>NZ_JBMEQQ010000002.1:0-4800000 GCF_049060025.1 Archangium gephyra
AGACGTCGCGCTCCCCGGACGATCCCAGCCTCGGCCCCCCGCTCAACAACCTCGGCGCGGCCTTGCGCGCTCAGGGCCGGCTGGACGAGGCCCGGCAGTACCTCCAGCGGGCGCTCGCCATCTTCGAGCGCAGCAAGGGCCCGGACCACCCCAAAGACCGCCGACCGCGCCTGCGCGCTCGGGATGGTGGCCGACGACGCCCAGAATCTGGAGGAGGCGCTCGGCTACCAGCGGCAGGCCCTGGAGCGCATCCAGCGCGCGCTGGGTCCGGACTCCCCGCGGACCGCCGCGCCGCTGATGTACCTGGGGCTCGTCCAGCACCGGATGGGCCAGCTCGACGAGGCGCGGCGCCACCTGCTGCGCGCCCTGCGGCTGTGGGAGAAGGAGAACGGCCCGGACAGCGCCACGGTCAACAACGCGCTGCTGCCCCTGGCCCGGCTCGAGCTGACGGCGGGTTCGCCCCAGAAGGCGCTCGAGTACTGCCAGCGCGCCCTGGGGAACGATGAGCAGGTGCAGGGGACGGATACGCCGGACATGGCGGCGGATTCCACGTGCATCGCCGAGGCCCGGCGGGCGTTGGTGACGCGGAGCAGGCCGCGCCGTTGCTCGAGCGCGCCCGGCGGGTCCACGCGCGGGCCCCGAGGGATTCGCTTGACGAGGCCTGGGGCTCCTTCCTGCTGGCCCGGGCCCTCGGAGAGCGGGAGCCCGCCGTGGGCTGGCGCGTGCCGCCGCGCTGGCGGAAGAGGCCCGGGTGCAGATGTCCCGCCTGGGCACGCGGGCGCGCCTGGAGCTGAAGCAGGTGATGGACTGGCAGGAGCGGCACCCGGCTCCGTCCTTGGTGGCCCAGAAGGCGGGGACGCCATGAGCGAGCCCCGGGAGAGCGGACTTCCTCGCGGTGCTGCGGGCCGGCCCAGGTGCGCCCACGGAGCGCCCGACTGCAGGCAGCGGAGGGCCTGGAGACGCTCCTGCGGGAGCTGCTGGAGAAGGGGAGGGGAGCGTGGCCCGCCGTCTCGCTCGACGGCGGAGACCTTCGTGCGGCACCTGGCGCGGCACCTGCCCGCGGAAGGTGTCACCGAGGTGCTGCGCCAGCTCCATGGGGCCGATCTGTACCTCGCGTGCGCCTCGCGGTGGGGGAGCGCCAGGCCCTGCTCGCCTTCGAGCAGCAGGTCTCCAGAAGGTGCCCGCGCGGCTGGGGCAGGTCTCCGCGTCCACCGTGGACGAGGTGCTGCAGGTGATGCGCCAGCGGCTGCTGCTGGGCCGGGGCGAACGCCTCCGAGGATCGCCGACTACTCGGGCCGGGGACCGCTGCTGGCCTGGGTGCGCATCATCGGGGTGCGCATCGTGGGCGAGCTGGCGAGCCAGGACGAGCGCCAGGGGCCTCTTCGACGAGCCGCCGGAGACGCTCGCGCGGAGGCTGCGCCGGATGACCCGGAGAAGGAGGTCCTCAAGGAGGACTCACGCCAGGCGCTCGTCACCGCGCTGCGCACGGCCCTGGCCGTCATGCCCGAGCGGGAGCGGGCCCTGTTGCGCCTGCACCACATCCATGGCCTCACCATGGACCGGCTCGCGACGATGTACGGCGAGCCCCGCTCCAGCATCGCGCGCCGGGTGATGCAGGCCCGCGAGCGGTTGCTGAGGCTCACCCGGGGGAGCTGGCCTCCCGGCTGAAGCTCTAGGGCTCCGAGCTGGAGAGCCTGCTGGGCCTGGTGCGCAGCCGGTTGGATCTCAGCCTCCACCGGTTGATGGATTGAGACGGGACTTGAGCCCGTCCGCGCGGGGCCGGTAGGGTGCCCGGTCCCTGTTGGCGGAGAGGACACATGCCCATCGAGTTCACCGTGCGCGAGGATCGCCGCGTCGCCGGAGCGGGTCTTCAGTGCCTTGAAGGACCTGGATGCCGCGAGCAAGTGGATGCCGAACCTGGTGGGCATCGAGAAGCTCTCGCCCGGGAAGTTCGGGGTGGGGACGAAGTGGCGCGAGACGCGGCGCATGTTCGGCAGGGAGGCCAGCGAACCTTCGAGGTCACCGGCCTCGAGCCCAACAAGTTGGTCGAGCTGTACGTGGATGGGACGCAGGGCAGCTCGAAGCGCGGGCACTACCGCTTCCGGTACCGGCTCGAGCCCGCGGGCGGGAAGACGGCCCTGACGATGGAGGCGGAGATTGGCGGGATGGGGTTCCTCCTGGAGCTGTTCGGCCGGCTCATGCTGGGCAGCTTCAGACGGCTATCGTCTCGGACCTGGAGGCGATGGTGGGCTACCTCGAGGGCCCGAAGAAGGCCTGAGCCCGCCTCCGGCGCTCCACGAGCACCGCGAGCCCGAGCAGCCCCAGGGTGCCGAGGGAGAGGAGCGCCCCGAGCCCCAGCCGCGGAGTGCGGTAGGTGAAGGAGACGCGGTGGGTGCCCGCGGGCACCCGCACCCCGCGCACCGCGAGGTTGGCGGGCAGGACGGGCGTGGGCTGTCCGTCCAGGGTCGCGCTCCACCCGTCGTAGAAGGCGTCGTTGAGCACCAGGGCCGCCGGGGTGCGTGCCTCCACCTCGACCCTTCACGGACCTCGGCGTGTAGTGGACGACGCGCACCTGGCCGGGCTCTCCCGCGGCGGGAGGTGACTCGTCGCGAGGCGTGCCGGGCGGGCACTCGAGACGGCCCGCTGGCCGGGGCGGAAGGAGCGCGAGAGCACGAGGGCACGCGCGGCGGGCTCGTCCGGCACGCAGACGGGCGTGGCCAGATAGGCACGAGGCAGCGCGTTGGGATTGCGCAGCAGCACCACGCCCGCCCCCACGCGGGGCTCCTTGGCGAGGATGACCTCCCGGTCGCCGGAGATTCGCCGACAGGCCCGCGCATCCAGGGCCAGGTAGCGCACGTGGTAGAGGCCGGGAGAGGCGTCCCACCCAGAGGCTGGCGGAGTCGGGGGTGTAGAGCAGCCCGGCCATGCGCCGGGAGGCGGCGGGGAGGTAGGGCCCGGCGCTCTCCAGGTGCCAGAGGGGCGGGCGTGTCCCGCGGAGCCCCACGGCGAAGTTGAGGGACATGAGGTCCACGGGATGGAGTCCCTCGGGCACGTGGCGCGGCGGAGATTTCCGCGCCCCCGAAGACACGCGGCCGCACCGGGCTCGCGTCCGCCTCCCGCTTCAGGATGAGCTCCACGAAGGAGGTGGGCTGCTCCAGCACGTCCGTGAAGGTCACATGGTAGGAGCCCTCGTTGGCCTGGTAGAGGACGGCGAACTGGAGCCCGAGGATGGCCGCCGCGCACCGGGCCGGGGGGGGCTCGCGCGAGCACCACGCCCATGAGGCCGAGCGTGATGGCGCCCACCCCGGCGGCCTGGATGAAGTTGCCGTGGAGCACCTCCAGGATGGTGGGATGGCCCTCTTCCAGAGGGAATGGAGCACCCCACGGGAGAACAGCCGCAGTTGCGACTCGCCCAGCGCGAGCAGCCCGCAGACCCCCGCGAGGACGAACCCGGCCCGGGCGAGGCGCCGTGCCACGGAGGGCTCGCGCAGGACGGCCTCCAGTCCGGCCCCCGCGCCGAGGGCGCACGGGAACAGGATGTAGGGCAGCAGCTTCTCCGGGTAGCGGAAGGCGTTCCAGAGGGGAATCGACGTAGAACCAGCGGTAGAGCGGCACCTGTGCGCCATCGTCAGGGCGAGGATGGCGAGCGTGACGCGGACACCTTCCACGTCAGCGGGTGGCGACGCCATATCCACAGGGCGCCTCCCAGCAGCAGGACGGCCGGGAGCCCCATGTACACCGAGGACACCCAGAAGCCCCCCATGCCCGACTTGAACAGCTCATCGGCCATCACGCTGGAGGCCGCCGTCCCCGACTCCGGGTCGAGGTAGAGCGCCCCGAGGGCGAGTTGAGCAGCCGCAGGGGATGGAACGAGAAGTAGGTGGCCCACTGGAGCGTCGGGGCGCTGGGCCAGGCGTTCTTCACCGTGGTGAGGACGGGGAGGATTTGCACCGGGACAGCAGCGCGCCGAGCACGATGAGCAGGCCGGCCCGGGCGCGGTCCGCAGCGCGCCCGCGCGATCCGGGCGCAGCAGCACGAGCACCAGCAGCAGGCCGTTGCACAGGGCGAAGCTCTGGGCATCCCCGCTGAGGAGGACGAGGCTCAGCGGCAGCGCGGCGGCGGTGGCACGGCCCGCCGAGGGCGCACGCAGGAAGCGCTCGGCGCCCCAGAGGGCCCAGGGGAAGGTGCTGGCCGCCATGAGGTAGAGCAGGTTGTTGCTGATGCCCACCATGTAGCCGCACAGCGCGTAGGTGAGCCCCGCCAGCAGCGCCGCCCACCGGCCCAGGCCCCAGAGCCGGGCGAAGAGGTAGGTACCGCCCAGCGCCGCCACGTAGGAGAGCAGGGTGATGACCTTGAGCGCCGTCCCCACGGGCAGCAGCAGGTAGAGCAGGTTGGCCGGGGTGGAACGCCCCGGAGATGAGCATGCCCGGGTAGGGCTGACCCAACGCGTTGTACGGGTACCAGTCCGGGAACTGGAGCCGCGGCACCCGCTCGGCCCGGAACTCCCCAGCGGGTAGTAGACCCGGAGGATGTCGCGCGAGGCGAAGATCTTCTCCGAGAAGGCCGCCCGGTGGAAGTAGAGGAGGGGGAGGGCGAAGGCGGTGGCCACCACCGCGAGGCGCGCTCTGGCCTGCTGGGAGAGAGGCATGGGCTTGCGGCGCCCGACCTTGCCAGGAGCGGTTGATGGACGGCAATGCTCCTCGCGCCGCACGCGGTGAGCGGAGCCCGCGCCCGTTGGCAACTCCGCCCGTTTCACATGAAGCCGCACGCCCGCTCTCCAGGCGCCCAACCCGCTCCGTTGTGCACCAGCAGTGGAAACTTGCGCGTCCCCGAGCACAATCCGCCCTCTGAATGAGGGAAACCCAGGGGGTCTGGCCGCTTCTTTTCCTCCAGCAGGTGCACTGCTAGAGTGCACACGGAACTTTCCGTAGGACGAGGTAGGAATCTTGCTGGGATGGAAGAAACACACGGACGGCACTGCTAGGGACACGTCAACTCCGAGCCCTTCCAAGTGGGTTGGCGCTCCAACTAGACTCTTCCACCTGATCTCGACATGCCCGGTCGTGACCACAGCACCGGCCCGCGTACTCCACGGGCCGCGCCGGCTTCCCGGATGGCCACTCTCCTCCGCCCTCTCCCCCTTCTCCCCGCCCGTCCCGTTCATGACCGCGCGGTCCCGTCGCCCTCTGACGTCACCGCAGGAGCCTGATTCCCATGTCCTCCCTCGAGCAGGCTGATCTCAAGAAGCTCCCCGTGCGGCTGGTCATCGCCGCCAACTCGAACTCCTATACGGTTTTTCCCGCGCTGGTCTACATGGTGGGGCTGATCACCGGCCTCAACAAGGACGAGGCCATCTGGTTGTTGATTTGGGCCCTGCCCGTCGCCGGCACGCTCTTCGCGGCCGTGGGACCCTACGTCTTCATCAAGAAGCTGGTGGAGAACGCCTTCGCCACCAATCCCGGTGAGCGCGCCAGTGCGCGCCTGGAGCGCATCCTCAAGATTCCCCGCCAGATGGAGGTCGGCCTGGCCATCGGGTCCGTGCTCTCCATCCTCACGGTGACGGCCGCGCCGGTCGTTCGCTTCGGCAAGAACCTGTGGCTGATTCCCTGGACGCTCGTCGTCGTCTCGCTGCTGGTCTTCCTGCTGATGATCCAGCTGCGTCCGGGTTGGGAGCGCATCCTGCGTCCCTATGCCCTCGCGGAGTTCCACAAGAACCCCGAGGCCATTCCGCAGGGCAGCGGCATCTTCTGGGTGCGTCAGCGCTGGTACCTGCCGTACGCCTTCGGCGTCTTCGTGGCCTGCACCATCGCCACGGTCACGAGCGTGCTGCTGCGCGAGGGGTACAACAACTTCCTGCACCTGCGTGAGCAGATGCTGGGCCCGGTGACCCCCGACCAGTTCCTCTCCCTGCTCGACGGCGCCGTGGCGAAGATGGTCAGCGATGCGCTGCTTCCCCTGGGCCTGCTGGGCTCCTACCTGCTGGTGAGCGCGGCCTTCTCGGCCTGGCAGCTCTCCCGGTACCAGACCGAGGCCGCCCAGAGCGTGCAGACGACCGTGGAGGCCCTCGCCTCCGGTGAGCCCAAGCTCCCCGAGTGGGTGTCCACCGACGAGATCGGCGACCTGGCCGCGGCCACCGCCAAGGCGTTCGGCCGCCTCAAGGCCTTCTCCGCCTCGCTGGGTGAGTCCGCCCACGCCCTGCGCCGCTCCGCCGAGCAGCTCGGCCTGTCCACCAGCAAGCAGACCGAGGCGCTCACCCATCAGGCCACGGCCCTCCAGGAGACGCAGGTCACCGCCCAGGAGATCAAGCAGACCTCCGCGCTCACCGCCCAGAAGGCCGAGGGCATCCTGCAGCAGACCGAGAAGGCCGATCAGATCAGCCGCGCGGGCGAGGCCGCCATCCAGCAGAGCCTCAACGGCCTGCAGGAGATTGGCGAGCAGGTGAAGGAGATGGCCCGGCAGATCCGCAACCTGGATCAGCGCACCCGGCAGATCGCCAGCATCACCACCACGGTGAAGGACCTGGCCGACCAGTCCAACATGCTGGCGCTCAACGCCGCCATCGAGGCCGTGCGCTCCGGCGAGCACGGCAAGGGCTTCGGCGTCGTCGCGCGTGAAATCCGCACCCTGGCCGATCAGTCCATCCGCGCCACCAACAACGTCCGCTCCATCCTCCAGGACATCAGCACGGCCATCCGCACCACCGTGAGCATGACCGAGAAGGGCTCGGAGAAGGTGGAGAGCAGCCTCATCCAGGTGCGCGAGTTCGGTAACAACATCACCGAGCTGTCCGGCATCGTCCGCGACAACGCGGCCTCCGTGCGGCAGATCACCGCGGCGGTGACCCAGCAGAACACGGGCATCACCCAGATCTTCCAGGCGGTGAACGACCTGTCGCGCCTGATGGATCAGACGATGGTGCAGCTCCGCACCTCCGACGAGGCCCTGGATCTCGTGCGCAACGTGACGGACAAGGTGGCGGCCATGTCGGGCGAGAGCCGGTCGTCCACCGCCCCCCGGCCGGTGGCTCGCGGAACCTCCGTGGAAAGCAACTGAGTCCGTCCCTCCCCCCCACACCCCCCGGAATCCGCCATGCCCCCCCCGTACAAGCCCGTTCCCCGTTTCCGTGAGCCGTTGTTGGTTGGGAGCTGGTCGGCCTTCAAGGACGACCGCATGGGGTTGCCGCTGCGGGTGGCCCGGGAGTGTGGCGAGTTCGGCGAGTTCCGGGTGGGGCCCATGCCGCTCTATCTCGTCAACAGCCCCAAGATGCTGCACGTGGTGCTGTCCGAGAAGGCCGCGGTCTTCAGCCCGGAGTCCTTCGCCAAGAACTTCACCCCGGTGCTCGGCCGCACCGCGCTGCCGGCCATCCACGGGGAGCGGCACCGGAAGATCCGCCGCATCATGGCTCCGGCCTTCACGCCCAAGCGGCTCAACGGCTACTGCGAGCAGATGGTGACGCTCACCGACGAGGCCCAGCGCACCCTCGCGGATGGTGCGGACGTGGACATGATCGCGGTGACGCACCGGCTGACGCGCGACATGATCGCCAAGGCCGTCTTCCTCATGGACATCAACGAGGAGGACAGCTTCTTCGAGGCCCTGCGCACCGTCGCGGAGTTCATCGCCGAGAGCACGGCCAACCCGCTCCGGCTCCCGCTGTCCGTGCCCACGCCGAAGAACAAGCTGGTCCGCGAGGCCATCGCGTTCATGCGCGGCCGGGCCCAGAGCCTGATCGCCCTGGGCCGCGAGCGCGGCGACAAGGGCGACGTGCTCTCCATGCTCCTGCTGTCCAAGGACGAGGACGGGGTCGGCTTGACCTCGGAGGAGCTGCTGGACCAGGCCCTGACGCTCTACCTGGCCGGCCACGAGACCACCTCCAACGCGTTGTCCTGGCTGTGGCTGGCGCTGGCCCGGTTCCCGGACATCCAGGCCCGGCTCCATGCCGAGCTGGACAGTGTGCTGGGCGGAAGGCTTCCGACCCATGCGGACCTGCCCCGCCTGCCGTACACGCTCCAGGTCATCAAGGAGTCGATGCGGCTGTTCCCGCCCGCGAACATCTTCGGCCGCGAGCCCACGGAGGACATCGAGGTCGAGGGCTACGGGCTGCGCAAGGGGCAGGTCCTGCTCATCTCCCCGTACGTCATCCACCGGCATCCGGAGTACTTCCCGGATCCGGAGCGTTTCGATCCGGAGCGCTTCACGCCCGAGAACGAGAAGAAGCTGCCGCGCGGCGTGTACATCCCCTTCAGCAGCGGGCCCCACGTCTGCATCGGCCAGCACTTCGCGCTGATGGAGATGCAGCTCACGGTGGCGCACATGTGCCAGAACGTGAGCTTCTCGCTCGTGTCCGACCAGCCCGTGCGCCCGCTGACGGCGTCGACGCTCGCGCCTTCTCCGTTCCTGCTCAAGGTGAACCGGCGCAGGGCCGCCATGGCGCTCGCCTCCTGATCGCCGGCGGCGTTCCCCCCCTCGGAGCCCCATGTCTTCTCAAAAGAGAGCGCCCTTCGGAGCAAGTACCTCGAGGGCTTGCCCGACAAGGGCGCGCACGTCTTCGCGCTCACCCAGGAGCTTCCGCCGCGCTGCGCCCGTGGATGGATCGCCACGATCGCATGATCTCGCTGACGACGAGCCGCGACATCATGCGCAACGCCCGGGCCAAGCAGCTCTGCCTGACCCTGGCCGCCGCGGCCCCGTTCCTCGACGTGTCCCGGCTGATGCCCGCCACGTGCATGGGCACCTGGTTCTTCGTCGTGGACGAGCTGACCGATGAGCACGGGCTGACCTCGTCCGCCCAGTGGGGCAAGCTCGTGGGCCTCCACGCGCTGTTCTCGCCCGGCCGCCAGGACGCCATCGACACCCAGGGGGATGAGCGGCTCGCGCCCCTGCTCGAGGCGCTGAGCGACCTGCGGGGCCTGCTGCGCCAGTACCCGATCTTCGAGACGTTGAGCCCGGAGCTGGCCAGGGCCCTCGAGGAGGGGCTGAGCGGCATGCCGGGCCGAGGCGCTCTGGAGCGCCGGCTCCTCCGATGCGTCGCGGCCCTCGTTCCCGAGCCTCGAGGAGTACCTCGAGAAGGGCGCCCTGCAGACCACCGGCGTCATCCCCGTGTGCCTGTGCATGATCAGCGCGATCGATGATCCGTCGATCCGCTCCCACCTGCCGCGGCTCCTCGAGATGGCGCATCAGGTGGCCATCTGCGTGCGTCTGGCCAACGATCTCCGGACCTACGAGAAGGAGCTTCGCCCAGGGGAAGCTCAACGCCCTGGGAATCGTGCAGCAGGTGCTCCTGAAGGACGGCAAGGCGCCCGATGCGGCGGCGGCCCTGGCGCTCGCCCGTGAGGCGGTGCAGGACAAGCTCTCCCTCACGGTGAAGCGCTGCATGGAACTGGGCGGTCCCGAGAGCAGAGAGAAGACGCAGACGATGCTCCCCGAGCGTTTCATGATCAACCTCGTGGCCTTCGTTTGCGACTTCTATACCCACCACGACTATCACCACGTTCTCGTGAGGCAGGATGGCAATGAGCTCGACGCAGGCACTTCCTCTCAATCCTGATCAGAACCCGTCAGGGGCTTCCAAGGCCCTGACGCCTGCCGCGAAGATCATCCTGGAGGATCTGCGAGGACTGATCGCGGACCTCGGCAAGGACGGCGGGCTGTCCAATGGCTCCGTCTACGACACGGCCATGGTGGTGCGCCTGGCCCCTCCGGAAGAGGGTCCCGAGGCGGCCGTGGAGTGGCTGCTGCAGCAGCAGCACGCCGATGGTGGCTGGGACAACCCCAAGGTGCTGCGCGCGCGCGACATGCCGACGCTCGCCGCCGTGCTCGCCCTGCACGTGCGGGGCAAGGACGAGCGGGCGAAGCGGGCCGTGGAGCGCGGGTTGGAGTTCATCCGCCAGCAGCGCCCCTACTGGACGGTGCTGCCCGAGGATCTCCTGGTGGGCGTGGAGATGAACCTGCCGCGGCTGCTGGATGCCGCCGTGGACCTGGGCCTGGACGTCCCGGTGGACCAGTACGCCGCCGTCATCGAGGATGGCAAGCGGCGCCGCGAGAAGCTCGGCCGGCTGAAGCAGTTCTTCCCCGGCACCCCGCCGGCCCTCACCTTCGAGGGGTGGGGCACGGAGCCGGATCCCGCGCTGATGGATCCGGACGGCGGTATCGGGCCGTGCCCCGCGGCCACCGCCGCCTGGATCGACCTGGCCAAGGATCGTCCCGAGCTGCAAGAGCACGTCGCCCGGGCGCGGCGGTACCTGAAGGCCTCCGAGGCGGGCACGGATGTCCGCCTTCCGGGCGTGGTGCCCGCCACCTGGCGCATCGATCTGATGGAGCAGGGGTGGGGCCTGTTCGCGGTGCTGTGCGCCGGCCTGCTGGATCACCCGCTGCTGGCGGATGATGAGAATGTGCAGAAGCACCTCGACGTGCTCGAGAAGGCGCTCTCCCGCGGCGGCATCGGCTTCACGAAGTACTTCATGCCCGATGGGGACGACACCGCCGTCGTCCTCGCGGTCCTCAAGGCCGCGAAGCGGCCCGCGGACATGAAGATCCTCAGGCAGTACGAGCGTGGGCAGCACTTCTTCACCTATCCCCAGGAGACGCACCCCTCGCTGACCACCACCGCGCACGCGGTGATGGCGTTGAACCTCGTGGGCGAGAACACGGAGCAGTGGGTGCGCGCCATGCTCGACATGCGGGCGGCGGACGGCCGCTGGCTGCTGGACAAGTGGCAGATCTCCTGGCTCTACACGACGGCCCAGGTGATGCTCTCCATTCCGGATCCCCACCTGATGCGCAACTCCGTCGAGACCCTGCTCGATGAGCAGAAGCAGGACGGCGGCTGGGGCGCCGCCGGCCACACGACGACGGTGGAGACCGCCTTCGCGGCGCTCGTGCTCCACTCGCTGCGAGGCAAGGGCCTCCACGAGGAGCGCATCCACGGCGCGCTGGCGCGGGCCAACAAGTACCTGCGGAGCAACTACCGTCCGTTCGTCCTGAACCAGGAGCCCTTGTGGATCGGCAAGGCGCTGTACTGCCCCTTCCGCATGGATCGCGCCTTCGAGCTGAGCGCAATGCTGGCGCTGGCGCTCGCGGAGGACTGAGCGTCACGGCGGGCGCTCCGGCGGGGACCCGGGGCGCCTGACGCGCTCACCACCGCACGTGCATGGAGTCGAAGCCGCGGAAGATGAGGCTGCTGCACTTGTGCCGCGGCGGCCGCTCCGGATCCAACCGCAGCTCGGGCATCCGCTGCAGGAGCACCTCGAGGGCGATCTCCAGCTCGCGCCGGGCCAGGCCCGCGCCCAGGCAGTGGTGCGGGCCGAAGGAGAACGTCAGGTGCTTCTGGTGGAGGTGGTCGCGGGTGATGTCGAAGCGATCCGGCTCGGAGAACACCGCCGGATCCCTGTTGGCGGCGGCGATGCCCATGAAGACCACGTCTCCCTTGCGCAGCGTCTTGCCGCGGAGCTGCATCTCCTCGCCGACGATCCGGTAGTGGAAGGGCACCGCCGGGCGGTAGCGCAGCGACTCCTCCACGGCCGCCGACAGCAGCTTGGGATCCTGCTGGAGCAGCCGGAGCTGCTCCGGGTGCGTCAGCAGATCATGGATCAAGTTGCTGAGCTGATCCGTGGTGGTCATGTGCCCGGCGTTGAGCATGAGGATGGCGTTGGCCACCAGCTCCTCCATGGTCATGCCGGGCCCCATCCTGGGATCATGCCCGTGCATCATCTGGCTGAGCAGATCCTGGCCGGGCTCGTGGCGGCGCTTCTCGGCGAGCGCCGTCATGTGCGCCGCGAACTCCTTCATGGCCGTGTCGGCCTTCTTGGCCATCGTCACCACGTCCATGCCCACCGTGAGGCCGCCGAACTCGGCGATGGGGGCGGCCCACTGCAGGAGCAGCTCGTGCTCCTCCTGAGGCATGCCGAACAGCTCTCCGATGACGCGCGGGGGCAGCTCGTAGGAGACGGACGGCACGAAGTCCATCTGGCCGTCCTTCTGCACCCGGTCCAGCAGCATGTGCATGGTGCGCCGGATGGCGGGCAGCCAGCTATCGAGCGCCTGGGGCGTGAAGCTCGGGTTGGCCTGACGGCGCATGCGGATGTGATCCCGCCCGTCGTACATCATCATCTGCAGCTTGATGTTGCCGGTGAAGTGCTCGAGCAGCGACGGATCCAGGCCCTGGAGCTGCTGCTCCATCAGGCTGACGCGGTTGGCGCTGAAGCGCGCGTCCCGGAAGCTGTTCATCACGTCGTCGTGCCGGGTGAGGAACCAGCCGTGGACCTCGGGCGCCCAGTGCACCGGATCGGTCTCCCGCAGCGTCCGGTAGAACGGGATGGGGTTCAGCATGTTCTCGGGGCTGACGGGGTTGAGGTCAGCCGTCCGCGCGGTGCTTTCCGCGGGTGTCGTCACAGGAGTGCCCGATCCGGTCATGGCTCAGGAAAGTAGTCCCGGTTGATTGGGATGTCGAGAGAAGTCAGAGGCAGAATCCATGCCACACCGATGCAGAACAGTGGGTGATTCTCCGAGCGAAAGCGGGGGTTGGAGGTCACCCGACAGGTAGGGCCGGAATGACGCCACGAGACCTCGTGGGTCCCGGCCCCGGCAACCGGATTGATGGGGCCGGTGAGGCTGCCTGCCCGGTAGGGGAGGGCCATCGGGGAAGCAGCGGAATCGCGGGCCGGGATCCGTTATAAGCCTGCCCGAAATGTTCACCGGACTCATCCAGGACATCGGTGTGGTGGAGCGCGTCATCCCCGGCGGCATGACGGACGTGTGGATCCGCACGGCGCTGGGCGCGAAGGACTTCGCGCTCGGCGAGTCGATCGCCGTGGATGGGGCCTGCCTGACCGTGGTGGAGCGCGGCGGGGACTCGTTCCGCGTGCAGGCGGCCCCGGAGACGCTGCGGCGCACCACGCTGGGCGCGGTGGCGCCGGGCTCGCGCGTCAACCTCGAGCGGGCGCTCGCGCTGGGCGACCGGCTGGGCGGCCACCTCGTCAGCGGGCACGTGGACGCCGTCAGCGAGGTGCTGGAGACGCGGCCCGAGGGCGGCTCGTGGGTGATGGTCTTCCGGCTTCCCGAGGCGCTGGCGCCCTTCTTCATCGAGAAGGGCTCGGTGGCCATCGACGGCATCAGCCTCACCGTCAACACGGTGGGGGTGGACCGCTTCAGTGTGCAGCTCATCCCGGAGACGCAGGAGCGCACCACGCTGCGCGCCAAGTCCGTGGGCGAGCGGGTGAACCTGGAGGGGGACATGATTGGCAAGTACGTGGCGCGGCTGGTGTCGCTGCGCCAGGGCCCGGGTGGCGGGCTCTCCGAGGCGGTCATCAAGGCGGCCGGTTTCGGCGGATGATTCGAAGGAAAGGCCAGGACGCAATGGCGCGCGGTGGCAGGCAGCACGAGTCGGACAGCATCTCCCTGGTGGAGAAGGCGCTCGCGGAGATCCGCAAGGGGCGCATGGTCATCCTCACGGATGACGAGGACCGCGAGAACGAGGGAGACCTCGTCATGGCGGCGGAGAAGGTGACGCCGCAGGCCATCAACTTCATGGCCACCCACGGGCGCGGGCTCATCTGCCTGTCGCTCGTCGAGGAGCGCATCCGCCGGCTCAACCTGCCCCTCATGGTGCAGGACAACACCTCGTCCTTCCAGACGGCCTTCACCGTCTCCATCGAGGCCGCCCAGGGCGTGTCCACCGGCATCTCCGCCGCGGACCGCGCCCACACCATCCAGGTGGCGGTGGCCCCCGACGCGAAGCCGAGCGACCTCGCGCGCCCCGGCCACATCTTCCCGCTGCGCGCCCGCGATGGCGGGGTGCTCGTGCGCACCGGCCAGACCGAGGGCAGCGTGGATCTGGCGCGCCTGGCCGGCCTCTCGCCCTCAGGCGTCATCTGCGAGATCATGAACCCGGATGGGACCATGGCCCGCCGGCCGGACCTGGTGAAGTTCGCCCGGAAGCACAAGATGGTGCTGCTGTCCGTGGCCGACATCATCCGCTACCGGCTGGAGCGTGAGCGGCTCGTCAAGCGCCTCGCCGAGACGACGCTGGAGCGCCGCGGGCAGGGCTCCTTCCGGGCCTACACCTACGGCAGCGACGTGGACAGCGCGGTGCACGTGGCCCTCGTCAAGGGCGACATCTCCGGCCGCGAGCCCGTGCTCACCCGCGTCCACCGGGCCTGCCTCGTGGGAGACCTGCTGGGCAGCGCCGGGTGTGACTGCGGCAGCCAGCTCGAGCAGGCCTTCCAGCGGATCGAAAAGGAGGGGCGCGGGGTGGTCATCTTCCTCCAGCGCGACGTGCCCCCGAAGAACCGCCTGCAGTGCACCCACGTCTCCAACGAGGAGGCGGTGCCGGGCAACAACGATCAGACGCGCCTGCGCGAGTTCGGCGTGGGGGCTCAAATCCTCAAGGACCTGGGGCTGTCCCGGCTGCGCCTGCTCACCAACAATCCCAAGAAGATCGTGGGGTTGGAGAGCTACTCGCTGGAGGTGGTGGAGCAGATTCCGCTCACCCTGTCCGCCGAGCCGGTGCGGCGGGTGGCCGCTCGCCGTCCCCCCCGTAGGAAAACTCTGTAAGGACGCCAGCCGGGTGGCTGGTGTAGAGAGGGGCCGCACATGCCTCGCTACATCGAAGGTGACTTTCTTCCTCCCAAGGGCCGTTTCGCCATCTGCGTGGCCCGCTTCAATGCGTTCATCACCGAGGAGCTGGTGAAGGGCGCGGTGGACACGCTGGTGCGCCATGGAGTGGCCGACGGCGACATCGACGTCTTCCGCTGCCCCGGCACCTATGAGCTGCCGGCGCTGACGCGGCGCGTGGCGGAGTCGCGCGCCTACGTGGGTGTCATCACCCTGGGCGCCGTCATCCGCGGCGGCACCCCGCACTTCGACTACGTGGCGGGCGAGTGCGCCAAGGGCATCGGCAACGTGGCCTTCAACGCGCAGGCGGCCGTCACCTTCGGCGTGCTCACGTGCGACACGGTGGAGCAGGCCATCGACCGGGCCGGCGTGAAGGCCGGCAACAAGGGCGCAGAGGCCGCCGCCGCCTGCATCGAGATGGTCAACCTCCACGTGAAGCTGGCCACCACGCTGGCCGCGGACGGGAAGAAGGGCTAGCCATGGGCGCTCGGAGAACCGCACGGGAGCGCGCGCTGCAGGCGCTCTATCAACTGGAGATGACGCCCGGGTCCGTCCACGAGGCCCTGGAGTCCGCGTGGGCCGCCACCGAGGAGGTCCACAAGGAGGCCGAGGCGGTGAAGTTCGCCCGCGAGCTTCGTCGACGGCGTCATGGGGAACCGGGCGGAGATCGACCGGCTCATCGAACAGCACAGCCACAACTGGCGGTTGGATCGCATGTCGCGCATCGACCGCAACGTGCTGCGCCTGGGCGTCTTCGAGCTGAAGTACCGCCCGGACATCCCCAAGAAGGTGTCGCTCAACGAGGCCGTGGAGCTGGGCAAGAACTTCGGCACCGAGGAGTCCAGCGCCTTCGTCAACGGCCTGCTGGACCGCGTGGCCGCGGCGCTGGGGAAGCAGTGAACGTCGCCGCCTGCGATGCCAACCTGCAGGGCCTGGACTCGCTGGAGGGGGTGGACGCGCTCTGCCTCTTCGTCGGCGAGGACGACCGGCCCCTGCCGGGCTCGGCCGGTTACGTGGACTGGCGGCTGTGCGGCGCCCTGTCGCGCGTGCTCCAGTCCGGCTTCTTCGTGGGCGCCCGCGACGACTCCCTCCTGCTGCCCACCGACGGCCGCTTCCCCGTGCCCCGCATCTTCGTCATCGGCCTGGGGCGCAGGAAGGGCCTGGATGCCTCCTCGCTGGGCGAGGCGCTCGCCAATGCCGGCCAGGTGCTCGCCCGGGCGAAGGTGGAAGCCGTGGCCCTGGAAATCCCCGGAACTGGCGCGCTGGACGAGGCCACCCGGGCTTCCGCCCTGTCGGACAAGTTCCTCCCCGCCTTCAAGGGGAAGAAGGTCGCCGTCCTGGCGGACAAGGAACTGGCGCGCCGTCTGCCGGGACGCAAGGGCTGAGGCTCGCCGCCGCCCTCCGTTCTGCTACGATGGAGGGCCGGTTCCCAACCCATGAAGTTCAAGATCCTGATCGTGGAGGACTCCAAGGCATCGCGCGAGCTGATCGCCGCGACGGTGGAGTCCATCTCCGGTCTGGAGGCCATCGTCACCAGCAGCGGCTTCGAGGCCCTCAAGCTCCTGCCCCGGCACCGGTTCGATCTCATCATCACCGACATCAACATGCCGGACATCAACGGGTTGGAGCTGATCAACTTCGTCAAGAAGAACCCGAACTACCGCGACACGCCGCTGTTCATCGTCACCACCGAGGGCCGTGAGAAGGATCGCGACCGCGGGCTGGCGCTCGGCGCGGCGGAGTACCTCGTCAAGCCCTTCTCGCCACAGAGCCTGGAAGGGCTCGTGCGCCGCTACCTCAAGCTCGCGTGAACCAGGCCGGAAAAGCACTCGCGGAGTTCGTCGCCGAGGGGACCGAAATCCTCGAGGCCCTGGGCAAGGACCTGCTCGTGCTGGATCAACAGCGCGGCACGGACCCGGACCCGGATCTCATCAACGGCATCTTCCGGGCCGCGCACTCGCTCAAGGGGCTGTCCGCGCTCTTCGGCCAGGAGCGCATCTCGAAGCTGGCCCACCAGGCCGAGGATCTGCTGGACCGGCTGCGGTTGGGCAAGCTGTCGCTGGACGACAAGGTGCTGGACTCGCTCATCGAGGCGCTGGACGTGCTCCAGGCCCTGCTGGCCGAGGCGTCGCGTGAGGTGTCCTCGGACGCGCTGTCGGGGCGTGTGACGGAGCTGGGCACGCGGCTGGCGAACCTGGGCGTCACGGCGGCCGCCGTCGACGAGGATCCGTTGGAGCGGCTGGAGCTGGACGCGCAGGTGCGCGCCGTCTTCACCGAGTACGAGGAGCACCGCCTGCGCGAGAACGTGCGCCGCGGCGTGGCCCTCTACCGCGTGCGTGCCGCGTTCGACCTGTCCGACTTCGACACGGGGCTGGCCGACCTCAACTCGCGCCTCAAGCCGCTGGGCGAGGTCGTCAGCACGCTGCCCTCGTCGGAGCCCGGTGGGGCTTCCGGCATCGCGTTCGATCTCATCTTCGGCGCCAAGGTGGCGGAGCAGGAGCTGGCGGCGAAGCTCCAGGGCACGCCCGCGCAGCTCTTCGCGCTGAAGGTGCGCGGCGCCCAGGCCCCCGCGGCGCCCGCCTTCACGGCGCAGCCGGTGGCCCAGGTGTTCCGGCAGTCCGCTCCCGCCGAGGCGCCCGCCGCGCCCAAGAAGCCGCGCAAGAAGCGGGCCCCCAAGGGCAGCGGCGCGGAGACTTCCGCCGCGGGTGGCACGGAGCGCACGCAGAAGGTCACGGAGCTGCGCGCCGTCGAGGAGGCCAGCCCGGAGGAGCTCACGCAGGAGGTGCTGGAGACGATGCGGATGGTGGAGTCCTCGCCTCCGCGCTTCGAGCTGGCCGGGCCTCCCGTGCGCACGCTGACGGATGAGCCGGCCTCCCCGCGCGGTCCGCGGCTGGAGAACGAGTCGGCGCGCTCGCTCACCCAGACGGTGCGCGTGGACATCAGCCGGCTGGACGCGCTGATGAACACCGTGGGCGAGCTGCTCCTCATCAAGGCCAACCTGCAGCGCATGGTGGAGTCCGCGCGGCAGCAGGAGGGCGCGGTGATGCTCTCCAGCAAGCTGTTCGGGCAGGAGCTGTCGCGCGAGACGCGGCAACTGGAGCGCAAGCTGGACGCGCTCCAGCAGGGCCTGCTCGAGGCCCGCATGGTGCCCGTGGGCCAGGTGTTCGACCGGCTGGCCCGGCTGGTGCGCCGCATCGCCCGGGACGCGGGCAAGGAGATCGACTTCGTCATCGGCGGCGGCGACGTGGAGCTGGACAAGCTCATCGTCGAGGAGCTGAGTGATCCGCTGATGCACATCATCCGCAACGCCATCGATCACGGCGCGGAGTCGCCGGAGTCGCGCATGGCGGCGGGCAAGCCCCGGCGGGCGCGCGTGTCGCTGCGCGCCGAGCAGAAGGGCAACCACGTCGTCATCGAGGTGAGCGACGACGGGGCGGGCATCGACGAGCTGGGCGTGCGCGACATGGCCCTGCGCAAGGGCCTCATCACCGAGGCCCAGGCGCGGGAGATGAGCCGGCGCGAGCTGCTCAACCTCATCTTCCTGCCGGGCTTCTCCACCGCCCGCAGCGTGTCCGAGCTGTCCGGCCGCGGCGTGGGCCTGGACGTGGTGAAGAACAACATCGGCAACCTGTCCGGCATCATCGACGTGTGGAGCGAGCGCGGGCAGGGCACGGCCTTCCACCTCACGCTGCCCGTCACCCTGGCCATCATCCGCGCCCTGGTGGTGGGCGTGAGCGGGCGCACCTACGCGGTGCCGCTCAACAGCGTGCTGGAGATCCTGTCCGTGAAGCCCTCGGAGATCCGCACCGTGGAGCGGCGCGAGGTGCTGGACGTCCGGGGCACCACGCTGCCCCTGATGCGCCTGGCCCGGCAGTTCGGCCACCCCGAGCGCCAGAACGACCGGCACTTCGTGGTGGTCGCCGGCCTGGCCCAGGAGCGGCTGGGCATCGCCGTGGACGAGCTGCAGGGCCAGCAGGACATCGTCGTCAAGTCGCTGGGTGGCCGCCTGCAGGGCGTGCGAGGGATCTCCGGAGCGGCGGACCTGGCCAACCGGCGCACCGTCCTGGTGCTGGATGTCGGTGCCTTGCTGGAAGAGGGGATGAGCCTGGAACGACGCCGCGCGTGATGCCTCCGGCCGTGAGGCTGCTATCCTTGGTTCCGTGCCTTCCCTGTCCGTCCTTCTCGACACCTTCTTCTACCGTCCGGATGAGGACGTCGGCCCCATCCAGGAACTGGTGGCCGGCACCGATGAAACGGTCGAGCCCGTCGCCGAGGAGATCCCCGAGGAGTACCTGGCCTTCCGGCTGGAAGGGGAGCACTACGCGGTGCCCATCCACGGCGTCCGGGAGATCGTGAAGGTGCCTCCGCTCACCGAGGTGCCTCGCGCCGCGCCCAACCTGCTCGGGGTGATGTACCTCCGCGGTGAGGTGTTGCCCGTCTACGACATCAAGGTGAAGCTGCGGCTGGCGGACAAGGCGCCGCTGGTGGCGGGCCCGGAAGCGGCGGAGCCTCCGCGCGGCGCGCGCATCATCGTGGTGCAGACGGCGGACGGATTGGCGGGCATCTGGGTGGACTCGGTCTCCGAAGTGGTCCGGCTCCGGCCCTCGATGTTGGAGCTGGCCCCTCCCGGCGTGGGCGGCGGCGAGCGCGACTGCGTGGTGGGGCTCGGGCGGCGCAAACAGCAACTCTTCATCCTGCTCGACATCTGGCAGGCCCTCGCATGAGACAGCGCTTCAACGTCCTCACCCAGCTCACGCAGTCCCGCGCCGACGAGTCCGCCGCGGCCGAGAGGGATCCGCTCGTCCAGCTTTGCGCCTTCTTCGTCGGGCCCGAGGAGTACGCGGTGGACATCATGCGGGTGGAGGAGATCCTCCAGCCCCAGCGCCTCACCCCCATCCGGGGCGCGCCGGTCTTCATCGAGGGCGTCATCCGCCTGCGCGGCTCCATCATCCCCGTGGTGGACTTGCGCAAGCGGCTGCTCGGCGTGGAGGCCCCGGTGGACACCCCCAAGACGCGGCTGCTGGTGTGCTGGCTGGGCCGCAGGCGCGTGGCCTTCACCGTGGACCGGGTGTCCGAGGTGGTGCGGCTGCGGCGCAGTGAGATCAAACCCGCTCCGGCCATTGGCGCGGTGGGCCCGGCGCCCTTCGTCGTGGGCGTGTACGGCGAGCCGGAGAAGCGGGAGCAGGAGAAGCAGGAGAAGCGCGAGCCGGAGCGGCGCGGCCTGGAGCGGCGTGCCCCGGAGGCTCGCGGGCAGGAGCGGCTCAAGCTGCTGCTGGACGTGAAGGCACTGCTGCTGGCGGAGATGGTGCGCGACGGCGGCCGGAGGGTGAACGGATGAGTGAGGAGGGGCGGAACGCCGAGGAGACGCGTTACCGGGCCCTGCTGGAGCTGGACGTGTCCGCCGCGGGTGCTCGGGAGACGCTCGTGGCGGGGCTCCATGACGAGAGCTGGCGGGTCCGCCGCGCGGCGGCCGACGGCCTCACCCGGGTGCCCGGGCGCGAGCAGGTGGTGGAGCGCCTCATCTCCGTGCTCGGCGAGCGGGACGAGACGGGCGCGCGCAACGCGGCGGCCGAGTCGCTGGCCGGCATGGGCCCGGAGGCGGTGGGGCCGTTGGTGCGGCTGCTCGGGCACGTGGATCCGGATCAGCGCAAGTTCGCCGCGGACATCCTCGGCCAACTGGGGCTGCCCCAGGCCGAGGACGCCCTGGTGCAGGCGATGCTGGAGGACACGGATCTCAACGTCCGGGTGGCCGCCGCGGAGGCGCTGGGCCGGGTGGGCGGCAAGGTCGCGGCCCGCGCGCTGGAGCGCATCCTGTACGATCCCGAGCCGCTGCTGCAGTTGAGCGCGCTGGAGTCGCTCGCGACGCTGCGCCACCCGCCGCCCCTGCCGGAGCTGGTGCGGCTGCTGGGAAATCCGACGCTCAAGCGCAGCGCCTACCGGGTGCTGGGCCTCATTCCCCAGGTGGCGGCCACGGAGCTGGTGTGCCGGGGACTGGGCGCGGAGTCGCGCTCCACCCGCGAGGCGGCGCTCGTGGCGCTGGGCACCCAGGCGGGCCTGGCCGAGCCGTCCCTGCGGCCCGAGATGGAAGCGGCGGTGCGGCTGGCGCTCAAGCGGCTGCCGGAAGCGGTGAGCTGGGTGGCCAACGCGCTGGAGTCGGATGACATCGAGCTGAAGGCCGGAGCGCTCGTCGCGGCGGCGTCCCTGCGCGAGCCGCAACTGGCGCCCCTGGTGGCGGAGGTGGCGCAGGAAGAGCGATTGATGCCGGAGGTGATGCGCACGCTGGCGCACTTCGGCCCGGAGACGGGGCGCGAGCTGCTGGCGTGCATGGACCGGCTCTCCTTCCCGGCGCGCGAGGCGGCGGGGCACGTGCTGGTGGAGCTGGTGGACGCCACCTTCGTCCCCGAGCTGGTGCAGATGCTCGACTGGGGCGAGGTGGACTTGAAGGCGGTGGCGGTGCAGGCCCTGGGGCGGACGAGCTCGCTGGAGGCGGTGGAGCCCCTGGCGCAGTTGCTCTCGCACCCGGAGCTGGCCGGGCCGGCGGCGCGTGCGTTGGTGACGCTGGCCGCCAACTTCCCGCGGCAGGTGGCGCAGGCGCTGGAGTCGGCGCTGGAGCGCGGGGCGGAGCCGGTGGTGCTGGGTGCCCTGGTGCGGGTGGGCGGCACGGCCATGCTGCCCCTGGTGCGGCGGACGGCGCGCGAGGCCTCCGTGGCGCTGCGTGCCACCGCCGTGGAGGTGCTGGCCGCGGTGGACCCGGCGGGCGGCCTGGAGCTGGCGCGCCAGTCGCTGACGGACGAGTCCCCGCGGGTGCGCACCGCGGCGGTGCGGGTGCTGGGCCAGGTGGGGGATGGGTCGATGGCGGGGCTGCTGAAGCAGGCCCTGACGGACGAGACCCTGGAGGTGCGGCTCGCGGCCCTGGAGGCGGTGGGGGAGTGCGGGGCCATGGAGCGGGTGGAGGACCTGGAGGGCCTGGTGCCGCATCCGGACGGAGCCATCGCCTGGCGGGCGCTGCAGGCCCTGGCGCGGTTGGGCGCCCTGCGGGACGAGGTGCTCCGGCGCGCGGTGTCCCATGGAGACCATGAAGTCGTGAAGGCGGCGCTGATGGCGGGCGCGGCCTCGGCCGAGGGGGTGTCGCTGGCGGTGGGACTGCTGGGCCACGCGAGCTGGGATGTGCGGGCCGCGGCGGCGCGAGTCCTCGGGGACTCCGGTGGGCCCGAGTGCCTGCCCGCGACACGGGCCGCCCTGACGGCGGAGATGGATTCCTTGGCTCGCCGCGCGCTGGTGGACGCGGTGGAGCGGTTGTCTGGGCGTTGAGAAGCCGCGGAGGATCTCGGGGTTGATGCCTTTCGATACAGGCAGGCCGGAGATGACCGCGGAGGAGTTCCGCCTGTTGCGGGACTTCGTCTACGGCCATTGCGGCATCCTCGTGCGTGAGGACATGAAGTACGTCATGCAGCGGCGGCTGTGGCCCCGGCTGGAGGCGCTGGGCCTGACGGACTTCAGCGCCTACTACCGCTACCTGCGCTTCGACGCGCAGCGCCGCGCCGAGCTGGAGACGGCCATCGAGGCCCTCACCACGCACGAGACGTACTTCTTCCGCGAGCCGCGCCAGCTCAAGGCCTTCTCCGAGGAGGTGCTGCCGCAGTTGGAGCGCCGCAACGCGCGCACGAGGCGGCTGCGCATCTGGTCGGCGGGGTGCTCGTCCGGGGAGGAGGCCTACACCGTGGCCATGCTCCTCAAGGACAGCGGGCGCTTCGAGGGCTGGGACGTGGAGGTGCACGGCACGGACATCTCCCGCCGGGTGCTGGCCGCCGCGCGCCAGGGCGAGTACGGGCCCTCCGCGCTCCGGGCCACGCCGCCGGACAAGGTCGCCCGCTACTTCGTCCACGTGGGGCCCAACCGGGTGCGCGTGCGCGACGACATCCGCGCCTGGGTCTCCTTCGGGCACCACAACCTGCAGGAGCCGGACTCGGCCCTGCTCATCTCCCGGCCGGATGTCGTCTTCTGCCGGAACGTGATGATCTACTTCGACACGCCCGCACGGCAGCGGGTGCTTCGCCTCATCTACGACAAGATGGTGCCCGGCGGTTACCTGCTACTGGGGCACTCGGAGAACCTCATCAACCTCAGCGCTGACTTCGAGCTGGTGCACCTGCGCAGCGATCTCGTCTACCGCAAGCCGGAAGCCTCGGCGGGGGAGGTCACCCGTGAGCGCCCTGGAGCCCGTGAAGGTGCTGGTGGTGGACGACTCGGCCCACAACCGGCGGCTGTTGACGGATCTGCTCGAGTCCTCGCCGGACGTGAAGGTGGTGGGCACGGCGTGCGACGGCAATGAGGGCCTGCGCCAGGTATTGGCGCTGCACCCGGACGTGGTGACGTTGGACCTGGAGATGCCGCGGCTGGGCGGATACTCCTTCCTGCGGCTGCTGAAGAGCTCGGCGCCCACGCCCGTCATCGTCATCTCCAGCTACGCGCACAAGACGGACGTCTTCAAGGCGCTGGAGCTGGGGGCCTTCGACTTCATCGCCAAGCCGGCCAAGCCCACGCCGGACGTGCTGGAGAAGCTGCGCAAGGAGCTGCACGAGAAGGTGCAGGCGGCGCGGCTGATCCGCCCGGCGGAAGTGAAGCCGGTGTCGCGCAAGCCGAAGGTGCTGCCGCTGGAGCCCTCGTTCGTGGTGGGAATCGGCGCGTCCACGGGCGGGCCGCCGGCGGTGCAGCGGCTGCTGGAGGCGCTCGCGCCGGAGCCGTCGATGAGCCTGCTGGTGTGCCAGCACATGCCCAAGCAGTTCACCCGCGCCTTCGCGGAGCGGCTGGACAGGCTGGGGCCCTTCACCGTGCGCGAGGCCCAGGAGGGAGACCTGCTGGCGCCGGGCCATGTCTTCATCGCGCCGGGCGGCAGACAGTTGGTGGTGTACCGGCAGAACGGGCAGTACGTGCTGGGCACGCCGCCTCCGACGATGCAGGACAAGCACGCGCCCTCGGTGGACCGGCTCTTCATGAGCCTGGCCGAGGTGTTCGGCTCCAGGACGATCGGCGTGGTGCTGACGGGGATGGGCTCGGACGGGGCGGTGGGCGCCAAGGTCATCCGGAAGGCGGGCGGCGAGGTGTGGGCCGAGTCCGAGGAGACGGCGGTCATCTACGGCATGCCCCAGGAGGCGGTGGCCACCGGCGCGGTGAGCCGGATCCTGCCGCTGGGGGAGATCGGCCCGGCGCTCGTGGAACTGGCGCGAAAGCGCCGGTGACATTAGAGGCGAGGACATGAAGACGTTTCCCACGGAGTTCGCGGAGCTGCTCACCCCGAAGGGGCGGCGCATCCTGGAAGGGCGTGACCCGGAGGCGTGTGGCGCGCTGCTGCGGCCGGGACAGCGCTTCGTGGCGCTCGGCGGGGTGCTGGACGCGCGCAAGGCGGTGGCGTGCCGCGAGCTGCTGGAGACGGCGCTGCGGGACACGCTGACGCAGATGGAGGACCCGATTCCCCCGGAAAGCATCTGGGGGATGACGGAGAACTACGCGGAGCTGCTGCCCAAGACGGTGCGGGTGAGGACGGCGCTGCTGGAGAGCCGGCGCTCGCGCTCGTGGAAGGCGGCCGAGGCGGCGGGGCTGGTGGCCATGCTGCGCTCGGAGAGCTTCGCGGCGTTCGCGGCGTCGGTGAGCGGACGGCCGCTGCGGCGCAAGTGGGGAATCCAGGCGCTGTGCTACGGCCCGGGGGACTACACGGGCCCGCACAATGATCACCACCCCGAGGACGCCGAGGCCTTCGACGGCTACGTGGACATGCACCTCACGTTCGCCACGCCCGCGGTGGCGCACCAGTGGCTCGTCTACTCGAAGGGCGGCCACTTCTCGGAGATGCAGAGCGTGAACACCGTGGGAGGCATCACGGTGTACCGGCTGCCCTTCTGGCATTACACGACGCCGCTGATGGCGAAGCCGGGTGCCTCGGAGGACGCGCGGCGCTGGGTGCTGCTGGGCACCTTCCTGGACGCGCCCAGGGAGCGCCGCCAGGGCTCGGCCATCGAGCCGGCCCTGTCCGCCGTGGGGCCCGGATGATGTCCTGTCTCCGGGTGGTGACCGCAGTCACCAGGGGATGAGCGTTGTCACCAGCGGCAACCCGCGTGAGGTGGTGACGGCCGTCATCACGAGCGGCTGAAGCCGGGGCGGAACCGAGTGGAATCAAGGGCTTGCGAGCCCGGGCAGGAGGGCTCGGTGCATGGCACGCCTCCTGCTTTGTGCCGGTGCATCGGCATCCACTTCGCTTCCAAAACTCCGAGGGCACGCACATGGGCAACTACAGCATCAAGGCCGGGGACACGCTGAACAAGCTGGCGCAGCGCTACCACACCAACGTGGGCGAGCTGATGAAGGCCAACCCGCAGATCAAGGACGCCAACCTCATCTACTCGGGCGCGAAGCTCAACATCCCGGGCAGCAAGGACGAGTTCGTGTCGTCCACCTCGGGCCCCAAGGGCGTGAACCTCGACGGGGGAGCCTCCACCAAGGGCGCGCAGTCCAGCGCTCCCGTGGGCAACGTTCCGCAGGGGCAGGTGGGTGATTGGATCAAGGAGGCCATGACGAAGCTGAGCGCCGCGGGCGTGCCGGCCGACAAGATGAACCCGCAGGACATCGCCTCCATCATCCACCACGAGTCCAGCGGCAACCCCAACGCCATCAACCTCTGGGACTCCAACGCCGCGGCGGGCCACCCGTCCATCGGCCTGATGCAGACCATCCAGCCGACGTTCGACGCGAACAAGCTCCCGGGACACGACAACATCCGCAATCCCGTGGACAACATCATCGCGGGCGTCCGCTACGCGGTGGAGCGCTACGGCTCCGTGTCCGACGTGCCGGGCCTCAAGGCGCTCCGCCAGGGCCAGGGCTACGTGGGCTACTAGCCCCGGAGGCGAAGCTCGCGGGGGCCCTTGCCTCCTTTTCCTGTCCTGTGCGTGACTCGATGTCACAGGGGGGCCTTTCGGCTCCCAGGGCCGGAAAGGGGAAGTGACTTGCTCCGCATCCTCCGTGCAGTGCTTCTCGTGGCGATGCTCCCCGTGGGACTCGCCTGCGAGGACGGGAAGCTTCAGCTCCCGGAACTCCCGAAGGTGGATCTCCCGAACATCCCGTTGCCGAAGGTGGACACCGGCAACCTCGTCCTCATCAAGACGCCCTCGGGCGGCCTCCAGCTCGATCCGACGGGCAGCGACGCCCTCACGGCCCTGGGCGCCTGCTCGGACCTCGTCACCTACTGCTTCCAGCCCGGAGCGCGCTCGCTGGACGAGTGCGTGGCGGCGGTGCCCCAGTGCACCACCTCCAAGCCCTGGCAGGAGAAGGAGTGCTGCCCGGCGGCCTGCGCCGATGCCTACGCCAAGGCCCGTGACAAGGGACAGGAGCCCATCTCCGCCTTCGAGCAGACCTTCTTCCTCCAACCGGATTGCTTCCCCGGCGTCCGCGCGCTGCTGGAGGTCAAGTGATGCGCGGGCTCCTCGTGTCCTCGGTGCTGTTGTTGTCCTTGCCCGCCGCCGCCTGGGAGTCCGTCTGCTACGAGCAGAAGGACACGACGAAGGAGGTGGGGGAGTACCCTCGGGGCTCCGGCACCTACTGCGCGCCCGCGGCCGGCCCCAACACCGCGCGCCAACGCTGGGTGGGTGCAGCTCGACGAGCACCGGCAACTCTGGGAGCTGACCCGCGAGAAGGCGGGCCTGCCAGCGGAGGCCTCCGCGACGGCCCGGTTGCGCGTCTTCACCTCGAGCCAGCCGCTGAACGTGGATGGGCAGACGCTCACCTCGCTGTTGCCGGTGCCCTTCGCCGAGACCGCGCGGGTGCAGGTGCGTGCCTTCACGCCCGGCGAGCTGGCGCAGCTCCCCGACTTCTCGTACGCGCTGTGGGACTGGGCCACGGGCCACGAGACGTGCCCGCTGCCGGGAATCGGCGCGGATGCGACGCGGTGCCACGACTTCGCCACCCACATGGGTCCGGTGAACTCGAACCACTTCCTGCCGCAGGCGGGGCGCTTCTACGCGCACTACCACGGGCTGGCGCTCGCCCGGGCGCGGGAGTGCAAGGCGACGAAGGACCTGCTGGGCGCGGCGGCCGGCCGCTACGGGGACTATCTCCGGGCGTGCGAGACCGAGGCCCTGGCACTCGAGGCGGTGGGCCACCACTACCTGCAGGATGCCTGGAGCATGGGGCACATGTGGCAGCGCTGGGGCTCGCCGGAGGCTCTCGGACTTCCCCAGCGGAGGGGATGATCCCCGGGACAGGGCGGTGCTCATCGCGCTCGCCTCCGGGCTGCTGCACGGAGCGCGCGGCGTGCTCCAGCGGCTGCCCGAGTGGACGAGCTACGACGTCAACGACGCGCTCTGCGCTCCGCACCCCTCGGTCGAGTTCGTCAGCCCGGGAGGCGCGCGTTACCCGGCCATCGGCGACGACTACCTGCACCTGTTGCCGCCCATGGGGACGGGGAGCACGTACGCGCCGCAGTCCGAGCGCCTGCTGTCGTGTGCCGTCTCGGGGATGCGCGAGGTGTACGCGGCGGCGGGGGAGAACCATGGCGCGCTCGGGGCCCCGGCGGACGGACTGCGGACGTTGGAGCCCACG
Source organism: Archangium gephyra (assembly GCF_049060025.1). Classification (GTDB taxonomy): domain Bacteria; phylum Myxococcota; class Myxococcia; order Myxococcales; family Myxococcaceae; genus Archangium; species Archangium gephyra_A. The sequence continues at coordinate 27,202 of NZ_JBMEQQ010000002.1, forward strand.
GGCCCGGAGTGCTTCGGGCAGCGGGCCACCAACCGGGCCATGCTGGAGGCGGCGGCGGTGCAGTTCCGCATCGTCGGACAGCAGGTGACGCTCGGGTTGGACTCGCGGGTGGTGGGGTGGATCATCCCCACGGTGGCGCACGAGACGGGCGAGGTGCCGGTCCCGGCGCGGCTGAAGAACGAGTTCCGGCTGGAGATGCAGCGAATCGTCTCGCTCACGCGGTTGATGGCGAAGGAGCGGCCCGAGGGCACGGAGCTGGCGGATGGGCGCTTCGGCTCCTTCCTGGGCGCCAGGCCCAATGGGCAGTACGCGAGCGGGGGCGTGCTGGCCTCGTACATCGATCCGGTGCTGCCGTGGCCGTCGACGCCGGACACGATGCCCGAGGCGGGCAACCGGGCCCTGGCGCTCGCGCGTGTGTTCCACCGGGGACACTCGGCGGACTGGTGCCGCACGAGCTCGGCGGACGGGCTCGAGGCGCTGAGGGCGAGGGCCTCGGACATATCGCTCGACGCGCCGACGCGGGCGGCGGCCTGCGAGGTGTGCTCGGAGTTCGCCGTCCGGCACCTGCGGGTGGGGACGGGCCCGGCGGGCTACGACCCCTCGGCCGAGCCCCTGTGCCACTACCTCTCGGGCGGCCCGTACCTCTACCAGCCGGGGCCAGGCGCACCGGAGGCGCTGGCCCGCACGTGGTGCGGCTGTCCCTGAGATCTCCTCTTCACTTCTCGCCGCCCTGCGTCATCATCCACGGCGTTGGGAGCGCGCCAGTCTCCCTGCCGGAAGTGCCACCATGAACGTCGTCTTCATCTCCCCGCATTTCCCACCCCAGTTCGTCCACTTCGTCAGCGCACTGCGCTCGCTGGGGATCAACGTGTTGGGGATTGGCGATGCTCCCTACGACACCCTCCGGCCCGAGCTGCGCGAGAAACTGACGGAGTACTTCTTCACGCCCCGCCTCGACGACTACGACGCCCTGCTGCGCGCCACCGGCTACTTCACCTGGCGCCACGGCCGCATCGATCGCATCGACTCGCTCAACGAGACGTGGCTCGAGGTCGAGGCGCGGTTGCGCGAGGACTTCCATGTCCCGGGCCTCCTGCCCACTGACATCTCCCGCCTGCGCTCCAAGCAGGGCATGCATGACGTCTTCAAGGGGGCTGGCGTGCCCCACCCGGATGCCATCCCCGTCCGGGATGCGGCGGGTGTGAAGGCCTTCGCCCGGAACGTGGGCTACCCCCTCGTCCTCAAGCCGGACGTGGGAGTCGGCGCCGCGCGCACCTTCAAGGTGTCCACGGACGCCGAGGTGGATGCGGCCTTCGGTGAGTCCTCCTTGTCCGGCTACGTGGCCCAGGCCTTCGTTCGCGGCACCATCGTCACCTACGACGGGCTCGTGGACCGGGACGGGCAGATCGTCTTCGTCTTCAGCCACGAGTACAGCGACGGCATCATGGAGTCGGTGCTCGAGCGGCGCGATCTGGCCATCTGGAGCCACAAGGAGATTCCCGCCGCGCTGGACAAGCTGGGGCGCAAGGCGGTGTCGGTGCTCGGCCTGCGCGAGCGCTGGTTCCACCTCGAGTTCTTCCGCCTCTCGGATGGAAGCTACGTCGCGTTGGAGGCCAACCTGCGTCCGCCCGGGGCCTATCTGCCGGACATGATGAACTACGCGTGCGACATCGACGTGTACCTCCTCTGGGCGCGGATGATGGCCGGGGAGGACGTGCGCGGCTTCCGCTACGCGCCCAAGTACCACGTGTGCCACGCGTCCCGGCGCTCGGGCCGCCAGTACCGCTACGGCCACCAGGATGTGGTGAAGCGGCTCGGCGATGCGCTGCTCCTGCACCGTGCGATGCCCAGCGTCTACCAGAGTGCCCTGGGGGATGAGATGTACCTCACCCGCCACCAGGAGCTGCCGGCGATGCTGGACGCGCTGCGCTTCATCCAGACGCACGCCTGAGCGAGGCGCGCTGCCTCTTCAGCGCAGCAGCCAGTGCATGGCGAAGGGCAGCCGCCGCTGCCAGTCCAGCTCGTGATGGTGGCCGCCCGGATCCAGCACGAGGAGCAGCTCGTGGTCGGCGTAACCCAGGTGCTTGAGGTGGTGGTAGAAGTCGCGCGTGGCGTCGCCGTAGTACATGGTGTAGCCGACGGGATCGATGGTCTCCTGGGCACCGGCATCCAGGTAGATGCGCGACCACTTCCGGGTGTGGTTCGTCCACTCGGAGAAGATCCGGTTCCACCCCCACATCACCGAGGGCGACAGGCCTCCGATGCGGCCGAACAGCTCCGGGTAGCGCCTGCCGAGGTAGAGCGACATCAGGCCGCCGAGGGAGGAGCCCATGACGCCCGTCCACTCGGGACCCTGGCGGGTGCGGTAGACGCTGTCGACGTAGGGCTTGAGGGCCTCGACGAGGAAGCGGACATAGGGCTGGGCCTGGGCGCGCACGTTGCCGCGCGGCTCGTCCCAGGGGGAGTACTCGGCGAGCCGGTTGTGCGTGGAGTCCACGGCGACGATGAGCCACGGCTCCAGGCTGCCCTCGCGCACGAGGTGCTCCAGGGTGAGGTTGGCGCACCAGGTCTCGTAGACGGCGGACTCCGGGTGGGCGAAGACGTTCTGCCCGTCGAGCATGTAGAGGACGGGGAAACGGTGCCCGGCGGGAGCGGAGTCGTAGGCCTCCGGCGTGTAGATGCGCACGGTGCGGGAGCGGCCCTCGTGAGGGGAGGGGAAGTCTCGGATGATGTGAACGTGTCCCATGGGGCCGCTGCGGAAATCAGTGGTGGGGGCGCAAGATAGACAGGCCCTTCGCCTTCCGCCAGCCGGGCGAGCGCCGACGAGCCGTGGCGCTTCCTCACCGTACCCCACGCGGCGGTGGCGCTACACTCACCGGCATGGTCGATGAACTGGTGAGAACACTGGGGTTGGCGCCGCATCCCGAGGGAGGCTTCTACCGGGAGACCTGGCGCTCGACGGTGGCGGTGGAGACGCCGCGAGGCACGCGCTCGGTGGGCACGGCCATCTACTACCTGCTGCCACGAGGCACGTTCGCGGCCTGGCACCGGGTGAGCTCGGACGAGCTGTGGCACTTCTACGATGGGCACGCGCTGACGATGTTCCTGCTCGACGAGCACGGCCGCCTGGAGACGGTGATGCTGGGCCGGGACGTCGCGAAGGGCGAGCGGCCCCAGGTGCTCGTGCCGGCCGGAGTGCTGCAGGCGGCGGTGCCTCGAGGGGAGTACACGCTGTGCGGTTGCACGGTGGCTCCCGGTTTCGACTTCGCGGACTGGGAGATGCCCCGAGGCGAGGAGCTGGCCGCCCGCCATCCCGAGCACGCGGAGCTGTTCCGCCAGCTCTCCCACTCTCCGCGGTAGATTACTTCCCGCGGGGAGCGGGAGGCTTCTCGCTGATGTCGACGACCACGGGCACCTTCTTCTGCTCGCCACCCGGTGGGGGGCCCGGGACCACCAGCACCCGGTGGAACGTCCCGAGCTTGGAGACCTGGGCGTGGATGTCCTCGAACGTGCGGGCCGTGCACGCCTTGTCCTTGGGGATCGCGCTCTGGGCCGCCTTGATGATGCGGGAGGCGGGCACCGTCGCGTTCTTGCGCTGGACGACCCAGATGGCGTCCACCTGGTAGCGCGCCCCGAGCTGGACGCTCAGCCGGGGCTGCGCAGCGGGGGTGGAGGCGGAGGCCCCGGGGGCTTTATCCGCCTGCCACGTCACGCGCGCTTCCGGCCAGCAGAGGGCGTGAAGCCGCTCCTCGAGGAGCCGGGCCGCGACATCCTGGCACTGGATGAACGGTCTACTCCCGGAGGCTTCCAGGGGGAGGTCCGCGAGGAGGCGGTCGCGAAGGGCCGCGGGCAGCTCGTCGAGTCCGGAGACCTGGGTGCGGGAGAGCGCGGCGGTGCTCTTGGGCTGGCACTGCTCGCGGATGAAGAAGCGGGTGTCGGAGCGGTGGAGCACCTCCCGGGTGTTGTGCAGGGGGGTGGTGCAGGCGGCCAGCGAGAGGCCGAAGGCGGCGAGGGCGGCGCGGCGGAACATGTGCGGGTTGTAGCCGACCGGGCGCCCTGGCGCATGGGGACAGTCAGGGGGCTCGGGGCCGGGCGCGTCCCGAGGCCTTGGCTCGAGGACGGCGGGCCGGTCTCCCGTGGGCGCCGGGAGTCTGGCAGCCGGAGCAGAAGAACAGTCCGCGGCCGGCCAGCGCCACGCGCGAGATGGGGGTGGCACACCGGGGACAGGGCTGGCCCTCGCGGTCATAGACGCAGAAGCGGTCCTCGCGGCGCCTGCCGGGAGTCTCCCAGGGAGCGGGGGGCGCCCCGGGCGTGACGATGCGCCCATCGCGGGCCGCGTCCTCCATCAGCCGCTGGAGGGCCTCCCACAGGCGTTCGAAGTCCGCGAGGCTCAGCTCCGAGGCGGGGCGCAGGGGCGGCAGCCGCGCGAGGAAGAGGGCCTCGGCGCGCAGGATGTTGCCCACGCCGGCGATGCGCTCCTGGTCCAGCAGCGCGGCCGCGAGGGGAAGCCGTCCCCGGCGGAGGGCCTCGAAGGCGCGTGCGGGCGAGGCGTCCGGGCGCAGCGGATCCTGCCCCAGCCGGGAGCGGAGGGTGGCCTCGTCCTCGGGGCTGAGCAGCTCGCAGGCCTGGGGCCCGGCGAGGTGGAGCGTCACCTGGGGCGAGGCGAGCCGCAGCCTGCACGCGGAGGAGGGGGAGGGGCCCTGAAGCGGAAGTGCCGCAGGTGGCCGACGAGGCCCAGGTGGATGTGCAGCCGCACTCCGCCTTCGAAGTGGTGGAAGAGGTGCTTGCCATGCGCGTCCACGCTCACGAGCGCTCGTCCCGACAGCCGCCGGGCATCGGCCGAGAAGCGCCCCTGGGGTGAGTCCGCGGTGAAGCTCCGCCCCACGAGCCACTGGCCGTGGATGCGGGCGATACGGTGGAGGATGTTCCCTTCGGGCATTCCTCCGAGGTAACGCCGGGCGCATGACCTGTCTCGTCGCGCTTCGGGCCCGCCCGCCCGTCCGGCCGATATGGGAGCATGAGCGTCGTTTTCTCCGGACCGGGTCCTCGAATCGCGCGGGTGCCCGGCGATGCGGCGGTGCTATGGTTCGGCGCCATGACGCAGCAGATCCGGGCGCTCGTGGTGGATGACTCTCAGGCCATGCGGCGCAGTCTCATGTATGCGCTGCAGCGGTTGGGCCCGTGGCTCCACACCGACGAGGCGCAGGACGGGGCCGAGGGCCTCAAGAAGCTGACTCTGGGCCGCTACGATCTCGTGCTGACGGACATCAACATGCCGTTGATGGACGGGCTCAAGCTCATCCGCCACATCCGGCAGACGGACGCGTACCGCACGGTGCCCATCGTGGTCATCACCACCGAGTCCGCCGTGGAGGACCGGGAGCGCGCCATGGCGCTCGGGGCGAGCGCCTACCTGGTCAAGCCCGTGCAGTCCAAGGTGGTGCAGGACACGGTGAAGAGCCTGCTGCGCCTGGAGTAGTGGCGGACAGCCTGGCGGGCGCCTGGCGCCGGGCCGGCCTCTGGCCCGCTCGTGCCTGGACGGCAAGCGTCAGAGGGAAACGGACCCGGGCGTTTGTTGTTGCCTGGAGACGTGCGCCCCACTAAGACGCACCCCGTCATGGCCATGAACGAGCGTTACGAGCCGCAGGCAATCGAGCAGAAGTGGCAGACCCGTTGGGACGAGGCGGGTGTGTTCCGGGCGGGCAAGCGCCCTGGAGCCCCGAAGAAGTACATCCTCGAGATGCTGCCGTACCCCAGTGGCCAGATGCACATGGGGCACGTGCGCAACTACCTCATCGGTGACGTCTACGCCCGCTACTTCCAGATGCGCGGCTATGACGTGCTGCACCCCATGGGCTGGGACGCCCTGGGCCTGCCGGCGGAGAACGCGGCCATCAAGGACGGCGTGCACCCGGCGGTGCGGACCCGCGAGAACATCGACTCCTTCAAGAAGGAGATGGGCACGCTGGGCTACAGCTACGACTGGACGCGCGAGGTCAACACCAGCGATCCCGAGTACTACCGGTGGAACCAGTGGTTCTTCATCCAGATGTTGCAGCGGGGCCTGGTGTTCCGCCGCTTCAGCAAGGTGAACTGGTGCACGGGCTGCCACACGGTCATCGCCAACGAGCAGGTGAAGGAAGGCACGTGCGAGCGCTGCGAGTCCCCGGTGGTGGACAGGGAGCAGCCCGAGTGGGCGTTCCGCATCACCCAGTACTCGCAGGCGCTGCTGGACGGTCTGGACGAGCTGAAGGAGTGGCCCGAGCGCATCACCTCGATGCAGCGCAACTGGATTGGCCGCTCCGAGGGCGTGGAGGCGGACTTCAACGTCCAGGGCAGTGAGGCGCGCATCCGCGTCTTCACCACGCGCGTGGACACCATCCACGGCTGCACCTACGTGGTGCTGGCGCCGGACCACAAGCTGGTGGCGCAGCTCACCACGCCCGCGCAGCGCGCCGAGGTGGACGCCTTCGTGAAGCGGATGGCCTCCATCTCCAAGACGGATCGCACCGCCGAGGGCGTGACGAAGGAGGGTGTCTTCACCGGGGCGCACGCCATCAACCCCTTCACCGGCCAGCCGGTGCCCATCTGGATCGCCAACTTCGTGCTGGCCGACTACGGCACGGGCGCGGTGATGAGCGTGCCGGCGCACGACGAGCGCGACTTCGACTTCGCGCGCAAGTACGCCCTGCCCATCAAGGTGGTGGTGCAGCCGGCCGCCGGGGACAAGCTGCCCGCGGGTGACGCGCTGGAGAAGGCGTCCACCGAGGACGGCGTGCTGGTGGACTCGGGCGAGTTCTCGGGCCTGCCGTCGGCCGAGGCGCGCAAGAAGATGGGCGAGAAGCTGCGGGCCGAGGGCCGGGGCGAGCCCAAGGTGACGTACCGCCAGAAGGACTGGGGCTTCAGCCGCCAGCGCTACTGGGGCACGCCCATCCCCATCGTCTACTGCGAGACGTGCGACCCGGAGCGCCGGGGCCAGCCGGTGCCGCTGGAGCAGCTGCCGGTGCGCCTGCCGGAGATCGACACCCAGGCGGTGCTGACGGGCAAGGGCGAGCCGCCCCTGGCCAAGGTGGCCTCGTGGGTGAACACCACCTGCCCCAAGTGCCAGGGCCCCGCGCGGCGCGAGACGGAGACGATGGACACCTTCGTCGACTCCTGCTGGTACTTCGCGCGCTACCTGTCGCCGCACTACGACCAGGCACCCTTCGATCCGAAGGAGGCCGAGCGCTGGCTGGCGGTGGACGTGTACGTGGGTGGCCCCGAGCACGCGGTGATGCACCTGCTGTACTTCCGGTTCTGGACGCGGGTGATGAAGCTGCTGGGGCTGAGCCCGGTGGACGAGCCCGTCAAGCGGCTCATCACCCAGGGCATCGTCAACGGCGCGGACGGCCGGAAGATGGGCAAGCGCTACGGCAACGGCGTGGCCCCGTCCTCCATCGTGCAGAAGTACGGCGCGGACACCGCGCGGGCCTACGTGCTGTTCGCCGGCCCGCCCGAGCGTGACTTCGACTGGTCCCACGAGCAGGTGGAGGGCGTCTTCCGCTTCCTCAAGCGGGTGTGGACGCTGGCCAGCACCCACCATGGCGCGGCGGCGGAGGCCACGCACACGGGCGCCTACGAGGGCAAGGCGCTGGAGATCCGGCGCGCGGCGCACAAGGCGCTCAAGCGGGTGGGGGAGGCCATCGAGCGGCTGTCCTTCAACACCGCCATCGCCGGCATCATGGAGTACGTGAACGCGCTGTACGCGCTGGGCACGCCGGAGACGCCCGCGGAGAAGGCCGCCATGGCCGAGGCCATGCGTTTCCTGGCCACGGTGCTCACGCCGTTCGCCCCGCACGTGGCCGAGGAGATCGCCGAGTCCTACGGCGCGAAGGACTTCACCGTCACGCAGGGCTGGCCGGAGTTCGACCCGGCCCTGGTGGTGGACGACGTGATTCCGTACGCGGTGCAGGTGAACGGCAAGCTGCGCGCGGAGATCCGCGTGCCGGTGGACGCGGCCGAGGCGGACGTGAGGGCCGCGGCCGAGGCGGACGAGCGGGTGCAGGCGGCCATGGCGGGCAAGACGCTGCGCAAGTTCGTCTTCGTCCCCAAGCGGCTGGTGAACTTCGTCGTCGGCTGAGACGGGAGCCGGGTGCCCACCGAGGTCCTCGTCATGTGCAAGCGGTGCGGCCGTCCCCAGCATGTGGGGACGGGCCGCTGTGCCGCGTGCGGGGGAGAGCTGCCCGACGCCCCCCTGCCTTCGCCCGTGGGCGCCTCGTCCGCGGAGCGCTTCCTCTCGGCGGAGCTTCCCGGGCGGGCGTGTCCTCGTGGGGGAGGGCAACCGCCTCTCCTACCGGCCGGGTGCTACCGCCACGCCCTTCCTCCTCGAGCTGTCCAGCCTGCGCCGGCTCTCCCTGGTGCACCGGCCGCTCTACGAGGCCCTGGCCCTCACCGCCGGGGCCATCGTGTTGCTGGCCTTCGTTCCTCAGCAGGGTGTGCGCGTGCTGCTCGGCGTGCTGGCCCTGGTGGGGGTGTCCCTCGCGTTCTCCGGGCGGCGCTACACGCTCGTCCTGGAGTCCACCGGCCAGGTGGAGACGCGCTGGGTGCTGGGCACCGTGCGCCGCGGCTCTAGCGAGGAGCAGCGCCTGCGCTCGGCCTGGCGCAAGCTCGCGGACGCGGTGCGCTCGCGCGGCGTGAAGGTGAGCGAGCCCTCCGCGTAGTCCGCGTCCTCGTCCGCTCCGGACGGGGGCGCCCCTCGCGCTTGACCGCTGGGATCACCCCGCTACTGTGGGCGCCATGTCCCGCGTGCGCGTGATGGGGTGCGTTCTCTTGCTGTCGGCTGTTGGGTGCGGCTACCGATTCACGTCCCAGGGCGCGGGGTTGCCCGAAGGGGTGCGCTCGGTGTGCGCGCCCGTCTTCCGCAACGACACGGCCGAGCCGGGCCTGGAGGTGCTCTTCACCCGGCTCCTGCGCCAGGAGCTGGTGCGCGCCAGGACGCTCGGCGGGACGGGGGCCTGCGAGGCCACCCTGGTGGGCGTGGTGAGGAGCGTGGGCACGGGGCCCACCGTCGTCGCCGTGCCCGTCTTTCAGGGCAACACGCCGGGCGCCGCTTCGCGGGTGGCGAGCCACCAGGCCTCCGCGACGGTGCTGCTGCGGCTCGAGCGGGACGGACGGGTACTGGCGGAGACGGAGGTCTCCGGTGCGGAGGACTTCCTTCCGGGCACGGACAACGGCCTGTCGGGGGATGTCCTGGAAGTGGAGGCCAACCGGCAGGCCGCGCTGCACCGTCTCGCCGAGACGTTGATGCGCGAGGGGTACGACCGGTTGGCCAGCAACTGGTGAGGCGCGCGACGACTACTTCGCGGCGGCCTTGGCGCGGTTCGTGGCCTTGGCGAGCCGCGAGATGCGGCGCGAGGCGGCGCGCTTGTGGATGACGCCCTTGGAGGCGGCCTTGGCGATCGTGCGGGTGGCGGCCTTGAGGGCGTCCCCGGTCTTCGCCGTGTCTTTGGTGGTGAGGGTGTCGCGCAGGCTCTTCACGGCGTCCTTCACCGTGGTGCGGACGTTGACGTTGCGGGCGCGGCGCTTCTGGGCCTGGCGGTTACGCTTCTCTGCGGACTTGGTGTTGGCCAAGGTGATCTCCAGCTTACTTCTGTGGAAAAGAGGCGCCGTACCTACTTCGGCGCTCACTGAGCGTCAAGACTTGCGTGATCCGTGCCACCATCTGGACGCCCGAGACAGATCAATCAGCGGGCTCCGAAGGCGTATTCCCAACGCAGACCGGCGGGGTCCTGGAAGATGATCCTCCCGGCGCCGCCGCCGCCTTCTAGCACGCACCCGGGGGAGGCGCTCTCCAGGAGGGTGCGCAACCGCTCCACGGCCTCGGCCGAGGGGGCCCCGAAGGTCACGGTGGTGGGGCAGGGGGTACCCGGGCCCGGAGTGAAGACGAGCCGGTACAACCCGTCACCGTAGGCCGCCTCGCCGGCCGCTCCCCGTTCGGCACTCCAACCGAGGAGCGGGGCGAGCCGATCCCAGAAGGCCCGCTGGGCGCCGAGGTCCGCCACCGGCAGGCGCAGGGCCACCAGGGGCGCACGGGGGACGCGGAGGGGGGGCGGCAGGGACTTCTCCACGGCCTTGGCGGCGTCCCAGTGGCGATCCATGTGCTCGAGGGGGGCCTCGCCCAGGGGGATGCCCTCGGCGCGCAGGGCGGCTTCGATGTGCTGGAAGCGCGTGGTGAAGCGGCGGCTGGCCATCCGCAGGGCATCCTCGGCCGGCGTCTGGATGAAGCGCGCGAGGTTGGCCAGGGAGAAGAGGACGTCGCCCAGCTCGTGCTCCAGCTCGTCCCGGTTTCCCGAGGCGATGGCCTCGTCCAGCTCCCCCAACTCCTCGTACAGCTTGGCGCGCACCTCCTGGAGGCTCGGCCAGTCGAAGCCGATGCGGCTGGCCTTCTCCGTGAGGCGCTCGGCGCGCAGCAGGGCGGGGGCGCCCGTGGGCACGCCGTCCAGCACCGAGCCCTCCCGGCCCGTCTTCTTCTTGCGCTCCTCGGCCTTCAGCCTCGCCCAGTTGGCCAGCGGCTGCGGGGTGCCATCCGCCTGCCGCTCGCCGAAGACGTGCGGGTGGCGGCTGGTGAGCTTGTCGCTGATGGACCGGGACACGTCCGCCATGGAGAACTCGCCCAGCTCCTCGGCGAGCCGGGCGTGGAAGACGATCTGGAAGAGCAGATCCCCCAGCTCCTCGCACAGCGCCCGCCACGGGCCGCCCTCGGCCACCCGGTCCATCTCGTCGATGACCTCGAAGGCCTCCTCGGTCAGGTAGGGACGCATCGAGCGCAGGTCCTGCTCTCTGTCCCAGGGACAACCATCCTGGGCTCGGAGGCGGGCCATGATTTCCACCAGCCTGTCCAATTGCTCCCCTGCTGCACTCATGGTTCCTCCACCTCCCCCGGCGAGCGAGCGAGTTCCCGTAACACGGGGGAACCGCGAAAGGGGGATCACAACTTCCGTGGGGGTGGCCCGTCGCCTATCATCGGGACCCCGAATGTCGCGCCTCCCTCTGTTGCGCCTCCTGCCGTTGATGATGTGCCTCGCGCTGTGGATGCCCGCGCGGCAGGCGCATGCGCAAAAGTCGCAGCGTCCCGCCGCGCAGAAGTCCCAGCGCCAGGCTCCCGCCGAGAAGCCCACGTACGACGACCCCTCGATGTTGGATCCGAGCGAGATGGCCGTCGACTCCCCGGAGGAGATCGACGACTCGTCCGAGGAGGAGCCGGACGAGGGCTCCACGCGTGCTGGCCGCGGCAAGAACCGCAAGGGCCAGAAGTCGCAGGACGAGGAGGAGGCCGCGCAGGAGGCGGTCCCGGTGGATCCGTCCACGCCCACCGTGGTGGAGAAGCCGAAGCCTCCCCCTCCGGCCCCGGTGGTCCGGCCGCCGCCTCCGCCCATCCTCGCCCCGCGAGTGACGGACGCGGATCTGCAGGCCGCCTGGGACAAGTGGCAGAAGGCGGTGGCGGCGCTGGACATGGAGTCGGCCCGCAAGGCGCAGCAGGAGCTGGTGTCCCTCAAGGACGACGTGGCGGCGCTGGACATGGAGTCGCTGAGCATCGGCTTCATCCGCGCGGCCGAGGGGCGGCGCAAGGCCAACGACAGCGCCGGCGCGGTGCAGCTCGTGGAGCACGCGGTGTCGCTCTCGCCCAACCTTCCGTATGCGCGGCTCGCGCTGGCCGAGGCCTATGCGCGTCGCTCGCCCGGTGACGTGGGCGCCTACAGCCGGGAGCTCAAGGCCGCGCTCACGGTGATGCTGAAGGATCCGCGCTACCGGCGCCCGGCGCTGGCGGATATGGGCGCGGTGTTCCTGGTGGCGGTGCTGGCCACGGCGGCGGTGGTGGTGGGCGTGCTCTTCCTGAGGCGGGCGCGCTACTTCTTCCACGACTTCCACCACCTCTTCCCCCGGGCGGCGGCGAAGTGGCAGTCGGCGGCGCTGGCGGTGCTGCTGCTGATCGGCACGCCGGTGGCGCTGCGGCTGGGCCTGGTGCCCGTGCTGCTCATCCTCCTGATGTCGGTGGCCCTCTACCTCTCGAAGCTGGAGCGGGCGGTGGCGGCGGTGCTGCTGGTGGCGGCGGCCTTCGTGCCGTCCGGCGCCGGGAAGCTCGCCGAGACCTCGGCCTTCGCCGGGACGGTGGCCGAGGACGTCTACGTGCTGGAGCGCGGGAGCCTGTTCGCGGAGCCCGTGGCGGAGCGGGTGCGCGCGCGCTTCGAGAAGAAGGAGAAGGTCGAGTTCGCGGAGCTGTACGCGCTCGGGCGCTTCGAGGCCCGCCGCGGCCAGCTGGAGCAGGCCATCGCCCACTACAAGGCGGCGGCGGCCATGAGCAACGCCGAGCATGCGGGGCTGATGACCAACCACGCCAACGTGCTGCTGGCCATGGGGGATACGAGCGCGGCGGCGGGGATGTATACCGCGGCCTCGCGGGCGGACCCGGGACTGGCCGCGGCCGCCTTCAACCTGGCCGAGGTGTACCGCCGCCGCGCCGCGGTGGCGCCGGACTCGGAGATCGGCTCCGAGAACCAGAAGGCGCGTGATGCGCTCCAGGCCGCGCAGCGCGTGGACCCCTCCCTGCTCATGTGGCAGCGCCCGCCGGAGGATCGCCTGCTGATGAACCGCCTCCTGCTCGCCCCGGCGCTCGCCGAGGCGGATCTGCCGCTGACGGATGATCCGGTGGCGGGCCAGCGCGTGGAGGCGCAGCTGTCGCGCCGGCTGCTCGGCGGCGGCTCGGGGCTCACCGCCTGGGGCCTGCCGGTGCTGGGCGCGCTGCTCGCCTTCGGGCTCGGCTTCGCGGGCCAGTCCATGAAGGCCTCGCGCGAGTGTGAGAAGTGCGGCCGCCCGGTGTGCCGGCGGTGCGACAAGGAGCTGGGCGTGGCGAGCAAGATGTGCGCGCAGTGCGTCAACGTCTTCTCGCGCAAGGGCGCGGTGGAGGCGCGCGTCCGGGCCCGCAAGCAGATTGAAATCGAGCGCAACCGCCAGTGGGAGAGTGGCGTGTCGTACGCCTTCGGCGCGCTGGTGTCCGGCGCGGGCCACCTCTTCCAGGGGCTGACGGTGCGCGGCACCCTCTACGCCTTCTTCTTCCTCTTCGCGGTGTCCGGGGTGCTGTTGCGCTCCGGGGTGCTGCGCGCGCCCTACGGCGAGGTCCCGCTGTACCTCAAGCTGGCGCCGCTGCTGCTGCTGCTCATTCCCCTTCACCTTTTGACGTTGCGCGGGCTGTACCGCCGCCAGAACGAGTAGGCCGGGACGAACGATGGCCCTGACGGGAACGCTCAAGGACTTCGGTATCGCGGACATCCTGCAGCTGATCGGTCAGCAGCAGAAGACGGGTGTCCTGTACCTCAAGAGCAAGGAGCAGGAGGTCCAGGTCTTCTTCCGGGAAGGCAACATCGTGCGCGCCGAGAGCGTCACGCGGAAGAAGAAGGACCTCATCGGCAACATGCTGGTGCGCGCCGAGCTCATCACCGAGCAGCAGCTCGAGAGCGCGCTGGAGACGCAGAAGCGCACCCTCAAGCGGCTGGGCGACGTGCTCACCACCTCCGGTGCCATCTCCGCGCAGAAGCTCAAGCAGATGATGCAGCTCCAGGTGACGGAGACCCTCTACGGGCTCTTCCTCTGGAAGGCGGGCACCTACGAGTTCAAGCAGGAGGAAGTGCAGCCGGACAGCGAATCCATCACGCCGCTGCGCGCCGAGAGCGTGCTGATGGAAGGCTTCCGGATGGTGGACGAGTGGCCCCACGTCCGGAAGAAGCTCCCCCACGAGGCGATGACCTTCGAGCGCCTCAAGGAGCTGCCCGCCCCCAACCCCAAGAACAAGAAGAAGGAAGAAGACGACTTCGACGCCTCCTTCGACGACGCCTTCTCCGAGGAGAAGAAGGACGAGAACAAGGGCGAGTTCAAGTCCATCGGCAGCTCCGAGCGCCGCGTCTACGAGCTTCATCGCCCCCGGCCGCGACGTGCGCAAGCTGGTGGACCTCAGCAGCCTGGGCGAGTTCGAGACCAGCAAGGCGCTCGTCAATCTGCTCAACCTCGAGTACATCCGCGCCCACCAGTCCTCGGGCCGGGCCGTCTCCGTGGGTGGCGCCGGTCTGCTCGTTCGGGTGGGGGGCGTGGTGGCCCGCGCCGTCGTCACCGTCATGGTGCTGGCCGCGCTGGGCTTCGTGGGCTCGCGCCTGCGGCCGGACACCTGGGACCTGGGGGACGACTCGGCCTCCTCGTTCGCGGACCCGGCGGCCCAGCGTCTTCTGGCCCGCGCTCAACAAGCCCGAATCGAAGCCGCACTGGAAGTGTTTCGACTGGAAAAGGGGGCCCTACCCGAGCGCCTGGAGGCGCTGGTGGAGGTGGGTCTCCTACAGCAGGAGGACCTGCGCTACCCCTGGCGGGACGATTATTACTATCGCCGTACGTCAGATCGGCAGTTCATCCTCCTGTCTCCCCTGCGCTAGGACGGTTGCTCGCTTCCTCCTTTCGCTGACAGTGGGAGGACGTTAGCTTGACAGTGAGGATTCTGAATTGTCCGACACCCGTCCCGAGGGATTAGACGAATTGCGAAACCCCGCCACAGTAGAGGCACAAGCATCCGTCAGCCCCACGTCCGCCAAGGTGGATGTCCGCGATAACGCGACGACCCTGGCGCTGTGTGGCAACCAGAACGAGAACCTCAAGCTCATGGAGCGCCGACTCGGTGTCCGGGTCGGTCAGCGAGGGACCGAGCTGCACCTGTCCGGACCCTCGGATGCCGTGGCCTTCACGGTTCGCCTCGTGGAGAACCTCGAGGGCATCATCCGCGCCGGCCGCCCCGTCTACCGCGAGGACGTCGAGCAGGCCATCAAGGTCCTGGGCCGTGGCGGCGCCGAGTCGCTCCAGGACGTGATGAACAGCCCGGTCCTCAAGAGCACCGGCAACAAGCAGATCGCTCCCAAGAGCATCGCGCAGAAGCGCTACGTGGACGCCATCCGCGCCCATGACATCGTCTTCGGCATCGGCCCCGCCGGTACCGGCAAGACGTACCTCGCCATGGCCATGGCGGTGGCCGCCCTGCAGGAGCGCAAGGTCAAGCGCATCGTCCTGGCGCGTCCCGCCGTGGAGGCCGGCGAGAAGCTGGGCTTCCTCCCGGGTGACCTGGCCGAGAAGGTCAACCCCTACCTGCGCCCGCTCTACGACGCGCTGCACGACATGATGGCCGTCGAGCGCGCCCTGCACCTGATCGAACAGGGCGTGGTGGAAGTGGCCCCGCTGGCCTTCATGCGCGGCCGCACGCTCAATGACTCCTTCGTCATCCTCGATGAGGCGCAGAACACCACCATCGAGCAGATGAAGATGTTCCTCACCCGCCTGGGCTACAACAGCAAGGCGGTCATCACGGGCGACGTGACGCAGGTGGACCTGCCGGTGGGCAAGGCCAGCGGTCTCCACCACGCCCGCTCCATCCTCAAGAACGTGGAGGGCATCTGCATCTCCGAGTTCACCGAGGTGGACGTGGTGCGTCACCCCCTGGTGCAGGAAGTCATCCGCGCCTACGACCGGTACGACGCGGCGCAGCAGGCCGCCAAGGCCCTCAAGGAGGCGGAGGCGACGGTGGCGGGTGGAACGGCGCCGGAAGTGGCAGCCGGTGCGCCGGAATCCGACAAGCCAACCCCTTGATTTTCCAAGCTCGATAGCCGGGTGAGCAAGCGGCGGGCGGCGGAAGGGATTCCCGCCGCCCGCTTTGCTTGAAGAACCCGTCACGCCTCCCATAGGTTGGACAACCCCATGGCCGAACCGGAATCGTCGCCCCCCGGACCCAGTCCGCTGGACGCGCTCGCCCACCGCTTCCGGCTCGGCCCCCGTTGGGGCCGGCGCCTGGCGAGTCTGTTGCTGCTGCTGACCGTGTCGGTGGCGGCCGGCTTCGTCATTTCCCCGGGCCTCTTCAGCCAGCAGATTCCCGCGCTCGGCGAGGATGACCTGGGCAAGCCCTTCCGGGCGAACTCCCCAGCGGGGTTCAAGGCCGGGCGGGACTACGAGATCATCCACCAGGCGATGACCGAGCAGCGGCGCCTGGAGGCGCGCGGCGCGGTGCGGCCGGTGTACGACCTGAGCCCGGGCGTGCTGATGGATATTCGCGCGTCGGTGGGCACGGCCTTCCAGGAGATGCGCCAGCGGCTGGCGGCGAAGGAGGCCGCCCAGGAGGCCGCGGCCCCCGAGGTGCCCGTCAAGGCGCAGCCGCGCAAGCCGCTCCTGGCACCCGAGGAGCGCGAGCACTTCCAGGAGCTGCTGTTCGGGCGCAAGGACGTGGCGTTGGATCCCGACGACGTGCAGGCCCTGGCGGCGGCACGCTTCTCCGAGTCGGTGGAGCAGGCCACGGTGGCGCTGGTGGATCGGGCGTACGGCTTCGCCGAGCCCACCCCGGTGTACATCACCAACTCGCGCGAGGAGCTGTCGCGGGAGGGGCCCCAGGGCCTCACCGTGAGGGACTTGAGGCACAACGGGGAGCAGACGCTGCCGGGGGCGGCGCCCACGGTGGTGGACGTGCGCGAGGCGCACATGGAGATGGACCGGTTCGCCTCCATTCCGGGCAACCTGCTGCCGGACTCGCCGGGCGTGCAGCGGCGGGCGGTGCTGCGGCTGGCCAAGCGGCTGGTGCGGCCCAACCTCACCATCAACCTGGCGGAGACGGACGCGCGGCGGCGCCAGGCGGCGTCGGCGGTGAAGGACGCCGTCATCTCCATCAAGAAGGGCCAGCGGGTCATCGGGGACGGGGAGCTCGTCAACGAGGCGCATCTGGTGGCCACCCGGGGCATGCGGGCCCAGACGGATCGGTTGGATCTGGTGCAGTTGCAGGTGGGCGGCACGGGGCTGGTGGCGCTGCTCGTCTCGGCCACGTACCTCTTCTGCCGGGCGGCCTTCCGGCGCTTCCGGCCCACGCGCAAGGACGCGATGCTGCTGGGCCTGCTGCTGGTGTCGATGCTGGGCCTGCTGCAGGTGTGGGTGTCCATCGCGGACGCGGTGCAGGACCGGTACACGGCGATTCCCCTGGAGGCCTTCTATTACGCCTTCCCGGTGGCGGCCGGGGCCATGCTGGTGCGCTTCGTCCTCTCCGATGAGCTGGCGCTCTTCTTCGCGCTGGTGCTGGCGAGTCTGTGCGGGGTGATGCTGGGCAACTCGCTGTCCTTCGGCATCTACGCGCTGGTGGGCGCGCTGGTGGCGGCGGACCGCGTCGCCAGCGCCAAGGACCGGGTGGGCCTCTTCAAGGCGGGCCTGGCCACCGGTGCCATCAACCTGTTGGCGGTGCTCTGCCTCTTCCTGGCGGAGGGCAAGGGCCTCACCCCGGACACGCTCATCACGGCGCTGTTCGCCTTCGCGGGCACCTCGCTGGCGGTGCCGGTGATGGTGATGGCGCTCACGCCGCTCATCGAGTCCATCTTCGGCTACGCGTCGGACCTGAAGCTGCTGGAGCTGGCCAACCTCAACCACCCGGCGCTCAAGGAGCTCATCGTCCAGGCGCCGGGCACCTACCACCACTCCATCATCATCGGCACGCTGGTGGAGAACGCGGCGGAGGCGATTGGGGCCAACCCGCTGCTGGCGCGCTCGTGCGCGTACTACCACGACATCGGCAAGGGCCGGAATCCGCTCTACTTCGGCGAGAACCAGAAGGGCGAGAACAAGCACGACAGCCTCGCCCCGGCGATGAGCGCCGTCATCATCAAGCGCCACGTCACCGAGGGGTTGGAGATGGCGCGCCAGTACCGGCTGCCCAAGCTGGTGGCGGATGCGATTCCGCAGCACCACGGCACGCGGCTGGTGGGCTACTTCTTCCACAAGGCCGTCAAGGAGCAGGAGGGCAAGGAAGGCGCTCCGCCCATCGACGAGAGCATCTTCCGCTACCCGGGCCCCAAGCCGCAGTTCCGCGAGGCGGCGCTGGTGATGATCGCCGACGCGGTGGAGGCCTCGACGCGCGCGCTGCCCGAGCCCACCACGCCCCGGCTGCACGCCCAGGTGCAGAAGATGATCAACCTCATCTTCTCCGAGGGGCAGCTGGACGAGTGTGACCTGACGCTGAGGGATTTGAACCTCATCTCACAGTCCTTCCTGCACACGCTGGAGGGCATCTACCATGCGCGCCCGGAGTACCCGGCGGGAGCGCTGCAGGCGGGCCCCAAGGGGGCGGCGCTGACGGTGGCGGGGACGACGAAGCAGGATGGCAAGGCGCGCCCGGCGGGCACGGGTACCT
Organism: Archangium gephyra; assembly: GCF_049060025.1. Lineage (GTDB taxonomy): Bacteria > Myxococcota > Myxococcia > Myxococcales > Myxococcaceae > Archangium > Archangium gephyra_A. The sequence goes on from NZ_JBMEQQ010000002.1 coordinate 45,422, forward strand.
GAGGCGGCGGAGGAGGTTGAACGTGGTGAAGCTGCGCAAGGGCAAGATCATCCCGCGCGAGGATGGGAAGCGCATCGAGGAGTTCGTGGGTGCGGCGACGACGGGCACCGACTCCATGTCGGTGGCGCGGATGCTGGCGCCGCCGGGCTGGTCCGAGCCGGCGCAGACTCCCGAGTTCGACGAGGTGGTCATCGTCCTCAAGGGGGAGCTGACGCTGGTGGTGGAGGGCCGGCGCCAGCTCATCGGGGAAGGGGAGCTGGGGATGGTGCCGCGGGGCCAGCGGGTGGTGTACCGCAACGATGGGCAGGGCGCGTGTGACTACTACTCCATGTGCGCGCCCGCCTTCCGGGTGGAGCTGGCCCACATCGAGGAGGCGCCCGAGGAGGAGCAGGCCAACCGGGTGACGGTGCAGGTGGCGCACCCCCAGGGCAAGCGCTTCTCCAAGCAGGTGACGGACCTGGCCGAGACGTTCCTGCGGAAGCTGGAGCTGACGGGGTGCGAGCTGTCCATCTCCCTGGTGGGCGACCATGCCATCCGCCGGCTCAACCGCACGTGGCGCAAGAAGGACAAGGCGACGGACGTGCTGAGCTTCCCGGCGGGGGACGCGCCCAAGGGCACGCCCGGGCCGAGGCAGCTCGGGGACGTGGTCATCTCGCTGGACACGGCGAAGAAGCAGGCCAAGGAGTACGAGCGGACGCTCGACTCGGAAGTGGCGCGCTACCTGGCGCACGGGCTGCTGCACCTGCTGGGCTATGACCACGAGCGCCCCAAGGACGCGCAGAAGATGGCGCGCACCGAGGAGCGGCTGCTGGGCGAGAGCGGCATGGTGGGCGACGCCGTGGCCCCCCGGGCCCGCAAGCTCATGACGTGAGGGCCCTCGCCGCTCACTCCATGGAGGTGAAGCGCACCGTGCAGCGTCCCCCCGCGCAGGCCGGGGCGGGAGCGCCCGGAGGAGGGCGGCAGACGGGCATCGGGCAGGAGGCCTCCGGGACGCCCGCGCAGGACTGCTTCAGGCGGGCGAGCGCGGCGGTGGAGAGCGCCCGCGGGGTGCACTGGGGACAGCACCCCTCGGTGGCGAGCTGCGTCAGGGCACAGTCCTCATCGCGCGTGCACCGGGCCTCCGCCTCGCCCTTCACCTCGTCCGGTCCACCGGCCCGTGGCTCCGTCGCGGCTGGAGGAGGAGGGCGGGGGGCCGCCGCGGTGGACGTGGGCGCTTCCGGCGGGGCGGCAGGAGGGCGGTGGCAGGCAATGAGGCAGAGGGTGCTGAGCAGGACGCCGCGCCACATGGGAGACTCCTCGGGAAGGGGTGGGGCCCTTCATGCCCTGAACGCCCGCTCTCCTGCCAGCCACTCTCGGGGTTGAGTCGGGCAGTGCGCATGATAGGTAGGCCCGCCCTCATTTGTTGGGACGGACAATGCCTCGCCTTGCTCCATTGATGACCTGTCTGCTCGGCCTGCTGCTGCTGGCCGCCACCCCGGCGCGTTCCCAGGAGATGCCTCCCTGGGGGACGGGCGAGAGCCAGGGCGAGGACCTGTCCATCTACCTGGTCACCTTCGGGCCCGGGGATGACGTGGCGTCGTGGTTCGGGCACGGCTCGCTGGTGGTGGAGGATCAGCGGCAGAAGCAGTCGCGCCTCTACAACTACGGCATGTTCTCCTTCGACTCGAGCATGCTGGCCCGCTACGCGATGGGCCGGCTCGAGTTCTGGGTGGACGACGCGAGCCCCGGAGCCACCTTCCGCTTCTACCGCTCGCTGAACCGGGACGTGCGGCTGCAGGAGCTGAACCTGACGCCGGCGCAGAAGGTGGAGCTGGGGAATCTGCTGGCGGTGAACGTGCTGCCGGAGAACAGCCACTACCTGTACCACCACTACAACGACAACTGCGTGACGCGGCTGCGCGACGCCATCGACAAGGTGGTGGGCGGCCAGTTCAAGCAGGCCATGAGCGGCCCCGGGCGCATGACGCTGCGCGACCACACGCGCCGCTACTCGGACGTCGGCCCGGCCATGGGCCTGCTGCTCGACTTCCTGATGAACGATGAGATCGACCAGCCCGTCACCCGCTGGCAGGAGGCCTTCCTCCCGGACGAGCTGGAGCGCCAGGTGGCGGACATGCAGGTGGTGGGGGAGGACGGGCAGAAGCGCCCGCTGGTGGCGAAGAACCTGAACATCTACGCGGCGGAGGGCCGCCCGGTCACGCCCGCGGAGCCGCCGAAGTACGCGCCCATGCTGCTGGTGCTGGGCCTCCTGCTGGGGGGGGGCGCGGCGGGCCTGGGGCTGTGGATCCGCCGGACCGGGGCCCGGGCGCCTCGCATCCTGCTCGGCCTGCAGAACCTGCTGGTGGGGCTGGTGTTCGGGATTCCGGGGCTCGCGCTGTTCATCATGTGGCTGTTCACCGACCACACGGTGACGTACCGCAACGAGAACCTCTTCCTGGCCAACCCGCTCACCGTGCTGGCGGTACCCCTGGGCATCCAGTTGATGCGCGGCTCGCCCCGGGCCCTCGCGCGGCTGTGGCGCCTGTGGCGGGTGATGTCGGCGCTGGGCGTCCTGGGGCTGGTGCTCAAGTTGCTGCCCATGTTCGACCAGGACAACTGGCGCCTCATCGCCCTCATCCTGCCCCTGTCCATGGGCCTGGAGGGGGCGTGCACCCTGGCCCGGCTCCGGTTTCCAGCGGCCTCCAAGCCCGCCGAGCCAATGACTCCTTCCCTGAAGGCTTCCGGTAGCTGATCATCCGGCAATCGCGCGCGGGCACACCTCGCGCGCACACCGAGGACACGACACACATGGCCAACGATTCGATGGAGAAGATCAACGGACTTCGGGAGCGTCTGCTTGCGCTCCGGGGGCATCTTTGACCTCGATCGCAAGAGGTCCCGCATCGCGCTGATCGAGCGTGAGTCCACGCTCCCCAACTTCTGGGACGACAACACCAAGGCGCAGGCGATGCTCAAGGAGAAGACCACGCTCGAGTCGAGCGTGGGCGCCTACGAGAAGACGATGCGCGGCCTGGATGACGCCCAGGTGCTCTTCGAGCTGGCCGCCGAGCTCAACGACGAGTCCAGCGCCAAGGAGGCCGAGGAGTCGCTCGTCTCGCTCGAGTCGGAGGTCGCGAAGCTGGAGCTGGCGCGGATGCTCTCCGGCGAGCAGGACCGCTCCAACTGCTTCATGGACATCAACGCGGGAGCGGGCGGCACCGACTCCATGGACTGGGCCGCCATGCTCATGCGCATGTACACGCGCTACTGCGAGCAGAAGGGCTGGAAGGTCGAGATCAACGACGCGGTGGAAGGCGAAGAGGCGGGCTTCAAGAACGTCTCGCTGCGGATTGAAGGCGAGTTCGCCTACGGCTACCTCAAGGCCGAGGTGGGCGTGCACCGGCTGGTGCGCATCAGCCCCTTCGACGCCAACGCGCGCAGGCAGACGGCCTTCGCCTCGGTGGACGTCTATCCGGAGGTCGATGACACCATCAGGATCGACATCCCGGAGAAGGACTACGAGCTGAAGTTCATCCGCGGCGGTGGCGCGGGCGGTCAGAAGGTCAACAAGACCTCGTCCACGGCGCAGCTCCGCCACCTGCCCACCAACATCCTCATCACCTGCCAGACGGAGCGCTCGCAGTCGGCCAACAAGGACATGGCCTTCAAGATCCTCCGCGCCCGCCTCTACGAGCTGGAGCTCAAGAAGCGCGAGGCCGAGCAGGCCGCCGCCGAGGCCCAGAAGAAGGACATCTCCTTCGGCTCGCAGATCCGCTCCTACGTGCTCGCGCCCTACCGCATGGTGAAGGACCTGCGCACCGGCGTGGAGACGGGCAACGTGGACGCCGTGCTCGACGGCAGCCTGGAGGAGTTCGTCACCGCCCAGCTCATGGGCGTGAAGAACCCCAACCGCAACGCCCCGGAGTAGTTGCCCGGAAGACCCGCGGAACCTTTCCACGGCCTCGTTGTCCTAGGCCGTGGAACAGGGGAAAGCGGGTCAGGGTAGGATGGAAGCGCGCGGTGTAGGCCACGTGGGGAGGTCACCGGTGTCCTCGAGCGGGGTGCTCGGCATGGAGACAGAGGGAACGCCGGTGTCCGCCGAGGCCGAGGCCGCCGCGCGCGAGGAGCGTCTGCTGCTGGCGCGCCTGCGGCGGGGCGATCCGGAGGCCTTCGAATCGCTGGTGAACACGCACCAGGACCGGCTCTACGACTTCTGCGTGCGGATGCTGGGGGACCGGGAGGAGGCGAACGATCTGGTGCAGGACGTCTTCGTGAGCGCCCACCAGAACCTGTCGCGCTTCCGGGAGGACTCGAAGCTGTCCACGTGGTTGTTCCGGATTGGAAAGAACCACTGCATCAACCGGTTGAAGTACCTGAAGCGGCGGGGGAGGGGACGCTCGGAGGAGTATGGCGAGCAGAACGAGGGGGCGCTGACGGAGCTGCTGGGCTCGCCGCCGGGGCCGGACGCGGCGCTGGAGTCGGCGAGGGAACAGGCCCGGGTGCAGTGGGCCATTTCACAGTTGGAGCCGGACGCGCGGATGCTGGTGGCCCTCCGGGACATCGAGGGGCTCTCGTACGAGGAGATCGTCGACATCACCGAGCTCGCGTTGGGAACCGTGAAGAGCCGGCTCCACCGGGCGCGGGAGAAGCTGGCGGATCTCCTGGGGCGGCTTGAGGAATGAACGGTTTTCAGCGGAGACTCCGGGATATGCCAGCACAGCTCAGCCACCGCGAGACCAAGGCCCTGTTCATCGCCCTCGCCGATGAGGAGCTTCCCGCCGAGAAGGCCCAGGCGGTGCGCTCGCACCTGGACGGGTGCGGCGAGTGCGCGCAGGGGTGGCAGCGCTACTCGGCCACCGTGATACGGGTGCGCAACGTGGGGAGGCAGAAGGCTCCGCCGGCGCTGGCCTCCCTGGTGATGACGCGGGTGAAGCGCCAGCGGCGCTTCGGCCTCAAGCGGCTGCACCAGATGCACGCGTACTACCGGCTGCCAGTGGAGATCCTCATCCCGCTGCTCATCGCGGCCGCGGTGGGGGCCTTCCTCATCATGTCCGCGCCCTGAGACGGGCGGGGGCGGGTCTTTTCGGGAACATCCCTTCCAGCCATTCGTTGCGTCCCGGGGTGGGCTTGGCTACGGTGCCGCGCCCCTACGCCCATGGCTGACACTCCAGAGAACAAGAACGCGGAAGCGGACCTCGGGTCCAAGGAGCAGGAGATCTACGACCAGCGCCTCGAGAAGGGGCGCAAATGGCGGGACTCCGGCTTCAACCCGTACGGCAACGGCTACCGCCCCCAGCACCTCGCCGCGGAGATCCTCTCCCGCCACGGCAGCCAGTCCATGGAGGACATCGAGAAGGCCGAGCCCGCCGTCTATGACGTGGCCGGCCGCATCGTGGCCGTGCGCAGCTTCGGCAAGGCCGCCTTCGTCAAGCTGCGCGACCGCTCGGGGGAGATCCAGGTCCACCTCAAGAAGGACGCCCTCGGGGACGCCTACGAGCTCTTCAAGCTCACCGACATGGGGGACTTCATCGCCGCCCAGGGCGCCGTGTTCCGCTCGAAGACGGGCGAGCTCACCCTGTCCGCCACGAAGTTCGTGCCGCTCACCAAGTCCCTGCGGCCCCTGCCCGAGAAGTGGCACGGCCTCACGGACGTCGAGGTCCGCTACCGCCAGCGCTACCTCGACATGGTGTCCAACCCGGACGTGAAGCAGGTCTTCCTCAAGCGCAACAAGCTGGTGCGCTTCATCCGGGACTTCCTCGACACGCGTGACTTCGTCGAGGTGGAGACGCCGATGATGCACCCGCTGGTGTCCGGCGCGGCGGCCCGGCCCTTCCGTACCCACCACAACGCCCTGGACATCGATCTGTACATGCGGATCGCCCCGGAGCTGTACCTCAAGCGCCTGGTGGTGGGCGGCATCGAGCGCGTCTACGAGATCAACCGCAACTTCCGCAACGAGGGCATCAGCACCCGGCACAACCCCGAGTTCACGATGCTCGAGTTCTACCAGGCCTACGCCACGTTCGAGGACCTGATGGACCTCACCGAGGAGATGCTCTCGGGCGCGGCGAAGGCGGTGACGGGCGACACCAAGGTGACCTACCAGGGGCACGTGCTGGACTTCGGCAAGGGGTGGAAGCGCATCCCCATGGCCGAGGCCATCCGGGAAGTCGTTCCCTCGCTGAGCGACAAGGACATGGCGGACCCGGAGCGGCTGCGCAGTGAGCTGCTCAAGACGTCGCATGGCGACGCCGAGCGCCGTGCCGTGGAGACCATGCACCACGGCGAGCTGGTGGGAGCGCTCTTCGAGCACCACGTGGAGCAGAAGCTGGTGCACCCCACCTTCATCACCCACTACCCGACCGCCGTCAGCCCCCTGGCGCGCCGCAACGACCAGAACCCGGACATCACCGACCGCTTCGAACTCTTCGTCGCCGGCCGGGAGATCGGCAACGCCTTCTCCGAGCTGAATGATCCGCTCGACCAGAAGGAGCGCTTCCTCGCCCAGCTGGACGCCAAGCAGCGCGGCCAGCAGGAGACGATGGACTACGACGAGGACTACATCCGCGCCCTCGAGCACGGCATGCCGCCCACGGCCGGTGAGGGCATCGGGATTGATCGGCTCGCCATGCTGTTCACGGACGCGCCGTCGATCCGCGACGTCATCCTCTTCCCCCTCCTCAAGCCGCTGGCGAAGTAGGCAAGGAATCACGTGAACGCCGAACGGCAGACCGTCTACCGCTGGAGCTTCATCTGGAGCGGCGCCCTCGTGGCCCTCGTGGGGGCCGTGCTGCTCGGCTACGCCATCACCCTCACGGATGCCTGGGCGCGGGTATCCACCGCGCTCGGCCTGACCGCCCTGAGCTGGGGCGGGCTCCTGCAGACGCTCAGCGCGCTGAGCCTGACGACGGTGCAGTCCGCCATGCCCGCCTCGGTGGGGCTCGCCGGGCCGGAGTACGTCATCGCGGGCGCGGCCGCCTGGCTGGTGGGCTGGGCGCTCATCGCCTCCGGCATCCGGCGTGCCCCGGCTTCCACCGAGGGGCCGAGCCCATCCGCCGGAGCGACGCTGTACCCGCGGCTGGCCCAGTACCGGGACTTCTATTGGAGCACCCTGGGCGCCTACGGCGGCGGCATCCTGCTGGCCGAGCTGGTGCTCATCCTCCTGCAGACGTTCCTGTCCAGTGGTGGGGGCTCCGGAGCGGCCGGGGAGAAGGGGCTGGCGCCGACGGTCGCCTTCGCCCTGTCGTTGATCATCTCGTCCCTGGTCGCCTTCGCGTGCGGCTTCGTGGGGGCCTCGCGCGCGCGGCGGGTGGCCATGCCCGAGGCCACCATCGGTGTCATCTACCTGGGCCTGCCCGTGCCCATCCTGCTGACGCTGATCGACCAGAATCCGGATCTCCAGCTCTCGCTGGGCTACCGGCTGCGGGAGGTGACGTACCTGGCGGACATGCTGGGCCGCCCGATGATCGGCTACTGGCTCGTCTTCTCGCTGCTGGTGCTCATGCTGGTGCTGGGCATCAACACCGGCTTCATCGCCGCGGGCAGCGGGCGCCTGGACCTGCGGCTCGGCTTCGAGCTCTTCGTCGCGCGCCGTCACGTGGGCGTCTTCCGCCCCTCGCTGCTGCTGGGCACGCTGGCGGTGCTGATGTTCGGCATCATCCCGCCGCTCATCGTCTACGGCATCATCCGCGCGGTGGAGGCGGCCGTGGAGCGCACGCGCATCCGCACCCTGGGCCTGAAGGATCCGCTCGCCGCCGCGTCCGCGCTCAACCGCCTCAAGCTGCGCGAGCAGTCACCCACCATGATGATGACGGCGCTCTCGGTGGGCGGCGTGGGCGTGGGCGTGATGGCCCTCATCATCGTCCTGTCGGTGATGAGCGGCTTCGAGGAGGACCTGCAGAAGAAGATCCTCGGGGCGCACTCGCACGTGGTGGTGTCGAAGTACGCGGGCCAGTTGCCCGAGTACAAGCGGCTGATGGAGCAGATCGCCAAGGTTCCCGGGGTGGAGGGCCAGACGCCGTCCATCGACAACCCGGTGATGGTGCTCGCCGACGACGAGGTGCAGGGCATCGTCCTCAAGGGCATCGACCCGGAGACGGTGGGCTCGGTGTTGGATCTGCGCCAGAACATGCTGCCGGGCGGCAGCCTGGATCACCTCGAGGAGCCCACGAAGATCGCCCCCCGGCGCTCGCTCGGCTTCGGCAAGGAGCCCGAGGAGCAGGAGGAGGAAGAGGCCGAGGATCCGATCATCGGCAAGTCCACCAAGAGCGCCTCGGACAAGGTGCTGCCCGGCATCATCCTCGGCCGGGAGCTGGCCACCATCCTCCGCGTGGTGGTGGGGGACCGGGTGAACGTCATCTCCCCGCAGGGCGCCGAGCTGGGCCCCGCCGGTCTCATCCCCAAGAGCCGCGCCTTCCGCGTGGCGGGCATCTTCTACTCGGGCATGTACGAGTACGACGCCAAGTTCGCCTACATCCTGCTGGCCGAGGCGCAGAAGCTCTTCGGCACCGATGGCCCCAGCGGCATCGAGCTGAAGGTGGCGGACGTGGATGACGCCCGGCGCATCTCCCAGGCGGTGTCCCGCGAGCTGGGCGGCTACCCCTACCGCTCGCGCGACTGGGGAGAGATCCACCGCAACATCTTCTCCGCGCTCCGGCTGGAGAAGCTGGTGATGGGCATCATCCTGTCCATCATCATCGTGGTGGCCGCCGGCCTCATCGTGGCCACCGTCATCATGCTCGTGCTGGAGAAGCGCAAGGAGATCGCCGTGCTCAAGGCACTCGGCGTCTCCGATGGCGGCATCGTGAAGATATTCCTCGCCGAGGGCCTGCAGATTGGCGTGGCGGGCGGCCTGCTGGGGCTCTTGTCCGGCCTGACGTGGTGCTACTTCATCCTGAAGGTGGGCATCAAACTGGACCCGTCCGTCTATTACATCCCCGCGCTGCCGGTGAAGATCGAGCCGGTGCAGACCGCGCTCGCGGTGGTCATCGCGGTACTGGTCACCTACCTGGCATCCATCTATCCCGCGCTCAAGGCGAGCAGCGTGGAGCCGGTGGAAGGCCTGAAGGCGGAGTGAGGACGATGGCGCTGCTCTCCATCCACAACGTCTTCAAGAGTTACTTCCTGCACGGCAAGCGCATCGACGTGCTGCGCGGCGTGTCGCTGGACATCGAGAAGGGCGAGCTGTTGAGCCTCATCGGTGCGTCCGGAGCGGGCAAGAGCACCTTCCTGCACGTGCTCGGCACGCTGGACACTCCGGCCGCGGGCGAGCTGCGCTTCGACGGCCGCAACGTCTTCGCGATGAACGACGCGGAGATCGCCGACTTCCGCAACCGCACCATCGGCTTCGTCTTCCAGAGCCACTACCTGCTGCCCGAGTTCACCGCGCTGGAGAACGTGGCCATGCCGGCCCTCATCCAGCGCCGGGACCGGACCCAGTCCTACGCCTACGCGCGGGAGCTGCTGGAGCGGGTGGGGCTGGGGAGCCGGGTGGAGCACCGTCCCGGGGAGCTGTCCGGCGGCGAGGCCCAGCGCGTGGCCCTGGCCCGGGCCCTGGTACTCAAGCCGGCGGTCCTGCTCGCCGACGAGCCCACCGGCAACCTGGACCCCGCCACCGGCGAGGGCATCCACCAGCTCTTGCGCGAGGTGAACCGGGACCTGGGCATCACCGCCGTGGTGGTCACCCACAACGAGGTCCTGGCCCGTTCCATGCCCCGCCGGCTGAGGTTGGTGGCCGGCCAGGTGACCGAGGCTTGACGTCCCGGCCACCCTTTCCGCGATTTCTCATTGAGACCCGTCGAATTCCTCCCGTAGATTGCCCCGCCCTTCACTGGCCGAACGCTCTCTTGAGGCTCCCCGTTCTGACTCTCAGGTTCCTGGTCCCGCTCCTCGTCGCCGCATGGACGGTGATGCCCGGTCGCGTGCTCGCGCAGGCGGACAGGGGCGCCCCACCGGCCTCCGTTCCCTCCGAGGCGCTTCCCCCCGCTCCCGCCACGCCCGGCTCCGAGCCCCCCGCCTCCGATGCACCCGCCGCCCCCGACCGCGAGGTCCGGGAGGGTGAGGTCACCGACATCCGCATCGAGGGCAACCGCCGCGTCGAGGCCGAGGCCGTCCGCCGCGCCCTGCGCACCAAGGTGGGTTCGCTCTTCGACGAAGACCTCACCCCCGAGGATCTCCGGGCCGTCTGGGCGCTCGGCTACTTCAGCGACGTTCAACTGCTGACGCAGCGCCTGCCCAACGGCGGCGTCGTCTACGTGGTGCGCGTCCAGGAGCGTCCCTCCATCCGCGCCGTGAAGCTGCGCGGCAACGAGGAGCTCAACCAGGACGACCTCAAGGAGGCCATCGAGCTCAAGGCCCTCACCATCCTGGACATGGACGCGGTGCGCCGCACCCAGAAGAAGATCCAGGAGAAGTACATCGACAAGGGCTACTTCCTCGCCGAGGTCGGCCACCAGATCTCCCCCGTGGAGGGCGGCCAGGTCGATGTCATCTTCGTCATCGACGAGAACTCCAAGGTGATGGTGAAGGACATCGTCTTCCTGGGCGCGGAGAAGGTTCCCGCCTCCCAGCTCAAGGACGTGATGATCACCAAGGAGGGGGGCTACCTCTCCTTCCTCACCGGCGAGGGCACCTACCGCGAGGAGGCCTTCCAGCGCGACCTGGCCGTCATCCAGGCCACCTACTACGACGAGGGCTTCATCAACGTCCGGGTGGACAAGCCCACCGTGGCGCTCTCCGCCGACAAGCGCGACATCTTCATCACCATCAAGCTGACCGAGGGCGAGCGCTACGACATCGGGAAGATCGACTTCTCCGGTGACCTGGTGGTCCCCAAGGAGGAGCTGGCCGCGTTGATGAAGTCCGGCACGGGCCGGCACTTCAGCCGCACCGAGCTGGGCCAGGACATCCAGGCCATCACGGACGTCTACTACGACCGCGGCTACGCCTACGCCAACATCAACCCCGTCACCGCCGTCAACGCGGACGAGAAGACGGTGGACCTGACGTTCGACGTGCAGAAGGGCCCGCAGGTCACCATCGAGCGCATCGACATCGTCGGCAACACCAAGACGCGCGACAAGGTCATCCGCCGCGAGATGCGCGTCTACGAGGGTGAGCTCTACAGCGGCACCGGTGTGCGCCGCTCCAAGGAGCGCGTGACGGCGCTCGGCTTCTTCGAGACGGTGGAAGTGACGCAGCGGCCCGGCAGCCGCGAGGACTCCATCATCATCCAGGCGGAGGTGAAGGAGAAGGCCACCGGTACCTTCCAGGTGGGCCTCGGCTTCTCCAACGTGGAGAGCTTCATCTTCACGGCCCAGGTGTCGCAGAACAACTTCCTGGGGTGGGGCCAGAGCGTGTCGGCCTCGGCGCAGATCTCCAGCCTGCGCTCGCTCGTCCAGCTCTCGTTCTTCGATCCGTACTTCCTGGACACCAAGTTCCTGCTGTCCGCCGACTTCTTCCGCGTGGAGGCGGACTACGTCGACTTCACCCGTCAGTCCACCGGCGGCAATCTGTCGCTGGGCTACCAGGTGCTCGAGGACCTGCTCGTCAACGTGGGCTACTCGCAAGAGCACGTGAACGTGTCGGCCTCGCAGGACTTCGGTGGCGTGCTGCTGGCCAACCGCTTCCTCAGCGGCGTGACGAGCTCCGTGCGCCTGTCGCTCACCTACGACAAGCGCAACAACCGCCTCTTCCCCTCCAAGGGCTTCATCCACTACGGCTCGGTGGAGTACGCGCCGCCCTTCCTGGGTATCGGCGGCTCGCCGTTCCTCTTCACCCGCTACACGGCCTACTCGCGCCTCTACTTCCCGCTGCCGTTGGGCGCCGTCTTCAAGACGAACGCCACCGTGGGCTACATCCAGCAGTTGGATCCCAACCGGCCCCTGCCCATCTCCGAGCTCTACTACCTGGGTGGCATCAACTCGGTGCGCGGCTACCTGCTGCGCAGCATCAGCCCCTCGCTGCTGGCGCCCAGCTCCGGCTCTCCTGACGCCTCCATCGAGCGGCTCAACGTGGGCGGCAACAAGCAGCTCATCCTCAACCTGGAGCTGGAGTTCCCCGTCTTCGAGAAGGCCGGCATCCGCGGCGTCGTCTTCTTCGACGCGGGCAACGCCTTCGCCACCAACGAGCCGTTCTTCCAGATCCGCAATCCCCGGGGTGTGGACAAACTGCCGCTGGGCCTGTTCACCTCGGTGGGCTTCGGCTTCCGCTGGTTCTCGCCGGTCGGTCCCTTGCGTTTCGAGTGGGGAATCCCGCTCAACAAGCGTGCGGAAGACGAGCCCGTCCTCTTCGAGTTTACGATCGGCAATTTCTTCTGATACGCGGCCCGCCCGCTTCCCAAGCGGCCGTTTTCACGGCTGTTGAACATGGGAGCGGGGCGGGACGTCGGACTTTCCAAACCTTCCCTCGAGGAGCTGTCGCACATGTCGCTTCGAAGCACACTGTCGGTTCTGGCCCTTGCCCTCTCGCTCGCCGTGCCGACCCTGGCCACCGCTCAGGACCTGAAGGTCGGCTACGTGGACTACCAGCGGGTCCTCCTGGAGGTGGCCGACGGCAAGGCCGCCAAGAGCCGCCTCCAGAAGTGGGTGGAGGGCCGTGAGAAGGAGATCGCCCAGGAGCAGCAGAATCTCCTGAAGGAGAAGGAGACGCTGGAGAAGCAGGCCAGCGCCATGAGCGAGGAGGTGCGCGCGCAGAAGGCCGCCGACTTCCAGAAGAAGTACATGGAGCTGATGCAGAAGTTCGAGAAGAGCCGCGCGGAGATCGCCGAGCGTGAGCGCAAGGAGATGGAGCCCATCATCGGGAAGATCGATGACGTCATCGGCCGCATCGCGCAGCGCGAGGGCCTGGGCCTGGTCTTCGAGAAGCGGGACTCCGGCCTGGTGTTCGCGCTGAGCCAGTATGACCTGACGAACGAGGTCATCCGCACCTACAACAGTGGCTCGGGCAAGCCGAAGGACGCTCCGGTCGCCAAGGACGCTCCCAAGAAGTAAGGCCTCTTCGTGCACGCACCCAGCCCGCGCCGGCTCCAGGAGCTCGCCACCCATGTGGGCGGTGAGCTTCTCGGGGATGCCGGCCTCTTGATTACGGGGCTCAACGGACTCGCCGAGGCGGGTCCGGGAGAGCTCTCCTTCTACGGCAATCCGCGCTACCGCCGGCAGTTCGAGGCCACCCGGGCCTCGGCCGTGCTGGTGACGTTGGACGCCGAGCCTCGCGAGGGCGTGTCGTTGGTGCGGGTGGCCAATCCGCACCTGGCCTTCGCGAAGATCTCCAGCCTCTTCCACCCTCGGCCCTCCCACGAGGCGGGCGTGAAGCCCGGGGCGCACGTGCACCCCGAGGCCCGCGTGCACCCGCAGGCCACGGTGATGGCGGGCGCCACGGTGGAGAAGGGCGCCACGGTGGCGGCTCGCGCCGTGCTCTTCCCCGGCGTCTACGTGGGCGAGGGGGCGGGCATTGGCGAGGACAGCCTGCTCTACCCCAACGTCACGGTGCGCGAGCACTGCCAGGTGGGCGCGCGCGTCATCCTGCACGCCTCGTGCGTGGTGGGCGCGGACGGCTTCGGCTTCGCGTTCAACCCGGAGGGCGACAACGGCCCGGAGCACTACAAGGTGCCCCAGTCCGGCATCGTCCGCATCGAGGACGACGTGGAGGTCGGCGCCTGTACCACCATCGATCGGGCGACGATCGGCGAAACGGTCATCGGCCGTGGCTCCAAGCTCGACAACCTGGTGCAGATCGCTCACAACGTGAAGGTGGGCCCGCTGTCGCTCATCTGCGCGCAGGCGGGCGTGTCCGGCTCGGCGGAGCTGGGCATGGGCGTGGTGCTGGCGGGGCAGGTGGGGGTGGTGGGCCACATCCGCGTGGGAGACATGGCCAAGGTGGGCGCTCAGTCCGGCGTGGCCCATGACGTGGAGGACGGGCAGGTGGTCAGTGGCAGCCCGGCCGTACCCCACAGGGAATGGTTGCGCATGTCGGCCGCACTCGGGCAGATCAGCGATCTGCTCAAGGAAGTGCGTACCCTGCGCCGCAGGGTCGAGACGCTCGAGAAGAAGGAGAAGGGCGGATGATGGACATCGTGGAGATCCAGCAGTTGCTGCCCCACCGCTATCCGTTCCTCCTGGTGGACCGGGTAGTGGAGATCGTCCCCGGCCAGAAGCTGGTGGCGTACAAGAACGTCACCATGAACGAGGACTTCTTCAACGGCCATTTCCCGGGGCACCCGGTGATGCCGGGAGTGCTCATCCTGGAGGCGCTGGCCCAGGCCACGGCCATTCTCGCGTACAAGACCGAGAACATGGACCCCAAGGACATGGTGACGTACCTCATGGGGGTGGATGGGGCGCGCTTCCGCAAGCCGGTGGTCCCCGGAGACCGGCTGCAGCTCAACATCGAGGTCATCCGCCACAAGGGCGCCATCTGGAAGACGAAGGGCACGGCGACGGTGGATGGGGTGAAGGTGGCCGAGGGCGAATTCCTCGCCACGGTGGTGGACAAGAACAAAACGAAGGACACGGGCGGCGGCGGCTCCACGGCCGAGGCGTCCTGAGAGGCTAAGGAGGAGACACCATGGCTCAGGTTCACCCCATGGCGGTGGTCCACCCCGGTGCTCGCCTCCACGAGACGGTGGAGGTGGGTCCCTACGCCGTGATCGGCGAGAAGGTGACGATTGGCGAGGGGACGCGAGTGGGTCCCCACGTCGTCATCGACGGGCGGACGACGATTGGTGCGCGCAACCGCATCTTCCCGTTCGCCGCGGTCGGCGGGGCGCCGCAGGATTTGAAGTACGCCGGTGAGGACACCCAGCTCATCATCGGGGATGGCAACACCTTCCGCGAGTCCACCACGCTCAACATCGGCACGGCCGGTGGAGGCGGGGTGACGCGGGTGGGTGACAACAACCTCTTCATGGCCTACAGCCACGTGGCCCACGACTGCGTGGTGGGCAATGGCTGCGTCATCGCCAACAGCGTGGCGCTCGCCGGACATGTGGTGCTGGAGGATGCCGTCATCCTCGGAGGCCTGTCCGCGGTGCACCAGTTCACCCGGCTGGGCAAGCACGCCTTCGTCGCGGGCGGCTCCATGGTGGTGATGGACGTGGCCCCGTACTGCACGGCGCAGGGAGACCGGGCGGAGCTGGCCGGCCTCAACGTGGTGGGCCTCCAGCGGCACGGTTTCTCCGAGGAGCAGATCGGCCGCATCAAGGATGCCTACAAGATCCTCTTCCGCTCGAAGCTGCAGCTCGCGGAGGCGGTGGCCCAGCTCAAGACGGAGATGGGTGGGCACTCGGAGATCGAGTACCTGGTGAACTTCGTCAGTCAGAGCAAGCGCGGGCTGACACGCTGACGTGAACGTGGAACGCATCGGCCTCATCGCGGGCAACGGACGGTTGCCCTTCCTGTTCGCGAGCGCCGCCCGGCAGCAGGGGCTGGAGGTCGTCGCGGTGGCCCACCGGGGCGAGGCGGAGCCCTCGCTCGAGGCCGAGGTCGCCGAGCTGACGTGGGTGCGGCTGGGGCAGGTGGACCGCATCGTCCGCGCCTTCCGGAAGGGAGGCGTGAAGCGGGCGGCCATGGCCGGAGGCATCGGCCGGGTGCGCGCGCTGACGGAGGCGAGGCCGGATCTGGGCGCGGTGCGCATCATCTCGCGCCTGCGCAGCTTCCGGGATGACGCCCTGTTGCGAGCGGTGGCGGACTACTTCGAGTCCCACGGCATCACCATCGTGGCGCCCACGGACTGGCTGGCGCAGGCGCTGTGCCCCGAGGGACACCTGGCGGGGCCGCGGCTGAACGCGGCGCAGGAGAAGGACGTGACGCTGGGGCGCGAGGTGGCCACGCTGCTGGGCCAGGCGGACGTGGGCCAGACGGTGGTGGTGCACAACGGCCACGTGCTGGCGCTGGAGGCGGTGGAGGGCACGGACGAGGCCATCCGCCGGGGTGGGAAGTACGGAGGAGCGGGGGCGGTGGTGGTGAAGCGCTGCAAGCCGGGGCAGGACCTGCGGTTCGATCTCCCGGCGGTGGGCCCGCGCACCCTGGAGGTCATGCAGGAAGTGGGGGCGAAGGTGCTGGCCCTGGAAGCGGGCAAGACGGTGCTGCTGGATGCGCCGGAAGCTCTTCCGGGGGGCGGACAAGGCGGGGATCACCCTCGTCGGAGTCCCCTGAGCCCCGCGGCCCCCTGGCTGCCCTCCGTGCCTGCACCCGCTCCCTCCGGGAGAGGGCTGGGGTGAGGGTCGTCACATTCCACGCCTGTGTGGAATGCTCGCCTCCCAAGAGCCTGTTCCGGACACTACTCCGGGTCTCGATCCGGGTACGCGTTGCAACGAGCCACGCGCCCCGGCCAGGGTTGGCCTCGTCCCCGGAGGTAGCCACCACGCATGAACGCCCGCCTCTTGCTGCTGTGCCTCACCCTGTCCCCCTTGTGCGCGCTCGCGGATGCGGTGCGCGTGTCGCTCCAGCCCCAGGCCGCGTTGGGCAAGGGGCTGCCGGAGCTGCGGGTGCACATCGAGGAGCCCATCGCCGGCTTCGAGCTGAAGCTCGAGCGCGGTGACGGCCAGCAGGTGCGGGTGAAGGGCGGAGGCAAGCCGGGCGTGACGCGAGCCCTCCCGCTGGAGCAGCCCGAGGGCCGCTTCCACTACGAGGGGGAACTGGTGGTGCGCTTCCCGGACGCGGAGGAGGCCTCCATCCCCCTGTCCTTCGACACGGAGCTGCTGGGGCCGCTGAAGCTGACGGTGGTGCCCGAGGACGTGGACGTGGAGGGGCGCAAGCTGCGCTTTACCCTGTCCCGGCCCGCGGCGCGCGCGCAGGTGACGGTGCTGATGGACACCGGGAAGACGGCCTTCGACGGCGAGGTGCCCTTCGACGGCGCGCCCGCGGGCAAGCCGCTGGAGGTGACGTGGCCGGCGGCGGAGGGCAGGGTGCTGCGCATCTCGCTCAAGGCCTTCGACACCTCGGACTTCTACACGGCGATGGACCTCTTCCCGTGGCGGGTGGACATCCCGCATGAGGAGGTCAACTTCCCCTCGGGCCGCGCGGAGGTGCCGGCGGCGGAGCGGCGGAAGCTGGACGCCAGCCACGCGCTCATCGCCGACGCGGTGACGCGCTACGGCCGCTTCGCGGAGCTGCGCCTCTACATCCTCGGGCACACCGACACGGTGGGGGACACGGACTCCAACCGGAAGCTGTCGCTCGAGCGGGCCCGGAGCATCGCGGCCTACCTGCGCAAGCGGGGCCTGAAGCTGCCCATCTTCTACGAGGGCCTCGGCGAGCAGTCCCCGCGCGTGGCCACGCAGGACGAGACGGACGAGGCCGCCAACCGGCGCGCCGAATACATCCTGGCCGTGGAGCCTCCGGCCCTGGCCAACACCCCCATCCCGCCCCAGTGGCGGAAGCTGTGATGCACCCCCCCAAGGAGAACCGACGGATGAAGCGACTCGTGCTGCCCGCTTTGCTCGCCCTCGCCGCCCCCGGCTGCATGCACTCGCGTGCGTCCCTCATCAAGCCGGACGAAGAGGCCAGCAAGTGCGAGCTGGTCCAGACGCTGATGCGGGAGCAGGTGCCCCAGGCGCTGCTGGCCGGCATCGCGGCGGACGGCCGTGACGGGCCCTCGCAGGTGCTCGTCTTCGTGCGCCGGCCCGAGGAGGCCATGCTGGAGCGCCTCTTCGCGGGCGATGAGCCCAGGTGCGGCGGGCCCAACTACCAGGTGGTGCAGTCGAGCACCTCGGACGCGGTGGTGCTCTTCCTCCAGCCGCGGGTGGGGGGCTACATCTACGACGCCGTGCGCGCGGCCCCGGACGAGCTGTCGCTGGGCGGCGAGGCCAAGGGCGCCATCATGAAGAACGAAGGCGGCGCCTGGGTGTCCTCCAGCATCTGAGCCGTGCGGGCCTGCTCCTGCCTCTAGCGGAGCAGGTCCTTCCCGCCGTCCGCGATGAACTGCACCGCGATGGCCGCCAGGATGAGCCCCATCACGCGCTCGAGGATGGCCACGCCGGACTGCTTGAGCACCCGCTGCACGAAGCCGGCGGCGCGCAGCACGAAGTAGCTCGTCACGAAGGTGAGCACGATGGCCACCAGCACGGGCACGGCGGACAGCAGGTTGTCGCCGCCCTTGGCCATCAGCACCATGGCGGTGGCGATGGCGCCCGGCCCCGCCAGCAGCGGCATCGCCAACGGCACCAGCGCCACGTCCTCCTTGCGCTCACCTTCCGCCTGCTCGGACGGAGTGGTGCGCGTTTCCGAGGGCCGGGCCCGCAGCATGTCCAGCGCGGTCATGAGCAGCAGGATGCCGCCGGCCACCCGGAAGGCGCCCAGCGAGATGCCGAACACCTTGAAGATGAGCCCGCCGAAGACGGCGAAGAACAGCAGCAGCGCGCACGACACGATGCACGCGCGCCGCGCCGTGCTGCGGATCTTCTCCTCCGAGTCCCCCGACGTCATCGCCAGGAAGATGGGCACCACGCCGATCGGGTCCACCACGAAGAGGACCGCCGGGAGCGCCATGAGGAACAGGGAGAGATGCTCGGAAAGCATGCGCCTCTCTACACGGTGAGACGCAGCTTCCACACCATCGTGAGGGCCTCGAGGAAGATCTTCCGGCTCATCTTCGACTGCCCGACGCGGCGGTCCTCGAAGATGATGGGCGTCTCCTTCACCGTGAAGCCCTTCTTGAGGCTGCGGTAGGTAAGCTCGATCTGGAAGGCGTAGCCGGTGCTCTTCACCGCGCCCAGGTCGATGCCCTCGAGCACCCGGCGGTTGAAGCACTTGAAGCCGCCGGTGAGATCTCTCACGCCCACGCCGAGGATGGTGCGTGCGTAGAGCGAGCCGCCCCGGCTGATGACCTTGCGGCCCGCGCCCCAGTTGACGGTGCCGCCGCCGCTCACGTAGCGCGAGCCCAGCACCAGGTCCACGCCCCCCTGCGCCATGTCCAGCATGGTGGGCAGGTAGCGCGGGTCATGGCTGAAGTCCGCGTCCATCTCGATGATGTACTGGTAGCCCGCCTCGAGCGCGACGCGGAACGCATGGAGGTAGGCGCGGCCCAGGCCCTGCTTCTTCTCGCGGTGCAGGACGCGGATGCGCGGCTCCCTGGCCGCCAGCTCGTCGGCGAGCTTCCCCGTCCCATCCGGGGAGTTGTCGTCGACGACGAGGATGTCCACGCGGGGATCGGCCGCGAGCACCGCCCGGGTGATCGGCTCGAGGTTGTCCCGCTCGTTGTAGGTGGGGATGCAGACCAGCGCTGGATTCATCGCGCGGCGGGACATACCAGAGCGGCAGGGGGTCCGCTCCTAGACTTTTTGGGCGGGGGGGAGCAGCTCCAGGACGGCCTCGGCGGCCCGGGCGGCGGCGCCATGCTGGCCGAGCCGGGTGCGCACCTCCTCCAGCCCTTGCAGCATCTCCTCGCGTGGTGTGCCTGGCACCCACAGGCGACGGATTTCCCCGGCGATGCGCTCGGGGGTCATGTCGCCTTGGAGCAGCTCGGGCACCACCCGGCGGCCGGCGAGCAGGTTGACGAGGGCCACGTGCGCCACCTTCAACATCATCCGGCCCACGAGGTAGGTGACGAGCGAGACGCGGTACACCACCACCAGGGGCCGCTGCATCAGCCCGGCCTCCAGGGCCGCGGTGCCCGAGGCGACGATGGCCGCGTCGCTGGCGCCCACCACCTCGGGGGCCCGGCCCTCCACGAGCACCGGCTGCACGCCACTGCCCTCGAAGCGGGAGAGGATCTCCTCGCGCGGGATGGTGGGGGCCACGGGCACCACCACCTGGAGTCCGGGGCGCTCGGCCACGAGCTGCTTCGCCGCGCCCACCATGCTGGGGAGGATGCGGCGGATTTCGCTCATCCGGCTGCCCGGCAGCAGGGCGAGGGTGGGTGTCTCCACGGGCAGGCCGAGCTTCTGGCGGAAGGAGGCGGCACTGGCGGGGGCGGGGACCTGCTCCACCACGGGGCTGCCCACGTAGCGGGCGGAGACGCCGGCCTCCCGGTAGAAGTCCTCTTCGAAGGGGAGGATGCAGAGCATCCGGTCCACCAGCTTCGCGATCGTCTTCACCCGGCCGCGGCGCCAGGCCCAGATCATCGGCGAGACGTAGTAGGCGACGGGGATGCCGAGCTTCTTGAGGCGGGCGGCGAGCCGGAGGTTGAAGTCGGGGATGTCCACGAGGATGGCGCAGACGGGGCGGCGCTCGGCGGCGGCCTGGGCCAGCCCGCCCATCACCTGGAGGATGCGCGGAATCTTGGGCAGCACCTCGGTGATGCCCATGACGTTGACCTCGTGGGCGCCGTAGAGCAGCTCCACGCCCTGGGCGGCCAGACGCGAGCCTCCCATGCCGAAGAAGGAGAGGTCCGGACGCTGGGCCTTGAGGGCGGCGACGAGCTCGGAGGCGTGGGCGTCACCGGACGCCTCGCCGGCCACGACGAGAATCTGGGGGGCGGTGGACATGAGAAGCGGCGCGCATCCTACCCGAAGCGCCGCTCAAGGCCACGTCAGCAGGAGCCCCACGCCGTCCGGGGCGGGCACCAGCCGCGCCGTGAGCTGCGAGTTCAGGCGCCAGTTGAGTCCCCACAGCACCGCGTCGAAGAGCAGCAGGAAACCGCCCTGCAGCAGCAGGCTCTTGCCCCACCCGCGCAACTGCGCCGAGTCCGTGCGCAACCCTCGCTCCAGGAGGAAGCCCCCGAAGGCGATGTAGCCCACGTCCAGGCCCGCGTTGAGCAGGAGGAGCTTCTCCATCTTCTGCCGGCGTTCCACGGGGCCAGAAGAAGTCGCCGGAGTCTCAGCCCGCGGTTCCGGGCTCGAAGCGCGCGAGGAAGACCTTGAACTGCAGCGACACGAAGATCGTCCGCGGCGCCACCAGTCCGGTCCGGGCCAACATCGCGAACAGGGCGGCCTCGGACTCGATGGGCCGTATCACCGAGAAGAGCTGGCGCCGACGCTCCAGTTGGTCCGGGGGGACTCCATAGGCCCGCAACCGCCGCAGCTCCACGTTCGTCAGCTCGGGATCCTTGCCGACGCGGCAGCCCAGGACGAGGGGCGCTCCGGGCTTGAGCCGCCGGGTCACCTCCCGCAGCAGCTCGAGGCGGGCCTCCTCGCCCTCCACATGGTGCAGGACTCCCATCATCTGCGCGCCGTCGAACGGGGGGCCGGGCGGCAAGGTGTGCAGCTCGCCCACGTGCAGGTGGGTGCGCGAGAGCAGTCCCTCGGCCTCCAGGCGCTGGCGGGCGACGGCGAGCATGGCGTCGGAGGGATCCACGCCCGTGAAGCGCCAGCCCGGCACGCCGAAGCGGGAATAGGGCATCAACTCCGCGCCCGTGCCCATTCCCACGAAGAGCAGCGACGCGGTGTCCTGGCCGTCGAGCTGGGCGGTCAGCGCGCTGACGCCGAGCTCGTACATCGCCTGGGCGCCGGCGAGGTTGACGGACGCCTGGGCGTCGTAGTGGGCGGCGCGGTCGGCGCCAAAGCCCGGCACGACGTGGTGGACGGAGTGGGCAGGGTGTTCGTGAGCCATGACGTGTCCTCGGGCGGCCCGCGGGAGGCGGGCGATTGATTCAAAGGATGCGTCGGGACCCCGATGAATGGGAGAGCGGGGATTCAGGCAGGATCGGCGGAACTTCCGGTAGGCTCCAACCGTGTCGGCGCCCGCGCCCGGAGGCTCCCGTTACCCAGGTGTCGCACGGGAAACGGCCAGGGTAGACGGCGCCCCCCCGGACGCAGCAGGCTCCCGGTCATGGCGCCTCCCACCGACCCGATCATCCGGACACTGCTCCCCGCGGAGGCGGCGGCCTTCTGGTCGCTCCGGCTCCGGGCCCTCCGGGAGCACCCCGCCTGTTTCGCCTCCTCCCCCGAGGAAGAGGAGAACGTCCCCCTCGACGTGGTACGGGCCCGGCTCGACAGCCAGTCTCCCTCGACGAACCTCGTGCTCGGCGCCTTCGTGGACGACAAGCTGGTGGGCATGACGGGCCTGCGGCGCGACTCCTTCCGCAAGGCGGCGCACAAGGCCCGCATCTGGGGCATGTACGTCGCGCCGGAGCACCAGTCGCGAGGCATCGGCAGGCGCCTGCTCGAGGCGGCGATCGACGCGGCCAGGAAGATGGGCGGCGTCGATCAGCTCCACCTCGAGGTGGTGGTGGACAACGGCCCGGCCCGGGCCCTGTACCTCGCCTTGGGTTTCCAGTCCTACGGCGTGGAGAAGCGCGCCCTGCGGATTGGCGACAGGTTCGTCGACGAGGAATTGATGTACCTCGCGCTCTGAGCGGGAGCACCTGACGCATCGCTGAAGTTTTGCTTATCGCCGCTTCCTGACTCCGTGACGCGGTCCTGGGAAATCGCGGTTTGATGCGCTCCGATATGCCCCCACATGTGGGGTGGGGTACCCGATTCGTCAACTCATGGGGGACGACGCATGAGCCAGGAGGGTCAGGGGACCGTGCCGCGGTTCACCCGCGAGCACTGGGAGCGGGACTTCGCGCGGCGGATCTCCCTCGCGACGCCGAGTGACACCGCGCGTGGCGTGTTCTGCATCGGCCTGTTGAAGGCCATGGAGGATTTCGGGGGCGCGGAGACGGCGCGGCACTGTCTGGAGGCCAGTGGCGAGAAGAGCTTCGTGGAGCTCTTCAACTACCCCATCGCCACCTATCTCCGGATGGTCTCCACCGCCGTGCAGCTGCTCGCGGCGAAGTATGGAGACATCGAGGAGGCGCTGCGGCGGATCGGCCGGAGGGCGGCGGCGGACTTCCGGGAGTCCTCGGCGGGCAGGGCCATGGGGGTGATGCACGGGGGCGATGCCCGGCGCCTGCTGGATTGCCTGCCCGTGGTGTACCGGGTCGCGTTGAGCTTTGGCAGGTACGAGTTGACCTGGGTGGCGCCGGCGCATGCCCGCTTCGGCGTGAAGCGCACCTTCATTCCCTATCCGTTCCACGAAGGCGTGCTGCTGGAACTGATAGAGAAGACGAAGGTCCACCGGTTGAGGGTGCGCGGCCACCAGGTGGATCCGCTCGATAGCGAGTACGAGATCTCCTGGGGATGAGGCCTCACAGCAGCATCGCCAGCAGCACCTGGGCGAGGATGATCTTGGCCACCGTGGCCAGCGGATAGACGGTGGTGTAGCCCACGTTGGGCAGATCGTTCTTCGTCTGCTCCAGCGCGAAGCCGAGCACGGCGGGCTGGGTCTGCAGGCCGCCCAGCAGACCCGTGAGCACGCTCATGGGGATGCCGAGCACCTTGTGGCCGAGCACGAGCGTGGCCATCGAGACGGTGAAGGTGATGAGTCCGCCCGCGACGAGCAGCGCGAGCCCTCCGCCCTGCGTCAGGGTGGAGACGAAGGCATGGCCGGAGCGGGTGCCCACGCCGGCGAGGAACATCACCAGGCCGATCTGCCGCAGGGTGAGATTGGCGCTGTAGGGCAGGCCCCAGACGAAGCGGCCCGTGCGTCCCAGCCAGCCGAGCACCAGCGCCACCACGAGCGGGCCGCCCGCGAAGCCCAGCTTCAGGTCCACGCCGCCGGGCAGGGGAATGGGCACCGAGCCCAGCAGCAGCCCCAGGGCGAGCCCCAGGCTGAAGCTGAGGATGTCGATCTCACTGATGGCGCGGTACGAGTCGCCGAGATAGCGGCTGACCTCGTCGAGCTTGTCGCGCCGGGTGAGCACGCGGAGCCGGTCGCCCGGCTCGAGCACGGTGTCCTCCTGGGCGAGCATGTCCACGTCGCCGCGCCGCAACCGGGTGGCCACCGCGCTGAAGCGGCCCGGGAGCCTCCAGCTCGGCCAGCCGCCGCCCGACCACCTCCGGGTTGGAGACGAAGATGCGCCGGTAGTCGAGCACGCTCCGGTCATGCGCCAGCGGCTCCTGGCTCACCTCGCCGAGCCCCGCGGTGACCTCGTCCAGCTCCTGCGCGGGGCCCACCACGGTGACCAGGTCCCCCGGCTGCAGCCGCGTCGAGAGGTCGGCGATGTCCAGCTCGCTGCCCCGCTGGTGCCGGCCGAAGACGACGTCCCAGCCCAGGCGCTGCATGAGCGCGCCCAGGGGCTCGTCGGGCGCGCGGAGCACCTTCACTACCCGCGTCTCGAGCGGCTGGTTGACGGAGCCGGGCTCCCGGGTGCGCTCGGCCTCGGCGCGGTAGTCCACCTTCCACAGTCGCTGCGTGAGGGCGATGGCCAGCAGCACGCCGATGACGCCCAACGGATAGGAGATGGAGTAGCCCACCACCGGATCCGCCAGGGCCTGCGCGTCGTGGGGAGCGCGCAGCTTGAGGAACTCGAGCTCGGCGGCGAGCGCGGGGGTGTTCGTCAGAGAGCCCGCGAACAGGCCACCGGCGAGCGTGGGCCGCAACCCGAGCACGCGCTGCGCGGCCAGCGTGAGCCCGAGCCCCAGGGCCAGCATGCCCAGCACGAGCAGGTTGGACTTCAACCCGCGGGGCCCGAAGGAGCGGAAGAAGGACGGGCCGCTGCTCAGACCGATGGTGTAGACGAAGAGCACCAGGCCGAGCAGGTAGATGATCTCCGGCAGCTTGAGGTCGGGGTGCAGCGCGCCGATGGCGATGCCGACGAAGAGCACCGCGGCGACGCCGAGCGAGCTGCCCGCCACGCGCACACGTCCCAGCGGGTAACCGATACCGATGACGACGAACAGCAGCAGGAGCGGGTTGTGGAGGAGGAGCTCGATCATGGGTGCTGGGGACAGTCCTACACGCCTCCGGTACGGCTGTCCCGTCTGGAAACTTCCGCGTCCCGTGCGCAACGTCTGGCCGTGCACGTGAGCCTCGGACTTCCAGCCAGTAGGGGGCTCCGGAACGCATGAGCAGCCTGCGTGCCCGCGCCCTGGCGGGACGTGCATCGCCGGGCGGAGCCGGAGGCGGATTCCATGCGTTGGGAGACACGCTGTGCCGGAGTGCTCGCCGCGTCCCTGTTGGCCGCCTGCAGGACCGAGGCGCCGGTTCCGGAGTCCCAGAAGTGGCAGCCCGAGGAGACGGGCCCGGCCTGTGTGGTGGACGCGCCCTACACGCCGAGCTTCCAGCCGGAGCCGCAGTGGGAGTGGACCGGGAGCACCGTGCTGCCCGACTTCCACCGCGTGCTGGCGCATCCGGTGGTGGTGGATGTGAACGCCGATGGGATTCCGGAGGTGGTGTTCAACTCGGCCCCGGCAGAGGCGGTGCTCTCTGGCTCCGGGCCGGCGGTCCTCCGCGCCATCCGGGGGGATACCGGCCAGGAGCTGTGGGCGGTGGCGGAGCCCTCTCTGAGGACCCAGGCCGCGCGGAGCCTCGCGGCGGGCGACCTCGACGGGGACGGCGGCGTGGAGCTGTGCACCCTGGCGGAGAGCTCGCTGGACATCCTCTGCTTCCGTGGCGACGGCACCCTCCTGTTCCGCATCCCGGAGCCCTCGCGGGTGGAGTACGGGGGCGAGCTGTCGCTCGCGGACCTCGAGGGGGACGGGCTCCTGGAGATCCTCGACGGGCATCGTGTGTACGGCCACACCGGGGCGTTGAAGTGGACCGGTTCCATCCCGGGGACCACGGCCTTCGGCGTGGACCTCGACCTCGATGGGACGCAGGAGGTGCTCAACGGCCCCGCGGTGTACCGCTTCGACGGGAGCCTCCAGTGCATCACGGCGGATGTGAGCAACGCCTGGGCCGGGGTGGGCAACTTCGACGCGGATCCCGAGGGGGAGATCGTCGTGGCGCACGGCGAGCAGGTCTCCCTGTTCGACACGGACTGCACTCACCGGTGGACGGCCACGCTCGAGGGCGCCAGCTTCTATGCCCCCAACATCACGGACTTCGATGGTGACGGCCTGCCCGAGGTGGGCGTGGGCGGCGCGGAGTCCTACGCCGTCTTCGAGACCGACGGCACCCTGAAGTGGACGGTGGCGCTCGACAGCCAGGGCCAGGTCTGGTCCACCACCTTCGATTTCGAGGGGGATGGGCAGGTGGAGGTGGTGCTCAACGACGAGGGCTCCCTGTACATCCGCGACGGTGCGACGGGAGCCCTGCGCTTCCAGTCTCCGCTCGGGGCGACGGTCCACCAGAAGACGCCGCTCGTGGCGGACGTGGATGCGGATGGCAGCGCGGAGATTGTGGTGGCCACGGCCGTGTTCCGGGATCGGAACGAGGGCTGGAGGGACACCCGGGACGTGTGGAACCAACCGGCGTACGCCGTGGGGCTCGACACCTTTCATTCCAATGCCTGGAGTCCCCGCATGGTCGCCGCTCCGGACCTCACCGTGTCCCTCGTGAGCGCCTTCTGCAATCGCGACACCCGGGCGCTCGAGCTGGAGGCTCGCGTGGAGAACCTGGGCGACGCCGTGGCCCCAGCGGGACTGAAGGTGGCCTTCTACGCGATGGGCTCGCTGCTGGACGTGGTCACCCTGACGGAGCCGCTGGAGCCGTACACCTCCACGGAGCGCACGATGTCCCTGCACACGCCCATGGAGAGCTTCGTGGAGGTGACCGTGGTGGTGGACGACGACGGCACCGGCGTGGGCCGGGACAGTGAGTGCAACGAGCACAACAACCTCGACTCCGGCATGGTGGACCTCTCGTGTGATTTCAATGAGGCGCCGGTGGCGCTGTGCCGGGACGTCTCGGTGCCCGCCAATGCGGCCTGTCAGGGGAGCGCCAGCGTCGACGCGGGCAGCTACGACCCGGACGACTGGCCCGCGCCGCTCACTGTCTCCGAGTCGCCTCCCGGCCCATTCGGGCTCGGCGCGCACGCCGTGACGCTGGTGGCCTCGGATGGAGAAGAGAGCGCCCGGTGCGTGGGAACCGTCACCGTGGTGGACGGCACGCCTCCGTCCCTGTCCTGTCCGGCGTCACGGGTGCTGGAGTGCGCCGAGGGTGGCGTCGTGGCCACCTACGCGGCGAAGGCCTCCGACAACTGCGGCCCGGTGGTCCCCTCCTGCGTTCCGTCCTCGGGCTCCACCTTCCCCGGGGGCACCACGCCCGTGGTCTGCTCGGCCATGGATGGTTCTGGCAACAAGGCCTCGTGTGGCTTCACGGTGACGGTGCGGGACACCCAGCCGCCCACGCCGGGTGCGGAGAAGGGGCTCACGCTGTGGCCACCCAACCACCAGTACGTCACCGTTTCGCTCGCCCAGTGCGCCGCGAGTGCCCGCGATGCGTGCTCGGGAGAGCTGCCCCTGGAGCAGTACGGGCGGATCACCCGCGTCACCTCGGACGAGGTGGAGGACGGTCTTGGGAATGGAGACGGCCGCACCTGCGATGACGTGGACGTCACCGGGGGCACCACGTCCGTGCGGCTGCGTGCCGAGCGCGAGGGTAGGTCCGACGGCCGCGTGTACACGGTGCACTACACCGTCGCGGATGCCTCGGGGAACAGCCGTGCCGGAAGCTGCCGCGTGAGCGTGCCGCATGATCAGTCCGGCACCGCGGCGGTGGACAGCGGACCGAAGTACTGCGCTGGCGAGGGCTGCCCGGCGGGACAGGGCGGGAGCCTGCTCTGCCGGTGAATCAGGCGAGGGAGCCCGTCACGCGCCGGGGGCCGTCTCCAGCGGGAGCACCATGCAGACGCGGCTCGCCTCGGGGAGTCCCATGCGTGTCTCGTGCTCGCGGATGGCGCGCAGCCCGGGGCCCACCTCGTCGTCCCGCATGATGCGGAAGCCCCAGCGCTCGTAGTTGGGCGCGTTCCAGGGCA
This sequence comes from Archangium gephyra, assembly GCF_049060025.1. Taxonomy (GTDB): domain Bacteria; phylum Myxococcota; class Myxococcia; order Myxococcales; family Myxococcaceae; genus Archangium; species Archangium gephyra_A. Next base: position 73,019 of record NZ_JBMEQQ010000002.1, read on the forward strand.
CGTCCCGGAAGGTGGTGAGCAGCATCGCCCGGTAGCCCCGCTCGCGCGCGTGGCGCTTCAACACCTCGAAGAGGGCGCGGCCCAGTCCCTGGCGCGCATGGGCCGGGTGCACGTCCAGCTCCGCGATGTACGCCGCGCCATCCACCTCCTTGCCGAGGACGAAGGCCGCGATGCCTCCCTCCGCTGTGGCGGCCACCCAGACGCCTCCGTGCCGCTGGTACTCGCGGAGCTGCTCGAGGGACTGGCTCTCCAACCGGGCCGCGAAGGGATGTGCTGACTGGAGGAACTGCTGCGCGGCGAGGTGCTCGACCTCCGGCAGCACGGCCAGTTCCTCGGGCCGGGCCCGCCGCAGGGTGTAGCCGCGCCAGGGGGTGCTCTCCGTCTCCATCTCTCGCTCCGGGTTCAGTCGCTCGGCTGCTCGCTGTCCGCCATCCAGCTTTTCGCAGGTGGGGGTGTCCAGGTGGCACTTTCAAGCAGCCCGTACTCCTGCACATGGACGGTCCGCGCGGTGCTCTCCCTGAACTCTTTCACTCTGGGAGCGTCCGGCTTCTTCCTGGGCAACCGGGTAAGCGGTTCCCGCGACGGAGAAAGAGGGCGCCGGGAGCGAGGGAGCACGGATACCCCTGATGCGAGCGGGCCGAATGTGTACACTCGGCGGCCCTTGAAGACGCTTCTTCTGGCCGAGAGCCATCCGCCCACTCTGGAGCATCTGACCGGGTTGTTGTCTCAAGCCGGGTACACCGTGCGAGCGGTGAGTGACCCCGGCTCGGCGATGGAGCACTTCGTCGCCGACAACCCGGACATGGTGGTGGTGTCCGTGGACCTGCCGCGCCTGGAGGGCTCGCACGTGGGCCACCTCATCCGCAACCACAGCCAGGGCGCGCGGGTGCCCATCGTGGCCATCGACAAGGGCCACCTGGGCCGGGCGCGTGGAGTGGCCTCGGTGCTGGACTTGAAGGTGAACGCCTACGTGGCGGATCCGCTCAAGCCCGGCGAGCTGGTGGGCAAGCTGCAGTCGCTGGCGAACGTGGCCGCGCAGAACGGGGCGCCGCTCAAGGGCGTGCGGGCGCTGCTCGCGCGTCCGGCGGTGGTCAGCGGCGAGCTCAAGGGCTTCCCGTTGCCGGCGCTGCTGGTGTCGCTGCACCGGTTGCATCGCGATGGCGTGCTGGTGGTGGCGTACAGGGATCTGACGCGGCGGGTGTTCTTCGCCCGGGGCGGCGCGGTGAACTACGACTCCAGCGCGCGGCAGGACGCCCTGCCCAGCTACCTGCTGCAGCGCCAGGTGGTGACGGAGGCGCAGGCGGAGCGGGTGGTGCAGGCGTTGGGCTCGGGAATGCGCATTGGCTCGGCGCTGGCGGAGGCGGGGGTGGAGGCGGCGGGCGAGGAGCTGCTGCACCTGCTGCGCGACTACACGACGGACCGGCTGGCCCAGGTCATCGGCATGCGCGAGGGCCGCTACGCCTTCTATCCGGGCGACGAGTTCCAGGCCGAGGTGGCCACGGTGGAGACGCCGGCGCTGGCGCCGATCCTCGATGGGGCGCGGCGGGCCATTCCGCTCAAGGTGATGGCCGCGCCGCTGCGCGCGCACCAGGCGGAGTACCCGGTGCGTACGCCCGAGTTCGGCAAGGATCTGGCCGAGCTGGGGCTGAACACGGACGATCTGAAGATCGCCATGCAGGTGAACGGGCGCATCCCGCTGAGGGATCTGCTGGCGCACGGGCGGGGGGACTTGCGGCGCGGGTACTCGCTGCTGTGGTTCCTCAAGCTGGTGGGCTGCGTGAGCTTCTCGCCCACGCCCGTGGCGAGCGGTCCCGGCGAGGTGGTGGCGGTGCCGGAGTCCATCGCCCCGCGCAAGCGCAAGCCGCTGCCGCCGGAGACGGAGACGAGCCTGCGGGACGGCGCGGTGAAGATCATCACCGGCAGCTACTTCCGCTGCCTGGGGCTGGACATCGCCGCGGACACGGAGGCGGTGGAGCGCGCCTACCACGAGCTCGCCACGCACTTCCATCCGGACAGCTACGCCGAGTTCGACACCTCGGAGATGAAGGACCTGCTGGAGTCGGTGCAGGAGAAGCTGTCGGCGGCGTACCGGGTGTTGTCGGTGGAGGAGAAGCGCAAGGCGTACCTGCAGTACCTCATGTCGCGCATGGACGTGGGGCGCTCCACCACGGTGAACGTGGACGCGGAGATCATCCTGCGGCGCGGGGAGGCGGCGCTGAAGCGCAAGCAGTTCCGCTCGGCGCTCATCCACTTCGAGGAGGCGGTGACGCTCAACCCGCAGGAGCCCGAGTACTACTCGTACCTGGCGTGGGCCACGTTCCTGGCCGGCACGGGGCCGAAGGAGGACCGGGCGAAGGCGGCGCAGAAGGTGCTGCGCAAGGCGCTCTCGCTCAACCCGTACCTGGAGCGGGCGCTCATCATCTCGGCCATCATCGACAGCGAGATGGAGGACGCGTCCGGGGCGCGCAAGAAGCTGTTGAAGGTGCTCGAGCTCAATCCCAATGCCCAGCTCGCCAAGGCCGCGCTGCGCAAGGTGGGCCGGTGATTTCGTGATGGGGAAGTCGTTGTGGAGGTTGTTGGGGTACGCCCGGCCGCACGTGGGGGTGCTGGTGGCGGCCTTCGCGTGCATGGCGGTGTTGGGGCTCGCCACGGGGGCGTACGCGTACCTGATGGGCCCGGCGCTGCGCTTCCTGCTGTCGGGTGGCGCGGAGGGTTTTGGTGGCGCGCAGCCGGTGCCGTGGCTGTCGGGCCTCCCCCGCGAGGCCGTGCTCTGGGGCTTCCCCGTGGTGGTGCTGACGGTGGGGTTGGTGAAGGGCGTGGGGTATCTCGGGCAGTTCTATTTCATGGGCCTCTTCGCCCAGAAGGTGGTGGCGGACCTGCGGCGGGCGCTCTTCGTCCGCCTCACCGCGCTGTCTCCCGCGCAGTTGGCGCGCGAGCGGATGGGAGATCTGCTCAGCCGTTTCTCCTCGGACGTGCAGGCGGTGGAGCAGGCGGCGATGTACACGGTGGGCTCGTACCTGCGGGACACGGTGCAGATCGTGGTGCTGGCGGGCGTGGCGCTGTCCATCAGTCCGGTGCTGGGCGGGTTGATGCTGTGCGTGCTGCCGCTGGCGGCGCTGCCGGCCTCGAAGCTGACGCGCAAGGCGCTGAAGGGCACGCGGGAGGGCCAGGTGCAGTTGGGCCACCTCGCGGGGCAGCTCCAGGAGGGCCTCGGGGGCATGCGCACCATCCAGGCCTTCAACGGCCAGGCGGCGGAGCTGGAGCGCTTCTCGGCGCACGCGAAGGCGCACGAGGAGGCGCTGGTGCGGGCCGCGTGGGCGAGAGGCGGAGTGCCGGGAATCATGGAGGTGCTGGCGGCTGCGGCGTTGGCGGGAGCGCTGGCCTACGCGGCGGCCACGCATGCGATGGAGCCCGAGTCCCTGCTGTCGTTCCTCACGGCGGTGGTGCTGGTGTACCAGCCGGTGAAGGACCTGGGGCGGGTGACGCAGTTCGCGATGCAGGCGGGCGCGGCGGGCGAGCGGCTCTTCTCGCTGCTGGATCTGCGCCATCCGGTGGAGGACGTGCCGGGGGCCGTGGAGGCACCGGCGCCGCGGCGGGGCATCCAGGTGGAGGGCGTGCGCTTCTCCTACGGGGAGCGGCGGGCGCTGGACGGGCTGACGCTGGAGCTGCCGGTGGGCAAGGTGGTGGCACTGGTGGGGCCGAGCGGCGGAGGGAAGAGCACGCTCACCAGCCTGCTGTTGCGCTTCGAGCGTCCGCAGGAGGGCCGCCTCTGTTTCGACGGGGTGGACGTGGACGGCTACACGGCGGCGAGCGTGCGGGCGAAGTTCGCGCTGGTGACGCAGGAGCCGTTGCTCTTCTCGGGGAGCGTGCTGGACAACCTGCGCTATGCGCGGCCGGACGCGACGCGAGAGGAAGTGGAGGCGGCGGCGCGGGTGGCGAACGCGGACGGCTTCATCCGGGCGCTGCCCGAGGGTTACGAGACGCGGGTGGGTGAGCGCGGAGTGAAGCTGAGCGGAGGCCAGCGGCAGCGGCTGTGCATCGCGCGGGCGGTGTTGTCGAAGGCGCCGGTGCTGGTGCTGGACGAGGCGACGAGCAGCCTGGATCCGGAGAGTGAGCGCGAGGTGCAGGCGGCGCTCGCGGCGGTGCTGCCGGGGCGGACGGCGCTGGTGATCGCCCACCGCCTGTCGACGGTGGTGGAGGCGGACCTCATCTGCGTGGTGGAGGCGGGGCGGGTGGTGGAGCGGGGCAGCCACGCGGAGCTGCTGAAGGCCGGAGGCCGCTACGCGGCGCTGTGGGCGCTGCAGACGGCGGCACCGGAGCGGGGCGCGGCGTGAAGCCCGCGGTGGTGGTGGGCAAGCTGCTCCGGGCGTTGCTGGGGCTGGTGCTGCTGCTGCTGGGGGTGGCCGGCTTCTTCACGCTGGCGGCCTCGTATGCGGAGTACCCGGTGGTGGCGTCCCCGGCGGAGGGAGCCGGGTGGGTGCGCGGAGCCTTCCATGTGCACACGCTGCGCTCGGACGGGCGGGGCACGGTGGAGGAGGTGGCCGCGGCGGCGAAGGCGGCGGGCCTGCACTTCGTGGTGCTCACGGACCACAACGACGTGGGCCCGAGGGAGCCCGTCTTCGTGGACGGGGTGTTGATGGTGCCGGGGGTGGAGCTGTCCACGGCGCATGGGCACCTCGTGGCGTTCGGCCTGCGGCGCCCGCTGGAGGGCTTCCAGAAGTGGATGGACGGAGGGGAGGCCGAGGCGGCGGTGGAGAAGGCGGGTGGGGTGAGCGTGCTGGCGCACCCGGTGCAGAAGCGCAACCCGTGGCTCCACGAGGAGTCGGCGCGGCGGGCGGATGGCTTCGAGCTGTACTCGGCGGACACGTTCTTCCGGGACGCGATGCGCAACCCGTTCAGCCGGTTGCTGCCGGCGGTGGGCGCGTCCTTCGGCAATGGCGTGCACGGGGTGATGCTTCTGGTCGAGCCGGGCCCCGAGCCGATGGAGAAGCTGTTGGCGCTCGAGCGGGAGAAGCCGCGGGTGGCGCTGTGCTCACACGACGCGCACGGCCTGCCGCGCTACGAGGATGTCTTCCGGGCGTTGGCGATGTACCTGCCGGACGTGGGGAAACTCCCCGAGGACGCGCGGGCCGCGGCGGAGCAGGTGGTGAAGGGGCTGGCGGGTGGCGGGGCGCTCTGCGCCTTCCGGGCGCTGGGGGAGCCCGAGGGCTTCGCGCTGGAGGGCTTGAAGGCGGAGCGCCGGGAGGCCCACGTGGGGGACGTGCTCACGGTGCGCCTGCCGCCAGGAGCCAGTGAGAAGGTCCGAGTCGAAGTCCGAGGGGCGGGGCGGCTGAGACCGGATGGAAGGTCGGTGGAGCTGGTGGAGGAGGGGGCGGTGCAGGTGGAGGCGTGGGTGGAAGCACCGGGACGCTTCTTCGGAACGCAGTGGAGACCCTGGCTGGTCCCGAGTCCGGTGAAGGTCCTGCCGAGCCCCAAGGTTCCCTGACCCGCAAGAGTGAAACGGCCGCCCCCGGGTGAACGGGAGCGGCCGCTGTGTCACCGCGCGATCAACTCAGTTGTAGTCAGCGCGCAGCGAGAGGTTCTGGTAGCCGCCGCGAGCCCCGAAGATCTTGATGTAGTAGGTGCCGGGGCGGGTGTTGTTGAGGTTGCAGTTCTCGGAGTTGTGCTCCTTCACGTCGCGGCAGTCGTACTCGAAGAGGCTGGGCGCCGAGCCGTGCTGCACGTAGAGGTCGGCGTTGCCGGTGCCGCCGAAGATGCGGACGTGGACGTTGTTGGTGTCGCCGTTCTTCCGGGCGGGAACCACCAGCTTGTAGACCTGATCGGAGCCGGGCACGCCGGAGAGGCCGTCGAGCTGCACGCCGCCCTCGATGGGGATGTAGCCACCCTTCCAGGTGACGGTCAGCGTCACGCCGGAGTAGGCGCTGAAGCCGTTGAGCATGACGTACCAGGTGCCCTGGGCGGGAGCGGCGAAGGCGCAGCTCTCGGCGTTGCCGGACTTGTAGGGACGGCAGTCGTACTGGGTGGTGGTCGGCGCGTTGCCGTAGCGAACGTACATGTCCGCGTCACCCGTGCCACCGGCGATGCTGACGTTCAGGTCGAACGCACCCTCGGGCACCTGGAAGCTGTAGTACGCCTTGGCGCCGCGGGCACCGGAGATGTCCGTCACCGGCGTGTTCTTCTCCACGGGGGTGTTGACCGGGGGAGGCACGGGCACGCCCACGCCCACGGCCTTCCAGGCGTTGGAGACGGAGGCGATGGTGGCCGCGTCGTAGCCGAGCTGCTGCGCGGCCTGCTCGGTGGCGATCTTGGCCTGCTCGAACGTGGTGCTCGGCGTCATCAGGTCCACGTTGGCCTTGTAGAAGATGCGCGAGGCCTTCTCGATGCCGATGCCGGCCACCACCTGGGTGGTCTTCCCCTTCGGGTGGGTACCGCCCTGGCTCAGCAGGTAGAAGGCCAGGTTGGAGATGCCGGAGCTGTAGTGCACGTCCACGCCCGAGGAGTAGTCCGGGTAGTAGTCCAGGGACACGCCGTCCTGGGTGGGGTTGGCCATGTAGCGCAGGGCGTCGCCCGGGGTGGCCGGCGTCCAGACGTCGTCGCCGATGAGCCAGGTGCGAGTGCTGACGACCTTGCCGTCGCCGTACCACTCGCACACGGCGCCGAAGATGTCGGACATGGACTCGTTGAGGCCGCCGGACTCACCCGAGTAGATGAGGTCGGACTCGTTGTCCGTCACGGCGTGGGTCAGCTCGTGGGCGGTGACGTCCAGCGAGTTGGCCAGGTTGGAGGCGGTGACGTTGTCGCCGTCGCCGTACACCATCTGGGTGCCGTCCCAGAAGGCGTTCACGTACTTGACGCGGTGGTGCACGGTGCTGATGAGCGTGGCGCCCGCGTTGTTGATGGAGTCACGGCCGTACAGGCTGCTGTAGCAGTCGTAGACGGTGCCCAGGTGGTCGAAGTTGGTGTTGACGACCGGGTCGGCCACGGGGGCCTGGCCCTCGCTGCGGGTCAGGGTGCCGGGCAGGGTGGACAGCGTCTTGCCGTCGTACAGCTTGCGGTTCATGCCGGTGTGCACGTGGGGGACGCGCAGCAGCACGGAGCCGTCGGCGGCGTTCACCAGCACCGAGTCGTCCACGGGGGTACCGTCGGCCTGCTCACCGGTCTGGCGCACCTCGTAGACCAGCTCGAGCTTGTCGCCGTTGCGGTAGTAGAAGAGCTCCGGCGAGCCCGCGATGCGGGAACCCTCGGGAGCCTCGCGGTCCTGCTCCGCCGCGACCATGGCGGCCTCGGGGGCCACGGTGGCCTTCGCCGGGCCCACCAGGTCACCGCGAACGTTGGTGTTGGCCGCGAAGATCTTCCCGCCGCGGGCGTGCAGGCGCAGCTCACCGCCGTAGATGGCGCGGCCGTTGTGGCTCACGGCATAGCGGTAGTGGGTGTCACCCTGCGCATCCGTGTAGGCGCGCGTGAGGGTCAGGTTGCCCGCGTCCAGCTTGAACTGGGGCGCGATGCCGGCCAGGGCCGGGCCCAGGTCCGCGGTGAAGGCCGCCTCGGGGGAGGCCAGCTCGGGCAGGCTGCCCAGGTCACCGGTGATGAAGCGGGCCGTGCCCGACTCATCCGCGTCCACGACATTGTTGCCGAGTGCGGACGCCAGCGTCCGGACCGCCCCGGGCTTGTTGTTGTCGGTCGTGCTGCCTTCGGTGCAGGCGCCCATCATCAACGACAGGGCCGCGACTCCCATCACTCCACGGATGCGATTTGCCACTGTGCTGCCTCCTGATCCCTGTGCCTCAAGGATGAAATCAGTGTGCCTGATGGGGCTGACATTTTCAAGGATTCCTGACAAATTACATCTTTCATGTTTTAATAAATTGTAAGAAAGATTTAGAGTTCAAGGTTTTCAGGGGAGGCGGAATCCGGAGGGGATGTGTGCTGTGGGGAGGGGCGGCATCTGGTAGAGGGACGCGGCTGAGGCTGCCATGCGCCTGCTCTACGTCCTCGCCAGCTATGTGCTGTTCGCCGTGCTGTTTCCGGTGTTGTCGCTGCACCGCAAGACGCGGCACGGGCTGCGGCAGCGGTTGGGCTTCTACGCGGAGGGAGAGCTGCCGGCGCGAGGGCCCGGGCCGACCATCTGGATGCACGGGGCGAGCGCGGGAGATCTGCTGGCGCTCTCTCCGATGTTCGGACCGTTGAGGGCGCGCTTTCCGGGGTGCCGCATCGTGCTCTCCACGATGACGAACTCGGGCTACATGATGGGGCGCGAGCGCCTGGCGAAGCAGGTGGACGGGGTGGTGTACGCGCCGTACGACCTGTGGGGCGCGACGCGGCGGGCGGTGAAGGCCATTGGCCCGGACCTGTTGGTGCTCGAGTACACGGAGATCTGGCCCAACCTCATCCGGGCGGCGAGCCGTGCGGGAGGGCGGGTGGTGCTGACGAACGGGCGTTTCTCGCCGGCGCACCAGGGGAAGTACCGGCTGTTGTTCGGGCTGATCGGCAACCCGCTGAAGGACATGGAGCTGTTCCTGATGCGGGGGGAGGACGAGGCGGAGCGGGTATTGGGGCTGGGGGCGCCGGGCGAGCGGGTGATGGTGACGGGGAACACGAAGTTCGACGCGTTGGCGGCGGCGGATCAGGGGCAGGAGGACGAGACGCTGCGGAGCGCGCTGGGGCTGCGGGTGGGGGAGCGGGTGTGGATCGCGGGCAGCACGCACGAGGGCGAGGAGGAGCACCTGCTGGAGGTGTACCGGAAGCTGCTGGAGGCGCACCCGGACCTGAGGCTGGTGATCGCGCCGAGGTACATCGAGCGGGCGGGGCGGATCGCGGGGTTGGTGAAGGAGGCGGGGCTGAGCGTGGGGTTGCGCTCGAAGGGGAACGAGGAGGGCGGGCAGGTGGTGGTGCTGGACACGATTGGGGAGCTGTCGAGGGCGTACCGGCTGGCGACGTTGGTATTCGTGGGCGGGTCGTTCACGACGAGAGGTGGGCAGAACATCCTGGAGCCGGCGGGGCAGGGGAAGCCGGTGCTGTTCGGGCCGCACATGGAGAACTTCCGGGACAGCGTGCAGGTGTTGGTGGGGAGGGGAGGCATCCAGGTGAAGGATGGGGAGCAGCTCTACCGGGTGATGACGGAGCTGTTGGCGAAGCCGGAGACGGTGGGTTCGCTGGGGGAGCTGGCGAGGGCGACGGTGAGACAGATCTCCGGAGCGAGTCAGCGCAACGTGGAGCACATGGCGAGCGCACTGGCGAAGTCCCCCAATCCGCCCCCTGCGCCCAATCCTCCCACTGCGCCCAATCACCCCTCGCCCTCCGGGAGAGGGACGGGGTGAGGGTGCCCGTCACCGTGATGGCCACTGAGAGCAAGGAGCGAGACCGGCGATGAGAATCCTGCATCTGCTCGCGAGCCCGTTCTGGAGTGGCCCCGCGGAGAACGTGGCGCTGTTGGCGTTGGCGCAGCGGGAGGCGGGGCACGAGGTGACGGTGGCGGTGGATCGCCTGCGGACGGAGGTCACGTCGGAGGAGCCCTCGGTGCCGAGGTTCCAGGCCATGGGGCTGCTGGACGAGGGCGGGCTGGAGCTGTCGGTGAAGTCGAGGCCGTGGAGGGTGTGGGGAGACACGAGGAGGCTGAAGGGGAGGAGCGTGGACGTGGTGCACGCGCACTTCACGCACGATCACCTGGTGGCGAGGTGGGGAAGGCCGGGGGGCGCGGTGTTGATCCGGTCGGTGCACGCGCCGAGGTCGCTGAGGGCGTCGCTGCCGGCGGCGGACGCGTACACGGTGCCGTCGTCGTCGCTGATCACGAAGCTGGTGGGGAAGCGGGTGCGGGTGTTGCCGCCGCTGGTGGACGCGATGTTCCGGCCCGCGGAGGACCGCGAGGGACTCCGGAGGGAACTGGGGCTGACGGGGACGCCGCTGGTGGGGATGGTGTCGACCTTCCAGGCCTCGAGGAGACATGCGCTGGCCGTGGGAGCCTTCGCGAGGCTGCGCGAGAAGAACGCGGGAGCGAGGCTGGTGCTGGTGGGGGATGGAGGGTTGGTGGAGCCGGTGCGCGAGCAGGTGAGGAGGTTGGGGCTGGAGGAGGGGGTGACGTTCGCGGGGTACCAGAAGGGGGAGGCCTTCGCGCGCTGGCTGAAGGCGCTGGACGAGGTGTGGGTGCTGGGGTTGGGGAACGACTGGAGCGCGAGGGCGGCGGCGCAGGCGAGGGCGTGTGGGGTGAGGGTGGTGGCGGTGGACGAGGGCAACCTGCCGGCGTTGGCGGATGCGCTGGTGGAGGAGCTGACGCCGGAGGCGGTGGCCGCGGCCTCGGAGCCGGGGGCGAGGGCGTTGGTGGAGCACCCGGGCAACGCGAGGATCGCCGCGGACGTGCTGGCGCTGTACGAGCAGGCGAGGGCGGAGCGGTGAGCGCGGAGTCCCCGGGACAGCAGGGGCCGACGGCCATCGAGCGGGTGTTCTACCCGGAGAGGCCGGAGCCCTGGAGCCGGAAGGCGATGCTGGCGCCGTTGGGGGTACTGGCGTGGGGCTACGGGGCGGGGGTGAGGCTGAGGGGAGCGCTCTACGACGCGGGGGTGCTGCGAGGCGAGCGGGTGGAGGGGCTGCGGGTCATCTCGGTGGGAAACCTGAACGTGGGAGGGACGGGGAAGACGCCGGCGGTGCTGTACCTGGCGGAGCTGCTGGTGCGGGAGGGGAAGCGGGTGGGCATCCTGACGCGAGGGTATGGGCGGCGCTCGAAGGAGCCGCTGACCTTCACGGGAGCGGGGCCGTTGCCCTCGGTGGAGGAGGCGGGGGACGAGCCGTTGTTGCTGGCGCGCCGGTGCCCGGAGGCGAGGCTGTTCGTGGGGGCGGATCGGCGGGGGCTGGCGAAGCGGGCGAGGGACGAGTTCGGGGTGGAGGTGGTGCTGCTCGACGACGGCTTCCAGCACCGGAGGTTGGCGAGGGACGAGGACGTGGTGGTGGTGGACGAGGCGGTGGGCTTCGGCAACGGACGGATGTTGCCGCGAGGCCCGTTGCGCGAGCCGCTCTCGGGGTTGAGCCGGGCGACGCTCTTCTGGGTGCGAGCCGCGGCGGTGCCCGGGCCGGAGTTGCCGCCGTTACCGGCGCCGAGCGTGAGGACGCGCTACCGGCCCACGGCGTGGGTGGATCCGGCGGGAGTGCTCCACCCGGTGGAGGCGCTGTCGGGAGAACCCGTGCTGGCACTGGCGGGGCTTGCTCGGCCGGGGGGCTTTCTGCGGACGCTGGGGGAGTTGGGGACGGACGTGAGGGGGACGGCCTTCTTTCCGGACCACCATCGCTTCAGCGAGCGGGAGCTCCACGAGGTGAGCAGCCGGGCGGCGAGCCTGGGGGCGCGGGTGGTGACGACGGAGAAGGACCGGGTGCGGCTGCCTGGGGGCTTCGAGACGTGGACGGTGCGGCTGGGAGTGGAGGTGCTCGAGGGCGAGTCGCACCTTCGCCGGGCGCTCGGGCTCGGGTAGGAAAAGGTCGGCTTGTGGAAGGGAAGTTGCTGTGGGACAACGCGCCGCCATGGCTGCCGTCCTGCCCGCCCGAGTGACATCTCCCCCCTTGGCTCAGTTTGCATTGGCCTTCGCGCGCCGGAGGGTGCTGCTGGTGGGGGACCTGGTCGCGGACCACTACATCTACGGACAGACGGACCGGGTGAGCCGGGAGGCTCCGGTGCTGATCGTGCGCCACGAGTCCTCGGAGGTGAAGCTGGGGGGCGGGGCGAACGTGGCGGCGAACGTGCGTTCACTGTCGGGGCAGGTGACGGCGGTGGGGCTGCTGGGCGTGGACGAGATGGGGAGGGCGCTGCGGAAGCTGTTCGATGAAGCGGGGATCGAGCTGAGCGCGGTGAGTGCGAAGGGCGTGGAGACGGAGACGAAGACGCGCATCCTGGCGGGAGGGGTGAACACGACGCGGCAGCAGATGTTGAGGCTGGATCGCGGGCAGAGGGGACCGTTGCCGCCGAAGCTGAGAAGGGCGTTGGTGAAGCGGGTGGAGGAGGCGGCGAAGGACGCGGATGCGGTGGTGGTGTCGGACTATGGAGCGGGGGTGGTGGGGGAGGAGATGAGGGAGGCGTTGCGCAAGCTGGCGGCGGACGGGCTGCCGGTGTGCGTGGACAGCCGCTACAGCCTGTCGGCGTTCACCGGAGTGACGGTGTGCAAGCCCAACGAGCCGGAGCTGCACTCCCTGGTGGGGAGGCCGTTGAGGACGGACGCGGACCTGGTGGAGGCGGGGCACGAGGTGGTGCGCCGGCTGAAGTGCCAGGCGCTGTTGGTGACGAGGGGCCGGCACGGGATGGCGCTCTTCGATGCGAAGGGTGGGTTGGACGTGATTCCGGTGCATGGGGCGAAGGAGGCGGTGGACGTGACGGGGGCTGGGGACACGGTGATCGCGGCGTTTTCGCTGGGGTTGGCGGCGGGAGGGAGCTTCGGGGACGCGGCGAGACTGGCGAACGTGGCGGGGGCTCTGGCGGTGCAGAAGCCGGGGACGGCGACGGTGGCGAGGGACGAGCTGTTGGGTGAGCTGCGGGGTGCGCGGTGAGGACGTTGGACAAGGTGCAGCGGCTGGCGGAGGTGGTGGAGCAGCGCGAGCGCTGGAGGGCGGAGGGGAAGACGGTGGCGCTGGCCAACGGGGTGTTCGATCTGATCCACGTCGGGCACGTGCGCTATCTGGAGGGGGCGAAGGAGCTGGCGGACTGCCTGGTGGTGGCGGTGAATTCGGACGCATCCACGAGGGCGTACAAGGGGCCGGGCCGGCCGCACATTCCGGAGGGGGAGAGGGCGGAGATGGTAGCGGCGCTGGCGTGTACGGATCGGGTGATGGTGTTCGACGAGCCGAACGTGAGGAACATCATCCGGGCGCTGAAGCCGGACGTGCACGTGAAGGGGACGGACTACACGCCGGACACGATTCCCGAGGGCGATGAGGTGAGGGCCTACGGGGGCCGGGTCGCGGTGGCGGGAGACCCGAAGAATCACAGCACGACGGATCTCGCGCAGCGGCTGCAGGCGGAACGCGGAACGAAGTAGGGGTGAGGCAAATGAGGCTCCCCGACTGGTTGCTCTCGACGTTGGCGTGCCCCCGGTGCAAGGGTCCGCTCACGCCAACACCACCCACGACAACCCGCCCAACAACCCTCCCTCTCCCTCAGGGAGAGGGTCGGGGTGAGGGTATCGGTCCCCCGGGTTCCAATTCCGGGAGCACCACTCCGGCCGAGCTGTGCTGCGCGGCCTGTAGCCTCGCGTATCCCATCCGTGACGGAGTCCCGGTGCTCCTACCCGAGGAATCCCGTCCTCATCCCGGCTCAGGAAACTGAATTCCGGGTCGTGAGCCCCTGCGCGAAGGCGCTCACCTCCTCGAAGACGCGTGCGGGCAGGTCTCCACCGGAGTCGACGACGGGAGTCAGGTCGACCATGCGGTGGGGCGGGAGGGGGTGACCCCAGCGGGCCATGTCCATGCGGAAGAAGAGTCCGAGGGTAGGGGCGCCGACGGCGACGGACAGGTGCATGGGGCCGGTGTTGTTGCAGACGGTGAGGCCTGCGGAGCGCATGAGGGCGGCCAGCTCATCGATATTGGTAGGAGGGGCGAGCTGGGAGCCCGGGGCGGAGGCGACGACGGAGCGGGCGAGCTCCTCCTCACCGGGGCCCCAGGTGACGATGGGGGTACGCCCGGAGGCGACCAAGGCGCGGGCTGCGGCGGCGAAGGCTTCGGGAGGAATGCGTCTCCATCCCAGTCTCCCTCCGGGATTGACTACGGCACGGGGCGAGCCGGAGCCGGCCTCGAGCCATGAGCGGAACGAGTCGCTGACATGGGGAGTGCGGAAGGACATCGACTCGCGGGGAGCGCCTGGCACGAGGGGCGAGAGCAGGTGCACGCGTTGGAGCACCTCGCGGGTGGTATCGGAGCGGGCGGGGACGGAGATCGAGTGGAGATACCGGACGGGCCACTGGTGGGGGCCGATGACGATGGCGCGAGGCCCCACGAGCCGGGAGATGAGGGCGGAGGTGACGGAGGGCGTGGACCAGTTGGAGCAGTCGACGACGACGTCATAGCGCTCGCGCCGGAGGGCGCGGATGCCGGGGGCGAGGGCGCCGAGCCAGAGGCGGCGCCGGTCGAAGGGGATGATGCGATCCGCCTCGGGATGGCCGGCGATGACGCGGGCGACCTTGGAGTGGACGAGGACGTGGACCTCCGGGGGCTGGGGGGCCGCCTTGAGGGTCGTGAGGAGGGGAGTGGTGAGGAGCGCCTCCCCCACCCGGTTGTCGATCCGGACGAGGAGGACGCGCCGGGGGGAGGGGAGGGGAGTTCCCGGCGTCCGCCGCCGGCCGGGACGCCAGAGGAGGGCGGACGCCACCAGAGCGAGTGCCAGTTTCGCCCACAACTCGAGCCGCTTGTGCCAGACCATCGGGGGGCGGACCATAGCAGAGAGGATCCGCGCAGGTGGCTTGACCTGTTGGCCGGAAGCGCCTAGCAAGCCGCGAATGCTGAAGAGCATGACTGGATTCGGAGCAGGGCGCGCGCGGGTGCGTGACGAGGAGTTTTCCGTCGAGCTGCGCTCACTCAACCACAAGTTCTGCGAGGTGAAGGCGCGGCTGCCGCGGGAGTTGGCGGCGCTGGAGTCGGTGCTGGTGAAGCAGGTGAAGGACCGGCTCGCCCGCGGCTCGGTGGAGGTCTTCATCAAGAGGCAGACGGCGACGGCGGCCGGGACGGTGCCGGTGGTGGATATCGGGCTGGCGCGGGAGTACGCGCGGGCCTACCGCCAGGTGGCCGAGGCGCTCGGGATGATGGCGGAGGTGTCCTGGACGCATGTGGCCAACCAGCCGGGGGTGATGCGGCTGGAGGAGCGGGGGATGGACGTGGAGGCGGCCACGCAGGCGGTGCAGGAGGCGCTGGCCCAGGCGATTGGAGCGCTGGAGCAGATGCGCCAGGTGGAGGGCGAGGCCATCCGTGCGGACCTGGAGGCGCGGCTCGGGCTCATCGAGCGCTGGAGCCATGAGGTGGCCCAACTGGCGCCGAGGTCGGTGGACGAATACCGCCAGCGGCTGGCCGAGCGCGTGGCCGAGCTGGCGCGAGGCATCTCCGTGGACGAGCAGCGGCTCGCCCAGGAGGTGGCCGTCTTCGCCGAGCGGACGGACATTGCCGAGGAGATGACGCGGCTGGCGAGTCACCTCGAGCAGTTCCGTCAGCTCATGGCGGGGAGCGAGCCGTCCGGCCGCCGCATGGACTTCCTCGTGCAGGAGATGCACCGCGAGGTGAACACCACGGGCTCGAAGAGCCAGCACGCGGAGATTTCCTCGCGCGTAGTGTCGATGAAGGCAGAAGTCGAGCGCATCCGCGAACAGGTCCAGAACGTCGAATGAACGAGCCCACTCCTCTCCAGCCCGGTCTCCTGCTCGTCCTCTCCGCGCCATCGGGGACGGGGAAGACATCCTTGGCGCGCCGCCTGCTGGCCGAGCTGCCGGACGCCATTTTCTCCGTCAGCGTGACCACCCGGAAACCCCGAGGCCGGGAGCAGGATGGGGTGGACTACCACTTCGTGGACGTCGCCGCCTTCCAGGAGCGGATCGAGCGGGGGGAGTTCGTCGAATGGGCCGAGGTCTACGGGCACTTCTACGGCAGCTCCCAGTCGGTGGTGGACGAGGCGCGAGCCCGGAAGGGCGTGGCCATCTTCGACATCGACGTCCAGGGCGGGCTTGCGATCAAGCGCAAGCAGCCTGACACGGTGCTCGTCTTCGTCGTTCCTCCGGCGATGGATGAGCTCGAGCGGCGGTTGCGCGATCGCGGGACGGATGCGGAGGAGACCATCCGCCGCCGGATGCTGGCTGCCCGCTCGGAGATCGAGCGGGGAGTCGCTTCGTACGACTACATCATCGTGAACGACGACTTCGAGCGCGCCTATAGAGACCTGCACGCGGTGGTCATCGCCGAGCGCAGCCGGCGGGGGCGGGTGGATCTCTCGAAGCTGAAGTTGGAGAAGGCCACGCCCTGAGTTTCTGGGGCTGACCGGCGGGAATGGCGCGAGCGGCCGGGAGGGTTTCCCCTACACCGCCGGGATTCGGAGCGGGAAGTCCTGGCTCTGGATGGTGCCGTCGAGACTGCGACGGAGAGTCCAACTCGGGGCATACGGGAGGGCGCAGGTGAAATAGCTTGCGCCGCCTGATCGGTTGGTGGATAAGCCGCCTCACCCCACGGCGCGGTGTCACCCAGGTGACACTCCAGCGAAGCGGGGCTTGTTCTTTTGATCAGCAATAAGACCGAAGGTCGGCATCGCCGCGCCAGATGATGGTTGCAGCGGCTAGCCGGAGCCGGATGGGACGGGTCGATGAAGTTGACAAGTCCACAAGGCGGTCATAGATACTGAGAACCTCGCCAGCACCGCTGAAAAAAGCGGACGGCGAGCGGAATCAACCGGCGGAAATCAGCGGTTGACTCCAGACCGGGCGAGGCGGTAGAAGCCGCGCCCCTCGGACGGAAAGGCGAAGTCGCACTGGCGACGGAGGCCCCGGACGAAGCAGTGAAAGACGAAATACGAAGTCGGCGAGCGAAGTTGACTCCCAACGCGGTGGTGGTAGAAGCCGCCTCCCCTCGAAACGGCGAAAGTCGCAGTGAGGTGGAAGAAAGAGTCGACGAAGCGAGTTGACAAGAGACGCGGAAGCGAAGTAGATTCCGCGCCCCTTCGAAAGGAAGAAGCAAAGCGCGAAAGCGCGGTGTTGAATCCAGACGAGGCGAAGCGGTGAAAACGAAGCGGCAACGGCCGCTTGACAGAAAAGCCGCTTCGAAATAAAGAGTGCAGCCCCCGGGGTTGAATGGGGTGCAGCGCAGCAGCAAGCAGGACGGTAGCACACAGTCGCAACAGCAACAAGCGGCTCGGTCTTTGAAAACCAAATAGCAAGCCCAAGAAGAAGACGATTGCGGAAACCGCAGTCAATTCTAAATGGCGCCTCAAGAGAGTCGGCGTGAGTCGATTCCGGGGTGCCCTGAACAGCGAAGTCGGGAGTTCCTTAGCCGGACCCTGACGATGCCGGTTCAAAACACTTCAAATTAAAATTGGAGAGTTTGATCCTGGCTCAGAACGAACGCTGGCGGCGTGCCTAACACATGCAAGTCGAGCGCGAATGGAGCAATCCTAGTAGAGCGGCGCACGGGTGCGTAACACGTGGATAATCTGCCTGGGTGTCTGGGATAACCAGTCGAAAGATTGGCTAATACCGGATAAGCCCCCGGGAGCTTCGGCTCCTGAGGGAAAAGGTGGCCTCTGTATACAAGCTATCACATCCAGATGAGTCCGCGGCCCATCAGCTAGTTGGCGGGGTAATGGCCCACCAAGGCAACGACGGGTAGCTGGTCTGAGAGGACGATCAGCCACACTGGAACTGAGACACGGTCCAGACTCCTACGGGAGGCAGCAGTGGGGAATTTTGCGCAATGGGCGAAAGCCTGACGCAGCAACGCCGCGTGTGTGATGAAGGTCTTCGGATTGTAAAGCACTTTCGACCGGGACGAAAACCCTGAGGCTAACATCCTCAGGCTTGACGGTACCGGGAGAAGAAGCACCGGCTAACTCTGTGCCAGCAGCCGCGGTAATACAGAGGGTGCAAGCGTTGTTCGGAATTATTGGGCGTAAAGCGCGTGTAGGCGGCTTTGCAAGTCGGGTGTGAAAGCCCTCAGCTCAACTGAGGAAGTGCGCCCGAAACTGCAGAGCTTGAGTGCCGGAGAGGGTGGCGGAATTCCCCAAGTAGAGGTGAAATTCGTAGATATGGGGAGGAACACCGGTGGCGAAGGCGGCCACCTGGACGGTAACTGACGCTGAGACGCGAAAGCGTGGGGAGCAAACAGGATTAGATACCCTGGTAGTCCACGCCGTAAACGATGAGAACTAGGTGTCGTGGGTGTTGACCCCCGCGGTGCCGTAGCTAACGCATTAAGTTCTCCGCCTGGGAAGTACGGTCGCAAGACTAAAACTCAAAGGAATTGACGGGGGCCCGCACAAGCGGTGGAGCATGTGGTTTAATTCGACGCAACGCGCAGAACCTTACCTGGTCTTGACATCCTTGGAATCCCTCAGAGATGAGGGAGTGCCCGCAAGGGAACCAAGAGACAGGTGCTGCATGGCTGTCGTCAGCTCGTGTCGTGAGATGTTGGGTTAAGTCCCGCAACGAGCGCAACCCTCGCCTTTAGTTGCCGCGCAAGCGGATCTCTAGAGGGACTGCCGGTGTTAAACCGGAGGAAGGTGGGGATGACGTCAAGTCCTCATGGCCTTTATGACCAGGGCTACACACGTGCTACAATGGCCGGTACAACGCGTCGCCAACCCGCGAGGGGGAGCTAATCGCATAAAACCGGTCTCAGTTCAGATTGGAGTCTGCAACTCGACTCCATGAAGGCGGAATCGCTAGTAATCGCGGATCAGCACGCCGCGGTGAATACGTTCCCGGGCCTTGTACACACCGCCCGTCACACCATGGGAGTCGATTGCTCCAGAAGTCATCCCACCAAGGGGTGCCCAAGGAGTGGTCGGTAACTGGGGTGAAGTCGTAACAAGGTAGCCGTAGGGGAACCTGCGGCTGGATCACCTCCTTTCTAAGGAGACCGGGTGCACGGCGCGCGCTTCGGCGCAGCAGGGTGCACCAGCAGCGCAAGCTGCCATAGGTCGACCAGGTCAACGTTTCGCAATCGTTTTGGGCTTGCTGTTTGGTTTTGAGGGACCGAGTCCACGCGACTTGGCTCTTTGAAAGAGAAGTAGCTGAACGGGTAACTCACCAACTGGGCCTATAGCTCAGCTGGCTAGAGCGCGCGCCTGATAAGCGCGAGGTCGGTGGTTCAAGTCCACCTAGGCCCACCAGTTTCCCAGCGGGGAAGACGGGTGAAGCGATGACAGCCGGCAGGTTGGAGTACCACGACGCATTTCCGGGGCTGTAGCTCAGCTGGGAGAGCGCTAGCTTTGCAAGCTAGATGTCGTCGGTTCGATCCCGATCAGCTCCACAAGTTTCTGAGAAGTCCTCAGAGCGTTCTTTGACAAGTGCATACGAAGGGTAGAATTCAATTTCTGCTGAGAGAAGTTCGACTCACCAGCCGAAAGCGAGACTGAGCCGAGAGGCCAGGCGCGCTGGAAGCAGGTGGGCTCAAGCAAATGCATTCTTCCGGGTCCGCAGCGAAGAGCTGGGGCCTGGACCTTGGTCTCGAGTCAGTTGAAGTCTCGCCGTGAGGCGGGCTTGCGAGAGATTAAGGTAAGTAAGCTACTAAGGGCGTGCGGTGGATGCCTAGGTGCCAAGAGGCGAAGAAGGACGTGGGTGGCTGCGAAAAGCTCCGGGGAGTTGCCAACCGAACGTTGAGCCGGAGATGTCCGAATGGGGAAACCCAGTGCGGTGAAAACCGCATTACCTCGGCCTGAATACATAGGGCCGAAGGAGCGAACCAGGGGAAGTGAAACATCTCAGTACCCTGAGGAAAAGAAAACAATGAGTGATTCCCGGAGTAGTGGCGAGCGAAACGGGAACAGCCTAAACCGATGTCACGCAAGTGGCAGCGGGGTTGCGGGTCCGCGGTAGGACCTTTGCCGGTTAGCGGAAGTACCTGGAAAGGTACACCAAAGAGAGTGACAGTCTCGTACGCGAAAACTGGTGGAGGCCGAGCGGGTTACCCAAGTAGGGCGGGACACGTGCAATCCTGCCTGAATCAGCCGGGACCATCCGGTAAGGCTAAATACTCCTTGGCGACCGATAGTGGACTAGTACCGCGAGGGAAAGGTGAAAAGAACCCCAGTGAGGGGAATTAAAAGAACCTGAAACCGCATGTCTACAAGCAGTCCGAGCACTACGGGGCAACCCAGTGCGAGGGCGTACCTTTTGCATCATGATTCGGCGACTTAATGTACGTAGCGAGGCTAAGCCGATAGGTGGAGCCGGAGCGAAAGCGAGTCCTAAATGGGCGACTACAGTTGCGTGCATTATAACCCGAAGCGGGGTGATCTACACATGGCCAGGTTGAAGTGAGGGTAACACCTCATGGAGGACCGAACTCATGAAAGTTGAAAATTTCTGGGATGAGCTGTGTGTAGGGGTGAAAGGCCAATCAAACTCCGTGATAGCTGGTTCTCCCCGAAAGATATTTAGGTATCGTCTTGGGTAATTCAATACTGGAGGTAGAGCACTGGAACGGCTAGGGGTCTCACCAGATTACCAAACCGTACCAAACTCCGAATGCCAGTAATTGTTAGCCCGGGAAGCAGTCAGTGGGTGATAACGTCCATTGGCAAGAGGGGAATAACCCAGACCGACAGCTAAGGCCCCCAAGTCTAGTCTAAGTGAACACTAGAAAGGATGTGGCAGGTCATTGACAACCAGGAGGTTGGCTTAGAAGCAGCCATCCTTTAAAGAAAGCGTAATAGCTCACTGGTCGAGACAGGCCGCGCCGAAAATGTAACGGGGCTCAAGACTAGCGCCGAAGCTTCGGATTGCATACGTCAGGCGTATGCAGTGGTAGGGGAGCGTTGCAACTACGGCGAAGGTAGACCGCAAGGGCTGCTGGAGTGGTTGCGAGTGCTGATGCCGAAATGAGTAGCGATAAAGGGGGTGAGAAACCCCCTCGCCGTAAACCCAAGGTTTCCTGGGTCAAGTTAATCTTCCCAGGGTTAGCCGGAACCTAAGCCGAGGCCGAAAGGCGTAGGTGATGGAAAGCAGGTTAATATTCCTGCGCCATCTTGTAGACGTTGAACCGAGGAAGGACGGAGAAAGCTAGACGAGCTGGCCGGTGGTTGTGCCAGTCCAAAGGCGTAGGGGTGTCGCGTACGATGAAAAGGCGCGGCAGCTATCCCCGAGACCCCATGGCGTCCCGCAAGGGATTAGTCGTTGATGCTCGGCTTCCAAGAAAAGTTCCGCGGGGAGTCTACAGGGTGTCCGTACCGCAAACCGACACAGGTGGGTGAGGAGAAAATCCTAAGGCGCTTGAGAGAACTCTCCTCCAAGGAACTAGGCAAATTTCCACCGTAACTTCGGAAGAAGGTGGGCCTCTGGTAGGTGTAGGCGTACAGCCGAAGCCGAGAGAGGTTGCAGAGAAATGGCGGTAGCGACTGTTTACCAAAAACACAGGACTCTGCGAAGGCAAGAAGCCGACGTATAGGGTCTGACTCCTGCCCGGTGCTGGAAGGTTAAGGGGATTCGTCAGCCGCAAGGCGAAGCGATGATCCGAAGCCCCAGTAAACGGCGGCCGTAACTATAACGGTCCTAAGGTAGCGAAATTCCTTGTCGGGTAAGTTCCGACCTGCACGAATGGAGTAACGACTTCCGCACTGTCTCGGAGAGGGACTCAGCGAAATTGAAATAGCTGTGCCGATGCAGTTTACCCGCAGCAAGACGGAAAGACCCCGTGAACCTTTACTACAACTTGACAGTGACACTAGGGTTCGACTGTGTAGGATAGGTGGGAGCCTTTGAAGCCGGGCCGCTAGGTTCGGTGGAGGCAACGGTGAAATACCACCCTGTCGGATTCTGGTGTCTAACCATGCTCCTTTAGCGGGAGTTGGGACACTGTCTGGTGGGTAGTTTGACTGGGGCGGTCGCCTCCCAAAATGTAACGGAGGCGCGCGATGGTTCCCTCAGCCCGATTGGAAACCGGGCGTCGAGTGCAATGGCATAAGGGAGCTTGACTGCGAGACCGACAGGTCGAGCAGGTGCGAAAGCAGGTCATAGTGATCCGGTGGTCCTGAATGGAAGGGCCATCGCTCAACGGATAAAAGGTACTCCGGGGATAACAGGCTTATCTCCCCCAAGAGTTCACATCGACGGGGAGGTTTGGCACCTCGATGTCGGCTCATCGCATCCTGGGGCTGGAGCAGGTCCCAAGGGTTTGGCTGTTCGCCAATTAAAGCGGTACGCGAGCTGGGTTCAAAACGTCGTGAGACAGTTTGGTCCCTATCTGCTGTGGGCGTAGGATACTTGAGAGGCTCTGACCTTAGTACGAGAGGACCGGGTTGGAGACACCGCTGGTGTACCAGTTGTCTCGCCAGAGGCATCGCTGGGTAGCCATGTGTCGATTGGATAACCGCTGAAAGCATCTAAGCGGGAAACCGACCTCAAGAACAGGTATCCCGGGCGCAAGCCCCTGAAGACCCGTCGAAGACTACGACGTTGATAGGCCGGGTGTGTAAGCGCGGTAACGCGTTGAGCTAACCGGTACTAATTGGTCGTGCGGCTTACTTTACCTCAATCTCTCACGAGCTCCACCTCAACGGGGGGGCAACAAGGGATTCGAGTCCAAGGTCGAGGCCCCGAGCGCGCTCCCGAAGAGCGGCGCCGGGCCCGGAAGAAGGCACCAGCTTCTCCAGCTAGAAATTGAAAACTACCCTTTGTATGCACGCGTCACATGTTTTCCGGTGGCAATGTCGGAGGGGTCCCACCCGTTCCCATCCCGAACACGGAAGTTAAGCCCTCCAGAGCCGATGGTACTCCGCGGGAAACCGCGCGGGAGAGTAGGTCGCTGCCGGATTTTTTTTGAAGGCCCCGAGTCCTCACACACGTGAGGACTCGGGGCCTTCGCCTTTGCGGGCTCCTGCCCGGTGCTCCGTGGCGCTTGGGCTTGGGCCAGGTCCGGCAGCTCGTGACTCTGCTTGAGAGGGGCCGGGCACAGCGGCCGGCCGGCAGTCGCGCGGCAGTCCTCACAAGACAGCTTGAATGGTTCAAGTGGCTGGAACTCTTGAGGAATCTGCCGTCGGGGGTGGTTTGACTCCCCGTCCGTGCTCCGTCTAAAGTCCCGGGTTCGTCCGGTTTTCCACCCACTGCTCCCCCCTGAGCGGAACTGTGGCCTTCCGGGTGCGGGCGGATCCACGCAATGAAGAAGCCGACCTCATTTGGGAAGTACCTCCTCCTCGAGCGCATCAACGTTGGCGGCATGGCGGAGGTCTTCACGGCCAAGGCCTTCGGCGTCGAGGGGTTCGAGCGGATCCTCGCCATCAAGAAGATCCTCCCGACGATGGCCGAGGACGAAGAGTTCATCACGATGTTCATCGACGAGGCGCGGATCAGCGTCGAGCTGAACCACGCCAACGTCGTGCGCATCGACGAGCTCGGCAAGCACGAGGACACCTACTTCATCGCCATGGAGTACGTGGCCGGGCGGGATCTGCGCACGCTCCTGGAGCGCTACCGGCGGCGCAAGGAGATCATGCCCACCGCCCAGGCCGTCTTCATCGCCTCGAAGATGTGCGAGGGCCTCGACTACGCGCACCGCAAGAAGGATGCGCGCGGACAGGACCTGGGCATCATCCACCGCGACGTCTCTCCGCAGAACATCCTCATCTCGTACGAAGGCGAGGTGAAGATCATCGACTTCGGTATCGCCAAGGCGGCGAACCGGTCGCAAAAGACGCAGGCCGGCATCCTCAAGGGCAAGTTCGGCTACATGAGCCCGGAGCAGGTCCGCGGCCTGCCCATCGATCGCCGCAGCGATGTCTTCGCCGTGGGCGTCATCCTCTACGAGATGTTGACGGGCGAGCGGCTCTTCGTCGGTGAGTCGGACTTCTCCACCCTGGAGAAGGTTCGCAACGCCGACGTGCCCATGCCGCGGCAGTTCAACCCCAACATCCCGGCGGGGCTCGAGAAGGTCCTGATGAAGGGCCTCGCCCGTGATGCGGAGGATCGCTACCAGTGGGCCTCGGATCTCCAGGAGGATCTGATGCGCTTCCTCCTGGCCGGCGATGCCATCTACTCGTCCAAACATCTCTCGGCCTACATGAAGGAGGCCTTCGCGGAGGACATCGTTCGCGAGGCCGAGAAGATGGAGCGCTACGCCTCCGTCGAGCGCCCGGAGCAGATCGAGACCACCGGCGTCACCGGAGAACTGTCCCGCGCGCCGCGCCGGCAACAGTCCCTCCCCGCGATGCCCTTGACTGGCCGCGCTCCCACGGCGCCGGCCCAGCCCGCGGTGAGCAGCGGTTACGTGCCTCCCCCCTCCGAGGACGAGCTGGCGGAGCTCGATGGCGCGGGCGACAAGACGCAGATCTTCGACCCGTCCCTGGTGGTCCCACGGCCGGATTCCTCCAGCTCCGGGTCCTCGTCGAGCGTGCTGGTCGACGACACCCTGACGGGTGAGACGAGCTACCCCCCCGAGGATGACGCCCCGGCCCCTTCTGCTCGCGACAGAGGCCGTGGCGGCAGGCAGCAGGTCGTCATCGGCGACGAAGAAGGGGAGGGCTACGCGGGCGCTACCGTCGTCGGACCCGCTCCCACGGCGCGCCCCGAGCCCCAGGAGTCCAATGCCACCCGCGTCGGGCAGGTCGAATCGGGGAGCACCATGCTCAGCCCGATGCCCACCGGCCATCGCAGGCGGCTGACCCTGGAGCAGGAGCAGGACTCCTCCCATCACGAGGACGAGCAGCACCTGTCCGAGGAAGAGGCTTCGGACGAGTACGGAGAGCAGCACTCTCCTGGTGAGGTGGACGATCCCCAGGAAGTGGAGACGACCGGCCCCATCACCCTCCCACAGGAGGCAGAGGAGCCCGCTCCCCAGAAGTCGAAGCCCACGCCCCAGAAGAAGGCTCCGCGTGCCGCCGCGGCCCCGGGCGGCAAGAAGCTGCCTTCCAAGGCCATCATCGGCATCGCCGCGGGGGCCGTGCTGTTCGTGCTCGCGATCCTGGGCGCCGTGGTGTTCTCCGGACCCAACACTGGCAGCGTGATGATCTCCGTCCAGCCCGCCCAGGGCGCGGAGGTCCGGATCGACGGGAAGTTGGTCGCCCAGAACCAGGTCATCGAGTTGCTCGAGGGCGCTCACAAGCTGACCGCCACCGCCCCAGGCCATCTGCGCTCGGAGCAGATGGTCACCGTCACCAAGGGCCAGCGCGCCCAGGTGTTGACCGTGAGGCTGGAGGCCGAGCCTCCACCCGATGAGACCGGCACGCCAGCGGCCAACGATCCCCAGGTCGCCAGCGCCACGGGGACCGGTACGGGAACTGGCACCCAGGAGGAACCGCCATCCGGTTCCCCGTCCGAGCAGAACGCTCCCCAGACCGCGTCCGCCACCGGCTCCACTCCGGAGCAGGGGACGGACACCCGGCCCGCGGCCGTCGAGCCGCCCAAGCCGACCACCTTCGAGGCCGTGTTCGTGGGGGATTCCGGCGCGGAGATCGAGGTGGCCGGCAAGCGCGTGGGTAAGACGCCCGATGCGAAGCTCGCCAACCTCACCATCGGGAAGACCTACGCCTTCACCGTCACGCGCGCCGGCTACAAGCGGTTCTCCGGTAAGTTCCGCTCCGAGGGCGACACGGAGGTGGAGGTGCCCTTCGAGCTCGAGAAGGAGGAGCCCGCCCCCGCCCCCGAGCGCACCGTCTCCAGGCCGTCCTCCCAGGAGAAGAGCACCCGGTCTTCTTCCCGCTCGGTGGCCAAGGGCAAGCTCGCCTGCAGCTCCCGTCCTCCGGGTGCCCAGATCTGGGTGGACGGCAAGAACACCGGCCGGCAGACCCCCGTGGCGCTCGGCAATCCGCTGCTCCTCCCGGTGGGCAGCCGCACTGTCGTCTTCAAGCTCGGCGGCAAGCAGAGCAAGCCCCAGAAGGTCACCATCTCCGAGGGGGATGTGGCCAAGCTCATCAACATCCCCCTCGAGTAGTCACGCATTCGTTGCCCTCTTTCCAATGTTGGGTAAAGAGGGACCTCCATCCGGGCTTCCGGCTTCCGGGCCCCGGTTCCCTTTCAAGGTGGATCGCCATGACCACGACGCCCATCCGCGGCAAGGCCGCCTCGGCCGGACCCGCAGAGCAGCCTTTCTCCTATCCGCTCCGCCGTGAATTCGTGGAGCCCGACTGGCGTCGCCTCCCCGGCTACAAGGCCGTCACCCAGGCCGAGTGGGAGAAGCTCCGTCTGGCAGCGCAAGAACACCGTCAAGAACCTCAAGGAGCTCAAGGCCGCCCTCGGCCACTTCCTGCCGGATGACCTCCTGGCCAGCATGGAGCGCGACCAGCAGGAGCGGGCGACGATGTCCATCCTCGTCCCGCCCCAGATGCTCAACACCATGGACGAGACGGACCTGTGGAACGACCCGGTCCGCCGTTACATGCTGCCCGCCTTCGACGACCGGCACCCCGAGTGGCCCAACCACCCCAAGGCCAGCCGCGACAGCCTCCACGAGGCCGACATGTGGGCCGTGGAAGGGCTCACCCACCGCTACCCCACCAAGGTGCTGGCGGAGATGCTCCCCACCTGCCCCCAGTACTGCGGCCACTGCACCCGCATGGACCTCGTGGGCAACGACGTTCCCCAGGTCCAGAAGCACCGCTTCAACATCGGCCAGAAGGAGCGCTACGAGCAGATGCTCGACTACCTGCGCCGGACGCCCACCGTCCGCGATGTGGTCGTCAGCGGCGGGGACATCGCCAACCTCCCCATCCAGGCCCTCGAGCCCTTCGTCAGCGCCCTGCTCGACATCCCCAACATCCGCGACATCCGCCTGGCCTCCAAGGGCCTCATGGCCATCCCCCAGCACTTCCTCCAGGACTCCGTCCTCCAGGGGCTGGAGCGGCTCGCCAAGAAGGCCAATGAGCGCGGCGTGGACCTCGCGCTCCACACCCACGTCAACAACGCCCGTCAGCTCACCCCGCTCGTCGGCAAGGCCGTCCGCAAGCTGCTCGACATGGGCTTCCGCGACGTGCGCAACCAGGGCGTCCTCCTGCGCGGCGTCAACAGCACCCCCAAGGATCTCCTCGAGCTGTGCTTCACCCTGCTCGATCACGCGAAGATCCTCCCGTACTACTTCTACATGTGCGACATGATCCCCAACTCGGAGCACTGGCGGCTCAGCGTGGCCGAGGCCCAGAAGCTCCAGCACGACATCATGGGGTACATGCCCGGCTTCGCCACCCCGCGCATCGTCTGCGACGTGCCCTTCGTCGGGAAGCGGTGGATCCACCAGATCTCCGAGTACGACCACGAGCGCGGCATCTCCTACTGGACCAAGAACTACCGCACCGGCATCGAGGGCAATGACCCCGACGCCCTCTCGCGCAAGTACGAGTACTTCGACCCGATCTACACGCTGCCCGAGTCCGGTCAGCAGTGGTGGCGTGATCAGGCCAAGGCGGCGTAATGCTCCCCCCAGTGCCGCCCTCCAAGGGCGCTCCCGCGCGTCCGGCCTCCGAGGCCGGGCGCCGTTCCCTTTTTCCCGACGCCACCGACGCCGAGTGGTCCGACTGGCGCTGGCATCAGCGCCACGCCGTGCGCAGCCTCGCGCAGCTCGAGAAGTACGTCCTCCTCACCCCCGACGAGCGCGCCGGCGTGCAGGAGACCTCCGAGCTGTTCCGCATCGGCATCAGCCCGTACTACCTGTCGCTCATCGACCGGGACCATCCGTTCTGCCCCATCCGGATGCAGTCCATCCCCGTGCGCGCCGAGGCCCGCATCCGCCCCGGTGAGCTCGCGGACCCCCTCGGCGAGGACAAGACCCGGCCCGAAGAGGCCATCGTCCACAAGTACCCGGACCGCGTCCTCTTCCTCGCGCTCGACACCTGCTCCGTCTACTGCCGCCACTGCACCCGCCGCCGCATCACCAAGGGCGGCGAGGCCGAGCTCACCAAGGAGCAGATGCGCCGCGGCCTCGAGTACATCCGCCGCCACCCCGAGGTGCGCGATGTCCTCATCTCCGGCGGAGATCCCTTCCTCCTCTCCGAGGAGCGGCTGGAGGAGCTGCTCGCCCCCCTCCACGAGATTCCCCACGTGGAGATGGTGCGCATCGGCACCCGCGTGCCCGTGTGCCTGCCCATGCGCGTCACCGACTCGCTGGCCCGGCTCCTGCGCCGCTACGCCCCCATCTACGTCGTCACCCACTTCAACCACCCGAAGGAAGTGACCCCCGAGGCCCGCGAGGCCTGCGAGCGGCTCGTGGACCACGGCGTCCCCGTGGAGAACCAGGCCGTCCTCATGCGGCAGCTCAACTCGGATGCCCGCATCATCCGGGAGCTTCTCCCACGCCCTGCTGCGCATCCGCGTCCGCCCCTACTACCTCCACCAGATGGACGTGGCCCAGGGTTGCGAGCACCTGCGCACCCCCATCTCCAAGGGCATGGAGATCCTTCAGCAGCTCCGCGGCTACACCACCGGGCTCGCCGTTCCCCACCTCGCCGTGGACCTCCCCGGCGGCGGCGGCAAGGTGACGCTCCAGCCCGACTACGTCCTGGAGCGCGGCGAGCACGAGACCGTCTTCCGCAACTACAAGGGCGAGCGCTACGCCTACCCCGAGCCCGAGCAGACCGACTGCTCCTGCCCCTACGACTCCGTGTGGCAGGCCCGGCGTTGGGGGTAGGGCAGGGCGCTCACTCCTCCACGGGCGGGGCTTGCTCCTCTCCCACCGGAAGGCCGTGCTCCACCACCGGCGCCGCGCCTTCCTGCTCCTCCAGCATCACCGGGTTCTCCTCGTTGATCCCCTGCTGGATCTGGATCTCCCCCGGCTCCTTGTCCCGCGGGGACTTCGCCGCTGCCTTCTCCTTCTCCTCCAGCGCCTTCTCCGCGGCCGCTACCTGCTCGTTCTGCTTCGGTCCCATCCGGGCTGATTGGCGCGCGTAGTCCTTCGCCGTGACCCCGTGCTCGTCCATCACTTTCTGCACGGCCTCCTGCTGCTCCCGGATCATCTCCCGCCGCTCGGCCGCGCTCAGCTCGGAGGACTTCTTGTTTCCGTGCGCCGCGTTCACCTTGTCCACCGCCGCCTTCTCGGCCCGGCGGATGCGCGCGAGTTGCTCGGGGGTCAGTTCCCCCGCGAGCGCGAGGTTCGGCGTGATGAGCCAGGTCGACAGCAACAGCACGGACAGACGGCGGGACATGAGGGCTCCTGGATGGGCCCTTCCATCGTACGGGAGGTCCGGGGCCCACGGGTAATCCGGTGGCCCGAGGCTCGACTCCACGGGGCCAACCCGGGATTCGTGGCACCCTCACCCCGTCCCTCTCCCGAGGGGAGAGGGGAGAGGGGGCCGGGAGGGGAACAGGCGGTTCCGGGCAGGTGGATTCAGCGGTTCCGGCAGCGCGTGCAGCCGTCCGTCTTCTCCGCGCACGACTCCCTCGCCCGGGCGCATCGCCGCGGCAGATCCATCCGATCCGGATGGCGCTCCACCACCGCGCACAGGCCCTCCGCTACGTCGCACGTCTGCGTGGACAGGGTGCACTGCTCCGAACAGGACAGCTCTTCCCCCGCGCCCCGCGTCAGCAGCTCCTCGAGCCGCGCCTCGTAGGTGGTGAGCTGGTCATCGTCCGAGCCGGCCACCCGGGTGTCCACCTGCTTGGGACATCCCACGAGGGCCAGAGTGAGCAGGGCAAGGGTGGCTATGCGCATGCCCCTCCCTTATGCGTCACCACCCCCTCCGTCCAGGGCCTCAGCGCTCCATGGACCGCGGTTGGACACGCCGCTCCGGCGTCTCCTCGGGGCGGTTGCAGTACAGGAACGCCGTCAGCCCCACCAGCACCAGCACCGCCAGCCGTCTCAGCCACTCCTCCCGCTGCCCCGTCGGTGACTCTTCCTGCTCGCGCTCGGCCTCCTCGAACGCCTTCGCCACCTCCGGCCCCAACGCTCGCAGCCTCCGGCACACCTCCACCGTCTCCGCCAACGCCGGAGGCACCGCCGACGTCTCGCGCTCCAATGCCTCGGTCAACCCTCGCGCCCAGACGTCCTCCTCCACGTCGCTCTCCGGCTCCCGGGAGGGCAGGGCCGCCGCGGCGGTCAGCGCCAGCCCCGCACGCAGCAGGTGCACGCGGAAGGCCTCCGGCGTGATGCCGTAGAAGGCCGCGCTCTCCTTCAGCGAACGGCCCTGGACCAGCCGCGTCATGAGAAAGGCGGACGGGCGATACGGCAGCGCTCGCAGCGCCGCGACGAGCTCGGCGGTGGAAAGACGGGAAGCGTCGGGGGCAGGGGACACGGGGGCGGCATTCTCCGTCATCCCCCGGCTGATTTCTTGAGCCACGAGCACCACCCCCTACACTTGCCGCATGTTGCGTCCTGTTGCACTCCTCCTGCTCCTGCTCTCGCCCCTCCACGCCCTCGCCGTGGAGACCATGCGCATCTCCATGAGCGACTCCCAGGGCCAGGTGCGGGTGAGCGGCAAGGGCCTGTCCTTCGGCTCCGATACCGAGGACGCCCGCTTCACCCCGCTCAATCAGGACAGCGCCGTCGTGCGCCGCCGCGGCTCCCGCCTGGAGCTCAACGGCGCCCCCGTCATGGGCAATGCGGTCCGCTTCCGCGCCGGCCTGGAGGCCCGGGACGCCGGCGTGCCCGGCTCCTCGCCCCTGCGCGCCGGTGACATGCAGGTCCGCGGCGATGTCGTCGTGCGCCTCTACAAGGACGGCCTCCAGCTCATCAACGTCATCCCCCTCGAGGACTACCTCGCCGCCGTGCTCGGCAGCGAGATGCCCGTCTCCTTCCCCCCAGAGGCCCTCAAGGCCCAGGCCGTGGCCGCCCGTACCTACGCCCTCCAGAAGAAGCTGGAGACCTACGGCGCCCCCTTCCACATGGGCAGCAGCGTGCTCCACCAGGTCTACGGCGGCGTCAATCGCGAGGACCCGCGCTCCCTCGCCGCCGTCGAGGCCACCCGCGGCGAGGTGCTCACCTACGAGCTCGCCCCCATCGAGGCCTACTTCCACGCCTCCTGCGGCGGCCGCACCGAGTCCGGCCAGGATGCCCTCCAGCGCAATCTCCCCTACCTGCGGGCCGTGGACTGTCCGTGCGGCAGCCTGCCCGCCAGCCGCTGGAGCGCCACCGTCTCCGACTCGGAGCTACAGGCCGCCCTCGGCCAGTCCACCGAGGGCTTCCGCGTCACCTCCCGCACCTCCACCGAGCGGGTGAACCGGGTGGCCACTTCCGGAGGCGCCTCGCTCGATGGGGTGACATTCCGGCGCAAGCTCGGCTACACGAAGCTCAAGAGCCTGGAGTTCGACGTTGAGCGCACCGGCGGCTCCTGGCACTTCATCGGCCGCGGCTACGGCCACGGCGCCGGCTTCTGCCAGTGGGGCGCCAAGGCGCTCGCCGACGAGGGCCTCACCTACCGCGACATCCTCCTGCACTACTACCCGGGGACCGAGCTCCAGCAGCTCTACTGACACATCCCGTTTCGTCGGGGCGCCCAGGCTGTTACAAGCGCCTCCTCCCGTGTCCTCCCTGCTCTCCGACTACGACTTCGAGCTCCCCGAGGCGCAGATCGCCCAGGCGCCCCTCGCGTCCCGCGATGCCTCCCGCCTCCTGGTGGTGAGCCGCTCCTCGGGTACCCGCGCCCACCGCCACTTCTCCGGCCTGTCGGAGCTGCTGCGCGAGGGCGACCTCCTCGTCGTCAACGACGCCCGCGTCATCCCCGCCCGCCTGCTCGGGAGCAAGAGCGGAACCGGC
This sequence comes from Archangium gephyra, assembly GCF_049060025.1. Classification (GTDB taxonomy): domain Bacteria; phylum Myxococcota; class Myxococcia; order Myxococcales; family Myxococcaceae; genus Archangium; species Archangium gephyra_A. The sequence goes on from NZ_JBMEQQ010000002.1 coordinate 104,339, forward strand.
GGCCGGGTGGAACTGCTCGTCGTCCGTCCGGCGGCCTCCACGCTCACCTCGCAGGCCCTCAGCGGCGCCACCGAGGCGCTCGAGTGGATCTGCCTCGGCCAGGCCTCCAAGGGCCTCAAGCCCGGCGCCCGGCTGTCCTTCCCCGAGGGCCTCGAGGCCGAGGTGCTGGAGGCGCTCGGAGGAGGGGAGTACCGGGTGCGCTTCCTCGCCGCGCCGGGCACCTCGCTCGCCGAGGCCCTGGAGAAGGCTGGCCGCCTGCCGCTGCCGCCCTACATCACCCGGGCCCCCGAGGCCGCCGACGCCGAGCGCTACCAGACGGTGTACGCGCGGGCCTCGGGCGCGGTGGCCGCCCCCACCGCGGGGCTGCACTTCACCGAGGCCACCTTCGCGGCCCTGGCCGCCCGGGGCATCCACCGCGTCGAGGTGACGCTCGACGTGGGGCCCGGCACCTTCCTCCCCGTCCGGGAGGAGAACCTCGAGAAGCACCACATGCACCCGGAGCGCTACTTCGTCCCCGAGGCCACCGCCCGGGCGGTGAATGCCGCCAAGGCCGAGGGCCGCCGCGTGGTGGCGGTGGGCACCACCGTGGTGCGCACCCTCGAATCGGCCACGGACCCGGACTCGGGCGCCCTGCGCGCCGGGCCCGGCGAGACGACGCTCTTCATCCGCCCCGGCTTCCGCTTCCGGCAGGTGGACGTGCTGCTCACCAACTTCCACCTCCCGCGCTCCACGCTGGTGGTGCTGGTGAGCGCGCTGCTCGGCCGGGAGCAGACCCTGGCGGCCTACCGGGAGGCGGTCGCCGCCGGCTACCGGTTCTTCTCGTACGGCGACGCGATGTTGGTGACGGAGTAGGAGACACGACGCAATGGGAGAGCCGCGCAAGGAGAAGGGTGACACCCGGGTCCCACCGAGTCTGGTGCGTTACGAGTTGCTGCACGAGGATGCCTCGGGCTCGCGTGCTCGCCGGGGGCGGCTGCACACCCCCCATGGCATGGTGGAGACGCCCATCTTCATGCCCGTGGGCACCGTGGGCAGCGTCAAGGGGGTGGGCCCGGATGATCTGCTCACGCTGGATGCGCAGATCATCCTCGGCAACACCTACCACCTGATGCTCCGCCCCGGAGACGACCTGGTGGGGGAGATGGGCGGCCTGCACCGCTTCGTCTCCTGGGACCGGCCCATGCTCACCGACAGCGGCGGCTTCCAGGTCTTCAGCCTCGCGGAGAAGCGCAAGATCACCGAGGAGGGTGCGGCCTTCCAGTCGCACCTGGACGGGCGCCACATCATGCTGACGCCCGAGCGCTCCATCGAGATTCAAGAGACGCTCGGGGCCGACATCATCATGGCCTTCGACGAGTGCCCGCCCTCCACCGAGGACCGCGCCTACATGGAGAAGTCCCTGGCGCGCACCACGCGCTGGCTGCAGCGGTGCGTGAAGGCCTGGAGCCGCGAGCGCTCCTCGCTCTTCGGCATCGTCCAGGGCGGCCTGAACAAGGACCTGCGCAAGGCCCACGCCGAGGAGGTGTGCGCGGTGGACCTGCCCGGCTACGCGCTCGGCGGCTTCTCCGTGGGGGAGACGCCCGAGGCCATGCACGAGGGGGTGGCCTTCTCCGCTCCGCTGCTCCCCCGGGACAAGCCGCGCTACCTCATGGGCGTGGGCACGCCCGTGGACCTGGTCACCTGCGTGGAGCACGGGGTGGACATGTTCGACTGCGTGCTACCCACCCGCTGCGCGCGCAACGGCCTGCTCTTCACCTCCGAGGGCAAGGTCGTCATCCGCAACGCCACCTACGCCAAGGATCCCCGGCCCGCGGACCCCGCCTGCTCCTGCTACACCTGCCGCAACTTCAGCCGCGCCTACCTGCGCCACCTCTTCGTGGCGGGCGAAATCCTCGCCATGCGGCTCAACACCCTCCACAACCTCCACTACTTCCTCAACCTCATGAAGGAGGTGCGCCGGGCCATCGCCGAGGACCGCTACACCGCCTTCGCCCGGGACTTCCGGGACAAGGCCCGGGCCCAGGAGGCCGAGCGCACCCGCTCGAAGTAGGCGTTGGCGGTACACCCCGGCGGCCATCCAGACGGCCGGTTCCTGGGGTCCGGAGGGGGGGCAAACGGGCCTGACGCGGTACGGAAAGGCCGGGGCTTCCTCGCCGTTCACTTGCCCGGGGTGCGCGCCTGCTGCTAAGAGGCCCCCCTTTCCGGTTTGTCCGTTGTCCAGTGGTGGACGGCGGCGTGGGCGGAACCCTCTCCAATCGACGAGGCGGTTTGTGGCTAACAGCTTTCTGATCCTGGCCCAGGCGGCGGGCGGCCCCAGCGGTGCGATGAACATCGTCTTCATCATCGGCCTGTTCGCGATCATGTACTTCATGATGATCCGGCCGCAGCAGAAGCAGCTCAAGGCGCACCGCGAGCTGGTCGCCGGGCTGAAGAAGGGCGATGAGGTCATCACCCAGGGCGGGATGATCGGGCGCATCTACCTGGTGGCCGAGCGCGAAGTGACGCTCGAGGTCTCCAACGGGGTGCGCATCCGCGTGCTCAAGACTTCCGTGGCGGGCCGGTACGTGGTGCCGGGCGAGACGGCTCCGGCCGCCAAGACCGAAGATAAGAAGGAGGAGAAGTAATGGATCGCGGCTGGTACTGGAGGCTGGGCCTGGTCATCGGCGTGACGCTGCTGACCGTGTGGCTCCTCATCCCCTCCTATTATTCGCTGTTCGTCCTCGAGAGGAGCCAGCGCAACAACCTGGCCCTGCTCGAGGAGAGGATGCCCGCGTGGGCTCCCCCCGCCAAGTACCGCATCAACCTGGGGCTGGACCTGCAGGGCGGCATCCACATGGTGATGCGGGTGGACACCAAGACGGCGCTGCAGAAGCGGACCGAGCGCCGGGGTGATGTGATCGCCCGCTACATCAACGAGAAGCAGCTCGGCCAGGTGTCCGTGAACACGGATCCCGAGGCGCTGCAGCTCTCGCTGACGGCCGCGGACCCGAAGACCATGGACGCCATCGAGAAGGAGGTGCTCGCCACCTTCACCGATTTCGTCAAGGTGTCGCGCAACGGGCCGACGCTGGTGCTCACCCCGGACGAGGGCCAGGTGACGCGCTTCCGCGAGGAGTCCGTGGATCAGGCGATGCTCATCATCCGCAGCCGCATCGACAAGTGGGGCGTGGCCGAGGTGGACGTGCGCAAGCTGGGCACCGATGCCATCCAGATCTCCCTGCCGGGCCGCAATGATCCCGAGCGGGCCAAGGAGCTGGTGGGCACCACCGCGCAGCTCGAGTTCCGCATGGTGGACGACACCACCGACTTCTTCCGGCAGACCTTCACGAACACGCCGCCGCCGGAGGGCAGCAACATCACCCTGGACACCTCCGAGGGCTTCCCCCAGCTCATGGGCCCCAACCGCGAGGCGCTGCTGGCCTACGTGCAGCCCACGACGCCGGCGGACCGCCAGGTGCTGCTCGAGTGCATCCCCAGCGCGACGCGCAAGGGCGTGTGCGACAGCTACCGCACCTACCTGGTGGAGAAGGAAGTGCCGCTCACGGGCGAGAGCGTGACGGGCGCGGATGCCAACATCAGCCAGCTCAACGAGCCCGAGGTGAACATCAGCTTCGACGCGGCCGGTGCCCGCGAGTTCGAGCTGCTCACCGAGAAGGGCACGGGCCGGCGCATGGCCATCGTGCTGGACGACAACGTGCAGTCCGCCCCGCGCATCAACGAGCGCATCGGTGGCGGCCGCGCGCGCATCACCATGGGCCGCTCGGGTGGCCGTCCCCTCGAGGTGTGGCTGGCCGACGCGCAGACGCTGGCGCTGGCCCTCAAGGCGGGCGCGCTGCCGGCGCCGGTGACCACCGGTGAAATCCGCCAGGTGGGCGCCTCGCTGGGTGACGAGCTCATCCGCAAGGGCAGCCTGGCCTCCATCGTGGGCCTGCTGCTCGTCATCGCCTTCATGGCCATCTACTACAAGATCGCCGGCCTCATCGCCGACGTGGCCCTGGTGCTCAATGGCCTGCTCATGCTGGCCGGCCTGGCGCTCTTCAACGCCACGCTCACCCTGCCGGGCCTCGCCGCCTTCGCGCTGACCCTGGGCGTCGCGGTGGATGCCAACGTGCTCATCAACGAGCGCATCCGCGAGGAGCTCGGCCATGGCAAGACGGTGCGCGTCGCGGTGGAGCAGGGCTACGACCGGGCCTTCTGGACCATCTTCGATGCACACGTCACCGCGCTCATCGCCGGCTTCATCCTCTTCTTCACGGGGACGGGCCCGGTGCGCGGCTTCGCCACCACGATGATCATCGGTCTGCTGGCCTCGCTCTTCACGTCCATCCTCGTGACGCGCGTCTTCATGAACTACTTGGTCCAAGGCCGTAACGCCCAGACGCTGTCCGTCTAGAAGGCCCCGGGGAACAGCAGATGCAAATCCTCAAGAACAAGACGAACATCGACTTCATTAGCAAGCGCAAGCCCGCGATCTTCATCTCCACGGTGCTCAACCTGATCATCCTGGTGGGCATCGCCACGTGGGGCTTCAACTTCGGGGTGGACTTCGCCGGCGGTACGGTGGTGGAGGTGCAGTTCAACAAGCCCACCAGCGCCGCGGAGGTGCGCAAGCGCGCCGAGGCGGGCGGGCTGCCCGACGTGTCGGTGCAGAGCATCGGCGCGGCGGACGAGAACTCGTTCCTCCTGCGGCTGGGCGGCGTCACCCAGCTCACCGAGGAGAGCGCGGCCAAGGCCAAGGAGTCCCTCCAGGCGCTGGGGCCGATGAAGAGCATCTACCCGGACCTGGCCAACGGCATCATCAACCTGCGCTCCGAGCAGGCGCTCCCCGCCGAGCAGATCAGCAAGGCGGTGGAGGCCACGGGCACGGGTGTGGAGGAGGTGCGCGAGCTGGGCGCGGCGCAGGCCGGCGGCTTCGACTACCAGGTCGTCGCCAGCGGCATGGCGGACCGCATCCGCGCCGCGCTGACGGCGGGCGTGCAGGGCGAGCCGGACTTCGAGATGCGCCGCGTGGAGTACGTGGGTCCGCAGGTCGGCAAGCAGCTGCGCAACCGCGGCGTCGCCGCGCTGCTGTACTCGATGATGGCCATCCTCATCTACGTGGCGTTCCGGTTCGACTTCAAGTTCGGCCCGGGCGCGCTGCTCGCCATGCTCCACGACGTGGTGATGGTGGCCGGCTTCTACCTGTTCAGCCGCGCCGAGTTCGGCCTCACCGCCATCGCCGCGCTGCTCACCATCGTCGGCTACTCGGTCAACGACACCATCGTCATCTACGACCGCATCCGCGAGGACATGGCCAAGTTCAAGGGCAAGCCGTTCGCCGAGGTGATCAACATCGCCATCAACGACACCCTGGGCCGCACCATCCTCACCTCCGGCACCACGGCCCTCTCCCTCATCGGCCTGCTCATCTTCGGCGTGGGAGAGATCCGCGACTTCGCCTGGGCGATGCTCGTGGGCATCATCGTGGGCACGTACTCGACCATCTACATCGCCAGCCCGCTCACCATCTGGCTGGATGAGCGCGAGGCCGCCCGCCAGGCCCGCCAGAAGACCAACCTGGACGAGCCGAAGACGGCCTGAGTCAGGCAGGGCAGGACGAACGCCAAGGCCCTCGTGCTCCGCGATGTCGCGGGGACGAGGGCCTTCGGCGTTTCAGGGGCACCGCGTCAGAAGCGGCCACCCACCGTGAGGGTGCCGTCCACCAGCGCGCCGCTCGCATCCCCCGGCACCGCTCCGTCGGCGAAGTTGTCGTCCACCAGCACCCGCCATGTGCCGCGGATGCCCGCCGTCAGCGCCCCGGAGTTGAACTCGAGGCCCGCCGCCAGCGGCACCTCCTGCATCAGGTCCGAGCTGTACCTGTCCCCGGCGCCTGCGCCCCGCACGTATACGTAGGAGACGCCCAGCCCCGCGCCCACGAAGGGGCGCACCTTCTCGAAGGGCGGCGACACCTTGAGCAGGGTGGTCGCACCGTGGCGGATGAACGAGGGGGCCTCGGCGGCGCGGAAGCGGTCGTCCGTCACGTCGTTCTTCGAGCCGTCGTACCCCACCTCGAAGCCCAGCATCTTGTAGGGCTGCAGGTTGAGGGTGACACCCCAGGTGGGCCCCGTCGCCGACAGCTCGCCCAGGTCGCCCGTGTACCCGCCCACGCCTCCGTCCACGAAGACGTTCACATCTCCTTGCCTGTCCTGCGCCATCGCGGTACCCGCCACCCCCAACCCCAGCGCCAGCGCCGCCAACCGGATGCCCCTGCGTGCCATGCAGCCCTCCTTGTTCACTGTCGTGCATCGCAAGCTGTTCATCCCGCGCGACGCCTGCGCCGGGAGGGCATCCCAGGAGCGCTCGTCCGCTCGTCCGCTGTGTGGAGAGGGGAACGAGAGGCAGGTCGGGTTTCCTCTGACAGACTTCCAAAGTAGACTGTGGGTGTTGTGGCCCGGAGCCCCCCGCGGGGCATCCCAGGAGGGTAGGCGAACGTGCGTTGGATGATGCCGGAGGTACCCCAGGAGCACGCAGCAGCGCTGGCCGCTGAGCTCGGGTTGCATCCGCTCTCCGCGCGCGTGCTCGTGCACCGGGGCCTGCGTACCCCCGAGGCCGCCTCGGCCTTCCTGTCCGACAAGCTCGCCGATCTGCCCGACCCGTTCCGGATGAAGGGCATGGTCGCCGCCGTGGAGCGGCTCTTCCGCGCCATCCGCGAGAAGGAGCACATCACCCTCTACGGCGACTATGACGTGGACGGCGTGTGCTCCACCTCGTTGATGGCCCTGTTCCTCCGGGAGCTGGGCGCGCGGCCGGCCACCTACATCCCCCACCGGATGGACGAGGGCTACGGCCTCAACCTCCAGGCGGTGGAGAAGATCGCCTCGGACGGCACCCGGGTGCTGGTGACGCTCGACTGCGGCATCACCTCCGTGGCGGAGATCTCCCGGGCTCGGGACCTGGGCCTGGATGTGGTGGTGGTGGATCACCACACGGTGCCGGCCACGTTGCCTCCGGCCGTGGCGGTGCTCAACCCGCACCAGCCCGGCTGCGAGTACCCCACCAAGCACCTGTGCGCCGCGGGCGTGGCCTTCAACCTCTGCATGGGCCTGCGCAAGAAGCTGCGCGAGGACGGCTGGTTCGCCACCCGCAAGGAGCCCAACCTCAAGGCGCTGATGGACCTGGTGGCCATGGCCACCGTGGCGGACGTGGTGCCGCTCACCGGCGCCAACCGCATCCTCGTCCACCACGGTCTCCAGGAGCTGTCCGCGGGCCGCCGCTTCGGCGTGCGCGCCCTCAAGGAGGTCGCCGGCCTGGAGGCGGACAGCCCCGTCACCGCCGGGCAGGTGGGCTACCGACTCGGGCCCCGCATCAACGCCGCCGGCCGGCTCCATGACGCCTCGCTGGGCCTGCAGCTCCTGTGCTCCGAGTCACTCGACGCGGCGCGCTCGCTGGCGCAGGTGCTGGACCGGGCCAACGCCGAGCGGCAGGGCATCGAAAGCAGCATCCTCACCGAGGCGCTCGCCCAGGCGCAGGAGCGGGCCGAGCACACGCGCGGTTTCGTCCTCTACGCGGATGGCTGGCACCCGGGAGTCATCGGCATCGTCGCCTCGCGCGTGGTGGAGCGCTTCCACCGTCCCACGGTGATCGTCGGCGTGAAGGACGGGGTGGGGAAGGGCTCGGCGCGCAGCATCGAGGGCTTCCACCTCTATGACGCGCTCAGCGGCTGCTCGGATCTGCTCGCCCGCTTCGGTGGGCACAAGCACGCCGCCGGCCTCACCATCGAGGCGCAGCACCTGCCCGCCCTGCGCGAGTCCTTCGAGCGCATTGCCCGGCAGCGGCTGACGCCCGAGGACCTCATCCCCCGCTGCAAGGTGGACGCGGTGGTGGGCGTGAAGGAGCTGGACGAGCGCGCCGTGGAGGCGCTGCAGAAGCTGGGGCCCTTCGGTCAGGGCAATCCCGAGCCCGTGCTCGTGCTGCGCCACCAGGTGGCCCGCCCGCGAGTGCTCCCGCACAAGTCCGGAGGCGCCGGCCACCTCAAGCTGGCCCTGGTGGACGCGCCCGCCGTGGATGCCATCGGCTTCGGCATGGCGGACCGGCTGGCGCTCACCGAGGGCCCGGTGGACCTGGCCTTCCAGGCCAGCTTCGACACCTTCCGCGGTCAGCGGCGGCTGTCGCTCAAGCTCAAGGATCTGCGCATCGCGGCCTGACGGCTCAGGCGATGCCCCAGCGCACCCGGCCCGGCGTCAGCAACGCGCCGGCTCGCGCCAGGTCGTTCATCCGGAAGCGCTCCGCCCGCTGCTGGAACGCCGTGCGGCACCGCTCCGAGCAGAAGAAATACCGGCGCTTCTTGTACTCCGTGGAGGGACGGCCCTCGGGCGCCTCCAGGTGCTTGCCACAGACCGGATCCAGGTGTCGCTTCGCCACTTCCTTCATTTCCCCGCCTCCCCCAACCAGTCACCTTCCTGCTCCGGCTCAAAGCAGCGCGCGTGCCAGCGCCGGGCCTCGTGGATTCGCGGGGTTGCGGGCCGGGGGTGGGGGCGCGGGGTGGAGGGATCTCCCGCGAGGGTGAAATCTTTTCCCAGCCCGCGGGTGCGGATGGCACATGGCCGACAGCTTCCTTGTCCTCGGGGCCAGCCCTTGCATTGTGTGGAACCACACCCCGGCGCGATAGTCCCCGCCCATTCCCGTCTCTCGTTCCTCCGAGTCCGTCATGTCCGCTGAGCGCTTGCTGGTCCTGGCCTGTGTCTTCCTGCTTGCCGCGTGTGACTCCTGCCCCGGCAAGTCCCCGGAGCAACGGCTGAGCGAGATCTCGGCGCTGTACACGAGCGGCCAGGTGGAGGAGGCGGTGACCCGTCTTCGCGCGCACCTGCAGGACGCGCCGCGCGACGAGGTGGCCTGGACCATCCTCGGCCATGCCCTGCTGGACCAGAACAAGCTGGACGAGGCCGAGACGGCCTACGCGAAGGCGCTGGAGCTCAATCCCCGCCGCATCGAGGCCATCACCGGCCAGGGGCGGCTCTACCGCCTGCGCGAGCAGTACGACAAGGCCATGGCCACCTACCAGCAGGCGCTCGCCGTCGACCCGTCCTACGCCCAAACCTACTCGAGCATGACGGTGGTGGCGATCAAGCTGGGCCTCATCGACGAGGCCGTCGCCCTCGGCGAGCAGGGCTACGCGCTGGACAAGAAGGATCCCGTCATCGCCGCCAACCTCGCCATCGCCTACCACTACGCGGGCAACACCCAGAAGCGCGACGAGCTGACGCAGGCCGCGCAGCAGCTCGGGTACAAGGGCATGGAGCGGTTGGGGAAGATCTTCTCGGGAGAAGCTCGAGCTCAAGCAGAGCGAGTGAGGGGCTACCTCTCCGTGCCCCCTGGCCGCTGGTTTGGAAGGATGACGACGAGCAGGCCCAAAGCCGGTCACGATTTTAGAACGCGGTGCCGAGGCTGGCGCCCACGAACGTGTCGTCCTGGTAGCCGCGCCGGAAGCGCATCAGCTCCACGCGCCACGCCAACCGCACGTTGGACTCCATCGACAGCTTCGTCCGGCCCCGCAGGCCCACCCCGTACTGGATGAGCAGCTTCATGCCGTCCATCGGCGTCACCTTGCCGCCGATCTCTACCGTCGTCATCTCGTACGCGAAGCCTCCGCCCACCTGCGCGTAGGCGCCGTAGTCCGAGGACTCGCCGAACGTCAGCTCGTAGGCCGGCGCGATCGTCGCGTAGTGCAGCTTCGTGTCTCCGACGATCAGCGCCGTGCCCTCGCGCACCCCGGCGTACGTGTAGCGCACGTCGAACCAGAGCGCCTCGCGCAGCGCCTCCGAGCCCAACAGCCGCCCGTACTCCCACGTGAAGCGCCCGCCCACCGCCGGCAGGAGGTCGCCCAGCAACTGCCCGCGCGGACTGCTCAGCAACATCGCGCCGCCGATCACCTCGAAGGCCACGCCCGTGTTCGGGTCGTCCAGGCGCGCCATCCGCTCGAAGCCCTTCTCCTCCTCGTCGCCCTCGGCGGCCCGGCGGAAGTCCTCGGCCGTGTCCTCCTCGAAGCGGCGCTGGCGCTCCTGCGCCCGCTCGGGCTTGTCCTCATCCGGGTAGGCGTACGGCGAGTCCTCGTCCTGCTGGAGGCGCTGCCGGCGCGCGCTGTTGTTCTGCTCGGACCGCTCCTCGTCCGGGTAGGCGTAGGGCGCGTCCTCGTCCTGGGCGAACGTGGGCGTGGCGAGTGTCAGTCCCCCCAGGAGACAGGGAAGGAGCCAGGAGTGCGGGATGGCGGTCTTCATGGGGTGTAGATCGACGGGCAGGCGGAGGTGGTGGTGGTGCTTTCCGGGCAGGAGTCCTCGTCAGTACCGGTCATCTCGGCGATGGGGATCTGCAGGTAGGTGGCGAAGTTGGTGCACACCGCGTTCTTCAACGTGACGTTGCCGCGCGGGATGTGCCGGACGATGGAGCGGGCGGCCACCCCCAGCGTGAACTTCGCCTGGTTGTCCAGGGACGCGCTGGCGAGCTGGGCCAGGCCCGGCTTGAGCGGATCCGAATCCGAGTAGGCCGCCACCACCGCGCGCGCCAGCACCTGGCGATCGGCCGCCGACGTGGAGGCCCTGTAGAGCGCGCTCGCCAGGATGGTGCCCACCTGGTACTCGCGGCCGCGGAACGTGCTGTTGAAACCGCCGCCGTACAGCTGGCTGTACAGCTCCCTGCTCATGCACCAGTTCTTCGACAGATCGCGACTCGCCTCCAGCTCTCCCTCCTCGGAGGTGGCCAGCACGCGCGTATTGCAGCCGTAGCTCGTCTGGCACGAGGCCACGTAGGCATGGAAGTCCGCCAGTCCCTCGTCCAACGACTTCATGACGTTGAGGCCCGGCGTGTTCCCATCCAGCGACCAGTAGCGGATGGGGTCGGGGACGCCGCGCCCCCCGTACACCCGGCGGTTGAAGACCAGGTGCGCGTACTCGTGGGTGAGGATCGAGGCGTTGAGCGCCATCGGCGCCTTCTGGATTTTCTCGAAGGGCAGCAACAGGAAGCCCTTCACCGGCGAGAAGAAGAGGGCGTTGTCCTTCACCGGCTCGTCGCTCTCGTCGGCGATGACGAAACTGGGGAAGTAGTAGGCCATCGTCTGCGGCAGGTCCGCCTGCTTCACCTCGGCGATGGTGGTGAAGTACTCCCAGGCGCGCTCGAGGTTGTAGTACGTGGTGACGAGGTTCCACGTGTGGAAGTCCGCCGGCCACAGCACGCCCGCCGTGTCGGTGTTGAAGCTGGCGGTGACGGGACGGCCCGTGTCCTTCAGCACCGCGCGCAGGTACGCCTCATCCGTCTGGGCCGCGTTGGCCTCGGGATCCTGCGAGTCCATCCGGATGTGGGCGCTCCCGATGACCTTCAGCACCGTGCCTTCCATGGCCACGATGTCGGTGATCGTCTTGAGCTCCACTTCCGTCGGTGCGTACTCGCCATTGCTGGAGAGCACGAGTGCGCGCACCTTCATGGGCGTCTGGGTTGGCGGCGCGCACGACACGGTCAGCGTCGCGAGCGCGGCGGCGGCTGTCAGCTTTCGGACCATGTTGGTCTTCTTACTACGGGTCCGGTGGCCACCTGAAGCCGGGGGCGGAGGGTCTCGTCGCGGCCGTCCTGGTGAGTCCCAGGCCCAGGTCCAACCCATACTCCCTGTCCGAGAAGCCAGCCGAGTCACCGGCCGCCGCGAGTGCCATCACCGAGCCCGCCGCCCGGGCCTCCGGGGCGGTCAGAAGCAGGGCGCGGGCGCTTCACGCACGGCACGGGGGTTCCTTCTCGGATTCCTTGACGCACCGTTTCCACGCTCTCTATGGTGCCGCCCTTCCAACCCCCCCTCTGTGCAGGCGGTGTCATGGCGGTCCCGTTCATTACCGAGGTCAAGCGTACTCATACCTGCGGCCAGCTCACCAAGGCCAATATCGGTGAGGAGGTCGTCCTCTTCGGCTGGGTTCAGAACAGGCGAGACCACGGTGGCGCTGTCTTCATCGACCTGCGTGACCGCGAGGGCCTCACCCAGGTGGTCTTCGAGCCGGACATCGCCAAGGAGGCCCACGAGCTGGCCGGGCAGCTCCGGCTCGAGTACTGCATCGGCATCAAGGGCAAGGTCGCCTCGCGCGGCTCCCAGGTGAACCCCAAGCTCAAGACGGGTGAGATCGAGATCAAGGCCTCGGACCTCACCATCTTCAACCGCTCCGAGCCCACGCCCTTCCTCGTCGAGGACAGCATCGACACGGCCGAGGAGAAGCGCCTGGCCTACCGCTTCCTGGATCTGCGCCGGAAGCCGCTGCAGCAGTCGCTGATGACGCGTTCCAAGATGAACGCCCTCACGCGCTCGTACATGGTGGACAACCGCTTCCTCGAGCTGGAAACGCCCTTCATGGGCAAGTACACGCCGGGCGGCGCGCGCAACTTCCTCGTCCCCAGCCGCCTCAACCCGGGCAAGTTCTACGCCCTGGCCGAGAGCCCCCAGCTCTACAAGCAGCTCTTCATGGTGGCGGGCTTCGACCGCTACTTCCAGATCGTCAAGTGCTTCCGCGACGAGGACCTGCGGCTGGACCGGCAGCCCGAGTTCACGCAGATCGACGTGGAGATGAGCTTCGTCACCCAGGACGACATCTTCACCATCATCGAGGGGCTCATCAAGAAGCTGTGGGGCGAGGTGCTCGGCATCGACGTGCCCACGCCCTTCATGCGGATGGACTTCTACGAGTCCATGGCGAAGTACGGCAACGACAAGCCGGACCTGCGCTTCGGGCTGGAGCACATCGTGCTCACGGACCTCATCAAGCAGCACGGCGCCGCGGGCGGCGTGCCGATGATGTTCGAGGCGGTGGAGCAGGGCGGCATCGTCAAGGCCATGGTCGTCCCCGCGGAGAAGCCGATGAGCCGCGCGGAGAGCGACAAGCTGGAGGAGTTCGCCAAGCAGAACGGCGCCAAGGGCCTTGCCCGCGCCAAGGTGGGCGAGGGCGGTGAGTGGACGCAGTCCCCGCTGTCCAAGACGATCACCCCGGCGCTGCGCCAGGCCATCAACCAGGCGTGCAACGCGAAGACGGGCGATCTGCTCCTGTTCCAGTTCGGCCGCGAGTCGCTGGTGCACACGGTGATGGCCAACCTGCGCGTGCACGTGGCCAAGAAGCTGGGCCTCATCCCCGAGTACGGCAGCGGCGGCGTGTGGAAGTTCCTCTGGGTGGTGAACCCGCCCCTCTTCGAGTACGACGAGGAGACCAAGACGTGGGCCGCCGCGCACCACGCCTTCACCCGGCCGCACGACGAGGACGTGCAGTACCTGCTGACGGATCCGGGCCGCGTGAAGTGCCACCGCTACGACGTGGTGCTCAACGGCTTCGAGATCGGCGGCGGCTCCATCCGTCTGCATGACCCGAAGGTGCAGGCCGAGGTCTTCAAGGCGCTGGGCATCTCGGACGAGGACGCGCGGGCGAAGTTCGGCTTCCTGCTGGACGCGCTGAAGTTCGGCGCGCCGCCGCACGGTGGCATCGCGCTGGGCATGGACCGCCTGGTGATGCTGCTGACCGGAGCCGAGTCGCTGCGTGACGTCATCCCGTTCCCCAAGACGAAGACGGGCACGGACTCGATGACGGGCGCCCCGGGCGACGTGGACGAGAAGCAGCTGCGCGAGGTGCACGTGCGCCCCGTGCCGCCTCCCCAGAAGTAATCAACTTCCCCTCTCCCCCCCCTCGGGGAGAGGGATTTGGAATCCCTTTCGATGAAGACGTTCCTCGTGGTGAATCCGCGCAGTGCCGGTGGCGAGACGGGCAAGCGCTGGGCGGAGATCTCGGGCCAGGTGACCCGGGCGATCGGTGACTTCGGCTTCGGGTTCACCGAGCGCGCGATGGACGCGGTGCGCCTGACGCGCGATGCGCTCGCGGACGGTTACGAGTGCATCGCCGCCGTGGGAGGCGACGGCACCATCAACGAGGTGGTCAACGGCTTCTTCGCCGAGGGCAAGGCCATCAACCCCCACGCGGCCCTGGGACTCATTCCCCGGGGGACCGGCGGCGACTTCCGGCGCGCCTTCGGCTGGGAGCTGGATCTCGACTCGGCCCTGACGCGGCTGCGCACCGACAAGACCGAGCCCTTCGACGTGGGGCTCGTCGAGTACGTCAACCACCAGGGGCAGAAGGAGTCGCGCTACTTCGCCAACATCGCCTCCTTCGGCGTGAGCGCGGCGGTGGCCCACGAGGTCAACATCGGCAGCAAGGCGCTCGGCGGCAACCTGAGCTTCCTGTGGGGCACGGTGAAGACCATGGCGAAGTACAAGGATCGCCGGGTGCGCCTGCGCGTGGACGGGGGCGCGCCCGAGGAGCTGGACATCACCGTCGTGGCCGCGTCCAACGGCCGCTATTTCGGCAGCGGCATGTGCGTGGCCCCCAAGGCCGTCACCCACGATGGGATGTTCGACCTGACCATCTGGCACGACTACGGCCTGTCCGACTTCATCATCAAGTCCAAGGGCGTCTACAACGGTGACCACATCACCTGGAACAAGACGCGCTACCTCCAGTGCCGCACCCTGGAAGCCGAGAGCGATCAGGAAGTGCTCCTGGAGATGGATGGAGAGGTGCCGGGCAAGCTGCCGTGCCGCGTCTCCATCCTGCCCGGTGCCATCCGCCTCAAGGTTTGATGGGAGGCGCCACCCGGGCCCGCGCCTCAGCGCAGCTCGCGGAAGAAGGCGCGCACGTCTTCCAGGAGCAGCGCGGGCTGCTCCACGGCGGCGAAGTGGCCTCCGCGCGGCATCTCCGTGTAGCGCCGCAGGTCCATGCGCGCCTCGAGCCAGCTGCGCGGGGCCTTGATGATCTCCTTGGGGAAGGCGGCCACGGCGGTGGGCGCGCGCAGGGGCGCGAAGATCTTCGGCTGGGGCTTGCCGCCCATCACCTCGTAGTAGAGGTTGGCGGCGCTCGCGATGCTGTTGGGTGCCCAGTAGAACATCAGGTTCGTCAGCAGCCAGTCCTTGGAGAAGCAACGCTCCACGTCCCCGTCGCAGTCGCTCCAGGCACGGAACTTCTCGACGATCCACCCGGCCAGGCCCGCGGGCGAGTCCGCCTGTGCGAGCGCGAGCGACAGGGGTTTGGTTCCCTGCTGGTGGCCGTAGGCGCCCTCGAAGTACTGGAAGGTGGCCTTCTCCCTGGCGATGGCCTGGGCTTCCTCGCTCTGCTCGTGGCCCTTGGGGGGCGCGGCGTCCGCCATGTTGAGGTGCAGGCCCACCAGGTGCTCGGCGTGGTCCACCCCGAGCATCATGCCCACGAGGCTTCCCCAATCCCCGCCCTGCGCGCCGTAGCGCGGGTAGCCGAGGTGCTTGACCATGAGCTGGTCGAAGGCGGCGGCGATGCGCACCGCGTCCCAGCCCTCCTCGCGCGGCTTGCCCCCGAAGCCATAGCCGGGCAGCGCGGGGATGACGACGTCGAAGGAGTCCTCGGCCCTGCCTCCGTGCGCGGCCGGGTCCGTCAGCGGGCCGATGAGGTGGTGGAACTCGTAGATGGAGCCGGGCCAGCCGTGGATCAGCAGCAGCGGCATGGGCGAGGGCCCCTTGCCCCGGACATGCCAGAAGTGGAGGTCCACGCCATCCACCTCGCACAGGAACTGGGGATGCTGATTGAGGGAGGCCTCGTGCTGGCGCCAGTCGTAGCGGTGGCGCCAGTAGTCGCACAGCTCGCGCACGTAGGCCACGCTCGCGCCATGCTGCCAGGGCGCCCCGGGGAGGGGCTCGGCGAAGCGTGTGGCATCGAGGCGGCGGTGCAGGTCGGTGAGGACGGCGTCGGGGACGTGGATGCGGTAGGGGCGAGGGGACATGAGCCGAGGTTAATCGGTCCGTCCCCGTCCGGTCATGCCGCGCGCGAGGCGGAGCCGGGCAGGTGCGCGAGGCAGCGGTAGACGGCAGGCGGCGGGTGAGGGATCGCCGAGGTGCCGGGGCGGAGCCCTCCGCCGCGTGTCACCAATCACAGTGGATGGCGCGTGGAGGCCGTGTCACGGACTCGCCTTGTCGTCCCGGCTCCCGGAGAATGGGGGGGCATATGCGTGCGTCCCCTCGTTCAGACACCCTGGCGCCGGTCGGCACCCAAATGCTCGCCGAGCACTTCCGGGCGGAAGCCGCCGCTCGCGAAGCCTCCGTGGCCTGGTTCAACAGCGGGGTGTCCTTCTTCTTCCTCCTGTGCGCCGTGGGCCTGGGTTCGCAGATCGGGTGGCCCCGGGCCTTCGCCATCATCGGCAGCTGCGCGGCCTATGCCGTGTATTACGGGTGGATCTCCCGGGTGCTGCGGCGGGGGTGGTTCCATCCGGCCATCTGCTGGTTCAACGTCTGCCTGGAGACCGGCGCCGGCGTGTGGCTCTTCGCCTACGACATCCTCTTCGCGGATGCCGAGCAGGCGCTGTCCAACCCCGCGGCCGTCCTCTGGAGCACGCTCATCGTGCTCGCGGCGCTGCGCTCCAAGCGGTTGGCCATCTTCGCGGGCTGCCTCGTGGCCACCGAGCTGTTGCTGCTCTACTTCTTCGTGGCCCTTCCCCGGCTGCCCCCGACCGTGCCGGTGATGTTCTCGCCGCCCCTCATGGTGCAGCGCGCCGTCTACTACTTCATCACGGGTGGCATGGCCGCCATGGTAGCCGGCCACATCGCGCGCAATGCGGAGGAGGCGCTGCACGCCATCCGCGCGAAGGACCTGCTGGGCAAGTACTTCCTCCACGAGCGGCTGGGCGTGGGGGGCATGGCCGAGGTGTTCCGCGCCACCTACAGCCCCGAGGGTGGTTTCGAGAAGGTGGTGGCCATCAAGCGCATCCTCCCGGCCTACGCGGAGGACGAGGCCTTCGTGACGCTCTTCCGCCGCGAGGCGGAGCTGGGCTCGCTGCTCAACCACCCCAACATCATCCAGGTGCTGGACGTGGGCCGCTTCGCCGACACCTACTTCATGGCCATGGAGCACATCGAGGGCATGTCCCTGCGCGATCTGCTCAAGCTCCACGGGCCCCTGCCTCCGGGGGTGGTGGCGTACCTCGGGGCCGAGCTGGGCGATGCGCTCGACTACGTGCATCGGCGCACCTCGAGCAATGGCGTGCCGCTGCGGCTCGTGCACCGGGACGTCAATCCCCCCAACATCCTCCTGTCGCGCATTGGCGAGGTGAAGCTGGGGGATTTCGGGGTGGCGCGGGCGGGCATCCATGTCCGCCTCACCGAGGCGGACCAGGTGCGCGGCAAGCTGGGGTACCTGTCACCGGAGCAGGCCCGGGGCGAGTCCTTCGACGGGCGCGCGGATCTCTTCGCGCTCGGCGCCACGCTGCACGAGGCCCTCACGGGCCAGCCCCTCTTCAAGGGGGAAGACATCTCCGAGCGGTTGAAGCTCACGCCTCCCGCGTCGCTCCTGCCGCCCTCGGCCTTCCGCCCGGAGGTGCCCCCGGTGCTGGATGCCGCCATCATGGACCTGCTGCGGTGGCGGAGCGAGGAGCGCACCCCGCGAGGGCAGCGGCTTCGCGAGCAGCTCTGTGGGCTGACGGGAGCACACGCCCCCTATCCCCATGGACAGCAGGCCCTGGCCCGGCTGGTCCATGAGGCGCTGGTGCTCAAGGCGGAGCAGGTGGCCTCGCGCGGTGAAGTGCCCGGCACCACGGGCCTCACGGCCCCCAGGGACGAGGAGGAGCCCACGGCCGTCCTGGAGATGCCAAAGGGCCTTTGACACCTGCTGAGGCCAGGGGTGGGGCAGGCGGGCGCCGCTGCTTTGACACGTGACGCCCGGCCTTCCTATCGTCCCGCGATGCGGAACAGGCTCCGGCGCGTCCTCTTCGTCACGCTCGCGGTGTGCACCCTGCTGCTGGTGCTCCTGGGGATGAACTTCGGGTCCATCTTCCTGTGGTCGGTCACCCCCAGGACCCCGTTCAGCCAGGCGGCACCTCCCGCTCCGCCCGATTACACGCGGCCCTCCGCCTGGAGCGCGCTGCCCGAACTGCAAGACCTCGCGGACACGGTGCCGCCGTCGAGCCCGGCTCTCGATCAATCCCGGGCACCCGTGGACGTCTTCTACCTCCACCCCACCACGTACGTCGGTGGCGAGTGGAACGGGCCCGTCGACGACGCCACGCTCAACGAAGCCACCGACCGGGTGGCGACGCTCATTCAAGCGAGTGCCTTCAACGCCTGTTGCGCCATCTACGCGCCTCGCTACCGGCAGGCGAACATGACCGCCCTCACCGGGCGGAGTGACGAGGGATTGGCCGCGATGGAACTCGCCTACCAGGACGTCGCGGCGGCGTTCCGTTACTGGCGGGAGACCTACAACCGTGGCCGGCCCTTCATCCTCGTGGCTCACAGCCAGGGGACCGTCTATGCCAGACGCCTCCTGCGCGAGGCCGTGAGCGGGACGCCGGTCCGGGAGCAGCTCGTCGCCGCGTATCTCATTGGGATTCCGATGGCGGAGGGCGCTCTCCAGCAGGCCCTTCCCGACATTCCCTTCTGCGCTTCGCCGGAGCAGACCGGCTGCCTCATCAGTTGGAATGCACGCGGCGCGGGCTACACGGAGCGAATCCAGGTGCGGGATTTCGCGACGGACGCGGCGTTCGCGTCGAGCCCTTCCCTCTGCGTGAATCCCCTGACCTGGCGGCACGACACGGCACCGGCCCCGCCGGAGCGGAACGAAGGGGCCGTGTTCCTCGAAGAGAACCCGCCCCAGGTGCGGCCGGGGCTCACCGGGGCGCAATGCAAGGACGGGAAGCTGGAGGTCCTCATCGGCGGAGACATGCCGCGCGACTTCATGAGCCGGCTGCTCGACCATACGCTCGGCGAGGGCAACTACCATCCCGTCGAGTTCCAGCTCTTCTACATGAGCCTCCGCCGCAACGCGTCCGAGCGCGTGGCGGCGTTCCTGCGCACGAAGGCCACCACGAACACAGGGGGGGATCCGTAGCCCCTCCCGAGCCATGTGAGGCGGGATGATGCCTCCCCTCCATGGGTTGTCCGCTGTAATCTGGCCCGCATGCCGGACGCCGCCCTCTTTCGTACACGTGCCTCGTTGCGCAGGGATGTCGAGCAGCTGGGCGTCCGTTCCGGAGACATCGTCATGGTCCACGCGGCCATGAGCCGGGTCGGACGCTTGTTGAACGGGCCCGATGCATTGATTGGCGCGCTCCTCGACGCGTCGAGCCCGGGGGGGACGGTGCTCGCCTATACCGATTGGGACGCTCGCTACGACGAGTTGTTGGATGCGGACGGACGCGTCCCCGATGAATGGCGCCCCCATGTGCCGCCCTTTGATCCGGCGGCCTCGCGCGCCATCCGGGACAACGGCACGTTGGCCGAGTTCATCCGCACCTGGCCCGGCGCCCGGCGCAGTGGCAGCCCGGGCGCATCCATGGCCGCGATCGGCGCGCGGGCGGAGTGGCTGACGGCGGATCATCCGCTGGACTACGGGTACGGCGAAGGCTCGCCCCTCGCGAAGCTGGTGGCCGCTGGCGGCAAGGTGTTGATGGTGGGGGCGCCGCTCGACACCATGACCCTGCTCCACCATGCCGAGCATCTGGCGCGCATTCGGGGCAAGCGCATCCGCCGCTGCGAGGTGCCCTTCGCCACCGCCTCGGGGACGCAGTGGCGCATGGTCGAGGAGTTCGAGACCGGGGAGCCCATCGTCGAGGGCCTCGCGGACGACTACTTCGCCACGATCGTCACCGAGTTCCTCGCGACGGGCCGGGGCGTGCAGGGGCTCGTCGGAGAGGCGCCGAGCACGCTCGTCGAGGCCGCCGCCATCACCCCGTTCGCGGTGGATTGGCTGGAGCGCCGCTTCGGCTGAGGGGCCGGGATGAACCCCGCGGCGGCCTGGCCGCCCGGCGGGCATGTTCGTTCGACTTGACCTTGGAAGTCTGGCCGTTACGGCTTACTCTCGGAATAGAGTACGCCGGAGCGCGCCATGCCAGACCGTGACCCCTCCCAGCTCGATCTCTTCACCGGGGCTCCCAGCCCCACGCCGCCGCGTGGGCGCCGCCGCGGCCCCGGCGAGCCCGTGGGCCCCGCCGGGCAGCCCGAGGAGGTGAGGGCGCTCGGGGAAGGGCTCGTCCCGGGGCTCTACCTGGGCACCTCGTCCTGGACCTTCCCGGGCTGGACGGGGCCGGGGCTCGTCTACGACCGCGAGGCCACCCCGGCGCGCCTCTCCCGCGAGGGGCTCGCCGCCTACGCCCAGCACCCCGTGCTGCGCACCGTGGGGGTGGACCGGACCTTCTACGCCCCCATTCCCGCCTCCGCCTTCGCCGAGTACGCCGCCCAGGTGCCTCCCGGCTTCCGCTTCCTCGTGAAGGCGCACGAGGCCTGCACCCTCTCGCGCTGGCCCGTGCACCAGCGCTATGGCGACCTGCGAGGTCAACCCAACGACCGCTTCCTCGATGCCGCCTACGCGCGCGATCTCGTGGTGGCGCCCTTCGTCGAGGGGCTGGGCGAGAAGGCCGGGCCGCTCGTCTTCCAGCTCCCGCCGCAGGATCCGCAGGACCTCGGTGGGGCCGGGCCCTTCGTGGAGCGGCTGCACGCCTTCCTCTCCGCGCTGCCCCGGGGCCCCCTCTACGCCGTCGAGCTCCGCAACGAGTCGCTGCTGACGGAGGCCATGGCCCAGGCGCTCGCGGATGTGGGGGCCTGCCCCGTGCTCGCCGTCTGGAAGAACATGCCCCCCGTGGAGCGTCAGGCCCTGCGCCTGCGCGCCCTGCAGGCCCCGGCCCTCGTGGTGCGCTGGATGCTGCCGCCCCACCTCGACTACGAGGAGGCCCGCAAGCGCTACTTCCCCTTCGACAAGCTCGTGGACGAGGACGTGCGCACCCGCGAGGCCATCGCCCGCGCCAGCACCGCCGCGCTGCGCTCCGGCCGGCCCGTCTTCGTCACGCTCAACAACAAAGCGGAGGGGAGCGCACCCCTTTCCGCCGTGCTTCTGGCGCGAAGCGTCATGTCACGTACACGAAACCTCCCGAATGTGGACTCTTGATCCCTCCAGGTGTGTGTCTATGGTGGGAGAAGTAGGATCAAAAACACCCCGTTGGACTGAGCACGCAGCTTGCTTGGAAGGGCGGTCATGAGATCGGTCCTGGTTGCAGCGCTCGTGGCACGCATGACAGCGGCCGGAGGGGCGGGCGCTGGTGTCGAGGAAGAAGCGCGACGCCAGCAAGCCGGTGACACCTGGGAAGACGTGCGTAAACATTTCTCCACCCTGCGTAACGAGATTTCCACGCTGGAGTCCGAGTTCCGAGACGCCGAGGCGCGTCACAAGCTCGCCGCGCAGCGTCGGCAGCAGGAGCTGGAGCGCGAGCGCCGTGGCCGCTGAGCAGGACCCGGACGCCGATTTCGATCCCGAAGCACCCGTCGAGCTTCCCCTGGATGGGAACCTCGACCTGCACCCGTTCCACCCCCGCGACGTCAAGGACGTCGTCACCGAGTACCTCTGGGCCTGCCGTCAGAAGGGTGTACTCGACGTGCGCATCATCCACGGCAAGGGCTCGGGCGCGCTGCGGCGCACCGTGCAGTCGCTTCTCCCGAAACTGCCCGAAGTGGAGTCGTTCCGCTCCGCCTCCGAGAGTGATGGCGGGTGGGGCGCCACCTGGGTCCGGTTGAAGCCGCTGGAACCCGGTTAGTGGACCGTCCCCTCCAACCACCAGTGCACCGCCTCGCGCATCATCTCCTCGGGGACGACGTGGGGCCCCTCGAACTCGCGGTAGTTCACGTCGTAGCCGGCGCGCTCGAAGACGCGCATCAGCCGCCGGCTGCACCGGTCGATGGGGAGCACCCGGTCCTGGGTTCCGTGGCTCATGAAGATGCGCGGTGTGCCCAGTTGCCGGGGCGGCACGGCGAAGCCCGGGGAGAAGGCGATGACGTGCCGGAACAGGTCTCCGTTGCCGAGCCCGAGCGAGAGCGCGTACGACGCCCCGTCCGAGAAGCCGCCGATGGCCACCCGCGAGGGGTCCACCGCGTAGCGCTCGAAGGTGTGCGCGAGCGCCGCGTCGAGTGCGTGCACGTCCGGCCCGAAGTCCTCCACGATCACATCCCAGGTGGGGCCCTGCGAGCCCGGCGCGAGGAGGAGCAGGTTCGAGTCATCGGCCAGGGGCTGGAGCAGTTCCAATCCGTGCCGGGCCGAGCCTCCCGCTCCATGGAACATCACCGCGAGCGGCGCGGGCTGGTCCGGCTGGTAGCTGGGGGGCACGTAGAGGATGGCATCGTGTCCGAGGCTCACGCCGAGGGGATGCATGCCCGGGCCCCCCTCGGTCCGCGGGGTGCCCGGGTGCGCCCGCAGACGCCCTGACCGGGCGGAACGCCAGGACTCGTCCTGCCGGCCCGTTTCCCCCTTTTCCCTGTTGCTCATCGGCTCGCTCCTCCGTGCACCACCGGCCACGCATCCTTCCGGGCACAATCTGTGCCCGGCCGGGGCCCGAGGACGACTTTTCTGCCACTCGGGAGCAGGAATGCTTGCTCCGTCGGGACGTACAAGACGAGTGCCTGGACGCACGCCTGCTCCCGTGAGCAACCGGGGGGGCCTTGGGGCTGGGGCTACGACAGCCAGAAGTAGGCGGAGGCGATGAGGGAACGCTTCTCGGCCACCTTGGACTTGTTGGCTAGGTCCGCCACCTGCCGGTCCTTCGCCGCGTAACGCTTTTCCTCCTCGTTGCGCAGCGAGGCCAGCTTCTTGCGGTACTCGCGCTCCAGCCGCTCCGCGTGCCCGCGCGCCTTCACCCGCTCGGACGGGTCTTCCTGCGCGCACACCACCTTGCGCGCCTCCTGCCAGGCCTCGCGCGCCTTCTCCACCTGCTCGCGCGACTCCAGCAGGCAGTCCTCCGCGTACCGGTCCGCCCGCTCCCGCGCCAGGTCCATCTCCAGCGCGTTGCGCCGCTCCGCCGCCCGGAGGATCTCCTCCTTGGCCGCCATCAGCGCCTGCTCCTGCATCAGCGACACCGACACCGGAGGCGGCTGCCGGCGCCGCTCCTCCTTCGCCGCCAGCTTCACGAAGTGCTCGCCGTCCGTGAGCGGCAGGGCCCGGAAGCTCTTGCCGTCCCGGTCCAGCACCAGCACCAGGTGCACCATCTTCTCTTCGGCCTTCAGGCCCGTCGTCTCGAACTTGTAGACGAACCACCAGCCCTCGCTGCCCGCCAGGCGCGCCAGCCGTGCCGGCAGCTCCGCCGCGCTGAGCTGCAGGTAGTTGATGGCGTCGTGCGTGCGGTCGCGCACCGCGTAGGCCGCCTTGGCCACCTGGAGCCGGCCCGAGGCGCTGGTGTTGCCCAGCACCGAGCCCGTCAGCGCCTTGGCGCCCTGCTGGCGCTTCTCCAGCGCCTCCTTCGTCACCGCCCCGGCCATGCGCAGCCGCCGCCGCACGTCGCCGTCGAAGCGCTCCATCAGCGTCGAGCGCGCTTCCGTCATCCGCGCGCTGATGCGCCCCTCCATGTCCGAGCGCAGCTTGTCGAAGGCCTTGTTGATGTCATCCGGGTGGCGGCAGGACTGGTAGATGTCCAGGATGCGGCGCTCGAAGTCCACGCCGCTCTCCAGCGCGCCGAGAATCTCATCCGACGCGCCGAACACGCCGTCGAAGAGGTTCAGCTTCTTCTCCAGCAGCTCGTACAGCCGCGCGTCCGCGGCGTTCTGCCGGTTGAGGAAGTTGATGACGAGCACGTCGCGCTGCTGGCCGTAGCGGTGGCAGCGGCCGATGCGCTGCTCCACGCGCTGCGGGTTCCAGGGCAGGTCGTAGTTCACCACCAGGTTGCAGAACTGGAGGTTGAGTCCCTCGGCGCCCGCCTCGGTGCAGATGAGGATCTGCGTCTTCTCGCGGAACTCGTTCACCAGCGCGCGGCGCTCCTCGGGCCCGCCGCCCGAGTCACCGGAGAGCAGGGAGATCTTCCCCGCGTAGCCGTTGGCCGACAGCAGGTTGAAGAGGTACTGCTGCGTGCGCTTGGACTCGGTGAAGATGAGCGCCTTCTCCGGCCAGCCCTGGCCCTTCATCACCTTGAAGGTGCGATCCAGCGCGCGGTTGAGGGCCTCGCCCTTGGCGTTCACCTTGATGGAGTCGGCCAGGTCCGCGTACTGCTTCAGCTCCCACTGCTCGTTCTCGAGCGTGCGGATGCTGACGGGCTTGGCGGGGTCGTCCGCCCACTCCTCGCCCTCCTCGACGTACTGCTTCGCCTCTTCCGGCTCGAAGAGCGCCAGGGCCTGCTGGCCCAGCCTGGCCGCCTCCAGACGCTTGGCGAGGTTGTCCGCGAGCCGCCGCAGGGTGGGGGCGATGGCGTACGTGGAGGAGGCCAGCAGCTTGCGGTAGCAGAGCGTGAGCAGCGTCTTCTTGCCCGGCTCGATGGCCGCGACCTCGGAGCGCCGCAGGTACTCGCTCACCTTCTCGTAGAGGTCCTGCTCCTCGGGCGAGGGCGCGAAGTCCTCCACGATGGAGCGGCGGTTGGTGTAGCGGACGTACTCGCGCACCTGGCGGCGCAGGGTGCGCTGCACCACGGGGGCCAGCCGCTCCTTGAGCTCGTTGACGGCGTCCGTCTGCAGCCCGCCCGTTTCCGCCTCCAGCCGGTAGCGGCTGCGGAAGGCGTGCTCGGGGCCGAGGATCTGCTCGTCCAGGAGCGTCACCAGCCCGAACAGCTCCATCAGGTCGTTCTGCAGCGGGGTGGCGGTGAGCAGCAGCTTGGGACGGCCGCTGAGGGCGGAGCGGAGCGCCTGGCCCGTCTTGTGGCCCGCGCGGTAGGCGTTCCGCAGGCGGTGGGCCTCGTCGATGATGACGACGTCCCAGGGAATCTCGGCCACGAGCTGCGCCTTGTTGGCGGCGAAGGGGTGCGAGCAGATGACGGGGAAGGGCTGATCGAAGCAGTTGCCCGTGGCGCGCACCGTGCGGCCATCCACCATCACCGACTCGAGGTCGAACTTCTCGCGCAGCTCGCTGTTCCACTGCGCCCGCAGCACGGCCGGGGCGAGGATGAGGATGCGCGTCTTCCCCTCGGCCATGAGCTGGGCGAGGACCATGCCCGCCTCGATCGTCTTCCCGAGCCCCACCTCGTCCGCGAGCATGCAGCCGCCGCGCGAGAGCGAGTCCAGCGCGAAGCACGCGGCCTCGAGCTGGTGGGGGTTGAGATCGACCTTGGCCTCGGCGAGCGCTCCCGCGAGCCGCTCGCGCGAGTCCGAGCTCTTGATGGTGAGCTCCTCGGCGAGCAGACGCTCGTGGAAGGGCGTCAACGGCCGTGACTGCTGCTCAGCGCCCGCGCGGACCTCCGTCCCCGACACCGCCGCCGCCGCATCCACCGCCACCCGCAGCTCCCTGAATTCCCTCGCGACCTCCGGCAAGACCCTGTCTCCGTACCGTACGAAACGTGCTCGCACAGGCGTGTAGCACGAAAGGGGGCCCATTTTGGGAAGTGCGATCGATGTGTAAAGGGGGTCTTCTCCGAGGCCGAAAAATCGGCTCCGGAGCGATTGGCACGCTTTTTTTTGGGGAGCGTCACGCGGGGGGCGCGTGGGAGAGGGGAAGTGCAGGAGGGTCTTGACGGCCGCGACCGGACTCCAGCAGTCCGCGTGCCGTGGGGGCTACATCAAGGACGGCCATCATGGCGGATGCTGGCGTCCTCGAACTCCAAGGCGCCCGCGGACTGCTCGTCCATGAGCCATGCGCGCACTGCATGCAAGTCGACCTGGGGAGGCACATCCACGCCCAGCATCTTCGAGACGTTCAGCTCCGTGGAGCAGCCGAACTCCTGGAGTCGGCGGCGGACATCCTCCACGCGTGTTTCGTCGAAGACGATGACACGCAGCGTGCTGCTGCCCGACTCACGAACCAGCGCGGAGAACACAACTTCTCCCGCTCCCTGCTGCGCGGCGACCACATCGCCCGCACTGATACCCCGGACGAAGAAGGGGACGTTGTCGAGCTCGAACAAGCCCTCCCCCAGGGGTCTGGCCCAGAGCCGCTCATACTCCACGGGGGGGTAGTCCTCGTCCTCCTTCTCGAGCTTGAACAGGACCTTCACGTACTCATCCGGCATGAGACCGTGCTCCAGGGTCAGAGCTTGTCGCTCTTCTCGTTGTTGCACTCCCTGCATAGCACCGGTCCGTTCGAGGGCGCTCCGTCTCCGCCCTTCGCTCTCGGAATGACGTGATCCACCTGGGCCTCATGACTCGGTGGAGTGACCCCTTTCTGGCTCTTCTGGGCATCAACGGTCGTGACACCACAGCTCTCACAGCGCTTGTCGCCATCGTGTTTTTGGGCGTTCTCATCCTTGACGTCCTTCTTGCCCTTCGGCGTGAAGCGCATGTACGCGCGCTCGCCATTCGCAGTGCCTTTTTGAGGCGGTTTCCCACTTTTCTTGCCTGCCGCGATGGCTACGGAGTCAACGGGCGGAACCTCTTGTGCGAGAGGCTCGAGCGCAGTGGCTTCTGCGATTCGAGCTACTCCTGTTCCTGCGCCCATGGATGGCTGCGCGAAGGACGGTATGGCCGAGAGCCCAGCAACCAATAGGAGCAGGGACATCCACTGGATCAGAGTCCTCGGGAAGGCGGACGTACCGCGTTGAGCCCGCCCCATGTCGTGGCCGTTCATTTCGTCTTCTTTCTCAGTGCAGCCTCGTGAAGGCAGGTGGCTGTTACAGCAGGCCGCGCGCCTTGACGTGCAGATAGGTATTGACGGCGGCGGCGCCGAAGCCCTTCGCGGGAGCGCGCACCACGAGTGCGCCCGAGTCTCGAAGTGTGAGAGCGGTGCGCTGGTAGTCCTCCTCGAGGCGGGCGGCGGCCTGGCGCGCGTAGGCGTCCTGCTCGGAGGCGGGGATGGCGGTGGCGGCGGCCTGGAGGTCGGGGTCCAGGAGCGAGGCCACCACGGGCAGGTGACGGGGGCGCAGGGCCAGGGTGCGGGCCAGCAGGGTGCCCGAGGCGTCCGGGTCCACCAGGTCCGTGAAGAGCACCACCAGCGAGCGGCGCGAGGAGCGGGCGAAGGCGAAGTCGTAGGCGCGGCCGTAGTCGCTCTCCTCGAGGGCGGCCTCGGCGCGGTAGAGGGACTCGGTGAGCAGGCGCAGGTGCTCGTGGCCCTTGCGCGGCGGGAGGTAGGCGCGCACGCCGCTGGCGAAGGCGAGCACGCCCACCATGTCGCCCGCGTCCAGGCTCACCTTGGCCAGGCGCAGCGCCGCGTCCACGGCGTGGTCCAGCTTGCGGCGGCCGTCCACCCGGCCCGCCATGTGGCGTCCGCAGTCGAGCAGCAGCAGCACCGGCTGGTTCCGCTCGGGCTGGTACACGCGCACCATGGTGCGGGCCCGGCGCGCCGAGGCCTTCCAGTCCACGGTGCGGTAGTCGTCGCCGGTGCGGTATTCGCGCAGGGACTCGAATTCACGGCCCTCGGCGGAGCGGCGCAGGGTGCGCTCGGCGGGGGCATCCGAGGCCATGGCGAGCGTCAGCGCCTCGCGGGTGAGGGCGGTGAGGTCCGGGTACACCTTCACCGTCTGGGCCGCGGGCATCCGCACCTGGCGAGCGCACAGGCCCAGCGGCCCGAGCAGGCGCAGGTGCACGTCCCCGAGGCGCAGGTCTCCGCGCGCGGGCGGGGTGAGGGCGTAGGAGACGGTGGCGTGGGGCGCATCCGGCGAAAGGGCGAAGGGCTGCTGGTGGCCGCGCACGTCCACGCCCGGGGGCACCTCGTCACGCACCTGCCCGCGCACGGGCCGGGGGCCGCGCAGGCTGAGCTCCAGGCGCACCGGGTTGGCGCTGCCCGAGGAGAGCACGGGCTCCACCGCGCGCCGCACCTCCACGTCCGAGGCGCGCGGGGCGGAGAAGAAGTCGAAGGCGCACAGCAGCAGCACGGCGGCGTCCAGGGCGACGGCGAGCCACAGGAAGACGGAGCCGGCCACGGACAGGGCCGCGGGCACGAGGGCCGCCGCGACGAGCGCCACGGCGAGCCCCGTGGGGACGGGCCGTCCGGGGTTCACCGGGGGACCTGGACGCGCTCCAACGTCTGGCGGAGCACGTCGTCCGCGGTGAGGCCCTCCACCTCCGCCTCGGCCTTGAGGAGCAGGCGGTGGTTGAGGACGCTGGGACACACGGCCTTCACGTCGTCCGGGGTGACGAAGTCGCCGCCGTTGAGGGCCGCGCGGGCCTTGGCCGCCGCCAGCAGCGCCTGGGCCGAGCGCGGTGAGGCGCCCAGTCGGACGCGGGGGTTGGCGCGCGTCTCGCGGATGAGCCGCACCGCGTAGGCGAGCACGGACTCGTCACAGGCGACGCTCGAGGCCCGCGTCTGCAGCTCCAGCAGGGTGGGGGTGTCCAGCGCCCGCTCCACCTGGGCGGCCTTGCCCCCGCGCTGGTGGAAGCCGCGCACCATGTCCAGCTCGGCCTCGGGCGGCGGGTAACCCACGCGCACGCGCATGAGGAAACGGTCCAACTGGGCCTCGGGCAGCGGGTAGGTGCCCTCCAGCTCCAGCGGGTTCTGCGTGGCCACCACGAAGAAGTGCGCCGGCAGCGGGTGCGTGGTGCCGTCGATGGTGACCTGCCGCTCCTCCATGGCCTCCAGCAGCGCGGCCTGCGTCTTGGGCGGGGTGCGGTTGATTTCGTCGGCGACCAGCACCTCGGTGAAGACGGGGCCCTTCACCAGTTGGAAGGCGTTGTCCTGGGGCCGGAAGACGTTGGTGCCGAGGATGTCGCTCGGCATCAGGTCCGGGGTGAACTGGACGCGGGTGAAGCCGAGGCCGAGCGCGGAGGCCATGCTGCGCGCGGTGAGCGTCTTGGCGACGCCGGGGACGCCCTCCAGCAGCACGTGCCCGCGCGCGAGGAACGCGGTGACGAGGTCCGCCACCACCTGCGGCTGGCCGAGCACCGTGTTCTCCAGGGCCTGGAGGAGGCGCCGCAGGGCCGGGCCTCCGGAGGCCGGGGTGGCCGCGGCGGAGGGGGACGGCGTCATGAGGTGGGCTTCTCCTTCAGGCCGAGCAGCGTGCCGGCCAGGCTCGTCAGCGCGCCCATCAGGCCGAGGAACGCGCCGAAGCTGGGGGAGGAGTTCATGATGGTCGCGTTGCCCATGGGCGAGGGCACCTCGGTGGCGTCGTAGGAGATCTTCATGAAGACGATGCACCAGAGGACGCTGAAGATGGACAGGCCGAGCTGCACCAACCAGGGGACGAGCACGTTGAGGTGGGGCATGAGCCGGCGCACGCGCACGGCGATGGAGCCGATGATGCCGATGGCGGCCAGGACGGAGATGAGGCCCAGGCTCATGAGGCCAAGGATGTCGCCCTCGGCGGCCGTCTCCTTCCAGGGGAGGAAGGCCGAGACGAGGATGGTGGCGGCACCCACGAAGGCGAACTTGTCGGAGCGGCCCAGCACGCCCATGAAGTCGCGGAAGTCCTCGATGACCTGCTCGGGGGCGACGATCTGCCCGGTGCCGGAGTTGGTGCCGTAGGGGTCGCGGGTGGGGACGTAGTTGATGTCGGCGGGGTCGAGCTCGGTCTGCTGCGGCGCGCGCCGGGGAGGGGGAGCCGCGGGACGGGGGCCCGTGCCACCGGGGCGCGCGGCGGGACGGGGGCCGGTGGCGGCGCGAGCGCCGGTGGAGCGCGGGGGCGCGTTGCGGAGGATGTCCTCCATGGGCCGGATGTTGGTGGCGTCCGCGTCGGCGGCGGCCAGGGTCGGCAAGGGCCGGATGCTGGTGGCGTCCTCGTCGGCGACGGCTGGCGCCGGAGCGGAGGGGCGGGCCCCCGGAGAAGTGGGGGCGCGGGGACGCGAGGTGGTGCTGGAGGCGGTGCGGGCCGCGGGACGGGAGCCGGAGGTCCCCCGCGAGCCCGGGTTGGTGCGCACGGATGGACGGGACCCGGTCTGCTTGCGAGGCGGGGGCGGAGCGGCCTCCGCGTCATCGCCGGAGTCCTGGGGGGCGTCCGTCGAGATGAACGAGGCGTCGATGATGTAGTCGCACGAAGGGCAGATGGAGGTGCCATCCGCGACCTTGGTGCCACAGCCAGGGCAGTTCAGGACCGGCGCTCCTTGAGTCTGGGAAGCACCGCTCATCTTCTGGTGCCCGGTGGCCCAAGTCAAACGGCTTACGGGCTAACCCCTGGATTTTCGCGGGGAATTGGCCTAGGCGGGCCCCATGGATTCTCTGCGCGCCGCCGTGCCCGCCTGCCTGCTGTGGGGGCTCGTGCTGTCGGGTTGTGTCCGCTCCGTGCCGTCCGCGACGGAGGCGGGAGGAGGGGGAGCTCGCCGTCTGGGAGGATCGCCGCTCGCTGGCGGAGGGGAGGCTGGTGGAGCTGGCGGCGAAGGGCTCCGTGCCGGTGCGTGTCCGGGCCCTGCGCGCGCTCGCCCGCATCCAGGCGCCGTCCACGGCGGAGGCGGTGCTGGCCGGGTTGGGTGCCGCCGAGGTGCCCGTGCGTGACGAGGCGGCCTTCGCGGCCGGAGTGCTGGCGCTCGCGTGGGAGCCGCTCACGGACGCGGAGAAGGCGCGGATGACGGAGGCGCTGCTCGCCGCCGAGGGCGCGGAGAAGGACGAGGGCGTGCGGCGCACGTTGCTCGAGTCCCTGGGGAAGCTGGCCACGCCGGGCGCGGTGAGTCGCCTCACGGAGCGGCTTTCGGAGGGGCGTCCGGAGACCGCGGGCCGGGCGGCGGTGGCGCTCGGGGTGGCGGCGCGGCGGGGCGCGTCGTTGGCGGAGGTGCCCCTGGAGCGGGTGGCGGTGCTGCTCCAGTCCGGTCAGCCCGAGGAGTCTCGTTTCGGCGGGGCCTACCTGCTGGCGAGCGCGAAGCGTCCCGAGGGGCTGGAATGGTTGAGGCGGTGTCTCGGGGACGCGGCCCCGGATGTGCGGGCGCTGTGCGCGAAGGGCATCGGGGATGTGGGGGGCCCGGAGGACGCGGCCGTGGTGGGCCTGCTGTTGGGGGACGAGGTGCCACGCGTGGCGGCCGAGGCGTCGCGGGCGCTCGCGAAGCTGGCCGCGCGCTGCAGCGGGGAGTGCACGCCGATGGACGAGCTCCGGGCGCTGGCGTCCCGGGCCGGGCACGTGGCGCGAGGAGACTCGGCGGCGGGCCATGCGCTGCTCGCCCTGGCACAGCAGGGTTTGCCCGAGGCGGGGCGTCCGGTGCTGGTGGCACTGCGGTCCTCACTCCAGGAGGCACTGCCGGGTGCGGCGTCCAAGGTGGCCGCGGGTGACCTGATGAACCTCGATTGCCGGCTGGCGGCGGCGCTCGACCGGCAGACGGGAGCGCTCGACGAGGTGCTGCGCTGTGGAGGGGGCCAGGTGCCGGAGGCGCGGCGGCTGGCACTCGGCCTGCGCGAGGTGGCGCAGTCGAAGGGGAGGGGAGGCGCGAGCGGCGCGGTGCAGTACCTGTCGCATCCGGACTCGCGGGTGAGGCTGGCGGCGCTCGATGCGGTGTCGGCCCGTCCGGTGCCCGAGGCCGCGGGGCCCGTGCGAGCGCTCATTGGCGGGGAGGACCTGGTGGAGGCCGGGGCGGCGGCGAGCACGGCCGGGAAGCTGAAGGACATGGAGGCACTGCCGCGGGTACGAACGCTCGCGGAGCGCGTGGCCCAGGAGCCGGACCTCATCGCGCCGGTGGCGGGGGGGCTGGTGGAACTGGCGGGGAAGGACGCGGAGCCGGTGTTGCGGAGTTGGCTGGGGCACCCGCACGCCAACGTGCGCCGTGTGGCGGCGGAGTCCCTCTCGGGCCTCACCGGGCAACCCGTGCGGGCCGAGCACGTGGAGCTGCCGGAGAACGCGCGCCGTCCCGAGCCCGCTCCAGCGGGGAGCACGCTCACGTTCCGCACGAACAAGGGGGACTTCACGGTGGCGCTGGACGCGGAGGCGCCGCTGACGTCGGGCAACCTCGTGGCGCTCGCGCGCAAGGGCTACTTCCGTGGCATCACCTTCCACCGGGTGGTGCCGGACTTCGTCGCGCAGGGTGGAGACCCGCGCGGAGACGGGGAGGGCGGTCCGGGCTACTCCATCCGCTGTGAGATCACCCGCCGGCCCTATCGCCGGGCGGTGCTCGGGATGGCGCTATCGGGCAAGGACACGGGAGGCAGCCAGTTCTTCTTCACCCACTCGCCGCAGCCGCACCTGGATGGCCGCTACACGGCCTTCGGCGAGGTGACGCGCGGCATGGAGGTGGTGGACCGCCTCCTGGAGGGCGACACCATCCGGGAGGTGGTGGTGTCGCATTGAGGTGAGAGCTCCTCACCGGATGGGTGTTGCACCCGCCTGGAATCCTGTCTGGGCGCGGAGCTTCCGACAGTGCACGCAGCAGCCACTGACGAAGGTTGTTCTCGTGGGGCAGACGGAGAATGCTTCGTTCGGTCTCGTCCAGCATGCGCCGGGCCTCGCGGTTGTCGTGCTGCGGGTGCCGCTGGCACCATCGTGCATACAGACAAGCGACATGGTAGCGGCGCTCGACGTTCGAGTAGCCCAGGCGATGAATGCGCCGCAGCGTGGGACCGAATACATGCCATGGACAATTGCGTCCGTATGCTTCGGTGAAAATCGTCTCGGCAATCCGCCGCCGTACCTCCTGGCGCTCGTATTTCGTCTTCACCACGGAACGCAGCAGCCTGCTCTCCAGCGCCTTGAACTTGGGTTCCAACTCCTCGAAGGAATCTTCAAAGGTCTTCACGAGCAGTTGCTCCAACGCTCGTGCCACTTCCATGAAGCGGTGCGCGGAGCTTTCGGACAGTCTCAACGGCACGGCCCTCCCATCCTAGAGTACGTCCGGCCAGATGCCCGAGCAGTCCTCGCTCCTGGAGCACACGGTGGGGACCCTGCTCATGGCATCCGGGGCCGGCAGCCTGCGGCACGGCCGGGATCAGCGGGAGGCCTTCGCGCGTGAGGACGAGATGCACGCGGCCGTCATGAACTCGCTCCGGGCCGCGCTCGACCGGTGGCCGCTGCGCTCACTCGCGGAGCAACTGCTGGAATCACGGGCGCGCAGCGAGGTGACCTGGCTGCGCGCCCTCATGGGCAAGGGCGCGTTCCCTTGAGAGACGCGATCAGCTCGCGACGCGGTTGGGCACCTTGCCCGGCGTGAAGCCGGCCCAGAGCGCGTTCTCCGCGTTCTCCATGTCCTCGACCTTCTTGCGGATGCGCTGCCACTCCGCATCCGGAATGCGCAGGAAGGCCTCGGCCAGCTCCGGGTCGAACTGCGTACCCGAGCAGCGCTTGATCTCATCGCGCGCCACGGACATCGGCCGGCCCTTGCGGTACGGACGGTCCGAGGTGATGGCGTCCACCGTGTCCGCGATGGCGAAGATGCGCGCCCCGATCACGATGTCCTTGCTCTTGAGCCCCTGCGGATAGCCCTTGCCGTCCCACCGCTCCTGGTGGTGCAGCACGATCAGCGAGGCCTCGTGCAGGTAGGGCATCTTCGCGAGGATCTTGTACCCGTACTCGGGATGCTTGCGCATCTCCACCCATTCCTCGGGCGAGAGCGGGCCGGGCTTGAGCAGGATCGTGTCGCTCACGCCGATCTTCCCGATGTCGTGCAGCAGGGCTCCCTGCTCCACCACCTCGAGCTGCGTGGGCGTCAGGCCGATCTCCTCGCCGATGCGGCGCGAGTAGAGCGACACGCGGCGCGAGTGCCACTGCGTCTCGGTGTCACGGTAGTCGAGCGCGCTGATCAGGCCGTCCAGCAGGCCGTTGGTGCGCTCCACCACCATTCGCTCGAGGTCGCGGTTGATCGTCGTCAGCTCCGCGTTCTTCTCCGCCACCTCCCGCGTGAGCCGCTCGTTGGACTCCACCAGCCGGAAATGCTCGAAGGCCTGCCGTACGGCACTGGTCAGCTCACTGAGCGACCACGGCTTGCCCAACAGACGGAACACCTCTCCCCGGTTGACCGCCTCGGACGCCGTACGGAAGTCAGCCGCCGCCGTGAGCATCAAGCGCACCGCACGCGGATTCTTCTCGCGCAGGGTCCTCAGGAGCTCCACGCCGTTGAGCAACGGCATCATGAAGTCCGTCAGCACCACCTGGAAACCCTCTTCCTTGGCGGCCTGGGCAGGATCCGTGTGGGTGACGACCTCGTAACCCTCCGACTGGAGGATCCGCGACAGCGCGGCGAGAATGAGGGGATCGTCATCCACCACCAGGATGCGGTCCATGTACACAGCCTCCCAACCCTTCGAAATAGGGACGGACATCGTAGAAACCCGGCCGTTATACACGGCTTTGTGCCGAAAGGTCACAACCGCTCGGTGTGGGCTCGCACTCTTGCTCGCTTTACAACCCCTCGTAACCTCTGTTCTTTCTGGGAGGGGGGGGACTACCGGTCTCACGAGCCGCTTGCCTGTCCGGCTGGGGGTGGTCTATGGTGCGCGCAGTGTTGCATTGTGGTGTAACTCCTTGATTTTTGGAGAGTTCTCCGATGCCTAGAGCCTCCGCAGGGCCGGTCCCGGTGGTGGTCATGGGGTTGGGAGTCATCGGGCAGGAGATCGCCAGGGCGGCCCAGCTCTCACCTGAGGTGGAGTTGATCGGTGCCGTGGACGCCAACCCCCAGTTGGTGGGGCGTCCCCTGTCGGATGTGCTCGGGGGCCCCGCACTGAAGGTGAAGATCGCTGGCACGCTGGAGGCGGCCGTGGGACGGCGCAAGGGCGCCGTGCTGCTGCATGCCACCGGCTCGCGGCTCGAACAGGTGATGGATCAGCTGCTCGACGCGCTCAAGCTCGGGCTGCCCATCGTCTCCACCTGTGAGGAGCTGGCCTTCCCCTTCCTCAAATATCCCGAGCTGGCCGAGAAGCTGGAGCGCGCGGCGCAAGCCGCCGGGGTGGCGGTGCTCGGCACCGGCGTCAACCCGGGCTTCGTGATGGACCGGCTGGTGGCGGTGGCGGGCCAGGCGTGCGGCCCGGTGCGCCATGCCACGGTGACGCGCGTGGTGGATGCGCGCACCCGCCGGGACGCGCTGCAGCGCAAGGTGGGCGCCGGCCTGTCCGAGGACGAGTTCTTCGCCCTGGTGGACAAGGATCAGATGGGGCACGTGGGCCTGGTGGAGAGCGCGGCCCTGTGCGCGCTGGGGCTCGGCCTGGACTGCGACGACTTCGAGGAGGAGATCGTCCCCGTCTTCGCCGAGGAGGACATCCTGGATGGGGCCTTCCCGGTGAAGAAGGGCCGGGTGGCGGGAATCTTCCAGTCCGCCGTGGGTCTGGATGAAGGGCAGGAGCGGGTTCGGTTGGAGCTCACCATCGCGGTGGGGGCTGACAATCCGGGGGATCGCATCGAGATTGAGGCGGACCCGAAGCTGGTGCTGGAGATTCGCGGGGGCGTGCCCGGTGACCGGGCCACCGCCCACACGCTGGTGAACGCCGCCCCGCGCGTAACGGCCGCTGAGGCCGGCCTCTTGACCGTGCTCGAGCTACCAGCCGGTCGTTGACGGGTTAAAGGGTTAAAGGGAGAGGGACATGCTGGACAAGAACGCGATCGGCCGGGCCTCCCCGCCGTTCCTGAACGAGGTGGAGAAGGGCGCCATCCGGCGCTTCGCCGAGTCCCTCGGCGATTACAACCCCATCTATTACGACGAGGAGTACGCGCGGGCCTCGGGTTACCCCACCGTGGTGGCCCCGCCGACCTTCCCCGCGTCCTTCAGCTCGGCGGCGGATCTGCGCGAGCTGTTGGGGGTGGGCATCAAGAGCCTGCTGCACGCCGAGCAGTCCTTCGAGTACGAGCGCCCCATCTTCGCCGGTGACCGCATCTTCGTCGCCACCCGGGTCGCCGACGTGCTCGAGCGCACCGGCCCCGCGGGCAAGATGGATGTCGCCGTCATCGAGGATGAAGGCCGGGACGAGGAGGGCAACCTCGTGTTCCGCGCCCGCCGGACGCTGATCGTCCGCGCCGCCAAGGAGAATCAGTGATGCCCGCGCGCAAGCTCTATTTCGAAGGCATCCGCGTCGGCGACGAGCTGCCGGCGCTGG
The DNA here is from genome assembly GCF_049060025.1 of Archangium gephyra. Taxonomy (GTDB): domain Bacteria; phylum Myxococcota; class Myxococcia; order Myxococcales; family Myxococcaceae; genus Archangium; species Archangium gephyra_A. The sequence continues at coordinate 140,140 of NZ_JBMEQQ010000002.1, forward strand.
CCAAGGCCCCCATCGACCGCGTGCAGCTCTCGCGCTACGCCGGCGCCTCGGGGGACTTCAACCCCGTCCACGTGGACGAGGTGTACGCCAAGAGCGTGGGCATGCCCTCCGTGTATGCCCCGGGCATGCTCGTCATGGGCATGCTGGGCCAGCTCATCAGCGACTGGGCCCGCGGTGGCCAGCTCCGCCGCTACCACGTGCGCTTCATCAAGATGGTGTGGCCCGGTGACACCGTCGTCTGCAAGGGCCGCGTGAGCGACCGGCACGGCGAGGGCGGCCGCTACTTCGTCGAGGTGGAGCTGTGGGCGGAGAACCAGCGCGGTGAGCTGGTGATGAAGGGCAACTCCACCATCCAGCTCTTCTACTCGCTGGAGGACGAGAACCGGCAGCGCGCCGGCCAGTCCCCCATCGTCGTGGAGGTGCCGCGCGAGAGCCTCCTCCAGGCCTCCGCCGCCCAGGCGGCCGGAGACACCGAGGAGGATGACGAGCGCAGGACGGGCAGCATGTCCGGCAAGAAGACGACCGGCTCCAAGCCGGCCGCCAAGACGGCCACCGCGCCCGCCGCCGCCCACGCCCCCGCGGCTGCCAAGAAGGCGACGAAGAAGTAGGTCTTCCTCCCTCATCCCTCCCTCGGGCGGCGAGCACCCCTCGCCGCTCCAACGCAAGGCGTCACTTTTGATTGATTCTGGAGTCAATCGGGATTGACTCTCGAATCAACCGACGTAACCTTTGCGTGTCCCAATGGGGGCCGCGGACCGCCGATTCTGGAGGCCGTGAGCCCCACCAACGTACGGGAGGGGCTCATGTCCGCCGGCATCAACACCTACAAGACCGACCTTCGGGAAATCTTCTTCACGCTGTTCGAGCAGTTCGGCTTCGGCCAGGTCGCCGGGCAGGCTCCCTTCGACGCCTGGGGCCCGGATGAGGCGAAGGCGGTCCTCCAGGAGACGTACCGCTTCGCCAAGGACGTGCTCGGGCCCCTCAACTCCTCGGGTGATCGCGAGGGCTGCCGGCTGGAGAACGGCGCCGTCATCACCCCCAAGGGCTTCAAGGACGCCTGGACGAAGCTCTACGAGCAGGGCTTCAAGACGGTGGCGGTGAGCCCGGATCATGGCGGCCAGGGCGGCCCCATCATGCTCCAGGTGCTCATCGAGGAGATCCTCTCGGGCGCCAACTCGGCCTTCAACATGTACCCGGGCCTGGCCTTCGGCGCCGCGGAGCTGATCGCCGAGTGCGGCACGCCGGAGCAGAAGAAGCTGTACGTGGAGCGCATGCTCAACGGCACCTGGGGTGGCACCATGTGCCTCACCGAGCCGAACGCCGGCTCGGACGTGGGCGCGGCCAAGTCCACCGCGCGCAAGAACGCGGACGGTACCTACAGCATCCGCGGCACGAAGATCTTCATCTCGGGCGGTGACCACGATCTGGCGGAGAACGTCGTGCACCTGGTGCTGGCGCGCATCGAGGGCGCGGCGCCGGGCACCAAGGGCCTCTCGCTCTTCATCGTGCCGAAGCTCCGCGTGAACGCGGACGGCAGCCTGGCGGGTGGCAACGACGTGTCCGTGGGCTCCATCGAGCACAAGATGGGCATCAAGGCGTCGGCCACGTGCGTGCTGAACTTCGGCGAGAACGACGCCTGCGTGGGCGAGCTGGTGGGTGGCGTCGAGAACGTCGGCATGAGCCAGATGTTCAAGATGATGAACGGCGCGCGCATCGCGGTGGGCATCCAGGGCGTGGCGCTGGCGAGCGCGGCGTACTTCAACGCGCTGGAGTACGCGAAGGACCGCAAGCAGGGCGCGCACCTGAGCAAGTGGAAGGATCCGTCGGCGCCGCGCGTGGCCATCATCGAGCACCCGGACGTGCGCCGCATGCTGCTGGAGATGAAGGCGCACGTGGAGGGCATCCGCGCGCTCATCGTCAAGCTGGCCATGCACACGGACAAGGCGCAGATGCTGTCGGGCAAGGACGATGACCAGGCCGCCTACCACCGCGGGCAGGTGGAGCTGCTCACGCCGCTGGTGAAGGCGTACTCGTCGGACCAGGCGTTCCGGCTGTGCGCGCAGGCCATCCAGGTGTACGGCGGCGCCGGCTACTGCCAGGACTACCCGGTGGAGCAGTACACGCGCGACTCGAAGATCTTCTCCATCTACGAGGGCACCAACCACATCCAGGCGATGGATCTGGTGGGCCGGAAGATGGGGCAGTCGGGCGGGGCGAACTTCCAGCAGTTCATGGCCGACGTGGGCGGCTTCATCGAGGCCAACCGCGAGCACAAGGTGTACGGCGAGGCGGTGAAGCAGCTCGCGGCGGCGCAGGAAGGCGTGATGGCGAGCGCCATGGCCGTGCTGGGCTGGTCGCAGGATCCGGCGAAGATGACGCTCATCCCGCTGTCGGCCAACCGCTTCCTGAACATGATGTCCGAGCTGGCGGTGGGCTGGCTGCTGCTGGACGCGGCCGTCATCTCCGAGCGCGTGGGCGAGAAGGCCACGGGCGACGAGAAGGCCTTCTACGAGGGCAAGAAGTGGAGCGCGCTGTGGTACGCGCGCAACGTGCTGCCCAACGTGGAGCAGGCGGCCCGGATGATGGCCACCGAGGACACCTCCTCGGTGGAGATCTCCAACACCGCCTTCGGCAGCATCTGACGCCCAGGGCCGGACGTCCCCGTCCGGCCCTCACGCCCACCCCTCGCCCCCTCTCCCGCCGGAGAGGGTCGGGGGGAGGGTATCGGGAACCCCGGGTTGATCACTTCCTGTGCGCCCTTGGGGGCTTTCTGAGAGAGAATCGCGTCCCCGTGCTCAACCGCGCACTGGAGACCGATGGCCATCCGGAAGACCCGAAAGAAGAGCAGTCCTCCCGCCCAGGCGCCCGGCGCCGCGGCACCTCCCCCCGCCCGGCCCAAGGACTCGGCCCGGCTCCTGGAGCTGCGCCGGAAGATCGATGCCGTGGATCAGCGCCTGGTCCGGCTCCTGAATGAGCGGGCGAGTCTCGTCGTCGAGGTGGGCAAGGCCAAGCGCGCCGATGGCACCCCCATCTATGCCCCGCACCGTGAGGCCGAGGTGCTTCGCAAGGTCCTGTCCTCCAACAAGGGACCCCTGAGCGATCGGGCCGTGGAGGGCGTCTACCGCGAGCTGATGAGCGGCTCGTTCGCGCTCGAGCAGCCGCTGCGCATCGGATACCTGGGCCCGCCCGGCTCCAACTCGCACGCCGCCGCCGTGAAGCAGTTCGGCTCCTCGGTGGACTACGAGGACCTGCGGGAGATTGGCGGCGTCTTCACCGAGGTGCGCCGCGGGCACGTCAACTACGGGCTCGTGCCCATCGAGAACTCGCTGGGCGGCGGCATCGTCGAGACGCTCGATGCCTTCAAGGCCAACGCCCAGCAGATCTCCATCTACGGCGAGGTGCAGATCACCGTGCACCATGCGCTGCTCGCCAACTGCCAGCCCAGCCAGGTCCGGCGCATCCACTCCAAGCCGGAGATTTTCCAGCAGTGCCGCAACTGGCTGAGCACCCAGTACCCCGGCGTCGAGCTCATGCCCGCGGCCAGCAGCTCGCGCGCCGCGCAGATCGCCGCCGACGAGTGCCGCAAGGCCCTGGAGATCGGCGCCGAGCCCGGATCGGCCGCCATCGGCACGGCGCTCGCCGGACAGCTCTACGGGCTCAACGTCCTCTTCCCGCGCATCGAGGACGACCCGAACAACATCACCCGCTTCGGCATCATCGCCCGGCAGAACGCCCGGCCGACCGGCGATGACAAGACGTCCATCATGTTCACCACCGACGACAAGCCCGGCGCGCTGGTGTCGGTGCTCGGCGTCTTCCAGTCCGCCGGCATCAACCTCTCGCACATCGACAAGCGGCCGCAGGGGCGCGAGCGGTGGACCTATACGTTCTTCGTGGACGCGCTCGGCCACCGGGAAGATGCGGCCATGGTCGCCGCCATCGAGCAGGCCCAGACCCACTGCCGCGAGCTCATCGTCCTGGGCAGCTACCCGCGCTCGCGCCGCATCCTCTGAGCGGCCCGGCGCCTGCCCCTCCCTCCACGGGCGGGAGTGGCAGGCGCCCTCGGGCGGTGTTAGGTGTGCCTCATGAGCGAGCTCGTGACGATCAGGGTGTGGTCGGACTTCGTTTGACCGTGGTGCTACGTCGGCCTCGTGGAGGTCGAGAAGCTGAAGAAGGAATATGACGTCCAGGTGGACTGGCGTCCGTTCTTCCTGCGCCCGGAGACGCCGCCAGAGGGGTTGCCCCTCCCGGCCTACGTGCGCGAGCGGATGAAGGATCCGAACAATCCCCTCAAACGCCGGGCCGCCGAGGCCGGGTTGAAGATGGTGGAGCGCGAGGTCATCCCCTCGACGCGGCGCGCGCATCAGGCGGCGGAGTTCGCGCGGGAGCAGGGAAGGCTCGAGCCCTTCCAGGCGGCGCTGCTGCGGCGCTACTGGAGCGAGGGGCAGGACCTGTGGCAGTGGGACACGCTCCGAGGCGCGGCGCAGGAGGCCGGTCTGGAGCCCGAGGCGATGCAGCGGGCGGTGGAAGAGGGCCGCTACCGCCAGGTCGTAGAGGACGCCATCCGCGAGGCGCAGGAGATGGGCATCCAGGCGGTGCCCACCTTCGTGCTCGGTGACCGCTTCGCCCTGCAGGGGGCGCAGGAGTACGGCGTCTTCCAGCAGGTGATGGAGCGCCTGGGCATCCAGCCGCGCGCTCCCTCCGGCTAGGGCCGGTAGACGTTCGCCAGGCCGGAATGGGTGTCGGACCACTTGTAGTTGACGCACTCCCCGCTCGGGTTCCGGTACGAGGACAAGGTCATGGAGCCGAGCGATTGTCCGACGATGCCGAGCCCGTCCCATGTGCGCATGAGGCCGTCCCCCATGATGCCCGGCTTGTGGTACTCCTTGCCGCCGCAGTTGAGCCCCGAAAACCGGCTGATATCCCGGCCCTGCGGGTAGCTGCAGTGTTTCTCGCCGCACAAGGTGCCGTTGTTGGCCTTTCGGTAGATGCGCACGAAGTTGGCCAGCGTGTTTCCCTGGGACCACGCGTTGTGGCAGGTCCCGCTCGCGTCCCGGTACGAGTACACCGTGACGGTGTGGTGCACCGTGCCCGCCAGGCCCAGGCCGTCCCAGGGGCGCATGATGCCGTCCGGGTTGGGGTTGCCCGTCCCGGAGAAGTAGGGCGTGTAGTAGTACTCGTTGCCGCCGCAGTTGGGCCAGCTGAAATGGCTGATATAGGCCGCGCCCGGCACGGCACAGGTCGTCTCGAGGCACACGTAGGGCGCTCCGGAGATGAGCGCCTGCTCCTGCCGGGCGAGCCCGGGCCCTTCCGCTCCCGTCTCCTCTCCTCCGCACCCCACGGTGCCCAGCAGTCCCAACGAGAGAGACAGCAACCCGACAACCCGACGAGAGACGACGTTCACGGTGCCTCCACCAGTTGGAGCCGCGAGCGAGGTGCTCGGCACTGGCTCCTGACGAGCCAGTACCACATCTGGGTAAAACAGGGAATCACCGTCAGCCCGGTGCGCACCCGTGACAAGCGCGCGCGGGCGGACCCTACTGCGAGTCGCGCACGCCGATGGCGAGCTGGCCCAGCCCGACGCTCTTGGCCAGCTCCATCACCTGCACCACGGTGCCGTGGGAGACGCCCTCGTCGGCCTGGACGATGACGACGGTGTCCGGGTTCTCCTGCTGGGCCTTGGCGAAGGCCTGCTTGAGCTCGTCCTCGCTGACCACGTTGCCGCCCAGGACGAAGCGCCCGTCCGTGAGCACCGCCACGGACAAGTCGGTGGCACGCGCTGTCACGTCCGTGGTGCCGCCCTTGGGCAGGTTCACCTTGAGGCCCGCCTGCGCACCGCCCGGGGACTGCTGCACGATGACCGAGCTCGTCACCATGAAGATGATGAGGAGCACCAGGAAGATGTCCGTCAGCGGGGTGATGTTGATCTCCGCGAAGCCGACGTCCTCGCCGTTGCCCTCGGAGTCCCCCGGAGTCTTGCCCATCGCCATAGGTGTGGACCTCAGGCTTCCGGCTGGGAACGCGGGGCGTCCACCGGGGCCGGAGCAGTGGGGGAGGCGGCGGAAGCCGGGGCGCTGTTCACCGGACGCTCGCGCAGCAGCTCGGCGAACTCGTCACCCATGAGCCGCAGCTCCACGAGCACCCGCGACAGCCGCGCCTGGAAGTAGTTGTAGAAGGCCATGGCCTGCACGGCCACGAGGATGCCCACCGCCGTGGCCACCAGCGCCTCGGAGATGCCCATCATCACCGTCGCGCTGCCGCCGGAGCCGCCCGCCTGCACGTCCAGGCCCAGGTCCTTGAAGGAGCGCATGATGCCGGCCACCGTGCCGAACAGGCCCACGAACGGCGTCAGCGAGCCGATGGTGGCCAGGAGCCACAGGTTGCGGCGCAGCCGCAGGCCCACCTGGGCGCGCTCGCGCTCCACGGCGGACTCCACCCCGTCACCGCTCCCCCGGGTCCGCTCGAAACGGTCGAAACCCGCCAGGAAGATGTCGGCCACGGCGGCATCCGAGCGCTCGGTGGCGGTGCGGGCGGCGGCCAGATCCCCGCGCAGCAGGTGCTTCTGGACGGTGTCGCCGAGGGCCCGGGAACGCTCGCTCACCCCCCACAGGGCGATCAGCCGCTCGATGGCCACACCCATGGCCACCACGGAGGCGAGAAGGAGGGAGGCGAGGGTGACGCCGCCGATGCGCAGGTAGTGGAGGAGGTCGGAAAGGCTCATGAATGGTGGCCAGAAAGGTCGGCCTGGCGCGAGACTAAAGCCATGAACCGCGCAGCCGCAGCAATCTTCCTGGCTCTCATATGTTCAGGTTGTCCCAAGCGCATCGATTTTGGTCCCCAGGGCCCCATCACCCAGGCCGAGGAGCTCTTCCGCCTGACGAGCGCCGCCCAGGACCGGGTGGCCACCCTCCAGGGTGACGGGAAGCTCCGGGTGGAATCGCCCCAGGGCTCCGGGACCGTCTCCGCCTTCCTGGCCGCCTCCCGGCCGGGCCTGCTGCGCGTGGAGATGTTCGACTTCTTCAACCGGCCCATCGCCGTGCTCGTCACCGACGGCCAGCGCTTCGGCCTCCTCCAGTTCCAGGAGAACAAGTACTACCAGGGGCCGGCGACCCCCCGGAACCTCTCGCGCTTCCTGCCCGTGGCCCTGCCGAGCGAGGAGCTGGTCTCCGTGATGCTCGGCAAGGTGCCCTTCATCCCCGCCGAGCGCATGACGCTCGCCCTGGATGAGAAGGAGCGGCTGTACGTCCTCACGCTCCACAGGGGAGCCGTGTCCCAGGTGCTCCACATCCACCCCAAGCACCTCCGGGTGGTGCGCAGCCAGGTGCGCGGCATCCAGGCCTATGGCCTCGAGTACGAGAACTTCAAGGAGCAGGGGGACTTCGTCTTCCCCCATGAGGTGAAGCTCCAGGCCCCCACCGCCGATACCTCCCTGGGCCTGCGCTACACCGGCATCACCCTCAACGAGTCCCCGGACCTCACCCTCTTCGATCTCACCGCGCCCGAGGGCATCCCCGTCGTCGAGGTGGACGAGGGAGGCCAGTCCCTGCCTCCCGTCGCCCTGCCTCCCGCCTCGCCCGGTTCTTGAGCGGGCAACGTCGATAATGCGGCAATGGTTGGAACTTCAGGTACACTGACCGGACCGGCGGGTCCGTTCGGACTCCCCAAGACTGCGACATGGCACAGATCAAGCTTGGTGAACTGCTGATCAAGGCGAACGTGCTCCAGGAGAGCCAGCTCAAGGCGGCGCTCGCGGAGCAGGCGAAGTGGGGCGGGAAGCTGGGAGAGATCCTGGTGCGGATGAACCTCGTGTCCGAGGACATCCTGGTACGGGCGTTGTCCAAGCAGCTCGCCATTCCGGCGGTGAACCTGGACGCGGTGAAGGAGATCCCCCCGCACGTGCTCAACAAGGTTCCGCTGCAGACGGCGCGGGACTTCGCGGTGTTGCCGCTGCAGCTCCGCGACGACGGCAAGACGCTGGTGGTGGCCATCTCGGACCCGCTCAACGTGCGGCAACTGGACGAGCTGCGCGCCGTCACCAAGTGCCGCATCGTGCCCAACGTGGCCGGACGGACGGCCATCGCCCGGTCCATGGCGCGCTTCTACGATGACCAGGGCGAGCTGGCCGACGCGGACACCAACTTCAAGGTGGTGGACGCCCAGGGCCGCACGGTCGTCAAGAACATGAACGCGCCGGTCGCTCCTCCGGCCCCGGCCCCCGCCAGGACTCCGGCCCCCGCCCCCATGCCCAACGCGCCCTCGCGCGAGATGGCCCCGGTGCGCGGCGGAAACGGCAGCCCGGTGGAGCTCCTGCGCAGCGTGGAAGAGGTGCAGCGCAAGGAAGTGGCCGCCCTCAAGGCCATGGTGGAGCTGCTCATCGAGAAGGGTGTCTTCACTCGCGACGAGTACCTGGCGAAGGTCAAGCGGTAAGCCGTCCAGCCCCCCCGTTCCTCCATGCGCAAGAAGATCGGCGAGCTGCTCATCGAGTCCGGCGCGCTCAACCCGGATCAGGTCCGCAAGGCGCTCGGCCAGCAGCGGACCTACGGCCAGGGGCAGCGCCTGGGCTCGGTCATCATCGCCCTCGGCTTCACCGAACCCACCGCCGTGGCCCAGGCCCTGGCGCGCCAGTTCGATCTGCCCTTCGTCCGGCTCCCGGAGGTGATTCCTCCGAAGGTGCGCGAGCTCGTCTCGCTCGACTTCCAGGCCGAGCACCGCTTCGTGCTGTTCGGGCTCGAGCGGGAAGCGCGCGGCGAGCGGCTGCTCGTGGCGGTGGATGACCCCTCGGACCTGACCGTGGTGGGCGAGCTGAGCTTCCAGCTCAACAAGCCCATCCGGGTGCACGTGGCCGCCGAGGACGACATCGATCGCTCGCTCGATCTCGTGAGTGGCCGGGGGCTGCTGCTTCCGGAAGACGACGCCCCCGGACCGCCGGTGTTGGAGCCCGTGAGCGAGACGCCGTCGTCGGCGGCCGCCGCGGTCTCGGCCCTGCTCGACTGGGATGTGCCCTCCGCGCCGCCTCCGCCCCCCGACGATGATGACATCGGCCCCACCCTCATCACCCCGAGGTCCGCTTTGAATCCAAAGCCGCCGTCGCCCCCGGCACCGCCGCCATTCGATGATGAGGACGAGGACATCACCCTCATCACCCCCAAGGCCTCGCCCAGGGCCAGGGCCGCCGCGAGCCCGCCGCCTCCTCCACCCCCGCAGGAGAGCGAGGACGTGCTGGATGAGCTGCTCGGCGAGCCCGAGCCCGAGCCGCCGTCCGCCGCGCCGGGCCAGAAGGGCGTGCCGGTGGTCGTCTTCGGTGGGGCCGCGAAGGGCCTGCCGCAGCCGCCTCCCGCGCCCCGGCCTCCGGACATCACGGATGAGGACCTGGCGGTGCTCGAGGACCTCGAGCGGATGGCGGATGGCGCCGAGGCGACGCTGCACACCGAGAAGGTGAAGCCCGCGCGCATGGTGGCCAGCCTCATCCGGCTCCTCATCCGCAAGCGCATCATCCGCGAGGAGGAGTTCCTGGAGGAGCTGTCCCGGAAGTGACGCCCCGGGCCGGGTGTTGAGGCCCGGCCGTGAGCCCCATGTCCGAGCCCCTCCTCGACGTCCGTGGATTGAAGACCCAGCTCTCCCTGGAGGAGGGCCCGGTGCTGGCCGTGGACGACGTGTCCTTCTCCATCCCGCCTGGCGGCACGCTGGGCGTGGTGGGGGAGAGCGGCTGTGGCAAGAGCCTCACCGCGCTCTCGGTGATGGGCCTGGTGCCCGAGCCGCCCGGCCGGGTGGTGGGCGGGCGGATCCGCTTCCGGGGCGAGGACCTGCTCTCGCTCCCCGAGGAGAAGATGCGCCGCATGCGGGGGCGCCACCTCTCCATGGTGTTCCAGGAGCCGATGACCTCGCTCAACCCCGTCTACACGGTGGGCGAGCAGATCGCCGAGGGGGTGCGGCTGCACCAGGGGCTGTCGAAGGCCGCCGCGCGCGAGCACTCGGTGGAGATGTTGCGCCGGGTGGGCATTCCCGCTCCCGAGCAGCGCGTGGACGGCTACCCGCACCAGCTCTCCGGCGGCATGCGCCAGCGGGTGATGATCGCCATGGCGCTCGCGTGCGGGCCGGAGCTGCTCATCGCGGACGAGCCCACCACGGCGCTGGATGTCACCGTCCAGGCGCAGATTCTGGAGCTGCTGAAGCGGCTGCAGGCGGAGCGCCACATGGCGGTGATGCTCATCACCCATGACCTGGGCGTGGTGGCCGAGAGCTGTGACGCGGTGGTGGTGATGTACGCGGGCCGGGTGGTGGAGCGGGCCCCGGTGAAGGCACTCTTCCGCCAGCCGGCGCACCCGTACACGGCGGGACTGCTGCGCTCCATTCCGGCCCTCCAGGAGACGGGTGGGGCAGGGGAGCGCCCCCGGTTGAAGACGATCCCCGGCATGGTGCCGAGCCTCCGCCGTTTGCCCGGGGGATGCCGCTTCCGGGACCGGTGCGAGCGCGCCCAGGACATCTGCGCGCGGGTGGAGCCGGCGCTGGAAACCAAGCGCGAGGGCCAGGAGGCCGCGTGCCACAACCCGGTGCCCGCGCCATGACCGAGCCCCTGCTGCAGGTGCGCGACGTGAAGACGCACTTCCCGGTGCGAGGGGGAGTGCTGGGGCGCGTGCGGGGCACGGTGAAGGCGGTGGACGGGGTGGGCTTCGACGTGCGGCGCGGCGAGACGCTCGGTCTGGTGGGCGAGAGCGGCTGCGGCAAGAGCACCCTGGGGCGCACGCTGCTGCGGCTGGTGGAACCGACGGCGGGCTCCATCCGCTTCGAGGGCCGGGAGCTGACGGGCCTCTCCCAGGGCGAGCTGCGCCCCCTGCGGCGGCGGATGCAGCTCGTCTTCCAGGATCCGTACGCCTCGCTCAACCCGCGCATGACGGTGCGGGACATCCTGGGCGAGCCCTTCGCCATCCACGGGCTGGAGCGCGGCCGTGAGCGCGAGGCGAAGGTGGCCGAGCTGCTGGATTTGATGGGCCTGCCGCGCGACGCGCTGGGCCGCTACCCGAGTGAGTTCTCGGGAGGGCAGCGCCAGCGGATTGGTATCGCCCGGGCCATCGCCCTGCGGCCGGACCTGGTCGTCGCCGACGAGCCCATCAGCGCGCTGGACGTCTCCATCCAGGCGCAGATCGTCAACCTGCTGGTGGACCTGCAGCGCGAGCTGGGACTGACGTACATCTTCATCGCGCACGACCTGAAGATCGTCGAGTACGTGTCCACGCGCGTGGCGGTGATGTACCTGGGCCGCATCGTGGAGCTGGCGGACGCGGCGGACCTCTACCGGAAGCCTCGCCACCCGTACACGCAGGCGCTGCTGTCGGCGGTGCCGGTGCCGGACCCCGAGCGCAAGCGCTCGCGCATCATCCTCCAGGGGGATGTGCCGTCTCCGCTCGCGCCGCCGCCCGGGTGCCCGTTCCACCCGCGCTGCCCGTACGCCATGGAGCGCTGCCGGCGCGAGACGCCGCCCCTGTACGCCCTGGACAACGGGCACACCGCCGCGTGCTTCCTGGTGGAGGATGAGGCGCGGAAGACGACTCCAGCCGGGCCGGACGCGGGCGCGCCCCAGAACGTGGGAGGGTAGGGTGTTCTGGCTCCGTCACCACCACGAGGAGGAGTACAACCGCACGTACGTGCTCGGTGGCGTGCGGGTGTGCGCGCGCTGCCTGGGGACGTACCCGGTGCTGCTGGCCGTGATGGTGGGCCTCTTCAAGGTGCGAGCCCCTCTGTCGTGGGAGTGGGACGTGCCGGTGGTGCTCGGCCTCACCCTGCCGGCGCTCGTGGACTGGGCGGTGGGCCGCTTCCGTCCGCGCGGTGGCTCCAACGCCGTGCGCACCCTCACCGGCGTGCTGCTGGGCGTGGCCCTGGGCCGCTCGTTGTTCGTCCACTTCCAGAGGCCCCTGCCACAGGTGCTGGTGTGGCAGGCCGCCCTGGTGGCCGTGGTCGCGCTTCCCGTCCTGCTCATGACCTATAGAGGGCAGGGAGACAGGTAGGCCCGGGACCGCGGCCGTGGCCTCAGTCCGCTACGGCCCACAGTCCAAGGGTGTAGTCGCCCTGGCCCCAGGCCACGTACGTCCCATCGGGTGAGAAACAGGCGGTGCTCGTCTGCTCGTCGTTGTTGTCCTCATGGCTGAAGAGATGCTCTCCCGTGTCGAAGCGGTAGACGCTGAAGGAGGGTCCATCGAGCGCCACCGCCAGCAGTGAGCCGTCGGGGCTGAAGCTCAGACGCCAGGCTCTGGGACAATCCATCGTGCGCACGATGCGCCGCTGCTCGAGGTCCACCACATGGATGCCATGACCGTTCGTCCCCGCGGCGAGCAGCGGCTCGGTGGGATGGAACGCCACGTCCCAGACATAGGGATCGTTCCCGCTCAGCAGGCACAGCGTCGCGCCCGTGGTGGCATCCCAGAGTTGAAGGGTGCCGGAGCCTTCGTCGGGGAAGTTGTTGTGGCTCTGCGCCGCCGCGATGAAGCGCCCATCGGGTGAGATGGCACAACCCTGGGAGTAGAAGTTCTTGGGCGGCGCCTCCATCTCGCGCAGAGGGCGCCAGCGCTCCACGTCCCACAGCAGCCCCTTCCCATCATCCACCGTCATCGCCAACAAGGAGCCGTCGGCGGAGGCGCTCATTCCAGAGAGGTAGTGGGGAAAGGGCGCCTCGTTCCGGAGCGAACCGTCCCGGGTGGACAGGGCCACGAGCCGCTTCTTCCAAGCCGCGGGAGCCGTCACGTCAGGCTCGCCCACCGCCACCACGAGCTCTCTCCCGGGCAACACGCAGAACATGGGTCCGAGGGGAAGCTCCGGCGAGCACACGGGCAGGCCGGATTCACCGCGGACGTCCCACCAGCGGATCCTCTCCGGCTGTCCCTGCGCCTGGGCCACCAGGAGGGTGCTCCGGCTGTCGAAGGCGAGGTGGTGTCCCCGGCTCCTGATGGAGCTGGGAGGGCCGAACTGCCGTACGCGCTCGAGGCGAGAGGCATTGGCCACCGTGATGGGTTTCCGTTGGGAGTGCATGGCGGCTCTACTTTACGGTTGGCGCGGGCGGGGCTGACAATTCCGGCTACAGGGCGGCAAGGTGCCGAGGCCCATGCGCCACAGGCTCCGGCGGCTCACGCTCCGGGAGTATTGCGCGCTCCAGGTGGACGCGGAGGAGAGCGCCTCGCTCGGGTGGAAGCGGATCGCCCAGGTCGCCCCCCGGGTGCCGGAGCTCCCTCCGGACGCGGTCACGTGGTTCGCCCGCATGCACTCCGACGAGGTTCCGCCATGGAACTGCTCTCCATCCCCGTCTGGCAGTTCGCCAGCGGCCGGGGCGCGGCGTTCCTGCCGGACATGGACACGCGGGCGTTTCCGCCGAAGTCCGGCCTCGGACAGGGTCCGTTCTGGCGCCTGTACCGGGCCCTCATGCGCTCCCTGGTGGGACCTTGCGCATGCTCGGCCGCTCGCCCTCGGCGAGCCCGGCCGAAGCCCTCCTGGAGGGACGGGCGGGCGAGCCTGTCCTGGTGACAGCGCCCGTGCTCCCTGTCATTCTCGCCACTTACGCAGGGCCAAAATCGGGTAGACCCGAATCCCCCTTCGCCCGTTAATCGGGCGGGAGGGGTGAGGACAGGCATAGGGCCCTGGAAACGGGGGAGTGTTGGGACCGGAGACCTCAGACGAACGGCTGATGCTCGCCTTCCGGGCGGGGGATGCCCGTGCGTTCGAGGTGCTGGTGCGCAGGCACCGGACGCCGGTGTTCAACTTCATCCTCCGTTTCACCGGCCACCGTGCGCGGGCGGAAGACGTGCTTCAGGAGACGTGGCTGAAAGTGGTGCGCAGCGCGCCGGAGTACGAGGCGAAGGCGAAGTTCACCACCTGGGTCTACACGATTGCGAGGAACCTCTGCGTGGACAGCGCGCGCAAAGAGAGCTACCGGCAGGCGGCCTCGCTGGAGGCGCCCACCGCGGGTGCCGAGGGCGATGAGGGCCGTCCCCTGGGTGAGGCCCTCCCCGACGAGGGCGCGAGCCCCGAGCGCGGTGCCTACAACGCCCGCGTGCGGCCGTTGCTGGAGCGCGCGCTGGCCAGCCTCCCGGAGGAGCAGCGCGAGGTGTTCGTCCTGCGCGAGTACAGCGGCATCCCCTTCAAGGAGATCGCCGAGGTGACGGCGGTGTCCGAGAATACGGTGAAGAGCCGGATGCGTTATGCCCTCGAGGGCCTGCGTCGGCGCCTGGCCGAGCTCGGGGTAGACGGTGACCTGGTCGAGGACGGAAGGACGGTGGCGGGATGAAGACCCAGGGAACCCACGCACACGAGGATCGGCTGCTGGACTTCGCCTATGACGAGCTCCCGCCGACCGAGGCCCGGTTGGTGGAGCAGCACGTGCAGGGCTGCTCACGCTGCTCGGAGACGCTGGCGGGAATCCGGGGTGTGCGCACCACGATGTCCCGGTTGCCGCTGGAGTCCGCGCCGGACGCGGGGTTGGAGTCGCTGCTGGCGTACGCGCAGCAGTCCGCGCGCCGGGCCGCCGCGGGTCCCGAGCCCGCGCCGCGCTGGTGGCGCCGCCTGCTGGCGCCCGTGTTGAGCCTGGCGGCCCTGAGCGTCTTTGGCGTCGTGGTCATCCAGGTGAATCGCGAGGTGGACCTCAGCCCCGCGCTCGTCCAGCAAAAGGAGTCTCCGCGGGAGAAGACGCGAAGCCGCGAAGAGCCGGCGGAGAGGGTCGCGGACGCCGCGGCCGCACCCGCTCCCGCTCCGATGCCCCCGGAGGCCTCCATTCCGGTGCCCGCCGATATCGGCAAGGTGCAGGCGGAGATGGACGAGGAGATGCGGGCCGCGACGCCCGCCACGCGCATGCCGGCGAAGGCAGCCCCGAAGAAGGGCTCGATGCGCGGCTCCCTGAGGGAAGACTGGTCCAACTTGGGAGCTGGCAGTGCTGGCGGTTTCCCGGACAAGAAGCTCGCGCTGAACAGCGACGAAGAGGCGGGTGGCCTCGATGTGCTCGCCAGCAAGGAGTCGAAGCGCAAGCGCGACGCGATAGGTGGGACGGCTCTGCCCTCCGTGTCTCCGGTGCGGAGTGCCGAGCCCGCCGAGGAAGCGCCCGCCGAATATGCCCGTGGCGCCGAGCTCGAGGTCGCGCAGGCCGCACCGCCCGAGCCGCAACAGATCATCCGTGGCTCGGCCTCGCGTCCGGCCGCGATGGCGGGCAAGGACTTCGCGCAGGATGACGCGTACGCGCAGCAGGCCCCCGGGCGTGCCCAGGTGGCCACTGCCTCGCCGCCGCCGCCACCGCCTGCCGCCCCCGCGCAGTACCAGCCTGCCGCGGGTGCGGCCGGACCGGTGGCGCGGGCGGAGGTCATGAAGAACGAGGCGGCGCAGAAGCCCGCCGCGAGACTCTCTCCCTCGCCCGCGGAACTGATGACTCAGGCGGAGGTGGCCAACCGCTCGGGAGACTGGGCGCAGGAGGTGGCCTTCCTGCGCGCGGCGCTATCCGCCGGAGTCCGGGGCTCGCAGCGATTGGAAGTGATGTCCCGGCTGTGTGAGGCGGAGTTCGCGCTGGGCCGCCGGCAGATCGCCGTCCAGGTCTGCAAGGGCGTGGTGGCGGAGGCGCCGGGTTCGAGCGAGGCTCGCATGGCGCAGCGCCGTCTGGAGAGCGAGCTCGAGTCCTCCACCCCCGCCAAGAAGTGAAAATGGCTCACGGATTGACGGCCCCTCGGAACACGAGGGCCTCTCCATCGGGAGCGCGAAGAGGCCAGGGCTCGCCCGTAGGAGACAGCCCCACGGGGTGGAGCGCATAGGCCACGCCGCCCTCCATGACGTAGAGGAGCAGCGTGCCGGGAGGCGCATCCGAGGGCGGCATCTCCGGCGAGTCCACCTTCTGGATGCGGAAGGGCAGCGGCGCGAACGAGCGGGTGCGCACCGGCGAGGGCATTTCCTGGGAGGCCTGCTCCAGCGCCGCCTGCCAGGAGCCGACATCCTCGGAGACGGCCTCCTTGGTCCGCAGCGAGTGGACGGTCTCTTCGTGGAGCTTCCTCGCCACCTCGAGGATCTTCAGATTGGCGGAATCGGAGGTCCGTCCGGCGACGAGCCCATCGCGCTGGCCCCAGAGGGTGAGCACGAGGGCTCCGAGGATGAGCAGGGACCAATGCAGCCGGGCGCTGCGTCCGCGCACGCTCTGCACGAGCACGGCGGTCAGGCCCACCAGGGCCGCGAGCATGGGCAGCAGCAGCTCCAGACGGGGCGGGGGCCCGGAGTGGAAGGGCTGGAGCTGGGTGTGGACGAGGTGCACCAGCTCGGGGGAGCCCGCCGCGAGGCACATGGCGGTCAATCCCCCGAAGACGAGCCCGTGGAGGATGCGGAGCGGAAGCGGGGAGGGCTGCCGCGCGGCGGGGGACGGCTTCACGGGAACGGCAGGTTCAGCACGAAGTAGAACGAGTCGTAATAGATCTGGTACGCGCGCAGGAAGGCGTCGATGACGTTCATCTTCTGCTGCCCGGCACCCCCGATGTCGACGGTCATCATCACGATGAGGCCGAGCACGAGGATCCAGTTGACGAAGGAGTACTCCACCATGGCCTGTCCGCGGCGGTGACGGCGGCGGCAGAGTTGGGGGCGAGGCGTGTGGGTCTTCATGGGCGGGTGTCCTCCTGCGGACCCGGATCGGTATCAGAGTGTGACATGGGTTGGAAGTGGGGGGGAAGACTGCTGGCCGGTTCCAGGGTGATCTTCTTGTCACTGGGGGCGGGAGGCACGAGGCGGGGCCGGGCGTCCAGGCCGTAGTCGCGCACCTCCAGGGAGTAGCGGATGGGGGGGAACTCGATTTTCGCCAGGTGGAGGATGGGGAGCTCCCGGCTGACCCAGTAGCGCTTGAGGACGAGCTGGCGGTAGCGGACCTCCAGGGGTTCGGCCGTCACGGTGCCCGCGAACGTCATGAGGCGGGTGGGGGCGCCCCGGCTCACGGTGGAACCCTGTCCCACGGCCAGCCGCGCCGAGGGGGGTGGACCGGGCGTGCCGAGGAAGAAGGGCAGGGCGGCGGTGTCCACCTCCTGGAGCTTTTCGAAGCCCTGGGTGACGAACAGCCGGGAGACGCCCTCCGCGCGCAACCCGGTGTCGCGGGCCACCAGCAGGAGGAACTGCGCCAGCGGGGCCTTCAGCTCCGCGTGCTGGCCGAACTCCAGCTCCACCCACACGGCATCCCGGCCCTGGGCGTCCTTCTGCTCGGCGACGGCGGCCAGCCGGAAGAAGCCGGGCTGGGGGCCTCCGTCCATCTGGTACGTCACCCACTCGCCCACGCGCGCGTCCAGCCGCCCGGGAGCGGCCTCGAAGAGCAGTCCGCGCGACACCTCTGCCGGAGCGGCACCCAGCAGGAGCAGCGACAGGGCACAGACGAGCGTGCTCATGGCGTTCCCTCCCGAGCCTGGCGCACGGCGTCGGCGTTGGGCATGCCATCGGGCCGGTCCGTCCCCACCCAGGCCTGCGAGATGGCCACCCGCGAGGGCGCCAGCTCCACCAGGGTGGTGAGTAGCTGCTCGGCTCCACGCGCGTACTCGAGGACGAGGGTGCGCTGGCCATCCAACCTGCTCCCGGACTCGCGGACGGGCACGTAACCCGCGGCGGTGAACCGGGCGGCGAGTTCCTGGCGCACGGTGTCCAGTCCTCGCTCCACCACCTGCGTGCGATGCAGCGAGCCTCCGGCCGCGTCGCGAGAGCCCACGTCCGCGCTGAAGAGCGCGCCCTCCACCTGGATGAAGTGGCTGCCGGCGCTCGCGGGCTTCTCGTACAACCACAGGTCCTTCAGCACGGTGAAACCCACCGTCTTTCCCAGGTGGGTGCGCAGCACCACGGCCCGTTGGAGTCCCTCGCGCGTGAAGAAGGCCGACACCACGGCCTCGCGTTGCAGGTCGCCATTCACGACGACGGGGTAGCCCTGTTTCGTCCAGAAGCCGTGGAAGTACCTCGCCACCTTCACGAGGGAGTCCGGGGTGGTGAAGTACGCGAGGCGGTGGTGCTGGCCGCCGATGAGCAGATCCTCACCGATCCGCGTGTGCACGGTGCCGGGGTAGACCGCGAGCCTCCTGCTCTGCCCGCGACGGAGCGGCCCACAGCAGCAGGAGAAGGGGGAGGGCGCTCATTCGCATGGGATCTTCCGTTCGTTCTGGTCATGGGCGGCACCGGGGTCCAGGCCAGGCAGGTGGGGCGCGTCGGCCTGGGCGTTCTTGCAGCCCATGAAGTTGCTTCCGCGGGCCATGAACATCTTCCGGTAGAGGGACTGGTCGTAGACCTGGGTGTCGCGGAAGGGGGCGGTGTCGAAGCAGCGCTGGGCCGGGTCATCCAGGCCGGGGTACGCGTTCACGTTGTTGAGCCCCATGGGGGCGCCGTGCTTGCTCTTGTTGCAGCCGCGGCCGCGCTCCCCGGGCACGTAGTTGTGGGACACCACGAAAGGGCCCTGGAAGTCCGGCAGGAGGAAGCGGGCCACCGCGCCGAGCCGGTCCAACTCCACCTGGTCCAGGTAGCTGCCCACGCCCAGGAACTTCATCCGGTCCACCTGCAGGTGGAGGCCGTGCCGGGAGCCATCGTCATGCACACCCGCCCGCTTGGGCTTCATCAGGGCATCCCCGCCATCGGGCAGGTGCCAGCCGTTGGCGATGAGGGTGTAGCGCTCCTTCACCCGCAGGTCGCTCAAGTCCCTCCCGCCCCAGTTGTCCACGTCGAAGAAGCCGTGCTGCTCCTTCTGGAGGTAGCGCCGGGGCAACACGTAGCTGGCGAGCGTGCTGGTGGTCTCCACCTCCACCTGTCCCCGGGTGTTGAAGCGGAAATGTCCGAGCAATTCGCCGAGCGTCTTGCCCCTCGCGGCGGCTGCCTCGGGGCCCTTGGCGCCTGCGCTGTCGGGAAGGACGCGGCTCAGGTCGACGCCCGCCACATCCTGGTTGCGCAGGCTCACCTGTACCGGCGAGGCGCGCAGCATCGTGCCGAACCGGCCTTCGGGCTCGATGGAGTCGAGGTCCGCGTAACGCTCGGCGGCCTCCTTCACCGTGGCCTTCATGGCGAGGTCGAAGGCCCTGTCATGGTTCGCCGTGGCGTAGTCGCTCAAGGGGTAGCTGGTCATCTCCCACGCGACATACCGGCTGGCCTCCTGAAGCTTGAGGCGGGCCCGGATGACCTCGCTGAGGAAGACGCTGAACATCAGGAGGGACACCAGCAGTGGCACCACGAGTGCGAGCTCGACGGTGGCGGCGCCTCGCCGGACGGACTTCGGCTGTACACGGGAGTGGAACATGGCGGGGCCTCAGTGGGTGATGAACCGCGCGGGCGCGTCCTTCAGGTCGCCGGGCAGTGCGTCCGCCAGCTTCCCCACGAGCGGCAGCGAGTCCTTGCCCTGCCAGACCGCCGCCAGCCGGGGCCGCCAGTACGGGTTGAAGAAGTTGGGTTGCTCGGTCCAGTTGCCGGGCCGGTGGTAGTACGTCTGGCCCCGGGAGATGACGCTCATCCCCGGCGAGCCTCCGGGCCCCACCGCCGTGCGGCCGTTCTTCAGGTCCAGCGTCCCGGGAGACGTGCCGAAGGCGAAGGTGAGCTTCCCCTGGGAGTTGAGCTGGCCCGGAGTGTGGCGGAATGCGTCCGCGCTCTTGTTGAGGAGCACCCAGGTGGAAGGCTGGTTGAAGTCGTCCCGGCGCCCCGCCATGTCCGCGATGCCGGGCGTCTCGTTGAGGCTCTCCGCGCAGTCCTTCGCGTAGTCACCCGGTTCGAAGTGGGGGAAGGGCACGAGCCCCGGCCACGGGTGGTTGCGGTCCTTCGGATCGACGCGGACGTTGGCCACGTACACGGACATCTCGAAGAAGCACGCGCCCGGGACACTCGCGAGGCACGTCCTGGACTCGTAGAGGCCCACGTTCCGGTCCTCCTGCGTCGAGGCCTCTCCCGGGAACACCACGCGCCAGTGGATGCCGTTCTCGCGCAGGTCCGTGCCGCTCATGGCCCACACACTCGGCTTCAGCGTGTCGTTCTTGTCCTCGCGCGGGTCTCCCCAGCAGTCGCGCCAGGTCCGCGTGTCACCCGGGCCGGGCTGCTTGGGGCAGCGGAAGGGGTTGAGGAGCCGGGTTCCCCCGAGGTTGACGGAAGCCGGTCCCGGCAACTTGATGAAGTAGGGGTCGTCCGCTCCGAGGACATCACCCTGGGCGAGCATGCCCATGGGCAGGTGGGGCAGGTCCTTCGACTCGCGGATCTTGTTCCCGCCCCTGGCGCTCTTGCCGCCGCCCTCGCCGAGCCGGTAGGTGAGGAAGCGCGTCTGGCCCCACTTGGGAATGCCATCGAGCACGCCCTCCAGCGGCGCGAGCCACCGGGGAATGGGCATGAGGTTCCCCAGTTTCCGGTCGGTGACGAGGGACTCGGGGCAGGCGCCGTCCTTCGCGTCGCATGCGAAGCGCGTGGCGTTGGTGATGCCCGCCATCACCCGTTTGGCCCGGGCGGTCTTGTCGGTCTCGTTGCGTCTCGTGGGATCCAACGGTTCGAAGGGATTGACGGGGCTGAAGGGCGTCCCGTTGGCCGCCTTGTCGTGCGTGCGGCTGTAGAGGCACTGGTTGATGAGGCCCGCCAGCGTCTGGGGGACGAGCGGATCCACGTCCGGATCGTTCGCCTCGATGACGGCGTGGGACGTGCCCATCACGTACGTGGAGGTGGCGAGCATCACCGCGGTGGCCGCTCCCGCCATCACCGCGTTGAGCATCCGGTGCCCGGGAATCACCACCCGGCCAATCACCTGGTCGAGGGGCTCCATCACCGGCTTCATGAGGAGCAACATCCCCCGGAGTGCCGTGAAGACCAGGTCCAGCCCCCGCATGATGGCGTGGAGGGAGGGGAGGGTGTCGAGCAGGGTGCAAACGCTCTGCCAGAAGAGGCCGTCCCGGCTGTCGCGGGGGAAGCACGGGCCGATGGTGCGCATGAACCCGTAGAGGTCCGTCAGGAAGGCCTGGACGGAGAACACGAACGAGTCCAGCGA
Source organism: Archangium gephyra (assembly GCF_049060025.1). GTDB lineage: Bacteria > Myxococcota > Myxococcia > Myxococcales > Myxococcaceae > Archangium > Archangium gephyra_A. Next base: position 161,108 of record NZ_JBMEQQ010000002.1, read on the forward strand.
CTGCCACATCATGGCCGACACGTAGTGGGACACCTGCGTGCGGTTGGTGAACGCGTAGAAGTTGAAGGCGCGAGCCTCCATGGCCGCCGTGGACCAGGCCGCCGCGTCCGCCGTGTTCTGCAGGCGGATCCGCTCGTGCACGCCGTGCCCGAGGTTCACCGTGGTGATGAGCGCGATGCTCAGCACGAGCATCAGCAGGCACGCGAGCACCAGCGCCTGGCCTTCCTGCCGCTTGAAGCTGTGTCGGAGAGAGCGGGTCACCATGGCTCACAGGCCCCAGTCCGGGTTCAGGTGCATCAGCCACTTGAAATAGAAGTTCGACTGCATCCGCAGGCTGTAGGTGGCCGTCAGCGGCAGGAAGTAGCGCCTGCCCGCGGCCAGCCCCCACAGCACGCCCATCTCCTGCCGGTAGAGCGTGGCGTAGCCCCGCTGGTGCTCCAGCCCGCGCACCGGCGCCGTCACCTTCGTGGGCTGATGGATGGCTCCGCCCAGCGTCACGCCCGCGTTGGCCGCCCACCACGCGGTGAAGATGACCCAATTGGCGAAGGGCACGCGCAGCTCGTACCAGTAGCGCACCCGCACGCTCAGCACGGTGGCCTTGCGGTACACCTCCTCGGCGTCGTCCGGCAGCGCGAGGTTGAAGAACCGGGCCAGCTTCGTCTCCAGCGCCGGCACCTGCGGGTACCCATCCGGCCCGTCGAAATCCAGCTCCCGCCACGCCGTGGCCGAGCGCAGCTTCCACACGCTCCGCACCGGCGAGTACCAGGACGGGTTCACCGTATCGACGCGTACCAGTCCGAACAGGGGCGCGCCATTCACCGCCGCCGGGACCACCGAGTCCCGCGTGGGCCACGGCAGCCGCCGCAACGTCTCGTCCTGGAGACGGGCCCGCGTCCATGTCCTGGCCAGGTCCGGCAGCGCGTCCGTGCGTCCCAGCGTGGGCAGCAGCGCCACGAGGGCCGCGTCCCTCATCCGCTCGGTGTTGCCGTTCCACACGATGCCCGAGCGCGCCGCGCAGTACGCCGCGTACTCCGTCATCAACTTCGCCTGCTGCATCAGCGTGAGCTGCACCAGGCCCAGGCCCAGGAAGACCATCAGCGGCAGCACCAGCGCCGACTCGACCGCCGCCTGGCCCGACTGCCTGCCTGCTCGGGGATGTTCACTCATGGACGCCGCCCTGGAGCGACATCCGTGCCACCGCCTCCGTCACTCGGAGGTGACGTCAGGGCGGCGTCTCAGAGGGAAGACCCCCCCTCCACCAGGGGGACGGGGACTCTCCGGTCCGGAACAATCCGGCAGCCGGGAGATCGTGACTTTGACACTTTGCATGGTCGCTGGATAACATCCCACCCGCTGGTGCCCCGGGCCCCCGCTTTGCAAAGCAGCCGCGCCACCTACGAGTTCCGCCCCCCCCGGGCGCTCCCCGCTTTGGAGGTCTCCGAGACATGCTGAAGGGTAAGACACCGCTCTTTATCGCGCTGGGCCTCGGCCTGCTGGCCGGCATCATCGCGTGGTCCGCGATCAAGAAGAAGGAATCCGACGTGCGCCGCGGTTGGAACCTGGTGCCGGTCGTCGTGGCATCGGCGGACATCCCCGAGGGCACCGTCATCACCTTCGACATGATCAACCAGCGCTCGGTCCCCGAGCAGTTCGTCACGTCCTCGGTGGTGAAGCCGGACTCGGCCACCTACGTGGTGGGCCAGAAGGTCCTCGTGGCGCTGCAGCAGGGTGACCCGCTCCTGTGGAGCCAGTTCGAGACCACCAAGGCCGCCGAGCGCCTGTCCACCAAGGTGCAGAAGAAGGTCCGCGCCATCACCATCGAGGCCAAGCCCACCACGTCCGTGGGCGGGTGGATCCGCCCCAACGATCACGTGGACGTGATTGGCACCTTCCGCGACCCCCAGACGGACGAGAACGTCGCCGTGACGCTGCTGCAGAACGTCATCGTGCTCGCCACCGGCAAGGTCACCGGCACCACCAACGTCAACCTCATCCCCGAGCACCAGCGCGAGTACAACAACATCACGCTGATGGTCATCCCGGAGGAGGCGGAGATCCTCACGCTGGCCAGCGAGCTCGGCCAGCTCACGCTCTCGCTGCGCAACGAGGAGGACGTGGACATGATCGAGGAGCGCGGCCGCGCCACCATCTCCACGCTGCTCTCCGGCGAGCGCACCCGCGTGCTCGAGCAGAAGCGTCGCGAGATCATCCAGATCATCAAGGGCGGCGCCTCCGAGAAGAGCGCGGTCGGCTCTTCCGGTACGCCGTAGTCCTTTTCCCCCCCGGCACGTTTCCCTTCCCCCCGCAGCTGAAGGAAGTCCCCGCGCATGCTGGCCGGAATCGTCCTACTCCTCGTCACCGGGTCGGTCTTCTTCTTCAGCCTGGTGATCTTCACCGTCCTGGCGAAGGCCTACGAGCAGTACCAGGAGCGGTACGTCGTCAAGTCGATGAACGACTTGAGCGACATGTTCCTCTTCATCGATGCCCGTCAGCTGCTGGTGCTCAACATCGCCAGCATGTGTTTGTTGGGCATCCTGTCGTACATCATCTTCAACCCCATCCTGTGCGTCATCTCCACGATCTTCGGCTTCTTCCTGCCGATCATCCTGGTGAAGCACTACCGCAAGCGGCGCATCAAGAAGTTCAACGTGCAGCTCGTGGATGCGCTGCAGGCCATGGCCAACGCCTTCAAGGCCGGTCTCACGTTCCCGCAGGCCATCGAGCACGTGGCGCGCGAGGCCCAGCCGCCCCTGGCCCAGGAGTTCGGCCTCTTCGTGAAGGAAGTGAAGCTGGGCGTGCCGCTGGAGGAGGCCCTCATCAACATGGGCCGCCGGGTGGGCAGTGACGACCTGGAGCTCGTCGTGGTGGCCACCAACATCGCCCGCCAGCTCGGTGGCAACATGGCGGAGATGTTCGAGACCATCTCGAGCGTCATCCGCGAGCGCTTCCGGCTCGAGGGCAAGATCGACGCCCTCACCGCCCAGGGCAAGCTGCAGGGCTGGGTGGTGGCCGCCATGCCGGCCATCCTCGGCATGGTGCTCAACTACATGCGGCCGGACCTGATGGACCCGATGATGGACCACTGGTTCGGTTATGTGCTCGTGACGATCATCGCCATCATGGAAGTGCTGGGCGTGCTCATCATCCGGCGCATCGTCAACATCGACATCTAAGGAGTGGCCGTGAGCGACATCCTCACCAATACGTTGATGGGGGGCTCTGCGCTGATGTTCGCGGCGTCGATGGGCTTCCTCGGCTTTGGCGTGTACCAGAACTACTTCTCGCAATTCGTCGACGAAGTGCGGGATGACGCCGGCGGTATGTCGGGCCTGGGCGCGGTCACCATCCGCAAGCTCGGCGCGCTCAACCGGCGGCTGATGTGGCCGGGCTACGAGACCAAGATGCGCAAGAAGCTCATCAAGGCCGGTGAGCCCAGTGCCCTCAAGCCCGAGGACATCATGGCGCTGCAGGAGATCAGCGCCGTGGTGGGCCTGCTGGCGGGCCTCGTGCTGTTCAACGCGGTCAACGAGAACCTGGCCTGGGCGCTCGTCGTCGGCCTGTTCGGCATGTACTACCCGCTCATCTGGGTGAATGATCAGGTGAAGAAGCGCCACCTGCTGATTTCCCGGGCGCTGCCCTACAGCCTGGACCTGCTGACGCTGTCGGTGGAGGCGGGTCTGGACTTCACCGGCGCGCTGGCCAAGGTGGTGGAGAAGGGCAAGGCGGGCCCGCTGCGCGAGGAGCTGCAGATCGTCCTCAAGCAGCTCAAGATGGGCAAGACGCGCGAGGAGGCCCTCAAGGCGATGATCCTCCGCGTGGACCTGCCGCCGCTCACCACCTTCGTCACCGCGCTCATCCAGGCGGACAAGATGGGCACCAGCCTCGGCAAGGTGCTGCGCATCCAGTCCACCCAGCTCCGAATCGACCGGACGCAGCGCGCCGAGAAGCTGGCCGGTGAAGCCCCGGTGAAGATGCTCTTCCCGCTCATCGCGTGCATCTTCCCCACGGTGTTCATGGTCCTCTTCGGGCCCATCGTGTTCCAGTTCATGTTCGGAGACGTCGGGGGGTAGGGCCCTGAGTTTCCAACTCACCATCGTCAAGGGCCTGCAACAGGGGAAGGAACTCCTCTTCGAGCAGGCCAAGGTCCACATCGGCCGCACCACGGAGAACGACGTGGTGCTGCAGGATGCGGGTGTGTCGCGCAAGCACGTGCGCATCTCGGACCGGCTCGGGCGCTTCTACGTGCAGGACCTGGGCAGCGCCAACGGCACCCTCGTCAACGACGCGCCCATCTCCGGTGAGCGGGAGCTGCGGAACGGGGACCGCATCGCCCTGGGGCCGGTGGAGTTCATCTTCAAGGAGGTCGTCCACGAGGACGACGCCACCCGGCCCTTCATGCCGGTGGAGGAGGAGGACGAGTCCACCCGGCTCATCCGCCGCTCCCTCACGCTGCCCGCCGAGCCTTCCACCGTCGTGGACCAGGACATGCTGGCCCCCCTGTCGGGGCTGTCTCCCGTCGTCCCCGAGCCGGCTCCCTTCCGTCCCACTCCGCGCCACGAGCCGGGAGCCTCGGCGCCGCCCGTGTTGCGTCCCGTGCCGGCCTCTTCGGCCCGCCCGGGGCTGGACCGCTCGGAGACGCGGGCGGAGATGGTGGCCGTGGAGCCTCCCACCACGGCCCCGCTGTCCCGGCAGGAGCCCCGGGCGGCTCCCGTCCGGGCTGCCGCCGCTCCCGCCTCCACCGCGCGGGCCTCGTCCGGCGCCACGGGCCCTTCCGCCGTCGACAAGGCCCGGCGCCGCCGCGAGCTGAGCGAGACCCTGGGCGGCCAGCTCGTCCTGTGGTGGCTCGAGTTGTCCCGCGGCGGGAAGATCGCCCTGGCCACCGTGGCGCTCCTGTTACTGGCGGGGGCGGTGGGCGGGCTCGCCGTCGTCTTCCGGCCCGCGCTGGAGGGCGTGGTCCGGGGCCCGGAGCCCACGTCGCTCGGCCTCCAGGTGGTGCCGGACTCGTTCGGCCTGGGCGAGGGCGTGACGTGGGAGCAGCCGGACCAGAAGCTCTTCGACTTCGAGTTCGTCTCGCCCACGCGCGCCGTCGCCGTCCTGCGCTACCAGGCCAGCGGTATCTCCAAGGACGAGGTCTCCCTCACCGTCAACGCGATGAGCCTGGGCTCGGTGCCTCCGGACACGGCCACCTCCTCCGAGCGGGAGATCCAGAAGATCATCCCGCCTTCCGCGCTCAAGCGGAACGAGCGCAACCAGTTCGTCTTCGACAACGTCCGCAATCCCCCGGGCCGGGACACCTGGCGGGTGTGGAACCTGCGGCTGGAGGTCATCCCCGTGCCGGACCTGCGCCCGGAGGAGCTGCTGGAGGCCGCGCGCAACTACGTGGCCCGGGGGCGCAACTTCTACGAGCGCAAGGACGTCGGCGCGGAGAACCTCTCGCTGGCCTGGGAGAACTACCGCTCGGCGTGGATCACCCTGGAGGCCCTGGACGAGAAGCCCGAGCTGTACCAGGACGTCCGTCACATGATGGAGCAGGTGGCGGTGGAGCTGGACCACAAGTGCGGCCAGCTCATGCTGGAATTCCAGCGCCACCTCCAGTTCAAGGACAAGAAGCGGGCCAGGCGGATGGTCGATGAGATCACCCGGCGCTTCCCTACACCGGCGCATCGCTGCCACAATCTGGCGCTCGAAAAAGCCAACGAGCATGGGCTGTGAGGCCCATGACCGTGCACCCAACGAAGTGGTGACTTCCCATGTCGAACGGTTCCCCTCCCGCACGCCGTCGTCCGACGACGGGCTCCCCCTCGGGTGGCACTCCCTCGGGAGGCGCCACCGGTCAACGCCCCGCGGTGCGCAGGACTGCCACCGGCGCGGCGCCCGCCGTGCGCGCCGAGCCCCCGCTGCCGGTGACGGGCACGAAGCTGGTGTGCTCGGCGGGCCCGGCCGCGGGTAACGAGTTCGCGCTGGAGGATGGTGAGTACGTCATCGGCCGCGCCAACGACAATCCCATCTGCATCCCGGACACCTCGGTGTCCCGCAAGCACGTGCTCATCCGCCGTGTGGGCGGCGGCTGGGAGGTGAGCGACCTGGGCTCCGGCAACGGCACGCTCCTCAACGGGGAGCCCCTCACCACCGAGATGCCGCTGGCTCACAGCGACACCCTCACCCTGGGCGACACGGAGCTGACGTTCAACGACAACTCCAACGCCACGATGATGATGCCCATGCCGTCGGCGCCCCCGCCGCGGCCGGGCCGTAGCAGCACCCGGTCCTCCGCTCCGGCCGCCGCTCCCGCCGCCGATGCGGGAGAGGAGGGTGGAGCCCTGGCTCCGCGCCGCCCGCCGCCCCGGCCCGACGCCCGCGTGCGCAGCACCCGTGGCCGCGCGGCGGTGACGCCCGCGGATCCGGCGGCGCAGCAGCGCAAGAAGCGCCTGCTCATCCTCACCGCGGCCGTCTTCGTGATGCTGGTGGGCGTGCTGGCCATCATGAAGGTCCAGCAGCAGCGCAACGCCGAGGTCGAGGCCCGGAAGGCAGCGCTCGCCCAGCAGCGGCGCGCGGAGATCGACGCGCTCTTCCAGGATGCCAAGAACCTCATCCGCGACGGCAAGTGGGCGGATGCCAAGGCGAAGCTGCTCGAGCTCCAGGAGGTGGAGCCCGAGTACGTGCAGCTTCCGGACTACCTGGCGCGCGTGGAGAAGGAGATCCCCAACCAGCAGGCGCTCGACGCGGCCAAGGCGGCGCTGGACAAGAATCAGCTCGGCCCCGCGGCGGCCTCGCTGGCCAAGGTGGGCAAGGACACCCAGCTCTTCGATACGGTGCGCCAGCTTCGCACGAGCCTGAAGGACAAGGCCGACAAGCGCGTGCGCGATGCGCTGGCGCTGCTGGATCAGAAGCAGCTCGACGAGGCCAAGGCCATCACCGACGACGTGCTCGCGGCCGATCCGGAGCACCGCGACGCCAAGGTGGTCAACGAGCAGGCGGTGCGCGCCATCGAGATCCGTGACAGGCCGCCTCCGCCCCCCACGCCCAAGGCGGTGCCCAAGCCCTGGGACCAGGCCGTGGATCGCTTCCGCGACGGAGACCTCAATGGCGCGATGGCCATGGCCAATGCCTGCGCCGGCAAGCACTCGCAGTGCAAGGTGCTCATGAAGCAGTTGACGGACTTCGGCAACCTCCACAAGAAGCTGGAGGACCTGGACGCCAGGGGCCTGGCGCGTCTGCTGGACCTGGACAAGAAGATCACCCGGGGCCAGGGCAGCAAGCTGTCGCGCAACGCGGGCACGCGCGCGGCCAACATCTTTTTCAAGACCGCCTCGGCCGCGAAGGCGTCCGGCCAGTACGGCCGCGCCATGGAAAATGCCCAGCGCGCCCTCCAGGCCGACCCCGGCCATACCGGCGCCAGGAACATCGTCGACGAGATGCGCCAGAAGGCGAAGGAGCTCTACCTGTTCGCCTACTCCCTCAAGGACAGCAATACCGAGGAGGCCGTGTCCAAGTTCCGCGAGGTCATCGCCATGACTCCCTCGGAAGACGAGCACCACCAGAAGGCCAGGTCCTGGGTCGAGAAGCTCAAGTGAACAAGAAACGGCGAGGCACCGGAGAGACCCCGCCGGAGGCCACCGACGGGCAGAGGGATCTCTTCGGTGGCTCGTTCGGTGCGCCCCCCAAGCGCCCGGTGGCGGCGGCCCCGAAGCCGCCCCCCGAGCCGCCTCCCGCGCCTCCGCTCCCCTCGGAGCTGGGGGACGTGTCCGCGGCGCTGCCGTCGCTGCCCGGGGCTCCCTCGCGGACGCCCCCGGCGCGCATGGTGCTCACCGTGGGCGAACTCACCCAGCAGCTCAAGGCGACGATCGAATCGCGCTTCCCGCGCGTGCTGGTGCGCGGCGAGGTGTCCGGCTTCCGGGGCCCCAACGCCCGGGGCCACCTGTACTTCTCGCTCAAGGACGCCGAGGCCTCGCTCGAGGTGAAGATGTGGGCCTCGCAGGCGGCGCGGCTGCGCTTCGCCCTGCGCGACGGGCTGGCCGTGGTGGCCGAGGGCAGCGTGGACGTCTACGCGCCCGCCGGCCGCTACAGCCTCATCGCCCAGAAGCTGGAGCCGGAAGGAGAGGGCGCGCTGGCGCTCGCCTTCGAGCAGCTCAAGGCACGGCTCGCGGCCGAGGGCCTCATCGGCGACAACCGCATCCGCCCGCCCCGGGAGCTGCCCTTCCTGCCCCGGCGCATCGGCGTGGTGACGAGCCGCACCGGCGCGGCGCTGCAGGACTTCCTGCGCGTGCTGCACTCGCGCCACCCGCGCCTGTCCGTGCTGCTGTGCGACGCGCGCGTGCAGGGTGAGGGCTCCGCCGAGGAGGTGGCCCGCGGCATCGAGCGCCTGGCCCGCACGGACGTGGACGTCATCGTCGTCACGCGCGGCGGCGGCTCGAAGGAGGATCTCTGGACGTTCAACGAGGAGCGGGTGGCGCGCGCCATCTTCGCCTCGCCGGTGCCGGTGGTGTCCGCCATCGGCCATGAGATCGACTTCTCCATCTCCGACTTCGTGGCGGACTGGCGCGCCCCCACGCCCAGCGCGGCGGCGGAGCGGCTCGCCCCGGTGCTGCAGGACCTGGAGTACTCGCTGGCCACGCAGTCGTTGCGGCTGCGCAAGGCGGCCGAGCGCCGGGTGCTGGAGCTGCGCGAGCGGATGGGCACCCTGCGCGGGCGGGTGGTGGATCCGCGGCGGCGGCTGTCCACGGAGCGGCTGAGGCTGTCGGACGCCGAGGACGCGATGACGCGGGTGCTGCGCCAGGTGCTGCGCGAGCGGCGCGAGGAGCTCAAGGCCCATGGCGAGCACCTGCAGCGCCAGCGTCCCCAGGCCCGGCTCGCCGAGCAGCGGGCGCGGCTGGTGCAGCTCTCCGCGCGGTTGAAGGACGCGGTGCGGGCGGACGTGGCGGCACGGCGGGCGAGCGCGGCCCAGGCCCGGTTGGAGCTGGAGCGCAGCTCGCCCCTGGCCCGGGTGGCGGAGTTGCGCGCCCGGCTGGCCGACCGGAAGGCCCGGATGGTCGCCCTGGAGAAGGACACCCTGGCGTCGGCACAGCGGCACTTCCAGGGGCTAGAAGGACGGCTGGATGCCATGAGCCCCCTGAAGGTCATGTCCCGAGGCTACGCGGTGGCCTTTCGCAAGCGGGACGGGGGCGTGGTGCGTTCCATCTCGGACGTTCAGCCCGGCGAGGTGCTGGGCATCAAGTTCGCCAACAACGCGGCGAAGACACTCCAGGGGTGCGAGGAGATTGAAGCCACCGTCACCGCGGTGAAGGGTCCGGTGGATTGCTGACGTCCGGGTAAAGGTCCCCCTGGCACCCGGGCGGGCGCCTCCTCTAGAGTCCGCGGCTCTTTTCTCGTCGAGGTGGACTGGAAGTGGCGAAGGACAGCAAGGGCAAGGCGGTGGAGGAGGTCCCCGAGCAGTACGGGGACGTGGTGCAGCGGCTCGAGGACGTGGTGGCGCGCCTGGAGGGCGGCACCCTGACGCTCGAGGAGTCGCTCAAGTCCTTCGAGGACGGCATCAAGCTGGTGCGCCGGGGCGAGCAGTTGCTCAACGCGGCGGAGAAGCGGATCGAAGAGCTGTTGAACGAGGACGGCCGGGACGCGGTGGTCCCCCTGCAGGCGGGCGTGAAGCCCCCGGCGCTGCCCTCCACGCCCGCTCCGGCCCCGTCCCGGGGCAGCTCGGGGGCAGCCAGGTCGGCGCCACCCCCCGAGGATGACGTGCCGTTCTAGGCTCCCGGCTGTAGAAGCTATCCGTATCCATGCCCAAGCCCAAGGTCACCATTGTCGACGACGACCGCGATACGCGGGAGTTGCTCTCGTTCGCCCTGGAGTCGGAGGGTTTCGAGGTCAACGCGGCGGCCAATGGGCTGCGGTTGATCTCCTCCCTGCAGCTCAAGCGGCCGGACATCATCCTCATGGACGTGAACATGTCCTGGATCGACGGATTCGAGCTGTGCAAGGCGGTGAAGAAGAACGAGCAGTTCCGGGACATCCCCGTCATCTTCATCAGCGGGCGCGGGGAGCCGGAGGACCGGCGGCGCGGGCGGGAGGCCGGCGCCGCGGACTATTTCGTGAAGCCCCTGGATCTCAACGCGCTCATCCAGCGGTTGCGTGAGCTCATCCCTCCGCCCGCTTCCGAGGTGCCCTGAATGCCGTCTTTCGATCTGGATTCGTACCTGCAGACCCAGGTGGAGCGGGTGGAGAACCTGCTGCGCTCGCGCTCGGACGAGCTGGGCGTGAACGTGCCGCCGCGGCTGCTGGAGTCCATGCGCTACTCGCTGCTGGCCGGAGGCAAGCGGCTGCGGCCGGTGCTGTGCCTGGCCTTCGCGGAGGCGGTGCTGAAGCAGAGCAGCGTGCCGCGCATGGTGGAGGACTGCGCGTGCGCGCTCGAGTACATCCACACCTACTCGCTGGTGCACGACGACCTGCCGTCCATGGACAACGACGACATGCGGCGTGGGCGGCCCACCAACCACAAGGTGTACGGCGAGGCCATGGCCATCCTGGCCGGTGACTCGCTGCTCACGGACGCCTTCGCGCTGGTGGCGGGCGGCCCCGAGCCGGTGCGCGGCGTGCTGTGCCGGGAGCTGGCCAGGGGCTCGGGCTCGGCGGGCATGGTGGGCGGCCAGGTGCTGGACATCGCCGAGGACCGTCCGGCCCACATCGACTACCTCACGCGGATGCACCGCCTGAAGACGGGCGCCCTCATCCGCGCCGCGTGCCGCATGGGCGTGCTCTCCGCCGGCGGGGACGCGGACGCGCTGGCCCGCGCGGACATCTACGGGGACTCGGTGGGACTGGCCTTCCAGATCGCCGACGACGTGCTGGACGTCACGGGGGATGCGTCCTCCATGGGCAAGCCGGTGGGCGCGGACGCCGCCGCCGGACGCTTCACCTTCCCGGCGGTGCTGGGGCTGGAGGAGTCCAAGCAGCTCGCGGCGCGCAAGGTGGCCGAGGCCATCGAGGCCGTGAAGACGCTGGAGCCGCACGATGGCCCGCTGGCGGCGCTCGCGCGCTACTCGGTGGAGCGCCGCTCGTGATGGAGCGGCTCCTGCCGCGAATCCAATCTCCCGGGGACGTCCGCGCGCTCCCCGAGTCCGAGTTGTCTCGCCTGTGCGAGGAGCTGCGCGAGGACATCATCTCCCTGTGTGGCCGCGTGGGAGGCCACCTGGGCGCCTCGCTCGGTGCGGTGGAGCTGATTGTCTCCCTGCACCGGGTCTTCCACTCGCCCCAGGACGCGCTCGTCTTCGACGTGGGCCACCAGGCCTACGCGCACAAGCTGCTGACGGGCCGCCGTGAGCGCATGGGCACCCTGCGCCAGGCCGGTGGGATTGCTCCCTTCCTGGACCCTCGCGAGAGCCACCACGACGCGCTGGCCGCGGGCCATGCGAGCACCGCCGTGTCCGCGGCGCTGGGAATGCTCGAGGGCAAGAAGCTGCGGGGACAGCCCGGGCACGTGGTGGCGGTGGTGGGGGACGGGGCGCTCACCGGCGGGCTGACGTTCGAGGGCCTCAACAACACCGGGGGCACGCACCTGCCGCTGGTGGTGGTGCTCAACGACAACCAGATGTCCATTTCCGCCAACGTGGGCGCCATTCCCGCGTTGCTGCGCACGCACGAGGCCCGCGGCTTCTTCGAGGGGCTGGGTTTCACCTACCTGGGCCCGGTGGACGGGCATGACCTCGGGGCACTCACGCGGGCGCTGCGCGAGGCCCGTGCCTCCACGCGCCCGGTGGTGGTGCACGCGATGACGCAGAAGGGCAGGGGCTTTCCCCCGGCCGAGGCGGACACGCAGACGCGCGGCCACGCCATGGGGCCCTACGAGTGGCGGGATGGGAAGCTGGTGCGCTCGCGCGGCGGCCAGCGTACCTTCAGCGAGGCCTTCGCCTTCGCGCTGGAGGAGTTGATGGCCCGGGACTCGCGCGTGGTGGCGGTGACGCCGGCCATGCTGGAGGGCTCGGCGCTGGTGGGCCTCAAGCAGCGCTACCCCGAGCGCGTCTTCGACGTGGGCATCGCCGAGCAGCACGCCGTCACCTTCTGCGCGGGGCTCGCCGTCACGGGGCTGCGGCCGGTGTGCGCCATCTACTCGACCTTCCTGCAGCGCGCGTACGATCAGATCATCCACGACGTGTGCCTGCCGGGCCTGCCCGTGGTGTTCGCCGTGGACCGGGCCGGACTGGTGGGCGCGGATGGCGCCACGCACCAGGGCACCTATGACGTGGCCTCGCTGCGGCCCATTCCCGGCCTCACGCTGATGGCCCCGGTGACGGGCGAGGACGTGACGGCGATGCTCGCCACCGCGCTCGCGCTGCCCGGGCCCTCGCTCCTGCGCTTCCCGAGAGGCACCTTGCCGGTGCTGCCTCCGGAGCTGCTCTTGGGTACGGGCCCGGTGAGCGGGGCACGGTGGTTGAAGCGGGCGGCACAGGCGCGGGTGGCTTTCATCACGCTCGGGCCGCTGGGCGTGTCCGCGCTGGAGGCCTCCACCCCGGAGGCGGACTGGAGCGTGTTGGACGCGCGCTTCGTCACTCCGCTGGATGAGGCGGCGGTGCTGGAGGCCGCCGCATGCGGGCGCGTGGTGGTGGTGGAGGAGGGGACGACGCACGGAGGACTGGGGAGCGCGGTGCTGGAGCTGCTCGCCGCGAGGGGCGTGAGCGCCCGGGTGAAGCTGCTGGGAATGCCGGACACCTTCGTGCCGCACGGGGACGCGCGTGTGCAGCGGGCCGAGCTGGGCCTGGATGCCGCGGGGTTGCGGCGCGCTGCCCTGACCCTGCTCGCCGAGGGAGGTGCGCCGTGAAGCCGCGCAAGGAACGCCTGGATGTGCTGGTGGTGGAGCGGGGGCTGGCCGAGTCGCGGACCAAGGCCCAGGCGCTCATCCTCGCCGGCCAGGTGGTGGTGGCGGATCAGCGGGTGGACAAGCCCGGCGCGCTGGTGCCCGTGGAGGCCGAGCTGCGTCTGAAGGGCGAGGTGCTGCCCTACGTGTCCCGGGGCGGGTTGAAGCTGAAGGCCGCGCTGGAACGCTTCGGCCTGGACGTGCGGGGCAAGGTGGCCGCGGACATTGGCGCCAGTACAGGAGGCTTCACCGACTGCCTGCTGCAGGAGGGCGTCACGCACGTGCACGCCATCGACGTGGGCTACGGCCAGCTCCACGAGAAGCTGCGGACGGATCCGCGCGTGCGCTCGCGCGAGCGCGTCAACGCCCGCTACCTCACGGCCGAGGACCTGCCCGAGTCCGTGGACGTGATGGTCATGGACGTGAGCTTCATCTCGCTGACACAGGTGTTGCCGGCGGTGCTGCCATTCCTGAAGCCCAAGGGCCTGCTGGTGGCGCTGGTGAAGCCGCAGTTCGAGGTGGGGCCGGACAAGGTGGGGAAGGGCGGCGTGGTGAAGGACGCCATCGCGCGCCAGGAGGCCATCGACTCCGTGTCCGCCTTCGTCCGGGAGCAGGGGATGACGGTGCGCGGAGTGATGGATTCGACCGTGCCCGGCCCCGCAGGCAACGTCGAGGCGCTGCTCGTCGCGGACAAACCGTGACGCGGTGAGGGCGTGAAGCTGCGCTCCGCCCTCATGATGAAGCGCCGATATTCGTTGCCAGCGAGCGGCGGGAGCCTGCTAGAGGCGCTACCTATATGGTGATGGCATCAACCTCTGGCCGGCTCATGGCTTCAAGCCTCAGCTTGCTGCTTCTTTCCTGTAGCGGGACTCGTCACTCGGTCCCAGGTCCTACCGGCGCGCACGAGTTGGGCAAATACGTACTCGTCATCGAAAGAGCGCCGGATGGGCAGGCGGTCCATTCGTGGAAGCCCGTCGAGGACTTCAACCTGATGGCGAACTCACATGCGGTGGCTCCGCGCAGCGTTCAAGGGCGCATTGTCCAGGCGGCCTTCAACCGCAACTGCGAGGAGGAGCGTGATGCGTGTGAGAGCATGTGCGTGGCTGGCTTGAAGGGCCGCGATTGGAGCCACATGAGCGCGGGCTCGAAGAAGGAGCATTGTGTCCGCGCGTGCATGCAGCCCTACCTTGACTGTTGCACGCTCAGGGAATTGGCCGAGGGCAAAGCCGTGGAGTTCCATGCCATGGATGAGGCCGTCGAGTGGCTGAAGCAGAACAGTGACAGGCTTCTGGTGGGGGCCGTCGTTGTCATCGCGGGCGTGGCCTTTGTCGTCACTGTCGGCGGGGGCGGATTCCTGTTGCTTGCGCCTGTCATCGCCTTCACATCGTCCGACGTTGCTTCCAGTTCCCGAGCCCTGGCGGTGAAGCCGTGACGAATCCCCTCATCCTTTCGGATGCACAGCAGGTGATTGGGCGGCGTTGGAGCGAGGATCAGTCTCCAGAGCAGGCGCGAATTCTCAGCCTCGCACGGGACGCTTTGGACTTCATCTCAGCCTCTGGCCAATGGTACCCCTTCGTGGACTTTCGAGGGAGCGGTGGGCCGCGCGAAGCCCAGGTTATCGGCGAGGATGGCTCCACGGAGTTGCGAGTCCTCTTGAGCAAGACAGCGAGCTTTTTCGGGACGCAGCTCGATGACCCCGAGGCCGCTGGAGAACAGGTGCCAATCCAGCTCATCCTCGACGTGCTTCGTTTCATCTCTTCAACCAGACAGCACGAGGCCTTCGGTGATTTCGTCGAGCATGTCGAAGCCCATGCGCCCCCATTTGTAGTGGCCTCATTCGAAACGGAGCACGACGCGGATGCCTGGCTCAAGAACCATCCCGCTCCACCCCTTTTCGCCGACATCCTGATCGGCGGCCGGTACCACGATGTGGTTTATGATCGCGAAACGGATTTTCGCCGTCTGCCGTGGAATCGCCACTTCGAGCGCTATCTCGCATGGCTCAAGCGGGATGAGCCGCCCGTTGCCGCCGCCTCATTCGCCACTCGTGAGGAAGCGGAAGCCTGGCTGAGCAACCAGCCCAACCCAGCCAGGCGCACCTGGGTGATGATCGCGGGTGAGTTCTACCTCGCGGCGTACTATCCGAATATCAATCACCAGGCCCTCTATCCTCTCTCCATGGCCGGGAGTGACGAGGAAGAGACCGAGGGCCCATAGCAGGGTGAGGCGTTCGTTCGAACGCCTCTTCCCGCTCAGCGCATCGCGCGGTACTGCTCGGGCGCGAACGGCTTCACCAGCTTGGGGCCCACGCGCAGCCAGAGCGCCTCCGAGTCATCCAGCGCTCCGTAGAGGCTGCCGCCCGGCACCTGGTAGCGGAACAGCTCGCCCTTCTCGGCCGCGTCCGTGGCGACGATCTCCACCGGGTAGGGATAGGGCTTCTCGGTCGTCCCGACCGCACTGGTGAACATGTAGAAGGCGCTGCCCGGGCCCTGCTGCGCGAAGCGCGCCACCAGCGCCCCGTTCGGCGTGAGCGGCAGTTGATCCTTGTTCACGGCCTGCCCCTCGTTGCTCTGGCCGTCCCGGGCCTCCAGGAACCAGAAGCGGTTCGAGCCGATGGCCGCCAGGCGCGTGCCGTTGTTGTACGGCACCAGCGCGGCCATGTACCCCGGCAGCGGCTCGCTGATCCACAGCCGGCTGCCCGAGGCCACGCACAGTTTCGTCGAGCCAATGGCGCAGGCCCGGACGTTCGCCGAGGTCGGTCCCTGGGTGGCCACGTACACCACTGTCCCGGTGGGGTCGAACGCCACCGGCGGATACTGCTCGAGGGGGAACCTGTCGATCTCGTACCTCACGAACCCTGTTCCGTTGGCGTTCACGATTCCCACATAGAGGTGGGTCTCGAGCCTGTCATCGTAGAGCGGAATCACGACCTTTCCGTCGGGCCGTACAAAGGGATCGGCGAGGATCAGGCTGATCGTGTTGGTCTCGGGATCCGCTATCTCCAGGTTCCATTTGCTCGTTCCCGTGGGGGAGAAACGCTCGAGGCGCGCGACGTTGTAGACGAAGGCGTCACCGTTGGGGGCCACGGCGAGGTTCTTCACCGCCGGGAGCGCCGGGATGGTGACGATGTTGAATCCCGCGTCGATGGCGAAGGCGCCCTGGTCCTTCGTCCACACCCAGCGGTGGCCGGTGCCCGCGGGCTTGCGGTCGGTGATGATCGTGGTCGCGTCGCAGGGGAAGTCCATCTCCACGCGCTGCCGGTTCGCCGGGTTGCTCTTCGTCACCTTGTAGAGGAACGAGCGCGAGCCCTCCTTCGTGCAGCCGATGAAGCTCGCGGTGGCGCCGCTGCCATCGACCACGAAGTAGTCCGGCACCACGGGCGTGGTGGAGTTGATCGGCTCCACCACCTCGTCCACCGGGAAGAACGTGGCCGGCTGTGCCTGCGAGACGTTGGTGCGTCCATCGGCGCAGGTGACGCGCGCGGTGAGGGACAGGTTCGCGGAGATACCCCGCGCGAAGCGCAGGTCACTCGTCGCCAGCTCCACCTGGGTGGGGGAGGCCCCGTACGTCACCTGCTTGAGCAGCTCGTTGTTGTCGAGCAGCTCCAGGCGTTGCACCTGGTCACAGCCGGACGTGGTGATGAAGAGCTTGACGCTCTTTCCCACGGAGGTCGGCTCGTCCACGATGATGCTGACCTGGGGGAGGTCCGGCGTGGTGGGCGGCGGGGGCTGATTGCAGGCGAGGGCGAGGAACGGCAGCAGCAACGCCGGGCGCACGAAGGCCCGGCGGAAGGGGGGGGTAGGCATGGTGGCGCCGATTCTAGCCCGGGCACCCCCCTCCGGACATCAGCGGTCCAGGATGACGAAGTCCACGCGCCGGTTCAGCTCGCGGCCCCTGGGCGTCATGTTGGGCGCCACGGGGCGGCTGTCGCCGAAGCCCTCGGACTCGAGGCGGGCCGGATCCAACCCCGCCTTGATGAGGTAGTCCGCCACCGCGCGCGCCCGCTCCTTGGACAGGTTCAGGTTGGCCGTCTTGTCCCCCTGGTTGTCGGTGTGGCCCTCGATGCGGATGCGCTGGATGCCGGTGCGCACCAGCAGGTCCACCACCTGCGCGAGCAGCGGGTAGCTCTCCGGGAGCAGCACGGCCTTGCCATCCGCGAAGCGCACCTGCTGGAGCAGCTCCAGCTTGTCGTTCTCCCGCTTCACCTGCCACTGCTTCGGCTCGGGCTCGAGGTCGAACGCCAGATCCATCGCGGCGCCATCGGCGACCTGCACGGCGCGCGTCTGGGCCAGGAAGCCGGGGGCGGTGATCTCCACCACGTAGCGGCCGGCCGGCAGCTGGAGCTGGCGGGACGCCGCGTCGGCCTGGGAGTACTTCACCTGCCGCGGCGTGGGGCCGCCGAAGAACGCCAGCGTGGCCGCCACGGGCTTGCGCTTGGAGGTGACGGCCAGGGCCAGCGTCGCCGGCTTCACCTCCGCCACGAGCTCCAGCTCCACGCTGACGGTCCTGCCCGCCTCGAGCATCAGCTCCTTCTCCAGCGGGAGGTAGCCGTCCTTGCGGACGGAGAGCTTCACCGGGCCGCTCGGCAGCGCGTAGGTGAGGAAGCGGCCATCGCCCGGAGCCAAGGCCACCGGCGGCAGCGTCGAGTCCACCATGGCCACGAGGACACCGGGCAGCGGCTGGCGCGTCTTCGCGTCCAGCACCACGCCGGACACCTGGGCCGTGGCCGCCTGCGCCACCTGCGTCGAGGTCACCTGGCTCTGGGCCACCTGCGTCTGGGCGGAGGCGGGGGTCTGCTGCACGGGCACCGGCTCGCGCACCACCACCCGCTCCACCACGCGCGTCCCACCGGCCTGCAGCGCGGGGTCCACGTTGAAGGAGGCGCCGAGCACCAGGTTGAAGGGCGGCACGGGCTGCACCCCGCGGCCCACCTGGCGCGTGAGGCCGAGCTCGGCCGCGGCGGTGAAGGTGAGGTTCTGCACCGCCGTCAGCTTCAGGCCCAGCCCGAGCGTCTGCGGCGCCACGCTGCCCACCGGCACGAGGCTCCCATCCGGCGCGACGAGCTGTCCGTCCGGCACGCCGAGCGGGGAGCTCAGCCCGTACTCGAGGAAGGGCGTGACGACAGGCAGCGGCGCCTCCAGCCCGAGCCCCACGCCGAGGCGGGAGTAGCGGTTGATGCCCAGCGCGTACTCCTCGGCGGCGTTGAGCCGTCCGGCGTCCACCAGCGAGCCCGTGCCGTCCATGAGGAGGCCCAGGTTGGCGTGGACGCGCAGCGGCAGCTTCGGGTTCAGCGCGCGCGCGTCATAGGTGGCCACCGCGCGGGGCGAGAAGCCGAAGGCGATCTGGTTGCTGCCCACGCCGGAGAAGGTCATCACGCGCACGTCCGCGCCCGCCCAGAATCCCGGCAGCCACTGCTTCGTGGCGCGCGCCCCCAGCGTCACGTCTCCGAGCGCCTGGATGAGGGAGGGCGAGGAGCGCGTGTTGGTGTTGGTCGAGGCCGTGTAGGACAGCGACACGTCGAGGAAGTCGAGCGGCACGTACCCGACGGCGAAGGTGCCGCCGGTTCGCGTGTTGTCCGCGCCGCGCACGGGGAAGTCCGGGGTGGAGAAGAACTCGCCGGTGGCCGAGAAGCGCAGCACGCCCTTGCGTCCGAGGTCCGCGCCGCCCAGGCGCAGCAGGCCCACGCCGCCCGTGGAGGTGGAGGCATGGCGCAGGTTGCGCGCATCCATCCACGAGTTGCCGAGCGTGGAGGGGCTGTGCGCCTCGTACGTCTGATCCAACCCCGGGGAGGGGGCGGTGGGCCCCGGCTGTGTTGAGAACCCAACCATCTGGGTCGCATCCCGGGCTGCCGAGGGAGCGGGGGCTTGTGTGCCGGCTGGAGGGGTGGCCGGGGGCTGGGAGGGGGGTGGAGTGGGCGCGGAGGACCCCTGGGCGCGCGCCGCGCCAGCCCCGAGGAGGGCCGTCAGCAGGAGGGAGCGCAGAGGGGAAGGGGACAGCGGGAGTCGCGGAAGTCGCACGGCGGCCGAGTATACGCGGGGGTACCCGTCTCACAATTCTTGCTGGGAGCCCCTGAGTCCGACACGCTGGCCCCCGGGCAGCTTCAGCGGCATGATTCGGACCCGCGCATGAAGGTTGACGCTTTCTTGAAATTTTTCCGGTCTTTCCACACAGCCACGCAGGATCAGGCACGCCGAGGGCGCTCGTGAGGGCTGAACTCGTGGGGTCACGTGGCCGCGTCCTGGTGATCGGCGCGAAGGCGGGCAGCGAGGCGTTGCTCGCGCACCTCACCGACAGTGGTTACGAGTGGGCCATCACCGAGGACATGCAGGAGCTGGCGGGCCTGGCCGAGAAGTTGCGGCCGGATGCCGTGCTCATGTCCGCCACCGGCAAGAAGGCAACCGAGGCGCTCAGCGCCGTCCGTCAGGAGTCCCGGCTGAGGGAAGCTCCGGGTGCTGGCGGATCTCACCCGCTCGCGCTCGGAGGTGCTGCGCAAGCTGCCCGTGGACGAATGGGTCCGCAGCCTCGAGGAGCTCAGCTCCCGGCTGGAGTCGGCGCTGCGCGAGCGGCGGGTGATGGAGCGCACCCGCAACCGCATGGAGCGGCTGCTGGAGATCACCCAGGCCGCCACCAGCTCGCTGGAGCTGGAGCAGATCCTCCGCCTCGCGGTGGAGAAGGTGGGCACCGTCATCAACGCCGACCGTTGCTCGGTGGTGCTGGTGGAGGACGTCAACTCGCGCACCGCCAGTGTGGTGGCCACGCTGGAGGACCCGGGCCTGTCGCTGGACGTGGACCTGGCGCGCTACCCCGAGCTGCGCCGCGCGCTGGAGACGCGCCAGCCGGTGCTGGTGGAGGAGGCCCAGCGGGATCCGCTGATGGCCGAGGTGCGTCCCACCATGGCCTCGCTCGGCGTGCGCTCCATCCTCGTGCAGCCGCTGGTGTGCCAGGACGAGCTGCTCGGGGCGCTCTTCCTGCGCATCTCCCGGGGCTCGGAGGGCTTCGGCCGGGACGAGCAGGAGTTCGCCCAGGCGGTGGCGGCGGCGCTGGCCAACTGCATCCGCAACGCCCGCCTGCACACCGCGCTCAAGAAGAAGCGCGACGAGCTCGAGCTGGCCTACGTGGAGCGCTACCGCGAGCTGACCGAGGCCAACCGCCGCCTCAAGGATCTCAACCGGCTCAAGGACGAGATCATCGCCGTGTGCAGCCATGACCTGCGCGCGCCGCTGCAGGTGCTGCTGGGCCACGGCCGGCTGCTGCTGGAGGGCGGGTTGGATCCGCAGCAGAAGCAGTCCGCCGAGGCGATGATCCGCCAGGGCCGGAAGATCCTCGGCCTGGTGGAGTCGCTGCTGGAGCGGGGCAAGGGCGACGTGGCGCGCCTGTCCATCGAGCCGCGCGTGCTGGACATGTCCACGCTCTGCAAGGAGAGCGTGACCGAGCTGGGGATCCTCGCCGCCGAGCGGGGCGTGGCCCTGCGGGCCGAGACCAGCGAGATCATGATGCTCATCGGGGATGAGCTGAAGCTGCACGAGGTGCTGCAGAACCTCATCACCAACGCCATCCACCACGCGCAGGACGCGGGCGAGGTGGTGGTGAAGGCCTCGCGGCTGGCGCGCCCGGACGGTGACGTGGCGCGCATCGTGGTTCAGGACGATGGCAAGGGCATTCCGCCCGAGGAGCTGCCGCTCGTCTTCGACCGCTACCGCAGCGGTGCCAAGGGTACGGGTGGCACGGGCCTGGGGCTCGCCATCTGCAAGGAGTTCGTGGAGCTCCACGGCGGAGAGATCTGGGCCGAGGCCCCCGCCGAGGGTGGTGCCGCGTTCATCTTCACCCTGCCGCTGGCGCAGGAAGTCAGCCGTGCCGTGCAGAACCTCCCGGCCAAGGACACGTCCGAGCAGCCGCGCGTCCTGGTGGTGGAGGACGAGCCGGAGATCGCCGCGGTGCTGGTGGAGGTGCTGCGCTCGCGCTACCGCGTGGACGTGGCGCGCGACGGCGCCAAGGGCCTGGCGCGGGCGCGTTCGTCCAGGCCGGACCTGGTGGTGATGGACGTCTTCCTGCCCAAGCTGGACGGCCTGGACGCCGCGGTGGCGCTCAAGTCCTCCTCGGACACCGCCGGCATCCCCGTCATCCTGCTGTCCGCCCACCAGGGCGTGGCCGACAAGGTCCGCGCGCTCAACCTCGGCGCGGTGGACTACATGAGCAAGCCCTTCAACGCCATGGAGCTGCTGGGCCGCACCGAGCGTGCCCTCAAGCTGCGCAAGGCCGAGAGCGAGCTGGAGCGCACCTCCTCGCTCATTCGCCGCAGCGGGAACGATCCCCTCACCGGCGTCTACGACCGGCGCGGCCTCATGCTGCGGTTGGATCATGAGGTGAGCCGCGGACGGCGCTACAGCCGGCCGGTGAGCCTCGCGGTGCTCCGCCCGGATCGCCCCGTGCTCGACGAGGCGCTGCGCGGCATCCCCGACGTGATGCGCGCTCGCCTGCGCACCCAGGACATCCTCGGCCACATGGGCGAGGGCACGCTCGCCGTCGTCCTGCCCGAGTGCAATGTTGAAGCGGGGCGCAACGTCATCGGCCGGTTGCTGCCGGATGTCGAGAAGCACACAGGGATGGAGTACCGCTCGGCGGTGGCGGATGTGAGCCACGACAGCGAGCCGGTGGAGCGCATCCTGGAGCGGCTGGGCGCGCCGCCCCTCGTGCCGAAGCTCTAGGCTCGCGGTAGACTCGGGGGGTGCGCCCGAGTCGACTCCTCACCCGAGCCGTGCCCCTCCTGGCCCTCGTGCTGGCTCTCGTGCTGGCTCTCACGGGGCTGGGGGCGGTCGCGGCGCCCGCCTCGCGCCGGCCCAAGGTGGACACGCAGGCCATGCGCGAGGCCATTTCCGCCGCGGCCAGCGACGATGGCATCGCCTCGCCCGCCAGCTACGCCAACTACCTCCGGGCGAAGCTGCTGAGCCTCCAGGGCCAGCACCGGGGCGCGGTGGACGCGCTGCGCCTGGCGCTGGCCACCGACGAGGACAATCCGCACCTGCTCACCCAACTGGGCGAGGAGTACGCGCGCCTGGGGGATCTGACGAAGGCCGAGCGCGAGCTGCGGCGCGTGGTGAAGAGCCACCCCTCGCATTACGCCGGCCGGTTGATGCTGGGGCGCGTGCTGATGGAGGCCGGCAAGCCCGCGCGCGCCCGGATGCACCTGCGCCGCGCCATCCAGCTCAAGCCGCGAGAGCCGGAGGCCTACCTCGTCCTCGCGCAGCTCCACCTGGATGGCCGTGCGAACGAGCAGGCGGTGAAGGTGGTGGAGGAGCTGGCGGCGGCGCTGCCCGGCGAGGCCTCCGGCTACCGGCGCCTGGGGTTGGCGCTGGCCGAGCGGGGTGACTCCACGCGGGCCAGGAACCTGCTGGCGCGGGCCATCGAGCGCGACCCCGGTGACGTGGAGTCGCTGACGGTGCTCGCGCAGATCCACGAGAAGGCCGGGCAGCTCTCCGATGCCGAGGAGGCCCTGGCCCGGACCCTGGAGCGGGAGCCCGACAATCAGTCCGTGCTGATGAGCGCCGGGCGGCTCGCCCTGCGGCTCGGCTCGCCGGTGCGGGCGCGGGCGTACTTCGACCGGCTGCTGGCGATCTCCGCCGACCCGGAAGCTCACCGTGCGGGTGGCACTGGCCTTCCTGTCGGCGCGGGACACCACCTCCACCGTGGAGGTGCTGGATGCCGCGCGGAAGGGCAGGGGAGCGTCGCCTCGCATCTCCTACTACGCGGGGCTGGTGCACGAGCGGCTGCGCCACTTCGACGTGGCCGCCACCGCCTACGCCGAGGTGCCCCTCACCTCCGAGCTCTTCCCCGAGGCGCGCGCCCGCCGGGCCATCTGTCTCTCCCAGGCGGGGCGGCACGCGGCCGCGCTCGAGCTGCTGCGCGAGGCCCTCGCCGAGCGTCCCGACGACGCGGAGCTGTGGGTGCATCAGGCCCGGGCCCACGAGCGCGCGGGGGCTCCCGAGCGCGCCGTGGCCACGTTGAAGGAGGCCCTCGCGCGCAAGCCGTCCTCGGAGCTGTACGAGGCGCTCGCCTCCACCCTGCAGCGCCAGAAGCGCTCCGCCGAGGCCGTGAGCCTGCTGCGGGAGGCCATCTCGCGCGAGCCTCGTGAGCCGGCCCTGCGCTACGTGCTCGCCAACGTGCTGCTGGCGCAGGGGGACGAGGAGGGGGCCATCACCTGCATGCGCGGCGTGCTCGAGGTGGACCCGGAGCACGCCGCGGCCATGAACTTCATTGGTTACGTGCTGGCCCAGCGCGGCCGGGACTTCGCCGAGGCGGAGCGCCTGGTGCGGCGCGCGCTGCAACTGCGCCCGGACACCGGCTCCTTCCTCGACTCGTTGGGGTGGATCCACTACCAGCGCGGCGACTACCCGCGCGCGTTGCAGTCGCTGGAGCGCGCGGCGGAGCTGGAGCCCGAGGAGCCCGTCATCCTCGAGCACCTGGGGGATGCCTACCAGCGCGTGTCTCGGCCCGCGGAGGCAGTGGACGCCTGGCGGCGCGCGCTCGAGGTGCTGGCCCTCAACCCGGAGGCCGCCGATCCACCGGATCAGCGGGTGCTCATCGAGCGGAAGCTGAAGTTGCTATCCACGGGTGCCGGGGATCGCTAATGTCCCCTTCAGATCCTATGGCGCGCTTCGACGAGGGCTTCTTCACGGGCAAGGACGGGCTCCGGCTGTACTGGATGTCCGAGCAGCCGGATCAACCCCGCGCGCATGTGGCGGTGGTCCACGGTTACGGCGACCACATCGGCCGCTACCGCACCACGTTCGACGCCCTCACGGCCCAGGGCTTCGCCGTGCACGGCTTCGACTACCGGGGCCATGGCCGCGCCGACGGGCGCCGCGGCTTCTGCGCGAGCTGGCCGGACTACCTGGACGACCTCGCCGCCTTCTGGGAGCGGGTGCGAAGCGCGGCCGGCGGGAGCAAGGTCTTCGTGCTCGCGCACAGCCATGGCGGCCTGATGTCGGTGCACCTGCTGGGGCGCGGCGGACTCCAGGGCGTGAGCGGCATGGTGCTGTCAGCACCTTATTTCAAGCTCGCCATCACGCCGCCGGCATTGAAGCTCGCGGCGGCGCGGGCGGTGGGCCGGGTGCTGCCGTGGATGCCCATCAAGACGGAGCTCACGCCCAAGGACCTCAGCCGGGACGAGGCGGTGCAGGAGGCGGTACGTCAGGACCCCCTCTACAATTCCATCGTGACCCCGCGCTGGTTCATCGAGTCCACCGAGGCCCAGTCCCGGGTGATGACGCTCGCCCCGGAGGTGAAGGTGCCGCTCTTCCTGCTCAGCGGAGCGGCGGACGGTGTGGCGAGCGTGGAAACCGGGCGGACCTTCTTCGAGGCCGTGGGCTCGAAGGACAAGGTGTACAAGCTGTATCCGGGGATGCGTCACGAGCCGCTCAACGAGCTCGGCAAGGAGGAGGTCCAGGGCGATATCTCCAACTGGATCTCCGCGCATCTCTGACGTAGGTTCCAATTCCTTACAGAGCAAACTTCGTTATCGCGAGGGCGCTTCCGAGGGTCACCGCATGGCACAGGGCGAGCAGACGGGCATCATCGGCAAGGGCATCATCATCCGCGGCAACCTGACGGGTGGTGGGGACCTGATCATCGAGGGACGGGTGGAGGGGCAGATCGCCCTGAAGAACCACCTGACCATCGAGGGTACGGGCAAGGTTCAGGCGGACATCCGCGCGGAGGAGCTGACCATCAACGGCGAGGCGAGCGGCAACATCGACGCCTCGGGCCGGGTGGCCATCAACGCCTCGGCGAAGGTGGCGGGGGACATCAAGGCCCCGCGCGTGGTCATCGAGGATGGGGCCGTGTTCAACGGCTCCATCGAGATGGACGTGAAGCTGCCGGACGACATCTAAACGGGCCCGCGGGCCCGCAGCACCCTCCGGGAGGGGTGGACAACACTCATGGCGAATACGGTCATTGGTTCGAGCATTGTCATCGACGGTGAGATCTCCGGCGACGAGGACCTGGTCATCCAGGGCACCGTGAAGGGGAAGATCTCCTTGAAGGAGAGCCTCTTCGTCGAGGGGAGCGGCGTGGTCGAGGCCGACATCGAGACGCAGAACGTGGAGATCGCCGGCCGGGTCACGGGCAACATCGCGGCCTCGGACAAGGTGGAGCTCAAGACGGACTGCCGCGTGGTGGGCGACATCAAGGCCCCGCGCATCCTCATCGCCGACGGCGCCTCCTTCAAGGGCAACGTCGACATGGACATCCCGAAGGAGCGCTGATCCTTGGCCACCGCGAAGGAACTGGCCCAAGGGGCCAACGTCAACAACACCGTGGTGGGTCAGTCCATCCTCATCAGCGGCAAGCTGACGGGTGACGAGGACCTGACCGTGCGCGGCCGCGTGGAGGGCGAGCTCACGCTGAGCCGCACCCTCATCGTGGAGCCCACGGGCGTGGTGAAGGCGAACGTGGCGGTGAAGAACGCCATCGTCAGCGGCGTGGTGGTGGGCAACATCAACGCCACCGAGAGCGTGGAGCTCACCCGCGAGGGCCGCATGGTGGGCGACATCCACGCCCCGCGCGTCATCATCGTGGATGGTGCGAGCTTCCGCGGCCGCGTGGACATGGGCGAGGTGGAGCCGGGCCGCATGCCGTCGGATCGTTCGGCGCTGCCGCGTCCCACGGGCGCCACCGTGCGTCCCGCGGTGCGTCCGGGTGCCGCTCCGGCCCGTCCGGCGCTGCCGGGTACGCGTCCCACGCCGCCTGCCGCCACCGTGGCGGGTCCGGCTCGTCCGGCCGCCGCACCGCCGGCCCGTCCGGCGCCGCCGCCCGCTCCGGGAGCCGCCCGCCCGGCACCCCCTGCGCCGCCCGCGGCCAGGGCCGCCGAGCCTACCCGCCCCGAGCCTCCTCGGCCGCCGGCCGCCGCGCCGGTCCCGCCGACCGTGGCCGAGGCCGCCAGGAAGAAGGTCGTGGTGAAGAAGAAGGGTCGTTAAAGCGTTGTGGTGGCGCCGTCGCGCGCCGCCACACCGCCGTCCGCGGCGCTACGACGGGCCGATCCAGGGGTGCCGATGAACGCCATGAACGCCGAGAACCGAATCGACGAGGTGGACGCACAGCCGAGCACCCCGGCCGAGGAGTCGTCGCCCGGGGAGTCCGCTGCTTCCGAGACGTCCGCCGTTTCCTCCGAATCGGAGGGGACGGCGGAGGCCTCCGCGTCCGAGACCGCCAGTGCGGCCACGGGTGAGCCGCGGGAGAGCGGACAGCCCGAGAGTGCGCCGCAGGGCAGCGAGCAGTCCGAGAGCGGGCAGCCCGAGAGCGGGCAGTCCGCGGCCCCACCCGAGGTGGTGGAAGCCGTCGCGCCGCGCCGCAAGGGGCACGTGGCTCCCGCGCACATTCCGCTGGAGCGGATCGACGAGGACACCACGTTCCAGATCCGCCCGCCGGGAGAGCTGTCCGCGCTGGCCACGGACCTGGCGCGGCTGGGACAACTCTTCCCGGTGGATGTGCGCTTCAAGCCGCCGGACCGTTTCCAGATCATCTCCGGTTTCCGCCGGGTGGCGGCGCTGCGGTTTCTCAAGAGGGATCGCGTGCTGGCCCGCCTGCACACGGACCTGTCGGACGAGGACGCGCTGTTGATGGCGCTGGCCGCGGCCATCCACGCCTCGCCGGTGGACCCGGAGGAGCTGGAGGCCCTGAAGGCGCGGCTCGAGGCCGACGGGCGGCTGACGCCCATCGCCCGGGACATGCTGGACAAGGCGCTGGTGCCGCCCGACGACTCGCTGGCCTCCGAGACGGTGGAGGAGGAGGTCGACGCGGACGAGTTGGCCTCGGAAGCCACCCAGCGGCTGGTGGACATCAACCAGGACCTGGCGCTGCTGGCGGACGTGTTCGCGGACCTGGATGAGACGCGGAAGCAGGAGCTGATCACCCAGCTCCGTTACTCCGCCGACCTCGTGGCCTGGCTGGAGCGCTTGTGAAGGTGGACGCGCTCGCGCGTGACAGGGCCCGCTTGCTGGAGGTGCTCACCGAGCGCTCCTTCGAGCGGCGCAAGGTGGTGCTCTCGTCCGGCAAGGAGTCGGACTTCTACATCGACTGCAAGCGCACGGCGCTGCTGGCCGAGGGGCATTTCCTCATCGGCCGGCTGCTGCTGCAGGCCGTGCTGCGGGACGCCCCCGAGGCGGTGGCGGTGGGTGGGCTGACGCTGGGCGCGGATCCGCTCGCCTCGGCCGTCAGCCTGACGAGCTACCTGTCGGGCACGCCCCTGCATGCCTTCATCGTCCGCAAGGAGCCCAAGGGCCATGGCACCGGCCAGTGGATCGAGGGCATGAAGGCGCTCGCCCCCGGGTCACCGGTGGCCATCCTGGAGGACGTGGTGACCACGGGGGCCTCCACGCTCAAGGCAATCGAGCGGGCTCAGCAGGAAGGGCTGCGGGTGCTTGGGGCGTTTGCGTTGGTGGATAGACTGGAGGGCGGACGCGAGGCGGTCGAGGCCTCCGGACACCGGCTCTTCACCCTGTACACCCGCAAGGACTTCATTCCATGAAGATGCAGTTGCGGCTCGGGGCGCTCGTCATGGCGCTCGCGGGCTGTGTCTCCACGCCTCCCACGCTGGGGGATCCGGCGCCCGGCATCAAGGACGAGCGCCAGGAGGCTCGGCTACCAGCAGGTGCTGGAGAAGTACACGGCCCGCGCCGAGCTCTACGCCGGTTTCGACACGGTGATGTTCGCCGCGGCCACGCTGCAGACGCAGCCCTTCCGCGAGGCCCGTGTGCGCCGCGAGGCCAGCTTCAAGGCCCTGACGCAGGATCGCGTGCAGGAGATCCTCACGCAGGAGTTCGCGGAGGCGGCGAAGGCGCACGAGTTCTTCCTCGGCGTGCACGTCTTCAACTACCGCTACGAGGACTTCGACAGGCCCGCGTCCATCTGGAACATGGTGATGGTGACGCCCGCGGGGGAGCTGAAGCCCGTGAGCGTGGAGCGGGTGGGGCGCGCGGACCTGGAGATGCGCTCCTTCTACCCGTACATGGGCACCTTCTGGGTGGGCTACCGCGTGCGCTTCCCCACCACCTACCCGGATGGCAGGCCCGTCATCACCCCCAACATGGAGCGCGTGGTGCTGCGCATGGCCTCCTCGTTGGGCAAGGTGGAGATGCGGGTGCACGCGAACTGACGCGCATCCGGCGGCTCAGGTCTGCTCGGGCCGCAGCACCGGCTTGTCCGGGGTGAGCGGCTGCACGCCCCGCTGGAGCTGATCCATCAGCGCGGCCGGCGAGGCATCGCAGGCGAAGGGCTGGGCTCGCGTCTCGGGGATGAAGCCCTCGTCCACCGCGCGCCGCATCATCGCCAGCAGCGGCCCGTAGAAGTCCGCCACGTTGAGCAGGCCGATGGGCTTGTGGTGGATGCCGAGCTGGGCCCAGGTGGTCATCTCGAAGAGTTCCTCGAAGGTCCCCACGCCGCCGGGCATGGCGATGAAGGCGCCCGAGAGCTGGGCCATCATCGCCTTGCGCGTGTGCATGGAGTCCACCAGGTGCAGCTCGGTGAGGCCCTTGTGGGCGATCTCCCGATCGCTCAGCACGTGGGGCAGCACGCCAATCACCTTGCCCCGCTGCGCGAGGGCCGCGTCCGCCACGGCGCCCATCAACCCCACGCTGGTGCCGCCGTAGACGAGGGTGAGCCCGCGCCGGGCGATCTCCGTGCCCAGGGCCCTGGCCCCCTCGAGGTACTCCGGCCGGGTTCCCATCCGCGAGCCACAGAAGACACAGACCGACTTCGGTTCCATTTCGGGACGCTCCTCCAGGGGCTCACAGCTCGCGGCGGACGACGGTGTCGTGCTTCCAGTGGTGCTCGTCCGTGTTGGGGTAGTCCAGCGTGAAGTGCAGGCCGCGGCTCTCCTTGCGCCTGCTGGCGCAGTCCACGATGAGGCTGGCCACCTCGCAGATGTTGCGCAGCTCGATCACGTCGCGCGTCACCTTGAAGCGCCAGTAGTAGTCGCGGATCTCCTCGCGCAGCAGCTCCAGCCGGCGCCGCGCCCTCATCAGCCGCTTGTCCGTGCGGACGATGCCCACGTAGTTCCACATGAGGCGGCGGATCTCATCCCAGTTGTGGGTGACGACGACGCTCTCGTCCGAGGCCACCGCGCTGCCCTCGTCCCACTCGGGAGGATCCTCCTTGAGCGCGGAGAGGGAGCGGATCTCCTCGGCGCAGATGGCGGCGGCCCGGTGGCCGAAGACGAGCCCCTCCAGCAGCGAGTTGGAGGCGAGCCGGTTGGCGCCGTGCAGGCCGGTATGGGCCACCTCGCCGATGGCGTAGAGGCCCGGCACGTTGGTGCGGCCGTGCAGGTCCGTCACCACGCCGCCGCACATGTAGTGGGCCGCGGGCACCACGGGAATGGGCTGCACGGCCATGTCGATGTTGAAGGCCTTGCACGTGGTGTAGATGTTGGGGAATCGCTCCATGATGAAGGCACGCCCCAGGTGCGTCATGTCCAGGAAGACGCTGTCGTCACCGGTGCGCTTGAGCTCCGCGTCGATGGCGCGTGCCACCACGTCGCGCGGGGCCAGCTCGCCCATCCGGTGGTAGCGGTCCATGAACTGCTGGCCGTTGCGCAGCCGCAGCTTGCCTCCCTCGCCCCGCAGCGCCTCGCTGATGAGGAAGCTCTTGGCCTCCGGGTGGTACAGGCAGGTGGGGTGGAACTGGTAGAACTCCATGTTGGCCACCTCGGCCCCCGCCCGGTACGCCATGGCCACGCCGTCCCCGGTCGCCACGTCCGGGTTGGAGGTGTAGAGGTACACCTTGCCCGCCCCTCCCGTGGCCAGCACCGTCACCTTGCCCAGGAATCGCTCGATGCGGCCCTCGGGCGTGAGCGCGTACACCCCCAGGCACCGGCCGGGGATTCCCGGGCCCGGCTTCCGGTCGAGGATCAGATCGATGGCCGAGGTGTTCTGGAAGAAGGTGATGTTGGGCTGCGCGTCGCACGACTCCAGCAGGGCCCGCTGCACCTCGCGCCCGGTGATGTCGCCCGAGTGGATGATGCGCCGCTGGGAGTGGCCGCCCTCGCGCGTCAGGTCGAACTCGCCCGTGGCCCGCCGGTTGAAATCCGCTCCCAGTTGAACCAGCTCCCGGATGCGCTCGGGGCCCTCGCGGACCGTCACCTCCACCGCGTCCTGGTGGTTGATGCCCGCACCGGCCTCCAGGGTGTCCTGGATGTGCTCCTCGAAGGTGTCCGTGGGCGACAGCACGCTGGCGATGCCCCCCTGGGCATAGGCCGTGTTGCCCTCATGCCGGTCCCGCTTGGTGAGGACCGCGACGGTCCCGTGCCGCGCCGCCTGGAGGGCCAGCGAGAGACCGGCCACTCCACCGCCCAAAACCAGGAAGTCGAACCGATGGGGCATGTGTCAGACCCTTAATGGCTGTAAGTGCCGGAAACAAGGCGATTTCTTGAGGACTTTTGGCCGGGGGTCTAAGGTTGGGGGGCCGATATGCGAGCCATTTCCTTCCTGCTGCTGCCCGCGCTGTTGCTTGCCCCCCTGGGAGTCCAGGCGTCCGAGGGCATCTACAGGTACGTGGAGAAGGACGGGACCATCGTCTACACGAACGTCCCGCCCGGCGGCGGCAAGAAGGCGAGCAAGCTCAAGGGCACCTTCACCGATGCGCCCGCGCCCACCGCTCCCGTGAGGGGCAGGTCGCGCACCCCGGCGGAGCTCGAGCCCCACATCGTCAAGGCCGCCGAGCGCTACCGCATCCCCACCGCGCTGGTGCGGGCCATCATGCACACGGAGAGCAACTTCAACTCCAACGCGCTGTCCCCCAAGGGCGCCAGCGGGCTGATGCAGCTCATGCCCGCGACGGCCTCGGAGATGTACGTGAAGGACATCTTCGACACCCGGGACAACATCGAGGGGGGAGTGCGCTACCTGCGGGTGCTGGCCAACCTCTTCAACGGGGACATGGTGAAGATGGTGGCCGCGTACAACGCGGGTCCGGAAGCCGTGCGCAAGTACGGGGGAAAGGTGCCGCCGTACGCGGAGACGCAGGCGTACGTTCGCAAGGTGCTCCAGCTCTATTCCCATTATAAGGAGCGCGAACGGCTCACGAAGGACGAGCCCCGCGGGACGGATTCCGATGGCGACGACGCGCGTGACGGGGCGGGGGCAGAAGAGCCCCGTTGACGAGGAGTTCCTCAAGCAGCTCTACCAGGGCGGGGAGCTGCTGGCGCAGGGGCGCGTGCCCGAGGCGCGGCAGTTGCTCGAGCGCGCCCACCAGCTCCAGCCGAGGAACGAGAAGGGCCGCAATCTGCTCGGCCTGGCCTACTTCAAGCTGGGCCTCTTCGATCGGGCGGCGGAGATCTACGAGGCGCTGGTGCGCGACAACCCGGTGGACGCCACGCTGCGCGTCAACCTGGGACTGGTGTACCTGAAGACGAACGCCCTGCAGCGCGCGATGCGCGAGTTCGAGGCCGCGACGGACCTGCAGCCGGACCACCAGAAGGCGCACAACTACCTGGGGCTGGCCCTGGCGCAGGCCGGGGAGTACGGCCGGGCCCGCGAGCACTTCGTCAAGGCGGGCAGCGAGGTGATGGCGGAGAAGATGGCCAAGGCCATCGCGGGGGAGAAGGTCCTCCGGCCCTCCAGGGCCATGCCCGTCCTCCCCCGGGCGCCTACGCCCGCTCCGCGTCCGCCCGTGGAGGGCCAGTGGGGCACGCAGTTCGGCCTGGACGAGACGCCCCCTGCCGCCGCTCCGGCCAGCGCCGCGGAGGAGGACCCGGAGGATCTGCGCTTCGCCGAGGACGAGGGGCCCGGTGCCCTCTCCGAGGAGCCGGCGGACACGTCCGGCGCGGTGGACGAGACCGGAGCCGGGATCGAAGCGGCCTTCGCGGAGACGGCCCAGGCGGTGGCTCCGAGCGAGCCGCTGCCGCAGTCGCTGGAGGAGGCCGTCCCCGAGCTGCCGAGGGCCGTGGCCTTCCCGTCTGGGAGGGACGTGCCGGTGCTGTCCGAGCTGGTGCCCGCGCTGGCGCTGGCGGGGGCGAGCCAGGCGCAGCCCTTCCGGGTGGGCAACGGCAGCTTCTCCGCGCGCGTGGAGGGTGAGCTGCTCACGCGGCTGGAGGGGCTGGTGGCCTTCACCGGACAGCTCCAGTTCCAACCGGAGGTGAAGCGCTTCCGGGGCCGGCCCACGGAGGAGCCCTTTGGGGATGGCGCGGGCCGGTTCGTGCGCGCCAGCGGCCAGGGGGTGCTCTTCCTCGAGCCGGCCGAGTCGCGCTCCTTCCTGGCGGTGGACCTGGGAGACGCGGGGGCCTACGTGCGCGAGGAGTGCGTCTTCGCCTTCGAGGAGGCGGTGGCCTTCGACAATGGAAAGGTGCCCTCGGAGGTGACGCCGGACCTGGACCTGGTGCACCTGCGCGGGCAGGGCAGGGTGGTGCTGAGCCTGGGCGGGACGCTGCGCTCGGTGCCCGTCGCCGGGGAGACGCCGGTGACCGTGCCCCTGTCCCACCTGGTGGGCTGGCAGGGCAAGGTGACCCCCCGCGTGGTGGCGCTGCCGGGGGTGGTCACCCCTCCGCGTGTCGCCGTGGAACTGAGCGGTGAAGGATTTGCCCTCATCGCCTTGCCAGTCCGGTAGAAGGCCCCGACATGGATCGAGCTGAGCGTGCGTTGCGGAAGCGGCAGAAGAAGGAGGAGCGGGCGCGGCGTCGGGCGTCGCGTCAGCCGAGCGTGCTGATGCAGGAGTTCTGGAACCTGCCCAACATCCTGACGCTGGGCCGCATCTTCCTCATCCCCGTCTTCGTCTGGCTCACCTACGACGCGGATCCCCTGTCCTCGCTGCTGGCGGCGGCGGTGTTCGCGGTGGCCTCCATCACCGACGTGGTGGACGGCTACCTGGCGCGCCGCTGGAACCTCATCACCGTGGTGGGCAAGTTCATGGACCCCCTGGCCGACAAGCTCATCGCCATGGCGGCCCTGGTGATGATGGTGCGGCTGGGGCGCATCTCCGCCTGGGTCGTCATCGTGCTGCTGGCCCGCGAGTTCATCGTCAGCGGCCTGCGCACCATCGCGGCGAGCGAGGGCATGGTCATCGCCGCCGGGCAGGAGGGCAAGTGGAAGACCTCGCTGCAACTGGTGGGCATCATTTCGCTCTGCGTGCACTACGAGCACATCATCGACGTGGGCCTGTATTCGGCGCCCGTGGACTTCGGCAAGGTGGGCCGGCTGTTGGTCTATTTGTCGGGGGCTTTCTCGGTGTGGAGCGCCGTCGTGTACTTCCGCGCCTTCCTCTCCATGCTGGCCAGACGGGGTAGCGGAGCGGACGCACAGAAGGCTTGACGCACCTGGGAGCGGATTGTATATCCCCCCTCGCTTTCGACGTCGCCGCGAGGCAACGCCGGGGGCAATCAGGAGTCGGAACGCGGGAATAGCTCAGTGGTAGAGCATCGCCTTGCCAAGGCGAGGGTCGAGGGTTCAAATCCCTTTTCCCGCTCCATCTACTCCGGCCTGATGCGGGAATAGCTCAGTGGTAGAGCATCGCCTTGCCAAGGCGAGGGTCGAGGGTTCAAATCCCTTTTCCCGCTCCAGAAAAAAGGCTCCCTGGGTAACCAGGGGGCCTTTTTGTTTTTCGCGCCGGGTGAATGTGCTTCGAGCAGGAGGAGAGAGGCGAGAGCCCGAGTGTCCGCCTGCCTCGCATCCTCATTCTGGCCTGCTATATGAAGGCCGCCCCATGATTCGCCATTTTCGTGAGCTGTACCAATACCGGGGGTTGCTCATCAGCCTCGTTCAACGCGAGCTGAAAGCGCGCTACCGCGGTTCGATCCTCGGGTTCTTCTGGACCTTCCTGAACCCGACCCTGCACATGCTGGTGTACGCCCTGCTCTTCACCGTGGTGATGCGGCAGAACATCCCGAACTACGCCTACTTCATGTTCGTGGGCCTGTTGCCGTGGATCTGGTTCTCCAGCTCCGTGGGGGCCGGGGCGAGCACCATCAGCGACCGGCGGGATCTGATGACCAAGGTGCGCTTCCCCGCGCAGGTCCTGCCCTCCACGGTGGTGGCCACCAACCTCATCAACTACGTGCTGTCGTTGCCGCTGATGCTGGGGCTCGGCGCGTTCCACGGCATCTGGCCCACCTGGCACATCGTGCTCTTCCCGGTGGTGGTGGCCATCCAGCTCGTCTTCACCCTGGGGCTCGTCTACATCGTCTCCGCCATCAACGTGACGTTCCGCGACCTGCAGCACATCGTGCAGAACCTGCTCACGCTCGGGTTCTTCGCCACGCCCGTGCTGTACCAGGTCAGCAGCGTGGTGGACCCGAATACGCGGGCCCTGGTGACCCTGGCCAATCCCATGGCCATCCTCATCACCTCGTATCAGGCCATCTTCTATGAGCACCGGCTCCCGGATGGGCCGCCGCTGCTGGCGTTGGCCGTGGCCTCGGTGGCCCTGCTGTGGGGCGCCTCGTGGCTCTTCGAGTCCCGCCGCGAGGATTTCGCGGAGTCCATCTAGTGCCCCCCATGCAAGAATCCATGGACGCCATCGTCATCCGTGACGTCGTGAAGAGCTTCCGGAAGCGGACCATCCGGGGCGAGTACACGACGTTCAAGTCCGAGCTGTTGCGCTGGCTGCGCGGTGAGCGCCAGCCGGAGGAGGCGCGCCTCATCACCGCGCTGCGCGGCATCAACCTCACCATCCCCCGGGGAAAGACCATGGGGATCCTCGGGCGCAACGGCTCGGGGAAGAGCACGCTGCTGAAGATCATCACCGGCATCTACGCGCCCACCACCGGCACCATGGAGATCAACGGCCGCATCTCCGCGCTGCTGGACCTGGGCGCCGGCTTCCACCCGGACTTCTCCGGACGGGAGAACATCCTCATCAATGGCATCATCCTGGGCATGAGCCGCGCCGAGGTGCGCGAGCGCATGGATGCCATCATCGCCTTCAGCGAGCTGGGCGACTTCATCGACGAGCCGGTGCGCACCTACTCCAGCGGCATGTACATGCGGCTGGCCTTCGCGGTGGCCACGCACGTGGACCCGGACATCCTCATCATCGACGAGATCCTCGCCGTGGGCGACGAGCACTTCAGCAAGAAGAGCCTCGCGAAGATGACGGAGTTCAAGAAGCAGGGGAAGACGATCGTCCTGGTGACGCACGACTTGAGCACGGTGGCCAACTGGTGCGATTGCGCGGCCTGGCTGGATGGCGGGCGCATCCGCGAGGTGGGCGAGCCGGAGAAGGTCATCCGTCACTACCAGCAGGCGCTGCGGCTGGCCGAGGCCCAGGGCACTCCGCTCATGGCCCCGGCCCTCAGTCCGGGCGGCGGGGCGCTCCCCGGGCTCCAGGATACCGAGGCGTCCGCCACCGCGGCCCCCGGGACGGAGGAGGCGAGCGCCGGGCTCCCGGTGGAGATCCGCTCGGTGGAGCTGCTGGCGCCCATGGGCGACACGGGCCTGGTGGTGGACACCGAGCAGGGGCTGGAGGTGCGCATCGACTTCGCCACCCTGCGGCCCCTGTCGGACGCGGGCTTCGCGGTGGACATCCGGCGCGAAGACGGCACGCAGGTGTATGGGACGAACACCTTCCTCGAGTCGGTGCCGCTGCCCTCCCCACTGCCGGAGCAGGGCACGGTGCGCTTCATCATCGAGCGCGTGGGCCTGTCCCCCGGCCGCTACCTGCTGCGGGTGTCGGCCCGCGCCGCCAACGGCACCGCGTACTCCAGCGCCGGCCAGCCGAGCTCCTTCGAGGTGCGCTCGCTCATCGAGGGCGAGGGCCTGGTGCGCCCGCCCCACCGGTGGATCATCGAGCCGCGCCTGGAGCCCCAGCGCAGCGCGGTTTCGTGAGATGGGCGGGGAGCAACGGGTGAATCCCCCGGCCAGGGGCGTGCGCCTGGGCGTCGTGCTGTACCGCAACTCCCGCCGGGAGCTGTCGCGGCTGGTGGCCTCGTTGGGGCTCAACCGGCGCTCGCCGGGCGTGCCCCCGTTCGAGGTGATGTGGCTCGACAACTCGCCGGACGAGTCGCTGCGCGCGGTGCTGGCGGAGCTGGAGCCCGGGGCCGACTACCGGCCCTCTGGCGGCAACCTGGGCTTCGGCGTGGCGCACAACCAGTTGATGGCACGGGCCTTCGCCGAGCCCGGCGTGGCCCACTACGTGTGCGTCAACCCCGACGCGGTCCTGCACCCGGACTGCATCCGCGAGTTGGTGGCCGAAGCGGAGCGCCACGCGCGCACGGGCCTGGTGGAGGCCCGCATGTTCCCGGACGAGCACCCCAAGCCCTACCACCCCGTCACGCACGAGACGCCGTGGTGCTCGGGCTGCGTGCTGCTCATCACCCGCGGGCTGTACCAGGCCGAGCGGGGCTTCGACGAGCGCTTCTTCATGTACTGCGAGGACGTGGACCTGTCCTGGCGCGCCCGGGCGGCGGGCTTCTCCACGCACGTGGCCCCCGCGGCGCTCGCCCACCACTACACGGTGACGCGCGAGGTGAGCCCCCGGCGCGAGCAGAGCGTGCGCCGCAGCGGCGCGCTGCTCGGCGCGAAGTATGGTGACGCGGCCTTCGCCACCTCCTGCCTGAAGCAGTACGCGGAGCTGGGTGGGCCGCCGTTCCCCGCGCCCACCCTGGAGCGTCCCTCCCGCGCGCTCGCCCGGGTGGCGGACTTCTCCCACCACTTCGATTTCGCCAGGGGGCGCTGGTGACACGGCCCTCCGCCCTGGAACAGGTGCCGCTGCACGCGTGGGTGCTCGAGCAGGTGGAGGCCGGGGCCCGCGTGCTGCTGCTCGCGCCCGACGAGGTGCTGACGCAGCGGTTGGTGGCCGCCGGATGTACCGTGCTCGGCCTGGCGGGCGCCTCGGAGCCGGCCCGCCCACTGGCAGAGCGGCTGGACGGGTTGGCGCCCACCCACGTGGTGCTGTCCGGAGAGGGTTGCCCGCCGGATTTCGAGGAGACGCTGCGGACCGTGGCCCAGGCCGTGCCATCCGCGACGCTCCTGGTGGGCGCGCGCAACGCGGCTTCCTCGACGGCGCTCCTGGAGGTGCTCTCCGGCCACGTGCCCGCGGTCCCCGGGGCCACCGAGGCGTCCTTGACGCGGTGCTTCTCCGCGCTCGGGCTGAAGGTGCTGGCGCGGCGCGCGGTGCCCTGCCAGCCCCGGACGACGCCACTCGCCGCCGGGACGGAGGCCGCGCTGAGGGGACTGCTCGCGCAGCTCTCCCCGGTCACCGGGGCCGATGTGCTGCTCTACGCGCTCGCACCTTCCGGGGTTGGCGAGGAGGAAGCGTCGCGCGCCCATGTCCCGGGGCTGCTCAGTGTGGTGCTGTGGGCCGGGGAATCCCAGACGCGCCCGCTGCTCGACGAGGCGCTCTTCTCGCTCGCGTGTCAGGAGCAGCAGCCGCTGGAGATCGTCCTCGTCACCCCCTTCCAGGACGAAGCCGCGCGTGAGTTGCTGGAGCGCTACCAGTCCCTGGGTGCCTACACGTTCGAGCTCGTCGAGGCCGAGGCCCAGGCCGCCTTCGCCGAGGGTCTCCGCCGTGCCCGGGGTCAGTACGTGTCCTTCCTCGATGCGGCGTGCATCGTCTACCCCGACCATTATGTGAGGCTCGTCCAGGCGCTGCGGGACGGAGAGGCCGCCTGGGCGGTGTCCCGCGCGCGGCGGACGCCCATCGAGGGTCCGGAGCGGTTCGTGCCCTTCAAGCGGCCACTGCCGCTCGGCGAGCACCTCGAGCCGGCGCAGCTTCACCACGAACCCTCGCTGCTGTTCGCCCTGGTGGTGGATCGCTCGCGGCTGGGACCGTTCCCGCTGGAGCAGGCCGCGCGGAGTGCTTTCGAGCTGCCCCTGCGTCTCGCGGCATTCTTCGCACCCACCTTCCTGGGCGGCATCGCCTCCTGCGAGCAGCGCTTCACCGGCTCCGAGAAGGAAGGGCCGGGGGGACCTCCGCCGGAGCTGTGGATGCTCACCTCGCTGGGCACCGTGGAGGAGCGGGTGGAGCGGGCGCGGGCCGAGGGCGCGAGCGCGAAGGGCATGCGCCACCGCGTCATCGACGAGCTGAACAACCGCTTCCGCGAGCGGGTGCCGCGCCT
The DNA here is from genome assembly GCF_049060025.1 of Archangium gephyra. Classification (GTDB taxonomy): domain Bacteria; phylum Myxococcota; class Myxococcia; order Myxococcales; family Myxococcaceae; genus Archangium; species Archangium gephyra_A. Next base: position 198,985 of record NZ_JBMEQQ010000002.1, read on the forward strand.
GCACGGTGCGCTCAAGTCCCTGGCGGGGCGGCTGGTGCGGTGAGCCGCGCACGTCCCGTGACGCGGGCGGCAGTGGTGTAAAGGTGACGGCGGGCGGGGGGTGGACCCTTGAAGTCCCCCTCCGGGCGGGCTAGGTCCTGATTCACGAGGAGGCGACGCCATGCTGCCGCCCCTCGCCATGGGAAGTGGCCGGACTTCTCCCTGAATCAGTCTCGGGTCCTCCCTCATGAACCTGCGAATCAGCACCTTCTCTCCCGGCCTCGTGCGAGTCTTCCTGGTGGGGCTGGCTGTGACGGTCCTCGCGTGCCGGACTCCCGACGAGCCCGGTGCTCCCCGGGAGGTGCGAGCCACCGCCACCGATGAGCTCATCACGGTGAGCTGGACCCCGCCCGAGCGCGAGGGCCGCCGTCCCATCACGCGTTACCTCGTCACGGCTTCACCCGGTGGAAGCGTCGCCGCCACGGAGGGCGCCACGAGCACCGTGGTGCGCGGAGCGCGGCGGGGCGTCACGTACACCTTCACCGTGCGGGCCGCGAACGAGCAGAAGGAGGGGCCCGGGTCCGCGCCCTCGGCTCCGGTATCGCTCGCGGAGCCGGCTCCTCCGGATGTCGTGTCGCTGTCCAGACAGAGCGGGCCGCGAGCGGGCTGCGTTCCCATCGCCTACGCCGTGCGGCAGGAGTCCGCACGGCGGGTGGACGTCCTGGTGGAGTTCGATGCCGGTGGGACAGGGCAGTTCCAGCGCGCGACGCAGGCGGTGAGTGAGAGCCACGAGGGGGTGATGGGCGTCACCAGCTCCCCCGCTCCCGAGGGCCAGTCCCACGTCTTCCTCTGGGATGCCGCGAGGGATCTGCCGGGGGTCCTCACCGAGGTCCGCTTGCGCCTCACCGCCTCGGTGGCGGGCAGGGCGGGGGCCTCCCGGATGGAGACGATCACCCTCGACAACCGGGGCCTGGGCACGAGCCGGTGCGAGGTGGACTTCGCGGCCACGAAGAACACCTTCGTGAACCCCGCCTACGAGGGCGTCTTCGAGGACTTCGATGGTGACGGGAAGCTGGATGCCGCCACGTTGAGCCCCTACGACTCCGTGAATGTCTTTCGCGGTCTGGGCAATGGGCTCTTCCAGTGGGGGATGACCCTGACTCCGGGTCCCGGGCACTCGGCCCTCGTCGCGGGCGACTTCAACGGCGACGGCTGGTTGGACCTCGCGAGCAGTGGCGCCTTCTCCCGCCATTTTCCGACCTGGTACACCGAGCCCGCGCTGAACGTGCTGCTGGGGAGGGGGGATGGCACCTTCCTGGCTCCGCTGAGCATGCCTCTCGAGGGCCTCCTCGTGGCGTCCATGACGGCCGGGGACTTCAACAGGGATGGGTTCCTGGACCTCGCCACGGTGAGCAAGGCGGACCCGGCGCAGCCCCAGGGAACGAAGGTCAGCCTGTTCCTCGGCAAGGGGGATGGCACCTTCCAGCCGCCAGTGCACGTCCTCGAGGACCTTGTCGACTTCACGCGCGTGAGGGCGGCCTCCCTCGACGAGGACTGGAACCTGGATCTGCTCGTTCTCGATTCGCACGGCGACGTGCGCGTGCTGCCCGGCAACGGGGATGGCACCTTCGGAAGCGCCAGCCTCGTCCTGACCCGCTCGTCCTTCTTCACGCTCGGGGACCTCGATGCGGATGGGAAGGTGGATCTCGTCTCGGTGAACTTCAGCGCTCTGCTCGTCCAGGTGCTGCGAGGCAAGGGAGATGGGACGTTTCAGGCGCCTGGCGACCTCGCGCTCGGCTCACCGGCCAGGCTCGCGGAGATCGCGGAACTGACGGGTGATGGAAGGCCCGATCTTCTGCTCACGGCCTCTTCCGGTGACCTCTCCGTGTTGCCGGGCCAGGGAGATGGCACCTTCGCGCCCGCCCGCATCTCATGGCATCAGGAAACGCCTGCCGTGGTGAAGGTGGTGGACGTCGACGCGGATGGACGGCCGGATGTCGTCACGTTGGAGGGGGGCGCCTCCTTCGGAGCCTCGGGGCTGAGTGTGCTGCGGGGCAGGGGAGATGGGACGTTCGAAGGGGCGTTTCGCATGCAGCCGGGCACGCGCCCCGTGGCCGTGGTGACGACGGACCTGGATGGTGATGGCGCGTTGGACGTCGTCTCCGCCAACGAAGGCAGTCACGACGTGAGCGTGCTGCTGGGCTCCGGGGATGGGACCTTCCGGACCCTGGCCCCGGTGGGCGTGGGGCCGAATCCCGGGGCACTGGCGGCGACGGATGTGGACGGAGATGGCAGGCAGGATCTCGTCACCGCGCACGCGGGTGGCTCCTTGAACGTCCTGCGGGGGAACGGCGATGGCTCCTTCCGCGAACCGTTCCGCCTGGAGGTGGGCTCGGCACCTGTGTCCCTGGTGGCGGCCGACCTCGACGCGGACGGGAAGCCGGAAGCTCGTCACGGTGAACCGCACTGCGAATGACGTGCGCGTGCTGCGCAACAACGGCGATGGGACCTTCCAGGCCCCCATGGCGTTCGCGGTGGGCGAGGCTCCCATGGCCCTCGTGGCGGGTGACGTCGATGCGGACGGAAAGGTCGATCTCGTGACCGCGAACCAGGGCAGCGGCGATGTGAGCGTGCTGCGGGGAAACGGGGATGGCACCTTCCAGGCCGCGAGGAGCCAGGCCCTGCGCTCCCCTCCAGAGGTGCTCGTCCTGGACGACTTCGATCGGGATGGGAAGAAGGATCTCGTCGCGGGGCCCGCGGGGGATGGCGCCGTGGGCTCGGTGTTGCTCTTCCTGCACGGCAATGGGGATGGCACCTTCACGGAGCGGTCCATCACCGCTTCCGAGACCCATATCCTCCACGCCCTGGTGGCGGCGGACGTCGATGGAGATGGGGTGCTCGATCTCGTCGGCGCCAGAGGGAAGGGGATCGGCAGCGGGCATCCCCGGGATCCCCACTACTCGGCTCGAGGCAACAACGACGTGGCCGTGTGGCAGGGGAACGGGGATGGCTCGTTCCGGACGGTCCGCGCGTACGTCACGGGGCAGGACCCCCACGCCGTGAGCACGGGTGACTTCGACGGCGATGGCAGGCTGGACCTCGTGGCCGCCAATGCCGTGAGCCATACGCTCAGCCTGCTGAGGGCCCGGTAGGTCCGCGTTCCTCCACGACGCTCAGCAGCGAGGCGTCGTGGAGGAGCCGCTGGAAGAGCGCGGAGGCATCGAAGGCCTCCTGCACCTTCTGCCAGGCGCGCACGCGCACCGCGTGGAAGGAGCCGGGCCTTCGCACGAGCTCGTCCACCGCGCGCACCATGGCTTCTCCGCGGCGGACGAGGAATTCGTCCTCGGGCTCCACGTACCAGTCAGCGGGGAAGGCCGTGTCGGCGATGAGCAGCAGGCCCCGCGAGAGCGCCAGCATCGGCAGCGGATCTCTCCGGCCGAGAGGCTCGTGGGCGCTGTGGAGCAGCACGCCCGCGCCCTCCAGCCGCTCCAGGAGCGCGGAGGGAGCCAGTCCCCCGGGGAGCCGCTCGACATCCGCCCGTTCGCGAATCCGCTCCAGCACGGGGCTGGCGGGCGAGGCCCATTCGGGGACGAGGATGCGGGTGTGTTGCAACCGGGGGCCCTCGGAGACGCGGTGCGTGTCCACGGGCAGCGGGAGTGTCTGCAGCCAGGGGAGCGAGGCCAGTCCGGACGGCACGGCGGATTCCGGCCAGGTGAGCCAGCGCAACCCCGAGCCGTCCGGCCTCACCAGGGCCGATAGCTTCGCGAAGGCTTCGTCTCCGTCGAGCGGGGCCGGGACGATGCCGATCTTCATCCCAGGCAGCCGCGCCACGACGCCCGGAGCGAGCCGCTGAGGCTCGAGGACGAGGCAGGCCTCCGCGCCCCAGGTGCGCGCCTCCTCCGCCGCCGCGGCCCCCTCGTCTTCGCCGAGAGCGAGGAACCGGAGTTCGGCCCACCCGGCCGTGCGTGGAACGTGTGGCTCGAACATGGGCCGCCCGAGGATGGCCACCTTCGTCCGTGCCGATGACAGGAGGACCTTCATTCCAGCCTCCGGGTGAAGAACGCGCGCACGGACTGCTTGACGCTGTCCGGCACCAACTGCTTCAAGCCCTGGAGACCCGCGCTCCGCTTGAGCCTCCGGTAGCGCTCGAGCAGCAGACGTTCCCCGGGACCGGCATCCAGCGCAGCCTCCGTCACGTGGCGGACCTCGTCGAGCCAATGCTCCTTGAGCGTCGCCACCGCCTCCAGCGCGGGGCGCAGGTGATCGTTGCGCAGGCCCTCGTGGTGGAGCCGCCGCAGCTCGCCCTCCAGGAGCCCGATGCTGGCCTCCCAGTCCGGGAAGGCGCGGGCGGTGCGCAGGGCCCCGGCCCTCAGGCGCTCGAGGTACGCGGGCGAGGCCGAGAGCACCCGCAGGTAGTCCGTGAGCCTCCGCCGGTCATGCGGTGGGAACAGGAGCGAGTTCTCGCCGTGCACCATGTACTCGTCGGAGCCCGTCACGGTGTACGTGATGGCGGTGCCTCCCTGCGAGAACATCTCCAGCGGAGGGCCGAACATGCCCTCGACGCGCGACAGTTTGAGGAGCACGTCGTGGCGCTGGTACACCTCGCGGACGCGGTCGATGGGGATGCGCTCGTAGACCCGGACGGGGCGGCCTCCCACCGACGGCGTCTGGCCCCCGCCACTCGAGGTGAGCCAGCCCACCTCGAAGTCCACCCGGGCGTGGGCTTCCTCGAGCAGCGCGAAGGTCTCGGCCACTCCCTTGAACTCGATGCCCCAGGGCCCTTCCACGAGCACCCGGAGCGGGCCCGTGCGCGGGGCGGGGGCCTCGACGCAGGGGAAGTGCTCGCGGCTCAGCCCGTTGCGTACATAGAGCACCTGCCCCCCTGGCTGGACGGTGCGGATGAAGTCGGCCAGCCACCGCGCCTCGGTGACGAAGAGCAGCGGCAGCGAGTAGGTGATGCGGTTGAGGTGCTTGAGGTGCGCCTCCGCGTGGAAGCGCGACTCGAGGCTCTGGTTCAGGTAGCCGTAGACGGCGCTGTCCACGCGCCACAGATCGAACCAGGAGAGCCACCAGGTGGCGAAGGCGAAGTCGAAGCGCTCCCGCGCCGCCTCCGTGAAGGACTGGAAGCGCAGCTCCGGCAGCCGCGGGTGCCACGGCGACGGGGACAGGCGCACCGGCCGGTGGGTGACGAGCACCACCTCGTGGCCGAGCGCCTGCAACCGCCACGCGTACTCGATGATGACGTTGGCCCCGCCCGAGATGTTGCCGACATCTCCCGCCAGGAAGGCGATCTTCACGGCTTCTTCCCACCCGGGCGCTTCGTGGAGGGCGCTTCCGCCGCGCCGCGCTCCGCCTCGAGCCGGGCCAGGCGGCGCTCCCACTCCTGGCGCCACAGGGCCTGGGTACGCGCGCTCTCCTTCTGGTGCTCGTAGACGGTGGCGAGCGACTCGAGGATGGCCTCGTTGAACTCCACCTGCCGGCGCAGCGCCTCGTTGATGAAGGGCTGGAAGGCGAGCCGGAAGGCCCGCTTGGCGAGCACCAGCACCGGGCCCACCACGGGGCGGTGGGAGGTGGGCGGATCCGCGTAGCGGGTGTCCTTCTTGTTCCGGGGTGCCTGGAGGACGGGCGGCCACTCCGGCGAGGTGGGGGCGCGCTCGGAGACCTCGAGCAGGTGCCGCACCTCCGCCAGCGTGGCGTCGGAGACGGGAGGCAGCCGGGTGGTCTCGGCGGCGACGGCCTCGGCGGTGGGCTCCCGGGTGAGTAGATCTTCAGCGCGCACGTGGGCCTCCGCGGGTGTCGAGGATGTGGATGATGCGGCCGGCGGCCTCGTCCAACCGGCCGGCGTCCAGGGTGAGCAGCCGGTTGCCGTACTCCGGCGCTCCGGCCGGGCGCTCCGGGGAGAAGGTGATGCCCCACGCCCGCTCGCCGAGGCGAGGCACCGTGTCGCGGGCCACCTGCGTGTCCGCGCCGAGGAAGATGGCCGGCACGCCCGAGGCGCACACCGCCGTCTCCAGCGACGAGGAGCCCGGCAGCCCGGCGGAGGGCGCTCGCGGCGGGGGCAGGTCGGGGCTGAAGCGCCACACCTCGCCGCCCCCCGCGCGGTCCACCCCGGGAGCGCTGGAGGTCAGCGGCGCGCCCGTGTGCAGTGCCAGCACGCGCGCCCGGGGCAGCCGCTCCATCAGGCGCCGGGTGAGGCGCGAGGCGGGCGCGTCCGGTGCCGCGAGGAGCCCGGGGCACACCAGCTCCACCGTGTACGGCGAGGGGGGAGGGGAGGGGCGCGCGGGCGGGGCCTCGAGCAGCGGGCGCAGGGCCTCGCGCACGGCGGCGGCGACGGTGTCCTGCTCCAGGCCGTGCAGCCGGGCGCGCTGGGCCTCCACCACCCGCGAGCGCAGGGTGGGCTGGCGCTCCAGCACGGCGAGCAGTTGCGCCACCTCGACGGGGTCTCCCGACAGCGTCGCCAGTCCCGCGCCGGCCATTGTCTCGGGCACGGCCGCCGCGCCGTAGGCCACCACCGGCACTCCCCGGTACATGGCCTCCAGCAGGGGCACGCCGAAGCCCTCGTGCTGGCTCATGGACAGGTACGCGGTGGCCACGGAGAAGCAGGCGGAGAGCTGGGCCGCGCTCACCCGCCCCAGCAGCAGCACCCGCTCCGGGCCGAGCACGTCCCGCAGCCCGAGCAGCCACGCCCCGTAGGGCGAGTCGCGGTTGAGGTAGCCGGCCACCAGCAGGCGGCTGCGAGGCTGGTACAGCCGCTGGTAGGCGGTGAAGACGCGCAGCACGTCGTCCACGCGCTTGCTGGGCACCGCGCGGCCCACGAAGAGGATGTTGGCGCAGCCGTCGTCCAGCTCGGCGCGCAGGGTGGGGTCCGGCGCCACGTCGAAGCTCCGCCAGTCCACCGCGAAGGGCAGCACGGACACCGGTGCGAAGCCCCCCGCCACCAGCTCCTCGGCGCTGAAGCGCGAGTAGGCGAACGCGCACTCCATGTGCGGCCGCAGGGCGAGCAGCTCCTCCCGGGCCGCCACGCACCCGGCCGCCACCTTGCGCTCGAAGCCCTCGAGCAGCCGGGCGGGCGTCACGTTGTGGTACACGAGCGCCTTGCGGCCAGGCGAGCGCCGGACGAGCGGGACGAGCCTCGACTCGTAGCTGTGGTGGATGAGCAGCACCGACTCCGCGTCCGCCTCGCGCGGGTAGTCCCGGGCCGGGCGCACCTGGGCGCGGCACTCCTCGTCCCATTGGTCCGCGTAGATCTCCGAGGCGTAGCCCCAGCCGCGCAGCAGCTCGCGCAGGTAGCGGACCTGATTGCCCACCGCGTCTCCCCAGGCGAGCCGGGGGACGAGCTGGTGTACGGCGCGGGGCTTGTCTCTTCGCGGGTGGCTCAAGGCGCCTGCTCCCTTACAACCCGTACCCCGCGCCGCACAAGGCCGCCGGTGCGGCTGCCTTGACGGCTGGTTGGGGCTCCGCTACTCGGGGCTCTCTCTCGTCGTTCCGGCAGACCCCATGAACATCCTCGTCACAGGCGGTTGCGGCTTCATCGGTTCCAATCTGGTCCGGCTCCTGCGCCGCGAGCGGCCGGAGTGGAAGGTCGTCAACCTCGACGCGCTCACGTACGCCGGCAACCTCGAGAATCTCATCGACCTCGAGGCCGACCGGGGCCACGTCTTCGTCCGCGGCGACATCTGCGACCGGGAGTTCGTCGGGAAGGTGATGCGGGAGCACGCCATCGACGCGGTGATGCACCTGGCCGCCGAGAGCCACGTGGATCGCTCCATCCTCGGCCCCGAGGTCTTCGTCCAGACGAACGTGCTCGGCACGCAGCGCCTGCTGGAGGCGTCGCGGCAGCAGGGCGTCAAGCGCTTCCTCATGGTGTCCACCGACGAGGTGTACGGCTCGCTGGGGCCCACCGGCGCCTTCACCGAGACCTCGCCCCTGCAGCCCTCCAGCCCGTACTCGGCCTCGAAGACGAGCTCGGATCTGCTCGCGCTGGCCTGGCACCACACCTTCGGCCTGGACGTGGTGGTGACGCGCTGCTCGAACAACTACGGCCGCTACCAGTTCCCGGAGAAGCTCATTCCGCTGATGGTGGTCAACGCGCTCCACGACAAGCCGCTGCCGGTGTACGGCGATGGGGCCAACGTGCGCGACTGGCTCCATGTGGAGGACCACTGCCGGGCGCTGCTGCTGGCGCTGGAGAAGGGCCGGGCCGGCGAGGTCTACAACATCGGCGGCGGTGCCGAGCGCAAGAACATCGAGATCGTCAAGGCCATCCTCGCGCTGGTGGGCAAGCCCGAGTCCCTCATCCGCTACGTGAAGGATCGGCCGGGGCATGATCGGCGCTACGCCATCGATCCCTCGAAGATCAAGGCCGAGCTGGGGTGGACGCCCGCGCATACCTTCGAGCAGGGCCTGGCGGAGACGGTGCGCTGGTACGTGGACAACCAGGACTGGTGGAAGCGCGTGATGAGCGGCGCCTACCGGGACTACTTCGACACGCAGTACCGCGCCCGTCTCCAGGCGGAGGGCTGAGCCGATGCGCATCCTGGTCACGGGGGCCAATGGGCTCGTGGGGAGCCGGACGTGCCTCCTGCTCGCGGAGCAGGGGCACGAGGTGGTGGGGCTGGGGCGGGGCGAGCGCCGCGTCTCCGGGAGCTGGCGCTACCTCCCCTGCGAGCTCACGCGCGAGCAGGAGGTGTCCACCCTCGTCGCGGAGGCCGCCCCCGAGGCCGTCATCCACTGTGCCTCCATGACGGAGGTGGACGCGTGCGAGCGGGATCCCGGGCTGGCCTTCGCCGCCAACGTGGAGGCCACGGCCTTCGTGGCCCGAGCCTCCCGCCGTGCCGGGGCGCACCTGGTGCACGTCTCCACGGATTACGTCTTCGACGGCGATGCGGGCCCGTATGACGAGGAGGCCCTCCCGAATCCGCGAGGCGTGTACGCGCTCACCAAGCACATGGGCGAGCAGGCCGCGCGGGTGCTCGCGCCCGGCTGTGCCATCGCCCGGACGGCGGTGGTGTATGGCTGGCCCGCGGTGGCGGGGCGCTCCAACTTCGGGGCGTGGCTGGTGGGCGTGCTGGCGCAGGGCCAGCCCGTCCGGCTCTTCGAGGATCAGCTCGTCTCGCCCAGCTACGCGGAGAACGTGGCCGCCATGGTGGCCGAGCTGGGCCTGCGCCGGCTGGGCGGAGTGTGGAACACCTGCGGCGCCGAGGTGGTCAACCGGGTGGAGTTCGGCCGGGCCGTGTGCGAGGTCTTCGGTTTCGACGCGGGGCTCCTGGTGCCGGTGAAGATGGCCGAGCTGAAGCTGCCCGCTCCGCGCCCTCTGCGCTCGGGGCTGCGCACGGACAAGGCCCGGCGAGAGCTGCACGCCCGGCCGCTGGCGCTGGGTGAATCCCTCGCCCGCTTCCATTCGGACTGGCGGCGGGAGCGGGGTTGAGCGCCCACACCGGAGCGGACGTTTCCGGCTTTTGACGCTTTCCCCCCCGCTCTGCTACCTAGCAGCTTCTTCAAGCGTTCTCGCGGGGGTCCCATGATTCCGTTCAACAAGCCCGTCCACCTCGGCACTGAGCTCACCGCCATGGCCGAGGCCATCCTGAAGAACGGTCATGTCGCGGGAGGGGGGCCCTTCGGCAAGCGTTGCGAGGCGCTGCTGGAGCAGATGCTCGGGCTGCGCACGCTGCTCGTGACGTCCTGTACGCATGCCCTGGAGATGGCCGCGCTGTTGCTGGAGGTAGGGCCCGGCGACGAGTTCATCGTGCCCTCGTACACCTTCGTCTCCACGGCCAATGCCTTCGTGCTGCGCGGGGCCAGGCCCGTCTTCGCGGACGTGGACGCCCAGGGCAACCTCGACCTGGCGCACGTGGAGAAGCTGCTGGGGCCGCGCACCAAGGCCGTGGTGGTGGTCCACTACGCTGGCAACTCGTGCGACATGGAGGCCCTGCTGAAGCTGTGCGGCAAGGTTCCGGTGGTGGAGGACGCGGCGCAGGCCCTGGCGGCCAGCTTCGATGGGCGTCCGCTGGGCACCTTCGGCGTGTGCTCGGCCTTCAGCTTCCACGAGACGAAGAACATCGGCTGCGGCGAGGGCGGCGCGCTCACCCTGCGGGATCCGAACCTCATCGACCGCGCCGAGTACATCCGCGACAAGGGCACCAACCGCCGCAAGTTCCAGAATGGCCTCGTGGACAAGTACACGTGGGTGGACGTCGGCTCCAGCTACGTGCTGTCGGATCTCAACGCGGCCTACCTGAGCACGCAGCTCGAGGCGCTCTCGCGCATCCAGGCCCGCCGCCGGGAGATCCACTCGGCCTACGCGGCGGCGCTCACCGAGCCGGTGGAGCGCATGGGCGGCTACGTCATCCAGGGCTCGTCCCGGAACGCGGGCAACCAGCACCTGTTCGCCATGGTCTTCCGCTCGCCCGCGCACCGCACGGGCTTCATCGCGCACATGCGCAAGCACGACATCATCGCGCCCTTCCACTACGTGGCCCTGCACCAGTCCCCCATGGGCCAGCACTTCCATGACGGCTCCCCCCTGCCTGTCTCCGAGCGGCTGACGGGGTGCCTGGTGCGGTTGCCGCTGTTCTTCAACATGACCGATGCCGAGCTTCTCCGAGGTCATCGGGCGCACGCAGGAGTTCCTCCGTGCCCTCTGAGGGTCTGCTGTCCGTCGTCATCCCGTGCTACCGCTCCCAGGCCTACCTGGAGAAGACGGTGGCGGAGTTGGTGGCGGCACTCGAGCCCGAGGGGCCCTTCGAGATCATCCTCGTCAACGACGGCTCCCCGGATGACGTCCAGGAGGTCATCGACCGCCTGCATGCGAAGGATGCGCGCATCCGCTTCCTCGAGCTGGGCGGAAACCGGGGCCAGCACGCGGCGACGCTCAAGGGTTTCGCCATCGCGCGGGGAGATGTCGTCATCACGCTCGACGATGACGGGCAGAACCCGCCCGAGGCGGGGCTGGCCGTGGCCCGGGCGTTGCGCGGCAGCCGTCATGACGTGGTGTACGGCCGCTTCCAGACCACGGCGCAGAGTCTGCCGCGCCGGCTCGTCTCCCGGCTCAACCTGTGGATCTTCAAGCATACCATGGGCAACCGGACGGGCATCCGGGTGACCAACGTGCGCGCGATCCGCGGAGACCTGGCCCGCATGCTGGGGCGCTCCGAGCAGTTCTTCCCGTACATCGACTCGATGATCTTCCGCGGCACCCGCAGGGTGGGCGAGGTCACCGTGCCCCACAGGCGCCGCGACGCGGGGGAATCCACGTATCGCCTCCGCGATCTGTTCCGGTTGTGGTTGTCGCACATGAGCACCCTGACGGTGCTTCCGCTGCAACTCGCCACCTGGGGCTCTTTCTGCGCATCGGTGTTCGGCCTGTTGCTCGGAGGGGTGCAGGTCGTTCGCGCGCTGATGTTGAACCAGGCGCCGCAGGGCTGGCTCTCGCTCTTCTGTGTGCTGACGTTCCTCTTCAGCCTGCTCTTCGCCTTCCTGGGCATCATCAGCACCTACCTGGGGCGGATGTATGTCTCGCTCAATGCCCGCGGTCAGGACTGGCTCCGTTCCTCGGGCGGGCTCGGCCCGTCCTCCAGTACCGGTGGAGACGAGCAGTCCTCGCGAGGCGGAGCAGGCCGGGCTGCTTGAGGGTCTCGTTGACGAGGGGGGATTCATGTCCGCGATAGAGGTGGCGGAGAACCAGGGCGGTGGGGAGGATTCGGCGTACGTCCTCACGGAGGGCATCTTCCGGCCTCGCGTGCCGGTGCTGCACCGGGAGGACACGTACGATGAGCGGGGGTTCGCGCTCCTCCGCCAGATGCAGTCGAGGCACTTCTGGTATCTCGGCCGGCGCCGGTTCCTGTGGCACGCACTGCAACGGCACCTCGGGCGGGTGCCCGCGCGAAGCCCGGGGCCGCGGGCCATCGATCTGGGGGGAGGCGCGGGCGGCTGGGTGTCCTTCCTCGCGGAGCAGGGCCGCCAGGCGTTCGGGGAGCTGGCCCTCGCGGATTCGTCCCTGCGCGCGCTCGAGACCGCCTCCTCGCTGCTTCCGGCCCCGGTCTCGCGCTACCAGGTGGATCTCCAGCGGCTCGGCTGGCGGGAGCGCTGGGAGGTCGTCTTCTTGCTGGATGTGCTGGAGCACATCCCCGATGACAGGGCCGCGTTGCAGCAGGTTTTTCAGGCGGTGGCACCGGGAGGGCTCGTCTTCGTCACCACCCCCGCACTCCAGCGATTCTGGTCCTGGAACGATGCCGTGGTGGGTCACCAGCGCCGCTACGCCCGCGAGGACCTGGAACGGCTCGGGCGCGAGCTGGGCTTCCGGGTGCTGGACACGCGCTACTTCATGTTCCTGCTCAGCCCGCTGCTCGTCCTCGGCCGGCTGATGGGACAGCCCGACGTGTCCAAGCTGTCGCGGGACGAGCTCTGGGCGTTGGTGGAGCGGTCTCACCGGGTCCCCTCGCCCCCCGTGAACGCGCTGCTGCGGGGCGTCTTCAGTCTGGAGACGCCGCTGGGCCACCAGGTTTCCTTTCCCTGGGGAACCTTGGTCCTGGCCGTGCTGCAGAAGCCGGAAGGGTCCTCGCCATGACGCAGGTGGCGGGATGGAGGGAGTGGCTGGAGGGCTGGGCGTGTCTTCCGGTGCCGCCGGGGGGCTCTCGGCGTGAAGCCGCGGAGCGGCTCGTGCGCGACCTGGAGCGGCGGCGCGAGGCGGGCCAGCTCGTCGAGGGCGAGGGAGGCGTGGTGGCCGTGCGCCGCGAGGCGTGGGACTGCGAGCGGCTGGGGCTCGAGGCGGGGAAGCTGGAGTTGCTCCTCGCGCGCTCCGAGCAGGGCGGCCGTGAGCTGCTCCTGCGGGCGGTGGAGAAGGCCCGCGCGCAGGGGCTCGTCCACCTGACCTGCCGTCTGGACAGCCGGGACTACACGGGCGCGGCGGCGCTGCAGGGGGCCGGCTTCTGCTTGAGGGACCTGCTGGTGACGCTGGCCGTGACGCGCCCGCCGGAGCCCTGGGCGTTCCCCGCCGGGGTGCGCCGCGCCACGGAGGGGGATGTGGAGCGGCTCGCGGAGCTCTCCGCCCGCTGCTTCAGCACGCCCGGCGACTCCTACAACCGCTATCTGAACGATCCCCACCTGCCGCGCGCCGGTGTCCGCGAGGTGTATGCGCACTGGGCGCGCACGTCCGTCGGCGGCCCGGCCGCGGACGTGACCTTCGTGGTGGAGGAGGGGGGCGAGCTGGCCGGCTTCCTGACGTTGGTGCTTCCCCGTGACGGCGTGGCGAAGGTGCCGCTCAACGCGGTGGATGCCCGTTGGCGCGGCCGTGGGCTGTACCGGGAGCTCGTCCGTGCCGGTCTGGCCGAGTCCTGGCGGCATGGCGCGGAGCGCGTCGAGGTGGTCACCCAGCTCCAGCAACTCGCCGTCCAGCGCACGTGGTGGCGGTTGGGCGGCACCGCCCAGTCCTCCTCGATGACCTGGAGCCGGGGGGCCTAGAAACAGACGAAGAGGAGCTGATCCAGCTTCCGGAAGGCGCGCTCATCCGGCCACTTCGGGCCGGTGGCGCACTCCTGGATGCCCAGGGCGTACTCCTCCTCGCCGAGGGGCACGTAGAGACGTCCCGTCACGAGCTGCATCAGCCCGGCGTGACTCCAGCGCGTGGACATGGCCGCCACGTTCGTGTCGCCATCCGACCGGGTGCCTGGGTACGAGAACGGATGGCCCACGAAGGCCACCCTCCGGATGTTCCTCAGCTCGGGGTCGCGCTCCTGGAGGAAGGCCACCTTCTGCGCGGTGGCCCGGTCGAGCTGATTGACGACGAACTGGTCGGCCGACAACTGCTGGTCGATGCCGGCGAACCCCCACAGCAGCAGGCCCGCCACCGTCGCCAGCACGGGGCGCAGGCGGGGAGCCGCGAGCACGTAGGCCAGCGCCAGGTGTCCACCGATGGCGAAGGCGAAGGCGATCCGCGTCCTGGGCGTGGGCCACCACTCCTTGAGGAGCAGCAGCAGGCCCACGGTGGCCAGCAGGCTGGTGGCGCACAGGAGCACCATCCACGCGCCCCTCACCGGGCTTTTCCGCTTCCAGCTCTGGAAGGCGATGAGCGCCAGCGCCAGCAGGACGAGTGCCACCTGCAGCCCGGTCAGCAACCACGTGCTGAACATCTCATCTCGCAGCATGACCCGGGCGAACAGGTCCCTCAGGGTCCTCAGGCGCTCCGGTGCGTCCTGCAAGCCCAGGAACTCCGTGCGCGCGAGCGTGGGCGGCCGGAAGATGAGCTGCACCCCCTTGTTCACCAGCAGGTAGCAGAGGCTGCCCAGGGGGAGCACGCTCGCGGCCGGCAACCACCGCAGGAGGACGAGGCGCGTCTCGCTCCGGGTGGGCTCCGTCCGTGCCAGCTCCAGCAGCGCCCCCACCGCGATGATCGCCACCAGCACGTTGAAGCTCGTCTGGTAGATGCTGAAGGCGAAGGTGATCAGCAGCAGGGCTCGCGGCAGTCCCTTCCACCCATGGAGGCGGGTCCACTCCGCGGCCAGCATCGCCGGCAGCAGCGACAGGCAGGCCAGCGCCGGCACGCCCCGGAACGCCCACAGCTCGGCGAAGTAGGGGTGGATGAACACCAGGGGGCAGACGACGAAGGGCAGCCAGCCCTCGTGCGTCAACCGCCACGTCCGGGCCAGCAGGACGCCTCCCAGGGACATCAACACCAGCGCCAGCCACGTGTACAGGGTGACCGTACGGCCATGGGGTGCCCCGAGCGCTTCCTGCAACCACAGGAAGAGCGCCAGTCCGAAGCGCCCCTGGCCCAGCAGCACCTTCTGCACCTCCTGGGGGGACCCCGCTTGAGACATCACATAGTCGTCCCCCGTGTAGAACGTCTGCGACAGCCTGGGCGTCCAGGTCATCAGCAGAACGCAGAACGTGCCGGCGAACAGCAGCAGCTCCCGCCGGGACAGCGCACCGAGCAGGGGCAGGGTGAGGGGTGCCTCATCTCGAGGGGGGTGGGGCGGAGCGGCTCGCGCACCCGAGGACTCTGGCTGGTGGGGGGACGGCGCGAACACGGCTGGGACCTCTTCACCTGTTCATCTGAAGGAGCAACGGGGCGTTGTATGCCATGGGAGGCAGGCGCGGGGAATGGGCACACCGGGTCCGCGGCCGCGGGACGCTCAGGGATTCTTGTCCGCGGTCCGCCCGGCCTGCTGATGCCACCAGTCACGTGCCTTCTCCACCTCGCCCAGGTAGGCGGTGGCCTCCTGGAGCTGGGTGCCCGCGGCCTGGGCCTGCTGATGCCACCAGTCACGTGCCTTCTCCACCTCGCCCAGGTAGGCGGTGGCCTCCCGGAGCTGGGTGCCCGCGGCCTGGGCCTGCTGGTGCCACCAGTCGCGCGCCTTCTCCAGCTCGCTGGCGTCGTGGGCGAGTCTGGCGGCGCGCTGCTCGAGCGAGGCGGTCAGGTCCGCGAATGCCATGATCAGCCGGCCCGGTGCGGGCGGCTGCACGGGCCGGAGGTGGCGGCGAAGGGTCTCCAGCAACGCCCGGGGCGAGGCGGTGCGCTCGACGAGTCCGGCCACATCCTCCAGATCCTTCGCGGTCATCTCCCCGAGCGTGGTCCAGACCTCGGCGGGCGGTTGCTCCGGCAGGCCCAGCCCCGCGAAGTTGGTGGCCTGGAGTGCCGCCCAGTTGCTCGGGGTGAGCGCTCCGGCGAGCCCTCCCCCGGGCTTGGCGGCCACGGCGACCCGGCGGCCTCGCGCCGCCGCCTCGAGCGCCACCAGTCCCACGGCCACGACCACGTCTGCCTCCCGCAGGTGCGTGTCGAAGTCCTCCGTCTCGATGACCTCGGCGCTCAGACCCGGCCGGGAGCCCAGCCAGGCGCGGAACTCGTCCGCATGCGGGCCCTGGCCCACGACCTTGAGTGGCACTCGCCCCGCGGTGGCGAGCCGTGCCGCGGCCTCGAGGACCCACCGCTTGTCGTTGGCCAGCCGCATCGCCGTCAGCACGGAGCCCATCCCCGGCCTCGTCATGGGCAGGGTCTCGGGAAGGGGGATCGCGTTGGGCAACACGGAGACCTGCCCGGGGGAGATGCCGAAGCTCTCGCGCCACGCCGTCGACGTACGCCTGCCCGGGGACGAGCACCTGGGGTCCCCCCGTCGTGCCAACGGCGGTGGCCAGCACCGCGAAGCGCTCCTCGCCGAGCCACTCCCGGTTGGTTCCGGGCGAGCCATGCACTCCCACCGCCGCGCTCCGCGCCACGCAGAGCGCCGGCGCCAGCAGCGCCGTCTGCGGGGGCTCAGCAGCAGCACCTCGGCTCCCTCCATCCACTGGAGCACCTGCTTCTGCCCGGCTCCGCTCCATGAATCCACCAGGCGCACCTCCAGCCCGGCCAGGTGCTCGGAGACGTCGCGCTCGCCCCGCACCGAGATGATCGTCGCTGGCTGCCCCTCGAGCCGCGCCTGCCGGGCCACCTCACTGGCATGACGGAGCAATCCTCCCAGCGCCAGCTCGGGGAGGAGGATGACCAGGGGATTTTCATGCGCCGTCATTGAGTTATTCCGTGTCCTTTGAACGAATATCGGCTCACGCCCGCGAGGGGATTTCTTGGATTCGCCCACCTCGTCATCCATGAGTCCGCTCGTGGGGTCAAGGAAGGGGCGCCCTGCTTGCCCTGGCCGGGAGGTCCAATGAATCCAGCGGTTTGTGAGCGGTACGGAAGGGCTCGCCAGGCGGTCTCGAGGCCTCGACACAGGGGCGCCGAGCAGCCCGCCTGCCGGGGTGGCCTGCCTTGACACTCCAGCACCAATCCCGTAACACACGCGCGGCCAGCCGGGTCGGAGGCGTTGGGCCGCGTCGGGACATGGAGGTGGGGCCGGCTCTCCCGCGGCAGCGCTCGGCGATGGCCTGGATCCTCTTCGTCCAAGCACTACTCGCCAGCCCCTCGCACCCAGGTGAGGGCGGGTGTGCCACCGGTGAGTGAGAACGGTCATGAATCGCCAGGGAAGCAAGCAATCGCTGGACGCCACGGTTGTGCAGGGAGAGCGCTCTCCCTCATCTGAGCAGCCGTCAGATGCGCCGCTGGGTGATGTGCTGCCCCTGCGCCAGGCAGTCGTTCCCAAACCCAAGAAGGCGGGCAAGCGTCAGCGCTCCTCGCGCAAGGCGGAGGACGCCGCGCGGATGAAGGAGCGCCTGCAGGAGCTGGAGCGCAAGCTGCAACAGCTCCAGGCCACCAATCAGCAGCTCCAGTCCCAGCTCAACGAGCGTGAGGAGCAGGTGCGCGGCTACAAGACGCACCGCGCCTTCGAGTTCGCGCAGGAACTGGTGGACATGAAGGACGAGCCCACGCGCGTCTGGCGGCTGCCGTTGGCCATGGCGCGGCTGGTGCTGCCCAAGCCTGCCCGGGCGTGGCTCGGCCAGACGGTGCTGCGGCCCGCGCGGCGGGTGGGCGAGTACGTCCTGGAGTTCGCCCTGGAGCAGCCGATCCGGCGCATGCCGGATCCCGAGCCGCTGGTGACCGAGGTCACCGGGCTCTACCGCAAGGTGGAGCAGGGCGTGCTCGGCAAGAGGTCCGGACTCGAGCGCTGGCCGGAGGACAGGCCGCTCGTGTCGGTCATCATCCCTTGCTTCAACTACGGGAGCTTCCTGCCGGACGCGCTGGTGAGCCTCGACAAGCAGACGCTGCAGGACTTCGAGATCATCCTCGTGGAGGGCGGCTCCACCGACGGCACCACCACGGAGCAGGTGCGGGCGCTGCAGCATCCGAAGGTGCGCAAGATCTTCCAGCCCGAGCCCACGCGGGTGGGGGAGAACCGCCTCGCGGGGCTGCAGCAGGCGCGTGGCAAGTACATCACCTTCCTGGACGCGGACGACATGCTCGCCCCCACGTATCTGGAGAAGGCGGTGATGGCGCTCGAGCTGCTGGGCGTGGATGTGGTCTATCCCTCCGTGCAGCTCTTTGGCCGCGAGCAGCGGGTGTGGGAGACGGCGGACGAGTTCTCGCTGGCCAACCTGAGCAGGACGAACACGGTGTCCACCGTGGCGATGTTCCGCTACGAGACGTGGAAGTCGCTCGGCATCGGGTATGGCAGCAACAAGGACGGTTCCATCGAGGACTGGGACTTCTGGCTGCGCTTCGCCGAGCGCGGCGTGCGGGGATACAAGATCCGCGAGCCGCTGATGCTCTACCGCATCCACGGCAACAGCCTGTCGGACGCGATCCGGCCGGGGCTGGAGCAGGCCTACCGCAAGACGCTGGCCAAGCACCGGCGCTACCTGGGGCACCTGCGCGTGGCGCGCATCTCGCGCGAGCAGACCCAGCCGCTCAAGGAGACGGTGCCGTCGCGGGACTTGTCGCGCAGCCCGCTGCCGGCGCCCAAGCCGCTGCGCATCGCCCTGGCCCAGCCGTGGATGGTGATGGGCGGCTCCGACAGCCTCATGCTCCAGGTGTTCGCCACCTGCCAGCAGGAGGACGCGCGGCTCAGCGTCTACTCCACCATCGAGACGCCTCCCAGCATGGGCAGCTCGGCGGGGGCCTTCCAGCGCCTCACCGATGACGTCTTCGAGCTGTCCAAGGAGCTGCCCGAGTTCGCCCACGACGAGGCCATCCTCCACCTGCTGCGGACGCGGCAGGTGAACGTGCTGATGCTCGTCGGCTCGGCGCGCACCTACGCGCTGCTGCCCCGCATCCGCCGGGAGCTGCCGCACGTCCGGGTGGTGGATCACCTGTACAACACGGTGGGGCACCTGGCGAACAACCGCCGCCACGCGAGCGAGATCGACTTCCACATCGTCGCCAACGAGGAGGTGCGTGACGCGCTGCTCCGGGGCGGAGAGTCGCCCGAGCGCATCCGCATCATCTACCACGGCATCGACATGAAGCGTTTCTCGCAGGAGTCGGTGCCCTATCTGCCCGGAGGGCCGCCCCGGTTGGAGCTGGCGCCCGGTGAGCGGCTGGTCCTGTACTCGGGCCGCTTCTCCGAGGAGAAGGGCGTGCTGCGCTTCGTGGAGATCGCCCGCCGGATGAAGCGGGATGCGCGCGTGCGCTTCGCGATGACGGGTGACGGGCCGCAGCGGCCGGAGGTGGAGGAACTCATCCACCGGCACGGGCTGGCCGAGCGCGTGAAGCTGCTGGGCATCGTGGAGGATGCGCGGCCCTACCTGCGCCGGGCGGACGTGGTGGTCATCCCCTCGGACGTGGAGGGGCTGCCCCTGGTGTGCCTGGAGGCGTTGGCGTTGGGCACCCCGGTCGTGGCGTCGAAGGTGGGGGCGCTGCCCGAGGTCATCCAGTCCGGCCGCACGGGCTTCGTCGTGCCGCCCACGGACGTGGACGGCTTCGTGCGCGACATCCGCGGCGCGCTGAACCTGGACTCGCGGCGCACGCGCCTGGCGCGCACGTGCCGCGACAGCGTCGAGGAGCGCTTCTCCATCGAAACGGCGCGCCAGAAGTATTACGAAGTGTTCCGCCAGCTGGCGTCCCAAGGGGCGGCGAGCGGCATCGTGCAAGGGAGTGGATGACGTGAAAGTGCAGGGTGCGAAGGTTCTGGTGACGGGGGCGGGTGGCTTCATCGGCAGCCACCTGGTGGAGGCGCTGGTCGCGCGCGGAGCCGAGGTGACGGCCATGGTGCACTACGATGCCCGGCCGGATCTCTCCAACCTGGAGATGGCGAGCAGCCAGGTCCGCTCGAAGCTCAAGGTGATCTCCGGCAACATCGAGGATCCGTTCTTCGTGTCGTCGGCGGTGGCCGGGCAGGACATCGTCTTCCACCTGGCGGCGCTGATCGCCATTCCCTACTCGTACGTGGCGCCGGCCAGCTACGTGCGGACGAACGTGGAGGGCACGCTCAACGTCCTGGAGGCCGCGCGCACGCACAAGGTGGCGCGCGTGGTGCACACCTCCACGTCCGAGACGTACGGCACCGCGCTCTATACCCCCATCGACGAGAAGCACCCGCTGCAGGGCCAGTCTCCCTACTCGGCCTCGAAGATCGGCGCGGACAAGCTGGCGGAGAGCTACTACCTGAGCTTCGGGCTGCCGGTGGCCACCATCCGCCCCTTCAACACCTTTGGTCCGCGGCAGTCGGCGCGCGCCGTCATCCCCACCATCATCAGCCAGGCCCTGTCCTCCTCGCCGGTGGTGAAGCTCGGCTCCCTCTCTCCGCTGCGTGATTTGAACTACGTGGCGGACACCGTGGAGGGCTTCATCTCCGTGGCCGAGAGCGAGCAGGCGCTGGGCGAGGTCATCAACGTGGGCTCCGGCAAGGCCATCAGCATTGGCGATCTGGCCACGCTGATCCTCCGGCTGGCGGGCGTGAACAAGGAGATCGTCTGCGAGACCGAGCGCACCCGCCCCGAGAAGAGCGAGGTGATGACGCTGCTGGCGGATGCCCGCAAGGCCGAGGCGCTCACCGGGTGGAAGCCCCGGGTGGGGCTCGAGCAGGGCCTGCTCGAGACGATCGCCTTCATCCGCAACCACGCCGACCGCTTCCGGTCGGACGTCTACAACCGGTAGGACACCACCTTGCAAGCCATCATTCTCGCCGGCGGCAAGGGCACGCGCCTGCGGCCCTACACCACCAGTTTTCCCAAGCCCCTGATGCCCATCGATGATCTCCCCATCCTGGAGATCGTCGTGCGGCAACTGGCGCGTGCGGGGTTCGATCGGCTCATCGTCACCACCGGCCACCTGGCCGAGCTCATCCGCGTCTTCTGCGGCGATGGGGGCAAGTGGGGCGTGCGCATCGAGTACTCCCACGAGGAGGAGCCCCTGGGGACGGCCGGGCCGCTGTCGCTGGTCCAGGATCGGCTCGATGAGAACTTCCTGGTGATGAACGGTGACCTGCTCACCACCATGGACTACCGCAAGGCCTTCGAGACGCACGTGGCCAGCAAGGCCATGGCCACCATCAGCCTCTACCAGCGCGACGTGAAGATCGACTTCGGCGTGGTGGAGGAGGAGCCGGCCGGGCAGCTCGGCCGCTACATCGAGAAGCCGACGCTCTCGTACAACGTGAGCATGGGCATCAACTTCTTCAATCGGGGCGCGCTGCGCTACATGGAGCCCGGCAAGCGGCTGGACATCCCCGATCTGATGATGCGCCTGAAGCAGGCCGGTGAGCGCGTGGCCTGTGCCCGCCAGGACTGCTACTGGCTCGACATCGGCCGCACGGACGACTACGCGGTCGCCACGGATGAGTTCCAGAAGCGCCGGGAGCAGTTCCTCCCCCGCCATGGCTGAGTCCGTCTTCATCACGGGGAGCGCCGGCTTCGTCGGGCGGGCGCTCGCCGCGCGGGTGCGTGCCGAGGGGCGCCAGTGCCTGGGCGTGGGTCGCACGCCCCGGGAGGAGCCGGGCTACCACGCCATCGATCTCGCCGAGGACGCGGGCGGCCTGACGGAGCTGCTCACCCGCGAGCGGCCGTCGCTCATCTACCACCTGGCCGGTGGTCCCGGGGGTGGGGCGCGGGGCGTCTTCGCCTCCAATACCGCCACCACGATCCACCTCTTCCAGGCCGTGCAGGCCGTGCCGGGCTACCAGCCTCGCGTCCTCGTGGCGGGCTCCGCCGCGGAGTACGGAGACCTGGGCACCGAGCCCATCTCCGAGGACGCCCGCGAGCGCCCGGTGGGGGAGTACGGCGTGGCCAAGCTCGCCAGCACGCGGCTGGCGCTCCTGGCCCGCCGCCGCGGGCTGCGCGTGGGGGTGGTGCGCTTCTTCAACATCATCGGTCCCGGCATGCCCGGCGCCCTGGCGCCCGCCCGCTTCGCCCGCGAGTCCCTCGCCCTGGCCGCCGCGGGCGGTGGGTGCCTCACCGTGGGGGACCTGACGCCCGTCCGGGACTATGTGGACGTCGCGGACGTGGTGGACGCCCTCTGGACGCTGGGGCAGCGCGAGCCGGAAGAGGAAATCCTCAACCTCTGCTCCGGCCAGCCCGTGCGGATGGGGTCGCTCCTGGAGGAGATCCTCCGGCAGGTGGGCGGGCGTGTGGAGGTCCGTACCGCGGAGCAGCTCCTGCGCGGCCCCGGTGACGTGCCCGTGAGCCTGGGCGACACCCGGCGCCTGGAGCGCGTGCTGGGACGGCGCATCCCTTTCGATCTCTCGTACTCGGTCGCACGATTGCTGGAAAGCCTGCGGGCTCGGTGAGGAGAACATGAAAGGAATCGTGCTGGCGGGTGGCTCGGGAACGCGGCTGTATCCGCTCACGCGCGTGGTCAGCAAGCAGTTGCTGCCCGTGTATGACAAGCCGATGATCTACTACCCGCTCACCACGCTGATGCTGGCGGGCATCCGGGACATCCTGATCATCTCCACGCCCACGGATCTGCCGCGCTTCGAGGAGCTGCTCGGCAGCGGAGAGCAGTGGGGCGTGAACTTCCAGTACGCCGTGCAGCCCAGCCCGGATGGGCTCGCCCAGGCCTTCATCATCGGCCGCGAGTTCGTGGGCAACGACAACGTGTCGCTCATCCTCGGCGACAACATCTTCTACGGCCACGGTCTGAGCGAGCTGGTGCAGAAGGCGGCGGCGCGCGAGTCGGGCGCCACCGTGTTCGGCTACTACGTGAAGGATCCCGAGCGCTACGGCGTGGTGGAGCTGGACGCGGACAACCGCGCGCTGAGCCTCGAGGAGAAGCCGGCCAGGCCCAAGTCCAACTACGCGGTGACGGGCCTGTACTTCTACGACAACCAGGTGCTGGACATCGCGAAGCACCTCACGCCCTCCAAGCGCGGCGAGCTGGAGATCACCGACGTCAACATCGCCTACCTGCGCCAGCAGCAGCTCCAGGTGGAGCTGATGGGCCGCGGCTACGCGTGGCTGGACACCGGCACCCACGAGTCGCTGATGGAGGCCTCCAACTTCATCCAGATCATCGAGCACCGCCAGGGCCTCAAGGTGGCATGCCCCGAGGAGATCGCCTACCGCATGGGCTACATCACCGCGGCCCAGGTGGCGGAGCAGGCGCACCCCATGCGCAAGAACGAGTACGGGCGCTACCTGCTGGATCTCATCGAGAACCGGGGAGCCCGGACGTGAACGTCCTGAAGACGGAGCTGCCCGGCGTCCTCCTCCTCGAGCCCAAGCGCTTCGGTGACGATCGCGGCTTCTTCATGGAGATGTTCCATGCGAAGCGCTACGCGGACGCTGGCATCCCCGGGCCCTTCGTGCAGGACAACTTCTCGCGCTCGGCCAAGGGCATCCTCCGCGGGCTGCACTTCCAGGAGCCCCACGCGCAGGGGAAGCTGGTGCAGGTGCTGGCGGGCGCCGTCTATGACGTGGTGGTGGACGTGCGCCGTGGCTCGCCCACCTTCGGCAGGTTCGTGGGCCTGGAGCTGAGCGTGGACAACCGGCGCCAGCTCTGGGTGCCCGCGGGCTTCGCGCACGGCTTCTGCGTCCTCTCCGAGAGCGCGGACTTCCACTACAAGTGCACGGACGTCTACATGCCCGCCTCCGAGCGCGGCATCGCGTGGAACGACCCGGACCTGGGCATCCCCTGGCCGGTGACGTCGCCGCTGCTGTCGCCCAAGGACTCGGCCGCGCCGCGCCTGAAGGACGCGCCGGTGCTGCCCGTCTACGCGGGCTGAGCCCTCGCTGAGCCCTCCGTCCGGGTGCCGCCTGCTCCGGCTGCTCCCAGAGGAGGCGGGCAGGCTCGTTTCCGTGTCCCGGAGAACGGGTGGGGCAGGCGGGCGGAATGCGCATCCTTGGCGTGTCACCTAGGAGGAGGCGCGATGGTGCTCCCGGGCAAGGGAATGAGTTGGAAGGAGTTCTTCACCGAGCTGAAGAACGAGTACAAGGCCGACAAGATAGGCAACGTGGCCGGCGCGGTGACGTACTTCGCCGTATTGGCGCTGTTCCCGTTCCTGCTATTCCTGGTGGCGCTCGCCAGCCTCTTCATCGATCCCGCGCAGGCCCAGGTGCTCATCCAGGAGCTGGGCCGGGTGGCACCCGAGGCGGTGACGGAGATCGTCGGCCAGCGCCTGAAGGACCTGGCGGCGGGCAACAACGTGGGCCTGCTGACGGTCGGTGCATTGGGCGCGGTGTGGGCCGCCTCGGGCGGGGTGGTGGCGCTGATGGACGCGCTCAACACCGTCTACGACGTGGAGGAGTCCCGGCCCTTCTGGAAGGTGCGCGGCACCGCCATCCTGGTGACGCTGGGGGGCGCGATGCTCTCCATCCTCGCCTCGCTGGCCATGGTGGCCACGCCGGCCGTCGCGAAGTTCCTCGGGGAGCCGCTCGGCACCGTCGTCATGTGGCTGCGCCTGCCCTTCGCCGGCGTGCTGATGATGCTGGTCTGGGCGCTCACCTACTACCTGCTGCCGGACGTGAAGCAGAAGTTCCGGTTCATCACGCCCGGCTCGGTGGTGGGCGTCATCATCTGGTTGGTCGCGTCCTGGGGCTTCTCGATGTACGTGCGCAACTTCGGCAGCTACGACGCGAACTACGGCGCGCTCGGCGGCGTCATCGTGATGCTGCTGTGGATGTGGATCTCCGCGCAGGTCATCCTGATTGGCGCGGAGGTCAACGCCATCCTCGAGCACAAGTCGCCCGAGGGGAAGTCGCCGGGGCAGAAGCGGCCGGGCCAGGGCGGCCCTCCCATGACGAAGGGGCAGAAGCGGGAGCAGGATCAGAAGGACATGGAGGATCGCCTGCGTCCCACGCTGCCGCCGCGGCCCGAGCCGGCCCGGATGACGCCGCTGGGGGCGGCGACCACCTGGGCCACGGGCTTCGGGCTGGGCCTGTTCCTCTTGCGCCGCAACCGTTAGGCGGCGCCTGGGCTAGCGACGCTGGGCGGCGTGGACGGGGTGCTTCTCGAGGAACTCGGCGAAGGTGCCGTTGAAGTCGTTCACCGGCTTGCCCTCCTCCAGGCTCCAGATGCGGGTGGCCACCTCGGAGATGAGCTCCTGGTCGTGCGTCACGATGATGGCGGTGCCCTCGTACTTCTGGAGGCCGTCGGCCAGCGCGCTGATGGACTCCAGGTCCAGGTGGTTGGTGGGCTCGTCGAACACCAGCACGTTGTCCTGGTTGAGCATCAGCTTGCAGAGCAGCAGGCGCACCGTCTCACCACCGGACAGGGTGTCCGTGGGCTTCATCCGCTCGTCGCCCGCGAAGAGCATGCGGCCGAGCACCCCGGAGATCTCCTCGTTGGTGAGCTTGGTGTTGATGTCGCGCAGCCACTCGAAGGCCGTGGTGCCCTTGCGGATGGTGCCGTGGTGGTCCTGCGGCAGGTAGCCCATGGAGGCCTGGTGGCCCCAGACGATCTTCCCGCTGTCCGACTCGGTCTGCCCGGCGAGCATCTTCACCAGGGTGGACTTGCCCACGCCGTTGCGGCCGATGACGCAGATCTTCTCGCCCTTGCACACCAGGCCGCTGAAGGGGCGGATGACCTTCTGGCCGTCGTAGGTCTTGGAGATGCCCTCGAACTGGAGCGTCTGCTTGCCGCTGACCTGCTTCACGTCGAAGCGGATGAAGGGCCGCGCGATGTTCGAGCGCTTGAGATCGTCCGACTTCAGCTTGTCGATCTGCTTGATGCGGCTCTGCACCTGGGAGGCGCGCGTACCGGCGTGGAAGCGGGCGACGAAGTCCTGGAGCTGGGCGATCTTCTTCTTCTTCTCGGAGGTCTCGGACTCGACCCGGCTGCGCACCTGGGCCTTCTGCCTCACCATGTCATCGTAGCCACCGTTGTACTGGATGATGGTCTCGTAATCGATGTCCGCGATGTGCGTGCAGATGGTGTTGAGGAAGTGCCGGTCGTGGCTGATGGTGATGAGCACGCCCTCGAAGGCCATGAGGAACGTCTCCAGCCAGCGGATGGAGTCGATGTCCAGGTTGTTGGTGGGCTCGTCGAGCAGCAGGCCCTGGGGCTTGCCGAAGAGCGCCTGGGCGAGCAGCACGCGCAGCTTGAGGCCGCCGGTGAGCTGTTTCATGGGCCCCTCGTGCGTGGACGAGGGGATGCCGAGGCCCTCGAGCAGCGAGGACGCCTCGGACTCGGCGCTGTAGCCGTCCTCCTCGGCGATGACCATCTCCAGCTCGCCCAGGCGGTTGCCGTCCTCCTCGCTGATGTCGGACTTGGCGAGGATGGTGTCCTTCTCCTTCATGACGTCCCAGAGGGCCTTGTTGCCCATGAGAACGACGTCGAGGACGCGCTCATCCTCGTAGCGGAAGTGGTCCTGGCGGAGGATGCCCAGCTTCTTGGGCCGGGAGATGGTCCCCAGGTCCGCTTCCTCGTCTCCGGCGAGGATCTTCATGAACGTGGACTTGCCCGCCCCGTTGGGGCCGGTGAGGCCGTAGCGGCGGCCGGGCGAGAAGGCGACGTTGACCTCCTCGAAGAGCTTCTTGGGCCCGTAGGCCTTGGAGACGTTGATGATGGTGAACATGGGGGGCGCTTTCTAGCGGAAGGGGTAGGCGGCCGAAAGGCGCGCGACACGTTGAAATCGCCGGGACCGGCGGTGAAGACCCCTTGTAACCCCTCTTGGTGGGCTTTCTATGCCGTTGGAGGGGCGGGGACCGGGGCCTGGGCAGCGTCGATGTAGGATAACGGCCGGGCCCCTGGAGGCTCGCCTGGGGAGCGGGGAGCAGGGGAACCGAGCGGGCCTAACTCCGGGGTTCAGGGGAGATGAGATCCGTCCCGTTGACGAAGACCCTTGCGTTCAGGCGGCGCGCCAGCTCCATCGCGGCCTTCAGGAAGACCTCCTCGGAGAGGACCTCGGAGGTTCCCACGACGCCGACCAACCACCTGGTTCCCCCCACGAAGTGAATCAGGTCCTTCCTGGTGGATTTAGGAAGGTCCTCACGTCGCCAGAAGTAACCGCTGGTACCCAGGATGAGCCTGCTGAACTGATCCAGCGGTCCGGTGTACTCCAGGGAATTGAAGGTGAGCGTTCCCTGGGTACTCTTGAAGCTCGCGGAAGTCCACTGCGCAGGTTCGCCCTCCCAGTGCATCAACCATCCCGGAAGGACATCCCGCACGGACTGGATGGCCTGATGATCAACGGCCGGGCTGTAGATGGTGCACCGCACGTCCATTCCTCTCTTTCCTGAATGCCCGTTGGAGAGTTCCCGGCCTCCAGGTGACAGGGCGCCGTCCTGGAGCGTTCCTGGACTCAAGGCTTGGGGGAGACGAGCTCCATGCCGTTGAAGACCCTTCCGTTCAGACGGCGCGCCAGTTCCAGCGCAGCCTTCAGCAAAACGTCTTCGGAGAGGACCTCGGAAGTACCCACGACGCCGATCAGCCATTTGGTGTTCGCCACGAAATCCAGCAAATCCTCCATGACCGATTCGGGAAGATCCTGACGTTTCCAGAAGTGGCTGCTGGTACCGAGGATGATCTTACTGAATGGATCCATCGGTCCGGTGTACTCCAGGGAATTGAAGGTGAGCGTTCCCTGGGCACTCTTGAAGCTCATGGAACTCCACCGCTCGGGTTCGCCCTCCCAGTGCAGCAACCACCCGGGAAGCACATCTCGCACGGACTCGATGGCCTGATGATCAACGACCGGGCTGTAGATGGTGCAACGCACGTTTCTTCCTCTCCCTATCAGGGACGCCCACCGGACGTTTCTCGCCCTCCAGAATGGCCCGTACTGGCATGTGTGTCACGATCCACAAGTTGAAGCGTCTTGCCGTCCTCATGGTGATGCCAGGTCAGCCCCGGAATGCGTGGCCAGCCCTTTTTGATGGCCTCGAGTTGTTCGGGAGAAAAGCTGGATTCCAGCATCGGCCTTCGTTCCATCCTCTCCCGAAGTTGGCGTGA
Organism: Archangium gephyra; assembly: GCF_049060025.1. Lineage (GTDB taxonomy): Bacteria > Myxococcota > Myxococcia > Myxococcales > Myxococcaceae > Archangium > Archangium gephyra_A. The sequence goes on from NZ_JBMEQQ010000002.1 coordinate 226,652, forward strand.
GGCGTCCGCGAACTGGCGGGCATCGCTCACCTCGGGGCCGCGAAGTTCCTCGGGGATGATGATTTCCACGATGGGTTCGAAGGCCGGGTAGCCGTTTTCCTTGAAGAGAACCCCCGTCACCGGATGCCTCTGTCCCGCCAGGTGTTCGTTCTTGTGCGACCGGGCCCTTTCACATTCCGGGACGGGGCCGGGCGCATGGGCCGTGCCTGGGAGCAGGACGAGCGCGGCGACCCGGGCCCAGACGGGCATGGGGAGTGTGAGCGGCTGGGGCGCTGTGACGGGTGGCGACCGGAGGGGCGTGGTGCCCGGCGTTGGTGATTGGATGGGAGGCCGCGGCTGGGTGCTCGGCGCGACGCGGGGCGGAGACGAGGGCTCGCCCGGCGCATCCAGGCCCGGCGGTGGAGGGCCCGGCCGGAACACCGGCTTCGGCGCGGGGACATCCGCATGGCCGGATGGATGGGCCATGAGCCTCAGGGTCCCCTGCCGCATGGCCGCGAAACCGGTGGAGGGGCCTGACGGTGCCTGCTCCCCCTCCCGCGCCGCTCCGGCGTGCCACGCCTCGCCCCTGACGCTCGTTTCATCCAGGAACGCGGGCGTGAGCGGGCGGTCCTTGGAGTGGGAGATCAGGCCCCCCAGAGGTGGCCGCATGGGCCTCTGCGAGGCACAACCGGCGGGGAGCGAGCATCAACGCTGCCAGCACCACCACCCATGCCCCTGCGAGATGAAGACAGGGGCGCAGGCCCTGGTGGGATCGGCGCGGCCGGGTGCTGGATCGCGGAGGCATGTCTTACCTCTTCCCTGGAAGCGACAGGAGTTCGGGAACGTCACTCCTGGATTACAGGGGAGGTCTGACGGCCAGCTCTCGTTGATGTGCACCCGTTGGATGAGTGCGGCCCAGGCCCGGGGCGTGCCCGGCTGGCTGCCCGGTGGCCACCGTGCGCGCGAGGTCCGGGTCGTGGAATGATGGGGCTATGTCGAGGCCGCTGATCACCACCGTGGGCTGCTGCACCAGCACCACGGCTCGCATCGCCATCACCGCGAAGAATGGCCAATCCCACGCCCGGCTCGCCTTCCGCGCGGGGGAGGGCGCCTTCCAGGAGCGCACCCTGCGGCTGTGCCGGCCCGAGGGCTCCTCCTTCCTCCACGGCTCGTTCGAGCTCGAGGGGCTCGCCGCGTCCTCCACGGTCGAGTACGCGGTGGCCGTCTCGGTCTCGGAGGAGGGACTCCCCTCGCTCCAGGAGCTCGCGTGCGCGGGTGGGCTCTCCCGCTTCCGGCTGCTGCCTCCACCCGGCCAGCCCCTGCGCATCGGCCTGGTGAGCTGCAATGGCGGCCACACGGTGACCGAGCCCTCGCGGCGCCATGCCATGTGGAAGCGGCTGGGCGAGGTGGTCGCGGCGGGGGAGGTGGATCTGCTGATCCACCTGGGCGATCAGATCTACGCGGACCACATCCGCGAGGCGTGGCAGCGCTGCAACCTGGACGACTACCTGACGCCCCAGAACGAGGAGCTGATGCAGCGGCTGCGCGAGTCCTTCCGCGCCCTGTATTGCGAGACGTGGCAGCGGCCGGAGATCGCCGCGGTGCTCGGCTCGGTGCCCTCGATGATGATGTGGGACGACCACGACATCTTCGACGGGTGGGGCTCCCACGACGAGGTGAGCCCGGCGGACCGCGCCTTCTTCGAGGCCGCGCGGACGGCCTTCTCGGAGTTCCAGGCGCGCTTGAACCCTCCGGGTTTCAGCGACTCCTTTGGCTTCGGCTGGGTGAGCAACGGCCTCGGGGTGCTGGTGCTCGATGGGCGCTCGCACCGCAACTGGAAGGAACAGACCATCATCGGCCGCAAGCAGTGGGCCGAGACCGATGCGTGGCTGGAGGCCCAGTTGGGCGCGGGGCTCGAGCGGCTCTTCGTCGTCACGGGGGTGCCCCCGCTGCATGCGAAGGTGGCCGCGGCCAGCAAGATCCTGGAGCGGCTCGGGCTCACCTCGTTCCTCGGGGACGTGAGGGACTCGTGGATGGAGCCCCACAACGCCGAGGAGCTGCGCAAGCTGCTCAACCGGCTCTTCGATTTCCGCAAGCGCTCGCCCGGGACCGAGGTGACGTTGGTGGGCGGGGACGTGCACGTGGGCACCACGGCCCGGCTGCGCTCCCGGATGCCCTCCCACAAGCGCAACGACTCCGACCAGCCGGAGATCACCCAGGTGGTCTCCAGTGGCATCGGCTCCGAGCCTCCCAACGGCCTCATCCGCAAGGTGGTGGAGTTCGGCATCGGCTCGGATCCGGTGGACATGTACCAGGACCTCTTCTGCGGGAGGCTGCTGGAGCTGCCGGGCAATCCGGACGGGCGCCTGCTCTTCCGCAGGAACTTCGCCGTGCTGGACCTGGGCCCGACGGGGAAGGACGGGTGGGACCCCGACCGCAACCTGCGTGTCCGCTACTACGGAGAGGGCCTGGAGCGCCCCATCGAGCAGACCCTGCTGGCGCTCTGAACACGAAGCGCCCTCTCGGGTCACGCGTCGTCTACACTGGGGGCGTGCAGCGCCCCTCCGAGCAGAGTCCTCCCCCGGGAGTTCGCGCCAGACTCCATGAGATCATCTTCGAGTCGGACACCCCGGCGGGGAAGGCTTTCGACGTGGCACTGCTGTGGGCCATCGTCCTCAGCGTCCTCGCGGTGATGTTGGAGAGCGTGGCTCCCATCCGCGCGCGATACGGCGAGGTCATCCGCATATCGGAGTGGGTCTTCACCGTCCTCTTCTCGCTGGAATACGTGCTGCGGCTCTTCTCCGTGAGCCGCCCCCTGCGTTACTCGCTGAGCTTCTACGGCGTGGTGGACCTGATGGCGCTCCTGCCCAGCTACGTGAGCCTGCTGCTGCCCGGGGCCCAGTCGCTGCTGGTGGTCCGCGTGCTGCGCCTGTTGCGCGTCTTCCGCGTGCTCAAGCTGGTGAGCTTCCTCGGAGAGGCCGAGGTCCTCCTCACCGCCCTGCGCGCGAGCCGGCCGAAGATCATCGTCTTCCTCGGCGCGGTGCTGAGCACCGTCGTCATCATGGGCTCGGTGATGTACCTGGTGGAGGGCGAGGACAATGGCTTCGACAGCATCCCGCGCGGCATGTACTGGGCCATCGTCACCATGACGACGGTGGGCTTCGGGGACATCACCCCCAAGACGGTCCCCGGGCAGTTCATCGCGTCGGTGCTGATGATCATGGGCTACGGCGTCCTCGCGGTCCCCACGGGCATCGTGTCGGTGGAGCTCGCGGCGGCCTCCCGGCACATCATCAACCCCGAGGCCTGCCCCGGCTGTGGCGCCGAGGGCCATGACGTGGACGCGGTGCACTGCAAGTTCTGCGGCACCCGCCTCTGATCCATCGTCCGGGGTGCCGGGCGGTGGGCGTGTGTGGAATCCTGATGAGAGGGGAACGAACATGAGACTGGATGTTTTCTCGGAGATGCAGCACCCCAAGGAACTCTGGAGCGGTGCGGACCATGAGCACCGCCTGTTCCAGGAGACCCTGGAGCAGGCGAAGCTGGCCGACGAGATGGGGTACGGCGTGTGGTGGCAGGTCGAGCACCACGGCGGGGGCGAGTTCAGCTACAGCTCGGCGCCCGAGTGCATGCTGACGGCGATCGCCATGAGCACGAAGAACCTGCACGTCGGTCACTCGTCCGTGCTGGCTCCCTCGCGCTTCAACCACCCCATCCGCGTCGCCGAGCGCGCCGCCTTCATCGATCACCTGAGCGGGGGCCGCTTCCAGCTCGGCCTCGCCCGGAGCACCCTGCCCGAGTGGCGCACCTTCAACATCCACCCCGACTCCACCCGGGGGCAGATGCAGGAGGCCTTCGAGATGATCCCGAAGATGTGGACCCAGGAGTCCTTCTCCTGGGAGAGCCGCGACTTCCAGATCAAGAACCTCAATGTCGTCCCGAAGCCCTACCGCAAGCCGCACCCGCCGCTCTGGCAGGCGTGCTCCAGTCCGGCCTCGTTCGAGCAGGCCGGGCGCAACGGCGTGGGGGCCCTCGGCGTGACGCTGTGGGCCTCCCTGGAGGAGGTGGCGGAGATGATCCACATCTACCGCGAGGCCATCCGCAAGCACTGCAAGCCGGTCGGCGAGTACGTGAACGACCAGGTCGCCTTCTTCACCTTCGTCCACTGCGCGGACAGCGAGCGGGAGGCGATGGAGAACGGCGCGGCGAAGGCGGCGGCCTGGTACACCAACGGCTCCTTCACGTTCTTCGAGGCGAAGGATGCCTTCATCAAGACGGCCGCCGAGCTTCGAGGCGCTGGCGAAGGACCCGGCCGGCGGCGGGCTGACGGGCCAGTATCTGCGCAAGAAGGACCCGAACGCCCCGCACTCCCGGGCGCAACGCGTCATCGGCCGGATCATGCAGGGCGAGGCCGTCCCGGACCAGGAGCTCTGGGAGGTGCTGGGCGAGCAGGAGTCCCTGATCGTCGGCACGAAGGACCAGGTGCGCACGCGGCTCAAGCGCTACGAGGCGTTGGGCATCGACGCCCTCATGTCCTTCCACCAGGTGGGCCCCCTGCCGCACGAGAAGGTCATGAAGAGCCTCCGCCTCACGGGCGAGCTGATCCCCGAGTTCCGCGCCCCCAAGGCGCCCTGAGCCGGTGGACCCCCGCCTCCGGGCCCCAGGAGGGGGCGCCTGGATGCTTGGAGGCAGGGCCGGAGGGCGGTCGAGCAGATAGCGGGCATGTCTCGTGCCCGTCACGGGTATAAGGCGGCGCCAATGGCCGTCCGCTTCGAGCTCGTCACCACTGACCCCACGGGGGCCCGTGCCGGGGTGCTGCATACCCGGCGTGGCTCCATCCCCACCCCCGTCTTCATGCCGGTGGGCACCCACGCCTCCTTCCGCCACCTGGGCATGGAGGAGGTGAAGGCCGCCGGGGCGAAGATCATCCTGTCCAACACGTACCACCTGATGCTCAAGCCGGGCATCGAGGTGTTCAAGCGCTTCGGCGGCATCCACCCCTTCATGCAGTGGGATGGGGCGGTGCTCACCGACTCGGGCGGGTTCCAGATCTTCTCCCTCCCCGAGGACCGGCTCATCACCGAGAAGGGCGCGCACTTCCGCAGCTTCCACGACAACAGCCGCCAGCTCCTCAGCCCCGAGTCCAGCATCGCCATGCAGCAGGCGATCAACTCGGAGGTCATGATGGTGCTGGACGTGTGCATCGACTCGCGCACGGACGAGGCTGGCACGCGCGAGGCCATGGAGCGCACCCACCGCTGGGCCCTGCGCAGCCTCGCGGCCAAGAACCAGGTGGACACCGGCCAGGCCCTCTTCGCCATCGTCCAGGGCGGCGTCTACCCGAACCTGCGCGACGAGAGCGCCGCCTTCCTCACCCAGCACCCCTTCGACGGCTTCGCCATCGGCGGCCTCGCCGTGGGCGAGACGAACGAGGAGCGCAAGGCCATGACGGCCCGCGCCGCCGCCTCGCTGCCCCAGGACAAGCCCCGCTACCTCATGGGCGTGGGCACCCCCACGGACCTGCTCGAGGCCGTGCTGCGCGGCGTGGACATGTTCGACTGCATCATCCCCACGAAGATGGCGCAGCAGGGCTACGCCTATACCTTCCAGGGCCTCGTGCGGATTACCCGTCAGGTGTTCCGGCTGTCGGACGAGCCGTTGGACCCGACGTGCGACTGCTACGTTTGCAAGCGCTTCAGCCGCGGCTACCTGCAGCACCTCATGAGCGGCAAGCACCACATCGGCTCGCGCCTGCTGTCCGTGCACAACGTGCACCACTACCAGCAGCTCACCTGGAAGATGCGCGACGCCATCGTCCGGGGCTCCTACGCCCAGGCCTACCGCGAGCTGAAGCAGGCCGTGGCCACGCCCAAGGATCTCAAGGAGGCGAAGCTCGAGGCCGGCCCCGGCGCCGTCACCCTGAAGGAAGTGGGCTGAGCGCGTGGACTCCGGGAATCCTCGTGATGGTGACTTCGAGCTGGTGACGTTGCGCAACGGCTCGCGGGCGGTGCGGCACCTCGGGCACGGGGAGGTCATGCACCCCTCGGTGGGCCCGTGGCAGGAGGCCCTGCGCCTCTATGTGGAGCAGCCCCGGCTGGCCGAGCGTCTGCGCACCCCGGGCGAGCCGCTCGTCATCCACGACGTGGGCCTGGGGGCGGCCACCAACGCGGTGGCGGCGCTCACCTGTGCGCGCGAGCTGGGCGCCGAGCGCCGGCGCGCCCTGGAACTGGTGAGCTTCGAGGTGGACCTGGCGCCGCTGCGGCTGGCGCTGGCGGACGCGGCGGGCTTTCCCTTCCTGCAGCCCTTCCGCGAGGCGGCCGAGGCCCTCATGCGTGACGGCGTCTGGGAGGCCGAGGGCCTGCGCTGGCGGCTGCACCTGGGGGACGCGCAGGGGCTCCTCGACGCGGGGCTGCCGAGGGCGGACCTGGTGTTCTTCGATCCGTTCTCCCCGGCGTCCAACCCGGAGATGTGGACGGCCCGGGTGCTGTCCCAGGTGAGGGCATGCTGCCGGGAGGACGGGGAGGGGGCCCTGCTGCTGACGTACAGCGCGGCCACCCCCACGCGTGTCACGCTGCTGCTCGCGGGCTTCTACGTGGGGGCCGGCGTGTCCACGGGAACCAAGGGCGAGACGACGGTGGGGGCCACACGCCGCGAGTCCCTGGCTCTACCGCTGGGAGAGCGCTGGTTGGAGCGGTGGCGCCGCTCCTCGTCCCGCGCGCCCCACGGGGAGCCCCTCACGCCGGAGGCCTCGAAGCGCGGGTGCTCGCCCATCCGCAGTGGCGCGTGGGCTGAGCACCCTCGGGGCGAGCCACCGGAAGGTGACCCGCCCCTGGAGGACTTCGCTGCCTGCTACGCCGGAGGCCGGGTCGAGATTTCACCCGCCGCGGAGCCGCGCGCGGCGAGCTCGGGCGAGACCGCGGCATCGGCCTGCTCGGACCAGCGCACGTGGTAGGTGGCCGACTGGCCGTCGAAACCCTCGGGGACGACGACGACCCGCTGGCCGCCGGACAGCTCGGCCGCCCGGGCCAGGGCACCGGCCACGAACGTCGGCTGATCCGCGCCGATGTCCGTCAGCCAGAACTCCACCTCGGTCTGCCCTCGCTCCACGATTCGCACCTCGCTGCAATTGGTGCTGGTCCGGAAGCAGAGCCGGGCCTGCGTCAGCGCCCTCCGGGGACCGAGCAGCCGGGCCATGCCCAGCAGCGCCTTCCCGAAGAGGGTGGAGAAATATCCATCAATGAAGCGCTCTCCGAGGGAGTAGTACGCCGCCTCGACGGGCATGCCCGCGTAGATGTGGTCCGCAGCGATGCGGAGGAACAGCTTCCACTGCTCAAGTGTGTAGGTGGGGGTTAGCTTCTGCTCGAGGTCGAGCCCCGCCTCACGCAGGCGCAGACGGCACGCGGGCGTAAGACGGTTCTCGAGTGCCTTGAGGAAAAGCGCCTCGACGGTTCCTGCATAGACGAGCTTGTCGCCGGTCATAGGCCTACCGGTATATCCGGTCGGCGGCCGTCCACGCTACATGCCTGTTCAGGGAGCGTGCACTTATGCACGTCAAGTGAACAAAAACCGGGAGTTTGGCGTGAGACTGGAACACCCGGTGTGCTCCCGGTTGACGGGGGGAGCAGGTGGGGGCCTGTGGGGTGTAGGTCTCCGAAAGAGGAGAGACGGGCTCTGGACCTCTAGAGGAGCTGGTAACGGACCGAATTCAGACTAACCTTTAGACCATCAGGAGGTTCATCCATGCGTCCTCTTCGTGTGTCCGATGACATCGTTCCGGTCAGCGACTTCAAGGCCCAGGCATCCGAGTGGTTGCGGCGCATCGGGGAGTCCGGACAGCCGCTGGTCATCACCCAGAACGGCAAGCCCGCTGGCGTCCTTCTCTCGCCCCAATCGTTCGACAGCTTGATGGAGAGGGCTCGTTTCGTCGCGGCCGTTGAGGAGGGGCTCGAGGACGCGGAGGCTGGACGGGTTCATTCACATGAAGCCGTCATGGCCGAAATGAAGAAGCGGTACCGGAAGCCCGAACCCAAGTGAGCCAGCGCAAGCCACCCCCTTCGCCGGGCGCGTCGTTCCAGAGCTGCGGCGCGACGAGGTGCGCGAGGTCTTCCGGAAGGCGTACCGGATCGTCTACCGCGTCCGGGAGCAGACGATCGAAATCCTGACGGTTTTCGAGGGCCACCGCCGTTTCCCCGGAGGGCTTCTCGCCGAGGATGAAGCGCCTTGAGGAGGCCGGAATGGGGGTCGGACTCCTTTCGTTGACCATGAATGGCCTCGGACACCGCCGTGAACTTTTCCCGGCTGGCTGCCCGCCTGACCGCCTAGAGTCCTGACCAATGGTGACGATCGAAACCTCCCGTGCGCCGCTCGCGGCGCTGCTGCCCGCCCGCTCGCAGGGCCCCCTGGATTCCGATGAGATCCTCAGCCGCTTCGTGGGCTGGGTGGAGTCCACCGGTCTGACCCTCTACCCGGCGCAGGAGGAGGCCATCCTCGAGCTGCTGGGGGGCAAGCACCTGTTCCTCAAGACGCCCACCGGCTCGGGCAAGTCGCTCGTCGCCATGGCGCTCCACTTCAAGGCCATGGCCGAGGGTAAGGTGTCCTACTACACCTGCCCCATCAAGGCGCTGGTCAACGAGAAGTTCTTCGCGCTGTGCGAGGCCTTCGGGCCGGAGAACGTGGGCCTGCTCACCGGCGACGCGGCCATCAACCGCGAGGCGCCCATCCTCTGCTGCACGGCGGAGATCCTGTCCAACCTGGGGCTGCGCGACGCCATGTTGCGCGCCGACTACGTGGTGATGGACGAGTTCCACTACTACGCGGACCGCGAGCGCGGCATCGCCTGGCAGATTCCGCTGATCACCCTGCCGGGCACCACGTTCCTGATGATGTCGGCGACGCTGGGTGACACGCACATCATCGAGGAGAAGCTGCAGGAGTTCACCGGCCGCGAGGTGGCCAGCGTGCGCAGTGCGCAGCGCCCGGTGCCGCTGGACTTCGAGTACCGCGAGACGCCGCTGCACGAGACCATCCAGGACCTCATCCGGCTGGGGAAGGCGCCCATCTACCTGGTGAACTTCTCGCAGCGCGCTGCGGCCGAGCAGGCGCAGAACCTGATGAGCGTGGACTTCTCCACCAAGGAGGACAAGGAGGCCATCCGGCAGGCGCTGATGGAGGCGCCCTTCGACACGCCCTACGGCAAGGACTTCCAGCGCTTCCTGCGCCACGGCATCGGCATGCACCACGCCGGCCTGCTGCCCAAGTACCGGCTGCTGGTGGAGCGGCTGGCGCAGACGGGCCTGCTCAAGGTCATCAGCGGCACGGACACGCTGGGCGTGGGCGTGAACATCCCCATCCGTACGGTGCTCTTCACGCAGCTCTACAAGTTCAACGGCGACAAGCTGGCCACGCTGAGCGTGCGTGACTTCCAGCAGATCGCCGGGCGGGCGGGCCGCAAGGGCTTCGACACCCAGGGCAGCGTGGTGGCGCAGGCCCCCGAGCACGTCATCGAGAACGTGAAGATCGCCCAGAAGGAGGCCAAGGGCGGCAAGCGCCTGCCGCGCAAGCCTCCGCCGCAGAAGGGCTTCGTCAACTACGACAAGAGCACCTTCGAGCGGCTGCAGACGGGGCTCCCCGAGCCGCTGGAGTCGCGCTTCGAGGTGACGCACGGCTTCCTGCTCAACCTGCTGCAGAGCGAGATGGTGGGCGGCGCCGAGGGGTACCAGCGGCTGGTGCGGCTCATCTTCCGCTCGCACGGCTCGGAGTACATCAAGCGCCGCAACCTGAAGGAGGCCGCGGCGTGCTTCCGGACGCTGCGCAACGCGGGCCTGGTGCTGGTGCAGAAGGGCGAGGGCGGCTCGGGCGCGACGGTGGCGGTGGCGCCGGGGCTGCAGCGGGACTTCTCGCTCAACCAGACGCTGTCGCTCTACCTGCTGGACACGCTCAACAAGCTGGACCACGAGGCGGAGACGTACGCGCTGGACGTGGTGACGCTGGTGGAGTCCATCTGCGAGAACCCGGAGGTGGTGCTCTACGCCCAGCTCCACGAGCTCAAGGGCCAGAAGATCAACGAGCTGAAGGCCCAGGGCATGGAGTACGACCAGCGGATGGAGGAGCTGGAGAAGCTCGAGTGGCCCAAGCCGAACCGGGACTTCATCTACACCACCTTCAACGCCTTCACGGAGAAGCACCCGTGGGTGGGCGCGGAGAACATCCGGCCCAAATCCATCGTCCGTGACATGTACGAGCGCTACCTGTCCTTCCACGACTACGTGCGCGAGTACGGCCTGCAGCGCAGCGAGGGCGTGCTGCTGCGCTACCTGGGTGACGTCTACAAGGCGCTCACCCAGACGGTGCCCGAGCGCTACCGCAACCAGGAGGTCACCGAGATCATCGAGTGGCTGCGCGCGATGATCCGCTTCGTGGACCAGAGCCTCCTGGAGGAGTGGGAGCGGATGAAGAACCCGGACGAGGTGGTCATCCGCCGGGCCGAGGCTCCGGACCGCAAGCCGCAGGATCTCGCGGACGATCCCCGGGCCTTCACGGCGCACGTGCGCAACGAACTGCACCGGTTGCTGCGGGCGCTCGCCTACAGGCGCTACCCGGACGCGCTGGCGCTGCTGCGGCAGGACGAGGGCGGGGAGCAGTGGACGGCGACGAAGCTCGGGGAGGCGATGACGCCCTATTTCGAGGAGCACAAGACCGTGGTGCTCACCCCGCAGGCGCGCCGGCCGGCCCACACCTTCCTCAAGGAGACGGGCCCGCGCCAGTGGGAGGCCCAGCAGCGCATCCTCGACCCCGAGGGCCACGCCGACTGGATGCTCGACTGCGCCATCGATCTCACCGGACGCAAGGTGGACGACGGTCCGTTGCTCACCCTGCGCCGGATCGGGACGTGACAACGTCGGCTGCTGATTAGGTCCTCTCTCGGACGTGGACCGGGGCAGGGGTGTGGCACTAGCTTCACGCCCCGTATGCCTTCCATCCGTCATGTGGATCCGCAGTTGCGCCGGGACGTCCGGCTCCTGGGCCGGCTGCTCGGTGAAGTCCTCATCGAACAGGAGGGCCAGGCCCTCTTCGATCTGGAGGAGCGCGTCCGGCGCCTCGCCATCCAGCGCCGGCGCGGGCCGAAGCTCGAGCGCCGGGCGGCCGCCTCCGAGCTGGCCGCGCTGCTCCGGGAGATGCCCCTGGAGCGGGCCGAGCCCGTGCTGCGCGCCTTCTCCACCTACTTCCGCCTGGCCAACCTCGCCGAGCAACACCACCGCATCCGCCGCACCCGCGAGCATGCCAGCGGTGGCTTCCAGGGCCAGTTCCAGCGCGGCTCGCTCGACGCGGTAATGCAGTCGCTGAGGCAGGCGGGCATCCCCGCCTCGCGGGTGCGGGAGATGATCGTCTCCATGCGGGTGACGCTCACCCTCACCGCGCACCCCACCCAGGCGGCGCGCCGCACGGTGCTGCAGAAGGTCTACCGCCTGGCGCGGCTGCTCGAGGAGCGCGACCGCGGCCACCTGACGCCTCGCGAGAGGGCCGACACCCTCGCGTCCATGCGCGAGGAGATCACCGCCCTCTGGCAGACGGACGAGCTGCGCCGCGAGCGGCCCACCGTGGGCGACGAGGTGAAGAACGTCCTCTGGTACGTGGAGGAGGTGCTCGCCGAGCAGCTCGCGCTCATGCCGGAGACGCTCGACTGGGCCTTCGAGCGGGCCTACGGAGAGCCGCTGGGCGTGCTCGCCACGCCGGTGCGCCTGCACTCGTGGGTGGGCGGAGACATGGATGGCAACCCGCTGGTGACGCCGGAGGTGCTCGCGGACACGCTGCGCGCCCACCGCGCCCGCGGCCTGCGCGCCTTGTTGGGCGAGGTGTACCGGCTGGGGTGGGTGCTCACCCAGGCCGAGCCGCATGCCTTCGTGTCGAAGGAGCTGCGGGCCTCGCTCGAGAAGGACGCCACGGATCTGCCGGAGGTGATGGCCCGCTACGGCTCGCGCACCACGGGCGAGCCCTGGCGCCGCAAGCTGCGCTTCATGGAGGCCCGCCTCCAGGCCGCCCTGGAATACGTCGAGGGCCGCCGCGCCGGCCGTACCGAGCCCCTGGCGCCCTCCGCCTACCGCTCGCCCATGGAGATGTTGCGCGATCTGGAGATCCTGGAGCGCTCGCTCGTCGATGCGAAGTCGCGGCATGCCGGACTGAGGCAGGTGCGCCGCCTCATCGCCCGGGTGCGGGTCATGGGCTTTCACCTGGCCGAGCTGGAGGCGCGCGCGCCCGCCGAGGACGCTCGCAGCGCCGCCGCGTCGCTGGAGGGAGGACCGGCGCCCACCGAGGGCGGAGCGCGGTTGCTGGCCGTGCTGCAGCGGGTGCGCGAGGCGCAGGCCGAGTCCGGCGAGGGGTGTTGCCGCACGCTCATCCTGTCGATGGCCTCCACGGCGGAGGACGTCCTCGCGGCCTTCACCTGCGCGCGCAAGTCGGGGTTGTGGGACGAGGCGCGTGGGTGCGCCACCGTGGACGTGGTGCCCCTCTTCGAGCAGCTCGGCGCGCTCGATGATGGCCCCCGCGTCCTGCGCGAGCTGTTCGCGCACCCCGAGTACCGCAAGCACCTGCAAGCCCGGGGCGTGCAGGAGGTGATGGTGGGGTACAGCGACTCGGGCAAGGAGGTGGGGCTGCTGGCCGCGAGCGCGGCGCTCTACCGGGCCCAGACGGCGCTCACCCGGGTGGCGCACGAGGCGGGTGTGCAGCTGCGGCTCTTCCACGGCCGGGGCGAGACGGTGGCCCGGGGCGGCGGTCCCGCGCACGAGGCCATCCTGGCGCTGCCTCCTGGAAGTGTCGCGGGCTCGTACAAAGCCACCGAGCAGGGCGAGGCGTTGGATCACAAGTACGCCCGGCCGGAGCTGGCCCGGCGCACGCTGGAGCTGGTGCTGAGCGGGGTGCTACTGCACTCCCTGGACGCGCAGCCGCGCGTGGCGGCCGAGGAGGAGACTCCATTCCGCGCCGCCTTCGACGAGCTGGCGGAGCTGGGCCGTAAGGCCTACCGGGGGCTCGTCTGGGAGGACCCGAACTTCGTCCCCTTCTTCCAGGCGGCCACGCCCATCGAGGAGATCGCCGCACTGCCCATCGGCTCGAGGCCGAGCAAGCGCGCCGCGGGAGGACTGGAGTCGCTGCGAGCCATCCCCTGGGTGTTCGCCTGGACGCAGAACCGCGCCATCCTGCCGGGGTGGTTCGGGGTGGGTACGGCGCTGGAGGAGTACGGCTCGCGGCCCGAGGGCCTCGCGCAGCTCAAGCGGATGTACCGGCAGTGGCCCTTCTTCCGCACGGTCATCGACAACGTGGCGATGGTGCTCGCGAAGTCGGACATGGCCATCGCGTCGCGCTACGCGGCGCTGGCGCCCGACTCCACGCGCCCGTTGTGGGAGCGCATCCGCGCCGAGTATTCACGCACCCGCCGCTGGGTGAAGCGCGTGACGGGCGAGGCACGCATCCTGGAGAGCAACCGGCAGTTGCGAGAGAGCATCTCCCTGCGCAACCCCTACGTGGACCCCATGTCCTTCCTCCAGGTGGAGCTGCTGCGGCGCAAGCGGGCGGGAGCGGCGAACATCGATCGCCCGCTGCTGCTCACGCTGGCCGGTATCGCCGCGGGCATGCGCAACACGGGGTGAACACTCCTCCCTCTCCCCCTGGGAGAGGGTCGGGGTGAGGGTGTAGGGCCCCCGTTCCGCTGCCCGTTCAACCCGCCGGACGCCGTGCCCCGGCGAGCCCCAGTGCCACCAGGCCCATGAGCGCCATGGCCGCGCCCACGGCACACACGCCGCTCCACCCCCAGAGGCTCCAGGCCAGGCTCCCCAGCCAGGCGCCCGTGGCGCCGCCCGCGAAGTACGTCACCATGTACACGGTGTTGAGCCGGTTACGGGCCTCGGGGCGCAGCGCATAGACGCGCGTCTGGTTGGAGATGTGGTTGGCCTGCGCGCCCAGGTCCAGGAGGATGACGCCGAGCGCCAGTCCCCACAGCCACTGGCCCCCCACACCGAGCACCCCGAAGGACAGCAGCAGGATGCCGATGGCGAGCGCGTTGATGCGCCGGTCTCCGCGCACGTCGGCGTAGCGGCCCGCCAGCGGCGCGGCGACGGCACCGGCCACGCCCACCACCCCGAACAGTCCCGCCACCTGGGGCCCATAATGCTGGGGCATCGCCTGGAGATGGAGCGCGAGCGTGGCCCAGAAGGCGCTGAAGCCTCCGAAGGTGAGCGCGCCCAGCAGCGAGTGCAGCCGCAGCACGGGCTCCTCGCGCACGAGCCCTCCCAGCGAGCGCAGCAGGGCGGGGTAGGGCAGGGTGGCGCTCACGGGCTGCTTCGGCAGCGTGAGCCGCAGCACCCCCGTCAGCACGAGCATCAACGCCGCGGCGATCCAGAACATGGCCCGCCAGCCGAACCTCACCCCGAGGAAGCCCGAGGCGGTACGCGACAGCAGAATGCCGATGAGCAGCCCGCTCATCACCGTGCCCACCACGCGTCCCCGCGAGGCCGCGGGCGCGAGGTTCGCGGCGAAGGGCACCAGCAACTGGGGCACCACCGTCGTCACGCCGACCAGGCCGCTCGCGGCCACCATCCACGGCAGGTCCGGCGCCACGGCCACGCCCACCAGCGCGAGGCTCACCAGGGCGGACATGATGACGATGATGCGCCGCCGCTCGAGGCTGTCTCCCAGCGGAACGATGAGCAGCAGGCCCAGCGCGTAGCCCACCTGGGACACGGTGGGGATGAGCCCCAGCGCCCGGTCCGAGGCCTGGAACGTCCGTCCGATGTCTCCGAGCAGGGGCTGGTGGTAGTAGAGGTTCGCGACCGAGAGGCCCGCGGCGGCCGCCATCAACCACACGAGGCCCCGGCTCACGGCACGCAGGCCCCCACTCCCGTGAAGTCTCGCAGGGGCTCGCAACGTCCCGCCGTGCAGCCCGGCTCTCCCGAGGGCGACCGGCACAGGCGGCGGCACGTCCGTCCCGCTCCCTCCGTCACGCAGGCGCTCCCCGGCCGGCAGTCATTCGAGTACGTGCACGCGGCTCCGTCCTCCACCGTCCCCGCCGTCACGCACACCGGCCCGCTCCCCGGCGACGGGTAGCAGCCGAGCGGGCTCGCGCAGCCCTGCGCCAGCAGCTCACACGCCGGCGCCGCCTCCCCACACACCCTCGGCAGCTCGTCCGAGCCCGTGAAGCGCAGCACCTCGGTGCAATCCTCCGGCGCCGTGCACTGCTCGCCGGCGCGGCAGAACTTCTCGCACGTGAAGAGGGTGCCCCCGTCCGCCGCCGGAGAGTCCGTGCAGGACAGCCCCGCCTTGCACGTGTCGTAGAAGTCGCCCTCGGGCGTCGCGGTGCTCTGGCAGGCCCCGCCCTCCGTCACCGTTCCGTCCGGCACGCAGCGGCGGCTCGCCACGCTCCCCTGGCGGACGTAGGTGCACTTCTCCCCCGAGGGACAGTCCTGCGCCACCGGATCGCACTCTCCCGGGAAGCAGCGGTTTCCCTGTCCACCGTCCTCCAGCAGGCCCCGCAGGCAGATCGCGCCCGCGTCACAACCCTGCTGCCGCTCCACGTCGCAGGCCCAGGCCGTCCCGCCGCCATCTCCGGGGTCCGTCGTCCCTCCGTCCCCGTTTCCACCCCCGCCCCCACCATCGGCGAGGCCCGCGTCGTTCCCGGGGCTTCCGGGGTTGCCGTCGCGGCAGCCCCCGGCCATCAGCCCCACCACGAGGACACCGCTCAAGAGAAGCACGTTCGCCCGCATTCCTGGCCCCTGCTGGAGTGACGAACGTGACTAATAAGACGTCCGGGGAGAAACGGGCCCCCCTTGTATAGAACCTGGGGGACAGCGGACACTTGCCGGCCTGACGAAGTCCTGGAGCGGCTGTTTCCCGTTACAGGAGCTTCCATCCGAAACACGCCCGAGGGAATCAGTGCGCATGACCATGAAAACGGCCGAGGCTGCGGAGATGTCGGCGGTGGCGGGGGCCAACCGGAGGGTCCACGAGCGGGTGACGGCGACATTCGATGTCCGCTTCCAGGACCCGGAGGACGCCGCGCGTGCGCTGCGCGCCTATTCGCTCAACCTGTCGGCGGGAGGCCTGTGCCTGCGCACGCGCCGCTCCTACGACGTGGGCGCGCACGTGCGCCTGGCGATGACGGTGAGCGGGGAGGACTTCGACCTCGAGGGCATCATCTCCTGGGTGCGGGATGACGCCGAGGCCATCGGGGTGCGCTTCGTCGGTGTCTCCGAAGCCGACCAGGTCCGCCTGCAGCGCGTGGTGGCCAGCTTCAAGCGCTGAGACGCGGTACTACGGCGGGGCACCTTCACGGGGCGCCCCGCCGGGTGGTGCCTACTGCCCGTGCAGGCGCTCCAGATCCGCGTGGCGCAGCACCAGGTTGTCAACCTGCACGAAGCCGCAGGACACGTAGAAGCCCCGCAGCTCCTCCAGCGCGTAGGCGCTCACCTCGAGCCGCTTCACGCTCAGGGCCCTCGCGCCGCACCGCTCCAGCACCTGCTGCATGAGCGCCCGGCCCACGCCGCGGCGCCGCCAGGACTCCGTCACCACCAGCTCGTCCACCGTGGCGATGCGCCCGCGCAGCCGCAACTGCGGCCGGTGCGACAGCGACACCATGCCCACGGGGCGATCCTGGGTGTCCGCCGCTACGAAGATTTCGATCTCGGGATGGCTGATGACCCAGTGGACCGTCTGGGCATCCGAGCCGTGGGCGTAGCCCATTTCGCGCAGGAGCGCGGCCAGGCTCTCGGCGTCACCGCGGCGAGCGCGGCGGATGCGGAAGGGGGGAGCGTCCGGGGCAGGGGTTCTGTTTGGCGTCGGTTGCACGGCCCACCCACTCTACTAGGCGCGGGCTACCTCGCAAAGGCAGAGGGCGGCTCCGGATGTTTCTCCGGGCCGCCCTCACTCGCCTACATCGTTTCTTCAGGTACGAGAATCAGGGCTGCTCGGCCGCCAGCGTGCGGATGGCGGCGGTGATGTCCCCCTGCTGGGGCACCGAGGCCATCTCCAGCGTGTCGGCCAGGCCGATGCCCGGCACGAACTTGCCGGCCAGCAGGCGGGGAGGCGCCACCAGCTTGTAGAAGAGCTCCTCCACCGTGCGGCGCACCAGGTGCTCCCCGAAGTTGGTCACCTCGGTGTCCTCGTTCACGTACAGCACCCGGCCCGTCTTCTCCACCGAGCCCTTGATCAGCTCCCAGTCGTACGGCCACAGGGTGCGCATGTCGATGACCTCGGCATCCACGCCCTCGGAGGCCAGGTCGTCCGCGGCCTTCTTGCACAGGGGCAGCGTGCGGCCGTAGCTCACCACCGTCACCTGCGAGCCCGCGCGCACCACCTTGCCCTTGCCGATGGGCACCGCGTACGCCTCGAGGCTCCGGCCACTGCGGCTTCCACTGCGAGCGGTCTCCCAGCGGCGCGTCGATCATCTTCGACAGCAGCTTGTCGTTGTCCGGCTCGCCCGGAATCCGCTCCTCGCCCTTGATGCGCAGCAGCGCCTTGGGCTCCAGGTACATGACGGGGTTGATCTCCTGGACGGCGGAGATCATCAGCCCGTACGCATCCAGCGGGTTGGAGGGGATGACGATCTTCCAGCCCGGAATGTGCGTGGCCGTCGCGTCGAAGGAGTGCGAGTGGTAGATGGAGCCGCGGATGCCGCTGCCCACCGGCGTCTTCACCACCATGGGCAGGTTCCAGTCCCCGTTGGTGGCCCAGCACGTGTTGCCGGCGATCTTCAGCAGATCGATGGTGTTGTAGATGTAGTCGGCGAACTGGATCTCGGCGACGGGCTTCGCACCGGCCATGGCCAGACCGATGGCCATGCCGATGATGCCGCGCTCGTCCAGGGGGGAGTTCCACGCCGTCTTGAGGCCCTGCGTGGCGGTGAAGACGCCGCCCAGGGGAGCGCCCACGTCCTCGCCGAAGATGTCGGTGACGCCGAGGTGCTCCTCGGCGTAGTGCAGGGCCATGCGAACGGCCTGAGCCATGTTGGCCATGGGTTACTTCCTCTCCGCGTAGATGTGGTTCCAGATGGTCTCGGGGCCGGGCAGCGGCTCCTGGATGACCTGACGGGCCATGGCGGCCATGTCCTCGGTGTAGCGGTTGCGCAGGTCGTCCATCTCCTTGCGCGAGAGGATGCCGTGCTTCTCCAGCCGGGCCTCGAACACGGTGAGGCAGTCCTGCTCGTTGCCCACCATGTTGGCGCCGGACGCGGAGGAGTGGCCGTACAGGCGCGACACCACGGCCTCCAGCAGGAAGGGCTTGCGCTCCTTGCGCACGTACTCCATGGCCTCCTGCAGCTCCAGGTACGCGTTGATGGGATCGTTCCCATCGATCGTCTTGGTGCGCATGTTGAAGGCCTTGCCGCGATCCGCCACGTTCGTCTCGCCGTGCTGGCCCTCGGCCGACGTGGAGATGCCCCACTTGTTGTTGGTGACGATCATCAGCACGGGCAGCTCGTTGCCCTTGCGCGAAGCTCCACACCAGGCACGAGGCGAAATCGCCCTCGGCCGTGCCCGCGTCACCGCCGGTGACGATGGTGATGCCGTCGCCGCCGTGGCGCTTCTGCACCAGCGCCGTGCCCGGGGCCATCGCGTACTGCACCTCGATGGGGGAGGACACCGGAGCGATGTTCCACTCGCGCTTGGAGAAGTGGCCCGCGAAGTTGCGGCCGCCGGAGTAGGGGTCCGACGCCACGTTCTTCATCTGCCGCATCGCGCCGATGGGGTCCTCGCCCAGCGCCATCATCGTGGCCGACTGGCGGTAGTGCGCGTGCAGGTAGTCGTAGGCCGGGCCCTGGCCCTTCTTCATCAGCAGGCCGAGGGGCACGTTGAAGGCCTCCTCACCCGGGCCGCCAATCCAGAAGTACCCGTGGCCCTGCTTGTACATCTGGATGAGGCGCTCTTCGAGGACGCGCGCCTTCACCATCAGGTCGTGCATCCGGACCAGCAGCTCCCGATCGAGCGGGAGCGACTCTTCTTCGCGGTTGAGGAGGCGGGGTTTTGGCACGCGCGTCTCTCTAGTCAGGAGTAAAGAACGGGCCCCCTATACCCCAAAGGCGGCCCGGAAGCTCAAGGACCCGGGGTGGGTTTACGTCCTCCGGACATGCCGCGCTGCGGCACAGGCGGAGGCCGTGTCACGGGCGGTTCACGCACCGCGTGAGCCGGCCCGCACGTCCGCCGGGAGGGCTGCTGGCAGCGAACAGGCCGGCTGATGGGGCGGCGCCGCTGGGTGGTCTCGCGGAGGGGCGGCCCCCGCTCCCGCGGGGCCGGGGGGGCCCCACGCACCTGGGGGCCTGTGTAGAGCGCGGTACAGGTGCGCAGAGGGGGCTGTACGCACGGCCCGTCAACTCCGGTGCTCTCTGGGGCAGGGCTTCAGAAGGAGCCGCCCAGGCCCACCACCGCGCCGTGCGGGGAGAAGGCCAGCATCGGCTGGAGGCGGGGGCGCGGGGAGGCCATGGCCTGGAGGCCGGGCTCCGGCGACCGCTGCGACAGCTCGTAGCCCACGATGGAGCCAATCATCGAGCCGGTCACGGCGAACAAGATGCTGCTCACCGAGATCGGCCGTTCGAGCGGCAGGGACAAGAGGAGGCCCGCGAGGGCACCCACGCCCCATCCGGCCAGCAGGCCGAGCAGCTTCCCCTTCCCACCGGCCAACTGGCCGCCCCACCAGACGCCCAGGCCAAACCCGATGGAGCTGGTCGCGAACGCGGTGAGAACGGCCTCTCCGATGCAGGAGAGCCAGCCGCTGGTGGGGCCGAAGAAACCCTTCTGACAGAGCTGGTAGCCGAGCACCAGGCCGGCGGCTCCGCTGGCCGTGCCCGTCAGCAGGCCGGCCCCCGTCTCCGCCAGGATGCGCAGGCCCCGGGAAGGGGGAGGGGGCTTGGTCTCCAGGGAGGAGGAGTCATCTCCGCTCAGCCGCAGGGGCGCGCGCGCCGCCGTGCCGGGCAGGCCGGAGGGGGCCGCCAGCGGCCGGGCCTCCCACGAGGTGCCGGCGCTCGGGGCAGGGGGCGTGGCCCGTGGGCTGGCGAGGCCCACGCCGGGCGCGAGCAGCAGCAGCAGGAGCAGGGAGAGACGGGAGGGCGCGGACAGGAATGGCGTCATTCCGTGGCGGTGTGCAACACGGAGGCCAGCCCCACCGCGAGCGGACCGGAGCCCCTCTCCGGGCACTGGGAGGGGTGCACCGCGGCGGCGGGGAACGAAAGCGGCCAGGGCCGGCTCACTCCTCCGGCGGGGCGCCAGGTGGGGACCTGTCTGGAGCGGACTCCACGTCCCGCAGGGGCACCAGCCGCGAGAGCAGGGGCCCTCCGTGTTTGAGGCGGGCAATCCGCTGCGAGGGGTAGATGCCCCGTTGCCCCGTGAGGAGGTAGGCGGTGACGGTGACGATGACGACGTGGGGCAGCACCCCCGCGCCGAGCAGCTCCACGGCCATGAGGGACAGGGCCAGCGGGGTGTTGGCGGCGGCCCCGAAGAGCGCGGCGAGCCCCACGCCCGCGGCCAGGTCCAACGGCAGGTCGAGCACCCGCGCCAGCACGTTGCCGAGCGCCGCGCCCACGAAGAAGAGCGGGGTGACCTCACCGCCGAGGAAGCCCGCCCCCAGCGTGACGGCGGTGAAGAGCAGCTTGAGGGCGAAGGCGCTGGAGGGCAGGGTGGGGTCCACGAAGGCCCGCTCGATGGTGGGCACGCCCAGGCCGAGGTACGCGCTCGTGCCCACCAGCTTCCAGAGGACCACCACCGCCGCGCCCCCGAGCGCCATGCGCAGGGGCAGCGAGGGGACGGCCTTCTCCAGCCGCTTCTTGAGGAGGTGCACGCCCTCCACGAAGACCACGGCCACCAGCGCCACCACCACCCCGAAGACGAGCCACTTGCCGAGCACCTCGGGCGAGAGGGGCAGCGCCGCCGGGGTGGGGTAGAGCGTGTGGTGGATGCCGAGCGA
This sequence comes from Archangium gephyra, assembly GCF_049060025.1. GTDB lineage: Bacteria > Myxococcota > Myxococcia > Myxococcales > Myxococcaceae > Archangium > Archangium gephyra_A. Next base: position 247,565 of record NZ_JBMEQQ010000002.1, read on the forward strand.
GCGGGTGACGAGGTCTCCCACCACCGAGGCCACCAGCGCGGGCACCAGGGCCTCGTAGCTCATGCGCCCCACGCAGACGACCTCGAGCCCGAAGACGGTGCCCGCGATGGGCGTGCCGAAGACGGAGCCGAACCCCCCGGCGATGCCCGCGGCCAGCAGCTCACGGCGCGTGGCGGGCGAGACCCGGAAGCGGTGGGCCACCGCGTCGGCGAGGCTGGCCCCCATCTGCACCGCGGTGCCCTCGCGCCCGGCGCTGCCTCCGAAGAGGTGCGTGAGCACCGTGCCCACCAGCACCATGGGCGCCATGCGCAGGGGCAGTTGCTTGTCACCCTCGTGCACGGTGTCCAGCACCAGGTTGTTGCCGCCCCGGATGGGCGTGCCCCACCGCGCGTAGACGGCCCCGATGGCCAGGCCCGCCAGCGGCAGCGCGTAGACGAGCGCCTCGTTCCGGGTGCGCACCTCCGTGGCCACGTCCAGCAGGTAGAGGAACACCGCCGACGCCACCCCGCACACCACGCCCACCACCGAGCCCAGCACGAGCCACTGACCGAAGGAACGCGCGCGCTTGTCCAGGCTCACCCAAGGACCTCCCAGGGGCACACCTCACTCCCAGGCGCCCGCAGATAGGGGCGTTGTAGTCGACTTCCACGGCCCACGGGGGTTGCCGCCACCTCACTCGTAGTCGACTACGAGTGGTGTAGGATGAAAACACACCTCACTCGTAGTCGACTACGAGTATTGAGGGCACCGAGCGAGGAGGCCCACCTCGAAAGTGCTTCAAGAGAAGCGCCTGGGATGGTTTTGAACGGGCACTGAGTACACACGTCTCCACCATGTCCGCGCCGTTCCCTCCTGACTTCCAACTGCTCTTCGAGCAGAGCCCGGGCTCCTTCCTCGTCCTCGCGCCGGACGCGGACTTCACCATCGTGGCGGTGAGTGACGCCTACCTGCGGGTCACCATGACGACGCGCGAGCGCCTCCTCGGCCGCCCGCTCTTCGAGGTGTTCCCCGACAACCCGGCGGACCCGGGCGCCACCAGTACGCGCAACGTGCGCGCCTCGCTCGAGCGGGTCATGGCCCTGCGCGCGCCGGACTCCATGCCCGTGCTGAAGTACGACATCCGGCGTCCCGAGTCCGAGGGGAGTGGTTTCGACGAGCGGTATTGGATCACCCTCAACTCCCCCGTGCTCTCTCCCGAGGGCGAGGTGCGCTACCTCATCCACCGGACGGAGGACGTGACGGACTTCGTGCGCCTGTCCCTCCAGGGCGGCGAAGCACGTGCGCCCACGGCGGCTCCCCCGGGCCAGAGCCCGCACCTGGAGCAGGACGCCCTCCGGCGGGGCCAGGCCTTCCTCCAGGCCACCAACCAGGAGCTGCGCGAGGCGGTGCGCGCCCGGGACGAGTCGCTCGCCCTGGCCGCCCGGTCCCGCGCGGAAGCCGAGCGTCAGCGGGCCTCGCTGCATGCGGTGTTCATGCAGGCGCCCACCGCCATCACCATCCTCCAGGGCCCCCGCTACGTCGTCGAGCTGGCCAACCCCCTGGTGTGCCGCATCTGGGGCCGCCGCCCCGAGCAGGTGCTGGGCAAGCCCCTGTTCGAGGCCCTTCCGGAGATCGTCAATCAGGGGGTCGAGGAGCTCCTGGCGCGGGTGCTCACCACCGGGGTGCCCTACGTCGGCAAGGAGCTGCCCGTTCGGGTGGCGCGCCTGGAGGGTGGGGCCGTCGAGGACGTGTACTTCAACTTCGTCTACGAGCCCAGGCGCGACAGCCAGGGCCACGTGGAGGGCATCATCGTCGTCGCCTCGGACGTGACGGAGCTGGTGCGGGCCCGCCAGCGGACGGAGGCGCTCGCCGCCGAGGAGGTGCGCGCCGCCGAGGAGCGGCTGCGCCTGGCCATGGCGGCCATGGAGATGGGGACGTGGGACATGAACCTCACGGCCCGCACGCTGGTGTGGGACGAGCGCATGCGCGCCCTCTTCGGGCTGCCGGCGGACGCCCCCATCGATTACCCCACGCTCCACTCGTGCGTGCATCCCGAGGACCGGGAGCGCGTGAATCGGCTCGCATGCCGGGCGATGGCCCCGGGTGGCCCGGGGGTGCTCGCCGTCGAGTACCGCATCGCCTCCCCGGAGGGCAGGACGCTGCGGTGGGTGAGCACGCAGGGCCAGGTGCACTTCGATGGCTCGGGGCGGCCCACGCGCTTCCTGGGGACCGGCATGGACGTCACGGCGCGCAAGACGATGGAGGCGGAGGCCAAGGCGCGGGCCGACTTCGAGCAGCAGCTCATCGGCATCGTCTCCCATGACCTGCGCAACCCCCTGAGCGCCATCCTCCTGGGCACCCACGCCCTGCTGGGCCAGGAGGGCCTGGGCGAGCGGCAGATGAAGAGCGTGGTGCGCATCCAGTCCTCGGCCCAGCGCGCGGTGCGCCTGGTGAAGGCCCTGCTGGACTTCACCCAGGCGCGCCTGGGGGGCGGCCTGCGCGTGGAACGCCGGCCCCTGGAGCTGGCGCCGCTCATCCTCCAGATGGTGCTGGAGGTCGAGGCGGCCTGGCCCGAGCGCACCATCGAGGTGCACCGGGAGGGCGACACCCGGGGCGAGTGGGACGGCGACCGCATCGCCCAGGTGGTGACGAACCTGGTGACCAACGCCCTCAAGTACAGCCCGGCCGACAGCCGCGTGCGCGTGGAGGCCCGGGGGGTGGATGGCTGGGTGTTCCTCCGGGTGCACAACACCGGCACCCCCATCCCCGCGGACAAGCTGCCCCTCCTCTTCCAACCCCTGAGGCGGGCCACCACCGAGGTGGACAAGGCGGGCCGCAGCGTGGGGCTGGGCCTCTACATCGTGGACCACATCGCCCGGGCCCACGGGGGGAGCGTCGAGGTGTCCTCCTCGGAAGGGGAGGGGACCACTTTCACTGTCCGCCTGCCGCGCTCGGCCCCCCCGGGCGGCCGCCCCTCGTGAGCGGCCACCGCACTGCCAGCGAAATCCTACTCGGGAGGGCCTGGAGAACTACACCTCCCTACCGATAGGGGGACTCGCGCCAGCGGAAAACTGCGCTAGAGTCGCCCGGCTTCCAAGAATTCGTTAGCCGTCGCGCCTCCCCCAGCGCCGATTCAGAGTCCGCCTTGTCCAACGCCCCCCTGCCGTCCCAGCCCCCTCCCAACGGGTCGTTCGAGCAGCACGAGCCCACCCTCACTGGAACCGCCACGCGCGCGGTGGGCCAGACCTCGACGAGGATCTCCCCGTTCCACCCGGAGATGACGGGCACCATCGTCGCCCCGTTGGAGGCCGGTGAGCTCCCCGATGTGGCCGCCATCCGCGGCATGCGGTTGGATCAGCTCCTCTTCGTCACCACCGGCGTGCTGGTGGGGCTCGTCGTGGGCCTGCTGGCCTCGGTGGCCTGGGTCTCCGCCAAGAGCCAGTTCGAGGAGACGTCCACCCGCTTCAACGAGCACGTGAACAGCCAGGCCATCGAGCTGGGCCAGACGCTCAGCCACACCCTGTCGCTCACGTCCGCCACGTCGCTGCGCGACAACAACTACGCCTTCCTCGGCGAGGTGGCGCGCTCCATCATCTCCGACAACCCCAACATCCTCCGCGTGCAGATCTACGACGCGGACAGCCAGCTCGCCGCGGATTCGGCCGAGGACGCGAAGCTGGGCAGCACCACCGAGCGCAAGCCGGAGCGGCGCTGGGGTCCGGCCCTCTACCAGGGCAAGCCCATCATCGAGTACCAGGAGCCCATCGACTACGGCTCCCAGAGCGGCAAGGGCGTGGTGCTCATCAGCTACTCGCTGGAGTCGCTGCAGAAGCAGCTCCACGCGCTGGAGCTGGCCAAGCGCGAGTCGCTGCGCCGCAACGCCACCACCATGGCGGGCCTGGGCCTGGGCTTCCTCCTGGTGGCCGGCGTGCTGGTGGCCATCCAGAGCCGCCGCATCACCCGGCCGCTGGGCGTGCTCACCGGCAAGGTGATGCAGCTGGCCGCCGGAGACCTGAACGCGCGCGCCGAGGAGGTGCGGGGCGCCGGGCGCGAGGTGACCACGCTCGGGGTGGTGTTCAACCACATGGCCGAGCGCATCAGCGTGCTGCTCGAGGACGTGCGCGCCAAGGCCCAGTTGGAGCGCGACGTGTCGCTCGCGCGCACCGTGCAGGAGACGCTGCTGCCCGGCCGTGAGGGCTTCCAGGCGGGTCCGCTGCGCATCGCCGGCCTCGTCGTCACCGCGGACGCGTGCGGCGGCGACTGGTGGATGCGCGCCGCCCTGGACGAGCGGCGGGTGGTGGTGGGCATCGGTGACGTCACCGGCCACGGCCTCGCCACCGCCCTGGTGGCCACCAGCGCCACCAGCGGCTTCACCGCCGCCATGACCATGCGCCCGCCCGAGGAGATCTCCGCCCAGCTCCTCATCTCCTCGCTCAACGTCACCATGGCCCACATGGGCCGGGGCGAGCACCAGATGTCCAGCGCGCTGGCCGTCATCGACACCGAGACGGGCGTCATCGACTACGCGAGCGGCGGCCACCCCAGCCCCATCGTCTTCAGCCGCCAGTCCCGCCAGGTGGCCTCGCTGCCGGCCCGTGGCGCGCTGCTGGGCGCCTCGGCCTCGTCCCAGTACACCTCGCGCCAGGCCCAGCTCCGGCCCGGAGATCTCATCGTCTGGTACACCGACGGCCTCACCGAGTGCCGGGACGGCAGCCAGAAGCAGTACGGCACCCAGCGGCTGGCCGCCGCCCTCCAAGCCAACGCCCACCTGTCCGCCGAGGCCCTGCGTGACGCCATCCTGGCCGATGCCCGCGCCTTCAGCGCCGGCCTCCCGGCCCAGGATGACATCACCGTGGTCGTCGCCGAGTTCAGCCCCGCCTCCCCATGAGTCGCATGCGCTCCTCCCGCCCCTCCGTCCGCCGCCTCGTCACGGCCCTCGTCCTCGCCCAGTCGCTCACCGGCACGGCCGCGTTCGCCCAGTACCGCCCACCCCCCATGACGGAGTCGCAGCGGCTCGTCCGGGAGGGAGAGACGGCCATGGTGGACGCGAGCACCGCCGCCACCTCCGGTGACAAGAAGCGCGCCGAGGCCCGCAACCGCAAGGCCCTGGAGCTCTTCGAGAAGGCGCTCGCCGCCGAGTCCACCTCCGTGCCCGCCGCCGCCGGCCTGGGCACCGTGGGCCTCGCCCTCCAGGACTACGAGCGCGTGGCCACCCGCGTGGCCCCCGTGTACGCCGCCCACCCCGAGTCGCTGGAGCTGGCCCACCCGCTGGGCATCGCCCTCTTCAAGCTCAAGCGCTACGAGGAGGCCCTGCCGGTGCTCCAGCAGGTGTCCGTGGCCAACCAGCCCGAGCACCTGCTCGTCCACTACTACCTGGGCAACTACTACGCCCTCGTGCTCATGGAGGGTGACGCCACCGTCGCCGAGCTGCAGGCCTACCTGGCCCAGCGCCCGGACAGGCTCGCCGCCAATGACTATCAAATCCACGAGCTGCTCGGCCGCGGCCACCTGCTGCGCAACGACCCCGCCGCGGCGCGCCTGTCCTTCGAGCGCGCCCAGGTGGGCCGCCCCGAGTCCGTCTCCATCCAGATGGGGTTGGGCGCGGCGATGGAGCTGGAGGGCCGGATGGCGGAGGCCATGGCCCTGCTCCAGGGCCTCACCCTGCGCTTCCCGCGGGTGCCCGAGGCCAAGGAGCGCCTGGGCCGGCTGCTGCTGGAGTCCAATGACGTGCCGAGCGCCGAGGTGCAGGCGCTCGCCCTGGTGAAGCTGGGCGGCACGGCGCCCGCGCACATGCTGCTGGGTGACGTGCGCATGGCCCAGGCCCGGCCCGCCGAGGCGGAGACGGAGTACCGCAAGGTGCTGGAGCTGGCCCCGGGCGGCGTGGCCGCGCAGATCGCCGTGGGCATGGCGCTGCAGAAGCAGGGCCGCAACGAGGAGGCCATCTCCTTCCTGGAAGGCGCCGTGCAGTCGGGCGCCGACAGCCTGGAGCTCTGGTCCACCCTGGGCAGCGTCAACCGCCGCGCCGGCCGCTACGCGCGCGCCGTGGAAGTCCACCGCCGCGTGGTGGAGATGGCCCCCAAGCTGGCGCTCGGCCACGTGCTGCTGGGCGCGGACCACTTCGCCACCGGCCAGTGGGACCTGACCATCGAGGACTACACCCAGGCCCTCAAGCTGGAGCCGGATCACGCCGACGCGAAGAAGTGGCTGGCCCGCGCGCTGGCCCACCGCGCCCGGGACCGGGCCGGCAACGGCCGCGTGGATGACGCCGTGCGCGATCTGCGCCGCGCCTACGACTTCGAGCGCACCACCGCCATGGCCCGCCGGCTGGGCGCCGCCCTGCTGCAGCAGGGCTCCCACGCCGAGGCCCGCAAGGTGATGGAGCAGGGCGTGCAGCTTCCCGAGGCCGCCTGGCGCGAGCACCTGCTGCTCGGCTACGCGCGGCTGGGCACGGGCGCTCCCAAGGAGGCGCTCGCGGCCTTCGAGAAGGCCGGGCAGATGGCGCCGGACCTGGCCGCCCTGTCGGACGTGTCCGCCGGCTCGGCCCTCGCGGAGATGGAGCTCGGCCAGGTGGACGCCGCCCTCAAGCGGCTGACCGATCCGGGCACCTCCAAGCGCGCCATCGAGGTGACGCGCGCCAACCTCTCGCGCGCCTACCTGCGCCGCGCCTTCGCCCGGCTGGAGTCCGGGGATGGCACCGGGGCCCGCCAGGACGTGGAGTCCGCGGAGCGCGCCGGCCTCGGCGGCAACCAGTCCGAGCTGGGCCGCCTGTCCACCTTCGCCAAGGGGCTCGCCCAGACGGAGGAGGGCCGCTTCGGGGACGCGGGCGCCCTCTTCAAGCGCGCGCTCACCCCCACGCCCGGGTGGGCCCGGCCCAACACCCGCCAGCTCGTGGACGCCTTCCTGCTCTACCGCAACGACAGCCTGCCGCGGGCGCGCCGGATGCTGACGCTCGCCTCCAAGCGCCCCATTCCCGAGCAGGCCCCGTTCACCGCCGCCTTCACGCTCGCCCTCCACCGCCGCGAGGCCGAGCGCGCCTACAACTCCGGCAACATGCGCGTCGCGGAGAAGGCCTTCAAGGCCGCCCTGGCCCTCTCGCCGGACAGCGCCGCCCTGCAGCACAACCTCGCCTGCGTCGCCTACCGCGGCAAGAAGGCCAATGACGCCGTGGCCATCTGGCGCAAGCTCGAGGGCACCGTGCCCCAGGCCTCGCTCAACCTCGGCATCGACGCCCAGGAGCGCCGCCGCGAGATGGGCCAGGCCGTCGACTCCTACCGCCGCTACCTCGCCTCGGGCGCCACCCCGCGCGCCGCCGCCGTCCGCGAGTGGAAGGACCGGCTTCAGATGATCTACGGCCTGGCCGAGCCGGCCTCCGCCCCGACCTCCAACCCCGAGCCCTCCAGCGCCACCGCTTCGGATACCACGCCATGATTTCCCCCCGCTCGCTCCTCCTGGGCCTCGCGCTGCTGTGCGCCTGGGTGCCCGCCGCCGGCGCGGCCCCCAAGAAGGCCACCCTGGGCGTCTTCCTGCCCACCACCCTGAACGACGGCCAGCAGCGCTTCCAGTTCGCCGAGGCGCTCGCCGCGAAGCTGTCCGCGGCCACGGGCCGGCCCACCGCGGCCAAGAGCTTCGCCCGCTACGAGGACTTCTCGAAGGCCGTCTCCGAGGGCATCGTCGACTTCGCCGTCCTGGACTCCTGGGCTGCGGTGCAGCTCGGCTCCAAGGCCACCCCGGTGGCGCTCGCGCCGCTGTCGGGTGAGACGGCCCAGCGCTGGGCCATCGTCTCCACCTCGCGCGGCTCGGTGAAGGACCTGGCGGGCAAGCGGCTCGCCATCGTCAAGGGCGCGGGCGCGGCGGACCCCAAGTTCGTCACCAACGTGGTGTTCGCCGGGGACCTGGACGCCAAGAAGCACTTCAAGCTCACCCCGGTGCCCAACGTGGAGTCCGCCCTCAAGATGCTGGAGGCCAAGGGCGCCGAGGCCGCGCTGGTGCCGCTGGCCCACGTGCCCGAGGGGGTCCGCGTCCTCTTCCGCAGCAGCAAGGTGCCCGGCGCCGTCCTGGTGGGCATGCGCGGCGACGAGGACGACCTGAAGGAGAACCTCAAGAAGCTCGAGCCGGTGGCCCCCTTCGGCGCCTTCGCCGCCATCCAGGGCAGGGAGCTGGAGGACTTGCGCAAGCTGCTGCAGAGCGGCCCGCCCCGCCGCCAGCCCGTCCTGGTGGAAGTCCCCGCACTGCGCGTGGACACCCGGGCCTTGCTGGAGCCCGCCGTCCTCCAGCCGGTGCTGCCCTCCTTCGCCGACGCGCTGGATGTGTCGGCGGAACAGCCGGACGACTGACGGGGTGGGGGGGGCGACTTTCCCCTCGTGGAACCGTTAAAGTAGCTACACTTCAACAACCTGGGCGTTCGAGGACAGCCGTCGCGAAGACGGCCAGGGGAGCGCCTTCTCTCTCAATTCGCGGGACGTAGAGAACGATGCACTCGACTCGAAACGCTTGGCTCCCGGCTCTTGTCGGGCTGATGTGTGGCCTCACCGCCAGCGCTGGGGCGGCGCAGACGAAGTCTTCGTCGCCGGCGCCCACCCGCAGCACGGCGCCGGATGCCCCCAAGGCGCGCAAGCCGCTGCCGCTGCCGTCTCCTTCCTCCTCCAACGTGCCGCAGCGCGCGCCCTTCACGGGCCCCGCCGCCTCCCGGCCGCTGCCTCCGCCCTCGGCCCTGGCCGGGGTGGACATTCCGGATCCGCTCGCCACGCCCGAGGCCTCCTCGCTCGAGGACTCCGTTCAGCAGCTGCTGAGCGAGGCGGTGGTCTCCACGGCCTCCAAGCGCAACCAGCGCATCTCCGACGTGCCGATGACCATCTCCTGGATTCCCGCCGAGGAGCTGGAGGGCACCGGCCAGTTCTCCCTGTGCGAGGCCATCCAGTACTTCCCCGGCATGGAGTGCCGCCGGGGCGCCATGCGCAAGGCGGCGGTGAGCGCGCGCGGCCTGGGCTCCAACTACCTCTCCAACCGCCTGCTGCTGCTGCAGGACGGCCGCCCGCTGACGGACCCCTGGACGGGCCAGTTCTACGCGGACGAGACCACGCCGCTGACCAACCTCAAGCAGATCGAGGTCATCCGCGGCCCGGGCTCCACGCTGTACGGCTCCAACGCCTTCAGCGGCGTCATCAACATGATCACCCGCCAGCCCAAGGATCTGATGCAGGACGGGCGGGACTACGGCGCGGACGGGCGGCTGTTGATCGGCCAGGACCGGACCTGGCGCGCGCAGGCCACCGCGGCCGGACGCGGCGGCCCGGTGGAGGCGCTCGTCAGCTACTACGGCTTCGGCTCGGACGGCCCGCAGCTCTTCAATGATCCGAAGGTCGGCCGCGTGGACACCAACGAGGATTCGCTGGTGCACCAGGTGAGCGGCAAGGTGAACGTGAAGAGCCTGACGCTGGACGCCAACTTCACCAGCGGAGAGATCGGCCGCCCGGGTGGCCACCAGATCTCCACCGTGGGCAACTGCGGCCGTTGCCACTACACGCCCGACGACGTCGAGCGCGTGCAGAACTTCAACGCGAGCGCGCAGGTGGATCAGCAGGTGACGGACAACCTGCGCGTGTTCGCCCAGGCGTACACCTTCTTCAAGCGCCGCCAGGTGGAGATGGAGAACGCCTTCGACGAGGATCGCCCGCAGGCGCCGCTGGGCAAGCGCCGCCGGCTGGGCGGCGAGGCGCGCGGCCTGCTCACCCTCGGCGATCTGACCGTCACCTTCGGCGGTGACTACAAGAACGACCTGGTCAACAACGCCAACGTCCTGCCCGGCCTGTCGCTGGAGGACACCACCCAGGACATCCTCGGCGGCTTCGTCGACGCGGAGTACCGGCCCTTCAGCCAGCTCGTGCTCGGCGCGGGCGCCCGCTACGACAAGTACATGATTCCGGAGAAGGTCTGGCAGGCGCGCACGGATCAGATCTCCCCGCGCGCCAGCGTGGTGTTCCACGCCCGTCCGGAGCTGACCTTCCGCGCCAACTACGGCCGCGCCTTCCGCGCGCCCACCCTGGCCGAGCTCGCCATCAACCAGCAGATGTACGCGGCCACGCTGCTCGGCAACGGCACCCTGCGCGCCGAGACGCTGGACACCGTCGAGGCCTCCGTCGACTTCTGGCCCTTCAACCGCACGGTGCGCCTGACGGGCACGGGCTTCTACAACCTGGCCAAGAACTTCATCAACCAGGAGCTCCTGTTCGGCTCCACCTCGCAGTTCAAGAACGTGGGCGATGCGCGCGTGGCGGGCTTCGAGGCGGAGGCCGCGGCGCAGGTGGCGGCCATCAACTCCTCCTTCGACGTGTCCTACCAGTTCCTGGACGCGCGGGCGCTGGCCTTCGAGGGCCGGCCGGAGCGGCCGCTCGACTACGCGCCCCAGCACCGCGTGTACGCGCGTGGCCGGACGAACTTCGGCAAGTTCGCCTTCGCCGAGCTGTATGCGCTGTACGTGGGGGAGCGCTTCGACCCGGGCTTCCAGGTGAGCGCGGACACGGGGAAGCTCGAGCAGGTGAAGCTGCCCGGCTACTTCACCGCCACCGCGCGCGTGGGTGCCAACGTCACCAAGGGCCTCACGGTGTCCGTGCTCGGCTCCAACCTCTTCAACGCGAAGTATGAGGAGTCCCACGGATTCCCCGCGCCCCCGCTGAGCGTCTTCAGCGAGGTCAAATTCCAGTACTGAGCCGTCATCGTGAGATTCGCCCACCACCCGGGGGCCGCCACCGGCCTCCACCTCATCGCAGATGTCTCCCTGGCTCCCGCCACGTTGGAGCAGGCCGCCCCCGCGCTCGTGCGCAGCGGCCTGCCGGTGGTGGCCAGAGGGGGCAGCGCGCGCGCCCCGGCCCGCGAGCTGGTCCTCTTCGACGGACGTCTGGGGCCGGCGCACGCGGCGCTGCTGGAGCGCACGCCTCCGGCCCTGCTGCTGGCCTCGCGCGAGCCGGGGGGCCTTCCGTCCGCGTGGGAGACGCGGGTGCTGGGCGCGCTGCTGCGCGGTGAGTCGTTGCTGCCCCCCGGGGCACCGGCCGCGAAGCTGTGGCTGGAGCGGGTGGTGGATCTCAAGGGCGCCTCGTCCGAGGCCGCCGCGCTGGCGGAGTCCTCCAAGGGCAGCCGGAGCGCGGCGAGCATCGCGGCCGAGGTGATGCACGAGCTGGCCGCCAACGCCCTGTTGGACGCGCCCGCGGATGCGAATGGCACGCCGTTCTATGCCCACCGGCGCGATTCGGTGCAGGCGGTGGCGCGGGAGCACGTGTGCCAGGTGTCCCTGGCGGTGGGGGAGGGCGGCATCTTCCTGGAGGCGGTGGATCTCTTCGGGCGGCTGACGCCCGGGCCCATCGCACGGGCGGTGGCCTCGCTGGGCGCGCGCATGCAGGTGAATGCCTCGGGCGGTGGGGCGGGCCTGGGCATGCGGCGCATCGTGGAGGCGTGTGATTTGATCGCCGTGCGCGTCGTTCCGGGCAAGGAGACGCGGATGCTGGGCGTGGTCGGGTTGGGGGAGGCACGCCGCCGGGCCGCGCTTCCCAAGTCGTTGCTGTACTTCCAGTCGGAATGAGGAGCGGGACGGTGGAGACGCAGGGTTCCAATGCCACTATCAGCCGCGTTCGCGTGGGTACCATCAACCACGTGCGCATCGGCGGCGTCATCGACGAGACGTTCCCGCTGACGTCCACGTCCTCGGATCTCGGGGGGCTGCTCATCGTCGACCTCGGCCAGGTGGAGCGCATCAGCTCCTTCGGCGTCCGGCGGTGGATCGAGTTCGCGAGCAAGCTGCCCGCGGGGGGCATCGCCCTCTACGTGGTCAACGCGCCACCGGTGATGGTGGATCAGCTCAACATGGTGGAGGGCTTCTCCGGCGTGGCGCGGGTGCTGTCGGTGCTGGCGCCCTACACGTGCCGCGCGTGCGGAGAGGACCGGCTGCGCCTGGTGGACCTGCAGTCGGAGGCGCCCATCATCGCCGAGGGCCGCGCCCCCGAGCACTCCTGCCCGGTGTGCGCCGGCAAGCTGGAGTTCGCGGATCTGCCGAGCGAGTTCTTCGACTACGCCCAGCGCCAGCAGTTCGGCACGGTGGACCCGGTGGTGATGCGCTACCTGCGCGCCACCACGCCCAGCGCGCCCACCGCGCTCACCGCGCACCTGAAGATCGTCCAGGACGACATCACCTACGTCTCCCTGGCCAGCGAGCTGAAGGCGGACCTGAACGTGCGCCGGCTGGCCTCGGGCCTGGAAGGGCGCGTCGCCTTCGACTTCTCCCACGTCTACAAGGTGGAGCCCGAGGCCGTCGCGAAGCTGGAGCAGGTGCTGGCCACGGCGGCGCAGGGCGCCAAGGTGGTGCTGTGCCGCGTGCCCCCGCCGGTGCTCAACGCGCTCAACCGCTTCACCAAACCGCTCACCGCCCAGATTGGCACGCTGTGGCTGCCGTGCGAGTGCCGCAACTGCGGCCATGAGCACCAGCAGCGCGCCCTGGCCTCCGAGTACCTCGCCAAGCTGCGCGCCAACGCCAGCCCCGAGCGCGAGTGCCCCATCTGCGGCGGCTCCGCGCGTCTGCCCTCCATCCCCCAGCTCGTGCCGCTGCTCAGCCGCTCCTCGCTGGTGGAGAAGCCGCTGGAGGACATCGAGGCGCTCGAGCCCCGCGCCCTCAGCCAGTACCTCTTCGGCTCCACCAACGTGGATCCGAACGCCAACAAGGGCGGCAGCTCGGACATCAGCAACTCCTTCGGCGCCACCAAGCTGCAGATCATCCGCCGGCTGGGCCAGGGCGGCATGGCCGAGGTGTTCCTCGCCAAGCAGGTGGGCGTGAAGGGGTTCGAGAAGTTCGTGGTGATGAAGAAGATTCTCCCGCAGTTCGCGGAGAATGCTGAATTCGTCGACATGCTCTTCGCCGAGGCGCGGGCCAACGCGCGCCTCACGCACCCCAACGTCGTGCAGACGTTCGACGTGGGCATGAACGACGGCGTGGCGTACATCCTCATGGAGTACGTGCGCGGCCCGGACCTCAAGAAGTTGATGAACGAGCTGCGGCGCAAGGGCCTGGCCCTGCCGCTGGAGCACGCGCTGCGCATCGTCGCCGAGACGGCCGCGGGCCTGCACTACGCGCACGCCTACGTGGACCCGGCCGGCGTGCCCCACCCGGTGGTGCACCGCGACGTCAGCCCGCACAACGTCCTCATCTCGCTCGACGGCGCCATCAAGCTGAGCGACTTCGGCATCGCCAAGGTGCAGGGCGAGGAGAACACCCAGGCCGGCGTGCTCAAGGGGAAGATCTCCTATATCTCCCCCGAGGCGGCCGCAGGCCGCGCCCTGGACGCGCGCAACGACGTGTTCGCCCTGGGCGTGGTGCTCTTCGAGCTGCTCACGGGCACGCTGCCCTTCAAGCGGGACCACGACGCGGCCACGCTCAACGCGATCGTCCGTGAGCCGGCGCCCGTGCCGTCCCAGCTCAAGCCGACCATCCCCCAGGACGTGTCGGACCTCATCCTGCGCGCCCTGGTGAAGGATCCGGCGCGGCGCACGCCCTCCGCCTCGGCCATGCGCGAGGAAATCGAAGCGGTGATGGCCCACCACCGGCTCAACTCGTCGCCGGCGGCGGTGGCCCAGTTCTTCAAGGCCACCCTCGGGGACCGGCTCGCGGAGTTCGGGCCCACCACCGCCCCGGGCGGCTCCACCGGCTCGCACCCGAGCATCCAGGGCACGGGCAGCGCGACGCGCGTTCCCTCCGGCGGAACGGGGGAGCTGGCGGCGCCTCCGGGCACCGGCTCCCGGCCCGCGGTCGGGTCCGGCACCGGGCAGTTTGGTGGCGCGGCGCCGTCCGCCACGCGTTCACCGGCGCCTCCTCCGGCGACTCCGCCGGCGCCTCCTCTCGAGACGCCTCTCGAGGTTCCTCTCGCGACGCAGGGCGCGGACGAGCGCACCGAGGTCTACCGGCCCGCGCAGCAGGGCCTCATCGCGCCCAAGGCGCTGTCGCCCGAGCCTCCCACGGTGTTGCAGCCGCCCGTCCCGGCGCGTGCGTCCATGTCCGGCGTGCCCGTGGTGCCGCCCCCGCATCCGACCGTGCCGTCCCGACCGGCGGCCATGGTTCCGCCGCCCGCGGTGCCGCCGCGCGCGTCCATGTCCGGCGTGCCCGCGGTGCCGCCACGTCCCTCCGGGCCCGCGCCCGCGGTGCCGCCCCGTACGTCCATGCCTTCCGTGTCCGCGGTCACCGGCTCCCGGCCCGCGCTGCAGCCCTCGGTGCCGGTGTCCCCCCGGACGGCGACGCAGGTGGCGCCCACGGCGGCCCCGGTGGGTGCTCCTCCCAGGGCTCCCGCCGCCCCGGCTCCGCAGGCCGCCATGTCCGCGGCCCGGCCCGCGCCCCGGCCGTCGGCGCTCAAGTGGGCCGTCCTCGGCGTCGCCGGACTGCTGGTCGTGGGTGGCGCCGCGGTGGTGGTGCCCCCGCTTCTCTCGGCCGGAGGCGTCGAGATCGTCAACCGCGAGCCGGGCGAGCAGCTCTACGTCGCGGGCCTCCGGGTGGAGGATGCCCGGGGCCTCAACCTGGAGGGCGCCAGCCAGTTCGTCGTCTCCACGTCGATGAATGGCCGCCTGCGCCGCTTCGGCATTCCGGTGAGCAAGGACGTCATCGACGTGCGCGCCCTGCCCGAGGCCAGGCCGGAGCCGGGCAGCAAGGGCACGCTGCGCGTGGGCGGGATGCCGGGCTGCTTCGTCAAGCTGGGCCCGGACATGCTCCCCGGTGCGACGCCGGTGTCGGCGCCCATCGCGGCCGGCATGGAGCTGCAGGTCACCGTCACCTGTCCCAACCAGCCGGTGTGGTCGCGCTGGGTGATGGCGGTGCCGGGGCAGGAGCTGGAGGTCGTTCCGCTACCGAAGAACTAGAGGGGTCTCCCTCCACGGAGGCCCTCGGGCCAGGGTGCGTCACGTATGAAGGGCTGGAGTCTCTTTCCCCACCTCGTCGTCCGCACCACCGGCTTTCCCTTCGAGCGGCTGGAGGGGCTGCGTTGTCCCGACGCCGCGGAGAGCGCCCGGAAGCTGTGGGCCGAGCGGCGTGAGCTGGAGGCGCTGAAGGCGAGCGGTCCGCGCCTGCGGCGGCCTCCGTCCTCGGTGCTGGCGGCCCTGAAGGCGGGGCGTCCGGTGGAAGTGGAGGGGCTGGAGTCCCCCGAATTCTTCGCCACCTACAACGTCCACGCCCGCGCCGCGCAGGAGGCCGAGTCCGCCTTCGAAGCGGCCTTCACCCGGGAGTCGGCCCGGGTGGAGGAGGCGCTCGCGGCGCTGCGCTCGGAGCCGCGTTTCCTGGAGGCGGTGGCGAGCTCCAGCCCTCCGGTGGCGAGGGACTTGATCGCCGGCCGGGACGGAGCGCGGCTGAAGCGGCAGGTGGCCAGCTACCTGCAGCGGGTGTGCGCGAAGAACGAGACGATGAGCTTCTTCGGCCCCATCAACTACGGGCGGGTGGAGCCCGGCGCGCCCACGGGCGTCTCGTTGCGCTGGTCCGGCCCCGAGGTGCTGGTGGGGCGCAACACCTTCGCCGCCTCGTGGCTGGTGCTGGGCCTGGTGCGCGCCATCGCGGCCGATCCGGAGGTGGCGCCCTGGCTCGTCCTGCGCCGCAAGGCCTTCGCCTCGATGCCTCCGCGCAAGGGGGCGGCGCCCAACCCCGCGAGCGTGGAGGATGTGCTCCCGCGGCTGGTGGAGGCGGTGGATGGCTCGCTGCCCCTGTCGGCGCTTCGCGAGGCGCTCGGGGTGGAGTGGCCGCTGCTGCTCGACGCCGTCCGCTTCGGCCTGCAGCGCAACCTGTTCACCCACCAGCTCGAGGTGCCCGCGGCCTCGCACCACCCGCTGGAGGATCTGGCCGAGCGGCTCGCTGGCATTCCCGGCCGGGCGGCCCGCGAGCACGTACGCGAGCTGGAGGGCCTGCTGCGGGTGATGGCGCGCTACGGCGCGGCGGACGCGGGGGCCAAGATGGCGCTCAACGAGGAGCTGGCGAAGCGCGCCCGCGAGCGCTGGGGTGTGGCGCCCGTGGCGGCGGCCTCCACGTCCGACAGCCACAACTTCTACCAGGACCGTCTCCCGATGCGGGAGGAGTGCGGTGGAGACCTGCGCCTCACGGTGGGCGGAGAGCGCGCGGAGGAGCTGACGCGGAGGCTGGAGCCTGCGCTCGGGTTGATGGGCGAGGCGGCGTTGCGCACGCGCGAGGCGGCCCGGTCTGCTGTGGCGGCCCTGGTGGGCGCGCGGACGGTGCCCTTCTGGAAGGTGGTGGCGGCGTACGGGGATCGGCCGGTGCCGTACGACACCACCGTGGCCTCGGCGCTCGCGGCGGCCATCACCGAGCCGGCGGCGCGTCGTGTGGAGCTGGATCCGGCGGTGCTCCCCACGCCCCGTACGGAGACGGAGCTGCCGATCGTCACCTCGATTGATCTGCTCGTGGGCGCTCCGGACGTGGAGGCCTGGAGCCGCGGCGACTACGAGCTGGTGGTGGGGGACGTGCACGACACGGCCCTGGTGTGGGGCTGGGCGCTGCAGTTCCACGAGGAGCGCAGGCGGGTGGAGAGCGAGCTGGTGCGGGCGCTCGGCACGCTGCGGCGGCCGATGCCCTTCGTCACCGTGCTGGCCTCGCGGCGCACGGGCCTGTTGCCCTCGGAGTTCCCCGGTCCCGTCGTGGAGCTGGGAGGCGTGAGTGCCCGGGCCTCGGCGTGGCGGCTGCCCTTCGATGACCTCCAGGTGGAGAGCGATGGGCGCACGGCCCGGCTGGTGTCCACGCGGCTGGGCACGGAGGTGTGCCTCTACAACGGGGAGATCGAGAGCCTGGTGCAGACGGCCTTCGCCCTGCCGCGCATCCGCCCCCTGCGGGTGTCCCTGGGCGCGCACACGCCCCGGGTGATGCTGGGCGGCGCGGTGCTGCAGCGCGAGCAGTGGCGGCTGGAGGCGGCGGACGGAGAGGCGTTGCTCGCCTGCAAGGACGACAAGGCGCGGCTCCGGACGGCGGTGGGCATCTGGGCGCGGATGGGACTGCCGGACCACGTGTTCGCGAAGTTCCCGGGCGAGCGCAAGCCGGTGCTCGTCGACGTGCGGAGCCCGGCGCTGCTGCGCGTCTTCGTCAACCTGCTCGAGCAGAAGGGCGAGGTGATGTTGTCGGAGATGCTTCCCGCGCCCGGGCAGTTGTGGCTGGGCGCCTCGGGCGGCAGGCACACGGCGGAGCTGCGCTGCTGCTTCCTGTGGGGCTCGGCTTCATGAAACTGCTCGTCCTGCCGCCCCACCGTGACGTGACGTGCGTGCCGGAGGCGCCCGAGGGCTGGCGGGTGCTCGACGTGGCGCGGGCCTTCTGCCAGCGCGTGATGACGCCGGAGACCCTGGCGCGGGCGGTGGAGACGCGGGAGCGCGAGCCCGCCACGCCCCAGACGATGCGGGAGTTGCTGCTCCTGCGCGCCGGGCTCGTGCTGTGGACGCGGGGGAGGGCGGACGCGCACCGGCCCCTGCGTGCCCTCGGCGCGGTGCTCACGGCCCTCTCGGGAAGCTCCGTCGGGCGTGCACGTGCGGCTGGATGACATCGAGCTGGACGGTGGCACCACCGAGCGCTCGGCCGACGTGCTCCGGATCGTCCAGCGGCCCGCGCTGTATGACGAGGATCTGGCGCGCGCGGCCGGGAGCTTCCCGGGTGCCGAGCGGGTGCGGCTGTGGCTGGAGAAGGACGTGCAACTTCCGGCGGCGGTGGCGCTGGCGGCGGCGTGTCCGGCCTCGGTGCCGCTGGAGCTCGCGGGTCCCTTCGTGGCCACCCACCGTGCGGTCCTGGCGGCGCTCCCCGCCTTCCAGCGGGCCTCCTTCCCCGAGGACGTGGCGCCGCTGCGTTGGCGGGTGGCGGCCCTGGACGCGGCGGAGCCGGAGCCGCTCACCTGGGTTCCCGAGGGTGCGCGTCCACCGGCGGAGGGCGGGCCCTGGGCGGGCCATGTGCCGCTGGGCGCCCTGGTGGAGGCCGAGGCCCTGGTGGCGAGCGGCTGCCGCACGGCGGTGGTGGGCTTCTGCGCGGTGGACGAGGGCGGAGTCCTGGGCAGTGACGGGAGGCGCGTGCCGCTGGAGGCCCTGGCCGCCGCGGTGGAGCGCCTGCGAGCCGCCGGAGCGTGCGTGGTGGCGGAGTGGTGGGTGGGCGCTCCCGGCGTGGATGAGGCCGCGCACGAGCGGACCTTCATGCTGCTCGGCCAGCGGCCCGTGTTCGATTGGGTTTCGGGAGTGAGGCCGTTCCACTGGACGCGCGGGCGCCCGGGTGAGGACTTCGCGGGTGTCCCGGTGCGCTTCCTCGCGCCGCCCGAGGACCGGGACCTGGCGCGCACGGTGCCCTTCGAGGCGCCGGGGACGGTGCCCCACGCCCGGCTGGCGGAATTGCTCACCTCGTTGGCGGGCAAGCTGCTGCAACGCGCGCCGCTCAGCCCGGGCCGGGTGGCCTGGGCCTCGATCCACCCGCCTGCCCCCGTGGTGCCTGGCGGCGAGCGGATCCGGTTGGATGGAGACTGCGCGCTGGTGCAACTGCCGGCGACGCTGGATGGCGTGGCGAAACCTTCCTGGTACGCGGCGAACCTGCGCACGGGAGGGGTGCTGGCCATGGATGCGCGGCTCGCGCCGATGGTGGCGGGGGCCGAGCAGCCGGTGACGGTGGGAGAATTGTTCGCGGCGCTGCCGGAGGCACAGCGCGGCAAGGTGGAAGCGGCGCTGGTGGGCCGCGCGGTCCTCGAGAGGGTGCACGGATGAGCGAGCGCTGGACGCTGGGCGAGGTCTTCGTACTCCGGCACGCGGGTTTCCCGTTCGACTGGCTGGAGGGCCTGGGTTTCTCGGAGGGGCTGCGGGCCGAGGTGGTGGCGCTGCTCGAGGACGAGCGGGCGCTGGTGGAGGCGGTGCGCTCCGCCGCGGGCGAGGACGCGGCCCGGACGGCGCGCGAGGCCTTGGAGAAGGGCAAGGAGCCGCCGCTCAAGCCGAAGTACGGGCCCGGGTGTGCCGAGGCGTTGGAACGCTACCGCTCGCACCGCGCGGCGCTGTCGGCCCGGTACGCGGAGGAGCGGCAGGCGTTGCGGAAGCGGCTGCGTGAGCGAGCGGCGGAGCCCGCCATCCAGGAGGCCGTCTTCTTCTCCAATCCGGCGATGTACGAGAACGTCTGGTCGCGCTACCTGGAAGGGGAGCAGCGGCCGGACAACTCGGATGCGCGGCGGGTGGAGCGGCAGGTCTACACGTACCTCCAGCGCTTCTGCGCGAAGAACGAGACGACGAGCTTCTTCGGCCCCATCTCCTACGGAGAGTGCGACGGCGAGGACGGCGAGGACGTGAAGGTGGTGCCGAGCGGGAGCACGCGGCGGCGCACCTTCCTCACCTTCTGGGCCGTCACCGAGCTGGCGCGGGCCGTGGCCCGGGAGCGCGAGGTCCGCCGGCACCTGCCGCTGCGGCTCAATCCGCTCTTCAAGGTGGAGGCGGGTCGGGCGAGCTGCGAGCCGTTGAAGTTGGAAGTGGCGCTGTCGCCGGAGGCGGAGCGGCTGCTCGGAGTATTGCCGGGAGCGCCGACGCTGGGCGCGGCAGCGAGCGCACTGGGCCAGCCGGTGGAGACGGTGGAGCGGCTGGTGCTGCCGCTGATGAAGTCGGCGCTGGTGCTGTTGGGGCTGCCCTTCGTGGCGAATGACTTCGGCACCTTCACGAGCCTGCGCGAGGCGGTGGCGGCGCTGCCCGCGTCCGAGGCCCGGGAGCGCTGGCTGTCGAGGCTGGACGAGCTGGAGCGCCTGCGCGGCGAGTTCGAGGGCGCGGGGCTGGCCCGCCGCCGGGAGCTGCTGGGGACACTGGAGACGCGCTTCACCGAGTACACGGGCAAGCCCGCGCGGCGAGGCGAGGGGCAGGTGTACTCGGACCGGCTCATCCTCTACGAGGAGGCGTCCTCACCGTTCCGGCTGAAGCTGGGGCGGCGCTTCAGCGAGGAGATGGCGGCGAAGCTGTCCGGGGCGCTGGGGCTCTCGGCGGCGTACGGGGATCGGGTGCAGCGCAGCTACCGCGAGCAGGTGCGCGATGCGCTGGGCCCCGAGGAGCGCCCGCTGGACTTCCTGGAGTACGCCGTGCGGCTGCGCCCGGATCAGGTGGCGGGGAGCCGCTTCGCGCCGGTTCCGCCCATCCTGCTCGACGAGGATCCGTCGCGCGCCCGGACGCTGCCGGAGGACTTCCTGGGCACCTCACAGCCGGGAGGCCGCTACGCACTGCCGGACGTGTGCCTCGCGGCGACGGGGAACGGTTTCGAGGTGATGTGCGCCCGCGTGCACCACCACCTGATGCTGTGGAGCTGGCTGAGCGCCTTCTACCCGGACCGGGCGCGCTACCAGTCGGTGGCGGGCCAGTGGCTGGAGCGCGAGCCCGCGGCGCGAGGGCTGGTGGGACTGGCCATCCGGCGGCGCAACAAGGGCTTCTACGTCTACCCGGGGCGGAAACTGATGTACTCGGTCTCGGACGTGCTGGACGTGGAGCAGGGCGCGCTGAAGCCACATGACGTGAAGGTGCTGCCCACGCGCGAGGGGCCGGTGCTGGTGGACGGGGAGGGGCAGCGGCTCTCGCTGTACATGCCGCTGGACGACTTCAACACGTACGCGCCCTTCGCGGCGCTGGCGCACTCGCAGGTGCTGCACGCGAAGCTGCGCACCCAGGGCCGGCACCTGCCGAGGCTCCACGTGGGCGGCGCGGTGTACCAGCGGGAGCGGTGGGAGCTGCCGACCACGCTGTTCTCGCAGGTGAGCGGGATGGATCTGCTGCTCGCGGTGGAGCGCGAGCGCCGGACGAGCGGCTGGCCGCGTTTCGTGTTCATGCGCAGTACGGTGGAGCGCAAGCCGTACCTGATCGACACGGCGTCCCCGTTCGCGCTGGAGCTGCTGCTGTACCTGTCGCGAGGGGCGGAGCAGCTCTCGGTGGAGGAGATGTACCCGGCACCGGAGGAGCTGTGGCTGAAGGACGAGCGGGGCCGCTACACCTGTGAGATGCGGATGCAGGCGGTGCGTTGGAGCGAGGAGCGGGGCTGACCGATGAGCGCTTCCCAGGA
This sequence comes from Archangium gephyra, assembly GCF_049060025.1. Lineage (GTDB taxonomy): Bacteria > Myxococcota > Myxococcia > Myxococcales > Myxococcaceae > Archangium > Archangium gephyra_A. Next base: position 268,590 of record NZ_JBMEQQ010000002.1, read on the forward strand.
CGTCATCATTCTCGGGGCCGGAGTGATGGGCCTGTCCGTGGCACGCCGGCTGGCGGCGATGGGCTCACGCGTGACGGTGTTGGATCCGGCGGAGCCCGGAGGACAGGGCTCGCGAGCGGCGGCGGGGGTGGCGATTCCCTCGGTGCGGCTGCTGGATGACCCGGACATGCTCGCCTTCACGCGGGCGGCACACGGAGCACTGGCCGAGGAGCTGGCCTCCCTGGATGACGGCCCGAGCCTGCGCCGGGGCCAGGGCGTGCTCCGGGTGGCGATGGACGCGAAGGGCCGGGACGCGCTCGGGCAGAAGGCGGCGAACCATCCCGAGTGGCTGGGCACGTGGATGGACGCGGCGCGCGTGGTGGAGCTGGAGCCCGCGCTGGAGGGCACGCCGATCCTCGGGGCCTTCGTGACCGAGCAGGGCTTCATGGTGGACACGGAGGCCTACCTCAACGCGCTGTTGCACGACCTGCACCGGAGGGGCGTGCGGGTGCGCCTGGGCGAGGGTGCGCGAGCGGTGGCCGAGGTGGAGGGTGGGGTGGAGGTGCGGACGGAGCTGGAGACGCACCGTGCGGGGAGACTGGTGGTGTGCGCGGGGGCGTGGTCGGGAGGAATCGCGGGACTGCCGCCGCTGCCGGTGAAGCCGCTGCGAGGACAGATGCTGACGATCTTCCACCCGGACGTGAGGCTGACGCGGGTGGTGTCGGGGCCCACGTACCTGGCGCCGTGGCGCATGGGGGAGATGGTCGTGGGAGCCACGGAGGAGGACGCGGGTTTCGCGTGCCACGTGACGCCGACGGGGCTGATGCACCTGGGAGCCACGGTGGCGAAGCTGGCGCCGAGGCTGCGCGAGGCGCGCTTCGGGAGGGCGTGGGCGGGACTGCGCTCGGTGACACCGGGGGGCAAGCCGCTGATTGGCCGCTACCCGGGGACGAAGGCGGTGCTGATCGCCAGCGGGCACGCGGGGCAGGGCATCCTCACGAGCGCGCTCACGGGCCGCGCGGTGGCCGAGCTCCTCGAGCACGGGCGCAGCGACATCGCGGCCGCCTTCGAGCCGGAGCGCGTGCTCCGTTCCGGGCAGGGCGGTTCCGAGCCTACGTAGGTGTCTTGACGGCTTCATGAGGCACTACTCGTGTAGCTGGGCCAGGAATTCCGAGAAGTTGTCCGCGATGGGGTGGACGTGCATCTCGACGGTGACCAGGACGACCCTGGGCTGAGCAGGCGTGTTTCGATAGTCAAAACATACGTACTGGCCGCCAGGAGTGTCGGCGAATGGGTAGATTTCAGTGGGGACATGAGGCCTCAGCGCTTCAAATGCTCGCCTCGCGGAATATGCCTGCCATCTCTCATCTTCCTGGAGCGTCAAGAGGGTGTTGAAAACATCGGTGCCCTTGTCCACATCGAAGACGGGTGCTTCTGGAGTCATGCCTTGGTGTATGGCGGCGATTCTCTTGTATTCCTCGGGAAATCGCACACCCCAGTCGTGCTCGAGCGAGCCGATCTCTTCTGGGGTCACAGGATGAGGCTCTTGCCAGAGATAGCTCAACCATCGAACGGCCACTGTTATTGATCTCCCCAGATCGCCATTCCTCCAGTGTTATGGACGTACGGTCTGGCCGTCATGCAGGTGGGTCATGAAGTCCGTGAAGCTGTCCGCTACGGGGGAGATGAACATCTCCACGGTGACCAGGATGATCCTGGGTTCTTCCGGTGATTCTCTGTAGTCGAAGCACAAGTACTCGCCACCCGGGGTGCTGGCGAACGGGTAGATTTCCTTGGGGACATGGGGCTTCACTGCCTCGTATGCACGCATGATGGAGTATGTGCGCCACTCAGTGTCTTCGATGATCGTCAGGAGTACATTGATGACGTTGGTGCCGTTGCCAACGTTGAAGACAGCGGGATGGGGAGTCATTCCCTGATACTGAGCAGCCACCTCCTTGTAGGTCTTGGGAAAAGTGGCACCCAACCGGTGCTCGAGTTGCGCGATCTCTTGAGACGTGGCTGGGTGGGGTTCGTCCCAGACATAGGGTATCCATTGCAGTGCCGTCATCAATGTCCTCCGCCCCAAATCGCCATGCCTCCCGTGTGGGGGCGTGAGAGGATGTGCGCTTCCTCTTGTACGAGTTGCATCCTGCCTACATCTTGATGATGGTGCCAGATGTATCCTCTCGGCGCTCTGTCCAGCGTCAAGAGTTGCTCGATGGTTGTTTTGCGCAACCCGAGATCCTCTGCCAGACCAGGATTTGACTTGATTGCATCGAAGAGCCTTCTGTTGGCTGCTCGCATGTGCTGTTCAGAGCGGCCACTGCCGATGTGGATGTCATCCAGAATGGTCTCGAATTTTGTGTCGAACTCCGCGAATCCATCCTTGTCGAATCGGACATTGTTCTTGCCATCCGTGATGGTTTGTCCGGCCCGGTTACGGCCCAGGTTCGTAATGGGCTTGGGCGGGTTCCTCGTGTCCTTGTAGGGCAGGATCTTCCCATCCTCGGTGAACCTCGGTTTGCGCCATGATTCGATGACCGGTAGGCGGTACGTACTCGGAGCGTCTCTGCCACCGTGCGTCCCCTGGGAAGCCATGGCGAGAGCACCCGGAGCCAGCGTCAGGGTGAAGCGGCCCTGGCCCACCAGTACCTGCCGCACCTGACCCACCGCCGACAGTCCCAGACCCAGTTGAGTCCTGGCCATGCTGGTTGCCTGCGCGTAGCCCGGCAGCCCTGGCCCCTTCATGAGCAGGTTCGTCGTCGAGCCGAGGGTGGCCGTCGCCAGCATCACCAGCAGGCGTCCCACCTGTGCCCCCATCACCCGACCGAAGCGCTCACCCGCCTCGCGGACCTCGGAGAAGGTGCGTGCCTGTTGCGTTTCCAGCTCCAGTTGTCTCCAGCCCCGCAGCAGGCTCCACACCGTGTCCACTCCCAGGTAGGCCACCATGAATCAGCCGAAGGAAACGGCGGCCGCCTGCGTCACGGGATTGGGAAATGCGAGCATGGCCAGGTAGCCCGCCATGGCGGACATCACCATGGACTGCAGCGCCACCGGGTCCACCATGCTGGCCCACACCTCCACCGAGCCGTCCCAGACCGAGCCCAGGGCGATGGTCAGCGCCAGCGTGCGCCTGGCCTCGGCCCCCATGGCGAGCCCGTTGCCTGGCAGGGAGAGGCAGTCGCCCGGAGAGCCCCGGCGCTCGCACCAGTGGTGATAGCCCCGTGTCAACGCCGTGCCGTCATCCTCCTGACCGGGTTGGCCGCAGGTGAGGAGCGCCAGCCGCGGACGGCGAGGGGCGGGCGGCTCCAACTCCGCCACCAGCCGGGCCATGGCCGCGTCGAACTGCGCCTGGCTCACCTCCAGGGGGGCCTCCGTGGAGGGCTGAAGGGGCGGGGTGTGCCCTCTCCTGTGTCCAGGTGGACCTGGATGCTGCCGCGGGGAACTTCGGTGGAAATGGCCTGGGCTGGCCCCGCTCCATCCGTTGCGCACGCCGTCAGCAACAGGAGCGCCGTTGCCACGACACTCGCCTGGGCATGAACCGGGGAACTGAAGGTCATGGCCGCGCATGATGCCCCGGGGGAGCCCTGCGTGAAACTGGCCTCTATGGAGGTGTCTTGACCCGCTCGAAGGTCATCACGCTCTCCATCAGCACGGGGAACTCCAGCTCGCGTGCGAGCCGCCAGAGCTGCTGCCAGAACAGGGCTTCGGGGGGCAACGGCGCCTGGGTGCCCACCAGGATGAGGTTGCTGTAGCGGGAGGCGCCGCGCAGCATCGCGCAGTCCTCGAAGGCCCTGGCGAAGGTCGCGATTCGCGACTCCACGCTCCACTGCTCCTCCAGCGCGATGTTGAGCACCGCGACGCCCCCGGGCTCGAGCCTGCGCCGGACGTCCTCGAAGAAGAGTGATTCCTTCAAGTGGTCCGGCGTCCCATGGTCCCAGAAGGCATCCAGGAGGATGAAATCGTAGCGGGGCCCCTGCCGCGCCATGAAGTGGGCTCCGTCCTCCACCGTGATGTGGAGCCGGGCGTCCTCGCGGACGCTGAAGAAGCGCCGGGCCACGTCGACGACCACGGGGTTGATCTCCACCACGTCCACGCGGGAGCGGCGGGGCAGGATCCGGTGCATCAGCATGGGAAACGCCCCTCCGCCCAGGCCCACCACCAGCACGCGCGAGCGGCCCTCGGTGAGCGCGAGCCCGGCGGTGGCCACGCGCACGTAGCTGGTGGGGACGGCGAAGGGATCGCTCTTGAGGATGGAGCTCTGGAGCGTCCCCTCGGGGCTGTCGAAGCGGAGCGTGCGCTGGTCGCCCACGTCCACCACGTACACGGGCCCGAAGGGCGAGTCGGCCTCGTGGACCACTGTCTCCGACGGACTCACGCCCTCGTTCTCTCATGGAGCGGTTGTGGAGGAAACTCCGGCGGGCCTCTTCCTCACCGGTCTCTTCCTCTGGCTCAGCGGTCTCGAGCGGGCGCGCTGACCCCGGCCCCGAACCGCTTGTCGAGCTTGGTGAGCTGGCTGGTGAAACCCTCCAGCTGCATCTGGGTGAACTCGGGGTTGTGCATGGGGCTCAGGGTCACGACCATGCGGACGCTGTTCCCGGACGGGAACAGCTCCATCACCATGGTGCTCTCGTAGGGCTTCACCCCGGGGATGAAGTCGATCACGTGGGTGAGCGTGAGACGCTGATGGACCTCGAGCTCCGAGAACGTGCCGCGGGTCGCGTGGGAGAGGGGCTCTCCCTGCTTCTTCATCTCTTGGATGACCTCGGGCGCGTGGGCGATCATGTCGTAGCGCAGGGTGCCGCCGAGGCGAGCGTCGATTTCATGGACCTCCACACGGAAGCCCTCCGGTCCCCACCAGGATTCGAAGCCTTCCTTGGTGGTCCACAGCTCCCACAGCTCCTGCACGCTCGCGCGGTACGTCCGCTCCAGGACCAGCTTCTTGGCTTCACTCATCTGTCTTGCTCCGGCTCGCTGTTTTCGGGTTCTTCTGTCGTTGCTTCAGGGCCGCATCCAGCCTGTCCAGACGTGCCTCCCACAGGCCCCGGTACTGCGAGAGCCACGCATCGAGCCTCTTGGAATGGCTCGGGTTTGAGGGAATAGAGCCGGCGCTGGCCGTCCGGCCGCACCGAGACGAACCCCGACTCGTGGAGGATGCGGAGATGACGCGAGACACCGGACTGGTGGATTCCCGCCTGCTGGACGATCTCGCCCACCTGCAGTTCACCGCTCCGCAACGTCTCGACGATGCGTCGCCGGGTGGGGTCCGCCAGACTCTGGAAGGCATCGAGATGCATGGCGGTGCATATACATATCCATGCATATATCCGGCGTCAATGTCCCTCCCGGCCCCCTCCTGTGAACGTGAACAGGAGCTCTTGCCTACCTGCTCAGTAGAGGTTCACCGCGTCGAACGGGCGGTTGAGCTTGCTGCGCGCGCGGGGCAGGGCCTTGCGCACGGCCTCGGCGTCACCGCGCGAGAGCGCCTGCACCAGCGGCTCCGTCTCCGCGGGGGTGGTGGTGCTCGCCTGGGCGCAGCGCAGCGCCTCCGTCCAGTCGTGGCTTCCCTCGGCCAGCGCCTGTCCCGCCAGGCTCTGCGCCGCCCGGAGCGGATCTCCAATGACGCGCGCCTGCTCCGCCGCCCGCGAGAACCACTGCGCCGCCGTCCCGGGCTCCGTGCCCAGCAGGTTCAGCCCCAGGTCCGCGGCGATCACCTGCTGGTGCAGGGGGTCTCCCAGCTCCCCGGCGCACGTGAAGGCCTTGGTGTAGCTGGCCACGGCGGCCTCGCGCTCCCCGTTGGCCATCTGCAGCGCCGCCAGCCGGTAGCGGTGGTGCTTGGCGAAGTTGGCTCCCCAGTTGGCGCTGATCTTCTCGAAGCGCCGCCAGATGGCGATGGACTCCGGGAAGTTCCTCGCCGTCTCCTGCAGGTAGCTGGCGTTGGAGATGAGGTTGATCTTCAGGTGCGTGGCGCTCGCGTCGTGCAGGTCTCCCACGCAGCGCATGGCCAGCTTCTCCTGCTCCTGCGCCAGGGGGAGCTTCTTCTCCAGGAAGTACGTGAGCGCGTAGACATTGCGCAGCCAGGCCTCGTGGAGCTTGCGCAGCGGCGTGTCGAGCCCCTCCATCAGCGCGATCCCCGCCTCCACCTCGGCGCGCGCATCCGGGAGCTGCGCCAGGCGCTTGGTGCGGGTGAGGGCGCGGAACATGCGCAGGTGGGCCAGCCGCTCCGGCGGCGCCCGGCGCTCCAGGCCCCGCCCGAAGGCCTCCAGCGCCTCGTCGTGCTGGCCGGTGAAGACGTGCACCACGCCGATGCTCCGCTCGAAGAGCACGCGCAGTTCCTCCGCGTCCCCCAGGCTGCTCTTGTCGATCTCGATGGCCGGCGTGGAGAAGCCGGTGTCCAGCGCGTCCCAGCCCTCGGCCACGCGCGAGGGGGAGAGCCCCGCCCCCGCGGCGTCGAGCAGCGCCAGCCCGCGCTCGGCGGCGAGCATGGCGCCCTCGTAGTTGGTGGTGAAGAAGCAGCTCCGGATGGCGAGCACGGCCGCGGCGATGCGGTGCTCGAGCGACGCGTCGTCGTCCACCACCGCGCCCAGGTAGCGGCCCTCCAGGTCCACGGCCGGCTCCAGGGCCCGGCCGGACACGGGGCCCACGCCGCCGCCGGGGGCCGTGGTGCGCATGCGCTCGCACAGCGAGCCGAGGAAGTCCCGCCGCCGCGTCTCGAAGGAGGCGGCGTAGTGCGGCCGGCGCCCGTTCCAGCCGGTGAGCAGGATGCGGCCCTCCAATTGCTCCAACCGGCCCCACTCGGCGGCCCGCATCACCGCGCGCAGGCTGACGAGATCGCACTCACCCGCGCCGTGGACGACGAGGGGCCGTCCGCTCACCCGCAGCGTCTCCACGATGGCGCGCGCCGCCAGGTTGAGCACCCAGAACATCTGCTCGGACTCGCGGTGCAGCCGGCGCTCGGACGGCGTGAGGGCCAGGTCCGTCAGATCCGGCGCGCCCTGGATGGAGCCGGGGAAGAGGCGGTTCCACTCGGCGGGACGCTGGAGCGCCAGGGGCCGCACGGCCTCGGGCGCCGCGTCCTCACACGCCCGGAGGATCTTCCGCAGGCCCCCGAAGGCCACGGGCAGTGCCACGCCGGCATCCACTTCGATCGCCCTGCCAGGCAGAACGCCAGGTGAACCACCATCGACCAACACCGCGATCGCGCTCTGATTGCTCACGTCTACCTCGGGGGGAGAGGTCCTTGCAGGCCGAACAGCCCTTTGCAGCCCTATTGTCACTGTTTTCTTGGATTCCAGCAATCGGTCAAAACCCCCCGGTGCTGCTACAGTGTGGGCGTCCATGAGCACTTTGGCTCCGGGCGAGTCCCCGGTCCTGTCCTTCCGGCACATGCTGTCGGACGCGGTTGGTTCATTCCTCCATGAGACGGGGCTGAGTCCCACGGACGTGGCGGACCCCCTCAGCGAGCTCCTCGTGACGCTGTCGCGCTACCGAGAGGAGGGCGAGCCGCTCTTCCCGGTGGCGTTCCTGGGGGACGACCTGGAGGGGATGCTGCGGGTGCTGGGCGGGACGGAGCCGATCGCGATCGGCAAGGGCCCCCGGTCCCGGGAGACGATTCAACGGGCGCTCAAGCAGTGCGCGCCCCTGGGCCAGGGGCGGTGGTGGTCGCTGTACGTGCTGCTGGTGCCGGAGGGCTTCGCCTACGGGGTGTTCCGGACGGAGCCCTTCCCGCTGGTGGAGACGCCGCTGGAGCGGATGCGGCGGGCCGGAGAGCGCTCGCTGCGGATGGTGGGCGTGCTGCAGCTGGCGGAGAACGTCATCGAGCTGAGGGGCATGGGCGGCCTCTACCGGCACGTCTTCCTGTCGGGCGCGCGGATGGAGGCGATGCTGCCCACGGTGGCCATGGACGAGCTGGCGCTGGGGCTGACGGCGGACGTGCTGGAGCCGGCGCGCGGCCACACGCGGGACTTCTACCGGCGGGTGCTCTTCGAGGCGCTGCAGGCCTCGCACGGCACGCTGGTGGCGGTGTTGCCCAAGAAGAGCGAGGGCTCGCCGCTGTTCGTGGACGGCGTCTTGTTGGAGGAGCCGCTGGACATGGTGGCGCGGGTGATGCGCTACCACGAGTCGCGGGAGGCGGAAGCGGCGGCGGCGGTGAGCCTCGGCGGCGCAGCTCCTGCGCGGGATGATGGCGACGGATGGCATCACCGTGCTGCGCTCGGACGGCTGCATCCTGGGCTACAACGTGTTCATCCGTCACCCGGAGTCGCTGGGCCGCGAGTCCGTGCGCGTGGGCGGCGCGCGGCGGCGGACCTACGAGGTGCTATGCGCGAGGGTGGGACGGGAGCTGACGACCGCCTTCTTCCGCTCCCAGGACGGCGCCATCGCCTGCTGCCGGGACTGAGGCCGCCGGGGGCTGCCAGGCGGGGCCCCGGAACACGAGCCCCAGCCGCACGCGCAGCGGATGGGGACGCCGCACGTCACGGAGGATGGCGGCGTACTCGTGGAAGGCGATGCGCAGCGGGTTGTACGTCCGGAGGTTCTTGGTGAGGCCGTAGACGGGGCGCTCGTCCTCGGCCTGGAAGGTGCCGAAGAGCCGATCCCAGATGATGAGGATGCCGGCGTAGTTGCGATCCAGGTAGCGCGGGTTGGCGCCGTGGTGCACGCGGTGGTGGGAGGGCGTGTTGAGCACCCACTCGAGCGGCCCCATGCGGCCGATGGCCTCGGTGTGGATCCAGAACTGGTAGAGCAGGCTGATGGCATGGGCGGTGAGCACCATGGCCGGATGGAAGCCGAGCAGCGGCAGCGGCGCCCAGAAGAGCAGGCCCGTCATGGGCGTCCACGTCTGGCGCAGGGCGGTGGAGAGGTTGTAGTGCTGGCTGGAGTGGTGCACCACGTGCGAGGCCCAGAAGAAGCGGGACTCGTGATGGACGCGGTGGAACCAGTAGTAGCAGAGGTCCTCGGCGAAGAAGAGCAGCACCCAGGCGAAGAGCCCGTTGCCGAGCCTCAGCGGCGTGGCCTCGTAGAGGACGGAGTAGAAGGCATACTCCACGCCCTTCCAGCCCATGTAGATGAGGGAGTAGACGGTGCCCATGGTGAGGCTGGCCGCGGTGTCCTTGGCGGCGTAGCCCACGTTGCCCTCGTCGCGGTGCCGGGCGAGCCAGAAGGCCTCCACGGCCATGAGCAGGATGAACGCCGGCGTGGCGAGCTGGGTAGGGTCCAGGGACTGAAGGTCGGCCATGGTGCGGCTCCCTAGGGGTGGGGTGGAGCGGAGAAGGCGCTGCGGGCGAGCTGGACGAGCAGCGCGAGCATCTGCCGGTGATCGGGATTGGCGGGGAGGGCGACGCCACCGACGGCGGCGCCCTGAATGGCGTTGAGGATGAGCTCGATGATGGCGTCGAAGCCGGGGTGGGTGGCGGCGACGTCGGGGAAGAGCTCGCGAGCGACGCGGTGGAGGTGGCGGCGGTGGGGCGGGTCCACGGAGCTCAGGGCGGAGGCGAGCTCCGCATCGGTGCGCGCGGCGACGTACAGCTCGATGGCGGCGAGGAGCTCGGGGCGCTGGTAGATGGACCACAGCCGCTCGATGGCCTGGGCGACGCGGTCCCCCGGGGAGGGGACGGTGGCGTCGACGGTGGAGCGGTACTCGGTGATGAGGCGGGGAAAGAGGTGCTCGACGGCGGCGCCGAGCAGCCCGGCCTTGGTGGGGAAATGTTTGAAGAGGGCCCCGTGGGAGATGCCGGCGCGCTGGGCCACGGCGAGCGTGGTGGTCCGGGCGTAACCCAGCTCCACGAGACACTCGACGGTGGCCTCGAGCAGCTTGAGGCGGGTGGTGTCCCGCCGCTCCTGCTGGGTACGCCGGACGCGCGGCGCCGCCTCCAACTCCGGGGATGATTCAGACATACGCACAGTGTAGCGCCGTCAAGTTCAAAAAGAAAGTGAGCACTCACTCTCTAAATTGAAGGGGGAGGGAGACCGGGCAACCAACCCCCCGGAGCGTCAGACGGCCCCCTGGATGGAGCGTGAAAACCCCACCCCTCGCCCACCGGGAGAGGGTCGGGGTGAGGGTGCCGGAGTCCTGGGGTTCATCCCTCGGAGAGGGCGTGCTCGGGGTGGGCCTCGGCGGAGGAGCGGGTGGCCTGGTAGAGGCGGTGGGCCTCCTCGGCGGACACGCCGCGCAGGAAGTAGGCGCGGGCGGCGGTGCCGATGGCGAGGGTGCCGGCGAAGGCCACGGCGCCGGAGACGACATTGCCGGCGCCGGGGAAGACGAATTTGACGAGGGCGCGAGCGGCCTCGCGCAGGGCGAAGGCGGCGCCGACGTTGACGCCGAGGGCGGTGAGGAACTCCCCGGAGGCCTTGAGATCCAACTGGCGGCCGGAGATCCACCCGATGCCGGCGATGAGGCTGAGCTGGGCGGAGGTGATGGGGATGATGTCGGCGACGGGGATGGGGACGACGGCGACGCCCATGCAGAGCGAGGCCATGGCGCGGGTGAGGGTGGTGGCGAGCTCCTCCTGGAGGGTGCGCACGCGCGTCACGCGGGCGAGGACGAGCCGGCCCTGCTCGGGCAGCTCGCGAAAGAGCACCTGGGCGAGCTCGCCCAGCCTCCATCGCTCGTCCGAGCGGATGCTCCCATCCGGGCGCCAGGACAGATAGGTGGAGACGCCGAGGACGGAGACGAGCTCGCCGCGCAGCTCGGGGCGGGAGCGGAGCTTCTCCCGGAGCTGACGCTCGACGGCCTCGACGTGGCGGAGCTTCTCCTGGAGCTCGGCGGGGTCCTGCGACTCGGGGAGGTGGAGATCGGCGCGCTTGGGCTCGAGCAGATCGCAGTGGGTGGCGACGCCGATGAGGGGAGGGCGCACGCCGTGGGCCTGCTCGACGGCGGAGGCGATCTGCGTGAGGACGTCGAGGTCGGCGTCGATGGCGGCGTCGACCTCGGAGGCCTTGATGAGGAAGAGGAGGGCGTCGGGGGCCTTGCGGCGGACCTCGGCGAGGATGGAGTCGAGGGGCGTGTCGGCGGCATCGGCCTCCTCGGGGCGGGAGCCCTCCTGGAGGCCGCGGGTGTCGAGGATGGAGAGGGTGCCGAGCTTCGCCCCGGACGTCGAACCAGCGGCCCTGGCCGGTCTGGGCGGTGACGTGGCCGACCTCGGCGACGCGGGCGCCGAAGAAGGCGTTGATGAGGGAGGACTTGCCGGCGCCGCGGCGGCCCACGAGGACGAGGTTGGGCGAGCGCTGTTCGAGCAGCAAGGCGCGCAGGTGGGAAATCTTCTGGCGGATGTCGCGGGCGAGCGGATCCGGGACGCGGTCCAGCAGCTCCTCGAGCCGGCGGACCGTCTCGGAGATTTCGAGGAATGTGGGTTCGTTGGGGGCGGCCATGGGTCCTCCTCGGAGATGGGCATGACATACGGCGGAGGGGAGTTCGCCGCACGGGCCTGAGCCATTCCGGCGGCGAGGTGTGCTCGCCCGTGGGGCTGGCGAGGGTGGTTTGACACGGGTGAGCGCCGTGGAGCCTTAGGTGTCTGAACCCGACGAGACCCGTCTTTTCAGGTCCCCTGTGGTGGGACCACCTTGAGAGGACTGGTATACGGACCTCCTCCCGGCTCCTGTACGGGCCGGCCAACCCCCCTTGGTCGGCAGTATGCATTCCGTGCGGAGCATTCGTGTCCCTGTATCTCGTTCCGGCAACCCGAAAGAATCTGGAGACCTCGATCGAAAAGGAGGTGGACCCCAATCATCTGGCTACTCATCTCTCCGGCGAAGTTCTTGCGGAAATCCAATCGAGAGCCGGAATGGAAGGCATTCGCTGTTGGGCCATGACCGTCACCCTCCGTTCCGCTTTCAAGGCCATGCAGCCCGGCGACATCGTCCTCCTCTCTGAAGAGGGCACCAGGCGCTTCACCCATTACTCACAGGTCACTTGCAAGGTGGAGAACAAGGCGCTCGGAGATGCTCTCTGGCCGGTGAGGCAGGAGAAGTCCTGGGAGCTCATCTACTTCCTGCGCAATATCCGGAGGCTCAGCATTCCCAAAGCCGACCTCGTGACGAAACTGGGTTACAAGCCCAACTACGAAGTCCCGGGCTCCATCCTCGTGACGGAAGAGCGAATCCAAGACTTTGAATCAAAGCATGACCCCATCGCCGATTGGCTTGGAGTTCCCTATCTTCAAGCCGAATACACGGATGTCTTGGGCGAGGTGCGCGACGGGGAGCAAGCAGATTACTCAGCCTCCAATGTACTGACGGCCACGAAGCGGCGTCGCCATCACGAGATATTCGCCGCGAAGGTCAAGGCCAACTACGGAATGGCCTGTGCCATGTGTGGCATCTCCCATCCGGATTTCCTGGTGGCGGGTCATATCGTGGCCTGGTCCGAGGACGAGCAGAACCGGCTCAACCCAGCCAATGGCTTGTGCCTTTGCGTCATGCATGACCGTGCCTTCGAACGGGGTTATCTCACCCTGGATGAGGACCTTCGCATCAGGATGAATCCCCGCCTCAGCCTCGCTTCACCACTGGGCCAGCAACTGAAGGCCATCGATGGACAGCGCATCCGCCGTCCAGTGGCTCATCCGCCGGCTCCAGAACTCCTGAGGCGGCACCGGAACAGGTTTCCTCCCCAAGAATGAAGAAAGAAGGGCACGTGCACCTCATACGTCTTCACGCGTGGAGAGGCGCCTGCAAGGGGGTCAGGGAAGCCGGCCATGGGATTGCTCGCAACGTTCATGGCCTTGACGTGCCGCCTCAGGAGATTCGAAGAGGTAACTCACGCGTTCGTTGGTAGAGAGGCACGCTGTAGTGGCATTCAAGAAAGATGTGAGCAGCAGGCGGGGGTCTGTAGGCCAGATATCAACCAGTCCATGATGGCTCAAGGCAACGATGCCCGAGCCATCTGGAAGGAATGATGCACGTCCTACCTGTTGCAGAATGAGGGGGCGAAGCTGTTCATCCACATGCCAGATGCGAGCGGTGTCATCCGCAGAGGCAGTGAGGACGAGTAAGCCGTCGGGGCTGAAGGTGGCAGAGTCCACTTTCCCGGTATGGCCTGCGAGGATGAAAAGCACCTTCGTGTTGTCGGTGCGCCAGATGCGAGCGGTGTTATCCGCAGAGGCAGTGAGGACGAGGGTGCCGTCAGGGCTGAAGGTGGCGGAATTCACTTCATCGTTATGGCCTGAGAGGATGAGCGGCCGCCCCGTACCGTCGGTGCGCCAGATGCGAGCCGTCTTGTCCCAAGAGGCCGTGAGGGCGAGGGAGCCATCGGGGCTGAAGGCGGCGGAATTCACTCCTTTTTTATGGCCTGAGAGGATGAGCGGTTCCCCCGTACCGTCGGTGCGCCAGATGCGAGCCGTCTTGTCCCAAGAGGCAGTGAGGACGAGGGAGCCGTCGGAACTGAAGGTGGCGGAACTCACTTCATCATCATGGCCTGAGAGGATGAGCGGCTCCCCCGTACCGTCAGTGTGCCAGATGCGAGCGGTTTTATCCGCGGAAGCAGTGAGGACGAGGGAGCCATCGGGGCTGAAGGTGGCGGAATTCACTGCATCATCATGGCCTGAGAGGATGAGCGGCTCCCCCGTACCGTCGGTGTGCCAGATGCGAACGGTTCCATCCAAAGAGGCCGTGAGGATGAGGGAGCCATCGGGGCTGAAGGCGGCGGAAGTTATTGTATCGGTCTCGCTTGAGAGGATGAGAGGCTCCCCTGTCCCGTCGGTGCGCCAGATGCGAGCAGTTCCGTCGAAATGGGCCATGAAAACGCGGGCGCCATCGGGGCTGAAGGTGGTGTAGTACGCTGCGTTGGTATGGCCTGAGAGGATGAGAAACCTCCCTGTGCCATCGGTGCGCCAGATGCGAGCGGTTCCATCCAAAGATGCAGTGAGGACGAAGGAGCTATCGGGGCTGAAGGTGGTGTAGTACACGGCGTTGGTATGGCCTGAGAGGATGCGAGGCTGCTCCGAGTCGTCGGTGCGCCAGATGCGAGCGGTTCCATCCCAAGAGGCAGTGAGGACGAAGGAGCCATCGGGGCTGAAGGTGGCGGAGCTCACTTCATCATCATGGCCTGAAAGGATGAGGGGCTCCTCCTTGCCGCCGGTGTGCCAGATGCGAGCGGTTTTATCCACGGAGGCCGTGAGGACGAGGGAGCCATCGGGGCTGAAGGTGGCGGAAGTGACTGTATCTGTATGGCCTGAGAGGATGCGAGGTTGCCGCGTACCGTCGGTGCGCCAGACGCGGGCGGTGTTGTCCACAGAGGCGGTGAGGACGAGGGAACCATCGGGGCTGAAGATGGCGGAAGTCACTTCATCTTTATGGCCCGAGAGGATGAGAGGTTGCCCCGTACCGTCGGTGCGCCAGATGCGAGCCGTCTTGTCCGCGGATGCAGTGACGACGAGGGCGCCATCGGGGCTGAAGGTGGCGGAACGCACTCCTTTTTGTGGCCCGAGAGGATGAGAGGCTGCCCCGTGCCGTCGGTGCGCCACATGCGGGCGGTCTTGTCCAAAGAGGCGGTGAGGACGAGGGAGCCATCGGGGCTGAATGTGGCGGAAGTCACTTCATCCCTATGGCCCGAGAGGATGAGAGGCTGCCCCGTGCCGTCGGTGCGCCAGATGCGAGCCGTCTTGTCTACGGATGCAGTGACGACGAGGGCGCCATCGGGGCTGAAGGTGGCGGAATTCACTGTTCCGGTATGGCCCGAGAGGATGAGAGGCTGCCCCGTGCCGTCGGTGCGCCAGATGCGAGCGGTCTTATCCGCAGAGGCAGTGACGACGAGGGAGCCGTCGGGGCTGGAGTGGGCTCTGTATACAGTGTCCCTATGTCCGGATAAGATGGCGCTGCTGATGGCGTGTTGGCTGATAGCCAGGGCAACCTGGTGCCATGGACTGCTCGGAGATTCGAGCTGATTGTTTGCCTCGAGTAGCACCAGCAGTGCCTTGGTGGGATCCTCCTCAACGAGTCTGTCTATTTGTTTGACCAGCGCGCTGGCCAGGACCAGATCCCTTTGTTCCTGAGCTTCCTTGGCGCTGGCGGTAGCTGCTTCCTGTTGCTCGCGCGCCTCCCTGGCGTTGGCTTCAGCGGCATTCCTCTGGGCAAGGGCTTCCCTGGCATTGATGTCGGCGAGCTGTTGCTGTCTCCGCGCCTCCCTGAGGTTGGTTTCGGCGGCCCCCCTTTGTCTCTGGGCCTCTCTGGCGCTCGCATCGGCGGTTTCCTGTTGTTTCCGAGCCTCCCTGAAGTTGGTCTCGGCGGATTCCTGCTGTTTGC
This sequence comes from Archangium gephyra, assembly GCF_049060025.1. Taxonomy (GTDB): domain Bacteria; phylum Myxococcota; class Myxococcia; order Myxococcales; family Myxococcaceae; genus Archangium; species Archangium gephyra_A. The sequence goes on from NZ_JBMEQQ010000002.1 coordinate 283,809, forward strand.
GAGCTTCCCATGCGTTGGTGTCGGCGAGCTGCTGCTGTCTTTGCGCCTCCCTGGCATTGGTCTCGGCGGCTTGCTGTTGCTTGCGAGCCTCCGCGGCGTTGGCCTCGGAAGTATTCCTCTGCGTCAGGGCCTCCCTGGCGTTGGCATCAGCGAGTTGCTGCTGTCTCCGAGCCTCCCTGGCATTGGCTTCAGCGGCTTCCTGCTGCCGCTGGGCCTCCCTGGCGTTGGCCTCGGAGATGTTCCTCTGCGTCAGGGCCTCCTTGGCGTTTGTGTCAGCGAGTTGTTGTTGTCGTTGAGCTTCCTTGGCATGGGCTTCGGCGGCTTTCTGCTGCCGCTGGGCCTCCCTGGCGTTGGCATCGGCGGCTTCCTGTTGCCTGCGGGCCTCCTCGAGGTTGGCCTCGGCTGATTCTTGCTGCCACTGGGCTTCACGGGCGTTGATGCCGGCGATTCGCTGCTGCTTCTGGGCCTCGATGGAGCTCGCCTCGGCGGCCTCCTTCTGCTTGCGCGCCTCTTCAGCGCTGAGCCTCGGCGGCGCGCTGCTGGAGTTGGGCCTCTCTGGCATTGAAGTTGGCTTTGTCGGCCTGGACGAGGGCGGCCACCGTGAGCGCGACGAGCATCATGGCCAACGTGAGGGCGAGCACGCCGCGACGGGTGCGTAGGAAACGCCGTCGCTTTGCACTGGCCCGGAGGAAGCCACTCTCCGCGGCGTTGAAGCCCAGGGTCGCGGTGGGCTGGCTCCCAGGTGACACGGTGGACAGGGCCAGGGGTACATCCGTGCGGCGTAGGGTTGCCGGCGCGAGGCCCAGTTGCTCGAGGCGTCCATCCGCCCACAGGAAGTCGTTGCTGTGGCGGTGGCGGTGCCACTCGGATGCAGCGTGGGAGACACGGCGCAGCAAAAGCATCTCGCGGCTCGCCTGGCGGGCCCAATCGTGGAGCCGCGGCCAGGCGGACAGGAGTGCATCGTGGGCAGGCTCGACGCACGGGCCACCGTCGTCGCTGGCCACCACCAGGCGGCAGGTTTCCAGCGTGCGCAGGGCCCGCCGGACGCGGGCATTCTCCTCCGGGAGGCTGTAGTCCAGCTCGGCGCGAGGGACCCTGCGGCGCGCCAGTTCGCCTCCCTCGAGGGACACCATGCGCAGCAGCACGTTGCGCAGGGTTTGTTGGAAGGCGGGAAGTTCCCCGGGACGGAGGGCCGGTATGGCGGGTCGTTCGTCGGACGGGGGCGGGGGTGCTCCGGAGAAGACGAGCTCGGCTCGGCGCTGGAGCGCGCCCGCGATGCCGCCCCCAATGTGCCGGTAGTCCTCGAAGGAGAGGGTGCGGTCGCCCCGGCCACTGGCGAGGTATCCGTCGAACAGCTCGCTGAGGGCCACCGAGAGCAGTGGCAACGCTCCCGGCATCTGCTCGACGTCATCCAACAGGTGCTCGATGAGCCCCGGTTCGAAGAAGAGGACACATGCCTCCGCGGGCCTCTCGATGCAGCGGCGCAGCTCGTCCCGGTTCATGGGGGGCAGGGGACGGCGGTTTCCTTGCCATTGCTCGGAGGACAGTCCGGAGGGTCGCAGCAGGGCGAGGAAGTGGGGCTCGAAGTCCGAGCGCAGCAGCCACAGCAGGCGCAGCCGGGGGTGGGAGAGCTGGAGCAGGCCGCTCAGGGCCCGCAGAAATGACTGGCGCGGGGCGTCGTCGAGGCAAGTGGTGACGAGTTCCTCGAGGGGATCGACGACGAGGAGGAGCGAGAGGTCGCCGTGTCGGGTGAGAAAGGAGAGGACGCACTCGGCGGCGGCATGGGGTTGGGAGACGAGGCTCGTGGCCGAGGGCACGGGGTGGCCGGGTTCCAGCGAGGCGAGCCAGGCGGAGAGCGCGTGGAGAGGCTGGGCGGAAGGGCGCAGGGAGGGAGGAACACGCCAGGTCGGGTCGTCGCTCAGCCGGGGCAGGAGACCGGCGTGGACGGTGCTGGACTTGCCGGCACCGGAGGGGCCGCACAGCAGCAGCAAGGGGTGGGCGCACAGGTGCTCGAGCAGCGAGTCGACAAAGCGCTCGCGGCCGAAGAAGAGGTGGCGGTGGGCCGAGGAAAAAGGACGGAGGCCCAGGTAGGGATTGGAGCGTTGGGAGAGGGGGGCCGCCAGAGGCAGCGAGGGGAAGGACTCCGAGAGGTGGAAGAGGAACTCGCCACTGTCGTGCCATTCCAGGGGCCAGAGCGCGGGTGTCTGCTGGTGATGAGAGGGCAGCAGGTCGACCAGTCTGTCGCGCAAGAAGGTGGAGAAGCTCGGATGCGGTGAGCAGGCCGTCTTGATTGGTGTCCGCGGGTGAGGGGGACTGGAGGGCTTGAAGCAACGCCAGAGCGAAGGGCGAGTGGCGCCCATCACCGAGGGACTCCTGGGAGGGTTTGGACAGGAGCCTGTCGGAGGCCAGCTCGTCGTAGGCCGTGGAGACGAGGAGTTGGAAGGAGCGGCGGGAGGAGAAGTGGAGGAAGCGCTCGAGGAAGAGAGGCGCGGGAGAGTCGGGTGGGCGAAGGTCGCGCGACGTGGAGTGGGGAAAAGCGCCCGCGAAGCAGCAGTCGAGGATGAGCAGCAGATGGCGGCAGGAGAGAGCGCGCAGGGCCTGCCGGAGCGAGGCCATGGGCCAGTAGGAGGAGGGATCGTCGCGGCGGGTGTCGGCGGGCAGCAGGAAGCCGGAGAGGCGGTGCTGGTCGTCGGTGTGCGCCAGCCCGTGTCCAGCGAAGTAGATGAGGAGCCTATCCGGGGGAGGCTGCAGGGAGGGAAGGTGCTGGGTCAGAAGCTCGGAGAGGGAAGCCATGGAGGCCTCCTCATCGAGAAGGCGGAGCACCTCGAATCCTTGGTCTTCCAGCGTGTCCGCGACGGCATTGGCATCCCGGACGGCATTGAAGAGGGGGGGGATGCCATGGGCGTAGGCATTGATGCCAATGACAATGGCCAGGCCGTGTTCGAAGTCTGGTGAAGCAGCACCGGATTCGGAGTGTCGCATTGGCGGACACAACACGTCGAGGGCTCTCCGTGAATCCATATTCGATTTTTCCGGAAATGGAATGCCTGAGCTTGCCCCCTTGTATCAGGCTGGTACGGCGGCTCGCTTGCCCGGCTCGAAGCGAATGGGAAGACGTGCCGGGCCATTCACGTGGATGGCCCGGCATGGCTCCCAGGGGGCGAGCTGGGTCAACAGCTCGTCCTTCGGCGCCGACCGTTACTGCTCCAGCAGGCCCGCGAGATATGTCTTCATCTGAGCAGGGGGCGGTAGTCAGGAATGGAGCCTACCGCGCCATGCTGTCAGGGAGAGATCAGTCGTGCCATCACTCGCTCGCTGTTGGTGCTTGGCGAAGGATTGGAACGGCGATAGACGACGAGCGAATATTCCCCTCCCATGGCGGTTACCGTGGGCTCGACTTCAGCCTCCGGCTCGGTGGAGATGGCAATACCGCTGGTGTCGAGCACCTTGCCCAGTTCGTTTACCCGCGCACCGTAGATGTCAGAGAATCCAGTACCGCTGCGGTAGTCCTGCCACACGACCAGGAAGTTCGCCCCATCGTGGGCCACGACGGGGTTGTGCTGACTGTTGGTGGCGGCAGAGATGGAAATACCGCTGGTGTCGAGCAGCGTGCCGGCGCTGGTCACCCGCGCCCCATAGATGTCCTGGTAAGTGCTGCTGCGGTATTCAGTCCACACGACCAGGAAGTTCGTTCCGTTGTGTGCAACCGAAGGATGCTCCTTGGAATTGGCGGTGCTGGAAATGAGAATGCCACTGGTATCGAGCAGTGTGCCGTTGCTGCTCACCCGCGCACCGTAGATGTCAGCATTGCCACCACTGCGGTAGTCCTGCCATACAACCAGGAAGTTCTGGTTGAAGGCCAAGACGGGGCTGTACTGACTGTTGGTGGCGGTAGAGATGGGTATACCGCTGGTATCGAGCACTGTGCCGTCGCTGCTCACCCGAGCACCGTAGATGTCAGCGTTGCCACTGCGGTAGTCCTGCCATGCGACCAGGAAGTTCGCCCCGTCATGGGCCACGACGGGGCTGCTCTGGGCGTTGATGGCGGTAGAGATGGGAATGCCGCTGGTGTCGAGCACCGTGCCGTCGCTGCTCACCCGAGCACCGTAGATGTCAGCGTTGTCGTGGTATTCATACCAGACAACCAGGAAGTCAGTCCCCCCGTGAGTCACTACGGGGCGATATTTGTTGCCGCCGGTGGCAATAGGAATGCCGCTGGTGTCGTGCACCACCGTACCTGTCTCGTCCACCCGCGCACCGTAGATCGCGGAGTTGCCGCCGCGGAAGTCCTGCCACACGACCAGGAAGTTCGTCCCATCGTGGGCCACGGAGGGCGTGTACTGGCCGTTCGAGGATCTGGAAATGGAGATGTTGCTGGCATCGAGCACTGAACCGGTGCTGCTCACCCGTGCACCGTAGATGTTGGGACTGTTGATGTGGCTATGATCATGCCAAACGACCAGGAAGTTCGTCCCATCGTGGGCCACCGCAGGATTGTACGCGGAGGTGGAGGAGGTGGAGATGAGAATGCCACCGGTGTCGAGGACCGTGCCGGTGCTGTTCAACCGCGCACCGTAGATGTCATGGCTGCGGTAGTCCTGCCACACGACCAGGAAGTTCGTCCCCTCGCGTGCCACTGCAGGGAGTTGCTGGTCGCTGGTGGCGGTGAAGATGGGGATACCGCTGGGATTACGCACCACACCCGTAGTACCGCTCACCCGGGAACCATAGATGTCATAGTTCGTGCCGCTGCGGTAGTCCTGCCACACGACGATGAATTCCGTCCCGTTGTATGCCAATGCGGGGGATTCCTGGGTATTGACAGCATTGGAAATGAGAATGCCACTGGTGTTGAGCACCGTGCCAGTGTTGCTCACCCGAGCGCCGTAGATGTCAGCGCTGCCGCCGCCGCGGGTGTCCTGCCACACGACCAGGGAGTTCGTCCCGTTGCTGGCCACAGCGGGGACACTCTGGTTGTTGGTGGCGGTGGAGATGGGGATGCCGCTGATGTCGAGCACCGTACCGGTGCCGCTCACCCGAGCACCGTAGATGTCGTAGTTCGTGCTGCTGCGGTAGTCCTGCCAGACGACTAGGAAGTTCGTCCCATCATGGCTTACCGAGGGGTTGCTCTGTTCGTTGATGGCGGTGGAGATGGGGATGCCGCCAAGGTCGAGTACGGTGCCGGTATTGCTCACCCGACTACCGTAGATGTCATAGTTGCCACCGCGGGAGTCGTGCCAGACGACCAGGAAGTTCGTTCCGTCGTGGGTCACGGCGGGCGCGTACTGCCAATTGATGGCGTTGGAGATGCGAATGCCGGTGGTGTCGAGCACGGTGCCAGTATTGCTCACCCGAGCGCCGTAGATGTCATAGCTGCCGCTATTGCGGTAGTCATGCCAAACGACCAGGAAGCTCGTTCCGTTGTGGGCTATCGCAGGGTTGTATTGGCTGTTATCCGCAGGACCATTCACAGGATCGTCCATGCCAATCTCGGGTGACACGATGGGGTCGAGCACGGCGGGGTAGGTTGACGCATCCACCACCTGCGCCGGCACGCGCAACACGATGCTGTCCGCTTCGAAACGGGCGGGCACGGGAGTGCGTTGCCCCTCCGAATCCACCCAGGTGCCATGGCCATAGCGCACGCCCAGGCCGCTGCTCCCCGCAGCGAAGTGCAACCCGTTGACCGTCTCTCCAAGGTAGCGTCCGCTCTTCACCGGCAGCCGCACCTCGAGGTCCCCTGTTCCAGAGGGCTTCTGCTCGAAGCTCCAACTCTGTTCCACCCCGTCCTTGCTGTTGCGGAAGTGTTCGGCCACCCCATTACGCGCGATGGTCAGTCCACCGGAGTCCTGCACCCGGCCCTTCGCTTCGTGGCTCGACAGCAGCATGTCTCCACGGGTCACGTGGGCGGCGCCAAAGCTGACAGGCGCTCCTTCCACAGACTCGTGCGCGGGAGACTCCGGCCGTTGCACCCGTTGTTCCTGAGAGGGTCGTGGGGCCTCGGCTCCCTCGGGCTGGGCCCGTGGGTAGTGGTAGGGAGTGACGCTGAATCCGCCGGTCTCTACCCGCACCGCATAGGTGCTGTGCCCTCCCTCCCAGGCTGAGCCTTGCGGCCGGAAGGCGAAGTGCACCTGGTCCATGACCTTCTGCACGTCAAACGGGGCTTTCACCTGCCCTGAGTCCGTAGGGGCTTCGTTGGGCGCGGCCTGTGTGCGTTCTTCTTGGGCACAGCCAGAGAGCAACAAGGCCGCGAGCAGCCCCGCAGCCCATCGGCTGTTTGAAGAGAAACTCATTGTTGAAACCTCCGTACTTGGGGATATCCGTTCACCAAGACAGGAGGGGGGTGCCCCCCCGACACTCCCCTCCTGACCTGGGGCTGGGTGATTTCAGCCGGGATGGTGGCTAGCAAACAGTGAGCCAGTGCGCGGCCGCGGGGCTTCTTCAGAGCCAAGAGCGTTCTGGAGCCACTCTGCGCCTGGACGGAACCGGCCACTGGGACGTGGAGATTGGACAAAACCGTCCACGTGCGTCAGGTCACGCGACCGGCTCTCACTCGTCTTCGTCGTCGCCAGATTCGGAGTCGCCGAGATTCTTGAGGAAGCGCTCAACGGCCTTGCGGTTCCACCCAAGCTTCTTTCCGGCCTCTGTTTTGTTGCCACGCGCTTGCTCCGTGGCCTCCAGCACGAGGGCCTTGGTGATGGCGTGGCTCTTATCCTGGAGGGGGAGGGTGAGCAGCTGTTGGGCCATCTTCCTCAGCAACTCCTCCAGCTCGTCACTCGTGGCTCCCTTGGAGTCCAGGGGTAGATAGCGGTCGAGCGTCTCCGCGTCGATGCGCTCGGAGTCGGTGAGGATGGCCAGCCGGTAGATGGCGTTGCGGAGTTCGCGGACATTGCCCGCCCAGAGACGTCGGCAGAGCTGTTCGATGGCCTGCTGTGTGAAATGTAACGGCTTACGGTGCCCGGCGGCGAAGTACTGGATGAGCGCGGGGATGTCCTCGCTGTGTTCCGAGAGCGGGGGGACGCGGATGAACAGCACGTTGAGCCGGTGGAACAGATCTTCGCGGAAGCGCCCTTGCCGGACGCGTTCCTTCAGGTCGACGTGGGTGGCGGCGACGATACGGCCTTGGAAGATCTGCTCGCGGGCGGTGGGACCGACGGGCCTGAAACGCCGGGTCTCCAGGACGCGCAGCAACTTGGCCTGAAGGGCCGGGCTCAACTCGGCCACCTCGTCCAGGAAGAGGGTGCCTCGCCGCACGAGCGTGAAGTATCCATCCTGGTCCCGGTTCGCGTCGGTGAAGGCTCCTCGAACGTGACCGAAGAGCTGAGCCTCGACCAGGGTCTCGGTGAGGGCACCGCAGTTGATATCGAAGAAGGGCTCGGAAGGATGGGGACCGAGCTTGTGGAGAGCCTGGGCCACCAGCTCCTTTCCGGAGCCTGTCGGCCCCAGGATGAGGACGGGTACCGGCTCCTGGATATGGGCCGTGGCCACCCGCTGGATCAGGGCTCGCAAGTTCTGCATGGCCACCGAGGTGCCAATGAGTCCAAGGTTCGAGTCGGGGGCTCCTCGGGCTCGGAGGTCCAGCAACTCCTGATTGAGCTCGAGCTTCCGGCGCAGCTCCTTGAGGATGATCGGTACTCGCTGCTCGGTTTCCGTCTTGAGCACGTAGTCTTCGGCCCCCAGCTTCATGGCCTCGCGTATCTCGTTGGGCTGGCTGTGGCTGCTCACCACGACAATCACTGTCTGGTAACGGCCGTGTATCTCCTGGATGAGGGTGAAGCCGTCCCGGTTCCGGATATCCTGGGAGAGCTGCAGGTCGATGAAGGCGATGTCGATCACGGCCTCCTCGAGGATCTGCCGGGCCTCGGTCAGGTTGCTGGCCCGGTGGACCTCGATGTTCCCGAGAGGTTGCAGGACACCGGCCAGATTCCTCAACGCCATTCTTTCATCATCGACAATGAGGACCCTGAGGAGCCGCTGTTCATTCGTATCGTTGAAGTTCATGTCGAGTGAGGAAGGGTGAGGCTGAAGAACGTGCGTTCCGATTCACGCCGGAAGGAGAGCTCCCAGCGGAAGGTGTAGGCGATGCGTTGAACCACGGTCAGTCCAATGCCATACCCGCCTGGTTTCGTGCTGATGCGGCGGCTGGTGAAGAGGACGGGAGCTACATGCTCTGGGATGCCAGGACCCGTGTCCCAGATGTCGAGGAGCTGACCCGTGGACCCCTGGTGAAGGCGGATGCCGATGGAGCCCGCCTCGGGTGTCGCCTGGGCTGCGTTGCGCAGGAGGTTGCTGAGGAGCTGTACCAGGGAGCCCCCCTCGGCGGTGACGGTCAGCTCCGGGGGGACGTCGATCGTGACGGACAGCTTCTTCTCGTGGATCGGCTCGCGGACGAGCAGGAGCGCTCGCTGGATGTGCCCGAGGAGCTGGAGCGGAGCGAGCTGGGGGGTGGGGAGCTGGAGCCGGCGCAGGGAGTGGAGCATCCGCTTCATGCGGTCGACCTCATCGCGCGCGAAGGAGAGGTCCTCCTCGTCGAGCGGCTGTCCGCCGGCACCTCGCCGGAGGAGCTCCTGGAGGAAGTTCAGGGGATAGACCATCTCGTGGCAGAGCTCTTCGCTCAGCGCGCTGAGCGTCAGCTGCTTCTCCTTCTGGGCCGAGCTCACCTCGAGGCGCCTGATGGACTCGAGCTCCTGAACGACCTCGGCGTTGTGAAGGGCCAGGGCTCCCAGGCTGGAGAGCGTCTCCAGCAGGTGGATGTCTTCCTGGGTGTAGAGGGCCGCCCCACGCTTGGGGGCGACGAGCAGCACGGCTCGAAGTTCTCCCAACGAGCGCATGGGGATCAGGAGGTGCTGCTCGCGGGGGCTCTGCGCCGTCCAGAGGTTCTCCCCCCGCGCGAGACGCTCCTGGGCGTCAACGGGCAGATAGGAGAGTTCGACGAGCCCTCCTGGCTCGACAACCTGGGCCGACACGGTGGGAAGGGTCTTCACCACCACCTCTTCCACGGCTCGCTGGATGGCGGGAATGTCACGCAGTGCGGCCAGCCTGTCACTGAGGCCCTCGACGGTGCCGCGGAAGGCCAGGGTGGTGGGGAAGAACAGCCGTGTCTGGAGGTGCCGCGCGAGCACCATCAAGAGGAGGAAGAGCGCGAGGCCCAGCAGGACGAGCAGCTTGGGCACGGCCTGTTCGTTCCGGGTGGCCAGCCAGGCCAGGGATGTGCCCAGGAGCGACAGGAGGATGGCCCCCAGGGCGAATGGAACCCTCAACATCCTCGAAGTGAGCACCGTCCGGGCTTCCAGGATGTTGTGGCGAATCATGGCGTAGCCGATGGAGAGCGGAAAGAGGAGGACCGCGAAGGGCAGCACCAGATGTCTCACGTCCCTGCCTGTGAAGAGGGTGAGCACGTGCACGAGCGCGATCAGCAAGGGCGTGGTGATGAGGCCCCAGGATGCGGTGACCAGCTCGGTGCGATCCAGTCCCGTGCTGCGCCGCATTCGGAGGAGGACGACCCCCGCGAGGATCACGAAGCTGGGGGCCATCAGATGATCGATGGCGGATCGGATGGGATGGATATTCCATCCGGTGAAGCGGGCCACGATGAGGCTGATGGCTGTTCCGGCTCCCAGCACCGTCAGGGCGATGAGCCCGCGGCGAATGACGGTCGCCCTCCACTGGGGCGGCTTTGGGAAGGCATAGGCCAGCCAAAGCGCTCCGAGCGGGATACCTACCGCCGCGATTGAGAAGAACGGCGCCAGCCACGCATTCGTGTGGTAGTCGTAGAAGGAGAGCAGGAGAAGAAAGGCCACGACCGACCAGAACGCGTAGGCACGCCGCGCGGCGGGACGGCCAGACACGGTGAAGACCATTCCTCCGGACCAGAGCACCAGCCAGGCCGCCAGCGCATACGCGACGAAGAAGAACAGGAACTCTTCGGCACCGAAGCGGCTGATGCGGGAATGGATGGGAGGCAAGGACCGCCCCCGCGGATCCTCGAACCCGAGGTGGGCCATCGTCTCTTTGGCGGTGCCCGCCATGCGCTCGTAGCGCTCCAGGGGTGATGGAAGAGGGACCTCCTTCGGCAGCGTCTCTCCATTCACGGCCACGAGGCGGTGGTTCACGTGGGGGAGGGGTTCGGTGCGCTCCCACGAGGGCAACTCGACGATCGAATAGAAGTGGTAGGCATCCACCAGGAGCGAGGGGAATGGCTTGCCCAGGGTGGTGTATGCGCTGGCCGTGGCAATCCCCGTGAGCACGAGAGCCAGGACGGCCGGGAGGAGCAGGCGATGTTTCCAAGGGTGTTGGACCCGCGAATTCGTTGCTGGAACCATCGTTCTTCCTCGTGTGGAGCGCCATGAAGTCTACCCCGGCGTTGCCGAGGGGAATGCACAGGCTTTGGCGAGGAAGCGAGCAACCGTCTGGGAGGGCATGGCCTCGAGGAGCCGCACCAGCTCGTAAAGCCATCGCGACACTTCCCTGACCGGGACCTCCGCTGGGGCCTGCTCCAGCGAATCGCCCAGGACCTCGAGCACGTGGAGGCAGCGATCTCCGAGTGCTCCATGGTCCATTCCGTCCTCTGGCCACCCGGCAGGGCCGTACAGCCGCAGTGCGCGCAGGTGGCGTGCAAGCCAGAAGAGGGCGTCCTGCAGGGCGGGGGTGCGCAGCACCAGCGGGACCAGGTGCCCACGCAGGGCCAGATAGCGTTGGGTCAGGTCGCTTCGAGGCGCCAGGTGGCGCAGAAGGGACTCCCATCCTCGCGCCGCCTCCAACTCCAGCCCAGCAGTGGAGGGGCTCACTGGCTGGTCGGAGAGGGAGCGGCGGGTGGCCAGCAAGGCGTAGGAGACCGGGTCGGCCGCGGCCAGACAGGCCCCATGAGCGTCGATCCTTCCATGGCCCAGCTTGAAGTTGTGCCCGGCACCATCCCATTCATTGAAACGATCGGCCTCCAGGCCCGGTGCGGCGGGCTCCTCCTCGGAGGGCTGCTTCAGGGCCGTGGCTCGCAGGAGTTGGCGGACTTCGACGAGGCTCAATTCCGGATGGGTCGCGAGCATTCGGGCCGCGGTGCCGGCAACCAACGCCGCGGCCAGGCTCGAGTCGTCCGCAGCCCCCACGCCCGGAAACGTGACGAGCTCCCCCGGCGCGCAGAGCTCGAACGGAAGGCCCCAGTCGCCCGAGGGGATGGCGATGGACCCGATACCAGCCACCCCTGAGGCCGCAGGCCGCTACCGGGATGACCCAGGGCTGGGCGTTGAAGTCATCGGCCGCGAGAACCGTGCTGTCTCCATGGAGATCCCGGTTCTGATCGATGCGCCCGGTACAGCACACGATGATGGCCCCCCGGCCCCCACGGCCACTCCGGGCGCTGCCTCGCAGGATGGCCCTCAGGTGGGCGGGAACCCCCCAACCCGCGTGGGCCATGGCGATCAGGACGACATCCGCGCCCCAGTCACCCACGGCTCGGGCCAGGGCCGCCGCCAGGTCGGTCCCATGGACGTGGGAGGCGTGCGCGAAGGGAACCTCGAACAGCCCGAGCCGTACGTCCATGGCCACCGCCTCGACCGCGGCGGCCATCACCACTCCGTGCCCCGCCATCGGCTGCACAGGCTCCGGGGGCTGCTGACCCCGTGGAAACCGCAACCCCTGCTCCGCGGGTGTCAGGTGGAGGGAGTTTTCATCCAGGCCTTGTAGGACGCCCCAGCCGCCGCAGTCCGAGTCGATGACGGCCACCCGGACCGGGACTCGCGGATGACCGTCCCAGCCCACGGCGGGGCTGTTGGGTGAGGGAAGGCCGATGGCGCGCAGCAGGGTGTCGATGGAGAGCCGCGGGCGTGGCAGACCGATCTCGGGCTGCTCTGGGGAGGTGGGAGGCAGAAGCTCATTCGGAGCGGGCTGGGGAACGTAGCGCTCGCCCATGAAGACATGGCTGTCCACGCCGATGTAGCCCACCCCACGTGCTGGATGGCCTCGCCTGCGACACACCAGGGGCTGGATGAAGCGTGCGGGCAGTGCCCCCTCATCGATCGACGGCGACACGTACAGTCGCTCCGTGCCGACCGAGGGGAAGGAAACCCAGCTCACGGGGACGGGCAGCGGGCGGCCATCTGCTCCTGGGAGGGGCGAGACGATCGAGAAGTCCTGATAGGGCAGATCGTCGGCCGAGAGGGCTACATCGAGCTGGCGCAGGAGGTGATACCCACGGTGCTGTCGTGGATAGGCCTGAACACGGAAAGACATACGGCCTCCAAGGAAGATGCGATGACCATTCCGGCGAGGTTGTCCACGGGGCGAATGCGCCGTTCGCGGATCCGCTCCAGCTCGCTCGCGCGGTGGGAGAGCCATTCCGCGAAGCGCTCGAACCGGCCCTGCGTCGCGGTGGATGCGGCGGCCCTCGTCAGCAGGGCCCCCGCGGTGAAGAAGGCGGTGGGAGGAAAGCCCAGCGCCGCGGGAATGCCGAGCCCGTGGACGGCTTCGTCCTCGGCGGTGTCCTCCGCGTCGTCCACGCACTGCATGCCCGAGGCGAGCAGGGAGAAAGCGCACCGGAAGAGCCGGGCCCTGTGCGCCTCCACCCGGTGGCGGAGCAGACACTCGCTGGCAATGCCCGCCCAGCCGAGCTTGAGGAGGATGATGCGGCCGTAGCGCCTGCGGTCCAGCGAGCGTCGCGCCAGTGCTGCCCGCTCGAGACCGACGCCGCGGCGCCACGCTCGGATGCCACGATCGATCACCTTCGACGTATGGCGCTCGTCCCCATCGGCCTCGGCGAGGCTTCGCCGCCAGTACGCCAGGAAGTGCGTCGCCAGCCGTTGCCTCTCGGGCGTGGTGGGTGCTTGCTGGTCGGCCATACGGTCCACGAGCACGTTGTAGAAGCACGCTCCGTGGTGGGCCCTCCGGAAGGCCTCGAGTGTGCGCTCATCCCCCGGGCTGTCGGAGGGCAGGGCGAAGAGCGGCAACTCCCTGCTGGGCTGGAGCCGGAAGACGTCGGCCCAGCCCGCTTCCGGAGTGCGAGCGAGGCCCAGCTCGAACAGCAGCCCGCGCGCTGGCTCGCGCAGGTCATGCGGGAGGCTGGCGATCACCGTCTGGTAGGTGGAATCAATCGTGGTGCTCATGGGCAGTCGGCTTCACCAGCTCGCGGTGAGGTCCTCCCAGGGCGCGATATGGGCGAAGGCCGGCTCGTCGACGAGCAGCTCCTTGAAGCAGCGCAGCTGGGGCTCGCTGAGCTGCATGGGCCGGCCGACGAGCCGGGACAGCTCCTGGTCCAGCGCGTTCCGGCTGCCGGGGGTTCCTGGCTCATACAGGGCGGCGGCGGCCTGGACCGCCTTGAAGCGCTTCACGAGGCCACCGTCCGGCTTGAGGAGCGCCAGGTAGAGGTCGTGAAGGCCCGAGGCCGATACCATCTCCTGGACTTCTCCGCGCTGCTGCTGCCCGCTCCAGGGCGAGAGCGCGGCGAGAGCGGGCGACCTGGCGAGGCGCTCGAACGCGTGGAGCTGGGCCTCGCTCAGCCGTACCGGCCGGTCGAGGAGCTGGGTGAGGAACTGCTCCAGCGCGGTGGCGCCGCCGGAGACGTGGGGAGCGCGGGTGGCGTCGCGCAGCTTCCGCAAACGCTCCGGGCCGTTGCCGTCCGGGCGCAGGAGCCGGAGGTAGAGGTCTCCGAACACCGCTTTGGAAAGGGCGACGGAGTTCGAGTGGGCATGGGCGGGGGAGGTGTTGGGATTCATCGGGTATGTCCTTGGAAGGAGCCGGGGTGTGAGGCTGAAGCGATGCTCCAGGCACCACGTTGGGGTGCATGAGCAACTGCCGTGCCGCCCATGACGGGCGCCTTACGGGTGGAGAATCCGCATCGGCGCGCCTCGTTCCCTGGCGGATTGGACTTTTTCAGCCGCCGGGTGGACGGCCCTGTCCGGGCCGAAGCGCTTGTGCCGAGAGGCAGGCCGGCGTGCGCCAGGGCTCCTCCTCAGGCGGAGGGAGGATGCTTTTCGCGAACCGGGCGTGGACGCGCATGTCCACTCGGTGGACGAAAACGACCACCGGGCATGCGCTGAGGAGCAAGCCTTGAGCAAGAGTTCGGCAGGAGGCGTCCGTGGAGGGCCCGATGCGCCTTGGGGGCATGGCCCTTGCTCGGACAGGCAAGACAATGCGTGGACATGCACTCATCCTCGGGAGCCAGACGCACGGACTGACGGGGGTGCTCGGGGATGCGGAGCGGATGGCGGACGCGCTGGGCGCGCTCGGTTTTGGTGTGCTCCGCTGTGTGGGCGCTCAGGCGACGCGCGAAGGCATCCTCCAGGGCTACCGCCGCCTCCTCGAGACGTGTGTGCCGGGCGAGGCGGCCTTCGTCTACTATGCGGGCCACGGCGCGAGGTCTCCAGAGCCAGAGGCCGGGTTCCAGTTCATCGTGCCGGCGGACTTCGAGCGCTCCACGGAGGAGGACTTCCGCGGGATCTCCTCCCTGGAGCTGTCGATGCTGCTGGCGGAGCTGACGGCGAAGACGCGGAACGTGACGGTCGTGCTCGATTGCTGTTTCGCCGCACGCATGTCTCGCGGGCTGGGGCTGGTGCCGAGGGTGCTCCCGGAGGTGCCGCTGCCGGTCGTGCGCGCTCACCTGGCGCGGCTCCGGGCCCGGAGCAGTGGATTCGGTGGGCTCCACGTCGAGAGCAACCCGCATGCGGTCCGGCTGGTCGCCTCGGCGCTCGACGAGTCCGCCTATGAGTACACCAATGCGCGTGGGGTGAGGACGGGGCTGTTGACCGATGCCTTCCTCGAGGTGCTCGAGGAGGCACGAGGGCTCCGTGTTTCCTGGGGTCAGCTTGGCCGGCGTGTGCGCGAGCGGGTCCTGGCGCGGTGTCCCCGGCAGCGGCCCGAGCTCGAAGGCCCTGGGCGGCGGCTGTTGTTCCTGCTCGAGGAACTTGAGCAGGAACTCGCGCTGCCGTACTTCCCGGAGCGCAATCGCCACTGGCTGCGGGGAGGACATCTCCACGGGGTCCACCCGGGGGACGAGTACGCGATCATGCCCGTGGGTATGCTCGGACCGGATGCTGGCCGAGCCCTCGCGCTCGCCCGGGTCGTCGAGGTGCTGGGAGGAGCCAGTCAGGTGGAGTTGGACAGGAGGTCCGGCTCCGTCATTCCAACGGGGGCTCCGGCCTTCCTGCTTCGTTCAGTCCAACCCCGGCGTGCCGTGGTGCTGGAGGGGCCCTGGGATGCGAGTGCGCCTTTTCACAGGCACCTGAGTGAAGGGCTTCAGGCCTCGCCCTTCGTACGGCAGGACACCGGGGACGAGCAGGAGCCCGTGCTTGCCCGCGTCAGGCTTGGGGAGGGGAGGGTGGACGTTCTCGATGCGGATGGGGACAGCGTCGTCCACCCCCTGCCACTCACTGCCCACGGAGCCCTGGAGGTCCTTCGTGCGCTGGAGCTCCTGGCGCGAGCGCGGACGCTGCGTGAGCTCGAGAGTGCCGCGGATGCGGCCTGGCTTGAGGGCTGCCTCGAGCTCGAATGGGGACGGGTGGTCGCCGGGCATGCGCACCGGCTTCCCTCGGTGGGCCACTGCCTCCATGCGGGAGAGCGTCTCTATGTGCGCCTGCGCAACCGGGGGCGGTCCCGTATCTACGTCTCGGTCTTCGATGTGGGCGTCGGCGGCTGCATCACCTTGTTGAACACCTCGCAACCCTCGGGGCTGCTCCTGGGGCCCGAGCGTGTGGAGACCCTGGGGGCCCGCCCGGATGGAACGCTCGTGGGGCTCGCGCTGGATTGGCCCGCTGGCATGCCGCCCACTGGAGCGCGCCCCGAGGCTCTCGTGGTCATCGTGTCGGATGCACCCGTGGATCTCCGCCTGCTCGAGACGCCCGGGTCCCGGCTGGTGCGGGTGACAACGTCCTCTCTGGAACGGCTGCTGCAGGGGCTCGCGGTGGGAGCGACCCGGGCGGCGACTCCACAGGGTGGAGGCTCCCGGCGGGTGACGCATGCCGTGAGGCACATCCGCTTCTGGCTGGACCCACGCCCTCGCCGGTAGGCCGGTCCGATGAGGAGGCACATGGACGAAACGAGCGGGCTCCTGGAGCGGCTGAAGCGTGCCCTCGGAGGCAGGTCCCTCGAGGAGGTCTTCCCTACTCCTCGGGCGCTGGTGGGGTTCGAAGCCGCGGTCGCGTCGAGCGTGGACGGGGTGCTCGCCCAGCGCGCGGTCGAGAAGCTCCGTGCGGGAGGTAGGCTCCTTCCCGCCGAAATGGAAGCGCTGGAGGAGGGGATCCGTAGGGCGCGCCCAGCACTTCGCATCGAGAAAGAACGGCTGCCGTTCTTGGCATCACCGGGTCTGGACGACGCGGTACGGATCGTGATCGAGGCCTCGTTGCCGGGGATTGCCTCGGTCGGCTGGAGCTGGAACATCCCTTGGGCAACCGCCTTCCAGGTCGCTCCGCGTGTATTGGTGACCTGCGCGCATGTGGCGGAGCGGCTGCTGCAAGACAACGAGGCGCTGGCCCGAGGACACTTCGTCGCTCGCTTTGACGCGGACGAGCACCGGGAAGAACGTGTCGTTCCGATCACAGGAGTCCTCGCCCGCCACCCTCTGGAGGATGTGGCGTTTCTCGAAATGGCGTCCGATGGACCGCTGGAGCAGGGGCTTCGACTGGCTCGGGAGCCCTGGCTCTCCCGCGATGGGCGTG
Source organism: Archangium gephyra (assembly GCF_049060025.1). Classification (GTDB taxonomy): domain Bacteria; phylum Myxococcota; class Myxococcia; order Myxococcales; family Myxococcaceae; genus Archangium; species Archangium gephyra_A. The sequence continues at coordinate 300,449 of NZ_JBMEQQ010000002.1, forward strand.
TGCTCGGGGTGGGCTATCCCATCTACAGCGATGGCAACCCTCCTTGGGTGGATGCGCTCTTTGAGAACGTCTACGCCGTGAAGCGGGCCTCGCCGGGGGAAGTGCTGGGCGTGGAGTGCGCGCGACTGTTCCATGACTGCACGACCTTGCCTGGCAACTCGGGCTCTCCGCTCTTTGACCTACGCACGGGTCTCGTCGTTGGCATCCATGCCGCAGGACAGTTCGCGTGGCGGAACACTGCGGTGAGCACTCGAGCCATTCATGAGGTAGCGCAGCTCCGGTCCTTTGTCGCCACCTGGGGGTGAGACGCACCTGACCGAGTCAGCCGGGGGCTTCAGCTCAGGAACCCGCGCCGGATTGAGAGAAGTCACTTCGCATCCGGCCGCTGCTGCGCGGACAGCTTGCCACCTGCATACCGGTAATGCCGCGTGTCTCGCGCCAGGTTGCTCTCGACGCCCGTGGTCAGCTCGGTCTGGAGTTGGGTCCGGCGCACCTCGATGTTCAACCCCTGTTCCGAGGGATTGACCTCGACCTCCGCCAGCGACGAGCGCTTGTGGGGTCCCTCCAGCTCGTCACGCCGGAGGTCTACCGCGAGCAGCTCCTGGAACGTGGAACCTCCCAGCGCCAGGAAGGTGCGGCCTATCCCATTGACGCGCTCGGTGCGCCGGAGTGACTCCGTGATGTCCAACACCGCCGGGGTTGAAGCGAACTCGTGGAGGGTGATGGACTGGAGCGCTTGCCGGCGGGTGTGAGCCAGCACACGAGCGCTTTTGCCAGTACCCGAGACCAACGCCAGGTAGCCCGCGCAGTCGGAATCCGCCGTGCCGGAGTAGATGAGCGTCCGCGGACTCCTCGAGGACAGCAACAAGCGGCGGGCGAACTGTGCGCACCACTTCCGCCGGCTCTTCGGCACCTGCGAGAAGAGCAGTGCACTGGCGTCGTCCGCGGAGAGCCTCTCGCTCGCGCCCAAGGGCTCCAGTTGAGACAGGAGTGCATGGTTCGTGGTCCGGCTGTCCAGTGCGACCTTCACCACCTGCTCAGGTTTTCCCTCCCAGGTCTTTTCGCCCACCATGGCGAGGACGGTAACGACCGTACCCGCAGCCACATTCGTCAGATCTTCCCTCTTGAGAGTGCTGCCCCTGAAGAGGTCCAGCCTCCGTACTGCCTTCGCTTCAAAGGGGACTTGAAGTCCGGTGGCGTGTGCTTCGGAAGGCGCGCTCGCCCAAGTAGCGCCGCTGACGAGCGTTACCATGACGAGGGTGCAAAACCACACCGTTCCATACCGGGGAGACAAGGCAATAATTTTTGGGTTCATGTGTCGGGGTATGGATGGTTACACGGTTCGGCAGACGTGGCAATCCTCGGTGCTGTGTTGAAGCTCCAGCACGAGGCCGACGAGTTGGACGATTTCGTCCGGTGCTGATGCCCATGTGGCCAGATCCGTCCAATCTCTTGTTTCTTCCAAAAGTACACACCTCTGGGACGTATCCTGAGGCGTCTTGGCACATGGCTTGCTGCTCGTGCCGGTCCCCGTTCGAGAAACCGGGTGAACGGTTGTGTCAAAGCCCATGAGGGAGTCTTCGTGACGCGATTCAAAGTCAATACCGCCACATTGGTTTTCTTGCTGTCGTTGGGGTCTTCCGGAGCAGCACTGGCGGATCGCACCTATACGAAGAACGCGGATTTCGATGAGGGTGAGCTCAATGGGCTCAACCATGATCCGCCCCATGAAAACCAGCTGCAGATCAGTTTCTCCGAACTGCCGATTGTCCCCCCCTTCATCTGGGTGGCCAACTATGTCGACGGTACGGTCACCAAGATCAATACGGATACCAGGGCACAGGTGGCCAAGTACCACTCCGTGCTGAAGCAAAACTGGGATAGCAGTGTTCCGAATGATGTGGGCGATCCGAATAGCCCTGGTAACTGTAACTCTCCCTCGCGAACGACGGTGGATGGTGATGACAATGCCTTCGTCGCCAACCGTGGACTTTGCCCCGATAATAGCCTCACGAGGGCCTCGGTCACCAAGATCGCAGGCTCGCTGGGCTACTGTGTGGATCGCAATAAAAATGGTCGTATTGACACCTCCAGCGATCTGAACGGAGACGGATTCATCGGTAACGAGCCTGGAAAACCCAAGGAATTTCTTGGTCAGGCGGATGAGTGCCTTCTTTGGACGCAAAATTACGCGGAGAAGGGAGACCTGGGCCGCTCGGTCGCCATAGACGGTGATCAAAATCTCTGGCTGGCTGGCTATAATACTTCCAAGCTGTACAAGCTGGATGGCAAGACGGGTAAGCCGCTCCTGAAGGCTCCCATCGACCTCAATGCGGAGCGCGGTGGTGGGGCCCACATCTATGGGCTCGCCGTTGGACCCGGAGGGTTCATCTACACTTCGGATCTGGATGGCCGGAAGTTGAGGAAGATAGATCCGAATGCTTCGACGGGAAAGTACGTGGTGTCCCAGGTCGAATCCGACGTGTCTACCTATGGTATTGCGGTGGATCGGAAGGGAATCGTCTGGCTGGGTCGTTGGAGCGAGGACACCGACGGCAAGGGCGGAGTGCTCAGGGTAGACTTCACCACGGGCAAGTTCGAGAAGGTGTCCGTCAGTTCTTCTGCGGACTGCCAGGGACTCACCCGTGGCGTGGCCGTAGATGGCCACGGTGACATTTGGGCGGCTTGTTATAAAAACCATAGGCTGTTGCACTTCAAGCGGAATCCGGCGACAGACATCGTCTCATTCCATACGAGTTATGAAACACCGAAGGGGACGATGGGCGTGACGATTGATAGTCGTCAACGCATGTGGACAGCCAATCAAGACACTGACACAGTGACAAGGGTCAATCAGCTCACCAAGGCTATCGAATCATCCTCTGCCGGTGGCAACCCGTATTCTTACTGGGACATGTCAGGGTACCAGTACCGCAACTCCACCGTGCGACAGGGCGAGTGGCTCGTCACGTATGACAGCGGCAAGCCGGGAACCGCATGGGGGACCGTCCATTGGAATCGTGAGCCGGAAGGCTCCATTCCAGCAGGAACGAGCATTGACGTCTCGGGGCAGGCCGTGGACGATCTGGGGGCACTGCCGTCTCAGCCCATCTTCCCGATCACTCGCGCCAGATCCTTCACGGCGGACGGCGTGACGGGCCGATACTTGCGACTGAGGGTCGTGCTTCGCACCAAGGATCTCCTGGTCTCTCCGGTGCTGAGTGATTTGAGCATCATTCCCAGCTGGAGCTGGAGCGACAAGCCAACGCCCATGTGCAAGGGGTCGACTCCGGAGAGTCCTCTACCTCCAGGCTGCAGTGTCTTGCAGTATCATCGCTCGGTGCTGCTGGATGACGGTAGGGTATTCAGTATGGGCGGCTACACGAATAGCAGTGCCCGTCTCTTCAATCCGGCGACTGCCAGCTGGAGCGACGCCGCTCCCATGCGGCTCGACAGGCGGTTTCATTCGGCAACCTTGCTCGGGAGTGGCAGTGTCCTGGTGGCCGGTGGTGCCAGCGGCAGGCCGGATGGCACTGCCGATTTGTATGATCCGAAAAGCAATACATGGAAGCCTGCATCATCCATGCGGCAAGCACGAGCCCGTTATACGGCGACGTTGCTGGCGAGTGGACAGGTCCTGGCCGTTGGAGGCGAGGGGGCGGCGAGCACGACGGCAGAGTTGTATGATCCGGCCACTGACACCTGGGTGAACACGGGCGGCCTGCGCGATAGCCGTTATGGGCATACGGCCACTTTGCTGAAGGATGGCCGGGTCCTCGTGGCCGGGGGATTCAATGCCAGCGGAACTCCCCTGGCGTCATCCGAGGTCTACAACCCCGCGACGGCTTCCTGGACGAGGTACTCCTTGACCCAGGCCCGTGTCGCGCACACGGCGACCTTGCTGAAGGATGGCCGGGTTCTCGTCACCGGTAACGGGCCGGGAATCGCCAGTGCGGCGTCGGCGGAGATCTTCGAGCCGGTCACCAACACGTGGTCGCCTATCGCCAGCATGGCCTACAAGCGCTCCATGCATGCGGCGGTATTGCTGGAGACAGGCCATGTGCTCGTGACTGGTGGCTATCACGACGCCGCTGTGGGCATCCTCAAGCAGGCCGAGCTGTATGATCCGAATACCGGAACCTGGCGCTCGCTCGGCTCGATGCAACTGCCTCGCTACGAGCACACACTCACCTTGCTTCCCAATGGCGAGGTGCTGGCGGTTGCCGGAATCGGGCTGCCCTTCGCGCAGGTCTCCTCGGAAGTGTTCTCGCCGTAGCCCGCTGGGACAGGCCCGTTGACCGCAGGTCCGCTCCACATGAGCCGCCCCTCCTTTCATCTCGCGAAAGGAGGGGTGGGTTCTTCCTTCATTGGGCATCGAACATGGGTGAGCCACAGGGGGTGCACGCTCGCGCCCGCCCCGGATTCTTGTCCTTCATCGGAGCACTCTTCATCGCGGCCGCATTGGGCGCATCGACGAAAGTTCAGGCGGAGCACAGCCACTCCTCCCCCTCGCCGTCAGTGGAGCACCGGGAGGCTCAACGCGAAACGACGGTCACGGCCGCGACGGACGAGCAGCAGGCGCTTCCCGAAGGGCGAGCGTTCAGCAGGGTCCACCGTTCAGACCTCGAGCGCCGCCTGCCGCGCTCCGCTCCCGATGCGCTGCGCTACGAGCCCGGGGTCTTCGTCCAACAAACGGGCCACGGTCAGGGCTCCGCCTTCATCCGGGGCCTCACGGGCCAGCAGACCCTTCTTCTCTTCGACGGCATCCGGCTCAACAACAGCACCTACCGGCAGGGCCCCAATCAGTACTTCTTCACGCTCGACGCCTCCACCATCGAGTCCATCGAGGTGTTGCGCGGGGGGGGCTCCACCCGCTTCGGCTCGGATGCCCTCGGCGGTGTCATCCTGACCCATCCCCTGGAGCCTGCTCTTTCAGGAGAAGGCTTTCGAGTCCGTTCCCAATTGCGGCTGCGCGGCGCCAGTGCGGATCTGGAGCGGGGTGGCCGGTTTCAGCTCGAGGCCGGCTGGAATGACCAGGTGAGCTTCATGGGAGGCGTCGGCGCTCGCCGGGTTTCGCTCCTGGAGAGCAGCGGACCGGTGCTCAATCCCACCGATGGGGGGATACCCGATGTGCCCCGCTTCGCCCCGGATCAACGCACCCAGCTCGGCACGGGCTTCAACGAGCTCACCGCCGATGGGCGGGTGGTGTGGCGCCCCGCTCCGGGTCACACCCTCACCCTGGCCGGCTATCTCTATCGGCAGTACGACGCGCCCCGGACGGACCAGTGTGCTCCGCCCTATGCGCCCTACGACGAATGTCTGCGCTATGAGCAGCAGTTCCGCACGCTCGCCTACGCCGCCTGGAACACCACGGTGCTCGGCGCCCCGGCGCAGCAGGCCCGCTTCACCCTGTCCTGGCAGCGCCAGCACGAGCGCCGCCGCCATGACCGCCCCGCCTCCTTCGTCTCCTCGCTCGGGACGGATGACGTGGACACCCTGGGCCTCACGGGCCGGGCCCATGCGCGGCCCCTGAAGCTCCCCGGTGGGCACCCCCTGGTGCTGGGCTATGGCGTGGAGACCTACGTGGACCTTCTGCGCTCCGCGTCCACGACGAGCTTCACCGACGTGGGCTTGTCCGTGCGTCGCAGCCGGGGCCAGTACCTCGATGGCTCCTGGTACCTCTATGGAGGTGCCTTCCTGGACGCGGAGCTCACGCTGCCCCAGCGATTCGTGGTGCGCGCCGGAGCACGGGCCTCGTGGGTCACCGCGCACGCGCCGGGAGATGCCGAGTCCGGTTCCGCCCCCGTGAACCGCACGTGGTGGCCCGCCGTGGGTCACGCTGGAGTGGAATGGACGCCCCTCGCGGGACTCACCCTGCTGGCCAACGTGGACCGCTCCTTTCGGGCGCCCAACCTCGACGATCTCACCTCACGTCAGCAAACCGGTCCGGGCTTCCAGTTCGAGAACCCGCACCTCCAGCCCGAGCGGGCCACCACCCTCGAGGTCGGCACCCGGGTCCGCACCTCGCTCGTGACGCTCCAGCTCTGGGCCTTCTCCATGCTGCTGGAGGATGCCGTGGGCAAGCGCCCTCGCGAAAGTGGGGACTGCCCGTTGAACACCCCTCAGTGCGTGTCGTCCTGGTCGCGCCTGCAGCTCGTCAACGCCCGCGAGCTGTCCGAGCTGAGGGGCGTGGAGGCCTCCGCGCGGCTGCGTCTGACTCCGGGCCTCGTCGCCACCCTCACCGGCGCATGGACCTGGGGAGAGGGACCCAACCTGGGGGACCCGCCCTCGGACCCCTCCATCCCCTTCGAGTACCGGGTACCGCTGTCACGTGTGCCTCCGCTCAATGGCACGCTGGAGCTTTCCTGGACCCACCCATGGGGCTTGGGGGCGGGCGGGGCGTTGCGCTGGGCCACCGCGCAGACGCGGCTCGCGGTGGCGGACCGCTCGGATGCACGCATTCCCCTGGGAGGCACTCCGGGCTTCGCCGTGTTCGATGCCCGCCTCTCCTACCGTCTGGGCAGGGTGCTAACCGCGGCCCTCGTCCTGGAGAACCTGTTGGACACCCCCTACCGCTACCACGGCTCGAGCGTGAATGGCCCGGGCCGGGGGATCAGCGTCTCTCTAGAAGGAGCCCTGAAGTGAATACATCCCGATCGAAGCCCCCGTACCTGCGTCTCCCAGCGCTGACACTGGCCGCGGTCCTCTGCGCCTGTCATGGCGACGTCACCCCGCCCACGGACGAGCCGGTACCCATCACCGATGACTCGGGTGAATGTATCGATCCACCCAGGTACACGGAGGACGTGTCCACCTGCACGCCGCTGGCGACCGACTACCAGCCGCGCGTGGCGGGCTCCGCTCAGGACTCGTGGACGGTGTGCATCTCGGATGACAACATCTACCACCGCCTCTACACCAGCATCTCCACCATCGGCCGTGTGGCGGCCTTCGACTTCATCGCCGATTCGCTGTGGAGGAAGAAAAAAGTTCCCACGGTGGAGGACTTCACCCAGGCGCGCCTGCGCTACACCGAATCGGAGGGGCTGGGCTCGCGGGTGGAGCGGCGCGAGGATATCCATTACCCGGCGGCTCCCGCGGCATGCAACTCGAGCGCATCGATTCCCGCGGACTTCCCGGAGCGCTGTGTGGGTCCGGCGAAGCTGCGGCCGCTCATCAACGAGTCCTTCGCCTCGGGCATGCGGGGAGAGACGCCCCGGGTGAACGCGGCCCGCATCGAGGCGGCACTGCTCTGGTTCCTCTACGTGTCACCCTTGTCCGAGGTGGTGAGCTGCACGACGAAGGACGCGGACTGCGACAGCGCCTGGGCCTACTACACGGGTGGAACGCCTCGCGGGGAGGCCGTGGGATTGGCTCGCTATGTGAGGGAGTTGGCACCCGAGACGCACGAGCGTGCGTACGATGCGACGCTGGCCGTGCGCTGCTGGAGGGATCTGGACCGGGCGAATCCGGCGACCCAGTTCGAGCTGCGGGACCGGGCCCGCTCGCAGCTCGACGCGGCTCTGTTGCGTGGCATGGCCGTTATCGTGCGTCAGCGCTTCCAGGAGTTGACGTGCACGTCCGGCGAAGCGCGGGAGGCGCGCTGGGCCTTCTTGAAGGTGCTCGTGCCCCTGATGGCTCGCGAGGCTCGCCTGAGGGACGAGGCCAGGGCAGACACGCTCGAGCGCCAAGTGCAGAGGGCCCATCCGGAGGAGGTAGATGTTCCCGCCGCCGTCGTGGCCCTGGATGCGCTCTTCGCGTGTCCGTGACGCGCCACGCCGGGCCGCTGGGGGCCCCTCAGGCGCTCACGAGCTTGGGGGGCTCACCATGGGGTCGGCCTCGGGGCCCACGTTGCCCGTGAGGTACTTGCCGGAGAAGCACGCGGTGCAGAACGTCTCGTGCTCCCGGTCGCCCCACCGTGGCCCCAAGCTCTCGAGCGAGATGTAGCCCAGCGTGTTCGCCGTCACGTAACGGGCGATCTCCTCCACCGTGTGACTCAAGGCGATGAGTTCTTGGCGGCTGGGCGTTTCGCTGCCGGATTGCAGGGCCAGTCCACAAAACTGAGGCAGGCTCAGGGGAACACCCGCCAAATTTGTACGCAATCTGTACGTAACCGAGTGCACGCCTGCGTACCCGTCTGAACACCCGATCCAGCGCCAAGAAGCACCCGAATTCAGAGGAGAAAAGGGTCGGTAGGACAGAGGAATCGAACCTCCCAGGGACATGTCTCCATGCCCCCCACCGGTTTTGAAGACCGGGCCGGCCACCAGGTCCGGAGGTCCTACCACTCGCGATTACTGCCGGGCCGCGCGCTCCGCGTCAACGCCGCGTTTCAATCCAATCCGCGCTGCCACAGGTCGTCCTCGTCCAGCCCCATCAAATGCCCGACCTCGTGCATTACCGTGATGCCGATCTGCTCGATGAGCTCCTCGCGCGTCTTCGCGAAGCGCTCCAGGTTCTTCTGGTACAGCACGATCGACGCGGGGTAGGGATCGAATCCCCCCAGGATGCTGTGGCGCTCGCCCACCGGTGAGCCCCGGAACACGCCCAGGATGCACGGTGACAGCGGCGGGTTCTCCCCCAGCAGGTCCTCGTCCTTGGGAATCTCCTCCACCGCGATGGTGACGTTGTCCAGGTACTCCTTCACGTGCCCGGGCAGCGCCTTCACCGCGTCCTCCACCGCCTTGTCGAAGGCCTCCTCGCCCAGCTCCACCGGCGGAGGGAACTCCTTCGGCGCCACCGCCTGCGCTTTCCCGAAGCGCTTGCGCGCCTCCTTCCCGTCCCCCCGCCGCTCCGCCAGCAGCCCCAGGTAGTGGTGCGCCCACGGCTCGTCCGCCGTGTCCTTCAGGATCTCCTCGAACGCTCCCTGCGCGTCCTCGAACCGGCACAGCTCGAACAGGGCAATGGCCCGCTCCAGCCGCGCCTCCACCGACCTCGGCACGTGCCCCAGCGCCGCCTCCAGGCTCACCACCGCCCGCGCACACTCGCCCACCTGGTTCAGCCCGGTGCCCTCCAAGAGGAGGAACTCGAAGAGCAGCTCCACGTCGCCCGCCCGCTGGGCCAGCTTCCGGCCCCGGGCGCACAACGACAGGCCCTCTTCCACCGCCTCGCGGTCGTCTCCCACCCGGCACACCAGGCACTCGGCCGCCCCGAGCAACAGCTCGATGTCCTCCGGGGCCGCCTTGAGGGCTTTCCCGTAGGCCTCCAGGGCCTCTTCCGTCCGCCCCAGTTCCGTGAGGGCGGCCGCCCGCCAGTGCAGGGCCTCCGGGAGCCCCGGGGCCTTGGCCAGCAGCGCCTCCGCGCCGGCCAGGGCCTCCTCGAAGGCTCCCTCTTCAAATGCCGCCGCCACCCCGTCGAACCGAACCTCCACGTCCGACGGCGCCGCCTGCTTCGACGTACGCTTCCCCATGTGCGGCCACATACGAACCCCTTCCGCGCGTTGTCAACGTGCGTCACCGCTGTTACGTTCCGCGGCCCCTGACTCCTCTCGTAAGGGCCCGTGAACATTCTGGTCGTGGATGATGACGTCGAGCTGTGCACGCTGCTCTCTCGGTTCCTGGAGAAGCACGGGTACACCGTCTATTCCGCGGCAGACGCCTTGCAGGCCCTCGACATCCTCGAGCGCCACACGGTGGGCCTCGTCATCAGCGACTACCGGATGCCCCACATGGACGGCATCCAGTTCACCGAGATGCTCAAGGCCGACCCGCGCCACCAGAGCACCTCCGTCATCCTCATGACGGGCAACGCCGACGGCAACGTGCACGACAAGGGCCTGCGCAAGGGCGTGGCCATGACGCTGGAGAAGCCCCTGGACTTCAATCAGCTTCTCAACCTCGTGCGCTTCGCCGAGTAGCCCGCCCGCCCTCCGGGCCGTCCGCTCCCCCACAGCCACTCCCTTCCGTGTTGACAACCCGGAGCCGCCTCTTATTTTGGCGCTCGCCTGGGCCGAGTGCTAACCCCCGTACCCCGGCCCGCGTAGCACATTCATCAATCTTTTCAGGAGGTTATGATGGCAGCCAAGGAAATCTTCTTCCACCAGTCCGCCCGCGACGCGATCCTTCGCGGCGTGCGCACCCTCGCGGACGCGGTGGCGGTGACGCTCGGGCCCAAGGGCCGCAACGTGGTCATCGAGAAGTCGTACGGCTCGCCCACGGTGACCAAGGACGGTGTGACGGTCGCCAAGGAGATCGATCTCGAGAACAAGTTCGAGAACATGGGCGCCCAGATGGTCAAGGAGGTGGCCTCGAAGACGTCCGACAAGGCCGGTGACGGCACCACGACGGCCACCGTGCTGGCCCGCGCCATCTACGAGGAGGGCCTGAAGCTGGTGGCCGCCGGCCACAGCCCGATGGACCTCAAGCGCGGCATCGACAAGGCCGTGGAGACGGTGGTCGCCGAGCTGAAGCGGCTGTCCAAGCCCACCGCCGACAAGAAGGCCATTGCCCAGGTGGGCACCATCTCCGCCAACGGCGACGAGACGATCGGCAACATCATCGCCGACGCCATGGAGAAGGTGGGCAAGGAGGGTGTCATCACGGTCGAGGAGGGCAAGGGCCTGGAGACCACGCTGGACGTCGTCGAGGGCATGCAGTTCGACCGCGGCTACCTCTCGCCGTACTTCGTCACCAACCGCGACCGCATGGAAGTGGTTCTCGAGGACGCCTACCTCCTCATCAGCGAGAAGAAGGTCTCGGCGATGCAGGACCTCATCCCCGTGCTCGAGCAGGTGGCTCGCTCGGGCAAGCCGCTGCTGATCATCGCCGAGGACGTGGAGGGCGAGGCCCTGGCCACCCTGGTGGTGAACAAGATTCGCGGCGTGCTGAACGTGGCGGCGGTGAAGGCGCCGGGCTTCGGTGATCGCCGCAAGGAGATGCTGCAGGACATCGCCACGCTGACGGGCGGCACGGTGGTGAGCGAGGAGCTGGGCCACAAGTTCGACGCCCTCACGCTCAACGACCTGGGCCGCGCCAAGCGCATCACCATCGACAAGGACAACACCACCGTCGTGGACGGCGCGGGCAAGCGCGAGGCCATCGAGGGCCGCATCAAGCTCATCCGCGGCCAGATGGAGACGACCACCAGCGACTACGACCGCGAGAAGATGCAGGAGCGGCTGGCGAAGCTGGCCGGCGGCGTGGCGGTCATCCACGTGGGCGCCGCGACCGAGACGGAGATGAAGGAGAAGAAGGCTCGCGTCGAGGACGCGCTGCACGCCACCCGCGCGGCCGTGGAGGAGGGCATCGTCCCCGGCGGCGGCGTGGCCTACCTGCGCACCCTGGCCGCCCTGGACAAGATGAAGCTGGGCGGGGAGCAGGATTTCGGCGTGGACATCATCCGCAAGGCCCTGCAGGAGCCGCTGCGGAAGATCGCCTCCAACGCCGGCCTCGAGGGCGCCGTCATCATCAACAAGGTGCGCGAGGGCACGGGCGCGTTCGGCTACAACGCCCGCACGGACGTGTTCGAGGACCTGGAGAAGGCCGGCGTCATCGACCCGACCAAGGTGGAGCGCACCGCGCTGCAGAACGCGGCCTCCGTCGCCTCGCTGCTGCTGACCACCGAGGCCATGGTCGCCGATCGCCCCAAGAAGAAGGCCAAGGGCGCGGGCGCCGGCGGCGCCCCGGACTACGGCGGCGACGACCTGGAGTACTGAGCCCCACAGGCTGAGTTGAGCTTCCCGGCCCCGGGTGCCTCCCTCGTGGAGGTGCTCGGGGCCGGAGTGTTTCCGGGCTCAGGCGGCGAGGGGCTGGCCCAGCAGGCGCGACAGCTCGTGGCCGAACGCCTTCGCGTCCAGGTCCCTGGGCAGGCACCCGGAGGCCCCGGCACGCAGGGCCTCCAGCACCGTCTCCTGGGTGAGGTACCCGGCGAGCACCACGAAGGGCGCTCCCTGGCCCAGCTTCCGCGCCAGATCCAACGCCTGGCGTCCGTAGGCGGAGGCCAGCTCCCAGCTCACCACCACGGCCGCCGGTGGTCCCTCGGCGGGCTCGGCGGGCGCGCCCGTCAACACCCGGGCCTCCAGTCCCAACAGGGCGAGCGCCTCGGTGAGTTGCCGGGCCGTGGCGGGGCTGTCCTCGAGCACGTCCACGCGGCGGCTCGCCGGGGCGGTGCCGTGCCGGGTGGGGACGGCTCGCGCGAGGGCCTCGCGCAGCTTCGTGCGCACCTCGCGGATGTCATCGAAGGGCTTGAGCAGGTAGTCCAACAGCCCGAGCTTCCAGCGCCTGCTGCGCCGTCACCAGCGAGGGGTAGCCCGTCATCAGGATGACGCGCGAGCTGGGATCCAACCGGCGCGCGTGCTGCGCCAGCTCCAGTCCCGAGAGGCCCGGCAGGTTCTTGTCCGTGACGATGAGGTCCACCGGCCCGTGCTTCAGTGTCTCGAGCGCATCCTCGGCGGTGGGCGCCTCGATCACCTCGCACTCTCTGCCCATCAAGTCCTTGAAGACGCTGCGGATGATGTCCTCGTCATCCACCACCAGCAGGCGGCGGCGCGAGGGGGCCGGAGCGGGCGCTGCCGCGGAGGGGGCCGAGGAGGCCACCGGAAGGGCGCCCGGGGCGGGGAAGAGGACCCGGAAGACGGTGGAGGGCGGCGGCTGATCCGCCAGCACCGAGGACGGGACGAGCTCCAGCCGTGCGTGGTGCTCCTGCGCGATGCGCCGGCACACCGCGAGCCCCAGCCCGGTGCCGCGCTTGTTGCCCGTCACATAGGGCTCGAAGAGGCGGGGGCGCACGGCCTCGGGGACGCCCGGGCCCCAGTCCGCCACGTACATCACCGTCGACGTGCCCTCGCGTGCCAGCACCACCTTCACCCGCCCCGGCCCCGACACCGCGTCGCGCGCGTTGTTGAGGAGGTTGAGGGTGAGCTGCTCCAGCAGCCGGCCATTGCCCTGGACGGTCACCTCCTCGGGCGCCTCCACCTGGAGCGTGACGCGGGACGAGTCCGGGTTGAGGGCGAAGGCGCGCGTCGCCGCCTGCACGTGCGTCACCAGCGACACCGGCTGCTGCGGCGCGGGGCGCTCGCTGGCCAGCCGGGTGAAGTCGGAGATGATCTGCTCCATCCGCTCCACCTGGGCGAGCATCTGCCGCAGCGGACCGCGCGAGCCGATCTCCTCGGAGAGCATCTGGGTATAGGCCTTCACCCCCAGGAGCGGCTGGCGGAGCTCGTGGAGCACTTCGGCCGCGAGCTGGGTGGAGCCCGTGCTGGTGCGTTGCAGCTCCGCGGCGGCGGCCTTGGCCGCCGGCAGATCGCCCGCTTCCAGGGCCTGCAGCAGGTGCGCGAGCGGGACCGGGATGTCCATGGTTCATCAGCATGGCCGAGCCACCGGCCCGGCCGCAACGCGAGGCGCTGGATTCCGTTGACCAGCGGCCCCTGGCGCACGGATGCTGCCGGTGCCTACACGGTCCGCTCATACTGGCCGTACGTCCCCGGGAGTGCTTCATGCCGCAGACCAATCCGTTCCACGCGATGGTGCCCAGGAAGTTGACGGACTCGGAGCTGGCCCGCGCCATCCGGTTGGACATGGAAGCGGAGCTGGACGCCATCAACCTCTACGCGGCCCACATCGAGGCCACGGACAACGAGGACGCCAAGGCCATCCTCCGCCACGTCATGGACGAGGAGCGCGAGCACGCCGCGCTCTTCTGGGGCTCATCGCCCGGTTGGACCCGGCCCAGGCCGAGCACATCAAGGTGATGTCGCGCAAGTACGAGCTCATCGTCTCCGGCGCCGCGCACGAGGATGTGGAGGCGGTGGGCGAGGGCGGGCAGGGGAGCGGTGGTGCCGAGCCCCGTCCGGACAAGCGGATGACGGTGGGCTCGCTGCGGCGCTGAGCGCTTTTCAGCTCCCGGTGGGCTGGCTGTGGCGCGCCGGGGGCGTGGCCTCGAGGTCCTTGGCCGCCATGTAGACGACGTTCCGGGTGCCCTTCTTGCCCCGGTACATGGCCCGGTCCGCCAGATCCAGCAGCGTGGACTTGTCCTGCGCGTGCTCGGGGAAGCTGGCCATGCCGATGCAGGTGGAGAGCGCCAGCGAGTGGCCCTCGCGCGCGAGGAAGCGGTGGTTCTCCACCGTGCGCCGGATGCGCTCGGCCACCTTCAACGCGCCGCCCGAGTCGGTGCCCCGCAGCAGCACCACGTACTCGTCCCCGCCGTAGCGCACCGCCACGTCCCTGTCCCGCACGCACCCCTTGAGCACCCGCGCCATCTCCACCAGCAACTGCGAGCCCACCAGGTGCCCGTGGGTGTCGTTGACGCTCTTGAAGTAGTCCAGGTCCAGGAAGAGGAGGCTGAAGACGCCATTCGTCTGCTGAGCGTTCTTCACCTCGCGATCCAGAACCAGGTGCAGGTAGCGGGTGTTGAAGAGGTGGGTGAGGTCGTCCAGGTAGGCCAGATCCTCCACCTCGGCGATGCGGCCCAGGTTGCGCAGGGCCAGCGCCAGACAGCGGGCGAGGAAGCCCGTGGCCTCGGCAATGCCCTCGGGCGGAGAGCCGGGGTAGAGGAGGAGGGCGTAGCCGAGCAGATCCTCTCCCTCGATGGCGGGGACGGCGAGGGCGCGCGGCCAGCTCCCCGGCAGCCCCTCCAGCACCCGTACCTCCCGGGACGTCCCCAGGCGCGGCGCGAGGAAGGCGAGGAGGGCGGACTCATGCATCGGGCCGGCCAGCCCCTGAGCGCCCAGCAGTCGCGACCGGCCACTGCCATCGCACTGGAAGAGCACCGCGGCGCTGGCCGCGGTCATGGAGAGGAAGGCGGTGCAGGCGGTCTCCGTCAGCCGGACCCGGTCCAGCGTGGTGGAGATCCGCTGTCCCGTTTCCAACAGGGAGACGTAGCGGCGCAGCGCGGCGTTCTCCGTCAGCAGCTCGCGCGTGGCGAGCGCCCGGTTCACCGCGTGCTGGAGCACCTCCGGCGCCACGGGTTTGACGAGGTACTCGGAGGCCCCGCTCTTGATGGCGCGCACCGCCGGGTCCACCTTGTCCAGGCCGGTGATGACCACCACCTCGATGCCCGGGTAGTGCTCCTTGGTGTGGCGCAGCACCTCCATCCCGTCCCCCGTGGGGAGGATGAGATCCGTCACCACGACGTCGTAGGGGGACTGGGCCAGCGCCTCCTTGACCTCCTGGACGCTGGCGACGGCGGTGACCTCGTGGCCCACCCCCCGCAGGTAGTCTCCGTAGAGGGTCCGGGCGAGTTTTTCGTCATCGACGAGGAGCAGGCGCGCCATCTCACCGAAGGGCTTACCACCCCGGCTCTGGGGCTGCTAGCCTGACCCCGTGCCTCCCTACGAAAGCGGACGCCGGCTCTGTCTCCTGATGGAAGCGGGCGATACCCGCTTCTCCGTCGAGGCCACCTCCGTCATGGAGGTCGCCGCGCCGGGACCCGATGAGACCAGTCTACGGGGGGTGCTGGAGATCATGGATCTCTCCGTGCTGCTCGGCGGCGAGCCGGAGCAGGCTCCGGGCATGGTCGTGGTGTTCGACGTCAGCCCCACGCTCGCCGTCCGCGTCCGCTCGATCGTCGAGGTGGTGGACGTGGCCCCGGCTCCCCACTTCCTGCTGCCCTCGGGCCTGGGGGACACGCTGGCCGCCCTCAGCCGCAGCGCCGTGCTCCACAAGGAGCGGCTCTATCTGGAGATCAACGCCGAGGCGCTCCCCCACGAGCCGGGCACCGTGCGTCCTCCTCCCACGCTCCCCGTGCAGCTCATCGAGCTCGCGCCTGAACGCTCGCTCGTCTTCGAATCCCAGGGGCGTCTGTTCGGTCTCCCACTGTCCCTGATTTCCCAGGTGGTGACGCGGGGGCCCTCCTTCAGCGCGCTGCCGGGGAAGAGTGGGGCGGTGGCGGGCGTCATGCCGCATGGCCAGGCGCTCTGGCCCCTGTACTCGGCCCCGGCGCTGCTGGGGGGCTCCTCCCGGGCGGAGGACTTCCTGGTGCTCGCCGAGGTGGAGGGCCGGAGCCTGGGGCTGTGCGCCTCGCGCGTGCTGGGCGTCCACCCCCGCTTCGCGCCCGCCGGGGAGCCGGGGGAGTTCACCGCGCCAGGAATCCCGGGTCCCGTGCTCTTTCTGGACCTGAGACGCATGTTTTCTTGAGCTTCCGCTTGTTTTCTTGAAGGCCCGGGTGGCGAACCGTAAGCTGCCCGGCTTGACAGTGGGACTCCGAGTCCCGATTTCTCACCGAATTCTAGGGGGTTGGATCCCCCGAGGCCCGAACCGATGCCCAAGAATCTGCTGGTCGCCGATGACTCGCTCACCATCCGCAAGGTGATCGGGATGATCTTCGCGACCGAGGACTTTCAGGTCACCGCGGTCGACAACGGGCTGGACGCCATCACCCGGTCGCGCGAGCTGCGGCCGGACGTGATTCTCGCGGATGTGATGATGCCGGGTAAGAACGGCTACGAGGTCTGCGAGGCACTCAAGAACGATCCGGCCACGCAGAGCATCCCCGTGCTGTTGCTGGCTGGCACCTTCGAGGCCTTCGACGAGGCCCGTGCGCGTTCGGCCAGGGCGGATGACCACATCACCAAGCCCTTCGAGAGCCAGGTGCTCCTCGACAAGGTGAAGACGCTGGTGGGACAGAAGTCCAACACCATGCCCGCCTCCGCCGCCACCCAGGTGCTCGCTGGCGGAGCCGGTGGTTCTCCTGGCCCCGCCGTCGCCGCGCAGCCGCCGCGTCCCGCCGGTCCTCCGGGTCCCGGAATGCCGCGTCCTCCGGGGCCGGGCATGCCGCCGGGTCCGGGCGTGCCTCCCGGGCCGGGCATGGCTCGTCCGGGTATGCCGCCGGGGCCGGGGATGCCCACGGGTCCGCGTCCTGGAATGCCGGGGATGCCTCCGGGTCCGGGTGCTCCGGGCATGGCGCGTCCGGGTGGTCCTCCGGGGCCGGGCATGCCTCCCGGTCCGCCGCGTCCCGGGATGCCGGGGCCGGGCATGCCTCCGGGGCCGGGTGCTCCGGGCATGGCGCGTCCGGGTGGTCCTCCGGGGCCGGGCATGCCTCCGGGTCCGGGGCCGCGTCCTGGAATGCCGGGGCCGGGCATGCCGCCGGGGCCGGGCGCTCCGGGCATGGCTCGTCCCGGAATGCCGGGGCCGGGCATGCCGCCGGGGCCGGGCGCTCCGGGCATGGCGCGTCCGGGCATGCCGGGGCCGGGCGCACCCACCGCGGGTATGCCGACGGGCGGTCTGCCTCGTCCGCCGGGCGCCACGGGGCTGCCCACGGCGGCGCCTCCCGCCTCGGGCCGCGGCAAGGATCCGTTCGGTCTCGGAGCCCCCGCGCCGCAGCCCGCTCCCGTCGAGGATCTCTCCGAGGCGAGTGGTCTGGAGGAGCTCTCGCTCGATGAGCCCGAGCCCATCACTCCGGAGCCGGCTCCGGCTCCGGCTCCGGCTCGTACTCCGGCGCCCGTCGCCGAGGCCCGGCACGCTCCCGCCGCCGATGGAGGCGAGGCCCTGCTGCGCGAGGCGCTCTCCAAGGCCTCCCGCGAGGTCATCGAGAAGATCGCCTGGGAGGTCGTTCCCCAGCTCGCCGAGACGATCATCCGCGAGGAGCTGGAGCGGTTGATCAAGGACCGCGAGACGAAGCACTGAGCTCGAATCGCCGTAGCTGCTTTCTCCACCCCGACCGGCCCTCGTCGGGCCGGTCCTTCCACCGGCCCGCGTGGGCCGGTTCTCGTTTCCAATGAGCGATACGACCGAACTGCCCAAGGCCTATGACCCGAAGGAGGTCGAGGCTCGCTGGTACGCCTGCTGGATGGAGCGGAACTACTTCCGCGCCGACGCGACCTCCGACAAGCCCTCCTTCTGCATCGTGCTTCCGCCGCCCAACGTCACGGGCAGCCTCCACCTGGGCCACGCGCTCACCGCCACCATCCAGGACATCCTCATCCGGTGGAAGCGCATGAGCGGCTTCAACGCCCTCTGGGTGCCGGGTACGGATCACGCCGGCATCGCCACGCAGATGGTGGTGGAGCGCGAGCTCAAGGAGAAGGAGAAGAAGTCCCGCCACGATCTGGGCCGCGAGCAGTTCCTCGAGCGCGTCTGGGAGTGGAAGAACAAGTACGGCAACCGCATCCGCGAGCAGCACAAGGTGCTCGGCGCCAGCCTGGACTGGAGCCGCGAGCGCTTCACCATGGATCCGGGTGTCTCGTCCGCGGTGCGCGAGGTCTTCGTCCGTCTGTACGAAGAGGGCCTCATCTACCGCGCCCAGAAGCTCATCAACTGGTGCCCCTCGTGCCACACCGCGCTCAGCGACCTGGAGGTCGAGCACGAGGAGAAGCAGGGCTCGCTCTGGCACATCCAGTACCCGGTGAAGGGGAGCGATCGGAAGCTCACCGTCGCCACCACCCGCCCGGAGACGATGCTCGGCGACACCGCCGTGGCCATCCACCCCGAGGACGAGCGCTACCAGGGGCTCGCCGGCCAGTTCGTGGTGCTGCCGCTCACCGGCCGCGAAATCCCCATCATCGCCGACGCCGAGCTGGTGGACCCGGCCTTCGGGACCGGCGTGGTGAAGGTGACGCCCGCCCATGACTTCAACGACTACCAGACGGGCCTGCGGCACCACCTGCCCATGCTCAACGTCCTGGACGAGGCCGCGCGCATCAACAAGGAGGGCGGCGAGTACGTGGGCATGGAGCGCTTCGCCGCGCGCAAGAAGATCCTCGAGGACCTCACCGCGCAGGGCCTGCTGGAGAAGGAGGAGCCCCACAAGCTGTCCGTCGGCGGCTGCCAGCGCTGCGCCACCGTGGTGGAGCCGCGCCTGTCTCCGCAGTGGTTCGTGAAGATCGAGCCGCTCGCGAAGCCCGCCATCGAGGCGGTGGAGCAGGGCCGCACGAAGATCATCCCGGAGTCGTGGACGAACACGTACTTCCACTGGATGCGCAACATCCACGACTGGACCATCAGCCGCCAGCTCTGGTGGGGCCACCAGATTCCGGCCTGGTACTGCGCGGACTGCAGCCCGCGTCTGGAGGCCACGGGCGGCATCGACTACTCGCGCGCCGAGCCCATCGTCTCGCGCACGGCGCCGGAGAAGTGCTCCAAGTGCAACGGCTCGCGCCTCGAGCAGGATCCGGACGTGCTCGACACGTGGTTCTCCTCGGGCCTGTGGCCCTTCAGCACCCTGGGCTGGCCCGAGCAGACCCCCGAGCTCAAGGCCTACTACCCCAACTCCGTCATGGAGACGGGCCACGACATCCTCTTCTTCTGGGTCGCCCGGATGATGATGTTCGGCCTGCACTTCATGAAGGACGTGCCCTTCCGCACCGTGTACCTGCACGCGATGGTGCGCGACGAGAAGGGCGAGAAGATGTCCAAGACGAAGGGGAACGTGATCGATCCCCTCGACATCGTCCTGGGCGCTCCGGCCGAGCAGCTCAACAAGAACCTGCGCAACAAGTTCCCCCAGGGCATGCCCCCCCATGGCGCGGACGCGCTGCGCTTCACCCTGGCCTCGCTCACCCAGCAGGGCCGTGACATCAAGCTCTCGCTGGACCGCGTGGCCGGCTACAAGGCCTTCGCCAACAAGCTGTGGAACGCCAGCCGCTTCGCACTGATGAACCTGGGCGACTTCACGCTCGACAACCGGCCCATCACCGAGCGCGAGCTGACCCTGGCCGATCGGTGGATCCTCTCCCGGCTGCAGCGCGCCACCGTGGAGACGCGCACCGCGCTGGAGGCCTACAACTTCGGCGAGGCCGCCTCCACCCTCTACCAGTTCCTCTGGGCCGAGTTCTGCGACTGGTACATCGAGCTGTCCAAGGGCTCGCTCTACGGTGAGGACGCCAAGGCCAAGGACAACACCCGCGCGGTGCTCGTCTTCTGCCTGGACCGGATCCTCCGGCTGCTCCACCCGTTCATGCCCTTCATCACCGAGGAGATCTGGCAGAAGCTGCCCATGTCGCGGCCGGCCGACTCCATCATGATCGCCCCGTTCCCCGAGCCCGACACGGCGCTCGAGGACCCCGCCGCCGAGGCGGAGATGGGTCCGGTCATCGCCGCCATCGAGGGCCTGCGCAACATCCGCGGCGAGAGCAATCTGCCGCCCTCGGCCCGCATCACCGCGTACGTGCAGAGCGCGGATGCGCGCACCCGAGAGCTGCTCGAGCGGTGGCGTGGCTACCTGATGCCCCTGGCCGGCCTGGGCGAGCTGCGCGTCACGGCTCCGGGACCCAAGCCCGCGCAGTCCGCGGCCTTCGTGGGCCCGCAGATGGAGGTCTTCGTCCCGCTCGCCGGCCTCATCGACGTGGATGCCGAGCGCGAGCGCCTGACCAAGGAGATCTCCCGCTCCGAGCAGGAAGTGGGCGGCATCCAGCGCAAGCTGGACAACCCCAACTTCGTCGCCAAGGCGCCTCCGGACGTGGTGGAGAAGGACCGGGCCCGCGTCGAGGAGCTGACGGCGCGCATCTCCAAGCTGCAGGACAGCCTGAAGCGGCTGGCTCCCGACACGTCCACGCCCGCCGCCGAGGTGGAGACTCCCGCGCCGGCTCCCGAGCCCACGGTCAGCAAGGCGGACGCCAAGGGTGAGGTCGTCAAGGCCGACGCGGGTGCCGTCGAGGCGGAGGCCGTCGATGACGACGATGACGAGGACTTCGACGAAATCGACGCGGAGTTCGACGAGGACGACGGGGACGGCCATGCGATTGGGGACACCGACGCCGGGGCGGCACAGGCTCCGGTGAAGCCCGCGAGCAAGGGCGGCACTGCCCAGGGCGTGGTGAAGACCAAGGCGGCCGAGCCCGAGGCCTCGCCTGTCAGGGTTTCGGCGGCGAAGAAGGCACCGGCCAAGAAGGCGGCACCGGCCAAGAAGGCCGCGGCGAAGAAGACGGCTCCGGCCAAGAAGGCGGCTCCCGTGAAGAAGGCAGCGGCCAAGAAGGCGGCTCCCGTGAAGAAGGCGGCGGCCAAGAAGGCCCCGGCCAAGAAGGCGGCTCCCGTGAAGAAGGCGGCGGCCAAGAAGGCCCCGGCCAAGAAGGCGGCTCCCGTGAAGAAGGCGGCGGCCAAGAAGGCACCGGCGAAGAAGGCTGTTGCCAGGAAGGCACCGGCGAAGAAGACCGTGGCCAAGAAGGCACCGGCGAAGAAGGCCGTGGCCAAGAAGGCACCGGCCAAGGCTCGGCGCTGACCTCACTCGGAGACGTGACTCACATGGATGTCTTCCTGGATCGCCTCATCTCGCTCGCCCTGGAGGAAGACCTCGGGGCAGCGGGCGACATCACCACCGAAGCCCTCGTCCCCGCGGACGCTCAGGGCACCGCCGAGCTGATCGTCAAGGAGCGGCTCGTGCTCGCCGGGCTGGATACCTTCGCCCGCGTCTTCGTGCGCGTGGACCCCGACGTCAAGGTCGAGCTCCTCGCGCGCGACGGGCAGGAGGTGCAACCGAAGGCCATGGTGGCCCGTGTGCACGGCCGCATGCGTGCGCTCCTCACCGCCGAGCGCACCGCCCTCAACATCGTCCAGCGCACCTCGGGCATGGCCACCATGGCCCAGCAGGTCATGGCCGCGGTGCGCGGCACGAAGCTGCGGATCCTCGACACGCGGAAGACGGCTCCCGGCATGCGCTCGCTGTCCAAGCAGGCCGTGAAGGCCGGTGGCGCCTTCAACCACCGCTTCGGCCTCTTCGATGGGGTCCTCATCAAGGACAACCACATCGCGGCCGTGGGCGGCTCCGTTCGCGAGGCGCTCCGCCGCGCCCGCACCAACGCGCCTCAACTGGTGAAGATCGAGATCGAGGTCACCAACCTCGATCAGCTCGCCGAGGCGCTCGAGGAGGGCGCGGACGTGGTGATGCTCGACAACATGGACGACGAGCAGATCCGCCGCGCCGTGGAGCTCACGGCCGGCCGCATCCCCCTCGAGGTCTCCGGCGGCATCACCCTGGAGCGCCTGCCTCGGCTGGCGAAGCTCGGCGTGGACTTCGTGTCCATGGGCGCGCTCACCCACTCGGCGCGCGCCATGGACCTGTCCCTGGAGATCGTCCAGGCGCCGTAGGCCGCCCGCTCAGCGGCTGGGGACGAGGGCCTCGTAGCGAGGCTCTCCCTCGGCCGACGCGGGGAGGCTCATCTCCAGCACCGCCGCCACCGTGGGCGCCACGTCCGTGGTGCTGATCTCCCGCGGGTAGATGCCCGGCTTCACTCCCTTGCCCGCCAGGACGAGGGGCACGAGCTGGTCATACGCGTACGGGGTGCCGTGGTTGGTGCCGGAGGGCTCGGTGCTGATGACGTGGAAGGGCTTCACCACGAAGAGCACGTCGCCGCTGCGGCCCGGGTAGTAGCCCCGCCGCAGGGGCTCCACCAGCCCCGCCACGTCCGGCATCGTGTAGAGGTCATCGCGCGCCACCGCCAGGGTGATGGCCGGCTGCTTCAACAGCCAGGCCGCCGTGGCCCGCCGCACCGCCGCCCCGTCCACCTTGCCGCCCTCCAGCGTCTTGCCGCCCAGGTACACGTCCAGCTCCTCGACGGTGGCGGTGATGTCTCCGCCGAACTGGGCCCGCAGCGCCTCGGTCAAGCCCTTGGAGAGCGCACGCGGGTCCACCCGCTCGGCATCCACCCCCGAGGCCGCCCAATGCTCGGGCACCGCCGCGCCGCCGTGGTCCGCGGTGAGCACCACCAGGAGGTTGGCCCGGCCTCCCGCGGCCCGCTCGGCCAGGGCCACCAGGTCCCCCACCGCCTTGTCCAGCCGGTACATCGTGTCCTGCATCTCCCACGAGTTGGGGCCGTACTGGTGGAAGACGCGATCCGTCGCGCTGAAGCTCACCGCGAGCAGATCCGGCACCTCGTCCTTGCCCAGGTTCTCCCCCTCAATGGCCGCCCGGGCCGCCTTCACCATCACATCCATGGACAGGGGGGAGATGGCGAAGGCGCTGTAGGACTCGGGGCCGGGGGAGGGGAGGCCGCCGGTGAGCGGATGCGGAAAGACGCGCCCCAGCCCGTAGAACTCGCCCTCGTAGGGCCGGTCATCCTCGCCCACGTACTCGGTGCGAGGCCGCAGCGGCTCCCACGTCTTGCTGAACCACGCCTCGGAGGGATTGGCCGTGTTGAAGGACTTCAGCCAGCCCGGCAGCTCCTTGGTGTACCAGGTGCCCGTGACGAACTTCCCCACCGTCTCGTCGTACCAGTAGGCCTGGCCGAGCCGCCCGGCCAGCGGAATGGCCGAGCGCGCCTTGCCCGACAGGGCGATGGCCTTGCCCTGCTCCTGCGTGGACAGCCGCAGCCTGTCCGCGAACGTCTCCGCCAGGAGGGTGGCCGGGCTCACGTCCTCCAGGGACAGCGGGGCCTCCAACACCGGGTGCGCCGGGTCCGGGAAGACGCGCATGGGTTTGCCCGTGGCCCGGTCGATGATCCGGTTGTCCACGATGCCGTGGCGCCACGGGTTGGCTCCGGTGGCCAGCGTGGCATGGCCCGGCGCGGTGCGCGGCTTGGCGTAGTCATAGCGGGCGTACGGGTAGAAGGCCCCCGAGTCGATGAGCTGCCGCAGCCCTCCCTTCAGGCGCGGCTTCGTGCGCAGCAGCAGGTCCGAGCCCAGTGCGTCCACGGTGATGAAGAGCGTCAGCCGGGGCGGCCTGGCCAGGGCGGGCAGGGCGGTGAGCAGCAGCAGCAGGGACAGGAAACGGAGCATGGCGTTGGATCCTCCACGCCTCGTGCTCAGAAGCAACCAACTCCCGGGCACCATGCTTTCCGGGCGCACACTCCCCTGTTACGGTCGCCGGCGACCCATGGTCGAGGCACGAATTCGAGTGATCTACGGCGACACGGACCAGATGGGGGTCGTGTATCACGCCAATTATTTCCGCTACTTCGAGTTCTCTCGCATGGAGCTCATCCGCGCCCGCGGAAGCAGCTACCGGGAGATGGAGCGCGAGGGGCTGGCGCTGCCCGTGGTGGAGGCCACTGCCTCCTATAAGTCGCCCGCTCGCTACGAGGACATGCTGCTCGTTCGTCCCCGCGTGAGCGAGGTAAAGCGGGTGTCGCTGACCTTCACCTACGAGATCTTCCGCGAGGGGGGCCCGGACACCCCCCTGTGTACCGGGCGCACCGTCCATGCCTGCGTGAACCGCGAAGGCAAACCCACCCGCCTGCCGGACACTTTCGTGCGCCTGTTGCACGAAGCGTCCTGAGTTCCCACTTCTTCACGTCGTTTCCTCTCAAGGAGCACCCACAATGGATCGCAACCTGGCAATGGAGGCCGTGCGCGTCACCGAGATGGCGGCCATCGCCTCCGCCCGGCTCATGGGCCGCGGCCACAAGAACGAGTCGGATCAGGCCGCCGTGGACGCCATGCGCCGGGCCTTCGACGCACTGCAGATTCAGGGCACGGTGGTCATCGGCGAGGGCGAGCGCGATGAGGCCCCCATGCTCTACATCGGCGAGAAGGTGGGCCGGCGCAATCCGGAGGATCCGGAGGTGGACATCGCGCTGGATCCGCTCGAGGGCACCAACCTGTGCGCCTACGGCCGCCCGGGCAGCATCTCCGTGGTGGCCATGGCCGGGAAGGGCAAGCTGCTCAACGCGCCGGACACCTACATGGAGAAGATCGCCGTGGGCCCCCGCGCCCGGGGCGCCATCGACCTGCGCCGCAGCCCCACCGAGAACCTCCGCTCCATCGCGGAGAAGATGAAGGTCTACGTGGCGGACCTCACCGTGGTCATCCTCGACCGCGAGCGGCACGCGGACCTCATCAAGGAGGTGCGGGCCGCGGGCGCGCGCATCCGCCTCATCGATGATGGGGACGTGGCCGGCGGCATCGCCACCTGCTTCGAGGACACCGGCGTGGACGTGCTGATGGGCATCGGCGGCGCCCCCGAGGGCGTCATCACCGCCGCGGCCATCCGCTCGACGGGCGGCGACATGCAGGGCCGCCTGGTGCCGCGCAACAACGACGAGATCGCCCGCGCCAAGCGCATGGGCATCACCGACATCTCGAAGATCTACACGGCCGAGGAGCTGGCCGGCGGCGAGGTCATGTTCGCCGCCTCCGGCGTCACCACCGGCGACTTCCTGCGCGGCGTGCGCTTCTTCGGCAGCGGCTGCGAGACGCACTCGGTGGTCATGCGCAGCAAGACCGGAACGGTGCGCTTCATCCAGTCTCGCCACCGCTTCGACACCAAGCCGGGTTACAACTTCTAGGCAACCCCCACCGAGGAGACCCGCACCATGCCTGGCGCCTCACGGAGCATCGTCGTCAACGCCCCGCCCGAGAAGGTCTACGACGTCGTCATCAACTACGCCCGCTACCCCGAGTGGCTCACCGAGGTGAAGAAGATCTCCACCTCGGATCGCAAGGGGGACGAGGTGAAGGTCCACTACGAGGTGGACTTCAAGATCAAGACCATCCGCTACACCATCCTCGCCCGCGAGGAGCGGCCCAAGCGGATGTCCTGGTCCTTCGTGGAGGGCGAGGTCATGAAGGACAACAAGGGCAGCTGGGTGCTGGAGCCCGAGGGCGAGGGCCGCACCAAGGTCACCTACAGCGTGGATGTGACCGTGGGCCCCCTGGTGCCCAAGTCCATCCTCAATGCCCTGGTGGACCAGTCGCTGCCCAAGATGCTGGACGCCCTCAAGAGCCGGGTCGAGAGCGCCTAGCGCCCGAGGGCCCTGGCGGGCTTCGACGCCCCGCGGCAAACGCCCTCCGGTCCGCCGGAGGGCAGGCGGGTGGCCGGGCCGAGGCTTGCCAGAGCCGTCACTCTGGATGTGCCAGTGACTCTGATGAGTTGGAGCGCTTGCGGGGATCGCTGGCTCGATTACAATCCACTCAACGTTCTCGGCGTCCGGTGGTTCGAGGCCGCTTCGTCTCCTGGACATTTCCGCCAAATCCAGGTGCCGGGTGGTAGACGGGCAAGCATGCGAGGTTGCTGGCCCGTATTCAGGATGAAACCAGGGCCCTTACTTTGCATCTGAAGCACTCAGAAGCCGATAGGGTGGCAGGAAACCAGGAGCGGGATGGCGGGCGTACATCAGGGTACGTAGGCTGAGTGGAGAAACCGAACCCATGCTCGACGCCTTCATCATCGAGGAAATCAAGCGCCGGGAACGGAACCGGGAGGAGCGGGATCGTCCCGCCCTGGAAATCCCGCTTCCGGTGCCCGAGGATCGCCCCAAGCGCCGGACCGACGCCGACGACGACGAGAGGCCCCAGCGCGGCGTGATCATCATCGATCTGCTCGCCTGACCCGGCTCCTCCTCCCCCTTTCCGAGGCCCGCGGTGGACGTCCTGTCACAGGGACGGCCCACGCGGGCTTCGTGCTTTCCCGTCCCGGTGGACGCCTCACTCCGGCGCCAGCATCAGCAACTGGCGAGGGTGGTAGAGCGTCCCGAGCGGCCCCGGCCCGTGGCCCATGGCCTCCAGCACGCCGTGCCGCCATTCGGACGGGATGGCGTCCTCGCCGTGGAATGCGCCCAGGAGCGCCCCGGCGACGGCCCCGTTCACGTCCGCGTCTCCGCCCCGGTTGATGACGTCCAGCAGCCCGGCTTCAAAGCTGGGGGCGTGCAGCACTTCCCAGTAGGCCAGCCGGAAGGCCACCCGCACATGGTCCTGCTTCCGGTGCATGTGCATGTCCGGCCAGTAGAGCATCGGATCGTCCTGCTGGGCCGCGGCCAGATCCTCCTTGAGGAAGTCCGTGGCGACCGTGACTTCATGGACGAAGTCGGCGGCCGAGCGGCCGAGGATCGCACTGCCCACCGTCAGTCCGCTCATCGCGGCGGTGAGGAGCCCCTCCTTCTCGAGTTGCGGGCCCGCGGTGATGGCATGCGCGATGGAGCCGTTGAAGGCGGCGCACGCCAACTGGCAGCGCGGGTCGAAGTGCGTGAGCGCGGAATCCGCCAGCGACGCCTGGACGCGCGCCTGGGGGTCGTCGTGGAAGAAGACGCCGAGAGGGGCGGTGCGCGCCAGGCTGCCGTTGTGGGCCACGCGCCGCATGCCCTTCAGCCACACGCGCCGCCCGGCCGTCGCCTTGGGCAGGCCGGACTCGGCCACCTCGGTCAGCACCTCGGTCATGTACTCGCTGATGCCGGGGGCGTGCCCCTGCCAGGCGAGGTAGCGGCGCAGCTGCTGGTCCGCGTCATAGGTCCCCAACTCCCGCAGGCCGACGCCCAGGCAGCTCGCCAGCTGTCCGCTCTCGCCCACCTGGCCCCTGCGCAGCTCGAAGGGGCCGCCCCCCTTGAAGGTCCGATGGGGCCCGTCCGCCAACTGGGGGAAGGCAGGGGCGGGGAGCAGCCGGGCCTTCAAGTGGGTTCCGAGCGCATCCCCCACGGCGAGTCCCAGCAGGGCGCCTCGGCCACGCAGGCTGGGGGTATAGTCGGGTTCGGAGAGGCGGGGTCGGCGTGGGGGCGGCATGGGGTGATGGACGAGGCTTCAGGGGGTCGACAGTGTAGCAGTCCTCCCTTCGAGCAGGCTTGCGAGGGCTGGAAGCGTCCTCTAGAACCCGGCGCCATGACTGAGATCGCTCAAATCGTGGCGCGTGAAGTGCTCGACTCTCGCGGCAACCCCACCGTGGAGGCCGAGGTTTTCCTGGCGGGTGGGGCCAAGGGCCGTGCGGCGGTGCCGTCAGGTGCCTCCACCGGTGAGCACGAGGCGCTCGAGCTGCGGGACGGGGAGAAGGAGCGCTACCTGGGCAAGGGCGTGCGCAAGGCCGTCACCCACATCATGGACACCATCGCCCCCGAGCTGGTGGGCATGGACGCCGCGGACCAGTACGCGGTGGACCAGCAGATGCTGGAGATGGATGGCACGCCCACCAAGAGCAAGCTGGGCGCCAACTCCATCCTCGCGGTGTCCATGGCCACGGCGCGCGCGGCGGCGGATGCCTTCGGCATTCCCTTCTACCGCTATATCGGCGGCGCCCAGGCTCGCACCCTGCCGGTGCCCCTGATGAACATCCTCAACGGTGGCGCCCATGCCGACACCCGCGTGGACGTGCAGGAGTTCATGGTGGTGCCCGCGGGCGCTCCCTCGTTCTCCGAGGGCCTGCGCTGGGGCGCCGAGGTCTTCCACGCGCTGAAGAAGATCCTCAAGGGCCGCAAGCTGGCCACCGGCGTGGGCGACGAGGGCGGTTATGCCCCGGACCTGCCGGCCAACGAGGAGGCCCTCAAGCTCATCATGGAGGCCATCTCCGCGGCGGGCTTCAAGGCCGGCGAGCAGATGTTCCTCGCCCTGGACGTGGCCGCCAGCGAGTTCTTCGACAAGGGCTCGAAGAAGTACCGCCTCAAGGGCGAGGGCAAGGAGTTCGATGGGAAGGGCATGCTGGACTACTACCAGCAGCTCGTGTCGCGCTACCCCATCGTCTCCATCGAGGACGGCATGGCCGAGGACGACTGGGAGGGCTGGAAGGGCCTCACCGACGCGCTCGGCGAGAAGATCCAGCTCGTGGGCGATGACCTCTTCGTCACCAACGTGGAGCGCCTGGGCCGCGGCATCCAGGGCGGCGTGGCCAACTCCATCCTGGTGAAGGTGAACCAGATCGGCAGCCTCACGGAGACCTTCGACGCGGTGCGCATGGCCCACAAGGCCGGCTACACCTCGGTGATGAGCCACCGCTCGGGCGAGACCGAGGACACCACCATCGCGGACCTGGCCGTGGCGCTCGACTGCGGACAGATCAAGACCGGCTCGGCGTCGCGCTCGGACCGCGTCGCCAAGTACAACCAGCTGCTGCGCATCGAGCAGGAGCTGGGCGCCGGCGCGCGTTACGCGGGCAAGCGGGCCATCAAGGGCCTGAAGTAAAGAAAAGAGCGAGACGTGGCCGACAAGAAACCCCGCATCCTGGTCTCCAACGACGACGGCTACTTCTCCGAAGGCCTGCGCGCCCTGGTGGACGCGGTGAGCCCGCTGGGGGAGGTGTGGGTGGTGGCGCCGGACCGCGAGCAGAGCGCGGCCTCGCACTCCATCTCCCTCAACCGCCCCCTGCGCATCACCGAGGTCCGTGAGCACTGGTACGCCGTGGATGGAACCCCGGCGGACAGCGCTTATCTGGCGATCCATCACCTCATGAAGGATGATCGCCCCCGGATCATGGTGTCGGGCATCAATCACGGGGCCAACCTGGCCGATGACGTCAACTACTCGGGAACGGTGGCGGCTGCCCGGGAGGCGGCGCTGCTGGGCATCCCGTCCATTGCCTTCAGCCTGGTGTCGCGCGCGCCGTTCGACTTCCAGCACGGGGCGCGTTTCGCCCGCTCGCTGGTGGCGGCGGCGCTCGCCCAGCCCCAGCTCCCGTCCCGGATGCTGCTCAGCGTCAACATCCCCCGGGGCGAGCCCACGGGCTACGCCATCACCCGGCTGGGCCGCCACTCGTACGGTTACGACGTGGTGGAGAAGGAGGACCCTCGCGGCCGCAAGTACTACTGGATCGGCGGCAACTCCTACGAGCACCAGGACATCCCCGGCAGCGACTGCAACGCCGTGCACCTGGATCGCCGCATCTCGGTGACTCCGCTCAACTTCGAGCTCACCGACACCCAGGCCCTGGCGGCTCTGGCGGGTTGGAACCTCGAGGGCTTCCCACGTCTCGACGTGGGCAGGGGAGGCGACTGAGGTTGCCGGGGGCGGGCGCCAGCCCGGCGCGGGCAGCATGCTTCATGCTGCTCGCGCTGCTCGCCACCACCGGCTGCGCGGTGGCGCCAGGCGTCACCCGTCCCACCGCCGCTCCCGTCTCCGAGCAGCCTCCCTCCGGGTCTCCGCCCATGGTGCTCGGAGAGCTGCGTGAGCCCCACCCGGAGCCGGAGCTCGTCGCCGTCCGGCACACGGTGGCCCCGGGCGAGACGATGTACCGGATCTCCCGCACCTACGGCATCACCGTGGAGGAGCTGTCCGAGGCCAACGGCATCTCCGACCCGCGCACCCTCGCCGTGGGCCAGGAGCTGATCATCCCCGGTTTCGAGCGGCCGGTGCGGGTGGCTACCGAGTCCTCGCCCACTCCGGAACCGGCCAAGGGGCGGACGGTGCCGGGCTCGAAGCCTCCCGCGTCCGGGACTCCAGCCCCCGCCAGGTCTCCCGTCGTCGTCACGGCGCCGTCCCGCCAGACGCCCCGGCCCACGGCCCCCCAGGCACCTTCCCGCCCCGTGCCGGAGACGAAGGGGATGCTGGACTGGCCCCTGCGGGGCGTGCTGTACGCCCGTTTCGGGAAGAAGGGGCGCGAGCCGCATGATGGCATCGACCTCGCGGCGCCCGCGGGCACGCCGGTGAAGACGGCCCAGGAAGGGTCGGTGCTGTACGCGGGCGAGCAGCGCGGCTACGGGCTCATCGTCATCATCCAGCACTCGGAACACCTCATCACGCTCTACGCGCACAACCGCGACCTGCGCGTGCGCACCGGCCAGAAGGTGCGGCGCGGCCAGGTCATCGCCACCGTGGGCGAGTCCGGCAAGACGAGCGGCCCCCAGCTCCACTTCGAGGTGCGTGTCGGCGGCAAGCCGGTGGATCCGCTCGACTACCTGGGGCCGTTGCCGTCGTCGTGAGCGGGCCCGGTTGCCGTCCGGGTGGACTCCCGTGGTAGGGGATCGCCCATGAGCCTGATCCACGCCGCCAAGATCGCCCTCGAGTCCCTGATCTCGGAGCTCCATCCGCCGGCCCCTCCGAGCTCCAGTCTTGCGCCCCTGCCTCCGGCGAGGCAGGTGCTGCCGTCCGGCTTCCTGCTGGGAGCCGCCACCGCGAGCCACCAGGTGGAGGGGGGCAACGACAACGACTGGTCCGAGTGGGAGAAGGGCTCGTTCCCGGACGGCACGCCCCACATCAAGCACCGGGACGTGTCCGGAGCGGCGTGCGACTCGTGGAACCGCTTCGCTGGCGACGTGACGCTGCTGCGCGAGCTGGGGGCCAACGCCTACCGGCTGTCGGTGGAGTGGAGCCGGCTCGAGCCCGAGGAGGGCGCGTGGAACGAGGCGGCGGCGGACCGGTACCTGGAGTGGATGCGGATGCTGCGGGCCCAGGGCATCCAGCCCCTGGTGACGCTCAGCCACTTCACCCTGCCGCGCTGGGTGGCCGCCGAGGGCGGGTGGGCCAACGAGAAGACGGTGGAGCGGATCGCCGCCTACACCCGGCGGGTGGCCCGCAAGCTGGGCTCCGAGGTGGACCTGTGGTGCACCCTCAACGAGCCCAACGTGCTGATGACGTTCGGCTACATGCAGGGCACCTGGCCGCCCGGGCAGAAGGACGGGAAGCTCGGGCTGCAGGTGCTGGCGCGGCAGATCCGCGCGCACGCCCGCATGGCGCGGGAGCTGCGCGAGCACGACACGGTGGACGCGGATGGAGACGGCCACGCCACGCGGGTGGGCATCGCGCACCACGTCCGCATCTTCCAGCCGGCCACGCGCTCGCCGATGGACCGGGTGATGGCGGGCATCACGGATCGCCTCTTCAACCAGTTGCTGGTGGACGTGAACCGCACGGGCCGCATCCAGATCTCCGTGCCGGGCATGGCGGACATCGACGAGACGGTGCCGGACCTGAAGGGCTCGTATGACTTCCTGGGGCTCAACTACTACTCGCGGGACATGGTGCGCGCGGACTTCCGCAGCCCCACGCTGTCACGCCAGTACGTGGCCGAGGGGCGGCCGGTGAACGACCTGGGATGGGACATCTACCCCGAGGGCCTCTACCAGGCGCTCAAGCGTTACGGGCGGGCGGGCCTTCCCATCTACATCACCGAGAACGGCATGGCGGACGGGAAGGGGGAGCGCCGGCCCGGGTTCCTCCGCGAGCACTTCGAGGCGCTGGTGCGCGCGGCGCACGAGGGCGTGGACGTGCGCGGCTACTTCCACTGGTCCCTCCTGGACAACTTCGAGTGGGCGGAGGGCTTCGAGCCGCGCTTCGGCCTGTACCAGGTGGACTACAACCACCCGGAGCGGCCACGCGTCCCGACGCCCGCGGTGGCCACCTTCCAGGAGCTGGCGCGAGGCCTGGGGCTCAATCCCCAGGCGCGCACGGACGACGCGGCCTAGAAGACGAAGTCCTGCTGGAAGGCGAAGCCCAGGCCCACGAAGGGAATGGCCTGGGACGTCTCCTGGCCGGCGCGGTAGCGGTGGCGCACGTGCCACGTTGCCGAGAGGAAGGCGGTGGGGTGGTTGAAGGAGGAGTAGCCTCCATCCCGGAAGGTGTAGGCGACGAGCGCGCCCAGGCGCATGTTGGCGTTGTTCGCGGCCTTGAGGTCCTCGCCAGGCCGGAAGTTCTCCTCGTCGTAGAAGGGCAGGAGGTAGCGGAAGGTGGCGCCCAACGTCAGCGGGCCGGCGAAGTAGACGAGGTTGACCTCCTCCGTGAGCATCAAACCGCGGCCGGGGAGCAGGGTGTCCGGGCCGGCGTCGTACCAGAGCGTGTCCCCGCCACGCAGGCGCATGTTGAAGTAGTCGAGCGTGACGACGTTCTGCAGGGCGATGGGCCCGATCCGGGCCTGCAAGGTCGGCTGCAGCATGGCGTGCCAGCCGACGGTGCCGTAGGTCTGTTGGGACTCGGTGTTCGCGCGCTGTACCGCGTCGGAGTACTCGTCCAGCGGGGAGCGGAAGGACTGGAGCATGCCGGCGGTGCCGAAGAAACCGTAGGCATCCACCACAGCCTTGAGGTTGAAGACGGCGATGGGCTGCCACTGCACCATCGGCCCCACCGCGGTGTAGCAGGGGTTGAGGCGCACCTGGCCGCCCAGCCCCAGGAAGGTGTCACGCCAGAGGATGTCCTCGCTCTGACCCAGACGCTGCGTGTGGCTGATGCGCAACTTGTACTCGGCCACCGTCGGATTGACGCCACCGCCGATGAAGTGATCGAGGTTGAGCCGCCGCGCGGGCATGCCGGTCAACGGAGGCGTGGGGCGTGGGAGCTCGGGAGTGTCCCCGGTGGGCCCCTCGGCCAGCGAGTTGGAACCCAGGAGCAGCAGGCCGCACAGCAGGGTACGGGCAGAGGCGGAGGAAGGCATGGGGCCCTCTTTCCTTCGTGGGGGGCTCCGGGGCATCGTGTCGACAGAGACGTGCCGGGGCCCGGATGGGGCCCCCATGCTACATCAGGAATGAGGCGACCTTGGAAGCCACGGCCGCGGTGCTACCCAACGAGTCCAGACGGCTGGGTACGCTGGAGCAGCTGTATCTGACGTTCTTCTGGTTCTCGAGCAACGTGCACTGGGGGGCGATCCTCACCATCCTGGTGCAGTCCCAGGTGCTCGTCATGGTGGGGGATGAGTCCAAGGGGGCCGGGGTGGGGACGGTGATCGCCATCGGCTCCATCACGGGCATCCTCGTGCCGCCCCTGCTGGGTACCTGGAGCGATCGGGTGCGGCTGCGCATGGGACGGCGGCGGCCCTTCATGGTGGTGGGCACGGCGCTCAACCTGGTGGCGCTGGTGGGCATGGCCACCTTCCCCTTCCTGAAGACGGACAGCCTGTGGGGCTTCACGGGGGCGTACTGGTTGTACGTGGGGGCCTACCTCATGGCCAACTTCGCCAACAACGTCGCCACGGCCCCCTACACGGCCCTCATGCCGGACGTGGTGCCCCCGGAGCAGCGGGGCTCCGTGGCCGGGTGGTACGGGCTGATGACGCTGCTGGGCAATGGCGTGGGCATGGGCCTCGCGAGCTCCATGGTGAGCCAGCAGGCCTCCCTGGGTGAGTTCCAGGGGCAGGTGTACCGCGTCTACCTGGTCATCGGCTTCATCCTGGTGGTGGGCGTGCTCGTCACCGTGCTGGGCACGCGCGAGCAGCCGCTCACCACCCCGCCCAAGCCCTTCGAATGGGGCTCGTTCCTGAAGGGCTTCGTGGCGCCGTTCCGCTCGCGGGACTTCCGCTGGGTGTTCCTCACCCGGATGCTGATGTCCATGGGCGTGTTCAGCGTCCAGAGCTTCCTCATGTTCTATCTGAGGGACGTGGTGAAGGAGTTCTCGGTGTTCGGCCGGCCCGTGGCCGCGACGCCGGAGCTGGCCGTGCTGGGCGTGTTGGGCCTGCTGCTGTTGCTGGCCCTGCCCAGCACGGTGATCGCCGGAAAGCTCTCGGACCGGTACGGGCGCAAGCGCGTGGTCTACGTCGCCGGAACGATCCAGGCGGTGGTGGCCGCGGGCTTCATCGTCACCGGCAACTACCTGGCGGCGCTGTTCATCGGCGCCCTGTTCGGCGTCGGCTATGGCGCCTACGAGAGCGTCAACTGGGCGCTGGCCACGGACGTGCTGCCGGACATGGACGACGCGGCGAAGGACATGGGCATCTGGCACATGGCACTCACGGTGCCGCAGTTCCTGGCCACGCCGATCGCCGGGTGGCTGTTGGACACCTTCAATGCCGTCGGGAAGCCAGAGGGCCGGCCCACGCTGGGCTACACCGTCATCTTCTCCCTGGCCATCGTCTACTTCGCGCTGGGCACCGTGTTCGTGTCCCGGGTGAAGAAGGCGAGCTGAGCCGTCCCGTCCAAGCCCCGGACGGCCTGGTGGCAATCCGGGCAGGCAGGGGGGCCCATGTCCGGCCCGCTTCTGGCCGCCCCGGGTGGGCTGTCTGGTACTAGAGTGACGCCCCCGTGAGCCGTCTTTCGCCACTCCTGCTCGTCCTCCTGCTCGCTCCAGCCGCCTGGGGCCAGCCGTCTTCACCGGCCCCGGAGTCCGCGACGCCCGCCGCGGAGCCGTCTCCCGCGGCCGTGGAGCCCGCTCCCGTCCTCACCGTCATCCTCCTCCCCCTGGAGAGCAACGCGGAGGCCCGGGAGCAGGCCGCCGGGGTGACGGCGCTCCTCGTGAGCCGGCTCGCCGAGTCTTCCCGCCTCGCGGTGTCCACCGCGTCGGATCAGGAAGCCGTCCGCAGCGCGGGAGTCTGTGCGGCGGGCCCGTGCCCCGAGGCCGCTCCCGGCTCTCCCGGCTCCAGCAAGGCGCGCTACCTCATCACCGGCCGGCTCGATGCCTTCGGCTCCCGCTACCTCCTCACCACCAGTCTCGTGGACTCGGAGAGTGGACGCGCCCTGAGCCGGCCTCGCATCGAGGTGGCCGCTCGGGAGGCCCTGCCTCGCGCCGCCGTGTCGGTCGCGGATCAGTTGCTCGCCACGCTCATCCCGGAGCCCACGGAGCGCGCGATCGCCAAGGCTCCCACCGTGACGAAGGTCCCCGGAACGGGCTCGTTCCTCGTCGGCGTGCGGTTCAACAACAGCCTCATCTCCAACCTCTCCACCTTCAACCCCGGTGGCGACGTGGAGCTCGGCTTCCAGTTCCATCCCGAGTGGGTCGTCTTCGGGCAGGTGGGCCTCTCCTACGTGACGGCCAAGGAGGCGGGGCGCAAGGGCGGCCTCAACGTGCTGCCCAGCGTGCTCGGCCTGCGCCACTACCACAACGTCGAGCGCTCCATCCGCCCGTACTGGGGGTTGGGTCTCGGCGTGCAACTGTCCTTCGGTGAGTTCGGCATCTTCCAGCAGACCGGCCCACTCCCCACCGTCATCGGCTTCTTTGGTTGTGAGTACCTCATCGCTGGCCATCTCGGCTTTCAGCTCGAGGCCTCCACCAACCTCGCCCAGGCCACGCTCGGCCTCTCCAATGGGGGCCTGGGCAGTGGCCTCAACCTCGAACTCAACGCCGGCCTCGCCTGGCACTTCTGAGCCCGGAAGCTCCCCCCGCATGCACTCGCGCTGGCGTGTCCTGTCCCTGCTTGCCCTCCTCGCCGCTGGTTGCGAGGAGCGTCCCTCGCAGCCCTCACCCAAGGAGCAGGCCGAGGGCTATTACGTGAAGGCCAACACCGAGTACCTCCAGGGCAAGTTCGAGGACGCCCTGGCCTCCTTCAACACCATGAAGGAGCTGTCTCCGGACGACCCCCGCCTGCCCGCGGCCATGGGCGAGGTCTACCTGTCCATGGGCCGCTTCAACGAGGCCTTCACCCAGTTCGATCTCGCCCTCAAGCGTGACGCCAGGCGCTCCACGAATTGGAGCCGGCTCGGCTTCATCCATGCCCAGCTCGGCCGCACCGACGAGGCCCAGAACGCCCTGCGCAAGGCGCTCGCCCTGCACCCCAAGGACTTCAACGCCCTGGAGCAGTTGGCGGAGATCCACCTCAAGCGCGGCGAGAAGGATGCCGCCGTGAAGCACTTCGCCCTCGCCGCCGAGGCCTGCCCCGAGGCCAGCAAGACGCCCCTCGTGCTGCGCGCCGTGGACGTGCTCACGGAGGACGGGCGCCATGCCGAGGCCCTCCTGCTCCTGGGCGAGTGGACGGAGAAGGGTGTACGGACTCCCGAGCTGCTCACCGCGCTCGGTGACGAGCAGGTACGGGCCGGCCAGTTCCTCCCCGCCGCGGCGTCCTACCGAGATGCCGCCAGCGGGTCTCCCAAGGATCCCACGCTGTGGGAGCTCGTCGGGGCGATCTACACGAAGCTGGACAAGCCGGAGGAGGCGCTCGCGGCCTACCGCGAGTCCCTGCGGGTGAAGGAGCGCGCCGTCATCCATGTGGCCATGGCGCGCCTCCACCTGGGCCGCAACGAGCGCCAGGCCGCCGAGCAGGAACTGGGACGCGCTCTGGAGACCGTCTCCGGCTCGGATATCCGCGAGCTCACCGAGCTGGCGGATCTGCTCTCCACGTTCGGGCGCAAGCCGGACGCCTTGCGCATCCTCTCCAGCTTGAGCGCCGAGCCGGACCACGCCAAGGACCTGGACCTGCAACTGCGCACCGCGGCCCTCGCCCAGGAGCTGAAGGACGAGGCCACCGTCCGCACGGTGTGTGAACGGATCGCCAGCAGCGGGGTGGCGCTCAAGAAGTGCCCCTGAGCAACGCCCGGAGCGGAAAACTGCGGCGCGGTCATCCGGCGCATTCCGCTTCTCATCGATGAGAAGTGAAATCGGGAGGGCGCATTCCACTTCTCATCGATGAGAAGTGAAACGGGGTGGGCACATTCCACTTCTCGCCGGCGAGAAGTGAAATCGGGTGGGTGCATTCCACTTCTCGCCGGCGAGAAGTGAAACGGGGAGGGTGCATTCCACTTCTCGCCGGCGAGAAGTGAAACGCAACAGGCCCCATCCACTTGTCGCCGACGACAAGTGAAAGGGGCCTGGAGCAATCCACTTCTCATCGATGAGAAGTGGAATGGGGGGGGGCTAGTTCTTGCCGCCGGGCAGCTTGCGGTACACGCCGACCACCTGGCCCAGGATCATCGTCGAGCGGAAGTCCGCCTTGCTCACGTAGATGGGCTGCATGGTGGCGTTGGCCGGCTGGAAGCGGATGCGATCGCCCTCCGGGTAGTAGCGCTTCACCGTGGCCTCGTCCTCGATGAGCGCCACGACGATCTCCCCGGGCTGCGCCTGCGGCGTCTTGCGGACGAAGAGGTAGTCCCCGTCGAAGATGCCGTCATCGATCATCGAGTTGCCCTTCACCCGGAGCGCGAAGACCTCGCGGCCCTGACCGCCCAGCAGGAAGCTGTCGATCCGGACCGAGTCCTCCACGTTCTCCTGGGCCAGCAGAGGGGCACCGGCCGCCACCTTGCCCAGCAGGGGGATCTCGATCAGCCCCGACTCCTTCTTCACTCCCAGGCCGAGCAACAGCCGCGCCCGCTTGGTGGGCACCAGCGACCGGCTCTGCTGCTCACCCCGGTTGAGGTACCCCTTGCGCTCGAGCGCCTTGAGGTGATCGTTCACCCCGTTGGTCGAGCGGATGTCCATCTCCTCGCCAATCTCCCGGATGGTCGGCGGGAAGCCCCGCGACTCCGTCTCCTTGACGATGAAGGCCAGGATTTCCCGCTGGCGTTCAGTCAGCTCTTCCATGCCTCGCTCCCTCGTTTGGTGGGCAGCCCACCAGCGCAACAAGCTTTCAGTACCGTCATGCTCCCTGAACATACGTATAGAGTCAATTCGTTCAAGGATGAGCACGTACAATCCGTGTGGGTCCTCCGCTTCCCAACAGGCCCTGGGGTCATCCCCCTTCTGCGCGTAGACTTCCAGACACCTTGTCCGAGCCCCGACATACCCTCTTGTTGGTCGACGACGAGCCCGACGTCATCGACCTCCTCGTGCGCATGTTCCAGAAGCGCTACCAGGTGCTATCGGCCCATTCCGGGCCCGAGGCACTGGGGCTGCTGCGGCAGCACCGCGTGGACGTGCTCATCACCGACCAGCGCATGCCGGAGATGACGGGTATCGAGCTGGTGGCCGCCGCGCGCGCCGAGGGCATCGACGTCACCGCGATCCTCCTCACCGGCTACACGGACCCCGAGGACATCATCGCGGCCATCAACCGCGGCCAGGTGTACCGCTACATCACCAAGCCGTGGGACCTGAACGATCTCATCATCACCGTGAAGAACGCGGTGGAGTACACCCAGCTTCGGCGCGACAAGGAGCGGCTGCTGCGCCAGCTCCACCAGCGGGTGGAGGCGCTCGGCGTCCTCTACGAGGTGAGCCGGGCCAGCGCCGGCGAGCCGCTCGGCTATGACGCCATCATCGACCGCGTCCTCACCGCCGTGTCGCGCGTGCTGCCGTATGACTGTGGCGCCGCCCTCATCGCGCTGGGGTGGGACCGTACCGCCACCCTGCGCCTGCGCTGCCAGGGCATCGTCGTCGGGGAGCAGTCCCTGCTGGGCGTGAAGGAGTCCATGCTGGCCGCGTGGGGCCAGCGCTCGGGACTGGTGCTGCCCGAGGATCGCGTCATCACGCACGTCACCGGCACCACCTCCCAGGACGCCGCCGCCCCGGCCGCCTGGGCCAGCCAGCTCACCGTCGCCCTCACCGCCGGGGGCCGCCCCGTGGGCCTGCTGTCGCTCTTCTCCCAGCGCCCCCACGTCTACTCCGAGGAGGATGGCGCGCTGCTCGACACGCTCGCCAACCAGACGGCGGACGCCATCCAGTCCCTGCGCGCCTCCGAGGAGGCCTCGCGCCAGCGGATCGATCGCATGGTCGAGTCCATGGCCGATGGCGTCATCCTCACCGACGAGAAGAACGAGATCGTCGTGCTCAACCCCGCCGCGCGCCGCATGCTCGTGCTGGGGGAAGGGCCTCCCGCGCCGGATGCCAGCAAGCGGTTGCGCGAGAAGCTCGGGTTCGATCCCTTCGAGCTGGTGCGCGGCTGGGAGTACGGCGGCGCCCAGGTGCTGCGCGAGGAGCTGAAGCTCGACGAGCGCACCATCCACACCACCGTCACCCCGGTGAGCGACTCGCGCGGCGTGCTGCGCGGGGTGTGCGTGGTGCTGCGCGACGTCACCGAGCAGAAGCAGCTCGAGGAGCGCAAGGACGAGTTCGTCCACATGGTGAGCCACGAGCTGCGCACGCCGCTCACCTCCATCTCCGGCTCGTTGGACCTGGTGCTCAACTTCCTGTCCACCGACATGAACGAGAAGCAGCGCCGCTACCTCATGCTGGCGCGCGACTCGACGGAGAAGCTCAACGCCATCGTGGATGACCTGCTGGACCTGGCCAAGTTCGCCAAGGGCCGGCTGCGGATGAACTTCGAGTGGGCCTACGTGGACGAGCAGGTGCGCCGCGCGGTGGAGAAGTACGGCCCCGCCTTCATGGAGCGGCGCATCAAGGTATCCGCCGGCCTGCCCCAGCACGGCCTGCGGGCGCTGGCGGATCCCAACCGGCTCACCCAGGTGCTCAACAACCTGCTCACCAACGCCGCCAAGTTCACCCCCGAGGGCGGTGAGGTGCGGCTGGAGCTCAAGGCCACCTCGGCGGTGCCCGGCTACATCGCGCTCACGTGTTGGAACAGCGGCGATCCCATCTCCGAGGAGAACCTGGAGCGCATCTTCGATCGCTTCGAGCAGGCGCGCACCCAGGCCAACCGCACCGTGCGGGGCACCGGCCTGGGCCTGGCCATCTGCCGCAACATCGTGGAGGCCCACGCCGGCCACATCTGGTGCGAGCCCTGCCACGACGGCGTGCGCTTCGTGGTGGTGCTGCCCGTGGAGCCCCCGGCCGAGTACCTGCGGCCGGACGGCCTGGACTTCACCCAGAAGCACAACCCCGAGCGGCGCGGCAGCCTGGTGCTCGCCGAGGCCGAGCCGGACATCGGCTACATCACCAAGGCCCTGCTGCGCGCGCGGGGGTACGAGGTGCGGCTGGCGCCCAACGCCGAGGAGTGTCTCACCCAGGCGCGCGCCCACCACCCGGATGCCCTGCTGGTGGACGCCCGGCTGCCCGTCATCGACGGCCTGCGGCTGGCGGAGATCCTCCGGCATGATCCGGAGACGCGCCAGGCACCGCTGCTGCTCTTCTCCGCCTTCGATGA
The DNA here is from genome assembly GCF_049060025.1 of Archangium gephyra. GTDB lineage: Bacteria > Myxococcota > Myxococcia > Myxococcales > Myxococcaceae > Archangium > Archangium gephyra_A. The sequence continues at coordinate 340,547 of NZ_JBMEQQ010000002.1, forward strand.
GCGTCAGCGCGCCTTCCGGGCCGGGGCGGACGCCTTCCTGCCCATGCCGCTGCAGGCGGACAGGCTGCTGGCCACCGTGGACTCGCTGGTGCGCGGCAACGCCGGCCAGCACCACGGACGCGTGCTGGTGGTGGACGACGACGAGAAGGTGGGCGTCATCTGCCGCGAGGTGCTGGTGAGCCTCGGCTACGAGGTGCAGGTGGCCTCCACCCTGGAGGAGGCGCACCGCTCCCTGCGCGAGCGCCGCCCGGACGTGCTGCTGCTGGACGTGCAGTTGCCCGACGGGGACGGCTACCACTTCCTCGAGGAGCTCAAGGCCGAGCGCGCCAGCGGCTACATCTCCGTCATCTTCATCTCCGCCCACTCCGAGACGAGCGCCAAGGTGCGCGCCCTCAAGCTCGGCGCGGACGACTACCTCACCAAGCCCTTCGATGCGCTGGAGATGGGGGCGCGTGTGGAGATGGTGCTGCGCCGCAAGGAGCAGGAGCTGGGCGCCTCGCCCACCACGCAGCTTCCCGGCTCGGGCACCATCGAGCGCGAGGTGCAGCGCCGGCTCGGCGAGCGCCGGCCCTTCGCCTTCTGCTACCTCGACCTGGACAACCTCAAGGCCTACAACGACTACTACGGCTTCGCGAAGGCCGACGGCGTCATCCGCCAGACGGGAGATCTGCTGCGCGAGGTGTTCGGCCAGGACGGCCTGCCCGGGGACTTCCTCGGCCACGTGGCGGGGGATGACTTCGTCTTCGTCACCTCCCCGGAGAGCGTGGATCGCCTCTGCCAGCGCGCCATCGAGGCCTTCGATCGCATCATCCCGCTCTACTACGACAAGCAGGACCGGGAGCGCGGCTACATCGAGGCGGAGGACCGCTACGGGGAGAAGCGCAAGTTCCCCATCATGAGCGTGTCCGTGGTGGCGGTGCTCAGTGACGGGCTGTCCAGCGATCATGCGGAGCTGGCGCGGCAGGCCGCGGACATGAAGAAGCGCGCCAAGGCCATCCAGGGCTCCGTCTATCTGCGCAGCGACCGGGAGCTGGCGGTCATCCGGACGGCCACGGGATGAGGCTCTACCAGCAGCTCGTCCTCTTCATGCTCGCGGCCACCGTGCTGCCGCTGGCGGCGGTGGGGTTCCTGCTGCTGTCGCGCGCCGAGGCGGAGCTGACGGGGCGGATCATCTCCGAGCAGCGCGTCATCGCGGAGACCACCGCGGAGAGCGCCTCCTCGGAGCTGATGAAGACGGTGGATGCGCTGGCCCGCTCGGCGAAGCTCTTCAGTTGGGAGAGCATCACCCCCGAGGAGTTCCAGGGCGGGCTGCAGCTCCTCTACGGGCAGTCCCCCGCCGTCAGCGCCGTGCTGCACCTGGATGCGCAGGGCAACCCGCGCGGCGAGCCCGTCTTCCAGGCCTCCGGCGACAGCGAGCACCCGGGCTTCGAGCCCTCCGCGGCGCGGGCGCTCGCCCGGGCCGTGCCGGTGCAGACGTTGCGCCGCGGCAACAAGGGACAGGCCGCCCTGGGCCGCGTCTACGCGCACGTCCCCAGCGGACGGGCGGCGGTGGCGGTGGCGGTGAAGCTGGCGGATGGAGAGGACGCTCCCTTCGCGCTCGCCAAGGTCGTCTTCTCCGACCTGGAGGACCTGCTGGCGCGGCGCGCGGGCGGCAACCCGGGCCACATCGATCTGGTGGACACCACGGCCGGGCGCATCCTGGCCAGCTCCCTGCCGGAGCGGCGCCTCCGGCCGCTGGAGCCCGCACTGGCCTCCCGGCTCGCCTCGGATGATGCGCAGGTGCGGGGGTTCCGGTTGGACGCGCCCGCCCTGCAGGTGAGCGCCGCGCGGGTTCCCAAGGTGCCCGGTTTCGAGGTGGTGGTGGCCGTGGACGAGGCCGTTGCCCTGGCCCCGGTGCGCGCCATGCGCCGCACGGTGCTGCTGTCCATCGGCGGCGCCTTCGCGGTGCTGCTCGGCCTGGGCGCGCTCTTCACCCGCAGGCTCAACGCCCGCCTGTCCCAGGTGGTGGCCGGTGCCGAGGCCTTCAGCCGCGGCGAGCTGGAGCGGCGCGTCACCGTGGAGGGGGAGGACGAGCTCAGCGAGCTGGCCTCCACCTTCAACCGCATGGGCTCCGAGCTGGAGTCCGCCCGGGCCCGGATGCTGCGCTGGAACGACGATCTCAAGCTCCGCGTGGACGAGGCCACCTCCGAGCTGAAGGCCGCCCAGGCCCAGCTCCTCGAGGCCCAGAAGCTCGCGGCCGTGGGCCAGTTGGGCGCGGGCGTGGCCCATGAAATCAACAACCCCCTGGCCGGCATCCTGGGCAACACCCAGTTACTGATGCTCGAGCGCGACGAGAAGGATCCCGACTTCGAGACGCTGCGGAAGATCGAGCTGAGCGCCAAGCGCTGCAAGGACATCACCCAGAACCTGCTGCGCTTCTCCCAGCAACGCGCGAAGCCCGAGCTGCGCGCGGTGGACCTCAACGCCGTGCTCCGCGATGCGCTCTCGCTCACGGAGAACCAGCTCCGGGGGGAGGGGATCGTCCTCGTCACCGAGCTGGCCTCGCCTCAGGCGCGGGTGAAGGCGGATCCCGGCCACCTGTCCCAGGTGGTGCTGGCCCTGGTGTCCAACGCGCGCACCGCGATGATGAAGACGGAGACGAAGCGGCTCACCCTGCGCACGGGCGAGCGGGAGGGGCGGGGCTTCTTCGAGGTGGAGGACTCCGGCAAGGGCATCGTCCCCGAGCACCGCTCGCGCATCTTCGAGCCCTTCTTCACCACCAAGGACGTCTGGTCCAATGTGGGCCTGGGCCTGTCGGTGGCCTGGCGGGTGGTCAGCGAGGCGGGCGGCTCCATCGACGTGCGCACGGAAGTGGGGCAGGGCACCTGTTTCACCGTGTGGTTGCCGAAGGCGTGAGGCCCGGGCCCCGGTGAGGTAGTTTGGGGGCCTCATGGACGCCCCCCGCTCCCCCCGGCGCAGTGCGCCCTTCTTCCTTGGACTCCTCGCCATCCTGGCGGCGCTGCCGCTGGGCTATTTCCTCTTCCTCCACCCGCCTCCCGCCCCTCCGCCTCCGGCCGTCCCTCCGCCCCAGCAGGAGGCCCCGCCCCCCGAGGCCCCGCCGGAGACGCGCTCGATGGAGGCTCAAGCTGGAGGAGATCCGCGGCACGGTGGAGGTGCGACGGGGCGGCGGCGCGTGGCGCACGGCCAGCGTGGGCGAGGCCCTGCACCCCTCGGACGCGGTGCGCACCCGGGAAGGCGCCTACGCCGTCATCATCGGCGGCGAGGCCGTGGAGATCCGCATGGAGTCCGGCGCCGAGGTGTCCGTGGAGGCGCTCACCCACGAGCTCACCCGCATCCTGCTCGACAACGGTATGACGACGGCCCGCGTCAAGATGGGCGCTGGCCAGACGTTCGAGATGAAGGCCGCCGGCAGCGACGCCCTGGCCCGCACCGAGAACGGTACCTTCACCATGAACAACAACGGCGCGGGCACCGTCGCCCTGGCCACCCTCGTGGGCGAGGTCGCCTTCAGCGGTCAGCGCAAGGTCGTCATCGTCCGCGCCGGCCAGCAGTCCATCATCCGTCCCGGCCGCGCCCCCACGGAGCCCACCCCCATTCCCACCAGCCTCCTCCTCAAGGTGAACTGGCCCGCCCAGCCTCGGCGCAAGGTCGTCGTCTCCGGGCAGACGGACCCCGGCAATCGGGTGGTGGTGGGGGGTCGGATCGTCTCCACCGACGAGGAGGGTCGCTTCTCCCAGGTCCTGTCTCTCCAGGAAGGTCCGAACTCCGTCCAGGTGGGGGTCGTCTCCGTGGGCGGCCTGCAACACGAGGAAAAGCGCGACCTCACCCTGGACACCACCCCTCCCTCGGTCAAAGTGGACCCAGGCATATGGGATGACCCAGGGTCCAAGGCCCCCTGACGGCAGGCTGGCAGACGAGCGCCTCGGCGTCCGGCCGTCTGGCCTCGGGTTTGCAGCCTCTCACGGCCCGAGAATCGTCTCTTCTGTACCAAGGGCAATCCCGGGTGAAAGCCCGGGTGCGCAAAGCCGTGGGGCCTGAAGCCTGGCCGGCCGTGGTTGCCGTGGGAACTGGCGCTGCTCGTGGCGCTTGGGGGGCTGAGCCCGGGATCGTCCTTGGTCGCGGAGGGATGCGTCTGTCTCCCCCGATGTGCCACCGAGGTCCGCCACGATGTTGCGAACGATCACCACCTTCCTGTGTCTGGTTCCCACGCTGGCGCTGGGCCAGAGCGCGGCGCCGCTGACGGGCAAGTCGCAGGTGGTCAACAACGGGCCGGGGGACCAGAGGGATCCCCACGTGAGCGGGGCGCTGGTCGCCTACACCCACCAGAGCAGCCTCTTCAGCAGCGAAATCCGCTACCACCATCTGCTCACGGGCGAGGACCAGGCCATCCCCACCGAGGGGGGCTTCGACTCCCTGGCGGACCTCAGCGGCAACACGCTCGTCTTCACCCGCACCACCAACGCCAGCCGCGTCTTCCGCTTCGACGTGGGGGCGGGCAGCCGTGCGGTGGAGCTCGCCCCGCGTGCCGGGGTGGAGCGGCGCTCGGCCACCATTGGCGGCCAGACGGTGGCCTGGCAGGAGCTGGGCTACACCGCCGAGTCCCTGCCGCCGGAGATCTTCGCCTACCGCCTGGACACGCTCGCGCTCACCCGGTTGTCCGAGGACACGAACGAGGATCGCACGCCCGCCGTCAGCGCGGAGGGCAAGGCGGTGGCGTGGATCAAATGCGCCACCAGCCTCGACGGGTGTGACCTCTGGGCGGCCCGCGAAGTCGAGGGGGGCTACGAGGTCTCCCAGCTCACCGGGCCCGAGGGCGAGGAGTCCCTGCCGGACACCAACGGCGAGGTGGTGGTGTACGTGACGCGCTCGCTCGTCGAGGGCGTGCCGGAGTCGGACATCGCCTGGCAGCCGGTGGGCGGGGGCGAGGTGCACCGCCTGGCGCTCGCGGGCGTGGACACCCATCCCAACGTGAGCGGTCCGCTCATCGCCTTCGAGCGGCGGGAGGCGTCCAGCGCGACGCCCAATTTCGATGTCGTGCTGTACGACCTGCGCACGCAGACGTACTACCGCCTCACCGAGACGCCGGAGAGCGAGACGCTCAGCGACATCAGCATGGGGCCGGACGGGCTGGTGCGGGTGGTGTGGACGGTGCGGCAGAACGGCGATCTCAACGTGTACGCCTACGTCTTCCGCCTGCCGAGCGAGTGCACGCGCTCTCCCATCAAGGATGCCGCCGCCGTGTGCGCCTCGCCCGGGGGGCGGTCGTTGTTGGGCTCGCTGGTGGTGAGCCGCTCCGAGGGCGCCCCGGAGGTGGTCTCCACCGACGTCGAGGGCACGGGCACCGGCGTGCTCTGCGTGGACAACGGTTTCGAGGCGTCGCCGGCCACCGCGGGTTGGGTGTGGCTGGGGGCGGGCCTGCAGGTGGGGCCCGATGAGCTCCATGAGGACGTCACGCGCGTGGCCCGCAAGGTGCCGCTGCAGGGCCGGCGCGCGCTGTCCGCCCAGGTGGCGGGTGGGCCCGGCAGTGCCTTCCGGGTGCGTCTCTATGGGGAGATGACGTGCGACGTCGGGTTGAAGGACGGGCCCTCTCAGGACACGGAGTTCCGCTACGGCCAGCTCGTCCCCGCCGGGTTGGACGCCATGAGCGGGAAGGCCGTCTTCACGCGGTACTTCGTGCCGAGCGGGTACGAGGGGCAGCTCGTGCCTGGCGGTGGCTCGGAGGGCTCCGACGGGGTGCCGGACGGTCACGGGGCCGTGCCCGGCGAGGGCTCCCCGCGCGTGGGCTGCGGCGCGGCGGGCGGCCCGGTGGCCCTGCTGGGGATTTGGATGCTCTCCGCGTTGCTGCTCCGTGGCAGGGGCGCTGTCCGGGCGCGGCGCCACGCTGCCTCGCGGCGATAGAATTTCGGGCGCGGCATGGACGCTGATAAATTACCGACGCTCTGAACTGTTTCCTTCCAGTGCTGCTGCTCGTCGCCTCGGCGGCCTCGGCGGACACACTCGACATCCTGGGTCCGTCCGCGCCCGTACCACCCGATGGGTTCCCCATCGCCCTGGTGCGGCGGGATGACACGGGTGCGCCCGTGGCGGCGCAGGGGCTCTCCGTGTCGGCGAGCGGGGCCCGGCTGAAGCCAGGGCCCGAGCAGGCTCCGCTGCGGACGTTCATCGTCGTGCCGGAGCCGGGAGCGCGGGAGGTGCGGGTGACCGCCGAGGGGGCGGGACTGAAGGCCGAGGCCCGGTACGTGCTGGGCCCGCCGGCCACCCAGGTGTCGCTCGAGGTGGAGCCGCCCGCGCCCGTGAAGGGGCGGGACAAGGAGGCACGGCTCACGGTGAGGATGCTCCAGCCGGACGGCACGCCGGATGACACCGGCGCTCCCCCCGTGCTTCGGGCCAACGTGGGGCGGGTGGAGGAGCTCGAGCGCACCGGGCCCGGTACCTGGCGGGCCCGTTATGTGCTGCCGGACACGCGCTATCCGGAAGTGGCCATCCTGGTGGCCCTCTCGGCCTGGCCCCACCCGCAGTCCATCTACGGCGCCTACGGCAAGGTGCTGGTGCCGCTCGCCGCCTCCGTGGAGCTGCCGGGCCGCACCGAGCCCAACGCGAATCTCTCCGTCACCATCGCCGGGACGACCTTCGGGCCGGTGAAGGCCGCGCCGGATGGGCGCTTCCGGCTGCCGGTCATCGTCCCTCCCGGTCACAACGTCGGGCAGGTGCGCGCGGTGGACCCGGCGGGCAACGTGCGGCGCTCTCGGGCGGACCTGGCACTGCCGCCCACGGATGGGTTGGCGTGTGTCCTCAACCCGCAGCGGCTCCCGGCGGACGGCGTCTCCCGGGCGCGCATGCTGTGCGCCACCAGTGACGCCTATGGCCGGCCGGTGCAGGACGCGCGGGTGACGGCCTCGGTCCGCGGTGGCGCCCTGAGCGGGCCGAGGCGCGCCGAGGGCGGCCTGCTCGAGTGGATCTACACCGCTCCGGCCACCGCGTCCGCGGAGCCCGAGCGGTTGGTGGCCACCTGGCCGGAGCGAGGCACCAGCTCGCGCGAGGAGCTGCCGCTGCGGCTCGTGCAGGGCCCGGTGGCGAGCGCCGCCCTGTCGCTGGCCGAGCCGGTGGTACACCTGGGCTCCACGGTGGCCGTCACCGCCACCACGCGTGATGCCTTTGGCCAGCCGAGGCCCGGGGCGGTGGTGGTGCTCCGCTCGCCGGTGGGCACGTTCAGCCCGCCTCGCGAGGAGGCCCCGGGCGTGTTCCGCGGTGCCTGGACGCTGCCGCCGGGCGGCACGCCGGGTGGGACGGCGGTGGAGGTGCTCGCGTATGGCCCGGTGGGCACGGAGCCCGCGCGCCTGCGTGTCTGGGCGGAGGGGGGCGTGCTGTCCGCGGGCGTGACGGACCTCGCGGGCCTGCCGGTGCCGGGACAGCCGCTGCGCGTGGGCGGCGAGGAGCGGGTGACGGGCGAGGACGGCACGGTGGTGCTCGGCCCCCTGCGTCCGGGCCGGGTGGAGGTGGTGCACGGCCTGTGGCCCGGCCTTCGCCAGACGGTGGACGTGGTGGCCGAGGGCGGGCCGGTGTTCCCCCTCGAGCCGGCCCTTGTCCCCGCCAGGGCGGAGCAGCCGGTTCAGTTGGCGCCCCCCGTGGCGGTGAACGTGCGGTTGAAGGTGGAGGGCGCGCGCGTCACGTTCTGGATGGAGGACGCGTCGGGCCGGGTGCTGGAGGGCCGCGAGGCCCACGTGGCGCTGTCCGCCGGTCAGCGGAGCGCGGTGGAGGTGAAGGAGGGGCGCGGCAGCTTCGTGGTGACGCATGACGGGCCGGTGAGCGTGTCCGTGGCGGACGTGGCCACCGGCGTCACCGCGCTCACCGAGGTGCGGCCGTGAGGTGGGCGGCCTGGGCATGGTGCTTCTTCCTGCTGCCGGGCGCGGCGCTCGCGCAGCTCGCGAGGGCGGAGTCTCCGGAGCTGGCGGCGGCCATCGCCGGGCGTGTGTGCCGGGACCTGGACGGGGATGGCCGGTGCGCCCCCGGGGAGCCGGGCCTGGCGGATGTCCGGCTGGTGCTGGCCACGGGCCGTGAGGTGCGCACGGACGCGCGGGGCCGCTACCACTTCGCCGAGGTGGACGCGCGCACGCCGGAGGTGACGGGCGGTGTGCACCTGCGGCCCGGCCGGCAGCGGCTGAAGGTGGATGCGCGCACGCTGCCGCCCGACAGCGAGGCCACCCCCGAGGCCGTCACGGTGGAGGTGCCGTGGGCCGCCGTGGTGCTCCAGGACTTCGCGGTGCGCACGCTGGCCGAGCCCACGTCCTCGCTGGCGGTCGCCTATGACACGACGCCTCCCTCGGCGGCGGTGGTGCCGGGCGGGGTGGACTTCCTCGTGGCGGGGCATGCCTCGCCGGAGGATGAGGTGACGGTGGGCGGCGTCCCGGCGGAGGTGGACGAGCGCGGAGATTGGCGTGCGCGCGTCCGGCTCGTGCCCGGGGAGAACGTGCTGTCCATCACCGTCCTTGGGACGGAGGCGCCGCTGCGTCTCTTCCGCCAGCGCATCGACGTGGTGTCGCGCGAGAGCAGCCTGCTCGTCATCCCTCGCGAGCCGGAGTCGGCGGGCGTGCTGCGGCTGCCGGGAAACAAGGACGAGCCACCGGCGAGTGGCCCCTCCTCGGTGATGGCCGAGTTCCCCGTGGGCACGCGCGTGCGCTCGCCGCGGGGCGAGGTGACGGTGGGGCCGGAGGGGGCCGTGCTGGTGCCGCTGGTGCTCGCACCGGGCCGCAACCTGGTGGCGCTGCAGGTGCAGCCGCCCGGCGAGCCCGCGCAGACGGTGACGATCCAACTGGAGGCGGTGCCCCGGCCCTTCGCGGTGGGGTTGCTGGACGTGGAGGCCACGCTCTCGCCCTTCACGGGTGACTTCCGGTTGCGGGGGCGTGGCGCGGCCCATGGGGAGGCGCGCCTGGGGCCCTTCTCGCTGTCGGGCGAGTTGGATTTGCGGGACACCGACGTGGACGGCCTGCGTGCGCGCCCGGCGGCGGACTGGCTGCGCCCCCGCATCCCGCGGCTGGACCGGGTGCCGGATCCAGACATGGCCATCGCCGAGTGGGGAGACGCCTCCGTGGGGCTCACGCCCAACACCACCGAGAGCCGGCTGCGGCTGGAGGTGCGTCACGACCGTTTCGGCCGGATGGGGCTGGGGACGTACCGGGCGTATCAGGCGGAAGGGGAGGTGGGCCGCTACCACCGGCCGCTGTTCGGCCCCTTCGCGGAGCTGGCGGCGGAGCTGGGACGGCTGCGCGCGGGCGTGAAGGCCTTCGCCGGAGGGTTGGCGGACCCGACGCGCTCGCTCTCCGCCCTGCCCGCGTACGAGGAGCTGCGCGGTACCGGCGGCAGCCTCTACTACCTGGGCTCGTCGCCGGTGGCGGAGGGCTCGGAGCTGCTGCGCGTGGAGCTGCGGGACGGCCTCACCGGGCTGCCGCTCGCCGAGCGCCATCTCATCCGGGGCCGGGACTACGAGATCGACTACTCGGCGGGCCGCATCCTGCTCGCGCGCCCGCTGTCCCTCATCGCGGGCGAGCCGTTGCTGCGCGCGGATCCCCTCACCGCGGCACCGGAGCCCGTCCTCACCGTGCAGTACGCCGCGCTGGAGACTGGCTCTCCGGCGGACTCGGCGGGAGGCGAGGCGTGGGCGGAGTGGCGGGGCGGGCGGGTGTCCGTGTCCGCCGTGCGCGAGCAGCGCGAGGGGGCTCCCTTCCTGCTGCTCTCCGGGCACGCGCGCACCACGCTGGGCGGGTACACGCTCATGGCCGAGGTGGCCCGGAGCCGGGGCTCGGCGATGAGGCCGGAGAGGTTCGGCGTCTCGGATGATGGCGGCCTCACCTTCCTGCGGCCGGACGAGGAGGGCACGCCGGGCGGCGGGGATGCCGTGGGACTGCGCCTGCGCGGGCCGGGCCTCTTCGGTACGGGCTCCGTGGACGCGTCCTTCCGCCGGCGCACCGCGGGCTTCTCCGATGGGACGCACGCGGACACCCGGGCCTTCCGCCAGCTCTCCCTGCGCGCCGTGCAGCCGCTGGGGCCCTGGCGGCTCACGCTGCTCGGGGATGATCGGCTCTCGGTGGATCCGCGGCGGCCCTTCGGGGAGGGCCTGTTGGAGGCGCGGACGCTGGGCGTGGGGGTTGGCTACACCCAGGAGCGCTGGGGCGTGGAGCTGAATCTCCGGGACGCGCTCCTGCGCGCCAGCGAGGCGCCCGGCGAGGGGGAGCTGCTCGAGGGAGGGCGCACGTCCGTGGGGCTGCGGGGCCACTTCGTGGTGACCGACTGGTTGAGCGTGTCGGCCGGCCACCGTCAGGCGGTGATGCGGCGTGGCACGGGGCCGGGCAGCGTGGATGACAGCTTCTCCTCGGCGGGCGTGGACGTGAAGGTGGGCGAGGAGGGGATGGTGGGCGTGCGGGGTGGCTGGGGGCCCCGGTTGGGGCCGCTGGCCTGGGTGCAGGGCACGTGGCGCCGGGGCCAGGACGTCTACTACGGCAGCCACTCGGTGGACGTGGACGGGCCGGACTTCGGCGCCGTCCGCGCGGTGAGCGGGGCGAGCACGGAGCTGGGGGATGGAGCGCGCCTCTTCGTGGAGGACGTGGCCTCGCACGACGCCAATGCCGTGCGCCTGTCGCGGGCGGTGGGTTTCCAGCAGACCGTCTTCGGCGCGTTGAACGTGGGTGCCCGCTACGAGCGGGGCCTGCGTCACCCCCTGGAGCTGCCGGGCTCCCTGCGGCGCGATGTGGCGAGCCTCTCCGGGCAGCTCCTGTTGGAGCGCTTCCGGGCCGATGGGCGCATGGAGCTGCGCTTCGAGCGTGGGACTCCCCCGCGCGGCGCGACGGGGCCGGTGGATCGCATCCAGGCGGTGCTGAGCCTCGCCACGGAGGCGGTGCTGCGCGAGGACCTGTCGCTCTCGGGGCGGATGAACTACGGCCGCACCTACGAGCGGGAGAGCCGGGCGGCCGAGGCCCGGTTGATGGAGGGCTACGCGGCGCTCGCCTGGCGGCCCGGTCCCTTCCTGCTGGTGGCGCGCTACGGCCTCACCTACGAGCTGCTGCCCGGCGAGCGCTCCGTCTTCGGGGAACGTGGCCAGCAGATCATTTCACTGCTACCGGCGGTGCGGCTGGGAGACCGTTTCGCACTCGCGGCGGGGTTGCACGCGGGCCGCAGCAACCGCGACGATGTGGCGATATGGGTCTTCACCGGTTCGGTGCGTCCGTCGGTGCGGGTGGTGGGCGGTCTGGAAGTCGCGCTGGAGGCGGCGAGGCGGTCGGTGGCGCCCGAGAACGAATCGTTGCATTCGCTACGGGGCGAGGTGGCCTGGCGGGTGGACGAGAGGCTGCGGGTGGCCGCGGGTTATACGCTGTTGGGGTTCACCGGGACGGGCTTGCCGGAGGAGGCAAATGATGGGTCCGACAGGCTCTATCTTCGGGCGGAGCTGGCGTACTAGGTGGGCCGTGCGCGTGCGGCTCCTCGGCCTGTGCGCGGTGGCGGGACTGGTGATGATGGTGGCCGCCAGCGCGCATGCCGACTGGCGCACGGGCGTGCCCATGAAGGAGGCTCCCAACGACGTCCTCGAGGCGTGGGGGCCGGGGCGCTTCTCGGTGGGGTACGCACAAGGGGCGTACCTGTTCGTGGATGGGGGCGTGGCGCGGCAGATCCATACGGGCCATCCCTCCGCCGGCACCTACTACCAGCCGTCCGATGACTGCTTCATCACGGTCAACAGGGATTTCGGCGGCGTGCGTACCGACAGCACGGCGGATGGGGGCAGGTGCCCCTTCCCGTTTGGCGCCCCCATCATCGCGGAAGGGGGCAGCGTGGAGCGGGTGATGTACGCGCCGGGTGGTGGAGCCGCCGCGGTGGCGTCTTCCAGCACCACCCGGGAGCCCTACGTGTCGGGGGACAGCATCTACGATGCCGGCACCCTCTCTCCGATGGGGGATAGCGTGAGAATTCCCGACCTCACCGGCGTGCTCGGGGTGGGGCAGGTGGGCGACACGGGCTATGCGCTCTTCGGCACCACGTCGTCCGAAGCGGCCGTCGTATGGATCAATCTGAGCGATACCACCCGGGCGGAAACCCAGGCCCAGACTGGCACGACGCTGGGCATCGTGCAGACGATGGATGTGTTCTCCGCCGGAGACGCGGCGACTCCCTTTCCCTATGCCGTGGTGGGCACGCAGTCGGGAGCGATGCTGCAGGGGTCCATTTCGGTGTCCCTGGATCCGATCAAACCGGTCCAGACGTTGGAGGGGCCCGTGAGCGACGTGTCCATGAACGTGGGCGCCGGGGGCGACGCCGGAGTGGGGTTCGGCATGGCCATCGTGGTGCTGGCGGACGGCGGCTCCCAGGTGGTGAGCCCGGTGCCCATGCTCTCGGACACGAAGGCGGGGACCGTCTGGCGGGTCAGGAGCGTCCCGGAGAGCATCACGAAGGCTCCCCTGAACCAGGTGGTCTGCACGGGGGCGAAGCTCCTGCGTCCTCACCGCCGCCCAGCCAGAGAAGGACAACATCTTCATCTACACCAACGACGCGGGTCCGGAGATCTCGGTGACGGCTCCGGGCGCGGCCGTGGATGCCGGAACGGAGACCTCGGTGATGCTCGACGAGGGCGCGGGCTACCGGTTCACCTTCGCGGCGGAGGATCCGGATGGAGATCCGGTGCTCGTGACGGCCACCCCGCCGAGCGGTCCAGGGTGGACGGTGGTGCCAGACGCCGGGTGGCGGGCGGGAGACCCCGTCGTCTGGGACGTCACCACCTCCGCCACCTGCACGAACCGGAGTCTGGGGAGCTTCACGGTCTCCGCCGCGGATGGCCTGGCCGCGCATGAGGCGTACGAGACCGTCCACGTGTCCGTGAAGCACACGCGGCCACCGGAGATGCCCCCGGTGGTGTTCGACGATGGTGGCACGGTCCCGGACAGCGGGCCCGTGAGCGAGTTGAGCCCGGGTGGGTCCGCGTTGACGCTGCGGGTGTCCGGTGATGGCACGACGGCCGCGGGTTGCAGGATTCGTCCGGAATGGGAGCCGCTGTTCTCGGGCTCGGGGGTTCCCTCGCTGGAGCAGGCTGGGGGCACCGCCGTGATCAAGCCTCCGGCGCTGAACTGTTCGCTGGAGGCCGGGAGCTTCGACTTCCGGCTCCGTGTGACGGACGAGGGGGGCCTCTCCAGCGCCAGGGACTTCACCGTGCGCGTGGGGCCCACCGAGTTGACGGCCTTTGACGCGGGAGTGCTCCTGTTCGAGGTCGACGTGGGCCCTCCGCCCTCGGACGAGCTGCTCGTGAACGTGGAATCGGACCTCAACTGCCCCGAGTCCCGTGGACTGCGCGCCGATCTCTGGCTCGAGCGTTTGGATGGCCGCGAGCTGACACCGCCGAAGACGGTGACCCTCCCCTGGACGTGGGAGATCCCCCTGGAGCAGGGGTGTGGCCGGGACCTGCGGTTGAAGGGCGTGATGGAGGACGATGCGGGCCAGCGCTCCCCGGTGTTCGCTCAGGAGATCGCGACCCCCCGGGTGGACACGGGGCTGGAGCCGCTGCCGGAGCCGACAGCCCTGGTTGCGCGGTGTGGAGAGCAGGCCCGCGTCACGCTGACCCAGACCTTCCCGCCGGGCACCTGCCAGACGCCGGATGTCACCTGGGAGCAGGATGGGGGGCCACCGCTCGAACAGCGCGTGCTGTCGGGTTCCACGGTGTCGCTGGTCACGCAAGACACCGGGTTGGACGCGCTGGTGGGCAAGTCCCTGGTGATGCGGGTGACGGCGAGCGCGGGCCCGGACAACGAGAGCTCCCACCTGGTCACGGTGCCCATCACCGTGGAGCCTTTCGTGAGGGTGCGCCGCCGCACCGAGTTGCCCGCCGCCTCGGAGACGGGGCTCGTCGGCGTCTCCGTGGAGCTCCACAACACCACCGCGTGCGGAGTGACGGGCGTGAGCTACAGGGAGAGCCTGGAGGGCCTGACGTACGTGGAGGGCAGCGCGAAGTTCGACGGCCAGCCCCTGGTGGCCACCTGGGAGTCGGAGGCCCTCACCGTGACGGGGCTGACGCTGCCGGGCGAGGGCACCGGGACGCTCACCTACGTGGCGCGTCCGCACCTGGTGGGCGAGCGACGCATGGAGGGCGAGGCCCGGCTGGGCAACGAGGTCATCTCCCTGCGAGATGACCCGGGAATCCAGGTGCCGGACTCCGGCTGTGGCTGCTCCGGCTCGGGTCCGGGCCCGGTGCTGTTCGCGCTCGGGGCGCTGGTGGCGGCCGTGCGCCGCCGGCGCCCTACAGGCCGAAGCTGATGCGGCTGCGGTTGCTGGGGCCCGGCTCGTCGCGCCGCTCCTCCAGCACGCCGATCAGCTCCAGGCCCCGCAGCGTGGCCAGCACGCCGCGCTCGGGCAGCTCCGTGATGGTCAGCAGATCCGCCACCGTCTTGCTGCCATCCGTGTAGGCCAGCAGCAGCGCCTGCGGCCCCTTCAGCTTCAGCTCGTGCAGGCCGTAGGGCGGGGCCGCCGAGGGGAAGAGCCGGCGCGAGCGCGGCATGTGCTGGCGCAGCGTCTCCAGCGGCTCGGAGCGCAGGACGCCCTCGATGATGAGATCTCCGGGGAACACCGACAGCTTCACCAGGCCCGCGCGGGGCGGCCGGGTGGGGCTGAAGCCGTAGGCGCCCTCGGTCCACGAGAAGGTGGACCAGAGGATCTCCTTCACCTGCTCCTCGATGAGCTGTGCGTGCTTGCGCGCGTCCAGCAGGCCCAGGCGCATCATCGCCTCGCTGGAGCGGAGGTTCTGCTCGCGGGCGAGCGTGACCACCTCCTGCAGCTTCGCTTCCGGCAGCACGCCGCGGCGCACGCAGAAGCGGGCGAAGCGCTCGTGGGCGAGGTTGGAGGCCGCGTACACCGGGCGGCCCGCCTCGAAATAGACGACCTTCAGGACGGAGCCCTGCTTGAGCTTCAGCTCTCCGCTGTGGCGTGCCTCGTAGTAGGCGTTGAGCAGCCGGGGGACGCTGGTGTTCTTCAGGTCTCCCGAGAGCGACCACTCCGGCGGAGGACGGCGGCCGGTGCTGGACGCGGCCGGCTTGGTCCACACCTTCTCGCGCTCGCCGAAGGGCAGGGCGAGCCCGGGCTCGGGGTCCAAGGACGGCTCCTGGGCCGCGGCCGGTGCTGACGGCTCCTCGGTGGCCGAGAGTGCCTCCAGGGCCTGGAACGCGTCGTCGGCGGAGAGGGGGTTCGCCGCCTCGGCGGTGGGCTCGAGTGCCTCCAGCGCCTTGAGCTCGTCATCGGCGGGAGGGGGGGCTGGCGCCTCCTCTATCTGCTGGGCGAGTGCATCCAGCGCCTGGAGCTCCTCGGAGGAGATCGCCATGGTCGGCGTCTCGCTGTCCGACGCGAGCTCCTCCAGGTCCTCGAGCTCCTCCAGGTCCTCCGTCTTGAGGGTGACGGGGGCGCCCTGGCCGAAAGTGGGCTCCTGCTCGGGCGGAGCGCCATCCTGGGGGGCGGGCTCGGTCTCCGGGACGGGCGCGGCCTCGGCCGGGGCCTCACCCCCCATCGGATCCTGGGCCTCCTCGACGAGCACGAGCCCCTCGACCACGGGGGCGTGCTCCTCCTGCGGGTGCTCCTCGGGAGGCGGACTGAAGATGGGCTCGTCCTCGGAAGAGGTGAAGACGGGCTCGTCCTCCATGTCCAGCAGCGCGGCGTCCTCGAAGACGACCACCTCGTCGTCGTCGTCGGAAGCGGCGGGAGTCAGGGGCCGGGTGAGGCCGCAGAGCTGCTCGACGGACTCCAGCAGTTGCAGCAGCTCGAAGGGCTTCTCGAAGAAGGCGCGCGCGCCGTGGACCTCGGTGGCCTCGCGGGCGAAACGGTCCCCCTTGAAGACGCCGCTGACGGCGACGGCGGGGATGGCGTGGTCCCGGAGCGCGGAGAGCACGGCGCTGCCCCTCATGTCGGGCAGCAGCAGGTCCACCACCGCGGCATGGAAGACCGCCGGGCGCAAGAGGGCCAGCGCGGCCTCGCCGGTATGGACGGCCGTGGCCTCATGGCCGCGGCTTTCGGCCGCGGCGACCATGAGGGAGGCGAGTTCGGGGTGATCCTCGACGATCAGCAGTCGCGCCATGGGGGGCGGGCACCATAGCATTGGAGCCATGGACGTTCAGGGCTTCCATCATCTGGCCATCCAGGTTCGTGACGTGGAGAAGGTTACGGCCTTCTACCGGGATGTGTTGGGCTTCCCCGAGGCTCAAACGGCACCACCGGCCGGACGGCTCACTGCGCAGCATCTGGGTCGGGGTGCCGGGGGGCGGTTTCCTGGCCCTGGAGGAGGTCTCGGGGGAGCCGGAGCCCGGCCCCTTCCGGAACGAGCAGCCAGGGCTCCTCCTGCTGGCCTTCCGCATCTCCAAGGCCGGGCGGGCCGGGGCGGTGGAGGCCCTGGCCCGGGCGGGGGTGGCGCTGGAGCACGAGACGCGTTGGACGGTGTACGTCCGGGACCCCGAGGGCAACCGGGTGGCGCTCAGTCACCACCCGGAGGATTGAGGGCGCAGGCGCGCCTTGCGGAAGGCGGTGGGGGGCGGCTACAAGCCGTGCCGTCATGCGCCTGGGCGAACTGCTCCTTCAGGAAGACGTCATCACCCCCGAGGCGCTGGAGGAGGCGCTCGAATCCCAGGTCGTCCACGGCGGGCGGCTCGGGACGAACCTCGTCGAGCTGGGGCTGTTGTCGGAGCAGGAGCTGGCCCGGGTGCTCGGCAAGCAACACAACGTGGCGTCCGCCTCGGGCGAGATGCTGCCGGATCCGCGCGCGCTGGAGCTGGTGAACCTCAACGAGGCGGACGAGAAGGACTACCTGCCGATGCGGGTGGACGCCACGCGGATGAGCGTGGCGGTCATCAACCCCCAGGACATCGAGACGCTGGACGCGCTGGCCTTCAAGACGGGCAAGCGCGTGGTGCCGGTGGTCATCCCCGAGTTTCGGATGAACCAGCTCCTGCGGCGCTACTGCAAGGCGTTCCGGGCGATGCGGGCCATCGACATGAACGCCGTGAGGCCCTCGCGCGCGCAGCAGGAGGCGGAGAAGGCGGCGGCGGCGGAGCAGTCCGGAGATCTGATCAGCGAGGAGGAGTTCCAGTCGCTCTACGCGCAGGCGCTCACCGGAGGGGGCGCGCCCCTGGGGGCGGAGCCGGTGTTGGAGCTGGTGGAGATGGTGGAGGAGGAGGCGCCGGCCCCGATTGTCGAGGGGTACGTGACGGAGGCGCCGGTGGAGCAGCCCCCGCCGGAGCTGCCGGAGCTGATCGTGCCGGAGGGGTTGGTGCTGGACGAAGCGCCGCCCGCCGTGCCGCCCCAGGTGCCCGTCCTGCCGCCGGTGGAGCGGCCGCGGCCACCGCCTCCCGTCGCGGCTCCGCACCCGGTGGCCACCGTGCGGCCTCGCCCGCCGGTGCCGGTGGCGCCAGCGCCGCCGCCCACGCCGCTCACCTTCGCCGAGGCCCAGGCGGAGCTGGGGCGCAGCCTGGATCGCGAGCAGGTGGCCACGACGGTGCTGCGCTTCGCGCTGGGCAAGTGGAAGCGCAGCCTGCTGTTGAGCGTGCAGGGCGACCTGGTGACGGGCTGGCGCGGCATGGGGAAGGGCGTGCGCGAGGCGGCGGTGAAGCGCATCGGCATCGGCCTGCAGGGGCCGAGCACCTTCCGGTTGGTGCGGGACACGCGCTCGCACTACGTGGGCCCGGTGCGCCGGGACGCGGCCTCGGGCCTCTTCTACAAGCTGCTGGGAGGGGACTACCCGACGACGGCCGTCATCCTCCCGCTGCTGGTGCGCGGCAAGCTGGTGCACCTGCTGTACGTGGACAACGGGCCCGGCCAGCTCACCCCGCCCGACGTGGGCGAGCTGCTCATCCTCTCGCAGGGCGTGGGCCGCTCGTACGAGGCGATGATCCGCCGCCGCAAGAGCGCGTGAGCCGGCCGGAGTCCGGGGCTGCTCAGAGGCGCAGGCCGGCGAAGAGCTGCACGTTGAAGCCGCTCAGGCTCCAGGTGGACTGGGAGTCGGAGATGCTCACGTTGCCGGCCCGGGCGGTGTAGGTGTACTCGCCGGTCGAGTAGCGCAGGCGGCCCTCGGCGCCGAAGAAGAGGTTGTCGCTGAAGAAGTACTTGCCGCCCACGCCCACGCCCACCGAGGGGCCCACGTCGCTGCCCACGTACTCGAAGTCCGTGCCCGAGCCGGAGCCGGCCAAGCGGCTGGTGGTGATGGTGGCGCCCACGAGCGCCAGTCCGTAGAGGTCCACCTTCGCCAGGCCGGCCGAGCTGCTCGGCAGCAGGTGGTAGGTGGCGCGGGCGTGCGGCGAGTAGAACATGTGGCTCCAGCTATAGCCGGTGAGCGTGTTGAGCAGGATGCAGGCGGAGACACAGGCACCGGCCTGGAACTCACCGCCGATGGCCAGCACGCCCGGGCCGAGCTGCAGCACACCCACGTCCACGCCCACGCCCAGGTCGACGAAGGCCAGCAGGAAGTCCGCGTTGAGCACCGCGCGCGCGTCGATGTCGCCCACGCCCTGCAGGCGGTTGAGCCGGGGCGCGGTGGGCGCCGCCTGGGTCTCCGCGGCGGACGTCTGGGCCTCCTGGGCCCGCGCGGACGTCACCGTCAGCAGCGAGGCCAGGCACAGCATGGCGATCCTTCCCTGCATGGTTTCCCCCTCCAGAAAAAGGCCGCCGGGCGCTCCATGCGCTCCGGGACGGCCCGTGGGTTCTACGTCACGGCTTCTCGTGGGCCACGTCGAAGGTCACGCGCTGGCGGGGCTCGAGCCGGAAGGACTTCTCCCAGCGGGCCTTGCCGGTGGTGACGACGAGCTGGTGCTCGCCCTCGTAGAGCGACAGCTTCGGACCTGCCTTGCGTCCATTGAGGAAGATGCGGGAGCCGGCCGGGGCGCGCACCCGCACGGTGCCCTTGCCCAGGAGGATGCGCTGTTTCGTCGTGCCCTGGGGGCGGACGGTGACGGCGCGGGCCGTGCGCACCCCCTTGAGTTTGTTGGTCAGCTCCAGCGTGTAGGGGCCGGGCGCCAGCGGCACCATCAGCGGCGTCTTGCCGAGCCGCTTGCCATCGAGTGACACCTCCACCGGCGGCATCACGAAGAGCTGGAGGCGGGTGGTCACCACGGGCGTCTGGGTGGTGGGGGCCGCGGGCGCCACGGTGCTTCCGGAAGCGGGCGGGGCGGCGGGGAGCGTCCCCGAGGCGGGCACCACGGTGCCTCCCGGCGTGTCTCCCTCCAACGCGGGCCGCGCGGTGGTCCCGGCCGTTCCCCCATCGGAGTCTCCCGGAGCGGCCGGGGCGAGTCCCGCGGTCTCCACCGGGGCTGGCGCCGGAGCCGGAGCGGGGGCTGGCGCCGGAGCCGGAGCGGGGGGCGCGGCCTGGGCGAGGTTCTCCCGGGCCTGCT
Organism: Archangium gephyra; assembly: GCF_049060025.1. GTDB lineage: Bacteria > Myxococcota > Myxococcia > Myxococcales > Myxococcaceae > Archangium > Archangium gephyra_A. The sequence continues at coordinate 359,935 of NZ_JBMEQQ010000002.1, forward strand.
GCTGCTGCTGCTGGTTCCACACGAAGAAACCACCGGCGGCGGCCGCGGCGGTGGCCAGGGCCCCGGCGAGGAGCGGGAGACGCGAACGCCGCTTCCTGGGCGCGGGCGCGTCGTCCACCTCCTCGGCCTTGGCGGGCCGAGCGGGAGCGGCCCGGCGGGCGGGAGGGGGACGGGGCTCCTCGGGCGCGTCCGGAGGCGCGTGCGCTTCCGGAGGAAGGGGGCGGGAGGCCTCGGCGAGCGGCGGCGTGCGGGGCTCCTCCTCGAGCGCCGGCGCGCGAGGCTCCTCCCGCGGGGGAAGGGGGCGGGCCACTCCGGGAGCGGTGTGACGGCCGGTGAGCTCCATCACCGAGTCCAGGGCGACTTCGTCATCCTGCTCGAAGGGGACGTCGAGGAACTCGGCGTCCGCGTTCTGCGTCGCCTCGTCGAGGACGACGGGGGGGATGCTGCCGGTGATGGGGCGCGAGGGGGTGACGGTGGCGGTGTTGCCGGAGGGGCGCGCGCGGCGGGCCACGTCCGCCAGTCCTATCTCCAGCATCTGCCGCCGGGTGGCGCGCGCGTCGCGGTCGGGCGGGAAGAGCTGGACGAGGAACTCGGAGAAGGTCTCCGCGGAGGGGAGCCCCTCGACGGCGGCCACCACGGCCTCGCGGAACTCGAGGGCGGTGGCATAGCGCTCGTTGCCGCGCTTGGAGGTGGAGATGCGCACCACCTCGGCGAGGCCGCGCGGGACATCCGAGGGCAGGGGCGGGAGCTGGCGGGTGAGGACGGCCTGGTCCGAGTCCGAGGCGTCCTGGAAGGGCATTCGCCCCGAGAGGCACTCGTGCAGCAGCAGGCCCAGGAGGAACACGTCGGTGCGGGCGGTGACGGCCTCGCGGCCGCCCATGAGCTGCTCGGGGGCGCTGTAGTTGCGGCGGTTGCGCACGCGCCGGCCGTTGCGCTCGCGCGGGGCGACGTTGAGGGCCCCGTAGCCCGTCACCTTGCACACGCCGCTGAAGGAGACCATGACGGTCTCCGGGCGCAGGTCTCCGTGGACGAGCGGGGTGCCGTCATCGTTGCCGGCCAGGTGGGCGTAGTGCACGCCCATGGCCACGTCCGAGACGATCAGCGCGGCGAAGGCGGGGGGGATGCGCGGGCGCACCTCCAGCACCCGGCGCAGCGACTCGCCGTCGGCGAACTCGGTGATGCGGGCCAGTCCCGCCTCCAGGGGCACCAGCCCGTGGACGCGGAGGATGTTGGGATGCTCCAGGACGGCGGCGCGCTGCGTCTCGCGCTCCAACTGGGCGGACAGCTCTGAATCCCGGGTGACGTCGGGAGGCGCCCATACCAGCACCACCGGACGGGGAGGGGCACCTGCCTCGAGCGCGAGCCCGAGGAAGGCGCGAGAGCCCTCGCCGGCCAGCAGGGGCCCGAGCGGGTGATAGCGAACCTGGCTCATGTAGGCCCCCATGCTAGCAGGCCCTGGCCCGGGGACCGCTAGGGGCCCGCTCCGGAAGCTCCCTCGCCCTGCCTAGAAGGGCAGGGTGACGTGGTAGCCGTAGCGGCCGCGCCGCACCAGCAGCAGGACGCTCCGGGTACCCCGGGCCGACAGCAGGGCCTCCTGGAAGGAGGCCGGCTCGGCCACGGGCTGGTTGTTGATGCGGACGATGAGGTCTCCCGGCTCCAGGCCCACCTCGTCCGCCGCCGAGCCGGGGCGCACCGACTGGATGGCCATGGCCCCGCGGGTGGGCTTCACCCTCAGTCCCAGCCGGTTCCACCCCAGGGCCTCCACCAACTGGGGGGGGAACTCCACGGGCGTCACCTGGAGGGTGCGCGGGTTGCCTTCGCGGAAGAGGACGAGCGGGAAGGCGGCGCGGGCGGGGTAGCCCCGGGCGCGGGTGACGTAGTCCTCGGCGTCGGAGATGCGCGAGCCGCCCATCTCGGCGAGCACGTCACCCCGGCGCACGCCCGCCTGCTCGGCGGGGCTGCCCGGCTCCACCTCGCTGACGATGACGCCATAGGTGCGGTCCCACCCGAGCTGCCGGGCCAGCCGCGGCGACAGCGCCTGCACCTCGATGCCCACCCAGGCCGGGCGCACCTTTCCGAAGCGGGTGAGCTCGTCCATGATCCGCCGCACCTTGTCCGCGGGGATGGCGAAGCCGATGCCCTGGGCGCTGGCGAAGATGGCGGTGTTGATGCCGATGACATCGCCGTCCACGTTGAGCAGCGGCCCTCCCGAGTTGCCCGGGTTGATGGCCGTGTCCGTCTGGATGAAGTCGTTGTAGGTCCGCCCGTCCGCCTTGAAGGTACGGCCGGTGGCGCTCACCACGCCCGCCGTCACCGTCTTGCTCAACCCGAAGGGGCTGCCGATGGCGACCACCGTCTCGCCAATCATCAGGTCCGAGCTGATGCCCAGCTTCGCGGCGGGCAGCGGCTGCTTGGAGTTCACCTTGAGCACGGCCAGGTCGTTGTTGGCGTCGCTGCCGATGACCTCGGCCTCCAGCTCGCGCCCGTCGGCCAGCACCACGTGGATGGCCGAGGCGCCGCGGATGACGTGGTCGTTGGTGATGATGATGCCGTTGGGATCCACGATGACGCCGCTGCCCAGGCCCTGCTGGCGCTGGCGCGTGCCGAAGAAGTCCTCCATCGCCGAGCGGCGCCCGCGGAAGGGGGACTCCGCCTCGCTCTCGGTGCCGATGAAGACGACGGCGGGGGAGACCTTCTGGACCACCTCGACGATCTCATTGCGGCGCTTCGCCATGTCGGCGTGGGCGCTGGTGCTGGCGGTGAAGGCCAACAACACAGCGAGCATCAGTCCCCGGCGGCTCACCTGGTTCTTCACGTCAAGTCCTCCCTTTGAGGCATGGCAATGTCGGGTTCGCGACGCCCTGACTGTCGGGAACCCCGCAGCAGGGCGAGCATTCCCGTCCCTCGGACTGGCGCACAAGTCCGGGGTTGAATGGAATGGGTCCATGAGTCTCGTCCTTGTAGCGGACGATGAGCCCGCGGTGCTCGAGGTGCTGAGTCAGGTCGTCGAGGACCTGGGGCACGATGTGATCCAGGCACGCGACGGTGAGGAAGCCTGGAACCTCGCGCGGGCGCGCCGGCCGAACCTGGTGGTCACGGACCACATGATGCCTCGCCTGAGTGGCGTGGACCTCTGTCGCAAGCTCAAGGGCGACGAGGACCTCGGCCGCGTGCCCATCATCTTGTTGAGCGCGGTTCTCCCACATGGTGCGCCCGAGGCGCACGCCTTCCTGCACAAGCCCTTCGAGATCACGGACTTCGAGACGTTGATCCGCAAGGCGCTGGAGGAGGCCCCCCGTCCGAAGCCGCTGGAGGGGGCGTCGGCGATGGAGGCGCTGGGCGACTGGGTGGTGAAGGGCTTCGGGGGCCCGCTGTCCACGGCGAGTGCGCAGGTGGAGCGGCTGCGGGCGGAGGGGAAGGGGGAGGCGGGGGCGCTGGAGACGCTCGGAGCGCAGCTCAGGACGCTGGAGGAGCTGACGAGGGATTTCCAGGAGGCGGCGCACCTGGCGGCGCGCACGGTGGTGGTGGTGCCGGTGGTGGCGGACGTGGGGGTGCTGGTGCGCCAGAAGCTGGAGGCGTGGAAGCAGCGGCAGCCCGGGGTGAGGTGGGAGGTGGCGCTGCCCGCGGAGCCGGTGGAGACGCGGTTCGATCCGGAGCGGCTGCGCCGGGTGCTGGACGGGCTGCTGGGCCACGCGGTGCGGCATGGAGGCGCGGTGCGGGTGGAGCTGGAGTCCACGCCGTCGCTGGTGACGATCCGGGTGAAGGACGGGAGCCCGGGCATTTCGGACGAGGATCTGCGCAACCTGTTCGAACCGTTTGGAGCGGGAGCGGGGCTGGGGCTCTACATCGCCTCGGAGCTGGCGCGGCTGCATGGCGGCGGGCTCTCGGTGGAGTCGAAGAAGGGGCAGGGCACCACGTTGAGCGTGATGCTGCCCAGGGGCTGAGCCCATTCCCTCTCCCTTTGGGAGAGTGCCTACTTACGCTGCTCGGACTTCAGCATCCAGCCGATCATCTTGTAGAGCAGGCGCGCGCCGACGTTGCCATCCCACTCACCGCCCTCGGGATCGGGAGCGACCTCGGTGAGGTCGAAGCCGACGATGGTGCGGCCGGAGCGGACGACGCCGGAGATGAGGGCAACGGCCTCGGGGAAGGAGAGGCCGCCGGGGACGGGGGTGCCGGTGTGGGGGCAGAGGGTGGGATCCAACCCGTCGATGTCGAAGGACAGGTAGACGTGCTGGGGGAGGCCCTCGAGCATGGCGTCGACCTGGCGGTTCCAGGGGATGCCGTCGAAGCGCTTGTGGTTGATGTCGGAGTCGAAGAAGGCGCGGACGCGGCCGTTGGAGGCGGCGATGTAGCGGTGCTCGTCCTCGCTCATGTCGCGGATGGCGACCTGGACGAGCGACTTCACGCCGGGGATGCGCTCCATGACGTTGTGCATGATGGAGGCGTGGGACCAGGTGAAGCCCTCGTAGGCGTCGCGCAGATCGGCGTGGGCATCGAGGTGGAGGACGCCGAGGCCGGGGTACTTCTCGGCGTGGGCGCGGATGATGCCGTAGGAGATGGAGTGATCGCCGCCGACGGCGCCGACGCGCTTGCCCTTGGCGAGCCACTCCTTGGCGGTGCGGTAGACGGCGTCGTGGAGCTGCTCGCAGAGCTGATTGACCTCGGTGGAGGCGGCCTGGAGCTCGGTGTTGGCGTGGTCGATGCCGCCGGCCTCGATGATGGGGACGGCGCGCTGCTTGGCGCGGGAGTTCCACTCGCGCCACTCGGCGGGTTCGGGGAGGATGGCGATGCCGCGCTCATAGGGGCGGCCGGTCTCGACGTCGAAGAGGTCGACCTGGCGGCTGGCCTCGAGGACGGCGGAGGGGCCGTCGGAGGTGCCACCGCCGTAGCTGGTGGTGGCCTCGAAGGGGACGGGGATGAGGACGACGTGGGCCTCATCGGGGGAGTGGGGGAGGCCGAAGATGCCGGAGTCGGGGGGAGCGGCGGCGCTGGGGTCGAAGGCAGCAGGCATGGTGGCGGCGGAGGATAAGGGTCCGTGTGCGCGAAGCAACGGTCCTCTGCGCCGGGACAATCCCACGACCCCTCCCCCCCGGGACAGGGACGGGTGAGGGTGCCACGGACCCCGGGCCGGGCCCCTGGCTACCCCCCATCCGGCAAGATGAACGTCACTGTGCCCGTCTGCCCTGGTATTCCGGGTAAGGTCGGCGCGCGAGAGTACCCGAGGAACCACCTAAGGAGCAGGCACACATGAGCAAGGTATACGCGGATGCGAAGTCCGCCCTGGACGGGCTGCTGAAGGACGGCATGACCATCGCCGCGGGCGGTTTCGGCCTGTGCGGCATTCCCGAGAACCTGATCGCCGTCGTGGCGGACTCGGGCGTCAAGGACCTGACCATCTGCGGCAACAACGCCGGAGTGGACGGGTTCGGCATGGGCGTGCTGCTGAACAAGCGGCAGGTGAAGAAGGTGATCGCCTCGTACGTGGGCGAGAACAAGGAGTTCGAGCGTCAGGTGCTGGCCAAGGAAGCTCGAGCTGCAACTGGTGCCGCAGGGCACGCTGGCGGAGAAGTTCCGCGCGGGGGGCGCCGGCATCCCGGGCTTCTACACGCGCACCGCCTACGGCACGCTGCTGGCGGAGGGGAAGGACACCCGCAGCTTCGATGGCCGCGAGTACGTGCTGGAAGAGGCGATTCGCGCCGACGTCTCCATCGTGAAGGCGTGGAAGGGCGACAAGGCGGGCAATCTCGTCTACAGGAAGACGTCGCGGAACTTCAATCCGATGATCGCCACCTGCGGCAAGGTGTGCGTGGCCGAGGTGGAGCAGCTGGTCGAGGTGGGGGAGCTGGAGCCGGATCAGATCCACACGCCGGGCATCTTCGTGGACCGCATCATCCAGGGGGAGAAGTACGAGAAGCGGATCGAGTTCCGCACGGTGCAGGGCGCGGCCGCGTCCAAGAAGGACTCTCCCGTCCGCGAGCTGATGGCCAAACGCGCCGCGCAGGAGCTGCGTGACGGCTACTACGTCAACCTCGGCATCGGCATCCCCACGCTGGTGGCGAACCACATTCCGGCGGGCATCAACGTCACGCTGCAGTCGGAGAACGGCCTGCTGGGCATCGGCCCGTTCCCGGCCGAGGACCAGGTGGACCCGGACCTCATCAACGCGGGCAAGCAGACCATCACCACGCTGCCGGGCTCGAGCTTCTTCTCCAGCGCGGACTCGTTCGGGATGATCCGCGGCGGGCACGTGGATCTCTCGATCCTCGGCGGCCTGGAAGTGGCGGAGAACGGCGATCTCGCCAACTGGATGGTGCCGGGCAAGATGGTGAAGGGACCCGGCGGGGCGATGGACCTGGTGTCCGGCGTGAAGCGCGTGGTGGTGCTGATGGAGCACACCGCGAAGGGCGCGTCGAAGGTGCTCAAGAAGTGCACGCTGCCCATCACGGGCAAGGGCGTGGTCAACCTGCTGATCACGGACCTGTGCGTGTTCGAGGTCGTCCCGGGGGAGGGGCTGGTGCTGAAGGAGCTGCACCCCGGCGTCACGCTGGACGAGGTGAAGTCGAAGACGGAAGCGGCGTTCCGCGTGGCGCTCTGAGCCGGGTGGCTCGGGAGCTCCGATGAAAGAGCCGCCGGCGGAGGCTTCGCCGGCGGCTCTCGCCATCCGAGGGCCCTGCCGGTACGCTCCGGGACGTCATGACCTCGGAGCAGTTGCGCACCCTCGGCCTCTGGATGGTGGTCTCGCTGGCGGCCGGAGGCGTGTTCTTCTTCCTGGGGTACCGGTGGCGGGTGCGGCGGCGGCAGCGCCACGCCCTCTGGAGCGAGCTGTGCCTGCGCCTCGAGTTGGTTCCCGAGCCCGGAGACGGCCGGGTAGCCTCGGGCGACCTGCAGGGCATGGGCTTCAGCCTGCGCGACACCGGCTTCCACTGGCTCCTGGAGGTTCCGCTCCCCCAGCCGCTGCTACCGCCCGGCGTGGTCCTGCTCCTGGGGAAGGCGCGAGGGCTGGGGTCCCTCCACAGGCTGCGCCCGCTCCGGGTGGGTCTGCTCACCGCTTCCCCGAAGACGTTCGCCTGGTACGCGGGCCGGGACCTGCCTCCCAGCAAGGTGGACGCCTCCAAGGCCTTCCTGGAGGAAGCCCGGCGCGCGATGGAGGCGCACGCACCGCTCGAGGTGGTGCCGCACCGGCTCATCCACACCCTGCGCGAGGGGCCCCCGCTCTCCGTGGGCGACGTCCGCGAAGCGGTGCGGGCCCTGGATGCCACCGCGCGGCGATGGCTCGACACCGTGGAGGCGCACGGGCTGCCTCGTGTGGATGCGCTGCCACCGGCTCCCTCGCTCCGCTCGCGCTTGCCCAGGGTGCGGATACCGGTGCGGATACCGCTGAAGGGCGTGTTGTCCGTGCTGGGGGGTCTGGCCTTCCTGTTCTCGTGCTGCTTCCCCGTCCTCTCCATGGTGCGGGGAGCCTGGTCGGGGATGAGTGACGAACACACCGGCCAGGTGGTGGGCATTTCGTGGACGCGCACCATGCGCCACATGCGCTGCCCCCATGTGCCTCACATGTCCTTCAACGGCGGGGACGCGGAATTGCTCAGGAAGAGCGGCTGCGCCTATCCGTGGAAGGACGTGGACTACCTGAGGACCTCCGGCGGATTCGAAGAGCCCCCGCGCTGGCCGGAGCCGGTGTCGGTGCGCGCGGAGGACTACCTGTTGCGCGAGGAGAGCTACACCCTCAACATCGAGTATGAGGACGTGGGGAAGAAGGTGGTCACCTACCAGGTCCATTCCGAGGGGCTGTACCGCCTCTTCAGCAAGCCGGGCCAGCAGGTGTCCTTCAGGCTCCGGAACGGACGGGTGAGCCACCTCCGCCCGGAATGAGCCTCGCTCCGGCGAGGTGAGCGCACGCCGACTGCCTCCCCGGTGGGCGGCCCGTTGCTCCCCGCGGGGCCACCGGGCCCCCTCACTTCCCGCGACACGCTCCTCTTCCTCCATGGAGGAGTACACGCGTGGACGAGGCTCGGGAGGCTGAGGTGAGCAAGGATGCTCTTCAAGAGGACATGCACGAGTGGACGGCCACGGGCGAGCACCGGGCCGCCGGGTCCTCCGAGCGAGCCTCCGAGTCCGGTGACTCCTTCTTGAAGGAAGTGCTCCAGGTGGAACCGGCCTCACGGCTGCCGGTCCCGGGGCAGCGGCTCGGGGGCCCGGAGGGCGAGCGCTTCGAAATCCTCGAGCCGATGGGCCGGGGAGGCATGGGGCAGGTGTTCCGCGCGCATGACGCGACGTTGCGGCGGGAGGTGGCGCTCAAGTTCCTGCTGCCCCGCCGGGGCCTCGAGGAGCTGGCGCTCGCCGAGGCGCGGGCCGTGGCCCGGCTCGACCACGAGAACATCGTCCGCATCTTCGACGTGGCGGAGTGGAGCCACACGCCCGGCCGCGGCCGGGTGCCCTTCCTGGTGATGGAGTGCCTGGAGGGCGAGTCACTCGCCGGGCTGCTGAAGCGTGAGCGTCCCGGGCTCCGGCGCGCGCTGGAGCTGCTCGAGGCCATCGCCGCGGGCCTGGCGCACGCGCACGAGCGGGGCATCGTCCACCGCGACCTCAAGCCCGGCAACGTCTTCCTCACCCGGGAGGGGACGGTGAAGCTGCTGGACTTCGGCCTGTCGCACCTGGCCGCGGAGCCGGTCCGCTCCGGGCTCCAGCCCACCGGAGGCTCTCCGGCCTATATGGCGCCGGAGCAGTGGCGGGGGGAGACGCAGGACGCGCGCACCGACATCTGGGCGGCGGGCGTGGTGCTGTACGAGCTGCTCACGGGGGAGCCGCCCTTCCAGGGGGCCACGATGGCGGAGCTGCGCGGGCAGGTGACCTCCCCGGAGCCCGCCCCCCCGGTGCGCGTGCGTCACCCGGAGGTGCCGCGGCAGGTGGCGGTGCTGCTGGCCACCGCGCTGGCGAAGGACCCGGCCCGGCGTTTCTCCTCGGCACTGGAGCTGCGGCAGGAGGTGCGCGAGCTGCGCGGGCGTCTCTTCGGGGCCGGGCACGAGGCGCGGGGGCCGGCCGCCGAGCCCCAGCGGCGTCAGGTGACGTTGGTGTCCTGCCAGCTCGCGGGGCTCGCCGAGGGCGGAGCACCGCTCGATACCGAGGACATGGGCGAGCTGGAGCAGGCCTTCCACGAGGCCAGCATGGAGGTCATCGAGCGGCACGGGGGCTCCGTGGCCCTGTCCATGGGCGGCGAGGTGCTCGCGTGCTTCGGTTGGACGCAGGGCCGGGAGGATGACTCGGAGCGCGCGGTGCGCACGGGGCTCCAGCTCACCCGGGAGCTGCGGGACTCGCTGCGGCACAGGCTGCCGCACCTGCCTCTCTCCGGCCTGTTCGTGCGCGGGGGTGTGCACACGGAGTTGATGGTGGTGGGCGCGCGGCTCCAGGGCGAGGCGCCCCATGTGGCCGCATGGCTCGCGCGTCAGGCCGGGCCGGGGGAGCTGGTCCTCAGCGACACGACGTGGACACTCGTGCGGGGCGCCTTCCAGGCCGAGCCGCTGGGCTCCCACGCCTTCAAGGGGCTGTCGGGAAGCGTGAGCATGGAGACGCACCGCGTGCGGGGTGAGCGGGAGGTGGGCTCCCGGTTCGAGCGGACGCACGTGGCCGGGCGGCTCTCGCCGCTGGTGGGGCGGGAGCGCGAGCTGGGGCTGCTGCTGGAGTTCTGGGAGCAGGCGCGGCGGGGGAGGGGGGCCGCCGTCCTGGTGAGTGGTGAGGCGGGCATCGGCAAGTCCCGCCTCATCGAGGCGCTGTGCGAGCGGGTGGCGGAGTCGTCCACGCTGATCCGGGTGCAGTGCTGGTCCCGGTTCACCGCCCAATCCCTGCACCCGATCATCGAGCTGCTTCAGGCGGCGGTGGGCATCCGCCTGGAGGATCCTCCCGCGCTGCGGCTGCGGAAGCTGGAGGAACGGCTGCGGGGTCTGGGCATGTCGTCCCAGGAGGACAGGGACCTGTTGGGCCTGCTGCTGAAGCTGCCCGTGGCCGAGGGCTCTCCGGTGCACCAGCTCACGCCCGCGCGGTGCAAGGAGAAGACGTTCGAGTCCTTGGTCTGCATGCTCATGCGCTGTCCGTGTGATGCCCCGCCGGAGCTGCTGGTCATCGAGGATCTCCACTGGGCCGACTCCTCCCTGCTCGAGTTCCTGGGCTTCCTCCTGGAGCGCGTGGGGACGGCGAGGTTCCTCGTGGTGCTGAGCGCCCGCCCGGAGTTCCAGCCGGACTGGCCCCGGAGCGGCGGGCTCCACCGGCTGGTGTTGGAGCGGCTGCCGGCCGGGATGGCCGCGGACCTGGTGCGCAAGGTGGCCCGGGAGCGCGAGCTGCCGGAAGAGACGGTCCAGGCGCTGGTGGGAAGGACGGATGGCATTCCCCTCTTCATCGAGGAGATGACGCGCATGGTGTTGGAGGGCGGGGCGGCGGCGTCCATCCCGCTCACCCTGCACGAGCTGCTGCTGGCCCGGCTGGACCTGCTGCCCTCGCGCCAGAAGGCCCTGGCGCGGCTGGGCGCGGTGGTGGGGCGGGTCTTCTGTCCCGATCTGCTGGCCATGCTGTCGGATCGTGATGAGGCCACCGTGCGGCGCGACGTCGCCGGGCTGGTGGAGGCGGGGCTCTTGAAGGAGCGGGAGGGAATGCCCAGGCTGGAGTTCCAGTTCCGGCACGCGCTCTTCCAGAAGGCTGCGTACCTGTCCCAGTCCCGGAGCGCACGGCGGCGCACGCACCGGCGCGTCGCTGCGACGGTGGAGGCGCACTTCCCCCAGATGGTGGAGGCGAGGCCCGAGCTGCTCGCGCACCACCTCACCGAGGCGGGGGAGCACGCGCGGGCCATCGGCTACTGGGGGCGGGCCGGACGGTTCGCCCTCGAGCGGCAGGAGAGCCTCGAGGCGCTGGGTCATCTGAACCGGGCGCTGGAGCTGTTGCCCGTCCTGACGGATGAGCCGCGACGCCTCCAGCGGGAGCTGGAGATCCGCATGGACCTGGGCCTCGCGATGCTGCAGGTGCATGGCTATGACGCGCCCGGGACGGAGCGGATGTTCGCCCGTGTGTGGGTACTCCTCTCCCAGGTGGGCGAGGTGTTGCCGCGGCTCGACCTGTCCTTGTGGGGGCTCTTCACCTACTACCGGGGACGGTCCGAGTACCACCGGGCGAAGGAGCTGGCGGAGCGGCTCGTGGACCTGGGGCAGCGCCACGGGCAGCCGGGGCTGAGCGGCCTGGGCCATGTGCTGAGCGCGGTCATCTTCTTCGCCTGGGGGCGGCCGTGGGACGCCGCGCGGGAGCTGGAGCGCGTCCTGCGTGGCCCGGAGCCTTCGCTCGAGGAGCATCGTGCGCTGGCCATCCGCTACGGGGCCGATCCCTGGATGATGGCGCTGGCCGAGAGCGCCATCGTGTATGCGATGCTCGGCCGGGTGGAGGACTCGCGGCGCCGTGCCCGGGAGGCGCTGGAGCTGGCCAGCCGTGCCGGTCATCCCTACTCCCTGGGTTCCACGCAGGTCTATGTGGCCGTGGCCCGCCTCTTCCGCCGGGAGGCACAGGGGGCGTTGACGCTGGTGGACCGGGCCCTCACCTTCGCGAGCGAACGCCGATTCGTACTGTGGAGTACGTGGGCGGCGCTCGTCCGGGCACATGCCCTGGCTGGGCTGGGGCGGCCACGGGACGGCCTCGCCATCGCGCAAGGTGTCCTCGAGTCCTGGCGCACGCGGGGCATTCACAATGGGATTCCCTCCTGCCTGCGGGTGATCGCGCAGACCCGGTTGGCCCTGGGTCAGGTCCAGGAGGCGTTGGCGGCGGTGGATGAAGCGCTGGCCGAGGGCATGGCGACGGGGGAGCGTTGCGGCGAGTCCTGCCTGCACCTGGTCCGGGGCGAGTGTTTGAGGCGGGCGGGACGGGACGAGGATGCGGGCTCGTGCTTTGTCCGAGCCCTCGCGGTCGCTCGTGCGCAGGGGGCGGGCCTGTCCGAGCTGCGTGCGACGGTGAGCCTGTGCCGCTTGCTGCGGGACAGGGGCCAGGTGGAGGCGGCGCGGCGGATGCTGGAGCGGGCCTGTGCCGGGTTCGAGCCGGGAGGGGAGTGCGTGGATCTCCAGGAGGCGCGGGCGCTCCGGGACGAGCTGTCGCGAGGCGAGGCGCGGGCGGCCGCGAGCCCCTGAGCCCCACTCAGCGCTTCGGGCGCCGGGGCCCCTTGCCCCGTGACGCCTCGAGCTCATCGGGCATCCACGGCATGTCCAGCAGCTCCTGCAGCTCGAGCAGCGTGTCCGCGTGCAAGGCCCCGCGCCGGCCGCGGCCCACGACGAAGCGCACCGGCCGGTCGAACAACGGAAGCTCCTCCTCCACGAGCGTGCGCGCGAGCTTCTCCGGCAGGTCGAGCCGTACCACCCCCACGGGCTCACCTTCCTCGTCCTGCTCCACCTCGTACTCCAGCGCCACCTCGCGGTCGCGAAGGGTCACCACGTCCGGCAACGACAGGAGCTGCTCGCGAGTCCCGGGTGGCACCAGCGCGTCCAGGTCGAGCGCCAGCGGGCGCGCGAGGAACTCGTCCAGGGTGGTGACGCCCTCGAGCTGGGCCTCGTAGAGGGAGATCAACTCCGGCACCCCGAGCTTCGCCGTGCGTCCACCCGAGCGGCGCCACAGCTCGCGGACCTCGTCGATGGCCGGCTGGTTGCGGCGCACCGCCGGGTGCTCCGCCTCGCCACGTGCCATCGCCTCGGCGAGCGCGCGCCGTGCGCTTCCGGCCCACTCCGGCCCCCACGCGCCGAGTACCTCGATCTCGCGCTCCAGCTCGAAGCCGGAGTACTCCACACGCCACTCGAGCACGAGCGACATGTGAAACGTGTCGTAGGCGAGCTCGGCCTCGGTGCGGCGCCCGTACTTCCTCAGCAGCTCGAGCGGGATGTGCGTGCCCTCGATGGAGGCGTGCGGGTTGCCGGAGCGGTCGGCGAAGTAGCGGAGCGTTCCCGCCACCGCGCCCCAGCTTCCGCACACGCTCGTCTTCGAGACGCGGGCCTGCTCGCCCGAGGCCGTCTGCTCGTCGATGGCGAGATCGAAGGGCATGAAACATGCGAGCAGATCGGCGAAGCGGCGGTGCACGCTGTCATCCGCGAAAGGAAGCTGCTCGGGCAGGCTGGCCTTCAGGCTCCGGTAGACGCCCGCCATCACCAGCGCCGCGTCCTCGACGGCCTTCACCAGCACACCGCGCCGCTCGGCCCAGCGCTCCATCTTCTCCGGGTGGAACAGGTGGCGAGGGAGCCCGTACACCTCGCCGATGAAGCCCGCCTCGCGGTAGGCGTCGGCGTAGAGGTTGTAGGCGGTGAGATGGTCGCTCCCGTGGACCAGCACCCCCTCCAGGTCACGCTCCTCGCGCGTCATGCGGTGGAGCGACTCGAGGGCGCTGCCCACGGCGAGGTAGGGGAGGAGGGCGTCCTCCGCGTTGACGATCAACTCCGCCCACGCCCGCTCCACCGGGAGCGCCTCGACGGCACGGCCGTAGGAGGAGAGCTTCCCCTGGGCGTCGATGATGTTGCGCTCCCGCAGCCGTTGGAACACGCGCTGGTAGGCGGCGCGGTCGAGCGGCACGGGGAGGTCCAACGCGTCGGCCCGGACGCCGAGGGCGGCCGCGGTGAGCGCCACGCGCTCCGGATCGCCCGCGAGCTGGAACTCGGGCTCCGTGGGACGGAGCGAGAAGAAGTCGATGTGCCGGTTGCTCAGGATGAAGATGCGCCCGCCCTCGACGCGGCCGTGCACGCGCCCGGCCATCTGGAGCAACTCGTTGTTGCCGAGGTGGACGCGCGTGAGCACGTTGCGCCCGCGCTCGACGAGGTTGGCGAAGCGCGTGTCGTCGATGACGATGGTGTCGAGCCCCTGCACGTTGAGCGCGCTCTGCCCCGCGGCCGTCATGGCGAGGAGGAAGGGCCGGGGCGCCGTTCCCTCGAGGAAGGGCCGGATGGCGCGGATGGGCTCGCCGCCATGGTAGTGCGCCGCGTGGATGCCGGGCCAGCGGGTGCGGACGTACAGGGCGGCCTGCTCGACGGCGGCCCGCGTGGGGAGGAAGACGCCCACCCCGCGCTGCTCCTTCTCCACGGACTGGAGGAACGCCTCGTCCAGGAAGGAGAGCGGTGGCCTGTTCGTCACCGTGACGGTGGCCACCTTCTTTGGATCGAACGCCTGGACCTCGAGCACGTCGGCGCTGCCGAGGTAGCGCGCGTAGAGCGCCGGGTCCACGGTGGCGGAGAGCCAGATGAAGCGGCAGCCCACGCGCTTGCCGAGCGCGAGGCACAGCTCGAGCTCCGCCGATGTCTGGTGGATTTCGTCGATGATGAGCGTGTCGTGGGGAAGGATGTCGCCGTTCTGGAACCAGCGCCGCGCGATGCCGGTCGTCACGATGATGACGTTCCAGGTGGGCGTGTCGGGCGTCGCCTCGCGCTCGCGGTTCACCACGCCCACCCGGAGCGGGGACGTGCCTCCCTGGCCGACGATCTCCTCGGCGATGAGCCGGATGGCGAGTGTCTTTCCGGTGCCGGTCCCGGCCACGATGCCAAAGCCCTGGCCCGCGCGCGCCAGCTCGCGCACCCGGGGCCCATGGTGCTGCTCGAGGTAGGTCTCGAGGCGCAGCCCGAGCGCGAGCTCGATCGTCTCACACGCCGCGCGCGTGGGGGCGATGACGATGAGGCGCCCCGTCGGTGGCTCGGCGGAGACGAAGGCGTCGTGGTCGGGAGGCAGGTGGCGGTCGATCGGCGTGCGCACGCCGGCCAATCTACGGGCGGTAGGTGAGGCGCTCCAGCAGCAGATCCTCGAAGCGTTGGGTGTTGGCGGCGTCCCGGCGCTTCCCCGCGGGTGCCTGGGAAGCGTCGGACCGCTGGTCTACGGTGATTCCTCCTGACTGGAGGACACTTTGCAGACGTACGATCTGTTCGCCCCCGCCCTCACCCTGGCCGACCGCTACGCCCTGTTCGCGCAGATGCGAAGCGAGCCCGGGCTGTGCCGTGTGGAGCCCTTCGGGGCCTACGCGGCGGCGCGTTACGAGGACGCGGCCGCGATCCTGAAGGATCCGCGGCGCTTCTCGTCCGAGGCGCTCGCCGTCACCGCGGAGCCGGCGTGGCTGGGGCCCAACCCGGTCGCACACTCGATGCTCTCGATGGATCCGCCGCGCCACACCCCGCTGCGCGCGCTGGTCACCCGGGCCTTTGGCCCCACGGGGATGGCCCGGTTGGAGGCCCAGGTCCGGCAGGTGAGCGAGGAGCTGGCGGAGGCCGCCGTGCGGCAGGGCGAGGTGGAGCTGGTGGATGCCTTCACCTTCGTGCTGCCCCGCAACATCATCGGCGCGATGCTGGGCCTGGACCCGAGCACCTTCTCGGAGTTCAAGCGGTGGTCCACGAACATGGGAATGCTCACCTCCGCGACGACGGAGGCGCAGTACGAGGCGGTCCGCTCCGTGGTGCGGGAGATGAGGGACTACCTGACGGAGGTCATCCAGGCGCGCCGCCGCCGGCCGGGCGAGGACATGGTGAGTGATCTGCTCCAGGCGGAGGTGGAGGGGCAGAAGCTCACGGATGAGCAACTGCTGTCCTTCCTCTTCCTGCTGCTGCCGGCGGGGATGGAGACGACGACGCAGGTGCTCGGCAACGCGGTCCTGACGCTCGCGCAACATCCCGAGCAGCTGGAGCTCATGAAGGCGGACAAGGCGCACATCCCGCGTTTCATCGAGGAGGTGCTGCGCTGCGAGCCGCCCACGCAGCTGAGCTTCCGCATGGCGATGCAGGACGTGGAGCTGTCGGGGACGAAGGTGCCGGCGGGGAGCCTGGTGCTGGGGCTGGTGGCGTCGGCCAACCGGGATGAGCGGGTGTTCGAGCAGCCGGAGTGCTTCCTTCCCGGGCGGGACAAGGGCACCCAGCACCTGTCCTTCGGGTACGGGGTGCACTTCTGCCTGGGCGCGCAGTTGGCCCGGATGGAGGCGCGGCTGGGCCTGGAAGCGCTCGTGTCGCGCATCCGGGGCCTGCGGCTGTGCTCGCCGGAGGTCCAGTGGCTGCCCGGGTTCTCCATCCACGGGCCCGCGGTGCTGCCGGTGGAGCTCCTCCCCGCCTGAGCGG
Source organism: Archangium gephyra (assembly GCF_049060025.1). Classification (GTDB taxonomy): domain Bacteria; phylum Myxococcota; class Myxococcia; order Myxococcales; family Myxococcaceae; genus Archangium; species Archangium gephyra_A. The sequence goes on from NZ_JBMEQQ010000002.1 coordinate 376,023, forward strand.
CTGGCTCACTCCCAGCGGAGGACGAGCTTGCCCACGGTGTCGTTGCGAGCCATACGGGAGAGGGCCTCGCGGGCCTCGTGCATGGGGTAGACGGCATCGACCACGGGCGTGAGCGTCCCGGCGCGGAACAGGGGAAGCAGGCTGCGCTCGGCGGCCTGGGCGAGCGCCATCTTCTCCTCGGGAGGCCGGCTGCGGAGGACGGTGCCGGTGACGCGCAGCCGCCGGGTGAGGAGGACGTCCAGCTCCACGGAGGTCTGCCGGCCCGCCACGAGCCCCACGAGGAGGACGCGTCCCTGGGGCGCCATGGCCCGGAGCGTCTCCGGGAGGTAGTCCCCGCCGACGAGCTCCAACGCCAGGTCGGCCCCGCGCCCACCGGTGGCTTCCCGGACGGCGTCCGCGAAACGAGGGGGGGCCTCACACAGCACCGTCTTCTCCACGCCCCAGGCGGAGGCGCGGGCGAGCTTCTCCGCGTTGCGCCCCGTCCCGAGAACCTGGGCGCCCAGGGCGCGGCAGATCTGCGCGGCGGCCGAGCCCACGCCACTGGCGACGGCATGGATGAGCACGGACTCGCCCATGCGCAGGCCGCCCTGGAGCACGAGCGCGTCGAAGGCGGTGAGATAGGCCTCGGGGAGCGCGGCGGCGGGGGCGAAGTCGAGGTTCTCCGGCATGGAGAGGGCCTCGCGCTCGTGGGTGATGAGCTGCTCGGCGAAGGCACCTCCGCCCACGAGTCCCATCACGCGGTCACCGGGCTTGAACCGGCGGGCGAGCGGACCGGCGGAGATGACCTCACCGGCGTACTCGAGGCCGGGGACGTCGGCGGGGACACCCGGAGGAGCGGGGTAGCCGCCGCGCAGTTGGAGGAGATCGGCGCGGTTGAGGGCGGTGGCGCGCACGCGCACGAGGAGGTCCGAGGGGCCGGGAGTGGGGGCGGGACGCTCCTCGAAGTCGAGCACCTCGGGGCCGCCGGGACGGGTGATGCGGAGCACCTGCATGGGAGAGCACCTGGGAGGTCGTTGAACCGGGGCAGTCAACCACGGATGCTCCCGGGCCCCCACCCGCAAGCTCCCCGAGGTGTTCCTCATGTCCGCGCGGAAACTCGTCACCGTCCTCCTGGGCCTCTCCCTGTCCGGGGGACTCGGCTGTGCCTCCCGGCCCGAGGCCTGCCGCGAGGGGCAGGTGGCCACGCCTGCCGCCGCCCAACGCCACCCGGTGGCCGGTCACCACCTCCGCGCGCATGCCCACAACGACTACGAGCACGAGCGCCCGTTGTTCGATGCGCTCGGCCACCGCTTCTACAGCGTCGAGGCGGACCTCTACTTGACCGATGGGAAGCTCTCCGTTTCCCACCTCAACCTTCCCTGGGAGTCCAAGCGCTCGCTGGAGCAGCTCTACCTGGAGCCGCTCCAGGCTCGGATTGACGAGCGGGGCTCGGTGCATGGGGATGGCGTGACCTTCACGCTGTGGCTCGATCTCAAGCAGGGCGGACCGGAGCTCGTGGACACCCTGCACGCGGTGCTCGAGAAGTACCCGATGCTCACCCGCATCGACGGTGACGAGGTGCACCCGGGCCCCGTCACGGTGGTGCTGACGGGGGATGCCCAGGGCAAGCGGGATTTCGTGACCCGCTACCCCCAGCGGCGCGCGGTGCGGGACAGCAACGACTACTCGCCGGAGGATCCACCGGCGGACAACGCCTGGGGCTACTACGCGCTCAAGTGGAGCGACTACCTGGACGCCTCGGGCACGGGGCAGCTCGATGACTCCCAGCGTGCGCGGCTGGCCTGCATCATCGAGAACGCGCACGCCCAGGGGCGCAAGGTCCGCTTCTTCGGAGCACCGGACCACCCGGACACCTGGCGGGTGGCGCTCGAGTACGGGGTGGACTTCCTCGGCGCCGACGATCTCCAGGGCCTGGACTCGTTCCTGGAGGGGGCGCCCTAGGCGGTGGGGGGGGCGGCGAACACGCTGGCCGGAGCGGGCCCCGAGGTTTATGAGTACGGCGTGCCGACGACTCTCAAAGAGTGTTCCGTGTGCCGGAAGCCGGTCGCCCCGCGAGCCGAGAATCCGGCGTATCCATTCTGCTCCAAGCGCTGCCGCATGGTGGACCTGGGGCGCTGGCTGGGAGAGGAGTACCGGGTGCCAGCCAGACAGGCGGACGAGCAGGAGGATGAGCTCCCGGCCGACCAGCATCCCGAGCGCGGCGGCGACGCGTGAGCGGGCTGTGCGACCTGCACTGCCACCTGGTGCCGGGGGTGGATGACGGGGCGCGCACGCTGGAGGACGCGGTGGAGATGGCGCGGGCGCTGGTGGACCTGGGCTTCACCACGGTGGCGCCCAGCCCGCATGCGCGGCCCGAGTACCCCTCGCACTCGCGGCGGACGGTGGAGGAGCGGCTGGCGGAGCTGCGCGAGGCGTTGGAGCGGGCGGGGGTGAAGCTGGCGCTGGGGACGAACGCGGAGAACTTCCTGGACGAGGCCTTCCTGCGGAGCCTGGGCACGCCGGAGGCGCGGCTGCTGGGAGCGGGGAAGTACGTATTGGTGGAGCTGCCCTACACCTCGCCGGTGCCGGCGCTGACGGACATCCTCTTCCGCATCCGCCTCAAGGGGGTGACGCCGGTGTTGGCGCACCCGGAGCGCAGCCTGGAATTCGAGCGGCCGGGCCGGGCGGCGGAGGCGGTGCGGGCGGGGGCGCTGCTGCAACTGGACGTGGGAGCGCTGACGGGTCGGTACGGGGGAACGGCGAGGAAGCTGGCGCGGGGCTTCCTGGAGGAGGGGCTGTACGCCCTGGGGGCCACGGATCTGCACGGGCCGGTGGGGGCGCGGGAGTGGGTGGGGAAGGCCCTGGGGGAGTTGAAGGGCAGGGTGGGCGAGCGGGCCTACACCCGGCTGATGGCCACCTCGCCGGGCCGGTTGCTGGCGGGGGAACCCCTGGAGTCCGGGGTGGGGTGACGATATACGGGCCCACGTGAATCGCGCCGTCAAACTGATCGCCAGCCTGCTCGTCACCCTCGTCTGCTCCTGGTGGGCCTTCCGGAACACGGACTGGAACTCGCAGATGACGAGTCTGAAGTCGGCCAACTACTTGTGGGTGTTGCCGTACTTCGTCATCCTGATGCTGGTGCACCTGGCGCGGACATTGCGGTGGGGCTGCCTGCTGTCGGGGATGGAGCGGGTGCCGTTCCGCAAGCTGAACGAGGCCTCGGGCATCGGCTTCATGATGTTGCTGGTGCTGCCGTTCCGGCTGGGCGAGTTCGCGCGGCCGTTGCTCATCGCGCAGCGCAGCTCCATCCGCCGGAGCGCGGCGATGACGTCGGTGGTGCTCGAGCGCATCACGGACGGCATGTCCATCGCCCTGCTGATGCGGGTGCTGCTCTTCTTCGTGCCGGCGGAGGTGCCCGAGGTCCGCTACGTGAAGCTGGGGGCGAACCTGATGTTCGCGGTGTTCGGCGGCGGGCTGCTGTTCCTGCTCTTCGCGCTGAAGCACCAGTCGACGGCGGTGGGGCTGGTGCGCTCCACGGTGGGCCGGGTGGCGCCGGGGGTGGCGGACAAGATGGCGGACATCGTGGACACCTTCGTGGGCGCGATGCGGCAGTTGCCGGATCGGCGCCAGATGGCGCTCTTCTTCCTGTACACGGTGGTGTACTGGGGGCTGAACGGGGCGGGGATGGCGTTGCTGTCGAGGGCGTTTGGCCCGACGAGCCTGACACTGTTCCAGGCCTACGTGGTGATGTCGGTGCTGGTGGTGGGCGTGATGATTCCGGCGGCGCCCGGGATGGTGGGCACGTTCCAGGCGGCCATCCGCGTGGGGCTGTCGCTGTTCCTGCCGGCCTCGGTGGTGAACGGCAACGGCATGGCGTACGCGAACGTGCTGTGGCTGTGCCAGACGGTGCAGCAGATCGGCTTCGGCGTGGTGCTGATGTCGCTGGGGCACCTGTCCTTCAAGGACCTCGCCGGCAAGCTGGACAAAGAGGGGCAGCAGGCCTCACTGCCGTCCGCCTGAGCCCCCGCCGCCAACCCCTCCGCCAACAACCCCTCTCCCTCCGGGAGAGGGACAGGGTGAGGGTGCCACGCGTCCCGGGTTGCCCCGGTGTCACGCCTACGCCGTCACAGCTCTTCGTTGAGCCAGCGGATGATGGTGTCGCGGATGGAGGCAGGGCGCTCGGAGGAGCCGCGGGTGCCGAAGCCGCGGGAGTCCACGGGAGGGGAAGCCTTCTCGCGAGAGAGGGCGGGAGCGCGGGCCTGGAGGGGCAGGGCGGTTCTCACAGCTCGCCCTCGGAGTGGGCCTTGCCGTACTTGGAGAGGAGATCCTCGACGGCCTCGCGGAGGTACTCGCTCTGGTGGATGCGGGTGCGGCGTGCGAGCTCGCGCAGCTTGTGGACCTGCTCGATGGGGACGAGCACGTGGGTGGAGACCACGGACTCGGAGGCATCGGGGCCGTTCGAGTCGGCGGAGGCCGGGGTGACCTCGGAGCTCATCGGGCTGGCGCTGGCATCCTGCATCGGAACTACCTCCTCGGGGCTGCTACAGGCCACTACCGGCCTGTGGGCGCATTAGGAGGGCAGGCGAGGAGGCCGTCAAAAAAACCACCATGGGGGCACGAATGCTTGACGTCAGGCGGGAGGGGAGCCGCGGGGCAGCCGCACGGTGAAGGTGGTGCCCGAGTCCGCGCGGGAGTCCACGGAGATGGAGCCGCCGTGGGCCTGGAGGATCTGCTGGACGATGTAGAGGCCCAGTCCCAATCCCTGGCGCGAGCCACCGCCGGAGCCACGGAAGGGATCGAAGACATGGGGCAGCAGCGCCTCGGGGATGGGCGCTCCCTGGTTGTGCACCGTGAGGACGAGCGTGGAATCCTCCTGGTGCAGGGCCACCTCCACGGGCGTGTGGGAGGCCCCATGGTGGAGTGCGTTGCCCACGAGGTTGGAGATGACCTGGGCGAGCCGGTCGGGGTCCCACTCCCCGGAGTACGTGCCCGGCTCATGGGAGAGCACGACGCGGCCGGGGTGTGACACCTCGAGCCTCCTCGAGCGTGGCGCGCACCAGCTCCACCAGATGGCCGGGCCGGCGCCGCAGGGGGATGCCGCCGCCCAGCCGGGCGCGGGTGAAGTCGAGCAGATCGGTGATCATCCGGGACATGCGCTCGGTGCTCCGGGCGATGCGCCGCACCCCGGTGAGCACGGGCTCGGACACGTCCTCGCGGCGCAGCAGCAGCCCGGTGTTGAGGGAGATGCTGTGGAGCGGGCTGCGCAGATCATGGCTGACGATGCCCATCAGCCGCTCGCGGAACTGCTCGGCATGCTTGTGCTCGGTGATGTCCCGGAAGAAGACGGCCAGCCCGCCCTCGCTGGTGGGATAGACGCTCATGCCCACCCAGAGGTTCAGCGGCGGGTAATGCTCCTCGAACTGCACCGGCACCTTCTGCTGCATCACCCGGTGGTACTCGCGCCAATAGCTGGACTCGGGATGGGCGATGGTGGGGAACACCTCCCAGAGGATCCGGCCGAGCGTGTCCTCGCGCCGCGTCTGGGAGAGGCGCTCCTGGTTCTCGTTCACCAGGAGGATGCGGAAATCCTTGTCGACGACGATGAGTGCCTCGCCGTGCTCGAGCACCTCCACCGTGCGCTGGCGCTCGCGCAGCGCCTTCTCGGCCTGTTCGCGCAGGTGGGTCTGCGCTCGCAGCAGCCGCTCGCGCTCCTCGTCGCGGCGCTTGCGCTCGGTGACGTCCTGGAAGAAGACGGCGATTCCTTCGTCGGTGGGGTAGACGCGGATCTCGAACCAGCGCTTCCACGGGGCATAGTGGTTCTCGAAGGAGAGGGGGATGCGCTCGGAGGCGGCGCGTCGGAAGTGGTGCTCCAGGGAGGTGCCCAGGGCATCGGGGTAGAGCTCCCAGTGGTCGCGGCCCAGCAGCTCCTCGCGAGGCCTTCCCAGGATCCGCTCGGCCTCGCGGTTGACGTAGATGAAGCGCCAGTCGCGATCGAAGGCCTCGAAGGCCTCGGAGATGCTCTCCAGGACGGTGGTGACCCGGTGTTTCTCGCGCTCGGCGGCCTCGCGCTCGCGGACGCGCTCGGTGATGTCGAGCACGGTGCCGAGGAAGCGCACGGCGCGGCCACTGGCATCGAAGAAGGCGCGGCCCGAGGTGGACAGCCACCGGACCCCGCCGTGCCGAGGGTCCACGGCGCGGTAGTCGAGCCGGTAGGAGCCGCTGCCGGAGGAATCCAGGGCCTGCCGCACCACCTGGTGGACGTGGTCGCGGTCCTCGGGGTGAACGAGGGCGAGGAAGGTGTCGTAGTCGAGGGAGGCCTCCGGGGGGACGCCGAAGAGGGCCTTGCAGCGCTCGTCCCAGTGCAGGACGCCGGTGAGGGGATCGAGGTCCCACGTCCCCAGGCCGGTGGCCTCGACGGCCAGCCGCAGACGCTCCTCGTGCAGGTGGGGCGCCTCGGGGCCGGGGGGTGGGGAGCGGGAGTCGGAGTCGGACGGCATGGACGAGAGGTGGGACCTCTCGCACCGGTCAGAGTTCACCGGGCAGCGGACAAAAAGAAGCCCCGTCTCCGAGCGAACCCGGAGACGGGGCCTTGGCCAGGGTCGGACTTGAACCGACTACCTGCGGATTATGAGACCGCCGCTCTAACCAGGTGAGCTACCTGGCCAAAAAGTGGTGCCTCTCATAGCGGGACCAGCGCCCCACTGCAAGAGGATAGGTGAGCCGATGCGAAACCGGCTGCTCTAGGGGCCGCCAGCCAGACCCTGGACCGGGCACGAAGCCGGGCCTCCTATGGCCACCTGGGACTGGAACACCGGCCCGCGCCGCTTCTAGTCCCAGCAGATTCCAGCGGGTGACCATTCTGATGAGGCGTGGCCATCATCGAGGGGATTCCTATGAAGCTGGGCTGGACGGCCGCGCTACTGGTGCTCCTCGCCGGGTGTGCGACCGCTTCCCGGGTCGTGCGCCTGGACACGGGCCAGGCTGACACTCTCGTTTTCACTCCACGCTCCAGCGCCGAGCCGGTGAACTTGAACGGCGGCGAGTTCAAGAAGGCCGTGGCGAAGCGTGCCTGGGAGGTTCGGTCCTCCACTCGGCCCCAGGAAGCCGCCCGGAAGTTATTCGAGATCGAAGTGCGGAGTGGCTCATACACGTATGAGGCACGCAGCCGCCGCGTCACTCCGCTCGGGCCGGGCGAACATCTGGAGGGGGGACCACCGGCGGCGGAGGTGGAGTTGACTCGCGCTTACCTGCGCTGGTGTGAGCGCACAGGCAGGCCCGGAGACTGTCTACGTCTGCTGACGGAGAGCCCCATCGTCACCGGGGACGGCCGTTTCGCTCTGGCCCTGGCCCTCGCCAAGGGTGCCGTGCTCGACGAGATGCTGGAGGCGTTCAAGGACATGGCCGACCCTCACGCCATGGTGGCGGCGGTTCTCTGGACCTGGACGACGTACATGGTCCTCATCTCGATTCCCGACGTGACGGTCTCGAAGGGCCTCGCGGCGGTGATGACCGCCACCCTCATCTCCTACGTGGGCATCGACACCTTCTGGGGCCTCGTCGTGGGCTTCAAGCGGCTGATGGATGAGGCGGATCGGGCCGTCACGTTCAACGAGTTGCGCGAGGCCGGGGAGCGGTACGGCAAGGTCATGGGCCGCAACGCGGCGCGAGCGTTCGCCATGCTGGCTACGGTGGCGCTCGGCAACACGGCGCCGGGGTTGGCGGCGAAGGTGCCGACGCTGCCCGGTGCGATGCAGGCGGAGACGCAGGTGGGTATCCGCCTCGCGGCAGTGGGGGAGGTGGAGACGGTTGCCGTGAGTGCCGGGACCATCACCATCGCACTTGCTCCAGGCGCCGTGGCGATGTCGGCTCAGGGGTCGGGTGCCACGAGCGCTCCGCTCCCGGCGAGCGGTGATGACATCTCGGTCAAAGATGCGCACGTAGACGTCCCCAAGCACAACCTCGACCGCCTGGCTCCAACGTGGCCAGAGCAACGACAGCTTCTCATCGACACTGTCCGTCAGATCGATGGGAAGGTCAGCGCATTGGCCACAACCCCCCAAGGGTCCATCTTCGAGAGCACCCTCAAGATGAATGATAGGTTCGGGGAGATGGCGGACCTGACCATTCGCTGGTTCAAGTACATGGACGGTCGAATCACCATCAACACCGCTTTCATTCACCCATGACGGACCATCTCGAATATCTGGCGAAGCGAGTGCTGGAGACAGGCGGAGCAGAGGCAGAGCGCGCCTTCCGCGATGCGCTCCATCACGTTTCCGATCCCGCTGTACTCCGGGTGCTTGCAGGAAAGTTCTACGCTGAGCCCGAGGTATCGGTGCCCGCCTATGAACGACTCCTGGAGTTGTTGCCCAAGGATCTGCTCGCACGGGTTGAACTCGGATTCATCTATTTCCTCATGGGAGAAGACGGCGAGGCGAGTCGGCAACTCGGCATGGCCCAGGCGTTGGACCCGGAGCACGTGCAGGTTCTCACCTTGGAGGCAGCGCTGGCACGTGAGTCGGCCGAGAAGATTCGGCTCTACCGCCGCATCCTCCAGAAGGAGCCGCTGAACGAGATTGCACGCGGCAAGCTCCGTGAGCTGGGGGAAACGCCGTAGTTCTTGGCCTGGAGGCCGTAATGGTGCTCGACTTCGACCAGGAGGGAGTTCTGGCCGGAATCGAGATGCTGGCGTAATGCCCTGACCAGAGGCCTCATCCAGGCGTTTTCGTGGGCAGCAGGGCCAACACGCGGGCGAGCACCGCGACGCCCTCCTCGTACTCGTCGAGGCCGATGTGCTCGTGGGGCGTATGGTCCAGGGAGGAGTCGCCGGGCCCGTAGGCGAGGGTGGGCACCTGCCACGCCGCCGCCACGGTGTTCCAGTCCGAGGTCCCCGTCTTCAGCCGGAGCGTCGGCCGCGCCCCGCGCTCGCGGATGGCGCGCTTGAATGACCGCGAGAGCTCATCATTCCCATCCGTGCTCACCGCCCCCTTGTGGGAGAGGGCCTTCACGGTGACGCCGGGAACGCCGCCCAGGAGCGCCAGCAGCCGCTCGCCATCACTCGCCGGCCCGGTGCGCACGTTCACGCTGGCCCGTGCCCACTCCTCCGTGTCCGTCGCGCCCGTCTGGAACGAGGTCAACGAGGGCAGGTTCTGCTCGAAGAGGGGACGCTCGCGGTTCCACGCGTCGCAGTCCGCGCGCAGCTTGTTCCAGGCCTCGACGACGTGCTCGGCGGCGGCGCGGTAGTCCCGGCTCGCCGTGTGGCGCCGGCTCGCCCGGTACTCGAGCTCGGCCCGGACGAGCCCCTTGTACCCGATGGTGACCGCATGGGCCCCGCTCGGCTCTCCGTTGATGACGAAGTCCGGCCGGTAGCGCTCGCGGACGTGGAACGCGCCGCGGGTAATCGCCACCTCCTCCTCGACGCACCCGAGCAGCAGGAACTTCTTCCCGGCGCGCTCGCTCTCCTCGAGCAGCTCGACCGCCTCGATGAAGGCGCCAATGGCCCCCTTGGCGTCCACCGTCCCACGCCCGAAGAGGCGCCCGTCCTCGATGCGCACCGGCACCTCGCCGGGCACCGTGTCGATGTGGCCGAGCAGCGCGATGCACGTGTCGCCCTCGCCCAGGCTGGCGATGGTGTTGCCCACCTCATCGGTGTGCGCGCGCCAGCCGCGGCGCTCCAGTTGCGCGGCGAGGGCGCGGGAGAAGGCCTGCTCGTGGTGGCTGGGGCTGTACTGCTCCACCATCCACTTGAGGAACTCGATCGTCTTCTCACGTGCCCGCATTGGCTGAGTCCTTCCGGGGGAGGGTGAACCTGGTGCCGGACTCCTCGGTGAGGGCGACGAACACCGGCCGGGGGACGCGCGAGGAGCTCACGTACACCGAGGGGACTCCTCCCTGGAGCGCCTTGCGTGCGGCGTCCAGCTTGTACCGCATGCGTCCGGCCGCGAGTTGCATGCAGCCCTCCACGTCGTCGCTCCGCCGCACGAGCGTCAGCGGCTCGTTCGGGTTCTCCAGCAGGCCCGGCACGTTCGACAGCATCACGAAGGCCCGGGCGCCGAGCGCGGTGGCGATGGACGCCGCGACCTGGTCCGCGTCGGCGTTCACCAGGACGCCGTCCTCCGTGACCGCGGGAGGGCAGAGGACGGGCACGTGGCCCTGCTCCAGCAGCACCCCCAACAGGCCCGTGTTCACCGAGGTGATCTCCCCGGCCAGGTGCTCGCGGTCGATCCGGACGCGCCCGTTGTCGTTGATCTTCAGCGGAGGCCGGCGCCGGGCGATGAGCACCCGTCCATCCGCGCCGCACATCCCGAGCCCGGAGATTCCCCGCTCCCCGAGCGCCAGGACGATGCGTTTGTTCACCTCGCCCACCCACGCCATCATCAGGATGCGCAGGGTGGCCGCGTTGGTGAGGCGCACGACGTTGCCGGTGGGCGTGGTGACCTCGGGGCGCTCGAGCGAGTAGAGCTTCAGCAGGCGCTCTCCGGCGTCCGAGCCCCCATTCACCACGATGACGCGCTCGCCCTGGCGGACGAGCTCCGCGACGTCATCGCAGACGTTCTCGAGATCCACTCCCGGGGCGCCGCCGATCTTCACCACGATGGGGCCGCTCATCCGACCACACTCGCGCCCCCATCGACGAGCTGTACCGTGCCCGTGATGAACGAAGCCCGCTCGCTGGCGAGGAAGGTGGCGGCGGCGGCGAACTCCTCGGGGAGCCCCACCCGGCGCATGGGAATGTGGGCCGCCATGGCGCGCAGTCCGGCGTCCACGTCTCCCTCGGCTCCGGCGGTGCGCTCGACCGGGGGCGTGCGGGTGTAGCCGGGGGCGAGGACGTTGACGGTGACGCCGCAGTCCCCCAGCTCCTGCACGAGCGCCGAGGCGAATCCGACGATGCCCAACCGGGAGAAGCCCGAGAGGGCGAACCGCGCCACGGGCCGGACCACCGTCTCGGACGTGATGAAGAGCAGGCGCCCCCACCGGGCCGCCTTCATGTGGGGGAGGGCGGCCAGGGCCAGGCTGATGGGGGGCAGGAGCACCGCGTCCACGGCGTCCCGGTAGGCCTCGACTCCGAACTTCGTCGCCGGGCCCAGGGGCGGCCCGCCGCTGTTCGTCACCGCGATGTGGAGGGCCCCCAGGGTGCCGGCGGCCTCCTCGACCCAGTGGCGGACGGCGCCGGGGTCCTTCAGATCCACCGCCGTCGCGAGCACCCGGCCGCGGGCAACCTCCTTCAACCGGCGCTCGGCCCGGGCGAGCTTCTCCGGGTCTCTCGCGCCGATGGCCACATGGGCGCCTTCCTTCGCCAGCTCCTCGGCGACGGCCAGCCCGAGCCCGCTCGAGCCTCCGGCGATGAGCGCGACCCTACCTGCCAGTCCCAGTTCCACGGACGTCCTCCCGGGTGTCTTGGTTCGCGGCCACCGGGCCCACGGCCTCGCGGGCCTGGGTGCGGGGGGGTTGGAAGTAGCCGTAGCGGGCCATCAGCGGCCACGACAGCGCCTGGGTGAGCTTCCTCGCCCTGGAGGGCAGCTCCTTCCGCCACGCGTCATCCTCCGGACGCAGGAGCGTGGGCCCGCTGCGGAAACGGTCCGGATTGCCGGTGACGGTGTGGTTCTTTCCCAGGTTCACCGTGCGCCCCTGCACGGGATTGGCCGCGCCCTCCTCGCCGACGAGCTCGAGCAGCCCCTCCACCACGGTGGCGGGATCGGCGATGAAGTCCTCGTAGCGCAGGAAGAACGAGCGCTCGGGAGCGTTCCGGATGACGGCCTCGGAGGCGAGGTTGAACCCGACCCAGTAGGCGGTGCTGCGGAACGTGGACATGGGGACGACGTACTGCTTCGTCTTCGTCCAGGAGTGCGCGGCGGCGCGCGGATCCCTCACCAGATAGAGGGAGTAGGGCGTGATTCCCTCCACGTGCGGAAGGAGCGCCGCCTCGGACGGGAGCTTGCCGCTGTCCACGAGGGTGTGGCTGCCGGTCGCCTTCGCGATGGCGCGGTAGGCCCGGCTCAACGTGGCGGCATACTCGCGGACGTCCTCCGAGCGGGTGCCCTGCCGGAGGATGTTCCACGTGTGCCGCGTCCGAACGGCCCTCGTCTGGCGCTTCACGACTTCCCGGGCGTGGGACGCGGGCGTCTGGCCTGGGGGAGTCTCCTCCTCGAGCACCTTCGACCAGATGCCGCAGCGGGTCAGTGCTTCCCCGCAGCCGCAGAAGGTGTTGGAGCCGTGACCGTAGGCATTCTTCCAGAGGAAGCTGAGCTTCTCCGGTGTGGAAGAAGCCCTTCACCTCGTTGAGCACGTTGCCGATGATCGTGCTGCCGTTGCGGCACCAGCCGGTGATGTAGAGAACCTTGAGATTGTCTCGAGACACGCGCGTCCCCTGTCCTGGCTGCTGTCAGACCAGCGATGCGACGTAGAAGTGCGTGGGCAGGTGGACCACGAGGGCCTCGTAGATCTCCCCGCACACGGCCAGCCCCTCGCGGGGGAAGATGCCCTTGGGAGGCTCGGCGAAGCGGATGACGGAGCGGCCGCTGTCGAAGATGGTCGCGGCGGCGGTGTAGTCCCCGACGATGATGGTGCCCGGGTTGACCATGCGCGCGCGGGCGATGCGGACGCCCATGTCCGCCAGGTCTCGCAGCAGGCCGTTCTGCCCGACGAAGTAGCGGTAGTAGTCCGCCGGGTTCATGAGGATGCCGTCGGCCGAGCCGCCCACCTGCTCCACGCGATCACACGCCGCCAGGAGCGAGGCGATCGGCGTCTCGCGCGCCGCCAGCCGGGTGACGCCCGGCGTCTCCAACAATCCGCGCACGCGCTCGCCGCCGGGGCCCCGGGCGAGGGCCTGGTTCTCCGCCGTGCACAGACGCACCAGGAGCCGGTAGTCGATGAACGTCGCGAGCGCCTCGGGGTCATCCAGCAGGGCGGGGTTCACCTGCACCCAAGCCGTGGTCGGCTTCAGCTCCGCCTTGTCCGAGTGGAACTCGAACGTGGCCTCCTGCCGGAGCTGCGCGTCGATGACCTCCCCGGTGAGGGCGGACTGGGGGCGGGTCTCGTACCAGTATTTGATCTGGGGCTGCTCGGTCTTCACGACCTTGAAGAGGCCGCGCACCGCGATGCGGGGGCGGCGCTTGAAGCCCGGGAAGGAGTCGGTGATCGTCGTGGAGAACTCCACGGACGCCTTCGTGCCCTGAGAGACAACCGCCGCGGCAAAAGCCCGCCCGGGGGACAGCTCGGTCCCCGCGGTTCCATTCGTGCTCATGTGTTTCTCCCTGTGTTTCAGATGGGATGCAGGCCGCGGAAGCCGAGGCCTTCGGTTTCGGGTCGCCCGAGCATCAGGTTGATGGCGTGGACGGCCGTTCCCGCCGCGCCCTTCACCAGGTTGTCGATCGCCACGTTCACGACGATCCGGCCCCGCTCCGTGTCCACGTCCACGGCGAGGTCGCAGTAGTTCGTCCCCTGCAGCGGACCCGGCTCGGGGAAGGGCGAGGCGCTCGTGTTCGGCCGGATGAGCCGCACGAAGGGCTTCTCGCGGTAGGCGGTGGCGATGGCTCGCAGGGGCTCGTTCTCGTCGAGGGGCCTGGAGGCGAAGGCGTGCACCGTGGCGAGGATGCCGCGCACGCTCGGAACGGCCGTGGCACTGAAGTGCACGCTCGGGCGCGTCCGGGTGAGCCGCTCGACGACGTTCTCGATCTCCCCGGTGTGCCGGTGCCCCACCGCCCGGTAGCAGCGGAGGGCCGAGGCCCGCTCGGGGTGGTGGGACGAGCGGTCCGGCGTGGCGCCACCCCCGGAGGAGCCCGTCTTCGCGTCCACGACGAGCTTCCGGCTTCACCAGGCCCGCGCGCACCAGCGGGAGGATGCCCAGCAGCGAGGCGTGCGCCATGCACCCGGGCACCGCGACGTAGCGGGCCTCGGGAAGCTCCTGGGCGGTCCACTCCGGGAGGGCGTAGACGAAGCGCGGTACGTCCGCGGGCCTCGGGTGCTTCTTGTACCAGCGCTCGTGGTCCGATGGATCCAACCGGAAGTCCGCGCTGAGGTCCACGACGCGGCCCGCGAGCTCGCGCACCCGGGCCCAGCGCTGGAGGAGGCCCCCCTGGGGCATGCAGCTCACCAGCAGCTCGCACGGCTCCAGCGCGTCGTGGGGGACGAAGCGCAGCGCGCTCATGCCCCGGAGGTTCGGGTGGGGATAATCGAGCCGCTTGCCCGCGAACTGATCCGACGTGGCCTGGACGACTTCCACGCCCGGGTGGGCGAGCAGCAGGCGCAGCAGCTCGCCTCCCGTGTAGCCCGAGGCTCCGAGGACGGCCACGCGTGTCATGGGTGCACCCCGGCGGCGTAGTCCGCGATCAGCTCCGGCAGCGGAATCCGGGTGGACTCGATGCTTCGCGCGAACTCGACGCAGTGGTTGACCTCGTTCACGAGGATCTCCCCGCTTCGCGTCTCCAGCAGATCCACGGCCGCGATGTCCGCCCCGACGGCCTCCGCCGCGCGCTCGGCGAGCTTCGCGTGCGACTCCGGCACCTCGTACCGCTCGGGCACCGCTCCGCGCGCGGTGTTCGTCACCCAGTGCTCCGAGCGCCGGCGGATGCCTCCCACCGCCTTGCCCATCACATAGACGCGCAGATCATAGCCCGGCTTGTCGATGTACTGCTGGACGAGCGCGACATGGTCCGAAGCGCTGCCCGTCTCGAAGCGCATCTGCATGAGGCCCTCGGCCGCGCTGCGCCCGTCGATGCGCGCGACCATGCGTCCCCACGAGCCCACCGCCGGCTTCGTCACCACGGGGTAGCCCTTGCGCTCGATCTCCGCGACGCAGGCCTCCTCCTCGAAGCCCGCGAACGACCACGGCATGGGCACTCCGTGGGCGGCCAGCGCGAGCGTGGTGAGGATCTTGTCCCCGCACGTGGTGATGGCCCGGGAGCTGTTCACCACGCGAGCCCCCTTCACTTCCAGGATGGCCGCCAGGTAGCGGGAGCGGGTGAGCGACATGCTCCGCATCAGGACGACGCTGCCGCCGGCCCAGCGCTCCGCGTCCAACGGAAGGACGAGGTCCGCGTCCTGGTGGAGCTCGACGGCGCAGTCCCGCTTGCGGAGCGCATCGAGGATCATCCGTTCTTCCGTGCGCAGCCGTGTGTAGATCAGATCGATCTTCTTCATGGGGGTACGAGCGGCTCCATCCGCCAACACAACGCTCGATGAGGTGCTCTCGATGAACCGCTCGCGCCGCCAGGGCCTACTCGCCCCAGTCCTCCTCGACCTCGGGGGCCTCGGCGAACCGGAGGGGCTTCACGCCAATCACCTCGAGCTCGGCGGAGCAGCCCCCGCACGTGACGACCTCGCCCTCCATGTAGCCGTCCCCGGTGATCTCGAAGGCACACGTGGGGCACCCGTTGATTCCCGCGACATCCTTGGCATCCACCTGCTTCTGAAGCTGCATCCGCTCCTCCTTGGGACTGGTTCCAGTGACAGCTATTGGGGACGCGACAACGTGCCGAGGATGCGCTCGGCCACCGCGGCGCCCTCGAGCCCATGCCCGAGCAGCAGCGACTCGTGGGAGCCCGCGAGCGGGTCGTAGCGATCCTGGATGCCGATCCGGAGCACCTGCCGGGCGGGCCCGTGCGTGCAGACCGTCTCGCACACCGCGCCTCCGAGTCCGCCGAGGATGTTGTGCTCCTCCACCGTGACGAGCAGCCGCGTCCGCTCCGCCGTCTCGAGGATGGCCGCCTCGTCGAGCGGCTTGAGCGTGTGCAGGTTCACCACGCGCGCCGAGACACCCTGGCCCTCCAGGAGCCGGGCCGCCTCCAGCGCGACGGAGACTCCGATCTCCCCGTGGGCGATCAGCCCCACCCCGGTGCCCTCCCGGAGGCAGAGCGCCCGGCCGAGCGCGAAGCCCTCGCGCGGCTCCTCCAGCCGGCTCACCCGGTTGCGGCCGAGCCGCATGTAGACCGGGCCGTCGTATTGGATCATCTCGCGCGTGGCGAGGATCGTCTCGAGCCCGTCCGCGGGGGAGAACACCGTCATCCCCGGCATGGCCCGGAGGATGGCGAGATCCTCGATGGCGTGGTGGGTGGGCCCGAAGAACGCGCCCGAGACGCCGCCGTAATCACAGACGAGCTTCACGTTGGCCCGCGGGTAGGCCATGGCGAGGCGCACCTGCTCGCAGGCCCGCATCGCCCCGAAGGGCGCGAAGGTGTGCGCGAAGACGACGTGCCCCACGTGCGCCATGCCGCACGCCATGTCGAGCATGGTCGCCTCGCAGATGCCCAGGTTGAAATAGCGGCCCTTGTGCCGGGCCTCGAAGGGGTCTCCTCCGCCACCGAGATCCGCCTCCAGCAGCACGAGCCGGGGATCCTGTTCGGCGAAGCGCGCGAGGGCATGCCGGAAGATCTGCCGGTTGGAGAGCTTGGGATTCTCCCGCAGCCAGGCTTCCGGGGCGCTCGCGAGATCCGCGCCGCCCGTCTGGGTGCCGCTCACGGGATCTCTCCCATGGACACGAGCGCGCGCCGGAGCTGCTCGGGAGAGAAGACGGCGTAGTGGGGGCCCTTGCCCTTGAACATGGGCACGCCCGCGCCCTTCTGGGTCTTCGCGACGATGGCGCGCGGGGCCGTCCCGGGGGAGGGGGCTTCCAGCGCCTGGCACAGCGCCTGGAGATCGTGCCCATCCACCTCCAGGGCCTCGAACCCGAACATGAGCAGCCGGTCCGCGAGGGCCGCCTGCGAGAGGATGGACTCCGTCGGGCCGTCGTTCTGGCCCCCGTTCCGGTCGATGATGACCGTCAGATTGGACAGCCGTTGATGGGCGGCCACCTGGAGGGCTTCCCAGTTGGAGCCCTCGCCCATCTCGCCATCACCACAGATGACATAGACACGGTTGGACAGGCCCTTGAGCCGGTAGCCGAGTGCGAGCCCGGTGCCCAATCCCAGCCCATGCCCGAGGCTCCCGGTCGAGAAATCCACCCCGGGAACCTTTGCATTCACATGACCCGTGAAACGGCTCCCCTCCGCGTTGTAGCGCTGGACGAGCTCCTCGGAGTCGAAGAAGCCAAACCCAGACAGGGCCGCATACAGCCCCGCCGCGGCGTGTCCCTTTGACAGGATGAGGTGATCCCGTCCCTCCCAACCGGGGACACTGGGGTTGACCTTCATGACACGCCCGAGGAGCGCCACGAGGATCTCCACCAGGGAGAGGGAACCCCCGAGATGGCATCCGGCCGGGGTGGCCGCGAGCCGGACGATGAGCCGCCGGATATGTCTCGCGTGGGCCTCGAGCGGGCCCAGGGCGTCAGCCACTGGGAAGCTCGAGACGAGCGCTTGTCGTTGCTGCGGTCATCGAGCGAGTCATGGCGGGGGGCAATTCCTGACTTCGATGTTTCTCAGGGCTTGAACGTATAGGAAATTGAGCGACGCCTCGTCAATGTGAGAACTTGGAGGTGGATGTAAAAAAAAAATCCGACATTGGCCAGCCGTTGAGAAAGTGTTAGGGCTTGAAAGTCAAAATCACATAATAAGAAGCAATCAGGGAGAGATCGAAATGGCGGAGAAGTCCGGCAACACTGCCGCGCGAGTTCATGGCCCGGCCTATCGTCAGAGAGGTTGGTGGCGCGACGAGACGGTTGTCGATGACCTTCGCCGGGCGATCAAGAACCACCCGGACAAGACGGCGATCATCGCGGCCCGGTACTTCGCGAGGGATGTCACGCGGATCAGCTACGCGGAGCTGGGCCGCTCCATGGACCGGTTCGCGGGGGCCCTGCGCGAGCTGGGCGTCGGGCGCGAGCAGATCGTCGCCGTGCAGCTCCCGAACTGGTGGCAGTTCACGGCCGTTGCCCTGGCCTGCGCGCGGATCGGCGCGGTGCTCGCGCCCATCCCGCCCGACTACCGGCGGCGCGAGGTGGAGTTCATCCTGAGCAGGACCGAGGCCCCCGTCTACATCGGCCCCGCGAGCTGGACCGGCTTCTCACACCGCGACATGCTCCGCGAGATGGCTCCGGCGCTCCCGGCGCTGCGGCACCGGATCTTCCTCGGGGCGGGGAGCGGCTTGTCCGACGGTGAGCTGGATTTCGACGCCCACTTCGTCGCCAACACGTGGGAGGAGCGCTACCCCGCCAGTGCCCTGGACGAGCTGTCGGCCCGGGCGGATGACGTGTTCAACGTGCTCTACACGTCCGGCACGACGGGCGAGCCCAAGGGCGTGGTCCACTCGTACAACACCAACTACGCCATCACCCGCGCGCTCAACGAGACGATGGGGCTGGGCGCGGACGACGTCGTCTCCCTGCCGAGCCTCCTCACCGCCTCGAGTGGTTTCACGTATCTCTTCCAGATGCCCGTCCTGCTCGGGGCGACGGCCGTCTACCTGGACGTGGCGGATCCCGACTTCCACCTGAAGCTGATGGAAGAGCATGGGATCTCGTTCATGTATGGGATTCCCACCTACTACCTGAACATGCTCGCGTCGCAGAAGCGCCGGCCCCGGAAGGTCAGCTCGCTCCGGTGTCTGGCCACGGGTTCCACCCCCGTGCCGCCCCACCTCATCGCCGAGGTGCGTGAGGTTTTCGGCGTCCGGCTGCACACGCTCTGGGGCATGACCGAGAACGGCGCCGTCACCATCACCCGCAACGAGGACCCTCCCGAGTGGCCGGCGAACAGCGACGGCGCTCCCGTTCCCTGGATGGAGGTGAAGATCGCTCCGGCCCTCTCCGAGGACGGGACGCCCTTCCCGGATGGCGCGGGACGGCTGCTGGTCCGCGGCGCGAGCCAGTGCCTCGGGTACTTCAAGCGCGAGGACATCTACAACGCGTGTCTGGATGCGGAGGGCTGGTTCGACACGGGCGACCTGGCTCGGGACGATGGGCGCGGGGGCATCCGCATCGCGGGCCGGCTCAAGGACATCATCTTCCGGCACGGGCTGAAGATCCCCGTCGTCGAGGTCGAGTCCGCGCTGTATGCGCATCCCAAGGTGCGCGAGGTGGCCATCGTGGCCCACGCGGATGATCGGATTGGTGGCGAGCGGGTGTGCGCCGTCGTGGTGCCTCGCGAGGAAGCCCCCACCCTCAATGAGTTGCGCGACCACCTCCGCAAGGCCGGCATGTCCGTCTCGTACTGGCCGGACCGCCTGGAGATCATCTCCGAGATGCCGAAGACGCCCTCCGGGAAGATCCGGAAGTTCCTCCTGCGGGAGCGTTTGAAGGAGCAGCCCGGCAGCCCCGCCTGAGCCTGTCTCCCACCGCTGTTTGAAGTCTTCCCGCTGCCTCCGGGCGGCGGGCCTGGCCTTGCCATGCGCGCCCTTCCCCCTCGGGGCGCGGATGTTCCTCTCGTCCCCCCTGCATCCGATTCAGGACTCCCCAGTCACCATGAACGTGCGCCCCCCCTCCGAGAGAACTGGACCGAAGCCGGGCACGCGGCCGGCACGCAGGCCTCCTCCGCTGGTGCCGGTGCCCCGGAGCGTGGCCCCGCCGTTGTCCTTCGCGCAGCAGCGGCTGTGGTTCATCGACCAGCTCGAGCCCGGTGGCTTCACGTACAACGTTCCACTCGCCGCGAGGCTGAAGGGACCGCTCGACGTGGTGGCCCTCGAGCGGAGCCTGTCCGCGCTCGTCCAGCGGCACGAGGCGCTGCGGACGACGTTCCCCCAGGTGGAGGGGCGGCCGGTGCAGCGGATTGCCGCGGAGCTGGGGCTGGCGCCGCGGGTGGAGGGATTGGAGGGCGTCCCCGAAGCCGGACGCGAGGCGGCGGTCCGGCGGCGGGTGGAGGAGGAGGCTCGGCGCCCGTTCGATCTGGAGCGGGGTCCCTTGCTCCGGGTGGGCTTGCTGCGCCTGAAGGCGGACGAGCACGTGCTGCTGCTCGTGATGCACCATGCCATCTGCGATCTCTGGTCGCTGGGTGTGCTGGAGCGTGAGCTGTCCGAGCTGTACGCGGCGTTCTCCGCGGGTGGCGAGCCCATCCCGGCGGCCCTGCCGGTGCAATACGCGGACTACGCGCTGTGGCAGCGGGAGTGGTTGAAGGGCGAGGTGCTGGAGGAGCAGCTCGCGTGGTGGAAGCAGGCACTGGCCGGGGCTGCACCGGCGCTGGAGCTCCCCACGGATCGGCCGAGGCCTCCGGTGCAGTCCTCGCGTGGCGCCCTCTTCGAGCTGGCGCTTCCCCCGGACGTCTCTGGAGCGGTGCGGGAGCTGAGCCGGGAGGCGGGCGTCACGCCCTTCATGACCTACCTGGCGGCCTGGTACGGCCTGCTGGCGCGCTACAGCGGGCAGGCGGACCTCGTGGTGGGGACGCCCATCTCCGGACGCAACGGGCGCGAGCTGGAAGGGCTCATTGGCTTCTTCGCCAATACGTTGGCGCTGCGGGTGGAGGTGTCCGGGGAGGCGAGCTTCCAGGAGCTGCTGGGCCGGGTGCGTGAGTCGTGTCTGGGCGCTTATGCCCACCAGGATGTGCCTTTCGAGCAATTGGTGGATGCGCTCCAGCCCGCGCGAGACCTGAGCCGCACGCCGCTCTTCCAGGTCATGTTCCTCCATCAGGAGACGGCGCCCTTCTCCGGGCTGTCGCTGCCCGGCGGGGTGGTGGAGGCGCTCTCCTTCGAGCCAGGAGTCGCGAGGTTCGACCTGACCCTGATCGTCCGCGAGACGGCGGATGGGCTGGTGAGCCTCTGGGAATACAACACTGACTTGTATGACGAGGCGACGGTGGCGCGGATGGCGTCGCACTACGCGCGGCTGCTGGAGGGGGCTGTGTCCCGCCCGGAGCAGCGGCTGGCCTCACTGCCCCTGATGGACGAGGCGGAACGGCGGCGGGTGCTGGTGGAGTTCAACGACACCAGGGCGCTGTATGCCCCGGCCAGCGGGGTGCACGAGCTGTTCGAGGCCTGGGCGGACAGGACGCCGGAGGCGGTGGCCGTCAGCTTCGGGGAGGAGCGGCTGACGTACGGCGAGCTGAACCGCGAGGCCAACCGGCTGGCGCACCACCTGAGAGGGTTGGGCGTGGGGCCGGATGTGCCGGTGGGCCTGTGCGTCAAGCGCTCGTTGGACCTGGCGGTGGGCGTGTTGGGGATTCTCAAGGCCGGTGGCGCCTACGTGCCGCTGGACCCGGCCTACCCGGCCGAGCGCCTGGCGTTGATGCTCGGGGCTTCCCGGGCGCCCGTGCTGCTCACGCAGCGGCACCTGGCGGACACGCTGCCCCCCGGTGAAGCGAAGCGGCTGTTGCTGGACGTGGAGGAGGGCACCTGGGCCGGGTGCGCCGAGTGCAACCCGGAGCGGGTGTCGGGCCCCGAGGCGCTGGCGTACGTCATCTACACCTCGGGCTCGACGGGAGTGCCCAAGGGGGTGGCGATGCACCACCGGCCACTGCTCAACCTCATTCGCTGGCAGGTTGAGCGCTCGGAGGAGAAGCCCAGGACGTTGCAGTTCTCGGCGCTGAGCTTCGACGTGAGCTTCCAGGAGCTGTTCTCCACGTGGGGAGCGGGTGGAGAGCTGGTGCTCATCCCCGAGGAGCTGAGGCTGGAGGCCAAGGCACTGCTGGAGAAGATGGACAGCAGCGGGGTGCAGCGGTTGTTCCTGCCCTTCGTGGCGCTGCAGAACCTGGCAGAGGAGGCGGACAGGGAAGGGCTGGCACCCAGGGCGCTCAAGGAAGTCATCACGGCGGGGGAGCAGCTCAGGGTGACACCCGCGCTGCGCCGATTGATGAAGATGTTGGGAGGGGTGCTGGAGAACCAGTACGGCCCGACGGAAACACATGTGGCGACGGCTTACCGGCTGGAGGGAGAGCCGGAGCAGTGGCCCGCGGTGCCGAGCATCGGTAGGCCCATCGCCAACACGCGCGTGCACCTGCTGGACGGCAATGGAGAGCCGGTGCCGGTGGGCGTGGTGGGGGAGCTGTACATCGGAGGAACGGCGGTGGCGCGGGGCTACCTGCACCGGCCGGAACTGACGCAGGAGCGCTTCATCCCAGACGGGTACGGGGCGAAGCCGGGAGGGAGGCTGTACCGGACAGGGGACTACGCGCGGTACCTGGCGGACGGGAGCATCGAGTTCCTGGGACGCAAGGACGCACAGGTGAAGGTGCGAGGCTTCCGCATCGAGTTGGCTGAGGTTGAGGCGGTTCTCGCCCGGCACCCGGCAGTCCGAGACTGCATCGTGGAGGCGAAGGAGGCGGACGCCGGAGGCAAGAGGCTGGTGGCCTACGTAGAGGGACGGGGTGAGGGTGCCGAGCCCACCGGGTTGAAGCCCGAGGAACTGCGGACCTGGCTGAAGCAGAGGCTGCCCGAGTACATGGTGCCCTCGGCCTTCATGTGCCTGGAGTCCTTCCCGCTGACACCCAGTGGAAAGGTGGACCGCAAGGCCCTGCCCGCGCCGGACACGGAGACGGTGGGCGCGGAGTACACGGCTCCGCGCACGGCGTTGGAAGAGGTGGTGGCGGGCATCTGGGCGCCGCTGCTGGGCCTGGGGCGTGTGGGCGCGCACGACCACTTCTTCGAGCTGGGCGGGCACTCGCTGCTGGCGACCCAGGTGACGTCACGCCTGCGCGAGGTGCTGAAGGTGGAGCTGCCCGTGCGCGCTCTCTTCGAGGCTCCCACGGTGGCGGAGCTCGCGCGGCGGCTCGAGTCGCTGTCCGGACTGCATCAGGGGCCACGGCCTCCTCCCCTCGTGCCCATGCCGGAGCGTGGGGAACTGCCGCTGTCCTTCGCGCAGCAGCGCCTGTGGTTCCTCGAGCGGCTGTCGCCGGGGGGCTTCGCCTACAACCTCCCCTTCGTGACGCGGCTGAAGGGCCGGCTCGACGTGGCCGCGCTGGAGCGGAGCTTCCAATCCCTGGTGGACCGGCACGAAGCGCTGCGCACCACCTTCGCGGAGGTGGCGGGACAGCCGGTGCAGCGGCTCCTCCCGGCGCTGGTGCTCGCGTTGCCGGTGGAGGGCCTGGAGGCGGTGCCGGAAGGTGAGCGCGCCGGAGCGCTCCAGCGCCGTGTGGAAGCGGAGGTCCAGCGCCCGTTCGACCTGGAGAAGGGCCCGCTGTTGCGCGTGCTGCTGCTGCGCGCGGCGGAGGACGAGCACGTGCTGGTGCTCTGCATGCACCACATCGTCTCCGATGGCTGGTCCATGGGCGTGCTGGTGCGGGAGCTGACCGCGCTGTACCAGGCGTTCTCCGCGGGAACGGAGCCCGCACTGCCGCCATTGCCGGTGCGGTACGCGGACTATTCCCGGTGGCAGCGGGAGTGGCTGAAGGGGGAGGTGCTGGAGGAGCAGCTCGCCTGGTGGAAGCAGCGGCTCGCGGGGGCGCCTCCCGTGCTGGAGTTGCCCACGGACAGGCCGAGGCCTCCGGTACAGCGCTTCCGCGGAGCCACGCTGCGGGTGCGGATGCCTCCCGCGCTCGCCGGAGCCGTCCGGGAGCTGAACCGCCGCGAAGGCGTCACGTCCTTCATGACGTTCCTGGCGGCCTGGCAGGCGCTGCTGGCGCGCTACAGCGGGCAGAGCGACCTCGTGGTGGGCTCGGTCATCGCGGGGCGGGAGCAGCGCGAGCTGGAGGGGTTGATCGGCTTCTTCGTCAACACGCTGGCACTGCGTGTCCAGATCCCCGCGGAGGCGAGCTTCCGGGAGTTGCTGGGCCGGGTCCGCGAGTCGTGCCTGGGGGCCTATGCCCACCCGGACATGCCCTTCGAGCAACTGGTGAATGCCCTGCACCCGGTGCGTGAGCCGGGCCGTGCGCCGCTCTTCCAGGTGATGTTCGCCCTGGAGCAGGCGTCTCCGGCCCTGGCGCTGCGTGGCGTGTCCTCGGAAGAGGTCGCCTACCAGAACGGGCTGGCGAAGTTCGACCTGACCCTCTTCGTCCGGGAGACCGCCGGGGGATGGGAGGGCCACTGGGAGTACGACACCGCGCTGTTCGACGAAGCGACGGTGGCGCGGATCGCGGCCCACTACGTGCGGCTGCTGGAGGGCGCGCTCGCCAACCCCGGGCAGGCGCTGGCGGCCCTGCCCCTGTTGGGGGACGAGGAGCGGCGGCGGATGCTGGTGGAGTGGAACCAGACGCGGGTGGAGTACCCGCGCGACGCCACGGTCCACGGGCTGTTCGAGGCACACGCGGCGCGTCAGCCCGAGGCCTCGGCGGTGGAATACGAGGGCGAGCGGCTGACGTACGCGGAGCTGAACCGCCGGGCCAATCAGGTGGCCAGGCACCTGCGGCGGCTGGGCGTGGGGTCTGGGACGCCGGTGGGACTCTCGGCCCATCGCACGCTGGAGATGATGGCGGCGATGCTGGGCATCCTCAAGGCGGGCGGCGCGTACGTGCCGTTGGATCCCTCGTACCCGCCGGAGCGCCTGGCGTTCATGGTGGAGGACACGGCGGTGCCGGTGGTGCTGGCCCAGCCGGGAGCCATGTCCCGGCTGCCGTCCATGAGCGCGAAGGTGTTGCCGCTGGAGCGCTCCTGGGAGGCGTTCGCGCACGAGGACGCGGAGGATCTCGGGGAGAAGACCGGGCCGGAGGGGATGGCGTATGTCATCTACACGTCGGGCTCGACGGGCCGTCCCAAGGGCGTGTGCATCCCGCACCGGGGCATCATCCGGCTGGTGCGGGACACCCTCCATGTCCGGCTGACGGAGGGGGAGCGGTTCGCGCAGGTGTGCAACACCTCGTTCGATGCGTCGACCCTGGAGCTGTGGGGCGCGCTGGCGAACGGCGGGTGTCTGGTGGGCGTGCCTCGGGAGGTGACGCTGTCTCCGCGGTCGCTCGCCACGTTCATGCGGGAGAAGCGGATCAGCGCGACGGTGCTGCCCACGGCGCTGTTCCACCAGGTGGCGGCCGAGTGCCCGGACGCGTTCCACACGCTGAAGTACGTGGTGTTCGGAGGCGAGGCCGCGGATCCGAAGTGGCTGAGGAAGGTGTTGGAGCGGGGCGCGCCGGAGTTCCTGGTGAATGGCTACGGGCCCACGGAGAACACGACGGCCTCGACGTTCTTCGTGGTGAAGGACGTGCCCGAGGGGGCGGTGTCGGTGCCCATCGGCACGCCGCCGGCGAACGCGGAAACGTACGTGCTGGACGAGCGGATGCAGCCGGTGCCGGTGGGCGTGGCCGGCGAGCTGTATGTCGGTGGAGACGGACTGGCGCTGGGGTACCTGAACCGGCCGGAGCTGACGGCGGAGAAGTTCGTCGCGCACCCGTTCCGCGAGGCACCCGGAGCGAGGCTCTACAAGACAGGAGACCTGGCGAGGTACCTGCCGGATGGAAACCTCGAGTTCCTGGGGCGGCGGGACGCGCAGGTGAAGGTGCGCGGGTTCCGTGTCGAGTTGGGTGAGATCGAGGCGGCGCTGGCGAAGCACCCGGGGGTGGGCGAGGCGGTGGTGGTCGCGAGGGACGAAGGCCCCAGCGGCAAGCAACTGGTGGCCTACGTGGTGCCAATTTCCCCTCGCCCTCCGGGAGAGGGTCGGGGTGAGGGTGCCGAGCCCCCCGGGTTGAAGCCCGAGGAGCTGCGGACCTGGCTGAAGCAGACGCTGCCCGGGCACATGGTGCCCTCGGTCTTCGTGCGGCTGGAGTCCTTGCCGCTCACGCCCAACGGCAAGGTGGACCGGAAGGCGCTGCCCGCGCCGGAGGCGGGGGGGACGGAGCGCGAGGAGTACGTGGCGCCCGGGACGGAGATGGAGCGGGTGGTGGCGGAGCTCTGGGCGTCGCTCCTGAAGCAGGAGCGCGTGGGGGCGCGGGACCATTTCTTCGAGCGGGGAGGTCATTCGCTGCTGGCGGCGCAGGTGGCTTCACGCCTGCGGGAAGCGCTCCAGGTGGAGGTGCCGGTCCGGGTGCTCTTCGAGGCCCCCACGGTGGTGGAGCTGGCGGCGCGGCTCGAGGCGATGCGGGGAGAGAACCAGGGGCAGCGGCTCCTTCCGCTGGTTCCGGCTCCGCGAGGGGATGCGCCACCCCTGTCCTTCGCGCAGCAGCGGTTGTGGTTCATCGAGCAGCTCGAGCCCGGTGGGTTCACCTACAACGTTCCTTATGCCGTGCGGCTGAAGGGACGGCTCGACGTGGCCGTGCTGGAGCGGTGCCTGGGGGAACTCGTACGCCGGCACGAGTCGCTGCGGACGACGTTCGTGGAAGTGGATGGACAGCCCGTGCAGCGGATTGCTCCGGAGCTGGCGCTGCTGTTGCCGGTGGTGCGCTTGGAGGAAGGGAAGGCCCGGGCGTACGTGGAGGCGGAGGCGCGGCGCCCGTTCGACCTGGAGAAGGGGCCCCTGGTGAGGGCCAGCTTGCTGCGCGTCTCGCCGGACGAGCACGTGTTGCTGCTCGTCATGCACCACATCGTCTGCGACATCGGCTCGCTGGAGGTGCTGCTGCGCGAGCTGGAGACGCTGTACCGGGCCTTCTCCGAGGGGACGGCGCCCGCGCTGCCCGCGCTGCCGGTGCAGTACGCGGACTATGCGGTGTGGCAGCGGGAGTGGCTGAAGGGCGAGGTGCTGGAGACGCAGCTCTCCTGGTGGAAGAAGCAGCTCGCCGGAGCGCCCCCCGTGCTGGAGCTTCCGGCGGACCGGCCGAGGCCCCCCGTGCAGATCTTCCGCGGGGCTCTCCTGTCGATGCCACTGCCCGCCTCGCTGTCCGGTGCGCTCCGGGCGCTGAGCCATCGGGAGGGCGTCACGCCCTTCATGACCTTCCTGGCGGGCTGGTACGCCCTGCTGGCGCGCTACAGCGGGCAGGCGGACCTCGTGGTGGGAACGCCCATCTCCGGGCGCAACCGGCGCGAGTTGGAAGGGCTCATCGGCTTCTTCCTCAACACGCTGGCGCTGCGGGTGGAGGTGTCCGGAGAGGGGGGCTTCCGGGAGCTGCTCGGGCGGGTCCGGGAAGCGTGTCTGGGCGCTTATGCCCACCAGGACGTGCCTTTCGAGCAGCTCGTGGATGCCCTGCAGCCCGCGCGTGACCGGAGCCGCTCGCCGCTCTTCCAGGTGATGTTCGTCTACCAGACCGCGCTCTCGCCGATGGCGCTTCCCGGCGTGTCCCTGGACGAGTTCGCCTTCCAGCCCGGAATGGCGAAGTTCGATCTGACCCTGTTCGTGCGAGAGACGGCGGACGGGCTGGTGAGCCTCTGGGAATACAACACCGGCCTGTATGACGAGGCGACGGTGGCGCGCATGGCGGCGCACTACGCGCGGCTGCTGGAGGGCGCCGTGTCTCGGCCGGAGCAGCGGCTGTCCTCACTGCCGCTGATGGACGAGGCGGAACGGCGGCGGGTACTGGTGGAGTTCAACGACACCAAGGCGCTGTATGCCCCGGCCAGCGGGGTGCACGAGCTGTTCGAGGCCTGGGCGGACAGGACGCCGGAGGCGGTGGCTGTCAGCTTCGGAGAGGAGACGCTGACGTACGGGGAGTTGAACCGGAAGGCCAACCGGCTGGCGCACCACCTGCGAGGGTTGGGAGTAGGGCCGGACGTGCCGGTGGGCCTGTGCGTCAAGCGCTCGTTGGACCTGGCGGTGGGCGTGTTGGGGATTCTCAAGGCCGGTGGCGCCTACGTGCCGCTGGACCCGGCCTACCCGGCCGAGCGCCTGGCGCTGATGCTCGGAGCCTCCCGGGCGCCCGTGCTGCTCACCCAGCGGCACCTGGCGGACACGCTGCCCGCCGGTGAAGCGAAGCGGCTGTTGCTGGACGTGGAGGAGGGCACCTGGGCCGGGTGCGCTGAAGGCAACCCGGAGCGGGTGTCGGGCCCCGAGGCGCTGGCGTACGTCATCTACACCTCGGGCTCGACGGGAGTGCCCAAGGGAGTGGCGATGCACCACCGGCCACTGCTCAACCTCATTCGCTGGCAGGTGGAGCGCTCGGAGGAGAAGCCCAGGACGTTGCAGTTCTCGGCGCTGAGCTTCGACGTGAGCTTCCAGGAGCTGTTCTCCACGTGGGGAGCGGGCGGAGAGCTGGTGCTCATCCCCGAGGAGCTGAGGCTGGAGGCGAAGGCGCTGCTGGAGAAGATGGACAGGAGCGGGGTGCAGAGGCTGTTCCTGCCCTTCGTGGCGCTGCAGAACCTGGCGGAAGAGGCGGACAGGGAAGGGCTGGCACCGAGGGCGCTCAAGGAAGTCATCACGGCGGGAGAGCAGCTCAGGGTGACGCCCGTGCTGCGGCGGCTGATGAAGCGGCTGGGAGGGGTGCTGGAGAACCAGTACGGCCCGACGGAGACACACGTGGCGACGGCGTACCGGCTGGAGGGAGAGCCGGAGACGTGGCCGGAGCTGCCGGGCATCGGCAGGCCCATCGCCAACACGCGCGTGCACCTGCTGGACGGCAATGGAGAGCCGGTGCCGGTGGGCGTGGTGGGGGAGCTGTACATCGGAGGAACGGCGGTGGCGCGGGGCTACCTGCACCGGCCGGAACTGACGCAGGAGCGCTTCATCCCAGACGGGTACGGGGCGAAGCCGGGAGGGAGGCTGTACCGGACAGGGGACTACGCGCGGTACCTGGCGGACGGGAGCATCGAGTTCCTGGGACGCAAGGACGCACAGGTGAAGGTGCGAGGCTTCCGCATCGAGTTGGCTGAGGTTGAGGCGGTTCTCGCCCGGCACCCGGCAGTCCGAGACTGCATCGTGGAGGCGAAGGAGGCGGACGCCGGAGGCAAGAGGCTGGTGGCCTACGTAGAGGGACGGGGTGAGGGTGCCGAGTCCCCCGGGTTGAAGCCCGAGGAACTGCGGACCTGGCTGAAGCAGAGGCTGCCCGAGTACATGGTGCCCTCGGCCTTCGTGCGCCTGGAGTCCTTCCCGCTGACACCCAGCGGAAAGGTGGATCGCAAGGCCCTGCCCGCGCCGGAGGTCTCCCGGCAGGAACTCTCGCGCTCGCTCATCGGTCCTCGCACGGCACTGGAGCTTCCAGCTCGTCCGGCTCTGGGAGGAGCTGCTGGGCATCCATCCCATCGGCGTCCAGGACAACTTCTTCGAGCTGGGAGGCAACTCGCTGCTGGTCATCCGGCTGTTGTCGCGCATCCGGGCGGTCACGGGGCGCAGCCTGCCGGTGGCGGCGCTGTTCCAGAACGCGACGGTGGAGCACCTGGCGGGCCTGCTGCGCGAGGAGGCCGGGCCGTGGTCTCCGCTGGTGGAGCTCAACCGGGGCGGAGAGAAGCGGCCCTTCTTCTGCGTCCACCCGGTGGGCGGCACCGTCCTCGGCTACGTGGAGCTGTGCCGTGCCTTGGCGCCGGATCAGCCCTTCTACGGGTTGCAGTCGCGGGGGCTCGAGGGAGACCTCGAGCCCTGCGACTCGGTGCAGGAGATGGCGGCGCTCTACCTCGAGGCCCTCCGCACCGTTCAGCCGCGGGGGCCCTACCTCCTGGGCGGATGGTCGATGGGGGGAAGCATCGCCCTCGAGATGGCCCGGCAGCTCCAGCAGCGCGGGGAGCAGGTGGAGTTGCTCGCACTCATCGACAGCTATGACCTCGCTCCCGCCGTGGCGCGGTTGCCGCCCGAGCAGCGGGAGACCTCGGGGCTGGGGGCGCTGTTCTACAAGGAGCTCGCCCTGGAGGAGGCCACCCTGCAACGGGTGCTCGAGAAGAACCTGCGGGCGGCATGGGCGTACTCGCCGCCCCCCTACGAGGGGCGCATCACCGTCTTCGAGGCGAGCGAGTCCTCCCTGCGCGAGCAGGGCGGAGCGCGGTTCTCCGCCAGCGAGGTGGAGGCCCATACGTTGGAGGGGGACCACTTCTCCCTCCTGCGTGGCGCGCGGGTGGTGGAGCTCGCGGCGCGGCTTGGCACCTGCCTGGAGCGGGCCCATGCCGCTCACCTCGCGCGTCTGGAGACGCGCCGGGCCGCGTCCTGAAGGAGCCCCGAGGCCATGTCCGATTCCACTCCCAGGGCGCCGGTCAACAAGTGGCTCATCACCGTCGCGGTGTCCTGCGGCACCCTGATGGCCACCGTCGATTCGTCCATCGTCAACGTGGCCCTGTCGCAGATCCGCGGCTCGATCGGCGCCACCGTGCAGGAGATCACCTGGGCGAGCACCAGCTTCATCATCGCCACCGTGCTGGTGTTGCCGCTCTCCGGCTTCTTCGGGCGGCTCTTTGGCCAGAAACGCACCTACCTGGCGTTCCTGGGCCTCTTCATCCTCAGCTCGTTGCTGTGTGGGCTGGCCTGGAGCCTGCCCTCACTGGTGGTCTTCCGGACGCTTCAAGGCCTGGGCGCCGGAATGCTCGTGCCCACCGAGCAGGCCATCCTCCGCCAGACGTGGCCTCCCGAGGAGCAGGGCATGGCCATGAGCATCTTCTCGGTGGTGGTCTCCGTGGGCCCCGCCATCGGCCCCACGCTCGGCGGGTACCTCGTCGATAACTTCCATTGGTCGTGGATCTTCCTCATCAACCTGCCCGTCGGAGTGCTCGGCTTCGTGCTGGTGTGGCGCTTCGTCGAGGAGCCCGAGGACGTGCGAGCCGCCAACCAGGCCGCCGCGATGCTCCAGCGCCGCAACATGGACTGGGCTGGAATCGGGCTGATGTGGGTGGGCCTGGCCTCGCTCCAGTTCGTGCTGGAGGAGGGGCAGCACCGGGACTGGTTCGAGTCGCGGGAGATCCTCCTCTTCACCCTGCTGGCCGGCTTCGCCCTGGCGGCCTTCGTCCTGCGTGAGCTCACCGCCGCCGCGCCCGCGGTGGACCTGCGCCTCTTCCGGGAGCCGGTCTTCTCCTCGGGCGTCGTGCTCGGTGGGGTGATGTTCTTCATCCTCATCGCGAACCTGTTCCTGCTGCCCCTCTTCATGCAGGAGCTGCTCGGCTTCACGGCCATGCAGTCGGGCCTGGCGCTCCTGCCGCGCACGCTGGTGATGATCGCGGTGATGCCCATCATCGGGCGCCTGTACAACCGGGTCTCCCCCCGGGTGCTCATGGCGCTGGGGCTGGGCCTCGTCGGCCTGGGCGTCTTTCGGATGATGCGCGTCTCCCTGGACACGGGCACGGGCGACATCGTCGCGTCCATCATGTTGCAGGGGCTGGGCACCAGCCTGCTCTTCGTGCCGCTCAACGTCGTGGTGTTCGACAAGGTGGAGCGCGCCCGGTTGGCGGACGCCGCCGGCCTCAACGCGCTGATGCGGCAGATTGGCAGCTCGGTGGGGCTGGCGCTCTTCGCCACCCTGATGACGCGCTACACCGCGCAGGCCCAGGTGGGGCTCTCCGCCCAGGTGTTCGCCGAGCGCCCCGAGCTTCTCCGAGCGGCTCGCCTCGGCCATGGGCGGGCTCGTGGCGGGCGGAGTCGAAGGCTACGAGGCCGTCGAGGGGAGTCTGCGCCTCCTGTCGGGCACCCTCCAACAGCAGGCGATGCTGCTGGCCTTCAACCGGCTCTTCACGCTCTCCGCGCTGCTGTTCGCGCTGGCGCTGCCGTTGCTGGCCTTCCTCTGGGTCTCGCCGGGCCAGAAGCCCCGGAGCGAGGCGCGGAACGAGGTTCACGCGGATGTGGAGGTCTGACGCGAGATGAGTGCGACCCCCCGATTGGTGGAGAAGGAAGCGCCTGCTCCGGGCCCGGGCCCCGAGGAGGCCGAGCGGAAGCAGCGGGGCCGCCGGGGCGCCATCGTCCTGGGTGCGGTCACCGTGGCGGTGTTCGCGGGCCTCGGCGGCTACGTGCTGCTCACGCGTGGGCAGGAGGCGACGGACAACGCGCAGGTGCAGGCGGACCTGGTGCCGCTCCACACGCGCGTGGGGGGTCCGGTGCTGCGCGTGCTCGTGGAGGACAACGCCCGGGTGAAGAAGGGCGAGGTGCTGCTGGAGCTCGATCCGCGCGAGTACGCCGTCCGCGTCAAGCAGGCCGAGGCGGAGCTGGCCTCGGCGCGGGCGCAGGCTCGGGCGGCCGAGGCGCAGATGGCGGTGGCGGAGGCGAGCGCCCGGGGAGGCCGCTCCAGCGCGCGCGCCCTGGTGTCCACCAGCACGGCGGCGGTGAGCAACGCCGAGGCCCAGGTGGAGGTGGCCCGTGCGGCCCTGGCTCGCGCGGAGGCCGAGGCCTGGCACCAGGCACTGGAACTCGAGCGCGTGGTGCGGCTGCGCGGGGCGGACGTCTCCTCCCAGCAGGAGCTCGACACCGCCCGGGCCTCCCACGAGGCCGCGCAGGCGTCGCTGGCCGGAGCCCGCGCGCAGCTCGCCGCGGCCGAGCAGTCCCGGCAGGTCGCCCTCGGCCGGGTGGCCGAGGCCCAGGGCCAGTTCGATCAGAGCGCTCCCGTGGACGAGAAGATCTCCGTGGCGCGCGCCAGCGCGGAGCTCGCCCAGGCCCGGGTGACCGCCGCCGAGGCCGCGCTGGAGCAGGCCCGGCTCCAGCTCGAGTACACCCGGGTGGTGGCTCCCGCGGACGGCCAGGTGTCGAAGCTGAGCATCCGCGAGGGGCAATTCCTATCGGCCGGGCAGCCGGTGGCGAGACTCGTTCCGCCGCGCACGTACGTCATCGCCAACTTCAAGGAAACGCAGGTAGGGCGCATCCGCCCGGGCCAGCGGGTGGAGGTGAAGGTGGATGCCTTCCCGGGCCGGACGCTGGCGGGCCGGGTGGAGAGTCTCTCCGGCGGAACGGGCGCGAGCTTCTCCCTGCTGCCGCCGGACAATGCCTCGGGCAACTTCGTCAAGGTGGTGCAGCGTGTCCCCGTGCGCATCGCCTGGATGGACACCCCTGAGGAGTTGCCCTTGCAGGCCGGCCTCTCGGCGGAAGTCACCGTCTTTGACTGTCTTTGATGAGCGAAAGAAGAGGTTGGACATGCTGAATGGCGTCATGAGTCTCGCGAAGAATCTCAAGAAGGCGATCCTGGCGGATCCCGAGCGGTTCTATTCGATCGACACGGGTGCATGGGTCTCGGGTCTTCCCAAGCCGCAGGAGATCCAGGTCAAGACGGGCCGTGAGCCCTTGTGGATCAACCTGGGCTATTGGCGCGACGTGGAGCGCGTCGACGAGAACAACTTCGAGCGCGTGGGCGAGCTGTTCAAATCCGCCCAGGCGCAGATGGCACACCTGCTCGCGAAGACCGCGCGCCTGGGCCAGGCCGATGTGGTGTTGGACTGCGGCTTTGGCTATGCGGATCAGGACATTCTCTGGGCCGAGGAATACCGCCCCAAGCGCATCCACGGATTGAACGTCACGCCCAATCAGGTACGGATTGGCCGGGAGCGCGTACGGCTCACGGGTCTCGAGCAGGTGGTCCAGTTGGACGTGGGCTCCGCGACCGCGCTTCCCTTCGGCCCGGGCGAGTTCGACGTCGTCTTCGCGCTCGAGTCCGCCATGCACTTCAAGACGCGGCGTGCGTTCCTGAGCGAGGCGTTCCGGGTGCTCCGTCCGGGTGGACGTCTGGTCATGGCGGACATGTGCCAGAAGACCGATCGGGAAACGGGCTTGGGGCTGCGCCGCCGCCTGCGCCATCGCTATTTTCGGGGCCTGATTGCCTTTCCCGAGGAGAATGTCTGGACGGCCCAGCGGTATGCCACGGAACTGACGTCGGTGGGCTTCCAGAAGGCCCGGCTCGAATCCATCGCGGCGGATGTCTATGGGCCGGTGAATGCCGCGTTCACGGCCCTGCGCGGCGTGACGGCGGCAAGCCGGCAACCCGGCTCGGTCACCCCGGAGCGCATCCGCGCGGATGTCCGCAAGGTCTGGGAGCAGGACCCCGAGCAGTACCAGCACCTCGCCCTGTTCAATTGCGACGACTACGTCGTCGCGTACGCCGAGAAACCCTGAGGCCCCTCATGAACACCCCTCATCCCCCCAGCACGCAGATGCAACAGAGACTCGCCGGCTACTGGAGTGAATTGCTGGGCCTCCAGGAGATCGCGCCGGGAGACCATTTCATCTCCCTCGGTGGCAACTCCCTGCTCGCGACCATGCTCGCCAACCGCATCGAGGAGGATCTGGGGATCCGCCCGATGATGGGAGAGCTGTTCAACACCCTGGAGGAGGTGGCCACGCTCTGTGAGCAGTTGGTCCAGGAGCAGGCGGAGGCGGGGAGATGAGTTACGAGCTGTCCCATCTCCAGGCCCTCGAAGCCGAGTCCCTCTTCATCATCCGGGAAGTGGTGGCCGAGTTCTCACGGCCCGTCCTCCTGTTCTCCGGTGGCAAGGATTCCGCCGTGATGCTGTGGCTGGCGGAGAAGGCCTTCGCGCCCGCACCGTTGCCCTTCCCGCTGATGCACGTGGACACGGGGCACAACTTCCCCGAGGTGCTCGCGTACCGCGACGAGCGCGTGGCCGCCCTGGGCGCGCGGCTCGTGGTGGCCTCCGTGCAGGAGTTCATCGACTCGGGCCGGGTGGTGGAGGAGAAGGGCCCGCGCGCCTCGCGCAACCGGCTGCAGACGGCGCCGCTGCTCGACGGAATCGAGAAGCACCAGTTCGACGCCGTCTTCGGTGGTGCCCGCCGGGACGAGGAGAAGGCCCGCGCCAAGGAGCGTGTCTTCTCCTTCCGCGACGAGTTCGGCCAGTGGGACCCGAAGAACCAGCGGCCCGAGCTGTGGAGCCTCTACAACGGCCGCCACCGCCGCGGGGAGCACATCCGCGTCTTCCCCCTGTCCAACTGGACCGAGATGGACATCTGGCAATACATCTCGCAGGAGCGGATTCCGCTTCCCTCCATCTATTTCAGCCACCGGCGTGAGGTGTTCCGCCGCGACGGCATGCTGATGGCGTGCTCGCCCTACCTGCCGCTGCTGCCGGGGGAGCGGGCCATCCCAGCCCAGGTGCGCTTCCGCACCGTGGGCGACATGACGTGTACCGCCTGCGTCGAGTCCACGGCGTCCACGGTGGAGCAGGTGATTCAAGAGGTCTCCGCTTCCCGCGTGACCGAACGCGGAGCGAGCCGGGCCGACGACAAGTTCAGCGAGACGGCCATGGAAGACCGTAAGCGCGAGGGGTATTTCTAATGGAGCTGCTCAGGTTCGCCACGGCTGGCTCGGTGGATGATGGGAAGAGCACCCTCATCGGCCGGCTGCTCTACGACACGAAATCCATCTTCGAGGATCAGCTCACCTCCGTGGAGCGCACCAGCAAGGCGCGCGGAGACGAGTACACCAACCTCGCCCTTCTCATGGACGGCCTGCGCGCCGAGCGCGAGCAGGGCATCACCATCGACGTGGCCTACCGCTACTTCGCCACGCCCCGGCGCAAGTTCATCATCGCGGACACCCCCGGCCACCTCCAATACACGCGCAACATGGTGACGGGCGCCTCCACCGCGGATCTCGCCCTCATCCTCGTGGACGCGCGCAAGGGATTGCTGGAACAGACGCGGCGCCATGCCTTCATCGCCTCGCTGCTGCGCGTGCCCCATGTGGTGCTGTGCATCAACAAGATGGACCTGGTGGGCTACGACGAGACCGTCTTCGAGTCCATCAAGGACGAGTTCCGCAAGTTCTCCATGAAGCTGGAGGCTCACGGATCTCACCTTCATCCCCATCTCCGCGCTCAACGGCGACAACGTGGTGACGCGCTCGGAGATGATGCCCTGGTACCAGGGCCCCGTGCTGCTGCACCACCTGGAGAATGTGCACATCGCCTCGGACCGCAACCTCATCCAGGTGCGCTTCCCCGTGCAGTACGTGTCCCGGCCCATCTCCAAGAAGCTCCACGACTACCGCGCCTATTCCGGGCAGGTGGTGGGCGGCGTGCTGCGGCCGGGGGATGAGGTGGTGGTGCTGCCCTCGGGCTTCACCTCGCGCATCCGCGCCATCGAGCTGGCGGGCAAACCCGTGGAGGAGGCCTTCCCTCCCATGTCCGTCAACATCTCCCTGACGGATGAGCTCGACATCAGCCGGGGCGACATGCTGTGCCGGCCGGGCAATCCGCCCACCGTCGCGCAGGATCTCGATGCCATGGTGTGCTGGATGGTGGAGCAGCCGCTGCGGCCCGGCGCGAAGCTGGCCATCAAGCACACCACGCGCTCGGCCCGGACCCTGGTCAAGGACATCCAGTACCGGATCGACGTGAACACGCTCCACCGGGACGAGCAGAGCAAGGCCCTCGCGCTGAACGAGATCGGCCGGGTGTCCTTGCGCACCACCGTGCCGCTCTTCTTCGACGAGTACCGGCGCAACCGCCACACCGGCAGCTTCATCCTCATCGACGAGGGGACGAATGCCACCGTGGCCGCCGGAATGATCAACGGTCCAGCGACGTGAACATCGGGTACACCTCCGTGAGTCAGCCAACTTCAGACGCAGCGTCCCAGCGGGGTTTCATTGTCTGGTTCACCGGCATGTCCGGTGCGGGCAAGAGCACCCTCTCCGCGGCCGTCCGCAATCAATTGCAACCTGCCCGCTCCGTGGAGGTGCTCGACGGGGATGAGGTCCGGACCTTCCTCTCGCGAGGGTTGGGTTTCACCCGGCCCGACCGGGAGGAGAACATCCGGCGCATCGGCTACGTGGCCCGGGTGTTGGCCAGACACCGGGTGGCCGTCATCTCCGCCGCCATCTCGCCCTACCGCGAGTCGCGCAACGAGGTGCGGCGGCTGGCCACGGAAGCGGGAATCCCTTTCATCGAGGTGTATGCGCAGGCCAGCCTGGACGCGCTCGTCCACCGGGACGTGAAGGGGCTCTACAAGAAGGCCCTGGCCGGGGAGATTCCGCATTTCACCGGCATCTCGGACCCGTATGAGCCACCCGAGTCGCCCGAGGTGACGGTCCGTACCGACTCGGAGACGGTGGAGGCGGGAGTGGACCGCATCCTCGCCACGCTGCGGGCGCGAGGGCTCATCGTCTGAGCCATTTGAACCGGGTTCGTCCAGGGGGCCTTCCGGCCACGCGCCGTCCCAACTGGTCCAACAATCGGACCAGTTGCCCTCACGCGAGTCCGGAAGCTCCCCCTGAAGGGCTGACCCGTTCCAGGAAACGAGAATCTTCATGAGCGCACAAGAGACGAAGCCAGCGGGCCGGCAGGGCCGTGGTCTGCCCCCCATGTTCCCGGTCCCGAGAGATGGGGCGTTGCCCACGTCCTTCGCGCAGCAGCGGCTGTGGTTCCTGGAGCAGCTCGCACCGGGAGGGGTCGCGTACAACGTTCCGCTCGCCGCGAGGTTGAAGGGGCGGCTGGATGTGGCCGCGCTGGAGCGGAGTCTGGTGGCGCTCGTCCAGCGGCATGAGGCGTTGCGGACGACGTTCGCCCTGGAGAACGGGCAGCCCGTCCAGCGGATTGCGCCGGAGCCGGAGCTGGCGCTCCCCGTGGAGAGCCTGGAGGCATTGCCCGAGGCCGAGCGCGCCAGTGAGGCCCTGCGGCGGGTGGAAGAGGAGGCCCGGCGCCCATTCGACCTGGAGAAGGGGCCGCTCTTCCGGGCGGGGTTGCTGCGCCTGGGGGCCGAGGAGCACGTGCTGGTGCTGTCGCTGCACCACATCGTCTGCGATGGCTGGTCGCTGGGGTTGATGGAGCGCGAGCTGACGGAGCTGTACCGGGCGTACCGCCGGGGAGAGACGCCGAACTTGCCGGCACTGCCGGTGCAGTACGTGGACTACGCGGTGTGGCAGCGGGAGTGGCTGCAGGGCGAGGTGCTGGAGGCGCAGCTCTCCTGGTGGAAGAAGCAGCTCACCGGAGCGCCGCCGGTGCTGGAGTTGCCCACGGACAGGCCCAGGCCCGCGGTGCAGTCCTCGCGCGGGGCGGTGTTGAGGGGGGAGCTGCCCCCGGCGCTTTCCGGAGCGGTGCGGGAGGTGAGCCGCCGGGAGGGGGTCACGCCCTTCATGACGCTGCTGGCGGGCTTCCAGGCCCTGCTGGCGCGCTACAGCGGACAGAGGGAAGTGGTCGTGGGGACGCCCATCTCCGGGCGCAACCGGCGCGAGGTGGAGGGGCTGATGGGCTTCTTCGCCAACACGCTGGCGCTGCGGGTGGAGGCCCCGGGAGAGGTGAGCTTCCGAGAGTTGCTGAAGCGGGTGCGGGAGGCGTGTCTGGGCGCCTATGCCCGTCAGGACGTGCCCTTCGAGCGGTTGGTGGATGCCCTGCAGCCGGGGCGGGACCTGAGCCGGACGCCGCTGTTCCAGGCCTCGTTCGTGCTCCAGGGCGCCGCGCCCTTCGCCGCATTGGAGCTGCCCGGCGTGGCCGTGGAGGAGCTCGTCTTCGAGCCCGGCGTGGCCAAGTTCGATCTCACCCTCTTCGTGCGGGAGACGGAGAAGGGGTGGGTGGGGCTGTGGGAGTACAACAGCGAGCTGTTCGACGAGGCGACGGTGGCGCGGATGGCGGCGCACTATGCGCGGCTGCTGGAGGGGGCCCTCGCGCACCCGGAGCTGGCACTGGCGGAGCTGCCACTGCTGTCGGAAGCGGAGCGGCGCCAGGTGCTGGTGGCGTGGAACCAGACACGCACGGAGTACCCGAGGGAGGCGTGCCTCGAGGAGCTGTTCGAGGCGCAGGCGGCGGCCCGGCCCGAGGCCCCGGCGGTGGAGTACGAGGGCGAGCGGCTCACGTACGCGGAGTTGAACCGCCGGGCCAACCAGCTCGCCAGACACCTGCGGCGGCTGGGCGTGGGCGAGGGGACGCGGGTGGGGCTGTGTGCCAGCCGCTCGCTGGAGCTGGTGGCGGCGATGCTCGGCATCCTGAAGGCGGGCGGGGCCTATGTGCCGCTCGACGCGTCGTACCCTCGGGAGCGCCTGGCCTTCATGGTGGAGGACACGGCGCTGCCCGTGGTGCTGGCGCAGCCGGAGCTGGTGTCGAAGCTGCCACCCATGAGCGCCAGGGTGGTGCCGCTGGAGCCCCGGTGGGAAGCCTTCGCGAGCGAGCGCGCGGAGAACCTGCGCGGACGGAGCAGGCCGGAGGCGATGGCGTACGTCATGTACACGTCAGGCTCGACGGGCCGTCCCAAGGGCGTGTGCATTACGCACCGGGCCATCGTCCGGCTGGTGTGCGGCACCGGGTATGTCCGGCTGACGCAGGAAGAGCGCATCGCGCAGGTGAGCAACACCTCGTTCGACGGGTCCACCTTCGAGCTGTGGGGCGCGCTGCTCAACGGCGGGTGTGTCGTGGGTGTTGCCCGGGAGGTGATGCTGTCTCCCAGGGCGCTGTCCGTGTTCATGCGGGAGCAGCGGATCAGCGCGACGTTCCTGACCACGGCGCTGTTCAACCAGACGGTGGCCGAGTGCCCGGACGCCTTCCGGACGGTGAAGTACGTGCTGTTCGGAGGCGAGGCGGCGGACGCGAAGCCGCCGAGGAGGGTCCTGGAGCGGGGGGCGCCCAAGCACCTGGTGCATGTCTATGGGCCCACGGAGAACACGACGTTCTCGACGGCCTACGAGGTGAGGCAGGTGCCGGAGGGCGCGGTGTCGGTGCCCATTGGCGGACCGCTGACGAACTCGGAAGCCTACGTGCTGGACGCGCGGATGCAGCCGGTGCCGGTGGGGGTGGCGGGAGAGCTGTACGTGGGCGGAGACGGCCTGGCGCTCGGGTACCTGAACCAGCCGGAGCTGACGGCCGGGAGGTTCGTCGCGCACCCGTTCCACCCGGAGCCCGGGGCGAAGCTCTACAAGACGGGAGACCTGGCCCGGTACCTGCCGGACGGGAACATCGAGTTCCTGGGCCGCCGGGACGAGCAGGTGAAGGTGCGCGGCTTCCGCATCGAGTTGGGGGAGATTGAAGCGGTCCTGGCGAAGCACCCGGCAGTGGGCGAGGCCGTCGTCGTGGCGAGGGACGCTGGCCCCGGTGGCAAGACGCTGGTGGCCTATGTGGTGCCCACTTCCCCCACTTCCCCACCGAAGCCCGGGGAGCTGCGGACCTGGCTCAAGCAGAGCCTGCCCGAGCACATGGTACCTTCGGCCTTCGTGCGGATGGAGGCGCTGCCGCTCACCCCCAACGGCAAGGTGGACCGCAAGGCGCTGCCCGCGCCGGAGGCCGAGGGGACGGAGGGCGAGGCGTACGTGGCGCCCCGGACCCGGATGGAGCAGGTGGTGGCGGACCTCTGGGCGCCGCTGCTGGGGCTGGCGCGCGTGGGGGTGCACGACCACTTCTTCGAGCTGGGCGGGCACTCGCTGCTGGCCACGCAGGTGGTGTCGCGCCTGCGCGAGGTGCTGAAGGTGGAGCTGCCGGTGCGGGTGCTCTTCGAGGCGCCCACGGTGGAGGAGCTCGCGCGGCGGCTCGAGGAGCCGGCGGAGGGGAGGCGGGCCTTCCGGCCTCCACCGCTGCTCCCCACGCCCAGGGAGGGAGCGCCGCCGCTGTCCTTCGCACAGCAGCGGCTGTGGTTCCTGGACCAGCTGGAGCCGGACAGCCCGCTCTACAACGTCTTCCTGGCGCTCAGGTTGGAGGGGGCGCTCGACACGGGGGTGCTGGAGCGGAGCTTCCGCGCGCTCCTCCAGCGCCACGAGTCGCTGCGGACGACATTCCCGCAGGGCGAGCAGGGGCCCTACCAGGCCATCTCCGCCCCGGTGGAGCCACCGCTGGGGGTGGTGGAGCTGGGCGGGCTGCCCGAAGGCACGCGCGAGGCGGAGGCGCTGCGGCTGGCCGGTGAGGAGGTGCGGCGGCCGTTCGCGCTGGCGGCGGGGCCCCTCCTGCGGGTGACGCTGCTAAGGCTCGCGGAGGCGCGGCACGTGCTGGTGCTGGTGGTGCACCACATCGTGTCGGATGGCTGGTCGCTGGAGGTGCTCGTCCGGGAGTTGAAGGCGCTGTACGAGGCCTTCCTGGAGGGCCGGGAGTCCCCGCTGGCCGGGCTGCCTGTTCAATACGCGGACTACGCGCGGTGGCAGCGGGAGTGGTTGAAGGGCGAGGTGCTGGAAGCGCAGCTCGCCTGGTGGCGCGAGCAGCTGGGAGGCGCACCGCCCGCGTTGGAGCTGCCCACGGACAAGCCGCGGCCGCCGGTGCAGTCCTACCGGGGCGCGTTGCACCGGCTCCATCTGCCCCTGGCGCTGACCGAGGGGCTGCGCAAGCTGAGCCAGCGCGAGGGGGTGACGCTCTTCATGACGCTGCTGGCGGGTTGGCAGGCGCTGCTGCACCGCTACTCGGGACAGGAGGACGTCAGCGTGGGCTCGCCCATCGCGGGCCGTGGCCAGGCGGGGGTGGAGGGGCTGATCGGCTTCTTCATCAACATGCTGGTGATGCGGGCGCGGGTGAGGGGAGAGGAGCCCTTCCGCGTGTTGCTGGGGCGGGTGAGGGAGACGGCGCTGGGGGCGTACGAGCACCAGGACGTGCCCTTCGAGACGTTGGTGGACGAGCTGAAGCCGTCCCGCGACACGAGTTACGCGCCGCTCTTCCAGGTGGCCTTCGCCCTGCAGCACGGCGCGCCGGAGCTGGCGCTGCCGGGGGTGGTTTCGCGGCCGGTGGAGCTCCACAGCCAGACGGCCAAGAACGATCTGATGCTGGCGCTGACGGAGACCGGGGCGGGGCTCGAGGGCGGCCTCGAGTACAACACGGCGCTGTTCGAGGCCTCCACCATCGCCCGGATGGCCGGGCACCTGAGGACGCTGCTGGAGGGCGTGGTGGCGGACGCCGGACAGCGCGTCCGCGAGCTGCCCCTGATGGGCGAGGCCGAGCGGGCCCAGGTGCTGGTGGAGTGGAACGGCCGCCGGACCGGCTACCCCCCGGACACGTGTGCCCACCACCTCATCGAGGCGACGGCGGCGCGCACGCCGGACGCGGTGGCGGTGGCCTTCGGGGACAGTCAGCTCACGTACCGGGAGCTGAACCAGCGGGCCAACCAGCTCGCCCACCACTTGCGGAGCCTGGGCGTGGGGCCGGAGGCTCCGGTGGGCGTGTGCCTGGAGCGCTCCCTGGAGATGGTGGTGGGCCTGCTCGGCGTGCTCAAGGCCGGAGGCGCCTATGTGGCGTTGGATCCCTCCTACCCCCCGGAGCGCCTGGCCTTCATGATGGAAGAGGTCCGCATGCCGGTGCTGGTGACCTCGCGAGCCCTGGCGGACGGGTTGCCCTCGCGGGGCGAGCGGCGGGTGCTGCTGGACGCGGAGGCCGGGGTGCTGGCCCTCCAGCCGGAGGACAATCCGGCGCCGGACGTGGGGGTGGTCAACCTGGCCTACGTCGTCTTCACCTCGGGCAGCACGGGCAAGCCCAAGGCGACGCTGCTGACACACCGGGGCCTGTGCAACACGGTGCTGGCCACGGTGGAGACGCGCGGGCTGCACCCGGGCAGCCGGGTGCTGCAGTGCGTGCCGATCGGTTTCGACGCCTCGGTGGCCGACATCTTCCCCACGCTGGTGGTGGGCGGGTGCGTGGCGGTGGCGCCGCGGGAGTCGCTCCTGCCGGGAGAGCCGCTGGACACGCTGCTCAAGAAGCACCGGGCGACGCTGTGGGGGATGACTCCCTCGGTGCTGGCGCAGCACGAGGTGGGGGAGTACCCGGCGCTCGAGACCGTCCTCACCGGCGGGGAGGTGTGCACGCCGGAGGTGGTGGCGAAGTGGCGGCCGGGAAGGCGCTTCATCATCGAGTACGGCCCGACGGAGGTGACGGTCAGCGCCACCTCCAACCCGGACGTGGACGCGTCGAGGCCGACGCTCGGGCGGCCGTTGCCCAACGTGCGGGTGTACGTGCTGGACAGGTGGCTGCGGCCCGTGCCGGCGGGCGTGACGGGGGAGTTGTACGTGGGGGGCCCGGGCGTCGCGCGAGGCTACCTGGAGCGGCCGGAGCTGACGGCCGAGCGCTTCATCCCGGATCCCTTCGGCGGGGAGCCGGGCGCCCGGATGTACCGGACGGGAGACC
This sequence comes from Archangium gephyra, assembly GCF_049060025.1. GTDB lineage: Bacteria > Myxococcota > Myxococcia > Myxococcales > Myxococcaceae > Archangium > Archangium gephyra_A. The sequence continues at coordinate 418,503 of NZ_JBMEQQ010000002.1, forward strand.
TGGGCCGGTGGTTGTCCGCGGGAGAGCTGGAGTTCCTGGGCCGCTCCGACTCGCAGGTAAAGCTCCGCGGCTTCCGCATCGAATTGGGAGAGGTGGAAGCGGCACTGGTGGGCCACGCGGAGGTGAAGGAAGCGGTGGTGGTGGTCCGGGAGGACGTGCCAGGGGGCAAGCGGCTGGTGGCGTACGTGGTGCCCACTGCGCCCATTACCCCTCGCCCTCCGGGAGAGGAGCCCCCCGTCGTTCAAAGGGGGGGCAAAGCCCCCCGGGGTGAGGGTGCCGCGGCCCCCGGGTTGAACCCCGAGGCGCTCCGCGCCTGGCTGAAGCAGAGGCTGCCCGAGTACATGGTGCCCTCGGCCTTCATGTGCCTGGAGTCCTTCCCGCTGACGCCCAGTGGAAAGGTGGATCGCAAGGCGCTGCCCGCGCCGGAGCTGGAGACCGTGGGCACGCGGTACGTCGCTCCCCGGACGGCGCTGGAAGAGGTGGTGGCGGGCATCTGGGCGCCGCTGCTGGGCCTGCGGCGCGTGGGGGTGCACGACAACTTCTTCGAGCTGGGCGGGCACTCGCTGCTGGCGGTGCAGGTGACGTCGCGCCTGCGCGAGGTGCTGAAGGTGGAGCTGCCGGTGCGGGTGCTCTTCGAGGCCCCCACGGTGGTGGAGCTGGCGTGGCGGCTCGGGGCGAGGTCTGAGGGCAAGCAGGAGCTCCGGCCTCCTCCCCTGGTGCCCGTGTCACGGGAGGGCGAGCTGCCGCTGTCCTTCCCGCAGCAGCGCCTGTGGTTCCTGGAGCAGTTCAATCCGCAGAGCGCGCTCTACAACCTCCCCCTGGTGCTGCGTCTGGAGGGGGCGCTTCACGTGGCCGCGCTGGAGCGCGGCTTCCAGGCGCTGATCCATCGGCACGAGGCCCTGAGGACGACGTTCCGGCAGGGCGGGCAGGGCGTGGTGCAGATCATCTCCGCGCCCGTGGAGTTCGCGCTGCCGGTGGTGGACCTGCGCGAGCTTCCCGAGGGGCGGCGGGAGGAAGAGGCGCGGCGGCTGGCGGACGAGGCGGTCCTGCGGCCCTTCGACCTGAAGGCGGGGCCGCTCCTGCGGGTGACGCTGTTGCGGACGGGCGAGGCGGAGCACGTGCTGGTGCTGGCGATGCACCACATCGTGTCGGATGGGTGGTCCATGGGGGTGCTCGCCCGGGAGCTGACGGCCCTGTACGAGGCCTTCCTGGCGGACAGGGCGCCCGCGCTGGAAGCGTTGCCCATCCAGTACGCGGATTACGCGGCGTGGCAGCAGGCGTGGCTGCGGGGCGAGGTGCTGGAGTCCAAGCTCGCCTGGTGGTGCGAGCAGTTGCGAGGTGCGTCACCGGCCCTGGAGTTGCCAACGGATCGGCCCAGGCCTCCGGTGCAGAGCTACCGCGGCGCGGTCCATTACCTGCACCTGCCCCTGGAGCTGGCCGAGGGGTTGCGCAAGCTCAGCCAGAAGGAGGGCGTGACGCTCTTCATGACGTTGCTGGCGGGCTTCCAGGCGCTGCTGCACCGCTACTCGGGACAGGACGACATCAGCGTGGGCTCGCCCATGGCGGGCCGCGGCCATGCCGAGCTGGAAGGGCTGATCGGCTTCTTCGTCAACGTGCTGGTGCTGCGGGCGAAGGTGAGGGGAGAGGAGTCCTTCCGGCAACTGCTGCGTCAGGTGCGAGAGGTGGCGCTGGGGGCCTATGCCCACGAGGAGGTGCCGTTCGAGAAGCTGGTGGAGGCGTTGAATCCCGTGCGCGACACCAGCCGTGCGCCGCTGTTCCAGGTGTCGTTCTCCCTGCAGAACGCCGCGTCGCCGGACCTGGCGCTGCCGGGGATCGCGTCCCGGCCGCTCGCGCTGAGGGGCCAGGTGTCGAAGCACGAGTTGACGTTGTCGTTGAAGGAGACCGGGGCGGGTCTGGAGGGCATCGCCGAGTACAGCACCGACCTGTTCGAGGCCTCCACCATCGCCCGGATGCTCGGGCATCTGCGGACGTTGCTGGAAGGAGTGGTGGCGGACCCCGGACGCCGCATCGGTGAGCTGCCCTTGCTGGAGGAGGAGGAGCGGCGGCGCATCCTGGTGGAGTGGAACCAGACGCGGACGGAGTACCCCCGCCACGCCAGTGTCCACGGCCTGTTCGAGGAGCACGCGGCGCGCCAGCCCGAGGCCATCGCGGTGGAGTACGAGGGCCAACAGCTCACGTATGGGGAGCTGAACGTGCGGGCCAACCAGGTGGCTCGGGCCCTGCAGCGGCTGGGCGTGGGCGTGGGAACCCTGGTGGGCCTGTGTGCCGGCCGCTCGCTGGAGCTGATGGCGGCGATGCTCGGCATCCTGAAGGCGGGGGCAGCCTACGTCCCGTTGGATCCCTCGTACCCGCAGGAGCGGCTGGCGCTCATGGTGGAGGACTCGGGCGTGCCGGTGGTGCTGGCCCAGCCGGAGCTGGCCGAGGAGCTGCCCGCGGGGAGAGCCTTCGTCCTGGAGCTGTCGTGGGCGGAGTTCGCGCACGAGAGCGGGGAGAACCTCGGAGCGCCGGTGGGGCCGAAGTCGCTGGCGTACGTCATGTACACGTCGGGCTCGACGGGCAAGCCCAAGGGCGTGTGCATCCCGCACCGCGGCATCGTCCGGCTGGTGCGCGAGACCGACTTCTACCAGGTGTCGCCGGAGGATCGCTTCACCCAGATGGCCAATACCTCCTTCGACTCGTCGAACCTCGAGCTGTGGGCCGCACTGCTCAATGGCGCGACCCTGGTGGGGGTGCCCCGGGAAGTGGCGCTGTCTCCGAAGGCGCTGGCCGCGTTCCTGCGCGAGCAGCGGATGAGCGCGATGGTCTTCACCACGTCGCTCTTCCACCAGGTGGCGGCCGAGTGTCCGGATGCCTTCCAGACGATGCGGTACGTGATGTTCGGAGGCGAGGCGGCGGACCCGGTGCGGCTGCGCGAGGTGCTGCGCCAGGGCGGAACCCCGAAGCTCCTGAACATGTACGGCCCCACCGAGAACACGACGGTCACGACGTGGGAGGAGGTGAAGGAGGTACCGGAGGGGGCGCTGTCGGTGCCCATCGGCAGGCCCATGTCGAACACGGAGGTGTACGTGCTGGACGAGCGGATGCAGCCGGTGCCGGTGGGTGTCCCGGGAGAGCTGTACACGGGCGGAGACGGGCTGGCGCTCGGGTACCTGAACCGGCCGGAGCTGACGGCGGAGAAGTTCGTCGCCCATCCGTTCAGCACGGAGCCGGGAGCGAAGCTGTACCGGACGGGAGACCTGGTGAAGTACCTGCCGGACGGGAGGATCGAGTTCCTGGGCCGGCGGGACGGGCAGGTGAAGGTGCGCGGGTTCCGCATCGAGCTGGGGGAAATCGAAGCAGCCCTGGCCAGGCACCCGGCAGTGAGCGCGGGCGTCGTCATGGCACGGGACGACGGCCCCAGCGGCAAGTGGCTGGTGGCCTACGTGGTCCCGGCTTCTTCCACTGCGCCCATTTCCCCTCGCCCTCCGGGAGAGGAGCCCCCCGTCGTTCAAAGGGGGGGCAAAGCCCCCCGGGGTGAGGGTGCCACGGGCCCCGGGTTGCAGCCCGACGAACTGCGTACCTGGCTGAAGCAGACGCTGCCCGAGCACATGGTGCCTTCCGCCTTCGTGTTCCTGGAAGCCCTGCCGCTCACGCCCAACGGCAAGGTGGACCGCGAGGCGCTGCCCTCGCCGGACTCGCAGCGGGCGGTGGCCGGGGGCTCCTATACCGCCCCCGAGAGCGGACTGGAGCAGTCGCTCGCGGCCATCTGGGCCGAGGTGCTCCGGCTGGAGGGGGTGGGCGCGAACGACAACTTCTTCGACCTGGGAGGCACCTCGCTGCTGCTGCAGACGGTGCACATGAAGGTGGAGGCCCTGGTGGGCCGCACGTTGCCCATGGTGGAGCTGTTCCACTTCTCCACGGTGCGCACGCTCGCCGCGCGGCTCGCCGAGACGGCGGGGCCGGAGCGGACGGGCTGCCTCGTGCGGCTCCAGGAGGGCTCGCCCGGGCCGGCGCTCTTCTTCCCGCACGCGATGGGGGGACGGACGCTCTTCTACCGGGAGCTGGCGCGGCTCATCGCTCCCGGCCGGCCCGCCTACGGGTTCGACTCGCCGGGCTTGGAGGCGGGAGGGCCGGAGCTCACCACCATCGAGGAGATGGCCGCGCACTACGTCGAGGCTCCTTCGTGCCGTGCAGCCCTCGGGACCGTACCTGCTCGTCGGGGCGTCCTTCGGAGGGGTGCTCGCGTACGAGATGGGCCGCCGCCTGTCCGCCGAGGGGCATGCGGTGCCGCTGTGTGCGCTGCTCGACTCACCCGGCCCGGGGCTCCTCTCTCCACCGCCCGAGGACGACGCCGCGCTCCTGGCGGGCCTGATGGCCTCCTGGGTGGACCTCCCGGCCGCGGCGCTGCGCGGGCTGCCGGCCGAGGTCCAGCTCCAGATGGTGCTCGACGAGGCGGCCCGGAGGGGCGTTGAACCCCCCTTCCCGGACGTCGAGCGGGGCCTGCGGTTCTTCCGGGTGTGGAAGAACCATGTGGAGGCCCTGCACCGGTACACGGCCCCGCGCTGGGAGAGGGGAGCGCTGGACTTCTTCCGGGCCGCCGAGCTCCAGCCGGGGAGGCCGGAGCAGCTGGAGCGGGCCTGGATGGGCCGGTGCCCGGTGGTGCGGGTCGAGGTCGTCCCGGGAGATCACGACAGCATGATGCGCCCGCCGCATGTGGACGGTCTGGCGGCGCGGATCCGGGCGTGCCTGGAGAGGGCCCATGCCGCCTGAGGCCCGCCTCTTCTCGGTGGGCGTGTGGCTCCTGCGCCCGCGCGGCGTGGAGGCCCTGGAGGGCTGAGGCTACGCGCCGCGGCCCTCCAGCAGCGCGAGCCAGTCCTGGCGGGGATCTCCAAAGGCCAGGAAGGACGGGTTGAGGATCTGCTCCTTGTTGTAGACCAGCGGCCGGCCCGCCATGTCCGTCACCGCGCCGCCCGCGGCCTCCAGGACGCACTGGGCCGCTCCGGTGTCCCACTCGGAGGTGGGCTGCAGCCGCGGGTAGAAGTCCGCCTTCCCCTCGGCCACGAGGCAGAACTTGAGCGAGCTGCCCATGTTCGCGGTGCTCGCCGTGGTGAGCCGCTTCAGCAGCGCCTCCACCTGTGGGCCCGCGTGGTCCTTGCTCGCCACGATGACCAGCCGCTCCAGGTTCGCCGGCCGCGTGCGGATGGCCACCGGCGCCTGCCCGGCCCGGGCCATGAACGCACCCGCTCCCTTGCGGCCCCAGTACGTCACGCCCGTCACGGGCACGTGCACCACGCCCATCACGGGCTCCGTGCCGGAGACGAGGGCGATGTTCACCGTGAACTCGCCCGTGCCCTTGATGAACTCCTTGGTGCCGTCGAGCGGATCCACCAGCCAGAAGGTGCTCCACTCGCGCCGCTCGGCCACGTCCAGTTCGCTCGACTCCTCGGAGAGCACCGGGATGCCGGGCGTCAGCCGCCGCAGGGCCTCGACGATGAGGGTGTGCGAGGCCTTGTCCGCGGCCGTCAGCGGGGAGTCATCTCCCTTGCGCTCGACGGTGACGTTGCCTCCGTGGAACTGGAGCGCGGCCCGCCCCGCCTCGCGCGCCAGCTCGCACACGGCCGACACCAGCGCTTCATCTGTCTGCGTCATGAACGTTCCTCTCCTCGGGAGGATCCCCGTTTCCTCCCAGGCGTGGAAGTGGTTTATGGGAAGGCCATGAGACTGATTGGCGCGGGATTCGGACGCACGGGCACGAAGTCGCTCCAGGCCGCACTCGAGGAGCTCGGACTCAAACCCTGCTACCACATGACGGAAGTCATCCAGAATCCGTCACACGTGGGCCTCTGGACCGATGCGGCCGAGGGCAGGCCCGTCGACTGGAAGCGGCTGTTCCAGGGCTATGAGGCGACGGTGGATTGGCCCGCGTGCACCTTCTACAAGGAGTTGATGCAGGCCTTCCCCGACGCGAAGGTGCTGCTCAGCGTGCGCGATCCGGAGAAGTGGTACGAGAGTGCGTACAACACCATCTACGGGAGCCTGCGCGCGTTCCCCTTCAACGTCATCCGGCATGTCGTGCCTCCCGCGCGGCGGATGTCCCGCATGGTCAACGGCATCATCTGGAACGGCACGTTCAAGGGCCGGTTCGAGGACAAGCCGTTCGCCATCGAGGTCTACAACCGGCACATCGAGGACGTGAAGAAGCACGTCCCCGCGGACCGGCTGCTCGTCTACGAGGTGAAGGAGGGGTGGGAGCCCCTGTGCCGGTTCCTCGGCCTGGAGGTCCCCCAGGACAAGCCCTTCCCCCGGCTCAACGACACCGCCGACTTCCAGCGGATGATCCGCGAGCGGATGAAGTCCGCGTTCCTCCCCTGGCACAAGTCCCAGCCGTCCTGAGAGGCGGGGGCCTCAGCGTTGCGCGATGAGTCCCCGCTGGCGCAGCGCCGCGAGGATGCGCTCCACGCTCTGCTCCACCGTCTCCGAGTCGGTGTAGACGGTGACCTCGGGGGACTCGGGCGGCTCGTACGGGTCCGAGACGCCGGTGAAGTGGGGGATCTCCCCCGCCAGCGCCTTCTTGTAGAGCCCTTTCACGTCCCGGTGGACGAGCGCCTCCAGGCTGGCCTTCGCGTACACCTCGATGAAGGGGGTGCCCGCATCCGTGGCCAGCCGCCGCACCTCGTCGCGCGAGTCGCGGTAGGGGGAGATGGCCGCGGAGATGACGGCCACGCGGTGCCGGGCGAGCACCCGCGCCACGTAGCCGATGCGCCGGATGTTCTCCTCGCGATCCGGCCGGGTGAAGCCGAGCCCCCGCGACAGGAACGTCCGCACCTCATCCCCGTCCAGCACCTCGACGGAGTGCGCCCCCTCCAGTTGGCGGCGGACCGCCAGCGACAGGGTGCTCTTGCCCGCACCGGACATGCCGGTGAACCAGAGGATGAACCCCCGAGGTTGTTCCGCGCCGGCTTCGGCCGGACATGCTGCTGCTGACGCTGGCTGGCTCACGGCCGCGCAGCATGATTCAGGACATCCCCGGATGTCGAGGCTTCAGGAGGCTCGAGGCAGCTTGCGGCGGCCTATTCCATCCTCCGCGTCGTCCGACTCGTAATAGAGGGTGGCCCCTCCCTCGTCGTAGACGACCAGCACGCGCTCACTCCGGTTCAACAGGCCCGTGGCGGCGGCTGCCGCCTTGCGGACCAGGGTCTCGGTCCGCGCGAGATTCTTCTTCGTGTTGCCTGTACGCGTTGACGCACTGGGCATGTGGGAGACGACTCCTTGGAACCCTCCCGTACAGGGTGGGGGTAACGTGCTATAGCCAACGTAAACCGGCGTTGACAAGCGCTTGACACGACCTGCCCGGAAGCGAGGTAAGGAAGCGTCATGAACCGTCGCTTCCTCCCCTGCGTCCTGTTCACTCTGTGTGTGGCCTCGGCCGCACTGGCCCAGACGGGCCGGCCCGCCCCGGCCGCGTCGCCCGTCTCCCCCTGGTTGCCCCGGGGTGCCTTCCTGGGCACCTCCATCCGAGACGGGGCCGTCGTTCCCCAGGCCCGCCTGCAGTGGCAACTGGTGTTCTTCCAGAGCCGCTCGGACACCCTCGGCGTGCTCATCGAGCCCCTGGCCTCCTTCGCGCTGCTCAAGCCGGACACCGTCGTGGAGGACGAGAACGTCCCCATGAGGTCCCTGCAGCTCTACTCGCTGATTCTCGCCGTGGGGTACACCAGCCGGCGGGGGCCCGGCCTGGAGTGGGGCTTCCAGATCGGCACCGGGCCCGCCTGGTTCCACGCCCGCTTCCGCAATGGCGCCAAGGCGGAGGAGTCCTACTGGGTGGGCTTGCTGGATGGCCGCGCGCGGATTGGCTACCGCTTCAGCTCCGTTTCCCTTGGCGTGTCAGTGGGATATGGTGATCCCTACAACTACAGGCGGTCGAGTCTGGCGCGGCCGTACGTGGGTGGACTGCAACTGGGATTGTATGCGGACTGGCGCTAGGCGCCTCTGGACCCCGACCCCCCGGGTGGGGTGAAGTGTGTGGCGAAATGGTCGAGCTTCTCAGCCTTCACATCGGCCGCTTCCAGCGAGAGCGGGCGGACTACGAGCGGACGCTGCCAGCGGCGGTGCTCGTGTTCTCGCCCGCGCCGTCGCAGGTGAGCGCGCCGGAGGGAGATGAGGACGACGAGACGCACCACCACTTCAAGACGCTCACCAACGTGTCCACGCCGATGCTGGGAGTCGGCGAGCCCATCGTCTTCCCCGTGGTGAAGAACCAGGAGAACGCGTTCGGCCGGGGCATCACCGTGGGGCGGACGGGGAACAACGACGTGGTGCTGGATGATGGCACGGTGTCGCGCTTCCACGCCTGGTTCCAGCGCGAGACGGACGGCCGCTTCATCCTCACGGACGCGGGCTCGAAGAATGGCTCGTACGTGGGCGGGGTGCGGTTGACCCCCCGGAGACCGTCTCCGATCACGGACGGCGTCCGCCTGCGCTTTGGCCAGGTGGAAGTCACCTTCTATCTGGCGAGCGGTTTCACGAAGGTGCTCTCGCGGCGGGTGGGCCCGTGAGCTTGTCAGCCCTTCCACGGGCCTCATAACGTGTGATTCACCCCTTTCGAGGGTACAGGGAGCGTTCGCGGTGCCATTGATGACAGAGGCCTTCGGCCTGACGGATGTGGGCCGGAAGCGGCAACACAATGAAGATGCGATGCTCGTGGACGCCCCGCTCGGCCTGTTCATCGTGGCCGACGGCATGGGAGGCCATGCGGCGGGCGAGGTGGCCAGCAACCGTGCCACCGAGGTGGTGCGCCAGCACATGGTGTCCAACCGGCACCTGCTCAAGGACCTGAGCACCAACACGAGCCAGGACGCGCGCAACGCGGCCCAGGCCCTGATGGAAGTGGCCATCCAGCGCGCGTGCGCGGACATCTTCCGCATGGCCCTGGCGGACCCCACCAAGCGCGGCATGGGCACCACCTTCGTGTGCCTCGCCGTGAGCGGCAACAAGGGCGTCATCGGGCACGTGGGTGACTCGCGCATCTACCTGGTGCGTCACGGCCAGTGCCACCGGCTCACCGAGGATCACACCCTCGTGGCCGCCCAGCTCAAGGCCGGCACCATCACCAAGGAGCAGGCCGCCACCTCGCAGTACCGCAACGTCATTACGCGCGCGGTGGGCATCCAGGAGTCCGTCCAGGTCGACACGCTGATCGTGGACCTGTTCCCGGGCGATCTGTTCCTGCTGTGCTCGGACGGTCTGCACGGCTACCTGGACGACGACGAGGTGCTGCCGTTCGTGCAGGGCGCGCAGCCGCCGGAGCTGCCCAAGCGCTTCGTGGACCTGGCCAACGAGCGCGGTGGCAAGGACAACATCACCGTGGTGGTGGTGAAGGTCTCCGGCGAAGGCACCATGGAGGCGGAGACCTCCGAGGCGCAGAGCCGCATGGAGGCGCTGCGCAAGATTCCGCTCTTCCGCCACCTCACCTACAAGGAGCAGACGGCTGTGCTGTCCATCGCCACCACGCGCACCTTCCCGGCCGGGAGGGAGATCGTCGTGGAGGGCCAGCCGGGCGAGGAGCTCTTCGTGGTCATCCGCGGCCGGGTGGTCATCGAGAAGAGCGGGGTGGAGATCGCCGAGCTGCGGCCCGGAGGGCACTTCGGAGAGATGGGGCTCATCGACAACGCCCCCCGCTCGGCCACCGTGCGGGCGGTCGAGCCCACGCGCACCATGGTCATCTCGCGCTCGGATCTGATGGGACTCATGAAGCGCGAGTCCATCCTGGCGGTGAAGATGCTGTGGAGCTTCGTGCAGGTGCTCTCGGATCGCTTGAGGGCCACCAACTCGGAGCTGAGCGAGGCGCGGCAGGAGTTGGCGGTGGCGCAGGCCATCCAGCCGTTCGCCGAGGAGTAGGCCCCGGGCGGGTGGAAGACGTCGGACGGGCGACTCGGCCGGAATGAACGGCCGAGAATATCGGTTGGCAGGCCGGTCGCGGGGGTAACGTCCCGCGCCGTCCCATGCGCAAATGGCTCGTCATAGGGGCGGCAGCCGCCCTGGTCTTCGTGGCGGTGGCGGTGCTGTGGCCTCGAGGTACGCCACCGCCGCCGCCGGTGTCCGCCGTGGATTCGTCCGCGGCGCGGGTGTTGCCCGACTTCGAAGCGGTGGAGGTGTCCTCCGGAGAAGCGGAGGGCCTCACGCTGACGGGGCGGGTGTTGGATTCCGCGGGCAGGCCCGTGGCGGGCGCGGACGTGTTCCTGTCCGCGAGCGCGCAGAAGACGCTCGACTCGGTGCGCTGTGACGAGTGTGGGCTGGCGCTGCTGACGTGTCCGGCCCGGGAGAGTGGACTGCACGCGCTGGCCTTCTTCGAGCAGGCGCGGGGTTTCCTCCAGCCGAAGGCCACGGCGCGCACGGACGCGCAGGGCCGTTTCCGTTTCGAGCGTCTGGCCGGGGTGTCCTTCTCCGTGTGGGCGCGGGCGCCGGGCTTTGGCGCGGCCATGCGCGAGCGCGCGGCCCCGGGCGAGCCGGTGGCGCTGTACCTGCCCCCGTTGCGGAGCATTGGCGGGCAGGTGGTGGACGGGGCGGGGCGGGGGCTGCCGGGCGCGCGCGTGTACGCGGTGTCGCGCAAGGTGCCGCTGCCGTCCGAGACGGTGGCGGGGCCGGAGGGCTCCTTCTCGCTGTCCGGGCTGGGCGAGGGTCCCTTCTACGTGCTGGCCACCGCGGAGGGGTTCCTCCCGGCGGTGGTGCCGCTGGTGGAGGCGGGACCGCAGCCGGTGCGGTTGAGGCTGGAGACGTCGCGGACGCTGGAGGTGCGTGTCACCCGGCAGGGAGCGCCCGTGACGGCCACGGTCCGGCTGAAGGCGGACCACCTGGCGCGGGAGGCGCGTGCCGAGGGCGGCGTGGCGCGCTTCGAGGGCCTGTACCCGGACGAGCTGGTGGTGACGGCCGAGGCCGGGAAGCTGGGGGCGATTCCCCGCACGCTCATGCTGAGCGAGAGCCTCACGCAGGTGACGCTGGAGCTGGAGGACGCGGGCACGCTGCTCGTCACGGTGGTGGACGAGTCCGGGGAGCCGGTGGCCTCGCCGGAGCTGGTGCTGCGCACGGCCCGGGGCAAGCCCATCCAGTCGCAGAAGCCGTCCACGGGAGCGCTGGTGCAGTTCGGCCCGCTGGCCGTGGGGGACTACGTGCTGGAGGGCAAGGCCCAGGGCTACCGGGACGCGCAGCTTCCGGCGCGGGTGAAGCAGGGCGAGACGTCGCTGGAGCTGGAGCTGGCCCGCGCGACGATGATCAGCGGGCAGGTGTTGGATCAGTACGGCCGGCCGGCGCCCAACGTGTCGGTGCTGGTGCAGCCCACGGGCGACGCGGTGACGGCGGACGGGGAGGGGAACTTCACGGCGGCGGTGCCCACGCCGGGCCTGTACGAGCTGCACGCGCACCACTCCGAGTGGGGCGGCGGGCAGGTGAAGGCGACGGCTCCGGCCGAAGGGGTGAAGCTGGAGCTGGAGCCCCGGGCGGCGCTGGAGGTGACGGTGATGGGGGAGGGGCGCCGGTTGGAAGGCGCGGACGTGGTGCTGTGGGTGGACAACGAGAACATCTTCCGCAGCGACACCTCCTCCGGGCCGGAAGGCCTGGTGCCCATGCGCGGACTGCCTTCGGGGACGTATTCGATGGTGGCCACGCACCCGGACTACCTGCCCTCGGAGCGGCAGAAGGTGGTGGTGGCGGACGGGCAGACGCAGCAGGTGACGGTGACGCTCGAGCCCGGGGCGGTGATTCGCGGCGAGGTGGTGGACACGCGGGGCGCGCCGGTGGCGGAGGCCTCGGTGTCGGTGCTGCCGCGCATGGCCGAGCCGGCGGTGACGGACGCGCGGGGACGTTTCGAGGTGCGCGCACTGAAGCCCGGGCGGCCCTTCCTCGTGGAGGCACGGCATTCGAAGTATGACCAGCGCGAGCGCGTGCAGGGGCAGGCCGGGGGCGAGCCGGTGCGGCTGGTGATGGAGGAGCGCACGGTGTTCAGCGGCCGGGTGGTGGCCGCCAACGGTGAGCCGGTGCGGCGCTTCCGGCTGGACGAGCACGACGTGACGAGCTCGGACGGGCGTTTCGAGGTGTCGCTGCAGACGGCGGGAGATCGCGTCATCGTGTCGGTGGAGGCGCCGGGCTTCGAGCCGTTGATGGTGGACAAGCCGGCGCAGCCGAGCGAGCTGGGCGATCTGGTGCTGGAGCGGGCGCCGTCGGTGACGGGGCTGGTGCGGGAAGAGGGTGGGGGACCGGTGGCGGACGCGGTGGTGGGGTGTGATGCGTGCGAGGACTCGGTGCTGACGGGGCCGGACGGACGCTTCACGCTGCCGAGCCCGCCCTTCGTGGGGAGGTTCACCGTGTCGGCGCGCAAGGGGCGGCTGAGCGCCTCGGCGCAGGCGTCGCGCGAGGGGCAGCAGCCGGTGGAGCTGGTGTTGAAGCCGGCCACGAAGCTGTACGGGACGGTGTACGGGGTGGACGGCAGGCCGGCGGCGGGCTTCCAGTTGGAGGGAGTGCACGCGGACCGGGGAGAGCCGGTGAGCATCGTCACGGGGCCGGACGGGAAGTACAGCGTGGACGTGGCCCCGGGCCATTACCGCTTCGCGTTGGGCTCGGCGCGCGAGTTCTCCGGCGAGCCGGCGCTGCTGGTGCAGGTGGAGGGAGGGGAGAAGCGGTTGGACATCGGGCCGTCGCCGGGTTCAGCGGCGGTGACGGTGCAGCTCAAGCCCGAGCGGGGCAACGCGCTGTGGGTGGTCGCCGGGGACGTGCACGTGAGCAGCCCGCCGACGGCGCTGATGCGGGTGGGTTACGGACAACTCCTCTACCAGCCGAGGGGCGAGCGGGTGACGCTGCAGGGCTTCCCTCCGGGGAGGTACACACTGGTGTGGACGAACTTCCACACGGAGATGGACGCGGGCCCGGTGGTGCGCACGGTGCAGTTGCCCGCCTCGGGAGACATCATCCTCAACCCGTGAGCGAAGCAGCCCCCTCTCCCTCTGGGAGAGGGCGGGGGTGAGGGTCAGCCCGCCTTCAACCCCTGCTGGCGCCTGTCCCCGGTGAGCGCGGCGAGCTCCTGGCGGACGCGGGCGGCGGCCCACTCGAAGCTCCTCGCGAGGCAGTCCCTCTCCGAAGGCGATCGTCTTCCCATCCTGCCGCTCGATGACGAGCATGGGGCAGGTGGAGTCGCTCACGCGCAGGGTGCCTCCCTCCTGCTCGCGCACGTCGATGTCCCGGATGAGTTGCGCGGCCAACCGTGTCGGCGGTTGCTGGCGGGGTCCGGCGCTCGCCATGTCCAACCCCCACCGCGACACGGTGATGCTCCAGGAGGTGTGGACGCCCGCCCATATCCCGCGCAGGAAGTAGCCACTGAACACGCCAGGGAGCAGCAGGAGCGGCGACAGCATGGCAATGGTCTGCCACGACAGGTGGCGCGAGTGGAGGTAGCCGGCGAGCCCCACTGGCACGAGCATCAACACGGAGCAGACGCCGGCCTGGAGACGGTACGAGCCCACCCAACCGGGAGCGGGGAGCTCCACCACGCGTTGCTCGCCCACCGCACGCACCTGGACGCGGCAGCCGGGAGGAGGGGGGGACAGGGACTCCGTGGGTGGCTCCGTGGGCCCCGCCAGCACGCGCCCGTCGTCGACCTGCAATCCCAGGCGCATGTGGTGGGCCACGGCCTCGGCCAACTCCAGCGCCTCGTCGTAGTCGTCACTGCCCGCGAGGTCCTCGCCGGTGAGATGAACGGAGTAGGCGTTGGTTCGCCAGTTGGAGGTCGTGCCCTTGGAGGTGACTAGCTGCACGCGGTCGGTGTCCGTCACCCCCTTGCTCCACGAGTAGAGGGGCACCCCGAGACCCCAGCGCCAGGAGCCCCGGCCGGACACCCGGTGGAGGGTGACCTCCCACGTGCCGAGGGCGGAGGAGAGGCCGTAGCAGACACCCACCAGCACGTAGAACGCGCCCTGGAGGCCCAGATCGGACCTCATGAACCAGGCGAGCCCGGCGGACCCGGCCAGGGCGCAGAGGCCCTTGAGGATGTCCACGGACCTGCGCTGCCGCCGGATGACGAGCTTCGCGCCATCGCTCCACCACTGGTTGCCGCCGCATTGCTTCATCGGCGGGGAGGCTACCCGAGTTGGTGGCCCGCGTCTCAACGGGAGGGGGCCGGGATGTTCTTCGGGAACTTCGGCAGCGAGGGGTTCATCGTGTCCCAGGGCTGGGCACTCTGGGTCCAGATGTCGATCGTCGGCACGCACCCACTGGGGTCATCGAGGCTGCCGGCCGTGATGGCGACGAAGGAGGGGATGCCGCCGCGCGCGAACAGGGGGGAGCCACACCCGGCGCAAAACTCCCGCCGCGTCTCGTTGCCGCTGTCCGCAGTGGACGCATGCGACCTGGGCGTGCCGTGCAGCAGACGCAGCGAGTCCGCGGGGACGACGGCCACGGTGGAGTGTCCGGTGCCACTGGCGCGCTGGCAGTTACGGCAGTGGCAGTTGAGGACGGCGATGGGGGCGGCGGAGCACTCATAACGAATGGCCCCACAGGCGCAGCCTCCGGTGAAGGGAACAGGCACCGATAACCTCCCGGGAACGGGTCAGAGGACCGGTGTCGTAGGCCCGAGCGCTGGGGGAGGGCAAGGCGGAACCCCCTCTCCCTCAGGGAGAGGGCGGGGGTGAGGGTCTTCCCGCCTGTCCGTCCACTGTGGTTGCGAGCCCGGCTCCTCCCGCGTAATGAACCCGGTATGGTGGCTTTGGCTCTGCAGGGGCGACGCGTAATCGTCGGAGTCGGCGGCGGCATCGCGGCGTACAAGGCGTGCGAGCTGGTGCGCGAGCTGGGGCGCGCCGGGGCGCAGGTGCGGGTGGCGATGACGGAGGCGGCGAAGCAGTTCGTCACGCCGCTCACGTTCCAGGCGCTCAGCGGGCACCCGGTGCTGACGGACTACTTCGATCCCGCGCAGGAGGGAAACTTCGGGCACCTGGACCTGGCGCGCTGGGCGGAGCTGTACGTGGTGGCGCCCGTCACGGCGGACCTGTTGGCGCGCATCCGGGCGGGGATGGGGAATGACGCGGTGACGACGTCGCTGCTGGCGTTCCGGGGGCCGGTGCTGCTGGCGCCGGCGATGAACGTGGCGATGTGGGACAACGAGCGGACGCAGGAGAACGTGGCGGCGCTACGCGCGGAGCCGCGCTTCCAGTTCGTTGGGCCAGGGGCGGGGCTGCTCGCGTGCGGAGACGTGGGGGCGGGGCGGCTGGCGGAGGTGGGGGACATCGTGGCGGCGGCGGCGCGCCTCTTCGCCCCGGGGCCGCTGGCGGGCCGGCACGTGCTCATCACGGCGGGGCCCACGCGCGAGTACCTGGATCCGGTGCGATTCATCTCCAACCCGTCGACGGGGAAGATGGGGCTGGCGCTGGCGGAGGCGGCGCGGGCGATGGGGGCGAAGGTGACGGTGGTGCTGGGCCCGGTGGGGGCGGTGGAGCGGAGCGGCTACGAGGTGGTGGACGTGGTGACCGCGGAGGACATGGCGCGCGAGGTGCTGGCGCGGGTGGAGGGGGTGGACTGCTTCATCGCCTCGGCGGCGGTGAGCGACTGGAAGCCGGAGACGCGGGCGGCGCAGAAGGTGAAGAAGTCGGAGGGCCCGGAGACGCTGACGCTGGTGCGCACGCCGGACGTGCTGGCCGAGGCGTCGCGCCGGGTGTCGGGAGGGGAGAAGCGGCCGGTGCTGGTGGGGTTCGCGGCGGAGACGCAGCGGGTGGTGGAGTACGCGCGGGAGAAGCTGGAGCGCAAGGGGCTGGACGCGATCGTGGCGAACGACGTGACGGCGCCGGGAGCGGGCTTCGGGGTGGACACGAACCGGGTGACGGTGCTGACGCGGGACGGGCAGCAGCGGGACTTCTCCGGGACGAAGCGGGAGGTAGCCCGGTCCATCCTGGACCTCATCCAGGGCCTCCTCCCCCCAGCCACTCCTCCCTCACCCTCTGGGAGAGGGTCGGGGTGAGGGTATTAGGGACCCCAATCAGCCCCCAACGGATTTCCACCATGGCGCCGTACTCGACCCTGGGGTAAGCGTACGGGCGCCCTACCCGGTAGGCGGTTGAACCGGGGCCCCCGGACCCATAAACCCAGAGGCATCGTGAGCGAAGCCCCCGAGACCTCGCAGGAGTTGAGCGAAGTGCTGGAGGATCTGCGCCGCCACCTCCTCTGGCAGGAGGAGGACGGTGGCCGGTTCCTCCAGGTAGACGCACGCCTGGCCGCCGAGTTGCGCGCAGCGGGCATGGCGCGTCTGCGTGCCCAGACGGCCAACAAGGCCGCACCCGCCGTGGCCGCGCCTCCCGCCGCCCAACCGGCACCCGCCGCGCGCCGCGAGACCCCCGTGGCGAAGCCCGTCGAAGCCCCGGTCCAAGCGCGCCCGGCCGCGGGCCCGCTGCCCGGGGTGGTGGAGGGCGAGCGGCCGACACTGGATGAAATCCGCCGGGAGCTGGGCGACTGCCAACGCTGCAAGCTGTGCAGCGGGCGCAAGAACATCGTCTTTGGCTCGGGCAACCCGCGCGCGGAGCTGGTCTTCGTGGGCGAGGGCCCTGGGGCGGAAGAGGACGCGCAGGGAGTGCCCTTCGTGGGCGCCGCGGGCCAGCTCCTGACGAAGATGATCGAGGCGATGGGTTACCGCCGCGACGACGTCTACATCTGCAACGTGGTGAAGTGCCGTCCGCCGGGCAACCGCAACCCGGAGCCGGACGAGGTGGAGGCGTGCGAGCCGTTCCTGCGTGCGCAGCTTCGGGCGGTGCAGCCCAAGGTAATCGTGGCGCTGGGCAAGTTCGCGGCGCAGACGCTGCTGCGAGACACCACGGCCATCACGAAGATGCGGGGCAACTGGCGTGAGTACGAGGGCATCAAGCTGATGCCCACCTTCCACCCGGCCTATCTGCTGCGCCAACCGGCGGAGAAGAAGAAGGCGTGGGAGGACCTGCAACAGGTGATGAAGTTCTTCGGCAAGCAACCCGGGCAGCGAGGCTGACCGGGAGGTCCCTGGAGGGGGAACGCGATGAAGGGAGTCCTCGAGACACAGGAGATGCACTCGCCGGCGCTGGAGTCCAACCCGCTGGGAGATCCGGCGCGGCGTCAGCTCTTGGTGTACCTGCCCCCTGGCTACGCGGAAGGCACCCGGCGCTACCCGGCGGTGTACTTCCTCAACGCGTTCTCCAACAGCGGCAAGTCGTGGACGAACTTCTCCGCGTTCTCGGTGAGCGTGCCCGAGCGGCTGGACGCGCTGGTGGCGTCGGGGGCGATTCCTCCGGTCATCGGCGTGTTCCCGGACGGGTGGACGTCGCTGGGCGGCAGCCAGTGGGTGAACAGCGACGCCATCGGCCGCTACCGGGACTTCCTGGCCAAGGACGTGGTGGGGTGCGTGGACCGCACGTACCGCACGCTGCCCAAGGCGGCGGCTCGCGCGGTGGTGGGGCACAGCTCGGGCGGGTACGGCGCGCTGGTGATGGGCCGCTACCACCCGGAGATCTTCTCGCACCTGAGCGCGCAGTCGCCGGACTCCTACTTCGAGTACTGCTACCTGCCGGATCTCCCCAAGGCGGCCTCGGCGCTGCTCAAGGCGGGCGGACTGGAGGCGTGGTACCAGGACTTCACCCGGCGCGCCCGCGAGACCAAGGCGCGCGGCGAGGACTTCAGCGTCATCAACGTGGTGGCCATGGCGGCGGCGTACTCGCCGAAGAAGGGCGAGCCGCTCAACCTGGAGCTGCCCTTCGACGCGCAGACGGGCCGGATGCGGCTGGACGTGTGGAACCGCTGGCTGGTGCATGACCCCGTGCGCTTCGTGCCCAAGTTCCTGGACGCGTTCCGCAAGCTGAAGACCGTCTTCATCGACTGCGGCTCGCGCGACGAGTTCAACCTGCGCTGGGGCGCCCGGATGATGGCCGAGGACCTCAAGAATGGCGGGGTGGAGCCCCTCCACGAGGAGTTCGAGGACGGGCACACCGGCGTCAACTACCGCTTCGAGCGCTCGCTGTCGGTCATCGGCCCGCGGCTCGCGAGCGAGTAGTCCCGGGACGCGCTTTCTCACTCCCTGGAAACAGGGGCGCGATGACGCGGGGCGTTGTCGCGGCCGTGTCACGTTGCCTCTGGCGCTCCAACGTTCCCCCGGGTACACGCTAGGCGTGTATTCGAGCGGGTGGGAGTCGTACCCACCCGCGGTCTCTGGAGACGCCATGAGCATCGACCGTTACGGATTGTCCCGCGTCGTGGGGGAGAAGGGCGTGTTGCCCCAACGGGCGCGCAAGCTCGAACCCTCGCTGCCCTGCCGGGAGGCCGAGCTCCTCATCGACGTGGAGAGCCTCAACATCGACGCGGCCTCCTTCAAGCAGATCAAGGACGAGGTGGGCACGGAGCCGGCGCGCATCGCCGCCCGGGTGCAGGAGATCGTCCGCGAGCGCGGCAAGATGCAGAACCCGGTGACGGGCTCGGGCGGCATGCTCATCGGGCGGGTGAAGGAGATCGGCCCGAAGCACCCGGCGCGCGGCGAGCTTCCAGCCGGGCGACCGCATCGCCACGCTGGTGAGCCTCAGCCTGACGCCGCTCGTCATCGACGAGGTGAAGGCCGTGCACCCGTCCATCGACCGGGTGGACATCCGCGGCCATGCCATCCTCTTCGCCTCGGGCCTCTACGCGAAGCTGCCCACGGACATGCCGGACATGCTGGCGCTGGCGGCGTTGGACGTGGCGGGCGCGCCGGCCCTGGTGTCCCGGTGGCTGCGTCCGGGCATGACGGTGGCGGTGCTGGGCTCGGGCAAGAGCGGCGCGCTGTGCCTCGCGCAGGCGCGGCGCAGCCTGAAGGGCCAGGGCCGGCTGCTGGCTCTCGATATCTCCGAGCAGGCGCTCGACACCCTGAAGGGCATCGGGCTGTGCGACGTGGGCCTCAAGGTGGATGCCACCCAGGCCGTGGACACCATGGAAGCGGTGTCCCGGGCCACCGAGGGCGCGATGTGTGACCTGGTGATCAACTGCGCCTCGGTGGGGAATACGGAGATGGCCTCCATCCTCAGCGCGAAGGACGGCGGCACGGTCATCCTGTTCTCCATGGCCACGAGCTTCACCGCGGCGGCGCTGGGCGCCGAGGGTGTGGGCAAGGACGTGACCATGGTGGTGGGCAGCGGCTACGTGCCCGGGCATGCGGACTTCACCCTGGAGCTGCTGCGCGCCGAGCCGGCCCTGCGCCGCCTCTTCGAAACGCGTTACGTATAGTAAGGTGCCACCATGCCAGGTCCGTTCATCGATGACGCGCAGATCGCTCGTGCGCGAAAGCTGGCGGAAGACATCACCGAGCCCATTTTCGAGCTCATCCGCCGCAACACCACTGTCTCTGTCGAGCGCACCGTGCTGCGTTTCTTCGGCATCTCCGACGCGGGAGCCGGAGGCGTGCCGCTCGCCAACTTGATGGTCGACCGGCTGAAGGCGGCCGGAGTCCTCAACAAGGGCGCGGCGTACTGGTACGGCCGGGCCCTGCAGATGGGCGCGCGCAGCCCCATGGAGGCCGTGGAGCGGCTGACCGCGCTGCCAGCGGAGAAGCTGGGGCCCCTCTCCCCGGAGATGGAGCAGAACCTCCGCGACGAGGTGCGCGCCGAGGCCCGGTCCGCCATGGACGACTTCAAGTCCCGCATCGCCCAGCGTGACGCGTTGCGCAAGGAGCTGGGCAGTGGGGCGGCGCCGCACAAGTACGTGATCGTCGCCACGGGCAACATCTACGACGACGTGGATCAGGCCCGTGCGGCGGCGCAGGCGGGCGCGGACATCATCGCCGTCATCCGCTCCACGGCGCAGTCGCTGCTGGACTACGTGCCCCACGGCGCCACCACCGAGGGCTACGGCGGCACGTACGCCACCCAGGAGAACTTCCGCATCATGCGCGAGGCCCTGGACGACGAGGGCCGCAAGCTCGGGCGCTACATCCAGCTCACCAACTACTCGTCGGGCCTGTGCATGGCGGAGATCGCCTTCGCCGCGGCCTACGAGCGGCTGGACATGCTGCTCAACGACGCGATGTACGGAATCCTGTTCCGCGACATCAACATGCGGCGCACCTTCATCGACCAGTACTTCAGCCGCCGCATCTGCGCCCAGGCCGGCATCATCATCAACACCGGCGAGGACAACTACATCACCACGGCGGACGCGTACGACGCGGCGCACACCGTCATCGCCAGCCAGTTCATCAACGAGAGCTTCGCCAAGCGCGCGGGCCTGAAGGACTGGCAGCTCGGGCTGGGGCACTCGTACGAGATCGACCCGTACCGGGCGGACACGCTGCTGCTGGAGCTGTCGCAGGCGATGCTGGTGCGCCGGTGCTTCCCCAACGCGCCGCTGAAGTACATGCCGCCCACCAAGCACAAGGAGACGGACATCTTCTTCAGCCACGCGTACGACGTGATGGCGGACCTGGTGGCCATCTGGACGCGGCAGGGCATCCAGCTCCTTGGGATGATGACGGAGGCCATGCACACGCCGCTGCTGGCGGACCGGTACGTGGCGCTCAAGGCGGCCAGCTACATCCACCGCGCGGCGGCGGGCATCGACGAGGAGTTCACCGTGCGCGAGGACGGGAAGATCGCCAACCGCGCGCGTGAGGTGTTCGGCAACGCGCTCAAGCTGCTGGAGGAGTGCCAGAAGGACGGCATGGTGGCGGCCATCGGCCGGGGCCACTTCGGCGACGTGAAGCGCGCGGAGACGGGCGGCAAGGGGCTGGATGGCGTGCTGGAGAAGGCGCCGGACTACTTCAACCCGTTCCAGGATCTGCTGGAGGCGCCATGATGCTCGGCTCATTGCTGGTGATGGTGCTCGCGGCCGGGGAGCCGGCGGCGGAGCTGACGAAGTACGAGGTGAAGACGCTCGCGCTGAAGGTGCCCTCCGAGTGGCAGCAGTCCGAGGCGGACGGTACCCAGCGCTTCGATGATCCCACGGGGGACGCGTACCTGCTGCTGGACGTGGGCTCGGTGCAGACGGCGGGGATGAATCCGCGGAAGTGCCTGGAGAAGATCCTCACCGCCATGGGGAGCGAGCAGGGCTGGAAGCAGCTCAAGCTGGGCAAGGCTCCGGCGGCGCGCCGCGTGGACTCGGACACCACGCCGGACGGCGCGGAGTCGGTGCAGACGGTGACGTACGTGGGCTGTGACGGGAAGACCACCTGGTCGCTCGTCTTCCACATGGATGCGAAGAAGAAGGACCGCTTCGAGACGCTCGCGGAGAAGGTGGCCGGCAGCGTCGCGTACGCGAAGTCCTCGGCCAGGAAGGGGAAGTAACGGCCATGGCGACGAAGCCGACGAAGCAGATCATCCGCCCCTATGGTGACCGCCGTGATGACGGCGTGGTGCAGCTCTCGTTCACGCTGCCGGTGCCGTTGTCGGAGAAGGCGAAGGAAGCCGCGGCGGTGTTCGCGAGGAAGATGGGGTTCTCCGACGTGAAGGTGGCCGCCGCCGAGCGCGCCGCCGACACGTACACCTTCTTCATCGTGTACGCGCGCACGCAGCACTCGCTGGACTACGCGGAGATCGACGTCCCAGAAGTGGTGGTGAAGAAGATGGGGTTCGATGATCTCAACGCGCTCATCAAGGAGAAGGTGGGCCGGCGGATCGTCGTGTTCGGTGCGTGCACGGGCACGGACACGCACACGGTGGGAATCGACGCCATCCTCAACATGAAGGGGTACGCGGGCGATTACGGCCTGGAGCGCTACCCCTGGTTCGAGGCCTTCAACCTGGGCAGCCAGGTGCCCAACGAGGAACTCATCAAACGGGCCATGGCGCGCAACGCGGACGCCATCCTCGTGTCGCAGGTGGTGACGCAGCGGGACGTGCACAAGGACAACTCGCGCCAGTTCATCGAGGCCGCGAAGGCCGCGGGCATCCACGGCAAGACGCTGCTGCTGCTGGGCGGGCCGCGCGTGGACTTGAAGCTGGCGCTGGAGCTGGGCTTCGACGTGGGCTTCGGCCCCGGGACGAAGCCCTCGGACGTGGCCAACTACATCGTGCACCAGGTCCTCCAGAAGGAAGGCAAGGAGGACAAGAACGTGCACTGGGAGGGGGAGCCCAAGTGAGCAACGTGAAGGCGATCATCCGGCTGCGCATGAGCAGCCACGACGCCCACTACGGTGGGAACCTGGTGGACGGGGCGCGGATGCTGGGGCTGTTCGGCGACGTGGCCACCGAGCTGTGCATCCGCCTGGACGGGGACGAGGGCCTGTTCCGCGCCTACGACTCGGTGGAGTTCCTCGCGCCGGTGTACGCCGGGGACTTCATCGAGGCGGAGGGGGAGATCATCCAGACGGGCAACACGTCGCGGAAGATGCGCTTCGAGGCGCGCAAGGTGATCCGCCCGAGGCCGGACGTGAACGACTCGGCGGCGGACGTGTTGGCGGAGCCGGTGGTGGTGTGCCGGGCGAGCGGGACGTGCGTGGTGCCGAAGGACAAACAGCGAGGCCAGCGATGAGCAACCCCATGGTCATTACCGCGGCGATGGTGGGGGCGGAGACGACGCGCGAGCAGACGCCGTACCTGCCCATCTCGGCGGAGGAGATCGCCGAGGACGCGGCGAAGTGCCGGGATGCGGGAGCGGCGATGGTGCACCTGCACGTGCGCACGCCGGACGGCAAGCCGTCGCAGGACACGGAGCTGTTCCGCGCGGCGATCCGGGCCATCCGCAAGCGGACGGACATCCTCATCCAGGTGTCCACGGGCGGAGCGGTGGGGATGAACGTGGACGAGCGGTGCGGCGGGCTGCGCCTGACGGGCGAGGACCGGCCGGACATGGCGACGCTGACGACGGGGACGGTGAACTTCGGGGACGAGGTGTTCTGGAACCCGAGGCCGCTGGTGCGGGACATCGCGAGGCGGATCAAGGCCCTGGGCCTGCGGCCGGAGTTCGAGTGCTTCGACGTGGGGATGGTGGACGAGGCGAGGGCGCTGGCGAAGGAGGGGGTGGCGGAGTTGCCGGGCCACTTCGATTTCGTGCTGGGAGTGCCTGGGGCGCTGACGGCGCGCGAGGACGCCCTGGACTTCATGATCAAGTCCTTGCCGGAGGGGAGCACGTGGACGGTGGCGGGGGTGGGGCGGCACCAGTTGCCGTTCGTGGAGCTGGCGGCGGAGCGGGGCGGTAACGCGCGAGTGGGGCTCGAGGACAACATCTACGTGTCCAAGGGCGTGCTGGCGAAGGGCAACTGGGAGCTGGTGGCCGAGGCGGCGAAGCGGGCGAAGGCGAAGGGCCGGACGCTGGCGACGCCGCAGGAAGCCCGCAAGCTCCTGCGTCTCGACGCCGCGTAACCCAAGTACCAGACCTCGCCCATATCCCCTCTCCCTCTGGGAGAGGGACGGGGTGAGGGTAGAGAGCCCTCGGGTTGAATCCGTTCACCCCCCTGAAGCCGTGGGCCCCTGGAACCCCTTGGAGCGGAAGGTCAGCACCAAGGTGTCCCGGTGCCCCTGGTCGCCCAGGGGTTGGATCGGGGTGCTCTCGTGAATCACCCGTTCGTCATCGAGCAGCAGAGCGGACCAGGGCTCGGTGAGGGTGAAGCGGAGGCCATGCGGTCCCGCGGCGTCGAACACGCGGGTCTCTCCACCCTTGATGCCCTCGCGGCCGACGAGCAGCACGGCGACGAAGTCCACGCCATCGCGATGCGCGCCCTCGGGAGTGGGCCGGCCGATGCCGTCCGTGGTGTCGATGCGGAACTGATGGGCCTCGACGAACCACGGCTGGGCCCCCTTGAGGGCGGAGCAGCACGCGGCGAGTCCGCGCAGCAACTGTGACCAGACGGGCTGCTCGACCACCGCGGGAGTGATCGGCTCGAACCAGCGCTCCAGGCCACCGTGCAGCGCGTTGTACTCGACGGGCTGCCAGTGCGCGCGGTGCGGCACCGGGCGGACGTCGGCGCCCTCGACGACGAAACACGAGTGCCGGCGGGAGCGATAGCGGCCGCCGTCGCGCAGGTAGGCGTCGGGGAGCAGACCGTCCCAGGTGGGGCGCAGGGCCTCGAGCGCGGCGGCGGGGGTGCCCACCAACTCGCACAGGCCCGAGCGGCTGAGGACGGCATAGCCGCGCTCGCGCAGGACGGTGGTGATCTCGGAAGACGGGGTGACAGGCGGCGAGAAGCTCATGGACGCGCGAACCATGGCCGGGCGGCGCCTGCTTGGAAAGTGCCTTGATCTACCCCGCCTGGACGCAACCCCCACCCCCTCTGCTAGAGGGCAGCCCCATGGATACGGATCTTCGAGGCAAGGGAATCCTCGTCACGGGCGGGGCGGGCGGGATTGGGAGCGCGGTGGTGCGGGCCTTCGCGGAGGAGGGAGCGAAGGTGGCGGTGCACTACCACCAGAGCGCGGACAAGGCCCAGGCGCTGGCGAAGGAGCTGGGCGGCACGGCGGTGAGGGCGGACCTGACGTCCGAGGCCGACGTGGACGCGATGGTGCCCGCGGCGGTGAAGGAGCTGGGCCGGCTGGACGTGCTGGTGGCGAACGCGGGCGTGTGGCCGCCGCCGGACGAGGGCGTGTGGCAGATGTCGCTGGAGCGCTGGCGCCGGACGCTGGCGGAGAACCTGGACAGCGTCTTCCTGAGCTGCCGCGCCTTCCTGCGCCATGTGGAGAAGACGGGCACGGGGAACATCATCATCATCGCCTCGACGGCGGGGCTGTTCGGTGAGGCGGGGCACTCGGACTACGCGGCGGCCAAGGGCGCGCTGGCGAGCGGCTTCCTCAAGAGCTTGAAGAACGAGATCACCCGCATCGCGCCGATGGGCCGGGTGAACACGGTGTGCCCCGGGTGGACGGCGGTGGAGCGCCACAAGGACAAGCTGGAGAACCCGGCGTTCATCAACCGGGTGACGCGGACCATGCCGCTGCGCAAGGTGGGCCGTCCCGAGGACGTGGCGCGGGTGGTGGTGACGCTGGCGTCCGACCGCATCTCCGGCCACGTGACGGGCGAGGTCATCACCGTGGCGGGCGGCATGGAAGGCCGCGTCCTGCACGAGACCTGAGCCCCCTGGAGCCGAAGCGTGGTGTGCTTCCTCCGCTCGTAATCCCTATCGTGGAAATCCGCTATCAGGCCGGTGTGAGGGTTTCCCCTTATCATTCGTCACCAGTGTGTTGGGCTGGTGCTGGTGGGGAATTTTGTGTTCATACCGAAACAGTTTGATTTTGATTGTCTGTTCTGGCTCCTTGCCGCCACCTTTTGAAAGGGGTTTGGACAATGTCGGTTCTTCGTTCGGGTCTGGTGGGAGCGTGCTGCCTGGTGGTGTCTCTGTTCGCGGGTGCCGCGAAGGCGAATTGCCAGGCGTTCCTGGCGCCCTATTTCCAGCATGCGCAGCAGTCCGGTGCGGCGGTGGGCTTCTCGTACGTGTCGATGCAGGGAAGTGGCGCGGTGGGCTACGCGACGTCCTCGCAGCTCGGGCCCGGCCAGGGGATGCTGAAGGTGAACGCCCAGGGCAACCTGGATTCACAGGTCTCTCCCTGGTCCTATGCGACCACGCAGCTCTTCTCGGACCGCAAGAGCAGCAACCAGCCGTTCACCATCAACTCCCCTGACTCGATGGACCTCGTGGTGTCCCCGACCGGGACCGTGTGGCTCATCTCGAATACGTGGGGGGTGACGGCGACGATCAACAACCCGGTGTGTGTGAACAACGTGCTGTACGGCTGGGGTCCGTCGATCGGGAACTACACCCATGATGCGCTGTACATCTTCCGGTTCTTCAACACGGCCTTCCTCACCTGACAGGCGTCCGCTCCACGCTCCTCGCTGGAGCGCCTCCAGTTGAAGTCCTCCGCCCCGGCCGCCTGAGCGGAGTCATCCGCCTCAGGGGCTGGGCGCGGGAGCCGCCTCCGGGCGCGGGCTCGTGGCCCACCCGGCCAGGCCGATCGCGAACACCAGGAGCAGCGCGGCGAGCAGGAAGGGCGCGCCGGGCAGGTTCCAGCCGAGCTGCGGGCCGATGAAGTACGCGAACGTCTGGGTGAAGATGGCGGGGCCGATCATCCCCGCGATGCCCATGATGCTCGAGAGCGCGCCCTGGAACTGGCCCTGCTCCGAGGGGCTGATGCGGCTGGACATCAACCCCTGGGCCGCGGGGCCGGTGAGCCCCCACAGCGCCATCACCGGCACGCCGATCCAGAACACGAGTCCTGTCGGGGCCAGGCCGTAGATGATGAACCCCACCGCGCCGAAGAACAGCCCCAGCATCAGGGCGCGCCGCTCACCGAGCCTCTTCACGGTGGGCCGCACCAGACCGCCCTGGACGATCAGCGAGCTGAGCCCCACGCCCGCCATGGTGAGCCCGACGGTGCGCTCGGTCCAACCGAAGCGGTAGCTCCCGTACAGCACGAACACGCTGGGCAGGGCGATGTGGGCGAGCTGATAGAGGAAGTGGACGCTCGCCAGCCGGGACACCTCGACGTTCGAGCGCAGCAGTCTCAACGCGCCCACCGGGTTGGCACGCCGCCACTGGAAGGCCTTGCGCTGCCCGGGAGGCAGGGACTCCGGCAGGACGAACAGGCCATACATCGCATTGGCCAGACTCAGGCCCGCCGACACCCAGAAGGGCAGGCGGGGATCCACGTCTCCCAGCACGCCCCCGAGCGCGGGCCCCAGCACGAAGCCCACGCCGAAGGCGGCGCCGAGCAGCCCGAAGCTGGCGGCGCGCTTCTCCGGCGGCGTCACGTCCGCGATGTAGGCGCTGGCCGTGCTGATGCTCGCCGAGGTGATGCCGGAGATGACGCGGCCCACGAAGAGCCAGCCCAGCGTCGGCGCCAGCGCCATGAGGATGTAGTCGAGCCCCAGCCCGAAGTTGGACAGGAGGATGACCGGCCGCCGGCCGTAGCGATCCGAGAGCGCGCCGAGCACCGGCGAGAAGACGAACTGCATCAACGCCCAGGCCGTGGAGAACAGACCGAAGACCGCCGCGGCGCGCGCGGTATCCCCGTCCATCATGGAGACGACGATCTTCGGCAACACGGGGATGATCATCCCCATGGCCAGGATGTCGAGCAGGACGGTGACGAAGATGAAGGCCAGCGTGGCGCGGCGCGGGCCCGCTAGGACGTTCGGTTCGCTCATGAAGGCCGACGTCCTAGCACTTTCCCGGACGAAGGGTGATCCCCCCCGTCAGTACGTCTCGGTGGAGCACCGCATGTACGTGCCCTTGGACACGCAGGTGGCGTTCTTGACAGCGGCCCAGTTGCCCTGGGGCCAGACCGTCTTGGCCCAATCGGCGATCGTGTTGATCAACGTGGGATTCACCCCGTAGTACTTGAACTGCGGCAGCATGAAGTAGATGCGGTTGCCCAGGGTGCCGTCATAGGAGCCCTTGATGACCTCGGTCGTGGTGGCTCCGCCCCCGTTCCTCCAGTCGTCGACGCTGTACTGGCGCGTCTTGTCCCA
Organism: Archangium gephyra; assembly: GCF_049060025.1. Taxonomy (GTDB): domain Bacteria; phylum Myxococcota; class Myxococcia; order Myxococcales; family Myxococcaceae; genus Archangium; species Archangium gephyra_A. Next base: position 445,908 of record NZ_JBMEQQ010000002.1, read on the forward strand.
CCAGTTGGACAGGAAGACCTCCAGGATGGCCTTGCGCTCCGCGGCGGTGATGTCGGACCAGCCCGGGGTGAGATCCGGCACGACGAAGCGGCTCAGGTCCGCCGCGCTCCTCGGGGTCCAGCCCGCCCCGTACGGCGCATTGGGCTTGAGCGTGTTGTCCGCGGTGTGCATCCCCTTGGCCAGGTAGAGCGTGAGCAGTCCCTGCACGGGCGTGGTGCCGGCGGGCGTCCGGCTCATCTCCTTGATGAAGCCGTGCACATAGCCCCAGTCGATGGGCCGCTGGGAGCTGCGGTCCGCTCCATCCGCGTGGTTGCCATTGAAGAGGACCAGCGACAGGTGGTACCAGCTCATCGAGAAATACGTGAACATGAACGGGCTGTTGTCATTGATGCCCGTGTTGTTCTTCGGAAGCTTGAGCAGGTGGGGCGAGGTGTCGAAGGTGCTGTTGCCCATCCACGCCCGGGTGTCCCGTGAGGACGGGTAGAGCAGGCGCGCCTTGTCCTCGAGGCCGAACTCCTGCATGAGCTCGAACGTCTTCACCACGTGCCAGAGCGCCGTGGAGTAGACCTTGCGCGAGTACTCGGGATCCGTGGTGGTGCTGTTGTACCTCGGCGAGAGGAACTCGTAGAGGCGCAGGTTCCACTGGTTGATGGAGTGGTAGAGCACGCTGCGGTAGTTGGTGTAGCCGCCCGCCTTCACCTTCGCGGCCAGCTCGCGCATGGTGGCGAAGGGCGTCGAGGTGCCCTCTCCATTGTAGGCCTCGCTGAGTCTGTTGTTGACGAAGGCATCGCCCCAGGCGTCCTTGGGGTGGATGCTCGGCAGCCAGTGATTCCAGTCGGGAAGCTGGAAGAAGATGGGCACCTCGCGGGCGCTGAGGTTCTTCGCCGTGGAGATGGCCTCCTTCGTGATTCCCGCCGGGAAGATGTACTGCAGCATACCGCGGTTCTGCTCCAGCACCGCGTCCACTCCGGCACCCGCCGCCCATTGATCGACGGGCTTGGAATCGAGCCCCGGCCCGGGCTGGTAGGGCGGATTCCACGGCCGCCCCGGGTTGGTCACGGGCAGGCTCCGGATGTACGAGGCGACCCGCTGCGCCTCCAGGTCCGTCATGCCATGGAACTTCGAGCGCTCGATGATGGAGGCGTTCGAGTAATTGAAATACTTCAGATCCCTTCCATCCTGGGTGTGGCAGTCCGCGCACCGGGCCCGGATGGCCGTGGTGTTCTTGTAGGAGCGCCACAACGGCTTCGTGCGCCAGAGCTTCTCGCCCTCGGCGATGGAGGTGGCATCGCCGAGCGGCGCCTTCCAGTTGGCGGGATTGTCCTGCACGAAGAGGGAGTCCGGCACGACGCGGCTGCCATCGGCCCGGAGGAGGTTGAACTTCAGCACCCGGTAGCCGATGGAGCGCCCGTCCGAGGTGTTGAACCGGAAGGAGAGCTGGTTCGAGCCGGCCACGAGCGCCCCGGTGGGCACGTTCAGCAGCAGCTTCAGGGTGGCGAAGCCCCCGCCAATGCCTCCGTAGTTCTTCCCGAGCCCCTCCACCGTCACCGTGGTGTTGTTCAGGGGCAGCCACGCACCGGAGTTGAAGCGGACGCTGCCCTTGGTCGCGTAGCTCAGGTTGTGCACCTGCATCGAGAGCCGCAGCGGCTGCTTCGCGTCCGTGGCCGTCACGTCGACCGTCACCGTCTTCGTGGTTCCCTCGGCACCGAGGACCTCGAGGGGCAGGGTGATGGGCGAGGCGAGCCCCTGGGCGAGCTCACCGGTGGACGAGAGCTCCGTCTGTTCGAATTCCTCCGGGCCCGCGAGGCACCCCGTGAGCAACAGCGTGACTCCCGCGAGACAGGAGAGGAGGGAGGACTGAGAGTGTTTGGTTTTTGACATGTTTTGAGGCGCAATCATCCACCTCATGCAATCGCTGACAAGCAGCAGGCGGGGGAGCGAGTGCCCTTCCGCCAAACCATACAGCGAGCCATGTATGTCTTCTCAGGTGGGGAGGGGCCCCACTTCGGGGGATGAGATCTCGCGGAGGAGGGAGGGCAGCGGGTAGCATCGCGCGCGATGGCATTCGAACTGGTCCTGTTGTGGCTCGTGACGGCGGTGCCGTGCGAGAAGACGCCGCCGCCCGGCATGGTGTGCATCGAGGGCGGAGACGCGATCGTGGGTGCGGACGATCGCACCGCGGCCGAGAAGCCCCGGCATCCGGTCTTCGTCGAGACGTTCTACCTCGATGCGAAGGAGGTCACGGCCGGCGACTACAGCCGCTGCGAGCGCGCGGGGGCCTGCCCCAAGCTGCTGCGCCCGGCGTACTACGCGCGTTTCCAGAAGCCCGAGCTGCCGGCCGTCCCCATCACCTGGGAGATGGCGCACCAGTACTGCGTCTTCGCGGGCAAGCGGCTGCCGACGGAGGCCGAGTGGGAGAAGGCCGCCCGGGGGCCCGAGGGGAAGACCTACCCGTGGGGAGAGGAGGCGCCCTCGTGCGACAAGGCGAACTACAAGGGCTGCCCGGGCAACACCACGCGGCCGCCCGGGAGCTTTCCGGCGGGCGCCCATGGCCTCTATGACATGGCGGGCAACGGGTACGAGTGGGTGAAGGACTGGTGGACGCCCTGTTACAAGGACTGTGACAAGGCGTGTGGCGAGGCCTGCCTGCGCGCCAACCCCCGCGGGCCGTGCGACGGCGCGGCTCCGTGCAAGGGTTACACGCAGCGTGTGCTCAAGGGCGGCTCCTGGTACTGGCCCGAGGAGATGCTGCGCGGCTCCTGGCGGCGGGGCGAGCGTCCCACGAGCGGGCTCCACCGGTTGAGCTTCCGTTGCGCGTCGTCCTCGGCCCAGCTCTCCGCCTGGCCGCCCCGGTTCCTCACCCACCCCCCGGTCCGGCCGGCGGATCCCACGCCTCCGAGCGAGGAGGAGCGGGCCAAGGCGCTCGCGGTCGTCGAGGACACGGACGTCTTCCAGATTCCCCTGTGTGGCCGCCCGGGCAGGGCGCGCGTCGATTGCCGTGACCCGATGAGCTACATCAAGTCGAACGAGGCGCTCCAATACCTCTTCGGGGATGCCATCAAGAACGTCGGGGGCGGCTACGTCGGGCTCGGGGCGGATCAGGGCTACTCGTACATCGCGCATGCCCGGAGCCAGTGGGCGTGGCTCTTCGACTATGACCCGACGGTGGTGCGGCTCCACCACGTGCTGCGGGCCGTGGTGAAGCGGGCGCCGACGCGCGTGGACTTCGTCGCGGCCTTCACCGACAAGCGCGTGGCGGCGACGCGTGCCGCCATCGAGGAGGAGTGGGCGTCGCTGCCGAAGGAGGAGCGCGCCGCCATCCGAGGGGTGTTCGAGCGCGCGCGGCGGCAACTCTGGTCCAACTACGCTCGCCAGCTTCTGCCCGCGCGCTGGGCGGGGGGCTTCGGCTGGCTCCAGACGGACGAGAACTACCGCTACGTGCGGCTGATGTTCGAGCAGGGGCGCATCATCACCCTCAAGGGCAACATGCTCACGGACAAGGCGCTGCCGTCCATCGCCCGCGCCGCCCGGGCCGTGGGAGTGCCCATCCGCGTCTACTACCCGTCCAACGCCGAGGAGCAGTGGAAGCAGTTGCCTCCCCAGTACCGGGAGAACGTGCGCCAGCTTCCGTTCGATGAGCGCAGCGTGATCCTCCGGACGCTGATCACCCACAAGTTCCACAAGTCCGAGTCCTACTGGCACTACATCATCCACGGAGGGCTGCATGCGCAGGCGCACCTGGCCCTTCCGGGGTACGCGAACGTCTGGAGCTTCATGGAGGACCGCCAGCAGGTGGGGGCGTTCGCGAAGAAGCCGGCTGATGGCGCGGAGGGAGCGCCCAGGCGCGAGCGCTATCTCGACTTCCTGAGCTACATCGGCATGCCCTCGGCGGCGCCCTCGACGGTCGCGGAGTCCAGACCGTGAGGCTCGGGGGGGCACTCGCCCTCGCCGTCCTGCTCGCCGCGGGCCTCGCGCGAGGTGAGGGCTACCCCATCCCTCGGGGTGAGCACCCGGTCGCGTGGAAGCCGGCGCACACCCTCGGGGAGTGGAAGGCCGAGGGGGATGCGCTCGCCCTCACCACGCCGAAAGCGCTCCGCAACTTCTTCCTCCAGGAGGAAGCGGCCGCGGCTCCGGCGCCCTTCGTGCGCGCGAGGATCCAGAATCCGGCCCGAGCCGATCTGGCGATCCTCTTCCACGCGAAGGTGCGCGCGACCGAGCCCCTGTTCGCGCTCACCGGTTATGGCCTCTACCTGGATGCGCGCCGGGGGACGGTGGGCTTCGTGCGGTATGACGGGACGCGCTCCGATGACAGCGGCGTGCGCGCGAAGGTGCCCGGACTGGCGAAGGTGGCGGAGCTCGAGCTCGTGCTCTTCCTCGCCGGGCCCGCCTTCGCCGTCCACGTGTACGACGCACGCACCAAGGCGGAGCTGGCGAGCCTCGTCTGGTCCGATGCGGCGTTCGCCGGGGGGGCGCTCGGCGTGTACGCGCACAAGACCCAGCCCGCGGACGTGCGGGTGTCCCTCTTCGTGCCGGATGCTCCGCCGCAGGAGGCCTCGGCACGCGATGGCCTCACGCTCGAGTGGCTCGTGCGCGTCGAGCGGGGCCTGAAGTTCGCTCCGGAGCTGCGCCGTCACCTTCGCCGCGCCGCGCGCGAGGCGGACGCGGACGTGTACATCGCCAGCGAGCTCGGCGTGCACCTGCTGCGCGCGAGCCCGGTCAGCGTGCGCGACCTGCATCCCGGGGTGCCGTACCGCTTCCTGGACTCCACCTTCGAGGAGCGCCTGGGGCGGGCTCGCAAGGCCCCCGCGCGCGAGGCCTTCGTCGAGGGCATCAAGGATCCCGAGCTCATCGAGCGCGCGATGCGGGCCCTGGCCGCTCGCGCTCCGGAACTCACACGTGTCATCGAGATTGGCCGCACGCACGAGGATCGGCCCATCCTCGCGCTGCTGATCGGCGAGGAGCTGGATGACCACTCCCGCCCGGCGATGCTGCTGTGCGGTGGCACCCACGCCAACGAGGTGGTGACTCCCGAGCTTCCCGCTGGATGCGGCGCGCTGGCTGCTGGAGAACGCGGACGACAAGCGGGTCGCACGCTGGTTGCGCACGTTCCATGTCGTCATCGTCCCACTCGTGAATCCGGACGGGAGCCACGGGTACTGGCACGTCTCCACCGAGCGGGGGCGGACGAACCGGCGCAAGGACGAGCAGGCGGTGGAGCTGGGGCTGTACGAGTACGGCGTCGATCTCAACCGCAACTATCCCTTCCAGTGGGGGAGCGTCGAGGACCGGTTCAACAGCGCGGATCCGCGCTCACCGTTCTTCCGGGGGCCGGCGGCGGGCTCGGAGCCCGAGGTGCAGGCGATGATGAAGCTGGGCGAGGCGTGGCGCTTCGTCGCGATGGTGTCGTACCACGCGGCGGCGACGCGGCTGCTCGTGCCGTACACGGTGGAGGGGGCTCGCGAGCCCAAGCCGTCGGCGGCGTGGGCGGTGGCGCCCGCGATGATCGACGCGGTCGCGCCGGTGCAGGCAGGCAAGCGCTACGAGGCCGTGCGCCACCTCTATCCGGTGGCGGGGACGGATCAGGACTGGTTCTACTGGAGCTTCGGGACGCTGGCGTACCTGGTCGAGCTGCCGTTCGTGTCACCGGGACCGAGACGGCCGCTCGCGCCGATGGTGGAGGGCGCGCGAGGCTTCTGGCAGGTGTTGTTGGATCGCTTCCTGGATGGACCGGCGCTCACGGTGCGGGTGCCGGAGTCCTTCCGGGCAGAGGGGCCGGTCACGGTGGGGGTGGAGGAGATCTCGTGGCCGAACGGGGAGCGCTTCACGGCCCACCCGGAGTCGGGAGTGTTCCACACGTATCTCCCGGCGGCGGGGCGTTACACGGTGAAGGCCACGAGCGCATCGGGTAAGACGGTGTCCCATCCCGTCGACGTGGGAACGAGCCGCGTCGTGCTCGCCCTCACCGAGGCCCCCTGATGAATCCGATCGAACGCCTGCAGTCGTACATGCGCCGCAGTGCCGCGGGACGCTACGAGTCCATTCCGGTTCCGCCCTTCACGGTGTTCATCCATCCGTTCGACACGCTCATCTACTTCAACTACGCCATCCCGGACGGGCCCATCACGGGGGACGTGAGCGAGCCCCTGCGGCGGCTCCGGGCGGAGTTCCAGAAGAGGGGGCGGGTGCCCCGCTTCGAGTACGTCTCCGAATTGGCACCAGCGCTGGCGGACACGCTGCTCGCCGCCGGTTTCCGTCAGGAGGCCGAAGCCCGGCTGATGGTGTGCACGCGCGAGAGCTTCACGCCCGTCGCGGTGCCCGAGGGGCTCTCGTTGTCGGTCCTCACGTCCGGGTCCTCGCGCGAGGAGGTGCGCACGTACTGCGACACCTCGCGGCGGGCCTTCTCCCCGGAGGAGCCCTACGAGGCCTCCGAGGAGGACATCTCCAAGACGCTGGAGGAGCTCCGGGAGGGCAGGGCGGTGATGGGGCAGGTGGAGGGACAGCCGGCCGTGGTGGGCATGTTCACCCCGCCGTCCGAGGGCATCGCCGAGCTCGCCGGAGTGGCGACGTTCGAGCGCTTCCGCAAGCGGGGACTCGGCACCGCGCTGACGTCGCGGGTGGTGCAGGAGGCCTTCGCGCGGGGCGTGGACGTGCTCTTCCTGAGCACCATCACCGAGGAGGCCGGCCGCATCTACGAGCGGGTGGGGTTCCGGTTCGTGACGCGCATGCTCTTCATGGTCGAGGGCTCGCACCCGGAAGGCGCCGTGCCGCCTGTCTCGGGGTGAGACGCCCGCTCCTTCCTCCACCGGGCGGGCAGGGAAGGGTCTGGCCGATTTGTTCTCAGCCGCGCACGGGCGCGGTAGCTTCGGCGCGAGATGGAGACTCACCTCGCTCGTGTGCTCGTGTGCCTCGCCGTCCTCTCCACGGGACTGGTGCGGGCCGACCCTGCCAAGGACGGGAAGCCGGAAGCCCCTCCGGCCCGGACCGTGTTGCTGCTCGGCGACAGCCTCATCGTCACCAGCTTCGGCGAGTACCTCGAGAAGCTGCTGAACGATCAACCGGGGACGCGCGCCCTGCGGAAGGCGAAGTCCTCCACCGGGCTCGCCCGTCCGGACTTCTTCGACTGGATGAAGGTGGGCCGGGAAGAGGTCGAGCGCCACCGGCCTGATGTCGTCGTCGTCATCATGGGCGGCAACGACGGGCAGGGGCTCACGGACGAGAAGGGCAAGGCGAAGGTCCGGTGGGGCGAGTCCGGGTGGGAGGCGGCGTACCGCCAGCGCGTCACGGACTTCCTGGGCACGCTCGGAGCGCCCGGCCGGAAGATCCTCTGGGTCGAGCTGCCGTACACCGGGCTGCCGAACTTCGAGCGCAAGCTGGGCATCATCCGGCGTGTGCTGCGCGAGGTGGTGTCGGCCCATGAGGCCTCGACGTACCTCGAGACGAAGCCGTTCTTCACCGACGCGAAGGGCGCCCTCCTGCGCGAGGCCAGGGTCGAGGGCTTCCGCAAGCCGATGCGGTTGAAGATGGAGGACGGGGTGCACTTCACGTTGGCGGGCGGCCGGTACTTCGCCACCCGGGTCCACCCCGCGGTGCTCGGATTGCTCGGGCCCGGCGGTGCGGCGCCTCGGCCCGCCAACCCGGAGCCCGCGCCCGTGGTGGCCGCGGCCCCGGCTCCTCCCGTGGCCCCAGCTCCTTCCGTGGCCGCCGCGCCACCTCCCGCCGCGCCCCCGGTCAAGGCCGAGGTCCGCACCCGGGAGCCGGCGATCTGCCGCGAGTTCGATGCCGTCTCGGAAGCGCCGATGACGGTGATGCCCATGGCGCTCTGCTATCCCTGAGGCGAGGCATGAAGAGCGGAGCACTCCCGTTGCGGCGCCTGGTTGCGTGCCTGTTGGCGATGGCGACATGCTCGTGCGGAGCTCTCTCCATGACCTCCGCCTCCGCACGTGCGTCCGCCATTCCTTCCACGGTCTCCGCCCCGGGCGAGGCCTCCAGGCGGGTGCCCGTGCTGCTGGTGCACGGCATCGATGACGACGCACGCACCCTGGCGCCGCTCGCGGAGGGGTTGGCGCGGGCTGGCTTCCAGGACGTGCAGATCGTCGAACTGAAGCCCAACAACGGGGCGGAGCCCATCTCCGTGCTGGCCGAGCAGGTGGCCAAGGCGGCCGGAAGCCTGCGCGCGCGGACGGGCAGTGCGCGGGTCGACGTGGTGGCCTTCAGCATGGGGGCGCTCGTCAGCCGCTACTACCTGCAGCGGCTGGAGGGCCGGAACCTCGTGCGCCGCTTCGTGTCCATCTCCGGTCCCCACGCGGGAACGCTCACGGGCTGGTTGCGTGCCAACCCCGGCGCACGCGACATGCGGCCCGGGAGCGAGCTGCTGCGGGGGCTCGCCGCCGACGAGGCGCCATTCGGAGACGTCCAGGTCTTCACGCTGTGGTCGCCGTTCGATCTGATGATCATCCCCGCCCGGTCCTCCAAGCTGGCCGGAGCGAGGGAGCGCACCATCCCCGTCATCCTCCACCCACTGATGCTGCGCGATGGGCGGGTCCTCCGCTCGGTGGAGGAGGCCCTCACGGTGGAGCGTCCGGAGGACTTCCTGCCCACGCGGGTCGTGCTGCCTCCAGGCGGTCCCTGAAGGCTCCGAGGCTCAGCTCTGGGCGGACCCGGAGTCGGTGGGGGCGGGGGCGGGCGCCGGCGCCGGCTTCTTCGCGACCATGGAGCGGCGCGGGCCCTTGATGGCGTAGTTCAGCAGCATCGTGGCCGGCAGGAGCATGCCCAGGCCCTGGGAGAGGTTGGCCGGGGGGTGGACCACGACCCCGAGCGCCATCGCGGCGAAGAGAAGACCACAGACCAGACGGACGAGGATGGCACTCACGGGGGTTCCTTGGAACGGGGCGAACCATGATAACCAAGGCTTCTCACCGTGCACGTCTGCCCATGAAAAAGTCCTCCTCGGCCCTGCTGGCGATCCTGTTGGGGCTGACCTCGGCGCTGTTCTTCACCATGACCTACGTGCTCAACCGCAACATGGCGGCGGCGGGTGGGTTCTGGGCCTGGAGCGCGTCGCTGCGGTACTTCCTCATGTTGCCCCTCATGTCGGTGTTGGTGGCCCTGCATGGCGGGTTGCGGCCGTTGGGGGCCGAGCTCAGGAGGCACCCGGGCGAGTGGCTGCTCTGGAGCAGCGTGGGCTTCGGCGTCTTCTATGCGTTCCTGACGCTGTCGGCGGAGTACGGGCCCTCGTGGCTGATCGCCGGCTCGTTCCAGCTCACGGTGCTCGCGGGCCCGCTGCTCTCGCCGTTCATCTACACGGATGCGCGCCGGCGGATCCCCCTCAAGGCCGTGGGGATGGGCTCGTTGATCGTCGTGGGCGTGCTGATCATGCAGCTGGGGCACTTCCAACTGGCCATGCCAGCGAGTGCCTGGCTGGCGCTGCTCTTCGTGGTGATCGCCGCCGTCTCATATCCGCTGGGCAACCGCAGGGTGATGTTGCACCTGGAGCGCGAAGGCGTCTCCCTGGATGCCAGCCAGCGCGTGCTGGGGATGACGCTGGGGAGCCTGCCCTTGTGGCTGGGCGTGGCGGCCTACGGCTACGCGCGGGTGGGGTGGCCCTCGCCGGGACAGGTGCTGCAGTCCGCGGGCGTGGCGCTCTCCTCGGGGGTCATCGCCACCACCCTGTTCTTCCGCGCCGCGCAGATGACGGCGAACAACCCCGTGGGACTGTCCGCCGTGGAGGCCACGCAGGCCACCGAGCTGCTCTTCGCGCTGCTGCTGGGCGTGGTCTTCCTGGGCGAGCCTTTGCCCTCCGCGTTCAGCTTCGTGGGCGCCGCGCTCATCGTGGTGGGCATGGTGCTCTACAGCCGCATCAGCGTGCTCTCCGAGTTGGAGCCCACCGCGGTACAGACGTGAGTCCTCTCAGGATGCGGACGGGTTGGACTGCCTGACAGGCAACTTCGCGTAGAACGTCGAGCCTCTTCCTGGCTCGCTCTCGACGTCCAGCGAGCCGCCGTGGGCCGCGAGGATCTTCCGCGCCACCGCCAGTCCGAGCCCCACGCCTGGGATGGAGCCTCGGGTGGAGGAGCTCCGGCGGAAGGGCTCGAAGATGCTCTCCTTCTCGGCGGAAGGGATGCCCACTCCCGTGTCCGTCACCGCGACGCGGTAGCCGCCGTCCGCCGGTAGGACGCGGATGTGCACCGTTCCCCCTTCGGGCGAGTACTTGATGGCATTGCTCAGCAGGTTGTTGAGCACCTGGGAGATTCGCGTCGCGTCGCAGTGGATGGGGGTTGAATGTCCGGGCACCTGGAGCTCGAGGGTGTGCCGGGCGGACACGGGCCGGTGAAGCTCCACGGCCTCCCGTACGAGCTCGGTGAGGTCATGCTCTCCCAGGCGAAGCTCCAACTGTCCGGCCTCGATGCGGGTCGTATCGAGCAGGTCGTCCACCATGCGCCCCAGCCGCTCCACCTGCCGCTCCACCATGGCGAGGCGCTGCTGGGCCCGCTCGGGGGGAATTGCCCCGGAGCCCGCCCCGCTCGCGGCCAGCTTCAGGGCTTGGAGGGGGTTGCGCAGATCGTGGGCCACTCCCGCCAGGAAGTTCACCTGGGTGTCCCGTTGCCGCTCCAGACGGGCCACCATTTCGTTGAAGGCATGGGCGATCTCCCGCAGCTCCCGGGCGCCGATCTCGGGCGCTGGCGTCCAGGAAGCCCCGAGCTGGAAGCTCACGAGGGCCCGCTGGATGAGCGCCACCGGGCGATGGATGAGGCGCCGCTCGGCCCAGATGACCCCACCGACGCCCGTCAACAACACCAGGACGGCGAGAAGGCCGAGGATGTTGGCACGGTGGTCCCAGAGTTGTGCCTCCTCCATCCGGTTGCGTGCATCGGTGACATTGACGCGCACGAGGCGCTCGGTCAGCTCCAGGATCGCCCCCAGTTCCGGGTCGGGCGCTCCGCGCGGGAGCTCGCTGCCGGATCCGCTCCTGGTCCGCTCTCGTGTGAAGTACGCCTCGACCTCCCGCTTCACTTCCTCGAGGAGCTCGGCCTCGAATGGCCCTCCCACATGGTTCCGAGTCTGCTCCAACCAGAAGTGGGCCTGTGCTTCGGCCTCCTGCATCGCGCGCGCGTGCACGGGCCCGTCCGTCACCTCCAGGAGGCGCCGCTCCCGGCTGTGCAGCAGAAGCGCGATCTCCAACTCCTGCGCCGCGCGAACGCTCTCGCCGGCCTGCCACAGGCGCATGTTGTCTCGCCCCATCCAGGTGGTGACGGCGATGAGCTCGCCCGCCGTGACGAGCGTCACCAGTCCCAGCAGCACGGCACTTCCGGCACGTTGTCCTCGCAGGCTTGGCGTCATCTCTCCCTCTACCCCTCCTCGGGCATCGAGAACTCCTTTACCTGACGTCCTCTCCCTTGTGTGCCCGGTCTCCGGGCAATCTCACCTTTCATCCCAGGAGAGGACGCCGGAGCCCCCTGGCAAAGTGCCAGCCCGGCATGGCGCTGTGCGGTGATACCCCGGCATGGGCGGGCGTGTCCGCGACGGGGAACGAGTGGCACCGGATTTGCGTTGCCGCAAGCACGGGATTCCGGCTGTGCGCTTCGTCATGCCGGGCCCGCCACCCTCTCATGCATCGCTCACTCGTCCCCCTGCTCCTCTTGCTGTCGGCCCTGGCCAGCGTCGCTGGGGGCGCCGTCTGGTTCATCCAGCGTGACCGGCAGGCGCTGGTGGAGCAGTTCGGGCGCGAGCGGCACGCCCAGCTCCGGGAGGCCACGCGCGGAGTCTCCGAAGCGCTCGAGGATCTCGGAGATGACCTGCGGTTCGCGGGCGAGCTGCTCGCCCAGCCGGGCTCCGCCGAGGAGCATCGCCGTGCAGCTCCGCGCCCTGCTGGAAGCGGTGGGGCAGTACAGGGCCATCGCCGTCTATGGGCCGGATGGACGTGAGCTGCTGACGCTGGTGGATCGCCGGGCCCAGCGCATGCCGCGCGAGGCCGCACACACCACCGCCCTGGCGGACACGGCGCGCCAGGCGCTCGCGGGTCCTCCGGGGCTCATCACCCCCTCGCGTCCCGTGGTGGATGGCACCTCGAAGTGGATGCGGGTCTTCGCCACCCCGATTCCCGGCGAGGCCCCGGGGGGCGCGGGAGCCATCGCCATCCTGGTGGACACCGAGCCCTTCTTCGCGCCCCTGCGCCTGGTCACGGCGGACGAGAACACCCGGTTGCTGCTGCTCGGGTTCCACGGGTACCCCTCTCCCCTGAGTGCTCCGGAGCTGGCGGAGTGGCACCAGCGGTTGGTGCAGGCCGAGGGGGGCCTCGTGCCCGGTCTGCGAACGCTGGTCTCCCGCATGCGCGCGGGGGAGTCCGGGAGTCTGCGGATTGGCGAGGCGGAGGCGAAGCGCCTGGGAATGGGCCCGGCCGACGTGGTGGCCACCTTCGAGCCCATCCGCATGCGGAGCGAGGCCTCCTGGGCGGTCGCCACGCTCTCCTCCACGCGGGCGCTGCGCACCCATGAGCGCACCCTGGTGCTGCGCCTGTCCCTCGCCGCGCTCCTGGTGGCCGTCTTCCTCGTGACCTTCGGGGCCTATGTCGTGCTCGCCAACCGCCGTGCCGTGGCGCTGCGCGAGAGCCGCCGCCATGCCGCCCGGCTGGTGCACCTTCACGAGAAGACCCAGAAGATCCTCGATCACATCCCCACGGGCGTGCTCGCGCTGAACGCGGAGGGACGCATCAGCGCCGTGAACCAGGCCCTCCGGGCCCGGCTGCCCTCCACGGCGCTGGGAAGCACACTCTCCGAGGCCTTTCCGTCGGCGCCCGCGCACGTGGTGCAGCGGCTCGGCGCCCTGCTGGAGGCCACGCTCGAGGACGGACATGTGCGGAGCCTGCACGCCGAGCCGCTCAGCCTCTTCAACGAGAAGGGCCACTACAACGTCCATGCCGTCCCGCTGGAGCACGGGGACGAAGACGTGCGCACCCTGCTGGTGCTCGAGGACCTGAGCAACGTGCGCATGCTGGAGGATCAACTGCTGCGGGCCGAGAAGCTCGCCACGGTGGGAGTCCTCGCCGCGGGCGTGGCCCACGAGATCGGGACGCCCCTGGGCGTCATCCGGGGCCGGGCCGAGTACATGCTGGGGAAGCTGGGAGGCACGGCGCACCCGCAGGGCCGGGGCCTCAGCGCCATCATCGAGCAGATCGACCGGGTCAGCCGGACCATCCGGCAGCTCCTCGACTTCTCGCGCTTCCAGCCCGCGGAAGCCCGTGCGGTCTTCCTGGGCCCGCTCGTGCACGGTCTGCAGGAGTTGATGCACATCGAGGCGGAGCGCAGGCGTGTGCGGCTTCACGTCGAGGTGCCCGAGCACCTGCCCGCGCTCGCGGCCAACGCCGATCAGCTTCAGCAGGTGCTCCTCAACCTCGTCCTCAACGCCTGTGACGCCTGCGGCGCCGGGGGCCAGGTGCGGCTGAGCGCCTCACGGGTTGACGGGGACACCCCGGAGGCCCAGGGGATGCTCGAGCTGCGCGTCGAGGACGATGGCTGCGGCATCGCTCCGGAGCACCTGCACCAGGTCTTCGATCCCTTCTTCACCACCAAGAAGCGGGGCCAGGGCACGGGCCTGGGACTGAGCATGGTGGCGCAGATCGTCCGCAATCACGGTGGCCAGGTGGAGATCGACAGCGAGCCGGGCCGGGGCACCTGCGTCACGCTGCGGTGGCCGGTGGCGGCCCCTTGTTGGGAGGAACAACATGCCGTCTGACGCTCGAATCCTCGTGGTGGATGACCACGTGGAAATGGGTGAAATGCTGAAGGAGCCGCTCACGGACGCCGGCTACACCGTGGACGTGGCGAGCAGCGGTGAGGAGGCCATCGCCCAGCTCCGCGCCCGCCTCTACGACGTCGTGCTGTGCGACCTGCGCATGAAGGACGTCGACGGGCTGGATGTGCTCGAGGCGGCGTTGAGGATAGACCCCGGCCTCCCGGTGCTGCTGATGACCGCCTTTGGCGCGGTGGAGAGCGCGGTGGAGGCGATGAAGCGCGGCGCCTATCACTACCTCACCAAACCCTTCCGCCTGGATGAGGTCCTGCTCTATGTCGAGCGGGCGCTGGAGGAGCGGCGCCTGCGCACCGAACACCAGACGCTCAAGCGCCAGGCGGCGGACCGGAGTCGCCTGGGCTCTCTGATTGGCCGCAGCGCGCCCATGCGGACGCTCTACGAGCTCGTCGAGCGCGTGGCGCATTCGGATGCGGCGGTGCTGGTGCGCGGCGAGAGCGGGAGCGGAAAGGAATTGGTGGCCCGGGCCCTGCACTCGGAGGGGCTCCGGCGGCAGGGCCCCTTCGTGGCGGTCAACTGCACCGCGCTGCCTCATGCGCTGCTGGAGAGTGAGCTCTTCGGCCACGTGAAGGGCGCCTTCACCGGCGCCACCACGGCGCGCCGGGGCCTGTTCGTCGAGGCCGACGGCGGCACGCTGTTCCTCGATGAGATAGGGGACATGCCTCCCGAGCTTCCAGGCGAAGCTCCTGCGGGTGCTGGAGGACGGTGAGGTGCGGGCCGTTGGAGCGGACGGAGCGCGCACCGTGGATGTGCGGATCATCGCGGCCACCCACCAGGAGCTGGAGGCCCGGGTGAAGGAGGGCCGCTTCCGGGCGGACCTCTTCTACCGGCTCAATGTCGTGTCGCTCCGGATTCCCCCGCTGCGCGAGCGCCGGGAGGACATTCCGATGTTGGCCGAGCACTTCGTGGCCCAGGCCCGTGCGCGCAACACACGCTCGCCCGTCACCTCGCTGGCCCCGGAAGTGGTGGCGGAACTGGGGCGCATGCCGTGGCCCGGGAACGTGCGCGAGTTGGAGAACCTCGTCGAGCGCCTCGTGGTGCTCGGCAGCCAGCCCACCGTGGAGCTCTCCCTGCTGCGCATCCACGCCTCCCCGGGCACACCGGACCCCCATCCGCTGGCGGCGGCGCAGGAGCAGGTGGTGCCACTCCGGCAATTGGAGAGTGATTACATCGCCTGGGTGGTTGCCCGGTGTGGCGGCAACAAGACGCGTGCGGCGGAGTTGTTGGGGATTGATGTCTCCACCATCCACCGGCGCGAGCGCGCCGACGGAGGCGTTTCGCAACGTTAGGACGTGCGCTTTGCCAGCCCCGGAGCCAGGGGCGCGCATGCTTCCCAGAGACAGCCAGAGCGGCACGGAGCTTGCTCATGTGTCTGGGTATGAACCTGAACCGCTCCCTGCTGTCTCTCCTCCTGGCGCTCGGCCTGTCGGGCTGCGCGGCCAAGTCCGTCACCACCCACCCCACGCCCAGCAGCACGGCGCCGGCCGCGTCCGCGCCGGCACCCGCGGCGGCCAACGCCGGAAAGGACGCCCGTTCCAACGCGGACGAGGAGTCCGAGGCGCTCGCGGCCGCGCCGGTCTACTTCTCGCTCGACTCCGCCACGCTCACGCCCGAGGACCAGGACAGGTTGGAGCGCCTCGCACAGGCGCTGCGCCAGCGTCCGGGCGCCCGGGTGACGGTGTCGGGACATACGTGCGAGCTGGGGACCACCGAGTACAACCTGGCGCTGGGCCAGCGTCGCGCCGACATGGTGCGGACCTATCTGGTGCGTCTGGGCGTCGAGCCCCAGCGCATCTCCGTGCTGTCGTACGGCGAGGAGCGTCCGGCGGACGAGGGTTCCGTGGAGAGGAACCGCCGTGCCGAGTTCTCCTTCCGTCTATCCGAGCAGGCCCGGGCGGGGGCTCGTTAGCACCGCTCAACCGGCTCGAATCCCAGCGCATCCCAACGAGGAACACCGATGACCACGCCCTCGCACGACCCGAACTCCTCCCTTCCTCCCGCCGGACGCCCCCGGGCCTTGAGAGGGCCCCTCCTGGTGGCCTTCGTCCTCCTGCTCGCGCTGCTCGGAGGGGTCGGCGGGTATCTGTTGATGCGCAAGCCCGAGCCGCCCGTGGCCGAGCGCGCCGAGCCTGTCGCGCAGGCCGGCACGCCCGCCCCGGCGGTCACGCGGCCCGAGGTCCAGCTCTCGGGCACGGATCCGCGCGTGCGTGAGCTGCTGCGCGGGCTCTCCAGCGACGCCGAGTTCCTCCGCTGGCTCTCCGCCGAGGACCTGGCCCGGCGTTTCGTCTCCGCGACGAACGCGGTCGCCGAAGGGCGGAGCCCGCGTACCCAGTTGTCCTTCCTGGCTCCTGGCGGCGGCTTCCGTATCAACCGGCGCGGTGCCCGCACGGTGATTGCTCCGGAGAGCTACGCCCGCTTCGACGGCATCGCGCGTGCCTTCGCCTCGGTGAATACCCAGGGGGTGCAGCGGGTGTATCAGGGAGCTCAAGCCTCTCCTGGAGGCCGCCCACGCGGAGATTGCTCCCCCGGGACGGACCCTCGACCAGGTGCTCTCCCAGGCCATCGGCCGGCTCACCCTTGTTCCGGTGCCCACGGGGCCGGTCGAGGTCATCCCCAAGGGGGCTCTCTATGCCTATGCGGATCTCCGTCTCGAGGCGCTCAGCGGCGCCGAGAAGCACCTGCTGCGGATGGGGCCGGAGAACATGCGCAAGGTGCAGACGAAGCTCTCGGAGATCGCCGGTGCGCTGGGCCTGCCCTCGCCCGAGCAGGCCAGGCAGCCCTGACTGCTTCATCTACGGGATGGGTTCCAAGCGGAGCGGCAGGGTGCGAGGCCCGCGGGCGATGATCGACTGCGACCAGTCGAGGTCCTCGCGCTGGAGGGAGAAGCCGCGGATGCGGGAGAAGAGCGCTTCCAGGCCGAGGCGTGCCTCCATCCGGGCGAGCATCGCCCCCAGGCAGTAGTGGGGCCCGTGGCCGAAGGCGAGGGTGCTCTGGCTCTCGCGCTCGAGGAGGAAGCGGTCCGCCTGGGGGAAGCGGCTCTCGTCCCGCATGGCCGCGCCCACCAGGGCGACGACGAGGGAGCCCCGGGGAATGGTGACGCCGGAGAAGCTCCACGTCCTCCGTCGTCAGCCGGAGGCTGCTCTGTCCCGGAGGCTCGAAGCGGAGGACCTCGTCGACGAGCCGGGGGATGAGCGTGGGGTTCTCGCGCACGCGCTCCAGCTCCCGCGGATGCTCCGAGAGCACCACCATCGTGTTGGCGAGCAGGTACACGGTGGTCTCCACACCGGCCGGCACCAGGCCGAAGAGGAAGCTCAACAGCTCCTCGTGGGTCAGTTGCCCGCCGCGGAGCAGCTCGCTCACGACGTCCTCTCCGGGATGGGAGCGCCGCTGCTCGATGAGCGCGTTGAAGCAGTGCTCCATCTCCTGGAGGCTGTGGCGGATCTCCTCCTGGCGCTGGGGCGACGGCTGGCTGGCGGGGATGCTGACCAGATCATCCGCCCAGTGCTTCAGGCGCGGGGCCATGGCGGGCTCCAGGCCGAAGAAGAGGTTGAGCACGCGGGCCGGGAGGGGCAGGGCGAACTCGGCGACGAAGTCCACCTCCTGGCGGCGCACGGCCGACTCGGCGAGCTCCTCGGCGATGGCGCGGATGCTCGGCTCCAAGCGGCTCAGCGCCGCGCCATTGAAGGCCCGGCTGACCATGGCCCGCAGGCGCGTGTGGTCCGGCGGATCCTTCATCACGAGCGAGTCCGCCGTGGGGTTTCGCTCCAACCAGGGGGGCCGGAAGCTCTGGCCCAGGCCCTCCGACGAGAAGCGCCGGGGATCCTTCAGGACGGTCACCACGTCGTCGTAACGGCTGACGGCCCACATGCCGCCCGGCTCCACCTGGCATACCGCCCGGCGCCGGAGGCTCCGCGTACAGCGGGTAGGGATTGGCTCTTACCTCGGGGGTCATCAGGTTCAGGGGCTGGCTCATGGTTCCGGTTCCTCGTGTGGAGGGTTGTTGGAACGGAAGAGGGCAAACGGCGGGCCAGCCGGTGCCGCCCCGGCGTCTCAGAGGAGCGCGAGCCCACGGCGGTGGGTGACGTCCGGCCGCACCGGTCGAATCGACCGGGAGGGCCGTTCAAAATGGAAATGGAGCCACGAGGCTCCTCCGGTAGAGTCCAGGGACTCTGGAGGAGCGCGTCATGTTCATCGCGGTGCTGTGTGTGTTGCTCGCCATGCTGCATCCCTTCGTGTTGTCGGTGCTGGCGCGCAGTTCCACCCGGAGGGGCGACTACCTGCCCAGCCCTCGCGAGTACAACGAGGGCCTCACCGGCTGGCACAGGCGGGCCCACTTCGCCCAGCTCAATGCCTTCGAGGCCTTCCCTCCGTTCGCCGCCGCCGTCGTCCTGTCCTGGTTGGCCGGCGTCCCCCACGAGCGCATCAACCTGCTGGCGGTGCTGTTCCTCGTGTTCCGCATCGGCCATGCCGTCTTCTACGTGAAGGACAAGCCCACCCTCCGCAGCCAGAGCTGGAAGCTGGCGATGATGGCCGTGGTGGCCCTCTACGTGCTCACGCTGATCCGGCTGGCCTAACGCTCGAGCAGCAGCAGCTCCACGCGCCGGTTGAGCTCCCGGCCGCGGGCGGTGAAGTTGGGCGCCTTCGGCCGGGTGTCGCCGAGGCCCTCCGTTTCGAGCCGTGACGGGTCCACCCCCGCGTTCACGAGCAGCTCCGCCACCGCGCGGGCCCGGGCCTCGGAGAGCTGCTTGCGCGCGCCCTCGTCGCCTTCCTGGTTGTGGGTGTGGCCCTCGATGCGGAGGCGCTGCGTGGGAGCGCGCACGAGCAGGTCCACGAGCTGCGGGAGGCTGGGGTCCGGCAGCGGAGCCGCCTTGGCCTCGGGGAAGCGCAGGGGCTTGAGCAGCTCCACCCGGCCGTTGTTCACCTTCACGAGCTTCTTCTTCGGCGCACGCACCAGCGCGAAGTCCAGCGGTTGGGCGTTGCCTCCCGCGAGCTTCACCCGGCGCGTCTGCGCGAGGAAGCCGGAGGCGATGATGTCCACGACGTAGTCGCCCGGTGCCATCTCCACCTGCACGGGCGCCCGGGCCCCCTTCTTCAGCGCCACCTGTTGGGTGGTGGCCCCGCGCACGGAAATCGTGGCCGCCACGGGTTTCCGGCTCGCCAGCGCACGCACCAGCAGCCGCGCCTTCTGCGCCGTGGCCGCGGGTGGAGGCTCCGGCGGGCGCGTGGCCTTCGGGGGCTCCGGCGGCGGGGTGCCTCGGGCGAGCGCCACGCCCGCGTCCGGTGCTGCGGCCTTCTTCGCCGGGGGTGGAGGCAACTCGGGAAGCGCGACGTCCTCGAAGCTCCGCGATCATCTCCATCGTCACGCCGTGCGACAGCTTCACCTTCAGCCGCGGGTCCTTCGCCTCCGGCACCAGCACGGTGGTGGCCGCCACGTCCACGCGCAGGCCGCGCTGCGTCTGGAAGTTGAGCGTGGAGGTCATGTTCCACAGCAGGCCCGACGTCGGGCTGAACATGTTCCACGAGGCATCCATGTAGACGACGTTGGACACCAGTGTGTGCGGGCCGTCCTCGACCTGCCGCGTCAACAGCACATGCGGCCCGGGCGAGCCGATCTGCTCCACCGGGGGCGCCTGCAGCGGCTGCCCATCCAGCGTGAAGTGCACCTCGACGAGCCGGTAGTCCGCGGGATCCAGGCCGATGAAGCGCAGCCTCATCTCCGGCGGAGGAGTGTTGACCATCTCACTCAGCTGCCGGTCGAGCTCCGCGCGCACCTGCTCCACGGAAGGCGGCTCCGCGGCGCGCACCACGCCGACAGAGAGCACCAACGCGACAAAGCCGAGCTTCAGCAGGGAGTCCAAGGAGGGGGGGTCCGGGCCTTTGACGCATAGCATCTCATACCGGGCGGCTCCTCCCCAGTTCTCATGCCTGTCCGCTCAGGAGACAGGCTTCCTGTCTTTCTGTTACAACCTGTTGTTCCCGACCACTGTGAGAGGCTCCTTCCCCCCCCGCCTCCAGGAGGTTTTCCATGCACGTGTTTCCCAGGTCCGCAGGTCTGGCCCTCGTGGCCGCCTGCGCTGTGCTGCTCGGTGTGAGCGGCGAGGCCCACGCCACCGCTGGCGTCGTCTTCGTCCATGGCACCGGCGATCAGTCCGTGCAGCTCGGCCACCACCGGCTACTGGACCCAGAAGTCCATTGACACGATGCGCAACGGCCGGCCCTACCTCGTCGTCGGCTATCCCGGCGCGAGCTGCGCGGGCTTCAGCCAGTGTAGCTGGGGCTCCATCGTGGATCAGATCGTCCCGTGGGCGAGCGCCAACGGCATCACCAGCTACACCGTCATCACGCACTCGAACGGCTCGAGCCCGCTGCGCTACATGCTCGCGCACACCGGTGCGGTGAGCGCCAGGGGCTACGCCGTCAACCAGGTCACCAGCAAGATTTCCCAGGTCATCTTCTCGGCGCCGGACCTGACGGGCACGCCGCTGGCGGACCAGGTGACCACGAGCGGCTCGTTCCTCAACATCGCCAACAGCGTCGTCGAGTTCTTCGGCGGTGGCAGCTACAACAACCCGGCCGTCGTGCAGCAGCGCATGGACAACATGCGCGTGTACAACTCGAACGGTACCTTCGGCGGCACCTATGGCGCCACCTCGGTGGGCGGCAAGCCCATCTCCGTGGTGCGCGGCAACCGCGTCTACGCCAACCTCTTCTCCAGCGACGCGCACTGCGGTGGCTACATGTACGCCATCGGCCTCAAGGCGGCGGCGCTGCTCGGCTGGGGCAGCTTCAATGCCGGCACGGACGGCTTCATCGGCAACGACAGCTCCGGCTACTTCGGCAACATCATCATCGACGACGGCCGCCTGAACCACCACCAGTCGCGCCGGAGCTGCCACAACAGCGGCAACCTCATCGCGCAGAAGGTGGCCAACGCCCCCATTCCCGCGCCCTCGCAGCAGACCTACCCCCCCGAGACGCCCGTGTCGGCCGCCGGCCAGGCCTGCAACAACTACGCGTCCGGCCATGCCTATGACTACATGACCGGCAACACGGTCTGGAAGTACGGCTGCACCACCACCCAGCTCAACAACGGCAAGGTCGAGCCCGACTGCCTCATCGCCTACGGCTACTCGAGCAGCTACAAGATTCCGAGCACGGCGAGCTGGAACCCGTACATCAACCCCGCCTACTACCAGACGTGGAACGAGGTCTGCCCCGACTCGTGGCATGGCGACGGCATCTGCGACGCGTGCCTCGTGGCCAAGTACGGCTTCGACGCCACCACCGGTGCGACGGGCTCCAATGACTGCGTGAAGGCGCCCCCGGGTGGCTCCAACTTCTGCGGTGCCCTGTCCTGGGACACCTACTTCGGCATCCACAACTACTCCGTCGTCGAGGCGCTTCACTGAAGCCCAGAGAGAGAACGACCATGACCCTGCACCGTTCCATCCTTCAGTCCGCCGGCCTCTCGCTGGCCGTCCTCCTCCTCGGGGGTTTCACCCAGGAGCCCCACGTGTCCTCCACCCTGCGCAGCGCCTCGGGCGCCCCGCTCGCCCCGGGTGACGTCGCCCCGGGCAAGCTGTACGCGCGCGATGCCACCGAGGCCCTCGGCAAGGGCCTCGTGTCCGTGTCCAACCCCGCCTCGCCCAAGCAGCCGCTGGCGGCGCCGCTCGCCCCCGAGACGCGCCGCTCCAAGTCCACCGTGCTGCACGTGGCGCCCGGCTCGGCGCCCACGGAAGTCCAGCTCCCCATCACCGCGCCCGAGGAGGCGTGGGTGATGTTCATCCCCAAGAGCAACAACCCCAAGCTGGGCGAGGAGGCGCTGCACGACGTGGCGCTCTTCGATCCCCAGGGCCTCCGGGCGGATCAGCGGGCGTCGCGCGCGGCCCACGCCGCGCTGGGCATGGACGCCGAGCGCATGAAGGCCGAGGGTATCTCCCGGCCCATCTCCCTGCTGCGCATGGACGCCAAGAACACCCGCGGCCTCTACAAGGTGAAGGTGGGCGGCAAGGCGGCCGCGCTGGGCCTGGCCATCGAGGTGCGCGAGCCCTCCTCGTCCATCGAGCTGTCGCTCACGGCCTCGGCGATGCAGCTCTTCCCGGGCAGCGACGGCTACGTGACGGTGGGCGTGACGTCGGCGGAGCCGGTGAAGCACGTGCGCTACGAGGCCTCGCTGTACAACCCGCGCTTCGAGCGCGTCCGCACGGTGCCCGTGGTGAAGGCGGGCAACGAGCACCGCGCCATGGTGTCGCGCGTGATGGACGAGCGCGACGAGCCGGGCGCGTGGGTGCTGGAAGTGCGCGCGGTGGGCAACGCCGGTGGGCAGGACTTCGACCGGCTGGGGCAGACGGCGTTCGGCTTCGCGGTGCCCACGGCGCGCATCGCCTCGGCGGGCAAGACGCGGCTGGTGCGTGAGGCGGGCGGCAAGGTGACGGCGCTCGAGCTGGACGTGGTGCTCGAGAGCCAGGCGCTCGACCGGTACGAGGTGACGGGCACGCTCGTGGCGACGGATGCCCAGGGCGTGGAGCGGCCGGTGGCCGAGGCGCAGGTGACGGACCTGCTCGGCGCGGGCACGCACACCCTGACGCTGCGCTTCGAGGCGGGCCACGCGGGCCTGTCCAAGCTCGACGGCACCTACTCGCTGCGCGGCTTGCAGCTCTACTCGCTGGGCACCAACACCCTGTACCACCGCCTCGCCAGGGGCCTGGACATCCGCATGCCGGCGGTCCGCGCCTCCGAGCTGGCCGCCGCCGAGGTGACGCCCGCCATCGACGGCCTGCTGCGCGCGGGTGAGTTCGACGTCGGCCGGTAGCCCCGGCGTGAGCCTCGGCGGCCGGGCCTGGAGCGCCCGAAGGCACGGCCGCTGAGGGGACGAACACCCCGAGGGGCACGCGGTGGCAGGGGTCCAAGGGGCCCCTCTAGCGCTGTGAACTTCTCCTCATATGGGGTGCACAACATAGAAGATGGAATCTCCGACCTGTGATTGTTGGTGCAGCTAGCGTCTCGCGGCCGAGGCGCGCTCAACCATGTCCGACACCATCGATTTCCAGGCGCTCTTCCAGCGCTCCCCCAACCCCTACATGTTGCTGGACCGCGAGCTGCGGTACGTCGCGGCCAACGAGGCCTACCTCCGGGTGACGGCGAGCCGCCTTGAGGAGCTTCCTGGGGCGCCAGGTCTTCGAGGCGTTCCCCCATGATCCCGCGGATCCCCACAACGCCAGCGCCCGCCTGCTGCGGACGTCGCTCGAACGGGTCCTGGCCACGCGGGAGCCGGACACCCTGGCGCTGATTCCCTACCGCGTCCCGCTCCAGACAGGGGAAGGCGTGGCCATCCAGGAGCGCTACTGGAGTGCCACCCACACGCCCCTCCTCGATGAACGGGGTGAGGTGGCCTTCATCCTCCAGCACACCGTGGACGTGACCGATCTGCACCGGCTCCAGCAGACCGTGAGGGCCGTGGAAGCAGCCCGGGAGCCGGATGCTTCCCTGGAGCGGATGGAGGCGGGCGTCCTCCACCGCGCGCACCTCGTTCAGGAGACCAACAAGCTCCTGGACAACGAGCGCCGCCTCCTCCGCCGGCTGTTCGAGCAGGCGCCGGGCTTCGTGGCGTTCCTGCGGGGGCGCACGCACGTCTTCGAGCTGGCCAACCCGGCCTACTACCAGCTCGTGGGCCACCGGGAGATTCTCGGCAAGACCGTCCGCGAGGCCCTTCCCGAGGTGGAGGGGCAGGGCTTCTTCGAGCTGCTCGATCGGGTCTTCGCGACGGGAGAGCCGGTCGGCGGCCGCGCCCAGCAGCTCTTCGTGCAGCGCGAGCCCGGAGCACCGCTCACGGACGCGTACGTGGATTTCGTGTACCAGCCCGTCGTCGAGCCCGATGGGACGGTCTCGGGCATCTTCTGCCAGGGCCACGACGTCACCGAGCAGAAGCGCGCCCAGGACGAGCTTCGCAAGCATCGCGAGCACCTCGAGGAGCTGGTCCGCGAGCGCACCCGGGCCCTCCGGGAGAGCGAGGCCGAGCGGCGCCAGACCAAGGTCGCCTTGCGGCAGTCCCAGAAGATGGAGGCCGTGGGCAAGCTCACCGGCGGGGTGGCGCACGACTTCAACAACCTGCTCCAGATCATCGGCGGCAATCTCCAGCTCCTTCAGCGGGACATCGTCGGCAACGAGCGGGCCCAGCGGCGCCTGGAGACGGCCGTCGGCGCCGTCGAGCGCGGTGCCCGGCTCGCGGCCCAGTTGCTCGCGTTCGCGCGGCGGCAGCCGCTGGAGCCCATCGCCATCAATCTGGGCCGGCTGGTGCGGGGCATGGGAGATCTGCTGCGGCGCGCCCTGGGCGAGGGCATCGAGATCGAGACCGTCATCGCGGGCGGCCTCTGGAACACGCTCGCCGATCCCAACCAGCTCGAGAACGTCATCCTCAACCTGGCGATCAACGCCCGCGACGCCATGGAGGGGGAGGGCAAGCTGACCATCGAGGCCGGCAATTCCATGCTCGATGACCATTACGCCCTGCTTCACCAGGACGTCGTGCCCGGCCACTACGTGATGCTGGCCATCTCCGACACCGGCAGCGGCATGTCGCCGGAGGTCATGGAGCGCGCCTTCGAGCCGTTCTTCACGACCAAGCCGGAGGGCCGCGGCACCGGACTGGGCCTGAGCATGGTGTACGGCTTCGTCAAGCAGACGGGCGGCCACGTCAAGATCTACAGCGAGGTCGGGCACGGGACGACCATCAAGATCTACCTCCCGCGCTCGCTCCAGGCCGAGGTGGCGCCCTCCGACGTGGTGATGGGCCCCATCGAGGGAGGCACCGAGACCATCCTGGTGGTCGAGGACGATCCCGAGGTGCGGGCCACGGTGGTGGAGCTGCTGACGGAGCTCGGCTATCGCGTGCTCAAGGCCGCCGACGGGCAGAGCGCGTTGGCCGTCATCCAGAGCGGCATGCCCGTGGATCTGCTGTTCACCGACGTGGTCATGCCGGGCCCGGTCCGCAGCCCGGAGCTCGCCCGGCAGGCCAAGGTGCTCCTTCCGGACCTGGAGGTGCTGTTCACGTCGGGCTACACGGAGAACGCCATCGTCCATGGGGGCCGGTTGGATCCCGGCGTCAGCCTGCTGAGCAAGCCCTACCGGAGGGAGGATCTCGCCCGGAAGCTCCGCCAGCTCCTCCGTCAACGCCAGCAGCGGTTCGCCTCACGCACGTCCCCGGCCGCCCCCGTGAAGACGGGCTCCCTGCGCATCCTCCTTGTGGAGGACGACGAGGACATCCGGGACTCGGCCTGCGAGCTGCTGGAGGTGCTCGGCCACCGGGTGCTGGCCGTGGCGAGCGCGGAAGCGGCCCATGCGGCGCTGGGCGCGGATGGCTTCGACGTGTTGTTCACGGATGTGAGCCTGCCCGGCAAGTCCGGAGTGGAGCTGGCCCACGAGGCCGTCCGCCAGCATTCCGGACTGCGCGTCATCATCGCCTCGGGCCATGGCACCTCGGTGGTCACCGCGGGCGGCGGCGTGGAGGGCGCCGTGCTGCTCCCCAAGCCCTACGCGCTCCCCGAGCTCAAGAGTGCCTTGGAGCGGGTAGGAAGCGAGGCCCCGCCTCCACGCCCGGTGTGACCACACCGGTGGTTCTTCGGGTTATCTTCGCCCACGATTTCCGAGGTGCCCCCCCATGACCGCCCCGTCCAAGCCGGCCATCCCTCCTGACGAGGTGGCCGAAAGTCTCTTCCAGGCCCAGCACGAGCCCCTGTTGCGCGCCATCCTCGGCAACTCCACCGAGGGCTTGTTCGTGGTCGACGCCCAGGGCCGCCATGTCTACGCCAACGGCGCGGCCCGCGGAATCCTCGGCGTCGAGTTCTCGGACTCCGAGCCGAAGCGGTGGAGCGAGCGGTATGGCTTCTTCTACCCGGATGCGCGGACGCCATACCCCTCCGAGCAGCTCCCGCTGTACCGCACCCTGAAGGGCGAGGAGCCGCCCGCGGTGGACCTCTTCATCCGCAACGCCGTCCACCCCGAGGGCCGGCACTGCCGCGTGGCGGCCAGGCCCGTGCGCGACAGCCAGGGAAACATCCTGGGAGCCATCACGAACCTGCGCGACACCCACGGCCAACGGCAGGCCGAGGCCGAGAAGCGCCGCACCGAGCTGCGCTTCCAGCTCATGGTGGAGACGGCCCAGGAAGGCGTCTGGATGATCGACGCCGAGCGGCGCACCACCTACGTCAACCGGTACGCGGCCGAGCTGCTGGGCTACACGCCCGAGGAGATCCTCGGCAGGCATCTCTTCGAGTTCATCTACCAGGAGGAACACACCCGCTCGGACGAGAAGCTCGAGGCGCAGCGCGAGGAGGGCCTGGCCGTCCTCGTCGATGACTTCAGGCTCATGCGCAAGGATGGCTCACCCATCTGGACGCTGATCACCGCCTGCCCCGTCCAGGACGAGAGCGGGCAATACCTGGGCTCGCTGGCCATGGTCACGGACATCACCCGGCGCCGCGAGGACGAGCAGCGGGTGCGCCGGCTCAACGCGGATCTGGAGCGCCGCATCGCCGAGCGCACCGCCCAGCTCGAGTTCTCCAACCGCGAGCTGGAGGCCTTCGCCTACTCGGTGGCCCATGATCTGCGCTCTCCGCTGCGCAGCATCACCAGCTTCACCCAGGCGCTGACGGAGGACTGCGCGCGGACGCTCGACGCCACGGGCCGGGACTACATCCAGCGCATCCGGGCCTCGTCCCAGCGGATGAACGAGCTCATCGACGGCATCCTCGCGCTCTCCCGCGTCAACAGCGCCGAGTTCGTGGAGGTGGACGTGGACCTGTCCGAGCTGGCGCGCTCCACCGCGGATCAGCTCCAGCGCTGGCAGCCCGGGCGCACCTTGCGCTTCCAGATCCAGGACGGGCTGGTGGACCGCGGGGATGACCAGCTCCTGCGGCTGGTGCTGGAGAACCTGATGGGCAACGCCTGGAAGTTCACCCGCGAGCGGCCGGTGGCGGAGATCGAGTTCGGCACCCTCCCGGGGGAGGGGACGGGGCGCCTCTACTTCGTCCGGGACAACGGGGCGGGCTTCGACATGGCGTACCAGAAGAAGCTCTTCGGTGTCTTCCAGCGCCTGCACACGCAGCAGGAGTTCGAAGGCCACGGGGTGGGACTGGCCACCGTGCAGCGCATCATCCGCCGCCACGGGGGCCGCGTGTGGGGCGAGGGCCGGGTGGGGGAGGGCGCCACCTTCTACTTCACCCTCCACGAGAGCCCCCTTCCTCCGCCCGCCTCCTCCTGAGGAAACGCCTTTACAGCGGGGGGTTCTTCTGGAATCAGCCCCCTCATGTCACACGTCGATCCGAATCTGCGCCGTGAGCTCTTCGGTTGGTACAGCCCCCGGCTGGGCATGGACATGCCCATCGCCCGCTACGGCCACTGGGGCCCGGCCCTGCTGCTCTTCCCCACCGCCGGAGGCGACTTCCTCGAGGCCGAGCGCATGGGGCTCATCCAGAGCGTGGCCCACCACCTGTTCGCCGGCCGTGTGCAAATCTTCAGCATCAACAGCATCAACCCCTGGGCGTGGATGAACGACGGCATGCCCATCCACCAGAAGGCGTACAACCAGGCGCGCTTCTCGGAGTACATCGAGCACGAGGTCGTCCCGCACATCCGCCGCTGCCTGGGCAATGACCACGCGCGCCTCGGCGCCGCGGGGGCCAGCTTCGGGGCCTTCCACGCCGCCAACGCCTTCTTCCGGCGCCCGGACCAGTTCGAGCTGCTCCTGGGACTGGGCGGCTTCTACGATCTCCAGGGGGAGTTCCTCCACGGCTACTGGAGCGACGACGTCTACTTCAACAACCCCGTCTCGTACGTTCCGAACCTGCCCGAGGGCCATGGCATGGACCTCATCCGGCACCACAGCCGCATCCACCTGGTGACGAGCCGCGGCCAGTGGGAGAACCCCGGGTACTCCGAGCACCTCAGCCACCTGCTGCACCAGCGGGGCGTCCCCCACAACCTGGACATCTGGGGCCACGACATGCCCCACGACTGGCCCACCTGGTACCGGCAGCTCGACCACTACATGGCGGAGCGGCTCGGGTACTGATCCCGCCCGCTGAAGGTACCGGGCACCAGCCGCTCCCTTGCCCGGAAACTATTCGTTGCATCACCGGATGAGCGGAGGCATGCATTCCGAATGCCTCATTTCACGTCCCGATTCATCGAGTCGACCCCCGGGGATCCACTCCAGGACGCGCGGCCGCGCCAGGTCCACGGCGCACTCTGGTCGAAGGTGCAGCCGACGCCCGTGTCGGCGCCGCGGCTGGTGGCGTACTCGAAAGAGGTGGCGGAGCTGCTCGGCCTCGACGAGGCGACGCTGCGGTCCGCCGAGTTCGTGCAGGTGCTCTCGGGCAACGCGCTGTGGCCGGGCATGGTGCCGTACGCGGCCAACTACGGAGGGCATCAATTCGGCAACTGGGCGGGGCAGCTCGGAGACGGCCGCGCCATCGTGCTGGGGGAGCTGCTCGCTCCCGAGGGCAAGCGGTACGAGCTGCAGCTCAAGGGCGCGGGCCGCACGCCGTATTCCCGCCGGGCCGATGGGCGCGCGGTGCTGCGCTCCTCCATCCGCGAGTTCCTCTGCAGCGAGGCCATGCACCACCTGGGCGTGCCCACCACCCGGGCGTTGTCGTTGGTGGCCACCGGGGATCAGGTCATCCGGGACATGTTCTATGACGGCCATCCCGAGGCCGAGCCCGGTGCCATCGTCTGCCGCGTCGCTCCGAGCTTCCTGCGCTTCGGCAACTTCGAGCTTTGCACCAGCCGCGGTGAGGTGGGGCTGCTCACGCAGTTGGCCGACTACACCCTGAAGAACTTCTTCCCCGAGCTGGGGGCGCCCTCGAAGGAGAGCTACGCCGCCTTCTACCGCGAGGTGGCCCGGCGCACCGCCGGCCTCATGGCGCATTGGCAGGCGGTGGGGTTCGTGCACGGGGTGATGAACACCGACAACATGTCCATCCTCGGCCTCACCATCGACTACGGGCCCTACGGGTGGTTGGAGGACTTCGATCCCGGTTGGACGCCCAACACCACCGATGCCATGGAGCACCGCTACCGCTACGGCAACCAGCCCAACATCGGCCTGTGGAACGTCCAGCGGCTGGGCATCGCGCTCTTCCCGCTCCTCGACTCCCAGGAGGCCCTGGTCGAGGAAGGGCTGGCCGAGTACCAGCGCACCTTCTCGGCCGAGCTGGCCCGGCGGTTCTCGGCGAAGCTCGGGCTGTCCTCCCTGGAGAGCGAGGCCGACGTTGCATTGGTGAATGAATGTTTCGCGTGGCTCGCCGCGTACGAGACGGACATGACGCTCTTCTTCCGCGGGCTGTCCCAGGTGGTGACGGCGCCGGAGGCTCCCCGCGAGTTGCCCCGGGTGGTGCGCCACGCCTTCTACGAGGAGGTGCCGGAGGAGCACGAGGCCCGGGTGCTCGAGTGGCTGACGGCGTGGTGGCAGCGCACCCGGCGTGAAGAGGCGCCCCCCTCGGAGCTCGCACGGCGGATGGACGCGGTGAATCCGAAGTACGTCATGCGCAACTGGCTCGCGCAGGAGGCCATCGACGCCGCGCACCAGGGTGACGACACCCGGGTGCACGAGCTGCTGGACGTGATGCGCCGGCCCTTCGACGAGCAACCGGGACGCGAGGCCTACGCGGCGAAGCGTCCCGATTGGGCGCGCTCGAAGCCTGGGTGCTCGGCGCTCTCGTGCAGCTCCTGAGGCCGCCGGTTTCCTCCCCCCCGGATTGACGGGGAGACGGCGGACATGGCAACCCCAGGAGATGCTTCAAGGCCTACGCAGAGGGCTCATCGCCGGGGTGGATGCGTTCCTGACACCCAGGCAGCGCGAGCTGCCTCCAGATGAGCTCAGCCAATACCGGGTGCTGGTGGTCACCGCGTTGGGCATGTCGGTGCTCAACCTCCTCTTCTGGGTGAGTCTCAAGTACTCCAGCATCCACGAGAGCCGGTCGGTGGCCGTCGTGGCGCTCGTGGCGACGGCCAGCTACGTCCTGGTGCTGGTCCTGGTGCGCACGCTGCACTCGTTCCGGGTTCCGGCCCTGTTGGTGTGCGTGTTCCTGACGAGCGCCTTCCTGGGGGTGACGCTCATCTCGGACGACCTGCGGGTCCCCTCGCATGCGACGGCCATGCTGATTCCCCTGCTGGCCGTCTACCTGTTGGGGTGGCGCCTGGGCTTCGTCTTCACCGCCATCGCCTGCCTGGGCGTGGGGCTCTTCCACCAGCTCTACCACTCGGGCTTCGGTTCGAAGTGGCCCCTCTTCGCCAACGTGGATGCCTGGGCGACCAACAGCTCCACCGTGGTGGCCTTGCTGATCGGCTGGAGCCTGTTCTGGCTGCACAGCACCTCCCGGGAGCAGGCCCACTCGGCGCTGAAGCGCGCGATGGAGACGCTGCGCGAGAGCGAGGGCCAGCTCAGCAGCCTCATCGAGAGCACGGACGACTTCGTGATGTCCCTGGACACGGAGGGCCGCCGGGTGGCCGCCAACCAGCCGGTGCTCCGGCTCATCTCCCAGCTCACGGGCGGCGAGCTGCCGCCCGGAGCACCGCTCTTTCCACCCGTGCCCCGGCCGCCCTGGGGGGCGCTGCTGGTGCTCTTCAAGCAGGCGTTGACGGGTCAGCGGGGCCGCACGGAGGTGGAGTTCCTGCTGGAGGGCCGGTCCCGGACGCTGGAGACGACCGCGAGCCCCGTGCTGAGCAAGGAGGGGAGGGTGGTGGGCGTGACGTTCTTCGCGCGGGACATCTCCGAGCGCAAGGAGGCCGAGGCGCGGCTGGCCGAGCTGCACCGCAACCTGCTGGACGTCTCGCGCCACGCGGGCATGGCGGAGGTGGCCACGGGGGTGCTGCACAACGTGGGCAATACGCTCAACAGCGTGAACGTGTCGGTGGGGGTGGTGGGCGAGCGGTTGCGCGGCTCGCGCGTGTTGGGGCTGGCGCGGGCCTCGGAGCTGCTCAAGGCGCACCTCCCGTCCCTGGTCACCTTCCTCACCGAGGACGAGCGGGGGCGGCAGCTCCCCTCCTACGTCATCGCCGTCTCCGAGCAACTCGTGCAGGAGCGCGAGGCCCTCATGGCGGAGGTGCAGGCCCTGACCGAGAGCGTGGAGCACATGAAGTCCGTGGTGAGCATGCAGCAGGAGAACGCGCGCTTCATGGGGGTGATGGAGCAGGTGCAGGTGGCGCGGCTGCTGGATGACGCGCTGAAGCTGAACGCGTTCTCTTTCGAGAAGCAGGGCATCCTGGTGCGGCGCGAGTACGCCGAGGTGCCGCCGGTGCTGGTGGATCGGCACAAGTTGTTGCAGATCCTCTTCAACCTGCTGAGCAACGCGCGGCATGCGCTCCAGGAGAGTGGCCGCCAGGACAAGAAGCTCACCCTGCGGGTTGGCAGGTCCATGGCGGGAGAGCAGCTCCGCATCGAGGTGACGGACAACGGCATCGGCATCTCTCCGGAGAGCATGCCGCGCCTGTTCTCCCAGGGCTTCACCACGAAGAAGGACGGGCACGGGTTCGGGCTGCACACCAGTGCCCTCGCGGCGGCGGAGATGGGCGGTGCGCTCACGTGCACCAGCCCCGGCCCTGGCCAGGGCGCCACCTTCCTCCTCGAGCTTCCCCGCGCTCCAGAACCAGAATAAAATGTAGGCATGCGTAGGCGGCTCCTCGTGGTGGCGGTGTCCGGGTGAGACGGTGTGTCCGCTCAGGAGCACTCCGCGTAAGTCCGTACTTCCCCGTACACCGGACTCTATCCCCCAGGTGGTGAAACCCCGTTTTCCCAAGCCGACTCCTGCGGTATTGTAGGAGTCCCAACAGTGATCCAGGCGCCCGAGCGGTGCTCAATTCCAGATCACGACAAGGGGGGGACAGCCCATGAACCACAATGACTCCGCGGCCCTGAAGCAGCAGACACCCGACGTGCCCCCGAGCCTGCCTCCCGTCGATCCCCCGAGGGTGACGGGTTTCCCCCTGGTCGGGGCCCTGCCCTCCCTCTTGAAGGATCGCCTCGACTTCCTGGAGGCGGCACGGCGGCGGCATGGGGATGTCTTCACCCTGGATCTGGGCTTCACCGAAGCCATCATCATGTGCCACCCCCGGCACGCGCAGCACATCCTGGTGGACCAGCTTCGCAACTACGCCAAGGGCGGCCCCATCTGGGAGTCGCTGCGGACCTTCCTGGGCAACGGGTTGCCGGTGAGCGAGGGCGAGTACTGGAAGCGGCAGCGGCGCATGGTCCAGCCGGCGTTCCACCACAAGCGGCTGGTGACGCTGACGGACAAAATGACGGCGGCCATCGACGAGAGCCTCAAGGAGTGGGAGGCGGCCGCCAATGCGGGCGAGCCCTTCAACGTGGCCCCGGCCTTGTCCCGCCTGACCATCAACGTGCTCGTGCGCGCCATGTTCGGCAGCGGGTTGAGCACGAGCGAGGCGGAGCGGGTGGGCCAGGATGCGGCCTACATCATCGACTACGTGATGATGGGGATGATGACGAACAAGCTGCCGGAGTGGATGCCGGTCCCGGGCCGGGCCCGCTACCGGCAGGCGCTCCGGTCGCTCGATGAGATCGTCTTCCAGGTCATCGAGCGGGGCCGGAAGGGCGCCGAGGAAGAGGACAACCTGCTCTCCCTGCTGTTGAACATGGTGGATACGGAGTCCGGCGAGCGGATGACGGACACGCAGCTCCGGGACGA
Source organism: Archangium gephyra (assembly GCF_049060025.1). Classification (GTDB taxonomy): domain Bacteria; phylum Myxococcota; class Myxococcia; order Myxococcales; family Myxococcaceae; genus Archangium; species Archangium gephyra_A. The sequence continues at coordinate 478,412 of NZ_JBMEQQ010000002.1, forward strand.
GGCCGTGGCGCTCTTCGTCGCCGGGTACGAGACCACCGCGGCGGGTCTGACCTGGGCGCTCCACTTCCTGACGCAACATCCGGAAACCTCCCAGCGGATGAAGGACGAGGTGGATGAGGTGCTCGGCCAGCGCACGGCGGTCTTCACGGATCTGCTCAAGCTGTCACACACCCGTAACGTGTTCCAGGAATCGCTGCGGATGTATTCGCCCGCGTACTGGCTGCCCCGCACGGCGCAGGAGGAGGACGAGATCGACGGCTACCGGATTCCGGCGGGCCGGATGGTGGTGGCCTTCTCGCATCTCATCCACCGCAACCCGTCGGTCTGGGAGCATCCGGAGCGCTTCGATCCGGACCGCTTCACCCCGGCGCGCTCCGAGGGGCGGCACAAGCATGCGTGGATTCCCTTCGGCGCCGGCCAGCGGCTGTGCATCGGCAAGGACTTCTCGCTGATGGAGGCGCAACTCATCCTCTCGCGCCTCACCCAGCGCTTCCAGATGTCGGCCGTGCCCGGACGCGAGCCCGTGCTCCACCTGGGGACCAGCATGCGGACCAAGGACGGGGTGTGGGTGCGGCTGAAGGCGAGGTAGGGCAGGGTCCTCCAGCTCTCCAGCTTTTTCCGAGATCGTTCCGGATCCGGGGACATCTGGTGTATGGGAGGGTTCCCCCTGTCGTTCTTCCCCCAAGAGGAGACCCCCCATGCGTCGTCTTGGCCCAGCCTTTCTCGCCGTGAGCCTGTTCGCAGGTTGCGGCGGTAGCGAAGTCCCGCCGTCCTCCGAGCCCATCGCGCAGCAGGAGGCGCGGCTCACCGGCACGGACGTGGACGTGCCCCCGGAGTGCCAGGGCATCCTCACCTTCGCGAACACGGCCTCGTTCGCGACGCTGGATGCGTACCTGCCGAGCGACGTCGTCACCAACCTCGTCACCCGGCGCGCGTCCTCGCCGTTCGTGTCCCTGGCGGACGTGTCCTCGGTCCGGCTGGTCGGTCAGGCCCGTCTCGAGCAGCTCGCGGGCGGGGCCCGGGCCCAGGGGTTCATCGGCTCGAGCTGCGTCGGCGTCCTGGACGGCCTCGCGGTCTCCACCGATGACGCGGCGGCGATCGTCTCGCTGGTGAACACCATCAGCGACAGCGAGCTGCATGACGTCCTGCCGGACGCGTGGAACGGCGCCGTGAACCTCCTCACCCTGCGTCCGTTCACGTCGGTCCAGGCCATCTCCAATGTCGCGGGGATCGGCGATGTGGGCCTGCGCAACATCCGCAACTCGGCCACGCTGAGCCGGCCCCTCGAGGCGCTCATCAACGAGGTGAACCTGAAGGGGGACTGGGGGCATGGCGGAGCGACCATGGCGCGCCACTTCGACTGGTGGCAGGTCGTGACGACCAACGGCCGTTACCAGTACGGCGGGCTGGAGTGCTTCGGGCTCGAGCCGAGCAGCGTCCCGTCTGGCGCGAGCGTCCGGCCCTACCTGGCCGACGCCACCGAGGTGCGTAACGAGATCCTCAACACGGTGTCCTCGGCCAACCGGAACAACCAGATCCCCAGCAGCGTGATCGCCGCCGGCATGGCGAACCTCGATGCGCTGACCGCGGGGCGCTCGTTCAAGGGCTGCTACTTCGGCTACGCGAACGATCCCTGGAGCGGGCACAGCGTCGCGATCTTCGTCGACACCGTGAACGGCTTCAGCGTGATGACCGATACCTACTGGGCCGAGTGACCTCGACCGCGCTTCGGGGTGGACGCGGAGGCGGGTGAAGCCTTCGCGCCTCCCGGAAGCGCTGGCTCATCCGGGGGCTACCGGTAGAAATGGTCCGCGAGGAGCCGGGCGTTGAAGAGCATGGAGTCGTAGCTCGTGTAGACGCCGTGGCCGAAGCAGGTGGCCAGGCAATTGGGCAGGGCGCCCGTGCCCCGGTCGCCGTAGTCGACGAGGTAGCTGAAACCGTCCCGGGGGACGCGCGCGCCGTGGCGCACGTGCTGGAGCCACGCCTTCACGTCGTAGCCCACGCCGAGGATGGCATCGAGCCGGGCGGCCAGCTCCCGCTCCTTCGCGTTGCCCGGCGGGATGTCCGAGCCGGCGATGCCCCACTGGTGCACGTAGTCACCGTTCTCGGTGTGGAGGACGCCGGCGACGGTGCTCCCGCGCGGCTCGGCACCCCGGTGATTGATGACGTGGAGGAGGCGGCACTGCCGGCCCGTGGCCCAGCCATAGCGCGGGGGCATGCCGAAGGTGGCGATGTCGAGCTTCGCGCGGGCGACCGTGCGCGCCATGTCCTGGAGGGCCTCGGTGGGCTCGCCCGCGTCGCGCACGGCCTGCCAGAGGGCCTCCGCGGTCCGCGCCGGGTAGACGAGCTGTGTGAGCAGGGCGAGCACCTGGCCGCCGTGGCTGTGCCCGAGGAGCAGCGCCCGCTTGCGCCCGAGGTCCGAGGTGGCCAGGAGGCGCAGCAGGTCCACGGCGGCGCGCAGGCGGGCGACGTGGTTGTTGGCCGAGGACCAGACGAAGCGCGTGGTGGGGATGTCGGCGCCCAGCGCCTTCTGGAAGAGGGAGACGTACTCGGGGGTGTAGTTGCCGAGATCGCGCAGGACGCGATCGCTCGGGAGCTTGGAGAGGCGTTGCAGGGAAGGCATGAGCCCCGGGCCCAGCGCGGAGAGGGGCCCCTCGAGCGCGGAGAGCAGCAGGGTGGGGTCATGGCCGACGAAGGTGCCGTGCACGAAGACGACGTGGCGCACCCCGGCGCGGCGCAGCCGGAGGCCCGCCTGCGCCATGGCCTCGCGCCATTCAGGGGGTTGGGCCTCGAGGACGGGCGTGTCGCGAGCGATGGGCGGCATCGACTCGAGGGCCCGCACGGCGAACGTTCCCGGCTGGGGCGCGGCGTCGTACTGCTGGGGCTGGCAGGGGGCCGGTTTCGGGCGGAGCCACCACGCGATGAGCCCGGAGATGACGGCGGCGAGAAGGAGCGTGAGTGCGAGCGCGAGCCACATGTCACGTCACCTCGTGGTTGGAACGGGCCGGGTGCTGCATGCCGCGGCAGCTTATCGGGAAGCGGGCGCTTGGAGGAACAGCGCGAGGATATGAGCTTCTCGGGCTACGCCGTGGAGCATCGCAAGAAGACGCCGAGGCGTACGGGACACCGTCTCCGGACGGCGATCATTTTCATGGGAGGATGGAGATTCACCCTTACGCTCTGCCGGCCACTGCGTTGACGTGTGGTGGCGCTTTCTCGACGGAGTGTAACCATGCAACACAAGGCGATTCGCCAGACGATGCTCTGGCTCGTATCGGGCCTGCTCCTGGCCGCGGGCTGCACCCAGCCAATACCCGAGCAGGAGCTGCCAACGGGGGACGTGCAGTTCGTGGGTTCCGTGCCGCAAGCGCTCACGGGAGACAACGTGACGCGGTTGGCGGTCACGCTCACGGCGGCGGACGTGGCGGCGAACACCGTCTGGCTCACGCGCACGAGCGAGGTGTGGAGCGGGACCATGTACCGCATCCCCGCGGGTCCGGACCGCACCTTCACGGCCGAGGCTTTCGACGCGGCCGGAGTGCTGCGCTTCCGCGGCCAGGCCACGGGGGTCACCATCAATGAGGGGGTGACGCAGGTGGTGGCCCTCACGCTGCAGTCGGTGGATGGCGGCGGTGGTTTCGACAACACGGCGCCCTGCATCGACTCGCTGGTCGCCTCGTCGAGCAAGGTACTGCCGGGAGGCCGCATCAACCTGAGCGCCACGGCGCACGATCCGGATGCCACCGACACCCTCTCCCTTGCCTGGACGGCCACTGGCGGTGGTTTCAGCACGAGCACCGCGGCGTCCACGGTGTGGACGGCGCCCGCGACGGCGGGAGTGGTGACCCTGACGGTGACGGTGACGGACTCGCGGGGCGCGTCGGCCTCCATCAGCGTGGACATTACCGTCACCGACACGGCTCCCGGCGCGGGCTACGGCAACGCCAGCGTGCACGTGTCCTTCAACAGCTCGCCCACGGTGCAGCGCATCACCACGTCGCGCTCGCCGGTGGCCGTGGGCACCACGTCGCTACTCACGGTGCTGGCGGTGGATGCCGAGTCGGATGCGCTGTCCTACTCGTGGAGCTCCACCTGCGCGGGCACGTGGACGGACGCCACCTCGGCCACCGCGTCCTTCACTCCAAGCGCCGCGCCGGTGGGAGACCCGTGCGGCAACTGCCCCGTCACGGTGACTGTCACGGATGCGCGGGGGGGCAGCACCCCGGGCACTCTCCGCCTGTGCGTGGGCAGCGGCGCGGTGGCCCACTTCCCGCCGCGCATCGTCTTCACCCACCAATCCGCCGAGACGGTGCTGGGTGGCAGTTCCGCCCTGCTCCGGGTGCTGGCCGAGGATGGGGATGGCAGCGCCCTCGGCTTCTCGTGGACCGCGAGCGCCGGCACGCTGGAAACTCCAGTGAGCAGCCTCAGCTCGAGCGAGGTTTTCTGGAAGGCGCCGGCATGCTCGCCGGTGGGAGGGCCTCCACGCATCACCGCCACCGTCACCAACGCCCGCGGGTTCACCGCCTCGCACACCTTCCATGTCACGGTGCTGAGCGGAGTGGACTGCAGCCCGGGCACGCCGGACGCGGGCACGGGTACACCGGACGCGGGCACGGGCTCGGGTACACCGGACGCGGGCACGTCCACGGATCCCGACCCGGTGGCCGTGTGGACGCCTTCCGGGCACATGCTCACGGCACGGTACTCCCATACGGCGACGCTGCTGCCCAACGGCAAGGTGCTGGTCATTGGCGGCTTCGGCAGCGGGGCGCCGACGTCGGCGGAGTCCTATGATCCGGCCACGGGGGCGTGGGCGCCCATGAAGAACATGGCCCAGGGCCGGGCATGGCATACGGCGACACTGCTGCCCAACGGCAAGGTGCTGGTCATCGGCGGCAGCACCAGCACCTCCGGAGACGCCCCCTACGCCCTCGGCTCCGTGGAAATCTACGAGCCGGCGACGAACACCTGGTCCGCGGCAGCGCCCATGACCTTCAAGCGCTTCCATCACACGGCGACGCTGCTGCCCAATGGCAAGGTGCTGGTCATCGGCGGCACGACCTCGGCCGGTGGAGGCCCCATCCCGGAGCTGTACGATCCGGCGACGAACAGTTGGCTACCGGTGGCGAGCATGGCGAGCAGCCGCTCCAAGCACTTCGCCTTCCTGCAGCCCAATGGCAAGGTGCTGGTGCTGGGCGGTGGAGGGAGCCCGGCCGTGGAACTGTACGATCCGGCGCTCGACATATGGACGACAGCCACGGGCTTCTCGGGGAGCTGGACCCACGCCCTGCCGCTGGCCTCGGGACGGGTGCTGCTGGTGTCGAGCAGCGGCTTCTCTCTCTACGATCCGGTGCTCTACAGCCAGACGCCGGCGGGCAGCCTCCTCCAGGTGCGCAGCAACCACGCGGTGACGAGGCTGAACTCCGGCAAGCTGCTGGTGACGGGAGGCAGCAGTGCCACCTCCATTCTCTCGGAGCTCTACAATCCGTCGACGACCGTCTCGTCCTACACCACGAGCATGCCCGAGGGCCGCTACTCCCATACGGCGACGCTGCTGCTCGATGGCAGGGTGCTGGTGGCGGGCGGTTACTCGGGAGGCGCGCTCACCAGCTCCGTCCTCTACACGCCGTGAGCCCGAGCGTGCCCACGTGAGGCGGGCCAGGTAGGGACCCGGCTCCCGCGAGCACCCACCACCCCCGAATGGTGATGGGTGCTCCCGTGGCGACGGCGGATGTGGCCGCGGGGACACACCCGGCCCGCGCCCCGAGGAGTTCCGGAGGGTTACACAGCCCTCCGGCGCTGGCCCACGGGCTGCAATGCACCCGGGGCATGAACGCACTGCCCCGCGCCCTCCTGTTCACCCTGCCGGCCCTCCTGCTGCTCACCGCCTCCCCGGCCCGGGCGGATCTGCCCCACGAGTCGATGTACCTGACCCGCTCGGAGATCCCGGACGAGTCGCTCCGGGGCGTCATCGGCATCGCCTTCGTCTCGGTGTTCACCGGCCCGGAGCAGGTGCTCGACGGGCAGGAGACCCTGCCCATTCGGGGGTTCGACGGGGAGCTTCCTGTCTTCGTGCCGGGAGAAGACGGCTTCACTCCCGGCGGGACGAGGCCGCTGAGTGCGCTGCGTCCGATCAGCGGCTGGGACTACGACTTCACCGCGCTGCGGAAGTTCCCCGCCGTCGAGCAGCGCGGCGCTTACGTCCACGTCGTCATCGACGCTCGGACGAACGAGCGGGCCTGGCTGCGCCTCGACAAGGACAACGGCAAGAAGCCCCAGGTGGGCTTCACCTCGTTCGCCTCACGGGAGTGGGCCTGGTCGGGCATCGACGTCCATGACCTGGCCCCGCGCTCGGAGACGCGGCTGTACGGCGCACCCAGGCCCGAGGCCCGCTGGCATCTCCTCTCCCCGTCCCATCCCGCGCGCAGGGCGGGCGCCGTGGTGGGCGACCTGCGCATCATCAAGACGCACGGGAACTTCATGCAGGTGGGCGAGCTGATCGATCTGGATGAAGAGCTTCGCCCCGGTGGGCTGGGTTCCCATCAGCGATGAGAACGGCGTGCTCCTCATCTGGCCGGTATACGCGCCGATGTGCTGAGCGCCCCGCTCGACGCCTCAACGGGGCTCGGAGCCGCCATCCCCGTCCAGGCTGGTGACAGGAGCGCGCGGCACCGCGACGGGCAGAAGGGCTTGCCTCGCGTGCTCGTTCGTCGCTGTCGGCTCGCGCTGGCATACTCCAGACATCCCCGCCAGGCCTCTCCAGGTCCTAGCTTGATTCGAGGACCCGCCATGCGCCTCCGAGCGTGCATCGCACTTCTGCTCTTTGTCTCAGCCTGCGCTATGTCAACGCCGAGCCCAGGAGAGTCAGCGGCCCGGGACCCGAGGCTCGCCAACCTCCAGCGAGCGGCGACGCTGCCCTGGACGGACGGGGGGCGGTGCTCCGTCCGCGAAGCTTCCGAGCCCTGGCCCGTGCTGGTGGAGAGGTGCTTTCCTGCCCTCGACCATGACCGGATCAAATTTCACGACACCACGGGACGATGCGCGGTCGCCTCAGCGGGTGCCGCTGCCGTGGGCGTCGGACTCTGTGTCTTGGCGGCGCCGGAGATCGTCGTGGGAACGGTGATCATCGCGGGCGTGGTGGTGGTGGGATTCGTCATCAAAGAGGCCCTGGATGCGTATGAGAAGAGGGGCCGTCCCCAAGTAAGGCCCGCGCCTGAAACGCAGCCCGCGCCTGAAACGCGACCTGCTCCGCAGAAACCCTCGCCGAAAAAAAGGCCCAGGCCGGAGCCAAAAGGGCCGGATTTCCCTCCCGTGGGGCCAACCGAAACCTCGGAGCGAGATCGCCGCCCGGAGTGCATGCCCGTTCCGGTGCCGCACCGAGGCGGAAATAACGATCACAACAAGTGCGCCGACAGAATTCCGTACAACAGCTTCTCCGGTTGGGACGTGCTCGTTGACGGCAAGCAATTTGATGCGCTGCAACTGGCCACGCGCACGTTGTGGGAGGTAAAGAATGATGATTTCGATATACACTCGCCTCGCTCACAAGCGTTCTTCGCCAAAGTGAAGCTGCCGGGAATCCGACGCGAAGCCAGACTCGCCAAGGAGTGTGGCTATAACTTCGCTGTGGGCGTCAAAAGCTCCGCACACAAAGAAGCACTTGAGAAATTGGATAGAACCCTCACCATTGTCGTGATGGAGTGGTGTTGATATGGAGTTTGATCTAACGGACATTACTATCAGCGTGTACGCGCCTGCGCTCGTAGGCGATGATGGGCGTCCGCTTGCTATAGTTCATGGAATGGAGCGTGCGTTTCCTGGATTGCGTTTGCGGTGGACAACCTCGGAGAAGGACGACCTCATTGCAGTACCCCACCGCGATGCGTGGGTCGCGTCCGAGAGGACAGACGGAGGGTTTCCGTTCCTTTGCAACGATGACGACGCCCACCCTGTGACGATTTTTGGACTCGAAAATCCGAACGGTCTTTCCGCAGAAGGCCCGCCGCATTTTGAAGTGCATGCATCGCTGCCAGTGCATGCAGCCGGCCTTGCGGCGGCAGCGGATGTGCTGGCGGCCGTAGGGGAAGGCGCATGTGCGTACTGGGGGCACGCCACGCCCTCCAAGGCGACCGTGGAGATTTCGCGGCAGACGACCGATCCGGTGCGTAAGCCAGGAGTTCCACCGCGAGGGCTGCCAGCGCTCAGGTTCCCAGACTCCATCCTCGCGCCCGAGATTCCGCATCACCTGGGGTGGCTGAACTACTGGTCGGCTGCTGCCGCACGGGCCATCGGCTTTCCGGACCCTGCCCGCGACGCGGAGCTGCTCGCGCGCTCACGGCGTACCGGGACGGGCGGGTGGGTTGTCAGGCTCACCGATGCGCCGCTCGACCTGGACAACCCCGCCCATCTGGACGCGCTAAAACGGGCCTACGAGCGCTTCCCGGAGATCGGCGGGCGCTCCACCCCTTGAGGCTCGGCACGGCTCGCCGTAGTCCGGAGCGCTCTGGCAGCTCCGCGCGCGGTACCTGGGCTCTGGCGCCACCTGGCCCACCGCGACGCCGGTGGACGCGCGAGCGACTGTGCCGAGGAGTGCTCAACCAAGGGCAGTGAGCGAGCGCGTGCGCTCGATCCACATCCCCCAGGCCGGGATGAGCCACATCGCGAGCATGAGATACGCCATGGGCTCCGAGCCCGGAGGAGGCGGTCCGAGCGCGGTGTGGAGCTGCATGACGACGAGCAGGCCGAGCAGCGACCAGAGCGCGATGACACCTGCCCGTCCGGTGGGACGGGTGACCGAGGTGTACTGCCACACGCAGAACGCGAAGAGGGCTCCTTCCACGGCGAGAGTGGCGGGGATCGAGTTCCACAGGCCGAGCCCGACCTTCGGCCCCCCGGAGATGAGCAGGGCCATGTCGGGTCGGTGCGTCAGCGCATCGAGCACCCAGTGGCTGAGGACGAGCAGCCCGAGCACGAGCGACCCGCGCGCATCCCGGCGCCACGCGAACCAGGCCAGGGCGAGGAGGAGCGCCCAACCCCCGGAGGCCAGCAGGCTGTGGCTGTAGGGCATGTGCACCAGCTCCATCGCGAGGAACCCGTGCGCCCCTGGAGCGATCCGCATCTGTTCCCATCCGAGCAGCAAGAGGAGGGGAAAGAGGAGATCGGGAACGAGCGGAGCGGCCAGCAGGAGGCTGAGGGGTGTTTGGGGCGCGAAGCGTTTCGCGGCCAGACCGAGGGCAACGTGACCAATGAACATGCGCGGGAGGGGCGAGAGGAGCCCTTACCCTAGCGCGTCCCTGAGCGCCGTACAGGGGCCGCCCCAGACCGCGTGGTGTTGAAGCGCAAGCCGCCACAGCCAGCCAAACGAGCGCGGTCTAGTGGAGCGCGCTCACGGATTCCAGGGCATCGGCGATCGCGCCAATCTCATCCGTGAGCCGGCCGAGACTCCTCGCGGCGTCCTCGGCGGATTGAGTCAGGTCGGCCGCGAGGGCCCGCTCGATGTCCAGCCGCAGCGCCTCCACCGCGTGGCGGATCCGCAGCCGCTCGGCGGAGAGGCGCTCCGCGTAGGCCCCGAGCTCCCTCACCCGATGACGTTTCAGCTCACTGACGGCGAGGGCCTGCTCGAGGATCCGCCGCGCGTCCGGATCCGACGTGGCGGTACGACGTGACAGCAGCTCGGCGTGCTCGCTCTCGATGCGCTCCCCGCTGAGCCCCTCCTCCAGCGCGCGAAGCGACGCGGAACAACGCGCCAGTGCCCGCGCTCCGCGTGAGATGGCCTCCAGCGCCTGCTCCGCGTCCCGCACGAAGCCACGGACCGCGCTCGGGGCGCGCTGGAGCGCCTCGAGGATCTCCCGGAGGGCCGCCTCGGTCCGCAGCAGCTCCTCGTCCCGCGCTTCCGTGGACGGCTCGGCACGGCGCTGCCCCGCGAGCCACCAGAGCCCCGCCGCGAAGAAGACGAACAACATCGCGAGCAGGAGCATGAAGGGGGGGCCCCGTCTCAGGACGAGGAGCACGCAGAGGAGGGCCGCCACCGAGGCGGCGGCCAGTGCTCCCGTCTTCCACCGGGCCCCCTCGGCCGCACCCGTGCTGGCCTCGGCCGCGCGCTGAAGCCTCGCGATCGTTGCCTCCAGGCGTCGGCGCTCCCGCTCGGACTCATCCATGCCGGCTCGCTCCGGGCTACTTCTTCGAGCTGCGCAGGTACCGGTAGAACTCGGAGTCCGTCCCCAGGAACATGGCCGTCGAGCCGTCCACCGCCTGCGGATAGGCCTCGAGCGTGCGCAGGAACTGGAAGAACTCCGGATCCCTCCCGAAGGCCTCCGCGTAGATCTTCGTGGCCTGGGCATCGCCTTGGCCGGTGACGTCCTGGGCCTTGCGGTACGCCTCGGAGCGGATCTCCTTGAGCTGGCGCTCGCGCTCGCCGCGGATCTCCGCCGCCCGGCCCATGCCCTCGGAGCGAGAGCGCTCGGCGATCCTCCGGCGCTCGGAGATCATCCGCTCGAACACCTTCACCTGGACCTCGTCGACGTAGTTGATGCGGCGGATCTGCACGTCGACCAGCTCCACCCCGAACTCCTTGACGATGTCGGCGGCGCGCACGCGGATCTGCCGGGTGAGCTTGTCGCGTCCAAGGGACACCTTCTCCAGCGTCCCGCCGCGCTCCGAATCGGAGGCGTACTCGTCGTCCTCGAAGGGCCGGTTCGAGGAGCGGACCGCCTCGATGAGCGCGTAGGAGGCGATCGCGTTTCGCGTCTCACCATCGATGATGTCGTCGAGGCGCGACTTCGCGTTGCGCTCGTCCCGCAGGCGCTGGAAGAAGCGGAGCGGGTCGACGATGCGCCAGCGGCCAAAGGTATCGACCCAGATGTACTTCTTGTCCTTGGTGGGAATCTGGTTGGGATCTCCACGCCAGTCCAACCACCGCTTGTCGAAGCGGTTGACGGTGTCGGCGAATGGGGCCTTGAAGTGCAGGCCCGGCTCGGTGACGGCGTTTCCGCGCGGCTGGCCGAAGCGGGTGATGACCGCCTGCTCGTTCTCGTCGAGCGTGTAGAGGCTGGAGAAGCCCAGGACGGCCACGGCGAGACCGAGGACCGTCAGGGCGAGGGCGCGGATGCTCATCGCTTCTGCTCCTTGATGACCGCGGCGGCGGGAACGGCGCTGGTGCCATCCATCCGCAAGAGCGGCGTGATGCCTTTGTTGGACTCGTCGGAGATGACCTTCTGGCCAGCGCGCTGGAGCACCTGGCTCATGGTGTCCAGGTACATGCGCCGGCGGGTGACCTCGGGCGCCTTGCGATACTCGTCATGAATGCGGGTGAAGCGCTCGGCTTCGCCCATGGCCCGGTTCACCTTCTCGATGGAGTAGCCTTCCGCGGCGCGCAGCGTCTCTTCCGCCTCGCCGCGAGCGCGGGGGATCTCCCGGTTGAGCTCGGCCAGGGCCTCGTTGATGGCGCGCTCCTTCTCCTGGATGGCCTGGTTGACCTCGTTGAAGGAGGGCTTCACCGGGTCGGGCGGGTTCACGTCCTGGAGCACCACCTGCTGGATGTCGACGCCCGTCTCGTAGCGATCCGCCAGCTCCTGCAGCAGCAGCTTCGCCTCGGTCGCCACCTTCTGGCGTCCCGTCGTGAGCACCTCGTTGACCGAGTGGTCTCCCACCACGGCGCGCATGGACGCCTCGGAGATGTCGCGGAGCATCTCCTCGACGTTCTTCACCTTGAAGAGGTACTGGTAGGGATCCTTGATCTTGTACTGGACGATCCAGTCCACCACCGCGACGTTCAGGTCGCCGGTGAGCATCAGGGACTCGCGGCGGGCGTCCGCCTCGCTCGTGGCGGAGGTCGCGCGGCTGCTGGCGACGCGCTCGGTGCGGAAGCCGAACTCGGCCTTGAGCTGCCGCTGCACCGGGACCTTGATCATCTGATCAATCCCGAAGGGCAGGCGGAAGTGCGGGCCGGGTTCGGCCGTGCCCACATAGCGGCCGAGCCGGAGGATGACGCCGACCTCGTCGGGTTCTACCTGGGCGTACGTGGTGAAGAGGCCCGTCACCACCACCACGCCGAGGGCGAAGAACAGGATGAGTCGTCCGAGACCGCCCTTCTGGAACTTCTCGAACAGCTTGCGGAGGGCTTCCTCCGGATCATTCTGCTGGGGATCCGGTCCTCCGAGGATTTGTGGTTTCCATGCCATCCATTGCTCTTGGAGGCATCCGGGCGGGGAGGCAAGAGTAATCGGAGTGGCCCGGCCGTATCACGCCCGATCGCTCGGACATCGGACAGTCGTGGCCCAGGGGGTCAGCGCAGCAGGCGCTGTGGGAGTGACGCACGGCTGAGGCCTGGACGTGAGAAAGCCGCACCTCGTCCTGGAGCTCCACGACGGCGGGCGCGTCGAAGGTGAAGCCCGTCATGAGCCCGGGGCTGACGCACACCTCCTGAGAGGCAGCGGGGGGCAGGGGCAAATCGCCCCTCCGACGTTTTACTTGGATTTCTGGATGATATAATTTCTCCAGTCTGGCCATGGAATCGACCCCCAGAGGGGGCATGGTCCAGCAGGGAGATTCACCATGTCGAAACACGAGGGCTCCAAGCGACTTTCTCTCTCTCGCCGAGGCTTCCTGCGCACCTCCGCACTGGGCGCCGCGGGTGGCGGCCTGCTGCTAGGGACGAGCAATCGCGCGGAGGCCGCGGAGGCGGACGACCTTCTCCAGGAGTTCGTGAGGACGATCTCCACGCTCCAGGCGGAGCAGCCAGACCTCCCCGGGCTCGTCAGCATCACCGAGTTCATCTCCACTGCCACTCCTCCGGGGCTGAGCGCGGAGGACCGGGCCCTTCTCAGCGGGGCGCTCTACCTGAAGGCGACACGGGTGATGGAGCGCACCTGCGGGTTCCCCTCGCCGTCCGAGATTGAGCCGACGCTGTCCAGGCCGCAGCCGATGGAGCAGCTTGGGAGGGAGTACTTCTCCAGCGTGCTCGCACAGACGAAGGCCCAGATGGAGGCCAACCCGGAGTATGCGGAGCGCATCTGGCAGGCGAGCGATGCGGCCGCGCAGCTCGACGAGGGGAATGACGGGAATGACGCCGCCCGGATTCCGATCATCTTCATCGGCTTCCTCATCATCGCCGTCATTCTCGTCATCGAGACCCACCTGACTTAGTTCCAGCGAGCGGTTCGGCCTCGTTGAAGCGCGAGGCGGAACCCTGTGCCCCGGTGACGGCCTTGCACCGGGGTGCCAGCTCGGCTCCAATGTCCGACGGCCGGCGGGGACGAGGCGTCTGTCCATTGAGTGACGCCGCTCTGCTCCTCTGGCGCGGGTGCCGAGTCTCCTCGCGTGGCTACAGCTTCCCTCGGGTCCGGGGCATTTCGTGCCTCGGGGGAGGGTTGACCATGAGGCCGGGATTCAGACCGCTACCGATGGTGTTGCTGGCGTTGAGCCTCACCCGGAGCGTGGCGGCGGAGGTGGATGCCGCACTGGCGCCGGCGGACTGCGTTCCGGCCACCCGGGTTCTGGAGCTCACGCGCATCCAGGGACCGGAGGGAATGGTCGCCGTGGGAGGCCAGCTCTTCTTCATCGTCGTGAGTTCCACGGACTGGTCCCTGTGGAGGAGCGACGGGACGGCATCCGGCACGGTCAGGGTCAAGACCCTCGCGCCCATCACCGCACCCGAGGGCCCGCGGGCGCTCACGGAGGCCCGGGGGCTGCTCTTCTTCTCCAACGGCGTTCTCTGGAGGAGCGACGGGACGGCGTCCGGCACCCACCCGGTGGACGTGCCGCAGCTCACGAATGCCCATCCCCTGAGGGAGTACCGGGGCCGGTTGCTCGTCATCCGGCCCGTGCCCGGAAGGGGGGACGAGCTGTGGCTCACCGACGGCACGGCCGCGGGCAGCCGTCGCATCCTGGGCGAGCCTCCCGCGCTCGACATCCATATCCGGCCCTCTGGCAGCGTGGAGACGGAGAGCGGGGATCTCGTCTTCATGGCGGAGACGGTGGCGGACCCGGACACCCCGCGGGTGTTCCGGCTCTCCCGCGCAGGAGCCCTGGTGGAGCTCTTCCGGGCCTCGGGGAGCGGCATCGGCATCACCCAATTGACCGCGGTGGGGGACCGGGTCTTCTTCTTCACCGACGAGCTGGCGCCAGGGGAGCCCTCCCACCTGTGGAGCAGCGATGGCACCTGGGGGAGCGCCGTCCTGCTGCGGAACTTCGGGTTGATCGCCCCGCCTTTCGGGCTCACCGCGTTCGACGGGCGGCTCTTCTTCACGGCCGTCGCCGAGGACGGGCCCCGGGGCTTCGAGCCGTGGGAGAGCGATGGCACGCCCGCGGGCACCCATCCGTTCGTGGACCTCCGGCCCGGGGAATCGGCGGGCTCGCTTCCGACGAACATGACGGTCCTCGGGGACAAGCTCTATTTCGTCGCGGATGACGGCGTGCACGGCCGCGAGTTGTGGGTGACGGATGGCACGGCCGCGGGCACGCGGCTCTCCATCGACATCCGGCCTGGAGCGCCGTCCTCGTTCCCCTACGGGCTCGCGACGGCCAACGGGAAGCTCTACTTCGTGGCGGATGACGGCGTGCACGGGAGCGAGCCCTGGAAGGTGTTCGAGGACCGGCCCCGGCGGGTGGCGGACCTCGTTCCCGGCGGTGGCTCGACGCCGATAGAGCCCGGCGTGGGACCCTTCGATGCACCGGCCGGGTCCTTCGTCCGAGCGGGGGGCTTCGTCTATTTCCTCACGGCATCCGGTGAGACTCCTGACAACGCGCTCTGGTCCATGAAGACGGGCTCGTACTGCCCGCCGCGCTGAGTCACCGGCGTGGAGAGACGAGGTCTCCCAGGCCGCCCGGACATGCCCGTGAAGCGGCAGGGCCTTGCCAGCGCCGCGAGCAGCCCCGGAAGGTTAGAGTGGGGCCGTGTCTTCCATCGTCCTTCGTGCCCTCGCTCCGGCCCTCGGGCTCGTGCTCGCCGGCTGTTCCGTGCCTCCTTCCTCGGAGCCCCGGCGCGAAGCCCGTGTCGAGGGCCGCGTGGCGCTGGCCGGTCCCCCGGTGGGCAACGCGTTCCTGTTCCTCTTCGCTCCGGACGAGGCTCCTCCCGAGCAGCGGGGCGAGCCCAGGTACGTGGCCGCCGTGCCCGAGGTGCGCCTCGCCGCCGGGGACGCGCGCTTCGGCTTCTCCGGGGTGGGGCCCGATGTGTACCGGCTGTGGGGCTTCCTCGATGCCAATGGCGACGCGGACCTCACCGTGGACGTGCTCGCGCAACCGGGGGCGGGGGATTGGGTCCCCGAGTCCTCCGTCGAGCTGAACGTGCAGCCGGGGCAGACGCTGCCGGTGGACCTCGCGCTGCCGCACCGGGTGCAGCGCCCGCTCCCCGCGTTCCAGGTGGTGGAGCAGGGGACGGAGGGGGTGTTCACCCTGACGGACTCGTCCACGGCGATCGTCTCGCTCAACGTGAGGAGCGAGGGCTTCGGGCTGCTGCGCGGCGAGCCGCCCCGGTTCTTCGTCCGGCTCGCGGACGCCAATGGGGATGGGACGGCGGATGACGTGAACGGGGATGGCGTGGTGGACGTGTGGCCCCAGTTCTTCCTGCGCTTCGTCCCCAGGCCCGGGCAGATCGTGCCCCTGGACAGCCAGGGCAGGCCCGCGCAGGTCATCGTTCCGCTGCTGCCCGATGTGACGCCCTTCCTCGGGAGCCTTCAGGGGGACCCGGGCATCACGATCGCCGCCGGAGCGCTCCAGCTATTCGTCGTCCCGTTGGCCCAGGCCATCCGCCAGGAGCCGGGGCGGGGGAGGGTGGTGACCACGCTCGGGGCCGTCCCCGTCGGGGAGTACGAGCTGTGGGCCGTGAACGATGAAGGAGGGGTCTGGTTCGTCCCCAATGCGCTGGGACGGCGGACCGTGGCGCCCGTGTCCGGCCAGGCGCTGCGCTTCCGTGTCGTCCATGCTGAAGGCACGGATGGAGGGACGGGCTCGCCGTAGCCTATCGAGGGCTCCGCCAGTAGACGATGAACTTCCCATGCGGGTACTCGCCCTTGTACCCGCAGGGCCATCCTCCGGCGCGGTACAGCGAGAGAGCTCCTCCGCGAAGGGGCTCAGCTGCTTCCCACCGAGGAACCGCGCAGCCGCCACATGCGCCAGATCGGGCCCGATGTCCTGCGCCAGCTCCTCAAACGCCTCGAGGTCCTCCCGAGCGGCAAGACTGTCCCATGCAGCCTGCACGATGCGATCCTCGAGCGTGTCCAACTCCTTATGAAGAGCGCTGTACTCAGACGGTGGCAGGGAGCTGGTGACATCCTGGTATTCGCTGAACTGGTATGCCTTGAGATCGGCCCAGATCGAGACGTCCTCGGGAAGCTCCTGGCTCTTCGCATACGCGAGCGCATCCTCGAGGCTGGAGACGACCAGGACCTTGTCCGGCTCCAATTCCCCCGAGAACGACAGGAGTCCACCCTTCACCACGAACTCCCGAACTTCTTCGGCCAGCCCGAGGTTTCTTTCGATGTCCATGGGCCCAAAGGCTTTCGTCAGGATTTGTGGAACTCGAAGCGCCTGAGGAGCCGGATCGATTCCAGGTCGAGTGTGGAGAGCAGGCGGGAGCCCCGGATGACGAGCTCGGAGGGGCTCGTGACGGGGTTGAGGACCTCCCAGGCGAAGTCGGAGCCGACGAAGCACCAGCTCTCCCCATCGGGCAGCAGTCCCACCCTCCACGCGGGCATCACGTAGTGCTTGTAGCCCCAGAGCCGCTCGCGGCTCACGGCCTCGAAGGGCACGTGGGGATGGAACAGCAGGGGAGGGTGGTGGTCCTCGGGATCCACGACGGCGAGGCGCTCTCCCGGAGGCACGAGCTTCCGGAGCGCGTCGAGGACCCGCTGCTGCAGCTCGATGATCTCGTCCGCCACCGCCTCATCGTAGGGGGAGAAGCCCTCCGGGATGCGGTAGCGCACCACCTCGCGGTCCTCCCGCTGCAAGGACTGGAGCACCGCCAGGGCCGGGGCGACCGTCGGGTCATCGAAGTCGAGATGTTGCCAGGCTCTCATCGGAGTTCAGGAGGCTTCAGTTCGGGGTGCTCTGTGTAGAGCGGGTTCATGATCTCCAGGAGCATGGTGGTCATGATCTTGGAAACCGAATCTCGGTATCGTTTGAACTCGGCCTCGTCCTCCGTTGATTGAACGAGGCGAATGGACTCGTTCAGCTGTGCACCCATTGACACCATCAGCTCCGAGATGGCCTTGGCGGTGGTGTTGGTCATCGTCGTCACCTTCCTCAATACATCCCAGGCGAACAGCCACTTCTCGTCACGCATGCGTTGACGCAGTTCCAAAAGGCAAATCCAAAGTCAGGCGTAGGCAACTCCTCCAGGCACTGCACTCGGCAATTCTCGGCGACCTTCTTGCAGCGTTCGTCTGGAGGATTTCGCGGCGGCGGTTTATTGACGGAGGCATCGCTTTCGTCTTTCGGTGCGCTCTTGGAGGCGCAAGCACCCGATCTGATGCAGAAATCAATCAGGATACCTCCAAGCACTATTGCGCTGCCTCCAATGAGAATCTCCTTGATGCCAATCCCCACGGGGACGAGTACCAGGGGAAACGCACCGAGCTGCTGAGTTCCCTGGCTGCGTTCCTCCGGAACGATGCGTACGCGGCTCAAGTGGCCCTGGTGTTCCATGGTCCTCATCGCTGGAGCGATGCCATGGTGGGCACCACAGGCCGCTATCAGCATTGGGTACGAAACCAGCAAGGACACTGCAAACAGGCGCACGGCTTTCTCCATCATACTGCCAGGCGTTCGTATGCCTTCACCGGGAGAGGCGGCGGACCCAGTCGAAGTACGTGGCCCTCGGGTCCTCCAGGGGATTGCGGAACAGGGCCCGGAGCTCCGCCCGGTCCACCTGGCCCCCGTCGAAGTCGCGGTAGAGCGCGTCTCCCAGCAGGTAGCCGAGCGCGTGGCTGACGCCGTGGAAGAGCCGGTCCTTGCGCAGGGGCAGCAGCTTCACCGCCTCGTCCGGCACCTCCACCTCCGCCGCCTTGTGCGCCAGCACGAACGCGGCGATCTGCCGCTCCACGCCCCGGGCTCCGGCGAAGCGCAGTGCCCACTCGCCCGTCCCCAGGCACGTGCGCCGCGGATTCACCAGCTTCGAGCCGAAGAAGCCCAGCGCCTCCTCCAGGCACCGCGCGTAGAACGCATCCGAGGCCCGCCGGGGCGCCTCCATCGCGTCTCCCACCGCGCAGTGCCGGACGAAGTGCGCCGCCTCCTCGGCCGCGTGGTTCAGCGACAACGACGCCAGGTACGCCGTCCGTGCCCGGGGGATGTAGCAGCTCTCCCGCGAGAGGATGTGCCGCCGCAACTGCAGCAGCTCCCCCTGCGTGAAGCGGCCCCGCTGCTGGATGCGCACCAGCGCGTCCTCGTCCGCCGCCGTCACCACCTCCACCTCGTCCAGCGACCGGCCCACCGGTACTCCCGCCAGCCGGCCGATGAGGCTCGCCATCTCCCGGAAGCGCTCCGCCGCGCTCCTGTCCCGCAGCGGCGAGTCCCCGGACTCCGCCTCCAGGTAATCCAGGAAGCTCTGCTGGCACACCACCGGCGAGGCGTTCAGCAGGCACAGCGCGCCGTCCGGCAGCTCCACCGCCTGCGACATGCCCACCTTGCCCTCGCGGGCCAGCCGCCAGTAGACGCCCTCGGCGTTCTGGTACACCACCAGCCCGCGCGCCTCGGGCCCTTCGCCCAGGGCCCGCTCCACCTGCGCCGGCAGATGGCAGGGGGCTACGTGGTACTGGCCCACCAGCACCATCACCCGCGGCTTGTCCTCCGCGCGCACCGCCCGGGCAATCCGCTCCGCCGCGTACGCGTCCCGCAGCTCCAGGGAGCGCTCGCCCTGCGCGCGCCGGTCGATGCCCACCACCTGCAGCCGATGACGCTTCGCGTAGGACAGCAGCGTGCGCAGGCCCGACCAGGAGCCCTGGCTCGTGCCATGACCCAGCCGGGCGAGCAGGGGCCGCTCCGCCAGGCGTCCCGCGAGGTACGCCTCCACCGCGGCCTGGTGCCGGCCCTCGACGCACTCGAGCGCGAGCACGACGCGGCGGCCCGCCTCCCGCACGCCCTCGACCAGCTCCAGGTACGTCTCCTGGGCCAGCGGCAGGGTGTGGTAGTCGCCCACGTACACCACGTCCGCCGCCTGCACCCGCTGGGACACGGCCGAGGCCGTCAGCACCCGCCGGTACTCGGACGTCCGCCGGCGGTAGCGGGCCTCGTAGGCGCGGAAGGCCGCGGACTGCCCCTCGATGGCCCGGGCAATCTGGGCCTTCTGGCGGCGGAACAGGGCGAGGTGGAGGGCGAGCGACGCGCGCATGGACGATCACAACTCGCACGCGAGTGCCAGCCCGGCAAAAATTCGGCGTCCGGGACCCCCCTTCCTTGACGGGCCGGACCCCTCGGGAGACGATCCGGGTTCACCGTGAAGTCCGTACTGACGAGATCACGCCCCGTCCTCCTCGCGCTCGTGCTGCTCACGGCGCTGCCCGTGCTCGCCCAGGAGCAGTCGACGCTGCTGCACAACGCGCCCGCACAGGCGGAGCCCGGGGTGGCGCTCGTGGTCGACGGTGTGCTCACCGGGACCCAGCGCATCATGCGGCTGGTCATCCGCTACCGCGGGCCCGGCGAGCCCTACGCCGAGGCGCCCCTGGAGCTGCAGTACGGCGACCTGTACCGGGGCACCATCCCGGCCTCGAGCCTGGCCCCGCCCGGCGTCGAGTACTACGTGGAGGGCTTCACCCCCGGTGGGGAGCGCGTGCCCCTCTTCAAGAGCGCCACGCGGCCGGCCCGCGTCGTCGTGGTGGGGCAGGTGCCCTCGGCGCGGGCGCCGCTCTCCACGCGGCCCGTCGAGCCCGAGCCCGCCGCCAGGGCCGAGCCTCCCGCCCGGAACGAGCGCAGGACCGAGCCGGGCCGCAAGAGCGAGTCCGCCGCCAGGGCGGAGCCCGCTCCGAAGGCCGAGCCTCCTTCCAAGACGGAACCGGCTCCGAAGGCCGAGCGCAGGCCCGAGCCCCCCCGGAAGTCCGGGTCCGATGACGCCATGGCGGCCCTGACGGCCGAGCTGCCTCCGGACACCGGGAGTGACACTTCCCGTCCAGCCGCCGCGAGGCCCTCGCGCTCCGCCGAGCCCGAGCAGCCCGCGCCGAAGCGCTCGGAAGCTCGAGGAGGATCTCGCCCTCTACAGCGCCGAGGACACCCTGGCGCTCGCCACCCGGCACGAGGAGAAGGTGAAGAAGGTGCCCGCCATCGCCGCCTCCTTCGGGCGCGAGCAGATTCGCGCGCTCGGTGCGCGCACGGTGGCGGACGTGCTGGACGTGATGCCCGGCCTCACCATCAGCCGTGACGTGCAGGGCTTCCACCGCGTCGCCATCCGCGGCCTGCGCAACGACGCCAAGGTGCTCTTCCTCCTCAATGGCCAGCGCCTCAACAACTTCTTCGACGGCAAGGCGCTGATGAACCTGCCGGTGGAGAACCTGGAGCGCATCGAGGTCATCCGCGGGCCCGGCTCGGCGCTCTACGGTGCCGGCGCCTTCCTGGGCGTGGTGAACATCGTCACCCAGCGCGCCGAGGGCTTTCGCGCCTCCGTCTCCGGGGGCGGCTTTCCCAAGCTGGAGGACCGGCTCGCCACCACCTTCGATGGCCATGTCTCCGGGGCCCACTCCTTTGGCCGCCTCAAGCTCTTCGCCGACGCGGACCTGTGGCACCAGGTGGGGGATTCGGCGCCCATCGAGACGGACGCGCTCAGCGCGGACACGCTCGCCCAGAAGCTGCGCGAGCCGTTGGACCCCTCCGGCACCACCCAGGACGACCGCTTCCTGCTCAACCTGGGCCTGGGGTTCGGCTACGAGCTGTCGTCCGACAGCCACCTCCAGGTCTCCGCGCGGCTGCTCTCCGAGGAGCGCTCCGCCCTGGTGGGCCTCTTCGACACCGTGGGGCCGGGCTCGCGCCTGGGGTGGCAGGTGTTCCTCGGCGACATCACCTACGAGCGCCCGCTGAACGACCGGGTGCGCCTGCGCGCGCGGCTCCACGGTGAGCAGCAGAGCACGGACCGGCTCTTCCAGATTGGCCCGGACGGCTTCCGCACCGGCCCGGATGACAACCAGCTCTTCGCCGACGGCATGCTCGAGCAGACGCGCGTCACCGTGCGCTCGCTGGGGGCCAGCGTGGACTCGGACGTGTCGCTCTTCGAGGGCAACCGCCTCTCGCTGGGCGCCGCGGCCGAGCTGCAGATGCTGGGCGCGTACAGCTACGAGACCAACTACACGCTCGACAGCCGCCGCCGGCCCTCGCTGACCACGCCCGAGGGGGTGGTGGACATGCTGAAGCTCGCGGATGGCTCGGCGGCGCGACGCCTGACGTTCAGCGCCTTCGCGCAGGACCAATGGACGGTGGTGGAGCCGCTCACGCTCACCTTCGGGGTGCGCGTGGACGCCACCCAGCTCCCGTCCGTGAACGACACCAACGCCATCACCGGCACGCAGTGGGTGCCGAGCGTCAACCCGCGGGTGGGGCTCGTCTTCTCGCCCACGGACTCGCTCGTCCTCAAGCTGCTCTACGGCCGCGCCTTCCGCCCGCCCACCATCCAGGAGCTGCTGGAGACGATCCCCAACACCTACTACAACCAGGGCCGCTTCGAGGGGAACCCGGCCCTGCGGCCCGCGGTGGTGAACACGCTGGAGGCCGGTGCGGATCTCATCCAGGTCTCCGGCGAGTCGCGTGTGCGCATCCGCGCCAACGCCTTCCTGGAGAGCTTCTCCAACCCCATCGCGGCGGTGGACACCTCGGGCAACATCGTCCCGGTGCGCAACCGCGAGCTGGGCGTGCTCGTCTACGGCGTGGAGGGCGAGGCCCGTCTGGAGGCCTCCAAGCGCGCCACCACCTGGGTCAACGCGAGCCTCTTCCGCGCCGAGGACCAGGAGGTGCCCGCCAACCACCGCTACCTCACCGACATCCCCCAGGCACGCTTCAACGCCGGCGTGTCCATGCCCATCGGGGACTTCATCAACTTCGATATCGTCGTGCGCGCGGGCGCCGAGCGGCGCAACAACACCCGCTCCGTGCTGGAGCTCATCCGCCGCTACAAGATTCCGGCCTACGGCCTCATCACCGCCCAGGTGCGCACCGAGCCCATTGGCGACCACTTCGAGCTGGCCGTCGTGGTGCAGAACGTCTTCGCCTCCGACCTGCGTGACGACGTCCCCCGGCCGGACCGCATGCCCGGCCTGGTTCCTCGCGAGGGCGTCTCCGCCTTCCTCACCCTGAGGGCCCGCAACTGATGCCTCGCACGCTCACCGCCGCCCTGTTGGCCGTGGCCCTCGCTCCGGGGCTCGGCTGCCTGCAGTACAACGACCAGTGCCAGCCGCTGGTGGCCGATCCGGAGTCCACCGTCGGCTACCTGGGCGAGGACGTCTTCCTCGACAGGCCCTACGCCCGCCACGACAACAATGCCCTCGGCCAGCTCGCCGCGGATGCCTTCCGGCATGCCGAGGACGGCTCCAAGGCGCCCGCGGAGCTGGGCATCATCAACGGGGGCTCGCTGCGCGCCGAGGGCCTGTGCGTCACCCGCACCGTCATCCCCAAGGGCCCGCTCAAGAACGGCCTGCTGCACGAGGTCCTCCTCTTCGAGAACTCCGTGGTGACGGTGAACCTCACCGAGCAGCAACTGGTGGCCATGTTCGAGCAGTCGGTGGCGGGGCTGTACCCGGAGGGCCAGCCCATCCTCTTTCCCTCCGGCGCCTTCCTGCACGTGTCCGAGGGCACCACGGTGACGGTGGACTGCGAGCGTCCCGCGGGCTCTCGCGTGGTGGGGCTGCAGGTGAACGCGCGCACGGTGCCGCTGCCGCCTCGCGCGGATCCGTCCATCGTCTATCGCGTGGCCATGCCCGACTTCCTGCTCGGGGGCGGGGATGGGTACGGCTCCATCTTCAAGGACGCCGCCACGGACCTCTCGCGCAACCCCGTCACGGCGAGCACGGCGGAAGGGAAGGCCACGGATGCCAACCTCGCCGGGGCCCATATGCGGTCGAACCACTCGACCGAGAACCGGGCGCTACGGGAGGCTGGCCGCATCCTCTTTCAGCACTGCGCGCGGCCCGCCCGGCCCGTGGTGCAGTAGGGCCGGGGCGAGGGCCACGTCCTAGGACTGCGGGGTGTCCGTGCCGTTGGGCGGCGTCGGCGTGGGGCCGAAGACGTCGTTGGGCGACGGCATCTTGCGCAACTCGGCGCGGGCCACCTTCCACGCCTGTTGGACGATCCACGAGAGCGAGCGATCCTGCCGCGTCGCCTCACGCTGGATTTCGTCCAGCATGTCCTCGGGGAAATAGAGACTCTGCTTTCGATGGTCGGTGGCTGCCATGAAGCTCAGGACCTCCCTTCTTCACGGGGGTCCTGCCGCTCGTCACCCGTCACGTCGTTCACCGCGGGGAACGACTTGATACGGTCTCGAGCGATCTTCCAGGCCTGCTGCACCACCCACGAGAGCGAGCGATCCTGGCGGTTTGCTTCTTCCTGGATCTCCTTGAGCATCTCCTCGGGGAAGTAGAGGGACTGCTTACGCTTGTCGGTGCCTGCCATCCTGGCTCTCCGCAACGGATACGAGGTGACGACCTGAACACACCGGAGCCGTTATCCGACAGACGCCCTGACGGGTCAACGGTTTCGGAGTGCTCCCGTACCGTATGCAGCCGTACAGGTATCGTCAGGGGAAAAAAACCCGCAAAAGGGAACGCCCCGGATCCTTCCAGTCAAGGAAGAACCCGGGGCGCTCCGGAAAGAAGGACCGCCAGGACTGATCCCGGCGGCCCCGTGGGCCCAGAGGGGGAGGGGGGGGACCCCTAGGCCCAACTCCGTCAAAAGTTCACGTTCGAAACAGCTTGCGTCGCGCGATCCATTCCCCACCTCTTTTCCCCGACCCGCCCGTCCCTCGCGACCTTCGTGACGATCATAAGAATCGTCTTCAGCCCCTTCAACCGGCTGCATCCGGTGTAACGGGTCTCGCTCGATTCTGATTCCTTCACCTGTTCAATGCCCTCCACTGCTGACGCCAGCGTCCTGTTCTCGACGGCCCTGAGGGAGTCCTACCGGCAGTTGGGGCTGGTGGGCGGCTCCGTCCTGCTGGCCGTGTCCGGAGGGGCGGACTCCACGGCGCTGCTCGTGGGCACGGCCCGGGTGCGCGAGTCGCTCTCACTCCAGGTGGAAGTGGCCACGCTCGACCATGGCCTGCGGCCCGAGGCCCAGGAGGAGGTGCAAGCGGTCGCCCGGCTGGCTGCCCGATGGGAACTGCCCTGCCATGTCGTCCCGCTGCGGCTGGCACCCGGTTCCGGGCTGGAGGCGCGGGCCCGCGAGGCCCGGTACTCGGCGCTCGAGGCGCTGCGGCGGGAGCAGGGCCTTCAAGTGGTGGCCACGGCCCATACGGCCTCGGACCAGGCGGAGACCCTCCTCATGAGGCTCGTCCGGGGCACGGCCCTGCGGGGAGCGGCGGGCATCCACCGGGCCCGTCTCTTCCTCGTCCGCCCGCTCCTTGAGCGCACGCGCGAGGAGGTGGAGGCCTTCCTGGCCGGGGAGGGCGTCTCCTTCGTGACGGATCCGATGAACAAGGACCCGGCCTTTCTGAGGACCCGCATCCGCCACGAGGTGCTGCCGGTGCTGGTGCGCGCCGCGGGCTTCCCGGTGGTGCCCCGGCTGGCCGCCTTCGCCCGGCTGGCCGCCGAGGACGAGGCCCTGCTGGGCAGTCTGGCGGACGGGGCCTGGGGCCGGCTCTCGCTCCCGGATGGGAGCCTGGACGCCGTGGGGGTGCGCGCCCTGGAGCCGCCCTTGCGCCGACGGGTGCTGGCTCGCCTGCTGGCCAGCGCTGGGGCGGAGGTGGATGAGGCCTCCCTGGCCCGGGCCCAGCGGGCGGTGGAGACGGGCCGCGCCGTGACGCTCCGGGGTGGGCAGGCGAGCGGGGGCCTTCAATTGAGGACCGCGGGCGGGCGCGTGCGCTGTGTGCGCCGCGAGGCCCCCCGCGAGCCGCCGGCGGCGTTGGTGCTGATGGGGGTGGACTCGTCGGGAGTCCAACCAGGCACGGGCTGGACCTTCACCGTGACGGTGGAGCCTCCTCCGCCGGGCACCCTCGGACTGCCGCTTCCAGAGGAGACGCGGTGGCCCCTCACGGTGCGCACGCGTCGAGCGGGGGACCGGGTGAGGGGGCCCGCGGGCTCGCGCAAGCTGCAGGATGTGCTGGTGGACCGGCGCATTCCCGCCGAGCGCCGCGACGCGCTGCCGGTGGTGATGGATGCCGAGCAGACAGTGCTGTGGGTGCCGGGCGTTTGGAATTCCACGTCCGAGGCGGCTGTACGCCTCTTTCTGTGGGCCTCACCACCGGTTACGAGCGTGCCCGGTCCCCCTCCGTTATAGAGTGGACCACTGCGGGGGAGGTTGGGGATGGAACCCCCAAAATAGTTGAGGCGTTTTTGCTGTTGCTGATACCGTCCGATAAACGGGCAACACGCCCGGTGTCGTGACAAACGGTCGAAACTGCTGGGCATTTTTCGGCCGTGCCCTCATACCGCCGAGCTTCCGAAAGGGCAGCTGACACGTGCGTTCGACTTATAAGACCATCGGCCTTTGGGTCATCCTGATCGTCCTCTTCGTCGCCTTCTACAATTTCTTCTCCACGGGTGGCGACCAGGTGCAGGAGCCGACCTTCACCCAGTTCCTGGCCAAGGTGGAGGCCAACAAGGTTCGTGCCGTCTCGGTCAAGGGGAACACCTACCAGGGTGTGTTCGCCGACACCGAGGAGAAGTTCCGCACCACCGGCCCCGCGCCGGACGCCGCCGTGCTGGAGCAGCTTCGCAAGAACGGCGTGGACGTGAAGTACGAGCGGGAGGAGCAGAACAGCCTCTGGCTCACCGTCCTGGGACAGTGGCTGCCCGTCGTCTTCCTGTTCCTCTTCTTCATCTTCTTCATGCGCCAGCTTCAGGGTGGCAGCGGCAAGGCGATGACCTTCGGCAAGTCGAAGGCGCGGCTCCTCAATGAGAGCCACAACAAGATCACGTTCGCGGACGTGGCCGGCGCCGACGAGTGCAAGGAGGAACTGGAGGAGATCGTCGCGTTCCTCAAGGACCCCAAGAAGTTCACCAAGCTGGGTGGCCGCATCCCCAAGGGCGTCCTCATGATGGGCCCTCCGGGTACGGGCAAGACGCTGCTGGCCCGCGCGGTGGCCGGTGAGGCCGGCGTTCCCTTCTTCTCCATCTCCGGCTCGGACTTCGTGGAGATGTTCGTGGGCGTGGGCGCCAGCCGCGTCCGTGACCTGTTCGAGCAGGGCAAGAAGAACGCCCCCTGCATCATCTTCATCGACGAGATCGACGCCGTGGGCCGTCACCGTGGCGCGGGCCTCGGCGGTGGTCACGACGAGCGCGAGCAGACGCTCAACCAGCTCCTGGTGGAGATGGACGGCTTCGAGTCCAACGAGGGCGTCATCCTCATCGCCGCCACCAACCGTCCGGACGTGCTCGACCCGGCGCTCCAGCGCCCGGGCCGCTTCGACCGGCGCATTGTGGTGCCCCGTCCCGACCTGAAGGGCCGCCTGGGCGTGCTGAAGGTGCACACCCGCCGCGTGCCGCTGGCTCCCGAGGTGGAGCTCGAGGTCATCGCCCGCGGTACGCCGGGCATGACGGGCGCGGACCTGGAGAACCTGGTCAACGAGTCCGCCCTGATGGCCGCCCGCCAGAACAAGGAGCGCGTGGACCTCAGCGACTTCGAGCAGGCCAAGGACAAGGTCTTCATGGGCCCGGAGCGCAAGTCCATGATCATGACCGAGAAGGAGAAGCGCAACACGGCCGTCCACGAGGCCGGCCATGCGCTGATCGCCAAGCTGCTGCCCGGCTGCGATCCCCTCCACAAGGTCACCATCATCCCGCGCGGCCAGGCCCTGGGTCTCACCTGGAGCCTGCCTCTCGAGGACAAGGTCAACGGGTACAAGAAGCAGATCCTCGACCAGATCACCATGGCCATGGGCGGCCGCATCGCCGAGGAGCTCATCTACAACGAGATGAGCTCGGGTGCCTCCAACGACATCGAGCGTGCCACCGAGACGGCGCGCGCCATGGTGTGCCGCTGGGGCATGAGCGAGAAGATGGGCCCGCTGTCCTTCGGCAAGAGCGACGGTGAGGTGTTCCTGGGCCGCGACTTCAACTCGGCCAAGGACTACTCCGAGGACACCGCGCGGCAGATCGACGCCGAGGTGCGCAACATCGTCATGGGCTGCTACGAGGCCGGCAAGAAGCTGCTCACCGAGCACCTCGAGGGCCTCAAGCGCGTGGCCGATGCGCTGGTGGAGTACGAGACGCTGGATGCCGAGGACGTGAACATCCTCCTCCAGGGTGGGCAGCTCACCCGCGAGCGTCCGCCTCCTCGCGTCATGGCGCCGCCCACGAAGTCCACCGAGAAGAAGGACAAGCGGAAGATCCTCGACGCGCTCGAGGGGCTCCCCGGCAT
Source organism: Archangium gephyra (assembly GCF_049060025.1). Classification (GTDB taxonomy): domain Bacteria; phylum Myxococcota; class Myxococcia; order Myxococcales; family Myxococcaceae; genus Archangium; species Archangium gephyra_A. The sequence continues at coordinate 505,889 of NZ_JBMEQQ010000002.1, forward strand.
GGAGCCGAACAAGGCGTAGCCCGAGCTTCCGCTTCCGTGTAGAACCCGGGCCCTCTCCACTCTCGTGGGGAGGGCCCTTCTGCTTTCCGGAGCCGCCATGATTCGCGCCCGTCCCGTCCGCGCCGACCGCCCCGCCGACCTCGAGCCCGCCTTCCTGCGCATGGGGCTGCCCACGCCCGCCCGCGAGTACCTGCTGGAGAAGATGCCCGCGCTGCACGTGCTGCTCACCGGCCTGGAGCGCGAGCAGGGCCGCTTCCTCGCCGGCCTCTTCTCCGCCTCCGAGGCTCCCGGGCGCGAGGAGTACCCCTCGTGGGTGGCGGGGGACTTGCGCGTACGGCCCGGCACGGGGCTGCTCTCCGGACGCAAGGATCAGTTCGAGCGCGTGGTGGCCGAGGCGAAGGCGCGGCCGGAGCTGGCCGGGCTGGCCGCGGCACTGGCGCGTGTGCTGGAGGCCTCGGCGCCGCCGGCCCCGCTGGTGCTGGGTGCGAAGACCTTCACCTTCGGGGCGCGCACCCACGTCATGGGCGTGGTGAACGTGACGCCGGACAGCTTCTCGGACGGGGGGCGGTACTTCGGCACCGAGGCCGCCGTGGCCCATGGGCTGCGGCTGGCCGAGGCGGGCGCGGACGTGCTGGACGTGGGCGGGGAGTCCACCCGGCCGGGCTCGCCGACCGTGTCCGCCGAGGAGGAGGCGGCGCGCATCGTCCCCGTCCTCGAGGGGCTGCGGGCCCGCACGGACGTGCCCCTCTCCGTGGACACCACCAAGGCGGCCGTGGCCCGCGAGGCGCTCAAGGCCGGCGCGGTGCTCGTCAACGACATCAGCGGCTTCCACTTCGACGCCGAGCTGCCCCGGGTGACGGCCGAGGCGGGTGCGGCCTGTTGCCTGATGCACATCCAGGGCACGCCCCAGACGATGCAGAAGGACCCGCACTACGAGGACGTGGTGGACGAGGTGCTGGCCTTCCTGGAGGAGGGCGTGGAGCGGGCGGTGGCGGCGGGCGTGCCGCGCGAGCGTGTGCTGGTGGACCCGGGCATCGGCTTCGGAAAGACACTCGGGCACAACCTCTTCCTGCTGCGGCGGCTGGACGAGCTGCGCGTGCTGGGGCTGCCGCTGCTGCTGGGCACCAGCCGCAAGTCCTTCCTCGGCAAGCTGGCGGGGGGCAAGCCGGCGGACGAGCGCCTGGCCGCGACGCTCGGCTCGGTGGCGGCCATGGCCGCGGCGGGGAACGCGGATTTCGTGCGCGTACACGACGTGGCCGAGGTGAAGGACGCCCTCGCGGTGGCGGACGCCATGCGTGCGGCCCTGGACGGTGGCGCGCTCTACCAGCCGGGAAAGGTGCGCGTTTGAGGGAGATTCACCCTGAGGGAGGATGTATGAAGCGGCCCGACCCACCACGGGGTGGGGCGGCCTGATTGGCCGCAAGCTTGTCCAGGGAGCTTCTACTCCCTAGCTTCGGGCGCTGTGGAGGGCACGGTATAAGCCCTCGGCGTCGGGGTCCGCCCTCAGGGCCGGCCCAAGGGAAAGGTGGAGCGGCACACTATGGCCTACAGGATGAACATGCCCCCGAAGGACGAGCGGGCCTCGCAGCGGCTTTTCGGCACGGACGGTGTCCGGGGCGTTGCCAACGTCTACCCGATGACCGCGGAAGTCGCGATGCAGTTGGGCCGTGCGCTCGCCCATCTCATCCGCAACGGGCCTCACCGGCACCGCGTCATCATCGGCAAGGACACGCGTCTGTCCGGCTACATGCTGGAGCAGGCCCTCGCGGCCGGCCTCACCTCCATGGGCGTGGACGTGGACCTGGTGGGTCCGCTGCCCACCCCGGGCATCGCCAACCTGACCACCTCCATGCGTGCGGACGCGGGCGCCGTCATCTCGGCCTCCCACAACCCGTACCAGGACAACGGCATCAAGTTCTTCTGGCGCGACGGCTTCAAGCTGCCGGACGAGACGGAGGCGAAGATCGAGGAACTGGTGGCCAGCGGCGCCATCGACTCCATCCGCCCCACCGCGACCAAGATTGGCCGGGCCTTCCGCCTGGAGGACGCGCGCGGCCGCTACATCGTCTTCCTCAAGACGTGCTTCCCCCGCGAGCTGACGCTGGAGGGGATGACCATCGTCGTCGACTGCGCCAACGGCGCCGCCTACAAGACGGCCCCCGCGGTGCTCGAGGAGCTGGGCGCCAAGGTGATTGCCCTGGGCGTGCAGCCGGACGGCAAGAACATCAACCACAAGTGCGGCGCGCTCCACCCGGAGAACCTGTCGCGCGCGGTGGTGAAGCACGGCGCCAACCTGGGCATCGCCCTGGACGGTGACGCCGACCGCCTCATCGTCGTGGACGAGAAGGGCAACGTGGTGGATGGCGACGCCATCATGGCCATCTGCACCGGCGAGCTCGTCACCCGCAAGGAGCTCAAGAAGAAGACGCTCGTCTCCACGGTGATGAGCAACATCGGCCTGGAGCGGGCGGTGGCGCGCTGGGGCGTGAAGGTGGTCCGCACCAAGGTGGGGGACCGCTACGTCGTCGAGGAGATGCGCAAGAACGGCTACAACATCGGTGGCGAGCAGAGCGGCCACCTCATCTTCTCGGACCACACCACCACGGGCGACGGCACCCTGGCCGCGCTCCAGCTCCTGGCCGTCATGTGCCGCCAGCAGAAGCCGGTGAGCGAGCTGGCCTCCATCTTCCAGCCGGTGCCGCAGACGCTCGTCAACGTGGTGGTCAAGCAGAAGCGCGAGCTGGGCGAGCTGCCCACGGTGATGCGGGCCATCCAGGACGTGGAGAAGAAGCTGGGCAAGGACGGCCGGGTGCTGGTGCGCTTCTCCGGCACCGAGCCCAAGGCCCGCGTCCTCATCGAGGGCATCGACGCCGCGCGCAACGAGCAGTACGCCCGGGAGATCGCCGAGGCGCTCTCCAAGGCTCTGAACGGTTGACTTCCGGTCTCGGGCCGCCAATAGAAGGGCGCGCGCGGAGGATTCGCGCGCGCGAGGAGCGGCCGAGATGGGACAGCGACTGGGTGTGAATGTGGACCACGTGGCCACGCTGCGTCAGGCGCGGCGGACCACGTATCCGGATCCGGTGACGGCGGCGGCCATGGCCGAGCTGGCCGGAGCCGGGCAGATCACCATCCACCTGCGCGAGGACCGGCGCCACATCCAGGAGCGCGACCTGCGCATCCTCCGGGAGACGGTCCAGACGCTGCTCAACCTGGAGATGGCCGCCACCCAGGAGATGGTGAAGATCGCCTACGAGCACAAGCCGGACGTGGTGACCCTGGTGCCCGAGCGGCGCGAGGAGCTCACCACCGAGGGCGGGCTCGACGTGGCCGGTCAGCGCGACCACATCGCCAAGATCATCAAGAACCTCAAGGACGGGGAGATCACCGTCTCGCTGTTCATCGATCCGGACCTGGACCAGGTGCGCGCGTCGCACAAGGTGAACGCGGACCGGATTGAGCTGCACACCGGGCGCTACTGCGAGGCGCGCAACGAGCGCGAGCGGGCGCGGGAGCTGAGCCGCATCGTCGACGCGGCGAAGGCGGCGGCGCGGCTGGGCATGAGCGTGGCCGCGGGCCACGGGCTCAACTACGACAACGTGCTGCCCATCGCGCGCATCCAGGAGATCGACGAGCTGAACATCGGGCACGCCATCGTCGCGAGGGCGGTGCTGGTGGGCTTCGAGCGGGCGGTGCGGGAGATGTTCGAGCTGATGCGCAACCCGGGGTAGGGCGCCATGGCAATCCTCGGACTGGGGATGGACATCTGCGCGGTGGCGCGCATCCAGCGGATCCTCGATGGACCGCGCGCCGAGCGTTTCCTCGAGCGCGTGTACACGCAGGCCGAGCGGGCCCTGTGCGGTGCGCGGGCGGACGCCGCGAGTGCCTATGCGGCCCGCTTCGCCGCCAAGGAGGCCCTGGTGAAGGCGCTGGGGGCTCCGCCGGGCCTCACCTGGCAGGACATGGAGGTGGTGCGCGAGGGCGGTCCGCCTCGCTTCCGCCTCTCGGGGGTGGCGCTCGCGGAGATGGAGAAGCGGGGCGCGGAGGCCTTCCTCGCGCTCACCCATGACGCTGGAGTCGCCGCCGCGACGGTGATTCTGCAGGAGAGGAGCTGAGCCATGCGCCGTGCCCTCACCGCCGCCCGGATGCGCGCGGCCGACCAGTCCGCCGAGTCCCGTTTCGCCATGCCCTCGCCCCTGCTGATGGAGAACGCCGGCCGGTGGCTGGCGGACGCGGCGCGCGAGCTCGGCACCCAGGGCTCTCGGTACGTGGTGGTGTGCGGGCCCGGCAACAACGGCGGGGATGGGCTGGTGGCGGCGCGCTTCCTCCACATCTCCGGGCTGCCCGTGACGCTGGTGCTGGTGGGAGACCGGGCGAAGCTGACACCCGAGTCCCAGCGCAACCTGCACGCGCTGGAGCCCTACGGGATTCAGCACCCCCAGCCGCCCGGCGAGGTCGAGGCGAGGGCAGGGGACGTGGTGGTGGACGCGCTCTTCGGGACGGGGCTCACCCGGGCTCCGGCCGGAGAGTTCGCCGAGGCCATCCAGCACATGCTCCGCTGGCGCGCGGCCGGGGCGAAGGTGGTGGCCGCGGACATCCCCTCGGGGCTGCACACGGACACCGGCGAGCCCTTCTCCCCCTGCGTGGAGGCGGACATCACCGTCACCTTCGGCTTCCTCAAGCAGGGCCAGGTGCTGGAGCCCGGCGCCACCCTGTGCGGCGACTTGCGGTGCGTGGACATCGGTATTCCTCCCGAGGCCGTCACGCCCCAGGCGGGCCGGGAGCTGTACGTCGTCGAGGAGTCCGACGCACGAGGGGCCCTTGCTCCGCGCCGCTCGGACACGCACAAGGGGAGCTACGGGCACGTGTTGGTGGTGGCCGGCAGCCACGGCAAGTCCGGTGCGGCGGCCATGTCCGCCCTGGGCGCGCTGCGTGGCGGCGCGGGGCTCGTCACCGTGGCCACCCGCTCCGAGGTGGTGGAGCCGGTGCTCGGCCATGCGCCCGAGGTGATGGGCTGGCCGCTGGAGAACCGGGGACCGCTCGGCATGGCGGACCTGGAGCCGCTGCTGGAGGCGGCGCAGAAGAAGGACGTGCTCGTCATCGGTCCGGGCATCCCCCGCGGCGACGAGACGGTGAAGCTGCTGGGCGAGCTGCTCGCGCGCGTGGATGTGCCCACCGTGCTGGACGCGGACGCGCTCAATGCCGTCGCCACGGACCTGGACGTGCTCGGCCGGGCGAAGGGGCCGCTGGTGCTCACCCCGCACCCGGGAGAGATGTCGCGCCTCACCGGCGTGCCCACGAAGGACCTGCAGAAGGCCCGCGTGGAGGTGGCCCGGGACTTCGCCTCCACGCACGGGGTGACGCTGGTCCTCAAGGGCGCGCGCACCCTCATCGCGCACCCGGACGGCACCGTGTACGTCAACCCCACGGGCAACCCGGGCATGGCCACCGGGGGCATGGGGGACGTGCTGAGCGGTCTCCTGGGTGCCCTGCTGGCCCAGGGCCTGAAGCTCCCCGAGGCCGCGTGGACGGCCGTGTATGCGCACGGGTTGGCGGCGGACCTGATGGTGGCCCGGCGCGGCCGGTTGGGATTGATCGCCACGGACGTGGCCAAGGGCCTGTGCAACGTGTGGACGAGGTGGAACCGATGAGCACGCCCACGCTGAGCCGCTCGTTGCTGTCGGGCTCGCCCGAGGAAACCCACCGCCTGGGCCTGCGGCTCGGACAGCTTCTGCGGCCGGGGGACTTCGTGGGACTGGTGGGCGACCTGGGCGCGGGCAAGACGCACCTGGTGCGCGGCGTGGCCGAGGGCGCGGAGGTCTCTCGCTCGGAGGTGGCCAGCCCCACCTTCGCCATCGTCTACCCGTACAAGGGCCGGCTGCCGCTCTACCACGCGGACCTCTACCGGCTGGCCGACTACGACGAGCTGTACGCCACGGGCTTCCTGGACCTGGTGGACGGTGGGGACGGCGCGGTGCTGGTGGAGTGGCTGGACAGGATTCCCCAGGCCGCGCCTCGCGAGTACCTGCGCATCACCCTCCGGGACGCGGGCGAGGAGTCGCGCGAGCTGCTGGCCGAGGCCTGGGGCGCACGGCCCGCGGAGCTGCTGAAGGCGTGGCTGCCCGCCGAACGCTGAGTGGCGAACATCGTAAATCCCCCTCTCCCCCTGGGAGAGGGCTGGGGTGAGGGTCGTCCCCCCGCTCGCCGTCCTGGGAGGTTCGCTCCGGGTTTATCCTCTGTCCCATGAGCCTCTCCCACACCGTGAAGTGCTTCCTGCTCGTCCCGCTGGTCAGCGTGGTGCTGGCGGGGTGTGGCGCCATCGAGCCGCCCCCTCCGTCCTATCCCCACGCCACCGTCTCCTTCGACGTGACGGTCCCTGAGGAGACCCCGCCCGACGTGGTCGTCACGTTGGTGGGCTCGGATCCATCGCTCGGGGGCGATACGGCGCCGGGTTTCCGGCTGCGCCGCTACGGGGCGCACTACATGGGCTCGGTGCGTCTCCCGGTGGGCGCGGAGGTCTCGTTCGAGCTCTGGGTGGACGAGGCCTGGCGTCCCGAACTCTCCGCGGAGGGCACACGGGTGCCTCGCCACTCCTTCCGGGTGGACGGCGACATGACGGTGACCGCCACCGTGGCCCGTTGGGGCGAGCCGGGTCAGGGCCCTCAGTGAATCCCCTGATGCGCGCTCAGTAGACGGAGAGCCCCACCGACCACGAGCTGATGAAGCCGCGGGTGTCCGTGGTGGCGGTGGGCAGCCAGTCCTGGGTCCAGCGGAAGGTGAGCCCCAGGCGCGTGGCCAGCTCGAACTCCGCGATCGCACCGAAGGAGACATAGGGCCGCGTGCCACTCGTGGTGGGCAGGGCCCCGCCCGCCGAGGCGGACCACGACTGGCCACCGCCGACGAAGGGGCCCAGGTGCAGGCGCCACAAGGCGAGGGGGAACCACTGGGCCTCCAGCCCGAGGCGCACGTTGTAGAAGCTGCCGCCGTTGAAACCTCCGGTCTGCAGGCGCGAGTCGGCCAGAAGGCCGAACTGCTTCACGGGGTAGTAGCCGAGCGCGAAGCGGAACCCGAGGCTCCGCGGGTTGTCCCCACCGGGTAGCGCGAGCCGGTCCTCGCCCGCGCCGAACTGGTACGAGAAGCCTCTGCGGTTGAGCGGCGCGGACCCACGCAGCCACATGCCGGCGCCCTCACGGCCCGACAGCGTGGCCCGCTCGACATCCCTCAAATGGTCGGGGGTGAGCTCGTCGAGCCGGACGGTGCTCTGGCCTCCGTGGCGGTGCCAGAGGTGCACCGGGTGCTGCGGATGCACGGCGACCGAGCCCTCGTAGCGGGCGCCCTCGGTGGCGGCGAGCGCGAGGCCGACCCCGATCCCCACGATGACGACCACCACGATGGCCTCGCCCACATTGCCGATGTTGCCGACGTTGCCGGAGCCGGAGGACGAGCCGCTCCCGGTCGAGCCGCCGCCGGACACGTTTCCGGAGACGGGCGACGCATCGTGCACGGCGGGCCGCGTGTAGACGGGCGGCTGGTAATAGGGCGTGCCGAAGTCGATGTAGAAGTCGGGGACCCAGTAGCCGTGCAGGCCCACCGAGTAGCCCGGCGGCGGCCCCTCCTGGGGGGGATACCAGGGCGTGGCCGGTTGCGGCTCCGGATCCGTCGTGAACTGCTGCACGGCATACACGTTCTGGCCACGCGTCTGCGGAGGCTCGCGCACGAGCCGCTCCAACTCCGTGCGCTGAACCTCGTAGAAGTGGCCGAGGCACCCGCTCGTCAGCACCGCGATGAGGGTGGTGAGGGCCTGCAGCCGCAGGTGGACCGGAATGGGGGGGCGACTCGTGCTCATACGGCTCTCCTGCCGGGGGTGCTCCAGCTCATGCCGGGGCCAGCATAGGACGGACGGGCTCGCGCTTCATTCACCACGGAACTGGCATTGGCGGAGGTCTCCGGGGGCACTTCGCGGCTGGCGGCGGCCTCATGATAAAAAATCACGTATGAGCCAGGAGCCTGACGCCGCGTCCCCCCGTCCTCCGGCCGCCCGGCGCGCCCACCCGTGGCGGGTGCTCATCGTCGATGACGACGAGGCCAGCCGGAAGACGGCGGCGGCCCTGCTGTCACCCGCTGGCTACACGCTCGTCTTCGCCAGCAGCGGCCACGAGGCCCTGGCCGCCGTGCGCGAGGCCAGTCCCGATCTGGTGCTGCTGGACGTGATGATGCCGGGCCTGGATGGCTTCGAGGTCTGCCGCCGGTTGCGCGAGCTCTCGCGGGAGGACTACTTCCCCATCGTCCTCCTCACGGCGCTGGATGGGAGGCGCGAGGTCGTCCTCGGGCTCGAGGCCGGCGCCGACGACTTCCTCACCAAGCCGGTACATGGAGCGGAGCTGCGTGCCCGCGTGGCCAACCTGCTCAAGGTGCGCGCCTACCACCAGCTTCTCACCACGCAGCGCGACAGCGCCCTGGCCACCGTGGACGAGCTGCGCCAGCAGATCCTCCGGGCCGACCGGCTGGCCACGCTCGGCACCTTCGCCGCCGGCGTCAGCCACGAGCTGAACAACATCGCCCAGGTCCTCACCGTCGCCGTCTCCGAGCTGCCCCCGGAGCCCGCCGGCCCCGAGGCGCCGGACGGCCCGGACACCCGCGCGATGCTCTCCCTGGCGACCCAGCACGTCACCGAGCTGGCCCGGAGCATCCTGCGCCTGGCCCGCCCCCAGACGGACGGCGCGCTCCAGGCCAATCTGGGGCGCACGCTCGGCGAGGTGCGCGACATGCTGCGCATCACCGGCCGCGCCCGGCACGTGCGCCTGTCGCTCGAGCTGCCCGGGTCCCCCTGTGTCATCTCCGCCAGCCCGGTGCATGCGCAGCAGGTGTTCCTCAACCTCCTCGCCAACGCCGCGGATGCCCTGTCCGGCACCGCCCAGCCGGAGATCCAGGCCGGTGTCCGCCACGCTCCCGGAGGCCGCATCGAGGCCTGGGTCCAGGACAATGGCCCCGGCATGAGCGAGGAGATCCTCGCCCGCGTCTTCGAGCCCTTCTTCACCACCAAGCCCGCCGGTCAGGGCACGGGGCTGGGGTTGCCCGTCGTCAAACAGCTCGTCGAGTCGTGGGGCGGGAAGCTCCAGCTCCACAGCCGGCCAGGGCACGGCACCCGCGTCGTGGTGGACGCTCCGGCGACCCCCTTGTCCGCCACCACCTCCTCTCCCGTTTCGAGCCCCACTCCGTGAGCCCTCCCCTCATTCCCTCGTCGCCGGCCCTGATGATCGTGACCGATGGGGCCGGGCGCGTCCTGTCCCGTTGCGGCAAGGAAGAGCCGTTGTCCGGCATGGCCCCGGAGGCGCGCACGCTGGCGGCAGCTCTTCGGAGAAGAACCGTCGCGCCGGCTGATGGCCGGACGATCCGAGTCCTTCCGTCTCGCGCGGGGAGCGCCCACGCCCGAGGGCGGCGAGCCCACCGTGTGGCACCTGTGGAGTCAGCCGCTCGTGGGCGGTGGCGCGCTCGTCTGCGTGAGCGTGCCGGAGGCCCCGTCCAACCCCGTACCGGCCGCCTGGGAGCGCCGCATCACCCGCGAGTTGCCCAGTCAGAGCGGGGACCTCCTCGGCCAACAGCGCGCCTTCATGCTGGCCATCCTCGACGCGGATCCCAGCCTCGTCTACGTGATGGACAGCCAGGGCCGCTTCGTCTTCGCCAACAAGGCGCTGGCGAGCGCGTACGGCACCTCGCCGGACGAGCTCGTGCTCCACCGCCCCGCCGAGGTGCACTCCCAGGAGGAGGAGGTCCAGGTCTTCGGCGAGGTGGACCAGCGCGTCCTGTCCACCCGGACCGAGGTCCGGTTGATGGAGCGCTTCACCCGGCCCGACGGCACCGTCGGCTGGTATGACACCCTCAAGCGGCCCCTCCAGGCCCCTAACGGTGAGCTGTTCGTGCTCGGCATCACGGTGGACATCACCGAGCGGCAGCGGATGGAGCAACTCCTGCACGAAGCCAACCAGCGCCTGGAGCTGGCGGTGAAGGCGGGGAACCTCGGCCTGTGGGACTGGAACCTCGGCGAGAACAGCGTCTACATCTCGCCCGTCTGGAAGGCGCAGCTCGGCTACGAGGACCACGAGCTGCCCAACGCCTTCGCCACCTGGAAGGACGGCATGCACCCGGAGGACGTGGGGAACGCGCTCCAGGTGGTGCAGGACTACGTGAAGGATGCGTCGCTCGGCGAGCGCTTCGTGCACGAGTTCCGCATGCGGACCAAGGACGGCGCCTGGCGGTGGATGGCCGGTTACGGCGTGGTGGGGCGCAACGAGCAGGGCCTGGGCATCCGCGTCACCGGCTGTCACCTGGACATCACCGAGCGCAGGCAGCGCGAGCAGGAGGCGGAGCTGCGGCAGGCCAACGCGCGGCTGGAGCTGCTGGCGCGGATGAAGGACGAGTTCCTCGCCAACATGAGCCACGAGCTGCGCACCCCGCTCAACGCCGTGCTGGGCCAGGCCGAGGCCATGGCCGAGGGCATCTTCGGGCCGGTGACGGAGCCGCAGCGGAGCGCGCTCCAGACGATCGACGAGAGCGGCCGCCACCTGCTCTCCCTCATCAATGACGTGCTCGACATCGCCAAGAGCAACGCGGGGCACCTGGAGCTGGAGCTCAAGCAGGTGCCCGTGGAGGAGGTGTGCCAGGAGAGCCTGCGGCTGGTGCGTGAGCAGGCCCGGCGCAAGAAGATCTCCGCGGCGTACTCCAGCGACGGCGAGGTGCACGCCCTGCGCGCGGACCGGCGGCGCCTGAGGCAGATCCTCCTCAACCTGCTGAGCAACGCGATGAAGTTCACCCGGGAGGGCGGGCGCATGGGGCTGGAGGTGGCGTCCCGGGAGGGTGGGGAAGCGGTGGCCTTCACCGTCTGGGACACGGGGGAGGGCATCGCCCGGGAGGACGTGCAGCGCATCTTCGAGCCCTTCGTGCAGCTCGACGCGGGGCTGGCGCGGCAGAACGAGGGCTCGGGCCTGGGGCTGGCCCTGGTGCGCCGCTTCGTGGACCTGCACCACGGGATGCTGGAGGTGGACAGCGAGGTGGGACGCGGCAGCCGCTTCACGGTGGTGCTGCCCGTGGGAGAGCCCGATGCCGGGGAGCTGGCCGCGCGCGGCGACAGCCCGGGCTCCGGGCCCGTCCCTCCCGTGGTGCCGCCGGACTCCAGCTCCCGGCGCACCGTGGTGATCGCCGACGACAGCGAGGCCAACACCCGGCACCTGCACGGCTACCTGGTGGCCCACGGCTACGCCGTGCGCATCGCCCGGGATGGCCTGGAGGCGGTGCGGCTGTGCCGCGAGGTGCGGCCCGCCCTGGTGTTGATGGACATCCAGATGCCCCGGCTCGACGGCCTGGAGGCCATCCGCTGCCTGCGGGCGGACCGCGTCACCGCCCCGATTCCCATCATCGCCCTCACCGCGCTGGCCATGCCGGGAGACCGCGAGCGGTGTCTGGAGGCCGGGGCCAACGAGTACCTCAGCAAGCCGGTGCGGCTGCGGCAGGTGCTGGAGGTGATGCGGCGCTTCGAGGCCCGGGCCTGACGCTCAGGGCGTCTGGGTGCACAGGTCCTGCACGTTCCAGCGGTGCAGGACGAGACTGCCGTTCACCCCGACGATGTTCTCCTCGTCGATGAGGTGCCAGTGGTCCTCGCCCGAGAGCTGCTCGCTGGCGAGCACGAACTGCTCGAGCTGCGTCCCCGGCTTGGGCGGCCCCCCGTGCAGGCGGTGCGGGCGCTTGCCCGTCTCGGGCGCCGTGTCCGACAGGAAGAGCGTGCGGTTGCGCCGCGTCGCCACCATCACGTCCCCGTTCGTCACGAGGAAGTTCATCGACGAGCGCAGCTCTCCCGGCACGTCCGTGATGGCCGACACCAGCCCCATCGTCTCCGCCAGCGCGCAGGCCACCTTCTCCACGCACGCCGGCCCCTCCAGCGACTGCAACCGCGCCAGCCGGGTGAGGAAGAGATAGAAGCAGCGCTCCGAGTCCGTGGCGCCCTGGATGTGCGCGAGCAGATCCGGACGGATGAGCGACTCCACCTCGGCCTGGTGCCGCGCGAAGTTCCTCACCGTGCCGTTGTGCACGAAGCACCAGCGGCCATGGAGGAAGGGGTGGGCGTTGCGCCGCTCCACCTTGCCCACCGAGGCCAGGCGCAGGTGCGCGACGACCGTGCGGGAGGACACCCGGCTGCTCACCCGCTCGAAGTCAGGATCGCAGTAGGCGGGCCCGAGCCCGTGGGCGACGAGCGGGTGCTCGCCTGCTTCGTAGGAGGCAATACCCCAACCGTCCTTGTGCTCCCTCGACTGGTGGACGAGCGAGTTCTTCTCCGTCACGAGCGAAGGATGGACAGCGGCGGGAACAGCGGAGCGGAAGCCAAAGAGACGGCACATGGTCTTCTTGTCTGTTTATAACGGCCGGCCCTGACGGGAAGTCCCCGTTCGCCACTGCTGTCCGCTGGTCGTCACGAACAGAGGGCCCGCTCGCTCTCTACCACCACATGGCCATCTTTAATCACAATCCGTGCGTGATTGATTCCCAGGTGGTAGGGCAGGTGGCGATAGTTTGAACACGAAAAAACGACAAGGTTTGCCGGATCGCCCACGGTAATCCGGCCGTATGTGTTCAAACCAAGTGCGAGTGCGGCGCCGCGGGTGGCGGCCCAGTAGGCCTCGGCGGCAGTCAGCCCGTTCTCCAGGCAGGCGAGCCCCAGGGCGAGGGGGAGGTTCTCGCTCATGGCGGAGCCGGGGTTGAGGTTGGTGCCGAGCGCCACGTTGACGCCGGCGTCGCGCAGCTTGCGCCCGGGGGCGTAGGGCCGCACGCGCAGGAAGAGGGTGGAGGTGGGGACGAGGACGGCGGTGACTCCGGCCTCGGCGAGGGCGCGGATGCCCGCGTCGCTCACGTTCTCCAGGTGGTCCGCGGTGGCGGCGCCCAGCTCGGCGGCCAGCTCGGCGCCTCTGCCGGAGGTGAGCTGGTCCACGTGCAGCCGCGGCTTCAGCCCCAGCTTCTGGGCGGCCCCGAGGATCCGCCGGGCCTCCGCGTGGGAGAAGGCGCCCTGCTCGACGAAGACATCGCAGAAGCGCGCCAGCCCCTGCTCGGCCACCGTGGGGATGATCTCCTTGATGCAGAGATCCATGTAGGCCTCGCGCCACTCCCGGTACTCCTCGGGCACGGCGTGGGCGCACATGAGCGTGGGGATCAGCTCCAGGGGCTGGAGCGTGGAGAGCCGCTGCACCGCCTTGAGCATCTTCAGCTCGTCCTGGAGGGACAGGCCATAGCCGCTCTTCACCTCGGCGGTGGTGATGCCGTACTCCAGCATGAGCTGCAGCCGGGGCAGGGCGAGCCGGATGAGATCCTCCTCGCTGGCGAAGCGGGTGGCGCGCACGGTGTTGGAGATGCCGCCGCCGGCCTGGGCGATCTGCAGGTAGGTGGCCCCCTGGCAGCGCAGGTCGAACTCGGCGGCGCGCTCACCGGCGAAGACGGCGTGGGTGTGCGGATCCACGAAGCCGGGGCCCACGAACTGGCCGTGGGCGTCCAGCACCCGGGTGGAGGGGCCCACCGCGCCCTTGGGCAGGCTGCCCTCGGAGCCCACGTACCAGACCTTCCCCCGGCGCACGCCGACACAGGCGTTGGGGTGGGGCGTGAGGGCCCGCTCGGCGGGCTCCTGGTGGGAGCCCTCCACGGTGAGCACCTCGGAGGTGTTGCGGATCAGCAGCTCCAGGGTTTCCATGCGTCACTCGGTGATGCCAGGGATGCGGACTCCGCGGTCGCGGGCGACCTCGACGGCCTCGGGGTAGCCGGCGTCGGCGTGGCGAAGCACGCCCATGGCCGGGTCCGAGGTGAGCACGCGCTCGATGCGGCGGGCGGCCTCGGGGGTGCCATCGGCGACGATGACCTGGCCGGCGTGCAGCGAGTAGCCCATGCCCACGCCGCCGCCGTGGTGGAAGGACACCCACGAGGCGCCGTTCACCGCGTTCACCAGGGCGTTGAGGATGGGCCAGTCGGCCACCGCGTCGGTGCCGTCCTTCATGGACTCCGTCTCGCGGTTGGGCGAGGCCACCGAGCCGCAGTCCAGGTGATCACGCCCGATGACGATGGGGGCCTTCACCTCGCCCTTGCGCACCATCTCGTTGAAGCGGAGGCCCGCCTTGGCGCGCTCGCCGTAGCCCAGCCAGCAGATGCGCGCGGGCAGGCCCTGGAAGGCGATGCGCTCGCGCGCGAGGGTGAGCCAGCGGCGCAGCGACTCCTTCTGGGGGAAGAGCTCCAGCACGGCCTCGTCGGTGCGGCGGATGTCCTCGGGGTCTCCCGAGAGCGCCACCCAGCGGAAGGGCCCGAGCCCCTCGCAGAACATGGGGCGGATGTAGGCCGGGACGAAGCCGGGGAAGTCGAAGGCGTTCTCCAGGCCGGCGAGCTGCGCCTGGGCGCGGATGTTGTTGCCGTAGTCGAAGACGTGGCTGCCGGCCTTCGCGAAGTCCAGCATGGCCTCCACCTGCGTCCGCATGGACTGGCGGGCCTTCTCCACGTAGCCCTTGGGATCTCTCTGGCGCAGCTCGGCGGCCGACGCCATCGTCATGTCCGCGGGGATGTAGCCGTTGAGCGGATCATGCGCGCTCGTCTGGTCCGTGACGAGGTCCGGCTTGATGCCGCGGCGGTAGAGCTCGCGGAACACCTGGGCCGCGTTGCCGATGATGCCGATGGAGCGGCCCACGCGCTTCTGCTGGGCCTCCTTGGCCAGGGAGATGGCCTCGTCGAGGTCCTTGGCGATGACGTCGAGGTAGCGGGTCTCCACGCGGCGCTGGGCGCGGGTGGGATCGATCTCCACGCCGAGGAAGACGGCGTTGTTCATGGTGGCGGCCAGGGGCTGGGCGCCGCCCATGCCGCCGAGACCGCCGGAGAGGACGAGCCGGCCGGAGAGGTCATCGGAGCCGAAGTGGATGCGGCCGGCCTGGGCGAAGGTCTCGTAGGTGCCCTGGAGGATGCCCTGGGTGCCGATGTAGATCCACGAGCCGGCGGTCATCTGGCCGTACATCATGAGACCTTTCTTCTCGAGCTCGAAGAAGTGGTCCCAGTTGGCCCAGCGGCCCACGAGGTTGGAGTTGGCGATGAGGACGCGGGGGGCGTCCGGGTGGGTGCGGAGGATGCCGACGGGCTTGCCGGACTGGACGAGGAGGGTCTCCTCATCGGTGAGGCGGCGCAGGCCGTCGACGATGCGGTCGAACGAGGCCCAGTCACGGGCGGCCTTGCCGATGCCGCCGTAGACGACCAGATCCTCGGGGCGCTCGGCCACGTCGGGATCCAGGTTGTTCATCAGCATCCGGAGGGCGGCTTCCTGGACCCAGCCCTTGCAGGACAGGGCGGTTCCGCGGGGGGCACGAATGGTACGGGACATGTGTTTCCTCGAAGATTTCGCCACGCCGACACTACCCGAGCCGGGTCGCCGGGGCACCTCCCATTCGCCGAGGCGGGAGGGTGTCCGACACTCCGAAAGTTGCTGTGGGACGCGCGTGCGGTTCCGTGTTACCACGCACCGCGCCATGAGCCGCATCTATCGTTCGCTGCCCCCCGCTGGAACCCGGATTGGTCTCGCCTTCTCCGGTGGTCTCGACACCCGCGCCGCCGTGGCGTGGATGTCCCGCAAGGGTCTCGAGGTGTACGCCTACACCGCCGACCTCGCCCAGCCCGACGAGAAGAACCCCGCCGACATCCCGCCCATCGCCCTGACGCACGGCGCGAAGCAGGCCCGGCTCGTGGACTGCCGCGAGGCCATGGTGCGCGAGGGCATCGTCGCCATCCAGTGCGGCGCCTTCCACCTGTCCGTCGGTGGCAAGAAGTACTTCAACACCACGCCCCTGGGCCGCGCCGTCACCACCACCGCCATCGTCCGCGCCATGCGCGAGGACGCGGTGAACGTCTTCAGCGACGGCAGCACCCACAAGGGCAACGACATCCACCGCTTCTACCGGTACGGCATCCTCGTCAACCCGGAGCTGCGCATCTACAAGCCCTGGCTGGACCCGGACTTCGTCAACGCCTTCGGCGGCCGCAAGGAGATGAGCGAGTTCCTCCTCTCCATCGGCATGCCCTACAAGGTGGGCACCGAGAAGGCCTACTCCACCGACGCCAACGTGCTCGGCGCCACGCACGAGGCCAAGGACCTGGAGCACCTCGACAAGGGCATGAACATCGTGGAGCCCATCATGGGCGTGGCCTCCTGGCGCCCCGAGGTGGACATCCGCCCCGAGCGCGTCACCGTGGAGTTCGCCCAGGGCCTGCCCGTGTCCCTCAACGGCAAGCGCTTCCCCTCCCTCTTCGAGCTCTTCCTGGAGTGCAACCGCATCGGCGGGCGCCACGGCCTGGGCATGAGCGACCAGCTCGAGAACCGCGTCATCGACGCCAAGAGCCGCGGCATCTACGAGGCCCCCGGCATGGCGCTGCTCCACATCGTCTACGAGCGCCTGCTGTCCGCCATCCACAACGAGTCCACCACGGACCTCTACTTCACCCTGGGCCGGCGCCTCGGCCGCTTCCTCTACGAGGGCAAGTGGTTCGATCCCGAGGCCCTGCTCCTCAAGGACTCGCTCACCCGGTGGGTGGCCCCCAGCATCACCGGCAGCGTCACCCTGGAGCTGCGCCGCGGTGACGACTACACCCTGCTCGACACCCAGGCCGAGCACATGGCGTACGGCCCGGACAAGCTCTCCATGGAGAAGGTCGCCAGCCCGGCCTTCACCCCGGAGGACCGCATCGGCGCCCTGGAGATGCAGAACCTCGCCGTCACCGACAACCGCGACCTGCTCCTGCACCACCTCTCCAGCGTCCGCCGCCTCTCGGCGGGGACGGGCACCGGAACCGGCATCGCCCAGCTGCTGGGTGACGGCGACGAGGAGTGAGCCTTTCCCTATTTTCCCGTTTTGCGTGAATATGAGAGTCCCGAGCCGGGGATGAGCCCCGGCGGTCTGGAGACTCCCCCATGCGAACCGGACGGTTGTTGCTGCTCACCACCCTGACGCTCGCCTCGTGCGGCCCCCTCGTCGGAGAAGAGGCCACGCTCGGCGAGCGCACGGACGCGCTGATCACCGACGTGGACCTGGACGGCATCGACGATGCCTTCGAGGACCAGCTCGCCGCGAAGTTCGCGCCCGAGGTGCGGCTGGCCCCGGCCTCCATCGACTGGACGCGGCCGGCCAACGTGGACTGGTACCTGGCGCGCGTGCACATGCGCTTCGACCACTCGGGGTGCCCGGACTGCCAGGTGCTCGCGCTCGCCACGCCCACGCAGAGCAACCTCTCCACCCAGTCCCACAAGACGAAGGGCACGTTCTGCGGCCACACCAGCACCGTCTATTACTCGAACACGTCGCGGAAGGAGTTCTTCCTCCAGCCGCCGGACGACGCCGTGCACAACGGGGCCCCGTCCACCGAGTGGCGCGTGTACGTGCACTCGAAGAAGAGCGTGGTCGTCACGGGCGGCTACGACATCCAGTACTGGTTCTTCTACCCGTACAACGACTCCTACGCGTCCGTGAACCACGAGTCCGACTGGGAGCACATCACCGTGTCCACCGACCCGGCCGGCAACTTCCACTCGGCCTGGTACGCGGCGCACAGCGGTGGAACGCGCTACACCGCCTCGCAGCTCAAGTGGAACGGGACGCATCCCATCGTCTACTCGGCGGATGGCTCGCACGCGAGCTACCCCACCGCGGGCACGTACCCCACCGAGGTGTCGGGCTTCAATGACCACACCTACGAGGGCGGCCCGGTGTGGCAGACGTGGACCCACTGGGTGAACGTGGGCGAGAAGAACGCGCCCCGCAACGGCCAGCACTTCATCAAGTACGGTGGCCGCTGGGGCGAGATCGGCGAGCTCGACGCCACGAGCGGCGTGCAGGGCCCGTCCTTCCAGGGCTCCTGGAACACCTACTGAGCCAGCTCCACCTTCTCCAGGTGCTCGGGGATGTAGGCCGGCCAGCCGCGTGCCTCCACCTTCTCCTTGAGCCCTTGCAGCGCCGAGGGCTCACCGTGGACGAGCAGCGTCTGGTGCGGCGGCGACTCGAAACCGTCCATCCAACGCAGCGTCTCCGTCCAGTCCGCGTGCGCCGAGAAGCCGCTCACCGTGCGGATCCGCGCCTCCACCCGCACCATCTGCCCGTGGATCTTGACCTCCTTCTCGCCGTCCAGCATGCGCCGGCCGCGCGAGCCCTCGGACTGGTAGCCCACGAAGAGCACCGTGTTGCGCGGATCCGGCAGCCGGTACTTCAGGTGGTGGAGGATGCGGCCCCCCGTGGCCATGCCCGAGGCGGAGATGATGATGCCCGGGCCGTCCATCTGGTTGATCTGCCTGCTCTCCTGCGGCGAGGTGACGAAACGCGTGCGCTTCGTGGCCAGCGGGGACTCGCCCCGCTTCACGATGGCGGCCATGTCCAGGTCGTGCTCTTCCGCGTGCTTCAGGTAGATGGGTGTGGCGTCGCACGCCATGGGCGAGTCCACGAAGACATCCAGCTCGGGGATGCGCTTCTCCGCCTCCAGGTTGCGCAGGTGGTAGAGCAGCTCCTGCGTCCGGCCCACGGAGAAGGCGGGGATGACGACCATGCCCTTGCGCTCGTAGGCGTCCAGCACGGCCTCGCACAGCGCGTCCACGGGCCGCTGGTCCCCGTGCTCGCGGTTGCCGTAGGTGCTCTCCACCACCAGCGTGGTGGCCGAGCGGACCGTCTGTGGATCTCTCAAGATGGGGGCGTGGTAGCGGCCCAGGTCCCCGGTGAACACCACGCGCTGATTCGTGCGCTCCAGGTGGAACACGCACACCGCCGAGCCGAGGATGTGGCCCGCCCGGTAGAAGGTGAGGGTGATGCCGGGGAGGATCTCCCGGGTGCGCTCGTAGCCGAAGGTCTCGAA
This sequence comes from Archangium gephyra, assembly GCF_049060025.1. GTDB lineage: Bacteria > Myxococcota > Myxococcia > Myxococcales > Myxococcaceae > Archangium > Archangium gephyra_A. Next base: position 524,777 of record NZ_JBMEQQ010000002.1, read on the forward strand.
GAGCTTCAGCGCGCGCTCCGCGTCCTCCACCGTGTAGAGGGGCAGGGCGGGGCGGTGCTTGGAGAAGCCCTCCTTGTTGGCGTAGCGGGCCTCTTCCTCCTGGAGGTGCGCCGAGTCCGGGAGCAGCAGCGCGGACAGGTCTCTCGTCCCGGAGGTGCAGTAGACGGGCCCGTGGAAGCCCTCACGCACCACGCGAGGCAGACCGCCCGTGTGATCGATGTGGGCGTGCGTGAGGACGATGGCGTCGATGCTCCGGGGGGCCACGGGCAGGGCCCGCCAGTTGCGCTGCCGCAACTCCTTGCGTCCCTGGAACAGTCCGCAATCAACGAGCACCCGCTTGCCCTGATGTTCGAGGAGAAACCTGGATCCTGTGACAGTGCCCGCGGCGCCAAGGAAATGGATGGAGGCCATGTGCGGCACTCTATCGCAGTGGCTTCCTTGCGGCGCCGCCTCCTCCTATCCTCGCCGGGCGAACCATTTCTCCAGGAGGCAGTGCGAGCCATGAATCGAGCGAAGAAGGCTTCGTGGTGGGCCGTGGTGATGGCAGGTGGATTGATGCTGGCTCTGCCGGCGGCGGCGCAGAAGAAGGAGCCGGCGGACTGCAAGGGCACGTGCGTGTCGAAGGCCAACGCCGCGGTGGAGTCGTGCGCCCTGTCCTGCCCGGAGCCCATCAATCCGACGGCGCGTGAGGCCGCCGGCAAGTGCATCAACCGCTGCGCGGAGAAGTTCCGCTCCACGGTGGAGTCCTGCGAGAAGACCTGCCCGGCGCCGAAGAAGCAGGACCAGACCCACTAAGCGGGCCGCTCACCCGAGGGCCTGGGCCGCGATGGCGTGGAGGTGCTCCCTCCTGCCCGGGGCCCGGGTCCCGTGAAGCATCATCATGGGCGCCGGGACGTGCCGCACGAGCCCGAGCCCCGCCACCCACTCGCTCAGTTCCGCGAAGCGCGGAGGGATGTCGATCCGCACGACTCCCTCGAGGCCCCGGAGCAGTCCGGCCGCGAGGCTCCGGGCGATCGGCTCCTCCTGGGCGATGAGCGGGCCCACCATCGTCGATTCGAAGTTGGGCCACACCAGGCCATACCCCACCACGCGTCCGCTCCGTTCGGCCACGAGCGCGCGGGACGCCACGCGGTGCAGCGCCTGGAGCAGGGCCCGCCGGGGCGCACCGAAGGCGTCCGCGTCCAGCCCGGCCGCCGCGTCCAGATCCTCCCCGGTCATCGCGCGCACCCGCGTGTCCGGGACGGCCACCTCCGGCGGCTGCCGGGTGAGCCGCCCGAGGTGCTTCACGACCTCGCCGGCCTGGACGAAGCCCAGCTTCTCGTAGAGCGGACGGCCTTGATCCGTCGCGAACAGGAGCGTGGGGATGGGGCCGATGTGCTCGAGCGCATGCTCCATGAGGCGCCGCCCCAGCCCCTGCCGCCCATGCGAGGGCGACACCACCATCATCCCGATCGAAGCGGCCTCGCGCCCATAGGGCGTGACGAGCACGGTGCCCGCGAGCCCACCTTCGGGAGAGTCCACGCCGAAGCCGGTCCCCAGCTCCAGGATCATCCGCCACTTCAGCTCGTCCGGCGGCCAGTCCCGCTTCGCGGCCAACGAGAGACACGCGGGCATGTCATCCAGGGTGAGTCTCCGAATGCGCATGCGGCCGCCTATACCACGTTGGCTCAGGCCTCTCGCGTGAAGGCCCCGTACACCGCGGCGAAGCCCATCGCCGCCAGCCCCACCAGGAACAGCACCGGCCCCAGCAGCAGCCCTCCATTCACCAGCGTCCACACGAGGCCCAGCGCCACCACCCCGATGGGCGCGAAGCGCAGCCACTCGGGCCTCGGCACCTCCGGGCGCAGCGCCATCAACCCCAGCACCCCCAGCAGCAGCAGCTCCATGGCCACCGAGAAGGACTGGTCCCACCCCTTGTCGTAGCTCTCCTCGGTGAGGTTGTAGAGGAAGTCGTCCGAGGGGATCGGCGCGTCCACCACGCGCAGCTCCGCCGGCGCCAGCGGCACCGGACCCGCGCTCCGCGTGGTACCGGTGGGCACCCAGGTGAGGAACAGCGACAGCAGGCACAGCGCCACGCCCACGAGCGCCACCGGGGCCGTCCCACGCAGCAGCGCCCGGGGCTCGAAGAGGCGGCTCCACCCCTTCGGTCCCGCGTACACCTTGCGGTACTGGTCGTAGCCCAGCAGCGCCGCGCCTCCCAGCCACAGCATCGGCGTGACACCCAGGCCCAGCATGCGGAGCGCCAGCGCCGCCACCACCACCGAGAAGAGCGCCGGCACCGCCGGCTGCAGCAGCGAGTCCGGGACCCAGTCCACCAGCGCGTGCCGCTGGCCGGCCTCGCGCAGCTCGCGCGCCGTCACCAGCCACCCGCCGATGACGACCACCAGCGACCAGAAGGAGCCCACGCCCCCGAAGATGAAGAGCACCAGGGCCAGGGCCAGCAGCCCCACGCCCACCACGCTCGGCGAGTGTCCCGGCACGTGCGCCAGCCACACCGGCCCGTCGTACGGCGGCGCCTTGGGAAGGGCTGCGGCGTGCAGGCCTGGATCCGTGTCCTCGGCCTCGTCCCGCGCGGGAATGGCTCGCGCCGCCGCCGTGCTCCGCGTGCGGCCCGTCGTCACCGCGCCCACGCCCGTGGTGGTCCGGCGGATCGCTCCCGGGGGGGGCGGCGGGGGCATCTTCGCCCCACAGTTCTCGCAATAGCGCAGGGTCTCGTCCCTCGCGCCCTCTCCGCACTCCTTGCACCGCATGGGGACGCCTCCAGGGGAGGGTTACTGCTTCGCCGTCGGGGCGCTCGCCGAGAGCTCCCGGATCCAACCCGCCAGGGACTCCGGATCGATCGGGCCCACGTGCTTGCCCCGGATGATGCCCTGCGCGTCGATGAAGTACGTCTCCGGCACGCCCGCCACCCCGTACGCCACCGCCACTCCCGAGTTCTGATCGATGAGCTGCGGGAAGCTCGCACCCATCTCCGACAGGAACTGCTTCGCGTTCTCCTCGGTGTCCTCGAACACGACGCCCAGGAACTGCGCCTGCCCGCCGAACTCCTGCGCGCCCCACTCCAGAATCCGGTGCTCCGACCTGCACGGCCCGCACCACGACGCCCAGAAGTTGATGACCGCGGGCCGGCCCTTGAGCTGCTCCAAGCTCACCCGCATCCCGCTGTCCAGCGCCCGCAGCGTGAAGGGCGGTGCCGCCTGGCCCTTCAGCATGAAGGGCACCTCGCGCGGATTGCTGCCGAAGCCCCTGGCCAGCACCGCCAGCAGCCCCAGGCACAGCAACACGAAGCTCAACGTGATGCGCCAGTTCATGCCGCACCTCCCGGGTTGATCTCCACGCCCGGCTCGGGCGAGGCACCGGCCGCCGGTGTCTGCTCATGCTCCCGCGCCGTCGCCCGCGCCCGCCGCGCCGGCCACACCGCGATCAGCGTGCCCAGCACCAGCAGGGGAATGCTCCACCAGATCCACCCCACCAGCGGGAAGATCCACGCGTTGAAGCTCGCCGTGCCCCGCTCCTCGGAGAACGCCATCAGCGACAGGTACAGGTCTTCCTTCGCCGTCTCGCGCACCGCCGGCGTTCCCACCGGATCCGTCATGCGCTCGTAGTAGTTCATCCGCGGCGCCATCTCGCTGATGTCACCGTTGGGCGCCGTCACCTGCACCTTGGTGGCCACGAAGGTGCGGTGCGGCTCCTGGCCGCTGGTGAGCCCCAGGTACTTCACCTGGTAGCCGCCAATCTTCAGCGTCTCACCGATGCGCACCGTGCCCGAGGTGTGCGTGACGAACGCGGAGGAGGCCGCCACCGACACGAAGATCATCACGATCCCCAGGTGCACGATGTAGCCGCCGAAGCGCCGCCGCGCCTTCGCCGCGCTGCCCACGAGCGCCGTGACGAAGCCCTCGCCCTTCTCGCTCATCCGCACCTTCACCGGCAGCGCCAGCTCGCGCAGGGTGATGACGGTGACGAAGCCCGCCAGCCCGAACGTCAGCAGCGGGTAGAAGCCCCGCAGGCCCGCGGCCAGGCACGCGCCCACGATCGCCGCGCCCACCGCCGCGGGAATCCAGAAGCGCTCACGCACCAGCTTCGGATCCGCGCTGCCCCACGGCAGCATCGGGCCCACGCCCATGAGGAAGAGCACCATCACCCCGCCGGGCACCGCCATCTTGTTGAAGTACGGCTCGCCCACGCTCACCCGGATGCCGCGCACGGCCTCGGAGATGAGCGGGTAGAGCGTCCCCAGCAGCACCGTGAAGGTGATGGCCACGAACACCAGGTTGTTCACCAGGATGGTCGTCTCGCGCGACAGCATCGACTTGATGTCGCTCTCGGCCACCAGCAGGTGCCCGCGCGTGGACAGCAGCGCGATGCACACGAACATCAGCACGCCGATGAAGATCAGGAACGTGGGGCCGATGTCCGACTGCGTGAAGCTGTGCACCGAGTTGAAGATGCCGCTCCGGGTCATGAACGTGCCGAGGATGGTCAGCACGAAGCTGGCCAGCACCAGGCTCAGCGTCCACAGCTTGAGCATCTTCTTGCGCTCGTGCACCAGCGTGGAGTGCATGAACGCGGTGGCCGTCAGCCACGGCAGGAAGGACGCGTTCTCCACCGGGTCCCACGCCCAGTAACCGCCCCAGCCGAGCACCGCGTACGCCCACCAGGAGCCGAGGATGATGCCCACCGAGAGGAACAGCCACGCCACGAGCGTCCAGCGGCGCAGCGGCGCCATCCACGCGTCGCCCATCTCACCGCGCAGCAGCGCGGCCACGGCGATGCCGAAGGGCACCGTCATGCCCACGTAGCCCAGGTACAGCATGGGCGGGTGGATGACCATCAGGTAGTGGTTCTGCAGCAGCGCGTTGGGACCCGGCCCGTCCAGGGGCACCGGCGACACCGAGTGGAACGGGTTGGCCGGCCCGGCGATCAGGAAGGTGAAGAAGACACCCACCGCCAGCATGGTGCCCAGCGCCAGGGACATGTACCGGGCGTGCTCGCGCCGGTGCACCAGCGCGAAGGCCAGCACGTAGCTGCCCATGATGACGCCCCAGAAGAGGATGGAGCCCTCGAGCGCGCTCCACAGCGAGACGATCTTGAAGACCGTCGGCGTGGCGCGGCTGCCCACCTGCGCCACGTACGCGACGCTGAAGTCGTTGGTGAGGAGCGCGTACTCCATCACCACGTTGGCGCCGAGCATGCAGAGGAAGAATCCCCACACGCACCGCATCACCCAGGGGAAGGCCGCGTCGTCGCGGCGCATCCCGCCCACCAGTCCCACCAGTGCTCCGAAGCTCGCGAAGGCGAGCCCGCCGAGCACCAGCCCGTATCCGAGCGTCGCGTTCACTGAGTCCTCGCCGCGGCCGTGGTGGCTTCCTGCTTCTGCATGTCCTCGAACATCTTCTTCACGTCGTCGTCCGTCTTGGGGGCCCGGTACTCGTTGGAGTGGTTCACCATCAGCCGGCTGCCCTCGAAGACCTGGGACTTGTCGAAGGTGCCCTCCACCACCACGCCGATGCGCTCGCGGAACATCTGCGGCGGCACCTCGGTGGTGCGCACCAGCACGGCGGCCGCGCCGGGCTGCTCGTCGTCCATGACGCGGAAGTGCAGGGTGGTGTGCTGCTCGTTCCACTGGATGCTGCCCGGCTGCACCTGCCCGCCCAGGCGGATGGTGGGGCCGTAGGCCTTCTCGCCCTGGGCCACCATCTCCGAGGGCCTCCAGTAATAGACGAGGTTCTCCCCGATGTTGCCAAAGGCCACCAGGGACAGCCCCGCGCCGGCCACCAGCAGGGACACCACGGCGATGAGACGGTTACGCGTCTGCTGCGTCATGGCTCACTCCTTCGAATCGTGGGGGGCCTGGCCGGGACGGCGCAGCCACAGGGACAGGGCGTACAGCGACAGGCTGGCCCAGGCGATGATGTAGGCGGCCCAGACGAACTCCCAGCCACCCTGGATGCGGCCCGAGCCCACCTGGGCGAGCAGCGTGGACATGTACAGTGCCGTGGACATCAGGCGACCTCCGAAGCGCGGTTGTCTCGCGGGCCGGGCACGTCCGTGGGGAGCGCCTCGGGCATGGCCACCTCCGCCTCACGCGTGGCGAGGGCGGTGCGGTAGCGGTGCAACAGGAAGAGGGTCAGGAGGATGAGGCTCGCCCAGGCGTTGACGCGCAGCGCCAGCGTCATGTCCGGGTCCACCGTCTTCGGCGTGGACTGCACCTGGTGCAGGCTCCGCCACCACTTCACCGAGAACCACACGATGGGCAGGTTGATGAAGGAGATGATGCCCACCACGGAGGCTCCACACCGCCCGCTTCTCGGGGTCCTCCACGAAGCGGCGCAGGGCCATGTAGGCCACGTACGTCACCAGCATGATGGCCATGGCGGTGAGCCGGGGATCCCAGTCCCAGTACGTGCCCCAGGTGGGCTTGCCCCAGATGGAGCCCAGCACCAGGCCGTAGGTGCCGAAGAGCAGGCCCACCTCGGCCGTGGCCTCCGCCAGCGCGTCCGTCTTCCAGCTCGACTGCAGCAGGTAGCCCACGCAGCAGGCGAAGTTCACCACCAGCGCCAGCATCGCCATCCACATGGCCGGCACGTGGACATAGATGATGCGGTAGACGTCGCCCATCTCCCGCTCGGTCGGCGTCCACACCAGGCCCATCCAGTTGCCCAGCGCGAGCATCCCCAGGCCCACCGCCGTCATGCCCACCAGCACCGGGCGCGCGTTGAACCGCGACCTGGGAGGCGCCCACTTCACGCCCAGCCAGACGCCCAGCCCCACCGACGTCAGCGCCGCCACCGTCGAGAGCACCTGCAGCACTGTCTTCAGGAGTTCGCTCATTGCGCTCTAATCCTCGATGACCCGGGGGAACAGAAGGAAGCCCAGTCCCCAATAAATCAGATTGAACCCGATGAGCAGCCCGTACCATGAGCCCAACTGATTCATCGGGTCACCTTGCAAAACGAGCGATGTCGCCTTCGCGGCGGCGAGCAGCGCGGGAATGATGAGCGGGAACAGCAACAGCGGGAGCAGCACATCTCTTGCCCGCGCGTTGCTGGCGATGGCCGAATACACCGTGCCCGGCGCGCTGATGGCCATGCAGCCAAGCGTCACCGTGGCGGCGAACGAGCCCAGGCCCATGGCCACGGTCACCCCGTACAGGGCCACCATCACCGGAATCAGGATGGCGCCGAGCAGCATCAGCAGCAGGGCGTTGCCCAGGGCCTTGGACAGGAAGATGGCGCGGGCGTCCGCCGGGGCCAGCCGCAAGCCGTCCAGGGTGAGGTTCTCCTGCTCCACCCGGAAGGACTCGCCCAGGGCCAGCACGCTGGAGAACAGCAGCGCCAGCCACAGGTAGCCGCCCGCGTTGCGCGCCAGCACCTTGGTGTCCGGCCCCACCGCGAAGGAGAAGAGCAGCAGCGTGGCCAGCGCGAAGAAGATGAGCGCGTTGAGGCGGGCCCGCGTGCGCCATTCGATCAACAGATCCTTGGCCAGCAGCACCCCCACCGTCTTCAGCAGGGAGATGGGTCGCGCGCCCTTCATGCCGCCACCGCCCGGCCTTCCTGCAGGTGCAGGCGCTCCTCGCACAGGGCCTGGCCCTGGTCGATGAGGTGGGTGGCCAACACGACGGTGACCCCGGAGTCCTTGAGCTCGCGGATGATCTTCTCCATGGCCTGGATGCCGGAGGGATCCAACTCGCCGAAGGGCTCGTCCAGCAGCGCCACCGCGGGAGCCTTCATCAACAGCCGGGCGATGGCCAGGCGCTTGCGCATGCCCGCGGAGAACTGGCGCACCGGGCTGTCCGAGCGCTTCGTCAGCCCCACCTTCACGAGCAGTTCCCCGGCCACGTCCGCCGGAGCGTCCATGCCGAGCAGCCGCGCCAGCACCACCAGGTTCTGGTGGGCCGTCAGATCCTCATAGAGGAAGCTCGCGTGGGACAGGAGCGCCACCTCGCGGCGCACGGTGTCGCGCTGGGCCACGCAGTCGTTGCCGCGCACCTCGACCCGGCCGTGGGTGGGGGAGAGCGCGGTGCCCACCAGCCGCAGCAGCGTCGTCTTCCCCGAGCCGTTGTGACCCGTGAGCAGCAGGGAGCGGCCCTGGGGGAGGGTGTAGCTGAGTCGCGCGAGGGCCCAGCGGCGTCCATACCGCTTGCTGACGTCATGAAGGGCGAGCGCGGGGGGGAGCGCGGGGGGATCGTCCATCGGCGGGAGCGTTCGTAACTGGAAACTTCCCCACACTCCAGTGAAAGCAGGCCCGTCTGCCTGCCCAGGAGCCTGGGAGCGGGGCCCCAGGACGAGACCCGGACCCCCTGGCGTCGTCCGGGGAAACCCGGTGCTCCAGGGTGGGAGGTCCCTGGAGGGCCCCTCGGAGGGAAATCCAGGCCACGGCCGGGAGGGAAGTTTTTTCGATCCCCTGGCCCTTTTTGCAGGGACAGGGAGGGCGAGCGGCCAGGCGGGAGGGGGCGCCATGGGCTCCTGTCCGGGGCGGAACGGCAGATCTTTCCGCCCGTTGACGCCCGGGTTGCACCGCTCCTGTCTCATGGACGCAGCGGATGGGAACGGACTTACCTTCCCCGGGGGCGCGGCCTTCCTGGCACTCCCCGCTGGGCGGCTGGCACCGCGCGTGCACACCCTGGGGGCACGACGGGGTATGGGCGACGGTTTCATGGGGGAGGGGAAGCAGTGATGGACACGCGGGGAATGGTGCGACGGGCAATGAAATCCGCGGCGGCGGGAGTGCTGCATCACAGCGGCCTTCGCAAGGCGCTCGCGGCCTACAGGCGGTACCAGTCCGGGGGGCGCCGCATCTTGATCGTCAGCTACCACCGGGTGGTGGCGGACTTCACGGGCGAGTTGCAGCGCTCCATTCCGGGCCTGCTCATCTCGCAGGAGACATTCCGGAAGCATCTCGAGGGGTTGTCCGCGGCGGGCTACGAGTTCTCCTCGCTGGGGAACGCGCTGGACGTCATGGCCGGGCGCAAGGTGGCGCGCAACGATCTGTGCGTCGTCTCCTTCGATGACGGCTACCGCGACGTGTACCGGTACGGCTACCCGGTGCTGAAGGAGATGGGGGTGCCGGCCATCACCTACCTGCCGGCGGCCCTCATCGGCACCGACAAGCGCTTCAACCATGACCGGCTCTTCCACCTGGTGAGGCTGGCGCAGGCCCGGGGCTACAAGCCGCTGTTCGACGTCCTGCCCGCGCCCACCGCGGAGCTGCTGGACGCGGTCCTCTCCGGCCGCAAGCGGCTGTCCGCGGCGCTCGACGACTTCATCGGCCACTACCCCACCGCCACGCTGGTGGAGACCATCCAGGCCCTCGAGGAGCGGCTCGGCTCCGGCCCGGAATCGCTCCCGGAGCAGGGAGACCTGATGGACTGGGCCGAGGTGCGGCAGATGGTCAAGGACGGGTTCGACTTCGGCGCGCACACGCTGGGGCACGTGGTGCTGACGCACGAGCCCCTCGACGCGGTGGAGCGCGAGGTGAGCGAGTCCAAGGCCATCATCGAGCGCGAGGCCGGCATCACCGTGCGCGACTTCGCCTACTGCAATGGCTGGTACTCGGACGAGGTCATCGACGTGCTCAAGCGCCACGGGTTCCGCTCGGCCGTCACCACCGAGGACATGCCCAACCTCATGGGGGGTGATCCGTTCACCCTCAAGCGCAAGGTGCTCTGGGAGAACTTCAGCGTGGGCATGATGGGTTGCTACTCGCCCACCCTCACCGTGTGCCAGCTCGACGACTGCTTCAGCACGCTGGGCATGCGCGCGCCCGTGCTGGGCCGGCGCCTGCAGAACGCCCCGAGCGGCGGGGTGAGCTGGTGAGTGAAAAGCAGGTCCCCGCGGCTAACGCCCCGGCCTCCTCGTTCCTGGGGAGGGCGGGGCCCTTGGTGCTCGCCCGGTTGTTCACCGCCGGGCTGACGCTGTCCATCCCGCTCGTCCTCGCGCGGGTGCTGAGCCTGGAGGAGTACGGCACCTACTACCAGCTCTTCCTGATCGCCACGACGCTCTACTACGTGCTGCCCTTCGGGGTGGTGCAGAGCCTCTACTTCTTCGTGCCGCGCGCCGAGGAGAAGCGGCCCTGGCTGGGGCAGACGCTCCTTTATATGTCCGGCGCGGGCGTGGTGGCCGCCGGGCTGGTCTGGGCGTTGCTCGGCCTGGTGGCGCGGCACTTCGACAACCCGGGGCTGCTCGAGCACCGCGCGATGCTCGCGGCCTACACGGCGTTCCTGCTCGGCTCCTTTCCGTTGGAGATCTCCCTCACCAGCCAGGGCCGGACGAAGCACTCGGCGCTGGTGTACCTGGTGTCGGACGCCGTGCGCGCCGCCTGCATGGTGGTGCCCTGCCTGTTGGGCTTCGGCCTGCACGGGATGATGGGGGCGGTGGCGGGCTTCGCCCTCGTGCGCTACGTGGCCGCGTGGGTGGTGGTGCCGCGGGGGAGCACCGGGCCGCTGGCGCGCGCGGAGCTGTGGCGCCAGCAGTTCGTCTACGCCATCCCCTTCGGGGCGGCCATGGCGCTCGCCATTCCCCAGCAGAACGCCCACCTCTACATGGTCGCGGGCTCGGTGGCCCCGGCCGTCTATGCCCTCTACCGCGTCGGGTGCTTCCAGTTGCCCGTGGTGGATCTGCTCTACACGCCCACCAGCGAGGTCCTCATGGTGCGCCTGGGCGAGCTGGACAAGCAGGGGCGCCTGGAGGAGGGCGTGGTGGCCTTCCGCGAGGCCGCGGGCAAGCTGGCCTTCGTCTTCCTGCCCTTCGCCGCGTTCCTCTTCGCCGCGGCGCCCGAGTTCATCGGTGCCCTCTTCGGCGCGAAGTTCCTCGCGGCGGTGCCCATCTTCCGGGTGAGCGTGGTGGGCGTGGTGCTCGCCGTGCTGCCCATGGACGGGGTGCTGCGCGCCCGCGGGCACACGCGCGCCATCTTCCTCTCCTACCTGGTGAAGGCGGCGGTGACGGTGCCGCTCGTCTGGGTGGGGGTGAAGCGGTTCGGGATGATGGGCGGGGTCGTGTCCTGGGCCCTGGCCGAGGTGGTGGGCAAGAGCGCCCTGCTGGTGCGAGTGCCGGCGGCGCTGTCCACGCCCGAGCGGCGCCTGCGCATCCGCGACGTGATCCCCTGGCGCGAGCTGGGCAAGGCGTCGCTCGCGGCCATGGCCGCCGCGGCGGGCGTCTTCCTGCTGCGCGCCGGGACGGTGCACACCTGGAGCGGCCTGCCCGAGGGCTTCGTCTGGCGGGCGCTGCCGCTCGCGGTGGCCGGCCTGCTGTTCGCCATGGGCTATGTGGGGGTTCTCTACGCTACGGGTGTGAGGCCGCTGAGCGTGATCGCCAGCCTGCGCTCCCGCCGTGGCGGGTGAACGTCCGTCGTTGAATTTCCGTACATGTAAGCAGTGGACGGTACGGGCTTCCGGGGGCTCCCGCCCCAGGGGGCCGGTACCTAGCTTGGGGCTCGGTACAACCAGGGGAGAGGCGTGATGGGCATTGATGCGATGTCGATGTATCGGCTGGGACGCAAGCTGTACCTGCGGGGCATTCCCGTGTTGCCAGCCGTACTGCGCAAGGCCATCCAATACCTGCATGGCTCGTACATCCCCGCCGAGGCGGAGATTGGCGAGGGCACGCAGCTTGGCTACGGCGGCATGGGCATCGTCATCCACAGGGACGCCAGGATTGGCCGTCACTGCCTCATCTCCCACCAGGTGACGATTGGTGGACGTTCGGGCCTGAAGGATCTGCCGGTCATTGGCGACTATGTGCGCATCGGTGCGGGCGCGAAGATCCTCGGCAACATCCAGATTGGTGACTTCGCGGTGATCGGCGCCAACGCCGTGGTGGTGAGGGACGTGGCTCCCGGAGCGGTGGTGGGCGGCATCCCGGCGCGGGAGATCCGCAGGGACGCGGATCCACTCGCCGCGTATGAGCGGGAGATGGGGCTGCGCCCGCCGATGCTGCGCCCCAAGCCCGTCGAGACCGAGCCACCGCAGGCGTCGTCCGCCGCGCAGTAGAGAGGACAGGAGGCAGGGCATGCGAGTGCTCCTCGTTGGAGACTATCCGCCGCCGCATGGTGGCGTGGCCGTGCACGTCCAGCAGCTCCACGGGTACCTGCGCGAGCGCGGGGTGGAGACGGTGGTGCTGGACATCGGCAAGGGGGGCCGGCCGGCTCCGGACGTCATTCCCGTCCGGACCCCCACCCAATATGGCAAGCGGCTGGCGGGCTTCCTGCGCGAGGGGTGGACCGTCCACGTCCACACCAGCGGCAACAACCCGAAGTCCTGGATGCTCGCGGCCACCGCGGGCGTGAGGGCGCGGGCGCACCGGGTCATCACCCTGCACTCGGGGCTGCTGCCGGACTACCTGGCCGCCTCCGTGTCGCGGCGGGCCTTCGCGCGCGTGGCCCTGGCCGGCTACTCGCGCGTGGTGGCCGTGTCCGAGGCGGTGGGCGAGGCGCTCGCGCGCTGCGGCGTCCCCGAGGACAAGCTCGTGGTGTACCCGGCCTTCTGCGGCTCGCAGGTGAGGCCGGGGAAGGTGAGCGAGGCCATCCAGGCGGCGCGCAACCGCCGCCGGCCCCTGCTGGCCATGGCGCACCACCCGTCGCCCGTCTACGGCCGCGGGCTGATGTTCCGCGCGCTGCGGATGATCGCGGACGAGCTGCCCGGCGTGGGGCTCGCCGTCTTCGGGCCCGGGACGGGCTCGGAGGAGTTCCTGCGGGATGCCCGGGAGCACCGGGTGGAGGGGCTCATCGAGGACCTGGGAGAGCTGGATCACGCGCAGGCGCTGGCGTTGATGGCGCGCTGCGATGCCTTCATCCGGCCCACCACGCACGACGGGGATGCCATCTCCGTGCGCGAGGCCCTGGCGCTCCGGGTGCCGTGCGTGGCCAGCGACGTGTGCGGGCGGCCTCGCGGGACGTACACCTTCCGGGCGGGCAACGCGATGGAGCTCGCCGAGCGGGTGCACCACGCCCTTGAGCAGGGGCCCGCGCAGACGGTGTCCCCGGATGCCGGGCCGGTGTTGATGAAGCTTTACGCGGATTTGATGCAACCGACGATTCTGGGTGGAGGCGAGACACATGCGGCGCAGTGAAGAACTGGAGATTGCCCGCCGGGCGCTTCGTGGCAGGGATCTGGTGGTCTTCTCCAACGACTGGGATGGGGATCCGCTGTCCAAGGTCCACATCATGCGGATCCTCTCCCGGGACAACCGCGTGCTGTGGGTGAACAGCATTGGCAACCGGGCGCCCAAGGCCAATGCGCACGACGTGAAGCGCATCTGGAACAAGCTGGCGAAGTTCACCGAGGGCATCCAGGAGGTGGAGCCGAACCTCTTCGTGCTCGCCCCGCTGGCGATTCCCTTCTACGGCTCGGAGCTGGTGCGTGCCGCGAACCGGGAGCTGCTGCGCGCCCAGGTGCTGCGGGCCATGCGCCAGCTTCACTTCAAGCGGCCCATCTCCTGGTCGTTCCTGCCGGCCTCGGCGCCGGTGTCCGGACGGCTGGGCGAGGAGTTCGTCGTCTACCACTGCGTGGACGAGTTCTCCGCCTTCAGCGACACCAACGGCAAGCACATCGCCGAGATGGAGGAGCAGCTCCTGAAGCGGGCGGACCTGTGCATCACCTCGGCGGACCGGCTGAGGGAGAACAAGGTGCGCGTCAACCCGAGCACGGTGCTGGTGCGCCACGGCGTGGACTTCAACCACTTCGTGAAGGCGTGCGATCCGTCCACGCCGATTCCCGAGGACATCGCGAACCTGCCCAAGCCCATCTTCGGCTTCTTCGGGCTGGTGGCGGACTGGGTGGACCTGGAGGCGATCGCCGCGACGGCGCGGGCGCACCCGGAGGGCTCGGTGGTGGTGATCGGCAAGGTGGCGCCGGACGTGGATCCGTCGGTGCTGAAGGCCGAGAAGAACATCCACCTGCTGGGGCGCAAGCCGTACTCGGCGCTGCCGGGCTACTGCAAGGCGTTCGACGTGGCGCTCATGCCCTTCAAGGTGAACGAGCTCACGCTGAACGCCAACCCGCTGAAGGTGCGCGAGTACCTGGCGGCGGGCGTGCCGGTGGTGTCCTCGGACATTCCCGAGGTGCGCAAGGTGGGCCTGTGCAAGCTGGCGCGGGACACCGAGGACTTCGTGCGCAAGGTGGACGAGTGCCTCGCCGAGGGCGCCGGCCCCAGCCGCGAGCGCGCCGAGCGCATCCGCCATGAGAGCTGGGAGGCCAAGGTGGAGGAGATCCGCGGCTTCGTCGGCGAGGCCATGGTGAAGGCCGGGCGCGGGTTGTAGACGGGCGCGAGGAGCCCCGGCAGCCCGCTGCGTTCCGGTCGGGCCGCCGGGAGCTTCGCACCTGGGTAGACTGCGCGTGGACCATGCCCGCCACGCGCTTCTGCTCCTTCGACGACTCTCACTGGCCGCTGCTCATCCTGCGAGTCGTGGGGGAGGCGTCGAAGCAGCAGTTCGAGGAGTACCTGGAGGCCTCCGCGTCCTACTTCCATCGCGGAGAGCCTCATGTGATCGTTTCCGATCTGCTCCATATCGGAATGGTTTCGGCCGAGCTGCGCCGCAGGCAGGCGGAGTGGACGGCACGGCATGAGGGGATCATCCGGGAGACGTTGCTCGGCAATGCCTTCGTCATCAGCAACGCTCCGTTTTTCCGGCTCGGATTGAACCTCCTCTTCCACCTCAATCCGCCCTCGTGGCCCTATGTCGTCGTTTCCAGCATGGAGCCGGCCCTGGCGTGGGCCGCTGGCCGGCTGGAGGAGGCGGGCCTGCGGGAGCCCGCGGCGCGTGTCCGGCGGCACTTCGGCGCGGCCTGTCCGCTCCAGGTGAGCGAATAGGGCATTTGCCGCCCGTCGTAGATCGGAAAGCTGCATCTTCACGGGGCCTTCACCAGCCACTTCTCGCCAACAAGACCGGCTGGAGAGAGAGCCGTCAGGGCCTTCAGGAGTTCGGCTTCGACCTCCGCGATGGACTTGGCCAATTTGTCCGGGATGAGGTCGGCCACGTCTTCGAACTCGGTGGCCAGTTGGATGGCGTGACGAAGCGCGGGGTGCGCGTCGAGTTGATCGAGCCGGGCCAGCAGGGCCGGTCCGAAGAGACGGTGACAGGCATAGCCGGGGCTGAGCACCCCCAGGGAAAGTGCGCGACACATCCCCAGCGCGGCGATGGTGATGAGTCGCTGTGCATCGGCGTTCCCCTCTGCTCGAAGCCACAGCACCTCGTGCGGCTCGAACCTGCCAGACCGGTACTCGCTCATGGCGTGCTCCATCCGGGTTTGATCTTGAAGTTGAATACCTGCCCTGAGGGGCTTTCGAAGTAGTGGAGCGACACCTTGTCCCCACCGAGCCAGCCATCTTTATAGATCTTTAGCCAGTTGCCAGGTTCGATCTCTCGTAGCTTCTCCAGCAGTTCTTTGTTGTTCACAGGGCCTCGGGTCGTTCCATTCTGGACGGCTCTAAAGTTGGACGGATAGCCCGGAGCGTTCCTTACCCCACGGTAAACGTTCTTGAGTCCATCCTTGCTGCTTCCTTCATGTGGGACAGGCTCCGGACCACGTGCGTCTCCACCACCTACGCCTCGTGCCGTCATCGCCACCGCGCCCGGCGCCAGGGCGATGGTGACGGTCTCGGCACTCACGGCGACCGTCTTCACTTCCCCCACCGCCGCGAGCCGGATGCCGACCTGCGTCTCGGCTTGTACGGCCGCCTGCATCGCGCCGGGCAGCTTCGGCACCTTCGCGGCCAGCCCCGGCGCTGTGTTGCCGATGGCCGCCATGGCCAGCATGGCGAAGGCTCGTGCCGCGTTCCGGCCCATGAGCTTGCCGTACCGCTCGCCCGCTGCGCGCAACTCGTTGAACATGGTGGCCCGGTCCGCCTCGTCCATCAGCCGCTTGAAGCCGACGACGAGACCCCAGAAGGTATCGACGCCCACGTAGGAAATCATCGTGGCGGTCATCGCTGCTGCGAGACCCTTCGAGACCGTCACGTCGGGAATGGAGACGAGGAGCATGTACGTGGTCCAGGTCCAGAGGACCGCCGCCACCATGGCGTGAGGGTCGGCCATGTCCTTGAACGCCTCCAGCATTTCGTCCAGCACGGCGCCCTTGGCGAGAGCCAGGGCCAAGGCGAAACGGCCATCCCCGTTGACGGTGGAGCATTCCGTCAGCAGGCGCAGACAGTCCCCGGGTCTTCCGGTGCGCTCGCACCAGCGCAGGTAGTCGCGCGTCAACTCCACCTCCGGTGTTGTTGACTGCCCCTCCAGGTGCTCGCCCGGCTTGAGCGGAGTGATGCGGCGGCTGGGGGTCTCGTACGTGTACGAACCGCTTCGCGCCTCCACCTCGAATAGCCGCCGGGCGGCCTCCTGGGGCCGAGCAGGGGGCCGAACATCTCGAGCCAGATTCGATACAGCCTCCTCGAACTCGCCGTTACCCAGCGCCACCGGCCTGGCGCCGGAACGAGGCGTGAAGACGAGGAGGGCGGTCTGGCCCGTGTCCAGGCGCACGGCCCGGGAGGCAGAGCCACACCCGACGAGGAGAGCCAGCATCACAGCTGTGCAGCACAGCTTCATGGGGATTCCTCCCAGCCACCCCTCTATTGGTAGCCAGTCCAGAATGGTACCCAGTGGGTACGACAACCTCGGAGCGGGGTTCACGGGAAGGTCACTCCGCCCAGGGTGACAAGCCAGCCTCCGTTTTCGTCCCACAACTCACGAGTATCGGCTACCCGGGCTCCTTGACGTGGATGCGGCGCCGGGGCCCGATGTTCCACCCGGCCGGCAGGTCCGCATCACAGAACACGCAGACGAACCATCCCTCCTTGACGAGGTTGCGCTCGCCGCAGTGGGTGCAGCGCCGGAAGATGACCTCGTGCGTGAAGCCCGACGGTGGATTCACTCCCGCCTGTCCGAGCGCCAGTGCCACCGCCGCCCAGCAATCCGTGTCCGGGCAGTACCCCGTGGACTGATTCGACACCTCCGCCACGGTGAGCTGTCCGCCTGCTCTCCGGAAGCGGAGCTCTCCGGCCGCCAGGATCTCCTCGCCTCCGGCACACGCCACGTGCTCGGATCTCCGCGGAGCGAGCCGCAACCTGCCCTGGAGATCGATCACATATGTGGCTCCCTCGGCGAGGGCGTCCGGGTGGCACGTGAGCCATGCCTCGATGTCGCGCGCCGAGACGATGGGTGCTCCGGCGGGGAACGTCGCCACGGAGCGGCGTATCTCCTCCGGGCCGACGTAGGTGTACGCGTAGAGGTCCATTCTTTCCTACCGTATTCATGTGTCTCGGGCGTGTCACCTGTGTGGTAGGACACTCCCGCGCCGCCGTGCACCTTTTGAAGAGGGTACCCGGCTCGGTGCAAACGAGAACGTCGTGTCTCGATCAAGCGGAGAGGCCAAGGAGCACGCATGGACACGGAGAAGAAATCCGAGCCGGACTGGGAGCAGTTGGGGCCCTACCATCTTCACGAGCAGGTGCCGCAGGACGAGCTCGTCCAGGGGGAACTCTACCGGGTCACGCACGAGACGACTGGAGCGGCGGCCCTGGTACTCAAGCCCCCCGAGGATGGCCCGGTGCCGCTGCGAGACTGGCAGGTGCGCTGCATCTCCTCGGCCTCTCCCAGCTACATCGCCATGGAGGTGGAGCACTCCCCCTGGTCCAAGGCCCCTGACAGGCACTGGGTGGAAGGGCTGGTGTGCACGTTCGAGGATGTGCACGACGCCGTGAGGCGCATGGCCAAGGCCTTGCCCACCTACGGAGAGCCTCGTCCCTGGTGGCGCCTGGGACTGACGCTCGCAGGTGCTGCCGCGGTGGGCGCCCTGATCTTCGTCCTGGTCCGTCCGGCCCCCGTATCCCCACCGCCTGTCGGCCCGGATGCCTTGGCGGGCTCCGCGCCAACGCCCTCGGACAGCCTCTCCAACGGTACGCTCTATGACACGCCTTCCCTGGGGGTGCTCGCCCGGCCTCTGCCGCGCGAGCCTTTCAAGGGGCAGAAACGCCCCCCATGCACTCGCTACGCCGAGGTGGAGTTGGTGGGCGCCTGCTGGGTGCCTCACAAGCTCAAGGCTCCTTGCCCGGATTCCCTCTATGAGCACAAAGAGGAGTGTTACCTCCCCATCTTCAGCGCCCCGCCGCCGCCCCAATCGCTCGGGCAGTGAGTGGGCTGCTCCACAGAACCGGGGCAATCCTGGGCGACTCGTCACTTCACCTCGGACGCGCTTCGCCGCCGAGCGAAGCTCGAAGGAACGCCAGGATCTCCGCGTGGAGCACCGGTTGGAACGCGGCACGGTCGAAGCCCGCTGGATCCTGTGACGGCGGAAACTCGGGTCTCGTCATCGCCGGGGGGAACGGGCTCTGAAAGGAGAAATGGCCAGCGTTCGGGACGACGCGATGGTCGATGCGCTGTGGATGAGGAACGCCTCGCAGGATGATCTCCGCGTGCATGGCGGGCGTGTGCTCATCGCGCTCCGCCGTGCGCACCAGGATGGGGAGGTCGACGCCGGCGAGCGCCCCCTCGGCCATGAACCAGGGTGACGCGGGCGCGAGCAGCACCAGCGCACGGACCCGAGGGTCGCGAACGACGGGGATGGCGCGTGCTTGCCCATCGGGCGACTCGTTCGGAAAGGAGGACGGACGCCCACCGGCCACCGCCAGCGCCGTGTAGCCGCCCATCGAATGGCCGATCACACCCACCCCACCGGGCGAGAGGCGCTTGCCCAGCTCCGCGTCCTCGAAGATCGCGTCGAGCACGAGGCGCACGTGGCGAGGCCGGTTCTCGAGATTCGCGGCCGTGTTCGCCAGGCTGTTATCGGAGCGGTTGTTGCCCGGGTGCTCCGGGAGTGCCACGACGAAGCCCGCGCGAGCCAGGTGCACCGCCATCCCGCGATAGGTCCACGGAGACCCGCCCGTGCCGTGGCTGATGACGACGAGCGGGAGCCGCTCTCCTTCCACCGGGGCCTCGGTGGCGACAGCGAGCGGATACGGTCCGAACTGCTCGAGCCGTTCAGGCGCTCGCGACGGGTAGAGCACCCGCACGGGCACGCGTGCGCCTTGAACCACGTCCTCGACATTCAGGGCTCGGCAACCGACGGTCACTTCCGAAGGCATCTGGGCAGCGGTCACGGCGCTGCTTCTACCTCATCAGATCCGGGACTCCGAGTGCATCCACTTCTCACCGGGGGTCAGTTATAAACGGGCCAATGAAGCGCCCCCATCTGGCCACGGCCTGCCTTCTCCTCCTCACCCTCGCCGTTGCCACCCCGCCCGCGCGGGCCGCCAGCGAGCCCCAGCGCGTCACGAGCGCCATAGAGCTCGTGATGCTCTGGTCGCCGTCGCAGCACCTCTACGTGAAGGGCAACATTGGCGTTTCGGACGGGCAGCTTCGCGAGCTCGAGACGTGGTTGACGCAGCGGCCCCACTGGACCGTGGTGCTCATGGAGAGCGCGCAGGGCGAGCGCTTCGTCGATGCCGCGGGCAGATCCTACGAGAACATCGCGGCGGTGCAGCAAGCGCTCGGCAAGGGACTGTCGAATCGCACGAACTTCGGCTCCCTGAAGCATCCGGAGACGGGTGAGCCGGACGGCGCCATCTTCCTGTTGTCCGTGCGCGACCGGAACCTGTCGTACTTCGGCTCCGAGGCTCAGGACCGGCGGGGCCTGGGCGATGCGAATTGGAAGGGCCAGCTCGATGCTCCGGCCATCGCCGCCATGCGCAGTGGGGGACGCATCCTCGATGCGGTGCGCGACACCGTCACCTCCATTGATGGGCGGCTGGCGGCCAGCCTCGAACAGGAGAGCGCGGAGCGTGAGCGCGCCCTCGCCGAGCGCGAGAGCACCCGCGCCTCCATGCGTGACCGGCTGCAGCGGCTTCCAGCCGAGCTTCGAGTCACTCGCCGTGCGGCGTCAGCAGCTCTTCGGGGGCTCACCTCCACCCGGCGCCCCCCAGGTGAACCCCGACTTCGTGGGCCTGCGCGTGAAGGCCACCCGCATTCTCGCGCTCCTCGAACCCGCCCGGGGCTCCAAGCGCCGGACGCCGCGGGACCCGAAGTCCGGCCAGGAGCCGGACCCGAGGTTCGACCAGGCGAAGTCGGCGTTCGAGGAGCTGCGCGCCACCCTCGATGGCATGCGCTCCGGATTCGAGGCCTACGAGCAGGGGGTCTCACGCATCAAGAAGACGGAGGAGGCACTCGCCGCGCTGGAGACGCATCGCTTGAAGGCGTTCGTCGCGCCGGAGCTGGCGGAGGCTCATGCGGCCCTCGAGCAGGCGCGTTCCGCCGTCATGAGCCTGACGCCCAACCACCGGGCACTGCTCGACGCGGCGGAGGGCAGCCGCGCGAAGCTGGGGACGAGTCTGACCGCGACGGCCCGTCACGAGCCGCGGCTGGGGGAGCTGGCCGGTCTGATCGACGCGCTCGAGAAAGACCCACACGCTGAAGCCGTCCAGCAGGACATCGCGGACCTGCATGCGGCGCTGCGGAAGGCGCGCGAGGCCTTCGAGCGTCAGGACCGCTCGTACACCGAGCCGCTGCGCTGGATCGAGAGGGCATACCTGGAGACCCACGAGCGGCTCGAGGCGGCCAGGTCCAGGGCGGCCATGTACAGGGTGTTCGCGGGCATCGCCGCCGTGGCCGCGGTCATCGTCCTCCTGCTCCTCCGGAACAGGCGCAACGGGCACATGCGCGAGGCCGCCGACCTCCATGCACAGTGGCGCAAGGCCCTCGACGAGAAGATGCAGGCGCTCTTCGCGCTGCTCGACCGGACCCACCTGGCCGCCGGCCACTCGCGCGAGGAAATCCAGAAGCGCTACTCGGGCACCACGCGCGAGCGGGCCCTGGCGCTCGCCTCCGAGGTGGATGAGCTGTTCCTGCTGTCCGTCGGGGCCTCGCGCGTGCTGGCCCAGGCCGAGGAGCTGCTCACCGGCAAGGGCGCCCTGGACTGGCTCGCGGCCCAGTGGATGGCCTCGCGCTTCGTGCGCGTCACGCGCCTGCTGCGCGACGAGCCGATCGCGTTCCACCCCGATGAGGGCATCGAGCTCGCGCTGCGGGGCCGCCCCACCGCCGAGCAGCGGCTCATCGGCGAGCTCGCCAGCTACCAGCCGTTCTCGCTCTCGTTCGAGGCGCTCATCGAGGCCTTCAACACGCGCGCCGGGAACGTCCTCCCGGTGCTGGATGCGCTGGAGGCGGCGCCAGGCCAGGCGGGGGAGGGCATCGCGGTGCTGGAGCGCCTCATCGCCGAGGTTCGCACGGCCGAGACGGCGGCCGTGGCACTTCGTTGCCCCGCGCTCCTCGAGCAGGTGGTGCCGGCGCTTGAGGCGCTCCTGGCCGAGGCGCGTTCGCTCCTCGTGGAGAATCCGATCGGCGCGTTCCACGGGCCGCTCGCCGGAGCGCGCCGGCAGGTCGAGGACACGTCGGCGCTCCTGTCCGTGCTCGCGCGTGGCCGCTCGGAGGTGCTGCCCCTGGTGGAGCGTGCGGGGGAGGCGCTCGTGTCCGCCGGGCTTTCCCGCCGGTGGCTCGACGAAACGAGCGACACGCTCACCCGCATGGCGGACGAGGCCGCGCGAGCGTTGGTGACGCGCCGGGCCGCTGAGGATGTGAAGGCCCTCGGCGAGGCGCTCGTGCTGCTGGAGCGGCGTGCGGCCGAGGCGGGAAGTCTCGTGGAGATGTCCGGACGCGCCCGCACAGGGCTGACGCGGGTGAAGGAGGAGCTCGAGACGGCCCGGGCCGGGCTGGGCCAGGCCCTGGGGCTGGCGCCCGGGTCGATGTTGCGGGAGCAGGGGAGGGATCCTTCCGAGCGCCTCGCCTCGGGCGAGCAGTCGCTCGTGAAGGGCCGCGAGGCGTTGAACCTCGGAGAGCTGGAGACGGCGCGCACCGGGCTCGAGGCGGCCCTGGCGCGGGTGTCCGAGGCGGCGCAGCTGGTGTCCCGGAGCCGCGAGGTGCATGCCCGCTTCGAGACGTGGTGCCAGGAGTTCCGTGCCGAGGCGAAGCGGCTCGCGGGGCTCGCGGCCGAGCGCCAGGCTCCCATGGCGGAGGCGATGCGCCGCTACCTGCCGTCGGCGCTGACCCTGCGCGCGGGTGAGCCGGTGCGCCCCAATGCGAACGGCACCGTCCAGGACAACTTGCGCGAGGCCGCCGCGCACTCGCAGCGGGCCGCGGAGCTGCTCCAGTCGGCGGTCAACCTGTTCTCCCAGGGACGGCTGCTCTCCGCGGCCGACCGGCTCGCCCAGGTACGGGAGCAGCAGGTGCTCGCCGCGCACCGGCTCGACGAGCTGCACGGAGAAGGTGCGGCAGCTCCAGGATGCCGAGGCCAGCAACCCGCGGGTGCTCTCGGCGGCCGATGCGCTCGCCGCCGCGTGTGCCGTCGACGTGGCCGATGCGCGTGTCATGCCGCCCACCCAGGGCGCGCTCGTGACGGCGCGGGGGCTGGTGGAGGCGGCCCGCGCCAGGGTGGGCGTCCTGCCTGGTGATCCGCTCGAGGTGGCCGAGCGGCTGTCGGCGGCGAGCCAGGCGCTCACCGAGGTCCAGCGGAGCGCGGCGAATGATCACTCCCTGCACGCACGCGCCGAGGAGAGCCTGAGCGCCGCCCAGGATGCACTCGCGGGGGCCCTCGGGCTGGTGCGGCGCGCCGAGACCGATGGCATCGCCGACAGTCGGGAGACCACGCGCGCCATGAAGGCGATCGCGGCGCTGGGGGAGGCGCTTGAGAAGGCGAATGGCACGTTCGGCGTGCCCCACGGCGACTGGCTCGCGCTCGCCGCCGAGGGCGAGCGCATCGAGGTCCACGCGGCTCGCGAGGCCGCCACGCTGCGCGACGAGCTGGCGGCGGCCGAGCGGGCGGTGCAGGCCATCCAGCAGGCGGCGGATCCGATCAAGCGCGCCAAGAACTGGCACGAGTCGTATGGCGTCACCATCTCCGGCAATCCCGGCTCCCGGCGGCTCACCGAGGCCCGCACGGCCCTGCACGGGGGGAACTACTCGGCGGCCCAGCAGGCCGCCGAGAACGCCGCGCAGCTCGCCCTCGCGGCCCTCTCGCTCGCCGAGCGGCAGGTGGCCCAGTTCGTCGAGGAGGAGCGGGAGCGGGAACGCCAGCGCGAGCGCCAGCGCGAGTGGGAACGGGAGTACGACTGGGGCTCACGCAACTCGAGCAGCTCCAGCAGCTCCAGCTCCTTCTCCTTCTTCAGCAGCTCCAGCGACTCCAGCTCCGGCGACTCGGGCTTCTCCAGCTCCTCCTGGAGCAGCAGTGACAGCTCGTCGAGCGGTGGCTCCAGCAATGACTCGGGCTTTGGCAGCTCGAGCTGGTGAGGGCCCCGGCTTGACCTGTTCGTGACGGAGAGCGGGGTTCGCGCCCACATACAACCCCCCCGCGACGCCTGCCTGCCTGCCGCATCCTCTGCTTGACATTTCCCTCCCCCCCGGGATTAGTTAGTTTGCAGTCACTAACTTATCTCGGGCCGAGGAACTGACCCTCCCGGAGGGGGGCCAGGGGCGCACGGGAGCACAGGTATGCAGAAGCTTCTTCGGAATGGCAGGACGGGCATGGCTCCGACGTTCAAGGTGCTGGTTGCGGGCGGGCTGGTGTTGACGCTCGGTGTGGGCTGTGGCTCGCGGGTGGACGCCGCGCAGAGCAAGCCGGGGGCCCAGCAGGGCTCGGCTTCGGCGCTGGAGTCCGCCGTGAAGGCGGACACGGTGGAGGTGGGGGAGGCGAAGGTTCCGCGCTTCCTCACGCTCACCGGCTCGCTGTCGGCCTACGAGGACTCGGACGTGGCGGCCGGCGCCATGGGCAAGGTCATGTCCGTGCACGTCGAGCGCGGCTCGGTGGTGAGGAAGGGTGACGTGCTGGTGAAGCTCGACGCGCGCTCCGCCGCGGCGAGCCTCGACGAGGCCCGTGCCCAGCTCGCCCTGGTCAAGTCCCAGCAGGCCCTGGCCGACGCCGAGTGCGAGCGCAACCAGAAGCTCTTCGAGAGCGGCACCGTCTCCACCGCCGACCATGACCGTGCCCAGGCCCAGTGCCGCAACGCGGCGGCCCAGGCCGCGGCCACCACCGCGCGCCTGAGCCTGCTGGAGATCAGCGCGACCGACGCCACCATCCGCGCCCCCTTCGACGGCGTGGTGGCCGAGCGCGTGGTGTCGGTGGGTGAGTACGTCCGCCAGGACTCCAAGGTGGTGACGCTGGTGGCGCTGGATCCGCTGCGCCTGGAAGCTCACCGTGCCGGAGTCCTCGGCCGCCTTCCTCCAGAAGGATCAGGCGGTGGAGTTCACCCTCACGGCGGCGCCCAACGTGGTGCACAAGACGAAGGTGTCCTTCGTGGGCGCGGGCCTGCGCCGCGGCACGCGCGACCTGGTGGTGGAGGCGCTGGTGCCCAACAAGGATCGCTCGCTCTTGCCGGGCCAGTTCGCCACGGCGAAGGTGCAGCTCGGCGAGCAGCAGCTCCCGGTGGTGCCGCGCACGGCGGTGCTGGAGGACGGCCCGCGCCGCAAGCTCTTCGTGGTGAGTGACGGACGGCTGGAGGAGCGCGTCGTCCAGGTGAGCGAGTCCGTGGCGGACTCGCTGGGGGTGATGGCTGGCGTTCGCGTGGGCGAGCGCGTGGTGGCGGTGGCGCGCGAGGATCTGCGCGACGGCCAGAAGCTGCAGTAGTCGAGGGCACCGCACATGCAATGGCTCGCGAGTATTTGTGTCCGTAAGCCCGTCTTCGCGTCGGTGCTGATCCTGTTGATCTGCGTGGTCGGCGGCGCCGGCTACGTCAAGCTCAACGTCGATCGCTTCCCGAAGGTGGACTTCCCGGTCGTGGTGGTCAACACGGTCATGCGGGGCGCCGCTCCCGAGGAGATGGAGACCGACATCACCGAGAAGGTGGAAGAGGCGGTCAACACCATCTCCGGTATCGACGAGATGACCTCCACGACCTCCGAGGGCGTGAGCACGGTGGTCATCACGTTCGTCCTGGAGAAGGACGTGGACGTGGCCGTGCAGGAGGTGCGCGACCGCATCAACCAGATCACCTACGAGCTGCCGCGGGACGCGGAGACGCCGCTGGTGCAGAAGTTCGATCCGGACTCGGTGCCCGTCATCATCCTGTCCGTGCAGGCGGACAAGCCCGTGCGGGAGATCACCGAGTACGCGGATCGCGTGCTGCGCCGGAGGCTGGAGACGGTGCCGGGCGTGGGGCAGGTGACGCTCATCGGTGGCCGCAAGCGCCAGGTGAACGTGTGGTTGGATCCGGTGAGGATGCGGGCGGCGGGCGTGAGCGCGGGACAGCTCCAGGCCGCGCTGGCCTCGCAGAACATGTCGCTGCCCGGTGGCAGCATCGAGACGGGCCCGCAGCGCTACACCCTGCGTCTGCGGGGGCGTGTCACCAGCGTGGAGGAGCTGGGCAATCTCGTGCTGCGCGAGAGCAATGGCCACATCCTGCGCGTGAAGGACGTGGCCCGGGTGGAGGATGGTGAGCAGGAGCCGGAGACGGCGGCCGTGCGCGACGGCAAGTCCTCGGTGCTGCTGTCCATCCGCAAGCAGTCCGGTGAGAACACCGTGTCGCTCGTGGCGGAGGTGCGCCGGCGCGTGGAGGAGCTGGGCACGTCGCTGCCGCCGGGCTACTCGCTGGAGGTGGTGCGCGACAACTCGGAGACCACCCTCACCGCCGTGCACGCGGTGAAGGAGCACCTGCTGCTGGGCGGCCTGTTCGCCGCGCTGGTGGTGCTGCTGTTCCTCGGAAGCTGGCGCAGCACCATCATCGCCGCGCTCGCCATTCCCACGTCCATCATCGGCACCTTCGCGGTGATGAACTACCTGGACCTCAACCTCAACAGCATCAGCTTGCTGGCGCTCGCGCTGGCGGTGGGCATCGTCATCGACGACGCCATCGTGGTGCTGGAGAACATCCACCGCTTCATCCACGAGAAGAAGCTCAAGCCCTTCCCGGCGGCCATCCTGGCCACCAAGGAGATCGGCCTCGCGGTGCTCGCCACCACGTTGTCGCTGCTCGCGGTGTTCCTGCCGGTGGCCTTCATGGGGGGCATGCCCGGACGCTTCCTGAGCAGCTTCGGCTTGACGATGGGCGCCTCCATCGCCGTGTCGCTGCTGGTGTCCTTCACCCTCACGCCCATGCTGTGCGCCCGCTGGCTGAGCCCGGCTCCCTCCGCGGACGGCGGCCATCACCGCAAGCCCTTCCTCGAGCGCGCCACCGACGTCATCTACCTGCCCCTGGAGCGCGCCTATGAGCGCTCCCTGCGCTGGGTGATGGCGCACCGCTGGGTGGCCGTCGTGGCCTCGGTGGTGACGCTGGGCTCGTGCGGCCCCCTGATGGGCGTCGTTCCCAAGGGCTTCCTCCCCAAGAGCGACGAGGCCCAGTTCCAGGTGAGCGTCCGCATGCCGGAGGGCACCAGTCTGGACTCCACCCTCCTGGTGACCGAGCGGGTCGCGCGCGAGATGCGCGAGACGATTCCGGAGGTGACCTCCACGCTCGTCACCATCGGCGAGGGCGCGGACAAGACGCCCAACGTGGCTGGCATCTTCGTGAAGATCGTCAACCCGGATCAGCGCACGGCCACCCAGGACGACATCATGGACAAGGTGCGCCGGGAGATCACCTCCAAGATGCCCAAGGAGTACCGGGTGAGCGTGTCCAACGCGCCCCTCTTCGGTGGCGCGGGCTCGCAGGCGGCCGTCCAGTACGTGGTGACGGGTCCCGAGTTCGACGAGCTGGGCAAGCAGGCCAGCGTGCTGCTCCAGAAGCTCAAGCAGGTGCCCGGCGTGGTGGACGCGGACAGCAACCTCATCATCGGCAAGCCCGAGGTGAGCGCGTACATCGACCGCTCGCGTGCCGCGGATCTCGGCGTGCAGGTGCCCGACGTGGCCAGCACCCTGCAGATGGTGGTGGGCGGTCTCGACGTGTCCACCTACGTGGAGAACGGCAACCTGTACGACGTGCGGCTGCGCGCCGAGCCGTCCGCGCGTGCGAGCATCGAGGACATCGGCCAGCTCACCGTGCCCTCGGCCCGGCTCGGCTCCGTGCCCCTGACGGACGTGGTGCGCCTGGAGCGTGAGGAAGGCCCCTCGCAGATCAGCCGCATGAACCGCCAGCGGCAGATCATGCTCACCGCCAACACGGCCCCCGGTGTGAGCACGGGGCAGATCGTCGAGCAGTTCGACAAGGTCATCGCGGAGTCGAAGCTGCCGGCCGGTTACGCGGCGAGGCCCGCGGGTCAGTCCCGCGAGATCGGCCGCACGGTGGGCAACTTCGCCCTGGCCTTCGGTCTGGCCTTCATCTTCATGTACCTGATCCTCGCCGCGCAGTTCGAGTCGTGGATCCACCCCATCACCATCCTCCTGTCGCTGCCGCTCACCGTGCCGTTCGCGTTGATCTCCCTGCTGGTGTTCAAGCAGGCGCTCGACATGTACTCGATGCTCGGTCTGCTGGTGCTCTTCGGCGTGGTGAAGAAGAACTCGATTCTACAGATCGACCACACCAACCAGTTGCGACGCGAGGGCCTGCCGCGGTTGGAGGCCATCGTCCACGGCAGCAAAGACCGGTTGCGTCCCATCCTCATGACCACGCTGTCGTTCGTGGCGGGCATGATTCCGCTGCTGATGTCCAAGGGCGTGGGCGCGAGCTTCAACCAGGCCACCGCCGGCGTGGTGGTGGGTGGCCAGACGCTGTCGCTGGTGCTCACACTGTTGGTGACACCGGTGGCCTACTCGTTGTTCGATGATGCCTCGGCGTGGTTCGGCCGGAAGTTCCGTTCCAAACGCTCGCCCGAGGAGACGGGCGAGGCCGAGGTGGCCCGTGCCTATGGTGGCGACACGCTCACCGAGCTGCGCCCGGCACATGAATCGGAGGCAGCATGATCGCCTTGCTCGCATTGACGCTGACCGTGAGTGCCGCGACGCCGGTGCTCACCCTGGACGAGGCGCTCGCGGCGGCTCGCCAGAACAACCTGGACCTGAAGGTGGCGCGCGCCCGGCTGGAGCAGTCCCGGCTCCTGTCCAACAGGGCGTGGGCCGGCTACCTGCCCACGGTGTCGGTGGCTGGTACCTACACCCGTCAGAGGGAAATCACGCTGCCCTTGCCGGGCCCCACCGGTGAGCCCACGCCGGTCGTCGTCACCCCGGGCGACCAGTTCGGCGCCCAGGCCGAGGTGCGGCAGGCGATCATCGCCCCGTCGCTCTGGCCCGCCATCCGCAACGCGGGAATCGCCGAGGACGTGGCGGAGCTGAACACGGACAACATGCGGCGGGAGATCCTCTTCGCCGTGGCACAGGCCTACTTCGGCGCCGCGAGCTACCAGGAGGCCATCCGCGCCACGCAGTTCCTCCTGGATGTGAACAAGGCGCGCGAGGCGGACACGCAGAAGCGCTTCGACGCGGGCACGGTGACGAAGGTCGCGCTCCTGCGCTCGCAGCTCGACCGGGCCCGTGCCGAGCAGGACCTGGTGCGCGCTCGCAACGCCTTCGCCTCCTCGCGGCTGGCGCTCGCCACGCTCATCCAGCGGGACGCCGACTTCACGCTGGAGCTGCCGCCGGTGCCGCAGGTACCCTCGCAGCAGGAGGACCTGGAGAAGCAGGCGCTGGAGCAGCGGCCGGACGTGGCCGCCGCGCGGCGCAACCTGGACCTGGCGCTGGGTCAGAAACAGGCCGTGTGGTTCTCCTACGCGCCCTCGGTGGGCTTCTCCGGCGTCTACCGGCTCTCCAGCGTTTCCTCGGTCTTCGCTCCGGCCAACACGTGGGCCCTGACGTTGAGCGCTCAGTGGGTGCTCTGGGACGGCGGCCTGCGGGAGATCAACCTGCGTGAGCAGTCGGCCCGCGTGGCCGAGGCCACGGCCCAGCAGAAGCAGGCGGAGGCCCGTGCGGTGGAGGAGGTGTCCCGCGCCCGGCTGGAGTTCGAGAACGCCCAGGCCAACCTCACCAAGGCCGAGGAGGCCCTGGGGCTGGCGCGTGAGACGCAGCGCCTCACGGAGATCAGCTTCAAGGCGGGCGTGGCCACCTACCTCGAGGTGGCGGACGCCAACTCCGCGCTGACGGGCGCCGAGGTGGGTGCCATCTCCGAGCGCCTGCAGACGTCGCTCGCGGCCCTGCGGCTGCTCCGCTCCGCCGGAGCCTTCGCGGCCCAGGAGTAGGGCACGTGGACGTTCCCTCTCCCCCTCGGGGAGAGGGAGCTCAGCGGCCCGTGATGAGGTTCTCGAGGCGCGCGTACCGGCGCGCCAGCCGCGCGTAGTCCGAGGGGCGGATGTCACGCCGCTCCAGGGTGCGCACCAGATCCTCCCGCACGGCCAGGTATTCCGACGCGGGCAGCCCGCAGGTCTGCTCCAACATCCGCGCCGCCTCGTCCTCCGGCAGGGTGGGGGAGATGCCCAGCCGCTCGTGCATGTGCCGCCGCAGTTGCCGCGCCAGCTCGGGCAACAGCTCGCGCTCCACCTTCGAGCGCCGCGTCAGCCAGCCCAGGGAGCGCACGTACTCGAGCGCCGAGCGGTGCTTCTCCACCACCAGCGGCCGGGGTGGCCCGAAGCGCGTCCCCCGCGACACCGCGTAGAGCAGCCCCACCAGCAGGCCCTGCGCCACGAAGACCCACAGGCCCCGCGCCGATGGCGGCTCCTGCTTCGGTGCCGCGCCGTGGTGGTACTCGTCGAAGGCGAGCGGCCCGCGCGACGCCAGCGCGTCCCAGAAGCGCAGGTTGTCCAGCAGCTCCAGCCGCCGGTTCTCCGCCACGTCCGCTCCCGCGAGCACGTACACCTCGCCGCGTCCCTCCGGCATCCGCCACAGCACCGCCGCGTCCTTCGTCCCGGCGAGCGCCACCGCCTCGGGCCCTCCCACCGTGATGCCCCGGTCCAGCGACACGCGCAGCCGTTGCAGTCCCCGCACCGCGCCCACCGGCTCCCAGACCCGCACCGTCGTCCCCGTGAGATCCTTCTCCCCGGGCGGCAGGCCCTCCGAGTCCGGTCCCAGCATCGGGCCCTCGGAGATCCGCAGCCAGTCGTCCAGGTGCGGCGGCCTCGTCTTCGCGTCCCTCGACACCAGGTAGACGAGGGTTCCTCCCCGGGAGACCCAGCTCCGCAGCGCCCCGGCCTCGCCCTCCGTCACCGGCCGCCCCGACGGCGCCGCCACCACCACCGTCCGGAGGCCCTCGGAAAGCCCCGGTCCGTCGAACGCCTCCCGCAACGCCGACACCGGTGCGCCCGACTCCTGCAGGTACAGGTACAGCGCCCGCAGGCCGAGCGGACCCGAATTGTCCACCGAGGGCACCCGCGGCGGGGGAGGGGACTGGTTCACCGCGAGCCCCAGCCCCAACGCCAGCGCCACCAGTACGCCGTAGATGATCGCCGTCCGCGCGCCCTTCATGCCACCGCTCCGGCCAGCCCCTGGTGCAGCCGCTCCACCTCGTCCACGAAGCGCGCCGCGTCCTCCGGTGGCACCGGCTCGAGCGAGTAGAAGGCCCGGTCGTACCAGCGCACCAGCCGCTCCACCTCGCCCGTGAGCTGCGCGGAGGCGCCTCGTCCGGGCAGCTCGCCCACCAGCTCGCGGTTCGTCTTCACGCGGTCCGGCCGCGCCAGCCGCTTCGCCTCCAGTGAGGACAGGAGGGCCAGCAGCCCCTCGCGGATGGCCTCTCGCGGCCGGGCTCCCAGTGCGGCACGGGCCCGCGCCAGGTGCTCACCCGGGGAGTCGAGCTCCAGGGCCGCCGGGCCCGGCTCCGCATCGCCTCCACGCCGCACCGGGCCTCCTCGCCGCCAGTGGCGCAGGCGCAGCACCGCGAAGAGCACCACCGCGAAGCCCAGCGCGAGCACCAGCGTCCGAGTGCCCGTCGCGAAGCTCTGCGCCTCCTGTGTCTGCAGCAGCCTCTCCAGCAGGGCTGTCAGTTCCCGCATCAGCCGCTGGAACACGTCGCCCTGGCGTTCCCGCGCCTGGGCGAACTCGGGCCGCGAGAGGATCTCCTGGAGCAGGGCCGGATCGGTCGTCCGGGGCGGGGGCTCCGGGGCGGGGGGCTGGGCCATGAGCCACAGCAGCAGCAGCCCGGACTTCATCGGGCCTCCACGCGCCTCTCGAGATCCAATCCCTCCCGGCGCACGCGCATGTCCAGGTAGAGCATGGCGTAGACGACGAGCCCCAGCGGGTTGAACACCGCCTGTCCCACCACCTGCAGCAGCTCCGCGGGCACGAGGAGCGACTGCGGGACCGGGTTGGCCGCCGCGGCCTCGGGATTCATGGGGTTGCCATGGGTGAACTGGATGAGCATCGCGGGCAGGCCGCACAGGATGCTGACGGAGATCAGGATGATCGACACCACGGTGACGAGGAGCATCACCCGCACCGTGACGCGCCCGGTGAAGCCCGGCGCCACCCGCCCCGAGAGCAGGGCACCCGAGCGCCGGAAGGAGCGCACCACCGGGAGATCCTCCATGGCCAGCACCGGCGCCAGCAGGGAGAAGCGCAGCAGGTACCAGAGGAGCCCGCCCACCAGCCCGAGCCCCATGAGGATGGGCCCGCCAGCCAGCAGGATCCAGCCGAGCACCCGTGCGCCCGAGATGGCGCCTTCCGTGCGCAGCACGATCACCCCGCCCACTCCGGTCAGCAGCAGGCCGGGCAGCATCATCAGCAGGATGGCGCCCACCGCCCACAGCAGGGACAGGAGGTACGCACCGGTGAACGTGCCCATCTGTTTCAGCGCGCGTTGCAGTCCGTCCGCCGGACGCGCCAGCTCCCCGAGCTGCGTGGGCACCACGTACCGGGCCACCGCCAGGGTGTTCAGCGAGTAGACCCAGAAGGTGATTCCCAGGACGCCCGTCAGCATCAGCAGGAAGCGGGCGTATTCGCTCCCCAGTGCCGCCATGTCCTCGCCCCGCGCCGCCGCCAGGAGCGCCGCGGAGTTGCGCTGCGCCGCCAGTTGCAGGGCCTTGGTCAGGATGTAGGAGACCAGGTTGAAGCCGAGGCTCAGCAAGAAGAGCGCCTTGAAGTGCTTGCGCCAGAAGGTGGCCGCGCGATCGATGATCTCACCGACCGTCAGGGGACGCAGATCCGAGGGAGGAGGGCTCACGGGCCGCAGCATACCTGGAGCACGGAGGACCACGGTAACGGCAGAATGCCCCCGCGGAGCCACCCCATGCTGGGGAAGGCCGTGAGGGAGCGTGTGACATGGCGGAGCAATACGACAACGTGGGCAACAAGTACGAGCAGTTCAAGAACTCGGCGCCCCTGCCCATCCCGGAGCGGCACACGTTCTTGAAGCTGGTGGGTGACCTGCACGGCCAGCGGGCCCTGGATCTGGCGTGTGGTTCTGGCTTCTACACGCGGCTGTTGAAACAGCAGGGAGCCGAATCGGTCCTCGGCGTGGACGTCTCCCCGGAGATGGTCGCCCTCGCCCGTCAGCGGGAGGAAGAGCACCGGCAGGGCCTCCAGTTCCAGGTCTCCGACGCCGCCCATCTCGGCCATCTGGGGGACTTCGACCTGGTGACGGCCGTCTACCTGCTCAACTACGCGCGGACCCGGGACGAGCTGTTGAGCATGTGCCGCGGCGCCCATACCAACCTGGTGGACGGTGGACGCTTCATCGCCTTCACCATCGAGCCGGGCTTCGAGCTGGCGAAGTCGAACTGGGCGAAGTACGGCTTCGAGGTGCGCCGCGAGACCCTGGAGGGCGAGCGCCATGTGGTCCAGGCGCGCTTCCTCACGGACCCGCCCGCGGACATCGAATACTTCCGGTGGCCCGCCGCCACCTACGAGTGGGCCATGACGCAAGCCGGCTTCCGGCAGCTCGAGTGGCGGCACTTCGAGATTCCGCCCGAGGCGCTGCAGCGGTTCGGCGCGGATTTCTGGAAGGAGTACCAGGAGAATCCGCTCCTCGTGGTGCTGAGCGGCCGCAAGTAGGCCCGTTGCTGGCGCCGGGGCCGCACAGGGCCCCTCGCCTGGCCGTCGAGCACCCCTATGGAAAGGTGCGGAACTCGAGCGGCCCTGCTCAGGGGCACAGCCGCAGCAGGTAGGCGTCGGGGTTGAAGGTCGTGGGAGTCAGCGTGCCGGTGCCGAAGTCGATGGGCTCGGCGAACGACCCCGTCATCAGGGCGTCCCCCTGCCGGGTGACCTCGACGTCGGCGACGAACTCGATG
Source organism: Archangium gephyra (assembly GCF_049060025.1). Taxonomy (GTDB): domain Bacteria; phylum Myxococcota; class Myxococcia; order Myxococcales; family Myxococcaceae; genus Archangium; species Archangium gephyra_A. The sequence continues at coordinate 557,819 of NZ_JBMEQQ010000002.1, forward strand.
TTGACGGGGCCGAGGTCCGGAAAGCCGCGGGCCCACAGCGGGTCGCCGTCGATGCGGTCGAACCGGGCCACGAAGCCATTCTCCAGCGATGCCGGTGAGCCGGGGAGCGGGCCGGTCCCCAGGTCAGTCCCGCCCCGATAGAGCCCGATGACGGCCACCCCGTCCCGCTGGTCCATCGCGACGCTCGTGGCCACCGAGCCCACCTGGCGCAACCAGCGCTCCTCTCCGTCCCGCGTGTACGCGGCGAGGATGCCCCCGGAGAAGCTCTGGGCCGCCCCGCCGAAGCGGAAGGCGCCGCTGACTCCACCGCCCACCACCACGCGGTTGCCGTGGACCGCGATGCCCCGGAAGATGCCCGCCGTGCCCTCCAGCGTCCTCGACCAGCGGTGGGCCCCTTCCGCGCTGTAGGAAGCCACCACGGGCGCGCCGGCGTCGAGGTCGGTGGGACCCAGCGGGCCGCCCCCGAAGTCGCTTCCCGGCTCCTCGAAGAATCCGGACACGTAGAGGTCATCCCGCGAGCCGGCGACGACGTCCGAGAAGAGGCTGTTGGAGTCGAAGACGCGGGCCCACAGGAAGCCTCCGTCCGCCTCGTACTTCGCGATGAAGGCCGCGTCCGACGCGAAGCGGGGCGTGCCGTCACCGAAGTCGACAGGCCCCACGATCGAGCCCACCAGGATGACGTTGCCCGTCCGGTCCGTGGCGAGGCTCGGGGTGAAGTTGAACTGTCCTCCGAGCAGGGGCCGCACCCAGCGCAGCCGCCCGTCCGGGGAGAACTGCGCGACGAAGGCCCCGAACGGCAGTGGACCGCTTCCGAGATCCACTCCGGCCTCCACCTCGCCCGCAACGCTGATGCGGCCTCGCCGGTCCACCGCGATCGCCGTGAAGCGCGTGAAGCCGCCCTCCGTGACCGTGGAGCCGAAGCCCCGCGACCAGAGGAGCGTCCCGTCCGGCGCGTACTTCGCGATGAAGGCATTGTCCAGGAGGGGAGGCGCGGAGAGCAGCGGCCCCCCTCCGAAGTCCGCGGTGCCCTGGTAGGTGCCGACGATGATCGCCTCACCGTTCCGGCTCACGGCGACCCGTTGGGCAATCTCGCTCTCCGTCCCCGTGCTTCTGCGCACCCATTGCGTCGCCCCCGGGGAGCACGACGCCCCCGCTCGGTGGGCCTGCTCCTCCTGCTCGGGCTCCCGGGCCTGGAGGGGCGGCTCTGGCGCAACGCTCCCTCCACAGCCCGCCAGCACCCCCACCAGCACGAACACCCATGCCCGGGTGCTCCCCCCCTGTGCTCTCCTCATTCTCCCCCCTCCGGCAGAGCCGCTCACGCAGCACACATGCCGTAGCCCCAGGATTGTCATGGAGCGGGGAAGCCACCATCGCCGTCCAGTCAGGATGCTCCGTGGCGTAGGTGACAGAAGGGAAGGGGAGGGTGGGTGGCGACTTCCCGGTGCGAGGCAGGCCTCATGCGAGCCCTCACAGCCCGAGCGCGTCGAGCATCCGGGAGGTCAGCACCCGGTGGGGATCCACGCGCTGCTTCAAGGCGCTCAGGGTCTCGATGAAGGGCGCGTGCATGCGGCGCAGCAACGCCGGCTCGCAGTGGGTCTGCTTGAGGAGCATGACCTTGACGCCATGTTCCTCGAAGGCTCGCCGGCTCACCTCGCCCAGGAAGGTGCGCGCCCGGGCCTCGTGCGACTGTCCTCGCCGCACGCTCATGCTCACGCTGAACAAGTACGCGCCTCCGGGCATGCCGTGGGCCGAGTGCAGGGGCCAGGCGCATTCCGGCAGCCGGATCAGATCCTGCTGCTCGAGCCGCGCTTCGAGCTTCCGGGTACGCATCGAACACGTCGAAATACATGTCCAGGAACGACTGCCGCCGCTCCACGGGCACCGCGAACGTCTGGTGACACACCGTCAACCGGGGATCGATTCCCAGGGCGCGCAGCACGCGCGGGAGCACCTCGGGTGAGGCGAGATAGTCGTACGCGCGATCATAGCTGCGCTGAAAGAACGTGAATCCGTAGAGCCCCGCGTGAAAACGCCGGCCCTGTCTGAGCACGAGCCCCTGCAACGGGCTCACGAGCCCGGGCACCCGGTTGGCGAGGCCTTGCGCCACGATGTTCCGCCGGGTGGAGTCGTCGGTCAGCGGCAGCGGCGCGGCCTTGTGATGGGGCTCGGGCACCACGATGCGGTCGCCCAGCAACACACTCTTCCCCCGGCGTCCGAAGAAGAACAGCCCCCGGCCCAGCGGGTACTCTCCCGAGCGGTAGAGGGTCTCGAGCCGCTCCAGGGCCGCGTACCCCCGGGTCGGGCCGTGTTCGAGGACGGTGATCTCCGCCCGCTGCCGATCCCGCACCCGGAACAAGCGCAGCTCGAGCTCCAGGATCACTCCCAGGGCCCCGAACGAGCCTGGCACCAGCCGGAACAGCTCTCCGGCGATCCCGGGCGCCGCGGCGTGACACTCGTGGACCGCGCCATCCGGCGTCATCAGGCGGAACGCGCGAACCTCCTCGGCGAAGAAGCCCACGGCATTGTGGGCGCACGCCGCCAGCGCGCCCGCCAGGGAGATTCGATCGCCCGTGGGGGGATGATAGGGCAGGTGGTGGGGATGCTCACGGTGCAGCGCCTCGAAGGTCAGGCTGCCCGGCGCGCGCACCCAGATGGCGCCATCCGCCTCGGTGGAGAGCAGGCGCGTCGTGCCGGAGAGCCGGGCCGTGGAGACACCTTCCGCGTCCCCGGGCGGGAGGAAGTGCTCGCCGAAGGAGCGCCGGGCTCCGATCAGCGTGAGGCGCCGGCGCCGCGCCACCGCGTCCTGGAACAGGGCCGCGAGCTCCTCGGGCGTGGCCGGCTCGCGCACGCTGGCGGTGGCTTCGTAGAGGCCTCCCATGGCCCGAAGGTCGGTCGTGGTCGTGCGCATGATTCGTTCTCCTCCCCCAGGAGCAGACACCGTGGCAGGTGCGCCTCAGCATAGGGCGAATGGAGGCCCGGTGACGTCTTGCATCGGAGCGCGTCCTCGCTGAGCATCGGTTCGTGTCTCCACGCCCTTCCGAGTCGTCCTGCTGTTCACATTCCTCCCTGGTGGGACGGCAGTGAGTGCGGGCACGGGTTCTCCACCGCCTCGCGTCCTGGCCGACGTCTTCGCACGCACGCGCGTCCATGATGGGGCGCTCGTGCTTGGCGCCGCGCTGTTCACCGCGTTGCTCGCGCAGGTCGCCATCGCGGTGCCGGGCTCCCCGGTGCCCATCACGGGGCAGACGCTCGCGGTCGTTCTCACGGCCGCCGCGCTCGGGCCTGTGCGTGGCATGGCCGGGCAGCTCGCCTACGTCCTGCTCGGGGCGGTGGGACTGCCGTTCTATTCCAAGGGGGCCAGCGGTTGGGCACAGGTGCTCGGGCCGACCGGCGGCTACCTGGTGGGCTTCATCCCCGCGGCCTTCCTCATGGGCCTCGCGGCGCGGCACGGCTTCGACAGGGTGGCGTGGAAGGCGGTCCCGCTCTTCCTCGCTGGCCAGCTCGTCATCCTGGCCATCGGCGTGTCCTGGCTCCGCGTGGCGGTCCCGCTCGACCTCGCCACGGCCCTGCACAAGGGCTTCCTGCCCTTCCTCCCCGGTGGGTTGCTCAAGGCAACCATCGCCGGCCTGTGGATGCCCCTCGCCTGGAGGCTCATACGGCCTCGCGAGCCAGGTATCCCTCAACCGTGAAGCCCGCGCGTCCATCGAGTGGCGCCTGGAGAAACGCCTTGGACTACCCCAACCTGCTGGCCGAGCTCGCGGCTGAAGTCCGGCCGCTGCTGGGACAAGGCCGCGTGGCGGACTACATCCCGTTGCTGGCCCGGGCAGACCCCTCGCGCTTCGGCCTGGCCCTGGCCGCCCTGGACGGCGGGCTGTGCGGCACCGGCGACGACCAGGAGAGCTTCTCCATCCAGAGCGTCTCCAAGGTCTTCGCCCTGGCCCTCACCCTGCCACACCTGGGCGAGGCGCTCTGGCGGCGCGTGGGCAAGGAGCCCTCCGGCAACCCCTTCAACTCCCTGGTCCAGCTCGAGTACGAGCGCGGCCTGCCGCGCAACCCCTTCATCAACGCCGGGGCCCTGGTCGTCACCGACGCCCTGCTGTCTCTCACCGGCGACGCCTGCGGCACGGTGCTCGCCTTCCTGCAGGCCCAGGCCGGCCCCGAGCCCGTGGCCGTCGACGAGGACATCGCCGAGTCGGAGTGGCAGCACCGGGACCGCAACGCCGCCCTGGCCCACTTCATGAAGTCGTTCGGCAACCTCCACAACCCCGTCGACAAGGTGCTGCGACACTACTTCCGGCAGTGCTCCATCCGCATGAACTGCCGGCAGTTGGCTCGCGCCGGCCTCTTCCTGGCCAACCATGGCCTCTGTCCGGACGGCCGGCGCCTGCTCACCCGCAGTCAGGCCAAGCAGATCAACGCCATCATGCTCACCTGCGGCACCTACGACGCCGCCGGCGAGTTCGCCTTCCGCGTGGGCCTGCCCTGCAAGAGCGGCGTGGGCGGCGGCATTCTCGCCATCATCCCCAACCGCATGGCGCTTGCCACCTGGAGCCCCGGCCTGGACCCTCAGGGAAACTCCCTGGCCGGGCTCGCCGCGCTGGATCACTTCACCACCCGCACAGGGCTCTCCATCTTCTAGCGGGCGCGCGGGCTTGCACGAACCGGCTCAGTGCGGAGTCAGGCCGAAGCGGGCCTTGATGCGCTCTGTGGGAGGGTTGCAGCCGGCCTCCTCGAGCACCTCGAGGCACCAACGCGCCGCGTCGTCCAGACGGGGCGTGACGAGATGGAGGCCACTGCGCGGCCGGGCTTTCTGGAAGGTGGAGAGCATCAACCGCACCAGGGGCGAGGTGATGACGATGGCATGGCCGAGCACCACGGCATCGAGCTGGTGCTCGTGCTGCTTGAGCCACTCGGACTGGAGGCGGCGGTGCTCGGAGGGGAGCATGGGCGCGTGCCGCAGGTCGATGAGCATCACGTGCTTCTGCTGGCGCTCCAGGTAGGCGAGCCGCTGCACGAGGTACTCCTCGAAGCGCGCGAACGGAACCGCGCCTCGTATCTGGACGATGAGCAGCGGCCAGAGGGAGTCATCCAGGAGCAGCGGGTCGTTGTTCGACATGGACGTTCCGGCTTCTGCCACGACGGAGCCGGGTTGTGTATGGGACGCGCTCCTTCTGCTCGGGAACGCACGGACGGCCCTCCCGGAGGAGAAGGGCTACGGGATGAGCGAGTGAAGGGCCTTCGTGGCGGCGCCCGGGTCCTCGGCCTCCAGGACGCCGGAGATGACCGCGAAGCCGGCCGCCCCCGCGAGCAGCGAGGCCCGCTCCGGCGTGATGCCTCCGAGTGCCAGGGCGGGGCAGGGGAGCACCGCCGCCAGCCGCCGGAAGCCCTCGGGCCCCAGCGTGGGCCGCGTGTCGTCCGGTTTCGAGCCCGGCGGGAAGACCGGGCTCACCAGCGCCAGGTCCGCTCCCGAGGCCCGGCGAGCCTCCTGCTCGTCATGCACCGCCACGCTCACCTGATGCCCCGGGGGCAGGTGCGGGCGGACATCCTCCGGCGTGAGACCCGAGGCGGGCAGGTGCAGGTGCGCGCCCACGAGCAGGGCCACGTCCAACCGGCCATTGACGAAGAGGGGATTGCCCCGCGCCCGGCACAGCCCGGCGAGCAGCCGGGCCTCCTCCAGGAACTGGCGCGTCGGGGCCTCCGGGTGACGGTGCTGCACGGCCACCTGGGGCCCCACCTCCAGCGCCCGCTCCAGCGCGGCCAACAGCCGCTCCCGGGGCAGGCGCCAGTCGGTGATGACCATCACCCGCGGCGTCACTACTCGACGAGCCCCTCTATCGGGCTCGACGCCGAGGCGTACGCCTTGCGCGGAATCCGGCCGGACAGAAAGGCCTCGCGGCCCGCTTCGATCGCCAGCTTCATGGCGCGCGCCATGCGCACCGGATCCTTCGCGCCCGCGATGGCCGTGTTCATCAGCACCGCGTCCACGCCCAGCTCCATGGCGATGGCCGCGTCCGACGCCGTGCCCACGCCCGCGTCCACGATGACCGGCACCTTCACCGTCTCGCGGATGAGGCGGATGTTGTGCGGGTTGCGGATGCCCAGCCCCGAGCCGATCGGCGCCGCCAGCGGCATCACCGCCGCGCACCCCGCGTCCTCCAGCTTGCGCGCGGTGATCGGATCATCCGAGGTGTAGGGCAGCACCGTGAAGCCCTCCTTCACCAGGATGCGCGCCGCCTTCAGCGTCTCCTCCACATCCGGGTAGAGCGTCTTCTCGTCGCCCAGCACCTCGAGCTTCACCCACTTGTTCATGCCCAGCTCCTCGGCGAGCCGGCACGTGCGCACCGCGTCGTCCGCCGTGTAGCAGAGCGCCGTGTTCGGCAGCAGCCGCATCCTCGAGCGGTCGATCCAGTTCATCAGCGAGGCCTCGCCCTTCGCCGACAAATCCAACCGCCGCACCGCCACCGTCACCATCTCCGCGCCCGAGGCCTCGTGGCAGCGCTTCATCACCTCGTGGCTGGGGTACTTCCCCGTGCCCACGATGAGGCGCGACTGGAAGGTGACTCCCGCGATGACCAGGGGCTTGTCCTGAACGCTCATTGCTCGCTCCTATCCGCCACCGACGAAGGTGACGATCTCCACGCGATCCTGCGGCGACAGCCGGTACTCGGGGTGGTGCGCGCGGCGGACCACCTCCGCGTTCACCTCCACCGCCACCCCGGGCCCACCCACCTCCAATGAGGCGAGCAGCGCCGCCAGGGTCATTCCCTCGGGGACTTCTCGTGCCTGTCCGTTGATCCAGATCGTCACGGCTCGACGCTCCTGCTGCTGGCGTCCGACGCAGTACAGGCGCCTCCCCCCCGCTGTCAACGCGCACCCCGGGCGTCACCCCTGGCCATACTCATGGGCATGTTCACCTGTTGGAGCTCCGGTTCTAGCGGACCTGATGCTCGCGGATCATCGCGAGCTGCGTCTCGGCCGTCAGGTTCTTCAGCCCCATGTGCCCGAAGGGGAACGTGCCGTACACCTTCTGCCCGTCCTGCCCGGGGATGGGCGAGGTGCCGCCCGCGAGCCCCACGCCCACCAGCTCGTCCACGTTGGACCAGATGCTGTAGACGTGCGCGCCCTCGTCGTGGTTCTTCGCGTTGATGTCCTCGAGGAACGAGGAGGACGGGTGCAGGCCGCTCGTGCGGTTCGTGGTGGGCACCAGGTCCCCCGTGAACAGCGCCGAGGCCAGTCCGCGGTTGGCGCCCGCGATGCCCACGAAGGTGTCCACGCTGTCCGTCAGGGGCTTGCCCAGATCGAAGCTCTTGCGCGTGTACGGATCGAACCCGTCACCGCCCTGGATGGCCTTGCGCGCCAGCGTCACGCCCATCGAGTGGCCGATGACGTCCACCTTCTCGGCGCCCGTGTACTCCTTCACCGCCTGGATGAACGCGCGCACCTCCTCCAGGTACTTCTCCGAGTGGTGCTGCTGCGAGGCCTTCATCGGGTTGGCCGGGCCCCACGTCATCGCGTACATCTCCGAGGGCTTGTAGCCCTGCTTCGTGAAGGACTCGATGGAGTTCTTCCACCCCGCCGCGCTGTCCGAGTTGCCGTGGATGAAGATGACGGGCTCCTGCGTCACCTTCTCGCCCGGCTTGGACTTGCCGCCGAACGCCGGCACGTTGCCCTGGGCGAAGTCGTACTTGCCGTAGCCGTTCTCGTGCAGCCACTTCTGGAAGTCGTTGGAGAAGCGCGACTCCTTCGTCACGCTCACCTCGTTCGCCCGGCTCGTCCGGAGCGTGGCTGCGGGGCTCGTCTGGGAAGAGATGCGCGTCGACATGGCGGACCACCTTGGCAGTTGAGGTCGGTTGGTTGCACACATTGTCGTGCATGCCCCTCCACGAGTTGCGTCCGGGCGCGTCATTTGGGCAACCGGTTGAAATCATTGCCCGGCCGGGGTTCTCACGCTCTGATTCGCCCCCCCATGCCGGCCTCCGCTCCCCCCGAGACCTCACAGCCGCACGCGCAGCGCCCGCTCACCCTCCAGGACGCCAAGACGCTCGGCCTGGCGGCGCTGGGCGGCGCGCTGGAGTTCTACGACTTCATCATCTTCGTGTTCTTCACCGCGGTGATCGGGCAGCTCTTCTTCCCGCCCGACACGCCCGAGTGGTTGCGCCAGTTGCAGTCGTTCGGACTGTTCGCGGCGGGCTACCTGGCGCGCCCCCTGGGCGGCATCGTGATGGCGCACTTCGGCGATCGCAGCGGCCGCAAGCGCATGTTCGCGCTGAGCGTGTTCATGATGGCGGTGCCGACGTTGCTGATTGGCAGCCTGCCCACCTACGCCACCGCCGGTTACGCGGCGCCGCTGGCCCTGCTGGTGCTGCGCATGATGCAGGGCGCGGCGGTGGGCGGGGAGGTGCCGGGCGCCTGGGTGTTCGTCTCCGAGCACGTGCCGGAGCACCGCGTCGGCTTCGCCTGCGGCACGCTCACCTCGGGCCTCACGTTCGGCATCCTGATCGGCTCGCTGGTGGCCACGGCGATCAACAAGATCTACACCCCCGAGCAGGTGCACGCCTTCGCCTGGCGTCTACCCTTCCTCGTGGGAGGCGTGTTCGGCTTCTTCGCCGTGTTCCTGCGCCGCTGGCTGGCCGAGACGCCGGTGTTCGAGGAGATGCGCCAGCGCAAGGCCCTGGTGCGGGAGCTGCCGCTCAAGGCCGCGCTGCGCGGCCACGGTGTCTCGGTGGCGGTGTCGATGCTGCTCACCTGGGTGCTCACCGCCGGCATCGTGGTGGTGATCCTCATGACGCCCACGCTGGTGCAGAAGCTCTACGGCATCGCCCCGGCCCAGACGCTGGAGGCCAACAGCGTGGCCACGCTGAGCCTCACCTTCGGCTGCATCGTGTTCGGCCTGCTCGCGGATCGCTTCGGCGCCGGATGGGTGTTGGGAATCGGCAGCCTCGCCCTGATGACGGCGACGTACGTGCTCTATCGCGGCGTGGGCGCGGCGCCGGAGCACCTCGTCCCGCTGTACGCGCTGGCGGGCTTCTGCGTCGGCGTGGTGGGCGTGGTGCCCACGGTGATGGTGCGCGCCTTCCCCGCGGCGGTGCGCTTCTCGGGGCTCTCCTTCTCGTACAACGTGGCCTACGCCATCTTCGGAGGCCTGACGCCCCTGGTGGTCACCCTGATGATGAAGGAACAGCCGCTGGCGCCCGCGCATTACGTGGCGGCGGTGTGCGGGGTGGGCTTCCTGGTGGCGCTCTATCTCTTGAGCGCGGGCCGCACGCGTTTCGCCGCGCTGAGCACCTCGTAGCGCTCCCAGGTGGGCCGGATTCATCTAACGTCGCGGCCATGCGCGTCCTCTTGAATTCGTGGGTGCTCGCCTGCGCACTGCTGGCCTCCGGTTGCACCCTCGAGGCCCCCGAGGACCCCAACGCGGGGCCCGTGCCCACCTGGTGCCAGGACATCCGGCCCATCCTCGAGGCCCACTGCGTGTCCGCGTGCCATGGCGCCACCACGACGGGCAGCGGCCGCACGGACTTCCGGCTCGACATGTACGAGGCCGACGGTGAGGTGGCGGGAGCGAAGCTGATGGCCCCGCGCATCCACGCGCGCACCGTCACCTTCCGGACCATGCCGCCTCCGGGCAACCCCGAGCCCACCGAGGCCGAGCGGGCCCTCATCGACCGCTGGGCCGCGGGAGGGGCGCCCGCGTGTGCGGAAACGGTCACCGATGGGGGCTCCTAGGCCCCGTGTCGTAGGGCCGTGGCCGGGGTGATTGCGGGGAAAGCCTCGAATTCTTCCCGCTTGGAGCAAGCGGCCCGCCGGGCCCTCCTCGGACGGGCCGCCGCCCCTGTGATGGTTTTCCGCTCCGACAAGCCCTGTGCACCCGCGATGCAGGCCCCCAGTTTCCTGCCACACGCCGGGGGGCTTCCTCCCCTGGTGAGGAACGAAAGGAGCGGCACCATGCGTAAGCTCATGATGGCGGTGATGGCGGTGGCGGGGCTCGGACTCACGGTGGGTTGCCAGGACCGCAGCAAGGTCCAGCAGGAGCAGCAGGACGTCGCCGAGGCGCAGCGCGACGTGGCGCAGGAGCGCCAGGAGGTCAATCAGGAGGTCGCCGAGACGCGCCAGGACGGCCAGCAGGAGCTGACCGACGCGCAGAAGGACCTGATGGAGGAGCAGCGCGAGCTGGCCGATGCCCAGCACCAGCAGATGGATGAGCGGAACGATCAGGCCACGGGCGGCAGCGGCACGATGAACAGGAACGACAACACCGCGGCCAACGTGAAGACCGAGGAGGTGGAGGGTACCATCCAGTCCGCCTCGGCCAACACCATCGCGATCATCGTCCCGGACCAGAACAACAAGGTGATGCGCTTCCAGGCCAACCAGCAGGTCCAGGTGATGAAGGACGACAAGCCGGTGGCCCTGAAGGATCTGAAGGCGGGCGATGAGGTCCGCGCCTCCTACCAGATGGATCCGAACGGCCAGATGATGCTCAAGAGCATCGAGGTCGAGAAGATGAGCGCCCAGCACCCGGGCCAGCAGAAGAAGTAGTCGCGCGGGACACGGTGGGACGCGGCCTCCGCCTCCGGGCGGGGGCCGTCGTCTTTGCGGAATGCTTGTGGCGGGAGACGGGAAGCCGGAGACTGCGGCCATGGCTCTCAAGACGAGTGACGTGCTCGAGCTCCACCAGCGCTGGTGCATCGCGGACTCGCACGCGGACTCGCTGATGTGGAACAGGGACCTGTGCGAGCGGTCCTCCGAGGGGCACGTGGATTTCCCCCGCCTGCGCGAGGTGGGGATGAAGCTGCAGTGCTTCACCATCGTCACCCGGGGCTTTCCCTTCATCGGGGGCTTCGAGGCCTTCGCCGTCTGGCGCGGCTGGCCCCGAGAGGCCCGGGAGAGCGAGTGGTCGCGCGCGGTGTGGCAGGTGGACCGGCTGGCGGAGTTCTGCCGCCGCTCCGACGGGCAGGTGCGCATCACCACCACGGGGCGGGTCCTGGAGGAGAACCTCGCCCAGGGGCGGCTGTCGGCCGTGCTCGGCATCGAAGGCGCTCACGCCATCGAGGGCCAGGTGGAGCGCGTGGCGGAGCTGTACCAGCGGGGCGTGCGCTTCATGGGTCTCACCCACCTGTCCAACAACGAGGCGGGCGGCTCGTCCTTCCCGTTGATGGGCAACCGGCCCCTGTCGCCGCTGGGCCAGTCGGTGCTGGAGGAGATGGCGCGGGTGGGCATGAGCGTGGACGTGGCCCATGCCTCCGAGCGGACGCTGGAGGACATCCTGGCGCACCCCACGGCGCGCGTCTTCTCCTCGCACACGGGCGTGCGCGGGGCGGGGGGCGGCTGGCGCAACCTCTCGGACGAGGTGCTGCGCCGCATCGCCGAGCGGGGTGGGGTGGTGGGCATCATCCTCGCCCCCGTGTACCTGGGCGGGGACGCCATCGACGACGTCGTGCGGCACATCGAGCACGCGCTCGGGGTGATGGGGGAGGAGGGCGTGGGCATCGGCTCGGACTACGACGGCATGGTGGCCCTGCCCAAGGGCATCCGCGACGTGACGGATCTGCCCAAGCTCACCGAGGCCCTGCTGCGCCGCCACCCGGAGGCGCTCGTGGAGCGCATCCTCGGGGGGAACTTCCGAAGGTACTTCCGCGAGACGCTCGGGGAGTGACATGGGTTGACCGGGCTCGCGGCGCCTGGAATCGTCCGGCGCCGTGATCAACCGCTCCCCCGTCCTCTTCTCGTTGATGATTGGCTCCCTCCTGCTGTCCGCCTGTGGCGTCAGGGCCGGCGACTCGTGCTCGGGAGGCGGCTACACCTGCGCCTCCGAGACGGAGGCCCTCGAGTGCCGTGACAAGGAATGGCGCACGCTGCAGTGCCGGGGCTCCTCGGGGTGCAGCGAGGCCGAGGGCACCATCAACTGTGACATGAGGGGCAACGTCGCCGGGGATGCGTGCGCGGCGTCCGCCGAGGGCCGCGGGTTGTGCACGGCCGACGGCAAGGCCGTGCTCGAGTGCCGCATGGGCGTGCTGGTCCAGGTGAAGACGTGCGGCACGTGCGCCATGGACGACACCCGCGTCACCTGCCAGCCGTGAGCGGGCGGGGCTTCAGTCCTCGGACTGGACGTCCTGGAGCTTGAAGCCCCACTCCTCCAGCACCTTCGCTTCGTCCTGCTCGCTGCGCGTCTTCTTGAAGCGGGCACCGGGCACGCCCTTCACCCTGCGCTCGCACGCGGCCCACGTCGTGTGCCGCTTCACGGTGCGGCCCACCTCGCTCAGATAGGAGTAGGCCTTGGCGGAGCCCTCGCGCTGCTTGGGCTTCTCCTGGGGCACGGAGGTGTCTTCGGGCACGTCGTGCACGGCGATTCCGTATCCCGCCAGCGGGCCCACGTAGAGCTTCACGCTCCGGCCCTTGGAGAAGGCGACGGCGATCTCGTCCACCCGCTCATTGCCCGGCACGCCCGCGTGCCCGCGCACGTACTTCCACTCCAGGACGCCGGCCTCGGACGGAAAGGCTTCCTTGCGTTGGGCCACCAGCGCCATCAGCCGCTTCCAGTAGAGGGTATTGGCCACCTCGCCCCCCTCGGCCGTCTTCCACCCGCGCCGGCTCCACCCGAACGCCCAGCGGGTGATGCCCTGAATCACATAGGTGGAGTCCGTGTGGATGTGCACCGGCCCCGGGGTCCGCTCCAGGTGGCGCAGTGCCTTGCCCACGGCCGTCAACTCCATCCGGTTGTTGGTGGTGTCCGGCTCGTGGCCCCCCAACTCCGTCACCTCGCCATCGGGCGTGACGATGAGGGTGCCCCAGCCTCCCGGGCCGGGATTGCCGGAGCATGCACCATCAGCGAAGACCAGGGTGGGGCGGTTCTCCATGCCGCCACCCTATAGCCGTCACGGCTTCTCCCCGCCAGGGCGGCGAACGCCGTCTGGCGGAGCCGGCCCGGGTGGACGGGCCGGCTCTCCGGACGGGGACTCAGTGGACGAAGGCCACCGACTGGTCGAGGCTGCGGATCAAGCACGACTGGTGGGCCGCGCTGTCCAGGTGCTGGGCGCGCTCACGGATCTCGAAGAAGCTGCGCACCTGGCCGCTCACCGGGTCCGTGACGTTGTAGGGGTTGTTCACGTTGGTCATGCCCGCGGCCAGGAAGGGCGAGAGAGCGCCCGAGACGCCCACGTGCGTGAAGTCGGTGCGCGTCTCCCCCGCGTGGCAGCCGGTGCAGGTGTTCAGCGAGAACTTGTGACGCGCGTTGAAGCCGTTGGGCACCGAGCCCAGGTTGGGCGCGTTCCAGATGAAGGTGTTGGTGGCCATCTGCGGGAAGGCGCCCAGGAAGTTGGGGGTGGTGCCGTAGTCCAGGGGCACGTCGTGGGTGCCGTTGAGGATGGGCGCGTTGTGGGTGGTCAGGAAGTTGGTGAGCGTGGTGGAGTTGTTGAACGGATCGAAGGGCGTGCGCACGGTGACGTGCTCGCTCAGGTGGCCCGGCACCGCGGTGGTGGTGAAGTGGCGCGGGTTGGCCGCCGTCGAGAAGAGGCGGAACTCCCGCATCTCCCACCAGGGGGTGGAGAGCATGATCTCGTTGGTGCGCACCTGGTTGATGGCGCTGCCGTTGGGCTTGCCCGGCGCCTTGTTGCGCAGCACCACCTGCTGGGTGAGGTTCTGGAGCTGCGTGTTGTAGGCGGAGCTGCCCAGCGCCAGCAGCGGGTTGGACAGGCCGGTCCACGCCTGGGCCCACGACTTCACCTGCAAGCACTGGTTCTGCGGCACGCCGTACTCGAAGATGACCAGGAAGCCCTCGTAGGGGCGCGAGCAGGTCATCGAGGTCATCACCGAGAAGACGAAGCGCAGCTCGCCCGCGCCGCTGGTGCCGTACGGGCCCCTGCTGCCCCGGCCCAGGTCCAGCCGGTTGACGATCGCCACCAGCTTGAAGGGCGAGCGCGCCAGGTCCAGCTCACCGGTGCTCAGCCGCGGCCAGGCGTTGAGGATTTGCGTGGCCATGGCCGAGCGTGCCTGCACGGGCCGCCCGTTCACGCTCTGGGTGGTCAACCACTGCCGCAGCCAGCGCTCGGTGAAGGCCGGCGCGGGGGCCGCGGTGTTGGCCATCTCCGTCATCAGGTGCTTGAACGTCCACACGCCATTCGGGTTGCCCGTGCGGGTGCAGGGATCCCAGGTGCGGGTGGGATCGCCGACCACGGAGGGGTGGTTGATGATGAGGGACTTGTTGGGAACGACGGCCCGGGCGATGCCCGTGGACGGCAGGGGAATGGGCCGGCCCGGCGCGAAGACATCCGACGGCAGCGGCACGAGCGCGGTCTCCCGCACCAGCACGCGGTCCTGGAAGGTGGCGACGGTGAGCGGCTCGGTGGACTCCTTCTGGAAGGCGGCGATGCGCTCCTGGGTCTTGCGGTGCTCGTCGAGGTTCACGATACCGAAGCCGGAGAAGAGGCCGTCGCCGGCCTTCTCGTCCCCATTGAAGCCGTCGTCGCTCAGCACCAGTTCCTTGCCATCGTCGCCCGTGAGCAGGAACCGGGTGGCTTTCTCTCCTTCGGCCAGCCTCGCCCGGATGAGGCCGGGCGTGGCGGACGAGGGCATCTCGGACGGGATGAACTCCAGGTTCTCCAGCGCGGGGGCACGCTGAGGTGCCTCGGCCAGGGGCTGCTCCTGGCTCGCCACCTGCTCCTGTGCCGGTTCCGCGCCGCAACCCGCCGTCAGCCAGCCCACCAGCAGGCCTCCCGCCAGTGTTCCCAAGCGCCTCTTCGTCATGTTCTTGCCGTGCCTCATGGATGCCCCCTGATGCGTGAGATTGGCTGAACTCATATCAAGAATTGACGTATTGGAAAAGGCGGTAAAGCCAGTTTATTTTGTTGTTCCCGGAGCTACAGATGACAAGGAATGACAGGGTCTGACACGCCAGTCATTGGCGGTAACCGGGCGGGATTCCGGGTGAAAGGCCGAGTTGTTGCCTGATGGGTTACAAGCCGCGGCGGAGGCGGCCCGTGCCTGTAGCCTGCGAGGCAATCGCGGACCAACGGCCGTTTCCTCCGCCGTGGTAATCTGCGGGGTCCATGCCCGGAACGATCCTGATCATCGAAGGAGATGAAGCCGCCGCTACCCCCTTGCACCAGGCGCTCGAAGCTCACGGCTTCACGGTCGAGACGGTGCTGGAGCCCAGGGACTGCGTGGAGCGAGTCCGGCAGGTGCGGCCAGCGCTGGTGGTGCTTCGGGTGGAGCTGCCCGGAGGGCACAACGGCTACCTCATCTGCGGCAAGCTGAAGAAGGACGAGGAACTCGGGCACATCCCCGTCGTCATCATCGGCAACCCGGACGGCTTCCCGCAGCACCGCAAGCTCAAGGCGAGGGCGGACGAGTACCTCGCCCATCCCGCGGGGGCGCAGCAGGTGCTCGAGGCGGCCGAGCGGCTGACCCGGGGCGGCCAGGCGGCACCGCCCGCGCGAGAGGGTGTTTCCCTCCCGGGGCCAGGGAGGCAGGGGTCCAGCGGGCCCGCGCCGCGCCCATCGGGTGGTTCATGGCCGCTCGCGGTGGTGCTGGCCCTCGCGGGGGCCGTGGCGGCGGGATGGTTCTTCCTGCGATAGGCCTCAGATGGCAGCGGGTGTCTCGCTGAGGTGCCTCGACTCCCGCCGTCGATATGGCAACAGCCCTGGCGGCGCCAGCGCTGTATTCCCCTGTCAGGCCCCCTGTGAACCTGGCGGCCAGTCAAGGGTGCACGGCTGACGCATGGGCGCCCGCGCTCGCTCGCCGCACCCTCATGGCTGGACCTTCATGGAGGAAGCGGAACAAGGGCCTCGACAGGAGGGGGCAACCAGGGTGGGAACCACGACGGGAGAGAAGAGCCGCCTGCCCACGGGCGTGGCCGGGCTGGATGGAGTGCTCCGGGGGGGACTGCCGCGCGGCGCGCTCTACCTCGTCACCGGTGGGCCCGGCACCGGGAAGACGGTCCTCTGCTCCCAGGTGGCCTTCCACCGCGCGGCCGCGGGCGAGAACGTCCTCTACGTCACCTCGTTCTCCGAATCCCATGCCCGCCTGCTCTCCAACCTCGAGTCCTTCTCCTTCTTCGACCGCTCGCTCATCCAGAGCCGCATCACCTTGCTGAGCAGCGTCTCCGTGCTCGAGTCGGGGGGCTCGAGTCCCTCCATGCCATGCTCAGCCAGGCGGTGCGCACCCACCGCGCCTCCCTGCTCATCATCGACTCGCTGGCCGCCATCTCCGAGCTGGCCTCCTCGGCCTTCGCCTATCGCAAGTTCCTGCGGGAGCTCGGCGCCCTGCTCGCGCTCGTGGGCTGTACGGCGTTGCTCATCGCCCCCAGGACCGAGGGCCCGGAGAGCCTCGAACGGTTCGTCGCCGACGGCATTCTCGACCTCGACCTGCGGACGCTGAAGATGCGGCAGACGCGCGATCTGGCGGTCCGCAAATTCCGGGGCAGCCCCCACCTCGGCGGCCAGCACATCTTCGAGATCAGCGACTCGGGCATCACCGTCTACCCACGCCGCGAGGCGCTGATGCTCCCCCAGGCGCTGGACACCCCCGCCGCGGTCCAGAAGAGCCGCTTCGGCATCTCCGGGCTCGACGACATGCTGCGGGGCGGCGTGCCCCCGGCCTCGGTGACGGCGCTGCTCGGCGCGCCCGGCAGTGGAAAGACCCTGCTCGGGCTCCACCTGCTGGCCGAGGGGCTGAGAGGGGGGCAGCGGTGTCTCTACTTCGGCTTCTACGAGACTCCCTCCCGGCTCCTCTCCAAGGCCGAGGGCGTGGGCCTGCGGCTGCGCGAGCACGTGGAGGCCGGCCGGCTGGAGGTGCAGTGGCGCCAGCCCACCGAGCAGTTCCTCGATGCCATCGCCATGCAGCTCGTGGAAGGGGTGCATCGCCAGAAGGCGCAGCGGCTGTTCATCGACGGGGCGGACGGGCTGCTGCAGTCCTCGGCGCACCCGGAGCGCTTCACCACCTTCTTCACCGCACTGAGCAACGAGCTGCGCGCGCTGCAGGTGAGCACCGCCATCTCCATGGAAACGTCCTTCGGTGGTCCCGAGCTCGGCCTCGCCCCCGTGGGCCTGTCCGCCGGCGTGGATAACATCGTCTTCATGCGCTACGTGGAGCTCCGCTCCCAGCTCCACCGGCTCATCTCCATCCTCAAGGTCCGCGAGAGTGACTATGACCCGTCCCTCCGCCAGTTCCACATCACCTCGCGGGGGCTCGAGGTGGAGGACTCGAGCGAGAGCGCCGAGGCGCTGCTCGGCGAGCTGGCGCGGCTGCACGGAGGCTCGTCAACGCGCGGGCCTGGACCGAATCCCTCGCCCCCTGGCTCAGCACCGGAAGACTCCGGAGAGGACGCATGAGTCACGTCCTCATCGTCGATGACGAGCCGGACATCGCGAACGTCCTGGGCGAGCTCCTCGGCGAGGAAGGGTTGGACGTGCGCGTGGTGCACGATGGCCGTCAGGCCCTGACGGCCATGACGGAGCGGCTCCCGGACCTGGTCATCACCGACCTGATGATGCCCCGGATGGACGGGCACGCGTTGATACGCGAGATGCGGGGCAGCGCGGCGTTGCGGCACATCCCCATCGTGGTGATGAGCGCCGGGCTGATGGACCAGAGCCTCCTCGCCCCCGACCTCCTCTTCGTGCCCAAGCCCTTCGAGCTCTTCGACATGCTGGATCGGGTGTCGGAGCTGCTCGGGAAGCGGGGCGGCTCGCGGTGAGGCGTCCGCGCGGGCCGGCCGCGGCACCGCCGGTTTTCACGAAGGCGTCACGGGTGCCTTCGCTTCACGCCAGTGGAGGGCCTCGGGAGAATCCGCGGGCGCGCCGGCTTCGCCCCGCAGCAGCCGCGTCACCTGCAACGCGAGCGGGCGCACCTCGTCCAGGTCGATGAACTGCTCGCTCCCCTCGAACAGCTCACCGTCCGCGTGATCGAAGCCCCGGGGCCGAGGGCGCTCCATCTTCCCGGTCCTCCGCGCGACGGACTCGCAGCAGTCGATGACGAGCTTCCGGGTGGGCGCGTCGGCCGCGTACAGGTCCAGGCCGAGATCGTGGGTCCCCGTGAGGATGACGTACGCCTGGAGCGTCCAGTACTCCCACAGCTCCGCCTGCTTGCGGCGCAGCCCCCGCGCCTCCAATTCCACCAGCAACAACGCGAGCAGATCACGGATGGCGCCGTCGCTGTCCCAGATACCCTTGCCTCCGAACTCGATGAAGCTACTCGCCATCGCATCCCTCCTGATGCAAACGGGAGCCCGGACTCCCTCCTCCGGGCTCCTCCTCTCGTCCTCCCCTGGTCACTCGGAGGCGGCGGGAATGGAACCCGCCCTATAGCGCGGACAGGAAGCTGTCGAGCACGGCGTTGAAGCGCTCCGGCTGCTCCTGGTTGGGCAGGTGGGCCGCGTCCGGAATCACCTCCAGCCGGGCCCCGGAGATCAGGTCCGCCATCTGCTTCGCCTTCTCCAGCGGCGTCACCGGATCCTTCTCGCCCACCACCACCAGGGCGGGCCCGGCGTAGCGCGCGAGGATGTCCTTGCTGTCCGGCCGCAGCGCCATGCCCCGCTGGGCCGCCGCGATGCCCGCGGGCGTGGCCGTCCGCATCATCGCCGCCACCTCGCGCCCCACCGCCGAGTCCGGTTCCACCACCACCTTCGGCAGCAGCGCCCGCACCGCGGCCTCGGGACCTTCCCGCAGGGCCTCCTGGGCCGAGGCCTCGCGCCGCGCGCGGCCCGCCTCGTCATCCGCCGTGGCCTGCGTGTCCACCAGCACCAGCCCCCGCACGCGCCCGGCGTCCTCCCGCAGCAGCGCCATGCCGGCGTACCCGCCCATGGACACCCCGCCCACCACCGCCGAGTCCACCTTCAGCGCGTCCAGCAGCGCCAGCGCGTCCTGGGCGATGCGCGCCATCTCCGTGGGGCCCTCGCCGAGCCCGCTCCGCCCGAAGCCCCGGATGTCCGGGATGATGAAGCGGTAGCGCCCCGACAGCGCCTGGAGCTGCTTCTCGTACGCCTCCCCGTTCAGCGGGAACGCGTGGAACAGCAGCACGGGCAGCCCGTGGCCCTCGTCACGGTAGTGCAGGGGAACGCCGTCGACGGTGATGCTGAGCATGGCTTCCTCCAGGGACTTCAGATCCACCGGTTGTGCTTGAACCAGAACACCAGGGCGAGCGGCAGCCCGAACACCGACACCAGCATCACCCAGAGGAACGGTCTGCTCCCCAGGACGTCGAAGTTCTGCCCGAAGAAGCCCGTGATGAACGACAGGGGCAGGAAGATGGTCGCGATGATGGTGAGCTGCTTGCTGATCTCACTCGTCCGGTTGGCCATCATGGACAGGTAGCCGTCCATCACGTTGCCCACCATGTCGCGGCTCGCGTCGATCTGCTCGTACAGCCGCACCAGGTGGTCATACACGTCCCGGAAGTACAGCGCCGCGCGCTCCTGGATGTTGGGGATGCCTCTCCGGGCCAGGAAGCCCATGACATCCCGCTGCGGCGACAACACCCGCCGCAGCGACACCAGCGCCCGCTTCAGCTCGAAGATGCGCTGCAGGTGCTCCGGCTGCGGGTTCTCGAAGACCGCCGACTCCAGGTCCTCCAACTCGTCGTTGAAGTGGTCCAGGACGGGGAAGTTGCGGTCCACCAGCGTGTCCGCCAGCACGTACAGCATGAAGTCCACGCCGCGTTCCATCGTCGCCTGGGGCTCGTCCCGCACCCGTTGCCGCACCTGCTCCAACCCATCGAAGGGCAGCTCGTGGACGCTGATGAGCCAGTCCGGCCCCAGGAAGAAGTGGTGCTCGTGCAGCGTCAGATCGCACACGTTCTTCGGGTTGGCGGTGAAGCCCTGGAGCACGATGAACTGGTGGTTCGGGTACTCCTCCAGCTTGGGCCGCTGGTCCACGTGGAGGGAGTCCTCGATGGCCAGCTTGTGCAGTCCGTAGCGATCCCCGAGCCGCTTCATCTCCTCCTCCGTCGGCTGGAGGACGTCGATCCACTTCGAGCCGGGCAGCTCGAGCAGATCCTCTCCACCGAAGAGGGGCTTGCTTCCGTTCATGACGACGACCTGGATCATGGGCGTGCCTTGCTCCCGTCCACCATGAAGTCGAGCACCCGGTCCCACAGCCCGTTGAACTGGGGGGCCCGGAAGTGGGAGCCGGATTTGAGCCAGCCCACGTGCGCGGGGGGCTCGTCGAAGTGGCCCAGCACGTCCAGGTGGTCGGCGACGGTCGCGGTGATGAGCTCGCCCCAGAGCTGGGTGCGCGTGGGCACGACGCCATCGCTCCGGTGCCGGTACTCCTCGCCGAAGACGTCTCGGAGCAGCCGGTCGTGGGTGGGGGAGGGGTCGGGCGTCCGCAGCTCCCGCGCGTCCGGGGCGCTCTTCTTGTAGAGGAACGAGTAGGCGCCGTAGATGATCTCGGGCTGGGGATCCAGCATCCGGAACGACACCAGGTCTCCCATGCCGGGGTTGTGCTTGCCGGTGACCGCCCGGAGCATGCCCATGAGGCTCGGCGGCGGCGCCCCGGTGATGACCGAGCCGTAGCGCACGCCCGGCCGGTCCGGGTTCCCCTGATTGAAGCCCACCATCTTCTCCGGGGTGAGGTCTCCGATGATCGACTGATCCTTGCCCACCTGGTCGAGGAACTCCTCGAGCGTGGCCTGCTCCGTGGGTGTGAGGTGGGCCATCAGCCGGGTGATCTGATCCAGCAGCGTGGCCTGGAAGCCGAGCTGATGGCCCGTCTGGCTGAGCGCGTAGAGCAGGCGGAAGGCCAGGAACATCATCGGCCGCGGGCCCCGCCGCAGGGAGAAGACGGTGAAGAGCCACAGCAGCCGCAGCAGCATCTCGCCCCGGCGGTCCTGCTGGAAGAAGCTGGCCATGGGCGCGCCGTGGTGCGGCGTGGCCACCGACACCACCGAGCGCACCCGCTCCAGCAGGTGGGGCGCCTTCTGGGGGATCCACGTGGACACCAGGCCTCGCGCGTCCACGCCTCCGGTGGAGTGCCCGACCAGGTGGATGACCGCGTCATCGCTCGCGGCCGTCTCCTCGAGGGTGCGGAGGATGAGCCGGGCCCGGACCTCGAGGCTGGCCGTGGGGTGCCCCGTCACGGACTCCACCTCGGCGGTGTGGCCGCGCTTCTGGAAGCCCTCCAGCAGCACATCGCGGACATGTCCGAAGTAGACGATCCGCTCGGCTGGCTTCTCTCCCATGTGGGTGAAACCGAAGAAGCCGGGAATGAGGTACACGCGGTGCTTCGCCATCCGGCCAGTGTAGGAGGGCGAGGGAGCCTCGCAAGGGAAATGCCGGGATCCACACGCTCCGGGAGCCGAAGTGCGCGACGGGGCCCATGGGAACCGATAGAGTGGCCGGGCCGTGTCCGCCGATACTCCTTCGCTCGCGTTGCCCCCCAAGCTGGAAGAGATCCTCCAGTCCCTGTCCGATCGCGCCTTCGCCGACCGCCTGCGCCTGGTGTACAGCGCGGCGGGGCAGGCCATCACCCGGCTGAGCGACCTCGATCTGCTGAAGTACGAGACCCCCCACGTGGAGGACAGCCCGGACCTGTCGCTCTGGGAGGAGATGGCCCCCGTCATCCGCGACACGGTGATGGACGTCAACGTGCTGCTCAACGTGGTGCGCGAGCAGTTCGCCTCCCGGCCGGCGGCGGGCGCGGGCTCCGGGGTTCCCCTGACGGCCACCGTGGAGGCGCGGCGGGCCAAGGACGCCTCCGAGCTGCTGTTGGGGTGGATGCAGCAACTGGCCCAGGGCATCACCCAACTGGGCGAGACGATGCGCAACCCCGGCGTGGTGTCGGACCGGTGGACGCTGCTGGCGGAGATCCAACGCCTGCGCGAGCGCTTCCGCGAGCAGATGGGCAACCTCGTCTTCGAGTCCGCCAGTGCCTTCGGGCCGGTGACGCGGCAGCAGGTGGTGCCCGGGCACGAGGCGGAGGTGAAGGCGGCGGTGATGGTGCGGGCGATCGTCGCGGACCTGTCGCGCATCGTCTCGGCGCGGCTGACCAAGGTGCGCGAGGCCGAGCCCGAGGACGTGCAGTGGAACGCCCAGCAGTTGCAGACGGAGCTGGACGCCTTCGGGCGCACGGCCGCGTACAAGCACCTGCGCGCGCAGGACAAGCGGCACATCATCGAGCTGCGCGGCCGGGCGGGGCGCCTGGCCATCCAGGACAACCCCCACAAGCCCGAGGTGCTGTCGGTGGTGGAGGAGCTGGACACCATCGTCCGCTCGCTCAGCCATGTGAATCAGCGGCAGCTCCTCATCGCCCATGATCGCGAGGTCTGGGCGGGCTGCGGGGTGCGGCTGGAGCGCTCCATGGGGTTGCTGAACACGGATGCTCCGGGCGCCGCGCGGGCCCTGGCCGAGGCGGCCGCCAGTGCCCAGTCCCTCTACGGGAGGGATCCGCGGCTGGATGCCTTCCTGCGCAAGGCGCGCAAGACGCAGCTCTCCCAGCTCTCCGGCGCCGACCTGCGCGCCAACGTCGAGACCCTCCAGTCCCTGCTGGCCGGACTGGACATCCTCTGAGTCATCGCCTGCGTCATCGCCGCGCCGGGTGCCGGGCCACCTTCCGGGCCCCTCCGCCCGCGCCTTCGCGTTCCCACTGCTTTTTGGTTGCAGGCCAAATGATTTCAGGGCAAAGTATTGCGGTGGTAGCGCTTTGATTCCTTTGCCGACTCATGCATACATGAGGCGGGAGAGGTGTCTGAATTCAGGACGCCTCTGTCTTGAATCAGGACACCCCTTGGGGGAGGGGTGAAAGCCATTGAAATCAGAAGGCTTTGTTCCAGGAGTGTAAACTCTTGATGCAGGCCGGGGCGTGTTGAGAGTGACATCCACGCTCCACTGGCTGGGCCGGGTGATGCGTAAAGGCTGGCATTTCCACGATTCATAGGTTGGCCCGCTTCCTGCTCATGTCTCCTGTGTCCGACGGCACCCCGCCGACGAACAAGGAGGAACCCCCAGTGTTTCGCACTCGCTTCCTTGCTGCCGCGCTTCTCGCCCTTCCCCTCGCCGCGTGCGAGGTCGACAACTCGCAGCTCCCCGAGGGTGCCTCGAAGGCCGACGTGGCCGCCGACTCGCTTGGTGACGTGCAGGCCGCGCTCGCCGCGCTGCCGTCCGCCCAGGTCGCCGGTGCGCACGACGACGGCGTCCCCTTCATGCTCAAGGGCAGCCTGGACAACGCCAGCGGCCTGCAGGGCATCGCCGCCGCCTTCCGCCTTCAGGCCACCGACCTGCTGCTGAAGCGCTCCACCGTGGACGAGGAGGGCAACACCCACATCCGCTACGGCCAGACCAAGAACGGCCTGCCGGTGGTGGGCGGTGAGCTCATCATCCACAAGGACGCCAGCGGCAAGATCTACTCGGCCAACGGCTCGGCCCGTGACGGCGAGCTCGTGCCCGCCGTGGCGCGCATCTCCAGCGAGGCCGCCCGCGCCGCCGCCCTGGACAGCACCATGGGCCGTCACATCGCCTCCGAGGGCGATGCCCGCCTGGTGTACATCCGCTCCGAGAAGGACAACCGCCTGAAGCTGGCCTACCACGTGGTCGTGACGGGTGAGGGCGCGGACATGCCCATCCGTGACAACGTGTACGTCAACGCGCTGAGCGGCGCCATCGAGGCCACGCACTCGGATATCCACTCCGCGAAGAACCGCGCGGTGTACTCGGGCAACAACACCACCTCGCTGCCCGGCACGCTCAAGCGCTCCGAGGGCCAGGCCGCCACCGGCGACTCCCATGTGGACATGAACTACGACCACCTGGGCACCACCTACGACTGCTTCAGCCTGAACTTCGGCCGTGACTCGTTCAACGGCGCGGGCGCGCAGCTGCGCAGCACGGTGCACCACAGCACCAACTACACCAACGCCTTCTGGAACGGCACCCAGATGGTGTACGGCGACAGCGATGGCGTGCAGTCCGCGCCGCTGGGCAAGTCGCTGGACGTGACGGTGCACGAGCTGACGCACGCGGTGACGGACACCGACTCGGACCTCATCTACTCCAACGAGTCCGGCGCGCTCAACGAGGGCCTGAGCGACATCTTCTCGGCCTACTGCGAGTCGTGGAAGCTGGGCTGGACCACGCCCGCCTCGGTGTGGATGATCGGCGACGACGTGTGGACGCCGGCCACCGCGGGTGACGCGCTCCGCTACATGGCCAACCCCACGCAGGATGGCTCGTCCAAGGACTACTACCCCACGCGCTACACGGGCACCTCCGACAACGGCGGCGTGCACTGGAACTCGGGCATCGCCAACCTGGCGTTCAAGCTCCTGTCCACGGGCGGCACGCACCCGCGCAACGTGACCACCACCGCGGTGACGGGCATCGGCGTGCAGAAGGCCGGCGCCATCTTCTACCGCGCCAACCGTGACCTCTTCACGGCCTCCACCACCTTCGCCCAGGCGAAGGCGTACACGGAGACGGCCGCCGAGCAGCTCTACGGCGTCGGCGCCGCGGAGAAGACCTCGGTGACGCAGGCCTGGACGGCTGTGGGCGTGGGTGTGGCGACGCCTCCCGTGACGGCCACCGCGCTGACCAACAACGTGGCCCTCACCGGCCAGTCCGGCACCTCGGGCACGAACAAGTACTACTACCTGGACGTGCCGGCCAGCCGCGCCTCCACCTTCACCATCAGCGGTGGCACGGGTGACGCGGACATGTACGTGCGGATCGGCTCGCAGCCGACCACCACCTCGTACACCTGCCGTCCGTACAAGGCCGGTAACGCCGAGTCGTGCTCCATCGCCGCGCAGACCACGGCCCAGCGCATGCACGTCATGCTGAACGCCTACTCCACCTACTCCGGCGTCACGATCAAGGGCGCGTACTAAGCCCCGGTTCGCTGAACCCGAAGTGAGATGAACGGCCCCTGGGAGGCACTGCCTCCCGGGGGTTTCGTCTTTGCGGGCAGCCAGTTCTTCCCGTGGAGCCGGGAAGGGTGTAGTGGCGCTCTCCGTATGGCTGCCCCTCGCCCCTTGCGCGACGCGGACCTCTCCCGGGTGGAAGGGGTCTTCACGGATGTCGACGGTACCCTGACCAGCTCGCACCAGCTGCGCTCGACGACCGTGCGTGCGCTCGAGCGTCTGGCGGAGACGGGCCTCAAGCTGGTGCTGGTGACGGGCCGCCCGGCGGGCTGGGGCGAGGCATGGGCCCGCACGCTGCCGGTGGACGGGGTCATCGTGGAGAACGGGGGCCTGTTCTTCCTGAAGGGCCCCCGGGGGAAGCTGCGCAAGGTGTACGCCGAGTCTCCGCGCGTCCGGGAGCCGAACCGGCGCCGGCTGGAGGCGGAGGTGGCGGCCGTGCTGAGGCAGGTCCCCGGGGCGCGCCTGTCCATGGACAGCGCCTACACCGAGGTGGACCTGGCCGTGGACTACAACGAGGAAGCGAAGCTGGGCGAGCAGGGGGCCGATCGCCTCGAGGCGCTGCTGCGGGCGCGGGGCGTGACGGCCGTGCGCTCGTCGGTGCACATCAACTGCTGGCTGGGCCGCTTCGACAAGCTGTCGGCGGTGCGCCGCTTCCTGAAGCTCGCCTGGGGGTTGCGGCTGGAGCCGGGGGATGAGCGCTTCGTGTACGCGGGGGATAGTTTCAACGATGCCCCCATGTTTGGAGGGTTCGCCCTGAGTGTCGGGGTGGCCAACGTGCGGCGGGTGCTGGATCGCATCGACACGCCGCCGGCCTTCATCACCCGGGCAGAGGAGGGGCGGGGCTTCGAGGAGCTCGCCCGTGCCATTGTCGCCCAACGGGCCCGCCGGGCCCCTCGCCGAGGAGTCGGAGCGTGAACGTCGTGAAGCTGGAGTTGGCCCCGGGGCTGGGCCGTCACCTGCGTGCGGGACACCCGTGGGTCTTCCGCAAGGCGCTGGACAAGGTGCCGAAGATTCCTCCGGGCAGCGTGGTGGACCTGGCGGAGAACGGGAAGTTCGTGGCGCGCGGGTACTTCGATCCGTACTCGGCCATCGCGGTGCGCGTGCTGACGCGCAATCCGCGGCAGAACATCGACGCGGCCTTCTTCGCGCAGCGGGTGAAGCAGGCGCTGGCCGAGCGGCGCTCGCTGATCGATCTGACGGACACGGACAGCTTCCGGTTGCTCCACGGCGAGGGAGACGGGCTGCCGGGCGTGGTGGTGGACCTGTATGGCCGGTACGCGGTGCTGAAGCTGTACTCGGCGGGGCTCACGCCGTACCGGGGGCTGATCGTCGAGGCGCTGAAGGCGGCGGTGCCGGAGCTCAAGGGCATCCTGGGCCGGGACGAGGTGGGCCGGGACGACGCGGAGGATGACGAGGGCCGGGGCACGGGGCGGATGCTGTGGGGGGAGGAGGCGCCCGAGGTGCTGGAGATCCTCGAGCGGGGCGCGAAGTTCGGGGTGGACGCGTGGCGGGGGCAGAAGACGGGCTTCTTCCTGGATCAGCGCGAGAACCGGTACCTCATCCGGCGGCTGGCGAAGGGCAGGGACGTGCTCAACTGCTTCTGCTTCAGTGGCGGGTTCTCGGTGAACGCGGCGCTGGGCGGGGCCAAGAGCGTGTTCTCGGTGGACCTGGATCCGGATGCCATCGCGCTGGCGCGGGAGAACTTCACGCGCAACGGGCTGCCGGCAGAGAAGCACGACTTCCTCGCGGCGGACGTGTTCAAGCTGCTGGCGTCCTTCCGGGAGGAGGGCAGGACGTTCGATTTGATCATCCTGGACCCTCCGGCCTTCGCGAAGAGCCAGCGGGCGGTGCAGGCGGCGATCGACGGGTATGCGTCGCTGAACCGTCAGGCGCTGGGGCTGCTGCGGCCCGGAGGCCTGCTGGCGACGGCGTCGTGCTCGGCGCGCGTGGGCCCGGATGACTTCATGGGCGCGGTGAAGGAGGCGGCCTTCAAGGCGGGCGTGGACCTCGCCATGGTGGAGGAGCGCTACCAGCCGCCGGACCATCCCGTCCGGCTCCAGTTCCCCGAGGGCCGCTACCTGAAGTTCTACGTGATGGTGGCGGTGTAGTTGCCGACCTGGGGCCCGTACGCGGGCCCTACCACTTCACGAAGCGCGAGATGCGGCGGAGGCGGGTGAAGTAACCGCTTCCGTCCGTGCTCAGCCCCATGGAGGACGCGCCGGCGGAATTCAGGTGCGGGCCGACTCTGCCGTCGTCATAGGGGGCTTCACCTTCTGCGCCGAGACTGTAGCCAAAGCAGGCAGAGTAGTGCTGGGTGACGTACCCGAAGTTGGCCGCGCAGTTCGCTCCGGTCCATATATCCCCGTCGAAATCGGGTGAGGCCCAGCCGCTCGCGAATTGCGCGTCATAGATTCCCTGGGTGCCGGAGACAAACCGGGGGGAATTGAACCTCATCGAGTAGATGTCGATGCCAGTCGTCGTCGCCACCATCGCGACGACGCTCTTGCCCCGGAGATCCTCGATGACATCCATGTAGGCGGTGCCGTACTGGTAGAGGCTTCCGTCGTAGAAGAGTGATTCGAGGTTGGGGCGTCCGCGCCGATTGAACCTTTCCCAGTGAGGGATGTACCAGAAGTCGGTGGTGTTGACGCCCAGGATGCTGTTGTAGACGAGTGTCCACCCTCCGCCATTCGTCTCCATGTCACAGTAGGCGGTGCGGGGTGGGCCTCCTCCTGGTCGGATCCAATAGGTGCCGGACAGGGCCACTCCCGCCGACTGCAAGGCCCGGCAGTTCTCGGGAGCCGTCGAGGGCGAGGAGCCAGGAGTGGCGTTCTGCGCCAGAGCGGACGGCGCGGCGAAGAGAAGGACCGCGAGACTCAGAATCTGCGATTTCAATACACTCATGACAGCCTTTCGGGCAGTGGCCAGAAGAACTCCCGAGAGGATGGGAATGAGTTGTTTCCCGGCAAGCCTTGTCTGGACTGCCCCAAAGGCTCGCCTCATTGTCGGCTGGTCGTCTCTTCTGCGTTTCCGGCTGTGTCTGGCCTCACAACTCGATCCGGTACACCGTGCGGGATGGGTCGACAGCGGAGGGCACGTGGCGGATGCGGAAGCGCTCCTGTGCGGAGAGTCCGATGGTGTCCCCGTCCTTCAGCACGGGCCCGTGGTCGAGCAGGTAGTGGGCGAAGTTGAAGGCCCGGTCCACCAGTGTCGCGGGCTTCTCGCGGAGCGCCACCAACTCCAGCTCCATGAAGCCAAACGAGCGCATGCCCGAGGTGGCGAGCGTGAAGGTACCGTCCGGGTTGCGCGAGAGTTGGAAGGCCAGCCACAGGTAGAGGGGCAGCCGCTCGCGTGAGGTTCGCTTCGCCTCCTCGACGAAGTCGTCCGGTGCGTTCACCACCGGCCCCTCACCCCAATACACCCCGCTGGCATCGGTCTTGGCGGCCACCGCGGCCACCACCCGCGTGAGCAGCAGCATCAGAGCAACGCGATCCATCTTCGGTGCCAGCACGGCGACGATGACGTGCGCCAGATGGCCCTTCAGCTTCTCTGCCGCCTCGGGCCAGTGCCAGGCGGCGCGCGCCGGACCCTCCAGGTCTCCCCAGGGAATGGGGGTACGTATCAGCGTGAGGGTGACGGCCGCGCCGTCCAGCTCGAAGCTCAGCGTGTCTCCCTCCTGGCGGAGTTCCTTCGCACGTGGAAGCGCCCACCCGGAGTCCTGCAGAAAGGCCAGCAGCGCACCCTCGGGCAGTGTCCTCGCGCGATCGAGCGTCACCATCGCCAGACCCAGGTTGCGCTCCGGCTTCGGCACGTCCACTCCCACCGATTTCTTCCGGAAGAATCCCATCCGTCCTCCTCGTCATGTGTCGTGCCGGCGTCATAGCTCATCTCCAGGGATTCATGGCTCGAGCCAGAACCCAGGGTGACCGCTCAGGTGGAGGCGGGCGGCCCCATGTCGGAGGTGGGTGATAGGGAAGGGAGGCGTGGAGGGGAAGGGCGATGGAGCGGAAGGCGTGGGAGAACCTGTCGGCGGCGCGTGTGCTTCTGGAGATCGAGGAGCCATGCCCCAACGCGGCGGCCTCGCGGGCGTACTACGCGGCCTACCATGCGTGCTGGCATGCGATGAACGAAGTGGGTATCCCTACTCCAGAAGTCAGGCCGGGTGTATATTACTTCCTGCATGAGCCACTGCCGGGAGATGCCATCGAGGTGGGAGTGCTCGATGGGCAGGCGGGCGAGGCTCTGACCTGGCTGGCCAACCTGCGGGTGGCAGCGGATTACGTTGTGGATGACGTGACGGTCGAACTGGTGAGGGAGGCGCTGGAACTGGCCGCGAGCCTCGTCCGGCGCCTCCTGGGGGAGGAGCCCACATGGTGAACGAGCGGGAAGAAATTCGGCGGAAGGTGATGGCGGCTGTCGGGGGCAGACCCGTGCGGTGGACGGACCACCGGACCACGAAGGGCGACTTTCCTGGGCGTGATTGGGCCCTGGAGATATTCGACGTGCCCTTCTCCGAGCAACGGGCGCTCCACGGCCGTCTGTTCGACGAGTTCTACCTGCCGCTCTATCAAGAGAAGCGGCTGGCGCTCACCATCCTCTTCCACACCCCCGAGAACACGGATCGCTACTACGCCTGGGTCCGCGAGGAGCACGCGGCGGAACAGGCGGGAGCGGCGCGCGCCACTCCCTGAGGGACTGAGGGGCTCGCCGCTCAGTGCTTGAACACGCGCGAGGCCACGCGATCCATCACCTCATCAGCCCACACGAGGCTCGCCTGGGTGAGGCGCTTCATGTCCTCCCGGAAGGCCGCCTCCGACGGCACCGAGGCATAGGTGCGGCTCAGGAAGAGGCTGTTGTTCTCGGTCTCGTAGTCCACCGCGCCACCGCCGGTGTCCGTGCCGGACTTCTCCTCGGCGCGGAAGCCCTCGAGGACGCCGGGCTTGGGGGGATCCCGGAATTTGTAGATGAGGGCGCTCGTCTCCAGCACCTGCTTGTCCGCGTGGTACTCGAAATAGAGCTGCGCGTTCCCGATCGCCGCTCCACCGAACCCCTGCGGATTGAGGCCCTCGCTCGCCTGCCCGAGGGACTTCATGAACGCCTGTACCAGTCGCTGCGCTTCGTCGCGGGTCATGGGTCCTCCGCCTCTCAGGAGGCGTCGTTCTTCCGAGCGGACGTTAGCAGCAGCCCGCCCGGCATCGCGAGGAATGGTGGGAACGGGAGGGGGCCGGGACCCAGGGTGACCGCCCGGGTGGGGGCGGACGGCCCCATGTCAGAGGTGGGGAGTAGGAAGGAGGCACGGGGGAGGGGAAGGGCGGTGGAGCGGAAGGCGTGGGAGAACCTGTCGGCGGCGCGTGTGCTTCTGGACGTTGAGGATCCGTGCCCCAACGCGGCGGCTTCGCGGGCGTATTACGCGGCCTACCATGCGTGCTGGCACGCGATGAACGAAGTGGGTATCCCTACTCCAGAAGTCAGGCCGGGTGTATATTACTTCCTGCATGACCCTCTGCCCTATGAGGCACACAGGGCCGGGGTGCTCGACGATCGGACGAGCGAGGGGCTTTACGAGCTGGTGCGGCTGCGAGTGTCCGCGGACTACCTCGAGGAGGAGCTGACGGTTGCGCGTGCAAGGGAAGCGCTGGAGACGGCCACGGCCATCGTCCAGCGGGTGCTCGGGGAGGAGCCGATATGGTGAATGAGCGTGAGGAGATCCGCCGGCGGGTGAGGGAGATCGTCGGAGATCGGCCCGTGAGGTGGACGGATCATCGGACGACGAAGGGGGACTTCCCGGGCCGGGACTGGGCCTTGGAGGTCTTCGATGTGCCCGATGCGGAGCAACGAGAGCTCAGCCATCGGCTCTGGGGGTTCTCGAAGGAGCTCTATGCGGAGAAGCGGCTGGCGCTCCTCGTGCTCTTCCACACCCCCGAGAACACGGATCGGTATTACGCGTGGGTCCGCCAGGAGCACGCGGCGGAGATGGCGGGAGCGACCTGACATGAGACACCTGGGAATCGCGGCGGCCCTCACCGTGCTCGCCGGTTGTGGGGGCGGCGAGGAGATCCGGCGCTACCGCGTGGTGGTGGACCCCGCGCCCCTCTCGAAGCTGCCGAACTCCTGCTACCGCGGTGGGACGCCGCCCACCCCGCGGGTGGAGGAGCGCAACCTCTACCGGGACTTCATCTGGACCGTCTGGGAGGCCGGAAGCTCCGATCGCGCCTTCCTGGAGCTGGACTCGCCCGAGGGGGGGGGGCTGGCGGCTGGGGGATGCCCCACCGGTGCAGCTCTCGGGAGCCATCGCCGGCAGCGGAGACTCCTTCTCGGCCGAGCGGCTGCAGGTGGCGGCCGACGGCAAGGTGCTCGAGTCCACGGCCCTGCGCATCATCTTCGAGGACGTGGACACCCTCTCCCGGGGGGTGGTGGATCTCAAATCGACCTGCGCCGCGTGCGCCGGAGGCAGTGAGCTGTCCTGCGAGGCCCGGCTGTCGTTCACCGCCCGGCAGGAAATACTCCAGGAGTGAAGCACCCGGACACGCTCCGCGTTATCCTCCGCCCTGTCTATGGTCCTCAAAGGTCAGTTCCTCGAGCGTTCCACGCTCATCCCCGTGGGCAGCGAGGTGATGGAAGGGGTGGCGCACCGGGGCGATGAGCGCCCTCCGCTGCTCGTGCTCCCGCCCCGGCCCGAGGACGGCGGGGGCATGGACCATGTCATCGGGGCCGAGCTGGCCTTCGCCGCGGCGTCGGCCGGCCACCCGACGTTGCGCTTCAACTACCGGGGCGTGGGCGGCAGCCAGGGGGAGAGGGGCTCGGGCGAGGCGCTGCTCCAGGATGCCGAGGCCGCGCTGGGCGTGGTGCTGGAGAATGCCCGCTCGCCCGCGGCGGCCGTGGCCGCGCTCCATGGCAGTGCCCGGGTGGCCCTCGAGGCCTCCGGGCGCGCCATCCCGAGGCGGCGGGCCTGTGCCTGGTGAGCCCCAGGGCGGTGACGGCTCGGGAGCTGGCAGGGCTCGGCCGGGCGCTGCTGGTGGTGGTGGGCGAGCTGGACTCCACCCTGTCCCGGGCGGAGCTGGCCGAGGCGGTGGCGGCGGCGGGGGGCGAGCTGGTGGTGGTGGAAGGCGCTGGTGCCCATTTCCATCACGCCCTGCCCATGGTGGGAAAAGCCGTGCGCACCTGGCTGAAAATGCTGTCGGGCAAATGACCGGTAGCGCGTAACCCGTTGAATTAACGAAGGTTCCTCATCCCGGAGGGGTGCTTGTCCGCCGGGAGGGGCATCGAACAGACTCGAGAGACCCAATCGTTCCGCCGTTCGTTCGTAGGGGTCTGCATCAAGGAGCGCTCATGAAGCGATGGATCCTGGCAAGTGCGGTGCTGGCCCTGGCGACGGCGGCCTGCACGTCTCCTTCGGAGTCCGGGGAGACGGAGGCGAAGGAAGCCCCGGCGGTGGACACCTCGCGGCGCGTCCTGGCCGAGGAGGAGCCCGGCGGCATCGTCGTGGACTTCAAGGACGGCACCACCGAGGCCGAGTTCGATGCCTGGGAGTCCGACTGGGGCGTCGACGTCGAGTTCAACTCCGTGGAGGGCAAGCGCACGGGCGTGACGATCGCCCGGGGCGTGGGGGATGTGGACGCGGCGCTCGCGCGCATCCGCCAGCACCCGGCCGTCGAGTCCGCCGAGCCGCTGCGCATCTACTCGGTCCCGCCCGGTGAGCAGACCGTGACGGAGCTGGACTCCTCGCTCGAGGAGGACAGCAAGGACGGCTACACGCCGAATGATCCGGACTACCCCAAGCAGTGGAACCTCCGGATGATCCAGATGCCGAGCGCCTGGAAGGAGAACCGGGGCAAGGGCGTGGTGGTGGCCGTGTTGGACACGGGCATCGCCTACGAGGACCACGACGACTTCAAGCAGGTGCCGGACCTCAAGGGGGCGAAGTTCAAGACGGGGTACGACTTCGTCAACGACGACGAGCACGCCAATGACGACCACGGGCATGGCACGCACGTGGCGGGCACCATCGCGCAGGCGACCAACAACGGGGAGGGCGTGGCCGGCGTGGCCTTCGAGGCGACGCTGATGCCGGTGAAGGTGCTGAACCACTTCGGCTCCGGCACGTCGGCGGACATCGCCGAGGCCATCCGCTTCGCGGCGGACAACGGCGCCAACGTCATCAACATGTCCCTGGGTGGTGGGGGCTACTCGAAGGTGATGGCGGACGCGGTGGAGTACGCGCGCAAGAAGGGTGTCACCGTGGTGGCCGCTGCGGGCAACGCCGGGCGCCCGCGCGTGGAGTTCCCCGCGGCCTACCCGGGCGCGGTCGCGGTGGCGGCGGTGGGCCCGGGCGCCACGCGCGCCCCGTACTCGTCCTATGGCAAGGAGCTGGACATCGCGGCCCCGGGTGGTGACAAGCGCCAGGGCGACGCGGGCGGCATCCTGCAGAACACCATTGATCCGAGGGATCCGTCGCGCTCCGTCTACGCCGCCTACCAGGGCACGAGCATGGCGACGCCGCACGTGGCCGCCGTGGCGGCGCTGCTCTACGCCGAGGGCGCCAGCGGGCCGGACGAGGTGGAGAAGGCCCTCTACGCGGGGGCGAAGCGCATGGGCGACCAGGCCTGGACGGAGGAGTACGGCCACGGGTTGCTGGATGCCCAGGCCTCGCTGAACGCGCTCGGGGGCGGGGCCACGCGCTGGCCGTCGATGTGGTGGGCCCTGGCCCTGCTGGCGCTGGTGCTGCTGACGATTCGTGGGCGCGAGCGCCCCGGCTATCTCAACATCCTCGTCCGCCCGAGCTTCTTCGTGCCGTTGCTGCTGGCCACCGTGGGCGTGTTCTTCGCGCGCTCGTGGTTCGGCGGCGCCTCCGGCGTGGCGGGCGACGTGGTGGACGCGGCGTACCTGCCCATCCCCGACTGGCAGCGCATCATCTTCGGCCGGGGCAAGCTGGCCAACCCGCTCTTCTACAGCTCGCTCATCCCGCTGCTGCTGTCCTTCCTGGCCATCAAGTTCCAGGGGCTCCGGTCGGCCATCGGCGGGCTCGCCCTCGGCTTCGCGGGCTTCCTCGCCTACGCCGCCTGGTCCAAGGCGCCCGCCCTGGCGTGGATGCCCTTCCACTTCCTCGCGCTGCCCTGGCTGGTGATCAACACGTTCATCTGCCTCATCA
This sequence comes from Archangium gephyra, assembly GCF_049060025.1. Lineage (GTDB taxonomy): Bacteria > Myxococcota > Myxococcia > Myxococcales > Myxococcaceae > Archangium > Archangium gephyra_A. The sequence continues at coordinate 591,810 of NZ_JBMEQQ010000002.1, forward strand.
TCGCCCGCGCCATGCTTCGCAAGGAGACGGCGGGATGAAGCTCACCGGCCGCGTGGTGTTTCGCGACATCGAGACGGGCGTCTGGGTGCTGGAGGGCGATGACGGCCGCACCTACCAGCTCGCCGGCGGCGATCGGAAGATCAAGAAGGACGGTCAGCGCGTGGAGGTCGAGGGTGATGTGGCCCGCGACATGCTGACCGCCGCCATGGTGGGGCCCGTGTTCAACGTGGCCTCCTACCGCTTCATCTGAAGGCTACGGCCACCTTCACCCCGTCCCCTTCCCGGGGGGCGGGGGGAGCGGGGGCCGCACCATCCGCTGCATCAGGTGCTCGAGCGCCTTGCCCGGCTCCTCGCACAGGCCCGTGTGGACCGGACCCGTCTGGAGCATCGTGCTGCGCGGCGCCACCAGCCAGTGGAAGCGTTCCTTCTGGGGCAGTTGGCCGATCGGCCCCGCCGCCTTGCCGCCCGCGCAGAGCCGGGGAATCGACTCCAGGTGGCTCCGCAGCAGCTCCACGTCGGCATCCGGCGCGAGCGCCAGCAGCCGCCGCTCGTCCAGCTCCACCCGCGCATCCAGGTACCGGCGGGTCAGGCAGTAGAGGATGACACCCGCGTTGATGAACTCCTCGCGCTCCACGCGCGGCACGACGCGGATGACGGCGTAGTCAAACGAGTTGTGCACGGGCACGTTGTGCCTCCTCGATGAACGCCGGCGCCGCTTCCAGGCGCTTCAGCAGGTAGGAGACATAGGCCTCCCGGTGCTCGGCCGCCGTCGCGAAACGGGGCTCCGCCGCCGGGCCCAGCCACGCCTCGGGCACGCACCCGACGACGTGCTGGATGACGTCCGGTGTCACCCGCTGGCGCAGCGCCGCCTCCGCCTCGGGCAGGGCCGAGGCCCAGGGCAGCAGCACGTGATCCTTCACCGCCGGGAAGCGGCTCTGGCTGCGCTCCAGGTAGTCGTCCCACGCGTGGTGGAAGTACAGCGAGGCGCCGTGGTCGATGAGCCACAGCGCCTTGTGCCAGCTCAGCAGGTTGGGGTTCTTCGGCGTGCGGTCCACGTTCGTCATGTAGGCGTCGAAGCACACGATGGCCGAGGCCTCCGCCGCCTCGGGCGCCGGGCCCACCGTCGGATCGAACGTGATGGAGCCCGGCAGGTAGTCCATGCCCAGGTTGAGGCCCGCGCTCGCCTTGATCAGATCGCGGATCTCCCCGTCCGGTTCGGCGCGGCCCAGTGCCGGATCCAGCTCCACCAGCACGAGCTCTGGCACCCTCAGCCCCAGCGCCCTGGCCAGCTCGCCCGAGACGATCTCGGCCACGAGCGCCTTGATTCCCTGGCCCGCTCCCCGGAACTTCAGGACGTACAGCCCCGAGTCCTCCGCCTCGATGATGGCGGGCATCGAGCCGCCCTCGCGCAGCGGCGTGACATAGCGTGTCGCGGTGATCGTTCTCACGCGTGGACCCTCACTCCCGCCCTCTCCCCGTGGGAGGAGCGGCCTCTCCGGTCAACGGACATCGGTCCTCTTTTGTTTGTTGGATTGTCTCGCCCGCTCCTGGGCGTACTCACCGAGCGGTATCTCGCCCCGGCGGGCGCGGACCCGGAAGCTCGAACAGGGCCTCGCGCTCGGCATGCAGCACGTCCGGTGCGTCCTTGGGGACGCTCTGCAGCGGGTAGTTCTGGTCGATCTGACTGAGCTGGATGCCGATGGGATCCACGGCCCTGTAGATGCCCAGGGACAGCGCCGCGGCGAGCAGCCAGGGAAGCGCCAGCCGCAGGAGCCGGGGAACGGGTTCCAGCGAGACGGAGGGCTCCGGGGCCTCGAGGACCTCGGGCGGACGGAGCGGGCCCAGCAGGGACGGGAAGCGGCGCGCGGCGGCCAGCAGCCCATAGAGCACCGTGCCGCCCAGGAGCATGATCATCACGATGACCCGCGGATCCTCCTGCTGGGAGGCCGCTTCCTCGGGGGCCTCGAGGTAGCGCGCGACGAGGAACAGCACCGTGGACACGAGGTTGTTGGCGGTATGCGCGAGGATGGCCGGCCAGAGGGAGCCGGTGCGCACCAACAGCCAGCCGAACAGTATCCCCAGCTCGACGCGGGCGAGGAAACCCACCGGATCCAGGTGGAACATGCTGAAGACGACCGCGGAGAGGACGACGGCGCGCATGGCGTGTCCTCCGTGCGCCCTCAGGCCCTGGAAGAAGACGCCGCGGAAGAAGAACTCCTCGCAGACCGGGGCCGCGACGGTCACGCTCGCCACGATGAAGGCCAGCTCCACGGAGGACTGGCCGCGGAAGATGTCCGCGACGTCGTAGATCTCCCGCCAGGACTGGGGCAGCAGCGACTGGGAGACGTACTGGACGGGCGCGACGATGGCGAAGAAGTTGGCCACGCCCAGGGCGAACCCGAAGGCCACCGGTGCCAGCCCCGGGAAGGAGAGGCCGGTGTAGCGCACCGGCTCCCTCCCGGTGGCGCGCAGCACGAACCAGCCCAGGCCGAGGAAGACGAAGATCTGCGTGAACCAGATGCCGAAGGCCGCGTTGAGGGTCTGCACGAGCACCCCCGAGACGAGGAAGGCCACGAACACGGCCGCCGCGGCGCTCACCGCCACGGTGCGCGGATCGAGCAGGTGCGGCGAGCGTGTAGGTGGAGGGCTGGGGCTGACTTCTTCCAACGGCTTTCTCCCACGGCGAGGAAGGTGCTCGGAAACCCGAGGCACCGGAACGAGGCACTTCTATAATGCCCGGACTTTGGCGCGCTTCCCGGGATGAACGCAGCGGAGGGTTCGTCTTCGCCCCTCCGGGACGAGGCGCGGGTGCGCGTGGACTTCTACTCGGAGCGCTCGGTGCGGCGGCAGGTGAACCCACACCCGGATGGATTCGCCGCGGCGTGCAAGCGGGTGGCGGCGGCGAATGACAGGGCCTGTCTCAAGTGCCACACTGAGGCGAGCCTGGCGGGAAGGGGGTGCCGCTGATGCGCCGGTTGCTGCGGGTGGGTTTGCTGGGGTGTGCCGCGTGCCTGGATCCGGGAGATCCGTTCCTCGCCGCGCGCGATACGGATCCGCCCGACGTGGTGTCCACCGAGCCGAGCGCCGGGGGCACGCTGCCCGCGAGCGGCTCGCTGGAGATCCTCTTCTCCGAGACGATGGATGCGCGCACGCTGCGCCCGGGCATCGCCGTGTTCGAGGGCAGGGTGGAGGTCCCGCTGAAGCTGACGGTGCCCGCCGGCTCCGGCGGGGACGAGGCCATCGAGCGGGGGGATGTGCCGTACGCCGTCACCGTCGGCACGGAGGCGGGGGCCTTCGCGCCGGGCACCGCGTACACGCTGGTGCTGCGGACGTCCTTGATGGATCAGGAGGGCAACCCGCTCGGGCAGGAGGTGCGGGTGCCCTTCCGGACGTCACCGTGAGCGCGCCCCGCGCTCAGTGGCGCAGGTAGCGGCGGATCTCCTCGGCGAAGTGCTTGCTCGCCGCGACGTCGGGCGCCGCCGATCCCAGCTTCAGCTTCTTGTCCTCCTCCACCAGGTAGCGCTGCTCCACCAGGTAGGCGACCGCGTTCTCCAGCGTCACCTTGGCGAGCGACTCGGCCGCGGTGATGCGCCCCGAGTGGTACTCGGCCCGGCCCACGTCCATCGCCTGCTTCACGAAGGACTTGCGATCCAGCGCCGTGCCCGCCGCCACCTCATGCAGCGTCTGCGCGGCGATCAGGTAGGACTCCAGGTAGTCGCGCAGCAGGTCCGCGAGGTACTCCAGCTCGGGCCGGGCATGGGACTCCGGCGCCACGCTCAGCGTGTCCCCCTCGTGCAGCACCAGCCCCATGCGCACCAGCCGCTCGACGACCTCCGCGAAGATGGTGTCGAAGCTGGCGCCCACCCGGTAGATGAACTCCACCTTGAAGAGGCGCGAGAGCCACAACGCCCGGGCCTTCACCTCGTCGAACGGGGCGGGGGCTCCCACCAGCAGCGCGTTGGCCACGAGGCTGCGCGCCGCCACCAGGTTCATCAGCGTGTTCTTGTAGAAGGACATCTCGCCGCGGCGGTCGTCCTCGGCCTGGTAGATGACCTCGCCGTGCGCCTTCTGCGTGCGCACCATGCCGTCCGAGCAGAAGGTGCGCATGGCGTCCTGGATGGGGCCCATGGCCTCCGGGTTGCTCGGCGAGTCCTTGAGCATCGTGGACAGGGGCACCTTGTCCTCCTCGGCGATGCGGCGCAGGATGGTGATGCGGTCCGTGAGCTCGCGGCTCGTCATGCCGCGCCGGCGGTGGGCCAGCAGCGCCGCGCTCACCAGGGCGTGCGGCGTCACCGTGGACACCTTGCTGATGCCGTACATCACCCGGTTGCCCAGGGCGCGCACCAGGCCCTTCTTCTGCTCGTCCGTGATGGGCTGGGCCGGGTCGAGCCCACGGCTCTTCATCAGCTCCACCAGAGAGAGGGGCTCGTCGAAGGTGAGGTGGATGCGGCCGTAGCGCGCCGCCAGCACTTTGGGCGTGCTCAGCAGGGCCTTGATGTCCTCGGGCTTCTTCTCGCCACCGGCCAGCTCCTTCGAGTAGCTGCCCGACTCCACGACCTTCTCGTAGTCGATGGACACGGGCACGAAGATGAGATCGTTGCGAGCGCCCTCGAGCACGGCCTCGAGCTGCCAGGTGAACATGCCCAGCTTGGGCTGCAGCAGCTTGCCGGTGCGCGAGCGGCCGCCCTCGGGGAAGAACTCCTGGTGGACGCCGTCGTGGACGAGCTTCTTCACGTAGCCCTTGAAGGACGCGGCGTAGACCTTGTCGTCCTTGAAGGAGCGGCGCAGGAAGAAGGCGCCGCAGCGGCGCAGGATGGGCCCGAGCGGGAAGAAGGACAGGTTGGCGCCCGCGGCGACGAGGGGTACGGCGTAGCCGCGATTCCACAGCACCCAGCTCATCACCAGGTAGTCCACGTGGCTCTTGTGCGAGGGGCACAGCACGAGGGGTGCCTTGCTGGCGGCCTTGAGGGCGCGGTTGAGCCCGGCCTCGTCCACCTCGATGCCGTCGTAGATGCGGTTGAACACCCAGCCGAGCACGGGCGCGACGAAGGAGAGCGTCGTGGGGCTGGGCTTGCCGGCGATGGCCTGGAGGTTGCGCCGGGCCTGGCGCAGCACGCTCTCGGGGCGGCGGTTGCTCTCGGCGGCCACCGCGTCCAGGGACTTGCGCAGGGTGCGGTCGCGCAGCGTCTCCTCGATGATGCGCTCGTGCGGCTTCACCGGCGGGCCGAAGACGGCGCGCGTCTCGCGGGCGAGGTGGTGGTTGAGCGCGCTGCGCACCTTGCGGGCGATGACCTCGTCCGAGTCCTGCGGGTTCTCCTCGATGAAGCGCTTGAGATCGATGGGCTCGCCGACGCGGAACTGCGCGCGGCGGTAGTTGCGGAAGAAGGCCACCATCGAGTGCACGAAGCCGGGCGCGTCCGGGCTGCCGAAGACGTGATCCAGGAGGCTCGGCTTGATGCGCGAGGTGCGCTTCTCCCAGACGAAGAGCTCCGGGACCAGGAAGACGGTCTTGTCGCTCTTGCGCGCCATGGCCACCAGGGAGGGGAAGGGATTCTCCTCGATGTCCTTGCCCGCGGCGCTCAGCAGGGCCGTCTTCTTGAGGAAGATGAGGCCGCTGCCGGCCTGGCGCCGGGCGTAGGTGAAGCGCACGTCGAAGTCGCCGCGCTGCGCCGTCTTGCGGAAGGGGCGGGTGAACCAGGGACGCAGGTTCACCACCGCGCGCACGGGGGGCAGGGCCCGGCGCACCATGGCCCAGGCCAGATAGAGGAAGTTGATCCACGCCGTGCTGCGCATGACGTGCACCACGAACCCCTTGGCGTGGAGCGCGCGCAATTCATCCTCGGCCTCGGCGGGGAAGCGCACCCCGTCGAAGTAGCGCGCTCCCAGCATCCGGGAGACGGGCCCGAATTCTTCCTTCAACGCCTCACTGTGATTCACAGCTTCGGTCAATGCGGTGTCCACGTGCGGCCCCCCTTTGTCCACGCGAGCCTCGTTACATGTTCTCGGGAGTAGCGATACCCAGCAGCGTCAGGCCGGCCGCCAGGGCCGCCCGCGTCGCGTCCGTCAGCGCGAGCCGCGCCGCCTTCACGGGCTCGTTGTCCTCCACGAGCACGCGCTTGCTGCGATCCTGATTGCCCAGCGTGTAGTAGCGGCTGAACTCCGCGGCGAGGTCCAACAGCCACCGCGCGACGAAGCTCGGCTCCAGTTGCTCCGCGGCCTCCTGCACCACCACCGGCAGCCGGGCGATGGCGCGCAGCACGGCCTGCTCCTCCGGCAGGGTGAGCAGCGCCGCGTCATACGAGGCCGGAGCCCCGCCCCCCTTGCGCAGGACGTTGCAGGTCCGCGCGTGGGCGTACTGGAGGTACGGACCGGAGTGGCCCTCGAAGGCGAGCACGTCCTCCCAGTCGAAGGTGTAGTCCGTGGTCCGGCGGTTCTTCAGGTCGCCGAAGAAGATGGCGCCCATGCCGATCTGCTCGGCCAGCCCCTCGGGGTCGTCCGTCTGCATCTTCCCGGCCTGGATGTTCTCCTGGACCTTCTCGCGGGCGCGGACCCTGGCCTCGTCGAGCACGTCGGTGAGGAGCACCACGTTGCCCTTGCGCGTGCTCATGCCGTGCACGCGGCCGAAGTTGACGTGCACCATGCGCTCGGACCACTCGCGGCCCATGGCCTTGAGCACCCGGAAGAGCTGCCGGAAGTGCAGCGCCTGGTCCGTGGCCACCACGTACAGTGCCTTGTCGAAGTGGAAGCGCTCGTGCCGATCGATGGCCGCCGCCAGGTCTCGCGTGGCGTACAGCGTGCTGCCGTCGTTCTTCTTGAGGAGCACCGGCGGCTCGTTCTCCTCGTAGGGCAGGTCCACGATGGTGGCGCCCTCGGACTGCTTGATGCCGGGCCTGCGGGCGATCTCGTCGATCACCGGCTCCATCTTGCCCTGGTAGAAGCTCTCGCCCTCCATGTGCTCGAACTTCACGCCGAGCCGGGCGTAGATGCGCTCGAAGTCGCGCAGGGACGTCTCGCGGAACTCCTTCCAGAGCGCGAGCGCCTCGGCGTCATTGGCCTCCATGCGCCGGAAGAAGTCGCGGGCGCGCTCGTCGAAGGAGGGCTCGGCCTCGGCGCGCTTGTTGGCCTTGACGTACACCTCCACGAGGTGGGCCATGTCGTTGCGCCGGGCCGGGTCGCCGTACTCCTGGAAGCCCACGGCCACCAGGCCGAACTGCTTGCCCCAGTCGCCCAGGTAGTTGATGCCCTCGACCTTGTAGCCGAGCGCCCGGTGCAGGTTGGCCAGGCTGTGGCCGATCATCGTCGAGCGGATGTGGTGGAAGGCGATGGGCTTGGCGATGTTGGGCGACGAGTAGTCGATGACCACAGTCTTGCCGGTGCCCGAGTCCCCGCCGCCGTAGCGCGGGCCCTGCGAGCGCACCGTGTCGAGCACCTCGGAGGTGAAGGGCATCAGCGCGAACTTCGCGTTGACGTAGGGGCCGGCGGCCACCACCTCCAGGCCCGGCACCTTCACGCTCTGGGCGAGCGCGGCGGCGATGGCGGGCGGGGCCTTCTTCTGGGCCTTGGCCAGGGGGAAGGTGGGGAAGGAGAAATCACCGTGAGCCGGGTCGGCCGGCTTCACCTGGGACTCGAGCCTCGGAGGCGGGCACGCCCAGGGACTGGGCGAGCGCCTCGACGAAGGCAGTCCGATAGCGGGAGTAGACGGAAGGATTCATTGGATCGCGCGGATACTAAGCGAAACCGGGCTTGTTCCGCGCACCTTCTGTCAACGCATCGGGCCGGAAAACCCTTTCAGGTCACCGCCGGGTTGCGGCGGCTCGGGCGGACCACGGCGGCCACGGTGTCGAGCAGCCGCGGCAATTGCAGTGGCTTCTCGAAAAATCCGTCGATGCGGTCCAGGCCCTGGCCGGCGCCGAGGGTGGAGACCTCGCTGGCACCGGAGATGATGTAGACGGCGATGTCCGCGAGGGACTCGGTGCCGCGGATGAAGCGCAGCACGGAGCGCCCATCTTCCTCGCTGAGGCGCAGGTCCAACAGCACCATGGCCGGGCGGATGTGCGAGAGGATGGAGCGGGCCTCGGCGGCGCCGGAGGTGGACATCACCCGGTAGCCCTCCTGCTCGAGCACCTGCTGGAGCACCTCGCGGCAGTCGGCGTCGTCCTCGACGAGGAGGATGCCACCGGCGCGGGGACCGGCCTGGGCGCTCTCGGGGGTGCTGACGGCGCCGGCGAACATGGGCAGCACGAGCTGGAAGGTGGTGCCTTCACCCAGCGTGCTGGCGGCCTCCACGCGGCCGCCGTGCAGCGCGAGGATCTTCGCCACCAGGGGCAGGCCGAGGCTGCGTCCCTGGCCGCGGGTGGTTTCCGGGCGGTAGAAGGGATCGAAGACGTGCTCCAGGTCCTCGTTGCCGATGCCGGGGCCGGAGTCCTTCACGGTGAGCAGGGCGAGCCCGTCCTCGACGGAGACGCGCAGCTCCACGCTGTCATCGGCCTCGCAGCGGTGGATGCCGCTCTCGACGAGGTTCTGGATGGCCTCGGCGATGCGCTCGCGGTCGCCGCGGACGAAGACCTCGCTGGAGGGGGGGAGGGTGAGCTGCACCTTGGCCTGATCGGCCATGGGGGTGAGGGTGCGGAGGACCTCCTCGGCCACGGACTTGAGACCGAAGGGGCGCTGGTTGAGCTGCATCTTCCCGGCCTGGAGGCGGGACATGAGCAGGAGGTCATTCACCATGCGCAGCATGCGGTCCGCGCTGCGGTCGCACACCTGCACCGCGCGGCGCTGGGCGTCGGAGACGGGTCCGAGCTTCTCGCGCCCCATCATGGCCAGGTAGGCCTTGAGGGTGGTGAGGGGGTTCTTGAGATCGTGCGAGACGTTGCCGAGCAGCTCGTCGCGGCTCTGCTCGAGGGCCTTGAGGCCGGCGATGGCGGTCTGCAGGTCCTTGTTGCGGCGGGCGCTGTCGTCGCGCAGGCGGGCCACCTCGTAGGCGGCGGAGAGCTGGCCGGCGAGCGCCATCAGCATGGAGTCCGAGACGGCGCGGCGGGGCGCGAGGATGGCGAGCACCCCGCTGACGCCCTGGGGGCTGTCGAGCGGCACGGCGAGGGTCTCCTCGTCGCGGAGGATGGCCCTCTCGGCGAAGGCGCGGCCCACCAGGCCCTGCTCGGGGGTGGCGGCGGTGATGCGATCGTCGTAGCGGCCGCGCACGTGCTCCACGTGGAGCTGGTTGCGCGAGGGCTCGAAGCGGGCCACGTAGCAGGCCTTGGCCTGCATGAGGCCGTGGATGATCTGCAGTTGCGAGCGCAGGGCCTCGGTGGGGCCGGCGCTGGAGGAGATGTGCTGGGACATCTCCACGAGGGCGCGCTCGGCGGCCTCGCCGTCCACGGGGGGCTGGGGCTTCACCGTCTTCCGGGGCTTCTTCACCTCGGGGCGGAGGGTGACGATCTCTGCCAGATGCGGAACCTTCTTCTTCGGCACGGAGCTACCTCGGCAACCAGGGGGCGGCACGCCGACCCCCGTCCAGGTGTGGGGGCAGCGGGATCTCCACTCGAGCCGATCCTGCGCTACCCGGAGCCGGGGTGGGAACCCTTCCCCGGACCCTCCCGCAACAGGGGACGACCGCAGGACAATTGCCATGTCGGATAGCTGACATCAGGATGGGTGGGCGGCGTCCCACCCGTCAGGTTCTGGACGATCCCCTCCGGGGCCCACTCCCCGTGAGGGAGGGGGGCACACAGGGGGGCTCAGCCGCGGCGCTGCACCAGGCCGCTGCCGTCGAGGTAGTAGGGCTCGTTCATCACGGCCTCGACCTTCTCGCGGTAGCCCTGGACGCCGAAGCCGCTCTCCTGGAGGGCACCGAGGGCGGCCGTCTGCACGCGGCGCCCGGCGTCACCGCTCGTCAGGAGACGGAGGATGGGCTCGCGCGCCGGCTCATACTTCTGGGGACCGAGCGCCTTGAGGGCGGCGATCTTCACCTCGTCGGCCATGTCATCGAGGTGGGGCAGCACGACGGAGGGGATGCGCGGATCCTGCTTGCCGGTGACGTAGTGGAGCAGGACGACCTTCTTCTCGGGGTCGCGCATGTACTGGGCGCTCAGCGAGTGGAGGGTGTCCACGACGATGGTGACGACCTCGGACTCGGGCAGCAGCGACTCGAGGATACGGAGGGCCCAGGAGGTGGCCTGCTCGTTCTTGCGCAGGAACTCGGTGACGGGGGCGATGGCGTCCTTGTCGAAGCTCTTGATGAGCTCGAAGACGTGCTCCTTCTCGTCGGCGTCCGTGGTGAGGGGCTCCACGGTGACGGTGTAGCGGTGGAGCAGGACGGTGACGGCCTCGGGGATCTTCATCTCGCCGAGCTGTTGGAGGGCCTTCTGGCGGGTGGCGGGGTCCCCATACTTCTGGGTCACCTTGGACTTGAGCTTGAGGGCTTTTTCGGGGCCCGAGCCGCCGAGGAAATCGAAGATGCCCATGGTGAAGAGGCTCCGAGGGGTGATGCGAGTTCTTGGGGGCCGTGTAGGACGCGGCGCAAGCTAACGCAAGAAGCTTGGATGGCCAGTGACCGGCCGTCGATTGGAACCTAGAGCTGCAGGGAGCCCCGGACATCGCCCTGGTAGGCGCGGGCGAGCTCCTCGGCGGCCCTGCGGGCCTCGGTGGAGGGGTGCTCGGGCACCTTTACCTGAAGTGTGAGGTAGAGGTCGCCCGCGGGTCCGCCCTTCAGGGAGGGGGCACCCCGGCCGCGCAGACGCATGCGGCGGCCGGACTGGGAGCCCTCGGGGACCTTGACCGTGACCTCGCCCTGGAAGGTGGGGACGCGCACCTCGGCGCCCAGCATGGCCTCGGAGACGGTCACCGGCAGGTCCATGTAGAGGTCATCGCCCTCGCGGCGTACCAGGGGGTGCTCGGCGACAATCGTCTCGATGTAGAGGTCCCCCGGAGGCCCCCCGCGCGAGCCCGACGCGCCCTGGCCGGACAGCCGGACCTTGGAGCCCGTGTGGACGCCGGCGGGGATCTTCACGGTGAGCCGGGCGGTTTCCTCCACCACGCCCGAGCCCTGGCAGGAAGGGCAGGGGGGCGCGGCGCGTCCGGTGCCCCGGCAGGTGGGACACGTACCGGCGGTGTTCATGCCCAGGACGCCGCTGCGGCGCACCTTTCCGGTCCCTCCGCAGGTGGCGCACGTGGAGGGGGTGCCCACCTGGCCCGCGCCCTGGCAGCGCTGGCAGCGGCCGGGGCGCTGGAGCGAGATGCTGCGCTCGACGCCGGTGAGGGCCTCGTTGAAGCTGAGCGTGAGGGTGGCGGTGATGTCCTCGCCCGGGGTGGGACCGGCGGCCCGGCCTCCTCCTCCGGCACGTCCGAACACCTCGCCGAAGTCCACGCCGCCGGCGCCCGCGCGGCCGAAGATGTCGCCGAAGATGTCGCCCAGGTCGAAGTCCACGCCAGGGCGGCCCCCGCCGCCGAACGGCATGCCGCCGCCAGCCGCCTGGGCGGCCTTGTAGGCCCGGTACTGGGTGGCCTTCTTTTCGTCGAAGCCGAACTGGGCCGCCTCGTTGCCGAACTCGTCGTACAGCTTGCGCTTGCGCTCGTCCGAGAGAACCTCGAAGGCCGCGTTGAGCTGCTTGAACTTCTCCTCAGCCGACTTGTCCCCCGGGTTGACGTCCGGGTGGTACTTGCGGGCCAGCTTGCGGAAGGCCTTCTTGATTTCGTCGGCCGACGCCGTCCGGGACACGCCGAGAATCTGGTAGTAGTCGTCCGCCATGGTGATACCGCCCTCCGAGACAGCGACAACGTAACCTGCCGTGCGGCGATCGCCAGCAAGGCGTGTGGGCCAAGGTCAGGATGTATAAAGTGGCCGGAGGCGCGAGGGAGAGCATGGCAGCGCGGTACGCACAGGGGACGAAAACGGGGCTGCTGGTGGGCTGGCTCGTGCTGATGCCCGTGGCCGCTGCCCGCCCGCCTGCTCCCGGACCGTCCTCCGAGCCCCCCTCTGGGACTCCAGCGGCCGAGGGCCGGGTCATCGACCGGGTGGTGGCGGTGATCGGCACCCAGGTCCTCACCCTGAGCGAGCTGGAGTTCGAGGCCCGGGTGACGCTGGTCCAGCGAGGGGGCGTGCGAGCGGCGGAAGTCCAGCTCGACGAGCAGACGCTCCGGGGAGCGTTGGAGCTGGCCATCAACCAACGGCTGCTGGTGGCGGGTGCGGATCGCCTGCAGGCCTTCCAGGCGGAGCGTTCGGAGGTGGAGGCGCGGCTGAGGACGTTCCGCGATCGCTTCGAGGACGAGACATCGCTGCTGGCCTTCCTGGCCCGGCACGATGCGGACCTGGAGCAGTTGACGGCGGTGCTGGAGCGGAGCGTCCGGGCCGAGCGCATCCTGGACAGCCGCATCCGCCTGCGCGCGCAGGTGAGCGAGGCGGAGGTGCGGCGGTACTGGGAGGAGCACAAGGGGACGCTGGGCGGTCCGTTCGAGGCGGTGCGGGACACGCTCAAGGAGAAGCTGTTCCGGGAGCGCTACAACCAGCTGGCGAAGGACGAGTTCAAACTGGTCCGGGAGAGCGCGAGGATCCGGCGGGTAGCGCCCTTCGCGCGGATCCGAGAGGGGGAGCCATGAGACGGATGCGTGAGGATTCCCGTCCGAGCGACAAGCCCAGGCCGCAGTCCACGTTCCTCATCCGCAGGATGACGCGGGAGGACCTGCCGGCGGTGATGGAGCTGGAGAAGGCCTCGTTCCGCAACCCGTGGTCGTTCGAGTTGCTGCAGCGCGAGCTCGGCCACGACTGGTCCGTCATCTACCTGCTGGAGGAGCCCCTGCCGGAGGGGGGCAGGCGCCTGCTGGGTATCTCCATCTTCTGGATCGTCCACGACGAGGTGCACGTGTTGAACGTGGCGACCGCGCCGGAGCACCGGCGGCGCGGGGTAGGGCGGGAGCTGATGGAAGCCACCCTGGCCGAGGGGCGGGCACGCAAGTGCAGCCTGGCCACGTTGGAGGTGCGCAAGAGCAACGAGCCCGCCATCAATCTCTACAAATCGTTCGGCTTCCGCCCGGTGGGGGTACGGCCGAACTACTACGTGGACGAGGGCCAGCCGCCCGAGGACGCGATCGTGATGGTGCTCGACTTCTAGCAGCCGGGGGAGTAGAGGACCGAGCCCGCTGTCAGGGTGTAGGAATGGATGCCCGTGGGGTTCACGGTTCAAGCCGTGGGCCAGCAGTCGCTTGACACAGGGTGCCCCCTCCCTATACTCGCGACCCTTTTTCAAGCGCAGTTGTAGGTTTGTATGCGCCCCCGGGGACACCCCCCCGGATCAATCGGGAAGGAAGAGGAGTTCAGTGCCGACTATCAGCCAGCTGGTCCGCAAGGGCCGCGAGAAGTTGAACATCAAGGGTAAGAGCCCCGCTCTGAAGGAGTGCCCCCAGAAGCGTGGCGTGTGCACCCGCGTGTACACCACCACCCCCAAGAAGCCGAACTCGGCGCTCCGCAAGGTGGCGCGTGTTCGTCTGACGAACGGGATCGAGGTCACCTCCTACATCCCCGGCGTGGGTCACAACCTCCAGGAGCACTCGGTGGTGATGATCCGCGGTGGCCGTGTGAAGGACCTCCCGGGCGTTCGCTACCACATCGTCCGCGGCACGCTGGACTCGGTGGGCGTGGCCGGCCGCAAGCAGAGCCGTTCGAAGTACGGCGCCAAGCGCCCGAGCTGATTTCCGCTCGAGATCACCTTCGTTTCATTTGATTGGGATGCTTGCCCCGCACCCTGGGGAGCCTTCCTGAATTCGCCAACGCAGTTCGAAGCCCCCCATTTAGCCTCCCGGGTGCAAGGGAGCGGGGCGTAAGGGATACAGAGCAATGCCTCGTCGTCGCGTAGTAGCCAAGCGCAAGATCCTTCCCGATCCGAAGTTCCAGGACCGCCTCGTCACGAAGTTCGTGAACGACCTGATGCGCAAGGGGAAGAAGTCCATCGCCGAGCGGGTGTGCTACGGCGCCTTCTCGCTCATCGAAGAGCGTGCGAAGGAGGACCCCCTCAAGACGTTCAAGAAGGCCCTCGACAACGTCAAGCCGGTGCTCGAGGTGAAGAGCCGCCGCGTCGGTGGCGCCACCTACCAGGTGCCCGTGGAGGTCCGTCAGGATCGCCGCGTGGCGCTGGGCATGCGCTGGATCATCACCTACGCCAAGGCGCGTGGTGAGAAGACGGCCATGGAGAAGCTGGCGGGCGAGATCATGGACGCCGCCAACAACCGTGGCAACGCGGTGAAGAAGCGCGAGGACACGCACAAGATGGCCGAGGCCAACAAGGCCTTCGCCCACTACCGCTGGTAGTCGTGCGATTCCTGTAGTATCCGGCACCCGGATGCGGACCCCCGCGTCCGGGTGTTTCAGGTCTTTGACAACCGTTTCGTTGGTTTCGTGGTTGGAAGGGCAGGGCAACCGCCCGTCCTGTTCTGGAGAGGTTCGGAGAAATGCCTCGCGAGTATCCGCTCGAGCGCTATCGCAACATCGGCATCATGGCGCACATCGATGCCGGCAAGACCACGACCACGGAACGGATCCTGTTCTATACGGGAGCCATCCACAAGATGGGCGAGGTGCATGAAGGCACCACGACCACGGACTGGATGCCCCAGGAGCGCGAGCGCGGCATCACCATCACCTCCGCCGCCATCACCGCGTTCTGGAGCAGGAGCGAGCAGAAGTACCGCATCAACATCATCGACACCCCGGGCCACGTGGACTTCACCATCGAGGTGGAGCGCTCGCTGCGTGTGCTGGACGGGGCCATCGCCGTGTTCGACGGCGTGAACGGTGTGGAGCCCCAGACCGAGACGGTCTGGCGCCAGGCGGACAAGTACAAGGTCCCCCGCATCTGCTTCGTGAACAAGATGGACCGGGTGGGCGCGGACTACACGATGTCCGTCAACACCATTCGCGAGAAGCTGGGCGCGCGTCCCGTGCGTCTGCAGCTCCCGCTGGGAGCCGAGGACAAGCACCGCGGCGTGATCGACCTGGTCCGGATGAAGGCGCTCGTCTTCCAGGACTCGGAGCAGGGCAGCCGGTACGACGTGGTGGACATTCCCGAGGAGTTCCTCGAGGAGGCCACCGCGGCCCGGAGCGAGCTCGTCGAGACGGCGGCCGAGCAGGACGATGCGCTCACCGAGAAGTTCCTTGAGGGCACGGAGCTGACCGAGGCGGAGATCCGCGGCGCCATCCGCAAGGGGTGCCTGGGGCTGAAGATCTTCCCCGTGTTCTGTGGCTCGGCCTTCAAGCACAAGGGCGTGCAGCCCCTGCTGGACGCGGTGGTGGACTACCTGCCCAACCCGCTGGAAGTGCCCCCGGTGCATGGCAAGACGCCCAAGGGCGAGGACGAGACGCGGCCGACGGATGACAAGGCGCCCTTCAGCGCGCTGGCGTTCAAGATCATGAACGACCCGCAGTTCCCGTCGCAGACGCTGACGTTCCTCCGCATCTACTCGGGCAAGCTGGAGGCGGGCACGGCGGCGTGGAACTCGGTGAAGGGCAAGCGCGAGCGCATCAGCCGTCTGGTGCAGATGCGCGCGGACAAGAAGGACGAGGTCCAGGAGTGCTACGCCGGTGACATCTGCGCGGTGGTGGGCCTGAAGCTGGCCACCACGGGCGACACGCTCTGCGACGACAAGCACCCCATCATCCTGGAGCGGATGGACTTCCCCGAGCCCGTCATCGACGTGGCCATCGAGCCGAAGTCGACGGCGGACCAGGACAAGATCATCACCAGCCTCGCCCGCCTGTCGATGGAGGACCCGTCCTTCCGCGTGAAGACGAACGAGGAGACGGGGCAGACCATCATCGCCGGCATGGGCGAGCTGCACCTGGAGATCATCGTCGACCGGCTCCTGCGCGAGTTCAAGGTCGACGCCAACGTAGGCAAGCCGCAGGTGGCCTACCGCGAGACGATCACCCAGGCGGTGGAGTCCGAGGGCAAGTACATCCGCCAGACGGGTGGCAAGGGCATGTACGGCCACATCAACCTGCGGGTGGCTCCCAACGAGCCGGGCGCGGGCTTCGCCTTCGAGAACAAGATCGTCGGCGGGGCGGTGACCAAGGAGTTCGTCGAGGCGGCGAGGCAGGGCGTCCAGGAGTCCATGCAGAGTGGCCCCATCGCGGGCTACCCCATGCTGGACGTGAAGGTGGAGGCCTACGACGGCTCGATGCACGACGTGGACTCGAGCGAGATCGCCTTCAAGATTGCCGGCTCGATGGCCTTCCGGGACGCGATGCGCACCGCTGCCCCGGTGCTCCTCGAGCCCATCATGGACTGCGAGATCGTCACCCCGGATGACTTCACGGGCGACGTCATCGGCGACCTGAACGGCCGCCGCGGGAAGATCATGGGCATGGAGCCCCGGCCGGGAGGCGTGCAGGCCATCAACGCCCAGGTGCCTCTCGCCAAGATGTTCGGGTACTCGACCGACCTGCGCAGCCGCAGCCAGGGAAGAGCGACCTACACCATGCGGTTCAGCCACTACGCGCCGGCACCCAAGGACGTGCTGAACCGTTGATGCACCCCGGCCCCTCGCAAGGGGGGCAGGCGATTTAGATTGACGTTTCCGCGGGTTTGGAGCACGACGCAGCACCTTTTCTCGATTCGGCCGGAATCCGGTCTGCGAGGAGCAGCAATGAGTAAGGAAAAGTTCGACAGAAGCTTGCCGCACGTCAACATCGGCACCATCGGCCACGTTGACCACGGCAAGACGTCCCTCACGGCGGCCATCACCAAGGTGCTGGCGAAGACCGGCGGCGCGACCTTCCTCGCGTACGACATGATCGACAAGGCTCCCGAGGAGCGCGAGCGCGGCATCACCATCTCGACCGCGCACGTGGAGTACAAGACGAAGAATCGTCACTACGCCCACGTCGATTGCCCCGGCCACGCCGACTACGTGAAGAACATGATCACGGGCGCGGCGCAGATGGACGGCGCCATCCTCGTGGTGTCGGCCGCCGACGGCCCGATGCCCCAGACGCGCGAGCACATCCTGCTCGCCCGCCAGGTCGGCGTCCCCTACATCGTGGTCTTCCTGAACAAGGTCGACATGCTGGACGACCCCGAGCTGCGTGAGCTCGTGGAGATGGAAGTCCGCGACCTGCTCAAGAAGTACGACTTCCCGGGCGACACCATCCCCATCGTCCCGGGCTCGGCCCTCAAGGCGCTCGAGGGTGACACCTCGGACATCGGCGAGCCGGCCATCCTCAAGCTGATGGAGGCGGTGGACAGCTACATCCCCACCCCGCAGCGCGCGACGGACAAGCCCTTCCTGATGCCGGTGGAGGACGTGTTCTCCATCGCCGGCCGCGGTACGGTGGCCACCGGCCGCGTCGAGCGCGGCATCATCAAGGTGGGCGAGGAAATCGAGATTGTCGGTATCCGCCCCACGCAGAAGACGGTCGTCACGGGCGTCGAGATGTTCCGCAAGCTGCTGGACGAGGGCCGCGCGGGCGACAACATCGGCGCGCTGCTGCGCGGCCTCAAGCGTGAGGACCTCGAGCGTGGCCAGGTGCTCTCCAAGCCGGGCAGCATCACGCCGCACACCAAGTTCAAGGCGCAGATCTACGTGCTCTCGAAGGAAGAGGGTGGCCGTCACACCCCGTTCTTCAAGGGCTACCGCCCGCAGTTCTACTTCCGCACCACGGACGTGACGGGCACGGTGAAGCTGCCCGACAACGTCGAGATGGTGATGCCTGGCGACAACATCGCCATCGAGGTGGAGCTGATCACCCCTGTGGCCATGGAGAAGGAGCTGCGCTTCGCTGTTCGCGAGGGTGGCCGTACCGTGGGCGCCGGCGTCGTGGCCGAGATCATCGCGTAGTTTCGTCGTATCCTCGCTTCCCCGAGCTTCTGTTCAGAAAAGTTCGGGGAAGTGGGAATAAGGTTGCATCCACCAGGGGCCGGTGGTACAAGCCGCGCCCCTTCGTTCGAAGAAATGGCTCTGTGACATCCAGGGGACGTTGGTCGTAGCGCCTCCCGAAGGCAGAGGCCGTTTAAAGAGGTTTTTGCGAATGGCGACACAGAAGATCCGCATCCGGCTGAAGGCGTACGACTCCAAGCTCCTGGATCAGAGCGCTGGCGAGATCGTGGAGACGGCTCGGCGCACGGGCGCCAAGGTGGCCGGTCCGATCCCCCTGCCCACGCGCATCAACAAGTTCACGGTTCTGCGCTCGCCGCACGTGGACAAGAAGAGCCGCGAGCAGTTCGAGATCCGCACTCACAAGCGCCTGCTCGATATCCTCGAGCCGACCCAGCAGACGCTGGACGCGCTGATGAAGCTGGATCTCTCGGCCGGCGTTGACGTGGAGATCAAGTCCTGAGGAAGCGGGGCTGAGCCCTCGCGGTTCCACTCCGTTCCCCAGAGGAAAGAGCCATGGCGAAGTTCGACGTAGTCGACTTGGATTTGAAGAAGGTGTCGGAGCTGCAGCTCTCCGACGATGTTTTCGGTGCCGAGCCGAACGCGAACCTCTTTTATGAGGTCGCGAAGATGCAGCAGATCAACCGGCGCCGGGGTACGGTGGGTGTGAAGAACACCTCGCTGGTGAGCGGTGGTGGCAAGAAGCCCTGGAAGCAGAAGGGTACTGGCCGCGCTCGTCAGGGTTCCATCCGCGCTTCCCACTGGGTGGGCGGCGGCAAGGCGATGGGCCCGAAGCAGCGGGACTACTTCTACCGTCCTCCGAAGAAGGTCCGTCGCGGTGCGCTCAAGGCGGCTCTGTCGCTGCGCGCCCGTGAGAAGACGCTCATCATCGTGAGCGACTTCAGCCTGTCCGCTCCCAAGAGCAAGCAGGCCTTCGAGGCTCTGACCAAGCGCCTGAAGCTGTCCGGCGCGCTGGTCATCGACGCCAAGGACAACACCAACCTGCACCGCAGCGTGCGCAACCTGGCGAAGTTCGACGTTCTGCCCCCCGAGGGCCTGAACCTCGAGTCCGTGCTCCGCCACAAGCACCTGGTGCTCACTTCCGCGGCCGCGAAGGCCATCGAGGGGGCGCTCTCGTGAAAATCAACGACGTCATCAAGGGACCGCTCATCACCGAGAAGCTGGACGCGGCCCGCGAGAAGTTCCGGCAGTACTCGTTCATCGTCGACAAGAAGGCCACCAAGTACGACGTGGCCAACGCCGTCGAGAAGCTCTTCAAGGTGAGCGTCGAGGGTGTGCGGACCAACATCGTGCGCGGCAAGACCAAGCGCGTGGGTCGCTCGATTGGCAAGCGGCCGAACTTCAAGAAGGCGGTCGTGACCCTGAAGGAAGGGGACAAGATCGAGCTCTTCGAGGGAGGCGCGGTCTAGCGCATTGCGCTGACCGTCGTTGAGGAACCACCATGGGCATCAAGAAGTACAAGCCGACCTCCGCCGCCCGCCGTCTGATGACCGCGTCTGACTTCGCGGACATCACCAAGGGCAAGCCGGAGAAGAAGCTCACCGAGTCCCTGAACAAGTCCGGCGGCCGTAACGTCCACGGCCACATCACCCGCCGCCACCAGGGCGGTGGTCACAAGCGCCGCTACCGCGTCATCGACTTCAAGCGTCGGGACAAGGACGGCGTGCCGGCCAAGGTCGCCGCGGTCGAGTACGACCCGAACCGCACCGCCAACATCGCCCTCCTGCACTACGCGGATGGCGAGAAGCGCTACATCCTCGCCCCGGTCGACCTCAAGGTCGGTGACACCGTCATGGCGGGTGAGGGCGCGGACATCCGTCCGGGCAACAGCCTCCCGCTGATCAACATCCCGATCGGTACCGTCATCCACAACGTGGAGCTGAAGCCGGGCCGTGGCGCCCAGATCATCCGCTCCGCGGGCTCCTCCGGCCAGCTCATGGCCAAGGAGGGCCGCTACGCCCAGGTCCGTCTGCCCTCGGGCAGTGTGCGCATGGTCCTCATCGAGTGCCGTGCGACCGTGGGCCAGGTGGGCAACCTGGAGCACGAGATCATCCGCAGCGGCAAGGCCGGCCGCAGCCGCTGGCTGGGCATCCGTCCCACCGTCCGCGGTCTGGCGATGAACCCCGTCGATCACCCGCACGGTGGTGGTGAGGGTAAGTCCGGCCAGGGTAATCCGCATCCGGTGTCGCCGTGGGGCAAGAAGACCAAGGGTCTCAGCACGCGCACCAACAAGCGTACTGACAAGTTCATCGTGAGCGTCCGCCGTCCGGGCGCGCGCAGCCAGTAGTCGAGGGTTCACACAATGGCGCGTTCGATCAAGAAGGGTCCGTTCGTCGATGGTTTCCTCGTGAAGAAGATCGAGGACATGATCAAGACGAACAAGAAGAGTGTTGTGAAGACGTGGTCCCGGCGTTCCACCATCCTGCCGGAGTTCGTGGGACACACCTTCGCGGTGCACAACGGCCGCAAGTTCATCCCCGTCTTCGTGACCGAGAACATGGTGGGCCACAAGCTCGGCGAGTTCGCCCCGACGCGTACGTTCGGCGGTCACTCGGCGGAGAAGAAGGTCGCCAAGGGCAAGTAGCCGGCCCCGCTGACAGGCGGCGTCCGCCAGAGGAGATGACATGGAGTCGAAGGCACATCTGAGGTTCCTGCGCATGTCGCCCCGTAAGGTTTCCACGGTGGCGGCGCTCGTCCGGGGCAAGCCGGTGGGGCAGGCCCTGAACATCCTGCGCTTCACCAGCCGCGCCGCGGCGGTCCCCGTGGCCAAGCTCATCAAGAGCGCCGTGGCCAACGCGACCGACTTGTCGAAGGGACAGGTCGACGTGGATAAGCTGATCGTGAAGACGATCTCGGTGGATCAGGGTCCGACCCAGCGCCGCTATATGCCGCGCGCCATGGGCCGCGCCACGCGCATCAACAAGAAGACCAGCCACATTCACGTGGTGCTGGAGGAGGCGGCCAAGAAGTAAGGCCGCCCCTCGGCGCCCCACGCAACCGATTCGAAGGAGAAGCACGTTGGGCCAGAAAGTCCATCCCATTGGGTTCCGCCTCGGGGTCATCAAGACCTGGGACTCCAAGTGGTTCGAGCACAAGAACTACGCGCAGTGGCTGCATGAAGACATCCGCATCCGCGAGTTCGTGAAGAAGTCGCTCGCCCACGCGGGTGTCTCCAAGGTGGAGATCGAGCGCGCGGCGAACAAGGTGAAGGTCAACGTGCACACCGCGCGCCCGGGCATCGTCATCGGCAAGCGCGGTGCCGGCATCGAGACGGTGAAGAAGGACCTGCAGCAGTTCACCAAGAACGAGGTCTTCCTCAACATCGTCGAGGTCCGCAAGGCCGAGACGGACGCGCAGCTGGTGGCCGAGAACATCGCCACCCAGCTCGAGCGCCGTATCGCTTTCCGCCGCGCCATGAAGAAGGCGCTGCAGACGGCGATGAAGTTCGGCGCCAAGGGCATCCGGGTCTCCTGCTCCGGCCGTCTCGGCGGCGCGGAGATGGCTCGCTACGAGTGGTACCGCGAGGGCCGCGTGCCCCTGCATACCCTCCGCGCGGACATCGACTACGGTTTCGCCGAGGCCAAGACCACCTACGGCAAGATCGGTTGCAAGGTCTGGATCTGCCGCGGCGAGGTGCTGCCCACCAAGGGTGGCCACCAGGCCGCGCCGGCCGCCAACCGCTAACTCTCCCCGGGAGCCGCCTCGAGAGGGGCGGCTCACTCGGGCTTGAAGGACACCGACGATGCTTCAGCCTGCTCGTACGAAATTCCGCAAGATGCACAAGGGCCGTATGCCCGGCCAGGCCCACCGCGGCAGCGATCTCACCTACGGTGAGTACGGCCTGATGTCCCTGCAGCCGGGGTGGATCACCTCGCGGCAGATCGAGGCGGCCCGTATCGCGATGACGCGCCACATCAAGCGTGGCGGCAAGATCTGGATCCGCGTGTTCCCGGACAAGCCGGTCACCAAGAAGCCCGCCGAGACCCGCATGGGTACCGGTAAGGGCGGTGTGGAGTACTACGTGGCGGTGGTCAAGCCCGGCCGCATCCTCTACGAGATGGAGGGTATGACGTCCGAGGTTGCCACGGCCGCCATGAAGCTGGCCCAGGCGAAGCTGCCCGTGCTGACGAAGATCGTCAGCCGCAGCGAGCTGGCCCTCTAGTTTTCGCCCTCCGGGCGGCCCCTCTGGTGTAGAGGGCCGCCCGCTGGCTTGAAGGAGATTTGAAGATGGCGACTGCGAAGGAACTCAAGGAGCTCTCGGCGGACGACCTGAACCGGCGCGCGGCCGAGCTGCGCGAGACGCTGTTCCAGGATCAGCTCAAGCGGGCCACCGGCTCGCTCGACAACCCGTCCGAGCGCACCCAGCACAAGCGCGACCTGGCGCGCATCCTGACCGTCCTGGGGGAGAAGTCCCGGGCGGAGAAGAAGGCTTAGGAGCTTTTCTCATGGCTGAAGCGACTCAATCCACCTCTGCCAAGACCTCCACCCGCGGCCGTCCCAAGACCCGCGTGGGGATCGTGACGTCCAACAAGATGCAGAAGACGGTGGTTGTTACCGTCTCGCGCCGCGCGTCTCACCCGAAGTACGGGAAGATCATGAGCATGCGCGAGAAGTACAAGGCGCACGTCGAGGATCACGACTACCCCTCCAAGATCACCATCAACGAGGGTGACCGGGTGCGTATCTCCGAGACCCGTCCTGCTTCCAAGGACAAGCGCTGGCGCGTGGTCGAGGTGTTGGAGAAGAGCAAGAACGTCTGAGCCGTCCGAGCTCGCGCAGCCCACAGGCGCGCGAGGCCGTGGCTCGAGCCGCGCGGTGCCCGTCCTCACCGGAGGGGCCTGCCGTAGCTGAGATAGGAGATTCCAGATGATTCAGATGTCCAGCGTGCTCGATGTGGCCGACAACTCGGGCGCCAAGAAGGTGTACTGCATCAAGGTGCTCGGCGGCTCGAAGCGCAAGTACGCGTCCATCGGCGATGTGATCGTCGTGTCGGTGCGCGAGGCGCTGCCGAACTCCAAGGTGAAGAAGGGTGATGTGGCCAAGGCGGTCATCGTGCGCACCGCGCGCGAGTTGGGCCGTGCGGATGGCAGCTACATCAAGTTCGATGGCAACTCCGCCGTCCTCATCAACAAGGACATGGAGCCCATCGGGACGCGCATCTTCGGGCCGGTGGCCCGCGAGCTCCGCGCCCGCAAGTTCATGAAGATCATCTCGCTCGCTCCCGAGGTCCTCTAGTAGGGCATCAGGCGGTCCGCGAGGAGGGAGAGGAACCATGGAGAAGCTCAAGGTTGGAGACACCGTCCAGGTCATCGCCGGCGCAGAGCGCTCGGAGAAGACCCCGGAGACGAAGCGCGGCAAGGTGCTGAAGATCGACCGCGAGGCCCAGCGCGTGACCGTCGAGGGCGTGCGCCTGGTCAAGCGGCACCTCCGCAAGACGCCCCAGCAGCCCGAGGGCGGCATCGTGGAGAAGCCGGGCACCATCCACATCTCGGACGTGCAGGTGGTCTGCGCCAAGTGCAACACGCCGACCCGCGTGGGCATCCGGGCTGATGGGGACAAGAAGAAGCGGTTCTGCAAGAATTGCGACGCCCTGATTGACTAGGGGTAGCGGTTCGGGCATGTATGCGCGCCCTTTGCCCTACCTCGGGTGAGGGGAGGGCGGGCGAGCATACCCGGGGCCCCGAAGGACCCGTGGGGGCTCCGGTGTTACCAGTTTCCACGCTGTACTGATCGGCGCGCTGGGTCCACGGCGGCGCTCCGAAGCAGAGGATAAGACGATGGCTGAAGAGAAGAAGGACGCGGCGAAGAAGGAAAAGAAGGGCCGCAAGAAGGAAGAAGTCAAGAAGGCAGGCTTCGCGGCGAACATCGAGGAGGGCCTCAAGGTCGGCCCGGCGCGTCTCAAGCTGCGCTTCCGCACGGACGGCGTGCCTGCGCTGATGAAGGAGCTGGCGCTCAAGAACCCGATGGAGGTTCCCCGCCTCGAGAAGATCGTCGTCAACATGGGTCTGGGCGAGGCGCTCGCCAACAACAAGATCCTCGAGTCCGCCGTGGACCAGCTGGGTGCCATCACCGGTCAGAAGCCCGTGGTGACCCGCGCCCGCAAGTCCATCGCGAACTTCAAGCTGCGCCAGGGCCAGGCCATCGGTTGCGCCGTCACCCTGCGTGGCGACCGCATGTACGAATTCCTGGACCGCCTCATCACCGTGGCGCTGCCGCGCGTGCGTGACTTCAAGGGCGTGTCCCCCAAGGCGTTCGACGGGAAGGGCAACTACACGCTCGGCGTGCGCGAGCAGATCATCTTCCCGGAAATCAACTACGACCAGATCGAGAAGGTGAAGGGGCTCAACATCAGCTTCGTCACCACTGCGGCGAACGATGAGCAGGGGCTGGCGCTGATGCGTCACTTCGGCATGCCGTTCCGCCAGTAACGAGGATTCGCATCCATGGCCAAGCTCTCGAAGATCGCCCAGGCGAAGCGCAAGCCGAAGTTCTCCGTCCGCGCCTACAACCGCTGCCCGCTCTGCGGCCGGCCCCGCGCGTTCCTGCGGAAGTTCAACATGTGCCGTATCTGCTTCCGGCACCGCGCGCTCCGCGGCGAGATCACCGGCGTCACCAAGTCGTCCTGGTAGCGGGACGCGGGCTTCCGGACCCCGAGCAGGGGTCCGGGTGCCTGGTCCGCCCCTGAAGGGCGGGCCGAAGCAGTTCATGCATGGCAACCGTGGCGAACCCCCGGGATGGGCCCGGCAGGCGCGGCGGTTGCGAGCGCGGAAGCGGTGGAACCGCTCCGCACGGAAGGTAGCATTATGTCGGTTGTCAACGATCCCATTGGCGACATGCTGACCCGCCTG
Organism: Archangium gephyra; assembly: GCF_049060025.1. Taxonomy (GTDB): domain Bacteria; phylum Myxococcota; class Myxococcia; order Myxococcales; family Myxococcaceae; genus Archangium; species Archangium gephyra_A. The sequence continues at coordinate 616,535 of NZ_JBMEQQ010000002.1, forward strand.
CGCAACGGCTCGCGCGCGCGTCACGACAAGGTCGTCATGCCGCACTCGAACCTCAAGCTCGAGATCATCAAGGTCCTCAAGTCCGAGGGCTTCATCGGCGACTACACCGTCCACGAGCGCGCCCCGCAGAACGAGATCTCGGTCCAGCTGAAGTACGGCCAGGATCGCGCTCCGGCCATCACCGGCATCCGCCGCGTGTCCAAGCCCGGTCTGCGCCGTTACGTCAACGTGCGTGAGATTCCTCAGGTGCTCGGCGGCCTGGGCATCTCGATTCTGTCCACCTCCAAGGGCGTGATGGTGGACTCCGAGGCTCGCAAGCAGAAGGTCGGCGGCGAGCTGCTCTGCACCGTCTACTAGCCAGCCCCCCGGGTGCCGCGGCTCACCGCCGCGACCTGGACTGACTGCACTGAGGAAATCATGAGTCGGATTGGAAAGCTTCCGGTCAAGCTGGCGGACAAGACGAAGGCCACTGTGTCGGGCCGCCAGGTCAGTTTCGAAGGCCCCAAGGGCAAGATGGTCGTTCAGCTTCCCGCCAAGGGCGTGAAGGTGACGATCGCTGGCAACGAGGTGCGGGTGGATCGCGAGGATGAGTCGCGCGAGGCCCGCAGCCTGCACGGCCTGACGCGCACGCTGCTGGCCAACGCGGCCAAGGGCGTGTCGACGGGCTTCGAGCGCCGCCTGGACATCCGCGGCGTCGGTTTCCGCGCCGAGGTCAAGGGCAAGACGATCAACATGTCGCTGGGCTTCTCGCACCCGGTGGTGTTCAACCTGCCCGAGGGCGTGACGGCCGAGGTCGACAAGGCCGCCCGCTCGGAGGACGGTCTGCCCACCCTGGGTCTGACGCTCCGGTCCGCGGACAAGGAGGCCCTCGGGGCCGCCGCCGTGAAGATCCGCGCGCTGCGCCCGCCCGAGCCGTACAAGGGCAAGGGCATCAAGTACTCGACCGAGAAGATCCGTCGCAAGGAAGGCAAGACGGGCACCGCCTAGTCGGAGTGAACACCCAACCGCGCGGCTCCCGCTGGAGCCGCGCAATCATCCGGCGGTGGAAGTCCCCATCACCGCCGGACGGAGAAGGAATCATCCATGTCGAAGAAACTCGATCCGCGCCTCAAGAGGAAGGACCGCATCCGCCGGAAGCTCTCGGGTACCACCGAGCGCCCGCGCCTGTCGGTCTACAAGAGCCTCAAGCACATCTACGCCCAGGTGGTGGACGACACCACGGGCCGCACCCTGGCCTTCGCCTCGTCGCTCTCCAAGGAGCTCAAGGGCAACGCCGAGGGCGACAAGAAGGCCGAGGCCAAGCGCGTGGGCGCCCTGATTGCCCAGAAGTGCAAGGCGGCCAATGTCGACGCGGTGGTGTTCGATCGCAACGGCTTCCCCTACCATGGCCGTATCGCCGCCGTGGCTGATGCCGCGCGTGAGGGCGGGCTGAAGTTCTAGAAACCTTTCGAATAAGGAAGTTCCCAAGTGGCAACTCCGATCAATCCAAACGATCTCGACCTCACCGACCGGGTGGTGAATATCAACCGCGTCGCCAAGGTGGTGAAGGGCGGCCGACGCTTCTCGTTCGCCGCGCTGGTGGTGGTGGGCGACGGTGCCGGCCACGTCGGCATCGGCCTGGGCAAGGCCAATGAAGTCCCCGAGGCCATCCGCAAGGGGGGCGAGAACGCGAAGAAGAACCTGTTCCGCGTTCCGCTGCAGGGCCACACCATTCCTCACGAGGTGCTCGGGCACTTCGGCGCGGGCTGGGTGCTCCTGAAGCCGGCCGGTGAGGGTACGGGTGTCATCGCCGGTGGTGCGGTGCGCGCGGTCCTCGAGGCGGCGGGTATCCGCAACATCCTGACCAAGAGCCAGGGCTCGCGGAACCCCCACAACGTGCTGAAGGCTACGATGGCCGGCCTGAAGACGCTGCGTTCGCCGGAGCAGGTGTCCCGCCTGCGCGGCAAGGACGTGGGTCCCCAGAAGTCCGAAGAGGCGAGGGGTTAATCATGGCGCTCAAGGTCAAGCTGACGAAGAGCTTCGCGGGTTCGTCCGAGGACCAGCTCGCGACCATCCGGAGCCTCGGGCTGAAGAAGTTCGGCGACGAGCGGCTCCTCCAGGACACGCCGGCGAATCGCGGCATGGTGAACAAGGTGCGTCACCTGGTGACGTCCGAGACGGTGCAGGGCGACGCCCCGAAGACCACCCGTCGCAAGCCCCGGCACATCCGGGCCCGGGACGCCGCGCGCGCCCGCCAGGCCACCAAGGCCTAAGAGGGTTCAGACAATGACTACGCTCAACAACCTGAAGCGCCCCGCTGGCTCGTGGCACCGCAAGAAGCGGGTGGGCCGTGGCCAGGGTAGCGGTCTGGGCAAGACGGCCGGCCGCGGTGGCAAGGGCCAGAAGGCCCGTTCCGGTAATATGCGGTTCGAGGGCTTCGAGGGCGGTCAGAGCCCCCTGCAGCGCCGGCTGCCGAAGTTCGGCTTCACCTCTCCCAACCGGACCATCTACGCGGTGGTGAACCTGGCGGACCTTGAGGCGTTCGACGCGGGCGCCACGGTGGACGAGGCGGCGCTGAAGACGCGCGGCCTGGTGAAGGGCCGGTACGACGGCGTGAAGGTGCTCGGAAACGGCACGCTCACCAAGAAGCTGACCGTCCGGGCGCACAAGCTCTCGGCCGCGGCCCGCGAGGCGGTCGAGAAGGCGGGCGGTTCCGTCGAGGAGCTGCCGCTCGTGGCCCACAAGCCCGAGTCCGCCGCCAAGGCCCACAGCGGTAAGGGTGTCAAGAAGGCCAAGTCGTGAGGGGAGGGCGCATCACACTCCTAGTGGTGCGCGCCTCTCTATCCGTGTAGGATTCCGCGCCCCTTTCCGAATTCGGACGGGGGCGCTGCTGTTCTCGCTGAAACCTTTTTGGGGGATGGTTCCCACGTGGCTCTGAACGCCTTCGCCAACGTCTTCCGCATCGCGGAGCTGCGCAGCCGGCTCATCTATACGCTGGGGCTGCTCGCGGTGTACCGCATCGGTATTTTCATCAACACGCCTGGCGTGGACCGGGCGGCGATGAACGCGTTCATGGACGCCCAGCGCCAGTCGGGCGGCCTGTTCTCGCTCTTCAATCTCTTCTCCGGCGGCGGCCTGGACCAGATGTCCATCTTCGGTCTGGGCATCATGCCGTACGTGTCCGCCTCCATCATCATCCAGTTGCTGGCCGTGGTCGTGCCCAGCCTGGAGCGGCTCCAGAAGGAGGGTGCTGGCGGCCGTCAGAAGATCAACCAGTACACCCGCTACGGTACCATCGGTCTGTCCGTCATCCAGGGCATCGGCATCTCGCGCTGGCTGGCCTCGCTGGGCCGCTCCGACGCGGGCCAGAGCGGCTTCAACCAGGTCGTCGTTCCCAACGACAACGCCTGGTTCACGTTCATGACCGTCATCTCCCTGACGGCGGGCACCGCGTTCATCATGTGGCTGGGTGAGCGCATCACCGAGCGCGGCATCGGCAACGGCATTTCCCTCATCATCTTCGCCGGTATCGTCGCCGGTCTGCTGCCCAGCGGTAAGACGCTGCTGGACATGATCGCGCAGGAGATCATCAGCGTGGCGGCCGTGGGCGCCCTGCTGGCCTTCATGGTGCTGGTGGTGGGCGTGGTCTGCTACGTCGAGCGCGGCATGCGGCGGATTCCGGTGCAGTACGCCAAGCGGATGGCCGGGCGGCGGATGTTCGCGGGCCAGGCCACCTACTTCCCGATGAAGGTCAACACCGCGGGCGTGATTCCTCCGATCTTCGCCGGCGCGCTGCTGTCCTTCCCGGCCACGCTGGGCACCTGGTTCCCGTTCCTGCAGAACGTGCAGCGCAGCATCGAGGGCAGCCCCTGGGTCTACAACGGCATCTTCGTGCTGCTCATCATCTTCTTCGCGTTCTTCTACACGGCGCTGACCTTCCGGCCGGATGACGTGGCGGACAACATCAAGAAGCAGGGCGGCTACATCCCGGGCATCCGTCCGGGCCGGCAGACGGCGGACTTCATCGAGGGCGTGCTCAACCGCATCACCTTCGGTGGCGCGCTCTACCTGGCCGCCATCTGCGTGATTCCGTCCATCATCAGCGGCGTGCTGGGCGTGCGCTTCACCTTCGGTGGCACGGCGCTCCTCATCGTCGTGGGCGTGGCGCTGGACACGGTGCAGCAGATCGAAGGCCACCTGATCAGCCGCAACTACGAGGGCTTCGCCGGTCCGCGCGGCCCCCGCATCCGCGGCCGGGTTCGCGTGGCGGCTTAGTCGAGTCAGCCGTTTCCCTGGCGCTCCTCCCCCCGCACCCCGGGGAGGGGCGCCTCGTCGTTCCTGGGGTGTGTGAGCAGCGGGAGGATGTTCGCGCCGTGGCCCTTCCGCGCTCCTTCCTGTCGAGCTGAGAGGAATCTATGAACCTCATCCTGTTTGGCCCGCCCTTCGTGGGGAAGGGGACGCAGGCGAAGAATCTGTACGCGGAGTTCAAGCTGCCGCAGATCTCCACGGGTGACATCCTCCGCAAGGCGGTCCGGGAGGGGACGGAGCTGGGCAAGCTGGCCGGGCCGTTGATGGCCGCTGGTTCCTACGTGCCGGACGAGATCGTCATCGGCATCGTGGAGGAGCGCCTCAAGGAGCCGGACTGCGCCCATGGCTTCGTCCTGGACGGTTTCCCGCGCACGCCTCCTCAGGCCGAGGCGCTCGAGAGCATGCTCGCCCGGCTGGGCAGGAAGCTCGATGCCGTGGTGTCCCTCAAGGTGCCCCACGAGAAGCTCATCGAGCGGGGCTCGGGGCGGCGCTCGTGCCCCACCTGTGGCTCCGTCTACCACGTCTACCAGAACCCCCCGAAGCGGGCGGGCTACTGCGACAAGGACGGCACCGGCCTCGTGCAGCGCGACGACGACAAGGCCGACGTCATCGAGAAGCGCCTGAAGAAGTACGACGCGGAGACCGCGGCCCTGGAGCCGTTCTACGCGCAGCGGGGCCTGCTGAAGGCCATCGACGGGGTGGGCTCGCCCGAGGGCGTGTACGCGGACATCAAGAAGGCCCTGGGCAAGGCCTGAGCGCCCGCTGAGCGGGCGGACAGGGACGAGGCAGCCGTGGGCCAGGTCGAGATCAAGAGCCGGGACGAGATCGCCCTCATGCGCGAGGCCGGGCGCATCGTGAGCGAGATCCTGGACGAGCTCGAGAAGGCCGTGGCGCCGGGTGTCACCACCTGGGAGCTGGACGCCCTGTCCGAAAAGCTCATCTCCCAGAAGGGCGCCAGGCCGGCCTTCAAGGGCTACCACGGCTTTCCCGCCTGCCTGTGCGCCTCCGTCAACGACGAGGTGGTGCACGGCATCCCCTCCAAACGGCGCAAGCTGCGGGAGGGGGACCTGATGAAGCTGGACTTCGGTGTCGTCTACCGGGGCTTCTTCGGGGACTCGGCCCGGACGGTGCCGGTGGGGAAGGTGAGCTCCGAGGCCCAGGCGCTGGTGAACGCCACCCGGCAGGCCCTCCACAAGGGCATCCAGGCCATGCTCCCCGGCAACCGCCTCGGGGACATCGGCCACGCGGTCCAGAGCTACGTGGAGGCCCGGGGCTTCTCCGTGGTCCGTCTCTTCAGCGGTCACGGTATCGGCCGCCGCCTCCATGAGGCCCCGGACGTGCCCAACTACGGCCAGCCAGGCAGCGGCCTGAAGCTTCGTCCGGGAATGGTCCTCGCGATCGAGCCCATGGTGAACCAGGGCACGGATGAGGTGATGGTCCTCGAGGATCAGTGGACAGCCGTGACGCGCGACAGCAAGCTTTCCGCACACTTCGAGCACACCGTGCTCATCACCGAAGGAGGACCCGAAATCCTCACCCGGCACAGGGCCGGGTAGGTGGGCGGAATACGAGGGAGTACACGGGGGTTCGTAGAAATTCGGTTTTACCGCGCGAGGATGCTTGCCACTTCTGGACCAAAGTGTTATCCCGCCGCGCTTCCAGAGTTCCGGTGGTCCGCGAGAGGGTTATCTGATTGCCGAAGGATGATTCCATCGAAGTCGAGGGGACAGTCATGGAGCCCCTCCCGAACGCGATGTTCCGTGTGGTGCTGGACAACGGCCACAAGGTGCTCGCGCACATCTCGGGCAAGATGCGGATGCACTTCATCCGAATCCTCCCGGGCGACAAGGTGAAGGTCGAGCTGTCCCCGTACGATCTGTCCCGGGGCCGGATCACCTACCGGGCGAAGTAGCAAGGGCTCGGTTCCGCGGAATGGCGGACCGGCCCTCGAGGCTTTTCTTTTCTAAAGCGAAGGAAGGGAAGTACCGCCATGAAGGTTCGGGCGTCCGTCAAGAAGATTTGCGACAAGTGCAAGGTTGTCCGCCGCAAGGGCATCGTGCGCGTCATCTGCGCCTCCAACCCGCGGCACAAGCAGCGCCAGGGCTAGGCCCCTCAGGGACCGAGCTCCAGACCAACTCACCAGAAGGAACGACTTAGATGGCTCGTATCGCCGGCATCGACCTCCCGCCCAACAAGCGCGCGGTGATCTCGCTCCAGTACATCTACGGGATCGGCAACAAGTCCGCCCACGACATCATCACGGCCGCGGGGATCGACCTCGCCACCCGGACCAAGGATCTCACCGAGGAGCAGACGCGGAAGATCCGCGAGGTCCTCGAGGCGACCTACAAGGTCGAGGGTGACCTCCGTCGCGAGGTGACCATGAACATCAAGCGGCTGATGGACCTGGGCTGCTACCGGGGTCTGCGTCACCGCAAGGGTCTGCCGGTCCGTGGTCAGCGGACGCACACCAACGCGCGGACCCGCAAGGGCCCGAAGCGCGGCATCGTGCGCGCCAAGCCGGCGACGGCCGCTCGCTAGTTCTTCCACCTGCGCCGGCGCCCCCGAGGTGCCGGCGTCGATTACCTACCTCCAGGAGCAACGAGTTCCATGGCTGAAGAGACCAACGCGCCTGCGGCCCCGGCCGCTGCGGCCCCCGCGACGGGTGACACCGCCGCTGCCGCTGCGCGCAAGAAGGGCAAGAAGGGCAAGAAGAGCATCCTCAATGGCGTGGTCCACATCCAGTCCACGTTCAACAACACCATCATCACGATCACGGACGTGTCCGGGAACGTGATCTCCTGGTCCTCCGCCGGCGCCCGCGGTTTCCGCGGCAGCCGCAAGTCGACGCCGTTCGCCGCCCAGGTGGCCGCCGGTGACGCCGCGGCCAAGGCCATGGAGCACGGCCTGAAGAACGTGACGGTGCTGGTGAAGGGTCCTGGCGCGGGCCGTGAGTCCGCCCTGCGTGCGCTCGCCGCCGCCGGCCTGAAGATCGCGCTCATCCGCGACGTGACGCCCATCCCGCACAACGGCTGCCGTCAGCCCAAGCGCCGCCGCGTCTAGTTCCATTCCGGGCCGCTCTCCTCGTGGGGAGCGGTCCAGACCACCTCTACACGGAGAAGCATCGTGGCCCGTTATACCGCCTCCGCCTGCCGTATCTGCCGGCGTGAGAACCTGAAGATGTACCTGAAGGGTGACCGCTGCTACACGGACAAGTGTGCCATCGAGCGGCGTCCCTATCCCCCCGGTCAGCACGGCCAGGGCCGCGTGAAGTTCTCCGGCTATGGCGTGCAGCTGCGCGAGAAGCAGAAGGTCAAGCGCATGTACGGCCTGCTGGAGGGCCAGTTCCGCGGCTACTACCACCGCGCCTCCGCCGCCAAGGGCAAGACCGGTGAGAACCTCCTGCAGCAGCTGGAGCTCCGCCTGGACAACGTGGTGTTCCGCATGGGCTTCGCGGACACGCGCGCCGAGGCCCGCCAGCTCGTGCGTCACGGCCACTTCACGGTGAACGGCAAGCGGGTCAACATCCCGTCCTTCGCCGTCAAGCCCGGCACCACCATCGAGGTGGCCGAGAAGAGCCGGAAGATCCTCCGCATCTCCGAGGCGCTGGAGACCGTGGATCGCCGTGGCGTGCCGCAGTGGATCGACCTGGACAAGAAGGGCTTCAAGGCCACGGTGCGCACCGCGCCGAACCGCGAGGACCTGACCATGCCGATCCAGGAGCAGCTCATCGTCGAGCTGTACTCGAAGTAATCGGCCTGGCTCGCCCCCACCGGGCGAAACCATACCGCTGGAGCTGTCGTACGCGCCCTGGCCTCACCGCCGGGGCGTCGTGCTTCTACCGGCCCCCTCGTGCAGCCTCGGGGCCGGGGCCGTTATTCAAGAAAACCCCACGTGCCCATCCTCCCACCACCCCGGTGGGTAAGTCGGTGGTGGCCACGTCATCAGGAGCAGAAGAACATGGCTGACTCTTTCCTCGCGAAGAACTGGCGTGATCTCATCAAGCCCCGCCGGCTCGAGGTCGATCAGGACTCGCTGACCCCCACCTACGCCAAGTTCGTCGCCGAGCCTCTCGAGCGCGGCTTCGGCACCACGCTGGGCAACTCGCTGCGCCGCGTCCTGCTGTCGTCCCTGCAGGGTGCCGCCATCACCACGGTGAAGATCGAGGGTGTGGACCACGAGTTCACCACCATCTCCGAGGTGGCCGAGGACGTCACGGACATCGTGCTGAACCTGAAGGAGGTCCTCCTCCGGATGCACACGAACGAGCCGAAGACGATCCGTATCGAGGCCGAGGGCCCCAAGGAGATCAAGGCCGGTGACATCATCACCGACCAGGACGTGGAGATCCTCAACCCGGGTCACCACATCTGCACCGTCTCCGAGGGCGGCAAGGTCCGCATGGAGCTGACGTGCCGCCGCGGCCGCGGCTACGTGCCGGCCATGGCGAACAAGGTGGCGGGCTCGCCCATCGGCACCATTCCGATCGACTCGCTGTTCTCGCCCATCCGCAAGGTGAACTACCAGGTCACCAACGCCCGCGTCGGCCAGGTCACCGACTACGACAAGCTCGCCCTCGAGGTGTGGACGGACGGCTCCGTCTCCCCCCAGGACGCCGTCGCCTACGCGGCCAAGATCATCAAGGAGCAGCTCACCGTCTTCGTCAACTTCGACGAGACCGAGGAGCCCGTGGCGGTCGAGGCCCCGAAGGAGGAGGCCAAGCTCAACGAGAACCTCTTCCGCTCGGTGGACGAGCTGGAGCTCTCCGTGCGCTCGGCCAACTGCCTGCAGCAGGCCAACATCAAGACCATCGGTGATCTCGTGCAGCGCACCGAGGCCGAGATGCTCAAGACCAAGAACTTCGGCCGCAAGTCTCTGAAGGAGATCAAGGAGATCCTCGCGGAGATGGGCCTGTCGCTCGGCATGAAGCTGGAGAACTGGCCTCCGAAGACCCCGCCCGCGCCCGCTCCGGGTGCCGCGGCCGCGGCGGCTGCCGCTGCTGCTGCGGCGGGTGGCGCGGCGGTGCCCCCCGGCGCTCCCAAGGCCTAGTCGACTCTCGCAGTCACCTCCTCCCGCGGGGCGGCATGGCCGCATACCCCGGGGGAGGAGGGGGCCCTCACCGGCCCAACACAGCAACGGTGGAGCCCGTGCCGGTTCCATCCTTCCCACCCGGTACCTCGTACGGCCGGAGTGGTGGGCCCCGAAAGGGCCCGAGGTCAGCACCATGCGTCATAAGGTAGGCCAGAGGAAGCTCCACCGCACCACGAGCCACCGGCTCGCGATGCTCCACAACATGGTCACCTCGCTGCTTGAGCACGAGGCCATCCGCACCACGCTGCCCAAGGCCAAGGAGGCCCGGGCCATCGCCGAGCGCATCATCACCCTCGGCAAGCGCGGTGGCCTGTCCAACGTGCGCCTCGCGGAGCGGACGGTTCGCAACCGCGTCATCCTCCAGAAGGTGTTCAGCGAGTACAAGGATCGTTACGCCACGCGCCCGGGCGGTTACACCCGCATCGTGCGCCTCGGATTCCGTCGCGGTGACGGCGCCGAGATGGCCCTGCTGGAGCTGGTGGATCGTCCCGCCAAGGCCGCCCCCGTGGACACCGAGGCCGCCGAGGCCACGGAGACCAAGGCAGAGTAAACGGTCGTCCGTAGGGTAGTGCACGAGAGCGTCCTTCCCCTCGGGAAGGGCGCTCTCGCGCTTTGGGGGGTCAGGCTACCGCGCGTCGTCGGTGAGGTTCACGCCGTTCTCGAGCAGCACGGCATCGCCGTCGGCCGTCTGCATCTCGACGCGCACGATGGTGATGTCCGAGGGCGCCGCCTTGCCCTCCGCGCTCAGGAGTTGCTTGGGCGTGATGGTGATGTCCCGGGCCGGCTCCACACGCGGCACATAGGCGTTCCACTCCACGCCCTGGTTGTCCTTGACCACGATGTGGACCTTCTCCCAGGCGTCCTCGCTCTTGTTCATGATCGTCAGCGAGGCCCGGCTGGTGACGGGCACCAGCTTGGCGCCGAAGTCTCCCGTCTGCTTCGCGCCCCGGGCGCAGGTGACGCCGAACGTGCTGATCGACAGGAACACCCAGCCGGCCACGATGAAGGCCTTGTACTTGAAGAAGCGATCCTGCTCGCGGAACTCCTCCACCTTCTCCTTCACGATGGAGAGGGCGTTGAGGGCCACGTTGGCGGACTCGGCCTTCAGCTTCTGGCTCAATTGCCCCTGCTGCTCCTTGGGCAGGGGCGCCGCGCGCGCGGCGCTCATCACGCGCGGATTGTTCGTCTGCGAGACGCGGGGCATGTTCGTCGACGACGGAGTCCCGCGCGGCTGCTGGGGCTGATTGGCACCTTCACTCATCGAGCCCCCAGTGTAGAGGGCCCGGGCTCCCGCTGGCTACTGGCCCCTACGGGCTCTTGAGCTGCTGCAGCGCCCGCGAGGCCATCGCGTTCTCCGGCTGGGCCTCCAGCACCTTGCGCAGCCAGCGCTCCGCCTTCCCGGCTGCCTCCTTCCGCTCCTCCGGCCGCGAGGACTGCTTCGCCTGCTCGGTGAAGAGCACGCCCAGGCGCAGGGTGAACTCCACGTTGTCCGGATTCTTCTCCACCACGTACAGCAACTCGCGCTCGGCGCCCGCCCAGTCGCCCTCCAACTGACGCACCAGCGCCAGCTTGCCCCTCGGCGCCTCCTCGTCCGGCGCCAGGGACGTCAGCACCCGGAAGGCCTCGCCCGCCGCCTTCAGGTCCCTCCGCTCCAGGTGGATGTCCCCCAGCCGGAACCACGCCACGTCCTGCAGCGGGTTGAGCTCCACCGCCTTCTCCAGGTGTGTCCGCGCCGCTTCCGGCCTCTGCCGCCCCAGGTACAGCTCGCCCAGGTAGAAGTGGTTCTTGCCGTCCTCCGGCGCCAGCTCGATGGCTCGCTTGAACTCCTCCACCGCCCGGCCCGCGTCGTCCAGCCGCTGCCACGCCAGCCCCATCAGCGCGTGCACCACCGCCAGGTCCGGGTAGTCCCGCAGAATCTCCTCGAACGCCACGATGGCCGGGTGCGGCGCGTCCAGCTCCCTCAGGTAGCGCAGGCCCTCCTCCAGCTTGGGTTCGGCCGCCTTGGGAAAGCGCGCGAACGGATCGGCGATCTGGTCCATCAGCGCCCGCGCCGTGGCCACCTCGGCGCGGCTCGGGCTCATCCGCACCAGGGCCCCCAGCGCCGCCACCGCCCCCGCAGAATCCCCCGTCCGGTGCAGCGCCTTCGCCAACGGCAGGCGGATGCCCGCGCGCTCCGGCGCCAGCTCGGCCGCACGCCGCAGGGGGCCCACCGCCGCCCCGTACTGCTCGGACTCCAGGCGGGCGAGCCCCAGCCGGTAGTGGAGCTCGGGCTCGTCCGGCTTCAGCTCCACGGCCCGCTCGAAGGCCGCCACCGCCGGCCCCCCCGCGTCCGAGGCCCGCGAGAAGTACGCCAGCCCCAGCATGTAGTGGTTCTCCGCCCGCTCCACCTGCGCGTTGCGGCGCTGCAGCTCGGCGATCCACGTGTCCGCGCGGCCCGCCTTCACCTGGGCCTCCGTCAGCATCCGCGCCAGCTCCAGGTCCTCCGGCGCCCGGGCGGACTCGGCCTCCAGCAGCGGCAGGGCCCGCTCGGGCTGTTTCTTCTCCAGGTACTCGCGGGCCTGCGCGCGCGCGTCCAGGGGGCGCTCGGTGGCCGCGCCATGCCGGCAGCCGGTGGCCAGGCCCAGTCCGAGCACGGCCACGCCCGCCCAGGAGCGCAGCCGATGGCGGGGAGTACGGCGGGAGTCGGGGGAGGGTAGGCGCACGGGGAGACGGTCTCCTCAGGAGGCGTTGCGGTGGAGGCGGGAAGGCGCGTCACCCTCGACACCGGCGGCGGCGGTGACCTTCTCGGGATCGCCCCCCTTGCCGCCCAGCTCGAGGCTCTGCTGGATGATGACGTCACGCACCGCCCGGGCCAGGCCCTCGCGGTCATCCTCGGCGAAGCCCGTGGTGTCGATGGGCTTGCCAATCTTCACGTACACGGGGCCCGGCTTGATGTTCCACGAGTTCTTCGGCATCACCGAGCCGGAGCCCTCGATGGTGATGGGCACCACCGGCACCCGCGACTTGAGCGCCAGCGCGAAGGGGCCCTTCTTGAAGGGCAGCACGCTGCCATCGTCCGAGCGCGTGCCCTCGGGGTAGAGGAACACGCTCGTGCCGTTGCGGATCTTCTGCGCCGCGGCGTCCAGCGAGGCGATGGCCTTGTCGCGCCGGCCCCGGTTCACGAAGATGTGCCCCGCGTACCACAGGTACCAGCCGATGAGCGGCACGTACTTGAGCTGGTGCTTGGCCACGTACCGGAAGTTCACCGGCACCGTCACGAAGTGGATGGGGATGTCCAGCGTGGACTGGTGGTTGGAGACGTAGATGGTGGGCCGGTTCGGGTCCACGTTCTCCTGGCCCGTCACCACCACCTTGGCCCCTCCCGTCGCGATCAGGATGGGCGACCACAGCCGGCGGGCCACCCACACCGTGGCTCCCGGGTTGAAGGTGAGCAGCGCCACCACCACGGTCACGGGAAAGAAGATGGCGGTGGCGACCACCGCGACCACCATGCACAACAGGTTGCGAAGCATCCTGGCGACCTCGTCAATGTCTTAATGGGGAGCCCACCACGGCGCACAGCCCGGTGTCCCGCCAAAAACGCCCGAACAACGGAGCCGCCCCCACCTCATCCAGCGAGCAGCGGCCGCCCGCACGCTCGCGTGCTCAGGGACGGTGGAATGGTGCCCCCCGCCGCCATCCAGGGCCACGCCGGCCGCTCGGCTCGCGCCAGGCTCGGGACGGGTGGGGGGGAGGGGAGGCATGAGGGGCCGTATCTACCATGCCCCCTCGTCCTTCCGGCCACCTTGGATCTGGTGTGCGCCGCCCGGTGGGGGTACAAGCGCGGTGCTTTGGCCAAGAAGAAGTTCATCGCGATCGCGGGCAACATCGGTGCCGGGAAGACGGAGCTCACGTCCTTCCTCTGCCGGAAGTACGGCCTCACCCCCTTCTTCGAGCCCAACGAGGAGAACCCCTACCTCGCTGACTTCTACAAGGACATGAAGACCTGGGCCTTCCGCTCCCAGCTCTTCTTCCTCACCGCCAAGTTCCGCCTCCAGCGCGAGCTCGAGCGTTCCCCCGGCACCGCCCTCCAGGACCGGACCCTCTACGAGGACGCGGAGATCTTCGCCAAGAACCTCCACCGTCAGCGCTACATCGACAAGCGCGACTGGCAGATGTACTGCAGTCTCTACGAGACCTTCGCCCAGACGCTCACCCCGCCGGATCTGATGATCTACCTGCGCTGCCCGGTGAAGACGCTGCGCCAGCGCATCCGCCTGCGCGGCCGCGAGATGGAGCAGGACATCCCCACCTCCTACCTCAACCGGCTGAACTCCCTGTACGAGGAATGGTTCAGTGGTTACAAGATGTCCCCCGTCCTCGTTCTCCCGACGGATAAGCTGGACTATCTGACGAACCTGGTGGACCGCGTGGACCTCTTCCGACAGATCGAGAAGCACCTGTGATGGAGGTCTATCTCGTCGCCATCTCGCGCGCCTCGCCCATTCCCATGAGCGACCTGCGCACCGCCTTCGAGTCCGAGGAGATGACCTTCACTCCCGCCTCCGACGGCCACGGTTTCACCGTGGAGGCCGAGGACTCCCGGGTGGAAGTCATCTTCGAGCCGCGGGCCGCTCCCTCCGAGTGGACTCCGGACATGTTCTCCGGCAGCGAGCCCTCGCTCGAGTCGCTCACCCGCGCCCGGTCCTTCTACCGCTTCGCCTTCGAGACGAGCTCCTCCCAGCCCACCGTGCCCGTCTTCGTGGCGCTCATGTGCGCCCGCATCGTCCTGGCCCACGTGGACGGCGTCCTGGTGGACATCACCTCCTCCAAGGTCCACGAGTCCGAGGACGTGGCGGAGATCACCGAGCTGGACTTCGACATCCGCGACCACGTCAACCTCCACGCCGTGGAGGTCATCGAGGGAGAAACACCCCTGTGGGTGCACTCGCACGGGATGGAGAAGTTCGGCGCGAGGGATTTGGAGATCTTCCACCTGGGCGAGCAGGACCTGCTCCCCGCCGAGGCCTTCCTCCACGAGCTGTGCACCGACCTGGCCTTCGGGCAGGGCGCTCCGCTGCGCAAGGAGATGGGGACCAGCGAGGGGCAGACCTTCATGCTGGTGCCCTCGGAAGAGGCGCGCACCAACCTGCTCGGCGTCCCCCTGGAGGCCTTCGAGGGCCATGAGGGCCTCTTCCTCACCGTGGTGTCGCCCCAGGGCCGGCACAACACCGCGGAGCTGCTGCGCCCCTTCCGCGAGCGCTTCGCGCAGGAGCCCACCGAGCAGACGGAGTCCATGCACCAGGAGGCCCAGGCCCACGTGCCCGCCTTCAAGGCGCGCTTCCTGCGCCGCGGCCTCATGGAGCCGCTCACCTTCCTCGTGCGCGCCCCCTTCGAGACCCACCCCGAGGGCAACACCGTCACCGAGCAGCTCTGGTCCGAGGTGCTCTCCTGGGAGGAGGGCGTCATCGTCGGCCGGCTCGTGGATGGCGCCGTCCACACCACCGAGTGGCGCAAGGGCGCTCACGTGGAGGTCGCCGAGGCCGACGTGAACGCGCTCGCCCTCAGCCGCGAGGGCCGCACCCTGGACGAGGACGAGGTTCGCGCGCTGCTCAACGCCGAACGCCCGATGTAAGGGGGGCGGTGGTACCATCCGCCGCCCGCCATGCCCGCCCTGTTGCTCCTCTCCGGTCCCTCCGCCGGCCTGCGCTACGAGATCCAGGCCGAGGCGACGATCGGCCGCAGCCCCTCGTGTGAGATTCCCCTCCCCGAGGACGATCATGTGTCCCGCCGCCATGCACGCTTCTTCGTGCAGGAGGGGCAGGTGCGCCTGGCGGATCTGGGCTCGCGCAACGGCACCGCCGTCAATGGCGAGCGCGTCTCCGGCGAGGTGCTGCTCCACCCCGGCGACCGCGTCCAGGTGGGCAAGACGACCGTGCTCGTCGAGCCGCTCGGCGCCGCCTCCCTCGCGGGCACCGTCCCCGAGGGCACCCGCCTCCTGCCCGTCGAGGAGGTGCTGCCGCACGTGGGCACCGAGGCCGCGCTGTACTCGGCGGGCGCGGCGCTGTTGGGCGCCACCAGCGAGGCCATGGTGCTGCGGCGCATCGCCGAGGCCTCGCTCCACGCGCTGAACGCGGACGCCGCGGCGGCGCTCCTCGGCGACAGCAAGGGGCTGCTCACCGCCGCCGTGGTGGGCGCGGCCTCCGTGGAGGTGCCCCGCGACATGGCCCGCGCCACGCTCGAGCGCTCCGAGCAGGGCCGCTCGGCGGGGGCCCTGTGCTCGCCCCTGGTGGCCTCGGGCGGGCTGCCCTTCGGCGTGCTCTACCTGGAGCGCTCCGAGCCGGACTTCTCCGAGGCCGATGGTCGGCTCGCGGCCATGCTCGGGCGGCTTGGGGGCGAGGCCTATGCCGCCGTGCGCTCGCGCGCGGGAAGCCAGCCGGTCCGCGTGGACATGGCCGGCAACTCGCGCCCCTTCCGCAAGGTGGTGGAGCAGGCCCGCCGCGCCGCCGCCAGCGCCGCCCCCGTCGTGCTCTCCGGCGAGCCCGGTACCGGCAAGTCCCTGTGCGCCAGCTACATCCACGCGCGCTCGCCCCGGGCCCTCGGGCCCCTCGTGCGTGTGGATTGCCGCGATACGGCCTCCCTCCAGGAGGTGCTCTTCGGGCGCGCCAGCGGGCCGGGCGTGCCTCCCGTGGCCTCGGCGTTGCTTCACGCCGACGGCGGCACGCTGCTGCTGCACCATGTGGAACTGCTCCCGCGCGCCCTCTCCGAGCGGCTCGCCCGGCTGATCGCCCGCAAGACGGCTCCGGCCCTCCAGGGCGGCGAGGAGCCCGTGGACTTCCGCCTCATCGTCACCGCGAAGGCCCCGCCGCACGTGCTCGCCGTGAAGGGGGAGCTGGAGGCCTCGCTCGTCCGGCAACTCGCGGGGCTCGAGCTGGCCATTCCTCCGCTGCGCGAGCGGCGCGCCGACATCCCAATGCTCTTCGAGCTCTTCGCCGCCCGGAGTGCTCGCGCCTCCCGCATGGAGCCTCCCGTGCTCGCCCCCGAGGCCCGTCAGCTCCTCATGGACTACGAGTGGCCCCACAATGTCCGCGAGCTGGAGCTGCTCGCGGAACGGCTCGCCCTGGTGCACCCCGGCGCACAGCTCCACGCGCTGAGTCTGCCTCCGGAGATTCAAGCCGGGAGCGCGACTCCTCCGCAGCTCACCCTGCAGGAGCGCGTCGCCAGGCTCGAGCGCGATGCCATCGCCGAGGCCCTGCGCACCGCCGGGGGAAAGAAGATCGTCGCCGCCAGACTGCTCGGCATCAGCCGGCCCACGCTGGACAAGAAGATCGAGGACTACGGCCTCACCGTGACGCGGCGGCGCGCGTGAGCTCGGCGCTCAGCGCCTCCGGCTCACGAGCACCCCGGAGATGACCAGCAACGCGCCCACCGCCTGCATCCACGTGGGCCGCTCGCCTCGCACCAGCCACGCGGTGAGCGCCGCCACCACGGGCGTCCCACTGTTGTAGATGGCCGTCCGGCTGCTGCCCACCGCCTGCACGCTGCGGCTCCACACCACGTACGCCAGCACCAGCGGGCCGAGTGCCGAGTACACCAGGCCGAACCACGCGCCCGCGCTGATGCTCCCGAACTCCAGGTTCATCACCGAGGGCAGGCCCACCAGCACCACCCCGGGCGCTCCGGTGAGCATCGTGAGCGCGGTGATGCGCAGCGCGGACAGCTCGGGCCCGATCGAGCGGATGCCCACCGTGTAGATGGCCCAGCACAGCGAGGCCCCAAGGATGAGGAAGTCCCCCATGCGCGTCGACGCATCCAGCTCGGGGCCCCGGGCGCTGACGATGAGCAGCATGCCCGGCACCGCGAGCAGCAGTCCCATCGCGAGCGGCTTCCGCAGCTTGTCCACCCCCAGCGCCGCGCCCAGCAACGCCGTCACCACCGGCGTGCCCGAGGCGAGCATCCCGCTGTTGGCCGCCGTCGTGTGCGCCAGGCCCATCACGAAGCAGAACTGGTAGAGCGTGTTGCCCACCAGCCCGAGCACCACCAGCTTGAGCAGGGTGGCCCGGGGCAGCGGCTTCCAGCCCTCGCGCGTGTGCAGCACCACCGTCATGGCCACCGCCGCCAGCCCGAAGCGCAGCGCCATGAACGCCATCGGCGGGAAGAAGCTCAGCGCCTCCTTCACCACCGTGTAGTTGGTGCCCCAAATGATGACGATCAGGACGAGGGTGAGATCCGAGAGGGAGAACGCGCGAGGGGCGGCGGAGGGCACGGCGGTGCTGGGGGTGCTCAAGGCGAGGGCGGCATACAGCCATAGGCCCGTGCTGGCAATGCTCCCGCGGCCCCCAGGCCTGACCGGCGCCGAACGCTCCCGGGGCGTGGCACGTCTCCGCGCTTGTCCTGCCCTCGGGCCCGTGGCGTATATGCCCCCATGGAACTGCGTTACTCCGAAGAGGTCCGGCGCGCGAAGGAGCAGGGCGTGCCGCTGGTGGCACTGGAGACGAGCGTGGTGGCGCAGGGGCTGCCCTACCCGGACAACCTCGGGGCGGCGCGCGCCTGCGAGGAGGCCGTGCGCCGGGCCGGTGCCGTGCCCGCTCCCATCGCCGTGGTGGATGGACAGGTGTTCATCGGCCTGGAGGAGCCCCAGATGCGCCGGCTCGCCGAGGGCCGGGAGCGCCTGTTCAAGCTCGCCTCGAGGGACCTGTCCGTGGCCATCGCCCAGGGCGCCACCGGAGGCACCACCGTGAGCGCCACCTGCGAGCTGGCCGCCGCGGCCGGCATCCGCGTCTTCTCCACCGGCGGCATCGGCGGCGTGCACCGCGGCGTCGCCGAGCACATGGACATCTCCCAGGACATCTGGGCCCTGGCGCGCTTCCCGGTGGCCGTGGTGTGCGCCGGCGCCAAGTCCGTGTTGGACCTGCCCAAGACCCTGGAGGCGCTGGAGACCGCCGCCGTGCCCATCATCGGCGTGGGCACCGGCGAGCTGCCGTCCTTCTACAGCCGCTCGTCCGGGCTGACGCTGGAGCACCGGGTGGACGACCCGGCCGCGGCGGCCCGCATCCTCCGGGCCCGCTTCGACACGCTGGGGCAGGGCGGCGTCCTCTTCACGGTGCCTCCTCCCGAGGAGACGTCCCTGCCTCGCGCCGACGTGGAGCTGCACATCGCCGCGGCCATGGCCGAGGCCGATCGGCAGGGCATCCGCGGCAAGGCCGTGACGCCCTTCCTGCTCTCCGAGATGGCCCGCCGCACCAGCGGCAAAACCTTGCGCGCCAACCTCGCGCTGCTCACCCACAACGCCCGCTTCGCCGGGCAGCTCGCCGTGGCCTACGCCCAGGGCGCCCGGGGCTGAGTCCCGGAGGGAGTGCCCGCCTTCTTCTCCGTGCAATGAGACGGGGTTTCGCGGGCCTCTCACCGCCAGTGCGCGCCGGTACGGGTTTTCCCGGGGGGCTTGAGCTGCGTCAGACGTTGATGCCACCCTCCGGGCCGCATGTTCACAGTCCGACACTTCTGGCTTCTCGTCTCCTCTCTTGCCGTCCTCCTCTCCTGCGGTGAGCCGCCTGCATCGCCCGCCGCCGTCTGGGTGGAGGCGGGCCGCGCCCAGGAACTCCGCCTGGAGCCTCGCTCCGGCGCGGCCTCCCTCTCCGCCGCCATCGCGCAACTGCGTGCCGCTCCGGGAGAGGCGAGCCAGCTCGCCGTCGCCCAGGCGTACTTCCCGGAGATCCTCACCGGCACGCCGGTGGACCTGTCCCAGGTGCCTCCGGAAGCGCTGCTGCACGTGCGCATGCCGTCCACCCGGAGCGGGGAGATGGTGCTCACCACCCGGGGCCTCACCTTCACGGTGCGGCAGACGGGGAGTGGAGACGCGGCGCTGCGCTCCTCCCAGGGCGCGGCCTTCTACGGAGATGGCCACTTCTGGATGGCCCCGGGCGGCTCGGCCACGCAGAGCGGCGAGTGGAAGACCCCGCGCGTGGAGGAGCTGCTCGTCCTGCCGGAGGGTGGGGGCGTGCACCGCACGCTCTACGAGCTGACGCTTCCACCGGAGGTGACGGCCGCGCGTGACGTGGGCGACTACCTGGAGCTGGTGGATGCGCACGGGGTGCCGGTGCTGCGCCTGCACTACTCGGTGGCGCGGGATGCGGCGGGCCTGAGCCGGCAGGGGCGGGTGCGCCTGCTGGGCGCGGTGGCCGAGGCCTCGCCCGCCGCCGGTGCACCGGTGCGCTACGCGGTGGGCCGGACGCTGTCCGTGGAGCTGACGGTGGACCTGGAGGGCCTCTCGGGTCCGGTGGTGGTGGACCCCGGCTTCTCCTCCACGGGCAGCCTGTCCACCCAGCGCTACCGCGCGGGCATCTCGCTGCTGCCCTCGGGCAAGGTCCTGGCGGCTGGCGGTGGCTTCGCTCCCTTCGCCACCTGCGAGGTGTACGATCCGGTGTCCGGCACCTGGAGCGGGACGGGCTCGATGGCTGGCATCCGCGAGAACCCCGTCACGCTCATGCTGCCCAACGGCAAGGTGCTGGTGACCGGCGGTGAGACCGGCGGCAGCGTCTCGACCGCGGAGCTGTACGATCCCGTGACGGGGACGTGGAGCACCACGGGGGCCCTGCCCGGACCCCGCCGCATGCACTCGCTGACGCTGCTGCGCAACGGCAAGGTGCTGATGGCCGGTGGGTCCACCGGCAACGGCGCCGGGCTCAGCGAGGCCTCGCTGTACGATCCGGCCACGGGCACCTGGAGGCCCACCGCTTCCATGCCCTCGAGCCAGTATGGCCACACGGCGACGCTACTGCCCTCGGGCGAGGTGCTGATCGCGGGTGGCTACGTGAACGGCTCCTTCGTCAGCCCGGTGATGATCTACGACCCGGCCACGGAGACCTGGCGGCAGCCGGGCATGCTGCCCTACCGCATGTCCCACACGGCGACGCTGTTGCCCTCGGGCAAGGTGCTGCTGGTGAGCGACTCGAGGCTCGACGGTGTACGACCCGGCCACGGGTTCGGCGTTGAACGCCCCGATGAAGATGGTGCGCTTCCTCCACTCGGCGACGCTGTTGCCCTCGGGCAAGGTGCTGGTGGTGGGGGGCTCGGGTGGCAGTGCCACGGACACGACCTCGGAGCTGTATGACCCGGCCACCAATGAGTGGACCAGAGCCTCCGCGCTCCCGACGGGCTTCTCCAACCACGTGGCGGTGATGCTGCCCACGGGCAAGGTGCTGCTCACCGCGGGGGGCACCATGGCAAGCCTGCTGTATGACCCGGGCGAGTTCACCTGGGGCGCAGCGCCCTCTCCGGCGACCAGGAGGCAGTGGGCGACGGGGGTGCTGCTGCCCAATGGCAAGGTGCTGCTGCCGGGCGGTTGGGCGAGCGGCGGCGTGGCCTCGGCCGAGCTGTATGAGCCGGGGACCAACACCTGGTCCGCGGCCGGCACCCTGTCGGTGGCGCGCCACGACAACTCGGTGACGGTGCTGCGCTCGGGGAAGGTCCTGGTGGTGGGGGGCTGGGACTCCACGGGCACGGGGACGAGGGCGGTGGACGTGTTCGATCCCATCACGGGAACGTGGACGGCGGCGGCGCCGACACTCCAGCCCCATGCGGACCATACGGCCACGCTGCTGCCCGATGGCAAGGTGCTCCTCGCGGGCGGTGTCACCGGCGGTGTTGCCAACAGGTCCGAGCTGTACGACCCGGACACGGACACCTGGCGCTACACGAAGGGGGTCATGACGGGGGGCCGGAGCGCGCACCCGGCCATGCTGCTACCCACGGGCAAGGTGCTCGTCGCGGGAGGGTCGGGCCCGGTGGCGACGGCGGAGCTGTACGACCCGGCCACGGAGACGTGGAGCGCCACGGGCTCGATGGGAACGGGCCGTGCGGCCCACAAGCTGGCGCTGCTGCCCAATGGCAAGGTGCTGACCGCGGGGGGCCCTGGGTCCATCGTCACCGCGGAGCTGTATGACCCGGTGACGGGCACGTGGAGCGCCACCGGCTCGACGGCGAGCCCGCATTACGACGGCTCATTGGTGCTGCTGCCCTCGGGCCGGGTGTTGTTGGCTGGAAGCGGCAGCTCGGGCTCGGGGGCCGTCGCGGAGCTATATGACCCGGCGCTGGGGACGTGGAGCAGCGCGGGCACCATGCCCTTCACCCGGCAGGGTGGCGCGGCGGTGTTGCTGCCCAATGGCAAGGTGCTCTTCGCGGGCGGCACCATGGCCACGCCCGGCGGCAGCAACCTGTTCGACGAATCGGGAACGAACGACGCCTGGCGCCCCAGCCTGAACGTGTCCACCTCGCTGTCCCCGTTGGGGGCCGTGACGGTGACGGGGACGAGGCTGCGCGGCATCTCGGAGGGCATCAGTGTCGCGGGCGGTAACCGGAGCACGCCCGCGAACGTCCCCGTGGTGAGCCTCATGCCCCTGGAGGGAAACACGTTCCTGCGGTTGCCCCTGAGCGCCTTCTCGGACACGTCGTTGACCACCACCATGCCTGGAATCATCCCTGGCCACTACCTGCTCTTCGCCACGGTGAATGGCATCTCGGGAGGCGGGCTGTTCCGGGCCGTCAACAACACGGCGCCCGTGGCGCAGCCGGGCTCGGTGACCACCTGGGAAGACACGCCGGTCGATGTGACGCTGCTGGCGTCGGACACGGAGGGCGATACGCTGACGTACACGGTGGTGTCGGGCCCGTCACACGGTACGCTGTCGGGCTCGGGAGCCTCGCGCACGTACACGCCCGCGGCGAACCATCACGGTCCGGACTCCATCACCTTCAAGGTGAATGACGGGAAGGTGGACTCCAACGTGGCCACCGTCACGTTCACCGTCACCCCGGTGAACGATGCTCCGGTGGCGATGGCGGACTCGGCGGCGACGGACGAGGACACGGCCGTGACCGTGACGTTGGTGGCCACGGATGTGGAGGACGACACGCTGACATACACGGTGGTGTCGGGCCCGTCGCACGGCACGCTGTCGGGCACGGGCGCTTCCCGCACGTACACGCCCGCGGCGAACTACCACGGTCCGGACTCCTTCACCTTCAAGGCCAACGACGGGACGGAGGACTCCAACGTGGCCACCGTCACGCTCACGGTCACTCCGGTGAACGACGCGCCCGTGGCCCTGGCCGGCTCGGCGACGACGGCCGAGGAGACGGCGGTGACCGTGACGCTGGTGGCCTCGGATGCGGACGGTGACACGCTGGCGTACATGGTGGTGTCGGGCCCGGCGCACGGCACGCTATCGGGCTCGGGTGCTTCCCGCACGTACACGCCCGCGGCCAACTACCACGGCCCGGACGCCTTCACCTTCAAGGTGAACGACGGCACGGCGGACTCCATCGAGGCAACCGTCACGCTCACGGTCACTCCGGTGAACGACGCGCCCGTTGCCCATCCGGGAGCGGCGACGACGGCCGAGGACACTCCGGTGTCCGTGACGCTCGGAACCACGGACGTGGACGGCGACACGCTCACGTACACGGTGCTGTCGGGCCCGTCGCACGGCACGCTGTCGGGCTCGGGCGCCTCGCGCACGTACACGCCCGCGGCCAACTACCACGGCCCCGACTCCTTCACCTTCAAGGTGAACGACGGGACGGTGGACTCCAACGTGGCCACGATCTCCCTCGCGGTGGACTCCGTGAATGACGCACCGGTGGCCCTGGCGGGCTCGGCGACGACGGCCGAGGAAATGGCCGTGATCGTGACGTTGGCGGCCACGGACGTGGAGGGTGATGCGCTCACGTACGAGGTGGTGTCGGGGCCGGCCCACGGCACGTTGTCGGGCACGGGCACCTCGCGCAGGTACACGCCCGCGGCGGACTACTCCGGCACGGACTCCTTCACCTTCAAGGCCAACGACGGGACGGCTGACTCCATCGAGGCCACCGTCACGCTCACCGTCACGCCGGTGAACGATGCGCCCGTGGCTCTGCTGGGCTCGGTGACGACGGCCGAGAACACCCCGGTGTCCGTGACGCTGGGAGCGGTGGACGTGGACGGCGACACGCTGGCGTACACGGTGGTGTCGGGTCCGGCGCGTGGCACGCTGTCGGGCTCGGGCGCCAGCCTCACGTACACGCCCGCGGCGGGCTACCACGGCCCGGACTTCCTCCTCTTCCAGGTGGGTGATGGGACGCTGGAGTCCACCGTGGCCGCCGTCACCATCACCGTCACCCCGGTGAACGACGCGCCCGTGGCCAGGGCCCTGTCGTTCACCACCGGCCACGATGCGCCGGTGTCCGTGCGGCTCGAGGGCACCGACGGCGATGGTGACGCGCTCACCTTCGAAGTGGTGGGGGCTCCGGCGAATGGCACGCTCTCCGGAACCGGGCCGGCGCTGGTCTATACGCCCTCGGCCGGGTTCGCGGGGGAGGACTCCTTCACCTACCGCGTGAGTGACGGGCAGCTCGCCTCCGAGCCCGTCACCGTCCGCATCACCGTGGAGCCCGCCCCGGTCACCCAGCCTCCCGACGTGTCGGCTCCGGCGGGGGGTTGTGGAGGCTGCGCCTCGACCGGCGGGGAGACTGCGCTCGCCTGGGCGGGACTGCTGCTCATGCTCGTGCGCGGCTCGTGGTGGAGCCGGCGTTCGCTCCGGCGGGCCTGAGGCTCCAGACACAGGTGTCAGCACCCGCCGGGCCGCCACGCTCTTGTCGCGGCGGCCCGGCGGCGTTTCATCCCGGCGCGGCTTCGCGCTACTTCTTCGGGGGCTCCGACTCTCCGGCCGTTCCGGAACCACCGACGCCGGAGGCGGGCATGTCGCCCCAGCCCGCCTCGTACATCGTCTTCCACTTCCACTGGCCATCCCGCTTCACCAGGAGCCCGCCGTTGCGGCCGCTGTACTTCTTGCCGCCCGTGGTGATGGTGAAGTCGTCGGTGAACGTCGCGAGCGAGTCGGACAGCACGGTGATGGTGGGCTTGTGGGTCATCTGCATGTCCGCGGGCATCTGCTCGAACATGGGCCGCATCATCTCCGTGTACCGCTGACGGTCATACGTCTCGGCCATGGGGACGCCCTTGCTGTCATCGGTCGCCATGACGACCGGGAAGTCCATCCGGGCGAGCCCCCCCTCGAAGTCGCGCCGTTTCATGAGGGCCTCCTCTTCCTTGAAGAAGGCCTCGATCTCCTTCCGGGTCTTCGCTTCGTTGGTGGGCTTGCGAGTCCAAGGTCCCATCTTGGACATGTCCGTGGCCATGCCCGAGCCACCGCCCGATTCGGGTGGGGACTGCTGCTCCTGAGCCCAGACGGGCGTGGTGAGCAGGAGCGAGACGAGACACACCGCGATTCGACGCACCATGAGCCACCTCCTGGCGCGAAGGTGGAGGTGCGCCGGGCGCCGGACAACGCGGTGCGCCGAGGCTGCCTCGGACCGGGGGGCTGTCCAGGGAGCCGGGAGAGCGCTCCCGAAAAGCCCGACTATTACCCGGAAATCATTTCCTGGGACGGCGGGGCATTTCATCCCTCCTCGGATTGAGTCGTTCAATCGCGCGGTGGGCGCGGAGAGCCGGTGGAGAACTCGGATGAATGAATGCAGGAGGGCGTTCGGGCGGATGGGTCTGGCCGCGGCGGGGTTGTTCCTGGTGCTGCCTGCTGGGGCGGCGCGGGCGATCGTTCCCCAGGACAGCACGTTCTTCTCCACGGTGCACATCGAGTCAGCGGACTCGTTGAGCTCGGTGTCGGACGGAGATCTCTGGCCGTCGTGCTGGTCGGATGACGGCCATCTGTACGCGGCGAACGGGGACGGACGCGGCTTCACGATGGTGGAGCCCCGGCCAAACCCCGTCTACGACATCGCGGTGAGCCGGATCCAGGGACTGCCCGGAAGCCTGACGGGCACGACGCTGACGACGCGGATCAGCCAGACGTGGAAGGCGGGCGAGTACAACCGCAAGCCGACGGGCATGGTGTGCGTGGACGGCGCGCTGTACATGGCGGTCCAGGATCTGGCGTGGGACTTCAACGACGCGCCGAACGCGACGATCGCGAAGTCGACGGACCGTGGAGCGACGTGGACATGGAACACGTCGGCGCCGATGTTTGGCGATTACGTGTTCACGACGATCATGTTCCTGGACTACGGCAGGAACAACGCCTGGAACACGTTCGACGGCTATGTGTATGCGTACGGGCTCGACTACAACTGGCGCGACTCGTTCGACAACACGGTGGCGGACCCGACGAAGCTCTTCCTGGCGCGAGTGCCGAAGACGAGCATCCAGAACCGGGCCACCTGGCAGTTCTACACGGGCGATCTGAATGGGAACGCCACGTGGAAGCTCGGACATCCACCTGCGCAAGCCCGTGCTGCAGGATGACCGGCGCCTCTACGTGAGCACCCGGGCGCCGTACGGCCAGCCGCGAGATCTCTCAGTGCTCTCGCAGGGGAGCGTCGTCTACAACAAGGCGCTCAACCGCTACCTCTACACGTCCTGGACCGAGTACACGTTCGAGTTCTACGAGGCGCCGGCGCCGTGGGGCCCGTGGAAGAAGTTCCTGAGCAAGGATTACGGCGGCTATCCGTGGACGGACACGAAGAACGGCGGTTACTCCGCGACGATTCCGTCCAAGTTCATCAGCACCGACGGCAAGACGATGTACGTGCAGTCCAACACCTTCATGGGCGGGCTGGAGAACTACAACTTCTCGCTGCGCAAGCTGGTGGTGGAGCCCCGGGTGGCGACGACGCCCTCCAACGCGAAGAGCGACACGGCGAACCTCGCTGTCCCCGCCAATGGGACACGGGCCATCGAGAAGTCGGCGCACTTCGGCAACCTGGCCTGGTTGAACAACGGCTACCTCAACGACAACGAGGACAGTTGGGATCAGGAGAACAAGACGCTGGATTGGTGGGGGTACACGTGGCCGCGCCACTACAACCTGAACAAGGTGAGCTACACGACCGGTGGCATGTTCACCGACGGCGGCTGGTTCAGCGGCAACCTCTGGGTGCAGGTGCGGCAGAACGGCAAGTGGATCAACGTCACCAACCTGCGGACCTCTCCCCATTACCCGCTCACCTCCGCCGCGGGGGCCAACAGGACGTACACGTTCGTGTTCAACGACACCTGGGGTGATGGCGTCCGCGTCATCGGCACTCCGGGCGGCAGCTCTCATTTCACGTCCATCGGAGAGCTGGCCGTCTACCACGCGAGGTCCGTCACGCCCGGGCTCCTCCAGGACTCGGGGTTCGAGAACCAGACGAGCGGCACCGTGTCCTTCCCCTGGTACGTGCAGGGAACCGACACCAAGGGCATCGACCGGGGACTGGGCTTCGCGCACGGCGGCGCCAACAACGGGTGGATCCGCACCTCGTCGAGCAACTGGAACGCCCTCAAGCAGGATGTGGCGGTCACCCCGAACACGAACTACGTCCTGACGGCCTGGATTCGCAGCTCGGCCAACGTCGTCGGAGGCTACTTCGGCGTCTGCACGGTGCCGGGCACCATCATCAGCGAGCTCAACTACGGCTTCCTGCCCGACTACACGTCCCGGTCGGTCACGTTCAACTCCGGCTCGAACACGACCGTGAGTGTGTTCGCGGGCTATTGGGCGCCCGGTGCCGACTCATTCATCCAGGTGGATGACTTCACGCTGACCCGGCTGTAGCCGGTCCTCATCGCTCCTCGGGCCCGGGGGAGGGCTCGAGCGCGGCCGTGGTGGCGCGCAGATCGATCACCGCGCGGTGGTAGTCCACCAGGGCCTTGAGCTCCTCCAGCTCCGCGTCGGCGGCGGCCTGCTCCCGGAGGTTGACGAGCAGGAGGCTGGTGGCGCCCTGCTCGAAGCGCGTCAGCTCGCCCCGGGCGAGCCGGCGCGCCACGTCCGCGGCACTCCGGGCGAGTCCCACCCGCTCGTAGGCGGCGTGCAGGGCCGAGAGCGTGTCCCGGACCTCGGTGGCGATCTTGTCCCGCGCCAGCCGGGACTTCGCCTCCACGGCGGCCCGTTTGGCCTCGGCGGCCTGGCGCTGGCCCCGGGCTCCCCGGGCCTGGAGGGGAATGTCGAGCGTGAGCGAGGCCTGCAGCTCGGTGGGCCGCAGGTTCGCGGGCCCCGAGCCCAGGTCGCGCGCCACGGCCACGCCGAGATCCACGGCTGGAGCCGCCTGGTTGCGAGCCAGCTCGGTGTCGACCCGGAACAGCTCGCGCTGGAGCGCCAGCTCACGCAGCTCGAGCCGCTGCCGCAGCGCCTGCTCCAATTGCGCCTCCAGCCGGGCATCGAGCACGGCGTCGGGGACGGGCAGGCCACCGGGCAGGCGCGAGGGCGGCACGACGAACGGATCGCCGCCGGCGTCACGCAGGTAGAGCGAGAGTTTGAGCGCGGCCTGCTCCAACTTGCGCCGGGCGGAGATCAGATCGGCCTCGCGCTCCAGCAGCACCCGCTCGTTCTCGGTGTGCTCGATTTGAGGGATGTCGCCCGCGGCGGCGCGGCGGGCGAGCTGCTCGTGGCGGGTGACGGCCAGCGCGAGCTGGGCCTGGGCGATGCCGAGCTGCCTGCCGGCGGCGACCCAGTCCCAATAGTGGTAGGCGGCCTCGCGCTGCAGCTCGAGCCGCTCGCCCGTGAGCGAGACGCCAGCCATCTCGTGCCGCAGGCGCGCCTTGGTGATGTCGGCCCGGCGCTTGTCGATGGTGCCATTGCGCCACAGGGGGATTTCGAGGCCGGCCCGCACCTCGCCGTCACTGAGCGTCTCGTACTGGCCGTAGTACGTGGGGAACGAGCCCTGTCCCAGGCGGTAGCCGGCGAAGAGGCGCGTGCCCCACAGCGGGGTGGGCTGCTCGATGACCGCATCCAAACGCTCGTGAGGGTAGTAGCTGAAGGGAACGTAGAGGCCCTTGGCCTTCACGACGGTGTCGAAGCCGCCCTGCGCGGACAGCAGCTCGGCCTCGGCGGTGGCCACGCCCTGCCGGGCCGCCTCCATTTGAGGGTGCTGCTCGCGCACGGAGCCGAGCACTTCCTCGAGCGTGAGCGGGGACGGGTTGGCGGCTCGCGCGAGCGGGGGGGCGCCCGTCACGACCAGCAGCACGGCCAGCAACCCCCACGCGGCAGAGCACGGACGCGGCGGGTTCAAGACTTCCCCTCCGAGCCGTCGTCCTTGCCGTCCGCCTTGTCCTCGGACTTGCCGCCGGACTTCAAGGTGCCGCCCTCCTCGGAGGAGAGGGCAGGGGGGAAGCCGTTGAACTGGCGCCACATCTCGTAGCCGAGGCGGACCTCGTCGAGGAGGATCCACCCGTTGGCGCGCACGCCCTGGCGGAGGAAGCGGCCGGAGGGCCACTCCTCGGTCTTGTCGGGCACCACGACGATGCGGAACCTGCCACGCCCGTCATCGGCCGCGTCGACGAAGGCCACGGTGCCGCCGAAGGTGCCCACGGCCACCGAGGGCCAGCCGGCGAACTGGACGGCGGGCCAGCCCTCGAACTGGAGGCGCACGTGGCGGCCCGGGGAGATGAGCGGGGCGTCGTTGCCGTGGACGTAGAGCTCGACGGCGCTGGCGTTGGTGTCGGGCACCAGGAGGGCGAGGGTGTCGCCGGCCTTGACCACCTCGGCGCCCTGGCGGGCCACCAGCCGCAGGATGGTTCCGGCGCGAGGCGCCCGCACCTGCTGGGTGGACTGGCGGGCCATGGTGCTCTCCAGCTTCGCCAGCTCGATGCGCTCCTTGGCGAGGTCGGCCCGGGCGTACTCGTACTTGGCGAGGCCATCGTTGATGTGGGCATCGGCATCGGTCTGGATGCGCTGACGATCGGAGCCGAGCGCCCCGAGCTCATTCTGGGCGGCGCTCAGGCTGGCGCGGGCGCTCTCGGCATCGGTGGTGGCCTTGGTGAGCTCGAGCTGGGCGAGCTCCAGGCTGCGGGTGGCGGTCAGGCCGTCCTTGTGGAGGGTGCGCTGCCGCTCCAGGTTGAGGCGCGCCGTCTCGCGGGCCGCCTCGGCCGCGGCGAGGGACTGCTCGGCGGAGCGGATGCGCTCCTGCACCATGCGCACGCGCGAGCCGGCCGCCTCGATGCTCGACGAGCGCGAGGCGCGCAGGGCGTCCACGCGGGACTCGTAGGCGAGCATCTGGCTCTGGGCGGCGCTGATGCGGGCCTCGATGGCGGTGCGCTGCTCCTGCAGGCGCGACATCAGGTCCGCGTCGTTGTCGGAGAAGCTCGACGATCAGGTCTCCCTCCTTCACGCGCGAGCCCTCCTGGACGGCCCAGTGGGTGATGCGCCCGGCGATGGGGGCCTGGACGGACTGCTGTCGCTCCAGGGGCGCGTAGGCGATGACACGGCCCTGGCCGGTGACGTTCTGCTGCCAGGGAGCCAGCAGCAGCCCGAGCGCGGCGAGCAGCAGGGCGAGCAGGAGGAGCCGCGCCACGGTGCGCGCCACCTGCGTCGAGTGCCGCACGAGGCGCATGGCGGGGAGCTCCGCGGAAGGACCACTGTTGGGCGAGGAGGGCATCGTCATGGTCTGGGTTCCGGACTCAGGAGAGGTTGGCGACGCGGGGAGGCTGGGCGGGGCCGAGTGGGCGGAGCTGGCCGCCGGTGAGCTCGTAGGCACGCGTGCAGCGGCCGATCAGCTCGGGGTTGCGGGTGATGAGGATCAGGGTCCAGGGCGCGTCCCCGGCCATCAACGTCTGGAGCACGTGGTCGCGTGCCCGCGGGTCGAGCGTGTCCAGCACCTCGTCCAGGACGAGCAGGCGCGGGCGGAGCGCGAGCGCACGCGCCAGGTGCAGCAGCGCCACCTGCCCCGAGGACAGGGGAAGGCCGCCGGTGGCGAGCTCCGTCTGGAGGCCGTCCGGGAGCCGGGCGAGCGTCTCTCCCAGGCCCGCGGCCTCGAGCACCCGGCGGACCTCGTGCAGCGGCAGCTCCGGCTGGCCCAGGCGGACGTTGTCCACGAGTGTGCCGGCGAAGATCTCCGGAGCCTTGACGATGACGACGTCGCGGCGCAGCGAGGCGAGCGAGAGATCCCTCAGGTCGGAGCCGTCCAGGAGGATGCGGCCGCGGAAGGGGGCGCGCAGTCCGTAGAGGAGATCCACCAGGGTGCTCTTGCCGCCGGCGGTGGCGCCGGTGATGGCCACCGACTCTCCGGCCCGCACCTCGAGGCTGACACCGCTCAGCACGGGGGCGTCCTCGCGGTAGTGGAACTCCAGGCCGTGCAGCGCCAGGGCGGCGGGGCCGGAGCGGGGCGGGACGCTCTCGCCGGTGTCCTGCTCCAGGGGCAGGTCCACGAGCTGGCCCAGCTTGTCCATGGAGGCGAGCAGGTCGTACCAGGCCTCCAGGTGCTTGCCGAACTTGGCGATGGATGCCACCACCGCGGTGACGATCAGCTCGGCGGCGACGAGCTGGCCGAGGGTGAGCTGGCGGTTGATGACGAGCCAGCCACCCAGCCCGAGCAGCAGCGCGCTGGCCACCGCCTGGAGGCCGAGCGCCCCGAGGATCTGCCGGAAGAGGTACTTGAAGTGCTTGCGGCGGGCGCCGAGGTAGTCGCGGGCGAGCTCGTCGGAGCGGCGCAGGGCGTGGGCGCTCCCGCCGCGCTGGCGGAAGGTGATGGAGTGGCGCGCCAGCTCCTGGAGCCAGGCCGCCACGGCGTACTTGGCCTTGGACTCCTTGAGGCCGGCCGCGGCGGCCGGGTGCCCGTAGCCGAAGATGATGCCGGTCAGGGCGAGCAGCAGGAGGACATCGAAGGCCAGCAGCAGCGGGTGGTAGAAGGCGAGCATCAGCAGGCCGATGCCCGTCTGGAGCACCACGGAGAGGCCCTCGAGCAGCAGCGTGGAGCTGGCCTTCTGGACGGTGACCACGTCGAAGAAGCGGTTGACGAGCTCGGGCCCGTGGGCGCGATCCAGGGCCCGCGCCTGGACGCGCGGCAGCCGGTGGCTGAGATCGCTGACGACGCGGATGAACAGGCGCTGCTGGAGGATCTCCACCACCCAGTGCTGCATGGCGCGCAGGCCGCCGGCGAACACGAGGCCGCCGAGCAGCAGGATGCTGAGCACCACCAGGGGCTGGAGCAGGGCGCCGAACGCCACGGTGTTGACCAGCGACTGGACGGCGATGGGCGTGGTCAGCGCGAAGAGCCCGACGCCCACCGCGTACATGACCACGGCGCGCACGTCCGCGGCCTCCAGGTGCATCAGCGCGCGCAGCCGGGCGAACGGGGAGAGGGGCGTGGGCGAG
Organism: Archangium gephyra; assembly: GCF_049060025.1. Taxonomy (GTDB): domain Bacteria; phylum Myxococcota; class Myxococcia; order Myxococcales; family Myxococcaceae; genus Archangium; species Archangium gephyra_A. The sequence continues at coordinate 648,013 of NZ_JBMEQQ010000002.1, forward strand.
GCGCCCTCACCGCCGCGCAGGACGTGGATGGGCTCGGCCTCCTCGGCGAGCATCCACGTGAGGGGCTGCGCCGCGAAGGGCGCGAGCAGCCGGGAGAGCTCCTCGCGCTCCATCCACGCCTCCCCCCCGGCGATCAGGTTGGAGCGCACCTGAACGCGGGGGCCCACCCACGCGGCGAGCAGCACCCACCGGGCGCCCTGCTCCGGGAAGCACACGGTGGCGAGCGGCCCCTGGCGGCTGCCCTCGCTCAGGACGTCCTCGGTTGACCGTTGCAGGGTGGTGAGGGTGAGGCCGAGCGACTGCCCCGCGTGCTGGAGGCGCTGGCTCCACGTCTCCTCGAGGGAGCCGGAGCACTGGCGCGAGGCATCGAGGAGCGCGGCGTGCGCGGTGTTGCCGCCCGGCTCGACGCCCGCGGTGTGGGCGAGCTCGGAGAGGAGGTGCTCGAGCACCTCGGGGGACGGCGTGCCGGGGGGGCCGGGAGTGCTGCCAGCAGCGGGGGCGTCGAGGTCTCGGTCGTACATGAGCGGGGGCGGTGCGGGGCCGGTCTCGGCGTCGTCATCGAGCGGAATTGCCCGTTGTCCGCCTATGGGTAATTCCGAGCCGAATTCTCGGAAACCAGATAAAAAAGCGCGGTTCCTTCGGGAAAACCGATGAGTCCCCGAGGGAGGGGGTTGTGACTCAACCGTGACAGACACAGGCGGGGCCGGTTTGGTGTCAACTGGTGCCCATGAGCCAGGCAACCACTCCTCAAGCCCTCGAGTTCGATCTCCTCACCCCCGCGGCGGCCCAGGACGCGCATCCGCTCTACCACCGGCTCCGCGCCGGGCAGCCCATTCATTGGAGCCCACAGCTTCAGGGCTGGTTCCTCACCCGCCACGCGGACATCGCCACCGCGCTGAGGGATGACCGCCTGGTCGCCGGACCGATGATGGTGCAGTTCGATCGCCTCCCCGAGGAGGCTCGCAAGCAGCTCATGCCGCTGCGCGACGCCGTCAACATGTGGATGGGGCACACCACCCACGAGGGCCACGTCCGCTTCCAATCGCTGCTCAAGCGCTACTTCACCCCGCGGACCGTGGAGAACCTCCGGCCGCAAATCCAATCCATCACCGACACGTTGCTCGACGCCGCCGGGCGCAAGGGCTCCGTGGAGCTGGTGCAGGAGCTCGCCATTCCGCTGCCCTCGAGCGTCATCGCGGAGATGCTCGGGGTGCCCCTCACCGACGAGTACATGCTCCAGCGCTGGTCGAGGGACCTGACGGCCATCTTCAGCGCCTTCGACGTCCAGCAGCTCCTGCGGAGCCAGAAGAGCGTGATGGAGATGATGGAGTACATGCGTGGCGTGCTCGCCCAGCATCGCCGGGCCCCGCGCGAGAACATCCTCGAGGTCTTCGTGCGCGCCCAGGCCGAGGGCCTGGTGAGCGAGGAGGAGATCCTCTCCAACTGCGTGCTGCTGCTGTTCGCGGGCCACGAGACCACGGCGCGGCTCATCAGCAAGGGCATGACGCTGCTGTTCGAGCACCCGGAGCAGCTCGCGCGGCTGCGTGAGGACGCCTCGCTCATTCCCAATGCGGTGGAGGAGTTCCTGCGCTACGGCGACGTGGTGGGCTTCATCACCCGGCTCACGGTGGCGCCGGCGGAGATTGGCGGGCAGGCGATACAGCAGTACCAGATGGTGTACCTGGCGCTGGCCGCGGCGAACCGTGATCCGGCGGTGTTCGCCGATCCGGACCGGTTCGACATCACCCGCAGGGCGAACAAGCACGTGGCGTTCGGCTTCGGCTCGTTCTACTGCCTGGGCGCGGCGCTGGCGCGGTTGGAGGCCCAGGTCTTCTTCGAGACGCTTCTGCGCCGCTTCCCGCACGTGCGGCCCGCGAAGGGCACCCAGCCCACCTGGGAGGCGCGCATCCCGCTCAACCGGGAGCTGTGCGCGCTCCCCGTGGAGCTGTAGCCGGGAGGGGAACAGGGGCTTGCTTCAACGCCAGGGCCGGGCTCCGGGTGGAGTCCCGGCTCCGCGTGTTGATACACCAGGGCCATGCACCTTCCTTCCCTTCGTGTTGTCTCTCTCGTGGCGGTGTCCCTCCTCGCCGCGGTCCTGCCGGGCTGCGGCGACGAGGTCAGCTCCGATGAGCAGGCCCGCCGCGCGTACCTCGGGCTCGACAAGTCCGTCGAGAAGTCCCTGCAGCTCGGCTTCGCGGGCTTCAACGCCGCCTCGAGCGCGAACATCCCTCCCCAGACGGCCAATGGAGACGCCGAGGGAACGCTGACCATCAGTGGGCAGGTGGATCAGGGCTCGTCCTCGAACAAGGGCATGCGCCTGCGCGTCGGGATGGTCACCTACTCGGACGGCGAGGTCACCCCGGCCGAGGGTGAGGAGCCGGTGGAGCTCACCTACCAGACGTCCACCGACACGACGATGCAGCCGGAGCTGGTGCTCTCGCTGCGCAACATCCCCAACGGCACGTTCACGGGAACGCTCGTGGGCACTTTCCAGATGGAGGGGGAGCTCGAGGGCGAGGTCACCCTGAACCTGAGCATGACCGGGCAGATCGAGGACGATGGGACGGGCAAGGTGCGGCGCAAGGCGGGCAGCACCACCATCACCGGGACCGCGAAGTCCGGCGGAGACGGCGAGTACCAGGTGAACGTCACGCTGTGAGTGATGACACGGAGCCGCGCATGCGAGAGCGCGGCTCTGTGCTGGGCTCATCGCGGCCCGGTTACAAGCAGTACGCTTGCACGCAAGTCGAGCTCAAGCAGTAGGAGCCAGGGCAATCCGAGTTGTAGAAGCAGGAATAGCCATACCGGGAGCCACCCGCGCACGCCCTGCCGCAATCCGAGTTCCCGTTGCAGTACTGGCCATACTTCGGGCCCGTACTGCAGTACTTGCCGCAGTCCGAGTTCCAGTTGCAGTACTGGCCGGCCCGCCACCCCGCGTGACAGGTTCCGGCCTGTGCGGAGACCTCGCCATCCTGGCTGGCCTCCTCGGGCCGAGCCTCCTCCTGGGTGCCCTGCGGAGCCGGGACGTCCTGCACCCCCTCGTCCGGAACGTTGCACCCGGCGATGCTGATGGCGACGGCAAGAGACAGCAATATCGAGCGGTACATGGAAAGCCCCCCACGCGTGAGTCCAATGACAGCCAGCGCAAGCTATCTGCATGGGATACGTGTGTCCGGAGGGTTGAGCAGTCCATCTGCCCATCAGCTCGGGAACGGACATGGGCGCGGGATGCCCGTCGGGAGATGGACGCCCTCCTTGTCTGAAGACAGATAAAGGTCTTCTTCCGTGGTTTCTCAGAGTCCGCGAGCCCTGGCCTTCAGGGGTGGACGAGCTCCCAGACGACTCCTTGCAGATAGTCGCGGCTGTCCGCCACGAGGGACGGACCCTGAAGCGGTTCGGGCGGAGGGGAGGGGGTCAGGAGGCTGGCGAACCGGCCCGCGCCGGCCCTTGCCATGGGAGGGTCGGACCGTGAGGCCTTTTGCAGCAGCGGCAGGGCCGTGCCGGCGAGCGACCGCCACGCGTGCAGCACCCGCTTCTCTCCGCGCCGCAGCAGCAGGCAGGTGTGGACGGTGTCCGTCAGCCCGGGCTCGCGCAGCAGCGCCTCGTCCTGCTCCAGCGTCGTCTCGAAGCGGCGGAGTGCTTCCTCGCAGGCGGCGGCCAGCGCCCGCAGCACGGCCGCCTCGTTCCTCGCGCTCACGGGGGCCACCTCTCCCGGGGTGAGGGGCTCGGAGACCAGCTCCGGCTGCTCTCCCTCCTGGACGCAGGCGACACGCAGGAAGGAGAAGAGCCGCCGGGTCTCCTCCGCGTCATAGCGCGCGGGGATGCGGAAGCCCTTGTCCAGGCCCTGGAGCGCATGCGCCTCGCGGGCAAGCCGGTGCTCCGCTGGGACGGCGGGCACGATGACTTCCGCCGTGTCGTCCTCGTTCTCCTCGAGGCAGAATCCGTAGGTGACGAAGAGGTCGGTGTTGCCCTTCCTCCCGTAGCTGACGTGGATGGGATCCCCCGGCCTCAGGTCCTGGAGCGCGGTGAGGGTGAAGGCCTTCCTCGCCTCGTCATAGGTCCAGCGCGCCTCGCTCGGCCGCCGGTGATCGAAAAGGTCCGCCACCGGCACGATGGCCCGTGTCCGCTTGCCCTGGACGGTGAGCCGGAACACGCGCGTGAGGACCGTGAGCCGCGCCCAGCTGAACGCGGGCAGGCCATACCGCTCGAACCCGGGGACGTGCCGGCAGAGGTGCTCGTAGTCCAGGACGATGGACCGGCGCTGCACCTCGAGCCGCCGTTGGGCGGACGAGCCGGCGAGGAGCGCGAGCTGCTCCGGCTTGAAGAAGAACGGCAGGTGGTGAAGGGAGTCCGGCAGCGTGGCGAGGTAGGGCGCCCAGAATGAGCCCGCCACGTGCTTCTCCTGGAGCAGGAAGGCGGCGAGCCAGGACTGCTCGTCGAGGAGCTCGACGCCCGCGTCGGCAATCCGCTGGCCGAGCTCGGAGTCCTTCGCCAGCTCCTCGGAGAAGAAGAGCCGGCGCGGTACCTCCAGGATGCGTGCTCCGGCCGGAATGTGCGCCCGCGCGTAGGCACTGCGCTGGCCGTCCTCGTGGTGGCGGATGGCGAGCGCGGGCAGGCGCGCGCCCTTCTTCGCGAACCAGTGCAGGAGGCCAGAGACCGTGTCTTCGTCAGTCCGTGTCACGGCTCAGGGGTCCAACCCGAGGGCTCCATGCCCTCACCCCGGCCCTCTCCCGAGGGGAGAGGGAGGGTTGCGCGGTCAGGAGAGGGTGCGGCTCAGAAGCTTACACCCTCGGTGGCGGGGGAGGGCACGGTGAGGGACAGCCGCTGCGTCGCGGCCTCCTTCCCGTAGAAGGACTGGTAGAGGTACAGGTCCGCCAGCACCTGCTTCACGTACCCGCGCGTCTCGCGGAACGGAATCTCCTCGACGAACAAGTCCAACGGGAGCGCGCCCTTCTCCTTCACCCACTTCACCGCCGCGTCCGGCCCCGCGTTGTAGGCCGCCGCCGCGAGCGCCGGGTGCGAGAAGCGCTTCATGAGTTGCGACAGGTACCACGCGCCGTACCGGATGCTCAGCGAGGGCGAGAACAGCTCCGCGGGCGCCGGCTCCGGCTCAGAGAGCTTCTTCGCGATGGCCCGGGCCGTGGGCGGAATCACCTGCATCAGCCCGCGCGCGTCGGCGGCGCTGGCCACCTCGGGACGGAAGGCGCTCTCGCGGCGCATGATGGCCCACACCAGGAAGGGGCTCACCTGGTAGCGCGTGGCCTCGCTCTCCACCGCGTTGGCGAAGGCGCGCGGGTAGAAGGCCGCGAGCGCTTCGGGCACCCGCGCGCCGAAGGCCCGGCCCCACAGGTGCCGCGCCGCCACCGCGTGCGCGTGCCCGTACTCGCCCAGCCGCAGCAGCGCGTGTGCGAACGTCATCGCCTGCTCCTGGTTGCGGATGCGCGAGGTGCGCGCCTGCACCTCCTCGGCCGCGTCACGGAAGAGGCCCGCCCCGGTGAGCGCCACCGCCAGCTTCAGCTCCGGCGGCACCTCGCCCGTCTCCAGATGCTTGGGCGCCTCGGGGAACTTCGCGGGCGGCTGGCGGCCCAGCGCGCGCAGCCGCTCCGAGGCCAGCAGCGCGTAGTACGAATTGGGCGCCGTGGTGATGACGGTCTCGTACGCGGGCCCGGTGACGTCCGCCTTGGCGCCCTCCAGCTCCTGGCTGCGCGCCGCCCAGTAGCGCGCCTGCGGCACCAGGCTGCTGCGCGAGAAGGTGTCCGCCAGCGTGCCGAGCACCTCGCGCGCCTTGCCGTACTGCTCCAGCCGGATGTGCGCCAGCGCCCGGTACCACATCGCCTCGTCCCGCTTCCGCGAGCGCGCGTGCCGCTGATCGAAGGCCGTGAAGGACTTCACCGCCTCCTCGAAGTGCCCCTCCTGCAAATCCAACCAGCCCACGTAGAAGCCCGCATCGTCGGCCACGCTCTCCTTGGGCCAGGTCTTCTCCACCGAGGCCATCAGCTCGCGGGCCTTGGTGTTGTCGCTCTTGAGCGCGCGGCGCGCGGTGACGTAGGCGGCCTCGGCGGCCACCGCGGGAGGCCCCTGGCGCGCCACGGCCAGCGCCTGCTCCGCCTCCTCGCGCTTCCCGGTGGCGTAGAGGGCCTGGGCGCGCACCAGTGCCACCTGCGCCTTGTCCTGCTTCGTGCGCGCCAGCTTCGCCGCCTCGGCCTTCTCCAGCTCCTCCAGCGTGCGCTTCGCCGCGCCGGCCTCCAGCAGCCCGCGCGCCCGCTGCAGGTGCTCGCCCAGCGTCAGCTTCAGCGCCGGCTTCCGCGCCTCCAGCGCCGCCAGCGCCTCGTCCGCGTACGGGTGGGTGGGGTAGCGCAGCGCCACCGCCTTCAGGTCCGCGTGCTCGCCCGTGGCATTGCCCGTGGCCCGCCGTGCCTGGGCGCGCTGGTAGAGCAGCTCCGCCGAGGGCTCCTCGGTGGCGGCCGTCTCCAGCGCCGGGGCGGCCTCCTTCGCCTTGCCCGCGGCCAGCAGCGACTCGCCCAGCCGGGCCCTCGCCCGGGACGTCAGCGCCGCGGGGCCCTTGTCCACCGCCCGCCCGAAGGCCTCCGCCGCCGCCGCCGCGTCTCCCGCGTAGAAGTGCGCTTGTCCCTGGTAGTAGGCCAGGTAGGGCTGGAGCGGCTCGGCCACCGACGCCCCCGTCAGCAGGGTGCGCGCCTCCGCCACATCCCCCTCGGCGAGCGCCAGCGTTCCGGCCAGCAGGGCGATGCGGCCCGCGTCCGGGCACTTGCTGCTCATACAACTCTGGAGGTCCTGCCGGGCCAGGCTCCGGGCCTCGGCGCGGTGCAGCCGGACCGCCTCCAGCGTCTCGGGGGACTGTGCCCACGCCCCCGCGCCCACCACCACCGTGAGGAGTCCAGCTCCGGTCCACCGCCGCATGTGCATCTCCTTTTCGCCTCGTCGCCCGAGCGAAGGGGCGGAGAACCTCGGGCCTCGTGCACCCATTCCCACCCTACATCCACTCACCGGGTCAGAAAGCGCTTGCTCAGGGTGCGGTTTGACAGCCGGGCCGACAAGCCCTAGATCGGCCCCCGCGACGACAGGACCGGTTGTTCGGCAGCTGTCAATTCATTGGCTGCCGGAATCCGAGAAATGAGTGGTAGTGGGCGTAAACGGTCCTGGCCCGTTGCGTCAAAAGGGGGCGCTTCTTAGGTTGCGCGGCCGTGTCAGCCGCATGACCTGGAAGGTTGCCGACGAGGTGACCGCGCGTTCCGGGCCGAGGTTGGCCCCATGCGTTCGGGGGGGAAACAGCCGTAGAGGGAGGGCTCCGTTCCATGCTGAAGCCGTGTCCGACTGATCTGCCGCAGACCATCAACCCCGAGGCTGGCCCGAAGCGGGCCGGTGTCGAGACGCACCGCAACCTCAACTGCAACTACTACGACAACTGCCTCGACGAGGCGGTGCGCCGTGGTTGGCAGTCCTTCACCTGCGTGAAGTGCCAGATGAACCAGCAGGTGGCGCCGCCGCAGATGGGGATCGAGGCGTACGCCACGCAGCGCCGCGCCATCTGAGGCGGCATGCCGTCACGTGCGGATGGGCTCCCGGCGGCTGGCCGGGAGCCCCACTCAGCGGGTGGCGGCGTAGATGATGACCATCCAGTACTGCCCCTTGCCGTAGGTTCGCGAGTCCCCGCGGACGGCGCCCACGCCGACCTGGGTGTTCTTGCGGTCTCCCAGACTCTTGGAATCCGGGAGCAGGGCGGGGCTCTCCGCCACATAGAAATCCACCGAGGCGCTCTTCGCCGTGTCGAGGGCGGAGAAGACGCGGTCGTGCACCTTGGAGCCGGGCAGTTGCACCTTGGGCTGGTCCAGCTCGAGGGCGCGCCGGGCATGGTCCAGGGCGATCTGCTCCAGCACGGGGTTGCGCTGCAGCGGCGGCAGGCGGCGTGAGGCGCGGTGGGTGGCGAGGGCCTGATAGGCCTCCTCGCGGGGATCCCTCGCGGCGGCGGCGGCGGCCACCGGGGTGACGGTGGAGGAGAAGACCTCGGTGAGGAGGACCTGGTCGCGCCCGTCCACCTTCTGGAAGGTGACGCCGATGCCGGCATGGGTGAACTGCGTGCCGAGCAGGTTGTTGCGGTGGCCGGGGCTGTGCTCGATGCCGAAGTGGGCGGAGAGCGGCCCGGAGGCCATGCCGAGGTTCTCGCCGGCGGTGCGGTACTGGGAGCCGGCGGAGGCCAGGCGGCCGCGCAGGTCCGAGCCGTCCGGGGCCACGTGGGCGAAGAAGCCCTCGCGGGCCATGCGCTCGCTGTAGGCCTGGGCCACGGCGTTGAGGGTGTCGTCGAGCACGAGCTGCTGCACGCCATGGGCGCGGCGCAGGGCGTTGATGCGCGAGAGCACCGCCACGCGGGCCTCTTCCACGGTGGTGGGCTCGATGAGCCGCTCGCGCTCGCCGCGCTTCCTGTGGGCGCCCACGTCCACGAGGAAGAGGGCGGCCACCTCGGGCCCGCGCGTGCCGCGGCCGATGATCTCCACGGTGTAGCGGCCCTCGGAGGGGAAGAGCAGGCGGGTGCAGAAGGAGGGGCCGGACTCGCGGGTGAGCGGGGGGCGCTCCACGCGGCCCTCGGGGAGGGTGACGTAGACCTCGGACCAGCGCAGGGGCTGCTCGAGCTGGCCGCACAGGCTCTGGCCGGTGCCGGACTTGTCGAGGGTGCGGGGGAAGCGCTGGAGGGTGGCCTTGCGCTCGGCGAGCAGCACGACGAGGGCGGCGCGCTCCCCGTCCACGGCGACGCCCACGCCCACGTGGGAGGCGGGCTCCTGGTTGAGATCCTTGCGGTCGAGCAGGGTGCCCACGGCGTGGTCCCGCACGGAGGCGCGGATGACATAGGAGCGGGGGCTGGGGTCGGCGCCGCCGGCGTCGCTGATGGCCTCGGTGAGGGCGAGCAGCTCCACGGCACCGGAGGGGCTGTCGTCGAGCGCCTCACGGGCGAGCTTGCGCGCGGCCTGGGTGAGGGCGGGGTCGACCTGGGGAGTGCGCCGGCCCACGCGCTCGAACTCCTGGAGGACGTAGTGCGAGGCCTGCTGCTCCATGGCAGTGGGCGTGGGGGAGGCGGCCAGGAGGACGCTGAGGGCGAGGGCGAGCATCGCTAGTCGAGCCGGAAGACGAGGGCGGTGACGGCACCGGCGCCGAGCCGGGTGTTGAGCTGCTCGAGCAGGGAGGCTTCCTGACGCGACAGGGTGTGCGCCCACTCGGCGCTGGCCACGGTGACCACGAGGGTGCCTCCTTCGAGGGTGTGGGGCCGGGTGTGTTTGGCGATATGGGCGCCCACCGAGGCGTTCCAAACCGGGACGAGGGCGCGGCCCTTCCCGGACTGTTCGGCCAGTCGGGCCAGGACACGAGGGAGGAGCTGGTCGAGGGTCTGCGGATCGCGCCGGGCCATGTGGGACCAATCATCGGCCGGGGCGTGGGGAATGCCAACGGAGGAATGTAGGGCGGCGATGTCGCGGGTGGGAGGGTGCTTGCCGCCTCGCTCTCCCTGCGGGGTCGTCAGTCGAGGAACCTGCGCCACCAGCGGCGCCACTCCTCTTCCTCGGTGGCTTTGCCCTGTTTCCGGAGGTGGCCCCAGGGGAATGGCTCCTGCCACGGCTCCAGCACCCGCGCGAGCTCGCGGTAGGCGGGGAGCGGCTGGCCCTGGGTCAGGTCTCCCGCTTCGGGCTCGGGCCCCAGGGTCACGACAAGGCGCTCGCCGTCCAGTGGCCGCACGTCGGTGGAGGGGGACTGGAGCCGGGCGCGAAGGCCGGTGGCACCGCCCAACTCACCCAGCACGGGCTGCCCGAGGAAATTCATCCAGTGGACGCCGTCCACCCGGGTGTTCAGCTCGTTGCGAATGCCGGCGTCGCGAAGATCGAAACCGGGATGACGGAAGATGATGGGGCGCAGGGTATCGAGGCGGGCCAACCTTGAAGGCGCGACATCGAGTGCGAGCCCCGCATGCCCGGAAGCGAAGGGGAGCCGGGACGCCATGTCGAGGGCGAGCTCGCGCACGAAGCCGGCCCCCTTCTCCTCGAGGTACTCGGTGGGAAGGGTGGCGCGGAGGACGCTGGCCCGGCTGGGAGGGGCTTCGCGCCAGGGAATCCGGGCGTGGTAGGTGAAGGAGTAGCCGCTGTCCTGTTCGCCGTAGAGGCCGAAGTAGGGATCCGCACCTTCCTTCAGGGGGTAGAAGGCCTCGTCGCGCGTGTAGTCATCGGCATACCGGCGCTCCCGGGGCGCGAGGGTGGCCCGAATGAGCTCCCAACCCCGCTCCCCGAGCTTCGAGGGCTCCCAGTCGCAGCAGGTGTATTCGGACAAGGCGCTCGGGCGGCCCTCCACGGCGCGGACGTAACGGTCGAGGGCATGAGACACCCCCGCGGCGATGTCGAAGTGGTCGTGAGGGACGAAGAAGACGATGCGCACGAGGTCTCGTGCGATGAGGCGGTCCCAGAGATGCTCGACGGTCCCCGCTTCGGGTGTCCGCGACGTGTAGGGGATGGGGCCCGGGATTCGGACTCGCGGATATGTCGAAGTCATCGGGTCAGGTCGCAACGACGCGTGCCGGGAGTTACACGAGGAGCGTGCTTTCTTCGAGGGGGGCCAGGTGTGATGGGCGGGGAATGCAGGGCGGCGCTGTCGTGGGTTGATGGGGATTCGGACGTACAACCTCGCGGAATCCGGGCCCGGCATGGAACTGGCTAGGGAGGAGGCGAGCCCCCCGCTTGACAAGGGCCAAGGGGAGCCGCTTCCTTGCCCCCCTGACTGGAGCCGCCGATGAACCCCCCCCTTCGTCTGGCCCTATTTGCCGTCCTTTTGTCGTTCTCGAGCCTCTGGAGTGCCTGCGAAGTCCCCGCGCCGCTGGTGCCCGGTGAGCCGGTGGACACACCGCCCACGGGCGCGTGCCAGGTGGATCAGGACTGCCCGGATCCCGGGCTGTTCTTCTGTGACACGGTGACGTCGCGCTGCCTGGCGGCCTGCCGGACGCAGGAGGACTGCACGGCGGCGAAGCGGGGCGAGCACCGGATCTCCGAGTGCGATGGCAATGCGCTGGGCTGCCGGTGTGACAGCAGCCGGTGCGTGGTGGCGCAGTGCTCGGCGGACGCGGAGTGCGCGGCATCGGGACAGGTGTGCCGCAACGGGCGGTGTGGAGCGGCGCCGGAGGCGAGCACGGTGACGGCGTGCCGGGTGACGCCGGACTTCGTGGTGGGGCGGGAGGGGACGCTGGCGCGCTTCTCGGTGCTGGCGATGGACGCGGCGGGGCGGGCGGTGGTGGTGCCCTCGGGCGCGGCGTGGACGGCGCTGGACGGGAGCGTGGCGTTGGAGGGAAGCGGCACGGGCGTGGAGTCCGCCTTCGTGCTGTCGGCGGCGACGGAAGGGCCGCGGGAGTCGGTGCGGGCGCGGGTGGGTGGAGCCGCGTGCACGGCGCGCGTGTCGGTGCTGGAGGCGGCGGTGGCGCCTGGGAAGCTGCGCGCGGTGGTGAAGGACGAGCTGACGGGCCGTCCCCTCGCGGGAGCGGTGGTGGTGGTGGCGGATGGGCAGGGGGCGGTGACGGCCACGGCCACGACGGATGCGAGCGGCGTGGTGGCGCTGACAGCACCGTCGGAGGCGGGGAGCGTCTCCGTGTTCCACGAGGACTTCGGCTACCTCACGGTGGCGCACGAGGGCGCGGGAGGCCCGATGGATCTGGCGCTGCCGCTGAGGCGCAACCCGGCGGACAGGTACGGCGGGTACAAGGGCACCTTCCGGAACATGTCCACGAGCCAGGACATGCACGCGGGACTGGCGGGGCTGTCGGCGCCGGACGCGGTGACGGAGGTGTCGGCTTCGCTGCTGGCGGGGCCGGAGCGCCGGGTGGCCTTCACGATGGGAGGCCAGGCGCGCGAGGCGACGCTGCCGGCGGGCGCCTATGTGGTGCTGCCGGGCAGCACGCTGAACGCGACGGACGTGTCGGCGCAGGGGCTGGCGGGCGTGTGCGGCACGGCGCCGGGGGATTTCGAGAGCGCGGAGGCGGCGATGGCCGCGGGAGCGTGTGGCACGCGGACGGCGTGGGCGCTGGGCGGGGACATTCCGCTCAACGCACTGCCGCTGGTGTCGGGCGGGGCGGTGGACGTGGGGCAGTTGCTGGCGCAGACGATTCCACTGCTGCGCACCTTCAGCTCCTCGGTGGTGCGAGACGTGGAGTACCGGCTGAAGGAGACGCCGGAGACGGAGACGGGCGCGCCGGACTTCCGGGACCAGACGCACTTCACGGCGGTGGACCACGACTTCCAGGCGGAGCAGCGCCTGGGGCTGGGCTTCCAGTTCGCGGTGCGGGTACCGGCGCTGCCGAGCTACCGGGGGTACATGGACAGCGCGGCGGTGCTGGGGGCGGTGCGGGTGCCGGGGCGCGGCGTGGTGCCGCTGGGCCTGGGCATGGGGGTGAACACGACTCCGGCGGACCACACCACGGACACGCAGGCGGGGCTGCCGGGGCCGGGACTGGTGAGCGTGCGGATGGCGCCCGCGCACCATGGGCTCGAGGGCAGCCCGTACGAGCTGATGATCACGGCCTCGTCCTCCACCGCGTCCGAGGATGCGACGGCGGGAGCGGCCTCCAGCGTGCTCATCCACCGGACGCTGCAGAAGCTGCCGTTCGATCCGAAGGGAGGCACGCCGGTGGTGGTGGGCGGGCCCTTCCTGCCGGTGCCCGAGGGGGCGCGCTACAACTACAACAACCGGGAGGGGGGCGGGTTGGAGGGCCGGCAGTTGCGTTTCATCGGGGCGCCGGAGCTGCCCGCGGCGACGGTGCTGCGCGCGGTGTTCACGAACCGGGCGGAGCGCCGCTGGGTGGTGCTGATGGACGTGGCGAGGGCCGCGGGGGGCGTGCGGCTGCCGGTGCCGCCGGAGGGCTTCGAGGATCGCACGTACTTCGGGGACACGGTGGGCTCGCGCTCGCCGATGGGGATGCAGGCGCTGGTGGCGCGCCGGACGGGGACATCGGCGGGGGCGGCGATGAACCTGCACGGCCTGGTGGAGGCGGATGGGGTGGACCTGGAGCACCTGGGCGAAGCTCGCGGTGGCCTGGTCGGCGCTGGACTACGGGCGTCCGCTGGTGACGTGGATGGAGCCAGCGGAGGACGGCCAGAGCGTGGCGCGAGGCTCGAAGGTGAAGGTGCGCGTCCTGGGCTTCCGGGTGGGCAGCGGCCCCTTGGATGAGGGCTACGTGCGGCTGACGTTCGCGGGAGGCGCGGGCTGCACGGGCCACGTGGAGGGCGCGGTGGTGGAGGGCCGTGGGGAAGTGGAGCTGCAACTGCCGGGGCCGTGTACGGGGACAGGCGTGCAACTCAATGCGACGCTGGTGGACACCGGGGGAGTGGCGCTGAGCCCGCCCGTCACGAGCCGGCGCACCCTGACGATCAACTGAGCCCCTGTCTCAACTGTTGAGACTCAGCCGAGCGGCTTCCCCCGAGCGACTTCCCCTCTCCCCTCGGGAGAGGGACGGGGTGAGGGGGCCCGGACCCCGGGTTGGACCCTTACACTGGTTCCAAGGTTTTCCGGGTGCTACCGTCCTATCCGGTATGGCGCAGAACGAGACGGTCGTCACAGTCATCTCGAAGATCTCCGAGCGGCCGGTCGATCAAGACGCGGCGCTGGTGGTCATCTACGGCCTGGAGCTGGGCCGGAAGTACGACCTGTGCAAGGAGGAGACGCTGATTGGACGCTCCTCGAAGGCGGAGATCCAGGTGGACCAGGAGTCCATCAGCCGCAACCACGCGTGCATCGCGAACACGAAGCGTGGGGTGTTCATCAAGGATCTGGAGTCGACGAACGGGACGTTCGTGAACGACGAGCCGGTGAAGGGTGAGCAGGCGCTGCACAACGGGGATCTGGTGAAGATCGGGCGGACGATCTTCAAGTTCATCGCGGGAGGGAACATCGAGGCGGCGTACCACGATGAGATCTACCGGCTGACGACGATGGACGGGCTGACGCAGATCTACAACCGGCGCTATTTCGAGGAGGCGCTGGAGCGGGAGGTCTCGAGGTCTCGGAGGTACGAGCGGAGCCTGGCGCTGGTGATGTTCGACGTGGACCACTTCAAGCAGGTGAACGATCGGTACGGGCACCTGGCGGGGGACTACGTGCTGAAGCAGCTCGCGTCGACGCTGAAGACGAGGATCCGGCGCGAGGACGTGTTCGCGAGGTATGGCGGGGAGGAGTTCGGGATGCTGCTGCCGGAGATCGACGAGCCGGGAGCGGTGCTGCTGGCGGACAAGGCCCGCAGGCTGGTGGAGAAGCAGCGCTTCGAGTTCGACAAGAACGTGATTCCGGTGACGATCTCGCTGGGGGTGGCGGTGCTGGCGGCGGACCACCGGGACCTGGAGGATCTGAAGCGGGCGGCGGACGGGAAGCTGTACGAGGCGAAGGCCGCGGGCCGCAATCGCGTCTGCTCGTGAGCGCTGGCGGGATTACGGGAAGAGGGGCTGTACGGATGGCGCCCCGGTTCTCGAGTTGGGTGTTCGTGGTGCTTCTCCTGGGGGCGTGCACCCACACCGATCGGGTGGAAGTGTCGCCGGGGAATGCGCGGGAGAGGCCGGTGATGTCCGGCGAGCTTCGAGTCCCGTGCGGGGTTGGCCGGAGCCGGACGCGCTCGTGCGATACGAGTCCCCCGGGGCGGTCAGCCAAGGGACATTGGCCGCATGCAGGAATCACCCATGGATGTGTGCTGGCTATGAATCCGAGGAGGCCTGGAGGCGAGCCCTGAAAGCTGCTCGGCTTGCAAAGGAGTTGTCGGACGCGGTGGAGGGGGCGCCGGCCGAGGCCGATGAACAACCTGATGAGCTGGGTCTTCTGTGTGGAAGGTTGGGCGTCTATTGCGAAACAAATTGGGCGCTCGAGGAGGCAAAGCGCAAGGCTCATGAGTCCGGGGTCGCGGGTAATCCAAAAGATGTGTGCCAGGTCTTGACGGAAATGCTTGTGGAGGCTCAACGGTCTGGTGACAAGCAGAAGGTCAGGGATGTTGAGAAGGCGGAGAAGTATGGCGGGTGTAGGAACAAGCAGAAGAGAAAGAGTCACTACTGAGGGTGAGATATGTCGTGGTTCTTGGCTCACGTTATTCTTTATTTTGAGGTCAACTCCGTAGCGGAGGGACCGGTGTCGGTCTTTGAGAATGTTTATTTGATTGAGGCTGATGATGAAGACATGGCTCGCCTCAAGGCTGAAGAGCGGGGACGTGCTGACTGTGGTAATGACAGTGGTACGTTGAAGATCGAGGGCCAGGCGGCGGAATTGTGTTACGGAGGGATCAGGAAATTGATCTCCCCCAGGCGCAGCGCGGAGAGCCTGGTTCAGTCGCCCGGCGAGCCCGTGGACTTGTTGGAGGATGGTACTGAGGCGACGTATTCGCGATTCGTTGTTTCGAATCGCGAGGACTTGAAGACGCTTGTGTCTGGCCAGCCTGTTTCAGTCCTTTACAAGGAATGAATTCCGGCTTGTCTTGCCCTCACCCCGCGAAGACGGAGCGGCGCTCCTTGAGGAGAGCCTGGAGCATGCCCTGGATGGACTCGCGGGTGCGCTCGGTGAGCCGCTGCACCTGGGACATGTCCTCGGCGGCCTCGGGCGGCAGGTCCCCCATGCCGATCGGATCTCCGAAGCGGATGGTCCACCGGGCCGGCAGCGGCGGCGGCGTCAGCGGCAGGTAGGGCAGCCCCAGGAATCCGGCCGGCAACTTGCCGAACAGCGGCGCCGTCTCCTCGGCGCCCACGATGGCCACCGGGACGATGGGCGCGCCCGTGCGCAACGCCAGCTTCACGAAGCCGCCCCGGCCGAAGCGCTTGAGCTGGTAGCGCTGCGCGAACGGCTTGCTCAATCCCTGGATGCCCTCGGGGAAGACGATGACCGGACGCAATTCGTCCAGCAGCCGCAGCGCGTTCTCCGGGCAGGCCCGCACCGCGCCCAGCCGGTTCATCAACGTGCCGAGCATCGGCGCGTGGAAGACCTGGTCCTCCGCCAGCCAGCGCGCCTCCTGCAAATCCGGCCGCTCCCGCGACAGCGCCTGCTGCAGCACGGGCCCATCGAAGGGCAATGCCCCCGAGTGGTTGGCCACCAGCAGCACCGGCCCCGCGGGCACGTGACTCGCGCCCTGCACCGACACCCGCCAGTAGCGCTCGTAGAAGAAGTCCAGCACCGGCTGCATCACGCCGCCGAGCGCCGCGTCCTTGCCGTACTCGTCGATGGCCGTACCGCCGCCCACGCCAATGCCCGTGAGCGCCGCGCTCAGCAGCCCCTGCGCCGAGCCCATCGTCTTGCCCAGCCGCTCGCTGGCCAGCGCCTGGAAGGCGGCCTCCTTCGCCAGCGACAGCAGCCCCGCGAAGCGATCTCCCATCCGGTGCGGCTCGGCTCCCGGAGACTCGGAGGTGAAGAAGGCGTCGGTGGTGCTCACGGCGGGCAGGGCGGGAGCCAGCGCGGCCTCCACCTGCACCTCGATGCGGGCCTCCGCCGCGGCCTCGGCCTCGCTGTCCGGGGCGTACTCGTCCTGGCTCGCGTCGATCACCTCGACGGCCACCGTCTCGATGATCTCCACCGTGTCCTCGAAACCCGGCACGGAGACCGGTCCCGAGGGCAGTGTCTCCCCGATGGCCTCCTCCAGCTCCCGCAGGGCCTCCACGGCGGAAATGGCCTCCGCCGCACGCTCCAGCAGCTCCGCGTCCACCTCGGCCTGGACCGGCGTGGGCGGCGGCGTGGCCGGAGTGCCCACCGTGGCCCCGGCGGCGCTGACCGCCTCGGGCGGAGTGGGCCTGGCCGCGGCGGGAGTCTTGGCGGCCTTCCCCTTGGGAGGAGCGGCCTTCTTCCCACGCGCGGCGGCCTTCTCCGCGGCGGGCTTGGGGGCGGACGTGGGCGGAGCCACGGGCTTCGGAGCCGCGGACTTCGGCGCGGCGGCCCTGGCGGCGGGCTTCTCCTTCGGCGCGGGAGCGGGAGCGGGCGCCTTCTTCGCGGCCTTGGCCGGAGCGGACTTCCTGGCGGGCGGAGGCGCGGCCTGGGCCTTCTCCTGGGCCTTCTTCGGCTCCGGGGCGGCGGGCGCCGTACCCGTCTTGGCCTCCGAGGGACGCTGAGCGGCGCCCCGCTGGAAGGGATCGTTCCCGAGCACACCCTTGGCCATGATCAACTCCTCCGCATCGCCGCCACGGCGTCCCGGGCGTGGAACATGGGGATGAAACCGAGCTCTTCTTCCGCGCGCTCACCGTCGGCGACCCATCCGTAATGCATGTAGTCGAGCAGGGCGGTGGGGAATCCCGGTCCCCCCAGCGAGGTCATCGTCTTCAGGGCCGCACGGTAGAGCGGTCCGGGAAGGGGGAGCGGCTGAGCGCCCGCCTGGCGGATGAGCCCGGAGAGGGGCAGCACTCCGCGCCCGACGATGTTGAACTCGCCCTCGGCGTTGGCGCTGAGGGCCTGGTACAGCGCCCGGGCGGCGTCCTCCTCGTGGAGGGCCTGCCAGAGCGGATCGAATCCGAGCAGCGTGGGCACCACGCGGTGCGCCAGCATCCGGGTGGCCGGGTTGTTCATGCCCGGGCCGAACAGCGGGGCGAAGCGCAGGACGATGACGCGCGTCTCCGGGTGGCGCTCGCGGAAGCTGCGCACCTGCTTCTCCACCTCGACCTTGTCGGTGACGTAGCGGCTGCCGGGGCAGCCCGTGAGCGGCGTGTCCTCGCCCAGCAGGGCGGGGTGCTGGCCGCGCGCCCCATACAGGGCCGTCAACGAGGGGACGATCAGCCGCGGCACCCGGGCGCGCCCCACCGCGCTCAGCACGTTCATCGTGCCGATGACCTCGAGGCTCGTGTGCCAGGGAGCCATCGCGCACCGGCCCGTGAAGGAAGGCCAGATGGTAGAAGACGTCCACGGGCAGCTCGGCGAGGGCATCGGACAGCTCGCCCTCGGCGTCGTGCCGCGTGAGGTCCACGCGATGGAAGTCCACCTTGTCTCCGGCGGGCTTGGCCACGTCCAGGACCAGGATGCTCTCCACGTCGGGGTCTCGCTCCAGCAGCGGCAGCAGCAGCCGGCCCAGGTCGCCGGCAGCACCTGTCACCGCGACGCGGAGACCCTCCTTGCTCGCCTGAGTTGCTTCCATACGGGAGTGGGCGTGATAGCTCAGAAGACCACCGTTGTCAGCCGCGACGCGTCAGGATTGCTGGCCAACTTCCCGGGTCCTGCGCATCATATGACCTCCCATGGCACGTATCGCCCGCCTCAGTGACGTCCTCATCAACAAGATCGCCGCCGGCGAGGTGGTGGAGCGCCCCGCCTCCGTCGTGAAGGAGCTGGTGGAGAATTCCATCGACGCTGGCTCCCGCACCGTGCGCGTGGCGCTGGAGAAGGGGGGCCTGGGGCGCATCACCATCTCGGACGATGGGCTCGGCATGGGGATGGAGGACGCGCGGCTGTGCCTGGAGCGCCACGCCACCAGCAAGCTGCGCGAGCTGGACGATCTGTTCACCATCAACACCAAGGGCTTCCGGGGCGAGGCGCTGCCGGCCATCGCCTCGGTGTCGCGCTTCACCCTGGAGACGGCCGAGCCCGGGGCGCAGGTGGGCACGAAGGTGGTGGTGGAGGGCGGGAGCGAGCCGCTGATCGAGGAGGCGCCGCCGCGGGTGGGCACGGTCATCTCGGTGGAGGACCTGTTCTACAACACGCCGGCGCGGCGCAAGTTCATGCGGCGCGAGTCCACGGAGCTGCAGCACGCGGAGGAGGCGGTCATCCGGCTGGCGCTGGCGCACCCGGACGTGGCCTTCTTCGTGGAGCACGGGGGCCAGCAGCTCTTCACCAGCCCGGCGAGCCCGGGAGACCCGCGCGAGCGGATCGCCGCGGCGCTGGGGCCGGGGGTGCACCCGCACCTGGTGCCGGTGGAGGAGCGGCGGTTGGGGGTGAGCGTGACGGGGCACATCGCCTCGCCCGAGTACACGCTGCCCAACGCGCGCGGCATCTACACCTTCGTCAACCGCCGCTACATCCGGGACCGGGGCCTCAACAGCGCCATCCAGCGCGCCTTCCAGGAGTTCCTCCCGGCGGGGCGCCAGCCGGTGGTGGTGCTCTTCATCGACGTGGAGCCGCGGGCGGTGGACGTGAACGTGCACCCGCAGAAGCAGGAGGTGCGCTTCGCGGACGGCAAGGGCGTGGGCGACACGGTGCACGCGGCCATCTCCCGGGCGCTCCGGGCCGCGCCCTGGCTGGGCAACAAGGGGGAGGGTGGGGGGCCCGAGCAGCCGCGGCAGGCCGCCCACTACGCCATGGCGGTGGAGCGTTTCCTCACCCGCGCCCAGGAGGCCACGTGGGGGGCGCCGCTGCCACTGCCGGGCACCCAGGACGCGTCCGCGCCGGGGGCCGCGCCCGGTGCGCCGTCACCCTTCGCCGCCATGTCCATGCCCTCGGGCTCCGCCTTCGCGCCCGGCTCCGCGCTGCTGCCGGGACGCGCGCCCGCCTTCGGGCAGGCCCAGCCCCAGCTCAACGAGGCGCCGCCGCCGGGCTACTTCGGCGCGCTGCGGCCCATGGGCGTGCTGGGCGAGCGCTTCCACGTCTGCGAGGGGCCGGGCGGCACGCTGGTGGTGCTGGACGCGCACGCGGCCCTGGAGCGGGCGCGGTTGATGGGCTTCCAGCGGATGGTGGCCCGGGAGGAGGCGCCGGTGCCCACGCTCTTCGGCGCCACGGTGGAGCTGCCGGTGTCCGTGGCCAAGGCGCTGGTGGAGGGGCACGAGGCGCTCGCGCGGCTGGGGCTGGAGGTGGAGCCCTTCGGCGGGACGACGCTGGCGCTCAAGGCGGTGCCGCCCTCGCTGGTGGGCGCGGATGCCCGGGCGCTGCTGGAGGCCCTGGCGCGCGCCCTGCCGCCTCCCGGCTCGGCGTTGGACTCCACGACGCTGGCCGAGGGCCTCCGGGTGCTGGCCTGCCACGCCGCGCGCCATGCCGAGGGCCAGCTCAGCGACGGCAAGCTCCGGGCGCTGCTCGGCGAGCTGGACGCGGCCGACTTCCACCCCTCCTGCATCCACGGCACGGTGGTGGTGCTCGAGGTGCCGCTGCTGGAGCTGGAGCGGCGCGCGCTGCGGCCCCCCAACCCGAAAATTTGACCCTCCAACCGTCACTGCTACGGTGCGCGCCCTGCCTGTAGCACCGGGGCGGACTGACGCGAGGAGAAGCGCATGCGCGGCGTGATCACCCTGCGGGACGTGGTGGCCAACGTGGGCCTGGTCCGGCGGGAGTTCGGCTCGTTGTGTGTCGTGCGGTGCCTGCTCGCCGCCCTGTCCCGGCGCCGCACCACGTTTCTCGAAGTCGCGTTGCGCCTGAAGGACTCCTGACCGATGCGCCGTCTCCTCCTGCTCGCCGTCCTGCTCGCCACTGGGAGCGCCTCCGCCCAGGACGAGGAGCCCCTCCCGCTCAACGGGGTGGGCCGCATCTCCGTCCAGGCGGGCTGGCGGCACTCCTCCAACGGCACCTTCTACGACAGCTTCTACTCGTTCCCCGCCTACCAGGGCGTGCAGCGGGCCCCCGAGTCGCCGGGTGGCCCCTTCCTGGCGGGCTCCTTCGCGTACTCGGTCACCGAGTTCTTCGAGCTGGGGATCGATCTCTACGCCACCGGCGAGCAGCTCCGGCTGACGGGGGCCCCGACGATCACCAACGTCACCTACGGCGCGCTGGTGGGCCTGCGCCTCCAGACGCTGCTGGACATCCTCACGCCCGAGGGGGTAGTGCCCTTCGTGGGCTTGCAGACGGGTCCCTCGCTGGCCTACTCGACGGCCGAGGGAGTGGGCTCCCGGGAGCTGTTCACGCAAGCCTGGGCGGGCACCGTGGGGGCGACCTTCCGCTTCTCGGCGCAATGGGGGCTGACCGCCGAGTACCGCCTGGCCTTCGCCCGGGGCCAGAGCGTCTTCAACAACAAGCCCGAGTTCAAGGGCCTGTCCTCCTACAACGCGGGGGGCAACTGGTTCGCGCTGGGGGTGACGTACTTCTTCGCGTCGGATCCCATTCGTCCGTTCTCCTCCTCGCCCTAGCGGGGTACCGCTAGCCTGGCCCCCTGCCTTCGAAGAATGCACCGGAAATTCTTCGGGGCGCGGGGCCTGTTTCCGGGGCCGACCACCACGATGCGGGTGTGAAAAGTCACCAATCCCGCCCGACGGAGCCCCTACGATGCGCGAAGAGGCCGAGATCATTTCCGGGCCCAACAGGAAGATGTCCATGGCTGCTGAGACGAAGCCGGAGCAGAACAAGGAACTGAGCGAGATCCGTAAGGAGGTCATCGAGGCCCGCAACCTCGTGATCAAGACGGACAGCCTGCTGAAGAACCTTCACGCGGAAGTGAAGGCCATCGGCAAGCGCCACGAGGATCTCCAGAAGCGGCAGTGGATCTCCTCCGGCGTGGCGTACGCGATCTTCGCGGCGCTGTGCGTGGCGGGCGCGGTGATGGTGAGCTCGGCGAAGAGCTCCGGCGCGACGGCCGAGCGTGAGCGGCTGGAGAAGACGGTGGCCGAGCTGACGACGCAGCTCGACAAGCAGCGCACGGAGCTGACGGCGACGCAGACGGCCCAGCGCCAGGCGACCGAGGTCTTCCGGCTGATGACGAACCTGCCGGGTGACGAGCGGCTCAAGGGCGTGGACGAGCTGGTGAAGCTGGACACCTCCAAGCTGTCGCAGCTGGAGCAGCGGGCGCTCGCCGACAAGGCGGCGCAGCTGCGCCGGGAGATCGGCGACTCGGCGTTCGAGCGCGGCAAGGCGGCCTTCCGCCGTAACGACATGAAGACGACGATCGAGGAGATCTCGCGCTTCGTGGCGATGAACCCGCCCGCGGATCAGCTTCAGGAGACGTCCTTCTTCCTGGGCGTGGCCTACAACATGGAGCGCAAGCACGAGCAGGCGGTGCCGCTGCTGACGCGCTACATCGAGAGCGACCGGAAGGCGAAGAACCGCGACTACGCGATGCTGCTGCTGGCGCAGTCGCTCCAGGAGACGAATCAGCTCGAGAAGGCCGCGCAGATGGTGAACGACGGCGTGACGCAGCACCCGGCCAGCGAGTTCATCTCGCAGTTCCGCGGCCGTCTGGCGACGGTGCGGCGGCTGATGGCGGGTGGCACGGCGGCGGCTCCGGCTCCGGCGGCCCAGCCCGCGGCCCCGGCGGCCCAGCCCGCGGCCCCGGCGGCCCAGCCCGCCGCGGCGCCCGCGCCCGCTCCGGCGCAATAGTTCAGCGACACCGTCCCAACCGAGGGCCTGGGTTCCGAGAGGAGCCCGGGCCCTTCGTCTTTGGGGAGCCTGGATGGGAAGGCTCACGCCACCGGGGGAGGCTCCTTCGGTGCCGGAACCCCCGGGTAGCTCAGCGCGGGGCTGTCGATGACCTGGTTGGTCCACGGCACCAGGTCATCGAGGATCCGCGCGATGCCCCCGGCGATGTCCTCGAGCGGCAGATCGTTCTCCTCCATGCCGAAGGGATCCTCGATCTCCACGCCAATCTCCTCGATGCCCAGGAACGTGTGGGCGATGAGCAGGACGACGGGCACGGTGGCCCAGTCGAAGGACTCCACGAGGGCGAAGGGCAGGCCGAGGATGAAGAGGAAGAGCGTCCGGCGCAGGTGGAGCATGTACGCGAACGGCAGCGGCGTGCGGACGATGCGCTCACACCCGCCCTGGTAGTCGATGAGGAGCTGGACGTTGCGGTCGATCTCCATCTGGACGATGTCGGAGATGAGTCCGCCGCGGCGGGCCTCGACGAGGATGGCGGAGATGCGCATCGCCACCGCGATGCCGGCGTTGCGCGCGTTGAGGATCTGGTTGATCTCCGCGCGGGGGAGCACGGCCGCGGCGGGCCCGAGGTTGTCGCCACCGCTCCGGAGGACCCGGGTCAGCGCGAACGGGTACACCGCCGTCCACGCCGTCAGGCGGCGCACCAGCTCGGCCGAGGGGATGTTCAGCGCCGCTACGCGCACGAGGTTCCGCGTCTCGTTGACGATGCCCCCCCACAGCTTCCGCCCCTCCCAGAACCGGTCGTAGGAGGAGTTGGTGCGGAACACGAGCAACAAGCTGAGCACGGTGCCAGCCAGGGTGTGCCCGGTGGCGGGGACGTCCACCTTGAAGACGTTGAAATGAAACCAGACCACCGCCACGGCCCAGACGGTGAACACGCCGAGCCGTCCGACGATCTCCTTGAGGATGCCGCCGCGGAGTTTGAGGAGGTACCGCCACCAGTGATGCGGGTCGTAGTGAACCATGTGTCTCGACGGCGGGCCGCCCGTCGCCCCTGGCGCGGATTCTTCGCCCAGGACCCGCGGAAGTTCCAACGGGATTTGTTGCCACCCCCCCCTTTGTCACGAGGCGCCGCTCCCCGGAAAAACGCGGTAGAGTCGCGCGCATCATGTCCGCCTTCATCCATGAATGGCTGAACCTCCTGGTGCGCTGGGTCCACGTGATCGCGGCGATCATGTGGATCGGAGATTCGTTCCTCTTCATGTGGCTCGACAGCCACCTCACCGCGCCGAGCCGCCCCCGAGACGGCGCCGTCGTGGGCGAGCTGTGGATGACCCACAGCGGCGGCTTCTACGAGGTGGTGAAGCGCAAGTCGCTCGCCAAGGGCGAGATGCCGGACACGCTCCACTGGTTCAAGTGGGAGAGCTACACGACGTGGATCAGCGGCTTCCTGCTGCTCATCATTGTCTACCACCTCAACGGGGCGTCGCTGCTCATCGACCCGGGCGTCTATCCGCTCACCGGCTGGCAGGCGACGGCGATCAGCCTGGGAGTGTTGCCGGTCGCGTACGGGTTGTATGAGCTGCTCTGGAAGACGCCGCTGGCGAAGAACAACCGGGCGTTCGCGGCGGTGGGGCTCGTGCTGATCACCGGGCTGGCGTACGGGCTCACCCGCGTCTTCAGCGCCCGGGGCGCGTTCCTCCAGGTGGGTGCCACGCTGGGCACGATCATGGCGGCCAACGTGTTCTTCCGGATCATCCCCGCGCAGCGCTACATGCTCGCGATGACCCGCGAGGGCAAGCCGGTGGACACGACCCTGGGCCTGCGCGCCAAGGGCCGGTCCATCCAGAACCACTACCTGACGCTGCCCGTGCTGTTCACGATGCTCTCCAACCACTTCCCGAGCACCTACGGGGGCTCGATGCCGTGGCTGGTGCTGGGGCTGTTGTTCGTCGTGGGAGCGGGGCTGAAGTACGCGATGAACTTCCGCGCCAACACGCCGCCGCTGGCCTGGGCGGGCACGGGCCTCGCGTTGCTCGGGGTGATCGTCCTGACGCGGCCGCCGCCGGATCCCGCGCTCGAGCAGTTCGCGGGCAAGCCGCCGGTGCAATTCGAGCAGGTGGCCTCCGTGATGCAGACCCGCTGCGCCACCTGCCACGCGGCACGTCCCTCGAGCCCGATGTTCGCCGCGCCGCCGCAGGGCGTGGCGCTCGACACGCCGGACGCCATCCGCACCCACGCCGATCGCGTCTTCGTGCGCGCGGTGTCCACCAAGACGATGCCGCTCGGCAACCTCACGGGCATGACGGAGGAGGAGCGCGCGTTGGTGGGGGCCTGGTTCGCCCAGGGCGGCGAGGTGCCCCAGGGCGCGAAGATGCCCGACTTCGTCGCGCCGGCCGTGGCCGCTCCCGCTCCGGCACCCGCTCCCACGGCGGGGAGCGCGATGGCGGAGATTCCGGAGTCGGCACGCAACTACTTCGCCTCGGTGTGCAGCACCTGCCACGGTCCGGCTGGCGCGGGCGATGGCTCGGTGTCGGCGGCGTTGAATCCGAAGCCGCGCGACTTCAGTGACAAGGACTGGCAGCAGAGCGTCACCGACGAGACCCTCAAGAAGGTCATCGTCGAGGGCGGTGCGTCGGTGGGCAAGAGCGTGTTGATGCCGCCGAACCCGGCGCTCGCGGAAGACGCCGAGACGCTCGACGGGCTGGTGAAGCTCATTCGCGCCTTTGGCGCTTGAGGTAGGGACTCCGGAGGGGAAACACATGCAGCCGTTCATCGTGCGCGGCCGTCGCGTGCTCACGCCGCAGGGGATCCGCCCCGCGGCGATCCACATCCAGGACGGACGGATCTCCAAGGTGGAGGCGGGTGACACCGTGCCTCCCGGCGCGAACGTGCTCGAGGCGGGCGACCTGCTCGTCACGCCGGGCGTCGTCGACAGCCACGTCCACATCAACGAGCCGGGACGCACCGAGTGGGAGGGCTTCGAGACGGCGACCGCGGCCGCCGCGGCGGGTGGCATCACCACCGTGGTGGACATGCCGCTCAACTGCATTCCCGCGACCACCACGCGCGAGGCGGCCGAGGCGAAGCTCGCGGCGCTCGAGGGCAAGCTGCACGTCGACGTGGCGTTCTGGGGCGGGGTGATTCCGGGGAACGTGGACGCGCTCGAGGGTCTCGCGAAGTTCGGCGTGCCCGGCTGCAAGTGCTTCACCTGTCCGTCCGGCGTGGACGAGTTCCCGCACGTCTCGCGCGAGGATCTCGACGTGGCGCTGCCGAGGCTCCGGGACCTGGGGCTGATCCTGCTGGTCCACGCGGAGGCGCCGGGTCCGCTCGATGCCGCGGAGCGGGAGCTCGCCGGGAAGGATCCGCGTGACTACCGCACGTACCTCGGCTCCCGGCCTCGCTCGGCCGAGGACGAGGCGATCGCGATGATCATCGGCCTGTGCCGCGAGCACCGGGCGCGCGCGCACATCGTGCACCTGTCGAGCGCGTCCGCGCTGCCGATGATCCGCGCCGCGCAGCAGGAGGGCGTGCAGATCACCGCCGAGACGTGCCTGCACTACCTCGCCTTCACCGCGGAGGAGATCGCCTCGGGTGCGACGAGCTTCAAGTGCGCACCGCCCATCCGCGAGGCGGAGAACCGCGAGCTGCTCTGGCGCGGGCTCGAGGACGGGACGATCGGCATGGTGGTCTCGGACCACTCGCCGTGCACGCCCGCGCTGAAGAAGCCGGAGGCCGGAGACTTCATGCAGGCCTGGGGCGGCATCAGCTCGCTGCAGCTCGGGCTGTCGGTGCTCTGGACGCTGGCGAAGGAGCGCGGCTTCTCCGTGGAGCAGATGTTCCGTTGGAACGTCGAGGGCCCGGCGCGGCTCGCGGGCGTCTCGGACCGCAAGGGCCGGCTCGCCCCCGGGTACGACGCGGACATCGTGCTCTGGGACGACGCGGCCTCCTTCGTGGTTCAACCCGAGGCCATCCGCCACCGTCACCACGTGACGCCCTATGCGGGCCGGCGGCTGTTCGGGCAGGTGAAGAAAACCCTCGTCGGAGGCCGGATGGCATATGACGCTGCGTCCAACCAGCCCCCGGCCACCGTTGGCCGCTTCCTGGCGGTTCGGAGGTAACCCGTGGCAACGCATCAGCCCGTCCCGGCGGAGTTCAAGGGACTCGTGGATCTCTCGGCCGACCTGCTCGGCACGTTCGTGCTCTACGCGACGGACGACTACTTCGCCGAGAAGGAGAACCTGCTCAAGCCGGGCCCTCCCGAGTGGCGCGAGAGCGCGTACACCGACAAGGGCAAGTGGATGGACGGCTGGGAGTCGCAGCGCAAGCGCGAGCCCGGCCACGACTTCGCCATCATCCGCCTGGGCGTGCCCGGCCAGGTGCGCGGGGTGCTCGTCGATACCACGCACTTCAAGGGCAACGCGCCCCAGCAGATCGCGCTCGAGGGGATCGAGGCGCCGTACACGGCCACCCCGGCGCAGTTGCTCGCGGACGAGCGGTGGGCGCCGATCATCCCGCAGAGCGCGGTGAAGCCGGACTTCCCGAACGTCTTCACGCTGGAGAAGGCGAGCCCGCGCGTGACGCACGTGCGGCTGCGCATCTACCCGGACGGAGGCGTGGCGCGCCTGCGCATCTACGGCGACGTGCAGGCCGAGGATCGCACCTTCTGGCGCGCGGGCAGCGTGGACCTGGGGGCGGTGGAGAACGGGGGCACCATCGCGGCCAAGAGCGACGAGTTCTTCGGCCCGCCGGCGAACATGCTGCTGCCCGGGCGCGGCGTGAACATGGGCGATGGGTGGGAGACGAAGCGGCGGCGCACGCCGGGCAGCGACTGGGCGGTGGTGAAGCTCGCGCGGCGCGGTGTCCTCGAGCGCATCGAGCTCGACACGCACTTCTTCAAGGGCAACGCGCCGCAGGCGGCGCTCATCGAGGCGGTGGACGCCACGGGCATGGACGCGGACGTCCTGCAGTCGCTGCTCGCGTCCGCCTCGCCGAGCGGCTGGCGCGTGCTGGTGGACAAGACGGCGCTCGTGCAGCACCGGCGTCACCAGCTCGAGCCCATCCACGCCATGCCCGTCACGCACGTGCGGGTGCACATCTTCCCGCATGGCGGCGTGAACCGGCTGCGGCTCTTCGGGTATGCGCTCGACACCGAGGCCGAGGCCACGGTGCTGCGGCGGTTGAACGCGCTCGACGAGAAGGAGGCGCGGACGGTGTTCCAGTCGTGCTGCGGCTCGTCGGCGTGGGTGGACGGGATGATCGCGCGGCGGCAGTTCGCGAGCGTGCGTGCCCTCTTCGCGGCGGCGGACGCGGTGTGGTGGTCGCTCGGGGTGAAGGACTTCCTGGAGGCCTTCGCGGCGCACCCGCGCATCGGCCAGACGAAGAAGGCCGCGCCCCAGAGCGAGAAGTTGGCGGAGTGGAGCAGGGGAGAGCAGCGCTCGGTGGCGCAGGCGGACGCCGGGACGCTGGAGCGGCTCGCGAAGCTGAACGACGAGTACTACGAGAAGTTCGGCTTCACCTTCATCGTCTTCGCCACGGGGAAGAGCGCGCCGGAGATGCTGGAGCTGCTCGAGCAGCGGGTGCAGCGCGGCAAGACGGACGAGGTGGAGACGGCCGCGGCGGAGCAGGCGAAGATCACCCGCGTGCGGCTGGAGAAGTGGCTGCGCGAGCAGATGGCGGGACGCTGAAGGAGAGGCACATGGGCATCAGCACGCACATCCTGGATACCTCCCGTGGCCGCCCCGCCGAGGGCGTCACGGTGACGCTGTACGCACAGCAGGACGGTGGCTGGAAGGAGCTCGCGCGGGGGGTGACGAACGCGGACGGCCGCGTGAAGCCGCTGCTCGAGACGATTCCCTCCGCGGGCGTGTACCGGCTCTCGTTCGAGATCGCGCCGTACTTCGCGCAGCTCGAAACCGAGAGCTTCTACCCGTCGGTGGCGGTGGACTTCCGGGTCCACGCGCCGTCGGAGCACTACCACGTGCCGCTGCTGCTCAATCCCTTCGGCTTCTCGACGTACCGCGGCTCATGAGCGAGCCCCGGGTCATCCGCGCGAGGCCGCTGATGCCGGACGCCTTCGCCCCGTATGGAGACGTCGTCTCCGCGGGGCTGAAGAGCGGCTCGTCGGCGAACCAGGGCACGGCGGTGCGGTTCGACTGGTCGGCCCGGTTGGAGAGCGAGCGCGGCGGGGCGAAGCCGAACCTCGCCGTGTTCCGCTCGGTGCCGCAGCCGCTGCCCTTCCTGGTGAAGCTGCTCGAGCACCACCCGCACTCGAGCCAGGCCTTCCTGCCCATGCTCTGCGCGCGGTTCCTGGTGTGCGTGGCGCCCACGGATGACTCGGGCGGACCGGACGTGGAGCGGCTCGCCGCGTTCGTGTGCGGCCCCGGGCAGGGCGTGAACTACCACCGGGGTGTGTGGCACCACCCCATCATCGCGCTGGAGGCCCCGGCGGAGTTCGCGATGCTGGCCTGGGAGGACGGCAGCGCGGGAGACTGCGTGGTGCGGCAGTTCCCGGAACCACTGCGGGTCCTCGTCGAGGTCTGAGCCCTCCGGCAGCGCGCTCCCAACGCGAAAAGCACGCCGCCCCACCCTCAATGGGGCCCGGGATGCGTGGAGCAGGGTTCTTGATCCACGAAGGGCTGAACATTGCAGACCCATTGTGATTGTTCGAACCTGAGAAAAGGATTCTCGGGGTTGATTTGCGATTGGCCCGAAGTGATCAGGCCCGGCGCGCCATCGTCATATGTGCAATCCCATATGCACAATCCCATACGTGTAAACAGTTACTGCCTTTTATGGATTGTTCTGCTTTTGTTGTAGTTGCTGCTTATCCGTGTCTTGGCTTGAGGATCAAAGGCTTCTCATGTTAGGAATATCACGGCCCCTGGCCAGACAAACCATAGACATGCAGAGGAGATATTCCATGACGAGGAACCTGAAGCCTTTTCTGGTCGTCCCGATGCTTTCCCTCGCCCCGATGATGGCCGCCGCCGCGGAGACTGGCGCTGATGACTTCGTCTCCAAGCGGTCGGAGTACGTCAGCCTCCAGCCGGCCAGGTCGGTGGAGCTTCCCGCGCTGCGGAGTGGCGAAGGGTTCGCCCCGCTGCTCGCGGACGTCACGCAGACCTTCTACATCGGGAACTGGACCGGCGCGCTCGTCTATGCCGGTGGAGGCCTGACGGGCTCCAGCGTGCCGTACCCGCTGCCCAGCGCCCTGAACTTCTCGACGCCGTACTATTATTCGGGGGCGGGCCAGGCGCTCGTGCCGGCCCTCACTCCGTGGAGCCAGGTCTTCGCCTATACGACCAACCCGGCGGATCCCTATGGTCAGGCGAAGACCTGCGTCTGGCAGGCCGACGTGAGCGTCGTCAACGGCGTCTGCACGGCGAACGTCACGACGTTCGCGTACGGCGCGCAGGGCGTGTTGTGCCACCTCGACACTGCCTCGTCCGTTGACCCCAACTCGTGCCAGCTCTTCGTGGGCGTCGGCATCGAGTGAGCTGAAGCAACGCCGTCTTCCTGATGGCAGACACCACCGTGGGAGCCCCGCTCCCAGGTCACCGGCCCGCGTGGGAATGGAACTCACGCGGGCCGGGTGTGATGCCTATTGCGCGCCGAAGTCCTGCGTCCAGTAGTGCTTATAGGTGCTCGTGGACTGGTAGTAGTACCCCACGCCCAGGTGCTTGAGGGCGGGGTTCATGATGTTGTTGCAGTGCCCGGTGCTAGCCATCCAGCCGTTCACCACCGCGCCCGGCGTGCTTTGCCCGGCGGCGACGTTCTCCGCGGCCGTGCGGTAGGTGTAGCCCGCCGAGGTGATGCGCTGCCACGGTGTCGAGCCGTTCGAGCCCGTGTGGCTGAAGAAGTTGTTCACCGCCATGTCCTTGGAATGCTTGCGCGCGGCGCAGCGCAGCCGCGTGTCCAGGGTGAGTGCGGTCGTCGGGGACTTGGCCACGCCACCGCACGTGGCTCCCGCCGCGCGCTTCTGGTTCACCAGCGTCAGCACCTGGTTCTCGAAGTCGGTCCAGCTCGCGTTCCAGGTGGTCACGTCATCGCAGTACGCCAGGGCCGTGACCGCGCGCTCCTCCGCGGGAGCCTCCACCCGCACGCTCTCGCCGATCACGGCCTCGGACGTCTCCTCGCACTGCTCGGGACACTCCCCGGCACGCTCCTCGCCCCCACAGCCCGCCAGCAGCACCGCACCCAACAGAACAGAGATTCCACGGTTCATTCGCATCACGGCACCGTTCTTTCTTTTCGATGTGTTGTCCATCCACAGACCCCGCTGCGCGCTCAGGCCGCCCGAGCAGGAAGCAGCCCCGGATCGTGGTGCGCGCGAGAGCCCGCATGGCACGATGACGGGATGCCCATTGAGCACCTGACTCCCGGCGATCTCAAGGCCCGTACAGCACGTGCCGTGGCCGCGGCGACGAGCGCGGGCCGTGCGCTCGGACTCGGCGCGGCCGACCCGAAGGTCTTGCACGACATGTTCTCCGTGGTCGTGCACCTCGCACCCTCACCCGTGGTGGTCCGGGTCCCCGCGGTGCTGCCGCCCGGGCTCGACGGGGCAACGCTGGCCGCGCGTCAGGCGCGTGAATTGGCCGCGGTCGCATGGCTGGCGGACCGTGGGCTCCCGGTCGTGCGCCCGAGTCCCCTCGTTCCCCGCGAGCCCGTGCAGCGCGACGGCTTCTCGATGACGTTCTGGGAGCTCGTGGACGTCGACGCCTCGTGCCAGCCGGACTACGTCGCCGAAGCGGCGCTCGCGGCCGGCCTGCACGCCGCGCTGCGCGACTACCCGGGCGAGCTCCCGTTCCTCTCGCCCATCGCCATGAACGTGCCCACGTGCCTCGCGATCCTGGAGGAGAACCCCGGGCTGCTGGCCCCCGCTGATCTCGAGCGGGCTCGGGGCGAGTGGGCCGTCCTCGATCCCGTGCTCTCGTCCCGCGAGGGCTTCGCCAAGGCGTTCCCGAGGGCCAGTGTCCAGCCGATCCACGGTGACGCGCCGTCGTACAACATCATCCGCACGACCTCGGGCGTGCGCTTCGCGGATTTCGAGGACGTGACCCTCGGCCCGGTGGAATGGGATCTCGCGTTCCTCGGCCCGGAGGGTGCCGCCGTCTACGACGCGGCGGCGGCGCGGGCAGGCGTGCGGCCCCTGGACCCGGCTGTCCTGAGCGTCATGGCCGCCGCGGGGATGCTTCAGGCGGTCGCCTGCCATGCCCTCGTGCCGCGGTTGCCGATGCTGGCCGAGGGGCTCGCGCCCTCGCTCCAGCGCTGGCGGACGATGCCGTTCGCGGGCGGGCTGGGCTGAGAGGCAGGGGGCCCCCCTCCTAGGCTCCCGGGTGATTCCCGGTCTATCCTCTCCATCCTTGGTCGGCCCCCCCCACCGGCCACATGCCAACCATGGCCACCCCCAACCGACCCCTCCTCGCGACCCTCGCCCCCATGCTGCCGTTCGCGCGAGCGGAGGCCGGGTGGATTGTCGCGGGCGTCCTGGCGGCGGCCCTCAACAACGCTCCCTTCTTCCTGTTCCCGCAGGGCATCCGGTTCGTCATTGATGGAACCGTCTCGGGCATGGGCTCGACGAAGCTCAATCAGGTCCTGCTGGGCATGCTCGCCCTGGTCCTCGTCCTGGGACTCGCCACCGCCCTGCGCATGATCATCTTCTCGCTCATCGGCGAGCGCGTGGTCCTCCGTCTGCGCAAGGCGGCCTACCAGAGCATCATGAGCCAGGAGGTGGCGTTCTTCGACGAGCGGCGGGTGGGGGAGCTGATGAACCGCCTCTGGGGGGATACGGCCGCGTTGCAGAGCGTGCTGAGCACCAACACCCAGCAGGTGCTGCTCCAGCTCGTCACGGCCCTCGGGGGCTTCGCCTTCCTCGTCTACACGTCTCCCGCCCTCACCGCGATGAGCCTGCTCATCGTTCCGGTGGTGCTCGTGGGCTCCTCGACCATGGGCCGGCATATCCGCATGCTGTCCCGCGATACCTCGGACGCCGTGGCGAAGGCCGCCGAGATCGCCGTGGAGAGCACCACCGGCATCCGCACCGTCCGCTCCTTCTCCGCCGAGCAGAAGGAACTCTCCCGGTTCGAGCGGGCCCTGGACTCGGCCTATGCGGTGGCGCGCAAGCGGTTGCTCGGGACCGGCTTCTTCACCGGCCTGGCCAGCATGGCCGTCTTGTCCGCCGTGGTGCTCGTCTTCGGCTACGGCAGCCGGCTGCTCGTGTCCGGAGAACTCTCCGCGGGCGCGCTCGTCTCGTTTCTCGTCTACACCTTGATGGTGATGAGTGCCTTGAGCAGCCTCTCCGAGGTGTGGATGGACATCATGCGGTCCACCGGGGCCGTCGAGCGTGTCTTCGAGCTGCTCCAGCGCGTCCCGGCCCTGCCTGTCTCGGGGGGCGTCCGGCTCCCGGCGGTGAAGGGCCGGCTCGAGCTGCAATCCGTCGGCTTCACCTATCCCTCCCGGCAGGACCTCCCCGTGCTGAAGGGAATCGACCTCGCGCTCCAGCCGGGCGAGGTGGTGGCACTGGTGGGCCCCTCCGGCTCGGGCAAGTCCACGATCGCCTCACTGCTGGGCCGCCTGTACGATCCCACCGAGGGCCACATCCTCCTGGACGGCCACGCGCTGCGGGAGCTGGACCCGTCCTGGCTCCGCCAGCAGATCGGCGCGGTGACCCAGGAGCCCATCCTCTTCTCGTGCAGCGTGGCGGAGAACATCCGCTATGGCCGCGCCGACGCGACCGATGCCGAGGTGGAGGCCGCGGCACGGGCCGCCAACGCGCACGACTTCATCCTCCGCTTCCCCCAGGGCTACCAGACGCTGGTGGGCGAGCGCGGCACCCAGCTCTCCGGTGGGCAGAAGCAGCGGGTGGCCATCGCGCGCGCGGTGCTCAAGAACGCGCCCATCCTCATCCTGGACGAGGCCACCAGTGCCCTCGACGCCGAGAGCGAGCACCTGGTCCAGGAGGCCCTCGAGAAGCTGATGAAGGGCCGCACCACGCTGATCATCGCCCACCGGCTCTCCACCGTGGCCAATGCCGACCGGGTGCTGGTGCTGGACCAGGGGAGGGTGGTCCAGAGCGGCAAGCATTCCGAGCTGGCCGGTGAAGAGGGCCTCTACAAGCGGCTGATCGAGCGGCAGGTCATGGCGGCGTGAGCGCCCCGGCCGCTGGTTTGAAGACACGGAGGCCGGAAACCCCTCACCCGGGCGTTGCCATGGGGGGCGCGCGGTCGTAAGACGGGGCCCCGTGTCCGAGCCCGATCTCCGGAAAGATCCCCGTTACCGTCCCTTCCGAGCCGCCGCCTACGGCCTCTACATCGCCGTGGTGTCCGCCTTCTGCCTGGCGATCATCATCAGCGTGACGCGCTCGGTGACGGCGATGACACCGGCGAGGAAGCCTCCCGAGGAGCAGGCGCTGACCTACCGGGAGTGCCTCGACGCGGCGGATTCGCTGTGGTCGCAGCTCGAGTCCGAGCGCGAGAAGCTGGTGCGCATCTCTCCGGCGCGCGAGGTGGACCGGGAGTGGTTGGCGTTCCGCACCACCTGGCTTCAGCGCATGCGCGACGCCGAGGCGAAGTGCGCGCTCGAGTCGCGGGATCGCACCCACCTCAAGGAGGTGTTCCGCCGCCTGGAGGAGGTGCAGGACCTCTACTCCATCCACGCGGTGCAGTACGCCGGCGAGGTGGGCGGTGTGGTGGACGCGCTGCGCGGTGCCTTCACCACGGCCCGCAAGAACCCCGCGGCGGGCCGGCTGCCCTGAACGGGCCCCGCGGCTACCCGCCGCGGTAGGAACCCTTGGCGGAGGACGGGCCGCTGTGCAGCCGGGTGTGCAGCGTGTCCGTCAGCAGGTACCAGAACTGGACATTGCCGAAGCTGAGGATGTCCCCGTCCTTCAGCGTCGCCTCGCGGGTGCCGAGCGTGCTGCCGTTGAGGAAGGTGCCGTTGGTGGAGCCGGTGTCGCGCACGGAGCAGCGGCCCTGGGGCTCGCTCCAGCGCAGCACGGCGTGGCGCTTGGACACCGAGGCGTCTTCGATCACCACCTCACAATCCGGCAGCCGTCCCACGCTGAGCTCCTCCACGCGCGCCAGCGGGGGCAGGGTGGTGATGAGGAGGTTGTCGAACTCGAAGAGCAGCGAGAGCATGCCTTGCTCGATGGCATCCGAGGAGGCCACGCGCGTGGGATCGATCGCGTCCGTCGAGGGAAGACCGGGCGCGCGTTGGATGAGGACGAAGGGGCCGAGCTGGCGGCGGAAGGCCCCGATGGACAGTGACGCGCCGAGGGCGCGCAGTTCCTGGATGGACAGCACGGCGCGGCAGCATGCCAGAAGTCCGGCGGGGCGGGCGTGCGGAAGAAGCGCTGACGCTGGTGCGGAGGGCGGGTTTCGTTGACCCGGGAGTCAGCCGTCCCTTACAGTTTCCCTTTCGGCCCGGCCGCCGCCATCGTTTG
This sequence comes from Archangium gephyra, assembly GCF_049060025.1. Lineage (GTDB taxonomy): Bacteria > Myxococcota > Myxococcia > Myxococcales > Myxococcaceae > Archangium > Archangium gephyra_A. Next base: position 682,652 of record NZ_JBMEQQ010000002.1, read on the forward strand.
GAGGCGGGAGCTGGGGCCCCAGCGTTCACCTGTTGCCGTGGGAAGGAGTCGTGTCGATGAGTGGGAGCGGGAACATTCCGATGACCCCGTCGGGTCTGCGGAAGCTGAAGGCGGAGCTGAAGCACCTTCAGACCGTCGAGCGCGGGAAGATCTCCCGGGAGATCGAAGTGGCGCGCGCGCACGGGGACCTGCGGGAGAACGCCGAGTACCACGCGGCCAAGGAGAAGCAGTCCCACATCGAGGGACGCATCCTGGACCTGAACGACTGGATCGCCCGGGCCAAGGTGATCGATCCGGCGAAGCTGGGCGGGGACAAGGTCGTGTTCGGTGCCACGGTGGATCTGCTGGACGTGGAGTCGGACAAGACGGTCACGTACCGGCTGGTGGGCGAGCTGGAGGCGGACCTGAAGAAGCGCTGGATTGCCGTGACGTCGCCGGTGGCGCGGGCGCTGATTGGCAAGAAGGTGGGCGACGTCGCCACCGTGCAGAGTCCGGGCGGCACGCGCGAGTTCGAGGTCCAGGAGGTCCGTTTCGAGGACCCGCAGGAAGACGCGTCGGCGGAGGGCTGAGCGCAGCTCGAGGCCAGGCGGGCGGGGGAGCGGGCGCGAGCTCGTTCCCCCGTGTCGTTCTGGTGGGCGGAGAGAAGGCCGCGTCTTAGGATGAAACGCTCGGATCCTGCCTGTGAACCACCCGCTCACCAGCCTCGTTGGACCACTGCGTTACGCCTGCCGGAGTGACTTCGCCCATCTATCGACGGTGAAGGACCTGCGGAGTCTATTGGAGCGGGCGCTGGCGGGGGCGACGGGGGTGGACGGGGAAGCGCTGAAGCAGATGAGGGCGGCGTTGCCGCACGTGGACCATCCGGCGCCGGAGAGACGCAAGGCGGCGCTGAGGAGGGTGGTGGCGGGGCTGAAGCTGAGCGGAGTGCCGTTGCCCGAGGAGCTGGCCCAGGTCGCGAGCGAAGCCACCGCGCCCATTTCCCCTCTCCCTCCGGGAGAGGAGCCCCCCGTCGTTCAAAGGGGGGGCAAAGCCCCCCGGGGTGAGGGCCGTGCCGAGCTCGTGCCCGAGTGGAAATCCAGAACCCCAGCCCCTCTGCCACCGGGAACCCGGACGGCGAAGCCCGCTGCGCCCATCCTCGCGCGAGGACCCGCGAAGCCCGCGGCCCCGCCGCCAGAGGCGAAATCCGCCCCCGAGGAAAAACCCGCCGCCAAGCGCAAGAAGAAGGCGGCGAAGGGGCAGGAGGAGTCGCGAGCGGAGGCGAAGCTGCTGTCGATCGCCCCGCGCTCGGGCCCGCTGGCGATTCCGCTGAAGACGATGGGCAAGAAGCTGGGCCCGAGGCTGCTGGCGGCGCTGAACAAGAAGGGGCTGAAGCGGGTGGGGGACATCCTCTTCCTGCTGCCGCGCTGCTACGAGGATCGGCGCAAGCTGCAGACGATCGCCGAGCTGATGCCTGGGGAGCGCGGGGTGACGGTGGGCGTGGTGAAGATGGCGGACTTCGTGCCGAGCCGGACGGGCAAGCGCTACTTCCGGGCGGTGGTGGCGGATCGCTCGGGGAGCATCGCGGCGACGTACTTCAACGCGGGCCCGTGGCTCAAGGCACGCTTCCCGGTGGGCAAGCGGCTGGTGCTGTCCGGCGAGGTGCGCGCGTCGCTGTCGGGGCGCGAGATAGCGCACCCGGAGATCGAGCCGGCGGAGGATCTCGAGGTGTCCTCGGTGCACTTCAACCGCATCGTCCCGGTGTATCCGGGGTTCGAGCGGGGGGACCAGCGCATGTTCCGGGAGCTGGCCTCGGTGGTGAGCGAGTCCTACTCGGAGCACGTGGAGGAGCCGCTGCCGGCGAGCCTGCGCCGCAAGCTGGAGCTGATGACGCTGCCCGAGGCGCTGCGGGCCATCCACTTCCCGGCGGGGGACGCGGATCCGGAGATGCTGGACCGGCACCTGAGCCCGGCGCACCGGCGGCTGGCGTTCGACGAGCTCTTCTTCCTGCAACTGGGCATGGGGCTGAAGCGGCAGGGGGTGAAGACGGAGAAGGGCATCACCTTCGACGTGTCGGCGCCGCGGCTGGAGAAGGCGCGCGGGGCGCTGCCCTTCCAGCTCACGGGGGCGCAGAAGAAGGTCATCGAGGAGATCTCCCAGGACATGGGCGCGGCCGAGCCGATGAACCGGCTGGTGCAGGGCGACGTGGGCTCGGGGAAGACGGCGGTGGCGGTGGTGTCGGCGCTGGTGGCGTTGCAGGACGGCTACCAGGTGGCGGTGATGGCGCCCACGGAGATCCTCGCCGAGCAGCACGAGCGCACGTTCCGCAAGCTGCTGGAGCCCCTGGGCTACAAGGTGGGGCTGTTGAGCGCGGCGGGGACGGCCAAGCGCAAGCGCGAGGTGCGCGAGGCGGTGGCGCGGGGGGAGATCCACCTGGCGGTGGGCACGCACGCGCTCATCCAGCAGGACGTGGGCTTCCAGAAGCTGGGCTTCGTCGTCATCGACGAGCAGCACCGCTTCGGCGTGCTGCAGCGGCACACGCTGATGAGCAAGGGCGTATCCCCGGACGTGCTGGTGATGACGGCCACGCCCATTCCGCGCACGCTGGCGATGACGCTGTACGGGGACCTGGACGTGTCCGTCATCGACGAGCTGCCGCCGGGACGCACGCCGGTGAAGACGCGCGTCTTCAACGACAAGCAGCGGGCGCGGGTGTACGAGGCGGTGGCGTCCGAGGTGCAGAAGGGCCACCAGGCCTACGTGGTGTATCCGCTGGTGGAGGAGTCGGAGAAGCTGGACCTGGAGGACGCGACGCGCGGGGCGGACAAGCTGCGCCAGGTGTTCCCCGGCGTGGAGGTGGGGCTGCTCCACGGGCGGATGAAGCCCGAGGAGAAGGACCTCGTCATGGACGCCTTCCGGTCCGGCACCATCCAGATTCTCGTGTGCACCACGGTGGTGGAGGTGGGCGTGGACGTGCCCAACGCCTCGGTGATGGTCATCGAGTCCGCGGAGCGCTTCGGCCTCTCCCAGTTGCACCAGCTTCGTGGCCGGGTGGGCCGCGGGGCGGCGGTGAGCTACTGCTACCTGGTGGCCAACCTCGCGCGCTCCTCCATGGACTCCTCGGAGCGGCTGGGCGTGATGGAGCACAGCAGTGACGGCTTCGTCATCGCGCAGAAGGACCTGGAGATCCGCGGCCCGGGCGAGTTCCTCGGCACGCGGCAGAGCGGCCTGCCGGAGCTGGCGGTGGCCAACCTCGCGCGCGACGGAGATCTGCTCTCACTCGCGCAGCAGGAGGCGCGGCGCATCCTCGCGAGTGATCCGAAGCTCGCCGCCCCCGAGCACCAGGCGCTGGTGAAGGCGCTCGAGGAGCGCTGGGAGGGGCGGCTGTCCCTCGCCCGCGTGGGCTGAAGAAGCCGGGCTGAAAAAAGAAGAGGGGTGGCCCGGAGGCCACCCCTCGTTCAACAGGGCCCGGGGCCCGCGGTCAGACTACCCGCGGCCGAAGGAGCGGCGGCGCGAGAAGAGCAGGCCGGCGCCGAGCAGCAGCATCGACACCATCGAACTCTGGCCGGAGCTGCCCGTGCTGGCGCAGCCCATGCCGCCCTGATCCTTGGGCACGTCCACCGTCACCTGGTGCTTCGCGGACTCCTGGCCGTCGGACACCGTCAGCTCGAAGACGAGCGTGGCGCCATCCTTGGACTTCGGAGACACGAAGCTGGTGAACGAGCCATCCGCCGGGGTGAGCGTGACGGCCGGGCCGGACACCTGCGCCCACTGGTAGGTGAGCGTGCCGCCGTCCGGATCCGTGGAGCCGGAGCCGTCGAGCGTGACGCTGTCACCCGCGACGGTGCCGCCGGCGATCTTCCGGGCCAGCGCCGTGGGCGCGCGGTTGACGTTCACCACCAGCAGGTTGACGGTGACGGCCTCGCTCGTGGCGCCATCCGTGTCCTTCACCATGAGGCTGAAGGTCAGCAGGGTGTCACCCAGCACCTCGGGCGTGGTGAAGCTCAGCGTGGCGGTATCGGCGCCAGAGAGCTCCACGACCGGGCCGCCCGTCTGCACCCAGGTGAAGCTGAGCGCGTCCTCGTCGGCGTCCGTTCCCTCGGCGTCGAGCGAGAGGTGGGTCCGCTCCTCCACCATCTTGTCGTTGGGACCCTTGACCACGGGCTGGCGGTTGGACTTGTGGACGAGCACCTTGACGGTGTCCTCGGTCGACAGGGTGGTCCCGGTCGTCAGGTTTTCGCTGTAGCCCTCGAGGCTGAACACCAGTTCCGTGTCCTCGTTCACGTCCGGCGCGGTGAAGGTCGTGGTGAGCGCGTATTCATCCATCAGCGTCACACTCGGGCCACTGACCTGCCGCCAGATGCCTCCGGTCTCATCGCCGTCCGGATCCCTCACCGAGCCGGAGAGGGTGACGACGCCGCGGCTGGGGGCGCGGAAGTCCTCACCCGCGTCCGTCACGGGATCGTGATCCGTGAGCACATAGACGGTGACGGTGGCGGGAGCGCTGTTCTCCTTCGAGTCGTTGACCACGAGCTGGAAGGTGAAGGTCTCGTTGTACGCGACGCGGGGCACGAAGGTGGGCCGGGCCGTGTCGGCGCCCGTGAGCGTCACGGGGAGGCCGGAGAGCTGGGTCCACGTGTAGCTCAGCGTGTCGCCATCCGGGTCGAAGCTGCCGCTGCCGTCGAGCTTCACCGTGTTGTACAGCTTGGTCCCCGTGCCCACTTCCACGGTGAAGTTGGCGACTGCCTGCGGCGTCTTGCCCGCGTCGGCCAGCGGGCGGCGGTTGCAGGCAGGCGCCGAGGGGTCGCCCGCGGGGCCCGAGAAGGCCTCGACGACGGGGCCGCCGAAGGGCAGCTGCCGCGGGTCGATGCCGACGAACTGCAGGTCATCCACGTCCAGACCGTGCGCGCCCACGGCCGGATCCGAGCCGATCCGGAAGCGGAACTGCACGCGCTGGCCCGCGAGCTGACGGCCGAAGTCCAGCTCCGCCTCGTCGAACTCGGGGAAGGCCGCGCTCAGGCCGGTGTAGCCGGGCTGGTCGAAGAGCGGGTTGCCGGTGTTGTCGATGAAGGCCGTGTAGCCCGGGTCCACGTCGTAGTCGAAGACGTTGTGCCACGTGAGGCCATCGGTGCTGAGCTCCACCACGGCGCCGTCGAACCAGGGGGCGCCGCCGCCGTTGTCGGTCTCGAAGGAGTGGCGGTACTTGAAGCGGAAGACGAAGTCCGCGTCCGGGAGCGCCTCCACCCACGGAGAGGTGAGGGTGATGTCGGAGGCGAAGGGCAGATCGCGGCCGTGCCAGTAGCGGTTGCCCTTCTCCTCCACGCGCTGCCAGGGCTGCGCCGGACCGGAGCCGGTGACGGACGAGGTCCACGCGGTCGTCCGGGCCTCCACCGTGTCGATGTCGCGCGTGCCCGCGGACTCGTCGATGTTGACGAAGCCGTTGTAGGACGCCGACCTCACCACGTCGGGGAGCGAGGGCTCATCGAGCGCCAGGGTGATGCCCGCGCGGGGCTCGGTACCGGTGGTGCTCACGAGCTGGAGCTGGAGCTTCCGGGTCGCCGTCTGCCCGGGCGTCAGGGCCGGGAAGGCGATCCTGTTGCCCGAGGGCATCGCGAAGGTGGCGGTGGAGCCGGTCGTGGCGAGCGTGGCGTTGAAGGCGCCGGTGTTGCCCTGGCCCACGTTGCGCACGGTGACGGCGAGGTAGCCCGTCTCGCCCACGTCGAGCACGCCGTCCTGATCACACCCGTCGACGGTGTCGTCCAGCTTGATGCTCACCACCTCCAGGTTGTTGCCGGCCTGGAAGCTCTCCACGGCGCCGATGAAGTCCTGGGAGTCGCGGTCCGGAGCCTTGGCGCCGAAGCCCATGCCGCGCCGGGCGAAGGCATTCGCGAAGCGCGTGTAGTCCGCGGGATCCGAGGCCCTGGCCACCGACAGCAGGGCGTCACGCGCCTCGATGTAGGTGGGGCTCGACGGGGTGGCCTTGTAGGCGGCCACCAGGTACTGCTTCATCCGGCTCTCCGCCTCTCCGAAGGGGTAGGCGTTGAGCAGCGAGGCATAGCACTCCCACAGCATGGTGGCCCACACCTCGCCACCGTTGTGGACCTCGGAGTTGGCCCGGCCGTCCTGGCCGCTCGCCACGGGGTGCGTGTCCGGCAGCGGATTGCCGTTGGCGATGTGCTTGAAGGTGAGGGCGTTCTTGCTGAACGAGGTGGAGTACGGGACGCGGCGAATGCCGTAGTAGGCACCGGGCACGCCGGGGCCGCTGGTGACGTAGGCGGACACGGTGTAGACGCCCTGGTAACGCTCGTTCCCCGGGACGGCCCTGTCCTCCTCGCGCACCTGCATCATCAGGGCGTGGAAGTCGCCCCAGCCCTCGCCCATGGCGCCGCCCTGGTAGTTGTTCAGGCCGTTGGCGTCGCCGATGAGGCGGTTGCTGATGTAGTGACCCCACTCGTGGGCGACGATGGCGTTGTCCAGCGTGCCGTCGCGGGCCACACCGGGCTTGAACTTCACCATGCTCACGTTGACGGGGCCCGTCTCGAGCGCCTTCTTGAGGGCGGCGCCATTGGCCTGCAGCACGGCCACCACCGGGATGGTGATGGAGGCATCCTCACCAATGGGGGTGATGCCGCCGGGCGCGTTGTTGGCGAGGATCACGCCGATGGCGCCCGCGTTCTGCGCGTTCTTCGCCTTGTCGGTGAAGGCGCAGGTGCCGCGGTCCATGAGGGCGATATTGCCCGCGAGGTCCGCCGCGTTGCTGAAGGCGTCCGTGCTGCAGCCGTCGGTCGCGGTCCCGTGGCGCGCCAGCACCACGTTGCTGGTGAGGTTGTACTCCTGCGAGCCGAACTGGGCGGCCGAGGCCGTCACCGTCAGGCCCGCGGGGGTGTTGACGTCGAGCCCGAAGCGGGAGACCGGGGTGAACACGTACATCTGCATCCGCGGCGGCGCGCCGTCCGCGGGGGTGAACATGTTCGCGTTGTCGGTGCTCAGGTAGTCCTGGGCCTCGGCACGCATCCGGTCACCCTCGATACCGCCGCGGCCGAAGTTGGTGGCCTGCGCGTTGCCGGAGGCCTCGTCGAAGCCCGCGGCGTAGAACGAGTCGTGCAGCCAGTTGGTGACGTAGAAGAGGTTCGTCACCGCCGCCTGCCGCTGGGTGGCGTTGAAGCCAGGCGCCTTGGTCAGATCGTAGACGTAGTCGAAGCCCGGATCGGACGCCTCGCCCGTGATGGACGCGCGCACGTCGTTGCTGCCGGGCTGGAAGCCGTCCGGCGCCGACAGGTCGGCGTAGGCGTCTACGTTGTTGCCCACCGTCTCGGTGGCGCCCGCCGGCAGCCACGGATCGTTGCCGGGGAGGCTGGAGATGTTGATGGTGTTGGGCAGCCGGTCCAGCCGCACGTCCACGCCGTCCGGAATGCCGGGCGCGTAGGGCGTGGCGTCGTTGCCGTGCGGGCCGTCATGCGGGGTGTAGGGCGCCGTCGCGTCCGCCCACACCCTGTAGCGGTAGCTGGCGTGCGCGGACAGGTTGTTGCGCATCAGCAGCGAGCCGTCCACGGCCGACACCACGAAGGAGTGGTAGTCCGAGCCCGTGGCGCTCTTCTGGCTGGTGTTCACCTCCACGTACCAGGCCGGCACCAGGCCGTCCGGCAGCGTGTAGTAGACCTTCTTGGCGCGGGCGGGCACCACCAGGCCGTGGGTGAGGACGTGGGCGGTGCTCGCGTCCAGCTCGAAGTGCGAGTAGGCCCCGTTCACCTGGCCGTTGGACACGAAGCCGCGGGCCGGCATGGAGATGCCGGTCTGGTCCTGGAAGGCGATGGCGATGGCCTGCTCGGCCGGGAGCTTGAAGCCGCCGGCCGAGGCCCTGCGGGCCGACTGCGCCGGCGCCAGGTAGCCGGAGACGGCCACCAGCTCGAGGTTGCGGTCCATGACGACCTTCACCTCGTTCCGGAAGACCTCGATGCCGTCCACCTGCTGGGCGAAGCGGGCGATGACGGGGCCCTTGCCGCTCTGGTGCACCGACTTGAGCTGCGCGGCCGACACGTCCTCGCTGCCCAGGCGGTACAGGTCCGCCACCGACTGCAGGTGCGCGCGCGCGGCCTGATCCGGCTTGCGGGCCCCCAGCATCTTGGAGCCTCATTCCCGGGGCGGTGCTCGAGCCCACGCGGGTGTTCCACACGAAGCTCGGAACGCCGAGCCGATCCTCCATCTGCGAAACGCGCAGGCCGCGCGCCCGGAGGGAGTCGTCTTGAGCGACGAGATTCTTGTCCTCCTGGCGAGCCAGGAAGGCGTCGTAATTACCTCGGGTCGCGGCCAAAGCACTTCCGCTCGCGAGGGGCGTGAGCAACAAGCTGGCCCACAACGTCTGCCTCAAACGCATGCAGCCTCCGTCTGGAACTGGGGGAGTCCCGGTCTCCACATCCCCTACTGAACGAGCCAGGGTCCGGGGGGTCGCATGATAGTCGGAATTTTGACAGACCCCCCCAGGGGACCCCCGCACGCCGGTTCGTCAGCCGGAGAGCGGGCAACGGAGTTGCATGAAGGCTGGAACAATGGCGCTCCGCGAGATTTCCACGGAACGCCGCGCTTCACGGTTCTCTGGACCGCGCCGCCCTCAGCTCCGGGCGAAACGGTTGATCAGATTGGCGAGCGCCATCACCAGCTCGATCGGATCGACCGGCTTGGGCACGTACACCTGGAAGCCCGCGCTCAGCACGCGCGTGCGATCCTCCAGCCGGGTATAGGCGGTGAGGGCGGCGGCGGGCACCTGGCCTCCCTGCGCCGGAGGCAGGGCACGCACCTGGCGGATGAACGTGTAGCCATCCGCGTCCGGCATGCCGATGTCCGAGACGAGCAGATCCGGCGGAGCACGCTGGAGCTGCTCGAGGGCCTCGGCCGCGCTGGAGGCGGACGACACCGCCGCGCCGCGCTCCTCCAACAGGGCGCGGAGCAGCTCGCGGGTGCTCTGCTCGTCATCCACCACCAGCACGCGCACGCCCGTGAGATCGGGCAGGTACGCGGCCAGTGACGGATCCGTGATCACCGGGGTGTTCGCCGGGGACGCGCCCTCCGGGGTCCGCGCCGCGGCCAGTGGCAGCCGCAGGGTGAAGGAGGAGCCGTGGCCCTCGCCCTCGCTGTGGGCCTGGACGGTGCCACCGTGCAACTCCACCAGGTGGCGCACGATGGCCAGTCCCAGCCCCAGGCCCCCATAGCGGCGGGTGGAGCTGCCGTCGGCCTGGCGGAAGCGCTCGAAGACGTGGGGGAGGAAGGCGGGATCGATGCCCTTGCCCGAGTCCGTCACCTGCAGCTCCACGTGGTCCTCCACGCGCCGCAGCCGGAGCCCCACGCGGCCCCCATCGGGGGTGAACTTGATGGCGTTGGTGAGGAGGTTCCACGCCACCTGCTGCAGCCGCTGGGCGTCCCCCTTCACGGGGCCCGCTCCTGGCTCGAGCTGCGTCTCGATGCGGATGTCCCGGGCCGCCGCCGACGGGCGCACCGCGTCCAGCGCGGCCTCCACCACGGGCTCCAGCCGCACCGGCTGCATGTCCAGGCGCATCCTCCCGGCGACGATGCGCGAGATGTCCAGCAGATCATCGACGATCTGCGCCTGGGCCCTGGCACTGCGCTCCACCGTCTCCAGGGCGCGCGCCTGCTTGTCCGGGGGGAGCGAGCCGGTGCGCAGGATGCTGGACCAGCCGAGGATGGCGGTGAGCGGGGTGCGCAGCTCGTGCGAGACGGTGGCGAGGAAGTCGTCCTTGGCGCGGTTGGCCTCCTCGGCCCGGTCGCGCTCCTGGCGCGCCAGCTCGAAGAGGTGCGCGTGCTCCACCGTGATGGCGGCCCGGTGCGCCAGCTCCTCGGCCACCCGGAAGTCGTCGGCGTCGTAGGAGCCGCGCTCGTCGCCCGCGGCCAGGACGAGCACGCCCAGCTTGCGTCCTTCCAGGGCAATGGGCACCGCGACGCCTCCCAGGCCCACGAAGGCACGCCGCAACTCCCGCCGCGTCTCGTCCGGATCCGAGGCGATGGCCGCCTCGGTGAGCATGGGAATGAGCTGGGGCCGGCCGCCCTCCATCGCCTCGTTGAGCAGCCCGTACGGCCCTTCCAGCATCCCGCCCGCCTTGCGCAGCCGCAGGGCCCGGATGGGATCCACGTCGCAGAAGGCCACCCGCTCGAGGGGGCCGCCCTTGCCCTGGCGGAGATAGAGGCCGCACCACCCGGCGAAGCACGGGACCAGGCTCCGGGTGAAGCGCTCCAGCGCCTGGCGCAAATCCAATGTGGAGGAGAGCGCGGCGCTCGCCTCGGAGATGAGCTCCAGGGCCTGGCGCGCGCGCCGCTGCGCGGTGATGTCGGTGATGGAGCCCACCCACTCGCGCACGGAGCCGTCCGCCTCCAGCACGGGGACGCCCCGCGACACCACCGGGGTATACGAGCCATCCGAGCGGCGCAGGCGGTACTCCACCTCGTAGAGGCCGCGCATGGAGAAGGCGCGCTTCCACGCCGCCGACGCCCGGGCCCGGTCATCGGGGTGGATGGCCTCCAACCACCCGCCGCCGTTGTGCCACTGCTCGTGAGTCTGGCCGGTGAAGTGGCGCCAGGTGGGCGAGTCCTCCTGGAAGACGCCCGAGGCATCCGTCGTCCAGAGGATGCTGGACGTGGCCACCACCAGGGAGCGGAAACGCGCCTCGCCGCGGCTCAGGCTCTGCGCGAGCTGCTCCGCCTTCCAGCGCGAGCGCACCAGGTCCGTCACCTCGAAGGCGAACGCGGCCACCCCATCCACCCGTCCCACCGCGTCCCGCAGCGGCTGGCAGGTGAGGTGGAAGAGGCGCTCCTCGCGGACACCCCGGGCGCTCTGCACCCAGAAGGACACCTGCTCCAGCACGAAGGGGGCGCCGGTGGTGTAGACCCGGTCCAGCACCTCCACGAAGCCCTGGCCCTCCAGCTCCGGCAGGGCCTCGCGGGCGGGCCGGCCGAGCAGCTCCCTGCCGCCATGGAGCCGCCGGTGGCTCGGGTTGGACAGCTCGAAGACGTGCTGGGGCCCGCGCGTCACGAAGGCCACGGCGGGGGCGCTCATCACCAGCGCGTGCAGGCGCGTGTACTCGCCCTCCACCTGCTTGAGCGACGTCACGTCCCGGAGCAGCACGAGCAGCCCCTCGCCGGTGGGGAACACCCGGGCCTCCAGCCAGGCTCCCAGGAAGGGGAGGTGCTCCTCCGCCGTGGTGGGGGAGCCCTCCGCGAGCGCGCGGCGGCAGGCCCGCCCCAATTGCGTTTCCTCCAGCGCGGGCAGCTCCGCCCACAGCGGGCGGCCGAGGAGCTCGTTCCGCGGGCGGCCCAGGAGCCGCTCGGCGCTGGTGTTGACGTAGGTGGGCCGCCCCTCGACGTCGAGGGCGAGTACTCCGTCCGTGACGACCTCGAGAAGCTGATCGAGCCGCGGCGGCGCGCGGCCGTGCGTGTCCGTCAGGGGAATCATGCGGGAGAGCGTGACAGGTTGCCCTCCCGGTTGGCTGCCACCTCTCCCGGCCAACGCCCGGCAGTGAACGGCGTAAGTGCGGGTCTCCCGGTGCCGAGACCCCCAGCGTTGGGCGGCCCACACCCGAGGTTCAGGTGAGCGCGCGGATTTCCCGTGGCGTGGCTGCCTGCTCGCCCGCGAACGAAGCGTGTCCGGCTTGAGCCCGCGGCTTCCCGCCGTTACAGCCACATGCCCGGGAGTGGGACAAGGAGACGGAGCGACGTGGCACAGCCGAAGGAAGTCCAACCGCGGGGGGATGGGTGGGTGTTCGTCTGCCGCAAATGCATGAAGCGCGCGGGGGCGAAGGAGCTGCGGAGCACCCTGAAGGAGGAGCTGGGCCGGGACGTGCGCGTGGTGCAGAGCGGCTGTCTGAAGCTGTGCCCGAAGAAGCGCGTCACCGTGGTGGTGGGCGGGGGCGAGCGCATGCGCTGCCTCGTCGTCGATCCCGAGGAGGACACCGGCACGCTCGTCCGCGCGGTGTCCGATGCGCTCGGCCGCCCGTCGTAACGCCTACGGGATCAGGCCCACCTGCCGCAGCAGGGAGGACAGATCGTAGAAGGCCTGGTAGTGGCAGATGCGGCCGTCACGGAACTCCCAGCGGTCCACACCGGTGACGGACATGCGCTTGCCGGTCGGCTGGGCACCCGTGGGCAGCGGGCCCGTCATCGTCCCCGACAGCCGCCAGTGGAACATCACCGACTTCCCATCCGCGGCCAGATAGGGCGGATCCATGATGTCGCAGGTCAGATCCGGGAAGGCGGTGAACGAGCCCTCGAGCAGCATCATCGCCGTGGCGCTGCCCTGGCCCGGCTGCGGCAGCATGGGGTCCGCCCAGTACACGTCCTCGGTGATCAACGCCTGGAGCGGGTTCGCCGCGGACTCCTTCTTCGTCCACGCGGCGGCGTAGCGGCGCACGAAGTCGTTGATGAATTCCTGGGTGAGAGCAGGCATGGGTGAGCGTCCTGGGTGGAGGTGGAAGGCCCGGAGCTTCGCAGCCGCCTGCTCGCCCTCCAAGCCCGGCTGTAGCGGAACGCCACAGTCCCGGAATGCCACGGTCCTGGGTGCCCCCCGAAGTGTGGCGGGACGCTACAGCTTCATCCCGGCTGGATGCGTGGGACTCCCAGGGAGGGGGATTGGCACGTCCGTCGCAGGGGGTGCTGCCGCCATGATCAATCGGGTGGAGACGTTGAAGAAGGACCACGGCCGGCTGCGCGTGCTCCTCGCCGCCTGTGACGGGGCGAGCGCGGTGGAGCTGCCGGGCCTGTTGCGGCAACTCCATGATGCCTTCGTGCCGCACCAGCGGGCCAAGGAGCAGCTCTACGACGCGGTCGTCGCGACCTGCCAGGAGGCGAAGGACGCGACCACGCTCACGCTGCTCAACATCTTCCGCACCAACCTGTCGGTGATGTCCAACGCGGTGATCGGCTTCTTCACGAGCGTGGATCCGGATCCGGAGCGGCTCCGGCTGCGCTTCCGCACCGTGTCCACCGCCCTGCGCTCCCTGATGGACACCGAGGAGAAGTCCGTCTTCCCCCTCTGTCTCCGCCAGCAGACCCGCATGCTGTCCACCCACCCCCTGCGTATCCAGACCCTGACCTCGCCGCAGCGGCCCACAGGTGGACGATGAGCTTCATTCCTCCCGACGATCTCTCGTTGCTCGACAGCCCCGAGCGGCTGTCCTCCTTCGATGCCCCGCTGCTCGATTCCACGCCGGATCCGGAGCTCCAGGCGCTCGTGTCCGAGGCCACCGCGTTGACGGGCTTCCCCATCGCCCTGGTGAGCCTGGTGGTGCGGAGGATCCAGTTCTTCCGGGCGCAGGTGGGCCTGCCGCCGGATCTCGTGGCGATGCTCGCCACCGATCGCTGCACGTCCTTCTGCCAGTTCGTGGTGGCCCGGGGAGAGTGCATGGAGATCGAGGACGCCACGCAGGAGCCCGGTCTGCCGAAGGACCTGGTGGAGCGCTACGGCATCCGGGCCTACGTGGGCTTCCCGCTGAAGGTGCTGGGCCGGACGGTGGGCTCCTTCTGCGTCATCGACGGGAAGCCCGCGCGGCTGAAGGTCGAGGTGCTGGCGAAGCTGGGGGAGCTGGCCGAGCGCGCCAGCGCCCGCCTGGAAGTGCTGGCACGCCAGGTGCCGATCTCGAAGTCCCCCTCCGAGGCCGAGGAGAAGGCCCGGGACGCATGGCTGGCCGTCGCCGAGGCCCAGCCGTTGCTGAACCTCAGCGAGCGGTTCGCCGACGGGAAGCTGTCGCTCGAGGAGTTCGAGCGGGGCCTCGGAGCCCTGATGGGGCTGGCGGGCTCGCCCGGCTGACCCTCTCGTTCGCCGACCCGGCTATGCTTCGGGCGGAGACCGAGGGGGCCATGAACCTTCCGAGAGAGCTGGTCGAGGCGGTGCGCAGGCACCAGGTCGTTCCCTTCGTGGGGGCGGGCGTGAGCATGGGGGTGAAGCGGGGGCTGTTTCCCTCGTGGAAGCAGCTCCTGGAGGGGCTCGCGGAGAGGCTGGAGCAGGAGGCGTTGCCGGAGACGGTGGTGGCCGAGGTGCGGCAGCGCATCGCCGGGGGCGACTTCCTCACGGCGGCGGAGATGGGCTTCAAGGAGATGGGGGCCTTCCGCTTCAACCGCTTCCTGCGCGAGCGGCTGCGCGTGCGGCGGCCCGCCGACGCGGAGCTTCTCGGTGGTGCGGGCGCTCTGGAGCCTGCGGCCCGAGGTGATGCTCACGACCAACTACGACGACGTCCTGCTGTGGGGCCGGGAGGGGACGGAGCCCATCTCCAATGATCAGGAGGACGAGCTGAGCCTGATGGACGCCGAGGCCTCGCCGGACGCTCCTCGGCTCTGGTACCTCCACGGCACCATCCACCGGCTCTCGACGCTCATTCTCGGTGGGGCCGACTACGCGCGGCTCTATGGGGATGGCAGCCAGCAGGACGGGCGCTACTCGCTCTACAAGAGCGCCCTGGTCCGGCTGCATGAGTGGATCCGGGCCAGACCCTTCCTCTACGTGGGCTTCAGCTTCAGCGATGAATACGTGCTCAAGCAGCTCGAGCACGTGCTGGGAATCACCAAGGGCCGGCACGTGCCGAGCTTCGCGCTGATGAAGAAGGGGAGCATCGAGCGTGGCGCGCTGTGGCCCCGCTACAACATCCAGCTCATCGAGTACGAGGACCATGGCCCTCCGCTGGCGGCGGGTCTGGAAGCGCTGGCGCGAGCGGCCTTCGGGGCCGGCGATGGCATGAACTCCCGGGATTCGCTTGAGAAGATGGTGGAACTCGAGCCCGAGAACGTGGTGTCGAAGATCAAGCTCGCCGAGCTGTACGCGCGCGAGAACCGCACCCAGGAGGCCGCGCAGGAGTTCAAGAAGGCCGCCGAGTACCTCAAGCGCAACAACCGGATGGACGACTGGTTCCGCGTCGCGGAGCGCCTGTCCTCCCTGGATCCGGACAACGTCGCGCTGGCAAGGGACTTGGCCCAGCAATACCTGGCGCGCGGCGATCAGAAGCGCGCGCTCGCCCGGCTCCAGGTGTGCTTCAAGGCCGACAGGCGGGACATCGAGACGCTCAGCATGCTCGCCCAAGCCTTCCACGGGCTTGGGGAGACAGAGAAGACCATCGTCGTCTACAAGGAGCTGGCGAAGATCTATAAGGAGCGCGGTCGCAACCAGGACGCTGCCAACATCTGGAACCGCATCGCCGAGCTGGAGTCCTCCGGCTCGGAAGCTCGCCAAGCACCTGGCCCAGGGCCCCTACGCCCCAGTGCCGGCTCCCTCGCCCGCCCCTGGCGCCGAGGCCCTCAAGGTGCCCTTTGATCCCCCATCGATCGCTGCTCGCCCCTCGCCGGAGGTGTTCCGGAGCCCCGCGTCCGCGCCGCAGGCCACGGTGACTGCTCCGGTGGCGGCCTCGCCGGTCGCGCCCGCCCCGGCGGCGGCTGCGGCCCAGCCCGGCCGGGAGCAGTTCTTCAAGCTGCTGACGGAGACCGAGGTCTACGTCAAATACGGCCTGCACGAGAAAGCGCTCAAGCACCTGCGGAAGATCTTCGCGGTGGATCCGGAGAACCTCGACGCGCACGAGAAGGCGTATCAAATCTACGTCGCCTCGGGGAACGTGGCCCAGGCCAGCGATCAGCTGCTCAACGTGCTGCGTCTGTGCACGCGCCGCGCCGAGGTGCAGCGCGCCCAACCGTATTTGGCCACCATCTTCCAGCAAAACCCCGGCCACCCCGAGCTGCCAGCTTTTCTCGCCGTGCTGCGGCCCGATGACACCGCCTCAGCCCTCGCGGGCTCGCAGGTGGAGTGGGTGGGCGAGGACACCATCTTCGTGGACTCCAACGACGAGGGGCTCGTCCTCGCCGACGAGCCCTTGGATGCCCTGGAGCATCCGCCCGACGACGAGCCCACGCGCGTGTCCGCTCCCGTGGCGCCTGAGTCCCCGGAGGCGCCCCTCGTCCCGTTGGATCCACCGCACGTGCGCCGCACGGCGCTGGAGGCGGAGCTCACGGGGATTCTCCAGCGCGAGCACCGGCTGGTGTTGCTCGCGCCGGAGGAAGGGGGGGCGAGATCGCTCGCGCGCCGGCTGGCGGAGCCGTACGGGGAGCGCGTCACCTGGCTGGCGCCGCCGAACCTGCCGGACTGCACGGAGGCCGACTACTGCCGCGCCCTCGCGGGAGCCGCGAGCGTCACGAGCTTCGACGCCCTGGTGGAGCACCTGCGCGAGCGGGCCGGGGTTCTCGGGCGCGAGCACCTGCTCGTCCTGCGCTACGCGTGGGGGCCGTTGGGGCACCTCGACACGCTGGGCAAGCACCTGCGGCGGCTGATGGAGGAGCCGTCGAAGGTGGAGTTCCACCTGCTGGTGGCGGGAGGCGAGCGGGCCGCGTGGCTGCTGCACAACGTGCCGAAGTTCTCCGTGTACAAGGATGCACCGCGGCGCGAGGTGCCCGACTTCACGGTGGACGAAGTGCGCCAGCTCCTCGACGGGGTGCGCTTGGACGGGACGCGGTGGGCCGGGGAGGTCCACGAGGCCACGGGAGGCCACCTGGGCCTGCTCAAGGAGGTGCTGCTCGGAGCGGGGGCGCTGGACCGGGAGTCGGTGACGGCGAGGCTGGCGCGCAGCCCGTCCGTGCGAGGCGCGCTCCAGGACCGGCTGCGCGAGGACGAGCGCAACGGCTACACGGACAAGCGGAGTTGCCGTTTCGTGCTGGAGGAGCTGCTCGCGGGCAGGCCCGTGGAGGCGCTCGAACCGTTGGATCACCGCATCGAGCACCCGGAGGTCCGGCTGTACTTCTCGGGGCTGGTGCGGAGCGACGCGGAAGGGAAGACCGTCCTGCGCTGCCAGGCGGTGGAGGCTCGCCGCCAGGGGCGTGCTGGCGCGCAAGGACGTGCGGCCGTGATGAAGACGGGCCCGGCCCTGCCATCCGGTGCCCCAACGATCCCGTTCACTCGTAGTCGACTACGAGTGGCGTGTGCCTTTGTCTTACATCACTCGTAGTCGACTACGAGTGACGTGCGGCAGAGCCCACTTTCAGCCGAGCAGCGAGGCCACGATGGCCGGCCAGTCGGTGGTGGGAGGCAGACGGCCCTCGGCGTGCTCGGGGCGGCCACCGCCACGGCCACCGGCGGCCTCGGCGGCGCGCTTGAGGAAGGCTCCGCATCCGAAGCTGGAACCACTGCCCCGGGTGATGAGCACCGACAGGCCCTCGGGGTTCCGGCCGGCGAGCAGCACCACGGCCTCGGGCCGGCTGGTGAGCCGGGCGGCGACGGAGCGCAGGTACTCGGGCGTGGCCCCGTCGAGCACCGCCACCACGGGTTTGCCGGGGGCCTGCTCCAACTGGGCGGCGAGCTCGGTGGCGGTGGACTCGGCGAGCTTCGCCCGGGCGGCGCCGAGCGCCTCGCGCACCTCGGTCAAATCGCGCCGCAGCTTGTCCACGGAGGCGGGCACATCCAGCGGTCCGCACGTGAAGCTCCTGCCGAGCGCGCGCAGGACGCTGGCCTCCTCCCACAGCTCGGTGCGGGCGCGGCGGCCCGCGGAGAAGAGGACGCGGCCCTTGCCCTTGTAGCGCTCCACGCCGAGCACCCGGACCATGCCCACCTGCGCCGAGCGCGTGCAGTGGGTGCCGCCGCAGGGCGACACGTCGAAGTCCCCCATCTGGATGACGCGGATGTTGTCCGTCACCTTGGGGGCGCGGCGCAGGGGGAGGGCGGCCAGCTCCTCGGGCGTGGGGAAGAAGGCGCGGATGACGATGTCGTCGTCGATGAGGGCGTTGACCAGGGCCTCGGCCTCGGCGACGCGCCGCTCGTCGAGCACGTCCAGGTCCACGTCGATGGTGCACAGCGTCTCGCCCAGGCGCGAGGACACGGTGTGGGCGTTGGCCACGTCCACCAGGGCGCGCGAGAGCATGTGCTGGCCGGTGTGCAGCGCCATGTGGGTGCGGCGGCGGACGCGGTCGATCTCCCCGGACAGCTCGGCGCCGACCTCGGGGAGTCCGGTGCCCTCGGGCAGCTCCAGCACGTGGTGGACGACCCCCGCGTCATCCACCTGCACGTCGCGGAGGGCCCGGCCGCCGAGCACGCCCCGGTCGGCCATCTGGCCACCGGCCTCGGGATAGAAGGCGCTGCGGTCGAGCACGACGGAGGGGGCACCGTTCCACGTGCCATGCGCGAGCACGCGCCCGGTGAACCGGAAGAGGAAGGGATCGCTGTAGTAGAGGCGCTCGGTGGGGATCATCGCTCCGGGAGGGATAACACGGGGCGCGAGCCGGAGAACGAGGATGCTCGCCCGGCTGGCGGCGGACCCCGGAGACACCTCGCCCTGGCTACCTGGGCCCGTAGCGCGTCTTGAGCTCGGCCATGGACAGGCCGCTCCAGCGCGAGAGCAGCTCCACGGCCTCGCGGGCGTGCAGGAAGTGGAGCGTGTCTCCGGAGAACACGGAGAGGAAGACGCCGCCGCAGTGGGGCAGCTTCGCGCCGCTCGACTCGAGGTAGTCCACGAGGCGTGGCAGCGTGTAGTCGAGCAGGAAGGCGCGGACGTTTTCGGCGGGGAGGACGAGCTCGTAGCTGGTGGCGCCGGAGAGCTCGTCACCCTGCTGGGCGCGGATGCGCGCGATGGCCTGGTTGGCCTCCAGGGCGGGGGCGCGGTCGAAGGCGAGGCGGAGCAGTTCGTCGGCGGCGGCGTCCATGTGTGGGCTCTCCTGCCCGGATTCCCACCATGCCCCTCCGGGAAGTGCAAGCGGAGCCTTCGGGCACTGTCATGGGACGGGGTGGGGGCCGGAGGACGGCCGCCTCGTCCACGGGGAAGCAACGCAGGGCCTGCGACGGAGCGCTCCTGGGGTTAGGTTGCATCCCATGGGTGATGTGGAACTCGCGGAGGCACTCCGGCGGCAGGGCATCTCCGACACGCGGGTGCTCGAGGTGATTCGTTCGCTCGACCGGGCGCGGTTCGTCCCGGAGGCGATGCGGGAGGTGGCCGGGCAGGACACGCCCCTGCCCATCGGCCATGGGCAGACGATCAGCCAGCCCTTCATCGTGGCCTTCATGACGCAGGAGCTGAACCTCCAGCCCGGGGAGCGGGTGCTGGAGATTGGAACGGGCTCGGGCTACCAGACGGCGGTGCTCTCGCGGCTGGGCGCCGAGGTGTACACGGTGGAGAGCCTCGCCGAGCTCGCCGGACCGGCCCGGGAGCGGCTGGAACGGCTGGGCCTTGGCAACATCCACTTCCGGGTAGGCGATGGCACGGCTGGCTGGCCGGAGGCCGCGCCTTTCGACGCCATCCTGGGCACCGCGGCTCCGGAGCGGCTGCCCCCGGCGCTCTACCAGCAGCTCCGGCCGGGCGGGCGGCTGTTGCTGCCGGTGGGGCCGCGGCACGGAGCCCAGGAGCTGGTCCGGGTCACCCGGCCGCTTCAGGGGGAGGTGCCTCAGGTGGAGAACCTGTTGGGCGTGCGCTTCGTGCCGATGACGAGCGCGCCGCCGCCCGGCTTCCTGCACTGACGGCGCTCCCCATTTCCTTCAATTCCTATCGGAATGGTTG
Source organism: Archangium gephyra (assembly GCF_049060025.1). Lineage (GTDB taxonomy): Bacteria > Myxococcota > Myxococcia > Myxococcales > Myxococcaceae > Archangium > Archangium gephyra_A. The sequence continues at coordinate 702,139 of NZ_JBMEQQ010000002.1, forward strand.
ATCCATCAACTATTGAATGGCCATGGAGTGCACCTGAGCCTTCTCGGACGTCGCGGGGTTTTACGTACGCGCCGCCTGGAGACGTGCCTGTCTCTGATTCTCAGAGTCCAAAAACATTAGGCACTGTATTGAATTAACAATCTGTCCACTACTTGTCAGTGTTTGTGCCCCTGTGGTATTTGTGAATTTCCGGTGGTGCGCCTTGGAATGAGCAGCTCCGGCTTCCAGGGGGCACGCGCGCGAGCGCAGCAATCGCCGGGTTTCACCCGAGTGGAGCCGTGCCAATCACTGGCTCGCTCGTCTCAAGGGGTAAAAAAATGAAGGAAACGGCGTACCGGCCTACCGGTAAGCGCGTGCGGGGTTTGTCCGCGCGTGCACTTGGGGTGGCATGGCTCACGACGGCGCTGGCGTGCGGAGGCTCCGCGAAGGAGCCCGGCGCTCCGCAGTCTGGGAGCTACCGTCATGACCCGTCACTCCACAAGGTACAGCTCAGCGCGGAGAAGGCCGCCGAGCTGGAGGCACAGGGCGCCACGGTCCTGGCGGACTACGGTTCCTTCAAGCTGCTGCAGGTGGATGACTCCACCCTCAAGCGGCTGCCCGCGCTCAAGGACGCGGAGCTGCGCGACGAGTACAATCACATCCTGCTCAACGCGGGGGTGATCGACACCATGTCCGAGCACGCGCAGTCGCTGCGCGGCATGCGGAAGACGGCCGTTGGCAAGCGCTTCCACATCGTGCAGTTCGCCGGCCCGGTGCAGCCCGAGTGGTACAAGGCCCTGGAGGCCACGGGCGTCAAGGTGGTGACGTACATCCCCAACAACGCCTACCTCGTCTACGGCGATCCGTCGGCGATGACCTCGCTGCAGAAGCACACCGACTCGGCCCCCCTCATCCAGTGGGATGGCGAGTACCTGGACGACTACAAGCTGGATCCGTCCGTCAATACGGCGATCACCAACGCCTACACCATCCAGCTCATCAAGGATCCCGGGACGAACGAGGCGACGCTGTCGCTCATCCGCGGGATGCAGTCGCACGAGGCCATCGTCCGCGAGGCGCTGGACTACGTGAACGTGGTGGCCTTCGTGGACCGCAAGGCGCTCGATCAGATCGTCCAGCGCCCGGACGTGCTGTCCATCCACCCGCGCATCCAGCCCCGGAAGTTCGACGAGCGTCAGAACATGATCGTCGCCGGGCAGGTCTCCGGCACGACGCCGACGGGTCCGGGCTATCTGGCCTGGCTGGCGTCCAAGGGCTTCACCCAGGATCAGTTCACCGCGTCCGGCTTCGGCGTGGACGTGAGCGACAGCGGCCTGGACAACGCCTCGCTGGCGCCCAACCACTTCGGCCTGTACGTCAACGGTAACGTCACCGGCACCAGCCGCGTCGTCTACGCCCGTCTCGAGGGCTCGCCGAACTCCGGCAGCACCATCCAGGGCTGCGATGGCCACGGCACCCTGAACGCCCACATCGTCGGCGGCTACGTCGACCTGGCGGGCGCCCCCTATGCCGACACGGCGGGCTACAAGTACGGCCTGGGCGTCGCGCCCTTCGTGAAGCTGGGCTCCTCGGTGCTGTTCGACCCGGGCTCCTTCACGAATCCGGACTACTCGGACCTGCAGTCGCGCGCGTACCGCGACGGCATGCGCATCAGCACCAACAGCTGGGGCGCGAGCACCAACGCGTACACCGCGGACTCGCAGGAGTACGACGCGCTCGTCCGTGACGCGCAGCCGGCCGGCTCCGCGGTGCCCAACCCGGGCAACCAGCAGATGATCATCGCCTTCGCGGCCGGTAACGACGGCCCGTCGGCGAGCACGGTGGGCAGCCCTGGCACCGGCAAGAACGTCATCACCGTGGGTGCCTCGGAGAACGTCCATCCCTTCGGCGGCGCGGATGCCTGCGGCACCGGCGACTCCAGCGCGAACAGCCTGATGGACGTGGTGGGCTTCTCCAGCCGTGGCCCCACCCGGGACGGCCGCAAGAAGCCGGACATCATGGCGCCGGGTACGCACGTCTCGGGCGGCGTGGCCCAGGCGGCGGGCCAGCGGGCCTCCCCGCCGGCCAACCCCAACGGCCAGGCGCTCTCGTGCTTCGACGCCACGGGCGTGTGCGCGGGCTTCGGCAGCGACTTCCACCCCGCGGGCCAGCAGTGGTACTCGGCCTCCTCCGGTACCAGCCACTCCACCCCCGCGGTGGCGGGCGGCGCGGCCCTCCTCTACCAGTACTTCATCAACCAGGGCGTCACCCCGCCGAGCCCGGCGATGGCCAAGGCCTACCTGATGAACTCCACCCGTTACATGACGGGCACGGGGGCCAACGACACGCTCTTCTCCAACAACCAGGGCACCGGTCTGATGGACCTGGGCATGGCCTTCGACGGCGTGCCCCGCATGCTGGATGACCAGAACCCGGACAACCTCTTCACCGCCACCGGCCAGACGCGGACCTTCTCGGGCTCCATCTCGGACTCGACGAAGCCCTTCCGCGTGACGCTGGCGTGGACGGACGCCCCGGGTTCCACCACCGGCAGCGCCTGGAGGAACGACCTGGACCTCACCGTGACGGTGGGCGGCAACACGTACAAGGGCAACGTCTTCACGGGTGCCAGCTCCGTCACCGGCGGCACCGCGGACGGCGCCAACAACGTGGAGAGCATCTTCCTGCCCGCCGGCACCGAGGGCGAGTACTCCGTGACGGTGACGGCCACCAACATCAACTCGGACGGCGTGCCCAACAACGGCACGGCGCTGGATCAGGACTTCGCGCTCGTCGCCTACAACTCCTGCAACCTGGCGCCCGCGACGCCCGAGGGCGCCTCGGCCGTGGTGAGCGGCGACAACGCCATCACCGTGAGCTGGACGGAGAACGGCGCGGCCTCGTACAACATCTACCGTTCCATCACGCCGGGCGGGCCGTACACCCGCGTGGGGAGCGCCACGTCGTCGCCGTACCATGACGCCGGCGTGTCCGGTGGCACGACGTACTACTACGTGGTGCGCGGCGTGCAGTGCGCCGAGTCCCCGCGGTCCACCGAGGTCTCCGCGACGGCCACGGGCGTGTGCACGCTGCCGCCCACCTTCGCCGGCCTCACCTCCGCCAACAACGGCGCCGCCAGCACCTGCTCCAACACCCTGAGCTGGTCCGAGGCCACGCCCGTGTGCGGTGGCTCGCTCAGCTACTCGGTGTACCGGAGCACCACGCAGGGCTTCGCGCCCTCCGCGGCCAACCGGATCGCCACCGGCGTGTCGGGCACCTCGTTCTCGGATGACCTGAACCTGGCCAACGGCGCCCGCTACTACTACGTGGTGCGCGCGACCGAGGTGAGCTCGGCCACGCTCGAGGAGACGAACGCGGTGGAGAAGGCGGCGGCGCCCACGGGCGTCATCACGCCGGGCGTCAATTTCTTCGACGACTTCGATGCCAACCGGCCGCCCAACGCCTCCGCGTTCTGGGTGCCCACGGTGATCTCCGGCAACGTGGCCTCGATGAACATCGTCTCCGAGTGCCACTACCAGTCGCCCACCAACGCGTACCGTCTGGGCGCGGCCAACACGAGCTGCGGCGGCACGTACCTCACCAGCCAGCAGCACGTGCTGGTGCTGGGCGGTAACGGCTCGTCCGCCGGCATCAACGGCTTCGCCATCCCGGCCACCACCCTCGGCCCCCAGATGACGTTCAACACCTGGTACGATCTCGAGACGCGGTACGACGGCGCCTGGCTCGTCTACAGCACCTCGGGTGCGAACGGCCCGTGGACCAACGTGCCGGACACGGTGTCGGCGGCGCATCCGTACATCTCGGCGGGCGGCTACGACAACACGCTCAGCAGCAGCACCACCACGCGCATCTGGACCGCGACGAACACGGGCGCCAACGGCTCGCTCAAGGCCGTCACCGTCAACCTCGACGCGCTGGCGGGCCGGACGGTGTGGTTCGGGTTCCGTCTCCACAGCGATACGACCTCCAACAGGGAGGGCTTCTACGTGGACGACGTGCGCGTCACGGCGAGCTCGGCGGCCGCCTGCACCACCCACGTGCCTCCCGCGGGACCGGCCGTCGCCTACAGGGTGGACGGGCTCGCGAACCTGGTGCCGGTGGGCAGTGCCACCAGCTTCGGCCTGTCGGCCCTCGACGCGGCGGGTGTGGTCGCCACTGGCTACACCGGTAGCGCGTCGCTGAGCAGCTCGGATGGTACGGCGACCCTCCCGGCCACCGCGTCCTTCGCCAACGGCGTGGCGAGCGGGCTGTCCGTCACCTTCGGTACCGCGGGCGTCCAGTCCCTCCGCGCCACGGGCGTGGAGAACCCGGACCTCGTGGGCGGCGCCAGCACCAACGTCACCACCGCGAGCAAGCTGGTCTTCACCGCCTCGCCTGGCACCAACACCGTCGCGGGCGTGGCCTTCGCCACGGCGCCGAGGGTGGGCCTGGTGGACGCGGCGGGCAAGCCGGTCACGTTGGGCTCGTTCAACGTCACCGTCTCCATCGCGAACAACGCGGGCGGGGGCACGCTGTCGGGTACCACCACCGTGGCCATGACCAACGGTGTCGCCACCTTCAGCGGCCTGTCCATCAACAAGGTGGGTACGGGCTACACCCTGAAGGCCAGCGTCCCAGGCCTGACCGATGGCAGCAGCACGGCCTTCAACATCACCCCGGCCGCGGCCTCGAGGCTCGCCTTCGTGACCCAGCCTTCCAACACCGTGGCGGGCTCGGCCATCACCCCGGCGGTGCAGGTGGCCATCCAGGATGCGTTCGGCAACCCGAGCACCTCCACGGCCAACGTCACCCTCGCGCTGACGGGCGCTTCGGGGGCCACGCTCTCCGGCACCACCACGGTGGCGGCGGTGGGCGGTGTGGCCACCTTCGCGGACCTGACGACGCTCAAGGCGGGCACCGGCTTCAGGCTGACGGCCACCTCGGGCTCGTTCAGCGCGGCGGCCAGCGACGCCTTCGAGATGATCGCGGGCGCGCCGTACCGGGCCACCATCACCCGGCAGCCCTCCAACGTGGAGGCGGGTGCGCCCATCAGCCCGTCCGTCCAGGTCTCCCTCTTCGACGAGCAGGGCAACCTGGTGACGCACTCCTCCGCTCCGGTGTCCGTGTACCTGGGCAACAACCCGGGCGGCGCGGCGCTGGGTGGCACCACCACCGTGAATGCGGCGGCGGGTGTGGCCACCTTCGGGGACCTGACGGTGAGCCGCCCGGGTGCCAACTACACCCTGGTGGCCGGCACCAGCGGCGTCTTCCTGGGCAACAGCGTCGGCTTCGACGTGCGTGAGGGCGGGGCTTCGCGGCTCGTCTTCATCAGCACGCCGGCCGACAAGACGGCCGTGGGCTCCGCGTTCACGGTGCGCGTGGCGGTCCAGGACAGCGCGGGCAACCTCCTGTCCAGCGCCTCGCCCGAGGTGACGCTGTCGCTCGTGACCGAGTCGGGCGCCACCCTGAGCGGGACGAAGACGGTCACCGCCGCTGGCGGCGTGGCCACCTTCCCGGACATCTCCGTGGACAAGGTGGGCGCGGGCTACGTGCTCCAGGCGGAGTCGGCGGGCCTGGCCTCCGGCACCTCTCCGGCCTTCAGCGTCGTTCCGGACTACGCCGGGACGGGGCGGCTGGTGTTCCGCGGCACGCCGGGCAGCATCGCGGCCGGAGCCACCCTGGCTCCGATCGAGGTGGAGCTGCAGGACGCGCGGGGCAACGTGCTCACGGACAGCAAGGCCCTGGTGACCCTGGGCTTCGGTGAGAACTCCGCGGCGGGCACGCTGCTGGGCTCGGCTTCGGCGACGCCGGTCAATGGCGTGGCCCGGTTCGATGCCCTCTCCGTGCGCAAGGCTGGCACCGGCTACACGCTGGTGGCGGCGGCCTCGGGCTTCACGGGTGCGACGAGCGCGGCGTTCATGGTGACGCCGGGCGCGGTGGCCAGCTACTCGCTGGCGCTCCCCCCGAGCATCACGGCGGGCCAGGAGGTCACGTTCTCCGCCACGGCGTACGACGCCTACGGCAACGTGGCCACCAACTTCTCCGGCCCCGTCACGGTGACGAGCTCGGACACGGCGGCGGTGCTCCCGGCCAACGTGATCTTCGCCGAGGGTGTCATCTCCGGGCTGAAGGTGACCTTCAAGTCCCTGGGCCTGAAGACGCTCAGCCTGGGTGATGGCTCCATGAGCGGCGTGGCGGAGACCAACGTCACGGCGTTCGCGCAGCCCACGGTGTCCATCACCAACCCCGCGGGCGGCACGGAGGTGTCCGGCACGGTCACCATCTCCGCCCAGGGCGCGGTGGCCTCCGGTACCACGCTGGGCCAGCTGTCCATCCTGGTGGATGGCGTGGTCATCGGCTCGGGGACGGAGGGGACGCTGTCGGCGGAGTGGGACAGCACCGGCGCCACGGCTGGCGCGCACAGCATCACGGCGGTCATCACCGACGGTGCTGGCAACGTGGTGTACTCGGCTCCGGTGGGCATCACCGTGAAGGCCGAGGAGCCGGCGAGCTGCGGTTGCGCCGCCAGCTCGGGCGCGGACGCGAGCCTCTACCTGGGTCTGTTCGCCCTGGCGCGGTACGTGTCGGTGCGTCGTCGCCGGTCGAAGCTGGCCGCCTGAAGTGTGACGCGGTTCCGGGCGCCAGCGGATGGCGCGCCGTGACCAGGCCGGGTGGGGTGCCTTTCTCCGCCCGGCCGTCATGCAGACGAGCAGGTTGAATCGAACGCGCTGGCGAGGGTGCCTCCCCGCCAGCGCGTTTTTCATTGGGAGGGGAGCGGCGGGATCTCTCAGGGGCGCATTGCCCGGGCGGAGCGGGGCCGCTAACCTCCCGGTCATGATCATCTGCCCCGTGTGCGAGCACCAGCAGGCTCAGGGCACCGAGTGTGAAAACTGTGGGAAGAAGCTGTTCACGACCGCGCCGGTGGCGGTGGCCGTGGCGCGGCTGCCGGATCTGGAGCAGACGCAGCTCGCGGGAGGGCGCGCGCCGGTGCAGACCGCGGCGATTCCCGACCTGGAGCTGACGGCCCGGCAGGCGGTGCGGGAGGTCGCCGTGCAGCCCGTGCCCGAGCTGGACACGGGACGCTCGGCCGCGGCGGGCAACGTCGTGGTGGCGCCCATCCAGGACATGGATACGGGGCGGGCGCTCTCGGACGGGATGAAGACGGCGGCGCCCACGGGCCCGGTCGTCTGCCGGTACTGCCGCAACGTGCAGGACATCGGCGCCGTCTGCGATCGCTGCGGCATGCGGCTGCCCAAGGCGCGTCTGACGCAGCCCGAGGCGGCGGCCACCCGGCCGGCGCAGGCCGGGGAGCGGACGGCGTGCCCGAAGTGCCACACGCCCGGTTACGCGGGCCGGGCCTGCGTCACCTGCAGCATCCTGATTCCAGCAGCGGAGTGAAACCCATGGGCACGCCTGCCTTTCACGCCGAGTACGCCTGCAGCGAGGGCTGCGGCTTCCGGGCCTCGTTGCTGGAGGTCGTCTACCGCTGCCCGAAGTGCGAGGGGTTGTTGGAGGTGGCGCACGACGTGGAGGCGCTGCGCTCGGTGTCCGCCGAGGAGTGGCGGCGGCGTTTCGAGCAGCGTTTCGGTGCGTCGCGGCTGCCGTACGCCTCGGGTGTATGGGGCAAGCACGAGTGGGTGTACCCGCAGCTCCCGGCGGAGGACATCGTCTCGCTGGGCGAGGGGCGGGTGCCGCTCAAGGAGCTGCCGCGCATGGCGGCGGAGCTGGGGCTGGCGAGCCTGGACTTGAAGGAGTGCGGAGTCTCTCCGACGGGCAGCTTCAAGGACTGGGGGATGACGGTCCTGGTGTCCGCGGTGAAGCACATGCGGGCGAGGGGAGTGCCCATCCGGGCGGTGGCGTGCGCGTCGACGGGGGACACCTCGGCGGCGCTGTCGGCCTACTGCGCGGCGGCGGGGATTCCCTCGGTGGTGTTCCTGCCGAAGGACAAGGTGTCGCTGTCGCAGCTCGTGCAGCCGGTGGCGAACGGGGCGCGGGTGCTGTCGCTGGACACGGACTTCGACGGCTGCATGAAGCTGGTGCAGCAGGTGACGAAGGACGCGGGCCTGTACCTGGCCAACTCGATGAATTCGCTGCGCATCGAGGGGCAGAAGGTGGTGGCCATCGAGCTGTGCCAGGACCTGGGCTGGGAGCCGCCGGACTGGGTGGTGATTCCGGGTGGCAACCTGGGCAACGCGAGCGCGCTGGGCAAGGGCTTCGAGCTGCTGCTCTCGCTGGGCCTCATCACCAGGCGGCCGCGAATCGCGGTGGCGCAGGCGGAGCGGGCCAATCCGCTGATGAGATCGTTCCGGGGAGGCTTCGCGGAGCTGGTGCCGATGAAGGCCGAGCGGACGCTGGCGTCGGCGATCCAGATTGGCGCCCCGGTGTCGTTCCGGCGGGCGGTGAAGATGTTGAAGGCCTTCGACGGGGTGGTGGAGGAGGCGACGGAGTCGGAGCTGGCGAACGCGGCGGCGCGGGCGGACCGGGAGGGCACGTTCACGTGTCCGCACACGGGCGTGGCGCTGGCGGGGCTGGAGAAGCTGGTGGCGCGGGGAGTCATCGCCCGGGGCGCGCGGGTGGCGGTGGTGTCCACGGCGCACGGGTTGAAGTTCCCGGACTTCAAGGTGGGCTACCACCGGGGAGCGTTGGAGGACGTGAAGAGCCGTCTCGCCAACCCCCCGGTGGACTTGCCCGCGAACCTGGACGCGGTGCGAAGCGCCCTGTCGGACCTGTAACCCCCATTCCCCCTCTCCCGGGGGGAGGGTATCGACAGCCCCGGGTTGCCCCGTATTCGCAGGCCAGGGCCCCACGGCAGAGGGCTTGCCCGGTGGCGTGGCTCACCCGGTGTTCAATGGCTCGCCCAGGTGGAGTTCCTGAGGGGGTGTTGAACAGAAGCGATACTGTCTCCAGGAAAGCGGCGTCCTTCAAGGAAGGTACTGTGTCCCCATTCCTCCCAGCTCCGTGCTCGATCCCATGGTGAAGTGCGCGAGGAGGCCCAAGGCAATCGCGCTCTTTCTGTTCTTCATCAGTGTGTCAGCCTCCTTTGCGGCTCAGCCGGATGTCGTGGTGGATGACACACAAGACAGCTGGCACATCGGGCGGGGCCTGTTCGTGTTGGAGGATGGGTCTCAGGCATTGAAAATCGAGGATGTGTCTCGGGCCGAGTTTGCCCATCGCTTCATCCGCTCATCAGTGGACTCGCCGGTCTATGGCTTCTCGCACAGCGTCTACTGGGTGCGCTTCTCCTATCTCCAGAAGGATCGGGCGGCGGAACGGCGCTGGCTCCTGGCTGTGATGAACGCGCCCCTGGAGCATGTAGACGTCTACTTTCAGCGGCCAGACGGGTCTTTTGATGTCCGGCGTGGTGGGTCGCGGGTTCCATGGGCCAGGCGGGAGGTTGCCCACCGATTTCATGCTTTCCACCTGCCTGAGGCCAACCCTGAACCGGTCACCGTCTACATCCGCGTTCAAACTTCGACCCTCATGAGTCTGCCCTTGGAGATCCTTACCGGCGGCGAGTTGATGCGGGCCGCTGCGTCTCACTTGGTTCCATGGTGGATCTACGCTGGCGTGCTGGCCAGCATGGTGCTGTTCAACACGGTCTTGTATGTCTTTTTGAAGGACCGGGCATACCTCTACTATGTCCTCTATGTCATCTTCTTCGGCCACTTCATCCTGTTGAGGTTTTCAGGACTCGGCTATGAATACTTTCCCGACGGTGGCCCCTGGTTGGTGCGGATCCCTCAGGCTCTTGCTCATCTTGGGGGGCTGTTCGTCGTGCTGTTCGCGCGATCGTTCCTGCATACCTCCAGAACGGTGCCCAGGCTGGATCGGCTCCTGCTCTTATTGGTTGCGGTCTGCGGCATCGCTACGCCGCTTGCTGCGTTCGTGCCGATCCGAGTGTCACTCGTCATTGGGAACACATTGGCGCTGGTGTCTGGGCTATTGCTGCTCGTGATTCCTGTTGTCGTTTGGAGGCGTGGCTTCCAGCCAGCGCGCTTCTTCCTCGCGGGCTGGAGCTCGCTCTGCATGGCCGTTGTTCTTGTTCCCCTCTCCAATCTGGGGTGGCTGCCTACCAGCTTTGTTACCCGGCATCTCGTCATGATGGGGTCGGCAATGGAGATGATTCTATTCGCGCTTGCGCTGGCGAATCGAATCAACGAAGCCAAGAGAGAGAGCGAGGCTGCCAGGCGCCAGGCGCTCGAGGGGGAGATCCACCGGTTGCGGAATATCGAACTCCGGCAGGCCAATGAGGAGATTCTCCGCAAGCAAGAGCAGTTGGTTCAGGTGGAGAAGATAGCGTCAATGGGGCAGCTTGCGGCGGGAGTTGCGCATGAAATCAAGAACCCGCTCAACTTCGTCAACAACTTCTCGCTCTCACTGATGGAGATGACGGAGGAGTTGTTGCAAGAGGTCAGGAGCTTGCCAACGGACAAGCAGGCTGGCCTGGTGATGCTCGCCAGCGACTGCAGACAGACAGCCCGGAAGATTGCCGAGCATGGACAGCGCGCGGATGGAATTGTCCGCAGCCTGCTGGATCATGCAGCCGTGCGGCCAGGAGCGCGGAGTATGGCCGACCTCAACCGGCTCATCGAGGATCACATTGGACTGGTCCTCCGGGATACGAAGGGCCAGCGGTTCGGCTTCCATGTCTCGATTGAGAGAGCCCTGGAGCCGGGACTCCCCCTGGTCGAGGTCATCCCTCAGGAGTTGGGGCGCGTACTGCTGAACCTTCTGAATAACGCCGTCCATGCCGTTGGCGAGCAGCACAAGAAAGGGCTCAACGGCTATGTCCCGGCCGTTCGCGTTTCCACCCTCCGCCAGGACGGCCGGGTGGAAATTCGCATCCAGGACAACGGGACCGGGATTCCGGCAGCGGTTCGCGAAAGGATCTTCGAGCCCTTCTTCACGACAAAGCGGCCTGGGGAGGGGATCGGGCTAGGGCTGTCGCTCAGTCATGGCATCATCACCAAACGGCATGCGGGCACACTGGAGTTCGATAGCACAGAGAATGATGGAACTACCTTCGTCATTACCTTGCCATTCAACCCGCCAGTGCGCCCCTGAGTGGTGATACGGGCTCCCCACCCCTGGAGCCCGGAGTTCAGTTCTCGAAGTACTCGGTGTTGGGCTGCCTGTTCAGGTAGGGACGCAGGGCGTCGGCGACGTCGTCGGGCAGCACATCCAGCGCATGCTCACGGAAGGCGGTGAAGTCGCCCGAGGCGAGCGCGTTCCCCAGCGAGGCGTCCGCATTGTAGATGTCCGCGATGACGGAGTCGAACGCCGCGCTCGCCCCGCCGTGCTCCTGGAGGAACCTGAACGCCTCATCCCCGCTCAGACCGAACGCGGCGAGCGTCTCGAACATCGGGTTGGGGTTGCCGAGCGGCGTGTAGTCGCCCAGGCCGCCGGAGTAGGCGAACAGCGGCGGATCCGTCTGGGTGAGCAGCTCGCGGATCTGCTCCGGCTCGAGCCCGAAGCTCCTGCAGCCGCTCGCCGTAGCCCTCGTTGGTGTTCGAGACGAGCAGCTGCACCTCCGCGTCCGACAGGCCGAGCGTCTCGTGGAGGATGTCGCGCACCTCGCCCAGGTCGAAGTCCTCGAGGTCCGGGCCGAAGTCGCCATTGAGGAGATCGCCCACCACGTGGAGGGCCTCTCCCAGGACCGTGGCCACCACGTCCACGGCGGTGCCCGCGATCGGGATGAAGCCGGCGACGTCGCCCACCAGGGACACCGTCGAGCCGATGAGGTTGACCACGTCGCCCGGCGAGACGCCGTCGCGCAGCGCCTGGATGTCCTGGTACGCCTGGATGGCGTCGACGCCCAGCCCGACGAACGGCAGGAACTTCGCGCCGAACTTCGCCACGTCGGCGGCCGCGCCGGCCTTGCCGATGCTGTTGAGGATGCCCGCCGTCAGCTCGATGCCGTCGGCCGTCGAGGTGAGGGCGGTCTTCATGGCCTCCAGGTACTCGCCCTCGGCGAGCTGGGAGGGCAGGTCATAGAGGCCGAGGCCGAAGCTGGCCACCGCCAGCGACTTGCCGAACGCCCCCTGCTCGTCCCAGGAGCCGAGCAGGTCCTGCACCTGGTCCGGCGAGTAGGTGCCGTTGTGGATCGCCCGGACGTCCGCCAGCATCTGCTGGAAGTCCCCGGGGATGTCGTGCAGGGCCTGCGCCGTCTCCAGCCCGCTGACGAGCGACTCGAACTTGGCCATCGCCGCTTCGAAGCCACCTTCCCCGGCCTCGGCGATGGCTTCCGCCTGCGCGTTGGTCACGGCGGGGGCCACGAGCTCATCGGCCAGCTTCTGCTCGAACTCCGCGCCATACGCCGCGCGCAGCCCGTCGGCGAGCGCGGGATTCTGGTTGACCCGCCCCGTGAACAGGATGGCCTCGTCGGCGTGGTTCGGGGTGCCGGCGAGGGCCTTGTAGCCGTCGAAGAGCGCCTTCTGCGCGCCGGTGTCTCCCTGCGCCGCGAGCGTCTCGAGCTGCTCGGTGCTGGCGGCGAGGGTCTCCGAGAGCTTGTCTCCCGCCGCGCGCGCGGCGTCGCGGATCTCCGCGTTCTCCGGCCGCTCCCAGAACTCCGCCTTGTACTCCTCGACCTCCTCGGGCGTCAGCGCGGGCCCGAGCTGGCTGATCTCCGCGTTGAGCCGCTGCTCCACCTTGCTCAGGTCCTCCGCCTTCGTCTCGTAGTCGGCGCGGACCTCGTTGATCGCGTCGGTCGAGGTGTTGAGCAGCGCGTTGCCCGCCTCGAGGCGGCCGAGGTCGTTGATCAGCTTCTCCGCCACCCGGGAGGAGAGCGTCGAGCCGATGCCGTCCTCGGCGAGCTCGCCGAGCGCGTCATCGAACTGCCACATCTGATCCGAGCCCGCGGGGATCGCATCGGCGAGCTTCTGGGAGATCGACGTCGCCACCCGGTCCTTCCCGGCCTCACCGGCGAGGTTCATCGTCGCGTCGAGATCGCGGAGCACCTCCCGGTTGGTCTCCTGATCGACGCTGTTCTCCCTCGCGCCGGTGGCGAGATCGGTGGCGATCCGATCGATCGTGGGCTGGGACGCGGAGATCAGCATGTCGACCTGGGCCGGATCGTCCAGCTCCTCGGACTGCTTGCGGAGCTCTCCTCGGCGGCGGCCTCCGCTCCGCCCGACTCGTAGGCCTGCTCGACGGAGCGCGACGCCTCGAGAACCTCGGGCGGGGTGGCGACGGGGCCCACGAAGCCAGGATCGCCCGGGGCCGGGGCCGCTGCCGGATCCACGAAGTTCTGCTGGCCCGGGGGGGTGGTCGGCGCCGAGCCATCCGTCCGGGCCGCGGCGGGGGCCACCGTGGGCGTCGTCGTCCGGGTGGCCAGGGGCGTGGTGAGTGCCACGGGGGCCTGGGTCCGGGTGGGCGCCTCGAACGAGCTCGTCCCGCTGAAGCCGCGCAGCCTGTTCGCGGCCTGCTCCTGCGGCGGCTGCGCCTTCGGCTTCGGGGCCGGCGGCGGAGGAGGGGGCGGGGGGCGGATGTTCCGCCTGTTGGGTCCGTCGATCATGGTGAAAGCTCCTGGATGCGCGTGGTACGGCGGCGCCGGCGTTCCGGTTACATCGATTTATCGAATTATAGGATTATCGGGTTCAAGGGGGGGTGTTGCCTCGGGAGGGAGGGGCCCCATCCGTCCGGGGGGCAGGACTCGACGCGGCCCCCCCATTCCGCTAGGTTGCCGCCCCCGTGAACGCAGAAACGCAGCAGAATCTCCACGAGCAGCTCGAGCGCCTCCAGGAGGCGCTGTCCACGCGCCAGAGCACGCTTCTCTTCGCCCACACGGGCGTCTCCTTCGTCGTGGCCTTCATCCTGGGAGGAGCGACGGCGAAGCTCTTCTGGGATTCGACCAGGGCGCCGCACGTGGCGTGGCTGGGCCTGGCGGCGACGCTGGGGCTGATCATCTACGGGGTGATGCGCTACCGGAAGGGCCGCACGGTGCTGGCGGACGAGCTGGTGCGCTTCGAGACGATGATGGAGCTGCGTCACCGGCTGGGGCTGGACGATCCCAAGGCGTTGCTGCCCCGGTGAGCCCGGCTCGCAAGCCCGCGCGCAGCGGGCGTCTGATCGTCCTGGAGGGCCTGGACGGCGCCGGGACCACCACGCAGGTGGAGCGGCTGGCGGCGGTGTTGCGGGCCGAGGGCCAGTCCGTGCTCACCACGCGCGAGCCCTCGGACGGGCCGGTGGGCGTGCTGATCCGCCAGGCGCTGACGGGGCGGTTGGTGCTGCCCGGAGCGTTGCCCGGAGGCGCGGGGCCGCTGGCTCCCGAGACGCTGGCGCTGCTGTACGCGGCGGACCGGACGGATCACCTGCGGGCCAAGGTGCTGCCGGCGCTGGAGGCGGGGCAGGTGGTGCTGAGCGATCGCTCGGTGCTGTCGTCGCTGGCGTACCAGGGGGCGTCGCTGCCCATGGAGTGGGTGGAGTCCATCAACGCGCACGCGGTGCCGGCGGACCTGACGCTCTTCGTCGGGGTGTCCATCGAGGTGGCGGCGCGCAGGCGGGCGGCGCGGGGCGGGCCGGAGGAGCTCTTCGACGCGGAGGAGAAGCAGCGCCGCATCTCCCGGCAGTACGAGGCGGCCATCCGCCTGCGGGGCAAGCGCGAGCACGTGGTGCGCATCGACGGAGACCAGCCGGTGGAGGCCGTGACGGCCGAGTGTCTGGCGCACGTGCGTAAACTGCTCGGACGCAAGCCCGGACGCGCGGCGGTGCGGTAGAGTCCCCGGCCCCATGGAGCCCACCGGCGCGGCGGCGGTCATCATCGGTAACGAGGTCCTCACGGCGAAGGTGGTGGATGCCAATGGCCCACACCTCATCAAGCGCCTGCGCGAGGTGGGTATTCCCCTGCGCACGCTGGAGCTCGTCCCCGACGAGGTGGACCTCATCGTGGAGGCGGTGGCCCGGGCGCGGATGCGCGCGAAGTACGTCTTCACCAGTGGAGGCATTGGGCCCACGCACGACGACGTGACGGTGCGGGCGGTGGCGCTGGCCATGGGGCGCAAGGTGGTGCGGCTGCCGGAGATGGTGGCGCTCATCCGCGAGAAGGCGGTGGACGCGCCGACGGCCGAGGCGATGCGGTTGGCGGACGCCCCCGAGGGCGCGGTGCTGCTCGCCCAGCCGGGCAGTTGGTACCCGGTGCTGACGGTGGGCGACGTGTTCCTGCTGCCCGGGGTGCCGCAGCTCTTCCGCACGCAGTTGGAGGCGGTGCTGGCGCGGCTGCGCGGGACGCCGGTGCACCTGCGCGTGCTCTACCTCAACCTGGGGGAGAGCGCGGTGGCGGCGGTGCTGGACCGGGTGGCGCTGGACATGCCCCACGTGGCGATTGGCTCCTACCCGATGTTCGACCGCTCGCTGGACTACGCGGTGAAGGTGACGGTGGAGAGCGTGGACCCGGGCTCCGTGGAGCAGGCCCTGGCCCGGCTCCAGGCGGGACTGCCCTCGGGCTCGGTGGTCCGCACGGAATAGTCCGATGTGAAGGACTTCTCCGGGATCGTGTGAACCCCCTCACAGACATGGCGGCCGGGTCCGCGCACTCTGGGTCGTAGATGGCCCCAGGGCTCCGGGATTCCGGACTGGAGTGCTGTCAGCAGAGGGGGGAACAATGTCCGATACGTTGCGTCAGCACGGGGGGATGACTATCCAACCGGCCTCCAGGGAAGCAGAGGAAGCGATGCTCGCGGACTACGAACAACTGGCGGAGCTCTGGGCCCGGCAGGGCCTGCTGGTCCGAGCCATCGCCTTGTGCAAGGTCATCCTCCGGCTCGATCCGGCGCATGAGCCGGCGCGGCGGCTGCTCGCGGAGCTGGATGCCCGGCGGGTGGATCCCCACGCGCCACCGGGGCCCGCCGTGCCGAGGCCCCGGGCGCTGGACGCCGCCGCCGGGACGGGCCTGGCGGGAGGGGAGGGCGAGTCGCGCGCCTCGCTGCTCTCGCGGGTGGGCACGCGGGAGCTCCTGTCGATGATGGAGACCCTGGTGCCGCGCGTCTTCCAGCCGGGGGAGAGCATCGTCGAGGAGGGGCAGCCGGGCAGCTCCATGTTCGCCATCGTCGAGGGAAGCGTGGAGGTGGTGCGGACGCTCAAGTCGGGGCGGCGGCGCACGGTGGCCTTCATCGGCGAGGGCGAGTTCTTCGGGGAGATGTCGCTGCTGGCCGGCACGCCGCGGTTCGCGACCGTCAGGGCCTTCGAGCGCACGGCGGTGTTGGAGCTGACGCGGGAGCAACTGGAGAAGCTCCTCCAGCGGCATCCCTCGGTGGAGGACGTGCTGCAGGGCTTCCACCGCGAGCGCCTGCTGGAGGACGTGCTGCGCGGCAACCCGCTCTTCCGCACCCTCACGCCCGAGCAGCGCGAGGCGCTGGCCCGGGACTTCCAGATCTGCACCCGGCCGGCGGGGACGCTCCTGCTCGAGCAGGGAAAAGAGGTGGACGCCCTCTACCTGCTGCTGCGGGGACGGTGCCAGGTGACGCACCGCCACCCGGACGGCCACCAGGTCCCCCTGCGCACGCTGGGGGAGGGGGACATGTTCGGGGAGATCGCCCTGATGCTCGGCCTGGCGGCCACGGCGACCGTGTGCGCGGAGACCCCCTGCGTCCTGCTGCGGCTGGACTGGGGGAGCTGCGAGCGGCATCTCCTGTCGGACCCCGGGGTGTGCGAGGCGCTCTCGCGGATGGGCAATGAGCGCCTGCTGAGCAGCGCCGGGCTGTACTGGGAGTCCCCGGCGCCGGTTGGGACGCCTCGGGACTAGTGGAGTGTCCGACAAGTTTTTCAACATAGTCAGGACAGGTGCCGGTCCACCCACGAACGCATCTTGGCGCGAGTCCAGGACCAGGTGAAGGGGTGGGCGTAGAGGCGGTTGTACTCGGGCCAGCTGGCGTCGAGGTGCTTGATGAGCTCGTCACGGCTGGCCCAGTCCCCTCGTTGCAGGTAGCGCTCGGTGAAAGCGCGAAGCAGCAACTCCGCCTGATTGAGCCAGGAGGCATGAGCTGGAGTGAAAATCACCCGGACGTGCGGGTAGTGGGTGCGAAGGAAGTCGAGCGTCTGCCTGGCGGTGTGACTGGAGCCGTTGTCCCAGATGAGGTGGATGCGCCTGGCGTCGCGATGGTCCCCAAGGAGTTGCGGCAGTACGGCTCGCAAGCAGTCCCCGTTGTTTCTCTCCAGGTCCCAGCTGCGCATGCGGCCGGAGTGCACTACCAGCTTGGCCAGGAGGTTCACCGTACCGTGCCGCTTGTACTCGAACTCCCGGTGCTCGATGAGGCCGGGCTGCATGGACCGCACGGGCTGGTCGCCGTGCAGCACCTGGATGTTGGGCTTCTCGTCCACGCACAACACCACTTCGCCCTTCTGGGCCAACTGCTGCGCTTGCTCATAGCACCACAGCACCTGGGCCGCTTTGTGACGGAAAGTGTCGTCCAGGGTGGGTGTCTTCCAGTAACGCGTGCGGTGCGGCTGCAAGTCAGCGTCGTGCAGGATGAGCGCCACCGTGGAGTGAGAGATGGTGGGCGCAATGCCACGCTGACGTGCCACCAGGGCCAGGCTCCGGGTGGACCAGTGCGTCATCTCCAAACCGACGCCCGCCGGCTCACAACATGCCAACTGCTCCACCTCCACTCGCTGCAGGGGGGGAAAGCTCCCGCGGACGGCCGGAGCGGGGTGCATCCAGCACCACATCGACACCGTATGCTTCGTAGCGACGACACAAGTTCCAAATGGTGGTGCGCTCCAGTTCGAGTCTGTCGGCCAGCTCCGACACGACGATGTCCGGGGCGGTCATGGCCAGCAGGATGCGCGCTCGACGCGCGACGCGCTGCTCGGTACGTCCGTCCTCCACCAGCGTCTTGAGGTAGGCCACTTCCCCAGGCGAAAGGTGGAGGAGATGCGGCGGTCGTCTCCTCATCCACCCAACTTACCCGGTCTCTTCGTCCACCCAACCTACCCGCTGGCCCGATTATGTTGAAAAACTTGTCGGACACTCCACTAGGTGCCGGGGCCCGGCGGGGTGGGGCCGTCCAGGTTCACGGGCGGCGCGCCACGCCGGAGCACGGAGTGGCGGTAGCCATAGACGAAGTAGAGGCCGAGGCCGACGGCGAGCCAGATGCCGAAGCGCTTCCAGGCATGCACGGGAAGGCCCTGCATGACGAAGAGGCAGGCGCCGGCGCCGGCCAGGGACACCGGCCACACGAAGGGCACCTTGAAGGGCCGGGGGCGGTGCGGATCCTTCAGCCGCAGCACGGGCACGCCCAGGCACACCAGCATGAAGGCAGACAGCGTGCCGATGTTGGTGAGATCGTAGGTGGCGGCGTCATCGGCCACCAGCGCGCCGAGCGCCACCATCACGCCGGTGGCGATCGTGGTGATGTGGGGCGTGCGGTACTTGGGGTGGAGCTTCGCCGCCCAGGGGGGCAGCAACCCGTCACGCGCCATGGCGTAGAAGATGCGCGGCTGGCCGTACTGGAAGACGAGCAGCACCGCGGCCATGGAGACGACGGCGCCCAGCGAGATGATCCAACTGAACCGCGTCAGCCCGGCCACCTCGAAGGCATGGGCCAGCGGGTCCGAGGACTTGAGCTGCTGGTAGGGGATGAGGCCCGTCGCGACCGCTCCGACGATGACGTAGATGATCGTGCACACGGCCAGGCCGATGAGGATGCCGAGCGGCATGGTGCGCTGGGGATTCACCGTCTCCTCGGCGGCGGTGGAGATGGCGTCGAAGCCGATGTAGGCGAAGAACACGATGGCCGCCGCCTGGTGGATGCCGGGGAAGCCGTTGGGCGCGAAGGGCGTGTAGTTGGCCGGGTTGATGTGCATGGCCCCCACCCCGATGAAGATGGCGAGCACCAGCAGCTTCACCACCACCATGATGTTGTTGACCCGGGTGCTCTCCTTCACCCCGATGACCAGCAGCCAGGTGATGGCCATCACGATGAGGAAGGCCGGCAGGTTCACCAGCACGGGGATGCCCAGCACCCGCGGGGCGGACTCCAGCAGGCCGCGGATGGCGGGGTCGGAGCTGGCCTGCACGTTGTAGTAGCCGTGCGTGAGCCATTCGGGGATGTGCACCCAGGGGGAGACGAGCGAGTTGAAGTACCCCGCCCACGCGATGGCCACCGCCACGTTGCCCACCGCGTACTCGAGGATGAGATCCCACCCGATGATCCACGCGATCAGCTCTCCGAGCGTCGCGTAGGAGTAGGCGTAGGCGCTGCCGGCCTGGGGGATCATCGAGGCCAGTTCGGCGTAGCAGAGCGCCGCCAGGGCACACACCGCTCCGAGCAGCAGGAAGGACAGCACCAGGGCGGGACCGGCGCCGTGGCGGACCACCTCGCCGGTGGGGAGCGTCTCACCCGCGGCCGCGGTGCCCAGCGTGGAGAAGATGCCGGCGCCGATGACCGCGCCGATGGAGAGCATGACGAGGTCGCCGACGCCGAGCGAGCGCTTCAGGCCGCCGGAGGACTCGGTGTCGTGGAGGAGGTCGGCGATCGGCTTGCGTCGAAAGAGGGAACGCATAGGGGAGAGGCCGATTAGCACGATCCCACCCGCCGGGTCTTCCCTTGTGCGTGCCGCGATGCGTTGGCTTCCCGGCGGGGAGGGGGGAGGAAGTCACCTGCCGGTGCTCATGGGGCTTGTCCTCGGGCCAGGGTGCGGCTAACTCCGCGTTCCGCGAGACTTTTTCGGAGGAAGGACGGCAGTCATGCAGGTCGTCAGTGTAAAGAAGGCGCTGGATGGTTCGATCGCACCGGACACGAAGGTCGAGGTTCGCGGCTGGGTGCGTACGCGCCGGGACTCGAAGGCGGGCATCAGCTTCGTCAACGTCACCGATGGCTCGACGTTCGATCCGATCCAGGTGGTCGCGCCCAATACGCTGCCCAACTACGAGAAGGAAGTGCTGCACCTGACCGCGGGCGCGTCGGTGGTGTGCCGGGGCACGCTCGTGAAGTCGCAGGGCAAGGGCCAGTCCTTCGAGGTGCAGGCCGAGGAGGTGCGGGTGCTCGGCTTCGTGGATGATCCGGACACGTACCCCATCCAGCCCAAGCAGCACACGCTGGAGTTCCTGCGCGAGGTGGCCCACCTGCGGCCGCGCACCAACACGTTCGGCTCCATCACCCGCGTGCGCCACACGGCGGCACAGGCCATCCACCGCTTCTTCCACGAGGAGGGCTTCTTCTGGGTGAACACGCCGATCATCACCGCCAGCGACGCCGAGGGCGCCGGGCAGATGTTCCGCGTGTCCACGCTGGACGCGGTGAACCCGCCGCGCACGGACACCGGGAAGATCGACTGGGGCAAGGACTTCTTCGGCAAGGAGGCCTACCTCACCGTCTCCGGCCAGCTCAACGTGGAGGCGTACTGCCTGGCGCTGTCCAAGGTGTACACGTTCGGCCCCACGTTCCGCGCGGAGAACTCGAACACCACCCGGCACCTGGCCGAGTTCTGGATGATCGAGCCGGAGATCGCCTTCGCGGACCTCAACGAGGACGCGAACCTGGCCGAGCGCTTCCTCAAGTACGTCTTCAAGGCGGTGCTCGACGAGTGCGGCCCGGACATGAAGTTCTTCGAGGAGCGCCAGCAGAAGGGCGTCATCGAGCGGATGGAGAAGTTCATCAACTCGAGCTTCGAGCGGATCGACTACACGGACGCGATCGAGATCCTGAAGAAGGCGAAGAAGAAGTTCGACTACGCGCCGGAGTGGGGGAACGACCTGCAGACGGAGCACGAGCGCTACCTGACGGAGGAGCACGTGGGCCGGCCGGTGGTGGTGATGAACTACCCGGAGAAGATCAAGGCGTTCTACATGCGCCTGAACGAGGACGGGCGCACGGTGGCGGCGATGGACGTGCTGGCGCCGGGAATCGGGGAGATCATCGGCGGGAGCCAGCGCGAGGAGCGGCTGGACATGCTGGACAAGCGCATGCAGCAGTTCGGCCTGAAGCCCGAGCACTACCAGTGGTACCGGGACCTGCGGCGCTACGGCACGGTGCCGCACGCGGGCTTCGGACTCGGGTTCGAGCGGCTGATCGTCTACATGTGCGGCCTGCAGAACATCCGCGACGCGATCCCGTACCCGCGCGTGCCGGGCTCGGCGCAGTTCTAGGCCACCGTTGAGCATCCCCACGAGCATCCCCACCCCGCATCCCTCCCTCTCCCCCCGGGAGAGGGTCGGGGTGAGGGTGCCCGTGCCCGTGGGCTGTGGTACGTGAGAACCCCAGTCCGGATTCATGAGCGCATCAGGCCGGGGTGCGTGCAGGTGCAGCGTGGGGGGCGAGGTGCTGTCCGGACGATGAGGGGAAGCCATGACCCATCCGATCCGGACCCTGGTTGCGTGCTGGAAGGTGCCGTTGCTGGTGCTGCTCACCGCGCTGCTCGGCGCTTGTGAGAAGCCACCCGATCCCGAGCCGGGAAGCTGGACGCTCGTGGCCTCCGGAAGGCCCGAGGCCCTGCTGTCGGTGGGAGGCACGGGCCCTCGCGACGTCTACGCGGTGGGTCTGGATCGTGGCAGCGGCCCGGCCGTGCTCCACTTCGATGGCGAGCGCTGGGCGGCGATGGACACCGGGCTGCGCCTCGATCTGTGGACGGTGCACGCCTTGCCCGGCGGGCAGGTGATGATGGGCGGCTCCAATGCCACCCTCCTGCGCGTCGAGGAGGGCCGGTTTATCCGCATGCCGGCTCCGGGGCTCGCGCGCCAGACGGTCTACAGCATCTGGGGCTCGCGGCCGGATGATGTCTACGCGGTGGGCAGCGGGCCCGGCCGCGCGGGCTTCGTGTGGCACTACGACGGCACGGCCTGGCGTGAGCTGGCGCTTCCCCAGGAGCAGCTACCGCGCACCGCGGACGGCGACCTCTGGCCCTTCTTCAAGGTCTGGGGCAATGCGAAGGGCGAGGTCTACGTGGTGGGCGCCCAGGGCGTGGTGCTCCGCTCGCGCGACGGTGGGCCCTTCGAGGTGCTCCCCACCGGCACCACGGACCGCTTCGTCTCGGTGCACGGTGCGGGCGACACGGTCGTGGTGGTGGGCGGCCGGACGGGCGGCGGATGCAGACTCCTGGAGCTGAACGCCTCCGGCCAGCTCGAGGACAGGACCCCGCTGGGGTGTCAGCTCCTCCAGGACGTGGCCATCGCCGCGGACGGGACCGGCTACGCCGTGGGCCAGAATGGACAGGTGTTCCTCCGCGAGAAGGGGGCGTGGCGGTTGGTGGATCACCGGATGGATCTCCGAGTCCAGTACCTGCAAGGCGTCTGGCTGGACGCGGAGGGCGGCATGTGGACCGTGGGCGGCAACGTCCAGTCCACCCGGCTCGATGGCGGGGCGCTCGGTCACTTCGGCCGTCCGGTGCCCGAGGCTCCGGCTCCGGTGGCTCCCGGCAACCCGCCCGCGGCCACGTGCCCGGCCGAGCAGGTGGATCCCCGGCCCACGGGCTCCATCGCGAGGCGGTGGAACGAGCAGCTCATGGGCGCCATCCGGCGGGACATTCCGCGCCCCACCGTGCACGCGCGAAACCTGTACCACGTGTCCGCGGCCATGTGGGACGCGTGGGCGGCGTACGACGCGACGGCGGATGGCACCTTCGTGCGCGAGAAGCACTCGGCCACGGACGTGGCGCGGGCGCGTGAAGAGGCCATCAGCTACGCGGCCTATCGCGTGCTGGCGCACCGCTACACTCCGGCGATTGGAGGCAAGACGTCGGCGGCGTGCTTCAAGGCCTTCATGCTCGAGCTGGGTTACGACCCGGACGACACGGCCTCCTCGGGGGACGGCCCGCGCGCGCTGGGCAACCGCATCGCCCAGGCCATCATCGCCTTCGGGGCCACCGACGGCGCCAACGAGCAGAACGACTATGCGGACACCACGGGCTTCTCCTTCGTCAACGCTCCCCTGGTGGTGGATGACGTGGGCGCGGCGCTGGTGAATCCCGCGCTCTGGCAGCCGCTGAACCTGGCGGTGTCCGTCACCCAGAACGGCATCAACACCTCCGCGGGCGTGCAGGGCTACATCGGCGCGCACTGGAGGAACGTCACGCCCTTCGCCATGGTCCGTCCCGAGGGCGGCGGGCTGTACCACGACCCCGGCCCGGCTCCGTCCTTCGGCGCCGAGGTGCGCGGCTTCGTGGTGGACGTCCTCCGCAAGTCGAGCCTGCTCGGCAGTGACGCACTCATCGATCTGTCCCCGGCCAGCACCGGCAACAACAGCCTCGGTGCCAACGACGGCACGGGTCATCCCGTCAATCCGGTCACCGGCACTCCGTACTCGCCGCAATGGGTGAAGCACGGGGACTTCGGCCGGGTGCTGGCGGAGTTCTGGGCGGATGGTCCCAAATCGGAGACGCCGCCGGGGCACTGGAACGTGCTGGCCAACCAGGTGGCGGACTCGCCCGGCTTCAGCCGCCGCCTTTTCGGCACCGGGGCGGTGCTGGATGCGCTCGAGTGGGACGTGAAGGTGTACCTCGCGCTCAACGGCGCGGTGCACGACGCCGCCATCACCGCGTGGGAGATCAAACGCGAGTTCGTGACGGTCCGGCCCATCTCCCTGGTGCGATACATGGGCGGGCTGGGCCAGTCGTCGGAGCCCTCGGGCCCGTCCTACCACGTCGACGGACTGCCGCTGGTGCCGGGGCTCATCGAGGTGGTGACAGCGGAGAAGCTCGGCACCGGGACAGCGGCACGCGCACCTGTCGCGCTTCCAGGGACAGGTGGTGGTGCACGCGTGGCGGGGCGAGCCGGGAGACCGGAAGACCGAGGTGGGCGGTTCTGGCTGGGTGCGCGCCGTCGAGTGGATTCCGTACCAACTGCGCACCTTCGTGACGCCGGCCTTCCCCGGCTTCATCTCCGGACACAGCACCTTCAGCCGCTCGGCGGCGGAGGTCATGGCGAGCCTGACGGGCAGCGCGTACTTCCCGGGAGGACTGGGAGAGTTCGTGGCGGGGCGGAACGCCTACCTGACGTTCGAGCTGGGCCCGTCGACGGACATCCGGTTGCAGTGGGCGACTTACTACGACGCGGCGGATCAGGCGGGGCAATCACGGCTGTGGGGCGGCATCCACATCGAGCCGGATGATCTGGTGGGCCGCGAGCTGGGCAACAAGGTGGGCCTGGCCGCCATCGCGCGTGCCAGGACGTTCTTCGACGGCACCGCCGTGCCCTGAAGTCAGTCCGCCGTCCCCGGGCTCCCGGGCAAAGGTGCGAGGTGCGGCTGGGGCGCGTCGAACACGCGCCAGGTGAACTGCTCACCGCCCGCGGAGTGGTTGGGCATGTGGCAGTGCACGACGAAGTCCCCAGCCGCCGTGGGAAAGTCTCCCGCCCCCGCGTTGGTGAGGGTGAGGCTACTCCCCGGGCTCAGCAGGTGGGGGGCCTCGAAACCAGAAGTGGGGGCCTGGGTCGCCCGCTGGCCCCGGCGCCACCCGTGCAGGTGGTGGACGTGGAACTCCGCGTTCCCCGCGTGCACCACGCGCAGCTTGATGGGCTCTCCCAGGTACGAGCGCAGTTGCAGCGGTGGCGCCACCCGCTTGGGGGCGGCGGGGCGTGCGTCCTCCTCGTCCTCCTCGGCCTCGTCCCGCTCGAAGTAGGGCTGGCTGCGGTAGTTGAGGCCGAAGGCACCGGGCCGGAAGGGGCCCGCCATCTCGTCCTGCAAGGGCAGGGGCTCGCCTCGGGCCGAGCGCACGTCCGCCACCTCCGGCGGGCCCATGGCGTGGTACAGCAGCGCCATCTCCCGGAAGTCCTGGCCCGTGGGCACGTCGATGAGCGCCTCCCAGCCACTGCCGTTCCGCAGCGGCTCGCCCGTCGCGGCGCTGCGGTACACGGAGCCCGCAGGCTCCACCAGCAGGGCTCCGAAGAGCCCTCGTGCCTCCCGCCCGCCGCCGTCCGCCGAGTCGTGCAGGAGATAGGCGCCCTCCACCTCCGGCGCCTCGGGCAGCGCGAGGACGTACGTGAGGCTCTGTCCGGGCGGGACGGACGTGCCGGGGACGAAGCCTCCCTCCTGGCCCGCGCCCCTCACGGTGGCGCGCAGGCCCTCGATGCGCAGGGCCGCGGGCTCCGTGGCCAGCCGGTTGGTGAAGCGGAGCACGAGGCACTCACCGGCATTGGCTCGCAGCACCAGCGGCTCGGGCACGTGCTTCCGCTCCTGGAGCACCGGCAGGTCCTCCTCGAGGAGGTACATGAGCCCCTGGGGCACATGATCCCCGTGGGGATTGAGCGGGATGTCCACGGCGACGGCCGCCACGGCGTACGTCCTCATGCGAGCCCCGGGTGCACAGCCGGTCTCGTTCCCGGGGAGGCCGGACACGCCAGCCGCGGGGCGCCCTCCATCCGACTCCCAGACGCACGAGGCTCCCAGCATGATCAGCAGCGCGAGCGGTGACGCGACGGCTCGCGCGCCGGACGCAGCGGGCCTCGAGCGGCGGCGCAGCAGCAGCAACCCCAAGGGGAAGACGGGCACCTGGAGCACCAGCGCATCCCGCACTCCGGCCCACGCGGCCTCCGCCAGCGAGAGCTCCTCGGGCGTATCGGAGACGTCCGGCGCGACCGCCGCGCAGAGGAAGCGGCCCTCGTCGCCCACATCCTGGGCCGTCGCGGACACGGGCTGTCCCTCGGGCGCCGCCGGAGGGGGCGTGCGCGCGAGCTGACGCTGCACGAGGCCCCGCCCGGTGGCCACGGGAACCAGCAGCAGGAGGAAGCACAAGGAGAGCGTGGCGGCCTGCTCCACCGTCGTCCGGGTCTGGCCTCCGCGCCGGGAGAGCCAATGCGCGCAGCCCACGGCCGCCAATCCCACGGGCAACAGGAGCGCCGCGTCCCAGGCGAGCCGGGAGATCAACGCCTCCGCTGGCGGGCCGAAGCCTCCCGAGAGCAGCCACAGCAGGCCCACCTCCCAGCCAATCAGGCCGAGCGTGAGGAGGACGGCGATCACCCACCCTTTGCGTGCCATGATCACTCCCCGGTCCGCAGGTTCACGAGGTAGCTGATGAGATCCGCCATCTCCTGCGGTGACAGCGTCTCGCCATACAGGGGCATGGTGCTGAGCTGCCCACAGGGCCCCGGACCGGCGCACTCGGGAGCGATGACGGCCCCCGGGTTGAGCAGGGACTCATAGGCGTACTGCGCCGCGCTCATGCCCGAGACCCGCGTGGCGCCCACCCGGGAGAAGTTGGCCAGCGCCGGTCCGATGCGGCGGCCGCCCGGCACCGCGGGATCTCCATGACAGGCGGTGCAGGCGAGCCGGCCATGGAAGAGGGCCGAGCCCGCGGCGGCATTGCCCGGGGGAAGCTCCTCCACGCGCCGGGGCCAGCCGGGAGGGCCCTCGCCGGGGCTCCGGGGACGCCGGGTGGAGAGCAGGGTGGTGCGCTCCGTGCCGCGCGCCCACTCCAGGCGCAGGGCGGAGGAGGTGAGCGGTACGTCGAAGCCCACCGTCACGGACAGCAGCTCCGAGGGCCGCACGGTGAACGCGGCGGCGCCCCCCACCGAGGCCCGCCACTCCGTCCCCGTCTGGGTGTCGGTGAGCAGCAGCTCCCCCGCGGTGAAGTCCCCCGGGACGCTCCGAGGGTTGAAGACGGTGAGCTCCACGGTGAGGCGTCGCTGTCCGGGGGCCGGTGCTCCGGGCAGGGCGGGCAGGGTCGCCGTGTCGCCATGGTCCGTCGGCTCGTGCAGCCACACGGCCCGCTCCAGGCGCAGCCGGAGCCCATTCTGCTCGACTTCCCTCCGTGGCTGGACGGCCCAGGTCTGGAGCGCGAGCGCGCCTCCGGCGAGCGTGGCCAGCAGCGCGAGCCCACACGCCACCCACCTCGTGCCTGTGCGGCGGTGCTGCCGGGCGCTGCTCTCCGAGGGGGGATGCATGGTGGCCCCGTGTGGCTACGGCTCGTCCGCGCCCGGTGCGGAGACGGGGACGGTGAGGTGGACGGTGCCCGCCTTCTCGAAGTGCAGGGTGAGCGGGAGGCTCGCGGGCGAGGCCTGGACGGCATACAGCATGAGGTGCTTACCGCCCGGGGCTAAATCGACGCGGCCCTTCGCGGGCACCACGAAGCCCTCGGGCCTCGGGTGCATCTGCAGCAACTCTCCCTGCGCGATGACTTCGTGCAGCTCCACCTTCCCGGCGGTGGCGGACTCGGCGCCGATGAGCCGATCCTCCCGCCCGCTCGTATTCACCAGCGTGAGATAGACGGCTCCGACCCGAGCCGGTGTCAGCCGCGCGCGGGCCTTCTCCACCCGCACCCCGGCCGCTCCGTCCTCCTTCAGGAGACGCTCGACTTCCTGCTGCAACCGCTCGACGGACACGGTGTACGGCATGCGCGCGCGCAACGCGCCTGCCTTGTCCACGAGGAAGAAGGCTCCGGTGTGGTCGACGGTGTAGGGCATGTCTCCGGTGAAGGTGTGCTCGCGGTAGCGCGCGGCGTCTGGGTAGCGGCGGGTGGCGGTGACGCGCCAGGCGGACAGCATCGGCGCGAGCGCCTCCGCGTCCAGGCGCAGGCCCGTGAAGCGCGGGTTGAAGGCGTGCACGTACGTCTCGAGCTGCTGCGCGCTGTCACGCTCGGGGTCCACGGAGACGAAGACGACTTCCACGTCCCGCGCGGCCTCTCCCAGCCGGCTGTGGAGGCGCTGGAGCTGCGACAGGGTGGTGGGGCACACGTCCGGGCAGGCCGTGTAGCCGAAGGACAGCACCACCACCTTGCCCCGTTGCTCGCTCAGCCGGAACACGCCGCCCGAGGCCCGGGGCGCTTCCAGGGCCGGAGCGGGCCGCACGGGCTCTACCGCGAAGTCCTCGCCCCGATCCTTGCGGCAACCCGCCGCGAGCACCACGACGGCCAGCGCGGGCAGCAGCCGCCGAGCCCATCCCTTCGTTCCGTGGACAGTTCGTCCTCCCATCTCGCTCCTCCCCGGCCGGGCAGCAGCCAAGGGGCTGAGTTAAGGGGGCGGGGCCCTGACGGCGAGGTGCCCCGGAGGATGAGGCTCCTGTCGGATTTCGCGCGAAGGGGCTCAGCTATACGTGTGGGAGTCCTCCTCGGCCGGGGCGGGGTTGAGCGGCAGGCTGAAGCAGAACGTGGAGCCCTCGCCCGGGTGGCTCTCCAGCCAGATGCGGCCTCCATGGGCCTCGATGATCTGCCGGCCCAGGTGCAGCCCCAGGTACACCACCCCCGTGTAGCCCGGAGCCCCTGGAGGCAACGGCTCATAGAGGGGCTCGAAGACGTGTGGCTGGCGCTCCGGTGGAATCCCCGGGCCCTGGTCATGCACCGACACCACCGCCTCGCCGCCGACGCGCCGCACCCGGAGCTCCACCGGCCCGCCCGGAGGCGAATAGCGCACGGCGTTCTCCAGCAGGTGGGCCACCACCTCGCCCAGCAACTGGCGCTCGGCGTGGATGAAGAGCTCCTCCCGGGCGTCGATGCGGATGGGATTCTCCGTCGTCCGGGCGAACTTCTCCGCCTGCTCCCTCACCAGCGCGTGCAGATCGAACCGCTGGCGCTCCAGCTTCGGCGGCCCCGGCGCCATCCGCACGGCCGCGAACAGGTGCTCCACCAGCCGGGAGATCCGCCGCGTGTTCCTCGCGATGGTGGTGAGCCCCTTCTGCTGGCGCGGCGTGAGCACCTCCAGGTTGAGCAGCAGCTCCGCCCACGTCTGGATGGACGTCACCGGCGTCTTCAACTCATGGGCCGCCGCCGACATGAACTCCTCGCGCAACCGCAGGGCCGCGCGCAGCTCCTGGAACAGCCGGGCCTTCTCGATGGCCACCGCGAACAGCCGGCCCACCATGGCGTGGAACTCCAGCGCTCGCGAGGAGACGGGACGGGGCTCATGGGTGAAGTAGGACATGACCCCGACCAGCCGCTCGTGGGAGTGCAGCGGCACCGCCACCATGCCCCGGTACCCTCCCTCGCGGGCCAGCCACCCCGAGCGCGTGGGGGCGCCTCCCTCCAGCACGTCCGCGACCACCTGGATGCGCTCCTCCCGGGCGGCCTTCGCGGTGAGCAGGGGCGCGTTGAATGGCACCCGGCGCAGTCCTTCCTCCGCCGCCGCCGTCAGCTGGTGGGAGGTGAGCAGCGCCAGCTCCTGGCGTTCCGTGTCCGCCAGCCACAGCCCGATGCCGTCCGCCCCCAGCGCATGGAGGCACTGCTCGATGACCACGCGGGCGATCCGCTCCAGCTCCACCTCACTGACGAGCGCCTGTCCGATGCGCGCCAGGGCCAGCTCCCGCTCGAACATCCACGCCAGCTCCTCCTCCTCGCGCCGGCGCCGGGTGATGTCGCGCACCACCACCTCGCCGAAGATGAGCTGGCCGGAGGCATCCCGCACCGGGGCGCCGTGGACGCTGAGCAGGCGCTCCTGGCCATCCTGGCCGCGCAGGAGCACCTCCACGTCGGTGAACGTCTCTCCGGCCAGGGCGCGGCGGATGGGCAGCTCCCCGGGCGCCATGGGGCGTCCGTCCGGATGCCGCATGTCCTGGAGCAGCAGGGCGCCCGGTGCCGAGCCGCCCAGCGCCGCGCGTTCCTCGAGCCCGAGCAGCCGGAGGCCCGCGGGGTTGGCGTCCACCAGGTGTCCATCCGGACCGGTGAGGAAGATGGCATCCGGCACGCTGGCGATGATGGCGGCGAGCTGCTGGGCCTGGTGCTCGGCCTGCGCGCGCAGGGCATCCACCTCCACCTGGCGCCGGGCGAGCCGGGACGCCATCTCGTTGAAGGAGGTGCCGAGCTCCTCCAGCTCATCGCCCGTGGAGATGTGGACGCGCCGCTCCATTTCTCCGTGCCCCAGGGCCTGGGAGGCGTCCCGAAGCTGCCGCACCGGACGGGTGTAGAAGCGCGCCAGCACGGCCGCCAGGAGGATGTTGAGCAGCAGGATGCCCGCGAAGGCCGCGAGCCTCGTGCGCGCCCGCTCGTAGAGCGGCGCCATGGCGATATCGGAGGGAATCGTCACGCCCACGGCCCAGGGGTAGCGAGGCACCGGGACGAAGGCCCCCAGGCGCTCATCACCCTGGAGTGGACTGGTGAACCGGGCGATTCGCGAGGGCGTGCCGCGCAGGGCCGCCTGGAGCGGCTCGAAGTGGGCGAAGGCGTTGCTCTCCTCGAAGGAGAAGCTCGGGATGGCCGGTGTAGAAGGCCAGCCGGCCGTTGTGGTCGGCCAGGAAGAGGGCCTGCCCCGGTTGGAACCGTGCACCCGCGTAACGCTGCTCCAGCAGATCCGTCCGCATCACCACGTTGAAGACGGCGATCGGCTGCCCGTCCGGCCCTCGGACGGGCATGCTCACGAGCAGGCCCGTGCGGATGGGCCGCCGCAACTCGAGCACCTCGGAGATGACCGGCGCGTTGGTGGCCATCACCTGCTGGAAGTACGGGCGATCTCCAATCGAGAGCCGGGGCTCGTCGGGGCTGGTGGGATTGCTCCAGCCTCGGTTGAGGCCGGTGGCATCGAAGACGGCCACGGAGTCATAGAGCGGACTCTGTGAGGCCAGCTCCTTCAGGTGCGCATCCAACAGGCGCGGGTCCAGGGTTCGTAGCAGCGGATCCTTGGATACGGCCCAGCCAAAACTGACGGCGGCATCCAACGTCTCGGAGGCCTGACCGGCCACGGCCTGGGCCGTCATGAATTGAACGTGGAGGATGTCCTCTTGAGTCCTCTCCAGGTCGGACAGCAGGTCCACGAGCAGCAACCCCAGCACCGGCAGCAGCACGATGATGAACGCGACCAGTAGCTTGGCGTGGATCCGCAGGTGAAGCATGTCCGCTCTGGGGCGCTGACTTCCTTGTGAGAGAGGTTGATTCTCAGAGTTTGAGCAAGGTGTGGCTCCGCCCCTCCGCTGTCCACTCCCCCGGTACGAGGGATGTGTTCCCTCCACCACCCAGGCTGCAAACTTCCGGCGCGGACACGGAACCTTTGATGTCTGTCCTACCCTCCGGAAGGCGCTGTCACGGGAGTACGCTGCGCCGCTCTACAGGAGAGGTGGCATGAAACAGTCGCGAAGGAATGCGGGGGTGGCGCTCGTCCTGGCGGGCCTGGTGACGGGTTGCCCCGAGCCCGAGCCCTACAATGGGGGCACGTATGTGTATGACGGTTATGGGACGATCGAGCGGGACCCGGACTGCAAGCTGACGGGGCCCCTGGAGCTGACGCTGGGCGAGGGAGATGGAACGAGCTTCACCCCGTTGGCGCCGGGCCAGGAGCCGGTGCTCTACCACGGGCCGCAAGGCGGCACGCATCTGATCCTCGGCGTGTCGGTGGCCAACCCCGCCGCCGGATTCCCCGGGATGCAGATCAAGTTCGAGGCCGAACGCCTGCGTTGCTTCTCGGACGGGGAATGCACCGCCGCCGATCCCATCGGGAGCGACGAGATGCTGGTGAGCCGGCCGGATCGCTTCCTGCCCGGGGAGGGGGGCTCCGTGAACGTCTCGGGCTTCCTCGTCGTCGTGTGGAACTGGAACCTGGGCGAGCGGCGCCGCCTCCAGGTCGAGGCGATGGACCCGTGCGGGCGGACCGGCACGGCCTCGGTGGAGCTGGGCCTCCCGGCCTCCGCGCCCTGAGGGCCCGGGGCCGGGTGCCGGTGTTTCCCAGCGTCAGGCGGGGACCGGGGCCGTGCTGGCGCCGCTGGGCTCGGGAGTGGCTGGACCGGGCACCACCTCGCGGCGCTTCCACAGGAAGTACACCGCCGGATAGACGAGCAGCTCCAGCAGGAAGCTGGTGGCCAGGCCGCCCACCATGGGCGCGGCGATGCGTTTCATGACGTCCGCGCCCGTTCCGGTGGACCACATGATGGGGAGCAGGCCCAGCATCGCCGCCATGACAGTCATCGCCTTGGGCCGCACGCGCTTCACGGCCCCGTGGATGATGGCCTCCTCCAGGTCCCCCTCGGTGCGCAGCATCCCGCGCTGCTTCGCCTCATCGTGGGACAGGTCGAGGAAGAGCAGCATGAAGGCGCCGGTCTCGGCGTCCAGGCCCATCAAGGCAATCATGCCCACCCACACCGCGATGGAGACGTTGTAGTCGAGCGCCCAGAGCAGCCACACCGCGCCGATGGCGGAGAAGGGCACCGCCAGCATCACGAGGCCCGCCTTGAAGGCCGACTTCGTGTTCATGTACAGCAGCCCGAAGATGAGCACGAGCGTGAGCGGGATGACGAGCTTCAGCCGCTCCCGGACGCGCAGCATGTTCTCGTACTGCCCGCTCCACGTCATGGAGTAGCCGGTGGGCACCTTCACGCTCGCGGCCACCGCCTCCTTGGCGCGATCCACGAAGCCGCCCACGTCGTACTTGGACGTGTCGAAGTCCACGTAGACGTAGCCGGTGAGCATGCCGTTCTCGTTGCGGATCATCGAGGGGCCGTGGGCGAACACCACGTCCGCGATGGCCTCCATGGGAATCTGGCCCTGGCCATTGGGAAGGGGCAGCAACACGCGCTTGAGGGACTGGAGATCCTCGCGGTAGTCGCGGGCGTAGCGCACGTTGATGCCGTAGCGCTCGCGGCCCTCCACGGTGGTGGACTGGTTGTCGCCTCCCACCGCCGTCATCACCATCATGTTCGCGTCGTCCACGCTCAGGCCGTAGCGGGCGAGTTCGTCGCGCTTGAGGACGAAGTCGAGGAAGTAGCCGCCCGCCACGCGCTCGGCGAAGGCGCTGCGGGTGCCCTCCACCTTCGCCACCGCGGCCTCCGTCTCGCGGGCGATGCGCTCCACGGTGGTCAGATCCGCGCCCATGATCTTGATGCCCACGGGCGTGCGGATACCCGTGGACAGCATGTCCAGCCGGCCCTTGATGGGCATGGTCCAGGCGTTGGAGATGCCCGGCAACTGGAGCGCGGCGTTCATCTTCGACTCCAGCTCCGCCTGGGTGATGCGGTCGCGCCAGAAGGGACGCAGCATGCGCTTCAACCACTCGGGAGCCCAACCGCTGTACCAGCGCGGCACCTCGCGCCACTGGGACTCGGGGCGCAGCAGCACCGTCGTCTCCATCATGGTGAACGGGGCCGGGTCCGTGGAGGTGTTGGCACGGCCCGCCTTGCCGAAGACGCGCTCCACCTCGGGGAACTGCATGAGCAGCTTGTCCTGCACCTGCAGCACGCGCTGCGCCTCGGTGACGGACATGCCCGGTTCCACCGCCGAGGGCATGTAGAGGATGGTGCCCTCGTTGAGCGGCGGCATGAACTCGCTGCCCAGGTGCAGGTACACGGGGATGGTGGTGGCCACCAGCAGCGCGCTCACCGCCAGCGTGGCCTTCGCATGGCGCAGGACGAAGCGGCAGGGGCCCTCGTAGATGCGGTGCATCAGCCGGCTGATGGGGTGCCGCTCCTCCGCGTAGTACTTGCCCACGAGGGCGTGCGTCGCCACCGACGCGAGGAGTTTCGGGCGGAACTGGAAGGGCTCCACGCGGGCGAAGAGCATCCGCATGGCGGGGTCCAGGGTGATGGCCAGCAGCGCGGCGATGGCCATGGCCAGGTTCTTCGAGTACGCGAGCGGGCGGAAGAGGCGGCCCTCCTGGTCCACCAGCGTGAAGATGGGCATGAAGGCCACGGCGATGACGAGCAGGCTGAAGAAGACGCCCGGCCCCACCTCCATCAGCGCTTCCAGGCGCACCTGGTGGAAGTCGCCCTTCTTCCCGTCTTTGATCCAGTGGTGGATCTTGTTGTACGCGTTCTCCACCTCGACGATGGCGCCGTCCACGAGCACGCCGATGGAGATGGCGATGCCGGCCAGCGACATGAGGTTGGCGTTCAGCCCCATCGCGTACATGGGGATGAAGGCCAGCGCCACGGACACCGGAATGGTGACGATGGGCACGATGGCCGACGGGATGTGCCACAGGAAGATGAGGACGATGAGGGAGACGATGATGATCTCCTCCACCAGCTTGTGCGTCACCGTGTCGATGGCGCGCTCGATGAGATCCGAGCGGTCATAGGTGGTGACGACCTCCACGCCCTCGGGCAGCGAGGGCTTGAGCTCCTCGAGCTTCGCCTTGATGCGCTCGATGACGTTGAGGGCGTTCTCCCCCTGGCGCATGACGACGATGCCGCCCACCACGTCTCCCTCGCCGTCCAGATCGGCCACGCCGCGGCGCAGCTCGGGGCCCAGCGTCACGCTGGCCACGTCCTTGATGGTGACGGGCGTGCCGCCCTGGGACTTGAGGACGAGCTTCTCGATGTCCTCCACGTTCTTTACGTAGCCCCGGCCGCGGACCATGTACTCGCGCCCGGCCACCTCCACGAGCCGTCCGCCCACGTCGTTGTTGCCCTGGCGCACCGCGCGCACCACCGCGTCCAGCGACAGCCCGTAGCTCGCCAGCGTGTTGGGGTTGACCGTCACCTGGTACTGGCGCACCTGTCCGCCCACGGTGGCCACCTCGGAGACGCCCGGCACGCTTTGAATTTGATAGCGCAGGAACCAATCCTGGTAGGAGCGCAGCTCGTCCAGCCGGTGCTTGCCGCTCTTGTCCACCAGCGCGTACTGGAACACCCAGCCCACGCTGGTGGCGTCCGGGCCCAGCTCCACCTTCACGTCCGGCGGGAGCTGGGGCGTGATCTTCGACAGGTACTCGAGCACGCGCGTGCGCGCCCAGTACATGTCCGTGCCGTCCTCGAAGATGACGTACACGTAGCTGAAGCCGAAGTCGCTGAAGCCACGCACCGCCTTGACCTTCGGGGCGCCCAGCAGCGCGGTGGTGATGGGGTAGGTGACCTGGTCCTCGACGATGTCGGGGCTCCGGTCCCACCGCCCGTAGACGATGACCTGGGTGTCGGACAGGTCCGGCAGCGCATCCAGCGGAGTGTTCCGCATGGTCCACCAGGCGCCGATGAGCGCCACGATGGTGGCCGCGATGACCAGGTACTTGTTCTCCGCCGAGAAGCGGATGATGGCTCGGATCATGGCTCAGTGGCCTCCGTGGCCGGAGGCGGCTGGGGGCGTCTGCGCCGGGGGCGAAGCGGGGGGGGCAGCCGCGGGGGCACTCGCCGAGGAGGAGGCCGCCAGCGCCGCCAGCGAGGCGCGCAGGCGCGATTCGGAGTCCACGAGGAAGTTGGCGCCGGTGACGACCTGATCTCCCGCCTTCAGGCCCGACGTCACCTCCACGCTCTTGCCATCCGACTCGCCCAGACGGACCTCGCGAGGCTGGAAGCGGCCCTCGCCGAGCGCCACGAAGACGACCTGGGTGGTGCCGGTGGGGACGATCGCGTCGGAGGGAATCTTCAGCCCCTCGCGCGTGGTGCCCCGGAGCACCACCTCCCCGAACATCTCGGGGCGCAGGTCTCCGTCGGGGTTGGGGAACTCCAGGCGAACCTTGACGGTGCGCGTGGCCGGATCCAGCACCGGGTCGAGGAAGGCCACCTTCCCGGCGAACACCCGGTTGGGGAAGGCCTTGAGCTGCATCGTGGCGGGCATGCCCACCTTCACGTGGCGCAGCTCGCTCTCGTACACGTCCGCGAGGACCCACACGCGCGACAGATCGACGATCTCATAGGGTGTGGCGCCCACCTCCAGGCGCGCGCCCTCCACCACGTCCTTCTTGGTGATGACTCCGGAGATGGGCGACACCAGGGTGAGGGAGCGGGTGGCCTCGCCCGTCTCGGCGAGCCGCTCGAGGGTGGCCGCCGGCACGTCCCACAACTGCAGCTTGCGCCGGGCGGCCGAGACCAGGGCGTCGCCGTCCGAGGCCATTCCACCGGCCTGGCCCAGGGCCTGACGGGTGCGCAGGGCCAGCAGGTACTCCTCCTGGGCCGCGAGCAGCTCGGGGCTGTAGACGGAGAAGAGTGGCTCGCCCCGCTGCACCGGCTTGCCGGTGAAGTCCGCGTACACGCGCTCGACGAAGGCCGGCACCTTCAGGGTGACGCGGCGCACGCGGGTCTCGTCCATCGCCACGCGACCGTTGGTCCGCCACGTTCCCCCCACCTTGCCCTCCGTCACCGGCGCGGTGCGCAGGCCGATGAGCTGCTGGCGCGAGGGGTCGATGGTGACGGGCGCCAGGCCCTCCACCGCGGGGGCTCCCGGGTCGCCGGGCGAGGCCGATGCGGGCGTCATCGCCACCAGGTCCATGCCGCAGATGGGGCACTTGCCCGGGTGGTCCTGCACGATGCTCGGGTGCATCGGGCACTGGTACTTCGTGGCCGCGGGCTCGGAGGCGGCCGGGGAGGTGCTGGCGGTGGCGGCCGGAGCGTGGGCGTCGTGCGCCTCCTTGTGCGCCAGCAGGTGCACGGCGCCGCCACCGAGGGCGGCACTGGCCAGCGCCGTCGCGGCGAGCGCGGCGGCTCCGAAGCGGCGGCGCGCGGGAGGCGGCGAAGGAGGGAGTGGGGGAGTCTCGAGAGACATGGGTTCTCCAGGGCTACATCCCTGACATGGAGGAAGAAGAGGAGGAGGCGGCACCCGGCGAGCCACCGGCCGGGGCGGCGCCACTCGCGGGAGCGGACGGGGTGCTCCCCGCACCGGGCATGCTGCCCGTGCCCTGGGCGACGCCGCCCAAGGAGGCCACGGGCTCCAGGCTCACCTCGGCCTGGGCGATGGCGATGCGCTGCGCGTCGACGAGCGTCCGCAGGTAGTCTTCCTCGTCGCGGATGATGCCGGTGTTGGCCTCCAGCACCGAGGCGAACGAGGCGCGTCCCACCCGGTACTGCGTCAGGGTGCTCTCGGCGGTCGCCGCCGACTGCATCAAGAGGCCGTCGCGGTAGATGGCCGCCGTGTCGCGCAGCGCCGCGAGGGCGATGAGGCGTTCCCGTACCCGGAGGCGCAGCACCTGCTCCAGGGCCTCCGCTCCGCGAGCCGAGGCCTCGGCCTGGGCACTGCGCTCGGCCACCACGCGGTCCTGCTTGCTCCCGGAGAAGATGGGCAGGGTGACGCCGACGTTGGCCTGCCACATGGGAGGGAAGTCACCGCCGCGCGGCATCACCCCGGCGCTCACGGTGAAGTCGGGCAGGCGCTCCCGGCGCGCCAGCGCCACCTGCTGCCCGGCCTGCGTCACCAGCACGCGTTGCTGGGACAGCTCGGGGCTGCGCTCGAGCGCGTCCTTCTCCGCGGCTTCGAGGCCGCCGGGCTCGGGCACGCCCAGGTCGCGCACGCGCGTGGTCGTGGGCAGGGGCGTCTCCAGGGGCCGGCCGCTCAGCCGGTTGAGGGTATGCACCCGGACGCGCTCCTCGGCGAGCAGGGAGATCTGACGCTGGCGCAGCCGGTTGAGCTTCGAGCTGGGCGCGCAGCAGGTCGGACTGGGCTCCCTCGCCCGTCTCGTAGCGGATGCGGGCCATCTCGGCGGACTGCTTCCAGAGCGCCTGGAGCCGCTCCAGCAGCATCAGCCGCTCGCGCGTCAGCAGCAGATCCAGGTAGCCCCGGCGCACCTCGGCCTCGATGGACAGCCGCGTCCGCGCCAGCTGAGCCGACGCGGCCGTGGCGCCGAGCCGCGCGACCTCGGTGCGCAGCGCGCGCTTGCCGGGGAAGGGCAGGGACTGGGAGACCATGATGCTGAAGTAGCTGCCCTCCATCTCGCCAATCATGAGGCCGTTGAAACCGTCGTTCTGGATGCCCACCTGCAGCACCGGGTCTGGCAGGGCACTGGCCTGGGGCACGCGCTCCCGGGCGGCCTGGACCGGGGCCTTGGCCTGGTGCAACTCCGGGCGCCCCTCGAGGGCATCCGCGAGGAGCTGCGTCAGCGTTGGGTCCGTGGGCAGTGCCGGAGCGGAGGCTGCCTGTGGGGAAGGCGTGCGAGGCTCCTCCTGTGCGGGCGCCGCCAGGGGCGAGCACAGCGCCAGCACGAGCGCGAGGCGCCCGAGCGTGAGGCGCCACCCGCCTGCGGTGGAGACTGGCTGGAAGAGGGCGTGAGTGGGTTGCACGGGGAGGGGTTGTGCAGGGGGTGTGCCACGAGCCGGGTCCCGCCTGGGCGGCTCGATCCCCGGGGCGCGGCGTGCTCCAGGCCCGGAAGACGGAGCGCGACAGCAGCCTGGGGAGTCACTGTGTAACCCGGGGAATCACATCCGCCGGGGGAAACGGGGGCATAAGCTGGGGGAGGGCAGGTGGCACCCGGCTTGCGTAGTACGGATGGAGGAGAACTCATTGATGCAGGTCCCCTCAGGAACCGCCCGGCGTCTCAGCCTGGCCCTCGCCGCCCTGGTTTCCCTCTTCGTGGTGTCATCCGTCCTGGTGCTCGTGCACATGCGGGAGATTCATTCCCGCATGGTCGAGATGCAGGCGCGGCAGCATGCCGTCCGCTCGGCGCTCGAGGTGGCCAGCGCCATCCGGGACACCTACGCGCACCAGGCCCACACCCTCATCCTGGGCAACGACAGCCACCTGCACTTCTATGAGACGGCTGCTCGCCGGGTGACCCGGCTGACGGAGGAGATGAAGGCGCAGTCCCTGGGCCCCGAGGAGCGGGCGTGGGTGGCGGACATCGAGCGGGCACAGCGCTCCTTGGACACGCTCTTCCGTGAAGCACTCCTGCCCGCGGTGGTGGCGGGAAGGAAAGCGGACATGGATCGCGAGCATGGCCGGGCGCTGTCACTCGTGTCGCAGATGGAGGAGCGCACGGACCGGCTGGTGAGCCACTTCAACCGCTCGGTGGATGCGGCCGAGGCCCGCGTGGGCGAGCTCCAGAGCTCCGCCTTTCAGTGGACGCTGTTCTTCCTGGTGGGCGCGCCGCTGCTGGCGATCGGCGTGGGGGTCTACATCGTCCGCTCCGTGGCCCGGCCCGTGGCGCGGCTGCGTGAGGGCGCGGCGAGGCTGGCCGCGGGAGACATGCATGCGCGCATCGACATCGCGGCCCCCGACGAGTTCGGCGAGCTGGCCCGCCAGTTCAACGCCATGACGGCGGCGCTGCGGGAGCATCAGGAGCGGCTGGTGCAGAGCGAGAAGCTCGCGGGCATCGGCCGGCTGGCGGCGGGCGTGGCCCACGAGATCAACAATCCGCTCACCGTCATCCTCGGCTATGTGGGGATGATGAAGAAGAAGGCGGAGGGGAGCCTGCGCGAGGATCTCCAGGTCATCGAGGACGAGGCGGTGCGGAGCCGTGACATCGTCCAGGAGCTGCTCGCGCTCTCGCGTCCGTTGCAGGCCGAGCCGGAGCCGGTGGATCTGCGCGTCTTGTGCGAGGACGTGGTGGAGCGGCTGAGGCAGGGAGGGCGGCTGGGCGCCGTGCGGGTGGAGGTCGAGGGCGAGGCGCGGACGGTGGGCCACCTGACGAAGCTGCGCCAGGTGGTGCTCAATCTGGTGCTCAACGCGGTGGATGCGTGCGGAGACGAGGGGCGGGTGCGGGTGCGGCTGATGCAGACGGAGAAGGGGGCGGAGGTGCACGTGGAGGACACGGGCCCGGGCCTGAGCGTCACGGCGCGCGAGCGCCTCTTCGAGCCCTTCTTCACTACGAAGCCCAGCGGGACGGGGCTGGGCCTGGCCATCAGCCAGAGCATCGTGCAGGCGCACGGGGGGAGCCTGGAGGCTGCCCCCGGGATGGGGCCCGGCGCACACTTCACCATGTGGCTGCCAGCCACGTCGCCGGAGAGGGCGTGAGACATGGAGACGCGCGGACGCGTGCTGGTGGTGGACGACAAGGAGAACATCCTCAAGCTGTTCGCCCGGCTGCTGGGCGACACGTATGAGGTGACGTGCGCGGAGGACGGGGCACGGGCGCTGGCGCTGGTGGCCGCGCAGGAGTTCGACGTGGTGGTGTCCGACGTCCGCATGCCGGGCGCGGACGGCTTCGAGGTGCTGCGCGCCGTCAAGTCCCGCTACCCCGACACCGAGGTGGTGATGATGACGGGCTTCGCCACGGTGCCGGATGCGGTGGAGGCGATGCGGGCGGGGGCCTTCGATTACCTCCAGAAGCCCTTCCTCCCGGACACCGCCGTCGAGTTGGTCGCACGGGCGATGGAGCGCCGGCGGCTGCGCCTGCAGGCGGAGGTGATGGGAAACGAATCCCCCGGCACGAACTTCTCCTTCACCGGGGCCGTGGGCCGCAGCGCGGCGATGCAGGAGGCGCACCGGCTCATCGAGCAGGCGGCGCGCCTGGACATCACGGTGCTGCTGACGGGCGAGACGGGCACGGGCAAGGAGTTGGCGGCGCGTGCCGTCCACCTCAACAGCGCCCGGCGTGAGCGCCCCTTCGTGGCCGTCAACTGTGGGGCCCTGCCGGCGGAGCTCGTGGAGAGCGAGCTGTTCGGCCACGGCAAGGGGGCCTTCACGGGGGCGGCCCAGGCGAAGGCGGGCCTCTTCGAGGAGGCCCACGGCGGAACGCTCTTCCTGGATGAGGTGGGGGATCTGCCGCTGAACGCCCAGGTGAAGTTGCTGCGCGTGCTGCAGGAGAAGGAGGTCCGGCGCGTGGGCGAGACCCGGCCCGTGCAGGTGGACGTGCGGGTGGTGGCCGCCACGCACCGGGACTTGCGTGCCGCGGCGGCCCAAGGGCGCTTCCGGGAGGATCTCTTCTACCGGCTCAATGTCTTCCCGGTGCAGTTGCCGCCCCTGCGCGAGCGCAAGGAGGACATTCCGCTGCTGGCCACGCACCTGCTCGAGAAGCACTGCAAGGCGATGGGGCGCACTCTGGAGGGGATGACGCCGGAGGCGCTGCGTGTGCTCGTGGGCTATCCGTGGCCGGGGAACGTGCGGGAGTTGGAGAACGCCCTGATGCGAGCGGTGGCGGTGGCCACCGGGCCCCACGTGACGGAACGCGACCTGCCGCCGGAGGTGCGCGATCGTCAGGAGGGCGCGCTGCCGGGCGGGGCGGCGAAGCACTTGCCGTACCGGGACGCGCTCGACCTGGCCCGGGATCGCTTCTCGCGCGAATACCTCACGGCGCTGCTGCGCGATTTCGAGGGCAACGTCACCCGGGCCGCCGAGCATGCCGGTATCGAGCGCGAGAGCCTGCACCGGCTGCTGAAGCGCTACAGCATCCGCTCCGACGACTTCAAGCCGCGCTGAGCCCGAACCTGCGCTGACAACCGCGCCCATTTCCCCTCTCCCGAGGGGAGAGGGAATGTTTGGGACTGGAGACGGGCCGCGGCACGGCGGGCTACTGGATGGTGACGAGCCCGCTGATGTGGTCCATGGCGCAGGCGTAGCGCAGCGTGCCCGACTCGCTGGGGGTGAACTCCACGGTCACCGGCGTGTCGAGGGGGAGCGGCTGGTTGATGCCGAGGTCATCCAGGATGATCTCCTTGGCGCACGTCTTGTCCGTCTTGCGGGTGACCACGAGGCGGACCGGGTGTCCCGCCTTCACCTTCACGTCCGCGGGCTCGAAGCCCTTGGTTGTCACCGTGACCTCCACGGTGCGCATGCCGTTCTTGCCGGCCGGGGCGGCGGGTTTGCGAGCGGAGGCGGCCTTGGACGTGCCCGCGTTCTTGGCGTGCTCGTCACACGCGGTCGCGGGGGTGGCCACGGCCAGGGCGAGGGCGGCAACGGCTCCCATCAGGATCGTCTTCATGTCCCGCATCCAAAGCACAACGCGTGCCGGGGGGGAGGACCGCCTGTTCTCGCGGGGTTGGCGGGCTGGGTTGCCCGGCTGGAGTGCCCAGGCGGGTTTCCCTGTAACCCGCCCGGTCACGGCCCCGCTCGCGGGCCTGGCGGGCAGGCGGAGCAGCGAGCGCTCCACCCGGCCTTCTAGTAGTGCCAGGGGAAGCGCTTGTAGTTCTTCTCGCGCTTCTCCAGGAAGGCGTCGCGGCCCTCCTGCGCCTCCTCGGTGCCGTAGGCGAGCCGCGTGGCCTCACCCGCGAAGAGCTGCTGGCCCACCAGGCCGTCGTCGGGCAGGTTGAAGCCGTACTTCAGCATGCGCATCGCCGTGGGGCTCTTGGAGTTGATGATCCGCGCCCACTCCAGGGCCGTGTCCTCGAGCTGCTCGTGCGGCACCGAGGCATTGATCGCGCCCATGGCGGCCGCTTGGTCCGCCGTGTAGTCGAGGCCCAGGAAGAAGATCTCCCGCGCCTTCTTCTGGCCCACCTGCCGCGCCAGCAGCGCCGAGCCGTAGCCGCTGTCGAAGCTGGCCACGTCCGGATCCGTCTGCTTGAACATCGCGTGCTCCTTGCTGGCCAGCGTCATGTCGCACACCACGTGCAGGCTGTGCCCGCCACCCGCAGCCCACCCGGGCACCACGGCGATGACGATCTTCGGCATGAAGCGGATGAGGCGCTGCACCTCGAGGATGTGCAGCCGGCCCATGCGGCCCACGTCCGGCTTGTGGGCCTCATCGCCCTCGTACTTGTAGCCGTCCTTGCCGCGGATGCGCTGATCTCCGCCCGAGCAGAACGCCCAGCCGCCGTCCTTCGGCGAGGGGCCGTTGCCGGTGATGAGCACGCAGCCCACGTCCGTCGTCATGCGGGCGTGATCCAACGCGGTGTAGAGCTCGTCCACCGTCTTGGGCCGGAAGGCGTTGCGCACCTCGGGCCGGTGGAAGGCGATGCGCACCGTGCCGTGCTCCACCGAGCGGTGGTACGTGATGTCCTCGAACTTGAAGCCTTCCACCTCGCGCCAGCGCGCGGGATTGAAGATGGCGGAAACTTTCATTGTCGTTACTCCCTGGAAGGGGCCGCGACCCTAGTGACGCCCGCCCCGAGCGTCAATCGAGGGCCGAGCCCGCGCGGGGGGGGTGACAGGGCCCGGCGGGACATGGTTGTAGAGACGGCGTCATGGTCTCTCGTCTCCCCACCTGCGTGCTCCTCCTGGCCCTGGCCGGAGGCGTGCTGCTGTTCCCCGGGCCCGGAGCGGCCCAGGGCCTTCCTCCCACCACCGGCGAGCAGCGCGCCGTGGAGGTGGACGTGCATGCCACCGACGCGGGCACCGCGCTCTCCGCCGAGGACG
The DNA here is from genome assembly GCF_049060025.1 of Archangium gephyra. Classification (GTDB taxonomy): domain Bacteria; phylum Myxococcota; class Myxococcia; order Myxococcales; family Myxococcaceae; genus Archangium; species Archangium gephyra_A. The sequence goes on from NZ_JBMEQQ010000002.1 coordinate 744,817, forward strand.
CGCGGCGGTTGGGGCTCGCCACGGACGGAGGCGAGGCCACGCTGGTCCCGCCCGTGCTGACGCAGGAGTCGCCCGCGGCATACCCCGAGGGCCTGGAGGGCGTGGACGGCAAGGTGGTGCTGGAGCTGCGCGTGGACGAGCAGGGTGGGGTGGCGGAGGTGCACGTCACGGGAGGCACCTCGGAGAAGGCGCTGGTGGCGTCGGCCGTGGCGGCGGCGAAGGGGCTGCGCTTCTCGCCCGCCACGCTCGGGGGCCAGCCGGTCTCGGTGCGCCTGCCCTTCGTCTACCGCTTCGAGGCGCCCCTGCCCGAGTCCTTGATGAGCCACCTCGCGGGCACGGTGCGCGCCAGGGGCACGCGGCGTCCCATCGTGGGCGCGGCCCTCTTCCTCGACGGGAGCACCACCCCCGCGGCCACCACGGACTCCGACGGGCGCTTCTCCCTGAAGACGCTCCCGGGAGGCCACGAGCTGGAGATCCGCGCGCCCGGTCATGCGCCGGCGACCTTCGAGGAGGTGCTCATCACGGGCGAGACGCTGGAGGTGCTCTACCGGCTGGAGCCCCTGGTGGTGAACCCCTACGAGACGGTGGTGCGCGACGAGCGCGAGCGCACCGAGGTGTCCCGCATCACCCTGCACGAGCAGGAGTTGCGCGAGGTGCCCGGCACCGTGGGAGATCCGTTCCGCGTGGTGATGCTGATGCCGGGCGTGGGCAGCCTCGCCTCGGGCATCTCGTACCCGGTGGTGCGCGGCAGCCAGCCGGCGGCCACCGGCTTCTTCCTGGATGGCGTGCGCATCCCCATGCTGTACCACCTGCTGCTCGGGCCCGCGGTGGTGCACCCGGACTTCATCGACTCCATCGACTTCCACGCGGGCGTGCCGCCGGCGCAATACGGAAGGCTGCTGGGCGGCGCGGTGGAGGGGCGCATCAGCCGCCCGCGCGAGGACCGGCTGCACTACACCGTCTACGCGGACCTGCTCAACAGCGGCGGCTTCGTCGAGTACCCCTTCGCCTCCACCGGCACCAGCGTCAGCGTGGCGGGCCGGGTGAGCTACACGGGGCTGGTGATGGTGCCCCTGGCGGAGGCGGTCAACGGCGCGGCCTCCGACGATTACGACGGGCGGGCCAACTTCTGGGACTACCAGGCGCGCGTGGAGCAGAAGCTGGGCGAGGGACGCCTGCGGCTCTTCGCCCTGGGCAGCTCCGATGACTTCGGCTCCACGCCCGTCCCGCATAAGCCCTACCTGACGGGCTTCGGCGTCCACACCACCTTCCACCGGGTGGACCTGCGCGGCACGCATCCGCTGGCCGGGGGCGAGGGGGAGCTGGGCCTCACCTGGGGCGTGGATGACTTCGGTTTCATCGGCGAGAGCACCGTGCAGCGGCCCCAGGGCATCCAGTTGGAGCGCGTGGGCGAGTACACCCTGCGCCAGATGAGCTTCGCGGCCCGCTCGCGGTGGGAGCGACGCTTCTCCCGCTTCCTGGAGCTCAGCGCGGGCGCGGACGTGGAGCACCGGCGCGCGGCCGTCATCCTCCGGGGCACCGGGCTGGCGCCGGGCCAGCGCGAGGACGGCCTGAACGACGATCCCTTCCAGAAGCCCTCGTCCCTGGCCACCTTCAGCGGGGCCTGGACGCAACTGCTCTGGCGGCCCTCGCCGCTCTGGACGGTGTCGGCGGGCCTGCGCGCGGACTCCTACCACCTGGTGCCGGGCATCTCGCACCTGGCGCTGGAGCCCCGGCTGGCGGTGCGCCATGCCCTCTCCGAGTCGCTCACCCTCAAGGCCGGCGCGGGCCTCTTCCACCAGCCGCCCACGGTGCTCATGCACCTCCCCGTGCTGGACACCTCGGGTCTGCGCTACGGGCTGCAGGAGGGCCTGCAGATGGACGTGGGCGCCGAGTGGAAGCCCACGGACGGGTGGGAGGTGAACGTGGACGCCTTCTACAACCCGCTGCGCCGCACGGTGGAGTTCGATCTCACCGAGGTGGCCCTGGATCGCCGCCGCATCGGGCTGACGGGCCTGGACCCGGCCGAGAGTGGCTACGCCTACGGCGCGGAGTTGATGGTGCGCCACCCGCTCGGCAACAACTGGTTCGGCTGGGTGTCCTACAGCTTCCTGCAGAGCAAGCGCCGCCAGCGCTTCGCCCGCTTCGACGCCGAGGGCAACGTGGTGGACTGGACGCAGGGGACGCTGCCCTTCGCCTTCGAGCAGGAGCACGTCCTCAACGCCGCCCTCAGCTACAAGCTCGGCAAGGACATCACCCTGGGCGCGGTGGTGCACTTCAACACCGGCCGCCCCGAGTCCGGGGAGGTCACCTCCAAGACGATGTCCGCGCGCTTCGACGAGGCGGGCAATCCCCTCTGGGTGCGCCGGGGCATGGACAGCGCCGAGCGGCTGCCTCCCTTCTTCCGCGTGGACTTCCGCGTCGCGAAGAGCTGGGCCCTGGAGGACCTGACGATGGACCTCTACCTGGACATCCTCAACGTGTCCCTCCAGCAGGAGGTCTACGGCTACTTCTACGGCTTCTCGGATCCGAAGGAGACGGGCGGCAGGAGCGTGCACGAGCGCGAGCCGGTGGCCCTTCCCATCATCCTTCCCATGCTCGGCCTGAAGGCGACCTACTGACATGCGCCCCTGCTTCCGCCACCTCCTCCCCCTCTCCGCGCTGCTCGCCGCCGGGTGCGAGCTGTACCCGGAGGATCCGATCTACGCCTACGGGCAGGTATCGCGCGCGGACGGCTCGCCCGTCTCCGGCGCCACGCTCTCCTTCGACCGGACGCCTTCGCCGAGGGACTTCACCGGCCGCACCGTGAGCCCGCCGGACTTCTCTCCGCACACCACCGCCTCCTCGCGCGCGGACGGGGCCTTCACCCTGGAGCTGCTCGCGGGCGACACCTCCGATCGCGTGCGGACCGGGGAGTATGACGACCACCGCCCCTACCGTTTCCGCGTCGTCTCCCCGATGGAGGAGGGCCGCGCCACCATCCTCTCCTTCGAATCGAACGGGGACGTGGAGCTTCCCCCGCTGAAACCGTGGGCGGCGAATCTGGCGGTGGGGGAGGGGCCCGAGGGCCACCTCGCCGTGTCCTTCGCGCCCGTGCCGCACCCGCCGGAGACTCCGCCCACCGCCACGCTGCGCTTCTCCGTCAACCCGTACACGGGTGAGCAGCTCGACATCCTGCCCACCACACCCAAGCCCGTCGTGCAGCTGCTCCACGGTGGCGGCACGGTCCTCTGGCAGCAGGACGTGGGGGGCTCGCCCTGGACGGCGGCGCCCTGGCTGCGTGAGGACTTCGAGGGGCTCGAGGTGATGGTGCGCGCGCAGAGCACGGGGGACTGGAACTTCAATCCGCTCGGGGGAAGGAACAGCTCGGTGGGGTTCCGGTTGGAGTGGCGCGGCGAGCGCCTGCCCATGCCGGGCGCCGGCCTGCGTCCCGCGAGCCGGGGAGCCTCGTGCGAGCCCCGGCCCGTGGGCGCCACGGAGTGCCCGTGGACCGACGGGCAGCTCGCCCGGGTGAAGCTCCCCCTGACCGCCACGCAGCCCGTGAACCGATGGCCGGAGACGCTGAGCCTCACGCTGGCGGCCCCGAGCCGTCCTTCCCGCATCGTCGTCCGCGGTCTGGCCACGTCCTCGTCCACGTCGAATCCGCTCAAGCGGCTGATCATCGAGGGCAGCGAGGACGGCGAGCGGTGGTTGCCGCTCGGCGAGGTGGTCCGCCCCGCGCTGGCCGAGGGCAGGGACGGGGCGGCCTTCCGGGATTACCGCGAGGTGACGTGGGGCGCGGACAATCCGCTCGATCCGGAAGCTCCAGGTGAGCCTGCTGAGCAACCTCTACCTGGAGGGGGCGCTGCGCACGGAGGTGGCGGTGCGCCACGTGCGGCTGCGGGGCGTGCTCGCCGAGGGCAACCGCCCCGTCGAGTTCGAGTCCCTGCGGGAAGTGTCCCTCTTCGAGTGAGGGGCTACCAGAGGCCCGGCACGAGGCGGTAGCGGGTCTTCTGGGTGTACTCGGTGTAGCCGGGGAGCTCGCGCTGGAGGGTGCGGTCCTCGAGCGCGGTGCGGGTGATGAACGCGGCCATGGCGATGACCGCGGGCACGTAGGCCCACAGCGAGCCGAAGACGAGGGGCCAGGCCACCAGCATCATCAGGAGCCCGAGGTACATGGGGTGGCGCACGAAGCGGTAGGGGCCCGTGCTGATGACCTTGTGGTCGCGGTCCTTCTGGATCCGCACCGTCGACTCCAGGTGCGGGTTGGCGGCGAAGGACCAGAGGATGGGGAGCTGCCCCAGCACGTGCAGCAGCACGCCCACGGGCATGCACCACGCGGGCAGCTCCGACCAGCCGTAGCGCCCGTTGTCGAGCCCCGCGACCACCGTCATCGTCAGCAGCATGGCGAGGTACGTGTGGGTGATGAGCTTGTCGAAGGGCTTGGTGTCCTCGCGCTCCTTCCACCGCTCCTGGTTCAACACGGGGTTGAGCACGCGCGTGCCGTAGGCATTGGCCGCGAGGCTGAAGACGATCAGCCCCGCGAAGATCCACCCGGCCTTCCAGTCGAGCCGGCCCGCGGAGACGAAGAGCAGCGCGCCCATGGCGATCAAGCTGAGGGTGACGAGCAACGACTGAGGCAGGGCCTTCTTCTTCTCGGTGGCGAGCTCAGGCGGAATTGCGGGGTTTTGCTGCATGACGGCTTCTCCTGGGAAGGCGTGCATCATGTCCGAGGAGGCGCCACGTGTGGGAGCCCATGAGATTGGTTCAGGTGGACTCGCTCGGATGAGGAGAGAGCCACCTGTCATCCGGCAGGAGGGCCTGGCCGCTCAGGGCGTCTTGGCCGGGGCCGAGCCCTTCTTCTTCGGCTTCGGAGTGGGCTCCGGCGCATCGTCGTGGTGCAGGTTCTTCTCATCCAACTTGATGAAGCCGGCGGGGAACTGGACGAGTGCCTCGTCCACCGGACCTTCCTGGAGGTCGCGCAGTTCCATGACCTCGCCCTGCTCGGAGGTGTACCGCACCAGGGCGCCGAGTTTCGGGTCCACCCAGGCCATGGCGGTGTGCGTCTTCTTGTCCTTGTCGGACTGGGCGATCCGCCACTTCACCGCCGGACGCCCCGCGATCGGCTCCTCTCCCTCGCGGGTGCACGTGAGGGCCGGAGCCTTGCCACAAGGGTTCCCGCTCGCATCGGTCAGCACGAGGGACAGCGGGAAAGCCAGACTCCGGGTGAGCTTGCTCTCCACGGCCACCTTCTCCTGCGGAATGAGCATCCACACCTTGCCCTGAAAGAAGTCGAGGAGGATGCCCATGGGCTCGTCGCCCGAGCGGAAGTGCATCATGTCCCCGCGCACGGCGAGCCGCTTCTTGACGGACGATTCCTTGCCGCCCTTGGAGATGCTCACGAGGGTGGCGGTGAAGCTCCGCGGGCTGGCGGCCTCCGGTGTCTGCGCGAGCGCCAGGGGCGCGGTGAAGAGGAGGGCTCCGGGCAGCCAGTACATCCAATGCATGGTGTCTCCTGTGTCTCCGCCCGGAATGGGCGGAAGAGCAGGAGATTTATCACCGCTTCAGGGCCGCTCAGTCCCGGAAGTCCGAGCGCGTCCAGGTGCGCTCGGCGAGCCGCTGTTTGACCATCTTGATGTACGGCTTCGCGCCGCTGTAGGTCACGTTCTCGTCCCCGTCGTACCAGTCGCCCGAGAACCAGGCGCCGACGCAGCCCCACTCGTCACCCTGGGTGTAGCCGCCCTGCTTGTACAGGCTGTTCATCCAGGTGAAGTCGCCGTCGTAGCAGGCGCGCCGCCAGGCCAGCGCGTAGTCGACGGTATAGGCGGTGCTGTCGCGCGAATAGGGGTAGGTGTTCGCGTGCACGGAGCTTCCGGATCTGCATGATGCCGAAGGTCGAGAAGTCCTCGCCCACCTCGGACTGTCTCCACCCGCTCTCCACCACCGCCATCGCGCGCACGATGTCCTCGTCGAGGCCCCACTTGCACGCGCCCCACTGGAGGATCTCATCGGTGGTGCCGGTGAAGTCGCCGTCGATCCTCCCGGCGAAGCTCGCGTTGAACTCGTCGCTGGCCCCTTCGATGCGTACGCCGGGTTTGCCGCGCGTCTGGTTGGCCGTGGCGTTGCCGGGACGGGGCTCCCACGAGGAGCGCCGCACCCGTCCGGCACACTCGGCCCCGGAAGGCAGTTCCGAGCCGGGCGGCAGCGTCCCGAAGTAGCCCTCGTCCCCCGGGCCCACTGGCCCTCCACAGGCCTGCATGAACGCGAGCAGCACCACCAGGGACGCGGTTGCCGGACGAGCGAGACTCATGGACACCTCGGGGCGGGAGTGACGATCAGCCGTGGAGCCCCAGGGTAGCAGACAGAGGCCGCCGGCGGCGCGGGCGCAACCGGGGCCATCGAGACCTGAGCCCGCGCGCGTCGGTCATCTCCTCGGTTGCATGCAGGCGGAGATGCGCCGCAGGACGGCCTCGCGCACCGGCTGTGGGAGCGTCTCGATGACGCTCCGGCGCAGCACCCCCTGGGTGAAGTTGGCGCCGCGGAGCACCTTCGCCTCCTCCAGCTCCTTCCAGGGCGCGGCGAGCTGGTCGGGGTTCAACCCCAGGACGCACGCGGCCAACTCCAAGCTGAAGTCCGCTCCCGCGAGCGCGACGGTGCGGGCCAGCCGGAGCGCATCCGGGGAGAGCCGCTTGAGCCGCTGCTCGACGATCCACGTCACGCGGTCGGACGGAGGGGGGGCGGCGGGAAAGCTCCCCTCGAAGCCGGCCGCGACCAGGCTCCGGGCCGTCTCGATGAGGAAGAGCGGGTTGCAGCCCGTGTACCTGGCCATCTGCGGAGCGATTGCCTCCAGCCTGGGGACGCCCATCTGACCGAGCAGCTCGCCGACGGAAGCCAGCATCAGCGGCTGCAGCGAGATCCAGGCCGCGAGGCCCGCCTCCTTGTGCTCACGCAGCCTCTCCTCGAACCCGGGGGACAGCTCGCCCGTGCGGAAGCAGGTGAGCAGCCGCAGCGAGTCGCCTCCTGGCTCCGCCTCCAGCAGCAGATCCTGCACGCGCAGGTGCAGCTCGAGGCTGGCCGGATCCGTGCGGTGCGCGTCGTCGAGCACCAGGGCGGACATGTCCGCGCAGCAGGTGCGGATCAACCGGGCGAGCGCCTCGGCGAGCCGGGCCTTCTCCTCGGGGCTGGAGGGCAGGGGCGGTGCGCTGGGTTCGAGCTTCCGGGACGAGCCGGGCGATCTCCTGCCGCACCCAGGGCTCCAGGGACCGCTCGGGTTCGAGCCCCAGGACGGCGCGCGCGACCCGGGCGCTCGTGGCGTAGGGGGTGGATGGATCGGCGGGCCTGGCCGCGACGAGGAGCCAGGAGCCCTGGGCACTGCAGAACTCGGAGACCAGCCGCGTCTTGCCGATGCCCGCCTCGCCGAGCACGTAGATGGGACGGCCCGCGGCCCAGGCCTCCTCCAGGGTGGCCCACTCGTCCTCGCGGCCGACCAGCACCGGCGGGGAGAGCACCGCGAGGGGAACCTCCTCGGGGACACGGTGCCGGGGGCGTTCCTGTTCCGCGGGCCGATCGAGTTCCTGGACGAGGGCCCGGGTCTCGGGGGAGGGATCGATGCCGAGCTCCCGGTGGAGTTGCTCCCGGCAGTCCCGGTAGGCCCGCACGGCGGAGGACCGATCTCCGCGCCGCAAATAGAGGCGTATCGCCGTCTGCCACGCCTGTTCGGAGGTGGGCTGCAACTGGAGCATCCGCTGTACCGCGTCGAGGGCGGCGTCGAGCTGTCCGGCCTGCTCCAGCCTCAGCGCCTCGGCCTCGGCGGCACGGCATTGCAGGTAGTGGAACTGGGTGCGTTGGAGCTGGAGCCACTCCTGCAGCTCTCCACAGTCGTCATAGGAGAAACCGGCGAGCAGCTCGCCCTGGAAGTGGGAGAGCCTGGCGTACTCCCGCGCCTCGAAGGTCTTCCGGAAGAGGAGGGCGTCGACGAGGAGGCCCTCACAAAGCCAGACAGGATCATCTCCCGCGAGGCTGTCCTCTCCGAGGGTGAGCCGCAGCCTGCGCAGGAGCTGGCGGAGGTTGACGCGTGCGGCCTTGTCGGATGTATCCGGCCAGAGGAGGCTGGCGAGCCGGCTGCGTTCGGTGGGGCCCTCGATGGCGAGGTACGTCACCAGTGCCGCCGCCTTGCGCTCCATGTGTCTGGCGCCCTGCAGGGGTGAGGTCACCCGCGCACGGCCAAGCACTTCGATATGCGTGGCAACCGTGTCCATGAAGCCCCCCTCCGGGTGAGGGCGGGATTCTTCACTCTCCGTGAGTCTGGCCGCAAGGCTGGTGTGGGTCTGGTTCACGAGGGAAACAGAACACTGTCACGCTGCAGTCACGCTTCGGAGGGCGGGTCCAGGGCCTCTCATCACGCGCGAATCACGCCGTGCTCGCACAGTGCTCGTGAAGCGGGGCCCAACGTCTTCGCGGCACTGGCGCTGGACAGCGAGGCGCTTCTCGCCATCCAGCGGGTATTGCCGCCGAAGCCCTCTCCGGAGGGTTTGCAGGTTGATCCGAGGTGAGGGGAGGGGGGCCCCTCACCTCGGGTCATTTTCAGCTCACGGCAGCGCGAGTCCCACGCGCTGGCGCAGGCGCAGGAAGTCGTCGGACAGGACGTAGGTGAGGATCTGCTGCAGGTCGGCGCGCTCGCGCAGGGCCTGCACCAGGGGCTCGGCGTTGTCCAGACGGGCGGTGGCGAAATTCGGGTCCTCGCGCAGCACCATGGTGAGGCCCACCGACACGTCGCCGCACATCAGCACGCCGGCCCGGTCCGCCGAGAACGCCATGCCCGTCAACACCGGCTCCAGCTCCACCTTGGACTGCGGCCCCAGCTCCAGGGCGGCCGGCTCCAGCGCCTTGAGCGCCTTGCGCGAGTAGGCCCGGCGGTACTGCTTCACCATCTCCTCGTTGTTGCGTCCCAGCGCCGTGAACAGCGGCGCGAAGATGCGGATGGAGTTGCCGAACAAGTCCTGCGTCTCGCCGCGCGACAGCTTGGAGAGCACCGCCGTCTTGTCGAGCAGGCCCAGCACCGCGCGGCCGAAGAGGAACTTCTGCTCGCGGGCGTTGAAGCGGCGCACCACGTCCTGGCCCACGCACATGCTCAGCGGCTCGGTCGTCTCCATGCCGATGAGCCCGCGGCGGGCCTGGTACACCTCGAACTCCTCCACGCCGAACACCTGCGCCACCGTGCGCACGGCCTTGAAGACCGCGTGGTCCGGCTTGAGCTTGTCCGTCTTGCGATCCACCCCGAGCAGCTCGAACTGCGCCGGGTGCAGCTTGCTGAGCTGATCTCCCACCGCCCGCATCACCTCGAGCAGCGGCCCGCGCGCCGAGGGGTGCATGAGCCCCGCGTCCACGTCCGCCACGCTCAGCCGCTCCTGCGTCTCCGTGGGCAGGCGGCTGCGCATCTCCGAGTAGAAGGAGGCCTCCGTCTCGTTGGCCGAGCGCAGGAAGTGCAGCACCGCCGCGGCGCAGAAGGCCTTGTCGAGCTGCCGGGTGCCTTCCCACAGCCGGAAGAGCGCGTGCAGGCTCTCCACCCGGGTGGGATCCAGCTTCAGCAGTTGCCGGTTCTCCTCGATGGCGAGCTGCGAGGCCGCCGCGTCGCGCATGTACAGCGTGGCCAGGGCCGAGCGCGCCGGGATGTTGGCCGGATCCGCGTCGACGATGTGCCGGTACAGGGTGATGGCCCGGGTGGGCTCCTCCAGCGGGCCGGCGTACAGGTCCGCCACCTTCAGCCGCAGCGAGGCCGCGCGCTTCGTGTCTCCGGTGGCATGGGCCTGGGCGGCCTGGGCCTCCAGCATCTGCGAGAGCTTCCAGCAGGTTGCCGGCGCGCTCGTAGAGCACCACCAGCCGGTCCACCAGCGTGGCGTCGCCCGGGGTGAGCTCCAGCGCCTGGCGGTACAGGGTGGAGGCGGAGGTGCCATCCCCCAGGCCCTGCTCGTGGATCTGCGCCAGCGTCACGGTGTGGCGCGCGCGCTCGGCGATGGGGAGATCCATCTCCAGCAGCCGGCGCAGGCAGTCCATCGCGCCCTGCCAGTTGTGCACCTGCTGGAAGAGCGTGGCCATGCGCTCCAGCACCTCGGTGTTGCCCGGCAGACCCTCGCGAGCGGCGTGCAGGTGGATGGCCGCGCGGCTCGGCTCGGAGAGCTGGTCCTGGTACAGCGCGCCCAGCGTGAGGTGCATCTTGGCCAGGTGGGCCGGCTCTCCCCCGAGCGGGATGCGCTGGGCGAGCGTCGCGGCGGCCTCGGCGTAGCGCCGGTCCTCCAGCAGCAGGTGGGCGCGCAGCTCCAGGGCCTCCAGGTGGGCGGGCTGGAGGGACAGGGTGCGCTCGAGCAGCTCCAGGGCGCGGGCGCGGTTGCCCAGCGAGGCGAGGTGCGTCTTCGCCGCGCCGAAGAAGGCCTCCGCGGCTGAGGCGGGATCCTGCTGCGCCAGCCGGGCCTCGGCACGCCGCTCCTGCAGCGTGGCCAGGTCCGCCGCGCCACCGCGCGCGGCCAGCAGATCCTCCAGGCCCGCGGTCGCCTGGGCGTCCAGCGGATCCCTCTCCAGGGCCTGGCGGTACAGCGCGATGGCGCCCTCCGAGTCCTTCAGCGGGCCCGAGGCGAGCCGGGCCGCGGCCACGAAGGCCTCGATGGCGCTGCGGGGATCCCTCACGACGCGGGCCTCGCTCTCCAGCAGCACGCGGGCGGAGGCGGCGTCCCCGCGGCGGGCCAGCAGGCGGCGCAGGCCCTGGATCGCGGGCAGGCACTGTGGCTGCAACTGCAGCGCGGCGCGGTAGGCCTGCTCGGCGCGGGTGGGGTTGTTCAGCCGCGTCTCGTCCAGCTCCGCGCAGCGCAGCATCAACTCCACGCGCTCCAGCTCCTCGGAGACGACCTGGAGCCGGCGCATGTAGAGCTCGGACAGGGCGGCCGCGTCACCCGTCTGGCGCAGGGCGCGCTCCAGGTAGAAGGCGAGCCGCACGTCCCGGGGGTTCTCCGCCACGGCGCGGCGCAGGGCGTCCACGTCGGCGCCCTTGTCCAGGTCGGTGGCGGCGTTCACCCGCAGCGCGTTGCCCAGGCGGGCGTCCTTCACCACCTCGGCCAGGCGCAGGCGCAGCTCGCCGCGGCGTGCCCGGTCTCCGGCGCGGATGCGCTCCAGCGTCTTGAGGGCGGTGAGGTGGCCGGGCTCCAGCGCCAGCACGGCCTCGCAGCACTGGGCCGCGCGCGCGGGCTCCTGGAAGTGGTCCAGGTACAGCCGCGCCAGCTTCATGTACGCGGCCACCTTGGCCCCCGGCGTCTGGGCCATCTGCGTCTCGCGGTCCAGCAGCCCCACCAGCTCCTTCACGTCCTCGTCGGCCAGGTACAGCCGCTCCAGGGCGCGCAGCGTGGCGCTGTGGCCCGGCGCCATCCGCAGCACCTCCTGGAACACCTCGATGGCCATCTCCGGCCGCTTGAGCTGATCCTCCCAGATGGTGGCCGCGTGGTAGAGCGCGTTGGCCCGCTCCATCGGATCCGTCCGGTTGGCGGCCTCGGCGCGCAGCACCTCGATGAGGTTCTCCCACGCGCCCTGCGCCTTGTAGATGCGCGCCAGCGCGCGCAGCGCCGGGAAGTGGCTCGGCGCCAGCGTCAGCACCTCCTGGTAGGAGGCGACGGCCTGGTGCTCGTCCTTGAGCCGGTGCTCGCACAGCTCGCCAATCTTGTAGATGAGCGCCGCTGCGGCCTCGGTGGTGGGGGCGAACTCCGCCTCGGCCCGGTACATGCGGATGAGCAGATCCCACTTGCTCTCCTGCGCGTACAGCCGGCCCAGCGCCTTGAGCGCCGGCAGGTACGAGGGCGTCAGCGTCAGCACCCGCTCGTAGGCGGCGATGGCGCCCGCGCGATCCTTCAGGTGCTCGTCGAGGATCTCCGCGTTGCGGTGGTAGAGCGAGAGCACCTGCTTGGTGTCTCCCACCAGCGAGGCCTCCAGCTCCTGGTTGCGGATGAGCTCCTGGAAGCGCCCGGCGCGCTCCAGCAGCCGCGACAGGTTGCGGATGGTGGGCAGGTGGTCCGACGCCAGATCGAGGATGCGCCGCATGCACTCGATGGCGTGGTCCAGATCGCTCAGCCGGTCCTCGTAGATGACGGCGACCTTGTTGAGCGTGGTGATGAGCTGATCCCGGTCCTGCGTCTGGAGCAGATCCTGCTCGTACATGGCCACGAGCTCGGCGAAGCGGCTCTGGCGCTCGTAGAGGCGGGTGAGGGCCTTCTGGGCGGGGAGGTAGCCCGGCTGGAGCTGGAGGCAGTTGTTGTAGCGCTGGATCGCCTCCTCCTGCCGGCCGAGCCGCTCCTCGAGGATCTCCGCCGCCTTGAACATGCGCGCGGCCTTCTCCTTGGGATCCGGGGAGGCGGCGGTCTCCGCGTCGAAGACGGAGACGAGGCCTTCCCAGTTCTGCATGCGGTAGAAGAGCTTGCCCAGGCCGGCGAGCGCCGCGGCGTGGCCGGGGATGCGCGAGAGGATGGCCTGGTAGCGGGAGATGGCGTCCACCTCGCGCTTGAGATCCTCCTCGTAGAGGGCCGCCAGGCGCAGGTTGATGGCCACCAGCTCGCTCTCGTCGTTGATGCAGCCCACCCAGGCGAGCAGCACGTCCGCGAGCTCCTCGAAGCGCTGGCGCGTCTCGTAGATGTTGGCGAGCGCGGAGAGGATGAGGGACTCGTTGGGGCTCACGCGGCGCGCGTCGAGCAGCGCGGCCAGGGCCTCCTCCTTGCGCCCGAGCCGCTCATACATCTTGCAGAGCTGCAGCCAGGCGGAGGCGCCCTGGGGCCCGAGCACCTCGGCCTCGGCGGTGAGGACCTCGAGCAGCTCCTCGGCGCGGCCCTCGCGCAGGGCCACGCGCTTGAGGGCGTTGAGCAGGAGCAGGTCCGTGCGGTCCAGGGTGAAGGCCTGGCGGAAGCACGCGGCGGCCTCGCTGAGACGCTTGAGGCGCTCCTCGAGCACGAGGCCCGCGGCGGTGAGGTAGTGGGCGCGCAGCGCGGGCGTCTCCAGCGAGGCGGCCAGCAGCCGGTACACCTCGACGAGCGAGGCATGGTCGTTGCGCGCGGCGTAGATGGCCTCGAGCTGGGTGAGCAGCGAGGTGTCCTGGGGCCGCAGCTCCAGACACTGGAGGAAGGCGGCGGTGGCGTCGGCCTCGCGTGACAGGCGCTCCTCGAGCAGCGTGCCCTTCTCGAAGAGGAGGGTGGCGCGATCGCCGGGGGCCTCGGTGGCGTTCAGCTCGGCCTCGAGGAGCTGCACGGCCATCTGCCAGTTGCCCACATCGGCGAAGAGGCGGCGCGCGGCGCGGATGTTGGCGAGGAAACGCGGCGCGAGCCGGTAGGCCTGGTTGTAGGCCATGGCGGCGTTGCGCGGGTTCTTGAGGGGGTCCTCGTAGAGGCGGCCGATCTCATGGAAGAGCAGGGCGGCCTGCGGCTCGTTGCCGAGGGCGCGTGCCTCGCGCTCCAGGGTGGCGATGCGCTCCCGCGCGTCCTGCTCGGGGCTGGAGGCCGCCGGGAGGGTGGCGAGGGTGGTGGCGAGGGCCTCGGTGGCGCCCGGACGGAGGGGGGTTCCGCCCAGTGAGACGGAGGCGACGGGGACACCGACACCGGGGGAGGACACACCTGGGGAGGACGAGGAAGGCATCCTCGACAGATCGTTGCGCTCGCTCATGGGGAAACCGGCTCCGTGAGTGGAATCAAGGCGAAAAATCACACGCCTTCCGAGGTCGTACCATGTGCTTGGAAGCCCCTCAAGTTCCCGACTTTCTTGGAATTTTGCCCGACTCGCAGGCTTGGAGGGCGAGCCGGCGTTCGTTGGATGGCTGGCAACCCGTACCGCGAGACAGGTGCCGGAGCCCGAGGGCTTCCTAGCTTCCAGGCGAGGCCCGGGCTGGCCGGTTCCAGGGTGGAGCCGGGGTTGGGAGCGCGGGTGGCCGGTGGGATGCCGGGGGGCTTCCGTGGGAACCTATCGCATCATTCGCAGACTGGCGGTGAACCCCGTGGCCGAGGTCTTCCTGGCCCGCGGGACGGGGCCTGGGGGCCAGGAGCCGCCCGTCGTCCTCGAGCGCCTGCTGCCCGCGTTCGCTCGGGATGTCACCTTCGTGGACCTCTTCCTGGGCTCGGCGCGGACGTCCGCCGGGTTGGCGCACGCGAATGTCGTGCGGGTGCTCGACACGGGGTTGAGCGGGGAGCAGCCCTGCCGGATCCTCGAGCACGTGGACGGGGAGCAGTTGGGCGCGCTGCTCGCGGCGCGGGCGCGGGGGGTGGTGCTCGGCCTGCGCGAGGTGTGCTTCATCATCCTACAGGTGGCCGAGGGCCTGGCCCGCCTCCATCAGGCGCGCGCCCGCCACCGGGGACTGCATCCCTGCCACGTGTGGCTCTCCCGGAGTGGCGAGGTGAAGCTCGTGGATACGGGCGGCGCCTCCCGGAGCGATCCGCCCTACCTCACCCCCGAGCAGGCCCGGGGCCGGCCCGCGGATGGGCGCGGCGACGTCTTCCGCCTCGGGTTGATCCTCTATGAGTTGCTCGCGGGACGGCCGCTCTTCGCGGGCTCGCCGCCGCAGGCCCTCCACCAGATCAGCGCCTTCGACGAGCGCGGTCTCGAGCCGCTGCCGGGATGCCCGCCCTCGCTCTGGGCCGTGCTGCTCCAGGCGCTCGCCGCGGATCCCGAGGCCCGCTTCGGCTCGGCGCGCGCCTTCGCGGACACCCTGCGGGGCTTCCTCGAGGAGCGCCAGCTCGGCGTGGACCGCATGGACATCGCCCACCTCTTCGCGCGGGTCTTCCCGCTGCGCCGCTCGCCCTTGGAGACGGGGCTGGACGGGCCCGGCGAGGAGCTGTGCCTGGCCGATCGGACGCCGCCGCGCCCACCCGTCATGCCGAACATCGTCCGGAGGGAGCCTCCCGGCAGGCGCGTCCAGGCGGAGGCCCCGCCGGTGCTCTATCCCGTGGAGCCGCCTCCGCCTCCGGATGCGGCGCTCGAGGAGGGTGCGGAGACGGGCGCGGAGGCTACGCCCAGGACTCCCCGCCATGTCCGGCCGCTGGAGTTGCAATCGCGGCTGCTCGACGAGGCCTTGAGTCTCGCGGGAGGAGGCGCGCAGGTGGCGCCCCTGATGGTCCGGCTCACCCGGCGCTGTGTGGCGCACCTGGGGGGAGGGGACGGCGAGGAGGCGCTGGCGGTGCTGGCGGCCCGGACGCTCGTGCTCGCCGCGCGGTTGGAGACGCCCCGGCGCTTCGTGCTTCCCTCGTTGGCGCGCGTGCGCACCCTCGTGGACGGGTTCCCGGAGGTGGGGGAGTTGCTGTCCACGGTGCTGCTCGCGGGGCGGGACTCCGGTCCACCGGCCGGGTGCGCCGCGAGGGCCGTGCTGTGCGCGGCGGCCTTCGTGGCCCAGGTGCAGTGCGCGAGGCCCGGGGTGGTGGAATCGGCCCGGGTGCTCGGCCGTCTGCGGGAGGATCCGCGGCTGGCGCCGGAGACCGTGGAGGCCCTCTCCGCCGAGCTGGGAGTGAGCGCCATGCTGCCCGCCGTGACGGGGGGCGTGACGGCGTCACCGTAGCGGCAGCACGGCCTCGCGGACGTAGCGGTCGGCCTGGCCCCAGGGAGACTCGGGGCGTCCGGCGAGCTGTTCGAGCTCGGTCCTGGGCATGTGCAGCAGGGACAGGCCGGTGCGGGTCAGCTCGAGCCAGGCGCGCAGCAGCCGCTTCTCCTCGCGCCGCATGAGGACGCAGCCGCGGGCATTGGTGGAGAGCGCCCCTTCTCGCAGCAGCCGCTCGTCCTCCTCGAGGGACGTGTCGAAGGCGGCGAGCCGCGCCTCGCAGGCGGCGCCGAGGGAGCGCAGGACGCGCTCCTCGTTGGCCACGCTCAGCGGAGGGATGGAGCCCAGGCCCGTCAGGAGGCGGGGAGCGAGCCTGGGCAGCTCGAGGGGCGCCGCGCAGGCCACGCGCAGGAAGGCGAACATCCGCTGGGTGGCCGCGTGTTCGTACTGGAGCGGCACCTTGAAGGGCTGTTTCGCGGTGGGGGAGGAGAGCCCGAGCAGCTTCTGCTTGCCGGAGGCCAGCGGGGTTCCCTCGGGGAGACCGACGGAGAGGAAGACCTCGTCCTGCTCGTTGTTCTCAGCCACGAAGCCGAAGTGGAGCAGGAGCAGGTCATTGCTCTTGGCGCCGTAGCTGTCGTGAATCTCGAGGCCGGAGGCCACGGGGTTCTGGGCGGTCATCACGAAGAACTGCCCATCTTTCGAGGTGTCCCACAGCACGTCCGGTGGCCGGCGGTGGTTGAGCATGTCCGCGAGCGGGACGAGCGCGCGCCCCTGGAGGCCGCCCACCTTCAGGCCGAAGTTGCGGGAGGACACGGAGAGCCGGGCCCAGATGAACTCCTCGACGGAGAAGCGCTCGTAACCGGGGACCTTCTGGCAGAGCAGGGCATGGTCCTGCCGGAGCGAGTAGTCCTGGAACTGGAGCAGGGTGAGCACGAAGGAGCCCTGGAGGAGGGTGCGCTCGGACTCGGAGAAGAAGAGGGGCACGTGGGGGAAGGCCTCGGGGAGGCTGTCCACGTAGGGCTTCCAGAAGGAATCGGGCCGGTGCTTCTCCTGGAGGAGGAAGGAGGCGAGGTACAGCTCCTCGTTGTCCGGGTTGACGTGGGACTGGAGCAGACGCCCGATGTCGGAAGCTCTTGGCGACGTCGAGGGTGAGGAGGTGGCTGCGAGGGACCTGGAGGACGGCCTCGCCGGTGGAGATGTCGGCCTGGGCGAGCACGGAGCGCTCACCGTTCTCCTGGCGGACGACGTGCAGCTTGGGGAAGCGGGCGCCGCCGTCCTCGAGCCAGCGCAGCAGGGCGGCGATCTTCTGGTCCGAGGACTCGGGAGAGGTCCTCAGTCCGGACGGCGGGGGGGCGGCCGATGGATGGGCGAGGCTCATGGGTGCGCCGGACGCTACCTGACGCGCGGAGAGGGGCGCAAACGGCCTCCGAACTCAACGCCCCGCGCCTCCCGTGGGCCAGGTACGCATCCCGCCGCGCGTGCTAAATCGGCTCGACCCCTGAATGGGACGACTGGAAGAGGAGGGGGTTCAACATGCAGCTCAAGGACAAGCGGATCATCGTCACTGGAGGCGCCCGCGGCATTGGCGCCTCGACCGTACGGGTGTTCGTCGCGGAGGGAGCGCGGGTCGTCTCCCTCGATGTGCTGGACGAGCTGGGACAACGCGTCGTGAACGAGGCCCACGCCCAGGGTCCGGGAACGGCTCGCTACTTCCACTGCGACATCTCCCAGCGCGCGAGTGTGGATGCGGCCTTCTCCGCCGCGACGGCACACCTGGGCGGACTGGACGTGCTCGCCAACGTCGCGGGGATTGATCATCACGCCCCGGCCGAGGACATCACCGACGCGGACTGGGACCGGGTCTTCGCGGTCAACGTCAAGGGAACCCTGCTCACCAATCAGGCGGCGTTCCGCGCCATGCGGGAGAGCGGGGGCCACATCATCAACTTCGGTTCCGACGCGGGCCTCATTCCCTATCCCACCGCCGGCCACTACTCGGCCGCCAAGGGCGCGGTCATGGCGTGGACCCGCACGGCCGCCGCCGAGTGGGGGCGTTACCGGATCACCGTGAACTCCGTCGTCCCGGCCATGTGGACGCCCATGTACGAGGAGACCCGGGCGCTCATGACGCCCGAGCAGCTCGCCCAGCACGATGCCGCCATGAAGCACATCATCCCTCTCGGCGGCAGGCTCGGGGACACCGACAAGCACTTCGCGCCCGTCATGGTGTTCCTGGCCGGCAACGGGTCCGACTTCATCACCGGGCAGATCCTCTCGGTGAACGGGGGCTTGTGCAACGTCAGGTAGCCCTACCTGGCTCAGTGACAGCTCGGCTGGCCCGAGGCGGCGCCCACCGCGCGGTAGATGAGCACCGCCGCGGCCACCAGCGGCATGGCTCGTTTGAGCACGAACGTCGCCAGCCCGGGCTGCTTGTTGCGCCACAGGCCCGCCTGAAGCTGCGTGCCCAGCAGTGCCGGCATTCCTCCGAGCGCGAACGCACCCATGAGCAAGGCTCCTCCCGAGAAGGAGCTGCTCGCCAACGCCGCCGCGTACACCCCGAAGAGCAGACCGCACGGGAGCAACGGGGTGACCGCACCCATTGCGCCCGCCCGGCTCGCGGACGAAAACTTTGCGCCCAGCCGCATGAGGGCACCCGCCAGGCGCGAGAGCCCCGGCACCGGCCGCAGCCGCTTGCCCAACTCCAGCGCCGACGCCACCAGCGCTCCCGCCATGAGCCACGGTAGATAGGGCCGCGCCGACACGGCCAACGCGCGCGTCACTTCACCGCCCAGCGCGCCCAGCAACCCCCCCGTCAGCGCGTACGCACCCACGCGCCCTCCTTGATAGGCGAGCACCGCGCGCCAGCGCTCGGGGCCATTCACTCCCGGTAGCGCCGCGCACGCCAGCGGCCCGCACATCAATAGACAGTGCACGCTCCCGGTGACGCCCACCACCAGCGCGCCCACCGCGCCCGCCACCACCACGGGGGGCGACGTGAGCAGGCCCAGGAGCCCTTCGAGAACGGGAACGGTGGGAGTCATGTCCTCGTCGTTCGCAAGCGGCATGCCGTTCGCAAGAGGACACTCGCGCATGCCTGCTCCCACTACCAGCGAGCCGTCCGCGAGTCCCTGCCGCCACTGCGGCAGCCCCGTGCCCGAGGGGGCCGCGCGCCAGGAGTTCTGCTGTGCCGGCTGCGAGGCCGTGCACCGCCTCCTCGTGGAGCAGGGGTTGGACCGGTACTACAGCCTCGCGGGGGGCAAGTCCGCTCCCGTGGCCGAGCCGAAGAAGGATCGGGGCTTCGCCTGGCTGGAGCCGCTCGTGGCCCGGAGCGAGGCCGCGCCCGGCCCGGTGTGCGTGCTCGAGCTGGACGTGCAGGGAATCCACTGCGCCGCATGCGTCTGGCTGATGAACGAGCTGTTCCGCCGCCAGCCGGGAGGCGCCTCGCTCACGGTGAATCCCGCCCTGGGCAAGGTGCGGCTGGCCTGGTGCAGGGGCGCCTTCGAGGTGGCGGCCTTCCTGCGCACGGTGGAGTCCTTCGGCTACCTCTTCGGCCCCAGCCGCAAGAGCCCGGAGGCGGCCTCCACGGATCTGCCGCTGCGGCTCGGGGTGTGCGTCGCCCTGACGATGAACGTGATGCTCTTCTCCGTGAGCTTCTACGTGGGGCTCACTCCCGAGGAGGGCGACGTCTTCCGGCTCTTCACGCGGCTGAGCCTGTGGCTCTCCACCGCCGTGGTGCTGGTGGGTGGCTGGCCCTTCTTCCGCTCCGCGTGGCGGGGGCTGCGCAGCGGCGTGCTCCACCTGGACCTGCCCATCGCCCTGGGCATGCTGCTGGTGTACGTCACCTCGGTGGTGCAGGTGCGGGACGGGCGGGGGGACCTCACCTACTTCGACACCCTCAACACCTTCGTCACCCTGATGTTGGTGGGGCGCTGGCTGCAGCAGCGCGTCCTCGAGCGCAACCGCCGTTTCCTCCTGGAGGATGATGGGGCGGAGGGCCTCTTCGCGCGCCGCCAGGAAGGAGAGCGGCTCGTCACCGTGCGCGCCGCCGAGCTGCACGCGGGGGACGTGCTGGTGATCGCCCCGGGCGAGCTGGTGCCCGTGGACGCCGAGCTGCTGGACGCCCGCGCCAGCTTCTCCACGGACTGGATTACCGGCGAGCCGGACGTGCGCACGGTGGAGCGGGGAGGCGAGGTGCCCGCGGGGGCCTTCAATGCCGCGCGCTCGGCGGCCCATGTGCGCGCGCGGACGGACTTCGGGGACTCGCCGCTGGTGGCCCTGTTGCGCCAGGCGCCCGCCGGCACGGGCCGCGTGCCCGAGCATGCGCGCTTCTGGAACGCGGTGTCGCGCCGCTGGGTGCTCACCGTGCTGGCCGTGTCCGTGGCGGGCTTCTCGCTCTGGTGGCCGCATGGGGAGCAGCGGGCGCTCGAGGTGGCCGTGTCCCTGCTGGTGGTGACGTGCCCCTGCGCCATCGGCATCGCCGTGCCGCTCGCCTACGAGCTCACGCAATCGCGCCTGCGGAGGCTGGGCCTCTTCGTGCGCAGCCAGGACCTGCTGGAGCGGCTGCCGCGCGTGCGCAAGGTGCTCTTCGACAAGACGGGCACGCTGACGCTGGGACGGTTGGAGCTGGTGGATCGCGGGGCCGTGGGAGCGCTCGCGCCCGAGGTGCGCGACGTGGCCTTCGACATGGCCGCGCGCAGCAACCACCCGGTGAGCCGCTGTCTCACGGAGGAGCTGGCGCGAGCGGGGGCACGTTTTTCGTCGGGTGCGCAGGTGACGGAGCACCCCGGGCTGGGCCTGGAGCTGATCCGTCCGGAAGGAACGTGGCGGCTGGGGGCCGCGGAGTGGGCGGCTCCCGGTGCAGGGGGAGGGGAGGGGACGGTGCTGGCCAGAGAGGGCCAGCCCGTGGCGGTCTTTCTGCTGCGTGAGTCTGTACGGGCCGATGCACGCCGGGAGCTGGCGGCCCTGCGTGAGTCGGGCCACGAGGTGTGGCTCATCTCGGGGGACGCGCCCGAGCGCGTGCGCGCCATGGCCACGGCGCTGGGTCTTCCCGAGGAGCACGCCCTGGGGGGGCAGCGTCCCGAGGACAAGGCGGCCACGGTGTCGCGGCTGGACCAGGAGGACACGCTCTACCTGGGGGATGGCGTCAACGACAGCCTCGCCTTCGAGCGTGCGTTGTGCGCGGGGACCCCCGCCATCGACCGGCCGGTGCTGCCGGGCAAGTCCGACTTCTTCCTCCTGGGCGAGGGCCTGTCCGCCATCCGCGAGTCGCTGGCGCTCTCGCACCGGCTGCGGCACATGGTGCGCCGGCTGCTGGCCGTGGCCCTCCTCTACAACGGGGTGGCCGTGGCGGTGTGCCTCGCGGGCCTGATGACGCCGCTGCGCGCGGCGGTGGCCATGCCACTCAGCTCCCTGTCGCTCATCCTCTTCACCCTGGCGGCCCTCTCTCCCCGGCGCCCGCGCGCCGCCAGCTCCTCTCCGGCGCTCACCGAGGTGCACGCATGAGCGTCCTCGTCCTCCAGGTCTTCGTCAGCCTCATGCTCGTGGCGGGCTCGGTGCTGCTGTTCGCCTTCAGCGTCCGGCACCGCGACTACGAGCACTCCGACCGCCTCTCCCTCTTCCCGCTGGAGGACGACAGCGCCCGCCCCGCGCGGGTGGAGCCGCCCCAGCCGACATCGCAGTCCGATCTCCCGAGGTGATTTCGTGCAACAGCAACGCATCGTCTACGACGACACCATCACCCGCAGGTTCATCATCGCGTCGATGCTCTTCGGCGCGGTGGGCCTGCTGGTGGGGGTCATCATCGCCGCCCAGCTCGCCTGGTGGCAGCTCAACTTCGGCGTTCCGTACCTGACCTTCTCGCGGCTGCGCCCGCTGCACACCAACGCGGTCATCTTCGCCTTCGTGGGCAACATGATGTTCGCGGGCGTGTACTACTCCACCCAGCGTCTGTTGAAGACGCGGATGGCGTCCGACACGCTCTCCAAAATCCACTTCTGGGGCTGGCAGTCCATCATCGTCGCGGCGGCCATCACCCTGCCGCTGGGCATCTCCACGTCCAAGGAGTACGCCGAGCTGGAGTGGCCCATCGACCTGGCCATCACGTTGGTGTGGGTCGTCTTCGCCATCAACTTCTTCTGGACGCTGGCGAAGCGCCACGAGAAGCAGCTCTACGTCGCCATCTGGTTCTACATCGCCACCATCATCACCGTGGCGGTGCTGCACATCGTCAACAGCCTGGCGCTGCCGCTCAACGCGCTCAAGAGCTACTCCGTCTTCTCCGGGGTGCAGGATGCGCTGGTGCAGTGGTGGTACGGCCACAACGCCGTCGCCTTCTTCCTGACCACGCCCATCCTCGGCATCATGTACTACTTCCTGCCGAAGGCGGCCGAGCGTCCGGTCTTCTCGTACCGGCTGTCCATCGTGCACTTCTGGGCCCTGGTGTTCATGTACATCTGGGCCGGCCCGCACCACCTGCTCTACACGGCGCTGCCGGACTGGGCGCAGTCGCTCGGCATGGTGTTCAGCCTCATGCTGTGGGCGCCGTCCTGGGGCGGCATGCTCAACGGCCTGCTCACCCTGCGCGGTGCCTGGCACAAGCTGCGCGAGGATCCCGTCCTCAAGTTCTTCGTGGCGGGCGTCACCTTCTACGGCATGGCCACCCTCGAGGGGCCGCTGCTGTCCATCAAGTCGGTGAGCGCGCTCGGCCACTACACGGACTGGATCATCGGCCACGTGCACGGCGGAGCGCTGGGGTGGAACGGCCTCATGGCGGCCGGCATGTTCTACTGGCTGATGCCGCGCCTGTACGGCACGAAGCTGCACTCCACGAAGGCCGCGGACGCGCACTTCTGGATGGCCACCGTGGGCATCCTCCTCTACATGGTCGCCATGTGGGTGTCCGGGGTGAACCAGGGCCTCATGTGGCGCGCCACCAACCCGGACGGGACGCTGCTCTACCCGAACTTCGTGGAGACGCTGCTGGCCATCCGGCCCATGTACATCGTCCGCATGGTGGGCGGCCTGCTCTACCTCGTCGGCTTCGTGCTGATGATGTGGAACCTGTACAAGACCGCGCGTTCCGGCAAGGCGGTGGACGGCGAGACCACGGTGGTGGTGGAGCCTGAGCCGGTGCCCGCGGGCGCCCAGCCCGGCCTCGGGGCGCTGCTCACCGGCTGGCCGTTCGTCTTCGGCCTGGCCATCATCGGCGTGTCCATCTTCCTGGGCTGGGGCAGCCCGGTGCGCTTCTTCGTCCTCACGGGCGTCATCGTGGCGCTGGGAGCGCTGGCCTTCGTCGTGGCGCGCAAGCAGCGCGAGGCGGGCCGACCCTCGTGGTTCGCGCTCGTGGAAGGCCGTCCGCTGGCCTTCACCGTGCTCACCCTGGTGGCCGTCCTCGTGGGGGGCGTGGCGGAGCTGCTGCCCACCATCCTGGTGAAGCAGGCGGTGCCCCACCACGGCGAGGCCCAGCAGCCGTACTCGCCGCTGGAGCTGCAGGGACGTGACCTGTACGTGCGCGAGGGCTGCTACGTGTGCCACTCGCAGATGATCCGTCCCTTCCTCGCCGAGACGCAGCGCTACGGCGACGTGTCCCGCGCCGAGGAGTTCATCTACGACCATCCCTTCCAGTGGGGCAGCAAGCGCACCGGGCCGGATCTGCACCGGTTGGGCGGCAAGTACCCCAACCTCTGGCACTACACGCACCTGATGGATCCGCGCGCCACCAGCCCGGGCTCCAACATGCCGTCCTACGCGTGGCTGGCGGCGAACAGGATCGACGTGAAGGCGGCGCCCAAGAAGCTGGCCCTCATGCAGAAGCTGGGCGTGCCGTACACCAACGCGGACGTGGACGGGGCCGAGCTGCGCCAGAAGGCCCAGGCCGAAACCATCGTCACGGACCTGGCGGCCCAGGGCGTGAAGGTGGCGTGGGACTCGGAGATGGTGGCCATCGTCTCGTACCTGCAGCGGCTGGGGCGCGGACCGCAGGATCTGCCCAAGCCCGCCCAGCCCGAGCCCGTCTCGTCGACCACGGGAGGCGAGTAGCCATGTACAAACAATACTTCGCGGGCATGCAGCTCACCGCGCTGCCCCTCTTCGCCATGTTGTTCTTCCTGGCCCTCTTCGTTGGCGTCGTGGCGTGGGTGCTCCTCGCCCGGCGCGGCCAGGACTTCGATGGGCTCGCGCGGCTGCCACTGAGCGAGCCGGAGGATCACCCATGAGTGCCCAGGACAAGAGCGGCATCGTCCACGTCTACGATGGCATCGAGGAGATGGACAACCACCTGCCCAACTGGTGGCTGTTCCTCCTGTGGCTCACCGTCATCTTCGGCTTCGGCTACTGGTACTACTTCCACACGACGGGCCAGGGGAGGGGCTCGCTGGAGGTGTACCGCGCGGAGGCGGCCGAGGCGGCGCGGCTGGCCGAGGCCCGCAAGCCCAAGCCGGACTCGGACGCGGGGCTGATGCTGCTCGTGCAGGACCAGGGCCTGGTGGACGAGGGCAAGCTGAACTTCCAGCAGACGTGCGCGGCCTGCCATGGCCTGAAGGGCGAGGGCATCATCGGCCCCAACCTGACGGACGACGCGTGGCTGCACGGCGGCAAGCCCACGGATCTCCACAGGGTGGTGAACGAGGGGGTGTTGGCCAAGGGCATGCCCGCCTGGGAGAAGGTGCTGGGCCCGCAGCGGGTGCGCGCCGTCGTGGCGTACGTGCTGACCCTCAAGAACACGAACGTGCCGGGCAAGCCGCCGCAAGGGGAGCCCGAGAAGTAGGGCATCCGCCATGGCCACCTCGCAACCCCAGCCACAAGGCCCGGGCATGGGCCATCTTCCTTCCGTGAAGGAGGATGGCTCGCGTCTGGCCATCCACCCGGCGGACGTCCGGGGCCGCTTCACCACCCGGCGCTACGCCGTCTTCGCGGTGCTCATCGCCATCTACGTCGCGCTGCCGCTCATCCACGTGGGAGGCCGTCCCTCCATCCACCTGGACGTGGTCGCGCGCCGCTTCTACCTCTTCGGCAACACCTACAACGCGCAGGACTTCTGGCTCGTCCTCTTCCTGCTCACCACCATCGGCTTCGGCCTGTTCTTCCTCACGGCGTGGTTGGGCCGGGTGTGGTGTGGCTGGGCCTGCCCGCAGACGGTGTTCCTCGAGGGTGTGTACCGGCGGATAGAGCGGTGGATCGACGGCCCGCGCGAGCGCCGCCTGCGCATGGCCGCCGGGCCGTGGACGGCGGCCCGGGTGGTGCGCGCGGTGGCCAAGCACGGCGCCTACGTGGCGGTGTCGCTCTTCCTGGCCCACGTGGCGCTCAGCCTCTTCGTTTCCGCGCAGGGGCTGACGGGCATGGTGCGCGAGGGGCCGCTCCAGCACCCCGTGGCCTTCGCCTGGGCCATGGCCGTCACCGGCGCGCTGTACTTCAACTTCGCCTGGTTCCGCGAGCAGCTCTGCGTGGTGCTCTGTCCCTACGGGCGCCTGCAGTCCGCCATGCAGGACCGGGAGTCGCTCATCATCGGTTACGACCTGGGCCGGGGGGAGCCCCGGGGCCGCCTCCAGAAGGCGAAGGCCGGGGGCGAGGCCTCCTCCCGTCAGGGGGACTGCGTGGACTGCCGCAAGTGCGTCCTCGTGTGTCCCACCGGCATCGACATCCGCAACGGGCTGCAGATGGACTGCATTGCTTGCGCGCAGTGCGTGGATGCCTGTGACGAGGTGATGGACAAGCTGGGCCGGCCCCGGGGCCTCGTCCGCTACGACTCGCTCAACGGGCTGGCGGGGCAGGGGAGGCGCGTGTCGCGGCCCCGGCTCCTCGTCTATGGGAGCATGCTGCTGGCCTCCGTGCTCGCGCTCGGGGTGAGCCTCGCCCGCCGCACGCCCTTCGAGGCCAACCTGCTGCGCCTGCAGGGGACGACCTACGTGCTGGAGGGCGGCACGGTTCGCAACCAGTTCGATCTGCACCTGGTGAACAAGAACCCCACCGAGTCCACCTTCTCCCTGCGGGTGGACAGCCCGGTGGAGGCCTCGGTGGTGGTGCCGCAGCGGGAGGTGAAGCTCTCCTCGCTGGAGGGTTTCCGGGTGCCGCTCTTCCTCACCCTGGAGCGCGGCCAGGCCCGCCCCTTCACCTTCTACGTGGAGGTGACGGATGAAGCCTCGGGCCAGGTGAAGCGGCTGGAGGCCCACTTCCTCGCGCCTCCCGGGAACGGCACCTGACGCAGGCTTTGCGCGCCTTCCCCCCCGCGGACCGGCAGGATTTTCGCACTGCCTGTCCGCCCGGAGCGTAGTCAGGAGCACGGGCCGGTTGCTTCCCTCTGAACGGTACTTCTCGGGATACCGTCTCTTCCTGGCGCCGGACTTGCTTGGATGGTCCGGCGCGGCCCCCGGGGCGTACCGGGGGCGTGTTCACCTGGATGTGGAGGTCATACGTGACGCGTGAAAACCTGATGAAGTGGACGATGGTGGTGGGGCTGCTCGGGGGCAGCCTGGCGTTGGCCGCGCCGCCGGCGAAGCCCGCGCCGACGAAGGAGATGCTCGAGAAGGCGAAGACGTCCTTCGGCCGCAACTGCGCCGCCTGCCACGGCGAGAAGGGTGATGCCTCCAGTCAGATGGCCGCGGTCCTGGTGCCCAAGCCGCGCAACTTCCTCACCGAGACCTTCAAGAAGGGCAACAAGCCCGAGGAGATCTTCCAGACGCTCGCCACGGGCATCCCGGGCTCGACGATGGTGGCCTTCACGCAGCTTCCGGAGGACGAGCGCTGGGCGCTGTCGTACTACGTGCTCGAGCTGCAGAAGCCGGGCTCCGTGCTGGGCGGCGGCAAGCCCAAGGGCGGCAAAGGCAAGAAGTAGGGCTCACGCCGTGGGGCGGCCAGTGGCGCGAGGCCCCTGGCCATTGCCCCTCGGGGTGGCTTGTCAGCGGCTCTCTTCGCGGAAGCTCCATGCCCAGCGCTTCTTCCGCGAAGCGGGCCATGCGTTCGATGAGCTGCTTCATGTCGTCCTGGACACTGCGCCCGCCCATGTTGGCCGCGGCCTCCAGCTTCTCGTTGCAGCGGAGATCCAGGCAGAGGTTCACGCCCACCCGGCGCTTGGAATCCACATCCGTGGTGAGCAGGCCGATCTGATCCGCCGAGCCATGGGCTCGGCACCAGTCACACACCCGGGCCGTCAGGGTCTTGTCTCCCTGCTGATCGCGGCGGAACGCGATGCCCGTGGGCTTCTTCGCGCCCGGAGCGGTGAACACGAGGAAGACGCGAACGCCGTAGGGATCCACCCACGCGAGGTAGTCGCGGACGAAGAGGGGGAGCTGGATGCCCTTGGGCAGCTCGACGTGCTTGCGATCCCGCGAGCGGAACGCGCCCAGAAGCTCTTTCTCGGTCTCGATTCGGAACATGATCTGCTCTCCCCCCGGCACCGGCCCCATTACCAGATCGCGCGATGAGCGGTCCAGATTGCACTGCCGTCACCTGGGCCTGTTGCACCCGGGCGTGTGGATGGGTGTGCGCCTACTTCCAGAGGGTTGTATTCCGCCCCCCCTCCTTGCTTTCCTGGGAGGAGACATGTCGCGCACGAACCTCTCCAACACGGGCCGTTACGTCGTCATCTACCTCGCTTCCCTGAGCATCTTCAGCGCGCTCTCCCCGTACATCATCCCGAAAGCGCTCTACGATCAGTTCATGGTGATGCTCTACGGGAGCGACATCGCGACCGGGATGATCCCCAAGCAGTTCGAGTGGCCCATCCAGAACATGATCCACCGGCTGGGCGGCACCCTCTACATGGTGTTGGGCGTGTTGCAGTTCAGCAAGACGTTCCGGGCCCGCCGCCCGCGGGTGCATCGCTGGGCGGGCCGGGTCTTCGTGCTCCTGAGCTTCGCCGCCGCCATCTCGGGGATGACCATGGCGTACACGCACGGCATGGCCGGGACCGTCGAGCTGGTGCCGAGCGTCGTCTTCGGTGCGCTGATGATCCTCGCCACGGCCAGGGCGTACCAGTTCGCGCGCAAGCGTGACTTCGCCCAGCACCGCGAGTGGATGATCCGCAGCTTCTCCATCGGCCTGGGCATCGCGACGATTCGCATCCTGTACATGCTGGGGATCGCCACCACGTCGCTGACCCCGACCCAGCTCATCGGCGTGACCTTCTGGTCGGGCTGGCTCGTGACCATGGCGGCCGGGGAGTGGTGGATCCGCCAGACGCGCCCGGTGCGGCGGCCCGAAGCCGAGGCCCAGCCCGCCTCACTGCAGGGAGCCTGAGACGGAGCCAGCGGCTCCCCCGTCACTTCAGCAGTGGAGCCAGCGCGGGCCAGACATGGTCACGCAGCTTGGGCTGCACGGCGGCGACGGGGTGGATGTTGTCGGCCTGGTAGGCGTCGCGGTCCAGCGCGATGGGCTCCAGCAGGAACGGGAGCAGGGGCACCTGGTGTGCCTCGGCCACCGCCCGGTAGTTGGCCGTGAAGCCTTCCGTGTAGGCCTTCCCCAGGTTGGGCGGCATGCGCATGCCCACCAGCAGCACCCGGGCGCCCGCGGCTTTGGCCGCGCTCACCATCTTCTCCAGGTTGGCCCGGGTCAGCTTGAGAGGCAGGCCCCGCAGGCCGTCGTTGCCTCCCAGGGCGATGACCACCACCGCCGGCCGGTTGCGCGCGAGCTCTCCTGCTATCCGCGAGGCCCCTCCCGCGGTGGTCTCCCCACTGACGCTGGCGTTGACCATCCGCCATCCAGGCGTCTGCCTGGCCATGCGCTCGGCCGTCAGCGCCACCCAGCCCTCCTCGGGCGCGAGCCCGTAGGCGGCGGACAACGAGTCCCCCATCACCAACACTGTCCGCGCGGGCTCGGCGGCCCGCGCCGGGGTGCAAAGCCCCACGGCCAGTGTCAGCACCAGGTAGCCGAGCACACCGGAGGTCCGGGCGTGCTGCCTCATGTATTCTTGGCTCATTCGCTGAAACTCCCCGGGGCCGCCGTTACAAGCCTGCTCCGCGAGCAGACAATCCCCTGACGAAGAACCAATATGCCCCACAACATCGCGATGCACACCAAAGTCCAGCCCGACCCGCAGCGGTTGGCCCTCCAGGTGTCGGAACTGGGCAAGCGCGTGTCCCTGCCGTCCGGACCGCTCACCATCCTCGACGGAGTGGGCTTCTCCATCTCCCATGGCGACACCGTGGCCATCGTCGGCGCCTCCGGCTCGGGAAAGAGCACGCTGCTGTCGTTGATGGCCGGGCTGGACACGCCCAGCTCCGGGAGCGTGCTGCTGGACGGCGAGCCGCTGTCCTCCCTGGACGAGGACGGCCGGGCACGCGTGCGCGGTGAGAAGGTCGGCTTCGTCTTCCAGAGCTTCCAGTTGCTGCCCTCGCTGACGGCGCTGGAGAACGTGATGCTCCCGCTCGAGCTGCGCGGAGACGCGGACGCGGAGAGTCCCGCCCGGGCCATTCTCGGCAAGGTGGGGCTGGGGGAGCGGCTCGGCCACTACCCGCGCCAGCTCTCGGGAGGAGAGCAGCAGCGCGTCGCCCTGGCGCGCGCCTTCGTCACCCGGCCGTCGG
This sequence comes from Archangium gephyra, assembly GCF_049060025.1. GTDB lineage: Bacteria > Myxococcota > Myxococcia > Myxococcales > Myxococcaceae > Archangium > Archangium gephyra_A. The sequence continues at coordinate 773,851 of NZ_JBMEQQ010000002.1, forward strand.
TGCTCTTCGCCGACGAGCCCACCGGCAACCTGGACACGAACACCGGCCAGTCCATCGTCGAGCTGCTGTTCTCGCTCAACGCGGAGGCGGGGACCACGCTGGTGCTCGTCACCCATGACGAGCACCTCGCGGCGCGATGCGGGCGGCGGCTGCGGCTCGACAGCGGCCGTCTGGTGCCGGAGCAGAGGCAGACGTCATGAGGCTGCTCAAGATGGCCTGGCGCCAGTTGCGCCGTGACTTCGCCGCGGGCGAGCTCCGCATCCTCCTGGGCGCCCTGGTGCTCGCGGTGTTGGCGGTGACGGCCATTGGCTTCGTCACGGACCGCGCCGAGCGCGCGCTCGCCCTGGAGGCCAACCGGCTGCTCGGCGGTGATGCGGTGGTGATCGGCGACACTCCGCTCGGCGGGGTGGTGAGCGAGGCCGCGGGGGCGCCCGGGCTGAAACGCACCGAGACGCGGGAGCTGACCAGCATGGTCCGGGTCGGCGACGCGGACGATGAGCGGCTCAAGTTCGGAGATCTCCGGGCGCTCGGAGAGGGCTTTCCCCTGCGAGGCCGCTTCCGCATCGTGGAGGCGGTGGACGGCCCCGAGCACGACGCCACGGGCATCCCCGAGCCGGGCAGCGTGTGGATGAGCCGCGCGGGCGCGGACGCGATGGATGCCCGGTTGGGGGACATGATCGGCGTTGGCGAGTCGCAACTGCGGCTCACCGCGCTGGTGGTGCAGGAGCCGGACGCGGCGCTCGACTACTTCAACATCGCGCCCCGGGTGTTCCTCAACCTCGCGGACCTGCCCGCGACGGGGCTGGTGCAGGAGGGCAGCCGGATTCGCTACCGGCTGGTGGTGGCCGGAGAGCCGGACGCGGTGGAGCGCTTCGTGCGCACCGCGCGCGAGGGGCTCGTGCGGGGCCAGCGCCTGGAGACGGTGAAGGATGCGCGTCCGGAGATGCGCTCGGCGCTGGACCGGGCCGATCGCTTCTTGAGCCTGGCGGCGTTGGTGTCGGTGGTGCTGGCGGCGGTGGCGGTGGCCATGGCCGCGCGGCGGCACAGCGAGCGGCACCTGTCGAGCACCGCGGTGATGCGGTGTCTGGGCGCGAGCCAGCGCACGCTGGTGGGCACCCATGGTGGCGAGCTGCTCATCCTCGGGCTCATCGCCGAGCTCCATCGGCGTGCTGCTCGCCTTCGTGATGCAGTGGCTGGTGGGCAACTGGCTCTCCGAGGCGCTGAAGCTGTCCATCCCGGCGGCCGGCTGGGTGCCCGCGGTGCAGGGGTATGGGGTGGGCATGGTGGTGCTGCTGACCTTCGGTGCGCCGCCCATCCTCGCGCTGCGCCGGGTGCCCGCGCTGCGTGTGTTGCGGAGGGATCTCGACCGCACCGAGCCGAGCTCCTGGCTGGTGGGGGCCGCGGGCGTGGCGGGGCTGGCCGCGCTGCTGTGGTGGAAGGCGGGCTCGGCGGCGCTGGCGTCGTGGATGCTCCTGGGCATCATCGCCACGCTGGGCGTGCTGGCCGCACTGGCGTGGGGGCTCATCGCCCTCGTGCGGCGGCTTCGCTCGCGGCTGCGCGGGAGCCTGCGCTACGGGCTGGCCAATGTGAGCCGGCGCGCGGCCACCAGCGTCGCGCAGGTGTCGGCGCTCGGCCTGGGGCTGATGGCGCTGTTGCTGCTCACCTTCGTGCGCACGGACCTGCTCGACCGCTGGCAGGTGTCGCTCGCGAAGGAGGCGCCCAACCGCTTCATCGTCAACGTGCAGGACGACCAGATAGAGCCGGTGCGTGCGTTCATGGCCGAGCAGGGGGTGCCCGCGCCGGACCTCTTCCCCATGGTGCGCGGCCGTCTGGTGGCGCACAACGGCGAGCCGGTGAAGGCGGCACCCGCAGCGGAGGCCGCCACCACCGAGGAGGAGCGTCGCGGGCAGCGGCGCCTGGACCGCGAGTACAACCTCTCCACCGCCGAGACGCTTCGCGACGACAACCGCGTCACGGCGGGTACTTTCTGGGGCCCGCGGCGCCCGGAGAAGCCGGAGCTGTCGGTGGAGGAGGGCTTCGCCGCCGCGATGCGCTGGAAGCTGGGGGACCGGGTGGCCTTCGACATCGCGGGCCAGCGGCTCGAGGGCACCGTCACCAGCCTGCGCAAGGTGGAGTGGGAGAGCTTCCGGCCGAACTTCATCGTGCTTGTCTCGCCGGGCGCACTCACGGGCTACGCGGCCAGCTACATCACCGCGGTGCACGTGCCCCCCGGGCGCACGCGCTTCACCGCGGAGCTGGTGTCCCGCTTCCCCAACCTCTCGGTGGTGGATGTGGACGCGCTGCTCGCGCAGGTGCGCAGCACCGCGGACCAGGTCTCCACCGTGGTGGAAGTGGTGTTCTACTTCTCGCTGCTCGCGGGCCTGTTGGTGCTGATGGCGGCGGTCAGCGCCAGTCAGGACGAGCGGCTGCTGGAGGGCGGGGTGATGCGGGTGCTGGGCGGCAGCCGCCGGCAGTTGCGGCTCGCGCAGGCCTCGGAGTTCGCGGCCATTGGCCTGTTGTCGGGCCTCACCGCGGCGTGCGCCGCCTCCGTCCTGGCCGGGGTCATCGCCACGCAGGTGTTCGGACTGCCGTGGCAGACGGACTGGCGGCTGGGCGTGGTGGGGGGCGGGCTGGGAATGCTGGCGGCGGTGAGCGCGGGCATGTTCGCCACCCGGCGCGTGCTGGACGCGCCGCCCTCGGTGACGCTGCGGGAGTTGCAGGGCTGAGCGGGGCCCCGCTCCTCACGCGGGCTGCAGGAAGCGTCCGTCCACGAGGTGCTCGATGACCTCGTGGGCGGAGTCCGGATCGAGCCTCGCCTTCGCCCCCAGTTGCGCCACCGCCTGGGCGACCGTCGTCGGGCGGTCGAAGGCGGCCAGGGTGGTGAGGAGGATCTTCCCGTCCTCGCCCTGATCCAGCGTCGGGTCGGTGAACCGTCGCGGGTTGAGCAAAGGGGCACAGTACAGCTCGGTTCCGTTCACCGACCGGACGACGGTCACCTGTTCCTGCGCCACCTTGGCGGGGACGCGGTGATGTCCCAACCAATCTCCGAGCTTGAACCGCTGCGTCGAGGGGGCGGTGTTCAACAGGCGCGTGCATCCGTTGATGGCGACCCTGCGCTTCTTGTCCCGGTGCGCACTCGCGAGGCCATCCACGTGCTCCGACGTGCGCTGCACCGCCTTCTCGAGCGCCGCGTCGCGGAAGCGCAGCATCGGCACCGACGACACATCGCCGGGCTCGCGTTGCTCGAAATACTCGAGGAACTCCGTGAACGTCCGCGCTTCGCTCACCATGTCGAACCGCGCGGGGTGCTCGGTGGCGAGCGCCCCGGGTTGCGCTTCCAGCCGCTGGTAACCCAGCCCACAGCCGAGCCGGAGCAAGCGCTCCGCCAGGCGGACTTCCTCGTCGAGCGTGGCGGCGCTGGCGAAGGGAAGGCCCGCGATGCCAGAGACCTCGATGTCCAGGTGCTTGTAGCGGCGGCAGCCGTCGATGATCTCGAACAACTGCTGGTCCGAGGCACATGGCTTGAGCAGGCCCCGGCGCATCTGCTCGTGCCGCTGCTGTTCCGAGAAGCAGCCGATGTCGAGCACCATGTGGACGTGCTCGAAGGCCTGGGCGAGGGCTTCGATGAGCCCCATCCGGGGCACGCCCCACAGGAAATACATGCAGGAGTGGTGGGAGAGATCGACCCCCGCCCAGGTGCTCTGCAGGAACTCCGCCGAGCTTCCCGAGAAGTCGTAGCGGAGCTGCCACGTCCGGGGGGAGATCTCCTGGTGGTCGCGGCGCACACTCTCCTCGGAGCGCAGGAACGGCTTCGCGCGTCCGAAGGCGGCCTTCTGGTTGCCGCGGGCCCCACCGCAATAGAGGCAGTTCTCGCCACACCCCTTGCCGGGCGCGACCCACCCCGAGAAGGAGTGACGATCCTGGTGGCTCAGGAAGATGTCGTCGAAGTGCGAATAGTAGATGTCTTCACTGTTCGTGGCGCCTTGCACGTACTCCAGGGGCAACCGCCGCGGGGTGCCGTCCGGAGTCCGGGTGACGCAGTTGGGCGGGGAGGGCTCGCCCTGGCAGAGCGCCAGCAGCGGCCGCTCGCCATCGCCCAGGACGATGTGATCGATGCAGTCGAACGCGTCCAGCTCCCGCCACCAGTACGACGCGGTGTTACCGCCCACGACGATCTGGATGCTGGGGTCGATCTTCCGCAGCGTCCGGGCCATGAGCAGCGCGCGGTGGACGTGGTGGAACCATTTGAGGCTGATGCCCACGAGCCGGGGGCGCACACGGGCTACCAGGGCTTCGAGCGAGCGCCTCATCTCTTTCTCGGTCTCGTCCCCGTCGTAGAGCCGGACGAAGGCCTCGATCCCGCCGCGCCGCAGGTAGCTCGCGAGGTAGAGGATCCCGCAGGTGGCCTCGCCGGTTCCGGCGCCGAGAAGGAGGACTGGGGAGAGGGCACGACGGCCATGCATGAAGCGAAACCCGACCTTTCGAAGCTCTTGAGTATAAACGGTCCCGCACAGTGGATGGATGCTGGGAAGGAGGCGGCCCGGCTGGCGTGCGCCCCCCCGCCACCCACCTCTGGACGTCAGCTCGCGGCCGGCTTCGTGGGCGCCTGCTCCTCACGGCGCAGCCGCGCGTCGAGCACGAACGTCCCGAAGGGCACCAGCGACGCGATGAAGGCCCCCAGGATGCGCACGAGCGGCCAGCGGTGCACCACGGCCACCTCCGCGAGGAGCAGGAGGTAGAGGACGAACAGCATCCCGTGCGCCCAGCCGACCACCTTCACGCCCAGGGGCATGCCGGCGAGGTACTTCAGCGGCATCGCGATGAAGAGGAGCAGGACGAAGGAGAGGCCCTCGAGTTGGGCGATGGCGCGGAAGCGGCTGACGGGGGTGGTCTTCGGCATGAGGATCTCGTTCTTCTCACGCCACCTCGCCATGCGTCCAGGTGGACTGTTCTTCATGGTCTGGGTGGCGAGCCCCGTGTCTTTGCTCCAGTGAGGACGTGGCCTACGGTCCCCCACATCCTCGAAGCAAGGAGCTCTCTTCATGCGGTTCATGCAGTGGCGGAAATCCTTTCTCACGTTGGCGATTGCCGGCGTCCTGTCCTCCTGCCGCGATGGGAATGGGGGCGGTGACCCCCATCCACCGCCGGCCCCCGAGCCGGAGGCCTACAGGGTGACGGTCAGTACCGCGGCGGGCCGGGCCGACAGCCGTCTGGCCTGCTTCAAGGGCAACGGTGAGACCGAGTGTGGTCTGCGGCTGTACCAGATCATGGTCGAGTCCTTCGTCGATGGCGACAGCACCGCGGATTACAACACCGGCTATGGCACCAGCCCCCACAAGGGGGACCTGCAGGGGATCATCAACAGCCTCGACTACATCCAGTCGACCGGCGTCAACGCCATCTGGCTCACCCCCATCTTCAACAGCGTGCGCGTGGCCGGTCAGAACGACTGGGCCGATCGCCTCGATGCCACGGGCTACTTCGCCTCGGACTACTTCAACGTCGACCCCCATTTCGGCACCAACGACAAGCTCAAGGAGCTGGTGGCCGCGGCCCATGCCCGGGGACTGTATGTGTTCCTGGATGGCGTGTTCGGCCACTACAAGATCAATGCCCAGGACTACGCCTCGCCGATGGGCCGCACGCTTTCCACCACCGGTCAGTCCCAGGGGGATACCGGCCGGGCGGCGGTCTATCCGGACGATCTCGAGTTCTTCAAGGAGGTCGCCGCGCATTGGGTGACCGAGTACAAGATCGATGGGTGGCGGCTGGATCAGGCCTATCAGGTGCCGGTGGAGTACTGGGACGACCTGCGCACCGCCGTCGCCACGGCCGCGGCCAGCGCGAGCTACACCAACAGCGCCGGTCAGACGGTCCATCCGCTGGGCTACATGGTGGGGGAGATCTGGCGGAGCGCGGGTGAGATCGCCAGCCAGGGTTATGGCACCGCCGCCAGCCCGGGGCTGCTCTCCGTGTTCGATTTCCCCGTGCGCTACAGCCTGGTGCAGACCCTCGCCGTCGAGGAGAGCGGCAATGGCAATCGTGCGGCGAGCAACCTCCAGGCCGGTTATCAGAACCACCTGGCGTACCCCGCCCATGCCATGCCGAACCTGATGCTGACCAACCACGATCTGGTCCGCTTCGGCGATCTCCTCCAGCGGGGGGCTCTGGCGGAGCCCTCGGACGACGCCTGGTGGGCGCGGCACAAGGCCGCCTTCAGCTTCATGGCCGCGTACAGCGGTCCCATCACCCTCTACTACGGGGACGAGATCGGCCAGGAGCTGCCGGGTTTCGCGGCTCGTGACAGCAGCTCGAGCTGCGCCGTCAATGGCCGCTGCGATGACCATGTCTCCCGCACCTCCGCCATCGTGCAGGGCGTTCCGTCCACGGTGGGCGGCACTCCCGCGGTGCTCTCGGCGGAACAGGCCAGCCTGAAGAACCACGTGGCCTCGCTGATGGCGCTGCGCGACGCCCACCCGGCCCTGGCCAATGGCAGCCGCACGCACATCTTCTCGGATGCCAATGTCTACATCGATCGCAAGGACAAGGGGACCGACAACGTCCTGTACGTGTTGAACACCAAGGCCACCCCGGCGGTGCTCACCGTGGCCGGAACGGCCATTGGCAGTGACGGGGCGCTCGCCAGTCTGTTGGATGGGACCAAGGTGGCGATCTCGGGTGGCAACTACGAGATCGCCCTGAAGCCGTTCGAGGCGCGGTTCTTCGACATCGCTTCGCCCACGGCCGAGGGCCCGCGGACCGGCGAGGGGAGTGGCCTCTCCGGGGAAGGACCGCTGGCGGACTGCGGCACTCCGGCCGTCGAGGGCCTCGGCCCCCTCGGCAAGGAGATCTTCATCCGGGGCAGCTATGCCGGCGGGAACAACTTCGGCGCGACCCCGGCCAACCGCCGCTTCGCCTACAAGGGCAACAATCTCTATCAGGTGGTGGTCAATGAACCGGCGCCCACTGCCTATAACTTCAAGTTCGCCAGCGCGGATTGGTCGAGGGAGTTCGCGGTCCAGGGCTCGGCTCCGGTGGTGATCGCCACCGAGCAGCCCCTGGCGGTCGCCGCGGGCAATGGCACCGAGTCCTCCATCGCCATTCCGGAAGCCGGCGACTACGTGTTCAGCTTCCGCATCAACGCCTCCAACACCGGCGGCGAGCTGATGGTGAGCAAGTGCGAATGACGCACGGCCGATGAGCCGGACAGGGAGAGGGTGACTCCGGAGCCCGTGGGTCCCGTCAAAGACAGACGGTGTCCCGACGGGCTCCGGTAGCTGTTATGGGTTTCTACGCCAGCCGGCTCATCTGTTCACCGCCCAACATCACAGCAATCGAGGAAGTCCTGGTTTTTCGGGTAATCGTTGCGAAACGTTATCTCCCGTGCAAACTGCTCCGCATCCACACCGCCTCTTTCCCCCCACTTGTGGAGCAGTCATGCCTCTGAACAACCGGAAGCTCCTCGTCGGCGCGGCGCTCGCCGCGGCGGCCGTCGTGTCCACAGCCGTCTACGCGCAGGTCCCCCCGGACCACGCCATCAACGTCTGCCAGAGCGCGAGCTTCTACGCGGGCTACAACAGCGCGAGCGGCCCCTACGGCTTCAAGCGGACCCTGTATTACGGCGACAAGGTCGGTCACACCCGTGGCGCGCACCCCGTCTACAACGGCTGGGCGGCCTCCTTCGACTACGGCCCGAATGACTGGGGTTACATGCGTTACGAATGCCTCGGTGGCTGGGGCTCCTGGTAGTCCGGCTCCCCCCTCGCTGACTCCAATCCCTCTCATTCCCTCGAGGACATGACCATGCGCCTGAATCGCACCGCTCTCGTTGCCGCCACGCTGCTCGTCGCGGGTGTCGCCGCCGCCGCCATTGGCCCCTACGCTCGCGCCCGCATGGGTGTGCGCCAGTCCGTCTGCGCGCAGAGTCTGTACCTGCGCACCGCCCCCAACGATGGGCCCTGGTCCGGGACGCTCGTGTACGGCGAGACCTTCACGCCGGAGTCCCGCAATGGCGACTACGTGTATGGCTTCGCCTACGGCCAGCTCAACCGCAAGGGCTGGGTGCAGGACGGCTGGTTCTGCAACTGAGCGAGCCGATGAGAAGGATCTGGCTCCTGGCGCTGCTCTCGGTGGTGGCGTGTTCCGAGAAGCAGGCGCAGGCCCCTGGGCCAGCGCAGCCCAGTGGGGCGGGGCAGGCGCAGGCGCTCAAGTCCGAGCCCGCCCTCGCGAACAAGGACGAGGCGTGCCCCGGCGGGACGGTGAGGGGGTGCTGGGATGCGGCCATGGAGGCCGAGATGAAGGGCGACGTCGCGCGTGCGACCGGGTTGTTCACCCGGGTGTGTGACGCGGGCGGCGCCCGGGCGTGCAACGTGCTGGGCATCCTCACGTCCAAGGAGGGTGCGGACCCGGCGCGCGTCTATTCGCTCTTCATGCGCGGGTGTGACGGCGGGGACATGTCCGGCTGCTACAACGCGGCCATGTGCCACAAGACGGGCGGGTGCGCCGCGAAGAACGACGCCGAGGCCACGAAGCTCCTCCGGCGCGCGTGCGATGGCGGCGACCCGGATGCCTGCGCGCACCTGGGTGGCCGCTGAAGGCCATGGAAACCCGCTAGCGGCCGTCCCGGGCCGTGGGTCCAGGGCCAGGCTCCCTTCCGAGTCCCTCCCGCTTCAGCAGTCCTCCGATCACCGCCGCCCCGATGGCGATGAGGGCTCCCGCGGTGAAGGGCGCGCTGGAGCCGAGGGCCTTGTAGAGCGCGCCGCTGGCCACCGGGCCCACGGTGCGGGCGAGGCCTCCCGAGGACTGTGCCAGTCCGAGCGTCAGGCCCAGCAGGGAGGGATTCGCCGCCTGGGAGGCCAGGCTCGAGAGCAGGGGCTGGGTGAGGCCGAGCCCCATGCCGACCAGGACCACGGCGCCGACCAGGGGGAGGGGTTGGGCCGCGACGCTCACGCCCAGCATGCCAGCGGCGAGCAGCAGCGTCCCGAGGATGAGCAGGCGCACCTCGCCCACCGCTTTGGACAGCGGGCCGATGAGGCCGCCCTGGATGACGAGCCCCAAGCCCCCCACCAGGGCGAAGGTGTAACCCACCTCCTTCTCGCTCCAGCCGACGCGCTCCTGGGCGAGCAGCGCGAAGGCCACCTGGAGCGTCGTCATCGAGAGGAAGACGAAGAAGTAGAGCAGCAGCATGAGCTTCAGCGCACGCTGCCGGGGGGAGCTGTGGAACACACTCAGCCGCGACGGCTGCTTCGCCGAGGTGGTGCGGGGGGCGGGGACATGGGTCTCGGGCATGGCCAGCAGCACGCCGAGCGCGCCGAGAAGGGCGAGCGCGCCGGCCGCCAGCGGGGGGACCCACGCGCCCCACTGCGAGAGCTGGCCGCCAATCATGGGCCCCATCACGAGCCCCAGTCCGATGCCGGCCCCGAGCCGCCCCATGGACTGCGCGCGGCGCTCGGGCGGGGTGACGTCCGCGAGGGTGGCCTGGCACGCCGAGAGGTTGCCCGCGGTGGCGCCCGCCAGGATGCGCGAGAGGAAGAGCAGCGGCAGCAGGTGGTGGTAGCTGGCCAGGGAGAAGAGGCCCATGGCCACCGCGTTGGCCGCGAGGCTGAGCAGGATGATGGGCCGGCGGCCGTAGCGGTCCGAGAACCTCCCCAGCAGGGGCGTGGCCAGGAGCTGCGTGAAGGAGAAGCTGCCGAGCAGCACGCCAACCGTGAGCTCCGAGCCTCCCATCGACTGGACGTAGAAGGGCAGGAGCGGAATGACGATGCCGAAACCCACCAGGTCGAGGAACACCGTCACGAAGACGAGTGCCTCGATCCGGCGGAGCATCCGTGGTTCTGGGACCATAGGGCCCCTCCCATACCGGGGAGTCGGGCGCTCTGCCACCTTCCAGGGGGGCGGACGGACGTGAGCCGTCTCCGGGTTGATGGCACCATGGGGGACATGACTCGCAAGATGATGCTGCTGTGGGTGTCCCTCGCGCTCGCCGCCTGCGCCCGCTCCACCTCGTCCCAGCGCTTGGGCGAGGCCCCGGGCACGGCCTTCAAGTCCTCCCTGTCCGTGTTGCTCGAGCACCGCGCCGAGCTGGCCCTCACCGCCGAGCAGGTGGACCGGTTCGAGAAGATGGACTTCAACCTCCACGAGAAGAACATCGGGCTCCAGCATGAACTGGAGGTCCTCCAGGCCCAGAGCAAGAAGGACAACCGTCCCTGGCACGGGGGCTACATGGGCGGCGGGACGCATGACGCCCACGGAGGAAAGGGCACCACCACCAACGGGCCTCCGGACGCGGACAAGGAGCGCCTCGTGCGGCGGGAGCGGCTCGAGCGCATCGAGTCCACGCTGCGCCAGATGCAGGACAACGACACGCGGTCCTACATGGAAGCGGAGAATGTGCTGAGCGACGCGCAGAAGCCCCGGGCCCGCGAGCTCTTCTCCCAGGAGCGCGAGAAGTTGCTCAAGCAGCTCGAGGCCCTCCACTTCCGGCAGCGCAAGGGCGACTACTGAGGCCGCCGCCCGCGCTCACGGCGTGACGTGGTGGATCCAGATGTTCCGCGTCGCGATGTGGGGCTGGAGGAGCAGGTCCGCGATGCGCTGCCCCGGAGGCACGGGCCGGTTGAAGGGGTAGCCCGGCTCGCGCGTGTCCTCCAGCGCCTCCCCCGTGGGCTCCTGCTCCCATGGGGTGATCATCACCATGAAGCGGAAGAGCATGCCCTCGCGCCGGCCGCGCGGCAGCAGCAGGTTCGCCGGCCAGCCCCGCTCGTGCACCACGGACGCGAGGCGCGCCGGCCGGAAGATGACCGCCTGCTCCGAGGGCCGCAGCGTGTGCTCGAACCGGTCCATCTCCATCCACATCCGGCGATCCTCGGCGTACGCATCCCCCGCCAGGTAGATGCGCACCGTCACCTTCCGCTCCTGGGGCAGCAGGTTCTCCACCCGGAAGAAGTAGTGGAAGGGTTCGTGGTCCAGGTGCTGCTTCATCACCTCCCGCCCGTCCGGCAGGAGCACCCGGTGCTGCGCCATGAAGGTGTTCAGCGCGTGCGTGCTCGAGCGGAAGGAGGGGGGAGGACTGGTCCAGTAGTCTCCGCCGAAGGTGGCCTCGCCCCAGCGCTGCCCGTCGAAGTCCGGTGACGTCCCCCCGGGGATGTCCTTGACGAAGCACAGGAGGATGTCCGGGCTCTGGTGGGCCGGATAGATGCCCTCGCCGAGCCACTTGCGCACCAGCACCTGGGGCCCGCCGGACAGCTCGGACGGCGGCAGGTGCGTGCTCCGCCAGGCGTCGAGGATGTCGTCCACGTGGCGGTGCCAGCGGTAGAAGAGCGGATCCCTCGCCGCGGTGGCCGGCGACGCCAGGACTCCGGGCAGGCCCGTCTTGTCCCGCGGCGCCGTCAGGCAACCGAACAGCACGTGGCCCAGGTGGTGGTGCGCGCCGTAGGGGCCGAGCGGCTCCGCCCAGGCCTCGCCATCCACGGAGCCCGGGTTGGACTCGGCCGTGTCGGCGAGCTGCTCCAGGCGCTCGATGACGAGGGGCGTCTCCTCCCGCCACAGCAGCCCCGAGGAGGCCGCGGTGAAGAGGCGATCGCGGCGCATCGCATGGTCGGTGACGCTGTAGCCGGGCAGATCCCTCGGGCTCAGGCCGGGCGGCCGGGGGGCGAAGCCGGGCAGCCCCGCGTCATAGCCCTCGTTGATGGGCGACGCGTAGTCCCCCAGGGGCACGGTGCGGGGTATGCCGAACGACAGCCGCTCCGTGTCGTAGCGGGCCAGCAACTGCTGGCGCACGTACCCGAACCACTCGCTGCGTCCCTCCGGGAGGAGGCGGTGCCCGGGCCGTGCCGGGTCCGGAAGGCCCGCCGCCGGGTACAGCACCGGCCACGTCTCCACGTGCTCGTTGAGCCCGGTGTCCTCGCGGAAGTAGTCCAGCCAGATCTCCGCGCCGGGCGTGCCGGGGTTCCCCTTCCGGGGCAGCTCGGGGCGCCCCGAAGGCAGCACCTGGTGGGGCGCACGCTCCCGCAGGGGGGGCACGGACAGCCGGCGGCCCTCGGGGTGGTGGGCGATGAAGACGCGCAGCGCGTACTTCGCCCACTCGGGGTCTCCCGTCCGGGCCTGCCGCTCGGCCTCGTCCAGCACCGCTCCCAATCCCTCCTCACCGGGCCGCGCGTTGGCCAGCTCCATGAGGCGGTCCGCCAGGGACAGCGCGTGCTGGAGGTGCGAGGGCAGGGAGGGGAGGAACCGATGGAGGGTGGAGGGCGGCCCGAACAGCTCGGGCTCCCCCCGGGCCGTCCTGGGCAGGGGAGGGGGCGGGGACTCCCGGCACAGCAGCGCCCGCGCCCGCTCGTTCGGCTCCACCGGCGCGGGGCTCACTTGAGGCCGACGTAGATGTTCTGGACGTCGTCGTCCTCGTCCATGGCCTCCAGGAAGGCCTCGACCTCGGCGCGCGCCTCACCCTCGAGCGACACCGGATTCTTGGCGATCCACGCCAGGTTCTGCGAGCTCACCGTCCAGCCCATGCCCGTCAGGGCGCGGCTCACGGTGTCGAGATCCGTCGCGGCGGTGAAGAAGCGCGTGGCGCCCTCCTCACCGGCTTCGAGCTCCTGCGCGCCCGCCTCGATCGCCGCGGTCTCCGCATCCGCGCCGGCCTCGGGCGGCGTGGCCTCGATGACGCCCAGGCGGTTGAAGTCCCAGGACACCGCGCCGCTGGTGGCGATCTGCCCCTTGCGGAACAGCAGCCGGATGTTGGCGGCGGTGCGGGTCTTGTTCTCGGTGAGGCACTCGACGATCACCGGCACCTGGTGGGGGGCGAAGCCCTCGTACGTCACCACCTCGTAGTTCACCGGCTCGTCGAGCAGGCCCGCGCCCTTCTTGATGGCACGCTCGAGCGTGTCACGCGGCATCGAGGCCTTCTTCGCCGCATCCATCGCCATGCGGAGCCGGGGATTGCTGCCCGGCTCGGCACCGCCGGTCTTGGCGGCGACGATGAGTTCCTTGACCAGCTTGGTGAAGAGCCGGCCCTTCGCGGCCGCATGCTCGGTGCGGCCCTTGTGCTTCCATTGAGCGCCCATGGGATGGGCTCCTACCTCATTCCGGGGCCGCGTTCACCAACTCAGGCGGCCGGAGAGGCCCTCGGATGGACAGTCGCCGGACCGAGGGCCTGGGACGGCGCTCAGAACCGATCGCCGTACTCGGTCTCGGACAGCTTCTGCCAGCTGCCGTTCTGCAGCTTGTAGACGTAGGCCTTGTAGCTCACCAGCAGGTTGCCATTCAGGTCACCCTGGGAGGTGACGGTCACCTCGTCGGGCGCCGTGCGGCGGACCTCATAGCGGTAGTAGAGCATCCCGTCGGGCGCCCACCCCAGGTCCGGCCAGTGCCCCGTCTCCATGACGAAGCGCGCCTTGGCGCCATTCGGAGGATCCGGCGGATTCCACGGCAGGTCCGGGTCATTCCCTCCCGGGAACTGCCCACCGTGCGCGGCGACATACTCGTTCAGCACGCGCATGATGGAGTTCATCATCATCTCCCGCTCGGCCTGCTTGGAGCGCAGCAGGATGTTCTGGAACTCCGGCAGCGCCACCGTGGACAGAAGGCCGACGATGCAGACGACGATCATCAGCTCGATGAGCGTGAAACCCCGCCGAGCGGGGCCGGGGTGAAGCTTTCGGTTCGCCATGACAGGCCTCCTTCGAGGCGACAGCAGAGAGAGGAACGCGCGGTTCACGGAGGGGTGGTGCCCGCGGTGGCCGGAGCCTTCGCGGCGGGAACGAGGAGGTAGCTGCCCGAGCCCTGGGGCTTCATCTGCATGCCCCGGGCCTCCTGCTGCTTGATCCACGCCTGCTGCTGCGGCGTGAGGGGGCCCATGCGCGTCGAGCGCATCAGCAGGGAGCCGTCGGACGCATTGGAGAGGATGACGGTGTCGGGGGGCGCGCCCGGATGGGTGTAGGCGGGGGGCAGCGGTGGGGGGGCCTGGTTCAGGTTGACGCCGTGGTAGGCGCCCGCCAGGGCCACCGCCACGCCCAGCCCGATGAACAGGGACTTGTTCGGCCCCTGGGGGGCCTTCTTCTTCTGCTCGGCCTCGTCCGGCTGGAACGTCACCTTGCCGGTGGCGGCGGGCTTCTTCGGCGCCCCATGCGCAGGCGCGGGCGGGGGCGCCGCGATCGGCTGGCCCGAGGCCGCCGCCTTCACGTTGCTGGCGAAGTCCACGGCCTCCTGGGTCAGCGTCTCCCAGGTGCGATCAATGGCCAGCCCCATGTCCGGGGAGGCCGGGGTCGCGGCGCGCAGCGCCTCCAGGGTCCGGTCCACCTCGGCGAGCAGCGCCTCGAGCGCCACCTGATCCACCCGTCCTCCGGCGGTCAGCAGCAGATCCTGCGCCGCGGCCAGGCGCCAGCGCACCGCGACGGCGTTGCGCAGGGAATCGGCCAGGCCCTCGTCCATGAGGACCTCGCGCTCGGGCAGCGTGAGCTTCTCCTGCAGCCTGCGGGCGTTGGGCAGGGAGATGGCCAGCGTCCGCTTTCCGCACAGCACTTCCAGGGCCTGGATCTGGGTGGGCACGTTGCCGGGCCAGGTCGCGGGCTGATCCAATTTCTTGTGAGCCTGCGCCACGGCGTCGAGCAGGCTCGCTTCCGAAGTCGGCGTCAGGGGGTTCTGCTGATCGTTTGACATGGGCCCAGGCGGGAAGACGGGGCCTCCATCATCCGTCCTCTGCGGGCCTCAATTCAATCGTCTGCCCGCCACCGCCCCGGTGGGCCCCTCCCGTCCTCCTCCCGGGAATTCACCCCACTGCACGGTTGCAGGTGCAACAGAAGGCGGGCTCTCCGGAAAAGCCGGAAGGCCCGCGTCCCGGGGGGCTGTGGGCGGGGTCAGGGCAGGGGCCGGCCGGAGGAGGCCTGGGCCATGCGCACCGCGCGATCCATCAGCTCGCCCTGGGACCAGCGCTTGTCGCCCTCCGGTGCGCGGCGCTTCCACGAGCCGTCCGTGTCGAGCACCCAGGCATGGGTGTTGTCCGCGAGGCTCCGGTCGAGCAGATCCCTCACCTGGGCGAGGAGCTGGGGATCCTCCACGGGCGTGAGGGCCTCCACGCGGTGGTCCAGGTTGCGGGGCATGAGGTCCGCCGAGCCGATGTAGCAGCGCGTTCCGCCGCCGCGCTCGAAGAGGTAGATGCGCGAGTGCTCCAGGAAGCGGCCCAGCGTGGAGACGACGCGGATGTTCTCCGAGACGCCGGGGACGTTGGGCCGCAGGCAGCAGATGCCGCGCACGTTGAGGTCCACCTTCACGCCGGCGCGCGAGGCGTCATAGAGGGCGCGGATCATCGCCGGGTCCACCAGCGCGTTCATCTTCATCGCGATGCGGGCGGGGCGCTCGGCGGAGTGCTCGGCGATGGTGCGGCGGATGTGCTCGAGCAGGCCCTCGCGCATGTTGATGGGGGCCACCAGCAGCTTGCGGAAGGTTTTCGGGCGGGCGAAGCCGGTGAGGAAGTTGAAGAGATCCGCCACGTCCGCGCCGATCTCCGGGTCCGTGGTGAAGAGCCCCAGGTCCGTGTAGAGGCGGGCCGTCTTCGAATTGTAGTTGCCCGTGCCCACGTGGACGTAGTGGCGCACCCGCTCGCCCTCGCGGCGGACGATGAGGATGGCCTTGGCGTGCGTCTTGAGGCCGGGGATGCCGTAGACGACGTGCACCCCCGCCTCCTCCAGCGCCAGCGCCCATTGGATGTTGGTGCGCTCGTCGAAGCGCGCCTTGAGCTCCACCATGCACACGGCCTGCTTGCCCCGTTCGGTGGCGCGGATGAGCGTGGGCACCAGCGGGGACTTGTCCGAGGTGCGGTACACGGTCTGCTTGATGGCCAGGACGTCCGGATCCTCCACCGCCTCCGTGACGAAGCGCTCCACCGAGGTGGCGAAGGACTCGTAGGGGTGGTGGACGAGCAGATCCCCCCGCCGCATGGCGGACAGCACCGTGCTGACCTCGCCCCCGTCCCCCTCGGCCTTCAGGCGGGGCTGGGTGACGGGCGTCCAGGGCGGATCCCTCAGCTCGGCGAAGCCCGGCGTGGACACCACGGACATCAAATCCGTGTAGTCCAGCAGCCCCTGCTCCTCGTAGAGCTGGCGCGGCTCCAGCGTGAGCGCCTCCATGAGGGGCTCGAGCATCTTGGGGCTCATCCCCGCCTGCACCTCCAGGCGGATGACGTCGCCGAAGCGGCGCTGGCGCAGCTCCGTCTGCACCGCCACCAGGAGATCCTCCGCGTCCTCGGACACGGTGAAGTCCGCGTCCCGGGTGACGCGGAACAGCCCCCGGTCCAGCACCTCCATGCCGGGGAAGAGGGCGTCCAGGTGGTGGGCGATGATCTCCTCGAGGGGGACGAAGGTCGTGCCCCCCTTGAGCGGGACGAAGCGGGGCAGCAGCTCCTTGGGCACCTTCACCCGCGCCACGTTCTCCGTCTCCGTCACCGGATCCCTCAGCAGCACCGCCAGGCTGAGCGACAGGTTGGAGATGTAGGGGAAGTGCCGCCCCAGGCCGATGGCCAGCGGGGTGAGCACGGGGAAGATCTGCTCGCGGAAGCGCTGATTCAGCAGGGCGCGCGACTCGGCGTCGAGCTCCTTCATGGAGAGGATGCGCAGGCCCTTGTCGGCCAGGGCGGGGCGGAGCTGGCGCTCGAAGCAGTCGCTGTGGCGCCGGGCCTGCTCGAGGATGCGATCATGCAGCCTGTCGAGCGTCTCGCCCGGGGTGGCGCCATCCGGCACCAGCCGCGCCACGCGGTTGCGCACCTGCTCGTGCAGGCGCGCCACGCGGATCATGAAGAACTCATCGAGGTTGCGGGCGTAGATGGCGCAGAACTTCACCCGCTCCATCAACGGCACCGAGGCGTCCTCGGCCAGTTGGAGGACCCGGTTGTTGAAGGCGAGCCAGGACAGCTCCCGGTTGAAGAAGAGGCCGCTGTCCGGCACGTCCGCTCCGGGCGGGATGATGTCCCGCTCGACGGGTTTGGTGGAACCGTTCCGGCTGGAGGATGCGCGCTTGGGCATGTCCGCTCTCTGGGTCGCGGGCGAGCGGTGTATCAGGCCGGGGCCATGCGGAGGGTGAAACCTTCGTGAGCAGGGCCTCAGGCGTTGCCGCGCGAACCTCTGCGCTCACCCGACTTGGGACCCCCCTTCTTCGAGTCCGTCCGGGTGATCTTCGGAACCTTGTTGCGGCCCTTGCGGGTACGGCCCGTCGCCTCGGATGCCTCCGCCTGCAGCTTCTTCGCCTTGGATTTACGAATTCCCGCCATGTCGGTCTCCTTCGTTTCCACGAAGGTGGGTACTGGACACGGCGAGGGCACCGCCCTGGAGGCGCCGGATGGCGGGGCGCACGTGGAAGGGGCAGGCGTGCGAGCCCCACCCACTACAGGGAGGCGGCGTGCTCGTCCTGGCTCGGGAGGGCCCAGGTGCGCGGGGCGGTCCGCCGGGACTTCGGCTTCGTCCCCCGGAGCTTCCACGTCGTAGGTCTGCTCGTGGGCGCGCGCCTCCAGCCACCGCGCCAGGCACTCCGCATGGTCCGCGACGGAGAGCACGCAGATGTCGAACCGGTTGCCGGCGCCGTCCTGCCGCACCACGGCCCAGCCATCCAGCGGCAGCGGCTCCATCATGTCCGCCCGCCACATCACCCGGTCGGTGGCGAGGCCCAGGTGCTCCAGCGCGTGCTCGACCTCCAGGTGCTTCATCCACAGCACGGCCTCTTGCGCCGCGGGGGACGACTCGCGCGGGAGGTCGATGAGCAGCTCGAGACCACACTCTCCCTGGTACTCCCACCGGTAGCGGGGCCCCAGGCCGTCCCCCTCGTCGCCGATGGCGAGCGGAGGCCCCAGACGCTGCTCGAGCTCTGCCCTCGAGACACTCAGGGTGCAGGCGCGGTGCTGCTTCCTCGAGAGGACCAGACGGTTTGCGGCGAGCGGCTTCATGGGGGTTCTCCTATCGTGGGGGAGAAATGTGGTGCCGCGGCCCGGTAGCGCCAAGCGGGCAGGCTCGCATTCGTTCAGTTCAGCAAACGGGGGAAGCCCGTTGTGTTCACCCGGCGGGAGCCCACCGGAAATGGGATGTCGTGTCCCACTTCTGGGAAGCGAGCGTGCGCGAGCGGCCTCCCACCCGGGCCCACTTCCTCGATGGACGCTCGGAACGGGGGGCCCGCGGACTGGCATCCACGATTAGTGCGTCAGGACAGCAGCGGCCAGAGCCAGGAGATGATCGGCACGGCGCCGAGCAGGTAGCAGGAGGCGAGCAGCGCGCCGGTGAGCAGCCGGTGCTCGTGGGCGCGGGGCCGGCTCGACAGGCCCGCGGGGATGAGCAGCGCCGGCAGCGCGAGCAGGAGGAAGAGCAGCGCGGGCACGGCGGAGGGGACGCGGCTCCGCGAGAGGTGCTCGAAGAGGTTGAGCGGGTCGGCACGCCGGCCCGAGGCGGTGAGGCCCACGTGGCACCCCTCGGGGGTGAGCAGCGTGAGGCCCCGGCGCGAGGGCACGAGGAAGCCGGTGGGCAGGCGGGTACAGGGGCCGTCGAGGCGGGCGATAGGGGTCAGGGCCCCGGTGCCTTCACCCACCCGCAACGTGCCATCCGCCCCGGTGGCCGTGTGCCACCGCTGGCCCCGCCCTTCATGGATGGCGCCCGTGCCCTGTTCCGGCAGGAAACGGGAGAAGGTCTCGAGCCGGGTGCCCTCGGCCACTCCCGGCGCGGGCAGGGGGCGCAACCCGGAGGGCGGTGGCTCCGAGGGGAGGATGCTGCCGTCCGGTTCGAGCCGATGGGTGGGCGGCAGGCCCGGAGGGCGCATGCGTCCCGCCACGCGCAGATCGAGCCCGGCCAGCAACTGGACGGACTGTCCGGCCACCTCGCCGGCCCCGCTCTCGCGCACCTCGCGCAGGGTGCCTCCGTCCTCGATGAGGAAGCGCCAGCCCTGAGCGAGGCTCGCGTTCCAGGCCACGCGCACGACGCAGTCCAGGCGATCCAGGCACATCTCCTCGCGGGTGACGGTGCGGGGAAGGTCCGTGTCACCCACCCGGACGACCACCGCGTCCGCGGCCTCGGCCCGCGCGTCCTCGCCGCGTGCGGGCGCGAGCGCTACCTCCAGCCGGTTGTCCGCCCACGCCAGGCCGAGCAGGCGGCTCCCGGTTCCACCCGGAAGTCGCTCCGGAGGCACGAGCCAGCCCTCCGCGCTCGCCACGGCCGCCACGAGCACCTCGAACACGCCGCCCGCCACGGACGTGCGGGTGCTCGCCCGATAGACGAGCCCCACGAGGCCACCGGGCCCGGGAAGCAGGCCTTCCACCCGGTCGAGCGACAGCCGCTCGGGCAGGGGAGGAAGGAGCCGGGCTTCCCCGCGCCGGGGCTGGAGAAGGGCGAAGGTGCCGGTGGGGAGATCGGCCGCGGCCGGGCAGGGGACCCACACCTGGTTCTCCTGGGCGAGCACGGGAAAGCGGGCGTCCCGGCCGCAACTGCTGGGGGCCGAAGCGAGAGGGTGGCCGGCGGCGTCCGACCAGCTCAACTGGCGCGCACCCGTGGGCTCCCGCGGCCAGATCGCCACGAAGCCGAGGGCCACCACCCAGAGCAGGCAGGCGGTCCCCAAGAGCAGCCAGGAGAGGATGCGGAGGGAGGGCACCAGCCCGATGACGCTCGGGAGGGCGCATCTCTTCCCCAGTGCGGACATGGAATCCGCCGGACGGCACGAAGCTCCGGGACTACGAGCGCGTCTGATTTCTCTCGGCGTGCGCGCGCCGGGCCGTGGCGTACCGGACGAGCCACAGCGCCGCCGCGGGGAGGAGCACCATGCCGGCGAAGAAGATCAGGAAGGAGCCGGCGCGCGCGGCGGAGGCCCCCACCGCCGCATAGGTGGCGGAGATGCCCAGGTTGGCGAGCAGGGACGCGGTCAGGAAACCGCGCCACGGCATGCGGCTGACTCCCGCGAAGACCACGGAGGCCTCGGCCAGCACGGGCACCGCGCGCAGGGCGACGAGGAACCAGGGGCCATGGCGTTCGGCCAGGCGGGCGAAGCGGGCCACCTCGGACTCGCCCACCATGCGCCGCAGGGCGGCTCCTCCCGCCCTGGCGCCGAGCAGATAGCCCAGCACGCATCCCACCGTCATACCGGCCCAGCAGGTCAACGTGCCCCGCCAGAAGCCGAGCAGTGCACCGGCGCCGGTGGCGGCGAGGCTGGAGGGCACGGGCAGGGCGAGGTCACCGGCCAGCAGTCCACCCAGCACCAGCGCCACCTGCCAGTCCGGCCGGCGTGTCCCGAGGAAGCCGCGCGCGGCGAGCTCCAGGTCCGCGCCCCAGAGGAAGAAGGGGACGAGCAGGAGGAGCAGGAGCACCCCGCAGAAGCCCATCCACCCCACCGCGCGTCTGGTGCCCCGGTTCATGGCCGCTGAATAGCAGGCGAGCGCGAATCCCGGGTAGAAGGAGCCCCATGAAACGAACCCTGCCGCGCCGGTTGCTCCTGTCCCTGGCCGTGTTGTTGGCCTTCATCGCGGGTGGCGTGGGCATGGGCGGCTGCATCTTCTCGGCTCCGACCTGGAAGGGCCCGAAGACGGACCACTTCGATGGGAAGCGCTTCGTCAACCTGGAGCCCCGGGAGCAGAGGGGGAGCTTCCTGGACTGGCAGCTCAACCGGAAGCCGGGCCCGTGGACGGAGTGGCACGACGTGCCTCCCGGCCCGCCTCCTCCCGAGCGCGTGGAACGCGGCGCCCTGCGGGTGACGTTCATCAACCACGCCACGGTGCTGCTGCAGTTGGACGGGCTCAACATCCTCACGGACCCCATCTACAGCGAGCGCTGCAGCCCGGTCTCCTTCGTGGGCCCCAAGCGGGTGCGGCCGCCGGGCATCCGTTTCGAGGATCTGCCGCCCATCGACGTGGTGGTGCTCAGCCACAACCACTATGATCACATGGACGTGGCCACGCTGCGGCGGCTCCAGGAGAAGTTCCCCGGGCTGCGCATCTTCGCGGGCCTGGGCAACCGGGCCTTCCTCGAGAGCAAGGGCCTGCGCCAGGTGACGGACGTGGACTGGTGGCAGGAGTTCCCCCTGGGCCCCGAGGTGACGCTGGTGAGCGCGCGCACCCAGCACTTCTCCAACCGGGGCCTGTTCGATCGCGGCGGCACGCTGTGGACGGGCTACGTCTTCCGGGGCCCGCATGGGGCCACCTACTTCGCGGGGGACACGGGCTGGGGCCGGCAGTTCGCCGAGGCCCGTGAGCGCTTCGGCCCCATGCGCCTGGCGGTGCTGCCCATTGGCGCCTACAAGCCCGAGTGGTTCATGTCCCCGGTGCACGTGTCGCCGGGCGAGGCCGTCCAGGCCAGCGTGGACCTGGGAGCGCGCTACAGCGTCCCCATGCACTACGGCACCTTCAGGCTCGCGGACGATGGTGAGAACGAGCCGGTGGAGGAGCTGAAGCGGGTGCTGGCGGAGCGGGGAGTGCAGGCCCCCGAGTGGTGGGTGCTGGGCTTCGGCGAGGGGCGAGACGTTCCTCCCGTGCCCACGCCTTGAGGGCGGCCCTCCTGGCTCCAGAACTCCAGCGGCTTCGTGCCGCCCCCGCTCTCGTGGGTGTCCATGTGCTCTTTCAGGGGGATGCGGGATCCGGCCGCCACTCCGGCCGCAACAGTCCGTACAGCACCGCGTCCTGGAGCTCGCCATCGAGGAGGTAGCGCTGGCGCTGGTACCCCTCGCGCTGGAACCCCAGGCTCTCGAGTGCCTGGAGGGAGCTTGTATTGCGCGGGTCCACGTCCGCCTCCAGCCGGTGCAGCTCGAGCGAGGTGAAGCCGAACTCCACCAACCGGCGCGCCGCCTCCCGCCCGTAACCGTGGCCCCACCAGGCGCGGTTCAGCGCGTAGCCGAGATTCGCGCGCCGGTGCTGGGCGCTCAGATCCGACAGGGTGCAGGTGCCGATGATCCGGTCGTCCTCGCGCCGGGCGAAGCCCCAATTGAAGAGCGAGCGCTCGGCGAAGTGATGGTGGATGTTGCGCAACAGCTTCTCCGCCTGGGCCAGCTCGGTGTACGCGGACCAGCTCCAGTAGCGTGTCACCTCGGGGTGGGAGAAGAGCTCGAAGAGCGCGGGGATGTCCGCCTCCGTCATCCAGCGCAGGCGCAGGCGGGGCGTCTCCAGGGTGGGCAGGGTCGAGGCACCAGTGAGCATGGTGTCCCCAGTTTAGAGCGCTCGCGGGACGGCGGACACCCTCGAGCCACTGACACGCTCGGGCCGCGTGTGCCAGACTCACCGCACCTGAGGCCGGCAGGGACTCGAGACACCACGACATGACGACCACGACCCGCCTGACCGTTGCCCGGTTGTTTCTCCTCGCGCCCGCCCTGGCGCTCGCCGCCTGCAACGCTCCCCTGAACGACTGCGACTCCGGCGAGGGTGACCAGGAGAACCGGCGGGTCACCGTTCCCCCGCGCTTCCAGTTCCCCGACGGCAGCACCGTCGGTTCGGACACCACCTGTGAGCGGCTGTGCTCCGCGCTCGCCACCCATGTCGAGGGAGAACCGTGCGGCGTCGAGTCGAGGGACTCCGCTGGCGCTCCCACCGAGGTGTCCTGCCGCCTGCCGGACCTCTGCGCGGGCCGCGGCGCCCGGTAAGTCCCGGAGCCGCCTGATGGAAGGCGGCCCAGAACTTCTGGAAGACGGGCGGTGTGACACAATGAGGAGTCATGTCCCCCCAGCCCGCCATTCGCGGCTTCGTCTGCAGGATGATCCTCGAAGGGGCCCGGGCATTGCCCGCTGACAAGCAGCGCCGGGTGTTGCCACGGGTCCCCGAGCAGACACTCTCGCTCATTGAAACCACCCCCCGGATGGGGTGGGTGCCCATCGAGGAGAGCATGAAGCTCACGGAGCCCCTCCACTCCGCGCTGGGCACTCCCGGCTTCCGCCAGTTCCTCTCCGAGCAGGCGGACCGCATGGCTTCCTACCCGCTGCTGCAGAACCTCTTCGACGGCGCGGCGAGGCTCCTCGGCCTGACGCCGCAGGCGCTGCTCAAGTGGTCCACCTACGCGTGGGAGCAGGCGTTCCGCGATTGTGGGCGGCTCGTGTACCAACCCCGCCACGAGCAGACGGAGAACAACCGGGTGGAGATGAGGCTGGAGGACGTTCCACCCGTGTTGCTGCTCGAGGGGACCTTCGCGCAGGCGCTCGCGGGGGCCTTCGAGATGTTCCTGCACCGCTGCAACCGCAAGGGGCGGGTGGAACTGCACGCCCTGGGCCCGCGCGCTACCCGCTTCGTGTACGACGTCTCCTGGGAGTAGCGCGCGGTCTCAGTCAGGGCCTCGGGCGGGAAACGCCACGCACGGGCCTCGGCACAGTCCGTGGCCCAGAGCACCAGGGAGCGGTGGTCCTGTTTGTCGAGCTTCATGTCTCTTCCGCGTACCTTTCCAGGCCGCCATAGTCGAGCATCGTTCGTGTCCGGAAAGGCCCACAGTACAAACCCATGCCCTCACATCCCATGACCCGAGTGTCTTTCGTTTGCGGTGTAGCCATGTCCCTGCTTCTGGGCTGCGAGCCGCCCACCCAGGAGAAGACGGTTCTCAGGGTTCCGCTCTATCCGTACATCCCCGATGCGGCTGGCGATCGCTTCAACGCCATGGCCACACGGATCGAGACGGAGTTCGAGCGTGCGCACCCGGACATCGATCTCGTGCTCAATCCTTCCTGCTTCAAGGATGATTTCTATGAGCCGGCGCAGATCGCGCGCTCGCTGAAGGGGGAGGGGGAATGCAGCTACGACGTCATCGAGACGGATACGGCGATATTGGGGGAGCTGGTCGCCGAGGGCGGGGTGCGTCCATGGCCGCGGCTGCCGGAGAACATTGACTGGCATCCGTCGGGGGTCGCGGCCTCCACCCATACGGAGCAGAACGCCCTCTACGGCGTACCGCACTGGCTCTGTGGCCACTTCGTCATGTCGCGCGATGAGGCCGTGCGCCAGGCGGGGACGGTGAGCGCGTTGGTCCAGGCCCTGGAAGCCCGGAACACGGCCGTTCCCGATATGGCCGTGAATCTGCTCGGGAGCTGGAACCTTCCCTCGCTCTATCTGGATGCCTGGGCGGACGCCAAGGGCCTGGAGGGTCTTCAGTCCGCCGTGACGACCTCGAGCTACGATTCCGAGGTGCTCCAGTCACTGCGCGCCTTCGCCAGCACCTGTGACGTCTCCGGAAGCAATCCCTGTCTCGACGGGACGTATGACCTCGAGGAGAACGCCGACCTGCCCGCCAGGCTGTTCGCCGAGAACAAGGCCGACGCCACCGCCGGGTACTCCGAGCGTTTGCATGTCATCCTCAAGAATCTCCCGGCGGGAGAGAGCCCCTCCGCCATCAAGATTTCCTCCGCTCCGCTGGCGGACGGGAGCCGCCCCATCCTGTTCACGGACTCCTACTTCCTGGGAGTGCGCTGCACCGGCGAATGTGAGAGGGCGGCGCTCGCGTTCGTGCAGTACATGAGCCAGGCGAGCACCTTCGAGTGGATCTTGATGAGCGAGGATGCCCCGGAGGCGGCGCGCGTGCCCCGCTACCTCCTGCCCGCCGCGCTCGACGTCTACGAGGCGCCCGCGGTTCGCGCCGATCCGTTCTATCCCATCCTCGCCGAGGAGACCCGGAACGGAGGGCCCTTCCCCAACTCGGGCTTGTATGGCATCCGCAAGCAGATGCGAGACGACCTCAAGCTTTCGCTTCACCCGTGAGGGATTGATTCATGGGATTCAAGTGAGAGTGGGGGGGCAGCCGCCCCCCCACGTCGCTCACATGCCCATGCCGCCGTCTACCGGCAGACCGATGCCCGTGATGAACCGCGAGGCGTCCGAGGCGAGGAAGACGGCGGCATCCGCCATGTCCGACACCTCGCCGAGCCGGCCCAGCGGCGTCTGGCCAATGACGTCGCGGACGGCCGCTTCCGTGCTCGGCGCGAGCCCGAGCTTCACCATGCTCTCGGCGAGCCCGGTGCCCATCGCCGTGGGAACGAGCCCGGGGTAGATGCAGTTGACACGCACGCCGTAACCAAGCCTGCCGGACTCCTGCGCGGCGATGCGGGTCATGCGGTCCACGGCCGATTTGGTGGCCGAGTAGCCGGCAATTCCCGGGAGGGCGATGGTGGCCGCCACGGAGGAGATGTTGATGATGCACCCGCCGGCGCCGGCCTTGCCCCCGGGGCGCATGGCGCGCAGGCCGTGCTTGAGGCCGAGCGCCACGCCCACCACGTTGACGTCCAGCATGCGGCGCAGTTCCTCGGGGTCGATGTCCACGACCAGCGCGGAGATCTCGATGCCCGCGTTGTTGACGAGGACTTCCAGCCCGCCGAGCTCCTCGAGGGTGCGCGCGATGCCGCGCTCCCAGTCCGCCTCGGACGTCACGTCGAGTTTCACGAAGGCGGCCCGCGCCCCCTCCCGACGCAGGGCGTCCACCGTTTTGCGCCCCTCCTCCTCGAGCAGGTCGGCCACCATCACGTCCGCGCCCGCGCGCGCCATCGCCCCGGCGATGCCGGCCCCCAGTCCGCGTGCTCCCCCGGTGACAAGTACCCTGCGGCCCTTCAAATCATAGCTCGTCATTGCATCCTCCTCTGGCACGGCACCAGCAAGTCCCGAGCCGAAGTCGAGGCACCGCCTCGGCGGCTTCGCCTGCTCCACGCGCGGTGAAGCGCCGCTGAACCGGCCCCTCTTCAGGGCCGGCCATGACGGTTCTTGACGCGTCAGCCCGTGTCATTGACGCGTCAGTCCGTGCCATTGACACGTCAGCCCCGCGGCTCGGGGGGCCCCTGGCACTGGAGTGCCCGTCATGAGGCGATGCGGTCCTCAGGCATGCGCTCTGCATCGGAGCGCCCGCCATGAGCGTGGAATACAAGATCAAGGTTCGCACGGGCGCTCGTCTGGGATCAGGGACGGACGCCGACATCCGCGTTGTTCTGGTGGGCTCGTTGGGAGAGAGCGAGCAGCACGTCCTGGACAAGCGCTTCCACAACGACTTCGAGGCGGGGACGGAGGATGTCTATACGCTCGAGTCCCAGGATGTCGGTGAGCTGCTCCTGCTGCGCTTCACCAACTCCGCGGGTCTGACGAGTGACTGGCTCCTCGACTCCGCCCACGTCACCTCGGGTGACAAGAGCTGGCACTTCCCGTACTACCGCTGGATCCTGGGCAAGACGACGGCCGAGGTCCTCGAGGGCTCCGCCGGGTTGCCGCAGAACGTGCGTCACGCGCGCGCGCTGGAGGCCCGCCGCGCGCTGCTCGAGAACCGCAAGAAGATGTACCCCTGGCGCCCCGCCGGGGCGGCTGCCCTGTTGCCCGGCTCGCTCGACATCAGCAAGGAGCGCCCGCTGCCCAAGGACGAGCTGTACCGGGGCCTCACCGAGGGCAGCTACGAGGGCGTCATCGCCAAGACGATGGCCATGATCCGGCTGCACCTGCCCCTCCTGACCAATGCCTGGAATGGACTGGTGGATACCCTCGGCATCCTCAGGCACGTGGAATTGCCCAAGGTCGCCGAGCGGTGGCAGGACGACCACGAGTTCGCGCGGCAGGCCGTCCAGGGCGTCAATCCGCTCCACATCACGAGCATCACCGCGCTGCCCGAGGGGATGCCGCTCACGGACCATGACGTCCGGGGTCTCCTGTCGCCGGGCACCTCGCTGGCCGGGGCGCTCGAGGCCAGGCGGGTGTTCCTGATCGACTTCGAGGTGCTCGAGGGCATTCCCATGTTCCGCAAGACGGACGAGCACGGGGTCGAGGAGCGGCGCTGGGCGCCCGCGTCCCGGTGCCTGCTCTACCTCGAGGACTCCAAGCGGCTGCGTCCGCTCGCGATCCAGCTGGGCCGGGATCCGGCGAAGGATCCCGTCTTCACCCCGAATGATTCCGAGGCGGATTGGCTCGCCGCGAAGATCTACCTGCGCTGCAGCGAGGGAAACACCCACCAGATGATCGCGCACGCGCTGCGCACGCACTTCGTGGTGGAGCCGTTCGTCATGGCGACGATGCGCAACCTGCCGGATCCGCACCCCGTCTACAAACTGCTGCGCCGCCACTTCCGCTACACGCTCGCCATCAACGACGGGGCGCGCAAGGGCCTGCTCGACGAAGGCGGCGTGTTCGACGACTTCATCGCCACCGGTGGCCCGGACAAGGGCCACATCAAGCTGGGCCAGAAGGGCTACCAGCGCTGGAAGCTGGCGGACAACAATCCGCGCCTGGACTTCGAGCGCCGGGGCGTGCTCGACCCGGCGATCCTGCCCGACTACCCGTACCGGGACGATGCCCTGCCGCTGTGGGACGCGCTCGAGGAGTATGTGGGTGGCGTGCTCGCCCCCTTCTACGCGTCCGACGCCGACCTCGTGAACGACACCGAGCTCCAGGCCTGGTGGGCCGATCTCCTCGAGCACGGCATCCCCGCGGACAAGATGCCCTGCGCCAGGCTCGAGCGTGTCGCGGACCTCACCGGCATCCTCACCACCGTGCTCTACACGGGCAGCGTCCACCACGCCGCGGTGAACTACCTCCAGTACGAGCACTACGCCTTCGTCCCCAACGCGCCGCTGTGCATGCGCAAGCCTCCCCCGGCGAAGAAGGGCGTGCTGCGCCGGGAAGACCTCGCCGACATGATTCCGACCCGCTCCCAGACTCTCTGGCAGGTCACCATCGGACGCGCGCTCGCCAGCTTCGGCGAGGACGAGGAGTTCCTGCTCAACGAGGGCGGGTGGCGCGAGACGTACTTCCAGGAGCCCGGGTTCCTCGCCATCCGGGAGCGGCTCTACGAGCGGTTGCGCGCCCAGCTCGACGCGGTGAAGGCCCGCAACACGAAGCGCGAAGTGCCCTACACCGTTCTTCAAGCCGACAAGATTCCCTGCGGCATCACTGTTTGAGGAAGGAACTCCCCGTGCCCAACATGTTGTCGCAAGGCATCTTCAACCTGT
Organism: Archangium gephyra; assembly: GCF_049060025.1. Taxonomy (GTDB): domain Bacteria; phylum Myxococcota; class Myxococcia; order Myxococcales; family Myxococcaceae; genus Archangium; species Archangium gephyra_A. The sequence goes on from NZ_JBMEQQ010000002.1 coordinate 801,733, forward strand.
TCTTTGGCTCCAAGCGCAAGGCCTTCGCCTCCCTACCCGGGCCCGTGCCTGGGATCCTCGGCAACGCCGGAGACTTCCTCGGGGGTGCGAAGCCCTGGAACGTCTGCGCGCGCTATGGCCGTGAGTACGGAGGCGTCACCGTGGTCTGGTTGGGGCCCAAGCCGGCCCTGGTCCTCAACGACCCCACGCTCATCGAGCAGGTGCTCGACTCCCGCCGCATGGAGTTCGAGAAGGGCGCGCTCCACGAGCAGCTCAAGCCGTCCATCACGGAGCACTCGATCTTCATCGCGAACCTGAATGGAGATTGGGCCACCAAGCACAAGCAGGATCCCTTCGTCCAGCCCTGGTCCCCTCGGTGGCTGGCCGCCCAGGTCGCCCCCATGCAGGCGGTGATCGCCGAGTCCGTCGATTCCCTCATCGCGAGCGGGAAGACGGACGAGCTCGCGACCGTGCTCCGCCGGATGACGTTCGACACCTTCGCCGTTGCCGGTATGGGCGAGAAGACGCCGGACTCGGTGTACGAGGACTTCATGCTGCTCGCCAAGGGAGCGGATGCCCGGCTCAAGTCCAATCTGCCCTTGAGCTTCGTCTCGTTGCCCAAGGGCTTCGAGGCCGCCCGTGAGCGCTTCTACCGGTTCTTCGAGGAGCGCCTCGGCGCGCTGCGGAAGTCACCGAAGCCGGGTGCCACGGATTTGATGTCGTGGATGCTGCGCGAGATGCCCGGCCACGATGACGCGTGGCTGGCGCGCCACGTCGCGCTGATGTTCTACGGCGGTGTCTTCTCCTCGTGCACCACGCTGGTGGGCGCGTTCCACCAGCTCCAGAAGCACCCCGAGGCCGAGGCGCGTCTGGTGGCCGAGGCCGCCACGTTCGCCGGGGGCCCACCCACCCTCGAGCGTTTGAACGACGCGCGGTGGATCGAGGCCGTCACCCTCGAGGCGTTGCGGCTTCTTCCCGCGGTCCGCATCGTCATCCGCACCCCGGTCCGGGACGTGCAGTTCGCCGGCGTCACGTTGCCGGCGGGGACGACGCTCATGATCTCCAACCAGCACCTGCACCGCGACCCCGCGCACTGGGCCAACCCGGACGCCTTCGAGCCCGCGCGATGGTTGGAAGGGGGCGCGGCGCGTGACCCCATCGGCAGCGGCCACTTCTTTCCGTTCGGCCGGGGCCCTCGCATGTGCGTGGCCACCGATTTCGCCATGGTGTTCCTGCGCACGGCCGTGGCGACGATCGCGGCGCGCGCCAGGGTGCAGGCCGAGTCGACGGAGCCCTTCGAGGAAGACTTCTTCTTCGGCGTGGTCCTCCCCAAGGGGGTGCGCACGAGGTTCGTCGCGCGCTGAGTCAGCGCACCGGCGCATCCCGGCCCGCCCAGGCTCTGCGGCGCTCGCCCTGCGGATCGCTCACGACCTGATCGCTCAGGTTGAAGAGGAGGGTCTGGCGCTTCTCCAGCTCGTAGGCGGGCCAGTCGTCGAGCGGACGGCCCTCGCGCACGAAGTGGAGCCAGTGCTGCTGGAAGCGCTGCTGGAGCGCCTTCAGCTCCGGCGTGGCCCTGCCCAGCAGCAGCTGGCTGACGAGGGCGGGGAAGGGGAAGAGCAGGAACAGGTCGAGCGCGTGCATCGCCCCCAGCTTGAAGAGCGGGGAGGGGTAGTCCAGCCGGTAGCGCCAGACCGGGGCGTGCCGGACGTGGCGCTCCGAGAAGTGGATGCTGGGCATGGTGAACGCCAGATCACTGCCCAGATCCGTCAGCCCCCGGACGTCGTCCGGGTAGAGCCGGAGGAGCTCGTCCGCCGCCTGGGCCCCCAGCCGGATCATCAGCGTGTTGGCGAGGCGCGCACGGGTCAGCGGCAGGACGGGCACGCGCAGGACGGTGAAATAGCGGTGCTCGTCCAGGTTGCTGCCAATCAACAGCGGGACGTCCGGGGTGGGCCGCGCGTAGGCCTCCTCGAGGGAGGCGGGCAACACCTGGCCATCGAAATAGGGCCGGGTCATGAATCCCTCCGGCCGCGTCTTCTTGGTGGCGTGCATCGCCCGGAGGAGGTGGCTGGCGGGCAACTGCCAGAGCCGCTCACGGGTGTCCCGGCCCACGCCCAGCTGGCCGGCGAACTCCTGGGCGATCCGCAGGCTGTCCTCCCAGTCCGTGGTCAGCGTCAACCCGGCGCTCTGGGAGATGGCGCCATGGAACAGGCCCCGCGCGGCCTCCATCACCATCAAGGACACCACGGAGCCCGAGCCCGCGGACTCCCCCGCGATCGTGACACGCTCCGGATCTCCTCCGAAGGCGGCGATGTTCTCCTTCACCCACCGCAGCGCCGCGACCTGATCGAGCAGCCCGGTATTGGCGTCGAAGCGCTCGTCGTCGAACAGCCCTCGCAGGTTCAGGAAGGCCAGGGCGCCGAGGCGGTAGTTGATGCTGACGAAGACGATGTCGCCCTGCTCGGCCAGGAGGTGGCCCCGGTACCCGTCGCCGCTGCCCGTCTCGTAGGAGCCTCCGTGGATCCACACCACCACCGGACGCTTGCGCCCGTCCGCCGCGGGGGACCAGACATTCAGGTAGAGGCAGTCCTCGCTCCGCTGATTCAGCCACCCATCCATCGGCTCGGGGAACGTGCCCGGCTGGATGGCGGTGGCCGCGGCCCGGTTCGCCTCCCGCACGCCTGTCCACGGCCTGGGAGGCTGGGGCGCCCGGAAGCGCAGCGGCCCGACGGGCGGCTCCGCGAAGGGAAGGCCCATCCAGGACCAGACCGCCCCCGTCTTCTGGCCCTGCACGCGACCCTGCGCGGTCTCGACGAGGCCCTCTCGTATCTCCGTCATCCGCGCAGCATCTCACGTGGGCACGCGGCAGGCATCGTGGCTCGTCGGCCGGGCGACGACCCTGGGCCTCCATCTCGTGGTGTACGACTCGCTCTTTGGTTATTTCCGCTACGGGTTCGATGCGGCGAGTTGGAAGCACCCCGCGGTCGTCACCGGCTTCGGCTGGGTCTCGCTCGTCTCCGCGCTGTCAACCGCGCATGTGCGCCCATCCTCCCAGGTGGCTTTCGACAACCGTGCCCCCTGCAGTTGTACGTCCTTCAGGTTGGCCTTCGTCAGGTCGGCGCTGCGCAGATCGGCGTCCCTGAGAATGGCCCCCTCGAGGTTGCACCGGGACAGGACGGCGTAGCGGAGGTTCGCCCCGGAGAGGTCCGCACGCACCAGCCACGCGCCTCCGGCCGAGACGGAGAAAGCGTGTGAAGGCTCCGTGCGGCGATAGGGCCCGCTCACGCCATAGAAGCCCGCTTCCTCCAGGTTGATGCCGCGGAGGTTGGCCCCCTCGAAGTTGGCCGAGGGCAGTCCCTTCACGGCGCGCAGATCGAGCCCCTCCAGGAGAGCGCCCTGCAACTGCATGTCCGAGAACCATGCGTCATCGACCCGCGCTCCGCGGAAGTCGGCTCCCCGTGCATCGGCGCCTGACAGGTTGGCGCCGCTCAGGTCCGCCTTGCCCAGACGGGCCCGGGCCAGCTTCGCGCCCTCCAGCGTCGCACCCGCGAGGCGAGCCCCTTCCAGGTTCGCCCCCTCGAGCATGGCGCCCGAGAGTTCACAGCCGGCGCACTCCCGCGTCTCCAACAGCCGTTGGCTCGCCTTCTGGAGCGCCTTCTGCTGGGGCGTCTGCTCGGGCTCGCTCCGGCACCCGGACAAGCCGGGACCAGACAGCAGCAGGAGCGGCAGCAGGAGCCGGCGAACGTGAGGGCGAACTCTCATGGCCTCGGAGTCTACCGTGTTGGCGAGGTCCAAGCTCCAAAGAGACAGGTGCGCCCCCAGGCCCGTGCCGTGTGACTACGCCGTGGCGGCGCGCACGGCGCGCAGCAGCTCACCGGAGTCGATGAGCTCGCAGACGGCCTCGATGTCGCGGTGGAGCTCCCGGTCCTTCTCCATGGTGGGCACGCGGCTGCGCACCAGCTCGTGCGCGGCGCGAGGCCCCCGGCCCGCCTTCACCGGCAGCCGGAAGTCCAGCGCCTGGCTCGCCACCAGAATCTCGATGGCCAGACACGTGCGCGTGAAGTCCGCCACCTGCCGGCCCTTGAGCGCCGCCGTCATGCCCATGGACACGTGGTCCTCGCGGCCCGCCGAGGACGGAATCGAGTCCACCGAGGCCGGGTGGCACAGCACGCGCGACTCGGCCACCAGCGCCGCGCTCGTCACCTGGGCGATCATGAAGCCCGAGTTCAATCCCGAGTTCTTCGCCAGGAACGGCGGCAGGTTGGACAGCGCCGGGTTCACCAGTTGCTCCACGCGCCGCTCGCTGATGGAGGAGAGCTGGGTGAGCGCCATCGCCGTCACGTCCATGGCCAGCGAGATGGGCTGGCCGTGGAAGTTGCCTCCCGAGACGATGCGGCCGCTGTCCACGAAGACGAGCGGGTTGTCCGTGGCGCTGTTCACCTCCACCTCGAGGATGCGCCGCGCGAAGGCGATCCCCTCGCGAGCCGCGCCATGCACCTGCGGCATGCAGCGCAGCGAATACGGATCCTGCACCTTGCTGCAGTTGACGTGCGTCTCCACCAGATCGCTGCCCGCGAGCAGCTTCAGCAGGTGGGCCGCGCACTCCTTCTGGCCCTCGTGGGGGCGCACTTCCTGAATCTCGGGGATGAAGGGCTTGTGGCTGCCCAGCAGGCCTTCCAGCGTCATGGAGCCGGCGATGTCCGCCACGGTGGTGAGCATCTCGGCGCGAAGCTGGAGCAGGGTGCCCACGGCGCACATGGCCTGGGTGCCGTTGACGAGCGCCAGGCCCTCCTTGGCCTCCAGCACCACCGGCTTCAGCCCCGCGCGCTCCAGCGCCTGCCGGGCCGGCATCCGCTGGCCCTGGAAGAAGGCCTCGCCCTCGCCGATGAAGACGAGCGCCAGGTGCGCCAGCGGCGCCAGGTCTCCCGAGGCGCCCACGCTGCCGCGCTCGGGCACCACCGGCACCACGTCCTTGTTCAGCATGTCCAGCGCGAGCTGCAGCGTCTCCAGACGGATGCCCGAGAAGCCCTTGGCCAGCACGTTGCACCGCAGCAGCAGCAGGGCGCGCGCCTCGGGCAGGGACATGGGGGTGCCCACGCCGGCCGCGTGCGAGAGGATGAGGTTGCGCTGCAACTCGCGCAGGTCCTTCTTGTCGATGCGCACCTCGGCCAGGGTGCCAAAGCCGGTGTTGATGCCGTAGGCGGGGGCATCCCCGGCGGCCACGCGCTCCACCAGCTCGCGCGAGGCCTTGACGCAGGCCTCGGACTCGGGCGTGAGCTGCACGATCGCCTCGTTACGGGCAACCTGCAGAATCTCCTCCAGCCGGAGGGTGTCTCCATCGATCAGAAGGCGGGGGCGGTACATGTCGGGGGCTCCAGGCAACGGGTGCGGCGGGACTGCGGGGCGCACCCTATATCCCAACAGGTGGCAGTGTGCAGCCCGTCCGCTCAGGGAGCTTTTGACAGCCGGGGGGCCACCTCACTAGCTTGACGCGCCGTTCCAGGAGGAACCAGCCAACGTGGCCTTGATCGTCCAGAAGTACGGCGGAACCTCGGTCGGTGACACCGAGCGGATGAAGAACGTGGCGCGCCGCTGCATCGCCGCCCAGAAGGCCGGGCACGACGTGGTCGTCGTCGTCTCCGCCATGTCCGGAGAGACCAACCGCCTGTTGAAGCTCGTCGCGCAGATCACCGACCGGCCGAGCGAGCGCGAGCAGGATGTGGTGGTGGCGACCGGCGAGCAGGTTTCCATCGGTCTGGTGGCCATGGCCATCCAGGCGCAGGGAGGCCTGGCTACCAGCTTCCTCGGCCACCAGGTGCAGATCGTCACCGACAGCATCTTCTCCAAGGCCCGCATCAAACGCATCGACGCGGAGAAGATCGTCGAGGCGCTCAAACAGAAGCACATCGTGGTGGTGGCCGGCTTCCAGGGCCAGGACGAGCAGGGCAACGTCACCACCCTGGGGCGCGGCGGCTCGGACACCACGGCGGTGGCACTGGCCGCGGCGCTCAAGGCCGATGCCTGTGAGATCTACACGGACGTGGACGGCGTCTACACGACCGACCCCAACGTGTGCCCCGCGGCGCGCAAGCTGGAGCGCATCTCCTATGAGGAGATGCTCGACCTGGCCAGCGTGGGGGCCAAGGTCCTGCAGATCCGCTCGGTCGAGTTCGCGATGAAGTACAAGGTGCCGCTCTGGGTGAAGTCCTCCTTCACGGACGACCCGGGCACTCTGGTGTGTGAGGAGGACAAGTCGATGGAGAACGTGATCGTCAGCGGCATCGCCTACGACAAGAACGAGGCGAAGCTCGCCATCAGCGGCGTGCCGGACATCCCGGGTGTGGCCGCGAGGATCTTCGGCGCGCTCGACGAGCAGAACGTCGTGGTGGACCTGATCGTCCAGACGGCCTCGAAGGACGGCAAGACGGACCTGTCCTTCACCGTGGGCAAGACGGACCTGGTCAAGGCCAAGGAGGTCGTCGAGCGGGTGGCCAAGGAGATCAACGCCGGCGGCGTGGAGACGGATGGCGACGTGGCCAAGGTCTCCATCGTGGGCGTGGGCATGCGCAACCACTCGGGCGTGGCGGCGAAGATGTTCCAGATCCTCGCCAGCGAGGGCATCAACATCCAGCTCATCTCCACCTCGGAGATCAAGGTCTCCTGCCTCATCCAGTCGAAGTACACGGAGCTGGCCGTCCGGGCGCTGCATACGGCGTTCGGGCTGGACAAGGCTCCCGCGGCGGGGTGAGCGGTGAATCGGACTGGCGCGCTCGCGGTGGCCGCGCTCGGGCTGTTGGGCCTGGGCGTGCTGGCACGCGGCCGCTGGCCGGACTCCACGCCCGCGCTGGACTGTGAGCCCGGCGCGGTGCGTGTGGTGCAGGGTGTCGCGGTGTGCGGTGAGGGCGCCATGCCCTCCGCCCCGCAGCGCCTGATGCTGGGACAGCGGTTGGATCTCAACGCCGTCTCCGAGGCCGAGCTCGCGAAGGTCCCCGGGGTGGGCGCCTCGCTCGCCCGGCGCCTCGTCCAGGCGCGCGAGGCCCAGGGCCGGTTCGCCTCGTGGGAGCAGGTGGCGGAGGTGCCGGGCGTGGGTGCAGCCCGGCTGGAGACCCTCCAGGCGACAACCGAGCTACGGTAGGCGCCAGCGCCCCGGGGCGTGTGGTAGATACCGTGTGTGGAGATCGCCTGCCCCCAGTGCTCGATGCAGTACGCGCTCGACCCCCGGTTGCTTCCCCCCGGGGGTGTACCGGTGCAGTGCACCCGTTGCAGCCACGTCTTCATCGCCGCTCCGCCGGGGCAGGCGGCCCCCCAGACCACGCAGGTGTTCGGGACGGCCCCGAAGCGTCCGGCGACCCAGTCGAACCTGAACGCCACGCTGCTCTTCGGTGAGCCCCAAGCCGGTACGCCGCCGTCCGCCTCGTCGACGCAGGCGTTTGGCGCGGTGCCCCAGGTGCCTCCCATGGCCCCGGTGGCCCCCAGGCCCCAGGCGCCCGCGGCCGGGACTCCGGCTCCCCACACCACGCAGGCGTTTGGCGCGGTGCCCTCGGTGTCTCCCATGGCCCCGGTGGCCAAACCCGCGGGGACTCCGGCCCCCCAGACCACGCAGGCGTTTGGCGCGGTGCCCTCGGTGCCTCCCGCCGCGAAGCCCGCGCCCGCCGCGAAGCCCGCGTCCGCACCCGCCGCCGCGAAGCCCGCGTCTGCCCCCGCCGCGAAGCCCGCGCCCGCCGCGAAGCCGCCTCCACCCGCCGCCAGGCCTCCGCCCGCCGCGAAGCCTCCAGCGGGTGCGGCTCCTCCCGTTCCCACGGGGACCCAGGCGTTCGGCGCGGTGCAGCAGCCGCACCCACCGCAGGGCACGCCGCCGACTCCCTCCACGGCGCAGTTCCTGATGCTCGGCACCGAGCAGCCCGAGCCCCCGGCGGCTCCGCGTCCCCAGCCGGCCCGGCCGCCCTCCGCGACGACGACGCCGCCCTTCGGCGTCAATCCGCAACTGGCTCCCGCGCCCAGGCCCGCGGCGGGCCCGGCTCCCACCGGGACGACGCAGGTGTTCGGCGCCGTGCCGGAGCTGCCCCTGGGTCAGGCTCCGCAGCCTCCGGGACTGCAGCCCCGGAACCCGCCGCCGGAGACTCCCGCGGCCCCGGCTCCTCGCGCGCCAGCGTCCGAGCCGAGGGTGGCCGTCGCCGCGACGACGCCCATCGAGCTGCCCGAGGAGATCCTGGTCCAGTTGAACCGTCCGCTTGAGGAGCTGATGGCGGAGCAGGGCGCTTCCGAGAACAGGGCCTCCTCGGGGGCGCCGGGGCCGGGCCTGACCAAGCCCCTGGATCTGCCGCCGGAGCTGCTCGAGCAGGCCGCGGAGAACGCCCACAGGGCCGCGAACCGCGGCAAGCGTCCCGAAGCGGGCGGCAAGAGCCGGCTCCTGCTCATCGTGAGCGGCGTGCTCGTGCTCGCCCTGACGGCGTTCCTGACCTCGCCGGCCTGGCGCTCGAAGAGCCATGCCCTCCCGCCCGAGGCGCGCGCCGCCCGGGACGAAGCGCTGGCGCTGTTGCGGCGGGACGACGCGGCCTCGAAGGAAGAGGCCGTCTCCCGGTTGAAGTCCCTGTCGGCCACGAATCCCCAGAGCGTCGATCTCCTGGCGGAGGTGGGCATCGCGCTCGCCATGCACCTGGATGACACCCAGGTCCGGATGGCCACGTACCGGCAGAAGGCGGAGTGGCTGAGGACCGAGCTCGCCCGCCTCCGGTTGGCCCGGACGCCCGCCGATTGGCAGAGCCGCGCCAACAACCTGGAGGACAAGCTGCGCGAGCTGGAGCGGACCCTGACTCCGGTCGAGGAGCGCAGCGCGGTGCTCTCGAAGGAGGCCGTGCAGATCTTGAAGCAGCTCGCGTCGGCGCCCGAGAAGGAGGATCCGGAGCCGGCCCTGTCGCGTCTCCGGGCCCGTGCCCTGATGACGGGCGTCATGGGCGCGAGCGAGTCCCTCACCCTGGCCGTGCAGCTCGCCCAGGCGGGGCTGCGCGACTGGAGCGCGCTGACCATCGCCGAGTTCGTGCTCAACTCCGCCAACCCCGAGGCGGCCTATGTCGACGGGGCCCTCCGGTCGCTGACGGGCATGCGCGAGGCGGACAGTACCTTCCTGCGCGTCTACATGCTGGAGGCGCGCATCGCCCTGATGCGCAAGGATCCGGCCACCGCCAGGACGCTGCTGGACACCGTCATCACCCTCAACCCCAAGCACGAGCTGGCCCAGCAGCTCCATGTGCACGCCGAGGAGTTGGAGCGGCAGGCGGCGGAGCCCAAGACCCCGCCGGCTCCCGAGCCCACCCCCGCTCCCGAGCCCACCCCGGCCCCCGAGTCCACTTCTCCCGAGGCCACGCAGGCCCCCGGGCAGGAGACCCCGGCGGCGCCCCCGGCCGAGGCCAGCCCCGCCCCCTGACCCGGGGGTGTAATTCCTGCCCCCTGGGAGGGAAAAGAGTTTCCCACTTCCCGGCCTGATCCAGGCGCTTGCGATCTCGCCCCGGAGGACAGGTGCCCTTCCGGGCAGCGGTATGTGCCTTGCTTTGCCGTGGCCTGGGTCAACGTGTCCGGACCAACGTGTGGACGGTCGGGGAGGCAGGGGTGATGGCGGAGCTGGTGTTCTGGTGTGCCGCGGTGTTGTTGGTGCACACGTACTTTCTCTACCCGGTGGTGCTGTTCGCCCTGGATGGGGTGGCGCAGGTGCTGCACAACGTGCGCTACATGCGCTCGGGGGCGAACCGGCGCAGGGATGGGCAGCAGGCGAGCGAGCTGCCCCGGGTGAGCCTGGTGGTGGCGGCCTACAACGAGGCGAGCTGCATCGACGAGAAGCTGCGCAACAGTCTGGCGCTGGACTATCCGGCGCAGCGCTTCGAGGTGCTGATCGGCTCGGACGGCTCGACGGACGGGACGGATGAGCGGGTGCAGCAGTGCACGGACGAGCGGGTGCGGCTGTCCGCGGCGCCGCGCGGGGGCAAGACGTCGGTGCTCAACCGGTGCATCCCGATGGCCAAGGGCGACATCGTGCTGCTCTCGGACGCGAACACGATGATCGAGCCGGAGGCGGTGCAGCGGCTGGTGCGGCACTTCGAGGACCCCGAGGTGGGGGCGGTGTGCGGGCAGCTGCGGCTCTACAACCCGACGAAGGCCGAGTACGAGGAGAGCACGTACTGGACCTACGAGTCGCTCATCAAGTTCTACGAGGGCAAGCGGGGTGCGGTGGTGGGGGCGAACGGGGGCCTGTACGCCATCCGGCGCTCGCTGTTCAACGCGCTGCCGCCGTCGACGATCGTGGACGACTTCGTGATTCCGCTGCGGATTCTCGAGAAGGGCTACAAGGTCGTCTACGAGCCCGAGGCGGTGGCGCACGAGGAGACGACGGAGGACTACGACAAGGAGTTCGGCCGGCGCGCGCGCATCGCGGCGGGCAACTTCCAGAGCCTGAGGATGGTGCCGGGGCTGCTCTCGCCGCTGTCGGGCTTCCCGGCGTTCGCGTTCTGGTCGCACAAGCTGCTGCGCTGGTGCGCTCCGGCGCTGATGGCGCTGGCGCTGGTGGCCAACCTCTTCCTGCTGAGCAGCCCTCTCTACAAGCTGACGCTGGCGGGGCAGGTGCTGTTCTACGCGCTGGCGTACCTGGGGAAGAAGGGGCTGCTGAAGGGCTCGGCGCGCAGGGTGGCCTCGGTGGCCTACTACTTCGTGACGATGAACCTGGCGATCGTCGTGGGCTTCTGGCGGTTCCTGCGCAACACGCAGCGGGCCGCGTGGGATCGCACGGCCCGGGTGCCCTCGTCGTCGTAGCAGTGGGGGAGAGGGGCGCGGCAGGGCCCCTCTCCCGTCGTCTCGCTTGACGCTCCCCACCGCAGGTGGGACGGTGCCCCGGGTGGATCCGCCCCGGTTCGTGCTCGAACAAAACCAACGCCTGTCGCGCTCCCTGCTGTGGAGGTGCCAGCGGGCCTTCTACGAGCAGCAGGGCATCGAAGCCTGGCGCCAGGCACATATCCCCAACTTCATCACCAGCAACCCCGTCATCAGCCGGGCCTATGCGCAGGTGGTGCTCGGCTGGATGCGGGACTGGTGCGCGGCGTCCCGGGGAGAGACAGGACGGCTCGCGGCGCCGGAGCCGGGCCAGCCCTTCTATCTCCTCGAGCTCGGGGCCGGGACGGGGCGCTTCGCCTTCCACTTCCTGGAGGCCTTCCGCCGGCTGCACGCACGCTCGCAGCTCCGGGACGTGGCCTTCCGGTACGTGATGACGGACCTGTCCGAGCGCAACCTCGAGTTCTGGCTGTCCCATCCGCGGCTCCAGCCCTTCCTGGAGGAGGGCCTGCTGGACGTGGCCCGCTTCGATGCCGAGCGCGACGAGGAGCTGGTGCTCCGCCGCGCGGGCACCGTCCTGGCGCCGGGCACGGTGGCCAATCCGATCGCGGTGGTGGCCAACTACTTCTTCGACAGCCTTCCGCAGGACGCCTTCACCCTGCGCGACGGCGTGCTCCACGAGTGTCTCGTCTCCGTCTCCTCGCCGCGGCCCGGGTCCGAGGTGGAAGCGAAGGACTTCCTGGAGCGGGCGACGGTGTCCTTCGAGGACCACGAGGTGCGGGGCGCCTGCTATGGGGACGCGGAGCTGGACGGCATCCTGGAGGACTACCGGGAGCGGCTGGACGACGTGACGTTGCTGTTTCCCTCCGGCGCGCTGCGGTGCCTGCGCCGGTTGCAACGGCTCGCGGGGGACCGCCTGCTGCTGCTGTCCGGAGACAAGGGCCACGCCAGCGAGGACGAGCTGAGCGATCGCTCGTCCGGGGTGAGTCTGGTGCGGCACGGAGGCGCCTTCTCGCTGATGGTGAATTATGACGCCATCGGCCGGTACTTCCGGCTCCGGGACGGCCACGTGCTGCGGCCCATCCACCGCCACGCGAGCCTGCACGTGGGCGCCTTCCTCCTGGGCCAACCGCCGGACGGTCATGGCGAGACGGAGCTGGCCTACGAGGAGTTCATCGAGCGCTCGGGGCCGGACGACTACTCCACCCTGCTCAAGCGGATGGAGCAGCCCTTCGAGGGGAGGACGTTGGAGGAGCTCCTGGCGGTCCTGCGCTGGAGCGGCTGGGACTCCGGCGTGCTGATGGCGGCCTTCTCCGAGTGGATGGACCAGGCCGAGTCCGCGAGCGAGCCGCTGCGGCAGGAGGTGTGCTGGGCCATCCAGCAGGTGTGGGAGACGGACTATCCGCTCGGCGGGGAGGAGGAGGATCTGGCCTTCCACCTGGGGATGTTGTTGTACGTGATGGACCGCCCGGCGGAGGCCCTGACGTTCTTCGATCACTCGCTGCGGGTGGGCGGCCTGGATCCGGCCACGTACTTCAACCAGGGAATGTGCCACCTGCGCCTGCGGCAGGACGCCCTGGCGCTGGAGTGTTTCGAGCAGGCGCTGGCCCTGGACTCCGGCTTCACCGAGGCCCGGGAGATCATCTCCCAGGTCCAGTCTCCGGACTGGAAGGGAGTGGATGCGGACGAGGCGCCGGGCGAGGAACCGCCCTAAGGCGCCCGGCGGCGTAGCGCGGCCGGGAGTGCGAACGCCGTGAGCAGGGTGGCCACCGTGCCCCCGGCACCGGCGATCACCAACGTCACCGGGGCCGAGGTGGCATCGAGCAACAGCCCACCGCCAACGTAGGACAGCGCGGCGGCGACGCCAATGGCGCCGTAGAGGTTGCCAAAGACGCGGCCGAGCAGTTCGGGAGGGACGAGGCGCTGGAGCAGGGTGTTGGTGGCGACGTCCATGGCCGCGATGCCGGCCCCCCGCACGGCCTGCATGGCGAACGCGGCGGAGACGGCCCAGGCCAGCCCGGTGAAGAGGTTGCCGACGCTGCTCACGGCGAACCCGAGGACCAGCAGCACCACCATGGATGCGCGCGAGCCATGACGCGCCAGCAGCGCATAACCGGCCAGCAGCCCGAGCCCGACAGCGCCCAGGAGAAGCCCGACCGCCGAGTCACCGGCGTGGAGTGTGTCCTTGGCCAGGAGCACCAGGGCGACATCATCGACGCCGTTGAACATGACGACGGCGAAGAAGCCCAGGGCGATGACCCGGACGGCGGGGGCGGACAGGATGTAGCCGAGACCGATCCTCGCGTCCTGGAGGAGTGACGGCCGGTCCTTCTCCCCGGAGGAAGCGGGCGGCAGCGAGGGAACCGAGGCCAGCAGCGCCGCCGAGACGAGGAACGAAGCGGCGTCGGCGAGGAGCACGCCACGGATGCCCACGAGGGGAAACAGCGCCGCCGCGAGGAGCGGACCGAGGGCCTCGGAGGCATTCGTCCCGAAGCCGAGGGTGGAGTTCGCGGTCTCCAGCGTATCGCCGGGCACGAGGGCCGGCACCGCCGCGCGGGAGGCGGGGAGGAACACGTGTCCGGCGATCGCACGGGCCGCCACCAACACCAGCAACAGCGGCAGGGGTGGCAGCGCGAGCGCGATGAGGAGGAGGAGCGCGCCCTGGAGCAGCTCGCAGGAGATCATCACCCGCTTGAGGTTGAACCGGTCGCTGATCGCCCCGGTGAGCGGGCTCAACAGCGCGGGAGCGAAGTCACCGGCGAGCAGCAGCAAGGAGACGGCGAGGGCCTGGCCCGTGGTGCTGGCGACGTGGAGCATGAGCGCGACCAGGCTGAGCGAATCCCCGGCGAAGGAGATGACGCGCGCGAACCACAGGGAGCGGAACGCGCGGTTCTGGCGCAGGAGTTGGAGGGCACCCATGGGCCCTGTCATAGTCGAGGAGCCCTTCCTCTCGTCTGGTCTCCATGCTCGAAAAACTCAACCGGCTGTCCGAGTCCCACGGCCACCTGCCGCGCGGAGTCGGCGTCGTCTCCGGTGTCTTCGCCCTGATCCTCGGCCTCCTCTGCCTGCTGGGCGTGCTGGCCTTCCACTTTCCGGCCTACCTGACCACGCCGGAGCTGCGCCGCAGCTACGACGTGGCCTTGATGCGGCAGGTGCTGTTCGGGGCCATGGTGGTCGCGGGCGGTATCTCTCTTGGCAACATCGTGCTGGGGCGGGTGCGCTGGCTGTCGGCCTGGGCCTTCCTGGCGGTGGCGGTGGCGGCCCTCATGGGAGGGCACAAGGTGCCGGTCAACGACTTCGCCGACCACACCCCCTACATCGGCCTGGACTGGTTCATTCTCGATCTGCTGGGCTCGAGCCTGATCTTCATCTTCGTCGAGAAGCTGTTCCCGCTCCGGCGGCAGGCGGTGTTCCGCGCCGAGTGGCAGACCGACTTCCACCACTTCATCGTCAACCACATGGTGGTGGGCTTCGTCCTGCTGGCCACCAACCTGCTGGTGCACAAGCTGTTTGGTTGGGCCGTGCGCGGCGGCGTGCAGGAATGGGTAAAGGAGCTGCCCTTCTTCGTGGAGCTGTTCCTCATCATCCTGGTGGCCGACCTGGTGCAGTACTGGACGCACCGCGCCTACCACGAGGTGCCCTTCCTCTGGCGCCTGCACGCCGTGCACCACAGCGCGAAGAGCATGGACTGGTTGGCCGGCTCGCGGCAGCACATCCTCGAATTGCTGCTCACCCGCACGCTGATCCTGGCGCCCATCTACGTGCTCGGTTTCAGCAAGGAAGTGATTGACGCCTACATCGTCGTGGTGGGCTTCCAGGCCGTGTTCAACCACGCCAACGTGAGCGTGCGGCTCGGGCCGCTGCGCTATCTGATCGTCACCCCCAACTTCCACCACTGGCATCACAGCCAGGATCAGGAAGCGCTCGATCGGAACTACGCGGCCCACTACGCCTTCCTCGACTACCTGTTTGGCACCGCGGTGAAGAGCGACCGCGAGTGGCCGAGCGATTACGGCGTGCTCGGTGATTACGTGCCGGATGGCTTCCTCAAGCAGCTCGCCTTCCCGTTCCGCTGGAAGGGTTGAGTCAGCGCTTGCCCTGGGGCGCTGTGGTGGGCTTCTTGCCCTCGGGCGCGGCGGATTTGGCGGGGGCGGGGTAGCTCGTGTTCTTCGCGGCCTTGGGGGCGGGCTCCGAGGGCTTCCGGGGGGCCGGAGGCGCCGCCTGCTTGGGCGCCGGTGCGGACACGTGGCTCGCCGCCACCACCGTCTTCAGGGAGTCCTGCAGCTCCCCGCGCACCACCGCGCGGACGTCCTCCCGCACCGCCGCCCGCACCTCGCGCCGGATGAGCTCCTCGAGTCCCTCGTCCTTCAGGGCGGCCTTCAGCTCGCCGCGCACCAGGGTCTTCAGGTCCCCCTGGAGCTCGCCGCGCAGGCCGTTCTTGAAGTCCGTCAGGTCCGTCTTGAGCGACGCATCCAGCCCCTTCACGTCCTTCTGGAGCGGGTCCACCGCCTTGCTGATGCCCTCGAGCGTGGCGCCGGTGACGGCCATGATGAGCTGCTGGGTGCTCTCGCTCTGACTCTTCAGCTCCGTCTGGAACGAGCCCAGCGCGTCCCGCATCACGCCCAGCGAGGCGATCTCCTGCTTGAGATCCTCCAGCTCCCGGGCGCGGGCATCCAGCTCGTCCTTCTTCTGCTCGAGCAGCGCCTGGGTGTCGCGCAGCAGCGTCGTCTGTTGCGAGCAGCGCGCGTCGATGGAGAGCAGGTTGGCGTAGGTGCTGCCCGTGATCTGGCACATCGTCAGCGTCTCCTGCTCGTCGAGCAGCACGAGCGAGACGCTCAGCGCGAACATGACGACGGCGAGCATCGACAGGGCGGCACCCCGGGCGACGCGCAGGGTGAGGCCCTGGCGGCCGAGCCAGCCCCGCCGTTGCAGGCCCAGGACTCCCGCCAGCGAGATGACGACCAGCGATACCAGTGACACCAGCTTGCCCGGGGAGATCTCCAGCAGGAGCCTGGAGAGGAGCTGGATGGATTCCCACGTCGAGCTGTTCTCGAGGTCGAGTTCGGGGGGAGCGCCTTGATCCACGCTGCCCCAGTGGGGTTGGTTCACCTGGCAGCGGGCGCGCATGTCGCTGGCCCACAGCGGCATGTCGTCCACGAGCGGGGTGCTCGGGCACAGGCCGAGGATGTACTTCGTGGTGCCGGTGCTGAAGGCGTGGTGCATCCGGTGGCGAGCGGAAGCCTTCGCGAGGGCCCAGTTCCACGTATAGCCGAGGGCAACGATCGCCAGGGCGAACGCGAGCCAGGGCAGGGCCTTCTTCACGAAAGTACGCAGCGACATCGGTGGCGGCTCCTTCAGGGGCACGCCGGAGGGGAACGGCGCCCCGGAAGGATCTCCCAGCCGTCCACGAGGAACAACGAGGCCTCCTGGCGACTGTCATGCACCACGAGTTGTGGTGCCTCCCTCGGGGAGTCCCATCCCTTCACTCCCTGTGCGGGAGGCCCTGACGGATCCTCACTTCTCCATGCCCACGGGAAGCGGACCGGTTAATCAGCGGCTTCTGAACGCTTCGCCCCCGGAGTTCCCCCCGATGGCCGCAGATTCCCTGTTCCGCCCCTTCACCCATAAGTCGCTGACGCTGAAGAACCGCATCGTCATGGCGCCCATGACGCGCTCGTTCTCTCCGGAAGGTGTCCCCACGCCCGAGGTCGCCGCGTACTACCGCCGCCGGGCCGAGGGCGACGTGGGCCTCATCCTCTCGGAGGGGACGGTGGTGGCCCGGCCCTCGGCCAAGAATGATCCCAACGTGCCCGACTTCCATGGGGAGCGGGCACTGGCGGGCTGGAAGCGCGTCATCGACGAGGTGCACGCCGCGGGCGGGAAGATGGGCCCCCAGCTCTGGCACGTGGGCTCGGCGCGCAATCCCATGAGCACCTGGGTCGCGCCGCCTCCGGTGGATGCTCCCTCCGGCCTGTCCTCTCCGGGCAAGCGCTTCACCGAGCCGATGACGGACGAGGCCATCGCCGACACCATCGCCGCTTTCGGCAAGGCGGCGGCGGACGCGAAGCGGCTGGGCTTCGACGTGGTGGAGATCCACGGCGCGCACGGCTACCTGCTCGACCAGTTCTTCTGGTCCGGCACGAACACTCGGACCGACGCCTTTGGAGGGGCCACGCTCGCCGAGCGCTCCCGGTTCGCCGCCGAGGTGGTGAAGTCCATCCGCGCCGCCGTGGGCAAGGAGATGGTCATCATCCTGCGCCTGTCCCAGTGGAAGCAGCAGGACTTCACCGTCAAGCTCGCCCGGACGCCCGATGAGATGACGGCGTGGCTCACGCCGCTCGTCGAGGCCGGCACGGACATCCTGCACTGCTCGCAGCGCCGGTTCTGGGAGCCGGAGTTCGAGGGCTCGGGAGCTCAACTTCGCTGGCTGGGCCAAGAAGCTCACCGGCAAGCCGACGATCACGGTCGGCTCGGTGGGGCTGAGCGGCGAGTTCACGGCGGCCTTCCGGGGCGAGAGCTCCAAGCCCGCGTCGCTGGACAACCTGCTGCGCCGTCTGGAGCGCGAGGAGTTCGATCTCGTGGCGGTGGGCCGCGCGCTCCTGTCCGATGCCCAGTGGGCCCGGAAGGTGCGCGAGGATCGCCACGGCGAGCTGCAGGACTTCACGAAGGAGTCACTCGCCCGGCTGGCGTGAGGGGCGAGGGCAGGGGCCCGGCGTCTACCGCCGGGCCACGGCCGTGGACTTCGTGGGCTTGGACTCGGGCAGCACGGAGCCGTAGGAGGCGAAGAGCTGCCCGGTCAGCACGGGCATCTTTCCCGCTCCGGGCACCCGCAGCATGTCGTTGAGCACCTCGCCCGTGCGCGGATCCCTCCGCAGGCTCGGCTTCGCGAGGTTCATCCGGTAGCGCACCACGCCCCGCTTCACCCGGTGGATGACGACGACGGTGCCATCGCTGGCGACCTCGTCCACCAGCCCCACGTGGGTGAGCCCGTCGTTGCGGCGCCCGTCGCGGTTCTGGTCATACGTCTCGCGGAAGAACACGAGGTCCCCCGGCTTCGGCTTGCCCCGGGTGAACACGCGGCCATGGTCCCGGGCATAGCGGTAGAGCGCGGTGACGCCGTTGTCCCCGGACACCCCGGCGCCGCGGAAGGAGACCCCGGCGCGGGCGTACACGCCCTCGACGAAGCCGGTGCAGTCATCCGGCCACGTGCGCCCGGCGACCTTCACCTTGCGGCTGCCCACGAGCTCCCTCGCGATGGCCAGCACGTCCTCGCGGCGGGCGGTAGGCGGGGGAGGGCGCACCTGCTTCCGGGGGGCAGGCGAGGGGGCGGCGACCACGCTCAGCGGCGCCTTGGGCGCGGCGGCGGGCGTCAGCGGGCTGTAGCGGTAGCTCCGGGCGATCACGCTCCCGCCCATGGGCCTGCCGGTGGCGCATCCGGTCATCACCAGCAGTCCGGCGAGCAGCACGCAGAGCCTCATGTCGCGACCTCCCTGTAGCGAGTCCAGGGCCGATGGTCGGGCCGACCGGGGGTGTCGTCAAAAAACCTACCCAACCAGGCAGACGTGGAGGCTTGGGTTTTTCACCCCGGGGCGTGGTGGTAATTCTGCGGTGATGCGCAAGCTCCGAGCCCTCTCCCTGCTGTTGCTGCTGACCGGCTGTGGCGCGCCCCGGGCGTACCAGCGGGCGCGGGACGCCGACACATTGGAGGCCTACCGCGCCTTCCTGCGCGAGTACCCCGTGGGAGACGACGCCGAGGCCATCGAGGTGCGCGTCACCGAGCTGGAGTTCGAGGAGGCCTCGAAGCTGCACACGGTGCTGGCCTACAAGCGTTTCCTGGAGGCGAACCCGGAGGCACCGCAGGCGCGGGCGGCCCGGGCGCTGCTGGAGGGCCTGCGCTTCAACGCGGCGAAGGAGGCGGGCACGGCGGCGGCGTTGCGGCAGTTCCTGAGGGATCATCCGGACGGGGCGCAGCGCGAGGAGGCGCAGCGGCTCTTGAAGGAGGCGGAGCTGAAGGAGGTGTCCACGACGAAGGACACGCAGCAGCTTCGCGAGTACCTGCGCGAGTCGCCGGATGATCCGCGGCGCCTGCAGGTGGAGTCGCGGCTGGATGACGAGAGCTTCGCGCGGGCGGAGGCGGCCGGGGCGGGGCAGCTCTTCGCGTACCTGCGGGACTTCCAGGCGGGGCGTTACCGCGAGCAGGCGAAGGTGCGGCTGTTGGAGCTGGAGGTGGAGGGGCTGCTCGTCTCGGGGCTGTTGGAGGAGGCGGAGGCGCGCGTGGCGGGGCACCCGCTGGGGCCGAAGCTGAAGGCCTTCCCGGCGCGCCTGGCGCGGGCCCGTGCCGAGCGCGTGGCGCTGCGCAGCCCCGAGCCCCTGGCCCAGTCCGCGCAGGTGGGGCACTACCTGCGGAGCATCGAGGATCTGCGCAGCGCGCTGCTGTCGCCGGACCCGATGGACCGGTGGCAGGCGGCGGAGGAGCTGGGCCAGCACGTGTCGGTGAAGGCGGTGGATCCCCTGCTGGAGACGTTCCGCGCGGGGCGCAACCCGCTCGTGCGGCAGCGGGCGCTGGACGGGCTGCGGACGGTGCTGGCCGCGCTGCCCAAGCCGGTGGCGGACTACGAGGTGGCGGTGCGGCTGGAGTCGCTGCGCGAGAAGGCGGGCAGCCCGGAGCTGTACCTGTCCATGGCGGCGCTGTTGGACCTCTCGGGGCGGCTGGGCGAGGCGTCCACCGAGTACCAGCGGGCCTTCATGCCGGAGGATCCGGACCCGGTGGTGCTGCGGCGCTGGGTGCAGCTCCGTGAGGAGCGGCGCCAGTCCTTCTCGGCGGCGGTGGCGGCGCGGCAACTGGCGCTGTGGGCACTGCGGGTGGCGCGCGAGGAGTCGATCTCCCCCGAGGGGAACGTGCCCCTGGCGGCGGCGCGGCAGCTCTGCGCGGCGGTGGACAACGCGCGCATCGCGTCGGAGGCCATTGCCCGGGCCCGGAAGACGAACACCGAGTTCCCCGAGGACCTGGACGGCTTCGCGATCACGGCATCGGAGGCACTGAAGCTGGCGGAGGCGCGGCTGGCGGACGCGGAGCTGCTGCTGCGCGAGCGATCGCCCGGGGCGCGCACGTGTGGAGACGACGCGGTGCGCGAGCGCCTGGAGAGCGGTGTGTCCGAGCGCCGCGAGGCGCTGCGCGCGGTGGGGACGAAGCTGCCGAAGCTGGCGCCGCTGCTGCTCGAGGTGGCCCGGGAGAGGGATCCCTCCCCGGAGGTCCGCGCCGAGGCCGCCGCCCGGCTCACGGCGCTCCAGACCCACTGAACAGGTATTCTCTCCGAGGGGAGACCCATCCGATCCGACAGGTCAGACCGACCAGTAGAGTGAGCCTTCCATGGCCACCCGCACGTACACGCTGAACGCCGCGACGGCGGCTTCCTCGCCGCGCATCGATTATGAGCGGTTGCTCAACGAGGAGCAGTTGCTGGCGGTGGAGGCGGGGGAGGGGCCGGTGCTGGTCATCGCGGGTGCGGGCTCGGGCAAGACGCGCACGCTGACGTTCCGGGTGGCGCGGCTGCTGGAGCGGGGCATTCCTCCCGAGGGCGTGCTGCTGCTCACCTTCACCAACAAGGCCGCGCGGGAGATGACGCGGCGGGTGGAGGAGCTGGCCGGGGCCTTCGCGGACGTGCGCAAGCTGCTCAGTGGCACCTTCCACCACGCGGCGCATGTGCTGCTGCGCCAGCACGCGGGGGTCATCGGCTTCTCGCGCGACTTCACGGTGCTGGATCGCGAGGACGCGCGCGACCTGATGTCCTCCTGCATCGCCGAGCGCAAGCTGCCCCGCGAGCGGCGCTTCCCCAAGGCCGAGGTGGTGCTGGACATGGTCTCCATGGCCGCCAACCTGCAGCTCTCGGTGGCCAAGGTGCTGGTGGAGCGCCGGCCGCAGTTCCTGCCCCTGGCCGAGGAGGTGCTCGCGGTGACGCGCCGCTTCGCCGAGCGCAAGGGGCGCATGCACCTGATGGATTTCGATGATCTGCTGGTGCTGCTCAAGCGGCTGCTCGTCGACAACCCCCTCATCCGCGAGCAGCTCGTGGAGCGCTTCCACTGCGTGCTGGTGGACGAGTACCAGGACACCAACCGGTTGCAGGGAGATCTGGTGGATCTGCTCGTCGGCGAGCGCCGCAACCTCACGGTGGTGGGCGACGACTGCCAGTCCATCTACAGCTTCCGGGGCGCGGACTTCACCAACATCATCGACTTCCCCAAGCGCTACCCGGGCTGCGGCATCTACCCGCTCACCCGCAACTACCGCTCGACGCCGGAGATCCTCCGGCTGGCCAACGCCTCCATCTCGCTCAACCAGCGCCAGTTCTCCAAGCAGCTCATCTCCTCGCGTCCCCCGGGGCCGGTGCCGGTGCTGGTGTCCACCCTGGACCTGGATCAGCAGGCCGCCTTCGTGGCCCAGCGGGTGCTCGAGCTGCGTGACGGAGGCATGCCGCTGGAGCAGATGGCGGTGCTCTACCGCGCTCACAGCCACTCCCTCGAGCTGCAGCTCGAGCTGGTCCGCCGGGGCATCCCCTTCCGGGTGCGCTCGGGCGTGCGCTTCTTCGAGCAGATCCACGTGAAGGACGTGCTCGCCCACCTGCGGCTGGCGGGCAATCCGCGCGACGAGCTGGCCCTCAAGCGCATCGTCAAGCTGGTGCCCGGCATCGGTCCGGCCAAGGCCGAGGCCCTCTGGGAGGCACTGCTCGCCCTGCCTCCGGAGCTGTCCCTCGTGGAGGGCCTGGCCCGCCCCGAAATCCAGGCGAGCTTCCCCGGAAGGCCGCCCCGGGTTTCGGCCGGCTGATCCAACTCCTGGCGCGGCTGGGGGCCCCTGGGTCGAATTTGACACCGGGGCAGATGATCCAGGACATCCTCGCGGGAGGCTACGCCGAGTACCTGCGGACGGAGTTCCCGGAAGAGGAGCGGCGCGAGGACGACATCCGGCGGCTGGCGGAGTTCGCGGCGCGCTTCGAGGAGCTGCCGCGCTTCCTGTCGGAAATCGCCCTGGTGGCCGAATTCTCGGCTCGGGAAGCGACGGGCGAGCCCCCGGCGGAGAGCCTCACGCTCTCCACCGTGCACCAATCCAAGGGCCTGGAATGGCAGGCGGTTTTCGTCATCTCGCTGGCCGAGGGCCGCTTCCCGCTGCCTGGGGCGGCCCAGACGCCGGACGAGGAGGAAGAGGAGCGCCGGCTCTTCTACGTGGCGGCCACCCGGGCGAAGGATGAGCTGGCGTTGTGCTACCCGATCTCCGCGGTACTGCGAGGAGGCGAGCGGGCGATCCTCCGGCTTTCCCGCTTCATCGAGGAGCTGCCGGCGGGCGAGGAGGCGCCCTATGACCGGCTCATCGTCGAGACGAGAACTGCGCAACCCGGCTCCTGACGTGATACAGAGGGGTTCTCCATCATGGCGGATAGACCTCGCATCATCGGGATAGATCTGGGAACGACCAACACCCTGGTCGCGTCCGTGAAGAACCGCATCCCGAAGATCGTCCCCACGGACCGAGGCAACCTGGTCCTGCCCTCGGTGGTGGCGCTGTCCGGCAAGGGCGAGCTGCTGGTGGGTGGCGTGGCCAAGGATCAGATGGTCACCAACCCGAAGAACACGCTCTACGGGACCAAGCGCCTCATCGGCCGCAAGTACCAGTCGAAGGTCGTCGACGACCTGAAGGGCTACTTGAAGTACGACATCGTCGAGGCCCCGGACGGTGACGCGGCGGTGTCGCTGGGCGGGCGCATCTACACGCTGCCCGAGGTCTCCAGCTTCATCCTCAAGCAGCTCAAGACGATCGCCGAGCAGTTCCTGGGTGGCCCCATCGACGAGGCCGTCATCTCCGTGCCGGCGTACTACACGGACAGCCAGCGCCAGGCGGTGAAGGAGGCGGGCAAGCTCGCGGGCTTCAACGTCAAGCGCATCGTCAACGAGCCCACCGCGGCGGCGCTCGCCTACGGCTTCAACCGGGGGTTGGATCAGAAGATCCTCGTGTACGACCTGGGCGGTGGCACCTTCGACGTCTCGGTGCTGCACCTGACGGGCAACGTCTTCGAGGTGCTGGCCACCGGGGGCGACACCTTCCTGGGCGGCGTCGACTTCGACAACCGGGTGATGGACTACGTGCTCGAGAAGTTCTGGGAGGAGACCAAGGTCGACCTCTCGCAGAGCCCCATCGCCATGCAGCGCATCAAGAACGCGGCCGAGGCGGCGAAGATCGACCTCACGCTCATCCCCAACGTGGTCATCGACCTGCCCTTCATCGAGGAGCGCAAGGGCAAGCCGATGGATCTGCGGATTCCCCTGACGCGCGAGAACCTCAACGCGCTCACCATGGATCTGGTGGATCGCACGTTCGAGATCTGCGACCGGGTCCTGGCGGAGAAGGGCATCAACCGCTCGGAGATCGACGAGATCATCCTGGTGGGCGGGCAGAGCCGCATGCCGCTGGTGCAGCAGCGGATCCAGGAGCACTTCGGCAAGCCGCCGCGCAAGGGCGTGCACCCGGACGAGTGCGTGGCCCTGGGCGCGGCGCTGCTGGCCGACTCGCTGGGCACCATCGACTCGGTGACGCTGCTGGACGCGGTGTCCATGCCCATCGGCTACGCGCTGCCCAACGGGCGGGTGCGCCGCGTCATCGAGAAGAACTCCATCATCCCCCTGGTGAAGAGCTTCCGGCTGCCGCCTCCGAGGGAGCCGGGCGCGCCCTTCATCGAGATGGACATCTTCCAGGGCGACAGCGACCTGATGGTGGACAACGAGTACCTGGGCACGCTGCGGGTGCCGGCGGAGTCGGCGGGGCGGAAGATCGACTTCCGGCTCAACGAGGAGTGCCTGCTGCAGGTGATCGTCGAGGAGCCGGGTGGCCCCAAGCGCATCGAGCTGGCCACGCGGGACACGCCCGAGCTGCTCAAGAAGGAGCTGGCGCGGGTGGCCGAGGAGCGGGCCCAGAAGGCCGAACAGGCGGCGGGCACGCCGTCGTCCCACCAGGAGGGCAGTGGGCTGTTCTCCAAGGTCAAGAGCATCTTCCGTAGGGGGTAGGCGGCGGCATGGCCACGTTCCCGTCGAAGGAGTGGTGTGAGGAGGCGGTACGGCTGGTGAACGCGGATCCGGAGAAGCTCGCTCGCCGCCCAGGGGTGGCAGGGAGAGATCGGGGTCATCGTCGACGCGGAGCCGGGCAAGCTGGCCCGGGCCTTCGTGGTGCACCTGGTCCCGCGAGGCGGCCGTATCGAGAAGCTGCGCGTGCTGGATGAGCCGGACGACCTGGAGGAGATCGATCCGGCCTACCTGGCGCGGGCGCCCTACACGGTGTGGAAGCAGCTCCTCCAGGGGAACCTGGATCCCGTGGAGGCGGTGCTGCGGCGGCGCATCGCGGTGAAGGGGGACCTGCAGCAGCTCATCGAGCGCTTGAGGTTCAAGGGCATCGCGGATCGCGTCTTCGCCGAGTTGAAGACGGAGTACGTGGACGGACAATAAGTGCCAGCGGGGGGCAGGCAGCCATGGGCATTCGTCAGAACCTGAAGAAGCAGGCGCTGGGCGTGTCGCAGAAGGCGATGGAGAAGCTGCTGGCCGACGAGAAGCGGGCCATGGCGGTGGCCCAGGCGCTGGGCTCGGTGCAGCGGGGCAAGCAGGCGCTGGACCGGGGCCAGGAGGAGCTGATGCGGGCGCTGAGTTTCGCGACCCGGAGCGACTTCAAGACGGTGGGCAAGAAGCTCTCCGGACTCAAGCGCCGGCTGCGCGAGCTGGACGAGAAGCTGGAAGAAATCTCCTGAGAATAGCCGTTGACAGGGAACACAGCGGGTGGCATTTACCCGCCCGTCGCTTCGTCAGGGGCGCATAGCTCAGCGGTAGAGCACTGCCTTCACACGGCAGGGGTCCCAGGTTCGAATCCTGGTGCGCCCACTCCGACGAACTCCCGATTGGCCGCAATCGGGCGCATAGCTCAGCGGTAGAGCACTGCCTTCACACGGCAGGGGTCCCAGGTTCGAATCCTGGTGCGCCCACACGAGAAAGGCCGTGAGTCCCCAGGGGCTCACGGCCTTTTCGCTTTGGGGGGCCTCGAGGGAGGCAGAGGCACGGACCCGGCGCCGTTACCGCTGACGCCGGGCCGTGCCCTCTGGCCTTACTCCACCGGAGCCGGCCGCCCACCCGGAACCGCGGCCTTGGCCGCCTCGGCCCGCTCCATCGCCCGCGCCTTCATGAGCGAGGCCACGATGGAGCCACCCAGCAGCAGCGCGATGACACCCAGCGAGACCGCGGCCGGCACCTTCACCACGTCGATCAGCGCCATCTTCGCGCCCACGAACACCAGCACCGCGGACAGGCCCACCTTCAGGTAGGAGAACTTCTCCACCGCTCCCGCCAGCACGAAGAACATCGAGCGCAGGCCCAGGATGGCGAAGATGTTCGAGGTGAAGACGAGGAAGGGATCCGTCGTCACCGCGAAGATGGCCGGGATGGAGTCGAGCGCGAAGAGCACGTCCGTCAGCTCCACCAGCACCAGCGCCATGAACAGCGGCGTGGCCAGCTTCCGGCCGTTGTCCACCGTGAAGAAATGATCCTTGTCGAAGTGGGGCGTCGAGGGGATGACCCGCCGCGCCAGCTTCATGACCGCACCGTCCTCCGGATGCTCCTCCTTGTTGCGCTGCAGGAAGAGCTTCACGCCCGTGAGGATGAGGAACGCGCCGAAGACGTAGATGAGCCAGTGGAAGCGCTGCAGCATCGCCACGCCCGCGAAGATCATCGCCGCGCGAAGCACCAGCGCGCTCAGGATGCCCCAGAAGAGCACCCGGTGCTGGTACAGCGCCGGAATCTTCAGCGCCGAGAAGATGACGACGAAGACGAAGATGTTGTCGATCGAGAGCGACTTCTCGATCAGATAGCCGGTGAGGAACTGCATTCCCGGCGTGGGCCCGAACTTCCACCAGATGCCCAGGTTGAACACCAGCGCGAGCGAGATCCACACACCGCTCCACGTCAGCGCTTCCTTGAACTTCACCTCGTGCGTCTTGCGGTGGAAGACCCCCAGATCCAGCGCCAGCATCAACAGCACGAATATGATGAACCCCGCCCATAGGGCGGGGCTGCCTACACTCTGCATTTCCATGGGTTCGTGTCTTTCTCTCTAAATTATCTGAAATGCCGTCAGCGGGCGAAGGGCAGGGCGCCACCGCTCCAGCCCCGAGCCGCGGGCATCCGCGAAGCCTGCTCGTGCAGCCTGCGCACGCGCTCCTCCGTCCTCGGGTGCGTCGAGAAGAGCGACAGGATACTCTGCATTCCCGCGAAGGGGCTCACGATGAACAGGCTCGCCGTGGCCGGACGTCCCGCCACCGGCAACGCCATGGCCCCGGCCTCCAGCTTCCGCAGCGCGCTCGCCAGCGCCTCGGGGTCCCCGGAGATCTCCCCGCCCGTCTGGTCCGCCAGGTACTCGCGCGAGCGCGAGATTCCCATCTGGATGAGCGTGGCCGCGATGGGCGCCACCAGCGCCAGTGCCAGCACCTGAAGCGGCGAGAGGCTCTCGCCCTCGTCCTCGTCCCGGCCCAGGAACATCGAGCCGAACAGGCCCACCGCGTGCGCCAGGTACGTCACCGCCGAGGCCACCGCCGCCGCGATGGTGGACACCAGGATGTCCCGGTTCTTGATGTGCGCCAGCTCATGCGCCAGCACGCCGCGCAGCTCCCGCTCGTCGAGCACCTCCAGGATGCCCGCCGTCACCGCCACCACGCCGTGCTCCGGATTCCGGCCCGTCGCGAAGGCGTTCGGCTGCGCCTCGTTCATCAGGAAGACGCGCGGCTTGGGGATGCCCGCCCGCCGGGACAGCTCCTCCACCATCCGGTGCAGGCCCGGCGCTTCCTGGGGGCTCACCTCCTGCGCCCCGTGCATGCTCAACACGAGCTTGTCCGAGTAGAAATAGGCTCCCAGGTTCATCGCCAGCGACAGCACCAGCGCGCCAATGAGGAAGCCCTTGCCCAGCGCGGCGCCGATACCAATGAGCACCACCGACAGCACGCCGAGCAGCAGGAGCGTTTTGATCTGGTTCTTCATCTTCGACGTTGTCTCCTCTGGGATGGCTCTGCTTCCGACCTGAATCAATTAAAGGGCTCGCCATCATTCGGCAAATAGGTAATCAGCACTCATCCCTTCGGAAAAACCGAAGAATACCGGCCGCTCGTCTCTCCGGCTCCAGCCCAGGCTGGCGAGCGCGGCACCAGGACCCGGGTACGGGATGATGGACTGTCGCCTTGTGTTCAGAGCCCCAAAACCGGCTGGACCTGAATGTCCACCGGGCTCGTGAGCACCTGGCCGGTCGCGAGGGGAGAGAGAGCGGGCGTGGAGTCCTCCGCGCCGCCCTGCCTTCGCCATCGGGAGCGCCTCGGTGGACTCCCCGCCTCACGGCCCCTCGCATGGAGATTCCATCGTTGATCCGATACCGACTTCTCTCCGCCCTCTGCGCCTCCTCCCTCCTGGCCTCGGCCGTGGGCTGTGGTCCGGCGGAACAGGGCCTGGACTCGCAGACGCCCCCCAGCCTCAATGGTGATGGCATGGGTGGAGACCTGCCGGACGGTCCGGGGATTGGGACGCCTGCTCCCACTCCAGCTCCCAGCGAGCCAACCCCCGAGCCCACCCCCACGCCCGAGCCGGCTCCCGCGCCAGCACCGGCGCCTGCTCCCACGCCCACTCCTTCACCTGCGCCCGCGCCGGCACCTGCGCCCGCACCTGCGCCCGCGGCGGACACCGACGTCTTCGGCGTGAAGATGCTCTACCCGACGAAGTCGGGCGGCGAGACGTGGTTCCTCAAGGCCGAGGCCCTGAAGGATTCGCGCTTCGATCCCCAGGACCCCATCACCCGCAACGCGGACGGCTCCTGGAAGATGAAGAGCAGCCAGGTGCGCATGCACGCGCTCACCTCCACGGGCTACGACTCGAAGAAGATCCCCACCTATGACCGGGACGTGCTGGCGGGCCGCGGCTACATGCAGGCCGCCAACGACTGGAAGAACGTGGAGATGACGGGCTTCGTCAAGGTGAACGCCGCCAGCAACTGGAGCGACAACTTCGCCTGGTACGCGCGTGGTGGCCGCCACACCGACTCGCTGGCCTGCGAGGGCTCCTCGTACAAGGGGGGCCTCCACTACGACGGCCGCGTGCGCTGGGAGAAGGAGTCCTGGCACGTGAGCTACGACAGCGTGCCCTACAAGACCGGCACCAGCTCGCTCAAGGGCCGCTGGGTGGGCTTCAAGTCCATCATGAGGAACACCACCGCCAACGGGAAGCCCGCGGTGAAGCTCGAGCTGTGGCTCAACGAGAATGCCGACAAGGTGACGTGGAAGAAGGTCTACGACACGACGGATTCCGGGCAGATCGGCGGCGATGCCACGAACTGCGGTGGCTCCGTGGACGCCATGCCCATCACCTGGGGCGGCCCCCTGGCCACCTTCCGCTGGGACAGCGCCTCGGACGTGGACTTCAAGTGGCTGAGCGTGCGGGAAATCACCGAATAGGTCAGGTGGACGGACCCTACCTTGAATAATGGGAAAGGCGCGGGGGTTTCCATCCTCCCCGCGCCTTTTTCATGCACGGTGCGAGACTTCTGCTCGCCGCCGGACCTTGGGCTCGTACTTCGGGGCCGATGGCCGCAACTGCCCCCCCACACCAGCCTTCCGGCTCCACCGGGTGTGCAGCCGGACATCCGGTGGCATCACTCCGGGCTTCGTCCGTGGGGCCCGGACCTCGCGGGGGATCCTTCCATGCAGATCACGTTCCTTGGGCACGCTGGATTTCTGATCGAAACCCACCATGCCCTGGTGGTCGCCGACCCGTGGTTGTCCCCTCAGGGTGCATTCGACTCGGCATGGATGCAATTTCCGCGCAACCATGACCTCGCGCCCATGGTGCGCGAGAAGTTGGAGCACTCGCCCAAGGAGCGCTTCCTCTACATCAGCCACGAGCACAAGGATCACTACGATCCCGATTTCCTGCGCACCCTGACGAAGAGGGACTTCACCGTCGTTATCGGCCGCTTCCGCCGCACGGCGCTCCGGGACGACTTCGTGGCCTATGGAGCCAAACGCATCATCACCTGCGAGGACTCGCAGGAGGTGCCCTTCAAGGGCGGCTACCTGAAGCTCTACCTGACCGACTCGGGCACCAACCGGGACTCGGCGCTGCTGGTCCAGGCCGACGGGCAGTGCTTCCTCAACCTCAACGACTGCAAGATCCATGATCGGCTGCAGGCCGTCGTCGCGGAGGAGGGGCCTATCGACGTTTTCACGGCCCAGTTCTCGGGCGCCATCTGGCACCCCACCAGCTACGACTACTCGCGCGAGGTGTACGCCGAGCACTCGCGGCAGAAGCGGGCCAGCAAGTTCGAGGCGGTGGCGCGCGCCATGGAGACGGTCCAGCCCCGGGCCTACCTGGCCTCGGCCGGCCCCGCGTGCTTCCTGGATCCGTCGCTCTTCCACATCAACCTCGAGCCGGTGAACATCTTCCCCCGTGCCTCGGAAGCTCTTCACCTTCCTCCAGCACCGGCTGGCGGGACGGACGCCGCGCCTCCTGGAGCCCATGCCCGGAGACGTGCTCGACGCGGGCATCGGGGACATGGTGTCGCTGGCGCCCGAGCGCGTCACCGAGGAGAA
Organism: Archangium gephyra; assembly: GCF_049060025.1. Classification (GTDB taxonomy): domain Bacteria; phylum Myxococcota; class Myxococcia; order Myxococcales; family Myxococcaceae; genus Archangium; species Archangium gephyra_A. The sequence continues at coordinate 831,168 of NZ_JBMEQQ010000002.1, forward strand.
CGTCTCGCAGTACCTGCGCTCCTACGCCGCGCTCCAGACACGCGTCTTCCGCGAGCGGCGGCGCAACTTGATGCTCGAGGAGGTGGATCGCATCCACCTGCGGCTGCGCGAGGAGATGCAGCAGAAGCTGGACGCCTTCTCGCTGGCGGACCGGGTGATGATGCCCCTGTACATGGGGCTCATCGAGCTGCCCGGGCAGCTCATCCGCGTGGACTTCCGCTCGTGCCGGGTGGAAGTGGTCAGCGAGGTGCGTGACCTGAGCCGGTACGTGTTCCTCGCGAGCGCGGCGGACATCGTGCGCGTGCTGGATCGCAAGCTGAACTGGGAGGACTTCCTGCTGTCGTTCCGCTTCCGGGCCTCGCGTACGCCGGATGTCTACGACACCAGCCTGCACAACTTCCTCGCCGCCGAGATCGAGGATCTGCGCGCCATGTGTGACAACACGCTGGCCACCGAGTCGCGCCAGGAGCGCACCGTGGTCACCGCCGGCGGACAGCGCTACGCCGTCAACCGCTACTGCCCGCACCAGGGCGCTGATCTGCGCGAGGGCTGGGTGGAGGAGGGGCGCTACCTCGTGTGCCCCCGCCACCGCTGGCGCTTCGATCTGCAGGACGGCGGCGTCTGCGGCACCAACGGGTGCTCCATCAAGGCCGAGTGCCTCGGCAAGGAGAAGGAGGAGCCGCGGGAGGCTTCCGCGGAACGCCTGCCCGCGATGTGAGGCCTTCTGTCCATCCCTCCCGCCACTCGCTCATCCCTCCCTCTCCCTTCGGGAGAGGGTCGGGGTGAGGGTATCTGTCACCGTGTCCCAAATCCGTGTGCGGTGGGTCACATGCTGGGATCCGTGAGTGGGTGGGAACCCGGGTACATCCGACACCCTCACCCTTTCCCTCTCCCGGTGGGAGAGGGGATTTGGGCGGAGTGGGGATGATTTGGGCGGAGTGGAGATGATTTGGGCGGAGTGGGGGCGGGAAGGGTGTTTGGGCTCGGAATTACGGCGTGGAGAGCAGCTCCACGTCGAACCGGCCGTTGTCCGTGCGCAGGCCCACCGGTCCATCGAAGGTGAGCGCCTCCGCTGGTAGCACCCCTTCCCAGACGGTCCTGCCATTCACCTGCACCTTCAGCTCCGCGCCCTGGAGCTCCGCGCGCAGGATGTGGCTGCTTCCCGGCTCGAGCCCGGGCACCGCTTCCTTGCTCCGCGGTTTCACCGTCCGGTAGCCGCCGTTGCCGCAATCGTCCGAGCGGGACATCCCCGGGTTGTGCTTCATCGACACCACCAGGCCCGCTTTCGGCTCCAGGCGCCACATCACGTAGACGACGTTGCAGCCGTCCCGCGCCCGGAGCTTCAGCCCCACCTGCCGCCGCAGCTCGCCCGACTGCAACGGCTTCTGCTCGCGCGTGGCCCCCAGGTAGGTGAAGCGCAGCTCCGCTACCCGCGTCTCCGCCCCCACCTTGGCCACCAGCGCCCGTACTTTCGGTCCCTCGCTCGAGGACACCACCGCCCGCACCTTCGGCTCCTCGATGCGCAGGCGGCCGCCCGCCACGGGCTCCAGCTTCCCCTGCGTCGCCTTCATCCGCTTCGCGGTGAGCGGGCCTTCCTCCTCCGTCTTCTTCATGGCTCTTCCCGGAGTCGCCGGTGGCGCGAGCAGCCCCAACAGCGAGGCCAGCAGGAGCGGCCGGCCCATCATGGCCGCTCTTCTCCCAGGAACCGGCCCAGCTCCGCCACGTGCGTCTTCAGCCACGCCTGCTCCGCTCGCAGCCGCGCCAGTTCCAGCACCAGGTAGTCGCGGTAACGGCGCACCTTCGCCGTCTCCATCGCCTGGATGTCCCGGAGCTGTCCCTCCAGGTCCGTCACCAGCACCGACACCTCGCGCAGGCGCGCCTCCTCCGCCGTGTGCCCCGCCCGCAGCTCGCGCAGCAGCCGGGCCACGTCCTGGCTCACGCCCTCCACGTCCTCCTCGAGCAGGCGCCGCCGGCCCTCCCTCGCCCGTGCGTTCGCCGAGGGCTGCCACAGGTTCCCCAGGTTGTACGAGACCGTCAGCGCGCCGAAGAGCGGCACGTCCTGCCGCACGTTGATCAGCTCGTCGTACCCGCCCCGCAGCCGTACCCTCCACGCCGAGGCGCTCCGCAGGCTCGCGGACTCCGCTTCCACCCGATCATCCGCCGCGCGGAAGTCCTTCAACCACGTGGACAGCGGGCGCTCGGCGGGGCGGGGCAGGGCGGCGAGCCGCTCGCGCTCCTTCGCCGTCTCGTACGCCAGCGCCCGCAGGCCATCCAGCCGCAACTGCAACGCGTTGAGCTCCTCGACGGTGGCCCGGCCCTCCTTCACGTCCTCGCGCAGCGAGGCCAGCAACTGCCCGGCCTCGGGCAGGGCGGCCTCCAGCACCTGGGCCCGGGCGGCCAGCGCGGCCTCGGCGCCTACGTCCGCGCCCCGCTTCGCCGCCGCCTGCAGTGCCGAGAGCGCCCGGTAGCGCTCGCACTCCGCCTCCGCCCGGCGGCGGATGGACAGGCCCCGGTACAGCCCCACGAAGTCGTAGTCCACGCCCGCCGTGAGCCGGGGTGTCGGGCCGCCCAGGGGCACGCCTCCGCCCCCTCCGGCCTCGCCCGCGTTCACCACCCCCACGCTCGCGAATACCTCCGGCGCGAGCCACATCGCCGCCTCGGCATCGCCCACCCCGCGCACGAAGGCGCAGTAGCCCGGGTCACGCGCCTCTCCCTCCGGCTCCTGCGCCCCCGCTGCCCCCGCTCCGAGGCCGGCCAGCACGCTCCATGCAACCGCCCACCGCATGCTCGTCTCCTTCCGCGCTCCGGCCCTACAGCAGCAGCGGCGGCCGCCCCAGCAGCAGCAGCTCGTCGCGCGCCCAGCGATCGTCCCGCAGCTTCAGCTCCACCATCACCCCGCGCAGCAGCGTCTGGCGCACCGGGTGCTTCACCGTCACCTCGCCCTGCAGCACCTGGCCCACCATCCCCGCTTCCCGGCACCACACCAGCTTCAGCGCGCACCGGTAGAGCGGGGTGCCCGCCCCCGCGTTCTCCAGGTTCTCGTACGGCACGAAGCCCACCGTCAGCCCCCGTTCAATCGCCTCCAGCCACGGCGAGCTTCCGGATGGACGCCAGCAGCGCGTCGTAGCGCGCCACCGCCTCGTCCAGTGACTTCAGGCTCTCCTTCAGGTGCTGGCGCTCGCTCTCCGCCCGCGCCACCTCCAGCACCGAGCGCGTGTACTCCCGCTCCAGCAACAGCACCTCGGTGGTGAGGCCCGCGCTCTTGCCTCCCAGCGAGGCGTCGAAGCCCTCCAGCTCGCGCTTCACCGCCTCCAGCTTCGTCTGCAGCTCCGCCGTGCCCTGCGCCAGCGACAGGTTGCTCTGCGCCATCTGCGCGAGCTGGTGGTTGGCCGTGAGCCGCTCCTCGCGCTCCAGCATCCGCGCGTTGTAGAGCGCTTCCGTGCGCGTGCGCGCCATGCCCGCGTAGGCCCGGTTGGACTCGGTGATCTCCTGGGCCGCCTGCTGGTACTCCTGGCGCAGCGTGGCCAGCCGGCGCACCGCCTTCGCCCGGGCCGTGCGCTCGCTCCCCAGCGCCACGCGGAAGCGCTCCTGGAAGTCCTTCTCCGAGCCCAGCAGCCGCTCGGCCTGCTCCATCCGGGCCTCCAGCTCCCTCCGCTCCGCCAGCAGCTTGTCGCGCGACGCCGCCTGCTGCGCCAGTTGGGCGTTGAGCTGGAGGATCTCCGGATCCGTCGGAGACACCACCGTGGGCGTCAGCCACGAGTGGTTCACGAAGAAGAACACCTGGACGCCCAGGTACGAGACGAGCCCGCCCAGGATGAGCGCCAGCAGCACCGAGCCGAGGGCCTTGTAGGCATTGACCGCGACGGTGTTGAGCTTGTTGACGATGCGCTGATTCATGGTGTCGAACCCCCTCCAGCCGCCTGGGTGGGAGCAACGGTGTTGGCAGTGCCATCCGGAGGCGGGGCGCTCTCGGGGGGCACGCCGGGCGCGGCGCTCGGCTTGCCCCGGGTCTCCCAGCTCCCCGAGTCCAGCGTGAAGAGCGCCAGCGGGGTGAAGAGCGCGTAGGTGACGGGCATCAGCAGCGCCATGGGCAGGAAGGAGATCGCCGGCACGCGCATGTCCGGGGGCAGGTCTCTCTTGTCGATGCGGTAGATGAGCCCCATGGCCCCCATGACGAGCATGTGCAGCAGGAGCACCCCCCAGAACTGCCCGTTGAGGACGTTGTGGACGATGATGACCGGATAGGAGAGCAGCAGCGCGAGCTGTGACACGTAGTGGACACCCACCACCGGGTGCAGCCGCCAGGCGTGGCTCAGCCCACAGATCATGTCCACGAGGTTGGAGCGCCGCCACCGCAGCTGCTGCGAGAAGTAGCCCGCCAACGTGGACGGCGCGGCCGTCTGGCACCAGGCCACCGTGGTGTAGACCGTCTCGTAGCCCGCCTTGACGATCTGCCGCGTGAGGAACCGGTCCTCTCCATACTTGATGGGGACGCCCGCGATGTTGCGCGCCTCGAGGATGGGATCCAGCTCCAGCAGCACCTGGCGCCGGTACGCGGTGAGACACCCGGACAGGCACAGCACCGTGCGGAAGCTCCGCTCCAGATCCTTGAGCCACTCCTGGGCGAAGTAGAACTTGATCTCGATCATCCGCGTCATCCAGTTCTGATGACGGTTGGCCACGTAGGTGCGGCCGCCCACCGCGGCGATGCGCGGGCTGACGAAGCGCCGCACCAGCTCGCGCACGGCGCTCGAGTGCACCACCACGTCCGAGTCCACCGAGACGATGATCTCCGCGGTGGCCTCGCGCACCGCCCGGGCGATGCCCTTGCGCTTGCCCATGTTGTGCGGGTTGCGCATCACCTTCACGTTCGGGTGGCCCTCGGCCGCCTTCAGCGCCCAGGCATGGCTGTCGTCGGTGGAGCAGTCGTCCACCACGCAGATGCTCAGCTTGTCGTGCGGGTAGTCCTGCTCCAGCAGGCTGCGCACGGCGTGGTAGATGCCCTCGCCCTCGTTGAAGAGGGGAATCACCACGGTGACGGTCGGCTGATAGCCGTCGTCCGTGGCGTCCACCCACCGGCCACGCACCCGCCGCAGCAGCGGCCCGAGCACGTACCGGTTCATCATCACCACCAGTACCAACAGGTGAACGGGGAACAGTTCCATATCCCAACCCGGCGCCGCGGATGAGCCCGGCGCGCCCCAGCACACACCTCGAACGCTTGCCCCTGGCCTCGTCCCGCTCCGTTGTCCCCCCGTGCCCTGATCCGCGCCCATTCCGGCGCGATGCTTCGGGGCGGCGAGAAAGTCGGCCCGTGCCAGACCGCTCACAACTGCCCCACGGGGCAGTGCGGTGTCCTTCACCCCTGGATCTTCCTGCTCCGATGTCGGAGGCCGGGACACACCGCCGCCCTGAGGTGTCCTCGGTTGATCACGAGGTATGGACCCCCGCACCGCTTGGCAACCTCCGCGCGGGTCCTACGTTGACCTGCCACATTGATGGGGCGGTGGAGGAGGGGACGGATGGGGCGATCGGCCTTGAGGGCTTGGGGGAGAGGTCTGTTATTGGCGGCGGGGGCGTTGCTGGCGGTGGTGCCGCCCGTAGCGGAGGCCGCGGATCCGAAAGTGGCGGGGGAGTGGTCGCCCATGTCGGCCTTCCCGGTCTCACTGACGCACGCGCACCTGCTGCCCACCGGCAAGGTGATGTTCTTCGGCGAGTTCGATGAGGGGCTGACGCCGCCGCGGCTGTGGGATCCCTCCACCAGCACGCTCACGAATCTCCCGATGCCCGACTACAACATCTTCTGCTCGGGCCACTCCTACCTGGCGGATGGGCGCCTGCTGCTGACGGGCGGTCACGAGCTGTCCCATGTGGGCTACCCCTACGTGAGCATCTTCGATCCCTTCACGCTCACGTGGAGCCGGACGGAGAACATGAATGACAACCGGTGGTACCCCACCAACACCACGTTGCAGAACGGTGACGTGGTGGTGCTCTCGGGCGAGACCCATGCGGCGGGCACCAACAATCCGCTGCCGCAGGTGTGGGAGGCCAAGACGGGCAAGTGGCGCAACCTCACCACCGCCATCCAGGATCTGCCCTACTACCCGCGCATGTTCCTGGCGCCCAACGGCAAGCTGTTCTTCGCGGGCCCCTGGCGCCGCTCGCGCTGGTTGGATCCCGAGGGCACCGGCACCTGGTTCGACGGCCCGCTCAGCACCCACAACGGCCGGGCCTACGGCGCCGCGGTGATGATCGGCTCCAAGGTGCTCATCATCGGCGGCGGCTCGCCCGCCACGGCCACCGTGGAGGAGATCGATCTCTCGCAGCCCTCGCCCACCTGGATGGCGCGCGCGCCCATGGCCTGGCCCCGGCGCCAGCTCAACGCCACCCTGCTGCCGGATGGCAAGGTGCTGGTGACGGGCGGCAGCAGCGGCGCGGACTTCGATGACGAGACCCTGCCCGTCAAGGTGCCCGAGCTCTACGATCCCGACACCAACACGTGGACGAAGCTCGCCCCCGCCGTGGACTACCGGGGCTACCACTCGGCGGCCCTGCTGCTGCCGGACGGGCGCGTGCTGACCGGCGGTGGCCGCAACCAGCGCACCACGGAGATCTTCTCGCCCCCGTACCTCAAGCAGGACGGCGGGCGGCCCACCATCCAGGAGACGCCCGCGGTCATCACCCCGGGGACGAACTTCCTCGTCCAGACGCCGGATGCGGCCCAGGTGGCCAAGGTGACGATGCTGGCGCTCGGCTCGGTGACGCACGCCTTCGATCAGCACCAGCGCTTCCTCAAGCTGCCCTTCACCCAGGCGAGCGGCGGGCTGCAGGTGACCGCGCCCGTGAACAACCTCGCCGCGCCTCCGGGTTACTACCTGCTCTTCATCCTGGACGGGCGCGGCGTGCCCTCCGTGGGGCGCATCGTGAAGGTGGGCTTCGTGGCGCCGGCCGCCCAGAAGAAGATCGTCTTCAGCGACACGTGGAAGTACGACGACGGGGGCGTCGATCGCGGCACCGCCTGGCTCGCCCGGGAATTCGATGACTCGGCCTGGAAGTCGGGCCCGGGCCAGCTCGGCTACGGCGACGAGGACGAGGGCACGGTGCTCACCCCGGGCTCGCCCACGGTGTACTTCCGCAAGAAGATCACCCTGGAGAACATCGTCACCGAGGCCCACCTCGAGGTGCTGTACGACGATGCCCTCGCCGTGTGGGTCAACGGCGTGCCCGTCTTCTCCCGCAACATGGGCAACGGGACGGGCTTCCGCGTCTACGGCACCGGCTCGACGACCAATGCGTACGAGCGCACCCAGCTCTCGCTGGCGTCCAATCCCTTCCGCGTGGGGGAGAACGTGATCACCGCCATGGTGAAGCAGGTGTCCCCCAACTCGGATGATCTCACCTTCGCGCTCTCGCTGGCGGTGGCGCAGCTCTCCGGCCCGGTGCCGGACACGCTGGTGGTCTCCGCGCCCAATGGCGGCGAGGTGCTCCAGCCGGGCGTCTCCACCTCCATCACCTGGTCCAGCACCGGCAACGTGCCGAGCGTGGACCTCGCGCTCTCCGCGGACGGCGCCGCGAGCTGGACGCCCATCGCCTTCGGCGTGCCCAACTCCGGCGTGTATGCCTGGACGGTGCCGGAGCTGAACACCCCCCAGGCCCTGGTGCGCGTGTCCCGCGTCGGCGGCACCACGCCCCTGGCGGACACGAGCAACGCGCCCTTCACCATCAGCCCGCAGGTGAGCGTCATGGCCATCCCGTTCCGGTCCACGTGGAAGTACCTGGACAGCGGGGTGGACCCCGGCGCGGCCTGGAGCACGGCGGGCTTCGATGACGCGGCCTGGCCCTCGGGAGCGGCCCAGCTCGGCTACGGCGATGGGGACGAGGCCACGGTGCTCAACCGCACCACGCCCTCCCAGTCGAGCGTCTACTTCCGCAAGAAGATCACCGTGAACGGGACCGTCACCCAGGCCAACCTGCGTGTCCTCTTCGACGATGGCATCGCGGTGTTCGTGAACGGGACGCAGGTGTTCGGCCGGAACGTGGACAAGGGCGTTGCCCACGAGAAGTACGCGAGCGCCGGAGCGGAGAACGAGCTGGCGTCCGGCTCCCTGCCCACGGGCGTGTTCGTCCAGGGGGAGAACACCATCGCCGTGGTGGTGAAGCAGACGGGTGGGACGTCGCCGGACCTGACGTTCGACCTCGAGCTGCAGCTCGGCGTCGTTCCCCAACCGTGAGCCCGTGGGCGGCGCGCCCGCGCTCGGGCTGGCGCGTGCGCCCGTGACGCGATAGGGGTGGGGCTGGACATCGCCCATGATGCCGAGCCCTCCCTCCGAGCCACCCCTCTCCCTGCGTCCCGATGAGGTCCACCTGTGGGTGGTGGAGCCGGAGCGTGTCTCCGAGCCCCGGTTGCTCGCCGCCTATCACGCGATGCTCAGCGCCGAGGAGCGGGAGCGGCACTCGCGCTTCCGCTTCGACAAGCACAAGCTGCAGTTCCTCGTGTCTCATGCGCTGGTGCGCGTCACCCTGTCGCGCTACGCGCCGGTGCAGCCCCAGGCCTGGCGCTTCTCCCTCAACGCCTACGGGCGCCCCGAGATCACCGGCGAGGGCCTGCCCGCGCTGCGCTTCAACCTCTCGCATACGGACGGCATGGCGGTGTGCGCGGTGGTGCTCGGCACCGACGTGGGCGCGGACGTGGAGCACTCCGGGCGCCCGGGTCAGACGGTGGAGCTGGCCGACTCCTTCTTCTCGCGCTCCGAGGTGGTGGCCCTCCGGGCCCTGCCGGTGGAGCGCCAGCGCGAGCGCTTCTTCGATTACTGGACCCTCAAGGAGTCCTACATCAAGGCCCGGGGCGCGGGGCTGAGCCTGCCGTTGGATCAGTTCGCCTTCCACCTGGAGCCCGGACAGCCCCCCCGCATCTCGTTCGATCCGCGGTTGGTGGACGAGCCCGAGACGTGGCAGTTCGTGCAGGTGCGGCTCTCCCCGGAGCACCCGGCGGCGGTGGCCGTGCGCCGGACGCGTGGCCTGCCGCTGACGGTGCGCTGCCAGCGGACCGTGCCACTGGCGGGGGACGGACCGCCCTGGTTCATCCCAAGCCGCTAGCTAGGGGCCGACCTCGGGGCACCAGCGGACGATGTCCTCGCGCAGGGCCGCCAGCAACGGCTCGCGGGCGGTGCGCAGGAAGAAGTGCTTGCCGGGGAAGTGGCGGGCGCGGAAGTCACCGGTGGTCAGCTCGCGCCAGTGCTCGAGGCTCCGCCAGGGGCACGTGGGGATCCTCGTGCGCCCCGAAGACGGAGATGGGGCAGCTCACCGGCAGCGCGGGGAGCACGGCGTCGGCGAGGGCGAAGTCGGCGCGCAGGACCGGCAGCACCATGTCCAGCAGTTCCTTGTGGGCGAAGACCTCGGCGGGCGTGCCCTCGTACTTGCGGAGCAGCTCGATGAAGGCCGGGTCATCCAGGTCGTCGCGGGAGTCGCGGGGGCGGTGGGGCGCGCCGGCGGCGGCCATCACCATCCCGAGGGGCATGGGCGCGCCACGGACCTTCCAACGCTGCGCGAGGGCCAGGGCCACCCGGGTGCCCATGCTGTAGCCGAAGAAGATGAAGGGCTTGTCCAGCAGCGGGGCGAGCACCGGCTCCAGCGCGTCCAGGAGCGGGGGAATCTGCCGGAAGGGCGGCTCCATGATGCGCCGCTCGCGGCCCGGGAGCTGGACGGAGATGAGCTCGACGCCCGCGGGGAGCGCCGCGCCCCAGCCGGTGTAGACGGAGGCGCCGCCTCCCGCGAAGGGGAAGCAGAACACCCGCAGCCGCGCGTTGGGGTTGGGCTGACGGGTCGGGAACCAGGGATTGGTGGGGGCCGCGGGACGCATGTGGCTGGCGGGCACTGTGTCGCTTCGCTCCCAGAGCGTCAAGCCTGCCCGGCTGCTCCCGCCCACCGTGACGCTTGCGGCACCTGGGAGGTCATCCTTCCTCGGCTTGAGCAGCCACCTGTACCGTTCGCGCGATGTCGCTGTGTTCTTCATCTCGCGAGAGAAGCCCACTGCGCGCAAGCCGCTGGCGCAGTCCGCCCATTCGGTGCTCGATGCGCACGATCAACTACCTGCTCGGCGTGGCCACTTCTACTTCTCTTGTTTCTCTGGACGTGGGCGTGAGCGCTGGCCGGAGGGATTCGATCCCTCGGTCCTCTCCTGCTGTCCAGGTGAGCACTGCGAGCGGTTCAGCTCGCACTCGCCCTGGGCGATGCGCTCAAGCTCGCTCCAGTGTATTGCCGCTCGGCATCTGTCGGGTAGCGGGCGGGCGGGCGGATGGGACCTTCTGGAGTCAGAGGCTCGCGGCACACGCCTTTCGTGGAGTCGCGAGTAAATCCAGGCACTTCGAGTCCACGGGCGGACCGTTTCACATGGTGGGGACAGCGTCAGGGAGCCATGGCGAGCTGGATGAGGCGCTGCTGGTCGTCGGGGGACGCGTGGCAGAGCCCGGCGAAGGCGCGCAGCGCGTCGGAATCTCCGAAGTTTCGCTGGAGCTGTCGCTGGACGAGGGCGAGCTGGTCCGCGTCGTCGCTCAGCAGGAGGTCCTGCCGCGCATATCCGGCGATGCACGTGGATGCGACCTGATAACCCTTCCCGGCGAGTCCGCGAGCCAGCGCGGTGGCGGCGCGCATCATCACGAGGCAGTAGAGCGAGTCCGGAAGGGTCGACACCTCCCAGTTGAGCGCAGGCTCCTCATCGAACAGCCCGACGTCGGGTCGCGTTTCCTGGAAACCGAAGCGGTAACAGAAGGTTTCCAGCAGCAGGTCCGTGTCCTCGTAGGCCGCGGGAATCGGCCGTGCGTCCACCGTTACGTCGAGGCTCACCCGGGCCACCCCGGAGCCAGGCCCCTGCGTGCCGTCGTAGATGAGGAGCTGGGAGACGGGAATACCCTGCCCGCCATGGAGGACTACGCCGGTGATTGGCTCGCCGGATGGCTTCAGGTACTCTGCCAGCGCCTGCTCGCCCGCTTCGATGACCCGCCTCGCGTAGGTATCGAATCCGTAACAGCCCAGGGGCGCCGTTTCGTCGTAGCGAGGCCTCCCGCCGGTATGCCCTTCCGATGCGAGCTGATTCAGGGCGAGCCGGGGATTGCCTTGCGCCTCCTTCAAGGCTCGCGCGCAATCCGCGAGGGAGGCCCCGCTCCTCTCGCGCATTCGCTTGAGCAGGTTGAGTGGTGATTCACCTGCTGTCATGTCCTTGCACCTCCGGTGTGTCGCTGACCGATTGCTTTAACCGATTGCTTTATCGGCGTGTGAGCCACGTGATATCAGGAGGCATGTACCGAGGGGAGCGGCGATGGCATTGGCGTTGACCGGCATGGGTCTGCTCTCGTCCATCGGCCACGATGTCGTCACGACGTGCGCGGCGCTTCGCGCGGGCCTCGTCCGTCCCGCGCCCATCATCGGCACCGATGTCCTCGAACTGGATAGCGGCGAGATGGTCCCGGTGATGGGGCACCCCGTGAAGGGGGTCACCGAGGGCTTCCTCTTCGTCGGCCTCTGGACGCGGATGGCCGAGCGAGCGATTCGGGACCTGCTCGAGTACGGAGGGCTTCCCGACCCGGACCGCAGTGACTTCTGGCGCACGTGCGAACTCCTCCTGGTGACGCCCCACCTGGACCCGGCGCGGTTTCCGCTCCTCGACGGTCCGGTGGATGAGTCCTTCTTGAAGGACGGCTACGCGAGCACGCTGCTCGAAATCACCAGGCTGGCCATTCCAACGGCGCGCGCGCACGCGTTCCCCGCCGGGCATGTCGGCGTCGCGGCGGCACTCGAGACGGCGGCCCGCATCATCGAGGGCGGGCGCGCCGAGCGCTGTCTCATCATCGCAGTCGACTCCTATCTGGAGCCCGACACGCTCGACTGGCTGGCGGGGCACCGTCGCCTCAAGACGGGTGACAACCCTGTGGGACTGATGCCGGGGGAGGCGGGCGTCGCACTGCTGCTTGAGTCGTCGCGCGCGGTGGAGGCGCGCGGTGGACACGTCGATGCCTGGATTCACGACGCTGCCCTGGTGGACACCGGCAGCCCCCGCGAGAAGAAGGACGCTCGGCGGGATGGGAGCGCGCTCGCGAAGCTGCTTTCCTCGCTGATGCCGGAACTGCCCTTCCGGGGAGACGTCGTCGTGGACCTCAATGGCGAGCAGTGGCGGGCGCGGGAGTTTGGCACGGCGTTGGCGCACCTGGGGACGGGGCTGGCGGAGGCCCGCGTCCTGCTTCCCGCCACCTCGCTGGGCGACACCGGCGCCGCCAGTGGCGGGGTGGGCGTGTGCATGGCGGCACGGGCCTTCGCTCGCGGCTATGCTCGGACGCAGGAGAGCGTCGTGGTGTCGCTCTCCGAGACGGGCCAGGCCGCGGCCATCCGCCTGTCCCATCCTGCGCCACCGGGCGCATCACGACAGAGAACCCGGGTCTGAGGCCGAATTCATGTCGAGCAACCACGTCAAGAAGGACGACTTCAAGGACCTTCACCAGCCCAAGGGCGGTGCGGGCGGCAAGGGGTGTGTCTGGTCCTGGAACACGAAGTACGAGGTGGGCCACCAGTGCTCGTACCGTTGGCACGCGCGGGAGCACGCGCTCGCCGATGCCCATCTCTTCAACTATCCGGCCTACAAGAGCCTCTGCGTTGACCAACCGCCGGGCCCCGGTGACGTGTTCCTCACCGCTGCGTACCGCGGACCGAAGGCCGTCGCGCCTTCGAACAACTACGCGCTACGCAACAATTTCCCCTACAAGAAAAAGCCTCGGCCCGGACAGTGGGATGTCTCCCTGGCTCGCAACTTCACGGAGAGCTGGACCCGTCCCTACTGGCACAACGCCCACCACATCATTCCCCGGTCCGTGCTGCATGATCAGCTCGTGCTGGCGGGCAAGCCCGATGCCCGCGTCACCACGATGATCATCCAGGGCCTGCTGAAGGCAGGGTACAACCTCAACGACAAGGCGAACCTCGTCATCCTCCCCATGGACCGGGCGGTCGCCACCGCGCTGGGACTTCCCCGGCACCTGCTGGGGGACGAGATGGAGCCCCACGAGCCGCTCCAGGGCCGACAGATCGCCGACCATCCCGACTACTCCCGCCGGGTGCGCCTCATGCTCCGCCCGGTCATCAACCAGTACAAGCGGCTGATGGAGCAGAAGTTGAAGGAGGACCATCCCAGCCCTCCCGATGCGCTTGCCAAGGAGCAGGTCGTCCGCATCTCGGAGACCATCTACAAGGCCATCACGAAGGCGGGACCCTTCATGAAGGGCAAGTCCCTGGACGAGCTGCGGTTCGGGAACCTGGGGAGCCGGTGAGCACATGAGGTACTTCGAGCTCGAGACGCTGGGCGACGAGCAGGACCGGGAGCTCGTCTTCATCGAACAGGAGCCCGAGGAGTTCGAGGGGGCCGGCTACCGGCTCGCGGAGGGAGAGCCCACCGACGACGTCCATCCCGCCGAGGCCCGCATCTACCTGGACCCCTACAGCCCGGGACTGAAGCTTGCCACCCTGCTGGGCAACTCCATTGGGTACCTGATCGTCCACGCGGCCTTCGTGGAACTGCTACGGCGTCATGACGTGGCGCCCGTCGAGCTGCGGCCCGTGTCCATCTACAACCAGCGCAAGCGCTTGCGCAGCCGGGACTACTGGATTGTCAATCCGCTGCGGTTCGTGGATTGCGTGGACCGGACCGCGAGCCGGATTCAGTACGCGTCGTCGGACCCGACGCAAATCGTGGGCATCGACGAGCTCGTCTTCGACTCGAAGCGGCTGCAGGAGGCGCCGGACCTGTTCCGCATTCCCGAACAGCGCATGGGCTACTTCATCAGCGAGCGCGTCGTCCGGGACCTCCAGGGCAGGGGCTTCGACAACATCTACCTGCGGGAGATTCGCCAGCAGGCCTGAGCCTGCTTCCGCCATGCGCTCGCGATTCATCCCGGTCATCTTGTCGAATGCGGATGTGGACCTCGTCCGTCTCGTGCCCGCGCTCCAGAAAGGAGAGCCGGTGGGGTGGGCCTTCGCGCGGGCGTGCCGTGACTACCGCGCGCGTGGGTGCGCGGCCTTCTTCCTGACCGGTCGTCCGGACAGTCTGCACCTCGACCTCCAGCGGAGCGGCGCCGCGCACGCGAGCTTCTTTGCGCGGGCTCCGGAGGCCGAGAAGGTCACCAGTCGCGCGGACCCGTTCTTCGATGCGGTCGCCTGTGGTGATCGGGCGGCGGCGGAGCGCATCGCCCGGCACTCCCCCAGCGCGCCGAAGCTGGACCAGGAGCACCTGGAGGACTTCCTCTACGTGCGCTTCCTCATGGAGCGCTTCTTCCTGGGAGCCACCGAGGAGGCGTCCGAGCGTCTCCTGGGCCAGCTCGAGGAAGCCGCGGGAGAGGGGGCTCCGAGCGCCCGCGCTCGTGTGGGTCACGCCCTCTTCACCGGGAACGCAGAGGCTTTCCGGGACTCCCTCCTGGGGCTCATCGGTGAGCACCGGGCCTGGTACGAGACGGGCTTGCAGCGGGGACGGATTCCCGAGGAGCAGTGGGCCACGGAGGCGCACCTGTTCGTCGAGGGGCTGGCGCTCGTACGGCTCGCACGGGGCATGGGGATGGCGACCGACGAGGAGTACCCGCTGATTCCCTCGCTCGCGCTGACGACGCCACGTCTGGCCTACGACGCCGAGGCGTGGCGCTCGCCGTAGCAGCGAGCGGAGCCGCTCACGGCGCGGGAAGCTCGCGCGGGTGGTACTCCAAGGCGAACTGGTCCGGGCCCGGCGCCGCCACGAAGGGAAGCCGCGCGAGGCGCTTGCCGGCGAAGCCCTCCAGGAGGAGCGAGGTGAACGAACGCGCCAGTTTCACCAGTCTCGGGGGCGCTCCCGAGGTGCGGTGGTCCAGTGCGTAGAGGGTGCACTCGTCGCCCTCCGTGGGCTCCGAGGGCAGGAGGAACAGCTCCGCGCTGAGGTTGTTGATGAGGCGCGGAATCGGAGGGGCGCCCAGGACAACGTAGCCGATTTGAAGGGCTTTTTGCGTCACCGCCTGACGCTTCCCGTCACTGGCATCCACCAGCGAGGTGAGCCGGTCCCGGATGTCCCGGGGCGAGTCGAAGAAGCCTTTGGCATGCCAGGGTACCCAAATTTCGAGCAGGTCGCCGAAGCGGCCCGGGCCCAGTTCGGTGCAGAAGCGCCGGTAGCTCTCCGGAAGCCGGGCCTTCAGTCGCGCTTCCGTCCTGGCGAGGTCCTCCTCGACGGGCAGTCGCGTGGGAGCGCCGAGGACGGTGATGCCCGCTTGCCGCAGTGAGGTGTACCAGTCGGTCACGCGTGTCTCCTCGTCAGGGAGGGTACTGCCTGGTTCCAGGGCATCAAAGCGACCGAGCCCTTCTTCGTCCCCGCCCTGCAAGATGGGCTTGCCCGGTTTGGTGGACACGCCTCTGTCAGGTAGGCGCCAGGGTCGCGTGCGAACAGTGCCAGTTCGGCCAGGGCCTCACGTTCGTTGCGCGCGTCGAGCCGCCTGCTATAACGGGCCCCGTTGTGCATCCGCTCCAGTTGCCAACGGGTGTTACTGGGGCATCGTCGTCAGTTCCTTCTGGCCGGTGACGTACAGATTACGTACAAGGCCGGGGCGCTCGCGGTGGTAGGCTGGCGCTCACCAGAAAGAACCAGTAGTTTCAGTGGGTTGTTTCGCTGGTCCCGTAGCTCAGTTGGATAGAGCGGCGGTTTCCTAAACCGCAGGCCGCTGGTTCGATTCCAGCCGGGGCCACTTGGTAGCCCCGCTTCCGGTTCCCTCGGAGGCGGGGCTTTTTCATGCCCGGGGGCTTTTCCACATGTCGACGCCCGCCTCCCTCCTCGAGGCCGAAGTCCCTCGCCCCGTCCTGGACGTCATCGCCCGCCTCCACGAGCTGGGACACGCCGTGTTCCTCGTCGGCGGCTGTGTCCGTGACACGCTCCGGGGTGTCCACCCCAAGGACTTCGACGTCGCCACCAGCGCGCTGCCCGAGCAGGTGCAGAGCGCCTTCCGCAAGGTCATCCCCACCGGCATCCAGCACGGCACCGTCACCGTGGTCCAGGGCGGCACCCACGTCGAGGTCACCACCTTCCGCAGCGAGGGCGACTACCACGACGGCCGCCGCCCCTCCGCCGTCACCTTCGAGCGGGACATCGTCAAGGATCTCTCGCGCCGCGACTTCACCATCAACGCCATGGCGTGGAATCCCCTCACGCATGAGCTCGCCGATCCCTTCGGCGGCCAGGTGGACCTCAAGGCCCGCGTCGTGCGCTGTGTGGGCTCGGCCATCGAGCGCTTCTCCGAGGACGGGCTGCGCCCCATGCGCGCCGTGCGCTTCGCCGCCGTGCTCGATTTCACGCTCGACCCCGGCACCCAGGCCGCCATCCCCGCCACGCTCCCCGTCTTCCGCAAGGTCGCCCACGAGCGCGTCCGCGAGGAGTTCGTCAAGCTGCTCCTCTCCAAGCGCGAGGCCTTCGGGCTCGCGCTGCTCGCCGACACCGGGCTGCTCGACGTGTTCCTGCCCGAGCTCGCTCGCGCCGATCCCGAGGCTGCCCGGCTCGCCCGCACCGCCGCCGCCGCCGAGCCCGTCGACGTGGAGATCCGTCTCGCCGCTCTGCTCGCCGACCTCGTCAGCCCCCAGCAGGCCGAGGAGATCGGTGTCCGGCTCAAGTTCCCCACCAAGACCATCGAGCGCGTCCGCTTGTTGATCTCCTACGCCGCGCTCGAGCGGCATGTCGGGGACCCGGATCCCGCGCTCCGCCGGCTTCTGGCCAAGGTGGGGCTCGCGAATGTCGAGGCGCTGACCTCGGTGGCTCGGGCCCGGATCCAGGCCCGCGAGCCCTCGCGGTTGCCCGAGCTGGATGTCCTTATTGGCCGATTGCATGCCCTGGCCGCTTCGAAGCCTCCTCTGACGGGCAAGGATCTCGCGCTCAATGGTGGCGCCATCATGGCCACGTTGGAGGTGGGGCCTTCCCCCATTGTCGGAGAGGCCACGCGGTTTCTTCTCGAGCAGGTCCTCGATGAGCCCTCGCTCAATGAGGCGGAGAAGCTCAAGGACCTGCTGCTGACCTGGCAACGCGCTCGCGGCTGCTGAGGTCGTCTGGAGGGGAGGGGAGTAGACCCTCACCCCAGCCCTCTCCCAGAGGGAGAGGGGGCAGACACGGTGGGCAACCTGGGGTACGTGGCACCCTCACCCCGTCCCTCTCCCGGTGGGAGAGGGGAGTTGTCCGGGGTTGTTGTCCTCTGGCGTCGTTGTTCTGGCGTCGTTGTTGTCCTCTTCGTCAGTTGGGTCGCACCCGGACCGCCCGGCGTGTAGATAGGGGCGTCATGCGAGTCGTCGTTGCCATGAGTGGTGGGGTGGACTCCTCCGCCGCCGCCGCCCTGCTCAAGGAGCAGGGTCACGAGGTCATCGGTATCACCCTCCGGGTCTGGTCCTATGAGGGCAAGGCCCAGTGCGGCAGTTGCTGCAGTCCCGATGACATCGACGATGCCCGTGCCGTCGCCCAGACGCTCGGCATCCCCTTCTACGTCGCCAACGCCGAGGAGCTCTTCAAGGACCGGGTCGTCAGCCCCTTCGTCCAGTCCTACCTCGGGGGCAAGACGCCCATCCCCTGCGTCGCCTGCAACCGCGACGTGAAGTTCAACTTCCTCCTCAAGCGCGCCCGCGCCCTCGGCGCCCGCCTCGCCACCGGCCACTACGCCCGGGTCGAGCAGCAGGACGGCAGGTTCGTCCTCCGCCGCGCCGTCGACTCCGCCAAGGACCAGAGCTACTTCCTCTTCACCCTCGGCCAGCAGGAGCTCACCGACGTCCTCTTCCCCGTCGGCGGCATGACCAAGTCCGAGGTCCGCGCCATCGCCGAGCGTCATGCCCTCCCCACCAGCCACAAGCCCGAGAGCATGGAGATCTGCTTCGTGCCCGATGGCGACTACGCCGGCTTCGTCGAGAAGGTCGCCGGCCCCCAGCCCGGCGGCGACATCGTCGACACCGAGGGCCAGGTGCTCGGCACCCATGCCGGTGTGCACCGTTTCACCGTGGGTCAGCGCCGCGGCCTCAACCTCGGGGGAGGGGAGGCCCGCTACGTCCAGCGCATCGAGCCCGAGTCCCGCCGTGTCGTCGTGGGCCCCGCGGACGAGACCTCTCGCGACTCCTTCGGCCTCCTCCAGCCCCACTGGGTGGATGGGCCGCCTCCTCCCGAGAAGTCCGTCCTGGTGCGCATCCGCCACCGCCACCCCGGCGCTCCCGGCCGCGTGCACGTCTCTCCCCATGGGCTCGTGTCCATCCACCTCGACTCCCCGGCCCGCGCCGTGACGCCCGGCCAGGCCGCCGTGGTCTATGACGGTGATCACGTCCTCGGCGGTGGGTGGATTGTTTGATCCTCGCCGCAACCCCTGGGGCGTGACGCGATGCACGCCCTGAATTTGACCCGCCTGTAGGGGGGGCGTACCTTCCGGCCCACCTCGGCGCTACAGGCCGCGACACTCGTGTGGCCGCGCCGGGTTGCCGTACACGCGAGGAACGCCACGTCATGCGCGATGCCCACCGGATGAAAGAGAAGTTCGATGTTTCGCTCGACAACCGGCAGATCGTCAGCCTGTTGATCGCCGGGATCATCGTGATGGGCGCCGTGTTCGTCCTCGGCGTCGTGGTCGGCAAGAAGCTCGCCGGCAATGCCCAGACCGCCACCGCGCCGGATCTCCTCTCCGCGCTCGATGCCAACGCCCAGGCCCTCAAGCAGGCCCGGGAGGCCGAGCAGCCGCTCACCTTCCAGGACGAGCTCATGCGCAAGAGCGGTTCCGACGCCTCCAAGCCCGGCACCGTCACCGTCGCCATCCCTCCGCCCGCCCCCAAGCCGAAGCCCGTCGAGCCGCCCAAGGCCGCCGAGCCCCAGGTCGCCGAGGCTCCCGCTCCCACCGAGGCTCCGGAAGGCGAGGGCACCCCGTCGCCCACGGATGACGACTACGCGCCTCCCGCCACGGCCAAGGCCACCGCGCCCAAGGCCGCCGAGCCCAAGCCGGAGCCCAAGCCCGCCGAGACGAAGGTCGCCGAGAGCAAGCCCGCTCCCGTGCCGGGCAAGGTGGAGCCCGCTCCCGTGCCTACCCGCACCACGGCTCCGGCCCAGGGCGGCCTGAAGGACGCCATCGCCCGCGCCACCCAGCGTCCCACCGAGGCCGTTCCCGGCGGCGCCTTCACCCTGCAGATCTCCGCCTTCCAGAACCGTGCGGAGGCTGATCGCTTCGCGGCGAAGCTCAGGGACCGGGGCTATGCCCCGTACATCATCACCGCCGAGGTCCCCAACAAGGGCACCTGGTACCGCGTCCGCATGGGCAGCTTCCCCTCCAAGGACGCCGCGTCCCGGTACCTGACGGACTTCAAGCGCGAGACCCAGCTCCAGGCCTTCGTGGCCGCCAACTAGCTGAGACCACCGGTGGATGGTGGGGCGGCGTCCGGAGTGCTATGGGCGCCGCTGAATGGACCTCCTCGACAACGTCATCCAGCCGTACGCCTGGGGCTCTCGGACCGCCATCGCCGAGCTGCTCGGGCAACCCTCGCCCGCCGCCTCCTGCCAGGCGGAACTGTGGATGGGGGCCCACCCGGGTGCCCCCTCGCGCGTGAACCGGCCGACGGGTGGGGTGACGCTGCTGGAGGCCATCCGGGCCGCGCCAGCGCGGGAGCTCGGGGAGCAGGTGACGCGCCGGTTCGGAGCCGAGCTGCCGTTCCTCCTCAAGGTGCTCGCGGCGGAGACTCCGCTCTCCCTGCAGACCCACCCGAGTCTCGCCCAGGCCCGCGAGGGGTACGCGCGTGAGAACGCGCTCGGCGTGCCCCCGGGTGCCCCGCACCGCAACTACAAGGACGCCAACCACAAGCCCGAGCTGCATCTGCGCGCTGACGCCGTTCGATGCGCTCTGTGGCTTCCGCGGCGCGGACGAGACGCTCGCGCTCTTCGCTGCACTCGGCCTGGGCGCCCTCGAGCCGCTGCTCGCCCCGCTGCGTGCGTCGCCCGATGCCCAGGGCGTCGCGCGCATGTTCGAGGCGCTGATGACGCTCCCTCGCGAGTCGCGCAAGCCCCTGGTGGACGCGGTGGTCTCCGCCTGTGGCGCGCGGGCAGGGCAGGGCGGCCGCTTCGCCGGGGAGCTGCGGTGGGCCGTGCGGCTCGGTGAGCCTCTACCCGGGTGATCCCGGCGTCATCGGCGCGCTGATGCTCAACCTCGTGCGGCTCCAGCCGGGCGAGGCCATCTACCTGTCCGCGGGCAACCTCCACGCGTACCTGAGCGGCGTGGGCGTGGAGATCATGGCCAACTCGGACAACGTGCTGCGGGGTGGGTGCACGCCCAAGCACGTGGATGTCCCGGAGCTGCTGCGCGTGCTGGACTTCCGCTGTGGCCCCATCGGCCTGGTCCCGGCGGCTACCACGGACGGCGTGGAGTCCGTCTACCCCACGCCCACCGAGGAGTTCCGCCTCTCGCGCTTCCAGCTCCGCCCCGGGGTGTCCGCCCGGCCGGTGCGCCGCGGGCCGGAGATCCTCCTGTGCACCGAGGGTTCCGCCCGCCTGTCCGCCGGGGGCGAGTCCCTCGTGCTGCCCCGGGGGGCCTCGGTGTTCGTGAGCGCGGCGGATGGGGCCTACTCGCTCGAGGGCGAGGGCGTCGTCTACCGCGCCACCGCCGGCCTCTAAGCCGTCCGGTGCGCCGCCCGGTCAATCACTCGGCGGGGGTGCCGCGGCTCCACTTGTCCACGGTGCCGTCGCCATCCAGATCCTCGCCGATGCGATCGATCTGGTTGTTCTCCCAGTACTGCCAGTAGTCCACGCGGCCGTCCCCGTTGGAGTCCCGCTCCTTCCGGGCCAGCGTGCCCTTCTCGTAGAACACCCACTCGTCCGGCTTGCCGTCCCCGTTCAGGTCGCGCTCCCGCCGGACGTTGATGCCCTTCTCGTAGAAGAAGACGGAGTCCACCTTCCCGTCGAAGTCCAGGTCCATCGTCTCGCGCTCCCGCTCCTCGCGGGCGTCGTAGTACGTGGTGATGTCCACCCGGCCGTCCCAGTTGATGTCCATCTCCTTGCGGACCTTGCGCTGCCGGGGCTCCCCGTCCGCCCCTCGCTCCTCCACCGCGTACACCCACACGTCCGGCTTCTTGTCCCCGTCGGTGTCCTTCTCCGTCACCTTCTCGTGGGCGGCTCGCGACGGGCGGATCGGCTCCGGCGCCACCTGCTCCTGCGCCTGGGCCGCCTCCGGCTTCTGCGCCGACTTGTCGGACGCGCACCCACAGAGGCCTACCAGTACGAGTCCCAGCACCCACCGGCGCTTCGAGGGCTGGAGGACAGGGCTCGAAAACAGCGCTTCAAGGGACATGTAAGTCCATATATTTTCACATATCGCCATGGCCCGAAAGAAGATCAGCACCACCATCTACATCACGCCGGAGCAGAACGACTTGCTCAAGGCGCTGAACCAGAAGACCAAGGTTCCCGTGGCCGAGTACATCCGGCAGGGGATCGATCTCGTGCTGGAAAAGTACAAAGCGCAGTTACCGGGACAGGCCTCGTTCGACGAGCTGAGCTGAGCGCCGGGTCATGACCATGAGCAAGAGCATGAAGGGGCAGCGGGTGGTGGTGCTCGGAGGCGCGGGCTTCGTGGGCTCGCACCTGTGCGAGCGGCTGCTGGACGATGGGGCCGCCGGAGTCGTCTCGGTGGACAACTACATCACCGGCGACGAGCGGAACGTGGCGCACCTGCGGGGCCGCGCGGGCTTCGAGGTGGTGCGCCAGGACATCACCGAGGGGCTCTCGGTGGACGGGCCGGTGCACTACGTCTTCAACATGGCCTCGCCGGCCTCGCCCATCGACTACGCGAAGCTGCCGCTGGAGACGATGCGGGTGGGCTCGCTGGGCACGGAGCACGGGCTCAAGCTGGCCCAGGCCAAGGGCGCCGTCTTCCTCCAGGCCTCCACCTCGGAGGTATACGGAGACCCTCACGTGCACCCGCAGCGCGAGGACTACTGGGGCAACGTGAACCCCATTGGCCCGCGCGCCTGCTACGACGAGGCCAAGCGCTACGCCGAGGCGCTCACCATGGTGTACGCACGCTCGTACGGCGTGCAGACGCGCATCGTCCGCATCTTCAACACCTACGGGCCGCGCATGCGCCTCAACGACGGGCGCGTGGTGCCCGCCTTCGTGGGCCAGGCCCTGCGCGGCGAGGACTTCACCGTCTTCGGGGACGGCACCCAGACGCGCTCCTTCTGTTACGTGCGCGACCTGGTGGACGGCCTGGTGCGGCTGGCCCTCTCGGACACCCCCGAGCCCGTCAACATCGGAAATCCCCGCGAGATGACCATGCTCGAGTTCGCCGAGGCGGTGCGCGCCGCGGCCGGCGGGGGAGGGCGGATCGTCCACAAGCCACTGCCCAAGGACGACCCCAAGCAGCGCCGCCCGGACATCACCCGGGCCCGGCAGGTGCTCGGGTGGGAGCCGAGGGTACCCCTGGAGGAGGGTTTGCGGGAGACGATCGCGTGGTTCCGATCGGTTGCCGGAAGGGGACCCACCCCCTAACTTTCGCGCCAAACTTTCTCATCTGGTAGCCACCTGAGAGTGGCGGGAGCGGCACGTTGAAAGTCCTGGTGACTGGTGGGGCGGGGTTCATTGGCTCGCACGTGTGCGACGCCTTCGTGCGCGCGGGGCATGAGGTCATCGCCCTCGACAACCTGTCGAGTGGCAAGAAGGAGAACCTGGATCCCCGGGTCCGCCTGGAGGTGATCGACATCCGGGCCCCCGAGGCCGCGCAGCTCATCCGCGCCGAGCGCCCCCAGGTGATGCTGCACCTGGCCGCCCAGATGGACGTGCGCCGCAGCGTGGAGGATCCCCGCTTCGACGCGGAGGCCAACATCCTCGGCTTCCTCAACCTGCTGGAGGCCTCGCGCCAGGCGGGTGTCCAGAAGGTGGTGTTCAGCTCGACCGGCGGGGCCATCTACGGCGAGCAGGACGTCTTCCCCGCGCCCGAGTCCCATGCGACGCGGCCGGTGTCGCCCTACGGCGTCTCCAAGGCCTCGGGTGAGCTGTACCTCGGCTACTACAAGGCCCAGTACGGGATGAACTACGTGGCCCTGCGGTACGCCAACGTGTACGGCCCGCGGCAGAACCCGCACGGCGAGGCCGGCGTGGTGTCCATCTTCTGCCAGCGCCTGCTCGGCGGGAAGGACTGCACCATCTTCGGCGAGGGCAAGCAGACGCGGGACTTCGTCTACGTGGAGGACGTGGCGCGCGCCAACCTGCTGGCCGTGGAGAAGGACGTGGTGGGCCCGGTGAACATCGGCACCGGCGTGGAGACGGACATCAACCAGCTCTACACCCTGCTGGCCCAATCGGCGGGGGTGGACAAGCCGGCCATCCGCGCTCCCGGCAGGCCGGGCGAGCAGATGCGCTCCTGCGTGGACAACGCGCTGGCGCGCCGGGTGCTCGGCTGGCAGCCCACGGTGGCGCTGCCCGAGGGCCTTCGCCGCACGGTGTCGTTCTTCCGGGAGCACGCCGCCCGTTAGCCGGCTGGCCCCCCTCCGGGGTGGGTGACACGTCCGGTGGGAATACGCTTGCTCGCCGGACGTTCGGATGCATGGATTTCGGGGGGCTTCGGTGTTACTCAAGCCGGCTTCGGTAGTACCCCCGAGGCCCCCCTACCATGCCGGCCGACAACGCTCACATCCGCAATTTCTCGATCATCGCCCACATCGACCACGGGAAGTCCACCCTGGCCGATCGCCTGCTCGGTGCCACCGGAACGGTGACCAAGCGCGAGGCGCAGGACCAGTTCCTCGACAACATGGAGCTGGAGCGCGAGCGCGGAATCACCATCAAGGCCCAGTCCGTGCGGATGAACTACACCGCCAACGACGGGCAGAAGTACGTGCTCAACCTCATCGACACCCCGGGACACGTGGACTTCGCCTACGAGGTGAGCCGCTCGCTCGCCGCGTGCGAGGGCGCCCTCCTGGTCGTGGACGCCACCCAGGGCGTCGAGGCCCAGACGCTCGCCAACGTCTACATGGCCCTGGATCACAACCTGGAGATCATCCCGGTCATCAACAAGATCGATCTGCCGAGCGCCGACGTGGATCGCACGCGCCAGGAGATCGAGGACGTGATCGGCATCGACGGCTCCAACGCCGTGCCGGCCTCCGCCAAGGAAGGCATCGGCATCAAGGACATCCTCGAGGCGGTGGTGAAGAACGTGCCGCCGCCCGCGGGTGATCCGGCCGCGCCGCTCCGGGCCCTCATCTTCGATAGCTGGTACGACAACTACCGCGGCGTGGTGACGCTGGTGCGCGTGCTCGAGGGCACGCTCAAGCTCAAGCAGAAGATCAAGCTGTGGAGCAACAACAAGGCCTTCGAGGTGCAGGAGCTGGGCGTCTTCAGCCCGTTCTCCCGCCCGGTGCAGCAGCTCATGGCCGGCGAGGTGGGCGTGCTGGTGGCCAACGTGAAGGAGCTCCAGGACGCCAAGGTGGGTGACACCGTGACGGAGGAGCTGCGTCCCACGGACGCGCCCTTCCCGGGCTTCAAGGAAGTGAAGCCCATGGTGTTCTCCGGCATCTTCCCGGTGGACTCCGAGCAGTACGAGGGCCTGCGCGACGCGCTCGCCAAGCTCAAGCTCAACGACGCGGCCTTCACCTACGAGCCCGAGTCCTCCACGGCGCTCGGCTTCGGTTTCCGCTGCGGCTACCTGGGCCTGCTGCACATGGAGATCGTCCAGGAGCGCCTGGAGCGCGAGTACAACCTGTCGCTCATCACCACGGCGCCCTCGGTGGTCTACCGGATCACCGACTCGCAGGGCGAGGTGCTGCACGTGGACAACCCGGCCAAGCTGCCGCCGGTGCAGAAGATCGCCAAGTTCGAGGAGCCCGTCCTCACCTGCCACATCCACGTGCCCAACGACTACCTGGGCGCGGTGCTCAAGCTGTGCCAGGACCGGCGCGGCGTGCAGAAGGACATGAAGTACCTGGGCTCCAGCGGCACGCGCGTGCAGGTGACGTACGAGATGCCCCTGGCCGAGGTCGTCTTCGACTTCTTCGACAAGCTCAAGAGCGTCACGCGCGGCTACGCCAGCCTCGACTACGAGCTGGCCGGCTACGTGGAGGCGGACCTGGTGCGTCTGGACATCCTCATCAACGGAGACCCCGTGGACGCGCTCAGCGTCATCGTCCACAAGGAGCGCGCCTACCAGCGCGGCCGCGAGGTGTGCCAGAAGCTCAAGGAGGTCATCCCGAAGCAGATGTACGAGGTGGCCATCCAGGGTGCCATCGGCGCGAAGATCATCTCGCGCGAGACGATCTCCGCCATCCGCAAGAACGTGCTCGCCAAGTGCTACGGCGGCGACATCAGCCGCAAGCGCAAGCTCCTCGAGAAGCAGAAGGAGGGCAAGAAGCGCATGAAGCAGGTGGGCTCGGTGGAGATCCCGCAGGAGGCCTTCCTCGCGGTGTTGAAGACGGAGGAATAGGGCATGTCCACCACCAGCGCGACGACCCAAGCCACCGCGGGGCTCGAGGCCACCATGGCCTCCCGCCGGACGCCGGAGCAGATCAAGGCCAGCCGCGCGCTGCTGTGGCGCGAGCTGCTCACCAGCCTGTGGGCGCCCCTGGTCATCCTCGGGCTGGCGCTCATCCCCTACATCATCCTCATCGAGTTCGTGCCCCCCTCCGCCGACTGGGCCCAGCCGCTGCTGCAGGGCCTGGCGGGGCTGATGCTGCTCTACTTCGGCGGGCTGCTCGTGCTGCGGTTCGCGCTGCCCAAGCAGAGCCGTCTGCGCCACCTGCGGCACGAGGCGCGTGAGCTCATCGGGGAGATCGAGCGCATCCACAAGCGCGTGCCGGGGAAGATCTCCGCCGAGGCGTCCACGCGGCTGGCCGAGCAGGCCATGCAGGTGGAGGCCGCCTCGCTGGCCGGGGACGCGGAGCGGTTGGAGAAGGAGACGAAGACGCTCGACACGCTGGCCACCCAGCTCCTGGGCGTCTTCCGCAAGCAGGACCTCTGGGACTTCTTCTCGGGCTTCGCCAAGGCGCTGGCCATCGCGGTCATCATCCGCGTCTTCATCATCGAGCCGTACCGCATCCCCTCCGGCTCCATGCTGCCCACGCTGGAGATCGGCGATCAGGTCTTCATCAACAAGTTCATCTACGGGGTGCGGCTGCCCTGGACGAACTACGTGCCCTTCCAGATCGTCCGCGCGCCGGCGCGGGGAGACGTCATCGTCTTCAACAACCCGGTGCAGCCGGAGCTGGACTTCATCAAGCGCGTGGTGGGCATCCCCGGGGACAAGGTGGAGCTCATCGGCGGCGAGGTCCACATCAACGGCGTGCCCCAGCCGCGCACGTTGGTGAACGAGGACCAGGTCGTCTACAACAAGCACGAGAACACCCCCTGGTACCCGGAGCACCTGCGGCTGTACCACGAGAACATAGACGGCAAGGTGCACTCGGTGCTGCAGCCGGGCAGCGTGGCCCGCGTGGAGCACGAGGGGCCCTACATCGTTCCCCAGGGCCAGGTCTTCGTCATGGGCGACAACCGGGAGAACAGCCTGGACAGCCGCTACGGCCTGGGCGCCGGCCGCGGCGTGGAGTTCGTCCCGTACGGCCACATCAAGGGCAAGGCCATGGTCGTCTGGATGGCGCTCGGGTACGGCGGCTGGTTCAGCAACTTCTTCGAGGGCACCGGCCTGCGCACCGACCGGCTTTTCGAGCCGGTGCGTTGAAACCCTCCCGCGATGCTTGACGCCCCGCGCGTGCCGCTGCTACGCGGGGGCCCCATGCGTCATCCCTCTGGGAAGATCAGCTTTGGCGGCCTGGTGCTCCTCACCCTCGTCGCGGGGGGCATCTATGCGGGCGTGATGTTCGTGCCCTTCTACGTGGACAACTTCGACGTGAAGGAAGCCGTCGCGGTGGCCTTCAACCGGTCCGCCCAGACGACGGACGACGACGCGCTGCGCAAACTGATCATCGAGCGCACCAGCGAGATGGGCAACCACTGGGAGCGGGATCGGTTCGACCGCGACATCCTCGTGCCCGGGCTCGGGCTGACTCCCGAGCAGATCACCATCGAGCGCAGCGAGGTCTCGGGGAAGGTCCGCATCCAGGTGGATTACGAGCGGCGGGTGCGGCTCAAGCCGACGAAGAACGTGCACACCCTGCGCTTCCGCGTCGTGAAGGAAGGCATTCCCGGGACGTAGCACCCAGGGGCACGTATGAGACACCTGTTGGGAATCGAGGGCCTGCGGCGCGCGGACATCGAGGCGCTGCTCGGCCGGGCCGAGGCCCACCTGCACGGTGGGCCGGATGTCTCGCATGTGCTGCGGGGCAGGGTGATCGCCAACCTCTTCTTCGAGGACTCCACGCGCACCCGCACCTCCTTCGAGATGGCGGCCCACGCGCTCGGCGCCGAGGTGCTCAACTGGACGACGGCGGGCTCCTCCGTTTCCAAGGGCGAGACGCTGCTGGACACCGTGCGCAACATCGAGGCCACGGGCCCGGTGGCGCTCATCATCCGGCACCGCTCCTCGGGAGCCCCCCACCTGGTGGCGCGCCACGTGCGCTGCGCCGTCATCAACGCCGGGGATGGCACCCACGAGCACCCCTCGCAGGCGCTGCTGGACGCCTTCACCCTGCGCCGCCGCTGGGGCAGCCTGGACGGCCGCACGGTGCTCATCGTCGGAGACATCCTCCACAGCCGCGTGGCCCGCTCCAACCTGCACTGCCTCACCACGCTGGGCGCCAAGGTGGTGCTCTGCGGCCCGCCCACGTTGCTGCCGCCCGGCCTGGAGTCCTTCGGCGCCGAGGTCGCCACGAACCTGGACGCCGTGCTGCCCCGCGCCGACGCCGTCATGTGCCTGCGCGTGCAGTCGGAGCGGCAGGGCGAGAACTTCTTCCCCTCGACGCGTGAGTTCTCCCGCATGTACGGGCTCAACGCCGCCCGCGCCGAGCGGCTCAAGCCGGAGGCGCTCGTGCTGCACCCCGGCCCGATGAACCGGGGGGTGGAGATCGCCCCCTCCGTGGCCGATGGGCAACGCAGTGTCATCCTGGAGCAGGTGGCGCATGGCGTGGCCGTGCGCCGCGCCATCCTCGAGGAGGTGTGCCGGTGAGCTCGACGATTCTCTTGAGCCGCGGGCGGGTGGTGGATCCGCGCAACGGCGTGGACGGGGTGCGCGACGTGCTGGTGCGGGACGGCACCATCGTCGAGGTGTCCGAGGCCCCCTTGCAGGTGCAGGACGCACGGGTGGTGGACGCCACGGGCAAGCTGGTGCTGCCGGGCTTCATCGACCTGCACGTGCACCTGCGCGAGCCGGGCGAGGAGGGCAAGGAGACGGTCCTCACCGGATGCATGGCGGCGGTGGCCGGTGGCTTCACCGCGGTGGTGGCCATGCCCAACACCAAGCCCGTCAACGACAGCGTGCTCGTCACCGAGTACGTGAAGGCCAAGGCCCGCGAGGCGCGGCTGTGCCACGTGTACCTGGCGGGCGCCATCACCAAGGGCCTCCAGGGCGAGGAGATGGCGGAGATGGGGGCGCTCGTTGGCGCCGGCTGCGTCTGCATCACCGACGACGGCCGCCCGGTGATGAACGCCGGCCTCATGCGCCGCGCCCTCCAGTACGCCCAGCTCTTCAACCTCCCCGTCATGGTGCACGAAGAGGACCTGACGCTCTCGGGCAAGGGCGTGATGAACGAGGGCCGCGCCTCCACGCGCCTGGGCCTCATCGGCATCCCGCCTTCCGCCGAGGTGGCCATGGTGGCGCGCGACATGGTGCTCCTGGAGGAGACGAAGGGGCGGCTGCACGTCGCCCATGTCTCCTGCGAGGGCAGCGTGCGCCTCATCCGCGAGGCGAAGCGCCGCGGCCTCAACGTCACCGCCGAGGCCACCCCGCACCACTTCATCCTCGATGACGAGGCCGTGGGCGCCTACGACACCCACGCCCGCATGAATCCGCCCCTGCGCACCCGCCGCGACATCGAGGCCGTGCGCGAGGGGCTCGTCGACGGCACCATCGACGCCATCGCCACCGACCACGCGCCCCACGGCGTGCTGGAGAAGCAGGTGGAGTTCGACAAGGCGTGGAATGGCGTGGTGGGCCTGGAGACGGCCCTGGGCCTCACCCTGTCCCTGGTGCGCGAGGGCGTTATGAGCCTCTCCAAGGCGGTGGCCCTGCTGACGGACGGGCCCGCGAGGGCATTCGGGCTGCCGGGCGGTCATCTGGCCGCCGGTGCCCCGGCGGACATCACGGTGGTGGAGCCGGATACGGAGTGGACGGTGGACTCGGCGCGGTTCTTCTCCCGCAGCCGGAACACCCCCTTCCATGGCCGGCGTTTGACGGGCCGGGTCGCCCAGACGTGGGTGTCCGGGCGGCTCGTCTTCGAGGACGGTCAGATCAAGGAGTCCAGGTGATGAAGCGGGCAGTGCTGGCATTGGCGGATGGCACCACCTTCGAGGGTCGCGCGCTCGGCGCCTCCGGCGAGACGGTCGGTGAGGTGGTGTTCAACACGTCGATGACCGGCTACCAGGAGATCCTCACGGACCCTTCCTACGTCGGGCAGATCGTCACCATGGCGTACCCCGAGATGGGCAACGTGGGCGCCAACCCCGGCGACCAGGAGTCCGTGAAGCCCCACGCCGTGGGCATGGTGGTGCGCAACGCCTCCGACCAGCACTCCAACTGGCGCGCCCAGGAGACGCTCGACGTCTACCTCAAGCGCCACGGCATCGTCGGTATCGAGGGCATCGACACCCGGCGCCTGGTGCGCCACGTGCGCACGCACGGCGCGCAGATGGGCGTCATCTCCACCGAGGACCACTCGGCATCCGCCCTCGTGGAGCGGGCCCGGACGGCTCGCGGCATGGAGGGGTTGGACCTGGCCACCGGCGTGTCCACCCAGGCGTCCTACCTCTTCACGGAGCCCACCCCGAACCTGCTGGGCGAGGCCCCGCGCCCCGCCCCCGAGTTGCGCTTCGACGTGGTGGCCTATGACTACGGCCTCAAGCGCTCCATGCTCCACTTCCTCGTGGACGTGGGCTGCCGCGTGAAGGTGGTGCCCGCCGGCACCTCCGCCGAGGCCGTGCTCGCCGAGAAGCCCCATGGCATCTTCCTCGCCAACGGCCCGGGAGACCCCGCCGCCGTGGTGGGCGCCGACAAGGTGGTGGCCGGGCTGCTCGGCAAGGTGCCTGTGTTCGGCATCTGCCTGGGACACCAGATCATGGCGCTCGCCCTGGGCGGCCGGACGTACAAGATGAAGTTCGGTCACCGGGGCGCCAACCAGCCAGTCAAGGACCTGATCACCGGCAAGGTGGAGATCACCTCGCAGAACCACGGCTTCGCGGTGGATGATGCGAGCGTGAAGGGCAAGGCGGTGGTGAGCCACATCAACCTCAACGACGGTACCGTGGAAGGCCTGAGCATCCCCGACGCCCGCGCCTTCAGCGTTCAGTACCATCCGGAAGCTTCTCCCGGGCCCCATGACGCCCGGTACCTCTTCTCGCGTTTCGCGAAGCTCATGGCCGGAGAGTAGGATCTCGCAGCCCCATGGACTCCCCCCTTTCGCCGCTGACGTATCAGCCCTATCTCGACCAGCTCATCGCCTTTGGGAGCCAGGAGTCACGCAAGCCCGACCTGCTGGATGCCAAGGCGGAGTACCTCCGCCTCACCGGCGAGGTCTTCGAGGACGACAAGATCTTCGAGCTGCGGATGGCGTCCTTCCTGGACTACTACCTGTTCGATCGGGTCTCGCCCATCTCCAAGCTGACCCCGGCCGCGGAGCTGTACCAGCTCCGGATGCAGGGCGCCTCGCCCGAGGAGGCCAACGCCTTCCGCTGCTTCACGGAGACCGTCCACGGCCTCTTCGAGGTGCGCAAGCTGGGCAAGGGCCTCGTGCGGCTGCGTGCAGCTCTTCTCCGGCAAGGACTTCGACGTCACCGAGCGCCGCCACGTGGCGGGCCTCGAGACGGGCGACGTGCTGGAGGCCCGGCTCATCCCCTTCGCCGGGCACCTGCTGTTCTCCTCCGCCTTCTGCTTCCACCCTCGCGTCGCCGTGAAGCCCATCAAGGCCGAGGTGAAGCGCCGCAAGAAGAAGGAGCCGGATCGTCCTCCCACGGAGCTCGTCTGGGAGTGCGCCCGGCGCGCCGTGAAGGTCGAGCGCTACAAGCAGATCGCCATCGAGCGCATCTACGACTTCTCGCAGACCACGCCCTGGCTCGCCTCGGCGAGCTGAGCCAGAGGACCCGTCGGCACACGCCGCGGCCGGGAGGTGCTCCGTCCCTGGCCGCGAGCCCACCCCTCGTGCCACGCTCGTGACGTCCCGGATTTCCGGGAAATGTCAGTTGAAATCGGATTCCAGGTATTCAGGCGTGCCGGAATTTGTTAGGAGGTCGCGTATGACAACGACCTTCATGGGTTTCCAGCGCTTGATGGGCGCGGTTTCGGCGGTGCTCCTGGTCGTGGGCTGTGGCGTGGAGCCCCTGCCCGGGGAGGCCGCGCCGGCGGTGGAGTTCGCGGGCGAGGGGCTCGCGCTGGAGCGCGGTGCCAGCACGCTGAGCGGCGCCTTCGCGAAGGACGGCACGCGGGTGGACTTCCGGTCGGAGGCGCTCTCGCCCGAGGCAACCCGGCTCTTCGTCGCCCTCAATGGCAAGCGCTTCGACTTCGAGGCGGACTTCGCCCAGGGCATCCTGCACAGCGATGGACACGGGGCGGTGCTCGCGGCGGCGGAGCGCGAGGTGCTGGCCGGCTTCGCCCGCACGCTGGGCGCCTACCTGATGCAGGGCCCCTTCGCACCCCATGAGCAGCTCGTGGCGGTGCAGGCCGAGTACTGGTCGGAGGCCCCCGAGGGCTATGTCCACCCGTCCAAGCGCATGCGCCTGGGCCTGCCCGCCATCGAGGGCGAGCGCTCCTCGCTGAGCAACGTGAATGACGGCGTCACCTGCATCACCAAGGGCACCACGCGCACGGCCTACTACGACAACAGAGCGGGCACGGTGTACTCGCAGTCGGTCGCCGTCAACTCCAACTGGGGTACCAACTCCTGCGGCGCGGGCGACTACGGCTGCATGGGCCGCTGCGGCGCCGCCTGCGGGTGGGGGGCTCCCAGTTCCTATACGCTCGACTGCCTCAACCATGATCTCTGCAGCCACAACCTGTGCGCCAGCGGTGGTGGCTCCGATGCGAACTGCGGCGACGAGTACAACCAGGCCCAGGACGACTGGACCATGGGCGTGGTCCGCGGCTGCTCCGGCTGAGGGGGCACGGGTTCAACCCGGGGCCCGTGGCACCCTCACCCCGTCCCTCTCCCGAGGGGAGAGGGGTAGGAGGCCAGGGTAGGGGACAGGGACTCGGGACCGTGAGTCAGATGCGGTGCACCGAGATCATGTTGGTGCGCCCCGGCTCGTTGAGCGGTACGCCGGCCACGATGACCACGGGCGTCCCCACCTTGCAGATGCCCTCCTCGTTGCACAGCCGCCGCACCTGCCGCAGCATCGCGTCCGTCGACTGCAGGCGGCCCACCTGCAGCGCCTTCACCCCCCAGTAGAGCGCCATCCGGTTCACCGTGTCCGAGTTCGGCGTCAGCGCGATGATCTGCGCGCTCGGCCGGAACTCGGAGATGAGCCGCGCCGTCAGGCCCCGCTCCGTGTACGCCACGATGGTGCCGATCCCCATCTGCTCGGCCGCCGCCACCGCCGCCGCCGCCACGCCCGTGGAGATGTCATCCTTCGCGTCCGGGAAGGGCGCGTGCGTCGCATCCCTCACCACCCCCGTCTCCATCTCCTCGACGATCCGCGCCATCGTCGCCACCGCCTCCACCGGGTACTTGCCCGCCGCCGTCTCCCCCGAGAGCATCACCGCGTCCGCCCCATCCAGAATGGCGTTGGCCACGTCCGACACCTCGGCGCGCGTGGGCCTCGCGTTGTTCACCATGCTCTCCAGCATCTCCGTGGCGACGATCACCAGTCCGCCCATCCGGTTCACCGTCCGCACCATCCGCTTCTGGATGGCCGGCAGCTTCTCCAGCGGCATCTCCACGCCCAGGTCCCCTCGCGCCACCATGATGCCGTCCGCCTCGCGCGCGATCGCTTCCAGGTCCGCCACCGCCTGCGGCTTCTCGATCTTCGCGATCAGCGGCGTGCCCCGCTGCGCCACCAGCTTGCGCGCCTGCCGGATGTCGTTCGCCGAGCGCACGAAGGAGAGCGCCACGTAGTCCACGCCCACCTCCTGCCCGAACGCCAGGTCCTCCATGTCCTTCTCGGTGATGGTGGGCACCGACACGAGCGCCCCCGGCAGGTTCAGGCCCTTGTGGTCCTTGAGCATCCCGCCCAGCTCCACCAGGCACGTGACGTCCTTGCCCTGCACCTTCTTCACCCGCAGCCGCACCCGCCCGTCGTCCAGCAGGATGGGGTGCCCCGGCTCCACGTCCTTGGGCAGCGAGCGGATGGGCGTGGGGATGAGGTTGCCCTGGCCCAGCACCTCCCGCGTCGTCACCACCACCGTCTGCCCCGTCTTCACCTCCAGGCAGCCCCCCTCGAACTTGCCCAGGCGGATCTTCGGGCCCTGAACGTCCTGCAGGATGGCCACCGGCACTCCCAGCTTCTTCGCGGCCCGGCGGATCAGATTCACCCGGCGGCGGTGCTGGTCGTGCGTCCCGTGCGAGAAGTTGAGCCGCGCCACGTTCATACCGGAGCGGATGAGTTCCTCGATGACCTCGGCCGAGTCCGAGGACGGCCCCAGCGTGCAGATGATCTTCGCCTTGCGCATGGGCACACATCCTAGGCGCCCGGCGCCGCCTTGACAGCTTTGCGTCCTCGGGAATACTTGGCGCCAACGCGGGCGAGAGCGACGGCGTCGGCGGAAGCGGTCTTCTTTATTCAGGGTTCGTCCCTACGTTGCGAGAAAGCCCGGCGTCCCTGGAGGGGGGGCCGGGCTTTCGCCTTTGCGGGCTGCTGTGTGCCTGGACGCTAGAGGCTGATCTCGTCCGTCTTGTCGGGCGCCAGCTTCGGGGCCAGGCCCGGAGGCGGCAGGCCGTGGTGTGGATCCATCGGCATGGGCTCGTCCATCATGTGCGGGTCCCCGCTGCCGCCCACTCCCGGGCCGCCCTCGCGCAGCGAGTCGATTTCGTCGCGGCTGATCCCGGCCTCGTCCAGCACCTTGCGCGTCACCATGATGCGCGCCTCGCCATCCAGCGCCATGGCGATGGAGTCCGAGGGCCTCGCGTCCAGCGTCACCTTGCGTTTGCCCTGCTCGAGGAAGACGCGGCCCGTGTAGATGTCATCGCGCAGGTCGTCGATGCGCACCTCGGTCACCTTGCCGCCCAGCTCCGTCACCACCGAGCCGAGCAGATCCTGCGAGAGCGGCTGCGGCGGCCTCAGGTGTGCCAGCCGGAAGGCGATCGCCACCGCAGCCGACTCGTCCACGAAGATGGGCAGCACCATGGCCCCGTCCTCCGTGGTGAGCACCACCGCGTGCGTCTGCGCCTCGACGAGCGGGATGACGTCCCGGACCTCGAGCCGCACCAGCTCCTTGCAGGCCGCGGGGTTTCCTCCCTGCTTTGGCACGCAGGCCTCGCTGTCCTTGGGCGCCGCGGTCGCATGCGCGGGTGGGGCGCCAAAGCCGGGGAGGACCAGCACTCCCAGGGCGAGCAGCGCAGCGGACAGCGGGGCGAGGACGAAAGCGGCAGGGATGGACGTTTTCACCCTGCAAACGTGTGCATGTGCGCCGGGGGCGGGAGGGCGCCGATCCGTGCCCGCCTGCTCCCCAGCCTCATTCCGTCCGCGCTCCGGAAAAAACGAACCGACAGGGTAGACGGCCGAGCGTCAGCGCTCGTCCTCGTCCTCGTCGTAGTCCTCTTCGTCCTCGACGTCCTCGTCCTCGTCGAAGTCGAGCTCCTCGTCGTCGGACTCCTCGTCCTCGTCGGACTCCTCGTCCTCGTCGAGCTCGTCCTCCAGGTCCTCGGTCTCCAGCGCCATCGAGACGGCGAAGCGCTTGCCGAGCGCGGCCACCTGGGTCCTCATCTCGGTGAGCGCCGCGACGAAGTCCTCCTGGATGTTCGTGGGAGCCTTCTGACTGCAATGAGGGCAGGCGAGCTTCTCCGTCCCATCAATGAGATCCTGAACATCCAGCTCGAAGGTGCCCTCGCACTTCTGGCAAGTCAGATCGATGGTCATGTGCGTCGCGCGGAATACATAGGGGTCCGGTGACCTGTCAACGCCCGTGGCGAGTAGCGCCCCGGTTTCAGTAGCCTCGGATTCCCTATGGACACTCCCAGGACGATGGTGCATGCGCTCCATGATCAAGCCAACCGGCGGCAGCACCGTCCGGCGCTGTGGACGCGCAAGGGACGCACCTATGTGCCCACCTCGTGGCACGACCATGCCGTCCGGGTGAAGCGTTTTGCCCTCGGGTTGCTCACACTGGGCTTCCAGCGGGGAAGCCCCTTGCCCATCCTGTCCTTCAACCGCGAGGAGTGGTTGGTGGCGGACCTGGCCTCCATGGCCCTGGGCGGTGTCCCCGTGGGCATCTACACCACCAGCAGCCCGGAGCAGGTGGAGTACCTCGTCGGCCATTGCGAGGCGCGCCACCTGGTGGTGGAGAACGAGCAGCACCTGGCCACCGCACTCGCCGTGCGGGAGCGGGTGCCCGGGCTGCGCCACATCATCGTCCTGGATCCTCCGCCGGCCCCGCTGCCCGAGGGCGTGCTGACCTACGCGGACGTGCTGGCGCGCGGCACTGGCGCCGATGAGGGGCCCTACTGGAACGCCGTCAACGCGCTCCAGCCCGACGGGCTCGCCACCCTCATCTACACCTCGGGCACCAGCGGCCACCCCAAGGGCGTCATGCTCAGCCACCGCAACCTCGTGTGGACGGCCGGGCAGCTCCAGCGTGCCACGCGCATGGCCAAGGACGACGAGGCCCTCCTGTCGTACCTGCCGCTGGCGCACATCGCCGAGCAGATGCTCAGCATCCACGCGCCCATCCTCGTCGGCGCGGAGGTCTACTTCGCGCGCTCCCTGGAGTCCGTGCCGGAGGATCTGCGCGACTCCCGTCCCACCGTCTTCTTCGGCGTGCCCCGCGTCTGGGAGAAGTTCAAGGGCCGCCTCGAGGAGGCCCTCCGCGAGCTGCCCGCCGCCCGCCAGGCCGTGGTGGGCTGGGCCCGCGGGGTGGCCGTCCAGCACAACGCGCTCGCCCTGCGCCACGAGCGGGTGCCCCTGGCCCTGGAGGGCCAGTACCAGCTCGCCCGCCGCACCGTCTTCCCGGCCCTGCTCGCGAAGCTGGGCTTCGAGCGCACCCACTTCTTCTGCAGCGGCGCCGCCCCCATCGGCCGCGACGTGCTCGAGTTCTTCGCCTCGCTCGACATCGTCATCCGCGAGGTCTACGGCCAGTCCGAGGTGTGCGGGCCCACCACCCTCAACACCCCCGACGCCACCCGCCTGGGCACGCTCGGCCGTCCTCTGCTGGGCGTGGAGGTGCTCATCGCCGACGACGGGGAGATCCTCGTGCGCGGCGGCGGCGTCTGTCAGGGCTACTTCAAGGACCCCGCCGGCACCGCCGAGCTGCTCCAGGATGGCTGGTTGCACTCGGGCGACGTGGGCCACCTCGACTCCGAGGGCTACCTCCACATCACCGGCCGCAAGAAGGAGCTCATCGTCACCTCCGGCGGCAAGAAGACCTCGCCCGCCCAGCTCGAGCTGCTCCTCAAGGCCGTGGCCCCCGTGGGCCATGCGCTCGTCATCGGCGAGCGCCGCAACTACCTCGTGGCCCTCCTCACCCTGGACCCCGAGCGCGCACGTGCCCTCGCGCGGCAGAATGGTTGGCCCGAGGAGATGTCCGCCCTCGCCGCCGATCCCCGCCTGCGCCAGCACCTGCACGAGGCCATCGAGCGCGAGGTCAATCCCCGGCTCGCCCGCTTCGAGACCATCAAGCGCTTCGCCGTGCTCCCCGAGGACTTCTCCATCTCCACCGGCGAACTCACCGCCAGCATGAAGATGCGCCGCCACGTCATCGAGGCCCGCCACAAGGCCCTCATCGACTCCCTGTACTCCGAGGAGCCCGCGGTCCCGGCCCGGGCAGGGTAGGGCGCCTCAAACGCCAAGAGGGCCACGGTGTGGGTCCGCTGACCCTCACCCCGGCCCTCTCCCAGAGGGCAGGGCGAAAGCATTTAAATATCGGAAGCTGCGGATTTCAGGACGCGAGCAAGATAGCCGGAGTCCCAGCCGGCTTTCTTGCGTTTGGTGGGCACGCCCTTCTTGCACGTCTTCTCGCGCCGCAGCAGCGTGAGGGCCATCCGACTGAGCAGGGCGAAATTCTGCGCCCCATTGTGGTCGCGGATGGGGCGTGAATCCTCGTTCATGCTCACGTCCAGGCTCCAGTGCAGGCCGTTCTCCACGCCCCAGTGCGAGCGGATGATTCGGGCCAGTTCCTCGGCCTGGGGCTCCAGGCTGCTGAGGTAGTAGTGCCACTCGCGTGTCGTCTTGCCGCCCTCGGTGCGCTCGCGCAGCAGCATGGCGGCTGACCTCAGGTTCACCCACGTGCTCGCGCTGGCTGGCGCCTGCTCCAGCTTCAACTCCAGCGCCCAGGCGCTGCGCACCTCGTGCCGGCCGTGCCCCGTGTCCTCACTACGGCTGTGCGACAGCTGCTGCACCTGTTGCTCGCCGATGCGCACCTGCCCCTGAGCTTGCTCGTCGTCCGCGCTGCGACTGGCTAAGTCACCCTGCCACTTCTTCTCCTCGGCAGTGCGTACCTGGGCGAATACCTCCTGCACATGCTCATGCAACGGCCCACGGTTGCCCTTGAGCGCCAGCACGTAGTCGGCCCCTGCCTCCACTATGGCCTGGGCCACCTTGGCCGTGCACCCGTTGGCGTCCACCGTCACCACCGCCCCCTTCAACTCCAGCAACTTGAGCAGTTGGGGGATTGCATTCACTTCACCAGGGGCTCCCTCCACGGCCGTTTGCGCCAACAGCAGCTTCTGCTCGCTGGCCCACACGTGCACCAGGTGCAGCACTGTGTCCTCCAGGCCCGTACCCAGTGCTCCGCGCACGCTCTTGCCGTCCACCGCCACCACCTGTGCGTTGAGGTCCCTGGCCAGCGTCTTCACCCACCTGCGGAAGCACGCCTCGAAGGCCCTTGGCTCCAGGGCGCAGAACACTCGGCGGAAGGTATCCTTGCTGGGTACTCCGTTGGGCATGTGCAGCAAGCTGGCCAACCAGTCCGCATGGGTCAGGGCGAACTCGTACACCGCCTCCCACTCGTCGGCCCCGCCAACCACCGCGCACAGCGCCATCGTCAACACGTTGTGCAGCGAGTGGAGCTTGCCGCGCTCCACTCGTGGGTCTTCCAAACTGCTGAAGTGCTGCCAGAGCAGGTTGAGTGCCTGCTTGCCTTGCTGGGTTTGTGCTGATGACTCCATGAGTGGGGCGAAGCATATGACTTCCGGCGTCGCCTCGCTCTCTCAGGTCATCCCGCGACTATTACTCCCTAAGTAGGCAGCCCGCCCTTTTCCCTGGCCTTCCCACCCTTAAATGCTTTCGCCCTGCCCAGAGGGAGAGGGTGCTCGGAACCCGTGGCCCGTGGCACCCTCACCCCGTCCCTCTCCCGAAGGGAGAGGGGTTGTCTGGCACTGGTTCTTACTTGCGGTCCTTCATCGCCACGTAGTCGCGGCGCTTGGAGCCCGTGTAGACCTGACGCGGACGCGCGATCTTCTGCTCCGAGTCCTTCACCATCTCCTCCCACTGCGTCACCCAACCCACCGTGCGCGGAATGGCGAAGAGGACCGGGAACATCTCCACCGGGAAGCCCATCGCCTCGTAGATGAGGCCCGAGTAGAAGTCCACGTTCGGGTACAGCTTGCGCTTCACGAAGTACTCGTCCTGCAGCGCGATCTTCTCGAGCTCCAGCGCGATCTCCAGCAGCGGGTTCTTGCCCGTCACCTCGAAGACCTCGTCCGCCACGCGCTTGATGACCTTGGCGCGCGGATCGTAGGACTTGTACACGCGGTGACCGAAGCCCATCAGCTTCTTCTCACCCTCGCCGCCCTTCACCGCCTTGATGAAGTCCGGCACCTTCGACACGTGGCCGATCTCGCGCAGCATGCGCAGCACGGCCTCGTTGGCGCCGCCGTGCAGCGGGCCGTAGAGCGCCCCGATGCCCGCCGCCACCGCCGAGTAGGGATCCACCTCGGAGGAGCCCACCGTGCGCACCGACGTCGTCGAGCAGTTCTGCTCGTGGTCCGCGTGCAGGATGAAGAGCACGTCCAGCGCCTTCTCCAGCGTGGGGTGCACCTTGTACGTCGTGGTGCCGATCTTCCGGATCATCGCCAGGAAGTTGCCCACGTAGGACAGGTCGTTGTCCGGGTAGACGTACGGCAGGCCCATGCTGTGGCGGTAGGAGAACGCCGCGATGGTGGGCATCTTCGCGATGAGCCGCGTCATCTGGATGCGGCGGCTGCGCTCGTCCTTGGTGTTCTTCGCGTCCGGGTAGAAGCCCGAGAGCGCCGCCACCGTGGAGGACAGCATGGACATGGGGTGCGCGTCGTAGCGGTACCCGTCCATGAAGGTCTTGATGTTCTCGTGCACGTACGTGTGGTGCGTGACGAGGTAGTTGAACTCCTCGAGCTGCTTGGGCGTCGGGGAGCTCGCCGTTGAGCAGGAGGTAGGCCACCTCGATGAACGAGGACTTCTCCGCCAGCTGCTCGATGGGGTAGCCCCGGTACTCGAGGATGCCCTTGTCACCGTCGATGAAGGTGATGGAGCTCTTGCAGTTGGCCGTGTTCAGGAACGCCGGGTCGTAACCCATCAGGCCAAAGTCTTCCTCCGAGACCTTGATCTGCCGCAGAGCGTTGGTGCGAATGCAGCCGTTCTCGATCGGGACCTCGTACGTCTTCCCGGTCCGGTTGTCCGTGATCGTCAGCGTTTCCTTTGCCATGGGCGGGACTTTTCACAGGCGGCAGAGCGCTTTCAACAAAAAAGAACCGCACCCGGGGAGGCCGCGTTTCCCCCCAGGCATCGCCCGTTTTTCACGACGTGAGACGAACCCCTGTGCGCTCCAGCTGCCGCCAGAAGCCCGGAAAACTCTTCTCCACGCATTCAGGACCGGTGAGGGAAAGCGGTACACCGGACAGAACAGAGAGCGTAGCCGCGACCATTGCCAGGCGGTGATCATCCCGGCTGTTCATGGAGAAGCGCGGCGGATGGGAGGTAGGAGGGTGGATTGTCAGCGTCTCGCCCTCCAGGTGCGTGGTGCCTCCGAACGCGGATACCAGGGTGCGGATGCCGTCCAACCGGTCGCTTTCCTTGAGGCGCAAGACGCCTACATCCGTGAGGGTGGAGGGGCGAGGCAGCACACACGCCAGCGCGGCCAGGGTGGGCAGCAGGTCCGGGCACTCCGTCCCCGAGGCCACCAGCCCGTCCCGGGCCGTCCCCGTCATCCGCAGGGTGTTGTCGGGGCCTGCAACCGCCTTCAGGCCCGCGCGCTCCACCAGCCGCACCAGTGCCTGGTCCGGATGGGCGCTGGAGAGGTCCGCCCGCTCCACGCTCCCCCCGGTCTTCCAGGCGATGAGCAGCAGGTAGCCCAGGGACGACCAGTCGCCCGGCATCGCGGGGGTGCGCTCGGGGGCACGGTAGTCCGTCACCTCGAAGCGGCCCTCCTGCTCCTGCACCGTGAAGCCGAAGCGGCGCAGCCAGGAGACGGTCAGCTCCAGGTAGCCCGCGCTCGTCAGCGGGCCGATGATCTCCACCCGCCACGGGCGGCGCTCGCGCAGGTACAGGGCCGCGCAGCCCAGCAGCAGGCTGGAGGCGTACTGGCTGCTCTGCGCTCCCGGGACGCGGAAGACGGGCTCCCCGGTGCGATCCGGTGCCTTGATCTCCACCGGCCAGGGGCGGCCCTCGGTGAGCACGAGCCCGGAGGGGCCGAGCGCCTCGCGCAGGGACTCGAAGAGGGGGCCATGGGGCCGCTCGCCGAGCCGGGGCGTCCCCGTGACCCGCACGTGCGTGCCGGGCGTCACCGCGGCCTGGGTGACGAAGATGCGGAAGGGGGCGCCACCATCCGCGCAGTCCACGTCCCGCACGGTGCCGGGCGGCTGGCGCAGGGTCTCGATGCCCCGGGTGAGCACGTGCACGTCCGCGGGCAGGTAGTGCGAGGGCTCCTGCTGGAGGACGGGCAGGGGCCAGGCCCCCGTGAGGTGGGCCAGCACCAGCGCCCGTTGCGCGTCCGACTTGGAGATGGGCGGCGTGAGGGCCGCGGGGGTGAGCTGACTCGGATCGACGTGGAGCTGACTCATGGGCGAAATCCTCGGGTCCAGACCGGCCACAGCGCGCGCCACACGTCCGCGGAGACGTCACGCACCTCGGCGCTTCCTATATCGGTCAGCAGCACCATTCGCAGCTCGCCCGCGCTGCCGGTCTTCTTGTCCGCGGACAGCAGGGCCACCACATCCTCGAGCGCCGCGCGCTTCAGCAGGGCCGCCGTCCGCTCCCGGCCGAGCACTCCCGGTCCCAGGTGCAGCGCGTCCTCCACCCGGGCGGCCACGTCCTCGGGGGTGACGCCCATGGCGCGCCCCACGTCCAGCGCGCACAGCATGCCCAGGCCCACCGCGTCCCCGTGCGACAGCTTGAAGTTCGAGACGCTCTCCAGCACGTGGCCGAAGGTGTGGCCGAAGTTCAGCACCCGCCGCAGGCCCTGCTGCTCGTACGGGTCCTGCGCGCAGACGGACTCCTTGAGGCGCCGCGCGTCCTTCACCATCCGCTCCAGCGCGGGCGCCCGGCGCGTGTACGCGCGGAAGAGCGCCTCGTCGAGGCTGGCCACCATCTTCCAGGCCTCGAGCGAGCCCTCGCGCCGCTGCGTGTCCGAGAGGGTCTCGTAGAACTCGGGGCAGATCCATGCCTCGTCGGCGTAGTGGAAGACGCCCACCGGGTTCTTCACCACGCGCCCGCGCACGGTCATGTCCACCGCGCCCTTGCCGCCCAGGCTGCTGTCCACCGCCGCCAGCAGCGTGGTGGGCACCTGCACGAGCCGCACGCCCCGCTTGAGCAGGTGCGCGGCCACCGTGGACACGTCGCCGATGGTGCCTCCGCCGATGGCGATCAGCGTGCCCGAGCGCGGCATCGCCAGGCCCGCGGCCATGAGCTGCTCCAGGGCCTCGAAGGTCTTCGCGCCCTCACCGCCGGTGAGCTGCACCACGGTGTGGGGCTTGCGCGCCTTGAGGGCGGGAATCACCGCGGGGTGCAGGCGGGCCACCCGGCGATCCACGACGGCGAAGCTGCCCTCGGGGAGGGTGGCACACAGGCGCTTGAAGGAGCCCCACCGGTCGGTGGCATGACGGTAGGCGCCAGGAGAGAGCTGGATCATGCGGAGTGGGGCCGGGCGTTGAGTTGAAGGACGAGGTCCGCCAGCACGAGCGAGACCATGGACTCCAGCACGGGCACGGCGCGGGGCATGATGCACGGATCATGTCGTCCGCCCTTCGCGTGGTCCGCGAGCGTGGCCGGAGGCTTGAAGAAGACGCGCAGGGCCACGGGCTCGCCATTGGCCAGGCCGCCCTGGATGCCGCCGTAGGTGTCCTTCTGGGAGTGGAAGACGCTGCCGGGCTGCTCGATCCGCGCGAGCAGATCCGGCGGGCCCCAGACGACGCCCGTGACGGCGCCCACGCTGCCCAGCGCGAGCGCGAACAGCGACTTCATCTTGCCGAAGATGGGCTCGCCCAGGCCCACGGGCACGCCGTCGACGCGGATGTCGATGCAGCCCCCGAGGCTGTCTCCGGCCTCCTTGGCGGCGAGGATCCGCTTGGACATCTCCTCGCGGGCCACCGGATCCGGGCAGCGGGTCGGGTGGGCGTCCACCATCGCGCGGGTGAGGCCGGGCTCGGGAATGGCGGACACCAGGTTGCCCACCTGCGAGACCCAGGCGACGGTGCGCACCTCGGGGAAGGCCTGGGCGAGGTACGCCTCGGCCACGGCGCCTCCGATGACGCGGCAGAGCGTCTCCCGGCCGCTGGTGCGCCCACCTCCGCGGTGATCCCGGTGCTTGAAGCGCTCGCGCCAGACGGCGTCGGCGTGGCCGGGACGATCCTCGGACTTGAGCTTGTCGTAGTCCCCGGAGCGCTGGTTGGTGTTGCGGACGATGGCCGCGATGGGCGTGCCGAGCGTCTTGCCCTCGAAGACCCCGGAGAGGATCTCCACCTGATCCGGCTCGGCACGCGCGGTGACGAGCGCGGACTGGCCGGGGCGGCGGCGGTCGAGCGCGGCCTGGATGGACTCCCGCTCGAGGGGAATGCCGGCGGGGCAGCCATCAATGATGGAGCCGAGCGCGGGGCCGTGGCTCTCGCCGAAGGTGGTGAGGCGGAAGAGGGTGCCAATCGTATTCATGAAGCGGTCTCCCAGAGGGCGCGCTGCTGTCGGGCCTGGGCGATGAACCAGGCCGCGCCGAGGAGCAGCGGCGTCCCCCCGCGGCGGGTGATTTCCGTGGCGATGCGGCGCGCCGGGGCTCCGTAGGCGATGACGGCGATGCGGGCACCCTCGAAACGCAGGGCGTCGGGTGGGGTGATGCGATCCGGCCAGGTCCAGATGCCGGAGCCGGACAGGGGCGCGGAGATCTCCGCGCGGCGCAGGAAGCGGAGCTGGCAGCCGGTCTCGGCGCCCACGACGCGGATGGCGGCACTGGCGCCACCGTCACCGAGCACGAACACCTCCCGGGCCCCGAGCCGCTCGAGCACGGTGCGAGCGCCGGCGGTGTCGGTGTTGAAGGACTCCCAGCGGTCGCGGCGGCGCACGAGGGTGTTGATGGCATCGAGCGGCGAGCCGGTATGCCGGGCGAGGCGGATCTTGAAGGGGCTGGTGACGGCGAAGCCCCGGTAGTGGGGCAGCAGCGCATCGACGAGGGACTCGACGGGAGCGTCCTCGGGGATGTCGATGCGGTCGAAGGGCTGGCGGTGGATGCGAGGCGAGCGCGAGTGGACGATCGACGTCCCCAGAATCCCCAACCTGCCCAACATCCCCTCGCCCTCCGGGAGAGGGACGGGGTGAGGGTGCCGCGCCTCCCGGGTTGCATCCGCGAGCAGCCTCTGTCCCGGCGCTGCCTTCCAATCGCCGCCCACGGCGACGTAATCGAGCACATTGCGCCGGGCGAGCACGGCGCGAACGGGAAGCGCCGTAGGCCCCATCGCAAGGACCGTCACCCGCCCGTCCCCAAAGCGGGCCCGCAGCCGCGCCTGGGTCTCCAGCAGCACGGCGATCCGCTCCCGGGACTCCGGCCCGAGCGGCTCGATGTGCTTCACCAGCGCCCCCGGCGGAAGCGCCACGTCCCACAGACGAAGAGCCTCCTCGGTGGACAGGGGCCGCTCGGCGTGGTGCGAGGCCAGCAGCTTTCCGGCCGGAGCGGCCAGGTCCCCCGCGTGGACGACATCCCGATCCACCCACCGGGCGGCGGCCACCCATGCGGGAGGCAGGGGCGTGCCGCGCTCGGACACGAGCAGCTCAATCAGGCCCACGAGCGCCGAGGCCTCCACCGCATCGGCGGGATGGAGATCCGTGCGCACCTCCAGCACGTCGGCCCCCCGGCTCCGGGCGTCGGCGGCGAAGCGCAGGGCGTCGGGGCCGCGGAGGCTCGGAGGGAGGGTGACGA
Organism: Archangium gephyra; assembly: GCF_049060025.1. GTDB lineage: Bacteria > Myxococcota > Myxococcia > Myxococcales > Myxococcaceae > Archangium > Archangium gephyra_A. The sequence goes on from NZ_JBMEQQ010000002.1 coordinate 875,762, forward strand.
CGCGGCGGGCCGGCGTCATGGATTGCTCCCGGGCAAGGCGAAGGCTCGCAGGAAGTCGACGAGGCTCACGGTGGAGACGCGCGCGTGGAGCACCTGCCGCTGGTGGTAGACGGAGTGGAGCTCCTCCTCCAGGGTCATGCCGGGGCGCAGCCGGGGGCGCCGGGTGTCCCGGAGGAGCCGTTGGCGGTAGGTCTCGAAGGAGATGGGGATGAGCACGGTGTAGCAGGGCTGGAGGGCTTCCGGATGATGGGACAGGAAGCCGCCGCCCAACGCGATGACGGAGCCGCGAGGCAACAACTCCAGGAGCAGGCTGCGCTCGGCCTCGCGGAAGCCGTTGGTGTCCTGCGCCACCCACTCGCGGAGGCTCCGGCCCGAGCGGCGCTCGAGCTCGACATCCAGGTCCAACCCCGGCCTGCCGAGCAGCGCGCTCACCAGGGGGAGCAGGCGCGTCTTGCCCGCGGAGCGGTGCCCGGCGATGGCGACGGTCTGCCCGGGCGCGGGGAGCGGCCGGGGACCGGGCTGGGCAAGCTCCTCCCTCAGCGCAGGCGCGAGCCGGGGATCCACGGACTCGAGGATGCGCTGGACCAGCAGGTGCTTCTGATCAGCGGACGGTCCCGACATAGACGTAGGATGTCCCGAACGTCATCGGATGGGCCACCCTTTCCTTGTAGGAACCGGACTGATCCATCAATGCCAGGAACTTCTCACCGGCCGGAAAGGCGGCCGAGGTCCGGGGGAGGTACTCATAGGCCGCCCGGTTGCCGGTGAGCAGGCCGCCGATGGTGGGCATGATCACCTTGCTGTAGAAGCGGAACAGCCCGCCGAACAGGCCCGTGGGCTGGCCGAACTCGAGCACCACCACGCGGCCGCCGGGGCGCACCACGCGGGCCATCTCCTTCAGGCACTTCACCGGATCATCCACGTTGCGGATGCCGAAGGCGATGGAGGCCACGTCGAAGGTGGCGTCCGCGAAGGGCAGCGCCATGGCATCGGCCACCTGGAACTCCACCTGGAGCCCCTCGCGGGCGGCCTTGGCCGGAGCGTTGTCCAGCATCTCCTTGCAGAAGTCGGTGCCCATCACCCGGCCCGAGGCGCCCACCTTGCGCTTGAAGGCCAGCGCCAGGTCCCCGGTGCCCGTGGCACAGTCGAGGACGGCGTTGCCCTCCCGGGCGCCACTGAGCCGCACGGCCGAGCGGCGCCACAGCCGGTGGATACCAAAGGAGAGGACCTCGTTCGTCACGTCGTACCGCGTGGCGATGGAGGAGAACATCTGCCGGACTTCGGTGCTCATCGAGCCCTCACGACATGCGCCGGAAGCTCCGGCATCCAGAGGTGACGGTCCACGGCGCTCAGCACGCCCGGCAGCCGCCGCATCAATTGTTGGAAGCGCTCCGGCGTGAGGGCCTGCTGCCCGTCACACAGGGCCTGCTCGGGCCGGGGATGCACTTCGATCATCAACCCGTCCGCCCCGGCCGCCGCCGCCGCCAGCGCCATGGGCTGGATGAGGTCCGGCTCGCCCGTGGCGTGCGAGGGATCCACGATGACCGGCAGGTGCGTGCGCAGCTTCGCCACCGCCACCGCCGACAGATCCAACGTGTTGCGCGTGGCCGTCTCGAAGGTGCGGATGCCGCGCTCGCAGAGGATGACCTGATCGTTGCCGCCCTCCAGCACGTACTCGGCCGCCAGCAACCACTCCTGGATGGTGGCCGCCATCCCCCGCTTGAGCAGCACCGGCTTGCGCACCTTGCCCAGCGCCCGGAGCAGCGAGAAGTTCTGCATGTTGCGCGCGCCCACCTGGAGCACGTCCACGGAGTCCTCCATGAGAGGAAGCTGCGTGGACTCCATCACCTCGCTGACGATGGGCAGGCCCACCTTGCGCGCGGCCTCGGACAGCACGCGCAGGCCCGGCTCTCCCATGCCCTGGAAGGAGTAGGGGCTGGTGCGAGGCTTGAATACCCCACCGCGAAGGATGTGGGCACCGGCGGCGGCCACGGCGGCGGCGGTCTGCTCGGTCTGCTCCATGCCCTCCACGGCACAGGGACCGGCCATCACCACGAAACCGGGGCCTCCCACCTCCACCTGTCCTACACGGACGCGCGTGCCCTCGGGCCTCCAGGCCCGGGCGACTCGGGGGGTCCCTTCTCGGGGCGCACCCGCGCCCTCCTCACTCGGCTTGCCGCTCACGGCCGCCTCCCGTTCCCTGTGGAGTTCACGTTGTTTTGAACCCCGTGATGCTTGTATAGCCAAACCGCCGTACAGAACAACAAGAGGTTGCTGCCTCGTCTGGTGGTGGAGCCTCGTGAGGACCGGTGATGACGACGCTCGGACGCGCTGACGGAGGCCGCTGGGTGGCGGGGACCATGTCCCTGCCGGCCGTGGATCCGCTCGCGGGGGCGGAGGTGTTGGGGGAGCCATCCGTCTATTGGGAGCGCCCGCTGGCGGGTGAGGCGATGGCGGGGTGGGGCGAGGCGGCGTCGGTGGAGGCCGCGAGCGGTGCGCGAGCCCAGGCGGTGCTGCGCGAGCTGTCGGCGCCGGACTCGGTGCGGTGGTTGGGCGAGGCGCCCTCGGCGCTGCCAGGGCCCTGGTTCGGAGGCATGCGCTTCTCCCAGGCGGGCGGGGACTCGGGATGGGGGGCGTTCGGCTTCGGGCGGTGGACGCTGCCGGAGGTGGTGGTGTGGCGCGAGGGCCCGGGCCTGATGGCGGCGGCCTTCGCCCCCGAGGGTCCCGGAGCCGAGGACGTGGTGCGCTCGGTGCTGGGGCGGGTGAGCGGGGTCTTCCCCGCGGGGTTCCGGCATGCCCGGAGCGGTGCCCAGGCGCTGCGGCTGGCCTCGTCGCGGCCGGACTTCGAGGGGCGCGTGGAGCGCGCGGTGGAGACGATCAACACCGGGGGCCTCCAGAAGGTGGTGCTGGCCCGGGCGGTGGAGGTGGAGGGCGAGCACACCTTTGATCGCGTGGAGGTGCTGGCCCGGTTGCGCGAGCAGAATCCGCGCTGTGCCACCTTCCTCTTCCGGGCGCCGGACGGGGCGGCCTTCCTGGGCGCCACGCCGGAGACGCTGTGCCGGGTGGAGGGGCGCCGGCTGGAGACGGAGGCGCTGGCCGGTTCCGCGGCGCCCGCGCAGGCCGGAGCGCTGGGGGGGAGCGACAAGGACTGCCGCGAGCACGAGGCGGTGGTGCGCTACATCCTCCGGGCGCTCAAGCCGCTGACGGAGCAGTTGGAAGCGGACGCCGAGCCGGCACTGCTCACCTTGAAGAACGTGGTGCACCTGCGCACGGGCATCCGCGCCGAGCTGCGCGAGGGGGTCGGGGTTGCCGAGCTGGTGGCGGCACTGCACCCCACACCGGCGGTGGGAGGAACCCCCCGGGAACGCGCACTGGAGTTCCTGGTCGAGCACGAGGCCCTGGATCGGGGCTGGTACGCGGGACCGGTTGGCTGGGTAGGACCCGGGCGGGCGCACCAGATGGTGGCGCTGCGTTCGGCGCGCATCAAGGGATCTCAGGCCCGGCTCTTCGTGGGTGCTGGTATCGTGGCGGGCTCCAGCGCCGAATCGGAATGGCGCGAAACGGAGATGAAGAGCCAGGCCATGCTGCGCGCGCTCGGAGGAGGACATGTCTGACGCCAACCTGAATCAACTGTGGGCGCGGGCATTGGTGGAGGAGTTGGTTCGAGGCGGCGTGCGGCACGCGGTGGTGTGCCCGGGCTCGCGCTCCTCGCCCCTGGCGCTGGCGTGTGCCCAGGCCGAGGGACTGCGGACCTGGTCCATCATCGACGAGCGCAGCGCCGGCTTCTTCGGGCTGGGGCTGGCCAAGCATTCGCGCGCGCCGGTGGTGCTGGTGGCCACGAGCGGCACGGCGGGGGCGCACTTCTACCCGGCGGTGATCGAAGCGGCCATGTCGCAGGTGCCGCTGGTGGTGCTGACGGCGGACCGGCCCCTGGAGCTGCAGGGGTGGGGCGCGCCGCAGACGGTGCCGCAGGCGCGCTTCTTCGGGGAGTTCGCGCGGCTGTTCGCGGACGTGGGCCTGCCGGAGGCGGACAACGGGGCGCTGGTGCACCTGCGCGCCACCGTGGCCCGGGCCGTGGCGGTGGCCTCGCGGGCGCCCCGGGGCGCGGTGCAGCTCAACGTGCCGTTCCGCGAGCCGCTCGCGCCCATGCCCGGCAGCTTCGACGCCAGGCACCTCTCCCCGTTGGCGCGGGAGGGCAGGCCGGGAGCGCCGCTCACCACCCTCGTTCCTCCGGCGCGCCAGCCGGACGCGCGGGTGCTGGAGGAGCTCCGCGCGCGGGTGGCGGCCACCGAGCGGGGCGTCATCGTCTGCGGGCCCCGGGACGAGAACGACGGTTTCGCGGAGGCGATCGCCTCGCTGGCCGAGGCCACCGGCTACCCGGTGCTGGCCGAGGCCACCTCCCAGGCGCGCTATGGCGGCGGCCCGGCCACGGTGTCGCTCTATGACGCGATGCTGCGGCACGAGCCCTTCGCCCGGGCGCACCGGCCGGAGCTGGTGCTGCGCTTCGGGGGAGGCCTGACGCCCAAGGGGCCGCAGGCGTGGATCGACGGCTCGGGCGCGGAGATCGTGGTCTTCAGCGACGAGGGCGGGCTCTACGATCCGGCGCACCGCGCGTCGCGGGTGGTGGAGGGCTCGTCGGTGGCGGCGTGCGAGGCGCTGCGGCAGGGGCTCTCGCGGGGCTTGGGCCCGTGGGCCCGGAGCTTCCTGTGGGCCGAGCAGTGGACGCGGGCGGCGCTGGAGTCGGCGTTCTCGGAGGACCCGGCGCTCACGGAGATGCGCATCGCGCACGACGTGGTGGCGGCGATGCCGGACGGGGCGAACCTCTTCGTGTCGAGCAGCATGCCCATCCGGGACGTGGACGCCTTCGCGCCGTCCATGGGCCGGGGCCTGCGGGTGCTGGCCAACCGGGGAGCCAACGGCATCGACGGAATCCTCTCGAGCGCGCTCGGGGTGGCGGCGGCCTCGGAGCGTCCCACGGTGCTGCTGACGGGAGACCTGGCCTTCCTGCACGACGTGGGCGGGCTGCTGACGGCGCGCCGCTGCGGGGTGCCCCTGACGGTGGTGGTGGTGAACAACGACGGAGGAGGTATCTTCTCCTTCCTGCCCATCGCCCAGGCCGAGGGAGCGAAGTCGCACTACGAGCCGCTGTGGGGCACGCCGCACGGGGTGGACCTGTCGCATGCGGCGGCGCTCTACCAGGCCCGCTTCCGGCGGCCGGACTCGCCCGCGGCGTTGCGCTCGGCCGTGGCCGAGGGGCTCAAGGGCGGGGTCCACCTCATCGAAGTGAAGGTGGCGGAGCGGGCGAGGAACGTGGATCTGCACCGGCAGCTATTCGCGAGGATGGCGGCCGCACTGGGAGAAGGCCCATGGCTCTGAAGATGGCGTACGAGACGTGGGGAGAGGGTCCGTACCCGCTCCTCCTCCTGCATGGCTTCACGGGGAACCGGTCCGCGTTCGACCACCTGCGCCCGCTGATGAGCGACAAGGTGCGGGCCATCGCGGTGGACCTGCCGGGGCATGGGGAGACGCCGCTGCCCACGAAGACGGGCCGCGAGGGCTTCCTCGAGACGATCGACGCGGTGATGCGGGTGCTGGACGAGGTGGGGGAGCCGAAGGCGAACCTGCTGGGGTACTCGCAGGGGGCGCGCTTCGCGCTGGCGGCGGCGATGAGCAGGCCCGAGCGCTTCGGACGGCTCATCATGGAGAGCGGCTCGCCGGGGCTGCACCGGCGCCAGCATCGGACGGAGCGGCGCGTGAGTGACGCGCAACTGGCGGCCATGCTGAGGCAGAAGGGCGTGCCGGCCTTCATGGAGTACTGGGAGTCGCTGCCGCTCTTCGCGGGGGTGCGCAAGCTGCCGGCGGAGCAGCAGGCGGTGCTTCGGGCGCGGCGCAACGCGTGCACGGTGGAGGGGCTGGTGGGGGCGCTGGAGTGCCTGGGCCTGGCGGTGCAGCCGGACTACTGGCCGGAGCTGCAACGCCAGCGGCTGCCGACGCTGCTGCTGACGGGAGCGCTGGACGAGAAGTTCACGCAGATCGCCCGCCGGATGGCGGAGGATCTGCCGGTGGTGTGGCGGCGCACGTTCTCGGACTGCACCCATGCCCCGCATCTGGAAGTGCCGGAGGAGTACGCCCGCGAGGTGATCTCCTTCCTGCAGACGCCCTGGTACGAGTCACCCGAGTTCGAGACCGCCGTGCCCGACAAGAGCGCGGCCGGGGGCAACGGCTAGCCATGAACGCGATTGCAGCCCCGGTGGAGGCGCCTCGCCCCACCTTGAAGACGTGGTTGATGGCCGCGAGGCCGAAGACGCTGACGGCGGCGCTGGTGCCGGTGATGGTGGGGACGGCGCTGGCGTACGGGCTGGGCGTGGGCCGGTGGCTGCCGGCGTTGGCGGCGCTGGTGGGCGCGATGCTCATCCAGATCGGCACCAACCTGACGAACGACTACTACGACTTCAAGAAGGGTGCGGACACGGAGGAGCGGCTGGGGCCGAAGCGGGTGACGCAGAGCGGGCTGATCGCGCCGGGGGTGGTGCTGGCGAGCGCGCTGACGTGCTTCGGGTTGGCGGTGGCGGTGGGGACGTACCTGGTGGCGGTGGGAGGCTGGCCGATCGTGGCGATCGGGCTGGCGTCGGTGCTGGCGGGGTACGCGTACACGGGAGGCCCGTTTCCACTGGCGTACCACGGGCTGGGAGACGTGTTCGTCTTCATCTTCTTCGGGTTGGTGGCGGTGCCGGGGACGTACTACGTGCAGGCGCTGACGGTGGGCCCGGCGGCGTGGTGGGCGGCGATTCCGGTGGGCGCGATTGGCACGGCGCTGCTGGTGGTGAACAACCTGCGCGACGCGTCGACGGACGTGAAGGCGAACAAGAAGACGCTGGTGGTGCGTTTCGGCACGGCGGCGGGCAAGGCGGAGTACGTGGTGCTGCTGGCGGCGGCCTACGTGACGCCGCTGGCGATGTGGGGCCTGGGGCTGGCGAGCCCGTGGGTGCTGCTGGCGCTGCTGAGCGCACCGGTGGCGGTGGGACCGCTGAAGCTGGTGCTGGGGGCGCAGGGGGCGGCGTTGAACCCGGCGCTGGGCGGGACGGCGAAACTGCAACTGGTGTTCGGGCTGCTGTTCTCGGTGGGGCTGTACCTGAGGTAGGCGGATGCGCATCACGAAGACGGCCCTCCACGCGCTGCGGCTGGAGATGGTGAACCCGCTGAGGACGGCGAGGGGCACCTACGGAGCGCGAGAGGGCTTCGTGGTGCGTCTGGAGGACGAGGAAGGGCGGGTCGGGCAGGGAGAGGCGATGCCGCTGGAGGAATTCGGCACGGAGTCGCCGGCTGCCTGCGAGCGAGCCCTCAAAGAGATCCTGGCGCATCTGGAGCGATTACCGAGCCCAATCACCCCTCGCCCACCGGGAGAGGGACGGGGTGAGGGTGCCGAGGACCCCGGGGTGGATCCGCGCATACCCCCTCTCCCTCTGGGAGAGGGTTGGGGTGAGGGTCTTCCCACACGGACACCCGCGGCGAGACACGGAGTGGAACAAGCGCTCCTGGATCTCCTCGCGCAGCGCAGAAGAGTCCCCCTGAGCCAACTGCTCTCGAGTGACGCCAGATCCTCTCTGCACGTGAACGCACTGCTCGGAGCCGCCACACCGGAGGCCCTGGCGGAAGAAGCGCGGAGGGCGGTGGCGGAGGGCTACGAGACGTTGAAGCTCAAGGTCGCGGGGCGCCCATTGCCGGAGGACCTGGCGCGACTGTCGGCCGTGCGGAGCGCGGTCGGCGCGGCCATCCGCCTGAGAGTGGACGCGAACGGGGCCTGGACGGAGCCGGAGGCACGTGCCGCACTGGAATCACTGTCCCGCTACGGCCTCGAGCTCTGCGAGCAACCCGTAGCGCCCGAGAACACCGAAGCCCTGGCCCGCCTCAGTGCGCACAGTCCCTGTCCCCTGGCCGCGGACGAATCCCTGGCGCTGCCCGAATCCACCGAGCACATCCTGAACAACCCCGGGACGGTGGGCATCCTGGTGCTCAAGCCGATGGTGCTGGGAGGGCTGCTGCCCACGCTGTCCCTGGCGCGAGAGGCGGCGAGGAGAGGCATGGACGCGTACGTGACGAGCTCGCTGGACGGGGTGATCGCGCGAGCGGGAGCGGCGCACCTGGCGGCGGCGTTGCCATCGGGGAGGTACGCATCGGGGCTCGGGGTGGGGCACCTCTTCAAGGACGAGCCCGCGAACCATCCATTCCGCCCGGTGGGGGGCCGCATCGAGCTTCCGCGGAAGCCGGGCCTGGGAGTGCACTGATGCAGTGGACATGCCCCATCCGAGCCGGTGCGGAGACGCGGCCGGAGGCCCTGGCACTCACCTTCGGGGGCCGGGGGTGGACGTACCGGGAGCTGGACGCTGAGGTCGGCCGGTGGGTGGCGGCGCTCCAGTCGCGAGACGTGCGGCAGGGAGACCGGGTGGCGCTGCTCGCGACGAACCACGCGGCGGTGGCGCAACTCTTCTTCGCACTCGGGCGAGTCGGAGCGGTGTTGGCGCCGCTCAACGCGAGGCTCACGAGGGCGGAGCTCCAGCCTCTCTCCGAGGACGTGGCCCCGAGACTCACCCTGGCGCTCACGGGGCTCGCGGATCGCCTCCCGGGAGCCGAGCCCCTCGAGTCCTTCACGGACACGGTGAGCCCCCCCGTGCGCGACTGCGCGCCGCTGGAACCCAAGACACCGCGGGTCATCCTCTTCACCTCGGGGACGACGGGCCGGCCGAAGGGGGCGGTGCTGACGGAGGGGAACTTCCGGGCGTCCGCGCGAGCCTCCGAGGCGAACCTGGGAGCCCACCCGGCGCCGTACTGGCTGGGGACGCTGCCGCTCTTCCACGTGGGGGGCCTGGGGATGCTCACGCGCGCGGCGTACGACGGAGGCTGCCTCGTGCTCCGGGAGCGCTTCGAGGCGGAGGACACCAACCGGGCCATCGACGAGGAGGGCGTCACGCACGCGAGCTTCGTGGCGACGACCCTGGAGCGCGTGCTGGAGGCGCGGAAGGATCGCCCGGTCCCGGCCACGTTCCGGCTGGCGCTGATTGGCGGTGGGCCCGTGCCCGCCCCCCTCCTGGCCCGAGCGAGAGCAGCGGGAATCCTGGCGCTCCAGACCTACGGGCTGACGGAGAGCTGCGCGCAGGTGGCGACGGAGCACCCGGCCGAGGCAGATGGGCGCACGGCGGGGCGACCCCTCCCGGGGCTGGAGGTGCGAATCGTAGGGCCCGGGGGCGAGGCGCTGGAGGCGGGGAGGGAAGGGGACATCGAGGTGCGGGGCCCCACGGTGATGGCGGGCTACCTGAACCGGCCCGAGGCCACGCGCGAGGCGTTCCGGGACGGCTGGCTGCGGACGAAGGACATGGGGATGCTGGACGGGCGGGGGCGGCTGACGGTGCTCTCGAGGCGGACGGACCTGATCGTCCGGGGAGGGGAGAACATCTACCCGGCGGAGCTGGAGGCGGTGCTGGCCGCGCACCCGGCGGTGCGGGAAGCGGCGGTGGTGGGCGTACCGGACGAGCGCTGGGGCGAGGTGCCGGTGGCCTTCGTGGCGACGCGGGACGGAGCCCCGCTGCCCGAGGAGCTGGGGGCGTGGTGCCTCGAGTCACTGGCCGGCTTCAAGGTGCCCGCGCGCTTCCTGGGAATCGAGGCACTTCCACGCAACGCCATGGGCAAGGTGGAGCGGACGGTGCTGCGCGAGCGGGCCCTGGCAGGCGAGGGGCGGACGGCACTCCAAGCCCACCCTGTCTGATTCACTCCGAACGGAGCGAGTCGAGTTGGGAGAAGCGCGCGAAGGTCATGTCCGCGCCCGCCGAGCAGGGCGTGGTGCCCGGCTCGGGATGGCTCCCTCCGCCACTGATGTCCGCCGCCTGGTAGGCCACCCTCGGCAGCCCGTCACGCCCGATGGCCAGGGAGGGACGGAGCAGGAACCAGGAGGCCATCGTGCAGTTGGAATAGGGGATGACCTGGTCGGCCTGCATGTCCCCGCTGAGCTCGACCTTCTTCAGCTGCCAGGTGGACTTGTCCGGATCGGTGCAGTCCGCGTCGCAGTGCGCGAGCAGGATGTTGTAATCCGCCGTATAGACGAGGCGCGGCCGGTTCTGGGCGTCGAGTGCGAGATCGAATCCCGCCCTGAGCTTGTTCCCCTCGCTTCCCGCCGGGATGAGGAACTGCGCCTGCCAACCCTCGTTGACGAGGCAGTTCCCGTCACACTCCGCGTACACCAGGTTCCGCTCGCCGCTCCCTCCCTCGTCCGCGCCGAGAAGGGCAATCCGCGGCTTGCCCGAGCTCGTGAGGGCCATGGACACGGAGGGGTACATGCGCGCCAGCTCGGTCAGACTGCTGAACGTGTTGTAGAGATCGAGGGTCTTCCAGTTGTCGGGCTGCGCGCAGTTCGCGTCGCACTCCCCGAAGGAGCCCTTGTGCTGCGACGATCCGTCATTGGCGGGCTTCGTCGCGGTCAATCTCGCCTGACCCGAGGAGGTGAAGCGCAACGTGACCTCCTGCCAGGTTTGATCACTGATCTGGCTGGCGTGCCAGCTCGCCGCGGTCTGGCAGGAGCTGTCGCACTGAACGTAGAAGGTCGAGGGCGTCGCGCCCCTCAGGCTGCGGTAGCCGTGCATGACGAAGCGCGGATGCCCCTCGGGCGTGAGCGCGAACGCCTCACCGGAGATCTCGTACTTCCCGCCGTGCTCGAGAATGGCGCTCACCGTCCAGGAGGACTGCTGGGAGCAGTCTCCCGTGCAGGAGGCGTAGTAGGCCCGCTGGTAGGTGCTCAGCAGCACGTGGGGCCGCCCGTCCGGGCCGAGTGCCACCATGGCGTTGTCGACCGTGCCCTGGGTGCTGAACCTCACCACCTTGGCCTGCTCCGCCGAGCTGCAATTGCCCGGGCAGTACGCGTAGAAGGCGTCCCCCACGGAGGAGGCGGGATAGACCATGTGGAGGTTGCCGTTGGCATCCACCTCCACGCGGGGCCTGGTCGTGTTGCGGGGCTCTCCCGTGGGAAGGAAGAATCGGCTCGTCTTCTCCACGGGAGGGTTCCCCCCGGGAGGGTTCCCCCCGGGCGGCTTGTCCCCGGAGCAGGAGCAGGCCAGGAATCCAACGGAACAAACGACGGCAACGAGGGCATTCGCGATGCGGCGCATCATTCAGCTCCTTCTCGATCCAGCACCGTGCCGCGGAGCAACGCAGGCGCGGAGGTTCGCCCCATGGACTTAGAACGGGAGCGGAGGATCGTCCACGAGGATCAGGCAGGGAGCGCGCGTCCGCGAAAACCGCTCGATTCATGACACGGGTGGGGCTAGTGGAGTGTCCGACAAGTTTTTCAACATAGTCAGGACAGGTGCCGGTCCACCCACGAACGCATCTTGGCGCGAGTCCAGGACCAGGTGAAGGGGTGGGCGTAGAGGCGGTTGTACTCGGGCCAGCTGGCGTCGAGGTGCTTGATGAGCTCGTCACGGCTGGCCCAGTCCCCTCGTTGCAGGTAGCGCTCGGTGAAAGCGCGAAGCAGCAACTCCGCCTGATTGAGCCAGGAGGCATGAGCTGGAGTGAAAATCACCCGGACGTGCGGGTAGTGGGTGCGAAGGAAGTCGAGCGTCTGCCTGGCGGTGTGACTGGAGCCGTTGTCCCAGATGAGGTGGATGCGCCTGGCGTCGCGATGGTCCCCAAGGAGTTGCGGCAGTACGGCTCGCAAGCAGTCCCCGTTGTTTCTCTCCAGGTCCCAGCTGCGCATGCGGCCGGAGTGCACTACCAGCTTGGCCAGGAGGTTCACCGTACCGTGCCGCTTGTACTCGAACTCCCGGTGCTCGATGAGGCCGGGCTGCATGGACCGCACGGGCTGGTCGCCGTGCAGCACCTGGATGTTGGGCTTCTCGTCCACGCACAACACCACTTCGCCCTTCTGGGCCAACTGCTGCGCTTGCTCATAGCACCACAGCACCTGGGCCGCTTTGTGACGGAAAGTGTCGTCCAGGGTGGGTGTCTTCCAGTAACGCGTGCGGTGCGGCTGCAAGTCAGCGTCGTGCAGGATGAGCGCCACCGTGGAGTGAGAGATGGTGGGCGCAATGCCACGCTGACGTGCCACCAGGGCCAGGCTCCGGGTGGACCAGTGCGTCATCTCCAAACCGACGCCCGCCGGCTCACAACATGCCAACTGCTCCACCTCCACTCGCTGCAGGGGGGGAAAGCTCCCGCGGACGGCCGGAGCGGGGTGCATCCAGCACCACATCGACACCGTATGCTTCGTAGCGACGACACAAGTTCCAAATGGTGGTGCGCTCCAGTTCGAGTCTGTCGGCCAGCTCCGACACGACGATGTCCGGGGCGGTCATGGCCAGCAGGATGCGCGCTCGACGCGCGACGCGCTGCTCGGTACGTCCGTCCTCCACCAGCGTCTTGAGGTAGGCCACTTCCCCAGGCGAAAGGTGGAGGAGATGCGGCGGTCGTCTCCTCATCCACCCAACTTACCCGGTCTCTTCGTCCACCCAACCTACCCGCTGGCCCGATTATGTTGAAAAACTTGTCGGACACTCCACTAGACACCGCCGGGATTCCCCTCCTGGAGCCCTTCATGCGTCTGAGCCTCACCGTCCTCCTCGCCGCGCTCTGGATGAGCTGCACCACCACCCCGGCCGCTCCTCCCACTCCGCCGCCGCCTCCTCCTCCTCCTCCGCTGTCGGCCGAGGCCGCCGCGGTGTTTGCTCGTGCCGAAGCGCCCGGCCCCGGCGCCGCGCTGGCCGTCAACCTGGACGCCTTCGAGGCTCTGGGCCTCGCGGGCAAGGGCTTCACGATGCACCAGCTGGCCTCCGTGGCCTCCGGCGCCATGGCCCTCCTGGCCGCGGAAGAGGGCCCGGAGGCGCAGAAGTTCGCCCGGGGAGCCGTGGTGGCCGCCCTGCTGCGCGAGTGGGCGAAGTGGCCCAATGTGCGCCGCATCGCCTTCCTCGTCCCCTCGGATCGCTTCCTCACCGATGGCCCCGGGGTGATTCCCCAGGTGGCGGTGGGCGCGCTGGCGGTGGATGAGGGCGCGCCGGACAACGCCCAGCTGCTCTCCGGCCTCATCGCGCTGATGCGCGCCGTGACCGAGGACATGACGCGCGAGGGCGCCGAGGTGCGTGTCTCCCTGCGCGGGCAGGACCTGTGCGTGGAGAGTGCCGAGGTGGGCCTGCCCATGTGCATCCGTCCCCGCCGCGGGCTGATCCTGTTCGGCTCCCCCACGGCCCTGTCCTCCTTCGAGGCGCTGCCGCCCGTCACCGCTCCCGCCGCCGCGGCCGGGGAGGCCCCGCTGCTCGTGGGCCTGCGCGTGGACCTGGGCGCCAAGGGCCGCGGGCGCATGGCCTTCACGGGCCGGGACTCCATTCGCCTGTCGCTGAACCTGGAGGGCGTCGCGCCGAAGGACGTGGGGATGATCGACGCCGTGGTGAAGAAGGCGCTCTCGGACTATGACGCGCACCAGGCCGAGGTGCGCCAGCGCCTCGCCGCCGGGCTGGCCGAGGTGCAGCGCGCCCTGGCTCAGGATCCCGCCGCGCCGGCCTCGCTGAGGGAGGCCTCCACCGGCCTCACCGCCGAGCGCGTGGTGGACGAGAAGGGCTACTGGGCCCAGGCGCGCCAGTCCCTGCAGATGTCCTCCACCCAGGACAGCTTCTTCCTGGCGCTCACCATCCCCGAGGGCGCGGTGAAGGACGTGTCCGAGCAGATGTCCAGCGGCGGCACCACCGTGGCCCTGGTGGGCATCATGGCCGCGATCGCCATCCCCAACTTCGTGAAGTTCCAGGCCCGCTCCAAGCAGGCGGAGGCGAAGGCCAACCTCAAGGCCGCCTTCGCGGCTCAGCGCGCCTACCTCCAGGAGAAGGACCGGTGGGGCCGCACTTTCGAGGAGATTGGCTTCGCGCCCGAGCCGGGCCGCCGCTACACCTACTGCATGGGCAGGCAGTGCCTGCCTTGTGACAAGGAGGGCTGCGAGGTGGCGCCGGTGCCCTCGCCGTGCCAGGGCCTCACCTCCGTGGGTAAGAGGCCTGAGGAGGGCTATTCCATCTGCGCCTACGGCAATCTGGACTCGGATGACACCTGGGACGTGTGGGTCATCGATGAGGAGGGCGAGCCGGAGAACCCGAGCAACGATCTGGATTAACGGGCCCGGGCGCTCAACACACTCGGGATGGGGCAGGGGCGGCGCAAACGGCCCCGGAGGTTCTACGAAAACCGCCCTCGAACGCTCTCGAGAGTTCTCGCCGGATGCCTCCAGCGGCGGGTTCGATTCCCGCCGCCTCCACTTTTTTACGCCGTGCTTACGGGTGGTTAGCAGCTTCCTCCATCCGTGTTGCACGTATGTCGCACGCGGGCGCAGAGGGCCGGTCGAGAACCCCGACCGCCTCTCTGCGCGTGTCCGGGCTCAGGTGGGCGTAGCGCTCCGTCATGTCGATGGTCGCGTGCCCCATCAGTTCCTTGATGACCGTCAGCGGTATCCCCCTCATGGCGAGGTGGCTGCCGTAGGTGTGCCGCAGGTCGTGCCAGCCGATGCGGCCCTGCTCGCGAGTGATGCCCGCCCGCTGGAGGGCCCGGCGCAGCGGCAGCTTGAGCAGCCCGTCAGTCAGCGGCCGACCGTCCTCCTGGCAGAACACGTAAGGGCCGCGCAGGTGCCGGTGTCCCTTGAGTGCGTCCACTGCCGAGCCCGGCAGTTCCACCGTCCGCTCGCGTCCGCCCTTGGGCAAGCCCGAGACTCCGCGCCAGATGGTACGGCGGACGTGCAGCTTGCCTCGCTGGAAGTCCACGTCGCCCCACTGGAGTCCGATCAGCTCCCCTTGCCGCAGCCCCGCCTTGAGCGCCACCAGCAGCAGCGCTCGCCATTCCGGCTCGGCGGCGTTGAGCAGGCGTTCTGCCTCCTCGAAGGTGAGGAAATCAAAGGGCGGCTTCGGCAGCTTCGCGAAGAGCCTCACGCGCGGGGCTTGCTCGATGACCCGCTGTTCTTCCGCGACCGCCAGCAGCTTGCTCAGCACCGTCAACACGTTGTTGATGATTTTGAGGCTCAGCGGCTTCGGTTCCTCACCGTTGCGCTTGCGGAGGGCTGCCCGCGTGGGGGCCTCCTTCCGGGCGCGCGCTGCCGACTTCTTCTTGCGCATGACAGCCTTGAAATCCTCCATCTCAGCCGGGCCAATGGCAGCCAGCGCCATTTCCCCGAAAAACGGCAGGATGTGAGACTCTAGGATTTGGCTCTTGCTGACGACGCTGGAGTGCTTGTTGTTGTTCTCGCTGTAGGTGAGGAAGCGCGGGGCGAACTCCGCCAACGTCATAGGGCGCTCCCCGTTGTTCTCCTTTCCGAAGGTTCCATTGAGGAGGGAGGCGCGCAATTCGCGCTCGTACTGCTCGGCACCCCGGCGCGTCTGCACGGGCGAGAACTTCACGACTCGCTGTCGCCGTCCGTCCGGGTGGTGGAACATGAAGTCCACTTGCCAAGCCTCCTCGACCTTCCCTGCCTTGTTCTGCCACTTCCGCAATCTGACACTCATTTCCGACTCCCGAGCGCAGAATCACGGCCCTTACCGGCTGTCCACTCTAGCAGGGCAGCGCGGCGGATGCGGAGGGTTTTTCCGATGCGAGCGACGCCCTGAGGCATCCCCTCATCTAGCAAGCAGGCGAGGAAGCGTGTATCTGGCCAAGTGGTTTGAGCAGTAGTGTCATGGATGTTACCGGAGAAGTGGGTACTCAAGCCATCAACGAACAGCAGGTGCATGAATTCCTCGCCGGACTCTTCGGAGAAGACCTCCACGCCAAGAGAGTCCTGTCGCTCTCCCTGGCGACGCTGGGCGTCATCCACGCCGCGAGCCTCTCGGTGTACGCCATCGGGCAGGCGCTGGCAGTGGCGAGGGGGAAGAAGGGCAAGCACGGGGTGAAGCAGGTGGACAGGTTGCTGTCCAACACGGGAGTGGACGTGTGGCACCTGCTTTCTCTCTGGGTGCCCTACGTCATGGGACAGCGAACTGAGGCTGTGGTGGCCTTGGACTGGACGGACTTCGACGATGACGACCACACCACGCTGGTGGCCTCGCTGCGCACAGGACACGGGCGCTCCACGCCCCTGGTGTGGCTGACGGTCCACAAGTCCGCGCTCAAGGGAATGCGCAATGACGCCGAAGACAGCGTCCTGCTGCGGCTGCGGGAGTTGATTGCGCCCGAGGTGAAGGTGACGATTCTGGCCGACCGGGGCTTCGCTGACCAGAAACTCTATGCCCTGCTCGAGCAGTTGCGCTTCGAGTACGTGGTGCGCTTCCGCCAGCGAATCATCGTCACCAGCGCGCAGGGAGAGCGCCGGACGGCAGCGGAGTGGGTGCCCACCTCAGGCCACCTGCGCAAGCTCAAGGGAGCACGCGTCACGGCCGATGAGGTGGAAGTCGCCGCGGTGGTATGCGTGAAGAAGAAGGGCATGAAGGAGCCCTGGTGTCTGGCAACCAGCCTGGGGGAGAGTTCCGGAGCCCAGGTGGTGACTCTCTACAGCGGGAGATTCACCATCGAGGAGAGTTTCAGGGACGTGAAGGATTTGCGCTTTGGCATGGGCCTGTCCTCCTTCCGAATCGCGGAGACGGACAGGCGTGACAGGCTGCTGCTACTGAGTGCCTTCGCATGTGCCCTGCTGACGCTGCTGGGGGCTGCTGGCGAGAGCCTGGGTATGGAGCGCCACCTCAAAGCCAACACCTCCAAGAAGCGCACCTACTCCCTCTTCCGCCAGGGCTGCATGTACTACCAGGCTCTGCCCAATATGCCCGAAGCCCAGTTGCGGCCTCTCATTGAGCGCTTCGCCCAACTCGTCTGTGAACAGCTCGTTTTCCGTGAAGCTTTCGGCCTTATATGAGGGGATGCCTCAGGGATGGCGCGGCACCGGCAACCGCGAGTTTTTGGCTCGTGGGCCATGCGGCACGGGGGACGCGGCGCGTGGAGGTATTCCGCAAGCCGCGCCCGCCAGACGTGTGCGAGAAAGAACGCGACGAAGCACAGGCCGAAGCGCGCCAGTGCCAGGAGGACAAGGCGCGGCTTCTGGCCGAGCGTGGGGAGCCGGGCGGACTCATGGGGGCCGTGTGGCTGGAGGGGGCCGGGGTCGTGTCGTCTGATAACATTCTCTTGAAGGTGAGGAAGCAGCCAGCCAACGCGTTGGGGCTCGATGAAGCCTGGAGCTACAGCTACACGCCCACGGGGGAGACCCACCCGGCAAGCGTGGCTGTGCGGCTGAGCCTTACGAACCCCGGCGCGGAGCCCTGGACGCTGGCGGGGGCGGCGCTGGTGGACTCGGCGGGGGAACAGGTGGAGCTTGCCCGTTGGCCACTGGCGCCCATCCCCGCGAATGGTGCCGGAGCCGTCGTGGTGGGCATCAAGGGAGAGCGCGCGCAGCTCGGCTGCCCCTGCACCCTCAAACTATGGGAAGCACAGGGGCCGCGCACCTTCACCCTTGAGAACGTCATCTTCCCCGAGAGGAAAGCGAAGGGGCCCTGAGTGCGGCCAGCGCGAGCCGTGCCGAGCCGCAAGGGGTGGAGCGCCCGCCATTCTACGGCATGCGGTCCTTCGCTCCTCCGAGCAGTTCGAACGCGGCGTCCCATGTCTGAGAATCGGATTCAGCACGCGGCGGCAGACGGTAGTGGGCGGGCAGGCCGTCCTCGTCCGGGGCCCTCGGATCGGCGCCCGCGTCGAGAAGCAGCTTGATCATGGGGAGGTCCAGCCGACGTGCCGCGTGTCCGAGCGCGGTGTATCCGGTCAGCCCGCCCCAGTCGTTGATCGTCCGAGTCGCCCCCGCGCCCAAGAGAAGCGAGGCCATCCTCAGATTGCCCACCTGCGCGCACGTCCGCAGCGGCGTGACTCCTTCACTGCTGCACACGTTGGGCTCAGCCCCCGCCTTCACGAGCGCTTCGACTGCCGCCAGCTCGTTTTCGCAGGCCGCCACCAACAAGGGGGTCTTGTCTCGCTCGACGTCCCATGCGTTGACGTCCGCGCCGTGCTCAAGGAGCGCTAGGAGCACGTCGAGTTCGCCCCCATCGGAGAGTTCGTAGATGGCCACTTGCAGCGGACGCAACCCCGGCGGCTCCGGCTGCGGCTCGTTCGGATCGGCCCCCCCCGCCAGCAGCGCCTTGACCCGGGCCGTATCGTGCTGCTCGATCGCTGCGAAGAGTTCTTTCGACATAATTCACTTCTCCGCCATCGGATGACCAGGGGCACAATTCTTTGCTTCGAGTTTCTTGATATTCGCGATGCCCTGTTCGAATTGGATCATTGTTTTATCGTGTGATTGGTCAGGCTTGCCTCCAAAGCACTCTTTCTGAATCTCCCACCGCTTCTCCAGAACTTTCTTCATCGCTTCAAGACGCAACCGGATCCTGGAGCACGGCACCTTATCCAGCCTTTTTTTGTTCGTCGAGTCGGGCGCCTTCGGATCGAAGGGGGGAATTGACGCGCTGAGCTCATCCTTCTCCGCCTGAAGCTCGTCGAGCCGGCTGTTCTTGCAGGTCTGATCCGCGTGGCGGGGGACCCGGTCGTACTCCTCCTTGCTGGTGTAGGGCTTACCCGTCGCCGGATTGGTCTTTTTCCACCAAGGGGTAGGAGCCGTGACCGCCGCAACCGGGTCCGAATCAACGTCCAGCACGACCTCCTCTGCTTCCTGACGCTCGAATTCCTCCATGAGCCGCCGTGACTCCTCCGCTACGTCCAGCAGTCGCGCCTCGTACTCCCGCTGAGCGTCGACCCACTCCGGGCGACGGTCGATCTCCGGCCCGGCGGTGCTGGAGGGGTAGAGCAGGACGAGGCCCACGAGCAACGGGCCCACCCGGGGGATGAATTCAGCCAGCGTCCTGGCGCGTCCCGCCTGCGCGACACCCTCCGCCCCCCTCACCACCTCGGCGGCTTGCCCGCTCGCTTTCGCGGCGCGCGAGAAGCGCTCGAAGGCCCGTTCCGCAGCGGTGAGCTTGCGGTCCAACTGTTCCCACTGACGCGGCTCGATGTCTTGGCGTGCCCGAGATAGCAGTGCCCTGGCCTTGTCCAGGTCCGGCTTTACAATCCACGACCGTTCCGGTGTCGGCTCCATCGGCGCGGAAACGAACCGGATACGCGGGCCCGAGGTGGGAGCCGACGCGAAGGCATGGGGCCGTGGCATCGACTGCGGGGCGGGCGCGCTCGCGCAGGCTGAGGCCAACAGCAGAAGTACAAGGCAGGCTCGGAAACGCATGGGGTCCTCCATTCGAGCTAGGACCTGGCGGGTCCTGGCGGGGCCGCTCGGAGTATGAAGGGTTGCCCTGACAGCTACGAACGAGCGCGCCGGGGGAAGGCAAGGGGGCCAGGGTTGCCGCAGCCGCAACTCGGGCCAGGGCGAGCGAGAACGCAGCGGGCAGCCAAAGCTCGGGGGCAGTGCAGGCTCTAGGGCGCTAGGTTGCACGGCCCCGTGGCCCCGGTCGGTGAAACGGTGAGGCGCGCACCTGGATCGCGCCAGGAGGCTCCAGCGGCGTGGCTGCTGGCCTCGGGGCTGGTGGAGGAAACGGCACACGACAGCCGCAGCTCGGACCTGTGGAGGACTCCCATGGCGGTAGCGGGGCCAGCGGACGCACTCTCGCGAGCAGCGCTGGGACATTCGACCGCTCGCCTGTGGCTGGAGGGGGGCCGAGCATACAGGCCGCTCCTGCCTCGACTGGCACTGTTGTAATCACTCTGGTTGAGCCCTCGCCGCCGGTAGAGCTGCTGCCCCCTGCCGAAGCATTCCCAGCACAGGACCCCGGCAGCGGGGGGGGGCGAGCTGCATGTTCTGCCAGGGAGAGAGCTACACGTTCAACATGGCCCCGGCAGCGATGAGCCACACAGTCATGGCTACAGGGCCATAGGCGCTGGGCAGCCAAGCAAAGAGGCCCTCGCATATATGCCGTACCGAGCTACGGACAACCAATCCTCGTGCAGGTCGGCCCTTGAATGGCAAGCCCAGGCAGCCTCATTAACGTGTCAGCAGGCCAACCCTAGCTGTGTCGGCCGAGAGAGAACCCGCCGCAGCCAGGGCAAGAACGTAGGGAGACGACGCGATGGACTTTAAAAGCTTGGGTGGCGGTAGCGCGGCAGACAAGCTTATCGTCCCTCGGGATCTCTTCAATGTTCTTCCGGCTAAGGCGCCCCGCTACCAGTATCCACGCGACGTTCAAGCCGACGTCTGGAACCAATGGTTTAGCCGACGCAACGAACGCGATCTCACCATCAAAATGAACACCGGCAGCGGGAAAACCGTCGTCGGATTGCTCATTCTCAAGAGCTGCTTGAACGAAGGGGCAGGACCAGCGGTGTACGTAACGCCGACGCCCTACCTCGTCCAGCAAGTC
The DNA here is from genome assembly GCF_049060025.1 of Archangium gephyra. GTDB lineage: Bacteria > Myxococcota > Myxococcia > Myxococcales > Myxococcaceae > Archangium > Archangium gephyra_A. Next base: position 896,095 of record NZ_JBMEQQ010000002.1, read on the forward strand.
ATCAAAGAAGGACGCGACCTTGGGCTTGAGCTTACGGAGGATGCTCGATCGCCGCGCGTCATGAGCGGAAAGGCCATTCTCGTAATCAATGTCCACAAGCTCATCAACGGGCAATCCGTTTTCGGCGTTGGCAGCGAAGGGGTCGAAATCCCCATTGGAAGCGTCGTAATCGACGACGTTCACGCATGCCTCGCCGAAACCGAAGAGCAATTCTCAATTAAACTCGTCTCACCCGCCCAAGCCTACAAAGACCTCCTAAAGCTCTTCAGCTCAGATCTTGAGCATCAGTCTCTTTCTGGGGCAACAGAAATCACCGAACAAGAGCCCAATAGAAACATGCTTGTCCCGTATTGGGCGTGGGCAAGCAAACAACAACAAGTCCAGCAGATCCTTCGCGAGTTCGTTCGCACGTTCAAGAACGACAAGGACAAGGACAACAAAGAACACAAAGATATTGCCCTGTTTAGGTATCCTCTAATCAAGGACCACCTGAATCTGTGCGAATGCGTGTTCGGCGAAGGAGAGGCAGAAATCTCCTTACGCTGCCTCCCAATTTCGGTGATCCCCAGCTTTCAATCAGCACAGCGCCGCATCTTTATGAGCGCCACAGTCAGCGACGACAGCGTGCTCGTGACGCACTTCGACGCAGCGCCCGAATCAGTTCAAAAGCCGATCCATCCGGAGAGTTCCGGTGATATTGGGGACCGGATGATTCTTGTTCCGCAAGAACTCAATCCATCCCTTACCGACGACCAAGTCAAAGAGTACCTCAAGCACTGTGCCCAAACAGTCAACGTTGTTGTGATCGTTCCATCCAAATTTCGCGCCAAGTACTGGGCGGACGTAGCCGCAGCCACACTTAGCACCGACGATCTTCAAGCGGGAGTCGCAAAACTCAGGCAGGGCCAAGTTGGGTTAGTGGTGCTCGTGAACAAGTATGACGGTATCGACCTTCCAGACGATGCCTGCCGCATCCTTGCGATCGATGGGCTTCCAGATGTCCGAGGCCGTCTTGAAAAGATCGAACAGGGCATGCTCTTCGGCAGCGACCAAGTTATTCGAGGTTCCATACAGCGAATTGAGCAAGGAATGGGACGTGGCATTCGGTCCAACGAGGACTACTGCGCCGTATTTCTGATGGGGCGCTCTTTGACAAGCCACCTCTATGCGCGAAACGCGAAGTCGTTCTTTAGCGCTGCCACCAGAGCGCAACTTGAGCTGTCGGAGCAACTTGCCAAGCAGTTCAACAATCCAAGCATTAACGATATCCACCAAGCCGTCCGGCAGTTTATCAAGCGAGACCCCGACTGGATCCAGGCGTCCAAGGCAGCCATTGTTGGCGCAAAATACGCAACGGGCCAGACCAGCCACATAGCACTAAGTCAACGACGCGCCTTCAACTCTGCCGTCAATGGCGACTATCGCGACGCACAGTCCGCGATGCAGAGTGCCGTAAATGCCGAAAAAACCGACAAGACAAAAGCTTGGTTGATGCTGCAAATGGCCGAATATCAGCATCACACCGACGCAGTGCAGTCACAGCTAATACTCAAGGAAGCTGTTCGCCTTAATCCTCAGATTACACCGCGCCCGCTGGAGGGCATCGAATACACCAAACTGCCAAGCCATCTGGCGGAGCAAGCAAACCTCTGCCTGCACCATCTGCGCCAAAACTATCCGAACCCGAACACCTTCATTCTCCAGATGAACGCCTACCTTGAGGCGCTCATATTCAAACCGGGCACAGCGCCGGTTTTCGAGAAGACCCTTGCAGACCTCGCTCTTGCAATCGGATACCTTAGTCAGACTCCGGAAGGCACAACTGGTAGAGGACCCGATGTGCTGTGGAGCCTGGGAAGGCAAAAGTTCTACGTTATCGAATGCAAGAATGGCGCAACCGTCGACACCATCGCCAAGGACTACTGCAATCAACTCACAGGCTCCATGACTTGGTTCACGGATAAGTACGGACCAACCTGCACGGCCACCCCCATCATGGTGCATCCTGCCTCTATAATTGAATATGCAGCCACAATGCACCCCAACGCACGCGTCATCACGACGGCCCATCTAGGCGCATTGAGAACTGCGTTTCGGGAGTTTGCCAAAGCGGTAGCTTCAAAACCGCGATACGGTACTGAAACAGAGGTGGCCCAACTCCTGGCCCACTTCAAGCTAACTGAGGAGGTGTTCGTCAGTCAGTTTACCGTGAGTCCTCGTGCAGCAAAGAAGTGAATCCACACTACGGATCAAGCCCATCGCCTTCTCGGCGGCTCCAACTCTCCAGCATCGCTGCCACAGATGCTCTGCCCGAGGGGCGACTGGCCAGTAATGTGCCCCTGCCGGAACTGGCTCGTGGCGTTATCGAATGCCCGGGTGGGCGTCGGGCCCGACACATCCCCCGTTTGCGTCCTGGGAGGATGACCGGCTCCCGCAGGGGCCCGCCATGTTGCACGTATGTCGCAGGAGCGTGCGGAATGACCTGGAACGGGGCGGGACAGGAGGGGACGCGGCGGGATACCGACTCCCAAGCATTCCGGGCGGTTGCGAGGTAAGGGCGCGATTCTGCTGGGAGTTTCGCACCGCCCGGCGCGGGTTCGATTCCCGCCGCCTCCACTAGAAGTTACCCGCCGCTCCGAGCCGCGCCCTCCGTGCCGCGCAGGACGGAGACGAGTCCGGAGCGCGCCGGGCCGGCACAGATGCTGTAGGCGGCTGACGGCCTCGGCATGGAGGGAGTCACCTCGACTCCGCTGAGGCGCGGATGCGTCCCCCCGAGGGCTCAGGGGCTCGCGGGCAACTGGTCGTACACCTCGGACGTCGCCAGGTTGCTGCTGCCGCTGTCCCGTCCTCCCACGACGAGCACCTGGCCATTGGGCAGCAACGTGGCCCCATGCTCGAGGCGCGGCGAGGACATGGAGGGCGCGGCGCTCCAGGTTCCCGTGGCCGGGTCATACACCTCGGCCGTCGCCTGGTAGCTGCTGCCGTTGAATCCCCCCGCGACGAGCACCCGGTCCGACGTGAGCCGGGTCGCCGTGTGGTCGTTGCGTGCCGAGCTCATGGCGCCGGTGGGACTCCAGGTCCCCGTGGCCGGATCGTACAGCTCCGCGGTCGCCAGGACGCCACTGTCGCTGCTTCCTCCCGAGACGAGCACCTTGCCGTTGGAGAGCGGCGTCGCCGTGTGGTCCTTGCGCGGTGTGGCCATGGAACCGGTGGGGCTCCAGGTGCCCGTGGCCGGGTCATACACCTCCGCCGTCGCGAGGGGGGTGGTGCCGTACCCGCCCGCGACGAGCACCTTGCCATTGGAGAGCAGCGTCGCCGTATGCCAGCGGCGGGCGGTGGTCAGGGCCCCCGTCGCGTTCCACCTTCCCGTGCTCGGGTCGTACACCTCCACCGTCGCCAGGGGGGCGCCACCGCCAGCCTGGCCTCCCGCGACGAGCACCCTGCCCGACGAGAGCCGGGTCGCCGTGTGGTAGTAGCGCGCCAGGGACAGGGCGCGGGTGCTGCTCCAGGTGCTCGTGGCCGGCTCGTACAGCTCCGCGGTCGCCAGGACGCCACTGTTGCCGTATCCCCCCGCGACGAGGAGCTGGCCGGTGGAGAGCGGCGTCGCGGTATGCCAGGAGCGCGCCGAGGCCATCTCCGCGAGGGGGCTCCAGGTGCCCGAGGCCGGGTTGTACACCTCCGCCTTCGCCGTATGGCCGCCGCGATGGGCGCCCCCCGCGACGAGCACCAGGCCGTTGGAGAGCAGCGTCGTCGTATGGCGGTCACGCGACAGGCTCATCGCGCCCCTGGGGAGCCAGCGCGTCGAACCGCATGCCGGCGGGCCCGTCACCGTGAAGCTCCGGGTCACCTGGAGTCCGAAGGCATTGGTGATGGTGGCGGTGGGGCTGGGGCTCGTGCCCGGCAGGAGGCACACGGGCGCCGTCCAGCCCACCCGGCTGCCGGAGGCGTCCGACGTGGGCGTGCCGAACGTGCCGAGGTGGGCCGCCCAGGCGAAGGTGAGCGCGGAGCCCGCCGGGTCGCTCGCCCCCACCTCGAAGGTGAGCGTCTGCGCGTCCTTCGCCGTCAGGCTCGACTGGAAGGAGTGTGTCACCGTGGGCGGCGCGCTCCGGGGACCCGCCGCCACGCACAGCGCGAGTCTGCCCGTGTTCTGTGCTCCCCGGCCGTCCTTCACCACCACGCTCACCTGACAGTTGTTGCACGCCGCCGGGGGCAGGGCCGAGGGCGTGAAGGTGGCGCCGGCGGAGGTGGCGCCCGTGAAGGTGCCCGCGCACGTGGCGCTCCACTGGTAGCCGAGCGTGTCGCCCTCCGCGTCATGGGCGAGCACGGACAGCGCTGTCGTCTGGCCCACGTCCAGGAGGGACTGGGAGGAGGTCAGGCCCACCAGCGTGGGGGCGGAGTTGAAGCCCACCACCACCTCCCCGGCGCCGCTGGCCGGGGAGACCGTCACGTCGACGAACGTGGCCAGGCTCGCGCCGCGCGAGTCGCTCAGGGTGAGCGTCAGGCGCACGAGGCCGGGGGTGGAGGGCGCGGTCCAGGTGGTGCTCGCCTGCGCTGGCGTGGAGAAGGTGCCCGAGGGCGCCGACCAGGCGTAGCTCACCGTGTCGCCCGCGTTCGGGTCATGCGCGGTGACGGTGAGGGAGAGGGTGCCGCCGGTGACCACGGAGGCGGGACTGGCCACCAGGGAGTCCACCACCGGGGCCTCGTTGGTGAAGGGCGGGGGCGGGGTGAGCTTCCTGGAGGGTAATGGACACGAGCCCCGTGGTGTGGGCGAGCACGTCGACGTTCTCGGCACGGCCCTCGTAGCGCGGGGTGTCGGAGGAGGTGAAGGCCTGGGCGAGGAAGGTGCGGTCCGCGCCCGCCGGAATCTCCCCGACGAGGCCGCCCCACGTGCCGTCGGTGAGGACGAGGTCGGCGGAACGCGAGGCCATGTCGGGACCGGACACCGTCACGGTGACGCGCGAGATGTCACCGGGCGCCGCGGTGGGCGTGGCGATGAGCAGCCGCATCGTGCCGGTGGAGGACGTACCGGGGGGCGGCGGCGGGGAATCGGGACAGCCCACGAGCAGGGCGAGCACGAGCGGGAGCACCGCGGAGGGAGGCAGTCGGAACACGGAAGATCCTGTGGGAGAAAGGGGTCGCACGCGAGGCGCTCAGGGGCGCCGCCTCAAGGGCTCGTGGCCGGAGTCGTGTACAGCTCCGCCGTCGCCAGGTAGTCGAAGCTGCCGTAGCCGGCCATGACGAGCACCTGGCCCGAGGCGAGGGGCATCGCACCATGTATCCGGCGTGCGGAGAGCATGTTGACGGTGGGGCTCCAGGTGCCCGTGGCCGGGTCGTACACCTCCGCCGTCGCCAGGATTTCATTGCCGCTGGCGCTGACGCTGTTGCCCCCCGCGACGAGCACCTTGCCGTCGGGCAGCAGCGTCGCCGTGTGGAAGTGGCGGGGGGAGTTCAGGCTCCCGGTGGGGCTCCAGGTGCCCGTGGCCGGGTCATACAGCTCGGCCGACTTCAGGGAGACCGCGCTGCCGAAGCCTCCGGCGATGAGCACCTTGCCATCGGGCAACAGTGTCGCCGTGTGGCTCTCGCGCTGGACGGACGGGTTGCCCGCGGAGCGCCAGGTGCCCGAGGCCGGGTCGTACAGCTCCGCCCTGGGAGGCGCTGTCCCGGTGTATTCGCCGCCCACGACGAGCACCTGACCGCTGGGGAGCAGCGTCGCCGTGTGGTGGTGGTGTCCCAGGCTCATGGAGCCGGTGAGACTCCAGGTGCGCGAGGCCGGGTCGTACAGCGCCGCGGCCGTGGTGGCGCTGGTGCCATAGGACTGGTATCCGCCCGCGACGAGCACCTTGCCATCGGGGAGCGGGGTCGCCGTGTGATGGAAGTGAGGAGCGGCCAGGGAGCCGGTGGGGCTCCAGGTGCCCGTGGCCGGGTCGTACACCTCGGCCGACGCCAGGGGATTGGCGCCAATGCCTCCCGCGACGAGCACCTGACCGTTGGCGAGTGGCGTCGCCGTAGACGCGTAGCGCGCCGTGGCCAGGGAGCCGGTGGGGCTCCAGGTGCCCGTGGCCGGAGCGTACACCTCGGCCGACGTCAGGAGGGTGCTGTAGCGGTAGCCCCCCGCGACGAGCACCTTGCCCCCGGGCAGCGGAGCCGTCGCATGCTGGTAGCGGGCCGTGACCAGGCGCCCCGTCGCGATCCAACTGGCCGCGGTGCCATCCGCCAGGACGGTGACGGCCAGGCCCACCGAGAGGGCCATGCCGCGCGAGTCACTCACGCGGACGGACAGGTGCACCTGGCCCTGGGAGGAGGGAGCCGTCCAGGTGGTGTTCGCCAGGCCTGGCGCGGAGAAGGTGCCCGAGGGCGCCGACCAGGCGTAGCTCAACGTGTCGCTCGCGTCGGGGTCATGCGCGCGGACCGAGAGGGAGACGGTGCCGCCCACCGGCACGCGGGAGGCACTGGCCACCAGCGCGTCGACGAGGGGCGCTTCGTTGGTGAAGGGCGTGGAGAGCTCGTGGAGGGTGAGGGACACCCGCCCCGTGGTGCCCGCGCTGAGGGTGACGTTCTCGGCGCGGCCCTCGTAGCGCAAGGTGTTGGCCGGGGTGAAGGCCTGGGCGAGGAAGGTGCGGTGCGTGCCCGCGGGAATGTCTCCCAGCACGCCGCCCCAGGCGCCCTCGGTGAGCACGAGGTCGGCGGAGCGCATGGCCATGTCGGGACCGGACACCGTCACGGTGACGCGCGAGACGTCGCCCGGCACGGCCGAGGGCGTGGAGACGGCGAGCCGCACCGTGCTCGTGGAGGCGGGCGGCGGGGAGTCACAGCCGGCGAGCAAGGCCAGCACGAGAGGGAGGACCGCGAGGAGTCGCAGCGCAGACAAGGAGCGTCCTGGGAGGAGAAGGGGCCGCACCCCCGTGCGGTGCCGCGCACTGTAGAGCAACCCTCCCGGCCCTGTTCAAGGGGGCTCGGCTCGCGTTTTCAGGGCTCGACCTCCGCCGTGGGCGTGCGGCGCACCGGCTCCGGAGTTTCCGCCAGCTCGGGAAGGAGCACTCCGCTTCGTCTCCCCCACGTGAGCACGAGGGTGGCGAAGGCCGCGGTTCCGAGCAGCGAGGCGGCACGCACGCCGATGAGGTCTCCCAGCCCTCCGATGATGGCGACGCCGAGACCGTAGGCACCATCCACTCCGGCCGTATACAGACTCGCTACCCGGCCGCGGATGGAGCGGGGCGCTCGTGACAAGGAGACGCTCTTCCCTCCGCTCATCATCGCCAGATAGGCCGCACCGAGAAGGGTCATCGCCATCGCCGCTGTCGGGACGGTCGGCATGAGCCAGAACAACGCGTTCGAAAATCATCAGCGCGATCGCGGCGCCAGCAATCCACCTGCGCGTACCGAAAATCTCCATGCCCGCCGTGGAGGCCGCGGCCGCCATCACCGCTCCGAGCCCCTGCACCGTCATGAGCAGCGAAACTCCCGCCGCGTCGGAATGCAGATCGCGAATCACGAAGATCGGCACCAGACCCATGAACGGCGCGACCAGCAAGGAAGCGCTGATGGACAAGGTCAACGACGTTCGGATTCCAGGTTCCGCTCGAGCCGCATCGAGGCCTTGCCGGATTTGAACCCAGAGCGGCTCGCTCCCGGAAGGCCCTGGCCGCTGGGGCTCGAGCCGCATCACGACGGGGAGAACGGCCAGGAAGCTGAGCGTGTTGAGGGCAAAGGCCCATGGCACACCGCCTACCGCGATGACCGCGGCGCCAATGGCGGGGCCCACCATGCGCGCGAGGTTGAATTGCCCCGAATGGAGCACGATGGCGCTCCGCACCACTGCCTCGGGGACCTGCTCGGTCAGCATGGCGTTGAAGGCGGGCCACATCATCGTCGCCGAGCATCCGATGCCTACCAACAGAATCAGCAACACGGGCATCGAGAGTTGCCCGCGAAATGCCAGCAAGGTGAGCAGCGCGCTGACGAGAATCTGAATCCAGACGACGGTCAGCAGATAGGTGCGGCGGTCGAAGCGATCGCTCAGCGCTCCCCCTACTGGAGCCATCACCACCGAGGGAAGAAAGAGCGCGGCCGCGGCCAGGCCACTCCAGCCTGAACGGCCGGTCGACTCAGCGACATAGACACCTACGGCGACGCGCTCGAGCCACGTTCCAAGGTTCGAGACGAACGCGGAGATCCACAGCGAGCGGTACAGCGGCAAACGCAGCGCACCCCAGTAAGATGCACTTCGCGGGGGCGAGGAGGAACTCATGGTGCTCCCGCCGCGTATCACGTCTTCCGGCGCCCACTCCACTCCTGCTGGAGGGAGGCTGGCGCTGAGTCACGCGGCGTCGAGCGCGTCGTCGGGCTCGAAGAGCCAGGCGCGGGCCGCTTCCTCATCATTGAAGCGGCGGAGGATGCGGTCCATGCCGCTGCCACGCGCGATGCGGTTGAGCTGGAGCGCGGTGAGCTCGCTGCCGACGATCTCGGCGATCCGCCGCATGCCCGCCTTCATCGCGGCTTCCTGGCCCTGGCGGAGGATCTCCGCCGCCTCGGGCGAGGTGGTCCGGAGCTGGCGCAGGTCGGCCAGGGCCCTGACGATCCGCCCGTGTTCCGCCAGCGACTTCACGGCGCTCACGGCCTGCTCGACGAACTGCTGCATCTCTTCCGCGCGGATGGAGCCTTCCAGGGAGACTTCCACGTGCGTCTTCGACTGAGCGACCTTGACCTGGAACAGGGGAACCTCGCCTGAAGGGAGCCCGGGGACGGAACATTCTACTACCTGGATTCCCTGGCGCGTACCAGATGCACCGGGTGTGACGGCCCGGTGAATCCCGGGGGGGCCCGGAGGGGGTGGGGGGAGGAACCGCGTCAGGTTCTTGGCTGGCCCGGGGTGCTTTGGCCTAGAATCCCCGGCCGACGAGAGAGGTCACTCCCCTGGATCTGGCGACACTCAACAAACTGCTCACGGTCGGCGTGCAGAATGGCGCCTCGGATATCCACTTCCGGCCGGGAGATCCTCCCATCTACCGGGTCAACGGTGTGCTGCGGCCGCTGAAGATGGAGAAGCTCCATCCGGACCACACCAAACAGGTCGCGCTCCACATCATCAGCGATCCGTTGACGAAGACCCAGGTGGACAGCCTGCAGGAGTACGACACCTCGTACGGCCTGCCGGGGGTGGCGCGCTTCCGGGTGAACATCTACCGGCAGCGGGGCACGCTGGCGTGCATCCTGCGCATCATCCCGGATGAGATCCCCACCATCGACGGGCTGGGGCTGCCGCAGGTGCTCAAGACGATCGCCGGCAACGATCGCGGCCTCGTGCTGGTGACGGGTGCCACGGGCTCGGGCAAGAGCTCCACGCTCGCGGCGATGATCGATCAGATCAACCGCACCGAGAACCTGCACATCCTCACCATCGAGGACCCGGTCGAGTTCATCTACAAGAACCACAAGTCCTCCATCTCCCAGCGGGAGATCGGCCCGGACACGGAGAACTTCGCCATCGCCCTGCGCGCCGCCTTGCGTCAGGACCCGGACGTGATCCTGGTAGGCGAGATGCGCGACACGGAGACGATCGACATCGCGCTCAAGGCCTCGGAGACGGGCCACCTGGTGCTCTCGACGGTGCACACGACGGACGCCTCGCGGACCATCAACCGCCTCATCTCGGTGTTCCCCGCCGAGGAGCAGACGATGGTGCGCATGCGCCTGGCCGACAGCCTGAAGGCGACCGTCTCGCAGCGGCTGCTGCCGAAGGCGGACGGCAAGGGACGCACCGTGGCGCTGGAGATCATGGTCCAGACCAAGTCGGTGGAGCAGTACATCCGCGAGGACCGGGCCAACGAGCTCAAGGACGTGATCGAAAAGGGCCGGGACATGTTCGGCATGCAGTCCTTCGATCAGCACCTGAGCCAGCTCTACAAGCAGGGCATCATCAGCCTGGAGACGGCGCAGGGCGCGGCCACCAACCCGGCGGACTTCCAGCGCGCGCTCGAGTTCGAGTGAGCGCGGGCGGCCGGGCGTCTCAGCCTCGCGTCCGCTCGGCCACGGCCGGGAGCGGGCGGGACGGCCGGAAGTCCAGGCGCGTCTGGGCCAGGTTCCTCGTGGGCAGCACCGGGCCCGGCCGGAGCCGGGTCACACGCCGCTCGGGCTCCCGCTCCACCTGGGGAACGGCGGGCTCCGCCTGCCTGCTGGCGAGCAGCTCGTGGACGGCGCGGGCCAGCAGGGCCTGCCCCCGGGGATAGGGCGCGGCCTCGTCGGTCAGCACGCACAACTGCTCGCGCAGCCGCTGCGCTGCCGGAGTCCTTTCCCGCGGCTCCCAGTGGAGCAGCTCCAGGACGATGACATCCAACAGCGGAGGCACCTCCGGGCGGAAGGCGGACGGAGGGGGGAAGGACCTCGGGGTGAAGCCCCAGCGGGCGTCCTGACGCGCCTCGCAGGGGATGACGTGGCGGCCGGTGAGGGCCTCGTACAGCGTGAGGCCGAGCGCGAAGAGATCCGCGCGTGCGTCGAACGGCTCGGCCCGGGCCTGCTCCGGGGCCATGTAACCGGGCTTGCCGACGACCCGGCCCGCCAGGGTGAGCGAGACGTGGTGGGCGGCGCGGGCGATGCCGAAGTCCCCCAGCTTCACCTCGCCGATGCGCGACAGGAGGATGTTGGGCGGGTTGATGTCCCGGTGCACGAGGTTGAGCGGCGTGCCGTCGCTCGCGGTGCGGTGGTGGACGTAGTCGAGCCCCGCGGCGAGCTCGGCGCCGAGGTACGTCACCGCGGCCAGGGGGAGCGGCCCCCGGGCCCTGAGCAGCTCGCGCAATGAGACACCCTCGATGAACTCCATGGCCATGAAGTAGGTGTCGCCGAAGCGGCCCACGTCGAGCACCTGGACGATGTTGGGGTGGTGCAGCAGCGAGCCCAATTCCGCCTCGCGCCGGAAGAGGGTGACGAAGTGGGGATCCCCGGCATGGGTGGGGAGGATGCGCTTGAGGGCGACGCGCTTCTCGAAGCCGCCCTCGGGGCTGTAGGTGGCGCGGAAGACCTCGGCCATGCCGCCCACGCCCAGCCGCTCGTGGAGGAAGTACTTGCCGAGCAGATCCCTGGCGCGCACGGCACGCAGTGCCTCCTCGGCCTTGCGCAGCAGGTGGCTGGCCACGAGCGCCGCGACGCAGCCGGTGAGGAAGAGGTACAGGGCGCGCAGGGTGATGAGCGGCGGCGAGAGCATCAGGGGCACGGGGGCCTGAAGCCGCGGCCAGGCCAGCAGCCAGTACAGCAGCAGCGACGAGATGGCGGCGAGGGCTCCGGCGTAGATGGCCAGGCCCCGGTTGGAGCGCATGGACGCGAGGATGATGAAGGCGCCCCACAGGAGCGAGGTGGGGTTGGTGAGGGCCTGCTCGGCGTTCTCGAAGTGCAGATCGAGCAGGAACTCGAAGACGCCGACGGAGATCTCCAGGGAGACGTTGATCCAGCAGATGGCGGGATGGAACCACCCGCGCCGGAGCACCCGGGAGAGCACCCCGTAATAACCCCCGTAGGCCGCGGTCATGCCGGCCACGGCGAGGGCGCGGGGCCAACCGAGGGCCGGTCCCAGCAGGAGGGTCGCGGCGACGAAGCACGACGCCGCCACGCAGATGAACCGGGCGACGTCGGCTTCGCGGGTGGCGGCATCCTCGCGGAGGTAGTCGGCGAGGAGCCGGGGGCCCATCGAGCCGGAGGTATTCGGGAATACTGCCTGTTGCATGATTCCCGGATTATTCAACACCTTGGCCCGGACGACCAGACCTGCGAAGTAGGCCCGTGCGCTCGTGGATGGGAAGGGCGTGGAGTGGCTCGCAGGCCCACATGGCGAGCGGACATGCGGGCGGCGACGCTCTCTGCGCGTCCTCCGGCCCGCGAGCGGTGTGCCCGGAGAGCCACACCTCGGCCGTCAGCCGGGGAGGGAAGCCGGGCCCGGCTCGTGCAGAGTGCGCGGGAATGAACCGGAAGCGATGGATTCGATGGGCCGTGGGGACGGCGCTCGTGGGGCTGGGGCTGCTGGTGGGGCTGGGGAAGCTCTCGAGGTCGTGGACGTACCAGCTCTTTGGCGAGATCTACCCCCGGGTGGAGACGTCCGAGAGGGTGGTGGCGCTGACGTTCGATGACGGGCCGAAGCCGGGCCAGACGGAGGAGATCCTCGGCATCCTGAAGCGGCACGGGGTGAAGGCCAGCTTCTTCATGGTGGGGCGGAGGATCGAGCGCAGCCCGGAGCTGGCGGCGCGGGTGCTCGCCGAGGGGCACCAGGTGGGCAACCACTCGTATTCGCACCGCCGGCTGGTGCTCAAGTCACCGTCCTACGTCCAGGAGGAGATCGACAAGACGGACGCGCTGCTGCGCGGGCTGGGGGTGCAGGGGGAGCTCCTCTTCCGGGCGCCGTTCGGCAAGAAGCTGGTGGTGCTGCCGTGGCTGCTCTCGCGGAGCGGGCGCAAGCACATCACCTTCGACGTGGTGTCGAGGGACGACGAGACGCAGGACGTGGGGCTGCTGACGTCGCGGGTGATGGAGTCGGTGCGGCCGGGCTCCATCATCCTGTTCCACGATGGGGGACAGGACAAACCGGGGACGGTGCAGGCGGTGGACATCGTCGTCGGGAAGCTGAAGGCGCAGGGCTACCGCTTCGTGACGGTGTCGGAGCTGCTGGCGCTCGGAGGCATCACTCCGGCTTCCGGGACCATCACGGCGAGCACGGCGCCCGCGGCGAACTGAATCAGGGCTCCGAGGCCGCGGCGGCGGGATTCACGGCCGGGGCCCGCCCGCGGATGCGGAGCGAGAAGTCGTCACGATCCTGGGCGGCGAGGGCGAGCGTGTTGATGCGATGGCGCTCGCGCGTCTCGGCGAGGCCCACGTCGGAGTCGATCAACCCCAGCGCGAGGGCGAGCGAATCGGAGTAGGCGGGCAGCAGGGTGCGGTGATCGTAGGGGACGTTGGTCTCGCTGACCTTCTCGAGGTGCCGCACGAGGTTGGTGGTGCAGTTGCTGGTGAACGAGTTGTAGAACTCGGGCCGGGCGTGGAGGCCGTTCATGCGCTGCACCATGTCGAGGAAGAAGGCGACGGTGCGCTCGTGGGAGGCGCGGACGGGGTAGAGGTAGACGTCATCGCGGCGGTGGTTGCTGCGGAGCTGGATGAGGTCGCGCTCGTCGCCGGCGACGTAGATGATCTCGTACTGGCGGAACAGGCCCCCGAGGACTGAATACGTCTCACCGCGTTCACGGCGGACCTCCACGGAGAAGGAGAGGAACCGATCTCCGGAGAACTCGAAGCTGACCATGGTGTGGGCGGCGCCTTCGAAGCCGGAGAAGGGCTCGACGATGAACCAGGCGCGGACGAGCTCCCGGGTGTCGTAGGTGGCAGAGTACCAGGCGGCGTCCCAGTCGGTGGTGCTGCGGTAGCGGAAGTTGCGGATGTCGTGGAGGGTGACGCGGGAGCCCTGCACCTCGGCGCGGGAGGCGCGGACGAGATCCGGAGCCCAGTCGCGGGTGAGCGAGGGCTGCACGGTGCGCGTCCAGGCGAACACGCCGGCGCAGAGCACGGCGAACGTCCCCAACGCGAGCCCACGAGAGCCCAGGCGCCAGGCGAGGCCCACGGCGAGGACGAGCACCAGGACCCCCACGTACCGCCACCAGGAGATGCCCTGGGGACCGCCACCGGTGAGGAGGACGGCGGGGACGAGCCACGCCATGCCGAGGGCGAGGAAGACGAGCGGACCGGCGAGGGAGAGAAAGCGCATGAGCGGCCGGGAGTATCCGTCACGGCCGCTCGGTCCGCAGCATCCGTCGGAGCCTTCCCGCCCGGGGAGCGGGCGGACGGCCGATGCGATTCAGAGGGGGTGTGAATGCCTCGGCCCGAGGTCCGCTCGAAAGGGTGACACACACGAGGAGGCTTCACGTGAACGCATGGAAGAAGGGTTGGGTGCTCGTTGTCCCCGCGCTGCTCCTGGGCGGAACGGCCTGTGTGACTCCCGGCAAGCGGACCGCCACGGGGGCGGCGGCGGGAGCCATCGTGGGAGCGGGAGCGGGGGCGGTGGCGGGGAGGAGTTGGGAGGGCGCGGCCATCGGGGCCGGAGTGGGCGCGGCGGCGGGCGGAGCCGTGGGCAACTATCTCGACAAGCAGGCGCGAGAGCTGGAGCAGGTGGCGGAGACGCAGCGGACGGACCACGGCATCCTGCTGAACCTGCGCAGCGAGCTGCTCTTCGAAACGGACAGCGCCGTGCTCACCGAGAGCGCCATCGCCCAACTGACGCGCATCGGGGACATCCTGGTGAAGTACCCGGAGGATCACCTCCGCATCGAGGGCCACACGGACAGCCGGGGCACGGTGCCCTACAACGAGGCGCTCTCGCTGCGCCGCGCCGAGGCCGTGGCGCGCGTGTTGACGTCACGGGGCGTGACGCCGCGGCAGATGCTGGTGCTGGGCCTGGGAGAGTCGGCGCCCGTGGCCTCGAACGACACCGCGGCGGGCCGCTCCACCAACCGCCGCGTCCAGCTCCACATCACCGTGCCGAACGCGCCGCCGGTGTGAGGAACACCGTCGTCGCTCCCTCTCCCTCTGGGAGAGGGCTGGGGTGAGGGTCTACGCTCCCGCGAGATGCCAACCACCGACGAGCAGGAGCAGGGAGTCCGGAGGGTGTACGAGGAGATCGCCGAAGCCTACGAGGCGTTCTTCCCGTCCCTGCAGCGGTACGAGGGGAGGGTGGAGCGGTTCCTCGGGGAGACGGTGGAGCCGGGCCGGCGGGTGCTCGATGTGGGATGCGGCCCGGGGCAGTTGACGCGAGAGCTCGACCCGACCGTGGAGGTCGTGGGCCTGGATCTCTCACCCGAGATGATCGAGCGGGCGAGACAGGGCCGGCCCTCGGGCGAGTACCGGGTGTACAGCTACCGCGACCCCGTGCCCGGGGAACTCGGGCGCTTCGACGTGGGGTTGGCGGTGGGGTGCCTCGACTTCTGCGATGACCTGGCGAGAACCCTGGGCCACCTCTCCGAGGCGCTGAAGCCCGGAGGGCGCCTGCTCTTCACGGTGCTCGAGCGCCGCCCGGGGCTGGAGGGGCACGAGGAGGCGCGGCGCCTTGTCCAGACGGCGGACCAGGAGGTGACGCTGTACTTCTGGTCCTTCGCGGAGACGGCCCGGGCGCTCGAGGCCGCGAGCCTCCTGCCACGTACCTACGAGCACGGGCCGGGCTGGGTGCAGCTCCTGGAGCAGCGGACGATGCACTTCGGGTGGTGGGACGTGGAGCGGCGCTGAACGGACGTGTCCCGTCTGTCCTCCGGGGTAGGGCCGGAAAAGGAGGTGGCGCACCATGTCACTCCAGGCGGCGCGCTGTCGGGGATTGGATCCGATAAGTCAGGCCGCACGGAGGGCAGCCGAACATCCTTGACGCGGGGGGCCAGTGTTGCAAAGCATCCGCCGCCCACAAGGTCACACCCTTCCCAAGTGTCAGGAGCTTCGTTCATGGCCCCTCCGAGCGGCGAGAAGATCACCCTGCAGAACGGCAAGCTGTCCGTGCCGGATCACCCCATCGTCCCCTTCATCGAGGGTGACGGCACCGGCCGCGACATCTGGCGCGCCTCGCAGGCCGTCTTCGACGCGGCGGTGGAGAAGGCCTACAAGGGCAAGAAGAAGATCTCCTGGTTCGAGGTCCTGGCCGGCGAGAAGGCGTTCAAGACGGTCAACAACTGGCTGCCCGACGAGACGGTCACCGCGTTCCGCGAGTACCTGGTGGGTATCAAGGGCCCGCTGACCACGCCGGTGGGGGGTGGCATCCGCTCGCTGAACGTCGCGCTGCGCCAGATGCTGGACCTGTACGTGTGCCTGCGCCCCGTGCGCTACTTCAAGGGCGTGCCCAGCCCCGTGAAGACCCCCGAGAAGGTCGATATGACCATCTTCCGGGAGAACACCGAGGACATCTACGCCGGTATCGAGTTCGAGGCCGGCAGCGCCCAGGCCGCGAAGTTCCTCGAGTTCCTGAAGAAGGAGTTCCCGAAGGACGCCGGGAAGATCCGCTTCCCCGAGGGCGTGGGCATCGGCATCAAGCCCGTGTCCAAGGAAGGCACGGAGCGCCTGGTGCGTGCCGCGATCGAGTACGCCATCGCGCACAAGCGCAAGAGCGTGACGATCGTGCACAAGGGCAACATCATGAAGTTCACCGAGGGCGCCTTCCGCAAGTGGGGCTACAACCTGGCGGTGCGCGAGTTCGGTGAGAAGGTCTACACCTGGGATCAGTGGGAGGCCACCAAGGCCGCCAAGAGCGAGGACGCCGCCAACGCCGAGCAGAAGGCCGCCGTCTCCGCCGGGAAGATCATCATCAAGGACTCCATCGCGGATATCACCCTGCAGCAGGTGCTGACGCGTCCGGACGAGTTCGACGTGATCGCCACGCTGAACCTCAACGGTGACTACCTCTCCGACGCGCTGGCCGCGCAGGTGGGCGGCATCGGCATCGCGCCGGGCGGCAACATCAACTACGTCACCGGCCACGCCGTCTTCGAGGCCACCCACGGCACCGCGCCCAAGTACGCGGACCAGGACAAGGTCAACCCGGGCTCGGTCATCCTCTCTGGCGAGATGATGCTGCGCCACATGGGCTGGCACGAGGCCGCGGACCTGATCATCCAGGGCATGGACAAGGCCATCGCGAACAAGACGGTCACCTACGACTTCGCCCGCCTGATGCGCCAGGAGGGCCAGGGCACGGTGACCGAGGTGAAGTGCTCCGAGTTCGGCCAGGCCATCATCAAGAACATGTAGTCGTCACGAGGAGACAACCCACATGGCTCACACCAAGAAGAAGATTGGTCTCATCGGCGGCGGGCAGATCGGCGGCAACCTGGCCCTGCTCGCGGTGCAGAAGCAGCTCGGCGACGTCGTCCTCTACGACATCCCCGTGGCCGAGGGCATGGTCAAGGGCAAGGCGCTGGACATCAACCAGCTCTCCGCCGTGGACGGTTACGACTGCCGCGTCACCGGCTCCACCGACTGGAAGGACGTGGCCGGCTCGGACGTCGTCATCATCACGGCCGGCGTGCCCCGTAAGCCGGGCATGAGCCGCGAGGACCTGCTCGACGTCAACCTGAAGATCATGAAGGACGTGGCGGCCAACATCAAGCAGCACTGCCCCAACGCCTTCGTCATCAACGTGGCCAACCCGCTGGACGCCATGGTGTTCGCGCTCCAGAAGATCTCCGGCCTGCCCAAGAACATGGTCGTCGGCATGGCGGGCGTGCTCGACACCAGCCGCTTCAAGTGCTTCGTGGCCGAGGCGCTCAAGTGCTCCATCCGCGACGTCGAGGCCCTGGTGCTCGGCGGCCACGGTGACGACATGGTGCCCCTGGTGCGTCACAGCACCGTGGGCGGCGTGCCCCTCACCCAGCTCATCGCCAAGGACAAGCTGGACGCCATCATCGACCGCACCCGCAAGGGCGGCGCCGAGCTGGTGGGCCTCTACAAGACGGGCAGCGCCTACTTCGCTCCCGCCTCCAGCTCCATCGCCATGGCGGAGAGCTACCTGCTCGACCGCAAGCGCGTGCTGCCGGCCGCCGCCCTGCTCGAGGGGCAGTACGGCATCAACGGCGTCTTCTTCGGTGTCCCCACGCAGATCGGCGCGGGCGGCGTGGAGAAGATCATCGAGGTGGAGCTCAACGAGGCCGAGAAGGCCGAGCTCAACAAGTCCCTCGACTCGGTGAAGAAGACCGTCGAGGGCGTGAAGCTCTAGTGCACCTCCCCTCTCCCTCCGGGAGAGGGTGCCTTCTCCCAGAGGGAGAGGGAGCCAGCGGGGCTGATGCCGGAGATGGAGTGGGCTTATCCCTCCGCTCCGGTAATCTTTGCGGCTCGCTGAATTCACCAGTTAACTAGCCGGTAGCATTCGCACCGGAGGTCCGAGCGTCGCACTCGCGGAGTCGCGGCGCTGGCCCTGCCCCCAGAGGCGTCTGGTCCTCCGGTCACCAAGGAGACGCAGCATGGCAGCAGCAGCGCGGTTCACGGTGGTGGGCGGCGGACTCGCCGGGCTGATGACCACCATCAAGCTGGCCGAAGCCGGTCATCAGGTCGACATCCTGTCGCTCGTGCCGGTGAAGCGTTCCCACTCGGTCTGCGCCCAGGGCGGCATCAACGGCGCGGTGAACACGAAGGGTGAGGGTGACTCCCCGGACATCCACGTGAAGGACACGCTGCGCGGCGGCGACTTCCTGGCCGAGCAGATCTCCGTCAAGGGCATGTGCCATGCGGCGCCGGGCATCATCTACCTGCTCGATCGCATGGGTGTGACGTTCAACCGCACGTCCGAGGGTCTGCTCGACTTCCGGCGCTTCGGCGGCACGCTGCACCACCGCACGGCCTTCGCGGGCGCCACCACGGGCCAGCAGCTCCTGTACGCGCTGGACGAGCAGGTGCGCCGCTGGGAGGCCGAGGGCCGCGTCACCAAGTACGAGTACTGGGAGTGGCTGGGCACGGTGAAGGACGGCACGGGCCGCGTCATCGGCAGCGTGGCCATGGATCTGCGCACCAACGAGATCCGCACCTTCCCGGCCGAGGCCGTGTGCCTCGCCACGGGTGGCCCGGGCATCGTCTTCGGGCGCTCCACCAACTCCATCATCAACACCGGGACCGCCGCCGGCCGCGCCTACATGGAGGGCGCCATCTACTCCAACGGCGAGTTCATCCAGGTGCACCCCACCTCCATTCCGGGTGAGGACAAGCTGCGCCTGATGAGCGAGTCCGTGCGTGGCGAGGGTGGCCGCGTGTGGGTGCCCCGGAAGAAGGGCGACGTCCGCGATCCCAAGGACATCCCCGAGAGCGAGCGCTTCTACTTCCTCGAGGAGAAGTACCCCAAGTACAAGAACCTGGTGCCGCGCGACGTGGCCACCCGGGAGATCTTCACGGTGTGCCGCGAGCTGGGCCTGGGCCTGGGCGGCAGCGACGCCGTGTACCTGGACGTCACGCACATTCCGGCCCACGTGCTCACCGCCAAGCTGGGCGGCGTGATGGAGATCTACGAGAAGTTCGTGGGCGATGACCCGCGCCACGTACCCATGAAGATCTTCCCGGGCATGCACTACTCGATGGGCGGTCTGTACGTGCAGTTCGAGGCGGGTCCGAACATGGAGCCGCTGATGGGCAGCCCCGTCAACCAGTCCACCAACATCCCCGGCCTGTACGCCACGGGCGAGGCGGACTACGCCTACCACGGCGCGAACCGCCTGGGCGCCAACTCGCTGCTCTCCTGCATCTACAGCGGGATGATCGGCGGCCCGGCCATGGCGGCCTTCGCCAAGAGCCAGGCCAAGAGCGCCACCGACGCGGAGCACCAGAAGTACTTCGCCGACGCGCAGAAGTACTGGGCGGATCGCTTCGCCACCATCAAGAAGATGGACGGCAAGGAGAACGCGTACGGGCTCACCAAGGAGCTCGGCGATCTGATGACGGAGAACTGCACCGTCGTCCGCTACAACGACCGGCTCAAGAAGACGCTGGAGAAGATCCGCGACTTCAAGGATCGCTGGAAGAACATCAACGCGCTGGACACCGGCAACGTGGCCAACCGAAGCATCTCCTACGTCAACCAGCTCTGGAACATGTTCGAGCTGGCCGAGGTGATCGCCAAGAGCGCGCTGCTGCGCGACGAGAGCCGCGGCGCGCACTACAAGCCGGAGTTCTCGCTGCCCGAGCCCGAGACGAAGGATCCAACGAAGGATCCCAACTGGATGGGGCTGTGGAAGAAGCGCCACGAGAAGTGGGCCAAGACGACCATGGCCGCCTACGCCGTCGAGGGCCCGCAGATCACCTATCAGGACATCCCCACGCCCGTGCTCGATCCCGAGCCGCGCTGGTACGCCTAGGAAAGGGACGGAGACGCCATGGACAACGCGACCGCGCAGGCGCCTGTCAGCACCAACACGAAGCACGTCACCTTCCGCATCTGGCGGCAGGACGGCCCGGACGCTCCGGGTCACTTCGATGAGTTCCGCGTCCCGTACGGCAAGGGCGCCAACGTCATCTCCTGCCTGATGGAGATCCAGCGCAACCCGGTCACCACCGACGGGCGCCGGGTGTCCCCGGCCATCTATGACGCCGCCTGCCTCGAGGAGGTGTGCGGCAGCTGCGCCATGAACGTCAACGGGCGGGTCCGCATGGCCTGCTCGGCGCTGATCGATCGCATCATCGGGGACGGGGAGCCCATCATCACCCTCGAGCCGATGAAGAAGTTCCCCGTCTCGCGCGACCTGGCGGTGGATCGCAGCCGCATGTTCGAGGCGCTCAAGCGCGTCAAGGCGTGGATCAACGTCGACGGCACGCACAACCTGGGGCCCGGTCCTCGCCAGTCCCCGGGCGACCACACGGTGATGTACAAGCTGTCCACGTGCATCACGTGCGGAAGCTGCCTCGAGGCGTGCCCGCAGGTGACGATCGACAACGACTTCATCGGCGCCGCCGCCATCAGCCAGGCCCGGCTCTTCAACATGAACCCCACCGGCAAGATGAACTCCGAGGAGCGCGTCCGGGGGCTCATGGGACCGGGCGGCATCCAGGACTGCGGCAAGGCGCAGAACTGCGTGAAGGTGTGCCCGAAGGAGATTCCGCTGACCACCTCCATCGCGGTGATGAACCGCGAGGTGACCAAGCAGGTCATCAAGGACATCTTCTTCGACCTGGGCGACGAGAAGAAGGCCTCGGGCGGTCCGGGGTAGAAGGTCCGCGCCCGTCACGGCGTCGTTTCACGAGGCCCCGCGTCCGGCTGTTCCCCGCCGGACCGGGGCCTTGGTTCATTCTGGTCCGACTGCTTGGCCCTTGACAGTAGGGCCTTGCCAAGCGGGCCATTCTGCGCGAGAGAGGCAGCCGCGCCGTTCCGCCCCGGGGGCTCGCTTCCGGGTGCCAGTCTCTCGCATCACTCGCGTTACCCGGAGCCTCGATGAAGATCCACGAGTACCAGGGCAAGGAAATCTTCCGGAAGTACGGCGTCCCCACGCCGCGCGGCATTCTCGCGCTCTCGCCCAAGGAGGCCGAGGCGGCCGCCAAGGAGCTGGGCACGCCGATCGTGGTCGTGAAGGCCCAGATCCACGCGGGTGGCCGCGGCAAGGGCGGCGGCGTGAAGCTCGCCAAGAGCCCCGCCGAGGCCCGCGAGCTCGCTCAGCAGATGCTGGGCATGAAGCTCAAGACGATCCAGACCGGGCCCGAGGGCCAGACGGTCCACAAGGTCTACATCGAGGAGGGCCTGGCCATCGGTCAGGAGCTGTACCTCGGCGTGACGCTGGATCGCGCCACCTCGCGCATCACCTTCATGGCCTCCCGTGAGGGCGGCGTGGAGATCGAGGAAGTGGCCGCGCACAGCCCCGAGAAGATCCTCCGCGAGGCGGTGGATCCCGCCGTGGGCTTCCAGGACTTCCAGGGCCGCAAGCTGGCCTTCGGCCTGGGCCTCTCCGGCCCCACGGTGAACAAGTTCGTCCAGTTCTGCGCCGCGCTCTACCGCATGTTCATGGAGACGGACGCCTCGCTGGTGGAGATCAACCCGCTGGTCATCCTCAAGGATGGCGGCGTGGTGGCGCTCGACGCGAAGGTGGACTTCGACGAGAACGCGATGTACCGGCACAAGGATCTGCTCGAGTACCGCGACATCGCCGAGGAGGAGCCGCGCGAGACCCAGGCCAAGGAGTGGGACCTGGCCTACATCGCGCTCGAGGGCAACATCGGCTGCATGGTGAACGGCGCCGGTCTGGCCATGGCCACCATGGACACCATCAAGCTGGTGGGCGGTGCGCCGGCCAACTTCCTCGACGTGGGTGGCGGCGCCAGCAAGGAGAAGGTGACGGCGGCCTTCAAGCTGATCCTCGCCGACCCGGCCGTGAAGGCGGTGCTCGTCAACATCTTCGGCGGCATCATGAAGTGCGATGTCATCGCCGAGGGCATCATCGCCGCGGCGAAGGAAGTGCAGCTCAAGGTTCCGCTCGTGGTGCGGCTCGAGGGCACCAACGTGGAGCAGGGCAAGGCGCTGCTGCGCAACTCCGGCCTCGCCATCACCCCCGCCGACAACCTCCGCCAGGCCGCCGAGAAGGCCGTCGCGGCGCTGAAGTAGTCCAGGCAGAGAAAGGTTCAAGCCATGAGCATCCTCGTCAACGAGAACACGAAGGTCCTCTGCCAGGGCATCACCGGCTCGGCGGGCTCGTTCCACTCCAAGCAGATGCTGGAGTACGGAACGAAGCTGGTCGCCGGCGTCACGCCGGGCAAGGGCGGTACCGACTTCGAGGGCAAGGTCCCCGTCTTCAACTCGGTGGCCGACGCGGTGAAGCAGACCGGTGCCAACACCTCGGTCATCTTCGTTCCGCCCCCCTTCGCCGCCGACTCCATCATGGAGGCCGCCGACGCGGGCATCTCCCTCATCATCACCATCACCGAGGGCATCCCCGTCAACGACATGGTGAAGGCCAAGCGCTACCTGCAGGGTAAGCCGGGCGTTCGCCTGATCGGCCCCAACTGCCCCGGCGTCATCACCCCGGGCGCCCAGTGCAAGATCGGCATCATGCCGGGCCACATCCACAAGCCGGGCCGCATCGGCGTGGTGTCGCGCTCGGGCACGCTCACCTACGAGGCCGTGTACCAGCTCACCCAGCTGGGCCTGGGCCAGTCCACCGCGGTGGGCATCGGTGGTGACCCGGTCAACGGCACGGACTTCGTGGACGTGCTGAAGCTCTTCAACGCCGACCCCGAGACGGATGCCGTCATCATGATCGGCGAGATCGGCGGCGACGCCGAGGAGCGCGGCGCCGAGTACGTGGCGCGCGAGTTCACCAAGCCCATCGCCGGCTTCATCGCCGGTCAGTCGGCTCCTCCGGGCAAGCGCATGGGTCACGCCGGCGCCATCATCTCCGGCGGCAAGGGCACGGCCTCGGAGAAGATCAAGGCCATGGAGGCCGCTGGCTTCGTCATGGCCGCCAGCCCCGCCGAGCTCGGCACCACGCTGCAGGAGGCCGTCAAGCGCGGCGCTCCCAAGAAGAACCGCTAGTTCCACCTCCCACACGTCAGACGAGGACCATCACCATGGCCATCGAGCGTACGCTGTCCATCATCAAGCCCGACGGGCTCCAGAAGGGCGTCATTGGCAAGGTCATCTCCCGCTTCGAGGAGAAGGGCCTGAAGCCGGTTGCCATCCGCCTGCAGCACCTGTCCCAGGCCCAGGCCGAGGGGTTCTACGCCGTCCACAAGGCGCGTCCCTTCTTCAAGGATCTGGTCAACTTCATGATCTCCGGCCCCGTGGTGCTGATGGTGCTGGAGGGTGAGAACGCCGTCCTGGCCAACCGCGACATCATGGGCGCCACCAACCCGGCCAACGCCGCCCCGGGCACCATCCGCCGCGACTTCGCCACCAGCATCGACCAGAACACGGTGCACGGCTCGGACAGCCTGGAGAACGCGAAGAACGAGATCGCGTACTTCTTCCGCGAGACCGAGATCGCCCCGTACGAGTACACCAGCAAGAAGTAGCTGGCAGGGCCTTGTGCCCGGGACACGGCCCGGCCCCCGCGCTCCTCCGCGGGGACCGGGCCGCCGTCTTTCCTGCGTCCCACGCAGGGCAGGGGAGGGGACGGGCCCTCCTTTGACTCCGAGTCCTATCTTGTGGGAAGTGACACCCACACTCCCCCCGTTGGAACCATGATGCAGCCCGAGTCCACCCACCCCGACGCCGACACCCCGGCCACTCCCGTGCCCGCGCAGGCCCCCGCGCCCGCGAAGCTCACGGAGGTCTCCAGCCTCACCCTGGAGGGGCTCACCCGCTTCTTCACCGAGGAACTGGGCGAGCGTGCGTTCCGGGCCAGCCAGCTCTACCGGTGGATCCACCAGCGGGGCGCCACCTCCTTCGACGAGATGACGGACCTCTCCAAGGCCCTGCGCGAGAAGCTCAAGACGCGCGCGGAGATCGTCCCCCTCGTGAAGGACGCCGAGCAGCGCTCGGTGGACGGCACCATCAAGTACCGCTGGAAGACCCGCGACGGCCGCTACATCGAGTCCGTCTACATGCCCTCCGAGGACCGCAAGACGCTGTGCGTGTCCACCCAGGTGGGCTGCGCCATGGCGTGCACCTTCTGCATGACGGGCACCCTGGGCCTCAAGCGCAACCTCACCGTGGGTGAGATCCTCGCCCAGGTGCATGCGGTGAACCGCGAGGTGCGCAAGCTGGAGAACCTGGAGACCTACCGCCCGCTCTCCAACCTGGTCTTCATGGGCATGGGCGAGCCCCTGCACAACTTCGAGAACCTGAAGACGGCGCTCTCCATCCTCCAGTCGGTGGAAGGGCCCAACTTCAGCCACCGTCACATCACCGTCTCCACGGTGGGCCTGGTGCCGATGATCGAGCGCTTCGGCCAGGAGACGGACGTGAAGCTCGCCATCTCGCTCAACGCGAGCACGGACGAGCAGCGCTCCAAGACGATGCCCGTCAACCGCAAGTGGAACATCGCGGCGCTGCTCGACGCCTGCCGCAAGTTCCCCCTGCGCCAGGGCCGCCGCATCACCTTCGAGTACGTCCTCCTGCGGGACTTCAACGACAGCGACGAGGATGCCTTCCGGCTCATCGAGCTGCTCAAGGACATCCCCGCCAAGGTCAACCTCATCCCGTACAACGAGAACCCCGGGCTCGGCTTCAAGACGACCATGGACGAGCGGGCCGAGCGCTTCCGGGAAGCTCCTCACCAACGGGCACGTGGCCGCCTTCATCCGGCAGAACCGGGGCCGCGATATCGCCGGAGCGTGTGGCCAGCTGGCCAACCGGGGCGGCGAAAATGCGTCGGAATCGACGCAAAACCCCGAGCTTCCTTGACAATCCGCTTGTGGCGGCGCTAAGAGCGCCCCCCTCCAAGCTGATCACCTTCTTGTCTCACCTTCAGTTTTCACCTGGAGCATCAGAAATGGCCGTTGTCCTCCGTCTTGCCCGCGCGGGCGCCAAGAAGAAGCCGTACTACCACGTGGTGGCCACCGACTCCCGTAACCCCCGGGATGGCAAGTTCCTCGAGGCCGTGGGTTCCTACGATCCCAACCACAAGCCCGCCAAGGTGGAGTTCGCCGCCGAGCGTCTGGAGTACTGGCTGAAGTCCGGCGCGGTGCCCTCCGAGACCGTGGGCGAGCTGATCAAGCGCCACAAGCGCGCCGCCGTCGCCGCCAAGCCCGCCTAGTCGCCTCGCAGGCCGAGCGGACAGCGTGGAGCAACTCATCATCTATCTCGCGCGGGCCCTGGTCGATCAACCGGACCAGGTGAGCCTGCGCGCGTCCGACGTGGAGGGGGCCCGGCTCTATGAGCTGAAGGTCGCCCCCGAGGACGTGGGCAAGGTCATCGGCCGGGACGGGCGCACCGTTGGCGCCCTCCGGACGTTGCTCGGTGCCGCGGCCCAGAAGCAGGGCCAGAAGGTTCGTCTGGAAATCCAGGACGACCGGCGCCAGCCACCCCAGGCCGGGACCCCCACGACCGCCACACCCCCTGAAGGCCAGTGACCCTCAAACCCCATCTCGAACTGGGCTATGTGGCCCGAGCCCATGGTCTCCAGGGAGAGGTGGCCGTCCGCACCTTCGACCCGGCGTCCGAGACGCTCGACTTCGTCGAGCGGGTGCTCGTGCGCCCGCGGACCGGCGCCGAGCGCGTGCTGCGCATCGAGTCGGTGCGGCCCACCCCCAAGGAGACCCTCGTGGTCTTCGCGGACGTGAGGGGCCGCACCGCCGCCGAGGCGCTGGTGGGCGCCACCGTGCTCGCCTTCCGGGAGGACCTCGAGCCTCCCGCCGAGGAGGAGTACTTCCAGGGTGACCTGGTGGGGCTCACCGCCGTGGACGAGTCCGGCAAGGTGCTCGGCCGCGTGGAGGAGATCTGGGAGACCGGTCCGGTGCCCAACCTCGTCATCCGCGCCGAGGGCCAGGAAGAGCTGGTGGTGCCCTTCGTCGACGACTTCGTCTCCACCGTGGACATCCCGGGCGGCAAGCTCGTGGTGAAGCCTCCGGAGTTCCTGGAGGTGGGCACGGAGGAGCGGGCAGGAGCCGAGAAGCCTGATGCGGAGGCGCCGGCGGAAGGCGGGCCGGAAGGGGGCGAGGGCTGATGTACCCCGTGGAGGTGGTGACCCTCTTCCCGGACAGCGTCTCGGGCTACCTGGGCGCGAGCATCCTCGGAAAGGCCCAGGAGAAGGGGCTGCTCGGCGTCACCGTCACCTACATTCGCGATTACGCCGAGGGAAAGCACCGCGTCACCGACGACACGCCCTACGGGGGTGGTGCCGGCATGGTGATGAAGCCGGAGCCGCTGGTGGCCGCCATCGAGGCCGCCCGGGCCCGGGCCCCCGCCGGGGCGAAGGTGCTGCTGATGAGCCCTCGGGGCCCTGTCTTCACCCAGGCGCGGGCGCGCGAGCTGGCCAGGGAGCCCGGGCTGATCCTCGTCTGCGGCCGCTACGAGGGCGTGGACGAGCGCGTCATGCCGTACCTGGACGGGGAGGTGTCCCTGGGGGATTTCATCCTCACCGGGGGTGAAGTGGCCGCCCTGGCCGTGGTGGACGCCGTGGCCCGGCTGCTGCCCGGCGTGTTGGGCAACGAGGTCTCCAGCGTCACGGAGAGCTTCGAGGAGGGCCTGTTGGAGCACCCCCATTACACCCGGCCTCCCGTCTTCCGCGGCGCCGAGGTGCCCGCCGCCCTCCAGTCCGGAGATCACGCGCGGATTGCCCGCTGGCGCCGCTGGAAGGCCCTGCAACTCACCCGGGAGAGGCGCCCGGACCTGTATGCCCGCCTGGAGTTCGGCAAGGCGGACTTGAAGTTGTTGTCGAAGAAAGAGGAGGAGCTGTAGCCCCTCCGACGGTTTCAGGGCCATTGGTCGGTGTTCTGCGGGCTTGTCCGGCTCCTGGCTCTCTGGTAGTACGGCCCGCTCTCAGTTTTCGTACCCCGAGTCCGAGATTTTCTGGAGTCAGTCATGCGTCGCAGCGCGATCGAGTACGTGGAGGCCAAGAACCTCCGTAAGGACGTCACCGAGTTCCGTACCGGTGACTCGGTTCGAGTCCACTGGAAGGTCAAGGAGGGCGATAAGGAGCGCGTGCAGGCGTTCGAGGGCGTCGTCATCCGCAAGAAGAAGGGCCACAACCGCGCCACCTTCACCGTGCGCAAGGTGTCCTTCGGCGTGGGCGTGGAGCGCATCTTCCCGGTGCACAGCCCGCGCTACGAGAAGATCGAGGTCCTCTCCCGCGGCAACGTGAGCCGCAACCGTCTCTTCTACCTCCGCGCCCTCAAGGGCAAGGCCTCCCGCGTGGAGACCATGGAGGACGCGGAGATGCGCCGCGCCGCCGCCGTCAGCCACGCGGCCGCCAGCCACGCCGCCGGCAAGACGGCCGCCAAGGGCGCGAAGGCCTGATTGCTCGCCGGCCCTCCCGGGCTGGTGCTTTTTTGGGGAGCGTCCTTTTGAGGACGCTCCCTTTTTTCATGCCCATGCGCGCTAGAATGGGGGGCGCATGCACTTCGTCGAGGTTGCCGTCCAGAACGTCCGGGGTTTCTCTCCGGCGGGCCGTTTCGCCCTCAAGACCGGGTATCTGGTCCTCAAGCCCCCCACGCCGGAGCTGAGCCCGCTGGCGGGGTTGTCGCTCGCGCTGCTCTACGCGGATGGACGGGGCGGTGATGCAGCCCTCGCCGCCTCCACGCAGAAGGCGGGCAAGGCCGCGCTCACCTTCGTGGGGCAGGACTCCGTCACCTACCGCGTGTTGCGCGAGCTGGGGGGAGGTGGCTCGCTGCACCGGCTCAATCCCGCCACGAAGCAGCCGGAGCTGGTGACGCAGGACACCACCGAGGGGAACCAGTTCCTCCGCGGCCAGGTGGGCCTGCCGCCGCGCACCACCTTCGAGCAGCTCTTCTGCCTTCAGGCGGCGCAGCTTCCCTCGCGCCGGCCGCGGGGCGCGGGCCGTCCGGCGTCCACGTCGGGCATGCGCGCGCTCTCGTCTCCGGGCATGCCGGGCCTGCACGCGCAGTCGTCTCCGGGCATGCCCGCGCTGCGCTCCCCGACGTCTCCGGGCATGGCCATCTCCTCGCCCGGCATGTCCATCTCGTCTCCGGGCGTGCTGCCCGCTTCGGACATTCCCGCCGCCGAGGCGAAGGTGCGCGAGCTCGAGAAGGAGCTCGTGTTCTGCAAGGAGGTGGACAACCTCCAGTTCGAGGTGGACGGGCTCAACTCCCAGGTCTTCGATCTGGAGTCGAAGCTGCGCAGCACCGACGGGCTCAAGGAGAAGCTGCGCCAGGCGGAGGCGGCCTGGAACGCGGAGCCCACGCCCGAGTCCATGGGCCTGCCCCAGGACATCGTGGCCCGCGCGGAGCGCTATCCGCGCATGCTGGCCCGCCGTGACGAGGCGATGGCGCGTCTGCAGTCCGAGCGCGAGGTGGCCGAGGAGGAGGCGCAGCGGCTGCCGGACGTGGAGCCGCTGGTGCGCAACCGCAACTTCTGGATCGCCGTGGGCGTGGGCGTGGCGTGCTTCGTCGCCGGCCTCTTCCCCAAGGATTGGATCCGGTACGTGGCGCTGCTGGACATCCCCGCCTTCGGCTTCGCCGCGGTGCTCGCCATCCGCTACGTGGACGAGCTTCAGGACAAGGACCGGTTGAGCCGCCGGGGCGAGATGTTCGCCGTGCGCGAGAAGAAGATCCTCGAGGAGTTCGAGGCCGAGGCCGGGCCGGTGCGCAAGGCCCTGGAAGTGTTCGACGTGGACACGCCCCAGGACATTCCGCCGCGCCTGCAGCGCCGCGAGCAGCTCGGCGCCGAGGTGGCCCAGTTGCGCGCCCAGCTCGTCTCCATGGAGAAGCACCCGGACTTCGTGGAGGCCGCCCACCAGTTGCCGGTGCTCCGCCAGCAGATCGAGCTGCTCAACGCGAAGATCTCCGAGAAGGGCAGCTTCGTGCGTGACGTGCGCGAGGTGGAGCGGGAGCTCGCCCGGCTCAAGGAGTCCATCGCGCTCGCGCGCAACCCGCAGCTCGCCGGCATGGGAATGGCCGGTGCCGCCGATCTGGCCGGTGGCGGCATGGAGCCCCTGGAGGATCCGGCACCGCTGGTGCTCGGCCTGGCGGGGGACCTGCTGGCCACGGACGTGGCCGCCGTCATCGGGATGACGCGCGAGCGGTGCGTGCAGTACTTCAGCGCCCTCACGGAGCGCCGCTACACCAGCGTGGAGTGGGACCGGGATGGGCGGACCATGGTGGTGACCTCCTCGGGCCGGCGCATGCCCGTGGGCGAGCTGCCCCCGCGCGAGGTGGACCTCTTCTTTCTCAGCCTGCGGCTGACGGTGGTGGAGAAGGTGAGCGCCCGGGTGAAGCTGCCGCTGCTCGTGGAGGACGCGCTGGTGGGCCTGGACGAGTCCCGGCTGCCGCTGATCGGCCGGATGCTCAAGCACCTGGGCACGCTGACGCAGGTGCTGCACGTCACGCCGCATCCCGGTCTGGCGCAGTTGTCGGACGGGCCTGTCAATCTGTAGTGCGCGCCGTGGCGTGAGGGGCCCCCCAGGGTGGGGGCCCGGGAGGGGTGGGATGGGACGGGCAGGGGTGGTGGATCGCAAGGGGTATGGGGACGAGGGCGAGGAGGCGGCGGTGCGTTTCCTGGAGGCACGGGGCTACCGGGTGCGCGCGCGCAACTTCTCCTGCCGCTACGGGGAGCTGGACGTGGTGGCCGAGCACGGGGACACCGTGTGTTTCGTGGAGGTGCGGATGCGCTCCACGGCGGTGTGGGGAGACCCTTCCCACACGGTGTCCTTCGCCAAGCAGCGCAAGGTGGTGAAAGCCGCGCTGCATTACCTCCTGGCCCACCGGCTGCGGGACAGGATGATCCGTTTCGATGTCATCTCGGTGGTAGGCCGCGGCGAGCACGCGACGGTGGAGCACCTGCCGGGCGCTTTCGACGCGGGTATGTGAGGAACGGATATGCCTGGGACGCTCTATCTGGTGGCCACGCCCATCGGGAATCTGGGGGACATCTCCACGCGCGCTCTGGAGACGCTGCGGGCGGTGTCTTTCGTGGCCTGTGAGGACACGCGGCACTCGCGCGTGCTGTTGGACCACTTCGGTATCTCCGCGGACACGGTGAGCCTGCCGGCCTTCGCCGAGGGCCAGCGTGCCGGCCGCATCCTGGACCGGCTCGAGGCCGGGGAGGACTGCGCGCTGGTGACGGACGCGGGCAGCCCGGGGATCAGCGATCCCGGGGAGAAGCTGGTGGCCGAGGCCATCGAGCGCGGGGTGAAGGTGGTGCCCATACCGGGGGCCACGGCGCTGGTGGCGGCGCTGAGCGCCTCGGGGCTGCCCACCGGGCGCTTCCACTTCCTGGGCTTCCTGCCGCGCAAGGGACCGGAGCGCCAGGCCATGCTGGAGGAGGTGGCCCCGCTATCGGCCACGGTGGGGATCTACGAGTCCCCGCGCCGGTTGGCCGAGACGCTGACGGACTTGAAGGACGCGCTGGGGGACCGGCGCGCGGTGGTGGCTCGGGAGCTGACGAAGCTGCACGAGGAGTTCGTGCGCGGCACGTTGTCCGAGCTGGCCGGACGCTACGCGGCGGAGGAGCCCCGGGGCGAGGTGGTGGTGCTGGTGGAGGGGCGCACCGGAGAGCGGCGCTGGTCCGAGGAGGAGCTGCAGCGGGCGCTGGAGGAGGGGCTCGGGCGAGGGGAGAAGCTCAAGGCGCTCAGCACCGAGCTGGCCCGGCGCGCCGGTTGGTCCGGACAGGACGTGTACCGGCTGGGGCTCGGGCTCAAGAAGCGGTGAACACCCTCACCCCAGCCCTCTCCGCGCACTTCTAGAACCGCAGGGTGGCGCTCACGTCCAGCCGCCAGTCCTTGCTCTCGGTGGCGTGGAAGCGCCGCGAGACGAAGTCCGTGCGGTAGTCGAAGTTGGGGTTGAGCTCCTCCGGGTTCCCCGTGATGTCCACCGTGCCGTTGCCGTCCAGGTCCTTGCCGATCTTCTCGTCGGTGAGGGCGTGGTCGGTGTTGTACAGGTACATGCCCGAGCCCCGGACGGACAGGAAGTCGGAGAGCTGGGCCGTCAGGGCGAACTGGCCGCCGATCTGGAGGTAGTCCCCGGTGGCGAGCAGCTTGCGCAGCGCGCCGCTCATCTCGTTGTAGTAGCGGCCCTCGGACACGTAGTTGCTGATGGCGCGCAGGTCCATCTTGAACTTGCGCGTGGGCTGCTCGAGCACCTGGAACTCGGAGCCGAACATCACGCCGGCCACGTGCGGCGCCTGGATGCCCGTCTCCCTGCGGTTCCATCCATCGGCGCCGCAGTTCTGCGGGTGGCCGAGGTTCTGCGGCTCCACGTTGCGGTTGTCGCAGTTGGACCAGGCGCCCGGGCCGCGCACGGGGATGGTGTAGTGCATCCGGAAGTACGGCTCCGCCAGGCCGATCTGCCGCGAGAGCGCCGTGTACACCGTGTACTTGTGCACCCGGTCACCGACCGCGCCCCGCTCCTCCTTGGACGTCAGGATGCTCGGGTTGAGCAGCTTCGCCGTGGGGGCCTCGTAGTCCAGCCCCACCACCCACGTGGGCTTCGTCTCGTCCTTGCGCTGGTTGAAGACGGACCACGCGAATCCGAAGCGCGCATTGCCCACGCCACCGCGGAACGTCTCCAGGTACCCGTTCTCGGGCACGTTGAAGAGCGCCTCGGGGGTCGTGAGCGAGCAGGGCGTGCCCGAGCCCCCGCAGTTGTTGCGCACGAAGTTGTTGGTGATGGTGGAGTTGGCCGGGCTCGTGCCCGCCACGAACCCCCAGGACTCGTCCTGGAGGAGCACGATGGGCAGCCCGAACGACAGCTCCACGTCCTGGGCGATGCCAAAGGCCACGTCCAGGTTCAGGCGCGTGTCATAGCTCCTGTACCAGAGCTCGCCCTGGTACTGACGCGTCTGGCCCGTGGTGGTGGGCAGGGCCTCGCGGACGATCTTCGTGCGCCGCTGCGAGTGCTCGAGGCCCACATCGATGAACATCCCGAATGGATCTTCGTCCTCGAAGGACGAAGCGACGCGGGTGACATCCGCCGCGGTGGCGACGAACGGCGCACCCAGCGTCAGCGCGGCGACTACGGCGCGAAGCCTGGACATCCGACCTCCGGAACCACTTCCTCAGGCGCGCCCCCACGACGTCTAACCCCTGGGAAATGTTGAGAAATTGTCCGGGGACGCTAGCCGCCGCGAGCGGGGGTGTCAAGAAAGCGATGGCTTCAGCCGCCGGCGACGGTGGTGCCGAGCAGCCCATCCTGCCGGCGCACCTCGGCCTCGAAGGCCGCGCGATGGCTCGCCGCGAGCGAACGCCGGTACGTGCGGTGGCTCTCGTAGGGATCCAACACGCGCTCGTCGCCGGCCTCGAGCTGGTAGTGCAGATGGGGCGCGAAGGAGCGGCCACTGTTGCCGCTGCGGCCCAGCATGGCCCCCACGTTGAAGCGGTCACCCACCTTGAGGGAGCGCGGCAGCTCGTCCATGTGCAGGAAGAGGGCGCGGCGGTGCTTGCCACCAATCTCCTCCAGCTCGATGCAGTTGCCGTTGAAGCGGAAGCTCCAGTTCTTGCGGCGGACGATGCCCGTGAAGGGCGCCTTCACCGGGGTGCCCACGGGCGTCTTGAAGTCCACGCCCTTGTGCCGGCGGCCATCGCGCAGCAGCGACGTCACCTGCTCGTAGTCCTCCAGGGGCGAGTTCTCCAGGCGCAGCTCCAGTTCCTCGCCGCTGGGCAGGTAGTAGCGGGGGTTCTTGTCGCCCTCGGGCTGGAAGCGGTAGGCGCGGTGCGTCTGGCCCGTCTTGTTGCTGGTGAAGCGCACCGCGTACACGAGGGGCTCCTCGTTGGGGCGCACCTGGTAGAGGACGTCGAGCGTGTCCCCCCGCCGCAGGTCACCCGGCACGTCCACCCACCACACGAGCGTGCGCGTCACCACCTGGGCGAGCGCGGGGCCCACCCCGGGGCCGGCGGCGGCGGTCACGGCCGTCTCCATGGGCCCATCGATGCGGACGGTGGCGCGGGACAGCCCGGCCGCCGTGAGCGGATCCGTGGGGGCGGCCGCGGCCGGAGCAGCGGCGGCGGAAGGGGCGGTCGCGGAAGGTGTGGAGCCGGGCCCCCCGGGGCCCTGGGCCACGGGCGCGGTGACGTGCTGCTCGGCCGTGGCGGGGGGCGTCTCCGAGGCGAGCCGTTGCTTCCACCACCAGACGCCTCCGGCGCTCAGGCCGAGCAACAAGGAGACGACCATCACCGGACCGGCGGGGCTTTTCTTCGGCTGTGGTCCGAGGGTGGGAAGAGGCGGCCGCATTCTGGCTCCCAGAGTGGAAAAGGGTTGTGGCGGGGACCGAACCGATGGTTTCGCGGCGATATTTCGCCGTCCCATCACTCGTCGATGGATTCGTCGCGCGCGTCCGGGGGAGTCGTGTCGCGCAGGCCGAATTCCTTCATCTTCGTCTGGAGGGACTTGCGGCTGATCTGCAGCAGCTTGGCTGCTCGCGTGACGTTGCCGCCCGTCTCCTCCAGGGCCTTGGTGATGAGATCCTTCTCGAGGCTCGGCCGCCTTCATGCGGACGATGTCCTTGAGGCCGCCCTCGCCCGTCGAGGCCTCCAGGGGAGCGGCCGAGAGAGCATGCGCTGGCGTGCCGGAGCCCTGGCGGACCGGATCCGGCAGATCCTTCGCGGTGATGGAGGGACCGTCGGCGAAGAGGAGCACGCGCTCGATGAGGTTCTCCAGCTCGCGGATGTTGCCGGGCCAGTTGTAGGCCTGCAGCAGCGCCATGGCGTCGTCGGAGATGCTCTCGATCTTCTTGTGGAGCTTGCGGTTGTACTTCTCCACGAAGTGCCCGGCGAGCATGGGGATGTCCGCGCGGCGCTCGCGCAGCGGCGGGAGCACGATGGGCACCACGGCCAGCCGGTAGTACAGGTCCTTGCGGAAGCGTCCGGCCTCGATCTCCGACTGCAGATCCCGGTTGGTGGCCGCGATGAGGCGCACGTCCACGCGCGTCGTCTTGATGCCGCCCACGCGCTCGAACTCACCCTCCTGCAGCGCGCGCAGCAGCTTCACCTGCATCTCGACGGGGATCTCTCCAATCTCGTCGAGGAAGAGGGTGCCGCCGTCGGCCAGCTCGAAGCGGCCGGGCTTGGAGGTGACGGCGCCGGTGAAGGCTCCGCGCTCGTAGCCGAACAGCTCGGACTCGAGGAGGTTGTGGGGGATGGCGGCGCAGTTGATCTTGATGAACGGCTTGTCGCGGCGGCTGG
The DNA here is from genome assembly GCF_049060025.1 of Archangium gephyra. GTDB lineage: Bacteria > Myxococcota > Myxococcia > Myxococcales > Myxococcaceae > Archangium > Archangium gephyra_A. The sequence continues at coordinate 930,288 of NZ_JBMEQQ010000002.1, forward strand.
AGGCCCCATGCAGCGCCGAGGCGATGAGCTCCTTGCCGGTGCCGCTCTCGCCGTTGATCAGGACGGTGGAGGGGGTGTCCGCCACCTTGTCGATGATCTTGAAGACATCCTGGAGCTGCGGCGACTCGCCGATGATGGCGGCGCGGGCCTTGGCGTCGGCGCGTACCGAGCGCTGGGCGACATCGTGCGCCTTGGCGGCCTTGGCGATGACGGCCGAGAGCTCCGCCTGCTCGTAGGGCTTGGTGATGTAGTCGAAGGCGCCGGCCTTGATGGCCTCGACGGCGGAGTCGACGGTGCCGTGCGCGGTGATGATGATGACGGGCACGTCGGGGTTGGCGGCGTTGACGGCGCGCAGGACCTCCATGCCACCCGCCTTGGGCATGACGAGGTCCGTCACCACGATGTCCGCGCCATTCTTGTGGAACTCGGCGAGCCCCTGCTCGCCATCGACCGCGACGGTGACGTCGAAGCCGTCACGGCGCAGCATGGCGGCAAGCACCTTGCGGAGGTTCGCCTCGTCGTCGATGACCAGGATCTTCGCCATGGGTTGCTGGCGGGGCTCTCCAGTAGGGCTAACCGCGGTTGGGCGCGGTTTCCAGGGTGCAGATGGAGTCGGGGTGCTTGATGCGGAGGATGAGCGACTCGAGCACGCGGAAGGGGTGGTTCATTCGCGAGGCGCCTAGGTAGGCGGCGACCATGTCCATGGCCACCGCGAGGTCCATGTTCTCGCGGCCGGTGGAGACGACCACGCCCGAGTCACCGCGCAGCCGGTTGGACTGGAAGACGCCGTCCGCGGCGAGCTGGCGGATGGTCTCGATCTCCAGGACGCCCGTCTTCTCGAAGATGCGGTGCAGCATGGAGAAGAGGCGGGGCGAGAGGATGACGGCGTAGGGGCCGTAGTGGCCGGACTCGTTGAGCCGGCGGGTGGCCTCGACGATGGAGAGGTAGCCGGCGCCGGGCGTGCCCCAGTCGCCGAGCGGCACGGTGAGGCGGCCGGTGGCGTTCATCAGCCCCTCGTGGCCGAGCTTGGGATCCCCGTAGAAGATGAGCTCGTCTTCCTGCTGGGCGCAGAGGGCGGCGGCGCCGGCGGCGGCCGAGACGTCCAGGGGCATGTTGTGCAGGCGCGCGGCCTCGATGTCGCGCCAGTGCAGCAGGAAGTCCTTGTAGATGATGGGGATCGTCTTGAACTTGCGCGCGTCGGTGAAGACGGATGCCGTCTCCTGCTCGCCGACGATGTCCACCGCGCCGGGGCTGACGCCGGTGTACTCGTCATGGGGGACGGTCTGCACGCCGGCACCCAGCGGGCCGTAGATGTCCAGGATGCGACGGCCGACGAGCGAACGGCGGGCGACCTGGATGACGGTCTCGTTGAGGCGAGCCCACTCGTCCTCGCGCAGTGGGTTCTCGGCATGTCCAAGGAAGTCAGGCATGGGGACGCTCCAGGGGAGGTACGGACTCAGCGGCTGCGCCGCAGCGAGCCGACGGTCAAGGGTTGGACGCCCGGGCTGGGCGGCGGGGCGGGCACGCCATACAGCACGCGCTCGGGTTGAACGAGGCCAGGAGGCGGTTCCGCCTGGCCGTTGCCACTGCGTCCGCCACGAGCCGGGCCCCGGGGAGCGGGCTCGGACGGAGCCGCCGGAGACGGAGACGGAGCCGCCGGAGCGGGGGCAGGGGACGGCTTGCCCTCGATGGCGCCCTGGAAGTGGCCCGTGGTGACGGGTTTGGCGAAGTGGGCTTCCTGCCCCGCGTCGAGGAGGCGCAGCATGTGGACGGCTTCGGCCACGTGCTCCTTCTCCTCGGCGGCGAGGTGCAGGAAGAAGTCGCGCAGCTCCGGGGTGGAGGCGGCGCGGGCATGGGCCTCGTACTCGTTGATGGTCTCCAGTTCGCGCGCCAGGACCTGGCGGACGAGCGCCACATCGGTCGATAGGTCGTTATCTGGGGAACCGGCCATGGGAGCGCTGACCATCGCGGCCCGCAGGGGGGACGTCAAGCGAAACCATGGTGGCTGGAATTCACGCTTCAAGCAGGTGAACGCTCCGCATAGAGTGCCTGCTCTCTTGTGACCGTTCCCCCACCACGCTCCGCACCGTCCCCTGTTCCTGAACCCCGTCCCGTGTCTCCCGGGACGCGTGCCCGAGGCGGAGGCGCGCTGTTCGTCGCGGTGGGCATCTTCGCCTCGCGCTTGATGGGACTGGTGCGCGAGCGTTTCTTCGCGCACTACCTGGGCAACGGCATGGCGGCCGCCGTCTTCAAGGCGGCGCTGCGCATTCCCAACTTCCTGCAGAACCTCTTCGGCGAGGGCGTGCTCTCGGGCTCGTTCATCCCCGTGTACGCGGGGCTGCTGGGCAAGGGGGACACGAAGGAGGCGGACCGGGTCGCGGGCGCGGTGTTCGGGCTGCTCGCGCTGGCCACCGGCGTGATGGTGGCGGTGGGCATGCTCGCCACGCCCTTCTTCGTGGACACCATCGCCCCGGGCTTCGAGGGCGAGGCGCGGACGCTGGCCATCCAACTGGTCCGCATCCTCTTTCCGGGCACGGGCATGCTGGTGCTGTCCGCGTGGTGCCTGGGGGTGCTCAACAGCCACCGGAAGTTCCTCCTGTCGTACCTGGCCCCGGTGGTGTGGAACCTGGCCATCATCGCCACGCTGGTGATGGCGGGCGTGCGCGGGCTGCCGGAAGAGCGGCTGGTGGAGGTGCTCTCCTATGGTGTGGTGGTGGGCTGCCTGCTGCAGTTCGCGGTGCAGGTACCGTCGGTGATGCGGGTGCTCGGCGGCTTCCGGCCCACGCTGTCCACGGCCAGCGAGTCCGTGCGCCAGGTGCTGCGCAGCTTCGGCACGGTGGTGATCGGCCGCGGCGTGGTGCAGGTGAGCGCCTACGTGGACACGTCCTATGCCTCGCTCATCGCGGTCCGGGCGCTGTCCACGCTGACGTACGCGCAGACCATCTACCTCATCCCGGTGAGCCTCTTCGGCATGTCCATCTCCGCGGCCGAGCTGCCGGAGATGTCGCGCACGGCGGGGGCGGGGGAGGATGTGGCCACGAAGCTGCGCACGCGCCTGGAGGCGGGAGCGCGCCGCATCGCCTTCTTCGTGGTGCCCTCGGCGGCGGCGCTGCTCTTCATTGGCGACGTGGTGGGGGGCGGACTGCTGCAGACGGGCCGCTTCACCGCCGCGGACACGCGCTACCTCTGGTACCTGCTGATGGGCTCGGCGGTGGGCCTGGTGGCCTCCGCGCTGGGCCGGCTGTACGCCTCGGCCTTCTACGCCCTGAAGGACACCCGGACGCCGCTGCGCTTCGCGGTGGTGCGCGTGAGCCTGGGGGCCGCGGCGGCCTGGTTCCTGGCGCTGAAGCTGCCGGGGCTGGTGGGGCTGCCGGAGCACCTGGGGGCGGTGTTCCTCACGGTAACGAGCGGAATGGTGGCCTGGTTCGAGTCGCAGATGCTGCGGCGGGCGCTCGCGGGGCGGATCGGCCACGTGGGGGTGCCCCGGGCGTTGCTGCTCAAACTATGGGGCGCCGGGCTCGCGGCGGGCCTGACGGGACTGGGCATCAAGCTGGCCCTGGCCCGGGTGCTGGGGACCATGCCCGGGGTGGAGGCGGAGTGGGGTGGCAGCCTGCTCGCCCCGCCACACCTACATCCCATCCTCCTCTTCCTGGCGGTGGTGCTGCCCTTCGGGGCGGTCTACTTCGGGGTGACGGGGGCCCTGGGCATTCCCGAGGCGAAGGCCGTGTTCCAACGGCTCCTCTGCCGCAAATCCGCCCGCTGATCCCGTGCCGGGCAGGCGGGCGGGCCCGATTTCCGTGGTGGGGGATGGGACAGGCGACATGTCGCGTTATGGAGGGGTTCCGGGCGCCCTGGACAGAAGATGACCACATGCGTCTTCCGTCCAAGCACGGCGCGTGTGTAGAGTGCGCCGCCTTTTGACCCAGCATGGGGGTACGGTCTCCCACGGCTGGATTTCGATTACGTTCAGGAAGGTCCTGGCAGTGAGCGACGAGAAGAACAACGGTTCCGTTGGTTCGGGTGGCGGTGGCGGTCCTGGGGGATTCGGTCCCAAGAAGCCCAAGGCCACCTTTGGCGACGTGATGCTCGGCATCCCGGCGGGCCGTGGCGGCGAGCGCGAGGAGCGCGGCGGCCGGGACCGCGGGTCGGATCGCCCGCGTGGCGAGAAGGGTGGCGAGCGTGAGGCCCGTCCGGCGAAGCCGGAGGGCGAGGCGGGTGCCCAGCCGCAGCAGGGTGCTCCGCGTGAGGGCGGTGGTCGTGACGACCGCCGTCCGCGCGGTGACCGCGGCGGTGGCCGTGGCGGCGACCGGGGTGGCAAGGGAGGCGGCGAGCGCCGTCCCCAGGGCCCCATGGTGGTCGTCAAGCGCGCCTCGGGTGCGGTGGAGACGCGTGGCCCGGTGACTCCGTCGCCGTCGTCGACCGCTCCGGCCGAGCCCGCGGAGGCCTCGGCTCCGGCCGAGACCACCGCTCCGGCGGCCTCGGTGGCTCCGGCCCCCAAGGCTCCTCCCGCGCCGGCGCCCAGCCCCGCGCTGTACGAGGAGGTCCCCGAGTCCCAGTCCTTCGCCGAGATGTTCGAGGCGCAGCAGAAGGACGGCGGGATGCCGGCCCGGCGCTCGGTGCGCATCGGCGAGAAGGTGTCGGGCACGATCTTCCAGCTCGGCGCGGACACGGCCTTCGTGACGCTGTCCAACGCCAAGAGCGAGGCGATGATCGAGCTGCGCGAGCTCAAGGACGACGAGGGCGTGCTGCGCTACGGCGTGGGTGACACCATCGAGGCGCACGTCATCGAGGCGGGCGCCCGGGGCATCCTGCTCAGCCGCGCGCTGGCCAAGGGCAGCGCCAACATGGCGATGCTCGCCGAGGCCCGCGCCTCCGGCATGCCGGTGGAGGGCATGGTCCTCTCCGTCAACAAGGGGGGCGTCGAGGTGGCGATCGGCGACGTGCGCGCCTTCTGCCCCATCAGCCAGCTCGACATCCGCTTCGTGGAGAAGCCGGACGCGTTCATCGGCGAGAAGCTCACGTTCCGCGTCACCGAGGTTCGGGATCGCAACGTGGTCCTCTCGCGCCGCTCGCTGCTCGAGGACGAGCAGCGCAAGCTGGCGGCCAAGACGCGCGAGACGCTCGCCGAGGGCAAGGTGGTCAAGGGCCGCGTCACCGGCGTGCGTGACTTCGGCGCCTTCGTGGACCTGGGCGGAGTCGAGGGCATGATCCCCGTCTCCGAGATGTCCTACATGCGCGTGGCCCACCCGAGCGACGTCGTGAAGCAGGGCGACGAGGTCGAGGTGGAGATCCTCCGCATGGAGGCCGCTCAGCCCAACTCGCCCGACAAGGCCAAGCAGAAGGAGCGGATCACCCTCTCCATGCGCGCCCGTCAGGAGGATCCCTTCAAGACGGCGATCGCGGAGATCAAGGAGGGCGATCGGCTGCAGGGCAAGGTGGTGCGGCTGCAGCCCTTCGGCGCCTTCGTGGAGCTGCGTCCGGGCGTGGATGGCCTGGTGCACGTCTCCGCGCTGTCCGAGCGCCGCATCGCGCACCCGCGCGACGTGGTGCAGGTGGGCGAGTCCATCTGGGTGCAGGTGGAGAAGATCGAGCCCAGCGACAAGCGCATCGGCCTGCGCCGGATCACCGAGGAGGAGGCCCAGCGCCCCGCCGAGGAGCGTCCGGCCGCCGCCGCCCAGCAGGAGAAGAAGCCGGCCGAGCCCGCGGCGCCTCGCCCGAAGGTGGGCCAGGTGGTGGTGGGCAAGGTGGACCGCATCGAGCCCTACGGCGTGTTCCTCGTGTTCCCGGGCGGCAAGGGTCTCATCCCCGCCTCCGAGACGGGCACCGAGCGCGGCACGGACCTGCGCAAGAAGTTCTCGCTCGGCCAGGAGCTGAAGGTGGCCCTCGTGGACATCGACGCCTCCGGCAAGGTTCGCCTCTCCATCACCGCCGCCGAGCGGGCCGAGGAGCGGGCGGAGGTCGAGGCGTGGACGAAGACCCAGCAGCCAGTGGGCGGCGGCAAGAAGGGACTCGGCACGTTCGCCGATCTGTTCAAGCAGAAGTCGGGCAAGTAATGCCCGGCGCGCACGGGAGGCGCGGGGAATGCCGCACGCGCCTCCCGGCGTTCAAGGAAAGTTGTTGACGGTACAGGGGGAGGGCGGTACTTAGCCTCCCGCTTCGACGCCGCGGGGTGGAGCAGCCTGGTAGCTCGTCGGGCTCATAACCCGAAGGTCGCAGGTTCAAATCCTGCCCCCGCAACTCAGACAGGCCAGAGACCCTGTCGGAAATAGATGACAGGGTCTCTGGTGTTTGACATAGAGCAGCAAACGATATCGCGGGGTGGAGCAGCCTGGTAGCTCGTCGGGCTCATAACCCGAAGGTCGCAGGTTCAAATCCTGCCCCCGCAACTCGTGTGGATGAGGCCCCGCTGGTGCTGAGCCAGCGGGGCTTTATCGTTGCAAGCCGTAAGTTGTGTGTTGTGAATGCAGAGCCATGTCGCGGGGTGGAGCAGCCTGGTAGCTCGTCGGGCTCATAACCCGAAGGTCGCAGGTTCAAATCCTGCCCCCGCAACTTCGCAGAAGAAGCCCCGCCCGCGATGAGCTGGCGGGGCTTCGTCGTTTCCGGGCCGCCGTGCGGCGCGGGCCCCACCACTTCCGGAGTCACTTGCACGCAGGTGACGTCTCCGGTGGGGGTGTCTATATTGGGCCCGATGAACCGGAAGCACGGTGGCCGAGAAGGAAGCGTACCGGCGCTGAGGGCGGCGCTCCGGGCCCAGTTGGAGTCCTGGCCTCGCGAGCGGCTGCTCGATTTCGCCGTGGAGCGCCTGCTGGTGGACCCGGAGCTGCGGCGGGTGCTCGCCGCCGGACAGCGGGCCCCGGCCGCCGCCGATGCGGCCCTGTCCCAGCACTTGCGGCAGGCCATCGATGCGGCCATGGGCGTCCGGTACGTCGACTGGCGAGAGGTGGACAGCTACATCGCCCGGTTGGAGCGCTTGCTCGGAGACATCCGCTCCTTCGCCGAGGGGTACCCGGCGGAGGGCGTGGCGGTGCTCCGCTACTTCGTGAAGGCCCTCCCTCGGGTGTTCGACAGCATCGCGGACGAGGACGAGCTGGCGATCTTCTGCTCGGATCTGGCGAGGGTGGCGCTGGGGCTCGCGGCGAGGGTGGCGGGGGCGGCACGTGTGGTGGCGGAGGAGCTTCTCGCGGCCTATGTCGCGGATGACTACGGCCGCTTCGCGAAAGTGCCCGAGCTGCTGGTGGAGGCGGAGCTGGCGGTGGACGTGCGGCGGGAGGTGGCCGCGGCGGCCGAGGCGCTCGCCCCCCAGGTGGCACGGACGGACCGCTACAAGTCGCGCGAGCTGGGAGCCCTGGCGGCCCGGCTGCGGTAGGGGGCCACCGCGTGTCTCAGGCACCGCGCTCGCGGTGCTCCTGGAGGTACGCCGCGAAGCCCGCCTTGGACTGGATGCGGAACTCGGGCAGCCGCGCGAGCGCCTCGGGCGCGAAGGCGTACTGCTCGCAGACGAGGCTCGCCCGCAGGGCTCCCTCCGGGCCTCCCGTGAAGGGCTGGACCTCGTGTGTCAGGTCCCCCCGGAAGTGCACCAACATCCCCGGCCTCGGACGCACCTCGCCCGATGGCTGCGCTCCACGCGAGAGCACCAGCACGCCTCCCTTCACGCCCTCGGGCACGTTCAGGTAGAGCACGCTCACGTGCTCGGGCGTCGCGCCCGGGACTCCGCTCGGCTCCTGCAGCGTCGCGTCGATGTGCCGGCCCACGCCCCGCCCGGGCTCCAGCAGCAGCAGGTTCACGTAGAAGGCGTTCGGCCTCCGCCGCTCCTGGCTCGGGCCGAAGAGCCGCTCCCGCCAGGGCAACAGCCCCCGCGAGCTCGCCGGGTCCATCACCAGTGCCAGGTAGTCCCGAAGGAAGGGGAAGCGCTCCTCCAGCTTCGACCGGCCCGCCTCCGTGAAGATGAGCGCGAAGCCCCGGCTGCTCTGGAACGTCCCCATCAGCGGGCTCCGCGCCACGAAGCGCGAGGAGAGCAGGGCCTCCCGCAGGGCCTCCAGCTTCGCCGCGCTCAGGGCGTTGCGGTGGGTGACGAACTCGCTCACGCGCCCGAGCTTATCGGGTCCGGGCCCGGAGTCCCGAGGACGAAGGCGCGGCACCCAGCCGGGCGGGCCCCCTTTTCCTTCGTTGCCCCCGGCACCACATTCAGCCAAGAGCAGGTCACGACCTTCCCGAGTGGTGCGCATGCCCAAGACCCGCGGTCATCAGCTTCCAGAGACTTCAGGCAATACGAAGACAGGGTTCGTCCGGGTGCGTGGGGCCCGCGAGCACAATCTGAAGAATGTGGATGTCGAGCTCCCGCGTGACGCCCTCGTCGTCTTCACGGGGGTCTCCGGCTCGGGCAAGTCCTCGCTGGCCTTCGGGACGCTCTATGCGGAGGCGCAGCGGCGGTACTTCGAATCCGTGGCCCCCTACGCGAGGCGTCTGATCGACCAGGCAGGCGTCCCCGAGTTCGATTCGATCGACGGCCTGCCCCCGGCGGTGGCCCTCCAGCAGCACCGCGGCACGCCCACCACGCGCTCGTCGGTGGGCAGCGTGACCACGATCGCCAACTCCCTGCGCCTGCTGTACTCGCGCGCCGGAACCTATCCGCCCGGCCAGCCGCACCTCGACTCCGACGCGTTCTCGCCCAACACCCCGGCGGGCGCCTGTCCCAACTGCCATGGGCTGGGCCGCGTCTACGAAGTGACCGAGCAATCGATGGTACCGGATGACTCGCTGACCATCCGCGAGCGGGCCATCGCCGCGTGGCCTCCCGCGTGGCACGGCCAGAACCTGCGCGACATCCTGGTGACGCTTGGTTACGACGTGGACCGCCCTTGGCGCGAGCTGCCCCGGAAGGATCGGGACTGGATCCTCTTCACGGACGAGCAGCCGACCGTTCCCGTCTACGCGGGCTTCACTCCGGCCGAGACGCGCCGTGCACTCAAGCGCAAGGAGCCCCCCAGCTACATGGGGACCTTCACCGGTGCCCGGAAGTACGTGCTGCAGACCTTCGCCACGACGCAGAGCGCGCTGATGAAGAAGCGCGTGTCGCAGTACATGGTGAGCGGAGAGTGCCGCCTCTGCCAGGGCAAGCGCCTGCGCCGCGAGTCCCTGTCCGTCACCTTCTCGGGGCTCGACATCGGCGAGCTTCTCCCGGCTGCCGCTGAAGCGCGTCGCCAGCATCCTGCGGCCCGCCGCGGACGGGACGGCCCCAGGAGCGGCGAAGCTCGTGCGGGAGCACCCGGAGAAGGCACTGGTCACCGAGCGGATCGCCAAGGATCTGCTGGCGCGAATCCAGATCCTCACCGAGCTCGGACTGGGCTACCTCTCGCTCGAGCGCAGCACCCCGACGCTCTCGCCCGGTGAGCTCCAGCGGCTGCGGCTCGCCACCCAGGTGCGCTCCAACCTGTTCGGCGTGGTGTACGTGCTCGACGAGCCCTCCGCGGGCCTCCATCCCGCGGACACCGAGTCCCTGCTCAAGGCGCTCGACCAGCTCAAGGGCTCGGGAAACTCGCTGTTCGTGGTGGAGCATGAGGTGGACGTGATCCGCCATGCCGACTGGATCGTCGATGTCGGACCGGCCGCGGGCGAGAAGGGCGGACAGATTCTCTACAGCGGTCCGCTCGAAGGGCTCGCCGCCGTGGAGGCGTCCCAGACGCGGCGCTACCTCTTCGAAGCCGAGGCCACGCGCCGCCGCACACCCCGCGCGCCCAAGGGGTGGCTCCGCCTCGAGGGTGTCACCCGCAACAACCTGCACGGCCTCGACGTCGACTTCCCGCTGGGAGTCTTCACCTCCGTGACCGGTGTCTCCGGCTCGGGGAAGTCGAGCCTGGTGAGCCAGGTCCTGGTGGAGCTGGTCGCCGAGCAGCTCGGCCATACTCTTCCCGAGGAGGACGAGGAGGGGGAGGAGCTGGAGCGCTCCGTCGTGCTCACCACGGGCGGCCGGATTGCCTCGGGGATGGAGCGCATCAAGCGCCTGGTGCGAGTCGATCAGAAGCCGATCGGACGCACCCCACGGTCCAATCTGGCGACCTACACGGGGCTCTTCGACAACGTCCGAAAGCTCTTCGCCGCGACGAAGGCCGCGCGCGCCCGTGGCTTCGACGTCGGACGCTTCTCGTTCAACGTGGCCAAGGGACGCTGCGAGACCTGCGAGGGCGAGGGCTTCGTGAGCGTCGAGCTGCTCTTCCTGCCCAGCGTCTACGCGCCGTGTCCCACGTGTCATGGGGCTCGCTACAACGCGAAGACCCTGGAGATTCAGTACCGCGGCAAGAACATCGCCGAGGTGCTGGGCATGACTGTCGATGCGGCCCATGCGTTCTTCGCCGAGGAGCCGCAGGTGTTGCGTTCGCTCGCCGTCCTGCGGGAGGTGGGCCTGGGCTACTTGCGGTTGGGCCAGCCCGCGACCGAGCTCTCCGGCGGCGAGGCCCAGCGCATCAAGCTCGCGACGGAGCTGCAGCGGGTGCAGCGCGGCAACACGCTCTACATCCTGGACGAGCCCACCACGGGACTGCATCCCGCCGACGTGGACAAGCTCATGACGCAGCTCGATGGGCTGGTCGAAGCGGGCAACACCGTCATCCTCGTCGAGCACGACATGCGGGTGGTCGCGGCGAGCGACTGGGTCATCGACATCGGCCCCGGCGCCGGTGACGAGGGAGGCCGGGTGGTGGCCGCCGGAACGCCCGCGGAGGTCGCCGCTTCGTCGAAGAGCCGCACGGCGCCTTTCCTGGCGGAGGTCATGGGTTGACCTCCAGCATCTCCAGCAGCGCCTTCTCCGCGCAGTGCAGCGCCGGCTTCTCGTGCCGCACCAACTCGTCCACGGATTCGAAGTAGCGCTCCACCACCTGGCCCTTCTCGAACATCGCCAGCACGGAAGGGTAGATGTACGAGTCCCTCGCCACCGCGGGCGTGTTCCCCAGGTGCTCGGACACCTCCTTCACCGCCGCCACCATCGTCTTCTTCGCCAGCTTCACTCCGTCCTTGGCGGCCTCGTGGCGCACCCGCTCCTTCGCCCGGGCCAGCGCGCAAGCGCAGATGAGTGTCCCGCCCCACGTGCGGAAGTCCTTCGCGCTGTAGCGCGCCCCCATGACCTCCTGGATGTATTCGTTGATGTGGCGCCGCCTCACGTCCACCACGAACCCGTCATCCAGCACGAACTTGAAGACGTCCCGCCCCGGCAGCTTCAGGCACTCGCGCACCACGCGCGCCACCTGCCGGTCCTTCAGCTCCCGGTACTGCTGCTTCCCGCTCTTGCCCGGGAAGTCGAAGATGACCGTGTCCCCCTTCACCTTCACGTGCTTCGCCCGCAGCGTGGCCAGCCCGAAGCTCTTGTTCTCGTCCGCGTACTGCTGGCTCCCCGCACGGATGAAGCACGTCCCCAATATCCGCAGCAGGCACGCCATCACCTTGTCCCGCCCCAAACCCGGCTGGCGCAGATCCGCCGCCACCCGCCGCCGCAGCTTCGGCAGGGCCCTCGCGAAGTCGACGACCCGCTCGTACTTCTCCGCCTCGCGCTTCTTGGTGAAGGACTCGTGGTAGCGGTACTGCCACCTCCCCGCGCTGTCCTTGCCCACGGCCTGCAGCTTCGACGCCGCCGACGGGCTGATCAGCACGTCCGTCCACGCCGGGGGCAGCTTCAGCGCCTCGATGCGCTCGCGCTCCTTCGCCGGCACCGGCTTCCCGTTCGCCTGCACGTACTGGAAGCCCCGCTGGGGGCTCCCACGCCGGCGGATTCCCTGCTGCCGCAGCCTCTCGATGTGCGTCATGCCCGTGCCATGGCTCCCGGCCGTGCGCTCCGTGCGCCGTCCTCTGGAATGCCTGTGCAGCCGGACGCACCCCGTCAACGCAGCCCCGGCTCGCCCGCCTGGTGGGGGGCCGGGACTGAAATCGTCGGGAAGGCTTTCCGTAATCCCGCGAGCCTGGACTAGACTCCCAGCCACCTCTCCGCTTGCAGGCCCGATGACCGAGTTCCTCGCCGCCATCCTCGCCTTTCCCACCATCCTCTTCACCATCCCGCTCGGGGTGGTGATCGGCTATTGGCTCATCGTCATGGTGGGCGCCGTGGGCGTCGACCTGCTCGATGGAGACATCGGTGACTTCGCCCTGGGAGCCAAGGCGGGCGCGGCCGAGGCGCTCGAGGGCGGCGTCAAGGGCGCGATGGAGGGCGGCGCCAAGGCCGCCATGGAAGGCGGCGCCAAGGCGGCGCTCGAGGGCGGTGCCAAGGCCGGTGCCAGCATCTTCGAGGTGCTCGGCTTCGGCGGCGTCCCGGTGACGGTGTCCGTCAGCGCCGTGGTCTTCCTCTCCTGGCTGATGTCGCTGACCTTCGCCGCCCCGGCCAAGGAGGCGCTCGGCTTCCTGCCTGGCGCGCTCGTCGGCGGTGGCGTCGCCGCGCTGTGCCTCGCCGTGGGCATGATGTTCGCGGGCCTCGCGGTGCGGCCCCTGCGGCCCATGTTCGCCACGCACCAGGCGCCCCGCCGCTCCGAGCTGATGGGCCGCGTGTGCGTCATCGCCAGCGGCAACGTGGACGGCAAGTTCGGCCATGCCACCTTCGAGGACGGCGGCGCCGGCCTCCTGCTCAACGTGGTGTGCGACAAGGCCAACCAGCTCACTCGCGGTGAAAAGGCCCTCATCCTCAGCTATGACGCCGCCCGCGACGCCTACGAGGTGGAGCCGGTGGACTGGCTCCTGCCTCAGGAGCTGGAGCATCTGAAGGATCCGCTCACCGCCGCGGCTCTCGCCCGGGACAAGTCCCGTGTGAGCTAGCACGGCTGCTCGTGGTTTTTCTGTGACTTCTCAAGGCCGCGCCGGGGCTGTTAGCGGGGGACTCCGGCAGCGTGATAGGTTCCCCCGGTCTACTCGCTCGGGAATCGTACCGACATGGATCCAATCGTCACTGCTGGAATTGGAATCACCGGAGGACTTTTCATCCTCTTCTGTTCCGCGTTCATCGTCTCCAGATTCTACCGGCAGGTGGATCAGGGACGTGCGCTGATCATCAACCCCTTCAAGGGTGAGCCGCTCGTCACCTTCACCGGCTCCGTCGTGTGGCCCATCATCAACCGGGCCGAGGTGATGGACATCTCCCTGAAGACGATCGACATCGATCGCCGCGGCAAGGAAGGGCTGATCTGCCAGGACAACATCCGCGCGGACATCAAGGTCACCTTCTTCGTCCGGGTGAACAAGACGCGCGAGGACGTGCTCAAGGTGGCCCAGGCCATCGGCTGCGAGCGCGCCAGCCACCCGGAGACGCTCGAGCACCTCTTCGAGGCCAAGTTCTCCGAGGCCCTCAAGACGGCCGGCAAGAAGTTCGACTTCAAGGAGCTCTACACCGAGCGTGAGGCCATCAAGGACGAGGTCCTCCGCGTCATCGGCAAGGACCTCAACGGCTACATGCTCGAGGACTGCGCCATCGACTTCCTGGAGCAGACCCCGGTCGAGCTGCTGGACAAGGACAACATCCTCGACGCCGAGGGCATCCGGAAGATCACCGAGCTGCACGTCCGTCCAGAACGTCCAGACGAACGAGTTCCGGCAGAACGAGCGCATGAACATCACCAAGCGCAACGTCGAGTCGGACGAGGCCATCTTCGCCCTCGAGCGCCAGCGCGCCGAGGCCGCCGCCAAGCAGAAGCGCGAGATCGACTCCATCACCGCCCGTGAGACCGCCGAGGCCGAGCGCGTGAAGGCCGAGGAGTACGCCAAGCAGCAGCTCGCGCGCATCAAGGCCGAGGAAGAGATCCTCATCAACGAGCAGAACAAGCACCGCCAGGTGGAAGTGGCGCAGAAGAACCGCGAGCGCGTGGTGGGCGTGGAGTCCGAGCGCGTCGAGAAGGATCGCGCCCTCGAGGCCATCAACCGCGAGCGCGAGGTGGAGCTGTCGCGCATCGGCAAGGAGAAGCAGCTCGAGGCCGAGAAGAAGGCCATCGCCGACGTGGTGCGCACCCGCATCGCCGTGGAGAAGGGCGTGGCGGAGGAGGAGGAGCGCATCAAGGACTTGCGCGTGAAGGCCGAGGCCACGCGCCGCAAGGACGCGCTGCTCATCACCGCCGAGGCCCAGGCGCAGGAGAAGCTCGTCAAGGACATCAAGGCCGCCGAGGCCAGCAACGAGGTGGCCAAGTACTCCGCCAAGGAGAAGCTCACCCTGGCCGAGGCCGATCTGCAGGCCTCCGACATGACGGCCAAGGCGAAGATGCGGCTGTCCGAAGGCGTTCAGGCCGAGGAGGCCGCCCACGGCCTGGCCGAGGCGCGCGTGAAGGAGGCCGACGCCCTGGCCACCGAGAAGCAGGGCATGGCCGCGATGCGCGTGAAGGAGGCCGAGGCCGGCGTCATCGAGAAGCAGGGCATGGCCCAGGCCACCGTCCTCAAGGAGCGCGGGCTGGCCGAGGCGTTCTCCACCAAGGAGCGCGGTCTGGCCGAGGCTTCCGCCACGCGCGAGAAGCTGCTCGCCGAGGCCGCCGGTGAGAAGGAGAAGGGTCTGGCCCAGGCGAGCATCGGCGAGGCCGAGGCCATGGTCATCCAGAAGCGCGGCGAGGCCGAGGCCGTCGCCATCCGCGAGAAGCTGCTCGCCGAGGCGAAGTCCATCGAGGAGAAGCTGCTCGCCGAGGCGCGCGGTCTGGCCGAGAAGGCCGAGTCCATGAAGCTGCTCCAGGGGGCCACCCGCGAGCACGAGGAGTTCCGCCTGCGCCTGCAGAAGGAGCGCGACGTGGAGCTCGCCACCATCCAGGTGCGCAAGGACATCGCCGAGGCGCAGTCCAGGGTGCTCGCCGAGACCATGGGCCACGCGAAGATCAACATCGTCGGTGGCGACGGCCAGTTCTTCGAGCGCTTCATCAAGGCCATCTCCGTGGGCCAGTCCGTGGACGGCGCGCTCGACCAGAGCGAGACGCTGCGCAAGGCCTTCAGCGGCTACCTCAACGGTGAGAAGGACTTCTCGGCCGACCTCAAGGAGATCCTCTCCAAGCCGGGCCTCACCAGCGACGCGCAGAACCTGGCCATGGCCGCCCTGCTGCACCGCATGGCGCCCAACCCCGCCGCCGCCGCCGCCTCCAACCTGAAGTCCCTCGTGGAGTCCGAGCCCGCCCGGGCCACGGCTCACGAGAAGACCCAGGGCTGAGCCCGGCCGTCACGGACGGTCATGTGCCGCGCGGATCCGGTGGTGACACGGTGTCCGCGCGGAGTGGAGTACGGAGTTCCGGCACCCTCACCCCGACCCTCTCCCGAAGGGAGAGGGAGTCGAGTTTCCCCCTCTCCCCTCGGGAGAGGGCGGGGGTGAGGGTGCGTGTATCCCTGGTTCCCCCCCTTTCCCGGTGAACTGAAGATGGCAACTGAAAGCACCCCCCCCGCGTCCGGCGAGGCCACGCTGGCGGGTGGCAGCTACGAGGTCATCCGCGCCCGCCTGCTCAGCCAGGCCGAGGCGCTTGGCGCCAAGGCCACGGACCTCAACGAGCGGCGCAAGAAGCTCTTCGGTGGCACCGAGCTCACCGTCATCGGCAACGAGCGCGTCCGCACCGAGAACAACTGCGTCCCGCGCGACATCATCGGCGTCGGGAAGTACCTGCTCTTCGGCTACAACGTCTTCATCGGCTTGAAGAAGGAGATGCACGTCGCCGACGTCTTCTCGCTGCACAAGTTCGAGAAGACCGCCGAGGGCTTCGACTTCTCCGAGGTGCCGTCCTCCGAGGCCGGCGGGTTCCTCAAGGACCCGCGCTTCGTCAAGGACTTCAGCGAGCTCTACAAGTACTACAAGGACGCGAAGCTGCTGCAGCTTCGCCGCAACGAGACGCGGCTGCTCGCCATCTTCCAGACGGGCAAGTCCGATCGCGACATCAAGGTCTTCCGCTTCGGGCTCGATGTGGAGGGCAACGCCACCTACATCGACAACCAGGGCGAGCGCGATCACGTCTTCCCCCCGTCCCATGACTTCGAGTGGACGGTGGCCACGCGTGAGGACTACGTGCTGGGCCAGCACCCGCACGTCAACGTCCTGGACCAGGTGTTCGTCGAGACGGTGAAGGGGGACCTCACCATCAAGGTGGAGGACAACACCGCGGACGGCCTGGGCATCTACCGCGAGCCGGTGGACGATCCGGATCAGTCCCTGGATGACGCCGAGTTCGCCTACGCCCAGGTGGGTGGCCTCATCCTCCTGCGCGTGCTGCCCTTCCGCGAGACGAAGCACCGCTACCTCGTCTTCAACACCCGCACCCAGCACGTGGTGCGCATCGATGCCATCGGCAACGCCTGCATCCGCCTGCCCGAGGACCAGGGCATCGTCTTCCCCGGCGGCTATTACCTGCAGACGGGCGACTTCAAGATCTTCGAGGGCATTGGCGAGGGCCTCCAGTTCAAGCGCGCCATCCGCTCGCCCAACGGCGAGGACGTCCTCTACGTCTTCCACCGCCGCGAGGAGGGGTCCTACGTCCTCTTCCCGTACAACCTCGTGCGCAAGGAGGTGCAGAACCCGCTGCTCGGCAACGGCTTCAGCCTCTTCGGGGACGGGCGCATGGTGGTGTTCCGCGCCGCCTCCAACGAGCCCACCCGCGTGCACCCCATGCAGGTGTGGCAGACGCCCTTCGTCTCCGCCGAGCACGCCGCGAAGATGCCGCCCGCTCCCGGCTACCTGGGCAAGGTGGGCAACGCCGAGCTCGTGCGCGGCATCTCCGACGCCCTGACGCTCGTGCGCATGGCCCGCACGGACAAGCCCTCCCGCCGCACCTACGAGGACCTGGCCTCCGCCTCCACCCGCATGCTCGATGCCTTCTACTGGCTCGCGCACGAGGAGACGAAGCTCCAGGAGGGCATCGAAACGCTGCGGCGCACCTCCGAGCTCATCATCGACGAGTTCGAGAAGGTGCTCGCGCTGCAGAAGCGCGCCACCGAGGCCATGGCCGAGGCCCAGAAGGGCCAGGAGCAGGTGCTGCTGCGCGTGCGGCCCGAGGAGCTCCAGAACGCCGAGAGCTTCATGAATGCCCTCTCGGAGCTGCGCAAGCAGCGCGGCCACCTCATCACCCTCAAGGAGATCCGCTACGTCGACACGGCGCGGCTCGACGCCCTCGAGAAGCAGGTCATCGAGGAGACGGACCGGGTCAGCACCGACGCCGTGCAGTTCCTCCAGCAGGGCGAGGCCCTCAACCCCCTGGCCGAGCGGCTGGACGTGCTGCTGCAGAAGCTGGAGCCCATCCAGACCACCAGTGAGCTGGCCCCGCTCGGCGAGGACGTCGAGCAGGTGGGCAAGGGCCTGGAGGTGCTCAGCGAGACGGTGGGCGGCCTGCAGGTGGGAGATCCCCTCGCGCGCGCCCGGATTCTCGAGGGCATCTCCGAGCTGTTCTCCCGCCTCAACCGCGTGCGCGCGGGCCTGAGCGTCAAGCGCAAGGAGCTGGTGGGCCGCGAGAAGCGGGCCGAGTTCGGCGCCCAGTTCAAGCTGCTCGGCCAGTCGGTGGAGAGCGCGCTGTCCGTGGCGGACTCGCCGGAGAAGTGCGACGAGGGCCTCTCGCGCCTCACCGTGCAGTTGGAGGAGATGGAGGGGCGCTTCGGCGAGTTCGACGAGTTCCTCGGCCAGCTCACCCAGAAGCGCGAGGAGCTGCTCGAGGCCTTCGGGCAGAAGAAGCAGGCGCTGCTGGACGAGCGCCAGCGCCGCGCGCAGAACCTCTTCGGCGCGGCCGACCGCATCCTCACCGGCGTCAGCCGCCGGGCGAAGTCCTTCAAGTCCGAGGACGAGCTCAACACGTACTTCGCCTCCGACTCGATGGTGCTGAAGCTGCGGCAGCTCGCCGAGCAGCTCCTCCAGCTCCAGGACAGCGTGCGCTCGGACGAGGTGCAGAGCCGCTTGAAGACGGCGCGCCAGGACGCCCTGCGTGCGCTGCGCGACCGCAACGACCTCTACGAGGAGGGCTCGGGCGCGCCGGTCATCAAGTTCGGCAAGCACCGCTTCAACGTCAACACCCAGCAGCTCGACTTGACGCTGCTGCCGCGCGACGGCTCGCTGTACCTGCAGCTCACCGGCACCGACTACGCCCAGAGGCTGGAGGAGCCGGAGCTGGAGAAGTACCGCGAGCTGTGGGAGCAGCACCTCATCTCCGAGACGCCCCAGGTGTACCGCGCCGAGTACCTCGCGGCGCAGGTGCTGCTGGACGCGGAGGAGGGGAAGGGGAGCGTGACGCTGGCGGCGCTGCACCAGGCGGTGCTGGAGCCGAACGGGCTGCTGGAGAAGGTGCGCGGGTACTCGGCGGACAAGTACGACGAGGGCTACGAGCGCGGCATCCACGACGCGGACGCGGCGGCCATCCTGGAGAAGCTGCTGGCGATGCACACGGGGGCGGGGCTGTTGCGCTTCGCGCCCACGCCGCGCGCCTGGGCCTCCCTGTACTGGGCTTTCGGCGGAGAGGGCGACGAGAAGGCGCTCATCCACCGGCGCGCGCGCAGCCTGCACCGGCTCCGCGCGGCCTTCGGTGAGTCGGCGGAGCTGGTGGCCCTCGGCAACGAGGCGGGCGAGCGGATCGGCACCTTCCTGAAGGCCTCGGGGGTGGAGTGTGGCCCCGCGGAGGCGCGGCTCGCCGGGCGCTACCTCGTCGAGGAGCTGGCCGGAGACAGGCCCCGCTTCACCACCAGTGGCGAGGCGGTGGCGCTCAAGGACGCGCTGATGTCGCAGCTCGACAGGGCGGGCA
Source organism: Archangium gephyra (assembly GCF_049060025.1). Classification (GTDB taxonomy): domain Bacteria; phylum Myxococcota; class Myxococcia; order Myxococcales; family Myxococcaceae; genus Archangium; species Archangium gephyra_A. Next base: position 948,980 of record NZ_JBMEQQ010000002.1, read on the forward strand.
CGCGCTCGGCCTTCGAGGACGACCTGCGCGGCCTGGAGAAGAACCTCCCCGAGCGGCTGCGCACCGTGCGCGCGTGGGTGGAGGCGTACCTGGCGCGGCGCGAGGGCGGCCCGGGCGCATCGGCCCACGTGGCGGTGGAGGCCGCGGTGGTGCTGCTCACGGATCGCAAGGTGGACCGCGAGGTGGCCGGTGCCCTCACCGCCACCGAGGTGCCGGGCATGCTGGGCCAGCACCCGCGCATCCATGACCGGAAGCTGCCGCTGCGGCTGGACGAGTTCCTCACCCGCCTGAGCGACTTCCGGCAGGTGCGCGTGCCGGCCTACCAGGCCTACCGCGCGCTGCTGCGCGACTTGCTGGATCGCGAGCGCCGCCGGCTGCGCCTGGAGGAGTTCACGCCGAAGGTGCTGTCGTCCTTCGTGCGCAACCGGCTCATCGACGAGGTGTACCTGCCGCTCATCGGCGCCAACCTGGCCAAGCAGCTCGGCTCGGCGGGCGAGAACAAGCGCACGGACCGCATGGGCATGCTGCTGCTCATGTCGCCTCCGGGCTACGGCAAGACGACGTTGATGGAGTACGTGGCCAGCCGGCTCGGCCTCACCTTCGTGAAGGTGAACGGCCCGGCGCTGGGTCACTCGGTGAAGTCGTTGGATCCGGCCGAGGCTCCCAACGCCACGGCCCGCCAGGAGGTGGAGCGCATCAACCTGTCCTTCGAGATGGGCAACAACGTGATGCTCTATCTCGACGACATCCAGCACACGGATCCCGAGCTGCTCCAGAAGTTCATCTCGCTGTGCGACGGCCAGCGCCGGATTGAAGGCGTGTGGAACGGCAAGACGCGCACGTATGACCTGCGCGGCAAGAAGTTCTGCGTGGTGATGGCCGGCAACCCGTACACCGAGACGGGCGACCGCTTCCGCATTCCGGACATGCTCGCCAACCGCGCGGATACCTACAACCTGGGTGACATCCTCGACGGCAAGGAGGAGCTGTTCGCGCTGAGCTACATCGAGAACGCGCTCACGTCGAACAGCGCGCTGGCGCCGCTGGCCACGCGCGAGCCGGGAGACATCCACAAGCTCATCCGCATGGCGAAGGGCGAGGAGGTGCCCACGGGCGAGCTGTCGTACGGCTACGCGGCGGCGGAGCTGCAGGAGATCGTCGCGGTGTTCCAGCGGCTGTTCCGGGTGCAGCAGGTGCTGCTGAAGGTGAACCTGGAGTACATCGCCTCGGCGGCGCAGGACGAGCGCTTCCGCATGGAGCCCGCGTTCAAGTTGCAGGGCAGCTACCGCAACATGGGCAAGATCACCGAGAAGGTGGTGGCGGCCATGACGGACGATGAGCTGGAGCGGCTCATCGACGATCACTACCAGGGCGAGTCGCAGACGCTCACGACGGCGGCCGAGCAGAACCTGCTCAAGCTGCAGGAGATGCGTGGGCGGCTGACGCCGGAGAAGGCGAAGCGCTGGGAGGAGATCAAGCAGGGCTTCGCGCGGGTGAAGCGGATGGGCGGGAAGGAGGACGATCCGGTGGCCCGGGTGACGGGCCAGCTCAGCGCCATCGAGGAGCAGCTCGGCTCGGTGGCGGGCGCGGTGGTGAAGGCGGCGGAGGTGTCGCGTCAGCCGTCGGGCCCGAGCCCGGTGGCCGAGGTGATGCCGCGGCTGGAGTCGCTGCGCGAGGCGCTGCTGGAGCTGGCGCGGAAGGAGACGCCGGCGCCGGTGGTGCAGGGGCCGGATCTGACACCGTACCTGCAACACCTGGCCAAGGTGCTGAGGGCGCTGGCCGAGCGCGCGGTGGCGGCGCCAGCGCAGACGGTGGACATGGCGCCGGTGATGGAGCAGCTCACGCAGGCGGTGAAGACGATGGCGGAGCGGCAGCCGGTGGCCGCGCCCGTCGCCGCGCCGCCCGCGGACCTGGGGCGGTACATGGAGCAGATGTCCCAGGCGGTGAAGTCCATGGCGGAGCGGGCGCCGGTGCCCTCGCCGCAACGGGCCGCCGCGCCGCTGCCCGCGGACCTGGGCCGGCAGATCGTCCTGGTGGAGAGCGCGCTGGCTCCGCTGGAGCGGCTGGCCAAGCGGACGCTGCAGAGCGGCGACGAGAGCCTCAAGGCCATGCAGGTCTGGCAGGCCGTCACCGAGGCGCTGGAGTTGCTCCAGGCCATGCAGCGCCCCGTGGGCTGAAGCACGCCTCGCCCCCCTCTCCCTCGGGAGGGGGGCTGGGTCACGTCTTCTTCTTCCTGTTGCCCGTCATCTGGGAGGGCCGCTCCCTGCCGGCGGCTTCGTCCCAACGCTGTCCGTATATCGCGAAGAACACGAAGGCGCCCACGAAGAGCAGGGGCAGGAGCAGACCTCTCCGGAGCACCCGGGAGACGGACGCTCCCGCGTCCTCACTGCGTGACAACAGCCTCGCGCCGGGCGCGCTGCGCAGGCCGGTGATGAACTCGGCCCGCGCGATGACCTGGTCCGTGGCCAAGACTCCCCACGACGTGGGGGCGACGACGTCCGTGATCGGGCCGTCCCAGTTGCACTCCTCCTCGTAGTTCCTGTGGTGGCGGCAGAGCAGCCACGCGGGCACGGGCTGATCCGGCGTCCATCCCTCGCCGACGAGCGGCGCGAGCGTCGCGGATTTCATGCCGGTGGTTCCCCGCTCGATGCGCCGGTTGGCGGAGTAGTCCTTTCTCAGTACCGCGTCCCGCAGGTGGAAGGCCCCTCCGGTGGCTCGCGGCAGCTCGCGCATCTCGACGGTCCGCACCAGCGGGCCCACCAGGAAGAGCTCGGAGGAGAACGCGACCAGGCTGAAGAACAGGCCCAGCGCCACGAGCGGACACGCGGACCCGATGGCATAGAAGGGGTTGAAGTCGAAGTAGGCACAGAACCGCCGCACCCCGATGAACACCCAGGGGAAGCAGAAGAGGGTCGCGAAGATGCCGAACACCTCGCTCTGCTCGATCACCCATCCGATGGCGCAGCCGTAGGCCACCGTATAGGGCAGCCCGCACAGGATGACGGCCCCGACGCTGTGCGGACCCTTGCCGTCCTCGAACCGCCCGAGCGTGTTCTTGGCCAGCAGGAAGAGGCCCACGGGGAGCAGAAACATCACCCAGGTCGCGGAGCTCGAGGTGCTGCGCTCGGTCCGTTCCAGCTCCTGCCAGGACGGCTGGCCATCCCCATCGAGCGACTTCGTCTTCTCGAGCGCCCTGTCCCACGCCGCGGCCGTCGCGGGACCGGACGGTTCACGGCCGAGCTGCTCCATGGCCTGCTTCCACAACAGGGCCGCCTTCGGAATCTCCCGCCGGTAGCTCCCCTGTCGGCTGTCTTCCCCAGGGGGAATGATCGACACCTCCACCGGCGGGGTCGAGACGACCACCAGCCACTGCGAGCGCGTCCATCTCTCGGCCAGATAATCGGCGAGCACGTGCGCCTGCACGGGGTGCCTGGCGCGGTCGTACACCACGAACATCCGGGGGGACTTCCCCCCTGTATTCCGCCGCGCCTTGCGCGTGAGCTCCGGGGTGAGCAACCGGTCGGGATCGGCCACTCCCGAGTGGGGCCGTTCGAGGAAGGCCGCGAAGGGCTCCGGCTCGCGGACCGTCGCCCGTTCCGGGCGGGCAGCCGCCTTCTCCATCCACTCGGCGAAGACCCGGGCCGCGGCTCGCACGGCGCCGTCGGGATCCGTCTGGGCCCGCATGGCCTGCTCGGCCGATTCCCGGACCGCCTGGAAGTCCTCGTCCGTTCCCAGGATCCAGCTCGGATCGAGCCTCACGGAGCGATCCTCGAGCGCAATCACGAACACGGCCCCTTCGGTGCTCCCGCCCGCGACCTGCCAGGAGTCGTAGAGCTCGCGGGCGAGGACGTCCAGGCCCTCCGAGGCGCGGGGGAGGACGACCACCGCCATCCGGACCTGTCCGCGTGCGGAGAGCCCGGCCGCCAGCCGGTTCACCTCCTCGAGCGTGTCCGGCTTCACGGTGCCGGTGGTGTCCACCAGCGCCTGGCCCGGGGCGGGGAGGGCAATGTCCTCCCAGCGGGGCGCGTCGGCGCGCGCGGAGCCCATGCCCAGCAGGAGGAACAGCAGCCACAGCCAACGCATCATGCGCCGAGCGTAACCCACCCCGGATCCGTGAGCGCGGGCAGGGGAGTGCGGTGGCAGGCCCCTTCACCGTGAGCGAAGGTCTTTCCCGAGCCACCGCCCAGCGGTTACCGTGCGGCCCCCGAGCGCGCACAGGCGGGCCCGCTCTTCAGTCGACCCCCCATCTCCGCTCCGCCCGCCCGAGGTCCCCCCGCATGTCCCGCGCCACCCCTGACTTCGATCCCTCGACCGTCGACGTGGAGGCCTTCCTGGCCGACATCCGCGCCCTGCGTGCCGAGATGGACGCCTCCGTCAGCGAGGCGGACCTCGCCCACCTGCGGAAGATCGAGAACTGGGGCCGCGCCGCCTCGGTGCTCGGCCTGGCCACCTGCTGGGTGATGCCCAATCCGCTCAGCGCGGCCGCCATGGGGCTCGGCCGCTCCACGCGCTGGCTGCTCATGCACCACGTGGGACACCGCGGCTACGACCGTGTCCCCGGCGCCCCCGTGGAGCGCACCAGCAAGGGCTTCGCCAAGGGCAAGCGCCGCTTCGTCGACTGGCTCGATTGGATCCTCCCCGACGCCTGGGTCTACGAGCACAACGTCCTCCACCACTCGCACACCGGTGAGGACGCCGACCCGGATCTCCTCGAGCGCAACGCCGAGGGCTCCCTGCGCAACCCGAACCGCCCGCTCGCCCTGCGCTACCTCCAGCTCGCCCTGCTCGCCATCACCTGGCGCGCCAGCTACTACGCCCCCGAGACGCTCGCCTCGCTGCGCCGCAAGCACCGCCCCGACGGGCCGCTCACCCGCGAGGAGTGGCGCGAGGTGCTGCTCAGCGGCTACGCCCCCTACGCCGCGTGGAACTTCGCCATCCTGCCCGCGCTCTTCCTCCCGCTGGGCGCCTGGGCCGGCTTCAGCGCTCTGTGCAACTCGCTCATGGCCAAGGTCATCACCAACGTGCACACCTTTCTCGTGGTGGGGCCCAACCACACCGGCGAGGATCTGTACCGCTTCGACTCCAAGCCGGAGAACAAGGGCGAGCGCTACCTCCAGCAGGTGATCGGCAGCGCCAACTACCGCACCGGGGGAGATCTCAACGACTACCTCCACCTCTGGCTCAACTACCAGATCGAGCACCACATCTTCCCCGACCTCTCCATGCTCCAGTACCAGCGCATGCAGCCCAAGGTGCGCGCGCTCTGCGAGAAGTACGGCATCCCCTACGTCCAGGAGAGCGTCTGGACGCGCGCGCGGAAGATGGTGGATGTCGTCGTGGGCAAGACGTCCATGCGGCGGCTCTCCCTCCGGAAGGGGGCCTCGGCTTCCGGTCCCCTCCCCGAAGTGGCGTGATAGGGTGCGCCCCCGTGCAGACCATCTTCGTCATGATCAAGTGTGAGCTGGGGCAGACCTACAAGACCGCCGCGATGATCGCCGATCAGGTCGACGAGGCCGCCGAGGTGCACTCCACCTCCGGCGGCTACGATCTGCTCGCCAAGTTCAACCTCGACAAGGAGCAGGACATCGGCCGCTTCGTCACCGAGCGCATCCAGACCCTGCCCGGCGTCAAGGACACCTACACCATCAGCACCTTCAAGGCCTTCTGAGCCGCTGCCCCGGGAGCCCCACCTCCCGGGCCCGTTGTCCGCCGACTGGTCCGATGGTTGGACCAGTGGGTGCTCCGCTCGCGATGTCCGGCCGCGCCCCTCCGAGGGCGGGGGCCGCCGCGGGCCCTCCCCACGCCTCATCCCGTTCCTGATGCACCGCATCGCCGGTCTCCTCCGGCCGCGGACGCTGCTGCCTGCCCACGACTCCGGGTGAAACCGGGCGTGCCTGACAGCCTCACCATTCCAGTGAACCAGGAAAACTATGGAATGAGCCAAAAAGTTGTGCATAATGGATGACGCATTCGACTCGGGGCCGGTCCGGGGCCCTGGGGGCTTCCCAGGAGGCAGCGCCAGTGACCAAGCCGACCACTCCCATCCGCTTCATGCTCTACCCGTCGCTCGGGGAGGTGCGGGAGCACGTGCGTGTCGAGCTGTTCGGGCGTGCGTTGTCGGAGCGGCTGGGCCGGCCGGTGGTGATGGAGCTGGCGCCCACGTACGAGGCGCTGGAGGCGGAGCTGGCGGCGGGCCGGGTGGACATGGCGTGGGCCACGGCCGAGCAGTGTGATGCCTTCGCGCCGCGGGCGCGGGCGGTGCTGCGCGCGGTGCGCTCGGGAAGCTACCGCTACCACTCGGCCCTGGTGTGCCGCGCGGATGAGCCGCTCACCCTGGAGACGCTCCAGGGCAAGCGCGCCGCCTGGGTGGCCCCACGCTCCACCGGTGGGCACCTGCTGCCGGTGCGGTTCCTGGAGTCGCGGGGGCTGCGCACCGACGAGCTCTTCTCCCAGCAGCGCTTCCTGGGCACCTACCGCAAGGCGTTCGCCGCGGTGCTCGCCGGCGAGGCGGACGTGGCCGCCATCTTCTCCAACCACGCGGACGAGCATGCCATGCGCGCCACCCTGGCCTCCTATGTGGGGGCGGAAGAGTCCAAGCTCATGACGTTCGCCTTCACGCCGCCCACGCTGTCCGACGGCATCGTCCTCACCCGGCGCTTGTCCGAGGCGGACGCGGCCTCGCTGGTGTCCGTCCTCACGCGGATGAACACGGACGGCTCCGGCCTGGAGATGCTGATGGGGCCGTTCCGGGTGGAGGGCTTCGTCCTGTCGCCGGAGGGGCGGGATCAGGCCCCGGCGCCGCGCAAGCCGCGGAGCGCCGAGTACGTGGTGGCGGAGCTGGACGGCGAGGAGCGGTGCCGGCGGCTGTGGTCGCCCACGGGCAGGGCCTTTGGCCGGGACGTGAGCGGTGCCGAGGGGCGGACGCTGACGGAGGTACTGGGGTCCGAAGCGGCCGAGCCCCTGCTGTCGCTGATGCGCGCGGTGCGCCACGGCGGCGCGGATGGCCGGCTGGAGTACCGGTTGGAGGTGGAGGGCGTGACGCGCTGGTACGCGGCGGAGATCACCCCGTGCGTGCCGGTGCCTGGCGAGACGCAGCCGCGCCTGGGCCTGATGGTGCGGGATGTGTCGGGCATGCGCGAGCTGGAGGATCCGATGTACCGGCTGGCCTCCTTCCCGCTGCTGCACCCCGAGCCGTTGCTGGAGCTGACCATGGAGGGCGAGCTGCGCTACGCCAACCCGGCCACGCACAAGGCCTTCCCGGAGCTGGTGGTGGAGGGTGGGAAGCACCCGTTGGTGCAGGCGGCGCTGCAGTGGGCCTGGCGGGGGGCGCCCGCGGGCGAGCCCGCTCCCACGGTGCACCTGGAGGGCCGCTACTGGGAGCTGACGGTGGCGCAGTTGTGGGATCCCGCGGGCCTGCGGGTGTTCGCCCGGGACGTGACGCTGCGCAAGCAGATGGAGGCACGGCTCATCCAGGCGGATCGGCTCTCGGCGCTGGGCTCGCTGGCGGCGGCGGTGGGGCACGAGATGAACAACCCGCTGGCCTTCATGCTGGCCAACCTCTCCTACGCGCGCGAGGAGCTGTCTCGTCTGGGCGAGTCCCTGCGCGGCAAGGACGAGGCCGCGACGGAGGAGCTGGACGAGGTGCTGGAGGCCCTGTCCGAGACGGCCGAGGGGGCGCTGCGGCTCAAGCACATCGTGCAGGATCTTCGGACGCTCTCGCGCAAGCCGCCGGAGCACCAGGCGCGGGTGGAGCTGCAGCCGGTGCTGGAGAACGCGCTGAAGCTCATCCGCGGCCAGCTCAACCACCGGGCGCGGCTGGAGCGGGACTTCTTCGACATCCCCGCGGTGGACGCCGACGAGGCCCGGTTGAGCCAGCTCTTCCTCAACCTGCTGCTCAACGCGGTGCAGTCGATGAACCCGGCGGACGCCGCGAACAACGTGCTGCGGGTGGCCGCCTATACCGGCGAGGACGGCGAGGCGGTGGTGGAGGTGCAGGACACCGGCAAGGGCCTGGCCCCCGAGGCGCTCTCGCGCATCTTCGAGCCCTTCGTCGCCACGCTGCCCGGCAGCTCGGGCCTGGGGCTGTCGGTGAGCCACGCGATTGTCACGAGCCTGGGCGGCACGCTGCGCGCGGAGAGCCGCGAGGGCCGGGGGACGCTCATCACCATCACCCTGCCCGCGGCGGCCGAGTTCTCCCAGCCCCGTCAGCAGGTGCTGCTGGCCGGGTAGGGGTGTTGGCCGCGGCCTACAGGCCCGGCGGCGCCACCGGAGGCGATCTCGCCGCCCCCGTCACGATGAACGAGTGATGGGACCCGGCCTTCCGCTCCACCTTCCTGAATGGAAACACGCCCTCGCAGGAGAAGTGGGGCGTCGAGTCCACGGACTGCGCCTTCATCGGCGCGTCCTACTCCACGCGCTGAGACTCGTGGAGGGCCCTCACCGGCACCAGGTGGTGACGCAGACCTTGTTGCGGCAGGCGCCCGTGGGGCCGCACTCCCCATCCGACGAGCAGGCCGCTCCGGGGGCGATGTACTGCTGGCAGACGAGCTGGAAGAAGGCCCCGAAGGCGCACCGGCTTCCGAGGCAGAGGGCCAGCTCCGCCGTCCCATCCGGATCGAAACAGGTCTGGCCGAGCTCCCTCCAGGGACGGCAGCGCGCGGTGGCGGCCTCGCAGTAGAGGAGGCCGCCGCCACACTCGGAGGCCCCGGGCGTGCAGGGCTCGTCCAGGCCCCGGGCCGGGCGGCACTCGCGCGGGGCGTCCGGGCCCGCGTCCACGGCGACCTTCACGCAGGCCTGGCCGGGCTCGCACTCGTCGGCGCTCTTGCACGCGCCGGACGCCTTGCGCGCGACGCACCGGTTGTCCACGCACGCGGCGTTGGCCTCCGGCGCGCAGCGGATACCCCAGGCGCAGGACTCGCCCGGGTTCGCATGTGCGCGGCACACGTTGAGCGAGCAGGTGGAGCCGGGCTGGCACGGGACGGTACCGTCGCACCCGCTCCCCGCGGGCACGTAGCGCTTGCACACGCCCGGGCAGGCGGCGCTCGTGTCACACCAGCCGCCCTGGCAGTCCAGGTTGCTGCCACAGGCGCCGCCTTCCGCCGCCCGGGGCTCCAGGGCCTCGCAGCGGGCCAGCAGGTTGCCCTACCAGCGCGGGGGCGAGGGGTCCACGCGCGGCGAGCGCCCGGGCCAGGTCCACCCCCTCCACGTACTCCAGGACAAGGTAGGGCGTGCCCGCCTCCAGCCCGAAGTCCAGCACGGAGACGACGTGCGCGTGGCCGAAGGCGGCCATCAACCGTGCCTCCTGCGCGAACATCTGCCGGTAGACCTCCTGGCCGGACAGCTCCGGAAGCAGGCGCTTGATGACGACGGGTTTCTCGAAGCCCTCGGGCCCGGGGAGCACCCCCAGGAACACCTCCGCCATTCCTCCACGCGCCAGGCGGGACACCCACCGGTAGCGGCCCACCGTGCCTGCCTCGTCTGCCCGCGTCATGGCGCGAACATAGCGGGCCCGCCGCGCTCGCGCCCAGGACACTTCGGGAGGGTATGGGGCATCCCCTTGGGTTAGAGAATACGGCCGCCCCCCCATGTCCGCTCCCGCTCCCTCTCACTCTCTTCGCGAGTTCGTCGACAAGCTGCTGCTGCTCGACCGCTCGCTCCAGCAGCCCGGTCCGGACCTGGATGATCATGGCTTCGTCGAGAAGCTGCTCATCACCGCGGACGCCGCGCCCGTGCTGCTGTCGTACGTGGACAGCGCCGGGCGCTACCGCTTCTGCAATCAGGCGTACGAGCGGTGGTTCGGAGAGCCGCGCGAGCTCATCCTCGGCCGGTCCCTCCAGGAGCTCGTCGGCGAGGCCGCGTACGAAATCGTCCGCGGGTATGCCGAGGCGGCGCTGTCGGGGCAGCAGGTGCGCTTCGAGCGCGTGGTCCCCTACCGCATGAGGGGCAGCCGCACGGTGCGCGCGGACTACGTGCCCCACGTGCTGCCGGATGGGCGGGTGGCGGGTTTCGTGGGAATGGTGGAGGACATCACCGAGCTGCGCCAGGGCGAGCAGGCCGCGCGGATGGCAGAGGCCCTGCGCGAGAGCGAGGATCGGTTGCGCCTGGCCCTGTCCTCCGCCGAGCTGGGCATCTGGGACTTCGATCCGCGCACGGGCCAGCGGAGCTGGGATGCGCGGTGCCATGAGCCTCTCGGCCTACCCCCCGGCGAGGGACGCGTCTCGCAGGAGTCCTTCCTCGTGCGCGTGTACCCGGAGGACCGGGCCGTCGTGGAGGCCGCGATGAGGGCGGCGTGTGAGCCGCGGGGAGACGGGCGCTATCGGGCCGAGTACCGCACGGTGGACTCCCAGGGCCGGGTGGTGCGGTGGATCTCCTCCCATGGACAGGCGTATTTCGACACGGAGCGGCGGCCGATCCGCTGTATCGGCACGGCGCGCGACATCACCCTGTCCCGGCGTGCCCACCTGCGCGTGGAGCGGCTGTATGCCGTGTCGTCGGCCCTCTCCCAGGCCCTGTTGCCCGAGGAGGTGGCGCAGGTGGTGGTGCGCGAGGGGGCCGCGGCGCTCGGGGCCCTCTCGGCCTCGCTCGTGCTGGTGAGCGGAGATGGCACCGCCTTCGAGCTGCGCGCGGCCCACGGCTTCCCCGAGGGCGTGCTGAACGAGGCCTGGCGGCGCTTTCCGCTCGACACGCCGGTGATGTACCGCGAGGCCGTCCGCACCGGCCGGCCCGTGCTGTACGGAAACCTGGAGGCCTTCCTCCGGGACTACCCGGAGCAGGCGGGCTCCCCGGCGCTCCTGGGGTGCGCGTTCGCGGCGCTGCCGCTGCAGGTGCACGGGCGCATCCTCGGCGCGTTCGGCTTCAGCTTCGAGCACGCGCGGGCGTTCACCTCCGAGGATCTCCAGTTCATGGAGTCGCTCGGGCAGCAGTGTGCCGTGGCCATCGAGCGCGCGCACCTCTATGAGGCCGAGCGCCAGGCCCGCGCCGAGGCCGAGCAGCTCAGGGACCGGCTCGCCGCCGAGCGCACCCTGTTGGAGACCGTGCTGCAGCAGTTGCCCGTGAGCGTCGTCATCGCCGAGCCCGGGGGCCGGCTCGTCCGGGGCAATGCGGCGTTCGAGGCCATCTGGGGCCAGCGGTTCGTGCCCTCGGCGGGCATCCCGGAGTACGCGGTCTACACGGGCTTCCACCCGGACGGGCGGCCCTATGCCCCCGAGGAGTGGCCCCTGGCGCGCTCGCTGCTCCATGGGGAGACCGTGGTGCGCGAGCCGGTGACGCTCATCCATCCGGACGGCTCCCGCCATCAGGTCGATCTCGCTCCACCCTGGTGCGTGATGCCGCGGGGCGCACGGTGGCCGGCGTGGCGGTGAGCACCGATGTCACCCAGCACCACGAGCTGCAGGAGGCGCTGCGCCGCGAGGGCGACGTGCGCGAGAAGCTGCTCGGCATCGTCAGCCATGATCTGCGCAACCCCCTGCAGGCGATCTCCACCGTCAGCCACCTGCTGCTGAGCTCCTCCGAGCCCCTCTCGCCCCCGCAGCGCAAGTGGGTGACGCGCATCCGCACGAGCGTGCGGCGGATGGATCGCCTCATCCGGGATCTGCTCGACTTCGTGAGGATCCGCCAGGGAGAGACGCTCCCCGTCGAGCGTCAGCCGGTGAGCCTGGAGGAGGTGGGCCGCACCGCCGTGGACGAGCTGCAGGCGGCCCATCCCCACCGCCAGCTCCTGCTGGAGGCGCGCGGGGGGACATGCGGGGAGTGGGACCCCGAGCGGTTGATGCAGCTCGTGGGCAACCTGCTGTCCAACGCCCTGACGCATGGCGCGGAGGCGGCGCCCATCCTGGTGCGCGTGGACGGCGAGGGGGAGCAGGTGGTGCTCGAGGTGAGCAACCAGGGCAACCCCATCCCCCCGGAGCTGCTGCCCCGCATCTTCGAGCCCTTCACGCGGGCCAGCGAGGGGGGCAACGCCCTCAAGGGCGTGGGGCTGGGCCTGTTCATCGTGCACGAGATCGTCGCCGTGCACGGCGGCCGTATCGACGTGAGCTCCTCGGCTGCCACGGGCACGACCTTCCGGGTGCGGCTCCCCCGGACCTCCAAGGCCTGAGGCCCGCCCTCAACCCCAGGAGAACGTCACCTCGTTGTCCAGCGGTCCGATCTGCCGTCCGGATACCCGCCCGTCGTGGATGCCCAGCGTGCGGAACAGGCCCATCAGCCCGCCCTCGTGGTTCAGGTAGAGGAGGAAGTCCCGCTTCGTGGTGAGCACGCCGCTCCTCGGCCCCGTCCAGTGCACCGTCGCCTCGCCGAAGCTCGACGCCGCCCGGTAGGCCACCGGGATGTTGTTGAGGAGCTGCTTCGGTCCCTCCTTGGCCAGCAGCATGAAGGCCTTGCCCACCACGGAGCCCAGGAAGCCGGGAGCAATCCCCGACGCCATGCGCCGGACCGCGTTGTCGAAGCCGCCCTGCTTCTCGCTCAGCAGCCACGCCGCGGTGTACTGCAACCGGAGGTACTCGCTGACGGGATAGGTGAAGAAGCTCTTGTAGCTCTTGTCACTGAGCGACTCGAGGCACCGCGCCACCGCGTCCTCTCCCAGGTCCGCGCGGAGTACGTCCAGCGTGGTGTGGAAGGACATCCCGCGCACGGTGTCCACGGGGGTGGCCAGGGCCAGCCTCCGCTGCAACTCCAGCTCCGTTCCAAGACCGGATTCAGCGCTCGTGGCGGTCTGTCCGTCGATCATCCGAAGCTGTCTCCCGTCTCCTGTCTGAGTGGAAGAGTGTAGCCCGTCTGGAAAGACCAATGAACAGGCCCCCGGCCCAAGAGCTTTGTCTTGGATGGTTGGGGCTCAAGCGAGCACGGCGTCGCGGACCTCCTCGAGGTCTCCGAAGACGTAGCGCCGGCGCCGTCCGTCATGGCCCAGCCACCGCTGCAGCAGCACGAGGTAGGCCTTGGCCTCGGGAGGCTGGCCGGGCTGGAGGACGAGCTTGAGGTGGTTGAGGCGGCGCAGGAAGACGGGGAGGGCCTTGGGACCGAGCGAGGCGGAGAGCGCTCGCAGGTTGCCAGGGAGGGCCTCGGGGCGGGAGCGCAGGTGGGTGTGCCCCAGCCAGTCCACGAGGGCGTCCCGTTTGGCGGGCAGGCACAGGCCCCGCGCCACGAGCACGTCCAGCAGGGAGGCCCAGCGCTCGGAGTCTGCCTCGTGCAGGCTGTCCGCGAGGTGGCACTCCAGGCCCAGCTTGGGCAGCACGGCGGCGCCCACGTCGAGGCTCAACGCCAGACGCTCCACGCGGCCGGCCACCGGGGCGAGCAGGGCCTCCACTTCGGAGGTGTCTCCCGGCCAGCCGATGCGGGCGAGGTAGCCGGGCAGGGTGCCGGGCCCCAGGCCCTGGAGACACAGCCGCACGCCGTCGAAGCGGCGGGAGAACATGGCCCCCACGGCGGAGACGTAGCCTCCGGAGGGCAGGGCCGCCAGACACGCCACCACCTGCTGCCGGACGGCGGGCACCAGGGGCTCGCCCCAGAGCAGCGCGAGGGACTCCTCCAGCGCTTCCAGGCGGCGCCAGGCCCGCCGCTCGTACTCGATGAAGAAGGAGGGGATGGGCACCGGGGGCGGCGTCCCCTCGACGTCGAACTCCAGGAAGACGTCGCCGATCTCCTCGCGCAACAACGTCTCCGGGGTGTCCCAGCGCGCGCCGAAGCGGCGCAGGCGCTCCCAGACGGGATGGGTGAAGAGCAAGGCGGGCAGGGGGGCGCCGGCGTCCGCCCGGCCCGCGAGCACGGCGCGGCTGCCATCCGCGGCGAGGAAGCGGACGCCGAAGTCGGCCTGGGCCTCCTGACGGCCCAACCGGCACTCGAAGCCGGAGGCGGAGACGGGCGGCAGCAGCCGGGCGATCCGCTCGATGTCCGCCAGGGCCGTGGGAGAGATGAGGCGGGGCGAGAGGTGGGGCTCGGCGAGTCTCAGGTACTCATTCAGCGCGGCGGCCATGGAATCCTCTCATGTCGAAGACAGACAACGGACGGGCGCTCCGGAGGCACCCGTCCGTGTGTTCCGCGGGATTGGCTCTCCTGGGGTGGACTACTCCCAGGCCTGCGTGTTGCTCAACTCCTGCGCGCCGCCGGAGATGAGATCATCCAGCGCCTCGTCGTTGAGCTCGGTGAGGTTGGCAGTCTGCTCGGCGATGTTCTCGTTCATCATGGCATTGCCCTCCCTTGGATGTGGAACCCCAATCCAGACTCATCGTCCAGCCCGGGGGCTTCCGGCGGCGGGTCATCCCCGCCGCCGTCAGCGATTGGAAAGATAGGGAATGGCATGTCTGAAGTCAAATCAATCGGCGGGATGTTTGGGTGTATTTGATTGAGCATGAAAGTTCCATGGGCGTGCGAACGGGGAAGACGGGGGAGGCGCGATGTCAGGGATTGCCGCGCCAGCCGGAGCGGGAGGCGGCGAGAAAGTCCACCAGGGCTGACACCACGGTGGCGGTGGTGAAGAGGCGGTTGCGGTCCGTCAGCACGGGCAGGAGGAGGCACCCCTCGGGATCCTCCCAGGGCGCGTGATGCTCGGGGCGGGGCATCCGCATGATGGGGACGGAGGCCCAACCTCCGTCGGGTTGCTGGGCCCGCAGCAGCCAGTGCAGTCCGGCGTCGAGCGCGGCGCCGTGGCGGGGGCGTCCTCCGTCGAGCAGCAGCGTCGAGAGGGCGAGCGCGGTGTGGAAGGCGGCGGCCTCGCTGCCCGTGCCATTGCCCCACCCACCACCGGGTTGCCGCGCACCCAGCAGCCAGCGGGCGGCGCGCGCCACCGGCTCGGGGTCTCCTCCCAGGAGGGACAGCAACCGCGCCGCGTGCGCCGTGGTGTAGGTGCGGCCGTGCCACCAATAGGCTTCCCAGAAGCCCTCGGAGGACTGGCTGTCGCGCAGCAGGCGGGCGCAGGCCTCGACGACGGGGCGGTGGCGCGGGTCTCCCGAGGCGTGCAAGGCCTCTCCCGCCAGCGCGGTGACGCACAGGTGGACGTCGCACCAGCTACTGCCCGGGTAGCTGGCCCAGCCATTCAATGAGGGCCGCTCGGCGGGGCGGTAGGTGCGGAAGCCGCTCCCGGGCTCGTCCCAGTAGCGCAGCAGTTGCGTGCACGCTTCCCCGAGCGCCGCCTCCCACCCGGGCACGTCCCGCCAATGGGAGAGGAATCGCACCACGTTGGCGGTGGAGTCCGCGTCCGCGGGTGTCGCCAGGCTGAAACCCCACCCACCCCCGGGGTGGCAATGACTCATCAGCCAGTCCCGGGACGGTGCCAGCCAGGCCGGGTCCGCCCCCGCCTGGGCGAGCGTCTGGCCGGCATATGCCGTCACCCATTGGGAGCTGATGACGTCCCGGTCTCCCACCACGAAACGGAAGCGGAAATCCAGCCAGCGCCCATCCGCCGTCCGCGCGCCCTCCAGGAAGCGCACGGCCCGTGCGAGGGCCTCGGTGACGGCGTTCTCCAGCGCGTCCTCGTGTCTCGGGATTGCCTGCATCGGTCCTCCCCGTGTTTGGGTTTCCCTCTTGAATAGCGCTCTTCTTCCGAGAGTGCCCTGGCTTGTTTGGGATTGCGCCAGGGGGCGATGATTCCTGTCAGCGCGAGAGAGGCTTCAGGGGGAGGGGGGAGTTCCCGGGTAACTCGGGTCCTCTGTTCCAGGCCACCCGTGACGATTAAGCTGACCGGGCGTCACGGGGACGCCTCCAGCGTGAGGGATGTGCATGCGGCGTGGGTGGGTCATCGGAGCGGCGGCGGGACTGCTGGCCCTGCTGCTGTGGCTCGTCTGGCGGCCCGGAGCCGCGCCGGAGTCCACCCGGGGGCCCACGGACCCGTCGCTGAAACCCCGGGTGGCGGCCTCGGCCTCCGCGAGCCTGTGGTCCAACGCGACCCCGCCCGAGGCGCGGGGCACCCTGTCCATCCAGGGCCGCGTGATGGGTCCTCGGGGCCCTGTGCCCGGGGTGCTCGTCGTCGCCCTCGCGCCCGAGTCCCGTGAGTGGCCTTCCCTGACACCTCCCCCGACGGGCCGGCGGCAGGGGTACGCGTCGTCCTGCGAGCAGCTCACGGCCGCGATGCCGCTCCTGGAGCTGGCGGCGGAGCTCCGGGGTCAGCGGACGCCCAAGGCCCGTGCGACCACGGATGCCCAGGGGAACTTCCGCCTCGAGGGCCTGGAAGCGGGTGCCTTCGTGCTCTGGGCCGAGCGCGGGGGAGACGCCGCCCTGCGAGGGGAGGTGGCCGCCGGCAGCGAGGGCGTCGAGGTCCGGCTGGGCCCCGGCAGGACGTTCTCCGGCGTGGTGTACGACGAGCAGGGCAGGCCGGTCGCGGGAGCGCTCGTCACGACCCTCCAGCGGGACGCGGGACTTTTCGTCGAGACGTCCGCGGACGAAGAGGGCCGGTTCCTGCTCGGTCCGCTGCCCTGGGGACGCTACGACGTCCTCGTCTCGAAGGCGGGCCTGGTGCCAGCACGGCTGATGCCGGACACCTTGGAGCGGGGTCCGGTGCAGGTGATGCTTCCCACGCCCCGGCGACTCTCCGGACAGGTGGTGGACGAGCGGGGCCCGGTTCCGGGTGTCACCGTCGAGGCCGAAGGAGGAACGCGCGTGCCCCCCTCGGTCACGGATGCGCGCGGACGCTTCGGCCTGGAGGGGCTGTGTCCGGGGCGGTACGTGCTGACGGCCAGCCACGCGGAGCGCTTCGCCCGGCAGCAGGTGTCCCTGGCGACGGGGCTGGACAGGGAGTCGGCCGTGCTGGTCCTGGGGGCCAGCGTGCGGTTGAGCGGGCGGGTCACGGGCTCCTCGGGCCAGCCCCTCGAGGACGCCCTGGTGATCGTCTTCGCGGACGCTCCTCCGTGGAGGGAGGAGACCCGGACGGACGCGCGGGGCGGGTTCCTGTTCGAACGGCTCGTCACGGGAAAGTACACGGTGATGGTCCTGGCGGCGCACCACGAGCGGTTGGAGGTGCCGCCGCGGCTGCTCCTGAAGCCGGAGGAGCTGCGGCTCACCTTGAAGCCCGTGGAGGCCCGCCCCGTGGCCGCGGAGGGGGTGGCCTCCCTCGAGGTCGAATGGGTGGACGCCGCGGGGCGCCCCGTGCTCCAGGCGCCCGTTCGGCTCGAGGGTCCCTCCGGAAGCACGGTCACCACGGGCTTGGATGGCAGGGCCGTCTTCCAGGGTCTGGCGCCCGGCCGCTACGTCGTGGAGCCCCGGCCTCCGGAGGGATGGATCCGCTACGCCCCGCTGAGTGTGGACCTGCGGGGGAGGGAGACCCGGAAGGTCCGTCTCCAACCCGAGGAGGGCTGGAGCCTCTCGGGTGAGGTCGTGGATGCCGAGGGGAATCCCCTCGAGGGCGTGCCGGTCGTGGCCAGGCGGGTGGCCGGGCCCGGAGCGGTGCCGGAGGACGCCGCCTCGGGGCGCCTGCGGAGCGGCACCGTCCAGGCGGTCTCCGGGCCGGAGGGCGGCTTCACGCTGACGAACCTGCCGCAGGGCCCCTGTACCCTGCGGGTCATTTTTCGCGGGTATGGGATTGAGGCCGGCGGGCCGGTGGAGGTCTCTCCCGGGAGCGGGAACGTCCGGCTCGTGCTCCGGGCCCAGCCCCGCGTCCGGGGGCGCGTGGTGCGCGAGGACGGCGCGCCCATCACCTCGTTCCGGATCAACCACGAGCCGGTGAGTCACCCCGAGGGCCGGTTCTCCCTGCCGGTGGGGAACGGCAGGATGTGGGTATTCGACGCTCCCGGGTTCTCCCAGCGCCGCCGGAGGGTGCCAGCGCCGGACGATGAGGATGTGGAGCTGGGCGACGTGGTGCTGGTGGAGGACCGGACGGTGCGCGGGCGGGTGCTCGAGGCCGGAACGTCGGCGCCCATCGCCGGAGCCTGGGTCCAGGTGAGCCCCAGCAAAGGGCACCCGCCCGGCAGCGGAGCGGAGCAGTCCGCGTACACGCTGCCGGACGGGAGCTTCACGGTGGAAGGGGTGAAGGCGGGAGAGGGAGTCCTTCGCGTGGTCCACCCGGACTGGCCACCCGTGCGGACGGTGCTCGCGGAGGCTCAGCGGGAGGTGACGGTGATGCTCGAGCCCGGCGCTACGTTGGAGGGGCGGATTGAGTTGGCGGGTACTCCGGTGCGGTCGGGCGTCGTGCGGCTCCGCTCGGAACAGGGAGAGGTTCTCACCAGCCTGGGCTTCTGGGAGGGGCGGTACTCCCTGCGCGCTGTCCCCGCGGGCCGCTACCTGGTCCACGTGGTGGCGTACTCCGAGGAAGGCCCGGCGCCGCTGTTCCCGGTGCGGCAGGTGGAGCTTCTCCCGGGGGGGCAGGGTGACGCTGGATTTCACCGAGCAGATCGAGGGCGCGCTCCTGGAGATCTTCGTGCCGGAGCGGAACATCGAGGTCCATCTGATCCCGGGAAACCTGCCGCTGATGGGCCCGAAGGACGGGCTGTACTCGAAGCTCCAGAGTGGCTTCATGGGGAAGCCGGTGCGCGAGGGCGTCCGGCGATTTCCCCGGCTGCCCGCTGGGAGCTACACGCTGTTCGCCATGCGGCGGGACGAGGATGTCACCGAGGTCCACCGGGAAGAGCTGGAGCTGCCCGACGGGGGCGACGTCGCCTTCACGCTCCTGCCGCAGTGGAGCCTGTACGACGATTAGCCCGTTCGTGCCGTGACACTGCCCTGGAGGGTGGCATGTCCCGTGCCGTCCGCGTCCCCAAGGTGCGCTCCCGTAGGAGGACAGCATGGCGAGGGACGCGCGGGGTGCCGCGGGCTTGTGGTGGCTCGCGGCGATCGGGGGTCTGCTGTCGTGCGCTTCCACGAGCGGATGGGCGGGAGCGCTGCCCGCGGAGTGTCAGGCCCCCGGGTCCCACGAGGCCGGTTCCGTCGCGGTGGAGACACGGGCCGAGGAGGACGGGTTGCCCGTGTTCAACCTGTTCGTCTCCGAGTCGCTTCCGGACGAGGAGCGCGACTACCAGGCCCGGCTCGTCTACCGGGGGCGTTGCCTGCCCGTGCAGCTCCGTTTCCGCGGCGATACCTCCCGCCACTTCCCCAAGCGCAGCTACACCCTCGACTTCTCCCGGGACGCCCCCTTCGACGAGCCCCTTCTCGCCGAGGGGTTCACCGGCCGGCGCAAGGTGGTGCTCGTCAGCCCCTTCAATGACAACTCCTATCTGCGGCACCGGCTCGCCTTCACGCTGTGGAACCGCATGGCGCCGGACCACATCCAGGTGAAGACCTTCAGCGCCATCGTCTACGTGAACGGGCGGTACATGGGGCTGTACGCGGTGGTGGATCACCTCAACGCGCACCTGCTCGCGGCCCAGGGGTTGGACAGGGATGGAGACCTGTTCAAGGCGGACGGCGATGACGCGAACTTCTCTCGGCTCACGTACGAGACGCATGAGCCCAAGCGCTACCTGCACCAGGGCTTCGAGAAGAAGGCGGGCATCCCCGAGTCGGGTCCCGGTGCCCATGACAGCATCGCCGCGTTCACCGCCTTCGTGGCCGACTCGGGCCCGGAGCGCTTCCGGGTGGAGCGCGACGCGTGGATGGAGGCTCGCGAGTACGAGGACTGGTGGATCTTCGCCACGCTCGTGACCGCCAACGACTCGGTGGCGAAGAACGCGTACCACTACCGGGCCCGGGGAGGGCGCTGGCGTCCCATTCCGTGGGATCTCGATGCCAGCTTCGGCCAGAACTGGGACACGCGGCGCAACGAGCCGGAGGACCGCACCACCTATGCCAGCAGGAACCGGCTCTTCGCCCGGATGCTGGAGGACCCTGCCATCGCCGGGCCGCTGCGCGAGCGCTACCGGGTTTTGCTCCAGGGGGAGCTGCGCGCCGAGGTGGTGCTCGGGCTGATCGATCAGTACGCGCGCGAGATCGCTCCCGCCGCCCGCCGTGACGAGGTGCACTGGAGGCAGCAGTACCTGGACTTCTTCCGGTGGCGGACCCGCACGGACTTCACCACCTTCGACGAGGAGGTGGAGTACCTCCGGCGGTGGGTGCGTCAGCGGTGGAGCGCGCTGGAATCGCAGCGGCCCTGATAGGCGCACTCCAGGAGCTCCCTCATCAACGCGCTGGCCTCCCGGTGGTCGGGGGAATCGAGGTGCTCGCCGAACCGGGTGCGCGCCCGCTGCAGCACCTGCCGGGCCAGATCGAGCCGCCCCATGTCCCGCAGCAGGCGGCACAGGCTCGACGTCGCGCGCAGCTCGAAGAGCCCCGCGTCCTGCTTGTGCGCCGTCTCGATGGCGTGGATGAAGCGGGACCTCGCCTTGCGCTCCCTTCCCGTGGCGCGCAGCAGCTCGCCCTCCACGCGGTACAGCTCGGCCTCGTAGGTGCGCTCTCCCGTGGCGTGCTGCTCCGCCCGCGCTTCGTGCACCGCGGCCAGCCCCTCCTCGAACTGCCCCAGCTTCAGGTGGAGCTCCGCGAGCAGACCCAGACCGTTGGGCACCCCCAGACGGATGCCCCGCTCCTTCCAGCTCGCGAGCTTCCCGCTCGATGAGCGCCACACCCACCCGGGGCTGCCCGAGCCAGGCGCGGGCCCATCCCTCGAGGATGGGGGCCCACGAGCCCCAGATCCAGAAGCTGCGTTCGTTGGCGAGGGCCTGGAGCTGCTGCGCCCACTTCAAGGTGGGCTCCGGCTCATGGCGGATCTGGCTGCCCATGGCCAGGAACGTCAACACATAGGCCAGGGTCTGCGCATGGCCGATGTGGTGGGCCATCTCCAGGGCTCCGCGGCTGTACCTCCAGGCCTCCTCGGGCTGGCCGAGCACCGAGTGGATGAAGGCCGCATAGGCCAGGGCCGTCGTCCATGGATCCGCCCCGTGCCGCGCGGCGATCCGCCGGTGCTGCTCGAGCCTCGAAGCGGGTGCAGGCCATGGCGCTTTCCAGGGCGTCCAGGGACTCGCGCATCCGCCCCCAGGCGGCGAAGCCGATGGCCCTCATCCGGTGGCCGAGGATGAGCAACACCCGATCGTGATGGCGCTCGCCCAGCTCCACGAGCAACCCGGCCAGCTCGTGACCCTGACGGAACTCGCCTCGCGCGAGGGAATAGGTGAAGGGGCCCCAGGGGGACAGGTCGAGCTCCGTCAGGGCGTCTCCCACGCGGAACAGCAGCTTGCGTGCCCGGGCATACGTCCGCTCCACCTCGGGCGAGCGGTAGCCCCGCAGGTGCGTCAGGGGAGGGCCCAGGGCCAGCAGGATGCGCAGCTCCTCGTGGACGAGCCGCTCGGCATGAGGCAGGCCCCGCAGCAGCTCCAGGGCCCGCGTGTAATGGCTCACCGCTTCCTGGAGGGACGAGCGCTGGCTGGCCAGCAGCCCGGCCCGGACCTGGTAGGGGAGGGCCCACTCCGGCTCTCCCGCCTCCGCGTGGTGGTAGGCGAGCACCTCGGGCCGTGCCTCCACCACCTCGGGGAACCGCTCCTCCAGCACCCGGGCGATCTTCCGGTGGTGCTGCCGCCGCGCGCTTCGCGTCAGCGAGTGGGCGGCCACCTCCTGGGTGAGGGCGTACCGGAAGGAGTACGTGGGCTTGGTGCCCTCCTCGCGGAGGAACCCCGCTTCCACCAGGCCGGCGAGCTCGCGCCGCAAGGCCGCCTCGTCGCGGTCCGAGAGCGCCGAGAGCAACTCCCGCGTGACGTCCCACCCCACCACCGCGCAGAGCTGCAGCAGGGACTTCTGACGCGAGGGGAGCATGTCGAGCCTCGCCAGCAACAGCTCGTGCAGGGTGACGGGGATGGACGCCGCCGCGCCTCCCTCCAGCACCATGCGCGTCATCTCCCGGATGAAGAGGGGAATGCCGTCCGTCCTCTTCACCAGGGCCTGCACCGTGTCCTCGGGCAGCGTCCTGCCCCGGGCCGTCTCCCTCACCAGCGCCGCGGCCTGCTCCGGGGGGAGCCGGTCCAGGGAGAGGTGGTGGAGCCAGGGCCGCCGCGGCCAGCCCAGACGCAGCTCGGGGCGCGTGCTGAAGACGACGAGCACCCGCGCCCGTTCGATGCGCTCCAGCAGGAAGCAGAAGAACTCCAGCACGGACGCATCGGCCTGGTGCAGATCCGCCACGAAGACGAGCACCGGCCGCTGGCGCGCCATGCGCGACGTCAGCTCCACCACCGCCTCGAAGGCCTTCTCCCTGCGCCGCTGGGGGGTGAGCTGGCGCACCGGGACGTGCGGAGCGGTGGGCAGGCCGAGGAACTGGCCGATGAGCTGCACGTGCTCCTCGCCAGTGCCCAGGGCACCCAGCCGCTTCTCCCACGCCCGCGGCTCCTCTCCAGGGGGGAGCTGGAGCAGCGCCTCGATGAGCCCGTGGAGGGGCGGGTGGGCGGTGGTGCCGGAGCGGGACCCGCATGGGAAGCGCACGCGGGTGGCCGATTCCGCGGGAATGCGCTCGCCCAGCTCCCGGATGAGGCGCGATTTGCCGAGGCCCGCCTCGCCGCTGACGAGGACGAAGGCACCCTGTCCCCGCTCGGTCTGCTCCCAGAGGGCGAGGAGCCACGCCAGCTCCGCGCTCCGGCCCACCAGCGGCGTGAGGCCACCGCCGGCGGCGCGCATCCGCTCGAAGCGGGCATCCTCCTCGTGCTCGCGCGACACGCGGTGGAGGCCCACGCTCTGGCTCCCCGACAGTCCCTCGAAGGTGCGGGGCCCGAGCGCCGTGGTCTCGAACGTCTCGCGGACGCTCTTCCACGTCGCCTCGCCCAGGAGGACCTCGCCCGGCCGGGCCTGCCGAGCGAGCCAGGCCGCCACTTTCGGAGCCTGTCCCCGGATGACGAGCCCACCGCGCTGCCCGGGGGCTTGCTCGTCCAGCGCCACCATGTCCGTGTGGATGCCCACCTTCACGGCCATGCCGGGGAGCGCCGCGCCCGCGCTCCGGACCAACTCCAGCCCCGCGCGCACCGCCCGCTCCGAGTCGTCCTCCCGCACCTGGGACCACCCGAAGCACGCGAGCACTTCGTCTCCCAGGGACAAGGGGATGGAGCCCCCGTGCTTGTGAATCGTCTTCGCGCACGTCTCGTGGAAGGCGGCCTCCAGCTCGCCCGGATCCTCGGCGGCGGGCGGCCCTCCCACTCCGTCGGGCCGGGTGAGCACGCAGGACACCAGCGTCACCTGCCGGCGCTGCAGGGCGGTGGCGGGTGGCGCCTCGTGTCCGGTCTCGAGGAGCCGGCCTTGCAGCTCGCGCAACTCCTCGCGCAGCTCCCGAGCCGAGGGGAAGCGCCGGGACGGATCCTTGGCCAGCGCCGTGGCCACCAGGAGCTCCACCTCGCGGGGGAGGTCCGGCCGGCTCGCGCGCACGGCGGGCGAGGGCTCCGCGGACGTCACCCGCTCGCGCAGGGCCGCCAGCGTGGAGGCCGGGAAGGGCAGCGCCCCCGTGAGCATCTCGAAGAGCACCACCCCGGCCGCCCAGATGTCGGTGCGCGTGTCCTGCGGCTCGCCCCGCCATTGCTCGGGAGCCATGTACGCCGGAGTCCCCGCGGTGGGCAGGTGCGGCGCCGCGGGGCCGCTCGCGGCGACCCGATGACACAGGCCGAAGTCGAGCAGCTTCACCGTGCCCTGGCGGGTGATGAAGATGTTGCTGGGTTTGAGATCGCGGTGGATGAGGTGGCGCTCGTGCGCGTGGGTGAGCCCCTTGGCCACCGCGCCCAGGATGTCCAGTGCCTGCTTCAGGCCGGGCCGGTGCCGCCGCAACAGCGCCGCGAGCGACTCGCCCTCCAGGTACTCCATCACCAGGAAGGGAACCCGGGCGCCGCCGGGAGTGCCGCACCATTCGGACACGTCGAAGATGCGGACGATGTTCTCATGATCCAACCGGGCCACCGCGCGGGCCTCGCGCAGGGCCGCCTCGGAGAGCCCCGAGCGAGGGGCGAGGAACTTGAGGGCCACCTCCCGGTGCAGCACCTCGTCCCGGGCGCGGAACACCTGTCCCATGGCGCCGCGGCCCACCTGCCCGAGCACCTCGTAGCGTCGGCCCTCGGGTCCTCCGAATCGCTCCCCGGGTTCTGGCAACCGCGGTGGGAGCTCGACATGGAGCACCCGCCGCAGCACCGGGTCCTCGAATTCGGAGGCCTCGGAGTCCAACACGTCTTGCCTGGGCAGGCCCTCGCTCTCCTGATTGGCGTCCCTGCTCATCCGCTCCTCCCGCCCACTCCATGGCTCTCTCTGTCAGCATGCGCCTCCTGGATCTCCAGGGTGCTGGCCTGTGGCCAGACGCTCGCCGGGCCTGATCGGCGGACAGCCACCACCTCCTCCTCCGGGGGAGACAGAAGAGGAGAGGGAGACCTGTGACGGGGGGGCGTTCACGCTCACGCCTTCCTGTCCGGCTGCGCGGTGGGCAGGATGGATGACGAATGGACCGTTGTGACCCACGTCCGGTGCCCTGGAGCTGCCCATGAACCTGTTCCCCTCCGCCTGCCTCGCCGTGTTGCTCGCCCTCGCGCCCACCGCCCATGCCGCGCCACCGAAGAAGGCCGCCAGACCGGAGCCGGCGAAGCTGGTGCGGGTGGTGTTCCAGACGGAGAAGGGCGAGATCGAAATGGAGCTCGACGAGGCCCGAGCGCCCCAGACGGTGCGCAACTTCCTCGTCTACGTGGACGGCGGCTTCTTCGACGGCGGGGTGTTCCACCGCACCGTGAAGCCCGACAATCAGCCAAACAACAAGGTGAAGATCGAGGTCATCCAGGGCGGCGTCAATCCCGCCCGCGAGTCCGAGCAGCGCCCGCCGATCACCCTCGAGCGCACGAGCGTGACAGGAATCAAGCACCAGGACGGCACGCTCTCGATGGCGCGTGACACGCCCGACACCGCCGTGTCGGACTTCTTCATCTGCATCGGCGACCAGCCCGAGCTGGATTTCGGGGGCAAGCGCAACCCGGATGGCCAGGGCTTCGGTGCGTTCGGCCGGGTGGTGAAGGGCATGGACGTGGTCCGCGCCATCCAGCAGGCGCCCGCGGAGGGGCAGAAGCTCACCCCGCCGGTGAAGATCCAGCGCGCCGCGCGCAAGCGCTGAGGACCGCGGCCGGGCGCACGGGGAGACTCGCCCTCGGCCCTCCAACCCTCCGTCCCGGTACCGAAGGCCTCGTAAGTCTTACCGGCTCCGGGGCCGGTGCTGTCCGTGGTCTCGCCATAACCCCTTGAAGTGACACGCATCTGGCCCGGGGAGACTGCTGGCACGCGGGATGCTCTAGCTCCTGCACGAGAAGTCAGCGGGGCAGGGCGGGTCGGGGCAGGACGGGCGGGTTGGTCGGGGTTGGATGGGCGGGTCGGTCGGGGTTGGGTGGGCGGGTCGGGGCAGGACGGGCGGGTCGGTCGGGGTTGGGCGGGGCTGAGACAGTACGGGCAGGACGGGGGTAGGGGAGTCTTCGGGGGCAGTTGGGGGACGGGAAAAGTACTTCGGGGAGGGGCTGCCATGGGGGGCGGCTCCTCCCCGATTCTTTTGGCGCGAATGCTAGAAGCATCCGTCCACGCTCCACCCTGTCGCAGCGCTGGGGAACGAGACATCGGCCTTCTGGTTGGCCGGGGAGCTGAAGACCTCGCGGAGGTCCCATGGCGTCAGTTGGTTCCGTCATCCTCACGGTGCTCGCGGGAGGAGTGGCCACCCTCGCGGTGGTGCTCGTGTCGCTCACCGCCTTCCTCTATCTCCTCTACCGCGACGACCTGCGTTCCCGCCGGAGCGCGAGCGGCCCCTGGGCGGAGCAGGAGGTGGTGCGGCCCCCAAGTGGAAAGCTCCGCTTCGCCCTCTTCTATTGGGGGAGCCGGGGAGACTTCCAACCCCTGGCCGTGCTCGCGCAACAACTCAAGCGCGAGGGCCACTCGGTGCTCATCAACGTCCGCGAGCGCTACCGCGAGGCGGGCCTCAGCCTGGGCCTGGAGGAGAGCGAGCTCTTCGCGCAGGAAGAGGACCACACGGAGGACGTCGTCACCGTCCAGCTCCAGGGCAAATCGGGGCCGCGGGGCATCTATTACCTCTTCCGCCATGTCGCCGAGCACACCCCGGCCTACCTGCGACAGTTCGATGAGATGGTGACGCGCGCGAAGGCCGACGTCCTCATCGTCAATGAGTTCGCCCTCAACGTGGGAATCCTGGCGGCGGACAAGCACCGGCTCCCCCTGTTCGTCTTGCGCTACACCCCGCTCTTCACCGCGACGACCGAGCGGCTCTGCCCCATGGTGGGCACGGGTGACAAGGGAGGCTTCCTCAACTGGCTGTCCTATACGCTCCCTTCCTTCATGCGCATCTTCCTGGAGGGGCCCGTGCTGCGCCGGCTGCGGCGCGTGCATGGCCTGAGTGCGCGTCCGGCGCTGAGCTACTTCTTCGGCCGCGGGTTCTGGCAGTACCCCGCGATCCAGGCCTACTCGAGCACGCTCATGCCCGTGCCGCACAAGGACCTCCCTCCCTGGTATTTCAACCCCGGGCCGCTGCTGCCGCCCAGTCAGGAAGAGACGGAGGCCGTGCCCGAGGCGCTCAGCGACTTCCTGCGCCGGAGCGGAGAGCAGCCCATCATCTACATCGGGTTCGGCAGCTTCTCGCTGCTGCAGTTCCTTCCTCTCGCCCAGGCCCGGCAGGCCGCCCACGCCATGCTGGGTGCCGTCCAGGAGCTGGGCATCCGCGCCATCCTGCTCGAGCACACGTTCGACTTCATGCTCGAGGACCCCATCCTCCAGAATCCCCAGTGGTACATGGGGAAGCGCTTTCCCCATAGCTGGCTCTTCCCGCGGGTGTCCGTCATCGTCCACCAGGGAGGCGCGGGCCACTGCGCCGCCTCGGCGCGCTCGGGCAGGCCCACCATCGCCATTCCCATCTTCGAGGAGCAGGAGGTCAACGCCCAGGCGCTCGTGTCCGCGGGCGTCGCCGTGAGGCTGCGCATCCAGGAGCTGACCCGGGAGTCCTTCAAGAGGGCCTTCCAGGAAGTCTTGCGGCTGGAGGGACAGGCCCGCGGGGTCGGAGCGCGGCTGGATGAGCAGGTGCGGCACAGTGGCGAGACGGCGGTGAAGGAACTCCTGGGATGGTTGGGAAGCTCCCGGGCCGAGCCCCAGCGAGGCGGCGTGGGTGCTCGCGGCTCGGGATGAAGTCATGAGGGCGCAGCGGCTCCGGGAGTGGCTCGCCGAGCGCCTCCAGCAGGCTGATTTCGGCGCTGCGCGCGAGCGCCATGAGCGGCAGGTCGTTGGGCGCCTCCCCGAAGGGATCCTCCAGCTCGTCACGGCGCCGGAGGCCTCGTAAGTCTTACCGGCTCCGGGGCGGGTGCTGCTCGAGGCTTGGAGATAAAGCCTTGAAATGACACGCACCTGTCCCTGGGGACCTGCTGGCACGCGGGATGCTCTACGTCCCGCACGAGAAGTTGGCGGGGCAGGGCGGTTGGGTTGGACGGGGCAGGACGGGCGGGTGGTTGGGGTTGGGCGGGGTGGTCGAGGGCGGCGGGTCGGTCGGGGTTGGGCGGGGCTGAGACAGTACAGGGGGCAGGGAAGTCTTCGGGGGCAGTGGGGGAAGGGAAGCACGTCGGGGAGGGGCTGCTGGGGGGCGGCTCCTCCCCGATTCTTTTCTGGGGCGAGCCGTCACCAGCCTCCGTAGGGAACGGTGATGGCCTCCATGTAATGACCCGAGGGATCCTGGAAGTAGACCCCGCGGCCCCCGTCGTGGGTGTTGATCTCACCGCGGTGCTGGCCGCGCGGGTCCGCCCAGTGCTCGATGCCGCGCTCGCGGATCTTGGCGATCAGCGAGTCGAACACGTCGTCCGACACGAGGAATGCGTAGTGCTGGCCGGTGATGTCGGTGGTGGTGTCGATGAAGTCGAGCGTCGCCCCATCCGACAGCTTGACCGCCATGAAGTGCCCGAGGGGTTGCGGCTCGGGGAGCCCGAGGAGCTCGGCGAGGAATTGCGCGGAACGCACCTTGTCTTTCGCGGCGACGATCGTGTGATTGAAACGGACGGTCATGGGCGACCCCCAAGAAAAAGCCCCGGCTCGCCTGATGGCGGCCGGGGCCCTTGCTACCTCATCTGGAGAGCGGGTCTCTAGTAGCGGTAGTGGTCGCCCTTGAAGGGACCCTGCTTGGAGACGCCGATGTACTTCGCCTGAGCATCGGTGAGCTCGGACAGCATCGCGCCCAGCTTGGTGAGCTGGAGGCGGGCCACCTTCTCATCCAGGTGCCGCGGCAGGGTGTACACGCCCGGCTTGTACTTGCCCGGGTTGGTGAAGATCTCCACCTGCGCCAGCACCTGGTTGGCGAAGGAGGAGCTCATCACGTAGCTGGGGTGGCCGGTGCCGCAGCCCAGGTTCACCAGACGCCCCTCGGCCAGCAAGATGATGCGCTTGTTGTCCGGGAAGATGATGTGGTCCACCTGCGGCTTGATGTTCTCCCACTTGTACTGCTTGAGGCCCGCCACATCGATCTCGTTGTCGAAGTGGCCGATGTTGCACACGATCGCGTTGTTCTTCATCCGCTTCATGTGATCGTGGGTGATGACCTGGTAGTTGCCCGTGGCGGTCACGAAGATGTCGGCCTTGTCCGCCGCGTACTCCATGGTGACGACCCGGTAACCCTCCATCGCCGCCTGCAGCGCGCAGATGGGATCGATCTCGGTCACCCACACCTGGGCCTGCAGGCCGCGCAGCGCCTGCGCCGAGCCCTTGCCCACATCCCCGTAGCCGCACACCACGGCCACCTTGCCGGCGATCATCACGTCGGTGGCGCGCTTGATGGCGTCCACCAGGGACTCGCGGCAGCCGTAGACGTTGTCGAACTTGGACTTGGTCACCGAGTCGTTGACGTTGATGGCGGGGAACGCGAGCTTCCCATCCTTGGCCATCTGGTACAGGCGGTGGACGCCCGTGGTGGTCTCCTCGGTGACGCCCTGGATGTTCTTGAGGATCTTCGAGTACCAGCCGGGCCTGGCCGCGAGCTGCTTCTTGATGGAGGCGAAGAGGATGGTCTCCTCCTCGCTGCCAGGGTTGTCGAGCACCGAGAGATCCTTCTCGGCGCGGGTGCCCAGGTGGATGAGCAGCGTGGCGTCGCCGCCGTCATCGAGGATCATGTTGGGCGTGCCACCGTCGGCCCAATCGAAGATGCGGTGGGTGTACTCCCAGTACTCCTCGAGCGACTCGCCCTTGTGGGCGAACACGGGGGTGCCGCCGGCGGCGATGGCGGCCGCGGCGTGGTCCTGGGTGGAGAAGATGTTGCAGGAGGCCCAGCGGACCTCGGCGCCGATCGCCTCCAGGGTCTGGATGAGCACCGCGGTCTGGATCGTCATGTGGAGCGAGCCAGCGATGCGAGCGCCCTTGAGGGGCTGGGTCTTGGCGAACTCGTCGCGGATGGCCATGAGACCGGGCATCTCGGTCTCGGCGATCGCGATCTCCTTGCGGCCCCAGTCGGCCAGCTTGATGTCGGCGACGCGGTAGTCGGTGAACTTGGTCAGATCGATTGCAGCCCGCATGCAGTGCTCCTCGGCAGGGGCTGGATGTGGCAGACGGAACCTGCTCGCCTCCCGGGCATCCAGCCACGAGTCAGCGAGCGCCGTTGCAAGAACCTGAGCCTGGCGGGGAGGACCCCCGTTGCAGCGCTCCTCAGGTGGGGCGGACCCTACATCAAGAGGGCCGTGTGTCGCCACAGAAGTGAACCCCCCGAGGGGCCCGGCGAGGGGGAGGACGCGGGGACGGGGACCAGTGGGCGCCCGCGTGCCAGGCAGGCATGAAAACTTCCTCCCGGCGGGCTTCTTTATCACCGGGAGTGCATCCGGCCGGAACGTGGGGCTCGGGCGCGGCGTCCTTCGTCACCGGCGCCGCGCTCGCGGTGGACGGCGCAGTAGCACCCGTGGGTGGCACCGGGGTCAGCGGGCGTGCGCCGGCTGGGACTTGTGGCGCAGCCCCTGACCCTGGAATCAGGGCACGTTGGCTGGCTCGTTCGTGAAAAGGGCATGGAACAGCGTGGTCTCTGGCGGCTCCACCCATTTCACGAAGAGCGGGACAGGAGTTTCCGCGATCTCTCGCGGAAGCTTGCTGATCCCGAAGGTTTCCTCGATCTTCCTGGCAATGAGGTCGGCCGGAAGCTGCATCTCTGAAGGGAACGGCTCGAAGACCACCCTGGGATTGAGCCCCGTTCTGTTGCCCACGCGGCCATACTTCACACCGTAAACGATGTAGATGGGCGCCAGGATGCTGACACAACCAACGACGATCCAGTTGTGAGGCGGCATCGGGCGGCCCTTGGCGGGGTAGGCGACACAACGAAAGCAGGCGTCAGGTGTCGCGGTGCCGTCCCCGATGGTGAAGTCAGGAAGCTCTTGCCGGAGGTCACGCAAGAACGCATGCCATCGATCAAGCCTTTCAAGCGCCTGCTCCCACCGTTCTTCAAGTCTAAATGCCTCAGGGCTCTTTTCCTGCCGGAGGTAATAATCCTTGTCTGGGCGCCAGTAGTCTTGCGCAATGGCGAGTAGCTGCTCGAGCGAGAAGGGCATGGGCTCAAGGAGCGGATTCGCCAAATTGAACCGGAATGGTCTTTCGATGGCACTCCGTATTCACGCGCGAACCACCAATGGATGCGCTCAGCAGGGGCTTGAGCGTTGTTTTGAGGGTTTGACACAACATGCCAAGAGGGGATTCTGGTGTGGCGGAACCGAAGACGCTTCGGGCCGCCTCGTGGATTCGCTCCACCGTGATTCGCTGCGCAAGTGGGAGCGAAATGGGGCCTTTGTCATTTTGCATGGGTACCTCAACGCCAAATTTGCAGAGAAACGCCTCTCCCGTGTTCTTTCTCTGAATGTTGATGTGTATGCAGGTCGCACGCCAGCCGCTTGGCTCCTCCTCGGTGTGCTCAACAGTCGTGACGTAGTGGATTTGTCTTGGCTCGATCTTCCCCGTGACGATGGTTCGGGTTCTTGTGCTGCGGGGAGAACATCCCGACAGAATCGAGAGCAACACGGCGAATGTGCAAAGCCACGTGATGTGTCCAGGCATATTCGTTTCTCGATTGCCGGCTGCGGAGGCGTGGATTCTTCTCGAATGGACCTCCTGAGGATCCGCTGACCGCCGTACACAGTCGAGCCTCTTCGCGCAGTGTCTCCAGTGCCTGGCCGCGGTTCGCTCGCTGGAAAACGAAAAGGCCCCAGGTTCCTGGGAACCCGGGGCCCGTTGATTTGGCTGCGGCGCGAATCAGCTGCGGCCGCTTCCTGACGCTCCTGGCTCAGCGGCCGTCGCGGGCCATGGAGCTACCCAGCAGGCCGCGCGCCCGCACCACCAGCTTCGTGAACTCCTCGCGGTCCGTCTGGCCGTCGATGGCGCCCTCGGCGAGCTTCTGCACCGTGGCCAGGTTCCACCCCTGGGCGCTCGGGCTGCCGCGCAGCACGTCCGCCGTGGCCGCCACCGCCAGCGCGAAGCGGAAGTCCGCCGAGGCCCCATCCAGCGTCGCCCGCAGCATCTTCTGCTCGAAGGGGAAGGCCTGCTCGGCCGCCTCCGTACCGTTGGGCGCCTTGGCGCGGATGCGCACCGTGCCCAGCGGCGCCTTCTCGCCCGTCAGCTCCACCTCGTACACCGCCGTCACGCTGTGGCCCGCGCCGATCTCCCCCGCGTCCACCTTGTCGTCGCGGAAGTCCTTGTCCGCGATGTCCCGGTTCTCGTAGCCCACCAGCCGGTAGCGGCTCACCACCTTCGGATCGAACTCCACCTGGATCTTCACGTCCTTCGCGATGACCTCCAGCGTCCCGGTGAGCTGCGTCTCGAAGACCTTCTTCGCCTCCTTGTAGCTGTCGATGTAGAAGCAGTTGCCGTTGCCCTTGTTGGCCAGCTTCTCCATCAGGTCGTCCCGGTAGTTGCCCATGCCGAAGCCGATGGTGGACAGGGTGACGCCCTCCTTCACGTAACCCTGGATGCTGTTGAGCATGGCGTCCGCGGAGACGTTGGGGCCGATGTTGGCGTCACCGTCCGTGAGCACCACCACGCGCGACACCGCGTTGCCCGACGCCTTCTTCACCGCGTGCTTGTACGCCATCTGCATGCCCGAGCCCATGGCCGTGCCGCCGCCGGACTCCAGCGTGTCGATGGCCTTGTAGATGCTCTCCAGGTTGGTGGCGGGGGTGGGCGAGAGCACATCCCGCGTGCTGCCCGCGTAGGTGACGATGGCCACCGTGTCGTTCTCGTTGAGGTTCTTCACCGCCAGCTTCATCGCCTCCTTGGCCAGCGGCAGCTTGTCCTGCTGGCTCATGGAGCCACTGGTGTCCACCAGGAAGACCAGGTGCGCGGGCTTGCGCTGCGAGCGCGAGACGACCTTGCCCTGCACACCCACGCGCACGAACTGGCGGTTCGCGTTGAAGGGCGAGGGCGCTCCCTCGAGGTGCACCGTGAAGGCGCCCTGCTCGGGCGGCGTGTAGCGGTACTTGAAGTAGTTGACGAACTCCTCGACCCGGACGGCCGCGTGCGGAGGCAGGGCACCCTGGTTGAGGTAGCGGCGAGACACCGCGTACGACGCCGTGTCCACGTCCACCGCGAAGGTGGAGAACCGGTCCTTGGCCGTCTCGGTGAAGGCGTTGGCGGCGTGGTGGGCGAAGCTGTTGCCCTGCGACTGGGGCTCCGGCTGCTGCATGGGCATGCCCCCCGCGGGCGGCATCGACCTCGACGGAGGAGGAGGCGGCGGCGAGGCGGGAGCCACGGCCACCCCGGCCATCGGTTCGGCGCGCTTCATGACGGCCATCGCCTCGCGGCGGCTCTCCACGGGGGCCATGGCACCGGCGGGCTTGGCGGGCACCTGCTTCGGGCTCGGCATGGCCACGTCGGCCTTCGCGTCGGAGGCCTCGGCCTTCTCGTACACGGCATCATCTACCGGAGCGGCCTCGGTCTCGGCCTGCGCGAGCCCGGCCTCTGGGGCGGGCGCTTCGGCCTTCGAGCGCTCGCGCGGCTGGGACTGCCACTCGATGGAAGAAGCCCTGCTGCCGGGCGAGGTGCTGCACGCGGGAACGAGGCTCAGGGCGAGGGCGGCGCTCCCCCAGCGGGTCAGACGGTTCAGCTTGGTCGAGGACATGTGCGCTCCGGTTGCTTCCGTGGGAACGGAGGCTCGAAACGCACCACCCTCGATTTGGGTTTATTCAGTCCGCGCGATTTTTTCCCCGAAGGCCCCGGAGAGCGTCTCCACGAGGAACCGGCCCGCCCGGCGCACGGCGTTCCGGGCCGCATCCAGCCCCACGCACAGTCCGTACGTCACGGCGATGAGCACCCCCGTCAGCAGCGCGTACTGGCCCCAGCCGCTGCGGCCGCCCCACACCTTCTCGAAGGAGAAGCCGAAGATGTGGAAGTACAGCAGCGCCTCGTGGAAGAAGTACGCGGACATGGACGCCGTGCCGAACGTCTCCACGAAGCGGCGCACCCGGGAGGGCTCGGCATTCGAGGCCGTCCGCCGCTCCAGCGCCATCAGCCCGAGCAGCACGAGGCTCACCCACATCCATCGCTCGGCCGCGTTGGAGGGGTTGGTGACGAAGAAGCGGTGCTCCGGGTACAGATTCCGCAGGGGCTCCGCCGCCAGCCAGCCGGCGAGCCCGAGCCCGATGAGGAATTGCAGGGCCCGGACGAGCCCCGCGCGGCCCTGCTCGCCGGCCACCGTCCCCGCGTACGCTCCGAGCCAGGTGAAGCCGAGCCACGGCAGCAGGGGGAAGACGGCCCCGGTGGACTTGTTGAGCACGTAGGCCCACGGCCCCTGCACGGCCTCGCCCAGCGGCGAGAGGAAGAAGACGATGAGCGCCAGCGCCAGCGCCACGCCCCGCAGCACCCGGGGACGAGAGGCCAGCCAGACCGCCACGGGCAGGACGAGCAGCAGCGACAGCCCCACGCAGTGGAGGATGTCCAGGCGCACCAGCCACTTCGGCTCCCGGAAGAGGGGGAACCACATCCAGTTGACCAGCGTGGCCACGCCGAGCACCTGCAGGGCCCGGCGCAGGTTGCGCCCGAGCCGATCGAGCTGTTTGCCGCTCGAGGCGCTGCGGACCAGCAGCAGCGCGAGCGCGAAGCCCGCGGAGAAGAGGAAGGCCGGGGCCACCAGCCCGTCGAGCATGAGCAGGTACTTCGTCGTCTTGCTCTGGCGCAGCTCGGGGGTCAGCAGCACCAGCGCGTGGCACTGGACCATGAACAGCACGGCGATGCCGCGCAGCCAGTCGATGGCGCGGACGCGCTCGGAGGTGGGGGCGGTGCTCATGGCAGGCAGGCGAGCTCGGGTTCGGGGGCTTCGGCGTCCTGGTGCTGCATCAGGCAGCGGATGGCGTCCGCGTCCGGCGCGTCTCCACCCCAGGAGCGCCGCCACAGGACGGCGGCCACGCGCGTGGGAATCCGCGAGTCCGGGGCGACGATGGCGCGAATCACGCCGTTGCCGCCGGCCTTCGCCTCCTGCCGCAGGGAGGCCAGGGTGGCGACGATGTCCGGGCAGCCCTCGGGGCAGTTGTAGAGGAAGACCGCGTGCCCGTGCTCCAGGTTGTGCAGCCACACGCACCGGTTCTGCTCGGTGTCGTGGACCCGGCAGGACAGGGTGCTGCTGCAGTGGTCTCCACTCGTGGGCGGGTTCTGGCCGTCTCCACACGCGGTGCTCGAGCACGTGAGGTGCCTTGCGCTCGCGGGCGGTGGAGAGAGCGAGATGCCGTAACGGGAGCAGTCGTCGGGGCCGCTCGGACCACAGGCGAGCAGGGAGGTCAGCAGCAGGGCGGGGAGGGCGCGGTGGAGCAGGGACATCGGGGCCCCTCTTATCACGGGCCCTCCTCAGGGGCTCAACCCGGGAGGCCCGATACCCTCACCCCAGCCCTCTCCCGGAGGGCGAGGGAGGTGGGGGCTCGAGGGTGGGGAAGGTGGGCCGGGTGCCCATCGGGCGGGTTCGGCCGGGTGGTGCGACGTTTCGCTCCCCGTACGAATCCTAGAGGGGTGCAAGAAGGACTTTCTACCTACCGTCTCGGCTATGTCGCCAACTGCCTCTCGCTCGGCCTGGGGGCCAGCCACACCTGCCGGCTGGCCGGTGCCACGCCCCAGCGGCTGGAGGAGCTCATCGAGCTGAACCTCTCCGAGCCTCGAGCAGATCCTCCTCTTCAACGAGGCGCGCGGCATCGAACTGTTCCGCATCGGCTCGTCGCTCATCCCGTTCGGCTCGCATCCCGTCAACACGCTCGAGTGGTGGAAGACGCGGGCGCGCGACTTCGATCGGCTCGGTCACATCGCCCGGCGCTCGCGCCAGCGCTTGTCCCTGCATCCCTCGCCCGCGGCGGCCTCGCTGACGTCCGTGCACCAGCGGGTGCGCGATGCCGCGCTCGCCGAGCTGCGCTATGGCGCTCGGGTGTTGGATCTGCTCGGACAGGGGCCCGAGGCGCGGGTGGTCCTGCATCTCGGGGGGGCCGCGCCGAGCCGTCCCGAGGCGCTGGACAACGCGCGCCGCATGCTGGACGCCATGCCCGAGGAGCTGCGCAACCGGATCGTCATCGAGCACGACGACAAGATCTGGAGCGCGCGCGAGGTCGCCCCGCTGGCCCGGGAGCATGGACTGCCGTGGCTCGCGGACAACCTGCACAACGCCATCGAGCCCTCCACTCCCGAGATGCCACTGGAGGAACTGCTGCGCGAATCGGCGGCCTCGTGGCGCGCGTTGGACTTGCGGCCCAAGTTCCACCTGGCGAGCCAGAAGCCGGAGGGCAGGCCGGGGGCGCACGCGGACCGCATCGACCCGGCGGACTTCCGGGCGG
Source organism: Archangium gephyra (assembly GCF_049060025.1). GTDB lineage: Bacteria > Myxococcota > Myxococcia > Myxococcales > Myxococcaceae > Archangium > Archangium gephyra_A. The sequence continues at coordinate 984,616 of NZ_JBMEQQ010000002.1, forward strand.
TGGTGGCGGCGCTGGACGGCCCGGCGGACCTGATGCTGGAGGCGAAGGACAAGGATCTGGCGCTCTTCGCACTGCGTCAAGAAGCCTCGGCTCTGTCGCCCTCCGCGCCAGCTCCGTAACACCCCGTCACTTTGCAGGTGCGTTTCCCGAGGGCCTTCCTCTACGGTTCGCCCCGCCATGAACAGCACCTCTCCCGTCAAGTCCCTCCTGCGTGCGGCCCTCGTGGTCGTTCCGCTCATCGCCACCCCTGGCTGTGCGCCCTCGGCGCATGGCACCACCGCCGGTTCTCCCGCGGCGACGAACGCCTCGCCGCCCGCCGCGGAGCCTCAGAAGCCCGCCGCGGCCGCGCAGCCCACGGCCGAGGACGCGCGCCAGTTCGCCACCCGCGTGAACGAGGAGCTCAAGCGGCTGTGGACGCGGCAGGCCACCGCCGAGTGGATCAAGGCCACGCACATCACCGATGACACCGAGCGCAACGCGGCCCTGGTGAACGAGGAGGTGCTCGGCTACGTCAACCAGGCCATCAAGGAGGCGGCGCGCTTCAAGGACGTGCAGGGGCTGGACGCCGACACCGCGCGCACGCTGCACCTGCTGCGCGTGTCCTCCGCGCTGCCCGCGCCGAGCGATGCGCAGAAGCGCGCGGAGCTGGCGGGCATCGCCGCGAAGCTCGAGGGCATCTACGGCAAGGGCAAGTACTGCGGCAAGGACGGCAAGGGCCAGTGCAAGGACCTGGGCGAGCTGTCCGATGTGATGGCCAGGAGCCGCAACTACGACGAGCTGCTGGAGGCCTGGACGGGCTGGCACGGCATCTCGCCGCCGATGCGCCCGCTCTACCAGCGGCTGGTGCAGCTCTCCAACGAGGGGGCCCAGGAGATCGGCTTCGCGGACACGGGCTCGCTCTGGCGCTCCAACTACGACATGCCGCCCGAGGCCTTCGAGAAGGAGGCCCAGCGGCTGTGGGGGCAGGTGAAGCCCCTCTATGACGATCTGCACTGCTACGTGCGGGCCCGGCTGGCCAGGCAGTACGGCGAGGACAAGGTGCCCGCGGGCAAGGCCATCCCCGCGCACCTGCTCGGCAACATGTGGGCCCAGGAGTGGAACAACATCTACAACCTGGTGGAGCCCTACAAGGGGCAGCCCAGCCTGGACGTGGACGCCGAGCTGAAGCGGCAGAACTACGACGCCCTCCGCATGGTGAAGATGGGCGAGAACTTCTTCACCTCGCTGGGGCTCAAGCCGCTGCCGCAGACATTCTGGGAGCGCTCGCAGTTCACCAAGCCGCGCGACCGCGAGGTGGTGTGCCACGCCAGCGCCTGGGACATCACCTACGACAACGATCTGCGCATCAAGATGTGCATCAAGCCCACCGAGGAGGATCTGGTCACCATCCACCACGAGCTGGGCCACAACTACTACTACACGTACTACTACAAGCTCCCGGTGCTCTATCAGGCGGGCGCCCATGACGGCTTCCACGAGGCCGTGGGCGACGCGCTCACGCTCTCCATCACCCCGGGCTACCTCAAGCAGGCGGGCCTGTTGAAGGAAGTGCCCAAGGGGGACAAGGGCCTCATCAACCTGCAGATGAAGGACGCCATGGAGAAGGTGGCCTTCCTGCCCTTCGGCCTGCTGGTGGATCAGTGGCGCTGGGAGGTGCTGTCCGGGCGGGTGAAGCCGGAGGACTACAACAAGGCCTGGTGGGCGCTGCGCGAGAAGTACCAGGGCGTGCGCGCGCCGGTGGAGCGCTCCGAGAACGACTTCGATCCGGGCGCCAAGTACCACGTCCCCGCCAACGTCCCGTACACGCGCTACTTCCTGGCGCGCATCCTCCAGTTCCAGTTCCACCGCGCGCTCTGCCAGGCCGCCGGCCAGAAGGGAGCCCTCCACGAGTGCTCCATCTACGGCAACAAGGAGGCCGGTCAGCGGCTCCAGGCCATGCTGGAGATGGGTGCCAGCAAGCCCTGGCCCGACGCGCTCCAGGCCCTCACCGGCCAGCGGGAGATGGATGCCTCGGCGATGCTGGAGTATTTCGCCCCGCTGCGCACCTGGCTGCAGGAGCAGAACAAGGGCCAGAAGTGCGGCTGGTAGGGCCCTCCGGGAGTGGACACGGTGGATGGCCCCGCTTAAATTCGTGATCGCCTGGTTGGGCCTCGACCAGCCAGGTGCGGGCGGCAGATTTCCGCGCCCGTCTGTCTGAAAGAAGAAGAGCGAATGGCAACTGGTACCGTGAAGTGGTTCAACGATGCGAAGGGCTTCGGATTCATCACGCAGGATGGCGGTGGCGAGGACGTGTTCTGCCACCACTCCGCGATCAACATGGATGGCTTCCGCACCCTGGCCGAGGGCCAGCGCGTGGAGTTCGAAGTGACCAAGGGCCCCAAGGGCCTGCAGGCGCAGAACGTCCGCGCGGCGTAATCCCGCCTGTCTTCGTCCGTTGTTCCTGAAAAGGGTCCGACCCGCTGGGGCCGGGCCCTTTTTCATGTCTGGAGTCCTCGCGTGTCCCTCTCTCCGTCCCGGTTTCTCTTGAAGCGTGCCGCGTTGTTTCCGCTGCTCACCGTGCTCGGCTGCGCGTCCGGCCAGCCCCATGTCCAGGCGGGTGCTCCGCCCGCGGAGGCCCGTCCCATGAAGCACACCGCCGCTCTCCCCGCCCTGAAGGCCGGGCTCGTCTCCCGTCATGGCGAGGCGCAGCGGGCCCGCATCGAGCGGGGCGTGGAGCAGGTGGCCGCGCTCTGGCGCGAGGAGGATGGGGACCTGGCCGCCTTCGCGCGCGAGCACTTCATCGCCGACGAGAAGCAGCTCGACGCCACCCTGGCCCGGCTGGAGACGGCCTTCGAGCAGCTCGACGGCCACCTGTATGAGATCAGCCGGGAGCTGCGGCGGCCCACGGACCTGGACCTCGGGCCGCTGCTGCCGGTGGATCCGCTGCTGGCCGCGTATGATCCGAGTGCACACGTCACCGAGGATCTCTTCCGGGCGAAGGCGGCCTTCGTGGCGCTGCTCAACTTCCCGCTCACCACGCTGGCCGAGCGGATGGAGAAGGGCCCCGGTTACACGCGCCGCCAGTGGGCCGAGGCCCGGCTCACCGGCCGCTTCAGCCGCCGCGTGCCCGCCGAGGTGCGGCAGGCCTCCACGCGCGCGAGCGCGGACGCGGACCTCTACATCGCCGAGTACAACATCTGGATGCACCACCTGCTGGATGAGCAGGGCCGCCGGCTCTTCCCCTCGGGGCGGGGGCTGATCAGCCACTGGAACCTGCGCGACGAGCTGAAGTCCCGGTACGCGGATCCCGAGGGGCTGGCGAAGCAGCGGATGATCGTCAAGGTGATGGAGCGCATCGTGACGCAGGAGATCCCCGCGGCGGTGATCGACAACCCGCGGGTGGACTGGAATCCCTTCACCAACGAGGTGAAGGCGGCGCCGGCCGCGGAGGTGGAGGAGGAGGCGCCCCGGCGCCCGGTGGTGCTGGACGGCAAGCGCGAGGAGGACGTGCGCTACGCGAAGCTGCTGGCGCAATTCCACGCGGCGCGGATGGAGGATCCGTACGTGCCGGTGGCGCCCACGGCGATCGCGCGCAGCTTCGAGCTGGGACGCGAGCTGCCCGAGGCCCGGGTGAAGGCGTTGCTGGAGCAGGTGCTGACGTCACCGCTGGTGCCGAGGGTGGCGAAGGAGATCGAATCACGGCTGGGGCGGAAGCTGGAGCCGCAGGACCTGTGGTACGCCGGTTTCAAGTCGGGCGGGAGGCTGTCCGAGGAGGATCTGAACACGCTGACGCGCCAGCGCTACCCGACGGCGGACGCCTTCGCCAAGGACATGCCGCGCATCCTCCAGGGGCTGGGCTTCTCGAAGGAGAAGGCGGCCTTCCTGGCGGCGCACATCCGGGTGGATCCCTCGCGCGGGGCGGGGCACGCGATGCAGGCGATGCGGCGCGGGGACTTCCCCCGGCTGCGCACGCGGGTGGGCCCCAAGGGCATGGATTACAAGGGCTACAACATCGCGGTGCACGAGTTGGGGCACAACGTGGAGCAGGTGTTCTCGCTCTACGCGGTGGACCACACGCTGCTGGCGGGGGTGCCCAACAACGCCTTCACCGAGGCGCTGGCCTTCGTCTTCCAGGCGAGGGACCTCGAGCTGCTGGGACAGGCGAAGCCCGACGCGGCCAGCGAGCGCGAGCGGGTGCTCAACGACTTCTGGCAGACGTGGGAGATCGCCGGGGTGGCGCTGGTGGACCTCGCGGTGTGGCACTGGCTGTACGAGCACCCGGATGCCACGCCCGCGCAGTTGCGTGAGGCGGTGGTGCGCATCGCCCGGGAGACGTGGGACCGGTACTACGCGCCGGTGCTGGGAGGGCAGGGCACGCCGCTGCTCGGCATCTACAGCCACATGATCTCCTATCCCCTGTACCTGACGGACTATCCGCTGGGGCACCTGATCGCCTTCCAGATCGAGGAGCACCTGAAGAAGGCGGGCAACCTGGGAGCGGAGTTCGAGCGGATGGCGAGCCAGGGCGCGCTGACGCCGGACGTGTGGATGACGAACGCCACGGGAGCGCCGGTGAGCGCCGGGCCGCTGCTGAGGGCCACCGAGGCCGCGCTCGCCCGTTGAGGGTCACGGGGGCAATCCCTCGTGTTCAGTGTCAGCCTGATGCTGTATTGCTCTCAAGTCATCGGGCCTCCAAGTAAACATTGGGGCCCATTCTGGCGAGAAAGCTCTTGACCTCCGCTGAACTGAACGCACTGACGGCGGGTGTAGACCCGCGAGCCTTTGATCCCTTCTCCTGGTTCAACATCGTCGGGGAGATTGGCTGCGTCTTCTGGATCATCGCCTACGTCTTCGCCATCCGGCAGGGATTCAAGGATAGGGCCTACGGGTTGCCCCTGATCGCCATCTGCCTGAACTTCGCTTGGGAGTTCCTGGCGTCCTGGGTCATCCCGAATCCCGTGCCGCTGTGGCTTGCGTTCGACCGCATCTGGTTCTTCGTGGACGTGGTCATCGTCTACCAGTTGCTGCGCTACGGGGCCTCGTTGCAGCGCATCCCCGAGGTGCGCAACTACTTCTACCCGATCGTGGTGGTCACCACGGTGCTGGGGGGCATCGGGCTCTACACCTTCTATCTCCAGTACCGGGACATCCTCGCGCTGGTGGGCGCGTTCATGATCAACCTCGTCATGAGCGTGACCTTCGTCTTCTTCTTCTTCGAGCGCCGCCACCAGGGAGGGCGCGGGCTGTCGGTGCCGGCGGCGTGGTGCAAGCTGGTGGGGACGCTCGGCACGTCCATCGAGTGTCACTACGTCATCGGCCTGGCCGAGCCCTGGCTGCCCAGCCTGTCCTTCCTGCACTTCCTCTCCGCGTCCATCTTCCTGGTGGACCTCGTCTACGCCGTGCTGGTGACGCGGTGGGCCTCTGCCCGGGCCGCGGGTGGCCAGACGCCGCTCGAGCAGCAGGAGGAGCCGCGGGTTCCGATGCTCGAGGCCGCCTGAGCCCATGGCTGGACCGGAGTGGGGGACGGACGGCCCGCCCCTCACCCCGGGACTTCTGGAACGTCTACTTCTTCGGCTGCGGGTCCGCCCGGGGCACGTCCGCGCCCTGGCCGTCGATGCCGAGCAGCTCGATGTCGAACACCAGGGTGGCGTTGGACGGGATTCGCGGAGGCGAGCCCGCCGCGCCGTAGCCCGTCTTCGCCGGGCACACGAGCTGGGCCTTGCCGCCCACCTTCATCTTCTGCACGCCCTCGGTCCAGCACTGGATGACCTGGGTGAGGCCGAACTCGACGGGATCGCCCTTGTAGGAGCTGTCGAACTCGGTGCCGTTGATGAGGGTGCCGCGGTAGTGCACCCGCACCTTGTCGCTCGCCTTGGGGCTCGCGCCGGTGCCGGCCTTGAGCTCCTTGTAGACGACGCCCGAGGGCAGCTTCGTGGCGCCCTTCTCCTTGGCGGTGGTCTCCAGGAACTTCTGCCCGGCCCGCTCCTGCCTGCTATTGGCGAGCGGCGTCAGCCTGCGCCCGTACTGCTCCAGATCCACCGCGGGCGTGGCGCCCGTGAGCGCGTCCGTCATGCCCTTCTTGACGATCTCGATCTCCGCCGGGCTCAGATCGAAGATCTTGATGGTCCGCCCGAGCGACAGCCCGAGCGCGTAGACCGTCTTGTCATCCTCGCTCTTGAGCTCCTGCGCGTTCGCCTGGAGCCCGGTGAGGGCGAGCAGTACCGCGGCCAGCAATCCCAATCTCATGTGTCTCCGCCTTTCTCAATGGCAGCGGAACAATAGGTCCGCCCATCTCTTCCCGTTGGCCGTTTTCTTGCCCCCCGGCCAGATGCTCCTACGCTCGCGACAGGTTGCTGCGGCGCTGAAGCGTGCTGTAGCGGTCTCGGCCACCGGGAGGGCGAGAGATGAGCGACAAGCGGAAGAACGCGCGGGTTCCCCTCGACATCTACTTGAACAAGTACATGGGGGGCGTGCCGTACATGGCGCGTGCCGCCGACATCAGCCAGGAGGGGGTGAGCCTGGCGCGCCTGCTCGAGCCCGAGCAGGACACCCGGCGCGTGGGGCTCCAGTTCCAGCTCCCCGGCTCGGAAGAGGTCATCTACGCCGAGGGCGAGGTGGTGCGCGAGTGGGTGGAGGCCGGGGCGAGCGAGGATGAGCGCTCGGGTGTGCGCTTCACGCTGCTCACCCAGCGGCACCGCCGGTTGATTGATGACTACGTGACACGCAGCACGCAGGCGCACTGAGCCGCGCTCCTTTGGCGAGCAGGCGGGCGGGCCTTCCTTGACCTGGCTCGGAACCGGCCGGTTGAATCCGGTTCTCCGAATCGGGAGAGGGGAGGATTCACGTGAGGCGTGCACTGTGGGCGCTCGTGCTGGCGGTTCCGCTGTCGGCACTGGCGCAGGGCAACGGGGTGGATTGGCAGCGGCAGGTGCTCCGGGTGACGGGGGACGGTCCTCCGGACGTGAAGGCCTCCAACCCGTCCCAGGCGAGGTTGGGCGCGGAGCGCTCGGCGAAGGAGGACGCCTTCGGGGAGCTGCTGGAGCAGGCGAAGGGTTTGCGCCTGCGCGCGGACAGGACCGTGGGCGAGGAGATGGCCCGCGAGGAGACGCGCCGCCAGGTCGAGGACGTGCTGCGCGGCTACACGGTCGTCCAGAAGCGCTACTTCTCCGATAGCGGCGTGCAGATGGAGGTGGAGGTGCCGCTCGGGGCGTTGACCTCGGTGCTGATGACTCCGGCGCCCACGGGCACCGCCGCTGCTCCCGCGGAGACCAGGCCGGCCGAGAAGAAGCCGGCGGAGAAGAAGGCGAAGCACACCGGGCTGGTGGTGGACGCGCGCAAGCTGGGCATGACGCCGGTGCTGGCGCCCCGGGTGCTCGATGAAGCGGGCCAGCCCCTCTATGGCGTGGAGACGCTGTCCGCCGAGACCCGGAAGAGCACGGGCGTGGCGGGCTTCTTCAAGAGCCTCGAGGCGGCCCGGAAGTCGGAGCTGGTGGGCGCGAAGCCGCTGGTGATCGAGGCGGCGCGGCTCCAGGGCTCGGATCTGCTGCTGGGGCCGGACGCGGCGAAGGCGCTCGCGGGGCTGGACCCGCACCTCCTGGCCGAGGGCCGGGTGGCGATCCTCATCCGGTAGATGCGCGCGATGACCTGGATGAAGACGGAGCGGAGTCTCGGGTGGCTGGCCGTGGTGGGGCTCGTGCTCGGGTGTGCCTCGGGTCCCGAGCAGGTGGACTCCCCGGCGGCGGACCGGGCGCGCGAGCTGATGCGCGCCATGCGCTCGCGCAACGGCAACCTGCTGCTGCGGTGCGAGCCCGAGGACGCCGAGGTGTACCTGGACGGAGTGGTCCAGGGCGTGTGCACCGACTTCGGTGGCAAGCCGAAAGGGTTGCAGGTGGGCCTGGGGCTGCACCGCATCGACGTGAAGAAGGACGGCTATTGGCCGTACACCACGTACTTCGAGCCCAGCAGTGCCCGGGCGGGGCTGACGATCAAGCTGCGGTCCATGGGGCAGGAGAGCGGCGGCACGGAGTGAGCCACCGCGAGCCCTCCCGTTCAGGGGACGGCTCCTGTCACGACCTGTAGCACCCTGTAGCGGCTGCTACAGGTATGGCGAGCGGAGGCCGGTATCTGGGCCTCCCGGATCGTTGGCGCCCGGCGGATCAGCGGCAGCGGGGCTAGACGATGCGGGGGGACGGCGCAGATCGCGGGGCATGGATCACGCCGATCAGTGCGGCCTCCTCGCGTTCGAGGAGGGTTGCGCTGTGTTGCCTGCGCCAAGGCAATGGGACGTGGACACCGGGTGGCGGACCCAGGGGAGGCGGTGACATGGCCGGGTTGGACTGGGTGCAGGTGGATGTGGGTTTTCCCATGAGCCTCGCCGTGGTGTGCGCCGCTCGAACCCTGGGGATGGAGCGCCGGGCCTTCGTGGGGGCCATGGTGGAGCTGCAGATCTGGGCGGTGCAGGCGCTGCCGTCGGGACGCTTCGAGTCCTTTGGACTGTCCGGCGGACACGGCGCGGACGCGTCCGCGGACGAGGCGGTGTGGCAGGAGGCGGTGGAGGGCGCGGTCCGGTGGACGGGCGCTCCCGGAGCCTTCTGGGACGCGCTGCTTCGCGCCGGGATTCTGGTGAGGGAAGGAGACAGCGTCCGCTTCACCCTCTGCGATCGCTACGTGCAAGTCCTCGAAAAGAGGAGCAAGGAGGCCGAGCGCAAGCGGAAGGAGCGTGCCGCGAAGGCCTCGGGCGCGTCCGCCGGACGTCCCGTGGACACGTCCGGGACGTCCTCCTCCAGAAAGAGAAGAGAGAAGGAGAGTGAGAAGAAGACTTCTTCTACTGCAGCAGGAGGAGGGGAGGCGGGATCATCCGGCGGACGGCTCACACCCGTCTCCCCGCCCTCGGACGAGGACGTGCCCGTAGCGCCGGTGGAGGTCACCCCCGTCCAGCTCGCGCTGCCTGGCACGCACATGGTGCCCGCCTCGTCTCCTCCCCGCGACGTATGGCGGGCCCCCGAGTCCGAGGACACGTCATCCGGACCCTCCGCGTCCACGGAGGAGTCTCCGGCCCGGGCGGCGGCGGCCTTCTTCGAGACGTGTCAGGAGGAGCGCTGCCGGGCCCTTCCCGGACTCCCCGCGGAGGAGCAGCCCAGGGGCTGGGCGAGCTGGTACCGCGGCGCCTTGAGCAAGGTGGGCGGCAACGAGGGACGGTTGTTGGACGCCTGGCGCGGGTACATCCACTCCGAGTGGGGGCGCAGCCGCGAGCCCCGGTGCACGGCGCAAGCGTTCTGTACCCCGCGGGTCTGGAGCCGCTACCTCGAGCCCGTCCAGCGGGAGGAGCCATCCGGAGTGTCCGGGGCGCTGTCCGTGGACGTGGCCCCCCACACCGAGGCCGGCCGCCGCTGGCGGGAGTGCCTCACGTGGCTCCATGACAATGGGAAGCGGTACGCGCTGACGTGGCTGGCGCAGGCCCGTGCGGTGGGGGTGGAGGACGGACGCCTGGTGCTCGAGGTGCCGGACGCGCATTTCCGGCAGTGGGTGCAGGAGCACTATGGCCAGATGGTGGAGCGGCTCGCGCGGGACCTGGGCCTCGAGGGCGTGTGCTGGCGGGTGGCCTCCGGGGTGCGTGCGCCCCTTCTCGGATAGGACGGGTTAGTATCCGGCCGGGCGATACACGGAGGAGCACGCCATCGGACGCAACAAGAAAGGCAAGGCGCGCGCGCAGAAGGCGCCAGTGGCGAGGGCCGCTCCGGCGGTGCCCCCCCTGCATGTGGTGAAGCCCGCGGCGGAGCCACCTCCCGAGCCAGGACCGGCTCCCGTGCCCGTGCAGCCGCCGCCCGCCGAGGGCGAACTCTCCGAGGCCGAGGCCCGGCGGGTGGACTTCGCCTGGTCGGCGGCGATGGTGGGCTCGCTGGCGCTGGTGTTCGCGCTGCTGTCGGTGTTCGGCGGCGTGGCGGTGCCGGTGCTGCTGGCGCTCGCCATGGCGTACGTGCTCAACCCGCTGGTCACCCTCCTGGAGCGCCGGGGCCTCAACCGGACCCTGGGGACGAGCGTGGTGTTCACCGGGTGCCTGCTGCTGATGATCGGCGCGGTGCTCTACCTCATCCCCGTCTTCCGGGAGGAGGCGGTGAAGCTGCCGGACTTCTTCCGCCGGGCGAGCGAGCGGGTGGTGCCGCAGGTGGAGTCGCTGCTGGGACGTCCGTTGCCGGATCTGCTGAGGCAGCGCATGACGGAGCTGGGGGCGCAGGCCTCGGAGATCCTCCAGAGCGCGGGGCCCACGGCGGCGCGGCTGGTGGCGAGCTTCGCGGGCAACACGGCCCGGGTGGTGGCCACGTTGCTGGGCCTGCTGGTGGTGCCGGTGCTGGGCTTCTTCTTCCTCCAGGACTATCCGCAGCTTATGAGCCTGGTGAAGGGCCTGGTGCCGCGCCGGTCGGTGGAACTGGTCAGCCGGCGCTTCTCCGAGGTGGATGACGTCCTGGCCGCCTTCGTGCGCGGGCAGATCACCGTGGGGGCCATCCTCTCGGTGCTCTACGGCACGGGCCTGTGGTTCGCGCGCATCGACATGGCCATCGTCATCGGCGTCATCGCCGGGTTCGGCAACATGGTGCCCTACCTGGGGACGGGGCTGGGGCTGGTGTTGGCGGGGCTGGGGCTGATGCTGTCCTGGCAGGGTCCCTGGCAGCTCGCGGCGGTGGCGGGCACCTTCGTGGTGGGCCAGATGGCCGAGGGCCTCTTCATCACCCCCAAGGTGGTGGGCGACAAGGTGGGGCTCTCGTCGGTGGCCGTCATCATCGCGATCCTGGCCTTTGGAGAGCTGTTCGGCTTCACCGGCATCCTGCTGGCGGTGCCCACGACGGCCATCCTCAAGGTGGTGCTGAGCGTGGTGGTGGAGCGCTACAAGCGGACCGGCCTCTACACGGGCGAGCAACCCGCCCCCTGAGCCGCCTCTCCCCCGGCCCGAAGCCGTCCAGAGAAGTGGACGGTGGCGGAGGGGGAGGGTGGGGCGCTAGGGAAGGGGGCGTGGCGAAGAGCAAGACATCGGGAACGGGCGCGGCGGGGCTCGCGCGCCTTCGAGAGGAGATCATCACCTGCCGGGCGTGTCCCCGGTTGGTGGAGTGGCGGGAGCAGGTGGCGCGGGAGAAGCGCCGGGCCTACCGCGACTGGACGTATTGGGGCCGGCCGGTGCCCGGTTTCGGGGACCCCGGGGCGGAGCTGGTCATCCTCGGATTGGCACCGGCGGCGCATGGGGCCAACCGGACGGGCCGGATGTTTACCGGGGATCGTTCCGGGGACTTCCTCTTCGCCGGGCTGCACCGGGCGGGTTTCGCCAACCAGCCCCGGAGCGAGCACCGGGAGGACGGCCTCGCGCTGACGGGGGCCTACATCGTGGCGCCGTGCAAGTGCGCGCCGCCGGACAACAAGCCCCTGCCGGAGGAACTGGTCCGGTGCGCCCCCTTCCTGGACCGGGAGATGGCCCTGCTGCCTGGCCGGGTGGTGCTGACCCTGGGGGGCATTGCCTGGAACGCGACGCTCGCCTGGCTGGAGAGGGCAGGGGTGTCCATCCCCACGCCCCGGCCCGCGTTCGGGCATGGGGCCGAGCTGGCCCTGCCGGGGGCGCCGGTGCTGCTGGGCTGCTACCACGTGAGCCAGCAGAACACCCAGACGGGCCGGCTCACCCCCGTCATGTTCGACGCGGTGATGGCCCGGGCCCGGGTGCTGATCGAAAATCGCCGGGGAACATGACGGGCCCCTGTCGGTGTTTCCTTGACAGCTCCGGGCTGCCCATCGTATTCCCCGCCCACCTTCGACGGCGGCAGTCGCGGCGGCGAACGGGTCGTTAGCTCAGCGGTAGAGCACTACCTTGACACGGTAGGGGTCAGTGGTTCGATCCCACTACGACCCACTTCAGTACGGGTTTTCAACTGCGGGCGGCAAGGCTGATCAGCCTGCCGCCCGCGTTCGTTTCCGAGGTGTCGCATGGCGGATCAGATCACGGTGACCCTCCCCGACGGCAGCCAGAAGCAGGCACCCCGGGGCACGACCATCGCGGACTTCGTGCGCGACAGCATCGGGGCCGGTCTGGCCAAGGCCGCCCTTTTCGCGCGCGTGAATGGCCAGGACGTGGATCTGACGCGTCCCCTCACCGAGGACGTGAAGCTGCAGATCTTCACCTCCAAGAGCCCCGAGGGCCTGGATCTCATCCGGCACGACGCCGCCCACGTGGTGGCCAGCGCGGTGCAGCGCCTCTTCCCCGGCACGCAGGTGACCATCGGTCCGGCGACGGAGGAGGGCTTCTACTACGACTTCTTCCGCGAGAAGCCCTTCACGCCCGAGGACCTGGAGAAGATCGAGGCCGAGGCCAACAAGGAGATCGCCAGCAACCTGCCCTTCGTCCGGACGGAGATCTCCATGGACGAGGCGATCAAGCTCTTCGAGGAGAAGGGCGAGAAGTTCAAGGTCGAGATCGTCAAGGACATCGCGGCCAAGGGCGCCCAGACGCTCACGCTCTACACCCATGGCGAGTGGGTGGACTTCTGCCTGGGGCCCCACGCTCCGAGCACCGGGAAGATCGGCGTCATCAAGCTGCTGTCCACCAGCGGCGCGTACTGGCGCGGAGACCATCGCAACCCGATGCTCCAGCGCATCTACGGCACGGCCTTCTTCGACAAGAAGGCGCTCCAGGAGTACCTCACCCGGCAGGAGGAGGCGCGCAAGCGCGATCACCGCAAGCTGGGCAAGGAGCTGGATCTCTTCCACTTCCACCCGTACTCGCCGGGCGCGGCCTTCTGGACCCCCAAGGGCACCACGCTCTACAACACCCTGGCCGCCTTCATGCGCCGGCTGACGGGCGAGACCGGCTACGTCGAGATCAAGACCCCGCTGCTCTACAACAAGGGCCTGTGGGAGACGAGCGGCCACTGGGGCAAGTACAAGGAGAACATGTTCCTCGTGCTCGACAGCGAGTCCGGGGAGCATGACTTCTCGCTGAAGCCGATGAACTGCCCGAGTCATCACATCTACTACGGCTTCAAGAAGCACAGCTACCGCGACCTGCCCCTGCGCCTGCACACCCAGGACGTGCTCCACCGCAACGAGGCGGCCGGCTCGCTGGGTGGCCTCACCCGCGTGCGCCAGTTCGCCCAGGATGACGCCCACATCTACTGCATGGAGAGCCAGATCGCCGACGAGGTCCGGCGCTTCGTGCAGCTCCTGGACCGCGTCTACAAGGCGGTGGGCCTCACCTACGCGGTGAAGCTGTCCACCCGGCCCCCCAACCGCCTCGGCACCGACGAGCAGTGGGACCGCGCCGAGGGCGGCCTGAAGACGGCCCTGGAGAGCCTGGGCCTGCAGTACGAGCTCAAGCCGGGCGACGGCGCCTTCTACGGCCCGAAGATCGACTTCGACGTGTCCGACAGCATCGGCCGCAAGTGGCAGCTCGGCACCATGCAGCTCGACTATCAGGCCGCCGAGCGGTTCGATCTCACCTACATCGGTGACGACAACGCCGAGCACCGCCCCGTGGTGCTCCACCGCGCCATCTACGGCTCCTTCGAGCGCTTCATCGCCATCCTCATCGAGCACTTCGCCGGTGCCTTCCCCGCGTGGCTGGCCCCCGTGCAGGCCGTGCTCGTCACCGTGGCGGACCGCCAGAAGGACTACGCCCTCCAGGTGCGCGACCAGCTCCGCGCCAAGGGCTACCGCGTCGACTACGACGAGCGCGGCCTCACCCTCAACGCGAAGATCCGCGACGCCCAGCTCCAGAAGATTCCCTTCACCCTCGTCATCGGCGACAACGAGGTGGAGGGCGGGGGCGTGTCCCCCCGGCGCTACGGCGGCGAGGACCTCAAGACCATGAAGCTGGAGGCCTTCGAGGCCCTCCTGGAGAAGGAAGCCGCCTGGCCGTGAGGCCCCACAGGGGGGGCCTGGGTCATTGACACCCCTTGACTCCCCCTCGCTGGCAAGTATCTTGCCCCCCCTCAGAGGGGAGTACCTACTCCCACTGATGGAGGGAGTCACATCGCTCGCGACCAAAGAACGAACCGCCGTATTCGCGCTCGCGAGGTCCGTGTCGTAGGACCCGAGGGCGAGCAGTTGGGAGTCCTGCCGATCGAAGCCGCACTGGATCGGGCTCAGGCCGCGGGGATGGACCTCGTCGAGGTCAACCCCATGGCCAAGCCGCCAGTCTGCAAGATCATGGACTACGGCAAGTTCAAGTATGAGGAGAAGAAGCGAGCCTCGGAAGCGAAGAAGAAGCAGGTCGTCGTCCACCTGAAGGAGATCAAGCTCCGTCCGAAGACCGAGGAGCATGATTACGAGTTCAAGGTCCGCAATGTGCGCCGCTTCCTCGAGGAGGGGAACAAGGCCAGGGTCACGATCATGTTCCGTGGCCGGGAGATCACGCACAAGGAGCTGGGCTCGGCCATCCTGGACGACGTGGTCAAGGATTTGAAGGACGTGGCGGTGGTGGAGCAGACGCCGAGGATGGAAGGGCGGCAGATGTTCATGATCATCGCCCCGAACCCGAAGGTGGCGGCGCGGGCGCGGGAGCTGGCCCGGCAGCAGGCGGCGGCGGCGGAGAAGGCGGGCAAGGCCGAAGGCGGTAGGAAGAACGAGCTGGTGGCGGCGGTGGCGGCGGGCGGAAAGCCCGAGGGGCAGGCGGCGGCTCAGGCCCCCGTGCCTGCTTCCGTGACGAGCCCTCTGGCGCAAGCCGAGGGAATGAAATAGTTGGACCTGGCTAGCGGCTTCCAAGCCGACGGCCCGTGACAGTTGAAGGAAGGAACCGCGACATGCCCAAGTTGAAGACCCGTAGCGGCGCCAAGAAGCGCTTCCAGGTGAAGAAGACCGGCAAGGTGAAGTTCGGCAAGGCCTTCGGTAAGCACCTCTTCACCCACGCCAAGAGCCAGAAGCTCAAGCGTGAGCACCGTGGCACCGGGCATCTGAAGGACATGGATGCCAAGAAGGTCGTCAAGGAGATGTTCCCCTACGGGGCGAACTAGCCGTACGCAGTACAGAGGGCCCTGTCGGTGCGGTGAACAGCCGGAGCCGGGGGTTTTCAAACACCTCGCAGCAGTCAGGAGTCAGCAATGCGCGTCAAGAAGGGTTTCAAGGCTCGTCGCCGTCGTAATCGGATTCTGAAACTGGCCAAGGGTTACCGTGGCCGCCGCAAGAACTGCTACAAGCGGGCCAACCAGGCCGTGGAGCGCGCGCTCGATTACGCCAGCCGTGATCGCGCCGTTCGCAAGCGGAACTTCCGCTCGCTGTGGATCGTCCGCATCAACGCGGCCGCCCGCACCGTGGGCCTGTCCTACTCGCGGCTGATCGCCGGTCTGGCCAAGAACAAGATCGCCCTGGATCGCAAGGTCCTGTCCGATATGGCCATCACGGATCCCGCTGGTTTTGCCGCTGTCGCCAACATCGCGAAGGCGGCCTGAGTGATGACGGCCGGTCCCTCGGACCGGCCTCGAAAGTGAGGGGCCGCGGTCTTCCTGGAAGGCCGCTGCCGCTCGCGAGCTTGAAACGGGCTGCCCCCCAGGGCGGCCCTTTTTTTGGCCCCGGCCCGGCCGGGAAAAGGGAGGCGAAGTCCCCATGCGAGATCGCTTGCAGGCACTCGCGGACGCGGCGCGGCGGGAGATCTCCGTCGCCTCGGAACCGTCCGCGGTCGAGGCGCTCCGAATCCGCTACCTCGGCAAGAAGGGTGAGCTGTCCGGTGTCCTCGGAGGAATGGGCAAGCTGCCCCCCGACGAGCGCCGTGCCCTCGGCGAGGTGGCCAACCAGGTCAAGGCGGAGATCGAGAAGCTCCTGGCCGACGCCGTCCAGCGCGCGGAGGACGCGGCCCTGGAGGCCGAGCTGCGCGGCCCCAAGCTGGACGTGACGCTGCCCGGCCGCGCCGCCACCCCCGGCAGCCGCCACCCGGTGTCCCGGACGATGGAGGAGATCGTCCGCACCTTCCAGCGGCTCGGCTTCGAGGTGGCCCACGGGCCGGAGATCGAGCTCGACTACTACAACTTCGAGGCGCTCAACCTCCCGAAGGATCACCCCGCGCGCGACATGCAGGACACCTTCTACGTGGACGAGGCCTCGCTGGGCCACACGAAGAAGGCGGACAGCTCGCCGCTGCTGCGCACGCACACGTCCCCGGTGCAGGTGCGCTTCATGCTCAACCGCAAGCCTCCGTTCCGCGCCGTCATGCCCGGCCGCGTCTACCGGCGCGACTCGGACATCACCCACACGCCCATGTTCCACCAGGTGGAAGGCCTGCTCGTGGACAAGGACGTCAGCTTCGCCGAGCTCAAGGGCACGCTGGATGCCTTCGTGAAGGCCTTCTTCGGCTCGGACACGCGCACGCGCTTTCGCCCGTCCTTCTTCCCCTTCACCGAGCCCTCGGCCGAGGTGGACATCTCCTGCACTTCGTGCGGCGGCAAGGGCTGCCGCATCTGCAAGCAGACCGGCTGGCTGGAGGTGCTCGGCAGCGGCATGGTGCACCCCAACGTCTTCAAGTACAGCGGGTACGATCCCTCCGAGGTCACCGGGTACGCGTTCGGCATGGGCGTGGAGCGCATCGCCATGCTGCGCTACCGGATCGATGACCTGCGGATGATGTTCGAGAACGACGCGCGCT
The DNA here is from genome assembly GCF_049060025.1 of Archangium gephyra. Taxonomy (GTDB): domain Bacteria; phylum Myxococcota; class Myxococcia; order Myxococcales; family Myxococcaceae; genus Archangium; species Archangium gephyra_A. The sequence goes on from NZ_JBMEQQ010000002.1 coordinate 1,001,201, forward strand.
TCCTGGAGCAGTTCTGATGAAGATCTCGGTCAAGTGGCTCGGTGACTACGTGGCGCTGTCGGCGAGCGTCGACGAACTGGCGCGCAGGCTGACCGCCGTGGGTCTGGAGATCGAGGGCCTGGAGCGCCCCGGCGAGGGCCTGCGCGGCGTGGTGGTGGGGCAGATCAAGGAGTTCGTCCAGCACCCCAACGCGGACAAGCTGTCCGTGACGAAGATCGACATGGGCGGCCCGGAGACGCTGCAGGTGGTGTGCGGCGCCAAGAACTTCAAGGTCGGCGACAAGGTGCCGCTGGCCACCATCGGCACGAAGCTGCCCAACGGCGTGGAGATCAAGCAGGCCCCCCTGCGCGGCGTGGACAGCTTCGGCATGCTCTGCTCCGCCAAGGAACTGGGCATCTCCGAGGAGTCCTCCGGCCTGCTCATCCTCTCGCAGGACCTGAAGCCGGGCACGCCCATCGCCCAGGCGCTCGGGATGGATGACGTGGTGTTGGAGGTGAACGTCACCCCCAACCGTCCGGATGCCCTGTCGCACCTGGGCGTGGCCCGCGAGGTGGCCGTGGCCACGGGCGGCGCCCTGCGTCCGCCCCAGCCGAAGCTCGCCGAGGCCGGTGCCCCCGCCTCCGAGAAGGCCAGGGTGCGCATCGAGGACCCGGTGCGCTGCCCGCGCTACGCGGCCCGCGTCATCGAGAACGTGAAGATCGGCCCCTCGCCCCAGTGGCTGCAGGACCGGCTCAAGGCGTGCGGCGTGCGCCCCATCAGCAACGTGGTGGACATCACCAACTTCGTCCTCCTCGAGTACGGCCAGCCGCTGCACGCCTTCGACCTGGACAAGGTGGCCGGCCAGGAGATCATCGTCCGCACCGCGAAGCCGGGCGAGAAGATGACCACGCTCGACGGCAAGGAGCGGGCGCTGTCGCCCGAGGACCTGCTCATCTGCGACCGGGACCGGGCCCAGGCCCTCGCCGGCGTCATGGGCGGCCAGGACAGCGAGGTGAGCGCGGGCACCACGCGCGTGCTGCTCGAGTCCGCCTTCTTCCAGCCCTCGAGCATCCGCCGCTCCTCCAAGCGCCACGGCCTGCACACCGAGGCCTCGCACCGCTTCGAGCGCGGGGTGGATCTCGACGCCACCATTCCGGCGGTGGACCGGGCCGCGGCCCTCATCGCCGAGCTGGCCGGTGGCACCGTGGCCCCGGGCCGGATCGACGTGTACCCGCAGCCCCAACCGCCGCGCCGCGTGACGCTGCGCTACGGCCGCGTGGAGAAGCTGCTGGGCGTGTCCATCCCCGAGGCCGAGTGCCGCCGCATTCTCGGCACCCTGGGCTTCCAGCAGGTGGAGGAGGGGAGCGGGCAGACCACCTTCGAGGTGCCCCGAGCCCGCGTGGACGTGGAGCGCGAGGAGGACCTCATGGAGGAACTCGCCCGCGTCTACGGCTACGACAACATCCCCGCGAAGCTGCCCCGCGGCCTCGCCGAGCTGGGCCCCGAGCCGGCCGACTCCGAGGCCGAGCGCCGTGCCCGCCAGGCCCTCTCCGGCGTGGGGCTGAGCGAGGTGGTGAACTACTCCTTCGTCGCGCCGCGCTCCCTGGAGGTGCTGGGCGGGAAGGACAAGCCCGTGGCGCTCCTCAACCCGCTGAGCGTGGAGCAGTCGGTGATGCGCACCAGCCTGCTGCCGGGCCTGCTGGAGAACCTCTCCCGCAGCGTCCGCCACCAGGTGGAGTCGGTGGCCCTCTACGAGACGGGCCGCGCCTACTTCCAGGACCCCGAGGGTGGCCAGGGCCAGCGTCCCGCCGCTCGCGAGGTGCACCGCCTGGGAGGCCTCGTGTGGGGCCTGCGCGGCGGGCGGACGTGGACGCAGAAGGATGCCCGGGCGGACTTCTATGACGCCAAGGGCGCCCTGGAGTCCGTGCTGCACGCCCTCCACGTGGACGGCGTCCGCTTCGTCCCCGCCGAGGCCCCCGCCTACCACCCGCGCGCCTGCGCCCGGGTGGAGCTGGCCGATGGCACCGTGCTGGGCCACGTGGGCGAGCTGCACCCCCGGGTCACCAAGGCCCTGGATCTGCCCCGGGACGTCTTCGTCTTCGAGGTGGACACGGCGCCTCTGTACGCCGCCGCCCGCCTGGTGCCCGCCTACCAGGGCCTGCCGCGCTTCCCCGCGGTGCTCCGGGATCTGGCCGTGGTGGTACCCCTGGAGCTCCGCAACGACGAGGTCCGCCGCGTCATCCTGGAGGTCGGTGGCCCCCTGGTGGAGGACGCCCTCATCTTCGACGTCTACACGGGCAAACCCATCGCCGAGGGCCACAAGAACCTGGCCTACGCCATCCGCTACCGCTCGCCCGAGCGCACGCTCACCGACGCGGACGTGACGGCCGCCCACCAGCGCATCATCTCCGAGGTCAACCAGCGCCTGGGCGGTGCCCTGCGGACCTGAGGTTGGGGGACGCGGGAAAACCTGAGTGAAACCGGTGGGTTGACAGCTATCAGGGAAGGCTGTCACAGTCCGCCGGGTTCACCGCAGAGAGGGGCGCGAAGGTACTCGCATGACCAAGGCGGACATCATCGAAGGGGTCTACGAGAAGGTCGGCTTCTCCAAGAAGGAGTCGGCGGAGATCGTCGAGCTCGTGTTCGACACCTTCAAGGAAACGCTCGAGCGCGGGGACAAGATCAAGATCTCGGGATTCGGCAACTTCCAGGTGCGCCAGAAGAAGGCGCGCGTGGGCCGTAACCCGCAGACGGGCAGGGAGATCGAGATCTCGGCCCGCCGCGTGCTGACCTTCCGGCCGAGCGCGGTCCTGAAGGCCGCCCTCAACGGCGAGCAGATTCCGGAGAACCACTCGGAGCTGGATGCCGCCGAGGACGCCGCCGCCGACGCGGCCGAGGCCGCTGGCCTGGATCCCGAGGATCTGGACGAGGAGCTGGAGGAGGTCGAGGAGTACAAGGCCTCCGCCGGCGGAATGAAGGCCAAGGCCGAGTGAGTTTTTGAAGGGCCCGCGATCTCGTACTTGACCTGTGAGACGGGTAGCGGCATAAGGCAGCCCATCTCGCCGACGCCGTCGGCGGGACGACGTAACGGGGCGTAGCGCAGCCTGGTAGCGCACTTGCTTGGGGTGCAAGTGGTCGCTGGTTCAAATCCAGTCGCCCCGACCAAAATGAAGGCCCTGGAGTTTCACCGCAAGGTGGGCTCCAGGGCCTTTGTTTTTTCCGGCGACCCCCAGCCCCCGGCCCTACGCCGGGTTTCCCGGCACCTTCGCTCGCTGGGCGAACCACGCGATGAACGACTCTCGCGGCTCGCTGGTGTAGTCCGGCCGCTCCCGCTCGATGAGGCAGTCGGGGCCCGCCGCGCTCTGCTGGCTGGCGCAAGTCCCGCACCCCTGCTGCCCCACGATCGCGCTCATCCGTTCCGGGAAGCGCTCCAGCGGCTCGTCGAAACGGCCCAGCTTCCAGCGCTCCTGGCCGAACATCCGCCCGCAGGGGTACACGTCCCGCTGCATGTAGATGATGTTGTTGAACCCCGCGCCGCAGGTGCTGCCGAACATGGTGCAGACCTTGTCCGGCTTGCCCGAGAGCGCGCGGCGGTAGGCCTCCAGGTTGCCAATCTCGAGGCGGTCCAGCCCGTACGCCTCCTTCATCTCGGCGATCCGGCGCAGGGCCCGGTAGAACTCGGGGTAGGACACGGCGACGTCGTCCGGCACGTCCACCAGGCGATCGAAGATGACCTTCTCGAAGCCCTGCTCGGCGATGAACTGGAAGTACTCGTCGAGGTGATCGACGACCTTGCGGCCCAGCGTGGTGTTGATGGCTACGGGCATGCCCGCCTCGCGCAGGCGCGAGATGCCGCGCATGACGTCGGCATGAGAGCCCCGCCCGTTGTGCCGCACCCGATCGCTGTCATGCAGGCTCGCCGGACCGTCCAGCGACACGCTGGGGCTGAGGCCTATCGCCTTCATCTCCTCGATGATCTTGGCGGTCAGCAGCACCCCGTTGGTGACCATGTAGAAGCGCAGACGGTGGCCCAGCCTCGTGGCGTGCAGGTGCTCCACCGCCGTGCGGATGGCCGTCCAGGACAACAGGGGTTCCCCGCTCCCCACGAAGTTGACCTTGATCCGCTTGTCCACCTCGGGCCGGAGGCTGTAGCGGTGGATGTTCTCCAGGATGGTGCCGATCTCATCCGTCGTCAGCGAAGCGGGCCCTGGGAGCGCGTCCGGCTTGGCGAAGAAGTAGCAATAGCTGCACTTGAGATTGCAGACGGAGTTGACGGACAGACAGACCCGTTCGATGGCGTCGCTCATTCCCTGCTCCTCGTGGGGAGGGTGCCGAAGAGGCGGTTGCCGGTATCCGTGGCGCCCACGCCCGTGTACTGGTTCTCGGAGATGCGGGCGAAGAAGAAGTGCACCTCCGGGAAGGTGGTCTCCAGCCGCTTCGCCGTCGTCGCCGGGCCCACGAGGGCCACGACGATGAGTCGGCCCGCACCGCGCTCCCGGAGCTGCCGCAGCACGGGTTCGAGCGAGGCGCCCGTATTCACCACGGAGTCGATGAGGATGAAGGTGCGGCCCTCGATGGAGGGAAGCTGGCCCAGCTCCGCCTCGGACAGACCGATCTCCCGCTTGGGGGAGATGTGCACGACTGCGGCTTGGCGAAGCACCTCGCGCACCCCGTCCGCGGTGTAGAGCCCGGCGCGCAGCAACGGCAGGAGGATGAGCTCCTCCTCCCGGGCCACCCGCCACCCCTGCCGGATGCCTTGGGGGTGCTGGATCTCGCAGGGCTCGAGGTCCAACAACTCCACGAGCTCGCCGGCCAGGAAACTGCCCAGCTCGACATGGGACTGGGTCAGCTCCCAGGGCGTGATGTCGGTGCGCCGCGAGCGGGTCGCGAGCAGGCGCACCAGGTTGCGCTCCGTATAGTGTTTCAGGGGCATGTTGCTCCTCCCGCGGCGCTGGCGGGCCCGCGGCAGACCAACCGGTGGGCGGACTCGAAGGTGAGCCGTGGAATCTCCGGGGCCAGCTGGCCGCCCGGAGCGATGTGGTGGAGGGAGCGGTGACCGGCGAGGTGGGGCAGCAGGTCGGCGCTCATCCGATGGTTCAGGACGACCACCGCATGGTCCGCCTCCAGCATCATTTCCGTGTCCACGTCCGAGTCCCCGAGCGCCATCACTTCCGTCGCGGCGCTCCGGAAGAGCCGGCAGACGTGCCCCTTCTCCCAACGGCCGAACACGAAGGGCAGCCGGGGATCAATGCCGCCAATCACGCCAATGTGTTTCAAGCCCTCCCGGTCGAGGAGTCCTCGCCAGATGCGAGGGATGCCCGCCGAGATGACGAAGACGGCAGCCTCCTCGGCCGCACGGTGCAGGAAGTCCGCCGCCCCGGGGTGCAGGGGGGCCTCTTCCGCCACGGCCGCGCTCACGCGCTCGAAGGTGAGGGGATCCAGCCGCAGGTGGGCCTCGGCGTGGTAGCGGAAGGCGCTGAAGCAGTAACCCTCACGCTTGAAGCGCTCCTGGATGTGCTGTGAATCCATCCCCGCCCGCTCGAGGAACAACCGGCTGGTGTCGATGGGCGAGAGGGTCCGGTCACCATCGGACAGGACGACCGGACGGCCACGCGCCGCCTCCACCAGCGGCATCATGGCGGCGTCGAGCCGCTCGAAATTGGAGGCCTCGTCCTGAGGGAGCATGGGCATCACGTCAACAGCTCCTTCAGGCGTTGGGCAATGGTTGTGTCATCCCCCGTGGGCAACTCATGCAATTGCATACCATGGGCCTTGGCGATGCGGTAGCAGGCCTCCCGCTCACCCGCGAGCTCCGCGCGGAGCAACTCGAGGTCCAGATTGCGGCGCTTGGATGGGTCATCGCGGCGGCGCTGCAGGATGATCTCGGCCGGGGCTTCCAACAGGATGATCTCGCGGAAGAAGCTGCAGTCCAGCTCGGTGAAGACCTGCTCCACCTGGCCCAGGGAAGAATTCAGGAGGGTGGTGTGCCCATCGCAGAGGATGTGGCCTCCCATGCGCTCCTGGCGCGTCTGCATCCAGAGGATGGCGTCCTCCCGGTAGCGCTGCTTCACCTCGGCGGGAAGGCTGTCGAATTGCGCGAAGGCGCTGCCGGCCAGCTCCCGCAGGATGGCCGAGCCCACGACGTAATCCACCCTGGGGAGCTCCGGCAGGACGGAGCGGATGAGCGTGGTCTTTCCTACTCCCCGGACTCCCACCAGAACAGATGCGTCGGAGTGATTGGGACATTGGTTTCACCTCTCTTCGGACGACACCGCTCGCATGAGCCGGAACGAGACGCGGTGGGTCTTCTCGCTCTTGGAGTGGTACTGACGGCTGGCGCATCGAAAATGTTCATCCGCGCGGTTTTCCCGCCGGAACGGGAAGCGCCCCCAGGCTCCACCCCGTGCGCCGATGTTGTCCGTATCCAGACGGCCCAACGGATCCACCGCCTCACCGCGCTGGAAGGTGCGGAGATCATCACGAACCGACTCGTAGACGAGCCCGTGCATGTCGTGCAGCCCCCAGGCGTTGGGCTTCAGCAGGCCCACGCGATGCAACTGACCGCCAGCGTTCTGTTTGCTCCAGGCATGGTCGTTCAGCAGCCGCGTGTCATCCCCGAAGCAGTAGTCGCCCGTCGAGCCGGCACGGCAGGCGTACTCCCATTGCGCCTCGGTGGGCAGGTCGAAGCCGCCGCTCCCGGGAAGCGCGTTCAACTGCTTCAGGAAGCGTTGGATGTCATGGAAGTCCACATGGATGATGGGGAACTCCGGATGGCGCTCCTTGTTGTTCAGGTGCGGCAGGCTTCCCATGACGGCTTGCCACAAGCTCTGGGTCACGGGGGTGCGGCCGAGGAGGAAGTCCCGTGTCAGCACGACCCGATGCCGGGGCCGCTCGCGGGGAACCCGGTCATCGCCCATCTGGAAGGCCCCGGCCTTCACGCGCACCATGCCCGCGAGCGCCCGCTCCACGAGCGGATGGGTGGAGGTGGTGACCCGGCGGAGCGTGGGAGAAGCCGGCTCGCTCCCGGGCGGCGGGCTGGCCGGGCGGGAGATGGTTTCCGGAGGGGAGGCGGGCTTCGCCGGCATGGCCTGCCTGGCTTTCTCCAGCAGCCGATCGAGGAGCCCTTCGTCGGTGGGGGCATCGTAGGGACGCCAGAGCTCCTCGTCGGAGGGAACGAGCAATCCGAGCCGCTCACCCTCCTGGCGGAGCCACGGAAGGGGATCACCTCCAACGCGGTGCTCCAGGTGCTGGAAGCTCCGCTGGCGCTTCTCTCCCTCGGTGCCGGTCCGGGCCTGCTCGGCGAGCTCGTCGCGAAGCAGTGCCCCGAGGTACTTCGACGTATCGGGAACGAAGTCCAGCTCCGCACGGATCGAGTCCCAGGCATGCCAGGCCTCGAGTGCTCCGGCAATCCAGGCATGGGGCTGGGCCGCGGTTTGACCGTCCTCGGGCAGGAAGACGTGCGGCCACTGCCAGAGGAAGCGTCCGAGAAGGTGCCTGACCACGGGGGGGCACCAGAAGGACACGCCCAGCTCGCGTGACTCGTAGCGTCCCTTCTCGCCACCGTAGGAGAGCAGGTTCTCCGAGGTGATGAGCCCGCGGCACCCATCCACCAGGAGGAGCTTGGCGTGGTTCTCCATCGGCCCCTGGCTGGTGAGGAGCTGGGGCCCGAGGATGTTCCGGGCCTCCTCCACCGCGGCGCGCGCTCGCTGGAGCTGATCCCGCGTCTGCTTGTCCGTGGGCCGGCGTGCAGCCCATTCCCGGCCCCACACCACGCGCACGAGCCGCTGCTGGCCCCGCTCACGTCCGCGCAGGTCCCGGAGGATGGCGCCATCCAGCGCGCTGTCCGCGAGGCGGTCCGAGGCGAGAAGCAGATCGCGGCGCGCCGACTGCGCCTGGGCGACGAATGCATCGCGGGTCTGGTGGGCATCGGCGAGCTCGAGCCGGGTCCGCACGAGGAATGGGTGCAGGGCCGCTCGCACCGCCCGCAGCGCGAGCGTCCATCCCGGAAGGGAGGGCGGACTCCCGGACTCCAACGCGCGCGTGAGCAGCCCCACCGCACGCGTCAGACGCTCGAAATGGCGCCGGGCGGTCTCGCGGAGGGTGGGTTCTTCCGTTCCATCAACCCCCAGCGCCTCACGAAGCGAGGTCACCGCCTGGAGGGCGGCATCCCCTTCGAGGTTGTCCTCGAGCCGCTCCAGCAACTCGAGCGTGAAGGTCCGGTCGCGCCCCGTGAGGCTGCATTCGAACACGACGGAGCCCGGGCGGCTGCTGGCCGGGTTCCAGCTCCCAAGCAGCCAGTCCCCGTTGCTCGTCAGGAGGACCTTCTCATGGGAGCGGCGCTTCGCCGCGACGAGGATGCAGCGCCCGGCCAGGTCCGCGTTCAGTCTGCGGAGGCGTTGCTGATAGGCCTCGAGGTCGCGTTGTTGCTCCTGGGGGAGCGCGTCACTGGCATGGCCGTAGACGAGCAGGATGCGCGTGGAGGGCGGGGCTTCCGCGAGCGCCGCCGCCAGGCCCTCGCCCTCCAGGAGGTTGTCCGGGTTGAGGAAGGCGCTGGTGAGCAGCACCCAGGGGCCGCTTTGGGCGTTCGACGCGGGGGGCCGTGCCAGGCCGCGGCACAGCTCCGCCAGGGCGTCGAAGTGGCGGTCCGTGGGTCCGGCCACGGGCCGCACCCGCTGCCCCCTGGTGAACCAGCGCAGCCACTCCTCCTCCGGGCCGCGGAGCAGCTCACCCAGGTGATCCACCCGGTCCTTGACGAGCTGGAGCGGGCCGAGCGCGGCGGTCTCCAACGGGAGGCGCTCCAGTTCGGCCACGAACCGCTCGACGGGGCTGCGAGGCACCTGGACCAGCCGGGCACGTGGGGCGGACCGTTGCCCGAAGAGCTGGGGGGCGTACTGGAGCAGGGCGGGCTCCAGCTCGGCGAGCTCATCCGGAAGGATTCGCTCCGCGTCGCCGTAGACGGGGAAGAGGATGTCCTTGCGGCCGCCGATACGAAGGGGGCTGCCGAGGAAGGCCCGGCCCTTCGCCGGCCCGTCCAGGCCCACCGCGCCGAGCTTGCGCACGAGGTCGGCGAGATCGTGCTCTCCCGAGTCCAGCAGTGCCTGAGGGGCATCGGCCGCCTCCAGCCGGTGGTCCGCTTGCTTCTTGTAGTCCCAGTCGAACCGCGTGGCCGTCATCCGCGACAGCAGGACGCCTCCGACTCCTGCCATCCACCACTCGCCTGGGATGACCTGGGCATCGAACAGCTCGCGGGCGAGGCCTTCCTTCCCCTCGGCGTGGTAGCGGGCGGTGAGGGTGGGGTCGACGAGGACTCCGCCGGTGCTCCACTCGGGGACTGCCCAGCGCAGATCGATGATCTCGCGGGTGAGCTGGCGCGCGAGGAGGGCATCCGGAGGAACCGGCCACGGAGGGCTCTGCTCGAGCTGCGCGAGCGAGGCGCCCTGGATGAGCCGCTCCAGCCAAGCCAGCAGCCAGAGCGCGTGGGGGTGGGCACGGGGAATGCTGATGCTGGCCGAGACGAAGTAGCCGGGCAGCAGGACGAAGGTGCGGCGCACGCCCCGGGGGGCGGCTCCAGAGGAGCGATTACCCATGGTCAGGCAACTCCTCGGGAGAGAGGATCCGCGCGCACCGTTCGTCGGCGGCTTCCTCCTGGTAGGCCTTCCACACCTTGTCGAGCCAGGGCGCTTCGGCCGCGTGGCGGACGATGTGATCCGGGCAGCCCACGACGACCTGCCGGAAGCGCGTGCGGGAGAACATGACATTGAGCCGCTCGGGCTCCGTCATGAATCCCCAGGCCCGCGCACCGAGGCTGTTGTTGCGCACGAGCGACAGGACCGTGCAGCTCCGCCTCCCGCCCCTGGTACTCGTCCGTGGTTCGCACCACCTGCTCGAAGGGGGAGTCCGTGAGGGCCCGGCACGCCAGGCGCAACTCTTGCGAGTCGAGCAGCAGCCGCTTCTGGTCGTTGTACGGCGTCAGGATGACGAGATCCACCCTCCGGGCGGGATGGAGGCAGCGCAGGTAGCGGATGATGACGTCGCGCTCATAGATGTTGTTGCGGACGCCCCGCTTCTCGGGATCCTCCGTCGCCTCCGGCCGCCGGGTCATGTGCGGCGTTTCGAGCCAGAGCAGCGGTACGTCGAGCTTCCGGGGGATGACGCCCTCGAGGGGGTTGCTGGCGGGCTTGCGGTGGATGAAGGGACGTCCGTAGAACACCCGCCCCACCAGCCGCGAGAGGGGAGCCTCCATGCGGAACTGCTCCTCCAGGCGGTGCCGTGCGCCGAGCCGATCGAACAGGTATTCGAAGGGGCGCAGCCACCCCGTCTCTTCCGGGGAGAGTGGACCGTGCTCCCGTGCGAGTGCCTCCAGCTCCAGGAACGTCTCGCCCAGGCGCGCCTGTAGCTGTTCACGGTGTTCGGGTTGGCGCCTCGCCTGCTCCAGCGTGGTCTGCCACTCCGTGATGGCCTCACGCGTCCGGCGCTCCTGGTACGGAGGGAGCTGCCGCTGGTCGCCAATCATCAGCACCGTCCGCCCCAGGCACAGCGTGTGGAGCAACTCGGAGGGATAACACTTACCGGCTTCTTCGACGATCACCAGGTCGAACGAGGCCTGACCGGCGAAGTCGATCAAGGCCGCATCCATCGTGGTGCAGAAATAAAGGTTGGAGGCCTTTTCGGCGAGGGAGAGAAGCCGCTGGTCGTGCTGATCGAGCGTGGACGCCTGGAAGCGGGTCCATCCGGAGGACTCGGGTGCCCACGGCCGTTCCGCGAGTTCGCGTGCGACGGTGGTGCCCAGGAAGGTGACATCCAGCTCGCTTCGTCCCCGCCTCCGCCGCGCCAACGAGACGGAGCGGAAGGCGCGGTAGGGCGTGCCGTCCTGGTTCAGGCTTTCGGTGATCTTCCGGAGGATGTGGTCGAGAGCGAAGTGCTCCTTGGCGCAGATGAGGACGCGGCCCGCCGGTGTGGCCGCCAGGAATCTCCGGACCACCTGGGTGGCAAGATAGGTCTTTCCGGTGCCGGGAGGTCCCTGGACGGTGAAGACGCCCCGCCTGGCGAGGATGGCGTCCTCGAGGGATTCTCGTGGCTGCGGGTTGTCCGTGAAGGGCACCGGCCGCGCCGAAGGCGTGAGGTGGGGCGCCAGCAGTGGGTGCTTGCCGGCGAAGGTGGTGAAGAAGCGTTTGCGCCCCATCAGCGCGAGATCCCCGGGCTGATGCGGATGGACGTAGCCCGTGCGCGGCAGTCTCACTCCGTCCGGGCGGACGTACACGAGGGGATGGTCCTCGTGGACGCCGATCCAGCGGACAATGGCCTCCGTCTCCTGTCGGTGGTGGAGGAGCGGGTTGGGGAGCCGTTGGGAAACGGCCAGCAGCGGCGTCGTCCGGGACTCGTCGAGCAACGAGTCCCAGAGCTCCTGGGGCGAGGGCCGCGTGAGGGACGGAAAGTGGGGGTCCTTCCAGCGGGGCTCCACCTCCAGGATGAGCTGCCCGCGGGTGTCGAGCCCCAGCCGGTCCGCCTCGTCGCGCTGGAGCAGGCGGTAGCGGTACACCTGGGCGAGCCGTTCCAGGTGCTCGGACTCGGTGAGCAGGTGGAGGAAGGAGGGCGCGTCTGGGGACTGCCGTGAGTGGCGCAGCGCCTCCTGTTGCTCCGCGCGGATGAGTTGCTCGACCGTGGTCCCATCCCCGGACTCCAGGGCGGCGAGGAGTGAATCCATGAGCCGCCCATCCCAATCCCTCGGACGTGGTGCCTGCCGGCCCTGGGCGAGCACCCACTCCCGGGCATGAAGGAGATCCCGGTGGAGCTCCTCCTGGGAGAGCGCGCCGGGAGGGCGGGGGAGGAACCACGACACAGGAGGCACCCAGCGCCCCGAAACCGGGACGAAGGGGGCGAATCCCGCGATCTGCTCCCCATGGCAGTGGAGCAGCGCCAGGAGCGCGGGGATCAACTCCTCGTTGCGCCAGTGCCGGAACGAGCGCGGCGGGGCCCCGGGCGAGGCTGTGGCCCGGGCGAGTTCCGCCTCATTCGCGAACCGGAGGTGGAGGTGGCCACCTTCGTAGTGGACCTCGCTGGCGTGGAGCAGGCCGGTGGGCCGGGCCCGCAGCAGCCGGAGGCGGTGGCCCAGGTAGTCCTCGAACAACGTCCGGTGGTCCGGATGGAGGCTCGAGAGGGCAGTGGAGGGTGGTGCCCTGGCGTTCCCAGGACGGCGGCGGGGTCAGTCGGCGCACGTGGGCTCCGCACTATTCGCCATCTTCGGCGGAGTCCTGGGCATTGCGAGCGGCGGCGGACTGCGCTCGTGCCTTGAAGTCCTGTTGCGTGCCCGTGCGGTCGGCGTGGGACTGGATGGCCCGCGCCCGCTCGACCGTCATGCGCACCGACGTGCGCGAGCTCCGAGTGCCTGGCCTCTCGCGGTCGTCCTGCCGGTTCTGGCCCGCGCGTGTCTCTCGCCCGTCACTGCCTCGGCTCATGGTTCCCTCCCCGTGGGCCACATCCTAGCCCAAACGAGGAGCGGGGGCTCAGCGCCGGGGAGGCTGCAGGTTGATGGCGAGCGATTGCGCCAGTGCTGGCGGGAGGTCCGGCGCCTCCTCATGGGCTTCCGCGTACTCGGAGAAATTGGGGGGAGCGCCCAGGAGGAACTCCAACCACTTCTCCCGCTCCTTCACGGTTCGGAACAGCCGCACATCAATGGTGTTCTGGATGAGGGGGTAGAGGACGTGCAGCTCCGCGGTGGGATCACTCTTCCGCATCTCGAGCGTCAGCGAGCCGATGCGGTCCACGCGCCCGACCCGTTGCTCGAGCTGGGCGGGGTTCCACGCCAGATCGTGGTGGACGACGCGGCGGCAGTTCTTGTGAAGATCGAGCCCCTCCTGCATGACCTCGTTGGCCACCAGCACCATGGGGTAGAGCGGCGTGTTGAAGGCCTCTCGCAGGCGCTCGCGGCTCTCTCCATCCCGCGTCTCCCGGACGAGCTGCCCTGTCTTCAGGGGCCCGTCGAGAATGTCCTGCTTCTGCTGCTCGTTGCGTTTGATGAAGTAGTCGAGGAAGGACCGAAGCCGGGTGAGCCAGGGTTCTCCCAACGCGCTCGTCCAGAAACCATCGACGAAGGGGAGCAGCACCTGGGACTCCAGGTCGTTCGGATCCATGCCGGAGTCGCGGGCCGCGAGGACCACGTCCGTCAGGAAGGGAACATCCTTGTAGGTCAGGTAGCTCGCCAGCCGCTCGACGATGCCTACGCGCAGCGGGAAGGGGAGCTGTTCGAGGAAGGGCGAGAGCTCGGTCCACAAGGTGGGCCCGTTGGGGATGGCGAGCCGGGCGCTCTGCTCGGTGATGCGCCACTTGGGAGCGAAGGTGCCCGTGTCATCGTTCTCCAGGTCGTCGGGGGCCAGGTCCAGACCAAAGGAGAGGAAGCGCGGGTCACACAGGGCCTTCACGGCTTCCCGGTAGGTCACGTCCCCGGGATGCTCGTTCCGCCAGAGTTCCGCCGCGGCCTGCTCCACACAGCGCTTGAGCAGCCGGTAGTCGCGGTCCGTGGCGCTCGTGCGCCCCACCTTGACCTGGAGCAGCTTCTCGTTGGCGCGTGAGACGACCTCTCCCAACCGCTCCAGGGCGAAGGAGGCGATGGGGAGGAGCGAGCCCAGGTACCGCTCCCTCAGCGCGAGCGAGAGAACATCCTGCGGGCGCCGGAACCGGTTCTGGAGGAGCGAGTGCCGTGCCCGCATCCGCTTGTCGTCGTGCGTGGTGTCGAAGATGTCCTCACGTGCCGCCTCCGGGTAGACGCGCCGCCACTTCTCCAGCATGCGCTCCTCCCAGAGGGCCGTCAGCCGGCGCGCCAGCTCGGCGAGCGTGGCTGTCCGGGCACAGAAGATGAGGGTCTTCTCATTCCGTTCCGCGGCGGCGAGCGCGTCCCGCAGCACGAAATCCACTTTGGGATGCTGGGCGGCCTCGGGGTCCAGGTCCTGGAGGATGCCTCGCAGCAGGCGCCGGTAGGCTTCCGCCTCCTCCGGGAAGTCACGCACCTCGGAGTCGAGCAGCTCTCCATTCCGCGCGGCGCCATACGAGGACACCATGTTGATCTGCACCGCGGCCTTGTGCGTTCCCTGATGGCGGCGGAAGAGCTCGGCGATGAGCCGCTCGTAGATGAGGAACGGCAGCGCCTGCTGCCCACTGGGCTGGAGCTGGTGGCGCGAGTGCTTGCGATAGACGCGTTTCTGCTCCTTCAACGAGCGGATCATCCAGCGGCGGAAGCCGGGTTCGATCTTCGTGTGCTTGAGGTTCCGGACCTCCCGGAGGTGATCGACGACCGTCTGGAGGGCGGCATCCTCGAGGGGCTCATCCAGCTTCGGGTTGCGCGCGTAGAGCTCGTTGAACTCCTGCGCGCTCGCCACGTCGAGCGATGACCAGGCCTTCTGCAGCCGCTCATAGGCCTGCTGGTACTCCCGAATCTCCATGAAGAAGCCGTCCGCCTTCTCCATGACGTCCGCGGGAAGCTCCCTTGGCGTTGGAGAAGGTGGCGAAGACCTGGCGGAGCTCCTCGACGCTCAGCTGGAACGGAGTCGCCGTGAGAAAGAGGGTCTTGGCGTACTTGCGCCAGAAGACGGTGTCGATGGCCTGCGAGCGCAGGGACTGGGCGTTCTTGAGCTTGTGCGCTTCGTCCACGACGAGCAGCGAGAACTCCGGGAGCAGTGCGCGGACCAACCGGAAGCGCGCCAGGTCCAGCGCGCGCCGGACGCCTTCCTCGTTCTCGAAGGCCTGATAGCCGCGGGCCTGATCCTCATCAACGCCGCGGAAGAGGTCGTCGAGCCCGTGGTGCTCGTCGGCCCTGCGCCCCTTGCGGAAGGCCTCGTTCAGGTGGGGCCGCAGTTTGTCGAACGGGATGTGGTCCAGGAAGAGTGCCTGTTCGACATCCACCCGCTCGAGCTTGTTGCCTCGGAAGCGGCTGAGGGCCGCGTTGATGGTGTTGCCGTGCACCCGCTCGCCCTGCTCCTCGCGCCAGCGGAAGTAGAGCGAGATCAGGTAGGCCTGATCGTAGCTGTTGCGTGTGCTGTGGAAGATGTTGATGGGGACGAGCAGGATGTGGTGATTCCGGGCTTCGCGAACGAACCCCGCGAGATCCTCGGCTGCGTAGACCTCGTCTCCGAAGTCGAAGAGGGTCGTCTTGCGGTCGCTGAAGCGGATGAAGTCGTTCTTCCACTTCTGGTTGAGATCGTGCCCCGGGGTGACGACGACGATGCGGTTCTGGGGCTGGCGATTCCGGAAGGCCGCGATGACACCCAGGGCCTCATACGTCTTGCCCATGCCGACCTCGTCGGCGAGCACCACGCCCGGCTCCTCGTCCAGGATGTCGAGCGCCTGAAGAACGGTGTCCTCCTGGCGGAGCACGTCCGCGCTGGGGACGCTGTCGAGGTCCCCCCGCGCGCCAAGTTGCAGGAAGCTTCGAAGCCACTCACGTGTCCTCATCGCCCACCTCCATAGAAACGGACCACGCGGGCAAGCCAGGGCGCCTCCCGGGCCGAGGGGGCCAGGGGCTCGAGCTGCGTGGCCAGGGTGCGCAGGAATTGACCGAGGAGTTGCTGCTTCTCGTCACCGTCACGTGTCGAGCCGACGTCCAGGCCACGGAGGGTTCGTGCCAGCTCGGCCCCGTAGAACCAAGCCTCCTCCCGCGCGAGAGTGGTTCCCGCCGCGCCCTGGAGCGCGTTCCAGACAGCCCGGGCGCCCAGGGCTCCCTCCAATCGTGCACGGAACGCGTTCACGGACAGCTGTGCCTCGTTCAAATCGTTCTCCAGGCCCCACCACGCCCGGAAGACATCCACCGGACCGAACCCCTCGCCAAAGAGCGCGGCGAGCACCTCGTTCGCGCCTTCCAGTCCACGCTGGGTCCGAATGGTCGCGAGCCGCTCGCGGCCGATGCGCCGACCGAGCAGGGCGAGCAGCTCCTCGAGATTCAACCCGCTCAGCGCCGTGTCGGCGGGCAGTGCCGCGAGGTCGAGGACGGTGATGGGGATGGTGAAGTCCGCACCTCCCGAGCGCAGGACGAGCTCGCAACTCGCCGGGGAGAGGGTGAAGTCCTGAAACAGCGACGGCGTGGAGGGGAGGGGCCCTCCGGAGACGAGGGGCTGATCCCTGTAGAGCAAGGTCCACTCCGCCTCGGGAGGGGGCGCTCCTTCCGCCCAGGTGACGCAAAGGGTGCGCTCCGCGGCATCGTGCACGGCGGATTGGACGAGGAGCGCGAGATTGCGCGGTGCGGCCGGGAAGTCCCGGTCCGCCATCGCGACCTGCTCGAGGGTGCAGGCCACCAGCTCGGGCACGAACTCCGCGAGCGAGAGTTCCCCCTCCAGCATGAAGGCGATGGCCGCCTCGACGTTGCCTCCCTCGCCGGGCTCCGCCAGCAGGGCCCGGCGCGAGGCGTTCGGTGAGCCCATCAGGATGAAGGTCTCCTGCCGGCTTCCCCGTCTCGTGGTGATCAGGAAGAGCTTGGCATGGAGCGGCCGGGTCACGGCACGGTCCTCCTCCACCCTCCGTGATGGGTGCAGCCAGAGTTGGAAGTCCCCGCTCGTGGCGCGCACCTGCTCGACAAGATGTGGGGGCGCGAAGGCGCACGGCGGCGGAGCCTCCCAGAGCCGGCCCTCTTCCACGTACCGCTCCGCGTCTGCCCTCGCCATCTGCCGCGGCGTGCCGTGGGCGTCGAGGTAGCGAAGCCGGTTCGCCGTGCAGCTCGGTGGGCGTCAGGTAGGTCAGCGAGGCGGACATGGCCTCGGGCTTGAAGGCCCAGAGCCGTTCGAGTCCCTCGGCCAGGGCGACGTGCCGGGAGGAGTCGGGGTGAACGGGTGGGTTCTCCCAGAGGACGCCGAGGTCGAAGGCTGGCGCACTCTTGCGCAACTGGGCGAGCCGCAGCAGCACGGAGGTGACGTCATCGTCCTGGGCCCGGGCATCGTCCCGCTCCAGGAAGGGGGCGAGAATGCCGACCCGCTCGGGGACGGCCGTGGGAGGCAGCAGCGCGAGGAACTGCTCCAGCAGACCGCCCTCCTCGGTATGGAGGAACCGGAAGGCGGGCGCGGCCGAAGGGGTTGCACCTCCGGCACGCAGCCGCCGCGACAGCTCCTCGCGGACTAGCTGGAGCTGCGTGCCCGGGTGGCGCACCAGCCCCGCGAGCGCCAGGAAGAATCGGTCCACTTCCAGGAGGGTCGCCGTGTCGGGGCCTTCGTCGTAACGCAGATCGCGGTTGAAGAAGAGTTCCGTGTTGCCCCCGTACCCGCCGCGGGTGAGGTTGCCGGACCCTACCTGGAGGCGGGCGAACTCCTCATAGAGGAGGAGGGAGACCTTGGGATGGAAGGTCCGGCCGTGGACCTCCAGGACGTCATAGGGGAGGCGGTGCCCGGGCTCGCGCATCCCGGCATCCACGATGCACGCGACGGGAACTTCCCGGAGCACCCGGCGGGCCTCGTCGTGGTAGCGCGCGGGCTGCTCCAGTGGATCCGAACCGAGCTGGAGCACGGCGGCGAGGAGCTGCTCCTCGAAGAAGGCCGGGTCGAAGGTGTAGCTCGTGAAGACAGCGCCAAGGCAGCGCGAGGTCGTCGCGAGCCGGTCGACGGCGGAGGCTCGGGGCAGCTTCATCACAGTTTCCCCAGGTCGCGCATGAGCTGGCGAACGACGTTGAACTTGAAGGAAGGGAAGTCCGGTTCCTGCCGGAAGCCGCTGTAGGAGGCGAGCCCCATGACGAGCTGGTCGCCTTCTTCCCGGATCCAGGAGCCCCCGCCGCGCCGACTGCGTTGAACGTCCTGGTGGAAGCGGAAGATGGCTTCGAAGGCGTCCGAGGGTCCCGCCGTGCGGAGGAAATCCACCAGCCGGAGGAAGGGCTGCCCATGGACGTCCAGGGACTGGAAGCGGTGTTTGCCCGCGACGTCGTAAAGCGCTTGGCAGGCCGTCTGAAGCGAGGCGAGCGCCGCCCGCGGGAAGGCACTCGCCACGGTGTCGGAGCGCCGGGCCTTCCAGCCCGACTCCCAGACGTGGCCGTACATGGCGTTGAAGCGTGAGAGGAGCTCCCAGCGCACGTCCCCGAAGCGGAGCGCGACCTCCAGTTGCTCGTGCAGCTCGGGCTCCACGGGGCCCCACCGCTGCTGGAGCGCGGCCTCCAGGAACTCGCGAGGCTCCTCGACGCCCGCCTTCGAGGCGCTGCGCAGGAATCCGGCCAGGGTCAGGGTGTAGTCGTGCGCGCCTTCGAAGAGCGCCTTCCAGAGGCGTGCCTGCTGCGGGCGGCGGCCGAGCTCTCCGAGCGCGGTCAGCCGGCTTCGCTCTCCCACGCGCTCCAGGGAGATGCCTGAGTGCTTGCGGTCAATCTGGGGGTGTTTCTGGTCGAGCGCGCGGAGCGCATAGGACTCGTAGCTCCCCGTCCGGGGATTGCCGGCCTCGTCCCAGAAAGCCTCGACGATGTCTCGCCCCGCGGCACTGACCCGTAGGGTGCCGGGCACGACCAGCCGATAGGCGCGCAGCGAGGAGAGGTACGCGCCAAGGCTTCCCAGCTCCGTCTGGCGGGAGATGAGCTTGAAGTCGAGCCCCAGGGGTCCGGTGCCCTTGCGCCAGTGGCGTTTGGCCCCGAGCACTCCCCGCATGGCATCCGGGTCCCCCCGGGACAGGTTGCCCTCCCGGGACTCGAGGACGGCGAGCGCCCAGAAGCGCTCCCACCGTTCGAACAGCTTCTCGCGGGTCTCATCATCGGAGGCAAGGCGGTACTCCGTGATCGCCTTGTCCGCGAGATCGAGCCCATAGAGGACCACGGCGTAGTTCTGGGCCCGGCTGGTCCGGGTCGTCAGGTTCGCGAAGAGCCACAGGCCCACCTGCTGGGAGAGGTAGTCGAGCGCGAGCGGATCTTCCGGGGTGAACTCGGTCGATTGGTCCAGCGGCGCCACCCAGAAGAGGGCGGACTCAGGACGGGTGAGCGGGGCGAGCATGGGGCGAGAGCATAAGGCAGGGACGGGGACTCTTCGTCGCGGGAGCCCTGCTCCACCAGCATAGCGAGCGCCACGGTTCCGGCGGACCTCCAGCCGCCGGAGGTCCAGACGCTCGCCGGGCGGCTCGGGGTGCTCCTGACCGCTGGGGAGGGGGCGGGCGAGGCGACTCCGGGAACGGAACCGGTCCAGGAAACCTGAGTCTTGACACCGGTTTGCGATCGGTTAATAAGGCCAGGACAGCGACGCCGCTGGGGGCGCAACCCGCTCACGGCCGTCTCTATATGGGGAGTTAGTTCAGTTGGTTAGAACGCCGGCCTGTCACGCCGGAGGCCACGGGTTCAAGTCCCGTACTCCTCGCCAATAGAAGGGCCCGGAATCGCGAGTCGGTTCCGGGCCCTTCGCCTTTTCTCACCCCCGGTGGGCGCGCCGAAATTCCGCGGCTGACGTAGACTCGGGGGCGCGCTGCTGCGGGAGCCTCCGCTCCCCCAGTCGAGGAGACGAGACGATGTTTTCCAGATGGACAGTGGGGCGGCAGTTCCTCGTGGGTTTGCTCCTGATGTCATCGCTGATCGGGGCGTTCGTCGTCCTGACCCGCCAGAGCACCCAGACCCTGACGGATGCCGCCTCCCAGGTGGTGCGGAGCCACCAGACGATCAGCCAGTTCGAGCGGGTCCTCTCGAGCGTCAAGGACGTGGACGCGGCGCACCGCGACTACATCCTCACCGGCAGCGAGGCCTCGCTCGAGTCCTACCGCCTGGCGCAGGGCGCGCTGTCCAAGGAGATCGAGCTCCTGCGCGTGCCCCTCTCCGGTGACCTCGAGCAGCTGCGGCGCATGGAGGCGCTCAAGGCCGCCATCGAGCAGAAGCTGTTCATTCACCGCGCCAACATCGAGGTGCGCCGCACGCAGGGCCTCGATGCCGCCCTGGCCCGCATCGGCAGTGGGGAGATGACCCGGATGATGAACGGCATCCGCACGGCCACCGAGGAGCTGCGTCAGCAGGAGGAGCAGCTCCTCGCCCAGCGCGAGGAACATCAGGCCGAGGAGATCCGCGCCCTGGACAAGTTGTTCTTGATCGATGGCATCGGGCTCCTGTTCTTCTGCGGGTTGGTCGCCCTGCTCATCGGCAAGAGCCTGGAGCGCAGGCTGCAGACGGCCATCACGCAGGTGCAGGGCTCGTCGGCCGATCTCCACTCGGCGGCCTCGCAGCAGGTCTCCGGCGCGCGGGAGCAGGCCTCGGCCACCACGGAGATCTCCACCACCGTCAAGGAGCTGCTGTCCACCTCGCGGCAGATCGCCGGCAGCGCGCAGCAGGTGGCGCGCGTGGCGGATGACACGGCCGGTGCCGCCCGCACGGGCAACGACACGGTGCTGCGGGCCCAGGAGGCCATCGACGTGGTGAGCCGCCAGGTGGACGCCATCGTCAATCACATGCTGGAGCTGGGCAAGCGCTCGCAGGAGATTGGCGGCATCCTGGACATCATCAACGAGCTGGCCGAGCAGACGAACATCCTGGCCATCAACGCCACCATCGAGAGCGCCGGGGCGGGGGAGCACGGCAAGCGCTTCGCCGTGGTCGCCGATGAAATCCGCAAGCTGGCGGACCGCGTGGGTGGGGCCACCAAGGACATCCGCGTGCTCATCGATGAGATCCGCGCCGCCTCCAACACCACCATCATGGCCACCGAGGACGGCTCCAAGGCGGTGCAGAGCAGCGCGAAGCAGTTCGGCGAGGTGGCCGGCAACTTCCGGCGCATCGCCGAGCTGGTGCGCGCCAACCTGGACGTGGCCCGTGAGATCGAGCTGAGCACCCAGCAGCAGACGACGGCGGTGGAGCAGGTGAACACCGCCATCCTCGAGGTGGCGCAGACGGCGCGTCAGGCCGAGTCCACCTCCGCGCAGACGCTGCAGACGGCCAACCAGCTCTCCCAGCTCTCCAAGCAGCTCACCTCCATCCTCGACGCGCGCAACGCCGACGCGCGCAACGCCAACTGAGTCTGGATCCGTGTGGACCCCAGGGGCGGCTCCCGCCTCTGGGTTTTCAGAAGGGAGGGGTGGTGCGCTACCTCTGGGTGCTGGCTCTGGGGCTCGCGGGCGCCTCGTGTGTGTCGGCCCGCTCCGAACCCTCCTCCCCACCCGTGGCGCAAGGCCCGGCGCGGGACGCGGTGGACGCGGGCCAGCCCTGTGTGCCGCGCTCGTGCGTGCAGGCCCGCGCCCGGTGCGGCGTCATCTCCGATGGGTGTGGTGGCTCCGTGGATTGCGGCCCGTGCGCGCCCCGCTGCCAGCTCGATGAGATGGATTGTTGTGGGAGCTGCATCCCCCGCTCCGAGGGCCGCTGCCCCGACAACATCCACTGCCGTCCTCCCCCCGCCGCTCCCGTGGAAGCCACCGAGTAGTCCGCCCCCCGCCCGCCTCCGCGGGGTGGAGGGGCCGGCTGCGGCCATGGGAATGTTTGTGTTCAAAGTAAAAATGATTAATTAATATTTCGCTGATTTGTCTCACGTAGACGAAATCCAGGCTTCTGCTATAAGAACTGATTAACCGGGTTAGCCCTGGAGCTATCGGTTTCTGAAAGGAAGTCACTCGTGAGCAAGAGCGTTCGCGGTTTCAAGTGGCTGGTGGGGGGCATCGTCGGAGTGTCCATGCTGGGCGCGTGTGGTGCGCCGGAGGAACTCGAGACGGCTTCGGAGCAGGCCGGCGCACAGGCCACCGGCGAGGTCGCGGTGAGCCTGGCGGTGAGCAAGGCCACGCTGAGCGCCAGCGAGGACGTGTCGGTGACGGTCACCCTCACCAACCTCTCGTCCGCCCCCGTGCGGCTGCTCAAGTTCTACATCCCGGACGGCCGCCTCAAGGAGGGCCTGTTCGAGGTGACGCGCAATGGCGAGCCCGTGGAGTACATCGGTCCGCACATCAAGCGCGCCGCGCCGACCGCCGACGACTACATCACCCTGGCTCCCGGCGAGAGCCTCACGGGCTCGGCGCCCGTGTCCGGCTTCTATGATCTCTCCGAGACCGGCGCCTACACCGTCCGCTACGCCGCGCCCTCGCTGGATCAGCACCACGCCGTCATCACCAAGGCCGCGCAGCTCGACTCCAACCTGGTGAACCTGTGGATCGAGGGCCGCGCCAGTGGCCAGCCCGAGCTTCCAGGCGCAGGGCACGGTCTCCGCCCAGGGTCTGACGTTCTCCGGCGCCTGCACCAGCACCGAGCAGTCGTCGATCTCCTCGGCGTTCAGCTCCGCCCGGACGTACGCGAACAACGCGTCCACCTACCTCAACGGCATCACCGCCAGCACCACGCGCTACAAGACCTGGTTCGGTACGTATTCGAGCACCAACGTGACCACGGCGCGCAACCACTTCACCAACATCAAGAACGCCCTGGCCAACGCGGCGGTCGTGGTCGACTGCAGCTGCAACGACAGCTACTACGCCTACGTGTACCCGGCCTCGCCGTACAAGATCTACGTGTGCAACGCCTTCTGGAGCGCCCCCACCACGGGCACGGACTCCAAGGCCGGCACGCTGGTCCACGAGATGAGCCACTTCAACGTGGTGGCCGCCACGGATGACCACGCCTACGGTCACAGCGCCGCCAAGAGCCTGGCGGTCTCCAGCCCCACCCGTGCCCTGGATAACGCGGACAACCACGAGTACTTCGCCGAGAACACCCCCGCGCTGCAGTAAGCGGCTAGTCTGAGGTGAAGAAGTGAGAGACGGGAGCGGAGACGCTCCCGTTTTTCTTTTTCCCGGAGGAGATCATCCGTTCCATGACTCGTGGACATCTCAAGTGGGTCGCGCTGTGTTGTCTGACGTTCGGTGCGGGCGCGTGTGCGCCGCG
Organism: Archangium gephyra; assembly: GCF_049060025.1. Classification (GTDB taxonomy): domain Bacteria; phylum Myxococcota; class Myxococcia; order Myxococcales; family Myxococcaceae; genus Archangium; species Archangium gephyra_A. The sequence continues at coordinate 1,023,951 of NZ_JBMEQQ010000002.1, forward strand.
CAAGGAGACCGTGGAATCGAAGCCGGCCCCGGCGCCGCAGGCGGCTCCGGAGCCGCGGAAGGAGAACCCCGCCATGGCAGCGAGCCTGGAGTGTGTGGTGAGCGTGCCTCCCAGCGTGCGCGCGGGTGAGCCGGTGGAGCTCCGCTTCCAGCTCACCAACCGCACGGCGCAACCGCTGTACGTGCTCACATGGCGCACGCCGCTCGAGGGCCTGATGGGCAAGGACTTCCAGGTGACCCGGGACGGCACCGAGGTGGACTTCAAGGGGCGGATGGTGAAGCGGGGCAATCCGTCCGCGGAGGCCTACGTGACGCTCGCGCCCGGCGCGTCGGTGGACGCGAAGGTGGATCTGTCCCAGGCCTACGACATGACGCAGCCGGGGCGCTACCGCATCGAGTTCAACGGCGAGCTCATGGACGTCGTGGAGAAGCAGGCGGAGGTGCCGCGTTCCCTGGAGCAGCTCCAGCCCCGCCCGGTGTCCTGCCCCACGGTGGAGACGGCGATCACCGCTCCCTGAGCCGCGCTCCGGTCCCACCCTCGCGCGAGCCGTGGCGCGAGGGTGCTACCAGGTGATGGCGCTGACGAGCGACGGGGATGCCGAGGTGAGCGCCCGGTGGATGGCCCCGGAAGCCTCGGGGAAGGGTCCGCGTGCGAGCTCCGCCCCCGGGGCCCCAGCGCCTGGACGAGCACCTGGCGGAAGCCCTTCTCCAGCCCCAGCGCGCTGTGCGGCGCCCCGTTGGAGTCGGCCACCATGTACAGCGACTGCTCCAGGTCCGCGGGCGGCTGCTGGCCCTGCGAGAGGAACAGCTCCCGGACCTTGTGGAGCGAGTCGTTGTGGATCTTGCGGATCTCCCGGTTCGCGGCGCCCTTGAAGAAGCCGGGGATGCCCCGCAGGTCCACGCGCACCACCACGATGGGGCGCTGGCGGCGCAAGTCATAGGCGAAGCGCAGGGCGTGCTCCCGGAGCACCTCGCGCGTGTCCCGGTTGGCGTACAGCACCACCGTCGGCCGTCCCTGTCCGAGCGGCACTTCCCGGCCGAACACGTCCTCGAGCTCCGAGGCGTGGGCCGGAAGGGCTCCGAACAGTCCCATCAAGCAGGCGAGTACCACCAGGATTCGCATGGGCAAGGGTCTCCTCCGCGGGTGATGGGAGCAGGCCGGACCACCGTCCCTCGCCACCGAGGCGCATGGACGGCAGTGTACGGGCCCACCCTGACGGTCCCCGCCCAACAGCAGCGCCCTCCGGCTTCTGCCCGCCCCGCCCCGCGCGGTGCTCCTGGCTGTCTGCTCGGCCAGGGACGGGCCCTCCGCTGACACCTCGCGCGCGCTCCACCGGCCAGACCCATGCTTCTTCATGGCGAAGCCCCGCCGTTTCCATGGTACGGATCCGTACCATCCCGGGTCCCGAGAGGCCCGCGGCCATGTGGTGAAGAAGGAGAAGGGATGAGTCGCGTTCTGGATGAACTGTTGGCGCTGCTCAAGCTGGAGCCCATCGAGGAGAACCTGTTCCGAGGGGTGAGCCAGGACCTGGGCTACCGGCAGCTCTTCGGCGGGCAGGTGATCGGCCAGGCGCTGTCGGCGGCGAGCCAGACGGTCATGCCCGAGCGCCACGTGCACTCGGTGCACGGCTACTTCCTGCGCTCCGGGGACGCCAGCCTGCCCGTGGTCTACACCGTGGATCGCGTGCGCGATGGCGGCAGCTTCACCACCCGCCGCGTGGTGGCCATCCAGAAGGGCGAGTCCATCTTCACCATGATGGCCTCCTTCCAGGGGGACGAGCCCGGCTACGAGCACCAGGCGAAGATGCCCGACGTGCCCGGACCGGAGGAGCTCGCCTCGGACATCGAGCTGCTGCGCCGCAAGGCGGACCTCATCCCCGAGCGCATCCGCGAGAAGTTCCTGGGCGCGAAGCCGATTGAGATCCGTCCGGTGACGCTCTTCGATCCCTTCGAGCCCAAGCCGGCCGAGCCGCTCAAGTACGTGTGGTTCCGCGCCGACGGCGTGATGCCGGAGGATCCGCAGGTGCACAAGTACGTGCTCGCCTACGCCTCGGACTTCAACCTCATCACCACCACGCTCCAGCCGCACGGCGCCAGCTTCATGCAGCGCAACATGCAGATGGCGAGTCTGGATCACTCCCTGTGGTTCCACGGGAACCTGCGCGTGAACGACTGGCTCCTGTACGCCATGGACAGCCCGTGGGCGGGCAATGCGCGCGGCCTGGCTCGCGGGCACATCTTCACCCGCGAGGGCCGGCTGGTGGCGTCCGTGGCCCAGGAGGGCCTCGTGCGCGTGCGCCAGGACAAGCGCTGAACGCGGCCGCCCGGTGCTCAGCCGCGGACCGGGGCAGGGCGGTCGGCGAGCGCGACGAGCACCTCGTGGACCACGGCCAGCAGCACCGCGATGCCGAGGATCATCGGCGCGACGGCCACGAGCCCGAGCCGCTCGCCGGCGAGGCCCGCGGCGCTCGGGAGGACCGCGACGCCCACCGTCGCCGCGCTCACCTGGAAGCCGACCGCGTGCGCGGCGGCATCCGCGCCCACGCGCCGGGGGGTCTCGGACATCAGGGCCGGGAAGATGGGCGCCAGTGAGAAGCCGAGCACCGCCAGCCCGAGGGCCGCCGGTACCGCCGGGAGAGCGAAGAGGAGCGCGCCCGTGATGGCCCCCACGGTGCCGAGCCGCAGCATCCGGACGGCGCCCACCCGCTCGACGACGAACCCGAGCACGACGCGCCCGGCCAGCAGGCCCGCCCAGTACAGGCTGACCCACGTTCCGGCCACCGCGGTGCCGAGGCCGCGCGCCTCGGTGAGGACGGTGTAGCTCCACTGGCCCGCGGTGACCTCGACGCCGGAGTAGAGGAAGAAGATGGCGATCTGCAACCAGACGCGAGGCCGGCGCAGCGTGGCCCACGCGGTGATCTGGGGGGCGACGTCATTCCCGGGAGCCGGGGCCTCGGCCGTGGCGGGGCTCGAGCCCGGCCCGCCGTCCCACTGCCGGCGCATCACCGTGTAGGCCACCGCGAGGAGCGCAAGCACCCCGCCGATGACGGCATAGCCCACCCGCCACCCCGCGCCGCGCGTGAGGAGCGCCGTCATGAGCACCGGCCCGAGCGCGGCCCCGGTGCTGTAGGCGGCGTGCAGCCAGGTCATGTGGCGCGCCCCGAAGTGGTGGGCGGCGTACGTATTGAGCCCGGCGTCCACCGCGCCCGACCCGAACCCGACGACGCAGGCCGCGGCGAGGAAGAGGGCGAAGGCCGGGGAGGCCGCGTAGCTGGCGACTCCCGTGGCGGCGAGCACGGTGCTGCCGGCCAGGAGGGTGCCGATGCCGGCGGTCCGCATGAGCCGTCCCGCGAACAGGCCCGAGGTGAAGTACGCCGAGGCGGCCACCGCGAGCACGGCACCGAGCGCCGCCTGCGGGAGGGTGAAGGTCTCGCGGATGGACGGCCAGGCGACGCCGAGCACGGCGTCCGGCAGCCCCAGGCTGACGAAGGCCAGATACGACAGCGCGAGGAGCGCCGGGCGGGGCGCCGTTGGAATGGACGCGGGCTCCGGCGCGCGGCTCATGGACGTGCCTCCCTCGAGATTCGCGGGCATCCGGTAGGAGCCCCATCATGCCTACATTTCAGCATATCTTTGTTCCCGACCGCGCAATCAGACGGATATCGTGCCTACATTTCGCGACATCCGCGACGGTTTTTCAACCCATCATGCCTACATTTCTCGACATATCCACACTCCTTGTCTGGCATGCAATGCCTACATTTCCCTGCATGTGGGCTGGGGTGGTGGCTTGTGTGTGAAATGGCTTGTCGCATAGGTATACATTAATTGCCAGCGATTTGTGTCTATGTTTGCGTCGATTGCTTGCAATTGATTAAATGATAGTATTTGTTTTTTGTGTCTGGCTCGATATTTGCTTTATTGCGCTGTGTCTGTGTTTGTCTTTGTGGTGTTGATGTTTGTTTTGCCTGTTTGTGTTTGTTGTTGGTGTCTGTGATTGTGTCTGTGTTTGGGTTGTCCAGGTGGAGGGGCGCTGGCGGGCGCCACTCCAGCGGGCCGTCACCTACCAGCGCCTTACGGAGAGGTCTTGCCGGAGGCCTGCGTGAACTCGGGCAGGAGGAACTCGTCCACGGGCGGCGCCTTCTCCATGAGGCCCAGCTCCACGAGCTGCCGCCCCAGCGTCTCCCACCGCTCGCGGCTCATCGTCCCCAAGCCCTTGGTGCGCGTCTCCTCCGTCTCGATGAGCGGCTTCTGCGCCTGCGCCGCCGCCGCGAACGTCTCCGCGTCCAGGGTGGTGTTCAGCTTCGCCATCACCCCGTTGGCCGGCGCCGGATTCTCCAGGTAGGCGCGCCAGCCCTCGCGCACCGCGGCCACGAAGCTCTTCACCCGCTCCGGCTGCTCCTTCCACATCTCCCGGCGGGTGACGACCACGGCTACGTAGGGGTTGAAGCCCTCATCGGCCACCAGGAACACCGCTGGCTCCACGCCCTGCTTGCGCGCCGAGATGGGCTCCGAGGTGATGAAGCACTGCTGCGCGAAGTCCTTGTTCGTCACGAACTGCGCCACGCCGCCGTCGTAGGGCACCACCTTCACCTTGTCGAAGCCATACTTCTTCTTCAGGTACACGGCGTACGGCAGGCCGGGCTCCAGGGCGATGGTCCCCGAGGCGAGCACGTCCTGGATGCCCTTCACCCCACGCGAGGCGTGCGCCATGATGGCCAGCGGCGACTTCTGGTACACGGCGAACAGCGGAATCAGGTCCACGCCGCGCGCCCGGGCGGTGAGCAGCTCGTCCGCGCCCACGATGCCGAACTCCACCTGTCCCGAGGCCACCATCTGCACCACGGGAACGCCGGCCCCGCCGCCGAGGATCTCCGCCTCCAGCCCGTGCCGCTTGAACTCGCCCATGTCCCGCGCGGCATAGAAGCCGCCGAACTCGGGCTCGGGCACCCAGTTGAGGGCCAGCTTCACCCGGGTGCTCTGTGCCGCCGCTTGCGTGCCTCCCGCGTCCGTCACCCCGGCCTGCTGCGCGCCTTCCTTCGAGCGCGAGCACGCCCCCGCCACTGCGAGCAGCACCAGACTCCCCAGCAATCCGACGAGACGTCTTCTCACTTGCGGTTTCCTCCGGAAGAAACAGAAGGGGATGGGGCCCTCACGAGCCCGAGGCGGATGGGTGCCAGCGCCGCAACATGCGCTCGCCGGTGAGGCTCACCGCGCCGAACAACATCAGTCCCAACGCCGAGGCCGCCAGCACGGCGGCGAAGACCCGGGCCGTGTTCCCCTGCCGGTTGGACGCCAGCACCAGGATGCCCAGCCCGGCGTCGCCCTCGACGACTCCGGCGACCCACTCGCCCACGATGGCGCCGACGACGGACAGGCCCGAGGCCACGCGCAGGCCGGTGAACAGGTGGGGCAGCGAGGCGGGCAGCTCCAGCTTCCACAGCGTGGCCACCCGGCGCGCGCCGTAGAGGCGGAACATGTCCCGCAGCGAGGGGTCCACCGAGCGCAGTCCGGTGAGGGTGTTGGCGATGACGGGGAAGACGGAGACGATGAAGGAGGCGACGGCCACCGCGCGCGCTCCATGGCCGAACCACACCACCAGCAGCGGAGCGATGGCGATGATGGGCACCATCTGCAGGAAGAGGGCGTAGGGGTAGAGCGCCCGTTCCAGCACCCGTGACGAGGACAGGACGATGGCGGCCAGCACGCCCACCGCCGCGCTCAGCCCGAAGCCCACCAGCGCCGAGCGGCCGGTGGAGAGCGCCGCGCTCAACAGGGGCTCCACGGCGCGGCTCGCCTCGAGGGCGATGGCCGAGGGGGGCGGCAGCACGATGGGGCTGATACCGAGCACGCGCGTCACGGTCTCCCAGAGGGCCAGGACGATGACGAGCGCGCCCAGGGGCGCCAGAGCCGCGCGGAGGAAGGCGGTCTTCATGGGGCTTCTCCTCGCTCCAGCGCCTGCAGGAGCAGGCCCATCTCCCGGGCGAAATCCGGATCCGCGCGCAGGGCGGGGAGGCGCTCGCGGGGCAGGGCCAGGTGCCGATCCAACATCACCCGCGCGGGCCTGCGTGACAGCACCAGGACGCGCTCGGCGAGGTAGGCGGCCTCGGACAGGGAGTGGGTGACGAAGAGGACGGTCATCCCCAGCTCCTTCCACAGCGCGAGGAGCTGATCATCCAGCCGGTTGCGGGTGAGCTCGTCCAGGGCGGCGAAGGGCTCGTCCAGCAGCAGCAGCCGGGGACGGGTGACGAGCGCCCGGGCCAGGGAGACACGCATGCGCATGCCGCCGGAGAAGCTCGGCGGGGTAGCGCGAGGTGGCGTCGCCGAGACCCACCTGCCGCAGCAGGGCGTGGGCCGAGGCCTGGCGCTCCGGTGCCGGGACGCCGGCCAGCTCCAGGGGCAGGGCCACGTTGTGCAACACCGAGCGCCAGGGCAGCAGGTGCGCATCCTGGAAGACGTAGGCGATGGGCGTGCGCGCGCCCGGAGTCCGGTCGAGGGGAGGGGAGAAGGTGAGGGTGCCCGCGTCGGGCCTGTCCAGCCCGGCCACCAGGCGCAGCAGGGTGGACTTGCCGCAGCCGGAGGGGCCCACCAGCGCCACGAAGGAGCCCGCGGCGACGTCCAGGTCCATTCCGTCCAGCACGGAGACTCCCCCCGGGAAGGTGCGCCGGAGCCCGGAGATCCGCACGCGGACGCCCTCGCTGCCAGGGCCGGGCGTGGATGGAGGGGAGGGGGCCGGAGGGGGGGAAACCATGAGGGGAACCGGGTTCTAACCGCCCGGCGCGCTCGCGGCCAACCCCTCGTGTGGGGGATTCGGATCGCCTAGCCTCGTGGCTCCATGCCGCGACTCCAGGGTCTGCTTCTCCGCTTCTCGAGGTCTCCGCTCGCGTTCATCGCGGCCGTCCTCGTCTTCTGCCTGTCGTTCTTCGGGCTCTTCCGCATCAACCACGCCTTCGCCGCGGTGACGGGCGGGTTCCAGACCTTCGACATGCAGAATGACCTGGACGTGGCCGGGGTCCTGGCCCAGCTCCCCCTCTACACCGGGGACTCCCGCCGCCTGTACGCGTGGTTCGCCGCCACGGACTTCGTCTTTCCCGCCGCCGGGGGACTCTTCGTCGGCGCCGCCGCGGCCTGGCTGATGCGCCACGGCCTTCCCTCCGTCTACGCCCGTTTCGAGGCACGGCGCGGCTTCGTGCTCTTCCTGCTCCCCACCCTGTTCGACTTCCTGGAGAACGTGGCCGCGCTCACCGTCATCTTTCTGGCGTCCCCTCCGTCGCGGCTGCTCGCCACCATTCTTGTCGGCTTCCATCAGTTGAAGTTGGGGACGCTGATCCTCGGACACAGCACGATCCTGGTGCTCGCGCTCCTCTTGATGGTGCGCAAGGCCATGGGTCTGGCGGCGGCGTCCCAGGCCCGGTAGAAGCGGCCTCCCATGAGTCCGGGGATTTTCCCGCTCACTCCTGCACAGATGTGAACCGCTCTGCACATCGGCCGAGAAGCCCTCGTGCCGGCTCCGGGTTCCTGGCGCCACTGCCCCAGAGGGCACCCTCGGTGTCCGAAGGTTGGCACGAAGTCCGCAGAGCCACGCTCGCCCCTCGCCTGGGGCATCCGGTCCCGCCCCGCGGGGCCTCCGAGAGGTGATGATGAAGCTCCCGCTCCTCCTGTTGCTGTTGTCCGCTCCCGCCCTCGCGGCGCCAGCCCCGGCGTACGTGCTGCGCATCGAGGGCGCGGATGCCTTCGTCGACCTCGGGCGCGCGGATACGGCGCAGCCCGGTGAACGGCTGCGCGTCTACCGCGTCATCGAGGCGCGCCACCCGGCCACGGGCAAGGTGCTGCGCGACCGGTTCCTGCTGGGCGAGGCCGTGGTGCTGGAGGCGGGCGAGACGCTCTCGCGCATCTCCGCCCCGGACGAGCTCCTCTCCCGCATGGAGGTGGGTGACGAGGTGGTGCCGGTGAACGCGCCCGCCCCCCGCGAGCGTCCCACCACGCCGGGCCCGGCCGCCCAGGCGCAGACTCCCGGGGCGTCCGAGTCCGCCACCGGCGGCCCGTCCGACGCCGAGCGCACCGCCCTGCGCACCGCGTGGAACACCGCCCTGAAGCTCCCGCCCGCCGAGCGCGCCAGGGTCTGGGAGGGCTTCCTCTCCAACTGGCCCCAGTCGGACCTGGCCGGTCCCATCCGCACGGAGATCTCCCTGCTGCGTCAGGCGCCCGTGGCGTCCGCGACGACGAAGGTGCCCGCCTCGACGGTGGCGCCCGTTCTCAAGGTGAGCGCCCCCACCAGCGCGCTCACCGACGAGCTCATCACCATCTCCCTCTCCAGCCTGGCCGGTCCCACGCCGCGCGCGGTGATGGTGCACTGGCGTGAGCGCGGCTCGCCCACCTACCGCACCGTGCACATGAGCGCCGAGGCCCATGGCCACTTCCGCGCCACGCTGCCCAAGGGCTCGGCGGTGGAGCCGGCCATCGAGTACTACGTCGAGGCGGTGGAGCCCGCGGGCGCCACGCTCGCCGCGGCGGGCAACCCGTCCAGGCCGCAGCACATCACCATCCGCCGGCCGCCCCGCGACGAGAGCATCGAGTACCGCAACCGCAGCCGGGTGCGCGTCAGCAACGAGTACGTCGACTTCAACCGCTTCAAGGGCAACGACGTCTACAACCTCTTCGAGGCGGACTTCCTCTACCGCGTCTACACCACCGTGCACGCGGTGCGCGTGGGCTTCGGCAACTACCGGGGCACCGGCACCCCGAGGGATCAGCTCGACACGGGCGTCCCCGGCCAGGAGGTGGGCTACACCTACGGCTTCAGTGAGATCGAGCTGCGCATGCACCCGTCCCTCTCGCTGCTGGTGAAGGGCACCGCGGGTGTCACCCGGGAGGGCCTCAAGGGTGGCTTCGACCTCGGCCTGCGCATCGGCAGCGAGACGGGCACGTCCCTGCTGATCCGCGGCGCCACCATCGCGGACATCGGCGCGCGCGGCAGCCTCGCGCTCTCGTGGGATGCCGTGAAGAACTGGCCCATGAGCGCCGAGGTCGTCGTCACCAACGAGCCCATCGGCGAGGACCTGGGCGTGCGCCTCATCTACACCGTGGGCCGCTCGGTCACCCCCTGGCTCGATGTCACCGGCCGCGTGAGCTACCAGCTCCGTGACATCAACCACTCCGGCCTCGGCTTCGGGCTGGGGACCACCTTCCACTGGTAGCGGACCCAGGGAGAACACCTCCGATGATGACTCTTTCCACCGTTACCTGCCTTCTGCTGTTGCTCGCTCCCCAGACGCCGCCGGCCAGTGCCACGCCGGCCGCTCCTCCCGAACCCCTCGAGGTTCGCCACGTCCCCGCCGCCCAGGTCCTGGTCGGCAACAACCTCGTGCTCCGTGCCGAGGTGGCTCCGGCCTGGCGCCTCGGGGCGCTCGTCGCCCACCACCGTGCCGAGGGCGAGAAGGACTTCCGCCAGACGCCCTTCGAGGCTCAGCGCCGATGGCACCTACGCGGCCGTCATTGCCCTGTCCCCCGAGCAGCGCGTGCCCGTGGAGTACTTCGTCACCGCCCGGGATACCGACGGCGTGGAGACGGTGCGCTTCGCCAGCGCCGGCGCTCCGTACCCGGTGCTCATCGAGGTGCCCCAGTACACGCTGGAGCGCGAGGCCCTGATGGAGGTGTACGGGCAGCGGCGCTCCCGCGTGAGCGCCTTCGCCGAGTACGTGGACTACGGCTCCCAGACGCTCAATGGCACGCGCTACAAGGACAACTACTACCGGCTGGAGGCGGACTATCTCTACCGCCTGTTCACCCAGGTGGGCGGCCTGCGGATCGACTCCATCCGCATCGGCGTGGGCCACCTGCGCGCGCACACGCCGCCCTTCAACCTGTTCGCCCGCGAGGGAGAGGTCCTGCCGGAGCTGCGCCCGGGCCTCGACTATGGCTTCTCCGAGGTGGACATCGGCTTCAACCCGTACTTCGGCCTCGCCGTGCGCCTGTCGCTCGGAGGCAACGCCACGGGCTTCTCGGCGGGCATCGGCGGCAGGGTGCGCCTCGGCCGGCCCAATGGGGCTCGCGTGGAGCTCGAGGGCGAGTACACCGGAGGCCTCGGCGGCTCCGCGGGGATCCGGCTCGCCTGGGACACGGTGCGCCGCTTCCCCATGAGCGCCGCGGCGCAGGTGACCAACGTGCCCTCGGGTCCCACCGGTGTGCGGCTGCTCTACCGCGTGGATTATCTGTTCACCGACGCCTTCGCCCTCGGCCTCCAGGCCGGCTATCAGGCTCGCGCCTCGCGAGGCGGCGGGCCGACGCTGGGGCTCGTGACCAGCTATGGCTGGTAAGGGGAGGGTGCGCCGATGATGCTCACCGCACTCACGTTGTTGCTGCTCTCGGCGGACCCGGCTCCTCCCGGTCCGTCCGCCGCCCCCGCCTCGTCCCTGACGGTGGTGTCCACCGCGGCCCCCGGTCTGGAGAAGGTGGCCCTCGAGGCGGGGCGGACGCTCGGCTCCCGTCTGGAGGCACCCCATGTGGACCTGGGCGGCTACCTCAAGTCCCGGGGCGCGGGGTGTCAGAATGATCCGCGCTGCCTCCTGGCGGCGCCCGGGCTCTCGGGTGCCACGCGCCTGGTGCACCTGCGCCTGCGTCCGGTGTCCCCCGGACGGCTCGCCGTGGATCTGCGCCTCATCGACCTGAAGGCCAAGAAGGTCATCGGCCGGAGTGCCTCGGTGGTGGAGACGGGCGGGCTCTCCGCGTGGGCGGAGCAGACGTCCTCCCGGCTGATCTCCCAGGCCGATCCGTATGCCAAGGACCGGCCCCGGAGCCCCTTCGCGGTGAAGCCCGCCCCGGAGGCTCCCGCCGCGCCGCAGCCGCCGGCCGGGAGTGCCCCGCGCCCCGCACCCGAGGCGAAGTAGCCGCGCTTCAGGCCTCGTCCGGAGCGGTGGGTTCGTTCCACCGCTCCGGTGTTGTCTCAGCCCCTGGCGAACGCGAGCAGGTCGGCGTTGAGCTGCTCCTTGTGGGTGGCGGCCAGGCCGTGATCGCCACCGGGGTAGATCTTCAGCGTCGCGCCCTTGACGAGCTTCGCGGAGAGGCGGGCCGAGGCGTCGATCGGGACGATCTGGTCGTCGTCGCCGTGGATGATCAGCGTCGGCACGTCGAACTTCTTGAGATCCTCGGTGAAGTCGGTCTCGGAGAAGGCCTTGATGCAGTCGAGCAGGGGCTTGAGGCCGCCCATCATGCCCTGCATCCAGAAGCTGTCGCGCATGCCCTGCGTGACCTTCGAGTCCTTCCGGTTGGCGCCGAAGAAGGGGGTGGTCAGGTCCTTGAAGAACTGCGAGCGATCAGCGGCCACGCCCTTGCGGATGTCGTCGAACGCCGAGATCGGCAGTCCGCCGGGATTGGCGGCGGTCTTGAGCATGATGGGCGGCACCGCGCCGACCAGCACCGCCTTGGCGACACGGCTCGTGCCGTGCCGGCCGATATAGCGCGTCACCTCGCCGCCGCCGGTCGAATGGCCCACGAGGATGATGTTCTGGAGATCCAGCTTCGTGATCAGCTCGGAGAGATCGTCGGCGTAGGTGTCCATCTCGTGGCCACTCCACGGCTGGCTGGAGCGGCCATGGCCCCGCCGGTCGTGGGCGATGGTGCGGAAGCCGTTGGAAGCGAGGAAGACCATCTGGTCCTCCCAGGCGTCGGCGGTGAGCGGCCAGCCGTGGCTGAACACCACCGGCTGACCCGAACCCCAGTCCTTGTAATAGAGCTGCGTGCCGTCCTTCGTCGTGAGCATCGCCATGATTGGTCCCCCACCGGGTAAGCGAAGGTGGCGAGGGTAATCAGACGCGCCGGCTTTCGCTCCATTCTCCGCCGTGACCGTTCAAGCCCTGGCGGGGATTGGACATTCGTGACCGTTTGACCGGAAATCCGAATCCGGTCATGATGTCCACATGGCAGCATCCTCCAACCCACCGGCCGCGCCCGCCGGCCGCTCATCCGCCGAGGTCCGGCGCCAGCGCATCCTCCAGGTGGCCCGGGGCCACTTCGAGCGCTTCGGCTTCCGCCGCACCCGCATCGAGGACATCGCTCGCGAGGCGGGTATCGCCAAGGGGGCCGTCTACCTGGAGTTCGAGAGCAAGGAGGTCCTGCTCCACGCGGTCATCGAGACCCTGTTCGAGGAGATCGGACGCCGGTATGCCGCCGAGGTGCTGCCGCTGGAGTCACCCCGCGAGCGGCTGCGCGCCACGCTGCGCTTCGCCTACCGCGAGCTTCTCCCGCAGTGTCCTGTTCGAGCGGATCGTCCGCGAGGATCCCGAGGTGGCGGTGCTCCGCTCCCTGGCCGAGTCCGGCGACAACCCGCGCAAGGCGGATGCCCAGATCGAGATGATTCGCGGCTGGGTGCGTGACGGCATCGCGCGGGGCGAGTTCCGCGCCGATCTGGACATCGAGGTGGTGCCCTTCGTCCTGGGGGCGCTGCGTTTCCTGCACTACCACACCGAGCTGCATCACGACGGGAGACCGCATCTCCCGCGAGCGCCTGCTCGACGGCGTCGTCGACATCTTCATCGCGGGGCTGTCCGCGCCCGCACCCACCCCGCCATCCCCGGGCAAGAGCCCGGGCCGCGGCTCCAAGAGGTAATGCCATGCAGCATGCCATCGAGATCGATCGGCTCACCCGCGTCTACGGTGCCGTCCGGGCCGTGGATGGAGTGAGCTTCCACGTGGAGCCCGGAGAGATCTTCGGCTTCATGGGGCACAATGGCGCGGGGAAGACGACCACCCTCCGGATGCTGCTCGGACTCACGCGCCCCACCTCTGGCAGCGCCCGGGTGCTCGGCCACGACGTGGTGCGCGAGAGCCTCGAGGTGCGCCGCCAGTGCGGCTTCCTCCCCGCGAGCTACGCCCTCCCGGCCCACATGACGGCGCGCCAGTTCCTCCACTACGTCGCCGCCATGTTCGACCTCGACGCCGAGGTGGCCGAGACGCGCATCCAGTCGCTGCTCCAGCTCTTCGGAATCGAGGCCGCGGCGGACCGGAAGCTCGGCGGCTTCTCCACCGGCATGACGCAGAAGGTGGGGCTCGCCCAGGCCCTCATCAACGAGCCCCGCATCCTCCTGCTGGACGAGCCGACCTCCGGGTTGGATCCACTCGGCCGCCACGAGCTGCTCGAGCACCTGCGCCGCCTGTCCTCCGAGCGCGGCGTCACCGTGCTCTTCTCCAGCCACATCCTGTCGGACATCGAGACGCTCTGCCAACGCGTCGCGGCGCTGCACCAGGGCAAGCTCGTCGCCTTCGGCCCGGTCGAGGCACTCAAGAGCGAGCACCGCTCCGCGAACATGGACGAGCTCTACCTGTCGCTCGCGCGGAGGGCCGCATGAAGGCGCGCTTCCTCTGGCTCGACATGCGGGCCACGCTCGGCGAGCGCAAGACCTGGCTGGCCGCGGGCATGATGATCTACGCGGCGATCTCCATGCCCTTCGTCGCGGCGAAACCGCCCGAGCACGTGCTCTCGGCCTTGAAGGGGTGGTTCTCCACGTCGGATCCCTTCATCCTCTTCCTGTTCATCTGGACGGATCTGGCGATGAACAAGTGCATCCTCATCCTCGGGGTGGTGCTCGCGGGCAGCCTGCTCATCCGCGAGCGCGAGACAGGACAGCTCGCGGTGCTGCTGTCCAAACCCATCTCACCCGCCTCGTACTTCCTGGCACGGACGCTGTCGGCCTGTGCCGTCATGGGGGTGCTCTACATCGGCACGCATCTGGCCGCCTGGCCGATCATCGCCCGGAGCCTGCCGGGGTTCCGCCCGGGGCTCTTCTTCGCCTCCATGACGGTGCACCTCTTCGCCGCGTTCTTCACCGTCTGCTTCAGCGCCCTCATGGCCGTGCTCATCCAGAAGCGGGCCATGGCGGGGCTCGTCAGCCTGCTGGCGCTCAGCATGCTCGTGAGCATGGCGTTCATCGGTTTCTACAACCCCGCCTGGAGTGGCATCTCCGTCTTCAACCCGCTCAGCCATGGCATCTCCGTGCTCGGCCACGTGGATGATCTGCGCCCCGGGCACGTGCTGACGCCCATCGCCATCCTGGTGGGGATGAACGCGGCCGTACTCGCTCTCGGCGCCCTCCGGGTGCGCCAGATGGAGGTGTGACGCCATGCAGGCCCCTCTTCGCCGCTACCGCCTCATCGAGGCCCGCCATGCCCTCGGCTGGCTGCCCGTCGTGTCCCTGCTCGTGGGCATCGCCATCGTCGTCTTCACGGCCATGTTCATGCCGCTGTTTCCCACCCCCGTCATCGCCTTCATGGAGCGCGCGTTCCTGATCCGCGGAATGGGCGCCGTCATCCTGGTCAACGAATACATCGGCATCTACCTCATGGTCTTCTTCGGCGGTGCCGCGGGGTTGATGCGGGCCCTCGTCGAGCCGCGGGAGAACCGGTCCCTCGAGATGCTGCTCAGCAAGCCCATCTCCCGCCGCGCCTTCCTGATGGCCCGGGTGGGCCCCATCCTGCTCGCCTCCACCGCCGTGGGCGTGGTGCAGTCCCTGGTCCTGGGGCTCGTCGTGCGGCCCTTCACGGGCGAGGGTGCCAACGTGAGCGTCGCGGGAGCCATCGGCGCGGGCCTCATCTTCACGGCCCTGGCGGTGCTGTTGCTCTGCGTGCTCGTCATCCCGCTGCTCCTGGTGCGCGATGCGTTCCAGGGACTCCTCATCGCGTTCGCGATGTGGGTTTTGCCGATGGTCCCGACCGCGCTGCTGCTCTACCGTCCGGATGTGTACGAGGGGCGCGACCGGCTGCGAGACCTGATCGTCGTGGGACCGAACTTCCTCTGGTACAACGCGTCGGTGCCGCTCGTCACGGCTATCGCGCTGGCCGTGGCCTTCGTGGGCTCGTGGGGGGCGCTCGCGCTCGGCACCCGCGTGTTCGAGCGCGCCGAGCTGCGTTGAGCCCGCATCCACCCGGGGCTGCTCAGGGGCCGATCGTGGCGGAGCCGGCCACGTTGCGCAGCACCTGCTCGGCGGCCCCGGGCGACGCGGGGTCCACGCCGTCCAGCCACCGGTCATAGGCCAGGTGGAGGGTGCGGCTGGCCTCCAGCGCGTCCGGGGTGAGGGAGAGCCCCTCCAGCCACACCTCGGCGTTGGTGAGGCTGGCCGACTCCAGGCGGAAGGGCCGCTCGGGTCCTCCGCTGGCGGGGAGGACTCGCCCCTCCAGCAGCAGCGTCCTTCCCTCCATGTCCACTCCGGGCGTCAGCCCCTCGGCGTCCGCGTCCGCCGGAGCGAAGACGAGGCGGGCACGGCAATAGCTTCCAGGCGGCGGTTGCAGGGTGCCCAGCGCCCAGGGCTCGCCATCCGGTCGCTCCAGGCCGCTCACGTGTGGCGTGCCCAGCCGCCGGGGCGTGTTGGCCTCGTGCGCCTCGGCCGTGCCGATGGGGGAGAGCCTGCGCAGCCAACGCCACGCGCTGCTCGTCTGGCAGGGGATGATCTCCACGCTGCTCAGGGTGATGTGGGCGCGGTCCAGGGTGATGCGGTCTCCCTGGCTGTTGGTGAACTGGCGCGCGAAGCCTTCCGCCAGCGCCGGGCTCGTGGGGCGGAAGTCGAGCCCGAGGTGGAGCCGGATGCCTTCCTCGCGAGCGCCGCACGCGCAGAGGGCCAGGAGCAGGAGGACGGGAGCGGAACGGGACGTCATAGATCGTAGGCGACGGCGGCCTGGAGGATGGGACTCTGGCGGACGTTCCCGTGCAGGAGGTTGAGGACGGGCACGCGCACCCCGAGTTCCACCACCACATCGGTGACGGGGCTGAAGAGCACATCCGGGGACACGAAGGCGAGGACCCCGCTGCCCACGGGATCCGGGACGCCGCGGAGATCGCTCGGGCCCTCGAGGCGGCTGTCCACGGCGAGGCGCAGGGCCCAGCGCGGGCCCGGCTGTAGCTGCGCGGCCAGGGTGGTGCGCAGGGAGGCTCCGGCGCGGAAGCCCTCGCGCCCGCGCGTGGGGAGGTAGCCCGTGGCGCTGGCGAGGAAGGACCAGTCGCCGCGGAAGGTCGAGTAGGAGAGTCCCAGGAGCGGATCCAGCGAGCCGGTGCCGAGCTGGGCATCGAGCGACAGCGGGCGGCCATCCGCGTCGCGCACGGTGGGCGAGGTGGGCAGCCGGGCGCCCACGAGCAGGCCGACGAGGTGATCCGGTGAGAAGGCGCGATCGCGGTAGACGAAGATCTTGGCGCCGACCTCCATGTCCCCGGGTCCCCACGCCGTCTCGCGGGCGAGGCTGACCTGCTGCAACGAGCGGGTCTGCAGGGGCAGGGTGGCCGACAGGAAGAGCCAGGAGAGGGGCGCGTAGGCCACCGAGAGATCCATGCGCAGCTCGCGCAGGGAGACGGCGTCCACGGCGTCCTGGCCGGTCGTCAGGCCCCATGCGCGCACCTGGTTGGCGAAGCGCAGACGTCCCGCGAAGGGCTGCTCGGTGCCCATGGAGGTGAGGGTGGGATCTCCACAGGCACAGGTGGCGCAGGCGCGCCCTTCCAGGGGAACGAGCAGGGTAGCGGCGAGCAGGGCGGTGGCGAGGCAGGACTTCCACATGTCGCGGCGCACTCTAACGGCCAGGAAACCTCACCCCCTGCGGCGAGTTGTCGCGGCCCGTTCCGAGCCGCAGCGTCCGTACGACCTCGAACGGACGATTCCCCTCGCGCGCGATGAGGCTCACCTCGGCGGCCTGGAAGACGAGGGGCGTCCAGGTCTCGCTCAACCGCGCCAGCAGTTCCGAGACCTGTCCGGCGCTCCCCGACTGGCCCACGCTGAGGTGCGGCGTGAAACCTCCCGAGAAGCGCGAGGTATGGGCGTACTCGGGGGCGGCCGCCTGGAGCGCGGCCTGGAGACGCGTGAAGGCCTCGCGGGGCTCCGGCGCGAGCCAGAGGGTGCTCCGGTCCGCGCGGTGCTGGAAGACCTGGAACGAGGCGAGGACGGCCTCGAACGGGCTCAGCGCGGCGCAGGCGGCCTCGAGCGCGGGCAGCAGCCCGGGCAGCTCGCCGCGCGGCGCGAAGGGGTAGAGCAGGGTGACATGCGGCATCCAGCGTTGGAGCTGACGATCATGCTCGCGGCGGATCGCCTGGATGGGCGGCCAGACCTCGGCGGGAGGAATGAAGACGAGCGCCGTCCGGTGGGTCCACGCTGGATTCGCCATGGCCTCTGTCTCCAGGAAGGGGTCAGCGTGCCCTGATCTTCCCGAGCCGCTCCATGACGCGGTGTTTCAGGTGTTCAGGAGTGACAGAAAGACGTGAGACGTCTGCTAGCCTCCGCCGACCACTCAGGAGCGCGGTTGTGGGGGGACGTCCGCTCCTCTGAACAGGAGGCAATCCGTTGATGAGGTCGAGCAGGTTGAAAGGCGTTCCCCAGGCAGTGCGGAGCACGCAAGGCGCGGTGAGGCAGCGAGTGATTGTCGGATGTATGACAATTGCGCTCGTGGGAGTTCCCGGGCAGTCGGCATGGGCGCAGGAGCCCGGCGCAACGGTGCCAGCGCCGGCTCCGGCTCCGGTTCCCGCGCCGGCTCCGGCTCCCGCGCAGGAGCAGGGGCAGGGCGGAACGGTGCAGGGACAGGTCACCGCGGCCTATGGAGACCCGCTGTGGGGTGTCGTCGTGGCGGTGCGGGGCACGAAGCAGAGTGTCCAGACCGACATGAAGGGCAACTACACGCTCACGGGCCTGGCTCCGGGTGAGCGCACCCTGGAGGTGAGGGGTGAGGGCTTCATGAGCCAGAGCCGCAAGGTGACGGTGCGAGAGGATGCGCCGGTCCAGGCCAACTTCTCGCTCGAGCTGGATCTCCTGGCGGTGGAGGAGATCGTCGTGACGGCGCAGACGCCGGACCGGAAGGTCCGCTCCAGCACGGCCATCTCGACGCTCAACGAGCAGGAGATCAAGGCCCGCATGCCGCGCAACACCGCGGACCTGATGCGGATCGTCCCCGGCTTCTACGTGGAGAAGCTCGGGCGGTGAGGTCGGCGGCAACCTGTTCGTCCGCGGCCTCCCGGCGGATGGCTCCTACCGCTACGTGGCGCTGATGGAGGACGGCATGCCCGTCTTCGACTCCACGGAGCTCTTCTTCGTCAACAACGACATCTTCTTCCGCGTGGACGAGAACATCGAGCGCATGGAGGCGGTGCGCGGCGGCACCTCGGCCCTCTATGGCAGCAACGCGCCCGGTGGCGTCGTCAACTTCATCAACAAGACGGGCGGCGACAAGCTGGCCGGGACGCTCCGGGCCTCCACCGCCACGGCGGGGCTGTACCGCCTCGACGGCAACATCAACGGCCCCCTCGGGGACGACTGGCGCTTCTCCGTCGGCGGCTTCTACCGCTTCGACAATGGTGTGCGGTACCCGGGCTTCCCGGCGTCCAACGGCGGCCAGTTCAAGGGCAGCCTCCTGCGCACCTTCAACACGGACAAGGTGGACGGCCACGCGCGCGTGACGTTCAAGTACCTCAACGACCGGAACACCTTCTACCTCCCGCTGCCCCTGCGCGGCCGGTTCGGTGGGAGCGGCCAGCTCACGGGCTATGACTTCGTGGAAGGCTTCCCGACGGATGGCACGCTGACCTCGCCCGAGGGTGTGAACGCCCAGGTGCCGCTGCCTCGCGGGGCGGGCCTGCTCAACCTCCCGCTGGACAACGGCCAGCAGCAGATTGGCGGCTCCGCCATGGCCGAGCTCCGCCTCTACTTCCCCGAGGGCCGGTTCGAGGTGCAGAACAACCTCCGGGCCATGCAGATGGATCATAGCTGGAACGCGATGCTGCCGTTCGAGCTGCGGGACGCGGACTCGTGGGCCCGGTCCGTCGTGGGCGAGGGCACGCCCTACCGGCTCACCTGCACCAACCTGCCCGGCTCCCCGGAGTTCGGCACCGGCGGGTGCGCCACGCCGAACAACCTGGTGAACCTGGGCGGCCAGTGGCTGGTGAACAAGCCCATGAGCAACGTGTCCAACCAGCTCCGGTTCATCAAGTACGGCTCGCTGGGCCCCACCGAGCACACGCTCTCCGGTGGCCTCTACCTCGGCTACTACACGGCGGACAACCGCTGGTACTTCAACGACATCGTCACCAACGTGCGCAGCCGTCCGAACATGCTGGATCTGCAGGTGCTCGATGGCACCGGCGCCGTGGTGCGCAACGTCACCCAGAACGGCTTCCGCCGCTACCTGAGCAACTACACCAACGGCACGGGCGACGCGACCATCGCGGCGGCCTTCCTCGGCGATGAGGTCAAGATCGGCGAGAAGCTCCGCATCGACCTGGCCGGCCGTCTCGAGCGCAACTCGTTCCATCAGAACGTGGAGCGCACGGCCTCGTTCGATCTGGGAGATCCCACCACCAACGCGGACGACAACGCGCTGTTCGGCACGGGCAGGTTCCAGCAGGTGAACGTGTCGCTCACCGACTGGGCGGTCTCGGGCGGCGTGAACTACGCCCTCTCCGATCTGGCCTCCGTCTACGTGCGCAGCAGCCGCGGCTACAAGATGCCGCTGCTCGACCAGTACCTCACCGCCACGGATCCGAGTGACGAGACGTTCCCCCGGACGCCGGAGACGCTGTGGCAGAACGAGGCGGGCATCAAGCTGGGCGCGAGCTGGTACGCCCTGGCGGCCGTGGCCTACTGGATGCAGATCGAGAACTTCCCCAGCCAGGACGCCCGGGTGGATCCGGTGACGGGGGACACGCGCTTCATCACCTCGTACGCGGGCAAGGCGCAGACGCTGGGTCTGGAGCTCGAGGCCGCGGTGCAGCCGGTCAAGTTCTTCCGTGCGCAGGGCATGCTGACGCTGCAGGACCCGCGTTACAGGGACTTCAACGAGGGCGAGAACGACTTCTCCGGCAACCGCATCCGCCGCATCCCCCAGGTCATCGGCGATGTGACGGGCACCTTCATGTGGGGCGACGCCAGCCTCGGCATCAACTGGAGCTACGTGGGGCACCGGTTCTCGAACAACGCCAACACGGTGGACCTGCCCGGCTTCAGCCAGTTCAACGTCCGCGCCGGCTACACGTACGAGAACTTCACCCTGGATCTGTCGCTCTTCAACGCGCTCAACAGCATCGGCCTCACCGAGGGCAACCCGCGCGTCGATGAGTCGATCGGCGCCGTGCCGGACATCTTCCTCGCCCGTCCGGTGCTCCCGCGCCGCCTCATGCTGTCGCTGACCGCGCGCCTGTAATCGCGGCCCGCGTCACCCGATGAACGACGGGCCCGGCGATCCCCAGGGGATCGCCGGGCCCGTTTCACTTCAGGGCTTCGGCTCTCAGGCCTCGGAGGGCTCCGGGGCCTTCTCCTTCTCGGCGGCCGGGGCCAGCTCGAAGTCGAGGATCTCGAACGTGCCGTCGGCGAGGTCCGCCTTCTCCGCCAGCTCCACGCCCTGGCTGCGGGTGGCGGACAGGACGTCCTCGCGCACCGGCCCGAAGCCCGCGAGGGTGGCCGCGTTCCCCGCGAGCTTCATGCGGGTGACGGCCCGGCCCACGCCCGCGCCGGACTCGCTCTTGCGCTTGTTGATGGCCTGCTGCGCGGCCTCGGCGATCGCGAAGGAGGCCGGGTTGGCGGGCTGCTCGATGCCCGCGAAGGTGCGCGCGTCGGGCCAGCGGGCGCGGTGGATGCTCTTGCGGCCCGACTCCTCGGCGAAGGCCCAGCTCCACACCTCCTCGGTGATGTAGGGCAGCACGGGCGCGAACAGCCGCAGCAGCACGTTGAGCCCCAGCCGCAGCGCCGCCACCGCCGAGCCGCGCGCCTCCTCACCTCCGGAGGACTCGCCACGCGCACGGGCCTTCACCAGCTCCAGGTACGTGTCCGTGAAACTGGCCCAGAAGAAGCTCTCCGTGTTGGCGAGCGCCGGGGCGAACTCGAATTCCTTGTAGGACGCCGTCGCGGCCTCCACCACGCCGGCGAGCTTCGCCACGAAAGCGCGGTCCAGCTCGTGGGTGATGGGGTGCTCCTGCGCCGTCTGGCTCAGCACGTACTTGCCGGCGTTGAAGAGCTTCGTCACCAGGCGCTTGCCGACCTTGAACACCTTCTCGTCGAAGGCCGTGTCCGTGCCCAGGCGCGCCGAGGCCGACCAGTAGCGCACCGCGTCCGCGCCGTAGTTCTCGAGCAGGTGCATGGGCGTGATGACGTTGCCCTTGCTCTTGGACATCTTCTTGCGGTCGGGATCGAGGATCCACCCGGAGATGAGCACGTGCTTCCAGGGGATGGAGTCCTCGTGCAGCATCGCCTTGGCGATGGTGTAGAAGGCCCACGTCCGGATGATCTCGTGGCTCTGCGGGCGGATGTCCGCGGGGAACAGCTTGCGGTGGCGCTCCGGATCCAGCTCCCAGCCCGAGGCGATTTGCGGCGTGAGCGAGCTGGTGAACCAGGTGTCGAACACGTCCGACTCGGCGGTGAAGCCGTTGGGCTGGTCGCGCTGGCCGGCCTCATACCCGGGAGGCACGTCCACCGTCGGATCCACCGGCAGGCTCTCGGCCGGGGCGATGATGGGCTTGTCGTGGACGGGGTTGCCGTGCTCGTCCAGCGGGTACCACACGGGGAACTGCACGCCGAAGTAGCGCTGGCGGCTGATGCACCAGTCGAGCTGGAGGTTCTCCGTCCAGTTGCGGTAGCGCGAGCCCATGTGCTCGGGGTGCCACTTCACCCGGTCACCGAAGCGCAGCAGCTGCTCCTTCTTGTCCATGAGGCGCACGAACCACTGGCGCGTGGAGATGAACTCGAGGGGCTGGTCGCCCTTCTCGAAGAACTTCACCTCGCGCTGGATGGGCTTGGGCTCGCCCTGCAGCGGGATGCCCATGCCGGGCTTGGAGGCGCCGTCCTCGCGCCGCAGCAGCTCCACCATGGCCGTCCGGGCCTGCTTCACCGACTTGCCCAGCAGGCCCGCGTAGAAGCCCTGCGCGACCGGGGCATCCAGGCTCTCCCAGCCCTCCTCCCCGAAGGTGATGGCCATGAGCCGCCCGTTGCGGCCGATGATCTGCCGCAGCGGCAGCTTCTGCTGGCGCCACCAGAGCACGTCCGTGGCGTCACCGAAGGTGCACACCATGAGGATGCCGGTGCCCTTGGTGGGGTCCGCCAGCTCGCTGGGGAAGATGGGGACGGGGACGCGGAAGAGCGGGGTGATGGCGCGCTTGCCGAAGAGGCCCTTGTAGCGCTCGTCGTCGGGGTGCGCGGTGACGCCCACGCAGGCGGCCAGCAGCTCCGGCCGCGTGGTGGCGATGGTGAAGCGCGCGTCCGAGCCCTCCACGCCGAACTCGATGTCGTGGAAGGCGCCCGCCTGGGGCCGGTCTTCCACCTCGGCCTGGGCGACGGCCGTCTGGAAGTCCACGTCCCACATGGTGGGGGCCTTCACCGAGTAGGCGTGGCCCTTCTCGTAGAGGTCGAGGAAGGAGAGCTGCGCCAGCTTGCGGCTGTCGTCGTCGATGGTGGCGTACTCCTCGGACCAGTCCACCGACAGGCCGATGCGCCGGAACAGACCCTTGAAGACCTGCTCGTCCTGCTGGGTCACCTGGTGGCACAGCTCGATGAAGTTGGGGCGGGAGACCGTGCGCGGCGGCTGCTTGGAGGCCTCGGCGGTGGCCTGCTCCAGCTTGAGGCCGGGCTCGTGAGGGGTGCGGACGTCCGCGCGGACGTTGAAGTAGTTCTGCACCCGGCGCTCGGTGGGCAGACCGTTGTCGTCCCAGCCCATGGGGTAGAAGATGTTCTTGCCGAGCATCCGCTGGTGGCGGGCGATGACGTCCGTGTGCGTGTAGCTGAAGATGTGGCCCACGTGCAGCGAGCCGGACACCGTGGGCGGCGGGGTGTCGACGACGAACGTCTCCTCGCGGGTGCGCGCGGGATCGAAACGGTAGGTGCCCTCCGACTCCCACCGGGCATCGAGGCGCTTCTCGATGGTCTCGGCTTCGAAGTGCTTGGGGAGGAGCTCAGGGTTGATGGAGCGGAACGTCTTCATGGGGGGGCAAGATGCCAAGGAGGCGTGCCCTCTGCTACTGAGATCTCCAGCGGAGTTCCCTCCGGTGTGGGGGCCCGGCGCCTTGGGCTTCTGGGGCACTGGGAGCCCGAAGAGAGGCGGGGGATGGCGCACCCGGTTGAAGGCGGTCCCTCTCCTGCTTGTATTCCCACCATGACGTCCTGGACGCGTAAGCGCGGAGCATGCCGGGTGGGCTTGCCACTGAGCTGCACGCTTGACCCTCCAAGTACTCGATGGGTCGGTTCACAAAAATACCGTGCCCTACCTTTCTACTGAATGACCAGCGACCGCCTGAAGGCGGGTGGGGGAGGGCAGCATGAGTCATTGCAGGACTGGCAGCCGTGGATGGAGAAACCCGTATTCCCATCACTGGGGTGTCATGGGGCTGGGTGGCATCGCTCTGCTCGCTTCCACGCCCGTAAGCGCTGGTGAGGATCCGTCTACTTTCAAGGAGTGGCTTCAGAAGGTGGTCTACGATCGCCTCGGTGTCTGGGGGCTCCTGGCGCTAGCGATCATCGCCCTTCTTGTTCTCGTGTGGTGGCAGTGGGACCACGTCAAGAAGCAGCCCGGTGTGGCAGGTCCGCTCCGGCGATTCTCCCAGAAGCCGCTCCCCCATGCGGATCCCAACAGGTTCAGCATCGCCCTGGCTCATCTGGAGCGCGACAGGAACGAGGAATACGAGAACCTCATCAGAGCGGCGGTCCAAGATGTTCAAGGCATTCAGATCCTCAAGATCGACAGGACCATTGAGCTCGCTGGTTCCGTGCCACAGGAGCATGAGAAAGCCGGTCAGGACCTGGCGAGGGAGTATCTTGAGGCGATGGGGGCCGACGCCCTGATCTGGGGCGAAATCATCCGTGTAGAGGACAAGAGCTTTCCCAGGCTTTCGCTAACGACCTCGCGCGACATGGATCGTAAGCGGCAGTGGAGGCCCTATGCATGCGATGAGAGTCTGAATCTTCCGCTGATTTTCTGGGAAGACCTGGTGAAGGTTCTCCAACTCCTGGTGATGACACAGGCCACGGAATTCGAGGACAGCCAAGGCCACTACGACGCCGACAGGCTGAGACCGTTCATTCTCAAGGTTCGCCGCATGCTGGAGAGCAGTGAGGAGATGAAGGGCTGGAATCCGCATGATCGTGCGAATGCGAGGTTCATCTTTGCGAATGCACTGACGAATCTGGGCTATCAGGCCGGAGAGAGCCAGTTTCTCCTGGAGGCGGTGGAGGCCTACCGGGAGGCGCTGAAGGAGATGTCCCGGGAGCGCGTGCCCCTGGCCTGGGCGGCGACGCAGAACAACCTGGGCACGGCACTCAGGACGCTCGGAGAGCGGGAGGGGAGTGCGCAGAGGCTGGAGGAGGCAGTGGAGGCCTACCGGGAGGCGCTGAAGGAGAGGACCCGGGAGCGCAGGTCCCTGGCCTGGGCGGGGACGCAGAACAACCTGGGCACGGCGCTCAGTACGCTCGGAGAGCGGGAGGTGAGTACGCAGAGGCTGGAGGAGGCGGTGGAGGCCTACCGGGAGGCGCTGAAGGAGAGGACCCGGGAGCGCGTGCCCCTGGCCTGGGCGGCGACGCAGAACAACCTGGGCACGGCACTCAGGACGCTCGGAGAGCGGGAGGGGAGTGCGCAGAGGCTGAAGGAGGCGGTGGAAGCCAGCCGGGAGGCGTTGAAGGAGATGACCCGGGAGCGCGTGCCCCTGGCCTGGGCGATGACGCAGAACAACCTGGGCACGGCACTCAGGACGCTCGGAGAGCGGGAGGGGAGTGCGCAGAGGCTGAAGGAGGCGGTGGAAGCCAGCCGGGAGGCGTTGAAGGAGATGACCCGGGAGCGCGTGCCCCTGGACTGGGCGATGACGCAGAACAACCTGGGCACGGCGCTCAGTACGCTCGGAGAGCGGGAGGGGAGTGCGCAGAGGCTGGAGGAGGCAGTGGAGGCCTACCGGGAAGCGCTGAAGGAGAGGACCCGGGAGCGCGTGCCCCTGGCCTGGGCGATGACGCAGAACAACCTGGGCGCGGCGCTCAGGACGCTCGGAGAGCGGGAGGGGAGTGCGCAGAGGCTGAAGGAGGCGGTGGAGGCCTTCCGGGAGGCGCTGAAGGAGATGACCCGGGCGCGCGTGCCCCTGGACTGGGCGGCGACGCAGAACAACCTGGGCACGGCGCTCAGTACGCTCGAAGAGCGGGAGGGGAGTGCGCAGAGGCTGGAGGAGGCAGTGGAGGCCTACCGGGAGGCGCTGAAGGAGAGGATCCGGGAGCGCGTGCCCCTGGACTGGGCGGCGACGCAGAACGACCTGGGCACGGCGCTCAGTATGCTCGGAGAGCGGGAGGTGAGTGCGCAGAGGCTGGAGGAGGCGGTGGAGGCCTTCCGGGAAGCGCTGAAAGAGAGGACCCGGGAGCGCGTGCCCCTGGACTGGGCGGTGACGCAGAACAACCTGGGCACGGCACTCAGGAGTCTTGGCGAGATCAGGAAGTCATCGAGCCTGGTTGGCGAAGCCGTGTCGTTGCACCTCTCTGGCTGGGAGGTGTTTGATGGTCCGGCACCAGCCAATGCGTCGATAGCGCTTGCTGGTATCAAGCAGGATATCGACGCCTTGTGGCGCAGTTTGGGACCCCAGGCATTCCAGGATTGGTTGAAGGGGCACGAGCAGCTTTTCGCACGGCTCCGACAGATTGGTGCGCTCGCTGCTACTGCCTGAGAAGAATCGCAAGGGAGACAACGCCGCGAAGTGATGGTGCGGCGGATCCGCGCGGAGGCTCACTTCGTGTTGAGCATGGCCACGGTGAACGCGCGCAGGGCGCTGAAGAGGCGCGCGGAGACCTGCTCGTACCGTGCGTGGGCCTCCTCCGTGTCGAAGGCCTGGTCGTTCCACGAGCCCATCCCGCCGAAGACGTCCGCCACCGCGCAGGCCACCAGCCCGCGGAGCTTCTCCTCGGAGGGGTGGCACGGCTCGAAGTCGGAGACGGCGTCGGCCTTGCGCCCGAAGACCTCGCCCGCCCGCGCGCTAAAGCCCGCGGCCTTCAGCGTCTCCTGGAGGGCGTCCACCCGCTCTGGAGAGAGGTCCCCCGTGAGCCGCAATCCGCCGTCCTCGAGCACGAAGCGCGCCAGCTTGAAGGCTTCGAAGAAGGGTGAGTCCTGCTGCCCGGCGAAGGACTCCGCCTCACGCAGCGCCCCGAGGAAGTCCTCCCGGAAGCTCCGCGGTAGGCCGGGCAGGGGAGTCGAGCAGCGGGGGCGCGTCCTCGAGCTTCCCGGAACAGGTACATCTGATACCCCTCGGTGTTGGGCGCCAGGCGCAGCTTCTCCCGCTCCAGGAGGATCCCCTTGTCCTGCTTCCGCTCCTCCGGCGAGGGCCCGAGGTGCCTCACGCACCCGCGCAGCGCCTCGGGGATGATGGGCTCGACGCCATGCCCCCGGCAGCACCCCTGCCACTCCTGCGTCAGGTTGCCCGTCGGCAGCTCCCGGTGGGCCTCGGGACCCCCGTCCCGGAGCTTCGCCGCGATGGACTCCGCCGTGTAGGGCGCCTCGCCCTCCGCCTGGAACTGGTTGAGGTTCCGGGCGATCCGCTCCCAGATCTCCCGCGCGAAGGGCTGCGCCTCCACCAGCGCCACGAAGTCCTGGGCCGTCGCCTCACTCTCCAGGTACAGGCGCTCTTCCGAGGGGATGAACTCGTGCTGCCGGTCCGGGCCGAGCATCTGGCGATCGAAATCGTCGGGATCCGACGTGTGGAAGAACGGGCGGTAGGCCTCGGGGATGCTCTCCACCGCGCCCTCGCGGCGGACGGTGGATTGCAGCGCGCTCATCAGATCGCCACCCAGGAAGTCGAGCAGCTCCGCTCCCTCGCGGGAGCCCAGGTAGCGCCCCACCTGGGAGGCCTCGACGGCGGGCCGGCCATTGAGTTCGTTGGAGTCGGTGATGACCCGCGCCCAGGCCTCGAGGACCTGCTCCGCGTTCGGCTGGAGGAGGGCGAGCTCCACCAACTGTGCTGGCGTGATGAGGCTGCGGCGGCTGAAGACGGTCTCGAGCAGGTAGACCGAGGGGATTCCGCGAGCGCGGATCGCCAGGGCGAGCCCCTGCGTGTTGGCGAACGCGGCGGCGATGTGCTCGGGGAGCCCTTCCGGCGCCAGGGTGCCGAGATCCAGTGCACGCGCCTCCAGCGGCCCTTCCGTGCCCAGGCCCTCGAGCCAGTCCATCAGTGGCAGCTCGCGTCCATCCCGCAGGCGGGCGCCGAGGGAGCAGGTGTTGGGCCTCGCGAGGCGGTGCAGGGACCAGGAATCACCCAGCATCGCCTCGAGCCGCGTGAGGATCTCCGGCCAGTGCGTCCGCTCCTTCGCGAGGAGTGAGGTCACCCAGGCCACCACCAGGTCGTCGAGCTTCATCCGAGGGTCTCCGTCCAGGATGGGACGCGCCGCCCACTCTACTTCATTGACGGAAAGGCCGGGGTCGGGTGGCATCGCCCCCTGATGCCAGGAAGCCCCCCTCCACCCGAGGGCCCTCATGACGAGCTGCTCTTTCGCACGTTCGCGGCGGCGATGCCTCACATCGTGTGGACGTCCGCGGGAGGCGGAGCGGCGAGTGAATTCAATCCCGCCTGGCACGCCTTCACGGGCCTTCCCACGCGGCTGCCAGGCGACGCCGCGTGGCTCACCGTGGTGCACCCGGACGAAGTGAGCGCGGCGGAGGCCGCATGGGAATCAGCCCGTGCCACCGGGGGGCGGTTCGAGCTCGAACTCCGGTTGCGCCGCGCCGACGGCGTCTATCGCTGGCACCACGTCCAGTGTGTGCCGGTGAAGCATCCGGAGGGCTCGACCCGTTGGCTGGGCAGCGCCACCGACATCCACGAGCGCAAGACCCAGGAGGCCCGCTTCGAGCACGTCGTCGAGGTGTCCGGCATCGGGGTCTGGTTCTGCGACCTGCCGCTGACGACCGTGACGTGCAACGCCATCTACAGGCAGCTCTATGGCCTTCCCGCCGAAGGGCCGGTGACGGGGGAGATGCTGTACCGCGCGATGCACCCGGAGGATGTGCCGCTGGCGAACGAGGCGGTCCGGCGCGCGGTCGAGGACCGGGAGCCGTACCTTCTCGACTTCCGGGTGGTGATCGGCGAGGGCGAGCAGGCCCTGGTCCGGTGGCTTCAAGCGACCGGCCGCGTCTTCTACGATGCCCACGGCCGTCCGGAGCGGTTCGACGGCATCACCCGCGACATCACGGCCCAGCGGCAGCTCGAGGAGTCCCTCCGGCGGACGCTGCTCGAGAAGGAGGAGTCGCTCCAGACCCTGGAGCGCCTCCATGCGAAGGGCCAGTCGCTGGCCGCCGAGCTCCAGGCCGCGATCACCTCGCGGGACACCTTCCTGTCGATCGCCTCGCACGAGCTGCGCACGCCCATCACCTCGATGAAGATGCAGACGCAGCACATGCGCAAGCGGATCGTCAACGATGGTCCGGCCGCGTTCTCCCCCGAGCGCGTCACCCGCCTGGTCGAGCAGTCCGAGCGCTCCATCGGCAGGCTCAGCAGGCTCGTCGAGGACATGCTCGACATCTCGCGCATCGCCACCGGCCGGTTGAACATGCGGTTCGATCAGGTGGACCTCAGCGAGCTCACGCGTGACATGGTGGACCGCTTCATGCCGCAACTCAGCGAGGCCGGCCACACGCTCGAGCTGCAGCTCTCGCCCGGCCTCGTGGGCAGGTGGGATCGGGAGCGGCTCGAGCAGGTGCTGGCCAACCTGCTCACCAACGTCCTCAAGTACGCGCCGGGCGCTCCGCTGAAGGTGCGCACCCTGAAGCAGGGGGCCTCTGCCCTCCTTGAGGTCGAGGACCGCGGACCGGGCATCGCACCGGAGGATCATCACCGCGTCTTCGAACGCTTCGAGCGGCTCTCCGACGCGAGCCACGTCAGCGGCCTCGGGCTGGGCCTCCATATTTCCAAGCACATCGTCGAGGCGCATGGCGGAATGATCCGGGTGCACGGCGCCGTCGGCCAGGGGACGCGCTTCGTCGTGGAGCTCCCCCTCTCGGGACCCTCGGAATGAGAGAGCCCCGAGCCCGCGAGGAGGGGAGGGGGAGCCCATCCGCTCGGCTGCTCTCCTGGGCCCCCGCCTGTAGAAGGCTGTAGAAACGGGCTTCACCCCCGGTCCGGATTCCTGGGAGAATCGTCGAGTGTGCTAAACAACGCACCTCAGACTGACCCTGCCCCCCTATGCTGGAATCCCTCTCCGTACCGAAGCGACGTGTAGCGGCCCAGTTCGTCCTGCCAGGCGGTGCCTCGCGCAATGTGGCCGTGTTCCTCGCCGAAGCCGCTCCCGGACATACCGGGGGTGAGCGGCTGTCGGACCTGCTCAACAACAGTGGCTCGCTCTTCATCCCGGCCGTCGACGCGGACACCGAGGCCATGACGTTCGTGCACTGCGAGAACCTCGCCCTGGCGCGCGTGGCCGCCGAGCTCGAGCCCAACGTCGTCGATCAGTTCACCATCCCCACCGAGCACGAGGTGGAGGTGACGATGATGGACGGCCAGAAGCTGCGTGGGCTCATCACCTACGTGCTGCCCGAGGCCCACTCCCGCCTCACCGACTACCTCAATCACAGCGCGCCCGCGTTCTTCCCCGTGTTGGAGGGGGAGCGTGTCGCACTGGTCAACAAGCGCCACGTCGCCTACGTGGAAACCCTTCGCCGCTGAGAAGTCTGAATAGCCATGGCTCGGTTCGACGCCTTCATCGAGAAGCTCTACAAGGAAGCCGGTGTCGCCATCATGTTGGAGACCGGCAGCGGCATCAATCTGCGGACCGCCGCGGGCAACGTCCCCATGGTCAAGGCGGGGCTCAACTCGCAGCAGATCATCGGCGCGCTCTCGGAGATCCTCCCCGCGGACATGCGGGGCAGCTTCCCCACCGAGGGAGTCTCCACCTTCTCCTATGCCGCTCCCGCTGGCGCGGTGCAGGTGAAGGTGCAGAGCGTCTCGGGCCACCTCAAGGTGGCGCTGGTGCCCCAGAAGGCGGCCCCGGCCGCCAACGTCGTCGCGGTGCCGCTCCCGGCCCCGGGCCCCGCCGCCCTGGACCTGCCGCCCGCCTCCGAGGATGACAAGCTGGAGCTGGCCTCCCCGGCGGACATGATGGACCTGGCCGCCCGCGGTGCCGGTGGTGCCTTCACCGCCGGCCCCGGCGCCGCCCCCGCGCGTGCTCCCACCGCTCCGGCCGCCGGGCCCCGTGCCGTTCCCACCGCCGCGCCGGCCGCCGCGCCCGCCGCCGCCAAGGCTCCCGCCGCTCCCGCCGCCGAGGCCAAGTCCTCCATCCAGGTGATTCCGGTCAACGACGGGCCGGACTCGGACGCGGGCCAGGCCCTGCATGCGCTGCTCAATCGCATGCTCGACAAGAAGGCCTCCGACCTCCACCTGTCCAGCCAGGTGGTGCCCATGCTGCGCATCGACGGCGACATGGTGGCGCAGGAGGACTACCGGCCCCTCACGCACGATCGCCTCAAGGCGATGCTCTGGAGCATCGCTCCGGAGAAGAACAAGAAGCAGTGGGAGGAGATGCGCGACACGGACTTCGCCCACGAGACCGATCGCGCCCGCTTCCGCGTCAACGTCTTCGAGGACCGCAAGGGCATCGGCTCCGTGATGCGGCAGATCCCCACGAAGATCATGTCCGCCGAGGACATGGGGCTCTCCAAGCACATTCTCGACCTGTGCTACCTCAGCAAGGGCCTGGTGCTCGTCACCGGTCCCACCGGCTCCGGTAAGTCCACGACGCTGGCCGCGATGATTGACTACATCAATCGCAATCGCGAGGACCACATCATCACGATCGAGGACCCGATCGAGTTCGTTCACCCGAACAAGAAGTGCCTGGTGAACCAGCGCGAGGTGCACGTCCACACGCACGGCTTCAAGAACGCCCTGCGCGCCGCCCTCCGCGAGGACCCGGACATCGTGCTCGTCGGCGAAATGCGAGACCTCGAGACGATCGCCATCGCCATCGAGACGGCCGAAACGGGCCACCTCGTCTTCGGAACGCTGCACACCAACACCGCGCCCTCGACGGTGGACCGCATCATCGACCAGTTCCCTGCGGACCGGCAGGAGCAGATCCGCATGATGCTCTCCGAGTCCCTCAAGGGCGTCATCTCGCAGATGCTGGTCAAGAAGATCGGCGGAGGCCGCGTGCCCGCGCAGGAAGTGCTCCTGTGCACCAGCTCCGTGGCCAACCTCATCCGCGAGGGCAAGACGTTCCAGATTCCCTCCATCATGCAGACCTCGCGCGGCATCGGCATGCAGACGCTCAACGATGCCCTGTTGGATCTGGTGAAGAAGAAGCTCTGCGAGCCCAACGACGCCTACATCAAGGCCATCGCCAAGGGCGAGTTCAAGCAGATGCTGGAGCGCTCGGGCTTCAAGGTCGATCTGTAAGACCTCCCGGGCCATGGAGGAGGAGAAGCCGTCCAACGTCATCGAGCTGTCCGAGCGCCGCCCGACGCCGAAGGAGCTGCCCGCCTTCGCGCCGCCCGCGGTGCCGGCGGCCGATCCCCGCACGGATGAGTTCTGGTCCTTGATGGAGCCCTTCTTCGATGGGCTCGAGGTCATCCAGGGGCAGCTCCTCTCCCGGCTCATTCCGCTGGCGCTCCCGGAGCTCAAGCGCTTCCAGCTCTCCACCCTCCGCGAGCACGTCCGCAAGCCGTGGGGGTTGTCGGAGGAGCTGCTGAAGGAACTGGAGGCGCGGCTCGGCTCGCACCCGGCCCGGCTCCGCAAGGCGAAGTGGTTGGATGCGCGCGGGTACATCCTCGGCACCGACCACGTCATGCGGGGCGTGGAGAACGCGCGGCCGGGGGAGACCGGCGTCATCCTCGGGAGGGATCTCTTCCTGCTCGAGGATGGCCGCCTGGGGCTCGTCGAGGTGGTGGGCACCTGGGTATGGAAGATGGGGCTCCACCACTACGACACCCTCACCACCGTGGGGGACGCGGCGCTCATCGAGCCCGAGGAGGCCGTGAAGACGTTTCCCCTGCAGCGTCTCATGGGCGGCCTGCGCAGCATCCTGTGGTTCGACCGGGGGAGTCCCCTCCACCCGCCCGAGCCGGAGCTCGAGACCCGGCGCAACCGCTTCATGGCCCTGGTGAAGGAGCTCTCCAAGGCCACGGCCGCGTACAACGAGCGGCTCCGCCGGGTGGGGTTGGAGCCCCGCTAGTCCAGCGAGGCCTGGTCCGCGAAGAAGACCACGCGCCCGCCGCTGGCCGGGCTGGTGGAGCCGTTGTAGCCCTCGGTGACCGTCCAGAGGTTGGTGCCGCTGCCCGTGGCGTGCATGCCCTCGGGCATCCGGGCCCACTGGCCGCTGCCGGACAGGTACGCCTTGCGCGAGGCTCCCGTGGACACCTTGAAGAGGGCTCCGCTGTAGCGCGTCGAGCTCAGCCAGTACGAGGTCGTCGCCGTCGTGGTCATGATGGGGGCCACGCCCTGCACGTTGGGCTCGTTCATGATCCACGCGCGCTCGGGCGCCACCACGCCGCTCACCGTCTTGAGGCGGTACGTCGTGGAGTCCACCGGCCAGCGGTAGAGCCGCCCGCCGAGCCCCGGCGTGGAGCCGTCATGGGGGCAGCCCGTGCCGGTGTTGTTGCAGTACTCGCCCGAGAGCAGCACGTCCGTGGTGCCGCGCGTGTCCTTGCCCAGGAAGGAGAACTTGGGGCGGCAGGGGCTGGTGATCGTCGAGGGCACCACGTACGCGCTCACCTGGGGCAGCACGTACTTGTAGCCGTAGGCGCACCACTCGGTGCCCACCTTGCCGATCGCCGTGTCGCACGTGGTGCTGGTGCTCACCTCGCGGATCTGCGTGAGATCGAACACGCGCACGCCGTCCCCGGTGTCGGCCATGTAGAGGTAGTTGCCGTACCAGGCCAGGCCGCCGCCGTGCTCGGGGATGGTGGTGAAGTTGCCCGCGCTGGTGGGCCGCACCAGCAGCAGGTGCCGGTAGTTCACCGCGCTCAGCGACATGTCCGAGATGTCCGCCACCGAGACGCGCACGCCCTTGTCCGGGCTGCTGAGCGTGTAATGCCAGGCGACGATGGCCACGTTGGTGGTGCCGGACACGCCCGCCGTCATGCCCTGGGGCACCCAGTCCGGGGTGGCCATGTCGCCGTCGTTCCAGCGGAAGCCGCCCTTGTAGCCCACCGCCGCCGGGTGGTTGGTGGAGGTGAGCACCGGGCCCGCGCGGTTCAGGTCCCGCAGGATGGCCGGCAGCCCCAGCGCCGGGCCCACGCCCGTCATGTACGAGGCGTAGGTGCTCCACGTGTTCTGGTCCTGCAGCTTGAGGCAGCTCGCGTCATGTGCCGTCAGCGGCGCCCCCTCCGTGAGGGCTTGCTGCCCCGTGCCCGTGGTCTCGTCCCCGGGCTCCGGCTCCACGGCGGGACCGCATCCCGCGAGCCCGGTCCCCGTCAGCCACGCCGCGATGAAGAGTCTCCGGGTCTTGTTGAAGCCCATGACGTCTGCCTCCTGGAAATAAGGAAAGACGCGACTTACATGAGTTTGTGTGATGGATACAGTGGCTTCGGGGATCGACGGGGAGGGGCCACGGTGGGGAGAACGGGAACGGACACCCTCACCCCGTCCCTCGGTTAGCCCGGATTTGTCACACCGGGCACGGACATAGGGCTGGTGTCGCGGCGTAGCCTGCTGGTGGCCGCGAGCCTGGCCTCGCGTCGGTTCTGGCTCCGGTAACGGGCAAAGCTCCGCCCTCTCCAGCCGGAGTCGGACCCGCGCGAGGTTGTCAAAGAGCTGCGGACGTCAGGAGGGCGCGGGGACGGAGAGCAGTTGCTCGGCGATGCGCGCGAAGAGGTCTCGCACCGGGGCGGCAGCGCTCAGGGACAGGACGACGCGGCGGACGCTCACGCGGACAATGGCAGCGACCTTCAGCAGCTTGAGCCGGAGGGTGCCCGCCTGCGCGCGCTCGAGTTCCGTGCCCTTCAGGCCGAAGTGCCGCAGCAGGTTGAGCAGCACGTAGGCCACGGAGGCAAACCACAGGCGCAGTTGGTTGGCGCGTAGGGTGTGGGCGCTGGTGCGGTCGGCGAAGAGGTCCAGCTGCTGCTCTTTTATCCGGTTCTCCATGTCGCCGCGCGCGCAGTAGAGCTCCTCGTAGAGCGAGCGCGCGGGGTGCTCCTTGTCGGACAAGGACGTCACGACGAAGCGCGGGTTGTGCTTGTCGCCCAGCCACTCCGCCTTGGCCACCACGCGGCGCTCCCGAGTCCAGGAGTCCTGAGTCCGGTAGCGCAGCTCGCGGTAGGCACGTGTCGGTGCTCCATCGCGTTCCTCCAGCGACACCTTGCGCACCAGCTGCGAGTCCGCCGCAATCATCTCCTCCAGCCGCTTGTTGCGGGCCAGGCCGAAGACGAAGTCGACGCCGTTGTCTTCGCACCACGTCATGAGGCCATCTCTCGCGAAGCCAGAGTCCGCACGCAGCACGATGCGTGTGGCGGGCCAGCGCGCGCGAATGCGGGCCACAATGCGCTCCACCTCCTCCAGTGCGCCCTCCGACGCGTCGATGCCGGAGGTCCGCAGCTTCGCGCACAGCAGGAAGTCTCCGGCGAAGATGTAGAGCGGCAGGTAGCAGTAATTGCCGTAGTAGCCGTGGAAGAAGCGGCCTTCCTGCGTGCCGTGGATGGGGTCGTCGGTGGCGTCCAGGTCCAGCACCACCTCACGCAGCGGACGGCGGTGCGCGTCGAGGAAGGCGTCGACGAAGAAGTGCTCAATGGCTTGCGCGTCGTAAACCACTTTGCGGTAGCGCGCCTGCGCCGTCGCATCCGCCGGCGTCAACTCCAGCCGGTTGAGCGTGCTGGGGCTGGCCAGCTGCCGCGCCGGGTCCGCCTTGCCCACCACCGCTGCCAGCAGCGGGTCATGACGCAGCGCCGCGTGGTCCACCAGGTCCTCGTAGCCGCAGGCGATGCCGAAGACGCGCTGGCGCACCAGCTCCTCCACCGAGTGGTGGATGAGGTCCGGGTCGCGAAGGTCACGAAAACAGGCCGCGAACTTGCGCATCAGCCCGAAGCGCTGGTCGAGCCGATGCAGCAGCACCAAGCCCCCATCGGAGGAGATGTGCTCCGCGTCGAACGCGGCCACCAGTTTTCGGCGGCCAACGGCATCGAACTCCAGCTGCTTCGGGGTACACTCTGTTTTCACCGCGTAGCTCCTACCGGTAGATGGAAAGCCTTGAGAACTCTCCACTTATCAGTCGGCCGCTACGCGGTGCTCCCTCTACACGTGATCGATCCGGGTTAGGGTCTCCTCCATGGTCACCGGGGCGAGCGACGGACTCCAGGCGTACCTCGATGAAGTGCCCGGGGGGCGGCCGCTCCCGGATTGGATCTGGGGGCTGTCGCGGTGGGGCAAGATCGTCCTCGTCCGCGCCGCGTCCGCCATCGCCGAGGCCTGTGTGGACCGGTGGCGCCAGGGAGCCCCCAGGGACGAGGGCTGGCAGCGTCACTTCGCTTCGGCGACCCTTCCGGAAGAGTCCCTGATGGTTCTGCGCGCGTGGCTGGAGCGGGGCGCGCCGCCCGGGGACTCCGGGATCGAGTCATGCACCGCGGCCCTGCGCGACCTGATCGGCAATGCGGAGTTCTATGACGACGAAGCCGCGACCTGGGGCGGCGGCGCCGAGCGCGAGCAGGCCGCGGCCTCCGGGCGTGCCATCCTGATGGCCCTGGAAGCCGCTGTGTGGACGGCGGAGCGCGCGGCCGAGGGCATTCCGGACGAGGCCGAGCGCCAGTCGATGGTGAGCGCGGGGCCCGCGCCGCAGGTCTGGGAAGCCGTCCGGGCATACCGTCATGCACTCTCGGAGAGGCTCGGAGGCCACGGTCCGCGAGCTGATCCGTGACGCGCTCCGCGCCAGGTGACGCCCTCCGGGCGCGTTGTCGACCGACTGGTCCGATTGTTGGACCAGTTGCCGAAGCCCGGGAGTCAGGACTCCGCGTTGGCGGACTGGGGCTCGGCGAGCGCCTGGGCCGGGGAGGGCACCTGCGCCGCGCGGGCCTGGAGCCGCGAGCCCACCAGCGAGAACAGCGCTCCCAGCGAGCACACCGGCTTCGCGTCCGGCTCGATGATCCGCATGGCCAGGAAGGCCGCGGCCACCCGCGCCACCGAGGACAGCACGAAGAGCACGTGCAGGTTCACCCAGAGGTGGCCTCCGAGGACGAACTCCGTGGGTAGCAGGCTCGCCAGTCCCCCGCCCAGCGCCGAGGCCGCCGCGTAGGCCAGGCCTCCCGCCGTGGAGAACGCCGCCAGGTAGAAGGGCCGGCCCCGGCGCGGCGCCACCGACAGCGGCAGCGCGAAGGCGGCCAGTCCGTGGCCTCCCCAGAGCACCCCCGCCAGCACCACGTCCGCCAGCAGCGGCCAGAGGAAGGTCGCCGTCGGGAACAGCCAGATGGCCGGGATGAAGCCAATCCCCAGCGAGCACGCCAGCAGCACCGGCTGTGCCCCCAGCCTGTCGATGAGCCTGCCCCACACTGTCGCGGTCAGCATGCGCATCCCGGCCACCGCGGCCAGGTACAGGGCCATCGTCAGGAAGCTCATCTTCAGGTTCTTCAGCATGTGGAACGAGTAGAAGGGCGCGGAGATCCCCACCGCCGCGTTCCACGCCACCTGGTACACCAGCACCCGGCGCGCCCGCTCGTCCTTCAGCGGCAGCAGCGCCACCTGGAAGTCCAGCTTCGCCTTCTCCCTGTCCGGCGCCGGATCATGCTGGCGCGCCATCAGCGCCGTCGTCACCACACCCGCCACGCACGCCAACGCCGCCAGCAGCGGCAGGCCCAGGCCCACGCCCTCGGGCGGACGCAGCTTGTCCATCAGCACGCCCGCCACCAGCGACGTCAGCGTGCCTCCCAGCGTGCACAGCGCCGTGCGCCGGCCGAAGAAGCGCCCCCGGATGGACTCGGGCACCAGCTCGCCCATCCACGCCACCCAGGCGTTGTTTCCAATCACTCCCAGCACCGCCGACACCGCCGCCACTCCCACCAGCAGCCGCTGCTGTCCCTCCAGCCCCAACGGCAGCCACGGCAGCACGCACAGCGGCAGCATCACCTGGCGCGACAGGCACACCGCCGTCAGCGCCACCCGCCGGTACCCGAAGCTGGACGTCAGCCACGCCGCCGGGAACTGCACGAACTGGGCGAAGAAGGGCAGCGCCGTCATCACCCCCACCAGGAAGGGCCCCAGCTTCAGCGCCAGCGCCCACGCGGTGAGCACCGTCGCACCCGCACACGCGGTGAAGACCTCCGCGACGATTCCCTCGGACACCGAGGCCTTCAGCGACTGGCGCAGGGCATGGCGCGCCGCGTCACCCGGCTCGGACGTCGGGGTGGTGCTCGCGGGGGGCGCCCCCATCAACGGGGCGGCGGAACCCGGCAGCGAGTTTCCGGGCCGGAAGAGGGGGACGGCGGTGGCCAGGGCAGCGAAGCTGCGGAGGACGTGGCGGCGCAGGACGGCGAGAGACACGCGGACCCTTGAGGCGGCAGTGGTGCGGGAGCGCCCTGCTCTCTCTCATGACGCACCGCACCCACTCAAACCGGCCCCCGGCGCCCGCTCGCCCCCCTTCCGGGCCCCGGCGCCTGCCCGTCCATGCAGCAAACAGGTGCAGTTCACGCGGTCTTGAACTATATGAACGGCGCAGAGGGAGAAGAGGGGTACATGGAACTCGCGCGTGAGCTGGCGGACTTTCTGGGGAGCGTGGAGCAGCGGCTGGGCACCATGCTGGCGGACGGGGATGCGGGCCCGGGTGTAAAGGGCGACACGCTGATGGAGGCCGCGCGCCACCTGTGCATCGGCACCGGCGGCAAGCGCGCCCGCCCCATGCTGGTGCGCCTGTTCGGCGGCGCCGTCAACGTCGCCCCCGAGAAGCTGGTGGACGTGGCCGTGGCCGCGGAGATGATCCACTCCTCCAGCCTCCTGCACGACGACGTGGTGGACGCCGGCATGTACCGCCGCGCCCGGCCCACGGTGAACGCCCGCTGGGGCAACATCGTCGCCGTCATGAGTGGAGACCTCATCCTCTCCACCGCGCTGCACCGCCTGGCCCACCTGGACGCGCGCCTCACCCAGACGGCCCTCTCCGTGGTGGTGGAGATGTCGCGCGCCGCCATCACCGAGGTGGAGGCCCGCGGCAACCTGGAGCTGCCCCTGGAGCGCCTGCGCTTCATCGCCGAGGGCAAGACGGGCTCGCTCTTCGGCTGGTGCGGCAGCGCCGCCGCCACGCTCGCCGGCCAGCCCGAGGCCGCCCAGCGCTTCGATCTCTTCGGCCGGCGCTTCGGCGTGGCCTTCCAGATCGCCGATGACATCCGCGACGTGCTCGGCACGGACCCGGGCAAGCCGCGCTACGCGGACGTGCTCTCGGGCACGCCCTCGCTGCCCATCCTCCTGGCGGTGGCGCGCGACGGCAGCCTGAAGAACAAGCTCAAGGACGCCTGGGCCTTCACCACGGTGAACCCCGAGCGCACCCGCGCCATCGGCGATGCCATCGAGGCCACCGGCGTCGTCGAGCTGGCCATGGAGCGGATGAACAAGGAGCTGGAGGCCGCCGTGGACGCGCTCGGGCCGTACGCGCAGCAGGGCACGGGCACGGAGCTGGTGGACTGGGCGCGCAAGCTGTCGGTGGGCATCGCCGCCCAGGCGCAGGAGCGGAGCCGCGCCGCATGAAGGGCTACCTGTGGACGAGCGGTCTCGAAGCGGCCCGGGGGGAGGGCTCCAGCAACGGTCACCTCGCTCCCTGGGAAGCCATCGCCATCGACGCGGTGGGCAACGTCATT
Source organism: Archangium gephyra (assembly GCF_049060025.1). Taxonomy (GTDB): domain Bacteria; phylum Myxococcota; class Myxococcia; order Myxococcales; family Myxococcaceae; genus Archangium; species Archangium gephyra_A. The sequence continues at coordinate 1,062,656 of NZ_JBMEQQ010000002.1, forward strand.
GAATTCTGGGGCTTCAAGCGCAACCAGGGCCGCGTCTGGGCCCTGCTGTACCTGCGCGGCGAGCCCCTCACCGCCGGGGAGCTCGAGCGCGAGCTGGAGCTGTCCAAGGGCGGCGTGTCCATGCTGCTGAGGGACCTGGAGCGCTGGGGCGTGATCCGCCGCGTGCGCTCTCCCCAGGACAGCGCCTGGCGCTATGGGGCGGAGACGGACCTCATCCGCATGGTGTCGCACGTGATTGAAGAGCGGGAGGCGGGGTTCATCGAGCGCATCCGCGCCGACCTGGCCGAGGCCCACCGGCTGGCCCTGGAGACGGGGAGCGTTCCCCGTGAACATCTCGCGCGGCTGGAGAAGATGGCCACCCTTGCCGAGCACGTGGAGCGCGCGCTACGGCTGTTCATCAAGACGGCGCGCCTGGACGTGGGCGGCATCCTCGGCGCGCTGCGCGAGGACTCGCCCCGGTCGTGAGGCGGCCCGGGAGGCACGCATGGACTCGCATTACGATCAGGTCATGAAGGCGCGGAGCACGGCGGATACGGCGGCCATGAAGCTGTACTTCGCCTACTCGACCATCCTGGACCGGGCGGCCTTCGAGGAGTGGCGGGCTCAGCACAGCTACGAGTTCTTCGAGCTGCCCGAGGGCAAGCTGGCCGAGGCGCTGGATGTGGACCTCGTGTACGACTTCCCCTCGAGGTGGTGGGGCGGGCGGGTGGCGGGGCTGACGGACGCGCCGGGGAAGAGCGTGTACGGGCGGCTGTTCGAGATTGGTGGGAAGGACTGGCCCATCATCCAGCACAAGGAGGGCGCGGTGACGAGCATGTGCGTGGAGCGGCTCGTGCGCGTCCGGGTGGAGGGCCAGGAGCTGCAGGCCACGGCGTTCGTGACGTCGCCCCGCCGCGCGTCCACCGAGGGCCCCATCAGCCAGCGCTTCATCGAGGCCCTGGTGCGCGGCGCGCAGAGCGCCGGACTGCCCGCCGAGTACATCGAGCGGCTGCGCCGCGGGGAGTAGGGGAGGGCGGGTCGCCAGGTGCTGGGGCGGTGAGGGGTAACTCGCCGCACATCACCGCGTTTGGCGGCCCCTTGCTCTTACCTGCGCTTCAGCCGCTTCCCTTGGAAATCAGTGGTCTCGTCGCAGTCTGCTGCCCAGTGACCCGAGCGGCCACAACGTAAGCATGCATCGCTGTCCACGAGGTGGAGACGAGCGTGGATTTTCGGTTTGAGAGCGGTCAGGTTCTCAACGCGATTGTCCTGCTTATCGCCGTTGATGTGGTGGACATGGAGGTCTGGGGAAAGCGGGTGGCCCAGATGGTTCTCCATGGCTCTTCGGTGGGTGAGTACCCACTGCCCCAGATTCTCGTCGTAGAACTCCTTGTAGCCATTGGCGTTGGTACGAGTCTTGAGCTTGCCCGGCACTAACGATGCGCGCCCGTGGTTGCGCCTGGGGCTGGCGCTGTCGGGTACAGGCGTGCTCATGGTGCTGCTGCTACCGGCGAAGTTGGCACCTGTTGTTGCGCGGGGGGTGCAAGGAGAGGCGGCTTCGGAGGAGGTCTGGGCCACGGACGTCCACGTGGATCCAGTGCCGGTCCGCTCTGGCGAAGCGCCGCGCCCGAGGAAAAACCAGAAGTCGGCTCCCTGTACGGAGGGCCTTGAGGTGGAGGTGTCCGGGGCATGCTGGCTTCCGATTGAGAAACGCCCCTGTCCTCCTCAGACCGTGGCCCACCAGGGCCAGTGCCTTCTACCCGTCGCGGCGCCTCGCCCCCCTGTCACCAGCCTGGACGGTGGCGGCGGCCCCGAGCCCCGCTGATGTGTACGGATTCGTATCCAGATGATGATCGGCTTCTGCCTCGCCGTTGTCTCAGGTGCCACCGCGAGATGGGGCTGACTGCGGACACCGTGAAGACGTAAATAGACGTCCTCATGCCCAAGCTCCGAAACGCCGTGGTGGCAACGCTCGCTGTCTGCTCCCTCGTCCTGGGTCTCTCCCAGGCCACAGCCGCTGAGAAGAACCCGCTCATTGGCCACTACACCCTGCGAGGTGTGAGCGAGGTCGGCTCGGAGCTCGTCCTCAAGGAAGACGGTCGCTTCGAGTACGGCCTCGCTTATGGCGGCCACGAGGAGTCGGTCACCGGCACGTGGAAGCAGACCGCCAAGGGCGTGACGCTGAAGGCGGACCGTGACCCGCGCCCTCCTTCGTTGACCTTCAAGGGCAGCCGCTTCTCCGAGTACGGAGACGACAAGGATTCCGTCAACGTGGACGTCGGCAACAAGGCGATGGGCCTCGTGTTCAGCGGCATGGACGTCGAGTTCCGGTTCAAGAGCGGCAACACGCTCAAGGGCCAGACGGGGCGCTCGGGCCGGCTGGGGGTCCAGGGTCCGTTCGGAGGCGACCAGCTCGTGCGCGTGGGCGTCGCCTACAACCGGGAGAAGGTCGCCATGGTGTGGCACGACGTCAAAGACACCAAGGACAACATCTTCGAGTTCAAGTTCGAGCCCGGCAGGCTCAAGACGCCGGCGTTTGACGAGCTGGAGCTGCGCAAGGACAAGGGCGCCCTCGTTCGCACTCAAGGCGAGGAGCTCTGGCGCTACGAGAAGCAGTAGCGCTCGGTCCGCCCACGGCGGTCACGCCCGGTCGCAGGAGTCCCCGCGTTCGTGCCGCCTCCGCCGGTCCGGCGCTGAGCAATGGCAACTGGATCGCTGACGCGGTGGTGTTCACCGGGACTACCGGCAAGTACGTCTCTGCACGCTGCCCGTGATTCGACGGCCCGCGAGCAGCCGCCTACGCTCGCACCGCATGAGCACTTCCAATTCCTCTCCCTCCACGCCCGCCGGTACGCACGCCATCGTCTTTGGCGGCAGCATCGCCGGCCTGATGTCCGCGGGCATGTTGTCCCGCCACTTCGAGCGCGTCACCCTGGTGGAGCGCGATCGCTTCCCGGACGGGCCGCAGCCGCGCAAGGGCGTCCCCCAGGCGCTGCACATCCATGGCCTGCTCACGCGGGGAATGGACATCCTCGCCGGCATCCTTCCGGGCATCCGGGAGGAGCTGGAGGCCGCCGGAGGGGAATTCCTGGACGTGGTCGACACCGTCGCCTCGTTCGGGGCCGGGAGCTGGCGCCCACGGTTCCCCAGTGGCGTGAAGGCCGCCTCCATGAGCCGGTTGCTGCTCGAGTGGGTGATTCGCCAGCGTCTCCAGGCCCTCGCGAACGTGCGCATCCTCGATGGCCGGGAAGCGGTGGGCTTCCAGACGAGCGCCGACCGGACGCGTGTCACGGGACTCCAGGTGCAGGCGCCGGGCGGCGGGCAGGAGGAGACGCTCGAGGCCGGACTGGTGGTGGACGCCAGCGGACGGGGTTCGCGCATGCCCCAGTGGTTGGAGGCCCTCGGCTACCCCCGCGTGGAGGAGACGCGCATCCACGTGGACGTGGGCTACGCCACCCGTCTCTACCGCAAGCCGCGAGGGTTCGAGCCGGGATGGCGCTCCATGGCGCTCGCGCCCGAGCTGCCGAGGGAACGGCGGCTCGGCATCGTCCAGGACATCGAGGACCACCGCTGGCTGGTGACGCTGGGCGGCTGGCTGGGGGAGTTCCCCGCGACGGCGGACGAGGCGGTGTTCCTCGAGTTCGCCCGCGGCCTGCCCCAACCGCACCTGTACGAGGCCATCAAGAACGCCGAGCCGCTCGGGCCCGTCCACCTCTACCGCTTCCCGCACCACCAGCGCCGTCACTACGAGCGCATGTCCCGCTTCCCCGAGGGGCTGGCGGTGGTGGGGGATGCCTTCTGCTCGTTCAACCCCATCTACGGCCAGGGCATGAGCACCGGCGCGATGCAGGCCGAGGCCCTGGGCGAGTCCCTGCGCCAGGGGGTGCACGGGGCCGCCGATCGCTACCGCCGGCGGGCGGGAGAGATCCTCGCGGGGCCCTGGGCCCTCGCCACGGCCGGCGACCTGGCCTTCCCCGAGGTGGAGGGCAAACGCCCGCCGGGGTTCGGCCTGATGACCTGGTACGGCAACCGGTTCCAGCAGCTCGCGGGCTATGACGAGGAGGCGTTGAGGACCTTCGCCCGGGTGCAGCACATGATCGATTCACCCGCCGCCATGTTCTCCCCGCGCATGGTGCTCAAGGTGCTCACCGTCCAGCCCGGCAAGGCCGCCCAGACCCCCGGGCCCCGGCCGCTCGCCGCCTCCTCCACTCGAGCGGCCTGAGCGGGCTCGTCTGGAAGCGGCGGGGTGGGGCATGGGGAAAACATTGCCCAGCGTGAGCACCTCCCCGCCCCTCCGGCGGGCGCCGTTTCCAGAAGAAGACGCTCCGGGCCCGACGGGCTGGCACTGCCTTCGCAACCCCCGCAGCGGTGGGGCTGCCCGGCCGCATGCCGGGATTCCACGCTCGACCTCGTCGGTGGAGGGCAGGCGATGGTGAAGAAGAAGACTCCGGCGCGGAGGCGCAAGGCGGGACGTGCGGTGGCGGCGGCCGGGGCCGTGGCGCTCATCGGGGCGGCGATCGAGGTCGCCTCGGACGGCGTGACGGTCGCCGAGCGCGTGCTCACCCTCGTGGTGAAGGGCAGGCAGGTGCTGGCGCGCTCCGCCACCGCGGCCGAGCCCACGCTCTGTGAGATCCCCAAGAAGTAGCGCTTCCGGCTCGCCGCATGGGGGTGAACGGAAGCCGTGAAGCCCGCGCTGGTTCCGCATACATTGCGCGGCCCTCGCGGCTGTGACTGGAGAAGGACGTCCCCATGCGGCAGAAGGTCTTCACCCTCATCGATGAAACGCTCGCGGCGCTCAAGGCCGCCGGCACGCTCAAGCTGGAGCAGGTGCCGGGCTATGCCGTGGAGCCTCCGAAGAATCCGGCCCACGGCGACTGGGCCGTGAACGTGGCCATGATGCTCACGAAGCCCGAGGGCAAGCCTCCCCGCGACATCGCGAGCGCCATCGTGAAGGGGCTGGTGGACACCGAGGGCATCGTCGCCAAGGTCGATGTGGCGGGGCCGGGCTTCCTGAACTTCACGTTGAAGCCGGGCGTCATCCAGGAGGTGGTGCGCGAGGTGCTGCGGGCCGGGGATGCGTTCGGGCGGCGGGCGCCGAAGTCCACGGGCAAGCGGGTGATGGTGGAGTTCGTCTCGGCGAACCCGACGGGGCCGGTGCACATCGGCCATGCGCGCGGGGCCTTCATGGGCGACGCCGTGTCCCGACTGCTGGAGGCCGCCGGGCACGAGGTGACGCGCGAGTTCTACATCAACGACTACGGCAAGCAGGTGGAGACGCTCGGCCGCACGGTGCACAAGCGCTACCGGCAGCTCTTCGGGGAGCAGGTGGAGCTGATCGAGGGCGAGTACCCGGCCGAGTACGTCATCGACATCGCGAAGACGTGGAAGGCGGACGTGGGCGAGCGCTACCTGCGGGCGCCCGAGTCCGAGTGGCTGCCCGAGGCGACCGCGGTGGCCATCCGCGAGAACCTGAAGGCCATCAAGGCCAGCCTGGAGAAGGCCAACATCCGGCACGACGTGTTCTACAGCGAGGCCTCGCTGCACGCGGCCGGCAAGGTGAAGGCCGTGGCCGGGCAGTACCAGGCGCGCGGGGCCACGTACGAGGCCGCCGAGGCCCGGCGCGAGGGCGAGAAGGTCCGCGGCGAGGACAGCAAGGCCGCCCAGTACGCGGAGCGCCAGCGCGGCGGCACCTTCCTGATGACGAGCCAGCACGGGGATGACGAGGACCGCGTCATCCTCCGACACGACGGCACGCCGGTGTACCTGACGGCGGACCTCGCCTACCACCAGGAGAAGTACGAGCGCGGCTTCGATCGCATCATCGACGTGCTCGGGGCGGACCATGCCGGGCATACCCCGCGCATCAAGGCGGGGATGATCCTGCTCGGGATGGATCCGAAGAAGCTCGAGTTCCTGCTGGTGCAGATCGTGCGCATCACCCGGGGCGGCGAGGAGGTGAAGGTCAGCAAGCGCAAGGGCACGGTGTTCGAGCTGGAGGATCTCATCGACGAGGCCGGGGCGGACGTGTGCCGCTTCCTCTTCCTGATGAAGACGGCGAACGCGCGCTTCGACTTCGACCTGGACAAGGTGAAGGAGCAGTCGAAGGAGAACCCCGTCTTCTACTTCCAGTATGGACACGCGCGGTGCGCGAACATCCTGAAGAAGGCGGTGGAGAAGGGGCAGCCGTTCATCGGGCTGGAGGGGCTGACGGAGGCGCACCTCGCGCGGCTGGCGCTGCCCGAGGAGCAGACCATGCTGAAGAAGATCAGCCAGCTCCCGGACGTGGTGGCGAGCGCGGCGGAGCGCTTGGAGCCGCACCACGTGCTGTACTTCTGCCAGGAGCTGATCACCGACTTCCACAGCTACTACACGCGCTACAAGGCGGACCCCATCATCAGCGCGGATCCGGAGAAGACGCAGGGCCGGCTGGCGCTGGTGGCGGCGCTCAAGCAGACCCTGCGGAGCGCGTTCGCGCTGCTGGGCATCCAGGCCCCCGACTACATGGAGGCCCCTCCCGAGGAGGAGTGACGGAGGTGCCCCACCCCCCGGGCGCCGCGGCGTGGGCACGCCCGGGTGGAAGCGCCTGCTCTACAGGCGCGGGGGGCCGTAGGAGACGGACCGGATCGGCGAGCCCGAGCCTCCGCGCTCCCGGAGGGCCAGCACGAGGGTGCAGGACAGCCACGTCTTGTCCTGGCTCATCGCCTTCAGGCGCACGTTCTCCATGAGGTGGATGCCCGCCTGGCTCAGCAGGTAGTGGTGCGAGTAGAAGGGGAGCCCCGGCGGGGTGCCCGGCGGAGGCGGCGCCTGTCCCTGGAGCTGGCCCGGGTTGACCGGATCGACGAAGGGCGAGTCCATGCCGACCGCGACGATGGCCTTCTGGGCGAGCAGATGCACCGCGTCCGGAGCGAGCCCGGGACCCTGCGCGTAGTACTCACCCGTCACGTTCGGGTCCTGCCAGAGCTCCTCCCAGCCGGTGTAGATGTAGACCACGTCGCCGGGGAGGATGCCGCGCCAGCCCAGGCCCTGCGCCTGGATCATCCCTTGGATGTGGGCCGCGGTGACTTGCTGGCCTCCGGAGAGCCGGTTCCCACCGCCGACGTATGCCCGCGCATCCAGCAGCACGGCGCTGGTGACGATCGGCGGCATCTTGTCCACGCCCAGCTTGAGCAGCGGGGAGTCCGGGGTCGGCTTCACCTGCGCCTGGGTGTAGCCGTTGTAATAGACCGCGTTCTGCGAGGGGATGGGTCCCGTCGCGGGATCCCACGGCTGGGGCAGCACTCCGAAGTGTCCCAGCGCGTCGATCTGCGTGCCCTGGCCGCCGGGCTCTCCGCAGATGTTCTCGCCGTTGACCGCATGCCGCGAGAACGCCGGGCCAAACGTCGGCACATACTCGTAGTCGAGCGGCGTGGAGAACGGCGACATCGGCATGGTCTCCGAGCGCAGGTGCGACAGCTCATACTCCCGCGACTTCGGATGCAGCAGGTAGGCCGCGCAGCGCATGCGCGTGGCCACACCCTGCGTGTTGCCCATTCCGCGCTCGTCGCCCGCGGGCCATGGCGGCACGGACGCATTCAGCAGCGACTCGTCCAGCAGCAGGGGATCATTCACCACCGGATCGCTCAGCAGCGGATCACTGATCACCAGCGGCAGCTCACTCCGCGCCGGGCTCCCCGTCTGGGACGGAGGGGGGGACGACTCGCAGGCACCCAGGGCACTCGCGGCGAGAACGGCCGCGACCACGTTGATACGTCTCATGTTGTTTCTCCTCTGCTTCTCACAGTAGGAGAATGCGCTTCAACCGTCGAGGCCGGCCGGGAGAGGCAGCTCGAGGGTGGCGGTGGCTCCCTGTCCGGGCCCCGCGCTCTCCAACCGGAGCTGCCCGCCCATCAGCCGCGCCGCGAGCGCACTGGAGTGCAGCCCGATTCCGTGGCCGTCCTTGCGGGTGGTGAACCCGTGATTGAAGAGGCGCCGGGTGACCTCGGGCGAGAAGCCCTGGCCATTGTCCCGCACCTGGAGCCGGATCCACTCTCCCTCGCGCTGCAAGCGCAGCCACAACATGCGCTGCCCGGGCGCCACCTCCTCCAGCGCCTGCCGGGCGTTGCTCAGCAGGTTGAGGAGGATCTGCAGCAGCCGGTGTCTGTCCAGCTTCACCGGAGGCAGGGGCGCCACGTCCTTCTCCACCCGCACGCCCGCCTGGCGCAGGGCTCCGCCTTGCAGGCGCAGGGCCTCTTCCAGCACCTCGGCCAGCTCGCACTCCTCCACCAGCAGCGAGGACGTCGCGTACGTCTGCTGCAACTGGATGATGGTGCGCACGCGCTCCACGTTCCTGCCCAGCGTCCCCAGGCCCTGCCGCAGGGACTCCCGCTCCTGCATCAGCTCGGTCGCGAGGCTCGGGAGGTAGGTGAAGAGCTGCTGGCCCCGCTCATCGTGATCGAGGAAGTCCGAGAGGTGCGGCCGGTGCTCGGCCAGCAGCTTGAAGACCTTGTCCACCCGGTCCACGCGCGAGGCCTCCACCGAGCGCTGCATCTGCTCGGTGTCCACCACGATGCTGGTGAGGGTGTTGCCCACGTCGTGCAACACATTGGAGGCCACCTCGGCCATTCCCACCGAGCGGGCCGTCTCCACCAGACGCGCCTGGGCCTGTTTCAGCTCGCGCGTCCGCTCCTCCACGCGCCGCTCCAGCTCCTCGTTGGCCTGGCGCAGGGCCGTCTCGGCCTGTTGCACCTCGGCGTAGAGCCTCGCGTTCTCCACGGAGATGGCCGCCTGGGAGGCCAGGTGCCTCAGCAGCGTGATGCGGCCGGGCCTGAAGGCGCCCGTGGTGAGGGCATTCTCCAGGTACAGCAGCCCGTGGAACTGCTCCTGGCGTTGCAGCGGCAGGCACAACACGGTGCGCGCCTGGCTCCGGGCGAAGAAGGCGTCCGAGGAGAAGGGGTGGGGCTCCGAGGTGTCGTTGATGAGGACGTGCTCGCCGGCCCGCCGCACGTAGGAGAGCAGGGTCCACGGCAATGCCTGGTCCGAGGTGCCCACCAGGGCCGCCACCTTCAACGCCCCGCCTTGCATCAGCAGGAGGGCTCCCCGCTGGGCGCCGGCACTCTCCAGGGCCACCCGCATGAGGGTGGCCACCAGCTTCTCCAGGTTCATCTCACTGGAGATGGCCTGCTGGCTCTTGACGACGGTGAGCGCGTCGAGCTGGCTGGAGTCCGAGTCATAGCTGGTGGAGTCCTCGTGGCTGGCGGCCGGGCCGCTCATGAGGGACCACTGCCGGTCCAGGTGCCGCGCCTTGCCCTCGGCGCCCCACTGGGCATAGGCCTCGCGCGCCCTGCGGGCATAGAAGAGGGCCAGGACGTCCAGCCGCCGCTCCTCCCAGAAGCGCGCGGCCAGCTCGCTCGCCTGGGCGAGGTGGTGCACCTGGCCCTGCTCGCGCGCGGCTTGAATGGCCTCCTCGTAGACCGCGGGGGCCGTGTCCGCTCTTCCGAGGAGGCGCTCCAGCTCCGCCGCCACCATCCGCTCGGGCGCGCGGAACGTCTCCGGGCAGTGGCTGGCCCACTCCGCCAACTGCTGGTGGTGCGCCTGGAGGCTTCCTTCAGGTCCTCCTGTTGGCGCTCCGCCGGGGCCTGCCGGTAGCACGCCGCCAGCACCAGCGCCCGGCACAGGTGGTACTCGAACTGCTGGATGCGCCCGAAGATGGACCAGCTCAGGGCCTTGGCCTCGTCCACGGCCTGGCGCGCTTCCTCGTAGGCGCCGCTCATGAAGCGCGACCGGGCCTTGAGCGTCGCGTACCAGAACCGCAGCGCGGGCATGCGGCTGCTCAGCTGGGCCTCGAACGCCTTCTCGTCGAAGCCCTCCATGCTCATGGACTCGAACGACGCGGTGAGCCCCCGCATCTGCTGCACGAAGGCGTGGGAGACCCGGAGCATGTCCTCCGGCTGCGGGTAGCCCACCTTGTGCGCGAAGTCCGTGCGCGCCACCATCTCCCGCGACACCTCGGCCAGCTCGGTCCCCGCGAGCAGTTGGACCGTCGTGATGAAGAGGCAGCAATAACAGGCCACCTGGTAGTCACCCAACTGGACCGTCTGCTGGAAGGCGCTGTGGTAGAGCTCCATCGCGGCGGGGATCGGCTTCACCCAGAGGCTCGCGTGGGCCATGGTGAAGAGCGTCCTGCCCCGGTAGGCCGCGCCGTCGGGGCGCTCGATGCAGCTCGCAGGCCAGCCTGCCGAAGGTGTAGCCCCGGTGGTAGTCCTTGAAGTGGCTGGCGATCACCGTGCCGTACCACGCATAGCCCGGCGCGGCCGCGGCGGTGTACCCATGGCGGAGGGTCAGCTCCACCGTCCGGCACAGGTGCAGGGCCAGGAGCTTCTCGTCGGAGAAGAAGGCGGGCCACGTCAGCGCCGCCAGCAACCCCATGACGGTCTTCATGTCCGGATCCGTCATGGGAGGGAGATCCCGCAGGCTCTCGATGGAGCGGTCGCCCAGCAGGGCCTCCGCTTCCCGGTGGGCGGCGATCACCTGCTCCCAGGTGGGCTTGGGGGGAATGCTCACCCCGAAGCGCTCCAGACACTCCAGCAGACAGGCGGTGGCGGCGGCGGCCTGGTTGCGCGTGAGGAGGATGCTGCTCTCGAGCTGGTAGGCGGCCGCCAGCTCCTGGCGCGTGGTGGCGCGCGCGAGCAGCTCCTCCACCCACTGGTGGGCCTCGGCGCCACGGCCGCTCACCAGCTCGCAGCGGGCCTGCTCCAGGCGCAGCGAGAAGGCCAGCGCGGGCTGCGTCTCCCACGGGTTGCCGGGCAGCAGGGAGAAGGCCATGGAGAAGTAGCCAATGGCCGAGCGGTAGGCCACGGAGGCCTTGGCCCGGAAGCCCGCCTCGGCGTTGAGCCGCGCCAGCCGGAAGCGCTCCTCCTCACCGTCGAGCAACTCCGCGCCCGCGTTGAGCTGGCCCACCACGTCGAACAGGTGCTCGTGCAGTTCCTCGGGCGAGAGACGCGTCCACAGCCGCCGGCCAATCTCCAGGTGAGCCGCCTTGCGCTCCTCCTCGGCGATGAGGGCATAGGCGGCCTGGTGGATGCGATCGTGCGAGAAGCGGTAGTGCCAGGCGCCCGTCTCCACCAGCAGCCCTTCCTGGAGCGCCGGCTCGAGTCCGCGCTCCGCCTCGGGGGCCTCCTGGCGGGTGAGCAGGGCCACCGTCTCCAGGGCGAAGGCATCCCCCACGCACGCGGCCAGCCGCAGCAGTTGCTGGGTGGGGGAGGGGAGCTGCCGCAGCCGGGCGGCCATGAACTCCACCACGTTGTCCGAGTAGTCCCGGGCCCGCACGGCCCGCTCCTCCCAGCGCCACGCGCCGTCCGCCCCGCGTGACACCAGGCCGTCGGTGTAGAGCGTCTGGAGCAGTTGGAGGAGGAAGAAGGGGTTGCCTCCCGTCTTCTCCTGCACCAGCGCCGACAGCGGCACCACGAGCCCGTCCGCGGCGCCCGGCAGGGCATCCGCCACCAGTTGCCGCGTCTGCTCGGGAGACAGCGGCCCCAGGTGGAGCTCCACCAGCCGCCCCGCCGCCTTGTGCACCTCCGCCAGCGCCAGGGCCAGCGGGTGCGAGGCGCTCACCTCGTTGTCCCGGTAGGCCCCCATCAGCAGCAGGGGCGGGGTGTCCGGGTGGAGGGTGAGGTACTTCAGCAGTTGGAGGCTGGCGAAGTCCGCCCACTGCAAGTCGTCCAGGAAGAGCACCAGCGGCCGCTCGGCGGTGGCGAACACCGCGAGGAAGCGCAGGAAGAGGCGGTTGAAGCGGTTCTGCGCGTCGGCCGGCGGCAGCTCCGGCACCGGGGGCTGTCCGCCCACCACCTGCTCCAACTGCGGCACCAGCGCCGTCAGCACCTGGCCCATGCCCTCGAAGGCCTCCAGCAGGCGCTGGCGCCAGGTGGCCACCTCCTCGTCACTGCCGGCCAGCATCTGCTGCACGAGCGCCCGCAGCGCCTGGGCCAGCGGGGCGTAGGGCACGTCCCGTTGCAGCGGGTTGAACTTGCCGCTGAGGAAGAAGCCGCGGCGCCGCAGCAGCGGCTTGTGCAGCTCCTGGACGACGGAGGACTTGCCGATGCCCGAGTAGCCTCGCACCAGCACCCACTCGGCCCTCCCGTTCCGGGCCACCCGCTCGAAGGCCTCCAGCAGCGCCCGCAGCTCCGCGTCGCGGCCGTAGAGGCTCTGCGGCGCCTGGAAGCGGGCGGGGAAGTCCCTCAGCCCCAGGGGGAACTCCTCCGGCACGCCCCGCCGCAGCCCCTCCGCGTACCGCTCCAGATCCGCCTTCAGCCCCTCCGCGCTCTGGTAGCGCTCCTCGGCGGACTTGCCCAGCAGCTTGAGCGCCACCGCCGACAGCAGGGGCGGCACCGACGGCACCCGCTGGCTCGGAGGCACGGGCGCCTGGGCGACGTGCGCATGGACCCACTCCAGGGCATCCCTGCCGCGGAAGGGCAGCTCCCCGGTGAGGAGCTGGTAGAGCACCACCCCCAGCGAATAGAAGTCCGTGCGGTAGTCCACCGCCCGGTTCATCCGCCCGGACTGCTCCGGGGACATGTACGGCAGCGTGCCCTCGACGAGCGAGGCCGCCGCGGCATCCACGTGCTCCTGCTGCCGCAACGTGGCCAGCCCGAAGTCGATGAGCCACACCCGCCCCCCCTCCGAGAGCAGGAGGTTGGCGGGTTTGATGTCCTTGTGGATGACGCCCCGGCGGTGCACCTCCGCCAGCGTGGCGGCCAGGGGAATCGCGATGTCCAGGAGACGGCTGGGCTCGAAGGGCTGGCCCAGTTGCTCCGAGAGCGCCTTGCCGCCCACGTCCTCCAGCACCAGGACGGGCCGCTCCGCGTGCACCTCCAGGCCATGGGTGGTGAGCACTCCGGCCGTGCCTCGCAGGCGCTCGAGGAGCGTGTACTCGCGCTGATAGCGGGCGCGCTCGCGTGGACCCGGGTGCTGCGCGCGCGGCGTCTTGAGGATGACCGGCAGACCGTCCGTCCGCCGCACCGCGTGGAACAGCAAGTTGTTGCTCGTCGTCTGGAACAGACTCCGAAGCTCGTAACCCGGAAACTCCATCATCCTGGACTCCATCAACCCGGCCACCGGATGAAGGAATATAGAAGTTTTACGCATGGAGCGGACGGGAACGCGCCGCGCCAGAGCCCCCGAGAACACCCGGAAGGACGATTTTTATTTTTTTGTGAGACGGTGAGGCCCATCCGGTGTCTTCTTGGGAAGGAGGGATTACTCGGAAATCCCCCTTTTTCCAAGGAGCCGGTCCATGCGCTCGAAGGTGCGGTCGACGTTCATGACGATGATGTGCGGCGTCTCGCTGATGGGAGGCGCCGCGGTGGCGGAGCCCGCGACGGAGTCCGCGCGTGCGGCCTCGCCGGGCAATGCCAGCGGTCTGCGTTGGACGGAGGAGCTCGCCACCGGTGAGGGCACGGGGAGCTCGTGCGCACCGGAGAGGGGCTGGTGTTCGAGCCCTACAACGTCATGCGCCGGCCCGAGGGGCTGCGCACCCTGACGGGCCTCTACACCTTCCCGGCCCGCCGGCTGGAGCAGCCCGTGGACACGGTGCGGCCGCTCATCCAGGCGAAGAGCGCCCCGGGGATGGGCGTCGAGGTGGATGTCCGGGTGCGCTCGGCCAGCGGCGCCTGGAGCGAGTGGAGCATCTCCAACGCGGGCGAGGCCGTGCGCCTGCCCTGGGCCGGCACGGAGGTGCAGGTGCGGCTCGCGCTCGTGGCGGATGAGCGTGGCCGCGGTCCCGTGGTGCACGACGTGAAGCTGGAGGGAACGCTGGAGGGTGGCACCGCCTCGCAGGAGAGCGCGACCCTGGCGACGCCGCTGACCTACCGCATCTTCGCCACGCGCGAGGGCCTGGTGGGCGGCACGACGGCCAACGGCCACATCATCAAGAGCTATGACCGCTTCGTGGCGCTGCCCTCGCGCCGGGCGCTCGCGACCAAGGGGGGCTCCGAGTACCAGGTGCGCGTGTGCTACCCGGTGACGGGCAAGTGCACGACCACGTCCGTCTGGGACGTGGGCCCGTGGAACACGAAGGATGACTACTGGAATCCCTCGTCCGTCCGCGAGATGTGGAAGACGCTGCCCCAGGGCAAGCCCGAGGCCCAGGCCGCCTACCAGGATGGTTTCAACGGCGGGTTGGATCAGTTCGGGCGCCGGCCGTCCAATCCCGCGGGCATCGACATCGCCGATGGGACGTTCTGGACGGACCTGGGGATGAGCAACAACGGCTGGGTCAACGTGACGTACCTGTGGACGTCGGGCGGCAGCACCCCGGCCACGGGCCTCATCATCGACAACAACAACGCCGTCAACGACACCAGCAAGGGCTACATCGCGCTGACGGGGACCTGGTCGGCCTCGTCCTCGACGGCGGGCTACTACGGCTCCAACTACCTGTATGCCGCGACGGCGGCGGCCTCCGAGCCGGCGACGTACTGGTTCTACCTGCCGGCGGCGGCCACCAAGACGATCGACGCGCGGTGGACGTCGGGCACCAACCGCTCGGCGGCCGCGCCCTACATCATCACCAACGCCAGCGGCACCAACCTGGCCACGGTGTACAAGAACCAGCAGACGGGCGGTGGCGCGTGGAACACGCTCGGCACGTGGAACTTCCCGGCCGGCTGGAACAAGGTGCAGGTGAGCCGCTGGGCCACCGCGGGCTACGTCGTCATCGCCGACGCCATCCAGGTGCGGTAGTGCGCTGACGGAGTGGGGTGGGGCACGGCGCCGGGCCGTGCCTCACCGTCCCGCTTCGCCGAGCAGCTCGTAAATGACGCGGCTCGCCAGTACCGTGAAGCAGGAATCGTACGGACTCCCTGGACTCCTTGGAACTCCTGGCTCTACGCTGAGGCGCAGGAGGCCTGGCCGCCTTCCTCACGGCCAGAGGGGAGCCCTGATGAATCGGATACTCAAGCGGAGCGTACCGCTCACCGCGCTGATGGTGGGACTCGGCGCCGGGAGCGCCAGCGCGCACTACAACCCGTCCACGGCGGCGTATGACGCCAGCCCGGCCCCGACAATGCTGTCGACGGTGTCGGGGTGTGACGACTGCTCGGAGGTGGTGAACCTGCCGTTCGCCTTCCCCTTCTATGGGAAGACCTTCACGCAGGTGACCGTCTCGAGCAACGGCTACCTGGTGCTCGGCAGCACCACCGCCAGCAGCATCAGCAATCCGCAGCTCTCGTGGTCGGGCTCCACCGCCGCGCCCGCGGGGATGATCGCCCCCATGTGGGACGACTGGAACCCGGCGGCGGGCGGAGACGTGTACGCGGGCTGGGTGGGCTCGGCCTACGTGGTGGAGTGGCGCAACCTCTACCGCTACGGGCAGTCCGCCTCCGGCGGCTACACCTTCAAGGTGAAGCTCTTCGGCGACGGCGCCTTCGAGTTCCACTACGGCACCGTCACCGGAGGCTTCGGCACGGGCGCGGACAACGGCAGCTCGGCCACCTCGGGCTTCCAGGAAGGGCAGAACACCGTCGCCCAGCCGGTGAGCTACAACCAGCCCGTCCTCGCCAGCTTCTCCGCGAAACGCTTCACCCGCCCGGGCGCCGCGGCCCTCTTCATCAACATCCGCGACGGCCTCTTCAACCAGCCGCGCCCCTCGCTGAGCTACTCGCTCGACTACACGTGCGGCACGTACACCACCTCCACCACCGCCATCAGCACCGGCTCCACCGTCAATGACGGGTGGGCCCGCGCGGCCGCGTACTGCTCCGCGACGCCCACCCTCCGGGGCACCCGCTTCAACGGAGACGTGGCGGGCTACAGCGTCTCCACCTATCCGCTCACCGGCGGCGAGACGGTGGTCACCAGCGGCACCTACGTCTTCCTCAAGCGCTCGGACGTGACGCCCCGGCAGACGCAGCAGAGCGCCTTCAGCGTCACCTATGGCGGCACCACTTCCCACCGCGCCGTGCTGGACTACTGGCAGAGCGGCGCGCTCGACAAGCCGCTGCTCATCGTCACCGGGTTCGATCCGCTCAACACGGACTCCACCGCCAACTACCTGATGCTGATGGGCGACCTCGTGCGCACGCTCAACGCCGAGGGCTACGACGTCATCATCGGCAAGCACGGAGACGGCAACCAGCGGCTCGGCTGGTTCCGGGGCGAGGTGGCCGCGTGGGTCGATGACATCCTCGGCCGCATGCCCGCGGGCAGCAAGGTGCAGGTGGCCGGCATCAGCCAGGGCGGCGTGGTGCTGCGCGACACCCTGCACAACAACACCAACGGCATCCAGGGCAAGGTGAAGGCCTGGTATTCCATCGACTCGCCGCAGCTCGGCGCGAACCTGGGCCGCGCCTACCGGGGCGTCCAGACGCTCCTGCTGTGCCACCAGCCCGCGACGCATTCCGGCCGGCGCAGGCTCACCTCGCCGCCCGCCTACGACCTGGCCTACAGCATGGCCACCACGTGCTCCTGCGACAACGAGCCGGAGAACTCCACGTGCAGCAGCACCACCAGCTACCATGATCTGTATTACGGGAGCATGGGCTGGCCCACCTCGGCCATTCCGCGCTACGCGCTGGCCTTCGGCGACGCCAACCCCACCAACGGCTATACGAAGATGGGCAGCGACTCGCGCCTGTATGACTTCACGTATACCGGGTGGTTCTGCTCGGAGGACCGGGACTGGGAGCCGGGCCAGCGCGATTGCGTGGCGGGCTCGCGCACCATCACCGCCGCCGACGTCAACACGGACCAGGGCGCCTCGGTGTGCGGCAACTTCCGGCTGCGCCTCCAGTTCGAGCCGGCCTTCATCAACGCCGACTCGGCCCTGGCGGTGACGGGCAACGCGCTCAGCACGGAGGCGGCCAGTCCGGGCTGCGGAGTCAACTACGGCTCGCTCGCTCCCACGCAGTGGAAGGCCTGGGCGTCCAATGACTACAACGAGAACCATGAGGTCCTCACCTCGGCGCTCGCCAACAGGATGCTCACCTGGGTGAGGGCAGAGCAGTGAGCCGGACCGGAGCCCGGGGAGCGTCCGCCCGGGCGTCCGGGAAGGAGCGGGAATGAAGTCAGCAGTCAGTCAGCGTCCGGGGCGGGCCCGGTGGGTGGTGATGGGCCTGGGGCTCGCCGCGGTGCTGGGCGGAGGCTTCGCCGTGTGGCGTGGGGCAGGGGAGCCGCCGGTGCCGGAGCAGGCGCCGGTGGGAGCCTCCCCGTCCCGCGCCGGGGGGGAGCCGTCCTCGGCTTCCCTGCCGGCGGGGGCCCCCCTGCGCATCGTCCGCCTCACCGCGTCGCCGCACGACGTGCCCGTGGGCGGGCGGGTGGCGCTGGGGTGCGAGGTGGAAGGAGGCTCGGGGGAGGCCGGCGCGAGGCGCTACACCTGGGTGGCGGCGCGGGGCCGCCTGGAGCAGGAGAACGGGCCCGCGGCGGTCTGGGTGGCTCCGAAGACGCCGGGCCTCCACCAGGTGGGAGTGCTCGTCGAGGAGGGCGGCGCCCAGGTGAAGCAGACGGTGATGCTGCACGTCCACGTGCCCACGCCCGAGGATCTGCTCGCCCTGATGAAGGACAGCGACTGGAAGCAGGCGCGGGAGCAGACCCAGGCGCAGCGGGAGGCGGCGGAGGCGAAGCTCGCGGCGATGGGCGAGGTGGTGGCGAAGCGGGAGACGCGGGAGGACCGGCTGCGGGCGTACTTCGCGCTCGCGGACCTGGCGGCGCTCCAGCTCGACGAGGGCCGTTACGAGGAAGCACTGCGCTCCTACGAGGAGCTGCTGGGCAGCCACCTGGAGACGGACCCGAAGCGCAAGCCGTTCCTCGCGGGCAAGGCGAGCGCCCTGTTCGCGCTGGGGCGGGAGGACGAGGCCCTGCGGGTCTACGCGCAGGCCGGGGACGAGAACCTCCCCATGTCCCACTACTACGCGGGCCTGCTGCTGGAGGCGAGGGGCCAGCTCCCCGAGGCGCTCACGGCCTACGGGAAGGCGGCCGAGGCCAACCGCTGGTTCGCGGATCCGCTGCTGCGCCAGGCGGAGCTGATGCTGCGGCAGGGACGGCCGGCCCAGGAGGTGGTGGAGCTGCTCGTCACGGCCTCGCCGCGCTTCGGGCGGGAGCTGCTGCTCGAGCGGCTGGCCACGGACCCCCAGTTCGCCACGTTGAATCAGGCGCTCGGGGCGAGCGGCCGGGCCGGAGAGGCTCGAGGAGCGCCGGCCCATCGAGACCCGGCTGCCCGAGCCGCCCAAGCCGCCCGAGCCCGGAAAGACGGCGGTGATCGTCCCGGAGGAGTGAGGTGTCATGGAACAGGCAACGACCCGTGGCCCCTTCGAGATCGTCGACGATGGGCTGAACCAGCACCTCACGGTACGAGCGGTGCGGCAGCCGGTGGTGCTCTGGGTGGCGACGCCCCTGACGGTGCTCTGCATGCTCACGGGGCTCGTCATCGCCGTACTCGAGCTGAAGAGGGGGCGGTATTCCGCGGCCCTGCCACTTTTCCTCGGCATATTGCTGGTCTGCGTCGTCATGTTCATGACGGTCGCGCCATTCATCTGGCGGCCGGAGGTGTCCGTCTCGCGCGGGCAACTCGTCCTGCGCTCCTGGCGCAAAGAGCGACGCTTCTCCGCCGACGAGTTCGACGGCTTCAAGTGGGAGGACCTCCCCTCTCGTCATCACAAGGCGCCGGCGTACGTCCGTCTGTGGGCCCGGTGCAAGCGCGGCCCGCCACTCCTCCTGCTCACGGTGGGGGCAAACGCAGACGACGAGCAGGCGCGCCTGCAAGCAGCCGAGTTCGTGGTGCACTGCCTCGAGCGCGTGATGACCGGGCATCGTCCGGAGCTGAAAGGGCCACCGCCGCGTGGTGTCCCTTCCCGCAGTTGACGAAGAAAAGCCCTGGAGTTTCACTACTGACCGCCAGCGCCCAGCGCGGGCGCGGGGATGAGGCGATACCACTCTTGAGTCTTTAGGGCCCGGTGCCGCGCCAGGCGGACCAGCGCCACCCCCTCGACGAAGACGAAGGATGCCGTCTTGTGATGATAGGGGTCGAAGAGCCCGGAGCGCCGCTGTCGCTCCACCCAGGCCGCCTGCTCCTCAACCATTCCTTGCAGGCCCGCTTCGAAGGCCGCATCGTCCGCGATGGCCAAGGCCTTCATCGCGTCGAAGCGGAAGGATTGCCCGCCCTGGAGGCAGTGCTCGAAAGCAGCCAACTCCGCGTCGAGGTCGGTGCGCTGGAGGAGCATGGCGATGAGCGCACCGAAGTAGTGGAAGTCCTCCTCTGCTTCCATCCGCTGCATCCAGGTGGGAGTCATCGCAGCCGCGATTTCCCGGGCCAGGTCCCACGCGCCCACGGCAAGAGCATCGAAGAGCGGCTCGCCCTTGCTGCGCGCGAGGTAGTACTGGTCGAACTCGGAGCACGCACTTCGGCGCGCCAGCAGTCCCCGGTAGAGGGTCGCCGACTGCTCGAGGCCATCGCGGAAGCCGTCCTCGTCCAGCTCGGACAGCAGCAAGCCACAGCCGTACTGCCGCCAGAGGGATGCTGTCTCCAGGACCAGCTTCGCGTCTGGCTTCGCCGCCGACGACTGGAGCCGGGGCATCCGCTGGCCTAGGAGAAAGAGGATGTTGTCGAGGACCGAATCCATGGGGAGCGGGCCTCAGCCTGGGATGGGCGTGCCGATGGGCTGGACCGCGAGCCCGGTGAGCCCGGCCTGTTGGAAGGCATCCAGGAGATCGGAGCGCAGCACCATCATCTCTGTGAACTCCGCCACCCGGAAGAGCTGGGCATCGTCGGGAATGGCATCCTCGCGCAGGTGCAGCAACTTCACCTCGGCGATCTCGTTCGGATTGCCGGCGCTGCGTCGATACTTCGAGCGCTCGAAGTCCAGACACGGCACGCGCACCAGCGGGTTGGCAATGGCGTAGGTCTCCCGGACGCGTCGGCCACGCTTGTCCAGCAGGACAAATGGCAGCAGCTCGATGGCCGTGCCGACCAGCCCACGGCTCGACAGCACGTCCTGCACGCGCTGGGAGACGTAGAGCGCGCGGTCCGGGTTGTCGATGAAGTCCGTGAACATGTCGCCGGCGCCTTCGTACAGGCTGAGCTCGGTCGTGGGCGGCAGATAGGACGCCATGGGAACACCATCGCGCAGGTAGAAGTAGTCCTCGACCTTGTCCGGCAGGTCGACGATCTCCACCGCGCGGGGATCCAGAGCGTGTCCGAACGTGTGATAGGAATAGGGCATGGGTTCGTGGTTCAGACGTCGGCGGCCGTGAGCTTCACACCGGCTCCCATGGTCTTGACCTGCTCCAGCAGCGTTTCCGACAGGGAGTTCAGGTCAGCGAGGATGTCGGCCTTGAGATCCTTGGGATGCTTCTTCTCGCGGATGGCACGGTCGAGCTTGCTCCGTAGCTGACGCAACCGATCCTTGAGGGATGACTGATAGGCGCTGTGCGACGGTATCCCCCACGGGCAGTGGGCCGGAAGCCCTACGATGAACGCCTCGAACTCCTGCTGGGGCAGCAGCATCATGTTCTTCTCGTTGTGGATGTTCCAGCGCGAGATGAGAATGAGCTTCACCACCAGTTCCGAGCGCGACGGGCTGCCGGAAGCCCCCTTGCCAATGACCCACTCCTCGACGGCTCCAACGGGGATGAGGTGGTGGTAGTTGTGCTCGTACGGGTAGAAGGCGCCATAGCCGCCCTGAACATCGTTCTGACGGGGCTGGAACTGGGGCCGATTGCCTTTCTTCAACGGATGGTTGGGCACGGGGTTTAGATGCTTCGCCCCGATGTGCCACCCCTCGGGTCCCCGGCTCAGCCACTTGAGGGACTGGCGCGCCTGCTGTAGGAAGTCCGACAACGTGAGCTTGCGCTCCGAGTTCTCGCTGACGGGGAAGCGCTTCCAGATGCGCTTCATGGCCTTACCACTCATCCCGAAGTTCTCTCCGACGAGCCGCATCCGCCGGGCGATCTTCTGGTGGTCCTTGTTGTAGAGCGCGCTGCGCTCACGCAAGGACACCTTGTAGCCATTGGACATGTGATTGCATGGGTGGGAGCTCCACCCTCCATTGTCCGTGATGGTGTGCCTCCAGAGACAGCCGAACCCGGACGGCCGATCCGGGTGGTTGAGCGTCTTCGGGTCCCAGCCAAGATGTGTATCGCTGGATGCCATGTGTGCTCACTCCTATGGACGAACGAGGAGGCCAGAGGCCACCCTGCCAGTATCGGACCTGGACCAGACGAGGATCTCGTCCCCTCGGGCGTAGTTCCTGACGAACGAGCGCGTTGCCGCAGCCACCGATATAGCACCGCTGACGGCGCCGGTGTCGCCCAGGGACACCGCTGGCCAGTGGGTCCTGGCCTCGGTCATCGCGGACCTCGCGCCAAGCCGGGCCAGCGCCATGCCCCACTCCATGGCACGTACTTCCTCTCCATTGAGGTCGCCGTACACGTCTCCAATCCGGGTAGCCCCCACCTGGGTGTCTTCGAGCACCTGCGCGAGGTACCGCATGGGGGGCGAGCCCTCCTGGAGCCTCTCCGTCTCAGGAGGGCCGCTCACGCGAAGTGCTCCCACGCGCGCTTCCACCCGGGCCCCCCGCCTCCTTGCCACGGCTTCGCTCTCGACCAGCAGCGCCGCCGCCGCCTCCCCCGGCATCAGCCCCACCGGGTGTTGCGGTGTCTTGAGGAGTCTACGCATGGCCAGCGCCTCGAGGACCTCCAGGTCACTCGTGAGGCTGTCCACGGCGACGATGAGCGCCCTCTGGAACCGGCCCGTCGCAAATGCTTCGGCCGCCTCCGCCATTGCAGCCAGCACGGAGACGTTCCCGTGCGGCAACACGCGCTGTACGTTCGAGCGGATGCCCAGCCTGGTACGTCGCATCACCAAGGGAGCGAGTCGCTCACGGAGGGAATGCTCCAGTTCCTCCTGTTCAGGAGCTCGAGCCCCTGAGATGCAGAGGTACAGGCCCGTGTCGCCCCAGAAGCGCGCATCCTCCGCATCGAGCCCCGAATAGGCGAGGAGATCCCGGATGGCTTCCTGCGCGAGCAGCGCGTATAGCCCCAGCCCCACGAAGCCATCGCTGAGTCCCCGGAGGGGATGTCCCACGATGGGCTTCACTCCGGGCTCATCTCCAGAGGATGCAACTTGGAGATCGAGCGGGGCAGGACGGACCATTCCGCAGCGGAGCGCCGCGCAACTAGAGACTACGTCATGGCCCAGCGTGCAAACCAATCCCAGACCGGTGATGGCCAAGAACATGGGAGGAGTTCCAACATGGCTGGATGACCGTAACAGTTAACTCATCGATTGAGACGGCTCGCTTGTTCGGTGATGACGACCGACTGCCGCGCTGCTCGATGGCCGCGGACCGTCGCGCCAGCGAGCAGGAACGCCATCGAGACGGCGTGCTGCGGATGTAGCCGGACGGCTTCCACTGCGAGGCCGGTGTTGATCGGCACCCAGACCGAGGCCCGCCTTGTAGATGCCGATGAACGCGGTGACCATCTGCGCCGAGTTGCCGCAGCGCCGACCGGTAGATGATGTCCCCCAGCGAGACCCGGCTGATGCGCCTGTACTGCGCTTCCTGGGCGGCTTCACTCATGCTGCGTCCTTTCCTTCGGACGAGACAACCGCGACGACGTGGCGTGCGGGCACCTGCGCCCCGACCGTGACGTTCACCGCCGTGACGACGCCGTCGATGGGCGCGACGAGCGGCGACTCCATCTTCATCGCCTCGAGCACCACCAGCACGTCGCCCCGTGTCACGGTTGCGCCGACCTCGGCGTTCACCCGGATGATGCGGCCGTCCATCGGCGCGCGCAGGCGGCCGTCGCTGGCACGCTCGCGCTCGGAGGGGGGCCGGAAGGAGACATCGCGGAGGTGGTGCGTGACGCCGTCGAGCGAGCACCACAGCGTCCCCCCCGCGCGCCGGTACCGGACCGCGCGGCGCCTTCCCGCCACTTCGACCTCGGCGCGCTCGGTGGCGATGGCGCGCAGGGAGAGCGCGACCCAGGTGCCTCCGATGCGAACCTCGTACTCCGCCGGTGCGACGGGGCGGACCGAGGCGCGGAACTCCGAGGTCCCATCATTCAGGACGACCGGCACCGGCAGGGCGTAGGAACTGCTCCAGCCGGCGAGCGCCGCATCGAAGCCTCCCCGTTGGGCGAGGGCCACCGCGTCGTCGTGGAAGAGCAGGGCGGCCAGGATGGCCTGGTCCTCGGCGGACGCCTGCCCGAGCGCACGCAGCGTCTCCGGGGGCAGGTGCGCGGCGATGAAGCCCGTGTCGTACCGGCCGGAGCGGAACGCCTCGTGCGCGAGGACGTGCTGGAGGAAGGTGCCGTTCGTCGTGACGCCGAACGCCGTCAGCTCCCGCAGCGCCGCGGCCAGCCGCTCGCGCGCCGTCTCGCGGTCCGGCCCGTGCGCGATGAGCTTCGCCTGCATGGAGTCGTAGAACGGAGTGATCTCCTGGCCCTCGCGCACGCCGTGATCGACGCGGACGCCCTCGCCGGACGGCGGCACCCACGCGAGGAGCCGTCCCGTCTGGGGAAGGAACCCCTTGGCCGGGTCCTCCGCGCACAGCCGTACCTCGATGGCATGCCCGCGGAAGGTGATCTCCGGCTGCGTCAGCGGGAGCGGCTCGCCGTCGGCGGCACGAAGCTGCCACTCGACCAGATCGAGCCCTGTCACGAGCTCCGTCACCGGGTGCTCGACCTGCAGGCGCGTGTTCATCTCCATGAAGAAGAAGTCGCCGCTCGGCGCGAGGAGGAACTCGATGGTCCCCGCGCCGCGATAGCCGATGGCGCGCACCGCCTGCACCGCCACGGCCCCCATGCGCTCGCGAAGCTCCGGCGTGACGGCCGGGGACGGGCTCTCCTCGACCACCTTCTGGTGCCGCCGCTGGATGGAGCAGTCGCGCTCGCCGAGGTGCACCGCGTTCCCGTGCTCGTCCGCGAAGACCTGCACCTCGACGTGACGCGCGCCTTCGATCGCACGCTCGAGAATCAGCTCGCCGCTGCCGAAGGCGTTCTCCGCCTCCGAGCGCGCGGAGCGGATGGCGTCGAGCAGCACGCCGGGCTCACGGACGAGGCGCATGCCACGCCCGCCGCCGCCCGCCGCCGCCTTCACCATGAGGGGAAACCCGATGCGCTTGCCCTCTCGCACCAGGGCCTCGTCGTCGAGCGACTCGCCGGGATGGGCCGCCTCGTAGCCGGGGATGCACGGCACGTCGGCGGCCTGCATTCGGAGCTTCGCCTGCCGCTTGTTTCCCATCAACTCGATGGCTTCCGCCGGTGGCCCGATGAACACGAGGCCGGCCTCCGCGCACGCGCGCGCGAAGTCCTCGTTCTCCGAGAGGAAGCCGTACCCGGGATGGATGGCATCGGCGCCGGACGAGGCCGCCGCCGCGAGCACCCGCTCGATGGAGAGGTACGACTCCTTCGCGGGGGCCGGTCCCAGGCGCACCGCCTCGTCGGCGAGCCGCACGTGGGGCGCGTCCCCATCGGCGTCGGAGAATACAGCGACCGTGCGCAGGCCGAGGCGGCGGCAGGTCCGCAGCACGCGCACGGCGATCTCACCCCGGTTCGCCACCAGCACCTTGTGAATGCGCTTCATGGTTCCCCTCGTCACAGCCGGGCGACGCCGAAGGTGTTGGGAGAGAGCGTGCGGCGCGCGGCCTCCTCGCACGTGGCCAGGACGAACCCGAGCACCCGCCGCGTGTCCCGCGGGTCGATGACGCCGTCATCGAACAGCCGCGCGCTGCAGTGGAAGGCATCCGACTCGCGCTCGAACTGCTCGATGAGCGGCCGCGACCACTCCTCCAGCACCGCCTCGTCGACGGTCTGGCCGGCGCGCCGGGCCTTCTCGGCGGAGACGATGGACAGCACCTTCGCCGCCTGCTCGCCGCCCATCACCGCCGTGCGCGCGTTCGGCCAGGCGAAGATGAAGCGCGGGTGGAACGCGCGGCCGCACATGCCGTAGTTGCCCGCGCCGAAGGCACCCCCGAGCAGGATCGTCACCTGCGGCACCGTCGCGTTGGCCACGGCCTGCAGCATCTTCGCGCCGTGCTTCACGATGCCGCCTTGCTCCGACTGGGTGCCCACCATGTAGCCGGTCGTGTTCTGCAGGTAGACGATGGGCGTCCGCGCCTGGCAGCAGAGCTGGATGAACTGCCCCGCCTTCGTCGCGCCCTTCTGCGTGATGGGCCCGTTGTTGCCGATGATGCCAATCGGCCGGCCCTCGAGGCGCGCCCAGCCGCAGACGGTGAGCGCGTCGTAGTCGTCCTTGAAGGGCGTGAAGTCCGAGCCATCCACGAGCCGCGCGATCACCTCGCGGCAGTCGTAGGGCCGCCGGTGATCGACAGGCACGACGCCACACAGCTCCTCCGCCGCGTAGCGGGGCGGCTCGAAGGCGGAGCGCGCGGGCGGCGAGGCGTCGTTCCACCCGAGCGAGGCGACGATCTCGCGTGCGATGCGGATGCCATCGGCGTCGTCCTCGGCGAGATGGTCCGCGGTGCCGGCAACGGTGGCATGCATCTCGGCGCCGCCGAGCTCCTCGTCCGTGGCGACCTCGCCCGTGGCCGCGCGGAGGAGGGGAGGGCCGGCGAGGAACACCTTCGCCTTCCCGCGGACCATGACGACGTGGTCGGAGAGCCCCGGAAGGTACGCGCCGCCGGCGGTGCTCGAGCCGTGGACGACGGTGACCTGGGGGATGCCGGCCGCCGACAGCTTCGCCTGGTTGTAGAAGGTCTCTCCGCCCGGGACGAAGATCTCCTGCTGGTAGAGCAGGTTCGCGCCGCCGCTCTCGACGAGCGACACGACGGGCAGCCGGTTCTCGAGCGCGATCTCCTGCGCGCGCAGTGCCTTCTGGATTCCCCAGGGCGTCGCGGTGCCGCCCTTCACGGCGGAGTTGTTCACGAACAGGAGGCAGCGCACACCCGAGACGAAGCCGATGCCGACGAGGATGTTGCCGCCGGCCAGCGAGCCGTCGGTGTCGTCGTGGTGCTTGTAGCCGCAGAGCGTCGAGAAGCTCGAGGAAGGGGGAGCCCCGGTCGAGCAGCAGCGCCAGTCGTTCGCGAGGCAGGAGCTGTCCGCGCTGCTGGAACTTCTCGCGGGCCTGCTGCTCGGTGTCACGCGACTTCTGCTCGATGGCGCGCAGCTCGGCGACGCGGGCGAGCATCTCCTTCCGGTGCGTGGTGAAGGCGGGGGAGGCCGGTTCGATGCGGGAGACGAGCATTGGCACGTCACTTCTCCTTGCGGGCCGTCTTTAGCCGCGAGACTTGCGGGGCAGGGTGCCCATGGCCTTGCTGATGATTCCGAGCATCACCTCGTCGGCGCCGCCGCCGATGGAGCCGAGGCGCAGGTCGCGGTAGGCGCGTGCGACGTGGTTGTCCCAGGTGAATCCCATGCCGCCCCAGTACTGGAGGCACCCATCGACGAGCTCGCGGGCGAGGCGGCCCGACTTGAGCTTGCACATGGAGGCGAGCTTCACGACCTCGGGGTCGTCCTTGTTCTCCACGTACAGCCCGACGGTCCGGTAGATGAGCGCCCGGAGCGCCTCGACCTCCGTCTGCAGCTCGGCGAGCCGGAAGTGCACGGTCTGGTTGTCGAGAATCGGCTGCCCGAACGCCTTGCGCTGCCGCGTGTACTCGGCCGTCTGCGCGATGAGCCGGTCGAAGGTGACGAGGGTGCTCGCCGACACGAAGAGCCGCTCCTCCTGGAACTGCTGCATCTGCATCGCGAAGCCGCGCCCCTCCTCGCCGATGCGGAAGCGCACCGGCACGCGCACACCGTCGAAGAAGAGCTGCGCCGTGTCCGACGCCCACATGCCGAGCTTGCGGATCTTCGATTTGGTGATGCCGGGGCGGTCCATCGGCACGATGATGAGGGACTTGTTCGCGTGCGCCGGTCCCTCGCCCGTGTTGGCGAGCAGGCAGATCCAATCGGCCTGCATGCCGTTGGTGATCCACATCTTGCTGCCGTCGATGACGTAGTCGTCGCCGTCGCGGCGCGCGGTCGTGGTCACCCCCGCCACGTCGGAGCCGGCGCCCGGCTCGCTCACCGCGATGGAGCAGACGCGCTCGCCCGCGAGCGTCGGCGCGAGGAACTCCCGCCGCAGCGCGTCGCTGCCGAAGCGGGCGAGGGCGGGCGTCGCCATGTCGGTGACGACCCCGATGGCCATCGGGAGCGCGCCGCAGGTGCAGTGGCCGAGTTCCTCGGCGAAGGCGACCGAGAACGACGCGTCGAGCCCGAGCCCTCCGAACTCCGCCGGCTTCGTGATGCCGAGCAACCCGAGCTCACCGAGCTTCCGGAACACCTCCCGCGCCGGGAAGATCTCCGCGGCCTCCCAGGCGTCGACATGCGGGTTCAGTTCCTGTTCGACGAACTTGCGGACCGTCTGGCGGATGGCGCGGTGTTCCTGGGTCTGCTGCATGGGCTTCCTCGGTGGGCTCGGGAGCGTGCGAAGGGTCAGAGAAGCTGTTCCGGCACTTCGACGTGGCGCGCGCGCAGCCACTCGCCGAGCGCCTTGCCTTGCGGGTCGAAGCGGGTGGACGACGCGACGCCCTCACCGAGGAGGCCCTCGATGACGAAGTTCAAGGCGCGCAGGTTCGGCAGCACGTGCCGGTGAATCGTGAGCCCGCCCGTCTCCGGCAGCAGCGCGCGCAGCGTCTCTTCCGTGAGGGTGTGCACGAGCCAGCGCCACGCCTCCTCGGTGCGGACCCACACGCCGATGTTCGCGTCCCCGCCCTTGTCTCCACTGCGCGCCAGGGCCACCCGGCCGAGCGGCACGCGCTGGGTGGGCCCCGGTGGCAGCGGCGCCGGGAGCGCCGGTGCGGGAACCGCTTCGAGCCCGAGCGTCTCGTCCGGCGGCGCCACGTCGAGGCGCGTCCCCTCCGGGAGCACCGCGACGTGCGGCACCTTCCGCGCATCGGTCCAGGCCGGTGTGTAGACGCCGAAGGGTGAGGCGTCGCCGGGTGGCGTGGTCATGAAGAAGCCGGGGTAGCTGGCCAGCGCGAGCTCCACCGCGGCGCTGCTGAAGTGGCGTCCGACGACCTTCGCATCGGCATCCTTCGCCGTGACGCGCAGCGTCGCGGAGGCCTGCTCCTCGCTCGGTGCGTCGGCGCGGTCGGTGCGCGCGAGGGTGTAGACGACCTCGGCCGGCCGCGGGTCGAGCGCCGCATCGAGCTGCGCCCGCACGAGCGCGGCCTTCTCGTCGATGTCGAGGCCGACGAGCACGAAGACGGCCTCGTTGCGGAACCCGCCGAGCCGGTTCAGGCACACCTTCACGTCCGGGGGAGGGGGCTCGCCGCGCACGCCCGACAGGCGCACCCGATCGGTGCCAGCGGCCTCGACCGTGATGGTGTCGAAGCGCGCGGTGGCGTCGGGGCCGGCATAGCGGGGGCTGCCGATCTCGTAGACGAGCTGGGCCTTCACGGTATCGACGGTGACGGCGCCGCCGGTGCCCGGGTGCTTCGTGATGATGCTCGAGCCGTCGGCGAAGATCTCCGCGAGCGGGTAGCCGGGCCGGCGCACGTCGAGCTCGCCGAAGAAGGCGAAGTTGCCACCGGTCGCCTGCGCTCCGCACTCGAGGACGTGGCCGGCGGCCATGGCACCGGCGAGGCGGTCCCAGTCGTGGCGCTTCCAACCGAAGTGGGAGGCGGCGGGGCCGACGACGAGCGAGGCATCGGTCACCCGGCCCGTGACGACGATGTCCGCGCCGGCATCGAGGCACGCCGCGATGCCCCAGCCGCCGAGGTACGCGTTCGCCGTGAGGGGCCGGCCGAAGCCGAGCTCGTCCGCTCGTCCGACGAGATCATCGCCTTCGACGTGCGCGACGCGGACGGACAGGCCGAGCTTCGTGGCGAGCGCGCGCAGGTCGTTCGCGAGCCCCGCCGGGTTGAGGCCGCCGGCGTTCGCGACGATGCGGACCTTCTTTTCAATCGCGAGGGCGAGCGTCTCCTCGAGCTGGCGCAGGAACGTCCGAGCGTACCCGCCCGCCGGGTTCTTCTGCCGGTCGCGGCCCAGGATGAGGAGCGTCAGCTCGGCCAGGTAGTCGCCGGTGAGGACGTCGAGCGGGCCGCCCTCCAGCATCTCCCGGAACGCGGAGAAGCGGTCTCCGTAGAAGCCGGATGCATTGCCGATGCGCAGCGCTCGAGCGTCCATCGCACCTCCCGTGCCGGTGAGGGGAGAGTCTGTACCCCCCGCCCCGGAAAAAGCAAAGGTGCTCGTCCACCAGGCACGTCGTCCGCCTTACAAGCGGATCAGCTCCACGTCATCCATGTGGATGGAGTTGGCCGGGTTGCCCACGCTCGCGCGGGTGTGGAAGCCCAGCTCCAGGTAGCCACCGGAGACGTAGATGGCGGGCGTCTCCACCAGCGTCCAGTTGCCGTACGTGCCCAGGTCCGTGAAGGCAGGCGCGCAGGAGCCGCACGTCTTCGCCTGGAGGCGCGCGATGTCGAAGCCGCCCGCCTTGCGCACCCACGCGCGCACCTTGTAGTTGCCCGCGGCCAGCCCCGAGCGGCTCTGGTACGTCCACACCTCGAACGGCGAGGCGTTGTTCCAGTGCGTCAGGTGGTACGCGCCCGAGTGGCCGCCGTTGTACGTCTCGGAGAAGTCCGCGGCCTCGGTGCCGTTGGGGCTCCAGGTGGCCCAGCCCGTCATCCCCGACTCGAAGCCCGGGTTGGTGAGCGAGACGCCCGTGGAGCCGCCCTGCTGGTACCAGCGCACCCACTCCACCTCCATCGTCTTCCTCACGCCGGAGGGCAGGGCGATGCTGGCGGGGCTCGGGTTGCCGTACCAGTTCCCGCCGAGCGCCAGGTTCAGGATGATGTAGTGCGGCTGCTGGAACTCGGTCTCGTTGTGGTAGTACGTGTTGGACACGATGTGCCCGTCCAGCCGGAACACCATGCTGCTGGGCGTCCACTCCACCTCGTAGGTGTGGAAGGAGTCGGCGAGGTTGTAGCCGCCGCTCGCGCCGGTGCCCCAGTCCGCCTGCCCGCCGTTGTACCAATGCGTGGCGGCCTTCATCCACGTGGGCTCATTGGAGTGCCACTCGAGGATGTCGATCTCCCCCGAGGCCGGCCACCCGACGTTGGAGATGTTGCCGCCCAGCGTCCAGAACGCCGGCCACATGCCGTAGCCCGAGGGAATCTTGATGCTGGCGGCGATCTTCCCGTACTGCCGCTCCACCTTGCCCTTGGTGTGCAGGCGGCCGGAGTAGAACGAGCGCGGGCCATAGCCCGTGCACCGCGGGTCCACCGGGTTGTCGCTCGTGCGCTCCGCGGTGATGACGAGCTTGCCTCCGCCCACCGTGACGTTCTGCGCCCGGGGGAACTCCAGCTCGCCCGTGCCGAAGTTGCAGTTGTTGGTGACGGGATCCCAGTTGCTCGTCAGCACGGTCCAGTTGCCCGTGTTCAGGCTCGTCCCGTCGAACTCGTCCTGCCAGACGAGGTTCCAGCCCGCGCCCGGGTTGTAGCCCAGCTCGGCCTGCTCGTGGCTCCCGACCTCACCCTCGTCGGTGAGCCTCGGAAGGGTCCATCGCGCACCCCTGGAGGGCGGCGAGACAGCACGTGGCGAGGAAACGGAAATGAAGATTGCGAGGATTCATGTGAGGTCCTCCTTGAGGGGGCTTCGTCCGTACGACGAAGAAACAGGATGCCGCGAGGGTCCGCGTCGCGCGCCGACTTAATTCGGGTAATGGAGGAACTATCAGGAATTTCACGGCGATTGCAAGCGGGGGCGCACGGCGGGCGTCAGGCGGGAGGTGACGCATCGCGCCGATCGACAAGTCAACACTGGGAGCTCCCAGCGGCCACGGGCCCGGTGCAGTGCGGATATGCGCCCAGGCTGCGTCGACACACCCCACCGCGAAAGGACCCGACGATGAGCGACTGGAACCTCCCCTGGGAAGGCGGATGCCGCTGCGGACAGGTGCGGCTGAAGATCAGCGCACCGCCGCTGCTCACCATGGCCTGCCACTGCACGGGCTGCCAGCGGATGACGGCCAGCGCCTTCTCCTTGAGCGCCGCCATCCCCAGCGAAGGGTTCTCGGTGACGAAGGGAGAGCCCGTCATCGGGGGGCTCCACGGCGCGGCCCGTCATTACTTCTGCCCGTACTGCATGAGCTGGATGTTCACCCGGCCCGAGGGCATGGACTGGTTCGTCAACCTTCGCGCGACGATGCTCGACGATCCCAGTTGGTTCACACCGTTCGTCGAGACGTGGACGAGCGAGAAGCTCCCCTGGGCGGCCACGCCAGCGGTTCACAGCTTCGCGAAGCTGCCGGAGTTCCACGAATACAAGGAGCTGACGGACGCGTATGCGGCGAGGGCGGCGAAACCACCGCCCTCGCGCCGGGCCTGAGGGGGCCTGCTCCGCCTCCGCTCCAGGCGGCTCAGCAGCCGAGGTTGCTGCCGGGGCTCACGCCGAGCAGTTGGGTGAAGCGCAGGTAGGTGTCGATGCGGCTCTGCACCTGGGCGGGGTTGCGGCCGTTGCACTCCATCGCTCCGTTGATGGTGCGGATCGTCTCGCCGAAGCCGGCGCCGTTGACGATGGCGTTGTGCGCCGTCATGGAGCCCGCGCCCGTCTGCGTCATCCAGAACCAGAAGCCCGAGCGCCAGGAGGCATTCGCGTCCTGCGCGAGCAGCTCCGGGTTGCTCTGCAGCGGCAGCCCGAGCGCGTTCCCGGCGGCGCAGTAGTTGCCGTTCCACGAGAGCTGCATGGGGCCGCGTCCGTAGTACCACTTGCCCGCGGCGCAGCCGCAGCCCGGCGGGCCCCACGAGGTGTCGCAATACGCCGCCTTGTTGATCTCCTCGACGTACACGAGACCGCCGGTCTCGTGCGACACGTTGGCGAGGAAGGCCGCCACCTCGCGCTTGCGGGTATCGGCGTCGCCCGTGGTGGCGAGCCCCTGGAACGTCGACGCCGCGGCCACCAGCGCGTCATACGTGTAGAACGGGTTGCGGTTGGGGAACATGGTCGCGAACATGGACCGGCTGAGGATCGCCCCGAACCCGCTGGGGGTGGTGCCGCCGCCGCCGACGTTGTCGAACGTCCAGAGCTGGTTGGCGCCGCCGGTGTACGGGTACTGCACGAGGCTCGTCCCGTTGTCCGCCGAGCCCCAGTACAGGTCCACCGCCATGTCCGTATGGCGCGGGTGGATGCTGAACTGGTTGTTGCCCCGCGCCACGAACCGGAACTGCTGGTTGTTCCCGCCGAGGTACGTCCATTGATGGACCAGCGCGTTCGCCGCGGTGCTCACCTCCTTGATGTCGAGCCCCTTGTTGCTGCTGACGTTGATGATCTTCCAGTATCCGTCCGAAGTGGGGGAGATGTGGAACTTCTGCGCGTTGGTGCCATTGCAATCCCACTGCTGCACCTTCGCCCCATCCGCCGTGCTCGACGAGGAGATGTCGATGCACTTCTGCGTCATCGCGGACCGGATGACGTAGTCGCCCTGCGTGATGCTGGACACGATGACGGCGCCCTCCATCCTCGAAATCTCCTCGGAGGACTCCGGCGCTTCCATGGCACATCCACTCAACGCACCCACGACACCCAGCAGGGACACTCCGCGGTACACGAGCTCTCGGGTCATGATGATCTCCTTGAAAGGGGAGACCCCACTATGACCGGTTTCCAGGGATTCTCCTGAAACTGGCGTTCGTTTTGTTTCCGAAGGAAGACAGTGACACCCGGGCGCGTGGGGGTCGCTCGGGCCGTGCACGGGCTCGCTCTGGACGGGGAGGGGCCCCAGGGCCGCTCGGGATGTCCCCTCCTTGATCTAGAGTGGCCCGCTACACCCAAGGGGGAGACCATGCCTCAGATGCTTCGACCGCCGTCCGTTGGCCCCATCGTCGGGCACACCACGGACACCAGCGTCCGCCTCTGGATTCGTGCCGCGGATGTTTCGGACCTGCGCACCGTGGGAGTCGCCGCGCTCTACGAGCCTGGCCAGCCGGAGCCGAGGGTGGAGTACTTCCGCCTCCATCGTGAGTACGACCGCACCGGCACGGTGGACTTCACCGGCCTCAAGCCCAATACGCGTTACACGGCCCGCCTGGGCTCGATCTCGGTGGACAGCATCGACTCCGAGTTGATCGTCGATGACCAGGAGGTCTTCGAGCGGCTCCCCCAGAAGAGCGTATGGAAGGAGGACTTCCGGCGGTTGAACGCGGACGAGGCCGAGGCCCGCTTCACCACCTTCCCCAGTCCGGTGGAGGGCGGCTTCTCCTTCCTCATGGGCTCCTGCCGCTACCCGGGCGTGATGGGGGAGTCCAAGCGCTCGGATGAGATCTTCCAGGCCATGCACCGGCACGTGGAGCAGGCTCGTGACAGGGACGCGCTCCCGCCCCGCTTCGTGCTGATGATGGGAGACCAGATCTACGCCGACAAGTTCAACAAGATCCCCGTGGGCCGCGCGGACACCTGGCGGGAATTCCAGGAGCGCTACACCACGGCGTTCTCCACGCCCTACATCCGCCAGCTCATGCGCTCGCTGCCGACGTACATGATCCTCGATGATCACGAGATCGAGGACAACTGGGCGCAGGCGCGCCTCAAGGACGCGCTCAAGCGCGACCTCTTCCACAACGCCATCCGCGCGTACATGAGCTACCAGTGGGTGCACGGGCCGCGGAACTTCGACAAGCGCGTCCACTACAGCTTCGAGTGCGCCCAGGCCCCCTTCTTCGTCCTCGACGTGCGCACGCAGCGCATCCGCAACGACGACGACACCTCCCTGCGCGGCAACCACCTGCTGGGCTACCCCGCCAAGGCGAGCGCCCCCGGCTTCAAGGGCCAGTTGGATCAGTTCTGCGAGTGGCTCGTGGATCAGCAGCAGCAGCGCGGCAACGTGCCCAAGTTCGTCGTCTCCCCCGGCGTCTTCGCGCCCAATGACGTCGCCTCGTGCCACGGCGCCGCGGACAACGACTCCTGGCCCGCCTTCCCCGAGACGCGGCGGCGCGTGCTGCGCACCATCGTCGACAACGGCGTCCAGAACGTCGTCTTCCTCTCCGGCGACGTGCACTGCTCCAACGTGTCGGAGCTTCTCCTTCGAGAGGAGGAGTGGAGCGGTGCTGCCGCTCAAGGCCTTCTCCATCGTCTCCTCGGCCTTCTACTGGCCCTTCCCGTTCGCCGATGGGGATCCGCTCGGCTTCGTGCACGACTCGAAGGCCGAGGAGGATGGCTTCGACATCGACGGCTCCGTCACCATGCACTACCGCACCCGGGGCTTCGAGCAGGACGACAACTTCACCCAGGTCACCTACGACACGGGCAGGCACGCGCTCGTGGTGCAGAACTACAGCCGCAAGGGCAAGGCCTTGAAGGAGCCCAATGAGCTGAGGCTCGTGCCCCGCTGAGTCACGGGCTCACCGAGGGGAGTCCGGCCGCCTCACGGCTGTTGCTCCCCGCGTCTCACCGGCCCCGGCATTGCATCGTGCGAGGGTCATGCGGAAATCTTCCCTCATGAACACCCGTCGCCCTCCCGAGTCCGAGTCCACCGAGCGAAACGCCCCGTCCGTCGAGGCGGCCTTCCAGGCTGCCCCGGAGGAAATGGTGTCCGAGATTCTGGACGGAGAGCTGCACCTCAGCCCGCGCCCGGCTCGCCCTCATGCCAACGTGGCGTCGAACCTCGGCGGCATCCTCACCGCGCCCTTCAAGTTTGGCAGGGGAGGCCCAGGCGGATGGGTCATCATCTATGAGCCGGAGCTGCACCTCGGCCCTCGCCCGGACAAGCTCGTGCCGGACCTCGCCGGGTGGAGGCGCGCTCGCCTGCCGGACGCTCTCGGAGGCGACGAGGCTCCGGCCCATTACGACCTCGTCCCGGATTGGGCGTGCGAGATCCTCTCCGAGCGCACGCGCAGCAGGGACAAGGGCCAGAAGATGCGCATCTACGCCCGGGAGGGAGTAGGGCACCTGTGGCACGTGGACCCGCTGGCTCGCACGCTCGAGATCTTCCGGCTTCAGGAAAACCAGTGGGTCCTCGTCCATTCCTTCACCGGAGAGGCGCGGGTGCGCGCCGAGCCATTCGAGGCCCTCGAACTCGAGCTGGCGCTCGTCTGGTCCAGATAGCGGCCGTGGAGGCCCTCGCCGCGCGCCAGGGCATCATCACCCCCGGTGCCCGGTATGGAGCTGGCCACGGGCGACAAGGCCGCCATCCTCGCCTGGCTGTGCGCCGGACGGCGCGGGGGACGTTCCGCGTAGCTCCCCTCAGCGGGTGTGCAGCTCGTTCATGGGGTTCCGCGTTACGATACGCCGCATGAATGGGCTCTTCCTCGTCCTCGCCGTGGCGAACGCCGCCACTCCCCAGATCCCCTCGGTGGTGGAGGGCCGGGTGGTGGACGGCTCGGGCGCGGGGGTGGCGCAGGTGGCGCTGACGTTGACCGATACCACCCGCCTCAGCGGCCACGTCGACAGTGCCGGCTGCGGCACCTACCACCCCCAGGAGGACGTCTGGACGGGGGCCGATGGCCGGTTCCGCGCGGAGCTGCCCTTCACGCCGAACACGCTGTCGGTGTCTCAGGCGCCCGAGGACTTCAATCCGCCGTCCGGCCCGCTGCCGGTGACTCCGGGCCAGGCGGTGACGGTGACGCTGCGGCGCATTGCCTGGAGCGTCTACGAGGGGCAGGTGGTGGACGCGCAGGGCGCACCGCTGTCGGGGGTGGACATCGCTCCGGGCGGGCGCACCGGCGACACGGGCCACTTCCAGTTCAAGCTGCGCCCCGAGGTGCCGCGGGAGCGGTTCCGCTTCCGCAAGCTGGGCTTCAAGCCCGTCTTCGTGCCCGCCGGAGACATGGCGAAGGTGGTGCTGCGTGAGCGGCGGACGCTGGTGAAGGTGACGCTCCTCGACAAGAAGACGAAGCAGCCGGCCCGGGGCCTGTACCGCGTCGCGGCGTACCTCGGCGGCGAGCGGCTCAGCTTCTGCTCCGCGGGAGACGTGGAGGTGACCCACGAGCCGGCGGTGGGGGAGTGCACCCTCGACGCCGAGCCGGGCATGGTCGAGCTCCGCGTCGACGGCGCTCCGGTGCGCTCGCTCGAGGTGACCCATGAGCCGCGCGAGGTGACCCTCGAGCTGGGGCCCTGAGTCCGACGCGAGGGGTAGCCCGCCGGGAAGGCGGGCACTTGGCCTCGTGGGGGTCCTCGTGCCCGGACCGGTTTGCTGCCTCGGGCAGCCGGCTCAGTGCTCGTGGCCGGGGCCGTGCGCGTGCCCGTGCTCGAGCTCCTCCTTCGTCGCCGCACGCACCTCGCGCACGGTCACCTCGAAGTGGAGCGTCTTGCCCGCCATCGGATCGTTGAAGTCGATCACCACCGTCTTGGGCCGCACTTCCTTGACGAGGAACTCGACGTCGTCGCCGTCCTCATCCGTGGCGCTCACGATGCCGCCGGCCTCCAGCTCCATGTCCGGCGGGAAGTCCTCGCGCGGCACTTCCTCCACCTGATCCGGATCGTATTCCCCGTACCCGTCCTGGGGGGCGACCTCCACCTTCAGGGACTCGCCGGCCTTCTTCCCCTCGAGTGCCTTCTCCAGCCCCGGGACGATCTCCTCGTACCCGTGCAGGTAGACGAGCGGGTCTCCCGGCTCGCTCTCGTCGATGATCTTTCCGTCTCCCAGGTGTAGCCGGTAGTCGATGGAGACGACGCTGTCCTTGGCGATCTGCATGGATGCCCTCCTCGGGGCACGGCAAACAGGCGAGCTCGGAGTTGGGCCCGCCACCGGCGATTCCGGGGGAGGGGACTCCTGCCGTGCCTGGCTGTGATGATGGGGTTGCGCCCCGGCTCCGTGCAGCGGAGCAGGACGCTCACCTGCCCACCAGGTGAGTGGGGGCGGCGCTCTGTACCACAGCGGCCAGGCCGCTTGCTCCTCAATGCGCGGCCCGTCCACACCCGGGACTCGCCCCGGTGGGCTCCCTGGCCACACCGCCTGTTGCGGTCCAGTAGATCCAGCTTGCTTGGATCTGTTCGAGCTGGCCGTAGCCCGCGGGATGTACGCCGTTTCATCCGCGCGACGCATGGGGTCATCGAGCCCCATGTGGAGCCTCACTGACCCAGATGAGAGGCGCCGGCCTGCTGTAGTAACGTTTGCATGGCAGCCCGGCGTGGGTGTTCCTTACAAGTTCATCGAATGGGATCTCGATGGATGCCCCAGGAAGCCGCCCATTCATCCTCCCCTCGATTCAATCCCCCTCGAGCTGCTGCAAGGACAGTCATGGCCCTGTCGAGCTCTCATCGGAATGATGTGCCGCCCTCCGTGGTCATCCGGGGAAGCGGATTGGCACTCCCGCCCCTGGCGTTCTCGAACGAGGACATCTGCAACTGGCATGGCCGGAAGGATCCGGCGTGGGTCTACGAGACCTTCGGCGTCAAGACGCGCCACACGCGCTACGACTACCGCAATGATCGGCTCGATGATCTCGACGAGGACGATCTCGCGTTCGAGGCCGGCCAGCGGGCCCTGAAGGACGCGGGGATGACCATCCGGGACATCCAGATGATCATCTTCGTGACCCTGACGCCCACCAGCCAGTGCACGCCGGATCCCGCGTGCGTGCTGCACAAGCGGCTGGGAGCCTCGGCCAACGTGCTGGCGCTCACGCACGTGGCGGGCTGCGCGGGTCCGCTCAACGCGATGATGATGGGCAGCGCGCTGATCCGCGCGGGCCAGGCGCGCAACATCCTCATCTGCTGCGCCAGCTCCCTGTCCTCCTTCAACAGGCCGGACCTGAAGAAGCGCATCTGGCTGCTGTCCACCATCTTCGGCGATGGCGCGGGGGCGCTCGTGCTCTCGGGGGAGCGCACCCCGGAGCCGTGTGGGTTCTCCACCTTCTACATGCACACCGAGCCGGAGCTGGACGTGGTGCACAAGAAGTTCGGTGGCTCGAAACACCCGCCCACGCCCGACAACTTCAACGAGGTGATGGCGGACTACTACTCCGTGGACTACCGGGCCGTCCCCAAGAACCTCCTCCATGCGTTCACGCGGAGCCACGCGGAGGTGCTCGGCGACTGCGGATTGAAGAGCACCGACTGGGTCCTCTTCAACATGAGCAACGCGCAGCACCAGCGGCGCTGGCTCCAGGGCATGGGGATTCCCGAGGAGCGGTCGTTCTTCAACATGGAGCACCACGGCAACTGCGCGGCGGCCTCGCTCGCGCTCGTGCTCCACGACTTCCTCCATGCGGGGCGCCACAAGTCCGGGGACACCGTGTCGCTGCTCTGCGTGGGCACGGGCCTGCAGTCCGGTGGCGTGTTCTACCGCTTCCCCTGAGACCGCCATGATGGATTCGTTGCCGCGCCCGGCCGTGGATGAGTTCTTCGCGGGGCTCGATGATTTCCCCATCGAGTTCGCCTTCTTCTACGAGCGGCTGCCCGCGGCGCAGGCCCTGGCGGAAGGGCTGGAGAGGACGCTGCCCGCGTTCCCGCTGCTGCGGGCCGGGCATCGCGTGTCGCTGGACGACGTGCCGGGGGGCGGGGTGCCCTCCGGTGACAAGGCCTCTCTGGCCGGGCTCTTCGACTCCGCGGAGCGGGGCTCCAGGCGGCCGCGGTGCCAGTTGAAGATCTCGCGCTTCGGGGAGGGGGGGAGTCTCGGGGCCAGCATGTCGCACGTCCTCGGCGATGGCGTCAGCCTGGTGGGCTTCCTGAGCGCGTGGGCGCGCAACGTCCGGGGCGGGGGCGTCCCGGGGGCTCCGGCCGTTTCGGAGTGCCCGCCGCCGCCACCGGGGACGCTGGACCTGTCCCGTCCGCTGGAGGAGGAGCTGGCGCGTGCCGGTTTCCGGCTCGGGCGGCTCCCGCGTTTCTGTCTCCGTGAGGACTTCACCTGGGACGTCCTGCGCCTGCCGCGGGAGGAGGTGGAGGCGCTGCTGAGGCAGGCCCGGGCGAGCCAGCCCCAGGTGACGGTGGGTGACGTGCTGGCGGCCCACCTCTTCCGGCACTACCACCCCGTGCCCGTGGCGGGCGCGCCGGAGCCGTCGCTGGGCGTCGTCTTCGACTTCCGGCGCATTCCGGGGCTGCTCCCCGCGTCCTACTTCGGCAATGCCGGGCTGCCGCTGCTCGTCCCGCTCGCGCCCGGGGAGGCCACGGCGCTCCCGCTGCCAGAGCTCGCGGCCCGCGTCCGGGCCCGGCTCCAGTCCGCGAGCGCCGCGGATTTCCACCTGTGCCATGCGCTCCTGGAGGAGGTGCGGCGCACGAGGGGGCAGGAGGGGTTGAACCGGGTCGCCTTCTCGGCGGAGGACCACGGGCTGGTGGTCAACAACATCTCCCGCTTCGATCTCTCGCAGCTCGACTTCGGCACGGGAGCACCCCACGCGTTCGAGGTGCTCACCCCGGTTCCCCGGGTGTGCTTCGTCGTCACCCGGGGCGACACCCTGGAGGCGCACACCTCCCTGCCGAAGGACACCTGAGCGGGCAGGGAAGCGTGCTCACGGGCCGCGTCCGTCACATCTGATCCTCGCGGACTCCCTCTTCCTGCACCCCCCATCGGCCGATGAGGCCGCGAAGGAGTCCCGACATGAAGAAGAACGCAAAGGACAAGGCGCCAAAGAAGGGCGGGAAACCCTTTTTCGCGCACCTGCTGGAGGCGCAGGAGCTCGAGCAGGTCTCGGGCGGAAGCAGACCCCCCTGCCCGGGACCGCAGACCCGGAAGTTCCCCTCGGACAACGACGAGCACGACAAGGAGCCCATCCCCGTCACCTTGAAGTTCCCCTCGGACCGGGACGAAGTCTGACGAAGACGGCACCTGCCGAGGCCCACCCCGTCTCGCGAAGCGTCAGCGGGGGAGCTGGGACACCGGGATGCCGTAGCGCATCTCCACCTGGGTGACGCCCTGGCTCCCCTGGCTGGCCTTCTTCGAGAGCTTCAGCACGGCCCCGAGCAGGGTGAACATGAGGTGCTCGACGAACAGGGGGGCCATGACCATCCGGTGCACCCGGGTCTGGATGGCCTGGATCTGATCGGCCTCGGGACGGCGCTCGTCCTCGATCTTCTGGAAGACGCGCTCGTCGATGGGCTGACCGGCGCGCAGGGCATCGAGCAGGTGATTGGCGGCCACGATGCTGTCGCGCAGGGCCAGGTTCAACCCCTGGCCTCCCGAGGGCGACATCGTGTGCGCGGCGTCACCCAGGAACATCAGCCCGGGCACGTACCAGCGCTCGAGCCGGTCCACGATGACCCGGAGGAACTGGGTCTCGGTGTTCTCGTCGAGCTTCGCCTCGAGGTGGGGCCTCAGCTTCCCGGGCACCGTGGGCAGGAGCTGGCGCCGCAGTTCGGGGAGGTTCTTGCGCAGCCCGCCGAGATCTCCGGGCGCGCTGTAGGCCACCTGCAGCCGGGAGCGCGTCGTGCGGTGGAAGACGGCCACCACGCCCTTGCCGAACATGTGCACATCGAGGCTCTCGGGCAGCAGCTCCGGGGCGTCCGAGAAGTCGAAGCGCAGCCACACCACGTCCGCGGGGACCGGGTTGGACTCGGCCTGGATGCCCACGTCCTTGCGCAACCCGCTGTTGCGGCCGCTGCAGTCCACGAAGACGTCGCCGTCGATACGGCCCTCGGTGCCTTCACGCCGCGTCTTGAGGGCCACCACCCGGCCGTTCTCGCGAATCGTCTGGAGGGCCGTGGTGCCGAAGTCCAGCCGGTAGTGCGGGTAACGGCCGCACAGCTCGTGGAGCAGCCCGAGCAACCCGGGCTGGGAGATGAGCGAGCCCCGCTCCTTGCCGCCCGGGACCATGACGCGCCGGGTCTTCCCGACGAAGAGGCGCCGCTCGACGTCCGGGAACGCGAGCTTCCGCTCCGCCAGCAGCGGGAGGATGCCGAGCTGCTCCAGGGCCCCGAGCACCGAGGGCTGGAGGAACTCGCCGCGGAACTCGCGCTCGAAGTCGGGATGTCTCTCGAGCACGCGTACCGGGACGCCATTCGTCACCAACTGGTAGGCGAGCAGCATGCCGGCGGGGCCGGCTCCGACGATCACGGCCTGGGGATTCGTTGTCTGCGGCATGGATGCGGCGGACATAGGGCCGGAAAGCGAGGAGCGTCAATCCACTCGTGGAATGATGGCTCCGGCTTCCACATCACGAGGTGATCGATGGCTGAAGAATGGGACGTGCGGACCCGGCTCGTGCAGGCCGATGCGGATTCGGAGGAGGGGGCGCCGCTCAATACACCGCTGGTGATGTCCACCACCTTCCGCGCCCACCCGGAGGGGGTGGGGTTCTCCGCGGAGGACCTGGGGGACGAGTCGCCCTTCTTCTACGCGCGCTGGTCGACACCCACCGTGCGCACCCTGGAGCGGCGCCTGGCCGATCTCGAGGGCGGCGAGGATGCCCTCTGCTTCGCCAGTGGCATGGGTGCCATCACCGGGCTGTTG
The DNA here is from genome assembly GCF_049060025.1 of Archangium gephyra. Classification (GTDB taxonomy): domain Bacteria; phylum Myxococcota; class Myxococcia; order Myxococcales; family Myxococcaceae; genus Archangium; species Archangium gephyra_A. Next base: position 1,103,922 of record NZ_JBMEQQ010000002.1, read on the forward strand.
CTGCACCTGCTCGGGCCTGGGGACCACCTCGTCATCAGCGATGTCTGCTACGCGGGCGCGGCGGAGTTCGTCCGGGGCAAGCTGCGGCGCTTCGGCGTGGAGGTGTCCATCGTCGATACCTCGGACCTCGCCCAGGTGCGTGCCGCCCTGCGGCCCACGACGCGGCTCGTCTACATCGAGACCCCGTGCAACCCCATCCTGAAGCTGACCGACGTGGAGGCGGTGGCGGCCCTCGCGCGGGAGGCCGGCGCACGCCTCGCCGTCGATGCGACCCTCGCGACGCCGATCGGAATGCAGCCGCTCGCGCTCGGCGCCGACTTCGTCATCCATTCGCTGACCAAGTACATCAGCGGCCACGGTGACGTGCTGGGGGGCGTCGTCGTGGGGCGGCGGGCGGATCTGGCGGCTCTGCGTCAGGATTCGCTCATCCACCTGGGCGCGGTGCTCAGCCCCTTTCCCGCGTGGCTGATCCTCCGCAGCCTGCCCACCCTGCCACAGCGCATGGCCTCCCACGCGGCCACGGCCCGGCAGGTGGCCTCGTTCCTCGAGACCCACCCGCGTGTGCACCACGTCATCTACCCGGGGCTCGATTCACATCCGCAGGCGGAGCTCGCCCGGCGGCAGTTGCGCAACACGTCCGGGATGATCGTCTTCCAGGCGGAGAACGCTCCCGCCGTGGCGCGCCGCCTCGCCGAGCGGCTGAAGGTGGTCAAATACGCCGTCTCGCTCGGCAAGCCGCACAGCCTCATCTTCTACCTGCCGACGGAGGACATGCAGCGGACCTCCTTCCAGCACCCGCCCGACTTGCTGGAGCGCTACCGGGCCTGGGCGGGCGACGGCATCTTCCGCCTGTCGATCGGTCTGGAGGCCCCGGAGGATCTCATCCGGGACCTGGATCAGGCGCTGACGCCCTGAGTGGGACGCAGGCTCACTCCGTCTCGAAGTCCACGTTGAAGACCAGGCGCTGGTCCCCCGGCATCATGAAGGTCTTCTCCCAGACGGCGTCATTCAGGGTGACGCGCAGGTGGTGCTCGCCCTCGAACATCGTCTTCTCGGAGACCGGCGCCGTTCCCAGGCTCTGCCCGTCGAGCGAGACCTGCGCCCCCGAAGGCGCGTGCACCAGGAGCGAGCCCATGCCCAGGCGGATGCGGAACGTCACCGTGTCCGGCGTGGAGCGCACGTCGATCATCCGCGCCGTCTTCAGTCCCCGGGCCTCATCCAGGAAGCTGAGCATGTGGCGGCCCGGCGCGAGCGGAACCGTCAGCGGCGAGCGGCCCACGGCCTTGCCATCCACCCACACGGTCACGTCGGGATTCACGAGGATCTCCACCGGCGTGGGCGGCACGGTCGGCGCCGCGGGGGCGGCCGCCACGCGCACTCCCGCATCCGGCGGGGACTGGGGCGCGGCCTCGAGCAGCACGGGCGTGTCGAATCGCAGGTCATCGCCCGCCTCCGTCGACATCTCCTCGGAGGCGGCGGGCGGAGGCTTCTGCCGGACGCTCCAGACGGTGCCCACCGCGCTCAGGAGCAGCAGGGCCCCGGCGGCGACGGCCAGGGTCGCGGACGCGCGGCGCGGGCGCGCGGGCCCGGCGGCGGGCGTGGCTGGGGGCACCGGGACAGGGGAGGCCTGGACCCCCGCGGGCGGTGCCATGCTCGGAGGCGGCGTGCTCGGCGTGGGCTCGCTCGGGAGGGCCGGAGCCGCCACGGGTGCGAGGACCGGCGCGGACGCGGTCACAGGCGCGGGGGCGACGATGGGCGCGGACGCGGTGACGGGCGGCGCGGCGGCGGGGGAGGGCGAGGGCGCGCGGCGGGTGAGCGCCTCGATTCCCTGCTCGATCATCCTGTTCCGGGCGGCCCGGTTCGGGCTGTTGGCGGGAATCAGCTTCGCGATGCGCTCGGCGAAGGCCTCGGAGGAGGGCAGCTCGCCCACGACGGCCACCAGGGCCTCGCGGAAGGCGAGGGCACTCGGGTACCGGTCTCCGGCGCGCTTGGCCGTCGCGCGGCGCACCACCTCGTTGTAGGGCAGCGGAATCTCCGGCGGCAGCGGCGGCAGCGGGCGGTTGAGGACCGCCTTGTCCCGCTCGATGGAGTCCTGGAAGGGTTTGCGCCCCGAGAGGCACTCGTACAGCAGCGTCCCCAGGAGGTACACGTCCGTCAGCACCGAGGAGGCCGCGCGGCCGCCCATGAGCTGCTCGGGGGCGATGTACAGGCGCTGGTTGCGCACCCGGCGCCCATTGAGCTCCCCTCGGCGCCACCCCCAACGCGCCGTAGCCCGACACCTTGCACACCCCGTTGAACGAGACCATCACGGTCTCCGGGCGCAGATCTCCGTGGACCAGCGGCGTCCCATCATCGTTGCCCGCCACGTGGGCGTAGTGCACCCCCATCGCCACGTCCGCGGCCACGAGCGCGGCGAACGCCGGCGGCAGGCGCTGCGCCGCTTCCAGCACCAGGCGCAGCGGCTCGCCATCCGCGTACTCCGTCACCCGCGCCAGCCGGCCCTCCAGCGTCACCAGCCCATGCACCCGCAGGATGTTGGGGTGCTCGAAGACGACGGCGCGCTCCGTCTCCCGCTCCAGCCTCGCCCGCTGCATCGCGTCCTGCGCCACCTCCGGCGGCGCCCAGACCAGCACCACCGGCCGCGGCGCGGCTCCCTGCTCCAGAGCCAGCGCGAGGAAGGGCCGCGAGCCCTCTCCCGGCATCAAGGGACCCAGTGACTGGTAATGAACCTGACTCATGGCTTCCCTCTTTTTACGGCTCCCCGGCTCCCACCGCCAGCCACAGGGTGCGAGTCGCACTCCATGAGAAGATGGTAAAATTCAAAGAATCCACCAGTCGTGAAATCCCCACTTCACTTTCCCTGGAAAACGAGCTAATAATACACCCCTACTGAATTGCTTCGGTGGGGCTGTTTGGACCCGCCCTCTGGCGAGTCGAGGCAGCCCCTGTGAGGGGAGTGGGGCATGCGGTGGACCTCTAGGACCTCTAAAGAGTCCCGAATGCGTCACGAGGGCCGGGCGGGCCCTGAGGCGGGTCCGTGCGGGCCGGTGTTCGTGTTCTCCGGGCAGGGCTCGCAGTGGACGGGCATGGGCCGTGCGCTGCTGGAGCGCTCGACGGTGTTCGCGCTGGTGCTGAAGGCCTGCGACGTGCAGGTGCGGCGGCTGATGGGCTGGTCGCTGCTGGAGGCGCTGACGGCGGAGGACGCGCGGCTGGGGGACATCGAGGTGAGCTGTCCGGCCATCGTGTCCATGGAGATCGCCCTGGCGGCGCTGTGGCGCTCGTGGGGGATAGAACCGGCGGCGGTGGTGGGGCACAGCATCGGCGAGGTGGCGGCGGCGCACGTGGCGGGAGTGCTCTCGCTGGAAGACGCGATGCGGGTCATCTGCCACCAGGGCCGCACCGTGGGGAAGCTGAAGGGGCAGGGGGCCATGGCGGTGGTGGGGTTGCCGTGGGCGCGGGTGGGTGAGGCGCTGCCCGAGTTCTCGGGCCAGTTATGGCGGGTCATCCACGCGAGCCCCGAGTGGACGGTGGTGGCCGCGGAGCCGGAGGTGCTGGAGCGGGTGCTGGCGGTGCTGCGCCGGCGCGGCGTGCCGGCGCGCCGGGTGGACTCGGAGGTGGCGGCGCACTGCCCCCAGGTGGATCCGTACCGCGAGGAGCTGCACGGGCTGCTGCGGAACATCTGCCCGCGCTCGGAGCGGCTGCCCATCGTCTCCACGGTGACGGGCGGCGCGCTGCCGGGGCGGCGCTTCGACGCGGGCTACTGGGTGCGCAACCTGGCCGAGCCGGTGCTGTTCCGCGAGGGCGTGGACACGCTGCTCGACGCCGGGCACGACACCTTCCTGGAGGTCAGCCCGCATCCGCTGGTGAGGCACTCGTTGGAGTCGTGCCTCGAGGGCGCGGGCGTGCGCGGGCAGTTGTTCGTGTCGATGCGGCGCGGCAAGGAGCCGGCCCAGGAGATGCTGGGGACGCTGCGGAGCCTGTCCCAGCCGCGCGAGCCGGAGCAGCAGGCCGACGCATCCTTATCGGATGACGAGGAGCCGTTCCTGGCGCACGTGGCCTGAGCAGGTGGAGGCCCCGGCTGGAGCGGGGCCCCCAGGCGTCCTCACCCGAGCAGCAGGGCGAGCCGGCCGAGTGGGCTGACGCTCTTGCGGCGCAACAGGCCCAGGCCCGAGCGGCGGCGGGGGCGAGGCCGGACGGTCTCATGGACGGACAGCTTGCCGGGGCCGCCGAGCAGCAGCCCGAGGGCCGCGGCGATCAGGGACAGGTTGAACTCGTAGCCGCCCTTGAGGTTGTCGAAGCCCTTGGAGCCATGCACCTTGGCGATGGCCACGGCCTGGGTGGCGAGGATGGAGAGGGCCGCCACGCGGGTGCCGATGCCCAGGACGGCGAGGACACCGGCCACGGTCTCGGTCCACGCCGTCGCGAGCGCCAGGGGCCGGGCCGGTTTGAGGCCGAGGCTCTCGAAGAACTGCGAGGTCTGCTCCAGGCCCTCCGGCTTCAGCTTGGAGATGCCGTGGTAGAGCATCGTCGAGCCGAGCGTGGCCCGGAGTGGAAGCGCCGAGTGATTCGCCAACTGGCCTTCCAGTGCCGTCATGGTCGCGATTGCCATGGTGTCCCCTCCGCGTGTGGTGTGTCGCAGACACCCTCCGCATCGCGGCGTCGCGCGGCAATGAAGTCCCAGGCGGGCGGGGAGGCGCACGGGCGCCGCCTTCCCGGCGGGAGGGAGACCGGACAGCCGGGAACACGTGGATAATCACCCCCCCGGGCAGGCGGAAGGCACCTCTTCGGGTGGCTGTGTAAACCCCGTGGCCGGTCATCATCGTACCTACCTGGGGGGGCAGCCATGACCCGGGACGATGACAACAACCATGACACGCCGCTGTCCGATCACGGGGAGTCCTTTCCCTTCTGGCCGGAGGTGCTCGGGGTGCCCTCGGAGCCACTTCTGGTGCCCCCGCCCGGAACGCGGCTGGGCGGGGAGGATGGCAGGCGTTTCGAGATTCTCCATGGGCTCGGCAAGGGAGGGATGGGGCAGGTCGTCCGGGCGCGGGACGAGGTGCTGCACCGCATCGTGGCGCTCAAGTTCATCTCCCCGGCCCGGGCGCTCTCCCGGACGCAGCTCGACACGCTGCTCCAGGAGGAGGCCCGGCTGGTCGCCCAGCTCGATCACGAGAACATCGTCCGCATCTTCGATGTGTCCAGTTGGAAGGGCGCCCCCTTCCTCATCATGGAGTGTCTGGAGGGAGAGTCGCTCGATGCGCTGCTGCGGCAGCGGGGCCCTCTGGAGTTGCGGCGCGCCCTGAGCATCCTCGGCGACATCACCGCGGGACTGGCGCATGCCCACTCGCGCCGGATCATCCACCGGGATCTCAAGCCCAGCAATGTCTTCCTCCTCCCGGATGGGCGGGCGAAGCTGCTCGACTTCGGTCTGGCCCGGTTCGCCCCGTCGCCCGGGGTGGACCCGGAGCTGTCGGGGACGCCCGCGTTCATGGCGCCGGAGCAGTGGCGGAAGCGGACGCAGGATCCGCGCACCGATATCTGGGCCGCCGGGGTGCTGCTGTACCTGATGCTCACCGGGGAGCTGCCCTATCCCGGTGGCTTCCGGGAGCTGCGCGAGCGGGTGCTCTCGGACGCCCCCGTCCCTCCGGTGCGGACGCGGCACCCGGAGCTGCCCGAGGCCGTGGAGCGGTTCCTGGCGCGAGCCCTGGCCAAGGAGCCCGCGCTGCGCTTCCAGAGCGTGCTCGAGATGCGCGAGCGGTTGCGGGTCCTGGAGTGGAGCCTGTTCCCCTTCGCCCATGCGCCGCCTCCGCATCTCCCGGCCCACAAGCGGCAGGTGACGCTGGTGTGCTGCCGCTTCTCGGGAGTGCTGGCGGCGCTCGATGCCGAGGACCTGGGCGAGTTGCAGGCGGTGTTCCATCAGGCGTGCTCGCGCGTCATCGAGCGGCGGGGCGGTTGGGTGCCGCTGCGCATGGGAGACGAGGTGCTGGGCTGTTTCGGCCATCCGCTGGCGCGGGAGGATGACATCGCGTCCGCGGTGAGGACCGCGCTCGAGCTGACGGGGCTGGCGGAGCAGTTGCCGCGGGCCTCGGAGTTGGAGGCTCGCGGTGCACGTGGGCGTGCATACGGACCTGGTGGTGTTGGACGTGCCCGAGCCGTCCGGACAGAAGGCGCTCTCGCTCTCCATCCAGGGAGAGGCGCCCCGGCTGGCGTCGTGGTTGGCGGGCCAGGCGCCACCCCACTCGGCGCTCCTCAGCGAGAAGACGTGGCAGGGGGCGCGGAGGGACTTCGTGACGGAGCCCCTGGGGTGGCGGGCCTTCTCGTCCTCGTTGGGGGCGGTGCGGGTGGGCGTCCACCGGTTGGTGCGCGAGCGTCCGGAGCCCACGCGCTTCGGGCGGGCACTGGCCCGGGGCCTGACGCCGCTGGTGGGCCGGGAGCGGGAGCTGCGCGAGCTGTGTGCGCGCTGGGAGGCCACGCGGCGGGGGCGGGGCGTGATGCTGCTGCTCAACGGCGAGGCGGGGATTGGCAAGTCCCGGCTCATCCAGGAGCTGTGCCAGTACGCCACCCGGGCCGGGGCGCGCTGCGTGTCCAGCCAGTGCTGGCCCCAGCTCAGCCGCAGCGCCTTCCATCCCGTGCTCGAGTGGCTGGTACACCTGCTCGGGCTGGAGACGGAGTCCCCACCCGGGCGGAGGTGGGCCCGGCTGGAGGAGGTGCTGAGGACGCTCGGCATGCCCCTGGCGGAAGCGCTTCCGTTGCTCGGGCCGTTGTTGGATCTGCCCCCGCGCGAGGAGCCACCCCTGATGCTGTTGCCCGAGCAGCAACGGGAGCGGACCCTGGAGACGCTGGCCACGTTGCTGTCGAGGCTCCCGGCGATGTTCCACGGGGAGCCGTCACCGCTGCTCGTCGTGGAGGATCTGCACTGGGCCGATCCTTCCACCTCGCGGCTGCTCACGCTGTTGCCCGAGCGCATCGCCTCCGCGGGGCTGTGCCTCGTGGCGAGCACGCGTCCCGAGCCGCGGCTCTCCTGGCGCGCCCATCCGGCGCTGCATCAGGTGGTGCTGGAGCGGCTCGGGGCGGACGAGACCGCCAGGATGATCCGGAAGCTCACGGAGGGCGCTTCGGCGCTGCCGGCGGAGACGCTCGCGCTGCTGGTGAAACAGACGGAAGGCATTCCCCTCTTCATCGAGGAGATGAGCCGCAGGGTGCGCACCCGGAGTTCGTCCGGAGAGGCGGCCTCCACGGAGGGCTCGCTTCCCGTCACCTTGCAGGAGCTGTGCGCGGCCCGGTTGGATTCGCTGACGTACGAGCAGAAGGAGCTGGCGTGGATGGGCGCCGTGCTGGGCCGCGGCTTCACACGTGGGCAACTGGCCGCGCTCTCGGAGCTCGACGACAGGCTGCTGTGCAGGGAAGCTCGGGGAGCTGGTCGAGGCGGGGGTGCTGGTGCGCAAGGGCTCCGAGCAGGAGCCCGCCTACGAGTTCAGGCATGCCCTCATCCAGGAGGCGGCCTACGAGTCCCTGCTGAAGCCGCGCCGGCGGCTCTACCACCAATGCGTCGCGCGGCTGCTGGAGCATCCGCCCACGGGAGCCGCCACGGCGCCCCCCGAGCTGCTCGCCCACCACTACACCCAGGCGGGAGAGTGGGAACCGGCCATCCGGTGCTGGGCGCGGGCCGGGGAGTTGGCCCTGAAGCGCTCCGCGTTCGAGGAGTCCATCAGCCACCTGGAGCAGGCGCTGCGGTTGTTCGAACGTCTGCCCCCCGCGGAGCAGCGGGCGGACGAGAAGCTGCGGCTGCTGGTGGTGCTCGGCCAGGCGCTGGTCGCCGCCCGGGCCTATTCGGCGCCCGAGGTGTCGCGGCTCTACGCGCACATCGCCCGGCTGTTTCACGAGGTGAGGGAGCCGCCCGTCCTGCTCGCCGCCTGCCGGGGCCTGTTCAACCAGAACCTGATGCGGCTGAACTTCCCGCTGGCGGGCAGCCTCGCGGAGCAGATCGTCTCGCTGGGCGAGCGCATCCAGGTGCCCCAGCTCGTGGGGGTGGGCCGGTTGATGGGGGGCATGAGCCACTTCCTGCAAGGACACGTGTCCGAGGCGCACGCGCTGCTCGGCGAGGCCGTGGCCTCGGTGACGCCGGAGATGGAGCAGGCGCCCCAGCAGCTCGGAGTGCTCGAGCCCGATTCCCTGGCGATGGCGCAGGCCTATGAGGCCGCGGCCCTGATGCTCCGATGCGAGCAGCGGGCCGGACAGCGGCTCATCGACACCGCGCTGCGGCGCGCCGAGCGGTTGGGCCATCCCTACACCTTCATCCTGGTCTGCCACGCGGCGTGCTGCCTCTTCCAGATACGGTTCGAGGCGCACCGGGTGCTCGAGCTGACGGAGCGGCAGAACGCCGTCTACGAGCAGAACCCCTTCCTGCGCCTGGAGTCCTGGACGCCCGTGCAACGCGGGTGGGCGCTGGTGCTGCGGGGCCAGCGGGAGGAGGGCTACGCCTCGGTGCTCGCGGGGTTGGAGTACCTGCGCCAGGCCCACGCGGAGACGGGCTGGCCCTACTTGATGAGCCTGCTCGCGGAGGTGCGTTTGCGGTTGGGGCTGCTCTCCGAGGGCCTGGAGGCGGTGGAGGAAGGGCTGGCCTGGGGCGCGCGGACGGGACAGCACCTCGAGGACTCGGAGCTGTACAGGCTGCGCGGAGAAGCTCCTGTTGCGCCAGGGCGCGACGGCCAGGGCGCTGAACGGCTTCCACGAGGCCATCCGGAGCGCCCGGACGTCGGGAGCCCTGTGCATCGAGCTGCGGGCCACCTTGCGCCTGTACCGGCTGCTGCGGGAGCGGGGGCATGGCCCGCGGGCGCTTCGGCTGCTGCGGGAGCTCGTGGAGCCCCTGGCACCGGAGCTCGACTCGCCGGAGCTGCGTGTCGCGAGGGAGCTGCTCGCCAGGGTCCGGAGCGGGCACACCGGCGAGCGTGAGCTCGACTGGCTCGCCGCTGCCTCCCCCTGGGAAGGCGGTCACATCCAGCGGGTCATGCCTCCAACCCTCTTGGAACCACCCTGAGGTGCATCGCTCCGCGTCGTGGAGTGCGTCTCGGGTGCGCGGATCGCCCATGAGGGGCGGTCCGTGTCTTTGTTCTAGGAGACCCGCCATGTCGCCAGATGTCGAACGCACGGAAAGCGGAACCATGCTCGCAGTGGGAGGGGAGAGGGGCGTCGCCGTGACGCGCCCGTCGTCCAGCCACGAGGCGGCGCTATGGAAGTCCCTGGAGAAGCGGGTGCGGAGCTTCGGCAGGATGACGCTGGCCGCGACGGCCCTCAGCAGCATCTTTCTGGCACACCCCCGGGTCCTGGGCAGGAGGAAGTTCGTCACCCGCAAGAGCCGCCAGCACATCAGTGCCTTCCATCTCATCGAGGTGCCGCTGGCCGGTTACTTCGCCTTCGTGGGCTACTACGCGCTGAAGCGGGTGGATCGCGCGAGGGCCCGCCGCTTCTCGGTGCTCGTCGACTTCTCCAACCTGGTGAAGCTGGCGTTCTTCGCTTTCGAGAGTGCCTCGCTCATCGCGGGCTTCCGGCAGCGCATGCCCCGGGGCGAACTTCGCGACTTGACCATGGGGGCGGGCCTGTTGTTGTTCGGGGCGGGCATGGGCCTGAGGACCCGGCTCGCCTTGAATGACTACTTCCACCCGCCCGTGGATCCACGCTTCGTGCATCCCCGGACGGAGGAAGAGCTCATCCTGCTCGTCAAGCGCGCCCGGACCCTGGGCCTCCAGCTCCGGGTGCGGGGCTCGACCCACTGCGTGCCCGAGGGCATCTTCACCGACGAGGGCGAGCAGCACATCAACGTGCAGCTCGACCAGTACACGCGGATCCTCGAGTGGAGCGAGAGCGAGGACGGACAGCGGCTGCGCGTCACGGTCCAGGCGGGATGCCACCTGGGCGTGGATCCGGCCAATCCGATGTCCACCCAGGAGACGAGCCTCCTGCATCAGCTCGAGGAGCGGGGCTGGGCGCTGCCCGACCTCGGGGGCATCACCCACCAGACGGTGGGCGGGTTCCTCTCGACGGGCTCGATGGGGGGCACGGCCCAACACAACCTGGGCCAGGCCATCGTGGGCATCCGCCTCATCGATGGCCTGGGCAAGGTGCACGACCTGGCACCCGACCCGAGCGACCCGGCCGACGAGGAGCACAACCCGTTCTACGCCGCGGGCGTCTCCCTGGGGCTGCTGGGCATCATCTCCACGGTCACCTTCGAGTGCGAGCCCCGCTACGATCTCGTGGGCAGGCAGGTGACGCGCAAGACGGGTGGGCTCGAGGGCCTTCAGCTCTTCGGGTCCGGAGCGCAGGGGTTGCAGCACTTCTTCGAGAAGAACGAGGACGCGTATCCCCGGCTGCTCTGGTGGCCGCAGAAGGGCGTCGACAAGGTGGAGCTCTGGAGGGCGCGCCGCGAGTACGTGGACAAGTCGAAGACGCGCCGTGCCCGGCTCAACCGCCGGCCGTTCGCCCAGGTGCCGCGCATCCTCCAGTTCGCCGTCAACCTGTTCTACAACTTCATCGCGCACGACGCTCCGCCCTACAAGCCGCTCACGCAGAAGCTGGTGCGGTTCGTGCTGAACGCCTTCCTGCGCGATGGCGAGACGAAGGAGTTCCGGGGCCCCTGGCATGAGATTCTTCCGATGGACAACGGAGTCTCCGACGAGCTCATGCCGACGGACTTCACCGAGCTGTTCATCCCCATCGAGCGGACCGAGGAGGTGATGAAGACGCTGAGGGAGTTCTTCGCCCGGGACAACGGGGACATGGAGCTGACGGGCTCGTATGCCTTCGAGATCTACGCGGGCCACAAGAGCGCGTTCTGGCTGAGTCCCAGTCACGGGCAGCACTCCATCCGGGTGGATGTGTTCTGGTTCCGCACGGACAAGGGGGGCCGGGAGGAGTTCTATGCCCGGTACTGGGAGCTGCTGCGGCCGTTCAACTTCCGCCTCCACTGGGGCAAGTACCTGCCCGAGGGCGGGGCCGGGTACCTGCGCGAGCAGTACCCGAAGTGGGACGACTTCATGGCGCTCCGCCAGGAGATGGATCCGGAGGGCGTCTTCCTGAGCTCGTACTGGAAGAGGCACCTCGGTCTGGATTCGTCCCGGAAGTTCCGGGTGAGGCCGGCGCTCGTGGAGGCGTCGGTGGGCACGGATTCCTAAGCCAGGAGGGGTAAGTCCTGTCAGGGGGGAGGTTCCGGCCGCGACGGGGAGCAACTGGTCCGATTGTTGGACCAGTTGGCACGTCGCGCGGCCGGAAGGCGCCCCATGCGTTCCCGCGGGAGCACCCCTGAAAGAACCTGCTTCCACTGGCTTAGAACCGTGCCTGGAGGCTGAGCGCCACACGGAGCCGTGCGAGGTACTCCGCCCGGGGTATCTCCACGGCTCCGATTCGCATCAGGTGGGGATTGGGCGCCTGCGCGTCGAGCAGCACGAAGCCGTGCGCCTTGAGCCGCTCGACGAGGTACGCGAGCGCCGCTTTCGAGGCGTCCGTCCTCCGGTGGAACATGGACTCGCCGCCGAAGTAGCCGCCGAACGCCACGCCGTACAGCCCGCCGATCAGGTGCTCTCCCTCGTAGACCTCGACGCTGTGGGCGATGCCCCGGCGGTGCAGCTCGGTGTACGAGGCGATGAAGTCCTCGGAGATCCACGTCTCGGGGCGGCCGGGAGCGGGCTCGGCGCAGGCGCGCATGACCTCGGTGAAACGCTCGTCCACGGCGAAGCGCCAGCCCGCGCTCCGGATGCGCTTGAGGGTGCCGCGGTGGGGCCGGTAGCTCTCGAGGTTGAAGATGGCGCGCGGGTCCGGCGACCACCAGGTGATGACCGGGTCCGAGGACCACGGGAACATTCCGGCGCGGTAGGCCTGGATGAGGAAGTCGGGATCCAGGGTACCGCCCACCGCCACCAGCCCGGGAGGCGGCTGTGCATCCTCCTCGCCGGGCTTCTCGGGATCGTCGCCGGTTTCATCCATGGTGAGGGCGCCATGTTACGCCAGCCCTGGCCCGGTGCACCCTACCTCTGATGTCACCCCCTCTGGTATGATGGGAGGAGTCTGGCGGGAGCGCCAGCGGGAGGAGGAGCGAACATGGGCCGGGGAAAGCGTCCAGCCACCTACGAGGACATCGAATTACTGCCGACGGGGTGGGTGGGGGAGATCATCGACGACGAGCTGTGGGCATTTCCACGGCCGGCGGTGTGGCACACGCGGGCGGCTACGAGGCTCGGCATACTGCTGGGGCGCTTCGACGTCGGGCAGGGCGGTCCGGGGGGATGGTGGATCCTGGACGAGCCGGAGCTGCACTTGGGACGGCAGGTGTTGGTGCCGGACCTGGCGGGCTGGCGGCGGGAGCGGGTGCCCGGGCTGCTGGAGCGGGATGATCCCTTCTTCGACGTGGCGCCCGACTGGGTCTGCGAGGTGTTGTCGCCCTCCACGGCCGCGTTGGACCGGGGGCGGAAGCTGGAGGTCTACCACCAGGAGGGGGTGAGCCACGCGTGGCTGGTGGACCCGAGAGCCCACACCCTGGAGGTGTACCGCCGGGGGAAGAAGGGCTGGCGGCTCGCCGCCCGTCACGGGGGCGAGGAGGTGATCCGCGCCGAGCCCTTCGACGCGGAGCCGTTGGAGCTGGGGCTCCTCTGGGTTTCGAAGGTCACCCCAGCTCCGGGACCCTGAGGCTCAGCTACCCAGGTAGGGCGCGAGGTCCGGATCGGCCTGGAAGTGCTGGCAGTCCACCACGGACCTGCCGGACCTGCAGATTCGGGTGACCGGGTCGACCTCGTAGGCCGTGATGGGCGTGCCCGTGGCATCGAGCCCGTATTTGCGGATGAGCGTGCCGTTCTGCATGAGCAGGTAGTGCATGCCGCCGCTGTCGTACTCCTTGAGGACGGTTCCCGACTGACGCGTCTGATCCAGCCACAGGGACGACGTCATGGCGGTCATGCTGTTGACCATGCTGTTCAGGCAACCAGTGCCCGTCAGCAGGGTGGTGGCCACTGCGAGAGAGAGAAGGGGACGGAACATGGGGCGGCAATCTACCGTGAGGCCCGCTCCGGAGGGAGCAAGTGGGACTCGCGGTAGTGCCTGCCTGCACTGGAATTGCGTTCGCCGGGTGGCCAGTGCTGGGTGAACCGGCACCCGCTCATCGACCCGGCCGCTTTCCGCGTCGTGGTCGGGCTCCCTTCTCGAGCTCGCGGTCGATCATCCGTTCGAGCCGTGAAGTAGCCGTCGCGGAGAGATAGGAGGGAAGAGTCCTGGGGAATCCGAGATCCAGGTCCCCACACCAGGTCAATGCGTGTCCCTTTTCCCGCAGCAACTCGCCCGCTGCGCGCATCGCAAGCTGTAGAGCCTGGAGCGAGTCAATGCCCCAAACCTTGAACCCCATGGGTTCTGCCAGCCCGGACACTTCGAAAGTGCACCAGTGAGCTCCAGACTTTGAATCGCGTCGGGGCTTTCTGATCCGCACACGCACTGCGCGTTGCCGTCCATCAAGCTCGAAGACCCTCTCGGCGATGATGGGGCCGGAAGCCTTGTTGCTGCGTTCAAGCCGATCCGCGAAGGACTCGCTGGCCATGGCAGTCCAACTCTAGAAGGCGCGGAAGAGCCTGGAGGCTCTCGTGCTGGCGGAGCCTCCAGGTGGATGGGGCCTTCGACGAGGGCTTCTACCCCGGGGTGAACCACACCACGGACAGCGGCGGGAGCGTCAGCGTGGCCGAGGCGTCCTGTCCGTCCCACCCCTGCGGCTCGGTGTGGATGCGGCCCTTGTTGCCGAGGCCGGAGCCGCCGTAGTCGCTGGCGTCCGTGTTCAACAGCTCCACGTAGCTGCCGTGCCGGGGGAAGCCGACGCGGTAGTTCTCGCGAGGCACCGGCGACAGGTTGGCGATGCACACCACGTGGCCTCCCGGCTGGCGCGAGCGCCGCACGAAGGCGAACACGTTGGCTGCCGCCGCGTCCGGTTGCAGCCACTGGAAGCCGAACGGCTCGCTGTCCGCGTCATACAGCGCCGGGTGGCTCCGGTAGAGCCTGTTCAGATCCGTCATCATCGCGCGGATGCCCGCGTGGCCGTGATCTCCCAGCAGGTGCCAGTCCAGGCTCCGGTCGTTGTTCCACTCGGCGGGCTGGCCGAACTCGCCGCCCATGAAGAGCAGCTTCTTGCCCGGGTGCGCCCACATCCACGCCAGCAGCGCCCGGAGGTTGGCGCGCTTCTGCCAGTTGTCTCCCGGCATCTTCCCGAGCAGCGAGCCCTTGCCGTGCACCACCTCGTCATGGCTCAGCGGCAGCATGAAGTGCTCGCTGAAGGCGTACAGCAGGCCGAAGGTGAGCTGGTTGTGGTGGTGCTGACGGTAGATGGGATCCTTCGAGTAGTACGTCAGCGTGTCGTGCATCCAGCCCATGTTCCACTTGAAGTGGAAGCCGAGCCCGCCTTCCTGGGTGGGCTGGCTCACCTTGGGCCACGCGGTGGACTCCTCGGCGATCATCACCGCGCCGGGGAACTTGCGGCGCACGGTGTCGTTGAGCTCGCGCAGGAAGGAGATGGCCTCCTCGTTCTCGCGGCCGCCCCAGCGGTTGGGCACCCACTCGCCATGCTTGCGGCTGTAGTCGAGGTACAGCATGGAGGCCACCGCGTCCACGCGCAGGCCGTCGATGTGGTACTCGTCCAGCCAGAAGAGCGCGTTGGCGATGAGGAAGTTGCGCACCTCGTTGCGGCCGAAGTTGAAGACGTACGTGCCCCAGTCCGGCTGCGTGCCCTGGCGGGGATCCGCATGCTCGTAGAGGGCCGTGCCGTCGAACTGGCCCAGCGCGTGCGCGTCCCGGGGGAAGTGCCCGGGCACCCAGTCCAGCAGCACGCCAATGCCCTGCTCGTGCAGGTAGTTGACGAGGTAGCGGAAGTCATCCGGGTGGCCGAAGCGCGCGGTGGGGGCGTAGTAGTTGCCCACCTGGTAGCCCCAGGAGCCGCCGAAGGGGTGCTCCGACACCGGCATCAGCTCCACGTGGGTGAAGCCCGTCTGCTTCACGTAGTCGGCGAGCGCGGTGGCCATCTCCCGGTAGGTGAGGGAGCGATCGCCGTCCTCCACCACGCGGCGCCAGGAGGCCAGGTGCACCTCGTAGACGCTCCACGGCTCGTGGTCCACGTTCTTCCCGGCGCGCGCCTCCATCCACTTCTCGTCCGACCACTGGAAGTGGTTCAGGTCGTGCACCACCGAGGCCGTGGCCGGAGGCACCTCGGTGCGGAAGGCGTACGGGTCCGACTTCAGCAGGCGCGTGCCGCCGTGGCCCGGGCGGATCTCGAACTTGTAGCGCGTGCCCTCGGCGACCTCGGGGATGAAGAGCTCCCAGATGCCCGAGGCGCCCATGCGCCGCATGGAGTGCAGCCGGCCGTCCCAGCTATTGAAGTCACCCACCACGGACACGCCCGCGGCCGTGGGCGCCCATACCGCGAAGGCCACGCCGCTGATGCCGCTGTGGTGGATGGGGTGGGCCCCCATGCGCTTCCACACGTCCTCGTGCCGACCCTCGCCCACCAGGTGCAGATCGATGTCTCCCAGCGTGGGCAGGAAGCTGTAGGGGTCGCGCAGGGTGAACTTCTTGTTGCCGGGGTACTCCACCTCGATGAGGTAGTTGAAGTGCTCCGTCTTCCCGTTGATGCGGGCCTCGTAGACGCCGCCCAGCCGGTGCGTCATGGCAACGCGCCCGCCGAACTCCGGCAGGACGTGGATGGCGACGGCATCCGGGCGGAAGGCCCGCACCACCATCGCGTCCCCATCCGGGTGGATGCCCAGCACGCGGTGCGGCTCGGGATGCCTCAGCTCCACCACCTGCTGCAGCTCCGCATCCACCTGCTGCCGATCCATCGGCTTCTTCACTTGCGAACCTCCATCCTCATGAGTGCCTGGACGGGGATGCGCACCCAGTCCGGCCGGTTCTGCAACTCGTAACGCACTTCGTAGAGCATCTTCTCCAGCTCGAAGGCGTCAAGCATCGAATTGAAGGCCGCATCGTCCTGGGGCAGGAAGGCCGCCCCGCGTGTGGTGGCGCGGTAGCCCTCGAGGAAGGCCTGGCGTGCCGGGGCCACGCGATCGCCCGCGGCCTGTCCCTCCAGCCCCACCGTCGCCTCCGCGTAGTCGAAGGAGCGCAACATTCCCGCCACATCCCGCAGGGCCGAGTACTTCTCCCGCCGCTGGGCGAAGCTGCGGCCCGGCTCGCCCTCGAAGTCGAAGAGGAGCCAGTCGCCCTCGGTGCGCAGCACCTGTCCGAGGTGCAGATCTCCGTGAATGCGGATCTTCTGCCCTGAAGGGGGAACGTGCGCGAGCTGGGTGGCGTGGCCGATGAGGGCCTCACGGCGGCCCTCCAGGTCGGGGAACTGGCGGGAGGCCTCGTTGAGGGTGACGCCCATCTCCCCCACGATGGAGGCGCTCCAGCGCTGCAGGTCCTCGGCGTGGATGGGCTCCGGGGAGAAGGCGGGGTCATCGGTGCTGGAGCCGAGCGCATGGTGCAGCTCGCCCAGCCGCTGGCCCAGCCCGCGCAGCTCGCCGAGGAAGGCGTCCGTCAGCCGGGGCCCGCGGCGGAAGTGCCCCAGCGTGTAGAGCCAGCCATCGGTGACGTTGGAGATGTAGTGGTGGACGGTGGCCAGGGTGGCGCCCGCGGGCCCCTCGGACTGGAGCGCGCCCAGCAGGGTGGGGGTGGCCCGGAAGGACGTCTTCGTGGCCAGGTAACGGCCCACCTCGTACTCGGGGTTGACGCCGGCCTCCAGCTTGCGGATGACCTTGAGGATGACCTTCTCGGCGACCACCACCGAGGTGTTGCTCTGCTCCACCTGGAGCCGGCGCACGGGCACGGGCGAGGGCAGGGCCATCAACCCCTCCGGGGTGTCCAGCCACTCCCCGGTCAACGAGCCCGAGGCGCTCTGGATGACGCGCTTCTCGCGGATGAGGTGGAAGAGGGCGCGCAGCACCTCCACGTCGTCGAGCGCGTCCTGGACGCCCTCGCCCTTGCTCTCCACGGGGAGCAGGTAGCGGTCCGGGTGGCCCAGCTCGTAGGTGACCTCCACCACGGCGAGGGTGAAGTCCCGTCCGCCGGGCAGCTCCACGCGGGCGTGGTCCACCACGGACACGGATTTGATGGGCCAGGCCTTGCCGGCGAACCAGCGCTGGTTGCGGAGGTAGTCCGGGAGCTTGGTCAGATCGATGGGCGTGGTCACGGCAATCCCCTCCCGGGTGCGAGCTTCTCGAGGCGGAACCACAGGAACATGAAGGGCCCGAGCGTGATCTGGTAGGGCATGGCGGAGATGCGCGGGAAGGGCGTCTCGCCGATGAGCTCCACGGGCACCTGGCCCTCGAACTCCCTCAGGTCGAGCACCGCCGGCTGCGAGAAGCGCGAGAGGTTGCAGATGATGAGGATCGTCTGTCCCTCGTACTCGCGGGTGAAGGCGAGCACCTTGCGGTTGTCCGGGTTGACCCAGCGCAGCTTGCCCAGGGCGAAGGCGTTGTAGCGCTTGCGCACCCGGATCATGCGTTTGATCCAGTTGAGCAGCGAGGTGCGCACGCGCTCCTGGGCCTCCACGTTGATGCCCTGGTAGCCGTAGACGGGGTCCGCGATGATGGGGGCGTACAGGCGGGCATAGTCCGCCCGGGTGAAGCCCGCGTTGCGATCGCTCGTCCACTGCATGGGGGTGCGCACGCCGTTGCGATCGCCCAGGTAGATGTTGTCCCCCATGCCGAGCTCATCCCCGTAGTACATGACGGGGGTGCCGGGCAGGGTGAACAGCAGGCTGTGCATCAGTTCGATCCGCCGCCGGCCGTTGTCCATGAGCGGAGCGAGCCGGCGCCGGATACCGAGGTTGATGCGCATGCGCGGATCCGTGGCGTACTCCCGGTACATGTAGTCCCGGTCCTCGTCCGTCACCATCTCGAGCGTGAGCTCGTCGTGGTTGCGCAGGAAGATGGCCCACTGGCAGTTGTCGGGGATGTCCGGCGTCTGCTGGAGGATCTCGACGATGGGCGTGCGGTCCTCGCGGCGCACCGCCATGAAGAGGCGGGGCATCACGGGGAAGTGGAAGCCCATGTGGAACTCGTCGCCGTCGCCGAAGTAGACGCGCACGTCGGCGGGCCACTGGTTGGCCTCGGCGAGCAGCATCTTGTCCCCGCCGTACTCCGCGTCGAGCGTCTTGCGCAGCCGCTTGAGGAAGGCGTGCGTCTCCGGGAGGTTCTCGCAGTTGGTGCCCTCGCGCTCGAAGAGGTAGGGCACGGCGTCGCAGCGGAAGCCGTCCACGCCCATGTTCAGCCAGAAGCGCATGACGTCCAGCATGGCCTCCTGGACCTCGGGGTTGTCGTAGTTGAGGTCGGGCTGGTGGCTGAAGAAGCGGTGCCAGAAGTACTGCTTGGCCACCGGATCCCACGTCCAGTTGGAGCGCTCGGTGTCGGTGAAGATGATGCGCGTGCCCCGGTACTTCTCGTCCGTGTCGCTCCAGACGTAGAAGTCGCGTTTGGGGCTCTTGGGATCCCTGCGCGACTCCTGGAACCACGCGTGCTGATCGCTCGTGTGGTTGACGACGAGCTCGCTGATGATGCGGATGTCGCGCTTGTGGGCCTCGTCTATCAGACGCTGGAAGTCGGCGAGCGTGCCGTAGTCCGGGTGCACCGCGTAGAAGTCCGCGATGTCGTACCCGTCGTCCTTCAGGGGCGAGGGGTAGTGGGGCAGGATCCACAGGCAGGTGACGCCCAGGTCCTGCAGGTACGGGAGCTTCTCGATGAGACCGGGGATGTCCCCGTGCCCATCCGCGTTCGAATCATAGAACGCGCGGATGTGCAGTTCGTAGATGACTGCCTTCTTGTACCAGAGCGGATCCGTCCGGGTCATAAGCTAGGTGGGGTCTCATTCGTAGTAGTCGAACGCCTGTTCGCTGCGGCGGAAGCGGTACACGGCCCAGATGGCGGCGGGCTGCTCGGGCGTGAGACGCACGTGGGCGGTGGGCCCCTGCCACAGGCTCCGCTCATCCGTCATCAGCTCGTGGACCTGATACGTCTCGTCCGGTTGGATGCCAAGCTCTTCCAGCGGGACATGCAGCACGGACTCCTGCGGGTGGTACGGATCGAAGCTCACCGCCACGAGCACCTGGCTGGAGCCGTCCGGGGTGCGCTTCAGGTAGAACATCACCTGCTCGTTGTCCGAGAGGTGGAAGCGCAGGTTGGAGTAGAGCTGGAAGGCGCGGTGCTCGCGGCGGATGGCGTTGAGCCGGGAGATGTAGTCGCGGATGTTGCCGGGCCGGTCCAGGTCCCACGCCTTGAGCTCGTACTTCTCCGAGTCGAGGTACTCCTCCTTGCCCGGCTTGACGGGAGTGCCCTCACACAGCTCGTAGCCGCAGTACATGCCCCAGGTGCTGGAGAGCGTGGCGGCCATGGCGGCGCGCAGGCGGAAGCCTCCGGGGCCGCTGCGCTGGAGGAACTCGGGGAGGATGTCCGGCGTGTTGGGCCAGAGGTTGCCGCGCATGAAGTCGGCCACGGGCGGCGAGGTGATCTCCGTGAGGTACTCCTCCATCTCCTGCTTGAAGTTGCGCCAGGTGAAGTAGGTGTACGACTGCTGGAAGCCCAGCTTGGCCAGGGCCTTCATCACCTTGGGACGGGTGAAGGCCTCGGAGAGGAAGACGACGTCGGGCCGGACGGAGTGCACCTCGCGGATGAGCCAGGCCCAGAAGGGCAGGGGCTTGGTGTGCGGGTTGTCCACGCGGAAGATGCGCACGCCCTGCTCCACCCAGTGCATGATCACCGACTTGCAGCTCGGGCCAGAGCGTGGCGCGCCCGGGGCCCATCCAGTCGAAGTTGACGATGTCCTCGTAGCGCTTGGGCGGATTCTCGGCCGTCTTGATGGTGCCGTCGGGCCGGTGGAGGAACCACTCCGGGTGCTCCTTCACGTAGGGGTGGTCCGGCGAGCACTGGTAGGCGATGTCCAGGGCGATCTCGATGCCCAGGGCGTTGGCCGCCTGGACGAAGCGCCGGAAGTCCTCGAGCGTGCCGAGCTGCGGGTGCACCGCCTTGTGACCGCCCTCGGCGGCGCCGATGGCCCAGGGGCTGCCCACGTCCTCGGGGCCCGCGGTGAGGCTGTTGTTCTTGCCCTTGCGCGCCGTGCGGCCGATGGGATGGATGGGCGGCAGGTAGATGACGTCGAAGCCCAGGGACTGGACGTAGGGGAGCCACTTCTCCGCGTCCTTGAAGGTGCCGTGCGTGCGGCCGTCGCGGGGCGTCGAGCGCGGGAAGAACTCGTACCAGGAGCTGAACTGGGCCCGCTCGCGGTCCACGAAGACCTCGAGCACGCGGTCGTACCGGGTGGCGAGGGAGCGGTCCACGTACCTGGAAGCCGTGAGGGTGAGCCCCGGGTCCATGGCCGCGGCGATGGCGTTGGGGCTCATGCCCTTGTCGAAGAGGGCCGCGGCCTCGGTGAGGCGCCGGGCCTCCTCGGGGCTGCCGGCCTTCTGGGCGCGCTCGGCGTGGGCGCGGAGCATGGCGGCGCCCTCGAGGAGCTCGCTGCGCACGTCGCGGCCCACGTCCACCTTGCGTTTGATCTCGGAGACCCAGGTGGCGAAGAGGTCCGGCCAGGCCTC
Source organism: Archangium gephyra (assembly GCF_049060025.1). Classification (GTDB taxonomy): domain Bacteria; phylum Myxococcota; class Myxococcia; order Myxococcales; family Myxococcaceae; genus Archangium; species Archangium gephyra_A. The sequence continues at coordinate 1,124,518 of NZ_JBMEQQ010000002.1, forward strand.
GACGGTGAACTCGTAGCGGCCGTTGCGGGCGAGTGGGAAGTCCGCCTCCCACAGGTCGTTGCCCTTGGAGACCATGGGCACCTCGGCCCACTCGGTCACCTGTTCCTTGGGCGCGGATTGCCTCCAGCGCACCACGGCCACCAGGACGTCGTGACCCTCCTTGAAGATGTCGGCCTTGACCGTGAGGGACTCACCCTCGACGCGCTTCACGGGCCACCGGCCGGCGTCCAGTTGCGGGCGGACGTTCTCGATGACCGTGCTTCCGATTCTTTCGCTCATAAATGCAGGTGGCCTCTATAGGTCCCCGCGCCGCTCTGCCCCGGCGCTATTTTTCACCACGCGTTGATTCAGGACGCTCCAAGCGTCCGGCTCGTTGGCCCGTCAACGTTAGGAATGGCTCCGCACGGTGCACACCGGCTGTCATGGGCCGCTCCCCTGTCCGGCGCTCATGCCGGGCGAGCGGGCAGACGGGGCAGGGCGGTGGAGCACGGGCGGACGCCTGGCTGCACGCCGAGCGGTTTGACGGGCTGGCGGGGTCCGGTTCAGCCTCTGGCTTCTTCAGCACTCACAGAGGACGGGTGAACGCCCATGCCGTGGAGAGCGATGCTGAAAGAGAAAGGCTTTGTGCTGGTCAGCGATCTACGCGGGGAAGGCTGCGTGCCAGGTGTTCTGCCGCGCCGAGTTCGGCCCGCCCATCCGGCACTAGGAATCCTGCCTGGGCGGTGTTCCTACCCTGGGCGTGACATCGGAGTGCTCCTCGAAGAACCTCCGCACGAGCGTCATGGCATTCATGAGCGCATCAACGGGGCCCACTCCCATGACGCACTTGATGCCGGGCAGGTAGCCCTCGATAGAGAGCGGGCAGTACCAAGCCCTATCTGCCTCACCGGGAAGTGGCCGCGGTCGGCCAACGACGATCCTGGAGACCTTGGTCTCTCCGTCTTTCGTCGCGTAGGACCAGTGATCCTCCGCGATGGGGTCATCAATGGTGGTGAGTCGAGGGCGCCAGTCCTGGTTGCTCATCGCGATTGATAGTGCTCAGGAATCGCCCGGGCGGCATGGCAGGGGAGGGGCATACCCGCAGAGGGGTCGCCACCGGCTCCCGAGAGCCAGCCACGGTGCGCGATGAGGGGATGGCAAGGACGTCCCTGGCGAGCTGCGCGCTCAGGGTTCCTGGGTTCCACTCGAGGCCCTGAAGGGCCCGGGGAGGGCTGCTGCGATCGCTACGGCTGCGACTTGTGCTTGTAGAACAGCACCAGCGTGTAGCAGTGGAACTCGTTGTCGCTCGACTGGGCCACCACCCGGTCCACGATCTCCAGATCCGAGTTGCTCCTGATCCAGCGGGTGACGTTCTCACCCAGCTCCTCACGCTCCTTCGCCTTCGTCGCGGAGAACACCTTCACGCCCGTGAACATCGCCTTCCACTCCTTGCGCTGTGTTTTGTACTGGTACTGAGTGTGAGGAAGGTTATCGCGCGCTATTCGCAGGTGTCAAAAAAGCTTACCTGTAGGCCTCGCGTCCGCCCCGGGGCTTCCCGCCCGGGGGGACGTGCCTAGATTCCCTGGGTCGCTGGATCTGGAAGCCCGGGGGACGGGCCCTCGGCAAGGGGTTGGGCGAAGGGGGATGGCCGTGGACGTCAAGACGAAGAAGGACCTGGCGGTGGACTTCATCAATGAGATCCGGACCATGGATCCCGCCGCGCTCAATGCGTTGATCGTCAAGGAAGCAGGCGAGGACCTCGCCCAGTTCTTTCTCAACTACAGCGCCAACCTCATCTCCAAGGACCCCTCCCGGGTGCTGGAGAACACCTCCTCGCTCATGCTGATGGGCTACCTCATCCGCACCCACGAGGAGAAGAACGGCCAGTCCAAGCCGACCGGTCTCCAGGGCTACGCCTTCGCCTGATTTCCGGCGGAGCGGGGTACGCCGAGACTCGACAGGTCCCACGGGAGCCTGCTAGGCACCGGCGCCCATGCTCATCGATCTGCACGCGCATTCCTACCTGTCGAAGGGTTGCGACCTGGATCCGCGCGCGGTCCTGGATCGTGCCGCGCTGTTCGGTCTGGACGGCGTGGCCTTCACCGAGACCAACACCCAGGACGGCTGTGACGAGCTCTTCGAGCTCGGCGCCAGGTCCAAGGTGAAGGTCTTCGTCGGCCTCGAGCTCATCACCGACCGGGGCCAGTACCTGTGCTTCTTCCCGAAGCCCGAGCGCGCCCCCGAGCCGGTGCAGATGTGGGGCAGCAACCGCGAGAAGCCCTGGAGCGCCGCCGAGTGTCTTCCCAAGGTGCGCTCGCTGGGTGCCGCCATCGTGGCCGCCCGGCCGTATGACCGGGACTCGCCCAACCCTCCCATGGACTACGTGCGCTCGCTCGGCGGGCTGATCTGCGCCGTGGAGGGGTACAACGCCCGCGTGAAGCAGACGTCCAACGACCTCGCCGTGGAAGCCGCCGAGACGCTCAAGCTGCCGTGCACCGGTGGCAGTGACGCCCGGGGCTCTCTCGACGAGGTGGGCTATGGCGCCACCTTCTTCAAGAAGCCCGTGCAGACGCAGGAGCAGCTCGTGGCCGCTCTGCTGGCCGGGGACTACTACCCCGTCATGGCCGGCGAGCTGCCCCGCCTCACCCGCCCGGGCGAGGCCCAGGCCTCCCGCAGCGGTGGCAAGCGCCGCGGCGGAGGCGGGGGTGGTGGTGGCGGGGGTGGGCGCCGTCGGCGCGGCTGACCCTCACCCCAGCCCTCTCCCAGGGGGAGAGGGGGCACCGCTCACTTCGCGGCGGGCGTGCCCTCGTCCACCCGGGTGACCAGACCGTCGGTGATGAACACCCGGCGCTTCTCCCCCGGGTAGATCCACTCCTGGTGCACCTGCGTCCCGTCCAGCGTGCGGCGGATGCGCTCCGGCGGGCCCCAGGACATCTGCACCGCCGCCTCCGGCATGTACTCGAGGACCTTCTTCTGCCGGATGGCCTCCTGGAAGCGCGCCTGGAACTTCGCCATCTTCGGCGCCGGATCATGCTCCGCCAGGTGCCGATCCAGCTCGGCCCGCACGTCCTCGTTCGTCTTGAGCTGCGGCGGGAGCACCAGGATGACCGGCGGCCCCGGCGGCACCCCCTCCACGTCCAGGTACACCCAGGGCTGCGTGCGCGGGGAGTACAGCACCCGCTCGGCCATCACCCAGGCGGTGGGGAACTCCACCTTCAGCACGCGCACCTTCGTGCCCGCCGGCGCCATCGCCTGCACCGCGCCGGGGTTGATGGGGTTGCCCTTGGTGTCGTTGAGCAGCCGCACCTCCTCGGGAGGGTAGGGCGTCAGCAGCCGCTTCGACGCGTCCCCGAAGAACGGGGTGACGTAGCTGGAGGCCTGGAGGAAGCGCACCGCGGCCGGGCCGGTGGTCAGATCATGCTGGAGCTTCGTGCGATCCTCCGCGCTGAGCGGGGTCTGGCTGGCGCAGCCGGTGGCGAGCACCGCCGGAACGAGGACGAGCAGGGCGAGCAGTCGTTTCATGGTGCTGTCTCCGTCAGAAGTTGAAGGCGAAGGCCCGGGTGGTGATGTGCGGCGTGTCGCGGCCGCCCGAGACGTCCGCCACCTGCACCGCCCGCTGGCGCGTGGCCTCCACGAGCCTCGGCCCGCCCGCCTTGCCCAGGGCGTCGATGCCCTGGATGACGTGCGAGACGAGCAGCGCGGCGCCTCCCAGGCCCCAGAACCAGCCGCCCACCGCCCACCGCAGCACGCTGCTGACCACGATGATCGCCACGTCCACCAGGAGGAACAGCAGGAAGCCGTCCGTATCCCTCGCCAGCAGGTGGCCCGTGCCGAAGCCGATGAACAGCCCCAGCACCAGCGCGAGGATCTGCCGCACCTCACCACTCACGGCGCCTCCACCCCGGCCTCCGCCCTCCTGGCGCAGGGGCTCGTCGAAGCGGCCGAAACGCAGGGCGTCCCAGGAGCCCATGGCGGCCAGGGGGGAAGTCTCGGCGTGCTGGAAGCGGGCCGCCGGTTGCGCCCCGTCCAGGAGCCGCGCGTGGCGGTCCTCCATGGCGTGGGCGAAGGACACCGTCGGATCGGCGAAGACCGACGGAGCGGGGGACGTGGCCAGAAACGACGCGAGCAGCAGGGAAACGAGCATCGGACGCACCTCGGCGTGGATACGCGGGAGGGCGCCTTCCTTAGCTCAGCGAGGGCTCGGCGTCAGCGACGCGTTGTCGCCAGCGCGCCGCTGCTCCCCACAGCCCTTCAGCTGCGGACAGATGGGTCCACGGCCATCGGGATCCGGCACGAGCAGGAAACGGCCCAGGCCACGTGCGTCGGTCAGCTCCGGATGGCCACAGAGCACGCAACGGCGGGGGGGACGCTTGGAGGGAGGAAATGGCACGGGGCCACTCTCCCTCCGGTCCGCCACCCACGCGACTTTTCAGCCGCTCAGCTCTTGCTGCCGGCGGCCGCCGCCGGGGCGCTCGGGGTGCTGCTGGCGCTGGAGGTGCTCGACCCCGAGTCCGACGAGCCGCTGGAAGCTCGGCGCGGTGCTGGTGCTGGCGGAGGACGGGCTGCTGGCGCTGGAGCTGCTCCCGTCCTTCTTGGTGGAGCTGTAGAGGTCCGAATACCAGCCACCGCCCTTGAGGACGAAGCTGGAGCGGCTGACGACCTTGCTCAGCGAACCCTGGGCTCCACACGCGGAGCAGGTCTCGGGCGTCGGGTCGCTCACCTTCTGCAGGACATCGATCGTCTTCTCACAGGTCTTACAGGCGTACTCGTAGATGGGCATGGCTTGGCCTCTTCACTAAGAACTAAGGCGTGGAATGAGGGGAGTTGTCCGAGCCCCGCTTGCGCAGGCCCTCGGCCACTCCCAGGCGCTCGAGCGCACGGAGCACGAGCTCGGACGGGGCGCCGTGCTTGCGGGCCACCACGTCCGCGAGCTCGGAGAGCGTCTTGGCCTCCGACAGCTCGTCGCGCACCAGCACTTCGAGCTCCCGGCGGAGCATGTCCGTGAAACGCTTCTTGATCCCCAGGTCCACCAGGTACTTCTCCCGCCCCAGCAGATCCAACCGCTGGGTGAGGTTGCGCGCGGTGAGGGCCTCGCGGCGGAAGCGCTCCCGCACCTCCTCGACCTCCCGGGACAGGCCGGCCTTGGCCTCGAGCTGACGCAGCTCGGACGGACTGAGGCCCAGCGCCCAGCCGACGCGGCCGGAGGCACCGCGGTGCTCGGTGAAGGCGCTGAGGATGGCCGTACGCTCGCGGTTCTCCATGGCCTCCATCAACCCGTGAGCCCTCAGCACTCCTTCCAGCTCCATCAGCGTCAGCTCCCCCCGGCTGCCGTTGTACTGCGCGGCCAGGGAGTTGAGCAGGGCGAAGCGGTTGTCGTTCGAGCCCAGCGCCGCCTCCAGAATCTCCTTGCCCGAGGCGCGCGTCAGCTCCTGGTAGCTCGTCTTGGGAGCCTCCAGGCGGGTGAAGCGCCCGCGCGGCTTGGGCAGGTCCTTCTTGAGGAAGCTCGACGCCTCCTCGCCCTCGTCGAACTCGGGCGGGGCCGCCTCGGAGGCGGTGCGCTTGCGGGGGGCGATCCGGGCCTGGAGCGTCTCGCCCCGGGACCTGGGCGCCTGCTCCGGCTTCGCGGGCACGGGGGCCGGGACGCCCGCTCGTGGGGCGGGCGTGGCGAAGGAGGGGACGTCGGGGGAGGGAGGAGGGGCGGGCGGCCGCTTCTCCTCATGCACCCGGGCCAACTCCTGCACCACGTCGTAGAAACCGCACCCCTGCCGCGTCGCGGCGAGCGTGGGGGCCGTGCCCTTGAGCACATCCACCACGGCGAAAGGCCCGAGCGGTGTGGCCGCGGGCTCGGTGTCGGTCAAGGTACGCACCCGGAAGTCGTCGGCCTCGGACAGCAGGGCGAGCGCTTCGCGGACCTCGGTGGGGGTGGCGGGCGCCTTCGCTCGCCTGCAGTAGTCGGAGACCGCTACTGCCACCGGGGTGGGCACGTCATCGGGTTGCCGCTGTCTCTGCCAGTGACTGTTCATGAAAGGTGCGGAAAAATGCTCGTTTACGAGGCCGGGTGGCTCTATCTTCGCTGGCAGACGGGTGTCAATGAATCCGACGGGCCCCAATCTAAACAGCCAGAAGACGATGCAAGTCGGTGTCACACCCCAGGGGGGCCCATGAGCCCCGTACGTTCGGCCGGTGGACAATCGATGGGACGAGGGGCCATCCGGATGGCTCGGGAGGCAGGCGGGCCGTGAATCAGGACATGGACGAGGTGCTCCAGCGGTACATGGCGCAGCACGGGCTGAAGAGCACGCGCCAGCGCAGCCTCATCATCGACACCTTCTTCTCGGTGGGCGGCCACCTGTCCGTCGAGGAGCTGTGGAACAAGGTGCGCCAGCAGGACACCCGGGTGTCGGTGGCCACGGTGTACCGGACCATGAAGCTGCTCAACGAGTGCGGCCTGGCCCACGCGCGCAACTTCGGCGACGGGCAGACGCGCTACGAGGCCGCCGCCGGCCGCCACCACCATGATCACCTCATCTGCACCCACTGCGGCACCATCGTCGAGTTCGAGGACGACCGCATCGAGGAGATGCAGGATGCGGTGGCGCGCAAGCACGGCTTCACGGTGACGTCGCACAAGATGGAGCTGTACGGGCTGTGCCGGAACTGTCAGCGGAGCGGTGTGGCCAAGAGAGAGGCATGAGGCGCGCGGCCCTGGCGGTGGGCTGTGCCCTGGTGCTGGCGCTGGCCGGGTGCCGCACGGTGCCCGAGACGGGGCCGGGGCCCTCGCCCTACCTGCGGGCGTTGGCGCTGCCCTCGGTGGGGCCCACGCCCCTGGACTGGAACCGGCTGCCCGGGCGCGTGGTGCTGGTGTCCTTCTTCGCCACCTGGTGCTTCCCCTGCCTGGCGGAGCTGCCCACGCTGGAGGCCCTCCAGAAGGAGCATGGCCCCCAGGGCTTCCAGGTGGTGCTGGTGGGGTTGGATCTGGACGGGGCCAAGGTGCTGGAGCCCTTCGCCGAGCAGTACGCGCTCAACTTCCCGGTGCTGGTGTCCGACGAGCCCATGCAGAAGGGGCGCAGCGCCTTCGGGCTCATCCCCGCGCTGCCCTGCACCTTCCTGCTGGACAAGGAGGGCCGGGTGGCCGGCGCGTGGCAGGGCATGGCGGGCCACTCGGACGTGTCGCGGGCGGTGGAAAAACTCCTGCGGCGCTGAACGGCGCCCTCAGTCCACCCGCTCCCCCAGCTTCTGCTCGTACCACGCGGAGGGGTGGAGCAGCCGGAGATGGGTGCCCTCGGGCGTCACCTCCACCCCCAGAGGGATCTGCTTCACCTTCACCAGCAGCACGGCCTGGGTGGCCGGGCCGGTGAGCTCCACCTTGCCTTGCAGCTCGAGCCCCTCGCCCTGGAGGCGGAGCTTGTCCACCTTCACACCGCCGCTTCCCAGCGACACCGTGCCGGAGAGGCTCCAGGTTCCGGGCCTCCAGCAGGGGAGAGAGCACCGGGGGCAGGCCCGTCTTGTCGGTGAGCAGGGCGATGAAGGGGGCCGCGTTGGTGAAGCTGCCGGCGAAGCGTCCCTCGAGGATGGCCGGGGAAAGCCGGAGGATGGCCTCCGGGAAGGACAGGGTGCCCTCCCAGCCGTGCACCTGGGGCTTGTCGCCCTTCTGGACGGAGGCGTTGCGCAGCAGCAGCCGGCTCCCCGCGAACGTCACCGTGTCGCGACGCAGGGCCAGCTTCCGTGCGTCCACGTCCAGGACGAGCCGCGCGCCCAGCAGCGTGCCGCCCCAACGGGCCCGGATGTCGTCCGTGCTCACCTCCAGGGCCGCCTTCAGGGCCGCCTTCCCCCGGCCCTTCGCCGCATCGGCCTGGCTCGTGGCCACCAGGCTCGCATGGCCGGAGTCCACCTGGATGGCCGGGGCCAGCCACTCGTTGAGCACCCGCAGATCCAATGGATTGCTCGCCGCCACGTGCAGCGCCGCGTGGACGTCGCGCGGCGGCTCGCCCAGACGCGGGGCCGGCGCCTTCAGGGATACCGTCACCTCCGAGGTCTCCAGCAGCTGCCCGTTCTTCCCCTCCACCTTCACGGGGCCCAGGACGAGCCGGAGCCCGGCGCGTGACGGACCGTCCTCCTTCGCGCGCACCTCTCCGTGGATCCGCCAGGGCGCTCGCACGCGCACCCGTCCCAGGGGAACGAGGATGGGCCTTCCCGAGCCCTCCAGCCGGCTGTCCGGGGCGAACCGGCCCTCCTCCAGCCGGAGATCCACGTCCAAGCGCCCCGCGCCCCCCTCCAGCGAGGCCTCGGCGAGCTGCGGCACCCAGCGCTGCAACGTGGTGAGCGAGGGCAGGGTGGTGGCCACCTGGAGCCGTCCTCCCAGGGCGCTGGCGACGTCCAGCTTCCCCTGGGCATCGCGCTTCGCGTCGAAGCCGAAGTCCGCCGTCCCTCCCTCGACGTGGGCCAGCAGGTTCTTCTCGTAGGTCAGCTCGCCCTCTCCGAGCCGCACCCGCGCCTCGCTCACGCTGAGCCGATGCCCCGGCACCAGCGCCAGCCCCCCGGTGGCGTCCGTGACGCCCGTGAGCCGGAGGGGACCCACCGCCAGCTCGCGCACCCCGTGGACCCGCACGCCCTTCAATTGGAGCTCCCACGGAGGCGGTTCCCCCGGGCCTTCCGGTCCCCGTGCCGCCGGGTCGCCAGGATGGAGCCGGAAGCTCAGGCCCTCGACGTTCACCTGCTCGGCCCGCACCTTCAACCGGAGCAGGGCGAGCGGGGACAGATCCAGCTCGGCCGACTCCATCGCCAGCTCCCAGTGGCCGCCACCCGCCTCCTCGTTCCGAATCTTCAGCGCCCGGACCTGGATGGAGTCGGGCCACACGCTCCAGGCCCGGGCCCACTCCACCTTCAGACTCCTGGAGGAGCGGTTGATCAGCGTCTCCAGCAGCCCGGTCGCGAGCAGGCCGTTGAGGAGCACCTCCAGCACCAGGAACACCCCCAGCCCCCAGAGGAGCGGACGCCGCCACCGGCCCAGGCGTGGAGAAGCGGGCGGTGGGGTGGGGGAACGGGTGGGCATCCAGGCTCCTTCGCGAGGGGCTCCATGCTGGCAGGAGGCGTGCCACGGAGCGCGGGCCACGAGGGGCGACTGTCCTCCGTGAGAAAGAGGGGTATTCGCTGGAGAGGGCACCCGCTACAGGCCTGGAGCGGATTTCTTGCCGGGGGAGTCGCCGCTGGTACCTTCCGGCCACTCATGACGGTGCGGCGAAAGCTCCTCGGTGTGGCGGCGTGTGTGGCCGCGATCCTCACGCTGGTATCAGCGGTGGACGCCAAGGGTTTCCGCCGTTACCTGCGTCTGCGCCAGGACGTCGAGGCCATTCAGGATCGCAATCGCGTCCTGTCCGAGCAGAACGCCACCCTTCTTCGCGAGATCAACGCGCTGCGCGATGATCCCGCGGCCCTCGAGCGCGCCGCGCGCGAGGAGCTCGGCTACGTCAAGCCGGGCGAGCTCGTCTTCCATCTGGAGTAATCGTGTCCGCGCTTTCGGCCATCCCTCCAGTCTCCAAGCTCTTCCACTTCCTGGTCCGGGCCGTGCCCGCCGCGGCCGTGCTGTCCGCCTTCGTCCACCTGGCGCGGGGCGGCTTCCGCGGCCTGCAGACGCTCGGCTGGACCGAGGCCTCCCTCGTCCTCTTCCTGCTCGCCGGGCTGGCGGTGATGGGGTGGCGGCGTTTCACCCGCGGCGCCGTGGGCGCTCCCATCTACCTCCGGGATGACCTGGAGCTGGGCGCGGTGCTCATCGCCTCGGCCTTCATCGTCGTGGCCATCGCCGGGGGCGAGGTCTTCCCCCTCATCTACCTGGTCATGGCCTTCCTGGTGGCCTTCCTGCCGCGCAACGCGGGCCTGGCGCTGCTCGGCGTGGCGCTCTCTTTCGACGCGCTCGTCACCCTGCAGGGCCCCGAGCGCAGCGTCACCGCCTTCCTCACCCACGGGCTCTTCCTCGCGCTCTTCGCCGGCCTGTACCACCTGGTCCTCTCCGCCCGCATCGCCGCCGCCCGCCGCGCGGAGAACGCCGCCGTGGAGAAGCGGATCAAAGAGGTCGAGGAACGCGCCCGCACCTTCCGGCTCGTCAGCTCCGGCTCGCACGACAACCCGCCCGACGTGAAGGACGAGGAGAAGTGGCTGCTCGCCTCGGTGAAGGAGATCGAGGGCGCGGTGGGTGCCGCGTTGGAGATCGCCGAGATGGCCCTGCACACGAACACCTGCGCGGCCTTCCTGCTGGCGTCGGACGACAAGGGGCTGAAGCTGTACGACTGCCGCAGCGCCTCGGACCGGGTGCAGCGCGAGCGCTTCAACGCGGGCGAGGGCATGCTGGGCGGAGTGCTCAAGCGCCGGGCCCCGGTGCGGATGCACTCGGCCCACGGGCTCAAGGGCATCACCTGGTACGACGGGAGCGCGCCCACGCTGGGAGCGGTGCTGGCCGTGCCCATCATCGAGGCGGCCAGCGGCCTGGTGCGCGGCGTGCTGGTGGCGGACCGGGTGACGCACAACCCCTTCTCGGACGATGACGAGAAGCTGCTGACGACGATCGCCGCGGAGGTGCTGCGCTCCATCGAGGTGGAGCGGGTGATGTCGTACATCCGCAAGACGCGCGACGAGAAGGACCGGTTCTTCCGGGCCATCGAGGAGCTCAACCGCGCGGGCAGCCCGGATCAGGTGTTCCTGGCGGTGCTGGAGAGCGCGCGGCAGCTCGCGGGGCTGGACTTCTGCGCCGTCACCATCGTGAGCGAGCAGGAGGGCAAGCGGGCCCACAAGGTGGCGCGGATGCTGGGCGTCACGGCGCAGGGGAGCAAGGCGCTCGAGGGCCGCACCTTCCCGGACAACAACGGGCTGGTGGCCAACGTGGTGCGCTACGGCGCGCCGCTGCCCGGGCGCGACATCAAGGCCATGGACCGGCAGGTCATCTTCGACGAGGAGACGCAGCTGCGGGGCCTCGCCGCGCTGAAGATCTTCCCGCTCACGGCGGGCGACCGGATTCTCGGGACGCTGGTGGCGGGCTCGCGCCGCAAGGCCGCGTTGGATCACGACGTGCTGCGGATGCTGGAAGTCATCGCCATCCAGGCGGCGCAGGCGGTGTTGCGCGCCCAGCTCTACGAGGCGATGGAGCGCATGGCCACGACGGACGGCATGACGGGCCTGTACAACAACCGCACCTTCCAGGCGAAGGCGGACGAGATGCTGGCGCACTCGCGGCGCTACGGGCGCAAGTGCTCGCTGATGCTCACCGACGTGGACCACTTCAAGAGCGTGAACGACACCTACGGCCACCTGACGGGAGACCAGGTGCTCAAGGGCGTGGCGCGCATCCTCCGCGAGCAGGCGCGGGACACGGACATCGTGGCGCGCTACGGCGGCGAGGAGTTCGCCATCCTGATGCCGGAGACGGACGCCAAGGGCGCGAAGATCATCGCCGAGCGCATCCGCGAGGCCATCAAGGCCGAGGTGTTCCAGACGGAGATGGGCCCGCTGAAGGTGACGCTGTCGCTGGGCATCGCGACGGCGCCGGACCACGGGACGGACAAGCTGGTGCTGGTGGAGCAGGCGGACCAGTGCCTGTACTACGCGAAGCGGCACGGCCGGAACCAGTCGGTGACGGTGGCCGAGGCGCAGGGAGGCCGGAAGCTCCAGGCCGTCGAGGGCTGAAACAGGTGGTCCCCCTGGCGGTCACCACGAGCGGCAAGCCGGACGCGTCCCTCGTGAAGCGGGCCCGGGAGGCCGCACGGGCCTGGAGCCTGCCGTTCCTCCCCAGGCGCCCGAAGCAGCCCATCGGCCCGATGCTGGAGTCCTCGGCGGACGCCTTCATCGTCTTCGAGCGCGAGGGCGTCACGCTCTGGGATCGCGAGGGCTCCTTCGGCTTCAACCCGGGCATGGCGCACCTGCGCCGGCTGCGGATCCTCTCGGGGCAGGTGGGGGGGGATGACGCCCTCGTCCGCGTGGCCGAGCTGCGCGCGGGAGATCACCTCCTCGACTGCACGCTGGGGCTCGGACAGGACGCGCTGGTGGCCGCGCTGGTGGTGGGGCCCTCGGGGAGGGTGGTGGGGCTGGAGAAGAGCCTCGCGCTCTACGCCGTCGTGTCCGAGGGCCTCGCGGCCTACGACTACGGCCCCCGGTCGAGCCGGGTGGAGCCGGTGCACGCCGACTCGCACGCGTACCTGCGCACGCTGCCCTCGGGCTCGTTCGACGTGGTCCTCTTCGATCCGATGTTCGAGAAGCCCAAGAAGTCCCAGCCGGCCTTCGAGATGCTCCGCCGTTTCGCCGAGCACGCCCCCCTCACGCCGGAGACGCTGGAGGAGGCCCGGCGCGTGGCCCGGCGGTGGGTGGTGGTGAAGGGCTCGAAGTACTCGGACGACTTGAAGAAGCTGGGGCTCGAGGCCGAGCCCGGCTCCCGGTACACGTCCATGATCTGGGGCCGCATTCCAGCCGCCTCGTCCGGGTAAGCCCTTACAGCGCGGCCGCCACGGCTCCAGCTACGCTCGGGTGCACCAAGGAGAGGGGGTTCACACCATGCGGAACACGATGCGGTGGTTGTCCGTGGTGGGAGGGCTGTGCGCCTCGTGGGCGCTGCCGGCGATGGCGGAGGGCACGCCGGTCGACTGTGGCAGCGTCGACTGCGAGGGCATCCGCGAGATGCGGGCGCTGCACGAGGCGCAACTGTCCTTCATGTACGAGAGGGATCGGTACACGCTGAACCTGGCGGAGTTGGGCTTCGTGCCCCCGGCGTGCGCGGACGGCACGCGCGCGCCCGTGCCGGGACCGGGTTGGGTGGCGGGCTGCCACTTCGCCTACCGAGTGACGGCCGTGACGAATCCTCCGGCGGGCCAGCCGGCCTTCACGGCCGTCGCACAGGGCGCGGCGGGCACTCCGGCCGCGGGTGTCACGCTGCAAGTCAGCACGCCCATGTTCGATCAGGTCGTCTTCTGGTTGGAGCGGGGTGGGGTGCGCCGCTACGTGGGCGGGGACGAGTGCCTGCCGGCCGAGTTCTTCGCGTGCTCCGCCCAGCAGCGCGAGGGCAAGCGGAACCTCTGGGCGCTCTTCATCACGCAGCGGACCTTCATGCAGGAGAAGGACCGGTACTCGGAGAACCTCGCGGAGGTCGGCTTCCGGCCCATGGGGTGCACGGATGGCACGCGTGCGGCCGTCCCGGACAGCGCGTGGGTGGGCGGTTGCCGCTTCATCTACCGCGTCGAGGTGGCGGGCACGGGCCCGGAGATGACCTTCACCGCCACGGCGCGGGGCGTCTCGGGCCTCGTGGAGGGCACCACGATCAAGGTCAACGAGACCGGGCTGCTCACGATCACGCCCCCCATCGGTGGCGGCTGCGATTGAGCCCCCGGCCATAGGGCCCCGAAAAACCTTGCCCCAGGAGCGGAGAAGTCGTTCTCCGAACCCGGGGCAGGAGCCCTCCAGGGAGAGGGGGAAAACCCTGGCGGCGCCCCATGGATAATCGGTGGGGCCCCCGGGCGCACCCTCTTTCAACACCCGGACGGGCCGATTCTCACCGTCTATCCACCAGTGGGCGGCCCGTGAGCCGGGTGCGGAGGCTCACTCCGCGCCCTTGGGCGGGCCCTCGCTGCCCACCACCGACAGCTTCGCCGACCACGAGCCGGCCTGCTCGTGCGGCATCAACTCCCGCGGCGAGCGGTAGTACTGCATCGGCGAGTCGTGCAGGAAGTTCGACACCCGGCTCGTGTAGAGGCACGCGTAGCGCTCCACCTGCTCGCCGAACCGGCTGTTCTCGTGGCCCTCCTTGAAGAGCAGGCCCCAGTACGGGTTGAAGCCTTCCTCCACCTCGCACTCCAGCGTGTCGGCGATCTCCGTCGCCTCGCGCAGCGCCCAGCGCAGCTTGTCCAGCTCCGCCTTCACCTTGCGCCGCTCCTCCTCCAGCGGCTCCGGCGCTCCGTCCTCCCGCGCCCCGCGCTCCAGCTTCCGGTCCAGCACGTTGAGCTGGCCCTTGCGGTGCGCCACCTCGTCGTCCAGCCGCTCCCGCGCCAGCTCCACCTCGGACAGCCGCTGGATGCGCTCGCGCTGGCCGTCCGTGTAGGTGATCTCATCCTCGATCTCCTGCACCACCATGCACGTGCGCCACAGCGACGTCTTCTTCGACTTGAGGATGTCGCCGTAGATGTGATCGCCCACGTACAGCACGCACTCGCCCGCGTAGCCCGTCTGCTGCTCGAGCTGCAGCAGGTTGCCGCCCTGGTACACCTTGCCGCGCTCCAGGTGGGTGGCCTCGCCCACCACGCGCGCCTCCTCGCCGGGGCCCGCCGTCTCCAGCTCCAGGAAGGGCCGCTGCTCGGAGAAGAACGCCGGCTTGGCCGCCAGCGTCACGATGTAGTCGAAGTAGTTGCGCCAGCTCGGGTACTCCGCCACCTGTCCGTCCAGCAGGTAGCGCATCACCGCGTCCGTGTAGTCCCACGCCGAGTTCGTCAGCAGGAACAGCTTCTTGCCTCCCGAGCGCAGCTTGTGCAGCGCCGGACCCAGCTCGGGATCCTGGAAGATGTAGCGCCCCAGCTCCTTGCGCACCTCGCGCTTGAGCGAGTTGTCCCGGTGCACCGTGTCGATGGCATCCCGGATGTCGTCGTACAGCTTGCCGTAGTCCACCCGCTGGCCCAGCGACTCCAGCAGCTCGATGATGCCGGCGAAGAGCCACGCCTCGGGCAGGGCGAAGAGCGTGTCGATCCACGCGAACTGGGGGTTCTTCAGCTTCACCCGCTGGTTGCGGTACAGCTTCTTCCACACCTCGCGGTCCAACGGCCGCAGCCCGTGCCAGGCCCGCCCCACGTAGCCGAAGCGGTCCATCTTCAGCAGGTTGCCGTTCTCCTTGTCCACCGCCAGCCCGCGCATCACGAAGTGGTGGTCGTACTGGAGCTGGCCGATGACGGAGGGGTAGCCGCGCTCGCTGACGAGCTTGGCGAGCGTCATGTCATAGGCGAGCTGCTCCAGCCGGCGCATGTGGTAGATGGCCAGCGTGTAGTCCATGTCGAAGCCGATGCAGCTCGACCCCGGCCATGCGCAGGTTGCGGTTGACGAAGATGTCCCGGGCCCGGGGCACCAGGCGGGTGGTGGGCGCCCGGGGCACGCTCAGCAGGCGGGCGAGCTCGGCGTCGGCGAAGAGGCTCTGGGCGCGGCGCTCGGCTTCCTCGGCGTTGGCCCGGTTGAGCGAGGAGCGGAAGCTGCCGTGGAGGGGGTCCGAGGTCGTCGGGCTCCCCGGGATGGGTCCGGTCGGAGAGAGTTTCTGTGACACAGGACAGCAAGTCATAACACGCGCCCCCCCGCGGCGGCACCATTCACACGGGTTGTCCACCTTGCGGGGTTGCAAGCGGGCGTGGCACGCTGGCGAGTCCGCAATGAGATCGCCCGCCCGACGTTCCCCCCCGTCCGACGCCGAGCTCCACGCGCGGCTCGCCGCCCGTATCGAGGCCCTGGAGGACCGTGTCCGCCAGCTCGAGGTCCGGGTGCGCGGCGCCGCCGTGGCGGGACGCGCACGCGTCCCGGGCCCGGTGCGTCAGAAGCTGGCCGCTCCCCGGACGGGCAACCGGCCCCGTCCGCGCTGCCCCGGCTGTACCCTGGAGCTGCCCGCGGGGCGCAAGGGCACGGCGTGCGTCTGGTGCGGATTCCAGTTCGACGCCGTCCGGTCCCGGAAGAGGAAGGGATGAGCACCGCCTACCGGTTGACCGGCCGCATCGAGGCCGGAGATCTCGCCGAGCTGTACGAGGCCGTCCAGGAGCCGGGTGGCTCCAAGGTCGTCATCAAGCTCTTCCTCCCGAAGACGTCCGACCCGCGCTACGCCACCGTGCTGGCCGGGGTCTACAGCGTCCTCAATCCCCTCAACCCCGAGGGCATCGTCCCCGTGCTCGACATGGGGTTCGTCAAGCAGCGGCTCGCCGTGGTGCGCGAGGCCGTGGAGGGCCACTCGCTGGGCACCGCGCTGTACCGGCTCAACACCAAGGAGGTCCTCCTCCCGCCGAACACCGCGCTCTGGCTCATCATCCAACTGCTCGAGTCCGTGGAGCGTGCCCACGAGGCGGGCGTCGTCCACGGCTCCATCACCCCGGGCAACGTGCTGCTGTCGCGCGCCGGGCTGCCCTCGGTGTGTGACTTCGGGGCACTCCAGGCGCTGCTGGCCGTGCCCGAGCTCAAGCGCGCCTTCGCCGGCCGGGGCCGCAGCGCCTACCGCGCCCCCGAGGTGGGCCGCGGCGAGCCCGCGGACGTGCTCTCGGATATCTACTCCATCGGCGCCATCGCCTACGAGCTGCTCACCCTGCGCGAGGCCGTCATCCCCGATGGGGGCGTCAGCACCCGCCGCGCCGGTCTGCCTCCGCCCAGCCGCCTGGATCGCCGCCTCCACGCGCGGATGGATCCGATCATCCTGCGCGCGCTGGAGGCCACGCCCACGCGGCGCTACCGCTCCTGCGCCGAGTTCGCCGCCTCGCTGCGCAACTTCCTGTCCACCAATGGCGGGCTGCCCGGGGCCGAGGACGCGCGCCGCTTCGTGGCCGAGCTCTTCCCCAACGAGATGGTGGCCTCGCTCGGCCCGGTGCCGTTCTCCGAGCGTTTCATGCTCACGCCCATCTCCGGCGTGTCGCTGGCCGAGGTGGGCGCGGACGCGCTGGAGAAGTCCGTGGTGGTGCGGCCCTCGTTCAGCCCGGCCCTCAGCGAGGCCGACACCATGGAGGCCCCGCCCGCTTTCGAGGAGTACCAGCCCGAGCCCACCGTGACGCCGGGGCCCATGATGGACAGGGGCCTGCTGGACTCCACCCACGTCTTCGGCGCCGAGCCCCCTCGGGAGGTGCTCGAGTCCACCTACGTCGGGCCGAAGGACGAGGGCGCCGAGGTCACCCACTTCGGGAAGAAGGGCGGCACCCAGGTCACCACCCGGGTCAAGCCGAAGGAGGGGACCCAGGTCACCCGCGTCGGGCCGAAGGAGGGGACCCAGGTCACCCAGGTCGAGTCCTACCCGCCGGGCGACGACGAGCAGACGTGGGTGGCACCTCCCGGGGCGGCCCCGCCCAAGCCGCGCAGGTCCCCCGTGCTGCCGGGTGGGTCCGCGCCCCGCGAAGTCACGCGCATCGGCAAGAATCCCCGCCTGCGGGTGGTGGAGGACTACTCCCGCTCCGAGCCCAAGCCGGAACCGGAGCCCGAGCCCAGGCCGGAGCCCACCCGGGTCAAGGCCAAGGCCCTGGTGGACCCGGATGACCTGGTGGACACCGCGAAGATCGAGCCGACGGGGGTGCGCATGCGGCCGCCCATGTCCGAGGGCACGCAGACGCGGGCGCGCCTGCCTCCGTCGCTGGTGCGGGGCCATGTGTCCGAGCAGGCCCAGGCACCGGCGGCCGAGCCGGATCGCTCGTACATCCCCATGCCCCCGCCCACGTCGCCCGAGGTCAAGGCGGCGGTGGCCCAGCGCCGCATGTTCACCGAGGAGCGCAACCTCCTGGAGGATCTGCGGCGCCGGCGCCGGATGATGGTCGTGGCCGGAGCCATCGCGCTGGTGGGCGTGGTGTGCTTCGCGCTCGGGGTGTGGAAGTTCTTGCAGCGTCCCCAGCTCGACACGGACCCCAAGGTGTCCGCCGTCAGCGGCGCCGTGGAGCAGTACCTCCAGATGCCGGATGCGCCGCCTCCCGAGCCCGAATCCCCGAGGCACACCGCGCCGGCGGATCCGGTGATCGTCTCCCCCTCCGGCGAGGCCGAGGTGACGCCCAGGACCGGGGTCGCCTACCTGTCCATCAGCGCCAACCAGTTGTCGCGCGTCTACATCGACGGCGTGCGGGTGAAGCGCAACCTGCCCCTGGTGCGCTACCCGGTGAAGCCCGGCAACCGGGAGATCATCATCGAGACGATTGGCGTCCCGCGCCAGCGCGAGCTGTTCGAGCTGCGCCTGGAGCGTGGCGAGCACAAGAAGCTGGAGCAGATCTTCAAGCCCTCCCCGTACCGCTGAGGCCATGGACCGGACCCGCGTCTTCGTCGTCGAGGATCAGCCGAACCTGCTGCGCAACCTCCTCAAGGTGCTGGGCACCTTCCCCGAGCTGGAGGTGGTGGGGAGCGCCCAGGACGGGGAGCAGGCGGTGGAGGAGGTGGTGCGGGTGCTGCCGCAGCTCGTGCTGTTGGACCTGGAGCTGCCGGGCTTCAACGGCATCGAGGTGACGCGGCGGGTGAAGCGCCGTGCGCCCGAGGTGGAGGTGCTCATCCTCACGTCCTTCGAGGACGAGCAGAAGGTGTACGAGGCCATTCAAGCGGGGGCCTCGGGCTACCTGGTGAAGCGGGTGGGGCCGGAGAAGATCCGCTCGGGCATCCGCGAGGTGATGGAAGGGGGCACGGTACTCGAGCCCCTCATCGCGCGGCGCTTCTGGAACTATTTCCAGTCGATCCAGGCGAAGCCGCCCGAGGCGGAGAAGCAGAACCCCTGGAGCCTCACGCCGGCCGAGTTCGACGTGCTGCGCTACGTGGCCAAGGGCCTGTCCAACGCCGAGGTGGGGCGGGTGATGACGCTGGAGCGGCGCACCGTGCGCACGCACCTCTCACACATCTACCGGAAGATGGGCGTCAACACGCACGTGGAGGCGGTGGTGCTGGCCCTGCGCGCGGGGCTCGTGGACTTGTGAGCCCCGCACCGGGCCGCTCACCAGCGCAGGGGCAGTGAGTCGAAGCCGCGGAAGGTCACGCTGTGGCACTTGGGCACCAGCGGACGCGTCTCGTCCAGGCGCAGCCCGGGCATGCGCTCCAGCAGCATCGTCACGCCGATCTCCAGCTCGCGGCGGGACAGGCCGGCCCCCATGCAGTGGTGCGCCCCGAAGCCGAACGAGACGTTCTTCTGCTTCGTGCTGTCCCGGGTGATGTCGAAGCGATCCGGATCCGGGAAGGCGGAGGGATCCCGGTTGGCCGAGGCCATCACCAGGAAGACGAGCTGGCCCTTGCGGATCTGCTTCCCGTGCCACTCGAAGTCCTCGGCGGCCACGCGGGTGATGGAGGGCACCGCCGTGTCGTAGCGCAGCATCTCCTCCACCGCCGACTTCATCAGCCCCATGTCCGCCTTCAGCTTCTGGAGCTGCTCGGGGTGGGTGAGCAGCGCGTAGACGCCGTTGCAGAGCTGGTCCGTCGTGGTGGTGTGCCCGGCGAACATGATGAGGCAGATGTTGGCCACCAGCTCCTCGGGCGTCATCCGGCCCTCGGCCTCCGCCTGGAGCATCAGGCTGAGCGAGTCCGTACCGGGAGAGCGGCGGCGCTCCTCGATGACGGGCAGCAGCATCTGCTTCATCTCCACCATGGCCTGGTTGGCGTGGGTGGCCAGCTCCACCGGGTTGGAGCCCACCGCGGGCGCGCTGAACGCGGCCAGGTGCTCGGACCAGCGCCGGAAGCGGGCGCGATCCCCGAGCGGGACGTTGATCATCTCGGCGAGGGCGAGCGCGGGCATCGGGAAGGCGATGTCCTTGAGCAGATCCATGTGGCCCCGGGGATACACCTCGTCCAGCAGCTCGCGCATGATGCGGTGGACGGTGGAGCGCATGTCGTCCAGCTTCTGGTTGGAGAAGCCGGTGAGCGTCTGCCGGCGCAGCCGGACGTGCTCCGGACCATCCTTCATGAACATCTGATGGCGGATGGTCTGCATGAACTCCTGGGCGATGCTCGGGTCGAGCCCCTGGAGCTGGTACTCGAAGAGCTGCGCCCGGGCGGCGCTCAGGCGCGAATCCCGGTAGCCCGCCAGCACGTCGTCATGGCGGGTGATGAACCAGGACTGCATCGGCTCCACGAAGTGAACCGGATCGCTCTCCCGCAGCTCCTTGTAGAGCGGGTAGGGATTCCTCAGGTTCTGGGGGCTGAGCAGGTTGCGATCGGTAACAGTGGAGCCAGTCATGGCGCGGCAGAGTAGTGGCCGCTCCCTGGACTGTCGAGGCTGTCAGGGAGCGTTGCGCACCAGGCGCAGGTGGCGCTTCCTGCCGCGGGGAGACGAGGGGCCTCCGTAGCCGTCGGCGGAGTGCGGCACGTAGGGCTGATCGCGCAGGCGGTCCTTGTGGCTCCAGTCCTTGGGCGCGAGCGGATCCGACGGCCCGCGCAGGCCCGAGCGGAGGATGACCCCGAAGAGCACCGTCAGCAGCACGGACACGGTGATGAGCGTCAGGCTGGAGTTGGTGAAGAGGCCATCGAGCGCGGGCGACGGATCCGGCATGAAGAGCAGGGCGGTGAGCACCATCCACCACAGCCCGCACACCAGCAGGCACACGCTGCTGAACCAGATCTTCACCCGCGACCAGAAGGTGCGCTGCGAGGGGAGGGCGGTGACCGCTCCGCGCTGCACCGGATACTGCCGCGACGGCTCGTCCTCGTGCGCGAGCCTCGCCAGCGCGTGCTCCGGCATGGCTCCGCGCCTGCGCTCGCCGCGCCTGCGCTCGCCACCGGCCGGGAAGGCCACCGAGGCGCCATGGCGCCAACGCACCGCCGCGATGGCGAGCACCAGCAGCACGAAGGCGGTGAGCGCGGCGGGCCCCATCCGGCTGGCACCGTAGGCGCCGTGGATCACCAGGGCGCAGACGAGGGCGGGGAGCAGCAGCCGGAAGCGGGGGGCGGAGACGCCAGCATGAAGTGAACGGTAGCAGAGATGAGGGCCTGCTCCAGTTTGCCACCAGTGCGGGTCTCCTGGACACCCCACCCGGGCAGGCGTGTCCGGTCGAGGACTCGGTGAGTCTCCCACCCGGGAGGTCCAGCCTGCTCGGCCGGCCTCCGGGCGGGTTGGACAGGGGGCTCAGGTGCCGGACGGCTCCGCGGTGGGATCCACGAGCGGCTCGGGCATCACCCAGAGCGCCGAGGGCGCGCCGTAGGCCTGGTCGAAGGCGTGGAGGATGCCCGTCCAGCGATCCCAGAAGGTGGCCCAGTTGTACTCGGTGGGTGGCGAGGTGAGGATGCTGCCGTCCCGGTCCGGCTGGCTGTACGCGTAGTCGGAGTAGTTCCACTTGAGGGTGCCGAAGTCCGTGGTGAGCATGGGGGTGAGGGCCTGCAGCAGCGCGGCGCGGGAGACCTCGTCCGGGTGGGACACGGCCGGGGTGAAGACGGGCTGCGCCATGTCATGCTGCTCGCGCCAGGCCACGTAGTTGTTGCCCATGGCGATGAGCGCGTCGCGCGCGGCCGGAGTCGGCGCCAGGCGGGCCTCCTCGTAGAGCGCGAAGGCCGCCACCAGCAGGCTCTTCCAGTGCATGCCCGGGAAGATGCTGGCGAACTGGTAGGGCCGGGGCGTGTCGTTCACGTGGGCCAGCGCGTACTGGTAGGCGAGCTGGGACTCCTGCGGCACGGCGTCCTGGAGCGAGAACTCCGACAGCACGCGCGCGGGCGTGACGTCGCCGGTGAGGCCGCGGCGCCAGTCCAGGTAGAGGATCGCCGAGCCGCCGATGTCCGAGAAGATGGCGAGGTTACCCTCGTGCAGCGTGCGCTCCAGGGTGAGGACCACCGACTCCGCCTTGTCGAGCGGGAGGACGGCCGGCGCGCTCCAGTAGAGCGAGGCGAAGCGCGAGGCGGTGGTGGCGAAGGTGCGCGGATCGGCCAGCGCCTCGCCGTTCATGGCCGTGGTGAGCGAGGCCAGCGAGGCGGCCGCGTCGGTGGGCAGCCCCCGGAGGACGAGCTCCAGGGCGAGGTTCTCCACGGTGATCCGCACGGTGCCGATGAGGCCCACCCGGTCGAGCGCGTGGAGCACCGAGAGGGAGGGCTGGCCCCGCGCCGTGTCGATCACCCGCCGCGCCAGGGCCGCGCCGAGCATGCCCTCGCCGCCCGTGCGGGAGGCGTGCGGTGCGAAGACGAACCAGTTGGGCCGCACGGTGCTGCTCCCACCGGGCTGGAGCGCCGGATCCAGCAGGCCACCCAGCTCATAGGCGATCTGGATGTAGCCCTCGGTGATGCGTTGGTTGTCCTCGAGCGGGGTGGGGGCTTCGTCGGCGCGGGCGGCGGGGGGCATCGCCACGGCGGCCAGGAGCAGGAACAGCGGAAGTGAGTCCACGATGATTCTCCAAGGTTGTGGGGGGTCGGGTGGAGCGGGGTGCAGGGTTATCAGCGCGCGCGGTGCTCCACACCCCTCCGTGGAGCCCTTTCCCCGGCTGTGTATGCGTGGGGACGTTTGAACTCAAAATAGATCAGACGTCAGTCCGGCGGAGAAGCGGGCGGGCTTCACACAGTGCATGTTGGCGCCGGGACGGACTCGTGTACCTTGAGCGCAGCTTCCTCTCCGAAGGTCGAAAGAGTGCCCATCCGCACGCCGTCGCGCCTCTCCCGTTCCTCCCTCTCCCTCCAGAACCGGCTCTCGCAGCGGCTTGCCCGCGAGCTCGCCGTGGAGCCGCCGGCCACGCCGGTCCTGTCCGCCACCACGTCCACCGCGCGCCGCGCCTTCGAGACGCTGATGGCGTTGGATCTCGATGGTGACGGCCGCCTCACGGACCGTGATGCCGGACGTGCCCGCGAGGGAGGCCTGCGTTTCGCGGTGGACCTGGAGCTTCGCTCCGGGCATGCGCCTGGAGCTGGCCGGAGCGGAGCGGCTCTCGCACGCCGCGGATGTGCTCGCCGAGGAGATTCTCGCGGGGCGCGGCGAGGAGCCCGGACTCCCCGTGGAGCGGATGCTGGAGCCGCGCACCCAGACGCTGCGCCGGTTGATCGACGACGGCTGGAAGGGGCTCGTCCGCCGCTCGGATCGCGCCGAGGACCTGAAGAAGGCCCTGCGGGTGATGCCGGTGAAGGACCCGGAGGGCAAGCAGCGCGTGTACGTCCCCGCGCGCGATCGCAAGGCCCTGAAGAAGCTGCGCGCCGAGGCCCGGCGCTCGGGTGGCCTGGAGATGGTGCCGCTCCAGAAGCCCCGCGATGCCGGAGACTGGGAGGCGCTCATGCGCCAGCCCGGCATGCTCTACCTCCCGCGCCCGTACATCGTTCCCGGCGGCCGCTTCGTGCAGATGTTCGGCTGGGACAGCTACTTCAATGCCCGCGGCGCCCTGGCCTCCGGCCACTACGGGCTCGCGAGGGATCTGCTCGAGAACCAGCTCTACGAGATCGAGCACTACGGGAAGATCCCCAACTCGAACCTCAGCTACCACCTGTCTCGCACCCAGCCGCCGCTGATGCCCCGGCTGGCGCTGGAGCTGCACGCGGTGCGCGAGGATCGGCGCCTGCTCAAGCGCGTGGCCCGGATGGCCGAGCAGGAGCTGGAGACCGTCTTCCGCACGGGCGCTCGCGCCACCCCGGGCGGGCTCTCCCGCTACAAGGACGACGCCGAGGGTCCCGACGCCGAGGACCTGTCCAAGTTCTACGCCGATTCGCGGCCGGACAACGCCGGGTTCCACCGCCATGACCGGGCCATCCGCGAGAGCGGCTGGGACATGTGCCATCGCTTCGGCACGGCCACGCACCACCACGAGCCGGTGTGCCTCAACTCGCTGCTGTTCCAGTACGAGATGGACCTGGCGGGGATCCTCCGCCAGGTGGAAGGGGAGGACTCGCTGAAGGCGGCCCGGTACGCGAGGGCGGCGAGGGCCCGGGCGCGCACCATGCGCACGCGCTTCTGGGACGCCGAGCAGGGGCTGTTCTTCGACCATGACTTCGTGGCCGGACGCCGCTCCCGTTACGAGTGCCTGGCCACCTTCTATCCGCTGTGGACGGGCTGGGCGTCCCGCGAGGAGGCCGCCATCGTGGCCGCCGCGCTCCCGCGCTTCCTGCACGACGGAGGCCTGACCTCCAGCAGCCGCGCCTCGCGCGAGGCCGTGGGCGGAGAGGACTTGCAGTGGGACTGGCCCTTCGGCTGGGCGCCGCACCAGATCATCGCGGTGGAGGGTCTGCGCCGCTACGGCTTCCACGCCGAGGCCGATGCGGTGGCCTACCGCTGGCTGTCCATGGTGTTGGACATCGCGGGGAGCCACAACGGCCTCATCAAGGAGAAGTACGACGTGGTGGGGCGGTCGGCCGAGGTGGCCGTCGAGTACGGCAATCAGGGCGCGGATCGCGGACTGCCGCTGGCCCCCCGGTCCGAGCGGACGCTGGGCTTCGCCTGGACGAACGCCTCGGTGGTGCTGTTGATGGACGGCTTGTCTCCCGGGCTGCGCGAGGCGCTCGACGCGGGCATTCCCGCCGACCGGGTGCTGGGTCCGCGCGATCAGGGCGGCCGGGGCCGCTCCCGGAAGAAGCGGGCCTCACAGTCCGTCGCGTGAGCACGGCGGGCAGCCACTGCCCGGTTGAATGGAGCGGCGGGGCTCGTGCGCCGGGCCCCGCCGCTTGCCTGTCATGGCCTTGAATGACTCACGGGACTCAGGGCTTGTACACCTCCGCCGTCGCGAGAGCGCCGCTGTTATATCCCGCCGAGACGAGCACCTTGCCGTTGGGCAGCAGCGTCGCCGTGTGCCAGGAGCGAGGCGAGGCCAGGGCGCCGGCAGCGCTCCAGGTGCCCGTGGCCGGGTCGTACATCTCCGCCGCGACAGCGCCGCTATTGCCTGCTCCCCCCGAGACGAGCACCTTGCCGTTGGGCAGCAGCGTCGCCGTGTGCCTGGTGCGAGGCGAGGCCAGGGCGCGGGTCGTGCTCCAGGTGCCCGTGGCCGGGTCGTACACCTCCGCCGTCGCGAGGGAACTGCTGCTGTTGAATCCCGCCGAGACGAGCACCTTGCCGTTGGGCAGCAGCGTCGCCGTGTGTTCGAGGCGAGGCGAGGCCATGGAGCCGGTAGCTCTCCAGGTGCCCGTGGCCGGGTCGTACACCTCCGCCGTCGTGAGGTAGCCGTTACGGTCGGCTCCCCCCGAGATGAGCACCTTGCCGTTGGGCAGCAGCGTCGCCGCGTGCCTGTCGCGACGCGAGGTCATGGAGCCGGTAGCTCTCCAGGTGCCCGTGGCCGGGTCGTACACCTCCGCCGTCGTGACGTTGAGTCCCCCCGAGACGAGCACCTTGCCGTTGGGCAGCAGCACCGCCGTGTGCTGGTAGCGAGGCGAGGCCATGGAGCCGGTAGCGCTCCAGGTGCCCGTGGCCGGGTCGTACACCTCCGCCGTCGTGAGGTAGCCGTTACGGTCGGATCCCCCCGAGACGAGCACCTTGCCGTTGGGCAGCAGCGTCGCCGTGTGTTGGTAGCGAGGCGAGGCCATGGAGCCGGTAGCGCTCCAGGTGCCCGCGGCCGGGTCGTACACCTCCTCCGTCGCGAGGTAGCTGCCGCCAGGGCCGACTCCCCCCGAAACGAGCACCTTGCCGTTGGGCAGCGGCGTCGCCGCGTGCAAGTAGCGAGGCCCGGCCATGGAGCCCGTCGAGGCCCAACCCGTTGGCCCGGTCTCGCATGCTTCGCTCACGCCATTGCAGTCTTCATCCGTAGCCGTCCAGCAAGCCTCCGGCGCGGGGAGTTGTTGCCCCTTGCAGATGACGTTGCCGAACAGATCGCACCCGATGGTGCCCCCCTGGCAGACGCCGACTCCCCGCGTCCCGCTGGGGCCGCCATAGCAGGGTTCGCCCTGCTTGTCGGAGCAGATGCAGTCCTCATTCACCTCGCCATCGCAGTCATCATCGAAGGGGGTCTGGCAGCTCTCGGCCGCGGGCAGCACCTCTCCCTGGCAGCTGCTCCACTCCGTCCCGATGACGTTGCATCGCCGGCGGCCGGCCTGGCACCGCCCCTCGCCCTGGGTCCCCGCGGGCCCCGAGTACGGGCATTGCGCGTAGGCGCCCGGAGTGCAGATGAGGTCTTCCAGGACGAGCTGGACCTCGGTGCAGGGGCCGCTCCCACAGATGGCCGCCGCTGTCGTCCCCGTCACCGTCACCAGGTCCGTGACGGCATGGCCGGGCAGTCCGGCGAAGACATTGGCCGTGCTGCCACGCTTGATTTCGACGCAGGCCCGGCCGTTCACGCCGGTGTATGCGGGCCGGCTGACCCCCATGTAGCTGACACCCTTGGCGTTCACCGCGGCGCCCTTGACGGGTGCACCGTACCCGTCCACGACGAGGACGTTGACACAGCTCTTGTTCGTCCAGGGCGCATCGCAGTTCCACCAGGTGAAGTGCTTCACCTCGACGACCCAGGCCAGCTTTCCTGGCTGGGAGGAGGAGGGCTGGATGATGCCGTTCCCCTCCTCGCGCCAGTGGCCCGCATCCAGATCGAACCACCATGCGGGCACGCTGTCCCCGGCCTGGAACTGGGTGGCCAGGGCCGCCGGAAGGACGAACTCCAGGGTGGCCGACTTGCCCGGAGCCAGCTGCACCTGTGCACCGTTGCTCGACAGGCTCACCTCGGCCATGAAGAAGCTCTCCAACGGCACGCTCTCTCCATCCGCGGCGGCGGTGCCCTCCAGGGGGCCGGGCATGGCGTCCAGCTGGCTCGTTGGATCCAGCGGAGCGATGGTGACCTGGACGGTGCCGGTGACGGGCTGACCCATGGCATCGACGACGGCGTCAGGAGGAATGGAGACGCGAACCTGCTCCGTCTGGATGATGCCGCCATGCTCGGCCTGGAAGGGGATGGGGGCGGCCAGGGGGAGCAGCTTCACCTGTGCACCCACGTGAGCCCCCGCCTGCAACTCCACCACGGCCGTGCCGGAGGTGAAGCCGAGCGCGTCCACGCGGGCGAAGAAGCGGCCGGGCGGGAGGTTCTCGAAGAGGCGATGGCCGGAGCTGTCGAGGGAGAAGACCGCTCCCTGGGAGGAGACGGCGGCCCCCGGGATGGGCGTGCCCGAGGCGTCGACGACCTGGAGCAGCAGGCTGGTGCCCGCCGGCTCGGTAGGCGGCTCGTCGGAGCCCTCGGGGGTGTACACCTCGGCGGAGGCCTGATCGCCATGGCTGACGCCGCCGGCGGCGAGGACACGGCCATCCGGCAGGCGGGTGGCGGTGTGGAAGTAACGGCCCGTGGCCAGGGGACCCGCGGCGCGCCAGGAGCCGAGGGCGGGCTCGTACACCTCGGACGAGGTGAGGATGCCGGTGGACTCATGGAAGCCGCCGGCCACGAGCACCTGGCCCGAGGGCAGCAGGGTGGCGGAGTGGTAGCGGCGCGGCAGGGCCATGCCGGCGGTCATCGTCCAGGTGCCCGCGGCGGGGTTGAAAGCTCCGCGAAGGTGTTGCCGGCCTGTTCGGACTCGCCACCGCCCACGACGAGCACCCGGCCGTCCAGGAGCGGGGTGGCCGAGTGGAAGGCGCGAGCGACGGCCATGTTGCCCACGGGGCTCCAGGTGCCAGTGGCCGCGTCATACACCTCGGCGGAGTGCTGAAGCAGGCCGCTGGCATGGGTGCCGCCCGTCACCAACACCTTGCCGTTGCCCAGCGGGGTGGCGGTGTGGTCGCGGCGGGCCGAGGCCATGGGCGTGGCCGGAGTCCAGGTGCCGGTGGCCGGGTCGTAAAGCTCGGCGGTGGAGAGCACGGTTCCCCCGTACTCGCTGTCCGCGCCACCCGTCACCAGGACGCGGCCGTCGGGCAGCGGGGTGGCCGTATGGTAGAGGCGCGGCGTCCCCAGGTGGCCGGTCGGCGCCCAGGTCGCGCTCGCGGAGTCATACAGCTCGGACCCGCCAAGGCCGGCGATGAGCACGCGGCCGTCGGGCAGCGGGGTGGCCGTGGCCGCGCGGTGCGTGTGGAGGGCGTCGGCGGTGCGGCTCCAGGTGCCGGTGACGGGGTCGTAAAGCTCCGCGGAGTGGTTGTAGCCGCCCGTGGCGAGGACTCGGCCATCCGCCAGGAGCGTGGCGGTGTGCAGGAGCCGGCCAAGGGCCATGCTTCCTGTTGGACTCCATTGCTCTTCAGGGGTGGAAGCCACCGGGGTGGAGAGGTCCGAGCGGGTCCTCCACGGGGTGGCTGTTTCGCGCGGGTGCTCGGAGGTGGAATTGCCGCAGCCGAGGCTGGAGAGGCAGACGAGTCCAAGGAGCGCGGAGAAAGCCAGACGCATGGTGGCGCCAGGGCCTTCCCGCGCAGCTTGACTCCCCGGCCTGGGTAGCTGCTTGAGGTTGTTCATGTTTCTCCCGTTGGTAGCTGATCACGGGGGGCAGTTGCTCGGCTCGTTCCGGGTTCAATTTCCTGGGGCCGAGCAGGCCCCCCAGAGTGAATGAGCCGATGAGGCGGGAGATGATGCGGAAAAACTGTGGGCTGACGGACAGGGGGGATTTCCCGGCGCCCGCTCCCGGGCTCAGCGCCCGAAGGTGCCCAGGTTCAGCACCGTCACGCTCAGGCCCCAGTCGAGGTTCGTCCCGGGTCCCACCCGCGCCCAGGAGTTGAGCCGCCAGCAGTCGCACGAGGGACTGAAGGAGACGCTCAGCGTCTGGGCGAACAGCTCGGGCACATCACAGCGCGCCGGATCCTTCCGTTGCACCTCGGCGCCGTAGCCCACGTTCAAGCCGAAGGGGAAGCTGGCCGAGGCGCCCGCCAGCACGCGGTCGACCGGCGTGTTGACGAGTGCATCCGGGTTCGAGCAGGCCAGTCCCGCTCCCGGGCTCGGAACCTGGGGCCCGAGGGGAGGGGGCAGCAGCATGTCGATGGGCCGGCGTACCCGCTCCGAGCTCGCGAGGGCCCGCTCATACCCGGCGCTCACGCCCAGCCTGTTCGGAATGATGTTCCAGCCAATGTTCGCCGAGAGCTGGGTCAGCCGCTCGTCCACCTCGGGGGTGAAGAGATCCAACCGGCCCCGGGCCTCCGCCGTCACCGGGCCCATCACCGCCCGGATGCGTCCGGACGTCTCTCCCAGCCGCCGCTCGAGGAAGTCCACGCCCTGCACCACGTCCAGCCGTCCCAGCTCGGCCGTGCCGGTGGTGCCCACGCGCCGGAGCACCTTCTGGCGCAGCGCCACCTGGCCCTGGAAGAACCCGTCCTCGGGCACGGCGGCATCCACCTCGTCATAGACCTGGGGGGCGCGCTGGCCGAAGACGCGCGGCACCGCGCGCAGCTCCGCCGAGGGCCTGATGCTGTGACGGATCGCGGTGGCTCCCTCGCCGAACACCCTCGACAGCTCCGTGTCCAGGTACGCGCCCACCATCCCGTAGGCGCGGTGGCTCGTCGTCCGCTCCGCCTCCTGCAGGTAGATGCTCTCGCGCACCGCCAGGTAGGGGGTGAGCCGCAGCACGCCGCCCAGATCGAAGGTGGCATTCACGCGCGGCATCACGTCCAGGCGGGTGCGGGCCTGGCGCTCGCCCGGATCCAGGCGGCCGTTGCCCTGGGTGCCATCCGCATCCGGCAGCGCGGGCCAGTAGACCCCATCCGTGCCCTCGTCCCCCAGCAGCCCTCCCAGCGGTGACAGCCGGGAGAAGCTCCAGCTCCACACCGCCGGTGACCGGGCCGAACAGGGGCACCGTGGGCAGGGCGTAGCGCAGCGTGGGCAGCTCCTGGAAGACGGGCGGGCGCGGTGCGTCGCCGAACAGGGGGTAGCCCCAACGGATGTCCTGACGGTAGGCGAGGGCGAGCCCCGCGTAGTCGTCCTGGCCCCGGTGGTACACCGTGGCCGTCGAGGGGACGTAATAGTACGAGCGCGCGAACCCGGAGTTGTTCGTGGTGTCCGCGAAGAGGAAGCCGTCCGAGTAGAGCTTCACGTCCGCTCGCCCGAAGAAGCCGTTCCCGAGATTCTGCCGGTGCTCCCACAGGCCCCAGCTCCGCGGTCCCCGCCGCTGCGCGCCGGGCGCGAGCACGTTCGGGTCGATCGGATCCCGCTCGGGCTTCAAGTCATAGATGAGCTGAAGCCACATCCTCCCGTCGATCGTGGCGGCAGGCGCGTACCGGAACTCGGTGGAGAGGCGTGGGCCCTTCACGCCGAGCGAGCCCAGGGTGGGATCCGCCGGATCGTTGCCGAACGCGTACCCCGGGGCGAGCGTGAGATCGTAGCTCCGCCCGAGCGTGAGGAAGAGCGGTTGGTCCAACTGGAAACCGCTCAGGCCCGAGCCGGTGATCTCGGGCATGAGCAGGCCGCTCGCGCGCTCCGCCAGGGGGAGGTAGAGCCAGGGCAGCAGGAGGACGGGGACGCCGTACACGTGGACCGCGGGCACGGTGAGGGTGGCGCTCTCTCCGGGCTTCAGCTCCGCGCCCCGGGTGGAGATGCGCCAGCTCGGCTTGAGCACGTCGCAGTCGCAGGGCGTGAAGGACGACTCCTCCAGCACGTACGCACCATCCTCCTGGAAGCGGAAGCCCTTCGTGGTGAAGGAGAAGGTATTCCTGCCGGCCTTCGCGAGCTGCTCGGTGGTCTCCAGGGCGCCGAGCTCCTCCGGCGTCACGTTCTCCTTCTGGACGAAGGCGGCGCCTCCTCCGCTGGCGTTCTCGGCGGTCAGGCTGCGTTGGCGGAGATCCACGGTGACGTGCTCGGCGAAGCCCACCAGGCCCCCCATCACCAGCCGCACGTTCCCCCGGGCTTCCGCCATCCGGGTGGTGTGATCGTAGGTGATCTCATCGGCGCGGATCACCGACGTCCCCGTGCGCAGCACCGCGTTCTTCCGGGCGATGAGCACCTTGCCCGGTTCGGTCTCGACGCGCACGTCCCCCCGGAAGCTCCACCGTCTCGCCCAGGAGGTCCTCCGGCGAGGCGGGCACCGGGAGCTGCCCGGTGGCGGTGGTGAGGGCAACGGTCAGGAGGAGCAGGCCAACCATGGGTCCGCGCACTCAAGACCAACGCCGCCCCTTCGGCAATGGACTATCGCAGGCAGGTGCGCACGGTCTCCGGGCTGAACGGCTTCTCGATGCACCGGGGGGCATGGCGATCCACGAACGCGACAGCACGCGGCGTGAAACAGCCCGCCGTCATGAAGACCAGGCGCTCGACCAGCTCCGGGTACTTCGCCGCCACCACCTCGTAGAGATCCATGCCGGTGATCTCCGGCATCATCAGATCGCAGAAGATGACGTCATAGCCCGTGTCCTCCGCCAGCAGCTCCAGCGCGCGTGTGCCGCTGGGGGCCCGCTCGATGGTGTGCGGCGGGCCGATGGTCCGGGCGAGCGCCTCGATGACCTCGGGCTCGTCGTCGATCACCAGCACGCGGCGGATCTCCGGCTGCCCGGACCGCCGGAGGCGCTCGTCCGCGGAGTCCTGCTGGGCCGCCGTCCCCGCCACCGGCAGCAGGACGCGGAACGTGCTCCCCCGGCCCGGCGCGCTCTCCACCTGGAGCTGGCCTCCCATGCCCGTGACGATCCCATGGCACACCGAGAGGCCCAGCCCCGTCCCCTCGCCAATGGGCTTGGTGGTGAAGAACGGCTCGAAGAGGCGCGGGAGGTTCTCGGCGGGAATTCCACACCCCGTGTCGCGCACCTCGATGGCCACCCACGTCTCCTCGTGGGGCCGGAGGGTGAGCGTCACCTGGTTGCCCGACACATCCCCCTCGGGGAGGGCCTGCGTGGCGTTGAGCAGCAGGTTGAGGAAGACCTGTCCCAGGCGCGACTCGTTGCCCACCACCGCGGGCACCGGCGCGTAGCTCCGCAGGAGCCGGGCCCTCAGGCGAAGCTGGTGCTCCGCCATGGCCACGGCGAACTCCAGCGCCTCCCGGACGTCCACCGTCCCCAGCGCGTCGAACTTGCTGCTGGCGAACGTGCGCAGATCCCTCACGATGCCGCGGATGCGCTCGGCGCCCTTCCGGGCGTGCTGCAGCGCGTCCATCACCTCTGTCAGCGCCTCGTCCTGCTCCCGCTCCGCGAGCTCCTCCAGCGCGAACGTCACGTTGGCCAGCACGTAGGACAGGGGGTTGTTGATCTCATGCCCCACGCCCGCCGCGAGCTGGCCCGCCGTGGCCAGCCGCTCGGCCTGGATGAGCGCGCCGCGTGTCGTGTCCAGCTCGGCGGAGCGGCGGCGCACCAGCTCCTCCGCCTCCGTGCGGGCCTGGTGCTCGCGCGCGAGCAGGGCATCCCGCTCCAGCTCGGCGCGGTGCCGCCGGGTGATGTCCTCGATGACGGAGATGAAGTAGTCGGGCGCGCCATCCGGCTTGCGCACCAGGGACACGGTGAGGTTGACCCAGAGCGTCTCCCCGGACTTGTGGAAGTAGCGCTTCTCCATCGAGTAGGTGGAGAAGCTCGCCGGCGAGCACCTGCTGGACCTGCTCGAGATCCGCGGCCAGGTCATCCGGGTGGGTGATGTCCTGGAACGTCAGCTCCATCAGCTCCTGGTACGTGTAGCCGAGGATGCCGCACAGCCGCGAGTTGACGCGCAGCCACCGGCCGTTCGTTCCCACGTGGGCGAGGCCCACGGCCGCCTGCTCGAAGGTGGCCTGGAAGTGGCGCAGGAACTCCGAGAGCTGCTCGGACGCCTGGCTTCGCTCGGGCATCTCGGGAGTCTGGACGGGGAGGGGGGACGGGGGTGTGCTGTCCATGAGGGGGCTCAACGGGGCCCTCATTCTAGGACGGGAAGCGCGGCCCGGGTGAAGCCATCCAGGCTCCCGGGACCCACCGTGCACCCCATTGAGCCCGGAGTATCGGCCTCGGCGCCAGATGGAATGGATGATCCAGAGTGTCCCAAAGCCGCCAATGAAGGTCAGGGGGATATTGCCAACGTGCGGCCCGCGTTATCGAATTCAGAGAAGTTGAGAATTCCGAAGCAGGTGAGCGGACGGATGGAGCGGCCCAATTGCCCCGGTGGGGCCGGAAGGGGGGACCCGGCGAGCGAGTTGCGTGCCAGCCACCTGCTGTTGCAGGCCCTCACGGAGGTGCAGACGGAGTTCATCCAGGGCCGGGAGGTGCCGCGGCTCTTCGACAAGCTGCTGTCGGTGCTGTTGAAGCTGACGGGCAGCGAGTACGGCTTCATCGGCGAGGTGTTGCGCACGCCCGAGGGCCAGCCCTTCCTGCGCACCCACGCCATCACGAACATCGCCTGGACGCCGGAGCTGCGGGAGTTCTTCGCCCGCGAGGCGCCCAAGGGCATGGAGTTCAGGAACCTCCAGTCGCTCTTCGGGGCGGTGATGACGAGCGGGGAGCCGGTGGTGTCCAACGCTCCGGCCGTGGACTCCCGGCGGGGAGGGCTGCCCGAGGGCCACCCGCCGCTGCGCGGCTTCCTGGGTCTGCCCTTCCACTCGGCGACGGAGATGGTGGGCATGGTGGGGATCGCCAACCGTCCCGGGGGCTATGACGAGGGGGTCATCGACTTCCTGCAGCCGTTGCTGGCCACGTGTTGCGCCATCCTCCAGGGCGTGCGCAGCGAGCGGCGGCGGCGCCAGGCCGAGGAGGCGCAGCGTCGCTCGGCGGAGAGCTTCCGCACGCTCATCGAGCGCAGCCCGGATGCGCTCTTCATCCACCGGGAGGGCCAGGTGCTCTTCGCCAACTCCTCCGCCGCGGGCCTGCTGGGCCATGGGTGCGGCGCCTTGCTGCGGGGCCGGCCCATCACGGAGTTCGTCCAGCCCGGAAACGAGGCCGGGCTCACCGAGCCCTCCAGTGTCAGCGCTCCCCACGAGGTGCTCTTCCAACACCGCGAGGGCCGGCAGGTCCTGGCCGAGGTGGTGACGATCCCGCTGCTCTTCGACGGGCAGCCGGCCACGGTGTCCATCGCCCGCGACATCACCGAGCGGCGGCAGGTGCAGGAGAAGCTGCGGGCCTCCGAGCGCATGGCCTCACTGGGGACGCTCGCGGCCGGCGTGGCCCATGAGATCAACAATCCCCTGTCGTACATGCTGAGCAACCTGCGCTTCGTGGACGACGAGCTGTCCTCGCTTACGGGCTCCGGCGAGGGGCTCGTGGGGGCGCGGGGGCAGGAGATCCGGGACGCGCTGAAGGAGGCGCTGTCCGGCAGCCAGCGCGTGGTGGACATCGTGAAGGATCTGAAGACCTTCTCGCGCACGAGTGACGAGCGGGGCGGGCCGGTGGACCTCCAGGCGGTGCTGGACCTGTGCGGGAACATGGCGTGGAGCGAGATCCGCCACCGCGCTCGGCTGGTGAAGGACTACGGCGGAGTGCCGCCCGTGTACGCGAACGAGTCGCGGCTGGGGCAGCTCTTCCTCAACCTGCTCATCAACGCAGCCCAGGCGATTCCCTACGGGAACATCCAGGGGAACGAGATCCACGTCTCCACCCGGTACGAGGAGGAGCAGGTGGTGGTGGCGGTGAGGGACACGGGGGTGGGGATTCCCGAGGAGAACCTGGGCAAGCTGTTCAATGCCTTCTTCACCACGAAGCCGGTGGGGGTGGGCACGGGGCTGGGCCTGTCCATCTGCCACGGCATCATCACCGAGCTGGGCGGGCGCATCGCCGTCCAGAGCGAGCCGGGGAAGGGAACCACGTTCCAGGTCTTCCTCCCGATGGGCGAGCCCCGGAGCACCACGCCGTAGCGGAGCGCTCCGTGCGGCTCCCAGGTGCGCTCAGGCGGCCTGGGCGGGCTGGTGCCGCTCGGCCTTCAACCGGAGGCTCTTGAGGCCGCGGATGAGGAAGGCCTGGTTCCAGGGGATGGTCTCCTCCTGGCCCGGGGCGAACGAGACGCGGCGCACCCGGCGGAAGAGCTCCTCGAACACCACCTTCGCCTCCAGCCGCGCCAGCGGAGCGCCCAGGCAGAAGTGGATGCCGTGGCCGAAGGAGACGTGCCCCTGGGCCTCCCGCGTGACGTCGAACCTGTCCGGCTCGGGGAACCTGCGCGGCTCCCGGTTGGAGGCCCCCAGCAGCAGCAGCACCCGCGAGCCCTTGGGCACGGGTTGGCCGGCGATCTCCGTGTCCTCCAGGACCACCCGGATGAGGGCCTGCGCCGGACTGTCGTAACGCAGCATCTCCTCGACGGCATTGGGCATGAGCGAGGGATCCGCCGCCAGCCGCTCCCACTCGGAGGGGTTGCGCAGCAGGGCCACCAGGCCGTTGCCGATCAGGTTGGTGGTCGTCTCGTTGCCGGCCACGAGCAGCAACCGGGTGAAGGCGATGATGTCCAGGGTGGAGAGGAAACCGCCCTCGGCCTCGCTCGCCTCGATGAGGGCGCTGATGAGATCCTGGCGCGGCTCGCGGCGGCGCCGCTCGACGGCGGCCTCCAGGTACGCGTGGAACGCCAGGATGCTCTCCCTCAGCCGCATCAGCTCCTCGTGCGTGCCCTGCATGGCGGTGGCGCGCAGGACGTCGTCCGACCAGCGCTTGAAGTCCAGGCGGCGCTCGGGCTCGACGCCGAGCATCTCGGCGATGACGATGACGGGCAGCGGCGCGGCCAGCTCCGGAATCAGATCGAACTCCTCGCGGGCGAGCATGGCGTCGATCAGCTCGCCGGAGAGCTCCCGGATGCGCGGCTCGAGCCCGGCCACGCGGCGGGGCGAGAAGGCGCGGCTCACCAGGGTGCGCAGGCGCGTGTGCAGGGGCGGAGCCGAGGTGAGGAGATTGTTCTCGGCCTGGAAGTAACGGAGCACGTCCTCGCCGAGCTCCTTGGGCATCATCGCGCCGGGCGCCATCAGCTTCGAGGAGAACAGGGCCGGATTCTTGAGGACGGACGTGATGTCCTCGTGCCGGGTGAGGACGTAGCAGCCCCGCATCAGGGACTCGACGAACGGGACCGGGCCGGCTTCTCGCAGTGAGGCATAGAAGGGATAGGGATCGAGGGTGACCTGGGGCGTGAGCTGAGGCGCGAGCGGTTTCATCGGAGTTCCAGACAGGGAAGGCCGGAAGTATGCCGTGGCCGGGCGCGGCGTGCCCCCGGGCCGCGGAAGCCTTGGAAGATTCAGATTGTGAGTGCCCGACACTCGGGGGCCGAAACCCGTGCTTCCCCCAGAGGGAAGCCGTGTATACGGTAGGACACCTATGGCGAAGGCACCCGCGAACCCCGCCGTGCGCAAGGCGGATCCCGTCCTGCAGTCCCTCTTCGACGTCCAGGAGGCCACGCTGCCCAATGGCCTCCGCGTCCGTCTCCTGGCCAACCACGACACGCCGGTGGTGAGCCTCTACACCTTCTTCCAGGTGGGCAGCCGCAACGAGCGCCCGGGCATCACCGGCATCAGCCACCTGTTCGAGCACATGATGTTCAACGGGGCCAGGAAGTACGGCCCCAAGATGTTCGACAAGGTGCTCGAGTCGAACGGCGGCCGCTCCAACGCGTACACGTCCACGGACATGACCGTGTACTACGAGGACTTCGCCGCGGACGCGCTGGAGACCGTGTTGGATCTCGAGTCGGACCGGATGCGCTCGCTGCGCATCGACGACGACGCGCTGGAGAGCGAGCGCCAGGTGGTGATGGAGGAGCGCCGCGTCCGCGTGGACAACGACATCACCGGGACGATGGACGAGGAGCTGGGCACGCTCATCTGGAAGGCCCACGCGTACCGCTGGCCGGTGATCGGGTGGGAGAAGGACATCGAGAACATCACCCGCAAGGACTGCGAGCAGTACTTCCGCACGTACTACGCGCCCAACAACGCGGTGCTCTACATCTGCGGGGACATCGATCCGAAGAAGACGCTGGCGCTGGTGCGCCGCTACTACGGGGACATTCCCAAGGGTCCCAAGCCCGAGTCCGTGCTCAACGCCGAGCCCGTGCAGAAGGGCGAGCGCCGCGCCGAGGTGCGCCACCCCGCCCAGTCCCCGGCCTTGATGCTCGCCTGGCACGGCCCGGCGGCGCGCGACGAGGACACGCTCGTGCTGGACATCATCCAGTACGCGCTGACGAAGGGCGAGGGCAGCCGGCTGGTGAAGAAGCTCGTCTACGAGACGCAGCTCGCCGTGTCGGTGATGGTGGACTGGGGGTGGAGGGTGGATCCCGGCGCCATCATCGTCTACCTGGAGCTGAAGCAGGACTCGGATCCCCGCAAGGTGGAGGAGGCCCTGTACGCGGAGCTGGCGCGCGTGGCCGCCGAGGGCCTGACGGAGCGCGAGCTGCAGAAGGCGAAGAACAACCTGCGGGCGGATCACCTGCGGGAGCTGGCGACGAACAGCGGGCGGGCGCACGCCATGGGCCACTACGAGGCGCTGCTGGGCTCGTGGCGGGACGGGCTGACGCTGCCCTCGGTGTACGCGGCCGTCACGAACGAGCAGGTGAAGGCGGTGGCGGCGAAGTACTTCGCTCCCGAGCGCCGCTCGGTGGTGACGCTCGTCCCCGCGCCGGGGGGAGCCCCGGAAGAAGCCGCTGACGCAGCCGCTGACGGAAAGGACGCCCAGTAGATGGCCCCCCGAGTCACGAAGAAGACGGTGAAGAAGGTGGCGGCCAAGGCGGTGAAGGCCGTGAAGAAGGTGGCACGGAAGGCGGAGCCCGCTCCGGCCGCCGTGAGGCTGCCCGCCCTGCACGAGAGCACCACGTCCAGCGGGCTGAAGGTGCTGGCCGCCCGGCGCGGAGTGCTGCCGCTGGTGGCCATGCGGTTGGTCATCCGCGCGGGCAGCTCGGTGGATCCTGCGGACAAGCACGGCCTGTCGGACTTCACGGCGCGGCTGATGCGCCGGGGCACGGCGAAGATGAGCGCGGACGAGCTCGACGAGACGATCGAGTTCGTGGGCGCGAGCTTCTCGGTGGGGAGCAGCGAGGACGTGCTGTCGCTCTTCGTCACCACGCCGGCGGAGCACTTCCCGGACATGCTGGCGGTGCTGGGGCAGCTCGTGCGCGAGCCGTCCTTCCCGGAGCGCGAGGTGGAGCTGGCGCGCGAGCGGGCGCTGGCGGGCTTCGTGAACGACCTGGATGATCCGTCGGTGGTGGCGGACCGGGCCTTCACGCGGGCGCTGTGGGGCAACCACCCGTACGGGCATGACGTGGGTGGCAGCGCGGCGCACGTGAAGACCTTCACGCGGGACGACCTGGTGCGCTTCCACCGCGAGCGGATGGGGCCCCGGGTGGCGCTGCTGTCGGTGGTGGGCGCGGTGGACCCGGAGCTGGTGGCGCGCGAGGCGGAGAAGGCCTTCGCGGGCTGGGAGGGCGGACCGGAGGCGCCGGTGGAGCTGCCGGCGGGGGACAAGCTGGCCACGGGCCGGATCCTGGTGGTGGACAAGCCGGAGCAGACGCAGACGCAGGTGCGCATCGGCGGGCCGGGCTTCCGGGTGGGCCATCCGGACTACTTCCCGGCCGCGGCGATGAACAACGTGCTCGGCGGTGGCTTCACCTCGCGGCTGGTGAACGAGGTGCGCGTGGAGCGCGGCCTGACGTACGGCATCCACAGCTACTTCGACATGATGAACGCGGGAGGCGTGTTCGGCATCTCCACGTTCACCCAGACGGAGAAGACGCGGGAGATCATCGACGTGTCGCTCGCCGAGGTGGCGAAGGTGCGCGCGAAGGGCATCACCCCGGCGGAGCTGAAGAAGGCGCAGCGCTACCTGGCGGGGCTGTACCCGCTGCGGACGGAGACGAACGAGTCGGTGGCCTCGGTGATCAGCGACATCCGGGTGCACGGGCTCGGGGACGACTGGGTGGAGAAGTTCCGCGAGCGGCTGCTGGAAGTGAAGCCGAAGCAGACGGTGGAGGTGGCGGCGAAGTACCTGTTCGCGCAGCCGCCGCTCATCGTGCTGGTGGGCAAGGCGTCCGAGGTGAAGAAGCAGCTCACGGGGCTGGGGCCGGTGACGGTGGTACCGGCCTCGGACTACGAGTGAGCGGCGTCCGCGTTCTTTTCGAGGGCGCGGGGCTGCTCGCGGTGGACAAGCCCGCGGGGATGCTGGTCATCCCCGGGCGGGGTGAGGGCGGAGGCCCGTCACTGCGCGAGGTGCTGGAAGCGGAGCTGAAGCGGAAGGTGTACGTGGTGCACCGGTTGGATCGGGACACGTCGGGGGTGATGGTGTTCGCCCTGGAGCCCGCGGTGCACCGGACGCTGTCGATGGCCTTCGAGTCCGGGAAGGTGCACAAGCGCTACCTGGCGCTGGTGGAGGGCCGGGTGGAGGCGCCGCGGGTGGTGGACGCGGCGCTGGTGCCCGCGCGCAAGGGGCGGATGCGGGTGGCGAGGCCGGGCGAGGAGGGCAAGCCCTCGCGGACGCGGGTGAGGCCGGTGGAGGTGTTCACGGCGGCCTCGCTGGTGGAGGCCGAGCCGATGACGGGGCGGACGCATCAGATCCGCGTGCACCTGCTGTCCGAGGGGCACCCACTGCTGGTGGATCACCAGTACGGGCGGGACGAGCCGTTGAAGGCGAAGGACGTGGGCGGGGAAGGGGAGGACGTGGTGCTGGCGCGCACGCCGCTGCACGCGGCGAGGCTGGAGTTGCCGGCGCTGCCCGGAGTGGAGGCGAGGGCGCTGGAGTCCCCGCTCCCCGAGGACATGGCGAGGACCGTGCAGTTGCTGCGCAAAGCTCCCTCTCCCTCTGGGAGAGGGCCGGGGTGAGGGTCTATCCCGAGTAGCTCACTCCAGGACCCGTGACCCCTCGGACCGTTCGTCGGAGGGGGCGCGGAAGCACAGGCGCCGCTCTCCGCAGACATGCGGGTGCACCTGCTCGTCGTCGGGCCCCACGCTCTCTCCCGTCGCGACGCACCAGAACGTCGCGGTCGAGACGTAGCCCGTCTCCCAGTCCACCGCCGAGTCGTACCGGACGCCCGGCGTTCCCTTCGAACGCACGCGCCGGCAGACACACGGCGGTTTCTTGTCGGTGCTCGAGTCCATGCGCTCCCTCAGGCCGCCGCGGCGGCGAGCACCGTCCGGCGAATCACCGCTTCGAGGACCGGGACCTTGTAGGCGTTCTTCGACAGCGGCGTCGCCCCACTCACGGCGGCCTTCGCCGCCTGCCGGGCGAGCTCCTCATTGAGCGTCTTCCCCACGAGGAGCTTCTCCGCCTCCGCCGACCGCCGGGGCGTGGGAGCGACCCAGCCCATGGCAATCGACGCCTGCCGGATGACCTTTCCATCCATCCGCAGCACCACCGCGACGTCGCAGATGGGCCAGTCGTAGCTCTCCCGCTCGCCCTGCTTGTGGTACGCCGACTTCGTTCCCGCCGGAAGCGCCGGGAGGCGCACGCGCGTCAACAGCTCGTTGGGCGCGATGAGCGTGTCGGTCGCACGCTTCATGTCCGGTGCCAGCAGGAACTCGGACACGGGCACCACCCGCGACTTGCTCCCGGGGCCGGTCAGCTCGACCGAGGCCCCGTAGGCCACCAGGGCCGTGGCCGGAGTGGAGGCGTGCACCATCACCGTGCGCTGGTTGTCGAAGATGGCGTGATACTGGTTCTGCCCCGAGCGGACCCGCTCGACGTCATCGCCACCGGCCTGGTGGAAGTGGTCGTAGCGGAAGTACCAGCAGCGGGGCCGCTGGAGCAGGTTGCCTCCCATCGTGGCGGCATTGCGGACCTGGGGCGTGGCGGCATGCTCCGCCGCCTCCGCGAGCGCCCCGTAGCGGCGGCGCACCTCGGGCTCCCGTGACACCTGGGCCAGCGTCACCATCGCGCCGAGCCTCCAGGCCCTGTCTGGCGTCGAAGCGCACCCCGTCCAGTCCCTTGATGGTCTTGAGGTTGACCACCCGGTGAGGGGCCACCACGCCGTTCTTCATCAAGTCCAGCAGATCCATGCCGCCGGCCTTCGCGACGACCGGCTTGCGCTCGCTGCCTTCACCCAGCAGCGAGACGGCCTGCTCCACGGATTCCGCATCCACCCATTCGAAGCTCTGCATGCATCCTCCGTTCGGCTCAGCCGCGCAGCGCCGCGAGCACGTTCGCGGGCGTCATCGGGAGCGTCCGAATGCGCTTGCCCGTCGCGTTGTAGAAGGCATTGGCCACCGCCGCCGCCGTCGCCACGTTGGCGGGCTCGGCGACTCCTCGCGCATCCGTCGAGGACTGCGCCCCGAGCTGCTCGAGCAGGATGACCTCGATCTTCGGCACCTCGCGCGAGCCGACGATCTTGTACTGATCCACGTTGGCGTTGAGCTGCTGCCCGCTCGCGGGATCCAGGTGCCGCTCCTCGTAGAGGGCGTAGCTCACGCCTTGAATCACGCCTCCGTAGATTTGACTCTCGGTGAGCTTGGGGTTGATGGGGCGCCCGCAGTCGTGCACCGCGACCACCCGCTCCACCTTGACGATGCCCGTCTCCGTGTCGACCGCGACCTCGGCGAACTGCACGCCTCCGATTCCATGCTTGCTGAGGGCCATGTCGGGAGTCGTGAACACGTACCCCTCGTAGTCGTCACGGCGCTCGGCCCGGTGGGAGATCTCCTCGAACCCGGCCTTCTTGACCGCCTCGCGGAAGGGCATCGCCGACGAGGCCTTGCCCTTCACCATCACCTTGCCGTCGGCGAAGACGATGTCGTCCGCGTTCGCCTTGAGCACGGGGGCGAGCCGTGAGGCCAGCTCCCGGGCACAGCGGTACGCGGCGTTGCGGGCGGCGGGAGTCAGGGAGCTGGTGACGCGGCTGCCGCCCGAGGCGGGCCCCATCGGATAACGGGAGTCCCCGATATGGGAGCCAATGTCCTCGGCGCGCAGGCCGAACTCCTCCGCCACCACCTGCGCCAGGATGGTCCGCGTCCCCGTCCCGATGTCCTGCGTGCTGCTGAAGGCCTCGACGGAGCCATCCCCCGACACCCGCACCTCACAGGCGCTGTTGGGTTGGACCAGGTAGAGCCACTGGGACTGGGCGAACCCGATTCCCCGCTTGATGGGTCCCTTGTCTGCGCCCGCGGGCCGCCGCTTGTTCCAGCCAGCCCGTTCGGCTCCGATCCGGCGCTCGTGGGCGCGGGCCACGCAATCGTCCGTGTCCGAGACGTCGATCTTCCCCCGCAGCGCGAGGGGATCCATCCCGATCTTCTCCGCCAGCTCGTCGATGGTCTGCTCCAGGGCGAAGATGCCCTGTACCTGACCGGGAGCCCGGAAGGCGGCGCAGGGCCCGGCATTGGTGAAGACGTCGTGCTGCTCCACCAGCACGTTGGGGCACTGGTAGAGCGTGGAGTGGCAGAAGCCGACGCCCGCGCCACCGGCCACGCCTCCGCTGCCGTAGGACTGGACCTGGAGCGCCACGAGCGAGCCGTCGCGCTTCGCGCCCAGCTTGAGCCGCTGGAGGCTGTTGGGACGATTGCCGCCCGAGACGTGCTCCTCGCGGCGATCCAGCATCATCCGCACCGGCGCCCGGGCCTTGCGCGACAGGTGGATGGCGAGCAGCCCGTAGTTGCCAATGCCGTACTTCGCCCCGAAGCCGCCGCCGGTGAAGTCGCTGATCACCCGGACCTTGCTCTTCGGCAGATCGAAGAGCTCGGCCGCGTCTTCCCGGACGCTCGAGACGAACTGGGTGGAGGCGTAGATCGTGAGCTCGTCGTCCTTCCAATCGGCGACGATCCCGTGCGGCTCCATGGGCACATGGGTCTGCACCTGGGTGCGGTACTCCGCCTCGATCACCACGTCGGACTCGCGAAGCCCCTGGGCGATGTCACCTCGCGGACCGATGCCGCGCGGCTTCGTGTCGGGACCGCGCACGTTGCCCTTCTGGGGAAGGCCCGGGGGCGCGCCTCCGCCTCCCGCGGTCGCCGGCTGCTCGGTGGGACCGGGGAAGACCCGAGGCGCGTTCTCCTTCATCGCCTCCTCGAGCTCGGAGACATGGGGGAGGGGCTCGTACTCGACCTTGATCAGCTTCGCCGCGGCCT
Source organism: Archangium gephyra (assembly GCF_049060025.1). Lineage (GTDB taxonomy): Bacteria > Myxococcota > Myxococcia > Myxococcales > Myxococcaceae > Archangium > Archangium gephyra_A. The sequence continues at coordinate 1,166,851 of NZ_JBMEQQ010000002.1, forward strand.
CGGCGGCCCGGGGACTGTCGGCCGCCACCGCCGCGATGGGCTGGCCCGCGTAGCGGACCGTGGGGTAACGGGTGTTCTGCTCCGCCTTGGGATCCCGGAGCTGCGCGGACGAGAGCAGGCGCTCCTGGATGTGAATGGCCCGCACGCCCGGGTAGCGCTCGGCCGCCGAGGTGTCGATGGACTTGATGCGCGCATGGGGCAGCGTCGAGGCGACCCACTTGCCCCAGAGCATTCCGGGAAGCTGCACATCGAAGGTGTAGCGGGCCCGGCCGGTGACCTTCTCGATGCCGTCCAGGCGCGAGACCGGCTTGCCAATGGACTTGAGCTTCGCGTTCTCGGGCAGGGGAGGGGGCTCGTCCTGCGGCACCCGCCGGGTGACCTCCTTCATGCTCGCGCCGACAATCCCGTACGGCATGGCCTGCTGCCTCGAGGGCCCCGGATTCGGCGGGGGCTGCTGGGGAGCACCCTGCTGTTCCTGCTGCTTCCCGCCACCGGGCTTGTTGGAAGCCCGGCTATCGGTGGTGTCCTTGACGTCTTGCATCAGCTCTTCCCCTTTGCCTTTCCGCCTCCCTGGGCCGCGGCCAGGGTCGCCTTGAAGACGTTGGGATAGGTGCCGCACCGGCAGAGATGACCACTGACCGCCTGCTTCACGTCGTCGAGCGTGCACTTCGGATTGCGCTCGACCAGCGCGGCGCAGCTCATCACCATGCCGGGAGTGCAGAAGCCGCACTGGAGCGCATCGTTCTCCACGAAGGCGCGTTGAACGGGGTGGAGTCTTCACCCTTGGACAGCCCCTCGATGGTGGTGACCTTCCGGCCCCGGGCATCGAAGGCCAGCGTCATGCAGCTCGCGGCGACCTCGCCGTCGAGCCAGACGGTGCAGGCCGAACAGGCGCCCCGGTCACAGCCCACCTTCGTTCCCGTCATGCCGAGCTGGTGGCGCAGCAGCTCGGCCAGCGTCGTGCCGGGATCGGCCTGGACCGTCACGGTGCGGCCATTGATGGAGAGGGACAGCGAGGAAGGCTCGGGGCCGAGCACCTTGGGCCCGGCGTCCGCTGCTTGCGCGGCGGAGGGGGCCAGGGTGGCGCTCAGGGCGGAAGCACCCGCGCCCTTGAAGAAAGCGCGGCGGCTGAGCTGGGGCTGCGGGGGATGGGGGACGGAGTCATCATCGGATGGGGCCAATGTCGAACGCTCCTCTCGACAATCAAGCTACAGGAGCAATCTCGTGGAGGCCCAGCCGGGAATGTGACGTGTGTGTCTCCAGCTTCGCTTCGTCAACAATGCGCGGCCGGGGGGGGCGGTCCCGGACGCTCAGGCCTGGAGCGTCCGGCCGAACAGCTCGAGCAGCTTGCTCCAGTGCCGTTCAGAGGCGTCCTTGTCGTAGGAGGCCATGCCCTCCACCGCGTAGCCGTGGCGAGCGCCGGCGTAGAAGCTCGGATTGCGCCTTCACGCCGGCCTCCTTCAAAGCGGCCTCCAGCCGCGCGATGGCTTCGGCCGGCATGGAGCCGTCCTGGTCCGCATGGCCGAAATAGAGCTCGCCCTTCACCTTGCCCACCACGAGATGGGGGCTGTGGGGATCGTCCGTGGCCAGCCGCCCTCCATGGAACGAGGCCGCCGCGGCGATCCGATCCGGAAACGCGGCCGCCATGTGCACCGCCATGGCGCCGCTCATGCAGTAGCCGGCCACGCCCACCCGCTGCCCCTTCACTTCCGGCTGTCCGGCGAGGAAGTCGAGCTCGGCGGCGGCGTCCATCATCACCCGCTCGGGCGTCAACGTCGCGATGAGCCCCAGGATGCGCTTGCGGAACGCCTCGTCCGCGAAGGAGCCGTGCATGTTGGGGAGCGGCGCGCGTCCCTCGCGGTAGAAGACGTTCGGCAGCAGGACGACGTAACCCGCCTTCGCCAGCCGGCGCGCCATGGCCTCGAACACCGGCCGGGTTCCCATGGCGTCCGTCAGCAGGATGACGGCAGGCCCCTGTCCCAGCCCCTGTCCATGTCCGTCCGGATGGAACAGCTTCGCGTCCATCGTTCCTTCACGGGTCTTGATGTCGACGTCTTGCATGATCCCGCTCCTCTGTGTGTTCGGTCAGCCGCCGCGATCCTCGCGAGCCATCGAATCGAGGTTTTTGAGCAGCTCTTCGTTGGACAGATCGTCGCTGCCCTCGGGCACTGCCGGTGCGGAGGGCCCGGACAGCCGGCGGCGCAGCTCGGGGACGACGGTGGTGCGCATCGCCGCTCTCGCCTCCTCGGACCACTCCTGGCCGCTGAAGACGTCGATGAGGGTGAACCAGCAGAGGCGTCGATCCTCCCGGCTCCGGAGGAAGTCCGGCCGCGCCATCCAGGTTTCGAAGAACAGCTTCAGGAAGCCGCTCTGCCTCTCGGCGGGGACGACGGGAATCCAACGGTTGTTCCATTCCTCCGACTGCCCGAGTTGCTGGGCATTCCAGGCGTGGAAGTGCTGGCCGCGGACGAACCATTGCAGCTCCCGCCACAGGGCCTCGCCCCTCAGGCTCTGGAGCTTCGCGAAGCAACGGTTCACCTCGTCCGGTGTCGCGCGCGGGTCGAGGTTGACGAGCTCGCACACCCGCTCGTCGGAACCGGCCCTGACGGACGAGCGGACCGCTTCGAGCGCCTGGCGCTCCGCCTCCTCGCGGCTGCGAGTCGCCACGTCCGCCGTGGTGCGCACCGCGAGCGCGAACAAGGGGACCGCGACGATCGCGGCGAGGAGGGGAGACCACAGCATCAGGGTGGGAAGCTTCTCGCCCGTCCGCCACCGCGCGACGAAGACGAGCACCGCCACGATGACCGGCGCCAGGGCGAGGAATAGCGACAGCCACGTGAGCGCCGTCGAGAGCGGGGGAAGCGGACGCCCGCGGTTCACTTCGTCCGCCATGGCCATCACGAGCATGGCGCCAAAGAGCACCAGTACGTTGATCAGGAGCTGCGCGCCGATGATGAGGTAGCTTTGACCCGCTGACATGGGGGGGATTGTGGGCGTGTGCTCGTGACAGCACAACACGTCTGGGGCGCTCCAAGCCGGTGGAAGTAAGTTCTTTCAGGGTGCTCCTGCGGGAAAGCACGGGGCACCTTCCGGCCGCGCGGCGTGCCGACTGGTCCAACAATCGGACCAGTTGCTCCCCATCGCAGCCGGAACCTCCCCCCCTGACAGGACTTACCCCTCCTGGCTTAGTCCTCCAACGCATTCAACTGCGTTTGAGCAATCTCCCGGTACAGCGGCACCACCTCGACGGCCAGCACGTCCTCGAACAACTTCCGCGCGCCTTGTATATCCCCGGCTTCCTGACGACGGCTGGCATCCACGATGGCACGGGACAAGCGCCGAGAGCCTACGCGGATTCTCCGGGAGATCGTCGCTACGAGGGTTGCCGCGTCCGAGGGAGAACGGATGCCCTGTGCCGCGTCATCATCTGACAGAGCCACTTGTCGGGCTGCTCGCCGCAAGAGATCGCATACAGACGCAGTGAGTTCTAGCGGCTGGCCCCGCTCGAGCTGTTCCGCTAACTCTCGTACCTCTTCCCAATCTGTTTCTTCGCTCATGCGTCACGTTCGCGGTTTAGCGGCGCCTTCCCCCCCGCATGGAGCGGGCGCCCGGTCAGACTACGGGAACGTCACGCCGTCGAAGAACTCCCCGGGGCCACCGTCCTGGCTCCACAGCTTCAGGGTGAAGGTGCCGCGCGCCTCTTCCTCCGGCATCTCCACCTCCACCCCGATGCGGCGCGTCTTCCCTGGTGGGATGGGCTCCTGGGTCCACACGCCGAGCGCCTTCCACTCCGTGTGTCGCGGCCCCATCAGCACCGCACCCGTAGGCATCCAGGGCCTCGTCCCCAGGTTCCGTACCTCCTGCTCCAGGGCCAGCCGCACCACCCGGTGCCCGCCCTCCACGCGCCCGGTATCGGAGCGGTAGCTGTGTGTCCGGGTGCTGATGATCGTATTGCCCGGGCGCCAGGTGACGCTCTTGGTGATGCGCTCATCGGCGATGCCGCCCTCGCTCAGGAGTCCCTGGGCGATGAGGCCCAGGAGACCCCTCCGCCCGGCGCACTCCGCCTCCAGCCGCGCCTTCTCCTGCCTGCATTGCCGGGCCTCCTCCCGCGCCCGCCGCTCTCCCTCCTGGCAGGAGGCACATGTGCACGGCTCGCGCGTCACCTCCACCTGCCGCTCGGCCTCGGAGGGGTGCACCACCAGCGAGAAGGTGGCGCTCGCCGGGGCCGCGCCGTCCTGGAAGAACACCGTCAGCGGCACGCGCTCCCCATCTCCCAGCGCTTTCGTGGGCACGAGTGTCAGGGACTCCGTCCCCAGGTCCGCCACCCGGAAACGTCCTGGCCCCGCCAGCTCCATGCGGACCAGCTTCGTGTCGAAGACAAGGGTGGTGGAGAGCCCCGGGTGGATGCACACCTCGGGGGCCCCGCCGGAGCCCTCCGCTGTCAGCTCGAGGTGGCGCGTGCCCCTCTCACAACGGGGCAGGGGTGAAGGCTCGGCGGTGGTGGGGGCGAAGAGCAGCCTCGTTCCCACGAGGATGACGGCGGGCAGGACGGACACGGGGCGCGAACCTCCAGGGAGAGCGGACGAGACCGGGGAAGTTGGCCTCTACCACATCTCCTGTCCGGTGATGTCCGGGCCCGCCCGGCTTTCCGCCCGTGCTGGCTCCAGGCCGGCTTATTTGAAGCGGTCCACCACCCGCAGCCCCACGACGGCGTCCACCAGCACCTTCCCCGGCTGGCTGCCGGGGCTGTACTCAAGGCCGACGTTGCCCAGCTCGTCCGTCAACTCCATGCACACCGGGAGCGTCTCCCCGGTGGGCGTATGGGCCTCGGTGAAGCGGCCGTACACGCGCGTCTCGCCGAAGTAGAGCCGCCCGAAGAAGCGGGTGGTGTCCGGCAGCGCGACCTTGTAGCCCACCATCCCGGGACTGAGATGCGCCCCCGCCTCCCAGTCGCCCGGCACGAAGAGGGGCGTGTCCGCGTCCACGCGCACGGGCTTCTTGGTGCGGAGGTTGTCCTCGGTCCATGCCATGGACCTCATTTCCCCCACGTCCAGGCCGAGCGTGTCCGTCATGAGCTCCACGGCTCCGGCGGGGCACGCCTCGGGAGGAGGGGCGCGGCGCACGGGCGGCACCTGCTGAGGGGTGCCCAGGCAGGCCTGGAGGGCGGCGCCGGTGAGGCCGAGACACGCGGTGCGCACGGCGGGCGTCCGGCGTCTGGCGGGGGCTTCGGGCTGGGGGCCAGACGTCTGCGGCTGCTTTGTTTTCACGGGAGCATCGTCCTTTCGGGGCGCCTCGGCGGGAGGCGTGGCCACGGCCCGCACAGGTTCCGGTGCGTGCCCCCCGGGCGCCACTTCCTGGCCGGAGCCGAGCCACCAGGCTCCCAGCGCCGCGGCCAACCCCAGGCCCACCGCCGCCAGCACCCGCCAGCGCGCCCGCGGCTTCTCCGGGGGCCGCCGCTCCGGGTGCGGTGGCACCGTCCAGTCCACGTCCGTGCGGGCCCGCAGCTCCTCCAGCGCCTCGTACAGCGCCACGGCGCCCGGGTAGCGCTCTTCCGGCGTCTTGGCCAGCAGGCGCAGACATACCGCCTCCACCTCCCGGGGCACGCGCGGGTTGATGAGGTGCGGCGGCAGCGGGGCCCGGTGCAGCACCGCGTCCACGTCCTCGCCCCCGTGCTCGGCGGGCCGGAAGGGGAAGCGGCCCGTCAGCAGCCGGTAGAGGACGACGCCCAGCGCGTACAGGTCGTCCCCCGGCCCGGCCCGGTAGTGCGCGCCCGGCTCGCCCGCGTGCGCGCGGCCATAGGCCCAGGCCTCGGGGGCGCGGTAGGGCGGCGTGCCCGGGGGAAACATCCCCTTCGTCAGCGTGGGGTACGCCTCGTGGTAGCCCACCCCGAAGTCCACCAGCACCGCCTGTCCGGTGCTCCTCCGCACCAGGATGTTGGCTTCCTTCACGTCCCGGTGGAGGACGCCCGCTTCGTGTGACACCGCCAGCGCGCGCGCCACCTCCAGCACCCGGTCCACCACCTCGCCCAGGGTGCGCCCCGGCGCCCACTCGTCCAGGGTGGAGCCGTCAATCAGCTCGAACTTCAGCCACAGGAAGCGCGGCTTGTCCTCGGGCCACTGGCCCGCGCCGAGCTGGCGCGCGAGGTTGGGGTGGCGCAGGCGCGTGCCCAGCGACATCTCCCGCCAGGCGCGCGCGGCCCGCTCGGGGCCCTGATCCAGCGGCAGCAGCTTGAGGGCGGACACGTAGCCCTCGGGGCTTCGCACCCGGTACACGGTGGCGAAGCCACCACTGCCCAGCACGTCCTCTACCACGTCTCCGCCAATGCGGGTGCCGGGCGGCAGCGGCGGCGTGTCGTGCGGACTCATGGGCCCCTCGTCGCGCAGGGGAACGGGGCGCTCGGGACCAGGAAAGGGGAGGGGAGTGGACATGGAGCCTACCTCGGAGGACCTCAACGTAGCAGGTTGAGCGCCTCGGCCGGGGTCGCACGGGATGCTCCATCCACCCCCGCCACCCGTGCGGGGTGTCAGACAACCCGCATGGCTTCCTCGTGGGTTGCTTCCTTGGCGGCGCTCATGCACTCCTCCAAGGTTGTCGCAGTCCCAGCCAGGGAGAGCCAGAGATGAGGAAACGGCCAGTCACGCGGTGTCCGCGACTGCTGGTGCTCGCCGGAATGTGGTGGCTGGGCGCAGGAGGGTTGACCGGTTGCGCCAGCGGCCGCAATACCGTGACCGGGCGCATCACTCCAGAACACTTCGAGTTCACGACGACCGTGAAGAAGCCCAGGTCCAACAATGAACCGGGCGGATGGTGGGCGGTCTGCATCCACGCGCAAATCACCCAAGGTGATTCAGGAGCCACCTCCATCTGTAAGTTCGAGGTGGGCCTGCCGCAGCGCAACCGGTTCCAAGGGGATATCTCCTTGGCGCATGCGCAGGAGGTGGCGGCGGACATGGCCAACCGGGCCATCTACAAGGTTCTGGTGGAGGCCCACCCCTCGACCATGCACGTCACCCATTGCATCAACTTCAAGAAGCTCTACGAGCCCATGCTCGACGAGAAGATCAGGGGCGCACGGGTGGGTGCCTGCGAAACCGAGGGCGCGAAGACGGTCCACTTCGGCGTGTCCTACCATTGCGACGAATGAACGAGCTCACACGGGAATCCCTTGTCCAGGTGGCGCACCACTACTACCCGGTGGGCTTTCCTCCTGAGGAGGACAACTACGACGAGCCGCTTCTCGCCTTCCAACGGACGCCCGAGCACCAGCGGTGGCGTGCTGCCTGGCGGAAGGCCCTGGATGAGTGGAAGGAATGGGCTGACTTCCTGGAGCGCCTGCGGGCTGTGTTCCCCGGGTACGACGTCGGGGATGTGACGCAACCTTGGATGGCGGCCTGTGTCCGCTGCTGCGTCTATCTGGAGACGTCTTTGCCGGAGGGGGGCCGGGTCGTCACCCGGGTCGTGGGCGCCGTGAGCATCCTCGCCCCCCTGTACCTCGTCTACACGACGACGGAAACGCTTCGGGTTGGCGAGACATCCGTTCGCCCACGGCTCACCTACGAACCGGCGGGTGAGGCCAGGCCCTGCGCGGAGAAGTTGGCGCAGCTCATCGAGGAGGCGTTCGGCTACCGTCCCTTTCCCCTGGAATTGGCCGAGGTGCCTTTGCCGGACCTCCGAATCGGCCACCTCAACCTGGAGTCGGAGCAGCCCACGCTTCTCAACGCGATCCTCGGGGAGAACCTCGGCAACGTGCCCTGAGCCTGCGGGAGCGCGAGAACTGGCGGCTCCGCGTCGCCCAAGCGGATGCCTTTTTTGCGCGGGGCCCGCCGTGGGGATAGGGATGCGGTTCTCATGTCTTTGACCGCGGAGCTACTCGATGCCGTCCGGGAGGAAGCGCGCCCGGACACCTGGTCCGCCGGCATGGGCCTGGCCCGCGCCGGGGCCGTCTCGGTGCAGTCCGTCGGTGAGGAAGAGGCCGTACTGCGGGTGCGCGCTACCGGCCGTCCCGCCCCCCTGACCACCGTTCTCTACCCAGAGGACGAAATCTGGGAGTGTGACTGCCGCGGCCGTGTGGACCCCTGTGAGCACGTGGTGGCCGCCGCCATCGTCCTCCACCACTCGGTGTCCCAGCGCGCCCCCGCTCAGCGTGCCCCCGCCCGGCCCGTGCCGTCCCGGCCCACGCCCGCCCAGGCCAACACGGTGCAGGCCGCGCCTCGCCCGGGTGCCGCTCCGAACGCGCCGAAGCCCGAGCGCATGGTGTACCGCTTCAAGCGCGTGGACGGAGGGCTCCAGCTCGAGCGTCTCCTGGTGCGTCCCGACAACACCGCGCGGCTGCTCGCGCGCAGCCTGGCCTCCGTGCTCACCAACCCCGTGGAGGCGGCTCGCATCCAGGTGGAGCCGTGCGATCTGCTCGCGGACAAGCTGCTGCTCAAGCCCACGCGGGGCGCGCTTCCTCCCGAGCGGCTCGAGGCGCTCCTGCGCGTGTTGGAGCCCGCGCGCACCATCATCTTCGACGGCGCGCTGGTGTCCGTCTCGAGCGAGCCCGTGCTTCCCCGCGTCACCGTGGAGGATCGCGGCGAGCAGACGGTGCTCAAGATCGAGAAGGACCCGCGCATCACCGAGTTGGTGTGCCCCGGGATCGTGGTGTGCGGAGGCACGCTCTGCCGGCTCGGCGAGCAGGGCCTCGTCGGCTCACGGATGGAGAGTCTGCCGCAGGAGCGCGTCTTCCCGCCCGAGCAGTTGGGGGACCTCACCGGGAAGGTGCTGCCGGACCTCGCGCGGCGCATGCCGGTGGACGTGAAGAGCCAGCGGCTGCCGCGCATCGATCGCACGCTCCAGCCGCGCATCTCCCTGGACCTCAACCAGCTCGACTCCGGCCTCTCGGTGCTGCCCACGTTGGTGTACGGCTCGCCGCCCACGGTGCGCATCGACAACGGGCGCATGGTGTACCTCGAGGGCGCGGTGCCCGTGCGCGACGAGGGCGCCGAGCAGAAGCTCATCCACCAGTTGCGCGACGAGCTGAACATGGTGCCCGGCCGCCGCGTGACGGTGCAGGGCCGGGACGCGGTGCAGCTCGCCGACAAGCTGCGGCGCTGGCGCGGCGGCCTCACCGGCGACGCGGCGCGCGTGGTCAGCCCCAACGTGAAGCTGAGCCCCGTGCTCTCGGTGGAGGCGGGCGCCACGCAGACCGGCGTGCCCCAGGTGGGCTTCTCGCTCCAGTTCCAGGTGGAAGGGGAGGGGCCCGGCGCGGCACCCCGTTCGGTGGACGCGGCGGCGGTGATGCGCGCGTGGGAAGAAGGACTCGGGCTGGTGCCGCTGGAGGGCGGCGGATGGGCCCCGCTGCCCACCGCGTGGCTCAAGACGCACGGCCAGCGCGTGGCGGACCTGCTGGCCGCTCGCGGCAAGGACGGGCGGCTCGCCAACCACGCCCTCCCGCAGCTCACCGGACTGTGTGACGCACTGGAGCACCCAGCTCCGCCCGGGCTCGAGCGGCTCGCGCCCCTGGTGCAGGGCTTCGAGAAGCTGCCGGACGTGCAGCTCCCGAAGGATCTCACCGCGACGCCTCGCCCCTACCAGCTCCAGGGCATCAGCTGGCTGACCTTCCTGCGGCAGGCGGGCCTCGGTGGCGTGCTCGCGGACGACATGGGTCTCGGCAAGACGCTGCAGACCATCTGCGTGCTCGGGCCCGGCACGCTGGTGGTGGCCCCCACGAGCGTGCTCCCCAACTGGGAGGCGGAGGTGAAGCGCTTCCGTCCCTCGCTGAAGGTCTCCGTCTACCACGGCCCCGGCCGCACCCTGGACGAGACGGCCGACGTGACGCTCACCACCTACGCGCTGCTGCGTCTGGACGCGGCGGTGCTCGGGGCCAGGGCCTGGGACACGGTGGTGCTGGACGAGGCCCAGGCCATCAAGAATCCGGACAGCCAGGTGGCGCGTGCGGCGTATGGGCTTCAGGCCTCCTTCCGGGTGGCCCTGAGCGGCACTCCCATCGAGAACCGGCTCGAGGAGCTGTGGAGCCTCATGCACTTCACCAACCAGGGGCTGCTCGGGGGGCGCAAGGAGTTCGAGGAGCGGTGGTCCCGGCCCGTGTCGGACAACCAGAAGGGCGCGGCCGAGCGGCTGCGCGCGCGCATCCGTCCCTTCGTGCTGCGCAGGCTCAAGCGGGACGTGGCGCCCGAGCTCCCGCCGCGCACCGAGTCCGTGCTGCACGTCACCCTCAACGAGCGCGAGCGCGCCGTCTATGACGCGGTGTACGCCGCCACGCGCGAGGAGGTGGTGTCGCAACTGGAGGAGGGCGGCAGTGTGCTGAAGGCCCTGGAGGCGCTGTTGCGGCTGCGGCAGGCCGCGTGCCATCCCGCGCTCGTGCCGGGACAGCAGGCGCAGACGTCCTCCAAGGTGCAGGCCCTGCTGGAGGCGATCGGCACCGCGGTGGAGGAGGGGCACAAGGCGCTCGTCTTCTCGCAGTGGACGTCCATGTTGGATCTCATCGAGCCGGCGCTGCGCGAGGCGGGCATCGGGTTCATCCGGCTGGATGGCGGCACGTCCAACCGTGGCGCCGTGGCCGCGTCGTTCCAGGATCCGAAGGGCCCTCCCGTGATGCTCATCTCGCTCAAGGCGGGCGCCACGGGACTCAACCTCACGGCGGCGGACCACGTCTTCCTCGTGGATCCGTGGTGGAACCCGTCCGTGGAGGCGCAGGCGGCGGATCGCGCGCACCGCATCGGCCAGCAGCAGCCGGTGATGGTGTACCGGCTGGTGTCCCAGGGCACGGTGGAGGAGAAGATCCTCACCTTGCAGGAGAAGAAGCGCGCGCTCTTCGAGTCCGCGCTCGGCGGGGCCTCCGGGGCCGCGGCCATCACCCGGGCGGACCTCATGCAGCTGCTCGACTGAGCAGGCGGGCCGCTGTCAGGCCGTACCGGTGCACGGGGATGAGTCCGCGCAACGTGACATCCCAGTCACAGCATTCATAGCTTCCATGCTGGAGCGCTCTCCCAGAGAACGGAAATGCCTGGGAATGCGCTGGGGGCTCGAATGCGCAACGAATCCGGTCACGAAGGCGGCACCCTCGCTCCTCTCACGAGCGGGTATGTCGTCCTATCGGGGAACTCGGATCTGGATGATTCCTTCCTGAAGGAGCTCCTCGTCGTGCAGCCGTTGCCCCGGATGCCGCGGCTCGGGGAGCGGCTCGGCGGCAAGGATGGCTCGCGTTTCGAGATCCGCAAGCTGCTGGGGCGGGGAGGCATGGGGGAGGTGTTCCAGGCCTGGGACGAGGAGCTGCAGCGCATCGTCGCGCTCAAGTTCCTCCTGCCCCGCCGGGGGCTCACCCGCCTGGCGCTCCAGGAGGCCCGGGCCATCGCCCGGCTGGATCACGAGAACATCGTCCGCATCTTCGATGTGGCCGAGTGGCTCGGCATCCCCGGTGAGCCGCGGATCCCCTTCCTCGTCATGGAGTGTCTGGAGGGCGACTCGCTGGCCGAGCTGCTCCAGGGGCCGCTGCCCGGGCCGCGGCGTGCGTTGGAGATCCTGGACTCCATCGCCGCGGGCCTGGTCCACGCGCACGAGCGCCACATCATCCATCGCGATCTCAAACCCAGTAACGTCTTCATCTCCCCGCACGGCGTGGTGAAGCTGCTCGACTTCGGGCTGGCCCACCTGATCGCCAACGACCTCTCCGGCGTCCAGCGGGTGCTGGTCGCGGGAACGCCGGCCTACATGGCCCCGGAGCAATGGCGGGGCGAGCCGCAGGACGAGCGCACCGACATCTGGGCGGCGGGAATGGTGCTGTTCGAGATGCTCACAGGGAAGCTTCCCTTCCAGGATGCCTGCCCCAAGGCGCTTCGTGCGCGGGTGAGCTCGGGCGAGCCCATGCCCTCGGTGCGCGGCTTCCGCCCGGAGATTCCCCGGAGGGTGGAGGGGCTGGTGGCCACGGCGTTGGCCAAGGAGCCCGCCCGGCGCTTCCAGACAGCCCAGGAGCTGCGCGAGGAGCTGCACGAACTGGAATCGCTGTTCGCCTCCGAGGCCAGGCCCGGAGCGGCGAGGCCTTCCTCCATCGAGTCCCAGCGCCGCCAGGTGTCGCTGGTGTCCTGCAGGCTCACGGGCCTCACGGGCAGCGGCCTCGGCGAACAGCTCGATTCCGAGGATCTGGGCGAGCTGGAGACGGTCTTCCAGCAGGACTGTGCGGAGGCTCATCCAGCGGCACGGGGGTTGCCCTCCCCAGTACATGGGAAGCGGGATGCTGGCGTGCTTCGGGTGCAATCAGGTGCGGGAGGACGACTCGGAGCGGGCGGTGCACGCGGGGCTGCACCTCGTGAGGAATCTCCCGGCGGCCTTGCGGCGGAAACTGCCGTACCTGCCCTCCACGTTGGCCGTGAGCGTGGGCATCCAGACGGACAGGGTGGCGCTGCAGGACGTCTCGCTGGACCCCAGGGAGCGGACACCGGCTCCGCACGGAGAGGCCCCCGGCATGGCCGCCTGGCTCTCGCGCCAGGCGGGGCCGGGCGAGGTGGTGATCGGTGAGACGACCTGGAGGCTGGTGCGCGGGGGCTTCGTCTCCGAGCCGATCGGGACGCGGGTCTTCGACGGGCTGGCCGGGAGCGTCCGCATGGCGGTCCACCGGGTGCTGCGCGAGAGGCCGGCCGCCACCCGGATAGAGCAGGCGCTCGCCGCGGGCGGGCTCACGCCGCTGGTGGGGCGCAAGCGGGAGCTGGATCGGCTGCTGGAGCTGTGGGAATGGGCCCGGCGAGGGCAGGGCGCGTCCGTGCTGCTCAGGGGCGAGGCGGGGATTGGCAAGTCCCGCCTCATCCTCGAGCTGCGTGAGCACGTGCTTCCGGAGGCGGTCACGTGGATCCCCATCCAGTGCTGGTCCCGGTTCAACGCCCGCGCCCATTCGCTGGTCATCGAGCTGCTCCAGGACATGGTCCACCTGTCCGTGGAGGGCACTCCCGAGCGGCATCTGAGGGAGCTGGAGGAGCAGTTGGGGAAGCAGGGGGTCCCGGCCCAGCAGGCGCATCTGATCGGCCAGCTCCTGGCCCTGCCTCTGCCCGAGGGCTCCCCGCTCCAGCTCCTCATCCCCGAGCGGCGCAGGGACCTGGCCTTCGAGGCGCTGCGCCATCTGCTGTTGCAGCGGACCCGGGAGCGGCCGGTGCTCGTCACCGTGGAGGATCTGCACTGGGCCCATTCCGCCCACCTGGAGTTCCTGAGCTACGCGCTGGACTCCATCGAGCGGGAGCGGCTCCTGGTCGTCCTCAGCGCCCGCCCGGAGTTCCGGCCCTCCTGGCCCCGGCATCCCTGGGACCACCAGATCACCCTGGAGCGCCTGCCAGCGGGACAGGCCGTGGCGTTGGTGAAGGAGGTGCCCGGGGCCCGGGAGCTGCCGGCCGAGATGGTCCAGCAGATGGTGAGCATGACGGACGGTATTCCGCTCTTCATCGAGGAGATGACGCGGATGGTGCTGGAGCGGGCCTCCTTCTCCGGCGGCGCGCCGGAGAGCCTGCCGCACTCCATCCCCATCACCCTGCATGAGCTGTTGCTGGCCCGGTTGGATACGCTGCCCTCGCGCCAGAAGGGGCTGGCCCAGCTGTGCGCCGTGGTGGGCCGCGGCTTCACGTTCTCCTTCCTCTCGGCCCTGGCGGAGCACGGCGACGCGGTGCTCCAGCGCGAGCTCTCCGGGCTCGTGGACGCGGGGCTGCTCCAGGTGCAACGGGAGCTGGGCGGGACCGAGTACGAGTTCCGGCATGCGCTCATCCAGGAGGCCGCCTACCAGTCCCTGTCGCGGGGCGTGCGGCGCCAGTACCACCTGCGCATCGCGCAGGCCCTGGCGGAGCACTCGCCCAAGGAGGTGCGGGAGCGGCCCGAGGTGCTCGCGCACCACTACACGGAGGCGGGCGAGCTCCTGCCGGCCCTCCACTACTGGGCCCAGGCCGGGCGGCAAGCCGCCCTGCAAGCCGCCTACACGGAAGCGGTGGGGTACCTCTCCCGGGCGCTGAAGTTGATGCAGCGTCTGCCGGACTCGGAAGAACGCCGCCGCGATGAGCTGCAGATCCAGGTCGCGCTGGGTATTTCCCTGGTGCAGATGCGGGGCTACCGCGCCCCCGACGTGGAGCGCACGTTCGCCCGGGTGCGCGAGCTCTTCTACCAGATGGGGGAGGCGCTGCCCCGGCTGGAGCTGGCGTACTGGGGCATCTACTCCTACCACTTCGCGCGAGGGGAATATCCGCTCGCGCACGAGCTGGCCGAGTGGCTGGTGGACCTGGGCCGGCGGCAGCACAACCAGGAGATGCTCGCCCAGGGGTACCGGATGCTGGCCACCAACCTCTTCTTCTGGGGCCGGCTGCGGGAGTCCCTGGAATATTTCGAGCATGCGATGGCCGTCTCGCACTTCGAGCTGGAGCAGCACAGGGTGCTCGCGGTGCGGTACCTGACCAACCCGATGACGTCGGCGCTCGCCCATACCTCCATCGTCCTCGCGCTGCTCGGCCAGCCGGAGCGGTCCCGGCAGCGCGCCTGGGAATCCCTGGAACTGGCCCGGCGCATCGGCCACCCCCACACCCTGGCCTACGCGCTGACCTATATGGCCGCGGCCAGCCAGTTCCGCAGGGACGCGCACCTCGCCTTGAAATGGGCGGACGAGGCCATCGCCATCTCCAGCGAGCGGGGTTTTTGGCTGTGGAATTCCTGGTCCAAGCTCATCCGGCTCTGGGCCCTGTCCGAGCTGGGCCGGCCCGAGGATCATCTCGATGAGTTCAAGCAGGGCATCGAGCGATGGCTGGCCCGGGGCGTCCGGGCGGGAATGCCCAACAACTGCGCGGTGCTCGCGGAGCTCCACCTGAAGCTGGGACAGGTGGAGGAAGGACTGACGGCGGCCCGTCAGGGTCTGGACTGGGTGGAGACGACAGGGGAGCGCGGCTGCGAGGCCGAGCTCCATCGGCTGATGGGAGAAGCTCCTGCGGGCCCAGGGGAGGGTGCTCGAGGCGAAACAGGGCTTCCTGCGTGCCATCGCGGTGGCCCGCTCTCAAGCGGGTGGCCTCTTCGAGCTGCGTGCCACGGTGAGCCTGGGGCGCATGCTCCGGGACCTGGGCAAGCCGGCGTTGACCCGGCGGCTCCTCACGCGGCTGATCGGCCGGCTCGGCGCGGAAGGAGACTCGCCCGACCTACAGGACGCCCGGGCCCTGGTCGCGCGGGAAGCGAGCCCCGCCCAGCTCCCCTGAGCACCCCCGGGTCACATTCAAGGCCGATCCTCTCCTTCTCAATGGGTGAGCATTTTCGGGGCCCACCCTTCCAATCACTCCCATCGTGTATGGCTTTCGGCCGAGGCCGGAAGAAGGAGAGACGTGTATGCGGTTCATCGACAATTCCAGACAAATCATTGTGAGGACGCTCTGGGCGTGCAGGCGCTCCATCTGGAATGGATGGACGAAGTTCAAGTTCAGCAAGAACCGGGTGGTGAGGATCCCCCTTCCGCGGGAGACCGGGAAGAAGCTCGAGACGATCAGCCTCAAGACCCTGCTGGGGGAGATTCCCGTCAGGAAGGTCCGGGTCGCCCATCGGCTTCCCGAAGATGAGGTCTCCTGGCGCGTGTGGCGCTCGGTGCCTGCCTTCCGCTCCTGGCTGCGGCAGCGGATCTACTGGTTCCAGGACAAGGTGCTGCAACGCTGGCTTCCTCCCACGCAGGCGGGACTGCCCGCCATCGACGCGGATCATTGGAAGGCGATCGGCACGGCCTGCACCCCGGGCCACCGGAAGCTGTTCAAGGATCCCCAGCTTCCCGCGGAATATACCGGTGACGTCGATCTCGCGCGTCTGGCCGTGGCGAGCCCCTACGCCTGCTACCTGGAGAAGGCCTCACAGGGCGGCTACCAGTGGGACTTCCGGAAGCTCGAACACTACGGGCACAAGGACGGGCTCCATCCCCTGGGCGTTCACGTCCTGTTCCATACGGACGGCGAGCAGCGGCTCCAGGTGGAGCGGATCGACTCCGAGCTGGGCGTTTCCAAGCCGGGGGACTCGAAGTGGGAGCTGTCGCGGAAGATCGCGCTGTGCGCGGCCACGACGCACATGTCGCTGGTGCGCCACCTCAACTGGGTCCACCTCATCGGAGGCTCCGCGGCCGCCATCGCGACACGCAATGGCCTTCCCGCCAACCACCCCGTGCGCCGGCTGCTGTGGCCTCACGTGTATGGGACGCAGGACAGCAACCTGCTCGCCATCAAGAGCCAGCTCACCCCGGGCGGCGACTACGGGGACATCTTCAGCTTCGAGTACCCGGAGATGTGCAGGCTGCTCGATGACACCCACGAGCAGTTCGACATCTCCCGGTTCGATCCACTGGAGGACGCACGGCAGCGCGGCATCCTGGGCCCGGAGGTGGGCTTCGCCACTCCGGTCCTGGACAACCGCCGGGAGCTCTTCGACGTGATTCACGCCTATGCGGAGCGCTACCTCAGCCTGTACTACACGGACGATGGGCTCCGCCGGGATGAGGACTTCGGCCGCTGGCTGAGTGAGCTGGACGCGCTGCTTCCCAACGGGACCCGGAGGCTGATCGGCGGCAATCCCACCGTCTCGAGCGCGGCCCGGCTGATCGCCGCGATCATCTACCTCGAGTCCGTGGAGCACGAGTCCCTGGGCACCGGCCTGTGGCACTACCAGCTCTGGCCGCATGTGCAGCCGGTGCGCGTCTACAAGAACGGCCAGCGCCTGCCGGTGGATGTCTACCAGCGCCTCGTCAACGCCAACTTCATCCTGAACGTGCACCGCACGTCGCTCCTCGAGGACTTCTCGTACCTGGCGTTGGACAGGGAAGGGGCCGCCGCCATGCGGTCCCTCCAGGACGAGCCTCCAGGCCCTGCAGTACCAGGTGGAGCGGCAGTCCCCGGCCCTCTGGCGGATCGAGCCGAGCATCCTCGAGGCCAACATCAACGCTTGAACCCATCCCCCCTTCGAACAGCGGCATCCGGCTTCCACCGCGGCCGGGCCGCCCCCCATCTACCCGCGGTGGAGTGAGGGCAGTGCCATGCAATCCACCCCAATCCCCTTCAAGACGCGTCTGCTGACCCCCGTGCTAGAGCGCCTCTCGAAGCACAGGGCCTGGCACAAGCAGCCAACCCCCATCGCCGTCATGTCTCTCTGGGCCCTCCGCAACCGCCTGCGCTGGCAGAACCTGTACAGCACCTCGGCGCTGGAGCCCCAGGAGCCCGTGGGCGACAAGGAGGGGAGCGAGCCCCTTCGGTGGCGCAGCCTGGATGGTTCCAGGATGGACCTCGACAAACCGTTGATGGGGATGAAGGGGCGGCGCTTCGGGCGCAACTTCCATCCGGGCCGGATCATCCCGGAGACGAAGCAGACGTCCTTGCTCAAGCCCTGTCCCCGCGAGGTCAGCCGCCTTCTGCTGGCGCGCGACACCTTCAAGCCCGCCACGACGCTCAACCTGCTCGCCGCGGCCTGGATCCAGTTCCAGGTCCATGACTGGTTCGAGCACGTACGGGATGAGGATCGGAAGAACGATCACACGATTCCCCTCCCGGAGCACGACACCTGGCACGAGAAGCAGATGCGCGTGCCCCGCACGTTGGCCTCCGCGCCTGGGATGCCCGGCAAGTCTCCACCTGCCTTCGCCAACCAGCGCACCCACTGGTGGGACGCCTCGCAGGTCTACGGCGAAGAGCCGGCGCAAGCCGACAGGCTCCGCTCCCGCGTGGACGGCAAGCTCCACATCGGAAAGGACCGGCTCCTGCCGCTGGATTCCACGGGCCTGGACCTCACCGGGTCGACCCGGGGCTGGTGGGTGGGCCTGAGCATGCTCCACACCCTGTTCACCCTGGAGCACAACGCCATCTGTGATCGCCTGAAGCAGGTCAATCCCACCTTGAGTGACGAGCAGCTCTACCAGCACGCGCGGCTCGTCAACTGCGCGCTCATGGCGAAGATCCACACGGTGGAGTGGACTCCGGCGATCCTCGGCCACCCGGCCCTGGAGATCGCGATGAACTCGAACTGGACGGGGCTCGCCACCCAGAAGGTGTCCCGGCTGTTGAAGCTGGCCGTCAAGGACTCCGAGACGCAGCACGGGATTCTCGGCTCCCCGACGGATCACTTCGAGGTGGACTACGCGATGACGGAGGAGTTCGCGTCCGTCTACCGCATGCACCCGCTGATCCCCGACAAGGTCCCCCTGCGCTCCCTGTCGGATCCCCGGTTCCCGCGGCTCAAGCCGATCCGCGAGCTGGCGGGTGCCAGGGTGCGGAAGGCCCAGCAGGAGAAGCTCGATGGAGGATCTGTTCTTCTCCTTCGGCATGACCCACCCGGGGGCGCTCACCCTGCACAACTATCCCGACTTCCTGCGGGACCACGAGACGCAGCTCACGGGGGACGGCGGGGCGGAGCGCATCGATCTGGCCACCATCGACATCCTGCGGGATCGGGAGCGGGGCGTGCCCCGGTACAACGACTTCCGCGAGGCGCTGCGCACCCCGCGCTTCAAGTCCTTCGCCCAGCTCACCTCGAACAAGGTCTGGCAGCAGCAGCTCCAGAAGGTCTACGGGGACGTGGACCGCGTGGATCTGATGGTGGGCCTCTACGCCGAGGAGCCTCCCAAGGGCTTCGGCTTCAGCGACACGGCGTTCCGCATCTTCCTGCTCATGGCCTCGCGCCGGCTGAAGAGCGACCGGTTCTTCACCACGGCGTACACGGATGATTACTACACCGCCGCCGGCCGCCAGTGGGTGAGCGACAACACGATGCGGACGGTCCTGATGCGGCACTACCCCGCGCTGGAACCGGTGATCGGCCGGGTGAAGAACGTGTTCGCCCCCTGGTAGTGCGCGGGCGGGTCCGCCGATGCACCTCGGCGGGCCCGTGGCTCATGCTCCTCTCGGGGCTGTTCGCGCCCGGCATCGAACGGTTGTCCGCGAACCGCAGTGGTCATTTCTTGGAAAGTAAGTAAAACATGAACCCCCCCGATTTCAGGAGGCGGTTCATGCGGAACTTCAAGACGGCCGTGTTCGTGGTGCTCGTCACGCTCACGTGGGTGTCCCCGGCGCTGGCGGGCCAGAGTGGCTTCTCGCGCTGGGCGGCGAGCCAGGGTGGTTTCTCCTCGTGGCAGCGCAGTGGCGTGACCCTGGCGGCGGATGGCTCGCTGCAGGTGGATCCCCAGACGGCCGTGGCCGGCACGGATCCCTACGCGCCCGGTGCCTACAACGGCGGCAACTTCTATAACGGTGGCAGCTTCCGCGTCGGCGAGGCCACCAGCCCCGTCATGAACGCCGGCTTCGCCTTCCGCGAGGCCATCGCGTCCTGGGAGGCGGAGACGCCCACGGGCACCTGGGTGGAGACGCAGATCCGCGCGCAGGTCGGTGGCGTGTGGACCAAGTGGTACAACCTGGGCGTGTGGGCCGCGGACTACTCGACGGTGCGCCGTCACTCGGCGGGCTCGCAGTCGGACACCCACGGCTACGTGGGCATCGACACCCTGGTCGTCACCAACAAGAAGGCGGCGGCCACGGCCTTCCAGTTGAAGGTGCGGCTCTTCAGCGCGAATGGCACCGCCCTGTCGCGCGTGCGCGCGGCCTCCGTGGCCCTCTCCACCTCGCCGGACAGGACCGCGGCCGTCTCCGCGGGCAACCCCGCCCACTGGAACCAGGTGCTCGCGGTGCCCGAGTGCTCGCAGATGGTCTACCCGGACGGTGGCCAGGTCTGGTGCAGCCCCACGTCCTCGGCCATGGTGCTGCGCTACTGGGCGGGTGACACCACGAGCGCCTGCGAGACGCACGTGCGCGCGGCCGTCAGCGGCGTCTATGACTGGGTCTTCCGCGGCCACGGCAACTGGCCCTTCAACACGGCCTACTCGGCCTCCAAGGGGTTCCAGTCCCACGTGACGCGCTTCAGCAGCCTGGCGCAGCTCGAGCCGTGGATCTCCGCCGGGGTGCCCGCCATCCTCAGCATCTCCTGGGGCAGCGGGCAGCTCACCGGCGCGCCCATCAGCTCCACCGCCGGCCACCTGCTGGTGCTGGTGGGCTTCGACGCGTCCGGCAACCCGATCATCAATGATCCCGCGGCCTCCACGGACGCCGCGGTCCAGCGCACCTACCTGCGCTCCCAGTTCGAGCCGCTCTGGCTCCAGGCCTCCGCCGGGACGGCGTACCTCACCTATCCCGCCGGTTGGCCGGTGCCCGCCCTCTAGGCGACGCCCTTGCCGCGCCGGGCGATCCGCTCGGCGATCCGCGGAACGGAGCGGGCCTCGGCCAGGGCGGGTTCCCGGCCGAGCTCCTCGAAGTCGTCGTAGCCCGCCTCCAGCGCGCGATCGAGCCAGTCGGAGGCCTGGGCCCCCTGGCCGGCGCGCGCGTGGTTGCGGGCGGCCTGGTAGGCGTCCTCGGCATTGCCCGCGGCCTCGAAGGCGCTCGCGTGGAGCGCCGCCGCCGCGCCGAAGTCACCCCGGGCCACCGCCACGTCCGCCAGCAGCGTGTCGCGCTTCGCCGGGGCCTTCCAGGAGAACTCCCGCACGAGGCCCTCGGCCTCGTCCAGCCGCTGCGCCTTCACCAGCAGCCGCACCGCCAGCGCGGCCACCGGCTCCGTGCGCTCCTTCTCCAGCGCGGCGAGCGCGTGGGGCAGGGCGCGCTCGTGCAGGCCCGTCGCCTCGAACGCCATGGCCAGGCTGTAGGGCCGCGCGGCCTCGGGCGGCTGCACCTTCTCCAGGTGGGACACTGCGGCGCGGGCATTGCCCTCGGAGAGCGCCACCCAGGCGAGCAGATCCCTCGCCGCGTTGCTCTCCTCGCCCGGCTTCGCCGCCGACAGGGCCAGGTGGCCCAGCCGGGCCGCCTCGCTCTCATGGCCCGAGCGCAGGGCCTTCCAGCCGCGCGCGAGCGCATCCGGCTCGACCTCGGCGACCTTCACCGGCTCCATGGGCTTGATGTCCTGCGTCACCTGGAGGGCCTGCCAGCACTGGTAGCCGAACATGCCGAACATGAAGCCGATGAAGAAGGCGCGGAAGTTCAGCGCCAGGGCCACCACGCAGCCGGCGGTGATGACACCCAGCCACAGGGCGATGCGCTGGCGGGTGGGCCCGAGCACGCCGCGCGCGATGTGGCCTCCGTCCAGCGGAGGCACCGGCAGCAGGTTGATGATGCCCCACCCGAAGTTCACCCACATGAGCTGCCGGAGGATGACGTGGCCCATGTAGCTCTTCGGGGGGACGAAGACGTAGACGGCGAACATGAGTCCGCCGAAGAGGAAGCCGGTGAGGGGCCCGGCCGCGGAGACGGCCACGTCCCGCCAGCGGCTGAGCGCCCGGTCGAAGTAGGTCAGGCCTCCGCCCATGTAGAGCCGGATGCCCGCGACGTCACAGCCCAGGCCCATGGCCATGAGCGCGTGCCCGACTTCGTGCATCAGCACGGAGACGAAGACCACGACCATCCAGGACACCACGGTCTGCCAGCCCCCGCTGCTTCCCAGCATGCCGAACATGGCCGTCATCAGCCAGAAGCTCGGCTCGACCAGGACGGGGATGCGCCCGAGATTGAACTGCCACGTGAAGGGAGAAGAAGGTTCCGTGCTCATGAGTCTCTTGAATCAGTTCTTCGCATGCACCTGGAAGGAGTTCGAGGTGGCGCTGCGGTTCTGTGCGTCCTGGACGACGACGAGGTAGTTGCCAGGCGCGGGGATGGAGAGGTCGTGGCGGACCACGCCCCGGGAGAAGCGGCTGGTCTGGACGGAGAAGCCGGTGGGCACGCCTTCCTGGTAGATCAGCACCGTCACCTTGCCGTTGAAGCGCTCCGCGTGGGTGCCCTCGGCATGGATGATGACGGTGAAGGGCTCGTTCACGTACTGGTCCGGGATGGAATCGAACCAATAACCGGCGACCGGAGCCGGCGCTTCATTGGGATCCCTCACCTCATAGGCGTCGGGGAAGGAGGCCTCGCGCCCATCCCCCAGCTTTACCCGGATTTCGTGCAACCCGATCGCCAGGCCCGGGCCCAGGGTGCCCTGGAACCGGCCATGGCCGAGGTACGTGTCCAGCGGGATGGCCGTCCGCGAGCCGAGCCTCCAGCACCGGCTTTTCGATCATCCGCGCCTGCTGCTCGCCGTAGTTCACATGGAAGCGGGGCTCCACGTCGAGCTGCACGGTGATGCTCGTGGGCTCGCCGTTGACGTGCTCCCGGGGCGTGATGTCGAGGATCCGGAAGGACTCCGGGACGGGCGTCACGGCCGTTTCGCACGCACACAGCAGGGTCAGGACAAGAGGGAGGAGCTTGCTCATAAGGCGTACCTCACGCCCAGGGACGCGGACAGCCCCCCGAGCTGTGCATCGATCTGTTGCGCCTGAGCCGCGGCGTAGCTGCCTCGCAGCTCGAACAGTGCACTCACCGGGCCGAGGCGCCACGCGGCCTGGGCGGCCAGGAAGCCCATGAACGTGTGCCCTTGCTGGATGAGCTGCCCGTCGAAGGAGGTGCTCGTCACGCGCTGGTCGTAATACAGGAGGCCCGCTCCGGCGCGGCCGTGGAGGGAGAGGGGCCCCCGCTCGAACGCCAGCACTCGGGCGGACATCAGCAGGGGCACGCCCATCACGCGCGAGTCCAGCAGGGGTCCGGCGGGGCCCAGGCGGGGCTGGCTCATGAGCTGGCGCAGGCCTCCCTCCACCTCGAGCGTGAAGCGGCCGCCGAGCGGAGGCAGGCGGTAGCCCAGTCCCAGGGAGAGCAGGGGGCCGCGGTTGTCACCGCCCGCGAAGAAGCCCCCGGCCATCAGGTGAAGGGACAGGTGGTGCCAGCTCAGGTACCGGCTCCAGTCCAGCCCCGGGGCGCGCGTCACGGCGGGAGGCTCCACCGGGGACGGCTGGGGGGGAGTGGGGTGGGTGAGGATGGGGGCGGCCACCGGGGCCATGACGCGCGCCGCGCCGGTGCCGTCCTTGTGGTGGGCGTCCACCACGACGGTTCTCGCTCCGGCCTCCGGCTTCACGCGGAACACGCCCGGGCGCAGCTCCTCCACGGCGCCGCCCTGCACCCGGAGATCCACCTGGGAGGTGGGCACGGGCGCCTCGCCCAGCAGCGTCAACCAGCCGGTGCCGTCCACGGGAATCACGTCCGGGCTGAGCACCGCGACCAGGGGCCGCTCGGGAGGCACGTCGAGCGGGGTGGTGCGGCGCGTCTGCTGGCCCTTGGCGGTGGCGAACACGATCGCCTCGCGCACGCCGGGAGGCACCTCCACCTGCACCGTGGCGCCGCCCTTGCGGTTGGTGGTCACCGGACCGAAGCGCATGCCGGCCACCTGCACCACCACCTGGGCGCCCGCGCCCACGTCGGTGACCACGTCCAGCTCCGTGCGGCCCAGCAGGGGGATGTGCACGGGGGTGACTTCCGGCGGGCCCTCGGCGGAGTCCACCCAGAAGGCGAGCACCGCCAGCAGCGGGTAGCGGATGTCCGGGGGAATCCAGCGGTAGGAATGAACCCCCCGGGCGGTGGCGGGCAGCGGCATCAGGCTGCCCGTGGAGGCCACGGCCCGGAGCGGAGGGGTGCCGCGCGGCACCTTCACCTGCACCACCACCGCCTTGTCCCGGCCGAGCACCACCTGAGCGGGGGTGGCCGTCACCGGAAAGGGCGCCGCTCCCGCCACCGGGGGCAGCAGGGCGAGCAGGAGCAGCAGTGGGAGGACCGGCACGCGCATACGAGGGGGCCTACCGTCCAGCCTCCCTGGCGTCCCTGTCAACTCTCGGCGGGGTTGCCCGGCGGGGAAGCGGCCTCTTCCGTTGTCTCAGAGATTGGCTTGTCCGCTGGGCCCGTAGCTTTCGCGCTGGGCGGGCTGAAAGCGGGCTTCTCGGCCGGGCCGCCGCCGCGTCCGTGGACGAGCGTCTTCGTCTCGGACTTGAAGGTGATGTCCACCTTGTCCCCACGCACCGCCGTCACCAGGCCCAGCCCGAAGGTGGGATGCTGGATGACCTGCTCCGGCTTGTAGGTGTCCTTGGGGCTGTAGCGGGGGGCGTTGGCGATGTCCTTGCCCGCGAGCTGCTCCTCGAAGGAGATGATGATCTTCTCCTCGGCGGTGGGACGGCTGGCCCGGGGAGCCTTGGTGCCGCCGGTACCGCCGCCACTGGAGCGTGCCGACGGGCTCGGCTTGTCAGTGGTTCCCGGTGCGGAGCGGAAGGCGTGGTCGCCGTTGCAGGTGTTGCACCGGACTCGAGCGATCTTCGTGCCCACCATCGCCAGGATGGTGTGGGCCAGCGTGAGCCGGCACCGGGTACAGAACGCGTCGACCTCGCCGCCGACCTTGTGTTGGGTCGCCATGGGTGTTGCTTCTCGCTTCTCTTTTTGAAGGGGGATGAAAAGGGCGGCGGAACATAACGGCAAGCGCGGGCGGGAGAAACCCCTTTGTCAGGGCGTGTCATGGACGGGGGGCGGGCGCCTGGATGCCTGGGGTGCCTGGAGGCGGAGGGGGGCTCCGGAGGCAGAGCGTTTGCTTGTTCCGGCGGGTCAGCCACGTAGAGTAGGGCCCCACGTGGCCTCCGAGAACGCACAGAACGCCGAAGAGCAACCCAAGCCGCCCTCGCTGGTGACCCAGTCCATCGAAGGCGTGGGCCGGAGTGTCATCGGGACGGTGGAGGAGGTGGGGCACCTGGTCACCCTCGGGGTGGACGTGGTGCGCTGGGGCGTGCGCCGGCCCTACCGCTGGCAGAACCTCTTCTTCCAGCTCGACTTCGTGGGCGTGGGCAGCGTCTTCATCGTGCTGCTCACCGGCCTGTTCACCGGCATGGTGTTCGCCAACCAGTCCGCGCGGGCCTTCGCGATGTTCGACGCGCAGAGCCTCGTGGGCCCCACGGTGGCCCTCGTCCTCACGCGCGAGCTGGCCCCGGTGTTCTCCGCGCTGATGGTCACCATGCGCGCCGGTTCCGCCATGTGCACCGAGCTGGGCACCATGCGCGTCACCGAGCAGGTGGACGCCCTGGAGACCATGGCCGTCAACCCCATCCAGTACCTCCTGGTGCCCCGGGTGCTGGCCGGCCTCGTCATGGTGCCCCTGCTCACGCTGCTCTTCGACACCTCGGGCATCCTCGGCGCCTACGTCGTCTCGGTGGGCACCCAGGGTGTGTCCGCCGGTACCTTCATCACCCGCACCCAGCAGTGGTTGGATCCCATCGACGTCTACGAGGGCCTCATCAAGGGCGCCGTCTTCGGTCTGGCGGTGACGCTCGTGTGCTGCTTCAAGGGCTTCAACGCCTCGGGCGGCGCCAAGGGCGTGGGCCAGGCCACCACCGAGGCCATGGTCACCAGCGCCCTCTCCATCTTCATCCTCGACTTCATCGTCGGGGTGCTCCTGCACTGATGGCCGACACGAACCCCCGGCCGATGATTGAAATCACCGGCCTGCACAAGTCCTTCGGCGTGCACAAGGTCCTCACGGGCATCAACCTCACCGTGCCCGCGGGCAGCACCTGCGTCATCCTCGGCGGCTCGGGCTCGGGCAAGACGGTGCTGATGAAGCACATGATCGGCCTGCTCAAGCCGGACCAGGGGACGGTGGTCATCGACGGCGAGGACATCGTCCCCATGGGCGCCCAGGAGCTGGAGCGGGTGCGCCACAAGTTCGGCATGGTGTTCCAGGCCGCGGCCCTCTTCGACTCCATGGACGTCTACGACAACGTGGCGTTCCCCCTGCGCGAGCACCGCGGCCTCTCCGAGGAGGAGATCCGCAAGCTGGTGCGCGCGAAGCTGGACCTGATGGGCCTGCCGCAGTCGGCCGAGCACAAGTTCCCGGCGGACCTGTCCGGCGGTATGCGCAAGCGCGTGGGCCTGGCCCGCGCCATCGTGATGAATCCGAAGATCGTCCTCTACGACGAGCCCACCACGGGCCTGGATCCCATCACCACCGACTACGTGGACGAGATGATCCTCGCGGCCCAGCGGGAGCTGGGGATCACCAGCGTGGTCATCAGCCACGACATCGCCTCGGCCTTCAATATCGCGGACCAGATCGCCTTCCTGAACAAGGGCGTCATCCTGGAGCAGGGGCCGCCGGAGCAGCTACGCTCCTCCCAGCACCCTGCCGTCAAGGTCTTCCTCCAGACCTGGTTCGGAAAGAATGATTAGGAGTCACACCCGGTGAAGAAGCTCGTCACACCGTTCCGAGTAGGCCTGCTGGTGCTCATCGCCGGAGGGTTCCTCTTTGGCTTCATCCTCTTCACCCGCAAGGGGGGGTTGGGTGAGGACGAGTCCCTCCAGGCCCATGCCTACTTCCGGGACGCCTCGGGCCTCGGGCCCAAGAGCCGCATCCAGATCGCCGGACTTCCCGTGGGCGAGGTGGAGAGCATCAAGCTGGAGGGCACCCGCGCCAAGGTGACGGTGCGCATCCGCCGCGACGTCCCCATGTTCGAGGACGCCACGCTGGCCAAGCGCTCGGAGTCCCTGCTGGGCGACTACCTGCTGGATCTCAACCCGGGCACGGAGCTGGCGCCCCCCCTGAAGGAGGGGGCGGAGATCCGCAAGGTCATCGACGTGCAGGGCATGGAGGCCGTCTTCGCCTCGCTCAGCCAGATCACCTCGGACATCCAGCAGGTGACGGGCGCGCTGCGCGACGTGCTCGGCGGCGACAAGGGCGCCGGCTCCATGGAGCGGATCGTGGAGAACCTCGTGCGCGTCTCGGACGCGGTGGACCTGACGGTGCGCGCCAGCTCCGAGCGCCTGGACGCCATCCTGCGCAACGTCGAGGGCGTGAGCTCCGACGTGCGCGGCATCACCCGGTCCAACGAGCAGAGCGTCAACAACATCGTCCACAACATCGAGTTCATCACCCGCGACACCCGCGAGGTGCTGGCGATGGTGAACAAGCTGGTGGGCAGCGGCGGGGAAGGGGACCTGAAGGACAGCGTCGCCAGCCTCAAGCAGACGATGAGCCGGCTGGACAAGACGCTGGCGAACATCGAGGAAGTCACCACCAAGGTGAAGAACGGCGAGGGCGCCGTGGGCACGCTGCTCACCGACAAGCGCCTGGGCCAGAAGCTCTCCGAGTCCGTGGAGGACCTGTCCGACTTCTCCTCCAAGCTCACCGGCCTCCAGGCCGAGGTGGGCCTGCAGGCCACCTACCTGATGGCGCAGGGCACCTCGAAGAACATGCTGACGCTGCGGCTGGCCCCCAAGCCGGACAAGTACTACCTGCTGGAACTGGTGGATGATCCGCGCGGGGCCACCGAGACGCAGTACGTCCAGGCCAACCCGCCCTCCTCGGGCGAGCCCGTCATCCAGAAGCAGACCATCACCAAGGAGTCCTTCAAGTTCAGCGCCCAGTTCGCCAAGCGCTACTACTTCACCACGCTGCGCTTCGGCCTCATCGAGTCCACCGGCGGCGTGGGCGCGGACTTCCACTTCTTCAAGGACCACCTGAAGCTGTCGGTGGACGCCTTCAACTTCTCCGTGGCCGAGCTGCGCTACCCGCGCATCCGCACCTCGCTGAGGGCCCAGGCGTTCGACCGGCTCTTCGTCGTGGCCGGCATGGACGACCTCCTCAATGATCCCCGGCGCGACACCAACACCCGCCGGATGATGTCCGGCCGCGACTTCTTCTTCGGCGGCGGCATCTACTTCACGGACGATGATCTGAAGTCCATGTTGCCCGTCCTCCCCACACCCTGAGTGTGGCTCCGGTCCGGATTGCTTGACCTGACCGGCTGAAAAGTCGTACCTCGCCACGGCACGGGCCGTCCCCTGGGAGCCCCGTGCCTGGTTGGAAGGCCCTTCTCCCTGGAAGCCCCATGTCTCTTCTCGTCGTTGGCTCGGTCGCGCTGGACTCGGTGGAAACCCCCTTCGGTCTGAAGGAGGACGTCCTCGGCGGCTCCGCCACCTACTTCTCCACCTCGGCGTCCTTCTTCGCTCCCACGCAGGTGGTGGCCGTGGTGGGTGAGGACTTCCCCCAGGCCCACCTGGAGTTCCTCAAGGCCCGGGGCGTGGATCTCGAGGGCGTCACCCGCGAGAAGGGCCGCACCTTCCGTTGGAAGGGCCGCTACGGCTTCCAGCTCAACGAGGCCGAGACGCTCGACACCCAGCTCAACGTCTTCCAGACCTTCTCGCCCCGGCTGCCCGAGAAGTACCGCGACGCCCAGTACGTGTTCCTCGGCAACATCCACCCCGAGCCTCCAGTCCCAGGTGGTGGATCAGGTGAAGGCGCCCAAGCTGGTGGCCGCCGACACGATGAACTTCTGGATCAACGGCAGCCGGCCGGCGCTCCTCAAGACGCTCCAGCGCGTCAACCTGCTCTTCGTCAACGACGGCGAGGCGCGCCAGCTCACCGGCGAGCACAACATCGTCCGCGCCGCCCGCGCCATCCTCGGCATGGGCCCCCAGCGCGTGGTGGTGAAGCGCGGCGAGTACGGCGCGCTCCTCTTCGAGCAGGACCACATCTTCGCCTGCCCGGCCATGCCCCTGGCGGACGTGTTCGACCCCACCGGCGCCGGAGACACCTTCGCCGGCGGCTTCATGGGCACGCTGGCCATCGCCAGCCACGTGGACAGCGAGACGCTGCGCCGCGCCATGGTGATGGGCAGCGTCATGGCCTCCTTCACCGTGGAGAAGTTCAGCCTCGAGCGCCTGCGCGAGGTGACCCGCTCGGAGATCCGCACCCGCTTCTCCGAGTTCAAGCGCCTCACGCACTTCGACGACCTCGGCCCCCTGGAGGGGTGAGGCTGCTTGACGGATTTTTATGCTGTCCTTAATCTTCGTTCCCGCGAATCCTGATTACCTGGGGAAGAGCAGAGCTCGTTGGGGGAGCGCCCAACGGCGAGGCATCGCGGAGGACGAAGGGGTTGCGGACGGATAACCGAAAGCACGCACGTTACTCCTCGCGCCTGCGGTGCTGGTGCGAGGCGGAGAACATCACGCTCTACGCTCGGATCGCGAATCTGAGCGAGGGTGGGTTGTTCCTGCAGACGCACACCCCGCTGGATACGGGGCGGCGCACGCTGCTGAGGCTGAGCAGCGGCGAGGTGCGCGAGGTCATGGCCGAGGCGACGGTGGTGTGGAGCCGGCCGCAGCGGCATGACAAGGGGCCGCCGGGGATGGGGCTGAAGTTCGAAGCGCTGGATTCTAGCGCGCAGGCACTGCTGCGGCGCATCATCTCCGAAGAGCAGCGAGGGGCCGTGTTCGGTAGCTGAAGACCGGACGTGGGCACCGGCGAGAACCCACCATGCGAATCGCGATCATCTCCGACGTCCACTCCAACATCGAGGCCCTGACGGAGGTGCTGCGGGTCGCCGAAGAGCAGAAGGTGGATCGCATCGTGTCGCTGGGCGACATCGTGGGCTATGGGGCCTCGCCCAACGCGTGCTGTGATCTGGTGCGCTCGGTGACCGAGGTGACGCTGCTGGGCAACCACGACGCCGCGGTGGCCGGGCGGATGGACTACTCGTACTACTACGATGCGGCGCGCCATGCGCTGGACTGGTCGGCCGGGGTGCTGTCCGACGAGAACATGGAGTGGCTCAAGAGCCTGCCGTACACGTACCGGATCGGGGACGTGGGCTTCAGCCATGGCTCGCCGGTGGAGCCCAAGGCGTACGAGTACATCTTCGCGCTGGAGCAGGCGCGGGAGCTGGCGCCGTACGTGGAGCACCTGCCCGAGGTGACGTTCATCGGGCACAGCCACCTGTGCAAGGCGTTCGCCATCGGGAATGGCGAGGTGCACGACGTGGTGGCGCAGAAGTTCGGCATCCGCCGGGGCTACAAGTACATCATCTCGGTGGGCAGCGTGGGGCAGCCGCGGGACTACGACAACCGGGCGTGCTTCGTCATCTGCGACACCGGGGCGCGCACCGTGGAGTACCTGCGCGTGGAGTACGACATCGAGTCGGCCGCGCAGAAGATCTTCGACGCCTCGCTGGCGCTGAACTTCGGCAAGCGCCTGTTCCTCGGCGTCTGAACCGTGGATGCCCCCTCTCCCCCTGGGAGAGGGCTGGGGTGAGGGTCTGCCCCTGGACGGTGCCATGCCTGTTCGTTGGCTGCCCCAAGTGATCCGGCTTGGCTTGTTCCTCCCGTTTGATCACGTCGAACTCGCGGAGGCGGTGCGCCGGTCGCTCGGCGTGTACCTCGAGGCGGTAGGTGAGGGGCCGGACGTCTTCTCCGAATGGTGGCATCCGGACGGTGAAGCCTTTCCGCTGGACGAGTACGGCTGGACGCAGCTCCGTGCGCAGCTTGCTCCGCCTCGGAGGGGGAAATGGTTCCTCGAGGACCTGGAAGACGAGCAGAGCGTCCACCGCTATTTGAAGCGCCAGTGTGAACGGTCTGTCCGCCTGACGGGCGGAGACTCCGGCGTCAGTGGCTATGGGTTCACCTACCAGGCGCGTCTGCCCTGGCGTACGCGGACCCAGGTGGAAGAAGAAGTCAGCGTCGTGAGCTTCTCCTGGCCCACCGAGTACCTCGAGGCACACGGTCCCGGGCGGGTGCGGGAGCTGGCCCTGGAACTGGCGTCGCTGCTCCCATTTTCCGCCGGTCACGCCGGTCTCGCCTTCCAGCTTCCGGACGAAGCCACGAGCCCGTGGAATCGCGAGGAGTTGTTCCGCTACCCAGGGATCGATGTGCCTCACGGCCTGACTTCCATGGGGTCACGGGTCGATGGCGTGCATTGGCTCAATTTCCTGGGTCCCCCGGTGCTGGGGGCAGTGGGGGGGACCCCGGGCCTGCGGGCCCACCTGACATCCCCCGGAGTCACCGTGCAGGAGCTGGGAGGCGAGCGGGCGGTGGTGACGTTGGGCCCGTGGCCCGAGGCTGGAGACCTGACCCAAGGCCTCGACCTCCCCGCGTACCGTGAGCTCGCGCGTGTGCTGGAGCCCTGGTTGTATCCATGTCCCAGCCATGAGTCCTGGCCCGGAGCCTCTCACGAGGAAACGCGGCGATGGTGGCGCCGCTTTCTCGACTGACGGTTCGAGCGGGCAGGTGCTATCACTGGGACGCCATGTCCCAGTCCCCCGGCCCCCTGTTCGCCACCGTCCCCAACGAGATCGACTTTCCCGCCGACGAGCGCCGCATCCTCGCCTTCTGGAAGGAACGGCGGATTTTCGAGCAGACGCTCCAGGGCCGCGAGGACGCGCCCACCTTCGTCTTCTACGAGGGCCCGCCCACGGCCAACGGCCTGCCGCACAACGGCCACGTGCTGACCCGCGTCATCAAGGATCTCTTCCCGCGCTACAAGACCATGCGGGGCTACCGCGTCCCGCGCAAGGCGGGCTGGGACACGCACGGCCTCCCCGTGGAAGTCGAGGTGGAGAAGGAGCTGCGCATCCACGGCAAGGCGGAGATCGAGCGCTACGGCGTGGAGCCCTTCACCGAGCGCTGCATCGAGTCCGTCTTCCGCTACACCCACGAGTGGGAGCGGCTGACCGAGCGCATCGGCTTCTGGGTGGATCTGCCGGAGGCCTACGTCACCTACCACCGCAGCTACGTGGAGAGCGTGTGGTGGGCGCTCGCCGAGCTGTACCGCAAGGGCCTGCTCTACCAGGGCCACAAGGTCGTCTGGTGGTGGCCCCAGGGCGGCACCGCGCTCAGCTCGGGCGAGGTGGGCATGGGCTACCGCACCGTGGACGACCCCAGCGCCTACGTGGCCTTCCCGCTGCGCGACTCGCCCGACACCGCGCTGCTCATCTGGACCACCACGCCCTGGACGCTGCCGTCCAACATGTACGCGGCCGTCAACCCCACCGTGGACTACGTCACCGTGGACGCGGGCGAGCGCAAGTTCATCATCGCCGCCGCCCTGCGCGACGAGCTCGCCAAGAAGCTCAAGAAGGACCTGCCCGTCCTCGAGACGCGCAAGGGCAGCGCGCTGGTGGGCCTGCGCTACACCCCGCCCTATGACGTGTACCTCCAGCGCGTGGGCGCCACGGAGCTGCCGCTCCAGGGAGGCGGCACGGACTCGCCCGCCTGGCGCGTCATCGGCGCCGACTTCGTCACCCTCTCCAGCGGCACCGGCATCGTCCACATCGCCCCGGCCTTCGGCGAGGACGACTACGAGGCCTTCCGCCGCGAGCGCACCCGCTTCGCAAAGCCCGAGTCGCTGGAGCTCTTCTGCGCCATCCGCCCCGATGGCACCTTCTCCGAGGACGTGCCCCAGCTCACCGGCAAGTTCGTCAAGGACGCGGACAAGGACATCCAGCGCGAGCTCAAGGAGCGCGGCCGGATGGTGCTCGTCGAGCAGTACCGCCACGAGTACCCGTTCTGCTGGCGCGCGGATGATGATCCGCTCATCCAGTTCGCCCGCCCCGCCTGGTACATCCGCACCACGTCCGTGAAGGACAAGGCCATCGCGAACAACCGCGAGGTCAACTGGGTGCCCGAGCACATCAAGGAGGGCCGCTTCGGCGACTTCCTGGCCAACAACGTGGACTGGGCGCTCTCGCGCGAGCGCTACTGGGGCACGCCGCTGCCCCTGTGGATCCACTCGGAGACGGGCGAGGTGGAGGCCATCTCCTCGCTCCAGGCCCTGCGCGAGAAGCCCGGCAACAACCTGGCCGCCGTGGAGGCCGAGCTTCCAGGCCTTCCTCGCCAAGAAGCCCGGCGCCACCAGCGTCGAGCACCTCATCGTCCACAAGCCGTGGGTGGACAAGATCTCCTACGAGAAGCCGGGCACCCCCGGCCGCTTCACCCGCGTGCCCGAGGTGGTGGACGTGTGGTTCGACTCGGGCTGCATGCCCTTCGCGCAGTGGGGCTACCCCCATGCGCCGGGCTCGCACGAGAAGTTCTCCCAGGCCTTCCCCGCGGACTTCATCTCCGAGGCCATCGATCAGACGCGCGGCTGGTTCTACTCGCTGCTGATGATCAGCACGCTGGTGTTCGACGAGGAGACCCAGCAGCGCCAGGGCATCACCCCGCGGCGCGACTGGCCGCTTCCGTACAAGAGCTGCATCGTCCTCGGCCACGTCTCCGACAAGGAGGGCAAGAAGGAGTCCAAGTCCAAGGGCAACTACACCCCTCCGGAGATCATCCTCGACGAGATCCGCATGGACTTCGCCGTGCTCGATGACAAGGCGGCCGGTGTGCCCGGGGTGGCCGGCGAGGCGCTCATCGCCCGCGAGGACCTGGAGGGCCTGGACCTCCAGGAGGGCGCGAAGGTGCAGGTGTTCCGCCCGGACAACGCGGGCACGGCGCTGACCCTCACGGTGAAGGCCCACAAGAAGCTCAAGCGGCGCGTGCTGCTGTTGGGCAAGAAGGACCTGGAGGCGCTGGGCGTGGCGCCCTCGGCGCGCGGCGCGGATGTGATGCCGGTGGAGGTGCCCCGGCTGGCGCCCGCCGAGCGCGTGGTGCTCAAGGATCCGGCCAGCCGCGCTCCCGGCGCGGACGCCTTCCGGTGGTTCTTCTACGCGGCGAGCCCCACGTGGTCCAACACCCGCCACTCGCTGAGCAACGTGCGCCTGCTGCAGAAGGACTTCCAGGTCAAGCTGCGCAACGTCTACTCGTTCTTCACCATCTACGCGAACATCGACGGCTTCTCGCCGGCCCGGGGCAACGCGGACGCCACCGAGGTGCCCTGGCGCGCCATCCGCCAGAGCCAGGGCTGGCGCGAGCCGGGCGCTCGCACGGTGCTGGACCGGTGGATCCTCTCCGAGGTGCAGCTCGCGTTGCGCGACGTGACGCGCCACCTGGACGCGTACCACGTGTACGACGCGGCCCAGCGGATGGTGGCGCTGGTGGACGCGCTGTCCAACTGGTACCTGCGCCGCAGCCGGGACCGGTTCTGGGCGCCGGGCCTGGAGCAGGACAAGCTCGACGCGTACTACACGCTGTACGAGGCGCTCACCACGATCGCGGCCATGTCGGGGCCGTTCGTCCCGTTCTTCGCCGAGGAGATGTGGAGCAACCTGGTGCGCAAGCCCTGGCCCACGTCCCAGCCGGAGAGCGTGCACCTGGGCCGCTTCCCCGAGGCCGACACGGCGCTCATCGACGAGGGGCTCTCGGCGGAGATGGGCGCGGTGCGCGAGCTGGTATCCCTGGGCCTCAAGGTCCGCACGGACAACCGGCTCAAGGTGCGCCAGCCCCTGGCCCGCGCGGACGTCATCCTGGCCCGCCGCGAGCTGCAGGAGCGCGTGGCCGTCTACAAGGATCTCATCAACGACGAGCTGAACGTGCACGAGGTGCGCTTCCTGGAGACGAGTCAGGAGGCGGACGTGGTGCGCTACAAGGTCCGGCCCAACCTGCGCGCCATGGGCAGCCGGCTGGGCCCGAAGCTGGCCCCGGTGCGCAAGGCGTTCGACGCCGCCGACGGCCGCGCCCTCCAGCGGGAGCTGGCGCTGCAGGGCAGGGTGGCGCTGACGGTGGACGGCGAGTCCATGGTGTTCCCCTCCGAGGAGTTGGAGGTGCTGGTGGAGGCCAACCCCGGCTACGCGGCCGCGGGCGCGAGCGTGGGCGTGGTGGTGCTGCACACCGAGCTGACGGAAGCGCTGGTGGACGAGGGCCTGGTGCGCGAGCTGCTCGCCCGGGTGCAGGCGGCGCGCAAGGACATGGCGCTCGGGTACACGGACCGCATCCGCCTGTGGGTGGATGGGGATGCCCGGGTGCGCAAGGTGACGGACGAGGCGCGGGAGCTCATCTCTCGCGAGACGCTCGCCTCGGCGGTGCACGTGGGCCCCGAGGGCCTCTCGGGCCAGGAGGAGGAGTTCAACCTCAACGGCCTGCCCGCGCGTCTCCGGGTGGAACGCGCCTGAACGGTCACTACAAGTACATCATCTCGGTGGGGAGCGTGGGGCCCCCGCAGGACTACGACAACCAGGCGTGCTTCGTCATCTGCGACACTGCGGAGGGGTTCATCACGCTGGCTGGTGAGCCTGCCCCGTCCGGGAGCGTATGCTCCGCGAATCTGGGGGGCGTGCCGCATGACCACGTTTGAGTGCCGGAGCTGTGAGCGCCAGTTCCAGGGCAGGGCGCCGATCTGTCCTTCCGGCGCGAACCACAGCGTGTCGTTGATCAGGGCGGCCCAGCAACCGCAGATCCTCCCGGCGCGCAAGAGCCTCGCTCCGAACACGCCGACGCTGAAGACGGAGGGTCAAGCCACTGGTGCTCCGCTCGCGCCAGGAGAGTGGACGGAGAGCGACCGGGAGAAGTGCAACCAGCGCTGGAAGGACGCCTGCCTCCACAACCTGATGGCGAACAACTTCCGCCGCTATACGCGCATCATCGAGCGCCGGGACTTCTACAACTGGTTCTACAGGTACTCGGTCGACATGGGCTTCGAAACACGGTGGGCGCTCGCGGCGTCCATCGTGGCCACGGGCGCGCATGAGGTGGCCATCATGAACCCAGGCCTTGAGGACATGGGCCGGATGGCCGATACCGTCAGTAACGAGCTCCAGGGGATGATGCGCGAGGGCAACCAGGTCATCTTCGACAATGTCTTTCCCAAGCTGCGCGAGCTTGTGCGACTCCAGCGTCCACTCAAGGGCGACCCTGCCCGCAGTTGGGACATGGGCACGTTGTCCGAGGAGCAGACGCTCATCCAGCCGCTCTACCAGGGAGTCTCCCAGGCGGCGCGCGCCCAGCTCAACCAGATTGCCCGCTTGCAGGGGTTGCCCGGCGTCGTCGCGGCCTTCTCGGCCAGTGCTGTCGTCAAGGACGAGCCTCCGTACGTCCGGGGAGGCCGTGTCCCTGGTTTCACGGGCACCGCGCTCACCTCCATTGACGAGCGCTGGCACTATGGAATGGTCCTGGGCGACATGTTCACCCCCGGGGGAACAGGCTATGACCCCGTCAGGCACAAACGCCCCGTGCCCTCGGCCGGCTACATGAATGGCGCCGAGCTGGCTCGGGTGCGCACCCGGCCCAACCTCCACCGGCTCGACGCCGCGCTGGATGGGGGCGCCGTGGGGGCTACCTGGCTCACCCGGCAGGTGGAAGCGCTCCTGCGCCGGATGACGTCCGCCGAACAGGCCGAAATTCTCCGGGACCACAGGCCCGAGGGAGGCCGTTACTCCATACGCCTGCGCATTCTCTCGCGTCGCACCCTGGTCTCCGTGCTGGCCACCTGGCGCGGCAACCTCGAGGCGCAGATGCGTTTCCTGAGCAGTCACATCGGGGGGGAGAACAACGGCCCATGGCTTGACATGAAGTACAGCGACCTCGCCCCCCTCGTCCGCCCTTTCAGCCAGGCCGAGAAGAACCGGCTGCACACGCCCGAGTGGCAGCGCGTCTTCACCCTCGTTTGTGACGACAAGAGCATGCGGGAGGCCGTCAGGGACCTGGGGCTCGCGGAGCCGCTGCGGACGCGGTGGCTCGAGGGGGAGGAGCGCTTCTTGCGCTGAACGCGATGAGCCTCGAGGAAGACAAGAGGACGAGGCGTGGGGGGAGGACGCGGCGGACGGTCCTGGTGGGGCTGCTGCTCGCGGTGCTGCTCGTGGGGCTGTACCTGTACCGGCATGAGCTCGTGCTCGCGCTCATCTTCGGGCGCGGGGTGGACGTGGAGTGGGCGCGAGACGTCCAGCGGGACAACAGCACGGGCCATGAGTCGGCCTACGGAGTCATCGCGACCGGCAACGGCTTTTCCGTGGTCGGGCAGACCAACTCCCGGCAGCCCGGAGTGGCGCACGCCTGGGTGCTCCGATTCGACAAGGCTCCGCCTCCGCGCTGGGAACGGACCCATGCGGGCAACGGCAAGCTCGGGGCCGCGAGCCGTGCCATCGCCTCCATGCAGGGAGGAGGGCTGGTTGTCGCTGGAACGGAGTATGTGACCGGAGGTGGATTCCAGGAGTGGCTCCTCGCGCTTTCCCCAGAAGGGGACGTCCTCTGGGAGCGCACCCCGGGCCGGGAGGGCGTCAATGGGCTCGACGCCGTCGTGGTGCTCGAGGACGGCTCCATTGTCGCGGGAGGAGCCCAGGACCGGGAGGGCTGGGTGGTGAGGATGGACTCGCGGGGCGAGGTGCTCTGGGACGTGAAATTGCCGCGGCTCGCGCGCGTCACCGCGCTGGTGGCGCTTCCGGCCCAGCGCGTGGCCGTCCTGGGGACGGCGGAGACCTCGACCACTGGGCCGGGGATTTCGAGACTGTTGCTGCTGGAGTCCGATGGACGGGCTACCTGGGAGACGCGGCTGCCGGCTGAAGGCCAGGGCGAGCTGTACGCGCTCGCCCTGCTCCCGGATGGAGGGTTCGCCGCCACCGGACGCTTGAGCCGTCCTGATTCGATGGACCCGAGCTTCTGGGTGGTCCGCCTGGGTCCGCGAGGGGAGCTTCTCTGGGAGTATGTCTCGGATCAGACCGAGGTGGGGGCAGGCCATGGCGTTACCGTTTTCCCCGATGGGGGATTCGCCGTGGCTGGAAACTGGTGGAAGGAACTGCTCAAGGACGGGGAGGCCAAGGTGTGGCGCTTCGCCGCCGACGGGCGCCTGCTCTGGCAGCAGGCCTACGGGGGCGCCGAGAACGACTCGGCCTCCGGCATCGCCCGGCTGGAGGACGGGAGCCTGGTGGTGGTGGGCACGACGATGTCCAAGGGGGCGGGCAAGACGGACCTGTGGACCTTCGGCCTGTCCCCCGAGGGACAGATACTCTGGGAGGAGACGTTCGGGGCTCCCTGACAGGGCCCCCTCCGAGTCGAAAAAGGGGCGCGGCGGTCCGGAAATGGCGTAGAAAACCGGCCCCGTGCGCCCCTACAGCCTCCTTTCCAGCCGGACCCTCGCCGGTCTCCTGACGGCCTTCCTCGTGGCGGCGGCCCCCGTGGCCTGCCGCAAGCCCGCCAAGCCCTCCGAGGCCTATACCCAGGCGCACACGCGCTTCGGCAAGCTCTACGGAGAGAAGGGCGACGACGCCTTCCTGGATCCGGAGCTGGCCCAGGTGGAGGACCTGCTGAACCAGGTGCCCGCGGACAGCCTGGACGCCCCGGCGGCCCAGGAGCTGCGCACCCGCATCCAGGCCGGTAAGCAGCAGGCCCAGGCCCAGGAGCAGGCCAAGGCCGATGCCATGGCCCAGGCTCGCCAGCCGGGCCAGATGCCCCCCGGTTTCAACACGGGCTCCAGCCCATCGCCCGCTCCCTCTGCCGCCGAGCCGGCTGAGGAGGCTCCCGACACGGGCCCCGCCGATGCCGGGACCGGCGTGCCGGGGGTCGGCGCCCCGGAGGCCGTGCTGGCGAGCTCCGGCTGCTTCCAGAAGGGCGAGCCGCTCGAGGTGAAGGGCCGCGGCCGCCGCGACCGCTGGGAATTGGCGGACCGCCCGGCGTGTCGCCAGCAGTATGCCTCGCTGCAGGATCAGGTGTTGATCATCGAAGAGGGCAAGGTGCTCGCCCAGGTGCCCCGGAGCGCCATCCAGGCCATCCCCGTGGATGGCGGCACGGGTGGCCCCACCGACGGTGGTCGCTGAAACCGGCTCGCGCATCCCACTCCAGACACCCCACGCGGAACCCGTCTCATGAACGAACAGACCTTCATGAAGTTGATGAACATCCTCCCCAAGTCCGCCCTGTCCACGGCGGTGGGGATGGCCACCCGCCTGCCCGCGCCCGCTCCGCTGCACCGGGCCGCCATCAAGGCGTTCGCCAAGATGTACAACGTGGACGTGGCCGAGGCGGAGCACGCCCTGGAGCACTACCCGACGTTCGCCGAGTTCTTCACCCGCGGCCTGAAGACGGGCTCGCGCCCCGTGGATCCGGGCGAGAAGGTGGTGGTGTCCCCGGTGGACGGCGCCGTGTCCCAGGTGGGCTACGCCGAGCACGGCCGCGTCATGCAGGCCAAGGGCATCCACTACTCGGTGGGCGAGCTGCTCGGTGACGAGGAGGCCGCGAAGCCCTTCCACGGCGGCGCGTGGACCACCATCTACCTCTCGCCGCGCGACTACCACCGCATCCACGCGCCGCTGGGCGGGAAGATCACCGGCTACGCGTACATCCCCGGCGAGTTCTGGCCCGTCAACCCGGCCTCGGTGAAGAACAAGCAGGCGCTCTTCTGCGTCAACGAGCGGCTCGTCACCTACCTGGACACCGTGGCCGGCAAGTGCGCCGTGGTGAAGGTGGGCGCCACCTGCGTGTCCCGCATCAAGGCCGCCTACGAGGACGTCATCACCCACGAGGGCAAGCCGGGCAAGGTGCACCGCTACGACACAGCCCTCGCGGTGGAGAAGGGCGGAGAGCTGGGCCGCTTCGAGATGGGTTCCACCGTCATCCTCGTGTTCGAGCCGGGGCGGGTGAAGTGGGACGACAGCCTCCAGCCCGAGGCGGTGGTGCGCATGGGCCGGCGGATTGGAGAGATTCCGTGAGTCAGAAGGTCAGTGGCGTCAAGGGCATGAACGACATCCTCCCCGGCGACGTGGAGGTGTGGCAGCACGTCGAGCGCACCGCCCGCGAGGTGTTCGGCCGCTTCGGCTACGGCGAGGTGCGCACGCCCATGGTGGAGGACACCGCGCTCTTCGTGCGCAGCGTGGGCGAGACGACCGACATCGTCGGCAAGGAGATGTACACCTTCGAGGACAAGGGCGGCCGCAGCCTCTCCCTGCGTCCCGAGGGCACCGCTCCCGCCGCGCGCGCGTACATCGAGCACTCCATCAGCAACCAGGAGCCGGTGACGCGCTGGTTCTACATGGGCCCCATGTTCCGCTACGAGCGGATGAAGACGGGCCGCTACCGTCAGTTCCACCAGATCGGCGCCGAGGGCTACGGCTCCAAGGAGCCCGCCCAGGACGTGGAGATGATGGACATGGTCGTGCAGCTCCTGCAGAAGCTGGGGCTCACCGACGTGTCGCTCAACATCAACTCGCTGGGCGATGACGTGTGCCGCCCCGGCTACCAGAGCCGGCTGGTGGAGCACCTGCGCGCCCACTCCAGCGAGCTGTGCGCGGACTGCCAGGTGCGCCTGGAGAAGAACCCGCTGCGCGTGCTCGACTGCAAGAACGAGCGCTGCCAGCAGATCGCCAACGCCGCGCCCAACATCACCGAGTCGCTGTGCGAGCCGTGCCGCGCGCACTTCGCCGAGGTGCAGCGCAAGCTGGACGTGCTCGGCATCACGTACGTGGTCAACTCGCGCATCATGCGCGGCCTGGACTACTACACGCGCACCACCTTCGAGTTCATCGCCTCGCATCCGGCGCTGGGCACCGCCAGCACCGTGGGCGGCGGTGGCCGCTACGACAAGCTGGTGAAGAGCCTCGGCGGACCGGACGTGCCCGCGGTGGGCTTCGGCCTGGGGTTGGACCGGCTCTGCCTGCTGCTCAAGGAGAGCGGCCAGCAGTTCTCCCCGCCCGTGGATCTCTTCATCGCCGCGGCGGACGAGGGCTCGGCGGACGTGGCCTTCGGGCTGGTGAGCCGCATGCGCCGCGAGGGTCTGCGCGTGGAGTTCGACACGCGCGGCGGCAGCCTCAAGAGCCAGATGAAGCGCGCGGACAAGACGGGCGCCCGCTTCACGCTGGTGCTCGGCCAGAACGAGCGCGAGAGCGGCCAGGCCCAGCTCAAGCCCATGGCGGGTGGGGAGCCCATCTCCGTGCGCCTGGAGGAACTGGCCTCCGCCGTGCGCGAGGCGCTCGCCCGGCCGGCCGCTCCCGCTGCCTCCTGAGACGGGAAGAGTCTCAGAAACGGGGAAAAACCGGCGGGACCCTTGAGAATTCAAGGGGTTAGAGGGGCCGCCGGTTTGATGTGTCGGGGATGTGACCTTACAATTCCGTTCCAGTCATGCCGCCAGACTGGACGGAAGGACGTCGAGACGAGGGCCCGTGCTGGATTCCCATTCAGGGAGACAGCATGTGGCCCTCGTTGCGTTCGGGGGACGTGGCGGCGGTGGAGCCGTGCGCCGGGGAGCTGCGTCCGGGCGAGGTGGTGCTCGCGCGATTCGCCCATGCGCTGGTGGTGCACCGCGTGCGCCGGTGTGACGGGGACACGTGCGTGCTGCTCGGGGACAACGCCCGGGCAGAGGATCCGCCCCTGCCGCGCGAGCGGGTGCTGGGGCGGGTGAGCCTCGTGCGCCGGGGTGGCGAGGTGCTCGGGCCGGGCCGGTGGGACCGGGGGCCGGTGCGCTGGGGCCGCTGGCGCGTGGTGGTGAAGCGCGGGCTGGCGGCGCTGCTCGGAAGACGGAGGCGCGCATGAGCTTCCGCCCGGACAGCATCCCCCGCAGGCGCGAGGGCGCGGACGGCCAGCGTTTCGGCGCGGACTTCGTGGTGCTGGATGCGGAAGGGCGGATGTTGCGGGGCCTCAACGAGACCGCGGCGCGCGTCTGGGACTTGAGTGACGGCAATCGCACCGCGCGGGAGATCGCCGCCGTGGTGGCGCTCGAATACGGCGTGGACGTGGAGCGGGTGCTCGGGGACTGCCTGCACTTCCTCGAGCGGCTCGCGGGACATGGGCTGTTGGACGCGGAGGAGGTGCTTCGATGAGAGCGCTCGTGATGGCGTCGGTGGTCCTGTGGCTGTCCGCCTGTGACGAAGCCCGTCCTCCAGAGCTCCCGGGTGGGGAAGGGGAGCCGCCCGCGGAGTCCGGGCCCGTGGTGCCCGCGGAGGTGTCGTGGAATGGCCTCTCGCCGCAAGTGCGGCCCACGCCGCCGCTGCCTCCGCTGGTGGGCTCGGCGGACGTCACCTACGTGCCCGAGGGCGCGCGCGGCCTGTCGGAGGTGACGGCGGTGGAGGTGCGGCTGCGCGTGAGCGGCATCGTCGGCTCGGCGTCGGTGGACGCGGAGCTCCTGGCCCCGGGCCCCGCCGCGTACGAGAAGCACACCCGGAAGGTGGAGGCCGTGCCCACCGAGCAGCGCGAGCTCGTCTTCAGCCTCCCGGTGGCGGGGACGAACATCCCCTTCCACGGGCTGAGCGGGAGCTGGGAGGCGCGCTTCTTCGTCGATGGGGTGCCGCTCACCACCGCCACCTTCACCCTGGATCGCTGAGGAGGCCCCGCCATGAACGCACGCCTGCTCGCGCTCCTGACCCTGCTGCTGCCCGCCGCCGCGCTCGCCCAGAACGCGTGGACCGTCACGCCGGTGGAGGGCTCCGCGGTGATGGGGGAGATCTCCTCGCTCATCTTCGAGGTCCGCAACGCCTCCACCAGCACCCGTCACCTCAACGAGGTCAGCCTCGCCATCGACGGTGCGGCCTATGACGTCGACGGCGGTGACGCCCCGGCGGGCTGGTCGGTGAGCACCATCGATCGCAAGGAGCGCCGCATCACCTACCGGGCGATGGGCTCCTGCTCCGCCGGGCCCCTGGGGCTCGCGCCGGGAGCCTCCGCGCGCTTCACCCTGCGGCTCGTGGGACTCGCGGCCAATGCCGATCTCACCGACGCGCTGGTGGGCGGCAACAATCCCAACAAGTCGAGCATGGCCCTGGACACGTGCCCCGGCGGCGTCACGTTCACCGGAGACCCGGCGCTGGCCCGATGGAAGCGCGTGGGCCTGTCCGCCACCCTCACGGCCCTGCCGCGCACCCTCCAGCTCGGGAGCGACGTCACGGTGCAGCTCGTCGTGGTGAACCGCTCGCTGGTGAACCAGGGGGGCATCACCCCGAGTGGCCCGGCCGTGGTGGGCGACGCACGCTTCGACACGGTGGTGTCGGCGTTCTCCCCGGCCTCGCTCTCCCTCGCGCCCGGAGCCACCGGGAGCTTCACCGCGAGGCTGCGGTCCACGGCGCAGGGCACCTCCATCTTCCAGGCCTCGGCGGGCAACGGCACGGTGAGCACCGCGCTGACGTCCTCCTTACAGGTGAACGTGAGCAGCTTCCCGGCGCTCGCCGAGGTGCTTCCCGCCAACATCATCCCCGGCGATACGGTGACGCTCCGGCTCACCGTGAGCAACCCGTCCACCGTCAACTACCGGGACGTGGTGCCCCGGACGCCCATCTTCCTCGGCACCGCGGTGCCCACGCTCGTGAGCGGCCCCACGCCGGCGAAGTCCACGACGCTCAGCGCCGGCACGTCCGTCAGCTTCGTCTGGAAGTACAAGCTGGACGGGCCCGTGGGCTCCACCTTCCAGTTCGAGGCCCATGCGGACGCCACGCGCGCGGGGGTCCCCCTCTCCACCAGCCGGGTGCTCTCGGGGCTGGGGCGGATCGTCGAGCACCGGCTCTCCATCGAGCCCGCCTCCCTCATCGGCGGCGCCACGAATCGCGCACTCCGCTACGTCGTCTACAACGGCGGCACGGTGGAGATCCGCAAGGTGAAGCTGCTCACGCCCGACACCACCTTCTTCAAGGCGTCGGCCACCCCCTTCGCCAGCGACACCAGTGGGTGGATGGCGGTTGCCACCACCAGCAACCCGAGGGGGTACGAGTGGACGGTCCCCACCGGGCAGTCCGGCATCACCTCGGGCCAGCAGCGGAGCTTCACGCTCGACTACGCCACCCTCGGCGCCGTCACCCGGGATACGGCCTTCCTCCATCAGATGGAGGCTCACGCTGGCCGATGGCACCACCGTCTTCCGCGTGGACGCGCCCGTCACCCTCTTCGTCAACCGCGCGGTGCCCGAGGTGGATGCCCTGGTGGCGATCGCCGGGCAGAACCGCAACACGCTGGTGTGGACCAACCCGTCCGAGCATGACGGGGTGCTCGTGCTGCGCGCCGTGGGCACCGCCCCCAACACCGCCCCCGAGCCGGGCCGGCGCTACGCGGCGGGCGAGACGCTCGGCAACGCGACGGTGGTGTACTCGGACGAGGTGAGCGTGGCCTCCACCGTCGAGGACTCCGGGCTCACCAACGGCACGGCCTACGTCTACCGGGTCCACAACCACGACACGCTGTACCGGTACTCGCCCGGCAACGCGCCGCACTCGCTCGGGCTGAAGTCCACGCCCACCAGCCGCGCGGCCGGCCAGCCCCTGTGGTGCTACAGCGTGGGCTTCTCCACGTTGCAGCAGCCCATCACCGAGGCTCGGCGTGGGCATCTTCAGCTCCAACACCTCGGGCCGCGTGACGGCCAACCTGACGAACACGGCCACGCTCGTGCTGGATGGCAACGAGCGCTGGCGGCCCGTGCAGCTCCTGGGCGCCGTGCAGAGCCGCTTTCCCATCGTCCCGCTCTCCGGCCTGCCCGGGCAGTACATCGTCACCGGAGACATGGCGGGCTACACCCAGGCCATCCGCACCGATACCGGGGAGTTCCTCTGGCGCTCCACCACCCCGCTCGGGACCA
The DNA here is from genome assembly GCF_049060025.1 of Archangium gephyra. GTDB lineage: Bacteria > Myxococcota > Myxococcia > Myxococcales > Myxococcaceae > Archangium > Archangium gephyra_A. The sequence continues at coordinate 1,210,867 of NZ_JBMEQQ010000002.1, forward strand.
TCCAGTCCTTCCCGGTGGTGCAGCTCCACGACACCACCTCCACCAACGCGGCCTACCAGGCGGCCTTCCCCGGGCGCGACCTGGCCTTCTTCGCCACCCGGCTGAGCACCGGCACCGGTAACAAGGTCGTGGCGCTCGATGCCGCCACCGGCGCGCCCGTGTGGACGTACGCCCCGGGGGACCTCGGGATGGTGAGCGGGGGCATGCTCATCGACTACGCGTACAACCGGCTCTACGTGGGCGTGCGCTCCAACGGCGGCGCTCTGGCCTCGCTGCGCATCCTGGACTCGCTCACCGGCACCGAGCTGGCCCGGCTGTCGCTCGGGGACATCGACTTCGGCCTCGTGCGTTATGGCTCGGCGGTGAACCTCGCGCTCGTGACGAACAGCGACGGCACGGTGTACGGCGTCGACATGGTGGGCATGAAGGTCTCCTGGAGCGCGTCCGTGGCGAGCCGCCCGTCGGCCTCGGTGCCCGCGTTCTCCCAGTTCGCCCGTCCGGTGAATGGGGGCTTCGTGGTGAGCATCCTGGGCGCCACCGATGCAGAGGGCAGGGTGGAGCGCTGGAGCGTCACCACCAGCACCACGGGCACCACGGTGAAGAAGCTCTGGTCCACGCCCATTCCCAGCCCGTCCGGCTCCTTCTCGTTCACGAGCGGCGGCGTGCAGCGTCTCTATGTCGGCGGCAAGGACGAGAAGCTGCACGAGCTGGACATCACCACCGGCGTGGACGGCAAGCAGCTCTCGCTGCCCGGCGCGCTGGCCATCGGCACGCCCACGGTGGACCACACCGTGTCGCGCCTCCACGTGGGCACCCAGGACGGCCGCATCTGCGCCTTCCCGGTGCCGTTCCCCTGAGCACCTCTCCTGAGCCCTTCTTGACGCGAGACCGCGAGCCAGCTTCCGGGGGAACCCCGCCCACGCCCGACTCGAAGGAGCCGGTGGCGGCCCCGCGTGCGCGCGTCTACGAGCCGCCCGCGGTGCTCTGGGAGCAGCCCTTCGTCGCGCTCGCGCAGGTGTCCTTCACCGACGACTACGGCTGCGACATTCCGGGCTCGTGCTCGGACCTGCCGTGAGGTGCTTCCGTCCCATGGGGTGATGCTCTCGCTGGCTGGCTGGACGGTGTCCCTCGAGTGTGAGGATGCGGCGCTGGAGGCCTCGCTCGTCCGGGCCTTCCCGGCGTTCCGCACGGAGGCGCCCGCGCGGGCGCGGATCCGGGTGCTGCGTCCGGCGGCTCCGGTTTCCGCGTCCAGCGGGCGCGCCCTGCCCGAGCCCCGCCCTGTCCCCGGTGGAGGCCTGCGGGTGGAGGGGGAGGACTACGTGGCGGACATCGCCCCCGAGGGCCGGAGCGCCACGGTGACGGGCGAGGGCCGCTTCCCGGTGGACACGGTGTTGAAGGTGATGCTGGCGGGCGAGCTGGCGCGGCGCGGGGGCCTGCTGGTGCACGGCGTGGCGGTGGAGCACGAGGGCCGGGCCGCGCTCTGGACGGGGCATTCCGGGGCGGGGAAGAGCACCCTGGGCGGGCTGTGGGCGGGGGCCGGGGGCACGGTGCTGACGGACGAGCTGGTGGCGGTGTGGCCCGAGGCGGAGGGCTGGCGGGCCGCCGGGACGCCGTGGAACGTGGGAGTCCCCCGCGAGGCCTCGCTGCGCGTGGTGGGGCTGCTGGGCTGGGACGCGGCCTCGCGCTGGGAGCCCGTGGGGGCGGGGGAGGTGGCCCGGGTGCTGCTGCTCAACGCACTCCTGCCCGAGTCCTCCGCCGCCGGACGCCGCCACCTGCTGGGCGCGGCGAGCCGGCTGCTCGGGAGTGTGGAGACGGCGCGGCTCGTCTTCGCGCGGGATGTGTCCGCCGCGCAGGTGGTGCGCGCCGGGCTGGGGACGGAGTGACGGTCAGCTCCGGCGGCGTTTGAGGTACAGCCGGGTGAGGGTCTCCTGGCTGCCAGGGACCTGCACCGGAGTGACCGTGACGGAGACCAGCTCCCAGCCGTCGGCGCCGGCGCGCTGGAGCCAGGTGGCCTCGTCGTCACAGGACTCGAGGCCCTTCGCGGAGTTGGTGACGGCCATTTGCAACGGCATGCGCCCGGCCCATTGGCCGTTGACGTAGGTCACCTTGCCCTGCTGGAGCATGGCGATCTGGTACTCGAATGTCATGGGGGTCATGGTGTCCTTCGTACGGCCTGTCTCGCGCGCTCCATCCTACTATTCTCTTCCGTGATGAAACCCTTCCTCACCGTCATCGCCGGGCCCACCGCGTCCGGGAAGACCGCGCTCGCCATCGAGCTCGCCCTCCGCGAGGGTGGGGAGATCGTCAGCGCGGACTCGCAGCAGGTGTACCGGTATTTCGACATCGGGACGGCGAAGCCCACGGCCGAGGAGCTGGCCGCGGTGCCGCACCACCTCGTCTCCGTGGTGGATCCGCTCGAGCCCTTCTCCGCCGCCGAGTACCAGCGCCGGGCCGATGCGGCCATCGAGGACATCGCCTCGCGGGGCAAGCCCGTGTTCGTGGTGGGTGGCACGGGCATGTACCTGCGTATCCTGCTGCATGGCCTGGTGGAGGCACCGGGAGCGGACCCCGAGCTGCGCGCGGAACTGGAGGCGCTCGCCGCCGCCGAGGGCCGGGAGGCCGTGCACCGCAAGCTCGCCGAGGTGGATCCGGAGACGGCCGCGAAGCTGCCGCCGAGGGATCTGGTGCGCACCATCCGGGCGCTGGAGATCCACAAACAGACGGGCAAGCCGGCCTCCGAGTTCCGCAAGGAGCATGCGTTCGCGGCGGAGCGGTACCCCTTCCGGATGCACGTGCTGTCGCCGCCGCGCGAGGTGCTGTACCAGCGCATCAACGAGCGCAGCGCGGCCATGTTCCAGGGCGGGCTGTTGGACGAGGTGCGCGAGCTGATCGCCCGGGGGTATGCCGACGCAGCGCCCATGCGCAGCGTGGGGTACGTGCAGGCGAAGGCGGTGGTGGACGGGAAGCTGACGGTGGAGGAGGGCATCCAGCAAGCGGCCCAGGAGACGCGCCGTTACGCCAAGCGGCAGCTCACGTGGTTCCGCAAGGAAGCGGGAGCGAACTTCGTCGAGCAGGTGCCGTATTCCGTCGATGTGCAGCGGAGGGAGGGGGGCTCGGGCTGAGTCCCCCGGGGCTCAGAAGGCCAGCGCGTGCAGGTACTGCTGGAGCGAGCGCAGGTGCTGGCCCCAATGCGTCTCGTAGAGGAAGCGGAAGTGCCACAACGCATCCTCCTCGCTCGTCGTCTCCCAGCGGGCGAGCACCTCGTGCATTTCCAGGGTGATGTCCGTGAGGTCGTCGATGGCGTCGGCGATCCCGGTCTCGGGCGCACCCACCTTCTCCGTGACATCGAGGACGGCGTTGTAGAAGCCGTAGCGGGGGAAGAGCGCGGAGATGCGCTCGCGGAGCACCTGGTAGTCGGCGCGAGGCGGGCCGGGATGATCGCGATCGTCGGAGGGAGCCTCGGCGAAGTGATACGCGAGGGCGAGCCTGTCGAGCGCCAGGCGGAGCGCCTTCTCCCGCTCCTCCGCGGGTCCGGCGCCCTCCATGAGGGACAGGAACTGCTTCACGGCGTCCAGGATCTCGCCACGCGTCATCCGCCATCTCCCGTCGCGGGAGATTATTGCTCGACGACGGACTGGAGCACGAACACGCGCGCATCGCCCTCGCCGCGCGGGGCGCCGTCGGCCACCAGCCCGCCGGACATGTAGATGCGGTGGGAGGCCTGCTGCCGCTTGTCCTGGGCCATGCCGGGCGGGTACTCGATTCCGCTCACCAGGATGCTCGCGCTCGCGCCGATCGGCGAGACGCGGAGGGAAGGGCAGGGTGCCACGGCGCACCGGATACCGCTGTCGGAGATCCGGTACGTGCCGAGGCCCTGGACCTCACTCGCATCGTGGAAGATGTCATCGTCGAAGATGCCGCCGCCCGGACCACACGCGGAGGCACCGAGCATCAGGAACGCGCAGAGGAGTTTTCTCATGGTGGACAGTGCCGGTTGCAAGGCACATTCCCGCGCCACGCCTTGGTATTTCGCGGGGTTGCACGCGCACGGGTCCTCAGAATTCCGAGGTAACCGGAGGCGCTCCACCACCGTACGACAGGGCACCTGACGAAAGGACTGCCCGATGTCCCCGCGCTCCCTGCTCCTGCTGGCCGTGCTCGCCGCCGCCTGTGGACCCTCATCGACGGTGGACGAGGGCACCGGCGTCATCCAGGACCTCGACACCTCCGAGGCCGGCATCACCGCCTTCGTGCGCGAGGGCCGGTACAAGGCCTGGCTCGCCGAGCCGGGCGTCCACGAGACGCGAGCACCTCACGGCAGCAAGGTGCGCGTCTTCTTCAATGACACCGTGGTCCAGTCGCTGCGCGCGGGCAATACCACCCACCCGGTGGGCAGCATCCTCGTGAAGGAGCTGTACGAGAGGGACGGGAAGACGCTCCGAGGCCATGCCCTGGACGTGAAGATCTCCGAGGGCACGGGCAAGGACACGTGGCTCTTCTACGAGGGCTTCGGGCCGGAGTACGCGAGCAACTACTACGGCCGGGGCCACCCGACCTGCCATGGCTGCCATGCGAGTGGCAGCGACTACGTCACCACCGCGCTGCCCTGAGCGGAGCCGGGCTTCCGGCTCCGAAGCGGCTCCGGAGCGCCTCAGGAGGCGTAGCGTCCCGTCTCGTCGGAGACGACATCGTCCTGGGCCGAGCGGCCCGGCTGGCCCGGCGTCGCGCTGGCGGGGACATGGCCCAGGAGCTGGCGCAGCAGCCGCTCGGGGTCCACGGGCTTGGGCAGGAAGGCCTCGGCGCCCGCGTCGAGCGCACGCTGGCGCACGTGAGGCCGGTTCAACCCGCTCATCACCACCACCCGGGTGTCGCGCGTGAGCGGGTGTTGCTTGAGGCCCTCGCACAGGCGCAGGCCGTCCACCCAGTGCAGCACCACGTCCAGGAGGATGGCCGTGGGCGGGCGGCGAGCCACGGCGCAGAAGAGCGCCAGCTCATCGGCGAAGGCCACCACCCGGGCTCCCGTGGACTCCAGGAGCTGCGTCATCGCCTCGCGCTGATCCGGATCGTCATCCACGATGTAGTAGAGGTCCGGCTCGAGCGAGGGAATGGTCGCCGGCAGGGGCTCCACGGCGGTGCGCACCCAGGAGGCCATGGTCTCGCGGATGCCGGCCCAGCGGGCGGCGTTGAGCAGGGACAGGGGAGTCGGGGCGGAGAGCCCCAGCACCCCTCCGCCGCCCATTCCGCCCGAGGTGCCGCGGTTGCGAGCGGACAGGAAGGCCTGGGGCGCGCGGCGGCCGGCGCGGCGCAGCCAGGCGATGGAGCGAGCACCCGCGGCGGAGTCCTCGAGCATCTCGTGGAGGCCCTCGCGCACGTAGCGGCGCTCCAGGGCGGGGCCCTCGAGTCCGGCGTCCAGCAGGGCCACGGCCGCGCGGCTGCAGGAGGCGAGCGTCTCGGAGAGTCCGAGCTGCAGCGGGTGGCCGAACGCGGCCGCGCCCACCGCGAGCTGTCCGGGCGCCACGATCGTGCGTCCCGGCCCGTAGGGCAGGCGCGTCGTCTCCAGCGCGGCGAAGCTCGAAACCTTCCTCCACCAGCCCGTCGCGGGCGGCCATCATCAGCACCTGGCACAGGTCCGCCGGCGTCACCGCGGCGCCGAAGGCGAGCGCGTACACCGAGTGGGCCCCGGGCAGCAGCAGCAGGCCGTCCACCGAGGGCATGGGCGAGAGCCACAGCCGCGCGAGCGGCGCGACGGTCAGCCGGGGCGTGGCGTGCCGCAGCCGCGCCTGCACCGCCGCGATGGTGGGAGCGGGCTGGAAGCCCGGGAAGAAGGCATCGCCCATGGAGGGCCCGGCGCCCGTGGCGAGCGCCACCGCGTGGAAGCGCTCGCCGCTGCCCTGGGCTCTCACCACGAGGGGGCCGCTCTTGCGCACCGCGGCGGGAGCATCCGGCGCCGAGGGCTGGTGCTCCACCCGCTCCACGTGCCGGGCCACGAAGCGCGCGCCCTGCGCGGTCGCCGCGCCCGCGAGCACCTCCCGCACCAGCGCGAGGCCCCCCTGGCCCTGGGGCCACGCGTCCACGACCCACAGGCCGCCGGGCGTCGAGGGCAGCACCTCGCGGTTGCCGTGGGAGAGGATCTCCACCCCGCGCAGCTCATGGGCGCGCCATTCGGGCGGCACGCGGCAGCCGAGCGCGGCCAACCGGGAGCGGCACTCGGGCGTCAGCAGGGCCGGCGGGGCGATGGAGCCCGGCTCGCCACTCTCGTACACCCGGACGTCCAGCGCACAGCCGCGGGCTCGCCCGTTGAAGAGCAGCGAGGCGGCCAGCCCCGCGCCAGCGATCCCACCCCCCACGATGGCCACCCTCGAACCGCTCGCCAGCTTGCTCCCGTTCATCCGCGCCCTCACTCCACCGTCCATCGGTCCTCTGGGGGTTTCTGGTTGTCAGTGACGCTGAACCTTCGGGGGCGGCAGCTCCGACGCCCCGTACACCACCACGCGATCGCGGCCCTCGCGCTTGGCCTCGTAGAGCGCCGCGTCCGCCGCCCTCAGCAGCAACTCGGTGCTCTCCTTCGGTTGGGCGGCGGAGTGATCCGCGATCCCCACGCTCACGCTCAGCCCGAAGGGCGCCGGCCGCCCGTCGCTGCGCGTGACCTTCACGGTGCGCAGTCCGGCGCGGATCCGCTCGGCGAAGACCGCCGCCTCGGCCGCCGTCTGGTGGGGCAGGAGCGCGACGAACTCATCGCCGCCGAAGCGGGCCGCGAAGTCCACCTCGCGCAGGTTGGTGCGCAGGTGGCTGGCCAGCGCCAGGATCGCCCGGTTGCCCACGTCGTGGCCCATGCCGTCGTTGATGGCCTTGAGGTGATCCAGATCGATGACCACCACCGACATCGGGTACTGGTAGCGGTTGGCGCGCTTGAACTCCTCGTCCAGCCGGATGGACAGCGCCCGGAAGTTGGCCAGGCCCGTGAGGGCGTCCGTCTGGGCCAGCACCTGGAGCCGCTGCTGCTGCTCGCTCTGGCGCAGGGCCCGATCGATGCGGGCCATCAGCTCGCGGGCGCTGGCCGGCTTGTGGACGAAGTCCACCGCGCCCATCTCCAGACACTTCTCCAGCGTGGCCTCGTCCGAGTCGCCGGTGAGGAAGATGACGGGCACGGACTCGGTCGCCTTGTCGTGCTGCAGCGACTCGAGTATCGACAGCCCGTCCTCCTGATCGAGGAAGCGATCCAGCAGCACGAGGTCCGGATGCCGCTCGCGGGCGAGCACCAGGCCCGACTGGCCGTCGCTGGCGCCCAGGACGTCGAAGCGGGCGGCGAGCAGCTCCACCAGACTGTCGCGTGTACCCGGGTCGTCCTCCACGACCAGGATCAGGGCCCTTTCACTGGGGCGCTCGTGCCGTTCCATGGTCCGCTCCACTTCCCGCGTCTGCCCCGTAATGGCAGGCCGAAAGTCTCGGGTGCCACGCCCCTCGGAGGGTGAACCCTCCCGCCCATCCTCCTCCGCCGCCCACGGCGAGCACCCCACGTCCTCCTCCGCCTTCACCCGAGACCCCCGGCTGCCAAGTCCGCTGTCTCCGCTACTTGGCCGGGCCGTTCGGGCCCGATCATGCGTCAGTCCAGGAGCAAGGGCCGTGCCCCTCTTCAAGCCAACCGAGGGGGAAGTCATTTCAGGGACTTGCGGCTGCCTGCTCGGGTGAAGGGGGCCCCGACTAGGCAAGAGTTGCAGCGTTCCCGGTTATCCCACCAGTAGGAATTCCCGGTGGGAGGGGATCAGCGCCGCGGGTTGAACTGGACCCGCCGGCCGCCGCCGCCCCCGCCGAGCATCTGGGGCGGAGGCGTCTCCAGACCGAACTGCCACCACATGGGCTCATACGGCTTCATCTTCAGTTTCTTGTCATTCTGGAGGGCCGAGAGGCTGTTCTTGAGCTTCTCATCGGAGGGGTTGGCCTCCACGCCGCGGCCCAGCACCCGGAGGGCCTCGTCCTTCTCCTTGTTCTGCACGAGGCACCAGGCGTACACGGCCCACACGAGCGGCTCCTTCTTGCCGGCCGTGACGGCGGCCTCGAAGGACCGCTTCATCGCCGGGAAGTCCTTGCGCTGGTAGTGCAGGGCGCCCTGCATGGCCTTGGCCATGTAGTTGCGCGCGCTGGCCTTGGCGAAGTGCTTCTGGGCCCCGTCCAGATCCTTGGACATGTACTTGAGCATGCCGATCTGCGAGTGGATCTCCGGCCCCACCATGAACTGCCACTTGTCGTAGGAGAGCCCACCCTCCAGCATCTTGATTGCCCGCTCGACACGCGCCTGGGCCTCCTTCTGGCTGGTCGGCTGGCCCTGGAGGCTCCTTCTGGACGGAGCCCATGAGGACCTGGAGCTGGTTGCCGATCCGCCGGGCGAGCAGCAGGAAGGTCGCGATGAAGGCGATGGAGCCCGGGATGATGCCGGCCCAGATGGAACCGATACCGGAGAGCTTGATACCCAGGGTGATGACGAGACCCACACCCAGGGCGATGAGAAGGTTGTACATGGCGCCCGTTTATCCATCAGGCTATAGGACCGCAATCTTTGGATGCGTCCGAGCGGGCATCGCGGTATACGTCCGCTTGTTCCAGCCCCAAGGGGCCCTCTGTCGAAATTGGTAGACGAGGCGGACTCAAAATCCGCTGCGGCTGACCCCGCGTCCCGGTTCGAGTCCGGGGAGGGCCAATCCGGGGAGTTCTCGCCCGATGGGAAGGGGCACACTCCCCCCAGGCGCGCAGTGAGACTCCGGAAACCCGGGCGGGAGGTCCCCAATGAAAGTTTTGCTGGTGGAGGACGACGCCAGTCTCCGTGAGGGGATGGGCGAGCTCATCGCCGAGCAGTCCGAGGTCCGGGAGACGGGCAGCGTGGCCCAGGCCCTGGGCGCCCTGCGCGAGGAGCTCTTCTCGCTGGTGGTGACGGATCTGCGCATCGGCGACACGGGCGAGGGTGGGCGGATCATCCTGGAGGCGGCGCGCAAGCGGCTGCAGCCGGTGGCGATCGTCAGCGCGGCCACGGCCGAAGAGGTGGGGAAGGTGCTGCGGCCGCACGAGCCGGACGTGGTGCTGGCCAAGCCCTTCCAGATCGACGACATCCTGGGGATGGTGGAGCGCTTCGTCGGGCTGCGGCAGCAGGTGGTGCGGGCGGCGGAGCGCGGGCCACCGCAGGGGGCGTGGGTGGAGGTGGCGGCGGGCGTGCGGACGCTGGAGGAGCCGGACGGGCTTCTGTGGGTGCGGATGGAGCCCGGGGTGAGCCATCCCCGGCCGGTGCACCGCGGGCGCGCGGGCGTGATGGTGGTGGAGGGCTCGCTGGAGGTGGAGGGCGAGCAGCGGATGAAGCACCAGTATTTCTATCTGTCGGCCGGACCGCGTGAGGTGAGAACCCACGAGGGCTGTCTGGCCGTGTCGATGGCGCTGCGCTGACAAGCGAGGCGCTGGCGGTTGAGCGTGAGCACTCTCTGGCCTGACACATTCGTGGACGAGGCGCGCCTGGGGCGTCCCTCGCGGCGCGCGGCGACGGCGGCACTCGAGGCGCACCTGGCGGTGTTGAAGGGGGATCCGCTGAAGGCGGCGCTGGCCAATGCGTTGAAGGACGCGGAGGGCCTGGGCGGCCAGGAGCGGCGCTTCACGGCGCTGGCGGTGCGCGAGATGTCCCGGCACCAGCGGCTGTTGGACCTGGCGGCGCGCACGCTGGGGCACGTCCCCAGCAAGATTGGCCTGCTGGAGGATCAGACGCTGGTGCGCTACGTGCTCTGGCGCCGGCTCTTCTGTGGCGCGAGCTGGGCGCGCATCAGCCCCGAGGTGAAGCTGCCCGGCCCGGTGCGTCCGCGCACCATCAAGGATGATCTGCTGGCCCAGGTGGCGGAGTCGCCGCTGGCGGAGCCGCAGGTGCCCGCGGGCCCGGAGCGGCTGGCCACGCGCTACTCGTTCCCCAACTGGCTGGTGAACCGGCTGGCCGAGCTGCACCCGGAGCCGGTGTTGGAGGCGATCCTGGCGGCGCTGGACGAGGATCCCTCGCTGCACTTCCGGGTGAGGCCCTCGGGGACGCGGGCCGAGGTGGTGGCGCGGCTGGTGGAGGAGGGCGTGGCGGTGGCGCCGGTGGACGTGGCGCTGGACGCGGTGCGCATCACCGAGGCGAGCCACCGCGTCTTCGAGACGCGGGTGATGAAGGAGGGCCGGCTGCAGGTGCAGGACGTGGGCAGCCAGCTCATCGTCGAGGCGTGCCGGCCGCTGGAGGGCTCGCTGTCGGGGCGGCTGGTGGCGGACGTGTGCGCGGGAGCGGGAGGCAAGACGCTCGCGCTGGCGGACGAGGTGGGCAGGGCGGGGCGGGTGGTGGCGGGAGACCGTTCCCGCCGGCGGCTGGCGCAGGCGCGCGAGCGGGCGAAGGAGTTGGCCCTGCGGCATGTGTCCTTCCCGCATCCCCTGCCGCTGGAGCAGGCGGACGTGGTGCTGGTGGACGCGCCGTGCAGTGGGACGGGCTCGCTGGCGCGCGAGCCGGATCAGAAGTGGAAGCTCACCGCGAAGTCGGTGGCGGAGTTCCACGACACCCAGCTGGCCCTGCTGGAGGAGCTGGCGGGGCAGGTGAAGCCGGGAGCGCTGCTGGTGTACGCCACGTGCTCGCTGCTGCCCGAGGAGAACGACGCGGTGGTGCGCGACTTCCTCGCCAAGGTGCCGGGCTTCACGGTGGAGCCCCTGGCGCCCATCTTCGGACCCGAGCGGGCGGCCGTGCTCTGCGATGGCCCCTTCCTCAGGGCGCTGCCCTCCAGGGTGCCCGGCGGAGGCTTCTTCGCGGCCCGGCTGCGCAAGGGTTGAGGGGAGGCAGGGGGCAGGGCAGGCGGGATTGACAGTCCTGGCGGCCGCACGTTACGCAGGAAGGCGATTCCTTTTCCGAGAGGTCGCATCCGGTGGCAGCCGACCCCAAGCAGTCCGAGGCCCTCCGTCAGCTCCAGGAGGCGTTCCAGTCCGCCCAGTCGCAGATGGCCCAGCTGCGTCAGCAGGTGGAGAAGCACGCCGAGCTGGCCCGGGCCAAGACGCAGCACGACTTCATCCAGAAGGAGAAGGAGCGCGCCCTGCGGGAGCTGGGCGAGGCCGTCTTCAAGCAGGTGCAGAAGGGCCGGCTGGAGCTGCCCTCCACGTTCGCCCCGCTGCTCAAGGCGATCGAGCAGGCGCAGCACAAGGCCGAGGCCCAGGCCCGGGAGATCGGCGACCTGCTCCAGGAAGGTGAGGAGACGGCCCAGCGGTTGAAGCAAAAAAACGCGGGGGGCCCGAATTCGGGAGTAGCGTCCCGCACGAGGAAGTTGTAGAAGAGCGCCGCTTTCGACGTTGGCAACCGCTCCCCAGGTGGTTGCGCATTGTGGGGCTATAGCTCAGCTGGGAGAGCGCTTGAATGGCATTCAAGAGGTCATCGGTTCGATCCCGATTAGCTCCACTCCGAGAAGAGGCCCGTCAGGAAAAGCTGGCGGGCCTCGTCTCTCTCCTTCGAAGGCACAAGTGAATACGGGGCTATAGCTCAGCTGGGAGAGCGCTTGAATGGCATTCAAGAGGTCATCGGTTCGATCCCGATTAGCTCCACAATGAAGAAGGCCCGCTCGGTGAAAACCGGGCGGGCTTTTTCATTTCCACCGGGCCGCTCGAGCACGCGCTCGCGGCGGGTGGAAGCCGCCACCTGAAGCAGAGACGAAGGGAAGGGAAGGGAACGCGCCACGGCCCCACGTCCGCGGGACGGTGAGGTGCGTGTCGAAGGGAGTGGTGGCGAGGGGTGCTGCTTCGCGGGCGGCCGGCGCGACGCTCGGGGCGTCGCGGGCTCAGGCCTCGCGGATCATCAGCATCTGGAGCAGATCGCGCAGCATCTGCTTGAGGCCGCCGGCCTCGGGGAGGCTGTGGAGGATGCGGGAGGCGGCGTTGGTGGAGCGCTCGATGAGGCGCTCGGTGGCGGCGCGGCCCCCGTGCTGCTCCACCAGCTCCCGGGCGCGCTGCAGCATCGTGTCGTCCTTGGGGCCGGGGATGCAGAGCGTCTCCAGCTCCTGACGGGCCTCGGGCGAGGCGCGCAGGTAGGCGGCCAGCAGCGGGAAGGTGCGCTTGCCCTGCGCCAGGTCCGAGTCGGTCGGCTTGCCCACCACGGAGGACTGGCCGTACAGGCCGAGCAGATCGTCGCGGAGCTGGTAGGCGGTGCCCACGTAGCGGCCGAAACGCTCCAGCTTGTTGATGAGCTCCGGATCACCGCCGGAGAGCATCGCGCCGCACACCAGCGGCGCGGTGAAGCCGTAGAGGGCCGTCTTCAGGTAGGCCACGCGCAGGGCGTTGTAGATGGACAGCTCGGCCAGCGGCTGGTGCGGCAGCCGGATGTCCATGTACTGCCCGGCGGCCGTGTAGCGGCACACCTTGAGGAAGTAGCGCGTGGCCACGTCCGCGTCCGGCAGGTTGCAGCCCAGCATCACCTCGAGAGAACGGCCGTAGAGGTGATCTCCGATCACGATCGCGAGGTTCTCTCCGAGCCGTCCCTCGCCGAGCATCTTGTGGAGTGCCGCGCCGCCGCGGCGCGTGTCCGCCTGATCCGCGACGTCATCGTGGATCAGCATGAACGTGTGCAGCAGCTCCGTGGCCGCCGCGAACCGCCACAGCCCCGACGGTGCCCGCGTGTCGCCCCGCCCCAGGGCGTAACCCACCAGCACGAGCCCCGGACGGATGCGCTTGGAGGGGCGCAGGCTGTAGCTGCGCACCTGCTCCAGCACCTTGTTCCATGCCGGATCCAGGTGGCGCTCGTCCTCGAGCTTCCAGGATCTGATGCAGCACCACCTGCGTCTGGTACTGCACCGTCTTCGCCCAGGACACGAAGTCCACGGGGGACGGCGACGCGCTCTGCTGCTGCTCTGCCGCCGGGGTCCCGGCCTGTGGAGACTTCCGCTCTTTCATGACGGGGGGGGTGGCACCCGAGGTTCCGCGCGTCGGCATCGTATCCTGCACAGCGGCAACCAACGTCAGCATAGCGAACCTCCGGGGCTGGGCGGCTTGGGGGGGGTCGGGCAAGCCCCATGGATATTCTCAAGGATTTTAATATCAGAAAACTTTTATACAGGCAATCGCGGAATATTGAGGAGAAATATTGCCGTTCAAGCGAAGGCGGAAGCCTCTCAGAGGGAAAAAGAAGTAATGGGTCTTGAATCACCCATCTGTCTTTATTGACCCTCCCTCCGATTTATACACTTTCACGAAAAAAGAGCGGCCGGTCCCGAAGGACAGCGGCCGCTCGAGTCTGCCCGTAGCGGAATTACTTGGCGGACTTGAAGATGTTCATCACGTCCTTGAGCAGCTTCACGGACTCGTCGTGGGGGCGCTGGAAGGCGTTGCGGCCCATGATGGAGCCGAAACCGCCACCGGCGGCGATCTGACGGATCTCCTCCAGGAGGTCCTCGGTGCTCTTGGACTCGCCGCCGGAGAAGATGACGATGCGCTTGCCGTTGAAGGCGGACTTCACCACGTCGCGGATGCGATCGGACATGGTCTTGGTGGGGATGTTGAACTTCTCGTAGACCTTCTTGGCCTCGGCCTGCTCCAGGAAGTCCTTGGGCGGCTTGACCTTGATGACGTGGGCGCCGAGCTGGGCGCTGATCTGCGCCGCGTAGGAGATCACGTCGATGGCCTGCTCACCCTCCTTGGAGATGCCGCCGCGGGGGTAGGCCCACAGCACCGTGGGCAGGCCGTGATCCTTGGCCTCGGCGATCAGCTCGCGCAGGGCCTCGTACTGCTCGTTGCGGTACCCGGAACCCGGGTAGATGGTGTAGCCGATGGCCACGCAGCCCAGGCGCACCGCGTCCCGCACCGAGCCGGTGACGGCGGACATGGGGTGCTCGGGCTTGCCCAGCGAGTCCGAGTTGTTGAGCTTGAGGATCAGCGGGATCTCACCGGCGTACTTGCCGGCGACGGACTCCAGGAAGCCCAGGGGCGCGGCGTAGGCGTTGCAGCCGGACTCGATGGCCAGGTTGATGTGGTAGTCCGGATCGTACCCCGCCGGGTTGGGCGCGAAGGAACGGGCCGGGCCGTGCTCGAAGCCCTGATCCACCGGGAGGATCACCATCTTCCCGGTGCCGGCGAGCATGCCGGTGTTGAGCAGGCGGGCCAGGTTGGTGAGCGTGCCCGGATTGTCGGACGGGTACCACGAGAGGATCTGCTTGACGCGGTCGGTATACGCCATGTGCTCCTCGGGATGGGGGCCTGGGGGCCCCTTGACTTGACGGCGCGGATTCTGCCCACGCGCGCGCCATGTACCAAGCAGATCATTCGTAGCTTCGTCGTAGCGCGAACGCTCGAAGAAGCTCGTCCCGCCCGGCCTGGGGCTTCGTGAATAACTCCGGGTCGCGGAGTGTCATCCCTCCCGTCCTCACCTCCAGCACCCCGGAGTCGCCCAGATATGTTCGCTTCCCTGCTTGCCGCCGTGCTGCTCGCCGCCACCCCGGCGCCCCTCGACGTCGTGAAGTCGGGCAACGCCGAGGTCCAGAAGATCATCACCTCGAAGGGAGCCAGCGCGGAGCAGCTCTCCAAGGCGGTGGATCGCTTCGTGGACTGGGGTGAGCTCTCCAAGCGGGCGCTCGGCGAGACGTGGGACAAGCTGACGCCCGCCCAGCGCAAGGACTTCTCGGAGGCGATGCAGGGCCTGCTGCGCGCCTCCTACGCCCAGAAGGCGCTCAGCCAGGGCAGGGCGCTCATCCAGTACGGCCAGGAGTCCATCCAGGGCAACGAGGCCACCGTGGACACCAAGGTCATCATGAGCCGGGATCGGCTGCCCGTGCGCTACAAGCTCTACCGCGGGGACGCCAAGAGCGAGTGGCGCATCTACGACATCGTCACCGAGGACATCTCGCTCCTGGAGACGTACCGCGGCCAGTTCCGGAAGATCCTGGCCGACAAGGGCTTCGACGGGCTGTTGTCCACCCTGAAGTCCAAGCGGGCGCAGCTCGAGAAGTCGCTGAAGTAGCTCCGGCGCCCGCCCGCCCGGGCCGCGTCTACAGGGGCTTCTCGTAGACGCGGTACCGCTTGGACTGCTTGCCGCCCATGGACTCGATGGCGCGGTTGACGAGGTGGTTGTCCTCGAGCGTCCAGGAGATCTCCCCGCCCTCGTAGCCCAGCTCGCGCGCCTTGTTGAGCGTGTCCAGGTAGAGGATGGCGTCCAGGCCGCGGCGCCGGTAGCCCTCGACGGTGCCCAGGAGGATGAGGCGCAGCCGGCGGATGCGGCGCGAGGCCAGCAGCAGCTTCGCCAGGCCGATGGGCAGGCCGAAGGTGGTGAGCCGGCCGTTGGCGGCCTTGATGGCCTCGTTGGCGTCGGGAATCGTCAGCGCGAAGCCCACGGGCTGGCCCTTCACCTCGGCCACCAGCGCCAGCTCCGGCCGCACCATCTGCTTGAGATCCTTCGCCAGGTGATCGAACTCGTGCTCCGTCATCGGGACGAAGCCCCAGTTCTTCTCCCAGGCCGAGTTGTACATGGCCTTCACCCGGGCCACCTCGGAGTCGAACTGCTTGAGGTTCACCGGGCGCACGGTGACGCCCTCGCGCTGGCGGATCTTCTCCGCGATGCGCGCCACCTTCTCCGGCGGCGGGGTGGAGGAGGACAGCTCCCAGGCGAAGAGGTCCTTGGCCTTGGTGAAGCCGTTGGCCTCGAGGAGCGCGGCGTACCAGGGCGGGTTGTACGTCGTCATGATGGCCGGAGGGGTGGTGAACCCCTCGATGAGCAGACCCACCTCGCCGTTGGTGGAGTAGCTCATCGGGCCGAGCACCGAGGTGAAGCCCTTGGCGCGCAGCCACTCGGCGGCCTTCTCGAAGAGGGCGCGGGCCACGCCGGCGTCATTCACGCACTCGAAGAGGCCGAAGAAGCCGACGTTGGTCTCGTGGAACTCGTTGTAGCGGGGGTTGCTCACCGCCGCGATGCGGCCCACCACCGTCCCGGCCCGGCGGGCGAGGAAGAACTCCACCTCGCCGAACTCGAAGAAGGGGTGCTTCTTCGGGTCCATGAAGTCCCGGCGCTCCATCTCCAGGTGCGGCACGAAGTTCGGGTCGCCCTTGTAGATGGAGTAGGGGAGGCGGATGAAGGCCGTGCGGTCCGCCGGGCTGCGGACGGGAGTCACCTCCACGTCGGCGGGCAGGGGAGGCTGCTTGGATTCGGTGTTCTGCATCTCGGCGGCGGCGGCCATGGGGGGGTCCTAGCTCCTGTCCTCGTGCCCGTTGCGGATGAAGAAGTTGGCGCCCTTCTCCAGCAGCATGCCGGGGATGTTCGCGCGCTTCTCCCAGAGCTTCATCGGCATCTGCCCCAGCTTGCGGAGATCCTCCGGCTGGAGGTTGGCGGCGCGCCAGGTGAGCGTCTCCACCGCGTCGAACAGCTTGCCGGCCACCTCGCGCGAGGACATGCGCGAGAGCTGATCCAGCGTGAGGCCGTGGTAGCCGTTCGTTCCCTCGCTGGCGGCGGCCCACTTGTCGGTGGCCTTGTTGTTGCGCACCATCGTGCCCGGGCGGGCGATCTGCACCGGGGTGTACGTGGAGGGCCGCGTCTGGGGGATGACGTCCAGCTTCTTGCCAATCTGCTCGAAGATGTCGAGCACCCGGTCCAACTGCTCGTCCGTGTGCGTGGCCATGTAGCTGGTGCGGATGAGCGCGTGGCCCGCCTCCACCGCGGGCGGAATCACCGGGTTGGCGAACACGCCCGCCTCGTGCAGGGCCCGCCAGAAGCGGAAGCACTTCACCTGATCGCCAATGTGCACCGGCACCACCGGCGTCACCGACACGCCCGTGTCGAAGCCCATGGCGCGGAAGCCGTTGTGCATCTTCTCGGCGATGTCCAGCAGGCGCGCGCGCCGCTGCGGCTCGGCCTCGATGATCTCCAGCGCCTTGAGCGCCGAGGCCACGGAGGCCGGCGTCATGGACGCGGAGAAGATGACCGAGCGCGACTTGTGGCGGATGTAGTTGATGACGTCCGAGGGGCCGGCCAGCACGCCGCCCAGCGACGCGAAGCTCTTGGAGAACGTCCCCATGACGAGGTCCGTCTCCTTCTCCAGCCCGAAATACTCCGAGGTGCCGCGGCCCTTCTCGCCCAGCACGCCCATGGCGTGGGCATCATCCGTCATCACCCGCGCGCCGTACTTCTGCGCCAGCTCCACGATGCGGGGCAGGTTGCAGATGTCGCCCTCCATCGAGAACACGCCGTCGGTGATGATGATCTTCCCGGCCTTGGGCTCCTTCTCGGCGGCCTGCTGCAGGAGTTGCTCGAGGTGCTCCAGATCGTTGTGGCGGTACTTGCGCTCGGTGGCGAAGGACAGGCGGATGCCATCCACCAGCGAGGCGTGGTTCTGCCGGTCCGCGAAGACGATGTCGTGGCGGCCCAGGATGGAGGAGAGCGCCAGGTTCGTCTGGAAGCCGGTGGAGATGACCACCGCGGCCTCGCGGTTGAGGAACTTCGCCAGCCGCTGCTCCAACTCCTCGTGCAGCGCCAGGGTGCCGTTGAGCAGGCGCGAGCCGGAGCACGTGCTGCCGTAGCGCTCCACCGCCTTGATGGCCGCTTCCTTCACCCGAGGGTCGGCGCTCAGGCCCAGGTAGTTGTTCGAGCCCACCATGATGATACGGCGGCCCTCGATCTGCACCTCGGTGGCACCGTACGACTCCTCGATCGCCCGGTAGTAGGGGTAGAGCCCCGTGGCCTTGGCGATGCGGTAGTCCTTCCAGCTCTGGCACTTCTCGAAAACGTCACTCATGGCGCTCTTCTCTCGTGGGGGAGATCCGTCTCAGCGGATCCCCAGGGCGCGCTTCCTGCGGTGTTCGTTCCGACCCGGGGCACCGCAAGCGCGCGTCCTCCTCCTCGGGGGGCTAGGGTCGCCGTCATTATTGAGTCACCCTTCGAGTGTCAAGACACGGACCGTGCCGCGCGAGGCCCGGGGATGGCCTGGAATCCACGGGTCGGGGTTGACACCTGGGGATATTCCCGCACCCGGGCAGGCGAGTGCGCAACCGGTTGCACAACCGGGACCTGGCTGCCCTGGTTCGGTGCGGGGATGTCACACGGAAGGCATCCACCCCACGCGTGGAAGGCTTCCAGCCTGGAGGGTGTTCGTTCCCGGATTCGTTGAGGCCGTGACAGGGGGCGGGAAGTCTGCTTTCTGGCGGGCCTCCTTCGACTGGGGAAATGCGTGGCTGACTCTCTTCGACGGCGTGGGTCCGAGGCCTTCATCCGGGGAACGCTCGCCCGGCCCTGGCGGGTGCTGCTGGCGTTCACGGTCCTGGCGATCGGCGCCGCGTTGCTGGCCGGACGGCTGGACTTCCGCGGCTCCTTCGTGGAGCTGCTGCCCAACGAGACCCGGGAGGTCCGGGACCTGAATCGCGTGGCCCAGAAGGCCGGCGGTGACGGCTACCTGGTGGTGCGCGCGCGGGGCGCGGCGCCCGAGCAGCTCCAGGCCTTCTCCAACGCGCTGGCGCGGAAGCTCGAGACGCTTCCCGAGGTGCGCTACGTGGAGAACCACTTCGACGTGGACTTCTTCGAGGAGCGCGGCCTGCTGCTGCTGCCCACGGAGAAGCTGAAGGAGCTGCGCGCGGACGTGGACGCGCGGCTGCGCTACGAGAAGGAGCAGGCCATCGCGGTGGATCTGCTCGACGAGTCGGACGCGCCGCCGGACTTCGACGCCATCGTCAAGAAGTACAGCCCGGAAGCGCCCATGCGCGAGTACCTCGGCAGCGCGGACGGCTCCGAGATGTACCTGATGGTGAAGCCGGGCGGCACCGCGGGTGACATCGTCTTCGCGCAGAAGCTGGTGGACGACGTGAAGCGCCTGTCCGGCGAGGTGGCCCAGGGCTGGCCCGGGGTGACGCTGGACTACGCGGGCGCCTTCCAGGCCCGCATCGAAGAGGACGAGGTGATGCGCAAGGATCTGTCGCGCGCCGCCATCCTCTCGGCGATCATGGCGGTGGGCATCATCCTGCTGGCCACGCGGCGGCTGTGGGCGCTGGCGGTGGTGGGCGTGCCCGTCGTCTTCGGCGTGTCGCTGACGTTCGCCGTCGCGGAGCTGGCCATCGGCCACCTCAACATCGTCACGGGCTTCCTGGTGGCCATCCTCATCGGCCTGGGCCTGGAGTACGGCATCCACCTGGCCATGCGCTACTGGGAGGAGCGGCGCGAGCACCCGGCCGCCGAGGCGCTGGCCGCGGCCGTGCGCGGCACCTTCGCGGGAGCCCTGACGTCGGCGCTGACGAACGCGGCGGCCTTCTTCGTGCTGCTGTTCGCCCAGTTCGAGGCCTTCAAGCAGTTCGGCCTGCTGGCGGGCGTGGGCGTGCTGATGGCGGTGCTGGCGGCCTATGGGCTGGGCCCGGCGTTGCTGGTGCTCGCCGAGCGGCTGCGTCCGGGAGGCAAGCAGGCCGCGGCCCACGCGCCCGAGGCTCCGGCGCAGGTGCTGTCCATGCCCGGCAAGCGCTGGCCCACCTCCGTCATCGCCGGCCTGCTGGTGGCCGTGCTCGGCTTCGCGGCGTACTCCCTCTACGTGCTGCCGCGCGTGGGCTTCGAGACGAACATGCGCGCCCTCAAGGGCGACTCGCCCTCGGTCGCGCTCGATGACCACATCAGCACGCAGCTCGGCACGCACCTCAACCCGGCCATCCTCCTGGTGGATGACCTGGCGCAGGCCCAGGTGGTCCAGGACGTCATCACCGAGGTGAAGAACCGGCACGGTGCGGAGTCCACCTTCAAGCAGTACGCCTCGCTCAACGAGCTGCTGCCCCAGGACGTGCCGGCGCACCAGGAGCAGATCGCCGCGCTGCGCGCCACGCTGGAGAAGCTGCCCGAGGAGGCCCAGAAGGATCCGCGCCTGGAGAGCGTGAAGAAGATGCTGGAGGCCCAGCCCTACGGCGCGGCCGAGCTGCCCGCCGAGGTGCGCCGCCGCTTCGAGGCGCAGGACGGGCAGGGCCTGTTCCTGCTGCTCTTCCCCTCGGTGTCCAACCACGACACGCGGGAGCTGTCGGCGTGGGCCGCGCAGCTCGACGAGGTCATCGACGGCGCCAAGGCCCGGGGCGTGGACCTCGCGGTGTTGGATAGCAACCGGATCGCCGCCCGCATCTTCTCGATGGTGCGGGGGGACGGCCCCTTCATCCTCTGGGCGGCCGCGTCGGTGGTCTTCTTGACGATCCTCCTCAGCCTGCGCAGCTTCAAGCGTGCCTGCCTGGTGGCCGGTCCTCTGTTCCTGGGCATGCTCTGCCTGGCCGGAGGCATGTACCTCTTCGACGTCCAGCTCAACTTCATCAACGCCGTGGTGCTCCCCAACCTGCTCGCCATCGCCGTGGACAACTCGGTGCACCTCTTCCACCGGTATGAGGAAGAGGGCCCCGGCTCGCTGGGCCATGTGGTGCGCCACACGGGCTTCGCGGCGGTGGTGGCCACGCTGTCCAACGCGGCCGGCTACGGCGCTTTGTTGATCTCACATCACGCGGGTCTGCGCTCTATCGGACAGATTGCACTTCTCGGGGTGATGTGCACCTTCCTGGGCACGACGGTCTTCTTTCCGGCGATGCTCGCTTTGCTGGAGCGCTGGAAGGGCCGGAAGAGGGAGAGGGGAATGGTTCAGAGCCTGGACATCGGCGTGAAGCAACCCGCCGCGGAACCGGGGGAGCGTAAGTCTGCGTGAGCGCTTGGACCTCGTATGAGCGCGCCCGAGCGGGCGTCCGGAACGTGCACCTGCGAGCAGTCGACGTGGTCATGGTCGTCTCCTGCTCGTTCGCCGCGCTGACGCTCCTGGGCCCGGCCCGCTGGGCCCCGGGCTCCACGAGGTCCATCGTCTACTTCACCGTCTTCGCGCTCGGGCCCCTGGTCCTGCGCACCCTGGAGTCCTACTTCCCCCAGCACCGGCTGCTGGCCTTCGTGGCCAACTTCTGGCTGCTGCCGGTGATCGGCCTCAGCCACGAGGTGCTCAGTCCCCTGGTGACCGCCCTCACCCCGGTGCTGCGGGATGCCGAGCTCGCCGCCCTGGATGAGCGGCTGTTCGGGGCCCAGGCCGCGGTGGTGCTCGGGCAGATGGTGCCGCCCTGGCTCACCGACATCCTGATGATCTGCTACTACGGCCACTTCGTCTGGCCGTTGATGCTGGGCGTGGTGCTGTACTTCACCGGCCGCAATGAGGCCTTCGACGAGTACCTGCTCGCGCTCAGCCTCTTCTTCACCTTCAACTACTTCTTCTACGCCCTGGTGCCGGCCATCGGCCCGCGCTACTTCCTCTACTTCGCCTTCGACGCGCCCCTCCAGGGCGTGTGGGTGACGTCCTTCCTGGACTCGGTGATGCGCCTGCCGAAGTTCGCGCAGGACTGCTTCCCCTCGGGGCACACCGGGACCACGCTGCTGGTGTTCGTGTACGCGTGGCGCTTCGCCCCGCGCTACTTCCGGGTGATGGTGGTGCCGGGCCTGTTGCTCATCGCCGCCACCCTGGTGGGCCGCTTCCACTACGCCACGGACCTGGTGTGCGCGGTGCCCCTGGTGATGGTGGTGGTGGGCATGGCCGTCGGTTGGAGCCGGACGGTCGCGCGGCGCGACACAGTCGCGCGCCCCGTCACGATGGACGCTATCGTACGCCCCTGAACAGGGAGCGTATCCATGAGCAGGCAGATCCTCGCGGGCCGCGTGGCCCATCTCGGCACCACCGTCTTCTCCGAGTTCAGCGCACTGGCCCTCAAGCACGGGGCCATGAACCTGGGGCAGGGCTTCCCTGACTTCGACGGGCCCGAGGCCGTGAAGGAAGCCGCTCGCAAGGCCATCACCGACGGGGTGAACCAGTACGCGCCTGGTCCCGGTCTGAGGGAGCTGCGCGTGGCCATCGCCGAGCACGGCGCGCGCTTCCACGGACACACCGGCATCGATCCGGACACCATGGTGACCGTCACCAGCGGTGCCACCGAGGCCATTCTCTGCGTGATGCTGGGCCTGGTGGACCCGGGCGATGAGGTGGTTCTCTTCGAGCCCTTCTACGACTCGTATGACGCCAACGCCGGCTTCGTCGGGGCCAAGGCGCGCCATGTGCCGCTGCGCCCACCGGACGGCTCGCACGCCACGTGGTGGTTCGATCGCGAGGAGGTGCGCGCGGCCTTCGGTCCCCGCACGCGGCTGCTCGTCCTCAACTCGCCCCACAACCCCACCGGCAAGGTCTTCACCCGCGAGGAACTCGAGTTCCTCGGCGGCCTGTGCGCCGAGCACGATGTGAAGGTGCTCTCGGACGAGGTGTACGAGCACATCCTCTTCGGCCCGGCGCGTCATGTGCGTCCCGCCACGGTGCCCTCGCTGGCGGACCGGACGCTGACGGTGAGCAGCGCGGGCAAGTCGTTCAGCCTCACGGGGTGGAAGATCGGCTGGATCATCGCGCCGCCGCCGCTGCGTGACGCGGTGCAGCGCGCGCACCAGTTCGTGACGTTCGCCACGGCCTCGCCCCTGCAGGCGGCCATGGCGGCGGCGCTGCGGCTCCCGGACGTGTACTTCCAGGAGCTGAGCGCCATGTACCTGTCCAAGCGGGAGCGGCTGCTGACGGGGCTCGCGGAGGCGGGGCTGAAGGCGTACGCGCCCGAGGGCAGCTACTTCATCATCGCGGACATCTCGGGCCGGGGCTTCGCGGACGACGTGGCCTTCTGCCGGCACCTGGTGACGGAGGTGGGAGTAGCGGCCATCCCCCCGAGTGTTTTCTACAGTCCCGAGCACAAGCACCTGGGGCAGGGGATGGCGCGCTTCGCCTTCTGCAAGACGGAGGCGGTGCTGGATGAGGCCGTGCGCCGGTTGAAGGTGGGGCTGGCTCGGGCCCGCTGACGCCTGGAAGCCTGGGGGCCGGGCGGCTTGCGACCCCTACACCCGGGTGCTACATCCCCGCGCCACCACGTGAGCTTCTTCGGCGAACTCTACCTCCGTTCCACACTGCCGTTCCTTTCCGAGGAGACGACGGCGAAGGAGGTGACGTACCTCGCGAGGCGCTTCGAGGATCTCCAGGTGCCCGGACCGGTGGTGGACCTGGGCTGCGGCCATGGCCGGCATGCCGCGCGCCTGAATGCCCGGGGGCCCCTGGCGGACCGGGTGATCGGCCTCGAGCTGGATGCGCTGTCCCTCCAGGAGCGGCTGCCGGGCTTTCCTGCGGTGCGAGCGGACCTCCGCTCCCTCCCATTCCGCACGGGCTCGCTGGCGGGCGCCTACGCCTGGTACTCGACGCTCTTCGTCTTCTCGGATGAGGAGCACGAGGCGCTGCTGCGCGAGGTGGCGCGGTGCCTGCGGCCCGGCGGCCGCCTGGTGCTGCACACGGTCCCGTATGAACGCCTCGCGGCCCAACCCGAGGCTTCCTTCTCCACCCGATTACCGGACGGCAGCCTGCTGGAGGAGCGGAGCCGCTTCGACGCGGTACGTGGCCGCGACGAGGCCACCCGGCGGCTCACCCGGCCGGACGGCCGTGTTCTTTCCGGCCAATATGCCATCCGTTACTATCCGCTTGCGGATCTGACGCGGCTGTTGGAATCCACGGGTTTTTCGGTGTGCTGGGTGCACGGCGGGCTGGAGGAGGAGCGGCCCTCGGCCACATCGACGGATCTCATCGTGGGCGCCGAGCTGCGAGGATCCTCTCAGTTGCGCCAGAAGCGCCAAACGGTGAATTTCATGAGTGGAAGCTCGACATGAGCGGAAGCTCGACGCGGGACATCATCCAATGGATGCGAACGAACAGCGCCGCCCGCGCTTGACCGGGCTCGGCAACCTGCCGGAAAAGGTGGACGTCTACGAGGTAGGTCCTCGCGACGGCCTGCAGAACGAACTGCGCACGCTGCCCACGCGCGACAAGGCGCGCCTCATCGAGGCGCTGATCGCGGCGGGGGAGAAGCGCATCGAGGTGACCTCCTTCGTGTCACCGAAGTGGATTCCGCAGCTCGCCGACGCGGAGGAGTTGCTGCGTCTGGTGGGGCGGCGCGAGGGCGTCACCTTCTCGGCGCTGGTGCCCAACCTCAAGGGCCTGACGCGCGCCAAGGAAGCGGGCCTGGAGGAAGCGGCCGTCTTCATCTCCGCGTCCGAGGCCCACTCCAAGAAGAACATCAACAAGACCATCGCCGAGGCGGTGGCCGAGGCCCGGCAGACCACCGAGGCCGCACTGAAGGCGGGGCTGCGGGTGCGCGGCTACCTGTCCACGGTGTGGGGCTGCCCCTACGAGGGGGATGTGCCCGTCGCTCGCGTGGTGGAGATCAGCCGGGCCCTGCTGGACGCGGGCATCTACCAGCTCAGCCTGGGCGACACGATCGGCGTGGGCACGCCGCGGCAGACGGAGACGCTGCTGAACGCGCTGCTCGAGCACGTGCCGGTGGAGAAGCTGGCGCTGCATCTGCACGACACGCGCGGCACGGCCCTGGCCAACGCGCTCGTGGGCCTGCAGCTCGGCGTGACGACGTTCGACGCCAGCATCGGCGGCCTGGGCGGGTGCCCGTATGCCCCGGGCGCGGCGGGAAACCTCGCCACCGAGGATCTCGTCTACATGCTCCACGGCATGGGCGTGAAGACGGGCATCCAGCTCGACAAGCTCGTCGAGGCCGGCATGGTCGCGCAGGAGCTCATCGGCCGGAAGCTCGCGGGCAAGTTCCTCCAAGCGGCCCTGGGCGAGCGCGAGAAGAAGGCGAATCGCCGGGCCACCACCTGAGGCCATTGATCATGCGAAACATCCAACTGCCCCCAGTTCCCACGCCCTACAAGCCCCGCCACCACGTGCGCATCGTGACGGCCGCTTCGCTCTTCGACGGGCATGACGCGGCCATCAACGTGATGCGCCGGCTCATGCAGGCCTCGGGCGCGGAGATCATCCACCTGGGTCACAACCGCTCGGTGGCGGAGATCGTCGACTGCGCCATCCAGGAGGACGCCCAGGGCATCGCCATCACCTCGTACC
Organism: Archangium gephyra; assembly: GCF_049060025.1. GTDB lineage: Bacteria > Myxococcota > Myxococcia > Myxococcales > Myxococcaceae > Archangium > Archangium gephyra_A. Next base: position 1,235,772 of record NZ_JBMEQQ010000002.1, read on the forward strand.
AGGGCGGCCACGTCGAGTTCTTCAAGTACATGATCGATCTGCTGCGCGAGCGCGGCGCGGACATCAAGGTGTTCGGCGGCGGCGGCGGCACCATCCTCCCGTCCGAGATCGAGGAGCTGCACCGCTACGGCGTGACGCGCATCTACTCGCCGGACGACGGCCGCGCCATGGGGCTGCAGGGGATGATCGACGATCTCATCTCCAAGTGCGACTTCGAGAAGCGCTCCCCGGACTTCGCGCCCCTGGTGGCCGAGCGGCCCCAGCGCGAGCCCGGCAAGATCGCCCCGCTCATCACCATCGCGGAGAACTTCCCCGCCGCGGGTGACGCGCTCCGCGAAGCGCTCTCCAAGCTCAACGCCAACGCTCCGCGCGTCCCCGTGCTGGGCATCACCGGTACCGGTGGCGCGGGCAAGTCGAGCCTCGTGGACGAGCTGGTCCGGCGCTTCCTCGCGGACTTCCCCGACAAGACGCTCGCGGTGCTCTCGATCGATCCGTCCAAGCGCAAGTCCGGCGGCGCGCTGCTCGGCGACCGCATCCGCATGAACGCGATCGACAACCCGCGCGTGTACATGCGCTCGATGGCCACGCGCCAGAGCAACCTCGCCATGTCCAAGCACGTGGGCGAGTCGATCGAGATCTGCCGGGCCGCCGGGTTCGATCTCATCGTGGTGGAGACGTCCGGCATCGGCCAGTCCGACACGGAGATCACCGAGCACTCGGACGTGTCGCTCTACGTGATGACGGCCGAGTACGGCGCGGCGACGCAGCTCGAGAAGATCGACATGCTCGACTTCGCCGACGTGATCGCCATCAACAAGTTCGACAAGCGGGGCTCGCTCGACGCGCTGCGCGACGTGCGCAAGCAGTGGAAGCGCAACCACAACGCCTTCTCCACGCCGGACGATGCGCTGCCCGTCTATGGCACCATCGCCTCGCAGTTCAACGACCCGGGCATGAACCAGCTCTACCGGGCCCTCATCGACACCATTGCCCGGAAGACCGGCGCCGCGCTCCAGTCGCACGCGGAGATCACCCCGGGGATGAGCGAGAAGAAGTGGATCATCCCGCCCGAGCGCACCCGCTACCTCGCGGAGATCGTCGAGAGCTGCGAGTCCTACGACAAGTTCGTCCGCGCCCAGGCGGCGCTGGCGCGGCGCATGTACCAGCTCCACGGCACCATCGAGACGCTGCGCGCCAACGTGGGCAAGAAGCGGCTGGAGATCGTCGAGCCCCGGGACGCCTCGGACGTGGTGCAGGTCACCCAGCGCGTCGAGGGTGAGCCGGCCTTCCTCTCCGAGCTCGCGGAGCTCTACCGGGACCTGGAGTCGCGCCTGCACCCCGAGTGCAAGCGGCTGTTGGACGAGTGGCCGGCCATGAAGCGCCGCTACGCCGCGGCCAAGTACCAGTACCAGGTGCGCGAGAAGATCATCGAGATCGATCTCTTCACCGAGTCGCTCTCGCACCTGCGCGTGCCGAAGATCGCCTTGCCCCGGTACGAGGACTGGGGCGACATCCTGGCCTGGCTGCTGCGCGAGAACGCGCCGGGCGCCTTCCCGTTCACCGCCGGCGTCTTCCCGCTCAAGCGTGAGAACGAGGATCCCGCGCGCATGTTCGCGGGGGAGGGTGGTCCGGAGCGCACCAACAAGCGCTTCCACTTCGTCTCGCGCGGGCTGCCCGCCAAGCGCCTGTCCACGGCCTTCGACTCGGTCACGCTCTACGGCGAGGACCCGGATCACCGCCCGGACATCTACGGCAAGGTGGGCAACTCCGGCGTCTCCATCGCCAACGTGGACGACGCGAAGAAGCTCTACTCCGGCTTCGATCTCGCGGACCCGTCCACCTCGGTGTCGATGACCATCAACGGTCCCGCGCCGATGCTGCTCGGCTTCTTCCTCAACGCCGCGGTGGACCAGCAGTGCGAGAAGTGGATCCGCGCCAACGGCCAGACCGAGCAGGTGGAGAAGAAGATCGCCGAGCTCTACCAGCGCCGTGGCCTTCCCCGGCCGCGCTACCAGGGCGACCTGCCCGCGGGCAACGACGGGCTGGGGCTGATGCTGCTCGGCGTGTCCGGTGACGAGGTCCTCCCGCGGGAGGTCTACGAGAAGATCCGTGCCTCCACGCTGCAGGCCGTGCGCGGCACCGTGCAGGCGGACATCCTCAAGGAGGACCAGGCGCAGAACACCTGCATCTTCTCCACGGAGTTCGCCCTGCGGCTGATGGGTGACATCCAGCAGTACTTCATCGAGCAGAAGGTGCGGAACTTCTACTCGGTGTCCATCTCGGGCTACCACATCGCCGAGGCGGGGGCGAACCCCATCTCCCAGCTCGCCTTCACGCTGGCCAACGGCTTCACCTTCGTCGAGTACTACCTCTCGCGAGGGATGCACATCGACGACTTCGCGCCCAACCTGTCGTTCTTCTTCTCCAACGGCATGGATCCCGAGTACGCCGTGCTGGGACGGGTCGCGCGGCGCATCTGGGCCAAGGCCATCCGGGACAAGTACGGCGGCAACGAGCGCTCGCAGAAGCTCAAGTACCACATCCAGACTTCTGGCCGGAGCCTCCACGCCCAGGAGATCGCCTTCAACGACATCCGCACCACGTTGCAGGCCCTGCTGGCGCTCAACGACAACTGCAACTCGCTGCACACCAACGCCTACGACGAGGCCATCACCACGCCCACCGAGGAGAGCGTGCGGCGGGCCCTCGCCATCCAGCTCGTCATCAACAAGGAGTTCGGTCTCTCCAAGAACGAGAATCCGAACCAGGGCGCCTTCATCATCGAGGAGCTGACGGACCTAGTCGAGGCGGCCGTGCTGGCGGAGTTCCGTTCCATCTCCGAGCGCGGCGGCGTGCTCGGGGCGATGGAGCGCATGTACCAGCGCTCGAAGATCCAGGAGGAGTCGCTCTACTACGAGACGCTCAAGCACGACGGGACGCTGCCCATCATCGGCGTGAACACCTTCCTGGATCCCAAGGGCTCGCCGACGATCACTCCGCCGGAGGTCATCCGCGCCACCCAGGAGGAGAAGGACTACGCCATCAGCGCCCGCGACGCGTTCTGGAAGCGCAACGCGGGGACCGCGACCGAGGCGCTGGCGGTCGTGAAGCGCGCCGCGCTCGAGAACGGGAACATCTTCGCCGCGCTGATGGACGCTTGTAAGGTCTGCACGCTCGGCCAGATCTCCCGCGCGCTGTACGAAGTGGGCGGGCAGTACCGGCGCAACATGTAGTGGGTGGTGTTGCGCATGCTCCCTCTCCCTTTGGGAGAGGGCGGGGGGTGAGGGTCGTCAACCACGCATTCGGGGAAGACCCTCACCCTGACCCTCTCCCAGAGGGAGAGGGGACTTCCACATCACCAGTTCAACGCGACGCCGCGGGGCCGATCTGCATGATGGCGGCCGACGTATTGGCCGGAGAGCCCTGGACCGCGGGCTCCTGCGCCGGCGCCTGGGGCTGCGTCTCGGTCACCGTGCTCGCCGGAGCGCTACCGCCCGTGCTCTCCGCCTGCGTGGCCACGGCGGGCACCACCTGCATCTCCGGGGCGGCGGGGGCCTGCTTTTCAGCCACGGCCGGGGCCTGCTGCTCGAAGCCGGGAGGCATGCGGCGCGGCGGAACGACGACGGGCGGCGGGACGGGGCAACGGGTGCAGGGGCCGCGCAGGGGCACCGCGAGCCGCTGGCCGATGCTCAGGAAGACGCCGCGCATGCGGTTGGCCTTCTGGATCGTCTTGATGGTGGAGCCGTAGCGCAGGGCGATGCCGCCCAGCGTGTCACCCGAGCGCACCCGGTGCACCAGGATGTTCTTGTCGGGCTGGAGCGCGAGCAGCGGGGCGACGCGGCGGCCCAGCTCCTGGGCGCGCGGGTTGAAGAAGCGCACGTGGAAGTGATCGCGGTGGCCGCGCGCGTGCTTCACCAGGGATCTCGCTCCGGCGTTGAAGAGCGAGTCCACCCACTCCTTGTTCTCGCCGTTGCGCAGCGCGTAGTCGTACAGGACCTTCTGGACGCGCTTGTCCAGGAGGATCATCTGCACGTCGGTGTGGATGGCGAGCGCCTTGAGCAGGGCCCAGTTCAGCTCGAGATCGATGTGTTTCTCACGCTCCCGCACCCGGACGGGCTCGGCGGTGGGGTAGTAGAAGCCCAGGTCCACGTCCCGGCCGTTCTGGTGGCTCTTGTGGGGCCGCAGGTAGCCGCCCTCGCGGGAGCTGAGCTGGTTGACGCGGAGCGGCGGCGCATTCGGATACTGGGCGCGCACCTCGCGGATGGCCCGCGAGAGGTAGTCCACCGTCTCCTGGGTGGCCCACGCCAGCTCGGGCGAGACCACGATCCAGTCATTGTTCTCGGACTGGGGCACGCGCACGGCGTTCACCATCCGGCCGCTCTCGACGAAGCCCACCGAGATGGAGCCCAGCGCGGCCGGCTCCTTCTTCCACAGCTCCGTGAGCTGCTCGTCCGACAGCTCCGCGGTGTAGAGCGGTCCGTTGGGGACCACGGCGTTGGCGTCCACCTCCTCGGCCTCGCCCTCGTCCGCGTCGGGGGTGCCCGCCAGCTCCTCGTCGTCGGCCTCCTCACCTTCGGTGGAAGCCTCGGTGGCCGCGAGCGCCGCGTCATTGTGCTCGACGACCTGCGTCACGACCTCCGAGACACTCCCCGGAGTCGGCGAGGCAGCGGCCCCCCGCGAAGCAGCCGGCGCCAGGGCGGGCTGGTTGGCGGCCTGGGCAGGAGACGTCGACGCCTCCCGCACCGCAGCCGTCACCTTCGACGGAGAGACAGTGGGAGCAACGTGCGCGGTGCAGCCGGCGCACAGCCACAGGATGATCCAAGATGTAGAACGCACTCGGCGCGGAGCATGGACCGAAATTGTTCCGGGCCAAAGTAAAGCGTCGAAACCGGCTCGGACCCCAGGCGGGCGTCTACCGGGAATTTGACGTGGAGCGCGGGGTTCGTTCCGCCTTTCGTGGCCTGCTCCCTCCCTCGCACTCCGAGTCAAAACGGGCACTCCGGGCGCGGATTGACGCCCCAGGGACGGAGCGGGAGTAGTACGCGGACCCGCAACCTTCATTCGTCTCTTCCGGGAAGGACATGACCCCTCTCCGTATGATCTCGCGATTCGCTGGCGCCCTGCTGCTCACCGCGGGCGCGCTCCATGCGCCCCCTTCAGGGGCCGCGCAGGTGCCCGTGACCAATGCCGGCTTCGAGGCCGGCTCGGGGCAGCCCACCGGCTGGAGTGTGTCGGGTGGGGGCAAGGTGGCCTCCAGCACCGAGGGCAAGGCCGAGGGCGCGCGGGGGCTCGTCATCGAGAACCCGGCCGGTGGCGCCGAGACCACCGTGCAGTCCGAGCCGGTGAAGCTGCAGGTGGGCCGCCTCTATCGCCTCAGCGCGTGGGTGCGCACCCGCGGCGTGCGGGCGGACGCGCAGGCGCGCTACCCGACGGCGCTCGGGGCCTGCCTGTCGATGAAGAGCTTCCCCTTCACCAACTGCTCGCCCACGTCAGGCGCGGACCAGGACGGGCGCGTCTCGGTGCTCTTCTTCGCCATCCAGGGCACGGACCGCGTGCAGGTGCACCTGGGCCGCAACGGCAAGGCCAGTGGTACCGCCTGGGTGGATGACGTGCGCCTGGAGGAGGTGGACGACATCACCGCCTACCTGCCCATGGAGTCCGTGCGCTGGGCGGGCAAGGGCTTCCGCTATGACGACGGCGGTTGGAAGTACGTCCACATCGAGGGCGAGCCGTACGAGCGCGGCCAGCAGTACGGCGAGCTCCTGGCCGACGACATCGTCCGCTACATGGAGAAGCTGGGCATCCGGAGGAACCGTCAGGACGCGGTGAACGGCTGGAACCAGGTGCGGCTGCTCACCGACTCGCTCTTCCTGCGCAAGTTCGATCCCGAGTACCTCGAGGAGATGAAGGGCATCGCCGACGGCGTCAACAAGGCCGGCGTGAAGTTCAAGGACCGCGAGCTGGATCTGCTCGACGTGGTGTCCCTCAACTCGGTGGTGGACCTGGGGCAGCTCGAGGACGCCAACGAGGTGACCGCCACGTCCCTGTCCGGGCGCGTCTTCATGAAGGCCGAGGACGAGACGGCCCTGGCGGGCGAGGGCGACCACTGCTCGTCCTTCGTGGCCACGAAGTCCGCGACGAAGGATGGCCAGTTCATCATGGGGCAGATCTTCATGTGGAACGGCTACACGGGCGTGCACTGGGATGTGATCGCGGACGTGCAGCCCACCAGGGGCCACCGCTTCGTGATGCAGACGTTCCCGGGCGGCATCCACAGCGGCTCGGACTGGTTCATCAACGACGCGGGCATCGTCATCGGTGAGACCACGGTGGGCCAGACGCCCTTCGATCCCGACGGCACGCCGCAGAGCAACCGCATCCGCAAGGCGGCCCAGTACGCGTCCTCGATCGACGAGGTGGCCCGCATCCTCAAGGAGCGCAACAACGGGCTCTACACCAACGACTGGACGCTGGCGGACGCCAAGACGGGCGAGGGCGCCTGCTTCACGCTCGGCACGAAGCAGTCGAAGCTGTGGCGCACCGGGAGCGCGGGCAAGGCGGCCAACACCCCGGGCAACCTCAAGGACTTCATCTGGGCCAACAACAACAACCGGGACCTGGAGATACGCAAGGAGTCCATCCCCAATCCGCAGAACGCCCCGGTGGACCTGGCCTTCAACACGTGGAACCGGGACATCGCCTTCCAGGAGTACTTCGAGCGGTACGGCAAGGGCGGCATCGACCTGGAGAACGCCATCCGCATCCTGGCCTCCAGCCCCATCAACCGGCCCCACGCCTGTGACGCCAAGCTCACCACCGGCGAGATGGCCGGCAAGCTCGTGTTCATCGCCCACTACGGCAAGACGACCCTGCGCGAGAAGATGGTGGGCGGCCGGTATATCCAGGACCTGCCCGGCGCCACGCCGCACCTGACGCTCGGCTACACCACCTTCAGTCCCATCTTCGTGGCGGACAAGCTGAAGGCGGCCCGCGCGAAGTCGCTCGCCCAGAAGGAGGAGAAGGCCCCTGCCTCCAAGCGCGACACCGCGAAGGTGAAGGAGGCCCTCGGCTTCGACAAGAAGCTGCTGTGGGCCAACACCATGTTCCCCGCCACCGACGGCGAGAACTGGCTGGTGAGCGGCACGGCCGCCTACTGGAACCTGCTCAACAAGCTGCCGGACTCGGCGGACAAGGCCTTCGAGCAGCAGCGCGACGCCCTGGCCGATCTCAACACCCGTTACCTCTACCTCAGCTCGCGCGAGGGGGATGTGGTGCCCGTGGCCGCGCGCACCTCGTACAGCCGCTACGGCACCTATGCCATTCCCCGCCTCAAGGGCACCTTCCTGCTGCACCAGCTCCGCCTGCTGCTGGGCAACAAGGCCTTCTCCAAGGTGATGGGCACCGTGCACGCGCGCTACGCCAACAAGAACATCACCACCGCCGGGTTCGTGCGCACCGCCTCGGAGGCCGCGGGGAAGGATCTCTCGCCCTTCGTCGCGCAGTGGGTGGAGCGCGGCGGCCTGCCCGAGCCGCGCATCCGCGCCAGCAGCACGAAGGCCAAGGACGGCTACGACGTGACGCTGAAGGTGGAGCAGGGCGGCAAGCCGTACCACTTCGTCACCACCGTGGAGCTGTTCACGGCGAAGGGCTCGACGCTGGAGCGGGTGGAGGTGAAGGGCGCGAGCGACACCTTCACCTTCCACGTGGCCGAGTGGCCGGTGCGCGTGGTGTTCAACCCGGCCAACGACATCCCCGTGCCGCGCGAGCAGTTCCAGGTGCTGTCCAACGCCATGGACGACTTCAGCCAGTTGCTCTTCGTCCACGGCACGGCCCGCGGGGTGGAGGCGGATCGCACGCTGACGCTCAACTTCCGGGACATCGTCGCGGATGCCTTCATGGACGTGCTCGCGCCGCTGAAGCCGGACGCCGAGGTGACGGACCAGGAGCTGGCGAGCAGGGACTTGTTCGTGCTCGGAGGCGCCGAGGACAACGGGCTGGTGGCGCGGCTGGCGGCGGAGAAGAAGCTGCCGGTGGAGATCGGCCGCCGGTTCTTCCGCTGGCAGGGGAAGACGTACGGCCGGGCCGATGACGGGCTCGCCGTGGCGCTGCCCAACCCGTGGAACGCGAAGCGGACGCTCTACCTCTACCTGGCCAACAGCGGTCCTCAATTGTGGCACATGACGCGCACCTTCATGCCGGGCCAGCTCCAGGGCTGGGCGCTCTACCGGGGCGGCGAGGTGAGCACCAAGGGCTACCACGGCCTCGACGCGCTGGCGGTGGATCTGACCGAGTCCCCGGCTCCCGAGGTCAAGCCCATCGGCTCGGCGGCCGGGGCGAACTGAGCGCAGGCGGCAGGGTGGGGGAAACAGGTCCGAATCCTGTCTCCCCCCTACCGAAGCCGCTCTCAGTGGAGAGGCTGGCCGAGGGAGTCGAGGACGGGACGGCGGGTGGGCAGGGTGTGGTGCTCGTGGTCGTAGAAGCACTCGGGGCCGAGCAGGGAGATGAGCTCGCGCTCGCGCGCCATGCCGGACCCGGTGCCCGCCTCCGTGGGCAGCTCGTAGGGTTGGACGAGGACGAGCTCCTCCCCAAGCTTCTGGCGGCACTCGGCGGGCAGTGCATCGAGGCGCTCGCCGAACATGCGCACGAAGGGAGGGCCGTAGAAGTTGCGCCAGACGAGCCCAGGGAGTCCCTCGCTGTAGTCGCGCAGGTTGAAGGTGAGCCTCGAGCCGATGCCTTCAGGCACCAACCGCTGGGTCTTGCGTTTGATGTCGTTCTTGAGTGCGCACCACGCCAGCGGAGATTGTACGAGCCGCATGACCTCGCTCACCTGCTGAGCATGTGACGTCCGCCAGGGGCTTTTCAGGGCAGACTTCGCGGAGGTCGCCCAGATGATCTTGCCATGGTGAGGGGGCGAGCTGGGTTTTGAGGGGCGAACCCACATGAACTCCTTCTCCGTCTTGGCGGAGATACAGAGGGCCGCATGCTCTTCGTAGAAGGCGACGAGTGGCTCGACGGTGAGTCTGCCTGGAGGGATTTTTTCCTCCGTCGATACGGAACCGTACCGTGCGGGAGCGAACCATCGGAACTCGTCGAAAACGAGGCGCAGGAATTGGCGCAGCACATCGCTCGAGATCGGGCCAGGCGGAAGATGGATGTAGGTGTCGAGGGAGTTGGCTGACACGAGAACCTTCAAGGCGGGTGGTATATCACCTTCGCTTTTCCTTCTTGGGCGAGGTCCTCCAAGACTGCCTCTAATCTGCCCGACATTTTCGTAGGCCCATCAGGGTGCTTGGCAGAGCGGAGCCACAACTCGAGATGGCCGCCATGCTCATCGACATAGTCGATCATGGCCTTGAGGTTGCCGGAGAGGGACAAATCCTTGCGAGCCTTGGCCTCGACGAAGGAGTAGGGCTGGCCCCACACGAGCTCCGCCGGATTGTCCTTCACCGAGTCAGGGATGAAGCCCTGAGCGCGGCTGCCTGGTGGAGGCATCATCATCGCCCCGTTGCGCTCGTATTTGCCCGCTTGGAGGATGGTGTTCTCGAAGGCGTTGCCCGCCTGCCGGTTCTCGAGGATGGACTCGTACATGCGTTCCCAGTCCGCGTCTGGCTGGAAGGAGAAGCGGCGGTACTTCTCCGGGTGGCGGAACTGGTAGTCCACCCAGCGTTGCGCCTTGTGCATGGGCGAGCCCGGCAGCAGCCGGCTGCCGTCCGCGAGCGTGCGTACGCCCAGCAGCGGTACCTTCTGCCCCGCATTCAGCGCCCCGGCCGCCTCTCGCAACGGTGCCTCCAGCCCGCGCGCCACCCGCTGGAGGAATCGCAGCTCCTCCTCGGTGAGGGTGTGGCCCCGGGCGGCCGCCGTCATCAGGCGCTCGATCTCCTTCGCGTCTCCGGGCGACAGGTGCGAGGCCACGCGCGAGAGCACCCGCACCTCGTCCAGGCTCCGGCCGGTGAGCAGCGCCAGTTGCTCCGCCCCCTCGTCACCGCCCCGAATCAATACGGCACCGGCCACGAAGGGCACCAGCACCGCCAGGGCGCACACCAGGCGCTCGGGGCGGGTGAGCTGGTGGCCGGTGAGGCTCCTGCCCGTGACGGCCGCACTCGTGTCCGCCGCCTCGCCCACCCCTGGCGTCAGGCCCACCAGCAGCTCGAGCACCAGTTCCTCGGGCTTGTACACCTCCAAGTCGAAGGCCTCGTTGTAGTCCAGGTGCACCGGCGCCATGCGGCCCAGGTGCACCACGGAGGCCAGGGCGGAGCGGCTCGCCAGCAGGTAGAGGGCCACCTCGTCGGGCGTACGCTTCAGGAAGTCCGGATCCTCCGTGTGCGCGTACGCCCAGGCCAGCGTGGCACTGCCCAGCGCCCGCAGGGACTGCTCGCGCAGGAGCGACTCGCTCAGCAGGTAGCCCGGCGCCAGGCGGCGGGGCGGCGGCACGTAGGTGGCCAGCAGCTTGCGCCCCCATTCCTCGTACTCGGCCAACTTGCGCTGCACGGCCCGCCAGCGCACCTCGCGCTGCCGCTCCTCCTCCAGCAACGTCACGTACTTCTCCAGGGGAGAGGGCGCTTTCCGCAGCGCCTCGTCTGGCTGCAGCAGCAGCCACTGCTCCAGCCTCTGGAGCGCCGTCAGGTCCTCGCCACGCGCCTCCTCCGAGTGGCCCGGGGTCCGCGGCGCTTCCCTCTGTTGGCGCAGGAAGACCTCATAGGCCGCCTGGGGCAGGGTGGCCGAGCGCACCGGGCCGGTGGACTCCACCTCCTCCTTCCACATCCCTTCGCCCCGCCGCAACGTCAGCACCACGTCGCCCCGCTGTCCCCTCACGTACCGGTACAGCGCCCACTCCACCAGGCCGCGGAATCGCCCGGCTTCCTCTGCTTTCGCCTCGGCACCGCGCCCTTCGTGCTCGCGCAGACCGAGCAGCCGCACCCGCCCGCCCTCCACGCGCAGCCCGAGCTTCCAGCCATGCTCCCTTGCGCTTCAGCCCACGCGCCGCCGCCCATGCCTGGACGCGCACTTCCTGCGTTCCCTCCAGTGCTTCGCTCTCAGGGATTGCCAGGGCCCTCGTGCCCAGACCCACCTCCCTGGAGAGGGGGGACAGGGGCCGCTGGTCTGGCGACTCCATGGTGAATCCCAGGCGCGGGCCCAACGTACCGTCCATAGGAGTCCGGCACGCGGTCCATGCCACCAGCAGCACGGCCAGGAGGCGCGGCGAGGGGCTCTTTATGCGAGTAACTGGAGTTGCACGAGAACGGATGTTGCCCCAGGCACGGCCTGCCTGACGAGCGCCTGGCTGCCATGCCTGGAGCAGGGGTTGTCACAAACCTCCGCCGCGCACTCCATTCCAGGGAAGGGGAGAGAACTCCCCTCGATGGAGGAACGCGGCCCATGATGGATTCGCACATCGATCAGCGCTTGAAGCGGACCTGGGACTTCTTTCTGGCCAACGCGGGGGGGCTGTTGCTCGGAGGCCTGGTGGCGATCGTCGGTTGGATGGTCGTCATCCCCGGGCCCTGGTTCACGCTCAACCTGCTCCAGGAGGCGCTCGAGTGTTCCCGCACCGGACGCGCCGTCCGATGGCAGGCCACCTTCGAACGGCAGGGCAACTTCCTGAAGAGCTGGGGGCTCACCCTCGCCATGGGCATCCCCATCGCCATCGGCTACATGCTCCTCATCGTGCCGGGCGTGCTGCTCTCGCTCTACTGGTTCCACGCCCCCATGCTGGCCGCCGATGGCCGCAACACGCTCGATGCGATCGCCGAGAGCGGCCGCATCTTCCAGCGCAGGAAGGACTGGGCGGGCTACTTCCTCAACTGGCTCGTCCTGGCCGTGCTCTCCGGGGTGGCCGGACTCACCGCCATCGCCGTCGTCCTCACCCTCCCGCTCACCCTGGCGTATCTCGTCCGCTGCTACACCGACGAGACCAGCCAGGTGCCGCTCACCCTTCCCAAGCGGGAAGTCGTGGTGTGAGCCGCCGGGCTCCCGCGGCGGGCCCTACCGCTCGCGCAGCAGCTCCGGCAGCTTGTCGGTGAGATCCAGGTGGCCCGCGGCGAACTCGAGCATCCGCCGCTCCTTGCGGTCGATGCGCCCATCCACCAGCGCCATCTCGACGAGGTTGCGCAGGAAGACCTCGGCCTCGGGCGTGCGGCGCTGGATGAGCCGCGTGAAGAGCTGCGGCCCCGTGTTCAAGGCCATCTCCACGTTGCTCCAGGGCACGCTCCAGCGGCGCGCGCACAGCTCGAGCAGCTTGCGCTCGGCGCGATCCACGGTGCCATCCGAGGCCGCGAGCGCGGCCATCATGTACAGCAGCCGCTGGCGCTCCTGGGGATCCGTGATGACGTCATCCCCCGGGGCCTGGGCGAACGCCGCCTCGTCCACCGCGGGCGTGCGCACCGTGTTCCTCCGCCGGGGGCCCTGCGGGGCGGCCTCGAAACGCCGCTGCTCGCGGGCATTCCAGGACTCGAAAGGATCCGCCGAGGCCAGCACCCAGTCCCGCTCGCCACTGCCGAGCGCCGCCCCGCAGTAGTCGCACGTGGTGGCGGCCGACTCGGTGAGCGGCCCGTTGCATTGCGGGCACCGGTTGGTGGACATGCCGTTGTCCGTGTTCGTCTGGGCCCCGTGCTTGCGCAGCAGCGTGAAGACCCAGCGCTGCGGCACCGTCGGCAGGGCGGGGGGCCGCTCGTTGGCCGGGCCGATCCCCAGGCGGGCGCTCCAGCGCACCTCGATGTGCGCCCGGTCGAAGCCGTCCGGGTTCCGCTCGAAGCCGCGGGTGATGACTCCTCCCACGGCGCACTCCAGGAACACCTTGCGCCGGCCCTGCTGGCGCAGTTCCTCGAGCTTCCTCGTCGAGCCGGCCGATGGCCTGGGGCGCGGCCACCTTGTGCAGGGCCTTCGTGGTGCCGCGGCTCTGCGCGTCGATCCACTTCCAGAACAGCAGCGAGGCACGGTCCTCGAGGATCTCCAGGTTGAGGGCCGGATCGGCCTCGCGCGCCTCGAGCAGGTTGTCCACCTGGGCGTAGTGGCGCACGTGTTCAATGCCCTGGGTGATCTCCGAGAGCGTCCAGTCGTAGTTGCCCGAGTTGACGATGGCGTTGCAGTACTCGCAGCGGTTGGTAGCCCCGCCCTTGTACGGCGCGCCGCAGTGGGGGCACTTGCCCTGGAAGAGATCCTCGCCGATGCGCGTCTGCACGCCGGGCTTGCGCACGAAGGACCAGACCTCGGTGAAGGCCTCCAGGGGCGCGCGCTTCGCGGCGGCGACGGCCTCGGCCTGGGAGGCGGAGGCGGCGACATCCGTGTCTCGCATCCGCGCCTTCACACGCACGTGGACGGTGTCGAACCACTGGCTCTGATCCAGGCCGATGAGCTGCACGTCCATCACCTGGATGTCGGTGATGGCGTCGCGCACGCCCTGGTCCTTCATGAGCTGGAGCTGCACCTCGAAGCGCTGGTACGTGGCGTCCGAGAGGAAGGGCCGCACGGGGGACATGTCCCTGTCGAACCAGGCATCCTGCAGCGCCAGGAAGAGCTGCCGCGTCCGGTCGAGCAGCGGCTGGAAGCTCGAACTGGGGATCCTTCAGCCGCAGGGCGTTGACCCAACCCTGGACATCGCGCGTGGAGACGGTGGTGCGCTGCTCGGCCTCGCGCTGCTGGAAGGCCCGCTGGGTGGCGCCGGTGGGGTGGAGGTTGCGCTGGTAGAAGTACCAGCCGGCCACCCCGAGCCCGATCAGCGGCAGCATGATGTGGGGATAGCGGAAGGTGAGCCGCAGCACCCAATAGATGCAGCTCGATGGGGATGCTGCCATCCCCACCACCGCCGCCGGAGTTACGGTCGCGAGCGGTGTAGTTCTCGCCACCGCCGCCGCGGGCGAGGGCCACGAGGGGGACGACGAGCAGAGCGAGCCCGAGGCCCGGGAGGAGCCAGGGAGCCCAGCGAGCGAGGGAGCGGTTCAGCGCAGTACGCATCGCCCGGAAGACTAACCGTTTCCGCCTTGTCAGGCCCGTCGAGTCGCCGCAGGCTGGGGGTTCGATTGGTGGCCCGGTGTAGGGCCCGGTAAGGGAGGGTACATGGCGGAGTTCAAGGTCGACGCACGAGGACCCATCGAGATCTGGACCATCGACGGCGAGGGGCGGCGCAACGCCATCAGCCGGGCGATGCTGAAGGAATTCGAGGAGATGGTGACGCGCGTGTCGCGCGGTCACGAGACGCGGGCGGTGGTCATCACCGGGGCCGGGGACAAGGCGTTCTGCGCGGGGGCGGACCTCAAGGAGCGCGGCACGATGAGCGAGCCGGAGGTGCGCGCGTTCCTCGACGGGCTGCGGCGCACGCTGCGCTCGCTGGAGAAGAGCGACTGCGTGTTCATCGCGGCGATCAACGGGGCGGCGTTCGGCGGCGGGACGGAGCTGGCGCTCTCGTGCGATCTGCGGGTGGCGGCCCCGGCGGCCGAGCTGGGGCTGACCGAGGTGAAGCTGGGAATCATTCCCGGCGGTGGCGGGACGCAGCGGCTGGCGCGGCTGGTGGGCCCGGGGCGGGCGAAGGATCTGATCCTCACCGGGCGGCGGCTCAACGCGGCGGAGGCCTTCAGCATCGGGCTGGTGAACCGGCTGGCGCCGGAGGGGCACCTGCTGGACACGGCGTACGCGATGGCGGAGAGCATCGTGGAGAACGCGCCCATCGCGGTGGCCACGGCCAAGCACGCCATCGACGAGGGCCTGTCGCTGGAGCTGGACGAGGCGCTCGCGCTGGAGCTGCGCCACTACGAGAAGGTGCTCGCCACCGAGGACCGGCTGGAGGGCCTCAAGGCCTTCGCCGAGAAGCGCAAGCCCGCCTACAAGGGCCGCTGAAGCAGCGGGGCAGGGGAGACGGGTTCGAAGCCTGTCTCCCCGACCCATGGTTTTCCGGTGGCTCCATTCCGTGGGCCTCGATTTTTTGAGACCCCTTCCTCCATTCAGCTCGCCTCCAACTCCTCGGAATCCCGAGCGAGCGGCGGGGCGCGCATTCCCTGGCACACGCGTGGCAGTGCGCGTGTCGACCATGAATTCGCTCCCCCTGAAGAAGCCCTCGTTTCACTCTTCGCCTGGCGCGCGCCGGGGCTCCCTGCTCACCGCCGTGCTGGGCATGCTCCTGGCGGGCAGCGGGTGCGGCCCGGTGTCCTTCGATGAGATCGAACCTGGAGACCACATCAGCCTGCTCTCCCCGCCCCAGGGCTGCGAGACGGCCCGGAGTTGCGGTGGCCTCGTCCAGCTGAACTGCCGGGTGGAGGTGGATGGGCCGTACTTCTATGTGGAGACGCTCACCGGCCGGGTCGTGTCGAGCTGTGGCGAGGCCTGCGCCGCGATGGAGCCCCGACCCGAGGAGGGCCGTTGCGCGTGCCCTCCGAAGGCCTGGGCCTGTGATTGAGCCGTCCCACCACCCTGGCATGATGGGGGCGCCATGTCCGCCACCGCCCCCACCGCCGCACGGCGCCTCGAGCAGATGCTGGACCGCCTCCATTTCCGGGCCCGCTCCAGCCTGCTGCTGCGCTACTTCGCCACGATCAACCGCATCCTGCTCGCCATCGGCTTCGTCCCGACCGCGATGGTCAAGATCCTCGGCCAGCGCTTCACCACCATGGGCATCGACAATCCCCTCGGCTTCTTCTTCGAGGCGATGTACCGCACCGGGGCCTGGTGGCAGTTCATCGGCTGGGCGCAGGTGACCGGCGGTGTGCTGCTGCTGATTCCCGCCACCTCCACGCTGGGGGCGGTGATCTTCTTCCCCATCATCCTGAACATCTTCATCATCACCGTCTCGCTGGGGTTCTCCGGCACGCCGTTGATCACCGGAGGGATGCTGCTCGCCTGTCTCTTCCTGCTCTGCTGGGACTGGCACCGCCTCAAGCCGATCCTCTTCGCGAATCCGGCCCCGGTGACCCTCCCCGTGCCCGTCGAGGGATCCCCCCTGGCGACGCGCCTGGAGCGGGCGGGCTACGCCGTCTCCGCCACCGGCGGCATGCTCGTCTTCCTGTGGACGCGGTTCCCGATTCCGAGAGTGCTGGTCCTGCCGAGCCTGGGAGTAGGCGTGGTGGGCGCCATCCTGCTGGGGGCCTCGCTGGTGCTGCACCGGCGCGGCCAGAACCCTCGTGTGAATCTGGCTCCCTCGCCATGAGCAACGCCGCCTCGGCCTGGGTGGCCAGGACCCGGGCCGGGGCGCCCTGAGCGGCCGTCCGCTGGGGCGGATGAAAATCCGCGCAACTGGCGGAGGGCTCCTTCCGATAATGGTCCTGAGCGTTCCCCACGGGGGACGGTGGCATTGAGTCACTTCAGGAAAGCGGTGTCCGCCATGAACCAGGCTGCCGAAGTCATCAACCTCGACGAGTTCCGCAAGCGCCGCGAGGCCCCGCCCGCGACGGCTCGCGCCTTCAGCCCCGCGCCCATGTGGTCGCCGGTCTGGGTGTGGGTCATGGTCTGGCCCCGCTGAGGGCCTCCGTCGTGCGGTTGTTCCTCACGTGGGGTGAACCTACCTTCCCGTCGATATGACGGGTCGGTCCGGCGGGGCGGGTGGGGGTAGGTGGTTCTTGTTGGCCAGCCTCGGGCTCTACGCCGCGGGCTGTGCGTCACAGCTCCAGGAGCCCGAGGGTCCTCCGGAGAACGCTGTCCTCGAGGAATCCCCGGGGAATGGCCCGCCCGGTGATGACCCGGTGACAGAGGCCCCACCCGAGCTCCCGCCGGAGTCTCCGCCGGAAGACGGCCCGGAATCCCCGCCGGAAGACAGCCCGGGGCAGGGGCCAGGCAAGCCCGTCACTGGTGTCCATCGCGTCGCCGACATCAACACGGTCCCACGGGAGCTCGGCTCCCATCCGTCACAGTTCGTCAGGCTGGGGGACGGGCTGTTCTTCACCGCGCACACGCCCAACGAAGGCCAGGAGCTGTGGCGCTGGGATGCGCGCCAGGGGGCGCGGCGGGTGTTGGACCTCGTGCCCGGGCCGGAGTCACCCGGCATCCGCTCGCTGACCCGTGTAGGAGAATTCCTCTACTTCGTGACCCAGACCGACCCGGGTTCGCGGGTGCCGCGGCTGTGGCGCAGCGATGGAACGGCGGTGGGCACCCGTCCGGTCACCGGGCTCGTTCCTCCTTTCGGAGACCTGTCCTATGCGCATCTGGCGGATGTCCCGGGCCGGCTGCTGCTCGTGCGGGACGTCAGCTCCAACGTGGATCTCTGGTCCAGCGACGGGACGCCCCACGGCACCGACCGCCTGTGGAACACCCTGCATGGCCCACGCGACCTCCCGGAGCGGATGGTGGAGTCTCGCGGCACGTTGTACTTCGTCGCCGTTCCTCCCTGCCCGGAGCCGGACAGGCCGGAGCTGTGCCGGAGCAGGCCCGAGCTCTGGCGGGCGGATTCCACCGGACCGCGGATGCTCTGGCGGGGAGCGGAGGGAAGCACCATCAAGCACCTCACTCCGTGGAAGGACTCGGTCTTCTTCTTCGCGGATGGCGGCGCCACCGAACGGCCGGCGCTCTGGAAGACCGATGGGACGGGGCAGGGGACGGTCCGGGTGACGGACCTCGAGCCCAAGGCCGGGCCCCAGCGCCTGATTCCGTCGGAAGGCCGGTTGTTCTTCCTGGCCCGGAGAGGCTCGCGCTTCGGCGTGTGGGCGACCGATGGAACGGCCGGGGGAACGGCGGTGTGGCTGCACGACGTCCTGGTGGAGTCCGAGGGCCGCACCTGGATCGAGCTGGCGGAGACGGCCTCCGTGGGGTCCACGCTCTACTTCGTGTCCCCGGGCCCTTCGCCACGGGTGGTGGATGAACTCTGGCGCACCGATGGGACCCCCGAAGGCACCCGGCGGGTGCTCCCCCGGGTGTCCAACCCGCGCCATTTCCTCGCCTACCGGGAGCGGCTCTACTTCGTCACCGACTCCGCTGACTTCTCGTCCGTCTCCTGGATGCGCACCGATGGGACTCCCGAGGGGACCGAGCTGGTGAAGGCGTTCCGGCCTGTCCTGCGCGAGCTCTACACGGCCGCGAACGCGTTCACCGTGGTGGACGGGGAGATCTACTTCCAGGGGGACGATGGACAGGGCGTGGAGCTCTGGACGAGCCGTGGCACGGCCTCGGACACCCGGCTCGTGCAGGACATCGTGCCGGCAACGGGCTCGTCGGAGCCGCGGCAGACGACCGTCGTCGATGGGACCCTCTATTTCACCGCGGACGATGGCCTCCGGGGGCAGGAGCTCTGGCGCACGGATGGGAGCGCGGCGGGCACCCGGCTGGTCCGGGAGTTCACCCCCGGCCCCAATCCGACCTGGTTCCAGCGCTTGATTCCCTTCGGCTCCAGGCTCGCCTTGACCCACGCCGATCCGGACATGAGTTTCACCCGCGGCTCGCTGTGGGTGTCGGACGGGACCGCCGGAGGGACACACCTGCTCCGGGGCGACATCAAGGGACGGGGAGGGTGCCTCGACACCTCGGACTCCGGCGGGTGTACGGGCGACGTGTCGGTCAGTGGAGACACGCTCTATGTCTCGGACTCCGAGATGGATCCGTTGAGCTCGCGTGTGAGCTACCGCCTGTGGGCCATGCGGGACGGGGAGCCGCTCCGTCCGCTCCAGACGTGGAACAGGTGGAACCCCAGCCGCTTCAAGGTGCTCGGCTCGTCGTTGCTCTTCATCGCGGCGAGCACCCCGGACAGCCTGACCTGGGACGAGGGGATCTGGCATTCGGACGGGACAGCCGGGGGAACGCGCCTCCTGACGAACCTCGCGCGTCAGGCGGATGGCTTCGTCCGGCTCGGAACGGGGCTGTATTTCACGGGCCGTGAGCCCGGTGCTCCGCCGTCCGTGGGCGCCGTGCTCTGGCGGGCCGATGAGGCGACGGGAGAGGCCCACGTGGTGTCGACGGGGGAGGGCTCCCTGGACATCCATCAGGGACTCCGGGTGGCCGGGCAGAAGCTCTTCTTCCTGTCCCGGCCCCGTTACGCGTCGTTGTCGACGTGGGAGCTGTGGGTGAGCGATGGGACTTCCGCCGGGACTCACCGGGTGAAGCAGCTCCGCACGAATGGGCTGGGGTGGCCGGGGCCGCTGACGGCCCTGGGGGACAGCGTGCTCTTCTGGTTCGACGACCCCGTTCGAGGCTGGGGCCTGTGGAGGAGTGACGGGACCGAGGAAGGCACGGTGCTCGTGAAGGCGCTGTATCCCGCCCTGTCCCAGTTCCCGTTACGGGCGCCGCTCTTCGCCCTGCCGGACGGCAAGAGCGTGGTGTTCGCGGCCTCCGATGGAGTCTCGGGCATGGAGCTGTGGTGGTCCGATGGCACGGCCGAGGGCACCTTCCTCTTCGCGGACGTCGCGGCCGGCCCCGGCTCGTCCAACCCCGACTCCTTCGCGGTCGTGGGAAACACCCTCTATTTCTCGGCCGACGATCAGGTCTCGGGGCGCGAGCTGTGGGCCGCTCCGCTTCCGCGTCGGGCGGCTGAGTCATCCACACCCCGAGCACCCCGGGCCGGCGCACACCCCGCCGGCCCGGAGCGGGCGCTCAGAGGGACGCGTCGGTGAGGCGGTACTGCACCACGCCGGTACAGCTACCGATCGAAAAGCAACCGGCGCGCAGTTGATGCATGCCGTTCATTTCCCAGGGGACGACGTATTCGAAGTGGCTCAGCACCCCACTGCCGCAGGCATCGTCGTTGGAGGCCACCTGGGCCCCCGCGGCCGTGTGCAGCCGCAGGTAGGTGTCCCCGGTCCCCGAGGCCGCCTCGAAGAAGCCGCAGGTGCCCACCCTCACGTGCTGGCCTTCCACCAGGAAGAGGTTGCGGTTGTGCGTGTTGACGGTGGCGCTGCTCGTGTTGCTCGCGCTGTAGGTGAATGAGCCGCTGATGCTCCACACCACCGTGCCGCCGCAGCTTCCGCTCCCCCAGCAGCCGGCGCGCAGCTGGTACATGCCGCCGCCCCCCGCCGGGACGGTATAGCCGAGGCTGGACAGGGGGCCGCCGCACGCGTCGTCGTTGGCCGCCACCTCCGTGCCC
Source organism: Archangium gephyra (assembly GCF_049060025.1). GTDB lineage: Bacteria > Myxococcota > Myxococcia > Myxococcales > Myxococcaceae > Archangium > Archangium gephyra_A. The sequence continues at coordinate 1,255,759 of NZ_JBMEQQ010000002.1, forward strand.
CAGGGCGTGAACAGCCGCAGGTAGGTGTCCCCGGTGCCCGAGGCCCCTGTCACGTTGCAGGTGCCCAGCGAGAGCGTCTCCCCGTCCAGCAGGGTGATGTTCCGGTTGACGGTGTTGGTGGTGGCGCTGCTCGTGGCGCTCGCGCTGTAGGTGAGCTTGTTCCCGCCCACTCCACACCATTCCTTGAGCTGGCTCTTGCGCAGGGCGTTCTCCTCCGCGTCCCCCGTCTGCTGATCCCACAGGTCGCCCGTCTGCTGCATGAAGAGGCGCGTGAACAGCGTGCAGTCCTGCGCGACGAACATCCGGTCGGGCACCGCCCACTGGTTGTCCCAGTCCATGGAGCGCAGGAAGCCGAGCAGGAGCTGGCCGTTGAAGCCGTTCGGTGGATCATAGGCGTTCATCAGGTTGTTCAGCGTGTAGGGATTCCAGCCCACCGCGCCGAGCACCGACTGCCACTGCGTCCGCGTGTCGAGGAAGGACATCTTGATGGCCGCGTACGTGTTGTAGGCCGGCGCGAACCTGAGCATGTTGAAGCGCGCGGGCGTGCCGCTGATCCACATCAGCCCGTCCAGCTGCTGGCTGGACGTGAGCGTGGCGGGAGGGGTAGGGGGAGGATTGGTGGGCACCTCGTTGTCCACCTGGTAGGGGTCTGGATCCATGAGCCCCTTCCAGTAGTCGTAGTCATGGCCGGTGGCCTTCTTGACCGCGTAGTTGCGCAGGTCCTCCTTGAGCTGCTTGAACAGGTCGAGCTTGGGGGTGATGGAGGTGATGATGCGCTCCACGGTGGCGGTCAGCGAGCAGAACGCATCCGGCGCGCCCATCATCGAGCACAGGTAGCGGTTCTTGTAGGCCAGCAGGATGGCCTTGGCCCCGGTGTTCTCATCCTCGTTGGCCTTGTGATTGGTCTGCATGAACATCTGGCGCGCCACGTCGGTGCTCGTCGCGGGCCAGGCCTTCAGGCCGCGGTTGATGTCCCGGACCCAGGCCTCCATGTATTGAGCGGACATGCCGGCGATGAGCTTGTAGCCCTCGAGGAGCCCCTTGTAATAGCCGGCCTTGAGGCAGGCCTTGGGGCGGGACCAGGAGCACCGGTCCGCGTGCTCCCTGTACTTCAGCTTCAACCAGCGGACGTGCTCGTAATAACCCTCGATCTTGTCCTCCAGGCCGGCGCGCAGCTCCGTGAAGAGGCGCGGCAGGCTGGCGATCTGGGTGTTGCGGGTGAGCTTCCAGACGTCGTTGCTCCAGGTGCCGTTGCGCGCGCGCCGGGCGTCGATCATGTGATCGTAGATGAAGGTGTTCACCGCCGAGGTGTCGATGGTGTAGCGCGCCGGGTCCCCGTAGGGCAGATCGCCCAGGAAGGGGGTGCGGCGGCCCACGTGGCCCTCGGCGACGATGTGCCGCTTGGCGTTGTCGCTCATGAGATCGAAGGGCCCGAGCGCGTGGTGGTTGATGAGGGTGTGGCCGAACATGTCGCCGGCGGCGTGGGCGAGGAAGCCCATCACGAAGGCCCGCTCCTGCGGGGTGCTGGCCTTGGTGTAGAGGTGGCGCAGCCAGGGCTCCGTGTCGCTGCCATCGTCGTCCGTCGCCGGGTGGATGACGCTCTGGCCGAAGAGCATGTCCGGGTAGGCGTCAGGCCCCAGCACGCCCGCGCGGTAGTACTGCGGGTAGTCGCGCAGCGCCTGGTAGATGGGGCTGGACACCGCGTAGGTGCCGATGAGGCCCGCCTGCTGGCGGTTGTAGAAGTCCACCTGGTGCAGCGAGATGGAGCCGTTCTGGGCGATGAGCTCCGCGCGGGCCTTCTCCGCGAGGTAGACGTGGGTGATGGGCTTCCAGGCCCATGCCGGAAGGGAGACTCCGAGCACGGACAGGACGAGGCAGGCCGCGAGCCTCGCTCGGGCAGCGGAAGAGAAGGAGGTCAGCATGGAAGAGGGGTTTCCGAAGGAGGGAAGAAGGGGAGTCCAGCCGCTCACGGCAACGGGCCGCCGCTGCCGTCGCAGTTGGCGCCGGAGAGCGTGATGTGTCCCAAGGAGACGGCGACGATGACGGCGCGCGAGTCGTTGTCCTCGGTGACGTACAGGCGGTACTTGCCGTAGGAGCCCGGAGAGGTGACGTTGTAGTGGCGCACCTCGTTGCTCGCCCAGTTGATCTCGTTGGTGCGGCTGTCCAACGTCACCCAGGCGCCGCCGTTCCATCCCTGGAGCTGGAAGTCACGCGGGGCGCGCGACGCGAGGCCGCCGTTGATGAACTGGAGGGAGTAGCGGGTGATCTGCCGCGGCCCGTTGCTCCACTCGTAGCCAATCCAGACGGGGTTGGACGTCCACGACTCGGAGATCCACTGAGACGTGGTGGCGTTGGCGTCGAAGGCCTTCCAGGCCTCGTAGGCGCCCGTGGTATCGAAGACTCCCGAGCGGGTCACGAGGCCGCCGGGCGTGTTGGGGCCGGTCATCACCGGTACCTGGCTGGAGGCCGTGCAGCTCCAGGCGGTGTTCACGGTGCGGGAGCCGCCGGGCCCGGGCGCCAGCGACAGCTCGGCGCGGGCTGCCTGCGAGGCCGTGCTCAAGACCACCGCGGAGCCGTTGCCACTGGAGCGGGGCACCACACTCCACTTGTCCATCCAGATCAGATCATCGCCGAGGGGGCTCGCGCGTCCCGCGCCGAGCAGGGCGTGCGTCTGGTCCGCCAGGAGGAAGGCGATGCCCGACTTGTCGTTCACGTCCTCGGCCACCTGCACCACCAGGTCGCGCCGGCCGTCCCCGTCGAAGTCGCCGTACTGGATGCAGGGCCGGGAGAGGCAGCTCACCGAAACGTCGGCACCGTAGAGCGCCTGGACGCGAGCGGTGGCCCACTCGCTGTCCTCGATGAAGGAGGCCCCCATGGGGGCCTCGACGGTGGGGTCCACCGCCACCAGCGTGTCGGGCCGCGCGTAGGTGAACGTGCCCAGCTCCGCCTCCACCTCCTGGATGGCCTGTTGTTCCTCGGCCGTGTCCACCGGGTCGCGCAGTTTCGCGCGCAACTGGGCCATCAGCTCGCTCGAGGGGGGGATGGACTCGAAGGTCGGCTCGGAGGCCGGCATCAGCGCCGCCGCGCTCTTCGTGGGAGCGGTGGACACCTCCGCGGGGGTCCGGGCTTCATTGCAGGCGGTGAGGCCCAGGCACAGGGGCATCACGAGGTACCAGGGGGTGGGTCGGATCACGGGCACACGCGGGGTCAGGGGTGGACCCCTTCGTTGTGCCAGAAATCCAGCTTATTCTCAAATTACCATTTTGGCTGAAATGTCTGATTCGGCCGCGATTCGAAGAGGGGCAGCTTGGCGAGGTGGGTCACGTAGTAGAAGGCCGCATGCCCACGAAGCAGGAGCGGGTCCTCTCGGTGCAGGCACTGCGCAAACAGTACGGCGCCACCGTCGCGGTCGACGGCATCTCGTTCGACGTGGGCCGCAATGAGATCGTCGGGCTGCTCGGCCCCAATGGCGCCGGGAAGACCACGACCATCAACATGATCCTCGGCGTCCTCGAGCCCACCGCGGGGTCCATCCTCATCGAAGGCGTGGACCTCGCGAAGCGCCGCTCGCAGGCGCTCGAGCGCACCAACTTCGCCGCCGTCTATTCGCCCCTGCCCGGCAATCTGACCGTGCAGCAGAACCTCCGCATCTCCGGCCTCATCTACGGGGTGAAGGGGCTCCCGGCCCGCATCGAGGAGCTGCTCGTCCAGTTCGATCTCGTGAAGTTCCGCGACACCAAGAGCGGCGTGCTCTCCTCGGGAGAGCAGACGCGGGTGGCCCTGGCCAAGGCCATGCTCAACCGTCCGCAGCTCCTGCTGCTCGACGAGCCCACCGCCTCGCTGGATCCCGCCACCGCGCAGGACATCCGCGCCCGCATCCGCGAGTTCGCCACCCGGGGCACCGGCGGCGTGCTCTGGACCTCGCACAACATGTACGAGGTCGAGGAGGTCTGCGACCGCGTCCTCTTCGTCTCGCGCGGGAAGGTGTTGCTCGAAGGCGATCCCAAGACCCTGCCGCGCGAGCACGGCAAGGCCACCCTGGAGGATCTGTTCATCACCGTGGCGCGGGAACCGCTCGCGCTGGAGCGAGTCTGAGCCCCATGGCCTTCCACCGCGCCGCCGCCATCGTCCTCCGCCAGTTCTATCTCATCCGCGGGAGCCCCGCGCGCATCTTCCCGCTCTTCGTGTGGGTCGCCATCGACATGGTGCTGTGGGGCTTCATGTCCCGCTACCTCAACAGCGTCACCGCGCCCGGCCTCGACTTCATCCCCGCGCTCCTGGGCGCGGTGCTCCTCTGGGACTTCCTCACCCGCGTCATGCAGGGCGTCACCATGGCGTTCTTCGAGGACGTCTGGTCGCGCAACTTCCTCAACCTCTTCGCCACGCCGCTCTCCATCTCCGAGTACGTCGGGGGCCTCGTGCTCTCGAGCATCGCCACGAGCTCGATCGGCCTGCTCGTCATGCTCCTCGTGGCGGGATCGGTGTTCGGCCTGTCCCTGCTCACCTACGGCCTCATGCTCGTGCCGTTCCTGCTCGTGCTCTTCCTCTTCGGGATCTCGCTGGGCATCTTCGGCGCCGCCATCGTGCTCCGGCTCGGGCCGGCCGCGGAGTGGTTCGTCTGGCCCATTCCCGCCGTGGTCTCTCCCTTCGCGGGCGTCTTCTATCCGCTCGCCACGCTCCCGGAGTGGATGCGCGCCGTCGCGCACCTGCTGCCGCCGTCCTACGTCTTCGAGGGCATGCGGACGATCGTCGCGGGCGGTGCCTTCTCGGGGACCTCGCTGCTCCGGGGCGTGGGGCTCGCCGTCCTCTACATCCTGCTGGCGTCCTGGTTCTTCACCCGCGTCTACCGCCATGCCGTGCGCACCGGCCTCATCGCCCGCTACAGCGCCGAGAGTGTGAGCTAGACGCGCCTTGCTCTCCGGGCGCTGTCCGCTAACGGACGGCTCGCCGGGCACCTCGGAACGCGTCCTTCCGTACAGGAGTATTTTTGAAGCGCAACAGCCTCGACTGAGAGGCGTCGGCCGGGGGGGGTCCGCGGCCGGGCGCTCGTTGACCCTGCACAGGAGGATGGCCTTGGGGGACGTGACCATCGCGGGAAGGAAGCTCCATCATTTCCATATCGCCGCCTTCTTCCGGTCTCGAGAGGAAGAATACGAGGTGCTCGGCTCCTATATCCGCGAGGGGATCGACGCGGGGGAGAAGGCGATCCACATCTGCGATCCCCTCCTGAAACATGATCACCTCCAGCACCTCGAGCGGATGGGAGTCCCCATCAGTGACTGCACGAGGACGGGGCAGCTCGAGGTGTTGGGGTGGAACGAGGCCTACCTCAAGGACGGCCGGTTCGACGGGGACTCGATGATGGCGCTCCTCGAGGAAGCGGTGATGACGAGCCGGGCCGAGGGCTTCTCCCGCGTGCGCATGATGGGCCACATGGAGTGGGCGCTCGAGGATCGGCCTGGCGTGGAGCGCTTCATGGACTACGAATTCCGCGTCAATCACCTGCTCAACCGGCTGCAGCAGCCCGCGATCTGCGTCTACGATCTCAACCGCTTCAGTGGCTCGGCCGTGATGGACGTCCTGCGGGCCCACCCGTACGCGCTCGTGGACGGCGTGCTCCGCGAGAATCCGTTCTACGTCCCGCCCGAGGCGCTCTCCACCCGGGGTAGCCGCTCCTGAGCCAGGAAGAAGGCCCTCCATTGCCCATGGAGCGCACCACCTCCCGCCTGTCGGAGCTGGCCGAGCTGGGAGCGCTCGCGCTTCGCCGGCAGGTCAATGATCTGTTCGCCCTGCTCGAGCTGCCTTCCGTCTGGCAGGGCAGGGAACCGGAGGAGCTTGCCCGGATCACGCTCGACGTCCTCGTCTCCCGGCTGCGTCTGGACGCCGCGCTCCTGAAGATCCACGGACCGGAGGGGGCGCTCGACTGCTGCTTTCCCCCGGACCTGGACCGCGAGGCGCTCCTGGCCGCGGGCGGCGGGGCGAAGCCGGACTCACCCGGAGCCTTCGAGCTGCCTCGGCCGAACACCGTTGGCCGCACCCGGATCCGGGTGGCCGTGGCCGAGCCCCTGGGGGAGCCCGGGACGATCATCGTCGGCTCCTGGCGGGAGAACTTCCCCACGCCTCACGAGCGGCACCTGCTCCAGCTCATCGCCAACCAGACCGCTCTCGCGCTGCAGTCGAGCCGGGAGGCGCGGGCCCGGCAGGGGCTCGCCGAGGAGCGGGGCCGGCTCCAGCGCGTGAACTCCGTGCTGTCCATGCTCCACGCCGTCTCGGATGGGCTCTCGCGGACGCACACCGTGTCCCAGGTGGCGGAGGTGCTCCTCTCCTGGGGGTTGAACGCCATGGGCGCCCACGCGGGGAGCATGTACCTGGCCGACGAGACCGGGAGCGGGCTGCGGTTGATCCGCTCCGTGGGGTATTCCGAGGTACTGCTGCGCGACTACCAGCTCATTCCCATGGAGGCCGATCTGCCGCTCGCGGAGGCGGTTCGCACGAAGCGGGGCCTCTTCGGCAATGGCTATCGTGGCCGTCCTCTCAGCTACGCCACCGTGCCCCTGCTGGTGGATGACCGGTGTCTGGGAGCGCTCGGCTTCAACTTCCCCGAGCCTCGGCCCTTCGAGGACGACGAGCGCGCGTTCATCCAGGCCCTGGCCCATCAAGCGGCCCAGGCGTGTGATCGCGCCCGGTTGCTCGAGGCCGAGCGGCGGGCCCGGCTCATGGCGGAAGCACGGCAGCAGCGGGCGGATTTCCTGTCGGAAGCGAGCGCGCTCCTCGGCTCCTCGTTGGATCTGGAGGCGGCCCTCACCTGGGTGGCCCGGCTCCTGATTCCCCGGTTCGCCGACTGGGTCGTCATCCGGGTGGTGGAGCGCACCCCGTCCGGTACCGACGAGACGAAGACGCTGGCCCTCCACCGGGAGCAGGAGAAGGCCGGGCTCGCGCGGGAGCTGGGCCTCTCGCTGCTCTCGACGTGGAGCGAGCCGCGCTCCTGCATCACGAACAACTCGGTCCTGGCGCCGATCGCGGCGCGCGGCCGGGTCCTCGGTGCCATCGTCCTGGGCACCGAGGAGGTGGGCCGCTACGACACCGAGGCCCTGGAGCTCATCGAGGAGCTGGGGCTGCGCGCGGGCGTGGCGCTCGACAACGCTCGCCTCTATCAGGAGGCGCGCGAAGCGGACCGCCGCAAGGACGAGTTCCTCGCGATGCTCGGCCATGAGCTGCGCAATCCGCTCTCGCCCATGGTCACGGCCCTTCAGCTCATGCGGATGAAGGACGGCGCCGCCCTCGAGCGCGAGCGGACGATCATCGAGCGGCAGGTGGAGCACCTCACCCGGCTCGTCGATGATCTGCTCGACGTCTCGCGCATCACGCGCGGGAAGGTCCAGCTCAAGCGGGGGCGCATCGATCTCGCGGCCGTGCTGATGAAGGCCGCCGAGATGGCGGGCCCCCTGTTGGAGCAGCGCTCGCACTACCTGGAGATGCCCGCGCCGGCCGGACCGCTCTTCGTGGATGGGGACCCGGCCCGGCTCGCCCAGGTGCTGGCGAATCTCCTCAACAACGCGGCGAAGTACACGGATCCCGGAGGGCGCATCGTCGTCAGCGCGGTGGGGGAGGGGGAGCAGGCCGTGGTGCGGGTCCGGGACAACGGCGCGGGCATCGCGCCCAACATCCTGCCGAGAATCTTCGACATGTTCGTCCAGGAGGGCCGGTCGATCGACCGCTCCCAGGGAGGACTCGGCCTGGGCCTGGCCATCGTCCGCAGTCTGGTCGAGCTGCACGGTGGCAGTGTCTCGGTGCACAGCGAGGGCCTGGGGCGTGGGAGCGAATTCGTGGTCCGCCTGCCGCTCGTTGCGCAGCACGTCAACGCCGGGGGCGAGGTGCGGAGCCCACCGCCCGAGGCACCCACCCCCCGGGGAGACCCCCGCTGCGTGCGGCTGCTCCTGGTGGACGACAACCGCGACTCCGTCGAGCTGCTCACCGAATTCCTGGACGCGAAGGGGTACGTCACGCGGATGGCCCTGGATGGCCCCACCGGGCTGGCGGCGGCCAGCGTGTTCCAGCCCCACATCGCGCTGTTGGACGTGGGCCTTCCGGTGATGGATGGCTACGAGCTCGCGTCGAGGCTGCGCCAGGAGCCCTCCCTGAAGGGCATCAAGCTGGTGGCCATCACGGGTTACGGGCAGGAATCCGACCGGCACCGCGCGCATGAGGCGGGGTTCGACCTGCACCTGGTCAAGCCCATCGAGCCCGGCCAACTGCTCCGCATCCTCCGCGAGCTGACCGAGGCGCCGGAGGAGACGCTGCCCCACCCCTGAATTCGTACGTGCCCGGGATTAAGTGGCGGGCTTCGCTGTTGGGGCGCGGACTTTTTCAGGGGTCCCCATGACATCTCAGAACCGACGTATCCCGGGTGCCGCGCGCGTGGTGCTCACGGCCAGTGCCTCCGCGTTGCTCGCCGCGTGCGCCACCTCCGCGCCCATGGACAAGGCGGCCACGCCCGCGCAGGTGCAGCCGGCTCCCGCGGCGCCTCCCGCGGCCCAGGCGCCTTCCGCCCGGCCCACCTATGGCACCTTCGGCGTCGACACCGCCGGCATGGACAAGTCCGTGGCGCCCGGTGACAACTTCTACCGCTTCGTCAACGGCACCTGGCTCGACAAGACGGAGATTCCCGCGGACCGCTCCAGCTACGGCATGTTCACCCGGCTGGCCGAAGAGGCGAGCCGCCGCACCCGCGCGCTCATCGAGGAGGCCGCGAGCGCCAACGCGCCCGAGGGCAGCGAGGTCCGCAAGCTGGGGGACCTCTTCGCCAGCTACATGGATGAAGCGGCCATCGAGGCCAAGGGGCTGGCACCGCTGAAGCCCGAGCTCGACCGCATCGCCGCCATCAACACCCGGAAGGATCTGGCCGCGGCCCTCGGGGACACGCTGCGCGCCGACGTCGACGCCCTCAACACGGGGGATGTCACCACCAGCCGGCTCTTCGGCTTCTGGGTGACCGAGGACCTGAACGAGCCGTCCCGCTACGCCGCCTATCTGCTCCAGGGCGGCCTGGGCCTGCCGGATCGCGACTACTACCTCGTGGACAACCCCCGGTTCACGGAGGTGCGCCAGAAGTACCAGCAGCACATCGCCGCCATGCTCGGCCTCGCGGGCATTCCCGATGCCGAGGCCAAGGCAAAGCGCATCCTCGAGCTCGAGCGCAACATCGCGCGGGTGCACTGGGCCCAGGTGGACACCCGGGACGTCAGCAAGGTCAACAACCCCTGGCCCCGGAGCGAGCTCGCCAAGCGCGCGCCCGGCCTCGACTGGGAGGCCTACCTCGGGGCCGCGGGCCTCGGGCAGCAGCGGGACTTCATCATCTGGCAGCCGAGCGCGCTGACGGGCATCGCGAAGCTCGTGGGCAGTGAGCCGGTGCAGACCTGGAAGGACTACCTGACGTTCCACGCCATCGCGCGTGGCGCGCCCTTCCTCCCCAAGGCCTTCGTGGACGAGAGCTTCGCGTTCCATGGCCGCGTGCTCTCCGGCGCGCAGCAACTGAGCGAGCGCTGGAAGCGCGGTGTCGCCGTCACGGGCGAGGCGATGGGAGAGGCCATCGGCAAGCTGTACGTGGAGAAGTACTTCCCGCCCGAGGCCAAGGCCGAGGCGGACAAGATGGTGCGCAACATCGTCACGGCGTTCGGCCAGCGCATCGACGCGCTGGCGTGGATGTCCCCGGAGACGAAGGCGCGTGCGAAGGAGAAGCTGGGCACGCTCCAGGTGGGCATCGGCCACCCGGCGAAGTGGCGGGACTACTCGGGGCTGGAGATCGTGCGGGGGGACGCCTACGGCAACGCCCAGCGCGCCTCGCGCTTCGAGTACCGGCGCAACCTGGCCAAGCTGGGCAAGCCGGTGGACCGCTCCGAGTGGTTCATGCCTCCGCAGCTCGTGAACGCGCTGAACTCCCCGCAGCAGAACTCCATCATCTTCCCCGCGGCCATCCTGCAGCCGCCCTTCTTCGATGCGAGCGCCGATCCGGCGGTGAACTACGGCGGCATCGGCTCCGTCATCGGGCATGAGATCGTTCACAGCTTCGACGACGTGGGGGCGCAGTTCGACGCGCGCGGCAAGCTGGCCAACTGGTGGACGAAGGAGGACGCGGCGAAGTTCAAGGCCGTGGGCCAGGCGCTCGCCGCGCAGTACAGCGCCTACCGTCCGCTGCCGGATCTCGCGGTGAATGGCGAGCTGACCCTGGGTGAGAACATCGCCGATATCGCCGGGGTGGCGGTGGCGCTCGACGGCTACCGGCTGTCACTGGGCGGCAAGCCGGCCCCGGAGCCTCGAGGGCTTCTCCGGCGAGCAGCGCTTCTTCCTCGGCTTCGGGCAGGTCTGGCGCAACAAGTACCGGGAGCCGTACCTGCGCCGCGTCCTGATGACGGACGGGCACTCGCCGGGTGAGTACCGCGCGTCGACGGTGCGCAACATCGATGCCTGGTACCAGGCCTTCGGTGCCACGCCCGGCCAGACGCTCTTCCTCACGCCCGAGCAGCGCGTGCGCATCTGGTAGAGCAGGAGCGCATTGGCTCAGGGGAAGGGGTAGGGTGCGCGCATGAGTGAAGCACCCCCGGTCCGTCCGCCGCGGACCCTGCCCCCCATCCCCGCGGTGATCCTCGCCGTCGTGAGCGTGCAGGGAGGCGCCGCCTTCGCGAAGGAACTGTTCCCGGCGCTCGGCTCGGCGGGCACGGCCGGCATGCGCATCGGGTTGTCCGCGCTCCTGCTGTTCGCGGTGTTCCGGCCGCCACTCACGCGGCTCACCCGCGCGCAGTGGGCCGTCATCATCCCGTACGGGGTGGTGCTCGGCACGATGAACCTGAGCTTCTACAAGGCGCTCGAGCGCATCCCGCTGGGGCTGGCCGTCACGCTGGAGTTCGTGGGGCCCTTGTCCGTCGCGGTGTTCGGGTCACGGCGCGCCTTGGACTTCCTGTGGGTGGTGCTCGCGGCGGCCGGCATCGCCCTCATCGCGCCGTGGCACGGGGGGGCTGGCGCGGTCGATCTGGTGGGCGTGCTGCTGGCGCTCCTCGCGGGGGGATGCTGGGGGGCCTACATCCTGATCGGCGGGCGCGTGTCCAGGGTGCTCCCCGGAGGGCAGAGCGTCGCGACGGGAATGCTGTTCGCCGCCCTGACGGTCCTGCCCTTCTCGTTCGCCGAGGGCCTCGCGTCCCGCCTGACGCCTCCGCTGTTCGCGGCGTCCCTGGCCGTCGCGCTCCTCTCCAGCGCGGTGCCGTACACCCTGGAGATGATGGCGCTGCGCGTGCTCTCCAGCCGCACCTTCGGCATCCTGATGAGTCTGGAGCCCGCGGTCGCGGCCCTCGCGGGCCTCGTGTTCCTGCACGAGCAACTCACCGTGACGCAGTGGCTCGCGCTGGGATTCGTGAGCGCCGCGTCCGCGGGGGCCGCTCTCACCGCGCGCCGCGTGCCTCCGCCGGTGGAAGCCTGAGCGGCTATCGCCGGGCCTGGCGAAGCTCCCGGAAGAACGCGCGCACGTCCTCGAGGAGCAGCTCGGGTGCATCGACGGCGGCGAAGTGGCTCCCCCGGGCCATCTCCGTGTAGCGGCGCAGATCGTACCGGGCCTCCAGCCAGCGCCGGGGAGCCATCGGAAGCTCCTTGGGGAACACCGCCACCGCCGTGGGCACCCGCACCGGACTGCTCTGGTCCAGGCGCCCCATGCCATGGGTCTCGTAATACAGGTTGGCCGCGCTCGCGGCGCTGTTCGTCACCCAATAGAACATCAGGTTCGTCAGCAGCCAGTCCTTGGAACGGACGTCGCTCCAGGTCTGGAACTTCTCGACGATCCACGCCGCGAGCCCCGCCGGCGAGTCGCTGTGCGCGATGGCCAGGGACATGGGCTTGGTGCTCTGCACCTGGAAGTAGCCCGACTCGGTCGCCATGAGCGCCGCCACCTTCTGGCCATAGGCACGCGCCAGCTCGCTCTGCTCTTCTCCGGGCGGCGGCCCCGCGAAGGCCATATTGAGGTGGATTCCCACCAGGTGCTCGGGATGATTCACCCCGAGCATCGTCGAGACGATGCCTCCCCAGTCTCCTCCTTGTGCGCCATAGCGGACGTAACCGAGGTGCTCGGCCATGAGCCGGTCGAACGCCGCGGCGACGCGCGTGGCACTCCACCCCGGCTCGCGAGGTTTGCCGCTGAAGCCGTAGCCGGGCAGGGCGGGGATGACCACGTCGAACGCATCCGCCGCGTCTCCTCCGTGCGCGGCGGGATCCGTCAGCGGGCCGATGAGGTGGTGGAAGTCGTGGATGGAGCCGGGCCAGCCGTGCGTCAGCAGCAGGGGCAGGGGAGACGGCCCCTTGCCCCGGACATGCCAGAAGTGGACGTCGATGCCGTCCACCTCGCACAGGAATTGAGGGTAGCGGTTGAGCTCGGCCTCGTGCCGGCGCCAGTCGTACTGGTGACGCCAGTACGCGCACAGCTCGCGCACATACGAGACATCGGCGCCGCGTTCCCACGGAGCCCCGGGCAGCGGCTCGGGAAAGCGGGTGGCGTCGAGCCGGTGGTGCAGATCCGTGAGGACGGCCTGGGACACATCGATGCGGAAGGGGCGCGGAGACATGGAGGATTCACCGTGCCACACGGGCTCCGCGCGGAGAGATGCTAAAAAAGCATCGCCGTCCGCGCCCAGCATCGGCGGGTGACCCGCGATACGCATGGACGAGTCCGCCCCCCTGGCCTCCCGGACGCGCTCCTCCGTCTCCTGGACGCTCGCCCCCGCGCGGCTCGGCCAGTCGGGAACGGGCGCCGTGGTGATGGGCTGGTTCTGAAGCGGCCCCTCCGCCCCGCGACGTGACATAGAGTCCGCCGGAGCGAGGGAGCCGTGAATGGCGAGTGACACCTGGAGGATTCTGCAGCTCCGCCTGCGCAACCACCTGCCGCGGATGCTGGGCGTGGCGGTGCTGTCCACGGCCGTGGCGGCGGGATGCTGGCTCGCCGGCTGGCTGGGGTTGCCCGCCCTGGAGCGCGCCTTCTACGACCGCGCGCTCACCACCTTCACGCGGAGCCAGGGCCAGTCACCCGGCATCGCCGTCGTGGCCATCGATCAGTCGAGTCTCGATGGTGTGCGTGACAATCCCGCGTACGCGCGCGACTTCGGCGCCTATCCGTGGAGCCTCGGCCTGTGGTCCCGGGTCATGGAGGAGCTGGCGCACCAGGGAGCCAAGGCCGTGCTGTTCGACGGGGTGATGGACGAGCCCTCCACCGACGCGAGCGTGGAGACCGGCTTCGCCCAGGTGCTGCGGGACACGGGCCTGCCGGTGTACCTGGGCGTGGCCACCCATCCGAGAGCCGCGCCCCTCCCGAAGGTGCAGCCCGTCCATCCGCCCCCCGCACTGGACTTCGCGGAGGGAGCGGAGCCAACGGCCACGGCCCGGGTGCTGGCCTTCCCGGTGCGGACGGACGGACGCGCGCTGACGCTCCTCGAGTCCGAGCTCCTGCCGGGAGTACGCCAGCCCAACCATCTGGTTCCTCCCGTCGCGCCGCTGCTGGCGGAGGCGGATGGCTTCGGGCTGGTGGAGGCCGAGCCGGATCCGGATGGAATCCTGCGGCGCACCCGCTTCGCGTACACGGATGGCGCCAACGCCTATGTCACGCTGCCGGTGGCGGCGGCGGCGGACTTCTTCGGGGCAGGGGAGCTCGTGTTCTCCGGCCGGACGATGCGGCTGGGCTCGCGCGAGCTGAAGGTGAACCCGGACGGCAGCGCGGAGGCCTCGACTTCGGCGGCCCGCTGCACGAGCGCTTCCCGATCATCCCCGTCGTGGCGCTGCTGGATGCCTGGTCTCTGCGCCAGGAGGGCAAACCGCCGGGGCTCGATCCGGACCTGTTCCGCGGCCGGATCGTGGTCATCGGCCCCACGGCGTTGGGGCTGGGGGAGACCCGGGCCACGCCGTTCGGGGCCTCGGCGCCGGGGCTGAGCAAGCAGCTCGCGGTGCTGGAGAACCTCCTCTCCGGCCGCTTCATCACCGAGGCTCCATTCTGGGTGAGCCTGCTGTTCGGGCTCGCGCTGGCGGTGCTGTCCGCGGTGCTCCTGATGACGGTGCGCTCGCCGGCGCTGGAGCTGGCGTGGCTGCTGTTGGTCATCGTCCCCGTCGTCTTCGGGGTGATGGGCGTCTCGCTGGCACTGGGGCGGGTGCTCCTGCTCGCGGCGCTGCCCGTGGCGGCGGGCCTGCTGTCCTGCCTGGGCGCCATGGCCTCCAACCACCTCTTCGCCAACCGTGAGGCCGCCTTCATCCGGCAGGCCTTCAGCCGCTACATGGAGCCCCGGCTCATCGAGCAGATGATCGAGGAGAACCGGCTCCCCCGGCTGGATGGCGAGGAGCGGGAGCTCACCGCCTTCTTCAGCGACATCCGCGGCTTCTCCTCCTTCTCCGAGACCTTCCAGCACAACCCCCGCGAGCTGGTCCGCGTGCTCAACCAGTACCTGACGCGGGTGAGCTCGGCGCTGCTCAAGGAGGGCGGCTGCCTGGACAAGTACATCGGCGACGCGGTGGTGTGCCTCTTCGGGGCGCCCGTCGACCACTCGGATCACGCGGTGCGCGCCTGCCGGGGCGCCCTGGCGGCGCAGGCGGAGGTGGCCCGGCTGCGCGAGGAGTTCCGCGCCAAGGGCATGCCGGACGTGTACACGCGCATCGGCCTCAACAGCGCCCGGCTCTTCGTGGGCAACTTCGGCAGCGAGCAGCTCTTCGACTACACGGCCATGGGCGACGGCATGAACCTGGCCTCGCGGCTGGAGGGCGCCAACAAGTCCTATGGCTCGCTGATCATGATCGGCCCGCGCACCTATGAGCTGGCGCGCGACCACATCGAGGTGCGGGAGCTGGACCGGGTGAGGGTGGCGGGCAAGGCGGAGGCGGTGACGGTGTACGAGCTGCTGGCGCTCAAGGGCGAGCTTCCGGCCAAGAAGCGCTGGACGGTCCAGCGCTACCACGAGGCGCTCGCGCTCTACCGGGAGCAGCGCTTCGCCGAGGCGGCCGGGGTGTTGAAGGCTCAGCTCTCCGAGGATCCGGAGGACGGCCCCACGGCCGCGCTGCTCGCGCGCTGCCAGAAGTACCAGCAGCACCCGCCCGCGCACTTCGACGGGGTGGCGGACCTGGAGAAGTGAGGAAGTGCCTCGTGCGGCAGGGCAGGGGATTTTCTCATTCAATCAGAGTCCGCAATTACCGTTGGGGATTCAAACATACATTCCAATTCAAGGCGTAGACCTGTATTTCATGGATTTACATCAAAAGGCACCGGCTGCCTTTTCATCCATGAGGGGATGCGTTCATGAACCGGGTCATGCGTTGGACGGGACTGCTGTGCGGAATGCTCACCGCGGCGGGGTGTGGGGGAGCGGATCCGTTCGCCGCGATGACGGAGGGGACGCTGCTGGCCGCCCGGTCCGAGGCGCTCGCCACGACGGCCTCGCCCTGGACGATGACCTCGGCCCTCGCGAGTTCGCACAGCCACCAGCAGGCGGCGCTGCTCGACTCCGGGCTGGTGCTGACCATGGGCGGCTATTCCGGCGAGGGGTACCTCTCCGGCCGCGCCCAGCTCTACAACCCCTATTCGAACACGTGGCAGTCCACGGGTAGCCTCTCGTCGCCGCGCTACTACTTCGCCACCGTCAAGCTCGACTCGGGCAAGGTGCTCGTCTCCGGAGGGTGGGAGTTCTGGTACATGCTCAGTGGCGCGGAGGTGTACGACCCGGCCACCGGCACCTGGAGCTACGCCGGCTCTCTGCGCCAGCGGCGCAACAGCCACCGCGCCACGCTGCTGCAGTCGGGCAAGGTGCTGGTGACGGGCGGCCAGGTCGAGTTCCGCAACGGCCCCGACGTCCGCTTCGAGGACGCCACCACCGCGGAGCTGTACGACCCGGAGACGAACACGTGGAGCCCGGCCGGAAACGTGGGCCATGGCACCCGCGACTCCGTTCCGGTGTTGCTCTACTCGGGCGAGGTGATGCTCATCACCGGCAACGTGGTGGACATCTACGATCCGGCCACCAACACGTGGCGTCCGGAGGCGCCCATGCCGGCGGCCTACCGCAATGGCTTCACCGCCACGCGGCTGTACTCGGGCGACGTGCTGGTCGTGGGCGGCTCCTCGTCCGGCACCGCCACGTTCCTCTACGATCCCTACAACAAGCAGTGGCGCTCCGGCCCCCCGACGCACCGCGCCCACTCCCACCACACGGCGACCCTGCTGTACTCGGGCGAGGTGCTCATCGCGGGCGGCTCGGATGGCAGCACCGAGCGCTATGATCCCTCCACCAACACGTGGACCCTGCTGCCCAACATCCCCGCGGGCTACACGCGCGGCACGAGCCTCCTGCTGCACTCGGGCCAGGTGCTGGTGACGGGCGGCGAGGAGTCGAACTCCGCCGCGGCCCTCTTCACCCCCTGAGCCTCGCCTTCGTCTCCTGTCTCCTCGCTCGTCCACCAGGCGGGCTTCGCGATGCGGTGGGTTCGCTCTCACAACCGCCGCGTTCCGCCCTCCTCCTGGATGAAACGCAGTGAAACCGAGGAGCACACAAATGAAGATCAAGACGAACGTCCGTGGTGGTGCCCTGCCGCTGTATCCCACCAGCTTGGGGGGGAGCTGCCGCGACTACCTGGCGTAACCGGGCAGGAAGCAGCCGCGGCCGGATCGAATCGCCAGTGGGCGGAGCATCGCCTGCTGGCGATTCTGTTTTTCGTGGGCGCCGGGGCCGGGCTCCCCGAGGGACTTCCCGGAGTGCCGCGCATCACAAGGCCGCGCTCCGTGCTCAGTCCCAAGAGGAAAACCCCACCCGCATGGAGCAGCCCCGACGCACCTGACCATTCCGGGCGTGCTCCCAGGAGCCCTCGCATGAATCAGGAAGCCGTGCCGGTCGATCCCCATGAGACGTTGTTCCTGCCCATGAGGCGCCGCTTCACGCGCGAGTATGTGACAAGCCCCGACGGCACCCGGGAGCTGCACATCTTCTTCGGCGTCAAGGAGATCACCATCGACGAGCCGGATCTGCTCTCCTTCGGTGAGACGCTGCTCCGGCAGGATCAGTTCATGGCGGGCAGCGCCACCACGTGGAGCGAGGGGGAGCCGTACCCCTGGGAGCGCGTGAGGGAGTTGCTCGAGGCCCTGCTGGCCGAGGACATCCTCTCGCGCGAGGCGCCGAGCCCGTCGCCCGGCGGGATTCCGTACCGGAGGGTGTTGGAGGCCGAGGCCCGGCGCGAAGCCCCCACCGAGCCCCTGTGGTGGAACCCGGACTGTTCCCGGGTCATGGAGCGCCTGGTGGGGCGGCCCGTGGAGCCAGGCTTCCTCGAGACGGCGCTCCCGGTGCATCGCGTGGCGCACCCGGCGCTCGACGCCGAGGGCCGCCAGATCGGGGAGATGAACGTCTTCCCCCAGGCCATGCGCATGAAGCTCCCGACGGAGTGGCGGGTGTGTCCCTATCCGGGCAGCCGCTACCGGGACGAGGCGCCGATGAACATGACGGCGCTCCGGTCGATGACGCGGCACTGGAAGCCCACGTTGCGCGGGGCACTCGCGGTCCGCGAGGAGTTCCTGCGCCGCCATTCCGTGCCCTCGGATGGGAGCTGGCGGATGGGGGATCTCCACGCCCTGTCCTGTGCCGCGCTGGCCCTGCCGACCCTGTTGCTGCTGCGTGCGGAGGCGCCCGTCCCCAACGGTGCGTTGGATCCCGTGCTGTCCTCCCTGTTCCGCGTGACGGACGGCGTGCGGATGATGTCGTCCTATCTGCTCCTGCTCCTGGAGAGTCCGACGACGTACGACACGCCCATCACGGCGCCCGAGCTGTACCGCCTCACCGAGCAGAGCAATCTCTTCCTCTCCAGCCGCGGCGTCTGCGCCGGTCCCCCGCACATGGTGGAGGAGTTCCTCGCGACGTTGATGGAGGGCAAGCCCCTGGCGGGCCCGCCCGTCCCCAGGGCGGAGTGGGAGGCGGAGATCCCCGCGGCGATGGATTACGGGTTGCTCGGGCTCCAGCTCTACTCCGTCCAGTCCAACCTGTGGGGCGCCATGTGCGGCGCCTATGAGGCCCTCCACGCGGCGCTGCGCGAGGTGGAGGAGGAGCCGGGGAGCGCCCTGGGCCGGATGCGCGCGCATGTCGAGCGCGATTGGGAGCAGGTCCTGACCTCGGGATTGCACCAGGCCTCCAAGCGCGCCTGGGCCGAGGCCCGCTATCGCGAAATCTTCGAGCACGCCCAGCGCGGCGTGCGGGGCTTCCGCGAGGACTCGCTGATTCCCATGCGGGACGCGTTCACCCCCGCGAGGGACGCGGTGGACGGGGAGGCTCGCACGCGGCTCCGGGAGTTGATCCGCTCGCGTGCGGGCGAGGCCGCGGGGAACCGGGGCGGCGTCCTCGATACCGTGGCGGACACGGTCTCGGAGTTCCTGGCGATCGAGCGCTCGGCGCTTCGCGTCATGGACGGGGTCCAGCGCCAGATCAACACGTTGCTCCAGCGGCCCCAGCCGGCGCGGAAGCTCTCCGGCGAGGATCTCTCGCTCAATCACCGCTTGCGCATCGGCACCATCCGCATGCGGCCCTACCTGCTGGATGTGCTCCGGGAGGAGCTGGACATCACCGTCGACAATACGGAGGACGCCACCCGATTCCTGGAGCAGTGCGATTGCAGTTGCCCTGCCCGGGCCCACGAGGAATAAAAAGGCGCATGACCCTTCCTTCCTCGTTCCGTGGACGTTCCTCCCGCTCCGCTTCCTGGCTGTCCTCCCTGCTGCTCGGTGTCACGCTCGCCACCTGGGGAGCGGGCTGTGACAGCGAGGAGGATCCGCTCCCCGCTGTCCCCCCCATCTCCCAGGCGCGGGCGGAAGCCTCGGGCAGCACGGTGACCGTCGAGGGCGCCGTCTCGGTGGCGCCTGGAACCTTCGTCTCGGCCCTGGAAGACGAGGGCTTCGCCATCCAGGACAACTCCGGCGGCATCTACGTGAAGATCACCCAGAAGCTGGACTTTGGCCTGGGCACCCGGGTGCGCGTCACGGGCACGCTGGGCGAGCAGAACAAGCTGCGCATCCTCAAGGCCGAGCCCGCCAACGTGCAGACGCTCCAGGGCACGACGCCGGTGGTGCCCGTCAACGTGACCACGGCCGAGGTCAACGAGTCCAGGGAGGGCCAGTTGGTGCGGGTGTCGGGCAACGTCACCCAGACCTTCGAGGATGACTCGCCCTACGGCTACAAGCTCTACATCGACGATGGCTCGGGCGAGGTGCAGGTCTTCGTCCACGTGTCCGCGGGCTTCGACAAGGCGGCGCTGCAGGCGCTGACCGCGGGCCAGCGCATCACCGTGGTGGGCCTGACCGCGCAGTACGAGTCCACCTACGAGGTGGCGCCGCGGCAGCCCTCGGACCTGACGGTGAACTGAGCTGGCCGGGACGCCGCGGTCTCAGAACGAGGGCAGGTCGTTGCCCAGGTGCGCCGACAGGCCGCCGTCCATCACCAGCGCGCTGCCGTTGATGTAGCCGCCGTGGGGCCCGGCGAGGAAGGCCACCAGCCGGGCCACCTCTTCGGCGGTTCCGAACCGGCCGGTGGGGATCCTCCGCAGCAGCTCCTTCCTCACCCCGGGGTCCGCTTTCGCCAGCATCTCCGTGTCGATGTAGCCAGGGCAGACGGCGTTGCAGGTGATGCCGTAGGCGCCCCATTCCGCGGCGAGCGTCTTGGAGTAACCGACGAGCGCGTGCTTGGTGGCCGAATAGGTGGAGGAGAGCGCCCCGCCAAAGAGGCCCTGGATGGAGGAGATGTTCACGATCCTCCCGTACCCGCCCGCCTTCATGCGGGGGAGCGCCCACCGGCACAGGTAGTAGACGCCATCCACGTTCACGCGGAACAGGGTGTCCCACTCCTGCTTGGAGACCTCGTCCGCGCGATGGAAGGGGCCGCCATACCCCGCGTTGTTCACGAGGACGCCGGGGACTCCCAGGCTCGTCTCGATACGGGCGAGCGTGGCGTCCACCGCGGCCTCATCCGCGACATCGCAGATGAAGGACCGCGCCCGGGCCCCGGTGGCGGTCAGCTTCTGCTCCACGCTGGACAGGGCCTGCGCGTCACGGCCCAGCAGGGCCACCTGGAAACCGTTCTCCGCGAGCACTTCCGCGATCGCCGCGCCGATACCGCGGCTGGCCCCGGTGACGAGCGCGAGCTTCGCCTCTACCTGCGTTCCCATCAGAGCACCCCCTTCGGGGGAAGGAGCCGGAGCTCATCGACCCGGACGTTCAAGGGCTTGCAGGCGATCTCCCAGATGCTCGTGGCCACGTCCTCCACGGACAGCATGTCGGCCGGGCTGAACTCCGGGCGCGTCTTCCAGAAGGACGTGTAGACGGCTCCCAGGGAAATGAGCGTGGCCCGGATGGAGTAGGGCTGGCCTTCTTCGTTCAGGACGCCCGTCAGGGCGCGGACCCCGTGCTTGGACGCGGCGTATGAGCCGTTCATGGGCAGGGTGAGGTGATCGCTGATGGAGCCGATGTGGATGAGCCTCCCGCCGCCCCGCGTCTTCATCCGGTTGAACGCTTCACGCGAACAGATGAAGGCTCCCGTCAGGTTCACCTCGAGCGTCCTGCGCCAATCCTGAACCGAGGTGTCCGCGATGGACGTGAAGACCCCGACTCCCGCGCAGTTGACCAGCACGGAGATGGGTCCCACCTCCTTTTCCGCCCGCTCGAACAGCGACGCCACGGAGGCCTCATCCGTGATGTCGACCCGCATCTCGTCCGCCGTCTCCTGCCTCACGTCATTCGAGGCACACACGGCGCGCAGGCCCTCGGCCCGCAGTTTGTGGAGGACCGCCTTGCCGATCTCACCGGTCCCACCGATGACGATCACATTCCGAACGCTCATGACGGGAGTGTAGGCCGGATGGAGGCGCTCACGCCGCCCGGATTGCGGTCGTGAAGAACGGGAGGGCCGTGAAGCCGCCGCAGGAATTCTCTCCGCCGCGTCCCAGGTGCCCGGGGGCCCGCGCGGCGATGCCGAGCCGCTGCCTCAGCTCCTCCAGCGGCACTTCCCACAGGGTCTCGAGGCGCTCGCCCAACAGGGCCGTGGCGGCGGCCCCCCGCTCGAAGTCCTCCGCCTGGATGTGGCCCGAGTAGATGTCGCGCAGGTGCTTGTACCGATCGTGCCGGATGTCCGGGTGCACCGCCGCCTCGGCCAGGAAGGTGGCGAGCGCCACCGGGGCCATGCCGAACACGAACGACTGGATGGCGATCTCGTCCGCGTCCGATGTCTCGTAGGCGCCCAGCACGTGGAGGAAGTCGTGGCTCTTGTTGAGCCGGTGGACGGCGTACTGCGTGGGGGTCACGTCCGCGCCGAGCCGCGACTGGATGGGAAAGAAGTCGGCGGACAGGCGGTAGTGCTCCATGTACCCAGCGTAAGCGTGTCCGAACGAGCCCACGGGCAGCGCCGCGAGCGTCTCCGGCTCCGGAAGCGGAGGATCCCAGCGCTCGGCATGGAGCCGCCGGAAGCCCGGCACCGAGAGCAGGGCGGCATCGCTGGCGGCCTGGAGCCCGGTGGTGCGGAGCAGGGGAATGGCCTCACCCAGCGTGGCCCCCCGTTGCATCAGGCCGCGCGCGAGCTCGTTGGGTCCAGACATTGGATCTCCAACGATAGTTCGTCCCGGGTGGGCCGTAAACCGCGTGCTCACGGGTCGCTTCCCGGTGCGGACGTAGGCAGCCGGCTTCCCTTGCTCGGTACGTCCGCGCCCCAGGTCTCACCCTCGGGGGCAGTCCGAGCTTCCTGTAGTGCGCATCTCCTGCACGGGTACACCGGGTGCACTCCTGCGCGGATCTCCAGTTCGCGCGAGGTGGGCATGGCACGGCAGTACAGGGCAGGAGGGCGGTGGGTGGTGGCGGTGGCCGCGTTGGTGGCGTTGACTCACTGCGGCACCCGCATGGACGAGGAGGGGCTGGAGCGCTCCTCCGGACGGGTGGAGGGCATGGGTGACTGCCCGGGCGGCGTCCCCCTCACGCGCATCGCGGCCATCCAGGGCTCCGGTGCCTCCAGTCCCCTCGCGGGGCGCACCGTCACCACCGAGGGTGTCGTCACCGGGGACTTCCAGGGCGCGGAGCTGCAGAACGGCTTCTTCATCCAGGATGAACAGGGAGACGGCAACCCCGCCACCAGCGAGGGCCTCTTCGTCTTCATCCCCCGCGGCAACGTGCTGTCGGGCATCGACGTGAAGCCGGGCGACCGCGTCCGCGTGAGCGGCAGGGTCACCGAGTTCCGCACCGGCGCGGGAACCCTCACCGAGCTCGACACCGTCACCGCGCTCGGCATCTGCTCCGGGGGCGTTGTGCTCCCGCCCACCTCCGTGGCGCTGCCGGTGCGCGCCGTGACGGACCTCGAGGCCTACGAGGGCATGCTCGTCACCTTCGGCCAGGAGCTCACCGTCACGGAGACATTCGGCCTCGGCCGCTTCGGCGAGCTCCTCCTCTCCAGTGGCGGGCGCCTCTTCAACCCCACCAACGGCCAGGGCACCACCGCCGAGGAGAACGCCCGGCGGCGCATCCTCCTGGATGATGGCAGCTCGCGGCAGAACCCCGCGCCCATTCCCTTCCTGTCCTCGGCGGGCCCGGACGGCACCCGCCGCGTGGGGGACACCGTGCGCGGCCTGACCGGCGTGCTCACCTACGGCTTCGGCGAGTACCGCGTCTTTCCCACCGTGGCGCCGGCCTTCGTCCACAGCAACCCGCGCACCGCCGCGCCCGCGCCGATCGCCGGAGGACTGAAGGTCGCGAGCTTCAACGTCCTCAACTACTTCACGACGCTCGGCTCGCGGGGCGCCGACTCGCCCCTGGAGTTCGCGCGCCAGAAGGCGAAGATCGTCGCCGCGTTGAAGGCCCTCGACGCGGACATCGTCGGCCTCATCGAGGTGGAGAACAACGGCACGGTGGCCCTCCAGGATCTGGTGGATGCGCTCAACGCCGCCTACGGCGGTTCCGTGTATGCCGCCGTGCCCCCGCCGCTCACCGGCACCGGGGGTGATGCCATCCAGGTCGCCTTCATCTACAAGCCGTTGTCGGCCGGGCTCGCCGGTCCGTCCCTCAGCTTCCCAGACCCCGTCTTCGATCGCTATCCGGTCGCGCAGACCTTCCGCGTGGACCGCGGTGAGGGCCAGGCGGGCTCGGACTTCACCGTGGTCATCAACCACTTCAAGTCCAAGGGCTCCTGTCCCACCAGCGGGGACGTGGACCGCGGCCAGGGGTGCTGGAATCTCAAGCGCACCGAGCAGGCCCGCCTGCTGCTCCAGTTCATCGGCGAGCTGCAGGCACGCTCGAACGACGCGGATGTGCTCGTCATCGGCGACCTGAACGCCTACGCCGGGGAGGATCCGGTGCGGACCCTCGTGGCGGGCGGGTTGGAGCACCTGAGCCTGCGCATCCCGGCTCCCACGCGGTACAGCTACGTCTTCGAGGGCCAGTCGGGTGAGCTCGACCACGCGCTGGCCACGCCGAGCCTCGCCGAGCAGGTGCGCGGCATCACCGTCTGGCACATCAACGCGGACGAGCCCCCGGTGCTGGACTACAACACCGAGTTCAAGACCGATGACCGCTACACGCCCACGCCGTTCCGCTCGAGCGATCATGATCCGCTCCTCATTGGACTGGACCTGGACGCCGTGTGCCGGGTGGAGCCGGGAGCGCCCACGCTGGAGCTCGACGGCGGCCGGGCGCTGACACTGGAGTGCGGGGTGGAGCCCTGGCTGGATCCCGGTGCCCGGGCGGTGGACGCCTGTGGCCCGCTGGAGGTGCACACGTACAACTCGGGCCATGACGCGTACGGGCCGGGCCCCAACTGGCGCGCCGAGGGCCACTACGGGGTGCAGTACATCGCCTGGACCTCGGCGGGGCACACGGTGGACGCGGTGCGCTCGGTGCGCGTGGCGGACCGGACGCCTCCCGTGTTGAAGCTCCTGGGAGACGTGCGGATGACGCACACGTGCGGCAGCGGCTGGGTGGATCCCGGCGTGGAGGCGTGGGACGCGTGTTACGGCAACGTCGCGCCCACGGTGACGAGGACGGGGTACGTGAACGGCTGGGCGCCGGGCGTGTACACCGTGCGCTACGACGTGAGGGACAGCGCGGGCAACCCCGCGCCGCCCGTGACGCGCACCGTGGAAGTCATCCACTGTCCCTGGTGACGCATCGGAATGCACCTCTCCCGCGGCCCGGGACCGCGGGAGAGGGGGGCCTCACGGGAGCCGGGTGATGCGGCCCAGCGCGGGCACGGTCAACGGATTGTTGGCGCGCGTGTAGGCATCGAGCGAGTCGAGATCGATCACGCCCGTGAGCGGATCCTTGCCCTCGGTCAGCACCGCGAGGCCATCACCGCCGGCCGCCATGAAGTTGTTCACCGTCACCCGGTAGTTCGCCGCCGGATCGATGGTCGTGCCATGGAGGGTGATGGACGCCGGGTCCACCTTGTCTCCCGCCGGTCCCGACGCCTTCCAGGTGAAGGCGAAGCCCTGCGACACCTGGAGGATGGAGGTGCCCGCGGGCTGGAACTGCTGCTCCAGCAGCGTCTCGATCTGCGCGCCGGTGAGCGTCAGCGTCACCAGGTTGTTGGCGAAGGGCTGGACCGTGAAGACCTCTCCGTAGGTGATGTCCCCGGCGTTGACGTCCGCGCGGACACCGCCCGGGTTCTGCATGGCGATGACGGCCCCACCGCGCTCGGGAGCGCTCGTGGCCGCGAGCATCCCGTCCGCGACGACGTTGCCGAGCGTGGACTCTCCCGTGGCGCCCGCGGGGAGCGGCCGCACCGGGGCCTTCAGCTCCGCCGGGGTGTTGCCGATGACCCTGTCCCGGAGGGGCGCCGCCCTGCTGATGGTCTGCTTCACGAACGCGTCCACGTCGGCGTGGGTCCCGGTGTCACGCGTGACGATCACGTTGCGCGCCGTCACCTCCACCACGTCATGCGAGACGGGATCCAACACCATGTCGATGTCGGTCACGAGGCGCCCGTAGCTGGCCGCGCTGGTGACGCGCTTGCCGTCGATGACGCAGTTGTACGCCAGGTGCGTGTGGCCGGAGGCGACCACGTCCACCTCGTCATCCAGGCGCTCGACGATGTCCTTGATGGGGCCGGAGATGCCGGGGCAGCCATTGTAGTCCGTCGCCGGGACGATGCCGCCCTCGTGGATGACCACCACGATGGCCTCCACGCCCTGCGCCTTCAGCTCCGGGATGAGCGCATTGACCGTGTCCGCCTCGTCCTGGAAGGTGAGCCCGGCCACGCCCGTCGGCGTGACGATGAGCGGGGTCCCCTCCAGCGTCATGCCGATGAAGGCGACCTTCGCCCCCTGGAACTCGCGGATGTCGTAGGCAGGCAGGAGCGTCTTCCGGGTGGCCACGTCGGTGAACACGTTGGCCGAGAGGAACTTGAACTTCGCGCCGGTGAAGGACGCGCTCGCCTGGCACCCATCCACCGGGTGGCAGCCGCCGTTCTGCATGCGCAGCAGCTCGGTGGCGCCCTCGTCGAACTCGTGGTTGCCCACGGAGTTGAGGTCCAGCCCCATCATGTTCATCACTTCGATGGTGGGCTCGTCGTGGAAGATGCCGGAGACCAGCGGCGAGGCGCCGATCAGGTCTCCCGCGGACACCACCACCGTGTGCTCGGGGTTCTCCTCCCGCAGCTTCTGGAGGTGGTGGGCCAGGTAGGCCGCGCCGCCCGCGTTCACGTTCACGGTGCCGCCATCCCCGTTGGGTGCCGCGATGCGGCCGTTGCTGCCCGAGGGCTCCTCCAGGTTGCCGTGGAAGTCGTTGAAGGCCAGCACCTGGACGTGGATCGGCTCGGGGTTGGGCGGGGGCGGGGGCTGGGGATCGTCGCAGCCGGGATGGACGAGGAGCAGGGCGCCCGTGGCGAGGACACCGAGGACCGTGAAGGGGCGGAGACGCCGCCATGCGTTCGAAGCAGGGGAGTGGGAGTCGTTCATGTGTGGGGGGGTTGGTGATGCGGGAAGCGGGGAATCACCCGATCAGGGGGTGGAGGCTTTCTGGCGGCGGGCCCGCCAGGTGTCGCGGTCCTGGCCCCAGAGCTCCACCGGGGTGGTGTCATAGGGCGGCGGCAGTTTCCCGGGGCCCAACAGGCGCGAGCCCAGACGGATGGCGACCTGCTGGGACGCGGTGTTGTCCGGAGCGATGGAGTGGATGATGTCGGTCCAGCCGAGGTGATCGACGGCCCAGTCCATGGTCGCCGCGGTCGCCTCGGTGGCGTAGCCGCGTCCCCAATACTCGCGCAGCAGGGCCCAGCCGATCTCCGTGCCCGGCCACCCCTCGGGCTTCCAGGGACCGACGCGCCCCACCCAGCGGCCCGTGGCCTTTTCGATCACGGAGAACATGGAGAAGCCTTGCAGCACCCAGGAGCCCGCCATGGCGCTCATGGCCCGCCATGCCATCGAGCGAGGCTGCACGCCGCCGATGAAGCGCGCGGACTCCGGGTCGCCAATGAGGGTCGCGAAGCCATCCAGGTCCTCCAACGCCGTGGGGCGCAGGAGGAGGCGCGGGGTTTCGAGGGTCGGTCCAGGAGCAATCACCTTCGGCCTCCGGGGGGGGAAGGGGCCGCGTCTTACCACGCTTCCCCCGTGGGAGCGCATCCCCGCCGGGGCCTTCGTTGTTCTTCGGAGCCGCGCTCTACGGGAACGTCACCTTGGGGATGGTGAGACTGCGACCATCCGCCCCCCACAGGCGAAGCGTCATCTCTCCGCACGCCGCATCAGGAGCCGCAGTTGCCTCGATGAACACCTTCAGGGACCGGTTGGGCAGGATGCTCTCTGCCTGCCCGACGCGCACCCCCTCCAACACCTCGCCGGTTGCGCTCACCAGGGATGCCCCTTCCGCGCGCCAGGGCTCCGAGCCTGAGTTGTGTACCGCCACCTCCACCGCCACGCTGTTCAGGGATCGGTAGGTGACTGTTCTCGAGAAGGAGAGGGCGTCGCCCAATTGCTGCTCACCCAGCCCCAGTTTGAGCTCCCGCGCGGGGATGCCATTGTCTCCAAGCGCTCCAGCGAGAAGCAGGCCCCGGAGTCCACCAGACCGCGCGAGTTGCATTCGCAGGTGCTGGACCTGCTCGCGCAGCCGCTGATTCGTCGCGCGCTCCTGGGCATTCTCCCGCAGCAGGGCCTCCCGGGGGCGCTGGTCGCGGTATACCTCCACCTGCCGGGTTGCACGCCCGGGATGGGCCACCACCAGGGGGAAGGTGACGCTCTGCTGGGAAGGGCCGTCTCCCCAGCGAGCTGTGAGGCGGAGACGCTCCCCAGGAGCCATGTCCGGAGGCGGCAAGAGGCTGAAGCCGGAGCGGCCGCGCATCACCTCCGCGAAGCGCACCTCGTCCTGGAGCTCCACGACGGCGGGCACGTCGAAGGTGAAGCCCGTCATGAGCCCAGGGCTGACGCACACCTCCTGAGAGGCAGCGGGGGGCGCGGACAGCTCGATGCGCTGGATCTCCTCACAGGGGCCAGAGCGCGGCGCCTCGCTGCCTTGGAGGAGCACCAACGCCCACAGGGCGGAAGGGGGTGTTGGGAGCATTCTCTACTCGAAGCGCTCGACGGCTTTAACGCTGATGGCGGGGTAGACGAGTGCCCGGGTGGCGGTGCTACCCGGCTCAACGGCTCTGCCTCGCCCCTGCTCACCCACCCTCATCACTTCCAGGCAGACGGGGATTGTCTCTCCGCTGGGAAGATGGGCGGCGGTGAAGCGGCCATAGACACGTCCCTGTGACAGGAAGAGCCGCCCGGAAAAGGTGGTCCAATCCGGGAGTTTCCCCCACGGAGTGATGATCTCGGCGCGCACCTCTTCCCCGTGGCGCACAGGCACATTCCAGAGGCCCTGGCGGATGTGCCCGAGGTGTATGCCGTGAACGCCCCGGTAAGGGATCCCGTAGCGCTTGTGCGCGGCCAGGGCTCCAGGCGGGCAGTCCTCCGGAGGGGGCAGGGGGCGCTGCTGCGGACCGCCGACGCAGCCGGGCGTGCCGGCCACACAGCCGGCGGCAACCAGGGTGCGAATCGTCTTGGACGTCTTCATCGAGGGCTCCTCGCTCTTCGTCGCGGTGGCGACGGGCGCTGGGGTGGGTGACGGCTGAGGTCCCGCGCCGGGCCCACCTTCTCCTGTCGTGGCCGGTTCCTCGACAACTCGGCCGGAACTGTCCTGGTGCGTCGCGGGGGAGGGGGACGACGCCGTGCGTGGGGTGTCCCCGTGCGGCACCACCAGGAGGGCCGCGCCGAAGGCGAGCCCTACCGCCCACCACCGTCCGGGGAGCCGGCGTCCGGGCACCGCCGGGGCGGAAGTGGAAGGGCACTCGGAGGTGCCGCCCGCGGGGAAGAGCGGTGTGCGCCAGTCGCTGTCCGCCTGGGTGCACAGCTCCACCAGATCCTCGGCGAGCGCCTTCGCATCCGGGTAGCGGTCCTCGGGCTCCTTCTCCAGCAGGGCCGTGCACACCTCGCTCAGCGCCAGGGGCACGCGCGGGTTGAGCTCATGGGGCGGCGGCGGCGTCTCCTCGAGGATGGCGCGGTTGAGGCTCGGGTTGCTCCTGTCTCCGAAGGGCAGCTCGCGCGTGAGGAGCCAGTACAGCACGACGCCCAGCGCCCACAGGTCATCCCCCGGCGCGAAGGGATAGGGCTCTCCCTCCCACTGCCGAGCGAAGCGCAACGCCTCGGGGCTGCGGTACTCCGCGGTGCCCGGCGGCAGCCGCAGGGTCAGCCGGAGCGCTCCTTCCTTGAGGCCCGCGGCGCCAAAGTCCACCAGCACCGGCTGCCCGTCCGCCTCGCGCATGACGATGTTGGCTTCCTTGATGTCCCGGTGCACCACGCCCGAGGCATGCACGTCCGCCAGGGTGAGCGCGAAGGGCAACAACACCCGCATCACCAACTGGAGCGCGGAGGGATTCTCCCGGGCCGCCCATGCGTCGAGTGTGAGGCCCTCGACGAGCTCCAGGGCCAGAACGAGGAAGCGCGGCTCGTCCTCTGGCCAGAATCCATACCCGTGGAAGGCCACCACGTTGGGGTGCCGCACCAGGCGCAGCGCGGCTGCCTCCCGGTCACCCCGCGGGGAGAGACGCACCAGCTTGAGGGCGTAGGGCCGGCCGCTCCGCCTCGCCCGGTACACGGTGCCGAAGCCGCCGAAGGCGATCGTTCCCTCGAGGGTGAAGCCGGCCACCTCCGTGCCGGGGGGGAGCGCAGGCGCCGCCCCCCATCCGCCGCTGTCGTCGAGCATCCCTCGCGTCCCTCCGGGCGGCGGAAGCTACCAGGGAGGGGGCCGGGGGCCCCGAACGTGACGGGTTGGCCAGGTGGGGGGTGAACAAGGAGCCTCCTCCGGCACCGGCATCCCGCCCCGCTGCGGAGACCCCATGGGTGAACGTCTGCTCACGCCTATACCATGTTTTCCTGGTTGACCGGTTAGGGTGGGTTCCTCCCGTTTCCTTGCCAGGAGCATGGTGCATGAGTGAGCAGAACGTGGCGCAGCGCGCGGCAGCGGTGGTGGAGAAGTCCCAGCGGGCGCTGGCGAGCGGGGATGTGGAGGGCTACGTGTCCTGCTTCACCCCGGACGCCTTCCTGAGCGACCCGCTCGCCCCCTCCATGGTGGGGCACGAGGCGATCCGCCAGGGCGTCCAGAAGCTCGTGGGGCTCTTCTCGAAGATCGAGCTTCCAGGAGCTGAAGCTCTTCCCCGTGGGCCGCACCGTCGCCTTCCTGGCCCGGGTCCACTTCGTCACCCACCACGGCCGCGAGGCCACCCTGGAGTCCGTCGACGTGTTCGAGCTCAATGAGGACTTCCGGATCTTCAAGGGGAACGCCTACTACGACGTCGCCCCCATGCTGAAGCTGCTCCAGGAGTAAGCTAGCGCGCGCGGGTCAGTTCACCTTGACGGAAATAGGCGCGGAGGTGGTGACGTTGCCCGCCGCGTCATGGGCCTTCGCCGTGAGCGTGTGCGTCCCATTGGGTACGCTTCCCACGTTCCAGCTCACGCTGTAGGGGGCCGTGGTGTCGGTACCGATGACGGTGGCGCCGTCGTAGAACACCACCTGGGTGACGCCTACGTTGTCGCTGGCACTGGCCTGAAGGGTGGTGCTGAAGGTGAGGAAGGAGAACGAGGTCCCGTTGGCCGGAGAGGTGATGGCCACCGTGGGCGCGGTGTTGTCCACGGTGACCGTGCGGAGGGCGGTGGACACGGTGACGTTGCCCGCCAGGTCGTAGGCCTTCGTGGTGAGGGAGACGCTGCCATTGGCCAGGGTGGCCGTGTCCCAGTTCACCGAGTACGGCGCGGTGGTGGCCGTGCCGAGCAACGCCGGGCCCGCGTAGAACTCGACCCGCTGCACCCCCACGTTGTCGCTGGCGGTGGCACTGACCACGACGGTTCCCCGGACCTGGGCGTTGTGCGCCGGAGCGCTGACGGCCGTCACCGGGACGGTGTTGTCGACCGTCACCGGCACCCCGGCGGAGGTGCGCACATTGCCGGCGCTGTCGAACGCCTTCACCGTGAGCGTCTGGGCGCCGCTCGTCGTCACACCCGAGGTGTTCCAGAGCAGTGCGTAGGGCGCGGTGGTGGCCGTGCCGAGCAGCGTCGTGCCACTGTAGAACTCGACCTTCGTCACCCCTCGGGAATCGCTGGCGGTGGCTTCGAGCGTGACATGGCCCCGGAGGTACGTCCCCGGAGCGGGGGAGGTGAGCGCCGCGTCCGGCGCGGTGCTGTCGGTATTCACCGTGACCGCGGCCGAGGTTCCCATCCGGCCCACGTGATCGTAGGCCCTGGCGGTGAGCGAGTGGGCCCCGTCCGCCACGGTGGTGCTGTCCCAGCTCACCGCGTAGGGCGCGCTGGTGTCGGTGCCGAGCAGCGCCCCGTCCACGTAGAGTTCGACCCTCGCGACCCCGATGGAGTCGCTGGCGGTGATGCTGACCGGGACGAGTCCCCGGACCCAGGCGTTGTGTGCCGGAGCGCTGATGGCCGCCGCCGGCGGGTTGAGATCGACGGACACCGTCACCTCGGCGGAGGTGCGGACGTTACCGGCGAGGTCATGGGCCTTCACCGTGAGCGGATGGACCCCATTCGATGCCGTGGACCAGGTCATCGTGTAGGGCGCACTGGTGTCGGTGCCGAGCAGCGTCGTGCCCCGGTAGAACTCCACCTTGGAGACCGCCTGGTTGTCCGTGGCGGTGGCCTCGATCACGACGGAGCTGCTCGCGAAGTACGTCCCCGGCGCGGGAGAGGTGATCGCCGCGTCCGGCAGGGTGTTGTCGACGTTCACCGGGAGCGCGGGAGAGGTCCCCACCCGGCCTTCGGTGTCGTAGGCCCTGGCGGTGAGCGCGTGGGGCCCGTCCGCCACGGTGGTGCTGTCCCAGCTCAGCTCGTAGGGCACGCTGGTGTCGGTGCCGAGCAGCGTCCCGTCCGCGTAGAACTCGATCCGCGTCACCGGCGAGGCGCCGGCGGCCGTCACGCTCACCGGCACCACGCCCTTCACCCGCGCATCGTTGGAGGGCGAGGTGAGCTTCACCACCGGATCCGCCAGCACCGCGAAGGCCACGTCGTCATGGTCGTCGTAGAAGCCGCGGCTGCACGCCGAGCTGGAATCGCCGTTCATCCGGAACTGGGCGCGCACCGCCTGCAGGAAGCCCGCGGGCAGGACGTACTCCGCCGAGAGCACCTGAGCCGCGGCCGTGGGCTTCAGCGTCGTCAGGTACGTCCACGTGGGAAGGGTGGCATCGCCCGTGTAGAAGAGGTCGAGCGCGGCCGAGGCGACAGCATAGGTGCCGGTGTGGACCTCGATCCGGACGCGCTGCCCCGCCGTGAAGGGCCCCCCCTCGACGGTCGACAGCTTGATCCGGTTGATGAAATGCCCGCCGGATTCGGCCTCTCCGTCCCGACAGGTCCCGTTGAGCGTGTTGGGCAGGTTGGGCTCCAGGCCGCGCCGGCTCCTCACGAGGTTCGTGGTGTCGCAGACGTCGACCGGCGTGGCGCACGTGGGCACCCGGAGCGTGGCGTCGTACACGGCGCTGACGGGCTGGGCCGTGGTCACCGTGAGCCCGGCGCTCGTGGTCACCTTGTTCGTCGCGTCATAGGCCCGGGCGGTCAGGGTGTGGCTCCCGTCCGCCGTCGCGCCGCTGTCCCAGTCCACACCGAAGGGCGCCGTCGAGTCGCTCCCCACCAGAGCGCCGTCCAGCAGGAAGTCGACCCGGCTCACCCCGACGTCGTCCGTGGCGTCCGCCTGGAGGGAGAGCACGCCGCTCAGCGTGGCCCCGCCGGACGGGGAGGTGAGGGCCACGGCCGGGGCCGCGTTGTCCACCAACACGTTCACCGCGGCGGAGGTGGCGACGTTGCCCTGGGCGTCCGTGGCGCGCGCGGTCAGCGTGTGGCTCCCGCTCGCCACCGTCAGGGTGTTCCAGGAGAAGCTGTAGGGCCAGGAGGTGTCCGTCCCGAGCAGCGTGCCGTCCATGAGAAACTCGACCCTGGACACGGAGGAGGACGCATCGGTGGCGTCCGCCGAGAGCGTCACGGTCCCGCCGAGCGTCGCACCACTGGCGGGCGCGGTGAGCGAGACGGAGGGAGGCGTGGTCTCGGTCACGACGGTCACCACCACCTGGGGCGAGATCCCCACGTTCCCGGCCGCGTCATAGGCCCTGGCGGTCACGACGTACCGGCCGGTGGAGTAGAAATAGGCGTAGGAGATTCCGGAGGACGAGCCGGGGCTGGAGCTGTGCCGGCTGTTGCCGACGTAGAAGCTCGAGCTGGGTGACGCCCAGATTGTCCGTGGCGCTCGCGGAGAGCGGCACCTGCTGGTTCACGGTCACTCGCACGCCAGGCGCGGGAGAGGTGACGGAGGCCACGGGCGCGATGAAGTCGTTGTCCGTCGTCACCGTCACGGGCAGCGACGCCACCACGTTTCCGGCCACGTCTCGCGCACGGGCCATCAACGTGTGGCTCCCGTTCGCGACGCTCCGGGTGTTCCACATCACCCCGAACGGTTCCGCGGCATCCGTTCCGAGCAGGGTCTCCCCCTCGAAGAAGTCCACGGACGCCACGCCCAGATTGTCGCTCGCCGAGGCCGACACCGTGACGGTTCCGGTCAGCACCGCTCCCGGGGCGGGGGAGGTGAGCGCCGCCTCCGGTGGGACGGTGTCCGTCGCCG
Organism: Archangium gephyra; assembly: GCF_049060025.1. Taxonomy (GTDB): domain Bacteria; phylum Myxococcota; class Myxococcia; order Myxococcales; family Myxococcaceae; genus Archangium; species Archangium gephyra_A. Next base: position 1,288,898 of record NZ_JBMEQQ010000002.1, read on the forward strand.
AGCCGGCCGGGAAGATCAGGTCGTCGCTATCGATCCACGTGTCCTCGGGCGTGCTCCCGCCGCAGGCGTTCCCCGCGGTGTTCGCCCCCGGGCCGTACCTCGCACGCACGGCCTGCAGGCCGCCAGCGGGCAGGACGTACTCCACCTGGAGCGTCTGCACGCCCACCTTCAGGGGCCTGACGGTGGCGATGGGGGTCCACGCGGGCAGCGTCGCATCCGCCGCGGAATACACCACCAGCCTGTCCACCGGCACCGAGTCCTTGTTGTCGGTGACGACGTCCACCTCGACCCGGACCCGCTTGCCCGCCGTCAGGGCCGTGCCGTCCGCCCCGAGCACCCGAAGACTCCGGATGTTCTCCACCAGGCCGGTGCGCGCGCCGTCGGGGCACCCATCCAGCGTGTTGGGCGCGTTCGGCTCGCTGTTCAGTCCCCGTCCCTTGACCAGTGTCCGCGCATCGCAGCGCTCCGCCACGGTGTCGCACCGGGGGGCTTTCAGGATCGGATCGTAGCGGGCGTTGCCCACGTTGCTCGTCTCGATCGTGAGGGGCACGCTCTCCGACGACTGGCCCGCCGCGTCATACGCCTTGACGCTCAGCGTATGGCTCCCGTTGAACACCGTCACCGAGTCCCAGCTGAATGCGAATGGTGCCGCCGTGTCGGCCTCAATGAGCGCGCCGTCCACGGAGAGCTCCACCCGCGTCACCTGCCGGTCGTCGCTCGCGGCCACTTCGATGGAGACCGTGCCGCTCACGGTGGCTCCGGGGGAGGGCGTGGTGATGACAGGCTGTGACGGTGGGGTGACGTCGTTGTCCACCACCACGTTCACCGTGCTCTGCGTGGCGTTGCCGGTCATGTCATGGGCCCGCGCCGTGAGGGTGTAGGGACCGTTGGGCAGCGTCCCCGCCGTCCAGGTCCACTCGTAGGGGGCCTGGGTGAGCGTCGTGAGCAGGGTGGAGCCCTCGTACAGCTCCACGCGCTGCACGGCGCGGTCGTCGCTCGCCTCCATCCTCACGGTGACGCTCCGGTTCACCGTGGCGCCCTCCACCGGCGAGGTGATGCTCACGGCCGGCGGCGTGGTGTCCGGCGACATGTCCACCGCGAAGACGAGGTCGTCATGGTCGACGGCGTAGCCGCTCATCGGCGCGCAGCCGTTGGAGAAGACAGCGCTCCTGTAGAACACGCCGCGCAGGGCCTGCGGCCCCCCCGACGCCGGCAGCACGTACCGGGCCGTGAGGATCTGGAGGCCCGGCTTGCTCGCCCACACGCTCGCGACCTGGATCCAGGTGGGGTTGCTCGCGTCGGCCGCGGCGAAGAGGGCCAGGCGCTCGAAGCCCAGGTAGGGGCTGAACTCCGCATGGACCGTGGCCTGGACCGTCACCTCTCCGCCGGCCCGGAAGGGGGTGCCATCGCTCGGGAAGATCAGGAGCCGCTCCAGCGAGGGATCATCGAGGTACGTCCCGCCCTGTCCGTCCGGGCAGAGGCCGCCCACGGTGTTGGGCTGGTGGGGCTCGGAGCCGGCCTCGGGGCCCGCGATCCCCCGGCCTTCCAGCAGCCGCCCCGAGTCGCACCTGCTGCCCACGGCCGCGCAGGTGGGCGTCCCCCACGCGGCATCGAACACCGCCTGCCCGGCGTTCTCGAGCGTCACCTCGATCAGGGGGCTCTCGGCGTGATTGGAGTGGGCGTCGAAGGCCCGGGCGGAGAGCACCAGCGGTCCATTGATCGTGGTGCGGCTGTCCCAGGCCAGCGCATAGGGCGCCGTGTCATCCGAGCCGATCACCCGGCCGCCGAGGAGGAACTCGACCCGGGCGATCGCCGATTCATCCGTCACGGTGGCGGTCAGGGTCACCGTGCCGCCCACCGTCGTGCCCGTGGAGGGGGAGGTGAGGGTGACCTGCGGTGGCGTCTGGTCCGCCCCATTGCCACCGGCGTACAGCAGCCGGTTCGGGGTATCGAAGGCGCTCGAATACAGCACCACCCCGGGCATCATGTCGGGCGTCGCTCGGGTGGTGAGCTCGGTGGAGACTTCGCCGGGCGTGGCCAGGGGGTGGCCCTCCAGGTAGAGCGCCGCCACGCCCGCCACGTGCGCGGCCGCCGTCGAGGTGCCCGTGAGCGTGGACGTGCTGCTGTCGCTGGTGCTCCAGGCCGAGGGGATGTCCACGCCCGGCGCGTAGAGGTCCAGGCAGCTATCGGAGTTGGAGAAGAGGTACCGGCCATCGGAGGCGTCGGAGGCCCCCACCGTCAGCGCGGCGGGAACCCGGCCAGGAGAGCGCTGGCACGCGGTGGATTGCTGGTCACCCGCCGCGACCGTGTAGACGACCCCGGCGTTGATGGAGCGGGTGACCGCCTCGTCCAGCGACGTCGTCGAGGAGGTGGACAGGCTGATGTTGGCCACCGCCGGCTTCACATGGTGGGCGGTGATCCAGTCGATGCCGGCGAGCAGGTTGGACACGCTGCCCGAGCCCAAGCAGTCCGTCACCCTCACGGAGTGCAGCGTCACCCCCTTGGCCACGCCATAGGTGGCTCCGCCGATCGTTCCCGCCACGTGCGTACCGTGGCCGTGGCAGTCGCCCGAGCCGTTGCCGTCCTGGACGGCGGTGAAGCCCGGGACCGCCCGCCCACCGAACTCGGAGTGGGTGACGCGGATGCCCGAGTCGAGGACGTAGACGTGCACTCCGCTGCCGGTGGCGTCGTAGGTGTACGTCCCATCCAGAGGCCGCTCCCGCTGATCGATGCGGTCGAGCCCCCAGGGCGCGTTCGCTTGCGTGCCCTGGAGGGAGAAGCTCGCTGTCCTCCTCCACGTAGCGCACACGCGGGTCGTTGCTCAGCCGCAGCGCGGCCGCCTCCGTCATCGTCGCGGAGAACCCCTGGAAGACGCGGGAGTAGACGTGCTTCACGGAGGCCCCGTGGAGCGCGGCGAGCTGCTTCGCCAGCGGCTCCCTCCGGGCCTTGTCCTGGGTCTTCTCGTCCCGTGCCACGGCCTGCCCGTCGAGGACGACGATGTAGCGGCCCGGCGTGGCCTTCTCCGTCTTCAGCAGCCGGCTTCCCGCGACGAAGGACTTCGGCATCTTCGCCGGGGCTTCCGCCTCGGCCATGCGGTCAGGGGTCGTGGGCTCGCACGAAGCGAGCACGAGTCCTGCTACGAGCAGTGTCACCAGGGTCCGCATGGTCCTCCCCCTCGGGGCTGAAATCCGCTTTCCCTATAATTGAACAAATACAGGGGAAATGGATCCGCTCCCGTGCGGAAACCTCACGAGGGGGTCCCGCGTATGTGCCAGGAGCGCCCACGCCGGGCGTCTGGAGTCCGAATCCATGTCATCCACCCGCCCTGTTGCTCTCCCCTTGTGGCCCATGGCCCTGGCCCTGCTCGTGGTGTCGAGCGCGTTCACCGAGGCGCGCGGCGCTCCGCCGGCGAGGCCGTCCGCCCCCACCGTCAAGGAGGCCCTGACGGAGACGGCCTACCTGGCCGGAGGGTGCTTCTGGGGAATGGAGGATCTGCTGCGCAAGATTCCGGGCGTCGTGGAGACGGAGGTCGGCTACACGGGCGGCCTCTTCTCCCGCCCCACCTATGGCGACGTGAGCACGGGGAAGACGGGGCACGCGGAGTCCGTGCGCGTCGTCTTCAACCCGAAGGTGCTGACGTACGAGAACCTGCTGGAGAAGTGGTTCTTCCGCATGCACGATCCGACGACGCTCAACCGGCAGGGCAATGACGTGGGCACGCAGTACCGCTCCGCCATCTTCTACCTCTCGGAGGAGCAGCGCCGGGTGGCCGAGGCGGTGAAGGCCCGGGTCGACAAGTCGGGCAAGTGGCCGCGCCCGACCGTCACCACCATCACCGCCGCGGGCGAGTTCACCCCGGCCGAGGGGTATCACCAGGACTACCTGGTGAAGAACCCCAACGGCTACACCTGCCACTACATGCGGGACTGAGTCAGTTCACCCGGACGGAGATGGGGGCGGATGTCGTGACGTTGCCCGCGGCGTCATACGCCTTGGCCGTGAGGGTGTGCGTGCCCTTGGCCGCGCCCAGCAGGTTCCAGCTCACGCTGTAGGGCGCCGTGGTGTCGGTGCCGATGACGCTGCCGCCGTCATGGAACACCACCTGGGTGACGCCCACGTTGTCGCTGGCACTGGCCTGGATCGTGGTGCTGAAGGTGAGGAAGGAGAACGAGGTTCCGTTGGCCGGCGAGGTGATGGCCACCGTGGGCGCGGTGGGGTCCACGGTGACGGTGCGGCCGGCGGACACGGTGACATTGCCCGCCGCGTCGTAGGCCCTCGAGGTGAGCGTGATGGTGCTGCCACTGGCCAGGGCCGTCGTGTCCCAGCTCACCACATAGGGCGCGGTGGTGACCGTGCCGAGCAGCGCCGTGCCCGCGTAGAAGTCGACCCGCTCCACGCCCAGGTTGTCGCTGGCGGTGGCGCTGACCGCGACGGTGCCCTGGACCGAGGCATTCTGCGCCGGGGTGCTGAGGGCCGTCGTGGGCGCGGTGTTGTCGATCGTCACCGCCACGCTGGCGGACGTGCGCACGTTGCCGGCGCTGTCGAAGGCCTTCGCCGTCAGTAGGTGCGCACCGTTCGCCGCGCCCGCCGTGTTCCAGCTCAACTGGTGGGGCGAGGTGAAGTCGGTGCCGATCAGCGTCGCGCCGTCGTAGAACTCGACCCTGGCCATGCCCTGGGTGTCGCTGGCGGTGGCCGTGAGCACGGCCGTGCCCCGGAGGAACGCCTCCTGCGCGGGGGACGTGATCGCCACGTCCGGCGGGGTGTTGTCGAGGCTCACCAGGATCGACGAGGAGCCGGAGTTGCCAGCGCTGTCGTAGGCCTTGGCGTTGAGCACGCGGTAACCATCCGCCAGGGCGGCGCTGTTCCAGCTCACTTCGTAGGGCGAGCTGGTGTCGGTGCCGATCAGCGTCCCGTCCGCGTAGAACTCGACCCGGGCCACGCCCAGGTTGTCGCTGGCGGTGGCGCTGACCTGGACGGTGCCCCGGACAGAGGTGCTCTGCGCCGGAGTGGTGAGGGCCGCCGTGGGCGAGGTGTTGTCGATCGTCACCGCCACCCCGGCGGAGGTGCTCACGTTGCCGGCGCCGTCAAAGGCCTTCACGGTGAGCGTGTGGGCACCGTTCGTCGCGCTCGCGGTGCTCCAGCTCATCGAGTAGGGCGCCGTGGAGTCGGTGCCGAGCAGCGCCGCGCCATCGTAGAACTCGACCCTCGCCACGCCCACGGTGTCGCTGGCGGTGGCCGCGAGCGTGACGGAGCCTCGGAGGAACGCCCCCGGCGCGGGGGACGTGAGCGCCACGGCCGGCGCGTGGTTGTCGACGTTCACCCCCACCGACGGAGAGGTGCTGGGAATGCCAAGGGGACCGTAGGCCTTCGCGCTGAGCGCGTGGGCTCCGTCCGCCAGGGTGGTGCTGTCCCAGCTCAGCTCGTACGGCGCGCTGGTGTCGGTGCCGAGCAGCGTCCCGTCCACGTAGAACTCGACCTTCACCACGCCGTCGTCGTCGGTGGCGGCCGCGGTCAGCGAGACCGAGCCCTTCACCTGTGCACCGTTGGAGGGCGAGGTGAGCGCCACCGTCGTGGTGGGCTGCTTCGTGGTCACCGTGACCGGGGCGCTCGTGGCCACGTTGTTCAACACGTCATAGGCCCTGGCCGTCAGCGTCTGGGTCCCGTCCGCCCAGGAGCCGCTGTTCCATTCCACGGCGTAGGGGGCCGTCGTGTCGCTCGCCAGCAACACCCCGTTCACCAGGAAGTCCACCCGGGTGACTCCGGCGTCGTCCGTGGCGGTGGCCTGGACGGTCACCACGCTGCCCACCGTCGCCCCGCTGACGGGAGACGTGAGGGCCACGGCCGGGCCCGTGTTGTCGATCGTCACGCTCACCGCCGGGGTGGTGGCGGTGTTTCCGTGGAGGTCTGTGGCGCGTGCGCTCAGCGTGTGGCCGCCGCTCGCCGCCGTCTTGCTGTTCCAGGTGTATCTGTAGGGCGTGAAGGTCGTGGACCCCAGCACCTGCACACCGTCCAGGAGGAACTCCACCTTGCTCACCCCGGAGCTGTCGGAGGCGTTCGCGGAGAGCATCACCGTCCCGAAGAGCCTCGCCCCTCCACCCGGCGCGGTGAGCGAGACGGAGGGCGGCGTGATCTCGGGCGCGACGATCACCTCCACCGGCGCCGAGACTCCCACGTTGCCGGACGCGTCATGGGCCCGGGCGGTCAGGACGCTCCGGCTCGTCGCGGTGATCCCCGTATCGCACGTGCAGGAGAAGGGAGCGGTGGAGTCGGAGCCGAGCAGCCGCTCGCCCGAATAGAACTCGACCCGGATGACGCCCTCGGGATCCGTGGCGTCCGCGGCGAACTCCACGTGGCGCGTCAACCGGGAGCCCGCGGTGGGAGAGGTGAGGGTGACCACCGGCACCGACAGATCGTTGGACGCCGTCACCGTCACGGGCGCCGAGCTGCTCACGTTTCCGGCCAGATCCCGGGCCCGGGCCGTCAACACGCGGCTGCCGTTGGGGCCATTCTTGCTGTTCCAGCTCACGCTGAACGGTTCCGCGGTATCCGTCCCGATCAGCGTCTCGCCGTCAAAGAAGTCCACGGCCGCCACGCCGAAGTCGTCGCTCGCCTCGGCCGTCAGCGTGACGGTCCGGGTCACCACCGCTCCATTCGCGGGAGCGGTGAGCACGACCATGCCGGGGGGAATGGTGTCCGTCTCCTGGGCCACCGCGAAGACCAGGTCGTCGCGATCGGTGTAGTTGTTCACCGCCTGGCACTGCGGCTCGTACAGGTCCACGCTCGACTGCATGCGCGCGCGGAAGGCCTGCAGGTTGCCGGCGGGCAGGACGAACTCCGTCGAGAACGTCTGATGGGGCCCGGCTCCGTCCGTGGGCCGGAAGGAGGCGAACTTCGTGAACGAGGTCCCCCGGGCCGCATTCGCCGAGTGGTACAGGTCCAGGGTGTCCGCGGGGATGTAGCCAGCCCTCACGTCCACCTCGATCCGGACCCGCTTCCCGGCGGCCAGGGCCGTCCCGTCCTCCCGGATGACGCGGATCCGCTCGACGGCCTCCCTCTGGAAGGAGTGCTCGAACGAGTTGCCGTCCACGCATCCGTCCAGCGTGTTGGGCGTGTTCCGCTCCTGGCCCCCGCGTCCCAGGAGCAGCTCGCGGCTGTCACAGCGCGCCGTCGCGGAGTCGCACCGGGGAACCCGCAGGGACGTGTCGAAGTGCACGTTGCCCGCGTTGCTCGTCTGCACGGTGGCCTTCTCGCTCTGCTTGGAGTTGCCCCCCACGTCCCGGGCAACGGAGTACAGCAGGTGGCTGCCGTTGGACACCTCCGCCGAGTCCCAGGAGAGCGAGTACGGCGCCGTCGTATCGGAGCCGATGCGCAGGCCGTCCACGTAGAACACCACCTCCGCGATGGCCCGGTCGTCGCTCGCGGTGGCCTCGAGGGTGACGAGGCCGCTCAGGAGCGCCCCGCTGGCGGGCGAGGTGAGCGTGCTCTCCGAGGGCGCGGTGTAGTCGTTGTCCACGATCACGTTCACCGTGCTCGGGGGCGAGGCATTGCCGCCCAGGTCATAGCCCGTCGCGCTGAAGACGTGCGGCCCGTTGCCCACCCCGATGGGCATTCCTCCGGAGTACCCCTGGCGGGTGTTCCAGCTCACGGTGTACGGCGGGGCGTACCGGGTGTCGATGAGGCGGCCGTCCACATGGAAATCGACGCGCACCGTGCCCCGGTCATCGCTGGCGCTGGCCTGGAGCGAGACCGTCCCGCTCACGGTCGCGCCGTCCACGGGCGCGAGCAACGCCGCCGCTGGCGGCACGTAGTCGTTGTCGATCAGGACGTTGACGGGGGCGGAGGTGGAGACGTTGCCCGCCAGGTCATACGCGCGGGCGGTGAGGGTGTGGAGCCCGTTGGGCACCGTCCGCGTCGCCCAGCTCAGCGAGTAGGGGGGGCGGGAGTAGGTGGCGAGCAGGGTGGTGCCGTCGTACAGCTCCACCTGGTGCACGCCGAAGTTGTCGCTCGCCGCCACGGTGACGTTGAGGGTGCGCTCGAGCGTGGCGTCCTCCACCGGAGCGGTGATGGCCACCCCGGGCGGCGTGGTGTCTGGATCGTTGCCCACCGCGATCACGAGGTCGTCATGGTCGATGTAGCCGCCCACGATGCAGGGAGAAGGCGCCGTGTCGTCCGGGCGGTACACGCCCCGGAGGATGTGCCGCCCCCCCGCCGGAAGCAGGTACGTGGCCGAGAGCGTCCCGGTTCCAGTCCCATAGGGCCCAGGCAGGGTGGTGACGAGGTTCCAGGTGGGGTTGCTCGCATCGGGCGCGACATAGAGGTCCAGCGCAAAGGCGGTGTACCCGCTCGAATAGACCGTGGCCTGGACCGTCACCTCCTTGCCCACGGCGAACGCGGTGCCATCGCTCCGGAAGACCTCGAGCCGCTGCAGCGTGTACGCGGAGAAAGAGGGGCTGGGCTCGTCCGCGCAGGAGCCGCCCACGGTGTTGGGCTGGTGGGGCTCGGGGCCGACGCTCCCCCGTCCCACCAGGAGATCCGCCGAGTCGCACCTGCTGCCCACGGCGGCGCAGGCGGGCGCTCCCCACGTGGCGTCGTACGCCGCGATTCCGGCGTTCTCGAGCGTCACCTCCACCGGAGCGCTCGTCGTCGATTGGCACTTGCTGTCCTGGGCCAGGGCGGTGAGCACCGCCGGGCCGTTGCCGTGGGTGGTGCTGTCCCAGGTCAGCTCGAAAGGCGGCGTGGTATCCGAGACGAGCAAGAGGCCATCGGCGTAGAAATTGACGCGCGTGACCCGGTCGTCGTCCGTCGCCTCGGCGATCAGGGTCACCGGGCCGCTCAGGATCGCTCCAGCCGTGGGCGAGGTGAGGGCGACCTGCGGCGGATTCGGGCCGGTTCCGTAGCAGTCGATCGCCTGGCCCTGTGTGCGGAGGGTGGGCTCGGCCTCGGCCATGCCGCCCTCGGAGGGGGGCTCACAGGATGCGAGCACGAGTCCTGCCACGAGCAATGTCACCGGGATACGCATGGTTCCCCCTGGGGAGTCGAAGGCCGTTCCCCTACTATTGAACAAATCCAGGAAAACTGGATCACTCTTCGTGAAGGAAGTGCTCTCCGCGCCCCCGGGAGCCTGCGAGGCTGAGGACATGGAACGTTTCGTCGAGGTCGAGCCCGGGGTCTCGCTCTGGGTCGAATCGCGCGGTCCGGAGGACGCGCCCGCCGTTCTGCTCATCATGGGCGCCAACGCCTCGGGACTGGCGTGGCCGGACGAGCTGATGGACGTGCTGGCCCGGAAGTACCGGGTCATCCGCTATGACCACCGGGACACCGGAGCCTCCACCTGGGCCTTCGACACGAAGCCCTATGCGCTGACGCGGCTGGCCAAGGACGCGCTGGCCGTCCTCGATGCGCTCGGCATCGCCCGTGCGCACGTGGTGGGCCTGTCGGTGGGGGGCTATCTCACCCAGTGGCTCCTGGTCGAGCACTCCGAGCGGCTGCTGAGCGCCACGGTCATCGGGGCGGCCGCGCTTCAGGGCACGCCCGCGCTCGCCGACGGGACGGCCCAGGCCCCCATCGATCCCGAGCTGCTCGAGTTCTGGAGCCACATGTTCGAGCCGCGCGATCGGGAGGCGGAGATCGAGTGGCGGGTGGAGAACTGGCGCAGGCTCCACGGGCGGGTGATTCCCTTCGACGCCGAGGAGTTCCGTGCGCTTGAGCGGCGCATCATCGCGCACGCTGGCCGTCACGATAATCCGGGGGCCCACGCGCGGGCCGACTACTCTGCCCTGGCGCGAGGCGCGGAGCTCGTCCACGTCACCGTGCCCACGCTCGTCCTCGCCACCCCGGAGGATCCCACCTGTCCCGCGTCCAGCGCGCGGCACCTGGCGGAGAACATTCCGCGCGCGACCCTGGTGACGATGGAGGGAATGGGGCACTCGATTCCGCGCGCCGTGGTGCCCCGGCTCGCGGCGGCGCTCTTGAGTCACTTCGAGGCCGCGGAGGGTGCGGTGCCTGCACCCCCGCCGAGGAGTCAGCCACGGCCATGACGAACGCCACCGCGAGGGGGGCGCACTCCTCGTGTGAAAGGTGATTCCCGGCGAGGGCGGGAGAAGAACGGAGACCCTCGCGGAGGAGGGGAGCGGACAGCGCGTCCACCGGCATCGGCGGTCACCCCGTTGCTCCCAGGGCAGCGGGCCTCACCTTTGGGGAGACCCCCCACAAGGAGTTGCCCCATGAAGAAGCTCCCCCTCCTGGTTGCCACCGGTGTGCTCGGCCTATGGGGTTGCGCCACCAGCTCGGGCGCGCGCTCCGATGAGCCGCCCCTGGAGGATCTGCTGGACGAAACGGAAGTGGCTCGAAGGGATCGCATGGGCGCCCCCACCGTCTACAATGGTGAGGCCACGGGCGGCGCGGGCTACACGGTGACGACCGGCGATGGACGGCTCTGGGCGCCCGAGGTGGCTCCGGGAAACACCGTGACGAGGACCGAGTCCGACATCCGGCGGAGCATCGAGCGGCAGGACACCCAGTCCGAGGTGATCGACGAAGGCCCGACGGAAGACGCACCGCGACAGTAATTCCCAGACAGGGCTGCCCGGTGAGGCGCGCTCGGCTGGCGCGCAGCACCGGGCAGGACGGGCTCTACTGGATGTTGGCCGAGACGCTCGAGTTGCCCGTGAACGTGAAGGTGCACGAGGAGCGCCGCGCGCCGTTGGACGAGCACGCGCCCGACCAGATGGCGGTCCGGCTGCTGTCCACCCTCAAGGTGATCTGCGTCCCCAGGATGAACGTCCCCGAGCCGGGCATGTTCGCGTGGGCATAGATACCCGCCGGGTTCGAGGTGATGACGGGACCCAGACGGCCGGTGGCGGTGACGGACAGGGTCGCCTCGTTCGCCTTGGCGTTGTAGATCCAGAAACTGGAATCCAGGGTCGTGAAATTGCCGGCGGCGTCATAGATGCGAACCCTGAGGTTGTGGATGCCGTTGGAGAGGGGAGTGGTGTCCCAGTCCACGCTGTAGGGCGCCGTGGTGTCGCTGCCGATCAACACGTTGTAGTCGGAATAGAACTCGACGCGAGCGACGCCGATGTTGTCCTGCGCGGACGCCGCCACCGTGACGATCCCCGAGAGGTCGGACTCCTCATCATACCGGGGCGCGGTGAGGGTCCCGGTCGGAGCCTGGGTGTCGATCCCACCGGCGTTCAGGACGTTGAGGTACACGTTCGCCGAGGTCTTCACGTTGCCCGTCGCATCGAAGGCCTTCGCGCTGAGGACGGAGGAATCATTCGGTTCGGCGGTGGTGTCCCAGGCGAGGCTGAAGGGAGGGGTCGTGTCACTGCCGATGAGGAGCCCCCTCCGGTAGAAGTCGACCCGCGTGACGCCGACGTCGTCCGTGGCGTCCACGTCGATGTGGACGAGGCCGCTCACCGTGGAGCCCGATACCGGCGAGGTGATCGCCACGGACGGGGCGGTGTAGTCCGAGCGCACGGTGAGGCCGATGAAATCCACGAAGAGGCTCGTGGCGTTGCTCTCGAGGTGCCAGTTCTCGGAGACGTTGACCTGGAGGTCTCCACCGTTCGCGGCGACGTGGGCCTCGCAGGTCACATACGAAGTCCCGGTGAACTGACAGGCGTCGTAGTGGAGGTACTCGTCGGTGGCGTGCTTCCAGCCGAACGAGAAGGTCTCGAAGTCGGCGAGGGACTTCCTGGCGATGACGCGCAGCGTGTAGTGGCCCGCCGGCACCGCGGGGAGGGTCCACGTGTGGTCGAGCTTCTTGTGCGTGCTGTCGTAGTACGCAGGCGTCTCGCTGAGCACCTGGGCGACACCATCGGCCACCTGCGTGTCCGCGAAGGTGCCGGAGGTGATCTTCCCGAGACGGGTGGATTCGGAGGCCGCGACGTAGAAGCCCTCGGCGTTCTGGAGCTCGGCGGCCTGTGCCGCCAGGGAGTCCGCCTCTTCTCGTGCACCACAACCCACGAGCAGTGTGCCGGTAACCAGGGTACCCAGGAGAGATTTCAGAGATGACATGAGCAGGAAGGGGACTGGGGCCGGGAAGAGATTTCCCAGGAAAGCGGAGATCGCATTTTCTCCTGCTTCTTTCAAGACCCTGAGGAGGCGGGGTGCCTGTCATCAGCCCGCCCGGCGCAATTCCGTGGAGCGGGTGCTCACCTGCTCGCGGACGGCCTGGCTCAACAGGTCCGCGCGCAGGGGACCGGACAGGAATCCCCGTGCGCCCAGGGCCCACGCCTGCGCCTCCTCCCGCGCCCGGCCCGCCAGCAGCAGCCGCGCCCGGAGGCCCCGCCGCGTCACGCTCCCCACCGACTGCACCGGCGCCAGCACCACCGTGCTCGGACTCGCGGCCCGCACGTCCTCCGTGCGCGCCACCCGGGCCCGCAGGCCCGCGTCCTCCAACAGCTTCAACAGCCCCTGGGTGGCCTGGATACCCCAGCCGTACACCCAGACCTCCGGCTCGCGCTCCGCCGCGGGCTTCCTCGCCACCTCCACCCTCGGCATCTCCCGCTCGGTGAGCCGGGCATGGGCCGGGAAGCTCGTCCGTCAGCGGAACCAGCACCGGCAGGCCGCCCTCGCCGCGCACGGAGGTGGACGCCGCGGCACCGCCCGGCACGAGGCCCAGCATCAGGTACTCGGCGCGGTGGGTCACCAGGGGCAGGTGCTCATCCGCCTCGGGGAGGGGAATCGGCTCCACGGGGCGGCGCGCGTCGAGGAGATGCGGATGGTAGAGCCGATCGATGGCGCGGGAGATGGCGGCATCGGTCGCGAGCAGCGTCACCACCCGCGCCTTGCCGCTCACGCGGGCCACTTCGTCCAGGGCGGGGGGATGCGCCGGGGCCGTGGTGGCCACCACCAACACCGAGTCGCGGGGCCCTTCCTGCCGCAGCGGGACGATCCGGCAGGCCTCCGCCACGTGGGCCGGAATCAGCTCGGCGAGCCGTGGCTCCAACACCTCCGCGTCCAGGTCCACCACCGGAAGGCGGATCTGCCGGGCCAGCGTCTCGAGCACCTGCTGCGCGGTGCAGAAGCCCAGGTCCACCACCACCTGCCCGAGCGGCACGCCCCACTTGTTGTGGAAGCCCAGCGCCGCGCGGAGCTGCAGCTCGTCCACGAGCCCGTCTTCCCGAAGCAGCTCTCCCAGCCGTCTCTTCACCATTGCAGCGCCCTCCGGAGGTGGAACCGCCACCGCTCCGGAGGGCTCATTGCGTCGGGCGTGCCAGGCCAGGAGGGGCCTCGGGCCACCGGGAAACGCCCGGCTTTCAAGGGGTTGGCGCGCCCGGGGGCAGGGGCCGCCTGATGACGGCACCCATCACCTGGTGACAGCCGTCACCACCCGGGGCGGGCTACCACTCGCGCAGACCGCGGACGAGGACGACGGCCACCGCCAACGGGGCCAGCACGCGCGCGGTCCACATCAGCGGCCGGGCGGCCCACTTGAAGCGCGGCCCCACCACCTCTTCGGCGGCCTGGGGGCCGAGCACCCATCCGAAGAAGATGGAGATGAGGGCGCCGCCCAACGGAAGGGTGAGGCTGGAGGTGGTCTTGTCCGCCAGATCGAAGAAGGTGTGGCCCAGCAGCTTCACGTGGGCGAGCAGGTTGGTGGACAGCGCCGAGAGGATGCCCATCCCGTAGACGAGGGCGCCGAGGACGAGCGCGGTCTGCTTGCGCGGCTTGCCGTGCTGCTCCACCCAGTACGTCACCATCACCTCCAGCAGCGAGATGGCGGAGGTGAGGGCGGCGAAGGTGACGAGCAGGAAGAAGGCCAGCGAGACGAGGTAGCCACCGGGCAGCCGGGCGAACAGCATGGGCAGCGTCTGGAACATGAGGGTGGGCCCGCTGCCGGCATCGAGCCCGTAGGTGAACACCACCGAGAAGATGACCGTCCCGGCGGTCAGGGCGATCAGCGTGTCGAGCGCGGCCACCGAGAGGGCCGTGCGGGTGAGCGCCTCGCGCGAGCCCAGGTAGCTGCCATAGGTGATGATCGCGCCCATGCCGAGGCTCAAGGTGAAGAAGGAGTGGCCCACGGCCTCGAGCACGCCCGCGGCGGTGAGGCGCGAGGCATCCGGGACGAAGAGGAAGGTGAGCGCCTTGCCGATGCCCGGCAGGAAGAGGGCGCGTCCGAGCAGCAGGAGCAGCAGGACGAACAGGGCGGGCATGAGGATGCGGTTCCAGCGCTCCAGGCCTTCTTTGAGCCCCTGCAGGACGATGGCCACCGTGCCCCCCATGAAGAGCGCGTGCCAGAAGAGCTGGCGCCCGGGGCTGGAGAACAGCGTGCCGAGCACACCCTTGATCTCCTCGTCCGAGTGTCCGGCGAACTGATTGGTGAGGGAGCGGTAGACGAAGTCCAGCACCCAGCCGCCCACCACGCTGTAGAAGGAGAGGATGAGGATGGCGCTCAGCAGGCCCATCCATCCGACGAAGCGCCAGGGCGAGCCGGGGCGGTGGGTGGCCTCGAAGGCGCGCACCACGTTGGCCTGGGCCTTCTGGCCGATGTACAGCTCGGCGATGAAGATGGGCAGGCCCACCGCGGCGATGCACACCAGGTAGACCGCCACGAAGGCCCCTCCACCATTCATGCCGGTGATGTAGGGGAACTTCCAGATGTTGCCCAGACCGACCGCGGACCCGGCCGCCGCGAGGATGAAGGCCAGCCGGGTACTCCAGTGCGCACGAGAAGCAGGGGGGCTCATGGGAGGCGAAGGAAGACCTCCCGGCGGCGTCCGGTCAACCGTCATCTCCCGGAACAGGTGCGTTTACCGGGCTCCCTCCCTGTGTTGACGGTCTGGAAGCCGGGCCCGGGAACGGGCGGAAGAGGGAATGGAACGTCCCCGCCTACGCCTGCGCGTACGCTTCCTCCAGGCGCGCGATGTCGAACTTCTTCATCTTCAGCATGGCCTGCATCACGCGCTGCGTCCGCTTCGGGTCCTTGTCCTGCATCAGCTCCATGAACCGTTTCGGGACGATCTGCCAGGACAGGCCGTACCTGTCCTTGAGCCAGCCGCACTGGCTCTCCTTGCCCCCGTTCGCGGTGAGCTTGGACCACAGCATGTCCACCTCTTCCTGCGAGTCACAGCTCACCGCCAGGGAGAAGGCCTCGGTGAAGTTGAAGACGGGGCCGCCGTTCAACGCGTTGAACCGCACCCCCGCGAGCTGGAATTCCACCACCATGGCCGACCCCTTGGGGCCCGGCCCCGCATCGCCGTAGCGGGACACGCTCAGGATCTTCGAGTCCTTGAAGAGCGAGGTGTAGAAGGTCGCCGCCTCCTCCGCCTCGTTGTTGAACCACAGGAACGGCGTGATCTTCTGGGTCTCGGCGAGAGTGGCCATGGTCATGCTCCTTTGCTGCTGGGGGTGAACTGTGTTTCGAGATACCGGCGCAGGTGACGCAGGGACTCGGCGGCGACCTCGGGGCCCTGCTTCGCCTTGGCGAGGATGAACGCGCCCTGGATGACCGTCTGCATGAAGAGCCCGAGGCTCTCCGGGGTCCACGGTGCGTCCGGCACGTAGCGCGCCTTGGCTTCGGCGATGTCGCGCGCCAGCATCCCGGCGTGCGAGCTGAGGTGCCTATCACAGGTGGCGCGGATCTCCGGATGCGTGTCGTACGCCTCCTGGACCATCATCCCGAGCAGGCACGTGAAGTCCGGCAGCGTCCCCCGCAGGATGGCGATGCGGAAGTCGACGTAGCCGAGCAGCCGCTCGAGGGGATCCGCCGCGCGCTGATAGGGAGCGGAGGCGAACAGGCGATCGGCCATGGCCGCGAAGTGATCGGCCGCCGCGATCGCGAGCTCCTCCTTGCTCTTGAAGTGGTGGAAGAAGCTCCCCTTGGTGAGGCCCGCCGCCGCGCACACGTCGTCGATCCGCGTCGCCGTGTAGCCCTTGGTCCGGATGACCTGCAGGGCCGCATCGAGGAACTTCGTCTTGGACTGATGGTGGAGATCCGTGGGGTCCATGAGCATACCGACTGGTTGGTTCAATCAATACCCACTGGTTGGTATGCCGTCAACCCCCTGAAAAGCGGCGAGGTGATACGTCACGAGAGGGAGTTCTCTCACTCCGTCTTGTTGAGATGAGACGAGAGAGATATCTATCTCTCATTACGACTCAACGAGCCATGACCCTGCCCGAAAACATCGCCGATGCCGCTGCCCGACTGGTCGCCCTGCATGGGCCGGACGGGTTCACCATGGATGACCTGGCGCGGGAGTGCGGCCTGTCGCGCGCCACGCTGTACCGCCAGGCGGGGAGCCGGGAGGCGGTGCTCGCCGCGCTCTCCGAGCAGGGCGTGGAGGTGGGGCAGCGGGTGGATGTGCGGGAGCGGATCCTCACGGCGTGCCGCGCGGTGTTCACCCGGGCCGGCTTCGAGGCGGCCACGCTTGAGGACGTCGCCCGCGAGGCCGGCGTGGGCCCCGCGACGGTCTATCGCCAGTTCGGAGACAAGAAGGGGCTCATCAGCTCGTTCGCGGGGCACATCGGTCCGCGCCGCGCGCTGCGGGAGGTGGCCCTCCATCCCACGGGCGATCTGCGGGCCGACCTGGAGCGCGTCGCCGCGACCGTGATGCACTACGCGGTGGAGGATCTCGATCTGCTCAAGCTGGCGCTCCTGGAGCGGATGCGGGGCGGGCCCTGGGCCGAGTTCCTCAACACACCCCCCATGCGCGCCCGGACGATCCTCACCCGGCTGCTGGAGTCCTACGCCGCCAGCGGCGCGCTCGGGCCGAATGACCCCGAGCGCATGGCCCAGGCGTTCGCCGGGATGATCTTCGCCTTCTTCGCGGGTCCGGTGCTGGAAGGCGTCCCCCCGCCGGACCCGGAAGACACCGCCCGCTTCATCACCCATGTATTCCTCGATGGTCTCGCGTCCACTGCCCGGAGGACCCCATGAGCGCAGCCGAATCCGTCCCCCCGTCCGCCTCCCAGTCCCTGGGGACGGAGCCGCTGATCCTTCCTTTCGAGCGCATCTCCGCGGCGGATCTGCCCCGCGTGGGAGGCAAGGGCGCCAACCTGGGCGAGATGGCCCGCGCCGGGTTCCCGGTGCCTCCCGGCTTCTGTGTCACGACGGCCGCCTTTGATGCGTTCGTGGCGGGCTGCGGGGAGCTCCAGGAGCGGTACGCGGAGCTGGAGGCGCTGGATGGGAAGGACGTGGAGGCGGCCCGCCGCGCCGCCGAGTCCACGCGTGCCGCACTGGGCCGCGCGCCCATGCCCCCGGCCGTGGCGGACGCGGTGCTCGCCACCTGGCGGACCCTGGGGACCGAGGCCTCGTGGGCGGTGCGCTCGAGCGCCACGGCGGAGGATCTGCCGGATGCGAGCTTCGCGGGCCAGCAGGACACGTATCTCAATATTCGTGGGGCCGAGGCCCTGCTCGACGCGGTCCGCCGGTGCTGGGTGTCGCTGTTCACCGATCGCGCGGTGCTGTACCGGTCCCGGAGCGGCTTCGGCCACCGGGGGGTGAAGCTGAGCGTGGTGGTTCAGCGCATGGTGCTGCCCGAGGTGTCCGGCATCCTGTTCACCGCGGATCCGATCAGCGGGCGGCGGGGGACGGTGTCCATCGACGCCGGCTTCGGCCTGGGCGAGGCGCTGGTCAGCGGGCTCATCAACGCCGACCTCTATAAGGTGGACAAGGCGACGGGAGAGCTTCTGGAGGTCCGGGTGGGCGACAAGGCCCTGGCCATCCGTCCCAAGTCCGAGGGCGGAACCTGGGAGGAGCGCCTGCCCGAGGACGTCCGCCGCGCCCGGACGCTCGACGACGCGGCCCTGCGGGAGCTGGTCGCGATGGGCGTGCGGATCGAAACGCACTACGGCAAGCCGCAGGACATCGAGTGGTGCATCGAGGCGGGGCGGCTGTATGTGGTGCAGACGCGGCCCATCACGAGCCTGTACCCGCTGCCGGAGCCCGCTCCCAGCGACGAGGGCCTGCACGTCTACGCCAGCTTCGGCCACGTGCAGATGATGACGGACGCCATGCCGCCGCTCGCCATCCAGGTGTGGCGGTTGCTGCTTCCGTTCGACAGGGCGTCGCCGGGCCCCGGGGACGCTCCCGGCGAGTCCCGGTCCGTGACCACCGCGGGCAGCCGGATCTTCCTGGACCTGACGCCCATGCTGCGCCATCCCGTCCTGGGGCGAGGGAGCCGGGGCATTCTCGGTCACGTCTACGAGAACGTGGGGCAGGGACTGGACACATTGTCCGGCCGGCCGGCGTTCCAGCGCGGCGCGAGCAGCGGGAGGGCCCGGATGAGGGCCGCCGGCCGCTTCATCGTCCCCATCGTGGCCGGGGTGTTGGCCCGGTTGTTCTTCGTGGATCCCTCCCGGCTCAGGCCCGGGGTGGAGTCCTTCAGTGAGTCTCGGGTCGCCGGGGTCCGTGCCCGGCTCGCGGCGGCGGCTCCGGGGGCGGCACGGCTGCGCGAGGCGCGGCGTGCGCTCTGGGAGCTCTTCTCCGAGGTCATCGTCGTCGTGGCCCCGAACATCGCCGTGGGGGTCCTCGGGAACCGGCTCCTCGTCAACCTGGTCCGGAAGGGGGTGCTCGGCGGGACGGAGGAGGATCTCTCCGCGCTGGAGCGGGGCCTGCCCGGCAACGTCACCACCGAGATGGATCTGGCCGTGGGCGATCTGACGGATCGGGTGCGTCCGTATCCGGCCCTGGCGGAGCTGCTGCGAAGCCGTCCCGCCTCCGAGGTCCTGGCCGCGGCGCGCGACGTGGAAGGGGGACCGGCCTTCCTCGAGGCATGGCGGGCCTTCCTCGAGCGCTATGGCATGCGGGGGCCCGGCGAGGTGGACCTGTCCCGGCCTCGCTACAAGGATGAGCCCGCGCCGCTCATCGCGGCCATCGTGGGAGGGCTCGGGCCTGCCTCCGCGAACCGGGCCGCGGGCGAGCACCGGGCCCACCACGCGGCACTGGCAGCCAAGGCCGAAGCCGCGAGCGAGCGGTTGATCTCCGCATCGCGCCGGGGGTTGTTCGGGTGGCTGCGAGCGGGGCTGGCTCGCCGGTGGGTGCGCGTGGTCCGCACGGGCATGGGGTTGAGAGAGCACCCCAAGTACCTGCTCGTCCGCGTGCTGGACGTCGTGCGCGACGCGGTGCGCGAGGCGGGAGCCCTCCTGGTCCAGCGGGGCTCACTCAGCGCGGCGGAGGATGTGTACCTGTTCCGTTTCGAGGAGCTGATCGCGGCGCTCGAGGCTCCCCAGGCGCCGGATCTGCGCCCCCTGGCCGGGCAGCGGCGAGCGGCCCTCCAGCGCGATGCCCGGCGCTCGCCGCCCTTCGTGATGGCGAGTGATGGGGAGATTCCCGCGCTGGCGGTCCGCGCGGATCTGCCCCCGGGCGCCTTGTCCGGGACGGCGGCGTCCGCCGGGGTGGTGGAGGGAGTGGCGCGCGTGGTGCTGGATCCGGCGCGCGAGGTGCTCCATGCCGGGGAGATCCTCGTGGCACCGCACACGGACCCGGGCTGGACGCCGCTGTTCGTCCACGCGGCCGGCCTGGTGACGGAAGTGGGAGGGCTCATGACGCACGGCTCGGTCGTGGCCCGCGAGTACGGCATTCCGGCCGTCGTCAGCGTGGCCGGAGCCACGCAGCGCATCCGCACCGGCCAGCGCATCCGCGTGGACGGCACGCGGGGCTTCGTGGAGCTCCTGGACGGAGGTGCCGCATGAAGGCCGCCACGATCATCATGGGCGTACTCCTCATGGGACGCACCTGACTTTTATTGTTGGGTCGGCTCACCCCACACCTCGGAGAGGGTGGTGGCTGTCAGGGCCCGATCGAACCAGGTGTCGAGGGTGGCCATGTCCGTGCAGGTCAGGATGCGCTGCCGGGCCTGTTCATCCACGAGCAGGCCTCGAGCGGCGAGAATCCGAAGCACTCCCTGCGCCAATCCCTGTTTCAGCCCCCGCCGGTGTCCCCGCTCGATGAGCGTTTCGCCATAGCTCCGCATCAGCGCCTCCGCTTGCTGTGCATCCATCACCGAATGTAGCACCTGCCCCGTGACCTGTCGGGTGGTCTTGTCCCAGACCCAGAAGAGGTAATGGATGATCGCCGTCAGATTCGCGGTGCCATCGGGAGCGGCATGTACTTGCGCGAACAGGACCGTCCAATCCGGTAGACGGTAGGCCAGCTGCTCCGTGCGCCCGTAGCGCAGCACCCGCCACGCCAGCCGGGCGAGGGGAGGGCCAGGACGAGCCATCCCGGATGGGTGAACGCGGGACTACTTGTGCTCGGGCTCCGGGTCCGAGCCCGAGCCCGGCTCGGACATCAGCCGGTGCATCTGGACCTTCGCCGGATCCGGAAGGATTCGCGCGACGGCGGCCTGGAGCCGGGTCTTGATGGAGCCGGCGACGACCTTCTGCTCGTCGGCCATCATCGCCTCGAAGCCCTGGCGTGCGACCTGCGCCGGATCGTCCTTCTTCTGCTGGCCCACGCGCGTGTCGTCCATCCCCGCGCGGTGGAAGAAATTGGTCTCGGTGGGGCCCGGCAGGAGCGCGGTCACACTGACTCCCGCGTCGGCGAGCTCGTTGCGCAGCGCCTCCGAGAACGACAGCAGGAAGGCCTTGGACGCGCCGTAGACCGCCTCGAAGGGCGCGGGCATGATCGCCGCGATCGACGAGGTGAAGAGGATCCGGCCGCTGCCGCGCTTGACCATGTCCCGGGCCACCCGCTTGGCCAGGTGGACCGCCGAGGTGACGTTCAACTGGATGAGGTGGAGCTCGTCCTCCAGCTTCGTCTCCGTGAACTCTCCGCCGACGCCGACGCCCGCGTTGATGGCGATCGCATCGACGGGCCGGCCGATCGACTGGATCCTCGCGTAGAGCCGCTCGACGCCGGGGTAGGTGGCGAGGTCCACCTTCAGGCACTCGACGAGCGCGCCGTCCGAGAGCCTCTTCGCGGCCTCCGTGATGCCGTCGTCCTCGGCGGCGATCAGCACATCGAAACCGTTCTGGACGAACTGCCGGGCGAGCTCATAGCCAATGCCGCTGGACGCCCCGGTCACGACGGCGAACGGTCTGGTCTCTTCCTGTGTCGACGAAGCCATTCACCTTCTCCTGGTGTGGAGCGAAAGACGCGCCGCACAATGTTTGGCTGACCCTTGTCCCTGGCCACATCGGGCCGTATCCGCCGCGCCGGTGGACAGGCGGGCGGGCGAGGGCTTCACGGGAGCCGTTCAGCCCCGCGTGGCCAGCTCTCCGTCCACGGAGAGATCGGGCAGGCCGAGCCGCTCCTCGAAGGTGCGCTCCAGCCAGAGCGCACGATCGGCCTCCGGGATGCCCTTGAGGAGCGTCACCATCCGGCCCCCCACCACCGCGTGGAGCGAGTACGTCCCGGTGGAGAAGGACCCCGGCCAGATGTTGAGGCCGAAGCTCCGCGCCAGCTCGTCGCGGGTGCAATAGAGGTGCGTCACCTCGCGGGGATCGAGCCGGCGGTGAGAGGTCTTTTTTGTCAGCTTGTGTATAGTCGCGGCCTTTTCCCACGTAGGGGGGTTGCGGCATGCGTAATTTCTGGAAGCGGAGCATGGGATTGATGGCGGTGCTGGCACTGGCCGCTTGTCGCGAGGAGCCCGAGGACATCTCCTGGAAGGAGACCAACCAGGCCGTCCTGGACTGGAGCAACACCTCGCGCGAGCTCGTCCCCTCCATGGTCGGGGCTTTCGTGCCCCACTCCCGTCAGGTGGCGTTCACCCACGTCGCCATGCATGACGCGATCAACTCGATCCGCCATCGCTATGCAACCTATGGCACGCCGGTGGCCGCCTCCGCCAACGCCTCGCCCGAGGCCGCCGCGATCGCCGCCGCCCATTACATGCTCGTGCGGCTCCACCCCGAGCGTCAGGCGGAGCTCGATGCGCGTTACACCACCTCGCTGGCGGCCCTCCCGGACAGTGCCCACAAGACCGAGGGCATCCGGGTCGGTGAGGCCGCGGCCTCCCAACTGTGGGAGTCGCGCGCCGGTGACCGCTCCAACGACGCGCCCACCTATGTCGCGCCCACGCCGGAGCAGGGCGTCTGGCGGCAGGTGCCGCCCTGGTCGGAGCAGGGCCTCTACCCGGACTCCTTCCTGGCCCACTGGAGCGCCGTCCGGACGTGGTCCGTCCCCAGTGCCGCGGAGTTCCGTTGCCCCCCGCCGCCCGCCATCACGAGCGAGCTCTTCGTGCGTGACCTCGAGGAGGTGAAGCGCCTCGGCGCGAAGACGAGCGCGGTGCGCACGGCGGACCAGACCGAGTCGGGCCTGTTCTGGGCGCCCATCACGGCGCCCCTGCTCGCCATCGACGTCGGCCAGCAGATGGCGGCCCGCAAGGGGCTCGACCTGGAGGATACGGCCCGGGTCCTCGTACTGGGCAGCATGGCCGCGGCGGATGCCATCATCATCAACATGCACAGCAAGCAGGCCTACAACTTCTGGCGTCCCATCACCGCCATTCACGAGGGCAGCCCTGGCGTGGCGGCGGACCCCTCCTGGGCGCCGATGCTCGACACGCCCCCGAACCAGGAGTACCCGGCCGGGCACCCGCAGCAGTCGAGCGCCGTGGCGAACACGTACGCGAAGCTCTTTGGCTCCGAGCCTTTCACCACGCCTCTCGTGGTGCGCAATCCCCAGGGCCGCGAGCGCGGCTTCAACAGCTTCCAGCAGATGGTCGATGACGTGGTGCTCGGCCGCATCACCGGGGGCATGCACTTCCGCAACTCGGGCGTGGTGGGCGCGGAGTCCGGGCTCCAGATCGCCGAGTGGGTGACGGGCCACAGCCTCCAGCCCACGAGTCACTGACGGACCCATCGTCCGAACCACCGGGCCATCGGTGCTTCCCCCTCACCCGGGTGGAGCTCCGGTGGCCCTTCGTTTTTCGGGCCCCCGTGGTTGCGTTCTGGCGTGGATGGGAGGGGCGCGCTACGAGAAGGGGCGCTTCGGGTGCGGTGGCGCCCGGGAAAGAGGAGACGGATGAACTCGCGGATGTCGTGGGCAGGTGCGGCCGTGATGATGTTCACCCTGGGGGGCTGTGCGTCGCAGCAGGGGGCGCGGCAGACGCCCTCGGAGGTGCCCGCCAAGGCGGAAGCCCCGTCGTCCCAGGGCTCCGGCGCGGCCGTGGGGGCGCCCCAGTCTGAGGAGGAGAAGATGTTCTACGCGCTCGGCGTCACGATGGGCCGGCAG
The DNA here is from genome assembly GCF_049060025.1 of Archangium gephyra. Classification (GTDB taxonomy): domain Bacteria; phylum Myxococcota; class Myxococcia; order Myxococcales; family Myxococcaceae; genus Archangium; species Archangium gephyra_A. Next base: position 1,312,023 of record NZ_JBMEQQ010000002.1, read on the forward strand.
TTCCAGATCTTCGACATGTCGCCCGGGGAACTGGCGCAGTTGCAGGCGGGCCTCCGGGCGGAGGTGATGGACGAGAAGCCCGAGGTGGACATGGAGACCTACGGGCCGAAGCTGTCGGAACTGGCGCGCGTCCGCGGCATGGCCCGCGCGGAGAAGGAGAAGGAGAAGTCCAGGAGCTTCCTGGAGCAGGCGGCCAAGGAGCCGGGAGCGGTGCGCACCGAGTCCGGCCTCATCTACACGCCGGTGACGGAGGGCACCGGTGCGCGGCCGGCGGCCACCGACACCGTGGAGGTGCATTACCGGGGCACGCTGGCGGACGGCACGGAGTTCGACAACTCGTACAAGCGCGGGGAGCCGGCCCGGTTCCCGCTCAACAGCGTCATCCGCTGCTGGACCGAGGGCGTGCAGATGATGAAGGTGGGCGGCAAGGCCCGGCTGCTGTGCCCGTCCGACCTGGCCTACGGCGATCGCGGCACGCCGGGCATCCCCGGTGGCGCGGTGCTCGCGTTCGAGGTGGAGCTGCTCGGCGTGCAGCAGGGCGAGCAGCCCGCCGGGGAGGCCGCTCCGAGCGAGCCGGAGCCGGCGCCCGCCCCCGCGCCGAAGGGCAAGAAGCCGGCGAGGAAGTAGAGAGCGCTCAGGTATCGGTGTCGGGCGGCTCCTCGCCCGTCACCTTGCTCATGATGTCGATGCGCTCGGCCACGCCGGTTCCATCGCGCCGGAGCTCGTAGATGAGCCGGACCTTCCGTCCGGCCTTGACCGCGTGCAGATCGGTCTGGATGCCGTTCTCCACCACGCTCGTCTCGGGCGTCACCCAGACGCGCACCTTCTTCTCCCAGGGGGCCATGGGGTTGAACACCCAGGCCTTTCCCTCCTTGCCCACGTGGGTGAAGACGCCGGTCTCCACCATCGGCTCGCCCACGTACACGCCCGCGGCCTGCCGCCGGTTCACGCACCCCGTCCCCAGCGCCGCGGCCAGCAGCACCGTGACGGCCAGCACCTGTTTCCTCATGGCTGTTCCTCCTCCCGGATACACGTGTCCCACTGTGCCTCGAAAGAGAAGCGGGCGTGATCCGGGGGAGGCGGCGATCCCCTACTCTTGGACGGGACCCGCCGCGCAAGTGCCTCCTGGCGAACAGGCCCCACCGGCTCAGCGGCCCGCCGCGCGCAGGGCCGCGTCCGAGGTCTTCTCCGCGGGCAGGGGAGGCACGTTCGGCAGCACGATGGTGAAGCACGTGCCCTTGCCCAGCTCGCTCTCCACCTCGATGCGGCCGCCATGCGCCTTGATGATGCCGTACACCACGGAGAGCCCCAGCCCCGTGCCCAGCCCGGAGGGCTTGGTGGTGAAGAACGGCTCGAAGAGGTGGCTCTTCGTCTCCTCGGACATGCCCGAGCCGGTGTCGCGCACCTCCACGCGCACCTGATTGCCCTGGCGGCTCGTGGACAGGCTCACCACTCCGCCCGAGGGGGTGGCCTGCCCCGCGTTGACCAGCAGGTTCACCAGCACCTGCACGAGCTGGCGCGGCCGGCCCACCACCGTCCCCACCTCGTTGAGCGACTCCTCCACCCGCACGTGGCCGAGCTGGATGCGCGCGATGCGCAGCGCCGTCCGCACCTCGGCGTTGAAATCGTAGGAGGTGTAGCCCTCGTAATCCCCGCGCGAGAAGCGGCGCAGGTCCGAGACGATGGAGTTCACCCGTTTGATGCCATCCAGCGTCGCCGGGAGCACGTCGTCCACGTACTCCTTCAGGGTCCCGGACAGGTCCGGCTCGTCCCGCATGTCGTGGAGCAGCGAGTCGACGTTGCTCGTCACGTAGCTCATCGGGTTGTTGATCTCATGCGCCACGCTCGCCGCCATCAGCCCCAGGCTGGAGAGCCGCTCCTGCTCGATCGCCCGCTGGTGCAACTGCTGCAGCTCCTGGTGGGCCTTCTCCAGTTCCGCGTGCTTCTGCATCAGCAGCGAGCCCCGCTTCTCGGACACCAGGTATCCGAAGATGCCGATCAGGCTGAAGGCCAGGGCGGTGAGGGGCTCGGCGCCGGTGGACAAGGCCACCCCGTTGATCGCCACCAGGTAGATGGCCATGCGCGGACGGACCCACGGGTCGAGCCCGAAGTACCAGAGCATGTTGTAGGGCACGAAGACCCAGATCAGCACCGGCCACTGGGTGGAGATGCCAGCGAGGGTGATGCCCGCCACGTTGAGCACCATCCGCATCGCCTCCACCCGGGCGCGGCTGGTCTTGCTGACGAGCCATTCGAGGACCACGCCGTTGCCCAGGGCGAGCACCACGCCCACCCCCGCGATGACGAGGACCACGCGCCACTGGCCCCAGAACGCGATGATCAACGCGAGGTCGACGGTGGCCGCCCCCATCCCCGCGATGCCATGGATGCCACGTTGGACCCGCTCCGCCTCCTGGACCGCGTTCCTGGGCTGGTCATCCATCGCGTCCCCCTTCAGGGTCTTTCCACGACCCAGGGGAGCATAGGAGGAACAGGGTCCCGCTGGCCAAAGTCACCCGGGTCCGTCAGGACTCTTCACGGAGAACACTCGCCTGATCCCGGAAGGCGATCGCCACCAGCCGCCGGACGTGCTCGCGGACATCCTCCGGCCAGGGCTGGATGAGCTGGTCGAAGCGCTCGGGCTCCTGGGCGAAGAAGGCGCGCGAGGCCTCCTCGAAGCCGGGGAAGTCTCCCGCCATGGCGGACATGAACTTGTAGGCCGCTTCCTGGGACCGCCGGGCCCGATCCGCGCCCGCGCTGTCGCGCTTCGCTTCCTCGACGAGCTTGCGCAACGTCACCGAGGCCCCTCCCGGCTGCGAGTTGAGCCAGTCCCAGTGGCGGGGCAGGAGCGACACTTCCCGGGAGACGACTCCCAGCTTCGGCCGGCCCGGTCCGGACCGCTTGGGCTCCTCCGTGGCTGGCTCGGCCTCGGCTCGCCGGGTCCGCTTCTTCTCCAGCTTGTCGAGGAACTCGTACAGCGTCCCCCGGAAGTCCAGGTCGACCAGATTGCCCGTCTCGTCCTCGAAGATCAGGATCGACGCGCTGTCTCCCCGGTCCAGCCACTTCTTGGCCTTCAGGGCGACCTCCGTCAGCTCCCCCGACGCGAGCAGGCGGTGGCCCGCGAAGCCCGTGTAATTCCTCTGCTTTTCCTCGCCCATGCCCGGCTCCTTTCCGTGGACCCAAAACCACCCGGGTAGAAACAAATCCCACAGGATGAAATCCATGGCCGAGAATATCTGCCGGGTAGAATCCAGTCGCAAGGCATAATACCCGGGCAATATGAGAATTGTGAAATACTGCCCGGGTGAAATGGGCCTCAGTTCCGGTAGAGGAGGAACAGGGGCGTATCGATCGAGAGGCCCGCGCTGAAGCGCCAGGCGGGAGCCGGTGTCACACCACCCGCGTCGAGGTCATACGCCGCGCCCACCGAGAGCGAGAGGGGCGTCCTGGGAATCATCCCCTTGAGCCACAGGCCGGGGCTGACGGCCTCCATCACGCGAGGCGCCTTGCGCTCCTCCACGCCGGCGAACTGGGTGTAGCCCGCCAGATCGATGACCTGGAAGAACGCGCTCCAGGTGAGCCCGGCGCGGCCGAGCTGGTAGTCGACGCCGACGGGCACCAGCAGCCGGGGCGTGACGCGGTCCGCACGGGGGCCGCCGAGCGAGTAGCTGCCGCCAAACCCCACCAGGCCGCCCAGCGAGACGAAGCGGTGCACGTCCGGATCGCTCCGCCACCGCCAGCTCCCCACCGGCGAGGCCGAGGCGAGCACCACGGCCTTCACCTCCTGCGCGTCCTTCGCGTCGGCGAGTGACACCAGCAGGCCGCCATACCGGGCGAAGCCCTCCGGCAGGCAGATGCAGGGCCCGCGCTCGCACCGCCACTCGGACGTCCGTGCCTCCGGAGCCGCCGCCGAGGGGGCATTCCACGCCTGCTCCTGGACGCACCGCCGGGCCGTCTCTCCACTGTACCGCTCCGTCCTGCTGGAGACGGCCTGGTGCTCGAGCAGCAGTTGGTACACGGTGGAGAGGTCCCTGGCGATCGCCGCCACCACCATGCGCAGCACGTCCCGGGACGCGCCGAGGAAGCCCCGGGCCTCGAGCAGGGCCTTCTGGTTCTCCGCCACCTGTTCCAGCGTCCCGGCGCCGGAGGACTCCAGCCACGCCCCCATCAGCTTGTTGAGGCGCAGCAGCCCGTCCAGCGCCACATCCGCGGCATCGAGCGCGGACACGCCCTCCTGGGCCAGCAGCCGGGTGGCCTCGGCGAGCCGCTCGGGGCTCCCGTCGCGCGCCATCGCTTCGGGCCGCTGAGCCCGCCCCACCAGCCGCCGCAGATCCGCCGACACGTTGAAGACCCCCTCGGCGGACTCGGAGAGGGGAGGGGCGAGCGCGGCCCAGATCTTCAACCGCGATTGCTTCCCGGCGGGCGCGTACACCCAGCCGCAGCTCTCCTTCTGGAGCGAGAGCAGCAGCACGGCGAGCCCCCGGGCGTTCGCGTCCATCTGGGGAACGAGGCCCCGGTTGGCGTCCTCCACCAGCGCGGTGTAGCGCGTGAAGGAGGCGGGCATTCCACTCACGCACGCCAGTTGCGTGTAGAGCTTCGAGACGTCCGCGGGCGAGCCGGGCTCCAGGGGGAGGTTCTCGAGCCGGCGCGACAGGGTGTCCAGCGCGCGCACCGGGTGCACGCCGCTCACCATCGAGTCGATCATGTCCCGGACGGGAGGCGCGGCCCGCTCGTACCGGCGCCCGTGCGCCTGGGACACCACCTCGAAGACCAGGTGCGAGGGGATGGCGCGGAGATCCTCCTCCACCGTCTTGCGCAGCAGCGCGAGCGAGGCCGTTCCCCCCGCGCCGAGCGTGGAGGCGAACGCGTTGTTGTGCGCCGCGGTGCAGGTGGCGGGAAGCCAGTCCCGGATGTGGCCCTGCCGCTGGCCCCACTGGTCCTTCACCTCCTGCTTGCAGATGCGCTCGTCGAACTCGACGAGGACGTACAGCACGGCCTCGGCCTCGGCGCGCTCCTGGAGCGCCCCCGCCAGCCCCGTGAAGACCTGATCCAGGAACGCGTTCAGATCGATCCCCGGCAGCAGGCCCGGCAGGCTGGTGGCGGTCTCCACGCCCGAGTTCAACGAGACCTGGCCCCTGGCGGCATCCAGCATCTCCGAGGTGGAGAGCGCCGCCTCCTGTTGCTCGCGGGGAACGGTCTTCGAACGCCGCACGGCCTCGAGCGCCGAGTCCAGCCCGTCGAGCGCCTGGAGGAGCGGCGCGCGCTCACTGAAGTAGGCGGCCAGCACCAGCGCGTCCGAGTCGAAGAGCCCGGCCACGTCGAACTCCGTCGCGGTGGGGCCGTGGTAGCGCTGGCACCAGGCCGCGAGCTCGGCGACGGACTGGGGGGGGGTGCAGGCCGTGCGGATGCGGCCGGGGAGGTTGCTCCGGATCTCCCCCCACCACAGGGCGAAGGCACTCGGCGCGTCCCGGGGGGGAAGGGGAACGGTGGGGCCGGGGGCGGGCTCCAGCCCGGCGGTGGACAGGGGCACGGTGCCCCCGGCCAATGGAGCGCCGGGAAGGGGACCGGCCACCTGGGGAACCGCCTTGGGCTGCGAGAGCGCGGGGGTGGACAGCAGGAGCAGGGCCAGGAGGACACCCACCGGTGCACGCGGATGCATACAGCGTCCTTTCTAGACGTCGAAACCCAGCACACGCATGGCCTCGACCACGTCATCGCTGGAGAAGGGAATGGCCTCACCCTGTTGGGTGTCGGCATGGAAGGCCCGGTGCAGGCCGATGACCTCGTCCGGCTGGCCCGGGCCGGTGCTGCGCAACAGCGGGCCTCCGCTGAAGGCCGGGAGGTTGGCGGCGGGGTAGCGCAGGTTGCCATCCTCGCCGGTGGTGACGGTGACGGGGATGGACACCTGGGCGCGCGGCCGCACCAGCGTCCACCCGCACAGCATGGCCTCCCCGTCCTTCGCCGAGTCGGCGAGCAGGGGCGGCTGGAGCGGGCCACTCACCTCCATGGGCATGCGCAGCACGGCTAAATCCGTGGTGCCCAGGAAGCCCGAGTGCTCGAGGAAGCGCGAGGGGATGACCACGGCATCGGCCCAGGCCCGGACGTTTCCCAGCTCCACCTTCACCTGGGCCGCGGCGAAGAGCCGGGCTCCGGCGCGGAACAGCACGGCGTGCGCCACCGTGAGCACCAGCCGCGGGTGCACCAGCAGGCCGCTGGCCGCCTGGGAGCGGTTCCAGGCGGAGGCCTCGACCGCCGCCACCGGGGTGAAGCTCCCCTCGAGTGGCTGGTTCTGGAAGAAGAGGCCCAGTTGGGCCGCCGACCAGCCGCCGATCATCTCGTCACCGGGATGGAGTGCTCGACGCCTCCGACGTTGACCTGGATCTCCCCCGGCAGGGACGGAGCGCCCGGCTCCAGCTCCACGCGGAACTCCAGGCAGGGGTGGGACGCCCAGCGCCGGGGCGCGTCCACCAACCGGACCTGCTTCACCCCTTCGAGCCGCTGGAAGCTCGGGCAGCATCCGCAGTGCGGCCTGGCGGAGCTGTTCGAGTGGCACCGGGGAGGGCCGCGCCCGGAAGGCGGTGGCGGCGGAGAAGGGGAGGGGCGTGGTGTCGGTCAGGGACGTGGCGGGCGTCAGCGGAGTCCCTGGCCGAGGGGGCGTGTGCGGCCCGTCCGCCTGCTTCTGCTGCGCCAGGGCGGAACGGACGCGCCGGGCCTCGGTCAGCACGCTCAGCAGCTCGTACCAGAAGGACGAGCCGATGGCCGAGGCCGCGCCAGTGAGGAGGACCTGCCCCACGAAGGAGAGGGTGGAGCGGATGGGGGTGCCGCCCTCGGTGAGATCGGGCCAGCCGCACGTGCCCAGGAAGGCATTGGCTCCCGACACGAGCGCGAGCACGAGCCCGATGAACAGCGAGTTCTCGGCGTTGGCGGCCCGGGTCAGCCGATCCACCTCGTTGCTACCGAGTGAGATCGGCACCGGATTCTTCGAATCGACATAGGTCTCGCCGGTGCGCAGGTCGACCTGGAGGTTGCCCTCGCGCTCCGCGTCCTTTCCGAAGTGCCATCGGGGCCGGAAGGGTTGCCAGTTGCGGTGCTTGAGCACCGCCGAGAGGCGCTCGGTGGCCAGCGAGAGCACGAACAACACCAGGAGGCCCCTCAGGAAGGCGTCCAGACCTCCACCGGTGCCGCCGAGCGTCTCCAGGGTGCCACTGGTGCCCATCGTCTCTCCCTGTGTCGGGTCCTGGCGACTATACCCGTGCTATAGCGCGCCGCGACCCCCTCTTCAGGAGATGACATGGGCCTCTTCGACAATCTCATGGGCAACGCATCCGAGGTGGACATCGGCAAGCTGCAGGAGGAAGCGGCCGAGGTCCTGGCGCCCAACGAGAGGTTGGAACGCGCCTTCAAGATCTTCCGCGACCTCTACCTCTTCACCGACAAGCGGCTGTTGCTCGTGGACAAGCAGGGGCTCACCGGCTCGAAGGTCGAGTACATGTCCCTGCCGTACCGGTCCATCACGCGCTTCTGCGTCGAGACGGCCGGCACCTTCGACGCGGACTCCGAGCTGAAGATCTGGGTGTCGGGTTCGCCCGAGCCCCTGCTCAAGCAGTTCAAGAAGGGCTCGAGCATCCTGGAGATCCAGAAGGTGCTCGCGACCTACGTGCTGAAGTAGGCATCATCGCGGCATGCGTCTCTCCGTCTGGCTCGCCGCGCTGTTGCCGCTCGTCACCGCGGCCTGTGCAACCCCCTCGGTGGCGTACCATCCCCGGAAGGACTGTGAGGCGGGCAGCGCGGGCGCGTGCGTGGACTGGGGGGACGAGCTGGCCGGCAGGGGAGAGCCGCTCGGGGCCGAGGCCGCCTACGGACAGGCGTGCCAGGGCGGCTTCGTCATGAGCTGCATCACCCAGGGCCAGTTCCTCCTGCGGCGCGGTGAGCTGGAGGCCGCCGAGCTCCCGCTCCGCAAGGCGTACCTGGAGGAGATGCCGGAGGCGCACGAGGCGCTGGCGGACCTCTACCAGGCCCGGGGGACGCCCTCGGACGTGAAGATCGCCGAGGGCCTGCGCTTCGAGGCGCCCGCCATCGACAAGCCGGCCACGGAGTTCGTCTACCACTTCCGGATGGACTCGCGGGGGAGCCCCGGCGCGGCGATCACCTTCAACGTGCAGCCGATGGCCTTCCTGTCACGCCGGCTGAGTCTCGGGTTCCACGCCGCCTTCACCCCGGTGACGGAACTCAACGGCTTCATCGGGTACCAGCACTTCGCGTCCACCTGGGCGGTGCCGTATGCGCGGGTGCTGCTCGGAGGACTGCCCTCGGCTCCCCCCGGCGTGGGGCTCAACTACGGGGGAGAGCTCGGGTTGAAGCTGTGCCTGGGACCCATCGGGCACCTGGATTTCGCCGTGGGCTCCTCGCGATTCAGTCCCCTCCATGCCTCGGTGGGGCTGGGGTTCAACGGGCTCTTCCTGCTGCTCGCGGCGCGCTGACGGCCGCCCCGGCCCTCGCGGCTCAACCCTTGGAGGCGGGGAGGTACTTCGCGGGCAACGGCTGCTCCGGCGTCTCGGCGGTCCAGGCCACCGTCAGCACCCACCACTCCACGTGAAAACTTCCAGGAAGGGGAGAGGCGCGGCCGGGCCGTCCGGCACTTCGCCTCGCCAAGCCGGTGCGCGTGTCACTACAGTCGCGCGGCCTGTGCCTGCTTCCAGGCACCGGGGGGAATCCATGAAACGCTTCGTCGTCAGTCTCGCCCTGCTCGCCGGCTGCACCACCACCACGCAACAGGCCGCGCCGCCCGTGAAGGCCGAGGCACCACAGCCGCCTGAGCCCATCTACGTGTTCCAGGGGGTGGAGGTCTTCGGCTCGCGCAAGGTGCCCAAGGAGAAGCTGCTGGCGCTCATCACGCTGCCGGCTCCGGGCACGCGGCTCGACGCGAAGAATGAGCAGCAGCAGAAGGAGTTCGTCGCGAACCTCGTGGAGAGCAAGAAGCGGCTCACGGAGACCGGGGCCTTCGCGTTCATCCGGATGACGGTGGGGCAGAGCCAGAATCGCACGATGGGTGTGACGGTGGACCTGGTCGACGTGGGGGACGAATGGCGCATGCCCTTCAACCCCGAGCCCACGGGGGAGGTGGCCGATCCGGAGGGACTGCTCGCGGCCTGGTCGGACTATCTGAAGACGTTCTGGAAGCTGCGGAACCAGGGGGCGGTGCCGGAGTGGGGCATGGGCACCTGCCGGGCGCCCATGGGGTGCTACGGAGGCTTCGATCACCCCGAGCTCGCGCCCCTGGAGCAGCGCTTCCTCGACGGAGTGCCGCGCAACGCCGACGCGCTGGTGCGAGTGCTGCGCGAGGACAAGGACAGCGGCAAGCGCATGCACGCGCTCATGCTCCTGACGTACCTGTCCTCGCCCGAGCAGTTGGTGGAGGCGCTGCTCCCGTCGGTGAGGGATCCGGACCAGGGCGTGCGCAACGAGGCGCTGCGGCGGCTCGGGTCGGCGCAGGAGAAGTCGAAGAAGCCCGGCCTCGTCCCGATCGAGCCGGTGCTCGAGGCGCTCTGGTACCCGCTGGCGACGGATCGCAACAAGGCGGGCTGGACGCTGGTGCACATCATGGAGGCCGAGGGCACCGTCCACCGGCAGCAGATCCTCGACAAGGCGGGCGAGGTGCTGGTGGAGATGGCGGGCATGCGGTCGGACCTCGACCACGCGCCCGCGCGCAAGGTGCTCGCGCAGTTGGCGGGGCAGGACTTCGGCGATGACGGAGCGGCCTGGCGCCGCTGGTTCGAGCAGGCGCGGGGTCCACGGCCTTGAGTAAGCTGCGCTCCATCATGACTCCGTCCTCCATCGCAGCCCGTCCCTCCCGCCGCGGTGTCCTCCAGGGCCTCGCGGCGCTGCTCTCCACCACGGCGGTACCCGCGTGGGCCGCCGCCCCGGCCGCGAAGGTGGCGGACGTGTACCGGCGGGCCGTGGTCATCGACGGGCTCACCAACGACAGCCCCATGCTGAATCCGGACGAGGCCATCGAGGCGGGGATGACCGCGGCCATCGTCGACATGCAGATGTACCCGCGCAATTTCCAGAGCGCGCTCCAGACGATCGCGGAGTGGCAGCCGGTGTTCCGCCGGCCCGGAAGCAAGCTGCTCCCGGTGTTGCGTGCCGCGGACCTGCAGCGCGCCAAGGCCGAGCGCAAGCTGGGCATCGTGCTGGCCTGCCAGGACGCGCAGATCCTCGACGCGGCCATGTACTCGGTGAACGACCAGAACCTGGAGAACCTGGAGCTGTTCCACGCCCAGGGCCTGCGGGTGCTGCAACTCGCCCACAACGAGCGCAACGCCCTGGGGGACTCCTACCGCGAGCCGGGCAACGCGGGGTTGAGCCTCCTGGGCCAGCGCGTGGTGGAGCGGATGAACGAGCTGGGGATGCTCGTGGACCTGTCGCACTGTGGAGATCGCACCACCGCCGAGGCCATCGAGCGCTCGAAGAAGCCCTGCGCCATCACGCACGCGGGCTGCCGCGCGGTGTACGCCAGCGGGCGCAACAAGCCGGACGAGTTGATGAAGGCCCTGGCGGACAAGGGCGGCGTGTTCGGCGTCTTCAACATGTCGGTGTGGCTGACGGACAAGCCCACGGTGGGGCTCGACGAGCTGCTGGCGCACGTGGACCACGCGGTGAAGGTGGCCGGGGTGGAGCACGTGGGATTCGGCAGCGATGGGAACGTGCTGCGCACCGGCGGGAGGGATCCGCAGCGGGACATCGAGGGCTTCAAGCGCTTCGTCGAGCGCAACAAGGGCCTGCCCGGCTCGGAGCAACTGCCCCAGCACCTGCACGTGGCCGAGTTGAAGGGGCCGGACCGGCTGTTGCGGCTCGCCGAGGGACTGGAGCGCCGGGGGTACAAGCCGGCCGACATCGAGAAGATCCTCGGCGGCAACTTCGTGCGGTTGTTGCGCGACACGCTGGGCTGAGAGGGGAGGGGGCAGCCATCCTTTGTGTGGAGGGCGCATCTCTGCCAGCGTGGGGATTCGATGCGGCGCTCCCGCCTGCTCCAGGCCCTGATCCTCTCGTTGGCCCTGCACCTGGGCCTGGGGCTCGTGCTGTACCTGGCGCCGCCGAAGCGCGCTCCCTCCCTCCAGAACGCCCGTCAGGAGCCGATCCAGTTCGAGGTGGTCGAGCGCACGCCGCCCCCGCGCGTGGAGCCGCCCCCGCCCGAGCCACCAGCCGTGGAGCCGCCCCGGGCGCCGCGTGGCACGCCGAGGCCTCCACGCGCCGCACCGCCTCCCGCTCCGCCGCCTCCGAGCGCCACGGCCGCCGCGCCGCCTCCGGCCGCCACGCCTCCCGCGGTGACGGAGCCCGAGGTGCCGGATGTGCCGCGCCAGGTGCGGCTGTTCCCGGGACCCGGAGGCATCGCCGTGGGCCCGTCCATAGGAGCCACCCCGGGAGCCCCCACCGGACACACGTGGAGGCCGGGGGATGGGCCCTCCCAAGAGCAGCTCCGCGCCCAGGAGGGGGCGCGGGTCCAGGGCCGCGTCCAGGGCTTCCTCGACGACGGCATGGCGAGCCTGCGCGTACAGAATGGCCTCGTCGACACGTACTTCGGCGAGATGGACAAGGCGCTGGAGAAGGGGCTCACCGGCGCGCCGCTTTTCGCGTACGAGGGCGTGTTCAAGCACTTCTTCAAGGCCACCCCGGGGCGCATCCAGGGCTTTCGCGAGCTGGCCCGGAGCGCCGGGAGCTATGGCGCTACGGGCAGCCCGGACGCAGTGGGCGAGCCCTCGGGGACGGATCGGCTGGAGGACGTGGCGCGCTCGGGGACGGCGGGAGCGCGCGCCCGCTCGAGACCCTCGGCCGTGGACATGTTCGAGACGTACAACAAGGCCAACGGCGCGCTGCACGCGACGCTCGAGCTGGAGCAGTCGCGCACGGGTCAGGTGCTGGGGGTGAAGCTGATCGACAGCTCCGGCAATCCCCTCTTCGACGCGTACGTCATCGAGCGTGTCCCCAAGTCGCTGGAGGCGCTCGGGCCCGCGACGGAGCACTTCGCCCTGAGATCCAAGGGGAACGTGCGCAGCGTCTGGAGCATCGACGGGAACGTGAGCTTCTCGCGCACCCTCCGGTTCTCGAAGCTCGGCGAGCTCAACGCGGAGGACGCGGCCTACTTCTCGGCGCTGATGCCGCTGGGGCTCCTGTCGGGCAACTTCGAGGAGACGCGGGGCGAGGTGATCGTCCCGGACTTCCGCCGGCCGCACTTCGACATCCGGACCCAACTCCTGCGCGTGTACTGAAAACCCCGGGAGTTTCAGGAGCTTGAATGAACAAAGGCCCCTGGAAGCGCACGATGCGGCGCCTCCGGAGCCTCTATCCCCACGCAGGGGAGCACAACCTCGCGCTCCCCTCTGTCCCTGCTGGACAACCAGGCAACCACTAGGCGCTGGCGGTCTTCTCCTGGCCCACGTTGATGCCCTGCTTGCCGAGGTAGCCCATGGCCTTGTCCTTCACATCGGTGCGCAGCTCGGTGCCCGTCTTGGGCGCGAGCATGAGCGCGGCGATGCCACCGACAGCGCAGCCGATGACGAACGCACCGATACCGGCGAACGAGCTGCGGGCGGGCTTGTAGGTGGTGAGACCCACGTAGCGCAGCACGTCATCGGCGTCGAAGTCATCCCACTGGTTCTTGGCGAACTTGGGCAGGTCGTTCATGACCTTCCGGGCGATCAGCTTCCGGTAGATATCGCTCTTCACCGCCCACTTGGCCTTCTTCGCGAACAACATTCCGTCCTCCTCCTTGGCCACAGCCAATCCGAGAGGTGGTCACCCCCACGGCACCCACCCCTGCGAGCCGTGAAAGTAGGGAGGGCGAGCGAGGGGGGAACCCCCTGGGCAACGTCCTGGCGGCCAGGGAGGGGGTAGGCGTCGGCTGGCGGTCAGAGTGGGGCCATGACGCGCCGTGCCCAAGCTGGGGAGTGAACGGAGAGGGCAGCCAGGCGAGCACCTTTCTGCTATGCCCCCCGGCGCCATGTCATTCGATCAGAAACTGCTCGAGAAGATCGCCCAGGTCGAGAAGGGCGGAGCCGAGAAGTACCACGCGAAGAACCGGGAGACGGGGAAGCTGTTCGCCCGTGAGCGCATCCGGCTGCTGGTGGACGAGGGCACGTTCGTCGAGGACGCCAAGCTCGCCAACAACCTGGACGCGGAGCTGCCCTCGGACGGCGTGATCATCGGGGTGGGGAAGGTGGCGGGGCGCCCGGTGGCGATCATGGCCAACGACTCCACGGTGAAGGCGGGGAGCTGGGGGGCGCGGACGGTGGAGAAGATCCTCCGCATCCAGGAGACGGCCAAGGGGCTGAAGTGCCCGCTGCTGTACCTGGTGGACTCGGCGGGAGCGCGCATCACCGACCAGGTGGAGATGTTCCCGGGCCGGCGGGGCGCGGGCCGCATCTTCTACAACGAGGTGCACATGTCCGGCGAGGTGCCGCAGGTGTGCCTGCTCTTCGGGCCCTCGGCGGCGGGCGGCGCGTACATCCCGGCCTTCTGCGACATCGTCATCATGGTGGACGGCAACGCCTCCATGTACCTGGGCAGCCCGCGCATGGCCGAGATGGTCATTGGCGAGAAGGTGACGCTCGAGGAGATGGGCGGCGCGAAGATGCACTGCTCGGTGTCCGGCGTGGGCGACGTGCTGGTGAAGACGGAGCAGGAGGCGATTGAAGCGGCCAAGAAGTACATCTCCTACTTCCCGGAGAACTTCACCCAGGCCCCGCCCCGGGCCGAGCCCAAGGCGCCCAAGGCCAGTGGCAAGCGGGTGGATGAGATCATCCCCGCGGACCAGAACAAGCCCTTCGACATGCACGCGCTCATCGCCGAGCTGATCGACGAGGGGAGCTGGTTCGAGGTGAAGAAGCTCTTCGCCCAGGAGCTGATCACCGGCCTGGCGCGCATCGACGGCCGGCCGGTGGGAATCGTGGCCAACCAGCCCAAGTACAAGGGCGGCGTGCTCTTCGTGGACTCGGCGGACAAGGCGGCGCGCTTCATCTGGCTGTGCGACGCCTTCAACATTCCGCTGCTGTACCTGGCGGACGTGCCGGGCTTCATGATCGGCACGAAGGTGGAGCGCGCGGGCATCATCCGGGCGGGCGCGAAGATGATCTCCGCGGTGTCCGAGGCCAGCGTGCCGAGGATCTGCGTGGTGGTGCGCAAGGCGTACGGCGCGGGCCTGTACGCCATGAGCGGGCCGGGCTTCGCACCGGACGCCACCCTGGCGCTGCCCCAGGCGATGATCGCCGTGATGGGCCCCGAGGCGGCGGTGAACGCCGTCTACTTCAACAAGATCCAGGAGAAGCCCGAGGCCGAGCGGGCCGCCTACGTCCAGCAGCTCCGGGACGATTACCGTCAGGATGTGGACATCTACAAGCTGGCGAGCGAGCTGGTGGTGGACGAGATCGTCCCCGGGGACCGGCTGCGCAACGAGTTGCTCCAGCGTTATGAGTTGTATTCCCGGCGCTTCCAGCCCCGGGACACGAAGAAGCACGGCGTCTACCCGGTTTGACGGTCCCCCCTCCACCCTCTGCTATACATCCCGACATGGACTTCGAACTTCCCGAAAGCCATCGAGCCCTCCAGTCCTCCCTTCGTGACTTCTGCGAGCGCAGGGTCAAGCCCTACGCGCGCGAGTGGGACAAGGACGAGAAGTTCCCGATGGAGGTGGTGAAGGAGCTGGGCGAGCTGGGCGTGTTGGGCATGCTGGTGACCGAGGAGTACGGCGGCGCCGCCATGGACTCGCTCGCGGTGGCGGTGGCGGTCGAGGAGATCGCCCGCTACGACGGCTCGCTGGCCCTCACGGTGGCCTCGCACAACGGACTGGGTACCAGCCACCTGCGCGTGTTCGGCAACGAGGCGCAGCGGCGCAAGTACCTGCCCAAGCTGGCCTCCGGCGAGTACCTCGGCGCCTGGGGCCTGACGGAGCCGGGAAGCGGCTCGGACTCCGCGGGCATGAAGACCACGGCCGTGCGCAAGGGTGACAACTGGGTGCTCAACGGCTCCAAGATGTTCATCACCCAGGGCACGGTGGGCAGTGTCTTCGTGGTGCTGGCCGTCACCACGCCGGCGAAGAAGCAGAAGGGCATCACCGCCTTCATCCTCGAGAAGGGGATGCCGGGCTTCAGCCAGCGCCCCATCCACGGCAAGCTGGGCATGCGCTCCTCGGACACGGCGGAGCTGGTGCTGGAGAACGTGGAGGTTCCGGACTCGCATCGGCTGGGCGAGGTGGACCACGGCTTCATCGACACGATGAAGATCCTCGACAAGGGCCGCATCACCATCGGCGCGTTGGCGGTGGGCCTGGCCCGGGGCGCGCTGGAGGAGTCGGTGCGTTACGCCCGGGAGCGCACGGCGTTTGGCCAGCCCATCTCCGAGTTCCAGGGACTGCGCTGGATGTTCGCGGACATGAAGACGGAGACGGACGCGGCGAGGCTGCTGGTGCACCGGGCGGCGTACCTGGCCGATGCGGGCCAGCCGTACAGCCAGGAGGCCTCCATGGCCAAGCTGTTCGCCTCCGAGGTGGCCACGCGGGCCTGCAACAAGGCGGTGCAGATCCACGGCGGCTACGGCTACACCCGCGAGTTCCCCGTGGAGCGCTACCTGCGCGATGCCAAGCTGTGTGAGATCGGCGAGGGCACGAGCGAGATCCAGCGCTCCATCATCGCCCGCGAGGTCTTCAAGAAGGCGTAGGAACCCGGCCCGGCCGGTGGGAGACGGGACGAGGGGTGGGCCAGGAAGGCGCCCCCTTGTCCTGTTGCCGTGGGTGCTGCTCGAAGGGGAGGGGAGACCCTACCGTTTCGCAGCGGAAGGTTTCGAACTGGATGAGGACGTGGCGACCCTGCAACCCGCTGAGCGAGTGAAGGCCCTGGAGGATCGGCTGGGGACGGCGTTTTCCCGTCCCGAGCTGGGGCTCACCGCGCTGACACACAAGAGTTGGATCAACGAGCACCGGGGCGAGGGCTTCCAGGACAACGAGCGGCTGGAGTTCCTCGGGGACGCGGTGCTCAACCTGGCGGTGGGCCACCGGCTGATGGAGCGTTTCCCCCAGATGAAGGAGGGGGAGCTCACGCCGCTGCGCGCCCGCATCGTCAACGAGGAGGGCCTCTCGCGCATCGCCCGGCGGCTGGGGCTGGGCGAGCTGCTGCAGTTGGGGCGGGGCGAGGAGCTGAGCGGCGGCCGGGAGAAGAGCTCGCTGCTGGCCAACGCGCTGGAGGCGGTATTCGCCGCCGTGTACCTGGGCTCGGGGCTGGAGCCGGTGATGGGGCTGGTGGACCGGCACTTCGCGGAGGCGCTGGAGGGGGTGGCGCAGGCGCTCAGCCGCCAGGACTACAAGACGAAGCTGCAGGAGGCGGCGCAGGATCGGCTCAAGCTGACGCCCCGCTACCAGATCGTCTCCGAGGTGGGCCCGGACCACGAGAAGATCTTCGAGGTGGAGGTGATGCTGGGCTCGGACGTGTACGCGCGCGCCACGGGCCGCAGCAAGAAGGACGCCGAGCAGACGGCCGCCCACGGGGCCCTGGTGCTGTTGGACCGGGGGGAGAAGCCGGGGCAGGGGGCCGCCGGGACGGCGAATCCAGGGACTCCGGGGGCTTCCGAGCAGGCGCCGGCACCCGTTCCGGGTCCGAAGGACGACACCCCGGCCTGAAACTGCTTGGCCGCCCAGGGGGCGGAGCATAAGGTCCCGCGCCCATCCGCTAGTGGGTTTCAATCTGGGAGGCAGCCATGGGAATGCTGGATGAGGTGCGTGCGGGCAATGATCTCTACGCCACCTTCGACACCACCGAGGGTCAGATTGTCGTGAAGCTCTTCTCGAAGGCCGCGCCGGAGACGGTGGAGAACTTCGTGGGGCTGGCGACGGGCGAGAAGGAGTGGGTGCACCCGGGGACGCGTGAGCGCATGACGGGCAAGCCCTACTTCGACGGGACGATCTTCCACCGCTGCATCCCCAACTTCATGGTCCAGGGTGGGGATCCGCTCGGCCAGGGCGTGGGCGGGCCGGGCTACAACATCAAGGACGAGTTCAACAACGGCCACCTCTTCGACAAGAAGGGCAAGCTGGCCATGGCCAACACGGGCCGCCCGAACACCGGTGGCAGCCAGTTCTTCATCACGGTGGCGCCGACCACGTGGCTGAACAACAAGCACACCATCTTCGGCGAGGTCGTGAAGGGCCAGGACGTGGCCGACCGCGTCGCCAACGAGATTCCCAAGGGCCCGAACGATCGGCCGCGGACGGACGTGCGCATCACCAGGCTGACCATCACCACCTCCGCGCCCGCCTAGGCGCCCCAGCCGCCCTGGAGGCGGTTGCCCGCCGGGTTGGTTCATTTCACGGCGGGTCAGATGTTCCATGTCGTTCCGAGTAGTTCTTGGGGTGCCCCCTCCAGAGGGGGTTCCCTGATCACCTTCGACCTTCGAAGCTTTAGATGCCTCCTCAGACACACCGCAGCGGGTTCGCCGCGCTCATTGGCCGTCCGAACGTGGGCAAGAGCACGCTGCTCAATCAACTGACAGGCGAGAAGCTCGCCATCGTTTCTCCCAAGCCGCAGACCACCCGGAATCGGATTCTGGGGGTGGTGACGCGGCCGGAGGGGCAGGTGGCCTTTCTCGACACGCCCGGCATCCATCAGGCCAAGGGCGAGCTCAACCGTTTCATGGTGGACGTGGCCCTGCAGGCCGTGGACGACGTGGACCTGGTCCTCTTCGTCGTCGAGCCCGGGGGAATCGCGGAGAAACCCGAGGTGAGCCCGGGCAACCGGTTCATCCTCGAGCGGCTGCAGAAGGCGGGCAAGCCCACCTTCCTGGTCATCAACAAGATCGACACCGTGCTCAAGCCGGTGCTGCTGCCGCTCATCGAACTGTACCGAAAGGAGTTCCCCTTCGCCGAGGTGGTGCCCATCTCCGCGAAGGATGACGACGGTGTGGAAAACCTCTTCCAGGCGGTGCTCCAGCACATGCCCGAGGGCGATCCACTCTTTCCCGAGGATGTGCTGACGGACCAGGCGGAGAAGACGCTGGTGGCCGAGTACATCCGTGAGCAGGTGCTGCGTCACTGCCGGCAGGAGATTCCGTACTCCACGGCGGTGCTGGTGGACTTCTTCGACGAGTCCGAGCGCGAGCCACCGCCAGGAACGCCCCCCGGCAAGCTGGCGGGCCTCATCCGGATTGCCGCCTCCATCTACGTGGAGCGTGACAGCCAGAAGGCCATCATCATCGGGAAGCAGGGGCAGATGCTGAAGACGATCGGGACGGACGCGCGCAAGGCCATCCAGCGGTTGCTGGGGGCGCACGTGTACCTCTCGCTACGGGTCCGGGTGGAGCCTCGCTGGAGCGAGCGTCCCGACGGCCTCAAGAAGCTGGGTTACGAGTAGGAAGTACGCGCATGAAGCCTCTGGTCGCTATCGTGGGTCGCCCCAACGTGGGCAAGTCCACGCTCTTCAATCGCCTCGCCAGGCGTCGCATCGCCCTGGTGGAGGACCAACCCGGAGTCACCCGCGACCGGCATTACTGGGACGTGGAGCACGACGGCCGGGACATCACCATCATCGACACGGGCGGATTCGTGCCCGGGGAGAAGGACTCCCTGCTGCAGCAGGTGCGCGAGCAGGCGCAGCTGGCGGTGGAGGAGTGTGATGCCATCATCTTCGTGACGGACGCCCGGGTGGGCCTGACCTCGGCGGACCAGGATGTGGCCACCTACCTGCGCCAGAGTGGCAAGCCGGTGGTGGTGGCCGCCAACAAGCTGGACACCGAATCGGGCACCATGCAGTCGCTGGCCGGCGAGTTCTTCAAGCTGGGACTGGGGGAGGTGTTCCCCATCTCGGCCGAGCACGGCCTGGGTGTGGGCTCCATGATGGAGACGGTGATGGGCAAGCTGCCCCCGCCGTCACCGGAGGAACTCGAGGCCCGCGAGCAGGCCGCCAGGGCCGAGGAAGCCGCGGAGGCAGGGGAGGAGGGCGCGGAAGGTGAGGAGGCGCCCACCGAGGAGGGGACCGAGGAGCGTCCCATCCGGGTGGCCATCATCGGCCGGCCCAACGTGGGCAAGAGCACCCTGGTCAACGCGCTGCTGAAGGAGAAGCGGGTGGTGGCCAGCGAGGTGCCGGGCACCACGCGGGATCCGATCGACTCGGAGCTGACGTACAAGGACCG
Organism: Archangium gephyra; assembly: GCF_049060025.1. Classification (GTDB taxonomy): domain Bacteria; phylum Myxococcota; class Myxococcia; order Myxococcales; family Myxococcaceae; genus Archangium; species Archangium gephyra_A. The sequence continues at coordinate 1,331,193 of NZ_JBMEQQ010000002.1, forward strand.
CAAGGTCATCCTCACGGACACCGCGGGCATCCGGCGCAAGAAGACGATCGCGCACCGGGTGGAGAAGTTCTCGGTGGTGGCGGCGCTGAAGTCCCTGGAGCGCAGCGACGTGGCGGTGTTGTTGATGGACGCCACGGAGCCGGCGGTGGATCAGGACGCGAAGCTGGCCGGCATCGCCGAGGAGAAGGGCCGCGCGCTGGTCATCGTGGTGAACAAGTGGGATCTGATCAGCACGGACAAGCGCAAGCAGGAAGCTCTTCCGCGAGGATCTCAAGCACGCGCTGAAGTTCGTGCATTATGCGCCCATCGTGTTCACCTCGGCGCTGACGGGCTCCAAGGTGGAGAAGGTGCTGGAGCTGGCGGTGGAGCTGGCGGTCCAGTTCCGCTACCGGGCGCCCACGCCGCAGCTCAACCGGCTGCTGGAGCACATGTCGGACAACCACCCGGCGCCCATCGTGGGACGCGGGCCGCTCCGGTTGTACTACATGGCCCAGGTGGGGACGGCTCCTCCCACGTTCGCCATCACCTGCAACCGTCCGGACGGTGTACCGGACATGTACAAGCGGTACATCACCAACCAGCTCCGCGGGACGTTTGATCTCCGGGTTCCCATCCGGTTGCTGTTCCGGGATCGCCCGGGCCAGGCCAAGCGCGCGGCGCGCAAGCGTCCCAAGTTGGCCGGGAAGTCGAAGCATTGAGGGCTGTCCGCGTTGACACTGCGGGTGCGCGCTCCGTAGATTGCGCGCCCTTCGACCCTGTACAGAGGTGCGACCCACCGTGGCTGAGAAGTCCGAGAAGATGACGAAGCAGGAGCTCAGCGCTCCCGATGCCTTCCAGCTGTACGGCGCCGAGGCGAGTGACTGGCTGATGAAGCGCAGCCAGATCATCAGCACCGTGGCGGCCGTGCTCGTCGTGGGCGGTATGATCGCCGCGCTGGTGCAGTACTTCTCCAACCGCAGCGAGGAGGCCGCGGCCAAGCAGCTCGGCCAGACGCTGGAGACGCTGGAGCGTCCGGTGGTGGAGGGCGTGGCGCTGCAGCCGGCCGCGGGGGAGCTGCCTCCCTTCAAGTCCGAGCAGGAGCGGGACGAGACGACCGTGACGGAACTCACGAAGTTCCGGGCGGAGCACAAGGGCACGGACGCCGCGCTGACGGCGGCGCTGCCGCTGGGCAAGGCGCAGTACCGTCTGGGCAGGCACGACGAGGCCGTGGCCACCTTCGGGGAGTACACGAAGGAGGCCCCGAAGGGCTCTCCGCTGCTGACCTCGGCCTACGAGGGCCTGGGCTATGCGCACGAGGCCAAGGGGCAGCTCGACCAGGCGCTCGAGGCCTTCAAGCAGATGGGGCAGGCCGAGGCCGGCGAGTTCATGGTGGGCATGGGGCAGTACCACCAGGCGCGCATCCTCGTGGCCCAGGGCAAGAAGGACGAGGCGGCGCAGCTTCTGGCGGACCTGAAGGCCTCCCAGGCGAACGCGGCCGCGGGGCGGCTGGCCACCGAGCGGCTGGCGGTGCTGGGGGCTCAGGGCGTGAAGATCCCCGAGCCGAAGACGGTGCCCGCGGCCACCCTGACGCCGGACGCGGGGTGATCGCCTGATTATGCGCACCGCGAGCGGGTGGAAGCGTTGGGTGGGTGGGCTCGCGGCGGCGGGTCTGCTCGGTGGCTGCACCACGGTCCCGGTGTACGGCAACCCCGTCACCACCGCACCGGTGCAGCCTCCCCGCCACTTCTTCACTGTGGACTGGTGGAGGCAACTCGTCAGCCCCACGCTGCTCGAGTACGCCCCGCGTGAGCACGCGCAGCCGGCGTATGACGCGAAGAACGAGCGCGTCCTCACGCTCACCCGGGATGGCCTGGTCCGGAGCTTCGACCCGGAGGGGACGGAGGTCTGGCGTTACACGGTGGGCAACCGCTTCTACGCGGGTGCGACGGTGGACGACGGCATCGCCTACGTGCCGGGCACCGACGGCGTGCTGCACGCGCTGGACGCGAAGACGGGCACGCTCAAGTGGAAGTACGGCGCGGGCGAGCCGCTGGCGACGGCGCCGGTGGTCGCGGGCGACCTGGTGCTGGTGGCCTCGCAGAGCGACACCCTGTTCGCGGTGAAGCGGGCCACGGGCGAGCTGGCGTGGCTGTACCGGAGGGATCCTCCCGCGGGCTTCACCATCCACCGGGCGTCCACGCCGGTGGTGCGTGGGCAGACGGCCTGGGTGGGCTTCTCCGACGGCACGCTGGTGTCGCTGGACCTGGCGGACGGTGGCGTGCGCTGGGAGAAGGCGCTGGCGCCGGCCGGGGTCACGCAGTTCGTGGACGTGGACACCACGCCGGTGCTGGACGAGGCCGGCCATGTGTACGCGGCCTCGTACGCGGGCGGCCTGTACTCACTCGACGCCGAGACGGGCGACGTGGTGTGGAACTCGGTGTCCCAGGGCATCACCTCGCTGCTGATGCACGGCAACGTGCTGGTGGCCGTGGGGGATGACCGCCTGGATGCCTACCTGGGCGACAGCGGAAAGCTCCTCTGGTCGCAAACCCTCCAGGAACGGGCCGGGCTGGAGCCGGTGTTGGTCAAGGGGATGCTCCTGGTACCTGCACAGCGCTCGTTGCTCTTCGTGGACCCGCGCACGGGCGAGTCGCGCCTGGCGTGGAACCCGGGAGAGGGAATCTCGGCGCCTCCGCGAGTGGTGGGCGGCAAGCTGTACGTGCTGTCCAACAACGGCTACCTGTACTCCCTCCGGTTGGATGGGAGGAGCGGTTGACGCAGGGGGCCGCGAAGAGGACGGTCCGTGTGGTGGCCGCCCTGATTCCCCAGCCTGGGGATGAGTCGCGGTTCCTGGTGCAGCAGCGGCTGCCGGGCGGGAGCCGGGGGCTCCTCTGGGAGTTTCCGGGCGGCAAGGTGGAGCCCGGAGAGTCCGAGCCGGAGGCGCTGGCTCGGGAGTGCCGGGAGGAGCTGGATGTGCAGCTCCAAGTGGGGAGGCGGCTATGGGCGGGGAGACACGAGTATTCGGACCTGACGGTGGAGCTGGTGCTGTACGCGGCCCGGCTGACGTCGGGGGAGCCGAAGACGTTGGGAGCCAACGCCCTGGCCTTCCTGACGCCGGCACAGATGCAGGCGCTGCCGTTCTGCGAGGCGGACATTCCGCCCCTGGAGGACCTGGTAGCGGGCAGGCTGGGACCGCTGGGCTGATGCTGAAACGCACGTTCCAGCTCATTCCGGGGGTGGGTCCCTGGAAGGAGAAGGACTTGTGGGCCCGGGGCATCCACACCTGGGACGACTTTCCGGGGAACGGATCGGTGCTCGGCCAGAAGTTGGACGAGGGAGCCCGCCGGAGGCTGGCGCTGGCGCGAGAGGCCCTGGAGCGGCGCGACCTGAAGGGCCTGGCCGCCATGGTGCCGCCGCGGGAGCACTGGCGGCTGTACCCCGAGTTCGCGCGCGACGCGGTCTACTTCGACATCGAGACGGACGGAAAGCAGGAGCAGGCGCCCACGGTGGTCGCGCTGTTCGATGACGCGGGCCTGCGCGTCTTCATCCAGGGCCGCAACATGGACGAGCTGCCGGAGGCCATGGCGGAGCGGCGGCTGTGGGTGACGTTCAACGGCTCGTGCTTCGACGTGCCGGTGCTGCGCGAGTACTTCGGCAAGCGCTTCCCGACGCCGGACGCGCACATTGATTTGCGCTTCGTGTGCCGGCGGCTGGGGATGGGTGGCGGGCTGAAGGAGATCGAGGACAAGCTGGGGCTGGGGCGGCCGCCGCACATGAAGGGCGTGAACGGGTGGGACGCGGTGCTGCTGTGGCGCGCGTACCTGGCGCGCGGAGACGTGGAGGCCCTGCGCTTCCTGGTCGAGTACAACCTCTATGACTCGTTCCAGCTCCGGAGCCTGATGGACAAGGCGTACAACCGGGCCCTGGACGACTTGAATCTGGACGCCGAGCCGCGGGTGCCGGTGTTCGAGCGGGGCGAGGTCCTCTACGACGTGAGCCGGCTCATCATGGAGCTGGGGCCCACGGAGAGGGATCTGCGGGTGCTCGAGCGGGTGCGCGCCCAGGATCGGGATCTGCACCAGGACTGACGCCCCTCGGACCCGAGGGGAGAGGTCGGGTGGCCGTGTCAGCCCGGGCTGGTAGGGTGGCTGACGCTGGAGGTTCGGCGTCTGGGCCCTACCTCCGGTATTTCACTGGCGCGGCGTTGGCGTCGCGAAGGAGAGCCCGAGTGTCCATCGACAGGCCCGAGTCCTCGAACCACCCCCGGCTGCTGTTCTCCGTGGATGGGACCCGTTACGAGCTCGTCCGCAAGCTGGGACGGCGCAGCAATGGCGAGTTGATGCTCGCCCGGCGCCGTTATGCGAAGGGGCCCGCGGGCTCCGTGATCATCAAGCGGCTGTCGCGGCCGGTCAGTGAGAAGCAGAAGCAGCGGTTGAAGGAAGAGGTCCAGCTCGCGTACCGGCTGGATCATCCGGGCATCGCCAAGGTGTACCAGTTGGTGCTGCACGGGGGCCTGCCGTACGTGGTGATGGAGTACGTGGAGGGCCGTTCGCTGGAGACGGTATTGAGCGTCACGGCCATGCGGCAGCGGCCCATGTCCGAGGCCTTCGTGTGCCACGTGGCATCCGAGGTCGCGGACGCGCTTCACCATGCCCATACGCGGACGGACGAGCACGGGCGGCCCCTGGGGATCATCCACCGGGACGTCAACCCGGAGAACATCCGGGTGGGCAGCAACGGCGAGGTGAAGCTGGTGGACTTCGGCGTGGCGTACTCGTTGCTCCCCGGGCGCGAGGCCACCACGGCCAACGTGCTGCGCGGGGACATCGCCTATGCGTCTCCGGAGCGCATGCGCCTGGAGAAGGTGGATCACCGCTCGGATCTGTTCTCGCTGGGGCTGGTGATGCTGGAGCTGCTCACGGGCAAGCACCTGTTCGATTTGGAAGACGTGGAGCAGGCGGCGCAGGCGTCCGGGCCGGTGTCCGCCGCGCTGGCCGAGGCGCACTGCGAGGAGCCCAGCTGGGTGCCCATCGCGCAGATGGCGGCGCGCATCCAGCGGTTCGGACCGGAGGACGTGGAGCGGGCCACGCAGGGGCTTTCCGAGCCCCTGCGGGCCGTGGTGCACCGGGCGCTGCGGCGGGAGCCGGCCGAGCGCTACCAGTCCGGCCTGGAGCTGCGGGATGCGCTCCGGGAGTTCCTCGTGGTCCAGGGGCGCTCGTACGGGCGGCCGGAGGCGGCGCGGGAGGTGCTCGTGGCCGTGAAGGAGGCCGAGTTGCTGCGCGAGTCCGCGGACGTCCTGGAGCCGGAGGTATTCCCGGACACGGCGCCGCGGCGCAACGAGCACTGAGTCAGCGCCGGCGCTGTTTTTTCGGGGGGGGCTGCGGCTTTTCCTTTTCGCCGGAGACCTGGAAGGGAATCCGCATGTCGGGGACCTCGCGGCCCTGGGAATCCGTCATCGACGTGCCGGTCTGCGCGTCGATGACCAGGGTGTATTTGTGGCCGCTCTTGAGGGGCGTGGGCAGGGAGATCCGGTACAGCAGCCCGTTGGGGGATTCCTCGGCGGAGTCGTCCGAGATCATGGCGCGATCGGCCTCGTCGAACAGCCGGACGCGGTAGTTGCGGAGCGCCAGCGTGCTGCGCAGCTCGAGCGTCGAGGTGGGATCGATGACCGGACGGCCTTCTTCTTCGCCCACGAGGGGAATGGCCTCTACGCCGGCATCCGGGAGCGTGGACTGGAGCGAGAACGACGCGGGGCCCGGACCCGCGTCGGCTTCAGCGGCCGTGTCGGATTCACCGGCGGCGGTGACGCCCGCGTCATCGGTAGGAGCGGAGGGCTTGGGGCATCCGGCCACGGCGAGCGCGGCCGCGCAGACGGCGAAGCTCAAACGGAGGAGTCGCATAGGGCTCGCAGACCCTATGTCTCAACGCCCGGACCGAGAAGTGCGAAAGCCAGGCTCCGGCTGCTGGGCAACGCCGTTCCGGGGGAGCGGAGGGGTATTCCCAGGGGGCTGGGAGACGGGCCCGGGGACGGCCGGCGCCACCCCGTTTCCCTCTGACATTGGGTCTGATAAGATGCGTTATGTAAACTAAGCCCACGGGCTTCCCAGGGGGTCCTCCAGCCCAGGCCCCACGGCTGTGGCCGCATGCCTTCCCCGTCCCCCCAGGCCTGGTTCCGATCGCGACGAGCCGCGTCAATCGACGTGCTCCCCCGCAATTCGGAAATCAAAGTTCCGCTCATGGGTTGCTGGGCCCGGGAATTTTCTCCCCGCTTGACCGGGACCGGCTGTTCCCAGGACAACCCCGCCCGCATCTCTTCCGGCTTCCCGGAAAGGAACTTCAACTCCATGAAGCGTCTTCTCATCGTGGCATCGCTCCTCGGCGCCGCTCCCGCGCTCGCCGACGAGGGCATGTGGACGTACAACAACTTCCCTGCCTCCAAGGTCAAGGAGAAGTACGGCTTCGAGCCCAACCAGCAGTGGCTCGACAAGGTCCGTCTGGCCTCGGCCAAGTTCGGCGGCGGCTGCTCGTCCAGCTTCGTCTCCCCGGACGGCCTGGTGATGACGAACCACCACTGCGCCCGTGGCTGCATCCAGCAGCTCTCCACCGCCGAGAAGGACCTCATCGCCAACGGCTTCTACGCGAAGACCCAGGCCGAGGAGGCTCCAGTGCCCGGCCCTCGAGGTCAGCCAGCTCGTCGAGATCACCGACGTCACCGCCCAGCTCAACACCGCCACCCAGGGCCTCACCGGCAAGGCGTACGCCGATACCCTCAAGGCCGAGATGTCCAAGCTGGAGAAGGCCTGCACCGCCGGCGCCACGGACGTGCGCTGTGACGTGGTGACGCTCTACCAGGGCGGCAAGTACAACCTCTACAAGTACCAGCGCTTCCAGGACGTGCGGCTGGTGTTCGCCCCCGAGCACGCCATCGCCTTCTTCGGCGGCGATCCGGACAACTTCGAGTTCCCCCGGTACGACCTGGACGTCACCTTCGTGCGCGCCTACGGCAAGGACGGCAAGCCCGCGAAGAGCCCCAACTACTTCAAGTGGTCCGACAAGGGCGCCAAGGAAGGCGATCTCACCTTCGTCTCCGGCCACCCCGGAAGGACCTCGCGCGGCCTGACGGTGGCGCAGCTCGAGTACCTGCGCGACACCGGCCTGCCCAAGCAGCTCTTCAAGTTGTCGGAGATCCGCGGCCTGGTCTCCGAGTTCCAGAACCGCGGCCCCGAGCAGAAGCGCATCTCCACCAATCTGCTCTTCGGCGTGGAGAACGGCCTCAAGTCCATCAAGGGCAAGCACGAGCAGCTCGTCGACAAGGCCTTCTTCGCCCAGAAGGTCGCCGCCGAGCAGGAGCTGCGCGCCAAGGTCGACGCGGATCCGAAGATGAAGGCGAAGTACGGCGCCGCCTGGGACGAGATCGCCCGCGCCCAGAACACCTACCGCAACATCCGCAAGGACTACGAGAACATCGAGGGCGGCTTCAGCTCGCAGCTCTTCCAGGTGGCCCGCACCCTGGTGCGCGCCGCCGACGAGCGCGCCAAGCCGGACACCGAGCGGCTGCGCGGCTTCAACGAGGCCAACCTGCGCTCGCTCGAGATGCAGGTGATGAGCAAGGCGCCCGTGTACCCCGAGCTGGAGATCGCCCAGCTCACGTTCTCGTTCACGAAGATCCGTGAGGAGCTGGGCCCGGATCACCCGTTCGTGAAGAAGGTGCTCGGCAAGGAGTCCCCCGCGTCGCTGGCCGCCCGCCTCATCAAGGGCTCGCAGCTGACCGACCTCGCGGTCCGCGAGCAGCTCTACAAGGGCGGCAAGCAGGCCATCGAGGCTTCCAAGGATCCGATGATCCAACTGGCGGCCCTGGTGGACCCGGACGGCCGCGCCATCCGCAAGACGTACGAGGAGCAGGTCGAGGCCGTCACCCGCAAGAACAGCGAGCTGGTGGCCCAGGCGAAGTTCGAGGTCTACGGCACCGGCATCTACCCGGATGCCACGGGCACGCTGCGCCTGTCCTTCGGCTCCGTGAAGGGCTACACCGAGGACGGCAAGAAGGTGAACCCCATCACCGTCATGAGCGGCACCTTCGACCGCCACACCGGTGAGGAGCCGTTCGCGCTGCCCCAGTCCTGGCTCGCCTCGCAGAAGCAGCTTCCGGCCAACACCCCGATGAACTTCGTCACCACCAACGACATCATCGGCGGCAACTCGGGCTCGCCCGTCATCAACAAGAACGCGGAGGTCGTCGGCCTGGTGTTCGACGGCAACATCCAGTCGCTCGGCGGTGACTACGGCTTCGACGAGAGCGTCAACCGCACCGTCGCCGTCCACAGCGAGGCCATCATCGAGGCGCTCAAGACGGTCTACAAGGCCGAGCGCGTCCTCAAGGAGCTGCGCCCCGGCAAGCCCACCGTGAAGGCCAGCCCCGGCAGGTAGTCCGGCCCGCGCTCCGCTGAAATCCCGCTGAAAGACGAAGGGGCTGCCCGGGTGGATCCGGGCAGCCCCTTTGTTTTTCCTCACTCACCCTGCCCCCGCGGCTACTCCCACTCGATGGTGGCGGGCGGCTTGGAGGAGATGTCGTAGACGACGCGGTTGATGCCGCGCACCTCGTTGGTGATGCGCGTGGAGATGCGCTCGAGCACCGGGTACGGCAGCCGCGCCCAGTCCGCCGTCATGCCGTCCACGCTCGTCACCGCGCGCAGCACGCACGTGGACTCGTAGGTGCGCTCGTCCCCCATCACGCCCACGCTCTGCACCGGCAGCAACACCGCGAACGCCTGCCACAGCTCCTTGTACAGCCCCGCGTCCCGCACCTCCTGCTGGACGATCGCATCCGCGCGGCGCACCAGCTCCAGCCGCTCCTCGGTGATCTCCCCCAGCACCCGGATGGCCAGGCCCGGCCCCGGGAACGGCTGCCTCGACACCATCTCGTCCGGCAACCCCAGCTCGCGGCCCAGCGCGCGGACCTCGTCCTTGAAGAGCTCGCGCAGCGGCTCCACCAGCTTGAGGTTCATCTTCTCCGGCAGCCCGCCCACGTTGTGGTGGCTCTTGATGGTGACCGACGGGCCCTTGTACGACACGGACTCGATCACGTCCGGGTACAGCGTGCCCTGCGCCAGGAACTCGGCACCCTGCACGTCCCGCGCGGCCGCCTCGAACACCGTGATGAACTCGCGGCCGATGATCTTCCGCTTCTTCTCCGGATCCGTCACGCCGGCCAGCTCCGACAGGAAGCGCGCCCTCGCATCCACCGTCTTCAGCGGCACGTGGAAGCGATCCACGAAGAGCGCCTCCACCTGCTCGCGCTCGCCCTGCCGCAACAGGCCGTTGTCCACGAAGATGCACTGCAGCCGCGCGCCCAGCGCCCGGTGCAGCAACAGCGCCGCCACCGAGCTGTCCACGCCACCCGACAGCCCGCAGATGACCCGGCCGTGCTCGCCCACCTGGCGGCGGATGGCCTCCTCCGCCTCCTGGATGAAGCCCTTCATCGTCCAGCTCCCGCTCACCTTGCAGTCGGTGAACAGGAAGGCGCGCAACATTTCCTTGCCCATCGGCGTGTGCACCACCTCGGGGTGGAACTGCAGGCCGTAGATGGGCTTGCTCTTGTGCGCCGCCGCCGCGTACGGCGAGTTGCCGCTGCGGCCAATGGCCTCGAAGTCCGGCGGAAGCATGTCCACCCGGTCCCCGTGGCTCATCAACACCTTCACCCGCTCGCCCAGCTTGAAACCCGCCAGGGGCCCGCGCGCCGACACCACCTCCAGCTCGGCCGAGCCGTACTCGCGGTGCGCGGAGCGGTCCACCCGGCCCCCCAGCAGCTTGGAGATGAGCTGCAGGCCGTAGCAGATGCCCAGCACCGGCAGCTCCGAGCTGAAGACGTAGGGATCGCACCGCGGCGAGCCCTCCGTCTCCACCGAGGCCGGCCCTCCGGAGAGGATGATGCCGCGCGGAGCGAACCGTCGAATGTCCTCCGCGGGGAGATCCGGACGGTGAATCTCACAATACACGCCCAGCTCCCGCACCCGGCGGGCGATGAGCTGCGTGTACTGGCTCCCGAAATCGAGGATCAGGATCTTCTCAGCGTGAATATCCACACACTCTCCATGGGGGGCGCGCGTTGACGGATGCGGGCCTTATCGCTACAAACTTTCGGAAATCAACCATTAAGTCCCGCTCGAACTCGAAGAGGTCCTGGATGCGCCTGCCCGCCGTTGCAACCGTCCTGCTGCTGTCCGCCACCGGTTGCGTGAAGGAGATCTCCTCGGAGGAGCGTCTGGAGCGCGAGTCGCCCTCCCGTTCCTCGGCCGGGGACACCCCGGATGCGGCCGCGCTGGGCAAGGTCCACTGCGACGACACGGGGGATGCCCTCAACCAGGCCCGCAACGTCAACCGGCCGGAGACCGACCGGGTGATGAGCTACATCGACCTCTACACCTCGTTGATGAAGCGCAACGCCACCTTCGAGGAGGCGATGAACCGCAACCCGGACCTGAACTACACCGAGGGCAGCCAGAAGCTGGTGGCCGCCCGCGAGAACTGCATCCAGCAGACCGCGGATGTGAAGGTGGAGTTCGAGACCTACGTGCGCGAGCTGGTGGACGTGCCCACCGTGCAGGAGGTCAAGGGCGGCAACACTGTCACCGTGGCCCGGCTGGACTTCAACACCCTGCGCCAGGCCATCGAAACGATCAACCCGGACGACAAGGAGCAGCTCCTGTCGCGGGTGCTCAACGCGGAGAAGAAGGTGGCTCCCGCCGCCACCGCGGAGGAGCCCGCCGCCGCCCCCAGCCGCAAGCGCGGCAAGTAGCCGGCTCGCGGCCCTCCGGCCGGCCCGGGCGCCCTACTCCACCCGGTAGTTGGGCGCCTCCTCGGTGATGATCACGTCGTGCACGTGGCTCTCCTTGAGCCCGGCCGAGGTGATCCGCACGAACTCAGCCTTGGTCCGCAGCTCCTCGATGGTGCCGCAGCCCACGTAGCCCATGCCGCTGCGCAGTCCACCCAGCATCTGGTGGATGTTCATGCCCAGGCTGCCCTTGTACGGCACGCGGCCTTCAATGCCCTCGGGCACCAGCTTCACCGCCTCCACGTCCGACTGGAAGTAGCGGTCCTTGGCGCCCTGCTTCATCGCGCCCATGGAGCCCATGCCGCGGTAGCTCTTGTAGCTGCGGCCCTGGTACAGGATGACCTCGCCCGGCGCCTCCTCGGTGCCCGCGAAGAGCGAGCCGATCATCACCGTGCTCGCCCCGGCGGCCAGCGCCTTGACGATGTCGCCGGAGTACTTGATGCCACCGTCGGCGATGATGGGCACGCCGTGCTTGTCCGCCTCGCGCGCGCAGTCGTCGATCGCGGTGAGCTGCGGCACGCCCACGCCGGCCACCACGCGCGTGGTGCAGATGGAGCCGGGGCCGATGCCCACCTTCACCGCGTCCACGCCCGCCTCGATGAGCGCCCGGGTCGCCGCCGCCGTGGCCACGTTGCCGGCGATCAGCTCGAAGCCGCGGAAGTTCTTCCGCGTGTCGCGCACCGCGTCGATGACGCCCTTGGAATGCCCGTGGGCCGTGTCGATGACGATGACGTCCACGCCCGCCTTCACCAGCGCGTCGATGCGGGCCTCACGGTCCGCCGAGGCGCCCACCGCTGCGGCGCACAGCAGCCGGCCCTTGGCGTCCTTGGCCGCGTTGGGCCGCGTCCGCCGCTTCTCCATGTCCTTGATGGTGATGAGGCCCCGGAGCTCGAACTGATCGTCGACGATGAGCAGCTTCTCGATGCGGTGCTCGTGCAGGAGCTGCTGGGCGTCCGTCTGGCTGATGCCCTCGCGGCCGGTGACGAGCTTGCGCGTCATCACCGCCTCCACCTTCTGCCCCAGGTCCGTGACGAAGCGCACGTCGCGGCTGGTGACGATGCCCACCAGCTTGCGGCCCTGCACCACCGGAATGCCGGAGATGTTGTACTGGCGCATCAGCTCGATGGCCCGGGCCAGCGGCACCTGCGGCTCCACGGTGATGGGGTCCACCACCATCCCGCTCTCGAACTTCTTCACCTTCATCACCTCGAGCGCCTGCTGCTCGGGGGTCATGTTCTTGTGGATGACACCGATGCCGCCCTCCTGCGCCATCGCGATGGCGGTACGGGCCTCGGTCACGGTGTCCATCGCCGCGGACAAGAGCGGAATGTTGAGCCGCAGGGTGCGGGTCAACCGGGTGGAGAGATCGGCGTCCTTGGGAAGGATGGCGCTCTCGGCCGGCTGGAGAAGCACGTCATCGAAAGTCAGCGCGAGCCGGACTTCGGAGGTCAGCATGGGGGCTCCCGGGAGCAGCGGGTCATGCCCGCGGTGAAGCCGCTTCCATAAGGGGTGAAAGACAGGGGCGCAACGATCAAAACCGCCTTTTCACCGCCCGTCTCCCTGGCATGCAGGCGTTTGATGTTAGGCTTCGCTCGTGACACAGCCACACAGCACCGCCAAGGGAGAAGCCATCGGGTTGGTCGTCAAGTTGCCCTTCGCGACCCCCGAGGAGTTCGTGGCCAGATACGGCGCCAACGTCACCCGCGGCGGCATCTATCTGCGCGCGAAGACGGTGAAGCCTCCCGGTTCCACGGTCACCCTGGATCTCAAGCTGGCCGACGGCTCCCGCATCATCCACGCCACGGCCGTCATCCACTTCGTCACCGGGCAGGCGGGCCAGGGCATCTCCGGCATGGGGTTCCGCTTCCTCTCCGTGGACCCCGCCACCCAGCAGTTCCTCGACTCCGCGATCGCTCCTCTGCCGCACGCCCAGTCGCCCCTTCCCCCCTCCCGGCCGGGGTGGGGCCCGCGGATGAGACCATCCCCCCGGGGATGCAGCCGCCTCCGGCGCTGACGGATGCGCCCGCGGTCGCTCCCGCGCTCCCTCCCGATCCCGGGCAGGAGATGCTGATCCCCGCCCACACCCCGTGGCCCGGGACCATCGCCGCGTTCACCCCGGCGGCGCCCGCGCACACGCCTCAGCCCGGAGCCGTGCCCTCCGCACCGCCCGCGCTCACCCCCGTGGAGAGCCCGGCCGTTCAGGTGGCGCCCCGGCCTCCCCCGTTGGCCTCGAGCCGTCCCGCGCCGCCTCCCGAGCCCACCCAGACGCTCGCCCCGCCGGCCACGCCGATGGTCCCCACCGCCCCCGCCTTCGAGGCCCCCACCGAGGAGCCCAAGCGCACCGGGCCCATCATCGGCATCGACCTGGGCACCACCAACTCCTGCGCCGCCTTCGTGCGCCAGAGCAAGCCGGCCGTCCTGCACAGCCGCGAGGGGCACAACACCGTCCCCTCCATCCTCGCCCTCAACACCCGCGGCAAGCTCGTGGTGGGCCACCCCGCCAAGGGGCAGATGCTCACCAACCCCCGGCAGACCGTCTACGGCGCCAAGCGTCTCATCGGCCGCCCCTACGAGTCTCCCATCGTCCAGGACATCAAGGACCGCTTCGCCTATGAGATCGCCCCCGGCGACAACGGCGAGGCGGCGGTGCGGCTCGGGGATCGCATCTACAGCCTCCAGCAGATCTCCTCCCTCATCCTTCGCGAGGTGAAGGAGGTCGCCCAGAACCAGCTCGGCCAGCCCGTCTCGCGCGCCGTCGTCACCGTCCCCGCCTACTACAACGACAACCAGCGCCAGGCCGTGCGCGAGGCCGGACGGCTCGCCGGGCTCCACATCGAGCGCATCCTCAACGAGCCCACCGCCGCCGCGCTCGCCTACGGCTTCGGCCGCAAGCTCACCCAGCGCGTGCTCGTCTATGACTTGGGCGGCGGTACCTTCGATGCCTCCGTGCTCGAGCTCAAGGACACCCTCTACGAGGTCGTCTCCACCGGCGGCGACACCTTCCTGGGTGGCATCGACTTCGACACCGCCATCGTCGAGTACCTGATGGAGCAGTTCCGGCAGCAGACCGGCCTCTCCATCCAGTTGGACCGCGTCGCCATGCAGCGCATCCAGGACGCCGCCGAGCGCGCCAAGTGCTCCCTCTCCGAGCGCTCCCAGGTCCGCGTCCACGTCGCCTTCCTCACCATGGTCGACGGCAAGCCCGTGGACCTCGACGTCTCCCTCACCCGCGAGAAGCTCGTCGCGCTCACCGAGGAGCTCGTCAACCGCACCCTCCAGGTCTGCGCCGACGTGCTCGACGCCAAGGGGCTCACCCCCAAGGACATCGACGAGGTCATCCTCGTGGGCGGCCAGAGCCGCTCGCCCCTCGTCCACGAGAAGATCAACTGGTTCTTCGGCAAGACCCCCACCAAGAACGTGCACCCGGACGAGGCCGTGGCGCTCGGCGCGGCCCTGCTCGCCCACAGCCTGGCCGAGAGCGAGGGCGTGCAGCTCATCGACGTGCTGCCCATGGCCATCGGCGTGGGTCTGCCCGGCGGCCGCTTCAAGCCCGTGCTCGAGCGCAATGCGCCCCTGCCCGCCACCAAGGGCTATCAGATCTCCACCAGCCGAGAGGATCAGGAGGAGATCGATCTCATCATCCTGCAGGGGGACTCCGAGCGCGCCGTGGAGAACGAGTACCTCGGAACGCTGAAGATCTCCGGGCTGCCCCCGGGCCCTCGCGGCTCGGTGAAGGTGTCCGTCACCTTCGCGGTGAACAACGAGTGCATCCTCACCGTGACCGCCCGCGAGCAGACCGTCGGCATCGAGGTGATGAGCGTCTTCTCCACCCGCGACAACCCGGAGCAGGTGAAGGCGAAGCTCGGGCCCAATCACCCGACTCAGCCCGAGCCCCCTCCCCTGCAGCGCAAGCAGTCCCTGCCGGGCATGCCCGCCGTCGGAGGCCCCGTGCAGAAGCCCACCGCGGCGCCGCACGTGGCCCTGGCCATCGCCGCGAACGCTCGCGACGTGGCCCCGGGTGGACTGGTCGGGTGGTTGAAGCGCATCCTCGGACGCGCGTGAGCCGGAGAGGGGAACTGTTTCAGTCGCGGACCGGCAGACGATCCGTACCGGAGGGCTTCTCCGTCATCTCGAAGACGGGCGCCGGGGCCGGCTGGATATCCGCCGCCGCACCCGTCAGCAGGTGCGCGGGCACCGGCGAGGCTTTCACCGCCGCATCCAGCGCCGCCCCACGCAGGGCCGCCAGCCGCTTGCGCCACAGGAACACCCCGAGCCCCACCACCACCAGGGCGCCGAGCACCACGATCTGCCCCTCCTTCATCCGGTCGATCGCGTAGTCCAGCTTGTCGCCGAAGTGGAAGCCGAGCCACACGAAGAACGGCGCGGACAGCAGCGCCGCCAGGCCGTCCCAGAAGACGAAACGCCAGTAGGACATGCCCGCGGAACCGGCGCTGAAGTACGTCACCGCTCGCACCCCGGGCATGAAGCGCGCAATCATCACGATCTTCTGCCCGTGCAGGGCGAACAGCCCCTCCACTCGCGCACGCTTCTCGGGGGTGATGAACTTGCCCAGGAAGCCGGTGGGAGTCGTAGAACGGCCCACCTTCGAGCCGAACCGGCGGCCGGCGTAGAAGATGAGGCTGTCACCCACGATGATGCCCAGGAAGCCGACCAGCATCATCATCGACAGGCTGGCCGCGCCCTTGTGGGCGAGAAAACCACCCAGGATGAGCGAGATGTCCTCGGGCAGCGGCACGCCGAGCCCACAGGCCACCAGGATGCCGAATACAGCGGCATAGGCGAAGAAGCCTTGGGTACTGCCCAGCAGGTTGGTGAGGAATTCTTGCACGCTCGTCTCTCTGTCAAATCCGGGGAGACCAGGCAGGCATCGTCATCCGAGCCCAGGCCTCCAGCGCCCCCGCATCAACCGGGTACGCGTCGTCAAAACTCCGAGCCCCCATGGGCCGACTCATAATCCCCAGGCTCGTCCGCTGCTCGGAGTGCGGATACCTGGGCCTGCGTCCGTACGCCCGGTTGCTCCTCAACGGGCCAGGTATGGGCGTGTGGGTGTCTCGAAAATCCCTCGCTTCATGCGCGAGGAAGGTAGCACGGCGCGCAAGGGGGGGTGTTTCTCAAGTCTTTCCCACGAGCGACTTCATGGCTTCCCGGTTGTCTCGGACCTTCTGGCCAAAGTGGCTCACGATGCCCATCAGCAGCTTCATGCAGGCCTGCGGCTTCTGGATGGTGAGCTTCTGGAAGTCCGCGTGACGGATCTCCACCGCCGTCACGTCCGTCATCGCCACGGCGGTGCACAGCCGCTCGCCCTTCTGGATGAGCGTCAGTTCGCCCAGGGGCTCTCCGGCCACCACATCCCCGAGCGTCACGTCCTCGCCCGAGGTGTTCTTCGCACTCAGCCGCACCGTGCCGTCCCCAACAATGAAGAGGGACTCGCCCGGACGGTTCTCCAGGAACAGGGCCGATCCCTTGGGAAAAGCCCGCGCGACCCCGATGGCGGCGAAGATCTGGATGCCGACGTCGGTGAAATCCTTGAAGAGCGGTGAAGCTTTGAGTGCGGCTGCAACCTCCATGCGAGGTGGTCCTAACACGCACGCTGGCGGGCGTCACGTTAACGGCTGGCGCGGTGGTCGGCGGCCGTACGGACGTAGTGCTTCGCGGACTCGAGCAGGAAACCCCGCTCCTCGTCGGTGAGGGTCCGCTTCACCTTCCCCGGCGAGCCCACCACCAGCGAGCCCGGTGGAATCTTCGTCCCCGGGGTGAGCAGCGTGCCGGCGCCGATGATGCTGTCGTCGCCGATCTCCACGCCATCCATGACGATGGCGCCCATCCCCACCAGCACCCGGTTCCCCACCGTGCACCCGTGCAGCACCACGTGGTGCCCCACCGTCACGTCGTCCCCGATGGACGTCGAGTACCGCTCACTGGTGACGTGGATCATCGAGAGATCCTGGATGTTGGTCCTCCGGCCGATGCGGATGGGATTCACATCCCCCCGCAGCACCGAGTTGAACCACACCGAGGAGTCCTCCCCCAGCTCCACATCCCCGATCACCTGCGCCGAGTCCTCGACGAAGCAGCTCGGGTGGACGCGCGGGGTCTGATCACGGAAACGACGCAGGGCCATGGGTTCTCCGGAAGGGGCTCAGGCCACGACGCACGTGACTTCGGGACCCGGGAGGTCCGCGGGCGGCACTACCACCGGCTGGCTCAGCACCACCGTCTGCTTGCCCGAGAGCTGGTTCGGCGTGGCGCTCTCCACCAGCACCTTCACGAACGCCCCCGCCGGCGCGTCACCGTCGAAGTTCACCGTGCGGTTCTCCGGCGTCCGGCCGAAGCGCTTCGCCGGGTTGTAGCGCGAGTGGCCCTCCACCATCACCTCCACCTCCAGCCCCACCTGCGACGCCGTGTGCTCCCCGCTGATGCGCCGCTGGAGCTTCTGCAGCCGCTCCAGCCGCTCGATCTTCACCTCGTGCGGCACCGGACCCCACTCGTCCTCCTTCAGCGCCGCGCCCGTCTTCGGCCGGGGGCTGTAGATGAACGAGAACTGGTTCTCGTAGCGCACCTTCTCCGTCAGCTCGAGCGTGAGGGCGAAGTCCTCCTCCGTCTCACCCGGGAAGCCCACGATGATGTCCGTCGTCACCGCGATGCCCGGACGCGCCGCGCGCAGCTTCTCCAGCCGCTCCAGGTACTGCACCACCGTGTAGTCGCGCCGCATCCGCTTCAGCACTGGATTCGAGCCGCTCTGCACCGGCAGGTGGAAGTGCGGCATGATCTTCGGCTGCGTCCGGAAGGCCTCGATCAGCTCGTCCGACAGGTCGTGCGGGTGGCTCGTGGTGAAGCGCACGCGCTCGATGCCCGGCACCTCCGCCGTGCGCAGCAGCAACTGCGCGAAGCTCACGCCGCCCTGGTACGAGTTCACGTTCTGGCCGATCAGCGTCACCTCGCGCACGCCCACCTTCGCCAGGTCCGCCACCTCGGCGAGCACCTCCGGGAAGGCCCGGCTGACCTCGCGGCCCCGGGTATGCGGCACCACGCAGAAGGAGCAGACGTTGTCGCAGCCCTTCATCACCGTGACGAACTCGGTCACCTTGCCGCGGCTCGTCTCGGGGTCGGCGCGCGGGAAGACGTACTCCTCCGAGTCCACCCAGGCCGTCTCCACCACGCGCTGGCGCTCGCCCTGCACGCGGCCGATGATGTCCGGCAGCTTGGCGATGGAGTCCGGGCCGAAGACGAAGTCCAGGTAGGGCACCTTCTTGAGGAGCTTGTCCTTCTCCTGCTGCGCCACGCACCCGCCCACGCCCAGCAGCGTGCCGCGGGCCAGCTTCACCGTGCGGTAGCGGCCCAGGGCCGACAACATCTTGTCCTCGGCCTTCTCCCGGATGGAGCAGGTGTTGAGGATGATGAGATCTGCCTCCTCCGGCACCGGCGTGGGCCGGTATTCCAGCTTGCCGAGTACCTCGCTCATGCGGAGCGAGTCGTTGACGTTCATCTGGCAGCCGAAGGTGTGGATGAAGTAGCGCTTCATGGGTCTTTCCGTACGGAGAACGGGCTCTTATCCGACGAGCCCCGGCGGATTGCAACGGTTCCAATGCCCTGGCGGGCGGGAGGGCGAGCCCCCCTATGCCCGGGTGAGGGCCTTCTGCATCCGGGTATGGAGCTCCACCAGGCGGTCCTCGTGCTGGTTGAGCAGATCGATCACCTCCTGCCCGTAGCGCCGGGCCAGGGGCTCCAGGTCCTCGATGCGGTGCAGCTCGTCCCGGGCCCGGCCGGCCTTTTCGGCCGCGGTGGCATCACTCTGCTGCTCCAGCTCGGCCAGCCGGGTGCGCAGCCGGCGCGCCGTCCAGCGCTGGCCGCCATAGGCGCGCAGCATCGAGTTGCCCAGTTCCACCACCTTCACCGCCAGCCCGGAGGCCTTCAGGCCGAGCTCGTGCGCGGTGGTGAGCGCCTGGGACTCCCCCCTCGGGGCCTGCTCCACATGGGCGAGGAAGGCCTCCTGGTAGCGGAGGAGGCCCTGCAGATCGGCCTCGGTGAGGGCGTGGGCGGCGAACCGCAGCGTGCGGGAGTCCGCGGCCCCCATGGCGCTGGCCTGCGACTCATCGAGATCATCGAACATGGAACGGGACATGGGTGTCTCTTTCAGGCGGGGACGAGCTGCTCGGCGATGCGGGACAGATCGGCCACGGAGTTCACCACCACCGTCTGGTGGCACTCCTTCGAATAGGTGAGCATCTCGCTGTCCCCGAAGCCCCAGTTGGGACGGTCCTCGGGGCAGATCCACAGCAGACGCTTGCACTTCTGCTTCAGGTCCTTGAGGGCCCAGGCGTTGTTCGCGTTGTAGTTGTTGCGGCCGTCCCCGATGATCATCACCGTGGTGCGGCGGGTGATGCTGCCGAGCTGATCCCTCGTGAACATGGCCAGCGCGCGGCCGTAGTTGGAGTTGGCGGTGAGCGACACCGCCTGCCCCATGGTGGCCAGGTCGATCGCCTTGTCCACCTCCTGCTCCTTGAAGTACTGCGTCACGTCGCCCACGTCCGACACGAAGACGAACGAGCGCACGCGCACGAAGAGCGACTGCAGCGTATAGGTGAACAGCAGCATCATCCGCGACGCGTTGCGCACCGAGTCCGAGACGTCACAGAGGACGACGACCTCGGGGCGCTCGGGGCGGCGGGCGCGGAACTGGGGCACCATGGGAATACCCCCCCACGGCAGGTTGCGGCGCAGCGTGCGGCGCACGTTCAGCGTCCCCTTCCGCTTCGAGCGCGCCTTGCGGATCAGCCGGGCCTTGAGCTTCTCGGCCAGCGTCTTCACCGCGGACTCCATCTGGTTCACCTCGGCCTGGCTGAGCTGGTGCAGCGGCTTGTCCACCACCCCGCCCGTGGGCTTGCGGATGCGCGCCTCGGCCTGGCGCTTCACCTCGCGCCGCGCCGCGTCCTCCACCTTGCGCATCGCCTCGGCCACGTGGCGCGAGACGATCTCCACGCCCTCCGCCGGCAGGCCCCGCTTGCGCAGCTCGTCCTCGAGCGCCTTCAGCTCCGAGCGCGCCCGATCCATCCCCGCCGCCACCATCAGCCGCCGCGAGAAGAAGCCCGTCTGCATCGAGCTTCTGCATCTGCGACAAGTCGAGCTGCAGCGTCGCCGAGCGGAAGATCTGCGCCAGCCGCGCCCGGTCCCCCATGAGCGCCGCCTGGGCCAGCGGGGACAGCTCGGGGAAGAGCTGGTTCATCTGGAACAGGAGCATCGTCAGGTTGTCGCCCTCGATGAGCCCCTGCTCCTGGATCTGCTGGGCCAGGGACTTGTCGATCGCCTCGAACGTCTTGGCCGCCCCCGAGAAGAAGAAGTCGAAGGCCCGGTTGAAGACGTCCACGTCCTGCTGGCGCTTCACCATCGTGGTCCGCAGCACCGAGCGGAAGATGGCCTTGTCCTCGAGGCCCACCTCGGCGGTGGCCCGCGCGGCGTCCGACACCTCGGACGTGCTCACACGCACCCCGTTCTGGCGGAGGACCTCGGCGAACTCGACGATGCGTGCGTCCATGTGGTCGTAAACCCCTTACCCCAGCGTTCTACCAGTCTCCGACCCGCCCTGTTTCCCCATCATCCCAACCTGTTACAGGCCCCTCAATCCTCTTGTCGTACCCGGCTCGGGACCTTGGGGCGAGCCCTCGTTCTCCCTGCGAGCGGCCCCGTGCTCCTGTATACCCGGGCGCGCGGAAAACCCGAGGGAGACCTTCATGCCAACAGCCGTCGTCACCGGAGCCGGTATCCGGATCGGCAAGGCCATCGCCCTGGCGCTCGCCGAGGTGGGCTACGACCTGGCCCTGCACGTCCACCGTTCGACCGAGGGAGCCGAGGAGGTCGCCGCCCAGGCCCGTGCCCTGGGACGCACCGCCACCGTGTACCGCGCCGACCTGGGCGCCCCTCGGGAGCTGGAGTCGCTGGCGGCCACCCTGCGCCAGGCCCACCCCGCCATCGACGTGCTCGTCAACAACGCGGGCATCTACGAGCGGCTGCCCTTCGAGGCCATCACCCGGGAGCACTACCACCGGATGATGGGAATCAACCTGGACGCGCCCTTCTTCCTCACCCAGGCGCTGCTCCCGGCGCTGCGAGCCGCTCCCCAGCCGCTCGTCGTGAACATCACCGACATTGGCGCCGAGCGGGTGGAGAGCCACTACGCCCACTACTCCGCCAGCAAGGCCGGGCTCATCACGCTCACCCGGGCGCTCGCGGTGGAGCTCGCGCCCAAGGTGCGGGTCAACGCCATCTCTCCGGGCACGGTCGTCTTCCCGGAGAACTTCGACGAGGCCGCCCAGCGCTCCATACTTGCTCGCATCCCCCTCGGGCGGGTGGGCTCGGCCGAGGACATCGCCCGGACCGTGGTCTTCCTGGCGCGTGAGGCGCCCTATATCTCCGGACAGGTGATCGCCGTGGATGGAGCCCGGAGCGCCCAGCTATGAACCGCCCTCTCTCCGACAGCTTCTCGGCCCTCCCGCGTGATGCCCAGGGCCGCCCGCTGGATGTCATCGAGCTGCGCCAGATCTCCGTCCAGTGCATCGTCGGCGTCTACCCCGCCGAGCGCGGCACGCCCCAGCCGCTGGAGCTCGACGTGGCGCTCTACCTGGACACCCGGAAGGCCGCCATGGCGGGCAGCCTCCGAGACACGGTGGACTACGGGCGGCTCGCCGGAGAGCTGCGCTTCCTGCTGGAGACGGCCGACTTCCGCATGCTCGAGACGGCCGCCGAGGCCCTCTGCCGCTACATCCTCGCCCCGCCGACGGAGGACTCGGCCCGAGCCCCGGTGCGGGCCGTCACCCTGCGGCTGTCGAAGCCGGAGGCCCTGGCCGGTACCGGACTGGCCTCGCTGCAGGTGCACCGCGCCGCGGACGAGTACCAGTTCGAGAAGGAGGAGAAGCCCTTCGGGCGGGTGGACATCCTCTTCCAGGACGAGCACGTGGGCATCTACCGGCTGCGCATCGCTCCGGGCCGCACCATCCCCACCCATGAGCACCGGGTGATGAACGAGGCCGAGCTGGTGCTGGGCCACGGGCTGCTGCTCCAGGGCAAGCCGGTGCTGGCAGGCATGGGCTTCCGGTGGCCGAAGCACCTCCCGCACCGCTACGACAATCCGAGGGCGCTCGAGCAGACGGTGTTGTGCGTGGACCGTCCGGCCTTCATCCCCCATGACGAGGTGGAGGTGCCCGAGCCTCCGGGTGGGTTGGTGCCGGTGGAGGGCCGGGCGTACTACCCGGCGGCGGCGAGCACCCCGGAAGCGGAGGGCGAGCGGTGGTGAGCACTCGGCCCGTGGGGACGCGGAAGGTGCTGGTGACGGGCGGGGGAAGCGGGATTGGCCTCGCGGTGGCCGAGGCGCTGCTGCGGGCAGGAGGCCAGGTGGCGCTCAGTGCGCGCCGGGCGGATCGGCTGGAGGCGGTGGCGCGGGCCTGGCCCGGTCAGGCGGTGGCCCTGCCCTGCGATCTCGCCTCCCCTTCCGAGCGCGCGGGGCTGCTGGCGAGGGCCCGTGAAGCGCTGGGCGGGCTGGATGGACTGGTGCACTCGGCGGGAGTGGTGGAGCACCAGCCGCCCGGGCACATCTCCGAGGAGGCGTTGCGGGCCCAGTTGGAGATCAACCTGGTGGCTCCGCTGCGCCTGGGCGAGGAGGCGTTGTCGGTGCTGGAGGACGGCGGAGGCATGGTGTTCATCTCCTCCACGCTGGCGATGCGGCCACTGCCCACGAGCGCGGCCTACAGCGCGGCCAAGGCCGGGATGCTGGCGGCGATGCGCTCACTGGCGCTGGCGGGCGCCGCGCGGCGCATCCGGGCCAACGCCGTCTGTCCGGGAGTGGTGGACACGGAGATGGTGCGGGCCCCGCGCCTGAATCCTGGCGAGCCGCCTCCCGGGGCCGAGGAGTTCGAGCGGAGGATCTCCGCCCAGTTGTCCGCGCTGGGGGCGCTGCACCCGCTGGGACGGCTCGGGAGGCCCGAGGAGGTGGCCGAGGCGGTGGTGCACCTGCTGGCGGCACCGTGGACGACCGGCAGCGAGTTGGTGATCGACGGAGGCATTCTGCTGCGGGAGTGAGCGCAGTCGTTCTCGCCGCGGTAGATGCAGCCCGAGGTGCAGGTCTCGCGCACCATCACCTGGGAGAGCTGAGGCAGACGCGGCCGCACCCGCTGCCAGATCCACCGCGCCAGATTCTCGCTGGTGGGGTTGGACAGCCCTTCGATCTCATTGAGGTAGTAGTGATCGAGCTGGGCCTGCAGCGGCTTGAAGGCCTCGGTGAGGTCGGCGAAGTCCATCACCCAACCCGAGTCCGCACCCACGCCGCCCTGCACATGCAGGGTCACGCGGTAGGAGTGGCCGTGCAGCCGGGCGCACTTGTGCCCCGGGGGCACGTTGGGGAGGCGATGGGCCGCCTCGAAGGTGAACTCCTTGAAGATCTCCAAAACAGACTCCTGTGAGCCGCCGGGAAGCTAGGTGGGCAGCTCGAAAGACATCACGGACTCCACGTGGTGCGTCTGGGGGAACATGTCCACCACCTGGAGCGCGAGCGGCTTGTAACCCGCCTCTACCAGTCCCGCCGCGTCGCGCGCCAGCGAGCCCGGGTCACACGCCACGTACACCACCCGCCTCACCCCCAGCGCCTTGAGCCACCGGGCGAGCCCCGGAGCCCCCGTCCGCGGAGGATCCGCGAGCGCCACGTCGAACCTCTTCCCCTCGCGGATGAGGCCCTCGCACACCTTCCGGGCATCCCCCTGGTGGAAGCGGACGTTGGCCACCCCACCCTCCCGTGCACTGCGCTGCGCCAACTCCACCGAGGCCGGAGAGGACTCCACCCCCAGCACCGACGCCGCGCTCGCCGCCAACGGGAACGTGAAGTTGCCGTTGCCCGAGTACAACTCCAATACCGCATCCGTCTCGCGCGGGGCCAGCTCGTAGACCGCGGAGGTCACCAGACCCACGTTGGCCTCGGCATGCGCCTGCGAAAAGGCGTCCGGACGCAGGTACAGCGGCACCTCCGGCCGCAGCGGCGACACCGAGCGCAGCACCGGCTTGCCGATGATGCGCGGCGAGCCCTCCTTCGACACCAGCACCGCCCCCTCCAGCCGGAGCGCGCGCACCGCC
Source organism: Archangium gephyra (assembly GCF_049060025.1). Lineage (GTDB taxonomy): Bacteria > Myxococcota > Myxococcia > Myxococcales > Myxococcaceae > Archangium > Archangium gephyra_A. Next base: position 1,355,137 of record NZ_JBMEQQ010000002.1, read on the forward strand.
TTCTCACACGCCTCCACGTGCCGGGGCGTCGCCTGGCCCTTCATCATCACCGCGAAGGACGCCTTGTCCCCCTCGGCCAGCAGGTGCACCTCCTCCGCGTCCCGCGACACCGGCTTGAGCAGGGGCCCGAGCTTCCCCGGCAGTCCGGCGAGCACCGGCACCAGCGCGCCGCACTCGCTCACCACCACCCGGTCATGGCTCCGCCGCCCGAAGAAGACCAACTCCTCCTTGAGGAAGTGCAGCACCGCCCGGCGCCGGTAGCCGAACTCCGTCGGCGCTATCAGCAGGGGCCGCACCGCGAAGCTGTCCCGCTTCAACCGGCCCAGGTGCTCCAGGGCGGAGAGGACGATCTCCTGCTTCGCGGCGCGCTGGGCGGATTCGGTCAGCTCCAGCCAGTCACACCCGCCACACCGCGCGCTCAGGCCACACGGCGAGCGCCTCCGGTCGGGGCTCGGGGCCAGTACGTCGCCGAGCAGGTGCCCGCGCATCACCTTGCCCTCCAGCTCCAGGCGCACGCGCACCCGCTCGCCGGGGAAGGTACCGGGCACGAAGACGGTGCGGCCCTCGTAGGAGCCCACGCCCTCTCCGAGCTGCCCGAGGCGATCGATCGTCAATTCAATGGGGGTATCCGGCAGCATGGGGAAACGGGGAACAAGCACCCTTCAGGGCGCCATCCTTATTCGACCTCCGCACTGGCCGGGGTATTCCGCCACGGACCTGGGAGCCAGGACCGCGGCGGGAACGACAACGGGGTGAGAGTCCTCGAAAGACCCCCACCCCGCCCCTCTCCCAACAGGGAGAGGGAGTACACGTCCCGCTGGGGACTAGCGCTCCACCATCAGCGCGATGCCTTCGCCGCCGCCGATGCACAGCGACGCCACGCCGCGCTTCTTGTTCGTGTCCTGCAGCGTGTGCACCAGCGTCACCAGCAGACGCGCGCCCGAGGCGCCGATCGGGTGGCCGAGCACCACCGCGCCGCCGCGCACGTTCACCTTCGAGCCCTCCAGGCCGAGCAGCTTGTTGTTGGCCAGGGCCACCACCGCGAAGGCCTCGTTGATCTCCCACAGGTCCACGTCGGTGGTCTTGTGGCCGGTCTTCTTGAGGAGGTTGTTGATGGAGTCGGCCGGGGCGATGGTGAACTCCACCGGCTTGCGGGCGGCCCCGGCGTAGCCGGTGATGCGGCCCAGGACGGTGCGGCCCTCGGCCTTGGCGCGCTCGGCGCTCATCAGCACCAGCGCCGCGGCGCCGTCGTTGATGGAGGACGCGTTGGCCGCCGTCACCGTGCCGTCCTTCTTGAAGACGGGCTTGAGCGTGGGGATCTTGTCCGGCCGGGCGTTCTTCGGGCCCTCGTCCTCGCTCACCACCACGTCACCGCCCTTGCCACCGGGCACGGTGACGGGGACGATCTCGCGGGTGAACAGGCCGGCCTTCTGGGCCTCGATGGCGCGCCTGGTGGACTCGAGCGCGTACTCGTCCTGGTTGGCGCGGCTGATGCCCTGGGTGATGGAGCACTCCTCGGCGCAGTTGCCCATGTGGACGTTGCCGTAGGGATCCCACAGGCCGTCGAGGATCATCGCGTCCTTGAACTCCACGTTGCCCATGCGGGCGCCGCCACGCATCGAGTGGCTGACGTAGGGCGCGTTGCTCATGGACTCCATGCCGCCGACCACCACCACCTCGGCATCACCCAGCGCGATCGCCTGGGCGCCGGCGATGACCGCCTTCAGGCCCGAGCCGCACACCTTGTTGATGGTGACGGCGGGAACGCTCTCGGGGATGCCGGCGTAGATGGCCGCCTGGCGCGCCGGGGCCTGGCCCACGCCGGCCTGCAGCACGCAGCCCATGATGGTCTCACCCACCTGATCCGGGGAGACGCCCGAGCGCTCCAGCGCCGCCTTGATGGCGATCGCGCCGAGCTGCGGAGCCGTCAACTTGGCCAGGGCTCCCTGGAAGGCCCCGATGGGGGTACGCGCCGCGCCCACGATGACCACTTCACGAGCCATGAACTGCCTCCTTGGGATGCTGGGAGAATGACTTTGGATAACCGTCAGCAGGGCCCTTATCACCACGGCTTGTAGGAGGGTCAAGCCTCCTTGCCCGCCCCGGAACCAGAGCGTCCACTGGCCCGAGAGATGGGCTTCTGGCTCCGAAACATCCTCGGAATCACTGGAAATTGACGCGCCACGTCATGAGTCCGGCCTCCGTGCTCGTCGCCAGGGTGTAACCCCGGGGAGCCCAGGTCACGCCCGAGAGTCCGCCCCTCAGGGGGAGCCCCTGCGCATCCATCAGGGTTCGCGAACGGATGTTCCAGACCTCGAGGAAGCCGTCGCTGCGGAGCCCCGCGAGCAGGTCCCCGAGGTGATGCCAGGACAGCGAGGTGACGGTACCCGTCGGAGCGTAGGAGTTGCCCGGGAGCGTTCCCAGCTTGGCCCGGGTGGTGGCGTCCCAGAGGCGGACGGTCCCTGTCCCGCGCTGGCCGGAGCGCGGGGCGCCGGTCGTGGCCAGCAACTGCCCATCCGGGCTCCAGGCCACCGCGCTGACGGCGTCCCCCTGATCAGGGGAGGTCCACAGGCGCTCGCCCGTGAAGGCATCCCAGAGGGAGGCGGTCCGCTCCCCGCCCCCGGTCAGCAGGCGCTTGCCATCGGGGCTCCAGGCGAGCGCCAGGAGGGCACCCGGGTGGGCATCCTGCGAGAACCGGTCCTCGCCGGAGCCCGTGTCCCAGACCGCCAGACGGCCCCGCTGGCCGGCCGCCGCCACGGAGAGCCCATCCTGGCTCCAGGCCACCTTGTTCACGCCCTGGCCGAGCGTCCACGCGGCCCCCGCCTCCGCTCCGTCCAGGGCGTTCCAGCGCGTCACGGTGCCCTCCGCGGTGCCCACCGCGAGCCAGGTGCTCGTCGGATCCCACGCCACCGAGGTCACCTTCCCGCTCCCGGACAGCGTGCGCAGCCACTGCCCGGCGGAGCTCCAGAGCCAGACGCGCCCGTCCTGGCCGACGGTGGCCAGGGTCCTGACGTCGGGGCTCCAGGCCAGGTCGATGGGGCTCGTCTCGACGGGCTCCAGGGTGCGCGCGGCCGTCGGCCCTTCCGCAGGGAGCACCGAGAGCCTCCCCCCGTCATTGAGGAGCAGCTCCGGACGTTCCGGGTGGAAGGCGAGTCCTCGGATCTGGCCGTCGAGCGGCCCGCCCACGGTGGCCCCGGTGGCCGAGTCCAGGACGGCGAACCGGGTCATGGCACCCGCCGCGAGGTAGCGGCCATCCGCGCTCCACGCCAGCCTGGTGATCCAGTTCCCATCCGGCGGGAGCCGTGTGTCCAGCGTGCGCAGGAGCATGCCGTCTTCCCGCTGGCGGATATCGATCTTGTACCCGGACGCGCTCGCGTAGGCATCGCTCCGGGGACTCCAGATGAAGCCCCTGCCCGGAACGGTGCCCACCTGCGTGCCGTCCACGTCGAACAGCTCGGTGCCTCCGTACGAGTGCTCGAGCGCCAACCACTTCCCGTCCGGGCTCCACTGGACCTGGTTCAACAGCTCCACCCCCAGCCACGAGAAGTACCGGGACTTGCGCGTGTAGAAGTCCCAGAGGCTCCACTCCTCCTCACCGGCGCTGGCCAGCCGCTCCCCATCCGGGCTCCAGGCCAGGGACCACAAGCGGCCCTCGCCCTTGTAGATCGTGGCGTCGGGCGCACCCGTGCCGGTGTTCCAGAAGCGCACGTACCCGAGCTCGTCACCGGTGGCGAGCTGGGTGCCATCCGGGCTCCAGGTCACCGACAGCACTCGAAAGGGCTGCGGGTGCAGGAACCGCAGGAGCTTCCCACTGCTCGCCTCCCAGATGGCGACGGTGCGGGCGTAGCCCAGGCTCGCGGCGATGCGCGTCCCATCCGGGCTCCACACCGCGTTGGTGGGGCCGGACGAATACAAGTGCCAGCCTTCCGACAGGGAAACGGTGGGAGCGAACTGGGCCGTGCATTCCAGGCCGTCACGGGTGAGCTGGACCCAGGTGATCGCCGGATCCTCGTGGCTGCCCATGCAGGAGAAAGCCCACCGGACGAAGCGCCAGCCCACCGCCGGTTCCGCCCGCATGCTCATGAGGCCCCCCGGCAGGGTCGCCGTGCAGTCGGCGTCGCAGGACAGTCCCGCGGGCGTGCTCGTCACCCGCCCCGCGCCGTGGATCTTCACCTGGAGGGAGAACCGCTGCGGATTGGGGATGAACCGGACCGTGCACGTGGCCCCCACCTGGACCTGGAACTCCGTCCACGGCTCCGTGCCCCCGCAGCTCCCCGACCAGCCCTCGAAGACCCAACCCGGCGCGGGCTGCGCAGCCAACGCGAGCCGCGTGCCCTCCAGGAGCACCGTGTCGCACCGGGCTCCGCAGTCGATGCCCTCCTGGGTGCTGCGCACCGTCCCCTCCCCTTCCACCGCCAGGGTCAACGTGACGGGACGCGGATCGATGATGAGGGAGATGGGCTCGGAGACGGGCCCGACCAGCCCCGAGGCGTTCTGCGCCCGGCAGCGCACGGAGTGGTTGAAGCGGAATTCCTCGAAGGCGTGCTCCTGTTCCACGCCCCCTCTCGAGGGCTCGGTCCACTCGTCGAGCTGGGTCCCGTCGCTCCGGATGAAGAGATAGGAGAGGGCCTGGCCCTGCGGATCATCCGCGACACACCTGAAGCGCAGCGGCTGTCCCGCGAGGGCGCGAGTCCCGCTGGCGGTGAGGCGCGCCAGGCTCGGAGCGCGGAGCTCCTCCGCGGGCTTGCAGGCCCCCAACAGCAGCCACAGCCCGAGGACCTGGGCGAATCGCGAAGCACGAGACGGGTGTGAGGTCATGAACAGGGGACCTCGACGCCGGACCACGGGGAGTATTCACGCCGCGGCTGAAAAACAGACGGCCGGGCTCCCCGAGGGGAACCCGGCCGCCTTGTGTGTCCCTCGCGTGAGGGGCGGACCCGCTGACTACTTCTTCAGCTTGCTCGCCATCACGTCGCCGAGGCGCGCCTTGGAGCCCTCGGCCTGGCGGCGGAGGTACTCGCGGTAGTCCTCGCCCTCGCCGATCAGGGCCTTCATCGACAGCGCGACCTTCCGGTCCTGCGTGTTGATGTCGATGATCTTGACCTCGACCTCCTGGGCCTCGGCCACCACGTCACGCGGGTTCTCGACGCGCTCCTCCTTCAGCTCGGAGACGTGCACGAGGCCCTCGATGCCGGGCTCGATCTCCACGAAGGCGCCGAAGTCCGTCACCTTGGTGACCTTGCCCTTCACGCGGCTGCCCACCGGGGTCCGCTCGGACAGCGTGTCCCAGGGATCCGGCTGGAGCTGCTTGATGCCCAGGCTGAAGCGCTCGTTCTCGACGTCGATGTTGAGCACCACCGCCTCGACCTCGTCGCCCTTCTTGAACATCTCGCCCGGGTGCTTGATGCGCACCGTCCAGGAGATGTCGGACACGTGCACCAGGCCGTCCACGCCCTCCTCGACGCCGACGAACACGCCGAAGTCGGTGACGTTGCGGATCTGGCCCTTGATGACCGAGCCGATCGGGTACTTGTCCTCGAGCAGCGTCCAGGGGTTCTGCTCGATCTGCTTCATGCCCAGCGCGATGCGCTTGGCCTTCGGATCGATGTCGAGAACGACGGCCTCGACCTCCTGGCCGACCTCCAGCATCTTGCTGGGGTGCTTGAGGCGCTTGGTCCAGGACATCTCGGACACGTGCACCAGACCCTCGACGCCCTGCTCGATCTCGATGAACGCGCCGTAGTCGGTGATGGAGACCGTCTTGCCCTTGACGCGCGTGCCGACCGGGTACTTCTCGTCGGCGCGGTGCCACGGGTCCTCCTGGATCTGCTTGAGACCGAGGCTGACGCGCTCCTGGGTGGGGTCGAACTTGAGGACGACGACCCGGACCTCGTCACCCACGTTGAACATCTCGGAGGGGTGACCGATGCGGCCCCACGACATGTCGGTGATGTGCAGGAGGCCGTCGATGCCGCCGAGGTCGATGAAGGCGCCGTAGTCGGTGAGGTTCTTGACCACGCCCTTGAGGACCGCACCCTCCTTGAGGTTCTTGAGGGTCTCCTTCTTCATCTCCTCGCGCTGCTTCTCGAGCAGCACGCGGCGGGAGAGCACGATGTTGCCGCGCTTCTTGTTGAACTTGATGACCTTGAACTCGAATTCCTTCGAGATGTACTGGTCGAGGTTGCGCACCGGGCGGATATCCACCTGGCTGCCGGGGAGGAACGCCTTCACGCCGATGTCGACGGAGAGGCCACCCTTCACGCGGCCCACGATGGTGCCCTTGACGATCTCATCGCGCTCGCACGCGGCGCTGATCTCGTCCCAGATGCGCATCTTGTCGGCCTTCTCCTTGGAGAGGACGACCATGCCGGTATCGTTCTCGCGGCTCTCCAGGAGGACCTCGACAGGGTCGCCCGCCTTGACGGAGACCTCGCCGCGAGGGCTGGTGAACTCGGAGATCGGAACCTGGCCCTCGGACTTGTAGCCGATGTCGACGATGGCGAAGTCCTTGGTCACCTGAACGACGGTGCCCTTGACGATCTCGCCCTCCTTGAGGATGCCATCTCCGCCACGCTCCTTGAGCGAGGCCTCGAACATCGCGGCAAAATCCTCGTCGCCAACATCTCCGATCTGCTGGTTCACATTCTGCTGCATGAGATTGGGAGTCCTTCGAAACTGGTACAGCTGCCCCCGGTGGTTGACGGCAGCCACTCGCGGGGAGCTACGAGTGGCCCGCGAGCCAATTCCACAACGGAGTTGACTCGAAGGCGCGCACCCTAGACACCGGTTACACCGGCAGTCAAGCGAGCACGCGGTACTTGTTCACAGTCCTGATAATGCGGCCCTGGGAGGACGGGCACCCCCATCCGTCCAGAGCCCTCGTCCTGCAGGCAGGCTCGCCGGAGGTCCCGGGGGTCTGTCGCGGATACAAAGGTGCTACCCCATGGGGAGCCGCGCCACCACCCCCCGGTACGGGGTCCACCCGGACCGTGGGACCCCGGCCAGGGAGGCGGGCGTTCAGTCGAGCAGTTTGAACGTCTCCCGGGCGATCACCAGGCGCTGCACCTCGCTGGTGCCCTCGTAGATGGTCTGCACGCGGGCGTCGCGGAAGTAGCGCTCCACGGGGAACTCGTCGATGTAGCCGTAGCCGCCGTGGATCTGCACCGCCTTGTCCACCGCGCGGTTGGACATCTCGCTGGCGTACAGCTTCGCCATGGAGGCCTCGCGGGTGAACGGCTTGCCCTCATCCTTGAGGTAGGCCGCCCGGAACGTCAGCAGCTCGGCCGCCTGGAAGCCTCCGTGGCCATGTTGGCCAGCATGAAGCGCAGTCCCTGGAACTCGCCGATGGGCTGGCCGAAGGCCTTGCGGTCCTTCGCGTAGCGGATGGAGGCCTCGAGCGCCGCCCGCGCCACGCCGCACGCCTGCGAGGCGATGCCGATGCGCCCGCCATCCAGCGCGATCATCGCCAGCTTGAACCCATCGCCCTCCTTGCCCAGGAGGTTCTCCGCGGGGAGCTCCATGTCCTCGAAGGTGAGGCTCACGGTGTTGGAGGACCGCAGACCCATCTTGTCCTCATGCTTGCCGACGATGAGGCCCGGGGTCCCGCCCTCCACGATGAACGCGGAGATGCCCTTGTTCCCCTGCCCGCCCGTGAGGGCCCACACCACCATCACCCCGGCGTAGGCGCCGGAGGTGATCCACTGCTTGCTGCCGTTGATGACCCACTTGTCCCCGCGCCGCACCGCGGTGGTGCGCATGGCGCGCGGATCCGAGCCGGCATGGGGCTCGGAGAGCGCGAACGAGCCCACCACCGCCTCGCCTGAGGTGATGCGCGTGACGTACTTCTCGCGCTGGGCCTCGGTGCCGAACTTGTAGATGAGCTCGCCGCACATGTTGGTGACGGCCATGGCCACCGAGGTGGAGGCGCACGCGGCCGCCATCTCCATCATCGCCAGGGCGTAGGAGGCGGTCCCCGCCTCGGCGCCGCCGTACTGGCCGGGGATGTTCACCCCCATGAGCCCCAGGGAGGCCAGCTCCTTGAAGAGCTCGACGGGGAAGATCTCCTCCTTGTCGAACTTGCGCGCCTGGGGCGCCACGCGCTCGCGGGCGAACTTGCGGGCGGTGTCGCGGATGAGCGTCTGCGTCTCGGTGAGCTCGAGGTTCACGGGAGCGGGTCCTACTTGATGGCCTTCAGGTTGAACGGATACTCGATGGGGTACTCGCGCTTGTCCGGAGTCTGCGGGAAGGTGATGCCGGAGAGCACGTTCACCACGCACTCGTGCAGCCGCGCGTCCTTGATGGTCGTGCCGCTCTTGGCCACCTTGGCGTTGCGCACGAAGCCATCGGGCGAGATGGTGAAGGTCGTCATGATGCGGCCCTCCTCCACCTTGTTGCCCTTCATCGCGAGCAGCTCCTCGTAGCAGTCCTGGACGTCGCGCGAGTGGTACTGCATCACCTCGCGGATGGAGTCCGGGGTGAAGGGCATCCGGGTGACGTCCGGAGGCGGAGGCCGCACCGGCGCCGCCTTCTTCTTCTCCTGTGCGGGGGCAGCCGCCTCGGGTGCGGTGTCCTTGCCGGACGCACCCTTCTTCGCGGGCGAGCCCTGCGCGAACGCCAGGCCCGACCCGAGCACCACCACCATCAACAGGGAACGGTTCATCATGAGTGGCTCGACTCCTCAGTCCTTCAGCAGGTTGGCGGAGATGACGATGCGCTGGATCTCGCTCGTCCCCTCGTAGATCTCGGTGATGCGCGCGTCGCGCACGTGGCGCTCCACGTCCATCTCCTTGGAGTAACCCATGCCGCCGTGGACCTGCAGGGCCTTGTTGGCCACGCGGCTGGCCATCTCGCTGGCGTACAGCTTGGCCATGGCACTCTCGGCCGAGTGGCGCACGCCCTTGTCCTTGAGCAGCGCCGCGCGCAGCACGAGCAGCCGGGCCGCGTCGATCTCCGTGGCCATGTCGGCGATCATGAACTGGATGGCCTGGTGCTCGCGGATGGACTTGCCGAACGTCTTGCGCTCGCCCGAGTAGCGCACCGCCTCCTCGAAGGCCGCGCGGGCGATGCCCAGGGCCTGCGAGGCGATGCCGATGCGCCCGCCGTCCAGCGTGCTCATGGCCACCTTGAAGCCGTCGCCCTCCTTGCCCAGCATGTTCCTGGCCGGCACGCGCATGTCCTCGAAGAACATGCTGCAGGAGTGCGCCGCGCTGATGCCCATCTTCTTGTCCGGCTCGGCGCGGATGAAGCCCGGCGTGTGGGTGGGCACCAGGAAGGCGGTAATGCCCTTGTTGCCCGCCTCCTTGTTCGTCATCGTGAAGAGCACGATGGCGTCGGCCTTGGGGCCGTTGGTGATCCAGTTCTTCGAGCCGTTGATGACGTACTCGTCACCGCGGCGCACCGCGACGGTCTTCTGCGAGGCCGCGTCACTGCCCGCCTCGGGCTCGGTGAGGCCGAAGCAGCCCAGCTTCTCGCCCCGGGCGAACGGCGTGAGGAACTCGGCCTTCTGCTCCTCGGTGCCGAACTTCATCACCGGATCGCAATAGAGCGAGTTGTTCACGCTCATGATGACGCCGGTGGAAGCGCAGCCGCGGCTGATCTCCTCCATGGCCAGCGCGTAACAGACGTTGTCCAGCCCCGCGCCGCCGTACTGCTCCGGCACCGCCACGCCGAGCAGCGACAGCTCGGCCAGCTTCTTCACCGCGTCGGTGGGCCACTGGTGCGTCTCGTCCCACTTGCGGGCGTTCGGGGTCAGCTCACGCGAGGCGAACTCGCGGCACATCCGCTGGATCTCGCGCTGGACGTCGGTCAGCTCGAAGTTCATGGCACTCCTGGTCGGAAAAGAAGGGCGCGGGGGTACATATACGGGGCTTCGCGCCCGGGAACAGCGATTGCAAGAGGGGCAGGCAAGCGCCAGTTGCCGAGCCCATTAGCCCGCCCGAAGGCCCCCCGAGGCAGCCCGGGGAGCCGTCCGCTACCGGACTACTTGCCGGTGAAGCCCGCCGGACGCTTCTCCAGGAAGGCCTTCATGCCCTCCTTCTGGTCCTCCGAGCCGAAGAGCACCGCGAAGCCCTGGCGCTCCAGCTCGTTGGCCGCCCGGAGATCCTGGTCCGCGCCGAACTCGATGACGCGCTTGGCCTGGGAGATGGCCAGCGGGCCGTTCTTGAGCATCTTCCCCGCCACCGCCTTGCAGTGGGCCAGGAGCTGATCCGCCGGGAGGACGTCGAGCACCAGGCCGATCTCCTTGGCCTTGGCCGCGTCCAGGTGCTCACCCGTGAAGACGAGCTCCTTCGCGCGCATCTTGCCCACCAAACGGGTGAGCCGCTGCGTGCCGCCAAAACCCGGGATGACGCCGAGACTCACCTCGGGCAGGCCGAGCTTCGCCTTCTCCGAGGCGTAGATGAGATCGCACGCGAGGGCCAGCTCGCACCCGCCGCCGAGCGCGAAGCCGTTCACCGCGGCGATCGTCGGAATGGGGAGCTGCTCGAGCGTCTGGAAGGTACGGTGACCGAGGGCGGCGAACTCGCGCGCCTGCGCCGCGCCGATGGACGCCATCTCCGCGATGTCCGCACCGGCCACGAAGGCCTTGTCGCCGCCGCCCGTGATGATGAGCGCGCGGACCGTGGCGGGCAGCGAGTGGAGCGCGGACTCGAGCTTCCTGGAGCGTCTTGCTGTTGAGGGGGTTGAGCTTGGGACGATCGATGGTGAGGATCGCGATCGCGCCCTCGGACTCCAGCCGGATGTTCTCGTAGGCCATGTGGGGCTCCTCGTCCTAGTACTTGTAGAAACCGCGGCCGCTCTTCTTGCCGTACCAGCCGGCGTCCACGTACTGCCGCAGCAGCGGGCACGGGCGGTACTTGTCGTCACCCAGGCCCTTGTGGAGCACCTCGGCGATGTAGAGCACCGTGTCCAGGCCGATGAAGTCCGCGAGCTGCAGCGGGCCCATGGGCTGGTTGGTGCCCAGCTTCATCGCCGTGTCGATGTCCTCCGCCGTCCCCAGGCCCTCCATCAGCGCGAAGCAGGCCTCGTTCAGCATCGGAATCAGGATGCGGTTCACGATGAAGCCCGGGAAGTCCTTGGACACCACCGTGGCCTTCCCCATCTTCTCGGCCAGCGCCTTGGTCGTCTGATAGGTCGCGTCCGACGTCGCCGCGCCCCGGATCAGCTCCACCAGCTGCATCACCGGCACCGGATTCATGAAGTGCATCCCGATGACGTTCTCGGGGCGCTTCGTCGCCGCGGCGATGCGGGTGATGGGGATGGACGAGGTGTTGGTGGCGAGAATCCCGCCCGGCTTCACCACGCCGTCCAGCTCCAGGAAGATGCGGCGCTTGAGGTCCTCGTTCTCCGTCACCGCCTCGATGGCGAAGTCCACGTCCTTCACCTCGGTGGCGCTGGTGGCGGTGGCGAGGTTGGTGTTCGCCGCCTCGAGCCGGGCCGCGTCCAGCTTGCCCTTCTCCACCAGCTTCTTCAGGCCCGCCTTGATGCGCTCGGCACCCTTGGCGAGACCTTCCTTCGAGACGTCCACCAGGGTGACCCGCAGGCCAGCCTGCAGCGCCACCTGGGCGATGCCCGATCCCATCTGCCCTGCCCCGACGACGATGATGTGCTCCGATGCCATGGCGTTCGAGACCCCTTGCTCGGTAAACGAGGAACCGGGCGGGCTATAGCCCTGGCACCCCCACCGGTCAACGGCTCACGGGGACCCGCAGTCCCCGCTCGACGAGCACGTCCTCGGCCCCGAGTGTCAGCCGCTCCACACGCGGCGGCCGGGACGGTCCGCTCTCCCCTCGGGCGAACACCCACACCTCGTACGTCCCCGAGGGCAGCTCCGTCATCATGCTGAGCCTGTCCGGGGGTCCCGCCTGGAAGGAGCGCGTCTCGCGCTTCACCAGCTCGCCGTCCGCGGTCTTCACCTGGAACTCGAGCGCCCGGATCTCGCTCCAGCCCGGGCCCTCCAGCCGCCACACCACCTCGCGCTCGGCCACGCTCGGATTCGAGCCCTTCCACAGCCACAGGCCCAGCCCGACGAGCAACAGCAGCGGCAGCCGCTTGAGCAGCGGGTGTTTGCGCCAGTTCCGCCGCCCCTCGCCCTCCACGTCCCTACTCCTTCTTCGTCGCGGCCTTCTTGCCGCCGCGGCGCGTGTGCAGCTCGGAGACGGTCACCTTGGTGCGGCCCGGCGCGCCCGTCTCGCCCGCCTCCTCGTCCTCGTGAGGCACCAGCCGGATCTGCGCCTTCACCTCGATGGTCATCCCCGACACCACCTTGAGCAGCTCGTCGCGCAGCTTCTCCGACTGGAGGAAGCGCCGCAGCTCCTCGGAGACGACCCGGCCCACCTCGTCCTTCGTCTTCTCCGCCTGCCCGAGGATGTAGCCGAGCACCTCCTTGGGCAGCTTCAACTGGCCGGCCAGCGAGCGGATGCCCTCCTCCGTCATGAAGAGGGCCCCCAGTCCCGCCACCGCCACCTTGCGCATGAACTCGGGCACGAAGCCCGCGCGAGAACCCTCCCGCTCCGGCTCGTCTCCGAGCAACGGGTCGAAGTCGTCGTGGTCGTCTTCGGGGGCCTTGCCGGGCGCCATAGGGGTCCTCGGGGTTCGCGGGGAGTGACTAGCGTATCACCGGCAGCTTCACCGCCACCCGCATGTTCTCGGTGGACACGCGGCCCGCGATGTTGCGCGCCATCGCCACGAAGGCCTGGGCCTCGGCGCTCTCCGGCGCGCTGATCACCACCGGCACGCCCGCGTCACCCGCCTCGCGGATCTTCAGCTCCAGGGGAATCTCCCCCAGGAACGGGATGCTGAACATCTCCGCCGCCTTGCGGCCGCCGCCATGGTTGAAGATGGGCGTGGACTTGGAGCAGTGCGGGCACACGAACTGGCTCATGTTCTCCACGATGCCCAGCACCGGGATGTGCACCTTGTCGAACATCTGCTTGGCGCGCACCACGTCCGCCAGCGCCACGTCCTGCGGCGTCGTCACCAGCACCGCGCCCGAGGCCTTCACCGACTGCGACAGCGTCAGCGCCACGTCGCCCGTGCCCGGCGGCAGATCCAGCACCAGGTAGTCCAGCTCGCCCCAGCGCACGTCGCGCACGAGCTGCATCAGCGCCCCGTGCAGCATGGGCCCGCGCCAGATGAGCGCCTGATCCGCCTCCACCAGGAAGCCGATCGACATCACCTTCAGCCCGTGCTTCTCCAGCGGCAGCAGCGACTTGCCATCCGGGCTCACCGGCTTCTCGGTGATGCCCGTCATCAGCGGCACCGAGGGGCCATAGAAGTCCGCGTCCAGCAGGCCCACCTTGGCGCCCTCGCGCGCCAGCGCCGCCGCCAGGTTCACCGACACCGTGCTCTTGCCGACGCCACCCTTGCCGGCGCCCACCAGGATCACGTTCTTCACCTGAGGGAGGATCGCCTGCGCCCCGGCCTGCGGCGCCGAGCGCACCTGCGCGCCCCACTCGATGTCGAACGTCTTCAGCCCGGGCACCTGCTTGAGCGCCGCCTCGGCGTCCGCCTGGATCTTCCCCTTCATCGGGCAGGCCGGCGTGGTCAGCTCGATCTTGAGCTTCGCCTTGTCGCCGTCCACGCGGACGTCCTTCACCATCCCGGCCTTCACGAGGTCGATGTGCAGCTCGGGATCCATCACCTTCGACATCGCCGCGAGGATGTCGCGCTCGGTAACGCTCATCTGGAGTACCTGAACCTTTGGAATCCGGGGGGGCGCGCGGAAATAGCCAGCAGACCCCCCCGTGTCAACCTCGTCTAATCCTCAGGCCCCCCGGCCGCATCTCTTCTCATTCGATCGCGGCCACCCGGTACTCGCCTGCTTCCCGGACCAGCCGCACCGCCCGGCCCTTGCCGATCGGGAACTCCGCCCCCGAGGCCGTCACCCGCACGTCCTTCTCCAGGGCGAGCCGCGCCCGGCGTACCCGCTCGGCCGACAGGGGCTCGCGCTTGAAGTCCTCGCGCAGGCGCTCGGGGGTGTAGCGGGCACGCAGGGGATCGCTCAGCAGCGACCAGGCCCTGTTCCAGTTGCCCGCCCCTACTGCATCCAAGAAGGCCTTCAGCGCCGCCCGGGGCGCGTCCTCCGGCTTCTCCTCGACGACCCGCCAGCCCTCCTTCGCCTGGACCAGGGTGAGGGCCGGGGCTCGCGCCTGGAGCTTCCGGAAGGGCCGCTCGCACCTCCTTCACCCGGGCCTGCCGGACCGAGGCGTCCGCGTAGTGCTCGAGGAACCCGGCGCGGGCCTCCGGTGGCGCGCTCGTCAGCGCGTAGGCGTCCGCCAGCCGGTTCTCCTCCAGCGCCCGGGCGTAGGACACCGCCACCTCCGAGGGGCCCGGGGTGTGCGCGCAGCCCGTGGCCACCAGGGACACGGCCAGCGACAGCGTGGACAGCGCTCCCCACACCCGGCGCAACGGGCCTCCTGGCGTGCCCTTCTTCATCGCCGCCCCCGAGACGGAGCCCGGCGGCCGGCACGCGCCGCAATACACGTCACCATCGTACGCATAGGCCTCGGTCACCTGGAGTCCCACCCCGCAGCGCGAGCACTCCATGCCCGCCGCCGCCGCGGACCGGGCCGTGGGCATCACCGCGGGCGTCACGGGAGGCCGGGTGTCCGTCACGCCCGCCAGGGCCTCGAAGGCGCCCGCGTCCAGCCAGACTCCCTCGCAGGAGGGACACACGTCGACGGGGCTGGCGCTCGTCACCACCCGGCGCAGGCGCCCGGTGCAGGCCGGACACCGCACGGGCTCGCTCCGGCACGTGGGACATACCGCCTGCGCGGGGCCCACCGGGTGCCCCGACCTCCGGCACCGCGAGAAGGTCTGACCCTTCATGGCCAGGAAGCTCCGCGCCGGGGGCCTGTCCGGGAAACGCTCCAGCTCGCCCCGGTCGAACCACAGACCGTGGCAGCGCGGGCACGTGTCGATTTCCACATGGGAGACGCGCAAGGGCCGCAGCAGCTCTTTCTCACAGAGGGGACAGGGGCGCGCCATGCGGGCCGGGAGGTTACTCGAAACGCTCCCCTCCCTTGAACCCCAGCAGGCTCCAGGCCGTTGGGCACAAGGCATAAACCCCCGCCGACGCGTTGCCCAGCAGCAGCTTCAGCAGCGAGAAGCCTCGATCCCCGCCCCCATACGTCTGCAGATCGAAACGCTCCGCCGGCACCTTCGCCAGCGCCATCGCGTGACGGCACGCCTCCTCGAAGCCGCCCATCTTGTCCACCAGCCCCACCCCCAGCGCCCGCGTGCCGCTGTACACCCGCCCCTCGCCCAGCGCGTGGATCTCCTCCTTCGTCCGGCCCCGCGCCTTCGCCACGTGCTCGAGGAAGGCCTGGTACGTCTCCTCCATCTCGCCCTCCATCAAGGCCCGCTCGTGCTCGGTGAAGCCCCGTGAGCCTCGAGAAGATGCCCGCCGTCTCCCCCCGGGTGACGAGCGTGCGGTGCACCCCGAGCTTCTCCATCAGCTCCGAGGTGTCGAACTTCCCCGCGAACACGCCGATGGAGCCCAGCACCGCGTGCGGCGTGGCCCAGATCTCCTTGGCTCCCAGCGCGGCCATGTAGCCACCGCTCGCCGCCACCTGATCCACGAAGGCGATGACCGGCTTCTTCCTGGCCACCCGCTGCACCGCCTCCAGGATGATCTCCGAGGCCACCGCCGAGCCTCCCGGGCTCGCCACGTACAGCACCACCGCCTTCACGCTCCGGGTGCGTCCCGCCGCGCGCAGCGCCTTCACCACCGTGTCCGAGCCCGCCGCCCGCCCCGGCGCTCCCTTGCCCGGGACGATCATCCCCGAGATGGGCACCACGCCCAGCCGGGGCCTCGGACGCAGCGGGCGCCAGCGCACCGGCGGCCACGGCAGCCGCGCCAGGTAGCCCGGCATCGGCTCCACGCCCTCCTCGTCCTCGTCTCCGTCCTCCTTCTTGCCCCCGAGCCGCTCGGGCAGATCCGCCTCGTCACACGTCCCGTCGATGAGGCCGCCCGCCGCCGCGCGCCTGGCGCTGTAGGGGCCCGAGTCGATCCACGCCCTCACCTCCTCCGGCGTGCGCCGCCGCCCCCGGGCCACGCTCTCCACCAGGTCCACGTACCGCTCGTCCAGGAAGGACTCGAGCGTTCGGCGCTGGATGTCCGACACGTGCGCGTGCGTGAAGAGCTTCCGGCGCCGTCTTGTACGCGCCCCGCCGGAAGAAGTGCGCCTTGATGCCGAGCCGGCCGAGCCCCTCGCCAATCGCGGTGGCCTCCGCGGCGAAGCCCACCATGTCCAGCCGCCCCGCCGGGGACAGCAGCACCTCGTCCGCCGCGCACATCACCTGGTAGCCCAGGTTGTCCACACCCACCGCCCACGCCACCACCCGCTTGCCCGCCGCCCGGAAGTCCCCGAGCAGCTTCACCAGCACCTCCCGCTTGGCCGGCGGCACCTCCAGGTCCTCCAGCACCAGGAGGATGCCCTTCACCTTCGCGTCCTTGGCCAGCAGCTCCAGCGCCTTGCGGAAGCCCTCCAGCGAGGTCACCGTGGCCGGCTCGGGGCGGCTCTGCCCTCCCAGGCCCAGGGGCAGGCGAGCGCGGCGGGACCGCTCCCGGTAGGGGGGATCCCCCGCCAGCCGGAAACGCACATAGGCGGGCCGGCTTCGCGCCCCCAGCAGGCGGAACGGGAGGCCCAGCAGGACCCTCAACAGCACCAGCAGGTTGATCAGGGGGATGATGAGGAAGCGCACGGCTCTGGCGCCTAATGGACCGCCGGGGGGGAAGCAAGCCCTGTTCTACGCACCTGTAAGGTCGTGGTAGGCTGCGCCGCCATGCGCCCCCCCTTCTTTTCGCGTCTGCTGGTCGTCCTCGTGCTCGTCACTGGCGGCGCCGCCCTCGCCCAGCGGCGGCAGCTCCAGAGCTTCCAGGGCGAAGAAATGACCCAGGAGGAGCGTGACGCCGCCCGCGCCCGCCCGAAGTACAACATCCACTCCTACGGCAAGGACATCCAGATCAAGGAAGAGCCCATTCCCTGGAAGGCCATCGGCCTGGGCTTCTTCGCGCTGCTGGCGACCGCGCCCTTCGCCTGGCGCGCGTACCGGAACACCACCAAGGAGATCGCCGATTCCAACGTGTTCGGCGTGTCCAGCGCCCGGGCCGGTGAGTCCTCCCAGGACGAGCAGTAGTCGTCAGCCCCCGCGGCGAGGGCCTCCCATGAAGCGTGTCCTGTCCCAGCTCTCCCTGGTGCTCGCGGGCTTCGTGTCCGTGGGCGCCCTCCTGCACGCCTCCGCCGCCGAGCCCGAGAAGCCCAAGGCGGGTGCGTCCAAGCCGAAGGCGAAGGCCGCCGGGGCGAAGGACCACCCCGGCCTGCCCGCCCCGGACTACCTCCCCGAGTCCGCGCGCGCCCTGCTGCGCAAGAAGATGGATCGTCACGGGCAGGACGCCCGCGACCTGATGTTCGGCGTGACGCTGCTGCGCTACGATCTGGCGCGCGCCGCCGCCCAGCGCATCGCCTCCGAGCCCCGGATCGAGCGCCCCGAGGCCGGTGGAGAGAACGAGCCCGCCGCCTTCCTGCCCGAGCGCTTCTTCGTCCTCCAGGGCGAGGTGCGCAGGCGGGCCGAGGCCCTCGCCGCCGCCGCCGGGAAGAAGGACGACGCCGCGCTCGCCGAGAGCTACGGCCTCCTCATGCAGACGTGTGTCTCCTGCCACTCGGCGTACCTGAAGCGCGAGTAGGCGGGCCCGCCCCGCCCGGTGAGGCGTCCTCCCTGTCGGGTGCTCGACGAGGCCGGGCCGGATTGTGCTCTGGAGCGCACGCGCTGGCCCTCGGGGGTGGGTGTCCTCCCTGGCGCGAGCTGCTGATCGTGCCGAGCCTTGGTTGGCCGCTCTCTTGGAGGCGCCATGGGTACCCGGTCCGCTCTTCTCGCTTCATCCACTCCTGGAGCCCTGGCTCCGAGCACGCCCGAGGCCGTCTCCGGGAGGTGGATTCCGCCCTTCCTGCTCGCCGGTGTCGTGAGCGCGGGCCTCGGGGTGATGCGGAACCTGTGGGAGGCCGTGAAGTGCCTGGCGCGTGGGCTCGCCGGGCTCCTCACGGGGAAGTTCTCCACGGGCGGCGATGCGCTGCTGCGCGGGGTGTTGAAGCTCGCCGTCCAGATACCCCTGGACGTCCTGATGAGCCTGGGCGGCCGGATGCTGAGCGGAGTCCAGACGCTCGTGGGCGCGGAGCCCGCGGGAGAACGGCTCGCTCCGAAGCAGATCGCCGAGCTGCGCAAGGTGTACGGGGACAGCATCGACTACGAGCGGGTACGCCTGAAGGTGGGCGGACTCGGACTGCTCTCGCTGCCCGGCCGCCCCTTCGCGCTCGGCCATACCCTCTACGTCCCCCGGACGGACTCCGCCGCGCTCCAACTGCCCATGCACCTGCTCATCCAGGAGATGGGCCACGTCTGGCAGTACCAGACGGGTGGGACCGACTACGTGTGCGAGACGCTCTGGAGTCAGTGGTTCGGGGAGGGCTCCGACTGGCGCACGGCGCTCGACGCGGGCCGGAGCTGGGGCGAGCTGGATCCGGAACAGCAGGTCCGGCTCCTCAAGGTGGCCTACGCCCGCTCCGGCTACTTCGAGGCGCCCGGCCAGCGCTTCGTCGACGAGGACACGGGGGTGGACTACTCGGGGCAGCTCGCACGGGCCCTCGAGCAGCTCCGCACGGGCAAGGGAGCCCCCTGAGCCGGGAGTGCCTCCCGCCGCCACGCGTCCAGCGGCTCGCCTCCCCGGCCGCACGCCGGGCGGACCCATGAGGTTGTTGCTTCGGCTCCGTACCCTGCGATGCTAGGCAGCCCACCGGGCACGTCCCTCCAGGAGCCAGCAGACCTCATGAATACGGCAGTCGCCATGCGCGTGGAGGAGTCTCCGCGTTCCGCCTTTCCGGGCCTCAACGTCGATGAAGAGGCCTTCGCGCGCGACCTGCAGGCCCTGCGCACGGAGATGGAATCGTCCCTCGGGCCCGAGGACCACGCGCACTTCCGGAAGATCGAGCTCTGGGGCCGGGTGTGTTCGGCGCTCGGCTATGCGACGGCGTGGCTGGCGCCCAATCCCATTTCGGCGCTGCTGATCGCCCAGGGCAACACGGCCCGCTGGACGATGATGGCGCACCACGTGACGCACCGGGGGTACGACCGGGTACCCGGCATGCCCGAGCACCGCACCGGGCGCGCGTTCGCCACCGGGTGGCGCCGCTTCCTGGACTGGCCGGATTGGATCCACCCCGACGCGTGGCGGCACGAGCACAACGCCCTGCACCACGGGCGCACGGGCGAGACGGCGGATCCGGACCTGGTGGAGGAGAACACCGGGTTCCTGCGGCGCTCCCCCATGCCCCTGCTGGCGAAGTACGCGGTGGTGGCCTTCTTCGCCTGCACGTGGAAGCTGACGTACTACGCGCCCAACACCTTCCTGGAGTGGCGGCGGGCCGAGCGGCGGCGCGCGGGCGTGAAGGATGAGGGGGACACCCCGCGCCTGGTGACGGCCTTCAACCCGCTCACCGCGGATGGCCGGGCGTTCTGGGGGACGTGCATCCTGCCCTACGTGGGCCTGCGCTTCGTGCTGCTGCCCGCCCTCTTCGCGCCGCTCGGCGCGTGGGCCGTGGCCTGCGTGTTCGCCAACAGCGTGCTCGCCGAGCTGCTCACGAACATCCAGAGCTTCGTGCTGATCGCCCCCAACCACGCGGGCGATGACCTCTACCGGTTCCACGACCGGGCCAGGAGCAACGCGGAGTTCTCCGTGCGGCAGGTGATCGGCTCGGTGAACTACGCCACCGGGAATGACGTGGTCGACTTCCTCCACGGCTGGCTCAACTACCAGATCGAGCACCACATCTGGCCCAGCCTGCCCATGAGCAAGTACCAGCAGGTGCAGCCCCGCGTGAAGGCGCTCTGCGAGAAGCACGGCGTGCCCTACGTGCAGGAGGGCGTCTTCCGCCGCGTGAAGAAGCTGGTGGACATCATGGTGGGACGCAATTCGATGCGCACGGTGTCGCCGCAGGGCGGCAGGTAAGTACTAATTAGTTTGACACCCTACTCAACCAGCCCAAGCGAGAATCGCGTCCCCAATGCTCCGTCAAACGAGCGCTTATCGCATGGGCACCGTACGCAAGGAACTGCGGCTCAGGTTTCGATCTCGTTTAGCAGCAAGGCCATAGCCGAGTTGCCGTTGTTCCGGGCGTAGCGCTTAAGTTCATCAACGGATTCGCTGGACAGAGAGCTACGACGTTGGCGCCAAGTATCCGTCGCATCCCATGCCTTGCCCTTAACTGAAGGTGGCTGTTTGCCGGGTTCGAGGTACCAAGCGATATCCGAGAAGCTCTCCGACAAGTACTCGCTCAAAATGGGATGCAACTTGCGGAGATTGATCCCCTCAAGGACGTCGAGGAGGAAATCGACAAAAGCATTGTAGTAGTGCCAATTCCCACGCTGCCTGGCCCGATTCCAGAGCGGGTTGAGGGCACGGCGTAAGAACTCGACCACGCGCCCAGCCTCATACGAACGAGGAAAAGCGCGCAGTGCTTTGACGAACTCCTTTCGCAATGCGACATCGCCCACCAACTTTTCGGCCCCGTCATCATCCTCCAGAACTTTGTTGATGATCCTCCGCGTTTTCCGGAACTCTGCTTTCCGCGCCGCTTTGGCGTCCCGCACCTCCTCCAAGAACTGCAGGATGTCGGAGATCTCAATGATCACCTCTGCGTTGAGTCCGCGGTACGGTTCGGATCGTGGTGCTCGATCCGTGACGTAGAGAGCCTGGACAACGAGCCCCTGATAACGCTGGAGCTCCAGGTCACGATCCTCGGCGTAGGCACGGGCTAGCTTCATTGCAGAACGGACGTTGATGTCACCGCCGCTGTAGCCGAGCATTAGGGTGGTCGACTCGGTCAGCAACAGAGAGAGCTTGTTCTGCCGGTACTCCATCGGTCCCAGCAACTCTACATAGTCGTCCTCTGTAATCACGATGCTCTCTGGAACAAGTCGGTGCCCATGCAGGTGGTAGACCGGCACGTAGTCCCGGCGAGGTGTGACTGCCTCGTGAGGGAGCAGGGGAACGGCACGCTCCAAGAGCGACTCCAAGATGAAGTCGTAGTTAGTCGTGATTACCCATGACGGCCGTAACTGAGCGAGTACCGGGACATATTGGTCCCGTAGCAAATCGTCGGGCATGAGGTTGCAGATGCTCGCGATCTTCCGCTTGAGCGCCCGCATCGCCTTCGCCCGATTCGACTTGCTCTCCGTCAACTCGGCAACTAGCCGGGTCGCGAGTTGTGGGTAAGAGAGTCCTCGGACAGCTTTAGGATCATCGAAATCGAACTCAAGCTCCAAGTCCTCTGCGGCCCGACGGAGCAACTTCTCGAAGTTGGGAGCAACCCCATCCGTCAGCGCCATGGAGAATCCGGTCCCCACGAACATGCCCAGGTGTCCGAACAGGCTCGCGTCGGCAATCCGTCGGAGGATCCTCTTCCGAGAATATTTCTTTTCCTGTGACAGCATTCTTTCACTCTCCTGGGCCCAGGACGACTGGACTTACCTACCAGTAGCCAACTCGGCTCCCGCCGATGTTTCCCTACGACACCGCCCAAGCTTAGTGTCATATAGACACGAAGTCAAGCAAAGATGGGACCGAGAGGGCCATCGGACTCAGGAACTGTTTGGTCCCTCCTTCGAAGCTGGAGACCCGACCGTTCTTCCAGGTAGTGTCAGCGCCGTGTCCGGCCCTCGACCGAAGACGTGCGCCGCATGCGGCAATGGTATCGCCGCGAGCGAGGTGTACTACCGCTTCTCCCTCGTCCTGCAAGGTGAGCAGGATGTTCTCGGTCCCACCGGTGGAGGCAGCACGGAAGACGAGCTCGCCGCCCTCGTGAAGCAGCTCGAGGAGGGGCAGGAGTCCGCCCAGGAGATGGAGGAGCAGGTGCACTGGGAGAGCAGCGGCGTCGTGTGCTCGGCGTGCCGCTCGCTGGTGGTGCGCACCCTCTCCGCGCCCCCCGAGGCGGCCGGACCGCATTAGGCTCATCAGCCACTGACCTCGGGGGAGACGCGGACCCGCATGTCTTCGTCTCTCCCCAACTCGGAGTCCAGTGATGGGTGATCACTATCCACGCATCCGTCGCTACACACGCATCGAGGGGGGAGAACCCTGGCTGCTCATCCGCGAGAGCGTGAACATCACCTTCTACATGCGGCGCCCCCACCAGGAGGTCGTGCAAGCGGTGATGCGGGCGCTGGATGTCTACCGCCAGGAGGTGGGGCCAACAACACTCAGTTGGTACGCCGATTCCGAAGGGGATTGGCAGGAGTTCGACACGCAGGGCTGGGAAGCCATCCGGAGCGAGCTGCTGCATCCGCAGGGTGCCAATATCCTGCTGGCCGGGTCACCAGATGACCTCGCTGGATATGAGTTCTCCTACCATGGAGAACAGTCCAACGAGTTCCCCCCCCGTGAGCCCATGTGCGCGGTGATCTTCTGGCTGCCCACGGAGTACCTGGAAGAGCATGGCCCTGATCGGGTGCGAGACCTGGCCCTGAAGCTGGCGGCGGAGCTGCCCTACAACTCCGGTCATGCGGGCCTCGCGTTCCTCTTCCCGGAAGGAGTCCTCGGAACCATCGAGTCCCTTCGCGACGAGTGCTTACGCTACCCGGGCCTGGATGTTCCGGGTTTCAGCACTGCCTCCATGTTCATCGGAACACGGGTGAAGGGAGTGCACTGGCTGAATCTCCTGGGTCAGCCCATGTGGGGAGCGCTGGGCGGTGCCGAGGGTCTGCGCTCCAGATTGCACTCGCCCGGCACCACCGTACGGGAATTGGAGGGCGAGCGGGGACTGGTGGCACTGGGGCCATGGCCCGAAGCCGGAGACGTACAAGAAGGCCGCCTCCTGCCGGCCTATCGCGAGCTGGCACGTGTCCTGGAGCCCTGGCTGTACGAGGAGCGCTTTGATTGGGGCGGCTTCTCCCGGGAGGACATGCGGCAGTGGAAACGCCGCTTCCTCGACTGACACGCTCACGGCGCCGTCCCGGTCCCCTCCATCGACACGTCGAGCCGGTCGAAGGCGTGGCCCAGGCCCACCACTCCGAGCGCCACCTCGGCCACGAGCACCGCCGCCGCGACGAGCCCCGCGAAGGGCAGCGCCCACACACCCAGGCCCAGGATCCGGTCCAGGGCGAAGCCCACCAGCGCCGCCAGCAGCGCCGCGGGCAGCATCCCCACCAGCAGCACCACCAGCGTGCCCACCAGCGTCAGCAACCGCTGCCCGAGCGCCTCCAGGCCACGCACCCGCTCGCCCTCGGGCGGCAGCCACGCCGGAAACAGCACCACCGCCGCGTTCTGCACGAAGAGCCCTCCGAGTGACACCGCCGGCATCACCCAGATCGCCCCCAGTCCCCCCGCCACCCAGAGCGCGGTGTGCTCGCCCCCCTGCCACACCGAGAGCGCCACCGCCAACAGGAGGAGCCCCATCTGCGTCACCCCGAGCAGCAGCGCGGGCGCGGCCAGCTCCGCCGCCACCACCTGCCTGCCCGTGAGCGGCAACGCCCGGAGCTGCTCCAGCCGGGGCAGGTCCATGCGCAGATCGAATCGCAGGGCGGACGGCCCGAAGAAGCACAGCACTCCGGCGAGCCCCGCGCACAACGGCGCCATGAAGAGGCGCACGTTGGCGAGCACCTCGGACGTGCCCCGGCCCGAGGCCACGGTCGCCACCAATCCCCCCACCAGCCCCGCGACGAGCAGCCGCCCTGCCCCACCCAGCCGCCGCCCCGCGACGAGGTTCTTCCAGACGATCGCCACCTCCGGCCGGCCCGTGGGCGCGAGCCGGAAGAACGCGGGGCGCGCACGCAGGAGCGTGCGGTGGCCGCCCTCGCGCGAGAGCTGCTCCCGGAGCCGGGCCCGTTGCTCGGCCCGGATCACCGCCGCCTCCTCGAAAGGCACCGACGCCCGCATCACCCACACGTAGTGCACGGCGAACAGTCCGAGCCCGAGCGGCAGCGTCCGCAGGAAGGAGCCCAGGTCCGGCGCGAGCGGCAGGGCCACCAGCATCCGTCCCGGCCACAGCGCCGGAGAATCCAGCAAGGAGGCCAGCCAGGCCTGGAGCTGCCGGGGGTGGTTGAACTGCGTGGGCAGGGGGTGCTCGCCCAGCGCGGAGATCCCCGCCATGACCAGCAAGGCGCTCACGGCGGTGAGGGCGGCCCAGCGCAGCGCCGTGCCCACCCCCCCATGCTGGGCGAGCCGCGTGCGCACGAAGGAGGCCGCGGTCACGTGCAGGTGCACCGTGGCGAGCGTCAGGGTGGCGCCGATAAAGAAGAGGACGGGGTGCCCGGACACCACGCGGCTCACGAAGAGCGTGGCGAAGAAGGCCCCCACGGCCGCGCCCGCCAGGCCCCGCGCGAGCTTGTAGTGCAGCAGTCCCCGCCGCGACACGGGCGCGGGGAAGAACTGCTGCATCTCCGTCTCGTTGAAGGACAGCGAGGGCCGGTCCGGTCCCAGCGCCCAGGCGGAGAGCACCGTGCCCAGCATCGCGGAGGCGAGCATGAACTGGCTGAAGAGCTGCGCCATGGGAGGCACCGTGCCCTCCTGTCCCGGGTAGCTCAGCCGCCGCAGGAACACGGAGTACACGTACAGCCCGCCCACCACCGCGCCCAGGAGGTACTTCGGCTGGCGCAGGCGCTGGAACTGGCGGATCAACCGGTTGCGCGTCGAGGCCAGCCAGAGGAACGTCACCGCGCGGGGGAAGCTCATGCGCCCTCCCGCTCGGGCCGGGGCTCGGGTGGCGCGCTTTCGGGCGGCGCGCTGGTGATCCGGATGAAGAGCTCCTCCAGGGACGCGGCCGAGCCGTCCGGGCCACTGAGCTGCGCGCGGATGTCCGCGAGCGTCCCGAGCGCCACCGCTCGCCCCCCGGCGATGACGAGGATGCGGTGGCACAGCTCCTCCACCAGCGGCAGCAGGTGCGAGGAGAGCACCAGCGCCGTCCCCGCCTCCGCGCGCTGGCGCAGCGAGGCCTTCATGCGGCGGATGGCCAGGGGATCCAATCCCGTGAGCGGCTCGTCGAGGATGATGAGCCGCGGCGAGTGCAGGAAGCCGCAGGCGATGGAGAGCTTCTGCTTCATCCCGCGCGACAGTTCTCCGGGCAGGGCTTTCTCCTTGCCGGCCAGCTCCATCTCGAGGAGCAGTGCCCGCGCCCGCTCCTCCCAGTCCGCCACCCCGTACAGCCGGGCCACGAAGTTCAGGTGCTCCCAGACGGTGAGGTACTCGAAGAGGCGCGGCTCGTCCGGGAGGAAGGCCAGGGCGTGCTTGGCCTCCACGGGGGCGCTCGCCAGATCATGCCCGGCCACCCTCACCCGCCCGCTGGAGGGCGGCAGGATGCCCGCCAGGCAGCGCAGCGTGGTCGTCTTCCCCGCCCCGTTGGGCCCCACCAGCCCGAGCACCTCGCCCGGAGCGAGCTGGAAGCTCAGCCCCTGCACGGCCCTCACCTCACCGTAGGCCTTCTCCAGCCCCTCCACATCCAGCACCGGCGCCCTCGTCCCGGCTTCGCTCATGTGCGACAAAATACGCGGCCCCCCGGGCGGATTCCAATCAATGGGGCCGCCGCCAGGCGTTAGGGTACGCCCCCCTGGAGGGTGTGATGCGGTTCCTCGATGACCAGAAGCCTCCCTACGATCTCACCTACAACGACTGCTTCATGGTGCCGGGCCGCTCGGACGTCGGCTCGCGCCTGGACGTGGACCTGACACCGGCCGATGGCCTGGGCACCACCCTCCCCATCGTCGTGTCCAACATGACGGCCGTTTCGGGCAAGCGCATGGCCGAGACGGTGGCGCGCCGCGGGGCCATCTCCGTGCTGCCCCAGGACATCCCGCTCGACATCGTCGAGAGCAACATCGCCTACGTGAAGTCGCGCCACCCCGTCTACGAGACGCCCATCACCCTGCGGCCCGGCGACACCATCCAGCAGGCGCTCAACCTCATCCACAAGCGCGCCCACGGCGCCGTCATCATCGTCAACGAGCAGGAGGAGCCCGTCGGCATCTTCACCGAGAACGATGCCGCCGGCTTCGACCGCTTCACCCAGCTCCAGCGGGTGATGGCCACGGATCTGCTCACCATCGACGAGGGCACGCCGCTGGAGACGATCTTCGATCGCCTGTCCAGCAAGCGGCTCACCTCCGCGCCCGTGGTCCGCGGGCGCCGGCTCATCGGCGTGGTGACGCGCAAGGGCGCGCTGCGCTCGACGCTCTACAAGCCCGCGCTGGATGCGAAGGGCAAGCTGCTGATCGCCACCGCCATCGGCATCAACGGGGATGTGAAGGCCAAGGCCGAGGCCCTGCTGCGCGCCGGGACGGATCTGCTCGTCGTGGACGTGGCGCACGGCCACCAGCGCCGGATGCTCGAGGCGGTGGAGAGCATCCGCTCCCTCTCCCCTTCCGTGCCCGTCATGGCCGGCAACGTCGTCACCCGCGAGGGGACGCGGGAGCTCATCTCGGCCGGGGCGGATCAGGTGAAGGTGGGCGTGGGACCCGGAGCCATGTGCACCACGCGCATGATGACCGGGGTGGGCCGGCCCCAGTTCTCCGCGGTGCTGGACTGCGCGGAGGAGGCCCGGAAGCACGGCAAGCATGCCTGCGCCGATGGCGGCGTCCGGCATCCGCGTGACGTGGCGCTCGCGCTCGCGGCGGGCGCGGCCAACGTGATGATCGGCTCCTGGTTCGCGGGCACCTACGAGAGCCCGGCGGACGTCCTGCGCGACAGCGACGGTCGCTTCTACAAGGAGAACTTCGGCATGGCGTCGCAGCGTGCCGTCAAGGCCCGCTCGCGCGGCGAGTCCCTCTTCGATCGCGCCCGCAAGGAGCTCTTCGAGGAGGGCATCAGCACCTCGCGCATGTACCTGGACCCGGATCACCCCGGCGTCGAGGACATCATCGATCAGATCATCGCGGGCGTGCGCAGCTCCTGCACCTACGCGGGCGCGCGGACGCTCGAGGAGTTCCACCAGCGGGCCGTGGTGGGCGTGCAGAGCCAGGCGGGCTACGACGAGGGCCGCCCGGTCCGCACGAGCTGGTGAAGGCCCGCTCACCCCGTACTCCCAGACCGGATTGACACCCCGGACGAGCGAGACAACCTTGCTCGGTAGGGGCTGGGTGGGCCTGGAGGGGGGGAAGCGATGGGGGCTGGCCGATATGTGAGGGCACTCGTGTGTTCCGCGCTGGTCATCTCGGGCGCGGGAGGATGCGGGGCCACGGAGACCTCGTGGGAGCCGGAGGAGGATGCCCTCGCGCGGTCCCAGGCGGCGCTCGCCACGCGGGCACTGCAACCCGTCGTCAGCGAAGAATACAAGCTCCCGGCCACCGTGGATCCGGACATCCTGCCGGATCGCGTCACCGAGCTGTGGGCGCGGATCTACCGCCCGGCCACGTTGAAGCGGGGCCAACGCTACCCGGTGATCGTCTTCCTGCACGGCAACCACGCGACGTGCGGCACGGGCTCCAACCCCCGCATCGACGACAGCGTGGAGTACACCGGGCTGGGCACGTGCCCGCCGGGCTACGAGGTGGTCCCCAGCCACGCCGGGTATGGCTACATCGCCGAGCCGCTCGCGGCCCGGGGCTACATCGTCGTGTCCATCAACGCCAACCGCGGCATCAACGCGGGCGAGGGCGTCGCCGGGGACTTCGGCCTGAACCTGGCCCGGGGGCGCCTCATCCTCAAGCACCTCGCCCTGCTCAGCCGGTGGAACCGCGGCCACGAGCCCACGCCCGGCTCGCTGGGGGTGAGCCTGAGGGGGCAACTGGACTTCCAGCAGGTGGGGCTGATGGGGCACTCGCGAGGCGGCGAGGGCGCGCGGGCGGCCTACGTCCAATATGGCGACCCCGGCAGCCCCTGGAAGCAGCGCATCCCCGACAGGCTGCGCTTCAACGCCATCTTCGAGATCGGCCCCGTGGACGGGCAGACGGAACGCGTGCTCGATGCCAACGGCACGCGGTGGAACGTCCTGCTGCCCGTGTGTGACGGGGATGTCTACAATCTCCAGGGCGTCCGCCCCTTCGATCGCATGCTGCTCACCGAGGACGAGCAGCCGAAGCGGATGAAGTCCACGCTCACCGTCTGGGGGGCGAACCACAACTACTACAACACCGAGTGGCAGGAGTCGGACTCGCCGGGGTGCACCGGCCACGAGCCCCTGTTCTCGACCGGGCCGGGGGTGTCGGGCTCCACGGCCCAGCAGGAGACGGGCCGCATCCCCATGCTCGCCTTCTTCCTCGCCAACGTCGGGCCGCACCGGGAGGCGGTCTGGGATCGGCTCTTCGATCCGCAGTTCCCCGTGCCGCCCAGCCTCGCCGCCATCACCCGCGTGGACCGGGGCATGACCCCCACGGCGGACGAGGAGGTCACCCTGCGGCTCGAGGACTTCCTCGGCCCCACCGGCCTCGGCACGTCCGGCATCCCCAACGACGCGAGCAACATCCACATCGAGCACGGACCGCTCCCCGAGCATGATGCGCTGCTCCAGGGGGGGCGGATCTCCTGGACGTCCGCCGGGGAGGACACCTGGTTCCAGGCGAACTTCACCCGGCCCGGCAAGGGGCTGTCGCTGAAGTCCTACGCCACGCTGGAGGTCCGCATCGAGCGCGCCCCGAGCGGCCTCAACAGCTACTTCGAGCCGGTCCACTTCTCCGTGCAACTGGTGGACGCGCAGGGGGGCCTCTCGGAGCCGCTCGATATCGCCGATTTCGTGGATCTGCGGGGGCCCCCCGGGGGGCCGTTCGGGGACTTCCACGCCATGTTGCAGACGGTCCGGCTGCCGCTCGCGGCATTCCGGGCGGACAACCTCCACGCCATCCGGGGCGTGCGCTTCACCTTCGACAAGA
This sequence comes from Archangium gephyra, assembly GCF_049060025.1. Classification (GTDB taxonomy): domain Bacteria; phylum Myxococcota; class Myxococcia; order Myxococcales; family Myxococcaceae; genus Archangium; species Archangium gephyra_A. The sequence continues at coordinate 1,383,982 of NZ_JBMEQQ010000002.1, forward strand.
CGCCGAGCGGGGAGCTCTTCCTGGCCAACCTCCGCGCCTCCAGGCAGGGCGCCCTCTCGAGCCATCCGCTGGCCACGCGGTCCGAGCCCGGGAGGGAGCTGCGTCCCCTGCCGCTCGTCCGGAGGCAGGTGTCCGGCAGCGTCGTCCGCTTGGAGCGGCGCAAGGACGGACGACTCGAGCTCGAGCTGCGCAGTGACGTCCCCTTCACCGTCCGGGACGAGCTGCTGACCCTGGTGATGGGAGAGCTGGAGCTCGCGTCGAGCCGCTACCCGGATCCGAATGATCAGCGGCGCGTGGTGTTCACGCTCACCCCGCGGGAGCTCGCCGGGGTGAAGGCCGGCGAGCCGTTCCGGGTGCGGTATGGGCGGGGGCCGTCGAATCCCGAATGGACGTTCGGTCCGCTCGCCAGGTAGCGGCGGGGCCGCTCGCCCGGGAGGCGGCCTTCCTGCGTCCACGTGTCCTGTCATAAGGTCCGGTGCCGGAGCCCGGGGATGAACCCACGGGCCCATCTGGAGCCGGAAATGAGCACGGAAACGAAGAAGCCCTCGCTGTACGAGCGGCTGGGGGGCGTCTACGCCATTGCCGCGGTGGTGGACACCTTCATCGATCGCATCATGGTCGCCCCCGAGCTGAACGCGAACCCGCTGGTGGACGAGGCGCACCACCGCGTGCCCAAGGCCGGCTTCAAGTACCTGGTCACCGAGATGGTGTGCCAGGTGACCGGCGGCCCCCAGCGCTACACGGGCAAGACGATGGCCGAGTCCCACAAGCACCTGAACATCTCGGCTTCGGAGTGGGTGGTGTTCGCCGGCATCTTCAAGGCCGTGCTGGATGAGTACAAGGTCCCCGAGGCCGAGCAGGCCGAGCTCTTCGCCATCGTCGGCAGCACGCGCTCGGATATCGTGGTCGAGAGCCCGGTGGCCAAGGCCGGCTGATCGTCGGATCTCCAGCGGATCCGCATCGCCAGATCGTTTGATCCATTGCCGATTTCTCGCTGAATAGATATTGGCAGTGAGAATTCATCCCTTTTCACAAGGAGAACCACAATGGCCGCGAAGACGAAGACCGCTACCGCGAAGAAGGCTGCATCCTCCGACAGGGGCCCGACGAAGTCCGAGCTGCTGGTGTCGATCGCCGAGCAGACCGGGCTGAGCAGGAAGCAGGTGTCCTCCGTGTTCGAGGCGCTCAGCGGGCAGATCCAGAAGAGCATGGGTGGCCGCGGTCCCGGCAAGTTCGTGGTGCCGGGCCTGATGAAGATGAAGGTCGTGAAGAAGCCGGCCACCAAGGCGCGCAAGGGCATCAACCCGTTCACCGGCCAGGAGACGATGTTCAAGGCCAAGCCGGCGCGCAAGGTCGTGAAGATCCAGCCCCTCAAGGCGCTGAAGGACATGCTCTAAGCCGTTGAATCGCTGAAGAGCTGAAGACGGGGGCCGGGGCCTGGTGGGCTCGGCCCCCGATTCATTTCCGGGGCCCACCCGTTTGGAGTACCGTCCGAGGGCTTGAGAACGACCACGAAGCCGTACGTCCGTCTCTGTGCGTCCGCCCTCGTCCTCCTGGCGATGGGTTGTGGCCGGCGTCAGCCCGCACCGTCGCCGTCCGAGATGCTTCCCGAGGTTGGCCCCTCCGAGCTGCGCGCCCCCGAGGCGTTCGGCGTCATCACGGACCGGGCCGATCGCTCTCGCGCGCTCTTCCTGGAGGCCAGCCGGGTGCTGCTGCATCCGCGGTGCGCGAACTGCCATCCCGATGGGGACTCGCCCTACCAGCGGACCGGCTGGCAGCTCCACGATCCTCCCGTCCGGCGCGGCCCCGAGGACCGCGGCATCGCTGGCATGGAGTGCACGAGCTGCCACCAGGACCGCAACGCGGAGCTCTCACGGGTGCCCGGGGCGCCGAACTGGCACCTCGCGCCCCTGGAGATGGCCTGGGTGGGCCGCACGCCTCGCCAGGTGTGCGAGCAGCTCAAGGACCCGAAGCGCAACGGGGGCAAGTCGCTGGCGCAGATCGTCGAGCACAACGCGCACGATGAGCTGGTGGGCTGGGGCTGGAAGCCCGGTGCGGACCGCGAGCCGGCACCGGGTACGCAGGAGCGCTTCGGCGCCATCGTATCGGCATGGGTGGAGACGGGCGCGGAGTGCCCGAGCGAGGAGTCACGGCCATGATCATTCGAGTCCGTATCAATGGCGTCGACAAGGAGCCTCGACGTCGATCCCGAGATGCCGCTGCTCTGGGCGCTGCGGGATGTGCTCGGCCTGACCGGCACGAAGTACGGCTGCGGCGAGGCGCTGTGCGGCGCCTGCACCGTCCACCTCGACGGCCAGACGGTGCGCGCCTGCGTGACGCCCATCCGCCGCGCGGACGGACACTCGGTGACGACGATCGAAGGGCTTTCGCCGGACGGCAAACACCCGCTGCAGCGCGCCTGGGTGGACCTGGGCGTTCCCCAGTGCGGGTTCTGCCAGGCCGGACAGATCATGTGCGCGGCGGCCCTGCTCGCGAAGAAGCCGCGGCCCACCGACACCGAGATCGATCAGTCTCTGGCGGGCAACCTGTGCCGGTGTGGCACGTACACGCGCATCCGCGCGGCCGTGAAGAAGGCCGCGGGCATGAACGAGGAATAGGGAGGACGCGATGAGCAACCGGCACCCGTTGATTGCCCGGCGGACCTTCCTCGCGGGCCTGAACCTCGCCGTGGGCGGCCTCGCCATCGGCTTCTTCTCCAGTGACAGCCTCGCGGACGAGCCCACCGGGAAGCTCTCCGGGCCCAGGCCGCCGACGAGCTCCCAGGCCGAGGAGGCCTCCGCCCCGGGGCTGAACCCGAACGTCTTCGTGCACGTGGCTCCCGACGGCCTGGTGACGATCGTCTGCCACCGCTCCGAGATGGGCCAGGGCATCCGCAGCTCGCTGCCCGTGCTGATCGCCGACGAGCTCGGCGCGGACATGGCGCGGGTGAAGATCGTCCAGGCGGACGGAGATCCGGCCTACGGAGACCAGAACACGGACGGCTCCAACAGCGTCCGCGGCATCTACGAGGACATGCGCCGGGCGGGAGCCACCGCGCGCACCATGCTGGTGGCGGCCGCGGCGAAGCGTTGGAAGGTGGCCCCGGACACCTGCGAGGCCAGCAACCACGTGGTGCTCCACCGCCCCAGCAAGCGCACGCTCGGCTTCGGAGAGCTGGCGCTCGAGGCGGGCAGGCAGACCGTGCCCAAGCCGGCGGAGGTCAAGCTCCGGCCGAAGTCCGAGCTGCGCAACGTGGGCAAGGAGCTGCCGCTGATCGACGGGCCCGCCTACGTCAACGGGAGCGCGGTGTTCGGAGCCGACATCCGGCTGCCGGGCATGCTCACGGCGGTGATCGCCCGGCCGCCGATCGTCGGGGCCCGCGTGACGCGGTACGACGCCACCCGCGCGCTCGCGGTTCCCGGGGTGAAGCGGGTCATCGAGCTTCCGGCGCCGAAGGCTCCGTACGCCTTCCAGACCTGGGGAGGTATCGCCGTCCTCGCGGAGAACACCTGGGCGGCGATGAAGGGCCGCGCCGCGCTGGAGATCATCTGGGACGAGGGCCCGAACGCGGCCTATGACTCGGAGCAGTACCGCAAGACGCTGAGCGCGTCCGTGCAGGCACCGGGCACCGTGCTGCGCAGCGTCGGAGATGCCGAGGGTGCGCTCGCCAAGGCGGCGCGGGTCATCGAGGCCGAGTACCACGTCCCGCACCTGGCGCACGCGCCGATGGAGCCGCCCGTCGCGGTGGCGCGCGTCGAGGGAGGCACGTGTGAAATCTGGGCCCCGACGCAGCACCCGCAGGCGGCACGCGCGACGGCGGCGCAGGCGCTGGGGCTTCCCCCCGAGAAGGTCACGGTCCACGTGACGTTCCTGGGCGGCGGCTTCGGGCGGAAGTCCAAGGCGGACTTCATCTCCGAGGTGGTGCTGCTCGCGAAGGAGGCGGGCGTGCCGGTGCGCGTGCAGTGGACGCGCGAGGACGACCTCCGCAACGACTACTACCACTCCGTCAGCGCGCAGCGGCTGACCGCGGGCCTGGACGCGAGCGGCAAGGTGGTGGCCTGGAGACACCGCACCGCGTTCCCGCCGATCGGCTCGACCTTCGGGCCCGTCAACCGGCCCTCCGTGGGGGATCTGCAGCAGGGCGTGCTGGACCTGGGAATCGGGGTGCCCAACATCCGCGCGGAGGCGTGCGAGGCCAATGCCCACGTGCGCATCGGCTGGCTGCGATCCGTCTACAACATCTTCCACGCGTTCTCGGTCAACTCCTTCATCGACGAGATCGCCCACGCCCGGGGCGAGGACACGCGGGACGTCATGCTGGAGGTGCTCGGGCCGCCGCGAGCGGTGAAGACGGTGCAGGAGGCTCGGCGTCGAGAAGCTCGCCAATTACGGCCAGCCGCTGGAGAAGCATCCCGTGGACGTGGGCCGCCTGCGGGGCGTCATCGAGCGGGTGACGGAGCTGTCGCGGTGGAGCGACCGGAAGAAGGACGGCCGGGCGCTGGGCCTGGCCGCGCACCGGAGCTTCCTGTCCTACGTGGGCGTGGTCGCCTCGGTGGTGCGCAAGCCGGACGGCAAGGTCGCGGTGGACGAGGCGTGGATCGTCGTGGATGCCGGCACGGTCATCAACCCGGACCGTGTGCGGGCCCAGATGGAGGGCTCGATCATCTTCGGAATGAGCATCGCGCTGTACGGTGCCATCACGATGAAGGGCGGCGCGGTCGAGCAGTCGAACTTCCGCGACTTCCGGCTCGCGCGCATCGGCGAGGCGCCGCGCAAGATTCACGTGGAGATCGTTCAGAGCGACGCGGCGCCGGGAGGCATTGGCGAGCCGGGTGTGCCGCCCGTGGCGCCGGCCATCGCCAACGCCGTCTTCGCGCTCACGGGAACGCGCGTGCGCGAGCTGCCGATCTCCAAGGCGCTCAAGGCCTGAGCGCCGGGCAGCCTGCCCCCTCTCTCCCCGAGAGGGGGGGGATGGGAGGCAGGGACGACCTCCTCTATTCTTCCGGACGGCTCTGCCCGTAGGCTCGCCGTCCCTCATGCCCCCTGCCCTCCGCGGATTCTGGAACGAGTCCCGCCTCGCACCTGACCGGGTCCGCGTGAGTGTGCTGGCCACGCGGGTGCTGCTGGGCCTCCTGCTGGCAGCCGCCGGGAGTGCCTGGGCCCTGGAGCCGGGCAAGGCGTTGACCCAGTTCCCTTCCCGCACCTGGCAGACGGAGAACGGGCTGCCGCAGAACAGCATCCTGTCCCTCGTCCAGACAGCGGACGGCTACCTCTGGAGCGGCACCTATGAGGGGCTGGTGCGCTTCGACGGCGTGCGCTTCACCGTCTTCGACCCGGAGAACACGCCGGCCCTCCCGGATCGCTTCATCTGGGGCCTCGCCCGCGGCCAGGACGGGACGCTGTGGATCGGCACGGGCTCGGGGCTCGCCGGCATGCGGGAGGGCACCTTCTTCCGCGTCACCCCACCCCAGGGCATCACCCTGACCAACCTGCGCCGCCTGCTGCCCGCCCGGGATGGGAGCCTGTGGATCACCACGGCCGGTCACGGGCTGCTGCGTCTCTCCCAGGGACACTTCCAGGTGTGGAAGGCCGGAGACGGGCTCGGCAGCGATCACGTGGATGCGCTCGCCGAGGACGCGGCCGGGAATCTCTGGGTGGCCTCGCAGGGCGGCCTGCTGCGATGGGACGGCGCCACCTTCCAGAAGGGGCCCGCCTTCGCGGACACGCCTTCCCGGGTGCTGTCGCTCGCGCTGGACCGGGACGGCGCCCTCTGGGCCGGCACCCTGAATGGCCTCGTGTACCGGCTGCGGGACGGGATGATGCACCCCGTGCCCGAGGCGAGCCTGCCGGGCACCCCCATCGGGATCCTGCTCGTGGACCGGCCGGGCACGCTCTGGGTGGGGAGCACGGACCGCGGGCTGTTGCGCCTGACCCACGGCCAGCGCTCCGTCCTGGAAACCCCCTCCGGGCTGGCAGGTGACGCGGTCTTCGCCCTGCTGGAGGACGCCGAGGGCAACCTCTGGGTGGGGACGGAGTCGCGGGGACTGCACCGCCTCAAGGATGGGCTCTTCTCCCCGTACGGCCGCCCCGAGGGAGTGCCGCACGACATGATGGCCGCCCTTCACGAGTCCCACGACGGCAGCCTCTGGTTCGCCACCCTGGGCGGCGGCCTCACCCGCCTGAAGGATGGGGAGATGACGCACTGGACGACGCGCGAAGGGCTCCCCAGCAACCGGGTCCTCTCCATCGCCGAGGCGCGGGACGGCGGCCTCTGGCTCGGCACCCAGCGAGGCGTGAGCCGCTGGCGGGCGGGGAAGATCACCCGCTCGCTCGGAGAGGCCGAGGGACTGCACGGGGGCGTGCGCACCGTCCACGAGGATGAGCAAGGCACCCTCTGGGCCGGAACCCATCTGGGGCTCGCCCGATGGAATGGGAAACGCTTCGAGCTGCTCTCTCCACGGGACGGGTGGCCCGGTGCCTCCATCACCGTGCTGCACCCGCGGGCCGCGGGAGGTTTCTGGGTGGGTCATGGCAACGGCGGCCTGGGCTCCGTCCAGGCGGGCCGCCTCGTTCCCCTGGCGTCCGGGGAGAAGCCGCTCGCCGGCTCCATCCTGACGATCCACGAGGAGGCGGACGGCACGCTCTGGGTGGGCTCCACCACGGGCCTCTTCCGATGGAAGGCGGGGCGCCTCACGCGCTTCACCCGGGCCGAGGGGCTCTTCGACGACATGATCCTCCAGGCCATGCCCGATGGGCGCGGCAACCTGTGGGTGGGCTGCAACAAGGGCATCTTCCGCGTCTCCCTGGAGGAGCTGGAAGCGGTGGCCGAGGGCCGGCTCGCACGGGTCCGCTCGCGGCTCTTCGGGACGGACGACGGGATGCGCTCCCCGGAGTGCAACTCCGTGGGGTGGCCGTCCGGGCTGCGCACCCGGGATGGGCGGCTGTGGTTCCCCACCATCCGCGGCGCCGTCGCCTACGATCCGGAGCACGAGGCAGCGCCCGTGGCCTCGCCGCCACCGGTGCTGCTCGAAGAGGTCCGGGTGGATGGGCGGACCGTGCCCGCCTCCCAGTGGAGTCACATCCCTCCCGGCGCGGAGCGGGTGGAGATCCACTACACGTCCCCGAGCCTGGGAGCGCCGCAGCGCCTGCGCTTCCGCTACCAGCTCGAGGGCCTCGACAAGGACTGGGTGGAGGCCGGGCCGGAGCAGCGCAAGGCCGACTACACCCACCTGCCGCCGGGGGACTACCGGTTCCGCGTCATGGCGCTCTCGACGGAGGACGGCCGGACGACGCCCGTCGCGGAGCTGAGGCTCCAGCAGCGGCCCCGCTTCCACGAGACGCTCCTCTTCCGGGCGGCCTGCGCGCTGGGGGGGGCGCTGGTCCTCTGCGGTGGGGTGTGGCTGCGCCTGCGCGGACACCGCCTGCGCGAGCGCCAGCTCCAGGCGCGGGTCGAGGAGCGCACCACCGAGCTGAGCGCCCGCCTCCAGGAACTCCAGGACACCCGGGAGCGGCTCGTCCAGGCGGAGAAGATGGCCGCGGTGGGGACGCTCGCCTCGGGCGTCGGGCATGAGATCAACAACCCGCTCGCCTTCATCCTCTCCAACCTCAACTACGTGACGGGGGAGCTGCGAGAGCTCACGAAGCGGGAGGAGGAGTCCGAGCGCTGGCAGGAGGTGGAGCAGGCGCTCTCCGAGGCGAAGGTGGGCGCGGAGCGGGTGCGCCGCATCGTGGCGGACCTGCGGACCCTGGCCCGCGCCCACCGGGAGCCCTCGAAGGAGGTGGACCTCCATGCGCTGCTCGACGTGTCCCTGGCGACGGCGGACGGGCAGCTCCGCCCCCGGGCCCGGGTGGTGAAGGAGTATGGGACGCCGCCGACGGTGCTCGGTGACGAGACGCGGCTGGGCCAGGTCTTCCTCCACCTGATCGTCAACGCCGCCCAGGCCATCCCCGAGGGAGGAGCGGAGCGGAACGAGGTGCGTGTCACCACGCGCCGGGACGAGCGGGGGCACGCCGTCATCGAGGTGAGCGACACGGGGGTGGGAATTCCCGCCGAGGTGCTGCCGCGCATCTTCGAGCCCTTCTTCACCACGAAACCCGTGGGAGAGGGAACCGGGCTCGGCCTGTCCATCTGCCACACCCACCTGAAGTCCATGGGCGGCGACATCCAGGTGCGGAGCGAGCCGGGACGCGGCACCACCTTCGCGGTCACCCTCCCCCCCTGTGCCTGGGAGTACAGGTAGGAGGGAAGGCCTGTTGAGGGGACGCCGTTCGGTCCACGCGGCCGGCGGTTCCGACGTGTCAGCCCGGCCGTTGGCGTGTCAGCCCGGCCTGTGGCGCGTCAGCCCGTGTGTTTCGACGTCTCAATCCCTCGACACATGAGAGCCCCTGACACGGCATGGGCGCTGCAGAGCCATCCTGGTGGGCTGAAGCACTTCCAAGCCCAAACAAGGAGCTCGAACATGAAGACGTTCTTCTACATCGCGGTGGCGCTGGGCCTGTCCAATCCGAAGAAGCTGACGCGCCAGTACCAGGCCCTCACGCCGGGTGGCGGGTACTGAGTCAACGGTTGAAGTCATGACTTGAACCGGCCAGCCGCGGGCTCATGCCGCTGGCCGGTTCTCCTGGCGCGAGCACCTGCTGTCGACGAGAGGAGAGTTCACATGACTGCGATTCATCACGAGCCGCCCGGCCCCGAGGGGGCGTGGGGCATTGCCAATGTCGCGGACTTCCACGCCGACCCGCTCCGGTTCGTGACCCGGTGCGCCCGGGAGTTCGGTGATGTCGTCCGGTTGGGCCAGGACAACTATCTCCTCTGCCATCCCCGCGACATCGAGCACGTCTTCGTCAACAGCCAGCGGAGCTTCGCGAAGGAGACCGGGCAGAAGCCCACCTGGGCCAAGACGGGCTCGTATCACCATGCGTTGATGCACACGGACGGGAAGGACTGGCTCTACAAGCGCAGGCTCCTCCAGCCCCTGTTCAAGCGTGACCGCGTCGACACCCGCGCGGAGCCGATCGTCGACGCCGCCGAGGAGATGATCGCCGCCTGGCGCCCTGGCGAGGTGCGCGCGCTCGAGGGCGATGTCGCGCCCCTCTCGGCCCAGGTGGTCGGGCGGTTCCTCCTGGGTTCGGACCTCAGCGCCAACGAGATCCGGCGGGTCACTTCCTTCCTGGCGTGGAGCTTCCGGCCGCTCCCCATCCGGATTCCGCGCTGGCTCCCCACGCCTCGAAACCTCCGGTTCAGGTGGTCGGTCTGGCAGTTCGACCGGGCCATCTACGGGCTCATCGAGCGCCTCCGGGAGCGGAGCCACGGCTCGTCCAACCTCCTCGAGCTGGTGCACCAGGCTCGCGATGGGGAGGATGGCTGTCTGGCCCCGCCCTGGTACCCCCGCGACGAGGTGGCCATCATGCTGCTCGCCGCGCATCAACCGACAGCCATCGCGCTGGCGTGGACGCTCTACCTGATGGCGCTGCACCCGGAGGTGGATGCGCGGGTGGCCGCCGAGGTGGAGCAGACGCTGGGTGGCCGGCGGGCCACGACCGAAGATGCGGAACGCCTCGTCTACACGAACGCGGTCATCAAGGAGACGCTGCGGCTCTACCCGCCCGTCTGGATGACGGCCCGGGAGTCCCTCCAGGAAGGTGCAGCTCGGCGGCTACCGGATCGCCGGGGGTGTCAGCCTGGCGCTGAGCCCCTGGGTCGCCCACCGGGACCCCCGGTGGTTCGCGGACCCCGACACGTTCCGCCCGGAGCGCTGGCTCGATGGCTCACTCGAGGGGCTCCCGAAGTACGCGTACTTCCCCTTCGGGGGTGGCCCTCGCCTCTGCATGGGCGCTTCGCTCGCGAAGCTGGCGCTGGTGCTCGTCATCGCGACGGTGGTCCGCCGTTACCGCCTCACGCTCGCCGCGGGCGCGAAGGTCTCTCCCTTCGCGGCGGCTTCCTTCCTCATTCCCCAGGGTGTCCGCCTGGTGCCAGAGGCCCGGACCTGAAGTCAGCGCATCGGCGGGCCGCCGGCACTCCCCCTGAGAGGGCCCCCGTACCGGGGCCGGGGCTCACATGTACAACGCACGACTCAGGCGGACGCCGTATTCCGCATCCGGGTTCCTTGTGCCGTCTCCCACCCTTTCCACGATTGCGGCAACAGCCAGGTCGCGCCGCTTCGGCAATCGCGCCCGCTCTGCCGCGGCAAGGGCGGCCGCCAGCTCCTCGCGGGTGAGGTCCGTGCAGTAGCCGGGCGCGCCAGGCTGCTGCCGCCAGGACTCCGCAAGCGTCCCCGCGTCGAAGGCGTCGAACCCGGTGTCCTCGACGAGTGCCATTCCCACCTTGCGATCCCTGTCACTATCGGCTGCAACGGGAAGCGCGATGCGGTCCGGACTCCCCGCGGGCTTGCCCTTCTTCGCGAAAGAGTCGGACCCGATCGCATTCCATGCCTTGACGATGGGACGGCCCAACTGTTCGGACACCCACAGGCTCTCGACCTGACCGGCTTCGATGGCGTCAATCCTGCCGTCCCGCCCCGGATAGTAGTTCGACGTGTCAATGACGACCGTCTCGGCTGGTACGCGGGCGATGAGCGGCGCGACCTCGGGAAGACGATGGAGGGGGATCGACAGGATCACGACGTCAACGTCCGCCACGGCTTGCGCCGCCGTGACCGCGCGTCCCCCAGAGGACAGCACGTCGGCCTCGATGGTGTCCGGGCCGCGGGAGTTGGCCACCTTCACGTCATGTCCGGCCGCACTCAGCTTTCGAACCAGGGTCTTCCCGATGTGGCCAGTCCCCAAAATGCCGATCTTCATGATTGCGTCTCCTCTTCAGTCCTTGAAGGTCTCACTCGCTCGTCGGGTGGGCGAGCGCTTCGAGCGTGCGACGGAGCTCGTCCAAGCCCTGGTTGGTGAGCTGGCAGGCCGACTTGATCTTGTCGGTGATGCCCCGAACCTCGGTTTCGAGGGCACGGCCACGGGGTGTCAGGTCGACCAGCACGCGGCGTTCGTCGGCCGGATCGCGGGTGCGCGTCACGAAGCCGGCGCTCTCCAACCGCTTGACCAGCGGCGTGATCGTGCCCGTGTCCATGTCCAAGCGGGCGCCGAGCGTGCCGACGGTCAGTGGCGCGCCATCCAGCAGGTCGAGAATCACCAGATACTGGGGGAAGGTCAGGCCCAGCGGCTCGAGGAATGGCTTGTGCATCCGCGCCATTCGGTTCGCCGCACCATAAAGCGCGAAGGAAAGTTGTGTGCCGACGGATTGCCGTTTCGAAGCCATGGCTCTCCAGTGTTCCAACATCTAGCGTCTCAACATCTAGCGTACTAGTTAAATTTGAAGCGGTGGGATGTCAAGCCACCTCCTGCTCACGGCTCGGCGCGATGAGGCCTCCTCCTCGCCCTCCTTCCGTTCTGGCATCAACTCCCAGGGAAGTTTGAGCGACACCCCGTGGCACGACACGTGGTGGAAGGGAGGCCGCCTACCGGGCGTGAGGACTAGAGTGCCGGCGCCTCCTTCACCTCGGAGTTTCCCCACCATGCGTCTCCTCGCCCTCGTGCTCGCCCTGTCCGTCGCCTCCTCCGGCTGCCTCGTCTACGACTACGATCAGGAGGTCTGCGTGAGCTTCACCGTCTCCTATGAAGGGAGCGCCCAGGGGCCCATCCTCGCCACCCTGGTCTCCCAGGAGGGCACCATGGGCTACACCTCGGTGCACTCGAGTGAGGCGGAGATCCGGCCGCTGCTCTCCGGCGAGCAGAACATCAGCCGCTGCTCGCCCCGTTCGGAGCACCGCGAGGAAGTGGCCGTGGTGAAGGTCTGGATGGATGTGGACGGCTCGGGACTCGAGTGCATGGAGACGGCGGGCAAGGCGACCGCCTGCACCCCGGCTCCCACCGCCCCCCAGGCCACGCACGAGCTCACCCTGCCCGCCTACGGCCGCATGGCCGCGCCGTTCCACCTCACGCTGATGGATCCGTGAGGCAGCCCAAGCCCTACCGCGGCACCGGCACGGAGCCGACGAGCTCCTTCAACGCCCTCGCCGAGGCGATAGCTGTTCCGTGAGATCGAGGCGACGCTCGACGCGCCTTCTGGATGTTGGGCCGGTGGGCGTGGGATGGTCTATCCTCCGGGAATGCAATGGCCGTGGCAGCGGGTGAAGCGGGTGTTGACGCCCCAGGAGGAGGCGCGTCTCGTCGAGGCCATCCGCCGGGCGGAGCAGGGCAACCGGGGCGAGGTCCTCGTGCACGTGGAACGCCGGTGCGTGGGCGGCAACGCGCTGGCTCGGGCCATGGCGCTCTTCGAGAAACTCGTGCGCCAGACGGCCGCGGACACCGGGGTGATCCTCTATGTGGCGGTGGAGGATCGCAAAGTAGCCGTGTACGCGGGCCGGGGCGTGCACGGCGCGGCCATGCCCGGCTTCTGGGAGTCCGTGGTGGAGGCGGTGGCCGAGGGCTCCAAGCGGGGCGAGCCCGTGTCCGGATTGGAGGTGGCGGTGGAGCGCATTGGTGGACTGCTGCGCACCGTCATTCCGGGTGAGGACGTGGCGGGCAACGAGCTGCCGGACCGGGTGAGCCAGGGGTGAGCGGCTCGACCCGGCGCGGCGCGTTCCCGCCGCCTGCCCGTGGAGCAACCCGCTGCCGCCAAGCCAGTGGAAGTCAGTTCTTTCAGGGGGCGGGAACGCACGGAGCGCCTTCCGGCCGCGCGGCGTGCCGACTGGTCCAACAATCGGACCAGTTGCTCCCCATCGCGCCCGGACCCCCTGACAGGACATACCCCTCCTGGCTTAGCGTGGGATGACGCAGCGGAAGCCGAGGTTCCAATTGGTGGCGACGGGGCCGTTGCTCAGGTTGATGGCGAGCACACCCGCGCCGGTGCCATCCACGGCGCTGCCGCCCAGGAGCATGGCGGCGGGCATGCCCACCACGGCGCCGGAGAACCCGTAGGCGCTGGAGGTGATGTTCACCGTGGCATCCGCGGCGAAGGCGGAGCCTGGCCAGGGCGACGCGCTCGGCGTGGCGTTGCCCAGCGAGGCGCCCCACTGCGCGCCGAACTCGTGGACGTTGCCAATCATGTCCTGGGCGCCCCAGGGAGCTCTCGCACGCGGTGCCGCTGCCCGTCAGGCGCTTGGCGCCGCTGCTGGTGTTGCAGGTGCCTCCGCTTCCGCTGCTGGAGCCTGGATCCGGCGTGCCGGCCGCCGCCTCCAGCCACTCGTCATGGGTGGGCAGCCGCTTGCCGCTGGCCCGGCAGGCGCGCGCGGCCTGGAACCAGCTGAGGAACGTGCTGGGCGTCTTGCCGGCGACGCTCTGCGCGTAGCGCAGGTGGGCCACCGAGCCCTGGCCATTGATGGGAAAGGTGGAGGGGTAGTCCTGGCTCCCCGCACCGTACTGCGTCCCGGTGCCATCCGCGCTCTGGTAGATGCTGGCCTCGTAGCGGTCGATCCAGAAGGCGCTCGCGCCAAAGCCGACCTTCACCACTTCGTCCACGCCCTTCTTGCAGACGGTGTACGCGGTGATTGCGTCGTCCTGGGTGTAGCCATACGGGCAGTTGGGAGAGGTGCCCACGGGACCGGCTGGCCCCTGAGGCCCCTGAGGCCCCTGGGGCCCTTGCGCTCCGGTGTCACCCTTGGGGCCCTGCGGGCCTGTGTCGCCCCGCGGGCCCTGGGGGCCTTGTGCTCCGGTATTGCAGCCGGCCAATACGAGTGCCGCGAGCAGGCACGCGAGCGTTGTCGCACGCGAGCCCAGGGATGATCCCGTCATGTTTCTTCTCCTGGATGGGTCTGGGGACCGGGCGAAAGCTCGCCGAGGGTAGGCGCATCCTACTCCGGGGCCCCGCAGGGGACACCGCCACCGCGCGGGCGTCCGCGAGCGGCTTGACCCGTCGGGGACTCAGCGGCTGGCAGCATCGCCGAACCACTTTGGAAGCTGGCTGAGCAGCTCCTGTTGAGCTTCACCGACCCACGCCACGTGGCCGTCCGGCCGCAGCAGTATCGCGGGCACGTCCAGTTCCTCGCTGACGTCGACGACGTGGTCGACCCGGTCTGCCCAGCCCGCCACCGAAAGCCGGCCGGTCTGGTCGAGCAAGAGCCCTCGGCCGCCGTGCATCAGCGCGTAGAGGCGCCCCCGCTTCAGCGCCACGTCCCGCATCCGCCGGCCGAGCAGTTCATGCCCCTCTCCGAAGTCGTAGCGGACCCCGATCGCGGTGATCTTCTCGATCAGGTACCGGTTCACGTCCTCGAAGTTCATCAGTTCCGACAGCAGCCGGCGCACGGACCGGGGGCCCGGCTCGGGGGACAGCAGCTCGAACTGCGCGCGGGTGATGTCCAGCACGTCGGCGGCCACCAGGTGCCGTTCGGTGTGGTAGCTGTCCAGCAGCCCCTCCGGTGCCCAGCCGTTGACCTCGGCGGCCAGTTTCCAGCCGAGGTTGAGCGCGTCCTGGATGCCGAGGTTGAGCCCCTGCCCTCCGGTCGGCGGGTGGATGTGCGCTGCGTCGCCGGCCAGCAGCACCCGGCCGGTCCGGTAGCGCTCGGCCAGCCGGGTGGCGTCGCCGAAGCGGGAGAGCCAGCGCGGTGAGTGCACGCCGAAGTCGGTGCCGGCGAACACCCGCAGCTGCCGCTTGAACTCCTCGAGGGTCGGCGGGACCGAGCGGTCCTCGGCCACCCCCTCTGCGGGCACGACAACGCGGTACACCCCCTGCCCGAAGGGCCCGACGCCGAACCGGAGTTGGGTCTTGCGGACTTCGGCCACCACGGCAGCCACCGTCTCCGGCGGTACGGCCACCTCCATCTCGCCCAGCAGCGTATCGACCCGGGTGGGCTCACCGGGGAAGCCGACGCCGAGCAGCTTGCGCACCGTGCTGCGGCCGCCGTCGCAGCCGACGAGGTAGCGCGAGCGCAGCCGCGTGCCGTCGGCCAGCTCGGCGGTCACCCCGTGGTCGCCCTGGCTCAGCCCGACCAGTTCACAGCCGCGCCGGAGCTCGGCGCCGAGCTCGCTGGCGCGCTCGGTCAGCAGGCGATCGGTGATGGTCTGCGGGATGCCGAGGACGTACGGATGTGCGGTGTCCAGCCGGTCCGGCCGCGGCTTGACGATGCCGGCGAAGGAACCACCGAGCGGGTACTGCTGGCCGAGCGCGAGGAACCGCTCCAGCAGACCGCGCTGGTCCATCACCTCGACGCTGCGCGCGTGCAGACCGAGCGCGCGGACATACCGGGTCGGCTCCGTCTCCTTCTCCAGCACGACCGTTCGCACCCCAGCCAGCCGCAGCTCGCTGGCCAACATCAACCCGGTCGGTCCACCGCCGGCAATGATCACGTCGATCATCACAACCCCATTTCCGTAGAATCTCAGTGGTTCTCGATGTGGCTCAGGAGCGCCGCCGCGAGCGGGGGCACGACGGCACGTGGAATCGCGTGCCCCATCCCGTCGATCTTCACCAGGGTCGAGCGCGGCAGGGTCTCCGCGAGGAACCGTGAGTTGGACTCGGGATTGGTGGGATCCTCCGGGGTGGTGATGACGAGCGTGGGCACTGTGACGTGAGCGAGCTCCGCCCCCGAGCCAGTCCGGAGGGGTCGGCCCGCGCATGGGCCTCCGAGGTGTCGTGACGGCCGGCGTGGGCGATGATGCGCCGTTCGAGCGCACGGAACTCCTCGGCATCGAAGGCAATCGCCTCGCCGTTGAGCCTGCGCCAGTTCTCGACCCGCCATTCGATCTGCGCCTCGCGCTCACGCGGCTCGAACATGTGGCGCCAGAACTCGTACAGGCCGGGAGCTACGGGGGCTCGCGCCGTCACGTTGGCGCGGGCGGGCGCGCCTTCGAGGGCGGGCGCCCCGATGACCGTCGCGCTGAGCAGCCGCTCGGGATGCGCGACCAGGAGCCACTGCACCAGAAAGCCTCCCAACGACAGGCCCACGACGTGCGCGCGCTCGATGCCGAGCGCATTGAGGATGGCCAGTGCGTCCTCGGCCATCCGGGTCGCGGAGTAAGGGACCCTGTCGAAAGCCCAGGTGGACGCTCCGGTGTCCCGGTGGTCATAGCGGATGACCCGGTGCTTCCGGGCCAGGACCTCCACGAGCTCGTCGGGCCAGACCAGTCCCGAGACGGTGGAGCCCATGATGAGCAGAACGGCGGGCGCATCCTCCGGCCCTCGTGATTCGACCCAGAGCGAGACTCCCTCGGCGACCTCGACGAAGCGTTCCATGGTCCCAGCTTCGCAGGACGGTCCTCGGAAATCTCCATCGCTGGTTCAGTAGCGGCGGCCGTCACTCGGGGAACGCGCTCAGCAGCCGTGCCACTGCGACTCCGGTCCCATCCTCCATGGCCATCGCCGCGCCGAGCGTTCGTGCGTGCTGTCGCAGTCCCTCCAGTTCCAGCGTCTGACGGATTCTCGCCGCGACGTGCATGGGCTTCGCCTTCCAGAACGAGAGCGGCTTCGCAGCCGCACCCACCCGGTGGACCTGATTGGCCCACATCGCCTGCTCGAAGATGAACGGGAGGATGACGGCGGGCAGCCCCGCGCGGAGTACCGCGTGACTGGTTCCCGCACCTCCATGGTGGACGACGGCGGAGAGCAGCGGCAGCAGCCGGTCGTGCGGTGCCCAGGGAAGGAAGTAGAGATTCCCGTCCTGCCCTTCAGGCGCACCTCGCTTGGTCTGGATGACGGCCCGCACCTTTGCCTCACGGGCACTGGCGATGAGCAACTCGCGCGCCTGGGTGGGGGCCAGATGCTCCATGGTACCCAGTGAGAGCAGCACCGGCTTGTCCCCGCCGTCCAGAAAGGCGCGCAGGTCGGCCGAGGGCTCCCACTGAGTCACCTCCGCCTCCATCGAGAACGCGCCGCAGATGGCGTGAATGGGTGCGAGGTCCCGAGGCGGTGGACAGAGGACGGGGCTGGCCGCGAAGAGGTTGAGCTGGTCGGAGAAGAGGAGATCCGGGAGCGCGTGGCGGATGCGCGGCAGTCCCTTGCTCGCGAAGAACGCGGCAGCCGGTTTGCGGAAGGCCAGATCCAGCACGGCGCGAAGCAGCGCCCAGCCGGGGCGGTTCAACCAACCCCACGGCGGTAGGCCCGGCGGCGGTTGGTGACGCGACGGAACCAGGCCCGGGTGGTAGTGGAGCGAGACGAACGGCGTATCCGTGACGAGCGCGGCGGCCTTCACGTACCAGCAGGACAGGTGGCCGACGACCACGTCCGAGCGCTCACAGAGCTGGACGGCCGCGGCATACATCTCCTCGAGATAAGGAAAGAACGCCTGGTCGAGGAGGGCCCGCGAGAGCTTCGAGGGGTCGCTGCTGGTGCCCTCCTTCGCGAGGCTCGGAAGCGAGACGGCGAGCTCGCGAGGCGTGACCGTGAGCGGAACGCCAAGGGTGTCACACAGACGCGTGTAGTCTGTCCCATCGATGGAGGTGAGGACGAGGTGCGGCGCGTGACCGTCGCGCTTGAGCCGCGCCGCCAGCGCGACCAGCGGACGCAGGTCGCCTTCGGAGCCCCACCCCTGAATGCCTACGCGCATAGGTCCTCCCAGCTTCGAGAACGGTGCAGACAACTTCGGGCGCGAACAGGTTCCCGCCAACCGCCCGCTGCATCATTCGTAGGGTGCGAGGGAGGGGTTTGCGCTCCGGCCGCCGGGGTTTCCTGGGTGGTCCGACCATCGGACCAGTTGCTCCCCATCGCGGCCGGAACCTCCCCCCTGACAGGACCTACCCCTTCTGGCTTAGCCGCGCACCTGCGCGTGCCGCCGCAGCCGCTTGAGATCCAGGTCACTCTCCGAACGGTGCGGCGGCGTGGGCCTCGGCTGCGGGACGCTCCCGCCGCCCAGGAGGGCCTGAAGCTGGACCCTCGGATCGTAGTTGATGTCCGCCAGGCGAGCCTCGAACTCCTCGCGGGGCATGCGCTCCTCGCGGCCCCACGGGTTGGTGTACTTGATGTACTCCTGGCCATCGATGGTCTCGGTGCCCGTGACGAGCAGCTTGTGGTAGCCGTCGCCCCAGGACACCGCCACCGGCACATTGCGGCCTGCCTCGAGCTGGGTGTCGATGATGTCCATGGCGCCGGCTCGCTGCTCCGCGGTGGTCAGCCGCTTGTCCGACATGGTCCGGCCCCACACCGCCTCGTAGAGCACGTCCAGATCGTTGGACCACGCGCCATCGCCCTCTTCCGTCGAGTTGACGTAGTTGCGATCGCCGTTGGCCATCTCCATGAAGGCCGAGCCCATCAGCCGCTGCACGTTGGAGCGGCCCTTGCCGTCATCCAGGACGGTGCCCTTCTCGCGCGTGAGCGTCTGGCCTCCGGCCAGCTCGACCTCTCCGCTGGGGCTGGCGAGCCCCAGGGCGATGCGCGCGTACTCGGCGGGATTCTGCATCGCCAGATCGATCGCGACGGTGGTGGGGGCGCAGGTGCCCACGCTGCCCTGGTTGATGGCGCTGGGGGTGGCCAGCTCCTGCACCAGATCACAGAGGAAGGCCCCCCGATCCAGGCCCTCCGCCATGGGGGTGTTGGGATCGGCCGCCGTGGCCAACTGCTCCAGCAGCGTGCCTCCGCCCACCAGCGCCTCCTCGCCGGGCAGCTTGCCCTCGAAGAGCAGCTTCTGCAGGGAGAGTGCCGCCACCGGATCGCCCGCGTCGAGGCAGGACTGCTGCACCGCCTCGTAGCGGGCGCGATCCTCGGGGGACATCTTCGCGAGCTGCTCCTGCTCGAGCGCGGCGTTGGCCTCCAACTGGGCCTCGGCGGCCTCCTTGCGGCTGGGGGTGGGAGTCTTTCCCTTTCCGAGGATGCCGCCCAGGTCGATTCCACCGAGTGGTCCGCCGGTGTCGCGGCGGTCATTCACATTCGGGGCGTCCCGCACCACCGTGGCGCCTCCATCCGACGAGCCGTGGGTCTCCGGCCCCAGGAAGAGGGTGTCCATCTCCGAGAGGGCGTCTCGAGTGGAGCGCTCGCCGCCGAGCTTCTCGGGCAGCTTGAAGTCGTTGAAGAGCTGCTTGACGGGCGCCTTGATCGTCTTGAAGCGGTCCATCCGGTCCTTCATCAGCTCCGTGGCCACGTTGTTCTCGGCGGGCTTGGGAGCGGCCTTCGCGATCTCCGTCTTGGCGGTCTGGGAGATCCGAGGCTGGGAGGAAGGCGGAATCCGGAGGGTCATGGCGGGTCTCGTTTGAAGGCGAACGTCCGCTGGGATTATCGGGCCGAGGCTCCGAGCAGTTTCTTCTCAGGGGGTTTGACGCATTCAGTCATTGATTGACGCGGGACACCCGCCCGATCGATTGATGGCGTGCCCCTTCCCTCCTTGTTTATTGGACCGCCAGCAGGCACCCCTTCCCTCCCCTGTCCTGGAGAGAGTTCCATGCGAACCTTGTCGATGACCATCCTCCTCGCCGCCCTCCTGGCGGGCTGTCCCAGCAAGCGCCCCAACCCGGACGGCCCGCTGCCAACCCCCGGGGACACGGAGCCGCCTCCCGAGGAACCCCTTCCCAGCGGCCCCCCCGTCCCGACGGGCCCTGCCAACGTGCCCGAGTTCCAACCGGCCTTCCCCGGTCAGACGCGCGCTCCGGCCATCCAGACGAAGACGGCCGTGCAGGTCACCGAGATCGCCTCGGGCTTCAGGAATCCCTGGGCCATCGCCTTCCTCCCCGACCAGCGCATGCTGGTGACGGAGAAGCCCACCGGCTCGCTCTACATCGTCACGCCCCAGGGCGCGAAGTCTCCCGCCGTCGCGGGTCTGCCGCCCGTGGACGGCCGTGGACAGGGCGGTCTGCTCGACGTGGAGGTGGGCCCCGACTACGCCCAGCGCGGCCTCATCTACTGGACCTATTACGAGCCGCGCTCGGGCGGCAATGGTCTGGCGGTGGCACGCGCGAAGCTCGTGGAGGGGGCGCAGCCGCGCGTGGAGGGCGTGCAGGTCATCTTCCGCATGATGCCCACGCTCGAGTCGACCCTGCACGCGGGAGGACGGCTGGTGTTCACCCCCGACGGCAAGCTGTTCGTCACGCTCGGCGAGCGCTCCATCCTCGCGGGCCGCGTACAGGCGCGCGATGTGCGGAGCCACTTCGGCAAGGTCGTCCGCATCAACCCCGA
Source organism: Archangium gephyra (assembly GCF_049060025.1). Taxonomy (GTDB): domain Bacteria; phylum Myxococcota; class Myxococcia; order Myxococcales; family Myxococcaceae; genus Archangium; species Archangium gephyra_A. The sequence goes on from NZ_JBMEQQ010000002.1 coordinate 1,404,020, forward strand.
CGGCTCGGTGCCCCTGGACAACCCGTACGTGAACACCGAGGGGGCCAAGCGGGAGATCTGGTCGGTGGGGCACCGCAACATCCTGTCGGCGGCGCTCGACCGCCAGCAGCGGCTGTGGATAGTGGAGATGGGACCGCGCGGAGGAGACGAGCTCAACCGCCCCGAGGCGGGCAAGGACTACGGCTGGCCCACCATCGGCTATGGCGAGGAGTACTCGGGCGCGCCCATCCACGAGAGCACGCAGGGCCCGGGCATGGAGCAGCCCGTGTACTACTGGGATCCGGTGATCTCGCCCTCGGGGATGACCATCTACACCGGGGAACTCTTTCCCGAGTGGCGCGACAACGTCTTCATCGGAGGACTGTCCAGCCAGGCGCTGGTGCGGCTGATGATGAGGAATGACCGCGTGGTGGGCGAGGAGCGGCTGCTCACGGGCTTGAACGCGCGCATCCGCGAGGTGGTGCAGGGCCCCGAGGGCGCGCTCTACCTGCTCACCGACGAGACCAACGGCAAGCTGCTCAAGCTCACCCCGCGCTGAACCGGTCTGGGCCTGGCGAGGGGTGGCCCGCTCAGATGTTGATGCGGGAGCTGATCGTCCTGACGTCCAGGCCCAACGCGGCGAACTCGGCGGAGTGGGCGCGGAGCAGCTCCACGAGCCGGGGATGCACGTCATCCTCCTCGTTGGCCAGGATGAAGCCGTAGTTCGTCTTGGACAGCATCCAGGAGATCCACAGCATCTCGGTGGCCTCCTCCGGCGGCGGGGCGACGTCCGGGTCGTCCTCGGCCACCAGCACCCCGCCCTTCCCCCAGCGCAGCCCCAGGCTCGAGTACAGGACCTCGCCGGCGTCTTCCCACTGGAGGTTGTTGGCCCAGGCGTGCCGGAAGGTCGCGAAGAAGATGACGTAGCGGCACAGCTGCTTGAGCGCGTCCAGCTCTCCGGGCTGGGGTACCTCGGTGTGGGTCACCGCGCTGACGGCCCGCGGCGGCGGCTCGGCGGCCTTCACGTCCAGGTCCATGCGCTCGGAGCGCACGAACCACGGAGCCTCCTTCCCCGCGACCCGTGCCCGCAGATAGCGGCACACGAAGGCGGGCACCGCGTGGGCCACGAGGTCGTCCGAGAAACGCCGCACCTCCTTCCACTCGGCCTCCACCGCGGCACCGTGCTCGGCGAAGAAGGCGTCCACGTGCTCCCCGAGCAACCGCCAGAATAGCTGCGCGGCACGGGCGTAGCGGTGCCCCTCGCACACCGGTGCCGCGGGCGCGAACCCCTTCCAGTCGTAGCTGCCCATCAGATGCAACAGCCGCGCGTCGACGCTCCGCTCCGTCAACGCACTCGCGCGGGTGATGTAGCCGTCCGGTCCCACCAGGAACCCGCTGGCCGAGTGGTTGATCAGCACCACCTCCCTCAGGTGGGGCAGCAGCAGCCAGCGGAGGGGGTTGCGCCGCAGGTTCCGATGCGCGGCGATGGCGTACTGCTCGACGTTGAAGTGGCACTGCCCCAGGTGGTTGCCCAGTTCGGTGTCCAGCGTCGCGCTCACCCGGGCGATGCGCTTGGCGGCCTCCCACTCGGCGCCATCCTCCGGCGTGAAGGTCCGGCGTGTGACCGGTGAGCCCGGCGCCGTCGCTCCCGGCTCCCGCATCCCCAGGAGGATGCGCACGGGCAGCACCCGGCCGTCCACCAGGCGCAGCCGCACATCGACATCGGGCAGGCAGTGGAGGCCGTCCTGCTCGTAGGCATTCCAGGGGAAATAGAGCCGGAAGGCATTCGGATCACCAGGCACCTCGGGATCCCGGTCCATGACCGTCGCGAACATGCCGTTGAGCAGGCGTTCACCGAAGAAGGCGTCGCTGCGGGAGGAACCCGGCGCCTCCCGCTCCATGCGGAGGGTCATCGACTCGGGGTAGTCGGCCTGCAGGCGGGTCACACTGGGGACGTGTCCGAGGCGGATCTGCAGCAGGTGCTGGCGCTTGACGAGCTCGACGGGGGACACCGCCTTCAGCATCGCCAGGGAGCGCCCCGGGGCGTAGGCCGTCGGCGGAGTGCCCTCCTCGGTGACGAACAGCCGGGCCAGGGGGGTCGTCGGATCGTATTCCCAGTAGGGCAGCCGGATGGTGCCGAAGTCGTAGTGCAGCCCACCGTGATCATCGGGGCCCCGCTGCGAGCCGATGCGCCGCCAGCTCTCCACCACCCGCCCATCCTTGCGGAAGGTGTGCTGGGGCTCGAAGAAGCAAAGCTCCAGGTCCGGCAGATCCCCGATCCCCGCATCGGCGGGATCGTAGCGAATGGCGAAGTACCCCTCGCTGTCCGTGAAGCCTTCGCCCAGGAAGTCGTCCGGAGCGCCGGGATCCCGGTCCCACAGCTCGACCTTGAGGTGGTGCAGAGGGAGGGAACCCTGGGGGCCGTCCTGCTCGAACACCAGCCGTCCGGTGGCGACGGCCGGCAGGGTTGCGGGGTCCCGGCGGGTCCGGGGTGCGCGGACACGCGAGGCCAGCTCGCGAGTGACGGCAACGCGCTCGTCGGGGCCCAGGCTCGCGTACCAACTGGCCAGTTCAGCGGGCTCGAGGAGCTCGGGCTCGGCAGCTCGCTCCTCGAGGCCCAGAGCCGACATCAAGCGGTGCAGCGTGGTACTCATGACCCCGACTCCCAGAGAGCACCTCGGGACCGCCGTCGTTGGAGGTGACGCGACGGCCGGGGCTCATGCCACGGGAAAGGTACCAGACCCAGGGCCTCGCGGGCGACTGGCTCCTCGGCCACGGAGCCATCTCCGGCGACTCAGGGCGAGGCCAAGGCGCTCACGGATCGCACGGAGAGCGCGAAGGCATCGCGGTAGCGCGGGTGCCAGCCGGCCTGGATGCTCCGGGCCCGCCGCAGGGCCTCGGCGATGCCCTGGCGTGGAAGCTCCTCGTAGAACTTCACGAACATCTCCGCCGTCGCCTGATCGTCCACCTTCCACCGGCTGGAGATGACCCACCGGGCCCCGGCGCTATGGGCCGTGGCCCCCAGGCTCGCGGTCTCGCTCTCCCGGGTGGCATCGAGACCCAGCCCCGTCTCACATGCGCTCAGCACCACCAGCTCGGCGCGCGTGGTGCGCTGGAGCAGCTTCCAGGCCTCCAGCCGCCGTCCCCCCGCCAGCTCCACGAAGGAGCGGAAGGGGTTGTCCGTGTCGAGTGAGCCATGCGTGGCGATGTGGACGTAACGTGCCGAGGCCAGGGAGGAGGTGATCGACTCCTCCGTGGCCTCGTCGCCCAGAATCGCCCGCGTGTGGAGCGCGCCGGCGACGGCCTGGGCCTCGTCTTCCGCGAAGAGCAACTGCTCACCGTTGACCCCCACCACCAGCGTGGAGCCTCCGCGCGCCTTCGTGGGCTTGCGCCCGGGGAGCTCCGTGATGCGATCGGTGTAGATGATGGGATGTGTCCCGCCGAGGCTCTCGAAGGGGATGCGGCCCAGCGCGCCGGGCGCCATCACCACCAGCGTGGCGCCCTCGGGCAGACTTCCCACGGGTGCCAGCAATCGCGCCCGCAGCTCCGCCGCGAGCGGCTCCCAGCCGTCGAGCTGATGCGAGAGGAGCTGGACCAGCTCGTCGGCCATCCGCACCGTCGGGCGCAAGGGCGCATTCAAGAGCTGGACCTTCAGCCCCTCGCGCTCCGAGCAGGTCCAGAGAACGATGGCATGCCGCAGGGGCCGCAGGCCGATGAAGACGCGCGTCCTGCCCAACGCCTGGAGCCCGCGCCGCAGGGAGGCCAGCGTGGGAGGAGGAAACCCGGGGAGGAAGGGGCCCGTGCGCGCGCGCAGCCGCTCCAGACGTTCCTGCTCCGCTGACGTCAGGCTGCCCATGACCGCCAGCCGCTCCAGGGCCAGCCGCTCCGCGAAGGCGCGGGTCGCCTCGCTGCCGTTCCCATTGCGCAGCGACTGGAGACCCGCCTGCTCCACCAGGAAGGACTCGTGGAGCAGGAGGCTCCGCTCGGCCTCGCCCTGCCCCGCGAGGACCTCGATGAGCAGCTCGGTGGCCTGGACTCTCAGCCCGGGATCGAGCCCCCGCGCGGGAGCCAACAGCCGCTCCAGGAGGGCCCGGGCTTCCGGGAGCCGGCCCTCTCGCTGGAACAGGAGCGACTCCAGATAGGAGACCACGTTCTCGAGCTCGGGCACCACCCCGGGCTCGCGCACCAGCGGGCGCAGCTCCTCCGCCCACGAGGCGAGCAGCTCCTCCGCACCGGCCCGCTCCACGAGGTCCAGGTGCCGATCGAGCGCGGCGATGGCGCGTGCGACTTCCAGGGCATCCTGCATGGTGGGCGGCTGGTGCATCGCCCGGAGCGTGTCCGCCACCCGCGCGACCGGCGCGGCCGCTCTCAAGCCCTCGCGGGCGCGGGCCCGGGCCTCGGGCACGTCATCCCCTTCGATGGCATCCACCTGGATGAGGGCGAGGGGCTCTCCCATGCCGCGAGCGAGGCTCCGGGCCCGCTCGAAGCTCGCGGTGCGCTCCTCGGAGCCTCGGCTCGCGCCCAGCGCCTCGCGGATGGACAGGGCCACCTCGGTGGCGGTGAAGTCGTGCTCCGCCGTGAAGCCCTGCTCCTTCGCGAGCTTCAAGAGGGGCTCCAGCTCCGCCCTCGCCTCCTTGAAGAGCCGGAGCCATCGGGGATTTCCCTCGTCGATGGCCATCCGCCCATACGTCAGCATGAGCTGCGCCTGGGCATCGAAGACGGAGAAGCGCTCGGAGTTCATCGTTTGCGCGAAGCTCTTCGGGAGCGCGTCGGCACCCGCGAGCCGCGAGGCCGCGTCCTGGACGGCCTGGAGGTGCTCCGAACGCAGCGCCACGATCTTCCGCAGCAGGGAGACGGCCACATCCGAGCGCCCGAGCTCCAGGAGCATCTCTCCCTCGAGCTGGAACATGTCGGCGGCCGTCTGTTTCAGCCCGATCTCCTCGGCGGCCTTGCCCATGGCATCCACCAGTTGGAGGGCCCCCTGCCAATCCCGTTGGATCAACCAGCGCTCCCCCGCGCGGACCCGCACCAGATGGGCCGCGGCCAGGACGAGCCCCGGATCCCCGTTCTGGGCGGCGAGGGCGATCGTTTTCGAGAGCCGCACCCCGTCACCATCGATCACCGACGCGGCGATCCGGGCGAGCGCGGCCTCACGCTCCAGGCCCTCGCGCCCGGCGAGCTCGGCGGCCCGCAGGTATTTCTGGAGGGCGGCAGGCTCCCGGCCCCGCCAGGCCAGATAGGCCCCCCGGAGCGCGAGCAGTCCCTCGGTACGAGGGCAGCGGCCCCGGTTGAAATGGCCCCGGGCCCGGCCGTAATCCCCTCGCGCCGAGACGAGCAGCTCGGCGGGCAGCGCCTGGAGATGCGGCGGAAGGAAGCGCATCCGCAGGAGGCCCATCGTGAAGCCACTGCTGTACGGGTCCAGGCCCTGCGTCTCCACCGGTCCGAAGGGAGCCGCCCGCACATCGCCCTGGAGCATGGCCAGCTCCCCGGCCGCACAGAGCGCACCGGAGGAGAGCGCGAGCTGCTCTCCCGCCAACAGGGTGCGCAGGGCGTCTGGAATCGCTCCCTGTGCCCAGAACAGCTCCCCTTCGAGACGCGCCCGGAGCAGGGCATCCCAGCCATCCAGACCCGGTGATGTTGGCGCCGGGGCCATGCCCAGGATGTCGACGCGCAGCCGGTTCGAGCTGGAGAACGGAAGGTCCGAGAAGATGCGCTGGGCCCGCATGACCGAGCGCATGTTGAGGAGCCGGGTGAACGCGCGTTCGAACCGGAGATCCGGCGATGCGCGCCCGCGTGAGGCTTCGGGGAGCTGCTCGAACCGAGCGGAGATGCTCGTGTCGAAGGAGTGCTCCAGGAGGAAGAGCACCTCCGGCCGCAACGTCAGCACGTCACCCGTGAGCCAGATGCCAGCACCGGGAAAGGAGTGCTGCCGCGACACCAGGAGCCGCACGGAGAGGAGATGGCGCAGGTGCTCGGGGGACGCTGGCGGTGGAGCCGCCGCGGAGAGGCGCTGGAGGGCCTCCGCGAACCGGCCCCGCCGCATCAGCTCCGCGGCGTCCGGACTCCCCTCCGCGGCGGCCGGATGCCACGACGTCTGGGGCAGCCAGGTGGATGCCCAGGTCGCGGGAGTGCCCTGCTCCGCCCGGCTCTCGAATGAGAGCAGGGCCATCAACGAGACGGCCAGGAAACCCAAGCGCATGTCTTCCCCCCGGATGAAGCCCGCTTTCAGCCCACTTTCAGTCGACCGGCCGCGCCACGTAGACGGCGCCCTCGCCGGACCAGGCCGGATCGAAGCGATCCCAGGTGCCACTGTCGGGCGCGGGCTGGGATTCACAGAGCAGCGTCTTCGCCTGTCCCCGGTTCTTCTCGACGCGCACCTCCCGGGGACCGCACCGGCCCCGGCCTTTCTCGACGGTGCTCAGCAGCCGCGTGTCCTGGAGGGCGGCGGGCTGGACGTTGCGCAACCCGTTCCCCTCCTCCCGGGTCGCGGGCTGCAGGGGCGCCTCGGAGAACGTGCCGTTCGCCACCTCGACGCGCCCGAGAAGCGGGATGCCCCCCTCCGGGCGCTCGCGCAGGACCGTGAGGGTCCCCCCACCCTCCGCCGAGAACCCGAGCAGGGAGATGAAACCCTGCCCCTCCACGAGCCGGCGGGCCTTGTCCGGAGCACCCACCAGCCAGAGGCCATCCGCGCGGATGACAGCGACCCCCGCGTCACCGGCCTGGACGGGAGACCAGCACCCGTCACAACGCCAGAGCACGGACTCGGTCCCGGCGGCGCAGTCCTGCTTCAACAGGACCGTGCCCTCCCTGGGCCGGGAACAGGAGGCGGCATCGGCGCCGCGAGGCTTGGACACCCGGGCCACCGAAGTCTTGTCCAGCCCGAGCAGCTTTCCGAGCCGCTCGAAGAGGCTCGGACCCGCCGCCAGGGCGTGGAAGGTGAACAGCACGGTTCCCACACAGAGACCGGTTCGCAGCACGTCGCGTTTCATGGACCACCTGCCGGGGAAGAGATGACCGCGGAGGGTTGTACGCTCGGAGCCGTGGGGACCTTCGCGCCCCGGACCGCCTCCTCGCGCGCCACGGCCAGGACATCAACACCCGGCTTGATGCGGATGGACAGCACCGCGTCGCGAGGAATGGACGTGAGGGTGCCGGTCCCCTGCTGGGCGTTCCAGACGATCAAGGCCTCCGCGGACTCGACGACGAGGGCCCCCGAGGTGAGCCCGATTCCGGACGAGTCCTCCGGCTCCTTCGCGTGGCGAACCTCGACGAAGGGATAGGTGCTCTCATGGACCGTCACCCCGTAGTGCATGAAGAGCGTGACGGCTCCCAGCAGCAGCACCCCGCGGCATCCGAACCAGGCCAGCCCGGCGAGGCCGCCGCGCTTCCCCGGCGGAGCCAGCACGGAGATGGCCCCCATGCAGAGCAGCCACACCAGCATCGCCACACCGTAGAGCAACCGCGCCTCCGCCGGCCCCGGAGCCTCGAGGCTCTTGACGCTCAAGGGCCCCACCACGACGCCGAAGGGCAGCTCGGGGGGCATGAAGAGGTTTTGCAGGAGGACGATGAGGCCCAGCAACAGGGCCAATGGCAGCACGAGCTCGAGGTGCTGCGGTTTCCAGCGGCGAAGCCAGACGGGCGGCTGCGGCAATCGCTTGCGGCTCGCGAGGAACGCGACGGCCGCCGAGCCCAACAGCAGCAGCACGAGCGGTACCAGCGCAGTCCGGAGCAGCACCTCCAGACTGTCGCTCACCACGTAGGCGGCTTCGGCCAGGTAGCGCTCGAAGCTCAGGGGCGTGCCGAGGGGAACGCCCAGCCTGTTGAGGTGCGCGCGGTGCGAGAGGTAGCCCCCCACGGCGATGACGAGGGCGACCTGGGCCGCGAGCTCCAGCCGATCCTTCCACCTGCTCTCCGACGAGTTCTCCGCCACACGCGCAGTCTGGCAGGAGTGCGGTGGAAAAGAAAACGAGGCTGTCGCTCAGGGCGGGCCCGGAACGAAGCCGAGCAGGGTCCCCGGAAACTTGTCGGTCACGAGCAGGAAGCCCCGCTCCTCCAGCCGCACCAATCCCTCCCAGTTGCGTGGCGCCTCGCCGGAGAGCTGCAACTGGAGAGGAGGCCGATCCGTGAGCACGATTCCGGTGGGCTGCACCTGGAAGCTCGATGAGCCGTTCCACCTGCGGCTTCTGGGCATGGGTGGGCCCGGTGCCGTACCGGGCCATGAGGGGATCCGGCGCCGGATCGTAGGCGTGCGAGGTCCCCGGAAAGCTGTAGTTCATCACCCAGAAGCGGCCCGCGGAGTCCAGGGAGGTGGCATCGGTGAGGCGGTATTCGATCGATGGGAGCGTGAGCTTGCCGGACGGGGTGAGCGATCGATCGAAGCTCTCGGCGGCGGGGGCCTGATTCACGCGGACCCCGTTGGCCTCGTACAAGGCGAGCAGGCGCTCCCCACCCACCACCAATGTCTCGAAGCCCGCGTTCGACACCTTGCCGGGCAGTGAAAGCGAGGCCTGAGGTGAGACCTCGAGCTTCAGCCCGCTCAGATCCGGCGCGATGCGGCCGGTCACCAGGAAGCCCTTTCCCGTGCCCTGGCGGGTCTCCACGGACAGATAGGCCTGGTCCCCAAGGAATCCGATGGCCTCATAGCCTTCGAAGCCCGGGATGCGCTTCTCGAGGCCCCCGCTGTCGAACGGAATGCAGCGGGGCTCGAGAGGCCCTGACGCCGTGTTCTCGAGCCGCGCGAGGATCTCTGCCTTCGACACCGTGTAGAGGCAGGGAGTGCTGTCGCTCCGCCAGCCGGGATACTGCGGCAGCATGACGAGGTGCTCCCCGTACCAGGCGAGGCCAGAGAGCTCGGCGTTCTCGCTCTGAAGAGGACCGCCGAGCGGCAAGAGGGTGACGGCCTGCTCGGGCGCTGTCCCCTGTAACTCCGGGGGCACGTCCGCCAGCGGAACCCGCCAGGCCAGCTTCGAAGCACACCCGGCCAGCACCAGCGTGAGCAGGAGGGCTCGAACCCTCCACCTCACCAGCCTCTTTTCTCCCCGCATCTCCCGCTCCTCTCCACCTCGTCACCGCAGCAAGAACGTGTTCGACGTGGCCACATGGCCGGCGATGTCGGTGACGCGGATGACCACGTCCGACTGGACGGAGTCGACCACGACCTGCTGCGTGAGCACCCCGTCCACGAAGGGCTCGCTCACGCGCGGGCCGATGCTGCCGCCGGCCCCTGTCTCCAGCCGCACGTTGCCGCGAAACGCCGCCGCGCCGGCGCCAGTCGCGCGCACCGTCAGCGTGAAGGGCACCAGGCGCTGCTGCGGGCCGATGGGGTCGATGCTGTAGCCCTCCGGCCACTCCCCCTCGACGACGGTGAGGCCGCCCCGGCGCACGGCGGTGCGGCCGTCCCCGAGGGTCACCGTCACGTCGTAGCTGCCGGGCGCGAGCACCGATGGAACGAGGGTGGAGATGCCCTCGGGCGAGAGCGCGAGCGTGGGCACCTCGAGCGTCCCGATGCGCACCGACACCCGGGTATCCACGTCGAGGGTCCCCTTGCCGTAGTCGACCGTCGTGGGCAGGTGCAGCTCGGTGTCGAGGGCGAGCGCCGTGGCCTCGCTCGCGCGCATCTGCGACGGGGAGACCGAGCGGATGACCGGCTCCGGCCATTCCTGGCAGGCCGGGAGCAGGAGGAGCGCGGCGAGGGAGACGAGCTTCTTCATGGCAGCAGATACCTCACACCGAGGAGCCCCTGCACACCCGTCGCGCGTCCGACGACGAAGGGGATGTACGCCTCGCCGAGCCCCACCCGCCCGTCGAGGAAGGGCTCGATCGCCCCCAGCGGGAAGCGAAGCTGGACCCCCGCGAGCAGCTCCCAGCCGAGCGACGAGCGCACGGAGCTCGCGGAGAAGTCGCTCGAGAGGTGGTGCAGCGCCAGGAGCGGTCCCACGCCGGCGCGCACGTCCAGGCCGAGGTGTTTCATCCGCACGAGATTCATCCGCCCGACCGCGAGGAGTGGGACGGAGTGCATGGCGGAGACGCCCGCTCCGGTGCGGAAGCGCGCCAGCCGCCAGCCGAGCTCCACGTCGAGGGAGAAGCGGCCCCAGCCGGGCGGCGTCAGGGTGAGCTGAGCCGAGCCCTGGGGGCCGCGGTTGAAGTCACCGCCGTGGAACCCGCCACCCGCGAGCGCGAGGGAGTAGCGCATCTCCTCCGCGGGCTTCGTGGGCGGGGGCTCGGGGCGCACCTCCCGCGGAGGAGCCTTCGGCTTCTTGCGGGAGGTTCCGCGGGAGGAACCCTCGGGAGCAGCCAAGGCCGCGGTAGAGCAGAGCAGGAAGAGGAGCGCGATCCAACGCATGGAGGAGGCGGTCCTCGGGGGGCAACGCCGCGGACGCGGGAGAAGAGAACCCCAGCCGGCGGCGGTTGTCGAGCCCCTTCGCGCCCGGCACCTCCAAGGGCTACGCCAGGAACGGCCCATTCCCATGCGCACACTGGAGCTGTTCGAGTGCCTCCTGGAGCGCCGTGGCGGCCTCCTCTGATGTCACGCGGGAGCGGGCCAGCAGCGAGTCGATGCTCGGCCCGAGTGTCCAGGCCGCGAACGGCGGCCAGTCAGGTGCCGCCTGCCCCACGAACATCGGTGCGTTCGAGACGAGCAGCCGCATGCATCGGCTCAGGGAGCGGAGGGTGAAGGCGGTGTCCGGTACGAGCGTGCCCTCGCGGGAATGCACGAGGTCGACGGGCTCCAGGTACAGCTCGCTCACGGCCAGGGGAACGCCCGGCGCGGGCTCCCGGGCGATGCTCGCCGCGTCGACGATCCGGATGTCCGTGCCCTGGATGAGCGCGTTCTCCGGCTTGATGTCCGTGTAGGCCGCCATGGGGCCCAGGCGGCGCCCGATTTCAGCGGCCAGACGCAGGAACACGACCGAGAACTGAACGGCGAGGCGCATCGTGCAGCAACCGCGCTCCTGCTGATGAAGCTCGCGAGCCAGCGCATCGAGCCGGGTGCCCTGGATGTACTCCATGACGAGGAATTGCTCTTGGGTCCGGAGGAACGGAGGCAGCCCCGCCGGAAACATCGGATTGCAGCCCGTGTACTCCCCCACGAACGAGGGGAGCGCCGTGCTTTCGAGTACACGCAACAGCTCGGCCTCGTGGACGAGCCGGTGCCGCCGGCGCAGGAGTTGCCCGACGTCGAGATGCGCGAGGTCCGTGTAATCGACGAATGGCACCTTGACGATGACCGTCTCCCCGCTATCCCGATTCTCTCCGAGGAACACCAGGCTTTCGGCGCCAAAGTCGAAGAGGCGCAGCACTCGATAGTGCTTGCCCAGCTCGAAGGAGCCGATCCTGCGCACGTGGTCCAGTAGCGCGTGCCGGCCACTTGCCGCCATCCGAAGCGCGAGAAGCTCCGGAATCTCCTGCGAGCGCTCGCCGTCCCACCGCTGACGCTCCACCTCACGAAGAATCTGCGCGAGCTCCCCGGGCGAGACCAGCATCGCGAGGTCCTTTGGCACGACAATCCGATCGAATGATCTGCCGTCACCGGCTGGGGGGTTCAACTTCCGGAGCCTGTCCACCATGGCGGAGTTCAGCCAGCGTTTGGAATCATCCGCCATGACAGTGCGCCTCATTGGATTCAGCTCCCCATTCCTGTCCGCGTCGCGGCATCTGCTCTGGCGAAGTGAAGGTCATCCTCCGAGAGTTCCTGGACGGAGCCTCCTCTCTGGAGCACCGCCAGTTGCCTCTCCAACGAGGCCACATGTTGTGGCGGACGTCCCTCACGCTTGTAGAGCACGATGCGGGCCTTCAATGCCGCGATCTGTGTCTCGCGATCATCCCTGACGAGCGCGCCCAGAGACACGGCCATCGTTCGAACCAGTGGATCCTGTGGCGCGGAGTGCGCGTCGAATACGGGCCGGAGGGACTGCGACACGTGAATCTGCCCGTTCGGTCCCTCCGCGGAGAAGTGGACCTTCCCGACCTCGGACAGCTTCTGCCAGGACCGGAGCTCCACGAGCAGGATGTACGTCTTCGAATACTCCATGGCGCCGAAATGCTGGGTCACCACGGGGCTCGGCTGGTCGGCGAAGTTGCCCACGTGCCGTTCGTGAGGCCGGCATGCGAAGACATCGAAACACGTCACATTCGGCGCAACCTCGATCGACAATTCGGCGTTCCGCAGCACGATGCGCTGACTCGTTCGCGCCATGTGGCCGAAGTACTCCTGCAACTCGTGGCCGCCAGTCGGCACGTATCGGACGGTGCCTCCTACAGCTTCGACGAGCGCTTCGGCTCCCGCCGCATCGAAATCAGCTCCGAATCCGAAGACGCTCATTCCCGCCCCGAGTTCACGAAGGTGCCGGGCGATGAGTTGGCACGCCAGGTAGTCGTGGATGTGGCCGTCGGTGAGGCAGCTCAATCGCTCCACGCCCGCGAAACCCCGGCGCCGCGCGCCGATGGCGTGCGAGAGCGCCCGCTCCAGCCCCGGGGCCATGCTCGTACCTCGGAGCCGGTGTGGCCAGCTGGTCAGCAGCGCACCGATGGAGGGGTAGCGTGCACGAACGTGTCCCACGGGCATCGCGCTCACTAGCGCATCGGATTCCGATGAGAACGGGATCAGCGTCACCAGATCGTCGTCGGACACGATGCGGAGGTAGAGATCAACGGCTTCGAGCAAGACGGGATATTTGTCGGATCTGTCCATCGAGCCGGAGACATCGAGGACCAGCAGGTGGTGCACGGGAGTCCTGATCGGCCGGGGCTCGTGCTCGTTCCGTGAAGCGAGTGCCTGCGGGTCGAGGGAGAGGGAGACGAGGGCTCTACACACGTCGGCCCCGTGACGATAGCTCGCGCGATCCCACACGATCTGGAGGTTCACGCCGGCGGTTTGCTGGGACGTATTGGGAAGCGGGGAACTGATTCTGGGTCCGAACCCCCACTGCTCGGGCAGAGGGAAGGACCATTGGCCCTCGTGCAGGTTTTCATAGAGGAAGTTGTCGCGCTTCCAGAAGCCACGGCCCTCGCTCGAGTACCGCCAGAGATGCGCCTCTCCGAGCCCCGCCTCCACATCGACGCGAACAGCCATCACGCCATGTGGATACTTCGCGTCCTGCCAGCAGGCCCCCGCGGCGAATTCGATACACTGGGCATCGGGGGTGGTCTGTCTCGAAAGCTGCCCCATGTGCAGGTGTCCGCGCAGCAGGAAGTGCGCACCGCCGGGTCCCAGCAGGCGCGCCTTGACACGCTCCTGGTCGAAGCCACGAAGCCAGTCGAGCGGGTGGTGCACGAGCGCGATCTTCAGGTCCGGCCCATGACCCTCGGCATCGAGGAGCGCCTTGTGGACCTGGTATTCTCCGAGGAGGATGCGGCCCTGATCCTCGTTGCCGCCTTCGGACGCCCATGCGCTGTTGAGGCCGAGAACCGCCAGCTTGAGTTCGTGGAGGGTGCGGACCTCGACCTTCCACGGCTCCTCGTCCGTCCATGCGCGAGAGGGGCCGAGGAATTCCGAGGTGAATTGGAAGAAGTCCCGCTGGCGGACGGTGAAGAGCCTCCGGCAATCCGCGTCCCTCAGGATGTCGCTCACATCGGAGCCATGCTGCAGCCCGAGCGCGCTCTGCTTCGCGAAACTCTTGACCAGACTCCGGCTCACATCATGGTTGCCAGGGACGAGGAACCATTGGGTGTGTGGATCGGTCCGGGTGATTCGTGCCACCTCCTCGAAGAAGCGGTGCGCCTGCGCGTACTCTTCTCGCGCGCCGCTGTGCGCGATGTCTCCTGTCACGAATACGATATCCGGCAGGAGGCCACTGCTCTCGAGTGCCGAGAGGACATCGCGCTTGAGGGCATTCAAGACAATGCTCTGCTCCCAGTGCTCGTCGGCCTTGAAATGCACATCCGAGAGATGCAGCCACGTAAGGGTGCGTGCCGATGCCATGACCTGTTTCCCGATGCAAAGGCCGCTTGCTGCTCCTGCGGCCAACCTGCACGCTCCTGGAGCCCAGTGGAGTTGGAGCCATCACCATGGTTTTGGTAATCACCACCCGCGCGGGAAAGCGTGGGGCATGAGCGGGCTCGCTCCCCATTCCGCCAATGAAGCGCTCAGCTCACCGGGAGGGGCGTGTCACGGAAAGTGGTGGCGGAGGGCTCCGCTGGATGGCCCCAGGCCTTCCGGCCATGCCATCGTGAATTCCGCTCCGGACGAGGGAACCGCCATGGATACCGCAGCTCTGCAAGAAATCGTCGCGCCAGAAGGCATCTGCTACGGCTGTGGCGGCAACAATCCGCACGGTCTGCACATCAAGAGCTACTGGCATGAGGACGGCATCCACGTCCTGGCCACGCACACCCCCGACGACAGGTACACCGGGTGGCCCGGGTTGGTGTACGGCGGCTTGATCGCCATGCTGGTCGACTGCCACTCGAACTGGACCGCCATGGCCCACCACTACCGCGCCGAGGGCCGCCAACCCGGCAGTCTGCCGCGCATCGAGTGCGTCACTGGCCACCTCGGCGTCAAGTACATCAAACCCACGCCCATGGGGGTGCCCCTCACCCTTCGTGCGCGGGTCGAGGGCGAAGTCGGCCGCAAGACCCGGATCCTCTGCGAGGTCCATGCCGGCGAGGTGCTGACGGCGATGGGCGATTCGATCTTCGTCCGCGTCGATGCCGCGCAACTGACCGCGGCGGCGCACGGCACGACGCAAGAAAGCTGACGGCGCCGTCAGGCCTCCAGGTACTCGTGGAAGAACGACGTGGTGGCACGCCACGCCCGCCGCGCGGTGTCCTTGTGGTAGCTCTCCCGGTCCTCGCAGAAGAAACCGTGGGTCACCCCGGCGAACACCGTCAGGGTGTATTGTCTGCCCGCCCTGCTCAACGCCTCGGCGATGCGGCCATGTTCCTCCGGCCGGATGAACTGATCCTCCGTGCCGTACCAGAGTTGTATCGGGGCCTGCATGTCCCCCACGCGATCCAGCAGGGTCTTGCGGCCGAAGGCGTCCGCCTCCGGGCCGATGCCGCCGCCATAGAACGCGGAGGCCGCCTTGAACCGCGACGGCAGCGTGGCGTTCGCGAGGAACGCATACCGGCCCCCCATGCAGAAGCCGATCACCGCGACCGAGGTCCAGTCGGTCTCCTCCCGGGCCGCCAGGAAGTCGAGCGTCCTCTCCGTCTGCGCCATGACGGTGGCGTCGTCCAGCCGCTTCAGGTGTGCGATGGCGTTGGGCAGATCGGAGTACGCGTAGACGGCGCCGCCGTAGATGTCGGGCGTCACCGTGGCGAAACCCGCGTCGGCGAAGCGCTCCGTCAACCGCTTGAAATGATCGTTGAGGCCATAGGCCTCGATGTAGATCACGACGCACGGAAACGGCCCCGCCCCTTCGGGCCGTGCGTAATAACCCCGCAGCCCGTCGCCCAGCTCGACCCACTCGCCCCTTGCGCTCATCGCCTTGCTCCCTTGCCCTCGCGTTGATGGTTTGTCACAAGCAGAAAGGCCCGTGTCCTGTCAACGGCTCATGGGAACCTCGCGCATCCTTCCTATCGATGCTCGGCTCGCTTGCCCGAGGGGTGGAGAGAACATGAAGAGGCAGAGAAGGTGGGTGGCGCTGCTCGTCGTGTGGTCGCTGGCCGGAGGCGCGGCCTGGGCGCAAGCCACCGTCGTGCAAGCGCCCCTCGGGGGCCAGCCCCTGCCCCTTCCCGGCCGGGTCGCCTGCGGCCCCGCGACGGAGGGCTGGACCGTGAGCGAGGATTCACGCTCCGTTCGCCCGCCCTCGTCCCGCGGTGGCCGCGTGGGCCAGCCGGGGGTGCTCCAGGTGGCGCCCACCGCGAGCGAATGCACCAGCCCTCCGGAGACGATCACGCTCGTGGCGACAGGGGCGTTCCCCGAGGCGGATCCGGCGAGCGTGCTGCTGGCCGCGGACGAGGGGCGGCTCGAGCTGCGCGGGCGGGGGCTGACGGGAGCCCAGGTGTTCTGGCCGGGCGCCTCTCGCGACGGGCGCCTGGAGCACGAGACCTGCCTCGACGCCGGGCCCTCGGAGCTTCCGCAAACGTGCGTGTTGCCGGTGCGTCGCGGCGTGCCGGCGGACGTGCCGCTCTTCCTGCTCCCGGCGGGAGCGCGCTTCGGGGACGGCGTGCTCACCTTCGATGCCTCGGGCCGGCGGCTCGAGCCCGCGGAGCTGCGGTTGCGCCCGAGCCGCGTCGTCCTGGCCTCGGTCCTGCCGGGGGTGCTCGCCCTGGACCTGTCCGCCGGAGAGGGGCGTCTGGCGCTGCCGCACCCCGAGGCCATCGCGGCCGTCGACTGTAGCCCCGCCCGCTGCGAGCTGAGCGAGGACGGCGTCTTCGTGCGCGCCGTGCCGGGTCTCCCCACGAGCCTGGGCCTCCGGGTGCGCCTGGTGCCCCGGGTGTTCGTCTCGCGAGGCGAGGCGCTCGAGAGCACCGCCTCCGCGGTGCTGCAACTGCTGCACTGCCCGGTGGAGCTCGCATCGGGGCCACCGCTGAGAGGCGCGGAGGACGTGCGGGTGGTGGTGCGGGTGGACCCGCGCTGCGCACAAGGGGTGCGCTCCTTCCGCTGGCGCGCCAACGGCGAGCCCGCCGAGGTGGTCCAGGTGGTGCGGGAGGAGGAGGTGGCCTTCGTGCTGCTGCGGGTGGGGCGCCTGGGCGCGGACCGGCTGACCCTCACGGCCACCCGCTCCGAGGTGGATCCGACGGTGATCGCCACCACCTCGGCGGACACCCTCCCGGTGCCCCAGCCGCGCGCGAGCCTCGAGCTTCCCGGTTTCGGGAAGATCGACTTCATCCCCACCAACCGGGAGGCGAGCCTCTCGGTGGCGTCTCCGGCCGAGGCCGCGAGGCTCGTGCCACTGCCCGTCGTGGGGGCCTACTCGGTGCGGATGGAGCAGGGGCGCTTCCGGGTGCGAGGCGATGAGAACAGCAGCGGCTTCGTCCCGCTGCGTTTCGGCTATCGCGTCGAGGGGTTGCCCCAGGCGTTGCGCTCGGTGGACCTCGCCGTCGTGCAAGAGCGGACCCAGCGCGCCCTGCGGGAGGCCTCGGTGCCCGCGCCGCTCGGCGCGTCGGCGCTGTCCGAGGAGCCGCTCGTCGAGTTCCTGTGCGCCGATCGGGAGGGGAAGTCCCAGCGCATCCTGCCCGGCCAGCCGACGCGTATCCCCTTCGATGCGCGCGACAGTTGCCGGATCGCCATCCACCGGGAGCGGCTGCGGCCCGAGGATGGCCTGCAGGAGATCATCCTCGAGGTGGACGTCACCAGCGCCAATGGGGTGGTACGCGAGGCGGCGCGGGTGAACGAGCGCATGGTGCTCCAGCCCGGCGGCGAGCCGCGGACGTTCTGGCTCAAGAACGTGCTCGAGCAGTTCGACCGCATCGTCGTGCGCGTCAGCCACGTGGTGGACGAGTCGCGCTACCTGCTGGCGGCGCCCTCGTCCCGGGCCAGCCTGCCCTCGGTGCAGTGGGCGGCGACGGTCGAGGGCTCGCGGCTGCGCCTGTACGCCACCGCCACCATCCCCAGTGGCCTCTACCGGCTGAATCAACCGACGGGGCAGCTCACGCTGAACTTCGGCCTGCTGTCACGGCTCACGCTGTTGGACGAGCACGGCAAGGAGGGGCTGTTCGGCCTGGAGCTGGGGCTGATGGGCGTGGGGCTCGTGCAGACGGGAGGCCTGCTGAACGACTATCCCCCCACACTGGCGGCCGTCGCGGGACTGGGCATCCGCGTCCCCCTGGGTGGCGGTCCGGCGGGTGGACAGGCCGCCTTGAGCATCCACATCTGGGGGGCCTACGAGTTCCGCGAGGCCTACTTCACCAAGCCCGTGGATGGCTCACCCGGCAGGGAGGTAGGCCGCTGGGCCCTCATCTTCGGGCCCAGCATCTCGCTGGGAAACATCGGCATGAACCTCTGAACCGGCTCAACGGTTTCCAGCGTTCGCGCGCAACTGGGCCTCCAACTGCCGCCTCACGTCGGGCGGGAGCGACTCGAGGCCCTGCATCTGCCCGCCCCCGGCGAAGCCAGGCCGAGGGTGGCGCTTGAAGAGCTCGACGCCCTGGGCCAGCCGGGTGCGCGCGCCCTCGTCCACGGCGTGGGTGAGCGTGTCGAGCGTGCTCCGGGCGAACAGCTCCTTCCCGCCGTTCGCCGCGCCCGGTGCCTCCTTGCCCAGCCGCAGCGTCTGCACGGGCGCGCCCTCCACGGTCACCTCCACGAGCGCGGCCGGCGACGCGAGCCCCGCCTGCCCATCCGTGAGCGGGCCCTCGACGAGACGGGTTCCGCGAAGGCTCCGCAGCCAGGCGAGCTGCACGTCCACCTGCGAGGGGTCGAACTCGAAGCCGTCCGGGAGCTTTCCCGGTTCGGTGAGCTTCCACCCCTCCCCTTCCTTCACCACCACGGCCGTCCTGCCTCCGGCCTGGACCTTCAGCTTCGTCACCTTCGCCGGCTCGAAACCGAGGAGGCTCATGTCCCGGAAGTCCACGAGGCGCTTGCGAAGCTGCGAGGCGGTGTACCGCGGGAGCTGATACACCTGCGCGTCTCCCTCGACGCGGGCCGCGACGGTGGCCGAACCGTCCTTCGCCTCGGGCTGCCGGCCCAGGTGCACCACCACCTTCTTGCCGTCCTTCAGGTGCGCCTCCACGCTGTCGTGCGCCTCGGCGAGCCCCGTGACCGCATCCGCCGCGGCCTCACCCTCGAGGAAGTCCTGCGCGGACAGGCTCGCCAACTGCTGCGCGAGCTGTTGGGCCGTCTGCGAGCTGAACCGGAAGCCCGCGGGCGTCTGCGTCCCCTCCGCGAGGCTCCACTCGCCCGGGTTCGCTCCAGCCTTCACCGTTACACTCCCTCCGTCCTTCGAACGGAGGACGAGCTGGGAGAGGTCCTCCGTCTTCAGCGACAGGAGCTGACGCTTGCGCCAGTCCTTGAGCTCCTTGCGCACGGTCCAGTCCAACCGGCCCCGGTGCGCGAAGACGTCGTTGCTGCCCACCTGACGGAGGTACACCCCGCCGTTCCTGGCCGTCTTCCCGAGCACCAGCTTCACGGCCGGACCACCGCCCTGGGTGACCTCGAGCTTCAACCCCTTCGCATCATCCAGCTCGTACTCCGCCAGCCGCTCGGCCCGGTCGGTGACGAAGTCCGGGTTCTTCACCTCCCCGAGCGCCTCGAGCACGCCGGTCACCAGGCGCTCGTCCGCGGCGTACTTCGTGTCCGGCTTGCCCGGGTCCATCACGATCCAACCCTCACCCTCCTTGCGGAGGGAGGCACTGCGGGCCCCCGTGAGCCTCCAGCGCCGTGACCTGGGCCTTGTCCAACTTCGGCAGTTCCAGCTTGCGGACCCCCACGCTGACCTGCCGCTCCCGGGTGGCGAGCACCAGCACGAGCAGCACGGCGAACGCGCCAAGGGCGATGAGCGTTCCTCTCTTCATGGATCTTCCTCCGCTTTGCTTCAGACGGTGACAGTGGCCCGGCGCGACTCCCGCATCCGCCAGCGGACGAGCCCGAAGGCGGCGAGCGCGAAGGGAATCCCGAAGGCATTGCCGAACTTGACCGCGTTGCGCGTCGTGGCGCTCAGCTCGGGCTGGAGCGGCGCCTCGGCGAGGCCGCGGGTGCGCATCGCCAGGAGCGCGGGATCCAGCAGCAACCAGTCCGCGACGTTCAGGAGCAGCGCCTGGTTCGGCCGGCCCATGAAGTCGTCCCACAGCGCCGCCGAGCCGCCCGCCACGATGACCCGCGGCTCTCCCTTGCTCTCCGCGAGCACGGGCGTACCGCTGGCGGTGCTGGCCTGCGCCTCAGCGGCGAAGTGGCTCTTCAGCTTCCCGCTCACCTGCACCATGAGCGGGTGCGGACCGTCCGGGGTGATCGTCTCCGAGCGCCAGTCGCGCCGCGGATCGATGTTGTAGGGCTTGCTCTCCAGCCAGCTCTTCCGCGAGGACTTCGCGAGCACCGTCACCTGGGCCCCCTCGGGCGCGGTGGCGGTGACGGCCGTGCTGAACGGCAGGGAGACCCCCGAGAGGCCCTCGGTGACGGGGCTGTCGCCCTCGAGCCGCTCGAGCAGCGGGATGAACGGGTACTGCACCGGCATCGAGACGACCATGAAGCCGCGGCGCTCCTGGACGCTGAGCTGGGCCGACTCGACATCCGCCACCAGCCGCTCCCCGACCGTGATGCCCCACGTCTCCAGCAGGGGCCCGAGCCCATGCGTGGCTTCGCTCGGCTCGAAGGTCTTCAGGTCCACCTGGACGGAGTCGAGGAAGAACGCCACGCTCCGGCCCTCCATCACGAACTGATCGATGGCCTTCAGCTCGTTCTTCTGGAACGCCGTCTTCGGGCCGATGACGAGCAGCGCGTCCACGTCCGCGTCCACGCGCTCCTTGCCGGACAGGTCCACCGGGCGGACCTCGTACATCTGGCTGAGCAACGTCTGCAGCCGCGTGAGCTTCTCGTGGAGCGCGGGCGCGTCATGCCCCTGCACCACCCCGAGCACCGGCGTCTTCGGGCGCGTCAGCTTGCGCACCAGCGACGTCAGGTCGTACTCGAGCGTCCGGATGTCCTGGACGACGGGGATGACCTCCTTCTTCTCCTGATGCTTGATGACGATGCCCATGTAGGCGCGCTTCGTCTGCATCTGATCATCCTCGATGACGCGGATCTCCACGGGCTGGACGCCCACCTGCGCCAGCTCGCGCTCCACCGAGGTCGGCTCGCGGAAGACCCGGCCGAAGATGTCGCGCTTCGTCTCCCGCTTGGTCTCCTGGTCCTCGGCGGTCTCCTGGCTCATGGGGTCCAGGAACTCGAAGGAGAGCCGGCCCTTGGAGGCGGCCCGGAGGCTTCCTCGAGCAGGTCGCGCACATAGCGCGCGTTGCTCGAGTAGGGAGGCGGAAGCTCCTCGGTGAAGTACGCCGTGACGGTGACGGGATCCTCGAGCCCCGCCATCGTGTCTTTTGAGGCCTGCGCCAGCGTGTAGAGCCCGTCACGGGTCGCATCGAAGCGGCCGAACGTGCGCAGACCGAGGATGTTGATCAACACCAGGCAGCCAATGGCCGCCGCGAGGAAGATGTTCGCGTTGGAGGAACCGGGTTTCATCGTCGACCTCACTGACGGACGTTGCCCAGGGTGCGCGTGGTCAGCGCGAGTCCCACGGCCGTGAGCGACAGGTAGAAAAGGAGATCACGCGTATCCAGCACGCCGCGCGCGATGTTCGCGAAGTGGTAGTCGGCCGAGAGGTACTGGAGCAGCTCACCGATCGACTCGGGCAGCACCATCGCGAACTTGTCGATGAAGTAGAAGGCGAAGCACAGCAACAGACCGATGATGAAGCCGACGATCTGGTTGCGGCTGAGGGCGCTCGCCCAGAGCCCGAGGGACAGGAAGCTGGAGGCCATGAGCAACAGCCCCAGGTAGCCCATCACCACCGGGCCCCAGTCGAACCGGGCGCCCTCGGCGGTGAGGCCCGCCACGGTGAGCGGATAGGGCAGCGTCCACAGCAGGCCCACCGCGACCATCCCCAGCGCCGCGAGGAACTTGCCCGCCACCACCTCCCAGTCCCGCAGGGGCATGCTGAGCAGCAGCTCCAGCGTGCCGCTCTTGCGCTCCTCGGCCAGCAGCCGCATCGTCACCGCCGGAGCGAAGACGACGAACAGCACCGGGGCGATGCTGAAGAACGCCCGCAGCGAGGCCTGTCCGGCGATGAAGACGGTACTGAAATACAGCCATCCCGCCACGACCAGGAACACGCCGATGACGATGTACGCGACGGGCGAGTTGAAGAAACTCCTGAACTCACGCCTGGCGACGGCCAGTGTCGTTCCCATTCTCTACCTCGTGATGTCGGATGTCTCGGAGTCAGCTCAGGCCGCCAAGGGCGGTACCTGAGGGGATTGGGGGGCGCGTGGCCCCTCGCCTCCGGTGAGCTTGCGGAACGTCTCTTCCAGACTGACGTGCTGCCGCTTCACCTCGAGCAGACAGAGCTCGTGGCGCACGGCGGCATCGAAGAGCGAACGGCGGATGTCCTCGTCGCCGTACCGCAGCCGGAAGCCCAACGTCCCACTCCCCTCCCCCTCTGCCGGCTCCACGCCCGTGACGCCAGCCACGCGCTCGAGCACCGAGCGGACCTCGTCCGGGTGCAGCGTGGCTCCCGTCCTCGACGCGAGCACGACGGTGACCGTGCCGCCCTCGCCCTTCCCCAGCCGCTCCGGCGCGTCGTCCGCGACCAGGCGTCCGTCGTTGATGATGAGCACCCGGCTGCAGGTACTCTGCACCTCGCTGAGGATGTGCGTGCTGAGGATGACCGTCTTCTCCTTCCCCAGCTCCTTGATGAGGCCGCGGATCTCGACGATCTGATTGGGATCCAGACCCGTGGTCGGCTCGTCGAGGATGAGCAGATCCGGATCGTGCACGATGGCCTGCGCCAGGCCCACACGTTGCCGGTAGCCCTTCGAGAGCTGGTGGATGTCCTTGCCCAGCACCGCGCGAAGGCCGCAGCGCTCCACCGTGCTGCGGATCCGCTCGGCGCGTCGGGCCTTGGGAATGCCCCGCACGTCGGCGATGAAGTCCAGGAAGTCCCGGACCATCATCTCCTCGTAGAGGGGATTGTTCTCCGGCAGGTACCCGATCAATCGCCGGGACGCGACCGGATCGACGGAGACGTCGATGCCATTGACACTCGCCGTGCCGGACGTGGGCGTCACGAAGCCAGCGAGTATCTTCATCGTGGTGGATTTGCCGGCCCCATTGGGCCCGAGGAACCCCACCACCTGTCCTCGGGGGACTTCGAAGCTGACCCCTCGCAGTGCCTGCGTGGCCCCGTAGGTCTTGGTCAGTCCTTCGATCCGGATCATTGGTTGAGTCACGACCTCACCCCATGAAACGAACGGTTTTGTTCCAAACGCCGTCTGCACTTAAGACAGCGAGCGGCCCTGTCAACTCGACCTGGTGCGGATTTATTTCCGGCCCCAGGTGGCCGTGGATTTCACCTGGGGTGGAACGCGACTCACGGATGGAGGGACTGCGGCTCGCGCGGCTTCCTCGAGCGTGCCGAGATCGGCAGGTAGCACTTCCCTCCGTACTCCGCCTGATTCTTCGAACAAGGTGGGCGCCTGGCCAGTTCCACCCAACAACCCCCCTTGATTTGCACCTCGTCGTCCTCACAAGGCGCCTTCGCCTGATCGCTGAACGGCTTGTCCGGCAGGGGGTAGGCGATGATCGACGCGCCATCGTTGATCTTGGCCGCCAGCGTGGGCGACTGGCTCTCCACCACCGCCTGCACCGCCACCCCGGCGGCCACGGGCTGCGCACCCTTCGGCGCCCCCATGTTCGCCCTCCAGGCTTCCACCCCCAGGAAGAGCACCAGCGTCGCGATGCCGACCGCGAGCCCGTAGGCCACCACCGGCCACACCCTCCTCCGCGCCTCCCCCCTTTGCTTCCGTGTCCTCGCTCCACTCGTCAGGTGGCGTTGCACCGGTTCCATGTACTTCATCCGCAAGGAGACCGAGGTGAGCAGTTCCAACAGCCTGCTCAGGTCCTTCAGTTGGCTCCGTGGGGGCCCCTGCTCCACCTCCAGCGCCACGTAGGACGAGGAGGCCTTGCAGGTGGCTCGCACCGTCCAATCCTCGGTGGGCTTCCAGCCCACGTGCGGCCCCGGTACCAGCACCACCGCCGCCGCCCCCGTGCGCTCGTTGCGAGCCTCGTAGAGCGGGCCCAGCCTCATGAACTCCAACTCGTCTGTGTTCCCGTGCGCCCTGCCGAGCCGGAATGGACCCAGCTTCCGCACCTTCTCGCGCTTCGTGTCCGCCATGGAACCGCCCTCCTCTCCTCACCGCTTCTTCGCCGCCGTCTTCTTCGCCGCCGTCTTTTTCGCCGCGGGCTTCTTCGCCGCTGCCTTCTTCGCGGCCGGTTTGCTCTTCGCGGCGGCCGGCGCCTTCTTCTTCTTCTCCGGCGGCCGGATCACCGACTCGTACTGCTGGATATACGCCTTCGCGGGCGCACGGCGGATGGCCTCGCCGAGCACGTCGAGCGCGACGTCCTCGAGCTTCTTGAAGCGCACGCACGACTTGCCCATGTCGAGCTTCTTGCCCGTCTTCGTCCAGGCGTCGCGGAACCATTTCTCCTGCTTCGGCTCGCCGTAGATGCCCATCAGGTAGACGGCCATGTGGTTCTTCTGCGAGGCCAGCGCGGCGAACGGCAGCGGCTGCTTCGGATCGCAGTGGTAGCCCGCGGGGAACACCTTGTGCGGGACGTAGTAGCCGATCATCCCGTACTGGATGCCCTCCTCGTACTTCTCATCGAGGTTCTCGAGGATGACGTCGCGCACGGCGGAGATGGCCGCGCGGCGATCCTCCGGGAGCGAGGCGAGGTATTGGTCGACAGTGGTGGCTTTGCTCTGCATGGGGCAGCGAGTGTAGCGCTTCCCGGGCTTGACGCGACCGGGTCGTGCGTCCACCGTGCGCGCATGAAGAAACTC
This sequence comes from Archangium gephyra, assembly GCF_049060025.1. Lineage (GTDB taxonomy): Bacteria > Myxococcota > Myxococcia > Myxococcales > Myxococcaceae > Archangium > Archangium gephyra_A. The sequence goes on from NZ_JBMEQQ010000002.1 coordinate 1,428,427, forward strand.
GTCAATGCCCCGCGCGCCGTCGTGGGGGAGATGCTCGAGGGTCTGGTGTCGCTCTCTCCGGAGCAGGCGCTGCTGGAGGGCGAATCCGTGGTCGTCCGCGCGAACATTCCCGCGGACCCCCGGCAACGTGAGGTCGCGGTGATCTCCGGAGGTGGCAGCGGACACGAACCCGCGCACGCGGGCTATGTGGGCACCGGCATGCTGCACGCGGCGGTCGCTGGCGACGTGTTCACCTCGCCCAGCACCGACGCCGTCCTGGCCGCGATCCGCGCGGTCTCGGGTCCGGCGGGCGCGCTCCTCGTCGTGAAGAACTATACCGGCGACCGGCTGAACTTCGGCCTCGCCGCCGAGCTGGCCCGCACGGAGGGCATCCCGGTGGAGATCGTCATCGTCGCCGATGATGTCTCCCTGCATGACACCGTCGAGCCCGAGCGCCGCCGCGGAATCGCCGGAACCGTGCTGGTGCACAAGGTGGCCGGCGCCGCCTCCGCCTCGGGCGCCTCGCTCGCGGAGGTCTCACGGGAAGCCGCCGCCACCGCCGCCGGGCTCGGCTCCATGGGCGTCGGGCTCGGCCCCTGCACCGTGCCCGCCGCGGGCCGGCCCGGCTTCACGCTCGGCGAGGACGAGATGGAAGCTCGGGCTGGGCATCCATGGTGAACAGGGCGTGCGGCGCGTCCCCATGCAGCCGGCCGACGCGCTGGTGGACACCCTGCTGACGACCATTCTCGAGGATCGGCGCATCGTCGCGGGTGAGCGCGTGGCCCTGCTGGTCAACGGCCTGGGGGGCACTCCGCCCATGGAGCTGGCGATCATCGCCCGCCGCGCCCTGGCCGTGCTGCGCGAACAAGGCATCGTCGTGGAACGGGCCTGGTGCGGCTCGTTCCTGACGGCGCTGGAGATGCCGGGCTGTTCGCTGACCGTGCTGCGGGTGGACGACGAGCGGCTGCGCCGGCTCGACGCGGTCACCACCGCACCGGCCTGGCCGCGCAATGGCAAGCTCGCCCCGGTTCGCCGGATCCAGCCCGTGGCGCCCGCGACGCCAGCACCCGAGGCCGCCAACGCGGCGCATCCCGAGATGGCCCGGTTCAAACAGGCCGTCCTGGCGGTCGCCGATGCACTCGAGGCGGCGGAACCGCGTCTGACCGAGCTCGACAGCGCGGCGGGAGATGGAGACCTCGGCATCAGCCTGGCGCGCGGCGCGGCGGCCCTGCGCGCCCTGCCCGACTCCTCCTGGTCGAGTCCCGCCCGGGCACTGACGGCGATGGGCGAGGCCCTGCGCCGCAGCATCGGCGGGAGCTCGGGGCCCTTCTACGCCACCGCGCTGCTGCGCGCCGCCCGGCACCTCGCGCACGAGCGGCCGGATGCGAGCGCCTGGGCCGAGGCCTTCCGGGCCGGTGTCGAGGCCGTGGCGGAGCTCGGTGGCGCCCGCCCCGGAGACCGCACGATGCTCGATGCCCTGCATCCCGCCGCGGACGCGTTCGCGCGAGCGCTGAAGAATGGCCAGCCGCTCGCCCAGGCCTGGGAAGCCTGCGTCCAGGCGGCGGAAAAGGGCGCGGAGGCCACCACGCGGATGAAGCCGCGCCTGGGGCGGGCCAGCTATCTCGGCGACCGCGTGCTCGGTGTGCCCGATGCCGGGGCAGCCGCCGTGGTCGTCTGGCTGAAGCCCCTCTCCCCCTACGTCCGGTGAGGCATGCCTCCTCTTCCTCCCTCCATGCCTCGCGGAACGCCCCGGCTGGCGATGGGCCGCTCACCGGGCTCGGGTCCGCTCCTCGTCTATGTGCACGGGCTCGGGTGTGCCGGAAACCGGGACTGGCCGCCCGTCGCACGCAGCGCGGCGCTCCAGGGACGCGCGAGCCTCTGGGTGGACCTCGTGGGCTTCGGCCAGAGCGAGCGGCCGACGGACTTCAGCTACGACTTGAGCGAGCAGGCGGAGCTGCTGACGGCGCTGCTCGGCTCGGAGCCGGGACCCCTCGTCCTGGTGGGCCACAGCATGGGCGGCACGCTGGCCGTGCTGCTCGCCGAGTGCCTCCAGCGGGACGGCCGCCCGTTGCATGCGCTCGTGCTCGCCGAGCCGAACCTCCGGCCCGAGGACGCCACCGGCAGCGCCCGGGCCGCCGCCACCCCGGCGGAGAAGTTCCTCCGCGACTGGGACGGCTGGATTCGCCAGACCTCCTCGGCCTGGTACCGGGAGACCCTCCAGCAGGCGGATCCCCTCGCCTTCCACCGGAGCGCCGTGTCGCTCGTCCACCACGGAGCGCACATGCTGGAGCGCTTCGCCGCCCTGCCCCTCGAGCGCAAGGGCTACATCCTCGGTGGGCGCAGCGACGCGGCCACCCACGAGACGGCGCGCCAGGTGGCGGCCTCCGGGATTCCCGTCATCACGGTGCCGGACTCCGGGCACGCGTTCAGCGAGGATGACCCCGAGGGCTTTGGCCGCGCCCTTCTCCAGCTCGTGTGACGCGCGGAGTTCACGGGGGGGCGTCGAGATCGATGCGAACTTCCTGGATCTGCTCCTTCTGGTCCCGGCAGCTCGCCACGAGTTGCTGCCCCTTCCACCCGAGCTCATCCACCACCCAGAAGGTGCCATCGCTCGCGGCCCTTCGTGCCACCTTGCGTCCGGCGGACAGATCGTAGACCTCGATGATGGGTGGAGCCGCGAAGAGCGTTGGGAAGGTGGCGAGGTACCTCATCGAGGGCGACACCTCCATCGCCGGGCCCGTCACCTCGAGCAGGGTCTTCCCATCCGTGCCGTAGACAATCCCGCTGGCGGCGTCACTCCCCGCGGTCCAGGTCAACAGGATGTGATTGCCCGCGGTCCACCGGACACGTGCGCTCGTCGAGCGCACGACGGTGGCCTTGTCGAGGGTGATGCGCGTGAGCCGCCGCTGACTGGACGCATCGTGGACATCGATGTGACGAACCCGGTCTCCTTCGGGCACGACCAGGGCGAAGCGCTTGTCGGGTGAAAGAACGGACCCGGGAATGCCCGCGGCCTCGGTAGGGCCCGGGCCGGGAACGGGGTCCGCACCCGCGTCAGAGGAGACCTCCTGCGCATCGCTCCGCTGGGGCGCTGGCGGTTCCGGGACCGTGGGCTGGCTGCTCTCGATACGAGGTGGAGTCCGAGGCGTCTCGAGGGGCTTGCGATCTTCACAACCCGCCACCAGGACCCACAGCACGAGCACGGTGCGCGACATCTTGGAGTTTCCCATGAGTGCGCACCTAGTAGTTGACGCCGACATAGAAGAGGAACTCGGTCTGATCGACGCCCGGCACGGTGAGTTCGGCATACGTCGGCTTCACCTGGCTGAGCTTCTTCATCTTCTCCACCTCGGGGTCGCTGTTGCCGCGTGCCCAGGTGGGAAATGCCCGGTTGGCCGCCTTTCCCACCGTGCGTGCATAACGGCCCGCCTGGTTCTTGTAGGGATCGAGGGCGATCGGACTGACCCAGTGGGTCGCCCCCCGGGTGGGGTCGTTCTTCGCCGGCGCACCATCAGCGAGCCGCTGCCGGGCTGCGTTCAAACACAGGGCGAAGTTGGGCAGGAAGGTCATCCGCTGGATGTCGTTCAGCCCGTTCCAACGCTCCAACAAGGGGATGTAGTGGCTGATCTCCGCGGCGGATTTTGGCTCGCGCATGGCCCCGCGCGTGCGGTTGAGCCACGCATAGGCGACCGCCACCTTGGCGTTCTTGCTCACCGAGCCCGCCTCGTTGAAGACGATGTTGGCCAGGTTGAGCAGGTCGTTGCCGTAGGCCTTGCCGGCGCTCAACTCGGTGAGCACGGAGGAGTGGATCGCGCTGAGCTCGTCCAGCCGGCGGTTGAAGTCGCTCACCGCCTTGTCGCTCCAGGCCCATTTCTTCTTCAGGTACTCGGCCTTCCGTTTCTCGATCGCCTCCTGGAAGAGCCGCGTCTGAGCGTCGAGCCACTCCATGATGAGCGTCTGGATGGTCTTCACCGCATCCTCCCCGAGGGTGGGGGCAGCATATCTGCGCCTCCTGCGGACTCCACGTCGTCTATGGCAAGTGGAGCAAGGTGAAGCGAACCTTCCGCCAGCCTCCTCCAGGGTGGTGGAGGTAGCCGCTCGGGCCACTACGTAAAAACCCCCTCTTCAAAGATTTCCAGCCTTCCTGTATCTTTCGCGGATTGACGAGGGGTACAGCTTGTTCTCGAAATCCCGGGCTTTTTCGGAGAAGTGGGCGCTGTGGGTGCTGCTGGGGGTGACGGTCTCGTCGCTCGCGGTTGCGCAGGGCACCGACAAGAAGGTGGATGGCTTCTTCGGGACGTATCAGGAGTCCATCCCCTTCGCGGTTCCTCCCTACCAGGGAATGGAGCCGGCGCTGGGGCTGCAGTACTCCTCGTCCACGGTGAACGGCCTGGTGGGAGTGGGCTGGAACCTGTCGGGCTTCCGCGTCATCGAGCGGACCAGCCGCGGCAAGGGCGCCCCCAACTACGATGGGTCGGACATCTTCCTGCTGGACGGCGAGGAGCTCGTGCCGTGCGCCAGCGGCAGCGTGAGCCCGAGCTGCACCACGGGCGGCACGCACTCGACGAAGCTCGAGAGCTATACCCGCATCAAGCTCGACGCCAGCGGCGCCTGGTACGTCTGGAGCAAGGATGGAATGCGGGCGACGTTCCGCCCCATCCACGACGTGCCGAAGTGGGGCGGTTGGTACACCTGGCGGTACGGCCTCACCGAGGTGCGGGACACCCACGGCAACACGGTGATGTACAACTGGGCGCAGAACCCGATCGGGTGCTGCTGGGTGGTGCCGGACTCGGTGAATTACGGGGGCACGCTCGTCAAGCTGTACTGGGAGGCCCGCCCGGACCGGGAGCTGACGTCCAATGGCATCGGCTTCGAGACGCTCCATGGCCGGCTCAAGACGGTGGAGGTGCGGGTGGGCGGCCAGCGCGCCCGGGCGTATGCGCTGAGCTACCAGAACAACCCGGTGACGGGTGCCTCGCAGCTCACGCAGTTCACGCAGTACGGACGGGACGTGGTGCTGAGCACGTCGGGCGCCGTGACGGGCGGGACGAGCCTGCCGCCGACAAGCCTCTCGTACTCGGCCGGCAGCAACCAGCTCGTCACGGCCTCCAACCGCACGTCCATCGAGGGCGCCGACTCGCTGGCGGTCCTGCCCATGGACGTGAATGGCGACGGCAAGACGGACCTCGTCCAGGCCTGGAACAACAACGGACGGCTGGGCCTCATCACCTACCTGTCCGATGGAAACGGCCTCAACCGCACCAACAACCAGTTGATGAGTGACGGCTCGGGCGCGGTGGGCTTCTGGCCCATGGACGTGGATGGAGACGGCAGGACGGACCTCGTCCAGGGGTGGAACAACAACGGCTGGCTGGTCCTCATCGTCTACAAGTCCCACGGCTCCGGCTTCTACGCGGGCACCGGCTATTCGACGGGCCAGGGCGTGGGCGCGGTGGGCTTCTGGCCCATGGACGCGAATGGCGACGGCAAGACGGACCTCGTGCAGGGGTGGAACAACAACGGCTCGCTGGGCCTCATCACCTACCTGTCCAACGGCACCACCTTCGGCAGCCCCCTCCACTCCTGGACGGGCCAGGGCGTGGGCGCGGTGGGCTTCTGGCCCATGGACGCGAATGGCGACGGCAAGACGGACCTCGTGCAGGGGTGGAGCAACAACGGCACGCTGGTCCTCGTCACCTACCAGGCCCACGGCGCGGGCTTCCACGCGGGCGTGGGCTTCACGACGGGCCAGGGCGCGAGCGCGGTGGGCTTCTGGCCCATGGACGTGAATGGCGACGGCAAGACGGACTTCGTCCAGGGGTGGAGCAACAACGGCACGCTGGGCCTCATCACCTACCTGTCCAACGGCACCCAGTTCGAGGCCGCGCGCCACACCGGGACGCAAGAGGGAGCCAGCGCGGTGGGCTTCTGGCCCATGGACGTCAACGGCGATGGCCGGACGGACCTCGTGCAGGGGTGGAACAACAACGGCCGGCTGGACTTCATCGTCCACCCCTCCAATCGCTCCGGCTTCGGCCCGGCCGTGGGCACCGCGGGCAACCAGGGCGTCAACGCGGTGGGCTTCTGGCCCATGGACGTGAGCGGGGATGGCAAGACGGACCTCGTCCAGGGGTGGAGCAACGGCGGGAAGATGGCCCTCATCTCCTACGTGGCGAGCGGCTCCACGCCGGATCTGCTCAGCTCCTTCACCAGCAGCCTGGGCGCCACCACGCGGATTCAGTACGCCTCCGCCTCGCGGTGGTCCAACACCAACAACCCCCCGCCCCTGCCCACCGTGACGTCGGTGACGGTGCAGGACGGCCGGGGCGGCACGTCGACGACGAACTACACCTACTCGGGTGGCCTCTATGATCGCCTGGAGCGGCGCTTCCTCGGCTTCCGCTACGTCCGGGAGGTGCGGCCCTGCATCTCCGGCGAGTCCGCCTGCCCCTACAACGACACGTACTTCAAGCAGGACTACGGCTCCATCTCCAAGGTGGAGTGGCTCTACCAGTACGCGGGCACGGGCACGACGCTCTCGGTCATCTACAACGAGTACACCACCAACGGCTCGGCCATCCCCTACACGTCGTTGAACACCCGGCAGATCCTCTACCGGTATGACGCCTCGGGGAACTTCGCCGAGAGCGCCGTCACCACGCGCGGCTTCGATGCCTACGGCAACGTGACGCAGGAGCAGGTGGATCCGCACACGCAGGTCCCGGGGGACGAGACCACCGTGCGCTACATGTTCCGGCCCAACACCACCGACTACATCGTGGGCAAGCCGGCGGTGACGGACACGTTCGCCGGGCTCGGCACCGGCGGAGCGCTGCTCTCGCAACTGCTCTACTACTACGACTACGACATCGACAATGCGTCCGCCGAGGCCTCGTCCACGTGGGACCGGGCGCCGGTGCGCGGCGATCTGGTGAAGACGGCGCGCTGGCTCGACACCGCGAATGCCTACGTGCTGACGCGCGCGAAGCACGACAGCGCCGGCCGCGTCATCGCCGAGCTCAACGAGCTGGGGGCGCGCACCCAGCGCACGTATGACGCCACCTACGGCTACATGACGTCGGTGACCAATCCCCTGGGGCAGGTGACCTCGCTGGGGTGGGACGTGGTCTGCTGGGGCCAGACGTCCGCCACGGACGTCAACACGCTGACCACCTCCACCCAGTACGACGCGCTCTGCCGGCCGATCCGCACGGACCTGCCCGGAGGCGGTTTCGAGCTGCGCTCGTACGTGGGCTTCGGCAATGCCTGGGGCCAGTACGTGCAGACGGAGACGCCGGGCCCCGCGGGCGCCGGGAACCTCTGGACGCGCACCTGGATGGATGGGCTGGGGCGGCCCTGGCGCGTGGAGCGGCGAGGCCCCGGCGCGGGCCAGGACATCCGCGAGGACGTCACCTTCAACGAGCGAGGGGAGCACGCCTACCGCTCCGCGCCGTACTACGCCAACGAGAGCCCGGCCTGGACCACCCTGGCGTATGACGCGCTCGACCGCGTCGTCCGGGTGACGCACCCCGACGGCCAGGGCCAGGCGCGCGCCTACAACCTGCACCAGGTGACCACCACCGACGAGCTGGGCCACCAGCAGGTGGACGTGCTCGATGTGTTCGGCCGGGTGGTGGAGCACCGCGAGCTCAACGGCTCCGCCACGGAGAAGACGGCCTATACCTACGACCTGCGCGGCAAGCTCGTGCGCGTGGTGGATCCGGCGGGCAACACCTCGACGTTCGCCTACGACTCGCTGGGCCGCAAGACGCGCGCCACGGATCCGGATCTCGGCACGTGGACGTTCGAATACGACGCCGCGGGCCAGGAGATCGCCCACACGGACGCGCGGGGCATCCGGACGCAGTACGTCCATGACGCGCTCGGCCGCCGGGTGAGCAAGACCACGCAGCCGGGGACCGTGAACGCGGTGACGGTGCAGTGGCGCTACGACGAGGCGCGCGCCGGCGAGGTGAACGTGGGACGGCTGACGGGGCTGGTGGATGGCTCCGGCACGGCCTCCTACGGCTACGACGCGGGCGGCAACCTGGTGCGGGGCACGCGCACCGTGGATGGCGTCCCCTACACCTTCCTCAAGGGCTACGACACGGGTGGACGGCTCCTGTGGACGGCCTACCCGGACGGAGATCGGGTGGGCTCCACGTCCTCGCCCCTGGGCTATGACGAGGCCGGCCGCCTGCGCTTCATCCCCGGCATCGTCGCGGACGTGAAGTACACGCCCTGGGGCGATGTCACCCGGCAGGTCAACGCCAATGGCACCGTGACCACGCGCGGCTACTCGCGCGAGCGCCAGTGGCTGACGTCCATCTCCAGCGGGCGCGGGGGGCGCAGCGGCACGTGCCCGGCCTACTCGGCGGCCAACACCAGCAGCGCCACGCAGAACACGATCGCGTGCTCGGTGGGCCTCACCGCGGGAGAGACGCTCGACATCGGCACCTGCGGGGTGGCGGGCTCGAGCGGCACGGGCGACACCTACCTGCGGCTGCGCGCTCCGGGCAGCACCACCGCGGCCGCCTACAACGACGACGCCTGCGGCGTGCTCTCTCGCATCAGCTACACCGCGGCCACCAGTGGCACCCACACGCTGGACCAGGGCTGCTACTCCGGTGGCTCCTGCAGCGGCACGGTGGCCTACGAGGTGAGCGGCACGCCGTTCTTCTCGCTCGCCTACTCGCGCGACGCGGAGGGGAAGATCTCCCGGATCAACGGCCCCTCCGGCAACCAGGGGATGTCGTACGGCTATGACTCGCTGCACCGGCTGACGTCGACGCTGGACCTCGCCACCCTCCAGAACCAGGTCTTCGCGTATGACGCCACCGGCAACCTGACGTCGAGCACGCAGGTGGGCAGCTACCAGTACCCCGCGCCGGGACAGGCCCGGCCCCACGCGGTGGTGGGGGCCCTGGGGAGCAGCTACGCCTATGACGCCAACGGCAACCTGGTGTCCGGCGGTGGGCGCACCTACACCTGGGACGCCGACAACCGCCCGGTGCTCATCAACAGCACGCGGATGACGTACGACGCGGACGGCGTGCGGTTGAAGAAGCAGACGGGCAGCGGCGCCACCACCCTCTACCTCGGCGACGACTACCAGGTCACCGGCGGGACGGCGACGAAGTACATCTCGCTGGGCGGCTCGCTGGTGGCCAAACGCACGGGCACGCTGACGCGGTGGCTGCACACCGACCACCTGGGCTCGGTGCTGTCCGTCACGGACGGCGGCGGCAACGAGGTGCAGCAGCAGTCCTACGAGCCGTATGGCGGCCTGAAGTCGGCCTCCTCCGCGCAGCTCGAGGCGCGGGGGTATACCGGCCAGTTCCAGGACGAGACCGGCCTGTTCTACCTGCACGCGCGCTACTTCGATCCGGTGCTGGGCCGGTTCATCTCGCCGGACCCGACGGTGCCCACCTCGCGCAACGTGGGACTCAACCGCTACGCCTACGCGGCGAATGATCCGGTCAACTTCACGGACATCGACGGCCTGGGCTTCTTCAAGTCCATCGGGAAGTTCTTCTCGTCGGTGGGCAAGGGACTTCACTCGGTGGCGCGGGTCTTGTCGAAGGTGCCCCTCATCGGAGGCGTGATGGCCCTGCCCTTCGCCACCATGGGCTCGCTGATGCAAGGAGACCTTCAGGGCTACCTGCGAGGCGTGGCCACCAGTGCCCTCATCGCGGTGGCGGCCGTGCTCACCGTGGCCACCGGAGGCATCGCCAGTCCCCTGCTCTACATCGCGGCCAACGCGGCCATCGGGTTCGGCTCGGGCTTCCTGATAGCCACGGTGAATGGTGCCTCTCCGGCCGAAGCACTCAAGGCCGGATTGGTGGGAGCGGTGGTGTCCGCGGCCACGGCGTCGCTGGCGGTGCTCTACAAGGCGGCCGTGGGCGAGACGGGCCTCCAGCACGAGGAGGGGCCGAACACCTGGGGACGCGTCAACGAGCCGGGCAAGGCGCCCGGGGCCTTCGACGAGGGAGGCTCCGCCAGCCAATGGATCGTGGATCACATCCCCGGCCAGAATGCCCTCTCGGGCGCGCACGACGTGCTGGTGGGGACACCGGGTTCCGGTATCCGGGATCCCGTCGGCATGCTGGGCCGGTGGGGCGGCCACTGGTGGTGGAACTACCCGTCGATGCTGCCCGCGGCGGCGTGGACCTACGTGGCCCTGGCCGCGGAAACGGGAGCCTCGGCGCTCATCGTGGGCAACAAGGCGCTGGCCGTGTCCGCCCGGGGTTCCGCCTCGGCGTCGAACCCCATGGGCCAACTGGCGAACAGCAGCGGCCAGTCCTTCGGCGTCCCCGGCTTGGGTATGCGGGGCCGCAGGAGGGGCCTGATGCCAGAGATGGCGGCGGCCTGGTAGAAACGGGACTCCCATGCCCTCCAGCAAGCCGTCGAAGTCAGTCCCGCCGTCGTCCTCACGAGCCTCGGGCCACCGGCCCCGGCTCACCCGGGAGCGATGGCTGGAGGTGGGCATGGCGCTCGTGATCATCGGGGGCGCCGTGACGTGGGTATGGACGGATCTGCTTCGGCCACGGCCCGAGCCCGTCCGTCCGTCCGCCACGGCGGCGCCCAGGTCCGGGGAGACGAACGGGAAGACGGATCCTCCCGCCGCCGCCCCGGCCGTGCGCTCGCCGCCCCCCGCTCCCGTGGAGCCACCTCCCGCCGCGCAGCCATGGAATGCCCGTCCGGGGGAGACGCCTCCGCCTTCGGAAGGGCTCACCCCGGCCTGGACGGTGAAGCCGCCACCTCCCGAGCCGCGATCCGACGCGCTGGATGGCGGCGGTGCCGTTCCGGATCCGCGGGTGCTCCCGTCCGCGGAGAACCCGGGTGGCGTGAATGGAGACCGGCCCGAGCGGCCCGTCCCGGGCCTGTGACGCAGCAAGCGCCTCGTGCTCGCTGCCCGCGAGGCGAGCGGCCATGCGAACGGCTGGAAGCCTGGGAGAGGAGCAGCGGCTGACGCGAGCCGCTCGGACCCGGGGGCAGGTGGCTCGCCGCGTGGCGTGCCCGGCCCCACTCTTCTCGCAGGAGGCTTCCATGGCCAAGTGCGAGGTTTGCGGCAACGAGTACTACCTGGCCTTCCAGGTCATCACCGCGGGTGTCACCCACACCTTCGACAGCTTCGAGTGCGCCATCCACAAGCTGGCGCCCGTCTGCGCCCACTGCGACTGCAAGGTGCTGGGCCATGGCATCGAGGCCAACGGCACCTTCTACTGTTGTGCCCATTGCGCCCACGCCTCCGGGGCCCGCTCCATCGTGGACAACGCGGATCACGCCCCCGTGCAGTAGGCCCGGGAGATTCGGAGGCCCCTACTTCTCCGGGGCCACGAGCACCGCGCGCACCAGCTCCACCGCTGTTTCCGCCAGCTCCCGGAGCTGGCCCGCGCGGCCCTTCTCGACCGCGACGAGGACCAGCTCGTTGATGCCTCCCACGAGCGCCGTCGCCATCGCCGGAGAGAGCGCGCGCAGCTCCGGGTGCTCCCCCCGAGCCGTCTGCACCAGTCCGCGAAGCTGTTCGGCGAAGCGCTGGTGCACCTCGCGCCGTAGCTGCAGCGCACGCGGGCCCGCGGCGTGGATCTCCAACAGGTACGTCCGCGTCACCGCGGGCTTCGCCTCGAGCGCGTCCAGGTACGCACGCGTCGCGGCCTGGAGCCGCTCCTTCCACGGCAGGCCCGGGACGGCGGAGGCGGTGGCGATCGCGCGCAGCGTCTCCTCGCTGGCCGCCATGTACGAGGCGAGGAAGCACGCCTCCTTGTCCTCGAAATGCTCGTAGAAGGTGCGCTTGGACACCCGAGCATGCCGGACGATGTCCGCGATGGTGGTGGCGGCGTAGCCCTTCTCGGTGATCGAAGCCGCCAGCCCCTCGAGCAGCCGGATACGGCTCGGGTTCTCGGCACTTCCAGGGCCTGGGCCGTCTGACTCGGGGGGGGCTTGCATCTGGTACCGTACCGTACCACAACGGGGCCCTCACCCCACCCCATGGGAGTCAGGAATGAAGACAGTACAGGGCAAGGTCGCGGCGATCACCGGCGCGGGCTCGGGAATCGGCCGGGCGACGGCGAAGCTGCTGGCGCGGAAGGGCTGCCATGTCGCCATCTCGGACGTGAACGAGAAGGGGCTGGCGGAGACGGAGGCCCTGTGCGGCCAGTCCGGCGTGAAGGTGCTCGCCGCCCGGGTGGACGTGGCCCATCGCGGGGAGGTCGAGACGTGGGCGGCCCAGGTCGCGCGTGAGCCTCGGCGGCGTCAACATCATCATCAACAACGCCGGCGTGGCCCTGGGCTCCACCATCGAGGACATGCGCTACGAGGACTTCGAGTGGCTCATGAACATCAACTTCTGGGGCGTGGTGCACGGCACCAAGGCCTTCCTGCCTCACCTCAAGGCCGCGGGGGATGGGCACATCGTCAACATCTCCAGCGTCTTCGGGCTGATCGGCGTGCCGACGCAGGGCGCCTACAACGCCGCCAAGTTCGCCGTGAAGGGCTTCACCGAGGCACTGCGCCAGGAGCTGGAGATCGAGGAGCTCCCCATTGGCGTGACGAGCGTGCACCCCGGCGGCATCAAGACGAACATCGCCCGGAACGCCCGCTTCACGGTGAGGAAGGGCTGGGTGGATGAGCAGTCCAACAGCGACTTCGAGAAGGCGTTCGCCACCTCGCCGGAGCAGGCGGCGCAGGACATCCTCCAGGCCATTCTCAAGAATCGCCGGCGCCAGCTCATCGGCGCCGACGCGGTGCTGATCGATCTGGTGCAGCGAGCCCTGCCGACGCTCTACCAGTCGCTGCTGGTGGCGGGCGCCAAGAGGCGCCGGCAGAAGCTGCTGAACAAGGCCGGGTGATCACCCCTCCATCACGGGGCCGGCGCCCAGCGGCGCCTTATCCGCGGGCGCTTGTTTTTCTCTTTCCCCGAGAAACCGGCTTAACAAGACCTCCCGGACAGGGTATGGTGTGGCCTCAGTCCCCCCTTCCCCCTGACGACGAGGCCGGCGATGAAACGCCTTGGTACCCTTTTGTCTTGTGCCGCGGTGCTGGTGGCCTGTGAGCCCCCCACGGACACTTCCCCGACGGATGGCGTGGCCGCCGAAGCGCTCGGTGTGACGACGCAGACGGTCCGCGACGACGTGGCGGGCATCGCCATCGAGGTGCCGAGCGACTGGCGCGTGCAGCAGGATCCGGTGCTGTTCAACACCTACGGCTTCGCGCTGTTCGAGCCGGGTGGTGCCATGAGCGGCGGGCATGAGCGCTCGCCGGTGGCCCGCGTCGCGCTGGCGTATCAGATCAAACCGGACCAGATCGAAGGCCTGGTTCAGGATCTGATGAGCAAGTACCAGGAGTTCTCCCCCACCCGCTCCGAGGTGGTGGTGGGCCGGGGCCTGCGAGGCACGGTGGTGAGCGGCTTGCCGGGCACGGATCCGTACTCGCTGGTGTACGTGGCGGATGGGGATCGGGTGTACCGGATCGGCCTGTGGACGATGGAGCCGGGGCTGGACTCGCGCGCCCGGGGCGTGTTGGCCAGCCTGCGCTTCGAGCAGCCCCAGCGCTCCGTGCAGTCGCTGAACCTGGTGCCCGTGGAGCAGGCGAAGTACGCCGCGCCCCCCGCGGAGCAGCTCGCCATCAACCAGCGTGCACAGGCCGAGCGCATCCTGCTGACGGCGCTGGAGGGCGGCGAGCCCACGCAGGAGCAGGGCGTGCAGGAGGCCGGCGTCTCCGCGCAGCAGACGGCGTGCGAGTTCGGCCAGCCGGGTGGCATGTTCTGGCAGACGGTCTGGGACTACACGAACAAGTTCTACAGCGGCTACACGACGGTCTACTCCGGCACGTACTACAACCTCCGCCCCGGGGATCCGGGCTGGAGCGCCATGAGCGGCAACTACGGGAGTTGGTGGGGGCAGAACTACCACGTCCGCAAGTGCAACACGGGGCTGCTCAACCAGTACTACGCCAACGACTGGCCGGCGCATAAGAACGCCAACGTGTACCCGGCGATCACCGGCACGGTGGAGTGGGCGGGCTGGGACCATGCGGACAGCGAGGGCTACTACACGCTGGGCAACTACGTGGTGGTCCGCAACAACGGCTACCGGGCCATCATGGCGCACCTGACGAGCGTCGCGTCTGGGATTACCTGGGGCACGAGCGTCGGGATGAACACGATCATCGGCTACGCCGGCAAGACGGGAGGCCCGTGGGACGAGCACGTGCACTCCCGGGTCGCCTACGGCGAGTCTCTCACCTACAACGGCCAGCCCTACGGCGGCAGCACGGTGTGGCCCAACAAGCTGCGCTGCGTGTCCTGCAAGGCGAACGATCCGGGGGATGCCAAGGGCAACGGCGACGGGCAGTTCGACGTCAAGGACAGCACCGGGGCCAAGTTCTACACGCGCTTCTACCACGGCCGCTGGATGAGGGGCTGAGCGGCCCTCCCGGACTCAGTCCTTGATGAAGTCCGGGAACGCGATGTCGATGGGACCGTCGAACCACGAGGCGTACGCGCGCTCATCCGCCACCGGATAGACGCGCCCGTACGTCTCGCGGAAGTGGGCCGCCCAGTCCGGCTTCCGCCCGTCCACGTCGGTGAAGCCGTACTCCCGGGCGAGATCCCAGGAGCTGAAGACGCGGCCCGCCTTGCGCCGGACGTCCGGATCCGCGGCGAGCGCCGCGACTCCGCGCGCCACGTAGTACGGCGTCTCCGAGGCGATGAAGTTGGGATCCTTCGCCGCGCCATCCCGCCACGTCGCCTCGGTGACGCCGAAGTGCTCGAGCATCGTCTCCGAGCGGAGGAAGCCCGGCGTCACCGCGAGTGCCGTCATCCCGGGCTTCTTCCGGAACTCGGTGGCCATCGCGAAGGCGAGGCGGATGACGGACATCTTGGCCAGGTCGTAGAACAGGTTGCCCCGATAGCCGAAGTGATCGCCATCGGTCACCTCGATGATCAACCCACGCTCCCCCTCGAGCATGAGGGGCACGGCATGGCGGCTCGTCACGATGTGGGACCAGACCGCCCGATCGAGCAGCAGGTGCCCCTTCTCCAGGGAAAGCTTCCAGAAGGGCGCTCCGAAGTCGGTCAGCTCGTCACCGCCCCAGATGTCATTCACGAGCACATCCAGCCTGCCCTGCTCGGCGCGGATGCGCGCGCAGAGGGCCTCGACCTCGGACTCCACCGTGTGGTCGGCGCGCACGGCGATCCCCCTGCCCCCCCGCGCGGTGACCAGCTCGGCCGTCTCCTCGATCGTCTCGGGGCGGCGATCCAGCTCCAGGAAGGGACCGGGCCCCTTGCCCCGCTCCGTCTGCGCGCGGGTGCTGCGGCCCGTGCAGTAGACGGTCGCCCCCGCCTCACCGAGCGTGCAGGCGATCGCGCGCCCCGCACCGCGTGTGGCTCCAGCGACCAGGCAGATCCTTCCCTCCAGCGTCTTCTTCATGGCGTCTTCCTCCGGGCCGAGCGTCCCCAGCTCCAATGATGTGGACGGGGACCCTAACGGGCGATTGTTGACACCTTCTGTCAGGAATGGGCGCTACCCTGGGGAACCCATGCGCGCTGACCGGTTGGTGAGTCTGATGCTCCTGCTCCAGGATGAACGGCTGCACACGGCCGAGGAACTCTCCCGGCGCCTCGAGGTGTCGCCGCGCACCATCTACCGGGACCTGGATGCGCTCTCCTCGGCGGGGATTCCCGTGTACGCCCAGCCCGGCTCGGCGGGCGGCATCGGGTTGCTCCCGGGCTGGCGCACCAACCTCACGGGCCTCACCGAGCCCGAAATCCAGGCGCTCGCGAGCGCGCATCCGATCGATGCCCTGGACGACATTGGCCTGGCGGGCCCGCTGCGCACGGGTCTGGTGAAGCTCGCCGCGGCGCTCCCCAGTGTGCAGCGGACGGCCGCCGAGCACGCGCGGCAACGGCTCCACATCGATGGGTCCTCGTGGTTCGGCGAGAAGGACCCGGTGCCCCACCTGACGGTGCTCCGCGAGGCGGTCTTCCAGGACCGGAAGGTCCGGCTGGCCTACCGCGACTTCGAGGGCGCGCGGAGCACCCGGGTGGTCAACCCCTACGGCCTGGTCATCAAGGGGGACCACTGGTACCTCGTCGCCGACGACAAGGGCGTGACGAAGGTCTTCCGCGGCGCACGGGTGGAGGGAGCGCGCATGCTCACCGACGCGTTCGCGCGCCCCGCGGAGTTCGAGCCTCCGGGCGTTCTGGAAGGACTGGTGCAAACGGTTCGCGACGCAGCGGGCCCGTTACGAGGTGACGCTGCGTCTCACCCCCGAGGGAGCCGAGGCACTCGCGGCGATGCGCCCCGGCTCGGAGCGGGAACGGATCCGCGCGGGCACCGTGATGATCGACTTCGAACGCCTTTCGATCGCCCTCTCACAACTCGTCCTGCTCGGCCGGGGGGCCGAGGTCCTCGAGCCACCGGAGCTGCGTGCCCGCCTCGGAGCGCTCGCGAACGACTTGAGCGCTCTCTACGGAACCTTTCGACAGTTGGCGGTGAAATAAAAACCCGGCCCTCCCGTCCAGAGGGGTGTTCGCAGCAACCCACACCGGGAGCCTCCACCATGAAGACGCTGAAGCCGTTCTCCTCCGCCCTCGTCGCCGCCCTGCTCCTCGCTGGTTCCGCGCACGCCCAGTCCCAGAAGATTCAACTGCGCGAGCCGGCCCGCCAGGAGATTCGCGCGCCGGACCGCCACGAGGAGCGCCAGGAGGCGCGCCAGAACAACGCCGAGCGCAGGGATGACCGGAAGGACGTGGCCGAGCTGGAGCGCGTGTTGGAGCGCTTCGACAACGCGCGGGCGCGCAGGAACAACGCCGCCGAGCTGGCCGCGGTGGACAACCGGCTGCGCGAGCTGTTGAGGGCGGAGCTGGCCGAGGGCCGCAACGAGAAGGCCCAGGCCCGGACCGAGGCGCGCCGGGAGTGGGGCGAGAGCCGCGCGGAGAACCGGGATGACGTCCGGGACGCGCGGGCCGAGGCGGCCGCGCAGGCGGCGCGCAAGACGATCGCCCGGGAGCTGGACTCGCTCATGGGGGCCCGCGCCCAGAAGCAGCTCAACCGCAAGCGCGAGCTCATCGTGGAGCTGGTGCGGCTCGGCAAGCAGGAGCTGCGGCAGGACCGGCAGGAGCTGCGCGAGGATCGCAAGGATCGCCGCTACTAGAGAGCCCCCGGCTCAGCGCCGTGTGTCACGCCGCTTCTGCTGGCGCGCATACTCCGAGCGCAACGCGCCGCCGATGCGTTTGCCGCTCACCTTGGTCATCTTCGAGACCGGGTTGCCCAGCTTCCGGGGCTTGATGGAACCCCCATTCATCTGGGGGGTGGGATACCGGTTGTCCCTCATCCTCATGGAGTGCGTCCTCACGGCAGAGGAGACGAAGCTGGTGTGAGGCGAGAGCGCCCGCCAGCCCGCTCGGAGTCAGACCATCCATCATCGTCAACGCCCGGCGGCTCCCGGGGATGCCCGAAGCTCCACGGAGCGTCCACCGGGCAGCCTGGCGACCCCTGGCCACTGCCCGTGTGTCTGGCATTCACCCCAGGGTCGTACGGAGGGGCCCAGGCGCTTCCTGGCCGGGTGGGGACTACTTTCCCCTGCTGCTGATGTCTCAGTGGAATGGGGCTTCTGTCCTCGGCCCGGGGGAGGAAATACGGAGTGAACCTAGAGACACATGGGTCCACGAGCCCACTTGCCTCCCTGGCCGACCTGCTGGAATCCCGGCGAGATGCCATCACCCGGCAATGGATTCGAGCGGCTACGCGCGGGCCTGGCTCCGGGACCCCGGAGCCGGTCCGCGCTGGAGGACCACCTCGAGGACTACCTCCAGGAGATGGCCACGGTGCTGCGCCGGACCGGAGACAGCGGAGCCCCCGCGGTGCCGGACCAGAGCACCCGGGCCCGGGCGCACGGCGGCCAACGCCTGTGTCTGGGCTTCGATCTCCAGGTGGTGGTGCGGGAGTATGGCGTCCTGCACGACTGCATCCTCGAGCAGGCGAGACAGGAGGGCGTGTCCCTCTCCCTCACGGAGGTCCAGGGCCTGGTCTCCTTCATGGTCACCGGCATCGCCGAGGCGGTGGACGCGTACACGATCCAGCGCGACGAGGTGCAGCGCCAGGATCAGCTCACCGCCCAGCAGGAAGCCGAGGCCACGCGGGCCCGGTTGCTGAGGGAGTCCGAGGCCCAACGCGAGCGCCTGTCCGCCCTCTTCCAGGAAGCGCCCGCGCTCATCTTCGTGCTGCAAGGGCCCGAGCACATCCTCACCATGGCCAACCCCCGCCTCCATCAGGCCATCGGGAAACGGGAGATATTGGGCAAGCCCCTGCGCGAGGCCCTGCCGGAGTTGGAGGAGCAGGGCTTCCGCGTGCTGCTCGACAATGTCTACCGCACGGGCGAGCCCGCCGTGGGTCACGAGGTGCGGGTCTGGGTGTACCGCGACGGTGGCCCGCCGGTGGAGTGCTTCTTCAACTTCGTCTACGCCCCCTACCGGGGAGCGGATGGGAGGATGGAGGGCGTCTTCGTGCACGCGGTGGAGGTCACGGAGCTGGTGCGCGAGCGCCAGAAGACGGAAGAGGCCCTCGCGCTGCTGGACACCCTGCTCACCACCGCCCCCGTGGGGCTGTCCTTCATGGACAGGGGGCTGCGCTACGTGCGCGTCAACCAGATGCTGGCGGACATCATCGGCGCCCCCATCGAGGACATCCTCGGCCAGGGCGTGAAGGAGCTCCTTCCCGGACTGGCCACCCAGCTCGCCCCCCTGCGCCGCCAGGTGCTGGAGACGGGGCAGGCGGTGCTCGGCCAGGAGGTGACGGGCACCACCCCCGCGACGGGGAGCGAGGTCCACCACTGGCTCATCAACCACGCCCCGGTGCGCAACCGCTCCGGAGAGGTCTTCCTCGTGGCCAGCGCGGTGCTGGACATCACCGAGCGCAAGCGCGCCGAGAGCGCGACCGAGGAGCGCTTCCGCCTGCTGGTGGAGGGCGTGGAGGACTACGCCATCTTCATGCTGGATCCCGAGGGCCGGGTGACGAGCTGGAATCCAGGCGCCGAGCGCATCAAGGGCTGGAAGGAGGAAGAGGTGCTCGGCCACCCCCTCTCCCTCTTCTACCTGCCCGGAGACGTCATGGCCGGAGTGCCCGAGGAGTCGTTGCGCATCGCCGCCTCCGAGGGGCAGTACCGGACGGAGGCCCTGCTGGTGCGCAAGGACGGCACCCGGTTCTGGGCGGACGTCCTCATCAGCGCCCTGCGCGACGAGCGGGGGGCCCTGCGCGGGTTCGCGAAAATCACCCGGGACATCTCGCCGCGGCGCAAGGCCGAGGAAGCCCTGCGCGCGACGACGCGGCGGCTCGAGGCCATTCTGGAGACGGCGGTGGACGGCATCATCACCATCGACGAACAGGGCACCATCCAGAGCGTCAACCCGGCCACGGTGCGCATCTTCGGCTACGCGCCCGAGGAGCTGCTCGGCCGGGAGATGCGCCACCTGGTGCCCGAGCCCCAGCAGCGCAGGAATGTCGGCATGGGGGTACGCAAGCTCATCGGCATCGGGCGCGAGGTGCACGGCCGGCGCAAGGACGGGAGCGTCTTCCCCCTGGAGGCTTCTCCGTCAGCGAGACGTTGCTCCCCCAGGGGCGCTTCTTCACCTGCATCGTGCGCGACATCACCGCGCGCAAACGCGCCGAGGACGCCCAGGCCCTCTTCGTCGAGGTGGGCACCCTGCTGTCCCAATCGCTCGACGTCCACACCACCCTGAAGAGCCTCGCCTCGCTCGTGGTGTCGCACTTGGCGGACTACTGCATGGTGGATCTGCTCAGCGACGACGGGCAGCTCTACCGGCTGGAGCTCACGGCCCGGGACGCGGATCGGCAGGCCCTGCTCCACCACTCGATGATGTACCCGCCCCACCTGGGAAATGGGGGCGTCATGCTCCAGTTGTTGAACACCGGCGTGCCCCTGGCCGAGCCGGACGTCACCCCCGAGTGGCTGGACTCCATCGCCCGCAACGACGAGCACCGGGCCCTGCTGGAGGCGCTCGCCCTCAAGTCCGTCATCCTCGTGCCCCTGGTGGCGAGGGACCGGAAGCTCGGCATCATCTCCTTCGCGTGGAACCGGTACCGCCCCACGTGCACCTCCACGGACCTGGAGGTGGCCCGCGGGGTGGCCGATCGCGCGGCCATGGCGCTCGACAACGCGCGGCTCTACCAGGAGGCGCAGGCGGCCATCCAGGAGCGCGAGGATCTCGTGGCCATCGTCAGCCACGATCTGCGCACGCCCCTCAACGCCATCGCCCTGTCCGCCACCACGCTGCTCAAACGCGAGGACGTGGACGAGCGCACCACGAAGGCGGCCCAGCGCATCCACAGCTCGGCGGACCGGGCCAGCCGGATGATCCGCGACCTGCTCGACTTCAACCAGGCGCGCATGCGGGGCATCCCCGTGCACCGCGAGCCGCTGAATCTCCACGAGCATGTCC
Organism: Archangium gephyra; assembly: GCF_049060025.1. GTDB lineage: Bacteria > Myxococcota > Myxococcia > Myxococcales > Myxococcaceae > Archangium > Archangium gephyra_A. The sequence goes on from NZ_JBMEQQ010000002.1 coordinate 1,448,870, forward strand.
GGCGGGTGGTGACGGAGGTGCGGCTGGCCTGGCCCGAGCGGCGCATCTCCTTCCAGGCCAGCGGAGACGGCTGGGGCGAATGGGATGGGGACCGGCTGGCGCAGGTCGTCACCAACCTGGTGGGCAACGCGCTCCAGCACAGCCCCCGGCACACGCCCGTGCGGGTGTCCACCCGGAGCGAGGGCCCGGACGTCCTGCTCGAGGTGCACAACGAGGGCAACCCCATCTCCCCCGAGGTGTTACCGGGACTCTTCGAGCCCTATCAGCGGGGACCGGATGCCGGAGCGCGCCAGGGGAGCCTGGGGCTGGGCCTCTTCATCACCCGGCAGATCGTCCTCGGCCACGGGGGCTCCATCGACGTGAGCTCCACCGAGGAGGAGGGCACCACCTTCACCGTGCGCCTGCCTCGGCGCCTGGGGGATCAGGACCAGCTGATGTCGTAGTCCACGTCGAGTGGGGACAGCCGGTGACCGCGGACCATGACGCCCGAGACCGCGGAGCGCTCCACCACGGAGGCGAGGATGCCCTCGATGTAGAGCATGGGCAGGAAGTCCCGGCGCGCGACGATGCGCACGTGCTTGTCCCCGAGCCGCTCCATGGAGCGCTCGCCATAGCTCAACGCGGCCCGGCAGGCGTTGGGGAAGGCGGAGAGCAGCCGGTGCGGATCGTTCCCGGCGAGCGCCACGATCGTCTTGCCCACGGTGGACTGGAGGAAGTCCTCGGTGGCCCGCCGCCCGAGCCGGTGCAGGACGGCATCCTTGCCGCCCATCTTCGGGCCGAGCACCTCCGTGGCGGTGTAGATGGCCTTGAGCAGGTCCGCCACCGGGTAGCTGCGGAAGTCGATGAACTTCCGATCACCCGCGGCCGTGAGGCACTTCATCCGGGCTTCCTCGCCCCCGAACGAGCGCGCCGCGTCGAACAGGCCATTGAAGAACATGCCGCGGGCGGTATCCGCGGGGGTGGTCAGCGAGAGCAGGTGTTCCAGTCCAGGGGCGGGAATCGAGGAGGTGGGTAGCGGCACGGTGGGGGGACTCCAGGACAGGTCCGGCGCCCTCCATTAGAGCGCAAAACGGGGCCGTCACCACCTATCGCGTCGTCATACCCGCTCAGGACCTGGCACTCCCCCACCCCGCCTCCAGGATTCCTGGATTTTTCAATCGCGCTACAGCGCTGTAGAGCGCCCACCGGGCCCATTGTGGCACCGGTGGGCGCCTGGTCAGGCGCGAGCCGGGCGTCCGCCTACGGCAGGTCCTCGACCAGCAGCAGGTTCTGCCCGCGGTTCCAGCCGAAGTAGTTCGAGCCGCAGGAGCTTCCATCCGGATGCTGTGTGGTCGACCAGATGGAGAACGTATGGAAGCCGGGCGTCAGGTTCGGAACGAGGCACGTCAGGTTCGCCGGGTGGTAGTGGTTGTTCTGGGTAGCACCCGTATTCGACACGTGCTGGCCGTTGATACACCCGGTGGGCTGGTAGTCGACATACAATTGGAAATAGCCCCAGCGCCCATTGCAGTTGAGCGCCGCGCGGAACGTGTCCGAGAACGTGACCTTCACCGTCTTCCCGGGAGCGCTGACGTTGTGGACGATCTGCCGCGCGCCGACGCCAGCCCATACTCCAGAGATTTCGCCGCTCGCGAAGCTCACGTTCGAGTAGGTGAGCCCCGTATTCGGGAGTTCCTCGACGAGGAGGAGCGGATTGCTCCGCTCCCAGCCCATGTATGACTCAGCGCCCGAATTCGCGGAGAGCGCGACGTCCAGCGTATGCTGAGCGGCAGAGACGTTCGGGAGGACGCAGGTCATCACAAATGGATTGAACATGTTGGCGCCGGTTCCCTGGGCGTCGTACTTGCCCGTGTAGCAGGTGGTATTGACGCCATCGAGCCGTACCATCACCGTGCCCCATCCACCGTTCTGGTTGACACCCGTGCGGAGAGTATCCGCGAACGTCACCTTGAGGAGCGTGGACGCGGACTGCTTGAGGAACGTGACCTCACGCCCGCTCATCTTGACGTACGACGTGCTGGTCGTGGCGCTCGGACCGCCAGCCTTCGAAAACGCGTAGGGCCTGGTTCCATCGAGTTCTTCGGCGAGGAGCAACGCACTGCCGTTCGTTCCAGCGCCTACGTAACTGGTTCCTCCGCTCGCGAACGACCACACATCGAACTCGTACAGGCCCGCCGGGAGTTGCTCGGTGAGGCAGACGTTCGCGAACGGCAGGTGATAGTTCTGGTTCCAACCGGCTGCGTTCGAGTTGTACTGCCGGGCGTCGCAACTCACCCCGCTGCCGTTCATGCGCACCGAGTACCAGCCGTTCCCCCCGTTGTGATTGTGGCCCACCCGGAAGTTGTCGGAGACGGTGAGCTTGATACGCGACGTGTCGCTGGTCTTGTAGATCCAGACCCGGCGTGACACGGGGACCCACAGGTTGGTGATCTCACCGGACTCGTAGCTTCCCCGTGGGTTGCTCGCCCACTTCGTCCGGAAGAAATTGGCCGCGCTGCACACGAGCTGGGTCGTCGTGACCTCGAAGTCGTCCAGCGTCCCGTCGCCGTCCGCGTCAAAGCCGCTCTTCACGGACGTGCCGCCGTACGCGCAGTTGGCGCCCGCGGGCTCGGAGTCGATCCGCACGAGAGCCTCGCCCCGGTTCGGATAATCCGTGAGGCCGTTGCACACGAACGTGGTGTTCGTCACCTCGGTGGTACCGAGCGTTCCGTCACCATCCGCATCGAAGCCGCTCTTCACGGCCGTGCCGCCCTGGCCGCAGTTCGCACTGGCCGGCGCGGCGTCGAGCCTGACGAGTGCCTCGTGACCGCTCGTGCCCATCGAACCGTTGCAGACGTACTGCGTCGTGGTCACCTCGGTGCTCTCAAGCTGGCCGTTGACGTTCACGTCGATGCCACCGAGGACGGCCGTTCCACCCTGGGGGCAGTTCCGGCCGGCGGCCTCGGACAGCATCTTCATCAAGTACGCCGCCCCCTTCTTCTCCTGCTCCCCGTTGCAGAGGTACTGCGTGTGGGTGACTTCGGAGTCCCCCTGCAGCCCGTCGGCGTTCGTGTCGAGCCCGGACAGGACGGCGGTGCCACCGGACGCACACCGCACGCCCGCGGCCTCGGGCATCAGCTTCACGAGGGACATGCCGCCAGTCTGGGTGCCGCTCCCGCTGCACACGTACGAGGTCTGATCCACCTCGTCGTCGTTCAGCGAGCCGTCCCCGTTGTCATCGAGGCCCGTCTGGAGCGCAGTGCCACCCTGCGGGCACCGGGCTCCCGGCGCCTCCGGAATGATCCGCACGGCCGCGTTCTTGCCATTGGCGCCCGGCACCTCCGAGGGCAGAGTACACGAGGTGATCGCGAAGACGAGACCGGCCACGACAGACGGACGCCAACTCCACTGCTGGGACATTCAACCTCTCCTGGATTGCAGAAACGTGGGGCACACCGCATCGCGGCCCGTTCACGCCTCAGTGCGCGCAAGAGAACTTTGTTTGCCCGATCACCGTCAAGACACCGGACCTGTACCGGCGAGGCGCCAGGAATAACGGCCGATCAGCAGGCAAACATGCTTGATTCATATCATGTGAGAAATTGGATTGGCTGTATCTCAGACGTTGCGACAATTGAGTTGCACCAGCAACGACTTGGGCGCCAACGTGACTGGAGAAGCAGACAGCATTCGGAATGGAGGGCTCCGCTGCCCGCTCGTTCCCCAGCCACTCCAGAATGGTCCGAGATGCCCTCCGTCCAGAGGGGCTCCAACCAACTGGCTACGAGTAGAACCCCTCCCAGTACTGTCGCATCCCTTCTTCTTCATCGCATCGGCGAGCGTACACGCGTGTCCCGGCGAGGGGCCTGGCCGTCCCATTCCTGGACTTTCCGTGTCGGTCCCGCCCGGTACACTGCGTTCCGTTCGCCTCTCCCGACTGAACGCCCCATGACCGCCGCCCAGACCGCCAAGACCCTCCTCGCCCGCCTTCACGAGGCCCACCCGGGTGCCCGCTACGAGCTCAACTGGAGCACCCCTTTCGAGCTGCTCGTCGCCACCATCCTGGCCGCACAGTGCACGGACGAGCGCGTCAACCGGGTGACCGCGACCCTCTTCAAGAAGTATCCCGGCCCCAAGGCCTTCGCCGAGGCCGACACCGCCGCGCTCGAGGAGGACCTCAAGCCCACCGGCTTCTTCAAACAGAAAGACGAAGTCCGTGCAGGCCATGAGCCGCGAGCTGCTCGCCAGCTTCGGTGGCGAGGTGCCCCAGACGATCGACGAGCTCATCACCCTGCCCGGCGTGGCCCGCAAGACGGCCAACGTCGTGCTCAACACCGCCTTCAACCTCCCCTCGGGCGTCATCGTCGACACCCACGTGGCCCGCGTCAGCCAGCGCATGGGGCTCTCCAAGAAGGAGAAGCCCGAGGAGATCGAGAAGGAGTTGATGAAGCTCGTCCCCCAGGAGCAGTGGACCTTCTTCGGGCCCGCGACCGTGCTGCACGGCCGCTACACCTGCACGGCGCGCAAGCCCAGGTGCGAGGCCTGCCCCATGACCGACATCTGCCCGAAGCTCGGCATCGAGGAGAAGTAGCGGGGTTCACCTGGCGGCGCGAGCCACCCGCGCGAAGTGGTGGGCGAGCCGCTCGAGGAGCTCCCGGTTCTCGGCCTCGGCCGAGCGGAGCTTGGGGAGCTGGGAGCGCAGCTCGTCGAGGTTCTTCTCGTAGAGCTCGACCAGCTCCTCGGCGCCGTGGGTGAACCAGCGGTCGAGCTCGTCCGCGGTGAGCTCCAGGTGGAACTGGAAGCCGTACGAGTCACCGAGCCGGAAGGCCTGCTGGGAGTAGCAATCCGTCGAGGCCAGGAGCGTGGCCCCGGGCACGGCCTTGAAGGTGTCCTGGTGCCAGTGGGCCACGGTGGTGCGCGGGCGCACGCCGGCAATCACGGGATCGGCCAGGGCCTCCTTCGTCCAGCGCACCGGCCCCACGCCCACCTCGAGGCCGTTCTTCCCCACGAAGACCTCGGAGCCGGCCGCGGCCGCCAGGAGCTGCGCACCCAGACACAGGCCCAGCACCGGGAGCCCGAGGGCGAGCCGCTCGATCACCAGCGCCAGCTCCTCGCCGAGGAAGGGATGGCGATCCGCCTCGTAGACGCCCATGGGGCCGCCCAGCAGCACCACCAGCTCCGCGTTCAGGTCCTCGCGCTTGACGGTGCGGAAGCGCTTCACCAGCGTGAAGCCCGCCGCCTCCAGCGCAGGACCGAGCAAGCCCGGCCCCTCGTGCTCCTCGTGCTGCATCACCACCGCGCGCATGGCGCCTCCTGGATGGGAGTCCGCGCGCAGACTACCCCACGGGAGGCCTACCAAGGCCCCACCCGGAATCCCGGATGAAGCCTTCATCGCCGCGGAGCGGGGCTCCGAGCCGTTACGGACAGGGAGAAGTGCAGACGAGCTGCCCGGTGATCGGGTGCTTGTAGCAGGTGGGCGCGCAGGTATCGGCCTGCACGGGGGGGGACGCGAGGCCCATGCCCAGGGCGATGGCGGCGACGGCGAGGAAGAGAATGCGCTTCATCCAGTGCTCCTTCGGGGGGTAAGGGGGTGAGGCTTGGAGAGCATAACGGCGCGGCTCAGGGCCGTATGCCTTTTTCAGCTCTCTCCAATATTTCCTGTTTCCACACCCGAATAAACCTCCTCAGTGAGGAAGGATATAAACCCACACGAAAGGCTGGCACTGGGAATAAACGCTGAATATCCATCTCGCGCATGGGAAGGATATCAGGAGCCCGCAACCGCAATCATGAAGAGACGCGCTCGCGGCTGCTGCAGCGCGTGGCGCAGCAGCTCCTCGTGGCGGGAGGCTCGCACCCGAGCCTGCGCGTGCTGGCGGAGGGGGCCGGAGTGGACCCCGGGACGCTGAGGCACTACTTCGGCGATCGCCAGGGCGTGGTGCAGGCCGCCTTCGAGTACCTGCTGAAGTTCGGCCAGGAGCGCCAGGCCTGGGCGAAGTCCCTGGCGGAGCTGCCGGCGAGGGCGGCCTTCACGCAACTGCTGGGGCAGATCGCCGCCGCGTGGTCGGGGGCACTGGGCGGCATGCACGCCGCGGGCTTCGCCGAGGGCATGGCCGACTCGGGGCTCGGGCAGATCTACGTCTCGTCGATCCTCGAGCCCACGCTGAGGTCCGTCGAGGAGTTGCTGATCATCTTCCACACGCGAGGAGAGCTGTCCGTGCCGGATGCGCGGGTGGCCGCGCTCGCGTTGATGTCTCCGGTGCTGCTGGCGCTCTTCCACCAGCATCAGTTGCAGGGCCGCCGTTGCCGTCCGCTCGTCCTGGAGAGCTTCATCGAGCAGCACCTGGACGGCTTCTTGAAGGGCTACGCGAAGAGCTAGTTCCACACGTCATTCCACCTGGGAGTTGTCCATGCGTTCACCGCGTTTATCGACGGTGCTGGTCTTGTTGTGCCTTGTCGCGGGCTGTCAGTGCGGCCCGGCGGGGGTTCCCATCGTCCCGGAGAAGGTGGTGGGGCACTGCGTCTACATGAACAGGTTCAGCAGCCTCGAGGAGTGCCGCGACTATGTCGGTGAGTGGACCGACGAGGCCGCGATGGAGGACTGTGAGGATCAGGGCTCGACGGCGGAGCTGGGCTCGGCGTGCAACCTGGAGGAGCGGCTGGGCTACTGCTTCCTGGGTGGCGAGAACGAGCAGTGGACGCGCATCAGCTTCCCTGGAGTGGATGCGCAGAAGTGCGGCTCCATGCAGCGCGGGTGTGAGCTGTTCGGCGGCGGCGTGTTCGACCCGGCGCCCGTGTGCGGTGGGCAGGTGGTGGACTCCGGCGGCGGGACGGGGCTGCCCACGTTCCAGCAGCCGGTGCTCAATTGTGTCGACCCCAAGCAGGGCGAGCCCCCTGGGATGTCGCCGGGCGGGAAGGTCTGCACATGGGAGATGATCTCCGGCGCCACCGAGCCGGGCCGTAGCTTCATGGACTACGCGAGCTGCGATCGCGTGCGCACGCAGCGCCCGTACTATCCGGTGCCGCCCGCGCCGGACGCGGAGCGGGAGGATGCGCGCCTGCGGGATCCGGCGTACGTCGCGGAGGCCAACTGGGTGAGGTCGCAGATCGAGTCGACGGCCTGTGTCTGCTGCCACTCGACGCGTGCGCCCCAGGGTCCGTCGAACTGGTACGTCGAGTCGCCGGGCAACTTCATCAACTCCTTCCACCCGAGGGGCCTGGCCATGGGCGCCGGGTGGATCGACACGGTGGGCTTCGGCGCGTACCCGCGAGAGCAGAACAACGGCTTCTCGCGCGCGGGTCCCGAGAATCCCCACGACTCCATCTTCGTCACGACGGATCCGGCACGGATGCTGAGCTTCTTCGAGACCGAGCTCTTCCACCGGGGCTACAAGCGTGAGGACTTCGCCGACCAGACGTATGGGGCGGGTCCGCTGGATGCGCAGCGCTTCTTCCGGCCCACGCTCTGCGAGAATGGAGAGGGCGTCGCCGCGGATGGGACGCTCTCCTGGAGGGGTGGCAAGGCGCGTTACGTGTACGTGCTCGAGGCGGACGCCGCGTCGCCGACGGTGCCGCCGAACCTCGATCTGCCCGAGGGCACGCTCTGGCGCATCGACGTCCCGGTGGACGGAACCCCCGTCACGAGCGGCACGGTGCGGTACGGAGTCGTCCCCTCCGGCCTGTCGCAGCGCTTCCCGGCGTCCGGCCGGCCCGACTCGCTGACGAGCGGGAAGACGTACTACCTCTACGTGCTCGCGGACATCATCGTCCCGGTCACCCGCTGCCTCTTCACCATGCCGTGATGGAGGGAGGGGCCGGTCCTCCGTGCTCCCGGGACCGGCCCCTCCACGATTTCTGCACGAACATTCCCCGGGAGGTGCACGGGGCATCCATTCGTGTTGCACCGCCCTGCCCCACTCTGGGCCCATGAGCCCAGACACCCTTCCTCCCACGCCTACGCCGCCGCCACCGCGTCCGCCGTCGGACTCGCCGGTCCGGCGGGCGTTCGGGTGGCTCGTCCGCCACCACGTCTTCGGCAGCCTCTTCATCGTCGTCTTCGCCACGGCGGTCATCGCCAGCCAGGTGGCGGACCGGACGGACTTCGCCAGCTCGGAGCTCGCCCGGGACGTGGAGGAACGCTGGGGCGCCCCCGTCGTCCAGCCGGCGCCCTCGCTGCGCTACGTGCAGAGCGGCACCATCTTCACCGAGCTCAAGCCCCTGCCCTTCGACAAGCAGCACGTGCAGGTGCAGTCGCGGATGAACTACCGCAAGCGGGGCCTGCGCTACTTCTCCGGCTTCGACTTCACGCTCTCGGCCGACTACGCCGTCGTCAACCGCGAGGGCCACGACATCGACGTGGCCTTCATCTTCCCCATCGAGGTGGACAAGTCCCAGGTGCTCCTCTCGGAGCTGCAGTTCCTCGTCAATGGCGCCGAGTCGGATCTGGATCTCGGCGAGTCCGGCAACCGGCTCGTCTGGACGGGCCGCATCACCCAGGGAGCCACCAACACCTTCTCCATCCGCTACCGCGCCCGGGGGCTCGACTCCTTCATCTACAAGCTGGATCCCGCCCTGCCGGCCCGTGACGTGCGGCTGCACCTCGCCGTCGAGGGCGGCGAGAACTTCGACTATCCGCCCCAGGTACTCTCGGCCACCCAGGTGGAGACCGGGCGCGGCACGGTGTCGCTCGACTGGGCCTTCCAGTCGCTCGAGTCGGGTGTGAACCTCGGCGTCATCCTGCCCTCGGTGGAGGCGTACGACATCGTCGTCTCCACCATGGCGGGCCGGGCTTGGGTGCCCTTCATCGCCCTCATGGCCCTGCTGGCCGCCTTCAGCATCCGCCACCGCAGGCCGCTCGCCTTCTACGAGTCGTACCTGCTGGCCGCCGCCTACGGCTTCTTCTTCGTGCTGCTCGCCTACCTCGCGGCCTTCATGAACTTCTACGTGGCCTACGCGCTGGCCACCCTGGGGCTCGGCGCGGCGGTGGTCCTCTACGTGAAGCGCCTCTTCCCCCAGGAGCGGACCTCTCACCTGGCGGGCACCTGGGCGGCCACCCTCGTGGTGCCCACCACCGCCGTCATCCTCCAGGGCTACACCGGCCTCATCTACACCCTGGAGATCCTCGCGGCGCTGCTCGGCCTGATGGCCCTCTCCACCCGCGCGAGTGTGCGGGCCCTGCTCTCGGATCTCCCACCCGGCGGTGAGCCGCCGCACGCCCCCGTCACCCAGGAAGCGAGGTGAACCATGTGGACTTCTTCTCTCGTACTCGGATTGCTGCTGACCGCTTCGGCGAGCTCCCCTTTCGCACCCCCGGTCTCGGGCTCCGCGACCGTTCCCCTCGAGGAGCTGCTCCCGCTGTACGCGAAGCGCCCGGAGCAGGCGCCGCCCGCGCCGCCCACGGACGCCCTGGTGGTGAAGAGCCAGCTCAAGGGACGCCTCACCGCGGACGCGCTGCTGGTGGACGCGCACTTCGAGGTGGAGGTGCTCGCCGGCGAACGCTGGACGCAGGTGCGGCTGATGCGGCTCGACGCGGACACGTACCTCACGTCGCTCCCCTCGCTGGAGAACGCCACGGTGGGTGCGCTGGAGGACCATCTCAGCCTGGTGACGCGCGAGCCCGGCCGCTACAGCTTCGACGTCAGTCTCGTGCTCCGGCCCCAGGGCAGCGGCGCGGATCGCCAGGTGCAACTACGCTTCGGGCCCCAGGTCACGCCGGTGCCGCTGCGGCTGGAGGCGGATGCCTCGGCCTTCACGGTGACCGAGCCGCCCGCTTCCGGGAGCGAGGATGCCGACGTGTACCCCCGGCAGGGCGTGCTGCGGATCGGCTGGCGCACGGCCGTCGCGCCCAGGGTGGCCCGTCAGGTGGTGCGTCCGCCGCTGGAGCCGAGCATCCCCGAGGCCCATGCCTCCTGGGTGTCCACGCTGGAGGGGAAGGCCTCGGTGCGCGTGCGCTACGCCCTGCGGCTGGATCGCGAGCAGGAGCTCGAGCTGGAGCTTCCCGAGGGCCACCGGCTCGAGCGGGTGCTGCTCGACTCCGTGCCCCTGGTGCCCGCGGAGAAGGACGGCCGGCTGAAGCTGAAGGTGGCTCCGGCGCGGTTCGGGGAGACGGAGGCCTCGCTGGAGGTGGTGCTGGCGAGGGACCTGGGCGTCTTCCACCTGTCGGGCCGGCTGAAGCTGGCACTGCCCCGGGTGTCCTGGCCCGTGGCCACGGTGCGGGCGCGGGCGCACTTCCCGGCCGTCTTCAACTACCGGCGCGAGGGCGGCAGCATGGAGCAGTACGAGGAGACGGGCGCGGACGGCGGGCTGGAGACGCAGACGCCGCTGCCCGGCAAGGTGATCCACTTCCGCCAGTACCTCGTGGCGGCCTCCGCGCCCACGCTGGAGCTGGGCTACTCGGTGGACATCTCCCAGAGCTACTTCCGGTGAGGGGATGACCGCCAGCCTCCGGACGCGAGCATCACCAACTGGTCCTACTGTTGGACCAGTTGCTCGCGCTCGGGGAGGGTCTCCTGTCCTGAATTCACCGCCGCGAGAAGCGCACGAGGAGGCCATCGCGTGGGAGGGGAATCGGGAAGGTCATCAGGCTCAGGTCCTGTCCGGGGACGAGCTCCCACTGATAGCCGCGCAGCAGCAGGGCGGCGACCACGGCCATCTCCACCATGGCGAAGTGCTGCCCGACACACACCCGCGGTCCACCGCCGAAGGGGATGTAGACGCCCTGCGGATTCTGCTCGCAGCGCTCGGGGCCCATGCGATCCGGATCGAACCGCTCGGGGGACGTCCAGGAGGTGCCCTTGTGCGCGCCGCGGATGCTCAGTGACACCTGCCACCCCTGGGGGATGCGGTAGCCGCCGTAGGCCACGTCCTGCGTCGTCACCCGGAAGGCGCCTCCAATGGGCGGGATGAGACGCATCACCTCCTGGATGACCTGGTGCAGGTAGGGCATGGCCCGGAGCGCCTCCAGCGTCAGGGGGCCCTGTCCCGCCACCTCCCGCTGCTCCTTCCGGCACCGCTCCAGCACCTCCGGGTACTGCGCCAGGAGCATCATCAGGTTGGAGGTGGCCGTCACCGTGGTGTCATGGCCGGCGAAGAGCAGGAGCTCGAGCTCGTCGAGGATGGCCTCGCGAGGCAGCGGCCGGCCGTGCTCGTCCCGCGCCGAGAGCAGTGAGCCGAGGGTGTCGGGAGGCTGCGTGGCCAGCTTCTCGCGCTCGGCCACCAGCGAGCCGAGGTACGCGCGCATCTCCTTCTCGGCGGCGACGCCCCGGCTGAAGGCCGTGAAGGGGATCTCCAGCGGCACGGCGGCGAAGAGGCCCGCCACCCATTGCTTGAAGAGGCGGCTCATGTAGGCCGGGTCCACCCGGCTCTCGCCCATCATGAGGACGATGGCCACCTCGAACACGAGGGCGCGCACGGCGTCCACGGCCTTGAACGGCTGCGTGCCCGAGAGCCACTGCTCGCAGTGCCGGTGCACGAGGGCCTCGATGCGCGGCACGAAGTGGCGCATGGCGGCGTAGGTGAAATGCGGAGCGAGCAGGCGGCGGCGCTCCAGGTGGGTGCTGCCGTTGAGCATGGCGACGGACTGCTTGCCCAGCAGCTTCCGGGCGCTCGAGTGCCAGCGGTTGCGCAGGTACTTGTTCTCGCCGGCGAAGATCCACCGGACGGCCTCGGGGCCGAGCAGGAAGACGATGGGATCGCCCAGCACGTGGGAGCGGAAGACGTCCCCATGGAGGCGGCGGCGCTCCTCGAGGAACTTCCCGGTGTTCTGGATGAAGGCGAGCGTCTCGCCCAGGAGCGGGAGTCCCGAGCTGCCGGGAGGCAGCGGCAGGTGGGAGATATCGGCCGGCGTGTCCATGGCCCTTCGTATGCCATGGGGCGAGAGGCGGAGAACAGGCGTGGCACTCGACTCGCCTGGCTGACCTCAGCGGTGGTTCGCGGCGTGGCCCTGCCCGGGAGTACCCCCTGGAGCAGGAGACCTGCTGGGTAGAGAGGGCTTGATCGCCGCACACGAATGCGCCGCGCCGTGTTAAAGTCCCAACGCTTCGGGAGCCCCGACATCCACCCAGACTCTCCAGAGGGAGAGACGGCTCCACAGGGGGGTAGACATGACCGAGACGTATGATGCCCTGGTCATCGGCACCGGCTTCGGAGGTGCGGTGGCTGCCTGCCGTCTGGCGCAGGCCGGCCTGTCGGTGCGCGTGCTGGAGCGTGGCCGGCGCTACCCCAAGGGCGGCTTTCCGCGCGACTGGGACAATCCGCTCAACGGCTGGCTGTGGAGGAACAAGCAGGGCCTGCTCGATGTGAAGCTCCTGTCGGGCATGAGCGTCGTGCAGTCGGCCGGTTACGGCGGTGGCTCGCTCATCTACGCCAACGTGCACCTGCGCCCGCCCGCGGAGACCTTCGCCAACGGCTGGCCCGAGGGCTACGGCCGGACGATGTTGGACCCGTATTACGATCTGGTCGCGTACATGCTGGACGTGCAGCCCATCACCGCGTCCGCGCGGGGGTTGCCCACCAAGACGAAGCGCATGCGCGAGGTGGCGCAGAAGCTCGGACGCGAGGGGCAGTTCTTCCACCCGGACCTGGCGGTGCGCTTCACCCCCGCCGGCGAGCCGATGCCCAACAAGTTCGGCGTGGAGCAGGAGGGCTGCAACTACTGCGGCGAGTGCGACCTCGGCTGCAACGTCCGGGCGAAGAACACGCTGGATCTCAACTACCTGGCCGTCGCCGAGCAGCGCGGCGCCGAGGTGACCACCCAGGCCGAGGCCATCAACATCGAGCCGCTCTCGCCGGGCTACCGCGTCACCTACAAGGACCATGCGGCGGACGAAGTGGAGCGCACGGTGGACGCCAGGCGCGTCTTCCTGTGCGCGGGCGCGGTGAACACCACCGAGCTGCTGCTGCGCTGCCGGGACGACCTGGGCACGCTGCCCGAGCTCAGTGACACGCTGGGCTACCGCTACTCGGCCAACGGGGATCTGCTCGCCTTCGCCTTCGACACGCGCGAGCCGTGGGATCCCGCGGTGGGTCCCACCATCACCACCAGCATGCTGGTGGACGAGGGCCAGGGCCCGGACAAGCAGTGGTTCCTCTTCCAGGAGGGCGGACACCCGGCGCAGGTGGCGGGGCTCATGCAGGTGTTCAACCCGGCCCAGAGCCTGGCCCGGATTCCGGTGGATTTGATGCAGCAGGAGCTGGTGAAGGTGTTCCGCCAGCGCTCCAAGGAGATGTCCTCCATCGACGCCGAGCGCGGACGCTTCCAGTCGGTGTTCCTGGCCATGGGCCGGGACAAGGCCAACGGGCGGCTGGAGCTGGTGCCCCTCACGCGCGAGCTGCAGGCGAAGTGGGACGTGCCCTCCAACCTGCCGCTGTACCGCACGCAGGAGCAGCTCTGCCAGGACATCGCGAAGGCCCTGGGCGCGCAGGTGGCCTACAACCCCCTGTGGGAGCGGCTCCACGTCCCCGTGTCCGTGCACAACCTGGGCGGCTGCGTCATGGCCGAGGACGAGGCCTACGGCGTCACCGGCCCGGACGGTGAGGTGCACGGCTACCCCGGGCTGTACGTGCTCGACGGCGCCGCCCTGCCCTCCAGCACCGGCGTCAACCCCGCGTCCACCATCGCCGCCGTGGCCGAGCGCAACGTGGAGAAGGCCATCCGCGGCTTCCTCGGCAACCCGGACTGGAAGGCGCCGGAGCGGGCCCTCGCGACGCCCCGCGAGGACGTGATGGGCAAGGTGACGATTCCGGTGGGGGGCACGGTGGCCTCGCCCAGCCCGGTGGTGGGCATGCGCTTCACCGAGCGGATGATGGGCTTCCACGCGCGGGGCCACACGCCCGCCGAGGACTTCGCGGGCGCGGAGAAGGCGGGACAGCTCGCCAACACCGTGGCCGGGTTCACCGTCACCATCACCCTGGCCAACCTGGATCGCTTCCTCGCCGAGCCGGCCCACGGTGGCATCGCGCAGGGTGTCGTCCACGTCGCCGGCCTCACCCCGCCCGAGGGCGCCAAGGTGGAGAGCGGCGTCTTCAACCTCTTCGTGGACACCGACAGCTTCTACGAGCGGCGGATGATCTACCTGCTGCCCTTCATCGGCCAGGACGGCGAGCCCTACCTGCTCGACGGGTACAAGGAAGTGAAGGACCGCGGAGACTTCGACGTGTGGGGGGCGACGGCTACGCTCTACACCGTCATCCGCCGGGGCAAGGACAAGCACGGGCCGGTGGTGTCCAGCGGCATCATCCGTCTGAACAAGAAGGACTTCGCCGAGCAGCTCACCACCTTCGAGGTGCTCGGTACCACTTCAGCGCAGGCGAAGGCGGACGCGTACTGGCGTTTCGGCTCCATGTTCATGGGCACGCTCTGGGACGTCTTCGTCCGGCCGCGCTTGGAAAAATAGGAGAGACACATGGCTTCGATGGCGAACCGGTATGACGTGGTGGTGGTGGGCTCCGGCTTCGGAGGCTCCATCTCCGCCCTGAGGCTGGCGCAGGCCGGCAAGTCCGTGGCCGTGCTCGAGCGCGGCCGGCGCTATGCCCCCGGGCAGTTCCCCCGGGACGTGACGCGCACGAACGAGCTGCTCTGGCGCCACTCCTCCCGCGAGCAGGCCCAGGGTCTGTACGATCTGCGTTTCCTCTCCGGCATCGGTACGGCGGGGGCCAGCGGCGTGGGCGGTGGCTCGCTCGTCTACGCCAACATCCACGTGCGGCCGGACGCCGTCGTCTTCGAGGATCCGCGCTGGCCCAGGAGCTACACCCGCGCCGCGCTGGAGCCCTACTACGACAAGGTGGCCAGCGAGTTGAAGCTGACGCCGATGCCCGAGTCGATCAACCTGCGCAAGCGCAACGTGCTGCGCGCCGCCGCCGCGCGCATGGGCCGGGAGGTGTTCGATCCGCCCGAGGCCGTGGCGTGGACGGAGTCGCCCGGGCCGGGCCGCAAGCCGTGCCAGCTCTGCGCCGAGTGCGAGTTCGGCTGCCAGTACGGCGCCAAGCAGACGATGGATCAGACGTACCTGGCCCGGGCCGAGGCGCTCGGGACCACGGTGTGGCCGCGCATGCAGGTGTCCCACGTGGAGCCGGCGCCGGGCGGCGGCTACCGGGTGCACTTCCAGGACCTGGCCACCGGGCAGAAGCGCTCGGTGGAGGGCGCCCGCGTGGTGCTGTCCGCCGGCACGCTGGGCACGGTGGAGATCCTCCTGCGCAGCCGCGACAAGGCGCGCACCCTGCCCAGGCTGAGCGCGCGGCTGGGCCATGGCTACTCGGGCAACGGTGACTTCCTCGGCTCGGTGTTCAACAGCCGCGAGGACCTGGAGCCCTGGAAGGGGCCGGACGTCTCCACGGTGATGCGCTTCTTCGACGCCGAGCCCTCCTTCACCATGGCGGCGCCCACCTTCAACAAGCCCACCATGGAGGTGCTGACGGGCCTGGGGCAGCCGAACATCGGCTCTCCCTTCCAGGGGCTCGGCGCGCCGCTGTGGCCCCTGCTGGGGCCGGCGCTCGACCTCGCCTTCCGCAAGGGACTGCTCAGCAAGCCGGTCCGCACCTCGGCGGACCCGGGGCGCACGACGAACCTCTTCGGCATCGGCCGGGACAACGCCAACGGGCGCATGGTCCTGAAGGGCGGCAAGCTGGACATCGAGTGGAACTACGCCGCGGAGAACAAGGCGCTCATCGATCGGATGGGCAAGGCCATGCAGGAGCTGGCCTCGCAGTACGGCGGCACCTACGCGCCGCTCGTCACCTGGCAGCTCTTCAAGAAGCCCCTCACGGTGCACTCGCTGGGCGGAGCGCACCTGGCCGATTCCCCCGAGCGCGGCGTGGTGTCCACCGAGGGCGAGGTGTTCCAGTACCCCGGCCTCTACGTGGCGGACGGATCGGTGATTCCCAGCTCCATCGGCTTCCACCCGGTGATGACGATCAGCGCGGTGTCCGAGCGCATCGCCGAGGCCGCGGCGCGCAGCTTCTGAGACAAACCGGGCGGCCCGCAGGGACCGTCCCCGTGAACGAGGAGAGGGCCATGAGGATCATGGACGCGCTACCGGCCGCCGAGCGGCACGAGGTGAACGCGGGAGACGGTGTCCCGCTGCGGCTCACCCGCTACCAGGGCGGCACGAAGGGCCCGGTGTTGCTGGTGCACGGCGCCGGGGTGTGGAGCGGCATGTTCAAGCTGCCCACCATCTCGGAGAACTTCGTGCAGTACCTGGTGCGCCACGGCTACGACACCTGGCTGGTGGACTGGCGCGCCAGCACCCAGCTCCCGCTGCGCCAGTTCTCCCTGGACGAGGCCGCAGAGCACGACATGCCCGCCGCCGTGCGCAAGGTGCGCGAGGTGACGCAGGCGGACAGCGTGCAGGCGGTGGTGCACTGCGCCGGCTCGGTGATGTTCTTCATGGCGCTGGCGGCGGGGCACGTGAAGGACGTGCGCGGCGTGGTGGCCTCGCAGGTGGCGCTGCACCACCGCGTGCCGCGCGCCACGCTGCTCAAGTCCCGGATGCGGCTGCCGGACCTGCTGGACGTGGCGGTGGACTTCATGTCCCCGGACGAGGGCACCCAGAATCCGAGGCTCCAGGCCGCCTTCGGCAAGATGGTGGACCTGGTGTACCGGGAGTGCGGCAGCACGGTGTGCCACCGGCTGTCCTTCCTGTACGGGCGCCTGTACCGGCACGCGAAGATCAACACCCAGACGCACGAGCGGCTGCACGAGCAGTTCGGCCGCTGCAACATGCAGACGTTCCGCCACCTGGCGCAGATGGCCCGGGCGGGGCACGCGGTGCGCTACGACTACGGCAAGGAGGAGAACCTCCGGCGCTACGGCAGCGCGAAGCCGCCCGACTACCTGGACCCCAAGCACCTGAAGCTGCCCATCACCTTCGTGGTGGGCGACCACAACCAGACGTACCTGCCCGCCTCCTCGGAGCTGACGTACGAGTGGCTGCGGGAGGCCAACGGGGCCGGGCTCTACCAGCGCAAGGTGCTCGAGGGGTACGGGCACCTGGACACGTTCATGGGCAGCACCGCCTCGCGCGAGACCTACCCGGTGATCCTCCAGGCGCTGGAGGCCCAGGCCTGATCAGCCGGTGATGGTGATGCGGCGGCGGCCCAGCACGCCGCCGTCCATCTCCACCACATCCCCGGCCTTCAGCATGCGCGGGTTGGGGGCGTGGGTGCGCAGCGCGGCGGTCAGCCTCGCGGTGGGGCCCGGCAGCAGCGCCGCCAGCTTGCGCTTCCACGCGGGCACCGTGAAGGCCACGCCCGCGGGCGTGCCCGTGAGGACGGCGTCCCCCTTCTCCAGCACCCCCGAGGGCACCGCGCGCGCGGCCAGCCGCAACAGCTCGCGCGGCGAGGCGATGAGGTCCATCGTCCGGCCCCGCTGGCGGACCTCGCCATTCACCGTGAGGGTGAGCGTCACGTCCAGGCACGCCTCGGCCTGGGGCGCGTCCGGCACCCAGAGGAGGGGCCCGGCCACGAAGAAGCCCGGGAAGCTCTTGGCGGCACCCCAGAAGGCCATCCGGTCCGGCCGGCCCTCGCCCAGCACCTGCACCGTGCGCGCCGTCACGTCATTGGCGAGGAAGTAGCCCACGGGCGGCGCGAAGTCCGGACGCTCCAGCGCGTCCGCGCGCACGTCCTCCAGCAGCACCAGGCCCAGCTCCACCTCGTAGTCCAGCAGAGGCGGCAGCTCCGGGAAGCGCGAGGCCACCCGCGAGGAGAGCGCCGCATCCAGCTTCGCCACCGCCGCCAGCATCGCGTCGCGCGAGGGGCTCGCCACCGATTCCCCCTGCACCAACAGCGACGAGGCCTCCTTGGCGAAGACGGCCGGGCCTCCCGCGTCGCTGCCCGTCTCGTTGATGTGGGCCGCGTAGGTGAGGCCGAGCGCGTGCACCCGCTTCGGCGACAGCGCCAGCGGCTGGGTGCGCCCGGGGGTCCGAGCCGGATCCAGCGCCGTCAGGGAGGCCGGGACGGCGCGCGGCGCCAGCGTCAGCATCACTTGCCCTCCGCCGCCTTGAGGGGCGCCTTCAGCTCCGGCAGCACGGTGCCGTCCCACTCGATGTAGCGCACGCCGTCGATCCGCTCGTGGCCGTGGAACTCCAGGGCTCCGACGGCGGAGGTGAGCTTCTTCCCGTCCGGCTTCCAGGCGGCGTAGGGGTGCGAGCGCGAGAAGAACTCCAGCTCGCAGTTGGCCACGTCGCTCTGGGCCACGTGCACGTCCCAGCCCTGCGGGTCCCTGTACGCGTAGCCCACCAGCGTGCGCGGGTCGCACCAGGCGCGCCCCTTCACGGACACGGTGGCCGAGTTCGCCTGGAAGAGCAGCTCGCCCGGGCGAGGCGCCTCCATCTTGGTGAACAGCAGGCCGGGCACCTCATGGAAGTTGTGCTTCGCCTGCGCGGTGCGCAGGTAGATGGGCGTGAGGCGAGGGCCCCGATCGCGCCGTTCGCGCACGGTGAGCGCCTCCAGGCGGGCCTCCGGATCCTCACGGAAGGTCGGGCAGTACAGCCAGGTCAGATCCTCGATGCGCCGATGGCCCCACAGGTGCTTCTGCAGCCCCGGAGCCCCGCGCACCTCGAACTGCTTGCCGTCCACGGTGACGGTCCCGCTGAAGGTGATGTCATCGTGGGCGTGGTTGACGTGCGTGGCCAGCGGCAGCATCCCGACGCCTCGCGGCGTGCGCCGGACGGCCTCGCCGGACTCGGGGGTGTAGCGCAGATCCCACGCGATGGAGTGCCCACCCGAGGCAACGCTGCCATGGCACTTGCCCGGCGCCAGCTCCGCGTCGCCGATGCGGATGCCGAAGCGGCCCGGCGTCCCGGCGTCGAAGGCGGAGATGGGATGGATGGCCTTCACCGCCACCGCGGGCCCCGTGGGCGACGCGCAGTCGAAGGCGGCGGCCCACAGCGTGGCCCGAGGCTCACCCGGAGCGCCCGGCGCCGGGGTGAAGATCGTGTAGCGCAACCACCACGCGCGCTCGCCGCCCGGGTCGAGGACACACAGGAACCAGATCTCGAAGAACCCCGCCTGCTTCTTCCAGCGCGGCAGGTTGGCTTGCTCGCTCGTCGGCATACCGTCACCCCCCTATACGATACGTGCACCCTCGCAGAGCCAGCGCGGCCCGGCAAGACTCGCACGCGTCACGGCTCGTCAGGGCTTCACTTCAGTCCAGGTGATGCGGAAGGTTACGCCCTCATCGTCAAAGTGGCGCAGATCCGCCTTCATGTTCAGGTCGCCCGCACAGCGCGCCGAGCCCAGGACGATGCCATGCTTGAAGTGGCGCAGCATGCCGCGCTCGTTCAGCCACATGTCCACTTCGCCGGGGCCCACGTCGGTGATGAGGGCCTCCTGGTAGTTGTTGCCCGCGCGGAAGTTCTGCCGCACGCGAGCCAGCCGCCGCCTCGGATTCAGCAGCCGGGCCACGCCGAAGAGGGCTCGGCCCAGCATCGTCTCGCTGTACCCCTGGATGTGCTGCTCGCCGACCAGCCGGAAGGCCTCGGACTCTGGCTGATCCGGGTGCAGGGACCTCGCCGCGATGCCCACGCACCGCTCCCAGACATCCACGGGGTAGGCCGGCATCAGCCGCTTGTCCAGGTCCAACCCCGCCTGCTTGAGCTGCAGCTTGAGCGCGGGCGTGAGCCGGCTACCGAGTGCCCGGACGAAAAGCCCCTCGACGGTCTGATCGAAAACGAGTCTTTCGTTCTTCATGGTGTTGCTTCCTTGCTGTGCCCAGACCCATGGGTCAGGCCCCCTTGGCACGCAGGCACCCCACCTGCTGCGTCACTACCGCAAACTAGCATGGGACCACCTCGGGCGGAGGTGGGTCTAGCCCGAGGAAGGGCCCGTCCACAAGCGGTGATCCGCCGCCGCCACCACCGCGAAGGCCACCCCCTGTTGCTCCGGCGGCAACAGCTCCAGGCTGGCCCCGAAGGCCCGCAGCATCGACTGGGCGATCGTCAGGCCGAGCCCCGTGCCTCCCCGCTCGCGCGCCGTGGTGAAGAAGGCATCGAAGACGCGGGCCCGGTTGGACTCGGAGATGCCCTTCCCATCGTCGCGCACCACCACCCGTCCCCTCCCCTCACCCGCCGCGTGGGCCTCCAGCCGCACGCGCACGCCCTCGCCCCCGTGCTGCGAGGCGTTGGTGATGAGCTGCCAGACGATGTCCTCCAGCACCTCGGCGGGCAGGCCCAGGACGAGCCCCGCGGGCACCGTCCCCACCTCCACGGTCAGCCCCTGCGCCCGGCCCCGCTCCGCCAGGGACTCCAGCAACGGGGCCACCTCCGTCCGCGAGGGACGGGCCACCAGCGAGTCCGCGCGGGCGAGCTCCAGCAGCCGCTGCACCAGCCGGGTGAGCCGCCGGGCATCCGCGTCGATGTTGGCGAGGAAGCGCTCGCGCTGCCCGGGGGACATGCCGTCGGCGCTGTCGCGCAGCAGCTCCACCGCGCCCTGGATGGAGGCCAGCGGCGTCTTGAACTCGTGCGACACGTTGGCCGCGAAGGAGCGGATGTACTGGTTGCGATCCCTCAACGCCGTGGCCATGCCCGCCAGGGACTCGGAGAAGCTCGGCCAGCTCCTCCACCACCGGGCGCGCCACCGGCTCGAAGCCCTCGGGAGCGCTGGCGGCGATGGCCCGCGTCTGCCGCACCAGGGCCCTCACCGGGCGGACCACCAGCGCCGCCGCGGCCAGCGACATCAACCCCACCACGCCCAGCAGCACCAGCCCGGTGGCCGTGAGGTTCCACCGGTCCGCGTAGAGGGCCTTGGCGAACGTCATGGGCGTGCGCGAGAGCAGCACCGCGCCCCAGACCCGCTCCCCCACGAGCACCGGCAGCACCACCGTCACCCGCACCCCGGTGTCGCGGCTCAGCGAGGCGAGCGGTGCGTCCTCGGGCTCGGCGAGGCGCCGGCGCAGGACGCTCTGGGGCTCACCCCGGAGGGCGCGCTGGACCTCCTGCCGGGCCCACAGCGTGGTGCCGAGGCCCATGGCGCTGCTGGCCACCACCACGCCCTGGGCATCCAATACGCGGATGCCGGCCAGCGTGGAGCGCCGCACCTGGGCGAGCAGCGGAGAGAGCCGCAGGCCGGCCTCCCGCGCGCGCGGCTCGGCGGGGATGGCGGAGTCGGGGGGCTCCTCCGCCGCGGGCAGCGCCTCGTCCGAGGCCCGGAGCGACGGAAGGATGGGTTGCAGGTTCGAGTCCGCGGGCGAAGCGAAGGGCCAGGACGAGAGCCGGGTCAGGCCGTAGTCCTCCGTCCCGACCTGCTCGCGCAGCAGCTCGCCGTAGAGCGCGGTGACGACGGCGCCCTGGGCGATGAGCTCGGTCTCCGTCTGGCGGATGAGCTGGTTGTCGTAGACGCGGACGAACGCCATGCCGAGCAACGCGATGATCAGGGCACCCAGGCCCACCGCGGCGAAGACCATCCACAGGCGCGGGCGGGCGCGCTGGCGATCAGGGGAGCGCGAGCCGGTAGCCAAGGCCATGCACCGTCTGGATGACTTCGCCCCCGGCCGAGGCGAACTTCTGCCGGATGTGCCGCACGTGGCTGTCGATGGTGCGGTCACTCACCACCACGTCCTCGTAGACGCGCGTCATCAGCTCGTCGCGGGTGAAGGCCTTGCCGGGCGCTCGCAGGAGCGCGGAGAGCAGGTGGAACTCGGTGACGGTCAGCACCACCTCCTGGCCATTCCAGTACGCGCGCCACAAGTCCAGGTCCATCCGCAGGGGCCCGCGCTGCAGCACCTGGGAGGGCGCGGGAGCCGGGGCCGCGGGGCTCGCGGTGGCACGGGCCCGCCGCAGCACGGCCTTGATGCGCGCCACCAGCTCGCGCGGGCTGAAGGGCTTGGCGAGGTAGTCATCGCCGCCCAGCTCCAGCCCGAGAATCCGGTCCACCTCGTCGTCTCGCGAGGAGAGGAACACGATGGGGACCTCGTGGGCGCGGCGTACCTCGCGGCACATCTCGAGCCCATCCATCTCGGGCATCATGATGTCCAGGACGATGAGTGCGGGCACGGAGCGGCGCACCTGCTCCAGGCCGGCGCGTCCGTTGGAGGCCTGCTCGACGTGGAAGCCCGCCTGCGAGAGGGCGAAGCCGACCACCTCGCGCAGATGCGGATCATCATCGACCACCAGGATGGAAGGACGTTCGGTCACGGCGTCCCGAACGTATCACGGGGAGGACCGCGAGGACCCGTGGTAGAGCCCCGCCTTTTCACGTGGGGAAAGAGGGAGAGACATGGCGCTCAAGGCCCAGGAAACCACCTACTACGTCGAGAACCTCGACCAGGCGGTCACCTTCTACACGCAGGCGCTCGGCTTCGAGCTGAAGCTGAGACTGGACTGGGGTTTCGCGCTCATCGCCATTGGCGGCAAGCCGGCGGTGGGGCTCATGGCCCGCCACGTGTGGCGCAATCAGTTCGGGGCGGAGGATGCGGTGGCGCAGCCGCGCCTGGTGCTCCAGGCGGACGATCTCGACGCGGAGCTGGCGAGACTGAAGGCCGCCGGTGTCCGGGTGAGCCAGGTGGCGGGCAAGGTGGGCGCGGCGCGGTCAGCGACCTTCTGGGACCTCGAGGGCAACCCCTTCTTCGTCTGGCACGATCCCAGTCAGCCCTTCTGAACTCTCGTCCTTTGCTCCCCGTGCCCCGGCGCCAGACCAGGGCACAACGGACCTTGCCTCACTTACCGTAGAGCGTCAGGCCGATCCCGGGACGGACCGTCCCGAGGAACAGGACGTCCTCGGCCGGCTGGGCCGCGAGGGTCACCATCAGTCCCGCGTTCAGCGAGAGCCGCGGGTGCAGCCAGTACTCCAGCCCGCCACCGGCCGAGACCGACACCGAGGTGGCGCTCACGGACCCGCCATCCGGCAGCTCGCCACCCGACACGTGGGTCGCTCCCAGCCCGGCCGAGAAGTAGGGACGGAACGGATCCTCCGGGGTACCCCCGTAGAGGTTCACCCCGACCCCCCCGCCCACACCGGCGATGGTCTGATTGCTCACCGAAGCAATGGCGAAGCCGACCTCGACGTCCACGCCCACCCAGTCGCTGAGGAAGTAGCGAACCCCCACCGTCGAGACGGAGCCCACGGGCGTACTGGTCGAGGGCAGGCCGAGCCCGGAGCCGGACAACGTGCCTCGGATGCCGAGCAGGCCACTGCGCGGACCGATGGACACAGCCGGAGGCACGCGGGCCACAGGCGCCCTGGGAGCCGCCGGAGCTTCAGGCGCCACCGGAGCTTCAGGCGCCGCAGGGGCCTCGGGAACCGCCGGGGCTTCAGGAACCGCCGGAGCCGCAGGAGCCTCGGGAACGTTCGCCGGAGCGGGCGCCTGAGCCACATCCGCGGGCGGCTCCGGGGCCTCGCTGGCGGCGGTGCTCTCGGCCTGCTGGGCGGGGGCTTCCGCCTGCTCCGAGGCCGGGTCCTGCCCGGCTGCCTGGGCCTGGCGCTCGCGCTTGATCTCGGCGAGACGCTGGGACGCGGTCTTGGCGCGCGGCGTCGTGGCACAACCCGTGACGAGCACAGCCAGGGAGATGAACAGCGTACGCAAGAGCTCTTCCTCCGGAAAAGGGCGCGAGCACATAGCACCTCGTCCGTACGTGGCTCCAGCCCCGGTGCGCTCCCGCGAGTAGTGGCGCTACTCCCGTCACCGCGTCGCGTGCGCGTGGACCTGCCGGGAGAGGTCCGCGATGAGCGAGCGGGCCACCTTCTCGTCCGGGATGCCGCTGGTGAGCACCACGAGGACGTAGGGAGGACGGCCGGACGGATAGACGATGGCGGCGTCGTGGAGGACGCCGGAGATCTGCCCCGTCTTGTGCGCCACGGGCGTGCCCGGCGGAAGCCCCGCGGGGATCTCCAGGTTCAGTTCCTGGGCCAGGAGGATGGTGCGCATGGCCTGCGTGGAGGCAGGTGACGCCGCCTTCCCCTGCTCGATGGCGGTCATCAGGGTGGCGAGGTCTCGCGCCGTCGCGGTGTTGTTGAGGCCCTTCTGGTACGCCTTGCCATCCTCCACACCGCGCAACACGGTCATCTTGCGGGCGCCCAGCGAGCGCAGCGACTTCGTGACGCGCTTCGCATCCACGAGGGCGATGACGGTGTTGGTGGCCAGGTTGCTCGAGCGGGTGATCATCCGCTCGACGAGCTCGCGCGCCGGTACCGGCTTGCCGAGCCGCTCATAGAGGGTGGCGTCCTCGTCGTCCTCCACGTCCAGGGTATAGGGCGAGCCATCCACGATGGAGGCGAACTGGTTGGCGAGGGTCAGCTCCTGGCCCACGGACAGCTTGCCGGCGTCCACCTGGCGGAAGAACTCGATCATCACCGGCACCTTCATGGTGCTGGCCGCATGGAAGGAGCGATCGGCCTCCAGGTAGAGCGAGTCCTTGGGATTGCCGAGGTGCTGGTAGGCGACGGCGACGGAGGCCCCCTTTACCTGGGCGATGCGCTCCTGGAGAGAGGCGCGGAGGGTGTCGGTGCCGGAGGGCGTCGCGGCGAGGAGGACGAGAAGCGCGGTGGTGAGCATGGGTGCAGGGGGGATGAAGGTCGAACGGCGAGCCTGGCTGAAGGAGCGGACTCGGCTCAGAGCTGCGGGCAACTTCTGTCAGCGGCCCTCCTCGACCTCTCTTCACCAGCCCACTCCCGATCTAGCACACAACCGGCTGTGAACCCGGCCCCGGGGGCGTGGGGGCCGGCTATGCGCGGATGAACGAGTGGCGGTACTGCTTGAGGGCCTGGGCGAGCTCGTTGGTCGCCTTCTGGACGGTGCCCTTGTACTCCAAGATGGGCTCCTGGCGATCGATGCTCGTCGCACCGAACGAGACGCCCACCGAGTCCACACCGTCGCCGCCCTTGACGGACACCTGGGTGCTCTGCGTCTCGATGGGGGTCAGCGTCGCATCCACCCGGGTGATGTCCGCGAGCGCCGAGTAGGCCCGCGAGAAGTTCCCCCGGGTGGCGGCCTGGAGGGCGCCGGAGTCGAGGATGTCCTGCGCTCCACCGGTGAACTTGAGCTTCGCCTCGAGCTCCCCGCCGCGCTTGCCCGCCGCGCCGGGGACCTTGGCGCCGAGTCCGCCGCGGACATTGGCGGCGAGCGTCACCGAGACCTCGCCGGTGCGCTTCGCGTTCGAGGCGATCTCCTTCGCGGCGTTCAGCGGATTGCGGACCGCATCGCCGACGCTGAAGTCCTCCGGCAGCTCGAAGCGCTCCTGCACGGTGACGGTCCCCGAGCCGCCGATGCTCCCCTCCAGTCCCGGGATGGAGGCGGAATCCGACACGGAGGCATTCACGGATTGGGAGAGGACGAGCTGCGGAGGACCCTCGTCGCCGAACTCGATCCGGGCGCTCACCGAGGCCTTCCCGGAGGCGCCCGCGCTGATGCCCAGGAAGTTGTTGGCCTGCTGGGTCCCGCCCGCCTTGTCGGCCGGCCCGCTCGTTCCGCTCGTCCCTCCGAAGCCGACCTCGGCCAGCACCGAGGCCGACACGTTGGGGGAGATCTCCACGGCCGAGATGTTCTCGAGGAGCGCGTCGTAATCCGGAGTCGCCCCGTCGATGGCGCCCTGGACGCCGCCGTCGAGCGCGCCCGAAATCCCGCCACCGATCGGCCCCAGGAACGTCCGCGCGGCCTCGGCCACCTCTTCCGCGGAGTCGAACTTGAACTCCACGGTGGCGCTCTGGTTGGCGAACGCGTCCGCGGTCACCGTGCCCGCTCCGGTCGAGCCCGTGCGGCTCATCAGGCCGACCCCCGCCTCACCATTCACGGCGAGCGTGTACGTCCCGTCCTTGTTGTGGGTGATCGTCTGCGAGCCCTTGAGGCGCCCGGCCAGACCGAAGGCGGAGCCGTCCAGGCTGGCGTTGAGCGAATAGCTGTCTCCCGGCCCCAGGGCCTCGATGTCTTCCTCGATGGCCAGCAGCGCCGTGGTGTCGCGGGCAAACTCGATGACGTCCCGGGCGGTACCGATCGGGTCCTCCGCCGCCCTGCGTCCGAGGTTCACCCCGCCGTGGGCCAGGGACTCCGCGGCGCCACCCGCGAACTCCTGCACCCGCTCGTGGTACTCCAGCGCCGTCCGGCCAGCGCTCACCGCGTTGCGCGCGCCGCCCAGGACGTCGTCGACAATGCCGCCCTCGGGCGCGAGCCGATCCGCCGCCGACAGGGCCCGGTCCGCGATACCGAGCGCCGCGTTCGGTCCCGCGCGCGCGATGTCCCCCGCGAGTTGGTAACCGTCGTTCGCGAAGCTGATGGCGGAGTGGGCGGCGCCTTCCACGACATCCAGGGTGTTCCGGCGCGCCTGCTGGAAGGTGTCGAACACCCCCGAGATCGCGGGAGGCGGCGATTGGACGAACTCACTCACGCCGCCGTAGACGCTGGTCGCCGCATCGACCGTGCTGTCCACCACGTCGTCCGCGGTGTCGACCACCGTCTCCGTCACATCGGACACCGCGCTGACCGTCGAGCTGACCGTACTGGAGACAGCGCTGCCGACCTTGCCCAGAAAACCCATGTGCGTACCCCTCCGTCATTTCCGTCGATTTCCCCCTGTACGCACGCGGAGTTTTTCCGGTTACAGCCCGCCTCAATCTTCTCCGCTTCAGTCTCCGAGCACCGTCGTGAGGGCCCGGTACTCCGGCCGCAGCATCCGCTCGGCCTCGGTTCCGGCGACAACAACTGGGAGCATCGCGCCCTCCAGTCCCGACTCAGCCGAGAGCTTCACGGCGATGGGGGCCATCACCTTCGCCTCGATGAGCCGCTTCAACGGCCGGGCCCCCAGTTTCGGGTCGTACCCGTGACGGGCCAGCCAGGCCCGTGCATCCGGCTCCACCACCAGCCGCAGCCGGCGCCTCAACAGTCCCGCCCGGGAGGCCGCCTTCTCCAGCTCCAGGTCCACGATCCGCAGCACGTCCGCCTCCGACAGGCGGCGGAACGGGATGACGTGGTCGATGCGGTTGAACAGCTCCGGACGGAAGGCTTGTCGGATGGCGCGCATGAAGTCCTCCGAGCCGCGCTCGGCCCCGAAGCCCGTGGGCTCCGACTGCTCGACACCGAGGTTGCTCGTCATGCAGACCACCGCCATCCGGAAGTCCACCAACCGCCCGAGGCTGTCCGTGAGCCTCCCCTCCCCCAGGATGCCGAGCAGCAGATCGAACACCTCGGGGTGCGCCTTCTCGATTTCATCGAAGAGCACGAGCGACATCGGCTGTTGCCGCACCCGCTCGGCGAGGCTGGTGATGCCGGGGCCCACCTCCATCAACCGTTGGGCCGAGCCGGGCAGCATGTACTCGGACATGTCGAGCCGGATCATCCGCTCCTCGTTGCCGAAGAGCGTGCGCGAGAGCTGCTTGGACAGCTCCGTCTTCCCCACGCCCGTGGGTCCGGCGAAGAGCAGCGTGCCCACCGGCTTCTCCGGATCGTTGAGCCCCGCCTTGAACCGCGCCAGCACGCCCGCCGCCAGCTCGCAGGCGCGATCCTGGCCGATAACGCCCTGCCTCAACTGCCCCGCGAGCGTGGTCTGCTCGGCGGGGACCTCGTCACTGATGAGTTGGAGCGGCAGCCCCGTATAGCGCGCGTAGGCCTCGGAGACGTCGCGCGGATAGAACGTCCGGGCCTTGCCTCGCTCGCCCTGTTGCTCCAGCCAGTCGAGGAAACGGAAGGCCTTGCCCGGGAACAGGCTGTCGCGCTGGAACGTCTCCAGGTGCCCGACGAGCTGCCGCAGCCCCAGGGCGTGGATGCTCACGCGGCTGCGCTTCGCCGCCTGGTAGCGCACCATGAGCTCCGGTACCTGAGAGGCCGGAGGAGGCTCGATGCGGACGATGCGGAAGGGCCGCAGCGACTCCGGGAAGCGCCGCTGGCAGCGCTCGAGCTCGGCCTCGGTGCACTCGGCGATGAGGGAGATCTCCCCGCTCATCGCCGCGGGGAGCAGCAGATCTCCAATGGACGAGCCGTCCGGCTGGGGCGCGAGGATGGACGTGAGCCGGTCCACATAGAGGTAGTCGTTCTCGTACGAGAGCGCGTCGACGATCTTCAGGCAGCGCTCCTGCCACATGCCCAGGTACACCATGCCGGCGACGATGCGCTCGGCGCTGGTGCGCCAGATTCTCGGCAGGTCCGCCTTCTTGTCCTCGCGCCGCAGCTCGGCGATCAACCGCGCGAGCCTCAGCACCTGGCTCGTCTTGCCGGAGCCCGGGCCACCGACGAGCAGCAGGGACTGGGGTGGCTGACGCTGGGCGTAGGCGAGCCAGGAGCGCATCGACTCGGCGTCGTACACCAGGGCCGGCTGCCTCCCGCCCAGGGCGCGCGAGGTCAGCTCCTCGCTGATCTGCTCGAGCACCTCCGGCGGACGCTCCTCGTCCGGGCCGCGCTTGTTGTCCCGCTGCAACCAACCCAGGTCCCAACTGCTCACGTACTCCGCGCCCTCGTGGCGGAAGTCGTAGAGGCCCTTGGGCTTCTCGCCGAGCAGCGCGGTGGTGAGCGCGTTCTGCAACACCTCGCGTGCGATGGACAGGTCCTCGATGACGAATGACCAGCCGAAGCGCGGCACCCTCACGCGCCAGGCACCACTCTCCAGCTTCCCGTAGACGTACGTGAGCTTCAGCGGGACCAGCGCCTTGGCGATCACCGGCCGCTTCTTGTGCACCGTCTGCGGGTGGATCTCCACGGTGATCGTCCGCGCCTCCAGGGCCTCCTCCCAGAGGAACCGTTCGAGCGCGGCGGGCGCCTCGAGCAGCATCATCCGGATGCGGGTCTCGAGCAGCGCGTGGATCTCCGCCTCGCTGTTGCCGTAGGCCGAGGGCGGAGGATCATCGAAGAAGCTGTCCCAGACCGGCAGGAGCTGCCCGGTGAGCCGGCCATCGTGGTGGGTCGTGAAGTAGACGCGAAGGCTCTTCTCGCTCATGGAGTCACCCGCTCGCTCATCCGCAGCCGCCACAAGGCCGGCAGGGCCTCGGCGGGAGTCCTCACGCGGTGGCTGCCGCTATGGGTCAGCAGGTAGTCGTCGAGCTCCATCACCGACACCGCCCCCGGACGGGCGGGCGGCTCGAAGCGGTAGGCACGGACGACGGGGACCGCCGACTCGGGATCCTCCGGCAGCGGACTCACGCCCTCCTGGCGCGCCTTGTGGAAGGCCTGGAGCTTCACGCCGTGCATCGCGAGCAGCTCCGAGGGCGCTGGCGCGTCCGCCTCGTGGACGCGGACCTTGACGATCTCCGGGAGCCGGCCCGAGGACTGCCAGACGTGCAACCCGGCCTCTCCTTCGAAGAAGGGCCGCACGCCCGGGCCCACCAGCTTGATCGCGGCGTGCACCGGCTCCTGCATGGACAGGTGCAGGAACTCCCGGAGCTGCCGGCGGCCGCCGGACACCACGGCCCCACCGGGCAGGTGCGCGGCGAAGGACTCGAGCTTCCCCTCGCGAGTGGGCGTAGGCCGAGCAGAGCCACCGGGCGAGCTGGGAGCCGGAGGATGCACCCTGCCGCCACTGGCCGAGCGGGAGCAACTCCAACATGACCACGTGCTGATCGGGGCTGGAGAGCCCGCTGAGGATGCGTTGCAGGAAGTAGACCTCCGACAGCGCATCGAGCATCTGCTCGCGGGAGACGACCTTCACCGGCTCGAGCGCGCGGCGCGAGAAGAGCCGGATGCGCGTCCCGGGGGACCAGCGGTCGGCGCCAATCCACTCCACACCGAAGCGCTCGGCCTCGATCATCTCCCGTTCCGCCTCCTCGGGGGCGCGGGCGAGGGACTCCAACTGCACCGCGAACGCCTCCAGGTACATCCGCATCGCATCGAGCGTGAAGAGCGACTCGGCATGCTCGTGCTCTCCCGCCTTCAGGCGCTCCAGGTGGAACCGGACCTGCTCGGACAGCGCGCCGAGCGCCTCGCTCTCGCGCATGCCCTGCACCACCTCGCGCAGCTCGAGCATCTTCTCGCGCAGCTTCGCGATGGGGAGCGACAGGAGCGGCTCCAGCGCGAAACCATGGGGCACCGGCTCCCGGGGGATCAGCGCATCGGCCTGCACTTCGAAGCGGCCCTCCCGGGTGTAGAGCTGGAAGAGCCGCATGAAGGCCTGGGGCCCCCGGATGATGGACTCGGAGAGGACCTGACCGACCTTCTCCTCCAGGTAGCGCTTCAGCGGCCGCGCGCCCAGGTGGGGATCGAAGGCCTCCTCGACGATGCGCCGCTTCACCGCCTCGTCGGCGGCCACGAAGATGTTGCGAGAGACGAGCCCCTGCCGCGACAGCAGCCGCGCCAGCTCCTTCTCGACGACCTTCTCGCCCACCTCCCGCGAGAGCGGCCCGAAATGCACGATGCGATCGATGCGGTTGAAGAGCTCGGGCGGGAAGAACTCGCGCACGGCCCGGTCCGCATCCAGCTCCAGGGAGCGCACGTCCGGCGCCCCGATGCCCACCGCGGGCTTGCGCCGGGCCCCGAGGTTGCTCGTCATCACGATGACGGTATGGGTGAAGTCCGCCGTCTCGCCCGAGGCGTCCGTCAGCCGGCCCTCGTCGAACGTCTGCAGCAACAGGTTGAGCAGCGAGGGGTGGGCCTTCTCGATCTCATCGAGCAGCACGAGGGAGAAGGGCTGCTCGCGGATGAGGCGCGTCAGCCGGCCCTCGGGTTGCCAGGCATCGCCCGTGAGCCGCGCGACGGCATCCGGCGTCTGGAACTCGCCCATGTCGAGCCGTATCAGGCGCGACGCATCGCCATACAGGTAGCTGGCCAGCGCGCGGGCGAGCTCCGTCTTTCCGGTGCCCGTGGGGCCGGTGAACAGATAGACGCCATAGGGGCGCCGGGGATCGGTGAGCCCGGCGTGGATGCGCGTGACGAGATCGCACGCGGCCTGGACGGCCTCCGGCTGTCCCATCACCTTGCGAGACAGGGCCTCGTGGACCTCCTCCGGGACCAGCCGCTCCTGGGGGCGCAGGAGGAAGTCCGGCAGGCCCGTCCTGCGCGACAGGTGCGCGAAGAGGCCGCCGATGTCGATCTCCTTGCCCGGGCTCCCCTGGTCCGTGGCCAGCTCGCGCAGCAGATCGAGCGCCTTGCCCGGCAGCGAGGCTCCGGCGAAGAGTGAACCGGCCTGTTCCAGCAGGACCGGGAAGAGCGGAGGAGACCACGCGATGCGGTGCTTGGACTCCAGCTCGCGCGCCTCGTGCAGCAGCATGCGGAGCGTCTCGTCGGTGCTGGTGGAGCGTACGTGCACCTGGGTGAAGAGCGCGGCGAAGGACGGGGCGTCGGTCTCGAGCCGCTGGAGCTGCTCGGGCGTCACCGTGCCAGCGAGCGTGAGCTCCCCTCGGGAGATCGCCCCCTGGAAGAAGAGCGCGAGGTTGCTGTCACTCTCCCGCGAGCGGCCGATGCGGCCGAAGGCATGCAAATCCTCGACGAAGAGGATGCGCCGCCCTCCCCTCGTGTCCTCGAGCACCTTGAGGCAGCGCTGCTCCCAATCGCCGACGTAGCTCATGCCCGCGATGATCCGCTTGCCGGCGATCGACCAGACCTCGGTCACCTTGTCCAGGTTGCGGTGCGTCTGGAAACCCTCGGCTTCGAGCTGCTCGGCCACGAAGCGTTTGAGCAGGGTCCGCTTGCCGCAGCCGGGAGGACCGACGAGCAGCACCGGCGTGCGCCGCTCGCCTCCGAGCAGGAGTTGGAGCTGCTCACGATAGGGACCGCGCGGCATGCCGGCGTCGAGCGTGCCCTCGGCGGCCTGGAGGGTGAGGTTCGTCCCCAGCTTGTGCAGCACCTGGGTGCCGCCGCCCGCCTTCTTCTGCTTCTTCTTGTTGCCGTTCCGGTCCGGCCGGTCCTCGACTTCCAGATCGTCCCAGGGCCCCTTCTTCTTGCCGAGCTCGTCGAGCAACGACTTCGGCCGGGCCATGAACGCGAGCGCCTTGAGGGTGTCCTTGCGGTTGGAGCGCAGGTCGTCGTGCTCGTGCGGCTCCAACGCGGCCCAGGCACGGGTGAAGAAAACCTTCGCCTGATCCTCCAGGCTGGCACCGGTATCGACCGGGAACCACTCGTGCTGGCGCGCGGGGTGGTAGGCGATGGTCATGAGCTCATCGCGCGTGCGCCAGCGCGGTTCGAGAATGAGCGGAAAGAGGCCGGACAGCCGTGGCGTCTCGGTTCCGGCGCGCACGCGCTTGAAGTCGAGCTCCAGTTGCACCCGCTCCAGGCGGAGGCCCCGGGGGAGCTGGAAGTACGACAGGTCCCGGACGGGCAGCTCGCCGATGATGCTCCGGAGATCCTCCACCAGCTTCTGCTGGAGCTTGACGGTGCTCCGGCCCTCGCGGCCGCGGGTATGTGGGCCGAGCGCGAGCGTGGTCCACCGGTAGTCCCCGGAGGAATCCCGGCTCTGGTAGACGCCAATGGTGAGGTTCATCGCGCCGGCCCCCGGATCACGTCGAGCACGAAGGTGGGGCCACTCTCGGGATCGAAATTTCCAGCCTGTTCGAGTAGGAGGATGTGTTCGAGCAGGATCCGTTCGAGCGCCTGGAAGTGTTCCCAGGCGTCGAGCGGAAGCTTGCGTGCGCCATCGCACAGCAGGAGCTCACCACCGGGGAGGTACTCACGGATGGCGGGCATCAGCCGGAGCTTCCCGGAACTCCTTGCCCGCCCGTTGCGCCGGAGGGGCGATGGCCGGCAGCTCCAGCTCCTTCTGGAACAACTGGGTGGACATCGCCACGGGCTTGACCTCGATCTGGACCAGCTCGTCCTTCTCCGTGGGGGGGTAGCGATGAAACCCGGCCTCGAGCGCCAGGAAGGCCCCCGCGTTGGTCCCGTTGACCGACAGCAGCACCTCCCGGAAGGCACGTGAAGGCGCGGTGAGCTCCTTCCGAAGCTGCTCCGCGTTGAGGAGCTTGTCGTCCCATTTGCGCTTGCGTTCGCTGGTCTTGTGCGTGACCGAGAGGCGGCCTTCGACCGACCAGCCTCTCCGGGGCGCGTCCTCGAGCAGAGAGAGCAGCCAGCGCTCGAGGCCGCGCGTCTCCCCGGCCTCCTGGAGGATGAGGGTGATCTGATCCCGCCGGGGCTGGAGCGCGAGCAGCACGGACGGCATCAACTGGCGGATGGCCTTCATCTGCTGCAAGGCATCGTCCACGAAGGGGGTGGCATCCTGCTGCGCGAAGAGCGCCATCAACGCCAGCTCCTCGGCGGCCAGGAGCGCCGAGCGCAACCGCCAGGCCTCGCTCCAGAGCGCATCGAGCCGGCTGTGCTCGTGCTGGAGTTGTCCCAGCGAAGCGGCCTCGGGCCCTCGCAGCTTCTTCTGGTCGCCCTGGGCGAGCTGGGCCACCAGGAAGTGGATCCGCTCCCCGACATGCTCCACGGCATCCATCCGGAAGAGCGTGTCGATGACCCGCCGCTGCGCCTGCAGGTCGCGCACGAGATCGAGCTGGTTGCGCGCCGTCTTCGGGCTGCCCTTGGTCAGCTCCACCGCGAGCCCGTCCGGACGGGAAGCGATCACCACACGGCCACCCTGCGCGTCGGGCCCGGCCGCGGAGAGCGCGCGGGCGATGGGGACGACGAGCTGCTGGTCCAGGTGCCTGCGCATGGCCCGGGCGCCATAGGCCTCCTGGTAGCCGGAGGTGGCGAGCGCCGTGGTGATCTCGGGAGGAACGAAGAGCGAGACGCCGCGCTGGAACAGGCCGCGCCGCTGCCGCAGCCGCTCCACACCGAGCCGGGCCACCTCCGCCGCCTGCTCGGAGGTGAGCGCGTGGAAGGGAATGAGCTGGTCGATGCGGTTGACGAACTCGGGCCGAAAGTGCCGGTGCACCTCGCGCAGGTAGTACGAGGCGTCGTCCACCGAGGTGGCGCCGATGCCCAGCGGGGAGCGGCGGTGCGCCACCCCGAGGTTGCTCGTCATGATGATGATGGCGTTGTGGAACCAGGCCGTCTGCCCCCGCGCATCGGTGAGCCGCCCTTCCCCACAGACCTGCAGGAGCAGATCGAAGACGGCCGGGTGGGCCTTTTCGATCTCATCGAGCAGGAGCACGCAGAAGGGTTGCTGGCGGACACGGCGCGTGAGCAGCCCCTCGCCCTGGCTGTTGCCCCGGATGAGCCGCTCGGCGGCCCAACTGTCCATGAACTCGCTCATGTCGAAGCGGAACATCCGCTCCGGCGAGCCGAAGAGGAACGTGGCGAGCAGCCGCGCGAGCTCGGTCTTCCCAACGCCGGTGGGGCCCACGAAGAGGAAGGTGGCCAGCGGCTTGCCCTGGGGCTGGAGCCCCGCCTTCACCATGCACAGCGTCTCCACGACGCGGCGCACCGCGGTCTCCTGGCCGACGAGCTGGCGGCGGAAGGACGCCTCGACCTCCGCGGCGAGCAGCGCGCGGTCCTCGCGCAGCAGGAACTCGGGGACGCCGGTCTTGAGGCTGAAGAGCGAGTACACGCGCTCGCGGGTGAGCATGGGCACCTGCCCCGTGTCCGTGCGCTCCTGTTGCAGGCCCGCGCGCATCTCCTCGTAGAGGCGGATCGCCTTGCCGGGCAGCGCGCGGCTCGGCAGGTAGCGCTCGGCGAGGTCCACGAGCGGATCCACCGCGTCCTCGGCCAGCGAGGACCGGGAGGGCTCCGCCTGCCGCTGCCACGCCGCCCGGGTCCGGAGCGCCTCGCGCGTCTGCCGCGTCCCCAGCGGCTCCAGGCGCACACGTCCGAGCACCGCGAAGAGCCCCGGGTGCCGGTGCTCGAGCAGATCCAACGACTCCGGGGAGAAGCTGGCCGAGGAACCGCACCCGGCCTTCCTCCAGGAAGGGCTTCATCGCGCCGGGGATGTCGACGTGCCCCGTGGAGTGCTGCGCGAGCAGCTCACCGAGGTTCTCGAAATACAGGACGGCGTCGAGGTCCTGCGCCGCGCGCATCACCCGCAGCACGCGCTCCTGCCACTGGCCGAAGCCGGACATGCCGGCGATCAACCGTGAGCCGCTCGTCGCGTACACCCGCCGCTCGCGTCCGGCCTTCCGCTCGGCGCGGAGCCAGGCGTGGAGCAGCTCCGTCTTGCCCACGAGCTCCGAGCCCACGAGCAGCACGCCTTGCCGCTTCTCGCCGCCGAGCAGGCCCGACAGCAGCGCGAGCTCGGTGTCCCGGGCGATCAGGGGCGGTCCGTGCCGGGCCTCGTCGCGATCATGCAGCGGCGTGGAGACGGAGAGGAGCACCTGGTGCGCCTGCTCGCGCTTGAGCTTCTCCTCCAGCTTCTTCTTCGCCTGCCGGGCCTTGTCGCTCGCGTCCTGGCGCCGGAGCGCGAGCTGGACGGTCTCGAGCGTCACGGACTTCGGAGGCAGCAGCCGCAGGTACTCATGGGCGGCCGGCTCCCGTGCGGCGAGCAACCGCTCCACGTCCGCGCGCACCGTCTCCCGGACGTCCTGGTTCTTGCCCACGTAGACGGTGTGCTCGATCGCCGGGACGAAGACCCATGTCTCCTCCGGGAGCGGCACGACGATGGAGGCCAGCTCGACGGTGACGGGTTTGACGAGGCGCTTGGGCAGATCGGCGCGGGGCGCGAGGACCTCCAGCATCTCCAGCCGCACCTGCTCGGGGAAGGAGAAGCGGGCGAGTTCCTCGGGCTCCACCTTGGACAGGTGCTCCTCGAGGAACAGGCGCTGCTCGCCCAGACAGGCCTCGAGCGTGGGGGCATGGCTCGTCAGGGCCGGCGCGGCCACGGGGAACACCTGGTGGTCCCCGTTCCAGAGCTGCTGGCAGACGAGCGGCGTGGAGAAGGCGAGGGTCCCGGGTACCGCATCGGAAGGGGCCATGGGCCCGGCATCCTATGCCGCTCTCCCCTTTCAAGGGGATGGGGTAAGCCAATCCTGTTGAGGTACGCTGGCGGCAGGAGGCATTCCCCACGATGGCGCATGTGAATCCAAGCATCTTCCAGTCCGCGCTCGAGCGCCGCTTGCGCGACGAGCTCCTCGCCGGCGAAGACACCCAGCGGGCGGTGCGGCACGTGGAGGGGATGCCGGGTGGGTTCGGCGCCATCGCGAGGCGGAGGCAGCTCCTCTCGAACGCCTTCAAGCTGACGCACGCGGTGGCCCCGCGCATCCTGGATGCACTGGCCGCCTGCAAGGAGATCCTGGGCCACGAAGGACCCGTGGACGTGTTCATCAACCCCGATCCCATGATCCGGGCCGCGGCGGTGTATGCCCCGCCGGACACGCCCGCCATCGTCCTGTCCTCCCGGCTCCTGGAGGTGTTCCAGGAGGCCCCGTTGCGCTTCATCCTCGGGCACCAGCTCGGGCACCTCGCCTTCGAGCATTTCACCCTCCCCCTGCCGGCCACGGCGCTCGCCTGGGACGAGTCCGGAAGGCTCGTCTCCCCCGCCACGGCCCTTGGGCTGTACCGGTGGAACCGGGCGGCCGAGGCCGGCGCCGACCGGGCGGGATTGCTGTGCGCCCGGGAGCTGGAAGCCTCCGCGAGCACCCTGCTGGCCTGGGTGAGCGGATGGACCTCCGGCTCGGTGAAGGCCGAGCTGCAGGCGGCGACGCGCCATGTGGACGCGCTCCTGTCCGATCCGTCGGCCCGCGAGCGGCGCAGCGAGGACGATGAGGCCCTCGGTTGTTTCCGCTCCCATGCCTTCAGCCCGTGGCGGGTGCGTGCCCTCGCGGCGTTCTCCAAGACGAGGACCTTCCTGAGGAGCGCGGGCCACTACGCGAGCGAGGAGGGACTGTCGGACGAGGATGCCGACACCCTGTTGGCGTGGGAGCTCCGGGATCTGGATCCCTCATACGTCGAGAAGTCCGAGCATCCCGAGCTGCTGCAACTGGCCCTGTCGACGAGAAAGCTCCTGCCCGTGTTGGAGCAGCTGCTCCAGGAGAAGGCGACCGTGTCCGAGCGGGCCCGGCTGGTGCAGCACTTCACCCTGCTGACGGCCCCGGACGGAGTCGTGGACAACCTGGGGTTCCTGGAGCTGAGGCAGGTGGCCGGAGCGCTGTCGGTGCCCTCCTGGCTCGTGGACGAGGCCCTGCGCGGCGCCAGCAATCCCCTGGATTGAACCCTCTCAATCCCGTGGTGAGGCCACGATGATGTGGAGGGCGGGCCACCGCTCGCGCAGGAGCCGCTCCAGCAGCCCGAGGCCCCAACGCTCCGAGCGTGCGTGCCCGATGGCGATGGCGCACATCCCGGTGTCCACGAGAGCCCGCCGGGCAGGAACGCGCAGTTGGCCGGTCACATAGGCGGTGGCTCCGAGCCCGGCCGCCTCACGCACGAGCGCATCGTTCATCGCCCGCACCACCGCGATGCGCTCCACCCGCTCCGGGCTCCCGGGCACCACGTCCTCCACCGCGCCAAAGTGTTGCTCGAGCCGTTGCACGAGCTCACGGGGAGTCAGGGGCGCCAGGCTTCCCACCATTCCGAGCGGCTGCCCGGCGCGCTCGCCGAGTGGCTCCAGGGACTCGAGCCCCAGCACCCGCGCCAGGTGGAGGTTGAACCCGAGCCCGAGCCGCTCGTCGAAAGGCGCGTGATTGGCCACCACACCGAGTCCCGGAGGCAGTGCCGCAGTGTCGAGCCGCCAGTGCCGATGGAGGAAGATCGCATCGAGCCGCTCCGAGCGCGCCCACTCCGCGAGCCCCTCCCACGGTTCGAGCGCCAGCCCCAGGCGGCTGATGGGCTGCTCGCGTGCGGCAACGAGCACGGTGCCCTCCCCCGTCTCGGCGGAAGCGCCCAGCAACTGGTCGATGTGCCCTACGAGCTCGTCGAGTCCCATGCGATGCAAGGATATCCGGCCCAATCACTATCATGCCATTTAATTCAAACCAGCGCCCCAATCAATGACACAAAACACATTGATGTATGTGCTTAAACCAATAAACACAAACCAAAACTAAAATCACAGACGGACACAAACGCAAAAGACAAATCAGACACGACGAAATGCAAGGTGGATGCCAGGAGGGACAATGACAGACGCAAAACGAGGCAATTAAATGTATGTCATTGACGTGTCCATACAAAAGCCGCCAATGTAGGCATGGCATGTCCGGATCCTGCCGGTGCGCCAATGTCGTGAGATGTAGGCACGATATCCGTCCCTTTTCCGCATCGATGGGGAACTAGGCTCGCGCCATGATCGGCATGGCAGCGCCCGAAAAACTCCTCCAGCCGGGTTGCCCCTGGTGGGACATGCGAGTGGCCTGGGGCGAGCCGAACGTGAAGTGGTGCGAGGCCACGGTGTGCGCCTGGGTGAACGAGCCCGCCAATGCCTGGTCCAACCTCGCCTACCTGGCGGTGGCGCTGTGGTGTGCGTGGCGGTGGCTGGCGACGGGCAGCCGCGCCATGGGGCGCTTCGCGTGGACGACGCTGCTCGTGGGCGCCTTCTCCTTCGCCTTCCACGCGACGAACAACTTCGCCACCCAGCTCCTGGACTTCGTGGGCATGTACGTGCTCGCCTTCCTGCTGGTGGCGTTGAACCTACACCGCATGGGCTGGTTGCCGCGCGAGCGGGTGGGAGCGGTACACACCGGGCTGACGGTGGGGTGCACCCTGCTCGTGCCGGTGATGCGGCTCGCCGGGGTTCCCTACCAGCTCGTGGTGCTGGGGGCGGTGCTGGTGATCGTCGGGACCGAGGTGCACCTCTCCCGGAGGGCCGACCCTCGCGAGTCGTACCGGGACTTCTGGCTGGCGGTGGGGCTGATGGCCGCGGCGGCGGCGTGCTCGGTGGCGGACGTGACGCGGGTGTGGTGCGACCCCGGCAACCACTGGCTACAAGGACATGCGGCCTGGCATGGGCTGAGTGCGCTCGCGCTGCTGTTCACCGCGCGCCACCATGCCGGGCTGGAAAGCGGGGGTCAGGCCTTCGCCCCCTCGTAGGTGATGCCGTGTGCCCCTGACGCTCGCGCTTGACATCCGCTCGCCGGACGGGCGTGGGTAGGGGGAACATGGATGAGACTCCGCCGTCCCCCCTGCCCTTCCCGACGAGCCTCTGCCACCGATGCGCGGCACCGCCGAAGTACGTGAGGACGAAGACGTCCGTCTTCATCCTCTGCCCGTTGCTGCCGCAGAAGTACGCGCCCCAGCCGGTGGCCCGGTGCTCCCTCTTCCGGCCGAAGTCCTCGGAGCCGGAATCGAAGTAGGGACTCCCGGAGTGCTCAGCCCAGGTGCTGCAGCTCGCGCGAGAGCTGGGTCTCCAGATCGCGGATGTTGCGGTACACGAGGCAGCGGTAGGCGGCGACGTCGAACTTGAGCTCCTTGAGGTCGCGGACGAGCAGGATGGTCGGCCGGCCCTTGCCCCACGCGTAGCCGACCTCCAGGTAAACGTTCGGGTTGGCCATGGAGAGGTCCGCGATGACGACCTTCGCCGTGTCGATGCGCTCCTTGATGCGCTGGATGATGGCGCCCTCGAACACGGCCTGATCCACGCGCTCGCACAGGAGCCCCGCGCCCTTCACCGGGCCCAGGATGCCGTAGTGGTAGACATCCTCCATCTCCGGCGCGAAGGGCATGGCGACGAAGGCGTGGGGCTTGGCCAATGACTGCGCACCGGCCGTGGCCATGGGCGGCGCCTGGACGTGCTGGCTCATGCGCTTGACGCGGAAGCCCCAACCGCCCGGCAGGGGCTCCACCCCCGGGCTCTTCCCCAGTCCCCGTTCCAATGCGCTGCGCAGCCGCTCCGCGCGCCGCGGATCCAGCTCCACCACGGTGATGCGCTCCAGGCCCTGGGGCCCGGCGCCCCGCATGAAGGCCTCGACGAGGCCACCGGCGAGCGCGAGCGCCGCCTCGTCCTCATCCAGGCCGTAGTTGGGGCCGTGCACCGTGCAGGCGAGGTGGCGGATGTCCGAGCGCGACTCGAGCGCCTTGAGCGCCCGGGCCGCGAACTGGCGGATCTCGTGGTAGCCGAACTTCCCCAGCTTCACGGTCCCGAGGAAGAGGGCCAGGGGCGCGCCGATGGCCCCTCGTGTCTCGATGAAGACATGATCTCCGATGGGCACCGAGAACCGATCCATCGGAATGCCCGCATACTCGAGCCGCAGGGCCACGGCCCGATCCGCGCCGTAGAGGCTCTGGGCGTACTTGAGCAGCACCACGTCCGCGCGCGCGTCGGTGATGTTTCCGGCTTCCAGGACGACGTCGAGGGCAGCGCTCATCGGGTGGATTTTCTCACGGAGGCGTCGGGCCGGCCACCGGAGCCGGGGTGCTCGCGGCGGAGCCGGAGGGCTTCGGCCAGAAGGTGACCCACGTGTTGGCGATCCGCGAGGTGACGAGCTTGTTCGTCTTCACGTTCCACAGCCGCGCCACGTGCTCGTCGTCGGAGCCTTGTCCGCGGAAGAGCACCCACTCCCCCCGCGTGGACACCGAGATGGCCTCGCGCAGATCCAATCCTTCCGGCTCGAGCAGGCCCTTGGCGCCCGTCAATCGCACGGGCATCGAGAGGACGGGGAACTCGCCGTCCTGGCTCTCCCAGGCGTACAGCGGGCCGCCCAGGGTCTCGAGCTGCTTCCAGTTTCCGGTGTCCGACGTCTGCTGCACCGCATTGAGCTGCGCGAGCTCGGGGGCGTCCTCGGCCACCGGCTTCAGGGCCTCGCGGGCCGCGGCCTCCAGCTTCTCGGGGGTGGGCCCCATCGCGTCGTACGCGTCGAGGGCGCGGACGTCCGCCGCGTAGTCCCACCCGTAGGAGGTGTCCTTCGTCTCGATGCGCTTCCACGCACCGCCCTCCAGGCGGAAGGCGTGTGCCAGGCCCGGAAGGCCATCCAGGGCCATCGGGTAGCGCTTCCCCTCGAAGAGGATCTCCTTCGTCTCATTCTCTCCCTCGCCGGTCTTGACCACCTTCAGGTGGGCGGGAAGGAGGTCCTCCAATGAAATGACATCCTCCATGAGCGCCAGGGGGCGCCCCTGCGAATCGAAGCCGAGCGCCCCGAGCGTCCCCAGGGTGGGGAGCGGCAGCGGCGTCCCCTTGCCGGTCGCGAGATCCACCCGCCAGGTCCCCGGCTGCCCGTCCTCGTCCTGCGCCGCGACGTGGATCAGCCCTTCCTTGCCGTCCGCGCTCCAGGCGAGCTTCACGCCACTGCACTGGGCGGAGACAGTGAAGACGGTCCTCGGCTCGCCCGGAGGTGTCTGCTGCTCCCAGCGGCACTTGCCGTCGCGGGAGTCTTCCACGAACGAGAGCGTGGCATCGGTGACGGACGCCGGAGTGGGCACGGGGGCCGGGGCGGGCTTCGGAGCGGCGGGAGTCGCGGTGGCCTGGGCCGGCGGCGCGGGCTCCTTGTCCTTGCTCGACTTGCAGCCAGCCAGCAGCAGCCCGGCGACGAGTGCGTGGCTCCAACGGGAGTGGGCGATGCGCATGAGGGAGTGCCTTCGTTCGATGCCCCGCGTCAGGAGGAGCGGGACGCCCGGACGATTCCCCAGGGAGTGGAGGAAAGTCAAAAGCGGTGGCGAGGGGATGCGGTCATCAGGCCGGGGCGACCTCGACCGCGCCTCCCGGATCCACCGTCACCCGCACCGGCAGGAAGTGCTCGATGAGCCACGCGTGCGTGGTGAGGTGCTCCGTCACCCGCGCCGTCGTGTAGCGCGTCGTCCCCGGGGACGAGGGGCCCAGCTTCCCCGCCGCCAGCAGCGCCGCGGGCAGGAGGATCTGATCCCCGAGGTGCTCGTCCAGCGCGCCCCCGCTCTCCATGAAGCGCGCCACCTCTTCCGCCGCCTCGCGTCCCACGTCCTCCGCCGGACGCCCCCGCTTCCCCAGCGCCGTGAAGCCGGCGATCGTGTGCTCGAACTGCGCCAGGATGAACGTCACCGTCCCCACCGAGTGCGTCACCGGCAGCGGCCGGTTCTCCGCGTGGCTGTAGATGCCCCGCTCGCGCAGCGCGGCCACCGCCTCCTTCGACTGCCGCTCCGCGATGCCGAAGGGCAGCCCGCCCACGAACGAGCCCACCGCGATGTCCCGCAGCGTCCCGCGCGCCGGCAGCTCCACCCGGCTCGGCGGATCGCGCACCGGTTCCACCTCGGCAATGAACTCTCCCGCCCCCTGCGGGTAGAAGCCCGCGTGCACCAGGCGCAGCGAGGCCTCCATCCCGTACGCCTTCGCCACCGGCAGCCATACGCCCACCACGTAGTGATAGCTGGGGCTGTGCGGCAGGTGCGTCCCCCCGCGCAGGGTGAGCGAGCCGCCCCCCGCCAGCGCCAGCGGGTAGAAGAGGCACTGGAAGAGCAGCGGCGTGCTGCCCGCCGTCCCCACCTCCAGCACGTAGTTGCCCGGGTGCACCGGCCCTGGCTCGAAGTGCAGCTCCGAGGCCCCCACCTCCGCGCCCTCGCTCCGGCCCCCGCTGATGGCCTCCGCGCCCCGCACGCAGGCGAGGTGCTGCGGCCTCAATCCCGGCGGCTGGCGATTGGCCCTCACGTGCTTCATGTGGAAGGGCCTCCCGGTGATGAGCGACAGCGACAGCGCCGAGCGGAGGATCTGCCCTCCTCCCTCGCCCTCGCTTCCGTCGATCTCCACCGGTCCGTCGTCGCGGTCGGTGCCTGCCATGCCCCTTCCCCCTCAGAGAAAGTCCGGCGCAGCCTAGCAGAAGGCTTTCGGTTACTGTCCGCCCGCCTTGGCCCTCGCGATCTTCCTGTTCACCTACGTCTTCATCGCCGGCGCGCGTCTGCCCTTCCTCCGGTTGGATCGCCCTGGGGGCGCGCTCCTGGGCGCCATTCTCATGGTGGTGACCGGGGTCGTCTCACCCGCCGAGGTCTTCAACCACAGCGCCGACCCGTCCCGACACGCGGTGGACCTGGACACGCTCGTGCTGCTGCTGGGGATGATGCTGCTCGCAGCCTACCTCTCGCAGGCGGCCTTCTTCCGCACGGCGGGCGCCTGGGCCGTGCGCCTGGCCCACACCCCCC
This sequence comes from Archangium gephyra, assembly GCF_049060025.1. Lineage (GTDB taxonomy): Bacteria > Myxococcota > Myxococcia > Myxococcales > Myxococcaceae > Archangium > Archangium gephyra_A. The sequence goes on from NZ_JBMEQQ010000002.1 coordinate 1,491,582, forward strand.
GGTTGCTGCTCATCGCCGTGGGCTGCATCAGCGCGGTCCTCTCCGCCTTCCTCGTCAACGACACCGTCTGTCTGATGCTCACCCCGCTCGTGCTGGTGGTGATCGACGACGCGCGTCTGCCTCCCCTGCCCTACCTGCTCGCCATCTGCATGGCCTCCAACGCGGGCTCCGTGGCGACCTTCACCGGCAACCCGCAGAACATGCTCATTCAAGGCGCCTCGGGGCTGCCCTATGCGCAGTTCGCCGCCTACATGGCACTGCCCGCCCTGCTGTCCACCGCCGTGGTCATCGCGGGGCTCCTCTTCCTCTTCCGCCATGACCTGTCCCATCAGCGCTTCGAGCCGCACCCACCGCCACCGCCGGTGGACCGGCCGCTGATGGCGCTGACCCTGCTCACGCTGGCCGGCGTCGTCACCGCGTTCTTCATCGGCCTGCCCATGAGCTGGAGCGCCCTGGCTGGCGCCGCGGTGGTGATGAGCTTCGCCCGCCGCCCACCGCGCGAGGCCCTCGAGCGCGTGGACTTCGTCCTGCTCCTCTTCTTCGCCAGCCTCTTCGTGGTGGTCTACGGCGTGAACAAGGCGGGCTGGGCCGAGGACATCCGCGCGCTCTTCGCGCCCCTCATGTCCGGGCCGCCCTGGCGCGAGACACTCGGCTTCGCCGGGCTCACGCTCGTGGCCTCCAACCTCTTCAGCAACGTGCCCTTCGTCATGCTCGCGCGTGCCTGGGTGCCCACGCTGCATGAGCCCGTGCTGGGCTGGCACGTGCTGGCGCTCGGCTCCACCCTGGCCGGCAACCTCACGCTGGTGGGCAGCGTCGCCAACCTCATCGTCTTCGAGGCCGCGCGCGGCAAGGCCGACATCAGCTTCCTCGGCTACCTGCGCGTGGGCCTGCCCATCACGCTCATCAGCTTCGTGCTGGGGCTCGCGGTGCTCCTCGCGGAGCACGCGCTCTTCTGACGGTTACGGATCCGGCAGCTCGCCGGGCGCCAGATCGGGCTCGGCGGGCTTCGGCGGCGCCGACAGCTCGCGGCCCGTGGTGTGGACGCTGTCACCCTCGGGCGGCGGCGGCGCGCCGGGCCTGCGATCCGGCGGGCGCAGCTCCTCGGCGAACTGCGCGGCGACCACGTCCAGCATCGCCGTCAGCTCCTGGCGGAACAGCGAGGGATCCTTCCCCACCTTGAAGGGATCCAGGTGCTCGCCGCCCTCCGTCACCCGGTCCACCTGGAAGGGACGGCGCCAGATCTCCGCCCGCCCGTTGATCTTGAACATGCGCGCATAGCCCCGCATGTACGCGCCCGCGCGCCCCTTCACGCTGCGCATGCCGTAGTCCTGGATGACGAACTCCACCACCGAGTCCGCCCCCAGCCGCGTCAGCAAGTCATAGTCCGGGGCGTTCGCCGGCACCTCCTGCACCAGGAAGCTCTCCAGGATCGTCGCCACCCGCGCCGGATCCAACGTGTCCACCCACGGCCGCTCCGCGGGGAGCTGCCGGAACGTATTCACCCGCAGGCGCTCGGAGACCTCGAAGCGCGTCACCGCCGCGGTCAGCTTCGCCTGCAGCCGGCGATCCGCCTCCTTCGGCTCCAGCTTCTTCAGCTTGTCCTTGTAGGCGCTGTCCTCCCGGAACACGAGGCTGTGAGGGCCTGCCTCGAGCTCGATCCGGGAGATGAAAGCGGGCCGCGACACCCGATCCAGGTCCGAACCCGCGAGACGCTGCGAAGCACAAGCCCCAGTGAGAAGCGCCACCACTGCGAGGAATGAGATCCGCCCCATTCCTCACACATACAGCATTTTTCTGCTTCCACCCAACGCACGGCGTCAATCGGAGGACACTCACTCCCAGGGGGAGCAGGCTTCAGAACAGCACCAGCTCCTCGTGCGGCTCCAGCGTCTCACCCCTGACGTTCGTATGCCCTCCAAGGAGGGCCTCGTTGCTGCGCTGCCGGGACTCGGTCAGCTCGGAAACGAGGGCGAGGATCTGCGGATGGGTGAGGATGAGGGTGTCGAAGTCCTCGCGGGGCAGCCGCAGCAGCGAGGTGTTGCGCGCGGCCGTCACGGTGGCGGTGGCGGGCGTCCTCTGCAGCAGGGACATCTCGCCGAACAGCTCGCCCTCGTGCAGCCGGGCCAGGGACTGCTCGCCCTTGGAGACGGCCACCTCGCCGGAGAGCACCACGTAGAGGCCGTCCACCGCGTGGCCCTCGTGGATGATGGTGTCGCCCCGGCGCACCTCGCGGGCCCGGAAGCGCTCCACCAGCTCGCGCCGGTCCTTGCGGCCGAAGGGCTGGAAGATCGCCGAGGTGTTCACCACGTCCGACAGCAGCCGCTGCCGGCAGAAGCGCCTCAGCGCCCGGGCCACCTGGGGGTAGCTCCTCGAGAGGCCCGCGAGCACCGGCGCGGAGATCTCCAGCACCTGCGTGTCCTCGGCGGCGCTCACCACCGAGGCCGAGCGCGGCGCGCCCGACAGCAGCGCCATCTCGCCGAAGAAGGCCCCCTCGCCCAACTGGGCCAGCTCGCGCTGCTCGGCACCGGCCTGGCGCACGATGCGCACGCGGCCCGCGCAGATGACGTAGAAGGCATCGCCCTTGGTGCCCTGCTCGATGATGCGCCCGCCCTCGGGGAAGCGGCGCAGCGGGCAGCGCTCGAACAACGCGATGAAGGCGTCCCGCGGCAGGTCCGAGAAGAGCGGAATCTTCGGCAGCGCCTCGTCCTGGGGAGCCGCCTCGGCGATGGGCTCCTCGGCCTCCGGCGTGTCCGTCTCGCCAGCCACGGGTGCGGACAGCGCGGGCTCCGAGGACTGCTCCGCGCCCGCGAGCGCCGCCAGCTCCACCGCGTGCAGCAGCGAGTCCGCCTGGACGGCGAGCTCCGTGAAGGGCGTGCTGCCCGGCACCGGGGGCTGGAAGTCCACGCCCTCGCCGGGGGTGAAACGCTCGAGGCGCGGAGAGGCGGGCCGCACCGCCGCCACCCGGAGGGGCTGGGGCGGAGGCTCGGGGGTGGCAGGCGCGGGAGGCTGCTCCGTCACGGCGGGCCGGACGTCGCTCGAACGGCGGCGCAGGCCCGGAGGCGCGGACTTCGCCACGGGGGCCTGGGCGGGCGTGGCCTCCACGCTCTCCATCTCCACGTCGCCGAACGCCACCTCGGCCTCGAGGTCCGGCGCGGGCGCGGCGGGAGGCCCGGCGCTCGCCTCCTCGAAGTCCAGATCCACCTCGATGCCCGACAAGGACGAGGGAGCCTCGCGCTGGGAGGCCCCGGCGGGCACGACCCCAGGGGCCTCGTCCTCGGCCAGCGCCTCGTCGATGTCCGGCGGCAGCTCGATGAAGAGCGCGGCCGGCTTCGCCACCGGAGGCGCCGCCAGGGGCCTGGGCGTCACCGCGCGAGCCGTGCCTCCCGCCCCACCACGGCGGGCATAGAGGTTGGCGAGCATCTGCTGCACGCCCTGGTGCGACGCGTCCAACTCCAGGATGAGCTTGCTGGCGGCGATGGCGCGCGGGAGGAAACCCTCGCGGGCGAAGCCCTCGGCGGCGGCCTGGTAGGCGGAGATGGCGCGGGCGCTGTCCCCCACCTTCACCCAGGCATCTCCCAGCCGCACGCGCGTCTGGAAGTCCTTCGGATCCAGCTTGCAGTATTCCTCGAAGAGCTCGGCGGCCCGGGCAAAGCGGCCCTTGGTGAGGGCTTCGTTGGCTTTGTCCCTGAGCTGCCGCGGCTCCATGTCAGCGTGCCCCCTCGGCCGCGGTCGTCGTCTTGGCCAACGCCGCCACCGCTGCCTCTCGGACCCGACGGTAATAGTCACTCTTGAGCGCGTCCAGTGCATCGGCCTGGGCGCCCGTGCCCATCCTCGTGAGAGCACCCGCCGCCGCGGCCCGGATCTCCGGCAGGTCATGGTACAGGTCGCGCGCCACCACCTCGGCCGCCGTGGTGTCGCCAATCTCTCCCAGGGCGGTGAGCAGCTCGCGCCGGCCGACGCCCGAGGGCTCCTCCAGCGCCTTCACCAGCGTGGGCACCGCCTCCTTCGCCTTCATCCGGCCCAGCAGCGTGGCGGCCAGCACCACCTCGGGGCCGCCCTCGGAGACGACCTTCTGGAGCTCGCCCGCCGCGGAGGCCGGCGCCCCCGTCTTCACGAGGGCATCGAGCACCACCAGCTTCTCGCCGCTGATCTGCGGCAGCAGCTCCACCAGCGCGGACCGCCCGGCCTCGCCCTGCTCGGCGAGCGCCTGGGCCAGGGCCTTCACCAGATAGCGATCCGCCTCGAACAGGCCCGCCTTGGCGACCGCCACGCCCTCGGGCCCCAGCCGCGTCAGGCCCACCAGGGCGGCGGTGCGCAGCGTCACGCTGGAGTCCCCGGCGAAACTCTTGAGCAGCTCCAGCGCCCCGGGCGCCTTCACGGCTCCGAGCGCACGCAGCAGTCCGGCCAGCGGCTCGAGCTTGGACGAGTCCACGTCATCGAACAGCTCGGAGGGGGCGCGCTGCTGCACCACGGGCCGGCCCATATCGCGCGCCTTGGCGGCGTTGAGCGCCTTCACGCGGGCCATGAGGCCGGAGTGCTTCTCGCCCTTCTGCCGGTCCCCACCCTGCTGGGAGGGATCGAACCCCGGGCCGTAGCGCTCGGGGAGCGGCTGGGTGACCCAGTCCTGGCGGAGCGTCTGCGCGGCCGCGAGCTCCTGCTCGAAGGCCTTCTGCAGCACGGGGGCCGCGGCGGCCTCCCCGATGGCCGCGGCGGCATCCACGGCGAGCGCGCGCAGTGTGGCGTCGCCCTGGGTGACGTAGGGCAACACCTTGGGAAGCAGATCCTTGGCCGCGGGGCCGAGGCCGATCACCACCTGGAGCCCACCGGCGGCGGAGGCGGGACGCGCCAGGCGCTCGATGATGGGGTCCACGGGGCAGCCGCCGCGCTCGCGCATGGCGCGGGCAACGGGGACGGCCTCACTGGTCTCGGCATCGAGCGCGATGGCGCACAGCGCGGCATCCGTCTGGGGCTGGCGCGGCATGGCGAGCAGGGCGTCGATGGCCAGGGGGCTCACGGGCTCTTCTCCACCGCCACGGCCTGCAGCCGGGGAATGGCCTGGGGCTCCTGCAGCCGCGTGAGGGCGGTGATGGCGGACTCGCGCAGCTCGGGGAAGCTCTCGTCCAGCAGGGGCAGGATGGCGGGCACGACGCGCTTGTCGCCCAGGTCTCCCAGGCCGCGCACCGCGGCGGCGGCGAGGATGACCTGGCTGTCACGCACCAGGGGCACCAGCCGGTTGAAGGCGTCGGGACGGCCGCTCTTGCCCAGCTCCTCGGCGGCGCCCACGCGCTCGGGCAGCGAGCCCTCGTTGAGCGCCAGCAGGTTGCGATCCCAGATGGCCTTGGACTCGGCGGCGACGACCTTGGCCATGGCACCGGGCACGTTGGCCTGCTTGAGGGCCTGGACGATCACCTGGCGCGTCTGGCGGCCGCGGCGGCCGTACTGCAGGGTGAGGTAGGCCTTGGCCTTGTCGTTCTTCACCTGCGCCAGCGCCATGGCAGCCTGGCCCTGGACGTCCACGTCGGAGTCCTCGAGCAGCTCGCCGAGCAGATCCACCACGCGGGGATCCTGGCTCTTGCCGAGCGCGGAGGCGGCCTCGCCGCGGACGATGGAGGCCATGTCCTTGGCGGCGCGGGTGAAGAGGGCCAGGTCGTCGGGACGGGCGTCCTCGGCCAGCTTCTTCACGGCCAGAGCCCTCACCTCCGGGCGAGGGCTCTGCAGATCCGCGAGAAGCTGATCCCGGCTACCACTGCACCCGGCGGTGACGAGAAGGGACAGGACGACAAGAAAGGGGCGTGCGCCGGTTCGCATCGTTCTCCGGGGAGGGAAAGCGTGAGACGCCGGCGGTTATATCAGCGGTGCGCGCGACCGCCCACGACTCAGCGGCCCTTGCGAGGGCCCCCTCGCCCCCTGGGCGCCCCAGCACCCCCAGCGCCGCGAGGACCACCGGCACCGCGAGGGCCACCCGCGCCACGAGGACCACCGGCGCCACGAGGAGGCCGGGCTTCCCACTCGGTCGTGGGACCCTGCTTCTTCTCGCGCCAGTTCACGAAGGGCTTCGAGCCCTCGCCAGTCTCCTCGCCTCCCGGGCGTGCCGCACCGCGGCGCGCGGGGCCTCCAGCGCCCGTCCCGAAGGACTTGCGCGCGGGACGCTCACCCCGCTCCTCACCCCGAGGCGCCCACTCACGGCGCTCCGGACGAGCACCCCGCGAGGGAACCCGGCGCTCGGCGCTCGGATTCGACGCGAAGGACCCCTGCTCCTCACCCCGAGGCGCCCACTCCTTGCGCTCGGGACGGCCACCCGCGCCGAAGGGCTTGCGCTCCGCACGGTCACCCGCGCCGAAAGGCTTGCGAGCGGGACGAGCACCGCGCTCGCCGCGATCCTCACCCCGAGGCGCCCACTCACGGCGCTCCGGACGGTCACCCGCGCCCGCGCCAAAAGGCTTGCGAGCGGGACGGTCACCGGCGCCCGCGCCGAAAGGCTTGCGAGCAGGACGGTCACCCGCGCCCGCGCCAAAAGGCTTGCGCTCCGGACGGTCCCCCGCGCCGAAGGGCTTGCGAGCGGGACGAGCACCGCGCTCGCCACGATCCTCGCCACGCGGCGCCCACTCACGGCGCTCCGGACGGTCACCCGCGCCCGCGCCGAAGGGCTTGCGAGCGGGACGGTCACCCGCGCCCGCGCCGAAGGGCTTGCGAGCGGGACGGTCACCCGCGCCCGCGCCGAAGGGCTTGCGAGCGGGACGGTCACCCGCGCCCGCACCGAAGGTCTTGCGAGCGGGACGGTCACCCGCGCCCGCACCGAAGGTCTTGCGAGCAGGACGAGCACTCCGCTCGCCACGATCCTCGCCACGCGGCGCCCACTCCTTGCGCTCCGGACGGCCACCCGCGCCCGCACCGAAGGGCTTGCGAGCGGGACGGTCACCCGCGCCCGCGCCGAAGGGCTTGCGAGCGGGACGGTCACCCGCGCCCGCGCCGAAGGTCTTGCGAGCAGGACGAGCACTCCGCTCGCCCCGCGGCGCCGCCTCATCGCGCGCCGGGCTGCTGCCCGTCTCGTCCAGCTCATCCTCGCCGGGCGTCCACGTCCCGCGGCGCTCGGCACGGCCACCCGCCGCACCACGGAACGCCGGCCGGGAACCACCCTCGCCCCTCGGGGCGAACGTCTTGCGCTCGGGAGCACCCGCGGCCGCTCGCGCCGGACGCTCCGTCCTCGTGCCCTTGCGCTCGGGACGCTCCGTCCGGGCGGCACCGCGAGGCGCGGGCTTCTTCGCCGCCGCACGCGACCGGGCCGGCGCGGGAGGCGCCTCGTCGCCGAAATCATCGTCATCCACGTCCGCCGACTCGAAGCCCGGAGCCGAGCGCCCGTGGCGCCGCGGCGGCAACCGGAGCTTCCCGCTCGGGCGGCGTGGCCTTCCCGTCGGCCACTTCCTGCAGCATGCGCACCTGGTTCTCCGACAGCGGCTTCATCTCGCCGGGGCGCAGGCCCTCGACGGTGATGCCCGCGTAGGAGGGCCGGTACAGGCGGACCACCGGGGCGCCCACCGCGGCGCACAGCCGCTTGATGAGGTGCGGGCGGCCCTCGGCCACCACCAGCTTCAGCCAGGTGTTGCGCTCGGCCTGCTCGAAGACGTCCACGGACAGCGGCGTGGCCATGCCGTCCTCCAGCCGCACGCCGCTGCGCAGCTTGTCCAGCGTGGCCGCGTCCGGCACGCCCTTCACCTTCGCCAGGTACGTGCGCGGCACCTGGAAGCTCGGGTGCGTCAGCTTGTGGGCCAGCGCCCCGTCGTCCGTGACGAGCAGCGCTCCTTCGGCGTCGTAGTCCAGGCGGCCCACCGGGAAGAGCCGCTTGCCGGTCTCCTCGATGTAGTTGGCCACGGTGGGGCGGCCCTGCGGGTCCGAGAGCGTCGTCACGACGCCCACCGGCTTGTACAGCAGGTAATACGTGGACTCCTCCGGCGGCGTGACGAGCTTGCCGTCCACCGTCACCAGGTCTCCCGGCTCCACCTTGGAGCCCAGCTCGGTCACCTTCTGGTTGTTCACCGTCACGCGGCCCTCGGTGATGAGGTCCTCCGCGTGTCTACGAGAGGCCACGCCCGCGCGGGCCAGGTACTTCTGCAAACGTTCAGACGCCATTTCCGCCACCTTCCACTTCTTCGACCACCCGTCAAGCGGGCTCTGCTGGCCCCTTATCACCCTCGGGGGGTGGAGGGGTGGGGTTCAGGATGCTGGTCGCGGCCTTCTGGGTCTTCTCCGCGGCGTCCATGGCCTGCTCCAGCTCCTCGAGCGCGGCTTCCGACGCCGCCACGCTCTTGTCCATGCGCTTCTGGAAGTCGGGATCCGCCAGCAGCTCCACGGTGCCACTGGCCCCCGGCGCCGCCGGCCGCTCCTTCTCCACGATCTCCTGGTGCTCCTGCGTCAGCTCGTGGAACTCACGCAGCGTGGGCAGGGCGGACAGGTCCTTCAGGGCGAAGAACTCGAGGAACTCGCGGGTCGTCCCGTACAGCATGGGCCGGCCCACCTCCTCCTTCTTGCCGAGGATCTTGATCAGCTTTCTATCCAGCAGCGCCTTGATGACGGCGCCGCAGTCCACGCCGCGGATGTCCTCGATCTCCGGGCGGGTGACGGGCTGGCGGTAGGCGATGATGGCCAGCGTCTCCACGGCGGCGCGGGTGAGGCGCTGGGGCTTCACGCGCAGGTAGCGCCGCACGTACTCGCCCGAGTGCGGATCCGTGCGGAACTGCCAGCCGCCGGAGACCTCGTACAGGACGATGCCGCTGATGCCGTCGCGGTGGACGCCGGAGATCTGGTTGAGCGCCTCGAGGATCTTCTCGCGCTCGATGCCGGTGGCCTCGAAGAGCTGATCGAGATCCAACGGCTTCTCGGCGACGAAGAGCACGCTCTCCAGCACGGTGCGGATGCGCTCCGGGGAGAGGTTGCGGCTCTTGACGACGAGCTTCTCGAAGGACGACTGGAGGTCCGGGACCTCGTCGGCCTCGATGGTGGCGACGTCGGAGTCCTCCAGCTCGTCCTCGTCACCGGGGCCGGTGACGGCGGCGATCTCCTCCTCGGTGAAGGGGCTGGGGCCGCCGGAGGAGCGCGGGGGCTTTCCTCCGGTGTCCTCGGGACCGTTGTTACCGGTACTCACTCTCATCCACCTCCGTGGGGACCAGCCGCTCCAGGGCATCCCCGTTGGGCGTGAGCATGATGTCCGCCAGGGGGGCTTCCTGGCTCACCTTGAGCAACCGCCGCTTCACCATCTCCAGGATGGCCAGGAAGGTGATCACCAGCTCCTGACGCGTACGATGCTCATCGAACAGACTCTCGAAGGTACACGCTCCCTGGGCCTTCAGGCGCTCGGCGATGCGCAGGATGGCCTCGGAGATGCTCACCTTCTCGCGCACCACCTCGTGCTGCAGCTTGGGAGCCAGGCGCTCCAACACCCGGTCGAGCGCTTCGATCAGCTTGAGGACGGAGAACTCCTGCAGGCCCACCTCCTCCTCGGGGATGGGCACGGCCTCCACGGGCACGCGGCGCGGGAAGACGTCGCGATCCAGGATGTCCTGCATGGCCAACTGCTCGGCGGCGTCCTTGTACTTCTGGTACTCGAGCAGGCGGCGCACCAGCTCGGCGCGCGGGTCGCCCGCGTCCTCCTGCTGCAGCTCCGCCACCGCGTCGGCCGTCTGCTCGGCGGTGTCCTGGCGCGGCAGGAGCATGCGGCTCTTGAGGTGCGCCAGCGTGGCGGCCATCACCAGGAACTCACCGGCGATGTCGAGGTTGATCTCCCGCATCCGCTCCAGGTGCTCGAGGTACTTCTCGGTGATGAGCGCCAGGGGGATGTCGAAGATGTCGAGCCGGTGCTCCTTGATGAGGTGGAGCAGCAGATCCAGCGGTCCCTCGAAATTGGGCAAGGCAACGCGGAACGCGTCGCCCGGACTGAGGGGCACGTCTGCCTCGAGGGTCTCCTCGGTGGGAGGGGCGCTGCGACGGCCTGCGCTCACCAGACGTCCTTCACGCGCTCAGGGGACGCCCACGGCGCGGCGGACCCGCTGCATGAGCTTGGAGGCTTCGGCGCGAGCGCGCTCGGCGCCATCCTGGAGGATGCGCTCGAGCTTCGGCGGGATCGCCCTGGAGCTCCTCGTAGCGCTTGCGCGCCGGGCCGAACGTGTCGAGGAAGGCCTCGAGGAGCAGCTTCTTGTAGTCACCGTAGCCCTTGCCACCCGCGCGCCAGGACGCATCCACCTCCTGGAAGCGCTGCTCGGGCAGCATCAGCTTGAGCAGATCGTACAGAGGCGCGTTCTCGGTGGGCTTGGGCGCCTCGACGGGCGTGGAGTCCGTCTTGATGCCCATGATGCGCTTCTTGATCTCCTTCTCGGGCCCGAACAACTCGATGGTGTTGCCGTAGGACTTGGACATCTTCTGTCCGTCCACGCCGGGCACCGTGGCGGTGCTCTCCTGCACCCGGGCCGCGGGCAGCCGGAGGATGCCGGGGGCGTGCCCCTTCTCCTTGCCGTCGGGATCCTGCGGGTCGTAGCCCGGCACGTAGGTGAGGTTGAACTTCACGGCCCAGTCGCGGGCGAACTCGATGTGCTGGATCTGATCCTTGCCCACCGGCACGGAGTCCGCGCTGTAGAGCAGGATGTCGGCGGCCATCAGCACCGGGTAGGCGAAGAGGCCGAAGTCGGCGCTGATGCCCTTGGCCAGCTTGTCCTTGTAGCTGGTGGCGCGCTCCAGGTTGGCCACGGGCACCACGGTGCCGAGGATCCAGTAGAGCTCCAGCACCTCGCGCACGTCGCTCTGGCGGAAGAGCACGGCCTTCTTCGGATCCAACCCGAGCGACAGGTAGGCCATGGCGGCCTCGCGGGTGAGCTCCTCGGCGAGCTTCGCGTCGCGCACGGTGGTGAGCGAGTGGTAGTTGGCGATGAAGTAGTAGGCCTCGCCCTCCTCCTGGAGGTGCACGAACTGCCGGATGGCGCCGTAGTAGTTGCCGATGTGCAACCGGCCCGAGGACTGGACTCCCGAGAGGATCCGCATGACTCCCACGCCTATATACGAAAGGGGTGACAGCCCTGGTTCGCACACCCAGGGCCACCCTGCAACTTTCCTGCAAGCCCGTTCCACGGATTGAACCCGCCCGCCCGCTCCCCGGGCAGACCGACTACTGGGAACTTCTCGGTAGCCGAGAAAAAGGCTTGTGAATTCAAAGGGTTGCGGAGGGTGGAAGCCTTCGTTAGGGTGGCCTTCCCCCAGCAGGAAGGAAGTCGTCGACATGGAGCGATTCAAGGGGAATCTGGCCAGCTACCGGCTGCAGCTGTTGATGCCCGCGTTCTTCGAGGCACCCGCGGTGGACGGGATGCTGCGCGTGGAGCGGGGGGCGGTGCGCAGGCACTTCTTCTTCCAGCGCGGATACCTGGTGGGCGAGAGCTCCAGCGAGGCGACGGAGCACCTGGGACAGGTGCTGGCGCGGCTGCGGATCCTGGATGCGGCGAAGGCGGCAGAGGCGTTCGCGGCGGCGGAAGCGGCGGGCGTGCCCTTCGGCACCTACGTGGTGGAGCGGGGCCTGGTGGCGAGGGCGCGGCTGGCGGAGGCGATGGCGCACAAGGCGCGCGAGGCGCTGTTCGACTGCTACGCGTGGGAGTCCGGCGAGGTGGAGTTCCGCCCGGGGCTGCCGCCGCTGGGGCGCGCGGTGGAGCTGCAGCTCGGCCTGAAGGAGCTGCACCGGGACGCGCTGGCGCGGCTGCTCGAGTGGAAGGTGTTCTGGGAAGCTCTTCCCGGGGCCGGACACGCCGTTCGGGGTGTACCGGGAGTTCGCGGTGGAGACGGTGTCGGCGGCGGAGGAGCAGCTCCTGCAGCTCGCCGAGAAGGGGGCGACGCTGAGCGAGCTGCTGGCGGCATCGCCGGAGGGTCCGCTGCACGGGGCGCGCTGGGTGCTGCGCCTGTACCGGCGCGGGGCGCTGACGCCGCGCAAGCAGCGGGGCCCGCGGGTGGGCGCGGCCACGGAGCTGGCGGATCTGCTGGAGCTGGCGCGAGGCCTGGTGGACGGGGGCCGGTACGAGGAGGCGGTGGCGGTGGCGGCGCAGGTGTTGGAGCGGGCGCCGGTGCCGGAGGCGCACGCGCTGTACCGGGAGGCGGAGGTGCGGCTGACGGTGGCGCTGGCGGACGAGGTGCTGGCGGTGGACGGGCGGATGTACTTCGAGCCGTTGCCGCGCCCTCCCCCGCCGTCGCTGACGGCGGACGACCTGTACCTGTACACGAAGCTGCGGGGCAGCCGGAGCGTGCGCGAGGTGCTGCGCAACACGGCCATGGGCGAGCTGGCGGCGTACCGGGCGTTGAAGCGGCTGATGGAAGCGGGCATCGCGAAGGTGATGCCGGACACCGGGACGCCGAGGCGGCGCGCGAAGACGGAGCCGTTCGGAATCCCCATCGTGGCACGCTGAGCGGCGCACCCAGCGTCCACCAGACGATGCCGTGCGATGTCCCCTCTCCCCTCGGGAGAGGGCTAGGGTGAGGGTATCGGGGCCCGTGTTGTGCCGGCCCGTGGCCACCACAGCGAGTCCACACTGGCGGACTCTTGCGAGCGGTCCGTGCTTTCCCCTATGACCTGCCCGCCTTCTCACGTCCCAGGAAAACCATCCCCATGCTCAAGAAGATCCTCCTCGGTGCCGCCGCCGTTCTCGTGGCGCTGTGCGGCGTCATCGCCATGCAGCCGTCCACCTATTCCGTGCAGCGCACCGCGACGTTCAAGGCCGCGCCGGACATCACCTTCGCGCTGGTGAACGACTTCCACAACTGGGGTGGGTGGTCGCCCTGGGACAAGCTGGACCCGAACCAGAAGACCACCTTCGAGGGCGCGGCCACGGGCGTGGGCGCGAAGTACGGCTGGTCTGGCAATGACCAGGTCGGCGAGGGCCGGATGACCATCGAGGAGAGCAAGGTCAACGAGCTCGTCCGCATCAAGCTGGAGTTCATCCGGCCGTTCGAGTCCACCAGCCCGACCACCTTCACCTTCGCCCCGGCGGCCGAGGGCGTGTCGGTGACGTGGAAGATGGACGGGACCAACACCTTCATGGGCAAGGCCTTCTCGCTGTTCGTGAACATGGACGCGATGCTCGGGAAGGACTTCGACAACGGCCTGGCGGCGATGGGCAAGATCGCCGAGGCCGAGACGAAGAAGCGCGCCGAGGCGGAGGCCGCGAAGCTGGCGGCCGAGAAGGCGGCAGCCGAGGCCAACGCCGCCGCTCCGGTCGAGGGCCAGCCGGCTCCCGTGGCGGTCCCCACGCCGTGAGGTCCGCGAGGGGCCCGAGCGGGCAGGACCGCGCTACGTGCCCCCTGCCCTCTTCCTGGCCACGCGGGCGCCCATGACGCCTCCCCGCCCCCGCACGTCGTCTCCGCGGGGGTGGGCGTTGTCGTAGACGGCCCGCAGCCGGGCGCTGTTCACGTGGGTGTAGATCTGCGTGGTGGCCAGGTCCGCATGGCCCAGCATGGCCTGCACCGCGCGCAGATCCGCCCCACGCTCCACCAGGTGCGTGGCGAACGAGTGCCGCAGCTTGTGCGGCGACAGCGGCTTGCGGATGCCCGCCTTGAGCGCGTAGCGCTTGAGCAGCTTCCAGAAGCCCTGCCGGGTGAAGCCGTCCCCGCGCGGGGTGACGAAGAGCGCCTTCGACTCGCGCTCGCCCAGCAGGAGCTGCCGGGGGCCCGCGAGGTACGACTGCACCTTCTCCGCCGCGATGGAGCCCACCGGGACGATGCGCTCCTTGGCGCCCTTGCCCTTGGCCACCAGGTAGCCGGCGCCCAACTGGATGTCGTTGATGCCCAGGCCCACCAGCTCGCTCACGCGCAGCCCGGTGGCGTAGAGCACCTCGAGCATGGCCTTGTCCCGCATGCCCACCGGCGTGCGCTCGTCCGGCGCGGAGAGCAGTTGCTCCACCTCCTCCAGCGTGAGGAAGATGGGCAGCTTGCGCGCCGAGCGGGGGGTATCGATGTCCTCGGTGGGATCCTTCTCCACGAACTTCTCGGCCACCAGGAAGCGGTGGAAGCTGCGGATGGCCGCCAGGTGCCGCGCCTGGCTGCGCCGCGAGAGCTTGCGCGTGTTCAGCGTCGTCAGGTGGCCGGTGATGTCGTCCTGTTGCACGCGCACCACGTCGGTGACGCCCTGGCGCTTCAAATCCGCGAAGTACACCGTCAGGTCCGCGGCGTAGGCATCCACCGTCTTGCCGGACAGGCCGCGCTCGGCGCGGATGAAGGCGATGAACGCGTCGAGGTACCCTTCCATGGTGCGCCTAGGGTAGCCCAATGTAGGCAACGGGCAACCTTCCAGCTCGAAACGTCCGGTTTACAAGACGCTGGGAAAGCGGGGTTTCCGACTTCCCATCATGGAGGGAGTCCATGTTTTAGAACGATTCGCCGCCTCTCGAGGTCGCCGCGACATCCCTCGCCGGGGGTGGATGCACAGCTTCAGAGGCCCGGAGCCTTGGCTCGGGCATTCACAGACACTGAGAGGCGGGTTCTTCCATGGGAATGGGATTCGGAATCGGATCGGTGTTCGACTTCGCGGCGACCGGGCTCTCCAATCCGGTGGAGCGCATGGCCACCACGCCCGGTGGCACGGGGACCCTCAAGAAAGCCGTCTCGACGTCCGTGGCCGTGGCCGTCACGCTCGCCGCCGTCAAGTGGGTCTCCACACCTCGGAGGCAGAAGCGCCGTGGCTCGGCGAAGGCCCGTGCCGGGTTGCGAGCCGTGATGAATTGGGTTTCCTAGTCCAGCTGGCCCTTGCCCTGACGGAGCACCTCGAGCTGGTCGTCGATCAACGACACCACCGTCGAGGGCTCCATCAGCCGCACCCCGCCATCGAGGATGAGATCCAACCCGTGCCCCAGCGCGTCCTTGATGTCCTTGGCGTCGATGAGGGGCTCGCCCTCGGCGTCCGTGGCCGAGGTGGTGACGATGGGCCGCCCCAGCGCCGCGGCCAGCGCCCGCGCCAGCTCCGAGTCCGGCACCCGGATGCCCACCTGCTTCTGCTTGGACATCATCGCCTCGGGCACCATCCGAGTGGCCTCGAGGATGAAGGTGAAGGCCCCGGGCGTCAGGCTCTTCATCGTCCGGTACGCGAAGTTGCTCACGTGCGCGTACTTCGCCACGTCCGACAGGTCCGGGCACAGGAAGGACAGCGGCTTCTTCCTGTCGCGGCCCTTGAGCTGGTACAGCTTCTCGATGGCCTTCTTCGAACCCAGATCACACCCCAGGCCGAAGTAGGTGTCCGTCGGGTAGGCGATCACCCCCCCGCTGGAGAGCACCTCCACCGCGCGCTGGATGTGCCTCGGCTGCGGGAAGTCCGCGTTCACCTCGATGATCGGCGCTGACGCCATGACCGTGTCTCCTCGGGCCGGCCCTTGTAGCGGCTAGGAGTGTACCTCGCCACTGCGCTGCAGGGCCCGCCGGGTGAGGACCGGGCCGATCAGCTCATGCGCGGTGATCATCGCGACGATGAGCACCTCCACTTGCGGCCCGAAGTCCGGGAAGGTTCGAGAGATGAGCGCCGCCAGCCCGAACGTCACGCCGGCCTGAGAGATGAGCCCCATCCACAGGTAGCGGCCCAGCCGCGGATCCTCCGCCGGGGCGAAGCGCCGGCACGAGCCGTAGATGGCCACGCCGCGCAGCGCCACCAGCAGCAGGGCCGCCGGGCCCACCGTCAGGAGCGCGTCCAGCTTGAGCCCCGCCCCCGCCGCGGCGAAGAAGAGCGCGAAGATGGGCAGGCCCGCCAGTTGGATGGCGTGGTGGATGCGCTCGCCCTCGCGCTCGTCCAGGTTGGCGATCAGCGCCCCGGCCGCCAGCGAGATCAACAGCGGCGACAGGTGCAGCCGCGCACCGGCCTCGGCCGAGACGAAGCACAGCCCCACCAGGAAGAGCGGCAGCTCGCGCTTCACCCGCCGCATGTACAGCAACATCACCAGGGCCAGCACGCAGCCCACCACCACCGAGCCGAACAGCTCCCACCCCACCCCGCCCAGCAACCCTCCCACGTCCAGCCCACCGCCAAAGCTCGCCCGCGTGAGGCCCGCCGCGATGGCGAAGGCCACCATGACGACCAGGTCCCCGATGATGACCAGGGCCATGAGGAACTCGGTGAAGCTGCCGCGGGCGCTCGTCTCCTGCACGATGGCGATCGTCACCGTGGGCGAGAAGGACACCACCACCGTGGACACCAGCGCGCTGACGGCCAGCGCCTGCCACACCGTCATGGGCGCCAGGAAGGGCAACACCGGCTTGAGGGCGAAGAGCGCCGCGCACACGGCCAGGAACGTCAGCCCGCACACGGCGACGCACAGGGCCGCCACCTTGGCTCCCACCCGGCGGATGAGCCCCAGTTGCAGCTCCGTGCCCGCCACCAGCGCGATGAGGCTCACCGCGAGCCCCTTCACCAGCTCCAACCCCTTCACACCCGCCCCGGGGATGAAGCCCAGCGCATAGGGCCCCACCGCCACGCCCACCAGCAGGTAGCCCGTGAGCCGGGGCAGCCCCATCCCCTTGGCCACCTTGCCGGCGAACAGCCCGCACAACAGCAGCGCTCCGGCGGCGAGCGTCACCGAGGTGCCCGTGTCCACACGCCACATCTGGGCCCGGCCGATGGCCGCCAGCACCAGCAGCAGCAACAGCAGCCGCAGCAGCGCCCCCTTCATGGCTGGCCTCCCCGCGTCCGGCTCGAGCCCGGTGCCAGGACGTAGCGGAAGGCCCGGCTACCCAGCAGCTCGTTGATGACGGCCCCCACCACCACCACGTCGAAGACCCGCTGGGACAGCGTCCCCGGCACCAGCACCAGGTACTCCACCACCAGGCACAGCGCGAGCCCGCCCTGCGCGATGAGCGCGTAGCCGAGCCGCGGCGGCAGCGCCAGCGTGCCTCCGGCGATGCGCTGCGCGAACGCGCCCCCCAGCACCTTGCCCAGGAAGCGCAGGCCCAGGTACCCCGGCAGCAGCACCCACGCCATCAAGTCCCTCGCCTGCACATGGGCGCCCACCAGGAAGATCAGCAGCAGGTACGCGGGCCGCTCGAAGCGCCCGAGCCCCCGTGCCGCCTGCTCCACGGCCCGGCCCCCCACCAGCGCCAGGGTGGCCCCACAGGCCACTCCCGCCAGCAGCGCCGACACCCGCAGGTACGCCGCCGCCCCGGACACCAGCGCCACCCCGCCCAGCAGCACCGCCATCAGCTCGCCCTGATCCTTCAGCCCATGCATGAGGAAGGCGAGCAGTCCGCCACACGCCATGCCCAGCAACAGCGCGAGCGCCACCAGGCCCAGCCCCTCCAGGGGATGGCCCGCGGCGCCGAAGGCCAGCGCCAGCATCAGCACCCCCAGGCCCACCAGATCATCCAGCATGGTGAGCAGCGCCACGGACAGGCCGCTGCGGCGCTCCATGCGCCCGTTGCGGTAGCCCAGCACCGCGAAGTGGCCGGAGGACAGGCTCGCCGCCGCGCCCAGCAGCGCCGCCGCGCCCACGGCCGCCCCGGGCGGCAGGCCCATGGTGAAGAGCAGCGGACCGGCCAGGGGCAGGGCCACCCACAGGAAGGCCGTCCCGGCTTGAGCGAGCGCCGCCGCGTAGACCTGCCGGGGCAGCAGCCGCAGCAACCGGGGCTCCAGGTTGAGGCCGATGATGACGCCCGACACTCCGAGCCCCAGGGCCAGGATCGGCCGCAGGGCCGTCAGATCGCCCCAGGAGAGCACCCCCAGGGTGCCCGGCCCCATGATCGCCCCACAGGCGAGGAAGAGCAGCCCGCTGGCGGCCAGGTGGGCCACGGCGGGAAAACGGCCGGGGTCCAGCACCGTCCGGCTCGAGGCCAGCAAGGAGAGCGCCGCGATGGCGAGGAAGACGAGCAGCGCCTGCACAGAAGAGGTGCTTACACCGCCCGGGGCGCGCCGTCACTCCCTGCGATGCATGGGAGCTGAGATCACCGGGAGGGCCACCAGACGTCCCATCGGGGGATCGTCGGCATCCATTTCCAGTTGGACGCGCTGGACGAGCCGCTCCACCTCCTCGGCCGACTGGGAGGGCAGGAGGCTCACCAGCACGAGCCGATCCTCGTCCGCCCCGAGCGCGAGGCTGCGCAGGCCGGCGAAGATGGGCACTTCGGCTGACAAAGTGGCCGCGGCGCTTCGGGCCCGCACGACCAACGGCTCCGGGATACCGAAGTCCCGGAGCCGTCGGATGGCCCGTTCAGGTTGGTCCGCGTGGTCGAGGAATGCGAGGAAGAGGTACACGACCCGTGTCTATCTGGTCCGCGGCCCTTGCGTCACGCGCTACTCGGTGCGGCCTGGGCCCGGCTCGCCGGAAGGCGGCGAGGCAGATGCCCCTGGCTCCTCTGCCGCCGGGCTTGGGCTTGCGCTTGCACCGGCCGCCGCCTCCTGCGCCGCCCGGGCCGCCCGCTTGCCCTCCTCGATCAGCTTCTTCACCTTCTGGCCGCCCTTGCGGCCGATCTCCTCGTAGAAGTTCGGTCCCCGCGTGGCCTTCACGCGGTCTCCGCCCTTCTTGCCGATCTCCTCGTAGAACTTCGCCCCGCGCTCGGCCTTCACGGTCTCGCCGCCCTTGCGGCCGATCTCCTCGTAGAAGGAGCGGCCTCTCTCGGCTTTCACCGTCGCGCCTCCCTTGCGGCCGATCGTCTCGTAGAACTCCCGGCCCCTCTCGTTGCGGACGGTCTCTCCGCCTTTCCGTCCCGCCTCGGCCACCGTCATGCTGCCCTTGTTGTCTTTGTCCTGCTGCATGTCGTCTCTCCTCCTACGTTCTTCCCCTTCCCCGCCAGGGTGCCCCTTGTCCCAAAACTTGGGATGGAAGCGCCCCGATGCAAGCAAGCTCCGTACACCGCCAGCCGTTCACACCGGACAGAGCACATCAAACCCCCAGGAATGACGCAGGGTTAGGGGCACACGCTATCCCGGCGGGCGAAACTACGGCCTGCCCGCCCGGATGCTTCAGTGTCAACAACACGCCAGTCCACATTGCCGATTCCCGTCCGCTGTCTCACCTTTCCCGCCAATTCTTCGTGGGAGGGCGGCGTGAATGGTGGCGGCGGAGGAATGGGTCTCAAGGCCTGGCTGAAGCTCCTGGCGCCGGTGTTGGCCTCCATCGGGGGGCTCACGATGCTGCGGCTGCTGGGCCCGGACTTCATCAACCAGAAGGATCTGCACGCGTTCCTGGCGCCGATGGGGAAGTGGGCGCCGGTGGCCTTCGTCTTCTTCCTGGCGGTGCGGCCGGTGACGCTGTTGCCCGGGCAGGTGTTCACCGCGGTGGGCGGGATGATTTTCGGGACGCTGGCGGGGACGATCTATTCGCTGATGGGCAGTTTCCTGGCGACGCTGCTCATCTTCGGACTGTCGCGCTGGCTGGGGACGCGGTTGATGAAGCGCATGGCGGGCAGCCGCTACCCGGCGATCACCCGGGCGGCGAAGCGGCACGGCTTCAAGTTCGCGCTGCTCACGTGCATCAACCCGCTGCTGCCCACGGACGTGATGATCGCGGCGGCGACGGCGGCCAAGGCGCGCTTCTTGCCGCTGGCGATGGGCGTGCTGGTGGGAACCATTCCGGGCACCTTCCTGACGGCGCAGTTCGGCAGTGGACTGGCGCAGGGGCAGACGGTGATGACGGTGGTGTCCGGCGTGGGGATGGTGGTGTCGCTGGTGCTGGGAGCGGTGCTCGGCCGCCGCATCTTCAAGGAGATCAGCGAGGACGCCCCGGCCGGCGAGCCCCAGACGATCGAGCCCCAGATGGCCCACCCCCCGCCGATCCGGACGAAGGGCAAGGTGGGAATCCGGCCCGCGCTGTCGACCTTCCAGGAGCTGCCACCCGCGGGCCCGTGAGCCCCCTCAGCTCCGGACCTCCGCGCCCTCGCGCTCCAGCGCATCCAGGGCGGCCGTCATCGCGCCCACCAGCGCCGCCTCATCGCCCGGGCCCTCGATCTTGGAACCCTGGCGGGTGATGTAGAACGAGTCCACGGCGCGGTGGGCCTCGGTGGCCACCTTGGCGAGGGCGATCCGGGCACCCGCGCGGGTGAGCGCGGAGGAGATGGCGTGCAGGAGGCCCACCCGGTCCGGGGCCACCACATCCACCACGGTGAAGTCGCGGGAGGCGCGGTTGTCCACCGTGACCTTGGGAGGCACGGGAGGCAGGTGCCGCTGCAGGACGGAGCCGGAGCGGCGCCGGCGCAGCACGTCCTCGATGGGGGCCTCGCCGGTGAGGACACGCAGCAGATCCGTCCGGGCCATGCGCCAGCGGGAGCGCTCGAGCAGCAGCCCATGCGGGGGCCGCACATCGAAGACGTCCAGCGCGAGCCCGTCCGAGGTGGAGACGATGCGGGCCGAGAGGATGTCGATGCGGTGGGCGGACAGCACGCCGGCGAGCAGCGCGAGCAGACCGGGCCTGTCCTGGACGGCGAGGGACAGCTCGCTGTAACCGGCATCCGGGTGGTGGCGCAGGGCGGCGGCGAGGTGTCGCTTCCGGGCACACGCGAGCAGCCGCCCGTGGAGCGTGGCGCGCGAGGGATCCGTCCCGAGGAAATACCGCTCGGGGAGCACCTGCCCCAGCTCGCTCGCCCGAGGCTCGCCGAGGACCCGGGCCCAGCGTGCGTGGAAGCGCTCACGCAGGTGCTCGGAGGAGCGCTCACCCTGGGGCGCCACCGAGCCCACGAGGTGGGCCCGCGCCTTGTCGTACAGCTCGCGCAAGAGCTGCGCCTTCCAGCCCGTCCACATGCGCGGCCCCACCGAGCAGATGTCCGCCCAGGTGAGGAGGTAGAGACAGGTGAGCTTCTCCACGTCGCCCACCTTGCGAGCGAAGTCGGCGATGAGGGCCGGGTCGCTCAGGTCACGGCGCTGGGCGGTGTGGCTCATGGCCAGGTGCTCCTTCACGAGGAACTCGGCCACCTCGCGCTGGCGGGGAGTCAGACCCAGCCGCTCGCCGAGGGCCACCATGAGCAACCGGCCCTTCTCGGAATGATCGCCCCCCATCCCCTTCCCCGCGTCGTGCAGGAGCATGCCGAGGTAGAGCGGGAGCGGGTCCTTCAGATCGCGCATCTCGCGGGAGAGTTCGGGCTCCTGCGTGACGAGATCTCCAGCGCGCAGGGACTGGAGGCGGCGCACGGCGAAGAGGGTGTGAACGTCGACGGTGTACACATGGTACAGGTCGTGCTGGTGGTGGGCGGTGACGCGGCCGAACTCGGGCACGACGGCGCCGAGCACACCGGCATCATGCAGGGCGAAGAGGAGCTCGCCGCGGGTGCCGGGCCGGGCGAAGAGGGCCTTGAAGGCGGAGGTGACGGCGGGGGTGGCGCGGGCGGCCTCGAGCGCGGGCAGGGCCTGCACGGCCTGCTCGCGGGCCCACGAGTAGAGGGGCAGCCCGTGCTCCTCGGCGGTGCGGAAGAAGTCGAGAATGGTGGCGGGCTCGCGGGTGAAGAGGCCCGGGTCCTGCACGGTGAGCTTGCCGCGAAACACCTTGAAGGCACCGAGCCGGCGCTCGGGGAGGAAGGAGATCTTCCGGGCGGTGCTGAGCTCCTCGCAGCGGGCGATGAGGGAGTCGGCGGCCTGCCGGAGGGCATGGGCGGACAGGTAGTAGTCGCGCATGAAGGCCTCGACGGGTAGCACGGGGCCCTGCTGGTAACCGAGGAAGCGCGCCACCTCCTCCTGGAGATCGAAGGTGAGCCGGTCCTCCTTGCGCCCACGCAGGAAGTGGAGCTGGTGGCGGATGCGCAGGAGGAAGTCGCGGGCGGCCTTGAGGCGCGCCACCTGCGAGCCCGGGAGGATGGACTGCCGGAGCAGGCCGGTGAGGCCGCGCGTGCGGAAGCGGACGCGGGCGATCCACAGGGCGGTCTCCAGATCTCTCAGGCCCCCATCGCCCTGCTTGAGGTTGGGCTCGAGGAGGAAGACGGAGTCGCCGAAGCGCTCGCGGCGGGAGCGCAGCTCCTGGACCTTGTCCTGGACGTAGGCGTCGGCGCGGTGCGTGAGGAGCGCGGGGAGGACGTCCTCCTCGAGGTCGAGGAAGACGGAGGCCTCCCCGGTGAGGAAGCGCGAGTCGAGCAGCGCGGTGCGGATGGTGTGATCGGAGTCGGCGGCGCGGGCGCACTCGTCGGGGCCCCGGGCGCTCCAGCCGACGGCGCGCTTGAGATCCCACAGGAGCGTGGGGAAGACGCGGGCCAGGGGGGCGACGGACTCCTCGGAGACACCGGAGCCGCGCAGGAGGAGCAGATCCAGATCCGAGTGGGGAGACAGCTCGCGGCGCCCGTAGGAGCCGAGCGCGACGAGGGCGAGGCCCGGAGGAGCCTGGAGCTCGGCGGAGAGCTCGGAGAAGAGAGCGCGGACGAGCCGGTCCGTGGCGGCGGAGAGGAGACGGCAGGTGGACAGGCCGGCGGCGCCCCCGCGGTGGAAGGCCTCGACGCGGGCGTGGGCCTCGCGGAGGTACTCACGGGCGCGGGCGAGCCGGTCCTCGGGACCACCGGGACGGAACTCCGGGAGCGAGCCGAGGGCCTCGCGATGCGAGGGCGCGGGTGGCTGCGGAATGGGCGGAACGCTCATGGCGAAGGTTCTAGCGCAAGGGCGGCGGGTTGCCGTCGTGGGATGTCCACCATCCGATGGGAATACGAAATGTGGACAGGCCCGCGGCTCGCTCCCGTGTGAAGCTGGGCGGAGTTGCTCCCGGGCCGGTAGGAGCGCGGAGAGGACACAGGAAGATGCTGCGCTGGAAGGGTTTGCTGGTGGCCGTGCTGATGGTGGCGGGATGCATGCCGGGGGAGAACACCGGGGACACGCCGGGACAGGACGCGACGGATGCGGGCACGGGACAGGAGCGCTACACCTTCGAGGGTTGCGAGGAGCGCACCACCTACTGCCCGCGGGACTTCACCTTCCTCTGCGCCATGAAGGCGATCGAGCAGGAGCACGCGCGGGGGTGCACCACGGACACGGATTGTGTCCTGGTGACGCCTCCCAACAACTGCGTGGGTTACGGGGTGTGCGAGCCACGGCCCGCGGTGCTGGCCGTACAACAAGCCGACTACGCGGCGAGGGTGGCCACGGAGATACAGCGCTACTGCGAGGACGCCCAATGCAGGGAGAGTGGTTCCTGCGCGCCCATGAGCTTTCGCGCGGCCTGCTCCGAGGGCAGGTGTGTGGCCTCTCCCGAATAGGCAGGCCCGGGCTCGCGAAGTGGGAAGCGAAGAACTGCGCCGAGTAGCGCGGCCTGCGCAGCGGGCCTCGGCGCGCGAGCCCCTCAGGCCTATAGTGGCGCCCTTCGATGAGGGAGGTTCAGAGATGCGTGCTTACGTGCATGGCTTCCAGGAGGTCGACCGGACCCGAATCATGGTTGTCGGGGGGAAAGGCGCGAGCCTGGGGGAGCTTTCCAGGCTGGAAGGGATCCGCGTGCCGGAGGGCTTTTGCGTTTCGACCGAAGCCTTCAAGCGGCTCCTGGGAGAAGCGCCGGCGATGGGCGGATGGCTCGATCGGTTGTCGCGTCTGAAGGCGGAAGACCGGGATGGAATCCGGGAGCTCAGCGCGGAGATCCGCACGCTCATCGAAGGGATGGCCATCCCTGAAGACGTTCAGGAAGCGATCACCCGCGTCCTTTCCAGGCTTGGCGAGCACGCGGCCTATGCCGTCCGGTCCAGCGCGACGGCGGAGGATTTGCCGGAGGCTTCCTTCGCGGGCCAGCAGGACACGTACCTGAACGTCATCGGAAAGCCGGCGATCCTCGCGCACGTCAGCCGGTGCTGGGCGTCGCTCTTCACCGAGCGGGCGGTCACCTACCGCCTTCGACACGGCTTCGAACACCGCAAGGTCCACATGGCGGTGGTGGTGCAGAAGATGGTGGTCCCGCAGGCGGCCGGAATCTTGTTCACGGCCGATCCCGTGACCTCGAACCGGAAGGTGTCATCCATCGAGGCGGGCTTCGGCCTCGGTGAGGCCTTGGTCTCCGGCCTGGTGAACGCCGATGGCTACAAGGTGCGGAACGGCCAGATCACCGGGAAGACGGTCGCCACCAAGAAGCTGGCGACCTGGGCCTTGGCGGAGGGCGGTACGCGGGAACGGGCGCTCGAGCCCGAGCGGCAGAACAGCCCCGTGCTGACGGATGAGCAGATCGTGCGGCTCGAGCGCCTGGGCAGGCGGATCGAAGAGCACTTCGGTCATCCCCAGGACATCGAATGGTGCCTGGCCGACGACGCGTTCTACATCGTCCAGAGCCGGCCCATCACGACCCTGTACCCCATCCCGGAGGTGGGCGATCGAGGCAACCACGTCTTCATCTCCGTCGGCCATCAACAAATGATGACCGACCCCATGAGGCCCTTGGGGCTGTCCTTGTGGCAGTTGACCGCCGCTCGCCCCATGTATGCGGCGGGTGGGAGGTTGTTCGTCGATCTCACGAAGGAGCTGGCTTCACCGGCCAGCCGGGGCGTCCTGTTGAATGGCCTGGGCGGATCCGATCCGCTCATCAAGGACGCCCTCATGACCCTCATCGAGCGGGGCGATTTCATCGAACCGTCGCCCGCGGCTCCACCCGCACCGGGTCCGGCTCAAGGCAAGCCAGCCATGCCGCCCGCGGGTGCCCAGCCGCCTATCGACGACGATCCGGCGCTCGTCTCCGAGTTGATCGCGCGCAGCCAGACGTCGATCGAAGCGCTGAAGCGGAACATCCAAACGAAATCCGGAACGGAATTACTGGATTTCATCCTGGAAGACATTCAGCACTTGAAGAAGAGCTTGTTCGAGCCGCGGAGCTTCAGCGTGCTCATGGCCGGCATGAACGCCTCGTCTTGGCTCAACGAGAAGATGATGGCGTGGTTGGGCGAGAAGAACGCCGCGGACACGCTCTCTCAGTCCGTGCCGAACAACATCACCTCGGAAATGGGGCTGGCGCTCCTGGACGTCGCGGACGCGATCCGGCCTCATCCGGAGGTGGTCGAATACCTGCGAAATGCCAGGGATGAGGGCTTCTTGGAGGGCCTGGCCGGGTTGGAGGGTGGACAGGCCGCCCACGACGCCCTCTCCGCTTATCTCGACAAATTCGGCATGCGCTGCGTCGGGGAAATCGATGTGACGAGGACGCGTTGGCGCGAAAGCCCCACGACCCTCGTCCCCTTGATCCTCAGCAACATCAAGACCTTCGAGCCCGGGGCCGGCAGCCGGAAGTTCGAGCAGGGACGGCAGGAGGCCTTGAAGAAGGAACAGGAGCTCCTGGCGCGATTGAAGCAGTTGCCGGAGGGGGAACAAAAAGCCGGAGAAGCGCAGCGGATGATCAGCCGGCTCCGGAACTTCATCGGCTACCGTGAATACCCCAAATACGGCATCGTCAATCGCTACTTCCTCTACAGGCAGGCCTTGCTGAAGGAAGCCGAGCAGCTCGTGCGGGGCCACGTGCTCCAGGAAAAGGAAGACATCTACTACCTCTCCTTCCAGGAGCTTCGCGAAGCCGTGCGCACGAACCAGTTGGATGGCCAGATCGTCAGCCAACGAAAGGACGAGCACGAACGATACCGGAAGCTGACGCCACCGCGGGTCATCACGTCCGATGGTGAAATCGTCGCAGGTGCGTACAAACGAGCCGATCTCCCCGCCGGAGCCCTCGTCGGTCTACCGGTCTCCTCGGGCGTGGTGGAGGGACGAGCCCGCGTCCTCCTGGACATAGCCGGCGCTGAGCTGGCGGAGGGGGATATCCTGGTCACCCCCTTCACGGACCCGAGCTGGACGCCCTTGTTCGTGTCCATCAAGGGCCTGGTGACCGAGGTGGGGGGACTGATGACCCATGGCGCGGTGATCGCCCGGGAATACGGCTTGCCGGCCGTCGTCGGCGTGGAGCAGGCGACCCGGCTGATCCAGGATGGGCAACGCATCCGCGTGCATGGAACGGAAGGGTACGTCGAGATCCTGCCCTAGCCGGGGGGTCTCGTCGCTTCAGCGGGTGAATTCTTCTCTCCGAATGAGCCCATCGTCGGGCACTTCGTAATAGTCACCCTGACTGCCCAGGTAGATGTGCGCCTTGGGCGTCAGGCCGGTCGGGGCGTCGAGTGTCCCCGCGCAGATCGACATCTTCGGCGCGCCCTCCTCGTCCCAGAACAAGCTCGACCCGCACTCACCACAGAAGCCCCTCCGCACCGTTGCGGACGCCGCGTACCACCTCAGCCCGCGCTGTTCAGTCAATTCGAACCCGGGCCGGTCGACGGCGGTGTAGGCGCCGACGTGCCCGTGCCATCGACGGCACTTCGAGCAGTGGCAGAACGTCACCGGCGTGAGCCTCGAGGGTGATGCCGTACCGCACTGCGCCACATGCACATCCGCCGGTCTTCATCATGCGTCGCCGTATAGCAACACCGCGGGTGTGACTGAAACAAAGCGAAGCAATCGCCAGGGGAAAGGGGGGCACCTTCGCGTAAGCTTGCGCGGATGACCGCGAATCTCCATGCGCTGGGGGCCATTGCCCTGTGGGCCAGCCTGGCCTCGCTCGGCCTGGCCTTGCGGCACGTGCCCCCTTTCCTGCTCACCGGCATCGGACTGGTGCTCGGCAGCCTTCCCGCCTGGCCTCTCGTGCGCCAATGGAAGGTACCGGCTTCGACTCTGGCGCTCGGGGTGTACGGCCTGTTCGGCTATCACTTCCTGCTGTTCATCGCCTTGCGGCTTGCACCGCCGGTGGAAGCCAACCTGGTCAACTACCTGTGGCCGCTGCTGATCGTGGTGCTGGCCCCCGTGGTGCTCCCGGGACTGCGCTTGCGTCCGGTGCACATCGTAGCCGCGCTGATGGGGTTCGCAGGCGCCGGACTGGCCATCCTGAGCGCCGGCCGTGGCACGGCGCAGGCCACCTGGCACTGGGGCTACCTGCCGGCACTCGGCTCCGCCTTCCTCTGGGCCACGTACTCGCTGCTGACCCGGCGGGTCCCCCACTTCCCGACGGCGGCCATCGGCTTGTTCGGACTGGTCTCCGGCGCGCTGTCCCTGCTGTGTCACTGGGCCCTGGAGCCTTCGATCGACTTGTCCGGGCGCGACTGGCTGCTGCTGACGGTGATGGGCCTGGGGCCGCTCGGCGCTGCCTTCTTCCTCTGGGACAAGGCGCTCAAGCTGGGCGACGCACGGCACATCGGCATCCTGAGCTACCTCACCCCACTCGCCTCGACCAGCCTGCTGCTGCTGGTCACGGGCCAGGGCCTGAGCAGCGGCGTCGTGCTTGCCGCGGTCATGATCATCGGCGCGGCGGTGGTGGGGACGCGCGCGCGCTGAAACGGCGCGAGCGGGGAATGAATAAGGAGTGCGCGGGAACGTCCCGCGTTGAGCACAGTGGCGCGAAACGGGTGAGAGATGCGGCGAATCGACGGATGCAGGCTTCTGGGCGTCATGGCATGGCTGGGGGCCACCGTGGGGCTCGCGGGCCCCCAGAATGTCGAGGCAGGTCCCCTCTGGAACGATCAGCACGCGGCGGAGCGCTGCCCACAGGTGTGCGCGTCCCTGGGCGGTTGGACGGGTGAATGGTGGACCACGGTTCGCGGCGAGATGTCCGTCTGCCAGTGCGCTGGCGCGGCGTCCACCAGGGAGGAGCGCAAGGAACAGGCCGTGGCCCCCACCGATGCGGGAAGCCCGCCGGTCCCCACGTCCTCGGGCGGACTCATCGCCATCGTCTGGGGCGGTGGGAAGGACACCACCGCGGCGCACGAGTCCCTCGCGCAGTGGGACGCGGAGAAGCGGCTGCTCGGAGAGCTCGTCACCTTCGCACCGGGCTTCCCGAAGATCGTCTCCAGTGCCACCGTGCCGGGCCTCAACCCGGGCTTCGAGATCGTGCTGCTCGGCTTCTGCCCCCGTGACGAGGGACAGGACGAGCGCGCCTATCTCAAGGCCCTCTACCCCTCCACCTATGAGAAGCCGGTGAAGGGAGCCGAATCCGCCTGCCCTACCTGGGCCGATCAGAAAAGCAAGGCCGTGAATCCGCAGCGGACGGTGAAGGGCGAGGGACTCACGCTGTCAGTGGTGGGGCTCGCCATGCCCGAGGAGCCGGAGGCCTCGAACCTGACGTCCACGCCCGTTCCCGTGCGGTGGCTGAGCGTGGTGGCTCGCGACCGCGCGGGAGCATTGCTCGGCGTGTACTCGAAGAAGGACGAGTCCTCCTACGTCGGCGGTTCCCGGGCCGTGGGGTGCAGGACGGAGGTGAAGTCGGCGCGCAAGGACACGGTCGTGCTGGAGCGCACCTGCAACGGCTCCTCGGGCGCCTGCGCTACCGACCCGGGCGAGCGCTGGCGAGTCACCGTGCGCTGGAACGGGAAGGCCTTCATCCCCGAGGAGAAGCTGCTCGCGAAGTGGGAAGCGAAGAACTGCGCCGAGTAGGATGCATTCGAGCCGCCGCTCGGGTGAGACTCGGGGCGCATGAGCGACGTGCGCCGGCTGTTCATCCTCCGCTGTGGTTATGAAGTCCTCCCCCGGTCCGTGTCCCTGCGGGGTGCGGACCCCACCGTCATCCTGTGCGAGCCGGTGTGCGCGTACCTGCTGGACACGGCGCACGGCTGGGTGCTCTTCGACACGGGGGCGGATCCGGCGCGGCTGAAGGATCCGGTGGGGCGCCAGCGCTTCCAGGGCCCCGGCTGGGTGGCACCGCCGATCATCCTCCCCGAGCACGAACTGCTGCCCCAGCTCGAGCGCCTGGGAGTGGGCCCGGATGACATCAGCGCCGTCATCCTCAGCCACGTGCACTACGACCACACGGGCCACCTCAAGTACTTCCCCCGGGCGTCCATCTACATCCAGCGTCGCGAGTACGACTTCGCCATGGGGGCATATGGCAACCCGGCGGTGTTCGACGACGACTTCCGGCTGCCGGACCGGGACTGGCGGCTGGTGGACGGAGACTGGGAGCTGATGCCGGGCGTGCGCGGGGTGCTGACACTCGGCCACATGCCGGGCCACCAGTCGCTCGTCGTCGAGCTGCCCCGCGGTGGCACGAAGATCCTCGTGGCCGACGCGGGGGACCTGCGCGAGAACTTCGAGCGGGAGGTGCCTCCGGGTGAGTGCGATGACCCCGCGCTCGGCATCGCCTCCATCCGCAAGCTCAAGGCGATCCGCGACGCCACGGGGGGAGAGCTGGTGCTGCTGCACGACCCGGACGAGGTGCACGCACGGCTCCTGGCGCCAGCCTTCTACGATTAGCGCCTGGCGTCACTTCAAACGCCAGGGGAGACAATTGGCAGGCTCACCCCGCCAGGTCCGGCGCGCGGGTGCCCTCCGGGGGCGCGGCCGCCGGCTCGGTGACCCTGCTCCGGCCGAACACGCGCTGCACCACCACGAAGAACAGCGGCACGAAGAAGATGCCGAGCAGCGTGCCCACCATCATGCCGCCGAGCACCCCCGTGCCGATGGCCCGCTGCGCGCCCGAGCCCGCGCCGCTGGCCACCGCCAGCGGCAGCACGCCCAGCCCGAAGGCCAGCGAGGTCATCAGGATGGGCCGCAGGCGCGCACGCACCGCCGCCAGCGTGGCCTCCGTCAGCTCCATCCCCTTCTCGAAGTTCTCCTTCGCGAACTCGACGATGAGGATGGCGTTCTTGCTCGACAGGCCCACCGTGGTCAGCAGCGCCACCTGGAAGTAGATGTCACGCTCCATCCCCCGCAGCGCGCTCGCCAGCACCGTGCCGAGGATGCCCAGCGGCGCCACCATCAGCACCGCCGTCGGGATGGTCCAGCTCTCGTACATGGCCGCCAGGCAGAGGAACACGATGAGCAGCGAGAGCGTATAGAGCAGCGGCGTCTGGGCACCCGCCGCGCGCTCCTGGTACGACTGCCCCGTCCACTCGAGCCCCACGCCCCGCGGGAGCTGCGCCACCAGCCGCTCCACTTCCGCCATGGCGTCACCGGAGCTCACGCCCGGGGCCGCCTCGCCCATGATCTCCATCGCCGACGCGCCGTTGTAGCGCTCGAGCCGGGGCGAGCCGAACCCCCACCGCGTACTCGCGAAGCTCGAGAACGGCACCATCTCGCCCTGCTGGTTGCGCACCGACCAGCGCTGGAAGTCCTCGGGCACCATCCGGAACGGCGCGTCCGCCTGGAGGAACACGCGCTTGACGCGGCCACGGTCGATGAAGTCGTCGATGTACTGGCCGCCCCACGCCGTGGCGAGGGTGGCGTTGATGTCCGCCATGGACAGCCCGAGCGCGCCGGCCTTCGCCACGTCCACGTCGACGCGGAACTGCGGCGTGTCGTCCTGGCCGTTCGGGCGCACGTTGGCGAGCAGCGGGCTTTGCGCCGCGGCGCCGAGGAACTGGTTGCGGGCCGCGGTGAGCGCCTCGTGACCCAGGCCGAGGTTGTCCTTGAGGTAGAAGACGAAGCCCACCGCGGTGCCGAGCTCGGGCATCGCCGGGGGCGGGAACGCGAAGGCGAGCGCGTCCTTGATCTGGCTCAGTGCCCCCATGGCCCGCCCGGCCACCGCGTTGACGCCGAGCTCGGGGGACTCTCGCTCGGACCAGTCCTTGAGGTTGATGAACGCGACGCCGCTGTTCTGCCCGCTGCCGCCGAAGCTGAAGCCCTGCACGGTGAACAGCGAGCTCACGGTGGCCTTCTCCTCCTCGAGGAAGTGCCGCTCCACCCGCTCGATGACCTTCATGGTGCGCTCCTGCGTCGCGCCCACCGGCGTCTGCACCATGGAGAAGAGGAAGCCCTGATCCTCCGAGGGCAGGAAGGAGGTCGGCAGCCGCGCGAACATCACCCCCATCAGCACCACCATGGCGGCGAAGGCGAGCATGAAGCGCCGGCTCCGAGAGAGGATGCTCCGCACCGCCCCCTGGTAGCGGGCGTTGCCCCGGTCGAACTGGCGGTTGAACCAGCCGAAGAACCCGGTGCTGGACGCGTGGTGATCCTTGGCGATGGGCTTGAGCATGGTCGCGCACAGCGCCGGCGTCAGCACCACCGCGACCAGCACCGAGAGCGCCATGGACGCCACGATGGTCACCGAGAACTGCCGGTAGATGACCCCCGTCACACCCCCGAGGAACGCCATGGGCACGAACACCGCCGAGAGCACCAGGCCGATGCCGACCAGCGCGCCGGTGATCTGATCCATGGACTTGCGCGTGGCCTCGACGGGCGAGAGGCCCTCCTCGCTCATCAGGCGCTCCACGTTCTCCACCACCACGATGGCGTCGTCCACGAGCAGGCCGATGGCGAGCACCATGGCGAACATGGTCAGCATGTTGACCGAGTAGCCCAGCGCCGAGAGCACCCCGAAGGTGCCGAGCAGCACCACCGGCACCGCGATGGTCGGGATGAGGGTGGCGCGGAAGTTCTGCAGGAACAGGTACATCACCAGGAACACGAGGAGGATGGCCTCGAGCAGCGTGGTGACCACGCCCTTGATGGCCACGCGCACGAACGGCGTGGTGTCGAAGGGGGTCACCGCCTTGAGGCCCTTGGGGAACGACGGCGCGAGCTCCTCGAGCGCCGCGACCACCCCCTGTGCGGTGCTCAGCGCGTTGGCCCCCGTGGCGAGCGACACCGCGATGCCCGTCGCGGGCTTGCCGTTGTAGCGGCTGATGATGCTGTAGTCCTCCGAGCCCAGCTCCACCCGCGCCACGTCACCGAGCCGCAGCGCCGAGCCGTCCGGGTTGCTGCGCAGGACGATGTCGCGGAACTGCTCCGGCGTCTGGAGGCGATCCTGGGCGGTGATGGCCGCATTGAGCTGCTGGCCCGGGACGGCGGGCGTGCCGCCGAGCTGGCCCACCACCACCTGCTGGTTCTGGGCACGGATGGCGAGGGTGACGTCCCCCGGTGTGAGCCGGTAGGTGGCGAGCTTGTTCGGGTCCAGCCAGATGCGCATCGCGTACTTCGCGCCGAACACCTGGGTGCTGCCGACGCCGGGGACACGCGCGATGGGGTCCACCATGTTCGCGGCGACGAAGTCCTGGAGGTCGTCGCCCTGCATGCTGCCGTCCTCGGACACGAAGCCCACCACCATCAGGAAGCCCGAGCTCGCCTTGGTGACGCTGATGCCCTGCTGCTGCACCACCTGCGGCAGCAAGGGCGTGGCGAGCTGCAGCTTGTTCTGCACCTGCACCTGGGCGATGTCCGGGTCGGTGCCGTGCTGGAACGTCAGCATGATGGCGGCCATCCCGTTCGACTCGCTCGTCGAGGCCATGTAGAGGAGCCCGTCCAGCCCCTTCATGTTCTGCTCGATGACCTGCGTCACCGAGTCCTGCACGGCCTTCGCGGAGGCCCCGGGGTAGACGGCGCTGATGCTCACCGTGGGCGGTGCGATGGCCGGGTACTGGGAGATGGGCAGCCGCGCGATGGAGAGCGCGCCCGCGAGCATGATGATGATCGCCAGGACCCAGGCGAAGATGGGGCGGTCGATGAAGAAGCGTGCCATGGGTGGCTCCGGTCAGTGCTGGGACGAGGCGGGCACGGTCTGGGTCCCGGCCTCGGGTGCGGCTTCCGTCACCTCCACCTGGGCGCCGGGCTGGACCTTCTGCAGGCCCTCGACGATGACCCGGTCCCCTGCGGCCAGGCCCTCCTCGACCAGCCACCGGTCCCCCACCGTCTGGCTGACCTTGACCACCCGCGACTCCACCTTGCCGTCCTTGCCCACCACCAGGGCGGTGGCGTGGCCCTTGGGGTCACGGGCCACGCCCTGCTGGGGCACGAGCAGCCCCTGCTCGCGCACGCCGTTGCCGATCCGCGCGCGCACGTACATGCCCGGGAGCAGGACGTTGTCGGGGTTGGGCACGAGCACGCGCAGCCCGAAGGTGCCGGTGCTCGGGTCCACGCTGACGTCGGAGAAGGTCAGCTTGCCGTCGTGGGCGTAGCGGCTGCCGTCCTCGAGCAGGATGGTCACCGGCGTGCCGTCGGCGGTCTCGAGCCTGCCCGCCGCCACCTCCTTGCGCAGCCGCAGCAGCTCCCCGCTGGACTGGGTGAGGTCCACGTAGACCGGATCGAGCTGCTGCACCGAGGTGAGCGCCTGGGGCTGGTTCGCGGTCACCAGCGCCCCCTGGGTGACGGACGAGCGGCCGATCCGGCCGGCGATGGGCGACACGATGCGGGCGTAGTCGAGCGTCACGCTCGCGCGCTGCAGCGCGGCCTGCGCGGCCTTCACTTCCGCCTCGGCCTGCCGGAGGGCGACCACGGCCCGGTCGTGGTCCTGGGGGCTGACCACCGCGTGCTCCGCGAGCCTCCGTGGAGCGCCTGGCGTTCAGCTCCGCCGCGGTCAGGGTGGCCTTCGCCCGGTCGAGCGCGGCCTGCGCGCTGAGGTGATCCGCGCGGTAGGCCGCGTCACTGAGCTGGTAGAGCGGCTGGCCCGCCTTGACCAGGCCGCCCTCGGTGAAGAGCCGGCGCTCGATGATGCCGTTGACCTGGGGGCGCACCTCCGCCACCAGGAACGCGCTGGTGCGACCAGGCAGCTCGCGCGTGAGCAGGACCGACTCCGGCTTCAGGGTGGCCACCGTGACGGGGACCGCGCCGGGCGCCTCGGGCGGTGCCGCCCCCTGGTTGCACGCCAGCACGAGCACGGCGGCGGAGAGGAAGCCAAGGAGCGCCGGATGGGACGGGCGCGGGGGCGACGACATGGAGACCTCGAGGAAGGGGCGACGGGGGGCTCGCCGCGTATACAACTTCCCAATGACTCGGGCGCGTCCAATTTCTGACGTCCGCGTTTCCGGACGTCGGGGCAGGCGGGGGCTCCTCCGCTTCGCTGCCCTGCTGGGAGCTTGTGATAGGAAGTGCCTCCGCCCCAGGAGGTGTGCCCTGCCGCCGGACTCCCGCAACCGCTTCCTCGAGAAGATGCTCGATCGCCTGTACGCCTCGCTCGCGTCGGGCCCGAGCATCAACTGCCGTCCCCACAACAGCCGCCAGCGCGTGGATCTCACGCTGCTGAGCCGGCTGGATGGCACTCCGCCCCCCTCCATCCTGGCCGGGCTCCTCGGGGACAAGGCCACGGTGAAGCTCTCCGTGCGCGCCACCCCGGACACCCCGGACACCCCGTCCAAACGCGAGGACGATGAGCGGCAGGCGTTGCTGCGCAAGCTGAACACCATCGCCGAGGACGCCCGCACCTTCGAGCAGGACACCGGCGCCCAGGTGCTCCATGTGGGCTTCCCCCTGCTCCACCTGCCCCCGAACGCCAAGGACACGCGGGGCTTCACCAGCACCAAGCGCGTCCTCGCGCCCATCGCCTTCATCCCCGTGCGCCTCACCCTCAAGAAGGGCCGCACGCCGGGCCTGGAGGCTTCGAGTCCGCCGCCGATGGCTCGGATCGGGTCATGCCCAACACCGCCCTCATCGCCTGGGTGGAGCGGCAGACCGGCAAGCGCTTCGGGGAGCTGTTCGCCGACGAGCAGGGCCAGGAGCCCTGGCGCGAAGTCAACGAGCTGGCCGCCGCCGTGGCCACGGCCCTCGAGCTGCCCGCTCCCGCGCCCTTCACTCCGGAGACGCTCCTCTCCCCTACCCCGCGCTCCGAGGACGAGAGCACGGCCGGTGCCGCCATCCTCCCGTGCGCCGTGCTCGGCCTCTATCCCCTCTCCAATCAGAGCCTCGTGGATGACATGCGGGCCCTCGTGGATGGCGAGCCCGTCCAGGGCCCCATCGAGAGCTTCCTGCGCGTGGGCGTCTCCCTCGGGGCCCAGGGCGCCCCCAGGAAGGACGCCGCGTCCCAGGGCCTCTGGCGCGCGGGCGAGGACCGGCTCGTCTCCCATGCCGATCCCTGCCAGTCACGCGCGGTGCGGCTCGCGCGCAGCAGCCGGGGCCTCGTCGTCCATGGGCCTCCCGGCACCGGCAAGTCGCAGACCATCGCCAACGCCATCGGAGACCACCTCGCGCGCGGAGAGCGTGTCCTCCTCGTCTGCGACAAGCGCACCGCGCTCGATGTGGTGAAGCACCGCTTGGAGCACCTGGGCCTCGGCTCGCTCTGCGCGGTGGTGCACGACGCGCAGAGGGATCAGCGCGAAGCTCTACCTCGGCATCCGCGAGCAGCTCGACAACCTGACCGAGTCCAAGGTCAACCCCGCCTCCAAGGCCGAGCTTCTCCCGCGTGGACAGCGAGATGCAGGCGCTCCACGACGAGCTGTCCTCCGCCGAGCGCGCCCTCTCCGAGCGCTCCGCCGGAGGCACCGAGCCCTCCTTCCACGAGCTGGTGGGCCAGTGGTTCGGCCAGGAGGCCCCGGAGTCGCTGGCCCGCGCGACGGAGTCCCTCGGCGCCTTCCGGCTGGCTGAATCGCGCCCCCACGAGCGCGAGGTGCGCGAGGTGCTGGAGCGCGCCACCAAGGAGGGCTACCCGGACAACCCCTGGCGCACGGCGCACGGCGCGGAGCTGAAGGACTACCTGTCCACGCCGCTCGCCACGTACCGCGAGCGCATGGCGTCCGCCGTGGAGGCCGCGCGCGAGGCGGATGCCCAGACCTCGCCGGACGTCCCCGCCTTCTCTCCCACCGGAGACGTGGCCGCCGAGGGCCGGGCGCGTGCCGAGCTCGCCGACAAGCTGGAGCGCGTGCTGCAGGAAGCGCGTCCCGAGTGGCTGGCGCGCTGGGCCTCGTCCATGTCCGAGGCCGTGCAGGCCACGAAGACCCAGCTCGAGGGCCTCGCGCCGCAGGTGCAGGTGTTGAACGAGGGGCCGCTGGATACGGAGCTGGCCCTGGTGCACCGCTCGGAGCCCCTCGCATTGGGGGCCTTGGGGCAGGCCCTGGCGTTCCTCGCGTCCTGGCTGCTGGTGGCGCGCAAGTGGTACCGCTTCCTCTTCTTCTTCACCCGCCGGGCGAAGGCCGCCGAGGTGCTCCGGCGCTTCGGGCTCACCGTGGGGGCCGAAACCGCCGAGCGCGTCTCCCGCTTCCTCACGGGCGTGCGCGCACGGCTCCTGCTCACCGAGTTCCATCACTCGGCCCTCGCCCCCGGCCCCAACGAGCCCCTCACGGATGAGGCGCTCGCCCGCGGCCTGAGGACCCATGCCGCGCTCTTCGACGTGCTGTTGCAGCTCGAGCGGCCGGTGTTCGCCTCCTGCCGGCAGGTGGTCCGGGACGCGCTGAAGGCCGACGAGGCAGCACGGGCGCGCCTGCTCGCGGGCCTGCGCCAGTCCGCCGCCCGGAGCGAGGCCGTGGTCCGGCTGGAGTCCCGGCTCGCCGAGGTGGGCCTCTTCGACTCCGGCTGGCGCGTGGCCCGGAGCCGGGCGCTGCGCGCGGGCGAGCAGGTACAGCCGCTCGTCTCATCGCTCGCGGCGCGGCTGTCCAGCGTGGAGGGGCTGCTGCGGATTCAAGCCCTGGTGGCGGGGCTGCCTCCGGCGCTCGGCATGGCGGCGGAGAAGCTGGCCCTGGCCGGAGCGGACGCGGAGAACGGCTGGCGCGCGGTGCGCAAGGCGGTGCTGGCGGCCGAGGTGTCCGCGCGGGTGAAGGAGAGCCCGGTGCTCCAGCACATCGACGCGGACCGGCTGCACGCGAGCCAGACGCGCTACCGGGCCCTGGAGGCGCGCAAGCGCGAGCTGGTGCGCGACGTCATCCTCCACCGTTGGACGGAGTGCCAGCGCGAGCGGCTGCTGGCCGCCACGGGAGGACGGCTCAACGGGTTGGGCGCGGAGCTGCGCCGCCGCCTGCTGCTGCGGGGTGAGCGCGCGCTGCGGGTGCGCCAGGTCATCGCCGCGGGCGCGAATGTCGAGGGTGGCGATCCCCTCTTCGACATGCGGCCGGTGTGGATGGCGAGCCCCCAGACGGTGGCGCAGATATTCCCGCGCCGGGAGCTGTTCGACGTGGTCATCTTCGACGAGTCCTCGCAGTGCCGGCTGGAGGAGGCGCTGCCGGTGCTGACGCGGGCGAAGCGGGTGGTCATCGCGGGAGATCCCAAGCAACTGCCGCCCACGCGCTTCTTCGAGAGCGCCGTGGTGCAGAGCCAGGAGGAGCTGGACGCAGAGAGCGAGCAGGGCCTCTTCGAGGATCAGCAGGCCGAGGTGGAGGATCTGCTCGGCGCGGCGCTGAACCTGGAGATCGACCAGTGCTACCTGGATGTGCACTACCGCTCGCAGAACGCGGACCTGATCGGCTTCAGCAACGAGCACTTCTATGACTCGCGGCTGCAGGCCATTCCGGGGCACCCGTCCAACCGGGTGGAGCACGCGCCGTTGCGGCTCCTCCACGCGGGAGGCCAGTACGAGAAGCGGGTGAACGTCGTGGAGGCGCGGGCGGTGGGAGCGCTGGTGAAGGAGCTGCTGTCGCAACCGGAGCCGCCGTCCATCGGCGTGGCGTGCTTCAACCTGTCGCAGCGCGACGCCATCACCGAGGTGCTGGAGGAGCTGGCGGCGGCGGACGCGGACTTCGCGGCGAAGCTGGCGGCGGCGCGGGTGCGGCGTGGCGAGGGCTCGTTCGAGGGGCTCTTCGTGAAGAACCTGGAGAATGTCCAGGGTGACGAGCGGGATCACATCATCATCAGCACCACGTACGGCCCGGACGCGAAGGGGCGCTTCTACCGGCGCTTCGGACCGCTCGGTAGCGCGGGCGGAGGGCGGCGGCTGAACGTGCTGGTGACGCGGGCGCGGCAGCAGGTGCACCTGGTGACGTCCATCCCGCGCGAGGTGTACTCGGCGCTGCCTCCGGTGGAACAGGGCCGCAAGCCGAACGGGGGCTGGCTGCTCTTCGCCTACCTCCAATACGCCGAGCGGCTCGCGAAGGAGTACGCGCTCGAGTCCGGACAGCCGGAGGAAGCACGGGAGCGGCTGGAGCCGGTGGTGCACGAGCACCCCACGGAAGCGGGCTCGGCCTTCGCGCGGGCGCTGGCGGAGGACCTGAAGCGGACGCACGGCGTGTCCTCGGACGTGCACTGGGGCAACGACGGCTTCTGCGTGGACGTGGCCCTGCACCATCCCCGGCGCGCCGGAGACGTCACGGTGGGCGTGCTGTGCGATGGCACGCGCTACCCGAAGGCGGCGGACCCGGTGGAGTGGGATCTCTTCCGCACGGCCATTCTCGAGGGCCAGGGCTGGAAGCTGGTGCGGCTGTGGACGCCCCACTTCTTCCGGGATCCCGAGAGCGCCCGGGAGAAGGTGCTCCAGGCCGCCAGCGAGCAGATCGCCCGTCAGCCTCCAGTGCCGGACACCCAACTTCAGGGCGAGGCCCACCGCGTCCTCAACTGAACGGAGGAGGTCCTCAACAGCGGCGTGAGACCTCGGGGTTGCTTGTCGGGTGCGCGAGCAGGGACAGCTTCCCTGCTGTCCCACGCCCCAACAGGAGCCTCACATGTCATTGCCGAGCCCGCGGCGCGGGTTGTCCTGGAGGACAGCCCGTCTCCTCATCTGCCTGCTCGTGGGTCTGCTGATTCCCGCTCAGGCCGGGTGTTCGGAGTGGGCAGGCGATCCCTCCCCGGCGGACGAGCCCCGCCCCACCGAAGCCGCCGAGCCCCTCGTCTCCACGGCCCTCCCGAGTGGCTTCGTGACGGAAGTGGTGGTCTCGGGGCTGCAATACCCGACGGCGTTCGTGCGGCTGCCGGATGGCAGGCTCCTCATCGCCGAGAAGTCCGGCCTGGTCCGGGTGTTCAAGAGCGGAGTCCTGCTGAGCACCCCTTTCATCGATCTCAGGAGCCGGGTGAACTCCTACCAGGATCGCGGGTTGCTGAGCATCGCCATCGATCCCGACTTCGCGGCGAATGGCTTCGTCTATCTCCTCTACACCTACGATGACGATGCCACGGATGACACCGGCCCGAAGACGGGACGCCTGGCGCGCTACACGGCCGTGGGAGATACGGCCTCGCCCTCGAGCGAATTCGTCCTCCTCGGCACGGTGGTGGGCAGCACGTGCAAGGTCTTTCCCGCCGGCACGGATTGCATTCCCTCGGACAGCGCCTCGCACAGCGTGGGGGACCTGAAGTTCGCGCCGGATGGCACCCTCTTCGTGACGACGGGAGACGCCGCCAATTACGAGAGGGTCGACGACGATGCCTTGAGGACGCAGGACCTCGACTCGCTGGCGGGCAAGGTGCTCCACATCACCCGCACCGGCCAGGGCGTGCCTGGCAATCCCTTCTGGAATGGCAATGCGGCGGCCAACCGCTCGAAGGTCTGGGCCTATGGTCTGCGCAATCCCTACCGCTTCAGCCTGCGTCCCGACAACGGCGTTCCCTACCTGGGGGACGTGGGCTGGACCACGTACGAGGAGATCAACGCCGCGCCCGCGGGAGCCAACCTCGGCTGGCCCTGTTACGAGGGGCCCTTCGTCCAACCGGGTTACCAGTCCAAGGCGTTCTGTCAGGCGCTCTATGCCCGTGGCACCTCCGCCGTGAGGATGCCGCTGCACCATTGGGATCACACCGTGGGTACGGCGGTGACGGGCGGCATCTTCTATACCGGGACGGTCTATCCCTCGTCCTGGAAGGGCGCCTACTTCTTCGGGGACTACGGCCGGGCGTGGGTCGGCGCTCTGCGGGTCGATGCGAACGACAACCTCGTTCCCGGCAGCGTGACGAGCTTCGCCACGGGTATCGGTGCCCCGGTGGATCTCGAGATGGGGCCGGACGAGCTGCTCT
Organism: Archangium gephyra; assembly: GCF_049060025.1. Lineage (GTDB taxonomy): Bacteria > Myxococcota > Myxococcia > Myxococcales > Myxococcaceae > Archangium > Archangium gephyra_A. The sequence goes on from NZ_JBMEQQ010000002.1 coordinate 1,531,042, forward strand.
ATTACATCGAGATCAACGTGGGGCAGCTCCGCCGCATCCGCTACACGGCGGGCAATACACCTCCGACCTCGGTGGCCTCCGCGACTCCGCTCGAGGGATACCCGCCGCTGCTCGTGCGCTTCTCCAGTGCCGGCTCAGGGGATGCGAACGGGGATGTGCTCCAGTACACCTGGGACTTCGGGGACAACTCCCCCATCTCCAACCTGGCCAACCCGGAGCATACGTACCAGCGCCCTGGCTCGTTCACTGCCCGCCTGACCGTGAGCGATGGCCGAGGAGGAAGCAACTCCGCCACCGTACCGATCTCCGTGGGCAATCGGGCGCCCGTGCCCACCATCGCGTCCCCCTCGGGCTCGTTCCTGTTCAAGGTGGGCGATGTGGTGAGCTATTCGGGCTCGGCGAGCGATCCCGAGGACGGAGCCATTCCCGCCAGCCAGCTCTCGTGGACGCTCACGCTGCATCACTGCTCGGGAACGAACTGCCATACGCATCCGTACATCACGAGCACCGGGGCGAGCGGCTCCTTCACCGTGGCGGACCATGGTGATGAGATCTACTTCGACATCACGCTCACCGCGACGGACTCATCGGGCCTGACGGGCTCGACGACCGTGACGATCCGCCCCCAGACGGTGCGGATCACGTTGCAGTCCTCTCCACCCGGGCTGCAGGTCGTCTTCGACGGAGCGAGCAGACCCGCGCCCCTGACGAGCACGGCCATCGTCGGCTCCTCGCACACCCTCATCGCGCCCTCACCGCAAGGGAACTACACCTTCAGCACCTGGTCGGATGGTGGCGCGCGGGAACATGTCATCCGGACGGGGACGGCGGATGCGACGTATACGGCCACGTTCACGCCTGTTGGGACGGGCTCGTGCCCGGTGGGACAGTACCGGGCGGAGTACTTCAACAACCAATACCTGATGGCCCCCGCCGCGATGGTGCGCTGTGAAACGGCGCCCCTCTCCCATGACTGGGGCACGGGCAGCCCCGCCCCGAACATCAAGTCCAACTACTTCTCGGTGCGCTGGACGGGCCGGTTCAACTTCGCCGCGGGCACGTACACCTTCATCGCCCAGGTCAATGACGGCGTGCGGGTGTACGTGGACGGGACCCGCATCATCGACGCCTGGGTGTATCAACCCACCACGACCTACCAGGCCACCCGCACGCTGACAGCCGGAGAGCACCTGGTGGTCATGGAGTACAACGAGCTGCACCGGCAATGCCGTGGCCCGGCTCCGCTGGTGAGCGCTCATCCCGGATGGAATCAGTCCACCTGCACCGTGGCGAGCTGGCGGCGGCCGAGGAAGTCCTCCACTCCGAGGGCGATGGCCTCGGCCACCTCCTCCTGGTACTTCTCCGAGGCGAGGCGGCTCTCCTCCTCGGCGTGGGATAGGAAGGACGTCTCCACGAGGATGGCCGGCATCTTCGCGCCCAGCAGCACGTAGAAGAGCGCCTCCTTCGTGCCCAGATCCTTCACGCCCTTGTAGCTGCTCGACAGGTGGCTCACGAGGTTCTTCTGCACCCGCGTGGCCAGCCGCGTGGACTCCTCGGTGTTGGCCTTGGTCGCCAGGTCCGCGAGAATGAACTGCAAGTCGCTGATCCCCTTCTCCGAGGACGCGTTCTCGCGCGCCGCCAGCCGGATGGAGTAGCGGTCCGCCGACGTGTTGAGCGTATACGTCTCGATGCCGCGCAGCTTCGACGTGGGCGCCGAGTTGCAGTGGATGGAGATGAAGAGATCTCCCTTCATCTCGTTGGCCATGCGCGAGCGCTCCTCCAGCTTGAGGTAGCGGTCGCCATCCCGGGTGAGCATCACCTCCAGCCCCCGGTGGCGCAGCTCACGCGCGAGCTTCTGCGCGATGGCCAGCGTCACTTCCTTCTCCTGCGTCCCCTTGCGGCCAATGGCGCCCGTGTCGTGGCCACCGTGCCCCGCGTCGATCACCACCCGGCGCACCTTCAGCCCGAGCTGCTCCGCCAGCGTCAGCTCCGCGTGGTTGGACGCCTTCGCCACCGCCTTGAGCCGGGCCTGCGCCATATGCTCGTCCACCGGAGCGGTGACGGACTTGTGCGGCGCGAGAACCTCGGGCTTCGTGGGCTCCACGGCGGGCTTCACGGTCTGCTCGGCCACCTTCACCGGCTCCGTCACCTTCGCCGGCTCCGCCGCCGGCTTCACCGGCTCGGCCACCTTCACCGGCTCCGCCGAGGGCTTCGGCTCCGGGGCAGGCTCCGGCTGCGTGGCGCCGGGCTCGCGCGAAGTCCGGCCGATGGCCTCCAACAGCGGCGACGTGCCGGGCCGCTCCCCCGCCCCAGTGGACGCCGCGGCGTGCTGCGCGGGCGCCGGCTGCGGCTCGGACGGCTTGGACAGATCGACGCGGATCACCGGGAGCGGCTCGGCGGCCGGCTTGGATTGCGCCACGGCGGGGGCCTTCTCGCGCACGGGCGCCGGCGTCTTGGACGCGGGAGGCGGCGGCAGCGAGGCCAGCAGCGCCTTCAGATCCTTGACGCGATCACCCTTGGGGTTGGCCTTGAGAATGCCGGTGAGGACACGGCGCGCGGCCTCGGGCTGATCCAACCGCTCGAAGTACATGCGCGCGAGCGTCAACGCCGCGTCGTCCGCCAGCCGGTGCCGCGGGTGGGCCTCCACCAGGCGGGTGTAGTCGGCGATGGCCGCCTGCTGATCCTCGGGGACGAAGGAGATGCGGCTCAGCTCGCTGAGCAGCTCCGCGGCCGTGAAGAGCGCGTCCGGGGCCCGCGGGCTCTTGGGATGGGCGCTGGCCACGGCCTCGAAGCGGGCCGCCACGTTGAGCCAGTTGTGGCGCAGCTTGCGCCGCGCGGCGTCATCCTTGAGGGCGTAGTAGGACCGGCGCGCCTCCTGGTAGGCGGTCTCGGCCGGATCCCGTTTCGCCTGGGTGGCGATCGGCAACAGCAGGGCCAGGAGCAGGACGAGGCGCGGGAGCATGGTCGGTCCTCCAAGGACGGAGAGGGCTACAGGTGTGTGTCACGGCCCCCCTGCCCCCGCAAATTTTCGCCCCCCTCAGCGCACCCACCCCAAGGTCCGTGCCAGCCCCTCGTCGATGACGCGGGCCTCGCCCGGCAACGAGGACAGCACCGCGGCCAGCACCTTGTCCCCGTTGCGCACCGGCGCCCGGCCAGGGCGCAGCCGCGCGCGCACCGGGTGCTTCTGATCCTGCTTCCAATAGCTGGCCGGGAAGAGCACCTCGCGGCGCGACTCCGGCAGCGGGCCGTCCGGTGTCAGCCACACCAGCATGCCCTTGCGCAGCGGCTCCAGCTCCGCGCGCAGCGTCCGCCGCAGCTCCCGGACGAAGAGGCCCACCCCCACGAGCGCCCCGAGCCCCAGGCCCCAGGGCACCAGCCCCAGCGTCCTCGCGCGCGCCCGCACGTACCCCGCCTCGCGGGGCTTGTCCGGCACGCGCGGATCCACCAGCAACAGCACGCGCGCCCCCGGTCCCAGGCCCTCGGCGTACTCCGCGTGGGTGCGCACCCCGCTGGCCGAGTACCTCACCTCGTCCACCGCGTAGAGCACCTCCAGCGTGGCCTCGGCGCCCTCGCGCTCACCCCGGGGCGGCAACGTCAGCGCCGCCAACTGGCCCTCCAGCTCCTGGGCCCGCGACAGGAAGTCCTGCTCCTCCACCACGAAGCGGCCCAGGGCTCCCGCGCCCGCGCCGAGCATCGCCATCACCCCCAACCCCACGGCCGCCACGCGCACGAGCCGGGGAATGGCACCGGGGACCTTCGAGAGGGGAACGCGTCGGGGAGCCTGCGGGATGGCGAGCTGCATGGCCCCATCCTATACACAGCGCCTTCCGGCTCACCCCCAGGACAGCACGTACTCGCTGGTGAGGGGCCCCATCACCCGGCTCCACACCCGGGGCTCGCGCGTGCCCACCACCTCGAGCGCCGCCACCAGCGCGCCCTCCACGTACGCCAGGGGGAGGAAGTCCCGATCCAGCCGCACGAGGGCACTGCCCGCATTCGCCCACGCCACCACGCACTGGCCGCCATTGGCCGCGGCCGCCGCGTACGCCATGGGAAGGCTGTCCAGCAGCCGCTTCGGCTCGCCCGTCAGCAGGGTCTGCAACGGCCTGCCCGTCGAGGAGGCGAAGAAGTCCGTGGCGCCCCGCCGGCCCAACGCCCGCATCGCCCCCTGGAAGTCCCCGTATCCGCTGCCCAGCAATCGCGCCGCCGTCCACAGCAGCCGCAGGAAGTCGCTCGTCGGGTAGCAGGTGAAGTCCGTGAACTTGCGTCTTCCGCACACCTCGACGCAGTGCTCCACGGAGGCCTCGTCCGCCAACGCCCACATCACCTCCAGCACGCTGCGGAAGAACATCCCGCGCACGCTGTCGGCTGGCGTCGCCAGTCCCAGTCTCCGCTCGAGCCTCCAGTTCGGCCCCGATTTCCTCCGGGTCCGCTCCGGTCACACGCCTCATGCGCAACGCCCCTCCCGGGCAACCCTCCCCCCTACGGCCATCTTCTTCAATATTGGGGGGGCCGGCGCCTCTGGCACGAAAGAGCCGCCCCGGAAGTTTGGATCTGGAACAGATCCATCCGGGGCCGTTCCCCCGGATGCGCCCCAGGCAGGCATTTCCCCTCGGAGACCCGCCAACTGGGGGCTGAGTGCTTCACGCTGGCGGTGTATGATTGTGCACAGACCATCTGCGAACGCGGATGTGGGGGATCCACCTTCGTCATGTCGAGCACTTCCACCATCCAGGCGGGACAGGCCATCCCGGAGGCTGTGCGCCCCCACGGGCAGGGGCGTTGGAGTCAACGGCTGGGGGGATGGATCCTCACCCGGCTGGACGTCTTCCTGTCGGAGCCGCTGCGCCAGGCCCCGCCGGAGGACGTGGTCCGCTGCCGCCTGCTGGTCTGCATCTCCCTGGGGCTGTTGCTGATCGACACGGTGCTGCTGGCCTTCCTGCCCGTCAGCCCCCAGCCCTGGGTGCACGGCCCGGTCGCGCTCTTCTCCTTCTCCATGAACACGGCCGCGCTGGTGATGCTGCGGCGGCGCTCCTCCCACGAGCTGTCCGCGCTGCTGGTCTGCTCGACCATCGCCGCCACGTTCGTGTTCGCCTGCGTCACCAGCACCCGGGCCTTCTCGGCCTCGCACGCGGGGAGCATGCTCCTGCCCGCGATGTCGGTGTACCTGATGGGGGCGCGCCTGGGGTTCCTCCTCACCGTGCCCGTGGCCCTGTGCGTGGGCCTCGTCCACCCCTTCTACTTCCTCACCCGCCTGCCCGAGCCCATCAACGCGGCCAACCTGTGGCTCGTGGATATCCTCGCCGCCCTCTGCATGATGGGCATCTGGGCGGTGAGCTGGCTGCACACGGCCGCACGCAACCAGGCCCACGCGGCGCGCGAGCAGGCGCTGCGCACCCTGCGCGAGAGCGAGCGCAAGCTGCACAGCCTCATCGAGAACACCGAGGATCTGGTGTGCTCCGTGGACACGGAGGGACGGCTCCTCGTCGCCAACTCGGCGATGCGGCGGGCCTTCCGCGAGCGGTATGGCAGGGAGCCCGTGCCCGGCGAGTCCCTCTTCGCCGCCGCCCCCGCCGAACACCAGGAGGGCTGGAAGCGGAACCTCGAGAAGGCGTTCAGCGGGCAGCGCGTGAAGTACGAGGACACCCATGTCCGGGGAGGCCGGACGCTGGTCACCGACCTGTCCTTCAACCCCGTCTTCGGCGAGGACGGCCAGCCGCTGGGGTTGACGCTCTTCGGGCGGGACATCACCGAGCGCAAGGAGTCCGAGACCAAGCTGAGCGAGATGCACCGCAGCCTGCTGGACGTCTCGCGCCACGCGGGCATGGCGGAGGTGGCCACCGGCCTGCTGCACAACGTGGGCAACACCCTCAACAGCGTCAACGTCTCGGCCAACCTCGTCACCGATCGCATCCGCGGCCTCCGGGTGGGCGGGCTCGTCCGCTCCGTGGAGCTGCTGCGCGAGCACTCCGGCGACCTGGGCACCTTCTTCTCCACGGATCCCCGCGGCCTGCAGCTCCCGGCCTACCTCGGGGCCCTGGCGGATCAGCTCACCGAGGAGCAGCAGGCGCTGCTGGACGAGCAGCGCACGCTCACCGAGGGGCTCGAGCACGTCAAATCCATCGTCAGCATGCAGCAGGAGCACGCGCGCTTCGCCGGCATGGTGGAGCTGATGTCGGTGACGCGGCTCATCGACGACGCCCTGCGCCTGCAGTCCGTCTCCTTCACCCGCCATGGCATTCAAGTCCGCCGCGAGTACGCCAACGTGCCGCCCATCCTGCTGGACCGGCACAAGCTGCTGCAGATCATCCTCAACCTGCTGAGCAACGCGCGGCACGCGTTGATCGACGGCGGCCTGCCGGACAAGTGCATCACCATCCGCGTCGAGCCCGCCGCCGAGGACCGGCTGCGCATCCAGGTGTCCGACAACGGCATGGGCATCCCCGCGGAGAACCAGGCGCGCCTCTTCTCGCAGGGCTTCACCACCAAGAAGGACGGCCACGGCTTCGGGCTGCACATCAGCGCCCTGTCCGCCATCGAGATGGCCGGCAGCCTCATGTGTGAAAGCGAGGGCTCCGGCAAGGGCGCCACCTTCACCATCGAGCTGCCCATGCAGTGCGAGGATCCCCGCATCTGACGGCGGGGATCCCCGGTCCCGCGGCCTACTTCGACTTCAGGTCGCGCTCACCCAGGTTCGTGGCACCCACCCAGCGCATGCGGTTGAAGCCATCGAGGTTCTTGTTGGCGACGATCTGGAAGCAGGTGGACGCGCCCTGCGCGGCGATCTCCACGGACCAGCCGAGGAACATCTGCCAGAGGCGGAACCACCACTCGCCGTAGGTCTTCACGATGTCGGCGCGGTTGGCCATCCAGTTGTCGTACCAGCGCGAGATCGTCAGCGAGTAGTGGATGCCCACGTTCTCCACGCTGTGGATCTCGAAGCCCGCGGTCTCCAGGTTGCTCACCACGAAGGAGAGCGGCATGGAGGCGTCGGCGCCCGGGAAGATGTACTTGTTCATGAAGAGGCCCCACACCAGGTCCTCGAAGTGGAAGCCGAGGGTGCCCTTCTTGGCGCGCAGGCCGGCGATCTGCAGGTAGAAGAGCCCGTCATCGGCGAGCATCCCGTACACCTGCTTCATGAAGTCCTGGAACTTGCGCACGCCCACGTGCTCGGCCATCTCCAGGCAGGAGATCTTGTCGTACGGGCCGGCCGGGATGTCGCGGTAGTCCAGCGTGAGGATGCGGGCGCGATCGCTCACGCCCATGCGCTGGATCTGCTCCGTGCCGTACGCGGCGCCCTTCTCCGCGATGGTGATGCCCGTCGCGTCCACGCCGCAGTCCTTGGCCGCCGTCGCCACCAGCGTGCCCCAGCCACAGCCGATGTCGAGGTAGCGCTCGCCCTTCTTGAGCTGCAGCTTGTCGCAGACCAGCTTCATCTTCTGGTCCTGCGCATCCTCCAGCGTCTGGTTGGGCGAGGTGAAGAAGCCGGACGTGTAGATCATCCGCGGCCCGAGGAACCAGCCGAAGAAGTCGTTGCCGCGGTCGTAGTGCTCGCGGCCGATGCGGAGATCCTGCTCCTGCGAGTGGATGAGCACCTCGGGCAGGAAGTTGGTGAGCAGGAACTTGAAGTGATCCGCGACGAACTTGTAGTCGGCCACCGAGTGGCGGCCACGGATGAAGGCGCGGAAGTCGCCCTCGATGTCGAGGCGCTCGTGGATGTAGTCCTCGATGAGCGTGGTCATCGGAACCTTGCCGGCGGCATAGCGTGCGGCGGCCGGGCCCTTCGGATTGAGACGGAACGACACAGGTGCATCCATGCTGTTTCTCCGGAAAAGATGGGTGCCGGGTGGAGGGAGAGGGGTCCTCACGTCGGCCCTGTCTCCCCCTGGCCTGGCGCTTGGTGTCCGGCCACTGTACGTGAGTACACGCGGGCCCGTGTGAATTCCTTCACGCTTGCCGCCGCCCGGACGTCTCCGGAGCCACGAAGCCACGAGCCGCGCCCTCGGAGGCGTGGGGCCATCGTGCGATAGTCGACGCTCCGGGCGCCCCGAGCGGTGCTCGAGAACGGGGAAGAGTCATGCACGCGTTTCAGAAGAAGTCGTTGCAAGCGGTCCTGCTGCTGAGCCTGGGCAGCATCGGCTGTGAGCTGCTCCCAGGGGGCGATGACGAGAAGGACACCCGGGCCCCGACGAATGTCCGGGTGACGGGCGGCGTGACGGCGGGAGAGAGCGTCACGGGCCAGCGGACGTTGCAGGCCACCGCCGACGACGATTCCGGCAAGGTGGCCCGGATCGAGTTCTCCGTCTCCGGCGAATCCGTCTGCATGGATGCGGCGGCCAAGAATTCCGGCCAGACCTTCTCGTGCACCTGGGACTCGTCCACGAAAGCCCAGGGGAGCTACGAGCTCACGGCCAGGGCCTTCGATGCTGCGGGCAATGCCACCACGTCCGAGCCCATCTCCTTCACCATCCCCGTCCCCAACAACGTCCCCACCATCACCCGGGTGACGGCCACGCCCACCACCCTCGACGAGGGCGCGAGCACCACCCTCTCGGTGACCGCGAGCGACGTGGAGGGGGATGCGCTCACCTACTCGTGGGCGCAGATCCCCGCCTCTCCGGCGGGCACCTTCAGCGACGCGGCCGGGACGGCCCCCACGTGGAAGGCGCCCTTCCTCTCGAGCAACACGACCTTCGCCCTGCAGGTGACGGTCTCGGATGCGAAGGGAGGCTCGGCCCAGGCCACGGTGGACGTGGCGGTGGCCAACGTCCCCGCCCTCAACAACGCGCCCACCGTGGACCCGGCCATCACCATCTCCTCCACCTCGGTGATCGCCGGTGAGACCGTCAACCTCTCCATCGGCGCGACGGATGCGGATGGAGATCCGCTCACCTACACCTGGACCACGAGCGTGGCGGGCCAGGGCACCTTCACGAACGCGGCGGCCTCCGCGGCCCAGTGGCGCTCGCCCGACATCAGCGCGGCCACGTCCTACACCTTCGAGCTCACCGTGTCCGATGGGACCGACTCCGTGACGCGCTCGGTGGAGGTGCAGGTCAACGTCCCCCAGTACGCCCGGGACCTCCAACCCATCTGGAACGCGCAGTGCACGGCCTGCCACATCAGCCTCGGCCGTGGAGGATTGAACCTGGCGCCGGGCAGCTCCCACGCCTCCCTCGTCAATACCCCCGCGGCTGGCGCTCCCTGCGGCGGCGCGGGACGCACGCGCGTGGTGCCGGGCAACCCGGAGGCCTCCCTGCTGGTGAACAAGCTCGGCCCCACCCCCGCCTGCGGCACCCGGATGCCGCAGGGCAATGAGTTCCACTTCGACAACAACCCCGGGGAGCTGACCCGCATCCGCTCCTGGATCCTCGCGGGCGCCCCCAACAACTGACGGCGGCCATAACGGTCTCCACTTCCGGAGTGGGAGCGCGCTACGCTCGTTCCCCTCCGGAGGGCAGAGAGGCATGCGTCGTTTCGAGTTCGTCGACGGCTCGTCGAAGAAGTTCTGGGAGATCGAGCTTCCAGGGCACGGAGTTCACCGTGCGCTGGGGACGCATCGGCACCAGCGGGCAGACCCAGCAGAAGTCCTTCGCCAACACCGTGAAGGCCCAGGCCGAGCACGACAAGCTCGTCGCCGAGAAGCAGAAGAAGGGCTATTCGGAGGTGGGGGGTGGGGACGAGGTGCAGCCAGCCGCTCCCGCTCCCGCACCCACTCCCGCCCGGAAGAAGGCCGCCGCCAAGACGGCCGCCGCTCCGGAGCCCGCCTCCGTCCCCGAGGAGGCCCCCGCTCCCGCTCCGGCGGCACCGGCGCCCGCCGACACCCAGCAGCCCATCGTCTGGAGCGAAGCCCTCGTGCGGCGTGTGCACCCGCGGCGGGGGGGACTCCAGGTTCCGGTCCGTCCCCTCACCTCCGCGAAGAAGGCCTGGACCGCGACCGTCGAGGCGTTCGCGAAGTACACCGGTCAGTTCAAGCCCAAGGCGGGCGATTTCGCCGCGCAGACGGCGGCCGTCGCGGCACGGCTGCGCGGCACCGAGCCGTCCATCGGGACGCCCGAGGAGGACGCGGTCCTCCTGGCCTTCGTGCAGCACAAGACGAGCTACAACGACAAGTCGCCCAACGTCGATCCCGCCGTCGACCTGCTGTTCTCCCAGGGAGGGCCCGTCCACGCGACGCGGGCCGTGCTCCTGTCGCTGGCGATCCACCTCGAAGGAGCGGCCCCGGCATTCGCGGCGCGCCGTGGCCCGAACACGGAGTGGTACGACACCCTGGCCAGGGGGGAGCTGTTCGGCCTGCCCCGACTGCGGGCCCTGCTCGCCACCCAGACCGATGACGCGGGGTACGCGGCCGCCCGCGATGCCGCCGCGGCCCTCCAGGAGCAGGCCACCGCCGAGCAACGTGCCGGCGCGGCCTTCCTCTTCCCCACGGAGAAGGCCTGGGTCCGCGCCGAGGCCGAGGCCTACGACAAACAGCCGGAACAGCAGCCGGATCTCTTCCTCTGCTCGCTCTCGGACCGCGCCACCCTCGGGCTCGTGGCGCCCCACCTCCAGGGCATGTACCTGCTCGGCGGCTACTACCCCCGGGACTACCTGCCCTCGGCGCTCGAGGGCCTGGGCGTGGATGCGCTCGAGCTCCTGCGGGCCATGGCCACCCAGCCGTACTCCAACGCCGAGAGCCGGCGGGGCTGGGCCGAGCTCGTCTCCGTCATCAACTCCGACGAGGCGATGACGCTCCTGCTCGATCACCTCGACAAGGAGGTGATGCCCTTCGCGCTCGAGGCGGGCCTGCGATGGCCCGGCCGTGCGCTGCGCCTGCTGGTGCCCCGGGCCTCGCAGCGAGGCAAGGAGGCGGAGGCCCCGCGAGCGGTGCTCACCACCCTGGTGCGCCGCGCCTCCGACACCGTGAAGGCCGAGCTGCCCGGGCTGTCCGAGGAGGCGCGCAAGCTCGTCACCAGCCTCCAACTGGTGTCCACCGGCCCCGACGTCCCCGAGGCCCGTCCCAGCGAGCTTCCGCCCGTGCTCGCCCATCCGCCCTGGAAGGCGGGGAAGCCCGCCGCCCTCCCCGTGCTCGCGGACGTGACGCCACCCGCGGTTGCCGACGCCCTGGTGTGGCGCGAAGGCGAGCGCGAGGCCTGGTCCCGGGAGAAGAGCTGGGAATACGGCGAGCGGTACGCGGAGTACACCCCGGCGCAGTGGGACGCGGCACGCAAGACCCTGCCCCCGCTGACCGCGCGCCCCCGGGCGAGCTTCTTCGTGTTCGCCCCCGTGGATCTCGCCCTGCAGCACCTCGCGCACTTCGAGCCCGAGCATTGGGGAGATGAGGCATGGCTGCCCGCCGTCGCCGCGAACCTCGGGCTCGCGGCGATCCCTCCCCTCCTCCAGTTCGTCACCGAGAAGGGAGGCGAGTCGTACCGCCTGCTGCTGCCCTTCGGCGCCTCGCGGCTGGCTCCGCAGGTGGCCGAGGCCTTCGCGGGCTCGAAGAAGGCCCGGCCCCATGCCCGCGCCTGGCTGCTCCGCCACCCCGAGCACGCCGCCGCCGGGCTCCTCCCCGCAGCGCTCGGCAAACAGGGCAAGCTCAAGGAGGCCGCGTGCGCCGCGCTGCGCCTGCTCGCCGCCAACGGGCACGAGGCCACCGTGCTCGGCGTGGCCGGGCGTGTCTCGCCCCAGGTGCGCGAGGCGGCCGCGCAGGTGCTCGCGTTCGATCCGCTGCAGCTCTTCCCCCAGAAGCTGCCGAAGCTGCCCGGCTTCTTCGCTCCAGGGGGCCTGCCCCGGCCGCTGCTCGCCGATCGCTCGGCGAAGCTGCCCATCGCGGCCATCGAGACGCTCGGGATGTGCCTGGCCATCTCCCCCCTCGAGGAGCCCTATGCCGGCCTCGCGCAGGTGAAGGCCGCGTGCGAGCCCGCGAGCCTCGCCCGCTTCGCCTGGGGCCTCTTCGAGGCGTGGATGGTGGCGGGGGCGCCGAGCAAGGAGGCCTGGGCCTTCCAGGCGCTCGGCCACCTCGGTGACGACGATTGCGCACGGAAGCTCGCGCCGCTCATCCGCCAGTGGCCCGGCGAGGCCGCCCACGCGCGCGCGGTCACTGGGCTGAGCGTGCTCGCGGCCATCGGCACCGACGTCACGCTCATCTACCTCAACGGCATCGCCGAGAAGGTGAAGTTCAAGGGCCTGCAGCAGAACGCCCAGGAGAAGATCGCGCAGATCGCCGAGGCCCGGGGACTCACCCGGGACGAGCTCGCCGACAGGCTCGTGCCGGACCTGGGGCTGGACGAGAACGGCTCGCTCCCGCTGGACTTCGGTGAGCGCACCTTCACCGTCGGCTTCGACGAGCAGCTCAAGCCCTTCGTGAAGGACGCCACGGGCGCGCGGCTGAAGGATCTGCCCAAGCCCACGAAGAAGGACGATCCCGAGAAGTCCCAGGCCGCCGAGGAGCGGTGGAAGGCGCTCAAGAAGGACGCGAAGGCGGCGGCCGGTCTCCAGGTGCTGCGCATGGAGCTGGCCATGTGCGCCCGGCGCCGCTGGAGCGCGGAGACGTTCCGCCAATTCTTCGTCGAGCACCCGCTGCTCATCCACGTGGTGCGCCGCCTGGTGTGGGGCAGCTACACGGCGGACGGGAAACTGGCCGCCACGTTCCGCGTGGCCGAGGACCGGACCTACGCGGACCTGAACGAGGACACGTGGACGCTGCCCGATGACGCGAGCGTGGGGATTCCCCATGCGCTGGAGCTGGATGGGCAGACGGCGGGGGCCTGGGGGCAGATCTTCGCGGACTACCAGTTGCTGCAGCCCTTCGCCCAACTGGGCCGCCCCACCTACGCACCGACGGCGGAGGAGCGCGCGGGCACGGAGCTGGTGCGCGTGAAGGGGCTGAAGGTACCCACCGGCAAGGTGCTGGGGCTCGAGACGCGCGGCTGGCGCCGGGGTCCGCCCCAGGACGCGGGAGTCGTGGGGTGGATGGAGAAGCACCTCGGCCCCGATCACATGATCCAACTGGACCTGGATCCCGGCCTCTACACGGGCATGCTCTCCGAGTCCCCCGAGCAGACCCTGGACACCGTCACGGTGCGCGAGCCCAACACCTGGGGAAAGGAAGGCACGTACCCGCTCGGGACGCTCGACCCCATCCTCTTCTCCGAGCTGGTGAGGGATCTCGAAGGACTACGCCCCGCCTGAGGAGAGGCGGTCGTCCGTCAGAAGTCTCCCCAGGTGCGCGAGCAGAAGGCCATCGCTTCGAAGCTCGACGACAGCGTGGCGAAGAACGTGAACCCCGGCCCGCCTGATGGCGGCCGGGGCCTTGCTCAACCCTACGCCTGCCTGTACATCACGGCAGGTAGATGATGCGCCACTGGGCGTAGGCCTCGGTGTTGGGATCAGTGGCGTGGACGGCGACCTGGTTGGGAACCTTGGCGCCGGGCGAGCAGCCGTTGCAACGCGCCAGGAACTTGCCCGTGTCCGCCTTGAGCCCGTACTTGCCGTTGGCCAGCAGCACCGGGGTGAACTGGGCATACGGCTGCGTCGAGTCCGTCACGTGCACCGTGGCGAAGTCCGGCTTCGCCCCGTTGACGATGCAGCCGTTGCACCGGCCCACGAACTTCCCCGTGTCCGCCTTGAGCGCGATCTTGCCGTTGCCCACGTTCACCACCGAGAACTGGGCATAGGCACCCTGGGCCGGGCTCGTGACGTGGTCGGTGATGGTGTCGGGGAACCTGTTGTCCACCGTGGTCTGGCAGCCGTTGCACCGGGCGAAGTACTTCCCGTCATCCGCCTGCAGGGCGATCTTGCTGCCCGTGGGGAAGTTGATCGGGAGGATGTTCCACTGGGCGTAGGCCTCGGTGTTGGGATCGGTGGCGTGGACGGCGACCTGGTTGGGAACCTTGGCGCCGGGCGAGCAGCCGTTGCAGCGCGCCAGGAACTTGCCCGTGTCCGCCTTGAGCCCGTACTTGCCGTTGGCCAGCAGCACCGGGGTGAACTGGGCATACGGCTGCGTCGAGTCCGTCACGTGCACCGTGGCGAAGTCCGGCTTCGCCCCGTTGACGATGCAACCGTTGCACCGACCCACGAACTTCCCCGTGTCCGCCTTGAGCGCGATCTTGCCGTTGCCCACGTTGATCAGCTCGAACTGGGCGTAGGCGCCCTGGGTGGGGCTCGTGACGTGGGTGGTGATGGTGTCGGGGAACTTGTTGGTCACCGTCGTCTGGCAGCCGTTGCACCGGGCGAAGTAGGTCCCGTCGTCCGCCTGCAGCGCGACCTTCAGTCCCTGGGCCTGGGCGATCCCAGGCAGCAGCCCCAGCAGGCCCATCAGACAGAGGACGGCGCGTAAATGATTGACCAAGATGAAGTCTCCTTGTTTCGAGATGCGGCGAATGCCGTAGTGAGAGAGCGCCCTTTGAGTGGGCGCTCCTCGTTCTGAGCAAGGCAGATGCCAAGGATGTGAGGAATGGGCTTCTCGGAGTGGCCGGAGCAAGGCCGCCGGGAGAAGGCGGTATGTCGGAGCGGCTTTGACGTGTCAGCCGCCCGCATTGACACGTCAGAAGTCCAGCTCAGCGCAGGTACTCGGCGGGCAGGAACTTGCGCTTGTACGCCCTGAACTGGGCCTGGATGCCGCACAGCATGTTGTAGAGCAGATCGATCTCGAACTCGGCCAGGGTGCCGCGCAGTAGCTGCGCATCACACGGGGCCGGGTCCGACGTGCGACTGAAGGTGGTCTCGAGCCACCGGGTCACCTGATCCACCTGACCCTGGGTGCCGGCGCCGTACAGGCCCACCAGGTTCTGCGTGAGCAGCCGGAAGAAGAAGGGATAGCCGCCGTCCAGCGCGCCCTGGAGGGCGGAATGGTCGGTGGTGGCGAACAGGAAGGCGTCGAGCTGTTGCGAGGACATCGCCTCGTGGCGCTCATCGAGCGAGCGGACCTTGTCCTGGGCGTCCTTGAGGTTGCTCTGGGCCGTCTCGACGTTCTTCGAGTACTTGTCCCACTCCTCTTTCTTTTTCTTGTCCTTGTAGCCGAGGATCCGCTTCGCTTCTTCGACCTTCTTCTGCAGCAGGTTCGGGTCGGAGGTGCCGCCGCGCACGACCGTGTTCCGATCGCCCCACCAGGCCTTGGCATCCGTGGCGGGCTCCTTGCTCTTGGGAAAGGAGCCTCCCACGGTCACCGGCAACATGCGGGCGCCGGTCTCCGACGCCTTCTCCTCGATGTAGATGGTGGGCACGCCGAGGTAGGCCGCCTTCTCCATCTCGCCCGAGCGCAGGCCCACCTGCACGAGGGGGATGTTCCAGGTCGACAGGCGGCGGAACAGGTGCCAGAGCAGCAGCAGCTGGCGGAAGCGGCGCTCCGGACCCCCGAACCACTTATCCCGGGACCAGAAACCAATGAGGTTGTCCGCGCTGCCGCCCTGATAGGCCTGGGCCGCTTTGCCTCTGCTCACGGCCTGGTACTCGTCGAAGAGCAGCTCGTCGCCAATGGGCAGCACCGCGAACTTCATGCGCTGGCCGACGTAGCGCACGGTCTCGAAGAGCTGGGGGGTCATCAGGTGGTGGGGGTTGCGCTTCTTCTTGTCCAGGGGGGAGAAGAGATCCTCGACGTCCTCGCCCTGATCGCGCCGCTGGAGCAGGGTCTTTCCCGTGGTTCCCTGGAGCGTCTTGAGCTTGTCGCGCTCATCCCCGCTCAGGCCCCGCACCCAGACGAGCAGGACGCCCTGGGGAGACTGCTTCTGCAGGGACCTGAACAGCCGCTCGGCGGCGGCGGCGGCGTGCTGGCTCGCGTCGGCGTTCCAGGACGAGGAGGACACGGAGGCCCAGGTCTTCTTCAACACCGCGGGCAGCCGGTCCTGCTGGATCTTCTCGGCCACGATGCGCGTGCTCGCGCCGACCTCGGTGATGTTCGCGCGCTCCTTGTGGTTGAGGTAGGGCAGGTCCACCGCCCGGTACCACGTGCGCAGCTGCGCGATCCGGCCCTCGCGCCCCTCGGGCGCCTTCTCTCCCTCGCGCTCGAAGATGTCCGCGTTGACGAGCCACTTGCAGACCTGATTCGCATCGTAGGAGCGCTTGTTGGGCTTCTGGGGATCGCGTCCGGTGCCGACCGCGATCACCCGGACGCGCGCCAGCTTCTTGAGCTCCGCGAGCGTGGGGGCCGGCATCTCCGACTCGTCGGCCTTGCACACCACCAGCGCCGTCAGCTGATCCCTGGCCACGCCCAGCCCCCGGTAGAGCGCGAGCTTCTCCTGGCAGCCCGTGTCCTCGGGGTCCGTCACGAACACCAGCCGCGCGCTGGGCTCGAGCAGCAGGGCCATGCCCACCCCATAGGTGTCGCCCGACTGGTGGGAGTTCTGGCAGATGATCTGCTGGACCGGGGCGAAGCTCGCCCGCGCACCCGGACTTGGAGCAGCCCTGGCTCCAGATGGCCAGCACCTGCCAGGAGAAGCGCTCACAGCCCTTCTTGATGCACTTCAGCTTGTGCCAGCTCATGGTCGCTCTCGGGGGGGGAAGGGCGCTCCGGCGGATTCCTGGAAGGCGCGAACACTATAAAAATCCCGTGACGGCCCCGGGAAGACCGTCCCAGGTGATCTCCGAGGGGGCAACGATTCACGTCGACACGGGTTTGGGCTGGAGCGGACGCGAACCGCGGTGAAGGGGCAATGAGAAACTGGCCCCGCCGTCATCCATCCCGTACAGGTACCCCATGAGCACTCCGCCGAAATGCCCGAAATGCACCTCCGAGTACACCTACGAGGACGGCGCCATGTATGTCTGCCCGGAGTGCGCCCATGAATGGTCACGGGATGCGGGGGCGAACGCGGCCGAGGACAAGCCCGTCGTGCGCGACGCCTACGGCAATGAGCTCAAGGACGGCGACAGCGTCACCATCATCAAGGACCTGAAGGTCAAGGGCGCCTCCTCGGCGTTGAAGGTGGGCACCAAGGTCAAGAACATCCGCCTCGTCGACGGCGATCACAATATCGACTGCAGGATCGACGGCTTCGGCGCGATGCAACTGAAGTCGGAGTTCGTGAAGAAGGCCTGAATCGCCCTTCCCGCTGGGAGCCCCCAGCGTCTTGCCGCCAACAAGGGGGGTCCACATCTCGCGACGCTCCCTCCGCCTCCCTGCTATACGGCCATCGCCCCCAGCGCCTCCATTCTCCCAACGCCACCGGGACTCCCCGAGGGCGGGCGCTGTTAAGTGGTGCAGATGGCCCACCTTCCCGCATCCCCATGGGCACGTCCCGGTTGCCCGGCCCGTCCATCGCCTCCTCGGAGGGCACGATGAGCCACTCCTTCAGGGCCCCCTCGGTGGACGAGACTCAGCTCGTCCAGCTACTCGCCAACCATGCCGTCGATGCGTTCTACATGATGGACGCCGAGGGCCGCGTCACGTACGCCAACCCCGCTGCCGAGCAGATGTTCGGCTGGAGCCGGCAGGAGATGCTCGGGCGGGTCCTGCACGAGCTCATCCATCACCACCACCCCGATGGAACACCGTTCCCCATGGACACCTGCCCACTCGGACAGGTGATGAGCGAGGGGCGGCCCGTACGGGACCACGAGGACGTCTTCATCCACCGGGAGGGCTCGTTCATCCCCGTCTACTGCTCCAACGCGCCCATCCTCGCCGAGGGGCGCATCGTGGGCGCGGCGCTGGTGGTGCGAGACATCTCCGCGCGCAAGCGCACCGAGGAGGCCCGGTCGGAGCAGGTGCGGCAGTTCCAATTGTTGACCGACACCCTTCCCCACCTCGCCTGGATCTCCCGGCCCGACGGCACCTGCGAATACACCAACCGGCCCTGGTACGAGTACACCGGCCTCTCGAGGGAGGAGTCGCTCGGGTACGGCTGGACGCGCGCGATGCACCCGGAGGACCTGCCGCGCATCCTGGAGCAGTGGCAGCGGACGCGGGAGACCGGGGTGGGCCACGAGGTCGAGCTGCGGCTGCGCCGGGCCCGTGATGGAGCCTGGCGGTGGTTCATCGCCCGGGCCCAGGCCGCACGAGCCGCGGATGGGAGCGTCCTGCAGTGGATCGGCTCCTGTACCGACATCGATGATCAACGGCGCGCCGGCCAGGAGCGCCTGGAGTTGCTGCGGCGCGTGCAGGCGGCCCACGCGGCGGCCGAGGAGGCCAACCGGCTCAAGGATGACTTCCTCGCCACCGTGTCCCATGAGCTGCGCACGCCGCTGACGGCGATGCTCGGCTGGCTCCAGCTCCTGCGCACCGGGCGGCTGTCCGAGGAGAAGCGCGCCCGGGCCCTGGAGACGGTGGAGCGCAACGCCCGCTCACAAGCCCAGGTCATCGAGGACCTGCTGGACATCTCGCGCATCATCACCGGCAAGCTCCGCCTGGAGCCCGGGCCCCTGGACCTGAAGGACATCGTGGAGGCCGCGCTCGAGTCCACGCGGCCCCTCGCCGACACCAAGGGCGTGGTGCTGGAGCTGGAGACGGGCGCGGAGTCCCTGCCCATGTGGGGCGACGCCGGGCGGCTCCAACAGGTGGTGTGGAACCTGCTGAGCAACGCCATCAAGTTCACGCCCCGGGGAGGCCGCGTCACCGTCCAGTTGCGCCCGCTGGAGGGCTCGGCGGAGCTGCGGGTGACGGACACCGGCATGGGCATCGCCCCCGCCTTCCTGCCCCACATCTTCGAGCGCTTCCGCCAGCAGGACAGCAGCAGCCGCCGGGCACATGGCGGGCTCGGACTGGGGTTGGCCATCGTGCACCACCTCGTCGAGCTGCACGGGGGCCACGTCTCGGCGCACAGTCCGGGAGAGGGCCTCGGCGCGAGCTTCGTCCTGCACCTGCCCCGCAGGCCCCGCCCCGCCCCGCAGGCTCCACTCCCTGCCCCCGTGGACGCGGTGGCCGCGGTGCCTCCGGCCAGCTCCCAGCTCGCCGGCCTGCGCCTGCTGCTCGTGGAGGATCAGGAGGACACGCGGGAGATGATCCGCCTCCTGCTGGAGAGCCACGGGGCCCAGCTCCGGGCGGTGGCCTCCGCGGCCGAGGCCTTCCACTGCCTTCGGGAGTGGCGGCCGGACCTGCTCGTCTCGGACATCGGGCTGCCCGGGGAGAACGGCTACGAGCTCCTCCAGCGCATCCGCGCCCTGCCCACCGAGGAGGGGGGGCGCACCCCGGCCATCGCGCTCACCGCCTACGCTCGGGCCGAGGACCGGGAGCGGGCCCTGCTCGCGGGCTTCGACATGCACGTGCCCAAGCCCATCGAGGAGGCGGAGCTGCTCGCCGTCCTCACCGCCGCCGCCGAGCGCCCCCAGGGACGGTAACCGCGGAGACAGTGCCGGACACTCCGGCCGCCCGCCCGGCGATCGGGCAAGCACCGGAAGCCCTCTTGTGCTGTCGAAGGGTCAACGGCAGAGGGGCGGGAGGGCAGGCATGACGGCAGGCCCTGGTGCCTGCCCGGAATGGAGGCATCGACCCCCGGTACAGTTCTTGGGCGGGTGGACAGTCCCCATCGTGAGGGAATGGCTTATGTCATTGAGCTGCCTGAGCACCTGTTCTCAGTGATGGACGAGCTGTCCCGGCGCACGTCCACGACCATCCACCTGATGCTCGAGCGGATCGCGGAGCTGGCGGATACCTTGCCGCGGGATGACGAGCGGTGGAAGCAGTTCGCCTATCACGATGGCCAGGGGATGCGCTTCTACGTGCATGGCTGCTGCGTGCAGTTCCGCCTGGAGCCGGAGGAGAAGCGCGTCGTGGTGTACGGGATCAGCCGTGTTCTCGTGCGGCTCCCCTACGAGATGCCCGACTTCGGAACCGGCTCCGAGGGCTCTCCGGCGCAACAGTAGGGCCATCGGCGCCGGAAGGGACTGGTGCGTCCAGTCGCTCTTCAGTACGAAGTGTTCCCGATGGCGACGACCCGGAAGAAGAACGCCCCCACCCCTCCGGCCGAGAGTGGCACGGCCAGGGACGTCCAGCGGCCTCCCGCGGAGACCCTCCACGCGGAGGAGCTCGAGAAGCTGCGCGCCCAGGATGACGCGCCGAAGCCTCCGGGCTGGAGCCTGTCCCTGCACGCGGTGCGCCGCTTCATCCTCGGAGACGAGGCCCTGGGCGTGCAGCGCAAGTTCGTGGGCAACCCGAGCCTCGTGGACCGGGCCATGGTGACGCTGGCCACCAACCGGGGCCTGATGCTCGTGGGCGAGCCCGGCACGGCCAAGAGCCTCCTGTCCGAGCTGCTCGCCGCCGCCATCTCCGGCACCTCCACGCTGACCATCCAGGGCGGTGCGTCCGTCACGGAGGATCAGATCAAATACTCGTGGAACTATGCCCTCCTGGTGTCCGAGGGCCCCACGCCTCGCGCGCTCGTGCCCGCCCCGCTCTACACGGGCATGCGGGAGGGCAAGGTGGTGCGCTTCGAGGAGATCACCCGCTGCCCCCTCGAGGTGCAGGACTCGCTGCTCTCCATGCTGTCGGACCGGGTGCTGGCGGTGCCGGAGCTGCGGGACGAGGAGGCCATGGTGTTCGCGCGGGACGGCTTCAACGTCATCGCCACCGCCAACACGCGGGACAGGGGCGTCAACGAGATGAGCGCGGCGCTCAAGCGGCGCTTCAACTTCGAGACGGTCTTCCCCATCGGCGACTTCAACACCGAGCTGTCCCTGGTGCGCAACGAGACGAAGCGGCTGCTCGCGCGCTCGGGGGTGCCGGTGACGCCCTCGGAGGATCTGCTGGAGGTGCTGGTCACCACGTTCCGCGAGCTGCGGGCCGGGGAGACGAGCGACGGCCAGGCAATGGAGCGGCTGACGGCGGTGCTCTCCACGGCGGAGGCCGTCTCGGTGGCCCACGCGGTGGGCGTGCGCGGCTACTACCTGCGCGGGGATGGAGGCTCGGCGGCGGACCTGGTGGAGACGCTCGCCGGGACCGCGGCGAAGGACAGCCCCGAGGATCTCAAGCGCCTGCGCGCGTACCTGGAGCAGCGGGTGGCGCGCCGCACCGGCCCCCAATGGCGTGCCCTGTACGAGGCCCGCCACCTCCTGCCGGGCTGAGCACGTGCATATGCAGGGGACTCCGGGCCTCCATGTCGTCGGCGTGCGCCACCACAGCCCGGCGTGTGCCCGCGTCGTGCGGCACACGTTGCGGAAGGTGAAGCCCCGCCACGTGCTCATCGAGGGACCGGCGGACATGAACGCCCGCCTGGACGAGCTGCTCCTGCCGCACGAGCTGCCCCTCGCCGTCTTCAGCAGCTACCGCGACGAGGCGCGGACCCATGCCTCGTGGACGCCCTTCTGCGCCTACTCGCCCGAGTGGGTGGCCCTGACGGAGGGCAATGCCGCCGGGGCCCAGGTGCGCTTCATGGACCTGCCCGCCTGGGACAAGTCCTTCCACGGCGTGCGCAACCGCTACTCGGATGGGGAGCGCCGCACCACCCGCATCATCGAGACGCTCTGCCGCAAGCTGGGCCTGGAAGGCATGGATGCCCTCTGGGATCACCTCTTCGAGCAGCCGTGTGAGCTGGACGCCCTGACGGAGCGGCTGCGCGTCTACTTCGACTCGTACCGCGGCGAGGACGAGGTCACCGAGAGCGACCAGCGGCGCGAGGCCTTCATGCTGGCGCACGTGGAGGCCGCGCTGGCCCAGGGAGACGGCCCCGTGATGGTGGTGTGCGGTGGCTTCCACGCGCCGGTGCTCGCGCGGGCCGGAGTGAAGCCGGGTGCCACCTTCCCCGAGACGCCGGGCCACCCCTCCGCTCGCAGCTACCTCGTGCCGTACAGCTTCCGCCGCCTGGACTCCTTCACCGGCTACGAGTCCGGCATGCCCTCCCCCGCCTTCTACCAGGCGGTGTGGGAGCTCGGCCCCGAGAAGGCCCCGGAGCACATGCTCCGCGCCGCCGTCCAGCGGTTGCGCGGCCGGGGGCAGCACGTCTCCTCGGCGGACCTCATCGCCGCCTCCGTCATGGCCGAGGGACTCGGACGCCTGCGTGCCCACACGGCCCTGGCGCGCTCGGATCTGCTCGACGGGATGGCGGCCGCCCTGGTGAAGGATTCCCTCGAGGTGGCCCTGCCGTGGACGACGCGCGGCGTGCTCTCCCCGGACACGGATCCGCTCCTCGCCGAGGTGTTGCGCGCCTTCTCGGGCGAGCGCACGGGCCGCCTCAGCGAGCTCACTCCGAGGCCCCCGCTGCTGGCCGACGTGGAGCGCGTCCTGACCGCCCATGAGCTCCGGCCGCAGGGGCGCGCCCGGAAGGTGAGCGTGGAGCTGCGCGAGCCCGCGCACCTGGAGCGCAGCCGCGCGCTGCACCGGCTGCGGGTGCTCGGCATCCCCGGCTTCACGCGGGACGCGGGCCCCACCTTCCCCACCGAGCCCGTGCTCCAGGAATCCTGGACGTTGGCCCCCTCCGAGGACTTCATCTCCTGGGTCATCGAGGCCTCGGGCTGGGGGCCCACGCTGGAGGTGGCGGCCACCGGACGGCTCGAGGAGGCGCTCCTCACGGCGGGCCCGGACCTGAGCAAGCTCGCGCTGCTGCTCGCCGAGAGCCTCTTCACCGGCGCGAAGGGGCTGGCGCAACGCGTCCTCGAGGCCGTGGCCGCCCAGGCCCTGCACGAGCCGGATCTCACCCGCCTGGGCACGGCCCTGGAGCGGCTCCTCTCCATCTGGCGCCATGACGTGCTGCTCGGTGCCCAGGGCTCGGCCGAGGTGGGCGCCGTCATCGCGGCGGCCTTCGATCGGGGTCTCTGGTTGCTCGAACAGCTCGACGGGCCCGCGCTGCCCGCGGACGAGGGGCACCTCCGTGCCGTGGCCGCGCTGCGCGACACCCTGCGCTTCGCGGGCCCGTCCCTCGCGCTCGACGGGACGCATGCCGCCGCCGTGTTCGAACGCCGCATGGCTGATCTCCGCGCACCGCCCGCCGTACGAGGTGCCGCGCTCGGGGCGCTCTGGTCCCTGTCCCGCTTCTCCGACGAGGCGAGCGCCGAGGCCGCCGCCATTCGCGCCACCCGGTCCGCGGCCCGTCCCGCCACCCTGGGCGACTTTCTGGCCGGCCTGTTCCGGCTCGCCCGCGAGCAGGTGGTGCGCGCGCCTCCCGTCACCGCGGTGCTGGACGAGGTGCTCCGCGAGCTGCCCCAGGAGGACTTCCTCGTCGCCGTCCCGGCCCTGCGCCTGGCCTTCGGCTTCTTCCCGCCCCAGGAGAAGGAGGACATCGCCCGGATGATCCTCTCGCTCCACGGGAAGGACCCCTCGGGCGCGCGGGCGCTGATCCGCCTCGAGGTGGACCCGGCGCTCGTCGCCGCGGGCACGGCGCTGGACGAGGAGGTGGAGCAGGTACTGGGCCGCTACGGGCTGCTGCGGGCCCGTGAGGGAGGTGCGCGATGACAATGGATCCCCTGGCGCGCTGGCGCCTCGTGCTCGGCGAGGCGGCGGAGGGAGCCCTCGGCAACTGCCTGGACGCACAGGGCCGCGGCATGGACGCGGCGCTCGAGTGGCTGTACGGACGCGAGGGAGACCTCGCGGACCGGGACGTGCGCGGGCGCCAGGGCGGCACGGGTCCGTCCTCGCTCACCGTCCCGGACTGGATCAACGAGGTCCACAACCTCTTCCCCAAGGAGACCATCGAGCGCCTCGAGCGTGACGCCGTCGAGCGCTACAAGATCGACGAGGTGGTGACGCGCGCCGACGTGCTCTCGCGCGTGGAGCCCAACGAGACGCTGCTGCGTGCCGTGCTGCGCACCAAGCACCTCATGAATCCCGATGTGCTGGCGGTGGCCCGCCGCATCATCGAGAAGGTGGTGCGCGACCTCATGGAGAAGCTGGCCAGGGAGGTGCGCCAGACCTTCTCGGGCGTGCTCGACCGGCGCCGCCGCTCGCCCTTGAAGGTGGCACGCAACTTCGACTTCCGGCGCACGCTGCGGGAGAACCTGCACCGCTACTCCCCTTCCGAGCGCAGGGTCGCCATCGAGCGCGCCTCGTTCTTCTCACGCACCCGGCGCTTCACCGAGCGCTGGCAGGTCATCCTCCTGGTGGATCAGTCCGGGAGCATGGTGTCGTCGGTCATCCACTCGGCCGTCACCGCGGCCTGTCTGTGGGGGCTGCCGGGCATCCAGACGCACCTGATCGCCTTCGACACCGCCGTGGTGGATCTCACCCGCGAGGTGACCGACCCCGTCGAGCTGCTGATGAAGGTGCAGCTCGGAGGCGGCACGGACATCCAGAAGGCGGTGGCCTACGGCGCGGGGCTCATCGAGGTGCCCCGTCGGAGCATCGTCGTCCTCATCTCGGACTTCTACGAGGGTGGGAGCCCCGAGATACTCGTGCGCCGGGTGAAGGAGCTGTGCGCCCAGGGAACGAAGGTGCTGGGGCTCGCGGCGCTCGAACCGGACGCGACCCCGAACTACGACCGGGACCTGGCCCGGCGGCTGGTGGACGTGGGCGCCCACGTGGGAGCGATGACGCCCGGCCAGCTCGCGGCGTGGATCGCCGAGAAGGTGCGCGCATGAGCCGCCCGGATCTGCTCGGCCTCACCCCGCAGGCCATCGCGAGCGTGTCCAACCTGGGGCTCGTGAAGCGCGCGCAGAAGGAGCTCGAGCAGGGCAAGGGTCCCCGGCTGGAGGAGCTCGCCGATGGGACGGTGGTGGGCACCTTCGAGGATGGGATCACGGCCCGGCTCGCCCCGGGCAAGAGCCTGAAGGACAGCCCCTGCACCTGCAACTCCACCACCGTGTGCCGGCACCGCGTGGCCGTGGCGCTGGCCTACCCGGCGTTCATCAGCGCGTCGAGCACGGCCCCCGCCCCGGAGAAGGCCTCGGAAGCCGCGCCGGAGCCGCCCTGGTCTCCGGGCTCGGTGGAGGACAGGACGCTGGCGGAGCTGCTCCCCCGCCGCTCGCTGGAGCGGGCCGAGTCCCTCCGGGAGCGCGGCTACCTCGCGCAGGTGCGCCGGGGGACGTTCGTGGGCGAGGACCTTCCCAGCGTGGCGCTCGCCACGTGCACGGTGCGCTTCCTCGTGCCCCGGAACCTGGGCTACGCGCGCTGCGACTGCTCGGTGGGCACCGGCTGCGAGCACCTGCCGCTCGCCATCTGGGCCTTCCGCGCCGCCGACGAGAAGGACCCCACGAGCCGCGAGCTTCTCCGTCGAGGTGGCGAACCGGCACGCCGCGTCGAACGAGGGCGGACCGGCGCTGGATGCCGCGAGCGATCTCGCCAGCTTCCTCCTGCTGGAGGGCGCCCAGCACGCCAGCACCGGCCTCGCGGGGCGCTTCGCCGTGGCGCGCTCGAGCCTCGCGGACGTGAAGATGGCCTGGCCGCTCGCGGCGCTCGATGAGATCGAGGATCTGCTCGGGGCCTACGTGGGCCGCGGTGCCCGCTACGCCCCGGCGAAGCTCGCGGCCACCCTGGCGGCTCTTCGCCCGGCTGCGCGCCGCACGCATCGAGGGCGCCGTCCCGCCTCGCGCGGTGCTGGGCATGGACGAGGCTCCCGAGACGAAGCTCGACTATGTCCGGCTGGTGTCGCTCGGGGCGCGGCTGTCCGCCGATGGCCAGGAGCGCCGCGTGGAGCTGGTGCTCGCGGATCCGGCCAGCGCGAGCCTCCTCGTGGTGCGCCGGGCCTTCACCTACGCGGAGGATCAAACCCCCGAGGACGGGGCCGACCTCGGACGCCGCCAGGGTGCCCCCGGCGCGACGATCGAGGCCCTCGCCCGGGGGCAGGTGGTGACCTCGGGCGCCACGCGCCGTCCGGATCGCCTCGTGGTGTTCTCCACGCGCGGGCTGCAACGCACCTCGGTGACCCCGCAGTCCGGGGACTGGAGCCTGTTGCCGGCGCCACTGCTCGTGAAGGACGTCTCCGCGCTGGAGGCCTCCCTGCGGGCCCGGCCTCCCCGCTTCCTCAGACCGCGCCAGCTCGCCGAGAACGTGCACGCCTTCGAGGTCTCCCGGGTGGTGGACGTGGCCTATGCGCCGGGCGCCCAGCTGGTGCGCGCGGAGCTGGAGGACGCGGGCGGGCATGGCTTCTTCGTGGAGCTGTCCCACCGCCGCGTGGCCCCCGGAGCGCTGGACGCGCTCGCCGAGGGGCTGGGCGGCAAACGCGGGCAGCTCCGTTACCTCTCGGGGGAGGTGCGGAGGACCGCCCGGGGGCTCGTGGTCGAGCCGTTGGCGCTCTCCTGCGAAGGCACGGGCGTGGTGGTGCTCGACGTGCAACCCGCCACCCGGACGGGGCCGCTGCGCACGGCGGAGGACAGGCCCCCGCTGCCACCCCTCCCGGCCGCCCTGGCCGAGCTGGAAGGCTGCCTGGCGGATGCGGTGCACCAGGGCCTGCGCCACGTCGTCCCCGCCTGGACGGCCCGGCTCTCCGCCGTGGCCGCGCGCGTCCGGGAAGCTCGGGATGAGGCGCCTGGCGGAGGACCTGGGAGCGCTCGCCACGACGCTGGACGCCGCCCGCGCGTCCGGCCAGCCCGGGGACGAGGCGGCGCTCGCGGCGGCCTGGGCCGATGCCGCCCTCCGCGTCACCGTGGGGCTCGAGCAGCTCGGGAGCTGAGGGTTCGGACCCTCGGGAATCAAACGGGCTGATGGTTGTATAAAGTTCTGGTTGCAAACCTCAAAAACCAAGGTACCTTGTATCCCACGAAGGCACCGGCAATCCCACACGGGCCGAGCGCTGGGGAGGCCGTTGGCATTCGGGAGGGTAACCACGGGCAGATTCCTCTTCATGACGTTGCAGGGTTCAACCTGTTGCATCCCACGGAGGTGTTCCGATGAACGACGAGCACAAGCCGGAGTCCACATACGGGGATGAGTGGTTCGCGCTCGAGGATGGACTCACGAGCTCACGCCGGAACGTGCTGGGTGGACGCTACGCGCCCCACCGCGCCTCCGTGACATCCGCCGCTCCCGCCACGATGCCAGCGGCGCGGCCCCTGACGCTGACGAGCACCCCGGAACAATCGGAGCTGCTGCGCGAAGCCCAGCGGATCTTCGATGCCATGGGCGCGCACCTCTCCCCGCGCATCAGCGCCGAGGAGGCCTCGGGGATGCGCTGGAAGTCATCCAGAAGATGGTGAAGGCGGGAGTGCCGAGGCGGAAGATCCAGGCGAGGATCCTCTCCACCCTCTTCTGGGTCAGCGCCCACTCGGTGCAGGACGGCGTCCACTCGCTGTTCGGGGCGGAGACGGCGGCCACCGGCAACAACAGCGGCCAGGGCCCCGAGTAGCACGAGCACCCGGGCGGGGCCTCCACGGCCCTGCCCTTCTTCAAATGGTCACTGTCGTGCACGCGCGTGACACGAGGTTGTAATCGTCGAAGTCCAAGGTAGCCTCCGCGGCCCATGGACACTCCCCTCTCGGCCCGGACCGCGATCCTGAGCGTGCTGATGCATGACAAGGGCTTCGGACTGGAGATCATCGAGAAGGTGCACGCCCGGACCGCTGGGAAGATCGTCCTGGACGAGGGCTCGGTGTACCCCGCCCTCAAGGCGCTCGAGCGCGAGGGCCTGGTGCGCAGCTTCGAGGGCGAGC
Source organism: Archangium gephyra (assembly GCF_049060025.1). GTDB lineage: Bacteria > Myxococcota > Myxococcia > Myxococcales > Myxococcaceae > Archangium > Archangium gephyra_A. The sequence continues at coordinate 1,558,465 of NZ_JBMEQQ010000002.1, forward strand.
CCCTGCCGGAGCGGGGCGGCCGTCCCAGGCGCTACTACGAGCTGACGGGAGAAGGCCGGCGCGCCGCGCTCGAGCAGAAGCGGGCCATGCCCGGACTGCTGAGACCCGCGAGCGCCTGCTGAGCCCAAGCCTGACGGGCGAGGAGGCAGGGCCAGGAAGAGCCACGGCACGCGCTTTTTCTGCGGTATAGGGGCTTCCTGGAGGTGCGAGCAGCGACATGACGGCGGAGCGGAATGCGGAGGAGCTCACGGCGCTCCTCGCCGAACAGCGGCGCGTGGAACACGCCCTGCGCATCTCGGAAGCCCGGTTCGCGGGCATCATCTCCCTGGCCGCGGATGCCATCATCTCCGTGGATGGCCAGGGGCGCATGACCCTCTTCAACTCCGGAGCGGAGCAGATCTTCGGCTATGGCGCCCAGGAGGTGCTCGGCAAGCCGCTGGAGCTGCTGCTCCCGGAGCGCTTCCGGGGCGGCCACCCCGCCCACCTCAAGACCTTCGGCGGAGGGCCCCATGCCTCCCGGAGGATGGCCGAGCGCCAGCCCATCTTCGGCCTGAGGAAGAATGGAGAGGAGTTCCCCGCCGAGGCCGCCATCTCCTGGATGGAGGTGGAGGGCGAGAGGGTGCTGACGGCCATCCTGCGGGACGTCTCGCTCCAGAAGCAGGTGGAGGCGCAACAGCGCTTCCTGGCGCGGGCCGGGGAGACGCTCTCCAGCTCATTGGACGCCGAGTGCACCCTGGCCTCCGTGGCCCGGCTCACGGCGGAGTCGCTGACGGACTGGTGCGTGGTGTACCTCTCAGAGGGCGAGCACGTGCGCCGGCTGGAGGTGGCGCACCGCCATCCCGGACAGCAGGAGCTGGCCAGGGCGCTGCGCGACTTCCGCATCGACATGCGCCAGCCCTTCCTCGCGCGCGAGGTGCTGGTGCGGCGCGAGCCCCTGCTCATGCCGCTCGTCACCCCCGAGGCGCTGGAGTCCATGGCCCAGGGGCACGAGCACCTGTCGCTGCTGCGGCGGATGGAGCCGCGCTCGCTCATGGGGGTGCCCATCATGAGCGGCGAGAAACTGCTGGGAGCGCTGGTGTTCGTCTCGACGCGCGCCGGACGGAGCCATGGCCCCGCGGACCTGGAGTTCGCGAAGGGGCTGGCACGGCTGGCCGGCCTGGCGATGGAGAACGCACGGCTCTACCAGTCCGCCCAGCGCGCGACGAAGGTGCGCGACGAGGTGCTGGGCATCGTGGCCCATGATCTGCGCAGCCCGCTCAACTCCATCTCCCTGTGGACCCAGGTGGTCGAGCGGCAGATCCAGAAGCTGGGAACGGCGGACCTCCAGACCCGGAGCCAGGAAGCCCTGGACTCCATCGCCTCCGCCTGCCGGCGCATGAGCCGCCTCATCCAGGATCTCCTGGACGTGGCCCGGCTGGAGGCGGGCCGGCTGGCCTTGAGCGTGAGCCCCCAGACGCCCGCCAGCATTCTCCGGGAAGCCGTCGATTCGGCCGGTCCCGAGGCCGCGGGGCACCAGCTCCGCATGGAAGCTCCCGAGGTGGCGCCCCCGGTGCTGGCCGATCGGGATCGGCTCCTCCAGGTCTTCTCCAACCTGCTGGGCAACGCGCTGAAGTTCACGCCGGCGGGAGGGGAGATCCGGGTGGGCGCGCGAGTGGAGGGCGAGCAGGTCCTCTTCTATGTGGGCGATACCGGTCCCGGCATTCCTCCCGAGTCGCTCGCGCACCTCTTCGATCGCTTCTGGCAGGCGAACCGGACGGATCGCCGCGGGGCGGGTCTCGGGTTGTCCATCGCCAAGGGCATCGTGGAGGCGCACGGGGGGAAGATCCAGGTGGAGAGCGAGCCGGGCCGTGGCAGCACCTTCTCCTTCACCGTGCCTCAAGTGCCCCGCCGCTGAAACACCAGGGCCTCCAGCACTGACTCCCCCTCGAAGGTGGGCGCGTAGCCGTCGGCGCGCCGGTCGAACAGCGTGCGGCCGAGCGTCTCCTCCACCCAGTCCAGCGGGCCTGACCGTTTCTGCACAGCCATTGCGCGAGGATGGCGAATGGTTGCGCGAATGGGCACGGGCTACTCAATGAGTGCACCAACTCCCAGGAGACTTTCATGACTGCCCCTCGCCCCCTTCTCTCCATGGCCAGCGCGCCGGCCCACCTCTTGCGCAACATCGCTCTCGCCACCTGCGCCATCCTGCTGGCCGCTTGCAGCACTCCTCGCGCGAGCGTCGGTCAAGACAACGCGGCAACCGCCAACGCGCAGACCGTCAAGGTCCGGCAGATCCGCAACGCCACCATCAAAGTGGAATATGCGGGCACGACCTTCCTGGTCGATCCCATGCTGGCGAAGAAAGGCGCCTACCCTGGCTTCGAGGGCACCTACAACAGCCACCTGAGAAATCCGCTGGTGGATCTGCCCATGCCCGTGAACGAGGTGATGAAGGCGGATGCGATCATCGTCACCCACACGCACCTGGACCATTGGGATGACGCGGCCAGGCAAGGCCTGCCCAGGAACCTGCCGATCTTCGCGCAGAACGAAGAAGACGCCGAAAGCATCCGCAAGGACGGTTTCACGGACGTGCGTGTGCTGACCGAGGACACCGTCTTCAACGGCACGCGCCTGAGCAAGACCGGCGGCCAGCATGGCGATGACAAGATGATGATGGCTGATCTCGGCAAACTCCTCGGCAAGGTATCGGGCGTGGTGTTCCAGCGCCCCGGCCACAAGACCGTGTACGTGGCCGGCGATACCGTCTGGAACCGCCATGTGGAAGAGGCGATCCAGAAGTACCAGCCGGAGGTGATCATCCTCAACACCGGCTATGCGCGCGTGCTCGGCTATGACGGTTCCATCATCATGGGCAAGGAAGACCTCCACCGCGCCTCCCAGGCCGCGCCGAAGGCCACGGTGATGGGGACCCACATGGAATCGGTCAACCACGCCACGCAGTCGCGCGAGGAGTTGCGTGACTACATCGCGGAAAAGGGCCTGGACCCGCGGCGCGTGCTGGTGCCGGCGGATGGCCAGGCGTACAGCTTCTGACTCAGCCCCCGCTGCCCGGCTGGAGGGGCTGTGCTGGCGAGGGGATGAGGATGAGCGTCTCCTGCGGCGGGATGAGGTACTCCGCGCCCTTCTCCGTCACCACGGCCATCTCCTCGACCGAGATCGTCTTCGTCTGGCCGGGAGTCGCGAGCTTCCAGGCGAAGAAGCCGTCGAAACCGAAAACCTGGCCGGGGCGGAGGGGCCGGAGCGCCCAGCCCTCGGGAGGCTTGCCCTTCTGCGCACCGGAGAGCGCCGGGCCCACGTCGTGCGCCCAATAGCCCACCGGGTGGCCCGTGCCCCACATCACCGGCTCCGAGCCCGCCTCGCGCATGAAGTCACGCTGGGCCTTGTCCACGTCGTAGCCTCGCACCCCCGGCTTCATCGCCGCGAGCGCCACGCGGCTGCCCTTCTTCGACTTCTCCCACTTCTCCAGCGCCTCGGCGGGAGGCTGCGTCTCGCCCGGAGCGAGCACGTAGGCGAAGCGCTGGATGTCGGTGCCCCACATGCCCTCCACCTTGATGCCGAAGTCCGTCTGGATGAAGTCACCCGGCTGGATGACGCGATCCGTGGCGTGCGAGTGGCCCCGGTCGGGCCCGGAGTTCACGTTGGGGTTCTGATCGGGTTGCCAGCCGTCCTCCACGCCCAGCTCGGCCATGCGCTTCTTGAGGAAGCGCGCCACGTCCGAGTCGCGCGTCTTGCCCGGGACGATGGTGCGGTAGGCCTCCTCCTGGAGCGAGGCCGTCAGCGCCGCGGCGCGCCGCATGATCTCCACCTCCTCGGGCAGCTTCACCGACAGCCACTCGAAGACGAGCTCCTCGGACGAGACGAGGCGGCGGCGCAGCGTGGGAGAGAGCGCCTCCTGGAGCCGCTCACGCTGCGTGGCCGACAGCCCATCCGCCACCGTGAGCTTGCGCGAGGAGTTCACCGCGATGCGCTGGGGCTTCGCCTCGGAGAGCGCCGTGGCTACCCGGGCGAACAGGTCCGTGCCGCGCTCCAGGGAGACCACCTCGTCGAAGGGGCCCACCTCCCGGAGTGCCGTGGCCTCGCCGGACGGAGAGAGCGCGAGCGCGCGCACCCCCTCCTTCTGCTTGAGGAAGAGGAAGGCCGCCTGCGCGCCGGTGTTCTCGCAGCCGACGTGCTTGGCCAGGGGATCGTTGTCGTTCTCGCGGCAGATGACGACCCAGGCATCCACCTTCGCCCGCTCCATGGCCTGCGGGAGCAACTGCTGGATGCGGAGCTTGCGGATGCGCGGCCAGGAGCCTCCGGGCGGGGGATTCGGCGGCGCTGGCGGGCAGGGCCGAGAGGAGCAGGAAGGCGGAGAGCAGGGCACGTCGCATCGGGATGGAGCCTCCAGGAGGAAGACCCATGGTGCCATAGTCCACGAGCGAGCAGAGGGGCGCCTGGAGAGCGTCCGGCCAGCCAACATCTCCTAGGGGCCGCGCGGGTGGGTGCTAATGTGCGCCGCGCATGAAGCGCATTCTACTGGTCCTGGTTGGGATTTTCGTCCTCGCGGTGGGCGCGGTTGCCGGCACGTTCTTCTGGGCGGAGCGCGAGGTCCAACGCGCCATGGCCCCGCCGGGCGCCCCCACCGTGGAGTTCACCGTTGCCAAGGGCACCACGGGCCGTGGCCTGGGCACCCAGCTCGCCGCCCAGGGGCTGATCCGTGACGTCCGCATCTGGCGCTGGCACCTCTACCGCCGCGGCCACTTCGCTCCCAAGGCAGGCCGCCACGCGGTGAGCCCGTCCATGACGATGGCGGAGCTGTCCACCGCGCTTGAGGGCAGCCCCATCCCCGAGGATGTCCCCTTCGTCGTCATCGAGGGCTGGCGCCTGCGCGACACCGACGAGGCGCTCGCCACCGCGGGCCTCATCAAGCCCGGCGCCTATATCGCCGCCGCCAGCGAGCCGAGCCGCTACACCGCGGCCTTCCCGCTCCCGCGCGCCACGCTCGAGGGCTACCTCTACCCGGAGACGTACCGGGTGGTGCCCGGCGCCTTCAACGTCCAGGAGCTCATCCAGCGCCAGCTCGACACCTTCGCCGAGCGCTTCTACACCCCGCACCGCGAGGCCCTCGCGAGCAGCGGCCGCAGCCTGCACGAGGTGGTGGTGATGGCCTCCATGCTGGAGCGCGAGGAGCCCGTGCCGGCGCAGCGTCCGCTGGTGGCGGGCATCCTGTGGAAGCGCGTGGACAAGGGCTTCCCGCTGGGCGTGGACGCGACGTCGCGCTACGAGCTGGCCGAGTGGAACGACCGGAAGGCCTTCCTCAAGCGCCTGCGCGATCTGGAGGACCCCTGGAACACGCGGCACCGCAAGGGCCTGCCGCCGGGGCCCATCGGCGCGCCCACGGTGGAGTCGCTCCGGGCCTCGCTCAACCCCAAGCCGAGCGAGTTCTGGTACTACCTCCACGACGCCGAGCGGCGCCTGCACCCCTCGCGCAACGCCGCCGAGCACGAGGCGCTGCGCAGCAAGTACAACGTCTACTGACGGCCCTCACGCCGAGGCGGCCAGCGGGGCCGTCTCGGACTCGGCGCCGGGCCGCTCGTCCAGGACGCGCTCCGGCACCTGGGCGAGCGCATCCCGGAGCACCTCCATCCCCGCTCCGGCCCGGCAGGCGCGCTCGCTGAGCACGCGCCGCCAGGCCCGCCCTCCCGGCTGCCCCGCGAAGAGCCCCAGGATGTGACGGGTGACGCGCGACAGGTGCACCCCGCGCGACAGCAGCTCCTCCACGTACGGCAGCAGCGCCTCCACCACCTGACGCCGCGTGGGCGCGGGGCGCTCCTCGCCGAACAGCAGGCCATCCGCGAGCGCGAGCATGTACGGGTTCTGGTACGCCTCGCGGCCGATCATCACGCCATCGGCCCACGCCAGGTGCTCGCGCGCGGCCTCCAGGGACTTCACGCCGCCGTTGAGCACGAGGGTCAGGTGCGGGAAGTCCGTCTTGAGCTGGCGCACCACGTCGTAGCGCAGCGGAGGAATCTCGCGGTTCTCCTTGGGGCTGAGCCCCTGGAGCCACGCCTTGCGCGCGTGCACGATGAAGGTGTCACAGCCCGCCCCGTGGATGGTCCGGACGAAGTGCGTCAGCAGCTCGTACGAGTCGAGCTCATCGATGCCCAGCCGGTGCTTGACGGTGACGGGCAGGCGGGTGGCGCCGCGCATGGCCTCGACACAGCGGGCCACCAGGTCGGGCTTCGCCATGAGGCACGCGCCGAACATGCCGTTCTGCACCCGGTCCGAGGGGCAGCCCACGTTGAGGTTCACCTCGTCGTAGCCCCACTGCTCCGCGATGCGGGCGCACTCGGCGAGCTGCTCCGGATCACTGCCGCCGAGCTGCAGCGCGATGGGGTGCTCTTCCTTGGAGAAGTCGAGGTGCCGCGCCTTGTCACCGTGCAGGATGGCGCCAATGGTGACCATCTCGGTGTACAGCCGCGTGCGCTTGGAGATGAGGCGCAGGAAGTAGCGGTCGTGGCGGTCCGTCCAATCCATCATGGGCGCGACCGAAAGGCGGTGGGCAGTCATCGGGTCTTCCATGCCGGGCTTCCGGCCTTCATGCAAGCGGCTCAACCGCACACACGGTGAAGAAAAAGCCCGTCAGACGGTAAGGGAGGAGGAATGCTCCCCCGCCGACTCGCTCTCCTGCCGGCCAGTCCGTCTATTCTCCCGCGCCTCCACACGAAAGGAGTTCGCGGTTCATGAAGCTCAACAAGGCAGTCCTCTGGCTTCCCTCCCTGGTGGTCCTCGCTGGGTGCCCTGGCGGCGATCCTGACGAGAAGCCCCTGCTGAACGCGGTCACCGTCACCTGCACCCCCGCCTCCGTGGCGGCCGGCCTGACGTCCCAGTGCACGGCCAGCGCCACGGACCAGAACGGCGATCCCTTCACGGTCTCCAGCTATAGCTGGGCGTCCAGCAACGAGTCCGTGGCGGACGTGGACGCGTCGGGCAAGGCCAACGCCCTCACCGCCGGGACGGCGTCCATCACCGCGAGCGCCACCGCGGACGGCGTCACCAGACAGGGGCAGGCCACCCTCACGGTCACCGGGTCCACGGCGGTGGGCACCATCCACACCCAGGACATCACCGCCAACGAGACCTGGCGCGCCTCCGGCAACCCGCACGTGGTGCGCGGGTACCTCTCGGTGGGCGGCGCCTCGGCCGCCACGCTCACCCTGGAGGCGGGGGTGGTGGTCCGCTTCGATGCGGACTACGAGCTTCGCATCGACACCAACGGGGCCCTGAAGGCGATGGGTACCGCGGAGGCGCCGATCCGCATGGTGTCCAGCCAGCTCTCGCCCACCAAGGGCCATTGGCGGGGCCTGGTGTTCGATTCGGCGGGGAGCGCCTCGGAGCTGAACCACGTCACCCTGAGCCACTGTGGAGATACGTCGGGCGAGGGCGCCTGCATCGCCATGACGAACAGGGCGACCCCCGTGCTCCGCCACGTGACGGTGCAGGACAGCGGCTCCGCGGGAGTCGAGGTGGCCGATGACGGCAGCGCCTTCGGGGCCGGGTCGACCACCCTCACCGTCCTCGGGAGCGAGAGCTACGCGGTGCGCACCGGCGCCAACGCAGCCGGGACGATCCCCACGGGCGGCACCTTCACCGACAACGTCCCCAACGCGATCGAGATCCGCGGCGACGTCTCGCGCACCCAGACGTGGCCGAACCTGGGCATCCCCTATGTCTTGAATGACTACGTCAACGTCGAGGCCGCCAGCGGCCCCATGCTCACCCTTCCCGCGGGCACGGTGCTGCGCTTCGGGGCGAACTATGCGCTGTCCGTCGGCGACAATGCCCCGGGTGGGCTCATCGTGGACGGCACCGCGGCCGCGCCCGTCCTCTTCACCGCCGACTCGCTCAGCCCCAGCCCCGGCCACTGGCGGGGCCTGCACCTGGGCAGCCAGACCTCCAACACCAGCCGCGTCTCCCATGCCACCCTCGAGTACGCGGGCGCGGGCGGCAGCATCGGCACGGGCAACCTGAACATCTACGGCAACGACACGGGCGGCGGCCCCCGCTTCGCCATCAACAACGTCATCGTGCAGAAGAGCAGCGAGCACGGCGTCTACCTGGATTACAGCGGAGCGTTCGGCCCGGGCTCGACCGTGCTGACGGCGCGCGACAATGGCAGCTACGCCATCCGGGTGGAGGCCAATCATGCCGGCTCGATCCCCACGGGCGGCACCTTCACCGGCAACGCGGTCAACGCGGTGGACATCCGCGAGGGCAACGTGACCACCACCCAGACGTGGCCGAACCTCGGGATTCCCTACGTGGTCAACAACTTCGTCCGCGTGGGTGCCGCCTCCAACCCCAGGCTGACCCTGCTCGCGGGCACGGAAGTCCGCTTCAGCCAGGGCTATGAGATCGAGGTCGGTGGCAGCCAGCCCGGCTCCCTGGTCGCCGTGGGCACCGCGGCGGCGCCCATCCGCTTCATCCCGAATACGGCCACGCCCACCCAGGGCCACTGGCGCGGGCTGCACTTCTGGGATGCCGGTGGGAGCAGGCTCGACTACGTGATCGTCACCCACTCGGGAGAGGGAGGCAGCATCGGCACGGGCAACGTGAACGTGTACCGCGAGATTGGCGCGTTCGTGACCAACAGCGCCTTCAACAACTCGTCGGGCTGCGGCATCACCGTGAGCGACGGCGGCTATTCCGGCAGCACCCCGGTGACGACGAACTTCACCCTGGCCACGTACAACAACACCTTCTCCGGCAACACCGGCGCGAACATGTGCGAGAACTGACGGCACCGGGCTGAACGAACCCGGGACTGACCCCGGCCCCCGCCGTCATACCGGGCGGCGGGGGCCTCAGGATCCGAGGAGGTCAATCTTCATCCCCTCCGCTTCCGAGGCGGGGTACTCGCGCTTCGCGAGCTGCTTCTTCATCAAGTCCTTGTCGTCCTGGGTGGCCCGGAGGGCCGCTTCCTCGGCCCAGGCGCGCGTGGTGGGGACGTCGTAGTTGAAGTAGAGCGAGACGGGCGTGGGGCTGTGCTGGGCGAGCGCCTTGAAGATGGCCTGGTCCGGATGCTTGAAGATGGCCCCATTGGTGGAGATGAGGTAGCGCGGGCACTTCACGGCCTCGAGGAGCTCGGCGGTGATGTTGCCCTGACTGCCGTGATGGGGGAGCTTGAAGGCATCGAGCTCCAGCCGTTGTCCCGGGGGAACCAGCCGGCGGATCCCCGCCAACAGCGTGGAGGACCAGGCATCCCCCGCCAGCAGGCAGCTCTTGCCCTGGTAACGGGCGATCACCGCGATGCTGCTGCCGTTGGCGGGAGACTTGTCGCCCCCGAAGAGCACCTTGGAGAGGTGCCTCATCCGGGAGCGGTGGGCGGACATCGTGGGCGGCATCTCGCCGGGGAACCAGCCCTGGCTGGTGGCCACCTTGATCCAGGCCGAGTCCAGCTTGCGCAGCTCCTTCCAGCGGGGCGAGAGCAAGGTGAGCGACATGCCGCCCGGCAGCGTGTACACCGGCGGCGCCCCCGTCTCCGGCACGACGACCGTCCCACCGCCGAAGTGCCTGTTCCACCGCTGCGTGTACTTCATGCTGAGCAGGTTGCCCAGGATGTCACCCTGCCGCGGTCCGAGGTACGGGCTCCTCGGCGGCGTCAGGTGCTGCCAGCCGTTGAACCAGATGTCATCGAAGCGGACCTCCAGATCCGACAGCATCAGCTCGACGATGCCGTCGAGGTGATCCGAGTCGATGTGCGTGACGATGAGCAGCTCGAATCGCCGCTCCTTGCGCGGGAGCTTTTCGATGTACGCGCGCAGGCGGTTGAAGGTGGAGGCCGTGCCCCCGTCGATCAGGATGCGGTGCCTGCTCCGCGCGTCACCATAGGTGATGATCAGGCAGTCCCCATGATCGGCGGGGAGCATCTCGATCTGGAACATGCGGACAGCCTCCTCAAGAGCAGCCCAGGCCACCGGGAATCTAGCCGGAGGACATGGAGGGAGCCATGAATCTACCGGCCCGTTCCGCTTGTGGCAGAGTGGGCTGTCCCTACCGGGAGGAAGGCCCATGGCGATCCGTACCGTCACCCTGGAGTTGCTGCGCCACGGACCCGCTCACAACCAACTGCTCTCGCCGCTCACGCCGTACCTGGCCCTCTGTGGCAACCAGGACGCGGAGACGGTGCACATCACCTTCGAGCACCTCCAATTCCTGCGCAAGCTCCGCCAGCTCCGTTACGTGCATGGGGTGCACGTCGCGGCCGAGGCGAGGCAGGAAGCGGCACGGGAGGTGGGCAAGGTGCTCGGCTCCATCCGCTCGCTCATCGCCGAGCTGTCCTCCTCGGACCCGAAGGAGGGCAAGCGCATGGTGCACCTGCGGCTGGTGCTCTCCGCGTCGGAGCTGGCCATGCTGCCTTTCGAGCTGGTCGAATCCGCCCCGGGGCTGCCCGGGCAGGGGCAACCGCTGGTGCTGCAGACGAGCACGCCGGTATGCCTCACGCGCGAGGTCCGCCGGGTGGCGCTCAAGACGTTGCGGTGGCCGGCCCGGCCGCGCATCCTCGTGGTGGCGGCGGCCCCCGATGCCGTCTCGGCCGTGCCGCTCCGCGAGCACATGGACGCCCTGCGCTCCGCGTTCGCTCCCTACCTGGCCAGCAGCAAGGAGTTCTCGGAGCACGTGAAGGTGCTCGAGGCCGCCACGCTCACGGACGTGCGCAATGCGTGCGCCACGGGCGCCTTCACGCACGTGCACGTGCTGGCGCATGGCTTCGAAGTTCTCCCCGAGGACGGAGGGGGCCCGAAGTACGGGCTGGCCTTCCACTCGGAGAAGCGGCGCACCCAGGTGGCGGTGGTGTCCGGCCCGGAGCTGGCGGCGGCCCTGCGCTGCCACGGGCGCGGCGGGACGGAGCTGACACTGCGCAGGCCGGCGGTCGTCTCCCTGGCGAGCTGTGACGCCGCCAACGTGGGCTCGGTGGTGATGCCGGGCGCCAGCATCGCCCATGCGCTGCACGAGGCGGGCATTCCCCTGGTGGTGGGCTCCCAGTTTCCCCTCACCATCGAGGGCTCGCGCGTCATGACGGAGGTTCTCTACAGGCGGCTGTTGCGCGGAGAGGATCCCCGGGTCATCTCCCATGACCTGCGGCAGTCGCTCTACGTGCAGTGCCCGGACAGCCATGACTGGGCCTCGGTGGTGATGTACGCCGCGCTTCCCGCGGACCTCGAGAACCAGCTCCGGGAGGTGCGTTTCGTCCGGGCCCGCATCGCCCTGGAGGCGAAGCTGACGCGAGCGGAGAAGAAGGCCGGGAACACGGAAACGGCGCCGCGGGAGCGCCACGTCCGCACGCTCAGGAAGTACATGCGCCGCTTCGAGAAGGTGGCGCTCCGGCAGACAGGCGGCTCGAAGCAGGTAAAGGCCTGGGGGGTGCTGGCGAGCGCCTGGAAGCAGGTGGCGCAGTTCGACTCGAAGTCCGAGGAGCGGAAAGAGGACTTCGAACGCGCGCTCCGCAAGGCCCGGGAGTACTACTTCAAGTGCTACCGGTCCGGGGTCCGGGAGGCGTGGCCCCTGGTGCAGTACCTGGCGCTCACGATGGGGCCCGGACAGCTCACTCCGGCGAAGGAGGGAGAAGAGAAGAAGCAACTGATACGCATCCGGCGCCAACGGAGGCTGGCGAAGGCGATTGCACGGGACAATCTCGAGTGGGGCCGCCCGCAGCAGAAGGTCTGGGCCTATGCGAGCCTCGTGGAGCTGGCGATCCTCGAGCTGTGGGACGGCAAGGCGAAGGTGGAGCAATTGGAGTCCAGGGCGCGTCAGCACCTCCAGGAGCTCTTCGCCATCACACGTCACAATCTCTACGATCCGCGGGAGGCCGTATTCGACGAGCGCAGCACTCTGCGCGAGCTGAAGCGCTATGCGGCCTGGGGTTGGGGCAATGAGGCCATGCAGGAGCTGAGCAAGTCCCTGAGCCGGATCATGGAGGACGAATATGGTGTCCAGGTCGCCTGGGTGCGGACGGATTGAGCCGGGGCGGGCAATCGGGGGCTCGGCTCCTCGTACACCCCCGGAGATCTCAGCGCCGGGGCCCGTGACTACCGTAGGACCGCGGCCCCCGTGACCATGAGGAGCTGGGCAGATGAGGCACCCATCCCGTGTCTTGAAGCTCGCCCTGGCCCTCAGCCTCGTGCTGCACCTGGTGCTCCTGTGGTGGTGGCAGAGAATCCCGCTTCCCCCGGCGCAGCCTCCCCCCTCCGCTCACTCCACCCAGGACCCGGTGGAGGTGCTCGTCGTCGACGTCCCCCCTGCCCCGCCGCCCGCTCCGGCTTCGCCGCGCCAGGGCCCGGAGCCGCGCGAGCGCGAGGCGGGACGCAAGGACGACAGGCCCCGCGTGGGACCGCCCGCCGCGAGCCCCTCGCCCGCGCCCCTGGCCAGTGACGCGCCCCTGGCCGGTGATGTGCCCCGTGCGGAGGAGGCACCGGAGAAGCCCTCGCTCCTCCCGGACCCCGGCACGTTGGCGCTCCAGCCCGGTGGAGACTTCCCCGTGCTCCCACCCGACGAGCCGGGCCCCCCGGGCACCCGCCTTCGCGCGCCCGCGCACCCGGCGTCCCCCCAGGAGGCTCGTCTCCCAGACGGCACGCGACACCGTGGCCCGGCGGCGCGCCGAGAGCGGCCTGACGCACTCGTACTTCGGTGACATGGGCAAGGTGCTCGCGCGGCGCTTCCGCCAGAGCCATGCGGACGTCGAGGAAGGACGGACGACGAAGGAGAAGGTGGCCCAGAAGGCGCGCGACGTGTCGAGCGTGCTCTCCCGCTCCGGCGAGATGGAGGATCCGCTCGCGCACCCCCGCCGGGTGGATCCGCTCGCGGGCGGACCGGCCTCACACCAGATGATGAAGGAGGCCCAGGAGAGCCTGGCCTACTCGCTGCCCAACAAGTGGACGCACAGCGAGGGCGTCGCGGTGGTGCGCCTCACCCAGGATGCCGGCGGGAAGGTCCGCTCCGTGGAGATCATCGAACCCTCGGGCAACGGTGGACTGGATCAGGCCGCCGTGACGGCGGTGACGGAGCTCGGCGAGGAGCTGCCGTCCCTTCCACCGGAGGTCCTGATGGGCCGGGACTCGGTGGTGAGCGAGTGGCGGTTCGAGCTGCTCCGGACTGTGGGAGGCCCGGGCGCGAAGGGTGTGGGCGTCGTCGGAACGTTCGATCCCGTCACCGGTGTCGAGGACGCCCTCCCCACCTTCGCCGCCAGGAGCCAGGTGCGTGTCACACTGGTGGCGTATTACTGAAGCGCCCTCGCATCGCGCTCCGCTCCTCCGCTTACAAATTGTTTCCGGGCGCTCGCGACACTTGGGCCCGCCACGCATTCATGAGACACACGCGGGCGGAAGCCGGGGGGAGTTGTGAGGGTCCTTGAGTTCGCGTCTGGATTTCGACAGAGGAATGGAGCGCTTCGCCCGGCTGTCCTACCGGCGGCCCGGGCACGTGCTCGCGTGTGTGGTGGTGGCGGCGCTGCTGTCGGGTCTGCTCGCCTCACGGCTCGTCTTCCGGGGCTCCTTCGTGGAGCTGCTCCCCGCGCACACCCAGGAGGTGCGGGAGCTGGAGGCCGTCTCCCGGAAGGCCGGTGGTGACGGCTATCTGGTCCTGCGCGCCCGCGGTGGGAGTCCCGAGACGTTGCGCCGTTTCGCCCACGCGCTGGCGCCGCGGCTGGAGGCCCTGGACGAGGTCCGCTACGTCGAGTTCCGCTACGACACGCGCTTCTTCGAGGAGCGTGCGCTGCTCCTGCTCCCCGCCGAGCAACTGCGGGCCCTGCGCGCGGACCTGGAGGCCGTGCTCCAGGCGGAGAAACGCGCCGCCCTGCCCCTCCTGGTGGAGCGCGATGATCTCCCCCCGCCGCCCTCGCTCGAGGAGATCGCCCGCCGCTACGCGCCCCGCGCGTCCCTGCGCGAGTACCTGAGCCCGGCGGACGGCAGCGAGCTGTACCTGTTCGTGAAGCCCTCGGGCGTCGCCGCGGATCTCTCCTTCGCCCAGCGGTTGGTGACGCAGGTGCGGGCCACCAGCACCGAGGTGGCCCGGGACTTTCCCGGCGTGGAGACGGACGCCACGGGCGCGCACGTGCTGCGGCTGGAGGAGGACAAGCGGATGCGCGCGGATCTCACGCGTGCCTCGATGCTCTCGTGCGCCATCGCGGCGCTCATCGTCGTGCTGTCCTGCCGGCGCCTGACCTCGCTCGCCGTGGTGGGGGCGCCCGTGGGCGTGGGGTTGCTCGTCACCTTCGCGGTGGCGCAGCAGTCCATCGGCTACCTCAACATCATCACCGGCTTCCTCGTCGCCATCCTCATCGGGCTGGGCATCGAGTACGGCATCCACCTGGCCATGCGCTATGGCGAGGAGCGCCGCCAGCACTCCGCCCTGGAGGCGCTCGTCGAGGCCGTGCGGGGCACCTGGAAGGGCGCGCTGACTTCGGCCTGCACCAACGCCGCCGCCTTCGCCGCGCTCACGCTCGCGCAGTTCCAGGCCTTCGCCCAGTTCGGGTGGATCGCCGCCGCCGGGGTGATGCTCACCGTGCTGGCCACGTACCTGTGTGGCCCCGCGCTCATCGCCCTGACGGAGCGGTTGCGGCCCGGACGCGCGGAGCTGCCGCTGCCGGCCCGGCCCCGCCGCGAGGCGCCGCACCTGTCGCGCTCCGTGCTGGTGGGCATCGTCGTGGGCGTCTGCGCGCTGGCCGCCTGGTCCGCCACGGTGGTGGGCTCCATCGGCTTCGAGCCCGACATGCGCAAGCTGCGCGGGGAGTTCGCCGCCACCCGGCTGGACGATCACATCATCGCCCAGCTCGGACGGCGCCACTCGCCCACCATCTTCCTGGCCGAGGACGTCTCGCGGGCGGGCCAGCTCGCGGCCACCCTGCGGGAAGCTCGAGGCCCGTCACAGCGTGGATCGCACCTTCGCGGAGGTGGTGTCGCTCAGCGACTTCCTGCCGCGCACGGGCGAGGACGTCGAAGCGGAGCGTGCCGCGTTGCGCGCCTTCCTCGAGCGCATTCCCGGGAGCGCCTGGGAGTCGGAGCGGGTGGGCCCCGCGCTGCGCCGCCTGGAGGCCCTGCTGAGTGCCCGGCCCTACGGCGTGGAGGAGCTGCCCGCCGAGGTGCGCCGCCGCTTCACCGCGTTGGATGGCGAGGGCAGCTTCGTGCTCGCCTTCAAGCGCGAGTCGCTCTCCGACACCGACGCCCTGCACCGCTTCGGCGAGCAGATGGACGAGCTGCGGGAGCTGGCCCGGGCTCAGGGCCTCCAGGTGCAGGTGCTGGATCCAAACCTCATCGCCTACCGCATCTTCGAGCTGGTACGGATGGATGGGCCCTGGCTGCTGCTCGCCGCCGGGCTCGCGGTGTTCGCGATGATGGCGCTGAGCCTGCGCAGCCTGCGCCGGGCGGGGCTGGTGGCCGGGCCGCTGTACCTCGGGCTCGCGTGCCTGCCGGCGGCGATGCACCTCTACGGGCTCAAGCTCAACTTCATCAACGCGGTGGTGCTGCCCAACCTGCTGGCGATCGCCGTGGACAACGCGGTGCACCTCTACCACCGCTACCGCGAGGAGGGGCCGGGCTCGCTGCCCCACGTGGTGCGCACCACGGGCGTCGCGGCGGTGGTGGCCACGCTGTCCAATGCCGCGGGCTACGGCGCGCTGCTCACGGCGCGCCATCCGGGCCTGCGCTCCATCGGGGAGATCGCCCTGCTGGGAGTCGTCTGCGCCTCGCTGGGCACGACGGTGCTGTTCCCCGCCGTGCTCGCGCTGCTCGAGCGCCGCGCGCCCGGTCTCCCCGCCCAGGAGGAGTCCCTGCCCCTTCCGCTCCAGGCGGAACCGGACGAGGAGCCCCGGCACTCGGCATGACGCGGCATGCCACCCGCGAGCTACCCGCGGGTGAGCATCACCAGGTTGCCGTCCGGATCGCTCACGTAGGCAACCCGCTCACCCCACGGCTGCTCGGACGGCTCGAGCAGGATGGAAACCCCGCCCGCCCGCATCCGCGCGATGGTGGCATCCACGTCGTCCACGTAGACGCACAGCTCGATGCGGTGCCCCTGGGCCGGGCGCAGCGGTTGGCCGTGCAACGGCGGGGCCCCGGTGATGGCGCCGAGGCCGATGTCCGACTCGCCCAGCTTCAACACGACGAACACCGGCTGCCCGCCTTCGGGGAAACGGTACGTCTCGGTGCCTCCGAGCAGCTCCCCGTAGAAGCGGAGGGCTTGCTCCAGGTTCTCGGTGGACAGCATGGGAAACATGCGCCGGGCGCTCATCCACGTGACGCTAGCGTGTACCCTCCCACCGGGCCCAGGACGGACTCACCCCCGGGTCATCCCACTCCCGGCCCGGGTCCCAGGGGACACAGGCGATGTCAAGGCCCAGGTGTGGTTCACTTGACGCCGAGAGGCATCCTGTTGAAAAGGATTCTTTCAGCCTCTCTGTATTATTATGGAGCCCTCATGGAAGCCAGTAGTCCGGCATCTCGCTGGAATCGTCTGAGATCAGCCCTCGTCGCGCTGCTGCTCGTGGGAGCGGTGACGGGTCACGAGGCGGCCGCGTCGTCGTTCACTCTTTTCGAGAGCGGACAGGTGCGTCCGCTCGCCCTCTCCCCGGGTGGCAGGTTCCTCTACGCCGTCAACACCCCGGACAACCGCCTGGAGATCTTCCATGTGGGGGCGGGTTCCCTCACGCATGTCTCCTCGGTGCCCGTGGGGCTCGAGCCGGTGGCGGTCGCGGTGCGGAGTGACGGCGAGGTTCTGGGTCGTCAACCACCTGTCCGACAGCGTGAGCATCGTGCGGCACAACGCATACGGGCGCGCTGGCTCGGTGGTGCGGACGCTGCTCGTGGGTGACGAGCCGCGCGACATCGTCTTCGCCGGAACGGGGAAGAATCGCGCCTTCGTCACGGCCGCCCACCGCGGCCAGAACGTGCCCTTCGATCCGCAGTTCACCACGCCGGGCGTGGGCCGGGCCGACGTCTGGGTCTTCGATGCCAACAGCCTGGGCACCTCGCTGGGTGGCAACCCGCTGACGATCGTCACCCTCTTCAGTGATACCCCGCGCGCGCTCGCGGTGACGCCGGACGGCTCGCGCGTCTACGCCGCCGCGTTCCACTCCGGAAACCGCTCCTCCGTGGTGCATGAGATCCTCGTGCCCAACGGCGGCGAGGCGGCGGGCGGCGTCCCCGGGCCGAACGTCAACGCCGAGGGCAAGCCCGCGCCCGAGGTCTCCGTGCTCGTCCGGTTCAACGGCCAGGACTGGGTGGACGTGCTGGGCCGCTCGTGGACGGACAAGGTGAAGTTCTCCCTGCCGGACAAGGACGTGTTCGTCATCGACGCCAACGCCAACCCGCCGGCGCAGCTCTCCGGCACGTCCGGCTTCTACTCCGGCGTGGGCACCATCCTGTTCAACATGGCCGTCAACCCGGTGAACGGGAAGGTGTACGTCAGCAACACCGAGGCCCGGAATGATCTGCGCTTCGAGGGCCCGGGCACCTTCGCCGGACAGACGCTCCGCGGGCACCTGCACGAGAGCCGGATCTCCGTGCCGAGCTCCTCGGGTGTGGCCCCCCGGCACCTCAACAAGCACATCAACTACGCGGCCTGCTGCGCGCCCATCCCCAACGCGGAGAACGAGAAGAGCCTCGCGCAGCCGATGGGCATGGCGGTGAGCTCCAACGGCACCACGCTGTACGTGGCCGCGTTCGGCTCCTCGAAGATCGGCGTCTACTCCACCGCCGCGCTCGAGGCCGACACCTTCGTGCCGAGCACCACGAACCAGATTCCCCTGACGGGGGGCGGCCCCACCGGCATGGTGCTGGATGAGAGCTGCGGGCGCATGTACGTGATGACGCGCTTCGACAACGGCATCTCCGTCGTCAACACCGTCACGCGCCAGGAAGTCGCCCACGTGCGGATGCACAACCCCGAGCCGGCGAGCGTGGTGGCGGGACGTCCGTTCCTCTACGACGCGAAGAAGAGCTCGAGCCACGGCGACTCGTCCTGCGCGAGCTGCCACATCTTCGGCGACTTCGACAGCCTGGTGTGGGATCTGGGCAACCCGGATGGCGTCTACAAGACCAGCTCGAACCCCATCGTCCAGGTGCCGCCCGAGTTCGGCAATGATCCCACCTTCGGCCAGGATCCCAACTTCCACCCGATGAAGGGGCCGTTCTCCACCCAGAGCCTGCGCGGGATGGCGAACCACGGTGCCATGCACTGGCGCGGGGATCGCAACGGCGGTGACACCGCGCCGACCGCCCAGCCGGACAGCGGGGCCTTCGACGAGGCCGCGGCGTTCAAGCAGTTCAACCCGGCGTTCATGGAGCTGCTCGGGAGGAACGCGCAGCTCACCCCCGCGGAGATGCAGCAGTTCACCGACTTCATCCTCCAGGTGACCTACCCGCCCAACCCGGTCCGCAACCTCGACAACTCGCTCACCCCGGCGCAGCAGGCGGGACGCGACTTCTACTTCAACACCACGAGCTTCTTCCACGGCTCGTGCAACTCCTGCCACACGCTGGATCCCAACGCCAACCCCAGCGCGGGCGTGGCCAAGGGCTTCTTCGGCACGGAGGGCCTCTCGGCCTTCGTGGGGACGGCGCTCTTCCCCAAGACGCCTCACCTGCGGAACATGTACCAGAAGGTTGGCATGTTCGGCGTGGGCTACGACTTCGGCCTCATGCCGGCCGATCCCTTCATGGGAGATCAGATCCGCGGCTTCGGCTTCAACAGCGATGGCTCCATCGACACGCTGTTCCGCTTCAACAGCAGCTTCGACGTCCATCCGATCTTCAACTCGGTGGGCATCCCGGACACGCCCGCGGGCTTCCAGGCCAAGCTGGACATGGAGCAGTTCATGCTGGCCTTCGACACCAACCTGGCGCCGATCGTCGGCCAGCAGGTGACCCTCACGGCCCTCAACCACGCCGTGGTGGGTTCCCGTGTGGATCTGCTGGTGGCGCGAGCGAACGCCGGCGAGTGCGATCTGGTGGCCAAGGGCCGGGTCGCGCTGACCGAGGTGGGCTTCTTCTACCAGGGCGGGCACTTCAAGCCCGACCGGCAGTCCAAGCCGCAACTGACCGACGCGGCCCTCCGCCTGCACGTCACCACGGGCGGCGGGGCGCTGACCTATACCTGCACGCCTCCGGGCTCGGGCCAGCGCATCGGCATCGATCGCGATCTGGACGGGTTCCTCGACGGCGACGAGCGGGCGGCGGGCAGCAACCCGGCGGATCCCCTCAGCACCCCCTGAGCAAGCCGGATACGCCCGGGCCGCTCCCTCGAGGATCGGCCCGGGCGCGCCCGTGAAACATCCCCCCGGTTGACCGAGCACATCCATCATGACCCGACAGCTCGTGCCCCCCACCCCTGCCCGGTCATCCCTGGCCCGGTCGACGCTCATCAAGATGGGCGTGCGCATCGCGGTGATCATCGCGCTGACCACGCTCTTCAGCTACCTCCACATCTTCTACTCCCTGCGCGCCGAGGCCGTGGTGCAGATGGAGCGCAACGTCACGGAGCGCAGCGAGCGGGAGGAGGCCCTCTTCGTGCTGGCGGAGGACAACCACGCCGCCATGAAGAAGGCCCTGGAGGATCAGATCCGGGCCCTGAGCCAGGAGGACGTGGACGCCCGCTTCGACAAGCTGTTCGCCCTGCGTCCCGACGGGACGATCCGCAACCGTCGCGAGCTCTTCGATGGCACGCGGATGCCGGGAGTCTTCATCCCCCGGGACGTGAAGGCCGATGCCGACTTCCGCCGCCGGCTCCTGGCCGCCTACGAAGTGACGCTCCAGTATGCGCCCGCCTTCCATGTCCGTTTCTCCACCACCGGCGTCATCCTCCCGGAGGGAGCCGTGGTGGGGTACTGGCCGGAGGGAGCCAACTATTTCCAGGACCTCGAGCCCACCTTCTCGCTCGAGGACTTCGAGTACTTCTCCCTCGGCCTGCCCGCGAACAACCCGCGGCGGGAGTCCGCCTGGACCAGCATCTACGAGGATACGCCCACCCAGACGTGGATGGTCACGGTCGCGACCCCGCTGGACGTGGACGGCCGCCACGTGGGGACGATCTCCCATGACATGCTCCTCAATGAGCTGATGGTCCGCACCATCAACAACCACATCCCCGGGGCCTACAACATCATCATCCGCGACGATGGCCAGCTCATCGCCCACCCCGAGATGAAGATGAAGAGCGGAGAGGGCGTCTACGACATCCTGAAGAACACCGGGAAACCGGAGGATGTCTCCGCGCACGCGGGCACCGCCCGGCAGCGGGCCCACCTGCACGGCCTCTTCGAGCGCTTGAAGGACCACCCCTCTGGCCAGGCCGTGCTGGAGTTCCCGGAGTACGGCGAGCTGCTCGCCGTGGCCCGGCTGAAGGGCCCGGACTGGCGCATCGTCACGGTGCTGCCCGAGAAGGTGGTGTCCGCGGCCGCCTTCCAGGCGGCGCGCTATATCCTGGGGTTCGGCGTGGTGTCGCTGCTCCTGGAGCTGGCCATCATGTACTGGGTGCTGAAGCAGCAGATCTCCCGCCCGCTGATGGGCTTCACCCAGGCCACCACCCGGCTGGAGGCCGGTGACTTCCATGTCACGCTGGACACCTCGCGCGCGGACGAGTTGGGACAGCTCGCGAGCGCCTTCCAACAGATGGCCGGGGAGATCCAACGGCGCGAAGAGGCCCTGCGGCAGGCCAACGAAGGACTGGAGCAGCGGGTGGAGCAGCGCACGCGGGAACTCCAGGAGGTCCACCGGCAACTGGTGGAGACGGCGCGGCAGGTGGGCCGGGCGGAGATCGCCACCAACGTGCTGCACAACGTGGGCAACGTGCTCAACAGCGTCCTCACCTCGACGCTGCTGGCGCGGGAGCGGCTGGGCAGGCTGAAGCTCGACAGCGTGGAGAAGGTGGCGGATCTGCTCGAGGCGCACCGGGCCGACCTCACGGCCTTCCTCACCCAGGACGAGCGCGGGAAGAACGTGCTGCCCTTCATGCGCCGGTTGGGCAAGCACCTGCAGGAGGAGGGGCAGGAGCCTCCAGAGCCTGCTCAGCGACGTCAGCCGGCACACCGAGCACATTGGAGCCATCGTCAAGCTGCAGCAGCGCTACGCCCGGACGCCCCAGCAGCTCTTCGAGCCCGTCCATCTGGGAGAGCTGTTGGAGGACGCCCTGCGCATCAACCAGGCGGCGCTCGGCCGCCATGCCGTCAAGGTGGAGCGGAAACTGGCCGACGTGCCCTCCGTGGTGACGGAGAAGCACAAGGTGTTGATGATCCTGGTCAACCTGATCAGCAACGCCAAATACGCCATGGACGTGGTGCCCGAGGGGCAGCGGCACCTGACGGTGAGCATGACGAGCCCCACGCCCGGCCGGATCCACATCGAGGTGCGGGACAATGGCATGGGCATCGCGCCGGAGATGCGCACCCGCATCTTCCAATACGGCTTCACCACCCGCGACGAGGGGCACGGCTTCGGCCTGCACTCCAGTGCCCTGGCGGCCCAGGAGCTGGGGGGCGAACTGAGGGTGTACAGCGCCGGGCCAGGCCAGGGGGCCACGTTCACGCTGGAGCTGCCCCTCGCCCCCGAGCAGCGGAGTGAGCGGGCGAGCGCTTGATGAACGCCACCCCTCCGCCCGCCGTCCGTGTGCGGTGGCTCGTCGCCGGGGCCCTCCTCCCCTCCCCCTCGGGCCGCCGCTTCCTCCTCACCGAGGCCGCCTTCGCCGAGCACCTCGGGCGCGCCGGGAGCGGGCTGAGCGTCACCGTGCAGGACCGCATCGGCTCCGGTGACGCGAGCTCCCATGTCGTCTCCTTCGACGGGCCGGAGGCCTTCCAGCTCTCCGCGGTCATCGACGCCCTTCCGGATCTGCGCACCCTGCGCGCCGTCCGCGACGCGCTCTCCGGCGCGAAAGGCCTGGGCCCCCAGGACGCCGCCCGCCTCTTGGAAGGACTGGGCCCGGGCCTGCTGTCCTCCGCGCTGGCCGGGGCCCTCCGCAAGACGCACTCGCCCCGGGAGGCCCGGGGCGCCGCGCTCGCCCTCATCGAAGAGGCCCTCTTCGGCACCGCGCGGGACATCCTCCAACACCCCCGGGTGGCACGGCTGGAGTCCGCCTGGCGCGGGCTGCACTGGTTGTGGACGCACTGTCCCCCCTCCGCGGGCATGGACATCGAGGTGCTCGACGCGGAGCCCCACCAGCTCGTGGACGCGCTTTCGGAGAGCCTCGGCGTCCCCGCCCTCCAGCGCCCCGATGCGTGCTTCCTCCTCGAGCCCCTCGACGATGTGGACACCCTGCGTCGGCTCGCGGCCCTGGGGGAGCAGGCCTGTCTGCCCATGGTGGTGGCCGTCCGGGAGGCCCCCGCGTCGGAAGCGTGGAGCCGGCTGCGTGCGGACGAAGCCTCCCGCTGGCTGTGCGCCGCCCAGAATCCCGTGGTGATGATGGCCGAGCACCAGGGAGAGGTGCACCGCGAGTGCTTCACCAGCCCCGCGCTCGCCATGGCGGCCCTGCTGGCGGCGAGCTTTCGCGACACGCGCACCTTCGGCCGTCTGGTGGGGCCGGGCAGCGGGACGAAGGCGCCCGCCGTGTGGCGCCCGGGCGGACGCTCGCCGGTGGCGACCGAGGTGGGGATCTCCCTGCGGGAACAGGAGCGGCTGGCCGCGCGAGGCGTGGTGGGCGTGAGCGGCTGGTGGGACTCGAACGCCGTGCTGCTGGCGGCGGCACCCACCGTGTACGGAGGCCGGGATGCCACGCCCCTGCCCGCGCAGCTTCTCACCGGCCGCATCGTCCGCCTCGCCGAGGAGATCGCGGAGCGCCTCCCCGCGGGAGCCCGGCAGGAGGAGGTGTCCGCCGTCTTCACCCGGGCCGCCGAGGCGTTCCTCCCCACGGGTCCGGGGAGGGCCTGTCAGCTCCAGGGGAAGGTGGTGTCCACCGGGCCCGGCGAGCGGGGCGTCCACGTTCACGCCTCGCTCCGGCCCGAACTCGCGGGCACGCACGTGCAGCTCGAGTTCATCCTGCCGCTGCGCGGCTGAGACGGACCGCCCGAGCCGTCCCCTCCTCCACCGGGCCTCCGGCTGCCCGGCTGCCCCTCGCCGCCACGGGGGGGCTTCTGGGGACGAATCCGGCGGGGATGTGAGATGATGCGCCCAGGCACCCTGTGTAGGGGGGGAGGAGACCACCCGGTGAGGACGGCATTCCAGGAGGAGCTCAAGCCCGAGCTGACGCTCACCATCGGCGGCCAGTCCTTCTCCATCCCCGGTGGCCAGGTGAAGCACCTGGCCGTGCGCCTGGGCAGCCATGGCTTCACGGCCTCGGTCACCTTCTGGACCTCGCTGGAGAAGAAGGACGCGCCGCTCTACACCGCCTTCCAGAAGCCGGACCTCGTCCAGGTGCGGCTGGCCCTGTCCGCGGTGAACCCCGCGCTCGACACGCCGCCCGCGCCGCTCGTGGTCCAGGGCCTCGCCCGCAGCCGCCGGCTCATCGCGGAGACCCACGGCAAGGACAAGAAGGCCGAGCGCGTCTTCCGCCGCTACACCTTCGAGTTCGCCGACGCCGCCCAGGTCCTCTGGCGCCAGCACCGCCCCGTCGAGCTGCACACCGACATGTCCATGCAGGAGGTGATCGAGGCCCACAAGGCCACCCTCCAGCTCTCCTACGACTGGGCCGCGCTGCGCCAGAAGCAGGAGATGCTCTGCCTCGCGCTGGGCGCGGATGCCCCCGAGGTGAGCTTCTACGACTTCGTCCTCTGGTACGTGCACGCGAACAACGGCGTCTTCAGCTACGACACCCAGAAGAACGAGTACCTGCTGGCCGACAGCAAGCCCTCGGGCACGGCGGCCGTGCTCGATCGCCTCCAGGTGGGGCACATGGACGTGCGGCTGCCGCAGCCCATCCGCCACGGCACCCGCGTGCTCAACGCGCTGGCCAACGGGCCCACCACCACGCCCATCGCACAGCCCCAGGCCGTCGCGGGCGTGTCCCATGACATGCTGCTGCGCAACCCCATCACCGCCCAGGCCGAGCAGCGGCAGAAGCTGGAGAAGATCCGCCTGCAGGTGCGCCAGCGGCAGTTCAACCTGTCCTTCAAGCACTTCCCCTCGGTGCCCGTGCATCCCGGCGCCCTGGTGCGGCTGGAGGGCCCGCTGTGGCCCGCCGCGTTGACGGGGCTCGACGAGGACCAGCGGGTGCTGGAGCTGGAGCTGGAGGCCCATGCCGAGCGCGAGGGCCAGCATGACAACCAGCAGACGGCCCAGGCCAACTACCAGGTGCGGATGTCGGCACGGCTGGAGTCCGCCTCGGAGCCTCTGGTCACCCTGCCCGCCTTCCGCGCCCCGCGCTACCCCATCCACGTCGAGGCCCTGGTGCACAGCCCCGGCGGCGAGCCCCAGGATCGGCGCTACCTCATCGTCGAGGACGAGAAGACGTCGCTCGCCTACTTCCGGATGACGGTGCCGCTGTGGAACCAGACGGTGAGCGTGCCCGCCGAGCCCATCCACTTCCCCGGCCAGTTCTTCTTCCCGCCGTACAAGAACACGCGCGTGCTGATTGCGTTGCACTTCGCGCATGCCGAGTTCGACCGCTTCCTCGACTGGAAGGAAGGCGTGCGCACGCCGCAGGACGGCCAGGGCGATCAGATCCTCCTGGGCTGGAACAAGACGAGCCAGACGGCCTTCACGCACGACTTCCAGGACGACAAACCGGTGTGGCGCATGCTGCGCACCAACTCGGGTGACACCCAGGTCATCCGCATGGGGGAAGGCCACCTCTTCATCCAGGTGAAGGAGTCCCAGAGTGGCGCGGCCCCCACGCCCACCTATGACGTCTCGCCCCAGGTGGAGGCCGCCAAGGGAGACCTCACGGCGTCCGTGGGAGGCGCCATCGGGGAGACCTCCGCCTCCTACCAGGCCGCGATGGGCGCGGTGCGTGCGAAGATGAAGAGCGCCCAGGCGGAGGCCAAGGCGGCGTTCACCGGGGCCCGCACGGAGGTGGGCGCCAAGGTGGCCGAGGCCAAAAGCGGGCTGAAGGGGGCGACCTCCCGGCTGTCGCAGGGAGTGAGCCAGCTCTCGGGCGCGGCCGAGCAGGCCAAGGCGGCCCTCGAGAAGCTGCGGTGAGCCAGGAACCGGGGGACGGAGCGGATCCATGAAGCAACTGAGCGGGAAGATCGCGGAGCTGCGCGGAGAGCTGGAGTCCTTCAGTACGGGCGTGGTGGCCCGGCTGAAGCCGATCCGGACAGAGGCCGAGGCCCTGACGGGCAAGCTCGAGGCGGCCATCGGCTCGCTGCGTCCCGAGGTGGACGCGTTCGGTGGCGAGCTCTCGAAGCAGATTGATGCGCTGGACGCCGAGTTGGCGGAGATGGAGCCCTGAGTGAAGGCCCTGTGGTCCAGGTTCGACAAGGCCGCGGACGACGTGCTCGCCCTGCGCAAGAAGCTCGAGTCCTCCGGGGGCCGGGTGCAGAAGTCCGTGAAGGCCATCGAGCCCGCGGTCTCCTCCCGTGTCCAGGCCCTGGAGGGCACGGTGCGGGGCAAGGAGCAGTCCTTCGTGAAGCAGCTCGACTCGCTGGGACAGGACGTGGTGAAGCGCTGCCAGTCCCTGTCCTCCGAGCTGCTCGCCGCGCTGAAGAAGCGCAAGGACGCCCTGAAGAAGCAGCTCGACGAGCGCGTGAAGCAGCTTGAGGGCGAGTACAAGAAGCTGCGTGACCAGGCGGAGCAGGAGGTGAAGAAGCTCACCTCCGAGCTCGAGGCCCGTGAGAAGCAGCTCCAGGCCGACCTCGAGAAGCTGCGCGCCCAGCCGAAGCCGAAGCAGAAGGAAGCGGCCGCTCAGCTCGAGGCCCGGCAGAAGCAGCTCCAGGAGGAAATCAAGAAGCTGCGCGATCAGGTGCAGCAGCAGAAGAAGAAGTTCGAGGAGCGCGAGAAGCAACTCCAGGAGGACTTCCAGAAGCTGAAGGATCAGGCGGAGAAGGAGCTGGAGAAGCCGCTCGAGGAGCTGGAAGCCCGCGAGAAGCAGCTCCAGGAGGAGCTCGACAAGGTCCGCACCCGCGCGAGCGAGGAGCTGAAGGGCGCGGCCACGAAGCTGGAGAACGTGACGACGCTGGTGCTCGCCCCGGCGGTGCAGATCCGCCAGACGGTGGGCCAGGAGACTGAACGGCTGACCCAGGCGCTCGACGCCGTGATCGTCCAACCCGCCACGGCGCTGCAGGGCCTCCACGACAGCGTGCGGTCCGCGAGCGAGTCCTCGAAGGCCGAGGCGCGGCGGCTCATCGGGCAGGTCCGCGCGGGACTGGAGCCGGTCCGCTCCACGGTGAAGAGCGCCGCCGAGACGGCCGATCAGCTCCTCCAGACACTGGAGAGCACCGTCGGCAACACGCTCGGGGCCGGGCGTGATCAGCTCAACCAGGTGCTCGACACCATCGAGCAGACCCTGGCCGGACAGGTGGAGCAGCTCGCCAGCCAGATCAAGGCCGTGGAGCAGCTCATCGAGCAGATCCAGCAGCAGATCGACACGCTCATCACCCAGGGCAGCGAGGCCATCGACGCGGTGATGAGGACGGCGATCACCACCTTCGAGTCCATCCAGGCCCCGGTGCAACAGACGATCGACACCGCCTTCTCGGTGTTGGATCAGCTCATGGAGACGGTGGCGCAGCTCGAGAAGCAGCTCCAGGCGCTCTTCGCCCTGCTGCCCGAGAAGCTCGAGCAGTTGCAGACGCTCTACAAGACCCTGGTGGGCACGCTGGAGTCAGTGCTGGCCAAGGCCGTGCAGATGCTGGAGGCCATCCCCGCCTCGGACCTGCCCAAGCCGCTGGTGGACCCGGCCATGCAGGCCATCACCAAGGTGGTGTCGCAGATCTCCACGCAGATCACGACCATCTCCAACCAGGTGGGGCAGCAGCTCACGACGCTGCAGGATCAGCTCATCACCCAGGTGGAGCAGCTCCAGACGCAGGCCGTGCAGCAGGTGCAGACCCTGCAGGAGCAGCTCGTGCAGCAGATCGGCACCCTGCTGGAGTCGGTGCAGAGCACCATCGACCAGGCCGTGACCCAGGTGGAGCAGCTCGTGGTGCAGGTGACGGCGCAGATCGCGACCGCCCGGGATCAGGTGGTGAAGCAGGTAGAGGCGATGGTGAATCAGGTCACCGCGCGCGTGGAGGATCTCAAGACCCAGGTGAAGCAGCAGTTGGACATGCTCCAGCAGCGCCTCGCCGATGGGGTGAAGGCCGCGGCCGACCAGCTCGCCAAGGTGGGTGAGGCGATCGAGAAGCAGGTGGACGTGGCCCGCGAGCAGTTGAAGTCGGGGCTCGACACGGCGCGCACGTCGGTGGAGCAGGCGCTCGACGAGGTCCACAAGGCCCGGGAGCGCATCGAGACCGAGCTGGCCCAGCGGGTGGATCAGCTCCTCAACCCGATGGCGACGCAGGCCAACGGACTGATGGACACGGCGGCGAAGCAGATCGACGCCATGGCCGGCCGCGTGGACGAGGCCCGGGAGCAACTGCTCGCGCCCCTGGACAAGATCGAGAAGTCCATCCAGGAGACCACCCTCTTCGAGGAGCCGGTGAAGCAGGCCCGCACCTGGGTGGAGAAGATGATGGACGGGCTCGACGCCCAGGTGCGCGCGCTGGCCGCCTGAGCTACTTGGCGCCGGGCAGCTTGGGCATTTCCTTCGGCAGCTCCGGCATCTTGATGCCTTCCGGAGGCTTCGCCTCGGGCGCACCCTGCTCTTCCTGGGGCAGCGCGGGAGGCGTCGAGTCGCTGAGGATGCGGCTCACGGTCAGCTCGATGTCCACCGCGGTCGTCACCGGCGGGCTGAGCAGGAGCTGCCAGTTGCCGTCCGGGGCGGTGAAGAGGAAGGAGACGGCCAACGCGCCCTCCTTCGGCGTCTTCACCTGGAAGCGCTGGATGGTGCCCGGGTAGATGACGGACGTCTGCAGCACGGTGTTGTCCGGGGCGCCCACCTTGGCGGCCACCTCGGAGTACGCCTCGTTGGCGTACTGCTTGGGGTCCACCTGCCGGACGAGCATGTACATGGGCCGGCCCAGGTTGGTCCCGGGAGGCGATTTGATGCTGAGATTGACGTGACTCGGGCCACAGGCCCCCAGCAGCGCGAGCGCCGCCAGGGCCGTCAGCCGATACATGCGTGCGCTCATCGCGGCACCTCCCGGAAAGGCACCCAGGGGTCTCCCTTGAGGCCGAAGCTGATATCCAACCCGCGCTTGCCCACGCCGTTGCCCTGCAGGGCGAGGCTCCACTGGCGGCGCTGATCATTGGTGAGGGTGGCCTCCTCGAACAGACGGAAGCAGCTCCACGCCGAGCGGTTCCACGGCAAGGACAGGTACTGGGGAGCGTCGCGCGCGGGCGAGCGCATCTCCAGCACGATGGAGGACACCTGCTGATCCCACCAGCTCAGGGGGAACTCCTGCCAGGTGGGGCTCTGATTGAAGCCATACGCGGTCGTCTTCCCGCACTTGAGGGAGGACATGGTGACGAAGACACCGGTGATGGGCGGCGCGGGCAGGGGCTGGGGCTGCACCTTCAACATGAGCGGCCGGGGCCGGCCCTCGTCATCCCACAGCAGCTTGGACAGGCGGGACAGGCGGCTGAGGGTCAGCAGCAGCTCGTCCGGCATGGTCAGCTTCTCGCGCAGCGGACCGCGCAGCGACCACTGCGTGCCGCGCTCCACGGTGACGCGGGAGAACATCTGGTCCACGTAGTGCCAGAAGGCACCGTCCTTGCGGCGCAGCACCTCCAGCTCGCCCGGATCCACGTCCTCCTTGGAGTCGGGGTTGAAGGGGTAGCGCTCCAGCATGGGCCGCAGCATGCGCCCGGCGGCCTCTTCCCACTGGCGCGCCAGGGTGCTCTCCAGCTCCTGCTTGCCCAGCTTCTGCACCTGGAGGAAGGGCTTGAGGAAGGGCTGGCGCAGATCGCCGGTGATGCCCTGCGTGTCCAGCCACTCCTGGGCCTTGCGCAGGTAGGAGCCCTCCTCCTCGAGCAGCATGGACAGGGCCACCTTCTCCAGCGGGGTGAGCATGTCCGCGAGGCCTCCGCGGTGCCGTCCTGCTGCGCCTCGCCCTCCGCCTCCTCCTCCGGGGCCTTGCCCTTGGCCGCGGCGGCCGCGGCGGCGTCCTTGCCAGCGGCCTTGTCCTGGCCGGGCCTGGACACGGCGTCCAGCTCGTCATGCATCTGCGCCACCAGCGCATGGTACGGGGCGAGCGCGGCATAGAAGCCGCTCTTGTCCGCCGTCATGAGCTGGACGATGGGGCGGAAAGGCGCCACGGCATTGCGCAGCGGCTCGTAGTAGGGCCCCTCCAGCGGCTCGAGGTTGGCCCGGTGGGCCACGTCGCGCAGCATGTCCACCTGCTCCGAGGACGGCTGGGTGAGCCGGGACAGCGAGTCGAGAAGCTGCCTGCGCGGCACGTTGAAGTCGTAGCCCTTGATGGTGTGGAAGAGGCCGTCGCGGTAGCCCTGGGAGAAGCCGTTCACGCGCTTCTGCACGTAGGCCTCGCGCTTGGCGGCCTCGTCCAGCGGGAGCTGGGCGTTCTTCAGGCGCTGGGTGAAGTCATCCACCAGCGGCTTGAGGTCCGCCTCGAAGGGCGTCCGGGTCAACACCATCTGCCCATCGCGCACGGAGGCATGGGCGGCGACCCTCAGCTTGCCGTCCTTCTCGTAGGTGTCGAGCAGGGCCTGGAGCAGATCCCGCGAGAGCTGGGGCGGGCGGAACTCGAAGGACTGCTGCAGCAGCTCGATGCGGTACGGGCCCTTGTTCTCTCCCGTCAGCCAGAGGCCATCGCGGGTGAGCAGCTCGGAGGGCGTCATCTTCCCCACGGCCTGGTAGCCCGCGTAGGCCTCCTCCTCCATGCGCAGCACGGCGGCGAGCGTGTCCCGGTTCGCCCTGAGCCAATCGAGCACCTGGACGGTGGTCTCGATGCCCTCGAAGTGGCGCGTGTTGACCTGCACCGCGGAGGCGTCGAACAGGTTGAGCACGCTGGGCAGCGAGGTATAGACGTCGAGGTCCGCGAGCTGCGCCTGCAGCCGCTCGCGCTCCTCGCGGCGCAGCTCCAGATCGGGCAGCCCCTTGTGCCCGGCCTCCAGGGTCTGCCGCAGGGCCAGGAGGTGCTCCACCCACGGCTTGAGCTGGCTCTCGAACGTCAGCCGCTGCGGGTAGGGCCAGCAGGACCAGTCCTCGTCCGCGTTGTTGGAGATCTGCACGGCCCCGCGACGGCAGGGCGGAGTGCGCTCCCAGGGCTCGTCGCTGGCGAGCACGTAGGTGGCCACCAGGGGCTCACGCAGCTCCAGCGCGGAGATCCACGTGCGGGTCTTCTCGACGTTGGAGGTGGCCGCCGTCGCGGACTCACCCTCCCGGAACTGGCGCAGGAAGCGCGTGTGCTGGGGCTGGACGCTGGAGCTGCACGAAGGAGCCCAGGCTGTCCCCATTGGAGGCGTGGAGGGTGGCCAGCAGGTAGAGCACCTGCTCGGGGCGGCAATCCTTGGGCTGCTTGCGGCAGTGCGCGAGGGCGGGCCGCAGGTGGCTCTCCCGGATGCCCCGGGCCAGCCGCTGACGCAGATCCAGCATCTCATCGGGGAAGCTGGAGCTGAGCGGCGGCCACCAGCGCGTGGCGCGGTTGAGCTGCAGCAGCGCGTCCGCCGCCTCGTTCACCTGTTGCTCGACGACCTCCCCCCTGCCCTCCAACCCCTGCTGGCGCAGCTCGGCGATCGTGTCCTCGAAGCGCTGCAGCTCCTCCTGCGCCTCGCCCAGCAGCGAGTAGAAGTGGGCGTACGCGGCGATCACCGGCAGACAGCCCACGGCGGCGATCGTCACGGCGCGCCGCAGGTGGGTGCGCAGGTAGTGCTGGCGCAGCGACTGGGTGGAGCTCTCCTCGGCCACCACGGACAGGGTGTCGCTGGCGCGCGCCTCGGGCGTGCGCGAGGAGAAGAACACCCGGGTGATCCGGGGCTTGTAGGAGAGCGTGTCGCCCTCCAGCAGCGCGGAGACGAAGCGGCCGAGCGCGGAGAACGAGCGTCCGCCCTGGGAGTAGAAGTGCTCCAGGCGCTCGAAGTCGTCCACCGGCAGCGAGGTGAGGCCCAGGGCGAGGTACTGCTCCTGGCCCTCGAGCAGCGAGGCCAGCCGGCCCTCCTCCCCCGCCTTGGGGATGTCGAAGGACAGCGGCACGCGGTGCTTCTTCAGCAGCCGGGCGAAGTCCTCGAAGCCCTCCAACCCGTCCATGTGCGTGAGGCACAGGCGGGTCTCCACCGGGCCGCCGCGGGCCTCGGACATGATGTTGAGCTTGCCGCGCAGCAGCTGGGCCATGCGCCGCTGTTCGTCGGGCGGGGTGTCCGCCAGCCAGCGCACGTCCAGGGCGATGACGGCCAGACCCTTCTGCCGGTGGCTGAAGCACTTCTGCCACATCCGGCGCAGGGCGCCGCGGGCCCCGAGCGACTCATCCTCGAGCAGCGGGGCCGACACCTCCTGCACCACGCAGTCGGGCCCCAGGTACACCTGCAGGAGCGCGTCCGCGGTGTAGCTGGGAAGGAACTGGCGGGCCTGGCGTTGCCAGTCCACGTCCAGGCCGATGAGCTCCGTCTTACCGCTGCCGGCGGGCCCGAGCACCACCACGTTGGGCAGGTCCACCACGGCGGCGCGGTTGGCCCAGGGCAGCCCCGACAGGAAGGCCTGGCGCACCCGGACCAGCCGGTTGGAGTCCATCGGCGGAGGGCCGCTGGAGGCCGGATCCCCGGCGCGCCGGCGGCGCCACCACGGCACGAGCCACTTCACCGTGGCGTACACGAGGAACGCCACGAGGGCGATCACGAGTATCCAGATGAGGTACGGGCTCACCATGTCCCAGAGCTTGCCGAGCTTCGTCGCGCTCGACTTGACGGACTGGGCGCCCGTGTTGAGGGAGTTCACCCCCGCACTGAGCGCCTTGGTCGGATCCCCGGCGGGAGCCTGCGCCATCACCACATTGAGCAGCTGCGACTCCACGGCTCATCTCCCCCCGCGAGTGCTCGTATTGGAGCGGCCAGCTCGCGCGGCCAGTTGGAGTGCCTCCAACACGTCTTCCAGCTCATCCAGCGACTGCAGGAGCTTCTCGTGCCGGGCCTCGTGCTCCTTGGGCGCCAGCCGCGTCTCCCCCGCCTCCGGGAAGAGCACCGCCACCCCCGCGCGCACCTCGGCCAGCAACGGCTCCACGCCCGCGCTCAGTCCCCCGAGCCTCGGTGTGGATGATCTTCTCCAGGCGGCCCAGTTGCGTCCGGGCCCCTTGGAGTTCCTTGATGATCTGCGCTTCGGCCCTCATCGCGATAGCCACCACAGTAGCACCGGGACGGTCACCACCACGAATCCGGACACCGCGTAATAACGCCACGGGAAGGCGTGGACGAGCGGCTGTTGGGCCACGGGAGTCGGAAGGGCGGGCATCGCCTCGGGCGTGGGGATGCGAGCGGCCAGGCGCTCCTTGTACTCGCGCAGCCGGGCCGTGTTGCCCGCGTAGCGGCCCTCGAAGCCGGCGGTGAGGCAGAAGTGCAACAGCTCGAAGACGAGCGGCGAGGCCCCGCGCTGGACGAGCTTCTCGTCGGCCACCTCGTAGAAGCGATCGCCGCCCGAGTCGATGCCGTACAGCCGGTACTGCAGCAGGGGCCAGTCGGCCTGCTCCATGTCCGCGAGCCGGCGCAGCACCAGCTCGTCGACGAGATAGACGAAGGGGCGCACCGCCTCGTCGATCTCCTCGTCACGGTAGGTGCCGCCGAGGGCCTTCTGCAGGACGCCCACTTCGGCCAGGAGCAGTTGCTGGAGCTGGTTCAGGCCCTGGAGACCCACCCGGACCTGGGTGCGCTCTCCGCCCGCGGCGGGCTCGGGAGGCAGGGATTGATCCAACAACGAGCGCACCTGCCGGTGCGTCCGGAGGATGCTCTGCCAATGCTCGAGTTTCATGAGGATACCTTGAACTGGAAGGGACCAGCCCCCGCTACGGTGGGCCGCAGCACCACCGAGGCCTCAGCATTCCACGCTTCCAGGAGCTGGTGCACCTGCTCGAGGAAGCAGGCAACCAGGGGCTCGGCACTGGCGTCGAAGGGCTCCAGCAGCAGCTCGTAGACGTGCAACAGGCCTGATCCACGCAGGGCGCCGTCCGGGGCCACCGTGGCCTTGAGCTCCCGGAGCCAGGGGATGACGCGGCGGAAGGGCTCCTCGGAGGGGGTGCCGAGGTAGCTCAGCAACGCGGCCAGCTCATTGCGCTCGAGCGTGGACTTGACCTTCCAGGCGAGCAGCCGGGTCAGCCCCGCCACGTCGTTGCGCAGCGTGCTCTCGCGGTGCGCCTCGAGCCGGCCCACGAGCTGCCAGCCCAGGCCCTCCACATGCCGGCCCGGGGTGGAGACGGCGAGCCGACCAACGGCCTCGGAGACGAACTGCGGCTGGTACCAGAGCGCCTCCACCAGCAGCTTGCGGGGCTCGCGGAAGGCCTCGGGCATGCGCACCAGCAGGCTGTGGCGGGCGCGCAGCTCCTCGTCGAGCGACTCGTCCAGCTCATAGCTGGGCCCCTCGCCGGGGAGGAAGGCGGGACGCATGGGCGTGCGGCCCGTCTTCTCCAGCACGTACACGCCGGTGACGGAGTGCAGTTGCAGGTCGCGCCCGGCGGTCATGCCGCGGATGGGGTACTCGGAGCGGGTGCCGTCGGTGACGATGGGCTGGGCGGGCTCGGCCTTGAGGTTCTCCACCGGCACGACGAAGGGGTGGAGGAAGTCCGGGTAGCTCGAGCGCCCCACGGACCAGGACTTGTCCAGGTCCAGGCACAGGCTGAAGCGGGTCCACTCCTTGCGGTGCGAGGGCACCGACACGTGGAGGAAGAGGCCCTGCTCGGGCATCTGGAAGAAGGCACGCACGCGCTGCAGCGGGTGCTCGTAGGCGCCCGCGTCATCCAGCTCGCCGGGGGCGTTGCCCAGGGAGAACTCGCACGGGAGGGGCTGGGAGGACTCGTTGGCCGGCGCGTCATACACCACGCCCACCTGCGTGAGGTGCTGGCGCAGCGCGTGGAAGACGGCCAGCGAGGGACGGTACTCGTCCAGGTGACGCACGTGCAGGCTGAAGAGGCCCACCGGATCCCGGCGCGGAAAGCTGGACTCGTAGCGGAGGATGAGCCGCCAGCGTCCGTCCGGCAGACGCACCACCTCGGTGCCCGCGGAGGAGATGGGGAGGATGCGCAGGTGGCGGCGGGTGCGGAAGGTCCCGGCCATGCCGTGAGCGGGCGACAGCCGCAGCTCGGTGCCCCGGGTGAGCACCACCGTCTCGGTCATCTTCTCCGCGGGCAGCGCCTGCACGAGGGCCACCGCCGGCAGCGGCTGCAGGAGGAAGTCGAAGAAGGAGGAGAACAGCCGCAGCCAGGTGGAGCGCAGGTTGTGCTGCGTGGCCAGGCGCGTCTGCACCGAGAAGAAGGCCATGGACTCGATGAGGCGCCGCACGTGCGGATCCTCCCGGTCCATGGGCACGGTGGGGTACGAGCCCAGGAAACGCTGCCGGAAGCGCTCGAGCGCATCCAGCTCGTTGAGGTAGTCCAGGTACACCCGCTCCGACGAATCGCTCACCGCACCCTCATCATCCCAGCTTCACGAGCGAGCCGCCGACGGTGGTCATCGAGCCCTTGAGATCGGCCATGCCCGAGGACTCGAGGCCGAGCTTGGCCTGGGCGGCCACCTTGATCATCGGGGCGGCCAGCTCCGCCTGGGCCTTGGCGGCCATCTTCAGGTTGACGCCCTCGATCTTGTTGTCGCCGCCGGTGGCCGTGAAGCTCGTCTGCATGCCCTTGAGATCGAGGTTGGTGGCGGCCTCGATGGCCACCTTGGCATTGGAGGACAGCTTGGCGTCCTGCGTGGCGCTCTGGGTGAGCTTGGCGCTGGAGGTGAAGGTCATGTCCTTGGTGCTCTCGACCTTGAGGATGTCCTGGCTCGCCCAGCTCGAGGCCTTGGCGGACTTGAGGGTGAGCGTCCCGGTGGCGTCCACGGTGAAATCCTTGCACGTGATGGTGACGCTGTCCTGCTTCTGGACGTAGGTGCTCGTCTCCTCGGAGCCCTTCACGGTGATGGTGATGCTCGTGCCATCCATCACCACCGTCTGGGTGATCTGGTCGTCGGCGTTCTCCACCTTTACGGTGACGCCTTTCTCCTTGTCCAGCTCAACGGTGCAGACGAGCTTGCCCATGGTTCCTCGCCTTCCTGGTGGGGAGCCGGGGCCCCCGCCGCTTCACGACTGCTCTTCCTTCACCTGGATGAGCAGCGTGCCCTCGTCTAGTTGGATCTTCTGCGTGTCCTTGGCGTTGGTGCGCTGCATCAGGAACACGGGCTTGTCGTCCGTGTAGAAGTGCTTGAGCGCGGTGCCATTCTCGGGCGTCTTCCCCACCAGCAGCTGCACGCCCTGCCCGTCCTGCGGCATGCGCGCGCCGGTGCGCCAGTCCAGGAAGCGCTTGATCCACGCGCGCTGGAAGTCGAGCCCCACCAGCACCCGCTCGCCCTTGTAGGCGGGGAAGTAGAAGTGGCCGGGCAGCAGGTTGGGGTTGAAGGGAGCGGGGATGATCTGATCGGCGAAGAGAGGGATCTTCACCTTGTACCCGTCCAGGGACGTCTTCGAGTCGGTGTAGGCCTGCCAGGTCTCGTCCTGGTCGGCGCCCTGCTCGCTGACGATGAAGCCCTCCACGTAGCGCGGGTAGGCCGGGGGCTGCCAGGCGGGCAGATCCACGTGGGGATCGTCCTTGCGCTCCAGCCGGGTGCTCATGCGGAAGGAGAAGAGCGCACTGGGATCGTTGTAGACCTCTTCCTGGCCCTGATCGTCGGACACCTCACCGGACACGTGCAGGCTGCGGACGCGGAGGGGTTCGCCCGCCGTCAGGCCCGCGGCGCCCCAGGCCGCGTTGTCCGGCAGCTTCACCAGGGCTCCCGGAGCGAACGTCTTCTCGGGGAAGGAGCGCCAGACGAGCTCCATCTCCGGGCTGCGCCACTTCAGCCGCGCCGTCTCCAGGTCCACCCGGGCCTGCACCTCGTCCGAGATGGGGGTGCACAGCAGCACGTCCTGGCGGATGCCGGCGACGGCCTGCTTCTGCGTCACGGGCTGGGTCTGGGGGCTCTCGGCCGTGGCGTTGAGCACCGTCACGTCATGGCGGATGACCTCGGGCAGCAGCACCTCCAACCCTTGCAGGTTCTCATCCACCAGGTTCAGCGGCGTGCCCGAGGTGTCCTTGGCGGCGGCGAACTTGTAGCCCTGCGTCGCGTAGTCGTAGGTCCACACCCCCATGTGGCCGTGCACGTACCAGAGCACCCAGTCGTAGAAGCTGGCCCCCTTCTCGGGGTCCAACCCCACGAAGATCAGGGCGTGCGAGGTGCCCAGGCCCGCGTCCCAGTCATAGGCGAGGCGGATCTTGTCACCCTTGTGGGCCTCCAGCACGTCCTTGAGCGTCTTCGAGGTGTAGAGGGCACAGGGGTAGTGCTGCCGCCACAGCACGCGCGCGGCGTCCTGGAAGCGGATGCCATAGCGCCGGTGGAGGATGACGCTGGCGCCGCTGGTGGTGGGGACGACCTCCTCGACGAGCGTCTTCTCGGTGACGAGCCCCTGCACCTTCAGCGCGGTATGGGACGGCTTCGTGGAGGCCTCGGCGAGCACGGCCTTCACCTCGAGCGACACCTCGACCAGATCCGGCTTGAGGAAGTCCGCCAGCAGGGCGTCCTTCTCCTTGCCCCCCTGGGCCGAGTTGTCCGTCAGCAGGAACTCCACCTCGCCTTCCAGGCCCCAGCTCCACAGCTCCAGCGCGAAGCGCTTGATGCTGCCGGCGATGATCTCGTGGGCCTTGCCCGCGATGGTGAGCGTGAGCGTGACGGTGAGGCGCTCGTCGAAGGTGTGCTCCATCACCCCTCCTCGTCCTCTTCCACCCGGACCTGGCCGCTCACGGTATGGAAGAGGAGCCGCAGTGTGCAGGGCGCACCGTTGAGCTGGCCGGTGAGCATGAAGTGCAGCCACAGGCCGGAGTCCCGGCCGCGCAGCTCCAACTCCGGCTCTTCCAGGCGCGGCTCGAACTGCCGCACCGAATGCAGCAGCTCACCGGAGAGCGTCGCCATCAGATCCCGGGTGCCGAACTTCTCGGTGTAGCGGCCCACACCGAAGCCCTGGACGAAGTAGCCGAAGCCCTCCTTGGTGTTGAGCACGGACTCCAGGTTCTGCCGCACCAGCGCCAGCTCGCCCTGGGCGGAGCCCGAGCGCTGCCAGGGGCTGGTGAATTTGTCGAGGAAGGAGGGGCGTGCCATCTCAAGCCCTTCGCCAGAAGAGGAAGACCTGCGTGCCCTGGAGCGACGGGGTGGCGTAGAAGGCCATGCCGTTGTCGCGCTGGGCATACTGCCACTCCTCCCCCATCGACAGCTTGTACCAGGAGATCTCCGGGCCGAAGGCGTGGGGGAAGGCGGGGTGCGGCACGTGCTGGAAGGGAATGCCCCGGAGCGCCAGCCGGCGCACCGCGGGCAGGCGGGCGGGGCTCGCCACCTTCACGCCTTCCATGGAAGGAGGCTGGCTGGGGTCCTCGCTGCGCACCAGCAGGTACAGCTCGCTCTGCACGCCCTCTTCCAGCGTGGGCAGCGGCGAGAGGACGAACTGCCCTTCCTTCTGGTCGAAGGGCTTGTAGGTGAGCCGCGTGTCCTCGGGGCGGAAGGCCCGGTTGAGCAGCGTCATCCACCCCCACAGCCCCTCGGCGGGATCATCGTGGAGGTAGGTGGGCATGTCGCCGGCGGGCTCCAGCTCCAGGTAGCAGCACACCTCGAAGTAGAACTGGCGCAGGGCGGCGAAGAAGACGTACGGGTGGGGGCTGATGCCGTTGCGCATGTCGGTGCGCAGGGCCTGCAGGCGGTGCACCTCGAGCAGGGTGCGGCGGGCGCTCGCGAGCCGCTCTCCCCGCTGGTAGCTGTCCAGCAGCAGCGTGCGGAGCTGGCCGTGCGCCTTCTCCAGCAACATGTCCAGCTCGGCGAGCAGCCCGTTGAGGAAGGGATTGGGGCCCACCAGCAGCAGCGGCGGCACCTTCCGCGTCGCGGGGCGCCAGGAGCCATCGAGATTCTTGGAGAAGGACACCAGCTCCAGGGTGGAGAGGGCCCGGTCCACGGACTGCTCGCTGGAGAGCTGCAGCTTGCGCAGCACGCGCTGCACGTTGGGCGGCTCATCCGCGTAGAGCGGCACACCTTCGGTACCGCGCGTGTCCTCCAGCAGGTGCAGGAAGACGGTGACCTCGGCGCGCCCGGTGGCCTCCAGGGAGAAAGAAGGCAGGGCGGCATTGCCCGGCACGTCCACCAGGAAGCCTCCCGGCAGGACGGCGGTCAGGGAAGAGATGGAGAGACTGCCCTCGGCCAGGAGCGCTTCGCTCCACGCGAGCACGGCAATGCCCGTCTGGGGCAGCCCGGACAGCCCGGCGTGAACCCGCGCCTCAGCGGAGAGGGACTCGTCCTGGGCGCGAAAGTGCTCGGGAAGGAGCGTCTGGCCAACCTGCCAGCGGACCCGCGCGAGCTTGTGGTGCTGCATGGTCGGGATTCCTGGGGGTGAAGGGTCAAAGAGGCCGTCTCGCTGGAGGCTCTCCAGCCCCTCCCAGGCGGGACTCCAGCGTACCCTCACCGTCACCCTGGCAGGAGGAACGCGTCCTCCTGCCAGAGGACCAGCGGGTGGCTGGCGCGCGGTGACTACGCCGCGGTGATGCCCCACTGCTTGGACAGGTTCTTGCCCACGCCCGTGGCCATGTGCACCACCTGCTCCTGGGTCTGCGGCTTGATGCCGATCTGCAGGGTGAAGTTCTCGGGCGACTGCACCTCGCGGGACGGATCATCCGCCACCGTCAGGTTCAGGTCGTTGCCGTTCTTCTCCAGGATGCCCTTGAGCTCGGCATCCGAGTGGTTGGACTTGAAGTACTTCTTCTCCCGCGGGTCGTACTCGTAGACCACGTAGGTGAAGGAGACTTCCATGTTGGTCCAGTCGGTCAGCAGCTTGGCCGCCAGGGACTGCTTGTTGGCCGTGGAGACCTGAGCGGACAGGTACATGGCGTCCGTGGTGCCCGTCTCCCAGAGGTAGTGGCTGAGCACGCCCACCACCTTGTCGCCGAGATCCGCACCCGGCTGCTCCGGATCCTTGATCGTCGTCTGATCGGCGGCCAGCTCCACATCACCGACCATCAGCTTGGTGATGTAGCCCACCGGCGTCTGCTTGTCCTTCTTGAAGTTGAAACCCTGGTAGATGTCCAGGGACTTGGCGTACTGAGGCATGTCGCCCTCCTTCGGTTGATGGGGTAGGGACTACGACGGGGGCCTGGTCATCCCAGGCGGGACTCCAACATCAGCTCCACATTGAGGCCTTCGAACTGGATGTGCGGGAGCACGGCCACCTTGCAATCATACCAGCCAATCTCCCCGGGGCGCGCCTCAACCTGCACGGCCACGGATTTGAACGGGAAGCGCCGCAGCGTCAGATCGTCCGGGTTGGTGATCGTGGTGACGTAGCCCGACAGCCACGACTCGATCTGCCGCTGCACGTAGCCGGCATCGGCGGTGCTGCCGATGTTGTCGCGCTGGATGCTCTTGATGTAGTGCGCCAGGCGCGTGATGGAGAAGGTGTAGGCCAGGTTGGTGACGAGCTGCGAGTTCTCGGAGTCCTTGGGGTCCTTGAACTTCTTGGCCTGCTTGATGGACTGGGTGCTGAAGAAGGCCGCCTCGCCCGTGGACTTGCGGTACACCAGCGGGATGAAGCCGTTGCGGGCGAACTCGTACTCGCGGTAGTCCGGGATGGCGATCTCCACCGGCGCCTGGATCATCTTCTGGCCGCGCATGGTGAAGGAGTCCACCGGCAGGCCCGTGACGAGACCGCCGCTCTTGGGACCACGGATGGACTGGCACCAGCCGGACAGCTCGAAGGCCTTCACCAGGTTGCGGCCCATCAGGTAGGCCGTGTTGCCCCACAGGTACTTCTTGGAGTCACCCTGGGCGTTCTCCTTGAAGTTGAGCACCTCGCAGGGGTTGCTCTCGGGATCCCACGGCAGGCGCACCACGTAGCGCGGCAGCGTCAGGCCGATGTAGGCGGCCTCTTCCTTGTCGCGCAGCTCGTGCCACTTGCTGTAGCGCGGGTGGCTCAGCACGCCATCCAGGTTCTTGAGCGACTCGAGCTGCTCGACGCTGTCGCAGTCGAAGAACTTGGGGCTGGCGGCGGCGATGAACGGGCAGTGCGCCGCGTTGGCCACCGTGCCCATGCGCTCCAGCCAGGTGAGATCCGCGCGCGAGGCGGTGAAGTCGTACAGGCCCAGCATGACGCCGTAGGGACGGCCGCCGAACTGGTCGTACTCCTTGATGTAGACCTTGTCGAAGAGGGCGCTGGAGAAGAGGCTGCTCGAGTTCTTCTCGAAGTCCTCGGCCAGCTCTTCCTTGGCCACATCCATGATGTCGATGGTGATATCGGCCTGGAAGTTGGTGTTGTTGACGAGGTCCTCGAGACCGCGCCAGGCCGACTCCACCTGCTGGAACTTCTCGTGGTGGAGGATCTCGTTGATCTGCGCCTCGATGAGCTCATCGATGCGCGCGACGGCCTTGAGCACCTCGCCCTTGTCGAAGCGGATCTGCCCCGCCTCGTCCTGGACGGGCTCGACGTTGTAGAGCAGCGCCGCGAGCGACGACATGAAGCGCTCGTCGCCCGGGACCTGCACCTCGTTGAAGGTGGCGGGCACCAGGCCCGTGCCGATCATCGGCGAGGCGCTCGTGGGCATGTCGAGCCCGCGGACCTTGAACAGCTCATTCAGGTAATTTTTTTCGACGGCCATGGGAAGAAGGTTCCTCGGCGTGGAGAAGGGAGCGTGGGGGGATCAGGCCTTGGCGGCCGAGGTGCCGGCGGCGAGCGCGGGCTGGTCAGACTGGGGCTTGGCCGGCGTGGGCAGGCGCATGGAGGCGTAGCTCTTGAGCTCGTCGCTCTCCAGGACCTTCTGCAGCTGCTCCTTGTTGGAGAACAGCTCGTAGAGGGTGCGCCGCAGTTCCTTGCGGTTGTCGATGTCCGACTGCATCTCCATCATGAGCTTGCGCAGCAGCATCAGCGCCTTGAGCTTGGGCACATGGTGGACGATCTCGTCCGGGTGGAAGGACTTCATGCGATCGATGGGCAGCTCGACCTGCATCTTCCCCTGGCCATCCGCGCTGACCTTGTCGTCCACCTCGAACGAGATGGACATTTCCATGTCCTTCATCAGCTCGTTGATGTTGGAGCCGGTGACCGAGCGCATGGCGCGCTCGTCGAGGTCCATCTGCCGGTCCTTGGAGCTTCCCCTGCGAGAAATCACCAAGCACCACGACGCGGAAGGGCAGCTTCACGTCCTCCGGCTGGCCGTTGATCTTGGTGCGGTAGACGAGCGTAATACGAGACTTGGGCAGCTTGTCCTGGATGGGCACGGCTTCTCCTTACACCGAGCGGTCTGCATCCCTGGAAGCCCCCTGCGACTCCCCCCACCACCGCAGGACACAGCCCGCTGTGTTCTGGGGTGGCAGTCTAGGGAGAAGCGATTGCAGGGGTCAAGGGAGGTTCCCCCCGCTCACGAGCTGCCGAGCGAGGCAGAACGCGACGTGTCACCCGAAAACAGGAGAACCTGTCGGGTCTCTACCGGGGCGCCATGCAGCGGATCGTAGCCCAGGTGGCTCTGGCGCTCGATGCGCAGGAAGCCCTCCTGATCGCGCAACACGAGGATCACGGTGAGCATCAACACCGTCTCGGAGAGCAGCGGCAGCAGATCCGCCTCGAGGCGGCGGCGAGCCTCGATGGCCCAGGGAACACCGCTGCTGCAGATGGGCTCGTCGGCGAAGATGCGCACTTCCATGCCACCGGTGGGGATGGAAGCGAAGCCGCCCATGGCGCCGCCCTCTCCGAGCGCGCTGGCCCCCAACCGCATCGCGGGCGCGGAGACCTTCTGCTGGCGGACGTCGCGGCGAACCGCCAACTCCGTCTCGGGGAAGACCTTGCGGAAGAGCCAGTGCAGGGTGCTCTGGCAGGTGGGGCGCATCAGGCGCAACCGGTCCTTCGCCGCCTCCGGCCACCCGGGCAGTAGGGCGCCTTCGCGCTCCGGGTACAGCCCGGCGAAGCACTCGCGCAGAAGCTGGTGATCGAAGAAGCCGATGAAGCGCTCGAGCCGGTCATGGTCGAGCTGATCCATCGTCTGCATCATGAAGGACGGCAGCGGAGACTGCGCGCTGAGCAGTCCCACGTTCACCGTGATGATGATGCGCTTGCGCGGCTGGTGGATGAACTGGATGTCGTGCACCAGGTGCGACTGGTGCACGGTGGTGCGGTGGCTGCGGTACTCGATCTCCGCGTCGCCGTAGCCGGACGCGTTCAGCACGTCCAGCAGCGCCGGGACATCGAAGCCGCGGATGCGCTCGCGGATGCGCCGCTCGAGCGCGACGTCCATGATCTACTCCCCTCCCCCATCCGACCCCGTGCCCTGCGCGAGGAAGGTCTCCAGATCCACCCGGTAGAG
Organism: Archangium gephyra; assembly: GCF_049060025.1. GTDB lineage: Bacteria > Myxococcota > Myxococcia > Myxococcales > Myxococcaceae > Archangium > Archangium gephyra_A. The sequence goes on from NZ_JBMEQQ010000002.1 coordinate 1,600,943, forward strand.
CTGATCCAGCGCGCGGAAGGACAGCGTCTCGGTGCTCTGCAGCAGCGGCTCCACCTGCTCCGCGTTCGTGCTCAGCCCGGCGAAGAAGCGGGAGAAGAGCGCGGGCAGGTACACGCGCGGATCGAAGTGCTCCACCACGTTCAGCACGTCGGCCGCCACCACGCTGGCGCGCTGGAAGTCCTGGCGCGCGACGAGGGTGTCGAACGCGGCCAGCTTGAGCATCAGTTGGGTCAGCGCGGGCGAGACGGGCATGGTGGGGCCGGCCGACGCGGCGGCGGCGCGCGCGGGCCTGGCCGGCCGTGATGAAGCCGGGGCCTCCTCCTCCACCGCCTCGGGCTCTTCAACGGGCTCCTCCGGCTCGGGCTCCTCCAGCGGGGCCGGGGAAGGCAGCGACTGCAGGTGGCCCTCCAGCCACTGGGAGAGGCGGCGGAACGGAGCTTCACAGCCGTTGCGCGGCATCGCCCTGCCGAACGCGGAGAAGATCTCCTCGCTGAGCGTGAGCGCCTGCTCCAGGGGCTCGCGGTTGGAGGGGGCGCTCCAGCGCTGCCACGTCTCGTCCTTGAGGCGCTCGTGGTGCTCGAGGTGCTTGTTGAGCACCTTGAGCATCCAGCGCAGGCCGCCATCGGCGAAGACGTCCTTGCGCTCGCGCGGTCCGAAGAACTGCCAGTTGATCAGCAGCGTGCGGGAGAGCCCCTGGAAGACGACGGGCATCGCCTCCAGGCCCCCCTCGATGAAGAGGCCGAGGAGGTAGGGGCCCACCAGCCGCACGTCGTAGAGCTCCTGGCGCAGCAACGCCTCGGCCGCCCGCGCCGCATCGAGGTAGGCGCTCTTGGAGACCAGGCCGTTGACCTTCTCCAGCCGGTCATCCGAGCTTCTCGAGGTCTGGCGCCTCGGCGGCCAGGAGTTTGTCCAGCAGGTTGGGCTGGAGGGGAGGAGGAGGAAGGGACTTCGCGGACTCAGCCATCTTGCACCGTGAACTGGCCAGGGGAGACGACCTGGATGACGCCGCCCCAGTTGCACATGAGTTTGCAGGTGCTGTCCACGGCCGGCATGTTGCCGATCAGCAGCTTGGGGCAACCGGGAGCCCAAGGAGCCGCCGTGGCGGGCACGCAGGGCATGGGCGTGAGCACCCCCATGGCCGCCGCGGTGGCCGCCGCCACCATGGGGTTGGCCAGGGACATGCACATGCCGAAAGGCATGATGTTCATCATGGGCTTGTTGTCCATGATGTTGGCCGCGGGTGTCGTGGCCAGGATCTTGTTGGTGGGAAGCACCACCAGCGATGAAGGAGCCGCTCCGAAACTGCACTGCAGCATGGCCCCCATGACAACCTGGACTCCCATGGAGCACTCCGTGGCGAAGGTTCGCGCGGCGCGCCATCGTCACACACCCGGCCCTCCCTTTTCCAGCAGATGCCTCGCAGCACGTTGAGGGCTTAGGTGCGCATGGGCTCCCTTCCCTACCCGCTCTGTGCCATGGCTGCTCATTCCCGGGGAGAAATGACGCCAATCCGGACGAGGAACCGGGCCTTCCGCTCCAGATCTCGCTGCAGATCATGCAGGTGCCGGGCCGTATCGCGCACAGGCGCACTGGAGGGCTGGCTCACCGGCACCGGCGCGGGCATGAGCGGTGGAGGACTCATGATCCGCCGCTGCTCCGGCACTGGCTGCGGTGCATCCCGCTCGACCGGAGCGCTCCGAGCCTTCCCAACCAGCGCCCTCCGGACCGGGAGCAGCGGCACGCGCTCATCGACAGCGCGGCCGTAGAGCCACGCACCGCACCTCCAGAGCACGTCGTAACGCTGGTTCAACAGCGTCCAGAACCGATCGCGGATCTCGATGACCCTGACGAGCGACGGCGCCCCGCTGTCGCTCTCGACCCCTTGCTGCCCGAGCATCACGCGCAGCTTGCCGGCGAGCTGCTCCGCCTCGGCGAGGTCGGCTGCAACCACCGGCGAGTGGCCGGCGATCCTCGCCTCGTTCCTTCGAAACAAAGCGACGAGCGCCAGACAATCCTCCAGGGCATCGTGCTGCGCGCGGAGCCAGATCTCATCGATGTCGGCATCGGGAAGGAGGCGGGCCTCGGCGAGGGCGTCGGCGGCCTTGCGCAGCTTGCGGCGGAGGTCTTGAGTCCGCTCGAACAGCTTCCCGAACGAGGCAGCCTCAAGCTCGCGGTCCACCTGAAGCGCGGCGAAGGCCAGGCCCTGGGCAAGCCGCGGGAGCATCGAGAGTTCCACGACGTTGATGTTGGGCAGCCTGCCGACGACCACCGTCCCGCTGCCCAGCACGTTCTCCACACCGCGCATCACGCTGTGGTAGACGAGTGCGATGTCGGCGCAGCACTCCTCGACGAAGCCCGGCTCGATGGCCTTCGCTTCGGCGAGGAACGTGTCATAGGCGGCTTGCGAGCTGATGCTTTCGAGATCGGAGGCGTCCACCACGGCACCGCTCTCGGCTGTTTCCGGCCTGCCGCCGTCTTCCTCTGCCATGCGAGCAGATTATCGGGCGTGCTCCGGTGCCGCAACGCACTGTTTCCGAGAGTAGGGCTCGGCAATACGACAGGTGGAACCCGATCGAACGGAGTTCCACTACCTCGACGAGCACCGCTGGCGAAGCGCCAGCGCGAGTTGCAAAGGGCAACACGCGCGGGCGTTTGGAGTCCCCAGTCAGTGCTCCGACTCACTGGGGACTCTGGCGAACAAGGACTCTTCTGCCTAGAGTTCGCAGAAATCCTGGAAGTCTTCAGGGTTGTCCACGGCGGTGTTGTTGAGTTCCGGGTTGAAGAATTGGGTGTCGACCCGGGTTGAGCCCGCCACGCGGCCGTCACTCACGCAGATAGGATTGCCGAGCGCCTCGCGGAACGTGCTGTTGGTGATGAATGGGCCAATCTCCCGGTGCACGGTCACATTGCCTGAACCGATGATGCCCGATTCGGGATAGCCTTTTTCAAAGGTGCCCCCGTGGGTGACGAGCACATGATCCAGTCGGCTCCCCTCGGCCATCCAGAAGTGGAGCCCCCACCAATGTCCCCGGGGGGCGGAAGAGACATCAGGGACGAAGCGGATGGGCGCCGCCGCCGTTCCCTGGGCGAGCAGGATCCCCGGCATTTCGTTCGGACTGCCGCCCACGACGAATGCCGTGTCTGCCTGGAAGCGCAGGTCCGTCCCCGGCGGGAGGGTCAGTGTGGGCCTGTTATAATAACCCACATATACGCTTCCAGCGATGACGTACGGAAGTCCCAGATTCGGCCACGTCTGGGTGGTGACAATCCTCCCTCCGTCGATCTTCACCATATCGAGAGCGTTGCCTCGCAGCTTGCTGTCCGTGGGCATGCTGCCAACGGTATTGGCCCCTCCAACGAGGGCGTAGGAGCCGTTCTCGGTCGACGTGATCCGTGCCGAGCCCTCGCCAAAAATGGCCTGGCTGATCATGACGATACCGGCGCCCTTCCCTCGTCGCGCAACCACGTCAGAGAGAACGAAGGAAGCAAAGCCGACGTCGGGCTCTCCCGCGTAGATGTTCAGGTTGCCATTTTCATTAAAGCGCTCACTCGAATCGATCTCCGCGCCAGCGTATTCGAAGATGGCATGGTGAATGTGGCCCGCGTTGGAGGGGGGGGTTAGCACATGCACGCCCCTCCAATGACCGGGAGTGGGACTGGCCGCGTCGGCTGTGAAGAGCACCGGCGCGTCGGCCGTGCCGTCCACCTTCAGGATGCTCTGGGGGACGGGGTAGCCCACGACCAGCTGGGCGTTGGCGCCGAAGCGCAACTGCGTCCCGGCGGAAATCGTGAGTGTCACCGCGGAGATGGGATTCTCGACGTTCATCAGCGCGGGGATCACGAAGGGAATGCCCGGATTGGGCCAGGTCAGGGTGCGGGAGACATGGCCGTTCAACTCCACGGCATTGGGAGAGTTGCCGCTGAAGGCGCCCCCCATGGGGAAGGAGTCGGCCCGGCTGGCGCCCAGGCGCACCGCGTAACCCGCGCTGCCCGAGACGGAGAGGCGGGCCGAACCGGCACCGAAGGCACTGCCGTCATCCGCCACGAGCACGCCCACGCTTCCACTCTCGCGCACCGAGACGTCGCGCAGCACGGGGGCGGCCTGCTCACGCACGGAGACGCAGGCCCCCTCGCCCCCGGCGGCTCCGCAGCCACTCACCGTGACATGCTCCAGCGTCGAGGCACTACCCAGGGTGGAGAACACCAGGCCGCGCCAGGAACCACGCGCGGCCCTGGCCTCAGCCTCCAGCACGATGGGCGCCATCTGGGTGCCGCGGGCCAGGAGCGCGCCGTCGGTCATGCGCAGCTCCGCGTCCGGGGCGAAGCGCACCACGACGCCCGCCTCCAGGGTGAGTGTGGCGGAGGCATCCACCACGAGCTGCCCACGCACCAGGTGGGGGTTGTCGGCCTCTCGCCACGTCTCCGCCGTGGTGATCGAGGTGGAATGGACGGTGGGGTCCTTCGGGGTGACGTTGATGGTGGCTTCACCCTGGCGGGTGACGTCACCCGCGGTGGCACTGGCGCGAATGACCACGGGGCCGCTGGACACGGCCAGGGTACTGGCCTTGCCCATGGCATCCACCCTGGCCATGGCCTCATCACTGGACGTCCAGGTGTAGCCGGAGACGCTGAAAGGCTCGCCCTTCTGGTCCGTGGCGCTGGCGGTGCACTGCACGCTCTGGCCGGCCAGCACGGTGGCGGGAGCGCAGGAGACGGAAATCGCGCTCAACTGAGCGGCCGGCTCCGGGGGTTTGCCCGGACAGGCGCTGAGCACCAGGAGTGCCGGCAGCCAAGGGAGGCCGTTGCTGTACTTCATGGGGTATGGGCTCCTTTCAAGGAACGGACGAATGACGAAGCGAACTACGGAGGAGCCACCTGGGTAGTGGGTGGCGGGGTGGACTCGGTGATGACGAGCACTTCGGCGCGCCGGTTGAGCTGCCGCTCCTGCTCGGTGGCCGGGTGGGAGCTGACCGGCCAGTCCGAGCCGAAGGCCTGGGTACGCACCCGCGTCGCGGGAATGCCTTGGGAGATCAGGTAGCGCCGGATCGCCTGTGCACGCCGGACCGCCGTGTATGCGTCGGCGCTATCCTTGTCCGAGTGCCCTTCAATGAGGATGTAGCCCTCGGTGGCCTGCTCCAACGTCCGCAGGACCACCTGGTCCAGGAGGGGAACCACTCCCGGCATCTCCGCGCTTCCCTGCGGGAAGTGCACCTCCCCCCGCAGCACGATCTTCTCCTGCGGACCAATCTGGTTGGGCCGTGGAGGCGCCGAGGCCTCCGCGCTCCCTGCTTCTCCGCGAGACAGGGCGTTGAGCTGCCAGGCGGGGACCGGACGCACGGACTCCTGATCCAGGGGGCGCTCCGGATTGGCCAGGGTGAGCTGCAACTCCTGATCCGCGCGCGCGTCCCATGGAAAGGAGATCCTGGGAGGAGGCTCTTCCCGGAAGGTGAGACCCGTGAGTACACGGAACAGAGGCGTCCCAGCGGCCCCGCCCAGACCCGGGCCTCCCAGGACGAACGCTTCCAGCCCGGACAGGACGGGAACGCGGAAACCGCCCAGCAACTCCATGGAAACAGCATCGGGAGCGAACGTCCCCCGCCACCCCAACTCCGCCCGCGCGCCCTTGCCCGTCGTGGCCAGCGAGGCCCCGAGCCGGATCTCCGAGCTCGCTCCAGGGCGGACCGGGGCATTGGTCGAGGGCAGCAGCACACTGGGACGGAACAGGACGCCCGCCTCGAACGAAGGCTGGACCCAGCCCAGGACCGCGCCCGCCACCATGCGGGCATGGACGCGAGGTCCGGGATCACCAGCCAGCGCCGACCCGGTGCCGATCGGTAGGCCCACCCCCAGATCCACCGCCAAGTCCAATGGTTGCCGGCGCATCCGCGACAACACGCCCAGCCTGGCCTGAAGGACCGGAGTTCCCAGTCCCTGGCCCGCCAGTTCCGCGAGACCCACCGCCGACGGATCCTCTCCCCTCTGCCAGAGCACGAACGGGAGCTGCGCGCTCAGCTCGAGCCATGGCAGGAGACCGTAACTGGCCGAGAGCATGGCCGTCGCCCTGTTCTGCACGATGCCGAGATCCCGCTCGCCGTCGTTCAAGACCAGGGGCAGGTGCTGGTAGTGGCCCAGGAGCGTGACGTTCAGGCCTCCGGGGACCATCAACTCGCCGTTGCCGACCAGCAACGTGCCTCGCCCGGTGTTCGTCTCCAGCCGCTCCAGGTCGAAGCCCGGCAAGGAGTCTCCACCTTGAGCGAAAGCCAGCGAGCAGCCCAGCAGTGTCGCGGCGATTGCACTCCGGGTAGCCGATGAAGGTAAGCTCATGATCGGGTAGGATTCTACCGCTCTTTATGTGGGGAGGGACAAGTGCTCCGACGCTATGTGCTGGCTCTGCTGGTCCTGGGAGGCTTGGTCTCCTGTAGACCGGTCGACCCAGAGACCCCGACACCAACGGCCTCGCTCCGGGTGAAGTCCATGGCGGCCACCCGTGTGCTCACCAATGTTCCGGATCTCACGTGGTCGGGAGGGGGCCCCCCCGGCGGGTTGGAATGCTTGAGGTGCTCCTCGTCAGGTACTTCTCCTTATTGGTCCTACTCTTGTCCAAGGTCAGACACCGGCCAATACACAAAGACGATCAACTACCCGGTTCCAGCCGGTTTGCTGGTCGTGGGAATCACGGCCAAGGTCTATGGAGCCTCCGTACACGGGACTGAGACGGCCACGGAGACCGTGACGGTCAAACTCAATGAGACCACTCTGCGGCCCACCGCCAACCCGACGAGCACGACCATCTCCTCCAAGGAGCGCGAATGCAATCAGAACTCCAGGGCATGCGATGGGGCGCAGGGATACCAGGAGGTCGCCGCGTCGGATCCCACCAACGAGATCGGAATCGGGTGGAAGACCGGTGCAACCGATGTCAACCAAATCATCTTCACGCCTTCAGACAACACTTACTGTCTTGCTCGCGTGAGGATCGAGCTCACGGTCGCCGAGCGGCACATCCAGGGCTCGGCGACCGCGCTGAACTTCAAGAATCAGCTGACGGGCACGGACAGTGACGTCAAGACCTTGACGATCACCAATGACGGCGATGCCCCGCTGAGGATCTCCAACATCGCGTTCAGTGGCAGCGATCGCTTCACGCTGGTCTCGCCCTCTACCGCGCCGACCGCCGCCTCGCCCATCGTGGTGCTGCCCAATAGCCACCCGGACCACCAGCCCGCGCTCATCGCGGTCAAGTTCTCCCCCAACAATGTAGCTCCCAACAACACAGTTCAGTTCCAGGGGCAGCTCACCGTCACCAGCGACGCCACGACACAACTGCCCGCGGTGGACCTCGTTGGAACCGGCGTGCAATTCGCCACGGAGGTGGACAAGAGCCTGCTCGACTTCCAAACCGTGCGCGCGGGGACTGTCAAACCGCTGCAGGTCAAGGTCCGCAACGTCGGCGGAAATACCGTCACGATCTCCCCCACCTTCACCGCTGCTTCGGGTTCGCGATTCTCCCTGGCCTCCCCGACGGAGACGTCCTTCCCGCTGGCGAAAGGCGCCGAGACGACGTTGACGGTGAACTTCCATGCGCCCACAGACCCGGAAGCGCTCGTCGAGGGGGACCTCCTGCTCGATGTCGTGGGGGATCCGAGCGGGACCCTGCAAAGGACTGTGCCCATCCATCTGAAGGGCAGTGCGATCAAGCCGGTTGTCGTGCTGAACCCCACCACGGAATTGCCCTTTGGTGACGTGCGCGAGGGGACCATCAAGTCTCTTCCAGTCACGGTGAGCAACACGGGCTCTGCTCCCATCGCCCTCACCATTGGCACGCCGAGCCACACGGCCTTCACCATCACCAACCAGCCCACGGAGCCAGTCACCCTGGCGGCCCTGAACCAGGGCGTCTCGACCCGGACCCTGAATGTCCAGTTCCTGGCCCCCCCCGAAACGGGCACGCCCGTCGAGGCGTGGATTACCTTCACCAGTTCGGATCCAGACTACGAGAGTTTCAGCATCAAGCTCACGGGCAAGACCGTGAAACCCGTACTGCTCGTGAGTCCCACCCCGGAATTGTCTTTTGGTGACGTGCGCGCCGGGCAGACGAAGCTGATGTCCATCACCCTGACCAACCAGGGCACGGGCCCCATCACCCTCAACTTTGGCACGCCGAGCCACGCGGCCTTCACCATCACCAACCAGCCCACTGGCACGGTCACCCTGGCGGCCCTGAACCAGGGCGTCTCGACACAGACCCTGGATGTGCGGTTCCTGGCCCCCACCGTCACGGACGCCCGCGTGGAGGGCGCCATCGCCTTCACCAGCACGGATCCCAATCCGGCCTACGCGAGCTTCAACGTCAGGCTCAGTGGCAGAGGGGTGAAGCCCAAGCTCGAGCCCGTGGGCCCGCTCCCGTTCGACGAAGTGCGCGTGGGCTCTTTCTCGAGACTCCCCGTCACGCTTCAGAACACGGGCACCGGTCCGATCATCTTCTCAGAAGTCTTCATCGAGGGTGATTCGTCGTTCTCGCTCGACCCGGCCCGGGACCGGACCACGCCTCTTGAGGTGCCTCCTGGCATCACGACGCTGTACGTGAAGTTCGCCCCCACCCTCGATTCAGAGGTGTCCGTCCTGGGCAAGCTCAGGCTCTTCAGTACGGACACGGCAGCGGTTGCAGATGTCCAGGTCGATTTGAGTGGAAAGGGAGTTCAGCCCACGCTCCAGGTGGACAGAACACGCATCGTGTTCCCGGATCACAACGTAGGCGTCGCGGGAGCGCCATCTTTTGAGGTGGTCCTGTACAACACGGGCAGCGGGAAGCTTCAGCTCAGCTCGATCGACACAAGCCATACGGCATTCTCGGTTTCTCCAAAACCAACCCTCGAGGTAACGAAAGCAGGCGGTCCGAAGACGCTCACGGTGACGTTCAACCCCGCGTCGGCCGGTTCATTCACTGGAGATCTCACCTTCCAGACCAACGATCCGACCCCCGGTAACAGTTCGGTGAGCATCCCGCTTTCAGGACGCGGAATCAGCATGCTCCGGGTCGTTACCAGTCCGGCTTCGTCTCCACCTCAGATCGATTTCGGCAATGTCCGCCTGGCGACGGGGTCCTGGTCCGAGAAGACGTTCACGCTCATCAACGATGGAACGGAAACCATCCGGGTTGATCCGCTCGTGTTCGCATCGGGTTCCCCCTTCAGCAGCACGACCCTGTCCGCGCCCGTCTATCTCAACAGAACCCAACCAAGCGTCGACATCACGGTGCGATTCACCCCGCAGAGCACCTTGAGCGTGAGCGAGTTGCTCGATGTGAGGAGCAACGCCTCCGTTGTTCCCCAGATCAGACTGCAAGGCAAGGGCGCCGTGCCCAGGATCAATGTCTCCGTTGAGACCAATCCAGACCTGACAGAGCTCAACTTCGGGAATCTGAGCGTGGGAGATCGCAGCGTGAAGAACCTGGTGCTCAAGAACGAGGGCGATGCCAACCTCACACTGTCGGGGTTTGCCATCGATCCCTCGACTTCGTCTCCACCGTTCGATTACCAGCCCCCACTCAAGACCGAACTTCTTCCTGGGGACACTGTCCTGCTGCCAGTGTCATTCATGCCCAACGCGAATCTCGCCTTCAACGCCAAGATCAAGATTGACTCAAATGCAGCCAATGGGGTGGGTGGCTCCGTGTGGTTCTCCCTGGTGGGAACCGGTCTGTCAGCCAGTATCAATCTTTCCGCCACCAGTCTCATTTTCGCACCCCAGAAGCTGAACCTGGCAAGTGCTTCGCAGCCGCTCACCATCAGCAACCAGGGAAAGGCCGAACTGTTGATCAAACAGATCGACCTGCCGGCGGGTTACGTCATCGTGTCCCCGACGACGCTTCCTACGACCGACCAGCCCTGGATTATCGCACCCACCAACGGGTTCATCACGGTCAACGTGGCCTTCAAGCCGACGACGGTGACGGCGGCGCCTGTGACGAGCACGATGAGGATCTACAGCAATTCCATTGACGGCACGCATGCGACCGGCGGTATTTCGCAGGTGTCGTTGACGGGACAAGGTATCGACGGCATTGGTGTAGTGAATCCCTCGGCGGAGCTGCTCTTCGGCACCACGGATGTGGAGGTCACCAGCACGCTCGGGGTCAGGCTGCAGAACTCGGGCCAATACAATCTCAAGCTGCTGAACGCGCGGATTTCGAGCACTTCGGGCTCGAGCCCATTCACCATCACGAATTTCACGCCTGGCTCCGTAGCGCTGCCCAGTCGAGCGAACTACGTCGAATTCTTCGTCAATTACACTCCCAAGTTTCGCGATACCTATCAGGCGGATCTCATCATCGAGACGGACTCCGAGACCATCCCGTCCCACATTCTGACGGTGAAGGGCTCGGCCACGGGTGCCCTGGCCGTCTTCCCCTCGACGAGTATCGTCAACTTCGGCAGCACCAACCTACAGTCATCCGTCCCCGGGTCACTGTCCGTGCTGAACCAGGGTGAAAGCGCCCTGGTCATCCAGGGGGTGATCTTCACGGATACGGCCCCGGATGGGGGAACCGTGGCTCTAACCGACTCGGATTTCAGCGTCGAAGGGGGTGATGGGGGGACAGGTTTCCCACTGACCGTGCTCCCCTTGGAAACCAAACCCATCGCCCTGAAATTCAGGCCGACCGTGGAGGGGATCCAAAGCGCTTTCGTCACGGTCGAATCCAATGCCCGGCCCATCTGGAAGGAAGTCAGGGGTGAAGGAACGGCCCCTGTCCTGCAATTGGATCCCACCAAGCTGGAGTTCGTGGGCGTCGTGGTGGGGAGTCCTTCCAACGCACAAGTCTTCAACATCAAGAACATTGGCTCGGGGACGGTCCAGGTCAATGAGATCAAACTCCCTGCGGCCGCTGTAGGCTCATTCGAACTAAAGCATGCCAGTCTTCCCTACACCTTGGGTAAGGGGTTCAGCCTGCCGGTTTCGGTGACATTCCTGCCCACCGTGGAAAAGAGCTCTCTCGACGTCCAATTGACGGTCACGCCGGTCGAGGCACGCGTGGCACCCGTGTCGATGAGACTGGTCGGCAAGGGAGTCATTGATCAGATCTCGGTGGAGAGAGATCTGGATTTCGGGCGGCAGCTCGTCAAGAATCCCTCCTATCGGACCCTACACCTCTATAACGAGACCGCTGATCCCATTACCTTCATCAGCGCGACAGTGGATCCCGGTCCGGGGTGCACTCAGTTCAGGGCGGATACAGTGCCAACCGGAGGAGTCACCCTGGAGCCCTTCAGCTCGAAGGACTGGCGCGTGACCTTCACTCCGGACAGTGAGGTGGTCACGAGCGGCTGCACCCTGCGGCTCGGCTTCGGTCAATTGAGCGACAGGATCGCGGTCACCCTGCAAGGACAGGGCATCCCCACCCTCCTCGCCATCGACAAGACGCTGCTGGACTTCAAGAGCGTCCGTGCTGGAGGCACCAAACGGACAGAGCAGTTCACGCTCAGGAACTTGAGCAGCAGCAACATCGAGCTTCCTGGCACCCGAGGTGACGCAGATCGGAGCGCCCTTCAAGATCGATCTCCTGTCCTTGACCGGCTGGATCCTCGAGCCGGATGTTCCCCTGCCTGTCACAGTCGAGTACCAGCCCATGGAGCCGACCAGTTCCCTGACCAAGCTGGAGTTTGGCACGAAATCGCCGCAGCAACTCCGCGTGGTGTTCATCGAGCTGAAGGGAGAAGCGACCCTTCGAATCCTGGACGTCGACCCGCCTTCCCTAAACTGGGAGCGCGAGGATGTGAATGGAGTGGCTCAAGCCAAGACCGTCACCCTTTCGAACAGTTCGAGCCAGGCCCAGAGGGTGTTCGTGAGCATGAAGGAGCCCGACGGTTCTCCATTCAGCGCGAATGTGAATGGTTCGTCGAACAGCATCGACATCCCAGCGCAAGGAAGCGTCCCGCTCACCGTGCTGTTCCGCCCCGACAAGGCGGGTGAGGTCACGGGCGAGGTGCAGATCAAGTTGCAAGACGCCTCCACGCCTGAAGTGACACTCCCCGTAAAGGGAGTAGGCCAGTTCCTGACGGGTCGCGGAGGGGGTTGCTCCGCTACCGGCATGGGAAGCGCCAGCCTGTTGGCCATGCTAACGCTCCTGGGCCTGCACTCGCGGCGGCGCAGGCGGGAGTAGACGGATGCCCTTCGACGTCAGGAAGATCCTCGAGCAGCTCGAGACGGGTACTCCCGCGGAAGCGGGAGTGCCCGCCTGGCAGCAGGAGAGCTGGGCGGATGCGGATGGATTCGCCGCCGCCCTGGCCACGGCGCACGTAGGCCGCGGCGCTCCGCTCAAGAGCCGGGTGGGACAGCAGTACGACTTCTTCCATGACGTCGTCGTGCGCCACGGCAGTAGCGATCGCATCGCCCTGCGGTGCTACGACCGGAGGAGCGGCTGGCAGGTCCTGAGCTACCGCACCTTGCAGGAACAGGCGGCGCGGCGGGCCACCGAGTGGGCCCGTCAGGGCGTCAAGCCTGGAGCCAAGGTCTGCCTGCTGTACTCGGTGGGAAGCGAGCTGCTCATCTCACTCGCGGCGGCGCTGGGCCTGGGTGCCTGCATCAGCTACCTGCCCCCACAGGGCAAGCGCTTCATCGCGCGGCGACTCGCCCTGCTCCAACCCGAGCACATCGCCACCGAACCCCATCAGGTGCTGCTCGTGGAGGGATTCGAAAAGCAGATGCTGCAGAACGGGGGGCAGGCGTCTCCAGCCTTCACCTCGCACACCTACAAGCCAGAGGAACCGGTGGGGCTGCTGTTCTCCCCCCTGGTGGAACCCGCGGGCACGCCGGTGCTGCTCACCGCGGAGGATGCGTGGCGCGGGGCGTTGGTGGACGGGATGCTCACCTTCGGCCTGAGTCCGGGCGAGCACCTCGCCGCACCCGGCTATCACCCGCTGCAGCACCTGCCGGCCTTTCTCTTCACCACGTTGCTGCGCGGGGCCACGTACCTCCACCTCGAGTTGCAGGACATCGAGGCAAACCCCGCGCTGCTCACCCAGCATCCGGTGCGCGCGCTCGGCGTCAGCCCGGCCCTGCGGGACGTGCTGTTGCGCACCCGTACGCCACTCAAGAACGTGGCCCACTGGTTCCGCAACCCCGAGGAGCCCATTGACTGGCAGGGGTGGCGTGCCTGGGTCCAGCAGTGTGGATTGTCCGCAGTGCCCTCCTCGAACGCGCTCGTGGATCCGGCGGCGGGGGGAACGGTGCTCTGCTCCCCGCGTCGGGTCAGGGACGTACACACCGAGGCGCCTCCCGCGCCAGGCCGTTCCTGGGCCTTGCGCGATGTGAACATGAGTGGCCAGGAGGCGCCCGGAGACCTGGGAGTCTTCACCCTGCTGCCAGACAAGGAGCGCCCACCAGGCTACCTGGTCCTGACGCGTGCATACGGGGTATACCACTACGGAGGCCCGCGCACGGCCCGGCGGGAGGGCCGCGTCTACCCGGCGGCCGAGGTGGCCGAGGTGGTGAGCGGGCTGCCCTTCGTCCGGGGTGCCATCGTGCTGCCCGCGCCCACTGGGGGCGTGGCGGGCCACTACCGCTATGTGCTCCTCGTCTTCACGGGAACCCAGAGCCTCAACGCGGGCGCGTGGTTGCAGGAGATCCGCCGCCGCATCGAACTGCAAATGGGGGCCGAGCATCTGCCTGATCGCACGGACTTCATCCCGCTCTATCCTCGCAAGGAGGAGGGAGCGTTGGACGAAGCATGGTGCCAGACGCAATACCTGACGGGAGCGCTCCATCGCAAGAGCACCGACCCGCTCTTCCAGGCCCTCACCTCATTGCGCAGCCATCTCCTGGAGAAAAAAGACGGGCCGGGTGTTTGAGGCTGCTCTGTAAGTCTTCGGCGCTCCTTGTGAACGTGCTCACCTCCCTTGAGTGAGGTGCTTCACAGCACCAGCCCAGAGCCGCTGGTAGTCAGCCCCGCGAAATCTGTTCACGCGGGGGAATGCAACATGAGGAAGCAATACGCCATGGCAGTCCTGGCGATGGGGCTGTGGGCCTGTGGACCCGGGGAGATGAGTGAAGGGCGAGAGGAGGAGCAGACCAAGCAATTGGTGAGCCAGGAGTTGGTGCGGACGGTGGGGCCGCTCCAGCAGGCCCGCTACCAACACACATCCACGAAGCTGCTGGATGGCAGGGTGCTCTTCGTGAGCGGTGCTGTCGACCAGTTCGGTAGTACGACAACAACCGCGGAAATGTACAACCCAGCAACGCAGACGACGTCCTTCGTGGCGCCGATGCACAAAGCGCGGCGGCTGCACACCACGGTGCTCCTGCAGGACGGCTCGGTGCTGGTGCTGGGTGGCCTTGATTGGAATGGGACCATGGCATCGGTGGAGCGCTACAACCCCGGGACGAACACCTGGACTGAGATGTCGCCCATGCCATTTCCCTCTTACACGCACACCGCCACGTTGCTGGCCAGTGGCCGGGTCCTGGTGGCCGGTGGGAACGGCTACAGTGCGAACGCGTACCTTTTCGATCCCACCACCAACACCTGGACGGCGACGGGGTCGCTGACACTGGGACGCAATGAGCACGTGGCAGTGAAGCTTCCCGACAATCGCGTTCTGGTCATGGGCGGGGTCGGCTCCACGGCGGCAGTACAGACCTCGGTCGAGATCTATGATCCCGGGACGGGGACGTGGTCCACCCGTGCGTCGTCTCCCTTCCCCAATCGCCAACCTTCCGCAGTCCTTCTCTCCGACGGACGCATCCTGATTGGTGGAGAAACCTACAATGTCCAGCGCTACGATGTGTCCACGAATACCTGGACGACGCTGCCACAACTCAACCGTGACCATTGGCAAGGCAAGCTCGTGCTCCTCGACGGCCAGCTCTTGATGGTGGCTGGTTATTGGGATCAGTCCATTGAGTGGTTCGACTCCGTGCAACAGCAGTGGGTCATCGTCGGGCAGATCAGCATTCCCCAGTACAGCTTCGGCTTCAGCGTGGACTCGCTGGCGGATGGCTCGGCGCTCATCGTCGGTGGCCAGAATTCCAGTAACAACGTGACGTACGCGACGATGGACCTGTTCACCCTCGACAGCACCTGTTCTCCCACGACGTGTGCCTCGAAGGGCGCGCAGTGCGGAACGATTCCAGATGGCTGTGGCGGTACGCTCTCGTGCGGAACCTGCGGCAGCGGCTACACCTGCAGTAGCTCCAACACATGCGTGGCGAGCACTCCCCCGCCTCCCGCCGGCTCCCTCACCTACAGCGCCTCCAACACCAACAGCGCCCAGCAGAACACCTCCAACCGGACCCTCACCTTGAACGTGGGAGACACGCTAGAGGTCGGCACCTGCGGTCTGACGGGCGCCACGGCTACGGGGGATACCTACCTGCGCCTGTTTGGCGTCAGCAGCACCGAGGTGGCCTACAACGATGACAGTTGCGGTGGCCTCGCCTCCTTCATCCGCTACACCGTGCCCGCCAGCGGCAGCTACGAGCTGCGTGCGGGCTGCTACGGCGGCAACAGCTGCAGCGGCACCGTGGTTTTCAACGTCATCCCCGCCGCGAAGATCGAGCCGCTCACCTACAGCGCCACCAACACCAACAGCGCCCAGCAGAACACCGTCAACCGCACCTTCACCTTGAAGGCAGGGGACAAAGTGGAGGTGGGCACCTGCAACCTGACGGGGGCCACGGCCACGGGGGACACCTACCTGCGCCTGTTCGGCACCAGCGCCACCCAGGTGGCCTACAACGATGACAACTGCGGTGGCTTGTCCTCCTTCATCCAGTACACCGCCACCACCAGTGGCACCTACGAGCTGCGCGCGGGCTGCTACAGCGGCAATAGCTGCAGCGGCACCGTGGTCTTCCGGTTGACGCCGGGCTGAAGGTACCCGGCCACCTGACCTACCCCTGCTTCCCTTCCGGGTGGCAGGGGTTTTTCATTTGGTTCCGGCTCACTGGGCTCCGAGCAACAGCCAGGTCCGCATGGGCCCCTTCCCCTTCACGTGGACGACGCCCTGGTCCTGGAAGCGGTAGCGGTCCCGCAGCCGCTCGTAGACCGCTTCGGACAGGTGGATGCCATCCACCACGCCGTGCGACTCCATGCGGCTCGCCGTGTTCACCGTGTCGCCCCACAGGTCATAGGCGAACTTCTTACCGCTGATGACTCCCGCCGTCACCGGACCCGAGTGCAGACCAATCCGCAGATGCAGCGGAATCTGCAACTGATCTCCCAGCTTCAACACCTCGGCGCGCATGGCCAGCGCCAGAGCCGCCATCGCCTCGGCATGGTCGATCCTCGGCAGCGACAGCCCTCCCACCGCCATGTACGCGTCACCGATCGTCTTCACCTTCTCCACCCCGAGCTCGTCCGTGAGCTGGTCGAAGATGGAGAAGACCATGTTCAGCACCTGCAACACGTCCGGCGGCGTGTGCTGCGCGGCGAAGCGCGTGAAGTCCACCAGATCGGCGAACAGCACCGTCACGTCCGGGAAGTTCTCCACGATGATCCGCTGGCCATTCTTGAGCCGGTCCGCCACCGGTTTCGGCAGGATGTTGAGCAAGAGTTGATCCGCCCGCTCACGCTCGGTCTGGATGGTGCGCAGGTGCGCCACTTCCTGCTCGTGCAGCCGGCGCAGCTCGGTGAGGTCGTGATAGATGGCGACGAAGCCCACCCGCTCCCCCTGCACCATCACCGGCAGCGCCAGGAAGCTCGACGTCCACCAGCGTCCCGTCCTTGCGCAGCCTCCGGGTGACAAGCTGCACCCGGCCTCGCTCGAGCGCCTCACGCGTGGTGGCCTCGGCCTCCTCCCGCATCGGGCCCGCTCCCGCCAACAACTGCAGGATGTTCCGGCCCTTCGCCTCCCGGGCCGTGTAACCGAACAGCCGCTCGGCCGCCGGGTTCCAGGACACCACGCTGAAGCGGAGGTTGACCGTGATCATGGCCACCGGGCTGTGCAGGACCAGCGACTCGTAATACTCCTTCTGATGGCGCAGCGAGGCCTCGACCTCCGCTTGCGCCGTCAGGTCTCGCAGCACCAGCACCCGGCCTTCCGGCAGGGGCACGCAACGCACCCGCAGCACATGTGCATGGCGCGGAGTCCTCGCCGTCCCGTGCCACACCCACTCGCCTTCCTGCGGCGGCTCCTCCGGGGACAACGGCTCGGGCGGCGTCCACTGCGGCAGCAGCTCCGAGATGGGCCTCCCCCGGAGCGCGTCGCCAGACTCCCCCAGCAGTTGCTGCGCGGCGGCATTGGCCTCCACCAGCCGGTACTGGAGATCGAGCACCAGCACGCCGTCGGACGTGTGCTCGAAGAGAGCGGTAAGGGCGCGGCGCACCAGATCGGACATGGGTTCCATACGCAGTGTAGGCCACCCTGCTGACGTGGGCACCACGTTCCAGGAGCACCCCCTCTATTGCCCTCCCCTACTTCAGCTCACGTTGCAGTTTCGCCAGCAGGTTGAGCGCTTCCATCGGCGTCGTCTCGTCCACCTTCACGCCCCGGAGCGCCTCCAGCACCTTCTGGTGCGAGGGCTCCAGCTTCGGCCCCGGCTCGGCGCCGCCGAACAGTCCCAACTGCCCCGGCGACGGCGCGCGCGACGACGTCCGCCTCGCCAGCCTCGGCCGCCCGCTGTCGTCGAACTCACCGGACTCGAGGTTCTGCAGGATGTCCCTCGCCCGCGTCACCACCTCGGGCGGCAGCCCCGCGAGCCTCGCCACTTCGATCCCGTAGGAGCGGTTGGCCCCTCCCGACACCAGCTTGCGCAGGAAGAGCACCTTGCCGCCCTGCTCCTTCACCGCGATGCACATGTTCTTCACCCGGGGCTTCTCCCGGGGGAGGTCCACCAGCTCGTGGTAGTGCGTGGCGAAGAGCGTCCTCGCCCCCACCTTGTCGTGCAGGTGCTCGGCCACCGCCCAGGCGATCGACAATCCGTCGTAGGTGGACGTGCCTCGGCCAATCTCGTCCAACACCACCAGGCTGCGCCGAGTGGCGTGGTGCAGGATGTGGCTCGTCTCCGTCATCTCCACCATGAAGGTGGACTGCCCTCGCGCCAGGTTGTCCGCCGCTCCCACGCGCGTGAAGATGCGATCCGACAGGCCGATCCGCGCCGCGCCCGCCGGCACGAAGCTGCCCGCCTGCGCCATCAGCACCGTCAGCGCCACCTGCCGCATCACCGTGCTCTTGCCCGCCATGTTGGGGCCCGTGATGACGAGGATCTGCGCGTCCTCCGAGTCCATCTTCACGTCGTTGGGGACGAACGCCTCCCCCGCCCCCAGCATCCGCTCCACCACCGGGTGGCGCCCGGCCGTGATGGAGAGCACCTCGGACTCGTCCACCTCCGGCCGCACGTAGCCGTACTCGGCCGCGCACCGCGCGAAGGACAGCAACGCATCCGCCGTGGCCACCGCCTCCGCCGCCGAGCGCAGCCGCGGCGCTTCCTTCACCACCTGCGCCCGCAACTGCTCGAAGAGCTCCAGCTCCAGCGTGCTCCGGCGCTCCTCCGCCGTGAGCACCTTCTCCTCGTACTCCTTGAGCTTCCGGAGTAATGAAGCGCTCGGCCCCCACCATCGTCTGCTTGCGAATGTAGTCCGAGGGCACCAGGTGCAGGTTCGCCTTCGTCACCTCCAGGTAGTACCCGAACACCCTGTTGTAGCGGATCTTCAGCGAGTTGATGCCCGTCCGCTCCCGCTCCCGCATTTCAATCTTCAGCAGGAAGTCCTTGCCGGAGGTGGACAGCTCCACCAGCTTGTCCAGCTCGGCGTGGAAGCCCGGGCGGATGAAGCCGCCCTCCTTGAGGCCCGTGGGCGGCTCGTCCACCACCGCGCTCAGGAGCAGCTCCGTCAGCTCCGGCAGCGCGCCGAGCGGCCCCGCCAGCGACTTGAGCAGCGGCGACTCGCAGCGCGCCAGCACCGCCCCCAGCCGGGGCAGCTGCGCCAGCGACAATCCCAGCGCCCTCAAGTCACGCGCGTTGCCCGCTCCCAGCGACAACCGGCCGCACAGCCGCTCGATGTCGCCCACCTCCTTCAGGAGGCTCGTCATCTCCTCGCGCCACACGCTGCGCTGGGCCAGCTCCTCCACCGCGTCCAGCCGCGCGTTGATCTCCGGCAGCGAGCACAGGGGCGCGGCCAGCCACCGGGCCAGCTTGCGCCCCCCGAGTCCCGTGGCCGTCCTGTCCAGCACCCCCAGCAGCGAGCCCTTGCGTCCCCCATCCCGCAGGGTGCGCAGCACCTCCAGGTTGGAGCGGGAGGCCTCGTCCATGAGGAGGTGCACGCCCCGGTGGTGCCGGCTGAGCCGGTCCACGTGGGCGGCGGCCGTCTTCTGCGTGTCCTTCAGGTAGCGCAGCGCCGCGCCGGCCGCCCCGGTGGCCAGGGGCGCGTCCTGCAGCCCGAAGGCCTCCAGCGACTGCACCGCGAAGTGACCGCGCAGGTAGATCGTGGCCCGCTGGGGCTCGAAGGCCGCCTTCTCCAGCTCCGCCACCGCCGGGGGCCGGGCCAACCGCGACACGATGAAGGCCGTGTCCGGGGAGTCCTTCTCCCCCTCGGGCACCAGCAGCTCCCTCGGCTCCACCCGGGCCAGCGCTTCCACCAGCTCCTGCGTGGTCTCCGCCTCCAGGCTGAAGAACTCGCCCGTGGAGGCCTCCAACAGCGCCGCCCCGAAGCCCTGCGCTCCCGGGTACACCGCGGCCAGGAAGTTGCTCGCCCGGGGCTCGAGCGCCTCCTCGTCCAGCACCATGCCGGGGGTGATGACGCGCGTCACCTCGCGCCGGACGAGGCCCGGCCCGCTGCCCGCCTCCTCCACCTGCTCGCAGATGGCCACCTTCAGCCCGTGCTCCACCAGCTTCGCGATGTAGCGGCGCGCCGAGTGGTACGGCACCCCCGCCATGGGCACCTTCTCCGCGTTCTTCGCCCGCGCCGTGAGGGTGATCTGCAAGAGCTTCCGAGGCGCGCACCGCGTCCTCGAAGAACATCTCGTAGAAGTCCCCCAGCCGGAAGAAGAGGATGGCGTCCGGGTTGAGCGCCTTCACCTCGAGGTACTGCCGCATCATCGGGGTGAGCGCGCCAATCTCCCGCGCCCCCGCCGCCGGCTCGGCCGTGGCCTCCACCGGCGCCTCGGCCTCGTCCCCGTGTCCCTTGCCTGCCTTCGCTTGCGTCGCGCCCATCGCCGCCCCTTGTGTCATGCGTCTGGTTCCGGATCAACAGAACACATGACTTCTGCCGTCCACCCGCCCTTTCCTACTCCGCTGATGGCTAGCATGCTCCCCTGACATGCGGCCGTCCCGGGCCGGAAAAATCGTGAGTACCTCCTCCGAAAACGGTTGGCCCGATCCACCCGGGAAGGCAACCTTCGCCGCGCCATGGAGACCCCCCCCAGCACCGTCCAGCCCGTTCCCGTCCCCCGTCTCTTCAAGGCCGCCGTCGCCCCCGTCCAGGCGTTCTTCAGGCTGGAAGCCAGCGGCGGCATCCTCCTGGCCCTCTGCGCCGTGGTGGCCATGGTCTGGGCCAACTCTCCCTGGGCCAGCACCTACACGGGCATCTTCGATGCCTCCCTGGCCCTCGGTACGGGCAACACCCTCGTCCACTTCACCGTCCGTGAATTCATCAACGACGGGTTGATGACGATCTTCTTCTTCCTGGTGGGGATGGAGATCAAGCGGGAGCTGGCCGCCGGAGAGCTGCGCACCCTGTCCAAGGCCATGCTGCCGCTCATCGCGGCGGTGGGCGGAATGGTGGTGCCGGCCGGCATCTACGTGGCGCTCAACGCGGGCACGCCGGCGCTCAAGGGGTGGGCCATCCCCATGGCCACGGACATCGCCTTCGCCATCGGCTGCCTCACCCTGCTCAAGGGCCGGGTGAGCCACGGGCTGGTGGTGTTCCTCACCGCGCTGGCCATCTTCGACGACATCGGCGGCATCCTCGTCATCGCCATGTTCTACGGCACCGGGCTGCACGTGGAGTGGCTGCTGGCGGCGCTGGGCATCACCGTGGTGCTCGCGGCCTGCAACAAGTTCTACGTGCGCAACGGGCTGGTGTACGCGGCGCTGCTCGGCGGGCTCTGGTACACCATGCACCACGGCGGCGTGCACGCCACCATCGCGGGCGTGGTCGTGGGCATGATGATCCCCGCCCGGCCCGTGCGCCGTGGCCGGGAGGTGCTGGAGGAGCTGCACGGCTTCATCGGCACGCTGCTGCGCGAGCCCGAGGACGAGTCCGTGCGCACCAACCAGCTGCTGCACATCGAGGAGCAGCTCGAGGACATCGAGCCGCCGCTCACCCGCTTCGTGCACCTGTGGCACGGCTGGTCCGCGTACGCCATCGTCCCGCTGTTCGCCCTGGCCAACTCGGGCATCTCCCTGGAGGGGATGCACCTGTCGGATCTGCTCAAGCCCCTGCCGCTGGGCGTGGTGCTCGGCCTCTTCGTCGGCAAGCAGGTGGGCATCTTCCTCTTCACCTGGGTGGCGGTGAAGGCGGGGGTGTCGGACATGCCGGGGCGGGCGCGGGCGCTGCAAGTGCACGGGGTGTCGGTGGTGGCCGGCATCGGCTTCACGGTGGCCCTGTTCGTGGCGGGACTGGCCTTCGCCAACGAGCCGGAGCTGCTCACGGAGGCGAAGCTGGGCATCCTGCTCGGCTCCCTGCTGTCCGCGGTGGTGGGCTACCTGTTGTTGCGTTTTGGACCCATGCCCCGGCCCCAGGGGGAGCCCGCCTCCGCGCCCGCCTCCGAGGCGGCCTGAGCGGGCTCCAGCGGGGCCTCTTGGGGTTTGCGGGCGGCCCGGCCCCGTGGAAAGGTGCCGGCCACCGTGCTCCTCCAGGATTTGAACCGCGTCCGGCAGATTGGGGTCATCGCAGCGCGCCACGGCTTCGGCGAGTGGCTGGAGCGGGCGGGCTTGTGGCGCCAGCTCGGGCGGCGGGAGAAGGTGGAGGTCTCCCCCGAGGCCCAGCGCGCCTCCACCGCGCGCCGCTTCCGGATGTTGCTCAATGATCTCGGCCCCACCTTCGTGAAGCTGGGGCAGATCCTCTCCACGCGCGCCGACCTGCTGCCCGCCGAGTACATCGAGGAGCTGTCCACGCTGCAGGACCATGTGGAGCCCTTCCCGCTCGAACAGGTGTACTCGCAGATCCGCGAGTCGCTGGGCAGCGAGGCGGACTCGCTCTTCAAGCAGATCGATCCCCAGCCGCTGGCGGCGGCCTCCATCGCCCAGGTGCACCGGGCAGTGACGCTGGAGGGCGAGGAGGTGGTGGTGAAGGTGCAGCGGCCGGGCATCTCCGAGCAGATCGACTCGGACCTGGTGGTGCTGCGCTCGCTGGCGAGGCTGCTGGAGGCGGTGGTGGAGGAGACGGGCATCTACTCGCCCACCGGCATCATCGACGAGTTCGACCGGGCCATCCACGAGGAGCTGGACTTCGTGCACGAAGCCTCGAACATCCGGGCCTTCCTCGAGAACAACCGCAACCGGCCGTACATGAAGATTCCGCGCGTGTACGACGCGCTCAGCAGCCGCACGGTGCTGACCATGGAGTTCGTCCGCGGGGTGAAGATCAACCAGGCGGAGCTGTCTCCGGAGGACCGGCGGGAGGTGGCGGGCCACCTCCTGGACGCGAGCTTCCGGCAGCTCTTCGAGGACGGGCTCTTCCACGGAGATCCCCACCCGGGCAACCTCCTGGTGCTCGAGGGCAACCGGCTGGCGCTGCTGGACTTCGGGGTGGTGGGCCGGCTGTCGCGCGCCATGCAGGAGACGCTGGTGATGCTCGCGCTGGCCGTGGCGCTCAAGGACAGCGAATCGGTGGCGCGCATCCTCTACCGCGTGGGCGTGCCGGACGCCCGGGCCAACCTGGTGGGCTTCCGCAACGACATCGAAGGGCTGCTCGGCAGGCACCTGCCCATGACGCTGGGCCAGGTGGACGCGCGCAGCCTCATGCGCGAGCTGTTGGACCTGGCGGTGAAATACCGGATCCGCATTCCCAAGGAGTACGCGCTGCTGAGCCGGGCCTCGGTGTCCACCGAGGGCATGTTGCGCACCCTGTACCCGGACCTGAACATCCTCGAGGTGGCGATGCCGTACGCCAAGGAGCTCCTGGCGGACCGGTATGATCCGAGCCAGCTCCAGGGCGGGCTGATGCGCACGCTGCTCCGCTTCCAGTCCCTGGCCCAGGATCTGCCCACGCAGCTCTCGCAGATCCTGCTGGACCTGGAGTCGGGGAAGTTCAGCGTGACGGTGCGGGCCGAGCAGTTCGACAAGCTCAACGACAACCTGCGCAGCGCGGCGATCGTGATGTTCATGGGCCTGTGCGCATGCGGGCTCATCGTGGGAGCGTTCATCTCGTTCGCGCAGACGCCGTGGCAGTACCACGGCCTGCCGGTGCTGGGCCTGCTGGGCATCGCCCTGTCAGCGGCGATCTTCGGAGCCGTCTTCACCTGGTACCTGTTCGGCAGACGCTTCGGGAAGGTGCGGGTGAGCCGCTGGCTGGCGAAGAAGCGCCGCCCGTGAGCCAGCCCACCCTACAGGGTGGCCCCAGGAGGTGACGCCCCAGGTGGTCCTTCAATGAGGCCACGGCTTCTGGTTGAAGCGGAGGCGTGCTCATCCTCCCCCGCTTCTATTCGACCTCCACCACGGCCCGGCTCGAAACCCGGGCGCGGCAGCTCGGCCTGCGGCTGGGCATCTCCTATGGCGAGGGCGATCGCTGCGATCGCTACTTCATCGTCTCGGTGAACGGGAAGAAGCTGGAGCGCATGGTGCCGCTCGGGTGGACGGGGCCCGAGGCCGAGGAGGCCCTCGTGCAGTACGCGAAGGATGTCCACTCGGCGAAGTGACCCCCGGGAGAACCTCTCTCCCGGAGGGAGGGGGAGTTAGCGGCGGCGGCGCAGGCTCCACGCGCCGAACACCAGGGTCAGCAGGGCCACCGAGCCCGCGTCCGTGGCACCGCAGCCACAGCCCTGCCCGGCCAGCCCGCCTCCCAGATTCTGGATGACCCCCAGGATGACGGGGCTGTTGTCCTGGATGACGGCGGGCGCACCCACCTCGCTGTACTGCTCCACGCGCTCGGCGCTCGGGCCCTGGGTGATGGGTTGGTTGAACTTCGTGAAGAAGAAGCGCCCATCCGGCAGCTCGATGCGCACCTCGCGCTTCGAGAAGTCCTCCTGGCAGCTCTGGAAGCGGGCCTTCGCGGTGAAGACGTTGGAGACGTCCGGCGCGTCCGAGTTGAAGTCGAAGTCCGGATCCACCGTCATCTCCTGGGCGGACATGGTGGTGTAGAGCCGCGTGAGGTACGGGTGGGCGTTGAGCAGGGAGATGGCCCCCTTCAGCGGCTGCACCACCTGCGTCTCCAGCTCCTGCGCGAAGCCCCGCGCATCGAAGGCCGGCCGTCCCGGATCCGAGTCGATGTCGGCCCGGTAGCTCCACATGGAGTTGTAGAACTGGGACTCCGGCACGCGCGGCACGAGCGAGGCCGGCATGGGGATGTACTTGCGCAGCAGGCCCTGCACCGCGGTGTCCCCCAGGAAGCCCTGGGTGAGCATCGCCTGGGTGAAGTCCACCGGGTGCGCGATGCCCGCGAGCATCTGGGTGTCATAGTTGCGGCCAGCGCCCTGCGCGAAGTTCTGCGCGAACGTCGTGGCGCTCCCGGCGAACTCGGTGAGGAACGCGTGGCCTCCCGCCTCGTCCACCGCCTCGGTGGCCACCATCGGGTAGTTGCGGCCGCCCCCCAGCCAGTCCACGCGCGTGGGGTTGATGAGGACGTGCCGGTAGTTCAGCGGGATGGCGCGCTTCTCCGCCAGCACGTAGGCGATGATGGGCATGTCCGGGCGCGCCGCGATCGCCGTGAGGCGGATGGGCACGCAGGGGCGGTTGCCCTCGAACTTCAGCACGATGGGCCGCAGATCTCCCACGTCCTTGTCCTGCCGCAGCTTGAGCGCCACGAAGTAGTAGCCGTTGCCCACGTACGGAGACAGCGCGTCCCCGGCCGCCTCGGGGATGTCGTAGCCGTTGGTGGTCAGCCAGGTGCGCAGCGCCACCGCGTCGTCCGCGGTGAGGGTGGCCGCGTCATAGGGCCCCACGTCCTCGCGCCCCACCACCACGACTCCACCGTCCCCGCCCGCCGAGCCCGGGGCGGCGTCCTCCATCGGCGGCGAGAAGATGGGTCCCGGGAAGAGGGGCTGGCACGACGGCTCCCACTGGAGTTGGAAGCGCGGCTGCGTCACGCCGTCCAGGTACGTGAAGAGCTGCGCCGACCCCAGGCTCAGCGTGGGCCTGGCCTGCACCGGCACCACCCAGGCGAACTTCTCCGCCTCACCCGCGTACTGGATCTGGATGTGGGCCTCGACCGAGTTGCCGCTGACGCCGAAGACGATGCGCTCTCCGGCCTGATCGATGGGCGCCTGGGCACAGAAGAAACCACCGCACGCCTCGGCCCTGGGTGCGGACAGCAACCCCACGGCCACCAGCGCGCCGAACACCACCGCGTGACGCATGCATACCCCCTTGAGGGAAACCCGGAGGGCTTTGCAAGCAACCGGCCGAACGTCAACCCCGCGACATCAGGGGCCTCGAGGCCCGCGGACCCCTCAAAAATCCACGAGGGGCCCGCGAATCCACGACACGTTCAGCTCCCCGCGAGCCGGGGCTTGTCGGCCTCGGTGACGGGCGGGGCCTCGCCACCGGAGCCCGCGTCATGCTCGTCGGAGTCCCCGGAGCGGCCGCGGAACCGATCCAACCGCACCTTCATCCGGTCCGCCACCACGTAGAAGGCGGGCACCACCAGCAGGCTGAGCACGGTGGACACCGAGAGGCCTCCCAGCACGGCCACGGACATGGGCGCGCGCGTCTCGCTGCCCGCGCCCAGCGCCAGCACCGCGGGCACCGCCGCCATCATCGTCGCCAGCGACGTCATGAGGATGGGCCGCAGGCGCACCGGTCCCGCCCGCTGCATGGCGTCCACCGCGTTCGCGCCCTGCTCGCGCTGCAGCAGCGCGTAGTCCACCAGGATGATGGAGTTCTTCTTCACGATGCCCATCAACAGCAGCAGGCCGATCATGCTGAAGATGTTGAGCGTCGTGTTGGTGCCCCACATCGCGAAGGCCGCTCCCGCCACCGACAGCGGGAGGATGGTGAGCACCGTCACGGGGTGGAGGAACGAGTTGAACTGCGAGGCCAGCACCATGTAGGCCACCCCGATGCCCAGGAAGAGGGCGAAGAGGAGGCTGTCCATGGACTCCTGGAAGGCCACGCTGGAGCCGCCGAACACCACGCGCGTGCCGCCGGGCAGCTCCTTCGCCAGCTTCTGCACCGTCTCCATCGCCTCCTGCTGGGTGGCGCCGGGGGCCACGTTGGCGAAGACGCTGATGGCGCGCTCCCGGTCCTTGCGGGTGATGGCCTGGAGCGCCGGACGCTCCTCCTGCGTCACCAGCGAGGAGAGCGGCACCAGCTCGCCGGAGCCGGTGCGCACCTTCAAGATGGACAGATCCTCCGGCCGCGAGCGCTGATCCTTCATGAGGCGCAGCCGCACGTCGATGCGGCGCCCGCCGGTGCTGTACCGGCCCACGCGCACCCCGCCCACCAGGGCGTTGAGGGTGGAGCCCACGTCCTGCATGGACACCCCCAGGTCCGCGGCGCGCGCCCGGTCCGGGGTGATCCGCAGCTCCGGCATGGCCAACTGGTAGTCCGTGTCCAGGTCCACCACCTTGCCGCTCGCCTGGAGCTGCTCGCGCAGATCCGTGCTGGACTCGATGAGCCGCTCCCAGTCCGCGCCCCGCACGCTGAACTCCACCGGGAAGCCGCGCGAGCCGGTGAAGCCGCTCTGCGACAGATCCATCACCACCGCGCGCAGGCCGGGGTACGAGTTGAGCTCCTTGCGGATGACCTGGTTGAACTCGGCCATCGTCATGCGCTCGTCCTGGGGCACCAGGGTGACGAACAGCATGCCGCCGTTCACCCCGCTGCCGCCGCCGCCCACCACCGCGAACAGGCGCGTCACCTCGGGCCGGTTGCTCAGGAACTCCTCGGCCCTCAGGAAGAGCCGGTCCGTCTCCTCCACCGTGCTGCCCACCGCCGTCTGCAGCCGCACCATGATGCGGCCCTGATCCTGCGAGGGGACGAACTCGCTCGACAGGCTCTTGAAGGCGAAGCCGGAGAGCGCCAGCAGCGCCAGCGCGCCGCCCAGCACCCACCAGGGCCGCGCCAGCCCCCGCGCCAGCACCTTCCCGTAGTGGTGCTCCAGCCACGTGAAGGCCCGATCCACCGCCAGGCCCACCCGGCCGCGGTTCTCGCGGCCCGTCTTGAGGAGCTGCGCGCACCGCGCCGGCGCCAGGGTGATGGCCTCCACATAGGACAGCAGCACCGCCACGCACAGCGTCACGCCGAACTGGAGGAAGAACTTGCCGATCACCCCCTGCATGAAGATGACGGGGATGAAGATGGCCACCACCGCCAGCGTGGCCGCCAGCGCCGCGAAGGTGATCTCCCGCGTGCCCTCGCTCGCCGCCTGCGCCCGGGGCTTCCCCTCCTCCGCGTGCCGGAAGATGTTCTCCATCACCATGATGGCGTCATCCACCACGATGCCCACCGCCAGTGACAGGCCCAGCAGCGTGAAGGTGTTGAGGGTGAAGCCCAGGAAGTAGATGACCGCCACCGTGCCCAGCAGCGACATGGGGATGGCGAGGATCACGTTGAACGTACTGGAGAGCGAGCCGAGGAACGCCCAGCACACCAGCGCCGTCAGCAGGCAGGCCAGCAGCAGCTCGAACTCGATCTCATGGACGCTCTCCTCGATGAAGCGGGTGGAGTCGAAGTTGACGCCCAGATCCATGCCCTCGGGCGCGTCCTTCCGCAGCTCGTCCAGCTTCGCGCGCACGCCCTGCGCCACGGCCACCGCGTTGGCGCCACGCTGCTTGCGGATGCCGAGCCCCTGCGCGGGCTGGCCGTCCACCCGGGCCATGCGGCGCACGTCCTCGAAGCCGTCCTCCACCAGCGCCACGTCGGACAGGTAGACGGGAGAGCCGTTGCCCTCGCGCACCACCAACTGGCGCAGCGTCTCCAGATCCAACGCCTCGCCCATGACGCGGACGTTGACCTCGCGGCCCTCCGTCTCGATGCGGCCCGCGGGCAGCTCCACGTGCTCACGCTGCAACGCGGCGATGAGATCGGCGACGGTGAGCCCCCGCGCGTCCAGCTTCTCCGCGTCCACCCAGATGCGCACGTTGCGCTCCAGCGAGCCGCCCAGCGTCACCTCGCCCACGCCCGGCACCGTCTGCAGCACCTCCTTCACCCGGTAGCGCGTGAAGTCGGCGAGGAACTGCTGCGAGAAGGGCCCGGACACCCCCAGCCACATGATGGGCTGATCCTCCGGGTTGCTCTTGGAGATGACGGGCGGATCGATGTCCCGCGGCAGCCGCCGCTGCGCCTGGCTCACCTTGGACGTCACGTCCTGAAGCGCCTGGTCCACGTTGCGCGAGAGATCCAACTCCACCGAGATGCTGCCCCCGCCCTGGCCCGAGCGGGAGGTGATGGCCTTGACGCCCTCCACCTGCATCGCCGCTTCCTCGAGCGGCTCGATGATGTCGTTCTCCACCGCTTCCGGAGAGGCTCCCTCCCACGTCACGTTGATACCGATGACGGGGTAGTCCACGTCCGGGTACTGGCTGATGCCGATGCGCTGGGACGCCACCAGTCCGAAGACGATGGTCGCCGCCATCAGCATCCACGCGAAGACGGGCTTCTTGATGCAGACATCCGTGATGCTCATCGGCCCGAGCCTCCCGCGCTCGCATCCACTTCCTGGCGCGGCTCACCGGTGAAGGCGGGCTTGGGAGCCTCGGAGATCCGGACCCCGGCTCCGTCCTTGAGCGCCTCTCCGCCACGCACCACGAGCTGCTCGCCGGGCTTGAGGCCCTCGCGCACCTCCACGAGCCCATCCGCCGTGCGCAGGCCCAGCTCCACCACGCGCTCGCGCGCCTTGCCGTCCTGCACCACGAAGGCCAGGAAGCCGCGATCGCTGGGGCGCACCGCCGTCTGGGGGATGACCGGAGCCCCCTTCGCCGTCTCCACCGGCACCGACACCGTGGCGAAGGAGCCCGGCCGCAGGGCCTTGGCCTCCTCTCCGCCCACCTCCACCGTCACCTTCACCATGCGGCTGGCCGCATCCGCCGCGTCCGCCACGTAGCTGATCTTCCCCGTGTACGTGCGCGAGTCCGAGCGCACCGTGAAGCGCGCCGGCATGCCCGGCTTCAGCCGCGCCACGTCCGCCTCGGGCACGGCGAAGCGCAGGAGCAGAGGCTCGCGCCGCAGCAGCGTGGCCAGCACCGTGCCCGGCTGCACGTACTGCCCCGTCTGCACCGTGCGCGTCTGCAGCACCCCCGCCATGGGCGCCTTCACGTACGCGTCCCGCAGGTTCAGCTCGGCCTGCTCCACCGCCGCCCGCGCCGCGCTCGCATCCGCCGCGGCGGTGCGCGCCCGGGCCTCCGCGGTGTCGATCTGCTCGGCCGGCAGCAGCCCCGGCCTCGCCTCGTTGGCCGCCGTGCGCCGCCCGGCCGCCGCCTCCGCCTCGGCCTTCGAGGCCTGCGCCTTCTCCAGCGCCGCCTGCGCCGAGCGCACCGCGATGCTGTAGCGCGTGGGCTCGATCTCCGCGAGCACCTCGCCCTTCTTCACCGACTGGCCTTCCATGAAGCGCACCTGCTCCACCACGCCCGCCACGCGCGCGGTGATCTGCACCTGCTCGAAGGCCTCCACCGAGCCCACCGCGGAGACGACGTACTCCACGTCGCGCGACTCCACGGGCCGCACCTCCACGGGGAACTGGATGGGTCCGCGGCCACCGCCCTTGCCTCCCCCCTTGCCGCCCTCCTGGGCCGCCGGGGCACCTCCCGCCGGCTTGCCACACCCCGTCCCCAGGGCGAGCACGGCGCCCAGTGCCATCGTCACCACACGCATCTTCACTTACGGCTCCTTCCCCAGCGGATCGAGTCCGACGGCGGCCCGCAGCTCCAGGAGCGCGGTGCCCAATGCATAGCGAGCCCGGGCAAGCGCCACCTCGGCCTCGAACTGCCTCACCTGCGCATCGCTCAACGCCAGGGACGATGCAATCCCCTGGCGATAGAGGATGCTCGTCTCCTCCGCGTTCTGGCGGGCGGCGTCGAAGGCCACCTGCCCCCGGTTCAGCGCGGCCTGGGCGGTGCGCAGCGCCACGTTCGCCCGGTCCACCGAGACGTCCACCCGCCGCGTCCGCGCCGCCACGTCCAACTCCTGTATCCGCACCAGCGCGAGCCGCTCCCGCCGCTCCGCGTAGCGCTCGCCCCCGTCGAAGAGCGACCAGCCGAGGTTCACCGACACGAAGGCGTTCCAGTTGCGGCCCGACAGGCCCGCCTCGTTGGTGAGGCTGTACTGCCCGGAGGCCGACAGCGTGGGGAACAGCCGGGCCAGGGGCTCTCGCGCGAGCGCCTGCTGCTGCTCCACCCGCAGCTTCGCCGAGAGGATGTCCGGACGGCGCTCCAGGGCGCCCTCGGCCAGCAGCGCGAAGGCCTCCGCGGGCCGCGAGGCCTCGCCCAGCAGCGTCTCGGGCGCCGACAGCGGGCCCTCCACCGGCGCCACCAGGAGGTAGCCGAGCTCCAACCGGCTCGTCTCGGCTTGACCCACCGCGTCAGCGAGATCCGCCTCCGCGATGGCCACGTCCAACTGCGCGCGCGTCACGTCGTTGGTGCTCGCCAGGCCAGCCTGGGCACGGGCCTTCGCCTCCTCCAGCGACTGCCGGGCGAAAGCGAGCCGGCGCTCGGCGGCCTGGGCCACCTGCTGCAAGCCCAGCGTGGACAGGAAGGCGTCGGCGGCCTGGAAGGACACCTGCCGGCGCGCCTCCACCGCGTCCAGCTTCGTCGCCTCGCGATCCCGGCTCGCCGCCTGGAGGAGCGGAAAGCCGCGCGCGTCGAAGAGGGGCACGGAGGCCGTGGCATTGCCGGACAGGGCGTTGCGCGTCTGGATCACCACCTCCTCGTCCCCCACCCGGCGCACCACGTCCTGCAGGCGGCGGGTATAGGTGGCGCCGACGTTGAGCCTCGGGAGGAAGAAGGCGCGGGCCCGGGCCACACGTGCCTCGGCGGCCTCGGAGCGGGCCTGCGCCGACAGCGCCGTCTCATTGCGCTCGGCCGCCAGCGACACCGCGCGCTCCAGCGTCAGCGGCTCCCGCGGAGTCTCGGGCTGCGTGGCGGACGGAGTCTCGGCTCCGGGCCCTGGGACGGGCCGCAGCTCCTGCGCGCGCGCTTCGGGCACACACAGTGCGAGCCAGGCGCACATGGGGACGACAACGGCGGAACGGATCAAATGCATGGTCGGGCGAAGGGAGATGTTCCGGGACGGGGTAGGACGACAGGCCCCATTTCTTATTCATAGGACCCGAGCGAGCACGATCACGGGAACCCACCTCTCTGGACGCTGCATCGCACATCGGGCTAATGGGGAGAAGGACGAAGACTTTTCGAGTGGGGCGCGGCGCGCCCGGGAATGCCCGAACGATGCGTTTATTCCTGCTGGCGTTGGGAATGGTGGCGCTGTGCGGTTGCCGTGGGGCGGAGGCCGGGGCGGGAGCCGTGCGTGTGGAAATCTTCTACGCGACGTTCCACCCGGGCTGCCTGACTGTGACGGCACTGGACGCGGAGGATGTGAGCCGCACCGAGACGCAACAG
This sequence comes from Archangium gephyra, assembly GCF_049060025.1. Taxonomy (GTDB): domain Bacteria; phylum Myxococcota; class Myxococcia; order Myxococcales; family Myxococcaceae; genus Archangium; species Archangium gephyra_A. The sequence continues at coordinate 1,632,586 of NZ_JBMEQQ010000002.1, forward strand.
CTCACGGTGGAGGATCGCAACAGCGACGCCAAGACGGTAGCTGTTTTCCGCAAGCCGGACTGGAGCCGCCGCCTGCAGGTGATCGCGAGCGCGCACGAGGGCTCGTGCTCGGGGCCGGAGGTGGCCACGAGCACGCGGCAGGTGGAAGTCCCCCCGAGCGGCACCACGGCGGTGTACCTGGACCTGCGCGCGGAGGACCTGGATGGAGACGGCTTCGTCAAGGCGAGCGCGTCCGGCAAGGGCACGGACTGCGACGACACCGACGCCACCGTGTACCCCGGCGCCCCGGAGACGTGTGACGGCAAGGACAGCAACTGCTCCGGCGACGAGGAGGACGCCTCCGGCAAGCGCGGCTACTACGTGGACGCGGACGGCGACGGGCACGGAGATCTCTCCCGGGTGGTGATGGCCTGCACGCAGCCCGCGGGTACGGCACTGGAGCCCGGGGACTGCGACGACACGGACTGGACCGTGCACCCGGCCGCGTTCGAGTTGCGCTGCGACGGGAAGGACGACAACTGCGACGGCAGGGTGGACGAGCAGTTCCTCCTGGGCTCCGCGTGCGAGACGGAGGCTCGGTTGCGCGGGCGTCCGGGTGTGCGGCGAGGGTGGATTCGGCGTGGCGTGCGACAGCTCGGCGACGCCGGTGACGTGGTACGCGGACGGAGACGGAGACGGGCTCGCCGGCACGGTGGCGGCCCTGGCCTGCGAGGCGCCCACGGGCGCGAAGGACGTCGCGGAGGACTGCGATGACACCTCGCGCTTCATCGGCGGCGCCGAGGTGTGCGACCGGCTGGACAACGACTGCGATGGACTCGTGGACGAGGGCGTTTGCGCGACGAACGCCTGGACGACGCGGGCCCTCTGGAGCACGGCGTGGGAGGCGGTGACGACGTACGCGCCGGGGAAGGCGTGGCTCGCGGGCCCGGACGGCTGGCTCGCGCACGTGAGCGGCTCCACGGTAACGGAGGCCACGGGGGTGTGCGGGACCGCGAATGACTGGAAGGTGGCCTGGGCCCGGCCGAGCGACGGACGCGTCTTCATCGGCTCGGCGGAGGGCACGCTCGCCACCACCGGGGTCACGGGCTCCGGGTGCACCACGGGCGTGGTGAGCGGAGTGCCGGGCACCGTCACCGGCATCGTGGGCTACGAGCGGAGCGGCACCACCACGGTGTACGCGGTGACGAGCAGCGGCCACGTGCTGCGCTGGGAGTGGCGGGAGACGACGAGCAGCACCCCGGTGGTGATGACGCGCCTGGCGGCGAACCTGCGGAGCGTGCACGGCCTGGGCCCGGACACGCTGCTCGCCGTGGGCGCCGAGGACTTCCAGCCCGGCGCCGCTCCCCTGCCCCGCGCCTTCCGCCTCCTCACGTTCGCGGAGGCCTGGGTTCGCGAGGAGCTGCCGGAGGACACGGGCACGGGCTACCTGCGCGGCGTGTCCGTGGTGGACGGAGCGCTGGCCTACGCGGTGGGCGAGCACGGCCTGGTGCTCGAGCGCAAGGAAGGGACGTGGCGCAAGCTGCCGTCCCCCGGTGGCGCGCTGGAGCTGCTGGACGTGGCCGCCTTCCACCCCAACGCCCTCTACGTGCTCTCCAACAAGAGCGGCACGTACCTCCACCGCTTCGACGGCACGGCCTGGAGCGAGCCCTACCCGCAGAGCCAGGTGCTCCTGTCGCTCGACGCCATCAGTCCCCTGGAGCAGTGGGCCGCGGGACAGGGTGGCACGCTGGTGCGCTGGGGCGCGCCCTGAGCCCGGGCTGACATGGAGCTGCGCGCCGACAGGCTCTCGATCCGGCAGGGTGGACGGGCCCTCCTCCGGGAGGTGGCGTGCACCCTTCCGCCCGGCAGCCGGGTGCTCGTCCTGGGGCGCTCGGGCGCGGGCAAGACGACGCTGCTCAAGGCGCTCGCGGGGCTGGTGACTCCGGCCAGCGGACAGGTCCTCTGGAATGGCGAGGACGTGGCCCGGATGGCGCCCGCGGAGAAGCGCGCGCGCCAGGCGGCATTCGGCATGGTGTTCCAGACGGATGCCCTGTTCGACTCACTGACGGTGCGCCGCAACGTGCTGCTGCCCCTGGAGCGCCGGCGGGTGCCTCGCGAGGAGGCGGAGGCCCGCGCGGACGAGGTGCTGCGCGCGGTGGGCCTCGCGGAGGCCGCGGACACCCTGCCCGAGCGGCTGTCCGGCGGCATGCGAAAGCGGGCCGGCATCGCACGCGCGCTGGCGGCGAGCCCCTCGGTGCTGCTGGCGGATGATCCCTTCGCGGGGTTGGATCCCGGCACGGCGCGGCAGGTGGCGCGGGTGCTGCTGGAGGTGGCCGGGAGCGGCTCGCTGGTGGTCGCCGCGCCCGAGGTTCCGCCGGAGCTTTCCCTCTCGCGCTGGCTGTACCTGCGCGACGGAGCGCTCGTGCATGACGGCCCGCCCGCCCCCGAGGTGGAGACGCGGACGGACGAGGCGCTCGCGTGACGGCGGCGCTGACGTGGCTCGGTCAGGAGACGCTGGGCGCGGTGCGCGGCGTGGGGACGGTGGCGCTGGTGCTGGCGCGCACGGTGCTGGGGCTGGCGCGGATGGATCGCCGCGAGCTGCTGCGGGGGCTGGTGCAGTTCGGCTGGGGCTCGCTGCCGCTAGCGCTGGCGACGGCGGCGCTGACGGGGGCGACGGTGGTGGTGCAGACGTCGCTGTACGTGGAGCGCTTCGGGGCGAGGGCAATCCTCGGGTGGGCGGCGGGGTACGCGGTGCTGTGGGAGTTCGGCCCGCTGCTGTTGGGACTGGTGATGGCGGCGCGGCTGGGAGCGCGCAACGCGGCGGAGCTGGCGACGATGCAGGTGGGCGGGCAGCTCGAGGGCCTGCGAGGAATTGGATTGGATCCGTTCGCGGTGCTGGTGGCGCCGCGCGTGGTGGCGATGACGGTGAGCGTGGCCAGCCTGTCCGCCCTCACCTTCCTGGTGGCGGTGGTCTTCGAGGCGGTGGCGGCCTTTTTCACGCTGGGCCTGCCGGTGCGGGCCTTCTTCGGCAGCTTCGAGCAGATGCTGCACGCGACGGACGTGCTGGGCGGCATGGTGAAGACGAGCGCCTTCGGGCTGGCGATCGCGCTGGTGTCGACGGCGGTGGGACTGAGGGCCCGGGGAGGCGCCCGGGCGGTGGGCCAGGCGGCGGCGGGCGCGGTGGTGCACGGATGCGGCGCCATCTTCCTGTTGGACTTCCTGCTCACCACCACGCTGGCGATGTGGCTGAGCTGACCTCTCCTCCTGGGCCGCCTGTCACTCCCCGTAGAGGCTCCGCCGGAGGAAGCCGAGCGCCCGGCGCCAGGCATCGTCCCAATCCTCCTGGCGCATCATGTGGTCCGACTCCGGGTACTCGAAGTGCTCGACGTGCAACCCGGGGTGCCACGCCCAGATCGTCCGGGCGAAGTCGCGGGCCCAGTGCGGCGGGACGATGCCATCCCGGCTCGCGTTGAGCAGGAACAGCGGGTGGCGTGCGCAGTCCCACGGGCGGTGGACTGGTGCGTGGTGCATCAGCCCGCGGATCTCCTCGGTGATGGGCCCTTCCCGGGGAGTCCAGTCCGGCGAGCCGAGGAGCGACACCGTGGCCCGCACCCGCGAGTCATTGGCCGCCACGGTCAGCGCCGTGTACGCGCCGAACGAGATGCCCGCGAGCCCGATGGGCCCGTGGCCCTCGGAGACGACGTGGTCGATGACCCGAGAGACATCGTGGGCCGCCTCGCGGATGGCGTGAAGCAGGCGGGCATGGGACTCGGGCGGACCCAGCCTCTCCATCTCATCGAGCCACCCATCGCGCCGGGCCCCGTGGTGCGGAGCGTCCACGCCGACAGCGCTCAAGCCCCAGGTGGCGAGCGCGTTCAGCTCCCCGCGCTGGGTATCCGCGTTCGCGCCGAGCCCGTGCAGGACGAGCACCGCCGGTCCGGGCCGGGGCTCATCATGCACCTTGAGCACGGGAATACGTCCATCCACGTAGAAGCGGTATTCGTCGGGCATGGACGGAGTCTACAGGCCGGGGCGGACACCTGGCTCCCCGGCCCGCAGGGGCTCACGGCTTGCGCATCACGCGCTGGTTTCCGCCGAACGCATCGATGGTCACGATGACGTCATTGGAGCTGCGCTCGAACAGGCCGGGCGTGTAGTTCCGGATGCTCCCGGTCCAGATGGCGCTCGGGCCCGACCAGGTCTCGAAACTCGTGGTCGTGCTGACGTACCCGACGTGGCACTGCCGCAGATGCGGGGCCGTGCTCGAGAGATCGGGCGTCGTGCCCTTGTTCTCGTCGGTGCAGAAGGCGACGCCCACGGGGCCATTGCCCACGCGGATGGCGTAGGGCACGTAGGCGTTGTAGCGCCGCCCGCTGCCCGAGTGGATGGGCGACCGGTAGACGGTGCGGCGCAGCGAGTAGTCCCACGTCCTCCCGCCGTCCCACGACTGGATGGAATTGATGACGTTGGCGCGAACACCCCCCGTCGTGAAGGGCTCGACGCCCTCGGTGACGACCATGAGGCGATCCCCGCCGAGCTGCACGACGGTGGGCATTCCCTCGCGCGACAGCGCTCCGGCCGCCGTCTCCCGCGCGACGGTCACGACGCCGTACGCGGTCCACGGGCCGGTCTTCCCGGTGCGGCCCTGCATGGCGATCCACTGGTGGCCGGGATAGCCCCTCTGCGCGGCCAGCTCCTCGGAGTCGTAATAGATCTGGAGGTCGCCATTGCCGCGGATGAAGAGGAACGGCGCGCCGACGAAGCGGGAGACGGGTCCGACGACGGTGCTGTCGTAGACCCAGGTGTTGCCGTCGTTGTCGCTCCGGGTGACGGTGACGCGGAACTGCCCGTTACTGTGCTCGCGGAAGGCGCAGAAGATGGTCTTCGTGCCGGGGACGCGGAGCATCGTCACATCGCCGAATTCCACGGACGCGTTGTTGGCCACGGAGCCATGGCGGAACCAGCTCACGCCGTTGTTGCTGCTCGCCCAGACCTCGATCTCATGTCCATTGCTGCGCGGGCCGAGCAGCCACCCATCCGAGCGGCGGACGATGCTGCGGATCGGCGCCGCGCCGCTGGCCTTGAGGACGGTCCAGCCCGCCCCCGACAGCGCTTCTTCGCTCTGCGCGACGGGCTCGGGGGAAACGTCGGCGTCCTCGGCGGGGCCGCACGCGCAAAGGGACGCGGTGAAGATGAGGGAGATGGCCCAGACTCCAAACCTCTTGTTCATGACTCCTGCCTTCTTTGGGATGGCCACGGGGTTGCCGGGGCGGCTGACACTGAGCCCTGAATTCTCAGGATTCAATGAAAAGACGAGCCAGCCGCTCCACCGTCCCAAAAAAAGAGCCTCCACCTCCTCGCGGGCCAATGTTTTCGAGGAGTTGCGCATGTCGGAGCCCCGGCCTCTGGCTGGGAGGGACTCAGCGATACTCGGGCGGAGCCAGGACGATGCGAGGGACGCGGTAGCCCTCGGGGCCCTGGAGGACCGTCTCGAAGCGCGGGGCGTTGATGATGACGGCACCCGGGCTGGTATCCACCCGCTCCGGATCCACCTGGGCCCCCTCGAAGGGGATGAAGTTGTACGTCGGCATGCCGTACTGGTGCAGACCGTCGGTGGCCACCCCGCAGATGGGCAGCGTGGAGCCATCTGGCAGGTGCAGGGTGTCGAGCTGGATGTAGACGCGCTTGAACGTCGTCAGCGCCACACCAGACACCGGGTACTTCTGCCTCGCTCCATTCACACGGACAACCATGAGGGCACTGATGGGGCCGGGCTTGACGTTGCGGGTGGGATGTCCGGGGTCGTTCGATGCCGGCGCGAGGCCGGACTCGATGAAGGTGGGGTGCTCCCGGGGCTCGATGCCCAGCTTGACGGGGGTGGCGCGCGCCTCGGCGGGGCATCGGTCGAGATAGCCGATGGGATCGGGCCGCACGGGAGCGGTGGCGCACCCGGCGAGCTGCGCGACCGAAGCTCCCAGCAAGCTCGTGAGCAGGGCACATCGGCGCGAAGGCACCTGCACGGAGGGACAGACGGAACGAGAATCGTCATGGGGAGCAGAGGACACGGGGTGGGTTCCTTTCTCGGAAGGTGCCGGGCAGTCCGGCACACCGGGCTCATCGTGGAAGAGCATCCACCCTAGCCCGAGAAGTGCGGCGCCAAGGACCACCCCGGCGAGGCCCTTCATCCAGCCGCGGCCCCACCCTGCACGCATGGCAGATAGGGCCCGGGGAGACGGAGGAGAAACCGGCTCCACGGGCTCCTCGTCAACGAGTTCCACCACGTCGACCCCCGGAAACCGCGCTCGTATCCGCTCGCGCTCCGGGAGCGATGGAGCGGCCTGCCAGGAGGCCGTGTGCCCCTCCTCTTCCCGGAGCCGCTCCAGCTCCTCACGGACGGCCCGGACACTCGCGGGGCGCTGCTCGGGAGCCCGAGCCAACAACCTCATCGTCAGCACACTGAGGGAAGCGGGAGCCTCGGGGGCGAAGCTCTCGAGGCTCCGGCGGTCCCGAGGCGATGGCCACCAGCAACTTCTCCAGGGAGAGCCTGGGACCGAAGGGATGACACCCGGTGAGAATCTCGTACAGCAGCACGCCCAGCATGTAGAGGTCGGCGGAAGGATGGGCCTTCATGCGGGAGCCCTTTTGATGGGCCTCTTCCACGAGGAAGGCCATGACCTCGGGGGGCTGGCAGTAGAGCGTGCCCGGTGCCACCCCATCCGTCAGAGGGCGTGCGGACGGCAGGTGCACCGCGCCGAGATCAATGAGGAAGGGTTTGTCGTCCCCCTCCCGGACCAAGAGGTTGTCGGCCTTGAGGTCGCGGTGACACAGGCCGCGCTCGTGCATGAACTCCAGAGGCTTCAGCGCCTCGCACAGCACCTCGACCGTGCGGTGGAGCGGGGCACGCTGGCGCCAGCGCCACACGTGGAAGGTACTTCCTGGCACGTACGGCGTGACGAAATAGACGTAGCCGGTGTCAGGGTCGGGCCAGCGGCCCCACTCCAGCACTGGCAGCAAGCCGGGGTGCTCCATCAGCTCCAGCGAGGTCACCTCGCGGCGCATCCAGGCATCCACCTGGTCCTCGTCATCCGGAGATGCGGGCCGGACCGCCATCTTGCACGAATAGAGGTGTCCGCCGCGCTCCATGAGGAAGACGAAGGCGAAACCGCCCACTCCCAGCCGGCGCACCACGCGGAAGTCCCGGATGCGGTGCCGGGCCCGGAGTTGATTGGGGTGCAGCGGCTTTCTCATGGCAATGCCACCGCCGCTTCCAGCGGGAGGAGATGGAAGGCCCCAGGCACGCGCTCCCCGTCCAGGGCCACTTCCAGCCGGGTGGTCCCCTCTGGGAGCAGCGCGGTGAGCACATGGAACTGCTGGTCCTCTTCCTGCGGACCGGACAAGAAGACCACGGGCCACTCCACGAAAGAGGAGCCCTTGTCGAGTGTGGCCCGGAGCCGCATCTGCTTCGGCAGCCAGGGCCGGAGGTCAGGTTGCCAGGTCCTGACAGCCAGGGTGACGAAGAGGCGCTGTCCGAGCCGGAGCAGGGACACGAGCCGTACGACAGACTCCGGCCCGTCGATCTTCCCTATCTTCTGCGGGACGGCGAACGTGGCACGAGCGTCTGGAGCGCTGAGCAACTGAAGAACCAGGGCCTTGGCGGCGTCCTCGTCAGCAGCGGCGGGCGAGGTACGCACCAGGAACACGGAGGCGTCCACCTCGTCGTTCCGGGTGACGAGGGAGAAGCGCAGCGGCCCGGCCCGAGGGGTGGCCCCCACGACGAACGAGAGGCGCTCGCTCTGGGCGAGATCCTCCGAGGGCACGAGCACCAGCCGGTGGTCGTCGATGGGGACGAGTTGGATGCGTCCTCGCACGTCCTGGAACGACAGGGGCCCGAGGGGCACGTCGGACTCCACCAGGGTGGCGGTACCGGCGGCGACGTGCAGCTCGAGAGGCGGCACGCCATCGGGCTGGGAGGACACGAGGAGGGTGCGCTGGCGGAAGACGCTCGCCGCCTGCCCCTCCCGGGCAGAGGCCGAAGCGGAAAACAGCAGGGCCAGCAGGAAGAGCCAGGGACCAGGGCGCACGAGGGGCCTCCGAGAGTCCGCCGACGCTATGGAGACAGACGCACCCGGGCAAGCACAAAGTGACTCGGCCCGTCATGTCGCCCGGGGTGACTCGGGAATGGTACGCCTCCCCGGGTACAGCCCCGAGCCCTCTGGTCCAGGGCCAGGGGCCCTTCAATCACCGGCACACCGCGCGAGCGTCGCCCGGCGTGCTGGAGAGACCCAGGTAGGCCCGGCACTCAGCATCGCTCTCACACCCGGCAAAGGTGCATCGTCCCTCGTGGCACACCTCGAAGGCTGTCGCATCGCACTGGGTGTCATTCGTGCAGCCCACGAAGCACGCGCCATTCGCACAACGGCCGCGTGGATCACCAAGCACGAAGCTACACTCGCGATCCGAGGTGCATCCGGAGGGCACGCAGGTCCCCGCTTCGCAGGCATGGAGTCGCGGGCAGTTCTCATTGGTCTTGCACAAGGCCTTGCAAGCCCCCTCGATACAGCGTGCCCCCTCGTCGAGACAGTCCCCGTTGTCCCGGCACTCCACGCACCGGCTCCCCACACAATACGGTGACGAGAGTGCGGAACACTCCGCGTCTGCAGCGCAGCCCGGTCCCTTGTCCACACAGAGCTCATCCACACATGCGCGATTGCACTGACAGAGCCTGCGATAGGCATCACAGTCGCTCGGGTCGGCCTTACAGGCAGCTTCGTAAGCATCGCAGCCCGAGGCAGGAACGAAATCGGCACAACATCCGGCATCGTTCGCACACTCGACCCGGTAACACGCCTTGCCCGTCACGCTCAGGAGAGGGCTTCCTGGAACGCATGTCTCGTTGATGCAGGCGAGTCCGGTCTCACAATCGTTGCGTGCGCGGCAGCTCTCGCCTGCCGTACCGCGTTGGAACGGTGTGTCGCTCGGCGTTTCACTCGAGCAGCTCGCCATCAGACCGCCGCTCAGCATGACTCCGAGAATGAAAATGAACGACACAGTAGGTCCCAGGCGCACGATCTCCTCCATTGACAGCGTAGATGCTCATTTGAAATCAAAGCGCGCCGCATCGCCACCACGCTTGGAGAGCCGTGATGTCCATTCATCGAGGTGGAATTCCCGCCCCGCTCAAAGTTTCCGCGGTCGCGGTGATATTCCTGATGGCCTCGTTGTCCTGCCAGGGCAGTGAGGACCCCCTCATCACGGGCGAGACGGGAGAAGCTCGCCGCGCGCCGACTCACGCCCCGAGTGCTGGAAGCCAGCACCGACCCTGGGGCCTGGGCGCTCTTCGATCGCGACACCGCCATCGGCTGGAGGCCCTCTGGCGGAGAGGGCCATGCGGATGTCACGGCCCAGTTGGACGGAAGCGCGGAAGTCGCCGCCCTCAAGGTGTTCGGCCCGAGCCCCTACCGTCTCTCGTTGCTCGACGCCCTGGGCCAGCGCATCTCGGGCCCTCATGACCTGGCGGCCCTGCCGCAGGGATGGACGACGTTCCCTCTGCAGGCGCCGCGGCGAATGGGGCGCATCATCCTGAGGTTCGAGCCTTCGGATGAGAACGAAGCGGTGGTGCCCGAAGTGGAACTCTGGGGCACATCGGAGGCGCTGCCGCTCGCATGGGAGCCGGCCACGACCCCTGGCGCAATGCCTTCCGCGGCGCTCGCCGACGTCCTGCCCTTGGCACCTGGGAACGAGAGCCTCAGCCGCGAGCCTGCCAGCAGCCTCTCCGGCTGCTCCACGTTGTCGTTCCAGCTCGCACGCCACCCCGGCGCATACCGGCGTGCCTGGCTGAGCTATCGCGCCGAGGGCGCGTTCCGGCCGCTGGTCCTGACGCGCGGCATCAACGGCGGACCCGTGATGCGCGGGTTCTGGGTGCCACCCGCCACCGATGCCGCGGGCGAGGAGGCAAGGACATTCGTTCATCCCATTGACGCCGAGCACCTGCGCTTCGGGCGCAACCAGGTCGAGTTCTGCCTGCCTGGCGAGGCTCGCGGAACGATCAAGCTCGGCGAGGTCAAGCTCGTGGCCGAGCTGGATCACGGCAGCAATGCCATCGAGTCCGTTTCCATCGCGCCCTTCGATGCCATTCCCACGCAAGGTGCGATGGCCCTGCTCCGCGAGGGGAATGAGGCAGTCACGGTGGCGGCTGGCCAGGAACTGGTCGTTGCCTTCGAGCGATGGATCTCCCCGGACGTGGTTCGCATCGCGGCCGGGGCGGCGAACTGGTCGCTGCGCTGCGTGGATGCCGATGCGGTGGCGCATGACCTGCCGGCCTCGCTCGTCGAGGACACCCCGGGCCTGACTACGTATGCCATCAGCGATGCGGGCCGCGTGCGCTGCGCTGGCCTCCGCCTGCGCCCCTCCGCGGATGTCTCGGTCACGCGCCTGCGCGTGTTCGGCTCGGGCGCTGCTCGCCGCATCGACTTCCCGCGCATCATTCTCGCGTCGGCCCGCGAGCACTTCGGTCATGAAGCTTGGGTGGAGGGTTGGGCACGTGCGCCCAGTCACGTGAGTGGCGGCGTGCGCGTGAGCATCGACAGCCGGGAGACCGACAGCACCACTGGAGTGTTCGCCTCCATGCTCCGGCGCACCACCAAGCCCGATGAGCACTGGCCGGTGACTGTCACCGCCCGCTTCGCCGATGGAAGCACCTTCACGCGTCAGTTCGTGCTCGACCGTGACGCCGGCCTCATGCCTGGCGCTGCCTCTCGAGACCCGGTGCTCAACGACGGCCTCAGCCAGGAGGAGCGCCGCGCCCGCTTCGGTGACGTGGGTCAGATCGCCGAGGCCGAGGTCTCGCCTGGACAGGCCAAGCGTATCGAGCTTGGCACCCGTGTCTCGGTCGAAATCCCGGCCACCGCCATGAAGGGCCGCAAGCGTGTCTCGCTCAAGCAGCTTGATGCTGCCCAGCTCCCAGCCCTGGACCCGGGACTCATCAATGTCACCGCCCCCTTCCGGCGTGCCTACGAGTTCCAGCCGCACGGAGAGAATTTCGACGATGCCCTGAAGGTCTCGTTGCCCTACCAGCCCTCTCTGCTGCCACCCGGCTATGTGCCCGAGGACATCCAGACCTTCTACTACGATGAGACCCTGAAGCGCTGGGAGCCGCTCGCCCGCGCCGGGGTCGCGCGCGAGCGGGAAGTCGTCGAGAGCCTCACCGATCATTTCACAACCATGATCAACGCGATCGTGGTGGCACCCGAGCATCCGCAGATCGCCTCGTTCGATCCCAATCGCCTCAAGGGAATCAAGGCGGCCACTCCCTCAGCGGGCATCCAGCTCATCCAGCCCCCGCAGGTCGAGCTCCAGCGGTGACGCGGCGCTGAACTACCCCCTGGAGCTTCCCCCTGGCCGGCTCGGCGTGCAGCCCTCGTTCGCGCTCGGTTACAGCTCCGCGCGCGGCAACGGCTGGATGGGGCTCGGCTGGGACGTCGGCCTCTCGGCCATCGAGGCCGAGACCCGCTGGGGCGTTCCCCGCTACGACGCGTCCCTCGAGACCGAGACCTACCTCTTCGATGGAGCGCAGCTCTCCCCCACCGCGCACCGAAACCTGCCGAGCCCGCGCTCCACGGGCGACAAGGTGTTCCACCCCCGCATCGAGGGCTCGTTCCAGCGCATCGTGCGCCATGGCACCGGCCCCAGCCAGTACTGGTGGGAGGTCACCGACCGCAAGGGCACGCGCTACTTCTACGGCGGTACACCCGAGACGGGGAGGGCCGCCTCGGCCTGCCTGACGGACGATGCGGGCCACGTCTTCCGCTGGGCCCTGCGTGAGATCCGCGACACCCACGGCAACCGGGTGCGCTTCGACTACGACACAGTCACCTGGAGCGCACCGGGGCAGGTCCCTGGCCGTGAGCTCTACCTGTCTTCGGCGCACTACACGATGCGCGTGGGCGAGGCCACGGCCCCCTACCGCGTGGTCTTCCTGCGCCAGCCCGCGTGCACGGCGGAAAGCCAGACAGGCTGCCGCCCGGACCTCATCGTGAGCGGCCGCGGTGGCTTCAAACAGGTCACCAGCGAACGCCTGGGTCGCATCGAGGTCCACTACCGCCACACGCTCGTGCGCGCCTGGCAGCTCGAGTACGACCAGGGGCCCTTCGGCAAGAGCCGGCTGAAGAAGCTCACCCAGTTCGGCGTGAACAACCGGCCCTTCCCGGGCAACGTCCACACCTTCGAGTACTTCGACGAAGTCACCGAGACGAGCAACGTCTATCGCGGCTTCGATCCGGTGCAGGCATGGAACGCGGGTGCGGAGAAGCCCGATACCGGGCTCGCCTTGCCGGGCGGATTCTACGATGCCATCGGAGAGGCAGATGCCAGCGCCCTGGGTGGCTCGCTGACGCGGTCATTCGGAGGCCACCTGTACGTCGGCGTCGGCTTCGGCATGACCAAGAATATCTCGGTTGGCGTCAAGGTCGGCCGACGGTCCGACGATACCAAGGGCCGGGTCGTGCTCGCGGACATCAACGGTGACGGCCTGGCCGACCGTGTGTTCCGTGGCGCGGGCGGTGGTTATCTCTTCAACCGCAACCAGTCCGGGCCCATGGGCCTCCCAGGCTTCACGCCCTCAGCTCTCCCCGTCGAGGGCCTGCCAGCGCTGTCGCATGAGCGCTCGCTCATGAGTTTGTCCGTCGGCCCCGAGGTGTACTTCACCCCAGGCCAGCTCCACGCGAACATGGCCTTCTCGTCCTCGGAGCAGGACACCTATCTGTCCGACGTCAATGCCGATGAACTGGTGGATCTGGTGCAAGGATCCACCGTCTACTTCAACTGGCGGCGCGCGGACGGCCTGCCCCGATTCGTTCCCGGGGACAGCAGTGGCACTCCGGTGCGTATTGGCGCGAGCGCCGTGTCTCCCGATGTGCTGCCCGCGTCCTTCGAGGATCCCGAATTCGAAACCGAGCTCGACCGCAATTCACCTCCCGTGGACACGGTCCGGAGCTGGCAGGCGCCCTACCCGGGGCGTGTGCGCATCTCTGGCGAGGTGCGGTTGAGCGGGGCCCAGCGCTCTGGCGGGGATGGTCTCCGGGCCGCCATCGAGCATGAGGGCACGCAGCTCTGGACGCACGTCTTCAGCGCCACCGAGACCCAACCGCAGAATCCCAGCGTGGAAGTCGATGTCGCCGCTGGCGAGCGCATCCTCTTCCGTCTCCACGCCCTGGAGAATGCGTGGGATGACCGGGTGAAGTGGAGCCCGGTCGTCGAATACCTGGGGATGGCTCCGGGCAAGGACGAGAACCTCCTCGACGTCCGTCGCTTCGACGCCACGAACGAGTTCGTGCTCGCCGGACGCGCCGGCACCGGAATGAACGTCCCCTATGCCGGTGCCCTGCGGGTCTCGTGCCGGCTCACCAAGCTGCGCGAGACGTCCGATGACGTCACCGTCATGCTCATGGTCGACGGCAGACCGGCGTTCTCCCAGGTACTCCCCCACTCGTCCCGGAGCACCTTCAACCTCGATCAGACCATCACGGTCAGCGCCCGGAGCTTCGTCTCGCTCCGAATCCACTCGGATTCGCCCGTCGATCTGACCGCACTGGCCTTCGAGCCCATCAGCGGCACGGACGGGAGCCTCAAGCACGGTCCATGGATCCGTTACGTGAGTGCGCGGGACGAGAATGGCCGGACCGTGCCCGTCGTGGATCACGAAGGAAAGCCGACTTTCGACATCCCGTTGGTCTACGACATGACCACGTATTCGCGGCGCACACCGGAGAGCCCGGCACCAGCGTTCGTGCCAACGGTCAGCGGGACCGTCTCCCTCGCGGCGACAATCGATGCGGGCAGTACGCTTCACAAGGGCACGGTTACCTTCACGGCGAAGAGCCAGGGGCGCCTGCTCGGAAAGAGGCAGGTCACCATCGACAATGGCGGCAGTCATACGGTGCTCCTGGATGTGCCGGTGACAGCCAACGAGCCGGTCTTCTTCTCCTTCTCCGTGAGCACTCCGGAGCTTTTCGACGCTGTCCGGACCTCTGTCTCCAGGGGCATCCTCCCACTCCCGTCCATCCGCTACGGCGTGGCACAACCGGGCAGGCTCTCGCATGGCTATCGAGGCTGGGCCTACGGTGGCTACAACGGTGGTGAGGAGCGGGGCGAGCAGCCCATTCCGCCTGGCGAGCTCGACAAGCCGCCGCCCTTCGAGACCAGCGATCCCCCCTCTGAGGAGACGGCCCCCGACATGGCCCGCCAGTTCTCCCAGGAGGGCATGAAGGCATTCGCGTTGGTGCCCATGCCCGACACGATGCCCTGCCGCTACACCGCGGAGGATGCCTTCGAGTGCAGCCCGGTGCGAGGCGGGCACTGGCAGGGGCCCCATGAGCTCATCTATGTGACCGCGACCGAGATGTCGACCACACGGCTCGGGGGTCCGCTGATTCGGCTCCCGAAGCCGGCCCAGCTCGCCGGAACCGCGGCTGTGCCCCGCATCTCCCGCTCGCGCAACACGGCCCTGGGTGGCGGCGCCGGTCCCGCCTCCTTCTCCAAGTCCGAGGGGAAGTCGCGCGGCCTGCTCGACTTCCTCGACATGAATGGCGATGGCTTCCCCGATGTGGTGTCTCCGGAGCGTGTCCAGTACACGTCGCCCCTGGGAGTCCTCGCCGAGCAGCGTGAGGTGCCGAGCCGTGAGCTGCGAATCACCAGCAGCGAGAGCTCGACCTTTGGCATTGGCGGCAACATCTCCAGCGCGATCTCCACCGCGCGCGGTCTGATGGGTGGCGGTGCCGAAAAAACCGGAGGTGGCTCCGCCAGCACCCAGCAGATGCAGCCGGTCGGATTCTCCCTGAGCCTGGGCGCCAGTGAGGGCGATGCCACGTCCGAAGCAGACCTCATGGACGTCAACGGTGATGGCCTGCCCGACCGGGTGTGGAAGGGAGCGGGAACGCTGGATGTGGCACTCAACCTGGGCTACCGGTTCGCGCCTCGCGAGCCCTGGGGCTGGGCAGTCATCCATGAAGGTGTCACCCGGGAAAAGAACGCGGGGGCATCCCTTGGCTTCAACGATGGCATCTACGGGTTCGGCGGAGGCATCAACGGAAGCAACAGCCAGTCCGGAACCGGCTCGGGCGGTGTCACCCAATGCGGCGGGTCCCTGCTCGATGTCAACGGCGACGGTCTGCTCGATTGCGCCGAGCAGGCAGGCGATGGGCTGCGAGTGTGGTTCAACCAGGGCCATCGCATCGCAGCGACCCCGGTGAATTGGAGAGGTGGTGCAGGCGGCAAGGACATCACCGAGAACCAGTCGACCACCCTTGGAGGTGGCGCCTACTTCACCATCAGCATTCCTGTCTTTGTTGGCATCAGCCTCATCATCAACCCAGGCGTGGACTTCGGCGAATCGGTCGGCCGGCCCACGGTCTCCATCCAAGACATCAATGGTGACGGGTATCCTGATCATCTCGTCTCCAGCAACCCGCACGAGATCCAGGTAGCTCGCAACCGCACGGGCCGCACGGACCTCCTGCGGCACGTGAAGCGTCCACTGGGCGCGGAGTTCTGGCTCGACTACACGCGTACCGGCAACACCCAGGACATGCCGCAGAGCCGCTGGGCCTTGAGCGAGGTCAAGGTCTACGACGGCCAGGCCGACTCCACCGAGCTGGGCCAGGTCACCGACTACTCGCTGCAGCGCATGCGTTATGAGGGAGGCCGCTACGACCGCTACGAGCGCGAGTCCTACGGCTTCGCCCGGGTCGAGGTCGACACGCTGGATACCCGCGGCTGGAATGGCGTCTCGTCTCCGAGCGCGCTGCCGGTCTACCGCCGCCAGAAGCTCGGGTTCCGTAACAACGGCTATCACGAGCGCGGTCTCATGGCCGCGTCGCAACTCCTGGGCGGCGACGGCTCCGTCTTCGAGCGCGCCACCTACAAGTACGAACTCCGCGACATCGAAAGCGGCCGGGTGCTGACGCCCGAGCAGGCGGCGCGTACCGAGGCGGTGTTCCCAGCGCAGGTGGAGGAGCACCACTATCAGCACGAGGGCGCTCCCGACGCGTTCATCCACACCTTTACCACCCAGGACTACGACACCTACGGCAACGTCATCTCGCTCCATGACGCGGGAGGACCGGGAGCCAGTGACGACTATCGGGCGGAAATCCAATACACGGGCCGGTTGTCCACCTGCCGCGCGCACCACATCGTGGGGGTGGCCGATCGCATCATCGTGCGGGATGCGGCTGGCGCGCTCCTGCGCAAGCGGGAAGCCGACGTGGACTGCGCTAGTGGCACGGGCGACGTGCGCCAGATTCGCGTGTCCCTTGACAGTGACACAGTGGCCCACACGGATCTCACCTACGACACCGATGGCAACCTGAAGAGCGTCACCTCTCCCCCCAATCACAACGGCCAGCGCTACCAGCTCCGCTATACCTATGAAGACGAGGTGCGGACCCACGTGGTTCGCATTGACGACAGCTTCAACTACTACTCCACGGCTGGGCATGACCTGCGCTTCGGTGCGCCCACGAGCGAGTTCGACATCAATGGCAATCCGGTGCTCACCGAGTACGACGACTTCGGGCGCATCTCGCGTGTCCGTGGGCCGTATGAGATAGAGCGAGGGCTCGATTACACCATCCGTTTCACGTACCGGCCCGATGCCGTGGTGCCCTATGCCACCACCGCGAACATGGATGTGTTCCGTAACGTGGCCGATCCGATCGAGACGGTGACTTTCATAGATGGCCTCGGCCAAGCCATCCAGACGAAGAAGGATGGGACCCTGCATCGTGGGGTCGATGCTGCGGCCCAGGACGTCATGATCGTGTCCGGCCGCACGCACCTCGATCCTTGGGGCCGGGTGGTCGCGCGGTGGTATCCTACCGAGGAGCCCAAGAGCACGGCGCGCAATCTGGCGTTCACCCGGCCCGTGGACACCAGCGCGCCACCCGCGCGTATCACCCACGACCTGCTCGATCGCGAGCTCCAGGTCGTAATGCCTGATGACGCGCGGACGCAGAAGACCTATGCGCTGGCGCCAGCACTCTCGGGTGGCGGCCTGTGGGCACTGACCACCACGCTCGACGCCGAGAACAACCGCCGCGATGCCTTGCGTGACGCGCGCGAAAACATCCGCGCAGTGGTCGAGTACCTCGACGGACGAGGGATCACCACGCGCTACGAGTACGATCCTCTCAAGCAGATCCGGCGTGTGCTCGACGCGGCCGGCAATCTCACGCGGTCGGAGTACGACCTGGGCGGCCGGCGAACCGACGTAGTCCATCCGGATAGCGGGCACACCGAGATGGTCTACGACGAAGCGGGCAATGTCATCCGGCGAATCACAGCCAACCTGAGGCGCGAAGGTGGGGCGATCGAATACCGCTACGACTTCACTCATCTGATCGGGATCCGCTATCCTCGCTACCAGGACAACGACGTAACCTATGCCTGGGGCGGGGCCGCACTGCGTGGACAGGGCGGCAATCGCGTGGGTCGGCTCGTGCGCGTGGACGACAGTAGCGGCTTCGAGGAGCGGCGCTACGGCGCGCTTGGCGAGACCACCTACGAGCGGCGCAGCATCGACAGCCGCACCATGGGCAACAGTTCCAATAGCCCCGAGATCTACGTGACGCGGTATCTCTACGATACCTGGGGGCGGCTGCAGCAGCTGGTCTACCCAGATACCGAGGTGCTCACGTATGCCTACGACTCGGGCGGGCAGCCCCGTGCGGTCGAGGGCGTGAAGCTGGGCGTCCTGTTCCCATACGTGACCCGGTTGGAGTACGACCGGTTCGAGCAGCGTGAGTTCCAGCAAACCGGGAACGGCATCCGTACGCACTATGAGTATGATGCGCGCAGCCGACGACTCTCCACCCTGGAAGCCGGAGAGTTCCAGCGGTTTACGTATAATTTTGACAAGGTTGGCAACGTCACCAACCTGGTCAATGACGTCCCGAATGCAAGGCCGAACGAGTACGGCGGGCGGGTCGAGCAGCGCTTCGTCTACGATGAACTGTACCGGTTGACCAGCGCGACCGGCACATGGTTCCAGCCGCCAGGGAAGAGTAACGAATACTCGTACGTGTTGCACTACGACGATATCCATAACATCCGCTCCAAGAACCAGCAGCATTGGATCCGCAACCGTGGTGACGGCAAACCCATCCCGCAGCACAAGACCACCTACGCGTGGAATTATGATTACGGCTCCACCAAGCCGCATGCGGCAACACATATTGGCGACCGGACGTTCTTCTACGATGCCAACGGTAACCAGACGGGGTGGGACCACGACCGCAATGGGCAGCGCCGCACGATCGTATGGGATGAAGAGAACCGTATCCGCTCGATCTCCGACAATGGGCGGGCCACGCGCTTCGTTTACGACGACGGTGGTGATCGAATCATCAAGACGGGAGCGCAAGGTGAGACCGTCTATGTGAATGACAAGTGGACCGTGAGAAACCGGTCCGTGGGGACCAAGCACGTCTATGTTGGCACGACACGCATTGCGTCCAAGCTGTCACCAGGCGCCTCGCACGTGCGGCCAGATGACCATGACCTGGTCTCCATGATGCTTGGCAAGTGGTGGGAGCATCGATCGGCGAACGGCCACCAGAGCGGTCGCAATGTGGAGAAGAATCCACATTACGAAGTGCCAAGCGAGATGCCGGATGATGGGATGCCGGATACGAACTTCCTGTATTTCTATCATCCTGATCATATCGGCAGCACGAGCTACGTGACCGATGTAGACGGAGAACTGTACGAGCACGTGCAGTACTTCCCGTCTGGCGAACCATGGGTTGACCAGAGGTCGAACACAGAGCGGCTACCACATCTGTTCAGCGGCAAAGAACTCGATCAGGAGACTGGGCTCCATTACTTCGGGGCGCGCTACTACGACCCACGTGTGGGGCTATGGGCGAGCGCGGATCCCGCAGCTACCGACTACCTCGATGGGGAAGTCGGCATTGGCGGCGTGTTCCATCCAGTCAATCTGGCGACATACGCTTACGCAGGGCACAACCCACAAAAATATACCGATCCAGATGGCCGCGCGCTCACCGTGCCCGCTGCGGTAGCTGGCTTCTTGGTCGGCGGTGCTATTGGTGGTGGCGTAGAGCTTGGCCGTCAACTCTGGCGCGGAGAAGATGTCAATTGGAGTCGCGTTACTGCAACGGCAGCAGGTGGCGCAGTCACAGGAGGGCTTGCTGGCCTAACGGCGGGAGGCAGCATCCTAGCGCAGGGGGCCGTAGCTGGAGTTACAAGTGCCGCTGGAGGCACAGCTACACGGGCAGCACTTGGTGAGGAGACGACAGGCGCTGACATAGCAATGGATGCTGCGGTGGGGGTCCTGAGCTTCGGTATCGTAAAGGGCGGAAGCGCCATATTGCGCTCCGCAGCGCCACTGGTTGGGACCAACCAACTGAGGACAGCCCTGGGTACAGCATCAGAGGTATACAAGGGCTCAACCCGACTGGGTCATGCGTTGTCCAAGCATGCAGGACGGAATCCTCAAATATGGGGCAAGGTAAACGGCAACCAAAGCACGTGGCATGGACAGGCGATGCAACACTTCAGGGATATTGTCCGGGGGCCGGGCTCGTTCAAGAAAGTTACCGATCCAAAAACGGGCCTTGGATGGATTGAAAAACGGCTTCCGGATGGCCGGGGAATTCGACTCAATCAAGACTTCACCTTCAAGGGATTCGTCGACTGATGGGTCAGTTGGTGGAACTTATATTCGAAGGGCAGGAGGCAGATGCTGCATTCCGCCTCGTTGACGACATTCTGTCGAGGTCAACAGGCGTGATGCGAGCGAGCCTGGATGGAGAGAAATGCGATCCAGGGACTGCACTACCTGAGCTTCTGCCAGGGCTTCACACTGCGACAGTTTTGATGCTCAGGTCTTTCGATTTGCCAGGGATTGGCCATATCCCAGGCGTCTCCATCAGACTTCTGCGGGTAGGAAATCTGGTGGACGTAGAGCTTGGTATCGATTTAGACAAGGTTTTAGATCCCAGTCAACTCAGCGAGGCGCTCTTCCTCTTGGCTGGGGAACTCGCAGGGCGTCATTCGGCGTCGTCATACTTCGCCGGGCTGGAACCTGCAGTAGACGAAGAGACTCGGATTTTCACAGGGCGAAAGAAAGGCCCGTTCTGGTTTCCAAGTTCCCATTCATAAGCGGTTCAATCGGCACTCTCCCTCCTGCGGACCAATGCTTTCGAGGGTTTGCGCGGGTCTGGCAAGCCCCCAACGACGCCCCCCCTTAAAGACGCAGCCGTCGAGAGATTGGGTGGTCATCACCCACCCGCTCCATCCGTTCGTGGGGCGTGCATTCCCCGTGCAGCAGCGCCTGCGCTACCTCGGCCGCCCCAGCGTCGTGCTGCTGTTTCCCGATGGCCGGCTCGCGAAGGTTCCCGAGGATTGGACGGACCTACGGCCCAGGCCCCCACCGCTCGAGTTCCGAGGGAAATGTCCGAAGCTGCACCCTGAATCGCTCCGCGAGCTGAGTGTTCTTCTCGATGACTTGAGGAATAAGTCCCGGCTCCATGACCAGGAAGGTAGTGCGTCGGACGAGAAGCGCCAACGGCCGGTCATCGCCGGGCGAGCTCTTCACCGCACTGCCCGCGGCGGCCCGGCACGAGCTGCTGGGCGTGCTGGCCGACGTGCTGTTCAAGGCCCTCACCAAGGCTCCCGCGGGAAGCGAGGCAAGAGATGAGCACCAAGATTCGGTCAGAGCACCTGGCCAGACCCGCGCTGGTGTACATCCGCCAATCCACCCTGTTGCAGGTCCACGAGCACCGCGAGTCGACTGAGCGCCAGTACGCCCTGGTGGAGCTGGCCAAGAAACTCGGCTGGGACGCCACTCAGGTGGAGGTCATCGATGAGGACCTGGGTCAGAGCGGTGCCAGTGCCACCCGGCGCAAGGGCTTCCAGCGGCTGACGGCCAAGGTCAGCCTCGGCAAGGTGGGCGCCGTCTTGTCGCTGGAGGTGTCACGCCTGGCGCGCTCCTCATCCGATTGGCATCGGCTGCTCGACCTCTGTGCGCTCTCCGACACGCTCATCATCGATGACGATGGCGTCTACGACGCCAACGACTTCAATGACCGGCTGGTGCTGGGCATGAAGGGCACCATGAGTGACGCCGAGCGCCACTCCATGCGCCTGCGCCTGCAAGGCGGCATCCTGCACAAGGCGAAGAAGGGTGAGCTCGTCTATCCCCCGCCCACCGGCTACATCTTCGAGGACGGTGCGCTCGTCTTCGACCCCGACGAGCAGGTGCAGAAGGCCCTCCGTCTCCTCTTCGAGCGCTTCCGCCTGGAGGGCAGTGTCAGCGGCGCCGTGCGTTACTTCACCCGCAACAAGCTGCTCTTCCCCTCACGGCATGCCCACCGGGGCGCTCCGGCGGAAATTCGCTGGCACGCGTTGGATGTCCCGCGTGCCGTGTCCATCCTGCGCAATCCAGTCTACGCCGGAGCCTACGCCTGGGGCCGCAATCGCGACCGGCGCGTCCTCGTCGAAGGAGAGATGCGACGCAAGCACGAGACGCTCCAGGAGCCAGAGCAGTGGCATGCGTTCCTGCGCGATGCGCACCCCGCGTACATCTCCTGGGAGCAGTACCTGGAGAACTTGAAGCGCCTCGAAGACAATGCGGTCAGAGGGGCGCATGTGCGCGGCCGAGGTGCGCCACGCGGAGGTCCGGCGTTGCTCCAGGGGCTGGTGCTGTGCGGCAAGTGTGGCCGGCGGATGCACCCGGACTACTCCGTCGCCGACGACCCCAGCTACCAGTGCAGCCGGCGCATCTATGGCGAGGGCAACTGCTGGTCCACAGTCGCACGCCGCATTGACGACAAGATAGTCGAGACCCTGCTGGTGGCTTTCGCCCCGCCCGAATTGGACCTGTCGCTGGCGGTCCTCAAGGAGGTGGAGCGGCAGGCCGAGGAGGTCAACCGCCAGTGGAAGCTGCGCCTGGAGCGGGTGCGCTACGAGGCCCAGCGCGCCGAGCGCCAGTACAACGCCGTGGAGCCGGAGAATCGCGTGGTGGCCCGCACGCTGGAGTCGCGATGGAATCAGAAGCTCGAGGAACTCGCGCGGGTCGAGCATGAGTACGAGCAGGCCAGGAGCACCCGTCCGCTGGAGGCTCTCGGACAAGGACAAGAAGAAGATACTAACGCTGGCGGGCGACCTGCCCGCGCTGTGGAACGCGCCGACCACGACCAACTCGGACAAGAAGCGGATACTGCGGCTGCTCATCCAAGAGGTGGTGCTCTCGCCGGTGGACGTGCCCAAGCGGGCCACCCGCATCCGAATCCTCTGGAAGACAGGGGCCATCACCGAGTTGCAGACGCCTCGGCCCACATTTTCCGAATCCAGAAGGACGTCACCCCAAGTCATCGCCAAGATTCGCAAGCTCGCCAGGAAGCATTACTGCGATTCGCAAATAGCAGAGGAGCTCAACCGGCGTGGCTTGAAGAGCGGCCTGCGGCACACCTTCACCAACCGCCTGGTGGCGGGCATTCGCAAGCGAGAGGGCATTCGTGCTGGACGAACTGCTGGAGGATTCAGCATCCGCGCGCCCGAGCGCGACGAGCAGGGGCTCTATTCCGTCCGCGGTCTCATCGCGCATTTCGGAGTGACGGCCCCCATGGTCCACTACTGGGTCCACCGCGGCCTGATAACCCCCGTGCACAGCCGCACGCCCATGCACAAGTGGAACAAGGAGCCCTTCTGGTTCGAGATGACGCCCGAATTGGAGGCGCTCCTGGCCAGGGCGCGCGAGCAGGGCTACGCACCGGGCAAACCGCCGCATCACCGAGGTCACAGTCACCATCCGCGCCCGCCGGCTCGTCTGCCGGACGGCCGCTACTCCACGCGCGGGCTCGTCGAGAAGTACGGAGTAACCTGGGACACCGTGCGGTACTGGATAAAGAAGGGCATCCTCACGCCCGAGCGCGCTCTACCGAAGGGCAATTTCTGCTTCCGGCTGACCCACGAGGTGGAGCAGCTCATCCAGGCCGCCCTTGCTCGAAAACGGACGTCACGCCGTCCCACGCAGCACCACCATCATCACATCCATTCCCGCTAACACAGGTGTCCTGATGCAGGTTCCGGTAGCATCCCGGCCCCCCCATGAATCCCCTGGCCTTCATCGGAGCCCCGGCCTTGATGCTCGCGCGCACGGTGCGGGCGAGCGTGCGCCACGGCCTGTCCTGGCGCGAGTGCCTGCACCAGTTGCATGAGACGGGCTCGCGCAGCATGTGGCTGGTGATGTCGGGGATGGCCTTCTTCGGGGCGGTGCTGGTGACGTTCGCGGACAGCCAGGCGCGCAAGGTGACGGGGAACCTGCCAGTGGTGGGCCCGCCCTACTTCGAGCTGCTGGTGCGCGAGTTCGGCCCGGTGGTGTCGGCACTGCTGGCGGCGGCGCGCGGCGGGGCGAGCCACAGCGCCGAGCTGTCCACCATGAGCGTCAACGAGCAGGTGGAGGCGCTGGAGATGTCGGCGGGAGACCCGTACGCGGACCTGGTGGCGCCGAGGGTGGTGGCCGGGCTGGTGGGGGTGCCGCTGCTGTGCATCGTGGGGACGATGGCGGCGACGCTGTCGGCGGTGGCCACGGCGAGCTGGGCCTTCGGGGTGGACGGAACGGCCTTCATGGACGCGCGCTTCGTGGACGGGTGGGACGTGCTGGCGGGGCTGGCGAAAGGGGCGGGCTGCGGCCTCTACATTCCGCTGGCGGCGGCGGTGGCGGGCCTGTCCGCGCGCGGAGGCGCCGAGGCGGTGGGCGAGGCCACCACGCGCGGGGTGGTGGCGGCGTGCTTCGGCTGCCTGCTGATCGCCTTCGTGGTGGCGCTCGGCTTCCAGGCCCTGGGGGTGTGAGCGGGGATGCTGCGCTTCTCGGAAGTGGTGGTGACGTTCGAGTCCGGCCGGCGGGTGCTGACGGGGCTGAGCGCGGAGCTGTCCACGCGCGAGCTGACCTTCGTGGCCGGTGCGAGCGGCGCGGGCAAGAGCGTGCTGTGCCGGCTGGCGGTGGGGCTGCTGAAGCCGGAGGCGGGCCGGGTGGAGCTCCTCGGCGAGCGGGTGGACACGATGCCCGAGCGCGCCCTGCGGGCCCTGCGCCAGCGGGCGCCGTACCTGGTGCAGGGCCCGGCGCTGCTGGACTGGCGGACGCTGCGGGAGAACGTGGCAATGGCGGCCCCCGGCCTCTCGCCGGAGGCGGTGCTCGAGGCGCTGGCCCAGGTGGGGTTGGAAGCAGCGGCGGATCGGCTGCCCACCGAGCTGGGGCCCGGGGCGAAGAAGCGGGCGGCGATTGCCCGGGCGCTGGCGCTGCGGCCGGAGTACCTGCTGCTGGACGAACCCACCACGGGGCTGGACCGGAGGGCGGCGGCGCAAGTGGAGGAGGTGCTCGCCTCGGTGAAGGCGCGAGGGCTGGGCGCGCTGGTGGTGTCCCATGACTACCGGCTGTTGCGGACGCTGGCGGACCGGGTGCTGGTGGTGGGAGGGGGGCGCTGCGCCTTCCTGGGCACACCGGAAGAGTTCCTGGCATCCTCGGAGCCGGAGCTACGGGCCCTGACGGCGCCCTTCCTGGAGAGCGCATCGGATGGATGAGCGTCGCTTGGAGATGAAGGTGGGCGCGCTGGTACTGGCGGCGCTGGCGGGCGTGCTCGGGCTGCTGTGGCTGATGGGCGAGCTGACGCTGGGCCGCGATCCGGTGCTCTCGGTGGACTTCAGCCACACGGGCAACGTGACGAAGGGCGCGCCGGTGAAGCTGGGGGGCGTGGCGGTGGGCCGGGTGGAGGAGATCCACCTGGAGCCGGACCGGCGGGATGCGCAGGGCCGGCCGCTGCCGGTGCGGATGGGGCTCTCGGTGAAGCCCGAGGCGATGGTGGCGCTGCGGGAGGACACGCGGGTGACGGTGGCCACGGTGGGGCCGCTGGGCGAGCCGTACCTGGAGCTGAACCCGGGCTCGGCGTCCTCACCTCCCCTTCCCTCCTCCGGAGGCTCACTGCGGGGCACGGACGCGCCGCGGTTGGATCTGGTGGCGCAGCAGCTCTCGGCCTTCCTGGACGTGGCGAGCGGCGCGCTCGCGGAGGATCCGGAGGGAATGCGCAACCTGGCCAGCAACCTGTCGCGGCTGACGGGCACGTTGGCCGGCGTGTTGGATGACAACCGGGGCGAACTGAAGACGCTGACGGGAGACCTGACGGCGGCGGCGAAGGACCTGCGGATGCTGGCGAAGGTCACGCGCGAGGCCATGCAACCAGGAGGAACAGGGGCACGGCTGCTGGGCGACGCGGCGGAGACGGCGGCGATGATGAAGCGGGAGTTGCCCGGCCTCTCCGGCTCGGCGGCGAAGACGCTCAACGGGCTGTCGATGATGACGGGCGGGCTCGACGCGAAGGATGGCGAGCGGCTGAAGCTGGCGCTGGAGCGCTACACGGCGGCGGGCGAGAAGCTCGACCAGATGGCCGCGAAGGCGGACCGGCTGCTCGCACGAATCGAGGCCGGAGAGGGCACGGTGGGCGCGCTGCAGAAGGACAAGCAGGTGTACGACGACCTCAAGACCCTGCTGTCGGACCTGCGCAAGCACCCGTGGAAGATGCTCTGGAAGGAGTGAGGGATGGCAAAATCCGAGGAATACATCCGTAAAATCAAACGCATCAAGAAACCGGCCGACATTACCAGGATGTACCGCCAGCTCCAGAGCGGCACATCCCTGCGTGACTGGCCAGAGGGGAAGGCCTTCGAATACCTAGTACTTCGAGCGTTCGAACTGGAGGGAGCTGAGGTGACCTGGCCCTTTTCAGTACGCCGAGATGGCAAAGAGCTCGAACAAATTGATGGCGCAGTTCAAGATGGCGGACTGTATTGCTTGTTGGAAATGAAGCAGTACAAAGACAGCATCGACTTCGATGCTATCGCCAAACTACGCGCACGACTCGCTCGACGTCCAACACAAGCGATGGGCGCAATCTTCAGCATTCGAGGATTTACCGACCCAGCAAAGGTGCTCGCCCAGTTTAGCACTCCCATCAATGTCCTTCTTTGGGATGCGGACGACATTGAATATGGCCTCACAAGCGCGCAATGCGTTCTGGACTACAAAAGAAGTTTCGTCACGCCATCGAGCACGGATTTTCGGACTACAGTCTTTTGGCGGAGGAGGCGACATGACAGTGTGCGTGGTTACGGAAGGTCAGTTCGACAGTGAACTCATCAAGTCACTAATCAAAGCCAAGAAGATCAAGCATGCCCAGGTCTTCACTGCCAAAGGGAGTTCGTCAGCACAATCACTTGCAAGATCCCTCGTTGGGGTCAAGCAGCTTCCCGTGGCTCTCATCCTTGATGCGGATGAACATGATCCTTCCAGGGTTGAGGATCGCAGAAAATATCTAGAGACCATGCTGGGAACTACCGCACCCAGGAACGAGTGGGAGCTAATCCTGCTCGTGCCAGAGATGGAAATGGTCTTTTTTGAGGTGCCAGGGCTACTTGAGACTCTTGGCCTTCCAGCGCCTACGCCTGTAGAGCGCGAACGTGCCAAACACCGGCCGCATGAGGTTCTGGCTGATCTAATATCCAAGTCAAACAAGCACCGGCCAAGCAATTCACGCCAATGGCTCATGGGAATGTTCCCAACGCTGCCATATGAAAAAATATGGCAGCTGGAACCATTTAGCCGACTTCAGCGGTTTCTTGAACAGCACGGGCCTACGCCCGAAGCGATGCTACCTGACCACCAGTAGTATGGTCAGGCATAGCCTCACTGCCCGTTGCTCGCCGCCTGCGTGGCCTTGCCCGTCGCGTACTGGGTGAGGATCTGGTTCATGTCCATGGTCTGCAGCGTGGCCCCGCTGCGCCCGCCGCTCGGCATGAAGATGATCTGCTTGCCCATCAGTGCCTCGGCGATGCGCATCTTCACCATCGTCCGGCCGCCCGCGCCCGCCATCGCCTCGTTCTCCTTGGCGATACCCTTCGACTTCGCCTCAGCCTCCTTGAGGATCGCCGTCGCCTCGTTCGTGGCCCGCACCAGCTCCGCGTCCGCCGCCAGCTTCGTCTGCTCCAGCTCTCCCATCGCCTGGGCGATCTTCTGCGACACCGTGCCCTTGGCCGACTCCAGGTTGCGCTTGGCCTCCTCCGCCGCCGCCTGCGCCTCCGAGCGCAGCTTCTCCGCCGTCTGCTCTGCCAGCTTCTTCTCGCGGATCACCTTCTCGTACTCGGGGTTGAAGCGGTGCTCCTGCAAGATCACCTGCTCCACGATGACTCCCTCGGGCAGGAGCGCCTCCTCCAGCAGCTTGCGCGCGCTCTCCGCCGCCGCGAAGCGCTTGTCCGCCGTGTAGAAGTCCTCCGAGCGCAGCACGTTCAGCGCGTCGCGCACCAGCGCCCGCGTCGCCGACCGCACCAGCCGGTTCTCCACGTCCAGCGTCGTGCGCCCCACCTTCTGCATCAGGTGCGGCGCCTTCGCGGGATCGATTCGCCAGGCCACCGTCACGTCCACCGCGATGTCGTTGCCGTCCACCGTCTTGAACTCGATGTCGTCCGTGCGGCCCTTCTCCCCGTCGGCCTTCGCACTCATCTTCAGGTTCTGCAGCTTCGTCTCGAAGGTGTCCCAGTCCGTGGAGAACGGCGGGAAGAAGAAGTACGTGGCGCCCGGCGCGTACGTCTCCGGCTGCACGCCCCGCGAGCCCATCAGCGTGAACTTCCGCGTGAGCACACCCACCTCGTTCGCCTCCGTCGAGTGGCACGCGCATCCCTGCACCACCGGCAGCGCCAGCAGCACGAACAACCCCAGCATCCTCAAGTCCATGCGCTTCATGGCTCTCACATCCCCTTCACATCGAAGCGCCGGAGCGCCGCGTTGAGATCCAACGGGTTCACTCCGCTCTCGCCATCCGTGGGCACCACGATGACCTGCGTGCCACCCAGCACGTCCGCCATCTTCAGGCCCACCATGTTCTCGCTGCCCGCCCCGCGCAGCGCCGCGTTCTCCAACTCGATTCCCTTGGCCCGGGCCAGCTTCACCACCAGATCGCCCTCGGCCGCCTTGGTGCGCCGGTACAGATCCGCCTCCGAGCGCAGCTTGGCCACCTCCGCGTCTCCGCGCGACAGCTCCACCTGCACCGTCGCCTGGCCCACGGCGATGATCTTGTTCATCTCCGCCTCGGCCTGCGCCGCCGCGGCCTCCGCCATGTTCTTGAAGACGGACTGATCCTGGATCTTCCGCTGTTCGATCGCCTGCTGGTAGCGCGAGTCGTACCGGTACTGCCGCAGCAGCACGTGCGTCACCTTGATGCCCTTGGGCTCCAGCTCCGAGATCAGCAGCTTCTGCGCCTGCGCCACCGCCTTGTCGCGCCGGTCTCCCTTGTAGAAGTCATCCGCGTCCATCTCGCCCAGCGTCCGGCGCAGCACCTGCTCCGCGCGCGGAATCACCGCCGAGTCCTCGTACAGCCGCCCCGGGCCGATCTGCGTCATCACCTTGTACGGATTCTCGATGCGGTAGAGCACCGTGACGTCCGCCGACACCGTGTAGCCCTCGGACGTCTGGATCCGGATGGCCCGCACCACGCGGTGATCCGCGCCCTCGCCCACCTCGGCCGGGTTGTCCGCCATCTCCAGGAGCTGCAGATCCGTGGGGAAGCGGTGCATGCGCTCGGCCCCCGGCGTCACCCAGTGCAGGCCCGGTCCGTACACCGTGTCCCGGATGCCCTTGCCTCCACCCAGGATGACCTGCTTCACCCCGCTCTCCGCGGGCCGGATGTAGACGGTGCACACGTTGTACGCGAACAGGCCACCGAACAGCAGCACGCCGATGGGCCAGAGCTTCCGCGTCCGCGGCTGCTTCAACGCCGCGAGGATTCGATCTCCCACCTTGCTCATACCTTCTCCTTCGAAGAGGACTCACCGCTCCGCACCGGGGACTCCGGCTCGGAGAGGCGCTCGAGGGCCGGTGGGACGGACTCGTCCAGCGGCCGGTAGGCCTCGAGCTGTTGCTGTTCCACACCCATGTCGCGCACCAATGTCTCGAGCTGCCGCCGGTAGCGGCGCTCGTAGAAGGACTCCTGCATGTCCGGCAGGAAGGGCCCGAAGAGGATGAGCGCGAAGGGCAGCGGCTCGATCCAGTCCGGTACCGCCGTGACGGCCACCACCACCGCCGCGGCGATCCCCGCCCCCGTGTACGCCACGCGCGAGAGCAGATCCCCCCCGCGCCACACCCCGTATTTGCGCCGCTGCAGCGCGTGGTGCTCCCGGGCCAGTTGGAAGTAGCGCGGCAACGCCACCGTGTAGACGCTGCGCTCCAGGCGCGCCCAGTAGCCGGGATCCTCCGCCACCTCGGCGAAGCGCCCGGCCACGTCGGCCAGCGCCAGCCGCGACTCGGCCCGGAGCTGAGCCTCCACCTCACCGTCCCACTCGCCGAACCCGGGCCGGCGCCTCTCCAGCCACGTCAGCACGTGCTCGGTGACCTGGGGCAGCCGGAAGCGATCGGGATACACGCGGGAGTTCCCCCTCATGCCGCGCAAGCGGCGGCGCGCCGAGTCTTCCATGTGTGTCCATTCCCACACAATGCCCGGCGACCCCACGCGCTCCCGATCGATCCGGATCGGAGCGTGCGCTCCATCCAGGTGCGCCGGAATGGAGCAGTCGATCTGCCCTACCGCCCTGGATTCCCAGCAATTCCAGCCATTTGACGTTGGCAACGTCCTTGCTTTTCCAGGGGCACAGAAGGGCGGCCGGTCTGGACCGCCCCACCAGCCTTCGAGGAGGAGCGACCATGGAAGTGCGATTCTACGGAGTGAGGGGGAGCATCGCGGTGTCGGGGGCGCACGCGGCGCGGATCGGAGGCAACACCTCGTGTCTGGAGGTGGTGAGCCAGGGGCACCGGCTGATCCTCGACGCGGGCACGGGCATCCGGGCGCTGGGCGAGGCGATGATGCGCGAGGGCGACCCGCGGAAGGCCACGCTCTTCTTCTCGCACCTGCACTGGGATCACGTGCAGGGCTTCCCCTTCTTCACGCCGGGCTACCTGCCCACCACGGAGCTGACGCTGTACGGCCCGGGGGCGGACGGGGCGCAGGCGCTCGAGTCGGTGCTGGCCAGGCAGATGGAGCCGCCCAATTTCCCGGTGCCGCTGTCCACCATGCGCTCGCGGATGACGTTCGGCTCGGCGCTGCACGGGCGCACGGTGGAGGTGGGGCCCTTCCGGGTGACGCCCTTCGACGCGCCGCACCCCCAGGGGTGCCTCGCCTACCGCGTGGAGGCGGACGGCCACAGCTTCGTCTACGCCACGGACATGGAGATCTCCCTGGCCACGTTGGATCCGCGGGTGGCGAAGTGGATGGAGGGCGCGGACGCGCTGTGCCTGGACGCCCAGTACACCCCGGACGAGTACAACGGGAAGAAGGGCATCCCGAAGAAGGGATGGGGCCACTCCACCATGGTGGACGCCGCCCAGGTGGCCGCGGCGGTGAACGCGCAGCGGCTGTTCCTGTTCCACCATGACCCGGCCCACAACGACGAGCAGGTGGAGAACATGGCCGAGGAGGCCCGCAACCACTTCGCCGCCACCGAGCCGGCGCGCGAGGGCAAGCGCATCGTGCTCGGGGCCGCCTGCGCGTGATCCGGAGGGGCACATGGGCCCGCACTGCGATAGTGTCCCCCCGGACTTCGAGCTTCCCCCCTCCCCGTCATGGCCTCGACCCCGGACATCAGCCAGGTACTGCTCCCGATCGGCGGGCTCGTCGGACGGGAGATCGATCTCGATGCGTTCCTCCAGACGTTGATGGATCGCATCGCGGTGACGATGCAGGCGGACCGGGGAACGCTGTGGTTGTTGGATCCGGCGCGAGGCGAGCTCTTCTCGCGGGCGGCGCACCTGCCCGAGGTGTCTCAAATCCGGGTGAAGGTGGGCCAGGGCGTGGCCGGCTACGTGGCCGAGCACGGCGAGCCGGTGAACATGCCGGACGCCCGGGGAGAGAGCCGCTTCTTCGCGGACATCGACCGGCTGACGGGCTACCGCACCACGACGATGCTCGCGGTGCCGCTGCGCGACACGGACGGGGACATCTACGGCGTGCTGCAGGTGCTCAACCGGCGCGGCGGAGGGCGCTTCACGGACGACGACGTGGAGCGGCTCATGGCCATCGCGGTGCAGGTGAGCCACGCGCTGCAGAGCACGAGCCTGTACCAGGAGCTGAAGCGGGCGAAGGATCAGCCGCACGCGCCGGTGGGCTACTTCTTCAACCGGATCATCGGCGAGTCCGAGCCGCTCAAGGTCATCTACCGGCTCATCCAGAAAGCGGCGCCCACCGACGCCACGGTGTTGCTGCGGGGCGAGAGCGGGTGCGGCAAGGAGCTGTTCGCGCGGGCGGTGCACGTCAACGGGCCGAGGAGGGATCAGCCCTTCGTGAAGGTGGACTGCGCGGCGCTGCCGGCGTCGCTGATCGAGAACGAGCTGTTCGGCCACGAGAAGGGAGCCTTCACGGGGGCGGACCACCGGATGCCGGGCAAGTTCGAGGCGGCGGATGGCGGCACGGTCTTCATCGACGAGATTGGCGAGCTGCCGCTGCCGGTGCAGGGCAAGCTGCTGCGGGTGCTGCAGGACCGGGAGTTCGAGCGGGTGGGCGGCACGCAAACGATCAAGGTGGACGTGCGGATCGTCGCGGCGACGAACCGGGATCTGGTGAAGATGGTGGCGGAGGGGAAGTTCCGGGAGGACCTGTACTACCGCATCAAGGTGGTGGAGCTGGTGCTGCCGCCGCTGCGCGAGCGCGGTGGGGAGGACATCGAGCGGCTGACGCGGCACTTCATCGCGGCGTCGGCGAAGCGGCACCGGCTGCCGCGGCCGAGGCTGAGCGGGGTGGCGTTGGAGCGGCTCAAGCGCTACCGGTGGCCGGGCAACGTGCGCGAGCTGGAGAACTGCATCGAGAGCGCGGTGGTGCTGTGCGAGGGGGAGATCCTCGAGGAGCACCTGCCACTGCCCAAGGTGGTGGGCGCGCCGCCGGCCCCAGTGGAGTCCGGTGAGACAGTGGCCGAGGGTGGCACGGGCGAGCTGCTGCCGCTGGCCGAGGTGGAGAAGCGGCACATCCTGCGGGTGCTGGACTCGGTGAAGGGCAACCGGACGGCGGCGTCGAAGGTGCTGCAGATCGGCCGCAACACGCTGGGCCGGAAGCTGAAGGAGTACGGCATCGCCGACGAGGGGTAGCCCCGATGCTCGGGCACGGGGCGCGCGGACTGGGTGCCTCCGCCGCCCTCTTGGCAGGCCGCTCTCACGTCCTCATCCCTGTTGGATGAGCCGGAGGGATTCCATCGCCACGAGGTGAACACCGGGAGGGGTACCGCCACGAGGCGTTCGCGCGCCGGTCGCTCGCCCTGCTGCTGATCGTGGGACTGGGCGTGGCGCTCACCGCGGGTCTGATCGTGTTCGACCAGCGGGCTCGTCGCGGCCAGGAACAGGAGGCCCTTGCCCAGCAGGCCGCTCACGCCAACGAGCTGGCGTCCGAGCTGGGGTACCAGATCCACGCCGCGGAGCAGCTCCTGGACACCCTGGCCTCGCTCGCCGGCCCCCTCCGGGAGCAGCGCGAGGTCGAGGAGTTGCTCCGCCGGGTCCTGCCCTCCGCACCGGCGCGCATCGTCCATGGGATCGGGGTGTGGTTCGAGCCCGGCCGGTTCGAGCCCGGCGTGCGCTACATGGGCCCCTACCTCCACCACGGCCCGGAGGGAGGGCCCCTGGTCCTCACCTACGAGTGGTCCACGCCCGCCTACGACTACCCCCGGAAGGACTGGTACCAGCGGGCCTGGCAGCAGAAGGGGCGCATCTACATCTCCGAGCCCTACTTCGACATGGGCCTGACGTACGTGTCCCTGGTGCGGGCCTTCTTCGATGACGAGGGCCAGCCGCGCGGGGTGGTGAGCGTGGACATCACCCTCCCCCTGATGGGAGAGGTGGTCCGTGAGGCCAACGTCTCCCCCACGGAGATCCTCTACTTCGTCAGCCGTGCCGGCGCGCTCATCGCGCACCCGCGGCAGGAGGAGCTGCTCACGTGGGCGCGCGGGCAGGGCCGCACCGTGCGGTGCCTGTCCGAGCTCACCCTCGAGGATCTGCGGGCCTGGGAGCGGGAGGCCGGACTGGAGCGTGGGTGGCGGACCGCCGAGGTGAGCGTCGCCCGCGCGGGCTGGAGGGTGTTCGTCTCGACGGAGGAGGACGCGCTCTTCGATGACGTGCGCCGCCAGCGAGGGTTGGTGGTGGCCCTGGGCCTCCTGCTGTGGGCGGGGCTGGGAGCGAGCGGAATGGTGATGGCTCGCTCGGAACGGAACCGGATCCTGGCGCGCACGCTCGCCGAGCGCCAACGCCAGGAGGAGGAACGGCGGCGGCTGCTCGCCCAGGTCCAGCGGCGCTCAGCGGAGCTCCAGGCCATCATCGAGAGCATGGTCGAGGCCGTCATCGTGCTCGACCCCGAGGGAACCGTCACCCTCGCCAACCGGGCCGCGCTGGCGCTGTTCGGGAAGCTCGGCGCGCGAGGGCCACCGCCTCGACACCGTCTACCGGGAGCTGAACCCCAAGGAATTGGAGGGACAGGAGCTGGCCTTCAACGCCCTGCCCCTCTCCCGGGCCTTGAGGGGTGAGCAGGTGGACGACACGGACGTCGTCCTCACACTGACTCCACTGAACCGGAGGCGCGTCCTGCGGGTGAACGCCGCGCCCATCCGGGACGAGTCGGGCCACGTCGTCGCCGCCGTGGCGGTGGGGCGCGACATCACCCAGGCCATCGAGCTGGAGCGCCTCCAGGGCGAGTTCGTGAAGATGGCCGCGCACGAGCTGAAGACGCCCCTGGCGGTGATGAAGTCCTTCGCCCAGCTCGCCTGCCGGACCTCACATCCGCCACCCGCGCTGCGCCGGCAGCTCGAGGGCATCAGCGTGGGCGTGGATCGGATGGACCGGGTGGTGCGCACGTTGCTGGATGCCTCCCAGCTCCAGCTCGGCCGGTTGCATTTCGAGAAGAAGGAGCTGCGCCTGCGCGCGTTGGTGGAGGCGGCCGCCGCGAGCACCGCCACCCGCCATCCGCGCAATCCGATCCACGTCCAGCCGGGACCGGACGCATGGGTGCTCGGCGATGCGGCGCGGCTGCAGCAGGTGCTCACCGAGCTGATGGACAACGCCGCGCGCTACTCGGCCGCGGGGACCCCCGTGAAGGTGACCCTCTCGCTGGACGGAGGTGAGGTGGAAGTCTCCATCGAGGACGAGGGCATCGGCATCTCGGAGGAGCGGCGGGAGCGGATCTTCGAGCGCTTCTACCGCGCGCATGCGGGGACGCCGCATGATCGCGGCGGCATGGGCCTGGGGCTGTACCTCTCGCGAGGCATCCTCCTGCTCCATGGGGGCCGGGTGGAGCTGGAGAGCCGGGAGGGAGAGGGCACCCACGTGCGCTTCCGCCTGCCGCGGCTCCCCGAGCAGCGGCTCGCGCCGGACGTGGCCTCGATGGGCGGGAAGCCGGCGGAGTACGGCATCGCGGACGAAGGGTGAGTCCCCCTCCCCTCTCCCTCCTCCGAGGACTGAAGCCCTGCTGGCTCAGAAGCTCAGGATGGCGCCCGTCTCGAGGCCCAGCGCGGTGCGATCCGGATCGAAATTCGGCGCGTCCGCCGCCTGCAGCCGGTGGTGCGACTGGAAGAGGAAGCCCTCCAGCACGAAGGCCAGCTTGCGGTGGGGCTTGAGCTCGTAGCCCAGGCGCACCGAGCCGTTGTGCAGCAGGCCCGGACCGGTGCCCGAGAGGGTGGCGGCGCCAGTGGCGGGAGTGTCGTAGCTGGGCACCACCTTCGAGGGATCGAGCACCTTCTGGTAACCCGCCATGCCGTAGATGGCGTGCATGCCCGTCAACACCTGGCGGACCGAGATGAAGCCTCCGAAGTCCTGCACGTCCGTGGCGGCGCGGCCCTGAGACAGCGACAACATGCCCAGGTTGGCGGTGTTCTGCCCGAAGTTGAGCTCCACCCGGATGTGGGTGGTGTCGGAGGGCGCGAGCTCGGAGAAGAGCGCGGTGGCGAAAGCGGTGGCATGGCGCTCGTCCGGGGCCCTGAAGTTGAAGGGAATCCGCGTGGCGAGGGCCGAGACGCCCACCCGGCTCTTGCCGAACTTGTAGGTGCCGCGCACCGCCAGGGTGGGCAGGGCGCCAATCTCGAAGCCCGCGTCCTTGGGCCCCACGTTGGGGGCGGGGAAGCCCACCGCCGCGCCCAGCTCGAAGTCCGGCGCGGTGTAGAAGTACTTGAACTGCTGGCGCATGAAGCCGGTGTTGCCGCCCTGGAAGAGCGCGCCCACCAGGTTGATGCCGTGCGGATTGAGCGGAGCGTGCAGATCCCAGTCCTGCCCCAGGGCCACGGTGTGGCCGGGAAGGAAGGTGTAGTCCACGTGCGCGATGCGCAGCCGGGGCAGGCTGGCCACGGTGGGCGTGGCCTTGGTGAAGTCCACGAAGTCGATTTCGACCTGCGCCCTCAGGGGCCCCTTCTCGTTGAGCCAGAAACCCAAGCGCGACTGCGCCACCTGGAAGGTATGGCGGGCCTCATTGGGGAAGTTGGAGAAGACGGGGTTGCCCGCGGCGGTGACGGCCGATTCGTTGGGCTGGCTGAAGGACTCCATCGCGCTGTTGGCCATCACGAAGCGCGGGGTGAGGGTGCCGTAGAACCGGAAGAGGTTCTCGTCGTTCTCGGCGGGGGCCGGAGTGGCGACGGCCGGGGTCGGAGTCGGCGTCGGAGCGGGCTGGGTGGCGGACGGGGGGGTGGCGTCACCGGTGCCGGGAGTCTGGGCCAGTGCGTGGGTGGCCGAGCAGATTCCCCCCGAGAGGATCAGTGCGGCGAGTCGAGCATTCTTCATGGCTTCCCTGGGGTTGTGGGTCAATGGATGCCGGGAGGCTGCGAACGCAACCTCCGTACCATTGAAGCCCACCCTCTGGCCGCCCCAAGCCGCCGCACCGTGTCCGGTGTGGTTTCGTAACCGCTGTTACCGTCGGTAACAGAACGCCCCGGGGCGGATGGCCTCAGCCCGCGAGCACCCAGGCCGCGGCCACGGTGAGCCCACCGGCCAGCGCGAACAGCTTCCACGCCCGCCGCGCCAGCACCGTCCCCGTGCCCTCGCCCGCGTTGCCCAGGATGACCATCGCCGGTCCCCCCTGCTTCCCGCGCAGCTCGTAGACGCCCGGCACCGGCCCCTGCTTCAGCTCCCCCACCACCAGGCACTCCTCGCCGAGCCGCCCCACCCGCTCGTACGAGAGCGACTCCTCCACCACCCGGCCCTCCGCCGGCACGCCCGTGCCCGTCTCCGCCAGCGGCTTGCCCATCTGGCAGCGGAGGATCCGCACCGGCGCCAGCAGCAGCTTCGGCGAGAAGCTCACCGCGGCCTCCGCGCGCTCTCCCCTCACCTGCAGCAGCGGCGCGTACGCCCGCTCCACCGACAGCAGCGGCCCCTTGCTCCCGTCCGGCATCACCCCGCGCAGCTCCGCCTCGTAGAAGGCGCACACCACGCCGCCCGGCGACGTCACCTGATCGCTCGAGCCCAACCGGCCCCGGTACACGCCCCACCCCGGGGAGCGGCCCTCGCGCAGCGCCGTCACGCCCTCGTCGATGCTCCGGGGCGCCTCGGCCCGCAGCGCATCCGCGCGCACCCAGACCCGGGAGCCCGCCACCGCCAGCCCCGCCGCCACCACCAGCAGCGCCAGCCCCAGCCCATCCCCCAGAGAGCTCGGGGACAGCCACATGAAGGGCCCGGCGCGGTAACGCAGCGTGACAATCGCGAAGAGCACCGCCAGCAGCCCGAACCACGCCATCGGCCACTGCGGCATGAAGGCCCGGGCGTCCTTGCGGCCAAAGGCGAACGCCGCGACCACCAGCGCACCCAGTCCCGCCGCGTACAGCGGGGCGAATGCCCACCGCAAGTCCATGGCTTCCCCTCGACCCCGGAGTCAAAACCGCGCGGCCAAAGGTGGTGACGCCTTTCGCGCTCCGCAAGAGCACACCCGGGGGGTGTCCCCGTGCGCTCCCGGACGCTGGCTCGTCCTACAGGACGAGTCCTCCCGTCACTCCTGTTGGGTTTCCGCCACCTTGCTGGTGTGCGCGGACTTCTTCGTTTGGATGCCCCGCACCACCACGTCATCGAAGGAGCAGACCAGGTTGCGGCACCCCACCGCCACCTTCGCCGAGCGCCCCTGGAAGCCCTCCAGGAACTTGTACGCGAAGGGCTCGGAGGAGCCGTTGAGGAACGCGTGCACGTCCACGCCGTTCTTCTTCTTCTTGAGCTGCAGCTTCACGCGGAAGGGGCCGGCGGGCACGGGCGTCTCGTCCTGCACGAGGCTCTCCACCTCCTGCGCGCTGTTGCCCGCCACTTCCTGCCCATCCGCGGTGGTGTACTTCCAGCCCAGCCGCATGCCCGCTTCCGGAATGGCGAAGACGGACACCTGCAGGCCCGTGACGCGGTAGGACAGCTCGGCGAAGTGCTGCGCGTCCGGCTCCTGGACATAACTCCTGTCCAGGGGGCTCGCGCTCATCAGCACCTCGGCGGAGAAGTCGTCGCTGGAGAAGTAGCGGTGGGCCAGGTACGCGCGCGGAATCAACTGCCCGCCGCTGGCCTCATCGCCTCCCTGAATGACGTGGAGCCGCCCGTTCTCCAGCTTCCACGTCCCCGCGTGGGCGTTCAACTCCTCCTGGCCCTCCACGAAGTCCACCCCCAACCGCACCCGCCCGTCCGCCAGATCCTCCATCGTCGAGGCGACGAACAGATCCCCATCCGTGTTGGCCGGCCACGGCTTGCCCGCCGCCACCGGCCGGGGAAGCCACGTGCCGAGCACCCACTTCGTGTCGCCCCACTGGAAGAGGGTCACCGGGCCCAGCGCCTGCCTCGCCCCGGCGAAGATCACCACCAGCCCGCCCAGCGCCGTGAGCACCGTCCGCACCGTGCGCCAACCCGTGCTCAGCCGGCGCTTCACCGGGCTCAGTTCCTCCCGGGCCCGCAGCGCCCCCGGCGGCAGCGAGGTGCTCGACACGAGCCCCTCGAGCGCCTGGCACACCTCGGCGGCCTTCGCGTAGCGCGCGTCGGGCTCGTTCTCCAGCAGCCGAGCCACCACCTCGTCCACCCGCGCGTCCAACCCCTGCACACGCTCGGACGGCAGCTTGAAGCGCCCCACCGGGATCTCTCCGGTGAGCATCTCGTAGAGCACCACGCCGAACGAGAACAGGTCCGCCCGCCCGTCCACGTTCTTCGCGTCCCGGCGCTGCTCCGGGGCCATGTAGTTGAGCGTCCCCATGGCCACCGACGTGGCGGTGAGCTGCAGCCGCGAGTCCGGACTGCGGATGCCCGCCAGCCCGAAGTCCGCCACCTTCACGTGCCCGCGCTTGTCCAGCAGGACGTTCTCCGGCTTCAGGTCGCGGTGGATGATGTCCTTGTCGTGCGCGCACTCGATGGCCCGCGCCACCTGCAGCGCCAGGCGCAGGGCCTCGGGAGGCGACAGCTCGCGCATCACGTCGCGCAGCGAGCGCCCCTCCACGTACTCCATCACGAAGTAGTAGTGCTCCCCCGCCACCCCGCGATCGATGATCTGCACGATGTTGGGGTGGTTGAGCGCCGCGAGCGCCGTGGCTTCCTTGTCGAAGCGCGTGACGAACTCGGGATCCTTCGCCAGCCGCGGCGGCAGCACCTTCACGGCCACCATGCGGTGCAGCGACTTCTGCCGCGCCAGCCACACCTCGCCCATCCCGCCCCGGCCCAGCACGCGCACCAGCTCGTAGCCCGGCAGTTCCACCGAGCCGCCCACGAACGTGCCCTCCCCTTCGGGCGTCCGCGGCTCCAGGGCCGTGCCCGCCGAGGGCAACGAGGGCCGCACCAGCGTGGGCGCGGACATCTCGGGCTCCAGGGCGGAGGCCGGCACGGCGCGCACCGGGAAGCGGGCACCACAGGCACACGCCACCTCGTGGCCGTCCGCGAGGCCGCTCACGTCGTGTGCACGCGCACAGCTTGGGCAGTTGACGGTCTTCATCGCTGGGAGTTGGTGATCTCCAACCCGATGACGCGGAAGGCCTGGACGCCCTTCTCCTTGCCCTTCACCTGGGTGACGGGCAGGGGCTCCACCTCGAAGCCGGTGCCGGCCTTCTGCACGGTGCTCTGGTTGGCCACCACCTCGCCTCCCTTGGCCAGGCCGCACAGGCGCGAGGCCGTGTTCACCGTGTCGCCGATGGCGGTGAACTCATGGCGCTCGGTGCTGCCCATGTAGCCCACGACCGCCTGGCCGGTGTTCACGCCGATACCCACCTCGATGGGACGCTTGCCCGCCGCCATGCGCGAGCCGTTGAGCACCTCCACCGCGTCCTGCATCTCCAGCGCCGCGCGCAGCGCCCGCGCCGGATCGTCCGCGTGCGGCGAGGGAGGACCCCACACCGCCATCACGCAGTCGCCGATGAACTTGTCCAGGTTCCCCTCGTGGCGGAACACCACGCCCGCCATCAGGGTGAAGAACTCGTTGAGCATGGACACCACCTCCTGCGGAGACTCGTTCTCCGACAGGGTGGTGAAGCCCCGGATGTCCGCGAACAGGCACGTCACTTCCGCCAGCCGGCTCTGCCGCAGGTCCTCGGTCTCGCCGCGGATCACCGCCTCGGCCACCGCGCGGGACAGGAAGCGGCTGAGCTCGGCGCGGGTGATGGCCTCGGCCTGGATCTGCTCGCCCAGGGCCGCGTTCTCCAGGGCGATGGCCGCCTGCGCGGCGATGCCCGAGAGGATGGTCAGGTCCTTCTCCGAGAAGGCGTTGGTCTGCTGGCGCGAGTCCAGGAAGAGCACCGCCTCCAGCTTGCCCTTGGCGAGCAGCGGCACCGCCATGGCCGAGCGGATGCCCTGCGCCACGATGCTCTCCGAGGAGGAGAAGCGCTCGTCGATGATGGCGTCCGCGGTGAGCACGCCCTTCTTCGTCTCGGCCACCTTCTGCAGCACGGTGTCGGAGACCATCACGTTGGGCGGGCTGCCCTGCCGGTGCTTCATGGCCACCGGGGAGAACTGGCCGTCCGCGCCCGGCTTGAGGATGACGCCGTGGTCCGCCGCCAGGAGCTGGAAGGCCACCGAGAGGATCTGCTCGAAGAGATCCCCCTGCTTGCCCTGCTGGCTCACCTGGCGGTGGAACTCGTAGGCGATGCGCAGCTTCTCGTACTCGCGCTTGAGGGTGGCCAGCTCCTGGATCTGCTCGGCGGGCCGGAAGTTCTGCGGCACCTGCTGATCCATCTGCGCGAGGAACGCGGGGATGGAGTGCGACTGCGCCACCACCGTCACCCGGGGCGCCGCCCGTCCCGGAGAGGCGCTGGGGCCTCCGACAGGAGGAGCGGAGGCCACCGGCGGCTCCCCGGTGTGGAAGATGAGCTTGGAGGTGCCCAGGCTGATCTCATCCCCGTCCCGCAGCCGCAGCTCCGCCACGCGCTTGCCGTTGACGAAGGTGCCGTTGGACGAGCCCAGATCCCTCAGGATGAAGTCGCGCCCCATCCGCTCGATGGTCGCGTGCTCCTTGGAAACCTCGCGATCCACCAGCCGCACGGTGTTGGACGGGTGGCGGCCCAGGGTCGTCAAATCCCCGAGAGGGAACTCCCCTGTCGTCCCATCCGGGAACCGCCCCTTGAGGTGCGGCCCCCGAGGGCTGAGAGACTTTGCGGATTGGGTGGAACCTTGACTCACGCGCGGAGACCTCGGCGGTCCGGACTTCGACGGAACCGGCGGGACACTACCAGAGCCGCCGGAGCGCCGGAACGGCCACGGACGCCCGCCTGGACGCCTGTTTCAGCGGATGGAAACCGGATTTTCCGGGGTTACCGGAGAATTGGAACGAGACCCCCGGCCCCACAACGGCAGGGGATTCTTGAAGGCGATTCCAATGGAGGGGTACAGGGTGACCCCCCCCAGATCGCGCCGCTGGCCGAAGACGAGGGGGCGGCAGTCGGTATAGCCGCCGGTGAGCTCGGCGAAGAGGTGCACGTACCGGAAGCCCAGGGCGAAACCCACGCTGGCCCCATAGAAGTGGCTCGTCACCTCGGCCGGCAGGGAGAGGTCGAAGCCCGACACGTCCTGGCCCTCCCGGGAGACGTCCACCAGCCGCGAGTCCAGCGAGGTGCGGCTGTAGATGTACTTGGGGGCCGCGTACAGCTTGAAGATGTCCCCCAGGTCCATGCTCAGGTAGACGGGGACCTCGATGTCCCACCGCGAGAACTCGTCGATCTTCACGATCTCCAGCGCATCCAGGACGGGGCTCTTGAAGAGGTGGCGGGAGTAGGCCACGCCGAGGGCCAGGTCATAGGACTTGCGCTGGTAGTCGGGCAGGGAGGAGTCCTCGGGGGTGCCGCCGTGCGCCAGCCGCACCTTGCCGTCGAAGCGCAGGGAGGTGGTGCTCAGGCGCAGGCCCACGTCCAGGGTGTTGGACTCCAGCAGGCCGGTGCGGATCATCAGCTCGTTGGCCGGGCCCGGGGGGGCCACCGCCAGCGCCATGCCCACGCCGAGCAGCCGCTGGGCCTCGGCCTCCTCCAGGTGGTAGGGCGCGCCCGAGCGGACGGTGTCGTGGATGGCCTCGCCCTGGCGGATGCCCTCGTCGATGAGCGTGCCGAGCTGGCCCACCGGGGTGAAGACCCCCACCGCACCGGAGACCTGGAACTGCCCCTGGGCAAGCGGCTTCGCCGTTTGCATCGTGGAGAGGGTGGAGGCACAGCCGGTGGCCGTCAGCAGGACGAGCAGGGAGAGCAGTCTCATGGGGGGCGGCACCTTACGCCCTGGGATGTCCGGTTGTCAGGCCCCCAACCATTCGTTCCTTCCGCTCAGGCCACTCTGGCTGTTAAGGGAGCCCCGTGCGAATCAAGCAGAAACCTGAAGATTTCTCCGTCAAGGAGTCCTACCGCTTCGACGAGGTAGCGAGCGGCCGCCACCGCGTCTACCTGATGGACAAGCAGAAGCTGTCCACCTTCGATGCGGCGGACCGCATCCGCGACGCCTTCGGCCTCAAGCCCGGCTCCATCTCGTACTGCGGCCTGAAGGACAAGCAGGGCCGCACCGAGCAGCTCATCGCCGTGGACGGGGCGGACGTGGACATGCAGGACCCCGACCTGCGCCTGAAGTACCTGGGGCGCACGGACAAGCCCCTGTCGGCCGCCAACATCACCTCCAACCGCTTCGCCGTCACCGTGCGCATGCTGACGGAGGAGTCGGTCGGCCCGCTCAACCTGGCCGCCGCGGAGATCAACCGGCTGGGCGTGGTGAACTACTTCGACAGCCAGCGCTTCGGCTCGCTCAAGCACGGCCAGGGCTTCATCGCCAAGGATCTCATCCGCGGCGACTTCGAGGCCGCGCTGCGCAACTACCTCGCCCAGCCCTCGGAGCTGGACCGCAGCGAGGACGCCAAGGTGAAGGCCTTCTGGCGCGAGAACTGGGGCCGGTGGGACGCCCGCGTGCCCTTCGAGGGCAGCCGCAAGTACCACCGCATCCTCAAGTCCCTGCGCGAGCACCCCGGCGACTACCTGCGCGCCTTCCTGCAGATCGACGCGTCCTACCGCGCCATGCTGCTCTTCACCTACCAGAGCTACCTCTGGAACGAGGGCGTGCGGCGCTACCTCCAGATGCTGCTGCCCCGCGAGCACCTCTTCCCCATGAAGTACCAGGCGGGCACCCTGCTCTTCCACCGCGATGCGAAGACCGAGGTGCTCGACGCCCTGCGCGAGGCCACCTTCCCCCTGCTCGCCCCGGACAGCCACTTCGAGGATCCGCTGGTGAAGCAGGCCGTGGACTGGGTGCTCGGCCGCGAGAAGCTGACGCTGCAGGACCTCCGCATCGAGGAGGCCTCGCGGATGCTCTACTTCAAGCACGAGGAGCGTCCCATCGTCGTCATCCCCCACAAGCTCGTCATCGGCCGCGTCCAGAATGACGATCTGAACCGGGGCTACCTCAAGACCAACATCGCCTTCACCCTGCCTCCCGGCGCCTACGCCACGCTCGTCGTCAAGCGGCTCTTCCACTTCGAGTACACGGAGGACACCGCGCAGCAGATCCGCGAGTCCTGGCGTGCCCCCGTCGAGGACCGGGACGGCGATCGCGAGTCCGCGGACACGGCCTATGCCCCCCGGGGCCCCCGCAAGGCGCCCTCTGCCACGCCTCCCCTCCCCGCCAAGGCCGGTCCCAGGGCCGCCCGGCGCTCCCCCGCCCCGGAGGCCGCTCCCATCCCGGGCAGGCGGCCCCTGGCCCGGGAGGCCCGCGAGGAGCGGGAGGTTCCCGTTCCCGATACCCGCCCCTCCCAGCCGTCCGCCGGCTTCCTCGAGCGCCAGCGTCAGAAAAAGGACGTCAAGGAGCAGGCGCGGGAGCAGACCCGGCGCCAGCAGGCGGCCAAGCGCCCGGAATCACGGAAGAAGAAGTAACAGGGCCGCCGGTATTTCGGGCGGTGCAATCGAACTGACCATGCTCCGTAGACCAGGGCGTGAATGCTCTCGCCCTCAACGCAGCAAACGTCGCGGACCTCGCCCGGGCCATCGGCATGCTGATGGCCGATGACGCCGCGGCCACGCCCTGGAAGGCGGACGTGGTCGCCGCCCGGCGCGGAGACCCGTCGGCCTTCGAGTCGCTGGTGCGCAGCGTGCAGCGTCCGGTGTACGGCCTGGCGCTGCGCCTGCTCGGCAACGAGGCCGAGGCCTCCGAGGTCTCCCAGGAGGCCTTCCTGCGCGCCTACCAGAACCTCCACAAGTACGACGAGTCGCGCCCCTTCGATCTGTGGGTGATGGCCATCACCCGCAACCTGTGCCTGGACCTGCTGCGCCGGCGCACCAAGGTGAAGACGGAGGAGCTCGAGCCGATGAAGGACTTCCTGCCCAACGGCGAGGTCTCGCTCGAGGACGGGGCCATCGCCCGGCAGGAGCGCCAGTCGTTGGAGGCGGCGCTCGCCACCCTGTCCGCCGACGACCGGGAGGTGCTGGCGCTCTACTACGTCCAGAAGCGCACCACGAAGGAGATCGCCCAGGTCCTGGGCTGCGCGCCCGGCACCATCATGGCGCGCCTGTTCCGGGCCCGGGAGAAGCTCCGCAAGCAGATGAGCCCGGAGGAGCCGACATGACCCCCACGTCCATTGAATGCCCGGACCTCGAGGTGCTCTTCACCGAGCTGGAGGCCGGAGAGGGTCCCGCCCTGCGGCACGCGGAGCACTGCCCGCTGTGCACCGCCATCATCGAGGAGCACCGGCTGCTGGAGAAGGATCTGTGCCGGCTGGCGGATCCGCTCCCCCCGCCGGACCTGGTGCACAAGGTGATGGCGCGGGTGGCCGCCGAGCCCACGCCCGTGCGCCGTGAGCTGTGGACGGGCCTGTCCATCCTGGGGGCCTCGTTGATGATGGGGCTCGGGTTGCTGCTCGCCAGCGACGCCGCCCTGAGCGGGCTCGGGAAGTCGGTGGCCCGCACCCTGGTGGGCGGCACGGCCTTCACCGAGGCCCTGCTGAGCGGCATCCACGCCCTGTGGAGCACCGCCGCCGGTCCCATCCTCGCCCTGGTCGCCTTCGTCGTCCTCTCCTCCGTGTTTGGCCTCAAGCGCCTGGCCCGCAACGGTCCCACCCCTTCCGAAGCGTGAGTGTCGCCATGAAACCTTCCAACACCCGGGGCCTGCTGCTCTCCGCCGCCCTCCTCGCCTCTCCCCTCGCCCTGGCCCAGACGCAGGACGCGCAGACGCAGGCCGAGGACCTCATCAGCATCCACGCACGCGGCTCGTTGAAGGACGTGCTCCAGGAGCTCTCCGAGGAGGGCGGGCTCAACCTGGTGCTCATCGGCCCGATGGATGCTCCCGCCGAGGTCTACCTCAATGGCGTCAGCGCCCGGCAGGCCCTGCG
The DNA here is from genome assembly GCF_049060025.1 of Archangium gephyra. Lineage (GTDB taxonomy): Bacteria > Myxococcota > Myxococcia > Myxococcales > Myxococcaceae > Archangium > Archangium gephyra_A. The sequence goes on from NZ_JBMEQQ010000002.1 coordinate 1,677,408, forward strand.
CACCGTGGCCCGCGCCCACTCGCTGCAGCTCGAGGAGCAGGACGGCATCTTCACCGTGCGCTCCGCGCCCGCGGGGAGCGCGCAGGACAACGCGGTGGCGCCCGTTCCCCCGGTGCCTCCCGTTCCGGCCGTGGGTCCTCCGCCCATGCCCCAGAACGAGCTGGACCCGGACGAGGTGAAGGAGCGCATGCGCGAGAAGATGAGGGAGGCGCGGCGCTCCAGCAACGGCTCGAGTGACGTGGTGGCCCGCGGCCGCTCCCTGGAGATCAAGGAGGGCGAGTCGGTGGACAGCGCCGTCGTCTACGGCGGCAACCTGACGGTGAAGGGGCACGTGGACGATGACGCGGTCGTCTTCGGCGGCAACCTGGAGATCACCGGCCACGTGGAGGGGGATGCCCATGCCTTCGGCGGCAACGTGGTGCTCGGCCCGGGGGCCAGGGTGGAGGGAGACGTCTCGTCCTTTGGTGGCACCGTCATCAAGCAGGACGGGGCGCACGTGGAGGGCAGCACCGAGTCCTTCGGTGGCGCGCAGATCGGCAAGATGGTGTCCGGCGAGGTGAGGAAGGGCCTGAAGAAGTCGAGGCACGACCCCGCCGACAGCGAGGAGCGGAGGGAGCGGGACGACGACAATGATGTCGCCACCTTCCTCATCCAGTTCGCGGTGCTGTTCGGGCTGGGCTTCCTGGGGCAGATGCTCTTCCCGGCGCGGATGAAGGCGCTGGCGGCGGACATCCAGGCCAAGCCGCTCGCGGGCGGAGTGGTGGGGCTGGTGACGGCGCTGGCGCTGATTCCCGCGTCCATCCCCCTGGCCCTGGTGACGGTCATCCTGGCGGTGACGATCATCGGCATCCCGGTGGCGGCGGCGCTGTGGCTGATTCCGCCCCTGGCGGCGGCGGTGGGCTTCACGGCGGTGGCGAGCAGCATCGGCACGCGGCTGCCGGTGATGCGCGGCCGCAAGACGCAGGCGATGGTGATGGCGCTGGGGCTGCTGCTCCTGCTGGCGGTGGGACAGATTCCGGTGCTGGGACCGCTGGTGCTGATCGCGGCGGCGATGGTGGGTCTGGGCGCGGTCATCCGCACCCAGTTCGGACGCCGCCCGCAGGGCATGCCGGAGCCCATCATCTCCGACCACATCCCGGTCTGAGCGGCGGGCTGAAGACGGGCAGCACCTCTCGGGGGGCGGCACGAGGCGCGGGGGCGCTTCGGGCCGTCCCCCGGAGTGTTTCGAGGCTCAGCGGCCGGCAGCGGGCGCTTCATCCGGTAGGAGCTGCAGCGCTCCGCGTGCGACCCAATGGGCTCGCTCTCGCCGGAGGCTCCGAGCGGCGGGTTCGATTCCCGCCGCCTCCACAACAAGGGATGTCGCAAGGCCCCGGATGTCCTCTTCGGACATCGCGGGGCTTTCGTTTTGGGAGTTCCGAGCGCGCCGGGCTTCAAACCGGATTCTTCGACGTCGCTGTTCACTGCTGACAGCACGGTGGCAGCAGCCCTCCGCTACATCGCGAGGCACTGCTGCGAACCGGCCACCTGCCGGCCGAACACCGATCCAATACTGGATTCTTCCACATCGACAAGGGAGTCAGACCGATGACCGAAGCATTCTCACACATGAACTGGCTGGCCGTTCTGGTAGCGACCGTCGCCCATTTTGGGCTGGGCGGCGTCTGGTACATGGTGCTGTTTTCCAAGCAATACAGGGCCTCGCTCGGAAAGGGCGACCAACCGGCGCAGCCGCCAGGACCGCTGTTCATCGTGGGGCCGCTCGTGTGCAGCGCACTCAACATCGCGACGACCGCGTTCCTCCTGCGCGCGCTCGGCATCACGACCTACGGCGATGCGCTGCTCCTGGGGGTGCTCGTCGGCATCGGCTACCTGGTACCGATGACGGTCAATATCGCGATCAACCCCAACTTCCCGCGGCCGTTCTACTACAGCCTGATCGGCGGCCCGATGTTCACGCTGGGCAGCTTGATGTCGTCGGCGATCATCGTCGCGATGTCGTAGGATCGGGCACGGCACCTCACGGCGCGGGCGAGGTCGCGAGAGCGCTTCCCCGCCGCCGCGAACGAACGGACCCACCATGCGACGCGCCGACCGCCTGTTCGAGATCATCCAGGTGCTGCGCCGCGCCTCGGCCCCGCTGACCGCCGATGCGATCGCGGCGAAACTCGAGACCAGCAAGCGCACCATCTACCGGGACATCGGCGCGCTGATCGCGCAGCGCGTTCCGATCCGCGGCGAGGCGGGGGTCGGCTACATCCTCGAGCGCGGTTTCGATCTGCCGCCACTGATGCTGACCTCGGACGAGCTCGAAGCGGTCGCGCTGGGGGCCCAATGGGTGATGGCGCACGCCGACGCCGCGCTCGCCCGCGCAGCTCTGGACGTCCTCGCCAAGATCGCGACGATCGTGCCCGAGGATCTGCGCCCGCTCATCGACGACCCCGCGGTCGGAACCCCGCCGTCGCGAGAGGTGTACGGCGACGCCGGCGTCGATGTCGCGAAGCTCCGCGCGTGGAGCCGGCAGGGGCGGAAGCTCGTGATCGGCTATGTTGACGAGACCGGCCGGACGAGTGAGCGCATCATTTGGCCATTCATGGTGGGCTATGTCGCGATGGTGCGCGTCGTCATGGCGTGGTGCGAACTGCGCGCCGACTTCCGAATCTTCCGCACCGACCGGCTGACATCGGTCGACTTCCGTGACGAACACTATCCTGAACACCCCGTCACCCTGCGCCGCCGCTGGCTGGCGATGAGGAAAGACAAGCGGGCCATCGCGCCTGTCCATCCCCAGGGGGCCGATCGCGCCTGACCGATTTCAAGGATGGGGGCGAAGGTGCTGGCGGTCGCCTCCGGGGTGGACGGAGTGGAGCTGGTGAGGAGGCTGGGCGCCGACGTGGCGGCGGACGGCAAACAGGGAGACGTGGAGAGGGCCTGCCGCGACTTCGCGCCGGAAGGCTTTGACGCCGCGCTGGTGCTGGCGAAGGGTGACGCCGCCGAGCCTCTGCTCCGCATGATCCGCAAGGGGGGGCGAATCGCGTACCCGAACGGCGTGGAGCCCGCGCCGAAGGGGCCCGATGGGGTCCAGACGACGGCCTACGACGGCCTCCCCAACTCCAGTTCCCTCAAACCCATCGCGCCCGCCCATACGGCCCGTATGTCGCTCTCCACGAGCGCGGCGGATAATCTCCACCCGCCAATCCGCGGGCCGGTGCCCGCTGCGCATTCGTCGAGGGGGACATGAGGAACCTGGGAAACCATCGCGGCCTGCTGCTCGGGCTCGCCGCCACGCTGGCCGTGGTGGGCGGTTGTTCGAGTGCAACGCCGGCCGGTCCGGAGAACGGCCCGAGCGCCACGGCCTCCGCCGCGCTGGGGTTCGCGGCTCCCGGGCTCGTCCGGGATCTCTACACGACGCCGTCCGCCAATACCGGCAGTGCTCCGTCCGGACTCGTGGCGGTGGGCAACACGGTCTTCTTCGTCGCGCAGGAGTCCAGCAGCGGGCGCGAGCTGTGGAAGAGTGATGGCACGCCGGCCGGCACCCAGCTCGTCCGGGACATCCGGCCGGGCGTTCAGGACTCCGCTCCCAGCCAACTCACCGTCGTGGGCGGGTTCGTCTACTTCTCCGCCGATGACGGGAGCAGCGGGCGCGAGCTGTGGCGGACGGACGGCACTGCCGCCGGCACCGTGCTCGTCAAGGATCTCTACCCCGGAGTGAGCCCCTCCTTTCCCAGCAACCTGATGGACTTCAACGGGGTCCTCTACTTCTCCGCGATGGATGCCAGCCATGGGACCGAGCTGTGGCGGACGGATGGCACCGCCGCCGGCACCCTGCTCGTGAAGGACATCGTCGCGGGCAATTTCAGTTCCAGCCCCGCCGACCTCACCGTCGCCGGGGGCCGGCTCTTCTTCACCGCGGAGACGGCCACCACCGGCCGTGAGTTGTGGAAGAGCGACGGCACCGCCGCCGGCACCGTGCTCGTCAAGGACCTCGCTCCCGGCAGCTCGAATGGCTTCGTCAAGTCGCTCACGCGCATGGGCAGCCGCGTCTTCTTCGTCGGCTTCGAGCCCTCGGCCCGTCTCTCCCTCTGGACCAGTGACGGCACCGCGGAGGGCACCCGGCTCGTCTACGACCCCACCCCTGGAGATCCGTATGACGGCGCCACGGTGGAGTCCCCGACCGTCATGGGCGGGACGCTCTACTTCGTCTCCATGGGCAAATACGCCGACTCCCATATCGGCTACGAGCTGTGGGCGAGCGATGGGAACTCGGTCTGGCTGGTCAAGGACATCCAGCCTGGCGCTGGCAGTGGCTGGCCCAAGCAGCTCGTGGCCACGGGCGGTCTGCTCTATTTCGTCGCGAGTGATGGCACCACCGGCTCCGAGCTTCTGGAAGAGCGACGGCACGGAGGCGGGCACGCAGCGGATCCACGACATCTGGGTGGGCTCGAGCAGCTCCGGCCCCCAGTACCTGACCGTCGTGGACGGAGAGCTCTACTTCATCGCGGATGACGGCACCTCGGACCGGGAGCTGTGGAAGAGCGACGGCACCTCCGCGGGCACCGTGCGGGTGAAGGATGTCTGGGGCGGCAAGACCAGCTCCACCCCCGAGTTGCTGACCGCCGCGGGGAGCGTCCTCTTCTTCTCCGCGAACGATGGCACCACGGGAAAGGAGCTCTGGCGGAGCGACGGCACGGAGCCGGGCACGTACCGGGTGAAGGACATCCTGACCGGGACGGCCCATTCGGATCCGAAGGCCCTCACCAGCTTCAAGGGCAGCCTGTACTTCACCGCGGACGTCGAGGGCCTGGGCCGTGAGCTGTGGGTGAGCGATGGCTCCCCCAGCGGCACGCGGCTCTTTCTGGACATCTTCCCGGGGGTCCCGGGCTCCAGCCCGGCGCAACTGGTGCCGATGAATGAGGCCCTCCTGTTCGATGCGCACAACGGCATCCACGGCACGGAACTCTGGACGAGCGACGGAACCCCCGAGGGAACCCGGCTTCTCAAGGACATCCAACCCGGAAGCCTCTCCAGCTCGCCGCACGACATGCAGGCCCTGGACGGACGGCTCTACTTCAACGCGAACGATGGTCTGAAGGGCTTCGAGCCGTGGACGAGTGACGGAACTCCCGAGGGAACCCGGCTCCTCAAGGACATCTGGGTGGCTGGCGCCTCCGGCAACTCCTTGAACAGGGGCTTCGTGCCGTTCAATGGACAGGTCTTCTTCGGTGCCTCGAATGGCTCTGGCACCACCCTCTGGAGGACCGATGGCACGACCGCGGGGACGGTCTCCGCGGCGAACGTCGCGCCTTATTTCGATCGGGACTTCGCCCTCACCCCCGGCTTCTTCTACTTCCCGGGGTACATCGGCACCTCGAACGACATCGAGCTGTTGAAGAGCGATGGCACCGCCACCGGCACCGTGCTCGTCAAGGACATCGCGCCGGGCTTCAGCAGCGCGCCGGACGACTTCGCGCTGCTCGATGGGGTGCTGTATTTCAGCGCCGGCGAGAACCCCACTCCACGGCGCGGGCTCTGGCGCAGCGATGGTACCGGGACCGGCACGCAGCAGGTGAAGCAGCTCCCCGCGGGGGCGGGCAGCTTCAACCCGAGGTTCCTCACGGAGGTCAACGGGATCCTGCTGTTCCTGGCGTACGACCCGGAAGGTGTGGCAACGAGCTGTGGCGAAGCGATGGGACGCTGGCGGGCACGTACCGGGTGAAGGACATCCTCCCCGGGCCCACGGGCGGCGTGGCCGCGCAGGCGATGCTGACGCTGAAGCCGGAGGGGCTCGTGGTGTTCGCCGCCTCGGACGGCGTTTCCGGCCTGGAGCCCTGGGTGTCGGACGGCACGGAGGCGGGGACCCGGCCCCTCGGAGACCTCTCCCCCGGGCCTTATTCCTCCAACCCGCGCCTGTTCACGCGCGTGGGAGACTCCGTCTTCTTCGTCGCCACCGATGGGACGAGCGGCTTCGAGCTGTGGCGCATGATGCTCGACACCACGCCGCCCACCGTCACCTGCCCGTCCTCCCGGACGGTGGAGGCCCTGGGTGGCTCGGGTGCGCGGGTGGACTATCCGCCCGCGGAGGCCACGGATGACTCCCCGGGTGCTCCGAGCCTCACCTACAGCCAGGCCTCGGGCACGGTGTTCCCGCTCGGGAAGACGGCCGTCACCGTCACCGCGAAGGACGCGGCGGAGAACACCGCCTCGTGCTCCTTCGACGTCATCGTCCAGGACACCCTCGCGCCCGCCCTGAGCTGCCCCGAAGCCGTCACCGCCGAGGCCACCGGCGCCACGGGGGCTACCGTCACCTACGCCTCCGCCACGGCCTCCGACGCGGTGACGCCCTCGCCCGGGCTCACCTACAGCCAGGCCTCGGAGACCGTGTTCCCCCTGGGCGCCACGGACGTCACCGTCACGGCCCGGGATGGGGCGGGCAACGCCACGGCGTGTCACTTCACGGTGACCGTGCGCGATACCACGCCTCCCCTCGTGGGTTGCGCGCCGGACCTCACGGTGGAGGGCGAGGGACCCGAGGGCGCATCCGTCAGCTACCTGCTCGCGAGCCCGCTGGACGCCGTCACCCGCTCGCCCGTGGTGTCCGCCAGCCACGCTCCGGGCTCTCGCTTCCCGCTCGGGGAGACGCCCGTCACCGTGACGGCGCGAGACGAAGCGGACAATGCCTCCTCGTGCACCTTCCTGGTCACGGTGCGGGACACCACGCCTCCCTCCCTCGCCTGTCCCGCGGAGGTGACGGCCGAGACCCCCGACGCCCAGGGCGCCGTCATCAGCTACGCGCCCGCCGTGGCCAGCGATGCCGTGACGGCCTCACCCCTCGTGGCCTACAGCCAGGCCTCCGGCAGCCTCTTTCCTCCGGGCACCACGTCCGTGAAGGTCACCGCCCGGGACGAGGCCGGACTCGTCTCCGAGTGCTCCTTCCGGGTGACGGTGCGGCAGGCCGTCCCCGAGCCGCCGCCGGTGGACCCTGTGGAGCCGGTGGACCCGGTGGGGTGCGCGTGCGCCTCGGGGAGCGGGGGGGCTGGGAGCGGCGCATGGCTCCTGCTCCTGGGCAGCGCGGCCTGGCTCCGGCGGCGCGCCAGGAATGCACTTCCCGGCGGAGGCCCCCTCTGCTCCTCCATGGGAAGGTGAAGGCGACTGGCGTGGAGCGAAAATCTTTTTCGCGCGCTTGTCGATTCATGCGTCATCATTCGTCGTTCGGATGCAGGACCCGTTATTCAACTCACCTTTCGACATGGGGACGTCATGAACAAGCAGATCATCTTCAACCTGCCGGTCAAGGACCTGGACAAATCCAAGGCCTTCTTTTCCGCTCTCGGATTCAGCTTCAATCCACAATTCAGCAACGAGAGCGCGGCGTTCATGGTCATCGTGGATGGCAGCATTCATGCCATGCTGTCGACCGAAGCGTTCTTCAAGACCCTCATCGACAAGCCCGTCGTGCAGGCAAAGGAGGCCAACGAGATCGTCATCTGCCTGAGCTGCGAGAGCCGGGAGGAAGTGGACAGTCTGATCGCCAAGGCCGTCGCCGCCGGCGGCCGTACTCCGCATCCGCCCGAGGACCGCGGCTTCATGTATGACCAGGGCTTCGAGGACCTCGACGGCCACCTGTGGAACCTGGTCTGGACGGCGCCGCAGGCCTGATGCGGCCGGCCGGGCTGCTCAGCGCTCGTCCCAGTAGCGCCTGAGCAGCATCAAGGAAAGCTCCTCCTATACACGCTCTCATGCCGGGGGTTTGGGATTCCCATTGCCATCAATGCCGCATCAAGCATCTGGCCAACCAGGGGGAACCTGTCTGTTCCAGTCCTGACCCAATGGACATTCCCTTTTTGTCCGGACTTGAAGAGACTCAAGTACACGATCTGGCTATCGGCGAAGTTCTCTCTTAGATAGCTTTTGAGCCTGGATTTGATCTCGCGTGGGGCAAAGTCAAAATCCGAGATGGACATCCCGCCAACGGGTTCGGGCTCACACAAATTCATTTTTCCAGCTCTACGTGGGAAGCCGCCGCTCGCAGCCACTTCGCCCACGGGAAGCGGACCTGAATTGGTTCTATCCGCGATGTATAAATCGCCGAGGCCGTCACCCCCTGCATCCTCTCGGTGCGTGATGCATTTGAAGTTTTTCACTGGAAAATCAGCGAAGGTGATCTCCATTCCCTGACCAAAGAGCTCGCGCATGGCAAGATGCAGATCTTTCGTGTGGAATAGATAATCGCCGCTCCTGGCGCGAAGCAATTTCTCGATCAAGCCATATCGATTCAGCCGTTTTCGCCAGAGCGAATCGTATTTCTTGATGCCTTCGTCTCCGAAATAGCCCAGTTCCTCCATGACTCTCGCGAAAAAGACGCAGGCTCCGCCACTGATTCCCAGGATGGCCTGAAACTGGTTGAAGTCCTCGAGCGAGAAGTTCTTCAAAAAACCGTAGTGGTGCCAGGCATTCGTGCCTGTTCCCGATAAGATCAAGACCGTCTTTTGACGTTCGAATGATAGGTCGAATTTTCGCCGCATGGCTCGGTTTTGAGGTGTTGTTCTCGTCTCTGCCTGGCCGGTCCTGGAACCGGCCGGGTTCGGATCTTAACACGCCTGGGAAACGCACATGTCGTGGCAGCAGTCGCTTGCAGTCCAAGACGCGTTTGGCGGACGATCCCACCCCTGGAGGGGAACAGCGCAATGTCGAAGCTCATCGCAATCATGTCCATGTCGCTCGACGGCTACGTCGCCGACCGCAACGATGGCGTGGACGAAGTGTTCGACTGGTACTTCAACTCGGGGGAGGTCGAGATCCACACCGGAGGGTCGGACCCCATGACGTTCAAGGTGTCCGGGCCGAGCGCCGAGCATCTTCGCGGTCTGACGTCCGGACTCGGTGCCGTGCTCACCGGCCGACGCACGTTCGACGTCGCCCAGGGCTGGGGCGGAAATCACTGGTGGGGACCGGCATTCGTCCTGACCCACCACATCCCCGCCGGATGGCCGCGACCCGACTCGACCGTCCACTTCGTGACGGACGGCATCGAAAGCGCCGTCAAACAAGCCAAAGCCGCCGCCGCCGGGAAGTCCGTTGGGGTCCACGGCGCTGACACCATCCAGCAGTGCCTGAATGCTGGCCTCCTCGACGAGCTCCACGTCGACGTCGCGGCAGTTCTGCTTGGCTCCGGCATCCGACTCTTCGACGGTCTCGCCAATACGCCGGCCTTCCTTGGCAACCCGACGGTGATCGCGGGCGTCGGCGTTACACACCTGCGCTACCCGGTACGAAAGGCGTAGCCCTGGCAATCCGACCCCTTCGGTATTCCATCAACTTCAAATTGGACGGGTGCTGCGATCATGGAGCCAAGAGAAGCATTGGGAGCGCGCGAGCACGGTGGAAATCACGGGCCCCGGATGGGTGGTCCGACAGCCAGCGTGATGGTGGCCCTGGTGGCGGGTCTGCTCCTCGGGTGCGCAGGTGGCCGAGCGGCCACGAGCCCGGACAGGAGCGATGACAGCCCACCCCCTCGGGCCGAGGCTCCCCCGGCTGACGTCCCCCCCTCCCCCTACCGCAAGGTGGCTGTGCCCGAAGATGCGCCCTCCTCCGGCCCGAAACACGCCAAGGTCACCATCGTCGTGTGGTCCGACTTCGAGTGCCACTACTGCGGCTATGTGAACTCCACGCTGGCGAAGCTCAAGGAGAAGTACGGCGAGGACGTGCGCGTGGTGTTCCGCCACCTGCCCATGCTCTTCCACCCCAACGCCAGGCTGGCCGCCGAGGCCTCCATGGCCGCGCACGAGCAGGGCAGGTTCTGGGAGTACCACGACCAGCTCTTCGCCCATCAGCGCGCACTGGATCGCACCTCGCTGGAGCGCTACGCCCAGGAGCTGAATCTGGACATGGGCAGGTTCAGGGCCGCGCTGGACAGCGGCAAGTTCCGCTCCAGGGTCGAGGCGGACATGAACGAAGCGGAAGCGGTGGGCATCCATGGCACGCCGACGTTCTTCATCAACGGCTACATGCTCGAGGGCGCGCATCCCTTCGACTCCTTCGGGGAAGTGATCGACGCGGAGCTGGCGCGGGCGGACCAGGCGCTGCGCGGTGGGGTCAAGCGGGAGAACCTCTACCACCACCTGCTCGAGAACCTGCCCGCGCCCACCTCCAAGCGGCCGGGCTGGTAGCCTTCGCACCCCGGGACTACACCGTAGAGGGAGTGTTTCGCGGCTCACCGGCCGGCCGGAATTCCTCCTCCCGGGTGGTGGTGCTTGCGGTGCAGCCCGTACAGCGCGCCGTGCGGGAAGCGGTGCCGCAACAGGAGCGCGGGGGCGATGGCGATCGCCAGGTTGGCCGGGAAGGCGCACCCCACGCCGAGCCCCGTGATCGCCACGAGGAACACCATGCAGCCCACCGCACCCCACCGCACCCCATTGCCCCGGCCGAACAGCACAGCGAGGCCACACAGCAGCTGCCCCAGGGCGATGGGCACCACGAAGAGCGCGGGGTTCCGGGCGAACGGCCCCTCGATGAACTCCTGGTAGAGCGGAATGGCCGTGGGTCCGAAGCCCTCCACGTACATCCGCGGGCTCACGAGCGCGAGGGTGAGGTTGACGGCGCCCGCGAGCAGGAAGCACCAGCCCAGCGCCAGACGGCCCACCGTATGGGGCCACCGGGCACAAAGGACGATGAGGACGGCGGCCAGGATGAGCGTGATGAAGTAACCGGCGAGCATGGACGGCCTCCAGGGCCAGGGGTTCCATCCCCTCTCCAGAGCATGGCCTGTGCCAGCCCCCTTCCCTCGGAGCTCCACCCCACCCGGGCGCAACTCTTGCGCGCCGCGCGAGGACAGGGTCCGTCCGGTCCGAGCGCTGACGCACCGCGCCAGCCAGGGGAGAAGCCGGCGTACCACGCCCCATCACCCGGGCTGTCATCTCCTCTACTCAGCGAGCGGGCTGGAGGGCCGGGTGTCCTTTGACCGCCCGGTCCGGCTGGGACATTGTCCGCGCACCTTATGCGTCGCCTCCCAGATGCCGCCGCGCGCGGCAAGTCCATCACCATGGACCTCGAGGGCGAAACGGTTCCCGCCGTGGAGGGCGAGCCGGTCGCGTGCTCGCTCGTCGCCGCCGGTGAGTCCGTGCTCGCCCGCTCCATCAAGTACCACCGCGCCCGTGGCCCCTACTGTTTCTCGGGCGCGTGCTCCCACTGCCTCATGCGCGTGGACGGCGTGCCCAACGTCTACACCTGCCGCACTCCGGCCCGCGCCGGGATGAAGCTGGAGCGGCAGAACGCCTACCCCTCCGCGAAGGTGGACGTCTTCGAGGCGATCGACTGGTTCTTCCCCAACGGGTTGGATCACCACGAGATGTTCGCCGGCGTGCCCGTGGCCGAGCAGGTCATGGCCAAGGTGGCGCGCCAGCTCGCGGGCCTCGGACTGCTGCCAGCCTCCCCTGCTCCGGAGCGCATGCCCGTGCAGACGCTGCGCACGCGCGTGGCGCTGGTGGGCGGTGGCGCGGCGGGCCTGGCGGCGGCACAGGTGCTCGCCAGCCAGGGCGTGGCCTTCCTCCTCTTCGAGCGCGAGAGCGTGCTCGGCGGCCGCCTCGTCGCGGGCGCGCCGGAGCCGGATGCACCGAAGATGATGGACACCGCGGCCCTGCCCTCGGGCAGCGTGCGCACGCGGGCCACGGTGATCGGCCTGTATGACGACGAGGCCGGCCGCTTCCTCGCGGTGGTGGCGGACGGGCCGGAGGGGCTGCGGCTCCTCAAGGTGTACGCCGAGCGCTTCCTGCTGACGCCGGGCGGCCACCCGCCGCTGCTGCCCTTCGAGAACAACGATCTGCCGGGCGTGTACGCGGGCCGGGCGGCGAGCCTGCTGATGCGCCGCTACGGCGTGGCGCCCGAGGTGGCGGCGCTGGTGGGCTGGGGCCCGGAGCTGTACGCGCTCGCCCGCCTGATGCAGGAGCACGGCACGAAGGTGGCGGCGGTGGTGGACCTGAAGGGCCCGGTGCCCTCGGGAGCGCCGGCCGGAGCCACGCAGGGCAGCGAACCCAAGGCCCACGGCCGCAACGAGGTGAGCGGCTTCAGCTACGCGAACGCATCGGGCAAGCGGGTGAAGGTGGACTGCGACGCGGTGCTGGTGGCGGTGGCGACGAGCCCGAGCTTCGAGCTGGCCCGCCAGGGTGGCGCGAAGGTGGAGTTCGACGAGGCGCGCGAGGTGTTCGCGGTGGTGGCGGACGCGGACGGGCGCACGGCGGCGAAGGACTTGTACGTGGCCGGCGACGTGACGGGCGGCAGGAGCACGGCGGAGGCGGCGGCGGACGGCAGGCGCGCGGCCGAGGCGCTCGTGGGTTCGCTGACGGGAGGCCAGTCATGAGCAAGACGCTGATCTGCTCCTGCGAGGACGTGACGTCCGACGACATCCGTCACGCGGTGTCGAAGGGCTACTGTGACGTGGAGTCGGTGAAGCGCTTCACGGGCTTCGGCACGGGCATCTGCCAGGGCAAGGGGTGCCTGTCGGCGGTGGCGGCGCTGCTGTGCAGGGAGAAGGCGCAGAAGCCCGCGGGCCTGCTGCCCTTCACGCCCCGGCCGCCGCTCTACCCGACGGAGCTGTCGGTGCTGGCGTCGATGCAGGTGGACGAGTCCCAGCCTCCGGTGGGCGGCGTGCCCGAGGAGCTGGCCGTCTTCCCGCCCGCGCTGCGGTCCGAGGGCTCGGTGCCGGCGAAGGCGAAGGTGGTCATCATCGGCGGCGGCATCATGGGGCTGGCGCTGGCGTACAACCTGTCCTTGCGTGGCGAGACGGACGTGGTGGTGCTCGAGCGCGGCTACCTGTGCGCGGGCGCGTCCGGACGCAACGGCGGCGGCGTGCGCATGCAGTGGGGCACGTCGGCCAACATCGAGCTGGCCAAGCGCTCCATCGAGCTGATGGGCCGGTTCGCGAGGGACCTGGGCATCAACGTGTGGCTGCGCCAGGGCGGCTACCTCTTCATGGCCAAGACGAAGGCCGTGGCGCAGCGCCTGGAGCGCAACGTGGCGCTGCACAACAAGCACGGCGTGCCCACGCGGCTGCTGACGGTGGACGAGGCGCGGGAGATCGTCCCGGGCCTGTCGCTGGCGGGCGCGCAAGCGGCCTCGTACAACCCGGAGGACGGCGTCATCTTCCCGTGGCCCTTTCTCTGGGGCTACGCGAATGGCTGCCGCAAGGCGGGCATCAAGGTCGAGACGTTCACGAACGTCACCGGCTTCGAGACGTCGGACGGCCTGGTGCGCAAGGTGAAGACGGATCGCGGCGACATCGCGTGCGACACGGTGGTGCTGGCCTCCGGCGCGTGGAGCCCGGAGATCGCGAAGCGGGTGGGCGTGCAGCTTCCCAACGAGCCGCACCGGCACGAGATCCTCAGCACCGAGCCGCTCAAGCCCTTCCTGAGCCCGCTGGTGTCGGTGCTGGACTCGGGGCTGTACTTCAGCCAGTCGATGCGCGGGGAGATCGTCGGCGGCATGGGCGATCCGAAGGAGCCGGCGGGGCTGAACATGGGCTCGACGCTGCGCTTCGTGTCCCGCTTCTCGCAGGCGCTGATGGAGCAGATGCCGCAGTTGGGGCACGTGAAGGTGCTGCGCCAGTGGGCGGGCTGCTACGACGTGACGCCGGACAACAACCCGGTGCTGGGCCGCACGCCGGGCCTGGAGAACCTGCTCCAGATGTCGGGCTTCGTGGGGCACGGCTTCATGATGGCCCCGGCGGTGGCCGAGCGGATGGCCGGGTGGATGACCACGGGCGAGTCCGACGAGCTCTTCACGCGCTTCAACCTGCGCCGCTTCCAGGAAGGCAAGCTGGAGCGCGAGGACATGATCATCGGCTGAAGCTCACGCCCCCTCGGGTTCCCCGGCCAGCAACACGCGCTGGCCGGTATCCGGGTGCGAGGGCTCCAGCAGCGAGGTGCCATGGCGGAGCTGCCGGGCGGTCGTCAGACCCGCGGCCCGCAGCACGCCGCGGGGCATGAGCGACGACAGCCGCATCATCCACCGGTAGGCAAAACCCGGGTGCACGAGCGGCTGTGCCCGATCGAACCCCTCCAGCGCCTCGCGGGCGCACTGGGCCGCGGAGATACGCATCCACGCGGGAGCCCTGCCCACGCGCTCCTGTGTCCCCGCGACCTCGCTGAACTCGGTGTCCACGGGCCCGGGAGCCACCTGCGTCACCACCACCCCGGTGTCCATCAGCTCCAGGCGCAGTGACTCCGTGAACCCATCGAGGAAGTGCTTGGTGGCGGCATAGACGGCCAGGCCCGGGACGAAGGTGCGCGCCCCACCCGAGCTGATGTTGAGGATGCCGCCGCGCTTGCGCTCCACCATGCGCCGCAGCAGCCGGTGGGTGAGCAGCAGGGGCGCCGTCACGTTCACCTGCACCATTTGATGGATGCGAGCCCAGCTCTCCTGCTCGTAGAGGCTGTAGTCGCCCAGGCCGGCGTTGTTCACCAGCACGTCCACGCGGACGAGGTGCCGGTGCAGTGAGTCCAACAGCGAGTCCACCTCATCCGGGTGGGCCAGGTCACACCGCTCCACCACCACGCCCAGGGTGGGGTTGCGCTCGTGCAGCTCCTCGCGCAGCACCTCCAGACGCTCCTCCCGCCGGGCCACCAGCACCAGCGTCCGGGCCCTCCGGGCGAGCTGGCGGGCGATCTCCCTGCCAATCCCCGAGGAGGCCCCGGTGATGAGGACCGTGCCCGAATCGATGGGTGGACGCATGGCTCCTCCTTGCCTCGCCAAAAAGGAAAGCTAGGCACCTGGAGCAACCCTCACATGACGCGCCGGGCCGAGCGCCCTCCGGGCCACCCTGCTCCCCAACCAGTCCTCGGGAATTGTCCGTTTTCGCTACGAATCGCGGAAAGCGTGATGTCCTGTTCCAGGACACTCCCCCGGAGCCCCTAAGGTCCGGAAGCGGCTCGGGATTCATCCGGATTTGTGTAGCCGGTTTACATCTGCAACCCGGAAACAGGAGCATGGACGCTCCACTCCGGCCGGATCCCAAGAGACCCGTCCCGAGGGAAAACGGCCACCTACGAGGTTGGCACGGCAAGTGCCATCAGCACGGCCCGCGCGCACTTCCCCGCGCGACGGAGAGAGCCCCTTTATGAGCATGAAGATTGTCCGTGCGTTCCTGGTGGTGGGTCTGACGGGTTGCGGTGTGGCCGAGCTGCCCGAGGACGTGCCGAACGCGGAGCCCGTGGGCTCCACCGAGGCCGAGGTCATCGTCGGCTCGGTGAACTGGACGGCCGCCACGTCGCTGAGCGCCACCAGCACGGAGCGCACCCGCTCCAAGGCGGTGGGCTATCTGTCGATTCCCGCCGTGGGCAGCCGCTGCACCGCGTGGCTCATCGCCAACGACAAGATCGTCACCAACAACCACTGCGTTGGCAGCAGCTCGCAGGCGGTGGGCGCCAGGGTGTCCTTCAACTACGAGGACGGCGTCGCCTCCACCAGCCGCATCTGGTACGACTGCTCCACCTTCGTGCGCACCTGGACGGCCGAGGACATGACCGTCCTCACCTGCAAGGCGCTCAACGGCTACCTGCCCGGCCAGGTGTACGGGAAGCTGACGGTGGCCAGCGCCAACGCGGCCAACGGCTCGGCGATGTACGTCCTCCACCAGAACTGCGACTACAACGCCACCCCGAGCTGCGTGCCCAACAAGAAGTACTCGCCGGGCTCCGTGCTCAACACCAACGTGACCAGCAACGAGCTGTCCTACAACGCGGACACGCTGGGCGGCTCCTCCGGCTCGCCGGTGCTCGCGGGCGCGGGCGCCGCCAACGCGCACCTCGTGATCGGCCTGCACCACGTGGGCGTCGGCTCCAACTACAGCACCAGCGCCTCCAACCGAGGTGTCGAGGCCTCGGCCATCCGCGCCCGCCTCGCTGAAGTCGGCCTGTAATCCCCGCTCGCGGGAAGGGACGGCGGCTCCTCGCGGGGCCGCCGTTTCCATTTCAGGCCGCCCCCTCCCCTCCGGGCGGAGCTCCGTCGGACGCAAGGCTTGCGCCCCTTCCCGCACCGCGCGGAAGAGTTTGCGCGTGGACACCCCACGGTGCGTGAAGCTGCCCTGGCATGCATCTTCCAGGGATGAAGGAGCAGAGCGCCCCCCCACTCCGGGGTCCGGGCGGTAACGGAGGGAATAACGATGCCCATGCCTTCTCGCATCCTCGTACCCGTGGACCTGATGGAGGGCTCCAAGGCCATCATCGACTACGCGGTGCAGCTCGCCAGGCCGTTCAACGCCTCCATCGAGGTGCTGCACGCCTGGGAGCCGCCGCAGTACATGGCGCCGGATCTCCTGGTGGCCGCGCCGGGCTGGAATCCCCAGTCGCTGGAGAAGACGGCGCTCGAGGCGGCTCGCAAGGAGCTGACGACGCTCATCGGCTCGCTCAACGCCCCGGGTCCCATCACCCAGCGGCTGGAGGTGGGGGAGCCCGCCTCGGCCACCCTGCGCGTCGCGGAGGCGGGCGGGTTCGATCTGATCGTCATGGGCACGCACGGCCGCCGGGGCCTGCCGAGGCTGCTGCTGGGCAGCGTGGCCCAGAAGGTCATCGCCCGGGCCCCCTGCCCCGTCCTCACCCTGCACGTGACCGAGGAGAAGTAGTCACTTGCCCGGAACGCCGGCCCCGGCCTCCGGGTCCGGCAGCCGGGCAGCCTGCTTCGCCGCCCGGCGGGCCGCGAGCACGGTGGGAAGGCCGAGCACCAGCATGGCCCCCATCACCAGCGCGGCCCCCACCAGCTCCCGAGTCCCCGCGCCCGGCAGGCCGAGCAGCGCCGAGAGCAGCCCGGTGGCCACCACGCCCGCGACGATGCTGGAGGCGCGGTTCACCGGGACGCAGAACGAGTTCTCCCGGTGGTCCAGCAGGATGAGGCCGCCGAAGATGCCGGTGCCCTGCGACAGCACGCCCACGAGCAGCTCCTCGAACACCCGCCCGCGCGCGAACAGCTCCGTGAAGCCATGGCGGATGTCGGAGAGCACGGGCCCCTCGCCGATGAGCGCCGCCACCGCCAGGACCGCCACGAGGACGGGCGTGGCCACCATCTGCTCCTCGACGAAGTAGCGGATGCCGGCCGAGGGCTCCCCCGTCTTGGCCAGGCGGCTCATGAAGCGCAGCCGGATGAAGTAGGCGATCAGGTACACGCCCAGGTCCAACAGCGCCGCCGCGGTGACACGGGCATCCACGCCGGGCGCGGTGGCCACGCCCACGGCGGCGAAGCTCAGCCCGAGCGCCACCCACGAGGGCCACGCCACCCGGCGCTGGCTCATCACGTCCACCAGCGGCGCGAGGATGAGCACGCCGCCGCGCATGAGCAGCATCATGAAGACGATGGACGTGCCGCTGAAGGTATAGGCGAGCGTGGTGGTGGCGATGATGGCCGCGGAGCACAGCCCCGAGAGGAACGTCCACGGGCCGGGGAACGGCACTCGCACCCCCAGCACCGTGCGGGTGCTCGCGTATTGCCACCAGCCCCGGGAGGTGAGGAAGAGGAACATGCCCACCCCGGACGCGAGCGTGCTCCACGGCAGCAGCTCGAAGCCGGAGATACCGCGCGTCATCCCGTCCAACGCTCCGCGTGAAAGGGCCTTGGTGAGCGCGCTGTAGGGCGCGTAGCAGGCGAAATAGCCGAAGGCGTACCCCCAGATGGCGAGGTTGCGGCGGTGGGTCGTCATGTCCACGTGAGGGTCCTTCCCGGGCTCTACCCGGTGGGGAGTGCAAGAGTGGAGCCCGCCGCGTGGAGGGGCTCGCTCGCCACCCCGCGTATCGCCTATGTTCCCGCGCGCATTCAGTCCCTGGAGGGGGGGAACGATGGAACGGTTGAACACGTTGGCCGAGAACATCCGCCACGTCGCGGGGTTGCTCGCCGAGGACGTGCTGGAACCCGATCCGGAGCGGACGGATTGGAACGGCATGAAGGTCCGCGTGGACATGGTGCGTCAGGGCCTGGACAAGGTGCTCGACGGCCTGTCCGGCGCGCTGGAGGAAGCCGACGAAGCCAAGGAGTCCGACCTCAAAGGGCTCGTGCGCAAGCGGGTGGCGGACGTGGCCGCCCGGACCGCGGCGCTCCTGCACGCCTCGGGCAGCCGTGAGGGCTGCCGCCGCCTCTTGGAGAAGGCCGTGCGGGTGTCCGAGGACGCCTCGCAGCGCGCGGAGCTCGAGGCCGGCCTGGCGGAGCCCGAGGTCTTCTGCCGCTTCCAGTACGCGGCGTGGCTCCTGGGCAGGGGCCACTTCGAGAAGGCGGGCGCCCTCCTCAAGCGCGTGGTGAAGGACACCCGCCAGCCGGCGCTGAAGACGGCGGCCCGCGGGGCGCAGCGGGGCCCGCGTCCCATCAAGGCGGCTCCCTCCCTCTTCACCCTCAACGGCTGCGGCACAGGGCTGTACGGCAAGCGCGATCACGCTCCGGACGGCTCCTATGTGACCACGTACTTCATCTGCCTGATCTTCATCCCCATCTTCCCGCTGAAGGCCTACCGGGTGCGCACGGAGGACGGCAACTCGTACCAGTTCTACTCCCAGGAGCCGCTCGGCCCGGTGACACGCTGGTGGCAGCGGCTGGTGCTCGCCAGCATCGCGGGGCTGTTCCTCGTGTCCAACGTGAATGGGTACCTGAACTCGCCCGAGCGCCTGGCGCGGCTGGCACTGGAGGAGGCCCGGACGGCGGAGGCCACCCTCCCGCGCGATCAGGCCATCCGGCGCTACCACTCCGTCATCGACGCGCACGCGGATGAGTCGGCGCGGCGCCAGGCGGCGGACGCCGTGGTGCGGCTGAGCCTCGTGGACCTGCCCACGCCCTGCACGCGGGACACGACGGAGGCGGTGGGCCGCGTGGTGAAGAGCGTGGGCGCCCTGTCCTTCAGCGCGCTCAGCGGCGCCCCCGCGGCCCGGTTCGGCGAGCGGCTCGACACCTGCGCCCGGGAGATCGGCCAGGAAACGGACGCGGACGCGCGGGCGGCGCTCACGGTGGTGGAGGACGCGCTGCGCGTCTCCGGGAAAACGCCGGCCCTGAGGGAGCGGCAGGTGGCGCTCAAGCGCACCCTGGCGGACCGGCTCGTGAAGGAGTGGCCCCTGCGGGCCCTCGCGCTCTACGTCGAGCTTCCCCGGCCAGGAGTCGCTGGACGCGGCCGAGGCCATCATCGACACCTTCGGCGAGGCGCCCTCTCTGTGGTTGGAGGCCGCCGGCCCGGTGGAGGCGTGGAGGAGCCACCGGGACCAGGACAAGTCGCGCCGTGAGAAGGTGGCCCTCTACCTCACGCGGTTGGAGACGGCTCGCGCCACGCACGCGAAGGACATGGCCCTCATCGAGGCGGGCGACGGGGCGAAGCTCGTCCGGGCCCTGAAGGCGGCTCCAGACAACCAGGAGCTGGCCGTGGCGGTGGCGGGCATCGCCCGCGGCCAGGGTGACGCCAGGCGCGCGATGGCCACGCTGACGGCGCTCGGGCCCCAGGGGCGGCTCACGGGCGATGCCCAGATGCTGCTCGGCCTGTGCCACCGGGACCTGGGACAGCTTCCCGAGGCGGACGCGGTGCTCTCCACCTATGTCGCCGATCGCCTGGCGCCCTTCCAGCGCGTGCAGCGCAAGTACGACACGGAGGCGAAAGCACTGCAGGATCGGCTCGTCTCGCAGGCGCGCTCGGGCCAGCTCCCCTCGGAGGTGACGAGCCGGTTGGATGCGGCCTCCAGCAACGAGGAGGAGCAGCGGAAGATCTTCACCGACTGGCTGTCCGAGCGGATGGAGACGGACCCCGGCCTGGAGAAGCTGCGCGAGGAGTACCTGCGTCACCAGGCGGTGGTACCGGCCTCGCTCATGCTGGGCATGGTGAAGCTGCTGCGCGCCAACGAGACGGAAGGCGCGGCGCGCCAGGCGCTGCTGGGTGAGGCCGAGCGGGCCTTCCTCGCCATCCGCCAGGAGTCCGAGGGCAACCCGCGCTTCCACCTGGGCCTGGGGCAGGTGTACCACCGGCTGGGCCGCGCCGAGGAGGGAGACAAGGAACTGCTCAGCGTGGTGGAGCGGAAGGATCCGGCGCTCACGCTGGAAGTGGCCAGCGTCTACCGCGAGCTGGATCGGCTCGAGACGGCCCGGGCCCTCGCCGAGGACGTGTACTCCACCGGGAAGGAGAAGGTGGCCCGGTACAGGGCGGCCTCCCTCATGGCACGCATGGCCACGGACGACGTGGACGAGGAGAAGTGGCTGCGCAAGAGCGACCTGAGCTCGCCGGACGTCAAGGATTCCCTGCTGGAGATCGAGGCGCGGCGGGCGCTGCGCGAGGGCCGGCTGGAGGAGGCCGATCGGGCGTTCGCGAAGTCCGTGGCCTTCCGGTCCCGGGATGCGAAGCACAGCGCGGCGTCCGCCAACAACACGGCCATGTCGCTGCGGGGCCGGTTCGAAGCGACGGGAGACGTGGCGCACCTGCGCTCGGCGGCGCGGTACCTGGAGGACGCGGCGCGGCTGGCGCCGGAGAGCGCCCTCGTGGTGGGCAACCTGGCGGAGGTTCAGGAGGATCTGGGCACCCTCACCGTGCTGGAGCGCTGGGTGCGCACCAAACCCCTCCACCTGAGGGACTCCGATGCGCGGCAGTTGCTCTACGTGCTGCTCGGGGGCCCGTTGCGCGAGGAGGTGCTGCGGGCGATGGACGCGGATCCCGCCCTGCGCCGGAGCCAGGAGCTGAGCCAGCAGGAGCAGACCCTGGCTCCCGGGAATACCTCGGGCTGGTCGCGGCAGTTGGAGTGGCTGCGGTTGCACGAGGACGCGCGGGGAATGGCGGCGCTGGCGAAGCGGCTGGAGACGCTCCCGCCCTTCGAGGGTGGCGCGCAGGCCGAGATCCGCCGCAAGTGGGAGGCGGGCGAGCTGGACGAGAAGCTGGTCAAGAGGACGGCCCAGCACGTGGCCTGGGCCGAGGCGGCGCTGAAGCGGGCGAAGCAGACGAACCACGCGCCCACGATCGCGGCGGCGTGGAGCCTGCTCGGTGTGGCCCTGCGCAGTCAGCACGACTACCAGCAGGAGAAGCCGGAGCAGCTCGCCTCGGTGGTGGAGGCCTACCGTCAGGCCGCGAAGCTCTGGCCACAGCTCGGTGCGGGTGATGACCTGGAGTGGGCGCTGGCCCGCCTGGCGGTGGAGCGCGGGGCGGCGAAGTCCGAGGCGCTGGCGAAGGTGCTGAAGGAGGAGCGGCGCATCCAGGTCACGTCGACGATCATCCACCACGCGTTGACGGGTGCCGCGGGCGCGGAGGTGGCGGCGGTGCTGCGGGCCCAGCCGGAGCTGAAGGAAGCGGCCGAGCACGCACGTGCGCGGGCCAAGGTCCGGCCCGAGCTGTCGGACTGGGTGCTGGCGAAGGCGGCGGGAGACGTGGTGCTGGAGCAGGCGGCGGCGGCGGTGTTCTCGCGGCCGGACGTGGAGCTGCAGCTCGCCCTCGACGCACGGCTGGCGGGAGACCACCCGCGTGAGAAGGCGCAGCAGGAAGCTCTTCAAGCAGGGCAAGGCGCAGCAGGGCCGGCCCTGAGAACGACATCACAGGAGCAGACGACCGAATGAATCCGAAGCGAGGCTTTGCCAGCGACAACAACGCGGGAATCCACCCGGTGATTCTCGAGGCCATTGCGCGGGCCAACGTGGGCCACGCCCTGGCCTACGGGGGAGATCCCTGGACCGAGCGCGCGGTGGCGAAATTCCGCGAGCACCTGGGCTCGCACGTGGACGTGCACTTCGTCTTCAACGGCACGGGCGCCAACGTGCTGGGCCTGAGCGCGCTGCTCAAGCCGTACCATGCCATCCTCTGCTCCGAGTCGGCGCACATCAACGTGGACGAGTGCGGTGCTCCGGAGAAGGCCACGGGCTGCAAGCTCGTGGACATCCCCACTCCGGACGGCAAGCTGACCCCGGCGCTGGTGGAGCCGCGCATCCGCGGCCTGGGTGACCAGCACCACGTGCAGCCCCGCGTCATCTCCATCTCCCAGTCCACGGAGATGGGCACCCTCTACACGCCCGAGGAGATCCGCGCGCTCGCGGACCTGGCGCACCGCCATGGCCTGTACCTGCACATGGACGGCGCCCGCATCTCCAACGCCGCCGCCGCGCTCGGCGTCCCGCTGCGCGCCATCACCACCGACTGCGGCGTGGACGTCCTCTCGTTCGGCGGCACCAAGATTGGCCTGATGATGGGCGAGGCGGTGGTCGTCTTCGAGCCCAAGCTCGCGCCGGACTTCCGCTTCCTCCGCAAGCAGGGCATGCAGCTCGCCTCGAAGATGCGCTTCGTGGCCGCCCAGTTCGAGGCGCTGCTCACCGATGACCTGTGGCTGAAGAGCGCTCGCCATGCCAACGCCATGGCGGCGCTGCTCGCCCGGGAGGTCTCCTCCCTGCCCAGGGTGAAGCTCACCCGGGCCACCCAGGCCAACGGTGTCTTCGCGATCCTGCCCAAGGAGCTCATCCCCCGGATGCAGGAGCACACGTTCTTCTACGTCTGGGACGAGTCCACCTCCGAGGTGCGCTGGATGACGTCCTTCGACACCACCGAGGAAGACGTGCGCGGCTTCGCCTCCCGGCTGCGCGAGCTCGTGGGCGGCTGAGCCGCGCCCCCCCCTCCCCGGACGGCGCGCGCCTCTGGCAGACTGGCGCTCCACCTTCCGGGGGGAAATCCATCGTGGCTCGAACTTGTTCCTCTGCGCCTCACCGGCGCCCTGTGCTCTCTCTTCGCCCTGCTCGTGTTCGCGGGGAGCGGCTGCGTGAAGCGGCCGGTGGACTACGAGCGGGAGTACGCCAGGACGCTGGTGCCGAAGCGCCTGGAGAATGCCTCGCAGGCGCCCTCCTCCAGCCCGCGCCGCACCCTGCGGGTCCGGGTCTACGCCGACGCCGACTACCGCTCCCAGGTGTTGCGCTGGGAGCCCGGCATCGAGGCGCAGTTGCGCCGCGCCACTGACGTGGTGGAGGGACAGTTTGGTGTGGTGTTCGAGGTGGACTCGACCCGGAAGTGGGACCGCGCTGGCGGAAGCCAGGATCTCGAGACGGCGCTGAACCAGCTGGAGGCGCTCGACGCGGGCGAAGACGTGGATCTGGTGATCGGCCTCGTCTCGGCGCTGCCGATCTTCACCACGTCCCACCACCAGCTCGGCGTGGCGCGGCCATTCGGCCGGCATTGCATCCTCCGGGGCATGGACAATCCCGAGGAGCACAAGGCGCTCCTGTCCGTGTTCACGCACCTGCCCGATCAAGAGCGGGAGACGCTCTACCGCGAGCGCAAGCTGCACAAGGAGACCTCGGTACTGCTGCACGAGTGGGCGCACACGCTCGGCGTGTTCCACGTCCAGGACTCCCACTGGATGATGCACCCCAGCTACGAGCCCGCGCAGGCGGCCTTCGCGCCCCAGACCCAGCAGCACCTCGCCCTGAGCCTGCGCCACCTTCCCCAGGGCCGCCGCGACCGCGAGGCCCAACAGGCCTGGGCCCGGGAGTTGAAGGCGCTGCTCACGGCCACCGTCTGGCCGGATTGGGAAGGAGCGGACAAGGAGTCGGCCCTCGCGTGGACGGAGCGGGCCCTCTCGGGCCAGGCCCCCCTGGGTCCGGAACCCGCCTCGCCCATCCTCCCGGCCGATCGCCGGCGGATCGACGAGGTGATCGCGCTCGACAAACAGGGCCGCGTCGAGGTGGCCGCGCAGCAGTTCGAGCCCCTCGTGCAGCGCTACCCCCGCGACGAGCAGGTCCAGGTGATGGCGTGCTACCTGGCCGTGCGCGCCGCGCCGAAGCTGCCGGCCACGCGCGAGCGCTGTGAGTCGACGCTCTCGCGCTTCCCGGAGCAGGTGCCGATCCTGATGAACCTCGCGATGCTCCACCTCCAGTCGGGGAGCCACGCGGAAGCGCAGGCGCTCCTGGTGAAGGCACGGCGGCAATTGGAGGCCCAGCTGAACCTGCGCGGCGGGCAGCTCGGCCCCGCGCGCACCGCCTGCCGCAAGGCGCTCGCGGCCCACCCCGAGGCCGTCCAGGCGCACTTCCTCCTCGGGTGGATGGCGGCGAACACCCGCGCGGGCCAGGAGGCCCGGACACATCTCGAGCAGGTGGTGGCCCTGGAGCCAGCGCACCAGGACGCCTGGAAGCTGCTGGCGGAGCAGTACCGCACCGCCGGCAAGAGCAGCGAGCTGAAGGACCTCCAGCAACGCTACCGGACGCAGTTCGCCCGGGAGCTGCGCTGACGGCGGGAGGCCCGGTGGCTCAGGGCCGCAGCTCTCCCCGGCGATAGAAGCTCTCCCGATTGCCGGGGAGGTCCTCCTCCCAGAAGACGTGCACCTCGGCGGCCCTGCCCGAGGAGATGATGACGGGCGAGGTGGACCGCCCGGGAGACGCGCTCAGGTTCTGCGTCTCCCCGAAGCTCGCGCCTCCATCGGTGCTGGAGCGGTAGAAGATGTCCCCCTCGCCCACGGACCGGTCGCGCCAGACGATGCGCACGACGCCGCCGGAAGACGAGAGCGCGTACTGCGACGACTTGCCCGGCGTCTCGCTCACGTTCCTGGGCGCTTCGAAGGTGCCCCCGGTATCGAGGCTCCGCGTGAAGAAGATGTCCGTCTGGCCCGCCACCTTCTCCTTCCAGAGGACGTAGACGGACGAGCCGTTCACCTCCAGCAGCGGATCCAACGAGGCCACGGCGTTCTGGCTGAGGTTCTGGATGGGATCGAAGTTGGCGCCGCGCGTGGTGCTCCGGCGGAAGACGATCTCACTGCCGCACCCGCTGCCCTCCCGCCACACGACGAACACGCCCGTCCCCTGGATCGCGAGGCTCGCGTCCTCGGAGGGTCCGCTCCCGGCATCCAGCACCTGCGCGGGTGCGAACGAGCGTCCCTCGTCCATGCTCTGGCGCAGGAACACACGGGAGCCATCGTCCCAGACGGCATGGACGGTGGTGCCCTCCGCCGCGAGGGCCAGATCGCCGCCCTTCGCCTGCTGGCTCAGCTCGATGGGGGGCTCGAAGGAGTCGCCGGAGTCATGACTGGCCCGGAGGAAGAGCTCGCCCGCCGTCCCCGAGCCGCTCCAGGCCACATAGACGTTCCCTCCGGCGGCGACGAGGTGGGGATCCCGGCCGCTCCCGCTCAGCACCTGGATGGGGCCGAAGGTCTCCCCGAAATCGTGGCTCACCCGGAAGCGGATGCCGGCCTCGACCCAGACGGCGTAGACATGGCCCTCGACCCGCGTCACCTGGACGTCCGAGGCCCGAGCATGGTGGCCGTCGCTCAGGTTCCGGGCCTGGCCGTAGCTCAGGCCCCGATTCGAGCCTCTGCCGGAAGTAGACGTCTCCATACCCTGTCCGCATGTCGATCCACGCGGTGAAGACATGATTGCCCACGAGCTCCACCGTGGGTTCACGGGAAGTGGCCCGCGTCTGGCTGAAGTTCCCGACAGTCCCGAATACATCGCCAGCGAACGCGGCCAGCGGGGCGAGCAGCACCCCCACCCACAGCCTTTTGAGACCCCCCATCGCCCCCCCTCATCCGCGCCCGGGACCGCCAGGGTCTCAACTTCGCCATGGGAGCCGCCAGTCTGAATCGCACGGCGGACCATGTATGCCGTCGGATGGACAACCGGCCCCGGGGCTCGGGGCGGGCGGCCTACCAGTAGCGGCGCGGCGGCGGTGCGGGCGGGGGCGGCACGATGACCGGCTCGAGCATGCCGCACTCCAGCAACCGCTCGATCGCCGCCTTGACCTCTTTCGGGCTGGCGCAGTCCTCGAGGTTGCGGGTCACCTCGGAGATCGTCCGCTCCCCTACCCCGAACTCCACGAGGAAGAGCCCATCCTCGGAAGACAGGCCGCGAGGCCCGCTCCAATCACCCCGGGCCGCGTCGAACTGCGCGCGCCCCGAGCCCGACCGGGCCTTCTCGACCATGAGGGTGTACGCCGACACGGCCTCGTTGCCCTTCGACGAGAGCCGGAACTTCTGCGCGCGCCCGAAGCGGACCTTCTCTGCTGTCTCGTCGTTCATCACAGTGCCTCCGCGGCCAGGGGCTGGCCCATCCGTTTGAGCCAGCGCACGTGGCTCCCCAACGCCGCGCGCACATTGTCCTGGGCACGGTAGCGTACACCGTGCTCCAGACACGTCGTCTCGATGATCCGCGAGAGCGCCGGGTAGTGCAGGTGGCACACGCGCGGGAACAGGTGGTGCACCACCTGGAAGTTGAGCCCACCGAGGTACCAGCACAGCAGCCGGTTGCCGCGCGCGAAGTCGACCGTCGTCTCCACCTGATGGACGGCCCATTCGCGCGTGAAGCTGCCGCCAGCTTCCGGCACCTCGGGGAAGCTCGCCTCCTCCACGCAGTGCGCCAACTGGAACACACTGGCGAGCGTGAGCCCGAGGATGAAGGACGTCAGCGCATGGCAGAGCACGACCTGCCACACGGGATGGAACAAGGCGGGCAACACCAGGGCCCAGCCGAAGAAGAACACCTTCCCGATGAGGACCTCGGCCAGCTTCCGCCCGGTGGGACGGGGCATCTTCTGCAGCCCGACCTGGCCGGAGAGCACGTCCTTGAAGTCATCGATGAACTGCCACTTCACCGCGAGCAGCCCGTAGAGCATCCAGATGTAGAGGTGCTGGAAGCGATGGGCCGGACGCAGCGGCTGGCTCGGAGCGACGCGGCAGAAGGGCTGGATGTTGATGTCCGCGTCGAGCCCGGCCACGTTGGGATGGCTGTGGTGGAAGATGTTGTGCTTCCAGCTCCACACGTAGGAGGACGCACCGAGCACGTCGAGCGTCAGGGCGAGCAGCCGGTTGACCGATCGCTTCTCCGAATAGCCTCCGTGGTTCGCATCGTGCTGGACGCTGAAGCCGATGCCCGCCATCGCCAGCCCGAGCGACACGCACCCGGCGATCGCGCTGGCCACACCGTCCGCCACGAAGACGAGGAAGGCATACGAGGCCGCGAACCAGGCGAGCAACGCCACCGTCTTGGCGTACATGCCCGGGAGATCGCGCGCCGGGCGCCCACTGTCCTGGAAGTACTGATCTACCCGCGTCTTGAGCGCCTGATGAAAGGGCCCCGCCTCTGGAAACTTCGCCTTCGTCGCCTGCGCCAACACCCACCCGCTCTCGCGCGCCCGATGGGACTTCGGCCCGGGCGGGGTGAATCCCCACACAGCCCTACCCCAGCTCGGCAGTCGCCCTTCGTAACATGTCTGGACCCGCACAGGTGACCTGAATCCCGGAGCGTCCGATCCCCAGCTTGTCCACCTCCGCAATCACTCCAGCGGACATCCGTAGGACCGTGTGCGCCGCACCGAGCGGCTGCCCTCCAGGAGTCCAAGCACCATGTCCAGGTCCCTGCTGTCCGCCCTCGCCGTCCTCTCGCTGCTCGCCCTGCCCGCCGCCGCCCGCGCGGAGGATGACGCCAAGAAGGAGGGCAAGGCCAAGGGCGAGAAGTGCACCATCAGCATCAAGAAGGGGGACCTCTTCACCCGGGGCAAGAACCTGGTCATCGACGGCAAGAAGGCGGTCCGGGACGCGGTGGCCATCGACGGCGACGTGGTGGTCCGCGCGGGCGCCACGGTGAACGACGTGGTGTCCATCCGCGGCAAGGTGACGGTGGAGGCCGGTGCCCGCGTGTCCGGGGACGTCACCGCCATCAGCGGCAACGTCCATCTCCAGAAGGGCGCCACCATCGCGGGGGATGTGACGGCCATCGGAGGAGAGGTTCAGACCGACGAGGGCGCCACCATCGCCGGCGAGAAGAACCAGCTCTCCATCAACATCAACGGAGAGGATTTCTTCAAGAAGCTCACCAGCGCGGCCCTCACCAGCGCGATCACCGAGGACTGCGAGCTGCGCTTCACCGAGGAGTAACGGCCTGCTCCTTGTCGGAGGCCGTGCCGCCCTCGACACCCGTGAGCGGCATCAGCGTGGCCCGGAGCGCGAGGATCTGCTCCCGGGCCATCTGCTTGAGCCGCTCCAGGTCCGCGAGCGTCATGCCCTTCGTGGAGATGGGCGTGCCCACCGTCACCAGCGCGCGCGAGGTGGCGAAGCGCCACGAGTGCTTGGGCAGCGCGCGGCGCGTGCCACTCACCGCCATGGGCAGCACGTCGGCGCCCGTCTCGATGGCCAGCCGGAAGGCACCGTCCTTGAAGGGCAGCAGATCCTCCGTCTTCGAGCGCGTGCCCTCGGGGAAGATCATCACCGGCATGCCCTTGTCGAGCCAGCGGGCACAGGTGGCCATGGCCCCCTGAGCCGAGTCCTTCTCGCCGCGGCGCACGGGGATGTCCCCGGCCAGCCACATGCTCCAGCCCACGAAGGGAATCTTGAAGAGCGAGGCCTTGCCCAGCCACTTCATCTCCCACGGCAACAAGGAGATGATGAACGGGTCCGCGTTGGACTCGTGGTTGCTCACCACCACGGTGCGGGGCGCGGGGCGCACCGGGTTGCCGTGAATGGCGAACTTCCAGAAGGGGTTGAGCTTCGCCGCGGTGACGCCGATGAGCCGGAAGGCCCGGCCGGTGATCACCTTGCGCTTGTCGAAGGGCCAGGTGACGATCAGGGGGGCCTGCAGGCAGAAGCCCACCAGGGCCACCACACCGGTTTCCAGCCACGCATAGATGGAGAGCAGAGCGTTCATGAAGTGCCTCCCGGCCTATCAGCGGCGGACCTTCGGGTCCAGATCCACGCTCACCGGGCAGTGGTCCGAGCCGAGAACCAGGGGGTGGATGGCGGCCCGCTTCACGTAGGACATGGCCCCGGGCGAGGCCAGCACGTAGTCCAGGCGCCAGCCGATGTTGCGCTCGCGTACGCCGAAGCGCTGGCTCCACCAACTGTAGTGCCCCGTCCCCTTCTCGAAGTGGCGGAAGGTGTCCACCCAGCCGGCGCGGATCCACCGGTCCAGCTCCTCGCGCTCCTCGGGGCGGAAGCCGCTCGTCTCGCGGTTGTCCTTGGGCCGGGCGAGGTCGATCTCCTGGTGCGCGGTGTTGAAGTCTCCCATCACCAGGATGCGCTCGCCGTCACGCAGGCCCTTCTCCAGCCGCGCGAAGAGGCGCCGGTAGAAGTCCAGCTTGAAGGGGATGCGGCTGTTGTCCCGCTCCTTGCCGTTGCCGTTGGGGAAGTAGCAGTTGACCACCGTCAGGAGCCCGATGCGGGCCACCTGCAGCCGGCCCTCGGCGTCCATCTCCTTCACGCCCAGCACCGTCTCCACGGCGTCGAGCCCCTTGCGCGCGAAGAGGCCCACGCCGCTGTAGCCGGGGCGCTCCGCCGCGACGAAGTGGGTGGCGCGCCAGCCCTTGGGAGCACGCACCTCCTCCGGGAGCTGTTCCTCGCGGGCGCGCACCTCCTGCACGCCCACCACGTCGGCCTTTTCGGCCGCCAGCCAGTCCAGGAAGCCCTTCTTGTGGGCCGACCTCAGCCCGTTCACGTTCCAGGAGACGATGCGCACACCCGTTCATTGCCCGAGCGGCGTGCGCTTTTCCAGCCCTTCCGTGTGACTCCCCGCTCCCTCCGGGAGCGAGCGGGAAGCACGGGTGGAGCGGGGCCTCAGGAGGTCGGGAAGGGATTGCGCTCCTTGAACTGCTTCTGGTGCCAGTAGGGATAGACGGGGGGCGTGGCGCTGGCCGCGTCGAGCTTCGCCACCTGCTCCGGGGTGAGGTTCCAGCCGATGGCTCCCAGGTTCTGGCGAAGCTGCTCCTCGTTGCGCGCGCCGATGATGACGTTGGCGACCGTGGGCCGCTGCAGCAGCCAGTTCAGGGCGATCTGCGGCACCGTCTTGCCCGTCTCCTTCGCCACCTCGTCCAGGGCATCCACGACCTTGTAGAGGTACTCCTCGGGCACCTGCGGGCCGCCCGCGGCCGTCGTGGCGTTCTGCAGCCGCGTGTCCTTCGGCATGGGCTGGCCGCGCCGGAGCTTGCCCGTGAGCCGTCCCCACCCCAGCGGGCTCCACACGACGGCGCTCACCTTCTGGTCCACGCCCAGCGGCATCAGCTCCCACTCGTACTCGCGCCCGACGAGCGAGTAGTACGCCTGGTGGGCCACGTAGCGGGCCAGGTTGTGCCGCTCCGACACCGCCAGCGACTTCATCAGGTGCCAGCCCGAGAAGTTCGAGCAGCCGATGTAACGGATCTTCCCGCCGCGCACGAGGTCATCGAGCGCGTTGAGCGTCTCCTCGACGGGCGTGACGGCGTCGAAGCCGTGGAGCTGGAAGAGATCGATGTAGTCGGTGCCCAGGCGGCGCAGGCTGCCTTCCACGGAGCGGATGAGGTGGTGGCGCGACGAGCCCACCTCATTGGGGCCGGAGCCCGCGCGGAAGGTGGCCTTGGTGGAGATGATCGCCCGCTCGCGCCGGCCCTTGAGCGCCTGGCCGAGGATCTCCTCGGCGGCTCCGCCGGAGTAGATGTCGGCCGAGTCGAACATGTTCATCCCGGCCTCGAGCGAGATGTCGACGAGCCGGGTGGCCTCCTTCACGTCGCTCTCCCCAAAGCCCTTGAAGAACTCGTTGGTGCCACCGAACGTCCCGGTGCCCAGACTGAGCACGGGGACCTTGAAGCCAGAGCCACCCAGTTGCCGGAATTCCATGCAGTCGACCTTCCCATCCAGAGGAGCGCGCCGAAGGGCGCGGTGACGCGCGTTCTATCCTGGTTACAGGAAGAACATGGGGTCGAACTCGTCCACGCGAACCGGCAGCAGGCGCGGGAGCGGCCGCTGGAACACCTTCGCGTTCATCTCCAGGTCGAGGATCTCCAGCCCGGCGGGAACGAGCTCGCGGAAGCGCTGGCTCATGTACTCGCGCAGGCCCAGGATGGCCACCTGCCGCTTCTCCTCGAGGAGCTGGCGCAGGGCGTCCGCGAAGTCGGTCCCATCGTGGCTGGCGAGCGCGACCGCGGCCTTGGGACGCTGGGTGCGGATGGCCTCCAGGAGCTTGAGGATGCCCAGGTCCACCACCTTCTGGTCCGGCCGGCCATGGAGGAGCGCCACCTCGCAGCCGGCGGTCTTCAGGGCCCGCACGAAGCCGATCATCACATCCGGCAACTGCTCGCCCCGGGCGTTGAGCACCACCACGCAACGCACGGGTTTGGGGAAGTGGTCTTCACAGAAGGCCACCAGTCGATCGAACTGCACACGGTCCTGGGGCTCGGGCTTGCGTCCCACGACATTGGACACGGCCCAGTCGACGTTCTCGGCGTCGATGAGGACGTAGGAGGCTGCGGGAGGACGTGAGGAAACCATGGCGCGGAGGATACCCTGATCCCGCGCCATGGAAGGACGATCCTTGTCCGGACCTCAGTGCTTGACCGCGTATTGCAGCAGCACCACCCCGTTGCGGTACGCCTTGGTCGAGAGCAGCTCGAGGTCCGCCTTCCGGGCCAGATGCGGGGCGAGCGTCTTGCCCGCACCGATCAACACCGGGTTCAGCTTGATGATGACCTCGTCGATGAGGCCCGCGTCGAAGAGGGCCGCCGCCAGGGGCCCGCCGCCGCACAGGTAGATGTCCTTGGGGATGCTCATCTTCGCCGCCCGCACGGCGCGGCTCATGTCGGTCTGCGTGCCGGGGCGCGACTTCAGCTTCCCGCACGAAGGCGACGGGGTCCTCCCGGACGAGGTGCACGCGCGGATCCGGGCTCTCCTTCAGGGTGCGCGAGAAGACATAGGTCTCCAGGGAGGGATACGGGTCCGTGACCCCCATCTTCAGCGCGGGCTCGTAGGTACCGCGGCCCATGAGCACCGTGTCGTATTCCGACAGCAGCGAGTGGAAGTAGTCCACGACGTGCTCGGGCGAGAGGCCCGAGGGGAAGAAGTCGACCGAGTCGTCCTCGCCGGCGATGAAGCCGTCGAGCGTCGTGGCCACGTGGTACTTGAGCTTGCGCATCTGGGATTGCATAGAGGACTCCGGGCGCGCTCCGCGCGGGAAGGTACTGCGGCAAGGGGTTGTAGGGGGCGGGTCTCCGCTCCTCGCATGCGCACGGCACGACGCAACTACGGGGGTGACGGACATCGTCACACCCGAGGGTCGCTGCACGGAGCGGAGGTTTTCAGCGAAGGGAGATCATGGGCGGCACGGTCTCCCGTGCCGGGACAAAACGTCTCACAGGCATGTTCTGGAGACAAGCCTCTCCTTCAGCGCTGTCGCGTGGCGAACGCGTGACCTGTCTGCCCCGCCGTCCGTTGCCACCCCGAGCATGGAAGGCAAGCTTGTCCGTCAGGACAGGCGGGAGGGGGAAACATGGCAGGCACTCGACGGTCACGCATGCCCACGTGGGCTCCGGGACTCATCGTCGCGCTCTCGATGGTGGCGAGCGCGGCTCCCCAGGAGGCACTGCCCGACTACTGGGATGTCCGCACGTATATCTCGCTCAACTGGGACGTGCTGACGCGCTCGCTGGACACCTGCAAGGTGCTGGCGGATCCCAAGGTCCCGGAGCGCTCCGTGCTCTACCTGCCCAAGGACCTGCCCGAGCCCGTCTCGGTCCAGCAACTGCGCCAGAGATGCCCTCAGGTGCAGGTCCGGCGTCTGCCGTCGGATATCACCGGGCCAGGGCAAGCGGATGTCCGGGCGATCGATCCGCCGGGGCTGCTCTTCCTGGAGCACCCGTATGTCGTGCCCGGCGGCATGTTCAACGAGATGTATGGCTGGGACAGCTACTTCATCATCCGCGGGCTGCTGCGCGACGGACGGCGGGAGCTGGCCCAGGGCATGGTGCGCAACTTCTTCTTCGAGGCTCGAGAACTACGGAGGCGTGCTCAACGCCAACCGCACCTATTACCTCACCCGCTCGCAGCCGCCCTTCCTCTCCTCGATGGTGCTGGCGGTCCACGACTCCCTGAAGGGAGAGGCGGAGCGGCGTGCGTGGCTGACCGAGGCCCTGCCCTACGTGACCCGCGACTACGAGATGTGGGTCCGCGGAGAGCACCTGGCCGGGGACACGGGGCTGTCGCGCTACTTCGATTTCGGCGAGGGGCCGGTGCCGGAGCTCGACACGCACGCCCGCTACTACCGCGATGTGGTGATGTACTTCCTGAAGAACCCCGAGGCCGGCAAGCCCTACCTGCGCCAGGTGGACCCGGACAACCGGGAGGCGGCGGACACGGGCCCCGTATTCACCGTCCAGGTGTGTGAACGGACGGCTGGGGCGACCACCTGCACGTCCATGGAGTCGTTCACCCTCACGCCGGACTACTACAAGGGTGACCGCAGCATGCGCGAGTCGGGCTTCGACGTGTCCTTCCACAACGGGCCCTTCAACGCGAGCACGCACCACTACGCCTCGGTGGACCTGAACAGCCTGCTGTACAAGACGGAGACGGACCTGGAGCGCATCAGCACGTTGCTGGGCCGCCCCGCGGAAGCGAAGGGGTGGAGGGAGCGCGCCACGCGGCGCCGGGAGCTGGTGGACCGCTACCTGTGGGACGCCGAGCGGGGCATGTACTTCGACTACGACTTCGTGGCCGGCAAGCGCTCGACCTACGAGTACGCGACGACCTTCTACCCGCTCTGGGCGGGGCTGGCGTCCCCCGAGCAGGCACGCGCCGTGGCGGGCAAGCTCTCCCGCTTCGAGCAGCCCGGCGGCGTGGCGATGAGCCGCCAGGAGTCACTCACCCAATGGGACTACCCCTACGGGTGGGCTCCCATCCAGCTCCTCACCGTCGAGGGGCTGCGCCGCTACGGCCGTGGAGCGGATGCCGACCGGCTCTCCCGGAAGTTCCTCGACACGGTCGCCGAGAACTTCCGCCGGGAGGGGACGATCCGCGAGAAGTACAACATGGTGACGCGCTCCTCGGAGGTGAAGATCGCGGCGGGGTATGCGGAGAACGTCGCCGGCTTCGGGTGGACCAACGGCGTCTTCCTGGAGCTGCAGCACGGGCTCCAGCAGGAGCCCGCGCGCCGGGTGGGACGCAAGCCGCCCCCCGCGAGGCGGGAGCAGCGGCCGTCACCGGCTCCCTGAGCGGAGTCACGGCTCGGACGGGCTGGCCCGGTTCTGCGGACCGCGGTTGAAGCGCAGCAAGAAGTCCTGGGAGTTGTCGTTCGAGTCGAAGCCGTTGCCGTGGGAGGCATGGGGGCCCGACTCCATCGTGCCGTCCGTGGAATCGCTCCAGGCCTTGCGCTCGAAGCTGCCGTTCGCGACGGGCAGCGTGGGGAAGGCACTGCCCTCGGGAGCATTGGCCGGCCCGTAGCCCACCGTGTCCACCGCCAGGGGATCCGCCGGCGAGGAGCCGATGCCCGGCCTGCCGAGCCGCACGTGGCCTCCCCTGGCCGGATCCGCCGAGAGGCTCAACGAGCCGCCCCAGTTGGCGTCCGCGCCCACGAACCCGGTGTACCCAGCCGACGCCACCAGGAAGAAGCCGTGAGGGGCGATCCGCGAGCCCGCGGGCAGCTCGTACGAGAAGTAGGAAGGACCCGAGCCGCTCTTGTACTGGACCTTCCAGCCGGACAGGTCCACCTCTTCGCTGGTGGGGTTGTAGAGCTCGATGAACTCGTCAGCCGCCCCGCCTGGGCCCTGCGGAGCGAACTCGCTGATGACCACGTGGTCCGTGGTGGAGGGCGCCGGCACCGCGATGTAGGTCCACAGCATCTGGCCCCCGAGCGTCGCGTAGAGGGTTGCGCCACCATGCAGGCTCGACGAGGCGGTGAACGTGAACAAGGCGCCGATCTGACGCGCCGGAATGACCACCGCGGAGGGCACCGCGCCGAGCCCCTCGGGTGACACCGACAGGGACACCACCGTGTCGGCCTCGGACGGAACATCCAGGATGACGACACACTGGGTCGTCCCGCCCTGCGCAACCGTGTGGCGCTCGCACGCCAGGAAGGACAGAGAGGAGGCCTGGTCCTCGGCGAGCACCGTCAGCGAGGCGGTCTTCGAGATGCCATCGAGCGTCGCCGTCAGCCACGTGTAGCCGGGGTACGCCCCTTCCTGGGAGAGATCGACGTTCACCCACAAAGGCGCCGAGCTCTGCCCCGCGGGGATGCGCACGCTTCCCATGGGGATGCTCACCCCTGGATTGGAGGCCGTCACCGAGACGAACGTGTCCACCTCGGCCGGCCGGCTCAACTTCACGAGGATCTCCTCGGGGAACGTGGGGCCGGCGTAGCCATCCCGCACGAAGGCCCAATCCGACGGGCCGAACTCCACGAGGAAGGGAGTCGTGTCGCTCACCAGGTCCACACTGGAGCGCGGCTCCAGCTTGAAGTTGCCGTTGCGCCACTCCAGCACGCCGGTGATGACCGCGTAGAGATCGCCCACGGCCGGCAGGGTGGGGCGGTAGAGGAAGTCGTTGATGCGCAGCACTCCGTTCACCACGAACTCGTAGCTGGGGATGGAGTCACCCGGGCCGGGCGGAGGCTCCACCTGCGTCACCTCCACCCCGCGCACGCGGACGAGCACGCCTTCCAGCTCCTGCGAGCGCCAGCCACCGGTCCCCACGTCCCAGGGCGACACCTCGATGGGCTCGGGCAGCGGGTTGCCCGTGCTCTGGAGGGTGAGGCTGACCGGGTTGTTGACCTGGAGCTGCCCGAAGTAGTTGGTGACGAGCGCATTGCCGACATCCACCCGGTCGCCCACGTTGATGCCGTGGCCGGGTTTGAAGACGAAGACGCCGGAGTACGCGGGCCCCGAGTAACCGGACTCACCCGGGTGCACCTGGACGAAGAAGCCCGAGGCGCTCGCGCCCGTCACCAGCACGTTCTCGAGCGTGACGCGCTGGCCCACCCAGGACCAGGTGCCGAACACCGGCGTCTTGAGCATGTAGATGCTCACCGGGCACGCCGAGCCGCCGGGGTTGTACACGGGGCAGACATCGCAGGCATTGCCCGTACCATCGCCATCCCCGTCCTCCTGGCCCGGGTTGGAGACGTAGGGGCAGTTGTCCACGGCATTGGATACGCCGTCGCCATCCGAGTCACCGGGGTCCGGCCCGGCACAGGTGGTGGAGTACGGCTCGAGCGGGCACACGTCACACGTGTCCCCTGTCCCATCACCGTCCGAGTCCGCCTGCATGCCATTGTCCAGCGGGCGCACGGGGTTGAAGAGATTGGGGCAGTTGTCGCTGACATCGAGCACACCATCACCATCGATGTCGTGGGTCTCGGGGATGCCCGAGTACAACGTCGAGCCATTCACGGAGCCCGGGAAGCGCGAATCGGTGGACGTGCGCTGCGGCAGGCACAGGGGCTCGTTGACGGGCTCCGCGGAGCAGAAGAAGAGCGGATAGGAGTCCTCGTTCAGGCCCTGGAGCGTGGCGAGTGACTCCCCGGTCTCCGACTGGAGGCATACCTGGCGCGAGGCACCGCACACGTCGAGCGCATCGCACCCGGTGGCGCCGAGCGCCTCGACCAGCGCCGAGTCACCGTAGAGCGGCTTGCCTCCGCGCAGGGTGAGGACCACGTCCTCCGGGTTGGCGGCGATGACCGCGCGGTGCGGCGAGTGCGCGAAGGACTTGAGCCGGAAGATGGCGATGTCCGCGATCTTGCCAGGGCTCAGGTCACCGATCTTCGACGCGGTCTGCGTGGCGCGGGCCGCGTTGCGGGTGACCAGGGACCACAGCTCGGCGTCGTTGAAGGTGGCGTTGTAGTAGATGCTGTTGAGGTAGTCCGCGCAGCGCAGCTCGCGCAGCAGGTTCATCGAGCCGGTGGGCAGCCAGTCCGTGCCCAGCGCGACGTTGACGCCCAGCCGCTTGTAGATGGCCACCTGGGCGGTGTCGCCATAGAGGAACACGTTGGAGCGCGGTGACCAGACGAGGCTCGCGCCCTGGCTGGCCATGTGCCCGATCTCCGGCACGCGCAGGCCGACGCCTTGGATGACCGCCGTCCGAGGGCCGATCAGGTCCTGCCCGGACGGGTCGAGGCCCGAGGTGCAGAGGAACTCGTTGAGGGCGGAGGTCTCGATGCCCTCGGCGATGTGCGCCAGGTAGGCGGAGTCGCTCGGGATGACACCCGGCGGATCGATGGCCGGGTAGGCGCAACCGCTGGTCAGCTCGGGGCCCGTGACATCGCCCAGGGGGAAGGTCTCGTAACGGAGGCCGCTGGCGCCCGCCTCGAGGCCTTCCTGGTTGCCACCACTCGGGGAGGTGCTCGGCTTGTCGAGGTTGCGCAGCAGCCCGTTCTGGCCGCCAGCGCCAGCGATGGAGGTGGTGCCCGCCATCACCTGACGCAGCTCCGCCCAGCGGATGGCCGCGTTGCTCGAGGTGGAGGACGGGATCCCCGTGTGGCCATCCCTGCCCATGCGCCAGTCGTGGCGGTGCTCGTAGCGCTCCGCGGTGAACTCGGAATGGGGCCAACCCTGGTAGGGGATGTGATCGTGCGGGTTGATGAGACCCGGGGACACCACGCCATCCGGGCACACCACCTGCGTGGCCGAAGCCGCCTCGGGCGCACTGGAGCAGTTGCAGCCCACGCACTGGATGACGCCGGCTGGATCGAAGAGGACCTGGCCCCCCTTGTAGACCCGGTCCGGCGCCAGGATGACGCCCGTGACGAGGTGGCTGGCGCTGCCCGGCGTCACCGAGCACGTTCCCGAGGGGGGCGGTGGCAGCGGAGAACTCGGGCACACGATGACCGTCCCCGTGCCTCCGTCGGAGCCCGCGTCCCAGCTCCCCCCATCGGAGCCCGCGTCCCACGTGCCCGCGTCGTAGGAGCCCGCGTCCCACGTGCCTGCGTCGTAGTAACCCGCGTCCCACGTGCCCGCGTCGTAGTAACCCGCGTCCCACGTGCCCGCGTCGTAGGAGCCCGCGTCCCACGTACCAGCGTCGTAGTAACCCGCGTCCCACGTGCCCGCGTCATAGCCAGCATCCGGCCGCGTGCCTGCATCGTAGGAGCCTGCGTCCCACGTCCCCGCGTCCCACGTCCCTGCGTCGTAGGAGCCCGCGTCCGGCCACGTACCGGCGTCGTAGTAACCCGCGTCCGCCGCAGTGCCCGCATCGTAGTAGGAGCCCGCGTCCGTGCCGGTGCCCGCATCCGCGTGGGTCCCCGCGTCCGCGCCCCCCGTGCCCGCGTCCGTCCCGGTGCCCGCGTCCGTCCCGGTGCCCGCGTCCGTCCCGGTGCCCGCGTCCGCGCCCCCCGTGCCCGCGTCCGTCCCAGTGCCCGCGTCCGCTACCCCCGTGCCCGCATCGATGATGGGCAGCGTGCAGTTGTGCTCGCACCCATCACCGCCCACGGTGTTCCCATCGTCGCACTGCTCCGGGGCCTCCACGATCGCGTTGCCACAGGCTGGCCCCGAGGACCCCGCGTCCGTCTCGGTCTCCGTCCCCGCGTCCGTCTCCGTCCCCGCGTCCGCCCCGGTGCCCGCGTCTGTTTCCGAGCCCGCGTCCGTCTCCGTCCCCGCGTCCGAGCCCGCGTCGGCGGCTGGCAGGGTGCAGTTGTGCTCGCACCCATCACCGCCCACGGTGTTGCCGTCGTCGCACTGCTCCGGGGCCTCCAGGATCGCGTTGCCACAGGCCGGTCCCGCCCCGCCCGGAGTCGGAGTACAGGTGTTCTCGCACCCGTCACCGTTCACCGTGTTGCCGTCGTCGCACTGCTCGGCGCCGGCCTTCACGCCATCGCCGCAGCGCGCTGCGTCCTCCCCCTCACCGCACCCCGTGAGCACGAACAGCAACGCGGTGAAGGCAACGATTCCAAAACGACGGGCTGGCAGCATCGGGCACACCTGCTCCGATACGGAAACCTCCCCGCGAGAGGCGGGAGACCGTATCGGCGCCCATCATGCCCGAAGAGGTCATCCAGGTGACACTCCCGCCCTTCCACCCAGGGCGGAACGCCCCACCTCAGTGCGTGTGCTCCGGGTACGCCGGCCCCACCCCGCATCTCTGACGGAAGGCGCGCACGGTCTCGGCGATCTCCGTGCCCGCCTCCACCAGGCCCGCGTGGCCCGCGTCATCCACCAGCACCCACTCCGCGGCCGGCATCCGCTCGCGCATCCGCTCCATCTCGCGCAGGGGCACCAGCAGATCGTTCTTCGCGGCGATGATCTGCGTGGGCACCCGGACGTCCGGCAGCACGTCCCAGCACGGAGGGCAGTCCAGCAGGCCGCGCACCATCATCCAGAAGGCCTCCGGGTCCATCCGGCGCAGGGCCAGCAGGAACTCCAGGATGTCCGCGCGTGGGGCGCGGGCCCTCAGCAGGCCCGAGATGCGCCCGAGTGGATACGCCAGCCGCGAAGCCAGCACCTGATGCACGAGCGGCGCCACCTTGGGCACCAGCGGCGTCAGGGTCTTGAAGGCGCGGCCCAGGGTGTTGTGCCCGCCCGGCAGTGGGATGAACCAGGCGCCCGGATCCGGCGAGGCGGGGCTGCCGCCGATGAGCGTCATGGCGGGCACCAGCTCCGGCCGCCGCCGGTACAGCTCCAACACCACCCGGACGCCCATGGAGAACGCCACGTGGTGGGGCGCGCGCCCGTCGCCTCGGACCATCATCTCCTCGGTGACGCGCTCCAGGTCATCCACGTGGACGCGCAGGGCGTAGTCACCATTGACGGACAACTGGCTGCGGCCGTGGCCCCGGTAGTCCCAGTGCACCACCCGGTGGTCCTGCTCCAGGTCCGCGACGATGTAGCGCCAGAAGTTCTCCGACGTCCCGATCCCGTTGGTCAGCAGCACCGACGGGCGGGAGGCGAGCGCGGGTTCCGCCTCATTCTCCGGGGCATTGCCCACATGCGTGTGGTACGCGACGCGGGTGCCGTCGGGAGCGGAGACAAAGCGGGTGAGGCGCAGATAGGGCATGTTCCCCCCCACCATTCGGCCGCTCCCCCGGCAGCGCAAGGCCCGGCGTTCACTAGTGGGTATCGTTACTCCTCATTCCATGAGCCAGACCGCCCCCTCCCCTCCCCTCACCCGCTGGCTCGAGCCCCGTCCCTCGGGGCCCGGCGCCCCCCCCGCGGCCGTCTCGGTGGGCACGATGAACTTCGGCGCCCGCACCCCGGCGCCCGAGGCGCAGCGCATCATCGCCCGGGCCCTGGAGCGCGGCGTGTCCTTCTTCGACACCGCCAATTCGTACGGCAACGGCGAGGCCGAGCGCCTCCTCGGCCAAGCGCTGCGCGGCCGGAGGGCGGAGGTGGGGCTCGCCACCAAGGTGGGGCTGGCGCGCGTCCGGGGGAAACCCGAGGGCCTGTCCGGTGAACAGGTGGTGCGTGCGGTGGAGGACAGCCTGAAGCGGCTCGGGACGGACTACGTGGACGTGCTCTACCTGCACGCCCCGGATGCCGCCACGCCGGTGGAGGAG
The DNA here is from genome assembly GCF_049060025.1 of Archangium gephyra. Taxonomy (GTDB): domain Bacteria; phylum Myxococcota; class Myxococcia; order Myxococcales; family Myxococcaceae; genus Archangium; species Archangium gephyra_A. The sequence goes on from NZ_JBMEQQ010000002.1 coordinate 1,717,557, forward strand.
ACGCTGGAGGCCGTGCACGGGCTGCTGCGCGCCGGCAAGGCCAGGCACTGGGGCGTGTCCAACCACGCGGCCTGGCAGTTGCTGGAGCTGCGGGGCCTGTGCGACGCACGCGGCCTGCCCCGCCCGGTGGTGTCCCAGGTGCTCTACAACCTGCTGGTGCGCCAGGTGGAGGTGGAGTACCTGCCCTTCACGAGGCGCTACCCCATCCACACCACCGTCTACAACCCGTTGGCCGGAGGACTGCTCTCCGGGCGCCATGTGCCGGGCGGGGCCATTCCCGCGGGCTCGCGCTTCGACGGCAACCGCTTCTACCAGCGCCGCTACTGGTCCGAGCGCCTCCTGGAGCAGGCCGCGCGCCTGCGGGAGGTGGCGGAGGCGGCGGGCCTGACGCTGGTGGAGCTCGCCTACGCGTGGCTGGCGAGCCGGCCCGGGGTGGACTCGGTGCTGGCGGGCCCGGCGACGGTGGAGCACCTGGACGCGGCGCTGGACGCCTGCGCGAAGCCGCTGCCCCCGGAGGTGGCCACGCGCGTGGACGAGCTCTCCCGGGAGTGGCTGGGCACAGACGCCACGTACGCGAGGTGAGCATGCTGGCGGTGGATGCGGAGACTTTCGACCTGGCCGGGCCGCTGGCGCACTACGCCGAGCACGGGTACGCGCGCCTGGGCCGGCTGCTCAGCCCCGAGGGCCTGGAGGCGCTGCGCGAGCGCGCGGACGATCTGATGCTGGGCCGGGTGAGCTACCCGGGCTTCTTCTGGCAGATGGACGCGCCCACGGGCCGCTACGAGGACGCGCCGCTGGGGCTCGGCTGGCAGGGGCCGTCGCTGGACTACCGCAAGCTGGAGAAGCTGGAGAAGGATCCGCGCTTCCTCGAGTGGATGGAGAACCCGCTCTTCGAGCGGCTCGCCCGGACGCTCATGCCCGGGGACATCTGCCTCTACCGGGCCATCCTCTTCCACAAGGGCCAGCGGGGCGGCAGCGAGCTGCCCTGGCACCAGGACGGGGGCAAGCTGTGGGGCCTCACGAAGGACCCCGAGCTGCAACTGTGGACGGCGCTGGACGACGCGCCGCTGGACGGCGGCTGCGTGGAGGTGGTGCCGGGGAGCCACCGCTGGGGGCTGGCCACGGCGCTCGGGGGCGTGGTGCCGCCGGATCAGGTGGCGGTGCGGGGGGCGGACGGGCTCGCGGTGCCGCTACCGGTGGAGGCGGGCGAGGTGCTGCTGCTCCACAACTACGTGTGGCACCGCTCGGGGCCGAGCCGCACGGGCCAGCGCCGGCGGGGCTTCTCGGCCTGCTACATGAGCTCGGACACGCGCTGCGTGCGCAAGAAGAAGGCCCCTCGGGACTTCTTCCCGCTCTTCCGCCGCGGCTCGCATTGAGGCTCCCTGCCCCGCGCCCTACCCCGCCTTCAGCTTGCTGCGGATGGCGGGCAGGCTGATGCGGAAGGTGCTGCCCCGGCCGATCTCGCTGTTGGCGGTGATCTCCCCGCCGAAGCCCGTGATGATGCCGTGGCAGATGGACAGGCCCAGCCCCGTGCCCACGCCCACCGGCTTGGTGGTGAAGAAGGGATCGAAGATGCGATCCAACACCTCGCGCGGCATGCCGCACCCGGTGTCCTTCACCTCGATGACGGCGTGGTTGCTCTCGGCGCGCAGGATGACGCGGATCTCGTTCTTGTCCGGCTGACCCGCGGTGATGGCGTGGGCGGCGTTGATGAGCAGGTTGAGCACCACCTGGCCGAACCGCGCCTCGCTGCCCTCCACGAGCGGCACCTCGGACACGTCCTTCACCACGGTGGCGCGGTGGCGCAGCTCGCCGCGGGCCAGCGCCAGCGCCGAGTCGATGACGCGCCGCAGATCCACCGCCGTGGGCTGCTCCTCGTCGCCTCGTGAGAAGGTCTTCAGATCCTGGACGATGAGGCGCACGCGGTTGACGCCCTCGTTCGTCTCGGCCAGCACCTCCTCCACCTCGTTGAGCCGCCCCTCGGGCAGCAGCCCGGTGATGGTGTGCAGCTCCTCGGTGAGGAAGGACAGGTTGGAGATGACGAAGGCGAGCGGGTTGTTGATCTCGTGCGCCACGCCCGCCGCGAGCGTACCCACCGAGGCCAGCCGGTCCGCGACGACGAGGCGCGCCTGGATCTGCTTGCGCTCGGTCAGATCTCTCGCGCTCACCAGCGTGGCGGGCTGGCCGGCGAAGACGAGCCGCAGGCTGCTGATCTCTGCCGTGAGCAGGCCGCCGCCGGGAGGCAGGAAGCGGATCTCCCGTACGCGGTTGGAGGCGCCCCGGCCGGGCAGACCATCCAGCGTGCCCGCGGCGGCGCCGCGATCCTCGGGGTGGACGAAGTCCAGCAGCGAGCGGCCCACCAGCTCGTTGGCCTTGAGCCGCAGGAAGGAGCACGCGGACGGGTTGACGTAGAGCAGCGGCCCGCCGCGGTGCACGAAGATGGCCTCGGGCGAGCCCTCGATGAGGGCGCGGAAGCTCTCCTCGGAGCGGCGCAGCGCCTCCTCGGCGGCCTTGCGCTCGGTGATGTCGAAGGACACGCCACCCAGGAAGCGCCGGCCCGAGCTGTCGCGGGCGATGAACCGGTAGGTGAGGAACTGGCGCGGCTCGCCCTCCGGCGTGGGGATCATGCTCTCGGAGACGGAGGGCTGGCCGGACTTGAAGGCCTGATCGTCCTGATCGCGCAGGTGGGCGACCGTCTCCGCGGGCATGAGCTGCTCGTCGGGGATGGTGCTCACGTCCAGGCCGGGAGCCAGCCCGAAGAAGCGCCGGAAGGGCTCGTTGACGAAGACGCGCCGGCCGGCCTCGTCCTTCATGTACGCGAGCGCCGGGTTGTTGTTGAGGAAGGAGTCGAAGAGGTGCTGGCTCTCCTGGAGCGCGGTGACGATGGAGGCCACCTCCGTCATCAGCGCCTGCTTCGCCGCGTGCTCGGCGGCGTTGCCCATGGCGGCCCCGAGCAGGCCGGCCATCAGCTCCAGCGTGCGCTCGTCCGAGTCCACGAAGGCGAACGGCACCTGGGAGGCGATGCTCAGCACGCCCACCGTCTGGTTGTCGCGCTTGAGGGGCACGTTGAGCATGGAGCGCACCTTGAGCCGGCGCGCCGCGGCCACGTTGGCGCGCGGATCCCGCTCGGTGTCGTCGGTGCGCATCACCTCGCCGCGCAGCACGCTGGTGCCGGCCATGGTGCTGGCGATGGCCAGGCGCGAGCCCTCGAACTGCTTCGAGTAGCCCGTGCAGACCCGGTAGAACATCTCCTCGCCCTCGATGATGCCCACGGCCGCGCCGCCCGCGCCGCAGAGGATCATCGCCCGCTCGGCGATGAGCCGCATCACCACGTCCAGATCCAGGCCCGCCAGCGCGATGTCGTTAGGCGTCTGGATGATGGCCGCCAGCCGCTCGATCTCCCCGCGCGCGGACTCCTCGTGGGACTGCCGGCGCATGAAGGCGTAGCAGCGGCGCTCGAACAGGGCGATGCGGGCGCGCACGTCCACCGGGTGGAAGGGCGCCACCAGGTAGTCGTCCACGCCGATCTCCATCAGCGGGGCGATGTCCTCGTCGGTGAGGCTGGCGGCCATGCCGAGCACGGACACCTCGGCGGCGCGGATCTGCGCGCGCAGCCGGCCGAACCAATCGGACTTCTCGCGGACCTGATCGGCCCCGACCACGAGCACATCCACCAGGGAAATGGTGGCGGCCGTGACCTCGGGTCCCGAGGCGACCACGACCTCGTGTCCCATCCGGGAGAAGCTCCGACCCGATGGGGTGGTCACCGTCGCGACTGAGGAGGAGAAAGCGCATGGAGGCAGGAGCGGATTCTGAGGAAACAGAAGATTGCTAGATCGAGGCCCTTCCGGTCCACCACGAGCACCCGATTCCGGGAGAACCGCTCTCCGTTGGACGCAAGCCTATCCTCGTTCGCTCCACGTGGGGGAGTGTTGGGAGGCGCAAAGGGGGACCATGGGCCGCCCGGTGAGCGGGCAGGCGGTCCGCATTATTGCCACGTGTCCAACGTTTGTGCGACCTCGACGTGCTCAATGGTGGTCGGCCGGGAGGAAGAGGGGGTCTGGCCCCCTGGCGTCCGAGCAGGGGCGCCCTATCTCACCGGGGTTGTCCGCGGCAGGCAGGCGGGCACGGGTTGCTCGGGGCGGGGCCGGTCCGGGGGGAAGGTCACAGATGAGGTACGGCATCGCGGTGGGGTTGTGGATGGTGGCGCTCGGCGCCTGTCAGGTGGCGACGCTGCCCCAGGTGGTGGATGGGCGGGAGGAGCGTTCCGCGTCCGAGCTGTCCCAGCTCTTCGACCCGGGCGCCCTCACGGTGATGACGCGCGGGCTGTCGGGCGAAGGGCACCTGGAGCGGGTGCTGGAGGCGCCGAGGGCGGAGGAGCCGGCGCGTGCCGCGGAGCTGCTGGAGGCGCTGCACCCGGAGGACGTGCGGGCGCGGGCGCGCAAGCTGGCGGACGAGATTCAGTATGCCCGGCCCCACCTCATCGGGCTGCAGCGGGTGATGCAGGTGCGGCGGCAGTCGCCGGGGGACGCGCTCTTCGGGGGCACCCGGCCGGCGGAGGAGCTGCACCTGGACGTCCTGCCGGTGCTGATGGGTGAGCTGGCGGCGCGCGGGCTGCACTACCGGGAGGTGGCGCGGGTGCGCAACGCGGACGTGGAGCTGCCGCTGCTCACGAGTGAGGCGCCGGCCTTCGACGACGTGCGGCTGACGGACTTCGACGTCATCCTGGCGCGGGCGGACGTGGAGGTGAAGGAGGCGCGGACGGGCAACTACGTGGCGCACCGGAAGGTGCGGCGTCCGGGCCAGGAGCCGGTGGCGCTGCCGAGGGGTTGGGCCTCGGTGGCGGCGAAGGTGGAGGGCCGGACGTACCGCTTCGTCAGCACGCACCTGGAGCCCGCGCCGGACGAGCACGGGCTGCGGGTGCAGGTGGCGCAGGCGGGGGAGCTGATCCGGGCGCTGCACGGCGAGCCGCTGCCGGTGGTGCTGGTGGGGGACTTCAACACGCCGGCGAACCTGGGGCTGATGGGGGCGCCCACGTACCGGGAGCTGCTGCTGGCCGGGTACGTGGACGTGTGGACGCACCGCCAGGGGAGCACGCGGCCGGTGGGAGCGGACCTGGCGCTGGAGATGCCGGCGTTGGCGGAGCGCCTCGACCTGGTGCTGGTGCGCAAGCCGGTGACGCCGGGCCTGCGCCGGGTGGGCCCCGTGCTGGCATATACGGTGGGGGGCACGCCGGACGTGGCGGGAGTGGTGGCGCGCCTGCGCATGTAAACCCCCTCTGGGAGAGGGCCGGGGTGAGGGTATGCCCCCCGTGGGCCGCTGAACCCGGTTACACTGAGCCCGTGACTGAGCAGCGGTCCGGAGTCCTGGTCGCCGAGCAACCCCACTACCTGCCGTGGCTGGACTTCTACGAGCAGGTGGCGAGGGCGGACACGCTGCTGGTGCTGGACAATGTGCAGTGGCTGAGGAGGGGCTGGCAGCGGAGGGCGCGGGTCGCACTTCCGCCGGGCACTCCCCTGCCCCCGCCGGCCGAGCCCGCGTTCCAGTGGCTGACGATCCCCCTGGAGGGAGCGCACCGGGACACGCGGATCTCCGAGCTGGCGGTGGACCCGGGACAGCCGTGGACGCGCAAGCACCTGGCGACGCTGACGATGCTGTACGGGAAGAGGCCCTACTTCCGGAGCCAGGTGCTGCCGAGACTGGAAGGATTCTACGCGGAAGCGGCGAAGGAGCGGGGTCCGGGCTCACTGCTACGCACGCTGCTGGCGAGCATGGCGCTCTTCTACGAGCCGCTGGGCGTGAAACCGCGGGTGGAGCTGGCGTCGAAGCTGGACCGCTCGCACCCGGACAAGACGGGGCGGCTGGCGTCGTACTGCACGCAGTTGGGGATGGAGACGTACTACTCGGCGGTGGGCTCGCTGTACCTGAAGCCGGGACCGTTCCGGGATGCGGGGGTGAGGCTGCTGTGGCAGAAGTTCCGCTATCCGGCGTACGACCAGGGCCGGAAGGGAGAGCGCTTCGTGGTGGGCCTGTCGATCGTGGACGTGCTGTCGAACGTCCCCATCGACGAGGTCCGGAAGTGGCTCGAGCCCAGCCCCTGGGGCCCGTTCGCGAAATAACCCCTCTCCCCCCGGGAGAGGGACGGGGTGAGGGTGCCCGCCCCCGTCCTCCCCACCGTGGGGAACTCCGAGCCCGCGAATCACCGCCCTCCGCCGCGCTCCTTGTCGAACCGGACGAAGTAGCTGCGGACGGACGCATCGATCAGGTCCTGATCGAGCTGCGGAGGCCTGCCGCGGTAGCGAGCCATGTCGATCATCTGATCGAGCAGGTCGCGGGGCTGGCACGCGGCGAAGCGGCGGCCGGTGGGCTTGTAGTGGGTGTCGATGAGGTACTGGACCATGTCGGCGTCGTAGGGGACGCCGCGCTTGCGGCACATGACCTCGAAGATCTGATGGAACAGCTCCTCATCGGGGGGCTGGACCTCGAGCTTGTAGCGGACGCGGCGGAGGAAGGCGTCGTCGACGAGCTCGCTGGGGTCAAGGTTGGTGGAGAAGGCGGCGAAGACGTCGAAGGGGACCTGGACCTTCTTGCCGGTGTGGAGCGTGAGCATGTCCACATCGCTCTCGAGGGGGACGATCCACCGGTTGAGGAGATCCTTGGGGGAGACCTTCTGACGGCCGAAGTCGTCGATGAGGAGCATCCCGTTGGTGGCCTTCATCTGGAAGGGAGCCTCGTAGTACTTGACCTCGGGGGAGTAGACGAGGTCGAGCATCTCGAGGGTGAGCTCACCGCCGACGACGACGAGGGGCCGGCGGCAGCGGACCCAGCGCCGGTCATAGGACTGCGTGTTGGCATCATCCTCGATGGGCTTGTGGAGGATGCTGTCGTAGATGCGGACGATGAAGTCGTCGATGAGGATGGCGTGGGGGATGAAGATCTCCCCATCGAAGCAGTTGACCATGCCCTGGCAGATGGCCGTCTTGCCGTTGCCGGGGGGCCCGTAGAAGAAGATGGCGCGGCCCGAGTTCATGGCGGGGCCGATGCCATCGAAGATGTAGTCGCGGATGATGAGGTCGCCGAACTGATCCTCCATCCGGTTGCGGGTGATGCGGTTGCCGCGGACGGTCTGCTTCTTGACCGAGTCGATCCACTCCTGGAGGGTGACGGGAGCGGGGCCGTTGTAGCGGTTGCGATCGAGGATCTGCCGCAGCACGTCGGTGGCGAACGTGGTGAGCTGGTAGATCATCGTGGACTTGCCCACGCCGGAGCCGCCACCGCCGCGGATGTCGATGTACTTCTGGCGGCGCAGGCCCTCGACGACCTCATCGATGATGGTGGAGGGCAGCTTGAGGCGGTTGGCGATGTCCATGCCCCGCATCTCGCCGGCGAAGAAGATGGCCTTGAGGACGAGCTCCTCCACCATGGTGGCGGTGAGGCCCGACTCGGCGAGCGTGCGCGGCTGGGCGGGCCACATGGTGGTGGCGCTGGAGGCGCCCCCACCCTCGGCGATGGCGGCGCGGCGCAGGGTGCCGGTCATCCTGCGCTCGGAGCCCGGGACCGGGGCGCCGGACGAGGGCCGCCGCAGCTCGGCGGGGACGGGAGGCAGCTCCGACGTCGGGACGGGGGGGCCGGCGCGGCGCGGCTCGACGATGACGGAGGGCAGATCCATGGTCGGCACCGGCGGGGCCGGGCGGCGCTGGTGCTCCACGGGGACGGGAGCCATCTCCATGCTGGGCACGGGCGGAGCGGACCGCTTGTCCATGGGGACGGCGGCCAGGTCCATGCTGGGCATGGGAGGGGCCTGGCGGCGCAGCTCCGCGGGGACGGGGGGAAGCTGCTCCGTGGGGAGGTTGGAGATGACGCGGCGGGCCTCGGGACTGGGAGGGCTCGGGGCGCGGCGCTCGATGAAAGGGCTGGGACCGAGGGGCCGGCGCTCGGCGGGGGCACCGCCGGGGGCGGGAGGCCGCGGGGGACCGCCCTGGGCCGCGGGCCCCTGCCCGGTGGGCATCCGGGGCCGGGGCGGCGCGGAGAGCACATTGCCCGCGGCGGGACTCTCCCGCGGGGTGATGGTGCGGCTCGTGTCGGTCTCGAAATCGGGGGAGTCGAATGGAGGGGGATTGCCCCCCGGCCTCCGCTGCTCGGCCATGTTTGCTCCGGGTTGAGGCGAGCGAGTCTAGCAGGAAGTGGGAGCGGCTCGATGCTAGCTTGCCGGGTATGAGCTTCTTCCAGGAACCTCCGAGGCTTGGGAACCAGTACGACGACGACGCGCTGCTCCGCAGCTACCTCGACCGGGTGCTCCCCCGGGACATGCGGACGGGGCTGGAGGACGAGCTCCGGGAGCTGGGCGAGCTGGGAGGCAAGTCCCTGTACGAGTTCCAGCTCCGGGACCGGACGAACGAGCCGGAGCTGACGCAGTGGGACGCCTGGGGCCACCGGGTGGACCACATCGAGGTGTCACCGCTGTGGAAGGAGGCGGAGGCGCTGGCGGCGAAGCGGGGGCTGGTGGCGGTGGCGTACGAGCAGAAGAACGGAGACCGCTCGCGCATCCACCAGTTCGTCCTGAACTACCTGGTGCAGCCGTCGCTGGACGTCTACTCGTGCCCGCTGGCGATGACGGACGGGGCGGCGCGAACGCTGCTGGCGCTGGGGAACGAGGAGCTGATCCAGCGCGCCCTGCCCCACCTGACGTCGAGGGACCCGAAGACGTTCTGGACGTCGGGCCAGTGGATGACGGAGCGGACGGGCGGCTCGGACGTGGGGCTGACGCTGACGGAGGCGAGGAAGTCGCCCGAGGGGTGGAGGCTGTACGGGACGAAGTGGTTCACCTCGGCGACGACGGCGCAGATGGCGCTGACGCTGGGGAGGCCGGAGGGGAACGGACCCGGGGGCAAGGGGCTGGCGATCTTCTACGTGGAGACGCGAGGGGCGGACGGGAGGCTGAACGGGATTGAGATCAACCGGCTGAAGGACAAGCTGGGGACGAGGAAGGTGCCGACGGCGGAGCTGACGCTGAACGGGACGCTGGCGGTGCCGGTGGCGGGGCTGACGGACGGCATCCGGAACATGGCGTCGATGCTGAACGTGACGCGGACGTGGAACGCGATGGGCGCCACGTGGAGCATGAGACGGGCGCTGGCGCTGGCGAGGGACTACGCGAAGCGGCGGGTGCAGTTCGGGGCGCCGTTGTCGGAGAAGCCGCTGCACGTGGACACGTTGGCGGGGCTGGAGGCGGAGTTCCACGGCGGCTTCCTGCTGGCGTTCCGGGCGGTGGAGCTGCTGGGGAAGATGGAGGCGAGGACGGCGACGGAGGAGGAGCTGCTGCTGCAGCGGCTGGTGACACCGTTGGCGAAGCTGACGACGGGGCGGCAGGTGGTGCACGTGACGTCGGAGGCGGTGGAGAGCTTCGGCGGAGCGGGCTACGTGGAGGACACGGGGCTGCCGAGGCTGCTGGCGGACTCGCAGGTGCTGTCCACCTGGGAGGGGACGACGAACGTGCTCTCGCTGGACACGCTGAGGGCGATGGCGAAGGGGGGCGCGCTGGAGGCCTTGTACACGGACGCGGAGCGGCGGCTGGGGGCGGCGAAGGACGCGGGGCTGAGGCCGTGCGTGGCGGCGGCGAGCGAGTCGCTGGAGAAGGCGCGGGCGTGGGTGATGAAGGCGATGGAGAACCCGGCGGGGGTGGAGGCCGGGGCGAGGCGGTTCTCGCTGACGCTGGGCCGCACGTATGAGCTGGCGCTGCTGGTGGAGCACGCGCAGTGGTGCCTGGACCACGGGCACGGCCCGAGGGCCATGGCGGCGGCGCGGCGGCTCATGCGCAACGGCGTGGACCTGATCGCCGACATGGACCTGGACGACGCGCGGCTGCTAGTAACGTAAAGTGAACCTCCTTCATTCTTAATTGAAACGCGCTCAAAAAATCGAACTCACTCCCCATAACAAAATAAAAAATGCACCTAGAAAAAACAATACGTATCGGAGCTCTCAACATCAAAACGATACCGCATAGCCCCGAAACATATATATCACTCTTTGACAATGCCCAAAAAAGACGCACTGCAACAAATTTCCGAGGAAACAATTACGCGATAATTGGCGAGTTTTCACTTTTTCCCGATTCAGAAAAAAACAATCCAATCTACTTTGGGAAAATCAACTGCTACACTGACTTCGATCTTGACAGACCATGGTTCGATAAGGCTGCAGGCAAAGAGGCCAGCGAAGAAGAATTAGCATCCATACCAAGAAATCTAAGACCCGAATTCAAAGCAATAGAATTCGTATTCTTCCCCCTTAGACACCGACTATTCTTCAGGCTCGACCTGTCGCACAGTTCTATTAAAAGGATAATTCAGGAAATACTAATACAAAACAAACAGCGTTCAGACGTACACCAAATAGATGTACAGATAGAGCAACAATCCGAACATCTAGAAAACATCTTTAATCTCAAGGAACTCCGCAAACTTGAAATCGTTATCTCAAGACCGAACCCTGACGACACAGGGAAGTATGACAAAATAATAAAAGAACGACTAAGCAAACAAAAAGCCGCCAAGCTAACAACGGTATTGGAAGCCGAGCATGGACAAAGCCTAGACCCAGATCCCGAAACGCGGAAAATGGCGACTCTCGCACTTTCCGACGGCGTAGTGCGAGGCCATGGGTTGGACGAGAAGGGCAGAGTGATTGACAAGTCAACAGAAAAACATCCACTCACCATGAACGCAACGTTCAACCCTCAGGAACAAGACGCGTTCGAGGTGATGCGCGAGAAAGCCATCAAGGCGCTTGAGGACATTCGCAGCCGGATACCCAAATGACAAGCCTTCGCGAAAGCTACGAAGGACTCCTTAGACTGCTGATACAGTTTTGGGCGGCGTATGGTGGGTGGAGAAGTTTGCTCAGTTCACCATACCTACACGGCTCTTTTGCCGTTACATTTTTAATGTGGAACACATGGAGCAACCCAAATTGGTGGGACAGCGTGCTATCCATCATCCCAAACATGTTGGGGTTTACCTTGGGCGGCTATGCAATTCTCATTGGCTTTGGTGATGAGCAGTTCAAAGCAATCATTAGCGGGTCGGACAAAAAAGAACAAGAGTCACCTTTCCTAGGAACTAGCGCAGCATTTGCGCACTTCATCATCATTCAATTGACCGCGCTCGTATCAGCATTAGTCGCGAAATCTCTATACTTCGTTCCAGAGCCCAATTCAACGGCAGCAAAAGTCATCAAACTAATCCCACAATGGAATAGAATACTGGATCTTGCCGTTCCGGCATCTTGGTTTTTCGGATATTGTCTTTTCATATACTCCTTTTCCCTAGCATTGGCAGCTACACTTGCTGTTTTTCGGATGAGCTATTGGTTTGATGAATATCAAAGCAGCAAAAACTCTTCAGCAGAGGAGGACAATCAGAAAAAGTAGAATCACGACTCCCAAAAAATGGGCTGACCACTATCGGGCTTGTAACTATCCTGCAAATCCGAAGCCACGCAACACGCTCCCATCCCGATCGGAATCAGGTTGTCCAATCCTCTATGCAAATCATGACTATAATTGCCTATCTTTAATGCTTTGGCTGGCTCTCGCCCGGCAAATGCGTCGCACTGCGTGCGAACTCCATCAGTTCCTGAAGGGTGGCCGGTTGATCGAGCACGTTATTGTGATGCTTGCCCTCGAGCAAGCGCACGGTGGCATTCGGGAACAAGGTTCCCAGCCGCTGCCCCATATCCACGGGGATGACCTCATCCCGCGTCCCGTGGACGATGAGCACCGGCAGCGTCAACCCCGGCGCCTTGGCCGCGCTGTCGAACGGATCCCTCACGAGCAGGCTCGCGGGCAACCACGAGAAAATCCTGGCCCCCACGTCCACGATGGAGGTGTAGGGCGTGATGAGCACCAACCGCGAGCCGTGGCCCCGCTTGGCCATCTCGACCGCCACGCCCGAGCCGAGCGACTGCCCCTGCAACACCGTGCGCTCCCGAGGCACACCTAGCTTCTGGTGCAGGTGCTCCAGCGCGGTCTCCGCCGCCGCGTAGATGCCAGTCTCGGAGGGCCCCTGCTGGGCCGCGAGCCCGTAACCCGGGTACTCCACCGCGTAGAAGCCGAGCCCCGCCTCCTGGAAGCGCTGCGCCAGCCAAGCCCCATCCGCGAGTTGCTCGCCATTGCCATGGAAGTGCACCACGGTGGGCGCCTCGGCCGGCGCGGGCACGTGGAGCGCGTAGACCGTTGACCCCTCCGGCCCGGGGATGCGCAGAAGCGTGGCTCCGGGCAGCGAGGGCTCACGGGCCCCCGGAGGTACCGGGAACACCAGGTGCCGCTGGTTGAGGAACACCAGCACGCAGAGGCCCACGTACGCGATGACCACCGTGACCAACACCAGGAGCAACATCCGCTGCGCTCCTCGGAGAAGACGAGCCATGGCGGTACTTTAACGCCAGACCGGGCTCCACGTCAGAAGCTGACGGCTGGGAGAGACGCTACCCGCGAGCGATGTACCGCCCGATGACGTGGTCCAACACCCGCTCCGCCCGCTCCGCCACCGCGGGCTCCTCCGCGAAACGCTGGCTCAGCCACGTCTGGACCAGCTCCTCCACCGCGAATTCGCACTCCTCGTTGGCGAGCACTCCCTTGACGGGACCCAGCCATACCGGCCGAGGAACCGTGACGTCGAGCAGCACCGTGAGCCCCTCCGTGAGCACCGAGGGAATGTAGACCCCGAACTCCGGCGTGCGCCTCGTGGCCTCCGCATGATGATGGAGCGCGCCATGAATCCCGCTGATCAGCCCCTTGAGATGCGTGCCCCCACTGGCTCGGAGCTGGTTGACCCAGGAGCTCACGCGACTCCCGGGTGTCTCGCACCACTGGAGGGAGAGCCGGATCCGGGTCGTGTCGTGGCTCCCCTGAAAACTCCAGGGTGCATGGAGCGGGAGCTCCGGCGCTGAGAGCCGTGCGGCGTAGTCCACGAGCCCGCGCTCGAAACGGTGGTGCGCCTCGAGTGAGCGCGCGTCATCGCGCAGACGGAAGGAGACACGCTCGTGCAGGGCGGCCAGTTCCTCCATGCGCCACGACAACCCCAGGAGGGAGAGCCGGGGCCGGTCGAAGATGGAGGGATCTGGCACGAAGTGGATGCGCGTGCCTCGGAACGGAGGCGGCCCGCCCTCGGAGCCAGGGAGCGCTCGGAGTGGGCCCGCCGGCTCTCCGCATCGGAAGGACTGCACCCAGGTGCTCCCGCCAGCCGCGAGGGTGACCTCAAGCTCCGAAGCGAGCGCATTGGCGAGCGCGAGATCTTCGTAGGGAGACACGAGGAGGAACGGCTCGGGCGCGCCGTCTGGACGAGGTGCCTGAAGGTCGGCATCGGCCAGGGTGAACAACCGCGCCAGCGAGTCTCCCGGAGCCTCGGGAACGAGCAGTGAGGGCCACAAGGACCCGTTGAAGGAGAAGGAACAGGCGCCACCCTCCTCCAGGTGGAGGCTCACTTCATCCCCGCAGCCTTCGCTCGCGGCGAGGGCTCCCGCCTGCAGCAGGAGTAGCGGCAGCCGGTGGAGGCCGTAACCGCCTGTATCGCCCACGTACATACCGGGCCGCTGGCGGATCTGCCGGAGGAGGTCACTCGACGCGCTTGGCATCCCTCAAGTCTATGCGAGCCCTCGAAAAATCATCAGAGGGGTTTGAAGGTGCCTGCCTTCCATTGCTCCAGCGTCATCTCCGCGGAGAACCCCACCAGGCTGTCAGGCAGCTTCGCAAGTTCAGCAAGAACTCGCTCCCCCTCCTCTGGCGCGAACTCCAAAACGGATACCGCAGCCCAGCAACGAGTCCCAGGGTCTGGATCATCGAGCAGACCCATCAGCCGTCGCTGGGCCTCCAGGCCTCTCGTCCGTAATTCCCTGCGGATTGCGACGAGAAGATCGAACATGCGATTTCCGTCTTTGGGCCTGCCTGCATTGATGGCACGCCACCTCTCGGCGGAAGCAGTCCTGGTCATTTCGATCAACTGTTCAATCGAAAGGTCCTTCAACTGCGCCTTCTTCATGGTGCGTCTCTTCAACACTTCAGCGTTCGCCGGAGAAGCCTCTGGGGCTGGCTTGGCGGCTTCCGAAGGGTCCAGGGCCCAGACTCCTTCTTCCCAACGCTTCAAGGCCTCGGATGCACCAAACGCAGCCAGCCCTTCGCCCTTCGAGAGTTCCACCAAGACAGCTTTGGCCTCCGCTGTCCGGTGCCGCAGCAGATATGCCGCAGCCATGGCGCGAACATCCATGCGAGGGTGCTTGAACAGCGCGGCGAGCGCATCCCGCCCTGCATCTCCATGAGCACATAGCTTCTTGAACGCAGCAACACGCTTATCGGCGTGCTTGTTGCCTGTCCTGGCATCTCCCCGGAAGATAGCATCCGTTTGCGCAGCAACATGCCGGGCAAAATCATCTACCCACTTCTCGATACTCACTTCCAAATTCCCTTCCTATAGACATCCGCCCCACCGCTCAGCTCGGCTGCACCGGGTCAGAACTGTCGTTGCGACCGGCCTACTCAGGCTCCAGCGCCCAAGTCCCTTTCTCCCAATTCTTCAATACCTCAGAGGCAATGAAGGGGATCAAGCCCTCGCTGCTGGCTGATTCCTCCAGTACCGCCTTGGCCTCTGCTGTTCGATAGCGAAGCAAGTACGCTGCGGCCTTGACTCGGACGTCCATTCTCGGGTGAGTAAATAACGAGGCCAGTGCATCCCGTCCTGTATCGCCAAGCGTGAGCAACTTGTCGACTGCGTTCAAGTAGCGCCTGGCATGCTTGTTTCCTGTCTTGGCGTCCCCACGAAAAATCGCGTCAGTCTGTGCCGCAACATGCTCAGCGAAAACCTCGACAAGCACTTTGGGATTCATTGTTCCAGTCCCTCGCCCTTTACACCACGCCACATCAAATTGGCTTCAAAGTTCCCGCCTTCCACTCCTCCAATGCCCACTCCGCAGAAAATCCAACCAATCCACCAGCGCTTTTTGCAAGATCGGCAAGCACCCGTTCCCCCTCTTCCGGCGCAAACTCCATAACCGCAGTTGC
The DNA here is from genome assembly GCF_049060025.1 of Archangium gephyra. Lineage (GTDB taxonomy): Bacteria > Myxococcota > Myxococcia > Myxococcales > Myxococcaceae > Archangium > Archangium gephyra_A. The sequence goes on from NZ_JBMEQQ010000002.1 coordinate 1,732,612, forward strand.
AGCCCAACAACGAGTTCCCATGTCTGGATCATCGAGCAACACCAACAACTGACGCTGAGCATCTATTCCTCTTGCCCGCAGCTCCCTGTGAATCGCAACGAGAAGATCGAACATGCGGTTTCCATCTTTTGGCTTGCCCGCGTAGATGGCGCGCATCCTCTCTGCGGATAGGGTTCTGGTCTTTTCGACAAGCTGATCCGTTGGGAGCTTCTTCACCTCCATCTTCTTCATGGGACAACTCCAAACTGCCTCAACACCATCAACCCGAAAGCGCGTTGCTTCTCATAGGATTGCGTACGGAGCCATTCACGCACCACCATGCCACCGGCCTGAGGGTCTTTGGAGGAGTAGAAGGCGCTTATTGCATCATGCTTTACCTTGTCCACGGCAATCACATTCTCGGTATTATGAATGGCCTCCGGTCCGAACCGCTCAACGTTCACCTTGCGCTGTTCGACGATGTGGTGCCACTGCTTCCCTTCGCCCGCCGGGCCCATGAAGTCCTTGAAGTCATCGAAGGACTTGAATGCCCGGTGCCCATTCGGAAGCACCCTTCCCTCCTTGGGTGTCCCGCTCCCGCCTCCAGAGGATTTGTCACCACCGCTCCGGCCCGACATGGCCACGGCCGTCATGGGCAGCACGGCCCGGAGCGTCCCCTCGGGCACCGACACGATGACCCGCTCGGCCCCGACCGCCGCATCCATCAGGTTCCAGCCGGTGTTGAGTTCGACGGTGCGCGACGCCTGCCCGAAGCCCGGCAGCTTTGGCGCCCTGGAAACGAGTGCCGCTGTCTCGCCCACCGCCGCCGTCCCCACCAGCACGAGAATGCGCACGCTGTTGGGGCCAATGACCCGGCCGAACCGCTCGCCCGCCTCGCGCAGCTCCTCGAACGTGGTGGCCCGCGCCGCTTCCTCCGAGAGCCGCCTGTAGGCCCGGATCAGATCGAAGAGCTCGAACCCGAGGTAGCCCCACAAGAGCAATGCGGCCCCCGCCGCCACGCCCTTGGTCAGCACCGGATCCGGTGCCGCCAACAGCGCCATATAGGCCGTGATGGAGATGCTGAGCGTCGCCAGCACCCGCGTCGGGTCGAGCATGGCCCTCACCTCCGCGTTCACGCCCTCCAGTGCCGGCCCCACCGCCAGGGCCATGGCGATGCTTCGCTTGTCGTCCTCCTGGAGGTAGGGCCCGTCCTCGAGCAGCGTGAAGCAGTCCCCCCGAGTGCCTCGCTGCTCGCAGTGACGCCCATAGGACCGGTTCAGCTCTGATTGCCACGCCTCTCCGCCCGAACCACCGGAGCCCGGCGCCAACCCGCCGCCGCGCTGCCCAGGCGCGGAGGAAGCCACCCGCAGCGGCATATCGAGCACCAGCTTCGACAGTGCGGCGTTGAACTCCGCGTCCCCGACTCGCACCGGCGCGAAGTCCGTGGGCAACCTGGCGAAGAGCGGCGCGCCATTGCCCTCCTCGCCCCGGGCCGCACCCGTCCACTCCCGAGATTGCGCGGACTGGCGCGGCCCTGGCGGCTGGTCGCGCTGTGCCCTCAACCGTCCCCCCGAGGGCATGCCCGTGGTGCAGGCCCCAAGGAGCACCAGCGCGACCAGCGCCAACGCTCCTACTCGCGAGCACCGCCGCCCCCCTGCGGAGGAATGATGAATCGACATGGTCACGCCTCTCTTCCCGGAGGGTCCCGATTTCAGGTGGTCGCGAGTCCCACTGTCAAGCCGCCCGCTTCGCCAGGTGGCCGCATTGGTTACGCGCGGCACAACCCGTGGGGCCATACACCCTCACCCCAGCCCTCTCCCGAAGGGAGAGGGAGCCTCCACGGATTCATTCCCGGTTGCATTCGTGTTCAATGGACACTATGTCGGTGTTTATAAAACACGAAGCCAGAGAGAGTCCGGCCATGAGCATCCGGTACATGAAGGCGCCTCCGACGACGTACGTCATGCAGTTCAAGGATGGACGGGTGAAGCGGGAGGGGCCGGGCCTCTCCTTCTTCTACTGGGCGCCCACCACCACCGTGGTCGCCGTGCCGCTCGCCAGCTCGGACGTCCCCTTCGCCTTCAACGAGGTCACCCAGGACTTCCAGGCCGTCACCCTCCAGGGCCAGCTCACCTACCGCGTCGCCGACCCCAAGCTGCTCGCCGGGCTGCTGGACTACTCCGTGAAGCCCTCGGGCGAGTACGCCTCGGAAGATCCCTCGAAGCTCGAGGAGCGGCTCGTCCAGATCGCCCAGGTGCGCGCCCGCACGGTGGTGCAGTCCATGCCCCTGCGCGAAGTGCTGGTGCAGGCGGCCACCATCGAGGGCAAGGTGCTCGCGGGGCTGCGTGAAACGGAGGCGGTGCGAATGCTGGGCGTGGAGGTGCAGGGCTTCGCGCTGCTGTCGGCGCGCCCCACCCCGGAGATGGCTCGGGCCCTGGAGGCCGAGGCCCGCGAGGCCCTCCAGCGGCGCGCGGACGAGGCCATCTACGCCCGCCGCAACGCCGCCGTGGAGCAGGAGCGGCGCATCAAGGAGAGCGAGATCGCCACCGAGCTGTCCGTGGAGGCCGGCAAGCGGCAGATCCGCGAGGCGCAGATCGCCGCGGACATCGCCGTGGAGGAGCAGCGCGCCTCCTTCATGGATCGCTGGAGCGAGAACGAGCGCAAGGCCGCCGAGGCCAAGGCCTACGCCCTGGAGAAGACGCTCGCCCCGGTGCGGGACATGGACTGGAAGGTGCTCATGGCGGCGGCTGGCGGCGGGAACGATCCCAGGCTGAACATCGCCCTCGCCTTCCGCGAGATGGCGGAGAACGCGGGGAAGATCGGCGAGCTGAACGTGTCCCCGGATCTGCTGCGCTCGCTGCTCTCGGCCCCGTCGGGAAACCAGGGCCGCCATGGCTGAGTACGAGAAGATCGTCCTCGTCACGCGCAAGACGCGGCTCGCCGAGTTGGTGGAGCGCTTCAACACCCGCTCGCAGACACGCTTCTACCTGGAGCACGCCGGCCAGGACTTCGAGGACTACGCGCGGGAGGACGACACCTACCGCCGCTCGCTCGACGCGCTGCACAAGCTGCTGGAAGCTCGGCCTGCCGGTGCAGCAGGTGGACCGCTCGCTGGTGCCCACCTTCCTCTTTACCGGCAAGGAGCTGGTGGTGACGGTGGGCCAGGACGGCCTGGTGGCCAACGTGGCCAAGTACGTGGGCTCGCAGCCCATCGTCGGCGTCAACCCGGACCCCGAGCGCATCGACGGCGTGCTGCTGCCCTTCGGGGTCGACAAGGCCCGGGTGGCGGTGCGCCACGTGCTGGAGTCGCAGGCCCGCTTCCGGGAGGTGACACTCGCCGAGGTGGTGCTGAGCGATGGCCAGCGGCTGCTCGGGTTCAACGACTTGTTCCTCGGGGCGCGCACCCACGTCTCCGCCCGCTACACCCTGCACTACGAGCGCCGCGCCGAGTCCCAGTCCTCCAGCGGCATCATCGTCTCCACGGGCGCGGGATCGAGCGGCTGGCTGTCCTCGGTGTTCACGCTCGCCCAGGGGCTCACGGCGGCGACGGGTGGACAGCCGGGCCAACCGTGGCGGCTCACCTGGGAGGACCCGCGGCTGGCCTTCGTGGTTCGCGAGCCCTTCATCAGCCGGCACTCGGCGGCCAGCATGGTGGCCGGGTTCGTCAGCGCGCAGCAGGAGTTGCAGGTGGAATCACGGATGCCCGCGGGAGGCGTCATCTTCAGCGACGGCGTGGAGGAGGACTTCCTCGCATTCAACGCGGGGACCACCGCCCGCGTGCGCCCGGCAGGACAGCGCGCCCGGCTCGTCGTCCATTGAGCGGCTTCGAAGCCATTACCATCGGTTGTCCGTGAAGAGGCAGTCGATGAGCTGCACCTTTTCAGGTGCCTTGTTGCCGACCTGGAGGTCCGGAACAGGAGTGAAGAGGATGTGATTCGGCAGGCTCTCGAAGCCGAATGAGGAGCGGATGAGCCCATCCAATGTGGCCCCGTGCTCGTGGAACTCGATGGGGAGCGGGGGAAAGTAGATGCGGGTATTCGAAACCCGCTGGCCTTCATACGTCTGGTGGGACGCATAGATGGCGAACACCGGCGCAAGAATGCTCACGAGACCAACCACGGCCTTTACTTCTGTAGAGGCCGGAGTGGTTCCCGGAAGGTAGACACGGCATCTCCGGCAGGCGTCGTAACGAAGCGTCGACCAGTTCTCGACATGGCATCCAGGCACTGCATCGCGCAGGCGCTGGAAGAAGGAGTCCCAGAACCTGAGCGTCCGCCATGGCGGCTTCTCGCGCGGCGATCAACCGCTGGAACTCCACTGAGGCATCGTATCGAGGATCGTTGCCCTCGAGGTTCGAGGGATAGAAGCGATGCACGATCGCAATGAGCTCATCGGCAGTGAAGTGCGTATCCATGCGGCGATTCCCCTCATGCCCGGAATGGAACGCCGATTCCAGGGCCCATACGCCCAGGACCGGAAACCATGTCCGCTGCTCGTCCGGTCACGGGAAGGTTTTGTGAGGAACGTTCGGCGTCAGAAACTTCGTGACGCGAACTCCCGGGATGGCCGCGCTGAGAATGCGTTCCATCTCTTCCTGAAAACTACGGCACAAGATGGCTGTAGGGGGAATCCCCTGGGACAACACGATTCGGGCTGCCGCATCTGCAGCCGCCGCAGCTTCGAGCTGTGCGAACTCGTCGGGAACAGGACCACGAAAGTTGATTTCAGGGATGCCCACCTCGATGTCGCAGTAGGCCGCTGCCGGAAATACCGATGAAAGCCGACCCAGAAGAATCTTGACCTTGGCGGCCTTCCAGCCGCTCGGGTCCTTCGAACTGACAGGCACGACGTTTCTGAAGTCGAATGCAGAGGGCGGTATGCCGCCTCAAACGATGGTCGCGCATGCCCACTGGAGTGCACAGGCCAGAATGAGGCCCAGCAATACAACGCGATCAGGGGCGCGGTTGTACCGGCGCATGAGCTACCTCCCCAGCCCCACACCTATAGCGTAGAGGCGAGCGGCTCCAGTTGCTGCACCTTCACGTTCAGCACCTTCCCCGTCTTCTCCAGCGTCCCCTGCCCCACCAGGAACAGCGCGCCGTGGATGTCCTTGCGGAACCGCGCGTACGCGTCCGGTGCCACCACCAGGTTCGCGATCCCCGTCTCGTCCTCCAACGACAGGAAGCAGAACCCCTTCGCCGTCGGCGGCATCTGCCGGCAGATGAGCATCCCTCCCACCGCCACCCGAGCCCCCGCTCTCACCCGCTCCAGCCCCGCCGCCGTCACCGCGCCCCGCTTGCGCAGCGCCGGTCTCAACAGCTCCAGCGGGTGCTTCTCCAGCGACACGCCCACCGTCTCGAAGTCCTTGCTCACCCGCTCCGCCACGTTCATCTGCGGCAGCTCCACCTGCGTCCCGTCCATCGCCATCCCGAAGAACAGGTCGTTCTCCTCCAGCGGGCCCAGCGCCTGGATCTCCCACAGCGCGTCCCGCCTCGATCCGCTGATGCTCCCCAGCGCTCCCGCCAATGCCAGTCGCGCCAGCTCGTGCCGGGGTGCCCGCGTCCGCCGCGCCAGCTCGCCCACGCTCGTGAAGCGCGTGCCCTGTCTCGCCGCCTCCACCCGCCGTCCCGCCGCCTCCTGGAACCCCCGCACCATCCGCATCCCCAGCCGCAGCGCCCCACCCTCCTCCATCGTGCAGTCCCACCCCGAGTGGTTCACGTCCACGCCCAGCACCTTCACCCCGTGCCGCTGCGCGTCCGCCACCAGCGTGTGCGGCGCGTAGAAGCCCATCGGTTGCGAGTTCAGCAGCGCCGCCGTGAAGGCCGCCGGGTAGTGGCACTTCAGCCACGAGGACGCGTACGCCAGCAGCGCGAAGCTCGCCGAGTGGCTCTCCGGGAAGCCGTAGTGCGCGAACCCGCGGAACTGGCGGAACAGCGTGTCCACGTACTCGGGCGTGTATCCCCGCGCCACGCCTCCCTCCACGAAGCGCTGGTGGAACGGTCCCAGCCGCTCCTCCGCCCGCTTGTGTGACAGCGCCCGCCTCAGTCCGTCCGCCTCCGCCGGTGTGAAGCCCGCCACCGCCATCGCCAGCTTCATCGCCTGCTCCTGGAAGAGCGGCACCCCCAGCGTCTTCTGCAGAATCCGCCGCACGTCCTCCGATGGGTACTCCACCGGCTCCTTCCCCTCCCGCCTCCTCAGGTACGGGTGCACCATGTCCCCGACGATCGGCCCCGGCCGGATCAGCGCGATCTCCACCACCAGATCGTAGAAACATCGCGGCTTCAGCCTCGGCAGCATGTTCATCTGCGCCCGGCTCTCGATCTGGAACACCCCGATCGAATCCGCGTTGCACAACATGTCGTAGACCTTCGGATCCTCTGCCGGAATCGTGGCCAGCGACAGCTCGCGCCCGTGGTGCTCCTTGATGAACGTCAGGCACTTCGCCAGCGCCGTCAGCATCCCGAGCCCCAGCAGATCCACCTTCAGGACGCCCACCGCCTCCAGGTCGTCCTTCTCCCACTGCACCACCGTGCGGCCCTTCATCGCCGCGTTCTCCACGGGGATCATCTCCACCAGCGGCTCGCGCGTGATGACGAATCCGCCCACGTGGATGGAGAGGTGTCTCGGGAAGCTCTCGATCTCCTGCGCCAGCGCGAGCGTCTGCCGCACCCGCCGGTCATCCTCCGACAGCCCCACCTCCTTCAGCAGCTCCAGCGACATCTCGCCGTGAGCACCCGCCACCTTCGCCAGCCGGTCCACCTGATCCAGCGACAGCCCGAGCGCCTTGCCCACCTCGCGCAGCGCCAGCCTCCCCCGGTAGCAGATGACCTCGCACACCATCCCCGCCCGGTGCCGGCCGTGCTTCTCGTACACGTACTGCAGCACCTCCTCGCGCCGCTCGTGCTCGAAGTCCACGTCGATGTCCGGCGGCTCCTTGCGCTCCATGCTCAGGAAGCGCTCGAAGAGCAGCCCCATCCGCACCGGATCGATCGCCGTGACGCCCAGCGCGTAGCACACCGCCGAGTTCGCCGCGCTCCCTCGCCCCTGGCACAGAATCCCCTTCGAGCGCGCGAACCGGACGATGTCCCAGATCGCCAGGAAGTACCCCGCGAAGTCCAGGGCCGCGATCAGCTTGAGCTCGTGCTCGATCTGCTTCACCACCTCGGGCGGCACACCTGCCGGGTAGCGCACCTGGAGCCCCTGGTACGTCAGCTCGCGCAGCCACGTCGCCGTCGTGTGTCCCGGCGGCAGATCCTGCTCCGAGAAGTGGTAGCGCAGCCCGTCCAGCGTCGCGTTGCAGCGGCTCGCCAGCTCCACCGTGCGCTCCAGCGCCTCCGGGCAGTCCGCGAACAGCCGCGCCATCTCCTCCGGCCCCTTCAGCGTCCGCTCCGCGTTGGGCAGCCGCCTCGTCCCGAGCTGCCCCAGCGTCGTCTTGTAACGAATGGCCGTGAGCACGTCCTGCAACGGCTGGCGGCTCCGCTGGTGCGTGTGCACGTCGTTGTGCGCGCACAGCGGCACCCCGAGCGTCTTCGCCAGGTCCTTCGCCCGCGCCACCCGCGCCTCGTCTCCCGAGGACAGCGTGCGGCACATGCCCACGTAGAAGCGCTCCCGGAAGGACTCCGCCAGCGGCGCCACCTGCTCCGCCGCCACCGGGTACGGCAGCAGCGCCAGCAGCCCCTCGTTTCCCTCCACCAGCTCGCGCCACGGCAGGCCCGCCTCACCCTTGGGATGCAGCATCCGGCTCTTCGAGATGAGCCGGCTCAGGTTCGCGTAGCCCCTCGCGTCCTGCGCGTACATCACCACGCGCGGGCCATCCATCAGCGTCAGCTCGCTGGCGATCAGGTACTTGATGCCCGCGTCCCTCGCCGCGAGGTGGGCCTTCACGGCCCCGTACAGGCCGTCCCCATCCGCCAGCGCCACGGCGGACAGTCCCCGCTCCGCCGCGGCCTGGATCAGTTCCTCGGGGTGCGAGGCCCCGCGCAGAAACGAGAAGTTCGACCGGCAGACCAGCTCGGCGTACACGCTCGCCACCCTACTGAGCAGCCGTTCAGGCGGAAGGTCCGCCCCGGTAGGTATGTCGGGCCTACCGGCCGTGTCACGTCACTCTGAAAGTGGGCTACTGCCGCGTGACCTTCTCGCGGAGTGTGGGGACGGATGCGAACCCGGAACGTCTGATCCAGACCCTCACCCTGGCCCTCTCCCAGAGGGAGAGGGGATGCACACCGAGGGGAACCCAGGGCTCTCGATACCCTCACCCCGTCCCTCTCCCGGGGGGAGAGGGGTTGTTGGCGAGGAGTGTTGGCGAGGGTTCTTGGTGAGGGTTTTACGGGCGGAGGGTGCCCGTCTCGATGGCCCGCGCCGCCGTCCGTGAGAGCACCTGGACCCCGGTGATCATCGCCGCGAAGCGCTCGTCCTTCGTCAGGCCTTGCTTGAACCGGGAGTAGATCTGCTGCGCGATCACCGACACCTTGAAGAGTGACAGCACGTAGTGGAACGTGATTCCCCGCGTGTCACGTCCGCTCTTCTCCGCGTACCGCGCCACCAACTCCTCGCGCGTCAGGTTGCCCGGCAGCATCGTCGGCCCGAACGGCAACGCCCGCCGATCCTCGGGATCCGACGCCTCGGCCCAGTACGCCAGCGCCATCCCCAGGTCCGACAGCGGATCGCCGATCGTCGCCATCTCCCAGTCCAGCACCGCGCGGATGCCCGGCAGGTGGTCCGGATCCAGCACCAGGTTGTCGTACTTGTAATCGTTGTGGATCAGCGTCGGCGCCAGCTCCGCCGGCAGGTTCCCCGCCAGCCACTTCGCCACCTGTTCCATCTCGGGGATGTCGTCCGTCCTCGCCTTGCCGTAGCGCTCCGTCCACCCCGCCACCTGCCGGCCCAGGTACCCCTCCGGCTTCCCAATCTCCCCCAGTCCCGCCGCGCGCCAGTCCACCGCGTGCAGCTCGACCAGGTTGTCCACGAAGTTCTCCGAGAGCTTCCGCATGAACTCCGGTGTCAGCTCCACGCCCTTCGGAGGCTTCGCGCGGAGGATGACCCCGCGCACCCGCTCCATCACGTAGAAGGGCACTCCCATCGGAGACTCGTTTTCTCCGCGGAACACCAGCGGCCGGGGCACCCTCGGGTACACCGGCAGCAGCCCGCTGAGGATCCGGTACTCGCGGCCCATGTCGTGCCCGGCCTTGATCGCCTTGGCTCCAAATGGCGGCCGGCGCAGCACCAGCTCCTTCTCCCCCATCCGCAGCAGATAGGTGAGGTTCGAGTGCCCTCCCGGGAACTGCTCCACCACCAACGGCCCCGTCAGGCCCGGCACGTTCTCCGCCAGGTACTTCTCCAGCCACGCGGCGTCCAGCTCCTCCCCGGGACGCACCGCCCTCGTCCGGTCCAGCCACTCCGGCGTGCTCATTCCGCCCTCCCCTGCTCGTCCTTGTTTCAGCGCATCGTCTGGAGTTCAGGCTCCAGCAGGTGCGGCGTCCCGTTGAAGCTCCGCAGCGACAGCCGCTCTCCCGAGAAGAGGAAGTCCGTACAGGCCGTGTTCCACACCATGAGGCTCAGCGCGAAGACCTTCTCCGCGCTCGCCCCCAGCGTCAGCCCCGCCGCCACCGCCATCGGCCCCGCCGACGTGAACGCCGCCACCTCCGCCTTCCTCCCCGGCTGGTGCATCATCTTCCGCAGCCCCGCCTCCACCCTCGCCACGAACGTGCTCCAGCGCTCCACCGCCGGGTCTTCCAGCTCGCCCCGCGCCCACGCCCGGCCCAGCGGATCCAACAACCGGAACAGCCGCGGCGCCGCGTCCGGCCCCTCCAGCGCGCCCGACTCCATCACCTCGCGCACCTGCTCGTTCCGCTCCGCCAGCTTCGGCAGCAGCACCCGGAACAGCGGCTCCGCCGCGTACTCGTCCAGCTCCGGCAGCACCACCGGCTCGGGGAACCTCAGCCCCCGGGCCAGGTAGGCCGCCCTCACCGCCTCGCACGTCTGCTGGTGCCGCCGGGCCGGTCCCACGTACACCGCTTCGAACATGTGCTCCGACGCCGCCCACACCTCGCCCAGCCGCGCCGCTTGACGCGTCCCCAGCTCCGACAGCCGGTCCCGGTCGTACCACTCGCCGGACGTCTGCCCGTGCCGCACCAGGATCAACACTCCCATCCGCGACCTCCAGGGTTGAAGGCAGCTCACATCGCCGTGGTGCCACCGTCCACGACGAACTCCGAGCCGGTCATCAGCTTGGACTCGTCCGAGGCCAGGTACAGCACCGCGTAGGCGATATCGTCCGGCTCGCCGATGCGGCCGAGCGGAATCATGCGCGCGAGCCGCGCCTTCCCCGCCGCCATGTCGCCGCTCAGGCTGGCGAGGTCATCCACCATGGGCGTCTCGATGAACGTGGGGTGCACCGAGTTGCAGCGGATGCCGTAGCCCTTGCGCGCGCAGTGCAGCGCCACGGACTTCGTCAGCAGGCGTACCCCGGCCTTGCTCGAGCAATACGCCGGCAGGGAGTCCACCCCCACCAGTCCCGCCACCGAGCTGATGTTGATGATGGAGCCCTTCGCGCTGCTCTTCCGCATGCCGCGGATGGCGTGCTTGCAGCCCAGGAACACCCCGTCCAGGTTCACCGAGTGCACGAGCCGCCACTCCTCCAGTGAAAGCGCCTCGATGTCCTTCGAGATGCCGATGCCGGCGTTGTTCACCACCACGTCCAGCCGGCCGAACGTGGCCACCACCTCGTCCACCACCCGCTCCCAGTCCGCCTCCCGGGTGACGTCCAGCGCCCAGGCCCGCGCGGGCCCGCCCAGCGCCCCGGCCACCTCCCGGACACCGGCCTCATTGCGGTCGGTGAGCGCCACCCGGGCGCCCTCGCGCACCAGCATCGCCGCCGCGGCCTTGCCCAGCCCCGACGCCGCTCCCGTCACCAGTGCCACCTTGCCCTCGACTCTTCCGGCCATCACGTGCCTCCTGTCCCCGGGCCGCCCATGGCGCACACCTCCAGGGGTTGGACGGCGGCGGAGCCTACCCCGCTGCCCGCCCCCGGGGGAGGAATGTCAGGCCCGGGACAAGGGTCCTGGCGCACCGCGTCTCCAAGGTGGCAAGCTCCGGGCCGGACAGGAGCGTTCATGGACATCCATGGCTGGCAGTTGTGGATCCTCGCCGCAATCATCGGAGGCGCGCTGGAAATGGCCCTCCCCGGCTTCGTGGTGCTCTGGTTCGCCGTGGGAGCGCTGGCCGCTTCCCTCATCGCGGCGTTGGGGCTGGGCATCAACGTCCAGCTCCTGGTCTTCATGAGTGTGTCGCTGGCGCTCTTCGCCGGCTCGCGCACGATCTTCAAGAAGGCCTTCATGCGCAACGCGTCCAAGATGAAGACGGGCGTGGAGGCGATGGTGGGCCAGGAAGCCGTGGTCACCGAGGCGCTCGTGGATGGGCACGGCGGCACCGTGCGCATCAACGGAGAACTCTGGTCCGCGCGCTCACTCGGAGGCGGCGTGGCCACGGGGGAGCTGGTCGTCGTCGAGCAGGTGGAAGGTTTGAAGCTGTGGGTGCGGCGCCCCGCCGCATCCCTGGAAGTTTCTCCGAAACAGAAGGAAGGTCGTTAGATGGGTACTGCCCTCTTTGTCATCGGTGCGGTCGCCGTGGTGTTCGCCATGGTCAAGGGCCTGCGCATCGTGCCCCAGGCCAAGGTCATGGTGGTGGAGCGTCTGGGCAAGTTCCACCACGTGGCCACCAGCGGGCCGAACATCCTCATCCCGTTCTTCGACTCGCCGCGCGTCATGGAGATGCGCGTGGGCAACCGCATCTTCCGCAGCCACCTGGTGGACTTGCGCGAGCAGGTCATGGGCTTCGAGACCGTGCAGGCCATCACCCATGACAACGTCACCATGGAGGTGGGCTCGGTCATCTACTACCAGATCGTGGACGCCGCGAAGGCGCTCTACGCGGTGGAGAACCTGGCGCTGGCCATCGAGCAGCTCACGATGACGAACCTGCGCAACATCATGGGCGGACTGACGCTGGACCAGACGCTCACCAGCCGCGAGACGGTGAACACCAAGCTGCGCCTGGTGCTGGACGAGGCCACGGAGAAGTGGGGCGTGAAGGTGACGCGGGTGGAGCTGCGCGAGATCGAGCCGCCCGCGGCCATCAAGGACGCCATGGCCAAGCAGATGACGGCCGAGCGCGAGCGCCGCGCCGAGGTGACCAAGGCCGAGGGTGACAAGTCCGCGGCCATCCTCCAGGCCGAGGGCGAGAAGATCTCCCGGATCCTCCGCGCGGAGGCCGAGCGTGACGCGGAGGTGGCGCGCGCCGAGGGCCGCAAGCGCGCCACGCTGCTGGACGCGGAAGCGAAGGCCGATGCCACGCGGCTGGTCTTCGATGCCGTCAACGCCGGTGGCGGCGCGACGCCCGAGGTGCTGGCGCTGCGCTACATGGAGACGCTGCAGGAGCTGGGCAAGGGCGACAACAAGATGTTCGTCCCCTACGAGGCCACGACGGCGCTGGGCAGCATCGCGATGCTCAAGGAGGTGTTCACCAAGGAGAGCACCTCCCAGTCGCAGCCCGCGCCGAGCGCCGCGGCCCGGAGCGCCCAGTCACTCTCGCGCACGTTGCAGACGCAGCCGCCCGCGGTGCCGGTGCGCAACCGCCCGGCGCTGCCCTCCGAGGAGTAGTCCGGAGCAGTCCCGGCGGAACAATCCCCTCACCACGTCAACATCCCCTCGCCCTCCGGGAGAGGGGCGGGGTGAGGGTGTCTCGGCTCCCGGATTGGAACCTTTCGTGAGCCCCATTGTCCGAGGGGTTGCTCATCACAAAAGGGAGAGCCCATGTCCATTTCGGATGCGTTCATCGCAGGTGGTTGGGGGATGTACCCGACGCTCATCGCGGGTCTGGCGCTGCTGGGGACCAGCCTGCGGTACGCCAGCCGTCCCGAGTCCCGCCACGTTCCATTGATGATCGCCCTGGGGCTGTTCACGCTCTTCGCGGGAGGCCTGGGCTTCACCACGGGCGTCATCACCATGCTGCGCTTCTACGCTGAGATGCAGGGCGAGCCGAAGCCGGTCATCCTGTATTACGGCTTCCAGGAGTCGCTGCACAACGTCGCCCTGGCGCTCCTGCTGACCACGACGTCGACGCTGGCCGCGTCCATTGGTGCCTGGCGGCTCGCCCGGCAGGCGCAGGCTGCCGCCGCGACCGTGCCCGCCCGCTAGGACGAGCCCGTCAGGGATTGCACGGGGGCCCGTCGGTGGTTAATAGTTCCGAGCCCTGAATTCCGGGCCCCCTCGAACACGAGGCTTCGTACTCCATTGAAGATCCACTCCTGAATCGCGGCGCTGTCTCTCAGCCACCCACCGGGCCCCTCGTGCGTGCCCGGAACGATTCCGGAGTTCCTCGTGTCACTCGTTCGCGCCCACCGCGTCTCCTTCGCGTTTTCCGACGCCGTTCCCCTCTTCTCCGACGCTGAGTTCCACCTGCCTCCAGGCTGGACGGGCCTCGTCGGCTCCAACGGCGCCGGCAAATCCACCCTGCTGCGGCTGATCTCCGGCGAGCTCCAGCCCTCGGATGGACACCTCCATTTCGAGCCGCCCTCGGCGCTCGTCCACCTCTGTCCGCAGCGTGTCGAGGAGCTCACCCCCGACATCACCGCGCTCGCCGAGGCGTATGACTCCCGCTCGAGGCGGCTGCTCGGCCAGCTCGGGTTGGATGTCACCGCCCTGGAGCGGTGGCCCACGCTGTCACCCGGGGAGCGCAAGCGCTGGCAGATCGGCGCGGCGCTGGCGCGCGAGCCGGACGTGCTGCTGCTCGACGAGCCCACCAACCACCTCGACGCCGAGGCCCGGGAGTGGCTCATCTCCGCGCTGCGCCGCTTCCGCGGAGTGGGCGTGCTCGTCTCGCACGACCGGGAGCTGCTCGAGGCCCTCACCACCTCCACGCTGCGCGTCGATGGGGGCTCGGTGCGCCTGTGGTCCGGGGCCTACACCGCGGCGCGCGAGGCGTGGGAAGCCGAGCTGGAGGGCCGCCGCACCGCCCGGCACCAGGCCCAGGACGAGCACCGCCGGCTCCAGCAGCGGCTCGCGCAGACACGCCGGGAGCAGGAGTCCGCCTCCGCCTCGCGCAACGCGGGCAGCCGCATGAAGGACAAGTACGACAGCGACGCACGCACCCTGGGCGCCAAGAACCTCGTGAGCTGGGCGGATGCCCGTCTCGGCCGCAGCGTGACCCTCATCCGCCGCGAGACCGAGCGCGCCGCCAGCGCCGTCGAGTCCATCGAGGTGGAGAAGACGCTCGGGCGCTCCATCTTCGTCGACTACGTCCGCCCGCCCCACGCCCTGCTGTTCAGCCTCGACGTGCCCCGGTTGTGCGCGGGCGAGGTGGAGCTGTTCGGGCCGCTGCGGCTCGATGTTCCGAGGGACGCCCGCATCCGCATCGAGGGCCCCAACGGCGCGGGCAAGAGCACCCTGCTCCAGGCCCTGCTCGAACAGGCGCGAGTGCCGCTGGAGCGCGTGCTGTACGTACCGCAGGACTTGAGCGCGGATGAGGCCGAGGAGGTGCTCGAGTCGGTGCGCGAGCTGCCTCCCACGGAGAAGGGCCGCGTGCTGTCCCTGGTGGCCGCGCTCGGGGTGGATCCGGATCGCCTGCTCGCCACGGAGCAGCCGTCCCCGGGGGAGACGCGCAAGCTGCTCATCGCGCGCGGGCTCGGACAGCATGCCTGGGCGCTGGTGCTCGACGAGCCCACCAACCACCTGGACCTGCCCTCCATCGAGCACCTGGAGGAGGCCCTGCGCGAGTACCCCGGAGCCCTGCTGCTGGTGACGCACGACGCGCACTTCGCGCAGCGCTGTACCACCACGCGCTGGCGGGTGCGGGGGGAGGCGTGGACGTCACCTCGGACTGAGGGCCTGGCCCCTACTCCTTCCGGGGCTCGGGCGGGAAATCCTCCAGCAGCTCATCGGCGGCCTTGTTGATGAGCTTCTGGCTCTTCTTCGCATCCATGTTCTCGGCCAGCCGGGCCTCCGCGGTGCCGCGCCAGACGAGCTTGTTCGAGTCCCCATCCACGACGTCGAGGATGAGCGTCCCCTCGCGGTACTCGCGGACGACGGGCTCGGCCAGCCCCGCGCCGCCGTAGGCGACCGGGCCGTAGAAGGGGTCGTACCAGGGGTCCCAGGCGTAGCCGTAGAAGTTGTTGACGAAGTCCACGTCCACCTTGTCGTCGATGGCCGCGTGCCAGCCCACCTTGAAGTCCGCGTCCTGCCCCTGCTCCACCTTCTGGTAGCCGCGAGCCTGAAGCTCCCGGTCCACCGCCAGTTGCACGCGTGCCTGGATGATGGGGTTGTAGACGCGAGGATCCGCGCCGTCCTTCATGGGCAACCAGGCATAGGTGCGGTACGAGCCCACCGCCTGTACGGAGTTGGGATCGTAGTTCGTGCTCGTCTTGATGCTCGTGCAGGAGGCGAGCCCCAGCACCAGCACCGCACCGGCCAGACGTAACGGCAAGGACATGGAGAACTCCTCGGGGCCCCAGGGGCGGAGCGCTCTCCGACAATAGGCATCGGGAGTCCTCCGCCACCGGGACACGGGAACCTGCCTGCCCCTCCCTCCGGTCGGAGCCTGCCTCTTGACCCCCAGGTGGGCAGCGCGAGACCCTCGGCCCCCTGATGAACGCTCCCGCTGGGGCCCATGCGAGCCAGGCCATCGAGCAGGCACTCGGCGCACTGCCGGAATCCGTGCGAGCGGAGCTGCGCGCACGCCTGGCCGGGGCCGACGCGCTCGTCCTCATGCACATCCGTGACGAGCGCTTCCGCTGGGGAGCGCTCCTCACCTTCCCCTTCAAGCTCCTGCTGTGGAGCCTCGTCCTGCTGGTGCTGCTCTGGGTCTTCTTGCAGAGCCTGACGTCGCAAGGCGATGGAGACTCGGGAGATGGTGGCACGCCGCAACACCCCGCCGCCCTGCAGCCAGTGTCCTACCCGCGCTACGACGGCAGCAAGGACAGCTCCACGCCCGTCTATGTGCGCCATGTTGAGCGCCCGGCACGAAGCTGGCTGCCCGGCTTCCTGCGTTTCCGTTTCACCGTCCCGGTCCATACGCTGGAGGTGGTGACCTCACCATCCGAGGCGCCTCCCTTTCGCTTCACGGTCTCCGGCGAGCGGCAGGGCCGTGCCACCGTGGCCACGCTGTACGCAGTGGCCGCGGCGGCCGGGCTGAAGCTCGTGGAGCTGAACCAGGGACCACCCCCCGTGGTGGTGCACCGTGGCCATGGGCAGCTCCCGCTCATGCTGGATCCCCGTAAGCTGGACCTCGAATGGGCCAGGGCCGAGGTCACCGCCGCGGGCTTCGAGCTCGTCACCACCGAGACGGGCCTGGAGCTGCGGCGCGCCGACTCACCGGCTCCCAAGGGCCTGGCCTGGGTGCTCCTCGTGGGGATGCTGCTCGTCTCGCCCGCCTTCCTGTGGCTCGCGGGCTTCCGGCACCATCTGCGGAACTTCCTGTTCGATGTGAGGGGCAAGCCCCCGGGCGCGGAGGTCTTCTTTGTCGATGGCGAGAGGGTGGGTTACTGCTACCAGCGCGCGGGACGGAGGTGGTCGCGCACCGCCGTGCCGAAAAGCCGGCTGCACGCCATCGTCTTCGGGGAGGAGCTCGGTTTCGATGACCAGGTGAGCTACGGGCAGCCGAGGCTGCGGCTCATCGGAAACGGGGCGGTCGTCACGGTGGACTACAACCTGGGAGACAAGCTCGGCAACGCCATCCGCGACCTCCTCGTCAGTGAGGTCCTCGCCGCGAAGTCCATCCACCCTGGGGCCATCGCCTCGACAGGAAGCTGACAGCGTGCGCAACACGCGCCCGGTGCCGCACTTCATCCGGCCCAACATTCACTGGCTTCATCAAGGGGCCCGGCCCCAGGATGAGACCCCGCGATAAAGGGGCCTCCCATGAACTTCGAACCGAGTGACCGTTCCAAGGACTACCGCGAGCGTGTGCGGCGCTTCATCCAGAAGCACATCCAGCCCGTGGAGGCGCAGTACTGGGCGCAGATCCGCGGGGCCAGCCATGGCGGTGACTGGCGGCAGTGGAAGATCCCTCCCCTCATGGAGGAGCTCAAGGCACGCGCCAGGGCCGAAGGTCTGTGGAACCTGTTCCTGCCCGACGCGACGCTCGGCGCGGGTCTCAGCACCCTGGAGTACGCGCCCGTCGCCGAGGAGATGGGCCGCAGCTTCATGGCCCCCGAGGTCTTCAACTGCAACGCTCCGGACACCGGCAACATGGAGGTGCTCTGGAGGTACGGATCCGAGGAGCAGAAGGCGCGCTGGCTCACGCCCCTGCTCGCCGGAGAGATCCGCTCCGTCTTCTGCATGACCGAGCCCGATGTGGCCTCCTCGGACGCGACCAACATGCAGGCCACCGCCACCGTCGAGGGCGACGAGGTGGTGCTCAACGGCAAGAAGTGGTGGTCGAGCGGCATCGGCGACCCCCGGGCGAAGATCATCATCTTCATGGCCCGCACCGCCAACGAGGGGGGCGACCGCCACCACCAGCACTCGATGGTGCTCGTGCCGCTGGACACGAAGGGCGTGGAGATCCAGCGCATGCTCCCCGTGTACGGCGACTACGACGAGCCGCACGGCCACGGCGAGGTGCACTTCCGTGACGTCCGGGTGCCGGTCTCCCACATCATCGCGGGCCCGGGACGGGGTTTCGAGATCGCCCAGGGACGGCTCGGCCCCGGCCGCATCCACCACTGCATGCGCTGCATCGGCGCGGCGGAGCAGTCGCTCGATCTGATGATCGATCGCGGCATGAGCCGCACCGCCTTCGGCAAGCCGCTGCTCAACCTCGGCGGCAACCGCGAGCGCGTCGCCGAGGCCCGTATCGCCATCGATCAGGCGCGCCTGCTCACGCTCCATGCCGCCTGGAAGCTGGACGAGCTGGGCGCCCTGGGCGCGATGACCGAGATCTCCGCCATCAAGGTCGTGGCCCCCAACATGCTGCAGAAGGTGGTGGATGACGCCATCCAGATCCACGGTGGTGCCGGAGTCTCGGGCGACACCCAGCTCCCGAACTTCTTCGCCCAGGCCCGCACCTTGCGGCTCGCGGACGGACCGGACGAAGTGCACAAGGGCGTCATCGCCCGCATCGAGCTCGCCCGGCGCGGCTTCTCCAGGAGCCGGGAATCATGAGTGACCAGCGCATCTTCATCACCGGCGGCGCCAGCGGGCTCGGACAGGCCATCGCCCTGCGTTACGCCCGGGCCGGCTGGCGCGTCTGTATTGCCGACGTCAACGATGCCCGGGGCGCGGAGACCCTGAAGAGCCTCACCTCCCTCACCCAACACGCGCACTCCCTCCGCTGCGATGTGACGCGCGAGGAGGACCTGCACGCGGCCGCCGAGTGGCTCTCCTCGAACTGGGGCGGCGTCGACGTGGTGGTCAACAACGCCGGCGTGGCCCAGGCGGGTGCCATCGAGGAGGTCTCGCTCGATGACTGGCAGTGGATCATCGACATCAACCTCCTGGGCGTCGTGCGCGGCTGCAAGGTCTTCACGCCGCTGTTCAAGCGCCAGGGCCACGGCTACTTCGTCAACGTGGCCTCCATGGCCGGGCTGCTCGATGTGCCCATGATGAGCAGCTACAACGCGACCAAGGCCGCCGTCGTCTCGCTGTCGGAGACGCTGCACAACGAGCTCGCCGACAACCGCATCGGCGTCAGCGTCGTCTGCCCGTCCTTCTTCAAAACCAACCTCGCCGAGTCGCTGCGCACCTCCAACGCCGGGCTGCGGACGGTCATGGGCAAGCTGCTCGAGCGCTCGCCCATCACCGCGGACGACATCGCCGATCAGATCTTCCGGGCCGTCGAGCAGCGCCACTTCTACATCCTCCCCCACGCCGAGGGCCGTCAGGCCTGGCTGATGAAGCGGATCCTGCCGCGCGGCGTCTATGCCTCGATGATCCGCAAGCGCACCCGCAGGATGCGTGGGGATGGAGGGGCGCAGCCGGCATGACTCCCGCTCTCGATGAGGCCAGGGCCGTGCGCGCGGGCGAGGAGCTCGACATCC
Source organism: Archangium gephyra (assembly GCF_049060025.1). GTDB lineage: Bacteria > Myxococcota > Myxococcia > Myxococcales > Myxococcaceae > Archangium > Archangium gephyra_A. The sequence goes on from NZ_JBMEQQ010000002.1 coordinate 1,751,621, forward strand.
CCGCCGTGGACGCCTGGCTCAAGGCCCAGGTGCCCACGCTGGAGGGCACGCCCAAGGTCACCCAGTACGCGGGCGGGGCCTCCAACTGGACCTACCGGCTCGAGTACGCCAACCGCGACCTCATCCTGCGGCGGCCCCCCGCGGGCACCAAGGCGAAGTCGGCGCACGACATGGCGCGCGAGTACACGGTGCAGAAGGCGCTCGAGCCCGTCTACCCCGCCGTGCCCACCATGGTGGGCCTGTGCCAGGACCCGGCCGTCATCGGTGCCGACTTCTACGTCATGGAGCGGATCGCCGGCCTCATCCCCCGCTCGCGCCTGCCGCCCGGGATGCGGCTGGACGCGGCACAGACCCGCCAGCTCTGCCTCAACGTCATCGACAAGCTCATCGAGCTGCACCGGGTGGACTACCGGGCCGTGGGGCTGGAGTCGCTCGGCAAGGGCGCCGGCTACCCCCGGCGGCAGATCGAGGGCTGGTCGGATCGCTACGAGAAGGCCCGCACCTGGAACGTCCCCAGCTTCCGGGCCGTGCGTGACTGGCTCGCGGCCCACACCCCCGATGACGTCTCCACCTGCGTCATCCACAACGACTGGCGCTTCGACAACGTGGTGCTCCACCCGGAGCGTCCCACCGAGGTCATCGGCGTGCTCGACTGGGAGATGGCCACCCTGGGAGATCCGCTGATGGACCTCGGCAACACCCTCGCCTACTGGGTGCACGCCGATGATCCCTGGCTGATGCGCATCACCCGCCGCCAGCCCACGCACCTGCCCGGCATGCTCCGGCGCGAGGAGGTGGTCGCCTACTACCTCGAGCGCACCGGGTTGAAGCCCGCCAATTGGGCCTTCTACGAGGTCTACGGCCTGTTCCGCCTCGCCGTCATCGCCCAGCAGATCTACTACCGCTACCACCACAAGCAGACGCGCAACCCGGCGTTCAAGAACTTCTGGATCCTCATCAACTACTTCGACTGGCGCTGCCGGGGCATCATCAAGAGGGTGGGAGGCTGACTACCCATCACGTCCGGGGATCTCACCCATCTCCCTGGTAGCCTCCGCGGTTCGCGGAGGGATGCGGGATGCTCGATGGAAACGGCGGACAGGGTCCAGAGGAAGTGCCTGGACAATTGGCTCCCGGCACCCAGGTGGCTGGCTTCACCGTAGAGGGGACGATTGCTTCCGGCAGCTTCGGCACCGTGTACCGGGCGAGACGGAACGGACGGCCCTACGCCATCAAGCTGGTGCGCATCCACCCACGGGGCGACCGGGAGGCGGCCGCACTGCGGCTGGTGCACCACCCCAATGTGGTGGCCTTCCACGGGTATGGCTTCTGGCCAGAGGACGAGCCGCGCTTCCTCGTGCTGGCCCTGGAGCTCGTCGAGGGCCGCACGCTCGACGTCTGGGCGGAGCAGGAGAATCCCTCCGCGCTCGAGTTGGTGATGCGGGTGTTGCTGCCCTTCGCGCTCACCCTGGCGGACGTGCATGCCTCGGGCGTGGTGCACCGGGACATCAAGGAAGCCAACATCGTCATGCGCGAGGCGGACGGGCAACCGGTGTTGGTGGACTTCGGCGCGGCGGGCCTCAAGGAGGGGGCGCCGCGGCTGACCCTGCGCCTGCCACCGGGCACCGCGGAGTACCGCAGCCCCGAGGCGCTGCGCTTCGCGAAGCAGTGGGAGGGCGAGCCCTACCCCTTCGCGCCGGGAGATGACCTGTGGGCGATGGGCGTCGTCACCTACCTCCTGTTGACGCGCACGCTTCCCTTCGGAGACCGGAGCGACCCGGAGTTGAACCGGGCCATCCTCGAGGAGACGCCGTCAGCTCCGCATGAGCTCAATCCGCGCGTGCCCCTGGCCCTGAGCGAACTGTGCATGGGGATGCTGGAAAAGGACTCCGAGGACCGGTACGCGGATGCGAAGGCGCTCGCGGAGGACCTGGTGGAGCTGTGCACCCAGGCGGACAGCGCCTGGCGCACACCGCTGTTCCCCAGAGCCGGACGCGAGAAGCGCCCTGCCGCCTCCGCTCCGGCGGAGCCTGGATACCGGGCTGGCCGGTGGCGGACCGCCGGGCTCGTTGCCGCCACGGTGCTGCTGGTGTTGGGGGTGTGGGTGACGCCTCTCGTCCAACCCTCGGAGTCGCCTCCCCCTTCCCCGCCGCGACAGGCCAGCCCTCGCCAGGAAATAGCTTCCGCCCAGGTGACGGGCGAAGTTGTCCCTGGCGCGGGACCTCCGACGTCACCCCTCCCCGCGCCCGTCGCCAAGGCGACGAACAGCGAGGAGCCCAAGATGACGAAGTCCAAGACGATTCGAACCCTGGTTGCCGCCGGTTGTGTCGCCAGCTCCGGATGCGTGAGCGGTCCGCAGCAGCGTCAGCCTCCCAAGCCGGCGGAGTGCCCGCCCGGAGCCGACATGACCCACAAGGCCTTCGGCTTGATGAACAGAACCATCCATGGCGCGAGCCTCGTCCCCGTTGAACAGATGAGGCCGAAAGCGCCTGTGCAGGAAGGGGAGGTAACGGCGGAGATCATCGGTCCCTGGGGAAAGCTCCGGAACAAAACCTTTTTTTCCGGACGCCTCTATTTCGGGACGGATCGTGTCTACGGCCGCTTCACCAAGGCCAGGCTGCCCAGCGGCGAGGTCTTGCCGGTGTGTCTCCAGTTGTGGCACGAGTACAAGCTTGGGATTCCGATGGAGCCGGAGAGCACGCGCAACAGGGTCATCGTCTCACCTTCCGCTAGGGTCATGCCCGTGGAGAGTTTCGATTAGTCCGGCCTCTGGAGGCTGCGCCAATGCTCCCAGTATCCCCCTCCCTCCTGGTCCTGGTGCTTCTTCAAGGACCCACCGCGGTGGAATCGCCGCCCGCTGCCGCCGACTGCGGGAACGTGCAGCGCGTTGAGTTGTCGCTCGTGTCCACATCCACTTTCGACGTGTGTGTCAGTCGTGGGCTCTTGACGGGATTGCGCTTCGACGCACCTGTCACAGTAGAGTTGCAGGACGAGGTGCGTTTCGAGGAGGTGGTACGGGCCCGTCAACTCCTCACGCTGCTACCTCCTGCTGACATGATGCCAGGAGAGCGGATACGCCTCACGGTGCGCTTCGAGGATGGCGGGGCCCGGCAGAACGCCACATTCGTGCTGGTGGGCCACCGAGGACAGGCAACACACCAGGTCGAGGTGTACCGCGACAAACGGACCCGGGAATCCTACCAGCAGGAGATAGAGCAGGAGCACGCGAAGAACCAGCGGCTCCGCGAAGAGAACCAGCAACTGCGCGGGGCGCTCCAGCAACTGCGATCACAGCTCAACCAGTCCGTTGGGTTGATGGAGGCTCTATGTGAGCGGGGTACTCAGACCGCCTGGCATCCGCTTCAGTCAGTTCCCTGGTCAGCAGCCGACAGCGGGCGGCCTCTCCGTGTCGAGCGGCACCAGTTACCGCGTCAACGAGAGCGTAGCGGTGGAGGCGTGGGTCTTGAACTCCAGCACCGAGCCCTGGACCACCGTGGGGGCCTCCCTGGTCACCGCCAAGGGCGAGAAGATGGAGGGGCTCAAGCTCCATCAGCCCGAAGCCATACCGCCCAACGAGATCGGCAGCGTGTTCATCGAGGTTCCAGCGGCACCTGGAGAACCACGAGGCCCGGTCACCCTGAACCTATGGGAAGCAGGTCCGCGCAGCATCTCCATCCCCTCGGTGATGTTCCCGTAACACCGAACCGGGGGCTCAGGCCTTCTGCGTGGTCTCGAGGTGCTCGAGGATGTGCGGGAACACGTCCTTGGCCGCGTTCTTGCCGAAGATGCAGTCGATGTGGCCGTACTCCGGAATCACCCGCCGCGAGTACAGTCCCGGCCCGTTCGCCCGCACGAGCACCTCGAGCGTCTTCTGCGTGCTCTCCGGCAGGAAGCACCCGTTGCGCTCACCGTGGATGAAGCGGATGGGCAGCGCCATGCGATTCAGGTGCGGCCGGTAGGTGTCCTTCTCCGAGGCGTCCACGATGTGGCCCGCGCGAACCATGTCCGCGATCCCATCGAAGGCCCTGATGGTGGCCAGGCCGAACATCTCGTGCAGGGCGGCATGCGTCGCCTCGTTGAGCTGCGCGTGCTCGTACAATAGCGAGTACATGAAGGTGATGCGGTGGCACACCGGGCTGTCGCACTCCTCGTCCTTGTCCACCGGGTAGAGGTCCACCGCCTTGTTGTAGAGGCGCGACAGCCAATCGGACTTCGTGTCCGTGTACGCCGTCATCGACTTGACGCCCAGCCGCTCCAGCAGGTTCGGCGTGTGCAGCCCCGCCTTGAGCCCCACCAGCCGGGGCACCACGAACTCGGTGGAGATCTGCGACAGCACCGCCGAGCGCACCCCCTCGAGCCCGCCCAGCAGCGCCATGCTGAAGGTGGTGGCACCGAAGCAGTGCGCCACCATCTGCACCGACGGCGCCCCCGTCACCTCGCGCACCTTCGCCACCGCCGCCGGGTAGTCCTTCATCGCCACGTCATCGGCGGTGTACTGCGCGGTGGACGCCGGCAGCAGGATGCTGGAGCGGTAGTCCAGCAGCCACACGTCGTACCCATTCGCGCACAGGTACTCGAGCAGGTTGGTCTCGATCGTGTCGATGGTGAAGATGCGGCTGGAGACGCCCAGGCCATGCGAGAGGATGACGGGCCCCTGGGTGCCCGCCTGGTGGCGCGTGAGCAGCAGCTCCACCCCATCCCGCGTCTTGAACGGAACGAGCTGGGGCGCGGGCACCCGGAGCGGGCGCTTCTTGCGCGGCGGCGCGTCCGGGTCGAACACCGACTCCGGTGACGTCGCCCCGCCGTAGTAGTCGTAGACCACCCCGGCGAAGTAGCGGCCGAAGCGCACCGTGGCCGCCAGCCGCTCCTCGGTGTTCCTCGCGTGGGTGGCCTCGAGCGTGCCCAGTTGCTTGATGAAGTCCTCCGGCGCGATCCGCAGCACGCCCTTCCCCACCACCGGCCCGCCCTCATCCACGCCCTCGTGCAGCGTGATGTAGAGCGTGGAGGTGTCGTGCCACACCTTCCAGAGCGGGCCCTCACGGACGATCTTGTCGCCCGAGAAGAAGAAGGCGCGCCCATCATCCGCCGTCAGCCGCATGCGGTACTTCATCCGCCGCGTCTCGACCGCGTTCTCGTCCTTCACGAACAGGTTGAACGTGCCGTGCGTCACCGTCAGCGGCCTCGGGGAGAGAGCCGGCGCCACCACCGTGCCCACCATCCGCGCCTCGTGCCTCGCATCCTCGACGAGCTCGTCCAGGTCATCCGAGATGATGGTCAGCACGAACTCGAACGAGGAGCCCGCCTGCCCGCCCCGCTTCTCCGCGGCCTCGAACTCCTCGGGTTTCGTCGCCCCCCCGCCCTCCAGGGCGAAGTGCCCCTTCATCCGCTCGGTGAAACGGATGCCCGGCTTCTCCACCGCAGGGGGCTCGGCGATGGCGCCCTTGCCCGCGTAGTCGATGTGCCAGCCACGCTCCTCGCTGATGATCATCGCGCTCCGCTCGGCCAGCGCGGAGATGGTCAGCAGCGGGTTGACGCCCAGCGACGTGGGGACGATGGAGCCATCACAGACGTACAGCCCCTCGTGGACCCCGGTGCCCTCGCTGGATGCGAACACCTGTCCCCGGTGGTCCACCACGCCCGCCTCCGCCGAGTCCGCCATGATGCAGCCCCCCAGCGGGTGAACGGAGAGCAGGCTGTTGCCCCGCGTCTCGGTCCACAGCGGGTTGCGCGTCGCGATGCCCTTGAGTGCCTGGGCGGCCTTCGTCATGAGCGCGTCCGCCTGCTGGAAGACGTCCTTGGAGCCCACGCCCGGCCAGCGGATCCGCACCCGGTCCTCCACCAGCTCCATCCGCCCGTCCGCGCCGTCATGCGTGAGGGCGAGGTACGTCTGCGAGTGCAGCACGGCGCCCTCGCGCGGGCCGAGCACCAGGCTCTCCGCCTCGCGCACCTTCTGCTGGACGCGCTCCTCCGGCGCGGTGTTGGTCCCATGCAGCGCCGCCGTGGCCCCCATCGCCGCGGGCAGCGCCGCCCCCAGCACTCCCGGGAGGGCGCACTCCTCAAGCACCATTCCGCTCCGGACGCCGGAGCCCTCGCGCAGGTCGATGAGCCCGGTGATGCAGGGCCCCACCGGTGGCAGCTCCTGGGCCGGGAGGTTGCCCGCGCCGATCGAACGGACCTCCTGCGCGGTGTTGTAGGCGAAGCCCGCGGAGTCCCCGTTGCCACTGAAGCCCCGCCCCAACTGCCCGGAGACCTTCAGCCCTCGCGCCTGGGAGCGCAGGAGGAAGCTCCGTCGAGCCGAGCGTGCCCGCCGCGAGGATGACCAGGTCCGCGCTGACGAACAGCGTGGGCGCCTCGAAGGCCTCGCGGCCCGTCCCCAGCACCTGGAAGTGCACCCGCCAGCGGCCGTCCCCGGCCCGCTCGATGAAACGCACGTCCACGGAGGTGAAGAGCCGCCCCGTGCCGCTTCGCGTCCGGCAGGTAGTTCATCAACAGGGTGTTCTTCGCCCCCGGGTTGCAGCCGGAGCAGCAGTCCCCACAGAGGTTGCAGGCCTTCTGCGTGACGCCCGCCTCGTTGACTCCGTCCTGGAAGGTGATGGCGAGGGGCGGCTTCGAGAACTTCCGCCCCAGGGCCTCGGCCGACTTGCGCAGCGCGGCCAGCTTGGGCAGCGCGGGATGGGTGTCCGGGTACGGGGTGGCCCCCAGCATCCGCTCCGCCAGGCTGAAGCCGCGCTCCAGCCGCGTCATGCCCTCGGCGCGCAGGGCCGCCGGCCAGCACGGCTCCTCGAACAGCCGCGGATCCGGACGCAGGGACACCCCGGCGTTGATGAGCGAGGTGCCTCCCAGGCCACAGCCCACCAGCACGTTGATGTCCTCGTCCACATGGAGGCGATACAGCCCCGTGCGCGAACCCAACTGGCCCTCGGGCTTGTCCACCTGGAAGCTCGGCCGCCGCCTCCAGCGGGGTGTCCGGGTACTCGCCGGGCCGCAGCTCCCGCCCCCGCTCCAGGACGCACACCTTCTGTCCCGCGCGGGCCAGGCGGGAGGCGGTAATGGCCCCTCCGTAGCCCGAACCCACGACCACCACCGTGTAATGGCTCTGGATGTCCTCGATGGCTGATGCGAGTCGGTTCATATGTCGGGCTCCCCCTCACCTCATCATTGCACCCGGGGTGATTCCGCGCCAAGACTCCGCGCCGCTCCACCCTTCATCCCTCGACCGAGTCCGCCGTGCTTCCTGTCCACGCCCTTCTGTCCGCCTTCCTGACGCTCCAGACCCCTGCTCCCGCGCAGCCTTCCGCTCCGGCGCAGACCACCACCCCCGAAGACGCCGCCACCTCCGCCGAGCGCGCCGCGTCCTCCGCCGAGCGCGCCGCCGCCGCCGCCGAGCGCGCCGCCGAGGCCAACGCCCGCATGGCCGAGGCCATCGAGCGCCTCGCCCAGGGCATTGCCCGCACGGCGCCTCCCGCCGAGCAGCCCGCGGCCGAGCAGAAGCCCCAGACCGACGCCGAGAAGAAGGAAGCCGCGAAGAAGGACGTCTGGGACGTCACGGTGGGCCTGGGCCTCATCTTCATCACCGGCAACGCCTCCACCGTCACGTTCAACGGGCTGATCTCCGCGGAGCGCAAGACGGAGAACTGGATCTACTCCGTCAAGGCCTCGGGCGTTTACGGTGAGAGCCGTCCCCCCGGGCTGGAGGGAGAGGTGGTGACGGTGTCGCAGGTGACGGCGCTCAACGCGGCCCTGCAGCTTCGCGGAGACCACCGCTTCACCCAGAAGATCAGCGGCTACCTGCTGGGTGCCGTGGACGCGGACCACGTGAAGAGCGTGGAGTTCCGCGGCGCCGGCGAGGCGGGAGTCGGCATCATCTGGCTGGACACGAAGCGCGCGGACGGAGGCGATGCCTTCCTGCGCACGGACCTGGCCTTCCGCTACGCCCGGGAGACGCGCTTCCAGTACTACCCCTCGCGCCTGGAACTGCCGGACGTGTCGCTCGGCGGCCCCCGCTTCGGCGTGGCCTTCCGTTACGGCATCGCCAAGGACGTCGCGTTCCTGGAGGAGCTCAGCGTGCTGCCCAGCCTCATCGAGGGCTCGCGCCTGATCATCAACAGCCAGACGCAGCTCTCCGTGCGGCTGACGCAGACGCTGTCGATCGCCACCACCTTCCTCTTCCTGTACGACAGCGAGCCCGCCCAGGGGAAGCTGCCCACCGACACCTCGCTGTCGGTGAGCGCCGCGATCAGCTTCTAGGCAGGGGGTGCTTCCGGAGGGCGCGCACGATGGGGACTCACCCGTGGACCGTGCTGCGGCCATCCCTCTGCCCAGCACTGGGCGGGGCAATGGATTCTGCCTCGCCCCTACCAGCCTCCTCCGCCACGTGGTGTGACCTGAGGGGGACAATGCGCGCTGAGGCCCTGGCGCTCAGGTGGGCGGCGCTGCTGCTGGGCGCCGTGCTGCTCTCCACCGGCTGCGTCACGCTCGGGCCGCGACACGGCGGTAGCGCTGAGCGTGCCCCCCACACCCTCTCCACGCTGCTTGAGGCGGGCGCCTCGCCCTACCCATTCGAGGCTCCCTCCCCTGTTGCCCCTCCGGAGGCGGGCGAATACGCCTTCTCCTCCGAGGTGGGCGAGCAGCAGCGGCTGCACCGCCGCAGCGCCCGCGGGCCAGGCCCGGACGCAGCCCTCGCGAGCGCGGGCAAGGCGCCCGCGGACGAGGTGGCCAGCACAGGGCCTGTCCCCGAGGAGCCGCCCTCGTGCGGAGGGCAGGCCGTGCCCGCGGGCTGGCCCGACTTCGCCGCCGGAGACAGCGAAGCGCTCCTCGTCCCCTTCTTCACGTGCACCGCGCCAGCCGAATACGTCGCCCTCCAGGAGCGGGTGGACATGCCCCGCCTGGTGGGGACGCTGACGGACTGGGATGCCGTGCGGCTCGGCTCGCTGGGGCCCCTGCGTGAGGACGCCGCCGGCCTTTTCAACCGCAAGCGTCTTGCCTTCCTCCTTCATGCCACCGGCACGTATGGAGTCGCCCATGCCGAGGTGTTCGTCCGCTTCCTCCTCGATTCGTCCTATGACGATGAGCTGCGGGAGCTTCTCTTCTGGCTGGCTCGGGACAAGCGGCTGGAGACCACGCTGGGGCTGATGCCCCGAGCGAAAGCCGAGTTGGAGGCGCGGGGCCTGAAGCTCTCGGCCCGCCCGGATAGGGATTTCCTGCCCGGAGACTTGCTGCGGGGGGCAGGCCGCTCCGTCTCCGACCTGCTCACCCACGAGCAGGAGAAGAACGCCTGGCACACCCACTACTCCCGACAACGAGGCCAGCTCCCACCGTCCTATCAGGAGGACCTCGACGAGGTGGAGCGGGAGGCGGCCAGGCAGCACTACTCGGCGGGCAACGTGGTGATGGGCAGCGTGGACCACGTCACCTTCGGCGTGCCGCTGGGCTTCTACTACCTCGCGGCGGGTACGGGCCACGGGCTGTACTCGCTCTCGCAGGGCGAATACGAGCAGGCCATGCGCGAGCTGACGCCCGTCGCGCTGCTGGCAACCCTGTATGTGGGTGGCAAGGGCGCGCGCGCCCTCTACGAGGTCCGGGGAGGAGGAGCCGGACTCCAGCGGGGACTCGAGACGGTGCGAGTCCGAGTGAGTCTCCTCGCGGAGAGGACGTGGGAACTGCAAGCACGGCTGGGCGCGGGCGTGGAGGGCATGCGAGAGCTGGCCCGCTACATACAAGCCAGACGTGAGGCGGGACGCTTCGTGGCCGTGGGAGGGGTGGACGCCGCGCTGGCCCTGTACGAAGCGCGGGGGAATGTGGCCAAGGCCCGGCCGCTCATGTCCAAGGCCAGGCCTGGGGCCTCGGGCTCCCCGCCCGTGAAGACTGGCGCGGGGGCCGGCGCCGGGGAAGCCACCGCTGCCACGGATGACGCCGCACGCCCCTCCCCGAAGCAGGCCCCTGTCGCAGAGGGGCAGGGCACCCTGGCCTCGCTGGTGGATGACGGGGTGGGCCATACGCGGGAGGTGGTGGAGGCCAAGCTCGCGGCGGCTGAGCTCGAGGCCACGGGCCCACGCCTGCCCAAGGACGCGAAGGTGCTGAAGCAGCACCGCCCGGCCCTCGAAGCCCCGCCGGCCGAGGCCCAGGGCAACCCGCGCTGGCTCGAGTACGTCGAGTACTACAACAAGCGCTTCAAAGAGGTGGAGAGTGGCACGGCCGCCGAGGGCCCCCTCAAGTGGGCGCCCTACGAACAGTTGCGCGGGTGGTTTGCCCGGGGGCTGGCCTTCGAGCGCGACATGGTGAGACTTCTGCGAGACGACGCGCAGAAGCCTCGGTTACAGCGCAGCTTCCTCGGGGACTTCGACAAGCCCCGCCTCGAAACGCAGGTGGGCGTGAGGAAGCCGGGCTCAGGCCTGCGCTACGCGGATGTTCTCGTCATCGAGGAGGGTGGGCTCGGTGGGCAGCCACGGCGCGTGGAGACGTTCAGCTTCAAGAGCCGCGACCTCTCGGGGATGAACTACGAGGCCCTGAAGGCACAGATCATCGCGGATGCGAGGGAAGCGTTGAGCAAGTACGGCGAGAGACTGAGCATCCGCCGAACCTCCCTCCAGTCCCCCCTCCACGAGGGCGGCGAGGTGCCCGTCCAGCGGACCCGCCTTGTTTACGAGGGGGGAAGCTCAAGCCCATGAACGTAGACGCCTTGAAGAGAGCCGTGGACGAAACCAAGGAAAAGGTTCCGGGAGTGGAGGTGCTGTTCCAATGAAGGTACTGGAATTCTACGGCGTGAAGTCGGAGGACAGCCTTCTGCTAACCTTCGACGGTGCCTCCAGTTCGCAAGCGGCACTCGAGCGCGAGTTGGAGCCCTTTTTCCAGGCGCTCGAGGAGTACGCCGATGGGTGGATGCCGGATGTCGTCAAAGGCAAGCGGCAACGCAGATACTCTCGCGCCGCCATCTGGAAGTCCCTGGAAGAGAAACGCGACGAAAATAGTACGTCCATCGGGCTCTACCGGACGGAGTGGCCCGCATTGGACATGTCGCTCGGGCTCTGGCTCCCACCGCGGTCTCCCCAACTGAGAGTTTTCATAAACGTGAAGCCCCTGCCCTTCTTCGCGGAGGCTGAGCACTGCTTCAAGTTCGAGGAGATGGTGCGTACATGGGCCTCCTGCTACCCGGTCTCCCACGCCAAGGCCCACAGCACTGATGACACGCAATTCACGGACTCGCCGAACTTCGGCCGCGACGACGACACTCGGCGCAGAGATGGCTTCGACAAAGTCTACGAGGTGTTCTGGCTCAACGTCTTCGGCCCCAAGCTGGTGGAGACGGTTGGTCGCGAGCGCATGCTGTCCACCCCAGCCCACCGTGTGGAGGAACTGCCCAACGGCTCCATCCTCCTGGTGACGTGGCCCACCGCGGCGGATTTCGCCAGCAAGGAGGCACGGCTCGCGCAGGCTCGCGCCCACGCCCACCTTCGGCCGGACCTCGACTTCGACACCATGCTGCGCACCTTGCATGGGCGCAGTGCCATGCTCGCCCCCGTGGAGCCCCGCTTCCACCCGGACCTGGCCCCGCTCCTCTCGCGTGTGGTGGACCGCGCCGCCAGTCACGAGCGCCAGCGGAGGATTGCCGAACTCAACGCCTGGAAGCCACCCGAGCCCGAGGAGTGGCGCCCTGCTGATTCCGCCCTCTCTCCGGACGTAGAGGATCTGGAGCGCGCTCTTCAGCAGTACAGCCTCTACGCCGAGCACCTCGTGGCGCTGCTGCACTCGGAGGTGCCCTCCGTCTTCGAGGCAACGCCCGAGTCACTCTCGGACGTTGACTTCTACTTCTGGCGTGAGGAATTCCCGACGAGCCGCCCGCGGGAAGCCATCGACGAGCACGCGGTGCCCGCCATTGGCGCGTACCTGGGCGAGGTGCTGGTGCGCAACCTGGGCGGTAGGTGGATTCCGCGCCAGAGGCTCGATGAGGCACAGGTGCTCGTGGGAAGTCGCGTCTGGTTCCCCTTCGCCCGGGCCCGCCACTCCATGCAGTCGCGACAGGCGCTGCTCGACTATTCGCTCACCCAACTCTATCGCGTGGCCGAGCGGTGCCGGGGTTGACCGAGTGCGTGCACCGGGCGAGCTCGGACCCTCCGCTCAGCCCTCGGTGCCCCGGTACCACGCCACCAGCCGCGCGAGCCCCTGCTCCAGCGGCACCGAGGGACGGAAGCCCGTCTCGCGCTCCAGCGCCGTCACGTCCGCGCACGTCACCTCCAGCTCCCCTGGCTGCGCCGGCCGCAGCTCCACCCATGCCTTCGTTCCGAGCTGCTCCTCCAGCAGATCCACGAAGCGCGCCATCGTCACTGGCGCGCCCCGCCCCACGTTCACCACCCGGTACGGCGGCGCGCCCGCGGGCGGCTTGTCCAGCAGCCGCACCAGCGCCTCCACCACGTCGTCCACGTAGGTGAAGTCGCGCTGCATCCTGCCCTCGCCATGGAGCGTGATGGAGCGGCCCTCCAGCATCGCCCGGAGGAACAGCATCGGCGCCATGTCCGGCCGGCCCCACGGGCCATACACCGTGAACAGCCGCAGCCCCGTCACCGGCAGCCCGTACTGGTGGCTGTAGACGTGCGCCATCAGCTCGTCCGCGCGCTTCGTCGCCGCGTACAGGCTCAGCGGATGATCCGCCGGCGCATCCTCCGCGAAGGGCACCGGCGTGCCCGCCCCGTACACCGAGCTCGACGAGGCGAACACCAGGTGCTCCACCTTCGCCAGCCGGCACAGCTCCAACACCTGCAGGAAGCCCGTGACGTTCGTCTCCGCGTAGTCCGGGGCCTCCGACGGCAGCGCCCGCACGCCCACCCGCGCCGCCAGGTGCACCACGCGATCCGGCTTCACCCCGTCGAAGAGCTCCCGGCAGGCCTTCACGTCCCGGATGTCCATCCGGTGGAAACCGAAGTTCGGCGCCGCCTTCAGCCTGGACAGCCGCGTCGCCTTCAGCGTCACGTCTCCCGACGTGTCCAGGTTGTCCACTCCGATGATCGAATCCCCACGCGCGAGCAGCCGCTCACACACGTGATACCCGATGAAGCCCGCTGCTCCCGTGACGAGCACCTTCATGACTCAACTCCCATCGTGGTCGAGGACCACGAAACGGCTCCGGGGAGACCCTCACCCTGGCCCTCTCAGAGGGAGAGGGGACATAGCACCGAGTCAGTCCTCGATCTGTGTTTCGAGGAAGGGTTTCTGCCGGCCGCTCCGGACTCGGGAACTCGCGCCTTCCGGGATCATTCTCCCTACCGCCAGACCCGCCGCGCACGCGTGGTGCACGTTGTCGTGGACGAACAGTGCGCTCCGCCCCACCGGGTAGAGGCCGTCCACCTCACTCAAGCCAAGGGCACGTCATAGCAGGTGCGCCGCTCGTTCGGTTTCTCCCCCGGCCACACCGCCCATCCCTCCCACGCGCCTCCCTGCTTGCGCAGGCACCGCGTGTGCACCCGCAACCGTTGGAGATCCCGCTGCACCTCCAGCAGGTTGAACAGGCGCGGCACCGACTCAGGCCGATCGGACGTGGGGGCCCCGAAGCTCCCGGCGCCCATGACGTGGATCCTCCGCTCCGAGTGGAGGTGGTTGACGAGATCGGCGCGGTCCTCATGGACGTGCCCATGGAGGCAAACGCGGACGTCCGCTTGAAGCAGCCGTTTCATGAAGGCATCGCCCTGGATCTTCTCGTTGCCCGTGATGGGGTGGTGCCAGACCGCCAGCCGTAGCACCTTCGCGTCTCCCGTCAGCTCGCCGCGCTCTCGCGCCCTGGCGATGTCCTGCTGCGCCCTGTCGAGCCCCCGGGAGAGCGCGCTGTCGGAGATGCTGGAGCGCTCCTTGAAGTACTCGTCTATCTCCCAGGCGGAGTTCATGGCCAGGAACTGGAGCCGCGACTCGCTGAAGAGAAACGGGATGCACTGCTCCTCGGGCGCGAGCGGATAGGGCTTCTGGATCAGCGGATGGTAGAAGTGCTCGGTGAAGTTCCTGAAGCGCTCCGGGTACTTCGCCTCGTCGCGGATGAGGTATCCGTCTCCCGCGTCATGGTACCCGCCGGTGACGAGCCTGCTCTTGTCCACCAGCCGCTTCTTCCGCCACTCGTAGACCTCCGTGTTCCAGTCCAGGTCGTGGTTGCCAGGAACGAGGATGCACCGCTCGGCCGTCAGCCCGAACTGCTCGATGAGCCTCGAGACGAATTCACGCGCCTTCTCGAACTCCTGGGGCAAGGCCCGGTTCGTGATGTCTCCGGAGATGACCAGATAGTCCAGGCGCTCGATTCCCAGCCCCTCGCTCCTGTCCTGCAGGTCCGCCAACAGGGGCTGGAGCAGTCCGAGGGGATCATCCCCGGCTCCGATGTGCAGGTCGCTCAGGTGGAGGATCCGCAGGGGCGTCTCCTGGCCCGTGCTCACCGTCTTCGCCTCCGTCATGAGCACCTTCGTCTCCGTGACGCTCTGGGATAGCTGCTCCCGGATGGTGGTCCGCAACGCCTGGACCTGTTTCACCAGCTCCGGATTGAGCTCCCGGGCTTGCTGCGCACCGAGCGTGAGGGGCGTCCGGTGGTCGCAGTCCTCGCAACCCACGTCCTGGGCCCCCTTGGCCAGCCGGGTGCGGACCGTCTCCTCCGGGAACACCTTGCCGCAGACGCAGGTGATGGTCAGCCGCTCCAACAGCTCCACTCCGTGCTCCCGGAGGTGCTGCTCGATGAAGTTCACGAACAGCTCGCGCGTCTTCGCGTCCGTTCCATCATCGAAGTAGACGTCCAGCTGGGCAATCCCCCGCGCCCCCTGGCTCCTGCTCCGCACCCGGCGGATGCCCGAGGCACCCAGGCCCGCCTGCCCGAACTCGGCGCGGTCCTCCCACAGGCGCATGGGGCCAAAGCGCTGGCTGATGGCCAGGGACGTCACGAGCGAGGCGTAGATGTTGTCGATGGGGCCGAAGAAGTCGTAGTGCAGCGAGATGGCGTGCGCGAAGTCCGCGCCAGCCCCGCCCTGCGACGGCTGGAAGAGCGACGGGAAGATGAGCAGTCCCTCGTGGCGCAGGCACACGCCGTGCTCGATGAGCAGCTCGATGACGCAGTTGAGGACCGCCAGCTCCTGGTCCTCGGTCAACCGCTCCTCGTCCTTGATGCGCGGGAACTTCATCTTCGGGGACAGGACCTTCGCCACCTCGATGGCGGGCACCCCGTGGGGATTCTCCCGTGCGGCCACGATGAGCGAGCCCGCGTAACGCTCGAGCTGCTCGACCTCCAGGATGAGCACCCGCGTCCCTCCCGCCATCCGCGTGTCCGCGACCCGCCCCTGCCGGGTGAGATGGCCCACCACGGCCTGGAGCGCCTCCGGCTCGAAGGCACTGCCCAGCTCCCGGCGCAGCTCGCTCTCCAGCTCGAAGAAGGTCAGCACCACCCGCTTCGCCTCGCGCAGCCGTTGGATGAGCTGCCGGATGGACTGGAACAGCTCGGGGCGGCTGACCTTCTGGAGGCTGTCCCAGTCGATGACCCGGCCCAGGGCCGCCTTCAGCTCGGCGATGCCCTGCCCCTGCTTCGCGCTCGTCAGCACGTACGACTCGAACCCGAGCCGTTGCACCAGGCCCTCGAGCGCGGGGCGGTTCACCGGGGATTCGGCGTGGTCCACCTTCGTGCCCACCAGGAGCGTGCGGATGCTCCGCTCCCGGGACTGGGCCTGCAGGCGCCGGTTCCATCCCTCGACCTCCTCCAGGGCCCCCTCCCCTCGCCCGGGCTCCATCACCATCAGGGCCACGGTCGAGTCCCGCAGGAAGAGCTGGTGCACGAGCTGGTACTCGCTCTGCCCTCCCAGGTCCCACAGGATGATCTCCCGCCGTGGCCCGCTCGTGGGCCCGTCCCCGGAGGACGGCTCGGCGGACATCGACCAGAAGCGCATGCCGTGCGTGGAGTCCAACTCCTCGTACTCGTCCTTCACCATGCGCAGCGCCAGACAGCTCTTGCCCGCACGCCCCTCGCCCACCAGTACGACCTTGGCGCTCACCTCGTGCACGGTCTGCGACGGCACGTGGGAGCGCATCAGGGCGGCGAGCTCGAGTTCCCACAGCTGCACGCCGTGGCCTTCGGGACCCACGCTCGCCAGAACATGCGCCACCGGAGAGAAAGCCAGTCCGGCGTAGTGCGGGCTCGTGAAGGGCGCCTCGAGCTCGGCCACCAACGCCCAGGTGTCTGTGCGCCACAGCCGGATGGCCCCGTCGCTCGACCTGGAGGCGAGCAGCCGTCCATCGTGGGAGAAGCTGACGCTCGTGACGTCGGTCCTGTGGCCCTCCAGAACGGCCATGAGTCCGGGCTGCCGGACATCCCGGATGTAGATGGTCCTGTCCCGGCAGGCCATGGCGACCACCGAGGACCATCCGGGCATCCACGCGATGTCCAGGACAGCGCCTCCAGGCGCCCCCCCTGCGAGCTGATGCGCCTCCACGGTGTCCGAGTTCCTCACGACTTTCGGCCGCGCGAGAACCGGGATTCCCTCGCCTCCACACACCAGCATCTGCCCATCCGGCGACCAGGCCAGGGCGTACACCTCAATCAGCGCGGGAGGGAGCTGCACCCGGCCCGCTTCGGCCCAGGTCCGGGTGTTCCAGAGCTGGAGGGCCCGATGCCCCGACTCGGCCGCAAGCAGTCCCGTCGAGGACCAGGCCACCCGCCATCCCACACTCAGCAGGGCCCGTGGCGTCCCGAGCTGGATTCCGTCCGCATTCCACAAGCGCACGTTTTTATGGGAGCGGGACGCCAGGAACTGGCCGTCCGGCGAGAAGCACAGATCCTCAAGCCCGGAAATGTGGGCGGTGACCATCCAGTCCGGCAGATCCTGGGCTGGCTTCCAGTAGGCGATGTCGCCTCCCACCAGACCAATCCCGAGCGCATCCCCAGCGGGTGCCCAGGCCAGCGAATCGACCATCTTGCGACCGGTCTCCAGCAGCTTCTGGAACTTCACGCCCGGCGGGAGCCGTGGATCCGTCGGCTCGCCGCGCACGGCCCGGAAATCCCCGGCGGGTGGGCGGCGCTGGAAGGGGGCCGATTCCCCCCCGGCCAGTAAGGGGGGGCGCTTCGTGTCCAGGGCACGCGGAGCGGCGAGAGACGTTTCGAAGGCCTCGTCCGGCCCGGAGACCCACCGTTCATCGGGGCCCAGGGAGAGCGCGCCCTTGGTGAACGAGGCGATGCGCGGGAAGAGCCTGAGCGGCGCCCCCGCCCCCGACAGCTCGAGCACCCCCACGGTGTATCCCCAGAGACTCCCTGAATCCTCGGCCTCGGCTTTGGGATGGATCGCACCAAAGAGCGAGGGGGCCTGGGTGGGATAGAAGCGGCCCGAGAGCCCGAAACGAGTTGCCCCTTCCCTGCGCTGCGCGTTGCCACACAGGTGCAACAGGCGGCCATTCGGTGGGGTCAATGCCTCCTGAATCCGCATCAGGGAAATGGGCCTCAGCATCGAGGGTGGGCGGTGCGTCAGCAGCAGCACGGCATCATGTTCAAGCGCCCAGTCCCGCGCGCTCCCGCCCAGAGCTGGATCGAGTTGCTTCAGATCGA
The DNA here is from genome assembly GCF_049060025.1 of Archangium gephyra. GTDB lineage: Bacteria > Myxococcota > Myxococcia > Myxococcales > Myxococcaceae > Archangium > Archangium gephyra_A. The sequence continues at coordinate 1,769,163 of NZ_JBMEQQ010000002.1, forward strand.
GTTCATACCAATCCTTCTCCTCCAGCTCGGTGCCGTTCCGGGTGCTCGAGTTGAGCCCGACGATCCCAATCCTCGAGCCCGCCGTTTCGACCGTCGTGGCGAAATCTCCCGGAAGCAGGCCTCTGCGCAGACCCTGGTGCACAGCCGACGGATGCGCATTCCGCCACTCCTCGAACCAGGCGCTGAAGAGATCGAGCGACCCCCGGAGGTTCTTTGCGGAGGGATGAGCCTGCAAGAAGTCGCGCTCGCCCGGCACGACGAGCAGGCTGGGAGACGAGCCCAGGCCGCGGAAGAAACCCCACAGGGATTTCAAGGTGGAGCTCAGCAAGCTGAACTCCATCGTCCCGCCCGCTTCCGTGAGGTTGCCCGAGATGAACACCAGGTCCCAGGGGCCCGAGCGCGCGTGCATCCTGCGGAGATCCTGCTCGAACGCTTCCCTGTAGTCGGGCCGAAGCAACCGCGAGCCTCCGGAGCCCCATGTGGAGATCCGAGAGGTGAAGCCAACTGAGCCGCGCCACGTGTCCCCCAGTCGAGTTACCGGGAGCCGAGAATGCACCGGGCGGGCACCGGATGCCTATACCCTCACCCCAGCCCTCTCCCAGAGGGAGAGGGGGCCTACACAGGGCTAATCGAACAGGCCCTGGAGGTAGAAGCGGCCGTCCCTCGCGTCCCGGAACACCCACGCCGGGCCCAGTCCCTCGAAGTGCACCCGGTAGTAGTCGCGGCTGTACGGCCTCGCGTCCCACCAGTCCCCGCTCAGCCGCTCCGGGCCCACCAGCGCCATCACCCGGCGCCTGCGTCCTCCGAGCCTCGCCGCCAGCAGTTCCCCCGAGGCCGTCATCTCCACGTCGATCGTGGCTGGTGTCCCCAGCATCCGCGAGGGCCGCTCCCGCAGTACCTCGGGCACCGGCTCCGCTGCCTCCACTGACTGGAGCAGCTCACCCTCCAGTCCGCGCCGCATCGGCGGTGGCCGGAAGGTCTGTGTCGCGTACGCGTCCTCGGGACGGTGCGTGTCCTCCAGCGCCGCCATGAAGAGGGAGTCCTCCCCCAGCGCCGTCGCCAGCCGCGAGAGCACCACCTCCAGCGCCGCGTCTCCCTCGGGTGCGTCTCCCAGCGCCAGTTGCTGGCCCCGGTCCTCGCAGTCCTCTTCCACCCGGAGGATCAGCCCCGCCACCGGTCCCTCGAGCCGCACGTCCGACAGCCGGTGCCGCGTCAGCTCCAGCAGCATCTTCGCCTGTGCCGTCGGCCTCGCCAGCGTCAGCGGCACCACCGCCTGTCCCGATGGGTCCAGCTTCAACGTCAGGTTCAGCCGCACCGCCGCGCGCTTCCGGCCTCCCAGCCGTCCGCACAACCGGTCCAGCACCGTCTTCAGCGCGAACTGCAGTGGCTCCAGCGACTCGGCCGCCCACTCCAGCGTCAGCCGCTCCTCCAGCACCTCTTCCAGCACTTCCGCGATGAATGGCGTCTCATCCCCGCCCCGGCAGCGCGCGTGCGCCCGCATGCCCACCGCGCCGCCTCGCGCCGTCACCGCCCCCACCGGCAGTCCCGCCACCTCGCCCAGCGTCGTCAGCCCGAGCGCCGCGAACGCCGTCTGCTCCGGGCCCTCCAGGGCACTCAGCGGCAGCGGCGCCAACGCCTGCGCGCTCTCTCCGTCCGGCACCACGCTCATCCGCGGCGCCCCATGCCTCGCCAGCGCCCTCGCGGTGAACTTCTCCGAGGCCACCACCACCCTCCCCCTCCACCCCAGCTCCGAGCACTGCGCCAGCACCTTCGCGCACAGCCCTTCCTCCCCCTTCACCAGGTTCGCCGCGCTCGCGTCGAACCACAGCCCGTCCGGCTCCGACAACTGGAAGCCCGGCGCCAGCCCCATCAGCATCTCGCCAATGCCCACCAGCGCCCGCCGCTCCTCCTCCGGCCGGTACGGGAAGTGTCTCAGCTCGGGCTCCAGCGCCGTCGCCGCCGTCAGCGTCATCCCCTGCTTCACGCCCGCCTTCAGCGCACTCGTGGACGCGCACGCCACCCGCTGCTGGCCTCGCACCTCCTCCACCAGCACGAACGGTCTGCCCGTCAGCTCCGGCAGCTCGATGACCTTGCGCTGCACCGGGAAGCGCGAAAAGTGCAGATACCCCAACCGCATGTCCGTTCCCCTCCCCTCGCCTCAGTGCAGGGCCGTGCCCGCATCCAGGCTCGCTCGCAGCGACGGCATCGGCGTGTCCCGCCCCGGCCGCTGCCACAGGATTCCCCGGTGTCCTTCCGACGGGGGCTGCTCCCTCGGGAGCTCCGGCACCGTCACGGCCTCCGCCGGCGGCAGCTCCGCACCCCACGGGGACTCGCCTCCCTCCAGCTCCGGATAGAGCGCCTTCCACGGCACCAGCGTCCTCGAGCCGATTCCTCCCTGCCGGCTTCGCACCACCTCCACCGACAGGCCCTCGTCGTCTCGCGCCTCCGTGCGCAGCCGCATCATCCCGTCCCCAGGGGCCTCCGGCGCCGTCAGCAGCAGCAGCAGGCTCCCGCCTCGCCCCGCCGCGTCCATCAGCCGCTTACCCTCCGCCGGGGACAGCCGCACTCCGCCCGTGCCCTTCGGGCTCCGCGTCAGGTCCAACACCACGCACGCGAACGCCCCGCTCCGCACGAGCTGCACCGCCGACCACGCCAGTTGCTCCGCCGTCTTCGGCCGCACGATCAGCAGCCGGGTGGGATCCACCCCCGCGGCCACCGCCGCCGGTGGGTAGAGCTCCCCAGGTCCATCCACGTACGCGCACAGCCGCCCTTCCCGGTGCGCCGACGCCACCGCCCTCAGCGCCAGGCTCGTCCTCCCCGACGCCGCCTCCCCCCACAGCTCCACCACCTGCCCCAACGGCAGCCCTCCCCCCGGCAGCAGCTCGTCGAAGGCCTCCACCCCCGTCCTCAGCGCCGCCAGGTACTTCCTCGGCGCTGCCTGCAACCGGCGGATCTGCTCCCGCAGCGCCTCCACCGTCACCGACACCTTCCCGGCCGTCGCACTCATCACGTCCCTCGTCCCGCACTGGACCTGAAACTGGGTTCAGTATGACGAGCGGCCTGACATGCGCCAGGAAATGTCGCCTGGTGATCAGCCGGGCGGCTGGTTTTCTACGGTTCCCCGGGTGGGTGCGCAGGGCAGGCGACAGACCCTCACCCTGGCTCTCTCTTCCAGGAACCTCGGGGGGTTACACAGGCTCAACCCGCGGTCCGGGCACCCTCACCCCGTCCCTCTCCCGGAGGGAGAGGGGTGGTTGGGGGCGTGGGTTGGCTTGGGGGGGGTGGGTTGGCTTGGGGGGTTGGCTCGGCTCAGTTGGCGCAGAGCAGCTTCACTTCCAGCTTCTTGTCCGTCGGTCTCCGCGGGCACGAGGACTGGAAGTACAGGCGCGCCGCCCTCCGCTCCGACGACGGCTCGTACGTCAGATCTCCCCCCACCACGCTGCACGTCTGCACCGACCCGTCCTCCCGCGTCACCAGCACCTGCGCCAGCCTCGCGTCCGGCAGGTTCACCACCTCGATGCTCTGCGACGTCCTCGCCAGTGTCGCGATGGACACCAGCGTCTCCCGGAAGCTCGCCCGGCAGATGGAGTCCAGGTTCTTCAGCCCTGTATCGAACAGCGACGCCATCTCCCGCTGCCGGTATCCCGGTCCGTACGACGTCGGGCAATCCACGTTGCGCACGAACGTCCCCTGCGCCGTCCGGTCCAGCACCGCCTCCGCCCGCTTGTCCGTCAGCCCCACGGGCCCGATCGTCGCCCACAGCACCTCGCGCGTCGCTCCCGTCCCGTCCGCCAGGTTCCGGAACAGCCGCACGTACTCCTGCACCGGCGTCAATCGATCCGCCTGCTCGCTGCACAGGTCCCGGCTCGTGTCCTCCGTCAGCAGCACCCGCGGCGGCCTCTCCGTGGAGCTGCAATCTTCCTCGTCCGACACCACCACCACCAGCAGCCGCGCCCCGTCCCTCAGGAAGCCTCCGTTGCCTCCCTCGCCCACCGGCGTCGTCGTCAGCGGCGGCGTCACCGCCAGCCTCACCGCCTCGAAGGGCGTCTCCTGCCCGCTGCCGCTCGTCCCCACCTGCACCATCCGGCGGAACTTCTCCAGCAGCTCCGGGTCGCCCTCGTCCAGGTAGCGTTCAGCCGTGGGCCGGCCCCGTTCGTCAGGGACCGGCTGCAACCGGCCCGCCTGATCGGGAAACTCCGTGAACTGCTCGCGGTTATCATAGAACGCGTTCAGGTAGACCGACGTCGTGATGACCCCCACGCGGAAGTCCTGCTCCACGTCGTTTCCCCGCCGGAGCTCGTCCAGGAACGCGGGGAAGCTCGGTGGCAATGGCCGCCTGCTCCTCGGCCATCGAGCCCGAATTGTCGATGACGAAGAGCAGATCCGTCTTCTGCGCCGAGATCAGCGGGGCGTCCACCTGGCAACGGCCGGGCAACGTGGAGCCGGGCTCCTCCACCGGCGTGGTACACGCCACGCCCCACAGGGCGATGGCCAGCAGCGCGCTCGAACGCATGGGATGCATCATGGGGGTCTCCTGCGAACGCGGCCCGGCGTAGCGCGCGCCGTGCCGCAACATAAGGGGGGGCCACGCAACATGCCCCACCTTCAGGCGATGTGCGAGCAACCGTCCGGCACCCGACGGCCTACACGAAAAATGCAGGTCGCGTTTGCCATGTCCGTTTTGGTTGCTACGTTGAGTCAACTCTCACAGAAGATCGACAACTAAGTAGTTCTACCGGCCCGGATGCTCTCCGGCCGGGCTGGAAACCGAGGCATCGACTACATGTCCGACGACAAGAAGAAGGGTTCCGGCGCTGCGGCCATGCCGGCTGCAATGGCGCCCCCGGGGATGATCAACAAGGAGGACATTCCGCAGGTCCTGCCCATCCTCCCCCTGCGTAATTCCGTGTTCTTTCCGGGCGGCGTGCTGCCGCTCGCGGTGGGCCGTCAGAAGACGATCGCCCTCATCAAGGACGCCGTGCGTGACGACCAGGTGATCGGCGTCGTCACCCAGCGCCGCGCCGAGGAGGAGGATCCCGGTGCGTCCGACCTCTACACGATGGGCACCGTGGCCCGCATCGTGAAGCTCCTCAAGATGGGCGAGGACAACTACTCGCTCGTCGTCCAGGGTCTGGCGCGCTTCCGCGTCATGGACCTGGTCCAGGAGGCCCCCTACCTCAAGGCCCGCGTGGAGGCCGTGGAGGACCGGACGGCCGCCGAGAACGTCGAGGTCGAGGCCCTGGGCATCAACCTCAAGAAGCTGGCGCGCGAGGTCATCGAGCTGATGCCCGAGCTGCCGGCCGCCGCCACCGAGCTGGTGGAGTCCATCACCCACCCGGGCCACCTGGCGGACCTCATCGCCGCCAACGTGGACGTCCCCATCGAGGAGAAGCAGGCCGTCCTCGAGACCGTGGACCTCAAGGCCCGGATGAAGCTCGTGCTCGAGCTGCTCAACCGCAAGCGCGAGATCCTCAAGCTCTCCAACAAGATCGACTCCGCCGTGAAGGGCGAGATGTCGAAGACCCAGCGCGAGTACTACCTGCGCCAGCAGCTCAAGGCGATCAAGGAAGAGCTCGGCGAGATGGGCGAGGAGGAGGAGGAGCTCGACGAGCTGCAGGAGCGCCTGAAGAAGGCCGGCCTGCCGCCCGAGGTCGAGAAGGTGGCCAACAAGGAGCTCAACCGCCTGAAGACGATTCCGGCGGCCTCCAGCGAGTACACCGTCGCGCGCACCTACCTCGATTGGATCGCGGATCTCCCCTGGGCCAAGCTCAGCGAGGACAACCTCGACATCGAGAACGCGCGCCAGACGCTCGACAAGGATCACTTCGGCATCAAGAAGGTGAAGAAGCGCATCCTGGAGTACCTGGCCGTCCGCAAGCTCAAGAACGACATGCGTGGGCCCATCCTCTGCCTGGTGGGGCCGCCGGGTGTCGGCAAGACGTCGCTGGGTCAGAGCATCGCCAAGGCGGTGGGCCGCAAGTTCGTGCGCCTGTCGCTCGGTGGTGTGCGTGACGAGGCGGAGATCCGTGGCCACCGGCGGACCTACGTCGGCGCGCTGCCGGGCCGGTTCATCCAGAGCATGAAGAAGGCCGGGACCAAGAACCCGGTCATGATGCTCGATGAAATCGACAAGCTCGGCGCGGACTTCCGCGGCGATCCGAGCGCGGCCCTGCTCGAGGTGCTGGACCCGGAGCAGAACAACACGTTCAGCGACCACTACCTGGACGTGGCGTTCGACCTGTCCAAGGTGCTCTTCATCGCCACGGCGAACCAGCTGGATCCGATCCCTGGCCCGCTCCGTGACCGCATGGAGATCATCGAGCTGTCCGGCTACACCTTCGAGGAGAAGCAGAGCATCGCGCGCATCCACCTGGTGCCCAAGCAGCTCAAGGAGCACGGGTTGAGCCCGGACCACATCACCATCACCGACGAGGCCCTGCTCACGCTGACCACCGCGTACACGCGCGAGGCCGGTGTGCGTAACCTCGAGCGGCGCATCGCGGACCTGTGCCGCGCCGTGGCGGTGGAAGTGGCCGGCGGCAAGCTGGACAAGCAGAACGTGGACGGCAACCGGGTGAAGGAGATCCTGGGGCCCGAGATGTTCTACTCCGAGGTCGCCGAGCGCACCGAGGTGCCCGGCGTGTCCACGGGTCTGGCCTGGACGGCGGCCGGTGGAGACCTGCTCTTCATCGAGGCGACCAAGATGGCGGGCAAGGGCGGCATGACGCTCACCGGCCAGCTCGGCGACGTGATGAAGGAGAGCGCCACGGCCGCGCTGAGCTACCTGCGCAGCAAGGCGGAGGCGCTCGGCATCAATCCGAACTTCCTCGAGAAGACGGATCTGCACCTGCACTTCCCGGCGGGCTCCATCCCCAAGGATGGTCCTTCCGCGGGCGTGACGATCCTCACCGCGCTCACCAGCCTGCTGACGGGCATCCGGGTGCGCGGCGACACGGCGATGACGGGCGAGGCCACGCTGCGTGGCCTGGTCCTGCCGGTGGGCGGCATCAAGGAGAAGGTGCTCGCGGCTCACCGCGCCGGCATCAAGCGCGTCATCCTCCCGGAGCGCTGCCGCAAGGATCTGCAGGACGTGCCGGAGCAGGCGAGGAACGAGATCGAGTTCATCTTCGCCACCCGCATGGACGAGGTGCTCGAGGCCGCCCTGGAGACGTCTCCGTTCAAGACGCCGATCGCTCCTCCCGAGGGTGGGGAGAAGTCGGTCCCCGTCCAGACGGAGCAGGCTCCCGAGGTCCGCGCCTAGCGGACCGAGGTCCGCGCCTGGCGCGGTCCTGAGTCAGGACTGAAGTTGGACGGCGGGCAGGTCTCCGGACAGGGGGCCTGCCCGTTGTCATTTGTCCTCGTTGGCCCCGTGTATGCTCGGTGGGAACGCCGGACAGTCGGCCGGGGTCCGAGGAGACATGTCGAAGAGCACCCCCTGGCCGCTGATCCTGATCCTGGGCCTGTCCGCCGGATGCGAGGAGCAGGCCCGCGCCGCGCCCCCTCCGCCCGAAGCCGTCCCCTCCCCCGCGGTGATCGCCGCGCCCGCTCCCGAGGCCCCACCCCGCTGGCCGACCGCGAGCGCCCCCCTTACCGTCGCCCAGGTGGAGTTTCCCAAGGGCTTCGGAAGGAAGCGCATCTACCTGGACGCGGGACACGGCGCCCCCGGGAACGATGGGAACACCTCCGTCACCTGCGAGCCGGAGGCGGCCCACACGCTCCGCGTGGCCGAGGATCTGGCGAAGCGGCTGGAGGCCACCGGGCACTTCCAGGTGAAGGTGAGCCGGAAGTCCGGGCAGCGGCCCACGTACCAGGACCGGCTCGAGCAGGCCGAGCGCTGGCGGGCCCAGCTCTTCGTGAGCCTCCACTCGGACTCACGGGGGGAGGCGCGCTGGTGGCAGAGCACGATGGAGCAGGTGTGCCTGAGGAACGACTCGGCCCCCGGGTACAGCGTGCTCTACGCCGATGACATCGCCGAGCCCCTGCTCTCCCAACGGCTCACCCTGGCCCGGGCCCTGGCCCGGCGCATGGGCGACGCGGGCTTCCTGCCCTACGGTGGAGAGGACTACGTGGGCCTCTACGCCCCCGACTCCGAGCAGCCGGGGACCTTCGTGAGCCGGCACCTGCCCGGACAGCGCATCTTCGTGCTGCGCAAGCCGCCCATGCCCTCGGTCATCATCGAGACGCACCACGCGCTGGACCTCGAGGAGGTGGAGCGCTGGCGCGAGGAGCGCACCCTGGAGGCCTTCGCCGCGGCGGTGGCCCAGGGGGTGGTCGATGTTTTCGCCCCTCCCCCCAGTGCCGCAGCCCCGGCCCGGGTCTCAACCCGCGCCGCGCTCCCCGCGCCCTGACGCCGCCCGCTCCGCCTCCTCCAGCCAGCGCGTGAGCCGCTGTGCCAGCTCGGTGACGTGCGGCGCCCGGAGGGCACTGTGGTGGTCGCCCGGGACGTCCTCCACGGTGAGCCCCGAGGCGGCGAGCCGCCCCCAGCCATGCGTGGCGTCCACCGTGGCGCCCTTCCGCGCGTCGCGCGCCCGGAGCAGCAGCATCCGCCCCTCGGAGGGCTCGGGGTTGTAGCTGGCCACCGCGCGCAGGTTCGCCCGGGCCACTTCCAGCAGCGTCCGCAGCTCCTCCAGGCCCATCCCGGGAGGCAGCAATCCGGCCTCACGGGCCCGCGTCCAGAGGGCGCGGAGCTGCTCGTCGGGGGACAGGCCCGCGAGGGACTCGGGCGTGAGGGACAGCTCGCGTCCGGCGCTCCGGGCCAGGTCCGCCGCGAAGCCCGCCAGCAGCGTGGCGGCCTCCGGCTCCGGCGTGGACTGCCCGGCGGGGGCGAAGCTGTCGAGCAGCACCAGCAGGGCCACCTCCTGCCCCTGACGCCGCAGCTCCCTCGCCATCTCGTAGGCCACCGTCCCGCCCAGTGACCAGCCTCCGAGGAGGTACGGCCCCTCGGGCTGCACCGCGCGCACCTGCTCCACGTACCGGCGGGCCATGTCCTCCACCCGTGTGAGGGGGGCCTCGCTCCCATCCAGCCCCGTGGCCTGCAGCGCATGGAAGGGACGCCCGGTGCCCAGGTGCCGCGCCAGCTCCGCGTAGCACAGGACGTTGCCCCCCACCGGGTGCACCCAGAAGACCGGCGTGCCCGTGCCCTCGGGCTGCAGGGTCACCCGGTTGCCCTGGACGGTCGAGGGAAGGCCCGCGCGCAGCCGGGCCGCGAGCGCCTCGATGGTGGGCCCCTCGAAGAGCGCCGCCAGCGGGACGGCGTGTCCCCACCGCTCCCGCAGCCGCGCCACCAGCCGCACCGCCAACAGGGACTGGCCCCCCAGCTCGAAGAAGCTGTCCGTCACTCCCACCGGCTTCACCCCGAGCACCTCCTCCCAGATGTGCGCCAGCTCCCGCTCCAGCTCATCCCTCGGCGGGACGGAGGCCCGGCCTTCCCGGCGCGCTTCCCCGGGCTCGGGCAGGGCCCGTCCATCCACCTTGCCGCTGGACGTCAGGGGGAGGGCCTCCAGCACCACCAGGGCCGACGGCAGCATGTACTCCGGCAGCCGCTGCTTCAGCCAGGTACGCACGGCCTCGAGGTTCAACCCGGGGCCCGTGGCACCCTCACCCCGTCCCTCTCCCGGCGGGAGAGGGGTATTTGGCACCACGTACGCCACCAGCCGCGACTCGCCCGAGGGGCTCTTCCAGGCCCTCACGTGCGCCTGCCTCACCCCGGCCAGCTCCCGCAGCGCAGCCTCCACCTCTCCCGGTTCGATCCGGACGCCGTTCACCTTCACCTGCGCGTCCACGCGGCCCAGGAAGTCCAGCCGCCCGTCCGCCCGCCACCGCACCAGGTCTCCCGTGCGGTACAGGCGCTCGCCCGGCTCCCGGCCGAAGGGGTTGGGCACGAAGCGCTCTGCCGTCAGCTCCGGCCTTCCCACGTAGCCCCGCGCCAGCCCCGGTCCTCCCAGGTACAGCTCTCCCGCCACTCCCGGAGGCACCGGCCTCATCGCCCCGTCCAGCACGTACGTCTGCGTGTTGGCCAGCGGCCTTCCAATCGGCGGACGGCTCTCCCCGGGGACGCACTCCTCCCACGTGGCGAGCACCGACACCTCCGTGGGGCCATACCCGTTGACGAAACGCCGGCCCCTGCCCCACCGCTCCACCAGCTCCCGCGGGCACGCCTCGCCCGCGACCATCACCACCCGCAGGTGCTCCAGCCCCTCGTCCGGCAGCAGCGCCAGCACCGAGGGCGGCAGCGCCAGCACCGTCACCGCTCCCTCCACCAGCTCGCGCCGCAGCTCCTCCCCCAACGGCACCTTCCCTCCCGCGGGCACGTACAGCGTCCCGCCCACCGACACCGTCAGCAGGTAGTCCCAGAGCGACACGTCGAAGCCCAGCGACGAGAATTGCATCACCCGGCTCTCCGCCCCCACTCCGAACTCCCCCGCCTTCCCCCGGACGAGATCGCACGCGCCCTCGTGCGTCACCTCGACGCCCTTCGGCCGTCCCGTGCTTCCGGAGGTGTAGAGGACATAGGCCGCGTTGCCCGAGCGCACGCCGCTCTCCAGCGGGCCCGCGTCCTCGCCCACCTCCTCCAGCACCACCACCGCGACTCCTTCCGGCGGCCGGCACCTGTCCTCCAGCCCGCGCCTCGTCACCACCGCGCGCACTCCCGCGTCCCGAGCCATCCACTCCAGGCGCTCCGCGGGCAGCACCGCCTCCAGCGGCACGTACACGCCCCCCGCCTTCTGGATGCCCCAGAAGGCCACCACCGCCTCCACGCTCTTCTCCAACAGCACGCCGACGCGCACCTCCGGGCCCACGCCCTCGCGCCGCAGCCGGTGCCCGAGGCTCCGGGCTCTCGCCTCCAGCTCCCGGTAGCTCAGCCGCTGCCCGCTCCCCTCCACCGCCACCACCTCGGGCGTCCTCGCCGCCTGGAGCCTCCAGCACCCGCGCCAGGCTCTCCACCGCCCCCTCCACCCGCGGTCCCCGGCTCCACTCCTCCAGCACCCGGGCCCGCTCCTCCCCGGACAGCAACTCCACGTCCGTCACCCGCCGCTCCGGCGCCTCCGCCACCGCCGTCAGCAGCGTCTCCAGGTGCCTCGCCAGCCGATGGATCGTCTCCGGCTCGAAGAGCGACGTGTCGTAGGAGAACACGCCCCGCAGCCCCTCCGGCGTCGGCGCGAAGCCCAACGTCAGATCCAGCTTCGCCGCCGGTCCCTCCTTCTCCACCGGCGACAGCTTCAGCTCCCGCAGCGAGACCCCGTGGCTCGGCGTGTTCTGGAGCACGAGCATCACCTGGAAGAGCGGCGAGTGCCGCAGCTCCCGCTCCGGCCTCAGCTCCTCCACCAGCTTCTCGAAGGGCACGTCCTGGTGCGCGTACGCCCCCAGCGCCACCTCGCGCACCCGCCCCAGCAACTCCCGGAACGTCGGCGCTCCGCTCACGTCCGTGCGCAGCACCAGCGTGTTGATGAACAGGCCGATCAGCCCCTCCACCTCCGTCCGCGTGCGCCCCGCCACCGGCGTGCCCACCACCACGTCCTCCTGCCCGCTCCAGCGCGCCAGCAACGCCTGGAAGCCCGCCAGCAGCACCATGAACAGGCTGCTCCCCTCTCGCTGCGCCAGGGCCTCCAGCGCCTCGCTCAGCTCGCGCGACAGCACCACCGGCACCTGGCCCGCCCTCGGCGTCCGGGCCGGGGCGCGCGGCTTGTCCAGCGGAAGCCGCAGCAAGGACGGACTGCCCGCGAGCTGCCGGCGCCAGTACCCCAACTGCGTCTCCAACACGTCGCCCTTCAGCCACTCCCGCTGCCACCTCGCGTAGTCCGCGTACCGCAGCGACAGCTCCGGCAAGGGGCTCGGCGCCCCACGGCCGAAGGCGTCATACAGCGCCGCCAGCTCCCGGAAGAGGATGCCCGCAGACCAGCCGTCGAAGACGATGTGGTGCACCGTCAGCAACAGCACGTGCTCCCGCTCCCCCAGCCGCAGCAGCGTCGCGCGCAGCAGCGGCCCCCGCGACAGCTCGAAGGGCCGGAGCGATTCCTCGGAGGCGAGCCGCTCCACCGCCTCGCTCCGCGGCCCGGCGTCCAGTCCCGACAGGTCCACCGGCGTCAGCGGCAGCCGCAAGGGCCCGGAGAAGCGCAGCACCGGCTCGCCCTCCCGGCTCTCGATGGTGGCCTGGAGCACCTCGTGCCGGCGCACCACCTCCTCCAGCGCGCGCTCCAGCGCCACCGTGTCGAGCGGGCCCTCCAGCCGCAGCGCGACGGGGATGTTGTACGCCGTATTCCCCGGCTGGAGCTGCTCCAGGAACCACAGCCGCTGCTGCGCGAAGCTGAGCGGCGGCGGCCCGTCCGTGTCCGCCGCCCGGACCAGGGGCGCCGTCTCGGCCGCCGTCCCCCCCCCCGCGGTGATGTGCGCGGCCAGGGCCTCCAGTGTCGGTGCATCGAAGATGGCCTGCAGCGGCACCTCCACCCCGAGGCCTCCTGGCGCACCCGCGACACGAGCTGCGTGGCCATCAGCGAGTGCCCACCCAGCTCGAAGAAGGAGTCCGTCACTCCCACCGGCTCCACCCCGAGCAACTCCTCCCAGAGGTGCGCCAGCTCGCGCTCCAGCTCATTCCTCGGCGCGACGATGGCCCTCGCCGCCGGGCGGGCCTCCTCCGGAGCGGGCAGGGCCCGTCCATCCACCTTGCCGCTGGACGTCAGGGGGAGGGCCTCCAGCACCACCAGGGCCGACGGCAGCATGTACTCCGGCAGCCGCTGCTTCAGCCTGGTACGCACGGCCTCGAGGCTCAACCCGGGGCCCGTGGCACCCTCACCCCGACCCTCTCCCGGCGGGCGAGGGGTATTTGGCACCACGTACGCCACCAGCCGCGACTCGCCCGAGGGGCCCTTCCACGCCTTCACGTGCGCCTGCCTCGCCCCGGCCAGCTCCCGCAGCGCGGCTTCCACCTCGCCCGGCTCGATGCGCACGCCGTTCACCTTCACCTGCGCGTCCACCCGGCCCAGGAAGTCGAGCCGCCCGTCCGCCCTCCACCGCACCACGTCCCCCGTGCGGTACAGCCGCGCTCCCGGCTCGCCACTGAGCGCATCCGGGACGAAGCGCTCCGCCGTCAGCTCCGGCCTCCCCACGTAGCCCCGCGCCAACCCAGGGCCTCCCAGGTACAGCTCTCCGGCCACTCCCGGAGGCACCGGCCGCATCGCCCCGTCCAGCACGTAGGCGCGCACGTTGCCCAGCGGCCCGCCAATGCCCGGCCGGCCTCCGCCTGGCACGCACTCCTCCCACGTGGCGCACACCGTCACCTCCGTGGGGCCATACCCGTTGATGAAGCGCCGGCCCCTGCCCCACTGCTCCACCAGCCCGGCCGGACAGGCCTCGCCCACGGACTTCACCACCTCCAGGTTCTCCAGCCCCTCGTCCGGCAGCAGCGCCAGCACCGAGGGCGGCAGCGTCACCACCGTCACCGCGCCCTCCACCAGCTCGCGCCGCAGCTCCTCGCCCAGCGGAACCCTCCCGCCCGCGGGCACGTACAGCGCCCCGCCCACCGACACCGGCAGCAGGTACTCCCAGATGGAAGCATCGAAGCCCAGCGACGCGAGCTGCATCACCCGGCTGTCCGCTCCCACCCCAAACGCCCGAGCCTTGCTACGCACCAGATCGCACGCGCCCTCGTGCGTCACCACCACGCCCTTGGGCCGCCCCGTGCTGCCCGACGTATAAAGGATATAGGCGGCATTGCCCGGCTGGACTCCCGCCTCCAGCTCGCCCGCCGTCTCCTCCAGCTCCTCCAGCCGCACCACGGACACGGCCTCGGGCAACCGGCACCGCGCCTCCAGGCCGCGCCTCGTCACCACCGCGCGCACGCCCGCGTCCCGAGCCATCCACTCCAGGCGCTCCGCGGGCAGCACCGCCTCCAGCGGCACGTACACGCCCCCCGCCTTCTGGATGCCCCAGAAGGCCACCACCGCCTCCACGCTCTTCTCCAGCAGCACGCCGACGCGCACCTCCGGGCCCACGCCCTCGCGCCGCAGCCGGTGCCCGAGGCTCCGGGCTCTCGCCTCCAGCTCCCGGTAGCTCAGCCGCTGCCCGCTCCCCTCCACCGCCAGCGCCTCCGGCGTCCTCGCCACCTGGAGCTCCAGCACCCGCGCCAGGCTCTCCACCGACCCCTCCACCCGCGGCCCCCGGCTCCACTCCTCCAACACCCGGGCCCGCTCCTCCCCCACCAGCAGCTCCACGTCCGTCACCCGCCGCTCCGGCGCCCGCGCCACCGCCGCCAACAGCGTCTCCAGGTGCCTCGCCAACCGATGGATCGTCTCCGGCTCGAAGATCGCCGCGTCGTACAGGAACACGCCCCGCAGCCCCTCCGGCGTCCGAGTGAAGCCCAACGTCAGATCCAGCTTCGCCTCCACGCCCTCCCGCTCCACCGGCGACAGCTTCAGCTCCGGCAGCGCCACCTCGCGCGCCGGGAGGTTCTCCATGACGAACAGCACCTGGAAGAGCGGCGAGTGCCCCGACTCACGCTCCGGCCTCAGCTCCTCCACCAGCTTCTCGAAGGGCACGTCCTGGTGCGCGTACGCCCCCAGCGCCACCTCACGCACCCGCGCCAGCAGCTCCCGGAACGCGGGCGCTCCGCTCACATCCGTGCGCAGCACCAGCGTGTTGACGAACACACCGATCAGTCCCTCCACCTCCGCCCGCGTGCGCCCCGCCACCGGCGTGCCCACCACCACGTCCTCCTGGCCGGTCCAGCGCGCCAGCAGCGCCTGGTAGCCCGCCAACAGCACCATGAACAGGCTGCTGCCCTCCTCACGCGCCAGGGCCTCCAGCGCCTCGCTCAGCTCGAGCGACAGCACCACCGGCACCCGGCCCGCACGCGGGGACCTCTGGGCCGGACGCGGCTTGTCCAGCGGCAGGTCCAACACCCGCGGACTGTCCGCGAGCCGCTGCCTCCAATACGCGAGCTGCGACTCCAGCACCTCGCCCTTCAGCCACCCCCGCTGCCACCTCGCGTAGTCCGCGTACCGCAGCGCCAGCTCCGGCAGGGGGCTCGGCGCCCCACGGCAGAAGGCGTCATACAGCGCCGCCAGCTCCCGGAAGAGGATGGAGGCCGACCAGCCGTCGAAGGCGATGTGGTGCACCGTCAGCAACAGCACGTGCTCCCGCTCTCCCAGCCGCAGCAGCGTCGCCCGCAGCAGCGGAGCCCGCGACAGCTCGAAGGGCCGGAGCGACTCCTCGGAGGCGAAGAACTCCACCGCCTCGCGCCGCTGTCCCGCGTCCATCTCCGACAGGTCCACTGGTGACAGCGGCAGCCGCGGCGGCTCGGCGATGTGCATCACCGGCTCGCCCGCCTGACTCTTGAAGGAGGCCCGGAGCACCTCGTGCCGGCGCACCACCTCCTCCAGTGCGCGCTCCAGCGCCTCCCGCTCCAACCGGCCCTCCAGCCGCAGCGCATAGGGAATGTTGTACGCCGTGCTCTCCGACTGGAGCTGCTCCATGAACCACAGCCGCTGCTGGGCGAAGCTGAGCTGCGGCGGCCCGTCCGTGTCCACCGCCCGGACCAGGGGTGCCGCCGTGGCCGCCGCCCCACCCACCGAGGTGATGCGCGCGGCCAGAGCCCCGAGCGTCGGCGCATCGAAGAGGGCCCGCAGCGGCACCTCCACCCCGAGCTCCTTGCGCACCCGCGACACGAGCTGCGTGGCCAGCAGCGAGTGCCCGCCCAGGTCGAAGAAGTTGTCGTGCATGCCCACCCGCTCCACCCGGAGCAGCTCGCGCCAGAGCCGGGCCAGGCTGGGTGCCACCGGGCCCTCGGGCTCCACGTACCCGAGCCGCGCCGGGTGCGCGGGAAGCAGCGGCGGAGGTGGCATGGGGCGCGCCCCGGTGCCCTCTCCCAACAGGCGCGGAAGCGGCTGATCCGGCTCCATCGCCACCGCGCCGAGCAACGCCTCCAGCTCCGTCATCCACCGCGCCGCCGTGCCCTCGTCGAAGAGCCGGGCGTTGTAGATGAGCTGCCCTCGCACTCCGCCCTCCGCCTCCTCCAGCGACAGCGAGAGATCGAACTTCGAGCTGTCCGTCACCGTCTCGAGGCCGGTGAGCGTGAGGCCCGGCAGCTCCAGCGACGCGCGGGGCACGTTCTGCAGCGAGAACATCACCTGGAAGAGCGGCGTGTACCGCACGTCCCGCACCGGCCGCAGCTCCTCCACCAGCTTCTCGAAGGGCACGTCCTGGTGCGCGTACGCCCCCAGCGCCACCTCGCGCACCCGCGCCAGCAGCTCCCGGAACGTCGGCGCTCCGCCCACCTGCGTGCGCAGCACCAGCGTGTTGACGAAGAAGCCGATCAGCCCCTCCACCTCCACCCGCGTGCGCCCCGCCACCGGCGTGCCCACCACCACGTCCTCCTGCCCGCTCCAGTGCGCCAGCACCGCCTGGAAGCCCGCGAGCAGCACCATGAAGAGGCTGCACCCCTCGCGCCGCCCCAGGGCCTCGAGCCGCGCCAGGCGCTCCCCCGGCAGGGAGAACGGCCTCGTGCCCGCGTGGAACTCCGGCTCCTCGGCGCGCGGCCTGTCCAGCGGCAGGTTCAACACGGGCGGACTGCCCGCCAGCCGCTGCCTCCAGTACGCGAGCTGTGCCTCCAGCACCTCGCCCTTCAACCACTCGCGCTGCCACCTCGCGTAGTCCGAGTACTGCAACGGCAGCTCCGCCAGCGGGCCCGGCTCCCCGCGCGTGAAGGCCGCGTACAGCGCCGCCAGCTCCCGCACGAAGATGCCCGTGGACCAGCCGTCCGTGACGATGTGGTGCACCGTCAGCAGCAGCACGTGCTCGCGCTCTCCCAGGCGCAGCAGCACGGTCCTCAGCAGCGACCCCTCCGCGAGCGCGAAGGGCCTCAGCGCCTCCCGCTCCGCGAGCCTGTGCACCTCGGCCTCCCGCTCGTCCACCCCGAGCCCCGAGAGCTCCACCCGCCCGAGCGGCACCTTCATCCGCTCCGCGACACGCGCCACCGGCCTGCCCTCGTGCTCACCGAACACCGTGCGCAGCACCTCGTGGCGCTGGACGATCGTCTCCAGCGCCCGCTCCAGGGCCTCGAGTTCCAGGGTGCCCGTCAGCCGGACGCCATAGGGGATGTTGTAGGCCACGCTTCCGGGCCGCAGCCGCTCCAGGAACCACAGCCGCTGCTGCGCGAAGCTGAGCGGGACCTCCTCCTTCGGGCCCCGGTACGCCACCAGCGGCGGCGGTGCGGCCGCGCCCGTGGCCATCCGCGGCGCCTCCTCCACCCGGCGGGCGAGCCCCTCCAACGTGGGCGACTCGAAGACGGCGCGCAGCGGCAGCTCCACCCCGAAGGTGCCTCGCACCCGCGAGACCAGTTGCGTGGCCAGCAGCGAGTGCCCTCCCAGCTCGAAGAAGGAGTCCGTCACGCCCACGCGCTCCACGCCCAGCGTGCGCGACCACAGCTCCGCCAGCTTCCGCTCCGTGTCCGTGCGCGGCGGGATGAAGCCCGTGGCCGCCTGGATGGCTCCCGGCAGCGGGAGTGCCTTGCGGTCCACCTTGCCGCTCGGCGTGAGCGGGAAGGCGGGGAGCTCGACGATGGCCGAGGGGATCATCGGCTTGGGCAGCCGTGTCTCGAGGGCCGCTCGCAGCCCGGAGAGATCCAACCCGGGGGGCTGTAGACCCTCACCCCGTCCCTCTCCCGGGGGGAGAGGGGAAGTTGGGGGAATTGGGGGAGTTGGCACCACGTAGGCCACCAGGCGCTGGTCTCCTGGCCCGTATTCGCGGACGACGGCTACCGCGTCTCGCACCGAGGGCTGCTCTCGCAGGGCGGACTCCACCTCGCCCAGTTCGATGCGGTGGCCTCGCAGCTTCACCTGGAAGTCCACGCGCCCGAGGAACTCCATCGTCCCGTCCGGCAACCACCGCGCCCGGTCTCCCGTGCGGTACAGCCGCGCTCCGGGCTCGCCGCTGAAGGCATCCGGCACGAAGCGCTCGGCCGTCGCGTCCGGCCGCCCGAGGTACCCGCGCGCCAGCCCCGCTCCACCGATGAAGAGCTCTCCCGCCACGCCCACGCCCACCGGTTGCCCGCCGCGGTCCAGCACGTACAGCCGCACGTTCTCGATGGGCCGGCCCAGCACGGGACGCTCGTACTCCTCCGTCACGGGGCAGACCGTCGCGTCCACCGTGCACTCGGTGGGGCCGTACACGTTGAACGTCCGCACCGTGCGCGAGGCCGCCAGCCGCCGCCACAGCGTCTCGGAAATGGCCTCGCCGCCCACCAGCAGGGTGACGGGACGCGTGGCCTCCTCCAACCAGCCCGTCTCCAGCAACAACTGGAGCTGAGAGGGCGTGCAGTCGAAGACGTCCACCTGCTGCCGCTCCAGGTAGCCGCGCAGCTCCTCACTGTCGAAGCGCACGAGCCTCCGGCGTCAGGTCCAGCATGTGTCCGCGCAGCACCTGGAAGAGCTGCTTCACCGACGTGTCGAAGGACACCGAGCCATTCACGCTCACCCGCTGTCCCGGCTTCAGCGGCGCGTACACCGCGCGGTGCAGCGCCTCGATGAGGTTGGCCACCGCGCGCTGGCGCACCATCACCGCCTTCGGCCGACCCGTGCTGCCCGAGGTGTAGATGGCGTACGCCAGGTGCTCCGGCCCCGCGCCGCCCGGCACCGGCGTCTCCGGCTCCGCGCGCAACGCCTGCTGCTCCACGTCCAGCCGCAACAGCGCCTGCCCGGGCCCCACGAGCCCCTCAGCCGCCTCGCCCGCCGTCACCACCACTCCCGCCCCCGAGTCCTCCAGCATGTAGCGCAGCCGCTCGGGCGGATAGGCCGGATCCAACGGCACGTACGCGCCGCCAGCCTTCAGGATGCCCCACAGGCCCACCACCAGCTCCAGAGAGCGCTCCACGCACAGGCCCACCCGCACGTCCGGGCCCACGCCCATCCGCCGCAGCCGGTGCGCGACCTGGTTGGCCTTCGCGTCCAGCTCGCGGAAGGTGAGCCGCACCGGACCCATCCCCACCGCCAGCGCCTCCGGCATGCGCGCCACCTGCGCCTCCAGCAGCGCCGCGAGCCCCACCCCGTCCTCGCGCGCCACCGCCGTCGCGTTCCACTCGCGCAGCACCCGCTGGCGCTCCCCCTCGTCCAGCGGAGACAGCTCCGCCACCGGGCGCTCCGCCGACTCCACCATCCGCGCGAGCAGCACCTTCAGGTGCCCCAGCATCCGCGCCGCGTCCGCCGCGTCGATGCGGCGCTCGTCATGGAACAGGTGCAGGCTCAGCCCCTGGTGCGTGTCGACGATCAGCGTCAGCGGGAAGCTGTCGAGCTCATGGCCCCGCACGTCGCGGATCTCCAGCTCCGAGCCCTTCCCGAGCGCGGCGTCCACCGGGTAGTTCTCCACGACCGCCAGCGTCTCGAAGAGCGGCGTCCCGAGCGGCACCTCCGAGCAGCGCTGAACCTCCACCAGCGGCGTGTAGTCGTGCTGCCGCATCTCCAGCAGCCACGATTGGAGCTCGCGCAACCACTCGCCCACGGGCTGGCCGCGAGGCACCCGCACGCGCACCGGGAGCGTATTGATGAACAGGCCCACCAGCTCCTCCACCCCAGGCAACGTCGCGGGGCGGCCGGAGAGCGTGTTGCCGAAGACGACATCGTCCTCACCCGAGTGGTGGCGCAGCAGCAGCGCCCAGGCGCCCTGGAGGCACGTGCCCAGGGTGAGTTGGTGGCGGCGCGAGAACGCCTGGAGCGCGGCGGCCTGCCCCGGCTCCAGCCGCAGCCGCTGCTCCCGGCGCACGGGCGTGCCGTCCGGCACCGGTCCGCGATCGGCCGCCACCCTCGTGGGCGAGCTGAACCCCGCGAGCGAGCGGCGCCAGAACTCCCGCGCCTCTCCCAGATCCTTCCGGCTCAACCACTCGATGAAGTCCCGGTAGGGGCGCGCCTCGGGCCAGGAGCGCGTGAGTCCCCGAGCCCGGGCCTCGTAACGTCCGAACACCTCGCCCATGAGCAGCGGCAACGACCAGCCATCCAGCAGCAGGTGCGAGTAGCTCAGCACGAAGCACCACGACTGCTCCCCGGTGCGCAGCAGCGCCAGCCGCATCAGGGGCGCCCGCTCCAGCTCGAAGCCCCGGCGGCGATCCTCCTCCAGCCACGCGGCGAGCCGGGCCTGTCGCTCCCCGGGCGGAACCTCGCGCCAGTCCTCCGAGCGGATGGGGAGCTGCACCTCCCGCATCACCAGTTGCAGCGGCGCCTCCAGGCCCTCCCAGAGGAAGGCCGTCCGCAGCACCGTGTGCCGCGCCACCGTCTCCTGCCACGCCCGCGCCACCGAGGTGACGTCCAGCGCCCCGTGCACCTCCCAGGACATCTGGTTGAGGTACACGCCCGAGCTGCCCGAGGCCTGGAGCACATGGAAGAGCAGCCCCTGCTGGAGCGGCGTGAGGGGGTAGAGATCCTCGAGGTTCCGCCGGCTCCGGGCATCCCCTCCCGTCACCCGCGCCACCAGCGCGTCCAGCGCCTCCTGCCCGAGCGGTGCGAGCGGGAAGTCGGACGGCGTGAAGCCTCCCACGCCCTCCTCCGAGCAGCGGGAGATCAGCCCGCGCAGGGCGAGCTGGAAGTCCCGCGCGAGCGCCTCGACGGTCTCCCGCGCATGGATGCTTCCGCTGTACGTCCAGAAGACCTGGAGCCGGCCCTGGGAGACGATGGCGTTGATGTCGATCAGATGCGCACGCGGGGCCCGGGCGGACGCGGTGGGGCCCACCGGCTCGGAAGCCAGGGAGAGCGGCGAGCCCTCGGGCAGGACGTGGTCCACCTGTCCCAGGTAGTTGAAGGAGACCTCCGGCGCCGGGAGCGCCTTCAAGCGGGCGGACAGCTCCGGCTCCCTCGTGAGGTAGCGCAGCACGCCGAACCCCATGCCGCGCCGGGGAATGCTCCGGAGCGTCTCCTTGACGCGCTTGAGCCCCGACTCCAGCCCGTCGCCCGTCTCGAGCAGCACCGGATACAGGCTGGTGAACCAGCCCACGGTGCGCGACACGTCCACGTCCGCCAGCAGCTCCTCGCGCCCGTGTCCCTCCAGGGCCACGAGCAGTCCCGGTGCGCCCGTCCAGCGGCGGAAGGCCTCCGTCACCGCGGCCAGGAGCACCTCGTCCATCCGCGTCCGCCAGGCGCGCGGCACGTCGTGGAGCAACGCGCGCGTCTCCGCGGCGTCGAGCTCCACGCCCACCTGCCGGGCGGAAGCCGTGGTGTTGTCACCGCCGGGGAGATCCACGGGCAGGCGCGACACGCGATCCCAGGGCAGCCCCAACCAGTACGCGGCCTCCTCGCGAGCGGCCGGCGTCTGCGCATGGGCGTCCAGCCGCTCCGCCCACTGCTGGAAGGAGGTGGTCTTCGGCGGCAGGACGGCCGGAGCCCCTGCCCGGAGCTGCGCCAGCACCGTGAGGAGATCCACCAGCAGCACCCGCCACGACACCCCATCCACCACGAGGTGATGGAGGACGAGCAGCAGCTTGCGAGGCTCCCCCGCGTCCAGAGTGTACAGCACCGCGCGCCCGAGCAGCCCGCTCTCCAGCTCCAGCGAGGCCTGCGTCCGGGCGGCATGGGACTCCAGGGCCGCGAGACGCGCCGCCGGTTCCAGCCCGGAGAGATCCACCTGCTCCAACGGGAAGACGCCCTCGCCGTCTCCGCTGCGTGCGTGCCACCCCTCGGCGTCCCGGCTGAAGCGCAGGCGCAGCGCGTCGTGGTGCAGCCGCAGGTGCCGCAGCGCCCGCTCGAGCAGCTCCGCCTCCACCGGCTCGGACAGGGTGAAGAGGAGCGCCTGGTTGTAGTGGTGGGGCTCCGGCAGCTCCTGCTCGAAGAACCAGCGCAGGATGGGGGTGGCCACCACCGGTCCCGTCACCAGCGACTGCTCGGCGGCGATCCCCGGCGCCGAGCCCGCCACCGTGACGAGCCGGGCGATCGTCGGATGGGTGAAGAGCTGCTTCGCGGTGACGTGGACTCCCGCCTGCCCGGCCCGTGAGATGATCTGGATGGCGAGGATGGAGTCGCCGCCCAGCTCGAAGAAGTCGTCATGGATGCCCACCCGCTCGTGCCCGAGCACCTGGGCCCAGACCTCTGCCAGCGTGCGCTCCTCCGGGGTGCGCGGCGGCTCGTAGCCACTGGGGACCTCGCGCGTCTGCTCCGGCGCGGGCAGCGCCTTGCGATCCACCTTGCCGCTCGTGTTGAGGGGCAGCGCCGCGAGCGGCACGAAGGCCGCGGGCACCATGTACTCGGGCAGGCGCTCACGCAGGAAGGCGCGCAGCCTGGAGAGATCCAACCCGGGAGCCGTGGCACCCTCACCCCGTCCCTCTCCCGGAGGGAGAGGGGTATTTGGCGGGGTATTTGGCACCACGTACGCCACCAGCTTTGATTCGCCCTGAGCGCCCTTGCGCACCACCACCACCGCCTCGCCCACCGAGGGCTCGGCACGCAGCGCGGCCTCGATCTCCCCCAGCTCGATACGGAAGCCACGCACCTTGACCTGCTCGTCGGCGCGGCCAAAGAACTCGAGCTGTCCGTCCGGCATCCACCGCACGACGTCGCCCGTGCGGTACATGCGGGCCCCGGGCTCTCCACTGAAGGGCTCCGGGAGGTAGCGCTCGGCCGTCAGCTCAGCCCGCCCGAGGTAGCCCCGGCTCACGCCCGCGCCGCCCACGTACAGCTCACCGCGCACGCCCTGGGCCACCGGGCGCAGGTCCGCATCCAGCACGTAGAGCCGGGCGCCACCGATCGGTGGGCCGAGCGGCGTCACCGGCGCACCCGGCACGCAGTCGGCCAGGGTCGCGCAGATGGTGATCTCCGTGGGCCCGTACACATTGATGAAGCGTCGACCCGTGCCCCAGCGCTTCGTCAGCCCGGGGTTGCAGGCCTCGCCCGCCGCCATCACCGTTTCCAGCAGCGGCAGCGCCTCGCAGGGCGTCACCTCCAGCACGGAGGGCGTCAACATCGCCGCGTGGATCCGCTGCTCGCGCAGCAGCCGCGCCAGCTCCGGCCCGGGCTGGATGGCCTCGCGCGAGGCCACCACCAGCGCCGCGCCGTCGAGCAACGCGCCGTAGATCTCCGAGACCGAGGCGTCGAAGCTCGCCGAGGCGAACTGCAACACCCGCTTGCCCGGACCCACGGCCCAGGCCCAACGGGAGACCCGCACGGTGTTGCAGACGTTGCGGTGGTCCACCAGCACGCCCTTGGGCCTGCCCGTCGAGCCCGACGTATAGATGATGTACGCGAGCTGTCCGGGGTGCACCTCCACCTCGGGAGCCGTCCGAGGGGCCCGGGAGAGCGCCTCGAGGTCCGCTGGCGTGTCGAACACCAGGCGCGGCACCGCCCTCCCCTCCAGCCATGCGGAGGTCCACGACTGCACGAGCACCGCGGCGGCACCGCAGTCCTCCACCAGCGACTGGAGCCGCGCCGAGGGCCATGCCGGATCCAACGGCACGTACGCGCCACCCGCCTTGAGCACGCCCAGCATGGAAATGATGAGCCTCCGAGGAGCGCTCCAGGCACAGCACCACCCGGGACTCGGCCTTCACGCCGAGCCCGCGCAGGTGGTGCGCGAGCTGGTTGGCCCGCGCGTCCAGTTCCGCATAGGTGAGCCGCTCGGAGCCGAACACGAGCGCCTCCGCGTCCGGCGTCCGCGCCACCTGCTCCTCGAAGAGGCGATGGAGCACGGCGGGCTCCGTGGACGGACCTCCCGCGGTGCTCCACTCCTTCAACAGCCGCTGGCGCGCGGCCGCATCCACCGGGGACAGCTCGCGCAACCGCTGCTCCGGCCGGGAGGCCATGGCCTCGAGCAGCAGGCGCAACTGTCCCAGCATCCCGTCGATATGCTCCGCATCGAAGCGGGCGCGCTCATGGGCGAGATCCAACCGCAGCTCTCGCCCCGGCACGGCCACCAGCGTCAACGGGTGGTGGTCCTCCTCCACGGCGCGCACGTCGCGCACCTCCAGCGAGGGCAGCGACGCCGTGAGCGCCGCATCCACCGGGTAGTTCTCGAAGACGACCAGGCTCTCGAAGAGCGGCGTGCCCGCGGGGACCTCGCTCCAGCGCTGCACCTTCACCAGCGGCGAGTGCTCGTGCTGCCGCATCTCCAGCAGCCACGCCTGGAGTCCCTTCAGCCACTCGACGAGCGGCTCGTCGCCGGGCAGACGCACCCGCACCGGCAGCGTGTTGATGAACAGGCCCACCATGCCCTCCACGCCGGACAGCTCCGGGGGACGGCCGGACACGGTGGTGCCGAAGACGACATCCCTCGTCCCCGCGTGGTGGCCGAGCAGCAGCGCCCACGCGCCCTGCACCACGGTGTTGAGCGTGAGGCCCTGCTGGCGCGCGAGCGCGTTCAACGCCTCGGTGGTGGAGGCGGACAGGTGGATCCGCCGGGTGACACGGCCGGACGCGGGCGACGCCCCGGGGAAGCCGCGCCCCAGCCCGGTGGGCTCGGAGAAGCCCGCGAGCGAGCGGCGCCAGAAGCGCTCGGACTCCTCCAGCCCGCGCTCCTGAATCCACTCGATGTAGTCGCCATAGGGCCGCGCCTGCTCCACGCGCGGCGTGAGACCCCGGACGAGGCTCTCGTAGAGGACGAAGACCTGCTTGATGAGGAGGGGAACGGACCATCCGTCCAGCAGGATGTGGTGGTGGCTGAAGACGAAGCGGTACGCCGAGTCCCCGGTGCGCAGCAGCGACAGGCGCAGCAGCGGCGGCGTGCCGAGCTCCACTCCCCGGCGGCGATCCGCCTCCAGCCAGGCGGTGAAGCGCGCCTCCTGCTCGGGAGCCGGAGTCCCGCGCCAGTCCTCCTGCTCGAGCGGCAGGTCCACCTCTTTGAGCACCACCTGGAGGGGTTCGTCGACGTCCTCCCAGACGATGGCCGTGCGGAGGATGGGGAACGCCGCCACGGCCCGGCTCCAGGCCTCGGTGAAGGCCGGGAGGTTCAGCGCGCCGCGCAGCTCGCAGGAGAGCTGGTTGAAGTACAGGCCCGAGCCCGGCTCCTGGAGGACGTGGAAGAGCATCCCCTGCTGCAACGGGGAGAGCGGGTACAGGTTCTCGATGTTGTCGCTCATGGGGTCTTCTTGCCGAACCGGGCGGAAAGCTTGTCGAGTTGGGATTGCTTCACCTTGGCCAACTTGAAGTCGGAGGGCGTGTGGCCTCCGGCCTCGGGGGACTGGCAGTGCGAGATCAGCTCGCGCAGCCGCTCCAGGAAATCCGCCGCGAGCTTCTCGACGGTTTCCCCGCGGTGAATCGACGCCCCATACGTCCACGTCATCTGGAGGCGGCCGCCCACCACGGCTCCCACCACGTCGAGCAGGTACGGCCTGCGGGTGCGAGGCCCACGCTGCGGTCCCATGCCCTCGGGCGCGAGCGCGAGCATCCCGTTCCCGTTCAACGCCCCATCCACCTGTCCGAGGTAGTTGAAGCTCAGCTCGGCCAACGGGAGCCCCGCCAGCGCGGCGTCCTCGGCCAGATGGCGCAGCAGCCCGTACCCCATGCCCTTGGAAGGCACGGCGCGGAGCTGCTCCTTCACGTCCCGCAGGGTCTCACCCGGGCCAGCGGCCTCCCGGGCCTCCAGCAGCGCCGGGAAGAACGTGGTGAGCCAACCCACCGTGCGCGAGACATCCAGGCCCGCGAGCAGCTCCTCGCGGCCATGGCCCTCCACGTCCACCAGCACCAGCGGATTGCCGGTCCAGCGGCTCACGGTCCGCGCGAGCGCGGTGAGGAGCGCATCATTGATCTGCGTGTGGTACGCGCGCGGCACGTCCTGCAAGAGCGCGCGGGTCTCCTCGGCGGTGAGCGACAGGCTCACGCTCCGGGCCGAGCCCTCGAGATTCTCCCCTCCCGTCGAGTCCACCGGCAGCCGCGTGACACGGCTCCAGGGACGCTCCAGCCACCAGGAGCGCTCGACGTCCAGCTTGCCGGAGCGCGCGTGCTCGGAGAGGCCCCGGGCCCAGGCCTGGAAGGAGGTCGTCTTCGGAGGCAGTGCCACCGGAGCGCCCGCCGCGAGCCGCTGGTACGTCACCAGCAGATCCTCCAGGAGGATGCGCCAGGAGACGCCATCCACCACCAGGTGGTGCAGCACGAGCAGCAGGCGCCCGGACTGTCCCGCCCCGAGCTCGAACAGCACGGCCCGGAGCAGCGGCCCCTCCTCCAACCGGAGCGAGCCCTGCACCTCCGTGGCCCGCCGCTCCAGCTCCGCGGCCCGGGCCTCGGGCGCCACACCCGACAGGTCCACGTGCTCCAGCCGCACGGGCTCGCCCGGGGCCGCGCACACCTGCCGCCAGCCCTCCTCCGTCCGAGCGAAGCGCAAGCGCAGCGCGTCATGGTGCTCCACCACGAGCCCCAGCGTTCGCTCCAGCACCGCCGCGTCCAGGGCCGTGCGCAGCTCCAGGAGGAGCGACATGTTCCAGTGGTGGGGCTCGGCGGGCGACTGGGCGAAGAACCAACGCTGGATGGGGCTCAGCGCCACCGGGCCCGTCACCGGACCCTGCTCGGCCTGCACGGCGAGCCGCGTGTTCGCCACCGCCGCGAGCCGGGCCACCGTGGGGTTCTGGAACACCTGACGCGGAGACAACTCGATGCCCGCCCGGCCCGACCGGGTGACGATCTGGATGCTGAGGATGGAGTCCCCGCCCAGCTCGAAGAAGTTGTCATCCACGCCGACGCGCTCCACGCCGAGTACCTCGCACCAGATGCGCGCGAGCTGCGTCTCCAGCTCGTTACGCGGTGCCACGTACGCGGCGCTGCGGGCGGCCGGCTGAAGCTCCGGGGCCGGCAGCGCGCCCACGTCCACCTTGCCGTTGCGCGTGCGCGGCAGGGCTTCGCGCTCCACGAAGGCGGAGGGCACCATGTACTCGGGGAGCCGCTCGCGCAGGAAGGCGCGCAGCGCGTCCGCCGTGGGGCCCGGGCGCTCGTGGGGCACGACGTAGCCGATGAGCCGCCTGCCACCCCGCCCGTCCTCGCGAGCGGCCACCGCCACCTCGCGCAGCCCGGAGTGGGCGGCGAGCGCCGCTTCCACCTCACCCGTCTCGATGCGGAAGCCCCGAACCTTCACCTGTCCGTCCTGGCGGCCGAGGAACTCGAGCACCCCGTCCTTGCGCCAACGCACGCGATCGCCCGTGCGGTACAGCCGGGCACCGGGGCTCGTGTCGAAGGCATCGGCCACGAAGCGCTCGGAGGTGAGCTCGGGCCGGTGGAGGTAGCCGCGCGCCACGCCAGCGCCGCCGACGTACAGCTCGCCCGGCACGCCCACGGGGACGGGCTGCAGGCGCTCGTCGAGCACGTACACCCGGGCACCGGGGATGGCCCGGCCGATGGGCACGGAGCCCGTGTCCGAAGGATCCACCCGGTGCACGGTGCTCCAGATGGTGGCCTCGGTGGGGCCGTACTCGTTGAAGAGGGCCGTGTTGGGCAGGGCCTCGTGGTGGGCGCGGACCAGCTCGCGCGGGCACGCCTCGCCGCCGACGCTCACCGCACGCAGGCTGGAGAGCCCACCGGCCGGAGCCGCCGCGAGGATCTGCGCGTACAGCACGGGCACGCCGATGAGGTGCGTGACGCCGTGCCGCGTGAGGGAGGCGGCCAGCTCCCGCGGATCATCCATCACTCCGGCTTCCGGGAAGCGCAGCGTGCCGCCGTGGAGCAGCGTCCAGAACAGGCCCGCGAGCGAGGCATCGAAGGTGAACGGCGACAGCGGGACGCAGACGCCCGGAGCCCCGTACACCTCGAAACGGGCCCGGGTGGCGTGCGCGAGCTGCCGGTGCTCCACCACCACGCCCTTGGGCCTGCCCGTGGAGCCGGAGGTGAAGAGCACGTAGGCCGCGTGATGGGGCTCGGGACGCAACGCGAGGGACACCGCGGGCTCGGACGCCGCGGACTCCACGGCGAGCACGGCCTTCCCCTCTCCCAGGGCGAACCGGCCCGTCATGGCCTCGCGGGTGAGCACCACGCGCGCCCCCGCGTCCTCGAGCACGAGCCGCAACCGCTCCGGCGGGCTCGAGATGTCCAGCGGAAGCCAGGCGCCTCCGGCCGCGAGCGTGCCCAGGATGGAGGACACGACGTCCGTGGGGCGCTCCAGCGCGAGGGCCACCACGTGCTCGGGACCCACGCCCTGCCGCCGCAGCAGCGAGGCGATGCGCCCGGCCCGCGCGGCGAGCTGCACGGTACGAGAGCACCTCTCCGGCATCGGCCAGAGCGGGTGCGTCGGGAGTCCGGGCCACCTGGGCCTCGAAGAGTTCGAGCACGGTGGCGGAGGACGGAGCCGCCTGGGGCGGATTCCACTCGAGCAGGAGCTGGCGGCGCTCCGCCTCGGACAGGAGCGAGAGCGAGGAGAGCCGGTGCTCCGGAGCCGAGGCGATCCCCTCGAGCAGGCGCACGAAGTGGCCACCCATGCGGGAGATGGTCTCCGCGTCGAAGAGATCGGTGTTGTACTCGAGGCCACCCCAGAGCCCGTCCGCCGTCTCGCGCAGCTCCAGCGCGAGATCCAACTTGGCGGCGCCCGCGTGGAGCTCCATGCCGCTCAGGGTGAGGCCCGCGAGCTGCACGGTGGGCATGGGGACGTTGTGGAGCACCAGCAGCGTCTGGAAGATGGGCGAGTGGCCCAGGTCACGCGAGACGTGCAGGGCATCGACCAGCTTCTCGAACGGTGCCTC
This sequence comes from Archangium gephyra, assembly GCF_049060025.1. Classification (GTDB taxonomy): domain Bacteria; phylum Myxococcota; class Myxococcia; order Myxococcales; family Myxococcaceae; genus Archangium; species Archangium gephyra_A. The sequence goes on from NZ_JBMEQQ010000002.1 coordinate 1,797,775, forward strand.
CTGGTGGGCGAAGGCTTCCAGGGCGGTGCGGCGCACGCGGCCGAGCAGCTCCACGAAGGACGGATCCCCGGAGAGATCGGCGCGCAGGGGCAGCGAGTTGATGAAGCAGCCCACGAGGGACTCGAACTCGGGGCGGCTGCGGCCCGCGACGGCCGTGCCCACCGCGAAGTCCTGCTGGCCGCTGTAGCGGGACAGGAGCACCTGATAGGCGGCCATGAGCACCATGAAGGGCGTGGCGCCCTCGCGCCTGGCGAGCGCACCCAGCGCGTTGGCCACGTTCCGAGGCACGGTAAAGCGGTGCTGCGCGCCCCGGTAGGACTGCACGGCCGGACGGGGCTTCTCGGTGGAGAGCCGCAGCACGGGCACGTCGGCCAGCGTCTGCTTCCACCAGGACAACTCCTTCTCCAGCGCGGGGCCCCGCAGCCACTCGTGCTGCCACGCGGCGTAATCCACGTACTGCACGGACAGCTCCGGCAGCGGCGAAGCGGCTCCCGAGACGAAGGCGGCGTAGAGGACCGCCAGCTCCTTCATCATCACGCCCGCGGACCAGCCGTCGGAGACGATGTGGTGCGGGGTGACGAGCAGCACGTGCTCGGTGTCCTCGACGCGCAGCAGCGCCGCGCGGATCAACGGACCGGCCGCGAGATCGAAGGGCCGCCGGGCCTCCTCGCGGGCCCACCGGGCGATCGCCGCGTCACGGTCTCCCTCCACCTCCAGCGGCACCACCGGCACGGGCACGGCCAGGGATTCCGCGATGCGCTGCACGGGGCCCGAGTCTTCCAGGGCGAAGGTGGTCCGGAGTGCCTCGTGGCGGCGGACCACCTCGTTGAGGGCTCGCTCCAGCGCGGCGGCTTCCAGCGGTCCGCTCAGACGAAGCGCGGAGGGGTTGTTGTAGGCCACGTTCCCCGGCTCGAGCTGATCCAGGTACCACAGCCGCTGCTGGGAGAAGCTGAGGGGCAACGGCCGATCGCGCGGCACGCGGGTGATGGCGGACGGTCCCTCGGGACGTGGAGCCTGCGCAGGCGCGGGAGCCGGTGCCGGACGGCGGGCCGCAGGAGCACTTCCCGCGAGAAGCTCCACGGAACCATCGGCCCTGCGCCGGGCGCGCTGTCCCAAGGGGAGCAGCCGGGCTCCAGCCTCCAGGGGCGGCTCCTTCCAGAAGCCGCGCGGAACACCCCCGCCTCCGATGGCGAGCACGCCGGAGACGCCCACGGGAACGGGCCTGCCCCGGGAATCCAGCACCTGCACCTGCATGTGAGCGGGAGGCAGGAAGACGGGAGTACCCGAATCCTCCGCGCGCACGGGGAGCCACGCCGCCGGCCCGAAGGCCTCCTCGCGGCGCAGCACCTCCACTCCAGCCGCGCGAGCGAGCGAGGCGGCCAGCTCCGGAGCCGCGCCCTCGACGAACAGCCGCCGCACGGTGCGAAGCTCCTCGGAGACTCCCGGGAGCGCGGCGAGCGCGCGGGCCAGGGAGGGCGTGCAGTGCAGGTGCGTGACACCCGTCTCGCGAACCAGCGCGAGCACCGCCCCGACCTCAGAACCGCTCTCCGTCAGCGCGGAGGACACGGCCGCGGTCCCTTCCGGCTGCGAGCGGCGCCGCAACGTGTCCAGGTGCTGGAGGCTGTTCATCGTCGCCTCCGTGCTGGCGCCGAAGTCCACCAGACAGGCCACCTCGTCCACGTCCAGCCGCCGCACGCGCTCGACGATGGGCGCACAGGACTCGGGCGTTCCGAAGAGGCCACCGGCCTCCAGGTAGCGCTCGAAGCCGTGCTCCAGCAGCGCGTCCATGTCGCGCGGCGTGAGGGTGCGCACGTCCACCTTGAGACCCTGGCTGGCGGCGAAGCCACTGAAGATGTCCACCGAGCTGCGGAAGTAACGCAGCAACGGCTCGCGCACGGCGCGGCGCACCTCGGACGCATCCGCCCCGAGGAACGCGTGCATCATCAGGCTCACCTGTCCCCGGCCGGGGCCATGGCCGTGCCGCCGCCACGCCTCGCGGTAGATCGCCACCTTCTCGGCCAGGGAATCGAGATCCTGGCCCATGAGGTTGGTGAGCACGTTGGCACCCAGCTCGCCCGCGAGCCGGAAGGTCTCCGGGCTCCCGGCGGCCGTGAACCAGAAGGGAAGCTCGGCCTGCACCGGGCGCGGGCGGATGGCGATCTCCACCTCCTGGCCCTCGCCGTTGCGGCGGAGCACCGTTCCGCCGCGCCACAGGTGCCGCACCGTCTCGATGCCGCGGAGCATGATCTCCTTGCGGCGCGCGTAATGGTCCGGCGCGAAGACGAAGTCGTTGGCGTGCCACCCCGAGGCGAACGACACCCCCACCCGGCCTCCCGAGAGGTTGTCGATCATCGCCCACTCCTCGGCCACCTGGAGGGGGTCGTGCAGGGGCATCACCACGCTGCCCGCGCGGATGCCCAGGTGCTCGGTGATGGTGGCGATGCCCGCGCCGGTGATGGCGGGGCTCGGGTAGAGGCCGCCGAAGGAGTGGAAGTGGCGCTCGGGCGTCCAGATGGCGGAGAAGCCATGCGAGTCGGCGAAGCGCGCTCCGTCCAGCAGGAGCTGGTACTTGCGCCGGCCGAGTGAGTCCTCGTCATTGGCGAAGTACGAGAGGCCGAAGGCCAGCGCGCGGCGGGGCGCGGCGTCCCGGCCCACCACGAACCGGGCGCTCGCGGGCTCACGCGGCAGGACGACGCGCAGGCCCCGGCACAGGGCCCACAGCACTTCCAGTCCGCTCCCCTGCCCCGCGGGCTCCTCGGCCCACAGCCATGCGCCTCCCGGAGTCCCACCGCCGCCCTGATCGAGCGCGTGGAACAGGTGCGCCACGGTCCGGAGCGTGTGGATGGCCCGGCGCGAAGTGCCCTCGGACGCACGCAGCGCCTCGAGGCAGACCATGGCCTCGGCACCGGCCGGAGAGGCGCGGTGCTCGAACGCGGGCAGCTCCTCCTGGGGCGCGTCCACGTGCAGCACCCGCGAGGCCTCCAGCGGGACACTGGTGCGCAGCCGCGAGTCCGTGAGCAGCAGCGGCACCGGTGCACCCTCGGGGGCGAGCGAGGCCAGCTCCCGCAGCTTCGACGGAGGCACGAGCACCCAGGCCCCACCGGCCTCCAGCACGGCCCACTGCGCCACGAGGCGCTCGGGAGACGGCTCCAGGCACACGGCCACGAGCTGCTCCGGTCCCACGCCCCTCTTCACCAAAGCTCCGGCCAGACGCCGGGCCCGCTCGCGCAACCCACCCCAGGAGAGGCTCCGCTCCCCGGCGATGACGGCGGGTGCATCCGGAGCCCGCGAGACCTCGGCCTCCAGCAGGGCCGCGATCGAAACGGCCTCACGGTGCGAAGACGGAGACGCGAGGGCCTCCCGCTGGCTCCGCTCCGCCGCGGTCTCCAGGGACAGCTCGGAGAGCCGCAGGCCGGGGTCCGTCACGGCCGATTCGAGGATCGCCTCGAAATGGCCGATCATCCGCTCGATGGTGGCGGTGTCGAAGAGCTCGGTGGCGTACTCCATGTCACCGGAGAAGCCCTGCTCGCCCTCGCCCAGGGAGACGCAGAGGTTGGAGAGCAGGGAGCCGAACTGCGAGGGCGCATCCGGCACCTGCACGGGCTCCAGCCGCAGTCCGGGCAGCTCCAGGTGCGAGCCGAACCCGGCATGGAGGACGAACAGCGCGTCGAAGATCCGCGAGGTGTTGGGGTCCTTCTTGGGCTCGAGCTCGCGCACGAGGTGCTCATAAGGGACGTCCGGATTCGCGTAGGCACCCAGCGTGGTGTCGCGCACGCGCCCGAGCAGCTCGCGGAAGGTGGGATCGCCGGAGAGGTCGGTGCGCAGCGGGACGGCATGGGCCACGTAGCCGACCAGCGGCTCCAGCTCGCCGCGGGAGCGGTTGCCGATGGGCGTGCCCACGACGATGTCCTCCTGGCCGGCGTAGCGGGCCAGCAGCGCCTTGTAACCGGCGAGGAGGATCATGAAGGAGGTGAAGCCCTCGCGCTGGCCGAGCGCCAGGATGGCATCGGAGAGCCTGCGGGACAGGCCGAAGAGGCGGCGCGCGCCGATGAGCGAGCGCGAGGCCCCGCGAGGACGATCCGTGGGAAGCGCCAGCGGGCCGGGAGGAGCGGCCATGCGCTCGCGCCAGAAGGCCTCCTGGGCGGAGAAGGCACCCGAGGCCATCGCGCGCCGCTGCCACGCCGCGAAGTCCATGTACTGCACGGGGAGCGCGGGGAGCGGAGAGGGGCGGCCCTGGAGGAAGGCCTCGTAGTTCACCGCCAGCTCGCGGGCGATCGCCACCATGGACAGGGTGTCCGAGACGACGTGGTGCACGGTGACGAGCAGCAGGTGCGTGTCCTCGGCGATGCGCACCAGGGAGGCGCGGAGGACGGGACCCTGCTCCAGGGAGAAGGGCCGCGCGGCGTCCTCGCGGGCGAGCCGCAGTGCCTCCGCCTCGCGCTCGTCGCGGGAGCCCTCCAGGACGAGGACCGGGAGCGCCGGCTTCAGCTCGGAGGGCACGCGAGGCACGAACCGGCCATCCACGAACGCATAGGTGATGCGGAGGGCCTCATGACGGCGGACGGTCTCGGCGAGGCACCGCTCCAGCACGGCCACGTCCAGCGAGCCCGTGAGCCGGAGGACCATGGGCATGTGGAGCGCGGGGTTGCCGGGCACGAAGCGCTCCAGCGCGCACACCCGCTCCTGCACGAAGGAGAGCGGCAGCACGCCCTCGCGCGCCACGGGCTCCAGGCGCGGCACCGGAACGCCACTCCCCGAGGGCCCCGCCTCCTTCAGGCGGGCCTCGATGCGCCCGGCGATGCCCGCCACGGTGGGGGCCTCGAAGAGATCGCTCAGAGGGAGCTGCACGGGGAAGGACTCGCGCAGGCGCGTGAGCATCTGCGCCGCCATGAGCGAGTTGCCGCCCAGCTCCAGGAAGTTGTCGTGGATGCCGATGTCCTCGACACCGAGCCGCTCGCGCCAGATGGCCAGCACCTGCCGCTCGATATCGGTCTGGGGGGCCTCCTTGCTGGCCGGGGCGACGGCCACGGCAGGAGCCGGAGCCTTGACCAAAGCCGGAGCCGGAGCGGGAGCCGCCACGGGAGCCCTGGCCGGAGCCGGAGCCACGTCCGTCTCCGCCCAGCGGGGCTCGAGCCGGAAGAGCTGGCGCTCGAAAGGATACGAAGGCAGGGACAGGCGCAGGCGCTGCTCGTGGGCGTAGAAGCGCTCCCAGCGCACCTCCAGCCCGGCCTGCCACAACGAGCCGAGCGCCTCCAGCAACGTGCCCTGATCGGACGTCGAAGTACCCGCGCGAGGCAGCGAGGGAACCACCCGCACCTGCGCCTCTCCGCGCAGGTGCATCCGGGTCAGCGTGGTGAGCGCCTGATCGGGACCGACTTCCAGATAAACGGCGCACCCATCCCGCTGGAGGGTGTCCAGGCCCGCGGCGAAGCGCACGGGCTGGCGCATCTGCCGGGCCCAGTAGGACGGATCCGTGGCCTCCTCGGGGCGGATCCACGTCCCGGTGACGCTGGAGACATAAGGCCGCTGGGGCGCGGAGAGCCGCAGTCCCGCGACGGTGCGCTGAAGCTCCTCACGCAGGGGCTCCACTGCCGCCGAGTGGAAGGCCTGCCGCGCGGGCAGCCGCAGCGAGCCCACCCCACGGCGCGCGAGCTCCTGCTCGAGCCGCTCCACCTCATCCACGGGGCCGGAGACGACACAACGGGTGGCGCCGTTGACGGAGGCCAGCGACAGGGCTCCGGTGAGCAGCGGCTGAAGCTCGGCCTCGGAGCAGCCCGCGGCGGTCATGGCCCCGGGAGGCATGCGCGCCATGAGCTGACCGCGCACCACCGCGAGCGCCAGCGCGTCCTCAAGCGGCAGCACGCCCGCGAGGCACGCGGCCACGTACTCGCCATAGCTGTGCCCGAACATGGCGTGGGGCTCCAGGCCCCAGTCCATCCACAGCCTGGCGAGTGCATACTCCACGGTGAAGAGCAGCGGCAGCGCGTAGCGGGGATCCGCGAGGGCCTCGCGGGCCTCGGCCTCTTGCGCGGGAGCCGGGTACAGCAGCGGGCGCAGGGGCCTGCCCAAACGGGGGGTGAGCAGCGAAAGGCAAGCGTCCACGTGCTCGCGGAATGCGGGCTCGGCGGCGTACAGCTCGCGCGCCATGCCCACCGACTGCGCGCCCTGTCCGGGGAAGAGGAAGGCCACGCGCTGCTCGCGAGCCGCCTCCAGGCTGGCGATCGCCTGAGCCGCGGGAGGCGCCTTCAGCCGGGCGATCAGCGAGGGAACATCCGCCGCGACGACGGAGCGCCGGTGCTCGAAAGCCTTGCGGCCCACGTTCCGGGTGAAGGCGAGGTCGGCCAGGTCGACACCCGGGTGGGCCTCCAGGTGCGCGGCCAACTCCTGCGTCATGGCCTCCAGGGCGGTGGCGGTGCGAGCGGAGAGCGTGACGAGCTGGCGAGGCCGGGCGCTGGGGCGGCTGGCGGTGAGCGGAGCCTCGGAGAGGATGGCGTGCGCGTTGGTGCCGCCGATGCCGAAGGAACTGACGCCCGCGAGCCGGGGCCGCTCGCCGCGAGCCCAGGGGCGGCGCTCGGAGGCGACGAAGAAGGGGCTGCCGGCGAAGTCGATGGCCGGGTTGGGGCGCTCGAAGTGGAGGCTGGCGGGAATCTCCTCGTGGTGGAGCGCCAGGGTGGCCTTGAGGAGCCCGGCGATGCCCGCCGCGGTGTCCAGGTGGCCGATGTTGGTCTTCACCGAGCCGATCGCGCAGTAGCCTCGCGCGTCCGTGTCGCGGCGGAAGGCGCGCGTGAGCGCGGACACTTCGATCGGATCCCCGAGCGGCGTGCCGGTGCCGTGGGCCTCGACGTAGCCCAGGTCCCCTGCCCCGACGCCCGCGTAGGCGAGGGCCTCGGAGATGGCTTCCGCCTGGCCCTCGACGCTGGGGGCGGTGTAGCCGACCTTCTGATGGCCGTCGTTGTTGATGGCCGAGCCCTTGATGACGGCATAGACGTGATCGCCGTCGCGCAGCGCATCCGCGAGCGGCTTGAGGACGACGACGCCCACGCCATTGCCACTCACGGTGCCCCGGGCGCGCGAGTCGAAGGCGCGGCAGTGCCCATCGGGCGAGAAGATCATCCCGTCCTGGTAGAGATAGCCGGTGCGCTGCGGGAGCGAGAGGCGGACGGCGCCGGCCAGGGCGATGTCGGACTGGCGGAGCAGGAGGCTCTGGCAGGCCATGTGGACGGCGACGAGGCCCGTGGAGCACGCGGTGTAGAGGGCCATGCTCTCGCCGCGCAGGCAGAGCTTGAAGGACACCTTGGTGGCGACGTTCTCGGCGGTGGTCGTACCGAGCGCCTCGAACAAGGCGGCCGGTTCCTTCTTCACGTGGCCCAGCAGGGAGAGCACGTGCCCGGACTGGCCGGCGCCCGCGTAGAGGGAGATCTTCCCGGGGAAGCGCTCGGGATCATAGGCGGCGTCCTCGAGCGCGGCCCAGGCGCACTCCAGGAAGACGCGCTGCTGGGGATCCATCCACAGCGCCTCGCGGGGGGCGATGTCGAAGAAGCCGTGATCGAAGAGGTCCGCGCCCTCGAGGACGCCACCGGCACGCACGAAGTCCGGGTGCGCGCGCAGGGCCTCGGGGACGAGCGGAGACGGCTCCAGCTCCTCGGCGCCGAAGCGGGAGATGGACTCGACGCCCTCGCGCAGGTTCCGCCAGAAGGCGTGGATGTCACTGGCACCGGGGAAGCGCCCCGCCATGCCGATGATCGCGATGTCGTTCCCCGTGCCCTCGTCCATCATGTCCTGCTCAGCCATTGCCACGGCTCCCTCGAGGGTTGCGGCGCTGGAGGGCCTGTCGGCGAGCCTCCGCGCGATCCTGATGATTGTTGCTGCGAGTCTCGGAGCTCACGGCCGCGTCCAACCGCCTGGCGAGCGCGTGGACCGTGGGGTGCTCGAAGAGGTGGACGATGGGGACATCCTGCTTCAGCTCGTCGCGCAGCAGGGCGCAGGCCCTGACGACGGTGAGCGAGCTGCCGCCGAGGTCATCGAAGAAATGATCATGAATGCCCACGGCCTCGCGCCCGAGCGCCTGGGCCCAGCAGCGCGCGATGGACACCTCGAGCGGGCTGCGCGGTGCGACGAAGGAAGCGGAGCGCTCGGGGGGCTCGGGAGGAGGAAGGGCGCGCCCGTCCACCTTGCCACTGGAGGACAGCGGCAGGGCCTCCAGGTGGACGAAGGCCGAGGGCAGCATGGACTCGGGCAGCCGCTGGCGCAGCAGCGCGCGCAGCTCCCGGGTCTCGCGGGGCGTGGACTCCCCGGGCACCACGTAGGCCACCAGCCGCGCCTCGCCCGAGGGGCTCTTCCACGCCTTCACGTGGGCCTGCTTCGCGCCGCCCACCTCGCGCAGCGCGGCCTCCACCTCGCCCGGCTCCACGCGCACGCCGTTCACCTTCACCTGCGCATCCGCGCGGCCCACGTAGTCGAGCCGCCCGTCCGCCTTCCACCGGACCACGTCCCCCGTCCGGTACAGCCGCTCACCGCCCTCGCGGCTGAAGGGGTTGGGCACGAAGCGCTCGGCGGTCAGCTCCGGCCGCCCCACGTAGCCTCGCGCCACGCCGGGGCCGCCCAGGAACAGCTCTCCCGCCACGCCCGCGGGGACAGGCCGCATCTCCGCGTCCAGCACGTACGCCTGCACGTTGGCCAGCGGCCTTCCAATGGAAGGCCGGCCCTCGCCGGGCACGCACTCCGCCCACGTGACGCACACCGACGTCTCCGTGGGCCCGTACCCGTTGACGAAGCGCCGTCCCCTTCCCCACTTCTCCACCAACGCGGGCGGGCAGGCCTCGCCCACGGACTTCACCACCCGCAGGGACTCCAGCCCCTCTTCCGGCAGCAGCGCCAGCACGGACGGGGGCAGCGTCACCATCGTCACCGCGCCCTCCACCAGCGCCCGCCGCAGGTCCTCGCCCAGCGGCACCCGTCCACCCTCGGGCACGTACAGCGCCCCGCCCGAGGACACCGTCAGCAGGTACTCCCAGATGGAGGCGTTGAAGCCCAGCGAGGCGAGCTGCAACAGCCGCGACTCCGCCCCCACGCCGAACGCCCGCATCCGCGCGTACGCCAGATCGCACAGCCCCGCGTGCGTCACCTCGACGCCCTTGGGCCTGCCGGTGCTGCCCGAGGTGTAGAGGACGTACGCCGCGTTGCCACCCCGCACGCCGCTCTCATAGGGCAACGGCTCCTCCGCGCCCGTCTCCTCCAGCCGCACCACCCGCGCGCCCTCGGGCGGAAGGCACCGCTCCTCCCACCCGCGCAGCGTCACCACGGCCTTCACGCCCGCGTCCCGCGCCATCCACTCGAGGCGCTCGCGCGGCAGCACCGCCTCCAGCGGCACGTACACCCCACCCGCCTTCTGCACGCCCCAGAAGGCCACCACCGCCTCCACGCTCTTCTCCAGCAGCACGCCCACCCGCACTTCCGGGCCCACGCCCTCGCGCCGCAGCCGGGCGCCGAGCCGCCTCGCCCGCGCCTCCAGCTCGCGGTAGCTCAGCCGCTGCCCGCCTCCCTCCACCGCCACCGCTTCCGGCGTGCGCGCCACCTGCTCCTCCAGCAGCCGCGCCAGCCCCTCCACGGGCACCTCCACGCGCGGCCCCCGGCTCCACTCCTCCAGCACCCGGGCCCGCTCCTCCCCTCCCAGCAGCTCCACTTCCTCCACCCGCTGCCCGGGCGCCTCCACCAGTTGCGCCAGCATCGCCACGAAGTGCCGCGCCATGCGCTCGGCGGTGGCGGCCTCGAAGAGGTCCGTGCAGTACTCCAGCGAGGCGCCCAACCCACCGTCCGCCTCGGCCATCATCAGGGTGAGATCGAACGCCGAGCCCCGGCGCACGAGCGGCAGGGATTCGATCTCCAGGGCGCCCAGGCGCATGCGTGCGTCCGGGCCGTCCAGCGCGAAGGAGGCCAGCGAGGCGCCTTCTCCGGGCAGGTGGGCACGCTGCAGGACGAACATCGCCTGGAAGACGGGCGAGTGCCCCGGCTCGCGCGTGGGCTGGAGCTGCTCCACGAGCCGCGCGAAAGGCATGTCCTGGTGCTCCAGGGCCTCGAGCACCGTGCCGCGCACCTGGGAGATCAGCTCGCGGAAGGAGGTGCCCCGGGGAATGCTGGCGCGCAGGGCCACGGGGTTGACGAGGTAGCCGACGAGCCGGGTCAGCTCCGGCCGGGTGCGGCCCGCGGTGGGTGAGCCCACGAGAAGGTCATCCTGTCCGGTGTAGCGGCGCAGGAAGGCGAAGAAGGCGGCCAGCAGCACCATGTACGGCGTGGCCCCGGTCTCCCGAGCGAGCGCATTCACGCGCCGGGTGAGCTCCGGCCCCACCTGGAACGGGAGCGTCTCCCCGCGGAAGGACTGGAGCCGGGGACGGGGCTTGTCGGTGGGCAGCGCCAGCACGGGCAGCTCACCGCCGAGCCGCTCCTTCCAGAAGGAGCGCAGCACCTCTCCCCTGGGGCCCGCGAGCCGTACGGAGAGCGCCCGGGTGGCCTCCACGGGGCCCACGGAGAGCGCCGGCAGCACGCCCGCGAGGCCTCCCGTCTCCGCCGTGTAGAGCGCGCCCAGCTCCTCCACCATCACGCCCAGGGACCAGAAGTCGGTGATGAGGTGGTGGAGCGAGAGCAGCAGCACGTGCTCGTCCGGGCCGCGGGTGAAGAGCAGGACGCGCATCAGCGGCCCCTGCTCCAGATCGAAGGGCCGGTGGGCCTCGGCGTCGAGCCGTGTCCGAAGCTGCGCGTCGCTCCAGCCGGAGGCGTCCTCCACCTGCACCCGAGGGCCCGAGGGCTCCACGAACCGCGGGACGGGAGCGCCGTTCTCCTCGGGGAACACCGCGCGCAGCGACGGGTGGCGCGCCACGAGCGACAGGAAGGCGCGCTCCAACGCCGGGGCATCGAGCTGGGAGCGGATCCGCGCCGCGCGGACCACGTGGTACGCCGTGCTCTCCGGCGACATGCGCTGGAGGAACCACAGCGCCCGCTGCCCCTCGGAGAGAGGCGGAGTCTCCTCGGGAGCCAGGGGCGCGAGCGGCGCCTCGGCCTCGGGCGAGGGGCGCGCGACGAGGCTCTCGGCCAGCTCCCGCACACTGGGCCCGCGCAGGAGGCTGGTGACGGGCAGCTTCACGCCGAACGTCTGTTCGAGCGAACCGCGCACCTCCATGGCGCGCAGCGAGTCGAGCCCGTACTGGGTGAGCGGCACGTCCGGCCGCAGCTCGCCGGCGGGAATCCTGAGCTCGCGAGACAGGCGGGCGGAGAGCCACGGCAGCAGGGCCTCCACTCCGGCGCTCAGGGGAGGCGCGGACTCCTCCGCTCCGTCCAACAGGCCCGCGGTCTCCCCCCGGGTGACGGCTCCCCCCTCGTGCCAGGAGCCCACGGCCTCCAGGGAGCCATGGAGGAACGCGGCGCGGCAGGCATGGCGCTGGATCTTCCCGCTCGACGTCTTCGGGATGCTTCCGGGCACGAGCAGCACCACCGCGTGCACGCCGAGCTCATGCTGCTCGGCCACCGTCTGGCGGATGAGGGCGATGACGTCACGGGCGCGCGTCTCCAGGTCCGCGCCGGAACGGTCGGCGAACTCATGGACGACGACCAGCCGCTCCTCGCCCCCGGAGTCCACGGAGAAGGCGGCGCCGCAACCGGGCCGCAGCCCCGGGTCGCACCGCTCCACGGTGAGCTCGAGGTCCTGCGGGTAGTGGTTGCGCCCGCGGATGATGAGGAGATCCTTGCGCCGCCCGGTGACGAACAGCTCGCCGCCGTCGAGCACGCCGAGGTCCCCGGTGCGCAGGTACGGCCCCTCGCCGGAGCCCGCGAGCCGCGCCTGGAAGGTGCGCGCGGTGTCATCGGACCGCTCCCAGTAGCCGTGGGCCATGCTGGCGCCACGGACCCAGATCTCCCCGACGCGGCCGGGGGCGCACGGCACGCGCGTCTCGGGCTCGACGATGCGCACCTCCTGGCCACCCAGGGAGCCGCCACAGCCGATCATCGGCACGCCCTCGTGCCCGGCGTCCGGAGCCCGGGCCTCTCCGCGCAGCAGCGCCTCGCGAGCGAAGTGGCGCACCCGGGGAGGCTCGGCCTTGCGCCCACCGCTGACGATGAGCGTGCCCTCGGCGAGCCCGTAGCAGGGATAGAAGGCCTCGCGCCGGAAGCCCGCGGGAGCGAACGCCTCGGCGAACCGGTCCAACGTCTCCTGGCGGATGGGCTCGGCGCCGCAGAAGGCCACCTCCCAGCGACGGAGATCCAACGCGGCGCGCTGCTCGGGGGTCGTCTTCCGGACGCACAGCTCGTAGGCGAAGTTGGGGCCTCCGCTGACGCTGCCGCCGTGACGGGAGATGGCCTCCAGCCAGTTCAAGGGGCGCTGGAGGAAGAAGAGCGGCGACATCAGGACGGTGGGGATGTCGCGGTAGAGGGGCTGGAGGATGCCGCCGATGAGCCCCATGTCGTGGTACGGCGGCAGCCAGATGACGCCCACGGGTTGGGGCGAGGCATCGAAGCCAAGCGCGATGAGCCCCGAGTTGTGCAGCAGGTTGCGGTGGCTGAGCATCACGCCCTTGGGCGTGCCGGTGGAGCCGGAGGTGTACTGGAGGAAGGCCAGATCCTCGGAGGACAGCGAGGGCGCGGACCAGGCCGCGGTGGCGCCGGACTCGAGCGCGTCGGTGGCCAGCCAGCGCAGCGCGCGGAGCACCGGAGCGTCCTCGGTGAGGAACCCGACCATGTCGAGCAGCGCGGAGGTGGTGAGCGCGGCGGTGGCGCGGCAGTCGGCCACCAGGGCCTGGAGCCTGGGCAGGGTGCGGGCCAGGCGGGAGGGATCGGGCGGATACGCGGGGACGGCGATGACGCCCGCGTAGAGGCACCCGAGGAAACCCAGCACGTACTCACGGCCCGGCGGGTAGAGCAGCAGCGCCCGATCACCGGGGGCGAGGTGCTGGCGCAAGGTGGCCGCGACGGCCCGGGCGCCCTCGTCCAGCTCGCGGTAGGTGATGAAGCTCTCCCCTGCCTCGTCGAGGAAGGTGAAGACCCGGGCCTCGGGCTGGAGGAGGGCCCGCTCCCGGAGCACGTCCACGAAGGTGGTGCCCTCGGGAAGGGAGACGGCACGCGCGGGATTCTCTCGCGACAGCAGCGGCATGGGTCCTCACGAGCGGGGCTCGGAGGGCATGAAGAACCCACGCAGTGACCACACGGCACCCAGGGGCCGAGCAGTTCCGACAAGCTCTTCCTGCCCCCTGTTTCTCGGGCGTCACCTTAGACGCTGGGCCCATCAGGCTCCAAGAATCCAGGAGAGAACCGCCGCTCGCCCGCTGGGACTCCGGGCACGCTCATTCTTGACTGGGAGAAAACCCGGCGATAGCCGCACGCCGTGCGCGGGATGTAGCGCTCGCGGAGCTACAGGCCCGCGGGGCGCAGGGAATCGAGCACCTGATTCCAGACAGCAACCTTGGCGTCGTCCTGGTCGAGGTTGCTCTCCATCTCGATGGACATCTTCGGGTGGCTGCCAGACTTCGCCTCCCCCGCGTAGGTCCACAGGCAGTAGAGCTGCCGCTTCTTTCCCTTGGTGTAGCGGAGAATGAGCTCCTCGCCCTCGAGCCCGGCCACCTTGCGGGACTTGTATTTCTGGGTGACGAGGCTACCCGTCATCCCCTCGCCGGCCAGCGCCAGGGAGTCGGAGAGCCGGTCCATGAGGCCCTGCTTCTTCACCTTGCTCACCGTCTTGGTGGTGATGGCCAGCTTGAGCCCGAGCGGGTGCCCCTCGAAGCGAGCCTGGGCCTCCTCCTTGAACTTCATGGGCAGGCTGACGCGGCCCTGGTTCAGATAGAACCAGTCCTTGCCGGGAACGGGCCACTTCTCCTGGGCCTCCAGCGGCCGGTAGGCCTGGGCCACCTCGGCCAGGCGCGCCGCCCACTCGCCCTCGCGGTCCAGATCTCCGTCGATCTGCATCCACACGTCCACGGGACCGCTGCGCAGCAGCCCGCCCCAGGAGATGAGCTCCGGGTTGTTGTCCTCGTGGAAGAGCACTCCGCGCAGGCCGGGCCCCAGCTCCCGCTGGCCGCGAATCTCTCCCCGGACGTCCGTGGGTATCATCCGCTGCTGCTCGAGGGCCTGGATCCGGGCCAGCCGCTCCTTCCACACGTGCTGCCGGGGCTCGGCGTCAGGCTCCATCCAGAACACCTCCTCCATGGAGACGTACTGGAGAGAGAAAGAGCCGGCCTTGCGGGCCATGGAGGCAGGGACCTCCAGGCAGAAACGACCGACACACTGGCGGACGACGGGCTCTGCCGGCTGCGGGCTCATGCGTACTTCCTCCGAAGGGGGACTGCTGCGTGTGCAGGAGGCGAGGACCAGCAGGAGCAGGCTCAGCGCCGCCATGAGGCTCCTGCGTGGCGGAAAGGACGAGGGCAACAGCATCGGGATGGCTACTCCTGAATGCGCTTCTTGACCTTGGAACGGAAGAACTTCTCGATGGCCTGGACGGTGAACTCGGCGGCCACCTTGTCCTGGTAGGCGGGCTCGTGGGCAATCTTGGGAATGCCCGTGGCCTCGGCCTTGAGACCCTTGCCGGAGGACTCGGGCACGGTGCCATCGCCAGCCCCGTTCGGGGGTTGCAGGGCCACCATGAGCCTGGCGTTTTCCAGGAAGAGCTCCGTCTGGAAGCCGCCGCGAGACGTCCACCAATCCGAGGTGGTGAGGGCCTCGTAGCCGAGATAGACGGCCGCGCCCCAGCCCCCCGTGAGGGCGGCGGCCATGTGCGAGGTCCAGGCGACCCGGAAGAACCGCCCGGCCTGCTGCATGAAGCCATTGGGGGACAGCTTGTAGACGACGCGATCCGCCGTGGGGTGCTCCGTACCGGAACCGTAGAAGATGGCCGTGTCCACGTTGGGGCTGAGCCCGACGCGATCGTGAAAGGCCTTCGTCTCGTCCACCAACTGGGTATAGCCGGTCCACCGCGTCTTGGCGGAGGCGGGACTGTCCTCGTCCTCACCCGGCGCCAGGTACGCGGGATTGACCAGCCGCCAGTACTGCTTCTGTTCCTTGTAGATCTCCGCGTACGGGTCGCCGTCCTTGGGGAGCGCCGTCACCTGCTTGCCGGTGTGGTCCTCGAACTGGAGCCACTGCTTGGAACCATCGTTGGCGGTGTAGTGATGGCTGGGCAGCAGTTGCATGCCTCCGGGCATGTTGGCCAGCAGGGCGGTGACCTCCTCGCCGTTGGTCCCGAGCACCCAGGCGGCGGGAATGGACATCAGGTCCGTGCGCTCGAAGCCGCCCTTCATGCGCCAGTAGGCGGCGGCCGCTCCGGTGACGGGCTGCACGCCATGGACGATGCCCAGCACCTTGGCATTGGCGCCGTGCTCCATGCAGGCCGAGCGCGTCACCAGACCGCCCATGGAGTGGGTGACGATGATGACGTGCTCACAGGCGTGCTTCTGGACGATGTCGTCGATGAAGGCCTTGAGCTTCTTGCCCGCGGTGGTGTTGGAGCCCGTCCAGTTGTACCCGAAGGCGTAGACGGGCATGGTGAAGCACAGGCGCGCCAGTTCGCACCACTTCCGGGTCTGCAGGGTGGTGAGGATGCTCCCGTAGCTGCTCCAGGACACGCCGCCCCAGCCCCGCTCGGCCGCACCCTCGAAGTCCTCCAGCTTGTCCTCGTTGTGCTCCGCGTCGTCCAGGTAGGGCTCGAGGAAGTTCTCGTTGAACTTCTTGCCGACGACCGCATCCTTCTTGTCCTCGGCGTCCTTCCAGGCCAGGCCGTACTTGCGCAGCATGAACAACGCGTCGTCCGGATCCCAGACCTTCTCGCCCTTCGAGTTCTTCAGCCGGGTACCCATGATGCCGGGCACGAAGACGATGGGGATGATTTCCGGGGCAACGGCGAGCTGGTTCTTGGCCCCCTGCTTCATGCCCTTCATGGGCTTGAAGAGCTGGTGCCACTGGATCTCCGCCTTGTTCTCTTCCGGTGGGGACATGCGTCTCTCAGTGGGAATGCGAGGCTCGGGGTTCAATCCGCCAACTTGGCCAGATCGGGGAAGGATATCTCCGCCTGGCCGGGCTTGGCCTCGGCGACGCTCGCGGCCCCGCCGCCGTCCACCTTGCCCGACTTCGTGGAGCCATCGGGCAGCTTCACCTCGAACTTCTGGCCCGCCAGCGCGGTGCTGTCCGCCATCTGCATCTCCACGTGGACCGACTTCTTGATCTTGTCCTCCTGGAGGGCCTTGATCTCCGCCAGCTTCACGGACTTGTCCTTCATCGAGCCCGCCGGCTCCAGCTTCACCTTGCTGCCCTTGGCCTTGATGTCCGAGCCATCGATGGTGAACGTCTTGGGAGCGAAGTGCACCTTGCCGGACTTCTCCATGCTGAGGATGAGCTTGCCGTTGACCACCAGGGAGAACTTGTCCGCCTTGAGTTCGAAGGACCTGGCCAGCGTCGACACGGCCTCCTTGACGCTCAACTCGTGCTTCTTGCCCACCTCGCCCTTGAAATCCTTGCCGAGCGTGTCCGAGACCTGCCCCTTGATCTCGGTCTGGTAGTCGCCGCCCACCTTGACCGAAGCGTCCTTGGCCACCATCTCCTGCCGGCTTCCGACGACGAACTCGGACAGGGTGCCAGCGACCTGCACGGACTTGAGCCCGCCAACGGCCTCGTTCTTCGCCAGGGCCACGTTGATCAGATAGGAGGCCCCCACGGTGAGCGCCTTGGCCGCGCCAACGCTCTCGGACGCCGCCTGGATGACGGAAGCGGTGACATTCTTCGACACCGTCATGGCCTGGTTGCCCTCCACGGACTCGGAGTGGCTGCCGATGGTGCGAGTGGAGCGGTTGCCCGTCACCTGCAGGGACTGATTGCCTTCGATGAGACTGACGTCATCCAGCACGACGCGGAGGGATTGATTGCCGTCCACCGTGCGGGAGCGATCCTTCTTCACCAGCAGGTCCTCGTAGGCGCGCACCAGCTGGTCCTTGTCGTTCTCGGTGACGAGATCCTCGTCCTTCTGTCCGTGGACGAAGATCTCCTCCTCGCCGGCCGAGTCTTCGATGCGGAACTCGTTGAAGCCGTCGCTGCCCAGGCTGGAGGCGCTCTTGAGGGTGGACTTCGTCTTGTCGTCCGGCAGCGCGTAGGGCGTGGGGTTGCTTCCGTTGTACACGGTGCCGGCGATCAGCGGCCGGTCCGGGTTGCCCTCCAGGAAGCGCACCACCACCTCCTGCCCGATGCGTGGCAGGTACAGCGCGCCCCAGGCGGGGCCGCCCCAGGCCTGTCCCACGCGCACCCAGCACGAGGCCTTGTCGTCCCGCTGGCCCTCCCGGTCCCAGTGGAACTGCACCTTGATGCGCCCGTGCTCGTCCGTGTGGATTTCCTCCGCCCCCGGCCCCACCACCGTGGCCGTCTGCAGACCGGCGAGGTGCGGCACCGGCGTGGTCCGCCTCGGCCGGAAGGGCACGCTGGCCGGCATGCACTTGAAGCTGTTGCGGTACAGGTTGCCCAGTGCTTCCCGGCTCCCGCGCGTCTCCGGCTGCGAGCCCGAGTGCACCACCTCCACCGCCACGTACTCCCCGGCGTGAGTGCCCCCGTCTTCCACTTCGAAGCGATAGCCCGGCGTCAGCCGCGGGCACACGCCTTCGCCCTCCAGCGTGCGCGCCGCCTGCACCGCTTCTTCCAGGCGCACCTTCGCCACGCCCTTGCCCACCGCGGGCGCCACGTACTCGCCCGGGTAGTCGTACACCTCCAGCGTGTCCTGTCCGTTGCTGGAGTCCTGCGTCTTGCCCGACACGTCCAGCGCGGGCTTCTCGAAATCGTAGTCCTTCAGGTGCACCTTGCCCGGCCTCAACCGGTGCACCCGCTGCAGCGAGGACAGGTACTCCTTGTCCTCCGCCAGCTCCGCCTTCTCCCGCAGCGGCAGCTTCGCCCCGCCCGGCAGTGCCTCGTGCACGGTGGGCTTGTCGCCCACCACCAACACGTGCCCCTCCTCCGTGTGCTGGAAGAAGTAGAAGAGGCCCTCCCATTCCAGCAGCCGGCTCACGAAGGCGAAGTCCGTCTCCCGGTACTGCGTGCAGTACTCACGCGCCTCGTAGCTGCCGCTCGGCGACAGCTTCACCTTCACGCCCCCCTCCTCCAGCACCGCCTTGACGATCTGCGGCACCGTCTTGCCCTGGAAGATGCGGCTGCGCTTCACCCGCGTGAGCCACCACGCCCTGGGCACCACCCACGCCCGGTAACGCCAGCGTCCACCGTGCTGGCCCAGCGCGTCCACCGCGCGCACGTACCCGTGGACCTGCCGCGTCTTGTCGTCGGGCAGCCCCACCGTCAGCAACGCCTCGGTGCCCAGCAGCTCCTTGGACTCCAGCGGAGCGTCCTCCAGAGGATGGAAGTCCACCTGGAACTCGTAGAGGCGGCTCAGCCCCTCCCGGCCCGAGAAGCCACTGACGACCAACGCTTCCGGCTCCTGCGAGCCGATTCGCAGCGAAAAGGCAGGTGTTACGGGCGCTCCCATGGATGCCCCCCTCGATCAACCCGTCGTTCAACGGATCAGGATAGCAAAATGCGAGGGCCTCCCTCAGAGATCCTCGAAGAATTCAGCGGAGGGAGACAGTTCCTCCCCGCCTGAAGTCTCAGGGCGTCTCCTTGGCGAGCGCGTCCACGTCCTCCTGGAGCCGCTGCGTGTCCTCGAAGAAGGTGTCCACCGGCTTGGAGGGCACCACCTGGAAGGCGGGCGGCAGCAACGTGCGGTCGAAGTCGAGCGAGGAGGAGAAGTCCTCCTCGCCCAGCAGCGAGTCCGCCTGGGTGAGGGCCCCGAAGCACACGAGGACCACCGCCAGCATGGCGGCGAGCCGCCGGGGCTCCGCGCGCGTCACGTAGCGCAGGTGCCAGAAGAGCACGAAGCCCATCCACCCCAGGTAGGCGATCAGGTACAGCCACCGCACCCACGAGCCCAGCCCCAGGCTGTACGTCAGCAGTCCAATCAGCAGGGGAATCACCAGCAACCCCAGCAGCCCGAGGCTCCCGATGGTGCCGTGCGCCCCGAAGTGGAACACGCGCCGCGCCACCTTGTTCGCGACGGACCAGAGCCCCGACCAGATGAAGGACACGAACACCGGCGCGACGACCGCCAGCGCCAGCGAGCCCCAATCCGTCTTCTGGTAGTTCGTCTGGTACTCGCGCAGGAGGAAGGTCACCACCGCCACCACCAGCATCGCGGGGAAGGCGAAGGATTGCTCGAAGGGACGGCCCTGGGGGGCCACGGGGATGGCGGTGGCACGCGTGTCCTCCACCGCGTGCGTCCGGCTCCGGAAGCGCAGCACCGTGTCGCCCACGGCCACCCGCGCGTCATCCGTGAGCTCCAGCTCCGCCAGCCGCGCCCAGGGCACCACCCGGAATGTGCCGTTGCGGCTGCCCAGGTCGTGCAGCATCAACCTCCCCTCCTCCGTGCGATCGATCCGCAGGTGCGAGGCCGACACCTTGGGATCATCCAGGATGACGTCGTTGGAGTACCCGCGCCCCACCATGACGGGGAAGCGGTCCAGCCGGTGCCGGGCGTGCACCTCGTCCGCCTCCAGCACCTCCAGGAAGATCACTTCGTCCACGCGAGCGCCTCCAGGTAGCGGCGGGCGAGCGCACGCGCGTTGTCGGCGGAGAACCCCGCCAGGGTCAGGCTCGTCTGGACGCCCGAGGTGTTCGCGTTGATCGTCGCGGCCCGGAGCTCCAGGTCATACAGCCCGGGGAACTTCTTGTAGGCGCGCAGGCACAGGGCGGTCCGGGTGGGGATGCCGCTCACGGAGACGAACTCCACGCGGCAGCGGAAGTTCGTCACGTCCTCCTTGGTGGCGTCCACGCCGCCCGGGTCATTGCCGAAGGTGGCCTCGTAGAGCGCCGAGAAGCGCAGGGGCCCGAGCTGATCGCTGGACACGGAGGCGTGGTCATAGGCCACCACGCCCGTGCGGTGCTCCCCGCTCAGGAAGATGTCCTCCTCGGAGGAGCACTGGTAGTTGGTGATGGTGTACGGGTTCTCCGGCTGGTGGGTGGTGTCGCCCCAGCACTTGAGGAAGGGCTGCCAGCGGCCGGGCACGCGGTAGTCCCCGAGCTGTTGCACCGGGACGGGCGTGGCCAGGAGCCGCTCGGTGATGCGCTGCTGGTTGTCCAGGAGTTGCGAGCCCACCACGGCCAGCAGCGTCGAGGGGCTGCTCTCCTTCACCTGGCGCGCGCGCTCGGCCAGGGCGCGGGCATGGGCCACCGGCACCAGGAATCCGAGCTGGTTGCCCATGGTGGACACGTTGACGCCCACCACGCGGCCATCGCCCGTGACGGTGGGGCCACCGCTCATGCCGGGATTGATGGCGCCGCTGAAGTGCACCTTGTCGTAGAGCGCGTCCTGCACGAGGCCGTTGTAGGTGCCCTCGACGATGGTGGTGCCCAGGTCGTGCGGGTTGCCCATGGCGTACAGCCGGGTGCCCTGCGGAGGATCCTTCGCGGCCAGCTCGAACCAGTCCTTCACCGGCGCGTCCTGCTGGATGACGGCGAGATCGTGCACCACGTCCACATCCAACACGCGCACGGGCACGGCCTCGGCGTCCTTGCCCTCGCGCACCAGCTCGGCGGTGTAGTCCTCCGGGCGGTGAACGATGTCGGAGATGACGTGGTAGTTGGTGAGGGCGAGTCCCTCGGCGCTCACGAAGAACGCCGAGCCGATGGACGACCGGGTGCCGCTGCGCCGCTCGATGATGCGCACCTGGGCGACGCGGCCCTTGAGGCGCTCGAAGAGTTCATGGGTGGCGGGGGGCAGCGTGGCCACGGGCAGCGGAGGCACCACGGCCGGAGTGCCCGCGTCCGGCGCTCCTTCGGGAAGGGCGTCCGCGGCCGGGACCGGAGCCTGGGCCAGCGCGGCGAGGAGGAGGATCATCAACATGCGGGGCACACACTAGGCGGAACCGCGACGCATTGCCCGCGTCACTTCCTCCCAATCCACTCGGCGCACTTAGCTTGGTGATGAGTGGGCTTGCCCCGGTTACGTGGGGCAGGCACACTCCGAGGAGTTGGCGTCCCCTCGGCGATGCAGGAGAGCGCGGACTTCTGGCGTTTCCGTTGACGGCAGCGGGCGGGTGCAGCGGACTGACGGCACTCATCGTCGCCACTGCACGTCGCACTTGGCGCCTTACGAAAACCCCAGGCGGAACGGTCAGGTGCTGAGTGGGGGGGATGGATCACCCATCACCGCGACCACCATTTCCTCGTCCTCCAGGATTTCGGTCCGGATGGGGAAGCGCAGCATGCGCAGCATTTGTTGGAAGAGTGCCTCGTCTTTCAATTGCTCCTTGCGCCAGTGAGTGATGGCCCGGCGGAGTGTCGCTTTGTACTGACCGGCGAGTACCCAATTCACCATCTCCTTCACCTTCTGCTGGCGCTCTCCGCTGCAACGCTCTCCGTAGGACTCGAGGGTCGCGCGCAGCCACTCTTCCTGGTGGTCGAGGGCGGGTTGGAGGCGCTGCTCACGAACCTGCCTGGCCTGGACCGCGAAGTGCCGACGTGCCTCCTCCACGACGGCTCCGAGCATGCGTGAAGCGGTCGAGGCCTGTTCTGGTGCCACGCTGGGTGCCCTTCCGTGTCGATAGAGCAGGTCGAGTCCCGCGAGGTCGGAAATGCGCGCCAGCTCGTCTCCACCGGACGGTCGCTGCCAGAAGGCCCAGTACCAAGACATGCGGCAAGCCACGATTCCGGGGTGCTTCGAATCCGTCGCGGCGCGTCGGCCAGGGCGCAGTTCCCTCAACCGTTGGAAACGCGAGCGCTCACGCTCGCGGAGCTGGAGGACGCGCTCGGCGTGCCGCCCGAAGCCATCCATCTCGTCCGCTTTTTCCGCCTTGTCGAACGCAGTCCCCACATAGGCGTCCACCGCGCCTTCCGGGTCCGGCGCGTTCTCGGTAGGAAGCACATGGCTGTCTTCGCCGAAGATGGTGAGAAACTCCTGGATGCGCCGCCGCACTACCTGCTCCAGTCTCAGGTTGGCCTCCAGTTGTCGCTCCGGAAGGAAGCTGGCGATGTGAATCTCTTCATTGGCGCTGCCTAGGCGGTCAATGCGACCCGCGCGCTGGATAAGGCGCACTGGATTCCAGTGGAGATCGTAGTTGATGAGGGTGTCCGCGTCCTGCAGGTTGATGCCTTCACTGAAGGCATCGGTCGCGATGAGCAGGTCGATCTGCCGCTCTGGGGGCACGTCTTTCCGGTTGGCACGAGGGGCGAACCGGTGAGCGAGGTCCTGTGCGGCACGCCCAGTGCGGCCGCTCACCAGTTCGACCTGGCCGAACTCCTCTTTCAGGTGCTCCTTGAGAAACTCCGCCGTATCCGTGAACTGGGTGAAGAGGAGCGTGCGGTGGTGGCGCGGGTCTCGCGTGGCGAGATAGCCCTTGAGACGCCGGAGCTTGGCACTCTCGGAAGCGGACCGCCGCCCCAGTGCGTCCAGCAGGGACTGCACGCGGTCGAGATCCCCTTGCAGGGCATTGCGCAGCCGGTCAACGTGGAACATCCCGGAGGGCATCGTCTCCGCGCTCTGCTCGTCATCGTCGTCCAACTCCTCGCTCAGACGAACGAAGCCCGAGCGCAAGTCCTCGACGGCCCTGGTCAGCCGCTCGCTGAGCCGCTCCAGGGTGATGCGGAAGGCGGCCTCGCTCGACTCCAGGCGCTTCAGCAGCAATACCCGGAAGAGCCCGCGCAGGCTCTGGCCTGCTTGGCGGAAGCCGATGATGCGCGGATCCTGCGCGTGCATCTGCAGCACATAGCCGCCCAATCCATAGAGGGGCAGGTCCATCTGGGCCAGCGCCTGCATGATGGTATCGTAGAGGCCCTCTCCGTAGGTGTCCTCGATGGAGTAGCGCAGGCACTGCTCCGGTCCGGACACCCGCTTGGGGAAGCGGATGGGGGCGAGCCGCTCATTACCCGCGGCATCGCGCACACGCATCTGAGCGTCCGGGTATTGCGTCTGGATGAAGCGCCGCGTCCGCCGCACCAGAACGTGCTGCAGGATGGTGGTGAGGGACTCCCGCCCGTCCTCCACGGCCTTGAAGAACCTGTCCAGGGACTCGCCGGGAAAGGGCAGACGGACGAAGTTATCCGGGAAGAGGCGCAGTTGCTGGAGCACGTCGCGAGCGCTGTTGTTCTGCGGGGTGGCGGATAGCAGCAGGACCTTGCGCTGCGAGGGGAGCCCTTCCGGGTGCAGCCACTGCCAGAGGCGCTCGTAGCGCCGCGTGGCGGGATTTCGGAAGTTGTGCGACTCATCGAGTACCAACACCTCGCGCTTACTGTAGTTCTCGAGCTCCTCGAGCTTCCCCGTAGACACCGTCCGCAGGTGGACCCCGTGCTCCTCCGCGAGCCGCGTCCACGCCGGGCAGACTGCGGGGGGCGCGACGACCACGGCATGCTGGTCGAACTCGTCCTGCAGGTGACGCAACAGCGCCATGGCGATGTAGGTCTTGCCCAAGCCGACCACGTCCGCGAGAAACACCCCTCCGAAGCGACGCAGGATGCCCCGGGCCTGCTGGTAGGCCGTCGTCTGGAAGGGCGTCATGACCTTCAGGAGCGGGTTCTGGTCGGAGATATCCTCGCCGTCGAGCATCTCGCGGAAGAACTCGATGAGCACCTTGAAGTACAGGTCCTCCGCCGAGCAGAACTCTCCCGCCCAGGTGACCTCTAGCAGCGCCCGCACCTCGGCGGACATGTCGTCGGCCAGGAGGGCGTGTCGCTCGAACCACTCCCGTGCTCGCACGTGCGCTTGACCGGACAGCTGGAGGTCCAACTCGGAGCCAGGCTCCCGCCGCAGCAACTCCTTCGTGAGGGGAGCTGGCGGCACCACACTCCCTTCGGCGCGGCTGACGAGGCGGCTGAAAAGTGGCCCTGCCGCGTAGTGGAGAATGCGTGTGTCAGCGCGCCCCAACTTCTCCATCCACGTGCGCACGCGCATCTGCCAGGCGGATGTCTGGGGCAGGCGGTCCAACTCAGCCCCGAGCGCCGCGAGCAGCGCGCGGCGGTGGGCATCGGCCACCTTGGCGGATAGGGACTCGTGCGGCGCGCTCGCCAGGCGGGCATGGCCGAAGGGGGGCTGCGGCAGCAGCCCCGGTGCCGCGAGAAGGATGTCCAGTTGGGGCTCGGACTCGAAGAGCTCGAGCAGGTCCACCCGCAGCTCTCCAGGTGCAACGAGCGTCTTCAGGGACGGCAACTCAGCCATCGTTCAGGTCTCCACGAAGCCAGTTCAGGAAGGGTCGATCGAGCAGCGTGATATCCCCGGCTCGGAGCACGGCCTGGGGCGCCGCCGGCCCGGGGCCGACGTCGAGCTGCCGCGGTGAAGCGTCGGGCGGTTGCACGGCTCCACGCGAAAGCCACGATGCGAGGCTGATGTCCAGGAGCGTGACGTCCTCTGTTGCCCCCTGGAGGACCTGGGCCGCGGGCCACGAGAGTGGCGGTGCAGGGGAGACCTCCTCCTCCCATTCCACGGGCTCGGGGAACGGGGAGGCATCTGACAGAAGCACATCCTCGCTCTCTTGCAATGGGAGCGAAGGCAACTCCGCTTCATCTGCGGTGGCGGCGAGCGGTTCTACGTCCAGGCCGAGCACGACCTGCAGGGAGTAGCCCCACGCGGTGGTCACCGGCTGCCCCTCCTGCGACAGGAGGAAGCGGACCGGGGCCGTGGCCGCGGTCATCCCTGGCCACGTCTCCCACGCCGGGGAGGAGAGCGGGGGAAGCATTCGCCGTGCACCAGCCGGCCCCCTCTCCTGCACGGGCATCCACACCCATCCGCCGACCTCTGCGGTCCCGTACGCGCGCGTCCACCATCCGACCAGGGCTTCCGCGAGGAAAGCCCGTCCCTCCGCGCACATCGCACCCTGGCCCGGGAAGGCAGCCACCAGGGCAGGAGAGACCCTCTCCAGGGCTCGTTGCCCATCGTTCTCGAGTGGGAGTGGACGGCTCGCCTCCAACAGCGCGCAAAGCGCAGCGGGGTTGGAGCGCGGTGTATCCAGAGCACGTACCAACGCGCGTAGCAACTGTGCACCAAGCCTCCCACGGTCTGAGGGAGATTGCTGGGCTGGCACCTCTCCCTCCTCGCCAGCGCCAAACTCCGCGAAGAGGCCCATCAATCGGGGCAGGTGGAGGCGAATCAGCCGCTCCTTGGCGGCTCGGCGCATCCAGAAGGTCCTGCGGTCCGGCTGGGGGTCATCCAGCGGACGCCCGGGAAGCAACCGGGGCCCCTTGGCTGTGAACACACCCGTGAGAGTTGCACCTAGCGGCCCGGCGCGCAGGCGCAGGATGCCTATGCTGGAAGAGCTGAGCTCGGGCGCGTCCGTGGGCGGCTCAAGGCTCTTGCTCTCCTCCTCGACGGGTTCGTCTTTCCCTGGGTCCTGGTTCTCAGCGGAGGTCTCGTCGCGCTGCGAAGGGATGGCCGCGAGCGCGGTTGCTCGGGCAGGGAGGCAGGGGTCGAAGCCGGGCTCCGGCAGCACATCCTTCGCTGGCTCTCCCGCCTCGGCCAGCACGCCATCCACCCAGAAGGTGCCGGGGATGACGGAACGCAGGCGTGGCGGCCGGGTCAAGGGCCACAAGCGGGCCGTCAGCTCCGCCAAGCTGCGTGGCTCCCCGCTCACCACCCCCTGCCAGGGCGAGCCGAAGAGCACGCGGACCTTCTCTTGCAATGTGCGCCGCGCGGTCCTCACAAGGAGGCTCACGCCGGAGCTCTTCAATCCCGAGAGGAGTCGCGAGGCTGCGTGCACGTCCTGATAGGCTCGGGTCAGGGCGGATTGCACCTTGGTTGGCGCCCCGGGCGGAAGCCCCGTAGGCTGGAGTGCCCGGGGCAACACGGACAGCCGCGCGAGCAGGAAGCGGTGGGGGCGAAGCGTCCCCGCGTCCCGCATCGCCCGGAGCAGTTCGAGCCCGTGCACGAGTTCAACGCGCTTTGCCGGCTCCACCTCCGCCAGCCGCGCACGGGCCGCAGCCGTGGGGTCTTCCTCACGCAGGGCCACGGCAAACCTCAGGGCCAGTCTGGTGGCACCGGAGCGGGCGTGCTCTTCGAGCAACTCCGCGCACGTCAGCCCTAGCAGGGCGGCAGCCGCTTCCAGCCTCCAAGGATGGAGGACCGGCTCGGTGAGCGGCAGTTTCTGAGGTCGGCGTCGGCGGGACAGCGCAGCCCGTAACAGCACGGGTGTTCCGCAACCATCATCAGGCAGTGCCTTCTCCGCTGGGGCAGTGCCGACTAGGTCGAGCGATGCACAGACCTCGTGGGCACGCCGCACTCCGGTCAGTCGCCCGCAGGCGCAACTCCACCGGAGAGGCGTTTCTTTCTCATCCCGGTAGGTGGCTGCAGTGCGCCGAATCTGGCTCGCAGAGGGTGGCGGCTTGGCGGCGAAGGCCGCCGACCGGGTGCCCTCGTCGCCTTCCGCTGGAATTACGGGGGGCAGGACGTCCGCCGCCTCAAGCACCTCGACTAGGTGCGGCCAGTACGGTGGCAGACCTCCGCTCCACGCGCGCGCAACCTGTGCCACCGCCACGACTCCGGCGGGGTCTGCCGCAGACCACCAAGTCCAGTCCACCGTGGAGAGCGCGGGAGCCTCCGAGGAGGCCGGGATGCCCGCTCCGTCCCGTACCCGGAAGCGCAGCCTCAGGTCGGGGCCGCGGAGCAGAGGCCCCGAGGAAGCGAGCAGGTGGAGCCGCTCGGTGAGCTCAGCGGCTCCCGACAGCTCCTCTCCGGTCCGCCCATCCCTCCACGGCGAGGCTCCGCGGATGCCTTCCATGAGGTGTGGGTCCTCGATGAGCAGGTCGGCCCCGGTTCCGTCCGCCATGAAGGGGGCATCCTCCTCCGAGTACGCTCCCTCCAGCGGGATGACACGCCCATCCGCGAGGACCACATGCCCGTGGAGCGCCTCCGTCTCTTCTGGAGCCACCACAAGCGTCACCCTCCACCCCAGGCAGAGCCCATACCGGTCCCGCTCCTCCCGCTCGACCACCTCCACCACAATGCCCGCGAGCCCAGGAGGGATGGTCCACCGCTGCCACGCCAGCGATCCTGGCGCCCGCTGGCGAACCGCCACCTGGGCCGCCGTCGCCTCCCGTGCCTTGACCTCCGCCTCCTGTTCGTTCTTCTGTTTCCCAGAGGGTTCCGGGTGGAAGACTTGCGCGAGCAGGTTCCACAGTGGGGAGCCCTTGGGCTTCTTCTCCGCAGGAGCCGTCCTCGCCCCCCAGAGCGCCGGGGGGGCTTCCAACCACACCTGTCCCGGGCGGACCTGCCTGCCCTCCGCGCACAGGAGACGGTGCTGTGGCTGACCGTCCTCACGAAGCACGGCGGGGATGCGCGCATGGAGGATGCGCCGCTTCCGAGACCGGGGAGGCAAGGGTAGACCCTGCCTGAACCGTCCCCGGAGTCGCTCTCCTGGCACTCGCAGCGCCCGAAGCCCGGAGGGGAGCACCCGCGCGCGCGTGGCCACAGCGGACGCGCCCTCCAACCGACCTGCCGGCAACAAAGCGAAGGTGGCCAGCTCGGAGGCAATCCACCAGGACGGCGGCCCGCCACCGGAGGCGCCCGTACGAGGGTTCACTTTCCACAACGGGCGAGCCTCCACCGCGAGCCGGAGCGCACCGGCTTCGCGTACCACGGGCACTGCCAGCTCTCCACCCGGCGCGAGCCGCGCGGCGGCTACCGGCAACCAGGTGCCAGGTGGGAGAGCCGCCGAAACATCCGGGCAGGCCCACGCGGGCGCGAACTCCGCTCCCTCACCGACGTGCCGCAGCACGGGAAGCTCGTCCTCGGGCTTCCCCGTGTGCCTCATGGGCTCAAGCTCAAGCCGCAGAAACTGACGCGACACCAGGAGCAGTTCCGGGTCGCGGCCAACGAGCCCGCGCAGCATCGACGGAAGCTCGGTCTTGAGGGTGTGCGGCTCCCCCACCCATGACTTGATGCGCTTGCGCACGCTCGCGAGTTTCCGCGCCGCCGCTGCTTCCAGCACCCCCGCGAGGCTGCCGCCCTCCGCGCGCACGGGCCCACCTCGGAGAGCGGTGAAGGTCTCTTCGGATGCATCCTCCTCTGCGGCGAGGGGCTCCACTTCTACGAACTCGGCGAAGGCCCCCTGCTCCTCGCCCACGGCAAGCTCGGCGGGCTTTGCGCCCTCGATCTCCAGTACCTCGTCTTCCGATTCCTCCTCATCCTCCGCTTCGAACTCGGCCGGAGAGATCGCGCTTCCGAGGAGCCGACCCACCGCGCTCACGCGAGGCACGAAGCGATACCACGTTCCGTCCAGGAGCAGGTGCCCCTCCCGGCTCACCTCCGGCACCGCCACCGGGAGCACCACCGGGAAGGATGTCCCGTCCTCGATGCGCGCCTCCAGTTCCAGGGAGGCGCGCCGCACCCAGCTCTTGCCCGTGCGCAGGGCATCCTCGGCGGAGCAGGCCTCCTCGCCGAGAACATAGCCGCGGTAGCAGATGCGCGCGCGCCGGTTGCTCACTCCCATCGGGAAGCTCGCGCGCAACACCCGCTCCAGTCCCCAGAAGCAGCGGGGAGTCCCCGGCACGGTGTCGTCTTGTAGAAAGGCACGGCGCTCGTGCGCGGGCAACTCGCGCCAGGATGGCCCGGGCGGGGGCGCCGAGGTATCGACTGGTATGGAGGACCAGTTACCAACGATTTCGGCGGGAGAAGGCCCGAGGGCCGCCTCGACGCGCTCGAGCAGCGTCGCCGGCGAGTCGGCTCCACGGGGACGGAGGAGCTCCAACCGTCGCAGCCACACCACGAGCGTGTCCTGGAGGGCCTCGTCCCACAGTTTCCCCACCAGCGGACGCGTCCGGGTGGTGACGCTGGCGTCATCACCCTTCACGCGGAAGGCGAACTGGCACGTGTTCCATCCTGGCGCAATGGCCACCACCAGTCCGTAGGGGTGTAACCGGAACACGGGTTGAAAGGTGCTGGGGTATTCGTACGGAAAGGAAAGCTCCAGCAGCGAGACGACGAAGGCCTCGTGCCGTGCCACGGTGCGCAAGCGGCGCAGGACTTGATTGGAGTCAAGTCGGCCCGTCTCCTCCACTGCGTGCGTCTCGAAGCGCAGATGGCCAACGAAGAGCTGGTGCAAAAGCCGTGTGGCCTCGTCTCCGTCATCACAGCGCGTCAGCGACTCGAGAAGCGCGAGCAGTTCCCGTCCACGGGGAACAGCGTCCACCCATGGAGCATAGGCTTCGAGAGGAGACCACGGCAGTGACGGTGTCACCTCGCGTTGCGTGGCCGTTGTTACACTCGTGGTCGGTGCAGGCGCGGAGGATTGGAGCGAGACACCTATGGGGGCCTCGGAAGGCAGCAGTGCTGCCGCCTGCCCACGAGTGAGAAGTTGGAGCAGTTGGTTGACGTCTGCTTGCCCCAGTCCCTGCCATTCCCGACGGTCAAACACCTGGCGGAGGTGAATAGCCTCGTTGCGCAGGGGAGTTGACTCAAGCGCGGTGAGCAACTGCTGGAGCAAGGACCGCACACTGATTTCGGACGGATGCGTCAAGAGCGCTGCTCGTGGGCTGTGGGTTGCAAGCATCAGGTGCCTGTACCCGTCAAGGCAACTATCCCACCTTTAGGTGATGCAGTGCACTGGCCGTGCAGCATACCTGAGGCACACAGTCGTCCGGGGGCTTAGCGAAGCATGGGAAGTCGGAGTGCACCACCGTCAGGCACTCGTCGGCGGCGAGGCTCGCCGAGTTCGAGGAGATGGTGGCGTGGCTGGCCCAGTCATGGACAAGAGCGCCACGTGGCGGCTCATGTGAACCAATTGGCACACCGTAGACGAGCAGACGCTGCACGACTAGGCGCCGCGGCGGAACCTGCTTGCCGGCAGGCTGTTGCCGAACAGCGGGCCGGTGATACGGTCCAGGGTCGAACCTCTGGGTCGAGGACCACCGCTGCCCATGTCTTGAATGGATGGCCGCCACGGTCTCGGAACCCGACACGTCTGCCGTCTCTCCGTGAGCCTTTACGCTCTGCTGCCCGGCCGGTCTGTCCTTCGACCCGGACCGTGCAGAAGAGCCAGAATTTGCCCTCAAGGTGCCTGCAAAGCGATGAGAGCCCTTCGAGTCGGACTCCTGGTGGTCTCCCAGCTTGCACTGGCCACCAAGCTCTTCACTTTCGAAGCGAGCCTGAGGGACGACCCCACGGTCAGTCTCGTGCTGCGCCCGACGCCCTCTCTCGAGAACCAGAAACTCCTCGACGACTCGTCTCAACTTGCTGGAGCGCTGGTGCTCTCCGAAGACGAGAATGCCTTCTGGGCAAGTGGTCTCTACTCGTGGATCGTGAGCGCGGGATGGTGGTTGCTCCCACTCCTGCTCGTGGCGGCTTGGGTGGTGCCGCGCATGCGGCGTGTGGCCTCGCGCTCCAGCCAGACCCTGTAGGACACACCGCGCGAGTCCACGCCCCCGTCCGAACCGCCATCGACATGGTAAAAATCCACCATGGCGGATTCCTCGCTCTCTCCTCCCCAGGTCAGGCGGACAGCCGGGGGTTCCGCTCTGGGTGAACATCCATCCTACATTCAGAGCAGGCCACCTGAGTCCCGGGGTGACTTCCCTGCCCCGTACGGTAACCTTGCGCCCGAGATGAAGCCCGAAGCCCGCGCCGAAATGGTCGCCCATGCCGAACGCGCCCTGCGCCGCGGAGAGCTGAACAAGGCCCTGGGCCTCTACGAGGCGCTGTGCCGGGCCTTCCCCGAGGACGAGGCCCTCGCCCTCAAGCTGGCCAACCTGCGCGAGACGCTCCAGCCCCACGAGCTGCAGGCCCTCCAGGCCCTTCAGGCCAGTGCCGTCCCCGAGGCCATCCCCCAGGGCCCCTCCACCCCCGTCACCGAGGGCGAGCGCCTCTTCTTCCTCGGGGACTATGTAGGCGCCGCCGCCGCCTACCGCCGCGCCCTCCAGGAGCAGCCGGACAACGAGCTGTTCCGCGAGCGGCTGGTGGAGCTGTACCGGCTCGCACGCTCCCTCCCGGTGAGCCCCTCCCCCACGGACCGCCAGCTTCCCCGCCAGGCCGAGCCGCTCCTGCACGCCCTGTTGGACCGGCTCGCCGCGCGCCGCCGCATCAAGCGCGATTGACGCTTTGCACCCCACGGGGCGGGCTCCTAGAATCCAACCCCGACGTCACTGTCATACCCGCGCCCGCCACCCTGACACTCGCGTCCGGATGGGCATCGGGCTTGGAAGACTGAGACCCGGCACCCATGACGCACATCGGCCGCAACATCGGGCGGTACCGCATCCTCGAGGAGCTCGGCTCCGGGGGCATGAGCGTCGTGTACAAGGGGTTGGACACGGCGTTGGACCGCGAGGTGGCGGTGAAGGTGCTGCACCCGCACCTGGCCAACAAGTCCGAGTCGCGCCGGCGGCTGGCGCGCGAGGCCAAGGCGGTGGCACGGTTGCACCACCCCAACATCCTCGAGGTGTTCGACTTCTCGGCCGAGGGCGCGCAGGACGCCTTCCTCGTCACCGAGTACGTGCGCGGCCGCACCCTCAAGGAGTGCGTGGACGAGCTGGGCCGGCTGGAGCTGCCGGAGCTGGCCGCGATGATCATCCATGAGCTCGCCGCCGCGCTGGCGCACGCGCACGAGTCCGGCGTCATCCATCGGGATCTCAAGCCCGAGAACGTGATGGTGCGCGAGGACGGCGTCCTCAAGCTGATGGACTTCGGCATCGCCAAGCTGCTCGACATCGAGGAGCGGATGACCGTCACGGGCGCGCTGGTGGGCTCGCCGGCGCACATGGCCCCGGAGATCATCGAGGGCCACGAGGCCGGCCCCGAGACGGACATCTTCTCGCTGGGCACCATCCTCTACGCCCTCATCGTGGGCCGGCTGCCCTTCTCGGCCGCCAACGCCACCGCCACGCTCAAGCGCATCCTCGATGGGGCGTATGAGGATCCGCGCCAGCGGGTGCCCACGCTCTCGGACGAGTTGGCGGACATCTGCGCCACCTGCCTGGCGAGGGATCCGGCCCGGCGCTACCCGAACGCGAGCAAGCTGCGCGATGCGCTCGGGGACTACCTCGCGGGGCTCGGCTTCGCGCGCGTGGGCGAGGAGCTCACGTCCTTCTTCGCGGATCCGCCCTCGTACCAGAAGCTGATGCGCCCGCGGATCATCGCCACGCTGCTCGAGCGTGGAGAGCGGCTGCTCGCGGAGAAGCGCATGGCGCGGGCGCTGGGGTGCCTCAACCAGGTGCTCGCGCTGGATGGCACCAACGCGCGGGCGCTCGGGCTGCTCAAGGGGCTGGAGCGGGAGCGCCGCGTGAAGCTGTGGCGGGCCCGGGGGCTGAAGCTGGGCGCGGGCCTGCTGGTGGCCTCGGTGCTCGGCGTGGGCTTCCACCTGTTCCAGCGGCGCGCCCCGGACGCCCCGCCCACGGCTCCCGCGAAGGTGACTCCCGTGAAGGTGACGGAAGGCGGCGTGGTGGCACCCGCGAAGAAGACGGAGCCCCCCGGGCCGCCGCTCCAGACCCCCCCGGCCCCGGCCTCCGTGCGGCCTCTCCCCGAGAAGCGGCTCGCCGCGCGCGCCGAGCCCGTGCGCCCCGAGCCCGTCCGGGCGGTGCCGGAGCCCGTGTCCATCCTCGTGCGTCCCTACGGCTACATCCGCGTGGATCAGGGAGCGCGCAGCGAGCAGGCGCTCGCGCGGCACGCGGTGGCGCTGACGCCGGGCCGGCACACCGTCACCATCACCTGCGACTACTGCGAGGACGCGCAGGAGATGATTGAAGTGAAGCCGGGGGTGGAGAACGTCTTCCCCCTGCGCGCGCTGCTGAAGAGCTCGCGGCTGTCCTTCGCGTACGAGCCCGCGGACGCGGTGGTGCGCGTGGGCGGCGAGGTGCGCACGGTGCGCGAGTCCCAGGAGCGTCCCTTCGAGATCCACTCGCCGAGGGGCCCGGCGAGCTTCCAGCACCGCGTGGAGTACGAGGTGAGCCACAACGGCTACCTCACCGAGAAACGCGCGGTGAGCATCGAACCGGGCAAGCCCACCACCCTGCGCGGAGCGCTCGTCGCCGAATGAGCCGCTGCCTCCGCCTTCTGTTGCTGTGGGGGCTGCTCGTCCCCGCCGCCGTGTTCGCCGAGGAGCCGGTGGACGCGGAGGTGGCCACCCTGCGCGCCACCTACGAGTACGGCCGTTACGCCGAGGTGCTGGAGCGGGCGGGCATGCGGATCGATCGGGGCCGGCTGGCGGACAAGGAGCTGGCGGAGCTGCACAAGCTGGCGGGACTGAGCGCCTTCCACCTCAACCGCGCCGAGGACTCCACACGCCACTTCCGCGCGTTGCTGCGGTTGGAGCCCGACTTCAACCTGGATCCCTTCTCGGTGCC
Source organism: Archangium gephyra (assembly GCF_049060025.1). Lineage (GTDB taxonomy): Bacteria > Myxococcota > Myxococcia > Myxococcales > Myxococcaceae > Archangium > Archangium gephyra_A. The sequence continues at coordinate 1,831,081 of NZ_JBMEQQ010000002.1, forward strand.
GCCGCCGGCGGTGCAGCACCTGGACGGCATCCGCGATCAGATGTCAGCAGAGCTGGAGCTGGTGCGCCAGGAGCGGCGGCTGCGGGTGGAGCGGGAGCGCACGGAACTGGAGCGGCGGGAGCGGGAGCGCGTGGCCGCCGAGGAGCAGCGCCGGCGCGTGGAGGCGCTGTCGAGGCAGGTGACGGTGCGGCAGGTGGAGACGCGCAGCTTCCTGGTGAACTTCGTGCCCTTCGGGGCGGGCCAGTTCCAGCAGGGCCGTACCGGCCTGGGCACGCTCTTCGCGGCCTCGCAGGGAGTGCTGGCCGTCACGAGCATCATCTCCTTCTTCGCCTACGACTCGCTCATCGAGACGGAGGACGTCACCGTGGACGACATCCGCGGGCCCCTGGACGTCACCGTGAGCTACATCCCCACCGCGCGCAAAAGGGAGGCCGAGGTCTGGACGGGGCTCAAGTGGGGCTCGGCCGCGGGCTTCTACGCCGTCTATGCGGCGGGGGTGTTGGATGCCCTCCTGCACCACCAGGAGCAGGTGGTGAACACGCGCATCGAGACCTTGCCTTCCACGCCCGACCCGGCCACGCCCCGGGCGAGCCTCCACCTCTATCCCACCTCTGGCGGCGCGGGTGCCGGTTTCACCCTCGCCTTCTAGGAACGCGTCGACATGGCCAGCCTCACCGTCCGCAGCCCCGAGGGCAAGGTCCGCACGGTCCCCCTCCACAAGCGCATCACCAGCATCGGCCGCGCGGCCGACAATGACGTGCAGTTGGAGGACCCGGCCGTCCCGGACAGTGCCCTGCACGTGCTCTTCGATGGAACGCGCTACCAGTTGGGCAGCCTGGGGGCGGTGTTCCAGGTGAACGGCAAGAAGCGCGACAACCACGTGCTCGCCACGGACGACGTCATCCGCGTGGGCGGCACCGAGCTCGTCTTCGCGCGCGAGGACGCCGCACCCAGGCCGCCTCCGGCCCCGCTCCTCTCCGTCACGCACGAGGGGACGTCGGATCCGGACTCGCACACCCGGGACGTGCCGGGCGTGGTGGGCCGCGAGCTGGTGCTGCTGCGCCGCCTCACCGCCTTCAGCGAGCGGCTGCTGGGCACCTCCAGCCGGGACGAGCTGCTGGAGGGCCTGCTGGACGAGGCCATCGAGGTGACGCGGGCGGACAAGGGCTTCCTCATCCTGCGGGAGAACGGCGAGCTGAACGTGAAGGTGGCGCGCAACCTGTCGCGGGAGAACATCGAGGATGCGACGGCGCGGGTGTCGGACTCGATCATCGAGAAGGTGGTGCGCAGCCGCAAGCCGCTCATCCTGAGCGACGCGCTGGACGACCCCGAGTTCAAGAGCAGCAAGTCGGTGGTGAACCTGAAGCTGCTGTCGGTGATGTGCGTGCCGCTGGTGCGCAACGACGAGCTGTTCGGGGTGCTGTACGTGGGCAACGACAGGCTGGTGAACCGGTTCGAGCCCAAGAGCCTGGACATGCTCACCATCTTCGCGGCGCAGGCGCTGCTGCTCATCCAGAACGCGCTGCTGGTGAACGACCTGAAGCTGGACAACACGGAGCTGCGCAAGCGGCTGGACGACACCCACTATGGGGAGATCGTCGGGGCGTGCCAGGGGATGCTGGACGTGTACCGGCGCATCGACAAGATCGCGCCCACGGACATCTCGGTGCTCATCACGGGCGAGACGGGGACGGGCAAGGAGCTGATCGCCCGGGAGATCCACCGGCACTCGCCGAGGAGCAAGGGTCCGTTCATCACCATCAACTGCGGGGCGATTCCGGAGAACCTGCTGGAGAGCGAGCTGTTCGGCCACGTGCGCGGCGCCTTCACGGGGGCGGTGAACACGAAGATGGGCAAGTTCCAGGCGGCCATCGGCGGCACGCTCTTCCTGGACGAGATTGGCGAGATGCCGCTCCAGTTGCAGGTGAAGCTGCTGCGGGCGCTGCAGGAGAAGGTGGTCTACAAGGTGGGAGACCACCGGGGCGAGCCGGTGGACATCCGGGTGGTGGCGGCGACGAACCGGGTGCTCGAGGAGGAGGTGCGCAAGGGCACCTTCCGCGAGGACCTGTACTACCGGCTGAACGTGGTGACGCTGAAGCTGCCGCCGCTGCGGGAGCGAGGCGAAGATCTGTTCGTGCTGGGCAAGTACTTCCTGCAGAAGTACGCGAAGGAGTTCAGCTCGAAGGTGAAGGGCTTCTCGCCGTCGGCGACGGTGGCGATGAAGAAGTACGGCTGGCCGGGCAACATCCGCGAGTTGGAGAACCGCATCAAGAAGGCGGTGGTGCTGGCGGACAAGCCGTTGCTGGGGCCGGATGACCTGGACTTGAGGCCGGAGAGCCTGGAGCCGGTGCTGCCGCTGTCGGAGGCGCGCGAGCGCTGGCAGAAGCAGTACATCCAGGAGGTCTACGAGCGGAACAACCGCAACAAGACGAAGACGGCGAAGGATCTGGGCGTGGATCCGCGCACGATCTTCCGCCACTTCGAGAAGCTGGAGGCGGAGAAGAACGGCGGACCGATGCCGCCCGGCGAGGACGGCGACGAGGAGTTGCTGTAGACGCGGCCCATCCGAGCGCGGTTCTATTGCCAAGGAACTCCGAGGCTTCTACCCTCCTCTTGCACCCGGCATCTGGCCGGAAAGCCAGAGGAGGACCATTGCGTTTCCTTTTCGTGTGTCTCTGCGCGACAGGACTTGCTTGTTCGCGTGGAGATCAACCTCTGGTCCATGCTGCTCCCCCGGCAGTAAGGACGGAGCAGCCCGTCCAGGCCCCCGAACTTCCGCCTGTGACAACACGCGAGAGCACGGGCGGTTCTGGAACCACAAGCTCCGTCCGCGTAGCGCAGAGGCGTGAGACCTACACCACCGGTAAAGGTCGATGCGCCATTGACGTGGCCTATCCTGAAATCGCCGGGCTCTCGTCGTCCGAGACGCTTGCGAGTGTCAACAGACTCGTTGACCAAGCCGTGCTGGCTACCATTCCGGAGAGTTGCCAAACGACACGCGACGCCTCGTCGGCGCGCAAGGGCGAGGGCTGCGCCGATCTACCCGACCCCGGGAAGACCGATGTGTCCGTCGAATATTCGGTAGGTCTGGTGAACGAGGGGATCCTCAGCGTCCGGTTGCACCGTACTGCCTGCACCAACCCGAGCCTCCATCCCGATGACACGGTCGAGGGGCTCACCGTCAATCTCGCGACGGGCACGGTGTATCAGGTGGCGGATCTGTTTCGCCCCGGTACTCCATGGCAAGAGACCCTGACCCAAGCAGTGCGCGAGAAGCTCTCGGCGACCACTAAGGTGGGCACCAACGTACCGATCTCGGTGCACCGCTTCTTTTTGAAGGAAGGTGCGCTCGTGGTGCTTCGGCCAGTCTCGGCGCGAGCCTTCCATTCGATCGACGTCGAGGTACCGTTGAAGCGAGTGCAACCCATGCTGCGCGCCGACTTTCCGGGGAGCAGCGATGGAAAGTGATTCGACTCAACACCGAGCGTAGACGGCTACTGTTCAAGCTTACATGTAAAGAGGGGGCGACATGATCATCAAACGGGGAAGTAGGGGGCGCGCGGTCAAGACGCTTCAGCACTGGTTCAGGCGGCTGAATCAGCCGCCTCCGGCTCTTGATTCGTTGGGGACGTTCGGCCCTCAGACCGAGGCCGCCGTCATGCAATTCCAGGCCGCTCATCGAATCACCCCCGCCAATGGAGTCGTCGGACCCAGTACCTGGGCTGCGCTCGGCAACGTGATTGGCACGTACATCTGGCTCAAGGAGCCGGGCCCCGCAGAGTCGCTGGTTCGATTGGGCACGGACATCGTCCTGGGAAGCCTCACGTTCCGGCATGACAAGTTCATGGCGGACTACATGGGCACCTACGGCGTCCTCAATGACTCCGCTGCGCATGGCCTCTCGATTCTTCTACGGTTCATTGATCGCGATCCCCAGATTAGTGATGTCCGGTGGGCCGCATACATGCTGGCAACGGTCAAGCATGAGTGCGCGGACACCTGGCAGCCCATCGAGGAGTACGGGAAGGGCGCAGGGTATGCGTACGGCAATGCGGTGACTGTGATGGGCTCCGACGGGCAGAACTACTCGAATGCGTACTACGGGCGCGGGTACGTGCAGCTCACCTGGAAGAAGAACTACAAGACGATGAGCGACATCCTGTACGGCGATGATCGTCTCGTGCTCCATCCTGAGCTCGTCCTCGAGCCGGACGTCGCCTACAAGATCATGTCTCACGGGATGCGCAACGGCTCGTTCACGCTGAAGTCACTCAGCGACTACATCAAGGACGGGAACTGCAACTACGTCAACGCGCGACGGATCATCAACGGGATGGATGAGGCGACGAGGATCGCTGCCTACGCCAAGGAGTTGGAGCGGATGCTGCGGGCGAGCCGCTACGGCTTATCGAAGTAGGTTCAGCGAATCGCTCATTTACGAGAACCACTCCTTCGGAAGGCGGCCTGTCTTCAAGCACACCTGCGAGCTGCACGCGAAGTTCCCCCAATACGAGAGCCTCCTTGGCACCTGAGAGGCTGTTGAACTGGGCAGACTGAGCGCTCCGAGCAATGGCCCACTGTTCGCGGTCGGGGCACGAAGTGCATGCGCCTGATGCCGCACGCACCCGTACCGACCACCACGCTGGTGGACGACTCTTGCTTTGTCGCTGCCGCCACGTCCGCTGCCGCACCACCTCCTGGTTACCTTCCAGAAAGGTAGGGTCGTGGATATGACCGGGCAAGTTGTGCCCTTGGAGAGGCGTCCTTACCTCAAGAGGCATGAGCGACCTTCCCATGCCCGCCAGGAAGCCGTATCCCACCGACCTCACCGACGAGCAGTGGGCATTGATGGAGCCCTTTGTCCGGGCCAGCGAGTGCGGACCCCAGGAGGTGCTGCATCCGCGTCGGGAGGTGGTGAACGCCATCCTCTACATCACCCACACGGGGGCGCAGTGGCGCTACATGCCGCACGACCTGCCGGACTGGCAGCTCGTCTACCACTACTTCGACCTGTGGAAGAAGAACGGCACCCTCAAACGGATACACGACACGCTGAGAGTCAAGGTGCGCAAGAAGGCCGGCCGAAAGGCACAACCCACCGCGAGCATCCTCGACAGCCAGAGCGTGAAGACAACGGAAGAGGCGGAAACGAAGGGCTACGACGCAGGCAAGAGGGTGAAGGGGCGCAAGCGCCACCTGCTCGTGGACACGTTGGGCCTGGTGCTGGTGGCGTGGATATCGACGGCGGATGTGCAGGACAGGGATGCGGTCCAAGCCGTGCTCCCCATAGCTGCGCAGGAGTACCCCACGCTCCAGATGACGTGGGCAGATGGAGCCTACCAGGGGGAACAGGTGGAAAAGGTGGCCAAGGACAGTGGCATCAACCTCAAGGTGGTGAAACGCTCGGACAAGGACCGAGGCTTCGTCGTGCAGGCGAAGCGCTGGATTGGCGAGCGCACCTTCGGCTGGCTCAATCGCGAGAGACGTCTGTCTAAGGACTACGAGCGCAAGGAGGAGTCTTCCGAAGCTTTCATCCACCTGGGCATGATAAAGCTCATGCTGCGCCGGCTTGCCTGATTACCCCTGTTCAACACCCTCTGAGTCCCCGGCCACGCCCCTGGGCTCCCTTGCCCCTGGTTCGTGTCCGGGCGCGTTTGATCGCTGTCATACCCGGGAGTGCCCCGCCGCCTGCATCATCCTCGGCAGGGTCCAGAGCCCATGTGCCCTCCGCCCAGCGTTTCAGGCACTCGGAAGCCTCGAAAGGAATCAGACCCTTTCCCTTTGCGGCCTCCTCCAAAACCGCCTTGGCCTCCGCTGTTCGATGGCGCAACAGGAAAGCCGCCGCGGAGGTCCGCACGTCCATACTCCGATGAGTGAACAGCATAGCGAGCGCATCCCGTCCAGCGTCACCATGGGCACACAGCTTATTGAATGCGGCAATGGCTTTCTTCGCGTGCTTGTTTCCGGTCTTCGCATCCCCGTTGAAGATCTCCCAGGTTTGCGCCTCTACATGGTAGGCGAACGCATCAACGAGTTTGTCGAACTCCGGCAACGGTTCACTCACCGGACTTGCCCCGACGATGCCCCCCGCCACGCCCCGGGGAGCCCTTGTTGCCTCGGGTTCGTGGCCGAGCGCGCTTGACCGGTGGTTCGACCGGCTCGACAGGATCCAGGGCCCAGGTGCCCTCTTCCCAGTTCTTCAATGTCTGGGCGGAGGCAAACGCCACGAATCCCTCTCCTTTCGCAGCCTCTTCCAGAACGGCCTTGGCCTCCGACGTCCGGTAGCGCAACAGGAAAGCCGCAGCAGTGGTGCTCACATCCATATTTGAATGCTTGAACAGCACAGCAAGCGAATCCCGTCCGGCATTGCCATGCGCGCACAAGGCTTTGAATGCAGCCAGATATCGATCTGCGTGCTTGTTCCCGGTCTTGGCATCCCCTCGCCATATCGCTTTGGTCTGCGCTTCTACATTCAGCGCAAACTCCTCAACCAGCGTTTCAAGATCCGTCATGGCCATACTCCGTTCTTGATATTTTTTATGGCCAGCAATCCAAATTGGCGTTGTGCCTCATAGGACTGGGTGCTGAGCCACTGCCAAACTGTTAACGTATGTGAGTTGGTGAAGCGGACGGATTTCGAGGAGTAGAACGCGCTGATGCGGTCATGAAGAGCCTTATCCAGCGCAATGACATTCTCCGTGTTGTGCAGGGACTGCCCCCCGAACCGCGTCACGTTGCCCGGGGTCTGCTCCACGAGGTGATGCCACTCCTTGCCCTTGCCCGCTGGCCCCATGGCCGACTTGAAACCACTCGACGAGCCCCACGCCCTGTGCCCGTTGGGCAGGAGCGTCCCCCGCCCCGGTGACGGAGTCCCAACCGCGGCGCTCCGGGTGGCCATGGCCGCCACGTGAGGCGCCAACACGACGCGAATCGCTCCCTCGGGTACAGAGACGATGACGCGCTCGGCGCCGGTTGCCACATTCAACAGGCCCAGGCCGGTGCTTGCCTCGACCGTGCGCGAGGCCTGCCCGAATCCCGGCAGCTTCGGAGCCTTGGACGCGAGCGCCACCGTCTCCCCTATCGCCGCAGTCCCCACGATGAGAAGGATCCGCACGCTGTTCGGGCCGATGACTCGGCCGAACCGCTCACCGATCTCACGCAACTCCGCGAAGGTGGAGGCTCGCGGCGCATCCGCGTGAAGCCGCGCATAGGCACTCAGCAGATCGAAGAACTCCCACCCGAGATAGCCCCACAGCAGCACGGTGAACGCGGCGGCCAGGCCCTTGGTCACCGGCTCGGGCACGGGCGCCACCAACAGCGCCATGTAGGCCGTGATGGTGATGCTGAGCGTCGCCAGCAACCGCGTTGGGTCGAGCATCGCCCGGGCTTCCGCGTCCAGCCCTTCCAGCGCCGGCCCCACCGCCAGGGCAAGTGCGAAGCTCCGTTTATCGTCGTCTCGCAGTTGCGGCCCGTCCTCGAGCAGCGTCAGGCAATCCCCCGGTGTGCCGCGCCGCTCGCAATAACGCCCGTAGGACCGTGCCAAGTCTGATGGCCCCCCGTCGTCACAAGGCGAGGAACCCAACGCCAGCTTGCGCCCCACAGGCAGCGAGGAGTGCGAGATGGCCACCCGCGGCGGCAGGTTGAGCCAGAACGTCGTCAGGGCGGCCTGGAGGCTCCGAGTCGCCCACCCGAACCGGCGCGAAGTCCGTGGGCAGCGTGGCGAAGACCGCATCCCCTGTTCCCGCCCCCTCCACGAGCGGACCGTCATGGAAGCCCGTGACTCCTCTGCCCACGGGAGCCCCCGTGGCGCACGCTGTCACCAGCATCAGCGCCGCCAGGGCCAGCGCTCCCACGCGCGAGCGCCACCGGTCCCCCGGAGGGTACGAATCGACAGAAGGGTTGGACATCGCCGCCCCAGTAGTACCAGTTCCGGGAGTTCCTCCGGCCCGTCCCTCGGCCCGGCTGCCTGCCTGGCGAGGGACGCTCATCCCCGCCGCCGAGCGTCGAGGAATCATCCTGACAGGCCTGTCGCGGTTCCCTGCCCCTTCCGGGTGTGGCACCCTCGTCAAACCCCTGTTCCGACGATGAAATCCGCTCCCGACCGACTGGCCAGCGAATTGCTTGGGCTCCCCGCCATGAAGTGGTTCGGACTCGGAGCCGCCGTATGGCTCCTGGGGGGGTGCGTCATCCCCCAGGATGCGCCCTACCTCAGCGAGCTCCCCATGCAGCGCAACCGCCCCCCGCGGATCGTGGAGAACCAGGTGGTCCCCACCAATCGCATCATCCGGGGCTTCGGCTCTGATCTCTGCGTGCTGACGTTCACGGTCCCCGTCGAGGACCCCGACATCGGCGACCAGCTCCTCGCCTACTGGTTCGTGGACTACAACCCCAACCAGCCTCGCGGCGAGGATCACCTGGTCCGCATCGAGGCCAGGGGCACCAGGCCCACGCGCGACGAGCGCGCCTCCTTCCAGGTGAACTTCGGCTCCACGGACTTCAACCGGCTCAACCTCCCGGGCGACCACATCGTCGAGGTCATCGTCTCCGACACCCCCCTCGTGGAGCGCGAGCCCGAGGCCAGCTACATCATGCCGCTCGCGGACGGAGGCACCCTCATCGATCCCGGCTATACCGCCACCTACACGTGGTTCGTCAGGACCGAGGCAGGAGGAATCTGCCCATGAAAAAGCTCTCCTCTTTCGTGCTGCTGACCGCGGCCCTCGTCTCGGGCTGCGCGGGGGCGCCGGACATCGAACCCATCGTCGGCTGCCGCAGTGACAGCGACTGCGACAGCGACGAGGTCTGCTTCATCGATGGCTGCGGAGACCCGGGCAGGAACATCGTCGTGGAGGTGGTCCCCAACCCCCGCGTTGGCCTGTATGCCCAGGACTTCCGGGTGCAGGAGCTCCGGAGCCAGCAGAACATCGAGCTGTACGATGCCGCCGTCCTCCAGGGCCGGGTGCTCGTGCAGGGCATGACCTCCAGCGGCGCGTACTCCTCTCCCATCACCCTGCGCATGACGGGCGAGAGCCTGCTCATCCCCGGCGTGGTGCGCCGCCACGAGAGCACGCTCGTGCCCGACAACGGCGGCTACTCGGTTCCGGTGGGCGTGGGGCGCTACAACGTCACCCTGCTCACCACCGACTCCGAGCTGCCTCCCGTCTCCAAGACCAGCGAGGTGCAGCCGGGCCGCTCGGTGATGCTGGACTTCACCCTGCCCGTCTCCTCCGAGGCTCGTCCGGCTCTCCGGCACGGTGGTGCACCAGCGCGTGTCGCCGGACGAGGCGGAACTGGTGGATGTGGAGCTGGAGGTGCAGGCCGTGGACGAGGAGCTGCGCCCGCTCTCGCAGCGCACGACGGTGAAGCGCGACACGGGGGAGTTCACCCTCGCGCTTCCGCCCTCGGCCGCCGAGCGGCCCACGGTGGTCCTCCAGGTGGTGCCCACCTCCGCGCAGGCCGTGGTGCCGCAGAAGCTGTTCACCGTGAACCCGCGCCAGGGCAAGCTGGAGCTGGCGATGGGGGACTACGGCGAGCCGGTACGCTTCAAGAGCCGGGTGCTGAGCCGGGACGGACAGCCGGTGGCACAGGCCTCGGTGTCCCTGGCGGGCAAGGTGGGCGGTGGCGGGCTGTTCCGCAGCCAGAAGGTGCTCACCGACGCGAACGGCTCCTTCGAGCTCCTCACCCTGGCGAGCGAGAGCGGGAACCCGATGACGCTCTCCGTCGTGCCGCCGCCGGGCTCCAGCGCGGGCCTCACCCAGAGGTACGTCCAGGTGCCGCGCACCAGCCTCGTGCAGTCGCCGGACGTGACGTGTGGGGAGCGGATGAAGGTCCGCGGCACCCTGCTGAAGCCCAGCAGCTCGGAACCGGCCGCGGGCGTGCAGGTGGTGGCCGAGCCACTCGAGGACGTCCCCGGCTGGCCCCGGCCCGCGTTCCGCTTCGAGGCTCCGCGCACCACGGATGAAGGGGGCCACTTCGAGCTGGCGATGGATCCGGGCCGCTACCGCTTCGACTTCATCCCCACCGAGAACCTCCCGCGCGTCAGCCGCATCGTGACGGTGCGCCCCGCGGAGGGCTTCGCCACCAGCGAGGCGGCCCTGGAGCTTCTCCTCCTTCACCCTCTCCAAGGGCCGCAGCGTCACCGGGCAGGTCAGCTTCAACGGCTCGAATCCGCTGCCGGCCGCGCCCTACGCCTCCATCAGCTTCTTCCGCGTGGTGGACGTGGAGGGCAAGCCGTCCGCCCTGCTGCTCTCGCAGACGCTGGCGGACCAGAACGGGGCTTACTCCACCACCGTGCCCGCGCGCTGAACCGGTCTCCTGAGAGGATCGAAGGACCAGGCAGGAGAGCCAGGGCCCCCTCGGCGGCCCGCTCTCCGGGCCTCGGGCAGAGCCACCACGGGGGCGTGCCTACCTTGAGCACGGGAGGGCCGCCCTGAATCCGACACGCCGCTCGCAGATCTCCGCCCGAACCGTCTGGACGGTAGGGCTCAATGCGCTCGCCCTGGTGCTGCTCGCGTACATGCTCATCCAGGTGCGCGCCGTCTTCGTGCTGCTGGCGGTGGCGCTGTTCGTCTCCCTGGCGATCGATCCGCTGGTGCGCTGGCTCCAGCGGCGGGGACTGAGCCGGGGCTGGGGCGTGCTGGTGACGTTCCTGGGGCTGCTCGGGCTCACGGGGCTGCTGGGGGCCACGTTGGTGCCCCTGGTGGTGCAACAGGCGCACAGTCTGGTGCGCTCCGCGCCCGGGCTGGTGAGCGAGGTCCGCACCTGGGAGTGGACGCGGTGGCTGGAGCAGCGCTTCGACCTGGAGCGCAAGGTCCAGGAAGCGCTGGCGCACCTGCCGGACGAGGTGGCCCAGTCGCTGCCGGGCGTCGTCTCCACCACGGTGAACGGCGTGCTGGTGTTCATCACCGTGGTGACGCTCAGCCTCTTCGCCCTGCTCTTCGGGAAGGATCTCTACACCCAGGCGCTGGGGTGGGTGCGTCCGGCGCGCAGGCCCGCGGTGCGCGAGCTGGTGAAGAACATGCACCGGGCGGTGAGCGGCTACCTGGTGGGCACGGCCCTCACGGTGACGATGGGCGGCCTCGTCACGGCCCTGGGCACCTTCCTGCTGGGCGTGCCCTACTTCCTGGCACTCGGGAGCCTGTACCTGGTGCTCGGCCTCATCCCCTACATCGGCAGCCTCCTGATGGCGCTGCTCGTCTCCTTCACCACGCTGACCACGGTGGGGCTCAACCGGGCGCTGATCGCCCTGGGCGTCTTCCTCGTCTACCAGCAGATAGAGGGCAACCTCATCCAACCGCTCGTCCAGCGCCACTCCATCCGGATGAATCCGCTGCTCATCTCGGTGGTGCTGCTCATGGGCGCCGCCCTGATGGGGCTGATCGGCGCGGTGATCGCCCTGCCGTTGGCGGCGGCGCTCCAGGAGCTCCTGCGCGAGGTGCAGGAGGAGCAGCGCGAGCGGTGGGGCGGCGAGCGCGAGGACGGCGCCCCCCACCCCGAGGCCGCCCCCATGCCACGGGAGCCCGAGCCGCGGGACCGGGGCCCGCACGAGCCGGTGGGCCCCGCGCCTCATTAGAAGCTACCCGGCGGAACCGCCGGTGATCTTCCGGGAGTGCTCCTGGAAGTCCGTCCAGGCCTGCTCGAAGCGCTCCTGGGCCTGGGCCCAGCCGTCATCGTCGGACTGCTTGAGCTGGGACAGCGACTGCCGGACGGTGTCCAGCGCGCCGCGAATGCGGGTGAGCTCCTCCGGGGTGAGCCCCAGCTCCTCGGCCAAGGTCCGCAGGAACACGGCCTCCATCTGGCCGATCTGCGCGTCGATCTGCGCGAGCCCGGCCTCGTGTTTGTGGAAGGAGTCCCTCTTCTGCTCGTGCAGCCCCTCGGTCGTCATGGCGGTGCCTCCTCCAGCGGGAATATGCATTTGCTGCTTGCGCGTATGCAGGGGAGCGAATATTCATGCACTTCCATGCATAAGACGGCGATCGGCATCATTGGCGCGTCCGGGTACTCCGGCGTCGAGGCGACCCATATCCTGTCGGCCCACGAAAAGGTGGACCTGCGGCTGGTGACCAGCGACAGGTGGCAGGGCGAGGCCGTGAGCCGCCGTCTGGGCATCATGGGAGCGGCCGGGCAGCTCCGGTACACGCCGCAGGACAAGAGCGCCGAGCTGGCCCGGGAATGCGAGGTGGTGTTTCTCGCCACGCCGGCCGAGACGTCGCTGCACCTGGTGCCCGGGCTGCTCGCCGCGGGCGTGCGGGTGATCGATCTGTCGGGCTCCTTCCGCCTGCGCGACATCGCCACCTATCCGGCCTTCTACAACTTCACCCACTCGTCGCCCGGGCTGCTGGCGCAGGCCGCCTATGGCCTGCCGGAAGCTCTTCCGCGAGCGCATTCCCGGCGCGAAGCTCGTGGCCAACCCGGGCTGCTATGCCACCGCCTGCGCGCTGTCCGTGGCGCCGCTGTTGCGGGCCGGGCTGCTCGACGAGGGCTCGCTCATCTTCGACGCCGCCTCGGGCACCACGGGCGCGGGCCGCAAGGGCTCCGAGGACTTGAGCTTCAGCGAGGTGGACGAGGACTTCCGCGCCTACCGCGTGCTGCGCCACCAGCACACGCCGGAGATCGCCCAGACGCTCGCGGGCGTGGCGGGCCGCACCGTGCCCCTCACCTTCACGGCGCACCTGCTGCCGCTCAAGCGGGGCATCCTCGTCACCGCCTACGGGCGCCTGCGTCCGGGCACCACCGCCGCCGAGGCCCGCGCCGCCCTGGAGCAGGCCTATGCGCCCTGCCCCTTCGTGACGGTGGAGTCCTCGCCGGACGCGGTGAGCCTCAAGGGCGTGGTGGGCACCAACCGCTGCGCGGTGGCCGTGGCCGCCGACACCACCGGGTACGATCCGGGCCGCGTGGTGGTGACGGCCGCCATCGACAACCTGGTGAAGGGGGCGGCCGGTCAGGCCGTCCAGAACCTCAATCTCATGATGGGGTGGGAGGAGACGCTCGGCCTCTCCACCTTGCGGGGGTTCAATCCGTGAAGGTACCGCTCGGCTTTTCCTTCTCCGGCATCCACGCCGGCCTCAAGCCCCAGCGCAAGGACGTGGCGCTCGTCTACAGCGACACGCCCTGCTCGGCCGCGGGCTGCTTCACGGCCAACAAGGCCCGGGCCGCCCCGGTCCAGGACGCCGAGCCCCGTCTGCCCGCCTCGGGCATCCAGGCCGTGCTCGTCAACTCGGGCAACGCCAACGCCCTCACCGGCCCCGCCGGGCAGCAGGCCGTGCGCACCCTGCGCGACGAGCTGGGCCGCACCCTCTCCGTGCCCGCGTCCGCCGTGCTCACCGCCTCCACGGGCGTCATCGGCCATCCCCTGCCCGTGGCCAAGGTGGTGACGGTGCTCGGCGGGCTCAAGGACTCCCTGCGCTCCGAGCCCGACGCCGCCGCCGAGGCCATCATGACCACCGACACGCGCGCCAAGCAGACGTGGCGCTCGGTGCGCATCGGTGATCGGGACGTGATTGTCTCCGCCATCTTCAAGGGCTCGGGGATGATGCACCCGTCGCTGGCCACGGTGATCGCCGTCATCACCACCGACTGCGCCATCCAGCCCGGCGTGCTCGCGACCGCCCTGCGCGAGGCCGTCTCCGGCACCTTCAACAGCCTCACGGTGGACGGGGACATGAGCCCCAACGACACCGTCTACGCGCTCGCCAACGGCCGGGCCGGCAACCCGTCCATCTCGGACCCGGGGCCGGAGCTGACGATCTTCACCGCCACGCTCTCGGACCTGTGCCTGGAGATGGCGCGGGAGATCGCCTCGGATGGCGAGGGCGCCACCAAGTTGCTGCAGGTGGAGGTGACGGGCGCGCCGGACGCCGCCATCGCGCAGGACCTGGCTCGCGCCGTGGCCGGCTCCACGCTGGTGAAGGCCGCCGTCTTCGGGGCGGATCCCAACTGGGGCCGCGTGCTGGCCACCGTGGGCGCGCGCGCCGGCACCCAGGGCTACGCGGTGGACCCCTACTCGGCCCACGTCCGCATCCAGGGCATCTCCGTCTACGAGGGCGAGCCCAGGCCGTATGACCCGGCGCACCTCAAGACGCGCATGCGCGAGCCCGAGGTCCGTATCGAGGTGTGCCTCACGGGCGGCGAGGGCTCGTCCGTGGCGTGGGGGTGCGATCTCTCGTACGACTACGTGAAGATCAACGCGGACTACACCTCTCTCATCGTCCCGAGGCCCGACGGCGGCGTGGGCAAGGACGACCGGCTGGCCAACTACAGCCCCGCCTTCAAGACGACGCTGCTCGTCGAGGCGCTCTCGTACATCTCCCGCTTCCGCGGCAAGCGCTGCGTCATCCGCTACGGCGGCGCGGCCATGGTGAAGGAGTCCCTCAAGCAGTCCTTCTGCCGCGACATCGAGCTGCTGCGCTCGGCGGGCCTGCAGCCCATCATCGTGCACGGCGGTGGGCCGGAGCTGACCCGCACGCTGGACAAGCTCGGCCTGCGCCAGGACGGCGCGCTCATCACCGACGCCTCGGGCCTCAAGGTGGTGGAGATGGTGCTCTCCGGCTCCGTCAACTCGGAAGCTCGTCACCCTCCTCAACAACCTGGGGGACCGGGCGGTGGGCCTGTCCGGCAAGGACGGCGCGCTGCTGCGGGCGCGGCGGATTCCCATGGAGGATGGCCGCTCCAAGGAGCACGTGGGCGAGGTGACGCGCGTCAACCACGAGTTCCTGGAGATGCTGCTGGGCCAGGGCTATGTGCCCATCATCTCCCCGGTGGGCCTGGGCGAGGACGGGCAGACGTACGACCTGGGCTCGGACGCGGTGGCCGCCGAAATCGCCTGCGCCCTCAAGGCCCACAAGCTCATCTACCTGCACGACGCGCCGGGCATCCTCCGGGGCGAGGAGCTCTTCAACGAGCTGACGGTTTCGGAGCTGGAGGCACACCTCGCGGCGGGCGCGTTCACCGGCAGCATGCAGACGCGCGCGAGGATGACCCTGAAGGCCCTGGGCGGCGGCTCCGTGGAGCGCGTGCACGTCATCGACGGGCGCGTCCCCCACAGCCTCATCGCCGAGCTCTTCACCAACAAGGGTGTCGGAACGCTCGTCACCCGCTGAGGCCCGCCCGTGAGGACCTTGAACGTGAGTCCGCTTCGCAGCAACGGAGACAAGGCGGCGCGGCAGGAGGCCATCCGCCGCATCATCCGCGCGCACAAGGTGTCCACCCAGGACGAGCTGGGACAGCGCCTGGCGCAAGAGGGCTTCGACGTCACCCAGGCCACGCTGTCCAGGGATCTGGCCCAGCTCGGCGCCATGCGCGTGTCGCTGCCCCAGGGCGGCACGGTGTACGGGCTGGAGGAGGCCCCTCCTCCCTCGGGCGAGGACCGGCTGCGCGAGCTCGCGGAGATGGTCCTCTCGGTGGAGGACAACGAGATGTTGGTGGTGGTCCGCACCCGCCCGGGCTCCGCGCCCGTGGTGGCCTCGGCCATCGATCAGGCCCGGCTGCCCGAGAGCCTGGGGACCATCGCCGGAGATGACACCATCTTCGCCGCCCCGGCCCGGGGCAAGTCCACCCGCACACTGAACCGGAAGTTGAAGTCCCTCTTTGGAAAGGAAGAAACCCCGTGACGATTGCCAAGACGGCCGCCTCCGGCGGGCTCGGCCTCCACCCGGAGGTGCTGGCTTTCACCAGCTCGCTGGCGCTCGACAAGGCGCTGCTCACCGAGGATCTGGTCGGCAGCATGGCCCACCTCACCATGCTGTCGCGCACCCGCCTCATCCCCTCGGAGGACGCGCGCGCCATCCGTGAGCAGCTCGTGGCCATCTGGAAGGGCGCCCAGGCCGGCACGCTCGTCCTGGCCGACGAGGAGGACGTGCACATGGCCGTGGAGGCGGAGATCACCCGCGTCCTCGGGGAGCGCGCGGGCCTGCTGCACACCGCGCGCTCGCGCAATGATCAGGTCGCGTTGGACCTGCGCCTGCACGTGCGCGAGAAGGTGGCCGAGGTGCTCGGCGTGCTGGCGAAGCTGCTGGAGGGCCTGGCCGCCCGGGCCGAGGCGGAGCGCGAGACGCTGCTGCCCTCGTACACCCACCGGCAGCGGGCGCAGCCCATCTCGCTGGCGTACCTGCTGTGCGGATACGGGGCCATGTTCACCCGGGACGTGGACGCACTCGGCTTCGTGCTGGAGCAGGTGGACGTGCTGCCGCTGGGCGTGGGAGCCATTGGCGGCACGTCGCTGCCCATCGACCGCGAGGTGACGCGCGAGCTGCTGCGCTTCCCCCGCATGACGATGAACGGGCTGGACACGGTGGGCGATCGCGACTTCGCCATGGACTTCGCGTACACGGCCATGCGCTCGCTGCTGCACGCGAGCCGGGTGGCCACGGACTTCTACGACTTCGCCTCGCCCGAGTTCGGCTTCGTGAAGCTGGATGGGGAGATTGCGTGCGGCTCGAGCATGATGCCGCAGAAGCGCAACCCGGACGTCTTCGAGCTGATCCGCGGCAAGGCCGGGCGGGCGGTGGGCAACCTCAACACCCTGGCGGTGCTGGTGAAGGGGCTGCCGGGCGGGTACAGCCGGGACTTGCAGGAGGACCGGCAGGTGCTGCTGGAGACGGGGCCGCTGCTGACGAGCGTGCTGTCCATGCTGAACCTGGCGCTGGGCAAGGTGCACTTCGACAAGGAGCGGTGCTTCGCGGCGGTGGAGTCGGACTACATGCAGGCCACGGACGTGGCCGAGGCGCTGGCGATGAAGGGGATTCCCTTCCGCACGGCGTACAAGGCGGTGGGAGCGCTGGTGCGGGCGTGCCAGGAGCGTGGATTGCCGCTGGCCAAGGTGACGCTGGAGCTGGCACAGTCGGTGGACCCGCGCTTCGACGCCGAGGTGCTGAAGAGCGCGGATCCTCGGCGCGCGGTGGAGCGCAAGGCCAACGCCGGAGGAACCGGACCGGCGTCGGTGGAGAAGCAGATTGCGGAGCTGAAGTCCCACGCGGCTCGGGCGCGGGCGATGGCGGATGCCGTCCCCCGGCTCGCGGCCCTCTTCGATTCCTTGCAGGAGGCAGCACTGTGAAGCGCGATTTCCTCACCCTGGCTGACCGCACCGAGGCCGAGTACCAGGCCCTCTTCAAGCGGACGCACGCGCTCAAGGCGAGCCGCAAGCGCAAGGAAGTGGTGACGTCGCTGGCCGGGCGGCATCTGGTGCTGGTGTTCGAGAAGTCCTCGACGCGCACGCACCTGTCGTTCGAGGCGGCGATGTACCAGCTGGGCGGCACGGTGACGACGATCACCGCGGGCAGCAGCCAGATCGCGCGCGGCGAGACGATCGAGGACACGGCGCGGGTCATCTCCGGCTACGCGGACTGCATCATGTTCCGCACCTTCGGGGACGACCGGCTGACGGCGTTCGCGAAGGCCTCGCAGGTGCCGGTGATCAACGGCCTGTCCGAGGGCGGGCACCCGGTGCAGGTGCTGGCGGACCTGTTCACGGTGGAGGAGCGGCTGGGGAGCGTGAAGGGCAGGACGATTGCCTTCGTGGGCGACTGCGCGAGCAACATGGGCCGCTCGTTCGTGGAGGCGACGCGCTTCTTCGGGTTCAACCTGCGGCTGGGGTGTCCGGAGGGGTACCGGCCGTCGGCGGAGCTGCTGGCGCAGGCGGGAGCGCGGGTGCACGTGACGGCGGACGCCACCGAGGCGGTGCGTGGGGCGGACGTGGTGGTGACGGACGTGTGGACGAGCATGGGCCAGGAGGCCGAGTCGGCCAGGCGCAAGAAGGAGCTGCACGACTACCAGCTCAACGAGGCGCTGATGGCGAAGGCGAACCCGGGAGCCATCGTGCTGCACTGCCTGCCGGCGCACCGGGGCGAGGAGATCACCGACGGCGTGCTCGACGGGACGCAGTCGGCGGTCTGGGACGAGGCGGAGAACCGGATGCACGTCCAGAAGGCCCTGCTGGAGCAGCTCATCCTGGGCTGAGGGTGTCCCGGCTCCCGGGCTCCCCCGGACCCAGCCCGCTGGCGTGCTGCCCAAGCCAGTATGCGGCGTGAGCGTTGCCCGCTGCCCTCCCCCACCCCAGTCTTGGGGGAGGACAGCGGGACGGAGACAACGGATGCTCACGGTATTCACCTTCGGCGACTCGGTTCTCGACTGCGGACACTACAACCGGTACGGCGTCTCGCCCGGCGAGCTGCTGGTGCGCAACCGGGACGACCTCTTCCCGGAGTTCCGAGGCCAGGACCTGAGCGCCTTCGGCGGTGGGCGGCTCGAACAGCTCGCGCAGGATGGGGGGACGGTGAACTCCCTTGCGCGGCAGCTCCGCGGGGTGCGCGACCCCGGCAAGGCGGTGGCGCTCGTCTCGGTGGGCGGGAACGATCTCCTCCAGGGCCTGCTCATGGACACGGGCCCGGGCTTCGACGAGTTCCGGCGCAAGCTCTCCGCCTTCCTCACGGCCTTGCCCATCCGCCCGGTGTTCATCGCGAACGTGTACGACCCCACGATGGGGGACGATCGCCACAACTTCACCGGCGTGCCGGTGGAGCGGGCCCGAGGGAATCACCGGCGGATCAACGACCTCATCGCCGGGCTTGCTTCGGAGCATGGCAGTACCCTCATCGACCTGCATGGGCACTTCCTCCGGGGCGAGGCCTCCTGGTTCACCTCCACCATCGAGCCCAGCCTGCGCGGCGCCTCCGAGGTGCGGCGTTGCTACTGGAGGGAGCTGGTGAAGCTCCTTCCCGCCGGAGCCGAAGCGGCGCCCTGACGCTTCACTTGTTGCCACGGGACCGGACTCCGAGGAGAGTCCTCGGTCATGAGAACCCTGGTGGGATTGGGCTACTCCGGTTGGACCGAGAAGGCACGCTGGGCGCTGGATCACCATCGCCTGCCGTACCAGTACCGCGAACACATTCCGCTCGTGGGCGAGCTGCGCCTGCGTCTCCATGCGCCTCGCGGTCAACGCGGCACCGTCCCGCTCCTGGTGGAGGACTCGGGCGCCACGATGGGCTCCTACGCGATCGCGCAGCGGGCCGAGCGTGAGGGCAAGGGTGCTCCCCTCTTCCCCGCGGCTTCGCTCCCGGAGATCGAGCAATGGGAGCAGCTCAGTGACGCGATCCTCCGCGTGGGGCGCGCGTACATGGTGCAGCGGCTCATGCAGTTCCCCGAGGCCCAGGCCGAGAGCCTGCCCCCGTTCATCCCCGGGTTCGCGCGGGGCCGGCTGACGCCCATGGCGCGGATGGCGGCGAGCTTCCTGGCCACCAAGCACGAGGCGGCGCCGGACCCGGAGGCGGCCGTGCTCGCCACGGTCGTGCCCGGTCTCGAGCGGCTGCGTGCGGCGCTCCAGGGAGGACGATTCCTCATCGGCACGTTCTCGTACGCGGACATCGCCATGGCACTGACCCTCCAGTTCATCCAGCCCGTGGACGAGCTCTTCATCCCGCTGGGGCCGGGCCGGAGGAAGGCCTGGACGCACCCGGCCCTCGCCGAGCGGTTCGCGGATCTGATCCGCTGGAGGGACCAGCTCTACACCGAACGCCGCCCCGCTCCGGTAGACCCCAAAGCGAAGCCATGAGTGCGGATGCGTTGTTCCTCGGGCTCCTGCCGGTGACGGATTGGAGCCGGATTTCGTAAGGGTTGAACGCCGGCTGTTGGCCAGACGGCATGCGCAAGGTGGAGTTGTCAACGGACGTGCGGGCGAGGCTTCCGCCGGAACTTTCCAGCAATACATCAATTGCTTGAAGATGAAGGTATCCGGGGGGATTGCCATGCCAGAAATCAGCGTGTCGGGTGACGCCGTCTCGGGGCGTTCTCAGGGCCCTGGCCCGGCCCCGGTGAGCGGGGAGGCGGTCCCACCGCTCGGGCTGCCCTACCGGGAGCTCTTCCTGCACCTCGCCGAGCATTCGCCGGATGCGGTCTTCACCAAGGATCTCCAGGGCCGCTACACCTTCATCAACAGCGCCGGGGCGCGCTACCTCGGTCACTCCGTGGAGGAGGTGCTCGGCCACAAGGACGACGAACTGGTGTCCCCGGGGGAAGCGGAGGCCACCATGGAGTTCGACCGGCAGGTGCTGCTCGCCGGACGGGTGCTGCATTCCGAGATGAGCGAGCGGATGGCGGGGGCGCAGCGCGAGTGGTTTTCCACCAAGGGCGTCCTCCGGGGTGAGGATGGCCAGTTGATGGGGCTGTTTGGCATTGCCCGGGATTTGTCCTCCCAGTTGCGCGGCGATGAGGCCCGGCGCCGCAACGAGGCCCTCTTCCGGTTGGCGGTCAGCGGCAGCTTCGACGCCTTCTTCATCCTCCGGGGCGAGTCCGAGGGAATGCGCGTCTTGCACCTCAACACCCATGCCGAGGTCCTGCTGGGCTGCCGCGCGCGCGAGGCCAAGGGGCACGTCCTCTCCGAGTTCCCGCATGCGGCCTTCATCGCGCCGCCCTCGGCGTGCGAGGAGTTCTGGCGGACGGGCAAGCCGCAGACGGAGGAAGTGCTCCAGGAGATGCCCGGGAGCGGGCGCCGCTGGTTCCGCCGCGAGTTGAGAGCCGTGGGTGACTGTCTGGCCGTCACGGTCCGGGACATCACCGAGCAGCGCGAGAGCGAGGCCCGCCTGCGGCTCAACGAGCGGATGGCCTCCATCGGGATGCTCGCCGCGGGCGTGGCCCATGAGATCAACAACCCGCTCGCGTTCGTCTCCAGCAACCTCGGCTTCATCCAGACCGAGCTGCGCGAGCTGGAGCAGCCGGAGGACATCCGGAACGAGCTGCTGGAGGCGGTCGCCGAGGCCCGCGAGGGAGTCGAGCGCATGCGCCTCATCGTCCAGAAGCCTCCAGTCGCTGTCGCGCGGAGATCCGGTCTCCTCCCACCCGGTGGATCTCCACGAGGTGCTGGAGACCTCGCTCCATCTGATCCGGGGCAAGGTGTGCAGCCGGGCGCGACTCGTGCGCGACTACGGCGAGCTGCCCCAGGTGCAGGGCAATGCCGTGCAGCTCGCCCAGGTCTTCGTCAACCTGCTGGTCAACGCCGCGCAGGCCATGCCCCAGACAGGTGGGGAGATCCGGTTGACGACGCGCGTCCAGGACGGCTCGGCGGTGGTGGAGGTGCGAGACACCGGCTGTGGCATCTCCCCCGAGAACCTCGAGCGCATCTTCGAGCCCTTCTTCACCACCAAGCCCGCGGGGGAAGGCACCGGCCTGGGACTGCCCATCAGCCACGAAATCATTCGCGCGCTCGGAGGGGAGCTGTCCGTGGAGAGCACCGTGGGCGTGGGGACCACCTTCCGCGTCCTCCTGCCCACCGTGGCCGATCACTTCACGGAAGCCCCTGGCGCCAGCAGGGTGGGCCTCCGTCAGTAGCCGGGGAACGGTCTCGTTCCAGGGGGCTCAGCGCAGGGGCAGGGACACCATCGCCTCGGCGAAGTGCTCGAACACCTGGTTCGCGGTGAGCGCGGGCTGCTCGTCGATGTTGCCCAGCATCAGCGCGAAGACGACGCGCGGGTGCTCCGGGTCATTGGGGCGCTCGGCGATGCCCACGAAGGCCTTCTGCCCCGAGAGCGTCCCCGTCTTGGCGCGGATGAGCCCCTTCGCTCCGTTGGAGGCCGCGATGTTCGCCAGCGTGCCGTCCACGCCCGCGATGGGCAGGCTCTCCAGCAGCGCGGCGGCGTACGGCTCCTTCAGGCTGGTGTAGATGACGCCCACCAGCCCTCGCGCGGTGGCCACGTTGTAGCGCGACAGCCCGCTGCCATCCGCCGCCCGCAGCAGACGCGAGGAGATGCCCCGGCGCGTGAGCTCCTGCGTCATGGCGTCGCGCAGCGCGGGGTAGCTCTCGGTGCCCGTGCGCTCGCGGGTGAAGCGCAGGCCGAGCCGCTCCGCGTAGAGGTTGAGCGACTCCTTGTTCGTCACCTTCACCAACTCGGCCAGCGAGGGGCTGACGAACTCCAGGAGCGGCTCGCTCGTGGTGGCCGAGGGCACGGAGGCCGTCCGCGGCGCGGTCGCGACACGCCAGATGCCTCGCACGGCCAGGGCCTCCTCCATGCACGAGGTGAAGAGGGATTGTGGCTCGTCGATGGCCACGCGCATCGTCGCCTTGCGCGGGCACTGCTCCGCTGTCGAGCGCCACACGCAACGGATGCGCCCGCTGCCCCGCTCGCGCACGCAACCGACCCCGGCCCGCTGGGCGTTCGGCTCGAGGTACACGACGGGCGGAGGCGCATCGAAGGCCGGGCTGTAGCGCACCACGAGGGGCCGCCAGGGCTGCGACTTGCAGTCATGTCCCTCGGGACGCTCCAGCGACAGGTCCACCACGTTCTCGCGGAAGACGAAGGGGGTGGGGGCCGCGCTGTAGGCGTAGGCCGCGTCGTCCCAGGCCCAGCCGGGGCCGAACAGGCCATAGGGCCCCTCGTCGGCGTTGAGCACCCTCACCGCCCCGAGCCATTGCCGGATGCCTCGTGAGTGGAAGGCCTCGGCGAGCTGCTCGCAGGCCACGGCCGTCTCGGGGAAGCGCCACGAGCCCAGCGACGGGTCTCCCGAGGCCTCCACCACGAGATCCCCGAGGAAGAGGCTGCCGAGCTGTGTGCCCTCGAGCCGCACGGGCGTGCGGAAGCGGTAGTCCGCACCGAACGCGGCGAGCGCCGCGGACGTGGACACCACCTTCATCGTCGACGCGGGCAGCAGGCGCACGTGCTCGTGGCGCGCGTAGAGGGGAGCCCCCGTCGCCGCGTCCACCATGAAGACACTGGCCAGCGTGCCCTCGCTCTCGACGGACGCGAAGAGGGCATCCGCCACCGTGGTCAGTGACGGCGCTGGAGGTGGACGGGCCGTCGTCGCACGGGGGAGACAGGCCGGCAGGACGAGGGCCGCCAACAGGAGCGTCGCGAGGGGGGAACGGCGCATGGTCTCACGCTACCGTTCCCCTCCCCGGGGTGTCGACGCTCGGGTTCCGCGCCTCCCCTACTTCCTGGCGAGGTAGTCCTGGAGCGGACGCACCGTCTGCTCCTTGCGCAGCAGTGACTCCAGCGCCCCCACCGCCATCCGCGCCGCCTGCACCGTCGTGTAGTACGGCACGCTGTGCATCAGCGACTCGCGGCGGATGGAGAAGCTGTCCGCGATCTCCTGCTTGCCGAACGTCGTGTTGATCACCAGGACGATCTGCCCGTCCACGATCTTGTCCACGATGTGCGGCCGGCCTTCCTGCACCTTCAGCACCTTCTGCGTGTCGATGCCCTTCGTCGACAGGTACTGGTGCGTGCCGCCCGTCGCCACGATCTGGAACCCCAGCGAGCGCAACCGCCTCGCCAGATCCACCACCGCCGGCTTGTCGTCGTTCTTCACCGAGATGAAGACCTTGCCGCTCCTCGGCAGCTTCACGCCCGCCGCCTGCTGGCTCTTCGCGAACGCCGACGCGTAGTCGTCCGCGATGCCCATCACCTCGCCCGTGGACTTCATCTCGGGCCCGAGGATGACGTCCACCCCGGCGAAGCGCGCGAACGGGAACACCGACTCCTTCACCGCCACGTGCCGGAACTCGGGCTCCTGGGTGGCGCCCAGCTCCGCCAGCGTCTTGCCCACCATGCACAGCGAGGCGATCTTCGCCAGCGCCACACCCGTGGCCTTCGAGATGAACGGCACCGTGCGGCTCGCCCGCGGGTTCACCTCCAGCACGTAGATCGTCTTGCCCTGGATGGCGAACTGCACGTTCATCAGGCCCACCACGCCCAGCTCCTTCGCCAGGGCCATCGCCTGATCCTTCATCCGCTCCACCAGGTCCGGCGACAGCGAGTGCGGCGGCAGCGTGCACGCCGCGTCTCCCGAGTGCACTCCCGCCTCCTCCACGTGCTCCAGCACCCCGCCCACCAGCACCGCGCCCGTCTTGTCCGCCACCAGATCCAGATCCACCTCGGTGGCATCCTTCAGGAAGCGGTCGATCAACACCGGGTGCTCCGGCGATGCGCTCACCGCCTCGCGCATGTACCGCTCCAGGCTCTGCTGGTCGTACACGACCTCCATCGCCCGGCCGCCCAGCACGTACGAGGGCCGCACCATCACCGGGTAGCCGATGCGCTCGGCCACGCGGTAGGCCTCCTCATGGCTGCGCGCCACGCCGTTCTCCGGCTGCATCAGCCCCAGCTTCTCGATGAGCTGCGCGAAGCGCTCACGGTCCTCGGCCCGGTCGATCGCGTCCGGCGGCGTGCCCAGAATCGGCAGCCCCGCCTTCTCCAGCGGCACCGACAGGCGCAGCGGCGTCTGCCCGCCGAACTGCACGATGGCGCCCACCGGCTTCTCGCGCTGCGACACCTCCAGCACGTCCTCGATGGTGAGCGGCTCGAAGTACAGGCGGTCCGACGTGTCGTAGTCCGTGGACACCGTCTCCGGGTTGCAGTTGACCATCACCGTCTCGTACCCGGCCTCGCGCAGCGCGAAGGCCGCGTGCACGCAGCAGTAGTCGAACTCGATGCCCTGGCCGATCCGGATGGGGCCGCTGCCCAGGATGAGCACCTTCTGGCGCTCGGTGGGGGGCGCCTCGTCCTCCTCCTCGTACGTGGAGTAGAGGTAGGGCGTGTAGGCCTCGAACTCGGCCGCGCAGGTGTCCACCCGCTTGTACACGGGCCGGATGCCCTTCTCGTGCCGGCGGGCCCGCACCTCGGCCTCGGTGCAGCCCAGGAGCTGCGCCAGATACTTGTCCGCGAAACCGTCCGACTTCGCCGCGCGCAGCACCGCGTCCGGCACATTCTCCAGCTTGCCGAACTCCTGGAGTTGCTTCGCTTCGTGCACCAGCGCCTGGATGTGGCGCAGGAACCACGGGTCGATGGAGGACAGCTCGTGCACCTCCTCCACCGACATACCCTCGCGGAAGGCCTGCACCAGGTAGCCAGGCCGCTCGGGCCGGGGCACGCGCACGTGGTCGCGCAGCACCTTGCGCCGCTCGTCCTTGTCCTCCGGCAGCTCGGGGGACTCCAGGCCGGTGCGGCCGGACTCCATGGAGCGCATCGCCTTGAGGTACGCCTCGCGGAAGGTGCGGCCGATGGCCATCACCTCGCCCACCGCGCGCATGCTGGTGGTGAGGGTGCGGTTGGCGTGGGGGAACTTCTCGAAGTTGAAGCGCGGCACCTTCACCACCACGTAGTCCAGCGTGGGCTCGAAGGAGGCCGGGGTGTCGCGGGTGATGTCGTTGCGCAGCTCGTCCAGCGTGTAGCCCAGGGCCAGCTTCGCGGCGATCTTCGCGATGGGGTAGCCCGTGGCCTTCGAGGCCAGCGCGCTGGAGCGCGACACGCGCGGGTTCATCTCGATGACCACGATGCGCCCATCGTGCGGGTTGACGCCGAACTGGATGTTGGAGCCACCCGTGTCGACGCCGATCTCCCGGATGATGCGCATGGAGGCCTCGCGCAGCCGCTGGTACTCGCGGTCCGTGAGCGTCTGGGCCGGGGCCACGGTGATGGAGTCACCCGTGTGCACGCCCATCGGGTCCAGGTTCTCGATGGAGCAGACGATGATGACGTTGTCCGCCGAGTCGCGGACCACTTCCAGCTCGTACTCCTTCCAGCCGAGCACGCTCTCCTCGATGAGGATGGTGCTGGTGGGGCTGGCCTTGAGGCCGGAGCGGCAGATGGCCTCGTACTCCTCGCGGTTGTACGCGATGCCACCGCCGGTTCCACCCAGGGTGAAGGAGGGCCGGATGATGGCCGGGAAGCCGATCTCCTCGGTCAGGGCGAGGGCCTGCTCCATGGTGGTGGCGTAGCCGCTCTTGGGCAGCGCCACGCCGATGCGCTCCATCGCCTGCTTGAAGAGCAGCCGGTCCTCGGCTTTGTTGATGGCCTCCAGCGAGGCGCCGATGAGCCTCACCCCGTACTTCTCGAGGATGCCCTGCTCGGCGAGCGCCTTGGCCAGGTTGAGCGCCGTCTGGCCACCCATGGTGGGGAGCACGGAGTCGGGGCGCTCCTGGGCGATGATCCGCTCGGCGACCTCGACCGTGATGGGCTCGATGTATGTACGGTGGGCGAACTCCGGGTCGGTCATCACCGTCGCCGGGTTGCTGTTCAAGAGGACGACTTCGACGCCCTCTTCCCGCAGCGCCTTGATGGCCTGGGTCCCTGAGTAGTCGAACTCGACGGCCTGGCCGATGACGATCGGACCGGAGCCAATGACGAGAACCTTCCGGATATCGGTACGCTTGGGCATCGAGGGGGGGCCAATAGCAACGTTCGCCCCCGCTTGCACCAATCGTGTGAAACGGGTAGCGGGGGGTGGAAAGCCGAGGCCTGCCCGGCGGCAGGGAGGTCGATCCCAGGCGGCCGGGCGCTCTGCTAGGCTGCGCTCCGTTTTCCGGAGGTTTCATGCGTCGCTGGTCCCTGGCCCTGCTCCTCTCCCTCGCCGCTCCTGCCCTCGCCCAGGAGGCCCAGGAAGCTCCCGCCGCAGCCGCCCCGGCCGCCGAGCCGGCTCCCGCCCCTGTGCCCGCCCCCGCCGCCGAGCAGGCCCCCGCTCCGGCCGCCGAGCAGGTGCCCCCCGCCGGGGAGCCGGCTCCCGCCGCCGAGAAGCCGGTCCGCCGCCGCGCCCGGCAGGAGGCCGCCGCCGGGGCCCCCGCCCCCGCCGCCCAGGCACCCGCTCCCCAGGCGCCAGCTCCGGTTCCGGCTCCCGCCCCTACGGCCCAGGCCCCCGCGGCTCCCGCGGCTCCGGCCCCCGCGCCCGAGCCCGGAAGCATCCAGGAAGGGTTGCGCGACGAGGCCCGCTACCTGCTCAGTTATCTGCTGACGGGGGACGTGCGCAGCACCGTGCCGATGCTCGCCTTCCCCTTCCAGCTCGAGGAGCGGAGGTTCGACGCACCCGAGACGCTCGTGGTCACCTGGGTGAAGGAGCTCCGCAACAAGCGGACGGACCTCGTCACCCTCTACGACATCGAGGTCCTGCCCTACGCGGAGATGGAGAAGAAGTACGGCAAGCCGCCCGCGCGGCTCGGCGCCATCGTCCCGCGCGGCACCGAGGTGTACGCCGCGGTGGCCAACCTCTCAGGGCGCGCGGCGGTCATCCTGTACCGGCAGGCCGGTGATGGCTGGCGCGCGTTCGCGTACACGGACTGAATGTAGGAGAGGAAACTTCGGGGCTCTCGGCCATCGAAGGAGGAGCGCCCCCTCTTATACTCAGGGTGTACTCAAGAGGGGGCACTCATGCGGATCGGCGTACTACTGCTCGTCGGCTCCATCCTGATCGGCATGGGCTGTGGTCATGAGCGCTCGGGCTCCTTCCGAGAGACCTCTGCTCCCGTGAGCCAGGAGCGTTACGGGCCCGACACCGAGGTCGAAGACGAAGGCGTACGCGCCAAGGGGAGCACTGTGTCTTCCCGCATCTCGGCGCTCATCGCCAACGGACAGTTCGCCGAGGCCGAGGTCCTGATTGCCGAGGGTATAGCGTCGGGGCTCCTCTCCCAACCCCACGCGGCCCGGTTGTTGGAGCGTATCGCTCAGTTGAACATGAAGCTGGGCGAACTCTCCGCAAGACTCCAGCGCGCTCCGGACTTCCCCTCGCAGCTCAAGGACTACACCCTGTTCCAGATCAAGCGGATGCTGGACAGGGGCGACTTCAGCCTCGCGACGGAAGCCCAATTGAGAATGGCCAAGAAGCTGCTCGAGAACCCGGATCGCTTGATGGACAAGGTGAGGTAGGCCGTGGCGCATCCCAGCCTCGATGAGTTGACGGCCATGTTCCAGGCGGCCCGGCAGGCGGGAGAGGCCGACAAGGACAATCCCGAGCAGCTTCGGCTCCACCGCGAACTCCTCGCGGCCTGTCCCGCGTTCACTCCCAACCTCCTGCGTCTCGCCCGGCTGCTCCAGCTCATCGATCAGCCCGGCGTGGATGCCCGGGAGTCGTTCTCGGAAGCCCAGCGGCTGCTGGAGCAGGCGGTACAGAGCTCGGAGCGAAGTGCTCCCTCGCTGGTGGAGCTGGGTTACTTCCTGGACGATCTCCGCAACGCCCCCGAGGACGCGTTCGCTCTCTACCAGGAGGGAGCGGCCAAATCGCTGGAGACACTCGAATACGCGTGGGCGGGGATGATCCGGTACTGGACCGACACGCGAACTCGCGAGTCGCTGTCACAGGCGCTCCAGCTCGGGGAATGGGCCCTGAAGGTCTTCCCCGAGTCCGAGCGCATCCGCTACTACGTCACGGACGCGAGACGTTACGCCGCTCAGCAGGGCCTCCTGCCATCTGGGAAAGACTGACCTTCGCCAGGGCGGCTCAGCGCGTGGAGGCGACGAACTCGCGGAAGCGATCCAGGCCCTTGCGCAGCTGCTCCCGCGACGTCGCGAAGCTCATTCGGATGTAGCCCTCCACGCCGAAGGGAGCGCCCGGCATCGCGGCCACCCGGAAGTCGTTGAGGAGGATCTCCGAGATCTGCATCGAGCCCGTCAGCGGCGCGCCCTTGTACGTGCGTCCCATCAGGCCGCTCACGTTGGGCAGCACGTAGAAGGCACCCTCGGGACGCCGGCAGCGCACGCCCTCCATCGAGTTGAGCGCGTCCACCACCATGTCCCGCCGCCCCCGGTACTCCTCCACCATGGGCACGAAGATGTCCTGCGGACCCTTGAGCGCCGCCAGCGCCGCCTTCTGCACGAAGGACGCCGCGTTCGACGTGGATTGATCCTGAATCATCTGCATGCCCGCGATGAGCCACTTGGGGCCCGCCGCGTACCCCATGCGCCAGCCCGTCATCGAGAAGGCCTTGCTCATCCCGTTGATGACCACCAGCCTCGAGAACAGGTCCGGCGCCACGTTGCCGAGGTTCAGGAACTCGCCCTGGTAGAGCAGCTTCTCGTAGATGTCGTCGCTGATCACCAGGCACTCGTGCCCGCGCACCGCCTGGGCGATCCCCTCCAGCGCGGCCCGCGAGAACACCGCCCCCGAGGGATTGCTCGGGCTGTTGAGGACGATCGCCTTCGTGCGCGGCGAGAGCGCCCGGCGGATGGCGTCCGGATCCGGCGCGAAGCCGTCCTCCTCGCGCGTCTCCACGATGACGGGCTTGCCGCCCGCGAGCTGCACCATCTCCGGGTAGCTCACCCAGTACGGCGCCAGGATGATGACCTCGTCACCCTCGTTCAGCAGCGCCTGGAAGGTGTTGTAGATGGCGTGCTTGGCCCCCACCGACACCACCACCTGGTCCGCCCCGAAGGTGAGGCCGTTGTCCCGCGTCAGCTTCCCGCAGATGGCCTCGCGCAGCTCCGGGATGCCCGCGGTGGGCGTGTACTTCGTGAAGCCCTGACGCAGGGCCTCCACGGCCGCCTGCTTGATGTGCTCCGGCGTGTCGAAATCGGGCTCGCCCGCCGCGAGACTCACCACGTCCACACCCTGCGCCGCCAGCGCCTTCGCCTTCGCGTTGAGCGCGAGCGTGGGAGACGGTTTGATGGCCTTGAGCCGGTTCGCGAGATTCATGGCTGGTGCCTAGCAGCGCGCCCCCCGGGCAGACAAGAAGCCCGGCGTCACCAGTGAACAGAACCGGGCGCTACCCCACCCAGATGACGGCTCTCGGCCCACTGCGTCATCGAGCCGGGCTTCTGGCGCCCCTCAGCCCTGCTTCGCGTACTTCGCGCGCAGCACCTTCAGCACGTTGGGCGGCACCAGCCCCTCGACGTTCCCGCCGAACGAGGCCACCTCCCGGACGAGCTGCGACGACACGTAGAAGTAGTCCTCGCCCGTCATCATGAAGACCGTCTCGATGCCGGGGGCCAGCTTGCGGTTCATGTTCGCGAGCTGGAACTCGTACTCGAAGTCCGAGACGGCCCGCAGGCCGCGCAGCAGCACGTTCACCCCGCGCCGCTTCGCGTACTCCACCAGCAGGCCGTGGAAGGCATCCACCTCCACCCGCGGCTCCTGGCAGGCCTCGAGGATGAGCTGCTTGCGCTCCTCCTCGGTGAAGAGCGGCACCTTCTTCGGGTTCACCGCCACCGCGACGATCACCCGATCGAACATCTGGAGCGCGCGCTGGATGATGCTGAGGTGACCGTTGGTGAGTGGATCGAATGAACCCGGATAGATGGCGGTGCGCATGCCCGCCCAGTCTCGACGCACCCAGACTACCGGTCAAGGAATGCGGAAGATGCTGACCAGGGTGTCCCCGAAACGGCGCTGATCCACCCGCTCGAAGCCCTCATGGGACTCGGGGGCTGCCTCCCGCTTGTCGTGCTCGACGACCACCGTGCCCCCGGGGGCCAGCACCTTGCTCCGGGCGATCCCCTCCAGCACCGTCTCCACCACCCGCGCCGCGTACGGCGGGTCCGCGAAGATGAGCTGGAACGTGTCTCCCCGGCGGCCGAGCACCTCGAGCGCCCGCTCCACCGGCTGCGCGAGAATCTCCACCCGGGCGCCAAAGCCCAGCGTGTCCGTATTGGCCCGGCAGAGCGCCAGCGCCTCCCGGTCCGAGTCCACCAGCACGGCCTTGGGAGCCCCTCGCGAGACGGACTCCAGGCCCAGCGCGCCCGTGCCCGCGTAGAGGTCCAACACCTTCTGCTCCTCCAACCACTGGCCGAGCACGTTGAAGATCGTCTCGCGCACCCGGTCCGCCGTGGGGCGGATGTGCTTCGACGTCGTCTTGGGGCCCGCCAGCGCCCGTCCCTTCGCACTGCCCGCGACAATCCGCATCAGTCGTTCCGCTTCTCCGCCAGGAAGAGCATCGATTTCCACCCCGTCCGCGACGCCCCCAGCGCCACCAGCACGTCACAGGCCTCGGCGAACGTCAGCGCCTCCAGCCGCGCCGCGTCCTGGGCCTCCAGCGCCGCGAGCTGCGCGCCCACCACCCCGAGCAGCTCGCCCGCCCCCAGCCCGGCCTTCTCCGCCTTCTGCTCCAGGCTCGTGCGCACCGCCTCCGGGTACGCCGCCAGCGCCAGCCGCTCGAAGGGCGCCGCGCACTCCACCTTCTTCACCCCCGCCGCCACGTACGTGGGCAGCACCCGCGCCGAGCGCCGCCCCGCCTCGCCCACCGACACCCCCGCCCCGTACTGCCCCGCCAGCTCCACGAGGCTCTGGAGGAACTGCACCTCCTGCTCCTCCTCGCCCAGCAAGGCCGCGGACACGCGCAGGAAGTTCACCGACAGGCCCCGCAGGCCGTCCAGCAGCGCGCGGGCGCCCTCCAGCTCACTGCCCTCGGCCGCCGCGGGCAGCGACACCTCCAGCGCCAGCTCGCGCTCCACCACCGCCCCGGACAGCCGCCGCACCGCCTCCGCCGCCGCGTCCGGCTCCAACCGCGACACGTCCAGCGACACCAGCGAGAAGCCCGCGTCCACCAGGCGGTAGATGCCCTCCTGGAGCTGTCCCAGTGTCTCCGGCTCCGCCTTCGGCACCCGCACCGGCCCGGCCTGCAGGAAGACGGGCCGCGCATGGCCGTCCGCCTCCGCCACCTCCTGCACCGAGGCCATGAAGCGCTCGGCCGCGCCCCGGTCCGCCAACGGATGCGGGCACATGAGGCCCAGCACCGCGTCCTCGCCCCGCGCCGCGGCCAATATCCCCGGCAGCATCGGCCGCACGGGCACGGGCAGGCACGGCAGCACCGCCGGTACCCCCTCGAGCGCCGCGAGCAGCTCGCGCGGGTTCAGCACGGGCAGCCGCGAGCGAGCCCCCAGCCGCGCCACCACGCTCGTTGGCCTCAGCGTCAGAACCTTGTCGAGCACGTTCATCCGGGGAACGAGAATCATCCGCTCCCGAGGGGGGCCGCAAGCTCGATATGGGGAATTTCGTTCAGCCCCCTACCCCGGTGCTCAGAACCACCACTCCACCTGGGCTCCCAGGTAGTGCCCGATGCGCGTGGGGCCCACGGTCTGGAGGTAGGGCGAGACGAGCGTCCTCACGGCGTCCCGGTCATAGAAGGCGATCGTATAGAAGAGCCGGAAGTGGGGCCGGGCGAAGACGCTGTTGTCCGCCGTGGGGACGAAGGCGGGCATGAGCGTCAGCTTCACCGCCGTGGCGAGCGGGCCCTCCTCGCCCACCTTCAGTCCCTGGAAGTGCGCCTCCTGGATGAGGTGGAACACCTTGGCCAGGTACCAGGTGCCCCGGGCGCCCACCGCGATGTCGAGGGTCTCGTCCTCGGGCCTCCCGCTCCCGCCCCGGCCGTAGTGGAAGATGCCATAGCCGTTGAAGCTGTAGCGGGGCCCGAGGTCGATGAGCAGATGCTCCACCACCTCGATGCCCAAGGCGCCGGCATACCGGCCATTGGCATCGGGCTGGCCAAAGGTGTTCCAGGTCTGCCCGCCACCGGGCCCGCCATTGGCGATGCCCCGGCCGTAGCGCACCGAGAAGCTCGTCGAAGCCGCGGGTGCCCAGGTCCAGCCGCCCCTTAATGCCCAGCACCCAGCCGAAGTCCGACAGCCGCGCGCGCGAGCCGTCGGGAAGCCGGGCCGACGAGGCCGGGAGCAGGTGCAGCTCCGACAGCAGGTGCGTCTCGAACCGCTCGCTGAACTCGTGCACGTACTGGCCCACGAAGACGGTGCGCTGGCGGCGGGTCTCGCCCTCGCCATCCCCGTCCAGGTCCACGTTGTAGAGCGCGTTGGTTTCCGAGGTGCGCAGCAGCACGGCCACGTCCAGCTTGCGGTACTGCAACCCCACGCCCTGCCCGGTGAGATTGTTGAAGTAGTAGAAGTCGGAGATGTGCACGTCGGTGCCGCGGTAGAAGCGGGCACCCGCCCAGACCTTCAGGTTCGGCAACCAGAAGTTGCCGGCCTCCACGTAGGCCTGGAACAGCTCGATGCGCAGCGTCCGGGCGAAGTCGGAGCTGAAGGCGCTCAGGACGAGGCCGTTGCTGGAGAGCAGGGCCGGGGTCACCACCAGCCGGACGAAGGCCTCATCCAGATCCTGCGGCGGAGGGATGAGGTGGAGCGCGACGGTGGGCTCCAGGTAGTCCCCCTCCTCCAACCGGCCGCCGAGGGGGCCCCCCGTCACGTTGAGCCTCCGCCCCTGGATGAAGTCGCCCTGGGGTGTCCAGGCCAGCCCCATGCGGCCGTACATGGACAGCCGCAGCCGATCCGCCAGCAGGTCCGCCCGGGCCGGCAGCGCCGCCAGCACCAGGAGAACCGCGAGCCATCCCACGCTTCGGAGCACCGGCAATGAGGCCTCCTGCGTAACCCGTCGTTTCCAGGCATCCTGGACCCGGACGGGGACCACATCACCCCCGCATGGGGGCCTCTGTGCGGCCTTCAACGTCCGAGGAGCAGGGAAGCGACGCCGGGGCCCGCCTGTGTTGGCGGCCTCACGGCGATGGACGGCGGGAGCGGCTCAGTGCACCTCGCCCTGGTGGGCGTAGGTCTCGCTCTCGATCTGGATGGTGGTGTGATCGATGCCGAACCGCTCGAAGAGCGCGTGCTTGGCCGCGGTGAGGATCTCATCGTTGTTGCAGACCATCGGATCCTGCACCACCAGGTGCGCCGACAGCGCGTGCATCCCGCTGGCGATGGTCCACACGTGCAGGTCATGCACGTCGCGCACGCCCTCCACCTTCAGCAGCAGTTCCTTCACCACCGACAGTTCCACGTGCGAGGGCACCGCCTCCAGCAGCACGTCCACCGCGTCGCGCACCAGCCGGAGCGCGCCCACGACGATCACCACCGAGATGAGCACCGAGATGAGCGGGTCCACCATGTACCAGCCCGTCAGGTACATCACCCCGGCGCCAATCAGCACGCCCACGCTGGAGAGCGCGTCGCCCAGCACGTGCAGGAAGGCCCCGCGCACGTTCATCGAGTGCGAGCGGTGCAGGAAGCCGAGCGCTCCCAGGTTCGCCAACAGGCCCACCGTCGCCACCACCGCCATGGGCCCCAGCTTCACCTCGGCCGGGGCGCGCATCCGCGCCCACGCCTCCATCAGGATGATGCCGGTGATTCCCAGCAGCAGCACGCCGTTGAGCAGCGCGCTGAGGATCTCCATGCGGTAGTAGCCGTACGTCTTCTTCAAGTCCGCCGGCTTGCCCGAGAACCACAGCGCCAGCAGGCTCAGCCCCAGCGCGCTCACGTCCGTGAGCATGTGGCCCGCGTCGGACATCAACGCCAGCGAGTTGGTGAGATAGCCTCCCACCGCCTCCACCGCGGCGATCGTCCCCGTCAGCACCAGCGCGAAGATGAGCCGCGTCCGGTCCTTCCGCCGCTCCTCCTTCATGGAAGGATGCAGCCGCTTCGCCGGTTTCCCGTGGCCGTGCCCCTCACACGCCTCGTCGTGGGCGTGATCATGGTCATGGGCTGACCCACCATGGGTGTGGGGAGAGGTAGTCACGAGCGGATGATGTGCGAACGCTGATCCACGGAGAAGCGGCAAAAGGTTAGAGTCTGAAAACATCGCAGGTTCAAGGTTTTTCCCCTGTTGAACATCCCCAAGGCACGGCAGATGGACTTCGAGAGGCTCCAGAACCTGCATTCCATCATCATGCTGCGGGAAATCATCCGCAAGTGGTGGAGAGCGGAGCTCCACTATGCGGACCGCAACGGGCTGGTAATGGATTGGCAGAAGGGCGGAGATATTCCCCCGACGCCCAACGGGTGCTGCCGCCTGTCGCTCAGCTCGCGAGAGGGCCTGCGGCGCTGCACCCAGTCGGTGCGCCAGCTCCACGAGCAGTTCCGGGCCAACCGCCGCCTGCGCCGCGGCACCGTGCAGCCGTGCCACCTCCAGTTCAGCCTGGTGGGTGCGCCCATCTACGTGCAGGACGAGTACGAGGGCTTCCTCTTCGTGGAGGGCTCCCTGCGCGAGCCGCCCTCGGCCCGGGAGCTGGAGGTGCTCAAGACGCGCCTGCGCGAGCTGGGGCAAGGAGCCTCGGAGGTGGAGCGCGCGGTGGAGCGGCTGCCGGTGCTCGGCGACGAGGGGCTGGAGAAGCTGGCGGATCTGCTCGAGTACGGCGTGAGCGAGATCGCCGCCTTCGAGGCGGAGAAGGCCCGCAAGGAGGAGCGGGGTCCCCCGGGGCTCGTGCAGGGCAACGGCGAGCACTACCGCTTCGAGGACATCATCGGCCGCTCCGGGCCCATGCAGGAGATCTTCAAGCTGCTGCAGAAGGTGTCCAACTCGGAGGCCACCATCCTCATCAACGGGGAGTCGGGCACGGGCAAGGAGCTGGTGGCGCGCGCCATCCACTCCAACGGCCCGCGGCGGCACGGCCCCTTCGTGGTGCAGAACTGCTCGGCCTTCAACGACAACCTGCTGGAGAGCGCCCTCTTCGGCCACATGCGCGGCTCCTTCACCGGCGCCATGCGCGACAAGAAGGGCCTCTTCGAGGTGGCCGATACCGGCACCTTCTTCCTGGACGAGGTGGGAGACATGTCCCCCGCCCTGCAGGTGAAGCTGCTGCGCGTGCTCCAGGAGGGCACCTTCCTGCCCGTGGGAGGCACCGAGCCGCGCGAGGTGGACGTGCGCGTCATCGCCGCCACCCACAAGGACCTGGGCGAGATGGTCAAGCGCGGCGAGTTCCGCGAGGACCTCTTCTACCGCATCAACGTCATCCGCGTGCACCTGCCCCCGCTGCGCGAGCGCCGGGATGACCTGCCGCTGCTGGTGGACCACTTCCTGCGCAAGCACCACCGCGAGGGCCAGCGCACCCGGGGCCTGTCCCCCGAGGCCATGACCCTGCTGGGCTCCTACGCCTGGCCGGGCAACGTGCGCGAGCTGGAGAACGAGATGGAGCGGCTGCTGGTGCTCGGCGGAGACCTGGATCTGCTGCCCGCCGAGCTCATCTCCAGCCGCATCCGGGATGCGGTGACGCCCGGCAGCCTCTCCATGCTCACCGCCCGGGCCGCCGGCAAGCTGCACGAGGCCGTGGAGACGTTGGAACGCGACATGATCCACCAGGGACTGTTGCGCACTGGGAACAACAAGAGCCGGCTGGCAAGGGAGCTTGGCATCAGCCGCTCCAACCTTATTTTGAAGATCGCCAAGTACGGCCTGGACAAGGGTCTCCCTCCCGACGCCGAGGCCGACGCGTGAGAGCATGAGCCACTATTTCCGGCAGGACTACCTCACCGTCCCTGATGGGGCGTCGCTGTACTACCAGGTGCAGGGCGAGGGCGAGCCGGGAATGGTGCTGTGCGACGGCCTCGGCTGCGACGGCTTCGTCTGGAAGTACCTCACGCCCTACCTGGAGCAGCGCCACCGGGTGCTGCGCTGGCACTACCGGGGCCACGGCCGCTCGGGGCTGCCCCGGGAGCGCGAGCGCATCGGCATGCTCTACACCTGCGACGACCTCAACCGCGTCATGGACGCCGCGGGCATCGATCAGGCCGTCCTCTTCGCCCACTCCATGGGGGTGCAGGTCGCGCTCGAGTTCCACCGCCGCTACGCCCACCGCGTGAAGGGGCTCGTCCTCATCTGCGGCAGCTACGGCACCCCGCTGGACACCTTCCACGACGGCGACTGGCTCAAGCGGCTCTTCCCCTTCATCCGCTTCACCGTGGAGCGCTTCCCCGAGCCCGCCGCCCGCCTCACCCGCACTCTTTTGAGCACCGAGCTGGCCATGCAGGTGGCCCTTTCCGTTGAGCTCAACCGATCGCTGCTGGCCAAGAACGATCTCGTCCCCTACTTCACCCACCTGGCCAACATGGATCCGGTGGTCTTCGTGAGGACCCTGGAGTCCGCCGCCCACCACAGCGCGTGGGATCATCTGCCCC
The DNA here is from genome assembly GCF_049060025.1 of Archangium gephyra. Classification (GTDB taxonomy): domain Bacteria; phylum Myxococcota; class Myxococcia; order Myxococcales; family Myxococcaceae; genus Archangium; species Archangium gephyra_A. Next base: position 1,867,650 of record NZ_JBMEQQ010000002.1, read on the forward strand.
ACGTGGACGTGCCCACCCTCATCATCGCGGGCGAGCACGACAAATTCACCCCGGCGTGGCTCTCGCGGCGGATGGCCGCGCACATCCCCGACGCCGAGTTCATGATGGTGCCCCAGGGCACCCATGCCGCCCCCCTGGAGCACCGCGAACTGGTGGAGCTGCGGGTGGAGCGCTTCCTGCGCGAGCACCTGACCGGTTCGCCCCCGGCTCCCCTCCCGGCCTACCGGAAGAACGAGCTGGACGCATTGGATGTGGCCGCCTCGCCTCCCTGACGGGCGGGCGATACAGGGGGTCCCAGCCTTCTGAGACGGCAGGATGAACCGCGGGCAGGCCTCCCAGGGTACTGGCTGGCCGTCCGCTCATCTTTCTTGCAGCCACGTTGCACAGTGGACACCCCCGGCATATAAGCGCCCACCCTCAGCGTTCCTGTGAAGTTCACACAGGGTCCCCACTCAGGGCCTGGGCGCCTTGCCCATCCACGATTTTCTCAGCCGGGGGACTCAGCTCCGGCTCACCTCGACATGATTGCCCGAGAGAACATCCGTAACGTCGCCATTGTCGCCCACGTCGACCATGGCAAGACCACCCTCGTCGACCACATGCTCCGCCAGGCGGGCATCTTTCGCAGCAACGAGGCCGTGACCGAGCGGGTCATGGACTCGAACGACCTCGAGCGAGAGAAGGGCATCACCATTCTCGCGAAGAACACGGCCGTTACGTACAAGGGCAAGCAGATCAACATCATCGACACCCCGGGCCACGCGGACTTCGGCGGTGAGGTGGAGCGCGGCCTGCGCCTGGTGGATGGTGTGATCCTCCTGGTGGACGCGGCCGAAGGCCCCCTGCCCCAGACGCGCTTCGTGCTCACCAAGGCGCTGGCCATGGGCCTGAAGACGGTGCTCGTCATCAACAAGATCGACCGCCAGGACGCCCGCCCCAAGGAGATCCTGGATCTGGTCTACTCGCTCTACATCGACCTGGGCGCGGACGACACCCAGCTCGAGTTCCCCGTGCTCTACACGGTCGCCCGCCAGGGGCAAGCTCGCCCTCGCTGGAGCAGCCGGGCACGAGCCTGGAGCCGCTGTTCGAGGCCATCCTCTCGCACATCCCGCCGCCGCCGGCTCCGACGCAGGAGCCGCTGCAGCTCCTGGTGGCCAACCTGGACTACGACGACTACGTGGGCCGCCTCGCGGTGGGCCGCGTCCAGGCCGGCCGGCTGACGGCCAACATGCCCGTGGCCGTGATGCGGGACGGGGGCAAGGTCGAGCAGGGGAAGATCGTGAAGCTCTACGGCTTCCAGGGCCTCAAGCGCACGGAGATTCCGGACGCGGGCCCCGGAGAGATCGTCTCCATCGCGGGCATCGAGGCCATCTCCATCGGCGACACCATCGCCGACGTGGAGAAGCCGGTGGCGCTGCCGCGCATCACCGTGGACGAGCCCACGATGATGATGATCTTCAAGGTCAACGACGGGCCGCTGGCGGGCAAGGAAGGCAAGTACGTCACCAGCCGCAACCTGCGCGAGCGCCTGTACCGCGAGGCCTACCGTAACGTGTCCATCCGCGTGGAGGACACGGAGACGCCGGACGCCTTCCGCGTGGTGGGCCGTGGCGAGCTCCAGCTCGCGGTCATCATCGAGACGATGCGCCGCGAGGGCTACGAGCTGACGGCTTCCAACCCGGAGCCGGTGACGAAGACGATCGACGGCGTGCTGCACGAGCCGATGGAGCTGATGTTCTGCGACGTGCCCGAGACCAGCGTGGGCGTGGTGACGGAGCGCCTGGGGCCTCGCAAGGGCCGCATGTCGGACATGTCGCCGCTCGGCGGCGGGCGGACGCGCCTGGTGTTCCGCATTCCGGCGCGTGGCCTCATCGGCTTCCGCTCGGAGTTCCTCACCATCACGCGCGGTGAGGGCATCATGAGCAGCCAGTTCGACGGGTACGAGCCGTGGTTCGGCTACATCCCGAAGCGGGCCAACGGCGCCATCGTGTCGGACCGCCTGGGCGAGACGGTGCCCTACGCGCTCTTCAGCATCCAGGAGCGTGGCCACCTCTTCGTGGGTGCCGGCGTGACGATCTACGAGGGGATGATCATCGGCGAGCACGTGCACCCGTCGGAGCTGAACGTGAACGCCTGCCGCGAGAAGAAGCTGACGAACATCCGCGCGGCTGGCCGCGACGAGAACGTCATCCTCACCCCGCCGCGCGAGATGGGGCTGGAGAGGGCGCTCGAGTGGATCGCCGACGACGAGCTGGTGGAGGTGACGCCCAAGTCGGTGCGCATGCGCAAGAAGGCGCTGAGCTCGGGCGAGCGCTACCGCGCCGAGCGTGATCGCAAGCGCGAGGAGCGCAGCGAGGCGTAATCCGCCAACAGGGCGAGAGGGGATCGGGTTCCGATCACCCTCTCCTTCCGGGAGGGCCGGGGTGAGGGTCGACAAGGCCCCCACCCGCGGCCCTCTTCGCATTTGCAGCGGGCCCCACGGGAGCTGGTTATTCATCCAGGTCCGATGTTCAGCCGAGCCCGTCTCCGAGACCGCTTCCCCCTGGTCGTGGCCGCCCTCACCACCCTGATCCAGCTCCCGGCCGTGCTCTGGCTGTGCTGGCTCACCCGGACGCCCCTCCCGGTGCTCGTGGCGGTGGTGGTGTCGCCGCCCTACCTGCGCCAGCTCCAGAGTCCCTGGCAGACCACGGCGGCCTCCCCCACCACGTACCTGGCGCTCGGCTGGTGGTCGGCCTGCCTGGTGTTCGACCTGCTCATGGTGCCCACCATGTTGGCCGTCCGGGCGGGAGCCCCCTTCGGAGCGGCCTGGGGCCTGGCCGGAACCCTCGCGCTCTGGATGGGAGCCGACGCGGTGCTCGGCCGGCCGAGGCTGCGGCGGCGGGTGGTGCGCGTGGAGGGCCTCCCCCCCGAGCTGGACGGCTACCGGATTGGCCAGCTCTCCGACGTCCACTGCGGCCCGCACGCACCCGAGGGGCGGGTGGCCTCATGGGTGGCACGCCTCAACGCGCTCGAGCTCGATCTGGTGACGGTCACCGGCGACCTGATCACCCACGGCTCGTCGCACGTCGAGGCGGTGGCGCGGGCGCTCGGCGGCCTGCGAGCGAAGGACGGCGCCTTCGCGTGCATGGGCAACCACGACTACTTCACCGACGGCGAGCACCTGGTGCGGCAGCTCCGGCGCAACGGCCTCACCGTGCTGCGCAACGAGGGGACGGTCATCCAGCGGAACGGGGCCCGCCTCTACGTCGCGGGTGTGGACGACACCTGGACCTCGCGGGCCGACCTGGAGCGGGCCCTGGAGGCGCGGCCGGAGGGCGCTCCGACGGTGCTGCTCGCGCACGACCCGGACCTCTTCCCGGAGGCCCACTCCCGGGCGGTCGAGCTGACGCTCTCGGGCCACACCCATGGCGGGCAGCTCGGCGTGCCGGGAGTCCCCCGGTTCTCCCTGGCGCGGTTCATCACCGTGTGGACGGCGGGACTCTACCGGCGGGGCCGCTCCTGGCTGTACGTGAACCGGGGCGCGGGCACCACGGGGCCGCCCGTGCGCCTGGGGGCCCCGCCGGAGCTGGCGGTCATCACCCTGCGCCGGGCGTGAAGCGCGCTCCCAGGCCGGACGGGCACCTGCCCGAGGGGTGACAGGGAGGCACCGATTGCCTTGAAGAAGGCCCGGGGGCTCGGCCATTCTCCGCCCCATGGGACGCATCTTCGAAACCCGCAAGACCACGATGTTCGCCCGCTGGAACAAGATGGCGAAGATCTTCACGCGGATCAGCAAGGACATCGCCATCGCGGTGAAGGCCGGAGGTCCGAGCGCGGACAACAACCCGGCCCTCCGCCGGGCGCTGCAGAACGCCCGCGCCGCGAACATGCCCAAGGACAAGGTCGAGGCCGCCATCAAGCGCGCCAGCGGCCAGGACGCCAAGGAGTACGAGGTCGTCCTCTACGAGGGTTACGCGCCGCACGGCATCGCCATGCTGGTGGAGACCGCGACCGACAACGTGGTGCGCACCGTCGCCAACGTCCGCATGCACTTCAAGGACTGGGGCGGCAACATGGGCAACAGCGGCAGCGTGGCCTATATGTTCCAGCGCATGGGCGTCTTCCGGCTCGCCCCCGAGGGGCTGGATCTGGAGGCCCTCGAGTTGGATCTCATCGACCACGGCCTGCAGGAGATGGGCGAGGGCACCGGCGAGAAGGGGGAGAAGCAGATCATCATCCGCTGCGCCTTCAACGACTTCGGGCAGCTCCAGGCCGCCATCGAGGCGCGGGGGCTCCATCCCCTGTCCTCGGAGTCCGAGTACATCGCCCAGAACCACCTCGAGCTGCCCGAGGACAAGGCGAAGGAAGTCCTCGAGCTGGTGGACGCGCTCGAGCAGGACGAGGACGTCCAGCGGGTCTTCCACAACCTCGCGTGACGATGGAACTGACGCTCACCACGCCCGGACTGCTCTTTCCAACGGTGTCGTTGCTCCTGCTGGCCTACACCAACGCGCTCCAGATCCAACTGGGAGATCTGGAGCAGAAGTGAGGACCGCTCAGCGGCTGGCGGCCTTCTTCTGGAGCTCCGAGGCCCAGGTGGCGGCGGTCCATCCATCACGCTCCATGCGCGCGCGGCGCTCGGCGGGGATGTCCTTCCAGGCGAGGCCCTGCTGCTGCTCGGGCAGCGCTCCGAAGAGCGTACCGGGCGTCATCGAGGCGACGTCCCGCGCGCGCTCGAGCCGCGAGCCCTGCATCGAGATGCCGTAATCCGTCTTGACCTTGGTGTCCTTCGACACATCCTTCTCGACGCTCACGCCACCTCCGAACGTCCCCTTCTCGTGGTTGAACTCGGAGTAGGCGCCGTAATCCGTACCGGGGATGGACAGTTCCATGCGGACAGTGCCCTCCGAGTCGATGCTCGCGCCGGCCACCCCGAAGTTGACCCCCTGCACCGTCTTGACCGCGCCCGAGGAATCGACCTCCGCGGCCATCTTCCGGTGCCCGACAGCCGCTTCCGCTCCGGCCTTGAAGGAGCCGTCCGTCTTCCCGTACTGGGTGATGCTGTCCTCCCGGGACACGCTCACCTCCGATTCGCCGCTCTTCATCTTGAGCTGCGTCTCCCGTTTGAATTTGAGCGTGCCGGCCCGCTGAGCGTCGGTGAGATCCTTGATGCGCTGGTCCACCGCTACAGCCGCCTGGCTGCTGGGGAGCGCACTGGGCGTGGCCCTCCACTCCTTCGTGAAGCGTTGGTAGTCCGGATGCCCGGAGATGACCCCGGGCTCGGACTGACTTCCCTTGGGATCGACAGGTCTGCCCAGCTCACGAATCTCGAGCAGATCACCCGCCTGGGCGACCCGCTTTTCGTAGCGGTCGATGTATGCATCGTACGCATCCGCATAGGTCTTCCTCGCCACCCGGTTCTCATGGTGGACGAGCTCCCGGACGCTCTCGGGCAGATTCAGCTCATTGCGGTAATACGCCGGACTGTCGGGCGGCTGGCACGGTGCGGGCTCGGCCTTCTTCCCGGGCTCCTGGGTCACGTAGCCCTTGCGCCCGGCCTGGGCCAGGAACTCCTGACGCGCCTCGGGGCTCATCTGCTTCACGTACTTCCCGAGCAGCCCTCCCTGCTCCAGCCGCTCCATCATCTGGCGGTAGCCGGCCGGAGGCAGCTTCTCCAGTTGCTCGTGCACCCGGCGCACGTCCGCGTCCGTGACGGCCCAGTCCTTCCAATCCGTGTGCAGGGTGGCCCGGATGTCCGCGTACGTCGCATCGGCCCGGGCCGCATCCGCCGCCTTCGCTCCACCCAGCGCGAGCTGGCCCGCCGTCAGCCCTCCCCCTCCCTCCGTCCCCGCCCGCGGCCCACCTGGCCCCTGGGAGCGAGACCTCTCCACCGGCCCCCGGTACGTCTCCACCTGGTTGTTCTGGGCCCCACCGGCCGGGGCCTCCTGCGTCCCCGTGCTCCTGCCTGCCCGCCCCGCCGCGCTCGCTGGCGCCTGGGACGGTGGGCCGTGGGACTCCGTGGCCGGGACCAGCAGATCCGTGGATGCCGGGGGGTGGGACTCGCGCCGCGATACCGAACTCATGCTTCGCCTCCGAGAGCGATGGGTGCACGCGACCCCACTGCAAGGGTGGCTCCAGCCCCGCTTCCCTCGGAAATCACACGGGCGGCGCCACGCGGCCCGTCCCCGGCCGGGACGCTCGTCTCAAGTGGCGGACATGCACGCACAGCGGACCGGGGGACCATCTATCTCCCGGCTGTCCCACTCTGTTAGAAGACGAGGGCCGGAAGGGGATCCCGTGGACGACAATAGCTGGATCAACTGCCCTCACTGTGGGCTCAAGCACCGCCCCAGGGCCCAGAGCCTCTGTCCCCGCTGCGGCCGGGGCTCGTCGGGCTCCCGCCCGTCCACCACGGCCATCCCGAGCGTCGCCGCCGCGCCCCGGGCTTCCGTGGCCATGCCGAGCATCTCGGACCGCGCCGTCACGCCCGTGGCGGGCATTCCCGTCGCCCGCGCCGCCCCCGTGGCCACCCCGCCCGCCCGTCAGGCGGAGCACGTCCCCACCATCGAATACATCCCGTCACTGGGGCCCGCTCCCGCCCGGGACAGCGCCCCCACCTCCGAGCCGCGGCCCCAGGCCGAATCCGCCTCCGCGGTGAACTCCGCGCTCCCCGTCGCCGGCGTCGTCCTGCTGGTGAACGCGGTCCTCCACCTCTTCGAGTTCCTGTTCCTGCCCTCGGTGTCGACGAATGCCTCGCTGCGGGCCGCCCAGCTCGCGGGGACACTCGTGGGCGTGGGCCTCGATGCGTTGCTCGGCATCAGCTTCCTGCGCGGGAAGACCCAGTTTCGCACCCTCGCCTTCGTGCGGCTCGTGGTGGGCATGTTCCTGTTCGGAGGCATGAGCCTCTACCAGGCCCAGTTCCTCTTCACGCTCGTCGTGTTCGCCTTCTCGTGCGGCACGCTGGTGCTCGTGTGGGGCAAGCCCTCGTCCTTCCTCGCGGGCGTCGGCCTCACCGCCGTCCTGCTCAGCGTGGGCGTGGAGATCATCGGGTTCCAACGGCTCTCCGCCGTCCAGCCCCTCGCCGACCGGGCCCGGATCGCCCTGCGGCCGGACCTCGAGGGCCGTCAGCTCGGTGAGGACGAATCCATCGTCGGCGAGCGGCACCCCTACAAGCTGCGCGTGCCCTCGAATGGCTGGTACCGCCGCAAGGGCGACGCGGCGCGCACCCAGGACACCACCGTCGACGTGTGGCTGTCCCAGCCGGAGCACACCGGCAGCATGATGGTGTCCGTGCGCGGCTGGAACGAGGCGGAGACAGCGAACCTGCGCGAAGCGAGGGACCTGGAGCTGCGCAACCTGCGGGTGAAGTATCCCGACTTCCAGCTCGCCGAGACCTCCGACAACGGCACCCCGCTCCTGGATGCGAGCGTCGCCAGCCTCACCGGCAGCGCCACGCGGGACGGCAAGCCGTTCCTCTTCGAGGTCTCGCTCTACAAGGTGAACGACAAGGTGCTGCTCGTGACGGCCTTCGCGCCCACGGCGTCCTTCTCGCTGCTGCACCTGCAAGGGGCGACCACGGGGTTGCGGCCGGACTAGTCGAGCGTCCCGGCAGCGGTTGCACCGCCCCTCAGTCCTGGGACTCGCACTCCATGGGCTGGGTCGCCACCTGGGACAGCCCCGCCTGCAGCTTCTCCAGGAGGCGCTTCAGCTCGGCCATCTCCGCTTCCGTCAGATACCGGCCCGCCTCCTCATCCAGGGACTGCGTCACCTCTTCCAACACCCCCAGCTCCGCCTGGCCCGCCTCGGTCGCCTGAAGCTTCACGCACCGGCGATCCTCCCCGGCGCAGCGCTTCATCAGCCCTTCCTCTTCCAGCCGATCCACCAGCCGGCTCACCGCCGGCGCATCCACCAGCAGCCGCTCGGCGAGCTCCGCCTGGGTGCGCACACCGCGCATGGCGACGAACTTCACGGCCAGTAACTGGGTGAGGGGCCGGCGCGTCTTCCCGCTCAACCGGCGGGTAAGCAGCCGGTACAGGGTGCGTCGCAGGGCTCCCACTTGCTCGGCGAGGGTCATTTCCCTTAAACAATGGTTGCGAGATACAACCGTTGTCAATATCACTGAACACGCTGGCCGTTCCGGGGGGCAACCGGACAGCACGCACGACACCCGCTTCCCCCGGTCCCCTCCTGGCATGACCTCCCGCCTCACCCTCCTCTTCCTGGTGCTCGCCGCGAGCCCGGTCCTGGCCGACCAGGATCCGCTCCTACCCGCCCCGCCTCCCTTCCAGCCCCAGGTGGACGATCCGATGCTCGTCCCCGCGCCCGCCGCCGCTAAACAGGTGGGCACCTGGGACGAGGCGCTCGGGCTGGTGCGTGAGCGCTCCACGGATCTCCGTATCGCCGAGGCCAACGTGCAGCGCGCCGAAGGCCGGTGGCGCCAGGCCCTGGGGACGCTGCTGCCCAACGGCCGCGTGTCCGCGGGCGTGGCCACGGATCTGCTCAACCCCGGCATCCCCGTGGGCCTCACGGGCGCTCCGCTGTTCGGGCAGACCGACTCCGAGCGCCGGCCCACCGTGCCGCTCGCGAGTGGCTCGGTGTCGCTGACGCAGTCGGTGGTGGACCTGGGCGCCTGGAGGGGGCTGTCGTCCGCCTCGGCGGCCGAGGACAGCGCCCAGGCCAACCTCCAGGACGTGCAGCGCCGCCTCACCCTGGGGCTGGCCCGCACGCTGGTGGCCACCGTGGCCGCCGAGCGCGCCGCGGAGCTCAACCGCGTGGGGCTGCGCCGGGCCCTCGAGCGCGCCGCGCTCGCCCAGCGCTCCTTCGAGCTGGGCGCGGGCACCCAGTTGGACGTGGTGCGCGTGCGCCAGGACGTGGAGGTGGCCCGGCAGTCGCTCATCTCCGGTGACGAGCAGCTCCACCGCGCCCGCGAGGCGCTCGGCCTGTCCCTGGGCCTGCCCCAGGAGGTGGGCGTGAGCACGTCCTTCCAGCTCCAGGGACTGGTGGAGCAGACCCGGGACTCCTGCACCCCGCTGAAGGCCCTGGCCGAGCGGCCGGATCTCGCCGCCGCGCGCGCCCAGGTGGAGTCGGCCCGCGAGAGCACGCGTCAGGCGTCCGCCGGCTACCTGCCCACGCTCGGCATCAACAGCAACCTGAATGCCTTCACCACGGATCCGGGCCCCGGGCGGCTGGCCACCTGGAGCATCGCCGCCGTCCTGTCGGTGCCCCTCTGGGAGGGAGGCGGGCGGGCAGGCATCGTCCGCGAGCGCGCGGGCGCCGAGCAGCAGGCGGCCGAGACGCTCGAGCGCACCCGGCGCGACGTGGAGGTGGAGGTGGCGCGGGCCCGGCGGAACGTGCAGGTCGCCGAGTCCCTGGTGAAGACGGCGGCCGAGTCGCGGGAGCTGTCCGCGAGGACCGACCAGCTCACCAGGCGAGCCTTCGAGGTCGGCCGTGGCAGCAGCCTGGAACTGGTACAGAGCGGGGCGGCCCTGCGTCAGGCGGAGCTGGCGTTGGCCCTGCGTGAATTCGAGCTTGTCCAGGCGCGCCTGGACGCATTCTTGACGGAGGCCCGGTGCGACTGGTGAGAAGGGTACGCCCCCTGAAGGCGCTGGTGGTGGGACTGTGGGGTGCCGCGCTCGCGGTGGGAGTGTCGGGTTGCGGCGGCAAGCCGGCGGCCAGGCCGGCTCCCCCACCCCGTGAGATCGAGGTGGTGCGGCTCGCCCCCAGCGAGGTGCGCGATACGAGCGAGTACCTCGGGAGCCTGATGTCGCGGCAGAGCGTCAACGTGCTGCCCCAGGTGGCCGGCTACGTGCGCCGCATCCACGTGCGCCCCGGCCAGAAGGTGGAGGCCGGTGCGCCCCTCCTCGACGTGGACGCGCGCGAGGAGACGGCGGCGCTCGAGACCGCCCGCGCCCAGCGCACCTCCTCCGAGGTGAACCTCGAGCAGGCCCGCCGCACGCGTGCCCGCCTCGAGTCCCTCTACAAGGAGGGGCTGGCGAGCGCCCAGGAGCTGGAGCAGTCCCGGGCCCAGGTGGAGGCGCTGGAGGCCAACACGCGCGCCGCCGCCGCCACCGAGTCCCAGCGCGAGGTGCAGCTCGGGTTCAACACCGTGCGCGCGCCCTTCGCCGGAACCGTGGGCGACGTGCTGGTGCGCATGGGCGACTTCGTGAGCGCCACCACGCCGCTGACCAGCGTGGCCCAGGCGGATGTGCTCGAGGTGAGCGTGGCCGTGCCGTCCGAGCGTGCCCGCTCCCTGCGGCTCGAGACGCCGCTGGAGGTGCTCGACTCGCAGGGGAAGGTGCTGATCTCCAGCCCCATCTTCTTCGTGGCCCCCCAGGCGGATCCGCGCACCCAGCTCGTCGAGGTCAAGGCCGCCTTCCGCAACACCGTGGGCCTGCGCCCCAGCGAGCTGGTGCGCGCGCGCCTCGTCTACTCCACCCGCCAGGCCCTGCAGCTCCCCGCGCTCGCGGTGGTGCGCCAGAGCGGCCAGCCCTTCGCGCTCGTGGTGACGGAGAAGGAAGGCAAGACGGTGGTGGAGCGCCGCCCGGTGAAGCTCGGGGCGCTCGGAGAGATGGCCTACGTGGTGGAGGGAGGGCTGAAGGAAGGAGAGCAGGTGGCCGTCACCTCGCTGCAGGCGCTGCGTCACGGCACGCCGGTGAAGGTGAAGCCCCCGCCCGCGCCCACCCCCATCCGGGCCGCGCAGGGCACCGAGGGTGGCGGTGGTGGAGCCGCCGGCGGCAGCCGCTGAGCCATTGAGCAGGACCGGGCACCCTGGGGAGGGGAACGGGGCCCGGCCACAGCAGGAATTCATGAGGGCTTGAACGCCGTGTTCGTCGATTTCTTCATCCGCAGGCCCGTCTTCGCCGCCGTCTGCTCCATCTTGCTGACGCTGGTGGGGGCGATTGCCATTCCCACCCTCCCCATCGCGCAGTACCCGGATCTCGCGCCGCCCCAGGTGACCGTCACCAGCACCTACGTGGGCGCGAGCGCCGAGGTCGTGGAGAACGCCGTCACCATCCCGCTCGAGCAGGAGATCAACGGCGTGGAGGGGATGCGCTACATCACCTCCACCAGCAGCAACGACGGCACCAGCCAGATCACCGTCACCTTCGAGCCCTCGCGCGACATCGAGGTGGCGGCCGTGGACGTGCAGAACCGCGTGAGCCGCGCCGCCGCGCGCCTGCCCGCCCAGGTGAACCAGACGGGCATCGTCGTCAACAAGGCCTCCAGCCAGATGCTGATGACGCTCAGCCTGTCCAGCCCGGACGACCGCTACGACGCCAAGTTCCTCAGCAACTACGCCGACGTGAACCTGAAGGACGCCATCAAGCGCGTGCGCGGCGTGGGCGACGTGCGCATCTTCGGCGAGCGCAAGTTCTCCATGCGCCTGTGGTTGGATCCCACCGAGCTGGCGCGCCGCAACCTCACCCCCCAGGACGCGGTGCGGGCGCTGCAGGAGCAGAACCTCCAGGTGGCCGCGGGCCAGGTGGGCCAGCCCCCCTCCACCAGCGAGCAGCCCTACCAGATCGCCGTGCGGGCGCGCGGCCGGCTCGTCGAGCCCGAGGAGTTCGGGGAGATCGTCGTGCAGCGCAATACCACCGACGGCAAGCTGGTGCGCGTGAAGGACGTGGCCCGCGTGGAGGCTCGGCGCGGAGAACTACGGCACGCTGATGCGCTTCAACGGGCGGACCGGCGTGGGCCTCGCCATCATGCAGCTCCCCACCGCCAACGCGCTCGACGTGCGCGACGGCGTCATCAAGGAGATGGACCGGCTCGCCCAGCAGTTCCCCCCGGGCCTCGAGTACCAGCTCGGCAACGACACCACGCTCGCGGTGCGCGCCTCCGTCAATGAGGTGGTGCGCACGCTGGTGGAGGCCATCGCGCTCGTCATCCTCGTCATCTTCCTGTTCCTGCACGGCTGGCGCAGCGTGCTCATCACCGCCACCACCCTCCCCGTCTCGCTGATCGGCACCTTCGCTTTCGTCTACATGATGGGCTTCTCCATCAACACGCTCACCCTGTTCGGCCTGACACTGGCCACGGGTCTCGTGGTGGACGATGCCATCGTGGTCATCGAGAACATCGAGCGCTTGATGGTGGAGAAGCGCCTGACCGCCATGCAGGCGGCGCGTGAGGGCATGAAGGAAGTGGCCGGCGCGGTGGTGGCCATCTCCATCGTGCTGGTGGCGGTGTTCATCCCCGTGGCGCTCTTCCCCGGCACCACCGGCGCCATCTACCGCCAGTTCGCCCTCACCATCGCCGTGTCGGTGGCCCTGTCCACCTTCTGCGCCCTCACCCTGACGCCCGCCCTGAGCGCCCGCCTGCTCAAGCACCACCACGGAGAGAAGTGGATCTTCTTCCGCTGGATGGACAAGGCGCTCGACTGGACGAAGGCCACCTACGGCCGGGGGCTGCGCTCGCTGCTCAAGCGCCCCCTCATCATCCTCGGGGCGTTCCTGCTGTGCATCGCGGGCACGGTGCTGCTCTTCCGCTCGGCGCCCACCGGCTTCATCCCCGACGAGGACCAGGGCTACCTCATGATCATGGTGCAGGGGCCCGAGGGCATGTCGCTCGTCCAGACGGAGAAGGTGCTGGTCGAGGCGGAGCAGTTGCTCAAGGCCCAGCCCGAGGTGCGCGCCATCTTCGCCATCGGCGGATTCTCCTTCCAGGGCACCGGACCCAACTACGCCACCATCTTCGTCCCCCTCCATCCGTGGGAGCAGCGGCCCAAGCCGGACCAGTCCGTGGCCGCGCTGGTGGAGCGGCTGCGCGGGCCGCTCGGCAACATTGGCGGCGCCCGCGTCATGCCCGTGCAGCCCCCCGCCATCCGCGGCGTGGGCAGCGTGGGTGGTTTCCAGTTCATGCTCGAGGACGTGGGCGGCAACCTCTCGCTGGATCAGCTCGCCACGGCCGCCCAGGAGCTGGTGGCGAGCGGCAACCAGGAGAGCCAGCTGCGCGGTGTCTACACCTCCTTCAACGCCGACACGCCGCTGCTGGACGTGGAGGTGGATCGCCAGAAGGCCAAGGCGCTCGGCGTGCCCATCGAGCAGGTGTTCGGCACGATGCAGCTCTACATGGGCAGCCAGTACGTCAACGACTTCAACTACGCCAACCGCACCTACCGCGTCTATGTCCAGGCCGATCAGCAGTTCCGCGACAACCCGTCGGACATCGGGGCCTTCTACACGCGCACCGACACCGGCGCGATGATTCCCCTGGAGTCGCTGGTGAAGGTGACGCCCACCGCCTCCGCCCAGGTCATCCGGCACTACAACCTCTTCCGGGCCGTGGAGATCAACGGGCAGAGCGCTCCGGGCGTCTCCTCCGGCCAGGCGCTGGAGGCCATGGAGCAGATGGCCGCGCAGCAGCTGCCCCAGGGCATGAGCGCGGAGTGGACGGGCCTCAGCCTCGAGCAGAAGGAGAGCGGCGGGCAGACGCTGATCATCTTCGCCCTGGGCATCTTGTTCGTCTTCCTGGTGCTCGCGGCCCAGTACGAGAGCTTCACCCTGCCCTTCGTCATCATCCTCTCGGTGCCGCTGGCCATCATGGGCGCGCTGGGACTGCAGGTGGCGCGTGGCTTCGCCAATGACGTCTTCTGCCAGGTCGGACTGGTGATGCTGGTGGGCCTGGCCAGCAAGAACGCCATCCTCATCGTGGAGTTCGCCGAGCAGCTCCGCGAGAGCGGCAAGAGCGCCGTGGACGCGGTGGTGGAAGCCGCCGAGGTGCGCCTGCGGCCCATCCTCATGACGTCCATCGCCTTCCTCCTGGGCGTGGTACCGCTGATGATGGCCGAGGGCGCCGGCGCCGCCGCGCGCAACTCGCTGGGCACGGCCGTCTTCGGAGGAATGCTCGTGTCCACCATCGTCAACTTCGTCTTCATCCCCGGCCTGTACGTGCTGATGCAGCAGCTTCGGGGGACGGCGAAGCGGACCAGCGTGGAGCCGGAGACCATCGCCCCGGCCCCCGCGCCGTGATGTGAGCCCGGGGCCCCGGCCTCTCCGAAAAGCGAAGGGGCACCGCGGCCACGCGGTGCCCCTTTTTCATGTCCGCTCCGTCACTTCAGCTCGTCGAGCTTCAGCGGATTCTTGACGTCGACGGGGCCCAGCCACTGCCCCAGCCCGCCCTGGGGCCGCTGCAGCTCGGGACGCCCTCCCGGGGAGCCGCCGTTCTTCCAGTCGTTGAGCTGGCCCACCAGCTTCCACTGCTCCGAGGCCTTGTCGTAGTGGGCGAAGGCCGTGGCGCCCGTCTGGATGCCGTGGGCCCCCGTGGGATGCGAGTAGTCGTGGGGCGTGAGGCTCTGCACCAGGTTGAGCTTGTTCTGGCCCAGGAAGTCCTTCAGGTGCTGCTTGCCCGTGTTGGCGCCGTACTTCTCGAAGTCCGCCTGGTGGACGAAGGACAGGGAGTCATTCGCCGGGTTGTGCAGCGCATGCACCGCGCAGCCATTGAGCGGCCCCGTCATGACCATCGACGGCTGCCCCGGTTTGGGGTGGAGCGGCACGTCCGAGATCCCCGCGAACGAGCCCTGATCCGGCTTGCCCTGCCCCGACGAGAGGTAGTGCAGGTAGTTGACCTGCGGCCCGTTGCCGCCAGGAGCCGAGAGCGAGAGGTTCGCGTTGCCATGCTGCTGCTGGACGTTCAGGGCCGCGACCGACTGGTTCGCCGGCACGAAGGGCTTGTTGGGCGTCGGGAGCTGCACTCCCGGCGGAGGAACCCCGTTCTGGAACAGCTTGTAGCCGTTCAGGACGTTCTGCCCGGTGAACTTCATGGGGTCGGCGGCGAACGAATCGGCCTGCGACGGCCCGAACAGCCCCCGGAGCGAAGAGCCAATCTTGGAGGTGCCCGTGTCGAAGCCATCCTTGGGCCCGCCCACCTTGGTGGGAGGGGTCTTCGTGGACGAGGACGGCGCCGGCATCGCGGGAGGCTTCGGCGCATCGTTCTGCGTTCCGCGGAGGGAAGGGCTGCTCTTGGGGCCACCGATCTTGAAGGTCTTCATGCGCCTGTCCTATTGCGCCTTCCATGCCAACGCGGGGGGTGCGTGATTTCAGGGACATACAGGCCCCCTCCGGCCGCACCGGTGCCCGCCACCTGGTGACCGCGGTCAGCACTGGTGACAACAGTCACCAGGGGTCAGTGAGGTGCCGCCACGTCGGTGGAGGGACTGGCCAGGCCCTCGCCGCGCTTCACCTTCGGGAAGAAGAGCCCGGCGACGAAGGCGCCGACGGTGGCGGCACAGATGATCCAGAAGTTGATCGTCAGGCCCGTGCCGAGCGCTCCGCTCAGCGTCTGCAACAAGGCCGGAGGCAGGCCACGGCCGTGCTCGGGGCCGAGCAGCTCGTTGGCCGCGGACAGGGGGACACTCGGATCCTTCAGGAGCTGGGACACCACCACCCCGCCCATCAAGCCCACCCCGAGCGCTCCGCCAATGGTGCGGAAGAACATGTGGCTCGCCGTCGCCACCCCGCGCAGCTCCCAGCCCACGCTCGTCTGTACCGCGATGAGCAGCGAGGTGGACGCGAAGCCGAGGCCAATGCCGAACAGCGCCATCGCCAGCTCCGGAATCAGCAGGGACGAGCGCGGCTCGAGCAACAGCGCCATCGCCCCCGTGCCAATCACCGACAGCCCGAACCCTCCGACGATGAGCGGACGGAAGCCCGTCTTGAGCAACATCCGCCCCGCGAAGACGCTCGCGATGGGCCAGGCGACGATCATCGGGGTGATCATCCCTCCCGCCAGCGTGGCCGAGCCCCCCAACACCCCCTGCACGTACAGCGGCACGTAGGTGGTGGCGCCGAACATCGCCGCGGAGAAGAGCGCCCCCGCCACCGAGGCGATCACGATGGCGGGATTCTGGAAGAGGGACATGGGGATGATGGGCTCGGCCGCCTTGCGCTCCACCCGCACGAAGGCGGCGAGCAGCACGGCCCCCACCGGCAGCGCCAGCAGGTTGCGGCCGATTCCCTGCACACCAAAGAGCAGCGCCACCACTCCGGCCGAGAGCAACGCCGCGCCCGCGTAGTCCAGCGTCTGCGGCTTGCGCTGCACCTGCTCGTGGAAGAAGACCACCAGCAGCGCGAGGGCACCCAGCCCCACCGGGACGTTGATGAAGAAGACCCAGTGCCAGGTGAGGTACTTCACGATGAGGCCACCGGTGAGCGGGCCCACCAGCCCCGCGATGCCCCACACCGCGCTGAAGACGCCCTGCACCTTCGCGCGCTGCTCCAGCGTGTAGAGATCTCCCACGATGGTGAGCGCCACGGGCTGCATCGCTCCCGCCCCCAACCCCTGCAGCGTGCGGAAGGCGATCAGCATGTTCATCGACGTGGACAGCCCACTGAGGATGGAGCCGGCGAGGAACAGGCCGATGCCGAAGAGCAGCACGGGCTTGCGCCCATAGAGGTCCGCCAGCTTCCCGTAGATGGGCACCGTCACGGTGGAGGCCAGCATGTACGCGGTGAAGACCCAGGCGTAGCTGTGCAGCCCGCCCAGCTCGCCCACCACCGTGGGCATGGCGGTGGAGACGACCGTCATCTCCAGCGCCGCCATGAAGAGACTCAAGGCCAGGGCGATGGTGGTCAGGGGACGGTGGGTGGTTCGCATGCTGTCCGGGCGGGGCTGTCGGGGCGGGAAGTCCGCGCCCTGATTAACGGGTGGAGGCCAGGGCCGCCAGCGTCAAGTCATCCTGCCTCCCGCGTGCCCTGATGCCCACTCGCCCGGTGTCAACCCTCGCGGACTCCGAGTGCCGCGATTCCGGCGGGCAACGTCGGCCGATGGCGCACACAGGCGCCGAGGAAGAGGCCACCGAACAGCGCTGTGACGACGAGAAGGACCTTCATGGAGCGGAACCCACCGATGGCGTTGACGGTGAAGGCCTCGCGCCCAGGCTCGAAGTCCGCGCGTTCGCGTCGCGCCGCGCTTGCAGCACCTGCGCGAGGTACATGCCCGCGAACATGGCGGGCACGAAGACGAGCACCTGGGGCGAGCGGAGGGAGAGGGCGGTGAGCGCGGGGCCGGGGCAGTAGCCGCCGAGTCCCCAGCCCACGCCGAAGAGGGCCGCGCCCGTGAGGAGCTTCGGGTCCACCCGGCTGACGGGAAAGGAGGGGAACTTCGCGGCGAACAGGGGCTGCGCCCGCTTGTGAATGAGGGGCCGCAGCGCCGCGTGCACGGCGATGGCGCCACCCATCACGAACGCGAGCCGGAAGTCCCAGTCACCAGCGATGTCGAGGAAGCCGAGGACGTTGGCCGGGTCCGTCATGCCACTGAGGCCCAGACCGATGGCGAAGAGGAGGCCGCTGAGAAACGCACTGAGGGAGGAACGCATGGGGAGCTCCGTTCAGAAGACGTGTCGGGCCAGGAAGACGGTGAGGACGCCGGTGGCCATGAAGGCCAGGGTGGCCGCGAGGGAACGGACGGAGCCGCGGCTGATGCCGCAGACGCCATGCCCGCTGGTACAGCCGTTGCCCCACCGCGAGCCGAAGCCCACCAACAGCCCGGCCACCCCCAGCAGCACGGCCCCGCCCGCGCTCAGGGGCGCCGGGGCCGCGAAGGACACGGGACGCAGCCACGCCAGCAGCAGGCCACCGGTGAGCAGCCCGCCGAAGAAGAGCACGCGCCAGGCGATGTCGCCGCGAACGGGGGCCAGCAGCGAGCCCACCACGCCGCTGATTCCGGCCACCCGGCCATTGGCCAGGAGGAGGAGCGAGGCGCTCAACCCGATGAGCGCCCCACCGAGGAGGGGAAGAAGGAAAGAAGAAGTCATGGTCCGTGAGCGCCAGAGTCCCAGAAAAGGAGTCACTGGGGAACTCAGGGCCAGGGGACGGGAGTGGCGGTCCCTATCGTGAGCCCGCTGCCCCGGGGCTCACTGGAAGCGCCAGACGTGGAGATGGGTCTCGCCCAACTCCGCCGGGCCCATCTTCCCAGGAGGGGTCGGGTTGCGGGTGTATTCGATCCAGGCCACCACGGGCAGCCCTCGCGGGTCCACGGCGAGCGCCCACTCGCCCAGCTTCGTCTCGCCCGGCAGCGCCTGGAGCGGCTCGCCCACGGGCCGCCACGCCTGTCCATCCCAGGTGTGGATCTCGAGCTGCTCCTCGCGCGCGAAGAGCAGGAAGACGCGGGACCCGAGCGCCGCGAGCACCGGCTCGCGCCTGGGCGCGGGCTCGAGGATGCCCGTCCACTGCTCCCCGGAGGGGCGCCGGACCGGATTCAACTCGCCGAAAGCCGCTCCCTCATGCTGGGTCCACGTGAGGTAGGGCACATCCGCGCCATCGAGCACGAGCGAGGGGTAGTGGGCGTTGCCCTTCGAGGGCCTGTCCTCGCTGGCGACGCCTCCCGCCACGGGCAGCCACCGGGCGCCATCCCACTGCCGGACGTGGATGCGGTCGATGAACTCCCGCATGGCCGACTCCTCCCAGGCCACGACGGGGAAGCCCCGGGAGTCCACGGCAAGACTGGGACGCTCTCCGTTGGAACCATCCCCGCGCACGCCGTCCGGGTACGCACCGAGCCGCTCCCCCACCCGCTGCCAGGAGTCTCCATTCCACTGGCTCACATGGATGCCGAGGGAGGGCTCGCCCGGGCCGATCTCACTCCACGCCACCACCGGCTCTCCGGAGCAGTTGAAGGCGAGCGCCGCGCTGGTGATCTCCGTCAACCGGTTGTTCGCGGCCTGGAGTCCAAGCCCCAGGACCGACCAGAACCGGCCCTCCCAGCGGTGGATGCGGACGGTGCCCGTGGAGTGCCCGGTCGTCTCGAGCAGGGCCATCACCGGACGGCCCTGGGGATCGACGGAGAAGGCCGGGCGGCCAGGCGAGCTGTGCGTGCTCGCGGCCAGGGGGAACAGGGAAGCCGCCGCCTGCGACCACACGTTGCCCTCCGCGCGCCGGAAGAAGTAGCCCCACACCGCGCCGTTGTATTCGCCCCACGAGACAACGGGCGCCCCCGTGGAATCCACCGCCAGCCCCAGCCGGGTCTGCGGCGTATCGCGCTCGGTGTTGTATTCCAGCGCGGAGCCCACGGGCACCCAGGAGCGCGGGTGACCCTGCTCGTTGGTGAACAGGGGCGCGGGCTCGCCCGGCCGTGGCATGCAGCGAGCGGCCGGGAGCGGCGGGGAGACGACGGGAGGGCTCCGCGGCTGTGGCGGTGGGGGTTCAGCCTGTGAAGCGGGAGGGGTTGCCTCCACCCGCGTGGGAGGCACCTCCGTCCCACCGCCGCATGCCGTCAGAAGGAAAAGAGTTGCCCACCCACCCCGTCCGCCCCAGCACTTCATCCCGCCCCCCAGCGCCTCTTCGCACCGAAGGTGGAGATGAATCCGCTACGAGCAAGGGTCTGTCACGAGGGGCTGGAAGAGCGAGACATCGCGGCGGCATGTGCCGGCGCCGGAGAGAAGAAGATGTGATCCGGAAGGCTCCAGGTTCCGAAGCACCTGGAGCCACGGCGAACGGCGTCTGCCCCTGCCAGTGGATTTTCTGCATCATTCCCAGGTTCACCGGCTCTCAACTGCTGCGGGCCAGCATGCCCAGCGATGCGAACGCAATGGAGAGAACGCCGTGACCACCCTCAAAGAATGTCTGCTTGCCTGCCTGGTTCTTCAATTCTCCGCGCTGGCGCAGGCCGCCCCGCCAGCGGGCTCGAAGCCCGCGCGTCCCAAGCACGTGAGCGAGACCACCGTGGTTCCCGACGCCGAGCGCTACTCGCGGCGGTGCCAGTCCCAGGCGGTCCACCGCATTGCCAGGCCCCAAGGCACGATGCTCTGGGGCACCAAGCGGAGCTGGGACACCGAGAAGATCGCCGACGAGCGCAGCAGCGTGCTCGTCTCGGTCGACCTCGCGTCCCCGCGGCGTGCGGAGGCCCACGTCAAGGCACTGCGGCTCGAGGGCGCGCGCCTGGTGGCCCTGCCCTCCGCCGGCGACGTCGTCGGCACCGTGCTCCAAGGCACCGCCAGCGATGGCAAGCCCGTGGAGGTGGCCATCTGTGGCGCCGAGCCCTCGCCAGAGGATCCCAGCATGGTCTGGTACCGCATCGAGGCCTGGAACACGGTGGCCCAGGAATGGGAGAACCCCTGCGTCGCCCTGAACCGCGTGCCCGACCCCCGGGCGCTCGCCGTGAGCGGCGTCTGGGACGCGAGCGGGGCACGGCAGGACGTCCCGGGCAAGCTCACCTTCGCGTGTGAGAACGGCGCCATCACCAAGTGCATCCATTGGGGCTACAAGCCCTGGGCGAGCCATGCCGGGCAGTCGCTGGCCGACCTCCACCAGGCCTGCACGCGCATGGCACGCGCCGACTACTGCGGCAATGGCCGCAGCCACACGCACGAGGACACCACCATCGACATGTACGATCGGCTTGGAATGATCGAGCGGGCGGCCGAGATCTCGGCGGATTGGGATCCGGCGAAGGGCTCGTTCGAGGCGGCCTGGGCGCCCGACGGGGCCACCTGCCTGGCACATACCCGTGATGGCCGTGCACTGGAGTCCATCCTCCAGGAGTGTCCCAACCGGTTCAGCACGGGGCGCATGACGGACCTGGGGCAGGAGGACCGCTGCGTGGCGCAACGCACGGACGTGAGCCCCGACAAAGCGCTGCTGCGCAATCGGTCCTATGGACGCGGCGCGAAGTAGGAGGGCGGGGAGGTCAGCCTTGCTCGGGCGGCCCGGGCGGGGCGTCCTCCTCCCCCAGGAGCTGGCTGATGCTCAGCTCGAGCTGACTGTCGAGCAGGGCCAGGAAGCTCTGGAAGTCTCGCTGGGACAGGCCCAGGCGCGCCTGCAGGTGGCGCCGGGTCTCCTTGTAGACCGTCTCCCGTGTGCTCTTCAGCCGGCGGGAGATGGTGGGCTGGCTGACACGGAAGAGCGTCGCCAGCTCGTACATCGAGAGCTGATCGACGAAATAGAGGCGGAGCAGGTGGCGATCCTCGGGCGACAGTGTGGAGAAGGCCTCGCACATGGCCTCGCGCAGGTCGGCCTGGTGGCGCCGCTTGATGGCATCCAGCTCCGGGTCGACCCCCGGGGCCGGCAGCGCCGACAAGAGGGTGTCCGCGTCCTCCTCGGGCGCCTGTTTCTCGGTGGATTGCAGCTTGATGGCGATGCGTGTGGCGGTGACACGCACCCAGCTCTGCAGCGCGCCTCGCCCCGTGTATTCGGCGATCTTGGGGCGGCCCTCGGGCGAGGGAGCGAGGAGCTTCATGCGTGTGAGCTGGCAGATGTCCTCGATCATCGTGTCGGGGTACTTGGGACTCCTGAGCAACCCCGGTAGCTTCGCCAGGTAGTTCCGCTCGAAGACCTCCAGGGCGGTCCCCACCCCCTGCAGACACGCGCACGCCAGGTAGAGCTCCGCCAGGGACAGCGGCGCGAGGAGCGGCTCGATGGGGCTGGTGGGAGTCGCCTCGGGCAGCCGTTCGGCGAGGTGCGTCACGAATGGCTCGGCGGGGAGCGTCACGGTGGGCCACTGCGCGCGGGAGGCCTCCCACGCATGAACCAACAGACGCTCGAGCGCGGCGGCATCCACGGGCGGAAGGAAGCGCACCTTCGCATGCGCAAGAAACATCGCGGCCAGCCTGGGCGCCGGAACCATGCTCAACGCTGTACCACGCGCTTTGCCAAACCATCAATGGGGCCTTTGAATGGCACCCGGCCGGCCCAGGGCCCAAGGAGCTCCACCCCATGCCACCGTTGAACGCCAGCGACATCGAGCCGGACGCCTCCGGTTGTCTGACGGATGAGCTCCTCGTCGATCTGCTCGATAGCCGGTTGCCGGACGAGGCGCTGGCCCGCGCCCACCACCACGCCGCCGGGTGCGACGCCTGCCGGCTCCTCCTGGCCTCGGTGGCTCGCGGGGGCTCGGACGGAGAGAAGGAGGGGCCGGAGCAGCTGGCTCCCAAGGCCGGCAGCGCGGAGGAACACGGAGGCGCCTGGACTCCGCCCGAGGCGTTCGACGAGTTCCGCCTCGAGCGCATGATTGGCCGCGGCGGCATGGGCGTCGTCTACCTGGCGCATGACACCACGCTGGGCAGGCCCGTGGCGGTGAAGTTCATCGCCTCGAGTCAGCCCGAGCCCTGGGTCCGTGCCTACTTCGAGACCGAGGCCCGCGCGATCGCCCGCCTGCAGCACCCGAACGTCGTCACCGTGTTCCGCGTGGGTCAAGTCAGCGGCCACCCCTACATCGTCTCCGAGTATGTCGTTGGCCAGAGCCTCGCGGAGCTGCCGCTCCCGGTACCGTGGCGGCGGGTGCTGGCGCTTGGGGCGGGCCTGGCCCGAGGGCTCGCGGCGGCGCATCGCCAGGGCGTGCTCCACCGCGACCTCAAGCCCTCCAACGCCCTCGTCACCCAGGACGGCGAGGTGAAGCTGCTCGACTTCGGTCTGGCCGAGCGCTTCGAGCCGGGCGAGCCCGCGCCCTCCTCCCCGCCCTCCCCGCTCGCTGGCACGCTGCCCTATGTGGCCCCCGAGCTGTGGCGCCGTGCTCCAGCGACCCCGCAGAGCGACATCTACGCCCTGGGCATCATGCTTCACGAGTTGTGTACGGGCGAGGTGCCGCGAGATCCACGCCTCCCACGGGACGAGGCGGCCCCACTGGCCGATGCGGGGCTGGGGATCGATCCGGATTTCGCCGCGATCATCGCCCGGTGTATCGCGGCCGACCCGAGGGAGCGCTTCGCCTCGGCCATGGCCCTGCGCGAGGCGCTCGAACGGCTGTCACGGCTCAGCGGCGAGCACGCGCCCCTGGTGGAGAGCAATCCCTACCGTGGCCTGGCGCCCTTCACGGCCGAGCACCAGGCCACCTTCTTCGGACGCGACGCCGACATCCGCACCGTGATCGAGCGGCTCCGCCACCAATCCATGGTCCTCGTGGCTGGGGACTCCGGGGCCGGCAAGTCCTCGCTGTGCCGCGCCGGCGTGTTGCCCCGGGTGGCCGCCGGAGCCCTGGACGACAGCCGCGAGTGGGTCACCCTCACGCTGTGGCCCGGCCACCGCCCGCTCGAGGCCCTCGCCGCCGTGCTCGCCCCCCTCCTGCGCAAAAGGGAGGCGGAGTGCGTCTCCGCGCTCGCGAAGACGCCCGCCTGGCTGGGGCAGGCCCTGCGAGAGGCGCATCTGGGCGGCCGGGGCCTGATGCTCTTCATCGACCAGCTCGAGGAGCTCCTGACGCTCTCCGAACCGGTTCAGGCCACGCACTTCGCCCGCCTGTTGGGCGAGCTGGCCCTGCCCTCCGAGGGGGTGCGCGTGCTGCTGGCGGTGCGCGGCGACTTCCTGACGCGCCTATGCGCGCTGCCCGGCTTGGGAGAGGAGGCCGAGCGGGCGCTCTATGTCCTCCGCCCCATGTCGCCCGAGGGGGTGCGCGAGGCCATTGTCGGTCCCGCGCGCGGCCGGGGCGTGGCCTTCGAGTCCAGCGAGCTCGTCCAGACGCTCGTCGCGTCCACGGCGCAGGGCGTGGGCAGCCTGCCGCTCCTCCAGTTCGCGCTCGCGGAGCTGTGGGCGCGACGCGCCCCGGAGCAGGGGCGGCTCACCCAGGTGGCGCTCGATGAGATGGGCGGCGTGGCCGGAGCCCTGTCGCGGCACGCCGATGGGGTGCTCTCGCGGCTGAGCCCCACGGAGCGCGAGGCGGCGCGGCGCCTGCTGCTCCAGCTCGTGACGGGGGAAGGCACGCGCATCGAGCGCGGGGAAGAGGAGCTCGTCGAGGCTTCGGATGGGGCCGCCCGCGCCGCCCTTCGCGCGCTCGTCGACGGCCGGCTCCTGCACACGCGCACCACGGGAGGCCAGCCGCGGTGTGAGATCGCCCACGACTCGCTCATCCAGAGCTGGGGCACGCTGCGCGACTGGCTCGACGACGACATCGGCCACCGCGTGGTGCGCAAGCGGCTCGAGGCGGCGAGCGCCGAATGGGAGCGCCTGAGACAGGCCCGGGAGGCCCTGTGGGGGCAGCGTCAGCTCGACGAGGCGCGTGTGCTCGAGCCCTCCGCCCTGGGGTGGCGCGAGCGTGCCTTTCTCCTGGCCTCCCACCGCGCGGTGGCGCGCCAGCGGTGGGGCCGGTGGCTCGCGGTGCTCGTCCCCGTGCTCGCCGTGGCCGTCTCCTCGGGTGTCCTTCGCCTGCAGGCCCACCTGGCGGACGGTCGCTTCATCGCCTCCCAGCTCGACGCGGCGCGCGAGGAGCTTGCCGCGGGGCGTGCCTTCGCCCAGCGGGCCAGCGTGGGCCGCGAGGAGGCGCTGGCGCTGTTCGACGGGACCCAGCCGGGCCCCCGTGCCACGAGGGACGCCGCCGAGCGGCGATGGACCGAGGCGCTCGCCCTGAGGGAGCAGGCCCACGGGGCCTACGCCCGCGCGAGCCAGAGCCTGGAGAAGGCCCTCGATCGGGAGCGCGGCCACGTGGGGACGCACCGGCTCATCGCGGAGGTCTCCTACGAAGGCGTCCTCCTCGCCGAGCGCTTCCACCAGCAGCGCGAGCGTGACGAATGGATGCGGCAACTGGCGCGGGTGGCCGACACGACGCAGCAGGGGGCGGAGTGGCAGCGGCGGCTCCTGGCCCCGGCCGAGCTGGAGATCGTGACCGAGCCCCCAGGGGCCCGCGTCGAGCTCGACCGCTACACCGAGGTGGGGGGAGTCCGGCGCCGCGAGCCCGTCCTGGGGACTGACGCCCTGGGACCGACGCCCCTCGCCCGTGTGGTCCTGCCCAAGGGCTCCTATGTGCTCCACGTCACGCGGCCGGGGCATGCGCCGGTGGACCTGCCGCTGCTCCTCACGCACGACACGCGTCAGCGGGTCCGCCTCGTGCTCCCCACCGCGGTGCCCGAGGGCTATGCCTATATCCCGCCGGGCTGCTTCCTGCTGGGCAGCGCCGAGCCCGAGGTGGTGCGGACCTTCATGTACAGCTCGCCGCTGCACCGCTTCTGCCTCACCGAGGGCTACCTGATCGGACGGCGGGAGGTGACGTTCGGCGACTGGCTGACCTACCTGGAGGACCTGCCGCCGACGGCGCCGGAGAGACGGCTCCTCGAGCAGCCACGCTTTGGCGATGGTGGGGCGGTCACGCTGCGGTGGCAACCCGGAGAGGGCTGGCTCTTCTCCTTCCAGACTTCGCGGGAAGACGTCTTGACGGCGGGAGTGGGAGAGCCGTTTCGCTACCCGGGCCGGGACCGGCGGGACACCGCCGATTGGCGCCAGTTTCCCCTGTCGGGTGTTTCCGCCATGGACCTGGAGGGCTACTTCTACTGGCTGGACCGGACGAGGCGTCTGCCAGGGGCGCGGCTGTGTGGCCAGAACGAGTGGGAGTACGCCGCGCGGGGTGCGGACGGCCGCCGCCTCCCCCATGGCGACCAACTGCTGCCCGACGAGGCCAACATCGACACGACCTACGGCCGCAAGCCCACGGCCTTCGGGCCGGACATGGTCGGCTCCCACCCCGCCTCGGTGAGCCCTTTCGGTCTGGAAGACATGGCCGGCAATGCCTACGAGCTCACCCGGTCCGCGACGCCGGAGTTCGGGCGCGTCGTGCTTCGGGGGGGCTCCTGGTACTACGATGCCTTCACCGCGTACAGCGCGAGCCTCTCCCCCGGAGATCCGACAGCGCGCGACGCGAGGATCGGCGTGAGGGTCTGTGCCTCGTTCTCTCCGCGGTAGCGGGTAAACGGTCTGTCCTTGCCGAGCAGGGGGAAGCGATGCGTCGGGTTTTCGGATGGCTGCTGGTGGTGGTCCTCTGCTGTGCGGCGGGAGGGGCAGCCGGCGAGGAGAAGAGCGGCTGTTGCAGCTCTCCACGCCCGGCATCCTCCACCTGGCCACCCACGGCTTCTTCCTCGAGGACGCCTCCCCTTCCGAGGGCTCCCGCGGCGTGGGCCACTTCGGCGCACTGGGCGACAACCGCCAGGCGCCACGCCCTCGAAATCCCCTGCTGCGCTCCGGCCTCGCCCTGGCGGGCGCCGCCGAGCCTTCCAAGCCCCGGCCCGACGCCGCCCTGGTCACCGCGCTGGAGCTGGCGGGGCTCGATCTGTGGGGGACCCAGCTCGTCGTCCTGTCCGCCTGCGACACCGGCCGTGGCGAGGTCCAACTGGGCCAGGGAGTCCAGGGTTTGCGCCGCGCCCTCGCCGTGGCCGGAGCCGAGACAGTGGTCATGAGCCTGTGGAAGGTGAAAGACGACTCCACCCACCTGCTCATGGAGAGCTACTACCGCAACCTGTTGGCCGGCCAGGGCCGGGCCTCCGCCCTGCGCGAGGCCATGCGCTCGCTGCGGGCTTCCCGGCCCCACCCGCACGACTGGGCCCCCTTCATCGCCCTGGGCAGCAACGCGCCCCTGCGTGCAATCACTCTGCCTTCGCAGGAGCCGGCGGGCCAGTAGAGCGGAGGACGGCTGGGACGCGCCAGGACGGCGGCCCCCTCCTCCCGAACCTGGAGTGCCCCACCCGTCAACCCTGCTTGGGCTTGACCCGGTGACGTGGCGCTCCCGCAGGGCAGGCTCAAATCTTCGGCCCTCGTGGCGAGGGCGAGCGGCGGCGGGCCAACGCATCAGGCCACGCCCGTGGCTCGCACTTTTCTCTGCATCATTTTCCACATTGGCGGCTCCTCACAGGCACGGCGTACGCGCCCCCTGTTTCACCGAGCTTTCTCTTTGAATTCTCTCCTCTCGGAAGGACGAGTCTTGCCAATCCATTCACGTCTCTCGTGCCTCGCCGCGGTGGTGCTGCTCTGCCTCGCGGCCTGCACCTCTCCTCAGCCCACGGGCTCCGTCCAGTTCGCCGCTTCCCTCCAGCAGGCGCTCTCCTCGAGTGACATCACCCGCGTCAAGGTGACCGTCTCCGCCTCCGATATGTCTCCCCTCGCCCTTGATCTGACCAGGTCCAATGGCTCCTGGGGCGGACTCCTCGGCAACCTGCCCGCCGGCGCCAACCGCACCTTCCTCGCCGAGGCCTTCGACGCCTCCGGCACCCTGCGCCTCCAGGGCCAGACGTCCGGCGTCACCATCACCGCCGACCAGACCACCGCCGTCGCCCTCACCCTCCAGGAGCTCTCGCCTCCTCCGCCCTACCGCAACGAGTCGCCCCTCATCACCTCCCTCGTCGCCTCCACCACCTCCGTCCAGGCAGGCGGCTCCCTCTCCCTGACGGCTTCCGCGGCTGACCCCAACGCGGGCGACCCCTTCACCCTGGCGTGGACCGCCTCCAGCGGCTCCTTCTCCGACGCCACGGCCTCCACCACCTCCTGGACGGCTCCCTCCTCCACCGGCATCCAGACCCTCACCCTCACCGTGACGGACTCCCAGGGCGCCGCCGTCTCCGTCTCCCTGGCCGTCAACGTCACCTCCGGCCCCGCCGCCGCCGCCGCCCTCGACATCTCCTTCAACCTCTGGCCCACCGTCTCCAAGGTCTCCGCCACCCTCAACAGGCTCGACGCAGGGCAGTCCACCTCCGTCTCCGTCACGGCCTCCGATGTCGAGGGGGATGCCCTCTCCTACCAGTGGGAAGCCTCCTGCCCCGGCACCTGGACGGACGCCACCTCCAACTCCGCCTCCTTCATCCCCTCCTCCATTCCCGCCGGGCTCTGCAACAACTGCCGCCTCACCGTCACCGTGCAAGACGCTCGCGGGGGCAGGACCACGGGTGGCCTCAACCTCTGCGTTGCCGCCCCCTCCGCCGAGCACTTCGCGCCCCTCTTCACCGACTACTACCAGTCCGCCACCTCCGCCTCGCCGGATCAGACGGTTGGCTTTGACGTCACCGCCCTGGACCCCCAGGCCAGCGCCCTGACCTTCGCGTGGACGGCCAACACCGGCTCGCTGGCCACGGCGCAGGACACCGCCAGCACCAGCCGCATCGTGTGGACGGCGCCTTCCTGCACGCAGGCGGGTGTCACCCCCACCATCACCGCCGCCGTCACCAATGCCCATGGCCTCTCGGCCTCGAAGCCTTTCTCGCTCCCCGGCCTCCCGACGTGCGCGGCCACGGGGTCCACGCGCCCCGAGAGCACCACCTCCCTTTAGACACACGAGCCTTGCCCATGCACCCACGTCTCTCGTGCCTCGCCGCGGTGGTGCTGCTCTGCCTCGCGGCCTGCACCTCCTCTCAGCCCACGGGCTCCGTCCAGTTCGCCGCTTCCCTCCAGCAGGCGCTCTCCTCGAGTGACATCACCCGCGTCAAGGTGACCGTCTCCGCCTCCGATATGTCTCCCCGCGTCGTTGACCTGACCAGGTCCAACGGCCCCTGGGGCGGACTCCTCGGCAACCTGCCCGCCGGCTCCAACCGCACCTTCCTCGCCGAGGCCTTCGACGCCTCCGGCACCCTGCGCCTCCAGGGCCAGACGTCCGGCGTCACCATCACCGCCGACCAGACCACCGCCGTCGCCCTCACCCTCCAGGAGCTCTCGCCTCCTCCGCCCTACCGCAACGAGTCGCCCCTCATCACCTCCCTCGTCGCTTCCACCACCTCCGTCCAGGCAGGCGGCTCCCTCTCCCTGACGGCCTCCGCGGCTGACCCCAACGCGGGCGACCCCTTCACCCTGGCGTGGACCGCCTCCAGCGGCTCCTTCTCCGACGCCACGGCCTCCACCACCTCCTGGACGGCTCCCTCCTCCACCGGCATCCAGACCCTCACCCTCACCGTGACGGACTCCCAGGGCGCCGCCGTCTCCGTCTCCCTGGCCGTCAACGTCACCTCCGGCCCCGCCGCCGCCGCCGCCCTCGACATCTCCTTCAACCTCTGGCCCACCGTCTCCAAGGTCTCCGCCACCCTCAACAGGCTCGACGCCGGACAGTCCACCTCCGTCTCCGTCACGGCCTCCGATGTCGAGGGGGATGCCCTCTCCTACCAGTGGGAAGCCTCCTGCCCCGGCACCTGGACGGACGCCACCTCCAGCTCCGCCTCCTTCGTCCCCTCCTCCATTCCCGCCGGGCTCTGCAACAACTGCCGCCTCACCGTCACCGTGCAGGACGCTCGCGGGGGCAGGACCACGGGTGGCCTCAACCTCTGCGTTGCCGCCCCCTCCGCCGAGCACTTCGCGCCCCTCATCACCAACTACTACCAGTCCGCCACCTCCACCCCTGCACGCGAGCTGGTGGGCTTTGACGTCATCGCCACGGATCCCCAGGCCAGCGCCCTGACCTTCGCGTGGACGGCCAACACCGGCTCGCTGTCCTCGGAGCAGACCACCGCCAGCACCAGCCACATCGTGTGGACGGCCCCTCCCTGTGTCTTCGCGAGCACGACCCCCACCATCACCGCCACCGTCACCAACACCTTCAACCTGACGGCCACCCGGAGCTTCGCGGTGACGGGGCTGCCTCTCTGTTCAACCCCGAGCCTGGCCTCGAGCAGTCCCACCCAGGCCAAGGCCGGAACGCTGCTCACCCTCACGGGCACGGGCTTCATCCCGGGGAGCGCGGTTCAGGTTGGCGCGACCCCCTGCACCGCGACCTCGTTCGGCTCCTCGACGACCCTCACCTGCACGGTCCCCTCCCTCACCGAGGGCACCCATCCGATCACCGTCACCTCTCCGGACGAGCAGAGCTCGACCCTCGTTGGCGCGCTCCTCTACGACAGCACCCCGCCGGCCGGGGGCGGCACCCTCGACGACGGCACCGCCTCCCGCTCCCTCACCACCTCCCCCGCGCTGACGTGGACGGCCTTCACCGACGCGAGCAGCGGCATCGACCACTATGAATACGCCGTCGGCACCGCCGCCGGAGGAACCCAGACGCAGGACTGGACCCGGTTCACTCCCGGTGCCGGCCCCGGCACCACCCTCACGGGGCTGACGCTCACGAGCGGGACGACCTACTACCCGTCGATCCGGGCCTACGACCGCGCCGGCAACTTCTCCACCCTCACCGGCAACGGCTGGCTCGTCGACACGACGGGTCCCTCCGCCCCCACCGGGCTCAACGACGGCACCTCCACCCACCAGCCGACGGCCTCCCCGGTGGCGACCTGGACCGCGAGCGTCGATTCGGGGAGCGGGCTCGCCTCCTACGAGCTGGCGATTGGCACGAGCGCGGGCGGCACCGACATCCTCGGCTGGACCAACATCGGCAACGTCACCACTGCTTCGCGCACGGGCCTGACGCTGGCACCGGGGACCACCTACTACACCTCGGTGCGCGCCTCTGACCACGCCGGAAACACGAGCGCCGCCGCCACCGGAGACGGCTGGACGCATACCCTGTCGGGTCCTTCGACGCTGGTCATGCTCCCCATGGACAATACCAGTGCCGTCACGGGCGATAACTCGTCCACGGACTTCGTGAACTTCTCGAGCTTCCGGGGTGAGCTTCCGTCCCGAGCTGGCACCGGCCATCTCCACCGTCTCACCGAAGTACGGCGCCGGCAGCGGCTGCTTCAAGAACGGCCATCTGACGACCAACCGCAGCGCGGCCCACGTCATCGGCAACAGCGACTTCACGATCGAGTTCTGGGTCAAGTACAGCGGTTCCCTCGATGGCTTCGTCTCCACGGTCGTCTCCGGCGACGGCTGGAACATCTCCCTCGGCAACACGAACTACAACAACGCCGCGGACTTCTCCTTTGGGCATCAATCGGCCCGGTGGTGGGGCGGGTACGTCGGATGGGGCGTTCTGACGACGGGCGTCTGGCATCACCTCTCGGTCTCCCGCTCCGGCACCAACCTGTACACGCACCTGAATGGCGTGCTGAAGGATTCGATCACCATCGATGCCGCCGCTCGCCTGGAAGGAACCTCCGCCACGTCGGTCCTCACGGTGGGCAACTTCTCCCCAGCGTACATCGACGACCTGCTGATCACCGTCGGAGGGGTGAAGCACACCACCGCCAACTTCACGCCCGCGAAGGTGGGGCCCCTTCCGAACATCTACCTGCCGATGGACGGACGGGGTGACGGAGAGGATCTCTCCCCGGACTTCCGGAACGCGGTGCCCGGAGGCGTCGCGCTGACGGCCACGGGCACGCCGACCATCTCCAACTCGAGCGCGGGCTGCGGCGGCTGCGGCAACTTCGCCTCGGGGTCCCTGGCGACGACCGTGTCCGGGGCGAACGTGCTCGGGACTCGCGACTTCACGATCGAGTTCTGGGTCAACCACAGCGCACTGGGTGGGGGCGGCTCGCCGGTGCTCTGGGGGGGGACTCCCGCCGCTGGCGGCTACTGGGACATCTCCCTCGGCAACACGTACTACAACAACAACGCGGACTTCGCTTTCTACCGCACGGAGGTGAGCGGTTACCGGCACTGGGGAGGAGACATCAGCTGGGGAGTCCTCCCCCTCAACACCTGGACGCACCTGTCCCTCACCCGGAAGGGCACGACCCTGATCACCCACAAGAACGGGATCCTGGTGCAGACGCTGACGATCCTGGCCACCGACAGCATGGAGGGGCCGAACACCTCGTCCTCCATCACGGTCGGCGCGCAC
Organism: Archangium gephyra; assembly: GCF_049060025.1. Lineage (GTDB taxonomy): Bacteria > Myxococcota > Myxococcia > Myxococcales > Myxococcaceae > Archangium > Archangium gephyra_A. The sequence continues at coordinate 1,898,970 of NZ_JBMEQQ010000002.1, forward strand.
CCGGCCTACATGGACGATCTGCTGATCACCGTGGGGACGGCCCGGCACGACACCTCGAACTTCTCGGTGGCGCGTGCGACCTACCCTCCGCGCCTCGTGCCGACGGAGCCGCACGTCTTCCTTCCGCTCGACGGAGCGAACGGCTCGACGGTCTTCCCGAACCTCGCCGCCAACGGCGTGGCGTTCAGTGCGGTCTCAGCGCCGGCCATCACCACCTCGGTGGCCAGGTACGGGGGGGCGAGCGGCAACTTCCAGCAGGGCTACCTGACCACCGACGCCACCGCGGCCAACGTCATCGGCACCCGCGACTTCACGATCGAGCTTCTGGGTGAACTTCTCTGCTCACGGGGGGAGCGGTAGCCCGGTGATCTCCGGGAACGGGTGGGACATCTCCCTCGGCAATGTGCACTACAACAACGCCGCGGACTTCGCCTACGGCAACCAGGGAGCGCGGTGGTGGGGCGGGTCCATCGGGTGGGGCGTCCTGCCTTTCAACACCTGGACCCATCTGGCCATCTCCCGCTCCCAGGGCCGGCTCTACACGCACAAGAACGGGGTGCTCGTCTCCACCGTCGCGATTCCGGCCAACGCGAACATGGAGGCCGGTGCGGCCACCTCGGCGCTGATGATCGGTCAGAGCGCTTCGTACCTGGACGACGTGATGATCACGATCGGCAGCGCGAAGTACACGACGGCCAACTTCGCGTTGGCGCAACTGGCCAGGCCCACCCTGTATCTCCCGATGGACGGAGCCCACCTCTCGACGTCGTTCCCGAACTACGGGTCGGGCGCGGCGCTGACCACCGTCTCCTCGCCCACCATCACCACCACCCAGGCGGTGCGCGGCGGTGCCTCCGCCAACCTGACGACCGGCAGCCTCACCACCCCCACGAGCTCGGCGTACCTTCTCGGGGCCCAGGATTTCACCATCGAGTTCTGGGTGAACTTCTCCACCCGGGCCGGGGACTTCTCCCCGGTGGTAGCCGGGAACGGGTGGGACATCACCGTCGGCAACACGCGCTACAACAACGGCGCCGATTTCGCGTACGGCAACCAGGATGCGCGGTGGTGGGGCGGGTCCATCGGGTGGGGCGTCCTGCCCCTGAACACCTGGGTCCATCTCTCCCTGAGCCGCTCGGGCACGCGCTTGTACACGCACAAGAACGGGGTGCTCGTGTCGATGCTGACGATTCCCGCCACCGACCGCATGGAGGGGCCGACCGCCACCACGTCGGCCATCTCGATTGGCACCCACCCCGCCTACGTGGATGACCTGCTGGTGACGATCGGCAGGGCCCGGCACACCACCGCGAACTTCCCGGTCTCGTACTGAGCGGCGCTGCTGCTCGTCTTTGAATTCCTCATCCCCTTACTCCCACTCCTTCCCTTCAAAAGAACACGCCATGACCCTCCACTCACGTCTCCTCGGCCTCGCCGCGGTGCTGCTGTTCTCCCTGGCGGCCTGCACCTCTTCTTCTCAGCCCACCAGCTCCGTCCAGTTCGCCGTCTCCATCCCCCAGGCGCTCTCCGCGAGTGACGTCGCCCGCGTCAAGGTGACCGTCTCCGCCTCGGACATGTCTTCCCTCTCCATCGAGCTGGCCAGCACCAACGGCTCCTGGGGCGGCCTCCTCGGCAACCTCCCCCCTGGCTCCAACCGCACCTTCCACGCCGAGGCCTTCGACGCCTCCGGCACCCTGCGATTCGAAGGCCAGACGTCCGGCGTCACCCTCACCGCCGACCAGACCACCGCCGTCGCCCTCACCCTCCAGGAGCTCTCGCCTCCTCCGCCCTACGAGAACGAGGCGCCCCTCATCACCTCCCTCGTCGCTTCCACCACCACCGTCCAGGCAGGCGGCTCCCTCTCCCTGACGGCCTCCGTGGCTGACCCCAACGCGGGCGACCCTCTCACCCTGGCGTGGACCGCCTCCAGCGGCTCCTTCTCCGACACCACGGCCTCCACCACCTCCTGGACGGCTCCCGCCTCCACCGGCATCCAGACCCTCACCCTCACCGTGACGGACTCCCAGGGCGCCGCCGTCTCCCTCTCCATTTCCATCTACGTCTCCTCCGGTGCCGCCACTGGCGCCGCCGCCCTCGACATCTCGTTCAACTTCTGGCCCACCGTCTCCAAGATCTCTGCCACCCTCAACAGGCTCGACGCCGGGCAGTCCACCTCCGTCTCCGTCACGGCCTCCGACGTGAATGGCGATACCCTCTCCTACCAGTGGGAAGCCTCCTGCCCCGGCACCTGGACGGACGCCACCTCCAGCTCCGCCACCTTCGTCCCCTCCTCGGTTCCGGCCGGTCTCTGCAACAACTGCCAGCTCACCGTCACCCTCCAGGACGGCCGCGGGGGTCAGACGACGGGCGCCCTGGCCCTCTGCATCACCTCCTCCACCACGGAGCTCTTCCCTCCCTCGTTCACCAACTTCTACCAGTCCGCCACCTCCGCCTCTCCGGGCCAGAAGGTTGTCTTTGACGTCACCGCCCTGGACCCCCAGTCCAGCTCCCTGACCTTCGCTTGGGCGGCCGACACGGGTTCACTGGCCACGGCGCAGGACACCGCCAGCACCAGCCGCATCGTGTGGACGGCGCCTTCGTGCACGCCGACGGGAGTCACCCCCACCATCACCGCCACCGCCACCAATGCCCATGGGCTCTCGGCCTCGAAGCCGTTCTCGCTCTCCGGCCTGCCGACGTGCCCCGAGGACACCGCCACTCCGTAGGCATTCCGGCTGAAACCGCCCTCCCCTCCGCGGGGGCAAAAAGAAAAGCCCAGCAACCCCTTGGAGGTTGCTGGGCCTTCCGACTTGTCACCGGCGGGAATCGAACCCGCGAAGCTCAGAACGTGTACTTCACCCGCGGGAAGAAGGCGAAGGTGGGGATGTTGGGCCCGATGATGTAGCGGGCCAGGAAGTCCGCGCCCACCGAGAAGTGATCCATCGGCGTCGCGTACTCGATGCCGATGCCCAGGCCCGCGTTCGGCGCCGTCAGGGCCGCGCCCGGGTCTCCCGTGCCCACCGGCGCCGGATCCAACCGCGACAGGCCCGCCGCCACCTTCGGCATCAGGTAGAGACGGTCCGCCAGCGGCACCATGTACGCCGCCGTCACGTCGGCGAACGCCACCGTGAAGTTGTCGGACATGCTGCACACGTTCGTGCCCGGCATGTACCCGGCGAAGCAGTTCGCCGCCGACGAGCCCAGCCCGAAGTGCACCCCCAGCGAGACCTTGTCCGTCAGGTCGTACCCCACGCCCAACTGCAGGTACGTCTGCGCGTTGGAGTAGATGTTCTCCCCGCCCAGCGTGAAGAACATGCCGATGTCCGCCTCGGTGAAGAAGCCACGGCGGACCTCCAGCGGGACACCTTCCGGCGGGGTGGCCGCCAGGGCGGTGGTGGGCAGCATCGCGAGCACAGCGGCCAGCAGCGGCTTCTTCATATCGGGACGACCCTCACCCAGGACCCTCTCCCCAGTGGGGGGAGAGGGGTTTTCGTTACGGTTCGCAGATGCTCGAGACGTCAGCGGTTACTCACCCGCGGGCGAGAAGAGCCACGGGTACGTCACCGCCACCACACCGCCGCCCTTCGGCTCGGGGAACTTCCAGCGGCGGATGCGCGAGAGCATGCAGTTCTCGGCGGCCGAGCTGTTCAGCGTGGTCTCCGTCACGTTCGCCTCGGCCACCGCGCCCGCCGGGTCGATCGTGAAGGCCACCGCCACCTTGCCCGCGAGGCTCGGGTTCTTGTTGCAGCTCGGTCTCGTAGCAGTACTTGATCTCGTTCTGGTGGCTCCGGATGATCTTGGCGATCACGTCCTTGTCGAGGCCGCCGATCACCGTGGTCTTTCCGGGGACGATCTTCGTCACCGTCTTGCCACGGCCGGCCAGGTCGATGCCGCCACTTCCCCCCGCGCCCCGGCCATTGCCCTTGGTGCCGAGGCCACCGAGGCCCAGCGCGGTACCACCACCGCCCGTGCCCGAGCCACGCGAGCCGAGTCCGCCCACGCCCTGCGCATCCCCGAGACCCGCACCGCTCTTGAGGCCGCCCAGCGCGTTGTTGATGCCCGTGCCCAGGCCACCCGGACCGAAGACATCCGAGGCGCCACCCTTCAGGTTCTTCATCGCGCCCAGCAGGCCCACCCGGCCCACCACCTTGCGATCCTGCTCGCGCTTGTTCTTGTTGACGATGTTGGTGCCCGGCTTGGAGGGATCGGCCTCGGCCTTCTTCGCCTCCTCCTTGCCGAACTTGCCTTCCTCGCCCTTGGCCTTGGCGCCTTCCTCCACGCCCTTGAGGCGCTCCAGCAGCTTGGTGTCCACCGGCTTGGTCGGCTGCACCAGGAACTTCGCCACCCGCTGCTGGCTCGCGAAGATGTCGTCGCTGGACTGCGCCTCGGAGCGCGGCGTGAGCAGCATGGCCGCCAGGAAGGCCCCGGCCGCCACGAAGCTGATGCCGGCGATCTTCAACCAGGTGAAGTCCGCCTCGGCCAGCGTGTTCACCGCCACGGCCGGTGACGGCTTCACGTAGCGCACCACGAAGGTGAGCGTGCCCAGGGACACCTCGGCCCGCTCATGCAGGCCCAGCGTGTACGCGTGCTCGTTGCCCGAGGCCGTCAGCTTGCCCTCGGCGCGCAGGCCGTCCTTGGTGCGCACGTCACCGTTGTGGGTGACGATGACGCCCGCGGACCCGGGGACGCGCAGCTCGTACAGCTCGCCGCGAGCCACCGCCAGCACGTGACGCGCCCCCACCTCGGACTCGAAGACGTGGAAGAAGTTCTTCTCCGCCTCGCCGATGGTGACCGGCACGCCGTCCCGGAAGTGCTGCACCGACAGGAGCTGATCGCCCCAGAGGAGCTGCACCTGGAGGACCTTCGCGTCCTTGGTGGGCAGCGCCTCGGGAGGCAGCGGCTCACGGATGTGCGCCGCGACGAGCGAGCGCGCCTTCCGGGCCGCCGGAGCGGGAGTGCTCCGCACCACCTGCTCGGGAGTGGCCCGGTTGCGCAGGCCCGGAGGCACCACCCGGTTGCCCACTTCCGGAGCGCGCGGCTCCGGGGCGCGAGGATGCAGCATGGAGCCCTGCAGCCCCACTCCGCTCTCCACCTGTGCGCCCACCGGGGCTGGAGGCGGCTCCGCGTTGCCGAAGAGCACCTCCACCCGCGAACTGCCCAGCATCAGCACGTCACCCGGCGAGAGCGTCCGCGGTCCCACCACCCGCTGGCCGTCCACCTGCGTGCCACTCTCGCTGCCCAGATCGATGGCCGTCACCGTACCGGTGGACTCGACCTTCAGCATCACGTGAAGGTTCGAGACCCGAGGGTCCAGCAGCTTCACCGCCGCCTGGGCGCCCGATCCCACGATGACGCTCTCGGCCTCGGACACGGCCTCGTGCACCGTCCCATCCGGCCCGGTGATCCGCAGCGTCAATCCATTCTTCTTCCCCGCCGCCATAGAGGATCCTTCCTCCTCCCTTCCATCCGCCATGCCCACGCCGCCCATTAGAGGTTGTCCACTGACTTCTGCAGCTCGGGATTGAAGTTGTCGCGGACCCGGATGAGGCTCTGGAAGTCCGTCTTCTTCCGGTTGAGAACGTACGAGCCTTCGGGCTTCGTGAGCTCGCCCTCCACCGCCATGTCGGTGAAGTCGATCGTCGTCTTCTTGCGGACGACGACCTTGTCCTCCTCCTGGATGACCTTCACCTGGGTCTGCGGCTCCTCCTCCGCGAGCGCCGGCCCCGCCCACAACGCCACCATCGCCACTACCGCTGCCAGTCGTCTCATGTCAGGCCTCCTCGTCGGATGGGACAGCGGGTCCCGGATGAGGTTCCTTCAGCTTCCTTGCACGCCCTGCACCAACGTCCCGGGTGGTGGAATGCCGCGAAATCCCTGCGATCCGCTTCCACCCGCTCCCCTCGAGGCCCCAGTAAGTGGAAAAATTTTCCCACTGGGACCGGTAGGTTATTCGGCCCGCGGGGCCTCGGCCGGAGGCTCGGCCGCCGGCATGCTCTCCACGGGCGAGGCACCTTCGGAGGGCGCGGCACCCTCGGCGGGCGCGGCACCTTCCGCGGGCGCGCCCTCCTCCTGCGGCGCGCCCTCATCGGACACCTTGTCGAGCATCGAACCACTGCCTCCGACCGCGGCGGGGTTGGGCGCCTTCTCCCCCTCGGGCGCGGGCTCGGGCTGGCTACTCTTGCGCATGGCCGCGATGCCCTGGAGCTTCGAGTCGATCATCTGCTTGTCCTGAGCGCTCGTGGCGCCCAGGTCCTTGCAGCGCTGGAGGAAGCCCTCGGCCTTGTCCCAGCCGGTGCGCTCGACGGCGTAGGCCCAGCCCGCGCCACAGACGGCCTCGGGCTGCTCCGCGCGCAGCGAGAGCACCTTCTCGAAGGCCTCGCCCGCGGCGAGCCCCTTCTTGGTGTCGCGGCCCTTCTGCCCGTCCAGCGCGTAGGCGTAGTAGAGCCAGGCCTCGTGGGAGCCGGGCTCCAGCTCGACGGCCTTGGAGAAGGAGCGCTCGGCACCGGCGTAGTCGCGCCAGGCCAGCGCCATGGCGCCGAGGTTGACGTAGCCGGGGGCGAAGCGCTCGTCGAGCGAGACGGCCTTCTGGAACTGGGCGAGCGCGCGGGCCCGGTCCTCCAGCTTCAGGTAGATCATCCCCAGGTTGTTGTAGATGCCGGGGTCCTTCTCATCGAGCTTGCGCGCGTTGGCGAGCACCAGCTCCGCGAGCCGGTACTTGCCCTGGTCGTAGTAGACGAGCGCGAGGTTCTTGTAGGCCTCGGCGTCGTCCGGGTGGCGCGCGAGCACGCGGCGGGCGGTGGCCTCGGCCTGCTCGTGCTTGCCGGCGAGCCGGTAGGCCACGGTGAGGTTGTTGAGCAGCGAGGACTCGAACTCGCGGCCCCGGACCTTCAGCCCGGCCTCGTAGAGGGAGATGGCCTCCGCGTACTTCTCCTGCACCCGGTAGATGCGGCCCAGGTTGAGCAGCGTGGGCACATGGCCGGGGTCGAGGAAGCGGACCTTCTCGTAGGCGGCCTGAGCGTCGTCGAGGCGGCCCTGGCGCTCGGCGATGATGCCGAGGTTGAACTGGGCGTTGAGGCTCTGCGGCGCCTTGGCCGCCACCTCGCGGAAGCCCTCCTCGGCCTTGGCGTAGTCGCCCGCGTCGAAGGCGGCGACGGCCTGGGCGAAGGTCTCCCGCAGGTCCCGCTCCTTCTTCGTCTCGATGACGGGAGCGGGAGCCGGAGCGGGCGCCGGGGCCGCGGTGGCCACCGGCGTGGACTTCACCTGCGAGGTCGTGGCGCACGCGGCCGTGAGGGCCAGCGTGGCGGCGGCGAAGGTGCGGCGGAACGCCATGAACGTCCTCCCTGCGGATGCCTGCGGATGCATGTGCGTCACCTTCACGGCTGGGCCTCCCCGGAAGCGGTGGGCGGAATGGGCGCCGCGCTGCCCGCGGGAGCCGGGGTCTCGGTGGAAGCGGGTTCCGGAGCGGTCTGGCTGCTGACCTCGGGGAGGCCGGGCTCCTTGGCCACGTCCGAGGTGACGAAGAACTCGCTGCCGCGGAAGGGCACCTGGCGCACCTGGGCGTAGGCCCCGGGGCGGTAGCGGTTCACCTGGTCCTGCGCGGCCAGGGTCCACTCGTTGTAGAGCGACAGCTCATAGGCCTTGCCCAGCGCCTTCTCGAGCGCCTCGGTGGCCTTGTCCTCCAGCGGGAGCGCGAGGTTCTCCAGCTCGGCGCGGTACATGGCCGTCTGCTCCTCGTCGAGTCCGGCGGGATCCGGCGACTCGAGGATGTTGCGCGCGAAGTCCGCGTAGGCGAGGCCGATGCGGGTGAGCGCGGCGATGCCCCACTCGCCCGAGCCGGTGCCCAGCACGTCCACGTAGGCCTTCTCCAGCTTCTGCATGGACTGCTGCTTGGCGGTGAGGTCGCGCCGGATGGTGGCGACGTTCTTGAAGCGGATGTTCATGTACCGCTGCCAGTCGGCTTCCACGGCGAGGAAGCGCGCGTGGCCGTAGGCATCGAGGAGGTCCGGCCGCTGCTTCTCCTGCTGGGACAGCTTCGCCCAGCCGCGGACGAGCTCGCCCTGCATGCGCTCGGTATCGCGGGCGTTCTTCTGCTTACCGTAGGCGATGAGCTGCCGGTAGCGCGCCAGGTAGAGCTGAGCGGCGGTGGTGCGCGAGTCACGCCCGTACGTTCCGGCGAAGGACTCGAAGGCGCGAGCGGCCTCGGCCGGCTTGCCGTCCTTCTCGTGGACGAGGCCGATGTTGTAGGCGAGCTGCGGCACGTCCGGCCGGTCCTTGAAGCGGGCGATGTACGAGCGGTAGGCGGAGATGGCCTTGTCGGACTCGCCCACGCCCTCCCACCAGAGGCCGGCGTTGAAGAGGGCATCCGGCACCCACTTGCTGGCCTCGGCGAGCAGCTCGCGGCGCTCCTCCTCCCTGCGGGACTTCGCCTCGTCGGCGCTCGGCGCGTCGCCGGACATGGAGTCCTTGCTCTTCGAGTCCTTGCCCTTGGCGTCCTTGCCCTTGCTGGCCACCGCCTTCGCCTTGCGGGCGTCGGCGGCGCGGGTGGCGGCGTCATGGGTGTCCACGAAGGCGCCGTACATGGCGGCGGCCTTGCGGAACTCGGCGAGCTTCTCGTAGAGGCGCGCGAGCGTGTAGCGGATCTTCGGCTCGAAGGGGCTGCCCGCGTAGTCGGTGAGGACGCGCTCGCCGGCGGCCACGCCGCGGTCGAGCTGCCCGGCCTCCTGGAAGATGACCATGGCCGAGGTCAGCGCGCGGTCCGCGTTCTCCGACCTGGGGAACTCCTTCACGTACTCGAGGAAGAGCTCGGCGGCCTTCGCCGGGTTCTTCTCCTTCTGGTAGACGACCTCGTGAATCCACTTGTACTGCGAGCCCTCGACGACGCGGGCCACGCGGGAGGCGAACTCGGGGCTGGGCTTGAGCAGCTTCTCGTTGGCGAGGAACTGCCGCGAGAGCTTGTTGAGCTCGAGCCACTCCTCGCGAGACTCGAGGACGTACATGGTCAGGTCCGCCGCGTCACGCGAGCGGCGCTCGGCGGGGAACTTGTGGATGATCTCCCCGAAGCGCCGGGCCGCGTCCATGTAGTGGTGGCGGTCGTAGACGATGAGGGCGGCCTGGTAGCGCAGGTCGATCTCATCCGGGTTGTCCGGGTAGAGCGTGTTGTACGTGTCGCACGCGGCGACCAGCCGGTCCTCGAAGCGCGTGAGCGGCTCCTCGGCCTGATCCGTGTCCTTCTTGGTGATGCGGCCCTTCTTCTCGACGTGGCCCTTGGACTTGTTCTCGTCGACCTTCTGGCCGTCCTTGAGGTCGCTCCTGGTGAGCTGGCCGCGCTCGATCTTCACGAGCTTGTCGTAGGCCATGATGGCGGCGAAGGAGGCGTTCTTGCGGTAGGACTCGTTGGAGACCTCGCGGGCCGAGTCGCGGTCCGGAACCTTGAAGGCGACCACGGCGTCGTACTGGGCGGCGGCGGCCTCCCACTCCTCGAGGGCCCAGAGGATCTCCGCGTAGAAGAACCGCATGTTGAAGGCGGAGTCGGAGATGAACTCGGGATCCTCGCTGGTGGCGAAGGTGTCCACGTACTGCTTGTAGATGTCGCGGGCGAGCCGGTACGTCTCCACCTGGCGCGTCTTCTGCGCCTCCTGGTGGTAGTCGGTGACCATGACGCGCATGGCCTCCTCGGTGACGCTGAAGGCATTGCGCAGCACGGGCTTGTTGCCGGTGTTGGCCTGCCACCACTCGCTGCCGGGGCGGTACAGCTCCACCATGCGCTTCATCTCGGCGCGCACCTGGTTGCGCTGGCGCAGGCCCTCGTGGGCGCGGACGATGGACTGCTGGTAGTCGGGCGCGCCGGCACCCATGGGCTTGTCCTGGATGAGGACGCGGTACGTCTCGATGGCGCTGTCGTACAGACCCACGTCCATGAGCTGCGCGGCCATCTTGGAGATCAGCCGCTCCTGGCGCTTCTCGGGGGCCTTCGCCTTGAAATAGGCGATGCCCTCCTTCGACTTGTCCAGCTTGACGTAGAAGACGATGAGGTCGTTGAGCGACTCGGTCTTGAGGTCACCCAGCTCCTCGCCCCGATCGCCGGCGTAGTCCACCACCTCGTGCAGCCTGGCGAGGCCCTCGTCATAGGCGCCGCCGTTGTAGTCGCACCACGCCAGCTTGTAGACGGCGTAGGCGTACACCTTGGGCACCTTGGAGGAGCGCGCCTTCTCGTAGTAGCCGCGGGCCTCCTTGAGCTTGTTGTTGTCGAAGTAGTGGTTGCCCAGTTGGACGTAGGTGTCCGGGACGAACTGCGACTGGGGGAACTCCTCGACGAGCTGCAGGTAGCGCTTCACCGCGTCATCGCGCCGGCCGAGCTCCTGGAGGTTGTAGCCGAGGTAGAAGAGGATCTCGTCGCGCTGGGGCCAGTCCGCGTAGCCGCTCAGCAGCTCCTCGTAGATGCGCATCGTCTCGGCGCGGAAGCGCTCGCTCTCGCGGTGATCCTGCTTGGGCGCCTCCAACTGCTCGCCCCGGGCGGTGGCCGCGTCGAAGGCCTTCTCGGCCTCGAGGAAGCGGTTCATCTCCTGCTGGTAGAGGTACTTGGACTTCTCCCAGTAGAGCTCACCGAGCCGGTAGAGCATGTCCGCCCGGCGGTGCGAGCCCTCCTGCAGCTTGGGGATGAGGCGCTTGAAGCCCTCGATGGCCTCGTCGCGCTTGCGGTCCGCCAGCCCGTCCTTCTTGGCATCGGCGATGCGCGGCGTGTTGTCCGATCCCGGACCCATGCGGGCGGGACCCATGCGGGCCGGCCCCTGGCGCTCGGGCTCCCGCTCCTGGGAAGCCGCCTCCTTGGATGCCGCCTCCCTGGGAGGGGTTTCCTTGGAGGAAGCCGCCTTGGACTTGGACGAGGCCCCCTTGCGCGGGGCCCCCTTGCGCGACTCCGCCGACTGGGAGGCCTTGCCCGAGGGCTGTGCCGCCTCCCCTGCTCCGCCCGCGGTGAGCGCCATGCCCACTGCCAGCGCACCGAAACGAAGGACCGCCTTCATGCGAGCTCCTGTGGTGGGTGCGAGGAAAAGAGGGCTCCCGGCGGACGAGCCGCACCCTGTGCGTCCCACCCGCCCCGAGCTCCACGAGAAGCCGGGCCGCCCCCATCGCCTCCCTCACCACCTACCGAAAGGGACGAGGGAAGGTAGAAATGGGGTGTTGGAATGAGAAGTGCTCCACTACGGAAGATCCGTGGGTGAACAAAGACGAAGGGGCGGCACCCGCGCTCACTGAGCACGGGCCCGCCCCCTCGCGTCCTCCACCCCCGTAGAGGACTTACTTTTCCTGGAGCTTCGCCGGACAGCCGCGCTTCAGGGTGTACTGGTAGTAGCCGATCTCGTCGCGCCAGAACTCACCCTGGAACTTCCAGTAGTTCCACGCGGCGCCCGGCATCTTCGGCCGGTAGATGGACTGGGTCTTCAAGACGGCCTTCTGATCCACGCCCGCCAGCAGCAGGTCCTTCTCGTCGAGCGCCGTCTGCACCCGGATGATCTCCGCCTGATCCGCGAAGGTGCGCAGGTTCTGCGCGGCCTCCTGCAGGCGGCTCTTGGCGAAGCGGCCGCCGATCTGCACCAGCGTGCCGCGCACCTCCTCCAGGGAGGACACCATCTCCGGCACCATGCCCGTGCCTTCCCAGTCACCCAGGGCGGCCACCGCGCGCTTCTCGGTGTCCACCTGCTCGATCATCCGCATCACGTCCTGGATGCGCTCGTTGCCGCGGATCCACAGGTAGATGGGGCGAGGCAGCCGGCGGTTCTCCGCCGCCACCAGGTTGTAGGCGCTCAGGAGGTCCACGTCCTCGCCGGAGAACGGCTCGAGCTGCTTCGCCATGGGCTCGTAGAGCTGCTCGTAGGCCGTCAGCGTGGTCTTCACCTCGTCGAAGAGGCAGCTGTAGTAGTAGACGGTCGCCTTGAGGACCCACGACTCCGGCTGGAAGGCGCCCTCGAACTGCGGGGCATGCAGCGCCTGGAGGCTGCCGAGCGCCCCGCCGAAGTCCTCGTTCTGGAAGCGGGCGAAGCCGTTCTCGAAGAGGGCTTGGTCCCAGAAGCGGGCGTAGCGCGGCACGGCCTCGTAGGCGGCGACGGCCTGCGGGTACTCGTGGCGGCCGTAGTGCAGGCGGCCCAGGCCCAGCAGCGCGAGCTGCTTCACCTCGTCATGGGCGAGCTGCGGCCCCTTGGCGTCCAGCGCGCCCTTGAAGGCGGCCAGGGCGGCGCCATCCAGCGCATCCGCCTCGGCGGGACGGCCCGGGAAATGGGGATCCGCGAGCACCACGCCCAGCAGGTAGCGGGCGCGGGCGTAGACGCGGCTGTCGGGCGGCACGGCCTCGAGCAGCGCGCGGGCCTCCTCGAAACGGCCGCGGCGCTGGCGGATGGTGGCCACCTGGTAGTGGACGCGCGCCAGCACCTCGCGAGGCAGCCTCACCCACTTGTCCTGCACCTCGGGCGTGTAGGCCTTGTCGAGGATGTTGGCCACGAGGTTCTGCTCGTTGAGCTGCTGCTGCACGTCCACCAGCCCCTCCAGCGCCTGGAGGTAGGAGGGGTGCTGGTGGCCGGCGTTGACGATGGCCGCGTAGGTGACGAGCGCGCTGATGTGCAGCTTCTTCCGGGCGTACGTCTGAGCCAGGTAGAACTCGGCCTTGCCGCGGACATCGGTGTCCTGCGCATTGGCGGCCAGCTCGAAGAAGAGCGGGGCCGCGGCGTCCAGTTTGCCCGCGTTGAAGCTCGCGAGCGCCTGGTTGTAGGTGTTCATGTCCTGCGCGGAAGCCGCCAGCGGCGCGAGGACCAGGAAGGTGGCGAGTATCAGTCGATGCATGGCGCGGGACTCAGAAGAGGAAGGAGAAGCCGCCGTAGAAGCTGAGGTTGTTGAGCACGTCCGAAGAGGGATTGCCGACCAGGTCCTTCCCCAGGACGATGTCCTCGCGGTAGTTCTTGCGCGTCTTCGGGTCCACCCCGTCGAACTTCTGGAACTGGCAGCTCCCCGTCAGTCCCAGCTCCGAGAAGGGCCGGCCGCTGCCCCGCGCGTCCTCCAGCTTCTGGAAGTCCTGCAGGTTGCAGCCATCCACCCGGTCCACGCGCGCGGTGTAGACGAGATTCCTCACCTCCAGGCGCAGCGCCATGGAGTCGCCGAACTGCACGCGGAAGCCGCCGCCCACCGAGCCGAGGAACTTCATCCCCGTGTCGGCGAACCGCGCCGGGACGGTGAAGGACTCGCCGTCCACCTGGTTGGAGACCTCGGGGCGCACGAGCACGCGCGTGGAGCCGATGCCCGCGCCGCCGTTGAGCACGAGGCCGAACTGCAGCAGGTGGTTGTCGTAGAAGGTGAACTTGCCGTAGAGCGGCGTCACCTCCACGCCCGCCTGCGCGCCCCACACCAGCAGCAGCGCCGAGGCCGCCTGCGCCTGCTCGCGCACCTTGTCGATGAGCTCCAGGTTGAAGAGGCTCTCGTTGGAGTACCAGTTGTAGTTGGTGGAGATCTGCAGGCCGAAGTTCTCCTGCAGGTGGTAGGTGTAGTGCAGCGCGCTGCCCGCGTGCTCGGTGAAGCGGCCATTCACCTGCCCCACCACCGGGTAGAGCGTGAACTCGTGCCGGCCCTCGTCCGCGAAGCGCTTCTTCTGCACCACGTGGACGGCCACGTTCGGGTTGTGCAGCGGCGCCCCGTTCACCAGGCGCTGCTCATTCGGATCCGCCACCGGCTGGAAGCTCGGGCTCGGCCAGCGGGGCGTCCGCCGGAGACACGGGCGCCTGGGTATCCAGGGCCTCGGGCGCGGGCGGCGCGGGAACGTCGGGCGCCGGGGGCCGGGGCTCCGGCTTCACGGGAATGGGCGCCATCTCCGAGGGCGGCGCCGCCGGGGTTTCCTCCTGCGCGGACGCCAGCGTGGCGGACAGGAGAACGGCGAAGAACGAGGTCGGTCGCATGCGGGACGTCAGCCTCAGAAGATGAAGGAGTAGCCGATATCGAACTGAACCAGGTGCGTGAAGCCCGGGTTGGGCGCGGGCTCACCACTCTCCCGCCCCGCCTCCCAGTCCTCGCGCTGCACGTTCACGCGGTACTGGTCCGCGAAGACCCAGTCGCGCAGCTCGAAGCGCAGCGCGTGCCCGTTGGCCAGGAAGAAGCGGAAGCCCGCCGCGCCCGTGGCCACCGGCGCCATGCGCGTCTCGACGCGCCACTGGGAGCAGGCCCCCACATCGCGGTCCCCCACCTGCGAGCACTGGATGATGGACTGGCGCCGCAGCGAGGCCAGGCCGCCACCGGCCCAGAGGTAGGCCTGGAAGTGGGCCGTCTCATCGGCGAGCAGCGACAGCTTGCCGTAGATGGGCGCCCAGCGGGCCCCCACCACGCCGTGCAGATTCATCTCCCACATGTCCTCGAGCTCGTCCGTGATCTTCTTGTCCTCACGGGCGAGGAAGCTCTCGGAGATGGAGCGCGCCAGGCCCGTGTGGCGGCTGAGCGCGTACCCCGCGCGGGCCTCCACGCCGAGCGTGTTGAAGAAGTTGTAGGCCAGGCCGGCGTTCAGGTTGTAGTGCGCGGTGAGGTACTCGCGCGCCGGCAGCCCGACCGTGAAGGACGCCTCCAGCCGCTCCCCGGGCGAGAAGAGCCGGTGGCGCACGGCGGCCGGGTCCAGCACCTGCTCCTGCGCCGAGGCGGACAGCGCCGTCAGCACCAGGGCCAGCGAAACGAAATTTGGAAGGTTGCGTGCAGTCATAGCCGTGTGGCTCGGACATGTGGGCACGCGATCACCCAGGAGCAAGGGACCAGGCTCACTCGGGGTGTGGATTCGTCTACACACGGCATGCCAACGCACGTTGGCCAACGTTTTCCCCCCGCGAAACCCGGCGCATGGGGCTTCCGACGTCCTCCTCCGGCCCGGGTGACTGTCTCCAAACCGACAGGTGCCGCGCGGCAGACGTCCGGCCCCTCTCCCTCCATTGAGTCCGGGGGCCCGCCCCGGCCCGGGGACAAGGCCCAGGCAGACGACGGCCGAATAAAAACATGCTTATCCTGATTTTATTCGATTCCGGCTATTCCTGATTGATGCAATAGCATGCTCCCTGGGGGTAATGGCTCGTTGATGGCAATCTTTATCGGCAATGGAGCACGGGCGCTCTCTTGCAATTCATTGCGGACCTGAAAAAAGAATACGCAAGCCCAGACCCATACAGGTGCGTTCACATGTTCGAGGCGTGGATCCGGTTGGTGGAGCGCTCTGGTAGCACCTTCCCTGCCATGATGAAGGCCCTGCAGGAGGCGGGGGTGAAGGTGAAGCCGGTCAGGAGGGAGGAGGTCTCCGGCCCGGGGCTGCTCGTCTTCGATGAAATGGGGCCCGCGACCCTGGAGGCCTTGAATGAGTTGCGCCTGTGCCCGGAAGCGCGCGTGTTGGGAGTGGCCACCTCCGGCGCGATGCTCGGCAACGATGCCTGCTGGCGCCTGCTCGACGCGGGCCTCTCCGATGTCCTGGCCTGGGACCGATGCATCAGTCCGGCGGCGGAGATCGCCGCACGGCTGGAGCGCTGGCGCGCCGTGGACCGGCTCATCGCCTCGCCCCAGGTACAGGATCGGCTCGTGGGCCGTTCCGCCGCCTGGCTCGGGCTGCTGCGGCAGATCATCGAAGCCGCCGCCTTCACCGACTCCTCGGTCCTGCTGCTGGGCGAGAGCGGGACTGGCAAGGAGGAGGTGGCCCACCTCATCCACGCGTTGGATCCGCGTCCGGACAAGGGCGAGCTGGTGACGCTCGACTGCACGACGGTGGTCCCCGAGCTGTCCGGCAGTGAGTTCTTCGGCCACGAGCGCGGAGCCTTCACCGGAGCCACCACCTCGCGAGATGGGGCCTTCGCGCTGGCCGACGGTGGGACGCTGTTCCTCGACGAGGTGGGCGAGCTGCCGCCGAAGATGCAGGCCCAGCTCCTGCGCGTGGTGCAGGAGCACACCTACAAGCGGGTGGGCGGCAATACCTGGCAGCAGACCCGGTTCCGTCTGATCTGCGCCACCAACCGCGACCTGTCCAAGGAGGTGGAGCAGGGAGGCTTCCGGCGTGACTTCTTCCACCGGATCTCCAGTTGGATCTGCCACCTGCCGCCCTTGCGCGAGCGGACGGAGGACCTCCTGCCCCTGGTGCACCACTTCCTCCGGAAGATGCGCCCGGGCAGGCCGCCCCTGGAGCTGGAAGAGCCCGTGCGCGAGTACCTGCTCACGCGCGACTATCCGGGAAACGTGCGCGACCTGCGCCAGCTCGTCAGCCGCATCTGCAAGAGCCACGTGGGCGATGGTCCCATCACGGTGGGAGACATCCCTCCCGACGAGCGGCCCGCGGGAGCTGCGTCGGCGAGGTGGTGGCAGGACACGTCGTTCACCCAGTCCATCCGCCGCGCGCTCAGGGGCGGCGTGGGGCTCAAGGACATCGGCCGCATCGCCTCGGAGACAGCCATCCGGCTCGCCCTCGCGGAGGAGCAGGGCAACCTCCAGCGCGCCGCCCGGCGGCTCGGCGTCACCGACCGGGCGCTCCAGCTCCGCAAGGCCCAGTGGGGAGCCCAGGCGGCCGGCGTATTTCTCGAAGAGGGTCAGAGGGCCTGAAGATCGGCTGGAGGGACCCTCAACCCCCAGCTCGTGCCTCTTGGGCCCACGACCCCGGAGCAGGTCGGCGGCTCGCTCGGCGATCATGATGGTCGGGGCATTGGTATGACCCCGGATGAGGGTCGGCATCACCGAAGCGTCTACCACCCGGAGGCCCTCGAGCCCTCGGACCCGTAGCGATGAATCGACGACCGCCCCCTCATCGCTCCCCATCCGGCACGTCCCCACCGGATGGTACAGGGTCTCGGCTTTCTGGCGGATGAAGGTGCTCAGCTCGGCGTCGGACCCGGTACCGGGCTCCGGTTCGATGGGAACTGTCTCCTCTCGAGCCAAGGCGGGTGTGCGGAACACCTCCTGCGCTCGACGCACCCCGGTCATCAGCAGCTCCAGGTCCGCGGGATCGGACAGATAGCGAGGATCGATGATGGGTGGCTCCATCGGATTGGGGGAGCGCAGGGTGAGCCGGCCAGAGCTTCTTGGACGGAGCAGCACCGGGGCGATGGTCATGCCGTGCCCGGTGGGCCGGGTCAGCCCATGGTTGATGTAGGGATAGGGGGCCCAGACGAGCTCGAGGTCGGGGGCACTCAGGTGGGGCGCGGATCGGACAAAGGCATGGGCCTCGGCGACATTCGAGGTCAGCATCCCCTTCCTCAGCAGCAAGAACTTGAGCAGATTGGCGGGGGTCTCCGCCGCGAGGAGTGTGACGGGCCGTCGCACGCCCATGATCACCGCCACCGTCAGGTGATCGAGGAGATTCCGCCCCACTCCCGGCAGGTTCGCGACGACCGGGAGCCCCAGCGCGGCGAGCTCCTGCGCCGGACCAATGCCCGACAAGAGGAGGAGCTGGGGTGAGTTCACGGCTCCACCGCACAGGAGCACTTCCCGCCGGGCCTCCGCGATCTTCTCGCTCCCTCCCTGGAGATAGCGGATCCCCATCGCCCGTCCCTGTTTGATCACGATTCCGGTGGCGTGGGCCTGGGTGCGGACCTCAAGGTTGGGCCGCTTCATCGCGGGCCGCAAGTAGGCCCCGGCGGCGGAGCAACGCACGCCCCGGCGCTGGGAGACCTGCGTGTAATAGCTCCCCTCCTGGGAGCTGGGATTGGTGCGGGGGTTGAGAGGGATGCCGGCCTGGCGGCAGGCCTCCAGGAAGGTGTGGGTCAGGGGATTGGGGGACCGAAGCGCGGAGACGCCCATGGGGCCCCCCACTCCGGTGTACTCCGAGGCCCCTTCCTGGCAGTCCTCCGCCCGGCGGAAATAAGGGAGGGTGTCGCGGTACGACCATCCCGGGTTGCCCAACCGGGCCCACTCGTCATAGTCGGCGGGATTGCCCCGCACCCACATCTGGGCATTGATCGATGACGAACCCCCCAGGACCTTGCCGCGGGGCCAGTAGAGCGAACGCCCGGCGAGGTGGGGCTGGGTTTCGGTGCGGTAGTTCCAGTCGACTTCCGTCCGGAAGAGCTTGCCGAACGCAGCGGGGATCTGGATCTCCCGCTTGCGATCCTCACCGCCGGCCTCGAGGAGGAGGACGCGGATGGAGGGATCTTCACTGAGCCGGGCCGCGAGCACGCAGCCAGCCGAGCCGGCGCCGACGATGACATAATCGTGCATGACGTTCTCCTTCCGCCAGGAGCCCGTCCCCCAGCACCCGAGGCGCGTGGGGCCTCGGCCGTTCATCCGGCTCGGTGGGTGGATGGATTGTGGACGGAGCGTTTGTGATGGGCCCGGACAGGCGGAGGAGCCCTGCTTGCTGCCCGGGCCTCCTGACAACGTTTTCCCTGGCCACAGGCCCTGGAGCACGTCACGCGGGCCCATGCCTCCGCCGCGTCACCTCCGCTGCGTCACCTCCGGGCTCGCTCAAGGGACGCCTTGGCAGTCTCGAGTGCCGAACCGCCGGTATGCCTCGCGCAGCTCGAGCAGGCCTGCCCCTTCCTTCAAGGAGGACTCGATGGAGGAAGCGGCCCCGATGGATGCGATGCTCCTGAGGACGGGCGGGCTCGCGGGCGCAGGTACCTCGGTGAGTGGATCATGGATGCGGCCGGGCTCGCCCATTCGCGTGAGAGCCTGGTCCAGCAGGGACAGCACGCGCATCGCCTCCCGGAGCGCTCCCTCGTAGTCCCAGTCGTCGTAGCGCCTCACGGCGAGGCTGTGCACATGGATGGCCTCCAACAAGAGGCGCCGGAGCTCCACCTCCCGGGGAAAGGAAGAGGAGAACCGGGCGATGGCGTAGCCGAGTTGCCGCTCCGCACCCGCGAGCTCCTCCCTTGCGTGGGACCTGTGCAGGGTCGCTCCCATCCCAGCCTGGGGGCCCACACCGTTCCACTCGGAGGTGATCGGCCCCCACACGGTCGAGACACCGACCGTCGTGTACATATTCACCATTTGATGCAGCAGCAGGCCCGTGCAGTCAGGGGGAGAAGCGAGGAGCTCATTGAGCCGCCGTAGGCTGGAGCGCTCCCCATCATAGTGGTACCGCTTCCGGGGCTCCGGCGCATGCATGTAGCCGAGTCCGTGTTGCAGCGTCTCGAGGGTCTGCAGGGTGGTGGTGGTCCGCACGAACCTCCGGCAGGTGGCGCGCAGGGTGTCGTCCTTGGAGTTGAACTCGTTGCACCAGTGAGGCGCGCCCATGTCCAGCATCTTCTCGGTGAATGTCCGGAGCGAGGGTTGAGCCTGGACGCTGCCATCCGGCATGACGCCATAAGGGACCTGGCTGCCGTTTCCGCGGTGCTTGCCCAGGATGTATTGAGGCACCACCAGTGAGAAGTCCCTCCGCAGGATGCCTCCTCCCAGCTCATTGCCGGCAACGGAGACCCAGAATCCTCCTCCTCCGAAATCCGTGACCAGGCCGAGCCCCGCGACGACCGCGAGGTTGATGGTGAAGGGCCCCCACTTCTCGCCCCGTGGTCCATCGGGCGGAGGTGTGAGCAGGAGCGCCAGGGGCTTCACGGTGCGCTTGCCGGTCTCGTGGAACGGCTTTGCGTTCACCACCTGGGCGTCCGGCCAGACTGCCTCGTAAATCCCCAGGCCGCCCTCCGCCGGGCTGGCGGTCAGCACCGAGGTGGTGATCAGGAAGTCCATCCCCTTCTCCCAACTCGAGCCCAGCTCAATCATTCCGCCCTTCCCGTCCGGGAACTGTAGCTTCCGGTACAAGGGGGGATGCGCGAGGGTGATGGTCTGGCCCGACGTTGGATCCGACAGGGCCGGCTTGTTCAGGAACTGTCTCAGCTGCTCCTTGAGCCGCGCTCCCTTCATCGGGTCGATGGTGCCGTCCGGCATCAATCCGAATGGGAATGGAACGAAGGTTACCTTCCAGTCTCCTGGGTTGAACTGGCTCAAGGATTGAACAGCCAGGCCCACGTCGAAGACATCTGATAGCTCATAGGTCTTCTCGCCACGGCCGGCCGGCGGCGCTGCCTGGCATTGAGCCAGTGCCGCCGGCTCCGGGATGCGAGCCTTCTGCTTCTCCAACAAGCAGAAGCTCCAGGGCATCGAGCCGCAGGTCGATGACCAACGTCCTCAGCTCGTAGGCTTCGGAATAGACGTTGTTGGCCTTGATGGACGTCTGGAGGACGCCGTAGCGGTAGAGCTCGAAGAAGCCGTCCTCGATCTGGTCCAAGAGCCGTTGACGGTCCAACTGGCCCGAGCTGAACGCAGCGAGCTCCCGGGTCGTGTCCGACACGAAGAGCCGGCGCCCCTTGTTTCCGAGCAGGTTCCGGATGGGCTCCAGCTTCCACCGTGCACACAGGGGCTGTGTTGGCTTCAGGCCTGGAATGCGGATGTCCGCCTGCGCTGCGCTCGTGCTTTGAGCGCACTCCACTTCCAGGGCAGCCATCATCTTGGGCTGGGTCAGTCCGCCCCCCAGGACCGCGGTCATGAAATCGGCGCTCTGCTGACTCGTGGATGTCGTGGCGATGGCGGGCGGGTAATGCACCTCCGCTGGAGCGAGCCCCCCGGCCGGCACCAGATCCCGGGTGGGATCCGCGTAGAAGCTGTAGCTCTCCCCGGCGAGCCCGGCGAGGTTCAAGAAGACCAGGGCCGCCCCGCCACGCGGCGCCTGGCCGAACGGTTGTTCCGAGAGCCAGGAGAAGAGCTCTTCATACGAGTAGAGGTTGTAGGAGGCCGGAGGATTGCTCGAGGAGAAGGGAGTCCTGGAGCTTCCGCAGGCGGGGATACAGGGGCTGCAGGAGTGGGGCGGGCAGGAAGTGGAGTTGGAGCCGGCCTACGCGCCAACGGACACCCGTGTAGGCCCCGTCATGCTCGACGTAGTTGATGACATCCACGCGCCCGTGCCAGTCATCGACCAGGTCCTCGAGCTCCTTGTTCGGCTTCCAGATGACGCGCCCGGTGCCTGGGTCCACCTCTTTCGCCATGGAGATGGCGTCGTAGCGGATCATGCCATCGGGTGGGACGAGGTCGGGGGGGAGCCCGGGAGGAGCGGGAGCGAGTGAGAACTCCGGCGCACCGTACCTGGGCATGTTGGGAATCCACCAGGGCTTCGCGTCCACGATGTGGAGGGACGACAGGAGCTCCGAGAGACGCGCCCGGACCTCCGCCTGCAGGTCCTCGGGAAAGCCGACGAAGTAGATGTCGAGCGCGACGTGCTCCTCCTCTCCAACATGTTCCCGCAGCGTCTCGAATCGCAGGGGAACATCCGGGTGGGACGGCTGCGTGGATGCCGAAAGTGTTTTCTGACACCCGGAGAGGAGTACGAGGGAGAAGATGCACACTCGGGCCACCGCGCCGGCGGTGGTCGTTGTCGTGAAGCCAGACATGGGCTCGTTCCTCCTTGAGGCAGTTGTGCGGCTTCCTCAAGGCACTCCCCATGCCAGTACGGAGCGAGAGCTGGACCGGGGGCGCGGGACCGAAGGCGGCTTCGCCCTGCCCTCCATCTGGCGAAGTCTCCTTCGCTCAACACCGGCAACCCACGGGCCCGCCTCGTGACGCTGCTTCCCAGCGCATTCACGCGCGACCAGCCGGGAAATGTGCGCGGCCCGCGCCGGCTCGTCGGGGCCCGGAAACACGAACGCCCCGCCCGGTGGGTAGCCGGTGCGGGGCGTCGAGGAACCCTGTGGCGGTGCCTGGAGTCTCGGTAGGACGATGGTCCGGCCCTCCCCCTGGCGAGGGAGGGGGCACACACAGGGGAACGGCCTACTTGGCGGCGCGGGCCGCCTTGTGCTGCTCGCGCAGCGCGACCTTGATGCTCGGGCGGACGATGACGATGCCGTCGTTGTGGCCGGCCACGGTGCCCTTGATGAGCAGCAGGCCCTTCTCCACATCCACGTCCACCACGGTCAGGTTCTGCGTGGTCACCTGCTCCACGCCGTAGTGACCGGGCAGCTTCTTGTTGGGGTACACGCGGCCGGGCGTCTTACGCTGACCGATGGCGCCCGGGTGACGCTGGTACTCGTGCGTGCCGTGCGTCTTCGTCTGCGAGCCCTTGAAATTCCAGCGCTTCATGACGCCCTGGAAGCCACGGCCCTTGGTGACGCCCGTGACGTCCACGAGCTGGCCCTTGGTGAACAGGTCCGCCTTGACGGCGTCGCCCACGTTGAAGCCCGCGGCCTCCTCGGGAGACACGCGGAACTCCTTCAGGTGACGGCGCAGCGCGGCGCCGCTCTTCTTGAAGAAGCCCAGCTTGGGCTTGTTCAGGCTCTTCTCGCGAATTTCACCGAAGCCCAGCGTCACCGCCGAGTACTGGTCCTTCTCCGGCGTGCGCTTGCCCACGACCTGGCAGGTGTTGACGTCGACCACCGTCACGGGAACGAGGTTACCCTCCTCGTTGAACACCTGGGTCATTCCAACCTTCTTACCGATAAGACCCTTCACGTCGTCCTCACAACCCGCGCATGTGCGCGGAAACGTCAATGATTTCAGCAGTTTGCGTCCGACTTCAGTTCCCCGGACGCCAGGAAGCGGCGCAATGTAGCAGCTTACCCCCCACCGTCAAGCACGGAGGGCGGGAGCCACTTCACTGCGCGCGATCCAGGCGCGGGTAGAACGGGGCGAGCTGCGCGTCCTGGATGCGCTGGGCGTAGACGTCCTCGCCGAGGAGGAACAACGCCTGGTCCAGATAATCCTCCGCGGCCTGGACCTCGGTCTCCTTCTCGGCGATCGCCCGGTCGATCTCCGCCATCGCCTGGTCGACTGCCTCCTTCTGGGCGTTCATCTCGTCTTCCATGTCGAGCATGCGCTTGTGCGCCAGGATGCCCGCCGCGCCGGGCTGCCCGGGCTTGGGAGTGAGCGCCACCTCGACCTGATGCTCGAGGTCTTCCACCTCACGCGTCAGGCGCATCATCTGGATGCGGTTCTTCTTGATGTTCTCGCGGGAGAGCGCCAGCTTGGACTCGTCCGTGGTGACGAGCTCCAGGTCGCCGTGCTTCTTCTCCAGCTTCTTGAGCGCGTCCTGGGCGTAGCGGAGATCCGCCCGGCGGTTGGACAGCGTCTTGCGGAGGGTCTTGGTCGTCCCCTCCACGGCGTCCACCGCCTTCTTCCACTTCTTGACGATCTCGAACTGGGCCGCCCGCTGCGCCTCGTACTGGGCGAGGTACTCCTGCCAGGCCGCGTCCTCGTCGTTCATCTGCTGCTCGAGCGCGGCCAGCTCGTCCCGGCGGGCCACCAGCGCCGCCTCGGCGCGGTAGACGCGATCCATGGTCCGGGGACAGTTGGGCTTGCCCGCCAGGCGATCTCTCGAGAGGTCGCCGAGCTGGAAAATCAAATCGTTGTAGCTCTCCGCCTTGGCCATGGGCGTGTTTTACGCCCAAGGCCAGCAGGCTGTCAGCTATCGGCCGGAGCGGCGGCGGCCGAGGACATGTTGGCCTCCGCGGCGGCCTGGGCGGCGCCCTCGGCCAGGGCGAAGAGCTCCCGGGCCCGATCCTGTTCCTCGGTGCGGTTGAGCTCGCAGACCCAGGCGCTGGACAGGTCCGCGTGCTGCCGGGCCAGCTCGGCGGTGGATTCGTAACGGGCGGCCGAGGCACGGGCGAAGGCCCCCTCCCGGCGCAGCTCCATCACCGTGTCCTCGTCGAGGTTGATCTCCTCGGGCGGCACGGGCAGCGGCCCGCGGCCGAGCGCCGCCAGCCGGGCCAACAGCCGCGAGGCGTGTGCCCTGCAGAAAGCGGCGAGTACCATCAGCCGCGCCCGTCCGCGGCTATCCCCGAGCCGCTCGGCCAGCATCGTCATACGACGTGCCGAAACAACCTCGGATTCCCATGCCGCGGCAAGTGCTGCTGCCAAGCGGGTATGCCTTGCGCCCATCGGCCCTCCCCAGGTGCTGCCCCCAATCCCGCGAGCAAACTAGGGATGGATTCGCGAGGATTCAACCGATCGGGCCCAGTGCGCGCTCCATCAACCAATATCCCCCGGCCGCGAGGATGAGGAGCGACAGAGCACGCACTGTCCGCTGGTGCAACTCCGGCCTGCGCTGCACCAGCCGGACGAGGGGGTAGAGCACGGCGACGATGGCGGCCTGCCCCAGCTCCACGCCGAGGTTGAAGCCGAACAGGCCCGTCACCACCGAGTCACCCAGGCCGTAGCTCCCCAGCACGCTGGCGAAGCCGAAGCCGTGCACCAGCCCGAAGAGGAACGTCAGCAGGGCCCGGTGGCGGTGCTCGCGCAGCAGCAGGTTCTCCAGCGCCACCCAGATGATGGACGCGGCGATGGCCGCCTCCACCCAGCGCGTGCGCGCATCGTCCAGGAGGATGAAGCCCAGGGCCGTGGCGCCCAGCGTCAGGGAATGGGCCACGGTGAAGGCCGTCACCAGCAGCAGCACCCGCTTCAAGCTCCCCCCCACCAGCAGCAGGGCCAGCAGGAAGGCCAGGTGATCGATGCCCCCGAAGATGTGGATGACGCCCAGGCCTACCCAGTCGAGCAGCCCCGAGACGCGCTCCGGGCCGGGTTGTCCGGGCCCGGACACTCCGCCGGACCCTCCGTCGGACACCACGAGTGTGGGCTGGGAGGCATCCGCGAAGCGCTGCCCCTGCTCGCCCTGGATGTAGCTGCCGAGCACCACCTTGTAGTTGGACGGCAGCACGGACAGCAGGGAGAAGCGCTGGCGGAGCTCGCCGGGCGCGCACTGGAAGGTGGCGCCGAGCTCCACGAAGGACGCGCGTATCCGGGCGCTGGTCTCGCTCCGGGCACAGGGCCGGCCCCCGGCGCTCAGGGGGAGGGCGTCCCAGATGCCCACCGCCAGCGCCGGCGCGCGCGCGTCCAGGTCCCCCTGGGTGAGCGCACCGTCCCCGTCCGCGTCGGCGGCGGGAATGAGCAGGGCGAGCGTGTCCGCCGTGAGGGTGAGGCGCTCGCGCACCTCCGGCCCGCCCGTCTCGGAGCGCCAGAGCTGCGCGTAGAGGATGTCCGCATCGTGGGCGCTCGCACTCCCGGCCACGGCCAGGAGCACGAGCGGTAGCGCCAGCCGGGCCGTCCGCCTCATCGGGCCCGAGAGTGCCCCCGCGGGCCCGCTTTCGTCTACTCCTGGATGAATTCCAGGTGGATCTGCTGCCGGCCGCTCAAGCCCCCGTGCCGGGAGCCGCAGCGCGGGCAGAAGAGCGGGCCCTCCCAGTCCCAGAGGGCCTTCACCTCCTCACCGCAGCACACCAGGGGGATGATCCGCAGATCATCCGTGTCCGGGGGCATGGGCCCGGGCAGGGCCTCCGGCTCCACGCTGACGAAGGTGGGCCGGGGGTTGAGCGAGAGGGTGCGCGACACGTAGGCCAGCTGCTCGTAGCGCACGTGGTTGGCCCAGGCGCGTGCCACGGCCTCCACATGGGCCTGCTGGCTGGGGGTGAGCCACTCGTCCCCCGGCGCCCGGTAGCCACAATAGAGGCACCACCAGTCGGGCACCTCGTCGAAGCTCTCGTGGGCGTTCTCGAAGGGGAAGAGCGAGGCCAGCCGGCGCTGCAGGATGCTCGCGTCATGGCGGCACGGCCGCGTCTTGAAGTCCCGCTGGCACTGCGGACACTCGCGCCGCACAAAGCCGCTCGCGTCCCGCGGCAGCTCCAGATCGATGATCGCCGGGGCCCGCCTCATGCGAGGGCTCCCCTCCCCCGCCGCGCCAGCGCGAGGATCAGCGTCACCATGGAGAATATCAATAGAAGGTGAATCCACCTGCCCTCGGTCGAGCCGCTGATCAGCCCGAGCACCCACAGCACGAACAGGATCGCACTCATCGTCCAGTACACGCCGCCCACTCCTCTCCCGATGGTCTCGGAACCGTGCGCAAAGCTGGGACACCTGATGGGTTGTGGCAACCCCTCCTTTCGACAGTCCCGGGGTGGGCAAATGCGTTCCCAGATCGGACTTTTTTTCCGGCCTCCCACTTCCCACTTCCCAGGCCGTCCTCGTGATTTCAGGCGTTTGCCGGATGGCACGCCCGCTGCTTTGTGCTGCGGTCATCTGCCACACGGACGCGTGGCCGGTTCGGAGCGCGTGGGGAGGGTGTGTATGCGAGGGTGGACGGTGGCGATGGTGACGGCGGGGATGTTGGTGGGGATGGAGGCGGGGGCCTTCCAGCCCTACTTCCCAGGGGAGAGCAGTCCGGAGGTGGCCGAGCTGCGCGCGAAGCTGGCGGCGCAGGAGGCCCACCTGGCACGGCTCGAGGAGGAGGCGTCGTTCTATGAGGAGGCGGAGAGGCTGGGGATCGTGGCCGCGGTGCGGGCCTCCCGGCTGCCCGAGCGCCAGCAGCGGCGGCTGGCCATGGCCATTGTCCGCGAGGCCCGGCGCAACAAGGTGGACCCCATGCTGGTGGTGGCGGTCATCCGCTGCGAGAGCTCCTTCAACAACTACGCGGTGTCCCACGTGGGAGCCATGGGGCTGATGCAGGTGATGCCGGACACCGGCGACTACCTGGCGGACAAGGCGGGCTTCAAGCTGCAGCGCCACACCAATCTGTTCGATTCGGAACTGAACGTGGAGCTGGGAACGGCGTACCTGGCGGATCTCATCCAGCGCTTCGGCTCTCCGGAGCGGGCGCTGGTGGCCTACAACGCGGGTCCGGGGCTGGCCAAGAAGATCCTCTCCAAGAAGGAGAAGCGCGACCGCTTCATGGCGGGCTACCCGGCCAAGGTGATGAAGGAGTTCCGCCGCCTCAAGGCCCAGCAGGCCCGCGAGGTCTCCCTGCGGGAAGCCCAGAAGGAAACTTCTGGCGGACCGGGGTGATAGGTGGAGAACAGTCATCCCGACTGATCTCCGACAGTGCGGCGGTTTTTTCAGGGACGTGACTGCCTTTCCCGAGAAAACGGAAGCACTGTGCGTTGCCGGTCTTTGTGCGCCGGGGTGGGTGGTTCCACCCCGGACCGGGTGTCCCGACACACCCGGCTCCGCGTGGACGCATGCGGCATTATGGAGAGAGACGAACCATGGTAGCGGGGCTTGAGATTCAACGAGAAGAACTCGCGGGGCAGTTGACCCTGCGGCTCACGGGCACGCTGGATGGTCGCACCGCCAAGACGCTGAGCAGTTCCCTGGAGGAGCTGGGTGCGCGCGAAGTGGTGGTGGATTTCAGCCACCTGAAGGAGTTCCGTGACTCGGCCGTGGCGGTGCTGACCCACGGCATGGCGGAGCGCAAGGTGCAGTTCCGGGGGCTCGCCGGCCACCATGAGCGGATGTTCCGCTACTTCGGCCTGAGCACCGGCACCATCGCCCCGTCGCGCGCGTACTACACGCCCGAGGAAGTCCTCGCCTGACGAGGGTTTCCCCGCGTGCAGCGCGGTGCCGCGGGGTCTCGAGCCGCCGCTCGCCCGGATGGGGCGGGTGGCGGTTCCCCTAGGCGGCCGCCTGGCAGTGTTGCCGCACGGTGTGGGAGAGCTGCTTCGCGTTGACCGGCTTGGTGAGGTAGCCCGCCGCGTTCAACACCTGCTCCTGCTGATGGCCGACCTCCATGGCCGACACCACGATGGTGGGCACGCGAGCGAAGAGTGAGTCCTCGAGCTGACGCGCGCGAAACTCACCGCCACTCATCCCGGGCATCATCAAATCCAACAGGATGACGCACGGAGGCGCGTGGGCCTGCAGGTAGTGCAAGGCCTCCAGCCCATTGAAGACGCCCACGGCCTGGAAGCCCTCCATTTCCAGCACCATGCAGACGCTGTCGCGGAGATCCTCGTCGTCCTCCACCACCAGGATGATGTCTTCGTGCCCAGGTGCGCTCACGCATTCCCCGTTGTGAAAGAGGCGCCGGCTCGTCAGGTCAGGGCCTCGTGCGGCCCTCCCCTTCCGGACGGCAGGGTGACAACAAAAGTACTGCCCCTTCCTACTTCCGAAATGATGGAGATGCGGGCTCCGAGCATCTCCGCCAGTTGCTTGACCAGTACGAGCCCGAGGCCCAACCCCGGCGAGCCCTTGCGCTGCACGTCCTCCAACTGCTGGAAGGGCTCGAAGATACGCACCTGGTCCTCCGGGGCAATCCCTCGTCCGGTATCTTGCACCGAGAGGAGACAGGCCTCGGGCAGTTCCTCGACGGACACCTCGACCGAGCCCCGCTCGGTGTACTTCACGGCGTTGTTCACGAGGTGGAGGAGGACGAGTTGGAGGAGCCGCGCGTCCGTCCGCACGAGGACGGGCTGGGGCGGCAGGCGAAGCTCCAGGGCGAGCAGCTTCCGCTGGGCCTCGGGCCGGTACTCCTCGGCGACTTCACGGGCGAGGGCGGACAGCTCCACCTCGGACACGGTGAGCTGCACGCGGCCCGCCTCCAGCCGGGTGTATTCGAGGATGGTCTCCATCAGGTGGTGGAGCCGCGAGCTCCCCCGCGTCAGCTTCTCGAGCAGGCCCTGTTGCCGCGCGGAGAGCGCCTCCCGCTCCCGCCCCAGCAGGTGGAGGTTGAGCTGAATCACGGACAGGGGAGTCCGCAGCTCATGGGAGAGGAGCCGGAGGAGCGTGCTCTTGAAGTCGCTGGCCTTCTGGGCCTGCTCGCGGGCGGCCTGGGTGGCCTCGAGCGCGGTCTCCAGTTCCCGCTTGCGCAGGGCGAGCTCCCGGGCGAGGGACTCCACATCTCCCGAGTACACCTTCAGCTCCTCCTGGAGGGCGTCCCGGGTGCGCTTGAGGGTGGCGAGGTTTCGCACGCGGGCGATGAGCTCGCCCCCCAGAAAGGGTTTCACCAGGTAGTCCTGGGCGCCGCTGTTGAGGAGCCTGACGCGCAGCGCATCGTCGGCCCGGGCTGACAGCAACAGGACGGGGGTGGCCTCCAGACCGGCCCGGGCACGCACCTCGCGCAGCAGCACATCCCCACTCATCCGCGGCATCATGATGTCGGTGACGAGGACGTCGGGACGCAGCGCCTCCGCCTTGCGCAGGCCCTCCTCGCCGTCCGCGGCCACCTCCACGCGGAACTCCTGCCCGAGCGTCCGGGCCACGAAGTCGCGCAGGTCCGGCGTGTCCTCCACCACCAGGACGGTGGGCGCGTTCTCCGGCGCCGGCGCGGTGGAGGCGGGCATCCGAGGTGCCCGCACGCGCAACTCCTCGGCGGCCCCGGACGCCTCGGCCCTCAGCGCCTCCTCCGCCACGGCGGGCACGGGCCGCACGGGGGTGCCCTCGGGCGCCCGGAGCGGCATTTCCATCGCGAAGCGCGCCCCTCCCCCGGACGCCTCCTCCACCCAGATGCGTCCCTTGTGCAGGCGCACGAAGTCGCGGGCGATGGCGAGCCCCAGGCCCGTACCGCCGAACTGGCGGTTGATGCCCGCTTCCGCCTGACGGAAGCGCTCGAAGATGGCCTCGCGCATGTCCGCGGGCACACCGGGCCCCGAGTCCTCCACGACGAGCCGCGCGCGGCCGTCATGCGCCCCCAGCACACAGCGCACGTGCCCGCCGGCGGGGGTGAACTTGAAGGCGTTGGACAGGAGGTTGAGCAGGACGCGCTCGAGCTTCTCCACATCCGCCTGGGCCGGCAGCGTGGCCGGCGCATCGAGCCTCGAAGGTGATGCCGCGCTCGCGCGCGAGGCCATCGAAGTTGGCGGCCCCCAGGCGCACGAGCGCGGCGAGGTCGGTCTCCGCATAGACCGGATGCATGGCTCCGGCATCCAGCTTGGACACGTCCAGGAGCGCATTGACGTGCCGGAGCAGCAGGCGCGCGTTGCGCTCGACCACCTCGAGCTTCCCGCCGGAGCCCGGCGGACGTGTCCCCGGCGGAGAGCAACCGCTCCATGGGCCCGAGGATGAGGGCGAGGGGCGTGCGCAGCTCGTGGGAGACGTTGGCGAAGAACTGCGTCTTGAGCTCATCGGCCTCGCGCAGGCGGGCGTAGAGGGCCTCGAGCTCGCGGTTCTTCGTCTCGAGCTCCACCCGCCGCTGCTCGGACAGCCGCGCCGCATCGGTGACGGCGACGATGGTGGGCCTGGCCTTGAGAAGGAAGACGCCGGTGAGCACCGAGGCGAGGGCGGTGACGGCCTTCACCCACCCGGCCAGCCAGTAGGCCGAGTACCAGATGTTCCACACCTCCATGAAGTGGGTGAGGCCACAGGCGCCGATGAAGACGCCGAAGGCGACGACCATGCCGCTGAAGGGCAAGCGGATGCGCCGCACCAGCGTGTACAGCACGAGCGAGATGAGGACGTAGGCCGCGCCAATCAACGTGTCGGAGACGGCGTGCAGCCAGACGAGGCCGGGCTTCCAGAGGTAGCAGTGCCCGTGGGGCATGTACCAGGCGCCGGTGAAGAGCTCCGTCAGCGCGTGGAGCCAGGCGCCTCCATCCGCCGCGGCCTCGGTGGCGTGGTGCGCGTCATGAGTCATGGATGGAGTGCCTTCCCGGGTGTACGAGCTTCTCCACTCTCGCACGGCGCGTCTCAGCGGCGAGGGGATATCGCAGCGCGCTCCCACTCAGGACCACACGACGATGAGTGCGGGGGCTGCCTGCCTGCCCGCCCCTCGACGATCTCCAATCCCCGGGCTTTTGGGAAAGCACGGCTGGAGTAGAGTGCGGGCCGCGATGAACTCCCCTGCCAGAGCCGTCAGTCCCCTTCCCTCCCCCGCCACGGCGCGGGCCGCGCTGGAGCGTGTGGCCGCCAATCTCTCCCTGGCGGTTCAGGGCAAGGACAAGGAGGTCCGCCTCGCCGTCACCTGCATCGTGGCCGGTGGACACCTGCTGCTCGAAGACGTCCCCGGAGTGGGCAAGACGACGCTGGTGGAAGCTCTCGCCCGCTCCTTCGCCCTCTCCTTCTCCCGCGTCCAGTTCACCGCGGACCTGATGCCGGCCGACATCCTCGGCGCCCAGGTCTTCCACGCCCAGACGGCCACCTTCTCGTTCCGCCCCGGGCCCCTCTTCCGCCAGCTCGTCCTGGCCGACGAGCTCAACCGCGCCCCGCCCCGCACCCAGTCCGCGCTGCTCGAGGCCATGGCCCAGGGCCAGGTGTCCCTCGACGGCGCCACCCACCTCCTGCCCCGCCCCTTCACCGTGGTGGCCACGCAGAACCCGGTGGACTTCTCCGGCACCTATCCGCTGCCGGACTCGCAGCTCGACCGTTTCCTCATGCGCCTGTCGCTGGGCCACCCCTCTCCCGAGGTGGAAGCGCGCCTGCTCACCACGCGCGATGCCTCCTCGCCCGTGGAGGCCCTGGCGGCGGTGAGCTCGCCCGAGGAGCTGAGCGAGTTGCGCGCGCAGGTGGCCTCCCAGCGCCTGGACGACACCGTGGCCGAGTACATCATCCGGCTGGCCCAGGCCACGCGCTCGCACGGCGACATCGAGCGCGGCGCCTCCACCCGCGCGGTGCTCGCGCTGGGCATGGCCGCCCGCGCCCACGCCCTCTGGGAGTCGCGCGACTTCGTCACGCCCGGCGACGTGCGGGCCGTGCTCGCGCCGTGCCTGGCCCACCGGCTCCTGCTGCGCAGCGCCAACCAGGGCGCCTACACCCGTGACGAGGCGACCCATTTGATCGAAGAGGTCGCCCGGAAGGTCGTCGCGCCCCGGTGAGCACCCCGCCCCGCTCCGTCTGGCAGCGCCTCAAGGCCGCCCTCCGCCCGCCGCGCACCCTCAAGGTGACGCGCATGGGACGCACGTACCTCGTGGTGACGTTCGGCGTGGGCCTGGGCGCGCTCAACACCGGCAACAACCTCCTCTATCTGGTGCTGGGGTTGTTGCTGAGCGTCATCATCCTCTCCGGCGTGCTCTCCGAGCGCTGCATCAAGGATCTGACGGTGCGGCGCGTCGGCACGGAGGGAGCCTTCGCCGGAGAGCCCTTCGCCTTCCGCTGGGGCATCACACGCCGCCAGGGGCATGCCTTCGCCCTCACGCTGTCCGAGGTGGACTCACCCCTCATCGGCGAGGGCGGCGTGGGCTACCTGCCCGCGGGAGAGGAGCACGTGGTGCGGGCCGATCTCACCGCGCCCCGCCGCGGCCCGGTGAAGCTGACGGGCGTGCGCATCACCACCACCTGGCCGCTGGGCCTCTTCGCCAAGACGCGCGTCTTCGCGCTGGAGGGCACCCTGCTCATCTACCCGCGGCGGGGCTTCGCCTGCGCGGATCCGGGCGAGGCGGCCGTGGGACACGTGGGCGAGGCCAACAACCCCCACCGGATGGACGGCACCGGAGACGTGGCGGGCCTGCGCGAGCTGGGCGAGCACGAGGATGCCCGGCGCGTGCATTGGCTGAAGAGCGCCTCGGTGGGCAAGCTGCTCAAGGTGGAGCGCGAGCGCGAGGAGCGCCGCACGTACATCCTCGGCGTGCAGGCCGGGCTGACGGGTGACGCGCTGGAGCGGCGCTGCGAGGAAGTGGCCGAACAGGCCCACCGGCTGCTCGAGGCGGGTCACGAGGTGGGGCTGGAGCTGCCCCAGCAGCGGCTGCGTCCGGGCGCGGGCAACGGGCAGGAGCGTGCCATCCTCCGGGCGCTGGCGTGGCTGGGCTTCGAGGAGCAGCGGGAGGAAGCGGCATGACCCGGCCCAACCGGCTGCGCCTCATCTTGAGAGACCTGGGCACCGGGGCGGCCTTCGCCTCCATGGCCGTGTCCGGCCAGGTGCCCCTCTGGGCGCTCGGGCTCGTGCTCCTGGCGCTGACCGTGTCGCTGATGGGCTGGCGGCCCTTCGCCCGCGCGCCCCGGCTGACGGCGATGCTGCTGGTGCCCCTGGCGGGCGCGCTCTACCTCGCGGTGGCCGCCGGGCAGATGGACCTCGTGGTGGCCGCCTGCTCCTTCGCGGGCCTCGTCGCCTCCCAACGGCTGCTGTCGGAGACCAACCCGGCCACCGACGGGCAGGTGCTGCTGGCCGGCCTGTTGATGATCGCCGGCGGCGCGGCGCTCTCCGGTGAGCTGCTCTTCGCCGTGTGTCTGCTGGCCTTCGCGGTGCTGGCGAGCATGTCGCTGGGACTGGCGGTGGTGGAGGCGGCGGTGCCCCCGGGCGAGCCGGTGCCGGTGCGTCACGTCATGCGCCCGCTGTCCAAGGGCGTGCTCGTGGCCATGGCCGGTGCGATCGCCTTCTTCGTCCTCTTCCCGCGCCTCAACTGGAACATGGGCGTGCGCCGCGCGACCCCGGGACTCGGCCCGGCCACCAGCGGCTTCGCCGACACCGTGCGCCTGGGCGGCTCGGGCACCCTCAAGAGCAACCCCCGCGTGGTGCTGCGGGCGAAGCTGACGCCGGATCCGGGCCGCGAGCGGCTCGACTCCTACTGGCTGGGCCGCACCTACGACACCTTCGACGGCCAGGAGTGGTCGACGATCGGCCCGCCCAACACCCGCCGCCGCACCCGCGTGACGCTTCGTCCGGGCGCGGAGAAGCAGGTGTACCAGCGGATCGAGCTGCTGCCCGCCTACGGCAGCCGCACGCTCATCGCCCTGGAGACCCCCGCCAAGCTGGGCAACGCCCTGATGCACACCCCCACGGGCGACCGGCGCATCCAGCTCCAGGAGCTGGGCGGGGACGAGCTGCGCTTCGTGGATGAGGGGCTCGGGTATTCCTACGAGGTGTACAGCGTGCCGCCGGGCACGGACACGAACCCGGGCAAGCTGAATCAGACGGAGCTGGATCAGCTCCTGGCGCTGCCGGAGGGCATCGATCCGCGCATCGAGGCGCTGGCGCAGCGGATCGTGGGCAACGAGACGGATCCGCTGGCCGCGGCCCAGAAGCTCTCGGACTGGCTGCAGCGCGAGTACACGTACACGCTGGAGCTGGGCGGGGACGTGGCGGATCCGCTGATGGAGTTCCTCTTCGTGCGCAAGGCGGGCCACTGCGAGCACTTCGCCACGGCGCTCACGCTGATGCTGCGCACCCAGGGCTTCGAGGCCCGGCTCGCCACGGGCTTCTTCGGCGGCGAGCGCGTGGGAGACGAGTACCTCGTGCGCGCCGGAGATGCCCACGCGTGGACGCACGTGCTGGTGCCCGGGCGTGGCTTCGTCACGGTGGACGCCACGCCTCCGGCCTTCCGCGCCAACCAGTCGCTGGAGCTGCTCGAGTCGCTCATCTCCTTCTACGAGGCCATCGAGTCGGCGTGGCGCTCGTCCGTCGTCGACTACTCGTTCCGCGACCAGATGAACTTCATGCGGGACTTGTCGCGTCCGCCGCGCACCGAGCCGGGCAAGGAGAAGACCCAGCTCCCCCCGCTGCGCGCCTGGCTGACGGCGGCCCTGGTGGGCGCGGCCGTGTACTGGACGTGGAAGTACCTCTCGCGGCGCAAGCCCCGGGCCCGGGCGCTCGAGGCGACGCGCTTCGTGGACGCGGTGGAGCGCCAGCTCGCGGCGGCGGGCGTGCGCGCGGCTGACGGTGAGACGCTCGAGGACGTGTCGGCGCGGCTGACGCGGGAGGCCCACCCGCTGGCACCGGTGGTGTCGCCGCTCACGCGCCGCTACCTGGAGGCCCGCTTCGGCCAGCGTCCGCTGCAGCCCGGCGAGTCGGCCCGGCTCCTCAAGGAGCTCAAGCAGAGCGTCGAGGTCCACAAGCAGCAGCAGCAATTGCAGGCCCCGAAGGCCCGCGCGTCCTGAGAGGGGCCCTTGCCCGCCGAGGGCCCGTCTACCCGCCTGCCTTCCGGCGGGGCGCGAGGACTTTTCCGGCCAGCGGCAAGGGGTCTCCTTATTACCCGTAGGGACGAAGGGGGCGATGACAGGCCCCCGTCTCCCCTGCCCCACAGTTCAATTGCGGACGGGGGGCCAGGAGGCCATTTGAGACTAGAGGCGCATTCTTTACTGCCCCCCTCGCCCGGTGGAACCGGACCGGCGCTGTAACGCTTACGGACTTCCGTCCACCGTCGTGCGCTCGCATCGGCCAAGTATGCGTTGCGACTGGCGAATTACCGCGTGAGGCCGTGGCACACACGTTGCTCTAGCCACCCTCCATCGGGTTGTCACGCGGTTCCAAACCACTTCTCACCGGCCCCGGCACGGGGTCACTCGGGAGAAACCATGCAGCTCTCCACTGAGCAGTCGTCCAACTCGGGCTCGCTGGCCATGTACCTGTCGGAGATCAACCAGTACGCCCTGCTCTCGGTCGAGGAGGAGCAGGCACTGGCCCGGCGGTTCATCAAGGGCGACCTCGCGGCGGGCCACCGGCTGGTGACCTCCAACCTGCGGTTCGTGGTGAAGGTGGCCTACGAGTACCGCTCCTACGGCATCAAGATGTCCGACCTCATCCAGGAGGGGAACATCGGCCTGATGAAGGCGGTGCAGAAGTTCGATCCGGACAAGGGCATCCGCCTCATCTCCTACGCGGTGTGGTGGATCCGCGCGTACATCCAGAACTACATCCTCAAGAGCTGGTCGCTGGTGAAGCTCGGGACCACGCAGGCGCAGCGCAAGCTGTTCTTCAGTCTGGCGCGCACGCGCCGCGAGCTGGAGAAGCTGGGCGACGCGGACGGCTCGGTGGTGAACGTGGATGAGATCGCCAAGCGGCTGCACGTGAAGCCCGGCGAGGTGCGCGAGATGGAGCAGCGCATGGG
Source organism: Archangium gephyra (assembly GCF_049060025.1). Classification (GTDB taxonomy): domain Bacteria; phylum Myxococcota; class Myxococcia; order Myxococcales; family Myxococcaceae; genus Archangium; species Archangium gephyra_A. The sequence continues at coordinate 1,934,387 of NZ_JBMEQQ010000002.1, forward strand.
CGGGCGCGACTTGTCGCTGGACGCGCCGATGGGCGAGGACGGGGGCAACAGCCACGTGGACTTCGTGGTGAGCGCGAGCGCGCCGCAGGACGACGAGTTCGCGGACAAGGAGGAGGCGGGCCTCATCAACGCCCGGGTGCGCACGGCGCTGATGCGGCTGGATCCCCGCGAGCGCTTCATCATCGAGCAGCGCGTGATGAACGAGCGGCCGATGACGCTCAAGGAGCTGGGCGAGCACTTCGGCTTCTCGCGCGAGCGCGCCCGCCAGTTGGAGATCCGCGCCAAGGACAAGCTGAAGGCCGAGCTGGCCGCGCTGATGGCCGAGGTGGATCCGGACGCCACCGCGTCCATGCAGTAGTCCTGGCGGGGCCCGTCCGGGCTCCCGGGTGAAGCACCCGAGGCGCCTCCACTGTTCGCGGTGGGGGCGCCTTCGTGTTTCCAGGGCCGCACATGTGTGGCGAGCGGCGATCCACGGGCTCGTACGTCTGCTAGAAGGGCCGCTTCCCTCGCAGTGAGGAGCGCCCCCCTTGTCTCACGGCCAACCGCCGATCTCCGAGGATCGCGTCCCCATCGCCCAGGCCGCCGGGCCCGCGATCCACAAGCCCTACGTGCCGGCCACCGAGTCACGGCCGGAGCTGACGCTGCGCGGGCTGGCGTTGGGCTCGGTGCTGGGCATCGTCTTCGGGGCCTCGTCGGTGTACCTGGCGGTGAAGGTGGGCCTGACGGTGTCGGCCTCCATTCCGGTGGCGGTGCTGTCCATCGCCATCTTCCGGGCGCTGGGCCGCTCCAACATCCTGGAGAACACCATCGTCCAGACGGTGGGCTCGGCCGGCGAGTCACTCGCCTTCGGGGTGGCCGCGGCGCTGCCGGCCCTGCTGCTGCTGGGCTACGACATCGACCTGATGCACGCCTTCCTGGTGGCCTCGCTCGGCGGCGTGCTGGGCGTGCTGATGATGATTCCGCTGCGCGACGGCCTCATCGTCCAGGAGCACGGCAAGCTCGCCTACCCCGAGGGCACCGCCGCGGCGGACGTGCTCGTCGTGGGAGAGGAAGGCGGGACGAACGCCCGCACGGTGGTGCTCGGCTTCGCGGTGGGAGGGCTCTACAAGTTCGCCTACGCGGGCCTGCACCTCTTCAAGGAGGTGGTGGGCACGGCGCTGGGTTGGGTGAAGACAACGGCGGCCGGGGTGGCACAGCGGGCGGGCTACACGGGCGGCTCGGTGTCCATGGAGGTGAGCCCGGAGCTGCTCGGCGTGGGCTACATCATCGGCCCCAAGGTGGCGTCCATCACCTTCGCGGGTGGCGTGCTCAGCTACCTCATCCTGATTCCCCTCATCACCTTCTTCGGCAGCGGGCTCGAGCAGCCGCTGCTGCGGCCGGACGGCACGCTCATCCGGGAGATGGATCCGGACACGGTGCGGGACGCGTACGTGCTGTACATCGGCGCGGGCGCGGTGGCCACCGGAGGGCTCGTCAGCCTCATCCGCTCGCTGCCCACCATCCTCAACGCCTTCCGGCGCGGGCTGGACACCTTCCTGGCCTCGCAACGCAAGGAAGCGGGGCCGGTGCTGCTGCGCACCGAGCAGGATCTGCCCATCACCGTGGTGCTGGCGGGCAGCGCGCTGCTCGTGCTGGGCATCTGGCTGGCGCCCCCGCTGCAGGTCAACCTCCTGTCCGCGCTGCTCATCGTGGTGTGCGGCTTCTTCTTCGTGACGGTGAGCGCGCGGATTACCGGCGAGATCGGCTCCTCGTCCAACCCCATCTCCGGCATGGTGGTGGCCACGCTGCTGCTCACGTGCCTCGTGTACCTGCTGCTGGGGTGGACGAGCGCCGAGGACCGTTTCATGGCGCTCACCACGGCGGCCATCGTGGGCATCGCGGCCTCCAACGGAGGCACCACGGCGCAAGACTTGAAGACGGCCTACCTGGTGGGCGGCACGCCCCGGCGGCAGCAGATCGCCCTCTTCGTGGGCGTGCTCACCAGCTCGCTGCTGATCGGCCTGGTGCTGGTGGTGCTCAACCGGGGCGCCACCACCGTCCTCCCCGAGACGCACCCGGGCCAGACGGTGAGCGTGGTGGGCGACGAGACGCGCACGCAGCACACGTACCCGTGGGCGGTGTCGGAGCAGACGCTGGCGGCGCGGGGCGTGAAGCTCGCCGAGCTGAAGGGCCCATTGTGGAGGCAGGGCCTGGAGGTGGCACAGGGGCCGGGTGGAGCTCCCGAGCTGCGGAGCTGGAACGCGCAGCCAGTGGAGCGCGTGGCGGCCACGGACGTGCGGCTGGCATCGGGGCAGACGGTGAAGGTATCGGAACTCGGCGCGGTGACGCCGGGCCCCGAGCGCACCTGGCGCGTGGGCTATGTCCGGGGGGCGGAGACTCCGGTGCCCACGGGCACGTACTTGGTGGATGAGGCGGGGGCCATCCACTACGTGGTGGACCCGGGCATTGGCGGCCGCATCACCAGTTACGAGGGCGTTCCCCTCACCCGCTACCCCGCGCCCAAGGCGCAGCTCTTCGCGCTCATCATCGACGGCATCCTCACGCAGAAGCTGCCGTGGGACCTGGTGCTGGTGGGCGTCTTCATCGCGCTGATGCTGGAGCTGTGCGGCGTGTCCTCGCTGCCCTTCGCGGTAGGCGTGTACCTGCCCATCTCCAGCAGCGCGCCCATCTTCGTGGGCGGCATGGTGCGCTACGTGGTGGACAGGGTGCGCGGAGGCTCGGCCGCCGAGTCCGAGTTCTCGCCCGGCACCCTGCTCTCCTCGGGCTACATCGCCGGTGGTGCCATCGCGGGGGTGCTCATCGCCTTCCTGGAGATCGTCAGCGACGGAGCCTGGACGCGGGCCATCGACATTCCAGGGATGCTCGGCGACACGCCCTTCTCGCGCTTCCTGCAGGAATCCAACCTGTGGGGCCTGGGCTTCTTCACCGTCATCACCGCCCTGCTGCTCCTCACGGGGCTGCGAGGCGAGAGCGGCGCGCAGGCCAAACCCGCGAAGTAGCGCACGTCGCATGAGGAGTACGGGCCGTCACGGGTTTCCGCTGGACGTGACGAGGTCCTTGCCCTACACGCGCGCGGCATGAGCGTCAGCGCACTCCTACGGAAGCTCGCGGCGTCGAGCCTCGTTCTTCTCCTTGTCTCCTGCTCCGCGGCGAAGCCTGTGACGGCGGCCCGGGGTCCTACCGGCCCGCACAACCTGGGCCGGTTCGTGCTCGTTGTCCAGGAGACTCCGGATGGGCGGGTGACGCACGACTGGAAGCCGCTCGCGGACTTTGACCTGCGGCACTATCAGGCCCTGTTTGGAACGGTAGGTATCGGCGGCGTCATCAAGCGGACAAGCAATCCGATGAGTAACGACCCGATTGGCAGTGCCTGCTTTGAAGTATGGGAACAATGCATGAAGAGGTGCAATGAAAGCCCTCTTCCACCTCATGCCGAGCACTACATCGCCAGCTACAAGAGTGTTCGAGCCGCCCTGAAGGCGTATTGCACGGATGAGTGTCGCAAGGAGAGCGAAGACTGCCGTAGAAGACTCGAGCGACAGGCTGCGGGGGCGCTGGAGTTTCGAGCTACCGGCGAGGCTGTCGATTGGCTGAAGCGCCACAAGGAAGAAATCGCGGTGGGTACCGCTGTCATCATCACGGGCGTGGTCTTCTACGTCGTCATGAGCAGCGGGGGAATCCTGATACTGGCACCCGCCCTTCTCCTCACGTCGCCCGATGCTCCCGTCGATCTACATCTCGCGGAGGCGTTTCGGTGAGCTCCGACAACCCTCTGGGCGACGCGGTTCTGCTGCTCCTCGAATACCGGCGCAACAACCACTCCGACGGGGAGAGAAAGCTCCTGGAAATCGCCAGCGCCGCAGCGTCTTTTCTCTCCACCAGTGGACAACTGTACCGGTTCGAGGATTTCCGAAAGAGCCTGCAGCCAGGTCAGGTGCGGTCACTCTCCTTCGCCGACGTGATGCATTACCTCGAGCAACTGCGGTCCCAGGCGCAATCAGCCGAAGAGAAGGAAACCCTGCGGGGCGCCAGTGACGCACTCATCTTCATCGAGGCTTCTGGCCAGCACGAGGGGCTCGAGGATTATCTAGACTACTGGCGAAGCAGCTCGCTTCCACCCGTCATCGCCGCATTCGACACCCGCGAGCAGGCGGATGCCTGGTTGGAGCACCAGTCCGTTCCGCCCTACAAGGCCAGGGTGTTGATTGGTGGTGAATACCACGTGGTATTCGCGACTCGTGAAGACAGGGATTGGCCGTTCATTCCCACTCCAGTCGTGGGCGAGTTCATCGAAGACCAGTTGGAGAAAGGCCTTCCACCGGTGGTGGCCACATTCGACACCCGCGAGCAGGCCGAGGCATGGCTCGCGGCCCTCACCAACCCGCCCAGGCATGCCTTCATTTCCATCGGCGGCAAGCACCATGTGGCGGCCTGTTGGAAGAACGTGAACCACCGGGCCATCTACCCGTTCACCCTGGCCGATGACCTGGCGCGGGAAAGACAGGCGGGGCTGGAACGGCTCAGCCGTGGCACGAAGCGCGAGGAAGAGTAACGCGTCCGGCTCACGGCTCCTTCACGGGCCCCGACTCGACGCCCGGCCAGGCGCGGATGAGATCCCTGTCCACGAAGACCTCGGCCTGCACGATGAGCGGCTCCAGGCCCCGCGCCGCGGACTCCTCGGGCATGTCGATGGAGGCCATGAGCTCGAAGTTGATCCGCGACGCTCCGAGCCACACGTCCTGGAACAACCGCGCGGGGTTCGCCTTGGGCACGTAGCGGCGGACGACGCGGTCCGGCAGGTGCGTGAACGCCTCGGGCACGTCCACGAACTCCAGCTTGTCCCGGAACACGTCCGACTGCTTCTCCAGGTCCAGGTCTTCCGCGAAGGTGTCCCGCCACTGCTGCGGCGTGGCCGCGGACTCGCGCCAGGCGACGTTGATGGTCAGCACCACCGTGCTGCGCTGGACCTGGGCCTCGCAGAACAAGGCCTCTCCCACGCTCGTGTCGGGCTTGCGCTCGCGCAGCAACGTGACTCCCGGCAGCAACAGCACGACGTACTCGGAGGCGCTCAGCGCCGCGGCCACCCCGATGAAGCCGTCCCCCCGCATCGTGACGACCCGGTGGCCCTGCACGCTTCCCGGCGTGTAGCGCAGGCTCTCGCTGACCAGCAGAGCCCTGCTCCGCATGAGGTTTCCGGCGGTTGTCATGGCTCTTCTCTCCTACGTCCCATCCGCATGTTTCTCCAAGCCCCGTCCGGGTGCCGCCGGGTTGGACGCTCCCACACTGTGGGATCCCCTCAAAGCACCCCGCCAGGGCCCCTCCTCTCGGGGTGTAGGGTGGGTGCACAGACCCTACACGCGGAGTAACCCCTTCTGGACACAGGCCCGGTAAACCCCCCGGCTTGCTGATGTTTTCCAGTGAGGCGAAACGGGAAGAAACGGGGTACACTGAACTTCCCCTCTCCCCTGCCCGCCCATCCAAGGACGTCATGGCCCTCCAGGCACAGACCGCCAGTCGCACCGCCCAGGACCCCACGACGGATCCGGCCGTCCAGGAGAAGCTCGAGTCGGCGCGCGACTTCACCTTCCAGCTACTCAAGGGCATCAAGCAGATCGGCATGTACCGGCACAACGAGGCGCGCTTCCCCGAGTTCCTCGCCCGGGCCACGGAGGCCCTCGCCGCGTACACGGAGAAGCACGGCCCGCTGTCGCTCAAGGTGGAGCAGCAGAACTTCATGCTGCACGGCGAGCCGACCTTCTCCGAGGACACGCCGCTGCCCTACAAGTTCTTCCGGGACGGCATCCGCCAGCTCATCTTCCGGCCGGGCCTCACGGTCTCGGAGCTGGTGACGTTCACGCTCATCGCCCTGTCCGAGCCCGAGCGCGGCGCCGAGGACGTGCTGGCCCAGCTCTGGCGCTCCGGCCTGGAGCACGTCGAGTACGTCGTCGTCGAAGGCTTCAAGATGGACGAGGTCTCCGAGCACGAGGTCGAGGTCGAGGTCGACAAGGTGGTCGGCTACCTCTACTCGCGCCTCAAGACGAACTCGGAAGACTACCTGCGCTTCGCCCGCGTGAACGCGGAGGACCTGGACTCCAAGCTGGACGGCGTGGAGCAGATGCGCGGCCTGGTGGTGGCCGGCAACTACGCCTCGGACGATCTCAAGGCCCGGCTCCAGCGGGAGATCTCCGAGGAGGAGAACGCCCGGCTCTTCCCCAAGCTGATGAGCGCCATCTTCCAGGTCATCGAAGGAGGCGTGGACGACACGGCGCTGCTCGAGGAGGTCTTCGTGCAGCTTCTGGACGCCATGCTCATCCAGGATGACTACGGCACCATCAACCAGATCGTCCTGAAGATGCGCTCCATGGCGCAACGCGCGCCCGAGAGCAGCATCGGCTCGTTGCTGTCCCACTTCACGCTGAAGATGGGCGAGGAGCAACGGGTGATGCGGCTGGCGGAGATGCTCAAGACGACGCGCCCGCGGCATCCGGTGGACATCACCCGCTACCTCCAGGCGCTGGATGCCTCCACCGTGTTCACGCTGCTCAACGCGCTGGAGACGATCGAGATCCCGGAGAACCGCGTGCTGGTGTGCGACGCGCTGGCGCGTTTCGCGCAGGAGAATCCGCAGCCCTTCGTGCAGCGGTTGGAGTCCGATCGGCCGCAGACCGTGCGCGACATGGTCTACGTCCTGGAGAAGAGCAACCACCCGGACCGGGTGAAGATGTTCGGCCTGGTGCTGCTCAACAAGAACCTCGCGGTGAAGCTGGAGGTGATGAACATCATCGCCCGGGGCCGCACCGCCGAGGCGCGCAAGCTCATCCTCGAGGCGCTCAATGATCCGGCCACGCAGGTGCGCATGCTGGCGGCCCGGCTGCTGCCGGAGTTCGACCGGGACAAGGCCTACGTGGATCTGGTGCGGTTGATGAAGGATGCGAACTTCGAGAAGAAGAGCCTCGAGGAGCGCACGGCCATCTACACGGCGCTGGGCGCCACGGGGCTGCCCGGGGCCATCTCGATGCTGCTGCAGACGATCGCGGTGAAGCCCGCGATGCTCAACAAGAAGAAGGTGCTGGAGGACAAGCTGCTGGCCATCGCCGGGCTGGCGGGCGCGTGCTCCATCCCCTCGTACAAGGCCTTGCAGGGCGTGGTGGAGGACAAGAGCCAGCCCGTCGAAGTGCTCAACGCCGCGCGCAAGGCCATGTACCAGACGAAGAAGACGCTGTTCGGCGAGACGTCCACCACCGAGGAGGCCTGAACCATGATGGACAATGCCGTGAAGGTCACCCAGGGCCAGGAAGAGAACGTCGGCGAGTTCGGCCGCGGCTACTCGGAGAAGCTGCAGACGCTGGCGCGAGGGCTCGTGTCGGGCCTGTACATGCTGATCCGCTCGGTGAAGATGTACGACCCGGAGAACGCCGTCTTCGAGAAGCCGCTGCTTCAGTTGCAGGGCATCGTCAACCAGATCATCTCCAAGGAAGGCCGGCTGGAGCTGGTGGGCGTCAAGGACTCCTTCTACCTCAACAACATGCTGGTGAAGGTGGACCTGAACTCCATCGACAACCAGCGCTACCTGCTGGGGGAGATGCGCTCCAAGGACGTGGGCGGCATCTCGCTGAACAAGCCCGTCACGGTGCCGGACCTGAAGAACTTCATCTGGATCTTCAGCAAGGACCAGTCGTCATCGGCGGAGGAAGAGGGGCTGGCGGGCCGCAAGCTGCTCAACATGAAGGTCACCCGCTTCTCCAAGCTGAAGGAGAAGCTGAACCGGGACGAGCTGGCCAACCCGGATGATCAGAAGGTGGACCGCAAGAAGTACGCGATGACGGTGTACTCGCGCGCGGTGTTCTTCCTGACGAAGTACCTGGAGTCGGTGCAGGCCGGCAAGCCGCTGAACACAGCGAAGGCGCTGCGGATCGTCCAGGACTTCGTGGACATCTCCTTCGATCAGAAGACGCACTTCCTGGGGATGACCACGCTGAAGAAGAGCGAAGTGGACTACCTCGTCTACCATCAGGTGAACGTGTGCCTGATGAGCATCGTCTTCGGCATGGAGCTGGGGCTGACCAAGGCGCAGCTGAGAGACCTCGGCTACACCGCGCTCTTCCACGACGCGGGCATGGTGACGCTGCCCGAGGAGCTGTCCACCAAGAAGGGCGCGCTGAGCGCGGAGGAGAAGGCGCTCATCCAGAAGGCGCCGCTCGTCTCCATCCGCAACATCCTGATGGAGAAGGGCTTCACGCGCTCGACGCTGCTGCGCGTGGTGACGACGTTCGAGCACAAGGCGGACTTCGGCACGGCGGTGCGGGACGGCCGGGGCAACATCGAGATGATCATCCCGAAGACGAGCCTCGGGGTGTACGCGAAGATCCTCGCCATCTGCGACGCCTACGACGCGCTGACGTCGAGGCGGCCCTACCGCGACGCGTACGGCCCCGAGGTGGCGCTGATGCTGATGTGGACGGAGATGCGCCACAAGTTCGACCCGGAGCTGCTCCAGGTCTTCATGCGCGTCATGGCCATCCAGCCGGTGAAGGTGCTGAGCCGCCGGCAGCAGACGATGACGCTCGGAGGCGTGTAATCACTCGAGCCAGAGCGCCCACGCCACTCCCGCGCGAGGGCTCAGTGCTCCCCGCCGCTCGTGGCCTTCAGGCCGATGATGGAGATCAGCAGCAGCGCGAGGAAGAAGACGCGCGCGGGGGTGACGGGCTCGTGGAACAGGAAGATGCCCAGCACGGCCGCGCCCAGGGCCCCGATGCCCACCCAGACGGCGTAGGCGGTGCCGATGGGCAGGCTCCTGGCCGCCACTCCCAGCAGCCCCATGCTGGCGATGATGGCCGCCACCGTCAGCACGGACGGCAGCAGACGGGTGAAGCCCTCGGTGTACTTGAGCCCGATGGCCCAGCACACCTCGAGCAGTCCAGCGATGATGAGCAGAATCCACGCCATGACGCACACTCCTTCTGAGGCGTCGTCTTGTCGTGACCGGGTACGGCGCACCTCGTCCGGGCCCGGCGAGCTCCCCAATGAGCCCGCCAGACAGCGGAGGGCATAACCTCGCCTCACCGCTCGCGTCCAGCAGAACGCGCTCCCCGGCCTACTTCTTCCTGGACCGGGCGGCCTTGGGCTGGGCCGTGGGCGCGGCGCTCCCGCGCAGCACCTTCAGCGCGGCGGTGAAGTCCGCGGGCAGCGGCGCCTCCACGTGCAGCTCCTTGCCCGTGCGCGGGTGCGGGAAGGCCAGCTTCCACGCGTGCAGCGCCTGGCGGCCCAGCACCTCCTGCGCCTCCGCCGCCTTCCCCTTCGCCTTGCGGCCCGCGCCGTACAGGCTGTCGCACAGCAGCGGGTGGCCCGCCTCCGACAGGTGCGCGCGAATCTGATGCGTGCGGCCGGTGAGCAGATCCACCTCCACCAGCGCGGCGTCCTCGAACGCCTCGAGCACGCGGTACACGGTGATGGCGGGCTTGCCCTCCTTCACCTTGCCGGTGAAGCGCTGGCGGTTCACCGGGTGGCGGCCGTAGAGCGTCTCGATGCGCGACTCGGCGGCCTTGGGCGTCCCGTGCACGAGCGCCAGGTACGTCTTCTCCACCACCCGCGTCTTGAAGGCCTTCTGCAAGGCCACCAGCGACTTCTCGTGCTTGGCCACCACCAGGCAGCCCGTGGTGTCCTTGTCCAACCGGTGCACGATGCCCGGGCGCAGCTCGCCGCCCACTCCGGCCAGATCCTTCACCCGGTGCAGCAGCGCGTTGACCAGCGTCCCCGAGGCGTGGCCCGCGCCCGGGTGCACCACCATCCCCGCCGCCTTGTCCACCACGACGAGATCCCGGTCCTCGTGCAGCACCGAGATGGGCAGCTCCTCGGCCACCGGCACCGCCGGCACCGGAGCGGGAATGTGAAGGGAGAGCAGCTCGCCGCCGCGCAGCCGCTGGGCCACCTTGGCGGGCTTGCCGTCGATCCGCGCGTTCCCGGCCTCGATGAGGCCCTGGATGCGCGAGCGCGTCAGATCCGGAAAAGCGCGCGCGAGAACCTGATCCAGCCGATCGCCACGGGCCTCGGGCGGGGCACGGTGCTCTCGCGCCTCGGGGGTCACCAGATCTTCGACTTCACGTGCGCCTTGGAGCGCAGGACGATGTCGTTGATGGCCCGCTCGAAGAAATTCATCTTCTGGAAGATCTCCGGGCTGACACGGCTCTTGTAGAGCTCCCGGCCCTCCTCCAGCTCCTCCTTGAGGACCTCGAAGAGGTTGTCCTGCTCGATGCCCTTGATGATCTTCTGCTCGTTGTAGAGCGAGATATCCGAGGCAATCGCGCGGGCCAGCCGCATGGCCTTGATCTTTTCTTCTTCAGTCATCCTGGACCTTTCTAAGCAGCCCCCCCCAGGGTGTCAACTTCGCTGACAGGGCAGCGGACACCTGGGGGACGCTCGAAGGGCCCGGGAGGGTTCAGCGGTTCTTTTTCTCACCGGCTGCGACGAGCCCCATGTAGCTCCTCGACACCCGGAGCGGGTCCAGGCCCAGCTCGCGGGCGATGCTCATCAACATGCCGCGCAGATAGACGGACGCGGGCAGGATGTCGTAGCGGTCCGCCTCGATGCTCTCCACGTGCCGGGAGGAGATGCGCGTGCGGTCCGCGAGCATATGCAGCGACAGGTTGCGGCCCTCGCGCACCTGGCGCAGCAGCTCCCCGTTGAACTCGGCATCGGGCGGGACGTCGACCACCGTCTTGAGCCGGGTGCGCGAGTCGCCGGGGCGAGGAGCCGGGGCCGGAGCCGGGGCCGGGGGCGTGGGCTCGGCCTCCGCGCGCACGATGGCACGGGCCCCATTGCGCGGCGGCAGCGGGGGCGGCAGGGCCGAACCGCGGCGAGCCACGGGAGTCATGGGCCGGGCATGGATGGCCGGCTTGAGCCCCGGGGTTGGCGCGGGAGTGAGGGACCGGGACAGGGAGCCCGGCTTCGCGGCCAGGGGCACCACGGGAACAGCCTCCGGGGTGGGCGCGGCGTCAGGCGCGGCGGCGGCAGCGGCGGCCGGCTCCGGTGGGGCCTCGGCGGCCAGTGGCTCGGCGGCGGACTCCGGCGCGGCGGGCTTCGCCTCGGCCACCGGCTCCACCTCGACCACCACCTCGCCCGTCACCACCTCCGCCTCCTGGGGCTCCTCCTCGGCGGCGGGCACGGCCTGGAGCGCGGGCTTCACCTCGGCCACGGGCTGCGCCTGGGCGGCGGCCTCCGTGACCGGTGCCTCCCCTGCCCCGTCGGCGGGCGCCTTCCCGGCGGGGGCCTCGGCCGCGCGCTTCAGGGACTCGGCGCGCAGACGGGCCAGCTCCTCCGGCGAGCGCTTCACGCCAATCTTCCGGTCGTACTCGAGGCGCTGCTCCAGCGCGCAGAGTACCTCCATGGCCTGGGTGAGCCGCTCGCGCAGGGCGTCGAGCGCCTCCGGCTCGGCCAGCGTGTACACGGCGATGGAGTCCGGCGAGTACGTCTCCATCGCCCGTGCGTAGGCGTCGAGGATCTGATCCTCCGAGGCGGTGACCGGCACCTCCAGGAGCTCGTAGTAGGACTGTTGCTCGAAGTGCTTCATGGCGGACATCACTCCGTCACCCCGTCGAGCGCCAGCAGGCGGTCGGCGATGCGCTGGATACCGAGAGCGGCGGGAGACTCGGGTTTCTCCAGGACGATGGGCCGGCGCTTGCGCACCGCGCGCCACGCCTCGTCGTCGTAACGGATGGCCCCCAGGTCATCCATCTCCAGGCCGAAGAACTTCTTCCACGCGGAGACCACCGCGGCGCCCACGTTGAGATCGCCGTCGGAGCGCGCCTGGTTGAGCACCAGCTTCACGCGGAAGGCGGCCAGCTCCTTCTCGAGCCGCTCGGCGAGCGCGGCGTTCTGCTGGCGCACGTGCTGGATGATCTGATGAGGCGTTTTCGCGGCCCCCTCGCGGGTGGACATGGCCCGCTCCACCAGCCGTTCGATGCCGTATTGCGACTCCACCTGCTGGAGCCTCCGGTAGAAGGCGGCCTTGATGAAGCGGTAGGCGTTCTCCACGGAGGTGGGCTCGGGCAGCAGCACCAGCACGCCGTGGTCGGCGATGATGAAGAAGTCGAGCGTGTTGAAGCTGGAGCCGGCGCCCAGGTCGATGATGAGGTAGTCCACCGACTGGGTCTGCAGGCTGCGCAACAGCCGCTGCTTCTGGGCGTACTTGATGTTGGCGGCGTCCAGCACGTCCAACGCACCGGCGATCAGCGACAGGTTGGCCACGCCGGTGGGCACGATGACGTCCTCCAGCCGCGCCTTGGGGCGCAACATGAAGTCCGACAAGGTGGCCGTGGGCTGGGCGACACCCAGACAGGTGTGCAGGTTGGCGCCGCCCAGGTCCGCGTCCACCAGCAGAACGCGTTGGCCTCGCAGGGCCAGCGCGACGCCGAGGTTGGCGGAGACGAGCGACTTGCCGATACCGCCCTTGCCGCCTCCCACCGCGATGATGCGGTGGGGGCGGTTGCGAGCGACGATCCCCGGAGACTCGGGGTCCGTGCGCACGGCCGCGCCCGCGGACGGCTGGGCGGGCGGGGACGAACGAGCGGGCTGCGACGCGGAGGAGGGACTGGGGGGACTCAAAGCATCCGTATCAAAACCTGTCCCGCGCTCCGCGTCGACTCCCTGGCCAATTAGTTGATGGGGATCCGGCAGACGCAGGCCGTAGTCCCATCACACGCCAGCCCGGTCGCCGTGCGGCAGGACAGGCCCGTGCAGCACGGATCCGTCGGCGAGCACGCCTGGCCGCTGGACGAGCAGGTAGCCCCCGGCTGGCAGGTGCCGGAGGTGCTGCCCAGCGGGACCTGGCAGCTCAGGCCGGAGCAGCAGTCCGAGCCGGAGGTGCACGCCCCCGACTGGGGCTGGCACGCCGCGGGTGCCTCGCACTTGCCACCCGAGCAGATCTCCGAGCAGCACTGGGCGGCGGAGGTGCACGCGGCGCCGTTGGCCTGGCAGAAGCCGCCCGCATCCGGCGGGGTGGTGCCACCGTCCGTGGGAGGAGGCGGGGTGTAGGGCACCTGGCAGGCCTTGGTCAACTCGGAGGTGGGCAGGCACTGGGTGCCCGCGCAGCACGTCTCGCCACCATCGTTGCCGCAGGGGGTGCCCACGGCGGCACAGGTCGGCTTCTGGCAGGACAGCCGGCCCGTCCCGTCATTCGCCGGGAGGCAGAGGGCACCGTCGCAGCACTGCTCGGAGAACTGGCAGGTGTTGGTCTGCGCGATGCAGCAGGGCGCCTCGCCCGTGTAACCCGTGGGGCATGCGCCACTCGGGCCGGTACCGCCGCCGAAGCAGCGCGGCACGCCGGACGAGTCCACCTGGCACACTTCCTTCCTGCCGTCGCAGCAGTTCTGGGACGCGTTGATGTCGACGGCACCACCGTCCGGCAGCGTGCCGGCGCCGCAGATGTTGCCCACGCCGTTGCAGGCCTGCCCGTTGTCGCAACGGCCGCCCACGCACTTCACGGTGCCGTTGGGGTTGATGGGCCCGCCGTCCGGGAACTTGCCACCGCCGCAGCAGTCGCTGTCCTGGGTGCAGAAATTTCCGGTGAGCTTGCAGCCACCGACCGGCTGGCAGACCGTGGCGCCGTAGCCGAGATCCACGCAGGTGCGCGAGCAGCACCCGGAGCCACTGCTGCACGGGTTGCCGTCCTGGGTGCAGCCGCCACCGCCACCGCCGGTGATCATCTGGCACCGGCCCACGCCGCCGGTGGGGGCCGAGCACGCGTTGCCGCAGCACTCCGCATTGCTGGTGCAGACGTCACCATACGCCTGGCAGGAGTAGGAACGGGCGCAGACGCCGGCCTGGCAGTTCTTGGAGCAGCAGTCTCCATCCACGCCGCAGCCCTGGCCCACCACCTTGCACGAGGAGGACGTGTCACTCGGAATCTGGGCGCACGTGCCGTTGGTGCACGTCTTGGTGCAGCACTGCTCGGCGTTGGAGCAGGAGCCCCCGATGTCGAGGCACTGGTTGTTGCCGCACGTGCCGTTGCTCAGGCACACGTTGGTGCAGCACTGAACGCCGGAGGTGCAGGCCTCGCCAGGGGTCCGGCAGAGCGTGTCGGGCTCCGAACAACGGCCGTCCGCACCACACACGCCGCTACAGCACAAGGTCCCCGTCCCCGCATCCTCATTCCGGCTGCAGGCAGCGCCCTCGTCCAAGCACGCCGGGGGCACACCGCCATCCGGGAGGGTCCCGGTGCCGCCGTCATCCGGCGTGACGTCCCCACCATCATCCCCCGGATTGGAGCCGCCGTCGTCGATGACTCCGGCGTCATCGCCGGTATCCGGCGGCCCGCCACAGTCACAGCCCGCGATGCTCATGACCAGTGCGAGCGCGCTCAGCACCAGCCAACGATTCCCCTGCATGGATATCTCCCTGAAAGTCGAAGCGCGGACAGAATCCGTGCTTCGCGGGAGACCCCACGAGCCCTACATCGGCCACGGCGGACCGCTCTGCCTGGAAAACTCCAGCGCCGTAGCGGCGCCCTCCTCCACTACTCGGCGAGGAGCTCGACGTTCCAGTACGAGGCGTCGGCGAGGTTCAGGAACGGCAGCCACTCGCGGTAGGTGATGCGGCGGGAGGCGCCGCGGAAGAAGGGCGTCCAGCGCGGCCGCATGGGCACCTTGAGGAGCTTCATGCCCGCCTGCGCCGGCGTGCGCCCCCCCTTGCGGAGGTTGCAGGGCACGCACGAGCACACCACGTTCTCCCAGCTCGTCTTGCCGCCCTGGGAGCGCGGGACGACATGGTCCAGGTTCAGCTCCGCGCGCGGCAACTGCCGGGCGCAGTACTGACAGGTGTCATGGTCGCGCGCATAGATGTTGAGGCGGGAGAAGCGCACCCGGCCCTTGGGCAGGTACTCGTAGGCGGAGAGCACCACCACCCGGGGCACGCGGATGCGCCGGTCGATGGTGTGGATGCTGTCGTGCGGAGCGCTGGCACTCAGGGCCGCCCAGTCCGAGAACTCATACAGGCGGTACTGGGTGTCGATGGCCTTGGCCACGCCCAGGTAGAGCAAGGCGAGGGCGCGCTTCACCGAGGTGACGTGCACCGGTTGATAGTTACGGTTCAGGACGAGAACGGCGCTGTTCAACATGCATGCCTTCCCTGTGAGGCCGTACCGACGGCGTCAGCGACCGGCCCGAGGTCCTCCTCCGCCAGACACCGGACGTCCATAACCACCTCACCGTCCGAGATCCGCCCAATCACCGGAACTCCCGCTCCCCGAAGACATTCCAGGAACGAGGCTGGCTCCCCAACGGTGAGGATGCACGCATAGGACGGCAACCTGGCCAGCGGCATCGCTCCTCCGCCCACCTGCCCCGAGATGGGCACCACCCGGGCCTTGATTCCCTTCCTCACCAGGAGACCGAGCAGGCGCTCGGCACGCGCCTGAAGCTCCTCGATGGGCCAGGTGAGCATCCGGTACGTGGGGACGGCCTCCGGCCGGCCGTCCCGGTACAGCTCCAGCGTGGCCTCGAGGGCCGCCACCGTCATCTTGTCGATACGCAGCGCCCGGGTGAGCGGGTGCTTCTTGATGCGGGCGATCAGCTCGGTGCGGCCCACGATGATGCCGGCCTGTGGCCCGCCCAGCAGCTTGTCCCCGGAGAAGGCCACCACGTCGGCGCCCGCGGCCACGATGGCGGGCACGGTGGGCTCGTCCGTGAGGCCCTCGCCCGTGAGCGGCACCAGCGCCCCCGAGCCCAGGTCCACGAACACGGGCACCCCGCGCGCGCGGCCCAGCGCGGCCAGCTCCTTCACCTCCACCTCCTCGGTGAAGCCCACCACCGCGAAGTTGGAGCGGTGCACCTTCATCAACACGCCGGTGTCCTGCGTGAGGGCCGACTCGTAGTCCGAGCGGCGGGTGCGGTTGGTGGTGCCCACCTCCACCAGGCGCGCCCCGGACTGCTTCATCACGTCCGGCACCCGGAAGCCGCCGCCGATCTCCACCAGCTCGCCGCGCGAGACGATGGCCTCGTGGCCCGCCGCGAGCGTGGCGAGCACCAGCAGCGCCGCGCCCGCGCAGTTGTTCACCACCAGGGCGTCCTCGGCGCCGGTGAGCTGGGTGAGCAGCTCCACCACGGGGGCATAGCGGCTGCCGCGCTCCCCCTCGTCCAGGTCGTACTCGAGGTTGGAGTAGCCGCGCGCCACCTCGGCCACGCGGGCCACGGCCTCGGGAGCCAACGGGGCCCGGCCCAGGTTGGTGTGCAGCACCACGCCGGTGGCGTTGAGCACGGGCCGCAGGTTGGGCGTGGCCAGCGCGCGCAACGCCTCGTCCACGTCCGAGTCCTCGAAGGGACGGGCCTCGCCGCGCAACAGCCGCTCGCGCACGCGCGCCACCGCCAGCCGCAACGCCGCCACGGCCCGGGGACGCGGAATCGCCGCCAGCCTCTCCTCCAGGGAGGGCCGGCGCAGGAGCTGCTCAATGGAGGGGAGCGCTCGCAGCAGAGCGTTCTTCCCCCCGTTCTCGGTCGAGGGTGCACCCACGGCCGGAATTGTAAGGGGGCGGGGGCTCGCGCGCCACCCAACTCCCCTCCCCTTCACGCCGATTGGACGTTACCGGCTCGCGGCCTGCACGCCCGTCACCGTGGCCGGCCGCCCGTAGAGGAGCTGGTAGGTGTTGTAGGAGCGCAGCACCCGCTTGATGTAGCCCCGCGTCTCCGCGATGGGCACTTCCTCCACCCACGCGTCCAGCGGCACCCCCGGACGGTCCTCGCGCCACCGGTTGATGGCGTTGGGGCCGGCGTTGTAGCTGCCCACCGCGTACGGGGTGTGCCCGGAGAAGCGCTTGATGAGCGAGCCCAGGTAGTGCGCGCCCAGCCGGATGTTGAGCTCCGGCTCCAGGAGGGCCTGGGTCGTCACCTTCTTGAGCTTGAGCTGGCGCGCCACCGCCTGCGCCGTGGAGGGCATGAGCTGGGTGAGGCCCAGCGCGCCCGCCCACGAGAGCGCCTTCGGATCCAACGCGCTCTCCTCGCGCATCAGCGCCTGGAGGAGATCCGGCTCCACACCGGCCGCGGCGGTGTGCTTCTCGATGAGCTCGCGGAAGGCGTTGGGGTAGGCCACCTCCCACACCGGGCGCGTCTCCGGGGTGATGCGGCCGCTCAGGTCGCGGCGCAGCGCCACGCGGGCCACCGCATGGGCGCCTCGCTCGTCGCCCGCGAGCGACAGGAGCTGCACGAGCAGCCGGACGTTCTCCGACGGCAGCTTGGTGCGGTTGACGGCGAGCAGCTCCGAGGAGACGGCCTCGGGGAAGCCCAGGCGCATCAGCTCCACGGCGGCGGTGAAGTGCGGATCCTTCTCCATCGCCCCCGCGTGCAGGGGCCAGGGGCCGCGGCGCTCCTGCTGGGTGAAGTCGATCTTCGGCGCCACGCGCTCCATGCGCGCCGGCTCCAGCTCGGCGAGCATCGTGCGGGCCATCAGCCCGTAATAGGTGGCCGGGTGCTCCACGGCGATCGTCTCGAAGAGATCCGCCGCGGCCTTCTTGTCGCCCTTGTCCTGCAGGGTGCGCGCCCGCCAGTACTGCGCGCGCTCCAGATCGTACGTCTCGTCCGCGTCGGCGAAACGCTTCTCGATCTCCAGGAGCATGGGCAGCCCGGCATCCGCCGTCTTCAGCGTGCGGGAGATCCAGAAGTCCTTGAAGAGCGCCTCGCCGAGGAAGTCACCCTGGGGGTAGAGCTTCGCCACTTCCTTGAGCCGCTGCGAGGCGAGCTCCAGGCGGCCCGTCTTCACATAGAGGTCCGCGGCGTAGAAGAGCGCGTCGTCGGCGAAGGAGTGATCCGGGTACTCGCGGGCGAGCCGCTCGTACGTCTGCGGGCCCTGCACCTGATCCACGATGGAGCGCGACGAGCCGAGCACGTACATGGCGCGCGGCAGCAGATCGCGATCCTGGCACTTGTCCACCACGGGGGTGAGCGCGGCGATGGCGCGGGTGTGCTGGCGCTCCTTGCGCAGGCCCTTGCCGTAGGCGAACCAGGCGCGGCAGGCGAGCGCGTCCGGCAGCTTGAGCTTGGGCAGCAGCGGCTCGAGCACGTCGAGGCCCTGCTTGTTGCGGTGCAGCTCGATGAGCTGCTCGGCGCGCGCCACCTTCATGTCCAGGGGTGCCTGCTGGCCCTTGAGGCGCTTCTCGGCCTGCTGAGCCAGGGGCGTGAGGGGGTGGTGGGCCCACAGCCGCCAGAGGAACTCGCGCTCGCGCGTCTTGTCCTTCTTCTCGGCGGCGATGTCGGCGCTGGCCATGAGGGCCTCGGCGGCGACGTTGCGGCCCCACGAGGGCGAGGTGCGGCTGGCCAGGGGCGTGAGCGCGGCGAGCGCGGCCTCGGTGTCCTTGGCCTTGCGCAGCACCCGGCCGAGCGCCAGGCGGGCATCGGCGTACAGCCGGGAGGTGTCGGGCACCTGGGCGAGCAGCACGCCGGCATCGGCGAAGCGGCCGAGCGACTCGAGCGCCACGCCGGCATGGGTGAGGCAGCGATCGCGCAGCGCGGGGTAGTCCCCGGCCAGGGCGGTCATCTCCTCGGCGGCGCGCTTGTCATCCCCGGCGCGCACCGCGCTCAGGGCGCGCAGGTAGCGCACGGGCAGCGAGTTGCCCTCCTTCTCCAGCAGCTCGCGGGCGCGGACGTAGAAGCCCTTGTCGAAGGCCTGCTTGGCCTCCAGGAGCTTGCCCTTGGCGAAGTACGGCGCCAGGTCGTCCAGGCCGTAGGCGCGGCCCTTGAAGATTTTCGGCTGGGCGGGCGCTTGCGGAGGCGGACCCGGGAAGGCCGGGTTGAACACCTCCACGTACCCGGGCGCCACGAGCACCTTGTCGGCGTCGGGAGGTGGGGAGAGCTGGGCCTCGGACGGGGCATTGCCCGTGAGAGCCTGGGGAGCCGCGGAGGGCTCTTCTGTGAGCGGCGCCTGGGCAAAGGCCAGCGAAGCGGCGGCGGCGGCGGCGGCGAGCAGGGGGACGAAGGCTTTCATACGGGTTGAGCCCTGAGGTGATGGGCCTGGGCAGCCACGGAGACAACTGGAAGCAGGGAAAAAATTTCCGCGAACGAACGGAGGTTAGACTGGCCACCACGCATGGACATCCGGACACAGAGCGCACTCCTCGCATCCATCATCGGGTTGGCGCTGGGCGTTTCCATGTTGTTGAGGGCGGGACGTCCACGGGTGCTCACGCTCTACTCCGTCTTCGCGTTGACAGTGGGCGGGTACTACCTCTCCAGCTTCTTCCACACCCTCTTCGCGGGCGCTGAGTACTCCTGGGTGTCGAGGGTGGCGGTGGGTGCCACCATTCTACTGGCTTCGCTCGTTCCTGGCGCGGCTGTTGCCTTCTTCCTCGAATTCCTGGGGGTCAGCAAGGGAACACATCTGCTCGGCAGGCGGCTCGCTGTGCTGTCCGCCGTCTTCGGACTGGCCGTCGCGGTGTCCCCGCTGGCCCACAATGGCTGGGCGAAGCTGGCCATGGGCGCCTGGGTGCTCGGTGCGCTGCTGGGCTCGGTGTCGTTGCTGCTCCGACGAGTCAGCACCACCGAGTCGCGGATCGAGCGGTTGCGCCTGACGTACCTGGCCATCGGCGCCGGGGCGGCCATCCTCTTCACGGCGCTGGATCTGCTCGAGCGCTACGGCCTGCCCTTCCCCACCCTGGGGCCGGTCTTCACCACGCTCTACCTGTTCTTCCTGGCCCAGACGCTGCTGCGGCTGCGGCTGATGGACCTGCACGAGCTGCTGGGGAAGATCGCCTCGCAGACGGTGCTGGCCACCATCCTGGCCGCGGTCTTCACCCTGCTGACGGTGTGGGTGGACCCGAAGAACAACACCTCGCTCTTCGTCTTCAACACGGTGGTGGCGGCCTTCGTGGTGCTCATCCTGCTGGAGCCGCTGCGAGTGAAGGTGGAGGAGCAGGTGGTGGCCATCTTCTTCCGCGAGCGCTTCGAGCTGCTGCGGGTGCTGGGCAACACACGGGCGAGGATGGCGGGCATCATCGAGATCTCCGAGCTGGCGCGCATGGTGCTGGACGCGCTGCACGAGTCGGGGCGCATCACCCATGCCTCGCTGTACCTGCTGGCGGAGGACAGGCCGGGCTACCGGCTGCTGGACGCGCGGGGGCCGGCGCCGGTGAGCTTCCTGGACACGGGCGCGGCGAGGGGCGTGCTGTTCGCGGTGGCCTCGGGACAGAAGGCGGTGCTGCTGGAGAACGTGGAGCGGAGAATCGCGGTGCTGCGGCAGCAGGCCGTGGAGGGCAAGCGCTTCCGGGACGAGCTCAAGCGGCTCAACGACACGCGCGCGGCGCTGTTGCAGATGAAGGGCGGCATCACCGTGCCGCTGCTGGGCAATGATCGCGTCATCGGCTTCCTCAACCTGTGGGACGAGCGGGTACCGGAGGCGTACGCCTCGGACGAGATCGCCCTCATCCTGGAAGTGGCCGAGCGGCTGGCGACGGCGCTGGAGAACTCGAAGCTGTACGAGAAGATCCGCGAGCGGGACCGCCTGGCGGCCCTGGGTGAGATGGCGGCGGGCCTGGCGCATGAGATCCGCAACCCGCTGGGCGCCATCAAGGGCGCGGCGCAGTGCCTGGATCCGAAGCGGCTGCCGGGGGAAGAGGGCGAATTCCTGGAGGTCATCGTCGAGGAGGTGAACCGCCTGAACGGGGTGGTGTCGGCGTTCCTCGATTATTCGCGTCCGCTGAAGCAGAGCTTCGGGCCCACGGATCTGAACGAGGTGGTGACGCGGACGGTGCGGCTCATCCAGAACGAGATGCCGCAGGGCATCGAGGCTCAAGGTGGAGCAGGAGGAGTCCCTGCCGCGGGTGGAGGCGGACGCGGAGCAGCTCAAGCAGGTGCTGATCAACCTGGTGCAGAACGCGATGCAGGCGATGAGCGACACCGGGGGCTCCATCAGCCTGAAGACGGTGCGGCCGGATCGCTTCACGGACTTCCGCTCGGCGGGGGACTCGTCCGTGGAGCTGCACGTGACGGACACGGGCCCGGGGATTCCACAGGAGCAGCAGCAGCACGTCTTCGTCCCCTTCTACACGACGAAGCAGAAGGGCACGGGACTGGGACTGGCCATCAGCCAGCGCATCGTGAAGAACCACGGCGGGACGCTGTCGGTGCAGAGCAAACCGGGCGAGGGCGCGACGTTCATCATCCGCCTGCCCGCGCCTCCGTCCGAGCCGGTCCAGGTTCCGGAGCCGGTCCTGATGGATGGGACGCCCTTCCCCACCACCAAGCCCGCCGAGAGCAACACGCCCCCTCCCAAGCCCGAGCGCAAGCCGAAGCGCGAGAAGAAGCGCCGCACGGGCTGAGGGAGGACCGCCGGGGACTGGCTACTCACCTGACCGGCGGGCGCGCGCCTTGGGCTTCTTGCGGCGCCCATCCCCTGTCGCAATGATTTCGGTGCCAAGACCGATGAAGCCCCGAGCTCGAGTCAACATGAACTCAACCTGCGCTCGCGCCTTCGGAGCCGGTGGCCGAATGCGAGCCCGCCGCTCGAAGTCAGCCATGAGCGCGGTTGCCCTGCGCAGTCCCGCTGGAGACCCTCTGGCAGCCTGCGCCGCCCAGCAACAGACCAACAAGCGGTCGTCCATCGAGCGGTAGCCGAGCCGCTCCATCCGCCGCAAGTACGGCGAGAACCGTCTCCAGGGACCAGTACAGGTCTCCATGAGAAGGGTCTCGGTGATCCGTCTCTGCACCTGTCGCCTCCCTGCTGCGGTACGCATCTCCTTCAGAAATCGTTTTTCGAGCTGCTTGAATGCCGGAATCTTCTCGGTGATGGGCGCACGCAGAAGCGAGAGATAGAGGCGATCCCACTCCTGGGCCAGGCGCCACAGCCGCTCATCTTCTGCCTTGGTCAGATGCCCGGGCATGACAGCCGCACTCCATTCCACGTGTAGATCGCTTCTGGCCAGAAACCATTGGATGTGCAGTAGGCCATGCAGGAGGCACAACGGCTATAGCCGGCAGCATGGCCAATCATGCTGCCGCCGCCCGCCTCTACGCACCTGACATAATAGTCCTCACATCGGTCCTTGGTGTCCCGCTCCGGTTTACCTGTCTCACCTGTAACAAGCACTTTGCCCGTCCCGGGCGGCATGACCGGTCCGGGACCTCGAGGTGCAGGGGCCTTGGGTGCCGTCCCCAGTTGCTCGCAGGCCGCTGCCGATCCGTTCTTGCAGGCGCAATCCAGCGTGCTCGCGCAGCCCGGCCCGGGTCCGGGTCCCACGGACTGATGCAACTGCCGGTGACCGACGCCAGCACAGCCCACGAGACAGAAACACGTCAGGATCGGCCAGACGAAGGAATGCATGCCTTCATCCAAGCACCGCATTCCTTCCCGAACGCAGCCCGCTCCTCACAACGTCTTCCACCCGACTCGAACGCCAACGCCCCGGCTCCGTATCGGCTGACGCCTTACTGGAGGAACCTCCACGCCACGAGCGCGCAGAAGCCTCCGTAGTAGAGCACCGCGCTGGCGACCTCCACGAACCGCCGCACGCCCCTCGCACGGCTCGGGGAGATCCACGCCGCCGCGAAGGCCACCAGCTCGGCCAGGACGCGCCAGAGGCTGGCGAACAGCACCAGCAGCGCCGTGAAGTAGGCCCAATAGGTGAGGAAGCTCAGCAGGTACGGCCCCAGCCCATACATGTGGTACTGCGCGAACGGCCCACCGTAGCTGATGCGCTGGTTGAGCTGGAACATGATGACGGTGGGCACCAGCGGGAACAGGACGAACTTGAGCGCCAGGTGGTACCAGCGCCGCCGGAGGACCGTGGCCCGGGCGTGCGCGAACACCGTGAGCGGGTGACCCACCTCCTTCCCCATCGCCTCCAACACCGGCAGGGGATCCGCCACCTGCAGCGCGTACTGGAAGCCTCGCCCCGACTTCATCCGCAGCGACAGGCCCGCCCCCGGCATGGGCAGCCGCCAGATCCGGGCCGACTCCACCGAGGTGGCGGGGATCTCGAACCGATCTCCGCGGCGCTGCAGCACGTACTGTGACGGCTCCACGGAGAAGGCCGCCGCGGTAAGCCACCGGATGAGCCGGGTCAGGCCGAACAGCACCAGCGCGAGCAACGCGAGCCAGCCCGCCAGTGCCGGGGGCCTGGGATTCATCGCCCCCGTGAAGGTGCCGGAGACGACGAGCGCCGAAGCGCACAGGAGATCGGCCGTGATCAGCACCTGGAGCAAGGAACTGATGACGCGCAGCGTGAGCGGGTAGGCGTGGACCTGGAAGCGAGGGGCCACGGCCTCGCCGTTGGCGGAAGGCTCTACGGGGGCATCGGCGGGAATGGGGCTCATGGGGGAACGGATTGCCCGGGCGGCGGGGGGCCCGTAGCATACGAGGCCCGGAGAACAGGGGCGAGAATGGGTTCGCAGCATCCCGATTACGAGCGGCACGTCGACAGCGATGGTGTGACGCGCATCCAGCGGAAGCGCACCGGTAGCGGCACGTGGATCGTCGGGCTGGGGCTCGGCGTCACCATCCTGTGTCTGCTCTTGAGTGCCTGGCTCGTGTCATCGCCGGCTTCCGTGCCCGCTACACCCGAGGCCGAGCCCGAGAGGCTGGCACAGGCCGCCCCCGCGCCCTCCCCCACTCCGTCCCGTCCCGCGCCCAGGGTGGCCCCGCGGCCCCAGAGCGCCCCGGCCCAGCCGTCCGATCCCGCGCCCCAGGAGGAGCCCGTGGCGCAGGAGGCGGCACCCTCCGGACCCGCCGAGGGCATCAACCTGTACCGCCCGGGCACCAGTCCCCTCAAGCAGGGCATCATCGTCCCCGAGGACTTCGAGCTGCCTCCCGGCTACGTGCGCCACTACCAGTCCACGGACAATGGGGAGGGCATCAAACCGATCCTCATGTTCCATCCGGACTACAAGCCGGTGGACTCAAAGGGGACGCCGGTCGAGCTGCCCTCCAACCGGGTCGTCCCGCCCGAGCTGGCGCCCCAGGGCATGCCCATCGAAATCCTGGAGCTGCCCGAAGGGCCGGAGGGAGTGGAGCCCATTCCATGAGCGCGATGGCGGTCCGCGCGAGGCGCCTGGTGCTCCTGCTGCTCGGAGTGGCGGGCACCGCTGGCCTGCTGTGGTTGTTCGGCAGCCAGGAGCCGCTCTGGGTCTCGGCCGGTTGGGTATCGCTCGTGCCCTGGCTCTGGGTGCTGGACCGGGCCTCCTCCAAGCGGGAGGTGGTGCTCGCGGGCGTGGCCATGGGTTGCGCCTTCAACGCGGCCCTCTTCGGGTGGTTTCCCGGAGCCCTGCAGAGCTACTCCGGGGCGCCCCTGGCGGTGTGCTGGCTCGCCTTCCTGGTGCTGTCGCCCTTCATGGAGCTGCAGTTCATCACCTTCGCGCTCACCCGTTACCACCTGCGGCGCACCGCCCAGGAGAGCCCCCGGGCCTTCTGGCGCGTCACGCTCACGGGCGCGCTCGTGTACGTGGGCACCGAGTGGGTGAGCCCCAAGCTCTTCGCCGTGACGCTCGGGCAGGGCTTCATCGCTTCCGAGTCCCTGCGCCAGGGCGCGGACATCGCCGGGACGCACGGGCTCACGCTCGTGCTCGTCATCGTCAACACGTGCGTACTCGCGGCCGGCAGGGCCCTCATGGCCCACGGGGTGCGCGAGGGCTCGCGGCGCGCACTGGCTCCGGCGGCCGTGGGGGCGGCGCTCGTGCTGGCCTGCTTCGGGTACGGCCAGTTCCGCTACCGGCAGGTGGCCGCGCGCGAGGCGCCCAGGCAGGAACTCACGGTCGGCGTCGTCCAGGCCAACATCACCAGGTACGAGAAGCTCGCGGCCGAGATGGGCATGTACGACGTGGTCCGGATGGTCCTGGACACGCACTACCGGCTCTCGGCCGAGCTGCTCCAGAACCGGAAGCTGGATCTGCTCATCTGGCCCGAGACGGTGTACCCGACCACCTTCGGCACGCCCAAGAGCGACGCGGGCGCCGAGTTCGACGCGGAGATCCGCGAGTTCGTCTCGCGTGGCCAGGTGCCCCTGCTCTTCGGCACGTACGACCTGGAGCAGGAGCGCGAGTACAACGCCGCCATGTTCCTGGGCCCGGGGCGCAACGGGACGCTGGAGCGCTCGGCCTACCGCAAGACGATGCTCTTCCCGCTGACGGAGTGGGTCCCCGAGCTGATCGACTCGAAGTGGCTGCGCGAGCAACTGCCCTGGACGGGCTATTGGAAGCGGGGGCCCGGTCCCCAGACGCTGGCGCTCCCACTCGGCGGAGGCCGGGCGATCACCGTCGCGCCGCTCATCTGTTACGAGTCCATCTTCCCCAGCTACGTCGCCGAGGAGGCGCGCCGGGGGGCCGAGCTCATCATCACGCTGTCCAATGACTCGTGGTTCTCGGGGACGCCCGCGCCGAAGCAGCACCTGATGCACGCGGCGTTTCGCAGCATCGAGACGCGGCTGCCGCAGGTGCGCGTCACCAACTCGGGCATCTCCGCCCTCATCAGCCCCACGGGCGAGGTGCTCGCCGCGGTGCCGGACGCTCACCGCGCGAGCCTCGCCGTGACAGTCCCCCTGTCTCCCCCCGTGCCCACGCTGATGGTGCTCTGGGGCGACTGGCTGGGGCCCACCGCCCTGGTGTTGAGCGCCGTGCTGCTCCTCGTGCCCTCGCTCCTGGCACGGCGCAGGGCCCGTCAGGCTTGACGCCCCTGTCCATCGACACCGAGGACGCCGAGCCCTTCTGGCCATCCATCTTCAGGGTTGGATGGACTGGGACTCGCGCGGGCCCCTGTCCTTCGCGACCGGCATGTAACACTTGCCCCGGTGCTCGGCCTGGACCTCGTTGCAGGGCGGGCGCCTCGGCTGTTCCAACCAGCAACCACCGTTGATCTCCACCTCGTCCCACTTTGACTTGCAGGGCGCCACTGCCTGATTCCGGAAGGGCTTCGCTGGCATGGGGTAGGCGATGACACCTGTCTCCGGGTTGTACGTACTGATCAGACCGGGCGCATCGGCCTGTGACAGGGCCTCCAGGGCAACGCCGTGAGCGACGTGTTGTCCGCCGCTCCCGGCTCCCGAGAGGAGCAGCCAGAGGCCCGCGCCCAGGGTGACGAGGGCGAGGCCCGCGGCGGCGCGCCATCGCCAGGAGCGCAGCAGCCGGCGCGCCCTCCCCACGTACAACTTCACCCGTCCCACCGGCTGGCCCGTCAGGTGCCCGCGCGCCTGGACACTCCGCTCCACCCGCTCGAGCGCCGAGGTGATCAGGTCGAACATCCGCGCCAACTCCGGCAACGTGCCCGAAGCGGGACCCCGCTCCACCTCCAGGGCCACATAGGCAGGCGCCTCGTTCGAGGAGACGCGCACCTGCCAGGACTCCTCGGGCTCCCAGTCCATGCTCCGGCCGGGAACCAGCACCACGGCCGGAGCCCCCGTCTTCACGTGGTGCGCCTCGTACAGGCGTCCCAGTTCCGGCTCCACGCCCTCGAGCCGCCGGCCGATGCCGAACGGCCCCAGTCTGCCTCCCTTCCACTTCTTCTCGTCCGCCATGTGACTCCTCTCGGTTCCGCCGACGGCGCTCGCCGGTCTTCTCGACAACCTTACCAGAAAGGTTCTTCTCCGGCGGGTTGCCAGACAGGTTCTTTCAGGGCGCGCCGGTGCTCAGCGGCTGGCGGCGTGGGACTCGACCCGCTGCCACACGCGGAAGACGTTGCCCGAGGCGATCTTCTCGATGTCCGCCTCGCTGTAGCCGCGCTCGAGCAGGACGCGGAAGAGGTTGGGATACTGGGACACGTCCTTGAGCCCGATGGGGAGCGTGGGGCCCACGCCATCGAAGTCGGAGCCGAGGCCCACGTGGTCGATGCCCACCAGCTTCACCACGTGATCGATGTGATCGGCCACGTCCTCCACCCGGGCGAGCGGGGCGGGATGCTCGCGCATATAGGACTCCACGAACGCCCGCACCTCGGGGCTTTCAAAGGTCAGGCCGCGCTCCTGGGCGAAGGCCGTCAACACCTTGCGGCCCTCCAGCTCGTAGGCGTTGTAGGCCTGGGAGAGAAAGGCGGAGCCGAAGTTGATCATCACCACCCCACCCTTCGCGGCCAGGGCGCGGATGAGCTCGTCGCTGATGTTGCGCTCGAAGCCGGGCGTGAAGTGGCGGCACGAGGAGTGCGAGGCGATGACGGGTACCTGGCTCGCCTCCACCGCCTGGAGGATGGCGTCATCCGAGAGGTGCGAGACATCCACCATGATGCCCACGCGGTTCATCTCGGCCACCACCTGCCTGCCGAAGGGGCTGAGGCCATTCCAGGTGCGCTTGCCCGTGTTGAAGGAGGCATCGCTGAGCTGGTTGTCCTTGGAGTGCGTGAGGGTGATGTAGCGCACGCCGCGCTGGTGGAAGTGCGCCACGTTCTCCAGCGAGTCCTCGATGGCGGAGCCGTTCTCGATGCCCAGTGCGAAGGACACCTTGCCCTCCTGGGTGTTGCGCCGGGCCTGCTCGACCGAGTGGGCCATGGCGAACTTCCCGGGCGAGGTGCGGGCGATCTTCTCCATCATGTCGATCAGCGAGTCCGCGAGGGCCTTCGACGCACCGGGCTTCGTCTGGAAGCTCGGCGGGGATGTAGATGGACATGAAGGCCACGTCGAACCCGCCCTCCACGGCGCGCGGGTAGTCGAAGTCGCCTCCGGCGGTGCGCTGCGAGACGTCCTCGGTGGGCTCGCCATCCGGCCCCAGCTTCTCGTGGAGGCGGTAGGGCACGTCGACGTGGCCATCCGCGATGATGACTCGCTTCGCGAGCACGCGGCTGCGCTCGGCGAGGTCCGTGGAGGCGGGGCTCGTCGCGGTCTCCTGGCGGTTCGAGCCGTGGGTGCAAGACGTGGTGGCGAGCAGGAAGAGGCTGAGGAACGCGGTGGTCGGTCTCATGGGCCCTCCGCTTAGCGCACCGTCACCGGCGCGTCATCAGGGGTACTGGCCCACGGGGGGCGTGAATAAATCGAGGCGGGAAACGTCCCACCCATGAAGCGGCAGTGAGGGGAGAGACGACGTCATGACGCCTCGATGGTTGGTCTGTTTGGTTCTCGGTCTTGCGGCTCCGGCCGTCCATGCGCAGACGGCTCCGGTCGCCGCGCCAGAGTTCGGGTACACCGAGCAAGAGGACGTGGAGCTGGAGCCCCTGGCGCCCTCACCGCCTCCGGCGCTCCCCATGGAGCGGCCCGCGCCTCGGCCCTTCCCCGACGCGGTGTGGACCTCCGGACATTGGTACTGGGACGGCGGCGAGTGGCGCTTCAAGCCCGGAGCGTGGATCGCGCGGATGCCGGGTTATCAATTCGTCAACGGCTACTGGCAACAGGATGGAGACGTCTGGCGCTGGATCTCCGGTGGCTGGGCGAGACCCGGCTCGACGGACGTGGAGATCCCCATCGACGTGAGCAGCGAGGAGGTCGCGACGACCCAAGCGCCTCCCCAGCTCCGGGTGGAGGCTCCCCCGCCCCCTCCCGCGCAGAACCTCACGTGGGCACCCGGTTACTGGTACTGGTCCGGGACCCAGTACGTCTGGGTGGAGGGAACCTGGGTCGCGCCTCCCCAGCCGGGCCTGGTCTTCGTCGCGCCAAGATGGAGCCGGCGTGGCCACTCGTGGATCTTCATCGACGGGGGCTGGGCTCCGCGTGGCTCGGTCCGGATCGTCGTTCCGGAATACCGCCACGCGAGGGTCGCCGTCAGGTGGGGGCATCCCAACCACTTCTTCCACACCTGGAGGCGCTACCCGGTGATGCGCGGCCACGAATGGAACCGGCCCTGGGGCTGGGGCCGCCATCACCGCAACCGCTACCACGACGCGAGCCCGTACCGTGACCACCACCGCGGCGGCCATCGAGGCGGCCGAGGCGGTGGCCACCGGGGTGGCGGGCATCACCGGTAAAAGGCCGGTCCATCACTTGACCGCTTCGGTGGGGTTGCCTGCCTCCTTCCAGCCCTTGAGCCCATCGGACATCACAGACGCCTTGGTGTAACCCGCTTCAGCCGCCCGACCGGCGGCAGTGTGGGAAGCCCCTCAACGTTTGTTGCTGCAGTAGAAGACGAGCGGGGTGTCCTTGCCCTGGGGCAGCACGGCCTGCACGTCGTACTTCCGGTAGTTGTCGAGCAGGATCGCGCCAGGAACCTTGCCGTTGCTCTGACGGAAGTCCTCGCCGTTCGCATCCACGAACACAGCGCCCGCCTTGTGCGCCGCGACGGATTCGGGGACGGTGAGTTCCTTCACGGCCGGATGCGCGGACTTGCACCCTCCCGCGCCGTATCCACTCGGTGGAGCGGTGCAGAGGGGCGGCGCAGATGTGATAACGGGTGCGCCGCCCGCCGGTCTGCCGACGGGGATGGGCGGTGCTCAGGTCGCGGCAGAAGAGGTGGAGGGCATCTGCGCGGCAGCCGCGCGCGCGGCCTTCCACATGGGCGGCAGCAGTTCATCGAGACGGCGCTGCGGCCAGCCCTGGGCGAGCTTCTCCAGCACGTCAGCCAGGTACGCCCACGGCTCCACCCCGGCCAGCACGCACGTGGCCACCAGCGTGTACACGCACGCGGCGCGCTCGGCTCCCGCGTCGCTGCCGGCGAACAGGTAGTTCTTCCTGCCGACGGCAATCTCCCGCAGCCGCAGCTCCGAGGCGTTGTTGTGCAGCGGCAGGCGCGCGTCCTCCATGAAGCGCGTCAGCGACTTCCACTGGTTGATGGCGTAGCGGCACGCCCGC
This sequence comes from Archangium gephyra, assembly GCF_049060025.1. Lineage (GTDB taxonomy): Bacteria > Myxococcota > Myxococcia > Myxococcales > Myxococcaceae > Archangium > Archangium gephyra_A. Next base: position 1,964,049 of record NZ_JBMEQQ010000002.1, read on the forward strand.
GCCAGCGGACTCTTGGGCGGCTCCCGGTTGTAGACTTCGGCCACCCAGCGCCCCAGGTGCTCCGTGACAGCGCGTGAGAGCGTGTCGCGCCTGCGCAGCCGCTCGGCCTCGTCCACCTGTTGCTCGTCGGCTTCGCGCTCCACCTCGAAGAGCCGGCCGATGAGAGAGAGCGGCAGCGCCGCTCGTGTGTCACCAGCGTCCAAGGCCTCGACGAAGTAGCGACGGGCATGGCTCCAGCACCCCACCTCCAGCGCGGTGGCGCCCTGGCGGGTAAACAGCTTGTCGTAGCCCTTGTACCCGTCCACCAGCAGCCAGCCCTCACGCTTGTCCAGGAAGGACAGGGGCCCTTCTTCCTTCCAGTCCGGCGTGTAGACGAAGGCCGCCCAGGTGGTGTCCCCCAAGTACACCCACATGTGCCCGCGCTTGAGGCCGTTGGGGTGCTCTCTGTCGAGCACCTTCAGGTGCGTGTCGTCGCTCTGCAACACGTGCGAGTCCAGCGCCCGCCGGGCCACCTCCCGGGCCAGCGGCTGGAGGGTGTCGGCGCCCGCGGCCACCCAGTCCGAGAGCGTCGAGGTACGCAGCTGCACGCCATGGCGCGCGTACATGCCGCTCAGCCGGTGCAGCGGCAGGTGGTCCTTGAATTTGGAAACGAGGATGTGGGCCACCAGGCCCGGTCCGGGCAATCCCCCCTCAATCACCCTGTCGGCGGGAGGAGCCACCACCAGCCCGTCACCACACGGCCGGCAGGCGTACTTGGGCCGTACCTCCTCAATCACCTTGAAGTGACCGGGCACCCACTCCAATGTCTCGCTCCTCTCCTCGCCACAGCACGTCTTGTCCCGCCCGCATGCCTCGCACCGCAGCGCCTCGGGCGGGGGCTGGTGGACGCGCTGCTCGCGCGGCAGGCTGGAGGGGAGCGGACGGCGCCCGTGCCCCTTGCGCTCCTTCTTTCGCGACTCCTCGTGTGATGGCTTGGAGGGCGGCGTGGAGCCCGCCGCGACGCCTGCGTCCCTGGCCTCAGGCGCCGCCGCCTCTTGGGCCCCGGCGTTCTCCTGGCCCAGTTGCTCCAGGAACAGCGACAGTTGCTCGGCGGATAGCTTCTCGCTTTGGCGGCCAAACCGCTGGCGCATCTCCTTGCGCAGCCGCAACTCCAACTCGGTGTTCTTCTCCACCAACTGCGAGAGCAGGCCCACCACCAGCTCAATCACCTGCTCGTCCTGGCCCTCGGCCAGCAGCGTGCGCAACAGCGCCGCCACGCCGTGTACGTCCGTCGTCTTCTTGCCGGGGGCCGCGCCGCTCATGTCCCGGGACATGAGCCATGGAGCTGCCCCTGGACGCAAGAGGTATTCTCAAGCAGCCGACTTCAGAGGTGGGGGCTGCCAGCGAGGCCGGCGGACACTGGCCTTCAAATCAATCCCCTCCAGCAGCAGGGTGAGCTCCACCGCGTCCAGGGTGACGGCGCCCGTGTCCTCCGGTAGCGAGCGCGGCAGGCGGAAGCTGCCCTTCTCCAGGCGCTTGGAGAAGAGGCAGAAGCCACCGGAGTGCCACCACAACACCTTCACCATGTCGCGCGTGCGGTTGAAGAAGACGAAGAGGTGTCCACTCAAGGGGTCCTCCCGCAGTACCTGTCGCGTCAGCAAGGAGAGCCCGTCGAAGGACTTGCGCATGTCCACCGGCTGGCTCGCCAGGTGGATGCGCACCGAGGAGGGCAGTGTCAGCATGCTTCCTCCAGCACCCTCACCAGCCGCGCCAGCGCGTCCGCGTCGAAGCCCGGCTCCACACGGATGCGCCGGCCCCTGGCCAGTAGCACCTCCATGCTGGCTGTGCCCGGTGCCCGCTGTGCTTCTGTCGACGGTGGCGCCGCGACGTGCACCGGGACGAACGAGAGCGCCGGGCCCGCCTCCTCGGCCCGCCGCTTCTTCCACCACCTCAGCCGCTGCGGTGTAAGCCCATGGCGGCGGGCGAACTCCGCCACCGACAACCCGCTCTCCTCGTAGGCCTCGAGCACCTCCTGCGCTTCGGCCTCCGTCCAGTAGTTGCTTGCCGCGGCCCTCGCGAGCGTTGCGTCCACTTCTTCCGTGTTGCGTCCCATGTCTACACCTCCTGGAACGCGACGCTGAACGCCTCCTCCCTCACTCGGAAGGTGTGGTCCGCCGAGCGCTTACGTCCGACGCAGCCACTCGTGGATCTTCATCAACGGGGTTGGGCTCCCCATGGCTCGGTCCAGGTCGTCGTTCCGGAGTACCGCCACGCGAGAGGTGCCGTGAGATACCGATGATGCGCCAGCACGAATGGGGTCGGCCTTGGGGGCGCCCATCACTGCTCCCGCTACCACGATGCGAGCCCGTACCATGGGTAGCCATCAGCATCGGACCAGCACGGGCGCCAACAACAAGAGCGCCGCCGGGCCCACACATCAATCCAGGTCAAGTAGCTTCAAAAGCAACAGGCTCTAGCTGTCTGCTCCTTCTTCTTGATGACTCTGCAACGACATCGTCTTTCTCTCGCGATGCCGTTGCTCTACACCAAGCGCATTTACGACCCGAAACAATCCGTGACAAATGCTTCGCTAGTCGCACAGCAATTTTTAAGCGTTCCTCCTCCGTCATATTGCGGATAGCTTCTGCAGTAACCGCATAGCCAGCAACTTGCGAGACCAGCGCGTAGTTCAAGCGCATCCACACTTCCGCATCACGCTGACCGCGACGCGAAACGAGAGCTTTCAAGGGTGTCGGCTCAAAGCAAAATGAAAGCTTCACTCCCTGAATCCGCGCATACAAGTTCCTCGCAAATGCCGCAGACGACCCATCGTACAAGGTCACATGTGGGTTATATGGGTAGTCACGCTTAAACCAAGCACGCCTCAACGCATCCGATTCGCACCGAAGAAAAACCGTGTTCTGCCTATGCTCAAAGAAATTCCCGACGCCACTCACGAAAACAGGCTCGCTCGTGACTTCTCTCGTCAAAACTGGCATCTTGAATCTTTGACGATACGGACCACGAACGGTGACATGCGCACTTGTTTTTTCGTCGGGATTACAAATCAATCGAATAGCATCCAGATGGCTCGCAATAGCTTCATCGCCAACATAAACCACATAAAAGACGCGCATGAGCCCTCGCTACACCACCAGATACTTCAAGTTTTCTGGATCGCTGGCGTCCCAAATAAGCCGGTAGAAAGCACCGGAAAACGCCTGCGCACGATCGAGAGCTTCGGTCCTATTTTCTTTTTTTGCAATCCACGCCAATTGCTCGTCAGGCGGTTTGGCTGCAAATTCAAGGAACCATTGATATTCGCCAAGAAGCGAATCAATAAGCTGCCCACGCTCTTCTGAATCATTACGAAGAGACTCGATGCGCAACGCAGGAGCTGTCTTCACAAGCGACAAAACACCCGCCGAGTCAATCGTTGGTCGCGCAACCAAACAAGCAAGCGCAGAGTAGCAAGTCATCAACCGGCTGAACTTCAGCTTTATGTTCTTTAGCTGAGACTTTACCTTCTCATCTCCCGTGAGCGATCGATTGCGGTTGTGCTCATAATTCAGACAGAGCGTCTTCCAATATCGCTGGATATCATTAACAAGAAAGACCGGCCGGAAGTCACTGGCGTGGTCTTTGTAATCGCGAAAGTACGTCTCAACGATATCGCCAAGAACTTTTTCGTACGTTCCTGCACCGTAGAGCGGTCGACTCTCAAGAAGCAAAAGCATGCGTGCCGTGAAGTAATTTCTATAATCGTCCTCAGGACTTCCAAGCGCAGCTTGGATATCCTCAAGATAATGAATCTCAAGAAATCGACCGTCTCGTGAGAACTCCGGGAAACTCTCTCTTTTGGCGAGCTTAATCAACTCGGCATCAACCAAAACTTTATCAAGACGAGAGACCCGATGGATCTTTTCATTCCCAAGATGTACAAAAAACAGATCTAAGTCCGAGTGCTGAGTAGCCTCAAGGCGCCCAAACGAGCCCGTGACATATATGCAAAGCGGATCGAGCCTTTTGACATACTCCAGCTCACCGACCTGGGTCGAGAGCTTGTCCAGTCTATCTTGACTGAATTTTCGCCTCTCTTCGAAAATGCTCATCTCCGCCTCCGATACCATCCACTTCAAAACCCGATACCACAACCCGTAAAAAAATATTTCACAACTCCCCCTCATAAGGGGGACCCGGGAGCACGGAAATTCTTAGTCTGCTCCTGCCCACGCTCTACTAGTTCCCCGCCAGAAGGATGTCCAGGGGGTGGGATAGTTGACGAACACCGCGACACATCTACCCCACACGCTCCCACATCGCAACTTTAGGGCCACCAGTCGGCGCATGCTTTCGTCAACCTCTCGACGACTCGCCATTGACTGCATGCTGCAACCATCAATCATCGAACGCATCAACACCTGTTTATGCAGATGTCAATCCGAGACAACCGACGACACAAGCCTACAACAATGCACTGTCCCAAGAATGGACAATGCAATGCGCATTAACCGCTGCCTCCAGAGGAAAAATGGATTTTCTCAGAGGGACGCGGAGGCCTCGGCCAGCTTCTCCTGGGCCGCTTCCCACTTCGCGTAGAGCTGCTCCAGCTGCTCCTTGCCCTCGCGGTGCGTGTCCATCAGCGGCTTGGCCTTCGCGAAGTCGTTGTAGAGCACCGGATCCGCCAGCTGCGTCTCGCGCTCCTTCTGCGCCGCCTCCAGCTTGGAGATCGCCTCCTCCAGCTTCGCGATCTCCTTCTTGATGGGGCCCTCCACCGCGCTGCGCTTCTGCCGTGCCTCGGCCTCCATCCGCTTGCGGTCCTTCTCCGTCAGCCCCGCCGCCGCGCCCTTCTCCGACACCTTCTCGCCCAGCCCCGCCGCCTCGGCCGCCAGCCGCTGCTGCTCCTGGTGGTACAGGTAGTCGTCCAGGTTGCCCGGGTGCGGCACCGCCTTCCCGCCCACCACGTCCCAGACGTGCGTCGACAACCCGTTCACGAAGCTCCGGTTGTGCGAGACGAACACCAGCGTCCCCCCGTACCCCTTCAGCGCCTCGATCAGCATCTCCGTCGAGTCCAGGTCCAGGTGGTTCGTCGGCTCGTCCATCAGCAGCAGGTTGGAGGGCACCAGCAGCAGCTTCGCCAGCGCCACGCGCGCCCGCTCGCCACCGCTCAGCACGCCCACCGGCTTGTCCACGTCGTCACCCGAGAACATGAACGCGCCGAGCACCCCGCGCACGAAGCTCTCCGGCTTGTCCGCCGCCAGCGGCCGTACCTCTTCGATGATGCTGTTGTGCTTGTTCAGCTTGTCGCCGTGGTGCTGCGCGTAATACCCCATCACCACGTTGTGCCCGAGCTTCACCGTGCCGCCATCCGGCACCAGCTCGCCCGCGATGATCTTCAGCAGCGTCGTCTTGCCCGCGCCGTTCGCGCCCACCACCGCGATGCGCTGCCCGCGCTCCACCCGCGCGTCCAGCCCCGAGTACACCACCGCCTCGCCGTAGCGCTTCTGGATGCCCTCCAGCGTCACCACGTCACGCCCCGAGCGCTCCACCTCCGGGAAGCGGAAGCGCATGGTGGCCCGCTCCTCGAGCACCTGCACGTCTTCCATCTTCTCCAGCATCTTCGCGCGGCTCTGCGCCTGCCGGGCCTTCGTCGCCTTGGCGCCGAAGCGATCGATGAACGCCTGCAGCTCCGCCTTGCGCGCCTCGACGCGCTCGGACTGAGCCTTGAGCTGCTCCATCTCCTCGGCGCGCTGCCGCTTGTACGTGTCGTAGTTGCCCACGTACGAGCGCAGCCCCTCCATCTCCAGCGAGAGGATCCGGTCCACCTGCCGGTTGAGGAAGTCCCGGTCGTGCGAGATGAGCACCACCGCCTTGTTCGAGCGCTTGAGGAAGCCGTCGAACCACGCCAGCGTCGGCACGTCCAGGTGGTTGGTGGGCTCGTCCATCAGCAGCAGGTCCGGGTCCTGGAGCAGCAGGCCCGCCAGCGCCGCGCGCATGCGCCAGCCGCCGCTCAGGGCGCCCGTGGGCTTGGCCAGGTCCGCCTCGCGGAAGCCCAGTCCCTTGAGGATGCGCTCGGCGTGGTGCCGGCCGTAGTGCTCCTCGAAGTGGTCCAGTTCCGTGTGCAGGTCCGCCAGCGTCTGGGCCAGCTCGAGCTGCTCCTCTTCGTTGGCCGCCTTGCCGAGTGCCTCCTCGGTCTCCCTCAGGCGGGCCTCCAGCGCGTCGCGGCCGGGCACCGTGCTCATCACCGCGTCCACCACCGAGCCCTCGGGCAGGCCCGCCAGCTCCTGGGGCAGGTAGCCGATGCGTGCCTTGCGCCGGTAGGTGAGCGACCCCGAGTCCGGGTGCTGCACCCCCGCGAGGATCTTCATCAGCGAGCTCTTCCCCGTACCGTTGGCCCCGACCAGACCGATGCGGTCCTTGGGGCTGAGGGCGAAGCTTTCGTTGTCGAAGAGAACCTTCTTCCCGTAGGAGAGGCAGATGTCCTGGGCGATGACGAGACTCATGGCGGATTCGGGGGTGTAACAGTCCAGCGGCCTTCCGGGAACGGCCGATTCGCCCGCCCGCTCCCTCCCCCACCCCAGGCCCGGGGCGGCCTCCCGCCAGGACCCCTGCCCGGCGGTGCCCGGCTCTGTCTATACTCGGCCTCCTGATGGCTCCCCCCTGCCCGCACTGCGGTAGCACCGATGGTTCCGATCACCTGTGCAGCGCCTCCCAGATGGCGCTCATCGGCCAGGTGCTCGATGGCCGTTACAAGATTGAGGACGTGATCGGCCAGGGCGGCATGGGCATGGTCTTCAGCGCCACCCAGACGTCCGTGCAGCGCCAGGTGGCCGTCAAGACGCTCAACCCCTCGTTGGCGGCCGCGCCCCAGTTCTTCGAGCGCTTCCGGCGCGAGGCGGAGATCGCCAGCCGCCTGCGCCACCCCAACGTCATCACCATCTACGACTTCGGCCGTGCCCAGGACGGCACCTGCTACTACGTCATGGAGCTGCTGGAGGGCGAGAGCCTGCGCGAGCTCGTCAAGCGCGACGGCCCCATGTCCCTGCGCCGCGCCGTGGACGTCATCGAGCAGGCCTGCCGCGGCCTCGCCCATGCCCACGAGCAGGGCGCCGTCCACCGCGACATCAAGCCGCACAACATCATGGTGCAGCAGCTCGACAAGCGGGACTTCGTCAAGGTGCTGGACTTCGGCCTGGTGAAGGCGCTCGAGGCCGAGGACGAGCATCAGCTCACCTCCACCGGCCAGGTGCTCGGCACGCCCCAGTACATGCCTCCCGAGCAGGCCGGCGGCGAGCACGTGGATCACCGCTCCGACCTCTATTCGATGGGCGGCGTCTTCTACTACTGCCTCACGGGCACCTCGCCGTACGGGGCCAACACGGTGCGCAAGGCGCTCACCGCCGCCCTGACGCAGCCCCCGCCCACGGTGGCCGCCAAGCGCCAGGGCGCTCCCGTGCCACCGGCCGTCGAGGAGTTCTTCCAGAAGGCCCTCGCCCGCGAGAAGGAGGACCGCTACCAGAACGCCCAGGAGTTCATCGACGCCATGCTGGACGCGGTGGCGGACGCGACTCCCGAGGAGCTCGATGCGATGCCCACCGGCTCGGCGCCCGAGGCGGGCAACGCCAGCAAGAGCAGCCGGGCGGGCAGCAGCAGCAAGCCGGGCCAGCGCAGCGTGTCGAAGCCGGGCCGCTCGTCTCCGAGCGAGTCGCGCTCCCGGTCTGGCGCCCCCGCGGCTCGCGGCGGTTCACAGCCCTCCGCGGCCCGCGCCGCCCCGCCCGCCTCCCGAGGCTCCCAGCCGTCCAGTCCGGCCTCCGCCCGGTCAGGCAGTGGATCCGCCTCGGCCGCCCGTCAGCGGACTCCGCGCCCCGAGGCCGCCGCTCCCGCGCCCCACCACACCCACTCGCTCGCGGAGGACACGCAGCGCGGCTCCACGGGCAGGAAGATCGCGCTCGTGGCGGTGCCGCTGCTGCTCATCGCCGCGGGTGGCGCCTTCGTGGTGATGCGCCCCGCCGCTCCGGTCGAGGCGCCTCCTCCCGCCGCCGCCGAGGTGAAGCCGGAGCCGAAGCCCGCCGCGCCCGCCGTGGACAGCATGATCCTGGTGCGCATCCGCTCCACGCCCGAGGGCGCCACCGTCTTCGCGGGGGATGTGCAGATCGGCACCACGCCGCTGGAGCGCCGGCTGCGCCGCGACGAGGTGCAGGAGTTGACCTTCCAGCTCGCGGGGCACCAGGACCTGAAGCGCAAGCTGGACTTCACTGGCGTGCTCTCCGACGCCGAGGCCGTGAGCGTGACGCTGGAGGCCGTGAAGACCGTTCCAGCGGAGCCCTCCCGGCCCTCGCGCCCCGCGAAGCCGAGCAGGGAGAGCAAGGAGAAGGACGACATCGCCATCTGGGAGTAGCGCGGGGTTCAACCCGGGGGGCGTGGCACCCTCACCCCGTCCCTCTCCCGAGGGGAGAGGGGTTCTTGGCGAGTGGTTGTCACTCAGGGGTTGTCACTCGAAGGTCACGAGCTTCGGCAGCACCTCGCCGCTGCGGCCCTGGACGAAGTGGTGGAACCGGTCCGCGTTGTCCGCTGGATCCGCGTTCACCAACCACGTCTGCCCTCCCCCCTTCCGCGCCCCGTCCACGAAGCCCGCCGCCGGCCACACCGCCCCGGACGTGCCCACCGCCATGAAGACCAGGCGCGTGTCCAGCCGCTGGAGGAATTCCCCCACCTCGATGAGCTCCCGCGGGTTCAGCATCTCGCCGAACCACACGATGTGCGGGCGCAGCGCTCCTCCACACTCGCCACACAGCGGCACCGTCCCCTCCGGGTACTCCAGCCGATCCTCGAACGGCGTCCGTTCGCACCGCGTGCACCGCGTGGTGAAGAGGTTGCCGTGCAGCTCCACCATCCGCTGGCTCCCCGCCTTCCGGTGCAGCCCGTCCACGTTCTGCGTCACCAGCAGGAACCGGTCCCCCAGCTTCTTCTCCCACTCGGCGATCGCCAGGTGCCCCGGGTTGGGCTCGCACGGTGCCGCCCCCGCCCTTCGCTGCGAGTAGAAGCGCCACACCAACGACGGGTCATCCCGGAAGCCCTCCGGAGAGGCCACCCGCTCGACGGGGTGGTTCTCCCAGAGCCCATTCGAGCCCCGGAAGGTGGGAATGCCACTCTCCGCGGACACGCCCGCCCCCGTCAGGACGAGCAGGCGGGTTCCCTCGTCGATTCGCAGCGTGTTCATGTTTCCTCCCGGTATCGCGGCTGGATCCGGATCAGGTTAAACATGCGCCGCGCGCCGGTGCGACACCCCGCCGGCTCCTGTTTCGAGGACTACACACCATGGCTGAAGTCACCCTGGATCTGCGCGGCCTGCCCAAGGCCGAGGCCTACGCCGAGCTCAAGAAGCACACCGAGGCCATCCTGGAGGGCATCAACGACGACGTGGCCGCCATGGCCACCATGAGCTGCCTGCTCCACCACGCCTTCGGCCACCTGTGGACCGGCTTCTACCGCGTCGTGGAGCCCGGCAAGCTGCTGCGCGTCGGCCCCTACCAGGGAACCCTCGGCTGCCTGGAGATCCGCTTCGGCAAGGGCGTCTGCGGCACCTCCGCCGCCAAGGGCGAGACCGTCGTCGTCGCCGATGTGCACGCCTTCCCCGGCCACATCACCTGTGATGGGCGTTCCGCCTCGGAGATCGTCGTTCCCGTCTTCGGGCCCAACCGCGAGCTGATCGCCGTGCTCGACATCGACTCCGAGCACAAGTCCACCTTCGACGACGTGGACCGCGGCGCGCTCGAGGAGCTGGTGGGCTGGTTCTCGCGCCGGAAGTAGGGACTCGGGTTGATGCGGGGGGTGCACACGGGTCCGTGGCACCCTCACCCCGTCCCTCTCCCGGGGGGAGAGGGGAAATTAGCGCTTGGACATCCGCTCCAGGATCGTCTGCTCCAGGATCCGCACCACGTCGGACAGCGGCATGCTCGTCGAGTCGAGCCGCATCGCGTCCTCCGCCGGCTTCAGCGGCGCCACCGCTCGCGACGCGTCGTCCTGGTCCCGTTTGATCTGATCCGCCAGCACGTCCTCCAGCGAGCGCTCCACGCCCTTCTGGAAGAGCTCCTCGAAGCGGCGCCGCGCCCGGGTGTCCGGATCCGCCTCCAGGAAGAACTTCGCGTCCGCGTCCGGGAACACCACCGTCCCGATGTCGCGGCCCTCGAGGATGGCGCCCTTCGGCGTCTCCAGTGCCAGCCGCCGCTGCAGCGACAGCAGGCCCGCGCGCACCACCGGCCGGCTCGACACCTGCGAGGCCGCCATCGAGTTCTCCGGCGTCCGGATCTCCCCCGACACGTCCTCGCCATCCAGGAACACGTGGTTGTCCTCGCCCACCACCTGGAAGGAGATGTGCACCCGGCTCAGCAGCTCGCCCAGCTTCTCGTCGTCGTCGAACGCGAGCCCCTCGCGCCGCGCCTTCAACGCCACGCTGCGGTAGATGGCTCCCGTGTCCACCAGCGCGAAGCCCAGCCGCCGCGCCAGCACCTTCGACACCGTCGACTTGCCCGCGCCCGCCGGGCCGTCGATCGCCACGATGAAGGGGCGAGCGCTCATGAGGCGAGCACCTCGCGCAGCACCGCCACGCAGCGCACGTTCTCCTCGCGCGTCCCCACCGAGATGCGCAGCGACGTGGGGTAGCCGTTGCCCACCATGGGCCGCACGATGATGCCCTTGCGCAGCAGCTTCTCGTACAGCTCCATCGCCGGCCGTCCGAAGTCCGCCAGCACGAAGTTCGCGTGGCTCTCCGCCAGCTTCGCCCCCAGCTTGGGCAGCTCCGTCTGGTAGTAGCGCAGCCCCTCGCTGTTGAGCTCGCGCGTGCGCCGCACGTGCTCCGCGTCCTCCAGCGCCGCCAGCCCGCCCATCTGCGCCGGAACCGTCAGGTTGAAGGGCATCCGCGTGCGCTGCAGGTACGCCACCAGCCGCGCGTCCATCACCCCGTACCCCAGCCGCAGCCCCGCCAGCCCGTAGATCTTGCTGAACGTGCGCAGCGCCACCACGTTCGGGTGCTCGCGGAAGTACTCCACCGCGCTGAAGTACTCGGGCCATTCCACGAACTCGAAGTAGGCCTCGTCGTGGACCACCAGCACGTGCTCCGGCACCTTCGCCAGGAAGGCCTCCCACTCCTGGCGCCCGAACGTCGTCCCCGTGGGGTTGTCCGGATTGGCGATGAAGATCATCCGCGTGCGCGGGTTGATCGCCTTCGCCATCGCCTCCAGGTCATACCGGTGCCCCTCGCGCATGGGCACCTCCGAGAAGGGCCGGCCATGCGCCTGCACCGAGATGCGGTACGCCGGGAACGAGCCCTTGGACAGCAGCACCTCGTCCTCGGGCGTGGTGAAGGTGCGGATGAGCAGCTCGATGAGCTCGTTCGAGCCACTGCCCAAAACCACCTCCTCCGGCTTCACGCCCAGGTGCTCGGCCAGCCGGCGCACCAACGCGTAGCTGCTCGCGTCCGGGTACAGGTGCACCTTCTGCGACGCGGCCCGCATGGCCTCGATGGCCTTGGGCGAGGGCCCCAGCGGGTTCTCGTTGGAAGCCAGCTTGATGACGCCCGTGAGCCCGTACTCCCGCTCCGTCTCCTCGATGGGTTTGCCCGGGACATAGGGCTTGAGCGTCTCGATGTACGGCGGAACGAGCGGTCTCATGGGCGTGTGGCTTCCTTTGGGTACGGCTAGCGCCCGGAGAACACGCCGAGCGCGCGGAACTTCTGATATCGGTCCTGGACCAGCTCGTCGCCCGACAGCTCCGACAGCGCGGCCAGGTTCTTGCGCAGCACCTTGGCCAGGTTGTCCGCGGCCTTGGCGTAGTCGCGGTGCGCACCGCCGGCCGGCTCGGGGACGATCTCGTCGATGATGTTCATCTCCTTGAGATCCTTGGCCGTCGGCTTCATCGCGTCCGCCGCCTTGGCCGCCTTGGTGGCGTCACGGAAGAGGATGGAGGCGCAGCCCTCGGGGGTGATGACCGAGTAGACGCTGTTCTCCATCATCAGCACGCGGTTGCCCACGCCGATGGCCAGCGCGCCGCCGGAGCCGCCCTCGCCGATGACCGTGGCGATGATGGGCACCGTCAGCCGGCTCATCACCTCCAGGTTCACCGCGATGGCCTCGGCCTGGCCGCGCTCCTCGGCGCCGATGCCCGGGTAGGCGCCCGGCGTGTCCACGAAGGTGAGGATGGGCTTGTCGAAGCGCTCGGCCATCTCCATCAGCCGCAGCGCCTTGCGGTAGCCCTCGGGGCGCGGCATGCCGAAGTTGCGCGCCATGTTCTCCTTCGTGTTGCGCCCCTTCTGGTGGCCGATCAGCATCACCGTCTGGCCATCGAAGCGCGCGAAGCCGCCCACGATGGAGGGATCCTCCCCGAAGCGGCGATCCCCCGCCAGCTCGAAGAAGTCCGTGAAGAGGTGCTGCACGTAATCGAGAAAATACGGACGCGAGCTGTGGCGCGACAACTGCACCACCTGCCAGCGGGAGAGATCACTGAAGATCTCCGTCTGCAGCTTCTTGGCCTTCTTCTCCAGCTTGGAGATTTCCGAGGTGAAATCCACCGAGCCGCTCGCCGAGAGGGCCTTGAGCTCGTCAATCTTCTTCTCCAGCTCGATGAGCGGGCGCTCGAAATCGAGTGGATAGTTGATGCCGTTCGCCATGGCGCCGGACCCCTATCACCTGCCCGTGGGCCTTTACAACGCGCAACCCGTTACGCGGTGCGTAGAATCCCCCTTCCCTCCCATCCGTCGGAGTGTCATGCACCGCCTGCTGCTCCTGTTCGCCCTCGTCCTCGCCGCCCCCTCGTCCGCCCAGTCGGCCCGCGCCCTCAACACCGAGGGTTTCCGCCTCTACCAGGCCGGTAAGTACCCTGAAGCGTTGGAGAAGTTCGAAGCCTCCGCCCAGGCCGACCCCAAGTTCGCCCTCGCCCACTACAACGTGGCCGCCACCCTCGGCGTGCTGCGCAAGCAGGGGCAGATCTGCCCGTACTCGGCCCACCGGCAGACGATCCTCGAGCGGCTCAACCTGGCCGTCCGGTTGGATCCCCGCCGGCTCACCCGGGCCAGGCAGGACGCGGACCTGGACCCCATCCGCGACACCCTGGGCTGGCAGAAGCTGCTGGGCCGCTCCCCCGAGCGTCAGGGCGATGTCCCGGAGAGCTCCTGCGCCGCGTCACCTGGTTCTCCCCCGGCGAGGGCGTCTACGGCTCCACCCGCAGGCTCACCTTCCCCGACGGCAAGCGCGTCGTGCTCTGGCGGCGGATCATCGAGGATCCCACCCGCACCGAGGAGCAGACCGGGACGTACAAGATCAAGGGCCGGACCATCACCCTGAGCTTCCCGGGCAAGAAGCCCCTCCCGGGCCGGATGACCCCTCGCGGAGTGCTCGAATTCGAGGAGTTGGGGGCGTTTCAGGACTCTCCGTCCGAGTGCGAAGCCTAGGACGGATTCCATCCGGAGCCCGCCCGGGGGGACTTGGCGGCCGAGCGCCCCCTGCTCACCCTCCCAGCAAGGAGGTGACGGGGGATGGTGCGACTCGCGGGACGTCAGTGGGGATTGGTGGCCGTGGTGGCGAGCACCCCGTTCCTGTTCGCCTTCCTGCTCGCGGCTGCCTCTCCGGGCCTCGTCGAGCCCGTGCTCGGCACGGCGCTCGGCGGCGCGAGCTGGGTGCTGGCCGCACTCCTGGGGCTATTGGGCGGCGCCCTGTTCGCGAGCTGTCTCGGCACGCTGGCCCAGTCGCCCGGGCTCGGCAGCTCGCCGATCCGGCGCGCCCTCGGGCTCGTGTTCGCGACCCTCGTCCCGATGGGGCTGTGCATCATCCCCGCGCTCTGTCTGCTGCTCGCGGGGCCGGCGCTCGCCATGCGCCTCGAGCGCGGCACGGCAACGCCTCGCGAGGAGCGGTTTCATCCGGCCCGGGAAGCTCGCCGAGAAGCTCCGGTACCAGTTGCCCCGGGTGATTCCGCGGATGCCCCGGTTGGGCGCCTGGTGACCCTGGACACGGGCTCAACCCGGGGTTTTCGGAACCCTCACCCCGTCCCTCTCCCGGGGGGAGAGGGGATGGAGGCGCGAGGGGGGAGGCCTCGGAAGCCTCAGGCCGCCTTCGTCTTCGCCGTGGCGCTCAGGGCGTACCAGGCCGTCCGGAACGCCTTCAGCTCGCGCAGACCCGCCGGATGACGGCCCAGCGCCGGCGCCACCGTGACGGGCAGGCCGATCTTCTTCTCGATCACCTTCGCCGCGTTGAGCTCGTTCTTCCGCCGGTTCTCGCACTTCGGGCAGTCCGCCTTCGGACCCACCCGGTTCACCAGCACGCGCTCCACCTGCAGCTTGCGCTCCTTCAGGTACTCCACCAGCCGCTCGCTGCGCGCCGCCGCCAGCTCCTCACCCCGCGTCACCACCACGAAGCGCGACTCGGTGGGCGAGGCCAGCGCGTCCTCGAAGCGCTTGATGTGCTTGAGGAACGCCCCCATGTCCTCGGCCAGATCGCCCAGGCCCTTGGACCTGTACTTGGACAGCACCCCGTGCAGCGCCGTGAACCAGGCCTTGGCCGTGTCCGCCAGCTCCACCACGCGCATGGAATTCACCATGGGCGCCCCGTCCACCACGATCCGCTTGAAGCGCTCCTGCACCAGCGCGTCCGTCAGGCACGACATCGCCGCCAGCTCGTCGATGCCCGGAGGCGCCGCGTCCAGCATGTTGCGGAACAGCAGCAGATCCGCCGGCACCTCGTTGCCCGTCTTCGGCGCGCCCTCGAAGGCCTTCTCCGCCTTCTCCTTCCAGCGCTTGCGCAGGTTGCCGAACCAGCCCGCCATGTCCAGCTCGCGCGCGTACAGGCCCTTGGTGCCCTTGACCTGCGTCTCCACGTCCGTCAGCCGGCTCTGCAGCACGTCCGACAGCGAGTGCGCCGGATCCGTCGAGATGAGGAGCACCGGCCCCTCCTTCTCCGTCAGCGTCACCGCCGCGGCCGCCGCGCACGAGCTCTTCCCCACCCCACCCTGACCCACGAAGAAGATCAGCCGCGTGGGAGGCAGCGGAGGCGCCGCGATGGGCGGCATCGACGGAGCGCGCACCAGGGCCGGAGGGCCCTCGGACGCGGCGAACTCCATCGTCTTCGTCTCCTTGCCGCTCGCCCACTCCTTGGCGAAGGGCTTGAGCAGCTCCAGGCCCCGCGGCGCCACCTCGCGCTTGAGCACCAGGTGCACCGGCACGTTCTTGTCCAGCGCCTGGTACTTGCGCACGTGCGGCGCCTGCAACCCGCGGCGGCCCTGGCAGGCCGTACAGCCTTCCTTGTCCTCCACCTGGTTGACCACCACCTCCACCACCGGAATCCCGCGCTCGCGCAACTGCGTGAAATACATGCGCGTCTGCGCCTCGGGCACCGGCTCGCCCAGCGTCACCAGGTGGAAGGCCGAGCGCGCCGGATCCTTCAGCAGCGCCAGCAGCTTCTCCGCCCTGGCCGCGAACTCCTCGAGGAACACCTGCTCCTCCGAGGGTGCCGCCGCCTTCTTGACCTTGCCAGCGGCCCGCTCCGCCCCCGCCTTGACCATCCCCAGGAACTTGCGCAGCCCCACCGGCATGTCGAACAGGCGCAGCGTGTGGCTCGTGGGCGCCGTGTCCACCACCACCCGGTCGAACTCGCCGCTCTCGGCCAGCTCCACCACGTGCAGCAGGCCCAGCAGCTCCTCCAGCCCCGGCGTGGCCTGGCCGTACAGCTTGCCCAGGTCCTCCTCCGTCAGGTGCTGGCCCTTCACCGCCGCCTTCTGCAGCGCCGGCACGTACTTCGCCAGGAATCCCTTGGACAGCGCGGCGGGCTCCACCTCCATCGCCCACAGGCCCCCGTCCGCCTTGCCCTTCGCCGCCTTGCCCTTGCCCTTCGGCTCCGGCTTGCTCTCCTTCGCGGCCGCGGCCGCGGCCTCGTCCTCCTCCACCTTCACCGGCTTCGCCGACAGCTTCTTGTTCAGCAGATCCGACAGCGAACGCACCGGATCCAACGAGACGAGCAGCACCTTCTCCTTGGGCGCTTCATCCGCGAGCCGCAGCGCGTACGCCGCCGCGAGCGTGGTCTTGCCCACCCCGCCCTTGCCGCCGAAGAAGTGAAGAACTCGCGCGTCGCTCATGAAAACGTGGCCTTCCTTGACGCCCACGGGCGCGTGGCCGGTCTCCGTCTTATTCTTGACAGCCGCGGAGAGGGCACACCGGAGGTGCTCCTGAGTAGGGAGCTGTATCACCGGCTACCCCGTGGGTGTGTGTACCGGAAGGATCGCCCGCAGTGACCCTGTGAGTCAAGCGAAGACGGGGTATCCCACCCCGCGCTTCGCGCACCGCGTCATGCCTCGTCCACATGAGGAACATGCGCCCTGGCGCACGCTCTCCCGGTATCTGGACGTGGACGGGGAGTGCATGACCGGGCCAACCGGACAGGTCGGCTCCGGGTCAGGTTCCGCTGAAGTAGGTAGGACGCGGTGGGACGGCGATCAGCGGATTTCCGGGTTGCTGCCCAGCGACGGGCCGCCATGGCCCGACAGGGTGTTGCCCTGGGAATCCTTGCCGCCCTGCTGGCGGGCCTCGGCCGCGTAGCGGTTGAGCTTGTTGTAGAGCGTCTTCTCGCTCACCCCGAGCACCTCGGCCGTGCGGGCCTTGTTGTTGCCGTTGCGCTGGAGGCTGCCGAGGATGTACTCGCGCTCCACCGCGTCGAGCGACAGCCCGTAGGGCAGGCGGAAGGTGTGGCGCTCGGGACTCTTGCCCGCCATGTCGGGGGGCAGGTGCTCGCGCATGATGAGCTCGCCATCGCAGAGGATGACGGCGCGCTCGACGGCGTTGCGCAGCTCGCGGATGTTGCCCGGCCACTCGTGGTTCTTCAGGGTCTCCATCGCGTCCGGGTGCACCCCCGTCACGCGCTTGGCCGAGTCCCCGCGGAACTTCTCCACGAAGTGCTGCACCAGGATGGGCACGTCATCGCGCCGGTCGCGCAGGGGCGGCAGGGCGATCTGGAAGACGTTGAGGCGGAAGTAGAGATCCTCGCGGAAGCGCTTGGCCTCGATCTCCTTCTTGAGATCGCGGTTGGTGGCGCACAGCACGCGCACGTCCACCTCGAGCTCCACCTTGCCGCCCAGCCGCCGCAGCCGGCTCTCCTCGAGCACGCGCAGCAGCTTGGCCTGCAGCTCGATGGGGATTTCACCGAAGCTCGTCCAGGAAGAGCGTGCCGCCATGGGCCAGCTCGAAGACGCCGGGCCGGCGCTGATCCGCGCCGGTGAAGGCGCCCTTCTCGTGGCCGAAGATCTCCGACTCGATCAGGGTGGCGGGGATGGAGGCGCAGTTGATGGCGACGAAGGGCTTGTCGCGGCGCTGGGACAGGTTGTGGATGGAGCGCGCCACCACCTCCTTGCCCGTACCGGACTCACCGGAGATGGCCACGCTCGCCTTGGAGGGGGCCACCTTCTCGATGAGCTCGAACACCTTGCGCATGTTCGCCGACTGGCCGATGAAGTCCGAGGAGCCGAGCTGCTTGAGGCGCCGGCGCAGGCCCTGCACCTCGCGCATCGTCTCCTTCTTCTCCAGCGCCCGGTCGATGCAGACCTTCAGCCGCGCGGTGTCGAGCGGCTTGACGATGAAGTCATAGGCGCCCTCGCGGATGGCCTCCACCGCGGCGGCGATGGTGCCATGACCGGTGAGGAGCACCACCGGGCAGTCCGGCAGCTCGTCGCGCAGCGCGCGCAACAAGCCCAGACCGTCCGTCTCCGGCATGGCCAGGTCGGACAGGACCACGTCCGGGCGGAACTCGCCCGCCTTGCGCAGAGCATCGTGCGCGTCGAACGCGGTCTCGACCTTGTGGCCCCAGGCGGTCAACATCTCCGCCAGCGCCTCACACGTATCGCGCTCGTCGTCCACGGCCAGAATTCGCGCGCTGCCCACGTGAATACCTCCAGACATCTAGAACAACCCAGATAAAGGAAACGTTGCGACCACCACCGCTCGCTGGATCAGACGAGCGGGAACGAAAGCCGGCACATGCCCGGGCGCAGCTGCAGCTCCACACCGAGCTGCGCACACCGCAGCTCCAGGGCCGCGGCGGCTTCCGGAGTGGACTCCGTGGGCGAGGTGTTGGCATCCACCACCTCGAGCACGGCCCGGGACTCCTCGGCGCGGACCGCCACCAGCACGTCCGCGCCCTGCTCCGAGCGGCCGTAGCCCCTCATCAGGGCCTGCACCACCAGGAAACCCAGCTCGCCGGTGTCCGACAGCCGTGCCCGCACCCCGGCGGAGATGGCCTGGCGTACCTGGAGGCGCCGCTTGCGGCTCTCGTGCGCCAGGACCTCCAGGGCGCGCGTCACCGTCTCCGACAGGTCCGCGTCACCGGGCACGCCCGGGCGGTTCACGATGAACTCGGCGAAGCGCCGGAGAATCCCGTCCACGCGCTGGATCTGATCGCGCATGGACTTGAGGTTCTTCTCCTGCGAGGGAGGCACCTGGCCCGTTTCGGCCTTCAACTTCTCGGACAGCACTTCCAGGTGGATGGAGAGCGCGTTGAGGGGATTGCGCACATCGTGCAGCAGGCTATCCATCAGTGAGGGCACCGCACTGTAACGAGCGGCATCCACCACCGGGTCCGCCCCTTCGCGCACCGAGGGCGCACCGCTGTTCGCAGCCGTGGAGGTAATCACGAAAGCTCCTAGAGATTGACCGGCGCCCTTCACACCCGCCGCCCTGTCGCTGCGAGGATTTAGGGAGCCGCCCAAGTACCGTCAACCCTGGGGCGGTAATTCTTGCTGACTGGGAGGAATTCCCACAACGAACCGTCGGACACTCGGCTGTTCAGATGTCCCCGATCAGACGCTTCACTCGTACTGCAGTTCGAGTCCACGCCTGGTTCGTGCAGCGGACAACAGTGTGAGCGGCGCGATCAGCGCTCGCCGGGCTGCTCGGCGGGGCCCGGGCCCACGAGCTCGATGCCCAGCCGGCCCGCGTACTCGAAGATGCGCGGATCACGGTAGAACTCGCCGTAGACGATGCGGTGCACGCCCGCGTTCGCGATCAGCTTGAAGCACGGCCAGCAGGGACTGGCGGTGGTGTAGAGCGTTGTGGGCTTGTCCCGCTCGCTGTCGATCCGCACGCCGTTCTTGGCGGCCTGGATGATGGCGTTGGCCTCGGCGTGGACGGTGGCCACACAGTGTCCGTTTTCCATCATGTGGCCCACGTCGCTGCAATGGGGCAGGCCACGGATGGAGCCGTTGTACCCGGTGGAGAGGATGGTCCTGTCGCGGACCAGGAGGGCACCCACGTGCTTCCTGTCGCAGGTGGCGCGGCTGGCCACCTGACGCGCGATGTCCATGAAGTACTGATCCCACGAGCTCCGGTCATTGCCCATGCGTGCCTCCGCCTCCGGCGGATGTACCGTGGCGGGGCCCGCAGTCGAATTTCCGGCCGGAAGCGCGAGGGAGGCTCGCGACGGGGGCTAGCGGCTGGCGGTCTGCGAGGAGCCGCCCGTGCCCGGGTCCGTCCCCGCCGCACCGGTGCCCAGCAACCGGGCGAAGCCCTTCTGCTGGAGGAAGAGGCGCACCTTGGAGCTGGGCGCGGCGAAGGTCTCGCCGGGCATGGGCACGTCGAAGCTGAAGTTCTGCTCGGCCACGGCGAAGCCCACCTTGGCGGTGCGGTAGCCCTCGACGATGGCGAGCAGCTTGCCGGACTCGAGGCTGAAGATGCCGCCGCCCGAGGCCCCGTAGCCGATGGCCGCGTCCGTCTTCACCATGCGCGGCGTCTTGCTCTCCTTGTCCCACTCCACCTGGGACACCATGCCGCCGGAGAGCGACAGGGCCCGGCCGAAGGGCGAGGCGGCCACGACCACGTCATCGCCCAGCTCCAGCTCCGCGTCCGCGGCGAGCTGCGCGGGCCGCAGCGGCAGGCCCGGCACCTTGAGCAGCGCCAGGTCCATGTCCGGCACCACACCGGTGGCCACCACGAGCGCCGTGTACTCGGTGGAGTTGGCGCGATCGTCCACGATGGCCACGAGGCGCGGGTCCTTCAGGTCGCCCATCTCCACCGCGTGCGCGTTGGTGATGACGTAGCTGACGAGCCCCTCGGGCGTCTGCTCGCTGCCGATCACCACGCCCGAGGCGGTGCGCCGGGCCTTGCCCTCCTCGAGGATGGAGAGCCGGACGTTGTGGGGGAGGATCCGTTTCACCTGCTCCTTGCGCGTGAGCCGGGGAGTCAAGGCGCCCACTTGCTGCATCACCACCGGAGTGCCGCCCGCCCCACCGGTGCCCGCCGCCTCGGAGAGCGGAGGGGGCGTCGGGGAGGCAGCGCAGGAGAGCATGGCGAAGAGGGCGGGCAGGCCCAGGGAGAAACGGTTCATCGACGCTCCGATGCTGGGGGTGGAGGGAACAAAACCCCTCTACCTTTAAAGAGTCCCCATCATCCCCGCTGTAACGCGGTTTCGGAAAGCATCACGGCCACCGGGCGCCCGCCCGCCCGGCTGCTTCCGGGGGAATCACCCGTAGCGCTTCTTCATGAGGAAGAGGATGGCGTCCTTGGCGCAGTGCTCGCAGTAGCCGTAGCGCTCGTGCATCGTCTTGAGGGTGCTCTCCACCTGGGTCTGCTCGCGCGAGGACAGCGAGCCGCGCTCCTCGGAGAGGTACTTGAGGACGTTCTCCTTGTTGCGGCGCAGCACGCGCTTGCGCTCCTCGAAGTAGTGATCGCGCAGGCGGCGGAACATGTCCGGGAAGATGCGCGGGTAGTCCATGTCCGCGTCCGGGTTGTCCAGCTTGTGCGCGCCGATCTGCGAGATGAGCCCGCGGCGGAACTCGCCCGGATCCTCGCCCCGCGGCATGACGATGGCCTCCATCTCCGCCATGCGCTGCTCGTCCGGGCGCTCCATGCCGCCGGTAATCCGGTTGCGGATCTTCTCGCCCTTCACCCAGTGGCTCACGTTGTAGACGTAGCGCTCCACCAGCTCGCGGTACTGGCCCTCGGAGACGAGCCCCATGGACTCACGGACCTCCTCGTCCACCCGGTCGAGGTACTCGGCCTCCACCGCGCGCACGAATTCCTCATGGTCGTGGTAGCCGTCCACCACCTCCTGCAGGAGGAACTCGTAGACGCTCTTGTCCTTGCAGATGGCCTCGAGCTCCTCGATCACCGCCAGGGCGTTGAGGCACTTGTAGTCGGCGTTCTGCGCGGCGTTGAAGAGCGCCGTCTTGATCTCCCGGGCGCTGGCGCCGCTGCGGCCCTCGTAGTTGGGGTAGGCGTCGGACTCCTCGTACATGTCCGTGCGCAGCTTCCGCAGCTCCTTGCCGTGCGAGAGGCTGAGCCGGTCCGGCACCACGCCCTCCTCGTACAGGTGCATCTTCTCCACCGGCGTCACCTGATCCACCAGTTCCTTCACCTCGGGCGCGTAGCGATCCGGAATGGGCTTCTTGAGGCGGGTGAGCACGGCCCACATGGCGGCCACCTCGGTGGCATGCGGGGCCACGTGCTTGCCCACGGTGGTGGGAGTGATTTGCGCGTCGTAGATCTGCTGCTCCAGCTTGAAGCGGCGCAGGTAGGGCACGCGCACCAGCTCGATGCGGCCCTTGAAGGAGGCGAAGTCCGGCAGTTCCTTGAAGGCACCCAGGTGCTTCTCGTTGGACGAGGCGATGAGCACCTCGTCGAGCTGCAGCACGAAGTGCTCCAGGGGCACCTGGGACGTCTCGCTGAAGCCCAGCAGGTACTTGAAGGCCTCCAGCGGGCGCTTGAGCAGGTCCGAGTACTCGATGAGGCCGCGGTTGGCGTGCACCAGCGGGCCGTGGGGCTCGAAGAGGGCCACGTTGTGGAGCGCGGGCGGGACGTTGAGCTGGGTGCGGTCCGCCGTCACCTGCTGGTACATGGCGTCCACGCTCATCTGCGGCTCCACCGTCACCGTGCCCACCTGGTAGCGGCGCGAGATGTAGTAGCGCTCCACGCGCACGTGGCGCAGCACCTGGAGGTAGTCGCCCTTGTAGTTGGCCAGCAGCGCCGTGTAGATGCTGCGGCACTTGTGGCACAGCTCTCCGTGCACCATGTAGTCGGAGAGCACGAAGTCGCTGTCACCCTGCCCGTCCCCGTTGCCCAGGCCCTTCTTCTTCAGCGCGCCCTCGAGCAGCCGCTGGCGCTCGGAGGGAGGGACGACGAAGAGCGGATGGTCGCGCAGCTCGCAGGGGATGCGCACGTCGATGGACTCGGCGTCCAGGTGCGCGTAGGTGGACAGGTCCCCCGCCGTGCCCGAGCCGACCGTGGCCGCCGCGCGCTCGCCACCGAAGCCGATGGAGCCCTTGACGAGCTTCTCCGAGGGGAAGATCCAACTGAGGCGGTAGAGGGCCCCCTGGGGCTGGCGCGAGTAGTCCTCCATGCCCGCCTTGAGCGCGTTGACGAGCGTGGACTTCGCGCTGCCGTTGGGGCCGTGCAGCATGATGAGCTTGTTGATGCGGCCGGCGCGCGTGAAGTTGCCGAGCAGCCGGTAGATGGCGTTCTGCACATCCTCCTGGCCGGAGACACCGACCCGGCCATCCCGGTCACTGGCGGGGACGTCGAAGACCTTGAAGCGGCGGATCTTCCCCGTGGGGTGCGGCACCGTCTCCGTGCCGTAATGGTCCATCACGTCGCGCAGGTATTGGGCGGCGTTGCGCGACTGTCCCCGGGGATCCCCCATGAAGAGCGTGACGTACTCCTCGAAGGACAGAATCGAGCGATTCTTCACGAAGTCGTCGGACACCTGGGCGCCCACTTCCTGCAGGTATCGCTTGGCTTCCACGGGATGACTCCTCTGTGCTGTAGTTCAGGAACCCACTAACCACACCGGACGGTCGCCGCCACGTCGCGCGGACCCCCCGGAACTTTCCCCTCGGAGAGCGGGATGTCCAGGGCTCTTGTTTCCGTTGTGTTGTTGGCAGTGCTCTCCGCCTGCCCGCCTACCTCGACGACGCCGTGCGACACGGACACGGATTGTCCCGGAGGCCGGTGCCGCCTGGGCGGTTGTGGTCCGGTTTGCCTCGACGACACCGAGTGCGGAAGTCGACAGGTATGCGCGGGGGGCTCGTGCGCTCCCCGTCCCGAGTGCACCCAGGCCACGGACTGTGCCGAGGGCTTCGCCTGCATGGAGGGCCAGTGCCAATGTGGCTCGGACGCGGCCTGTGCCGCCAATCAGTCCTGCCGCGAGGGCCGGTGTGTCACGGCCGCCGCATGCACCTCGGCGGACGACTGCCCGGCCGGACAGCGTTGTGAGGTGGTCCAGGGCGTGTGTCAGGCCCCCTGTGCCCAGGCCACGGATTGCGCTCCCGGGGTGGATCCGCGCGTGGCCTCGCTGCTCTACGTCTGCCGGGCGGGCGACTGTCTGCGCCAGTGCGTGAATGATCAGCTCTGCGGCGCGGGCTTCGTCTGCGAGGCCGGGACGTGCGCCCGCGCCGGGTGTGCCACGCAGGCCGACTGCCCCTCGGGCCAGTACTGCACCAGCGCCACCGCGGGCCGCTGCCTCGAGTACCAGAACCTGCGAGTCCCAGGTGGAGTGCGGCCCCAACACCGAGTGCCGGGCCTTCACCCCGGCCACCTGTCCTCCGGGCTTCGACTGCGCGACGAAGATCTGCCAGGAGCTGCCGCGCTGCCTGCTGGACACGGAATGTGCCGCCACCGCGTACTGCCGCGATTCGCATTGCCAGCCGGGCGCCGCGTGCACCGATGGCAGCGAGTGCGCCTCGGGATTCACCTGTGTGGCGAGCCGGTGCGTGCCGGGTGGTTGCCGGGGGCACGCGGATTGCGCTCCGGGCGAGGCCTGCACGGATGGCGCCTGCCGCCCCGCGCCCTCGACGGCCAACATCGTCTCCATCGCCCTGAGCCCCCGGGTGCTCACGCTCGTGGTGGGTGATACCGCACAGCTCTCGCTGGTGGCCTTCACGCTGGACGGAGCCAGCTTCCCCCTCTCGGAGGCCAGCTTCTCGCCACTGGACGCGAGTGGCGCGGTGAGGGTGTCGCCCTCGGGCCTGGTGACGGCCGTGTCCTCCGGAACGGTGCGCGTGCAGGCACGGCCCGTGGGCTCGGTGGTGTCTCCCCAGGAGGCCACCCTCACCGTGCTGCCCTCCCTGGAGAGCGGCCGGCGGATCATCGTGGTGGATGCGGCCTCCCGGCGCCCGCTCGCCGACGTGGAGGTGCTCGGCTGTGACGCGCCGCCCGCCTCCGGCCCCTGCCCCACCCCCCTCACGGTGACGACGGATGCGTTCGGCGTGGCCCTCTTCCCCGGCTTCACCGGAGCCACCGCCAGCTTCTCCGCCGCCTCGGCCGAGACCCGGGCGGACTCGCGTCCCCGGTATGACCGCGTCTCCGTGGTCTCCACGCCCGCGCGCGACGTGCTGCTGCCGCTCGGGGAGAACCCCGTCCACGGCGCCGCCGGCTTCAACGCGGGCATCAGCTTCAACGAGGTGCATTCCTCCGGCGAGCTCTCGCTCGGCGTCTCGGTGCTGTCCGCCGGGGATCCGACGGCGGTGGACCTCGGCAACCTCTTCGGGGAGACCTTCCTCGTTCCCCTCCCCGGCCTCACCCAGCGCATCCCCGCTCCCGGCGGCCTCGTGGCGTACGCGACCCTCGGGCTGGCGGGCAACACGGAGATCAAGACGCGCTCGTATGGACTGGGACAGGCCGGGCGCCGCACCGCCGTGGCCTTCGCCGGCAAGCTGCCGCTCGCCCGCGCCACAAGCCTCCGCCCCACGGACCTGCTCGCCTACACCGGCGCGATGGACTACGCCCTCCAGGCCTTCACCCCCATCACCCACCTGCCCTACGTGCCGGACGAGACGGACCTCGATGGGGATGGCCTGTGCTCGGACACCACCCGCTGCGTGGGCAGCGAGGATCTCCCGGACTACAGCCGCTTCACCGGCCTCACCCACCGCCCCCGCCGCGAGCAGCTCCGCCGCACCGAGGTGGTGATCCCCCACCTCCCCTCCGGCCTCGATACCGCCGTGGTTGCCGCCGTGGAGCTTCTCCCCCGAGGCGGGTCTCATGCCCCTGGGGCTCGCCTCCCAGGCGGCCGGAGCGGCCTGGCCGGATGGGACCCGGCCCGTCCAGCCGGTGCTGCTGCGCAGCGGCGCGCCGTACGGAGGGACGGAGGTGGGCACACCCGGAGTGTGGGTTCTCGCCACGTCCGGCACCTCGGGGGGCTCGGTCAGCGGGAGCATCGTCCGCGCGCCCTCGCTCCCCACCCGTGTCTCCATGCCCGCCTTCCTGCCCGTGCCCACCGCGGCCTACACACCCGCGAGCCGCACCCTCACCCCCTCCCCGGCGAGCTGGAACAACCTGGCCGGAGCGGGCGCGGGGCTCGCCCGGGTGACGCTCACCGGCGCCCAGGGACGGCACGTGGTGTTCTTCGCCCTGGAGGCGGGCGGAGCGGCCGTGCGGGTACCGGACTCGCCCGCCGGAGCAGGAACGGATCCCGCCGGGGAGACCGGCGTGTCGCTGGAGGTGGCGGCCCTGCGGCTGTCCCCGGGGGTCTCGGCCGAGGGCCTCCTGGATGCTCCCGGGGTGAACCTGCTCCAGTTCCCTGGCGTGCTGGACGCCTACTCTCGCTCGCGACCCCAGTGAAGTTGCACTAACCTCGCGAGTTGATAAGCCGGGGCGCTTTCCCCTCGCCCCGAGCCCCCCTTTCTTCGGAGTCCACGCGCGATGCACAAGGATCCCATCATCGGCATCGACCTCGGCACGACCAACTCGTGCGCCGCGATCGTCGAGGACGGTGGGAACGTGAAGCTCATCCCCTACAAGGGCGGCGAGTACACCATCCCCTCCATCTTCGCGATCGACGACAAGGGCAACGAGTTGATCGGCTACGAGGCCAAGCGCCAGTGGCAGCTCAATCCGAAGAACACCATCTACGGCTCCAAGCGTCTGGTCGGGCGGCATTACAAGAGCGACATCGTCGACGCCATGAAGAAGGTCGTGGCGTACTCGGTGCGCCCCGGCAAGAAGAGCGGCGTCGTCCTGGACGTGGGCAAGAAGGAGTTCTCCCTCCAGGAGATCAGCGCCAAGATCCTCAACAAGATCCGCGACGTCGCCGCCAACTACCTCAAGACGCCCATCAAGCGCGCCGTGGTGACGGTGCCGGCCTACTTCAACGACCGGCAGCGCCAGACCGTGAAGGAAGCGGGCAAGCTCATCGACCTCGAGGTGGTCCGCATCATCAACGAGCCCACCGCCGCGGCCCTCGCCTACGGCGCCGGCAAGGGCGTCAACAAGAAGGTGCTCGTCTATGACCTGGGCGGCGGCACCTTCGACGTCTCCATCATCGAGATCCGCGATCGCATCTTCGAGGTGAAGGCCACCGGCGGTGACGTCTTCCTGGGCGGCATCGACTTCGACAACGCCATCATCCACCACGTCCTGACGGACTTCGCGTCGAAGACGGGGATCGATCTGGCCACGGATCCCGTGGCCATGCAGCGCATCAAGGATCTCGCCGAGCGCACGAAGATCGATCTGTCGGCGCGCGATGACGTGCAGTTCAACATCCCCTTCATCACGATGACGGCGCAGGGCCAGCCGCTGAACATCGAGATGAAGTTCACGCGCAAGATGCTGGAGAAGCTGACGAACCACCTGGTGGATCGCACGCTCCAGATGGTGGCGCGGGTGCTGGTGGACTCGGGGCTGAGCACCAAGGACATCGACGAGGTGCTGCTGGTGGGTGGGCAGACGCGCATGCCCGTCGTGCAGGATCGGCTGACGAAGTTCTTCGGCAAGACGCCGAGCAAGGGTGTACACCCGGACGAAGCCGTGGCCGTGGGCGCGGCGCTGTACGCCAAGTCGCTGGAGGACAACTCGAGCCTGCGGCTGCAACTGCTCGATGTGATTCCGATGGCGATCGGCCTGGAGCGCGCGGGCGGGGCCTTCCACACGGTGTTCCCGCGCAACGCCCCGATTCCGAACGCCAAGCAGGTGGTCGCCACCACGAGCATGGACAACCAGACCGAGCTGGCCATGCGCATCTTCCAGGGCGACCACGAGATGGTCGCGAAGAACGACATGCTGGGCGAGTTCACCTTCTCGGGGATCCGCCCGGCCCGGGCAGGCACCGTGCAGGTGGAGATCACCTTCGACGTGAACGTGGAAGGCATCCTCACCATGCGCGCCAGGGATCCGGCCACCGGCCGCGAGATGAAGACCACGGTGCGGGTGAGCTGACCTCGCGCTCCCGCGCGCGCCTGCTTCCCACGCGAGCCTGCTCTCCCTCTGTGCCTATTTTCCCTCGCCCTCCGGGAGAGGGACGGGGTGAGGGTGCGTGCTCACCTGGGTCCAGATCCGTGTGAGCACGGCCTCCGTCTCCTGCAGCACGTCCCGATTCGAGAACCGCAGCACTGTCAGCCCGTGGGCTTCCAGGAACGCCGTGCGCTCCGCGTCCCGTGCCTGCTGTTCCGGCTGTGCATGGCCGTCCCCGTCCAGCTCGAGCACCAGCTTCGCCTCGTGCGAGTAGAAGTCGAGGATGTACGGACCGAACTGGTGCTGGCGCCGGAACTTCACCCCCACCAGCCTACGGGCCCGCAGCAGTCTCCACAGCAGGGACTCGGCATCCGTGGTGTCCGCCCGGAGCCGCCGGCACAGCGCGAGCAACCCGAGTCGATCCAGTTCACCGTGGGACGATCTGTACACGCACCCTCACCCCGTCCCTCTCCCGAGGGGAGAGGGGAAATTGGGGGGAAGTTGGCACAGTGATCGAGGAAGTGGAAAAGCCCCCGTGCCTCGGTGGGCAACGGGGGCTTTTCTACGCGGAGAGACGCCGGGCTACGCCGACTTCTTCTCCTTCTCCATCACCAGTTGAGGCGGTTCGTGCTTGGTCACCACCGTCTCGGTGATCTTGCACTCCTTCACCCCATCCCGGTACGGGACGTCGTACATGATGTCCAGCATCGCGTCCTCGAGGATGGCACGCAGGCCGCGCGCTCCGGAGTTGCGCCGCATCGCTTCCTTCGCGATCGCCTTCAGCGCCTCCTTCGTGAAGGTCAGCTTCACCTTCTCCATCTCGAAGAGCTTCTGGTACTGCTTGATCAGCGCGTTCTTCGGCTGGGTGAGGATCGTGATCAGATCCTCTTCCTTCAGGTCGTTCAGCGTCGCCACCACCGGCAGACGGCCGATGAACTCGGGAATCATCCCGAACTTCATCAGGTCCTCCGGCTCGACCATCGCCAGCAGCTCGCCCACGCTGCGCTCTTCCCGGTGGGTGATCTTCGCCCCGAACCCCAGGCCCTTCTCGCCCACCCGGCGCTTGATCACTCCATCAATGCCGTGGAACGCGCCGCCGCAGATGAACAGGATGTTCGTCGTATCAACCTGCACGTACTCCTGCTGGTTGTACTTCTTCCCACCCCGCGGCGTCACATTGGCGCGCGTTCCCTCGATGATCTTCAAGAGCGCCTGCTGCACGCCCTCGCCGCCCACGTCCCTCGTGGCGCTCGGCGTGTCACCCTTCCGGGCGATCTTGTCGATCTCGTCGATGTAGACGATGCCCCGCGCTGCCTTCTCCACGTCGTAATCCGCGTTGTGGAGCAGGTTCTGGATGATGTTCTCGACGTCCTCACCCACGTAGCCGGCCTCGGTGAGGCTGGTGGCGTCCGCGATGGTGAAGGGAACGTTGAGGAAACGCGCCAGCGACTGCGCCAGCAGCGTCTTGCCGCTTCCCGTGGGGCCCACGAGCAAGATGTTGCTCTTGCTCAGCTCCACCTCATCCGCGCCCGAGGCCTTCATCCCCGGACGCGGCCGCGCAGCCGGCTTCTTCTGATAGATGCGCTTGTAGTGGTTGTAGACGGCAACGGAGAGGACCTTCTTCGCCTGGTCCTGTCCGATGACGTAATCGTCGAGGAACGCCTTGATCTCCATCGGCGTCGGCAAGCTGACCTGCGGCTTGCCCTCCTCGCGCTCGTTCTCATCCGCGATGATGTCGTTACAGAGCTTGATGCACTCGTCGCAGATGTAGACCGTCGGGCCCGCGATGAGTTTGCGGACCTCGCGCTGGGACTTGCCGCAGAACGAGCAGGACAGGTTGACGTGGTGCTCCTTCTTCACTGCCGCCTCCGAGTTCACCGACCCCGGTTCCCCGGAGCCTACCTAGCCGACACCCTCACCACACCCAAATTGCCTGGCTGCCCACGTCTCGAACAGCCGTCCGACAAAATATAGGCTCCGACTGAATCCGCAGGAAGCCCATCTCGGATGTGTCGACCGGCGGGCTGTGCACCGCCGGACGAGGTCAGCGTTGAGTAACACCCGTTCAGGCGTCATTCACGCCCGAAGCGAGCTCCTCCAGGTCCTCGGCCAGGGCGCCCGCCCGCTCGGCAATGGCATGGGGTACCCGGCGACACCCGGACACCTCGGCAGCCAGCTTCCGGGCCAACTGCGCCAGCTTCCTCACCTGGAGGCTCTCCGGGGGGGGCTCCGGCGGCGGCTTCGGGAAGCGCTCCGCGAACTCCTTCTTCAGTTCATTGGGCGGCTTCTCCGCGTTCCAGATACTGTCACGCAGTGAACGATACTCCTGCGGCGAGAGCTGGCCGCGCTCCTCCGCGTCCGCCAGGACCTCGATGACCTCGAAGGGGGGCGCCTTCTGGGGGAAGTCCGGCTGGGACACCTCCTCGGGGGCCTCGTGCTTGGCCAGGAAGCTGAACGAGCGCGTGAGCTTCAGCGCCGTCTGCTTCTTGATGTGCAGCTCCTTCAGGGCGTACGCCTCGAAGGAGTTGTAGCCCCAGGGCTCCCAGAGGTTCTCGTCCCGCACCTGCACCAGGAGCTTGCCCAGCTCGGCCCAGGTGGACTTGAAACGCTTGGCCGCCACCAGGACGGTGTGGCGGAAGGTGCCCGGGGGCACGGAGGCGGCCTTCTTCTCGATGTCGATTTCAGCAGCGGTCACCATGCCCCCCTGTATCGGGCAGGAAAACCGGGGGGGCAAAAAAGCGGCCCGCCGCCGCCTACATCTCCTGCTTCACCTCTTACCGATGGTGAACGCGAGGTTCACTGTCGCGCGCTCCCCCGTGTAGGGCTTGAAGGGCCACTTCTTCATCTCGCCCAGCAGGCAGTCGAAGAGCGGTCCCTTCTTCAGCTGCGGATGGTCCACCCAGAGCTGCGCCACCCGGCCGTCGTTGCCGATGGTGAACTCGAGCGGCACCTTGGCGGCGAAGCCCGGACGGCGCTCGGCCTCCGCCTTGAAGCACTTGTGCAGCGTGGCCTGGCTCTGCTTCACCACCCGGTTGATGGCCGCCTGGTCGTAGTTGACCTCCGTGGACATGCCATCCGCGTCGGTGATCACCTTGCCCGACGCCCGCCCGCCCGTGGGACGGCGATCCGGCTTCGCCACCGGCGCGGCCGAGGCCACCTTCTCCGGCTTGTCCGGCTTGTCCGGCACCGTCTCGGTGGGCTTGGGGGTGGGAGTCTTCTCCGGTGTGCGCTGCTTCGGCTCGCCCGGGTACTCGAACAGCTCCTCGGAACCGGAGCGCCTGGCCACGGTGATGACCGGCACGGACATCTCGATGGAGAAGCTCGTCGCGCTCGACGCCCGGCAGGTACACCGACGAGTAGCGGGCGATCTGCCACGCCCCCGCCCCCAGTCCGCCGAGCACCATCAGCGCCACGGCTCCCGCGAGCAGCGCCTGTCGCGTCCGCCGCGCGCGCAGCGCCCGGGCCTCGGCTTCCACCCGCTGCTTCGCCGCCGCCCTGGACACGTGCAGCCGGAAGGCTTCCAGCTCCTCGAGCTTGCGGAAACCGCTCGGGCCGGTGGAGGACACCTCCGTCTTCCCGGTCAGTACTCCCGCGTAGAGCTTCTCCACCAGTTGGTGGCCAGTCAGGGGACCGAGGACGAGGTCCCCCTGGCGGTAGAGCCAGTGGGAATCGAGTTGCTCCCTCTCGGGGTCATGGAGGTCTTGTGCAGCCGACATGGGCCGGGAAGTATCCCAGGCCGCACGGGCCATCACAACGCCCCTTCCACTTCCTTCCGCTCGCTCGCCCCTACCCTCCGTGAAAAGAACCCCCGCCGCCCTGTGGATCTGGTACCGCGGCACCCACTTCCGTGGTTACCAGCGTCAGCCGGAAGGCCCCACCGTCCAGGAGACCCTCGAGGCCTCGCTCCGCAAGGCCGGTGTCCCCTACACCGTCATGGCCGCCGGCCGCACCGACCGCGGCGTCCATGCCCGCATGCAGGTCGTCAGTGTCCGGCTGCCTCCCTGCTACACCTCGGAGATGCTCTCCGAGCGGCTCCCGCCCCACGTCCCGCCGGATCTCGGCCTGTGTGTCGCCCGGCGTCCGCCCGACGGCTTCCATGCCCAGTGGAGCGCCGCCGGCAAGGAGTACCGCTACCGCATCCAGCTCGGCGGCACCGTCTCCGAGGCGTGGCGGCCCTTCGTCATGGAGCCCTCCACCGAGCCCCGGTTGATGGAGGGCAGTGCGTTGAAGCCCGAGCGCGTCGCCGAGTTGCTCGGCGCCGCCGTGGGCTGCCGCGACTTCTACGCCTTCCACGAGCACTCCAGCCTGCGCAAGCCGCGCACCCTGGAGTCCTCCACCCTCCACGAGCTGGGCCATGGCCTCTTCGAGGTCCGGCTCCGGGGGGATGGTTTCGGGCGCTACCAGGTGCGCTACCTCGTGGGTTCGGCGCTGCTCACCGCCGCCGGCGTCCTCTCCGAGGAGCTCTACCGCTCCGCGCTGGACCGGGGCACCTCCATCCCCGGCCTCAAGGCTCCGGCTCAGGGACTCCTGCTCTGGGAGGTGCTCTACCCGTCCGCCGTGGATCCGTTCCCCGCCGAGGAGCGGGCCCGCGCCCCGGGTCTCCCCCTGGCGCCTCCCTTCTACCCGGCTGACTCGGACTCCGCGGCCGCCGCCTAGTCGACTAGGCGATCCTCGTACTTCGTCAGCAGATCCGAGATCGCCTCTCGCAGGTACTCGCTCTGGCGGATCCTCGTCGAGCGCGACAGCTCCTTGAGCGCATCGAGCTTCTCGCGGTTGAGACGGAACACCACCGAGGTGAGGCGAGGATTCATGTCCATGTGCGTTGTCTCCTACAGGTGCGCACAGAGTCCCACAGACGCATCGGATCGCAAGAAAATCCCCGCACCCGTCAGATCACCTGGTGATCACCTGGGATCAGAACCGGATCACAGGAGGGCCGCGCACGCAGCCGCTCTGCTCTACGTCCGATCCGCTCGCGGATCCAAAATCCCGGCGCCCGCACAGGGAGAATTCGGGGTGCGAGATACCCTCACCCCGACCCTCTCCCGGAGGGCGAGGGGGGAGGCTTCGCGGATCAGGAACGGATCAGACGGGGGATCAGGCTGGGATCAGCCGCGGATCAGCGCGGGATCACCTGTTGGATCAGCTCACCACCGGCAGGGGGTGGGCGTCCGCCGGCTTTTGAATCCCCGCCGCGTCGTTCATCCGCCCCGAACGGAACGGCTCGAGGTCCAACGCCACGAACTTGAAGCCCAGCGCCTTCAGCGCCTGGTCCACCTCGCGCCGCACCTCCGCCGACAGGAAGCGCTCGTACTCCTCCGCCGCCAGCTCGATGCGCGCGATCTCGTCGTGGTAGCGCACCCGGAACTGCCGGAAGCCCCTCTTGCGCAGCTCCGACTCCGCCCCGGCGATCTGGAACAGCCGCTCCCGCGTCACCGACGTGCCGTACGGAATCCGCGACGCCAGGCACGCCATCTGCGGCTTGTCCCACGTGGGCAGCCCCAGCGCGTGGCTCCACGCCCGGATCTCCTCCTTCGTCAGCCCCGCCTTCGCCAACGGCGACTGCACCGCGTGCTCCTTCGCCGCCTGGTGCCCCGGCCGATGATCCTTGAAATCGTCCGCGTTGAAGCCGTCCAGCACCACCTCCAGCCCCAGCTCCTTCCGCTTCGCCTCGCAGAGATCGTACAGCTCCGTCTTGCAGAAGTAGCAGCGGTTGGTCGGGTTGGCCGCGTAGCTCGGGTTGGCCAGCTCGTCGCTCGACACCACCATGTGCCGCGCGCCCAGCTTCGCCGCCAGCTCCCGCGCCTCCCGCTCCTCCTCCGGCGCCACCGAGGCCGACAACGCCGTCAGCGCCAGGGCCCGCTCGCCCAGCTCCTCCACCGCGATCTTCAGCACGAAGGTGGAGTCCACTCCTCCCGAGAACGCCACCAGCGCCGAGCCGTGCGCGCGCAACGCCGCACGCATCGCCTCCAGCTTGGGACGGGAGGAATCACACAGGGCCTGGATGCGCTCGGGGGTCAGCATGGGGGCACCTCTATAAACGAAGAACCCCCGGGTTGCCCGTGCAACCTGGGGGTCCTCGAGACGCTCGGGTCCACGCCCCTCCCTCGGCAGGAGGGGGATGGGCCGCCCGGCTAGCGGGCCTTGCGCTTCGGAGCAGCCGCCTTCTTGGCCGCCGGCTTCGCCACCCGCGCCGCCCGGGCCGCCGGACGCGCCTTGGCGCCCTTGCCCGCGCTCGCCGCCGCCTTGGCCGCCGGTGCCGCCTTGGCCGCCGGTGCCGCCTTGGCCGCCGGCGCCGCCTTGCCCGACTTCGGGGCCGACGACACGCGCGTCACCTCGGTCTTCGTCGGAGGCTGCGCCTTCATCTTCTTGCCCGTGATGATCTTCAGCTCCTCGACCGTCACGTACCCGAGATCCAACAGCGACTGGAAGATCTTCCCCGCGCCGTCCTCCACGCTCTCCACGTCCGAGTGGATCACCACCTCGGCCGAGGCCGGCGGCTCATACGGCTCGGTGATGCCGATGAAGTTGGGGATCTCCCCGCTCAGCGCCTTCTTGTAACGGCCCGTGCTGTCGCGCTCGATCAGCTTCTCGGTCGGGCAGTCCACGTACACTTCGATATAGCGGCCAATCGTCCTGCGGTTGTCCTCGCGCCCCGCCTTGTACGGGCTCACGCTGGGAACCAGCACCGCCACGTTGTTACGGGTGAGCAGCCCGGCCACATACCCCAGCCGGCGGACGATCGTGTTGCGCTCGTCCTTGCTGTCTCCCAATCCTTGCCAGAGATCGTCACGGAGCTCGTTCTCGTCGAGAATCTCCACGTTGCGATCCACCTGCCTGAGCCGGGCCGCGATGTAGGCAGCCATCGTACTCTTGCCGGTCCCGGACATGCCGGTCAGCCAAACGGTAAAACCAGTCGTCTGCGCCATAACGGGTCCCAAACTCCCTGCGACTCCAGGAGGTTACATCCGGCCCCCCAAGAGCTCGGCAGATCAAAAGTCCGGGGCGTTATAGACGAAGATCCCGGCGTTTGACAATTCGCACCCACCTTTCCGCAGGTAGGGGGGGCAACCGGCCAAGTGCCCGCCTTCTCAAGGGATTTCCAAGGGTTGAAGGGACTCAAAGTCAAGTAAAACCTGTTCCCCCTGGAAAAATCCGCACTCCCACCAGAAAATTTTCGCATCCCTGACACACCCCGAGTGGATAGCGATCACGAGGTAGGAAACGCCGGGAAGCAGCGGATGTCCGTCCGGGGCGGCCTGGCGCCGGTCTTCGTCGGAGAATTCCGCACCGCTGTCCACATGGGAGTGGAACACGCAGGCCACGTGCTCGCCCCGGGCCTCCACCTCCATCAGGACGCCGAGCCACTCGCGTGGATCAAAGGAGTAGGCTGTCCGGGAGGTGCGAGGAAAACGCACAGGCTCCCGGGCGTGGAGCTCGTCCTGGGCGTTGCGCAGGGGGCGGACCCGCCAGGGCCCGGACGCCCCCGCCCGCAGCAGCACCCCACAGCCCTCCCGGGGATAGGAGGACGCCAGGTGTCGGATGACGTCCGACAAGTCTTCCGGCAACGTGGGGCTCACCCTGGCTCCTGGGTTGTGGGTCAGCCACACCGGGCGCAGCGCCGCACCGGCAGGTCCGTCAGCACGCCCGGGGCTTCCCACCCGCACGCCCCCAGCGCCGGCTCCATCCCGAGCAGCAACCGCTGGAGGATCAGCGCCCCCAGCGCGCCCAGCCCCACCCCGAGTGCCCCCGAGGGCGGAGCCCCCAGCGCAGCCGTGGTGGCCTCGAAGCACCCGGCACACCCCGCGGCGCCCCGGAAGACGGCCACGCCCCGCGTCCCGTCGCCGCCCAGCGCCACCCAGGGGCCCTCGCCATCCCAGAGCGCGGGCAGCTCCGCCAGCCGCCCGGCCCCGCGCATGGGCAGGGCGTCCGCGTTGACGTCCGGCAGCACCCGCGCGAGCACCTCCGCGCCCGGCCGGCCCACCTCCTCCGCCTGGACGAGGAAGCCCTCGGCACCGGAGGACAGCGGCTCGGGGCCCGCCTCCACCGCCGTGCCCCCGGCCGCCACGTACGCCGCGGCCGTCAGCCCCGCCGTCCCCGCCGCCTTCAGCCGCACCCCTCCGGCCAGCAGCTTCTCCTGCCCGCGCCCACCCACCTCACGCAGGAGGATCTGCCTCGAGTAGCGGAGGATCTGCTCCTCGCGCAGCGCCATCGCCCTACCCTCCCGCGATCGCCGGGATGAGGGTGATGCGGTCCCCCTCCGCCACCGGCGTGGACAGCTCCTGCAGGAAGCGGATGTCCTCGTCGTTGAGGAACACGTTGACGTAGCGCCGCACCGCGCCCTTGTCGTCGAACACGCGCGCGCCGATTCCCGGGTGCGCCTTCTCCAGGTTGTTCAACACCTCGCCCACCGTCGCGCCCGTGACGCGCACCTCGCCCTTGTTGCCCGTCAGGCTCCGCATGGTGGTGGGAATGCGAATCGTGGCCATCGCTCAAACTCCTCCCTGCTTGCGCAGCAGCAACCGGTGGGTTCCATCGCCCCGGGGCTCCAGCACGAGCACCTCGTGGCCCTCCTCGCGCGCATTGCGCGGGACGTTCTTCAACGGCTCGTCCCCTCGCAACACCACTTCCAGCACCGCGCCGTCGTCGAGCGCCTCCAGCGCGAGCTTGGTGCGCACGTAGGTCATGGGACAGACCTCGCGGGTGATGTCCAGCGTCCGGGTCACCTCGTGCATCGG
This sequence comes from Archangium gephyra, assembly GCF_049060025.1. Lineage (GTDB taxonomy): Bacteria > Myxococcota > Myxococcia > Myxococcales > Myxococcaceae > Archangium > Archangium gephyra_A. The sequence continues at coordinate 1,999,953 of NZ_JBMEQQ010000002.1, forward strand.
GCGAGCTCCTCGGTGAAGACGGGCGGGCGCGGGCGGGAACAGCCCTCACAATCGGGAGCGCGGCGCACGCGCACCTGGCGGCCCCGCAGCGTGGCGCCATCGAGCACGTGCAGGGTGGCCGAGCCCTCCTCCGCCGGGGCCGCGCCCGTCAGCCGCTCCAGAATCAACAGGGCCTGCAGCGCGCCCACCAGCCCCGCCATCGAGCCGAGCACCCCCGCCTGGGCGCACGTGGGCACCGCGTCCGGCGAGGGCGGCTCCTCGTAGAGGCAGCGCAGGCACGGCCCGCCGGGCTCCACGCGCATCGCCTGCCCCTGCATCCGCAGCACCCCGCCGTAGACGAGCGGCACGCCCGCCGCCACCGCCACATCCGACAGGAAGAGCTTGGTGGACGTCCCGTCGGTGGCATCCACCACCGCGTCATGGGCCCGGAACAGGGAGGCGGCGTTGCGATCGTCCACCCGCTCGGTGAGCGTCTCCACGCGCAGGGCCGGGAAGGCCCGCTTCAGCCCCTCCGCCGCCGACTCCACCTTGGGCCGGCCCACGTCCGGGGTGCGGTGCCAGAGCTGCCGGTGGAGGTTCGTCACGTCCACCCGGTCCGGGTCCACCAGGGTCAGGTGCCCCACGCCCGCGCGCGCGAGCGCCAGCGAGGCCGGACAGCCCAATCCGCCCGCGCCCACCACCAGCACCCGTGCCGAGGCCACTCGTTCCACGCGCGCGACCCTCGCCGAGCCTCCGTCCGCCGTCAACTCCGCCCCGCGAAAAGCCTCCCGCCCCTCACCCGAACGAATATCTTCCCGCCCCGCTTCGTCGCACCCCTACCCCGCCTTCCCGTCTAGAGGATCCATGAGACACGCGCTCGCCCTCCTCGCCGTCGCCCTGCTCGCCACCGGCTGCCCCAAGAAGACCGGGGAGAACCAGCCCGCCGACAACCCCGCCGTCAACGATGCAGGACAGAATGCCGGGCAGACCGGCTCGACCGGGGCCCCCCTCACCGCCCCCACCGACGCGGGCGGCCCCACGGGCCAGGGCGGCGATCAGGCCGCGGTCGAGGCCTGCGTGGACCGCTGGCTCCAGGAGCACAAGCTGGACCGCTACGGCAACGCCGAGGGCACCATGTACGCGGGCGGCACCCCTCTCTTCAACGAGGCCACCGGCGAGAGCCGGGACCGCCTCGAGTTCGTCTTCGAGCGCCAGCCCGAGGCTCGCAAGGCCTGCGCCCCCCAGAAGGCGCAGTAGTCCCCGCCGCCTCCCGGAACCAGGGAGGCAGGCGTCCGGAGTGGTGGTATTCCCGAAAGCCCGGCAGGTCCCTTAAGCTGCCGGCCCGATGGAACCCGCCCTGGCGCTCGAAGACGACAATCCCGACTCGCACCGCCGTGCTCGCGTGCGCGCGGTGCTCGAGCGGCGCAAGCTCACCAACAGCATCTCCGCCGAGCAGGCCGCGGCCTCCTGGGAGCAGGAGCGCTTCGTCGCCCGGGCCCGCGCCCTCTTCTACGCGCGCCTCATGTTCCTCACCCTGGGCCTGGCCATCCTCGCCGTGCCCGCCTGGTCCTCCTACTTCGACTTCAGCACCTTCGCCTTCGCCGGCTACTTCGCGATGCTCCTCTACAGCGTCGCGAACTTCATGGTCATCGACCACCCCACGGCTGGCCGCTGGGTGACGTACATCACCCTGTGCCTCGACCTGATCATCGTGGTGGTGCTCATCTCCAAGCCCCAGGTCGGCGGCGGTCTGCAGAGCCCGCTGCTCGGCACGCAGCTGCTCTTCACCACCCTCTTCGCCATCCTCTTCCCCAAGCCGCTGGCGATCCTCCCCTCCATGCTGGCGCTGCCCATCACCGCCCGGCTGGATCTGCTGCTCAACCGCGAGGTCACCGCCGTCGAGGTCCTCACCATCTTCTGGTACGCGGCGCTCAACTTCACCATCGTCTACGTGCTCGTGTACCTCAGCGAGCGCGAGGCCGCCGCCCACCGCGAGGTGGTGCAGCTCCAGGGCGATCTCAAGGAGCTGGCCGTGCTGGAGGAGCGCAGCCGCCTGGCCCGGGAGATCCACGACGGCCTGGGCGCCTCGCTCTCCTCGATGATCATCCAGTCCGAGTTCATCCTCGGCATGGCGAAGGACGACTCGCTGCGCTCCGAAATCCAGGAGCTCAAGGCCACCGCCGAGGAGTCCATCGAGGAGCTGCGCCGCAACCTGCAGATGATGCGCGAGGACTTCGAGCTCACCCAGGGGCTCGAGGACTACGTGAAGACGTTCGGCGACCGCACCCAGGTGGACCTGCGCTTCGAGCGCACCGGCCTGCCGCGCAAGCTGACCCCGGATGCCCAGCTCGCCCTCTTCCGCATCCTCCAGGAGTGCCTCTCCAATGCCGTCAAGCACGCCCAGCCCAGGCAGGTGCAGGTGAAGCTCGACTACGACCTGGACCGCGTGCACCTCTTCGTCCGCGACGACGGCAAGGGCTTCGATCCCAAGCAGACGCCTCGCGGCCACTACGGCCTGCTCAACATGCGCGAGCGGGCCATGAAGCTCGGCGGTACCCTCATCGTAGACTCGGCGCCGGGTAACGGCACTCGCGTATCCTTCTCCCTCCCCTCCAGCCCATGACCGAAGCGATCGCGCCCTCCCCCATCCGCGTCTTCGTCGTCGAGGATCAGACGAAGATCCTCAAGAACCAGCTCCGCCTGCTCGAGAGCAACCAGGACATCACCATCGTCGGCACCGCGCTGTCCGGAGAGGCGGCGCTCGAGGAGGTACCCCGGGTGAACCCGGACGTCCTCTTGCTGGACCTGGGCCTGCCGCGCATGAGCGGCATCGACGTCACCCGCGAGGTCAAGGCGCGGTGGCCCCAGGTGGAGATCCTCATCTTCACCATCTTCGACGAGGAGGACAAAGTCCTCGACGCGGTGAAGGCCGGGGCCTCGGGCTACCTGCTCAAGGGCACGCCCGCGGACAAGATCATCGAGGCCATCAAGGAAGTGCGCGCCGGCGGCACCGTCATCCAGCCCAGCCTGGCGCGCCGGCTGCTGCGCCACTTCCGCGTGGAGCCGGACGCGGGCCCCGTGCCCACCGAGCCCGTGGCCGCGCCGCCCGCACTCAAGAGTCCCGAGCCCGCTCACGCCGGGGCCAGCGAGCCGCTCCTCAAGCCGCTGTCCAACCGCGAGACGGAGCTGCTCCAGCTCATCGCCAAGGGCGTGTCCAACAGCGAGGCGGCCCGGCTGCTCAACCTCTCCAAGGCCACCATCCGCACCCACCTCGAGCACATCTACCACAAGCTCGAGGTCACCAACCGCGTGGAGGCCGTCACCGAGGGCATCCGCAAGGGCCTCATCTCGGTGTGACGGACCGGGGCCTTCCCCGGAGTCTCACCAGGAGGCGGTGAGGCCCGCGACGATGCTCGAGTAGGACTCCTCGGCCACGCCGCTCTCCGTCCAGCCGCGCCGGGTGCCCTGCCCGGTGAAACGGTCCTTGTAGGACTCCAGCCGGAAGCGCGCGGAGTAGCCGAGCGGGCCCCAGAGGTCTCCCGCCACGCCCAGCTCCGCGGCCCAGCCCAGGCTCGACACGGCCGTGCCGTAGTCGCGCACCTCGGCCACCCGCGTGCCATCCTCGTCCCCCCAGGGCGACTGCCCCGGGTTGGGCCGCAAGAAGAGCTGGCCCGCGCCCTCGAGGCGCACCGCGCGCATCAACGGCACCGACACGTCCAGCCCCACCGCCGGGTAGAAGCGGTGCACCACCGGCAGCGGGACGTCCGTCCGCTCGCCCACGTCGAACTCCCGGCCGAGCGCTCCCAGCCGCAAACCGGCGTGACCCCACAGCGGCGTCCCCACCATCCCCAGATCGAAGAAGTAGCGGTAGGCGAGCATGGCCCCATAGGCCGTGTCCGTCGCGTACACCTCGCGCTCGGGCGTCTCGCCCACGGGCGACGACACCTGCACCGTCGTCCGCGCGAAGCCGCGCTGGTAGCCCAGCGTGAGCCCCACCCCGCGCAGCAGCGTCGGCCAGTGCGACAGGGGGAACACCTCCGCCTCCACGGCGAGGCCCGCGTACGGCGCATTCGAGCTGAAGTCCGAGATGTCCCCCACCTGCTGCTCCGGAAGCTGGGCGTCGTACTGGCTGCACGACTCCACGCCCGGCCGCGCGCAGTAGCGCCGCCACGTCACCGCCGCCCCGAGCAACACCTTCAGCCGCGGAGGCCTCCCGCCCACGTCCGGCGTGACGCCCCCCTCCTCGGGGAAACCTCCGCCACTGCCCTCGAGCTCCATGAGGTACGTGTGCGACGCCTCGTCCAGCGCCTCCCACGCGGGAACGGGCTTCGCCTCCGGAACGAGCACCGGCTTCGGAGCAGCCGGCGGCGTGGCCTCGGCCCTCGGAGCGGAGGCGGTCCCCTGCGCGGGCGGCGGCTCGGGCTGCACCGGACGGACCGGCTCCACCGCCTCCGGCTCTCCCGTGCCCACCGCATGAGACTCGGACGCGGGCGGCGCCACCGCGGGCGCCGGTGAGGGCGCGGGAGCGGACCCGGCCACGGACTCCGTCGCCTCGGGCGCGTTCGCCGCCGTCAGCGCGTCGATCACCGCCTGGGTGAACTTCCGGGCCTCGAACTTCGGCAGCAGCCCGCGCTGCAGCACGAACTCCCCGGTCCACAGCTCCTCGCCGTCCTGGTCGAGCAGCCGGGCATTGAAGGTGCTGTAGGTCCGCCCCGCCGAGCCCGTGAGCACGGCGTCCACCTCGAGCGTCGGTGCCAGGCGCGCCACCACCCGGCGCTCCACGGAGGCGGGGCCTCGCAGCCGCTGCTTCGCGGCCGCCATGGCCCAGGCCGAGGGCGGCAGCACCTTCACCTTGCGCGTCTTGCGCAACAACCCCGTCACCTGGGCACGCAGCTTGTGGTTCTTGTCTCCTTCAATCGCGGAGACGGCCACGCGCTCCGCGCGCGCGGCCTGCGAGGTGAGCATCAGGGCCAGGGCGAGCACCACGCCCCAGCGAGACAACCAGCGTCCAGAGACCATCATGGATGGCCGGCAGACTCACCCGGCGCGCGGGCCCTTGTCCAGGCGGAGCGTCAGACCTCGGCGACCGTTGGTCCAGGAGCGATCACTGGCTGCGGCATGGCCACCGGCTGGGACACGGGCGCGGGCGCGGCCACCGCGGGCAGCACGGCCGGCTGGATGCCCAGGAAGTCACGCCGGTAGATGCGCACCATGGCCATGAAGAGCGAGGCGATGAGCGGCCCCACCAGCAGCCCCATCATCCCGAACACCGCCAGGCCACCGAACATGGAGAGGAAGACGAGCAGCGGGTGGAGCGCCATGCGCGAGCCGCACAGCTTCGGCCGGATGACATTGTCGATGCTGCCCACCACGAAGGCGCCCCAGGCCAGCAGGAACACCCCCTCGTTCACCTTGCCCGCCAGCAGCAGCACCATGCCGATGGGGCCCCAGACGAGCGCCGTGCCACCCACCGGCACCAGCGACACCAGCACCATGGCCGCGCCCCACACCCCCGCGTGCGGCACCTTCGCCAGCATCAGCCCCACCATCCCCATCGCCCCCTGCACGAAGGCGGTGATGGTGTTGCCGTAGACGATGGCGTGCGCCACGTCGGTGAACTCCTGCGCGAACGCCTGGATGTAGCGCTTGTCCAGGGGCACGAGCTGCGTGGACTCGGCCCACAGGCGGCGGCCGTCCAGGAAGAAGTAGTACATGGCGACCGCCATCAGGAACATGTCGATGATCAGCGCCGTGCCAGCCCCCAGCAGATCCTTCACCACCGAGGCGCCGTTGGTCATCGCCCCCAGCAGCGCCTCCTCCGTCTGCGAGCCATGCAGGTTGGCCGGCACGAAGCGCCGCAGCCCCCTCGGCAGGCTCGCGGCGAGCTGCTGCTGCTCCATCCGGTCCAACAGCACCTGCGAATGCTCCAGCAGCCCCAGCACCTCGCGCGCCACCAGCCAGCCCACCGCCGCCAGCGGCACCAGGATGAGCATGAAGACGGCCAGCGTGGACAGTCCGGCGCACAGCGAGGGACAAGCCCTCAGCCGGGTCCGGAACAGGACATCCTGAAGGGGCCGGAACAGCACCACCAGGAAGCCTCCCAACAGCACCGGCATCAGGAAAGGAAGCAGGATTCTCGAGAAGAGAATCAGCGCCAGGGCGAAGAGCCCGGCGAAGATAAGATTGGACCACCGTTTCGTGTCGAGCCCAGTCACGCCCACCCCTCCACCCCACCACCCTCAACAACGGCACCCCGCCCAGGACGCGACAGAACGTAGGAACTTCGCTTCCCTGCGGGAAGCCTGGGCGTCCTGCACGAGGTAGATGATCCATGACTTCTGGACGCTTCGGATTCCTCACCTTCCCCCTCACGTTGGCCGGAATGCTGCTGATCGCCTCCGGGTGCGGGGGTTCCTCGCAGGGCTGCACCCACTGCCCCCCCATGGAGGGCACCTACGGTCTGGCCCTGGAGCCGGGGACGACTCCCTCCTCCTGCGAGGGCGTGACGGTGGCGTTGCCCCAGGGCCCTCTGGAGGTGAACCGCCAGGGCAGTGAGCTCGACGCGACCCTGGACGGCATGACGCTGCGCGGCACGCTCTTCCAGACCTATGACTTCAGCCTGGTGGGCAACAGCCTGGGGCAGCCAACGGATGGGGGGACCGGCGGGCCCGACTCGACCATCCTCTCCGGACGCTACATCCCGGCGATCGGGGACGGCGGCGTGCCCAGACTGGTGGGAGACTGGCAGGGGAACTTCTCGAGCACCACGGCCGGGGGGGCCCGGCGATGCTCGGTGACCCGCTCCTTCACGGCGGCCCGCCAGTAGGCAGGCGAGCGTGCTCGCGCGGAGCGGGTCCGAGGCAACCGAGCGAGATTACTTCTTCTCGCCCTCGGCCGCCTTGGCCGCCTTGCGCTTGAACTGACGCTTCCACTTCTGCTTGATCTTGTTCTGAACGCGGCGGTGCTTGCTCTTGCTGCGGGCCATGTAGGCGTCTCCTGAGAGAGGTAGGACAGACGAGGGGCGCCTAACTACCAGAAGATCCGCCGGATGAGGAGTCCTCGATATCGTCCGGTGCCGGCCGGGTGGGATACGGGATGCCTTCCGCCCCCCGGACCTCGGTGGGGAGGGCCGCTCCGGCCGTCACCTCGCCCTCCTTGTCCACGTCCGCCGGCTTCTCCCGGCCCACGGGGGCGCTCGTCTGCTGGGGGCGCTTCTTCACCGAGGCGAAGATGGGCCGGCAGGCCTGCACGAAGCGCCGCACCTCGTCCAGCGGCAGCGCCGGGACGTAGTTGTCGTTCACCCCCTTCATGGAGGTGGCCATGCACATGGAGTTGAGGATGGCCTCCTCGGTGGCCTCCATGACGGCCTCGTAGAGGGGATCCAGGCGCTGATCCAGGAGGATCTTCAGCTTGTAGACCATCTTCTGGGTGCGCCGGGGGATGATGTTGGCGGTGGAGAAGCCCACGACGATCTCCCCCGAGCCGTGCGCCGCGTAGCTGCCCACCCGGCCGATGCCCAGCGACACGCGCTTGCACAGGCGGTTGATCTGATGGCTGAGCAGGGGGGCGTCGGTGGCCACCACGGCGATGATGGAGCCGTACGTCTGCCCGCGGCGGGGCGTGCCCTTGAGCTTCTCGGCGAGCACCTCGCCCACGGGCAGGCCGCCCACGCGCAGGTTGTGCATCTTGCCGAAGTTGCTCATCACCAGGACGCCCAGGGTGTAGCCGCCGAGGGCCTCGGGGAGCTTGCGCGAGGAGGTGCCGATGCCGCCCTTGAAGTCGCACGTCACCATGCCGGTGCCGCCGCCCACGTTGCCCTCGGGGACGGGACCCTCCGAGGCGTTGCGGATGGCCTCGAAGACGTGCTCGGCGCGCACGTGCCGGCCGGAGATGTCGTTGAGATAGCTGTCGTCGCACTCGCCGACGATGGGGATGATGACGTCGTGCTCGTCGCCGATGCCGGGGTACTGCTCCACCATGTGGCGGGCCAGGGCGTCGGACGCCGCGCCCACGGACATGGTGTTGGTGAGGAGCATGGGCGTCTCCACCAGGCCCCACTCCATGAGCTGGGTCATGCCCGCCACCTCGCCCGCCCCGTTGAGGACGAAGCCGCCCCCGTTCATCCGCTCCATGAAGATGTTGCCGCGGTTGGGGAGGATGGCGGTGACACCGGTGCGCACGGGGCCATGGCCCGGCCGCAGCGGCCCCTCGCCCCGGATGATGGTGCTGTGCCCGACGAGCACGCCCTCCACGTCGGTGATGGCGTTGTGCCGGCCCGTCTTGAACCGGCCCAGGGGAATGCCCAGCTCCCGGGCTCGGACGCGCTTCTCGGTGGGCTCGCTCTCGGGTGGGTTGGCCATGGGGCGCCAACCTAGCCGAGGCGCTCTCCCGGTCAATTGCTCGTTGCGCGCGTCAGCCCGCGCAGCAACAGACGCGTCTGCTCCAGGGCCAGGGCCTCGGCCTGTTGAACGGTGATGACGCCCGAGAACTCCAGCTTCCGGTCCACCAGCAGCGAGCCCAGCCCGTGCACCAGGGACCAGCACGTCAGCGCCAACATGAGCGGCTCGCCCTCGTGGAACACGCCCGCCCGCTGGCCCTGGGTGATGGAGTCCACCAGCAGACCGAACGCATCCGTGTCCCCGCCCGGCGGGCCCATCTTGGGCGGCTGGGTGAAGTGTGGCCCGAACATCACCCGGAAGTGCGCGGGGTGCTCCATGGCGAAGAGGACATAGGCCACGCCACAGGCCACCAGACGGCCCTCGGGTGACGTCTCCCCGGCCATGCGCTCCTTCATCCGGGCCGTCATGACGCGGAAGCCCTCCTGGGCCACGGCCACCAGCAGCGCCTCCTTGTCCGCGAAATGACGGTAGGGCGCCGCGTGCGTCACCCCGGCCCGCCGGGCCACCTCCCGGAGCGTCAGCGCCCCAAAACCTTCCTCGGAGATGAGGGTCAGCGAGGCATCCAACAGCGCCCGGCGCAGATCTCCATGGTGGTACTGGGGTTTGTCCGCCGTCTTCTTCCGGGTGCCGCGCATGGCCATGCCGCCCTCCTCGCTCAACGGGCCTCCACGCGCAAGATGTAACCACCGCCTACTTCAGACGGTACGGGGATCTCCCCAGGCTCCATCCAGCTCACTCCGCCCGGCCGGGTGTCCGGCGCCTGGGCGAGGCCGCCCGGCCCCCCTGTCATTCATTCCGGAACCACTCCGCTGGAATACCTAAAGCCGCGAGAATCCGCTCGGGCGAGCGCTCGCCCTTGATTTCGCTGACGACCGGCAGACGCGGAAACTCATCAGGCGGCTGCGCGAACTCTTCGATGCCCTCCCCCCCTCGCCTCACGGTAACAAAGAACTCGTCCAGGTTCGGCGAGGCAATCACCGCAAACACGGTCGCGTGGGGAATCCGTTCCGACACAGTGATGTCGGCGAACCCTATGTCGCCAGTTCCGCTGGCAATGAGGAGCCCTCTCGGCGTGTCCTCAAGGCGATAGCGCCCCGGAGTGAGTGGCTCGCCAGCATCTTCCTCCAGAGCCCTAATCGCTTCTTGGGCCCGGACTCCTTCCACCAATGAGACAGCCTGCAGTGGTTTCCTCGCGGACGAGTCCGAAGACGCCTCGCTGCCTGGCAGCGGACAACCGAGAGACTTCGCCAATCCGTCTGGGCTCACCTCCAAGACCTCAAGCGCACCGTTTCGCCACGACATGACGGTCCAGGGGTCGTTGGCGCGCTCAATCGAGTACACCGGCTCATCACCTTCGAGCGATAGTTCCTCGGCGAGTTGCATCTCTGCGCCCACGTCGCTGGGGTCCGTGCCCACGATGGCGTGGTAATGTCCACTGCCCGGGATGACCTCGAAGGGCTGCTCTTTCCCGAGTTCTTGATCCAAATCCGACATCACGATGGAGCGGGCACGGCTCTCCAGCCGTGCAGGCGCACCTGGAGCCAGAACCGCCCAGAGAGGCCACCGGTTCATGGCGCTCCTCCGGACAAGTCCTCGGGCAGCTTGAATGCGGCGCGCAACTGCTTCGTCTGCTCCAGTATTTGGGCTTCCTCTACTTCAATGACCTGTGTGCCCCGCGCGTTTCTGCGTAGGAATCTCTCCAGCTTCTCCTTGGTGGGCCCACTCAGCTTGTCTGTAATGACGAGGAACGGCTTCCCTCGGGGCGCCTTCGCCGCATCGGCGAGTTGTTCGAGCAGGTGCTGCAGTTGGTCTGCTAGTGCAGCCTGCTGTTCGCTGATCGGTTGCGCGCCTTGCTTGACATCCCATGCATTGAGCGCCATGCGCCACCTGTCTTTATTCCAGCCCTTTGCTTCCACTCCATGTTGAAGCCGCAAGCCAAGCATCGCCGTTATCTCATTGTCGATGACGTGCCCCCCTTCCAACGGCACCTGTCGCCCCGTGAGCCGGAAGCCCGGGAAGAGCTTCTGAGCATTGCGCTCTGTCAGCATCTCCATCGCGATGCCTCGGAGTTGCTCACGTGCCCGCCGTTGCACCACTACGTTCCACGGTTCCGCTGCCGCCTTCTGGAACAGTTTCCAAGCCGTCTTCTCGTTCCTGGCCATGAAGTTGAGGTAATCCATGGTCAGCCCTGTGGAACGCAACCAGCCCAGGTCCACGCGGCCTTTGACTGCTTTGCTCGCTAACTCAACGACAGCTTCGGCATCCAGTTCCGGGTGACTGACGAGCCACTCGGCTTCCTTCATGAAGGCGAGCGGATCCTTCAGGCTCGGTGCTCCAGCGCGGTGCAGCAATCCCGGCAATGTCGCTTTCGCTGCACCGCGCGCGGAGGAGCGCAGCGATTCCACGGCGGCGAGGTAGGCTTGGGCCTTGTCGGCCGGCAGCGCCGCCGCACGCCGTGCCACCGCACCGTAGGCGAGCGCCATCTCCTGGCTCTCCGCCGCCAAGAGCTTCAACGCCTCCAGCGTCTTCTCGGCCTCCTGGGTGGCAATCCCCGCACCGCGAATGCCGCCGAGGGCGCGCGCAGCGGCCATCTCCCCGCGGATGGCGAAGAAGGCCTGCTTGAAGGCCTCGGCGCCGCCAGGAAGGGAAAACCGCAGCCCGTCCGGTGTCGCAACGGCCTTGCCCTCGGCGAGCATCCGCTCCAGCGTTTTCACCAGCGCCTGGACGGACTCCACCGACTCGCGCAGTCCGGACGAGGCCCCGGCCCCCGCCGCGCTCAACGTAGCCCGTCTTGAAGCGCCTGGAGCGCAGGGCGACGGCCTTGCGCAGGGGCTCGGCGGCTTCGCCGAGAGAGAGCCAGTCCTCGTCCCGCCAGGGGCCGAGCGCCTGGAGGTAGCGGTCGAAGTAGCTCTGCCCGGCCCCGTCCGGAATGTCCGAGCGCTGGGCCCAGCGCAGGCCGCGTTCCACCAGCGCGGCGGCCTCGGCCCTGTCCAGGGAGGCCGTCGAGAGCTGGGAGCGGCTCCAGGCGACATCCGCCTCCAACTGCGCTTCCAAGGCACTGCGCAGGGTGGCGAGCACCTGTGGCACGAGCGCTGGCGGGTGGCGCACGCGGACGCAGAGTTGGAGGACTTCAGCGGCGCTGGAGGGAGGCGCACGGGGCTCCATGTCGAAAGCGCCCGCCGCCGCGGCGTCCCCGAAGAGGCGCGAGGCTATGTCCTCACGCGAGGCGTACCCGGCCACCCAGAGCAGCTCCGGCCGCTCCGGGTCCACCAGCACGGGGAAGGAAGCCTCCTGGGCCGAGAGGAATGTGAGCGCACTGTCCTCCCCGTCCTCGGGCGTGTCCTCCGTCTCGACCTGCTCGTCCTCCCGCCACTCTGGCGGAATCTCCTCCATGGGCGGCAGGCGCCAGGTGCGCTCCAGGGCGGACTGGCCCGCGTGCTTCCAGCCCCACTCATAGGTGAGGGTGAGCAACTCTCCGGCGCCCACTCCCTCCGGGACGTCCACCTCCACCTCCTCCCGGCCTGGCTCGGGGCTCACCAGCCGGGGCAGCGCCGCGGGCGGGTGGCCCCTGCGCGGCTCCACTCGCAGCCGCGTGCCCTCCCCCCACAGCAGCTCGCCCGCGGCAATGGTTTCATCGCCTGCCGTCACCACGAGGGTGCCGGGGTCCACCACCCGGAGGGAGAGCACGCCGCCTTGCCAGTCTTCCATGCGGGGACCGCGATCTCCCCCTCGCGCATGTGCGTCGGCCGAGAGCATCACCCCCACTCGTCTCGACTCCTGGCCGGCCGCGCTCATGCTGGTGAGAAGGTAGCTCGTAACCAAGAGAACCCGGAGGGTCTTCAAACAAGAGGGTTCTCGCACCCCAAGGCTCCGCCGCACACCCCACCTCGAGACGGAGCCCAAGCAGCCCTCCCCCGCCCCACGACTTCGGTACTCATTCGCCATGGCACTGGCCTTTCCCCCAAGGTGAAACAACCCTGAAGGATAGGATGCGGGATGCCCAACTACTTTGAGTGTGGCGCCGGAGCTTTGAGACGCGCCCCCAGCCCTCTCTGGCCCTACTCCGTGCCCCAGGTGGCATCGCGGATGAGGCCATGGTTCTCGCTGGGGGAGAGATCCCGGGCGAGGAAGCCGTCCCCTTCGTTCAACGGCCAGTAGCCGACGAGCCCCTGCTCCTTGCCCGTGAAGGTCCGGTCCTTGTCCGCGCGGACCTCCTGCTGGCCCCGGGGCATGTTCCAGATGCGCACGTCGCGGATGTCTCCCTGGAAGAAGCGCTCGCGCCCACCGCCCCGGGCACCAATGCCCCAGGTCGCGTCCACGAAGAAGGTCCCGAGCGTCCGGGGCGTGGAGGCCGCCAGCTCCCCATCGCGATAGAGGACCCAGCGGGTGCCGTCGTAGACCCCGGCCAGGTAGACCCACCGGCCCACGTCCGAGGAGGGGATCTCGGCGCTCGTGGAGAAGTCCTGCCCGTTGAAGGAGCCGACCTGGTACTTCCCGTTGTTGATGCGGAGGTAGACCTCGGCGAGGGGCGTGTTGGCGTGACCGTGGACCACGATGTTGCGGATGCCATTGAGGGACCGCGGCCGGATCCACGCCTCGATGGTGATGGGGCCGAAGAAGGTCAACTCCCTCGGGTTGCCCAGCTCGACGTAGGACTGCTTGCCATCGAGGCTCAGGAACGCCTGCTTCGCCGGGGCCTGCGCCTCCTGCCCCGCCTCGCCCGCGCCGCCGACGCCTTCGGCGGCTTCCTCACCGCCGCCGCGCAGCGCGAAGAAGGTGGCCAGGGTGATGACGAGGATGCCGGCGGCTAGCGCGAGCCACGCGATGGGCCACTTCTTCTTCGGCGCGGGAGCCTGGGGAAGTGGGACCTGGAAGCTCGCCGAGGGCCCGACGGTAAACTCCTCGTCGGGATTGGCCACGTTCACCATGGACAGGTGGAAGGCGTGCTGCCCCTGGGGCGTGCCGGGAGGAACGTTCACCTTCACGGTGTACTGGTGGGTGCCATCGGGAGGGAAATCGCGCTCGGACTCGCCCTCGAGCGACAACCAGTCCCGGGAGGCCGAGCCTTCCGGCTCGACGACGGCACGGCCCCGGACGGGCCGCCCCAGCGCGTTGGAGACCGTGAAGGTGAGCTCTCCCCGGCCCGTCCCATCCAGCCGGATCGAGGAAGTGGACGTGGTAATGGCGAATCCCCGGACCATGCGCGCCTCCCGTGAAGACAGGTGCTTGTCTTCCGACTCGAAGGTGGACAGGGACGGAGAAGGACGTGATGCCCAAAAGGGCAGGAGGGAGCAGGCCTGGCGGACGAGGAACCTGACCCTCGGCCCCTTGTCCCCGTCCGGCACCGGAAGTCATCATCGGCCGGCAGGGGTTTCCCCTGGATTGAACCTCCGGAGTTCATGATGCCGAGTGCCGCCGCGTCTCCCCTGCCCTCTCCTGACAAGCCGTCCTGGTTGAAGGCCTACCGCGACTTCACCGGAGACCACGGCTTCCAGCCGATGCGGGTGGAGGGACGGCTCCCCGAGGATTTGAAGGGCACCCTGGTGCGCGTGGGCCCGGTGACCTTCGGAGTGGGCGGGCAACGCTATGGCCACTGGTTCGACGGGGATGGGGGCGCGCTGGCGGTGCGCTTCGGAGAGGGCGGTGCCCAGGGAGCGGCCCGGGCGATCGACACCCCGAGCATCCGGGCCGAGCGCGAGGCGGGCAAGGTCCTCTACAGCAACTATGGGACCGCGGCGCCCTCGCTGTGGCGCCGGCTGTTCGGCGGGACGAAGAACGCGGCCAACACCTCGGCGATGACGTGGAACGGGCGGCTCTTCGCGTTGGTGGAGTCCACCCTGCCCACGGAGCTGTCGCTGGAGGATCTGCGCACGCTCGGGGAGACGACGCTGGAGGGCGCGGTGGGCCCGTCCTTCTCCGCGCACCCGCACCGGGTGGGCTCGCGGCGGGCGTCGTACAACTTCGGCGTGCGCTACGGGCGCGTTCCCCAGTTGGATCTGTACGAGCTGCCCGACTCGGGCCCCATCCGCCGCATGGGCAGCGTGCCCCTGCCCGGACTGGTGATGATCCACGACTTCATCGCCACCGAGCGGCACCTGGTCTTCTTCGTGGCCCCGGTGCGCATCCGCATCTTCCGGGTGATGCTGGGCCTGGGCAGCATCTCGGAGAACTTCGAGTGGCGGCCGGAGCTGGGGACGGAGGTGCTCGTCATCCCCATCGACGAGCCCTCGAAGGTGACGCGTTTCCAGGCGGAGCCCTTCCACACGTGGCACTTCGGCAACGCGTTCGAGCAGGACGGACGCATCGTGGTGGACTCGGTGCGCTACCCGGACTTCGGCAGCAACCAGTGGCTGGCCGAGCAGATGAACGGATGGGCCTCCACGGACGCGCAGGGCCGGCTGCACCGGACGACGATCGACCCGAAGGCGGGCACGCTGCGCACCGAGCAGGTATCGGACCGGCGCTGCGAGTTCCCCGGGGCCACGCCGCTGCTCACGGGGGCGCGCCACCGCTACGTGTACCTGGCGGCGCACTCGGGGCAGGAGGCGTGGCGAGGGCCGCAGGACGCGCTGGTGAAGGTGGACATGGAGACGGGCAAGGAGACGGTGGTGACGCTGGGCCGCGAGCACTACGCCTCCGAGCCCATGTTCATCCCGCGCCCGGGCGGCTCGGCCGAGGACGACGGCTGGCTGCTGGCGCAGACGTACGACGCGACGAGCGACCAGAGCTATCTGGCGGTGCTGGACGCGAAGGCCCCGGAGGCGGGCCCCGTGGCTCGCGCCTGGCTGGAGCACTTCTTCCCGTTCACCTTCCACGGCACCTGGGTGCCGGCGGCGTAGCGGCGCGGCAGAGGGGCCCGAGGCCGTCACTGGCTTCCCGGGCCCGGCTCCTCGTACGCTCCCGGAATGACGATCTCCTCCGCCGTTGCCGCGAAGTTCCCTGGAGAGCACCCGGTGCTCGCCTCCATCCGTGAACTCGCCCCCAGGGTTGCCGCACGCTCGGAGGAGATTGAGACCGCCCGCCGGCTGCCAGCCGATCTCGCCCAGGAGCTGGCCCGGGCCGGACTCTTCCGCATGATCGTTCCCGAGGCCTACGGAGGCCTCGAGATGCACCCGGCCCTCGTCATCGAGGCGCTCGAGACGCTCGCGCGGGCGGATGGCTCGACGGGCTGGTGCGTCATGATCGGCGCCGCCACCGCCATGTGCTCGGGCTGGCTCCCCGAGACGCAGGCGCGGGCCATCTACGGCGTCCCGGACGTCATCACCGGCGGAGTGGCCGCGCCCATGGGCCGCGCCGAGCTCGTCGAGGGTGGCTACCGGGTGACCGGGCGCTGGCCGTGGGCCAGTGGCAGCCAGAACTGCCACTGGCTGCTGGGAGGCGCGGTGGTGACGAAGGACGGAGTCCCCCAGATGCGCGGGCCCATGCCCGAGGTGCGCCTGTTCTTCTTCCCCAGCGCGGACGTGACGCTGCACGACACCTGGCATGTCTCGGGCCTGTGCGGCACGGGCAGCGGCGACATGGAGGTGCGGAACGTCTTCGTGCCCGCCGAGCGGAGCCTGTCGGTCCTCGAGCGCCCGCGCGTCGCGTCTCCCCTCTACGCCTTCCCCGCCTTCGGGCTGCTGGCGGTGGGCATTCCGGCCGTCGCGCTCGGAATCGCCCGCCGCGCCATCGACGAGCTGACGGCGCTGGCGAACCAGAAGAAGCTCGTGACACAGGGCGGCCAGTTGCTGGCGAAGCGGCCCGCGGTGCAGGAGGCAGTGGCCGAGGCCGAGGCGACCCTGCGTGCCGGACGCGCCTTCCTGCTCGAGGCGGTGAACACCACGTTCGAGGCCGGCTCGCGCGGTGAGGTGACGGTGAAGCACCGGGCGGAGCTGCGGCTGGCCTACACGCACGCCACGCGGAGCGCCGCGCGCGTGGTGGACCGGATGTACGAGGCAGCGGGAGGCACGGCCGTCTACCGCGCCAGCCCGTTGCAGCGCTGCCTGCGCGACATCCACGTGGCCACCCAGCACGCCATGGTGGCTCCGCCCACTCTGGAGCTCATCGGCGGCGTCCTGCTCGGGCTGGACGTCAACACCGTCATGCTCTGAGCGGCCATGCTAGCGTCGCCCCATGCCGACCGGTGATCTCGAAACCAGGAACGAGCGCCTCCGCGAGGTGCTCGTCGCTCCCCGTCGGGCCTTCATCCCGCTCCCGGATACGCAGGTCATCGAGCGTACCGGCTGGCTGCAGCTCGTCACCCCCTCGCTGAGGCAGGGCGGCCTCAACGAGGTGGCCTGGTCGGCGCTGGACGAGACGGAAGCCGACACCGTCATCGACGAGACGCTCGAGCACTACCGACGGCTCGGGCTGCGCTTCCGTTGGAACGTGGGGCCCGACAGCCGGCCCGCGGATCTGGCCGAGCGGCTCGCACGCCGGGGCCTGCGCCAGAGCGAGGTGCTGGGGATGATCCGCGAGACCGAGGGGGCACCGGCCGACACCGGGAGCGACGTCACCGTGGAGGTGGTGGACGAGCGCACGGTGGAGGAGTTCTCGCGGACCATGGCCGAGGGCTGGGAGATGGATCCAGCGCCGCTCGCCGCGTACAACCGGACCGTTCTCGCCGAATCGGGCCGTGGCCATCGCCTCTTCCTGGCCCGGTACCAGGGGACACCCGCGGGCACGGCGGGGCTCGTCATCTTCGAGCGCTCCGTGTACCTGCTCGGAGGCGTCGTGCTGCCCGCCTTCCGCGGACGAGGGCTGTACCGGGCCCTCGTCACCGAGCGGCTGCGCTACGCCGCCGAGCGGGAGATTCCCTTCGCCACCAGCCACGCCCGGGCGAACACCTCCGCACCGCTCCTGGAGCGGCTCGGCTTCGAGACGCTCTGCCGGTTTCCGGTCTTCTCCAACGACTGAGGCGCCCCTTTGCCGGTGAGCGCTGGCGCAGAAGACCGACGGAGTCATCGCTACCCGTATGCGCATCACCCTCGAGAAGCTGTCTCGCCCGGACGGCAATGCCTTTGCGCCCAGGTGGGCGCTACTGCTGCTGGGCGCCGTCCTGCTCACCACCGGCTGCGTCTCGCTGACACCGCCACGCGGAGTGCTTGGTACACAGGGCCCGAGTTCCCCGTGGAGCGCACACCCGACTCGCTCCTCACTCGCCTCCCCCGAGGCAGACGAGCCGCGGCGGTTGCACCGGTACCGCGGCGCCCGAGGCCTGGGCTCGGACACCAGGGCAGGCACGGGCGAGGCGGCCGTATACGCGGCGGCCAGCGGGGGGACCATGCCCCAGGGCCCCGCCACCTGCGGTGGCCAGGCCGTGCCCCTGGGCTGGCCCAACTTCTCTTCCGGCGATGCGGACGAGTTGCTGGCGCCCTTTCTCACCTGCACCTCGCCCGCCGAATTCGTCGTTCTGCAGCAGCGCGTGGACATGCGTCGGCTGGTGGAGGCGCTGGACGACTGGAGCGCGGTACGGCTGGGTGCCCTGGGGCCCGTGCGCGAGGACGCCGCCCACCTGCTGCAATACAAGCGCGCCGCCTTCCTCGTGAGCGCCACCGAGCGCTACGGCCCCTTCCACGCCGAAGTGTTCGCCCTCTTCGTGCTGCACTCGGCCCACGACGACGAAGTGGACGCGGTGCTGCGGCTGCTGGCCAAGAACAAGCGATTGGGGCAGACGCTGGCCCTCATGCCCGCCGTGCGCCAGGAGTTGGAGGCGCGGGGCCGGCCTCTCTCCCACCACCCGGAGAGGGCTGAGCAGGCCAGCGACGTCCTGCGGGGACTGGGCCGCGCCGCACGCGACGCGCTCGCCACGAGCCCGATGGTGGACGGCGGGCACTATCTGGAGATGACCGGGCGCTGGGCGCAGTTGCCCCCGCCCTACCAGCAGGCCGCCCACGAGGTGCAGCAGGCGCTGAGCATGCGTCACTTCTCGGCGGGCAGTGTGGCGCTGGGCACCTTCGACTCGATGACATTTGGGGTGCCGCTGGGCTTCTACTACCTGGTGGCGGGCACGAGCCATGGGACCTACTCCCTCTCCCAGGGCGAGTACGAGCAGGCCACGCACGAGCTGGCTCCCGCGTTGCTGCTGGGGACGCTGTATGCCGGAGGCAAGGGCCTGCGAGCCCTGTCAGAAGCCCGGGGGGTGGCGGGTGCCGGAATGCCTGCACTCGGCGGCCTCCAGTCGCTGGAGCCGCGCCTGCGGGGCCTCCAGGAGATGGCGCGGCAGGTGGAGGTGAAGCTGGGCGTGGAGGGCATGAGGGAGCTGGCCCGGCACATCCGCGCTCGCCGGGAGGCGGGCCATCTGGTGGCGGTGGGAGGAGTGGACGCGGCGCTGGCACTGCGCGAGGCCCGGGGCGATGTGGCCCGGGCTCAGGCACTCATGTCCAAGGCCAGACCCGGGGTCACCGGCGCCTCGGCGCCGAGGAGCGGGAAACAGCAGGGCTCCGGGCAGATGGCCGGTGTCGCGGAGCCCCTGGGGGGCCTGGCCTCGCTGGTGGACGAGGGAGCCGGCCTCACCCGTGAGGTGGTGGAGGCCCGGCTGGCGCTGGTGGAGTTGGAAGCCCCGGGCCCGCGTCTGCGCCGGGACGTGGCGGTGCTGGAGAAGCAACGTCCCTCGCCCGACGCTCCACCTCCCGGTGCGGAGGGCAACCCTCGTTGGGGTGAGTACATCGCCTATTACGAGAAGCGCCTGGGAGAAATCAGACAGGGCCAGGACGCCCAGGCACCGCTGCGCTGGGTGCGCTACGAGCAGATGTGGGGGGGGTTCACCCGGGGGTTGGCCTTCGAGCGCCTCATGGTGGCGCTGCTGGAAGCCGATGCCGCCTTGCCCCAGGCCCAGCGCCGCTTCCTGGGCGCCTTCATCCAACCTCGCATTCACAAGTACGTGGGCGTGAAGAAGCCGGAGAGCGGCCTGCGCTATGCGGATGTGCTCGTCATCGAGGAGGGGGGGTCCTCCGGAGGTTCCCCTCGCGTCGAGACGTTCAGCATCAAGAGCCGAAGCCTCTCGGAGCTGAAATACGAGGCATTTGCAGCTCAGATGATCGCGGACGCGAGGGAAGCTCTCCAGAAGTACGGCGGGACGCTCGACATCCGCCGGGACTCCCTCCAGCCTCTCCTGCGTCAGGGCAGCCAGGTGCCCGTCCAGCGGGTCCGCCTCGTCTACGAGGGAGGTGTGCTCAAGCCCGGGAATGTAAAGGACTTGGAGAGAGCCGTGGAAAAAACCAGGAGCGAAGTTCCGGGAGTGGAGGTGCTGTTCCAATGAAGGTGGTGGAGTTTCACGATTCGAAGGACGAGGACTACCTCTGGCTTTCTTTCGACGGCGCCTTTGACTCACAAGTGGCACTCGAGAGCGAGTTGGCGCCCTTCTTCCACGCGCTCGAGGCGTACGCCGGCGGGTGGATGCCGGATGTCGTCAACGGCAAGCGGCGACGCAAATACGTCCGGGCCGCCATCTGGAAGGCACTGGAAGAGCGGCGCGATGGGAACAGCACGGCCCTCGGACTCTACCGGACGAAGTGGCCCGCGTTGGACATGTCACTCTGGCTCTGCCTCCCCCCCCGGCCTCCCACGCTGGAGGTCTGGTTCAAGGCGAAACCGCTCTCCTTCTTCGCGGAGGCGGAGCGCTGCCACCACTTCGTGGAGATGGTGCGCGCCTGGGCCTCTCACTACCCGGTCTCCCATGCCGTCGCTCACAGCAGCGATGACGCGACGTTGGCGGACTACTCCTCCTTCGGCCGCGATGACGAGACTCGGCGAAGAGACGGCTTCGACAAAATCTACGAAGTCTTCTGGCTCAACGTCTTCGGCCCAAAGCTGGTGGAGTCCGTCGGCCGCGAGCGCATGCTGTCCACGCCGGCCTGGCGGGTGGAGGAGTTGCCCAACGGCTGCGTCCTCCTGGTGACGCGGCCCACCGCCACGGACTTCGCCAGCGACGAGGCTCGCCTTGCACAGGCTCGCGCCCACTGCCACCTCCGGCCGGATCTGGATTTCACCACCGTGCTGCGCACCCTCCGCGAGCGGAGCGCCGTGCTCGCCCCCGTGGAGCCCCGCTTCCACCCGGATCTGGCGCCGCTCCTCCAACGCGTGGCGGACCACACCGCCAGTCACGAACGCCAGCGCAGGATCGCCGGATTCAACGCGTGGCAGCCGCCCGAGCCCGAGGAGTGGCGCCCCGCCAGTTCCGCCCTGCCCCCGGACGTGGAGAACCCGGAGCGCGCCCTCGAACACTACAGCTACCTCGCCGAGCTCCTCGTGGCCCTGCTGCACACCAAGGTGCCCTCCATCTTCGACGCCACGCCCGAGTCCCTCACCGACGCCGACTTCCACTTCTGGCGCGAAGACTTCCCCACCCGGTACCTGCGCGAAGTCATTGACGAGCGCGCGGTGCCCTCCATCGGCGCCTACCTCGGTGAGGTGCTGGTGCGCAACCTGGGTGGCCGGTGGATACCGCGCGAGAAGCTCGAGGAGGCCCAGGTGCTCGTGGGCAACCGCGTCTGGTTGCCCTTCGTCCGCGCACGCCACTACATGAGCTCGCGCCAGGCCCTGCTGGACTTCTCCCTCACCCGCCTCTACCGCGTGGCCGAGCGGCACCGGACTCCCCTCCCGGCAGACGGGAAATGAACGAAGGGCCCGGCCCCCGAGGTCTCCCCGGGATGCCGAGCCCCTGGCACCACACTTCAGTCCTGTCTCAGTGGGCCTTCATGTCCATGCGGACCGGGCCCTCACCGGAGGAGGACGAGCCGGAGCCCGAGGAGCCCGTCACGGGCACGGCCCCGGGCTTGTCCTCGGCCATGGCGGCCTTCTCCAGGGAGGCCTTCTCCATGGCCAGCTTCATCAGCGCGCTCTCGTCGGCGGCGCGGCGGGCCTCGCGCTCCTTGTAGCGGCGGATGGCCGGGGCCATGATCTCGCCGATGAGGCCCCGGTAGTCCATGCCGGCACCCTGGGCAATCAGCACCAGGTCGCTCCACCCCGGCGTGAGACCCGGCAGCGGGTTGCACTCGATGAAGTAGATGCGGCCCTTGTCGTCCATGCGGAAGTCGATGCGCGCCACGTCGCGGCACCCCAGCGCCATGAACGAGCCACGCGCCGCGGCCCGCAGCTTCTCCAGCAGCGCGGGCTCCAGCTTCGCCGGCGCGTCGTAGCGGATGCGATCCGTCCAATCCAGCTTGTGCTCGAAGCTGTAGATGGGCGTCTTGTCCGCCTTGTCCAGGAAGACGATCTCCATCGGCGGCAGCACGCGCGGGCGGCGCTCGCCCAGCAGGCCCACCGTGAACTCCCGCCCGCCGATGTACTCCTCGATGAGCGCCGGCTGCTGGTACTTGGTGACGATCTCCTTCACCACCTCGCGCAGCTCCGCCTCGTTGTGGCAGACGCTCTTGCTCACCACGCCCTTGGAGGAGCCCTCGGCCACCGGCTTCACCATCAGCGGGAAGCTGGTGAAGTCCTTGTTGAGCCGCTCCTTGCCCGTGTGCATGAGCTGGAAGTTGGGCGTGTGGATGCCCGCCTGGCGGACGATCTTCTTCGCCAGCGCCTTGTCCAGCGCGATGGAGAGCGTGGCCGGATCCGAGCCCGTGTACGGGATGTCCAGCAGCTCCAGCATGGCCGGCACCTGGCTCTCGCGGTTGCGGCCCTTGAAGCCCTCGGCGATGTTGAAGACGATGTCCAGCGGCGTGCTGGCCAGCACGCTGGGCAGCTCCGCCGTGGCCTCCAGGTCCACCACCTCGTGGCCCCACGAGGCAATGGCCTCGCGGATGGCCTGCAGCGTGGTGGGCGAGTCGTACTCGGCCTCGCTGTCCTCCACCGCCTGGCCGTCCAACACCGGCTTCACGCGCTTGACGTTGTAGGTGAAGCCCACGCGCAGCGGGCCCGTCTTGCGCGCCGGCTTGCCCTGGCGCTTGCCGTCCTTGATCTTGTTGCGCCGCGCCGCGCTCTGGATGATGGCGCCCACCACCCCGTCCAGGTGCACGCCCTCCAGGGCCGCGGCGGCGTAGATGCCCGCGCCCGGCTCCAGGCTGGGCAGCGCGTTGATCTCCAGGAAGTACGGTACGCCCGCGTTGCTCAGCCGGAAGTCGATGCGTCCCAGATCCCTGCAGTCGAGCGCCTGGAAGATCTTCTTCGACATGGTGCGCATCTCCTCGGCCACCTTCGGAGGGATGTTGGCCGGGGCGCGCACCTTGACGGCGTTCTCCTTCTTCGTCTTCAGCTCGTAGTCGTAGATGGCGTACTTGCGGCCGGCGATGGCGGCCGGATCGATGTCGTACTCCGTCGGGCTGAGTACGCCGTCATGGTCGTTCTGCACCGCCGCCAGGTACGGGACGGTGATGTCCACGCCGCTGATGAACTCCTCGACCAGCACCCCGGCCGGGTAGCGCGCCAGGGCCTGGGCCACCTTCTCGCGGGCCTGCTCCACCGTCTCGGCCACCGAGTCCTGGGTGATGCCCTTGGAGGAGCCCTCGAAGTTGGGCTTGATGATGACGGGGAAGCGCAGATCCTCGGCCTTGAGCTCGTTGAGCTTCTCGACGAACTGCCAGCCGGGGGTGCGGATGCCGTGCTTGGAGAGCACCAGCTTGGTGAGCTGCTTGTCCAGCGTCACCGCCAGCCCGTACGCGTCCGAGCCCGTGTAGGCGAAGCCCAGCTCCTCGAAGAGCGCCGGGTAGAAGGCCTCGCGGAAGCGGCCGCGGCGGCCCTCGGCGATGTTGAAGATGAGGTCCGGGCTGTAGGCCTCGAGCCGCGCGACGGTGCGGGAAGCCGGGCCGCTCACCTCGAACCGCTCCAGGCGGTGACCGAGCCGCTCGATGGCCGCGGCCAGGGTGTTCACCGTCTCCTGGGTATCGAACTCCGCCTCGTCTTCCGAGTCGGACAACCTGAGGTTGTAGGTCAGCGCGATGCGCAAGGCTTCCCCCTTCTGGACTTCTTGAAATGGCGGATCCGGCGCAGCCGGGCCGCGGACAAATACCTGCCTGGGACGCGGGCGGCCGTCACAGGTGTGCGTGCTGCAACCGTTGCTCCGGCGACGACCTTCCCGTCCACGACCTGCGTCTGGGCCCAGGTGTCACCCAGCCGCCAGCCGAGCGGATCCTTCACCACGCGCAGGGCCTCCACGCCGCCGATCACCACCAGCCCCGCGAGGCCCGCCACCAGCCCCAGGGGCGGCGGCATCATCCCCAGGAGGACGATGAGGGCCAGGGGCGCGTTGCGCAGGGTGCTGTCGCGGTGGCGCGCGGCCGATTGCGTGGGCAGGTGCATCACCTTCACGCCGAAGATGCGCTTGCCCACGCTCTGGCCCTGGAGCATGCCGTCGGCCAGCAGCAGGAAGAGCAGCGCCACCACCTCACCGGCGGCGCCGCACACCACGCACAGGCCCCAGGCCACCGCCACGTCCACGATGCGCGCGCCCAGCCGCATCCACAGCGAGGCCTTGGGATAGGGCGAGCCGGTCTGCTCGTCCCCGGCATGGACCACGCGCAGGCCGGTCCGGCGGGGGTGGGAGAAGACCTGATGGGAGGGGCTCACTCTTCGGGCTCCAGGATGAGGCCCCGCTCGGGGCGCTCGGGCTCGTCCAGGCCCGCGAGCTGGGCGAGCCGCTCATGGGCGCTCACCATGCCCGGGGGCCGCTGGTACGAGGAGGACGAGGCGGCGGCGTTGCCGGTGAAGTCCGGCGAGGCCACCAACTGGGCCGTGGGCGAGCCCGTCTCGGACATCTGCCTCAGCCGGCCCCGGGCGCCCTCCACGTCCTGGGCGGCGGGCTCTCCCTCGCGGGTGAAGAAGACGAAGGCCATGGCGGGACGCTTGGAGGACTCGCGCATGGCGAACTGCACCCCGTCCAGCGTCCAGCCCCGGAGGCTCCACTCATTCACGGTGCGCTCGAGTGTCCCCTCGTCCACGGTGGACAGCTCGACGACCTTGTATTGGAGGGGGCCCGCGGGACGCACGGCGGAGGCGGGCAAGGCGGTACGGGCGGCACCCGGGCGCTTGCCGGCGCGGGGGGTGCGCCGGGTCGCCGCCGGGGGTGCCGCCTTGCGAGACGGGGGCCGTTTCTTCTTACGGGTGGCCATGTGCCGATTCTGTAGAGACGCCGTGCCCGACCGTCAACCGAGCAGCCTGGCGGCTTCGAGTGCGTGGTACGTGATGATGAGATCTGAACCCGCGCGCTTGATGGAGGTGAGAATCTCCAGCATCAGCCGATCTCCGTCGACCCACCCGTTCTGCGCGGCGGCCTTCACCATGGAGTACTCGGCGGACACGTTGTAGGCGACCACCGGCACGTCCACCCGCTCGCGCACCCGGTGGATGACGTCCAGGTAGGACAGCGCGGGCTTGACCATGATCATGTCCGCGCCCTCCTCGAGGTCGAGGTCGGTCTCCTTGAGGGCCTCGCGCACGTTGCCCGGATCCATCTGGTGGGTGCGGCGGTCGCCGAACTGGGGCGTGCTCTGGGCGGCCTCGCGGAAGGGCCCGTAGAAGGCGGAGGCGTATTTGACGGCGTAGGACAGGATGGGGACGTCGGAGAGCTTCACCTCGTCCAACGCCGAGCGGATGGAGGCCACGCGCCCGTCCAACATGTCCGAGGGCGCGATGATGTCCGCGCCGGCCTGGGCGCACGTCACCGCCATCTGCGAGAGCAGCGGCAGCGTGGCGTCGTTGGCGACGTGGCCGCCCTCGATGAGGCCGCAGTGGCCGTGGTCGGTGTACTCGCACAGGCACACGTCGGCGATGACGAGCATGTCCGGGAGGGCGCTCTTGATCTCCCGGATGGCGCGCTGGACGATGCCCTCGCGCGCGTAGGCCTGGGAGCCCCGGGCGTCCTTGTGACTCGGGATGCCGAAGAGGAGCACCGCGGGCACGCCGAGCGCGTGGGCCTGCTTCGCCTCCGCGACGGCATGTTCCACCGAGAGGTTGAAGATGCCGGGCATGGAGCCGATGGGACGGCGGATGTCGCGGCCCTCGACGATGAAGAGCGGATAGATGAAGTCCGAGGGCGCGAGCGTGGTCTCGCGCACCATCTCACGGAGCACCGGGCTGCGGCGCAAACGGCGGGGTCGATGGATCGGATAAGCCATGTGCCGACGGTATAAACCGTTGGCGCGCCCCGGAAAGGAAATCGTCGGCTAGAGGCTGCTCACACAGCGGCCAGGCGCCAGCTCTCGTCGAGCCAGCTCCGCTGCCTGGACATGCGAGCGGCCATGCGTTCGGCGAGCTCCGCCTCGTGCACGGCGCGGGCATAGCGCGTCCGGGCGGCCTCGGTGTTCTCGTGCAGATCGCGCTCCGCCGCCGCCAGCTCCCGGCGCGCCGCGTACAGCTCCTGCTCCATCTGCTTGATCGTCGACATGGGGTGTTGCCTCCTGTGCTGTAACGCTTGTGCATACCCCGGGCCATGCAGTCGTCTTCCCGCAAGGGCGCGAAACCACGAAGGCCGGAAAAACTGGGAGCTCCAAGCACCCGGAAAAAAGGTGCGAACCGCATTACCCGGGTGCGCAGAGGCTCGCGCGAGCGGCCGGGACACGGGCTCGGATGGTGGCTTGTGTGGCGTGCAGGGCAATCGCGGGCCGGAGTCCGTCGTAGAGTGCTCATCGTGCCAGCCATCGAAGTCATTGGACTCCGTAAGACCTACCGGCGAGCGTTCCGCCCCGGACACGAGGCGCTGCGGGGTGTGGACCTCTCCGTGCCGGAAGGCAGCGCGTTCGGGCTGATCGGCCCCAACGGCGCGGGGAAGACGACGTTCATCAAGAGCATCCTGGGGATCGTCCAGCCGACGGAGGGGACGGTGCGGGTGCTCGGCGGCTCGCCCGAGGATCCGAGGATCCGGGCCCGCATCGGCTACCTGCCCGAGCGGCTGCACCTGCCGGGTGCGTGGCTGGCGCCGGTCTTCCTGGGGACGGTGGCGAGCCTCAAGGGGCTGAAGCCGGACAAGGCCGCGAACCTGCGCATGCTGGAGCGCGTGGGGCTGGGGGACGCGCTGGGCCGGCGCATCGGCGGGTATTCGAAGGGCATGCGGCAGAGGCTGGGGCTGGCGGCGGCGATGCTGGGCAGCCCGGAGCTGCTCATCCTGGACGAGCCCACGGACGGCATCGATCCGATGGGCCGGGTGGAGGTGCGGCGGATCCTCCAGGAGGAGGTGCAGCGCGGCACGACGCTCTTCCTCAATTCGCACCTGCTGGCGGAGACCGAGCGGCTGTGTGATCGGGTGGCGATCCTCGGAAACGGCAAGGTGCTGCGCGAGGGGCGGCTGGAGGAGCTGGCACGTGGCGGTGCGCGGTGGGCGGTGCGCTTCGCCCCGGGAGCGGACGCGGACGCGTTGGGCGCGGCGGGCTTCACGGCGGCGGGCTCCGAGGGCCAGTACCACGTGGAAGCGGCGGACGCGGCGGGGCTGAACGCGGCGCTGGACAAGGCGAGGGCGGCGGGAGCGCTGCTGGTGGAGCTCAAGCGGGACGGGCAGGATCTGGAGTCGGTGCTGGCGTCGGCCATGGGGGTGGCGGCATGAGTGGCGTGCTGGGAATCGCGGCGTACGTGTTGCGCGAGGCGGCTTCGCGCAAGTTCATCCTGGCCTTCCTGCTGGGCGTCACGGGCGTGCTGGTGACGCTGTCGCTGAGCCTGAAGATCGAGGTGGTGGACGGCGCGCTGGCGGCCTCGCGGCTGTTCGGCGAGGTGATGGACATCAACATCCGCGCGGTGGACGTGGCGCTCAAGCCGGTGTTCATGGCGGCGGCGGCCGTCGTCTTCTACGGGGGCATCCTGTTCGGCATCGTGTCGTGCTCGGACTTCGCGCCGAGCCTGCTGTCGCCGGGCCGCATCGAGCACCTGCTCGCCCTGCCCTTGCGCCGCTGGCACATCCTGGCGGGCACGTTCGTGGGGGTGATGACGCTGGCGCTGTTCGGGTCGCTCTACGGCTCGGTGGGGCTGGTGCTCATCTTCGGAGTGAAGACGGGGTACTGGACGGCGGGCCCGGTGATTGCCGCGCTGCTGGCGTGCGTGAGCTTCGCGGCGGTGTACGCGGTGATGCTGACGACGGCGACGATCATCCGCAGCGCGGCCCTGTGCGCGGCGCTGGGAGGCATCACGCTGGTGGGAGGCATCATCGCGGGCTTCCGGACGAAGATCGCGCCCTTCCTCGAGGAGGGGGTGAGCCGGGAGCTCTTCAAGGGCGTGACGCTGATGCTGCCCCGGCTGTCCTCGCTGGCGAGGGCGGGGATGGATCTGGCGGCCTCGACGCCGCTGGGGGTGCAGTCGCTGACGATGTTGCTGGTGGGAGTGTTCGTGTTCGGCCTGGGCGTGCTGGCCCTGGGCTTCTGGTGGTTCGAGGGGAGGGACTACTGATGCGGCAGCGGCGGCGTGGACTGTGGCTGGTATTCGCGGTGGTGCTGTTCGGCCTGGCCTCGTGGCTGATGCTCTCCGGACAGGGCGAGGAGGAGGCCCCTCCTCCGAAGGAAGTGGCGTTCCCGAAGCGGCTGCGGCCGGCGGAGCGCGAGCGCATGGAGAAGCGGCGCACGTACGTGATGCCGGTGGTGGATGCGGGGACCGAGGCCGAGAAGCAGCCGGTGCGGCCGAGCGATCCGCTGCTGGCGGCGCTGCCCCGGGGCAAGGGGAAGACGGCGGTGGTCATCGAGGCCAACGCCATCCGCCACTCGCCCATCGGGGAGATGCTGCTGGAGTGCCTGATGAACAAGGAGGGCGCGGAGCTGGAGCGGTTCAAGCAGGAGACGGGCGTGGACCCGTTCCAGGATCTGGACCGGATGGTGCTCACGGATGACGGCGTCATCCTCTCGGGCAACTTCGGGGACGAGCGCCTGAAGGATCTGCTCTCCAGCCGGGGCTCGACGAGCTACGACTACGGGGACG
Source organism: Archangium gephyra (assembly GCF_049060025.1). GTDB lineage: Bacteria > Myxococcota > Myxococcia > Myxococcales > Myxococcaceae > Archangium > Archangium gephyra_A. Next base: position 2,028,143 of record NZ_JBMEQQ010000002.1, read on the forward strand.
GGGCGCGGCTCTTCGAGCCCCCGGTGCCCCAACCGCGGCCGGATGGAAGCACGCGGCGCGGCGGGCCGCAGGTGGGCCTGTGGAACAACCAGATGCTGGTGTTCGGCCGGTCGGCGGACGGGGTGAAGGAGGTCATCGACCGGGTGGAGGGCCGCGGGCCGGACGAGCCGCCCGTCATCTCCGAGAGCAGCACCTACGGGGAGATGTACGGGGTGCTCTCGGTGGAGCAGCTCAAGAAGCTGTTCCCGAAGGAGCAGCAGGAGATGGCGGCGCGGCTGGCCGAGGTGGCGGAGAACGTGGAGCTGCACGTGGACGCGAGCTCGGACTTCGCGATGACGGCGCAGGTGAAGGGGCCGAACGCGGACAAGGTGACGGACCTGGGCAAGTCGCTCGGGGGAGCGTTGTCGCTGGCGCGGCTGCAGGCGCAGGCCGAGGGCAAGAAGGAGCTGGCACAGCTCCTGGACTTCGCGAAGGTGCGGCCGGACGGCAACGAGTTCAAGCTGGAGCTGGCGGTGCCGCTCGACGTCATCAAGGAGCAGCTCGCCTTCTGCCGCGAGCAGCAGGGCGCCCAGGACGAGAAGCCTCGAGAGGCCAACCCCACGCCGTAACGGCCCGCCCTACTCCACCATCGCGCTGACTTCGCGCGAGAAGGCCTGCTCGTCATCGGCGTGGATGACGAGCGGGGGCAGCACGGTGAGCCCGGTGGGTGCGCCCTTCACGGCGTGCATCAACACCAGCTTCGCCGGGCGTCCCGCGCGCGGGTGCACCATCCGCGCGGTCCTCGGCTCCAGCCTCGCCGCGTGCAACACGGCCATCAGCTCGGACAGCCGCGAGGCCGGGTACACCACGCAGAAGCTTCCGCGGCTCCTCAGCAGATACGCCGCCGAGCGCGCCACGTCCTGCAGCTCGCAGGCGATTTCATGCCTCGCGAGCGCCTTCTCCAGGTCCGTGCTGATCCTCCCCTGCTCCCGCGCCCGGTACGGCGGATTGCACAGCACGTAGGAGAAGCTGGCCTTCGGGAAGAGCCGGTCCACGCAGCGCAGATCTCCCTGGACCAGTGACACCTCCCGCTCGCAGCGGTTGAGGTGCACGTTGCGCTCGGCCAGGGAGAACAGGCGCGGCTGCAGCTCCAGCCCCGTGACGCTCCCACAGCCCAGCCGCCGCGCGAGGATGAGCGGGATGATGCCGCAGCCCGTGCCCAGGTCCATCAACCGGCCCCGCACCGCCCCGGCCTCGAAGACGGCGAAGTGCGTGAGCAGCACCGGATCCAACGTGAATCGGTAACCCCGGCGGCGCTGCAGCACCTTCACCTCGCCCCCACAGACGGAATCGAGCGTCTCCCCGGCCCCGGGCCGGAGTTCGAGCGGCATGCGCCGGGGCCACTCCAGCGCTTCTGTGAGCAGGGCACCCACTCGGGACCCTAGGCCTCCGGATCCAGGAACAGGAGCCCCGCGGGCGGCGCGGGTTCCACCCGCAGCGTCTTGTGCGGCAGGCACTGCGCCGCCTCCATCACCGCGCGCACCTCCCACAAGGGCGGCGGGTTGAGCGCGAAGCCCACCTGGAACGTGCCCCCGTGGACGCCTCGCACCAGCGAGTCCAGCCCCTGCACCGCGAACACCTGCGGATGTCCCGGATCCTCGGGATCCTTGATGCCCAGCACCGTGCGCAGCACCAGCGCGTTGAGCAGCGCCAGGTCCAGGCTGCGCAGCGTCGGGTTGCGCGGCGCGGCCTTCAGGTGCGCCAGATCCAACCCCTGCCGGAAGCGGAGGATCTTCCCCCGCCCCCCGGGCAGCACCATCAGCACCGCGTGGTGTCCGCGCACCAGCGTGGCCAGCCGCTCGTTCGCCAGCGCCACGCCCCGGGGCGACGTCATCGGCTCGTCCAGGTCATAGATGCGCGCGTACGCCGTCACGAGCGCGAGGAAGGTGTCCTCCTCGAACGTCTCCAGGCCCTGGATGGCGCGGTGCACGGGCTCGAAATGCAGCCCGGGATCCGACAGGGGCACGATGGCCGCCAGACTCGGCCTGCGCGCATCCAGCTCGGCCAGGGGACGCAGGGGCGCGTCGTCGAGCACCGCCTGGATGCGCCGGGCCACGGGCGAGGGCTCGATGCGCCGCAGGGACACCGGAGCGTCCTCGAAAGTGCCCTGCCACACGGTGCTGCTGCGCTCGGCCGCCTCCGCCAGCAGGGCCCGGAGCACCCCATGATCGTCCGCCGCCAGGGTGACGGTGGGCTCCACCTGGGCCGAGCGGGGCCGGTACGGCTCATCCTCCAGCGGCTCGGCCGCGTCCGGTGCCAGGCCACACAGGAGGAAGCGGACCGGAGGCCCTCCGAGCCGGCCCGCCGTGCTGTACACCTCCGCCAGGTACAGGGCCGGCCGGGTGTCGCGCAGGACGGAGCCGGCCGCTCTCAGCCGCCCCAGTTCCGCCGTGGGGTCCACGCGATCCAGCAGCGGGCGGATGAACGCGGAGCGGGGCGGAGCGTTGAAGGGACAACCATCGTCATCGGCCGCCAGGTGCGATTCGAGCGAAGGAAGCAGGGCTGAGAACGGTAGGACGCGCGCCATATGGGAAAAAATGGGGACCCGCTTCCCTACCCGCCACGACGCCCTCTCGGGCGCCCGGCGGGCGAGCGGCCACCAGACGTCAACGCCCGGCGGATGCAGCGGGAATCTCACGGGGTGGACAGAGCCTCACAGCACTGTTGACTTCCGCGCTCCTGGCGGCGAGACCCGGGTTCCCCTCCCGGCATCGCATCCATAGACCGGGCGGGTCCATCACGAACCCAGGAGCGCCATATGGGCACGATGAAGTTCGAGGTTCCCCACTCCCTCCCGAAGGACGAGGCCAGGAAGCGCGTCGAGCAACTCCTCCAGTACTGGGCGGAGAAGTACGGCGTGAAGGCCAACTGGGCCGGGGACGGAGCGAAGGTGATCGGCAAGGTGATGGGCATCAACCTCGATGCCAACTTCACCATCACCGACGGCGCCATCCAGGGCGAGGGCACCGACCCCGGCATGCTGCTGCGCGGCCAGGCCAAGTCCTACCTGCAGAAGAAGTTCAGCGCCGCCCTGGATCCGAGCAAGAGCGGCATCGAGGACGACAAGGGCCTGGCGTAACCGGCTACAGCAGCGGTCCCTCCTCCAGCGCGGCGAGCGCGTAACGCGCCGCGCGGGAGATGGACTCGGCCGAGTCCGGAAGCTCCGGGTAGTGGCCGGCGAGCTGGCGCTGGGGGAAGCGGAGCTGCGAGATGGCGTTGCGGTAGTGGCGCCGCGCCGCCTCGTGCTCCTTCAGCCGCTCGTGCACCTGCGCCATCAGGTAGTGCCCGATGGCCAGCGAGGGCTCCAGGAAGAGCGCCTTGCCCAGCTCCGCGCGGGCCTCGGCCAGCTCTCCGGCCTGCAGCTCCGCCAGTCCGCCGAACACCCGCGCCTCCACGCACAGCGGCTCGCGGTTGATGGCCTGCGCGAAGGCCTCGCGCGCGTCCACCACGCGCCCGCTCAGCGAGTAGATGTTGCCCAGGGTGAGCAGTGCGTCCAGGTGGCCCGGCTCGTCCGCCAGGAGCTGCTCCACGGTGGCCACCGCGGACACGAAATCCCCGCGCTCGATCATCCGCACGGCCGCGTTCAGCCGCTCGCCCGGAGCCAGCATCAGCGACCACGCGGGCATCTCCCCCGTGCGCATACGGCCCGCATCGGCACCCACGGCGGGCGTCTCGAGCGACTTCCTGGGCGGCTCGGACGCGGTGGCCGCGGGGCTCGCCGGGGACGCCTCGAGACCCTTGGACGCGGGCGCCTCCGTCTTGCGCGGTGCCGGCCCGCCCGAGGACACCGAGGGCACCCGGGCGGACGAATCCAGCGTCGTCTTGAGGGCCCGGGTGGACGGGAGCAGCGCGGAGGTGGACTTCGTGCTGCCGGTGATTCCCGGCACGCGCGGCGCCAGCGGCTTCACGGGCCGCCGGTAGACGAACGCGCCCTCCATCTCCACCATCTCGAAACGGTCGTAGACCTTGAAGAGGCTCTCCGAGTAGCCCAGCAGCAGCAGGGCCCCGGGCCGCAGCGCCGCGAGGAAGCGATCCATCAGCGCGCGGATGGTGGGCAGGTCGAAGTAGATGATGACGTTGCGGCAGAGGATGAGATCCAACGACTCCGGCTTGACCTTCTCGAAGACGGGGACGGCGAGGTTCTGCCCGTCGAAGCGCACGTAGTCCTTGAGCGAGGAGACGATCTCGTACCCGTCCTCCACCGGCCGGAAGAAGCGTGTGCGGCGATCGCCGTGCATGCCGGCCACGCGGCGTGCCGAGAAGCGGCCCTGCTTGGCGGCCTCCACCGCGGCGAGGTTCAGGTCCGTGGCCCACAGGTCCACCTCGATGGGGAGCGCGCCCTGCTCGGCCAGCACCATGGCGAGGCTGTAGGGCTCCTCACCGGTGGCACAACCCGCGGACCAGATGGACACCCGGCGGTTCTCCCGCCGCGCCCGCCAGAGGGCGTCCGGGAGGATGCGGCTCTCCAGCGCCCGGAACTGCTTGGGATCGCGGAAGAACTCGGTGTGCCCCACCGTGACGAGCGGCAGCAGCGACCGCAGCTCGTCCTCCGCGGAGCGCAGCATCTTCACGTACTCCTCGGCGTTGACGATGCCCACCACCGGCATGCGCGTGGACAGCGCCAGCCGCAGGCTGTGGTAGCCGTCGGGAGTGATCTTCAGCCCCGCCCGCTCCAGCAGGAGGGAAGAGAGCTGCTGGAGGGCCTTGGAGGTCACCGTCAGCATGTCTGGACCCACTGGATGAGGGTTGGTGCGATTTGATCGAGGGGCAGCACTTCCTCGGCGGCGCCGAGGCGTACGGCCTCCTTGGGCATTCCGTACACGGCGCAGCTCGCCTTGTCCTGGGCAATGGTGCGCCCACCGCGCTCGCGGATCTCCTTGAGCCCGCGGGCGCCGTCGCGCCCCATGCCGGTGAGGATGACTCCCATCACGCGCGTGCCGAAGGACTCCGCCGCGGACGTCAGCAGCACGTCACACGAGGGCCGGAAGCCGCGCACCGGGGGACTCGGATCCAACGCGAGGCGTCCCTTGGAGCGCACCACCAGGTGCGAGCCCGAGCGCGCGATGTAGACGGAGCCGGGCACCATCTCCTCGCCGTCGGTGGCCTCCACCACCCGCAGGGGGGATTCGGAGCCGAGCCACTGGGCCAGGCCCTCGGTGAAGCCGTGGCTGATGTGCTGGCAGATGCACACGGGAGCGGGGAAATCCTTGGGCAGCATCTTCAGCACCACGGAGAGCGCCTTGGGCCCGCCGAGCGATGAGGCAATGGCCACCAGCGGGTATGGCGCCTCGGCGGCCGCGGGGCGCACGTTCTGCTTCTGGGCCTGCACGGGGCGCGACACGCGCACCTCGGCGAGCAGCATCAACTTGCGGCCCACCGCCTGCCAGAAGTCGTTGCCGGGCTCGTGCGGCCGGTCCACCACGTCCACGGCCCCGAAGGCGAGCGCCTGGAAGGCCTCGGCGCCGGAGAGCGTGCCCGGGTGGAGCGCGAGCACCGGCACGGGCCGCTCCGCCATCACCCGTTGAATGGCCTTGAGGGCGTCCGGGCCGGACAGGTCCACCACGACCACGTCCGGGTGCAAGCGCTGCACGCCTTCCAGCGCCTCGGAGAACTCGCAGACGTTGCCGGCCGGGGCGAGCACCACCCCGTCGAACAACCCCCGCGAGGCGCTCCGAAGCACCTCGCCCACGAGCAACACCCGGTATGCGGACGACCCGACGTCCAAGCTGCCCCCTTGCTTCACTTCAGGTCAGACGATCGATGGTCTGCGCCAGGCTCTCCACGCCCAGTTCGCCCTTCACCAGGTACGCATCCGCGCCCGCCTCGGCCCCGCGCCGCCTGTCTTCCGGCGATGCGAGCGAGGACAGGATGATGACCGGAATGCGGGACAGCCCCACGGTGGACTTGAGCCGCCGCGTGAGCGAGAAACCATCCAGCCGGGGCATCTGCACGTCCGAGAGGATGAGATCGTACGCCTGGGACTGGGCCTTGAGGTAGCCCTCCTCGCCGTCCTGGGCCTCGTCCACGGAGTGTCCGAGCGCCTTGACGAGCGCGGACTCGGTGGCGCGTGCGATGGGCGAGTCGTCCACCAGCAGCACCCGCAGGCGCTTGGCGGCCTGGCCCTGGGTGACGGGCCGCGCCATGCGGCGCACCTCCGTCATGATGTCCGGCACGTGCAGGAGCACGGCGATGCGGCCATCTTCCAGCGCGGCGGTGCCGGCGATGAAGGCGGCGCCCTTGAGGAACTCGCCACCGCAGGGCTTCACCGCCACCTCGCGCTCGTCCACGAAGCCGTCCACCACCAGGGCGGCCAGGTCGTCACCGTGACGCACCACCACGGCGGGCGGCTTGTCGAAGCGGTTGCCGCCGTTGACGCCCAGCAGCGGCCCCAGGCCGACCAGCGCCGTGGGCTTGCCGCGGTGCTTGACCGCCAGGGTGCCGAAGACCTCCATCCGGTCCTCGGGCTTCACGCGCATCACCGCCACCACGTCGGCGGCGGGCATGCCGTAGACGTCGTCGCCCAGGCGCACCAGCAGCACCTTCATGAGCGCCAGCGACTGCGGCAGACGCAAGGTGATGGCGCTGCCGCGGCCCTGGCGGCTGACGATGCCCACCGAGCCACCCAGCGACTCCACCTTCTTCTTCACGACGTCCATGCCCACGCCGCGGCCGGAGATGTCGGTGATCTCCTGGCGGGTGGAGAAGCCCGCGCGGAAGACGAGCTCGATGGCCTCGCGCTCGGAGAGGGCGGCGGCCTGGGACTCGGTCAGCAGGCCCTTGCGCACGGCCACTTCCCGCAGCTTCTGCGGGTCCATGCCGCGGCCGTCGTCGTCCACCTCGATGCTGAGCATGTCGCCGTCGGCGCGCACGCGGATGCGCAGGCGGCCCCCGGCGGGCTTGCCGAGCATGCGGCGCTCGTCGGGCGTCTCCAGGCCGTGATCCACGCCGTTGCGCAGCAGGTGCACCAGGGCGTCGCGCACGTCGGCCAGCATCGAGCGATCCACGCCGAGGTCGGCGTTCTCGATGACGAGGTCCACTTCCTTGCCCTGGGCCCGGGCGATGTCACGCACGGCGCGCGGGAAGGCGTCGAAGACGGTGGACAGCGGCACGAGGCGGGCCTCGGCCACGTGGTCCGCCATCATCGACAGGTTGCCGTGCAGCGTCTCGATGCCATCCCCGTTGCGGCGAACGAAGCGGAACGCGTCGTCGCGCAGCATGTGCAGGTCGCCCTCGATCCGCTCGAGGTCGTTGCGCATCTGGTTGGGGACGTTGAGATGCTCGGCCAGCTTGAGGAAGCGATCACCCAGGCGCGAGAAGCGCTGCAGCAGCGCCTCGACCTCGGAGGCGCGCAGACGGCCGCGCGCGCTCTCCACCAGGAGATCTCCCGCGAGCAGGCCGAGCGAGTCGAGCACCTCGACGTTCACGCGGATGCTGCGGTCGGCGAGCGCCTTGGGGGCGTGGCCCTCCTCGTGGGCGTGCTCGGCCTTGGCGGCCCGGGCGGGTGCCGGGGGCGGAGGTGCCACCGCCGCGGCGGGCGGAGGCACATACACGGGCTCCGCGGGCTCCTCGTAGGTGGCCTCCACCTCGGGGACCTCGGGCACCACCGGAATGGCCGTCCGCGAGATGGGCTTCGCGCCCGGGATGGCCGGAGGCGTGTGGCCGGAGGCCGCGACGAGCGCCTCGACCATCTCCTGCGAGGCTGGGGTGCCCGACTGGGCGCCCTCGGTGTCCTCCAGGAGGTCCGAAATGGTGTCGCACGCACGCAGCAGGAGGTCCGTCGCCACTTCGGTGGCGGCCCTCCCGTCTCGCTCGGCGCGCAACACGTCCTCGGCCGCGTGCGCGAGCTGGCCGATGGCGGCCAGGCCCAGCATGCGGGCCTCGCCCTTCATCGTGTGCAGCTCGCGCGCGACCTCGTCCGCCGCCTGATCCGCGGTGGGCTTCTCGAGATCGAGAATGCCCAGCTGGATCTTCTGCAGACGGTCGGCGCTGACCTCCTGGAACTTCGACAGGAGGGATTTCTTGAGGGACTCGGTGTCCATGACCAGAGGGCGTCAGGACGGAAATCCGCCCCGAGTTGCCCCTCCCGCTCCTGACTAGTCGGCCTTGAAACGCTTGATGAGCTCCGCCAGACGGCCGGCGAGCTGCGTGCAGCTCGGCGGCGGCACCCGTGGCCTGCTTGGAGGCCTGGGTGGTCTGACGCGTCACGTCCTCGATCTCCGCCATGGAGGCCACCACCTGCTCGGTGGCGGTGCGCTGCTGCTGCGTGGCGAGGTTGATGACGCGGGCGGCGTCACTCGTCTCCTGCACACCGGCGAGGATGCCCTCGACGGCCTGCGCGGCCACCGCGCCCAGCTTCTCACCCGACTCCGTGGCCTCCTTGGAGGCATCCGCGGCGCTGCCGGCGGCGGCCGTGGCCTCGCGGATCTCGGTGATCAGGTTCTTGATCTCCTTGGTGGACTCCATGACGTTCTCCGCCAGGCGGCGCATCTCGGCCGCGACGATGGAGAAGCCCTTGCCCGCCTCACCGGCGCGGCTGCCCTCGAGGGCCGCGTTGAGGGCGAGCAGGTCCGAGCGGTCGGCGATCTCGTCGATGACCTCGACGACGGTGCCGATGCGCTCCACGCGCTTGGACAGCTTGGTGATGGAGTCAGCCACGGCGACGCCGTCGCTGCGGATCTGCTGCATGGCCTGGATGAACTCGCCGATGGCGCCCCGGCCCGCGCGAGCGGCACCCAGGGTCTCCTCGGCCACGCGCGCCACGCTGCCGGCGTTCTCGGCGATCTGCGCCGAGGCGTGCTTGAGCTCTTCCATCGTGGCCGTGGTCTCGTGGATGGCCGCGGCCTGCTCGGTGGAGTCGTCTCGTGCTGCGTGGAGGCGGCGAGCACCTGGTTGGCGGACGAGGACAGGCGCAGGGCCGCCTCGTTGATCTCCCGCACGAAGGTGCGCAGCGTCTCGATCACCTTGCCGAAGCCCTCGAGCAGGGGCCCGAGCTGGGCGTCCTCGGTGGAGGTGTTCCACTGGGCCAGGTCACCCTCGCGCACCAGGGTGATGAGCGCGTCGATGGCCTGATCGATCTCCTGGGCGGCCACCTGCTTGCGGCGCTCGGAGGAGGCATGGCGATCCAGCAACTGGTTGAAGAGCTGGGCCAGGTCGGCGGCATCTTCCTCCACGGCGTTCTTGGGAACGCGTGCCTCGAGGTTGCCCGCCAGCACCGCGATCACGGTGTCGGTGAGGGGCTTGAGCGAGCCGGCCTTCTTGGAGCGAGGGGCGGCAGCGCCCTCCGTCGAAACCACTTCGTTCTTCGTGTCAGCGGGGGACATTGCCTTCAGTGCCTTCCTTGAGCATTCAAGGTTTCAACAAGATCAATCAGCATCACGGGGCGTTCCTGGTCGAGGAACACACCGACAGCGTAGGGAGCGGCGCCGGCCACGACAGGCAGCCGCCGCAGATCCATGATGGGGACGGGGCGCACGCCGCGGATGCCGTCCACCTTCAGGTGGCTTTCCCCTTCGGGAGAGTCGAAGACGAGCGCTCGGCCGCCGCGCTTGAGTGGCCCGAGCCCCGGTACCACCAGATCGTCCGGGTGCGAGCGGTCGATGCGCAGCACCTGCTGGGCATCGGTGCCGTAGACGACGCCGCCGACCTCGAAGAAGAGGACGTCGACCTCGTTCAACGCGGGCGATTGATCGTCGTAGATCATCGCACCACCGCGCGCTGCCGGGCGCTCTGGAGCAGCTTGGTGAAGTTGATGAGGGCCATCGCCTCCTGGGCCGTGGAGCCGCCGGTGACACCGAGCAGGTGCTCGGCGGCCGCATCCCCACCCAGGGGAGGAGGAAGGACGTCGGCCACGGGGACACGCCGCAGGCCGAGCACCGCGTCCGCCACCACACCGACGCGGTAGTTGCCGCTGGTGCCGATGAACAGCCGCGTCCTGGCCCCGACGCGGGCCTCCCCCTTGCCAAGGAAGCGCAGGAGATCCATCACGGGGAGTACCTCGCCGCGATGGCCGGTAACACCCAGGAGGAAGGATGGGGTTCGGGGAAGGGGCGTAAGAAGCCCGGTACGGATGACCTCGAGGACATTCTCACTGGGAACCGCGAGGCGAAGTTCACCCGCGCGGAAACAGAAGAATTCCTGCTCCGGCCGGGCCTGGCCCGCGATGGCCCGGTCGGGTGCCATCCGCAGCGCACGCTGAAGGGGAGTGTTGGTCAAGGCGCCAAAGTATCCGGAGGCTAGCGAAGTGGGTCAAGAGTGGACCGAAATCACGTGGTCCGGGCCCACTCAACGGTGTAGGGTAACGGCTGTATTCCTTGAGGAGGCAGACGTCTCGCGTACTGGTCATCGATGATAGCCCGATGCTGGTGGAACTCACGGTCCGGGCCCTCTCCGCTGCTGGCTACCATGCCACCGGGGCGACCGACCTGGCGAGCCTCGACCAGAAGCTCACCGAGGGACCGTTCGCGCTCATCCTCATGGACGTGAACATGCCGGAGATGTTCGGCGACGACGTCGTCGAGTACCTCCGCACCCAGAAACGGGTCACCTCCAAGCTGGTCCTCTACTCGGACATCTCCGAGGAGGAACTGGCGGCCAAGACCCGTAACTCGGGTGCCGATGCCTACATCCTCAAGGGTGGCGGCATCGAGGCCGTCATCGGCGGCATCATGCGGATCCTGGGCGCCCCCACCGGCAGTGCGTCCGCACCCGCACGGCCCGCGACAGCTCCGGCGGCTCCGGTTGCCCGCCCGGCGGGAACCGCGGCGGCTCCCCGCCCGCCCTCGGTGGCTCCGGCGGCCCGTCCCCCCGCCACCGCGGCTGCTCCCCGGCCCACCGGGCCTGGAGTTCCCCAGGCGAACGGCACTCCTCCGCCCCGGGTGGCTCCCGCGACGGCTCCGGGTCAGGCGATCCCCGGCCCGCGAGCCCCCGTCGCGGGACAGGTGGCCCAGCCCCGTCCGGCGGCCCAGGCTCCGGCGGCGGGTGCCCACCCCGCTCCTGCGGCCGGAGCCCATCCGGCCCCGGGCGCTCCGCGTGCGCCCGTCGCGGGACAGGTGGCTCAGCCCCGTCCGGCGGCCCAGGCTCCGGCGGCGGGAACGCACCCCGCTCCCGCGGCGGGAGCACACCCGGCCCCGGGTGCTCCGCGTGCGCCTGTCGCGGGACAGGTGGCTCAGCCCCGTCCGGCGGCCCAGGCTCCGGCGGCGGGAGCCCATCCGGCCCCTGCCGCTCCTCGCACCACCGCTCCCGCGGCCACGGCGCATGCCGCTCCTCCGGGCACGGCGCACGCGAGGCCCACGGCTCCCGCGGCGGCACATCCCATGGCCCACGCCACTCCGGCCCAGCCGGCTCCCGCCGCGCATGGCCCGGCTCCGGTCCCCGTGGCGCCCCAGGCGGCCACACCCGCCCCGGCGGCCACTCCGGCTCCGGCGGCGCCCTCCCCCGCTGCCGCGCCCGCTCCGGCCGCGACGGGTGGATTCCCCTCGGCCGCGAAGATGGCGGCGGCCGCCGGAAGGAAGCCTCGCATCCTCATCGTCGACGACAGCGAGATGACGGCGCGCATCATCGAAGCGGACCTGGTGACCAAGGGCTTCGAGGTGCACATCGCCGACTCCGCGGACAAGGCGACGAAGATCATCCTCAAGAAGCAGACGCGTCCGGACCTGGTCCTGCTGGACGTGCGCATGCCCAACGTGAACGGCGAGCAGTTCTGCCGGTTCATCAAGAGCAACAGCCTCTTCAAGGGCATCAAGGTGCTGCTGTGCTCCGGCGAGAACATCGAGGAGCTGCAGCGCATCTGCCGCGAGGCCGGTGCCGACGGCTACGTGCCGAAGGACGCCGTGCTGGGCCATCTGGTGGCGAAGGAGCTCAACCCCGTCACCCCGCAGGAGTAGGCCGCGCTCGAGCCGGGGCACCGCACCCGGCCCCGGCCCCCTCCTTTACTCCCGCTACCTCCGGGCGCTCGCCGCGTTCTCCCGCTCCTCGAGCCCGCGCGCGAAGTTGCCGATGATCAACCCCGGCCGGGCCGCCTTGAGCCGGCGCAGCAGCGTGCGGATGCCCACGGGCTCGCCCCCCGCGCCCTTGTCGCGCGCCACCTCCAGGTACTGGATGGGGTCGATGCACAGCGAGCGCGTCTGCACCTGGTCCACCTTGTACTTCTTCACCAGCCGCTCCAGGGCCTTCACCTCGCCCTCGCGGTCCGTGACGCCCGGGAAGAGCAGCAGGTTGAGCGCGAGGTACGCGCCGCGCTGGCGCGCCAGGGCGATGGACGCCTCCACGTCCTCCCAGCCGTACTTCACCGGCTTGTAGTAGGCCTCGTAGAGCTCCTTCGACGCCGAGTTGAGCGACACGCGGATGGCATCCAGCCCCGCGTCGAAGAGCGCCTCGAGTCCCTTCGTGAGGCTCGCGTTGGTGTTGATGTTGATGGAGCCGCGCGAGCTGTGCGCGCGCATGTAGCGGATGGCCTCGGCGATGTACTTCCACCGGGTGAGCGGCTCGCCCTCGCAGCCCTGGCCGAAGCTGACCATGGTGCGGCCCGGCGCGTGCTCCAGGTGGTACAGGCCGATCTCCCCCATCTCCTCGCCCGAGGGCCCGTCATTCATGCGCTCGTGCGAGGCGGGAGGCCCGTCCGCCGGCTGATCCGAGATGCACCCCACGCAGCGCGCGTTGCACATCACCGAGGCGGGGATGGCCCCCTCGTCGCGCACGTAGAAGATGTTCTGCGAGGTGAAGCACCGGTACAGCATCGCGCACGTGGTGAGCTGCTTGAGCACGCGGTTGTTGGGGAAGCGCGCCAGGTGCGCGTCCACGATCTTCTTCAAGTCCGGGGTGGAGTACTTCTCCGGCTCCCAGTGCGAACGCTTGTCGGTGTGGATGGCCCAGGCCACCGGGCCGTCCTCGCCCCAGGCCGCGGCGGTATAGGCCCACTGCGGAAGCACCGGGCCGTCCGCCTTCACCTCACCGGGCAGGAACGTCCGCGTGTAACCCGGAGGCAGCAGGGCCCCCACCGCGCTGGGCACGAAGGTCTTCCCGTTCATCTTGAACTCTCGGACCAGTTCCAGCTCCCCTGTCTCGGGATCCAACCCCACGGGCAGCCGGCCCGGCAGGTGGACGAGCCGCCCGGCCGACGGCAGGGGGATGGGCTTGTCCTGCGGGGGGACGAGTTCCTCCCCACTGCGCAAGGTGGCCAGCAGATAGGGGTGCTCCATCACCCGCCCCTTCGGGTCCGCGAACAGCAGCTTCGGTGCCAAAGTCATGACCTCGTTAACTATCACTGCCGGGCGGACCTTTCGACGCGGCGCGCATTCACGAGCCGTATGGCCCCTTGCCAGAGCGCGTCTTGACTCCCTCCGGAGCCCTGCCTAGGGTCCGCCCGCTTTTGCGTCCCTTATTGCGGACATTTCGGAGGCAGCTCAAGTGATTGTCGGAGTCCCCAAGGAGATCAAGACCCGCGAGTACCGTGTCGGCATGGTTCCGGCGGGCGTTCGCGCCCTGACCAGCGCGGGCCACACGGTTCTCGTCGAGACGAACGCCGGCGTCGGCTCCGGCATCCCCGACTCGGAGTATCAGCGCGTGGGTGCGCAGATCGTCTCGAGCGCGGACGAGGTCTGGAAGCGCGCCGAGATGATCGTCAAGGTGAAGGAGCCCATCGCGCCCGAGTACGAGCGCATCCAGAACGGGCAGGTCATCTACACCTACTTCCACCTGGCCGGCGTGGACCCGGAGCTCACGCGCACCCTGGTGAAGAAGAAGGCGGCGGCCGTGGCCTACGAGACCATCCAGCTCGATGATGGCTCGCTGCCGCTGCTCAAGCCGATGTCCGAGGTGGCCGGCAAGATGGCCATCCAGGTCGGCGCCGCGTGCCTGGAGAAGGCGCACGGGGGCAAGGGGATTCTCCTGGGCGGCGTGCCCGGCGTGCGCCGTGGCCGCGTCACCGTCATCGGCGGTGGCGTGGTGGGCACCTGCGCGGCCAAGGTCGCCGTGGGCATGGGCGCCGAGGTCACCATCATCGACGTCAACCTGGAGCGCCTCACCTACCTGGATGACGTGTTCCTCGGCCGCGTGGCCACCCTGGCCTCGGACTCCGAGAGCATCACCAAGAGCGTGCGCGAGGCGGACCTGGTGGTGGGCGCGGTGCTCATCCCCGGCGCGGCCGCCCCCAAGCTCGTCTCCGAGGCCCTCATCGCCGAGATGAGCCCCGGCTCCGTGGTGGTGGACGTGGCGGTGGACCAGGGCGGCTGCATCGAGACCTGCGTGCCCACCACCCACGACAACCCCACCTTCGTGAAGCACGGTGTGGTGCACTACTGCGTGGCCAACATGCCCGGCGCGGTGCCCCAGACGTCCACCTACGCCCTCACCAACACCACCCGGCCCTACGCCCGGAAGATCGCCGACATGGGCCTCGTCGAGGCCGTCAAGGCCGACAAGGCCCTCGCCCGCGGCCTCAACACCTACAACGGCCAGGTCACCTACGAGGCCGTCGCCAAGGACCTCGGCTACAGCTACATGTCCATCTTCGACGCCATCGGCGCCAAGGGCCGGTAGTCTCCAGTAGTCCACACTGCGACACCCCGGCGGGGGGGTTGCTCCCGAAATCAGGGAATAATTATCCCCGCCGGTTGTCTCCCGCCCGCTGGGGCAGCCGTGCAAACGGCGCCAGCGGGCTTTGTGTTGTTGCCCAGTCTGTTCCCGTGCATACATTGCCGGGTAGGTAACGACTCAATTGCCTGTAATTTCGGGCCTCTGGAAGGCGGGAGCATGCTGGACTTCAGGCAGAACAACCGGACGAAGCAGGAATTCGAGGAACTGGCCCTGGCCCACCTCGACCCGCTATACTCCGCGGCCCTGAGGCTGACGAAGAATGAGCGGGACGCCGAGGACCTCGTGCAGGACACCTGCATGCGGGCCTACCGCTTCTTCGACAAGTTCGAGCGCGGCACCAACATCAAGGCCTGGCTCTTCAAGATTCTCACCAACACCTTCATCAACCGCTACCGGCGCAAGGTGAAGGAGCGCAGTGTGGTGGAAGGTGTGGAGCGCGAGGCGGTGCACGAGCGCTTCGTGAGCCGGGACGCGACGGACTTCGCGGCCAACCCCGAGCAGTACTTCTTCGATCGCCTCCTGTCGGATGACGTGCTGCGCGCCATCGACGCGCTGCCCATCGACTTCCGGCTGGTGGTCATCCTCGCGGACCTGCAGGAGTTCTCCTACAAGGAGATCGCGGAGATCCTCGAGTGTCCCGTGGGCACGGTGATGAGCCGGCTGTTCCGCGGGCGCAAGCTGCTCCAGAAGACGCTGCGCGAGTACGCGCAGGGCTCTGGCGTGCTGCGTCAAGAAGCGAACGCCGAGGCGGCGAACGCGGATGGGACGGCCGCCGCGGGCTCTCCGGCGAACCTCGATGATTACAGACGCAGGAAGAAGGTGGGGTAGATCGAGGTTGATGGCCCCGGAAATATTTCTTCACGATATTTCCGCACGGGACCTCAACCATCTCCCGCCCTGAGCGCTCATGACCTGCCAGGAACTCGATTCCATCCTCTATCCGTTCCTCGACGGTGAGTTTCAGCCCGAGGAGCGGCTGGAAGTCGAAGCGCATCTCACCGGCTGTGCCGAGTGCGCGCAGCGGGTGAACATGGAGGTCCGGATGCAGCAGTCGCTGCGCCGGGCCGCGCGTCAGGCGGTGGAGTCCACCCGGGCCCCCGACGCCCTGCGCGCCCGCATCCAGCGGGGCATGCGCGAGGAGCAGCGCCGGGAGACGCAGGGGTGGTGGTTGCGCGCGAGCGCCGCGGCCGTGGTGGTGCTGATGGCGGGCGGCACGTGGATGGCGCTGCGGCCCGAGCAGCGCCAGCGCTTCGTGGACGACGCCGCGCGGCGGCACGCCCGTCAACTTCCGGTGGAGGTCGCGGGTGGCTCGCACGAGCACGTGGAGGCCTGGTTCGACGGCAAGTTGGACCACCGCGTCTCCGTGCCCCGGCTTCCGGACGTGCAGTTGTCCGGCGCGCGCATCTCCAACGTGACGGATCGCCCCGCCGCGTACATCAGCTACGAGCGCAACGCGGACAAGCACGGCGCGCCCGCCAGGCGCATCGGCCTGTTCGTCTTCGACGACGCCAAGCGCGAGATCGAGGCCCCTCCCCTGCCCTCCGTTCAGGTGGGCTCCAGCCACGGGTACAACGTGGCGGTGTGGCGGGATGGGGAGATCGTCTACGAGCTGGTGAGCGATCTCGACGAATCGGACATCCGCCGCATGGTCGCCGAGCAGGCGGCCATGAAGAGCAGGCCGTCGCGCCCCGTCTCTCCGGACGTCTCCGCGCGGCCCGTCGCGCTACAGCCCTGAGCCACTCGTGAGCGCGCGGGCTGCCCGCCTGCCCCACGAGCTGGACTGCCTGGAAATCCGGCTGGACCGAAGATTGACGGTCCCGGTAGGCACCGATAGCCTCCCCGAGCGACTTTTCCAGAGCCGTCGTTCCTCGTCCCCGACGAGGAGCGCGCACGCCCTTCCTGGTCCGGCATCCCTTCCATGTCCAAGAACATCCTGATCGTCGAAAGTGACACCGCCCTCTCCGCGAACCTGCGGCAGGCCCTGGAGGCCCGCGGCTTCGCGGTGCAGGAGACCACCGACGGCAAGGGCAGCGTGGAGCAGATCCGCCGCGACCGGCCCGAGCTGGTGGTGCTCGCGGTGGACCTGTCGGCCGGACAGAACGGCTACCTCATCTGCGGCAAGCTGAAGAAGGACGATGATCTCAAGGCGATTCCGATCATCATCATCGGCAACCCGGACGGCTTCGCGCAGCACCGCAAGCTGAAGGCGCACGCGGACGACTACGTGGCCAAGCCGGTGAACGCCGACGAGCTGGTGGATCGCGCCGGCAACCTGATCGGCTTCCCGGAGCTGCCCGCGGGCGAGGTCGTCGATGACGGCCTGAGCCTGGGCGGCATGGACGGGCTGGACGGGCTGGGTGACGAGCCGGTGCAGGGCGAGGAGCTGGCCATCGAGGGCGAGCCGCTGGAGAGCCACGGCGAGGAGCTGGCCCTGCTCGACAATCCCTTCGGGGACAGCATGGATGATCCGCCGGTGACGGGCAGCATCGAGGAGCCGGTGGAGGCTCCGCCCGAGCTGAGCTCGCCCGAGGACGACTTCTCCGGGCTGGAGGGCCTGGGCGGTAGCGAGGACGACAACGCGCTCGACTCGCTGGGCCTGGACAGCGAGAAGACGGTGGTGGGCTACATGCCGCCCGCGCCGACGCCGGCTCCGAAGCCCGCGCCCGTGGCGGCCGCCCGCCCCACTCCGGCGCCCGCGGTGGCCACGGCCAGGCCCATGACGGCCACGCCGGCCCCGCGTGCCACGCCCGTGACGCCCGCGGCCACGGCCCGTCCGGCTCCGGCGAGCACGCCCGCCGCCCCGGCCATGTCCGCCGCGGACGCGGCCGAGCTGCGCAACCTGCGCGCCAAGGTGCTCGAGCTGGAAGACGCCCTGGATGACGCCCGGAGCCAGGCCAGCACCGCGGAGTCGCGGGTGCAGGAGCTGGAGACGGAAGCTCGAGACCAAGAGCACGGAGCTGGAGACGGCCAAGGCCTCGGTGGGCAAGAACGACTCGGCCACCCTGGCGCTGCGTGAGGCGTCCAACCGGAAGGACCGGGAGATCCTCCGCCTCAAGAGCGAGCTGAACCAGAAGGAGCAGGAGATCGTCGAGCAGCAGGATCGGCTGCTGGCGCTGGAGCAGCAGGTCAGCGGCTCCACGGACGAGATCGCCCGGCGGGACGCGGAGCTGAAGACGCTGAAGACGAAGGCGGACCAGCTCATGGCGGAGCGGCGGCGGGTGGAGCAGCAGCTCACGGCGGCGAAGGAAGAGGCGCGTGGAGCCACGGCGCGCGCGACGGCGCTGCAGGCCGAGGTGGAGCAGTTCCAGGCGCAGGCGGGCGAGGTGGAGGAGCTGAGGGCGCGCGCGGATCAGCTCGACGCGGAGCTGGCGGCGGCGAGGAGCGAGGGCGAGAGCTGGCGGGAGGAGCTGGAGGCGGTGAAGGCGCAGGCGGGCCAGGAAGCCGACGAGCTGCGCAAGCGCATCACCGAGATGGAGGAGCAGGTGGCGCGCAACGAGGATCGCGTGGCCCGGCTCTACACGCGCATCAAGGCGGACGAGAAGCTGCGCGAGAAGACGAAGAAGGCGCTGGCCATCGCCACGCAGCTCCTGGAGGAGCAGCCGGCGGGCGAGGACGACGAGGAAGCCGTCGCCTGAGTCACGGGAGCGGGGGCCCCGGGTTCGAACCCGAGCGGGCCCCCTGCCCCACCTGACGCGCCCTACTTGTCGTCGGTCTTCTTGGGCTCGTTCTTCTTCTCGACCATCTTCTTGGCCACGCCCTGGAGACCGGACGGGACGTTCTTGTCCCGGCTGAGATCCTTGAGATCATTCTCGCGCAGGGTGCTGAGGAACTTCATGCCCACGGCGAGCGGCAGCTTGGGGTTCTTCAACAGCGCCATCTTGATCTTGTAGTTCTTCGTGAACTCGCGGCTGTTGTAGATGATGCGCAGCACCTCCTCGTTGACGGCCTTGTTGGCGGCGCAGTTGAGGACCTCGCCATCGGTGATGCGGGGGCTGCGGATGACGGCGGTGCAGACGAGCTTGTTGGTGTCGCGGATGAGGAAGCTGCGCGCCTCCTTGTTGCCCAGCGTCGCCAGTTTGATCTTCTGGGCGATGCTCATCTTCATGATGCGCTGGGTGAGGCTGAGCTTCTTGGCCTCGGGAATGGCGGCGGTGGGATCTTCCCCCTCCTTGCCCTCCTCCGGGCCCGCGGCGGCGGTCTTGGGCGTGGCGTCCGCGAGCTCCGCGAGGATCTCCTCGGCGGTAGGGCCCGGCTCGGGAGGAGCGGCGGAGGGCCCGTGGACGCGGACGCGGGCGGCCTGCATCTGCGGCACGTCCGTCACGGCCATGCCGCTGCGCACCGCGAAGTCGCACACGTTGTCGATCAGCGCCGGGCTGGCGTTGGGGTTGGTGCACAGGCCGCGGATGATGTTCTCGGAACGCAGGATGCGGAGCTGGTTGTGCCCGATGATCTCCGCGATCTTCGGGCTGCAGCTCCGCGCCACCTCGGCCACGGCCTCATCGGGCGTGGTGGGGTTGAGGACGAGCATCTCCGCGAGGGCGTCCTTGGTGTACAGCAGCGAGAGGAACCAGCCCAGCACGGGGGCCGCGATGCCCTCGTCGCGCAGGCCGGCGGAGAAGCGATCCGGGAGGGCGGCGGCCGTCTTGGCGGCGGTCTCCCGCACAGCCGCGTCCGCATCGAACGTGAGCATGAAGAGGGCGCCGAGCATGTCCGAGGGCGCCAGCGGCACCAGGGCCTTGGCGGCCATCATCCGCAGGGGCACGGGCGCGGCCGGGTCCACATGCTTGCGCATGTTGGGCGGGAGGAACTCGGCGGTAATGGGACAACCAGCGGGGGCCGCGGGGACCTGCTGAGGAGCGGTGCTCATGAGGCGTGATTCCTTCCGTAGATGATGCGGAGACCCTCGAGCGTGAGGAACTCGTCGACTTCGTGAATGAGCTTGGACTCGCTGGCCACCAGGGGCGCCAGGCCGCCGGTGGCCACCACCCGCGCCTCGAAGCCGATCTCCGCCTGGATGCGGGCGCAGATGCCATCCACCATGCCCACGTAGCCGTAGAAGAGGCCGGACTGGATGGAGTGCACCGTGTTGCGGCCCACCACGTGCGGGGGCCGGGCGAGCTCGACTCGCGGCAGCTTCGAGGCGTTCTGGAAGAGCGCCTCCATGGAGATGTTGATGCCGGGGCAGATGGCCCCGCCGAGGTACTCGCCCCTGGGCGTCACCGCGTCGAGCGTGGTGGCGGTGCCGAAGTCCACGACGATGAGGCCCTGGTGGTGCTTGTCGTAGGCGGCCACCGCGTTGACGATGCGGTCGGCGCCCACCTCGCGCGGGTTGTCGTAGAGGATGGGCATGCCCGTCTTCACCCCGGGCCCGACGAACATGGGGCGCGTCTTGAAGTAGCGCTCGCTCATC
The DNA here is from genome assembly GCF_049060025.1 of Archangium gephyra. Lineage (GTDB taxonomy): Bacteria > Myxococcota > Myxococcia > Myxococcales > Myxococcaceae > Archangium > Archangium gephyra_A. Next base: position 2,048,187 of record NZ_JBMEQQ010000002.1, read on the forward strand.
CGCTCCAGGTTGAACTGCAGCGGCGGCACCACGCTGGAGACGGCCACCGCGCGCACCCGGTCCGGGTCTATCCCGCTCGACTGGAAGAGCTGGCGCAGCAGGATGCCGTACTCATCCGAGGTGCGGCGGGCGCTCGTCTCCAGACGCCAGTGGTCCAGGAGGCGCTTGCCTTCGTACACCCCCAGCACCGTATTGGTGTTGCCGACGTCGATGGCGAGAAGCATGGCTCGCCGCGCAGTCTAGCGGGGCCGGAGTTGCTCCACATCCCCGGCGAGTACCCTTTCCAGAGAGCCCCCGGCCGTCCGCACCATCAGTGCACCGGACTCATCGATGTCTTCAGCCACACCGCGCAATTCCGACTGGCCGGTACGCACCAGCACCTCCTGGCGCAGCGTGGCGGACAGCTCCTTCCAGCGCTGGCGCACCGGATCGAAGCCCACCTCGTGGTGCAGATCCAACCACTCCTCCAGGCGGCCCCAGAGGGCGGTGGTGAAGAGGGCGCGGTTGATGCGCCGGCCCAGCGCCTGGGAGAGCGACGTGGCGGTGGAGGCCACCTCGGGCGGGAAGTCCTCGGGGCCCGCGTTGAGGTTCACGCCGATGCCGAGCACCACGAAGTGCACCCGCTCCGGCTCCGCGGACAGCTCGGTGAGGATGCCCGCCACCTTGCGGCCGCCGATCTGCACGTCATTGGGCCACTTGATGAGGGCCTCGGCGTCGGCCTCGCGCAGCGCCTCGGCGAGCGCCACCGCGGCCACCAGGGTGAGCTCGGGGGCGCGCTGGGGCGGCAGTTCCGGCCGGAGGATGGCGGAGAAGTACAGGTTCAACCCGTGGGGCGACACCCAGGTGCGGCCCCGGCGGCCCTTGCCCGCCGTCTGCTGCTCGGTGATGACCACCTCGCCGTGCTCGGCGCCGTCCGAGGCCAGCCGGAAGGCGGCCTGGTTGGTGGAAGGCAGCGAGTCGTGGAAGTGGAGGGTCTGTCCGAGGCTGTGCGTGGACAGCAGCGGCGTCAGCTCCAGCGGCGAGAGCCGATCCGGCACGTCCACCAGCCGGTAGCCCCGCGCGGGCACGGCGTCGATGCGGTAGCCCTTCTCGCGCAGCGACTGCACGTGCTTCCACACCGCGGTGCGTGACAGGCCCAGCTTGGCGGAGAGCGCCTCGCCCGAGAGGAACTCATCCCGCCCGTCCGCGAGGAAGCCGAGGATGATCTCCTGCTGCGTCTGCTCGGCGTTCTCGGGGGTGACACCCATGCCGCGAACCTCCCTGGAAAAAGGGCTCCCAGGGTAGGGATCGGCGGCCCTGCTTTCAACAGGCCCCGCCGGGTGGTGAACCTTCGCTCGGATGCCCGCCTGCCCTCCTAACGGCTGCCGAGCAAAACTCCCGGGCCTTCCTCGATGCGGATGACCTGGGTAGGTGCACGTGTGCTGCGCAGGGAGTCGATCCACGTCACCGCGGCCCCCACGTCCGCCTCGCGGGTGTCGTGGGTGAAGACGACGATGGTGGCGTGGGCGTCCGCGGGACGCGGGGGGCGCTGGAGCACGGAGTTGATGCTCACCCCCTTTTCGCCGAGCACGCTGGCGATGCGCCCGAGCACACCGGGCTCGTCGCTGACGGAGAAGCGCAGGTAGACGGGCCCGCGGCGCTCGCCGGAGGACAGCAGGGGCACGTCGTGCACGTGGGGCGGGCACGGCAGCGGCAGCCGCCCGGAGACGCCGGCCAGGAGGTTGCGGCAGGTGTCGATGATGTCGGACACCACCGCGCTGCCCGTGGGCATGTCTCCGGCGCCCCGGCCCGAGTAGAGCGAGGCGCCCAGCGCCACGGACTGGAGCAGCACCGCGTTGAAGGCACTGCTCACATCCGCCAGGGGGCTGGCGGCGGGGATGAAGGCCGGGTGCACGCGCACGTCCAGGCCCTCGGGGGCCCGGCGCGCCGTGGCGAGCAGCTTGAGCACGTACCCCGCCTCGCGCCCGTAGGAGATGTCCGTGGGGGTGAGGCTCGTAATCCCCTCCACGAGGATGGACTCGGGGGACACGCGGGCGGAGAAGGCCAGCGAGGCCAGCAGGCACAGCTTCTGCGCCGCGTCCATGCCGCTCACGTCCAGCGTGGGGTCGGCCTCCGCGTAGCCGAGGCTCCTGCGCGCGCCGGAGCGCGTCCGCGTAGCTGGCACCCTCGTTGGCCATGGCCGAGAGGATGAAGTTGGTGGTGCCGTTGACGATGCCGGTGAGCGACTCCACCCGGTCCGAGGCGAGCGCCTCGCGCAGCGTGCGGATGATGGGGATGCCACCGCAGACGGCGCCCTCGAAGTGCACGTCCACCCCGCGCGCCAGCGCCTTCGAGTAGAGCGCCTCGCCGTGCGCCGACAGCAGCGCCTTGTTGGCCGTCACCACGTGGCGGCCCGAGGCAATGGCCTGCTCGAGGTACTCGCGCGAGGGGCTCAGCCCGCCCATCAGCTCCACCACGACGGAGACGTCCTTGTCCTCGAGGATGGTCTTCATGTCGTGGGTGATGAGCGAGGCGGGCACGTCCTCGGGCCGCGGCTTGCCCGCGTTGCGCACCAGCACGTGGCGCACGCGCACCCGCGCTCCCAGGCGGCGCTCGATGTCCTTCGCGTGGTTGGCGAGGATGCGGTACGTCCCCAACCCCACGTTGCCCAGACCCAGCAGGGCGATGCCGATCTCCTTCATGTGACTCCCTCCCCCTGCGTTGTTCAGCGGCCCGGCTCCTGGAGCTTGAAGGACGCCAGCTCCAACCACGTCTGAGGCACGCGCTCGCCGTTGCTCTTCTCGGCGGACACGTCGATGCGCACCAGCCCCACGCCCTCGGCGAAGGTGAGCGCGTTCACCAGGGTGGTCTGGGCATCCACGCGGTTGCGTGCCTCCACCCGCACGCAGTGCGGGAAGGAACCCGCGGGCGCCTCGCAGGGCACCCCCGCCTGGAGGATGCGGTAGCGCTCCGTCGAGGACACGGACACCACGTTCGTCCACTGGGTGCCCTCGGCGAGCGGGCCGCGCAGCAGGTAGCGCTTGCGATCCCTCACGCCGAAGTTGTCCACGGACAACTGGCCCCCCTGGTTGTCGTGGAAGTACCCGTCCTCCTCCTTGAGCACCTCCACGTCCACGGTCCTGTCCGCACGGCCGTTGACCCGGTACGTCCAGCGATTGCCCACGGCCAGCGGGTAGTACGCGGCCAGGGACTCCGAGGGACGCGTCTCCTGCTCTTCGGCCACCTGCTGCCGGCTCGAGGAGCATGCGCCAGCACCCACCACCACCAGCGAGACCCCGAGGCCCCACCGTACGACAGACGAAAGCTTCATATGTGTCAGTGTCCCGCGCGGTCCGTGCCGCGCGCCTCCGGAGCGAGCTTGCGTGATGCCAGGAGTGTATCCAGTGCCTGCTGGGCCGCGGCCTGCACATCCGGCTGATCGTGCCCCTGCGCCACGGTGAAGAGGTACGCCTCGGCCTCCGTCCCGCCGATCTCCCCGATGGCGAAGACGACTTCCTGCACGAAGCCGATCTCCCGGTCCTTCACCAGCTCGATGAGCGCGGGAACGGCCCCCGGCGCCTTCATCTCCGCCAGCGCGCCGATGGCCTGGCGCACCATCTGCGGATCGTCCTCCTGGAGCTGGCGGATGAGCAGGGGCGCCGCCGCGGGGTTGCGCCGGTCGGCCAGCACGCGCAGCGCGAACTCGCGCACGCGCTCATCCTGGGACTGCAGATCCTGAAGGAGCGCCCCGTCCGGGCGATCCACCGCGGCCAACTGGAGCGCGGCCGCCTGGGCCACCTGCATGAGCGCACGGCGCAGGGCCTCGCGCAGGGCCTCGCGGCGCGCCTCGGCGTCCTTGCCCTCCACGCGCACCTCGCCCAGCCCCACCACCTGGTAGCGCTGATCCTCCTCCTCGCCCCGGCGCTCCATGGCCAGGGTGACGCCCACCTCGGCGATGGAGTACGCGCTGCCGTCCTTGAGGGCCTCACGGGTGAAGGGCAGCTCGAGCGTGAAGACCCAGCCGTTCCGCGCGCGCTGGTCCTTCTCGCCCTTCCCGCCCTCCTCGAGGAGCTCGAAGCGGCGGCTGTCGCGCAGCGTGCGGGTGAAGAGCTCCTGGACGTCCGACGGGGCCCAGCCGAGCAGGCTGTTGTCGACCACCGTCGCGCCCTTGAGCGAGAGGCGCTCCACCGGAAAGCTCGGCTCCCGCGAACGGCAGGCGCCGAGCACCAGGGCCATCACGACGATGAGCAGGCCGGGCTTCATACCGGCCTACCCTAACCCAGTCCCGCGCTCCTCTCACGCAGGAGCGCGAGCACGTCAGGCGTTTCCGCCTTCCGGCGAGCCGCTCCCCGAGGAAGCAGGCCCGCTGGAGGGCTCCGGCTCCGTGGGAGCACGGGCTCCCTCGGCGGCGGACTCCGCCTTCTCGGCGGCCACCCGGGCGTACTCCTCCGCGGCGGTGCGCTGGGCCTCGGCCGTCGCGGGGCTGTCCACGCTCGGGAAGGGCGACTGCCACTCGGCGGCCGTCCTCACGGCCTCACCGGGAGCCGCGAGGCCCTCGGCGCCCTCGGCTCCGGTGGCCGGAGAGGTCCCCTCGGCGGAAACGGCCTCCGTGGCGGCGGCACCCTCGGGCGCGGCCCCCCCGGTGGTGGCGGCACCCTCGGCGGTGGCGGCACCCTCGGCGGCGGCGGCACCCTCGGCGGTAGCGGCACCCTCGGCGGCGGCAGCACCCTCGGCGGCGGCGGCACCCTCGGCGGACGTCACCCCAGCGGCGGCGGCACCCTCGGGCGCGGCACCGGCATCACCCGGAGCGCCCGGCGTGCCCTCAGGACCCCGGCCACCCCGGCCGCGACGGCCCCGGCGGCGGCGGCGGCGGCGCTTGCGCTCACTGGCGGAGGCGCCCTCACCCGAAGCGCCTCCCTCGGGCTGGCCACCCCCGGCGACGAAGGCGCTCGCGGCCTCCAGATCATCGTCCTCGTCATCATCATCACCCTCCTCCCCCTCCTCGGAGAGGCCGGCGGGCGCGATGGCCTCGGTGGGCGCGACGGCGACCGGGGCGGCCCCAGCGGGAGCCTCGGCCTGCTCGGACTGGGCGGAGGCCTGACGCTCGCGGCGGCGCTCCTCGCGGCGCTCCTCCCGCTCACGCTTGCGCTCCTCCCGCTCGCGCTGACGCTCTTCCCGGCGCTCCTCGCGGCGCGACGGCGCGCCACCCTCGGTGCTCCCGGCCTCGCGGGTGGACTCGGTCTCCTCGGAGCCCTCCTCACCCTCACGGGCCTGCTTCTCGCGCTGGCGCTCCTCGCGGCGCTTCTGGGCCTCGTCGGCCTCGAGCTTCGCCACCTCGAAGAAGCGCTCGTCCACGTCGTACAGCTCCACCGTGGTGACGGTCACCGCGGCCTTGGCCTCGAGGAACTTCTCGCCGAGCGCGTCCCCGCACCAGAGCATCACCAGCGAGCCGCTCGCCTGGGCTTCGGTGCGCGCATCGCCCCGCACGTCCCCGGCGCACGCCAGCAGACCCACCTGGGCCGAGTAGTGGCCCAGGTCCTTGCGCAGCTCCTGCACCGCCTTGCGATCCAGCGACGGCGAGCCCTTGAGCATGCGGATGGCGTAGCGCAGATCCACGCTGCCCTCGCGCTTGCGGGCGGTGAGCAGCGGGCCTTCCTTGGAGCGCTTGGCCACCTTCAGCTCGCGGAAGCCCAGCGCGTGCATCATCTTCACGACGGACTTCTCGAAGGCGCCCACGTCCAGCTCGCCCAGGCGCTTGCGCAGCACGCGCGCCACGGCCTTGCGCGCGTCCTTCACCGCCGTGCGCGCCGTCGTCAGCAGGGCGGCATCGGCCTGGGCCTCGGGCGTGGCGGCGGCGGCGGCACCGGCCCTCGGCAGCACCGGACGGCCGTCCTCGAGCGGAATGCCCAGCGCGGCGGCGAAGGCGGCCTGCAGCTCCAGCGGCGGGGCCTCGCTCGGCGCACCGGCACGCTCCAGCGCCACCGCTCCGCTCTCCTTGGAGAAGGAGAACTGGGGCCGGCGGCCCGCGTCGATGCGGCGCTGGTTGTCCTCCAGCAGCGCGGTGAGCAGCGACTCCACCGTGGCGTCCTCGGCGGCCAGCTCCTTGGTGCGCGCCTGCTCCAGGATCTGCTCCGGGCGCAGGGCCTCGCCCCCCTCGCTGAGGATCTCGAACACCACCTCCGGAATGGGCGGGAAACGGCGGCGGCGTCCACCCCGTCCTGCCTCCTCCTCCTCCTCCCGGCGGCGCTTGCGCTCACTGCCACGCCCGGCCACGCGCACGTTGTCCGTGCGGGGCTCGGGGTGACGCTCGACCGGCCGCAGGGGCGGCAGGCTGTCCTCCGGATGCGCCTCCATCACTCCCGTCAGCGCCAACGCCTCGGCATCCTCCGGCAACGCCCAATCGGCGAGAGCGAAGGTATCCTTGGCGGTGACGACCACCTTGCGATCGCGCGTCCGGCGGGCCATCGCCGCGAGCCGCGACAACATCGTCAGCTCGGGCGTCTTGCCCACGTGGGACAGCAGGTTCTGGGCGATCGACTTCTCGGTGATCTCGAGGAAAGTGAGGGGACGTCCTTCGCTCTCCAGCACGCGGAGAGCGGCCTCATAAAAAGTCATCGGCGAATTCCCCAACAAAATCGAACGGTTACAAAAATGTAGGTCCGTATAGGCGGCGGATGCTAGCCATCGCTATTCTGGCTTGTCAACGAATGGGGAAGGGATGATCCGCTTTCGCATCGGACATCGGTGGAAGCGCGAACCCGCGGAGCCACCGCACGATTCCGTTTCGCTGGAGCTGGACGGGGTCAATCTGCTGCCGGGAGCGGTGGAGGAACCGCTCGTGGAAGCGGTGCCGGCGCTCGTGGAGGCCGTGGCGGGGTTGCTCGCGGGAGGGCGGCGGCTGGCGCAGGTGTCGCTGACGGAGGCGCACCTGGAGCTGGTGCTGCGACGTTCAGGAACGGACATCGAGCTTCCAGGTGGCGAGCCTCTCCAGGCCGGCCCGGCTGTTGCGTCCGCCGTTGCGGCTGGACGCGGACGAGCTGGCCGAGGCGGCCCGGGTGTGCGGACAGGGCTTCCTGGACGACATCCGGAAGGTGGCTCCCCGGGGACTGCCCGCGGCCGTCGAGCAGGGGCTCGAGCGGGCGCTGAGGCGGCTGGAGGAGCCGGTGCACCTCCCGGCGGAGCTGCGTCCGGAGCCCTTCACCCGGCGGGTGGCCCCCCCTACCCTGCCCGGCTTCGGCTTCGCGCTGGACGACGCGGATGACGTGCTGCGGCGGGCGGCGAGGGAGAAGGGCCCGGCGCTGGCCTCGCTGCTGTGCCCGGGCGAGGTGTGGCTGGCGCTGCCGGACAAGCCGGTGGCCTGGCGCGCGCCGGGGCCGCCCTTCCTCACGGCGCTGGAGCTGGCGCGGCAGGCGGCGGACCTGGCCCGGGCGGTGGAGCTGGGCGAGCCGCGCTACAGCCTGGAGCCCGCGGGGGTGCGTCCGGAGCTGACGCTGGACCTGAAGGCGGGAGAAGCGCGGCTGGGCGGAGCCTCCTTCCCTCTGACGGGCCAGGCGCTGGCGGAGGCCATGTTCCACCTGGGGCAGGCCCTGGCGGTGGCCATGTCCGAGCGCGAGCGGGCGCTGGCGGGCAACCCCTACCTGGTGGAGCTGACCGAGCGCTGCCGGGAGGGACTCTCGCACCTGCGCGGGGCGGTGCAGCCTCCGGAGGAGAGTGGGCTGGCGATGGCGCGGACGGTGCCGTCTCCGGCGGCCTCGCGCCCGTTGAAGGTACCGGGACGCCTGCGCCGCCTGCGCTTCGATGATTTGTGGGAGCAGCGCAAGCTGGCGGACGCGGACCAGGGGCGGCTCATGCTGGGACGCCAGGGACCGGTGTACTCGTCGCCCCAGATGGCCTGCGCCTTCGAGCGCAAATCGGGCAAGCAGCTCTGGCGGCGGGCGGCGACGCACGGCGTGGCGGCCTCGACGGACGGCTTCAGCCTGGCGGCGAGCGCGGTGCGAGTCTGCGGCTTCCATGGCAAGGGGGCGGGAGCGCGCTGGCTGCACGACCACGATGGGCTGCGCATCGGCCCGATGCTGCTGCGGCAGGACGGGCTGCTGCTCACCCTGTCGGATGACCGGATCGCCCTGGCCTACAACGAGGTGACGGGCCGGGAGATGTGGCGCCTGACGCCTCCGCGCACGCGGCGCAGCCACCTGGGCGTCCACGCCCACCGGGCCCTGCTGGCGACGGACTCGGGGTACCTCTACGGGCTGGACCTGGCGGACGGACAGGTGCGCTTCCGGGTGAGCGCGTCCCTGCCCTTCCTGGGCCCTCCGGTGCCCTGGGGCCGGCGCTTCGTGGCCACGCTGGGACAGGGCTCGCACTTCGCCCTGCTGCTGTCGGACGCCCACACGGGCGAGGCGGCATGGACGTACGAGATGTCGCTCGCCCTGCCCTCGGCGCCCTTGCCGAGCGGGAAGCGGGTGTACGTGGCCGGGGAACTGGAGGGCGAGGGCGTGCTGCTGTGCCTGGATGCGAACGGCCAGACGCGGTGGCAGCGGTCGCTGCACCTGGGCCCGGGACCGTTCGCGCTGGCGAGGCTGCCGGGCGGAGTGCTGGTGACGTCGGCACTGGGCGCGGCGACGCGGATGAGCGACGAGGGCGAGGTGGACTGGCGGGTGGGCGCGGCGGGAGAGCAACTCACCAAGGCGCTGCAGCCCATCATCTCGCGCGGGGTGGTGCTGGTGCCGGGCGAGCGCGTGCGCGCGGTGGATCCCGACAGCGGCAACGTGCTCGCGGAGGTGCGGGCGGGAGCGGGCCTGATGGCGCTCCAGGCCGACGCGCAGCTCAACCTCTACTTCCTGGACGAGCTCGGCACGATCTCGGCCTACCAGCTCGTCTCGCACTTCGCGGTGGTGGGCGGCTGAGGAGAACCCCTACCCGACGGAGGTGGTCATGAGTGTCACCCACGCATGGAGTCAGTTCGCGGCACGGCTCGGGATCGAGCACCCCATCATCCAGGCTCCGATGGCGGGCGTCACGACACCGGAGCTGGTCGCCGCCGTCTCGAACGCGGGCGGGCTGGGCTCCATCGGAGCCCCCTACATGAAGCCGGCGGACATCGTGCGGTTCGCGCGGCGGGTGCGTGAGCTGACCGATCGTCCCTACGCGATCAACCTCTTCGCGCCCCAGCCCCCGCCCGCCCAGGCGGACCCGGGCCGGATGCTGGCGGAGCTGTCCCGCTACCATCAGGAGCTCGGGCTCGAACCTCCGAAGCCGCCCACCTCTCCGTTTCCAGCCTTCGAGGAGCAGGTGGACGCCGTCCTGGAGAGCGGAGCGCCGATCTTCAGCTTCACCCTGGGGATTCCACCTTCCGCGGAGCTCGAGCGGCTGAAGGCGCGAGGGCTGGTGCTCATCGGGACCGCCACGAACGTGCGGGAGGCGAAGCTGCTCGAGGCCGCGGGAGTCGACGCCGTGGTCGCGCAAGGCAGCGAGGCGGGCGGACACCGCGGCACGTTCGCGGAGCCCTTCGAGGCCGGGATGGTGGGCACCATGGCCCTGGTCCCCCAGGTCGCCGATGCGGTGCGCATTCCAGTCATCGCGAGCGGGGGCATCATGGACGGGCGGGGGATCGCCGCCGCGCGTGTGCTCGGGGCGAGCGGCGTGCAGCTCGGCACGGCCTTCCTCACCTGCCCCGAGTCGGGAGCCACGCCCGCCTACAAGGCCGCGATCCGGGAGGCGCGGGATGACATGACGGTCATCACCCGGGCCTTGTCCGGCCGCCCGGCCCGCGGCCTCGCCAACGCCCTGTCGGAGGCCTTCGCGGAGAAGGAGGCCCTCCTCCCCTTCCCGCTCCAGCACGCGGCCACGGGGGCGCTGCGAAGCGCCGCGGCGGCCCGTGGAGATCCCCGCTTCATGACGCTCTGGTCGGGCCAGGCTGCCGCGCTCTCCCGCGGCCTTCCGGCGGCGGAGTTGATGCACCAATTAATCGCGGAATCCGAGCGGCTGGGGTGACGCGGCGCGGCCGCGCCGGGGGCGCGCTGGTGGCCTCGAGGAAGGTCCAGGTATAGTCACGCCTCACCAACAACCCGGATCGAACCTCCGAGGCGGAGCGCGTCGCCCGTGCACTCAGTGTCCCCTGCGCAGAAGTCCCTTCCGGAACGCGTTGGCCCCTACGAGATCCTCGGCGTCCTCGGCAGCGGCGGAATGGGCGTGGTGTATCGCGGCCTGCATCGGGAAACCGGGGAGGCCGCCGCCATCAAGACGGTCCGGGTGGTGGACGCCCAGATCGCCGCCAGCATCCGGCGGGAGATCCACGCGCTCGGCCGCATCCAGCACCCGAACGTGGTGCGCATCCTGGAACAGGGCGTCTTCGACGGCCTGCCCTGGTATGCGATGGAGCTGCTCTCGGGCCGGACCCTGCGCAACTACATCGACCACCCGTCGGCCCCGAGCCACAACGATCCGACCGAGACCAGCCTCGCCGACGACGACAGCGCGAGCACGATGTCGACCGCGGAGCTGAACGAAGCGCTCCCCAGGCGCATGCTCGAGCGCCCGCTCCCCTCGGTGCTCACCATGTTGCGGCGCCTGTGCGTCCCCCTGGCCTACCTGCATGGCCTCGGCGTGGTCCACCGGGATCTCAAGCCGGGCAACATCTTCATCCGGCCGGACAACTCCGTGGTGCTGATGGACTTCGGCATCGCGGGCGAGTTCGGCGGCGGCCGCGGACGCGAGGTGCTGCAGACCGGCGGCGACGCCATGGGAACCATCCTCTACATGGCGCCCGAGCAGATCCGCGGTGGCTTCGTGGACGCGCGGACCGATCTCTACGCCCTGGGGTGCATCATCTACGAGTGCCTGACCGGGCACCCCCCCTTCGCCAACGCGCCTCGCAGCACCATCCTCACCCGGCACCTGCAACAGCAGCCGGTGGCGCCCTCCCAGCTCGTGGAGGGCATCCCGGAGCGGCTCGACTGGCTCGTCCTCAAGCTGTTGGAGAAGGATCCGGAGAACCGGCTCGGCTATGCCGACGACGTGGCCCGCATGCTCACGGAGCTGGGCGCCGAGCCCGGGCAACCCGATGAGGCGCCGCCTCCCGAGCCCTACGTCTACCGCCCGGTCTTCTCCGGACGCGGCAACGTCGTGCGGGAGCTGAACGCGGCGCTCGAGAACGTCGGCCGTGGACACGGGGAGCTCCTCTTTCTCGGGGGTGGCAGCGGCGCGGGCAAGACCCGGCTGGCGATGGAGATGGCCAGCGCCGCCAACCGCCAGAACTTCTCGGTCATCAATTGCGAGTGTGTGGCGCTCGGCGTGACGGGAAGCGATTCGGAACGCGCCGTCAAGGCGCCGCCCCTCCACCCGTTCCGCTCGCTGCTGTCGACGGTGGCCGATCAATGCCGGCAGTGGGGCGCCAAGGAGACGGCGCGCCTGCTCGGGCCCAAGGGCAAGGTGTTGGCCGCCTACGAGCCCGGCCTGGACGACCTGCCCGGTCAACGCGAGCTGCCCCCACCGCCCAACCTCCCCAGCCAGGCCGCTCGCGCCCGCGTCCTCCAATCGCTCAAGGAGGTGCTGTTCGGCATGGCCTCCCACCGGCCGCTGTTCCTCGTGGTGGATGACCTCCAGTGGGCCGACGAACTCTCGCTCGGCTTCCTCGCGACGCTCGACCCGGCCGAGCTGGCCCAGCGCGGCGTGCTGGTGCTCTGCACCTACCGGATGGAGGAGATGGGCGAGGAGTTGCGCAAGCTGGTCCAGGCCCCCGGCATCCGGCAGTTCGAGATCGGCCGGCTCGACAAGGAGAACGTCCGCTCCATGGTGAGCGGGATGCTCGCGCTCCGGACACCGCCCGCCGAATTCGTGGACGTGCTCGAGCGCCAGTCGGAAGGCAACCCCTTCTTCATCGCCGAGTACCTCCGGGCCGCCATCGAGGCGCGCCTGCTCCACCGCAACACCGCCGGGGAATGGGTGCTGCGCGAGAGCGCCGGCTCGCTCGATACCCTGGATCTGCCCCGCTCGCTGGCGGAGATCATGGACCGCCGGCTGCTCGGCCTGGACGAGTCCACGCGCGGACTGGTCCAGCTCGCCGCCGTGCTCGGGCGCGAATTCGACCTGGAGCTGCTGCTGCGCGCGGCCGCCCTGGAGGATCCCACCGCCATGGAGGCCCTGGAGACGCTGCGGATCCGCCAGATCCTGGAGCAGCCCACCGGCGGGCGGTTGCGCTTCGTGCACGACAAGCTGCGCGAGTCCTTCTACCGGCAGATCCCCGCGGAGCTGACCCCCTCCCTGCACTCGCGCGCGGCCACCGCCATCGAGCAGCAATACGCCGGCACTCGCGGCCTGGAGCAGTACTTCCCCAACCTCGGGCACCACTGGTCCAGGGCGGGAGTGCGCGACCGGGCCATCGACTACCTCACCCGGGCGGGAGATCGGGCCCGAGCGGCGTACGCGAACAACGAGGCGCTCTCCCTGTACGCGGCGGCGGTGACCGAGGTCCGCGGAGCCCTGGAGGCTGGCGGAGAGCTGGCGCGCTGGCGCGACTCGCTGTGCCACCTGCACGAGAGCCAGGGCGATGTGCAGGTCCTGCTCGGCAAGCACGAGGAGGCGCGGGCCTCCTTCGCGGAGTCACTCTCGTGGGCCAACGAGGACCGGGGCCGGCGCTCGCGGCTGCACCGCAAGATCGGCAAGAGCTGGGAGACGCACCATCGCCACGACGAGGCGCTCCGCCAGTACGACAAGGCCGAGGCCGCGCTGGGCCGCGAGCCCGGTGAGGACGAGGCGCTCTCCCCCGAGGAACTGACGGGCTGGTGGCGCGAGTGGTCTCAGGTGCAGGTGGATCGCGGTTGGGTCTACTATTGGCTCAACCGGGTGGAGGAGATGAGCGCGCTGGTGGAGAAGGTGCGCCCGGTCATCCAGGAGCGTGGAACGCCGCTGCAGCGCTCGCGGTTCTTCCAGACGGTGGCCACCGCCGGCTTCCGGCGCGAGCGCTACCGGTTGTCCGCCGAGATCGTGGGCTACGGCCGGGTGGCCGCCGAGGCGAGCCTGGAGGGCGGAGATCCCGGCGACATCGCGATGGCCCACTTCGTCCTGGGCTTCTCCCACCTGTTCCATGGCTCGCACGAGGAGGCGGAGGCCCACATGCTCACCGCGCTCCGGTGGGGCGAGCGGATCGGCGACGTGACAGTGCTGTCCCGCTGCCTCACGTACCTCACCGTCAGCTACCGCCAACGCGGCCTGGTGGAGGAGGCCCGGCGCTATGGCGAGCGCAGCCGGCAGGTGTCCACCGCTGGCGGGATGGATGACTACCTGGGGGCGGCGCAAGCCAACCTCGCGTGGGTGAGCTGGCGGGAAGGCCGCCGCGAGGAGGCGGAGCGGGAGGCCCAGGCGGCGGTGGACCTCTGGCGCAAGCTCGCCGTCGTCTACCCGTACCCCTTCCAGTGGCAGGGACTGGTCCTCCTGCTCGCCGCGAGCGTGGAGCGCGGAGCGATCCAGCAGGGCGTGGAGCATGCCCGGGCGCTGATCGATCCCAAGCAGCAGCTGCTCCCTGACACGATCACGGACTTCCTGGCCCGGGCCGCCCAGGCCTGGGACGAGGGCCGGACGGAGCAGGCGCGCGAGGAGCTCGTGCGCGGGCTCGAGGCCGTCCAGCGACACGGGTACCTCTAGGGGGGCGCGGGTATGAACCCGCTCACAGCGCGCGCCCTCCAGCCCGCGCCATAGTCTCCCCTCACCCCCCCCCCACACGGGAGCGTTCCGCATGCGTCGAATCACGGATCACCGGGAGCAGTCCGCCCTCACCCATCAGGCCACGCCTCAGTACGTGTGGCTCGACATCGTGCTGAAGACGGGTCCGTCGGACGTCACCAACTACCTCAACGAGGTGAACAACCTCCTGCGCTCCACCCTGTGGGAGTACGGCTGGGTCATGCTCGCCAGCGCCTATACGGTGACGGGATTCCCCAGCCAGATGTTCCTGCTGTTCCAGGTCAAGACGAACCAGGGACTGGCCGAGGGGACGAAAGCCCTCGAGAACGACGCGACGCTGCAGGCGTGCATCCAGCACGTGGACACCCAGGTGATGGGACCCACGAACTACAGCCCGCCCCCCGTTGCCAATCAGAACACGCATCCCGCCGCCGGCTTCTATTTCCTCACCGTCGACATCCGGGTGAAGCCTGGCGAGCTGGCGCGGTTCGACACGCTGATGACCGGGATCCTGAAGGATCCGAACAACCCCTTCACCACCAAGGGATGGACGCTGGTCAACGCCTGCCACGGGTCCACGAACCAGGTCCTCCACTACTGGCAGATCCCCGACCCCAACGTCCTGGTGCCCACCATGGTGGCCCTGGGCGACTACGGGCCGTACCACGACCTCGAGGACACGTGCGTGAGCCAGAATCAGCAGATCCACCACGCCACCTCCATCAACCTCGACTACCGGCCCTCCAAGCCGGTGTCTCACCATGCAACGCAGGACACGGACCACCCGGCGCCGAGCGCCGAGTAGGGACAGGGAGCCACATCCATGAAACGAGTGAATACCGTCGTAGGCGCAACGGGACTGGTGGGGAGCGCGATCTGCCGGCTGCTCGCCGCGGCTGGCAAGCCCGTGCGGGCCATGACGCGCCCGACGTCCGATCCCGCCAAGGTGGAGGGCCTGCGCAAGCTGGGCGCCGAGATCGTGCAGGGAGATCTCAAGGACCGCGCCTCACTGCTGGAGGTCTGCAAGGGCACGGAAACCCTCTTCACCACCGCCTCCTCGACGCTGTCGCGGCAGCCGGGCGACTCGCTGCAGTCGGTGGACCACGAGGGCCAGCTCGCCCTGCTGGAGGCCGCGAAGGCCGCGGGGGTGCGGCACGTCGTGCTGGTCTCCTTCCATGCGATGCAGGGTGACTTCCCCCTGCAGGCCGCCAAGCGCTCCGTGGAGGAGCGGCTGGTCCAGAGCGGGATGACCTTCACCATCCTCCAGCCCTCCTACTTCACCGAGGTCTGGCTCAGCCCGGCGCTCGGCTTCGACGTGGCCAACGGCAAGGCGCGCCTCTTCGGGACGGGAGAGGGCCGGTTGAACTGGATCTCCTTCGAGGACGTGGCCCGCTTCGCCGTGGGCGCGCTGGACAACCCGCGGGCGCACAACGCCGTCCTCGAACTGGGTGGCGAGCAGGCGCTCAGCCAGCTCGACATCATCCGCAAGTTCGAGGAGCGCTCCGGGAAGAAGTTCCAGGTGGAGCAGGTGCCCGAGCAGGAGCTGCGCGAGCAGACGCAGTCCGGGGAGGATCCGATGCAGCGGTCCTTCGCCGGGCTGATGCTGAACGTCGCCCTCGGTTACCGGCTCGATCCCAAGCCCGCGCTGCAGGCCATCCCGCTGCGGCCCAAGTCGATCGAAGAGTTCGTGGCCCAGGCGCTGTCGGCGTAACCTGAACCCGAGCACGCCCCCCAGGCGTGCTCCAGTCAGTCAGCACCAACCAGAGCAATTCCGGGAGGGGAACATGGCTGCACGAAAGACGACGAAGAAGACCGCTTCCAACAAGAAGCCGGAGCCGGTGGTCCTGGATGAGAACACCATCGTCATCTACAACGATGACGGGAACTTCTATTACGTGAACAAGTCCGTCTGGAGCCAGTACCAGGTTCCGGACAACATGACGGGCCAGATCTCGAACCTGGTGAGCAGTGGCACGGTGCTCGCCGACATCGGGCAGAACGCGTCCACGGGACAGGGTGCGGCCTGCTATCTGATCAACAAGCAGATGCTGGACAACATCCCCACCAAGGCGCCGGCCCGCACCAAGGCCTCCAAGAAGTAGCCTCTCCAGTGAAAGAGCCATCCCGGCCCAAGTCCGGTGGCGCCCGTAAGCGCGCCGCCGGGTCTCCCCCTCGCGGCACCGGTCCTGCGCTCTCCAAGCGCCACCGCGCGGGCACGCACCGCCTCGTCTCTCCCGAGGAGACGCTCGAGCGCGTCCGGCCCCTGATGCCCGTCATGGGCATCACCCGCATCGCCAACATCTCCGGGCTGGACTGTCTGGGCATCCCCACCGTGATGGTGTGCCGCCCCAACTCCCGCTCGCTCGCGGTCTCCCAGGGCAAGGGCCTGGATCTCGTCTCCGCCAAGGTCTCCGGACTGATGGAGTCCATCGAGATGTACCACGCGGAGCGCATCACCCTGCCGCTCAAGCTCGCCAGCTACAATGAGTTGCGGTTCACGCTCCCCGTGGTGGACGTCACCCGGCTGCCGAGGCTGTCCTCCAGCTCGTACCACGACAACCTGCGGCTCTTGTGGATCGAGGGCCGGGAGCTGCGCCACGGCACGCCGGTGTGGCTGCCCTTCGAGCTGGTCCACGTCAACTTCACGCTGCCGCTGCCCGCCGGGAGCGGCTCGTTCTTCATGAGCTCGAACGGGCTGTCCTCGGGCAACCACCTGTTGGAGGCCATCAGCCACGGCATCTGCGAGGTGGTGGAGCGCGATGCCACCACCCTCTGGAATGCCCTGGATGACGAGGGGCGGTACCGGACCCGGTTGGACCTGGCCACGGTGGACGATCCCAACTGCCGGGAGGTGATGGCCCGGTTCGAGCGGGCCGGGGTGGAGCTCGCCGTCTGGGAGAGCACCAGCGACATCGGCCTGCCCTGCTTCATCTGCACCATCGCCGAACGCGAGCTGGATCCGCTCCGCCCGCTGTACCCGACCACCGGGATGGGCTGTCACCCCAGCCGCGAGGTGGCGCTGCTGCGCGCCCTCACCGAGGCGGCGCAGGCCCGGGTCACGCTGATCTCCGGCTCCCGCGATGACCTGGGGCGCAGCCGCTACCAGAGCACCCAGGACGAGGCGTACTGGCTCCGCACCCGCGCGTTGATGGGGGCCAGGGGGCCGATGCGGCGATTCCAGGACGTGCCCTCTCTCGAAAGCGAGACCCTGGAGGAGGACGTGACGTTCGAGCTGGAGCGGCTCAACGCGGCGGGCCTCGAGCAGGTGGTGGTGGTGGACCTGACACGGCCGGAGTTCGGCATCCCCGTGGTGCGGGTGGTGATCCCCGGACTGGAGTCCCTGCATGACGCGCCGGGCTATGTGCGGGGCCCGCGCGCCGACAAGGTTCTGCGGGAGCGCCGGTCATGATCTACATCTTCACGGGCCCCACCCTGTCGGCCGAGGAGGCACGGGCCGAGCTGGAGGCCGTCTATCTTCCGCCGGTGGCGATGGGTGACGTGTACCGGGCCGCGCTCGACGGGCCGCGCGCCATCGGCATCATCGATGGGTACTTCGAGCGGGTGCCCGCGGTCTGGCACAAGGAGATCCTCTGGGCCATGGCCAAGGGGATCCACGTCTACGGCAGTGCCAGCATGGGGGCGCTGCGTGCGATGGAGTTGGAGCGGTTCGGGATGGTGGGTGTCGGCCGCGTCTTCGAGGCCTTCCAGCGGGGCGAGCTGGAGGACGACGACGAGGTGACGATCACCCATGCGCCGCCCGAGGACGGCTACCGGCCGCTCTCGGAGGCGATGGTCAACCTCCGGGCCACGCTGGCCGGCGCCCGGGAGGCCGGCGTCATCACCGAGCGCCTCCGTCAGCGGTTGGAGCGCCTGGCCAAGGAGCTCTACTACCCGGAGCGGAGCCATGGCGCGATGCTGGCCCGGGCGGTCCGGGACGGAGTGCCGGCGGCCGAGCTGGAGCCGCTGCGCGCGTGGTGGCCCAAGGGCCGGGTGAACCAGAAGCGCGAGGACGCGCTCGCCATGCTGCGGCGGATGCGGGAGGAGCTCGCCGCCAACCCCGAGCCCAAGCGCGTGCGCTTCACGTTCGAGCACACCGACACCTGGGAAGCAGCGCGCCAGGAGGCGGAGCGGCTGCGGACGGAGACGGACGCCGCGGGGGATGACTCCGACCCGGAGGGACTGCTGGAGGAGCTGCGGGTGTCCGGCACCTTCCTCCAGGCGCGCCAGGGCGGGTTGGCGCGCGCACTGCTTCTGGAGCGGAGCCGGAGCCTCGGAAGGAAGGCGGGAGACGACGTGGTGAAGGGCGCCGTCGAGGCCTTCCGCCGCGAGCGCGGGTTGCTCCAAGCCGACTCGATACAACGCTGGCTCTCCGAGCAGCACGTCGAGGACGCGGAGGGCTTCTTCCGTGAGGAGGAGGCGGTGCGCTGGATGGAGGAGCGGCTGGAGTCCCAGGCGCTGCTGCACCTGCCGGACCACCTGCGCTCGGCCGGAACCTACGGCGGGCTGGTGGAACGCGCGCGGCGCAAGGCGCGGGCCCTGGCCTCGATCGGCCTGGAGAATCCGCGCCTGAGCCAGGTGGGGCTCACCGAGCCGGAGCTGTGGCGCTGGTACTTCGTCGAGCGGCTCGGCCAGCCCATGCCGGATGAGCTCCACCCGTACGCGGTGCGGATGGGCTTCGAGGACGTGGACGGGCTGCGCCGCGTGGCGCTGCGAGAGCTTCTGCTTCCTCCGTCTCGAGGAGAAGGCACGTCCGGACGGCTCCCCTACCCCCTCCGGGAAGGAACGGGGGTAGGGGTCTTCCAGCGGGTTACTTCTTCTGCGCCTTCGAGGGATCGATCTCCTCCTCGGAGCGCTCGGTGACCTCGGCGCCCTCCCACGTCTCACCCTTGCCGAGCCGCCAATCGGAGGGCACGTCCAGCTTCCACAGGTAGGTGGCCGTGGCATCGCCGCCCGACGCCGCGCGCGAGCTCACGTTGAAGGTGATCTCCATCTTCTTCACCTCGCTGGGCACCAGGTCCATGTCGTAGTGGCCCAGCACCATCTGCGGGGGGAACTCGGCGATGAAGCGCTCGGGGAAGTCGACCTTCATCGACGGATCCTCGCCCGTCATCTCGCCAATGAGCTTGCCCCTCTCGTCGGTGAGCTTCCACTGCGTCTTGAAGGAGGCGCTGGTGACCATCTTCTTCACCTTGCCGTCCGTGCGCTCCTCGCGGTGCGCGCCCCAGAGCGCGAGCTGCAGGCGCACCTGCGGCTTGTTGAGCACCATCACCACGTCCGAGCTGCACCACGTCCAGGCGCATGCCCTTGTCGGTGGCCGTCCACTGCGGCTTGTAGCGGCCCTCGCGCATCTGATCGAACACCTTGCGCGTGTAGTCGTAGAAGGCCTTGCGGTCCGCGGCGCGATCCTCCTTCTCGCCGCGCTGCTCGAGCTCGACGAGGTACGCGTCGAAGTCCCTGCTCAGCTTGTAGCGGTTCTGGTGCGACCCGATCTGCTCGAAGTACACCTTGAAGAACGGAGAGAGCTCCTGCCGGTAGGAGGCCTCGTCGGGATTGACGCGCATCCACCCCACGCGCTCCAGGTAGTCCTTCTGGATGCGGGTGAACTCCGCCTCACGCTGGGCCTCGAGCGCCCTGGCACTCGAGCTGCGGTACGTCATCACCGCGCCGATGAGGAGGCCTGCGATGACGACGATGACTCCGAAATAACGCTTCACGCGGAGATGCTCCTGTCTCGGGAAATGACGGCCGTAGTGATATGAGACCTGCCTCGCGTGTACCAGACCACCGGCAGCGTGGCGTTACCGGTTGCACTTCCTCTAGAGGAGGGCGGCCTGCTGGGCAGGGCCCAGCTCGCCTGGTACGCCTGCGGTGAGCGCTCGGACGACAATGTTGCGGTGCTGCTGCACGACCTCGCGCACTCGCACCAGGCCCTGGGACCCGCGGAGGAGGCGGCCTTCCGGCCCTCGGGCTGGGGCGCGGAGCTCGCCGGCGAGGGGCGGCCGCTGGATACGTCCACGCTGCACGTGGTGGTGCCGAACCTGCTCGGCAGCCCCTTTGGCTCGACGTCGCCGGTGACGGTGGACCCCCAGGCGGGGCTGCCCTACGGCGCGGCGCTGCCCACGGTGACGGTGACGGACATGGCGCGCGCGGTGGCGGCGATGCTGCGCGCCATGAAGGTGGAGCGCGTGCGGGCGCTGGTGGGCGTGGGGCTCGGAGGCATGGTGGCGCTGCGGCTCGCGGCGCTCTTCCCGGAGCTGGCGGCGGCGGTGGTGGTGCTGGGCGCCGCGCGCACCCTGCCCGAGGCCCAACGCGAGCGGCTCGGCCTCACGCGCCACGTGCTGCGGATGGAGCCGGACTTCCACGAGGGCCAGTACCCGCCGGGCCACGGGCCGAAGCGGGCGCTGCGCAAGCAGTACCTGGAGTACCTGCGGCAGGTGCACGGGCCCTCCGCCGAGCAGGCGCTGGAGTCCGAGGCGGAGGCCTTCGCGGAGTGCTTCGACGCGAACACGTGGGCGCTGCTGTGCACGGCCTACGCGGGAGGAGACGTCACCGACGGCCTGGCGCAGGTGCGGGCGCCGGTGCTGCTGGTGGCGGCGGCGGAGGACGCGCTGGCCCCGCCGTCACGGGTGCGCGACACGTACCACCTGCTGAGCGCGGCGGGCGTGCGGGCGCACTACCACGAGCTGCCCCCGCCGAGCACCCACGCGAGCCTGCTCTCCCAGGCCCGGCGGCTGCACGGCCCGATGCGCGACTTCCTGCGCCGCCGGAGCTGAGGCCCCGTACTACCGCTGCAGGTGGGGATTGCTCAGGCGGGCACGCAGCGCGCCCACGAGCATCCCGATGGCGATGTCGTTGTTGCCGCCGTGGGGGACGATGATGTCGGCGTGGTGCTTGGAGGGCTCGACGAAGCCCATGTGCATGGGGCGCACGTGGCGCAGGTACTGGCTCACCACGTGGTCGAAGTCGCGGCCGCGCTCGTGGATGTCGCGCTCGAGCCGGCGGAGGATCCGCAGATCGTCGTCGGTGTCCACGTAGATGCGCACGTTCATCTCGTCGCGCACCGGCTTCATGTGCAGCACGAGGATGCCCTCGATGAGGATCATGTCCCCGGGGTCCACGCGCACGGTGTGCTGCTGCCGGGTGGAGGTGACGAAGTCGTAGACCGGCTTCTGGATGGGCCGGCCCGCCTTGAGCTTCACGCAGGTGCTCGACGAGCAGGTCCGTGTCGAAGGCGTCCGGGTGATCGAAGTTGACCTCCCGGCGCTCGGCCAGCGTCAGGTCCGACAGGTCCCGGTAGTACGAGTCCTGATCGATGAAGGCCACGCGGCAGTCGGCGAGCGCATCGCGGACCTTCCGAGCGACCGTCGTCTTACCGGAAGCGGTACCACCGGCGATGCCAACGACGAGAGGTGACGACAGCATGAGGCGCGAACTACCGCAGCAAGGCAGGCGCGCGCAAGGCTTCGTCTGGAACCCGACAAGTCCTGTCTTGCGGCCTCTGTCAGCCCACCGACATCCCCCGGAATCCCCGGCTTCATCACCTTTACTGATTCCAATCATAAGTACATTCTACAGTTGGAGCGCAGCTTCCTCGCGACCACGCCTTCGAGGCTCCCCGGGCGCAAGGCCCGGACGCATCGCCACGCTGGGGGGTAGCCCATGGAAACCGGTGTCTCCGCCGCAGGTCTCCACCGCTCAAGGCTCGTGCTGCTGCTGCTGCTGACCGCGAGTGCCTGCAGCCCGATGGAGGACGCAGCACCCGGGCCCGAGCCGCTCGCACGGCGGCCCCAGGCGCTCAAGGAGCTGCACACCTCCAACGGGCTGTCCCTCAATGGCCTGTCCCTCAATGGCCTGTCGCTCAACGGGCTGTCCCTCAACGGCCTGTCGCTCGAGGGCCTGTCCTCCGCCAGGTTCCACGCTTGGTTCCAGACGAACCCGGAGCTCCACGCCTCGGTGATGGAGTACCTCGTCCGCTGCGCCGCGCCCGCAGAGGAGAGCCGCACCTATACCTCCCCCACCACGGGCCAGACGTGGAGCTGGCGGGGAGGACTGGGACTCGCGCCGGACTGGACCCAAGGCTCGCCCGCCACGCTGGCCGAGCAACGCATCGTCTCCGCCTGCCTGGCGGCCCATGTGGACAAGTACGAGCTCCACATCTCCATCTCCGTGCAGGGCCTGAGCGCCCAGGGCGTGGCCATCCCCACGCCGGACTGGGAGCTGGCGCTGTACTCGGAGAAGGAGGCCTGCTTCTTCGGCAACCTCTTCACCCCCGAGGGCGTCTACGCCGGCAATGACGGGCGTCCGCTCAACGAGAGGGAGAGCACCGCGCGCGCCTGCGCCCTCTCCAACAAGAGGGACGCGGGAGGCCACCCGTGCGCCCCGCTCCTGCGCGTGGAACAGGACTGCGCGAGGTTCTGCACCCTCGATGCCTCGCGGCGCTTCTACGTGTCCTGCACCCACAACGGCATCAGCTACCCGGCCATCACCACGCGGCTGCTGCGCTCGGAGATCTACACGTGCGGGGATGGCGTCTGTCAGGTGTCCGAGAAGTGCGGCACCGGAGAGGCCTACGACAACTGCGGCAGGGACTGCGGCCCCTGCCCCTGAGCGCGCCCGTCCGGCTCAGCCCCGGCGCAACACGCCCAGCGCCCTGCCCTCCGCCAGCACCGGGGCGGGCACCTCCTCCACCGCCCGGGGCACCTGCACGAGCGAGCGCAGCACCTGCAACAGCGAGGGCGCTACCGGGAGCACCTCCAACCCCCTGCCCCTGCGCCGCACGACGAAGGTCCACGGGCCCGGAGCCGGGCGCCGCGCCACCTGCGCGAGCGACTCCAGGCCACTCACGTCCAGCACCTCGCACGCCCACGCGCGTCCCGTGAGGTGGCGGCGCAGCGCCTTCGCGGCGAAGACGAGCTCGGTGAGGTCCACGGGGAAGGAGCCCACGCGCACGTCCTCGGCCAGCCCCACCTGCCCCGGACCGGGCGCCGGCGCCGGCCGCGTCATGAAGGCGTTGGGCAGGAATGTCTCGAAGGTGACCGCCGCCGCGGCGCCCTCGTCCGGATGCTCGCGCAACTGGCGCCGCGCCCAGGACGCGAAGGCATGTCCCGGCGAGCGGCTCAGGCCCTCGAAGAGCTCGCGGAACTCCTTGGAGGCGGTGAAGGCGCGCAGCCCATCCCGCGTGCCCGCGAGCAGCAACCGCGACACCGGCCAGTCCCGGTCGAGCGTCTCCGCCACCACCGCGAGGCGGAAGTCCGTCTCCGCCCGGGCGCCCTCCGCATCGCCCCCGGTCTCCGCCTTCGCGCCGTAGCCGATGTCGTAGAGGGACCACGGCTCGCTCTCGCGGGTGAGGGCCGGCGCGGGCTCCTTCACCGGGGTGAGTGTGAGCGGAGGCCGCGGCGTGGCGGGCACCAGCTTGCGCAGGCGGCGCAGCGTGAGGGCGGCCACCTCGGGCGGGTGTCCGTCTCCCTCGAAGGTGACGGCGCGCAGCGAGGGGCAGCGCGGCAACAGCGACTCCAGCAGGCCGAAGAGCTCCTCGCGCACGGGCTGGGTGTGGTCATCCACGTAGTAGCCCCGCCCGTTGCGCCGCGTGATGACGCCGCCCGCGAGGTGGAGCTCGATGACCTTGTCCAACGGGAAGCCGTCGAGCCCCGTCTCCAGGGGCAGCCCGGCGGCGAGCTGGTAGCTGAGCAGGTGCCCCAGATCGATCAGCAGCGGCAGGCCGGTGCGCGCGTGCACGCGGGCCATGAAGTCGAGCACGTGCAGCTCGCCGCGTTTGGCGAAGGCGGCGGGGTTCTCCAGCGCGAGCGGCACGGACAGGTGCGACTGGATGTGGAGCGCATGGGCCACGCTGTCGCGGACGCCGGCCTCGGTGAAGGGCGGAGTGAAGTAGAGGTAGCCCGGGAACGGCTGCCCGCCCGCGTGCCACCAGCCGATGTCGTTGCCCACCCAGGCGCTGCCCACGGCGCGCGCGTGCGCATCCAGGTCCGCGAGGGCCTTCACGGGCTCCAGCTCGGGGCCGTAGAGGTTGAGGTGCACGGGGTGGAAGAGCACCGGCACGTCGCCGCGGCGCTCCCACATCTCGGGGAAGAGCGAGGCGTACCGCCGCGTCTCGTCGAGCGACAGGGGGGCGCTGTACTCCACGTAGTCGAAGAGGCCGGGCGACTCGGCGAGCAACCGGTAGGGGTGCGGCTGGTCCGCCGCGTCGAGGTTGCTGCTGAGGCCCAGCCCGCGCCAGGGGAGCTGCCAGGCAGCCGCGTCAGAGAGGCTCATGGAGGGTCAACCCTACAGCGGCCAGCGCCCATTCTCAGCACCGCAGATGCGCGGCGTCCCCTCTCCCTCTGGGAGAGGGCCAGGGTGAGGGTCTTCCCTTGCGCACCGTGTGACGACCCTCACCCCCCGCCCTCTCCCAGAGGGCTGAAGAATGCACACGGAGGGGGAGAGAGGGAGCAAGGGGTGAGCAAGCTGTCAGGCGCATGACTTGAGCGGTAGGGTCCTATAAGGGAGGCGGCGCATGAACGCTGCCTCTTTGCATCTGACGTACGAGGTTCTCTATCCGGCAGGGAGTTTCGGACCCCAGGACGAGGTGTGGTTGAGGGACAGGCTGCTGCACACCCTTCACCTGATGGAGGGGCAGCCCGGGGTCACCCTCAACCGATTGGGCACCAGCCGGGCGGAACGAATAGGGGCCTACCGGATGGTGGAGAATGAAGACGTCAGCTTCCAGAGGCTGCTGGAGCCAGCGGCCCAGACAGTGGCGAAGGCAGTGGCGCAAGGGCAAGCCGGAGAGGTGGCCTTGTGCGTGCACGACCGCACGGAAGTGGAGCTCAGTCACCTGTCCATGAGCGGGGTGGGCCTGGTGGGCAACCCCGTGTGTCAGGGCTTCTTCCTGCAGACGGCTCTGGTGGTGCAGGCCGACGGCGCCGCCTTTGGAGTGCTGGGAGCGCGCACCTGGGCGCGCCCGGCAGGGCAAAGGGGCAAGGCCCAGGACAGAAAGCAGCGGCCCTTCGAGCACAAGGAGAGCGGCTTGTGGTGGCAGGCCCTGGTGGAGGCCGAAGAGCGCGTGGGAGAGCCAGGGCGCCTGCTGCACGTCATTGATGCCGAAGGAGACATTTTCGAGTTGTCCTCCCGCGCGGCCAGCCAGGGCTATCAGCTGCTGGTGCGCGCCGGCCAGGACAGGCGAGTGCAGGAGGAAGGGGGGAAGCTGTGGGCCAGCATGGAAGGGTTGCCGGTGGTGGGCAGCCAGCAGTTGCACGTGTCGGCCCAGCCTGCCCGAGCTGACAGGGTGGCTCGCACCGCACGCGACGCCACGCTGTCGCTGCGCTATGGCTCCCTCACGCTGCTGCCTCCCGGGCGCCAGGGTGGGCCGCCGGTGCAGGTGTGGGGCGTGCTGGTGCGCGAAGAAGAGCCGCCACAGGGACAGAAGGCCGTGGAGTGGCTGCTGCTGAGCAACGTCCCCATTGAAAGTGTGGAGGCGGCCTGGGGCGTGGTGACGGCCTACCAGAAGAGGTGGGGCATTGAGGAATTGCACAAGGCCCTGAAGACGGGCTGCCGCCTGGAGCGGCGGCAGCACCAGAAGCGCGAGCACCTGGAAAACCTGCTCGCCCTCACCCTGCTGATTTCCGTGACGTTGCTTCGCCTGCGCACCCTGAGCCGCACCCTCCCGGAGGAGCCCGCCACCGCAGTGCTGGAGCCCACCGAGGTGCAGGTGCTCCAAGCCATGGCACCCCGACTCGCTCCGCGGATGCGGCCTCAAGGGGCACTGACGCTGCGTCAGGCCCTGCTGCTCATCGCGGCCCTGGGTGGCTACATGGCCAACCCGGACAAGAAACCTCCGGGCTGGCTCGTCCTCTGGCGCGGCTACGAGCGGCTACGCGACTACGTCGCGGGTTTCTCCCTTGCCCAGTCTCTTACCGCTCCCCCGCCTGCTTAGCGTGTGCAATCTTCAGCCCAGAGGGAGAGGGAGCATGCGCAACACGACAATCCCCCTGTTGCTCCGGCATGCTGCCCCCATGGCCGTCCGTGAGCTGTGGCTCTGTTCGCTGATGTTGCTGGGAAGCCTGGGGTGCGCCGTCCTCCGGCCGCCTCCGGAAGAAACCGCGCCCGCGGTGGCGCCCGAGGTGCTCCGCGCCGATCTCCACGTGCACGTGACCATGCGCGCGGCGCTCGGGCCCCTCTTCCAGGGCGAGCCCGGAGATGGAGTGCTGGCGGGCTCGCACGCGGCGTTCCTCGTCAACCAGGTGGACGCGGCGGCGCTGCGGCGGGCGGGCGTGCGGCTCATCCTCGCGACGGTCTGGCCGCCCAACGCCACCCGTCCCGGCCGCAGCGCCCTGGGCGAGGCCCTCCACCAGCTCACGGAGCTCGAGGCCTTCGCCCGGCGCAACCCCGACTTCGTGCTGGCACACAGTGCCGCGGAGGCGCGGCGGAAGCTCGCGGACGGACAGCTCGTGCTCATCCCCGCCGTCGAGGGCGGCGAGGGCATCCGGCGCGTGGAGGACGTGGACCTGCTCTACGCCGCGGGCGCGCGCTCCATTACCCTCGTCCACTTCTTCGACAACCCGCTGGCCGGCGCGGCCGATGACCAGTTCGGCGCGCTCGTGGGAGGCCTCACCAACGGACGGGACGGAGGCCTGACGCCGCTCGGCGTGGATGCGGTCCGGCGGATGATCCAGCTCGGCATCCTGATCGACGTGGCCCATGCCAGCGATCGGACCATCGAGGAGGTGCTCGCCCTCGCCGGGCCCGCGGGGGTGCCCCTCCTCTACTCGCACACCGGGGCGGGCTGGGCCGGGACGCGCTGCCTGAGCACCCCGTTGGCCCAGCGCATCGGCGCGGGCGGAGGGCTGATCGGCATCGGCCTCTTCCGCTCCTTCCAGCAGGTGCCCCTCGAGGAGCGCTGGGAGGGCTACCAGCAGGGCACCTGTGACGACGACGTGGCTCACTGGCTGCACTACGCGCGGCAGGTGGGCCCCGAGGCCGTCATGCTCGGCAGCGACTTCAGCAGCGTCATCCTCCGCGCCCGGCCGGGAGGTGCCTGTGCCCAGGGGCTCCGCCACACGGGGGACCTGCCCGCCTTGTTCGCCGCGCTGGAGGCCCATGGCCTCGCCCGCGACCACCTCGACAGCTCCGGAGAGCGGCTGCTGCGCGTGCTCGAGGCGGTGGAGCGCCGGGCGGACCCCTCCGTCCTTCAGTCCGCTCGGAGACTCTCCGTGCCACGGGACGACCTCTTCCTCGATTGGGCGCAGCCCCCACCCCGGCACCAATGACCTATGCTCGACGGTAGAAGCCCTACCCCCACCCACATCGCCGGATGGGAAGCGTCAGTCCTTGCTTCCGGCTGCCGGCTGCCGTAACTCGCCCCGCATGCTCGCGCACTCGGTCGTGAATGGAACCAAGACCTGGACCACCCCGAACGGGGAGCTGCGGCTGTGGCAGCCCGCTCCGCACGTCATCGTGACGCGATTCCAGGGGGCGATGTACGACGCCCACCTGGCCCACCTCGCCATGATGAGCATCGAGGGAATCGTCTCCACCCAGCCGAAGACCGACGTCTTCCACGACTGGGAGGAGATGGAGCTCTACGCCACCGAGGCGCGCACCATCATGACGGAGCGCGCCGTCCCGCTCGCCCCGAAGCTCAACTCACTCAGCGTGCTGTTCGGCTCGAAGGTAGTGCTGATGGGGGTGTCGCTGGCCAGCCTCAAGCTGGGCGGCATCAGCACCTTCACCAGCCGGGAAGACTTCGAGCAGGCCGTGCAGCAGGCCGCGGCGTCCCGGCCCGGGACGTTCAAGCCCGCGCACTGAGGTCCGCGGCATGATCTCCAACGTGGTGTTCGACTTCGACGGCACCATCGCCAACTCGAGGGCGGTGGTGCTCTCGGCCTACAACCAGGTGGCGGAGAAGCATCGGTTCAACCCGATGGTCGAAGCGGACATCCCCGTCTTGAGCAGACTCTCCATCCCGGAGAGATGCCGGAAGATGGGCGTCCCGCTCTACAAGCTGCCCTCGGTGATGGTGGAGGTCGGCCGGAGCTACAAGAACTTCGTGGACTCGGTGGTGGCCTTCGACGGCATGCTCCCCGTGCTCCAGACGCTCCACCGCCACGGCCTCACGGTCGGCATCATCTCGACCAACGCGGCCGAGAACATCCAGCGGTTCCTGGCCAGGAACGGCATGGAGCCGGTCGTCCAGCGCGTCCACTGCTCCAGCAACCTGTTCGGCAAGGACCAGGTCATCTCCCGGTACCTGAAGACGTACGGGCTGACCCACGAGCAGGTGCTCTACGTCGGAGATGAAGAGCGGGACGTGGTGGCCAGCAGGAAGATGAAGCTGCGCGTGCTGTCCGTGTCGTGGGGATTCGAGTCCCTCGACGTCCTCACGAAGGCGGGCCCCGACTTCATCGCCCACCAACCCGCGGACATCCTCCAGCGGGTGGCGGAACTGAACGGACTGCCTCACCTGGCGTAGGCGCGCTCGAGGATCCGCCCGGCATCGAGGCCGCTCGCCTTCGCCGCCTCCACATCGAGCCCTTCCCCGTGGCCCTGGCCCCGCCCCTCGAACGAGACTTCCCTGTCCCCGAAGTGGGCGGTGAGTGGACAGGCGGGGAGCTTCAGCGCTGAACGCAGGAGCTCGCACGGCAGTGATTCGGCGGCGTCGAAGACCGCGCTCCCCTCCCGCTTCGTGCGCAGGTAGTGCACGCGCCCGTCCGCGAAGCGCACCCCCGTCACGCCGTGGCCCAGCAGGGATTCCACCTGCCCGCGCGGACGCGTCTCACTCCACGGCTCCTGGCCTCCCTGAGAGAACGGCAGCCACTCGCGCCAGCGCAGCGCAGTTGCCGCGAGCGCCCGCTCCTCCTCGGGCTGCACGCGCACCGTCCCGAGGAAGGCCTGGCAGTGCGTCGTGTCGCAGACCGGCCGGCCCGGGTGGCGGCTGTGGGCGTGCCGCTCGTTGTGCGCCACCACGCGCGCCAGCGCCACCCGCGCCTCTCCCTTCAACGACGCGTCCTCGGCCGCCACCACTCCCGCCGTGTATTGCAGCCGGGTGGTGCGGAAGAGGAAGTCCGAGCCCCTCCGGGCCTTGAAGGCATTCGGGCTCGTGGGCACTCCGGCGGGCAGCTTGTAGGGTGGCGGCGGGGAGTTCGTGAAGATGCCCGCATAGTCGCGGCCGGCTGGCGCATCCGGAAAGCGCACCCGCCATGGGCTCCCGAGGCACACCACCGTGCCTTTCTGTACGAGCGGCTCCAGCTTCGTGAAACCCTCGGGGACGGCTCGCGGCGTGCCCTGCTCCAGGGAGAAACCCGCGCCCTGGCACCGGGCCTCGATGGCACTCGGCTGCACCAGCCCCAGCACCTGCACCCGCGCGGCCTCCAGCCCGCTCCGCTTCTTCCGCACCTTCGCCAGCACCTCGGGCACCTCGTCCGCGAAGGCGCGCGGCATCTTCCCCGGACGCGCCACCACCGCCACCAGGTCCTCGTCCACCACGACGATCCACCCAAGCTTCGGCCGGCTCTCCGCGTCCCGCACCGTCCCCGTCTTCGCCGCCACGCCCGCGTAGGCCTTCGAGGCCGGCAATTCAGACAGCGTCCCGCGCGCCGCGCTGCCCGCGAGCACCTCCATCAAGTCCGGCCTCGCCTCGGCCAGCAGCCGGTACGCCTGGGCCAGCCCCCACGGAGAGAGGCGCAGCGTCGAGCGCAGTCCAATGGCATCCGCCATGTCCAGGGGCTCGCCGGACAGGCCCACCGCGGCCAGCACCGCGCCCCAGGGACCGAAGGCTTTCGGCGTGCTCCCCTGCCCTTCCCAGTCCAGGAAGTACCCGTTGCACGAGCGCACCAGCGCCGTCTTCGCGTCCACCTTCCCGGGCAGCCGCTCGCCACAGACCCACTCGGGCACCTCCGCTCGCGGAGAGAGCACCGGCGGCGGCGCCGTGCTCCCGGCCACCACGAAGGGCTTGAGCGTCGAGCCGTAGGGCATCGCCGTGCGGATGTCCCCCTCGGAGAACAGCACCTCGCCCGAGTGGCGGCTGAGCACCACCGTGGCGGAGGCCGCCGTCAGCACCGCCACCCCGGCCAGCTCGTCCACCGACAGCGGCACTGCCCAACGCGCCCCGTCCTGGCACTGCCGCAACCGGCGCGTCAGAGCCCTCGGAAAGCCCGTGTCCTCGTTCAGCACGCGCGCCAGGGCCCGCCGAGCCCGTGGCGTGTCCACGTCCGGGTTGTGCGCCAGCTCCGCCGAAGCACTTGTCAGCGACTGGTAGGGCGCCTCCCGCCACTCGGCCAGCTCCCCGCTCACCGCCAGCGCGAAGGCCTCGTGGAAGAGCCGGTCCTCCGCCGAGGCCGGGCACGCCCACCACAGCAACTGGTGCGCCAGCTCGTGCCGCAGGGCCACGCGCATCCGCTCGTCCAGCACTCCGGGCGTGCTCTGCCGCAGTTCCACCACGCCCGGCCGCCCCTGCCCGTTGCGCGAGGGCAACATCCCCTCGCCCCTCCGCAGGGAGATGTTCACCGGCGCCCGGCCCGGGACACCTCCGGCCTCGGCTACGTAGCGAGCCTCCAGCGCCTTCCACGTGGCCTCGGCCTCGGCGCGCAGCTCCGCCTCGGGCGTCACGTCTCCCCTCGTGAGGAAGACGGGGGTGGCCGCCAGCAAGGCGACCGTCACGGCGGCCCACCCCATCACCGCTTCACCACCCGCCCGGGCCGGTGTCGCCCGGGCCACGCTGGGACTGCGCCACCTGCAGCACGTCCGGACCCGTGCGCCCGCGGATGCCCGGCACGTACATGTCCTCGATGAAGGCCGGCGGCGCGGAGAAGGTGCCCGCGAACTGCGCCCGCATCACGTACCCCACCGTGCGCGGACTGTCGCTCCACCACGCCGGCTCCTCGAAGAAGAACGTGGCCCGCTCGGGGCTCAGCGAGCGCCGCTTGAGGGCCTCGGGCGCCAGCGGCAGCGCGTGGGGGGGACCGCGGAACTCCTTGTCCTCCACCAGCGGCACGAAGCCCGCGGGCACCGCGTCCTCCACCACGTAGTACGCCGAGCGGTTCCGGTTGTCGCCGCGCGCATCCAGCGTCAGCTCCACGTACACCTCCTCGCCCTGGCTCACGCTGACGCCGGGCTCGAGCTTCACCCGCCCGCCCTCGCGCAGCACGTAGTACGCGCGCTGGAGGCTCATGCCCTCGGCCACCGGCTTCACCTCCGCCAGCGGCGTGGCCACCGTGCCCCTCAGCGTCGCCACGCCCGCGAAGTCCGCCACGTCCACCGTGCGCGTCCCCGGCTCCAGCGTCGCCACCAGCCCCATCCCGCGCGGCGTGAAGCGCACCGGACCCTTCGCGCCCTTCACCTCGGGAGGCGCCAGCTTGCGGAACTCCTTCGCGTCGCGCTCGATGAGCCACATCGAGTGCAGCAGCGCCGTGCTCCGATCGAAGGTGGACAGCTCCGGCTCCGTCAGCGCCTCCAGCAACCGGCGGCGCGCCTTGTCCACGTCCAGCTTCCCGAAGGACGCCGCGTGTCCCAGGATGGCGGTGAGGCCCACCCGCCGCAGCGGGTAGCGCCACAGGGCCTCGCTCGGCGCGGGCATGTTGGCCAGCGTGACGAAACCCTCGTTGCTCAGCGCCACCAGCTCGTCGATGCGTCCCGTGAGCGCGGGCTCCTTCATCACACCCGCCTTCTCCGCGGCCAGCACCGCCAGCGCCAGCGGGTAGAGGTCTCCCGGCTTCGCGGCCTCCACCAGCGCGCGCACCCGGGCCGCCTGCCGCTCTCCGTCCAGCCGCGCCAGCACCCAGGCCCGCGTGGCTTCCCACTCGAAGGGCAGCCCCTCCTGGGCCTCCAGCCAGCGCATGCTCTCGGTGATGCGCGGATCGTTCCGATCCACCAGCCCCGCCTCCACCGCGTACGCCAGCCCGTCCAGGGCGATGAGCGTCATGGGCAGATCCGGCGTGCTGTAGCCGCTGAACCAGGTGAAGCCGCCGCCGCGCACGGACATCTCCAGGATGCGAGCCATGCCCTGCACCGAGCGGCTGCGCGCCTCGGCCAGCAGCGCCTGGCTGTCCGTGTCGAGCGACTCCAGCGTGCCCGCCTTCTTCAGCGTCTGGTACAGCGCCACGTTCGGCACCGTGGTGGACACGAGCTGCTCCAGGCACCCGTACGGGTACGTGAGCAACTCGCGCACGTTGGCGAGCGCCGCGTCCACCAGCGACGGCTGCAACACCAACTGCACCTCCGACACCGTCGCGCTCGCCGCCGCGGGCAGGGCCAGCGAGCCGCCGCCCCACTGCGACACCTTCATCGGCTCCTCCAGCACCGCGGGCCGCACCGCCACCGAGCGCCGGTCGCGCAGCGGCTCCTTGCCTCCCGTCACCTCCACCGCCAGCTCGGCCGTGCCCGGGCCCTTCGTCTTCAGGGTGATGGGCAGCACCTGCTCGCCGCCCTGGCCCAGCTCCACCTTCTGCGTCGCCACGGCGGACTCGAGCACCCCCGCCGCCGCGAGCCGCACGTCCAGCAACTGGCTGCCCTGGGACAGCGCTCCCGCGGACAGACGCACCGAGGCGAAGGCCTCGTCCCCCTGCCGGAGGAACCGAGGCAGCGCGGCGTACAGGTTGAGCCCACCGCGCGTGGCAAACTCGGCCGTGGACTCGCCGAAACGGCCCGAGGTGTCCGCCGCCACGCCCGTCACCACCCACAGCGTCTGGTTGGACGGCAGCTTGAAGCGCAGCGTCGCCCGCCCGTCCCGGTCCGTGACAACGGTGGGGCTCCAGTACGCCGTGTCCCGGTCCAGGTCCTTCGCCTGCCGCGTGGGCGGCTTGATGGAGGCGAAGGCATGATCCGGCAGCCCCGCCATCTTCCGCGCCAGGGCCTCGCCGTAGCCGTAGCCCTGGAACTCGGCCGAGAAGAAGGTGGCCACGTTGTTGCGGCCCACCGGGTAGAAGAAGTCCAGCACCTTGGGGCGGAACTCGCTCTGGATGGCATAGACGGCCTTGTCCACCACGCCCACCGAGAGCTGCGCCACCACGCCCTGGCCCTCGTGGTCCGTCACCCGCACGTCGATGACCTGCTCGGTGAGGGGCGTGGCCTCGGCGCGCCGGGGCTGCAACGACACGGAGAGGGTCCGCTCGGAGGGGATGACGCGGAAGCCCACCGTGCGCTCCTCCCAGCGGCCCGAGGCCGTCGGGTACGCCACCGAGGCATACACCGCGCTGCCGAAGCGCTTCTCCACCTCGAAGGCGTGCACCAGCGTGCGGCCCTTCAGCTCCACGAGCTGGGTGCCGTACACCCCCGAGCCCGTGAGCGTCACCCACACCGGGCCCTCGTCCGAGCCCCCCGGGCCCCAGCCGTCCGGCAGCAGCGCCACGAGCTGTGCCGTGTCACCCGGCTCCAGCGTGCCCGAGAGCGACGCCAGCGTCAGGTTGGGCACCTGCGCCACCGCCTCCGAGGCCTCGCCGATGACGAGCAACTGGTCCTCACCCGTCCAGGCCTCGCCGCCCTTGTCCTTCACCATGACGCGGGCCACCACCGCGCCCACGTCGGAGGTGGGCACCTTCTCGCGGTACGCCCCATCCGCCGCCGTGGTGAAGCTCTTCTTGCCCAGGCTCTTCTCGCTGCCATCCGCCTTGCGCAGCACGAACTCCACCTCGCCCGGCGTGGCGCCGTAGGGCTTGCCGGAGAGCGTGGTGGCGCGGATGCCCAGCGTGGCCTCGGTGCCCTTCTTCACCACCGCCGCCGAGTAGCGCGTATTGCCCAGCACCTCCACCTTCGAGAGGAAGAAGGCGGCGCTCGCGTTGGCGAACGTCGCCTGGTCATCCCGCGCGCGCACGGTGAGCGTGTAGCGGTACGGCAGGCGCTCCTCGCCCGGCTTGAGCGCGGGCACCCCGATTTCAATCCGCGCATCCCCGTTGGCATCGAACGTCGCGGCGCTCGCCCACGGATCCTCGTCCGCGCCGCGCTGGGCCACCGTGGAGAACAGTCGCTCGGGGACGCTCAGCCGGCCCTCCGTGCTCGAGGCGCTCCCGTACGTCACCGCGCTCCCCTGCCCGCCCAGCCCCGCATCATCCACCCAGGCCGGCGCGTCCAGCAGCGAGCGGTACAGGAACACCTCGTACTTCGCCCCAGGAGGCACTCCGCCCGCGTACCGCCGCGCCTTCACCGTGGCCCGCAGCGTCTCGCCCGGCACCACCGTCTCCCGCTCCGGCTGGAGCTCCAGGTAGAAGGTGGGCTTCACGTAGTCCTGCACGCGCGCCTCGCCCTGGTGCGGCTGCGTGTCCAGCTCGGCCATCACCCGCAGCACGCCCGTGCCCAGGTCCACCGGCACCTTCAGGGTGCCGTTGAAGGCGCCGAACTCGTCCACCTTCGCGCTCGTCCGGATCTCCCGGCCCTCGGCCAAGACGAGCTTCACCGCCACGTCGCGCCGACGCGGCGTGAAGAGGCGCGCGAGGAAGCTGTCCGGCTGGCGCAACAGGCCGCGGAACTTCACCTCATCCCCCGGCTTGTAGATGGGCCGGTCGCTGTAGATGAACACGTCCGGCGCCACCGCCAGCGACGAGTAGAAGTCCGTGTCCACGATGGCGGTGTCCCCGCCCGACGCCGCCGTGGCGATGAGGCGCGGCTCCTGCACGGCCAGCGTCACCTCGCCCTTGGCGTCCGTGGTGCCCACCGGCCCCTTGCCCGAGGGCAGATACACCTGCACCTGCGCGCCCGCGCGCGGCTTCTGATCCCTCCCCGCCACGCGCACCAGCACCTGCCCGTCCGTCTGCTTGAGCTGCACGGTGAGGTCGGTGACGACGAGCACCACCTGCCCCTCCACGCGGCCCTGCACGATCTGGAGGATGTACGTCCCCACGGGCAGCGGCGGGAGCGTCACGCGGCGCTCCTCGAAGCCGCCGCTGTAATACGAGGTGTCGAAGCCCGGGACGCTGAACTCGCGCTCGGCGCCGCCGAGGTCCAGGTTGAGCCACTGGCTGCGCACCACGGAGAAACCAGCGGGCACACCCACGAGCTTCTCGGGGCCCTCGGACACGCGGGCGAGCGGACGGCCCGGCGGCGGAGGCGGACGCGCGGGCAGGCCCGGCGCCACGGACTTGCGGAAGTCCTCATTGAGGGCGAACAACAGGAACGAGCCCGGCGAGTGCGCGGCATTGAGGCCACGGCTGAGCGCGTTGCCGGGGTTCGCCGTGGTGGGAGGCACCTGCCAGGCGCGCCGGACGTCACCCTGCGCGCGGATGAAAGCATCGGTGTCCGCGGGCTTCAGCACCCGCAGCTCCACGGGCCCCTTGTTCTCGAAGGCCACGTCCACGGCCACGGGCTCACTGCTGCCGTAGGCCCGGGGAACCGTGATGTAGAGCGGCTTGGCCGCCGCCACGCCAGCGCACACCAGCGCGGCCAGCACCGCGATACGAGCGGAGTACCTCATGAGCCAAACCCTCCCGGAACCAGCCTGTTGCCATCCACCGTGCCACGCAGCCCCACGTACGGGAGCGTCTCCAGATCACGCCGGGCCGCCTCGATCTCCGGCGGTGCCGCGCGGGGCCTCGGCTTGCTCGAATCCGCCTGCGTCACCTGCGACCAGTACCCATCCGCCACCAGCATGCCGAGCAGCCGCCCGGTGTGGACACCGAAGGACACCGAGCCCGGCGCGCGCAGCCCCTGCACCACCGGCGCCGCCGCGTTGAGCAGGTTGGGCCCCTTGCCCTCGCACGCCTTGCGCAACCGGGCGAGCACGTCCGGCGTGGAGGCCAGCACGTGGTGCCCGCACAGCGTGGCGGATGCCATCTTGTTGGGCCCGGAGAACAGCAGCCCGAGCGCCTGCGCGTCCTCGGGCCGGCCCCACAGCAGTGCCACCTCGGTGGACAGCGCCGGGTCTCCCCGAGGCGTCCACACCATGGCCACCTGCCGCGTGCGCAGCGGCACCGCGGCGCCCTTGCCGGACCAGAAGGCTTTGAGGGTGTCCTTGTCCAACTGCTCGGGCAGCTTGAGCTGGAGCGCGAGCAGCACCGGCGTCTCCTCGGGGACGAGCTTCAGCAACTCGTCCGAGAGCGGCGCGCTGTCCAACCGGGGCTCATCCGCCACCGGCCCGGAGATGCCCCGGCTCACGAGCCGATGGCCCTCGACGGCGAACTGCAGCCGGATGCCGTTGGCCACGCCCATCACGTGCGTGAGGAGCTGCGCCTCGCGGCCGAGCGGCTCGGGAGCGAAGCCCAGCTCCACGTCCACGCCCTGGGGCGCCTCGAGGTCCAGGTGCAGCTCGCACAGGCCCTGGAGCACCACCGCCGGGTGCCGGCCGAACACCAGCTTGTCATCCGTGCGCGCGGCCCACAGCGTCTGCTCGGCGATGAGCCAGCGCTGCAGCGTGAAGCCCTCCGAAGGCACCTCGCCCTCCCCGCCCGGGCACGACGGGGCCGTCAGCTCGTTGCGGCGCACCACTCCGCTCATCGAGTCGAAGGCCGCCATGGTGGCGTTGCCCGGCTCGGGGACGATGATGGCGGGCGTGCCCGCGCGGTTCTCCCCCGAGTACCAGACCATGCGGAACGGGGCGGTGAGGAACTGGCCGGCCATGACGTCGAACACGGCGCCCTGGAAGTTGGCCCCCAGGTCCTCTCCGCTCGTGCCGAGGAACGCGGCCCACCCGCCCACGAAGCCCTTGCCGAGCGGCTTCTGGAGCTGCTCCTTCAGCCACGCATTGCCGGTGAGCGCCTCGCGCACCTTGCCCGGCGCATAGACGTCCACCCAGAAGGCCGGACGCACCGGTTCGGTGGGTACCTGCATCTGCCCGGGCTTGCCGGGCGCGGGAGGCAGGGCCTGCAGGACCGAGCTCTGGGCCGAGCCGGACGTGCCCGGAGACGCGGTGGATCCCTGGGCGTCCGGCCCCTTCGCCGGAGCGGAGGTGCCGCGGCCGATGAAGAAGGCCACCAGGGCCACCACGATGAGCACGGCGATGCCGATGCCCACGAGGAGGAGGGTCCGGTTGCGGCCACTCTTGGGAGACGGAGGCGGGGGCGGTGCGCCCACCGAGGGAGAGGGAGGATTCATCGCATCCACTCCTTGAAGCGGAAGAAGCCGAGGAAGGCGGTGTTCTGGGGAACCGGGCGCCACTCCAGCGGGGCCTCGGTGACGAGCGACTGGAGGACGCCGGTGCGCACCGCGGCCCCCTTGTCGCCCGGGTGATAGACGATGCGCGTGGGGGCGTGCGCCTTGTCCTCCGGGCGCACCACGAGCATCAGGTGGAAGATGGGGCCGGCGTCGCGCTCCTGGCGGAAGGCCACGAGGTCACCGGTG
This sequence comes from Archangium gephyra, assembly GCF_049060025.1. Classification (GTDB taxonomy): domain Bacteria; phylum Myxococcota; class Myxococcia; order Myxococcales; family Myxococcaceae; genus Archangium; species Archangium gephyra_A. The sequence goes on from NZ_JBMEQQ010000002.1 coordinate 2,085,099, forward strand.
CGCAACGACTCGCGCGTGGCCTCGTCGCGGCCGAGCGGCACGAAGCTGCGCGACAGGAGCGTCTCGGCGTCGGCGAAGTCACCGGGCCGGCCCTGGTCGTCGAGCCACAGGGGCGAGGCGAGCCGCTCGGGGCGGAAGCGCCGGTAGGCACCCCGGAAGGCGAAGCGCACGAGGCCCGCGCAGTCGCGCTGCTCGGGGTGCCAGGCCGGGTCCATGCGGCGCACCTGGGCGAGCGCCACCTGGGCCACCTCGCGCCGCAGCAGCGTCTCGAGGGCCTCGGCCGGAGCGGGCGTGGCCGCCTGGAGGGTCAGAAGCAGGAACAGCGCACTCATGGGGAGCCGGGTGCCTCAGCCTTCCGAGTCCACGCCGCCGGTGGTGAGCGTCTTGACGGCCTCATCCAGGTTGCGGGGCCACCAGGCGCCCTTGGGCGCGGGATCCTGCGAGGGCACATACACCTTGGCCTTGCCGTCGCCGAGCACATTCACCCAGGCGAGCACGCGCGTGGTGCCGGGCGTGGCGAGCGGGATGCGCACCATGCGGCGCAGCTCCTGGGGAGTGCCCTCGTAGAGGACGACGTTGAGGGTGGCCACGGTGTGGGCCTTGTCGCCGCTGGGCCAGTAGTTGGTGGCGATGAGGTAGAGGCCCTTGGGGGGCGCGCGGTGGACGTAGAGGTAGGGCCCGTAGGCGGGGTCGTCGAAGGAGTCACCCTGATCGTTGAGGAAGAAGGTGCCGCCGCTGGGGCTCTCGGTATCGGCCCAGTAGACGTGGGCCATCTTCTTCAGATCGAGCACCGGGCCCGAGGCCTCGCCCGCCTTGGCCGTGGAGACACTGTCCTGGGTGGGCTCGTAGATGTGGAGGTCGGTGTAGACGCCCTGGGTGTCACTGGTGAGGATGGCCTTGAGGGGCACGGGGGGAATCTGCGCGTAGCTGGTAGCCTGGGCGCGCGCGGTACCGGCCTGATTGGTGGCCATGAGGGTGACGACGTTCTTGCCGCTGGCGGCGGGGAACTTGCGCTTGAAGCGCCCGCTGAAGGTGCGCATCAGGTAGCGGTCGCCGTTGATAGAGAGAACCACCGGATCGATGGTGGTGTCGCTCACGGTGCCCTCGACGAGCAGCATCCGGTCCACCGTCCAACCGCCAGCGGGAGCGGTGAGGCGCACGGTGGGCAGCGTCTTGCCCTGGCCGATGGGAACGCCCTGCTGGCGGGACGGAGCGGTGGGGGCCTGGGAGAGCAGCACGGCCAGGAGTACGGGCAGCATCGCGGGCAGGTCCTGTCGAAGGGAGGAACGGCGGACAGCCTGCGTCATGTGGCCGCTGCATTCAAGGTGCTAGAGCCCCTGGCAGGTCACCTGTCGAGTCGCCCCGGCGTCATGACGTGACGGGTTGAGCATGTCGGACGGCCAGCAACGGGTGAAGAAGCTCGCGGAACACCGCCCCGTGAGCGGAGGCACCGTCAAGAGCTTGCGATGAGCCGTGGAGCCTCCTAGACCCGGGGAGCGCGGCCCCGGAGTCCCACGGATGAGCATCCTCAACGAAGTCGCCGTCTTCCTCATCGCGGCGGTGATCGCGGTGCCCCTCTTCAAGCGGTTGGGGCTCGGTTCCATCCTCGGCTACCTCGCCGCGGGCGCCATCATCGGCCCCTCGGGGCTGGGCTTCATCCGGGACCCCGAGGACGTCCTGCATTTCGCCGAGTTCGGCGTCGTCCTCTTCCTGTTCATCGTCGGCCTCGAGCTTCCAACCCGCCCGCCTCTGGGCCCTGCGCCGCTCCGTCTTCGGGCTCGGCCTGGCGCAGGTGCTGATCAGCGGCCTGCTGCTCACGGGCGCGGGACTGGCGCTCGGCCTGTCCATGAAGGCCGCCCTCATCGCCGGCCTCGGGCTGTCCCTGTCCTCGACGGCCATCGCCCTCCAACTGCTCGGCGAGCGCCAGCAGCTCACCGCCCGCCACGGCCGCGAGAGCTTCGCCATCCTCCTGTTCCAGGATCTCGCCGTCATCCCCCTGCTCGCGCTCATTCCCCTGATCACCGAGGGACAGGCGGACACGGGGGGCGGAGGCCAGGGCCTGCTGCTGTCCATGCTCAAGGTGGTGGCCGTGCTGGCGGCGGTGGTGCTGAGCGGCCGCTTCCTGGTGCGCCCCGTCTTCCGGCTCATCGCCTCCACGCGACTGCAGGAACTCTTCACCGCCGCCACCCTCCTGGTGGTGGTGGGCGTGGCGCTCCTGATGACCTTCGCCGGCATCTCCATGGCCCTCGGCACGTTCCTCGCGGGCGTGCTGCTCGCGGACTCCGAGTACCGTCACGAGCTGGAGGCGGACATCGAGCCCTTCAAGGGCCTGTTGCTCGGGCTCTTCTTCATCGCCGTGGGCATGTCCATGAACCTGCGGCTCGTCACCCAGCAGCCGCTGCTCGTCGCCGGGTGCGTGGTGGGGCTGATGGTGCTCAAGGGCGGCGTCCTCTTCGGGCTCGGGCGGCCCATGGGGCTGATGATTCAGGGGAGGCGCATCATGGCGCTGGCGCTCGCCCAGGGCGGCGAGTTCGGCTTCGTGCTGTTCGGGGTCGCCGCCACCGCCGGAGTGATGGACCGTGGGCTCACCGAGCTGCTCACGGTGGTGGTGTCCCTGTCCATGGCCGCCACGCCGATCCTGCTGGTGCTGCACGATCGCGTGGTCGAGCGCATGCTGCGGCGGACCGTCCCGGCGGACTACGATCACCTGGAGGACGCGGAACAGCAGCCGGTGATCATCGCCGGGTTCGGCCGGTACGGGCAGATCGTCGGGCGCGTGCTCAACATGCTGGACATCGGCTTCACCGCGCTGGAAGTGAGCCCCGAGCAGGTCGACTTCCTGCGCCGCTACGGCAACAAGATCTACTACGGCGACGCCTCGCGGTTGGAGCTGCTGCGCGCCGCGGGAGCGGCCAGGGCGAAGCTCTTCGTGCTGGCCATCGACGATATGGACGCCTCGGTGCGCACGGCCCGGCTCGTGCGCGCCCATTTCCCGGAGCTGCCCGTCTATGCCCGGGCCCGCAACCGCGCGCACGCCTACCGGCTGCTGGACGAGGGCGTGAAGGTGCTCAACCGGGAGACACTGTTGTCGAGCCTGGAGATGGCCGGCCACGTGCTCCAGGGGCTCGGCTTCGACGAGGAGCGGGCCCGGGGAATCGTGGAGCGCTTCCGCGCCTACGACGAGGAGATGCTCCACAAGCAGCACGCGGTGTACCAGGACGAGGAGAAGCTCCTCCAGACGGCGCAGCAGTCCCGGGCGGAGTTGCGCTCGCTCTTCGAGCAGGACAACCGGCCCCAGACACAGGCCCAGTTGCACGCGGACGGAGCCGGGGGGACGGACGGAACGGACAAGCCCCCGGACTGAGCGGCTCGGAGCAGCGGGTTGCTTCCAGTCTGTAGATGGGGCGCCCTTTCTGTCCGGGCGAGTCCAGGCGCGTCCGTTCGATTTGGTCCTTTTTTGGTCCCTTTGGGACCCGGAACTGTCTACTGGCACCGTTTCTCTCTTGTCCTGTCTCCATGCCCCGATACCGCACCCGCTCTGCTGTCGGAATTGGCGTGCTCCACGGGCCCAAGTGTCCGCAGCCACTTCCATTGAAACGTCCACCACGTCCGAGAAGCAACTGCTGTGCTGTCATGCTCCCGTGGCGTTCAAAGCGCACGGCATGCCCAGCGGGCACTTCGCGGAAGCAGTGGGAGCTGCCAGGGCCAACATGTGCTCCGGGCGCCCAGCCTGCCGCTGTATGAAGTGCCGGCCAAGCCCGCCGCCACCACGCGGGAACGCTCTTCACTCCGGCGACGACGCACCCTTCGCTACGTTGGATCCTCATTCTTCGTATACTTCAATGCATGGCCAACAGGAGACTGAGACCTGATTCCATTGTGGTGACGGGGCTCGGGATGGTGTCATCCCTGGGCGGAGTGGTGCAGTCGTGTGCGGCGGCACGGGCGGGCATCCTGCGCTGCATCGAGTTGCAGGATTCCCGCGTCTTCGACGAAGACGAGCCATTCAAGATGGTGCCTCTCCGGGGTCATCCCGTTCGAGGTCTGACGGACGGATTCCAGGGACTGGCCAGGAGCCTGCGGCTAGTGACGGCTGCCCTGAAGGACTTGATGAGCTATGCGGGCCTGGAGGCGCGCGATGCTCGGACCACAGGCTTGTTGCTGAACCTAGGCCACGGCTATTTCCGCCAGTGCCAACAGGCCCGGCAGCGCCAGAGGGCCGAGCAGCTCGGTCTACCTGTGGGGGACCTGCCTGACCTGGAGGAGGAGCGCGAACGCTACCGCGGACGATTCTTCCCTCGGCTTGAGGAACTCAGCAGTGTTGCCTTCCACTCGCGGCACCGGAGGCTGTCCTTTGAGGGCCCTGCTGGCTTCTTTCCCGTGATGGAGGAGGCCATCCGCAGCCTGCGTGCGCGGGAACAGGACTGGTGCGTCGTGGGCGGGGTGGACTCCTACTTGGAGCCAGAATTGCTCCAAGTGCTGCTGGGCCTGCGAATGCTGAAGACACCAGATCAACCGGTGGGGTTTCTGCCAGGTGAGGGCGCGGCCCTGGTGCTTCTGGAACGGTATGAGCACGCCACACGCCGGGGTGCACGCATCGAGGCTCTAGTGGGGGCTCCAAGTGTGGGCCAGGACTCGCACCATCGCTTCTCGGGGAGACCCAACACCGGGGCGATGCTGGTCCAGACCCTGCGCGGGTTCCTACAACAGCCGGAGCTAGGGAATCGACGAATCGGATTGAACATTGGTAGCCTGAATGGGGATGAGTGGCGGGCCCGGGAGTGGGGAATGTCCCTGGTAAAGCTCGGACGGGAACTGGAGGGGGCCCGGCAGTGGAATCCAGCGGAGTCGTTCGGCGAGACAGGGGCGGCCACTGCCGCGTTCGCTACCTGCATGGCGGTACGAGCACTGCAGCGGGCGTATGCGAGGACGGAGGACGTCCTGGTGTGGGCGTCCGGGGAAGACGGACGCAAGGGAGCAATCGGTATCCACGCTCTTTGATGGCCCCAGCCCTGAACAGGAAAGGAGAGCCGCATGGATGAAAAACATATCGAACGGTTGACAAAGAACTCTGACTACCACAAGGACGGAGCTTGCGTTGTCCGCCACGCCGCCGCTCAGAATGCCGAGTGCAAGTACGCCAAGAATGGCTACAACGCCACCCTGCGGGACCGAAAAGCCTACTATAACAACCCGCGCTATGATCCGGCGAAGGTGACCGGCATTCGTACCAAGATCGTCTCGCTCGTACAACTGGGTGGGGGGACCAAGAATTTCATCACGCCGAAGCAACAACAAGCCAACCAGCCGGTGGATCCGCACATCTGGGACATCGGACACCATGGTAACTTCGTACCCCTTTATGACAACGGGGAGGGTGGGCACCACCCATACAAGCACAATTGGCATCATATGATTGCCAATGAGATGCTTTTTCAAGAACTCTTCGACGAGAATCGCGCCGATCCTTACCAGTTGCTGGAACTCCTCATGGTGGCGGGCTACAACCTCAACGGCGAGCGGAACATCGTCCTGCTGCCGAAGTGGAAGGACGTCGGTGAGCTCATCAACTGGCCTGTCCACCCCAACAACCACCCAGGCTTCGATTCGTTCGCACAGGAGAAGCTGTCCTGGTTGAAGGATCAGTTGGACAAGGCTCTGGGCGACAAGGAAGTACACAAGGTTGATCCGAAGAGCGTGAAGCACATCAAGGACGACCTCGACAAAATTTCGGACAACCTGCTCCTCATTTTGGAACAGATGCCGGGTGGGGTCCACGTCAACAAGATCCAAGAACTGGGGGCCAGCATCGAGGCGAGGCTGCGCCAGCAAGGGAAGAGCAAGTGAACTACAAGATTCTGAAGGTTCCTCCGCTCGAGGAGTTGGGCTACATCGAGCAGGAGGTCAAGGGGGTGACCCAGGCTTGGCGGCTAGGAGAGGGAGAGCGCATGGGGAACAAGTTCCCAACGCAGGCGTCCTACCCACTCTCCAAGAACCGTAAGGGAATGAAGCTCACGGACTTCATCCCCAACAAGTTCTCGCGCCTCATCGTCTCGGAGAAGGTGCGCAAACTCCTGGAGGCCGAGCCGCTTGATATCGAGTGGCTACCCGTCTCCATCATCGACAAGAAGGATCGCGTGGTCGACGTGCCCTATGCCATTGCGCACGTGCTGGGAACAGTGGATTGCGTGGACCTCGAACGCTCGGAGTACGATCGATCCAGCTTCTCCCCAGAGCAGTTCCTCGTCATCCGTCGGTTAGTCCTGCGCGAGGATAAGATTCCCGAGCAGCGCTCCTTGTTCCGCATCAAGGAATATCCCCGGGCATTCATCATCCGGGTGGACCTGCTCGAGAAGCTTGCTGCGGCAGGAATCACGGGGCTGGGTATGCTCGACCTGGACTCTCCCGTCATGCTTTGAGCCACGGCCAACGCTTGGGGACGAGCATGTCATCGGACTTGGAAGATGATTACAGGAACATCCGCTTCACCTTGGGCCGGCTGCTGGAGCAACTGCGGGCACCACCGCGCATCGAGACCGAAGCGGCGCTCATGCAGAAACTTTGTACCCAGTACCGCCGTCTGGCAATCTGCTCGGTGCTGCTCGAAGCGGACATCGAGCCATTCTTCTCGTGTTTGAGCAAGAGTGCCCAGGCTTACCTGTCAATTCTCCAGCGCATTGATTGGAGCATTGTGATCGATCGGTATTACCTCTGCACGAGCCGGGCGTTGCCCTTCTTCGATGCCATCGCGGCGGATGACTTCGACACCGCTCGGAGCATGGTACCCGTGTGCGCGAGCACCTGGGCACGCGAGGATGAGTACGAGGACGACTTCCTCTATGTGAAGTTCCTCATGGACGTGCTGCGTGTGGGTGTAAAGTCCGAGCAGGCCATCGCCACCTTCTCGCGCTTCCAGGCGATATCCGGGGCCCAGGCCCCCGCCCGGTTCAGACTGTGCGAGGCCTTGCTGGCTGGGGACGAGCGAAAATTCGAGATGGCTTGGGCGGGCCTGCTGCTCGAGCGCTCGCAAGAACTCGCGCGAGAGCGTGCAAACCCAGGCGCGGATCCGGAGATGTTACGGACGGAGGCCCATGTCTTCATTGAGGGAGTGGCACTCCTGAGGCTGGCTGCCTCGTTGGGAATGCGAATCCAGAACCTGTATCCACAAAGCATTCCAGAGTGGTTGCTTGCCAGACCCCAGCGCCCGCGTCCCGAGCCCCTTGCTTGGCGTACCCCCCCTTGAGTTACGCTGCGGGGTAGCCGGGGGCAGTGGCCATGGATTCTGTACAGCCCCCCTCCCGGGGGAGGCCTGGAAGGAGCCCGGTCCCGAACTTGGACCCCAAGAGGAGGCCCAAGGTGGTCCCCAAAAGCAACCCGCGCCCCCTCGTCAGGAGAGTGCGCGACTCAGAGCGGCGGGCAACCTCTTTGGAGGCGGCGGGAATCGGACCCGACGCTCGGAGCCTCCGGCAAGATCGCTCCTATCCGGCCGCCTCCCGAACTCCCAAGAATCTGGGAAATCCGGGCGCAACTCCGCAACGGGCGCCACGACAATGTGGAATGAACAGCAGGTCCACATCGAAAAGCCTATTGCGAAGTTTCTTCTCCACCGCCGTGAAGCTGGTGTTGGGCATGGCGGTCCTGACAGCGTGTGGTGGGATGGACCCGGAGGGGGGGCAAGGCGAGAGCCTTGACGCGGTCACAGCAGAAGGCACGCTCGCCGTGCCGTCGAACGTGCAAGCGTTCTACGCGGAAGGACGGTGGGTCACTCGTTTCGGAGTCACTGGCCCCTACTACGGCCCCGCTGGCCACCGGGGTCTCGACGTCGCCGCCAGCAGCGGTCAGGCGATTCCCGCGCTGCGCTCCGGCATCGTCCGCCGCATCCAGTACTCCTCCATCGTGGGACACACCGTCGCCGTGGAATCCGCGCCGGGCGATTTCTCCGGGTACGCCCACGTCATCCGGACACGGGTTTCCGTGGGAGATTACGTCCAGCAGGGTGAGATCATCGCCTATGCGGCGGGCCACGGGGATGATCATGGGTCGGCGTGGACCGGGCCGCACCTCCACATGACCCGAGGCTCCACGGATCGCTGTGCGTTTGGCGAGAATGTCAGCGATCCCGCCCCCCTGATTCGGAACGTGCTCGGCACTGGCTCTGGCGGAGGTACCGGCACCGGTGGCGGTTCCGGGGGAATCCAGATCAGCCTCGAGGAGGGAAAGACGCTCCAGCGCGTTGCCCAGCGGGGTGGATATACGGGCGCGGTGGATGGCGTCCCTGGAGTCAATACGTGGAAAGGTGTTCAGACCGTCATCGCGAATCGTGGCTTCTACTCCGGCCCCATTGACGGCATCCCGGGTGAGAACACCTGGAAAGGGGTGCAGAGGCTCGCACAGCTGGGAGGGTACACGGGACCCGTGGATGGATTCCCGGGACAGTACACCTATCTGGGCCTCAACAACTGGCTGGCCCAGGCCCCCACGACACCTCCACCGTCAGGGATGAGCGGTGTCTACGGGATCGATGTCGGCACGACCCAGCGTGATCTCGACTTCAACGCCATTCGCAGTGCCGGCTATCAATTCGCGATTGTCAAAGCAGGCGGCTCCAATGTCTCTCCCCTCTATGTCGCGCCCTACTATGCCCAGCAGGTCGCCCGGGCTCGCGCGGCCGGGTTGATCGTCGGGCACTATTGGGTGGCTGGCTCCACCAACCCCGCGGGTGACGCGCAGTACTTCATGGATCACCTGTATGACCATCGGCCAGGCGACCTCCTGGTGCTCGACAACGAGGCGATCGACGCGGGCATCTTCTGGAACGACTCGATGACCGCGACCTTCATGCAAGCGGTCAAGTCCCGCCTGGGGAAGGCCCCGTTCCTGTACACCTATTCGAGCCTCCTCACCTCCAACACCTGGACCCAGACCAAGGCGGTGGGCTCGAAACTGTGGATCGCCCACTACACGGGCACGCCGGGCAATCCGACGATCGGGGCGGCCTTCCCGGCGTGGGAGATTCATCAGTACACCTCGTCCGGCAACCAGAATGGAATTCCTCTCGATTTGAACGTCGCGAAGCTGTCCGCGTTCACCGGACTGTCTCAGCCGCCGGATGGCGCGACTCCTCCCCCGCCGACGGCCATTCCCGGGGGAGCTCGGGCGGCGGCGATCCTGTCATCACCATCGAACAGGGAATCATCCTGCAGAAGCTGGCCCAGCGGGGCGGCTACACAGGCCCCTTGGATGGCGTTCCGGGTGTCAATACCTGGCTCGGAGTGCAGAAAATCCTTCGCGAGCTGGGGTACTACGACGGGCCTGCCGACGGCGATCCGGGCATCAACACCTACAAGGGATTGCAACTGCTTGCCCAGGACGGTGGCTACACGGGGCCCATCGATGGCATCCCCGGGCCCAATACGTATAACGGGATCCAGGCGTACCTGAACGGGTCGGGCGGCGGTGTGCCTCCCGTCACCAACAGCCAGGGGGTGACGCTGCAGCGGTTGGCTCGAGCAGGCGGGTACACGGGCGTCCTGGACGGCGTCCCCGGCACGAACACGTGGAAGGGAGTCCAGCAGGTCCTCACCGGCTACGGCTACTCGGGGCCCGTGGATGGCGTCATGGGCACCAACTCGTGGAAGGGGCTTCAGCGCTTCGCGGTGAAGGGTGGCTACACAGGCCCCGTTGACGGGGTCATGGGCACCAACTCGTGGAAGGGCGTGCAGACCGTGCTGCGAGGCTTTGGATACACGGGCCCCATTGATGGCGTCATGGGCACCAACTCGTACGCGGCACTCCAGCGGGTCGCGCGCCTGGGCGGGTACATGGGCCCCATCGATGGCGCGATGGGTGTGAACTCGTGGCGGGGCCTCCAGACCTTCTTGAGCGGCGCCGGGTACACGGGACCCATCGATGGAGTACCGGGCACCCACACCTATAAGGTGCTTCAGTCCCTGGCGAGCCGAGGCGGCTACACGGGCCCGATTGATGGCATCCCCGGAACCCATACGTACGCGGGCCTGGCGAACCTTCTGGACTGAACTGCATCGGGTCTGGGCGGGCTCAGAGCCGGAACACGTCCGCGAGCACGCCGTCCGGCCCGTAGCGGCGCTGCGGCGAGGGCGTGTCGTAGACGACGAGCACGGAGTCGTTGGGCGCGAACCAGGAGAACACAGCCACGCCCTCGGCGTTGTCGTCCCGGCTCCCCTCCTTCAGGTCGAAGAGCGGCTCCAGCACGCCCTTCTCCTGCGGGTGGATCGTGTCTCCGGAGAGCAGCAGGCCCTTGTGCAGCCGGAACAGCCGGATGGGGGCATCCACCGGCATGGTGGGCCCCGCGAGGATGAGCAGGTCCTCCCCATGGCGGCACAGCTCGCGGATGCCCAGGCCATCCAGGTCGAGGAAGTGTTTGGTGTAGGCACTGCCATTCTTCGTCCGCCGGGGCGCGAGGAGGCCGTTGCCCACCTCCTCCACCTCCATCTGCAGGATGACGGCGTAGCCCCGCAGCACGGGCCCCCGGAGCCCGAGGAAGACCCGGTCCCCGTGGACGGCGAGCCCCTCGATGTCCAGCCCGTTGTCCTTGCTGGGGAGGGCCAGGGCCCCCTCCGGATCCTCCGGCGAAGCGGGCGCGAGGAAGGGCCCCAGGTGGGGATCCTGGCGCAGCAGCTCCACCAGCACGCTCACCCCCGGGCCCTCGCGGCCCTCCGTGCGCTGGAGCTTCGCAGGGGCGGCCGAGCCCGGCGCGAACCCCGGCAGCGGCACCCGGGCGAGCAGGAAGCGCCACGGCTGGTGCTCCACGGTGGCCAGGCGCTCCAGGTCCTTCACCATCGTCTTGCCCTTGGGCTTCTTGCGCTTCGCGCTGTGCGAGCCCACGAACCACAGGTGTCCGTCCTGGAAGTCCAGCGCCTCGATGTCCACTTCCTCGCGGACCTCCTCCCCGAGCAGATCCGCCATGACAAAGTGCCGGTGCTCGCCGAAGACGCGCGAGTCCACCGGGGAGAAGCGCTCGAGCGAGTGGTGCTCGTCCGAGGCCACCCAGAGGCTCCCATCCGGAGAAAACACCGCCGCGGAGAGATCCTCGTGGAGGTCCTCCTTGCCAGCGTCGAACCGCAGCAGGACTCGGCCGAGGAGTGGGGCATGCAGCATGGGCGACCTCCAGGAGGTGAACCTCCCGCTTAAGCATGCCCCTCGGGCGAGGCAACGGCGGCCTCCAGGATGCTGGCTGGCACGGCCCGCGCCTGTTCTGGCGTCAACCCCTGGGCCTTCCCGAGCCTTCTCTCCAGCGTCGAGCCGCTCATTCCGGCTGCCGGAGCTGGCCGGAGATGGTACGCCGGTCAGGACGAGGAGAGCACGGGCATGTCCATGGATCCCCACCGCGAGTATTGCCGGCGCCAGCACCGGCTCCTGGCCCATCACCTCAGCATCGAGGCGTGGTGCGCGGGCGACGACTGCATCCTCCTGGAGCGCAACCACCTGGAGGAGTTCCTGAAGCTCGAGCGCTTCAAGAGCACCCGGGTCCAGTGGCTCCTGGAGGACATCAGGCCCTGGTTCAAACACACGGAGCCCATCTACGCCGGCCCCGAGGGCGAGCTGTCCTCCCTTGAGGCGCTGTACCTGTCCCGGGTACCCATCGCCCGGAAGTTCCTCGTCCGGCCCGATCCCATCAACGCCGAGGAGCTGATCCTCTGGCTGCGCAACAACGGCCTGCGCATCAGCCTCCTGCATTCGATCAGCGCGGTCGTTCCTCCCTCGGAGGAGCAGATCGTCACCCGGCTCGCGCTGCTCGCCCAGGGGCTGGCGGAGCCGTAGTGGTAGCCGGGTAAGGAGTTGGCCAGCCTCGTGGGCAGGGAAGCACCAGGGCACTCCCCTGCCCGATTCACTCCAGACTCACCTCATCGGGGGACGCACGCGCCGCCGCCCGCCCCATCATTGGCGCAGACGTAGCCCGAGCGGCAGGAGCCCTGGGTGCCCACCCCGGTGCAGGTGGCGAAGCAGTAGGCCGAGGCGCCGTCCGAGTCGGCATAGCACTGGGAGCCCGCCGGGCAGCTCGTCGCCAGACAGCTCTGGGTGCAGTAGCCCCCGGGGAAGTTGGTGGCGCAGAAGCCCTCGCCGCACTGGGCATCGCTGGTGCAATCGCGGCCGATGATGGACGTGGTGGGCTCCTCTTCACCTGTCTGATAGGGCGCGAGGGTGAAGCTGATGTTGCCCACCGTCTGGCTGGCCGTCAGGACAATGGGCTCGATGGAGGTGGCGTCACGCCAGAAGCCCACGCGCTCTCCTTCCTCGAAGTACGCCTCGTCGCCGTCATCATCGATGGTGGCCAGCGCGTAGTAGGTGCGCGGGGTCAGCTTCAGGCTGTAGGCGTAGCCACCCGAGGCCGGCACCAGCGCCACGGCCTCCTCGTCCACCTGCCACTCGCCGAAGAGATCCTGGTAGGCGAAGGCGATGACGGCGTCCTTGTCCTGGGAAGCCCCCACCCGGAGCTTCACCAGCACCGAGGCGCTGTCCCCGTTGTCGCCGGTGAGGGAGACCTGGGCGAGGTAGTCGCCATGGGCAAGCCCCGCGGCGTTGACGGCCAGTGGAAGCGACTTCGAGCCGTAGGCGGACAAGCTCACCGTGGTGCCCGCGGGGAAGGACAGCGCGGAGGCCAGGGTGCCCAGGGCCTTCGCGGTCACCTGGAGCGTGCCGCCGCCCAGGTTGCGGACCGTGAGCTGCTGGGTGCCGCTCCCGAAGAAGGAGAGCTGGGTGGAGCCCACCCCGAGCTGCGCCGGGGCATCCGGCGTCGTGCCGCCCCCCGCGAGCTTCTGGGCCTCCCGCACGGCGGCCTGGGCGTTGACGAGGCCGGCGCCACAGCCCTCGGTGCACTGGCTGGAGGTGGCGGCGGTGCTCTTGAGGAGCTGCTTCACCTGGGCCGGGGTGATGCGGGGGTGCACCGCCTTCATCAGCGCCGCGATGCCGGCCACGTGCGGGGCGGCCATGCTGGTGCCCTGCAAGTAGCCATGGATGGGTTGAGACCTGTCATTGAGCACGGTGGAGAGCACCCCATCCGGCTCGCCGTCCCCGTTGCCGTCCTCGCTCATCTCGCCACCGGTGGCCATCACGTCCACCGCGCTGCCGTAGTTGGAGTAGCTCGAGCGCTTGCCGGTGAAGCCGGTGGCACCCACGCAGATGACGTTCTGCTGGTTGCACGGCGAGAACTGGCCGGCATTCATGTTCGAGTTGCCCGCGGCGACGACGATGATGACGCCCTGGCTCACGGCATCATCGATGACCTCCTGCAGCGCCTGGCTGGGGCTGGCCTGCCCGCCGAGGCTCATGTTGATGACGTGGGCGGGGTTCTGGTTGCGGGGCAGGCCGCTCACGTCGCGGCCAATGGCCCACTGGAGGCCCGCGGCGATGTCGGCGAACGAGCCGCCCCCCCTGCCCAGCACCCGCACCGGGAGGAGATTGCGGCCGCTCCAGGTGACGCCGGCCACGCCCTTGCCCTCGTTCGATTCCGCGCCGATGGTGCCGGCCACGTGCGCGCCGTGCCACGTGGAGCCGCCGTTGGGCTGGTCCTTGCCCATGTCCGTCGGATCCGTGTCGCGGCCGTTGCCGTCCCCCGCCAGGGTGACATCGGAGATCAGATCGGCCCCCGGCAGCAGGCGGTTGGTCAGGTCCGGGTGCGTGATGCTGCCGGTGTCCAGCACCGCGACGACGACGCTGCTCGAGCCCGTGGTGAGATCCCAGGCGGCCGGCAGGTTCATCATCGGGTAGTGCCACTGGCTCGAGTACTTCGGATCATTGGGCGCCTTGAAGGCCTGGACACGCGCGTTCTTCTCCGCGTAACGCACGCCGCGCAGCTTTCCCACCTGCCGGGCCAGGTCGCCCGTCTCCGCTTGCTTCAGGAGGCGTTTCTCGAGGGGCTCGTAGCCGATGAGGTGCAGGTGTTCGGAGAGGGAGCCCTTGTGCACCGCGCGGTAGCCGGGCAGGTGCACCCGGGCGAGCACGGCGGCCTCGGAGAGGCGGGCCTGCTCGAAGCGGACGATGACGTCACCGGGGACGGCGTCGGCATCACCCACCGGGTCCCCGGTGAGTTCCGCGCGCCGCACGCCCTGCTTCGAGGCGAGGGCCTTGGAGATGGATTGGGAGAGTTGCCGCCGGACTCCGGCGTCCTTCAATTGCGCGGGCCACCCGGTCTCGGGTGGAGCGGACTGGATGCGGAAAGGCGTCAGCGACCCCCTCACCGTGCCAGAGGACATGGAGGGCGGCGTCGTGGGTGGATCGTCTTCTTCGAGGAAGGGACAGGCGGTGAGGCCCAGCAGCCCCAGGATGGCGAGACGGCGGATCATGAAAGGGTTCCCCCGGACCCGGAAGAGGGTCCGCGCCAGAGAGTAGCCCATTCCGTCCCGCTCCTGCCGCTGGACCGGGCGCGCCCGCCCGGCGAGGACCGAGCCGCTACTTCACCAGCGCGCGGTCCTCGGTGGACAGCGTCCCGAGGCACTTCGCGCAGTAGTGCCCCGAGCTTCGCGTCGGCGGACGAGATGGCCTTGCCCTTCGCGTCCGCCATCACGCAGCCCTTCTCCTCACAGTGCGGGAACCCCAGCGTGTGCCCGAACTCGTGCACCGCCATGTCTCCCAGCCGGCGCAGCAGCGCTTCCTTCGTCTTGCTGTGCTTCTTGTAGATGTGCGCCGATACCACGCAGCTCGGCCCACCGAGGCTCCCCAGCCCCGCGATGCCCCAGTCGACGATGTTCCCCTTCGTGGCCGAGATCTCCGCCTCCGTCACCGCCACCACCTTCCACGCATCCTTCGGCGGGTTCTCGTCCAGCCAGTCCAGCAGCCGATCCGCCCTCCAGCGCTGGCGTGGGGCGTACCAGGCTTCCTTTGGCAGCTCTCGGGAGGGGTCGATGCGGATCCGCACCTTCATGCGCGACTGGAAGCTCCTGCTGGACCTCGTCCAGGAACTCCTGCCGCACCTCGCCCAACGGCACGATCGCGACCACCCTCTCCGGGGCTGTCTCCGCCGCCGCGGGCACCAGGAAGGACCCCACCAGCACCATGACGATGAACAGGAGCCCCAGGCCCACGAGGCGGCGCGTACGCATGCCTCACAGTGTAGCCGCATATTGGCGCGGTCAGCCCTCGGCTTCGTCCCCGGACTCTTTCCCACCGAGGATCTGATCGATCTCCGCGTGCGCCGCCCTCGCCTGCTCCGCGTTGAGCCGCCTCACCGCTTCCATCTGCTCGATGACCCAGTGCGCCCGCTTCTTCAGCGCCCTCGAGCCCGACGCCGGTGACCTCTTGCGCGGCGCCGGCAGCATCGACGCCAGGATCGCCCCCTGTGCCGCCGTCAGCTCCGACGCCGCCACCCCGAAGTGCTCCCTCGCCCCCGCCTCGATGCCGTACACCCCGTTCCCCCACTCCACCACGTTCATGTAGATCGTGAGGATCCGGTTCTTCGGAAGCGCCTCCTCCAGCCGGTGCGCCAGGATCAGCTCCTTCCCCTTGCGCAACAGGCTCCGGTCCGTCGACAGCCACAGGTTCTTCGCCAACTGCTGGGTGATCGTCGACGCTCCCCTCCCCAGCTTCCCCTTGCGCACCGCGTCTTCCAGGGCGTTCTCCAGCTCCTTCGTGTCCACGCCCTCGTGCAGGTAGAAGCTCGCGTCCTCCGAGAGCAGCACCGCGTCGATCGCGTGCCGGGACACGCTCGACAGCCCCACCCACTGCTGGCGGCGCCTCGGCTTCCGCCCCGCCTCCCGCGCCTCCTCCGCCCGCTGCTCCATCAGCGCCGTCGTCTTCGGGTTCTGCTTCAGCAGCGGCTCCGCGCTCGGCAGGCGCGCGTACTCGTAGGACGCGAACACCACCAGTCCCAGGAACGCCAGCATCAGCACCCGGCGCACCCATCCACCGCTCGCGGGCGCCTTCGCCACCTGGCGCGACTTGCCCGTGGTCGCCTGCTTCACCTTCCCCGTGGTGCCCGTGCTCTGCTTCAGCTTCATCGTCCGGCTGGCCATGTCCGGGCTCCATCTACATCGGAGCGCCGCCCGAGGAAAATTCACCGACCCGGCAGACAACCCTCCCCTGCCTGCTCGTGGAGGGCCCCCTTGCCCGCCTCCCCCCAAACGCACTCTCCGTGACGATTTCTGTTTCGCAAAGGAGAGTTCCCATGTCCCTGCGGTCTATTCCTTGTTGCGTCCTGGTCGCGGGTATCGCCCTGCTGGGCTCGGCCTGCAGCCCCACGGCCGATGCCGCCAGCCAGACGGCGGCCCTGGCCCAGGACGGTGAATTCTGCGGCGGCATCGCCGGCATCCCCTGCACCGAGGGCTTCACCTGCGTGGACGACCCCAACGACGAGTGCGATCCCAACCAGGGGGGCGCTGACTGCGGCGGCGTCTGCCAGGAGGAGGGGGCGAAGAAGAAGAGCTGCAACGGCAGGGAGCCCGGCTACACCTACGTCTCCCGTAACCCCGCCGAGTGCCCCGCCATCCTCTTCACCTGCCCCGATGGCCAGTCCGCCTTCTTCAATGACTGTGGCTGCGGCTGCACCACCAACGCTTGCAACTACAACGATCCGAGCCGGAGCTACGTCTCGCAGGATCCCGAGCAGTGCGCCGTCATCCGGTTCACCTGCCCCGAAGGCCAGTCGGCCTTCTTCGACGACTGCGGCTGCGGCTGCACGGCCACTCCGTAACGCGGAGTGCTCACCGCGGACCCACGTGCTCCGGGGTGTGGATTCCCCCCCGGAGCACGGGCGTTTCCTACGGGAGGATCTCCACCGAGTTGCCGGAGATCTTCACATTCACGTCGACGGAGTTCGGGTGCAGGCTCTCCTCGTCGATGAGGTCGCTCACGTCCACGCCGATGCGCAGGGTGTACGTGCCGTCCGCGACGTCCGTGATGTCCAGCCACTGGCACGGGTAGTCGCCCGCGTACACGTCGGCCCAGCCCGGCGAGATGCCCTGCGAGCCATCCATGTTGAGGACCGGCGCGCCCGCGTCGCCGCAGTAGGGCACCAGGTCCACCAGGAAGAAGCCCTGCTTACGGCCCACCGCCACCACCGCGTTCTGGGGATCGACCAGCTCATAGCTGGCGAAGCCGACGAGGTGATCATGCTGGTGGCACGCGTCGAACTCGTAGAGGTCCGGCCGCGTCTCGGGGGGCGGGATGTTCACCGCGCCCGAGCCCAGGTTCGGAATGGAGACGCTGAAGCGCAGCAGCCGCCGGTCTCCAGGCGCACCCACGCAGCGCTCCGTCACCTCGCAGGCCGTCTCCGCGAAGTTGCGCTGCTCGACATACGCCGTGCGGGAGATGACGTCCGCGTCCACCGTCATGTCCGGCTTGCCCGAGCCGCCCGCCAGGCCACACGACGCGGCCGGCCGCAGGAAGGGCGTGGGCGTCAGGGGCGGCACCTTGCCTCCGGCGTAGGCCACCACCCGTCCCGGCCGCGGGGGCGTCGCCGGGGTGAGCTGGTCGAACGGCGGAGCCAGTCCGGCGAGGATGTCGGCGTACCCGTCCCCGTTGAGATCCCCGGCGCCCACGGGCGCGTAGCGCACGTACCCCTGGAACGCCGGCCCCAGCGAGTTGCTCTTCGGCCAGGCCCAATCCGCGCGCACCTCGGAGGAGAGCCCCTGCTTGGGGAAGAACGCGTACAGGCGCCCCGCCGCCGACATCAGGAATTCCGTCTCCTTGTTGTCCTTGTCCAGGTCCCCCACGAAGTACGTCGCGGTGGTCAGGCCGGGGTACGCCGCGTCCCCGAGCGTGCTCCAGATGGGCGACGGCGAGATGCCTCCCTCCGGCTGGAAGAGGTGCACCGCCACGCGGCCCGTGTCACCGAGGATGACCTCGCGGTGCCCATCCCCGTTCTGATCCGGGAAGAACCCCACCACCTGCTCGGGGGCCGTCCAGGCCGGAGAGAACGTCAGGCCGCCCACACAGGATCCGGCCTCCTCCGTCTTGCACCCGAGGTAGAGCTTGGAGCCCTCCGGGGTCCCGAACAGCAGCTCATTCGCGCCGTCGCCGTTGAGGTCACCCGCGCGGATGACGCGCAGCGCCCGGTCCGGGAAGGCCCTCACCGGGGTGAACGGAGCGTCCGCGGTGGGGGTGGCGCGATAGATGGCCGTCCGCCGCGCCGAGCCCTGGGTGATGACGAGGTCATCCAGCCCATCCCCATTCAGATCGCTCAGGAGGCTCACATAGTGGACCCCGAAGAACGGCACGCGGAACAGGGGCGTCTGGAGCACCGTCCCGAGGTCCTCCTTGCCCGCGAACACGAGCGTCCCCGTGGTCTGGGAGCGGATGAGGATGTCGGCGAAGCGATCCCCGTTCACGTTGCCGATGAATATGGTGCTGCTGCGCCCGCTCGCGGACGGGTTGGGGTTCTGCCAGTCCAGCTCGGCGACGGCGGGCTCGGAGGAGAAGGACGTGCCATTGCCGGAGTAGATGGCCAACGAGCCCTTGCCCGTCATCCCCGAGCACGGAGGCGCCGCGACCACCAGGTCCTGCTTCCCGTCTCCGTTGACGTCTCCGAGCGCGATGGCGCTGCCGAAGCACGACAGCCGGAGGGACTCGGGCGCCTCGATCGTCCAGAGCGGCGTGTTGGACAGGAAGGGCCCCTGGTCCACGGGCGGGTCCGGATTCTCCCGCGGAGGAGGTGTCAGGCAGCCCCCCAGCACCGCCGCCAGCGCGGCGGAGACCAGAACTCGACGCGTCTTCATGATTGAAACCCCCTCGGTGTCCAGAGCCCTCCGGCCGGGCCCGGCGTTGCCGTTCATGGATGCTCCCATACGCGGAGCACGCGGAGGAGAACGACGGAGGAGACGCCACATATCGAACCCTTTTCGGGGCGTGCTATGCCCGTGCTCATGGCCCAAGGGTCCGACACCTTTTCCGAGCTTCTCGCAGTACACCCTCGATCGCCACTCCATGCGGCTGCTGCCCGAGCCGTTCTGCCGCCGCCACTCGGTGGTGGTGCTGGGAAAGATCGACGCCGAGGCGGCCGACGCGCCCGTCCCCATCGGCATGGCGGATCCCGACAACCAGGCCCTGCGCTTCCGGATCTCCGACTTCCTGCAGCGGCCCATCAAGCCGGTGAAGCTCAACCGCTACGAGATCGAATCCGCCCTGCGGACGGGCTTCGGCGCCGGAGCCCACACCAAGGCGGATCTCGTCATCAACAAGCGTCCGCCCTCGCGGCAGCCGCCCACGCCCGTCGAGCTCGTGGATGACATCCTCGCCGGCGCCTTCGAGCGCAAGGCCTCGGACATCCACATCGAGAGCTACCGCGATGACGTGGACCTGCGCTACCGCATCGACGGCATCCTGCATCAGGCCTACACGGACATGGATCCGGAGTCCGTGCAGGAGGTGGTCAGCCGCATCAAGGTGCTCTCCGGGATGGACATCACCGAGCGCCGCCGGCCCCAGGATGGCCGCATCCGCGCCGTCATCTCCCGGAGCGAGGAGCCCAAGGTCGTCGACTTCCGCGTGAGCGTGGTGCCCAGTCCGGGCGGCGAGGACGTGGTCATCCGCGTGCTCGACTCGAGCGCGGGGCTCGTGCCCGTGAACAAGCTGGGGATGAATCCGGAGACGGAGCGGCTGTTCCTCAACCTGCTCTCCAACCCCGAGGGCCTCATCCTCGTCACCGGCCCCACGGGCAGCGGGAAGACGACCACGCTCTACGGAGCGCTCGCGCAGCTCAACGATGGGCGCAAGAAGATCATCACCGCCGAGGACCCCATCGAGTACTACGTCCCCAAGGTGAACCAGAAGGAGGTCAGCCCGCAGATGTCGCACGCGCTGCTGCTGCGCGCGCTGCTGCGGCAGGATCCGAACGTGATGCTGGTGGGGGAGATCCGCGACCTGGAGACGGGCAGCATGGCGCTCAACGCCGCGGCCACCGGCCACGTCGTGCTGGGCACGCTCCACACCGCCGATGCCGTGGGCGCCGTGGGCCGGCTCCGCGGTCTGGAGTTGGATGACACCGACATCGCGGACTCGCTGCTCGCGGTGCTGGCGCAGCGGCTCGTGCGGCGCATCTGCTCCAAGTGCGAGGCCCCCGCCGAGCCCACCCGGAAGCAACTGGATCTGCTCGGCCCGCTGCTGGAGGGCATCCAGCCCCGGACGGGCGTGGGTTGCGAGGAGTGCCGCCACACCGGCTACCGGGGGCGCACCGGCCTCTACGAGCTGCTGGTGGTGGACTCGGGGCTGCAGGATCTGATCGCCCAGGGCGCCCACAGCGCGCAGCTCCGCCGCCACGCGCGGGCCCAAGGCTTCCGCACCCTCGTGGAGGACGCGCTGGAGAAGATCGCCAGCGGGCAGACCACGCTCGCGGAGCTCGTCCGGGTCATCCCCTACCGGCAGATCATGGCCGCCCGCGAGGATCGCCAGCGGGGCCAGGGACAGGGCCAGGACAGCGAGGGCTGAGCGGCCTCTGGATGGCGCACCGCGTCACCTCAGAGGAGGATCAGCGCCGCCAGTCCCAGCCCGAGGAGCACGAGAATCACCGCCAGGGTCCGGGCCGGGAGGGCCTCCACCCGTGCCGGCAGCGGCTCGCGGCGGGGAGGCGGTGGTGCGGGCGGCTCGTACGGCTCCTTCTCGACGCTCAGCCGCAGCAGCACCGACTCGGACAGGCTCCGGCCGAGATCCTCGGGCCGGAAGGGCTCCCCATTGATGATGAGCCGGGGCCGCTCGGAGACAACGGGCTCGGAAGTCTCGGGGGGCGTGGAGGGTGGAGCCGTCATCTGCCTCCACTCTAGGCCATCCTCCAGAAGACGTACGATTCGTGCACGGCGGACGCACCTGGAGAAGGGCCCCGCCCGATAATCCTCCTGTCTTGATTTTCGAGAGGATTTTTCCATGGGTTTCTTGAGACGGATCGTCCGCAAGCCCCAGCAGCTCTTCCGCGCCCCCGCGCGCATCGCGGCGGCCGTCAGCAGGCCCGCGGCCCGAGCCCTCAACACTGCCCGCAGCACCTTCACCCCCGCCCGGAACGTCGTCCAGAGGGCGGCGGCCCGCACGGCGAGTGTCGCCACGCGGCAGCTCGCTCGCGCCCACAGTGGAGCCGCCGCCGAGCGTGCCCAGCCCCAGCCCCGGAGCCTGCTGGGTGGGGCCCTCAACCGCGCCTCCACCGCGGTGCGTCAGAACGTGCGGAACGTGGGACGTGCGGTGAGCGGCGCGGCCCACGCGGTGCAGCATGCCCCGGCCCAGCTCCAGCGGGCGGCCCAGCGCGGCGTGGAGCAGGTGCAGCGGACGGCCGGCCATGTGGCGGCGCGCGTCAACACCAACCCCGTCGCCCAGTCGGTCCGGCGCACCGCCAGCTTCGCCCAGCGGACCCTCGGCCACGCCCAGAACCTCCAGACGTTCGGCCAGGGCGTGGGCGAGCTCGCCGGCAAGGCGCGCACCGCCGCGAGTGACGTGCGCAACGCCGTCAGGACCCGCAGCCTCTCGGCCGCCGGCCAGGCCGTCCGCTCCGTCACCGACACCGCCCGCTCCGCCGGAGAGGTCGTCACCCAGGCCCGCGAGGCGCGCACCAGCCTGCGCAACATCCGCAACGACTTCGCCAACACCTTCCCGCGGGCCGCCGGGCGCCTGTCCCAGACGTACCAGCGCGCCGCCTCCGTGGCGTCCAACGTGGCGCAGCGCACCGGGCTCGACCGCGTGGCCACCAGCGCCCAGCGGCTGGCCACGAGCGTGGCCAACAACCCCACCGCCCAGGCCTTCCGGCGCACCGCGGGATTTGCCCAGCGCACCCTGGGTAGCGCCCACTCACTGGTGGAGTTCGGCAGCCAGGTGCGCAACGCGGCCGGCCAGACGCGCACCGCCTTCAACGACATCCGCAACGCCTTCCGCGACCCCAGCCTCTCGAGCGCGGGCACGGCGCTGCGCTCCTCGTACGAGGCGGTGCGGGGCGCCCGCGACGTGGTCACCGCCGGGCGTGAGGCGCGGGAGGCGCTGCGCAACATCCGCGATGACTTCTCGCGCACCTTCCCGAGGACGGCTCAGCGCCTGGGCCAGCAGTTCCAGCGGGCCGCCGGCGCGGCGGGCAACGTGGCCGAGCGCCTCGGCGCCTCGCGCGTGCACAACACCGCCCAGAACCTGATCTCCCGCGCCACGAATTCGCGCCTGGGCCAGGCCGTGGGCAACCTGCGCAACAACACCCGCGGGCTCGGCGGGGCCGTGGGCACCCTGGCCAACCTGGGCCAGAACGTCCGCAACGCCATCACCCAGGCGCCCACCGCCTTCCGCGACATCCGCCAGGCCATCCGCACGCGCAGCGCCGAGGACGTGGGCCGGGCGCTCACCTCCACCCGGGAAACGCTCAGCTCCGTCCGGGACATCGCCGAGGCCGTGCCCCAGGCGCGCGACGCCTTCCGCACCCTCGGCCGGGTGGCCCGGAACGTGGCCCCGCGGGTGTCCGCCCGGGTCGCCCAGACGGCGGCCAACGTGGCCTCCCGCGCCGCCGGCTCCGTGGCCGGCCGGGTCGCCTCCCGCGTCGCCGCCACGAGCGTCGCCCGGGCTGGCGTCGCCGCGGCGGGCAGGGCCGCGGGCCGCTTCGTGCCCGGTGTCAACATCGCCATCGCCGCGGCGGACACCGCCGCCTTCGTCAACACCCTGCGCAACCCCAACGCCAGCGTCGGCTCGCGGGTGACCGCCGGCGTCACCGCCCTGGGCTCCATCGCCGCCGCCACCAACATCCCCGTCGTCAGCCAGGTGGGCGCCGCCGTCTCGACGGTGTCCAGCTTCGTCGGCGGCCTCTTCGGCTGAGGCCGGGGCAGGGACTGCCCTCAAAACAGGATTTCTGTTTTAATCCCGATTGAACCGAGCGGACGGTGTCCCCCAGTGGGTGCCGCCCGCTCCTTCATTTTCACCGGATGGGCCCACCACGGGCGCCCAAGGAGTCATGGTGTCTTCTCGCAACGATGGCAATGGAGCCAGCCGCGGCAGCACCGGTTCCATCGAGGGTGATCACATCCTCCGGAAGCTGGAGGGCGGTCAGCGCCCGGCGGCCAAAGCCCCCCCCTCCCCTGGCGGTCCGGTGGCCCAGCCGGCGCGTGCGTCCGGGGCCGCCACGAGCGCGGCGCCCCAGCGGCAGGAAATCAAGCTGCCCAAGGTGAAGGCGCCCTCGCTGGACAACCTCCAGGTCACCGTCCCCCAGGACTCGGACATCACCCGGGAAGAGCTGCTCATGCGCTTCCACGAGCTGGTGCGCGCGAACTCGCCCACGCGGGAGCGGGCGCCCGGCGAGCCCGTGCAGATGGGTGACACCGTGGTGCTGGACACGCTCGGCTATGCCCAGGGCCGGCTCATCCCCTTCAGCGCCAAGAGCGGCCTGGAGATGGAGATGGCGCCGTCGGATCTGCTGCCCGGCCTGCCCGAGGGGCTGGTGGGGACGCCGGTGGGCGGAGGCCAGGAGGTGCAGGTGACGCTGCCGGACACGTACCCGGTGGAGCATCTGCGCGGGGTGCACGCCACCTTCCTGGTGGACGTGGTGTCGGCCCGGGAGGTGACGAGTCCGGACGCCGAGAGCGACGCCTTCGTGCGCAAGCTCGGCCGCGGCACCACGCTCGAGGCGGTGATGGAGTCGCTCGCGGATGAGATCGCCAACGAGCGCGCCGACGACATGTGGCTGGAGGCCCAGGAGCGCGTGCTGGACGAGCTGGTGCTGCGCACCGAGGTGCCGCTCACCGTGGAGTTGGTGGACGAGGAGATCCGCCAGGCCTGGAGCTCCACCGAGGCCCGCCTGCTGGCGCAGAAGGACTTCGCTCCGGACGAGCTGCAGGAGTCGCTGGACGGGTGGCTGGACGACCCGACCACGCGGCTGGAGGCCGAGCGGCGCCTGCGCATCGCCTTCGCCCTGAAGGCCCTCATCGAGCGCGACCACCTGCAGCTCACCCCGGACAAGATGGACGAGGTGCTCCAGGAGGCGGTGGTGCCCTACGGGCTGTCGCTGGAGGAGGCGCGCCGCGCGCTGGCCAACCCCGCCACGGCCGAGGGCGTCCGCAACGCCGCCCTGCAGGTGGTGGCCGTGCGCCACGTCATGGGCAAGGCCCAGGTGCGCTTCGAGGGCGTCCCCGGCGTCTTCTCCGGCAACGGCAAGCAGCTCCGCTAGGCGCCGCGGCGAGGGAGGGAGCGCCACCCGGCATGATCCCTCCTGTTCTCCAGCAGGCGGCGGGCGCGTCACATTCCCGGCGGGCACCGGGACGCCGCGTTAATCTCGGGGCATGTGGCGGATCCTCAACCCCAGCAAGCTGAAGATGCCTTCCGCGGAGGAGGCCCTGCCGGGCCGTTCCACCCGGATGGCTGTCCCCCCGAAGCACCACGTCAACGGCGCGCCGCTCGAGGCGCCCTTCCCGGAGGGCCTGGAGCAGGCCATCTTCGGCATGGGCTGTTTCTGGGGGGCCGAGCGCAAGTTCTGGCAGACGCCCGGCGTGTACTCCACCTCGGTGGGCTACGCGGGGGGCCACACCCCCAACCCCACCTATGAGGAGGTGTGCTCCGGCCGCACCGGCCACACCGAGGTGGTGCTCGTGGTGTACGACCCGAAGCAGGTCTCCTTCGAGACGCTGCTGAAGGTCTTCTGGGAGAGCCACAACCCGACGCAGGGCATGCGCCAGGGCAACGACGTGGGGACGCAGTACCGCTCGGCCATCTATTGGACCACGGACGCGCAGCGGCAGGCCGTGCTGGCCTCGCGCGAGGCCTACCAGAAGGTGCTCACCGCGGCGGGCCACGACATCATCACCACGGAGCTGCGCCCGGCTCCCGAGTACTACTACGCCGAGGACTACCACCAGCAGTACCTGGCCAAGAACCCGAACGGGTACTGCGGCCTGGGGGGCACCGGCGTGAGCTGCCCCGTGGGCGTGGCCGCCGCGCCGTAGCGGGCGGCCCGGGCCGTGCGCCCTACTCCGAGCGCATGGCCTCCACGGGATCCAACCTCGCGGCGCGGGCCGCGGGGTAGATGCCGAACACCAGGCCCACGCCCGAGCTCATCACCAGCGAGAGCGCCACCGCCCAGGCGGGCACCACGGTGTTGAAGCCCAGCATCCACCGGGACAGGAAGGCCAGCCCGAAGCCGAGCCCCACGCCGATGATCCCGCCCAGCAGCGACATGATCACCGCCTCGGTGGCGAACTGGGCGAGGATGCGGAACTTGCGCGCCCCCAGCGCCTTGCGGATGCCGATCTCCTTCGTCCGCTCCGTCACCGACACCAGCATGATGTTGAGGATGCCGATGCCGCCCACCACGAGCGACAGCAGGCACACCCCGAAGCTGGCGATGGTGATCACCTGCGAGAGGCTGTTGAAGGTCTCCGTCATCGACTCGTTGGTGTGCACCTCGAAGTCGTTGGGGTCCAACGGCGCCACGTCACGCCGGCGGCGCATCAGGTTCGTCACCTCTTCCTGCGCCTTGGCGAGCTGATCCGGCTCGCGGGCCTGCACCGCGATCTCCACCGACTCCACCGACCCATAGACCATCTCGTAGGCCAGCAGCGGCACGACGATGACGTTGTCCATGCTCATCATGCCCAGGAAGCTGCCGCGCCGCTGCAGCACCCCGATCACGGTGAAGGGGCGGCCCTTGATGCGGAGCTGCTGGCCGAGCGGCTCCATGCCCGGAAAGAGCGTCTCCACCACGTCCAGGCCCACCACCGCGACCTGACGGCCGTCCACCGCCTCCACCGGGCTGAAGAAGCGCCCCGCGGCGACGGTGATGCCGCTGGTGTCGATGTACTCGGCCGTGGCGCCCGTGACCCGCACCGAGGGACGCGTCTCCACGGTCGCGCTGGAGATCTTCTGCCCGCCGGACGTGTCCGAGGCGGACACCACGCCCACCGAGGGACACCACTGCTGGATGGCGCGCATGTCCTCCAGCGTCAGGTCCTTGCGCCTGGCGTACATCCGCCAGTTCACCCGGCCGAAGCCCGAGGGCCACTTGCTCACCTCGAAGGTGTTGGCCCCGAGCTGCGACAGGTCGTTGTTCACCTTGAGGCGCAGGCCCTCGATGAGCGCCATCATGACGATGACCGTCGTCACGCCGATGACGATGCCCAGCAGCGTGAGCAGCGTGCGCAGTGGGTTGCCCAGGAAGGTGCCCATGGCCAGCCGCAGGTTGTCGGCCATCGCCAGCAGGTTGGCCTCGATGCGTCGGAACATGGTCGTGCTCACTCGTAGCGAAGGGCTTCCACGGGATCCAGGTTCGCGGCCCGCGCCGCCGGCCAGATGCCGAACAACAGCCCCACCAGCGCGGCGAAGCCCACCCCGCCCACGATGGTGAAGAGCTGCACGTCCGCCGCCAGGGGCGTGATGAGGGACACCACCTTGGCCGTCCCCAGCCCCACCACCGTGCCCAGCAGGCCGCCCACCGCCGACACCGCGGAGGCCTCCATGAGGAACTGCAGCACGATGGTGCGCTTGCGCGCCCCGAGCGCGCGCCGGATGCCGATCTCCCGCGTCCGCTCCCGCACCGACACCAGCATGATGTTCATGATGCCGATGCCACCCACCAACATGGTGATGAAGCCCACGCCCAGCGCCACGCCATAGAGCGCCCCGGTGAGCTGCTCGTACGTCTGGGCGAGCTGCTCCGGGCGGTTGATGGAGAAGTCGTCCGGGAGGCCCGGGGGCGTGCCGCGCACGCGCCGCACGACGCCGATGAGCTGCTCCTCCGCCTTGCGGATGTCCTCCGCGCGCTCCACGGAGACGACGATGCTGAAGGGGCGGCCCTTGCCGAAGGTGGAATAGAACGTCTTGAAGGGCACCATCACGGTCAGATCCTGGTCCCGCTCCAGGAGCTTGCCCTTGCGCGCCAGCATGCCCACCACCTGGAAGGGCCGGCCGTCGATGCGGATGGAGCGGCCCAGGGGATTGAGCCCCGGAAAGAGACTCTCCGCCACGGTGGCGCCGATCACCGCCACGGGCCGCGTCACGGCGTCATCCGCCTCCGTGATGGCACGCCCGGCCACCAACTGCCAGGCGCCGATGGTGAAGTACTCGTGCGTCACCCCGGTGACGTCCACGGTGGAGAGCTGCTGGCCACCGAAGGACACCTCTCCGATGCGGCCGACGACGGGCGAGATGGCGGAGACGTACGAGGCCTGCGCGCGGATCTGCTCCACCTGCGGCAGGGTGAAGTTCTTCCGGTTGCGGAACATCCACCAGTCGCCCTTGATGACCCAGGGGAACTTGGAGACGTGCAGGGTGTTGGTGCCGAGGGAGGCGAGCTGCTTCTCGAAGGAGCTGTTGAGCCCCTGGACGATGCCGATGATGGCCAGCAGCGTGGCCACGCCGATGCCGATGCCCACCGTGGTGAGCACGGTGCGCATCCGGTTGGCCCCCAGCGAGAAGAACGCGATGCGCGCCCCCTCCACCACATCCACGCGCACGGCCTTGTTCATGGGCTCCCCACGGCCTGCGCCTGGGGCGCCTGCGCATCTCCCAGGGCCACCTGGCGCCCGGGTCCGTCCGCGACGATCTCCCCGTCACTGAGCCGGATGGCCCGCGGGCAGCGCGCCGCCAGCTTCGGCTCGTGCGTGACGAGCACCAGCGTGTTGCCCGCCCGGTGCAGCTCCTCGAAGAGCCGGACGATCTCCTCGCCCGTGGCCGAGTCCAGGTTTCCCGTGGGCTCGTCCGCCAGGAGCATGGAGGGCTCGGCCACCAGGGCCCGCGCGATGGCCACGCGCTGGCGCTGGCCGCCGGACAGCTCGTTGGGCCGGTGGTGCATGCGGTGCTCCAGGTGCACCTTGGCCAGCGCCGCCCTCGCCCGCTCGCGCCGCTCCTTGGCCTTCATGCCCCGGTAGACGAGCGGCAGCTCCACGTTGGAGAGCGCCGTCTCGCGCGGCAACAACTGGAACGTCTGGAAGATGAAGCCGATCTCCACGTTGCGCACCTCGGCGAGCTCGTCGTCCGACATGCGCGACACGTCCTTGTTGTTGAGCATGTAGCGGCCGCTGCTGGGCGTATCCAGGCAGCCCAGCACGTTCATCAACGTGCTCTTGCCCGAGCCGGACTGGCCGATGATGGCCACCCACTCGCCGCGGCCGATGCCGAAGGACACGCCCCGCAACGCGCGCACCTCCTCGCCACCCACGTGGAAGACGCGGGTGACGTCCTGCACATCGATGAGCCGGGGGGACCCGGTGCCGTTGGGCTCGCTCACGACTTCTTCCCACCCGGACCGCCGGGGCCGCCCATCTGCGGCTCGCGCACGGTGTCGCCGTGCTTCAGCTCCTTGGACAGCGTGCGGTAGGGGCCCTCCACCACCTTGTCGCCCTCGATGATGCCCTCGAGGATCTCCAGGTCGGTGTCCGAGGCGATGCCCGTGCGCACCCGGCGCACCTGCGCCTTGTTGTCCGCGTCCACCACGAAGACGACCTTGGCCAGCGTCTCCGCGCGGCGCGCCACCGTCAGGCCCGTGCCCTCCACCGGCGCCTTGTAGTCCGGCAGGCTCTTCTCCGGACGCACCGTCACCGACTGGATGGGGACGAGCACCGTGTCGTCATGCTTCTCGGCGGAAATGCGCACCTCGGCGCTCATGCCCGGCAGCACCCGCGCCGGCCGCGTGCTGAGCGCCACCGTCACGGGGAACGTCGTCACCTCGGCCTCGGTGCCGGGGTTCTTGATGAGCGCCTTCTGGGCGATCTCCACCACCGAGCCCTCGTAGGACTCGCCCTCCAGCGCGTCCACGGTGATCTCCGCGGGCTGGCCGGGCTTGAGGTGCACCACCTCGTGCTCGCCCACCTCGAACTTCACCTCCATGACGTTGAGCGCGGCGATGGTCATCACCACGTCCTCGGAGAAGTCCGAGCCACGCACGCGCTCACCCACCTCGCGCGACAGCTCGATGATGTTGCCGTCGATGGGCGAGAGCAGCGTCGTCTTGGAGAGGTTGGTCTGCGCCTCCTCGTACACGGCAGAGGCCTGGGCCAGACGCTGCTGGGCCGAGGCCAGCCGGGCCGTGGCCGTGTCCCGGGCCGCCCGCGACTGATCCACCTCGGCCGCCGAGGCCAGGCCCTTCTTGCCCAGCTCCTCCACGCGCGCCAGCTCGGCCGTGGTGCGATCCACCTCCACCTGCGACACCTGGGCGTCCGAGCGCGCCGCGTTCTGCGCCGCCAGCGCCTGCTTGGCCGAGGCCTCGTAGCGCTTGCGATCGATGCGGCCCAGCACCTGGCCCTTGATGACACGGTCCCCGTCCTTCACCAGCAGCTCCGTCAGGTCGCCGGAGAGGTTGGAGGAGATCTTCACCGTGGTGGCCGCCTGCACCTTGCCCGCGCCCGTGATGGTGCGGGTGATGGTGCCCTTGCGGGCCTTGGTCACCTGCGCCTCCACCGTGGGGGGAGGCCGGTCCTTCAATCCACCCGCCGTGATGGCCGCAGCTCCGAGGAACAGCCCGCCTGCGATGACCGCCTTCCACCACTTCATTGCGCTTCTCCCGGGGCCAGAGTGCCCATGGCCCGCATCAGCGTGAAGCGGGCGATTTCGACGTTGATACGGTTCTCCAGCAGCGTCAGCTCGGCCTGCGTGAGCTTGAGCTGCGCGTCGCGCACCTCGAGCGTCGAGCTGACTCCCGCGTTGAAGCGCTCCTCGGCGAGCACCAGCGCGTCGGCGGCCGCCTTGCGGTTGGCCTCGGCCAGCTCCGCGGAGACGATCTGCGCCTGCAGCGCCACGTGCGACTGGCGCACCGCGCCCTCCAGCTCGCGCTCCGACTGCTGCAGGTTCAGCTCGGCCACCCGGCTCTGGTACTCGGCCCGGCGCGCCTGCGCCTGGGTGGTGAAGCCGTTGAAGATGTCCCACGAGATGTTCAGGCCACCGCGCACCAGGTTCTGACGGGCCGGCTGGCCGAAGAAGACCGCCGGGTCCGGACCGCTGCGCTGGTAGGCGGCATCGAGGGAGAAGCGCGGCAGGTAGCCCGCGTTGGCGATGCTCTCCTGCAGCTCCGCCACGCGCAGCCGCTGCCGCAGCGCCACCAGCAGCGGCCGGCGGGTCCTCGCGTCCCGCAGCGCCTGCTCCAGCGAGGGCGCCGGCGCGGGAACCTCGGTCAACACGCCCGGATCCACCGCCTCCACGGCCTCCGCGCCCGGCATGGCCAGCCACGTGCTCAGCCGCGCCTGGTCCGTGGCGAGCTGCGACTGCCGCGACACCACGGCGATGCGATCATTGCCCAGGTTCACCTGGGCGGACAGCTCCTCGGCCTTGCCCACCCGGCCCGCCTGGAAGAGCGCCCGGGCCCGCTCGAGCTGCTGCTCGCTGCGCCGCACGTTGGCCTCCAGCACCTGGATGGTCGCCTGGGTGCGGAAGAGCGAGTAGAAGCGGTTGATGCCCTCCAGCTCGGAGGTGTCCTGCTGCTCGGTCGCCTCGCCCCGCAGCGCCTCCAGCTGCGCCCCGCTCTGCTCCAGCCGCGCCCACACGGCCCGGTCATAGAGGAGCTGCGAGACGGAGACGCCCAGGTTGAAGCCGGGGTACGCCACTTCCGGGGTGTCGATCTCCAACTGCTGGAAGCCGCCGCCCTCTACGGGCACGACGTTATAGGAGCGCTGGGGGCCGATGTACGTGAGGGAGGTGCCGCCCGAGAACCGGACCTGGGGCAGCAGCGACGAGCGGGCGCTGCGCACATCCTGCTCGGCGCTGGAGGCCTGGAGCGCGGCGGTGAGGGCCTGGACGTTCTCCCGGCTCCGGGCGCGGGCCTCCTCCAGGCTGACGGGGGTGGAATTGGCGGCGAGCACC
This sequence comes from Archangium gephyra, assembly GCF_049060025.1. GTDB lineage: Bacteria > Myxococcota > Myxococcia > Myxococcales > Myxococcaceae > Archangium > Archangium gephyra_A. The sequence continues at coordinate 2,115,795 of NZ_JBMEQQ010000002.1, forward strand.
ACCGCGAGCATGAGCGCGTTCATCGACCACCTCCCTGACCACCAGCCATCATCGCGGGCATCCCAACGAAGAACACCCCGACGAACAGGATATAGAGGACGGTGCACAGCAGCACCGCCCGGCCCTTGCGCATCCCCGTGGCCGAGGAGAAGCCCAGCCCCATCAGGCCCACGCTCCACAGGTTGAAGAAGTCCACGCCCCGCAGCACCCGGGTCATCTTCGGGGACAGGCCCTCCAGGGCCGCCAGGCTCGAGGGCACCAGGCTCATCACCCGCGCCTCGGTGAGCGAGTGCTGCGCCAGCGCGCAGACGGTGAAGACCAGGTGGTAGAGGGCGATGGGCAGCATGGCCAGCGCCGCCGCCGACATGAGCCGGCCAAAGGGCGCGGTCCGGTCGAACAGCCACGCGGCCACCCACAGCGCCGCCGCCAGCACCAGCGTCAGGAAGGGCATCACGAAGACGCCCTTGGCGATCCCCGCCACCAGCGCCTTGCGCGAGGCCGTCTGGATCTCCTCGGAGATCTCCGTCTCCGTGGCCCGCTCCAGCTTGCCGGTCATCTGCAGCTGCTGCACCACCGCGGGGCCAGCGTCCCAGCGGAGGGAAAAGGCCGTCCCGGAAGCGGACACGCACACGGCGAGGATCAGCAGGGGCCAGACCCAGCGGCGGGCCTCGATGGCGGCTCCGGTCGCGTCGAGTGGGTCGAGGAGCACGCGGGTGGGTTGAACGATTGAGCTCATAAGTGGAGGTGACGGGGCGCACGGGATGTACGCCCAGGAGCGCCCCCTATTGCAAGCCGGATGACAATGGCCCCCCAACAGGCTAGCAGTCGGCCCATTCCCAGGTCTCCCCCCACGCCGGGTGGGGGGTGTAGCGACCTGTAGCGGAAATTTTGCCGAGCCGATCCGAAGGGTGTATTTGCTCGCCTGCCCGCCTGCCGGAACTCGAATGGTCGACAGCACCGATCTCGCTCAGGTACTCCACGAAGCCCATGACATCGCGCAGAGCGTGGCACAGAAGCCTACCTCGGCCCACGTGCTGTTGGCGCTCTTCACGGTGGAGAACCGGGCGCAGCTCCTCCTGAAGGAGAAGGGCGTCGACGAGGACAGCCTCCTGGAGAGGATGACGTCGCAGCCCTCGGAGCAGGACGGGCTCGTGCGGGAGCTGTGCATGCGGGCGAGGGAGATCGCCCAGAGCAGCGGCGCGCGCGAGACGGACTGCATGCACCTGCTGGTGGCCTTCACCCGGGTGCGCTGCGCCGCCAGCGATCTGATGGCCAAGGCGGGCCTGCACCTCATCAACCTGGGCAACACCGCCCTCTCCTACTGTCTCAGCGGGAGCATGCCCCGGCGGCTCCAGCCGGGCCGCAACTCGATGGCGGTGGGCATGCCCCGCCCGAGCCGCCCCCTGGGGGCCCCGCCCTCGGCGCCGCCCGCCTCCGCCCTGGCGATCTCCCCGCGCCCCGCCCCGGCGCCGCCCCGCGCCCCGTCCCGGCCCGCCCTCTCCCCGCGCGATCTCATCGACGAGGTGAACGAGGACGTGCCCGGGGCCGCCGAGCCCACGCCGGTGCCCCCGCTGCCCACGCGCACCCCGCCGCCGGCGCCCGCCGTCCAGGCCCCGTCCGTGACGGCTCCCGCGACGCCCTCCCCGTCCCTGCCCTCCCCTTCCCTGCCCGCCGCCACGCCGCGCCCGGCGCCTGCCCCGGCCCGCCCCGCCGCGCCCTCTCTGGTGCTCGACGAGAAGCGCTTCCCCCTGCTCACCTCGCTGGGCCGCAACCTGAGCCGGCTCGCCCAGGAGGGGAAGTTGGATCCCGTGGTGGGCCGCGCCAAGGAAATCGAGGAGGTCATCGACATCCTCGGCAAGCGGCGCACCAACAACCCGTGCCTGCTGGGCGAGGCGGGTGTGGGCAAGACGGCCGTGGTGGAGGGCGTGGCCCAGCGCCTGCTGGAGCTGCGCGGCACCCTGGCCGAGAAGATCCTCCTCGAGCTGGACATGGCCACGCTGGTGGCGGGCACGCAGCTCCGCGGCTCGTTCTCCGAGAAGCTCAACGCCCTCAAGGAAGAGGTGCGGCGCGCCGACGGCCGCGTGGTGGTCTTCATCGATGAGATCCACACGCTGGTGGGCGCGGGCTCCACGGGCGAGGGCCCGCAGGACGCCGCCAACGAGCTGAAGACGGCCATGGCGCGCGGCGAGTTCCCCTGCATCGGCGCCACCACGCACGACGAGTACCGCAAGTTCATCTCGCAGGATCCGGCGCTGGAGCGGCGCTTCACCCCCGTGGTGGTACACGAGCCGTCGGTGCCGGAGACGGTGGAGATCCTCCAGGGCATCATCGGCCGCTACGAGGACCACCACGGCCTGCGCTACACCCCCGAGGCCCTGGAGGCGGCCGCGTCGCTGGCGTCGCGCTACGTGACGGAGCGCTTCATGCCGGACAAGGCCATCTCCGTGGTGGACCTGGCCGGCTCGCGCAGCCGCCGCGAGGGCAAGGAGCTGGTGGAGGCCTCGGACGTGGCCCGGGTGGTGGCGAAGATCGCCGGCATCCCCGAGGAGCGCCTGCTGATGACGGACTCGGCGCGGCTGCTGCGGTTGGAGGCGGACCTGGGCGAGCGCGTCATCGGCCACGAGGAGGCCATCTCCCGCATCGCCCGCGTCATCCGCCGCAACTACGCGGGCTTCGCCTCGCGCCGCCCCATGGGCTCCTTCCTCTTCCTGGGCCCCACGGGCGTGGGCAAGACGGAGATGGCGCGCGGCCTGGCCGAGGTGCTCTTCGGCAGCAAGGAATCGCTGGTGCGCGTGGACATGAGCGAGATGTCCGAGAGCCACGGCGTCTCGCGCCTCATCGGCTCGCCCGCGGGCTACGTGGGCTATGGCGATGGGGGCCAGCTCACCGAGCCGGTGCGCCGCCGCCCCTCGTGCGTGGTGGTGCTGGATGAGATCGAGAAGGCCCACCGCGAGGTGCAGTTGCTGCTGCTCCAGGTGCTGGAGGAGGGCCGCCTGACGGACGGCAAGGGCCGGCACATCGACTTCTCGAACACCGTCGTCATCCTCACGACGAACCTGGGCGCGGACGCCTTCCACAAGACGAGCCGCACGCTGGGCTTCGGCACGGCGGCGGCGGAGGGCACCAAGGGCCAGAACGACATGGACGCCGCGAGCGCCACCGCGCGCCAGGCCCTGCCGCCCGAGCTGTGGAACCGCATCGACGAGCGCCTCCCCTTCCGTCCCCTGACGGAGGAGCAGGTGGCCCGCATCGCCACCCTGCTGCTGGAGGGGAGCAGCCGGCGGCTCGCCACGGAGAAGGGCATTGCCTACGTGGCGGGGGCGGAGGTGGTGGAGCTGCTGCTGAAGTCGGGCGGCTTCGATCCGAAGCTGGGCGCCCGGCCCATGCGCCAGGTGGTGCAGCGGCTGGTGGAGGCGCCCCTGGCCGAGCGGATCCTCGCCGGTGAGTTCATGGCGGGCGACCGGGTCCAGGTGTCCGTGCAGGCCGGAGAGCTCCAGTTCCAGCGCGAGAGCCGCTGAGCCCGTGAGCGCCCCGCGTCCCAGCCGTCCGAAGGTGGTGGTGGTGGGCGCGGGCCGTCTGGGCGGTGCGCTGGCCCTCGCGCTCGCCGCGAAGCGCTGGCCCGTGCGTGTGCTGGCGCGCTCCGAGGAGAGCCGTCGCCGCGCCCTCGAGTTGGGGCTGAAGCCCGCCTCCGAGCGGGACGTGGCCGAGGCCCGGGTGTGTCTGCTGTGCGTGCCGGACAAGGCCGTGCCCGGGGTGGCCGAGGAGCTGAAGCCCCGGCTGGCGCGGGGTGCCGCCCTGGTGCACTGCGCGGGCGCGCTGTCCCTACAGGCGCTGGGTGCGCCGCGCGGGCGGGTGCTCGGCTCCTTCCATCCGCTCGTCGCGGTGTCGGATCCACGCGACTCGCTGGCCGGAAACTCGGTGGCCCTCAGCACCCGCTCCCGCTGGCTGCGCGAGGTGCTGGAGCGGATGGCGAAGGACGTGGGCCTGCGCGCCCTGCGGGTGCCGGAGCGGCGGCGCGCCGCCTACCATGCCGGGGCCGTGCTGAGCGCGGGAGGTGTGGTGGCGGCCCTCTCCGCGGCCGTGGAGGCCTTCCGCGCCGCGGGCATCTCCGAGGAGGACGCCCTGGCCGCGCTGCTGCCCCTGACGCGCTCGGCGCTGCGGGGCGTGGAGGCCCGGGGACTCGCGGCCGGGTACACCGGTCCCATCGCCCGGGGAGACGCGGGGGTGGTGACGGCTCACCTGGAGGCACTTCCGCCCGAGGTGGCCGATGTCTACCGTCCACTCTCCCGGCGTGGATTGCGGCTCGTGGGGCACCGGCTGCCTCCTGAAGCCCGCTCCGCGCTGGAGAGACTCCTCAAGCCTGAAAACCGTTAAGCGCTCGTAGGCTCACGCCTGCGGGGAGGAGCGCTTACGCAGGGCGAGCGCCGCATCATCGAACACTTTACCGAGCACATCGTCCTGAGGCCGATGGGCATCCAAGAAGTCCGCGTCCTCCCGCTGCCCTACATACTGGAGGGTGACCGCGGCCCCAATGCTACGAAGCGCCGCCTGCGCTGCCGCCAGCCTGCGTGCCACGTCGCGCAACGCGGAACGTGACTCGGGGGAAAGTGCGGGAAACAGGCGCTCGCGGTGCAGGAGCAACAGGGTCAGCAGCCGCTCACAGAACTCGTTTTCCGCCCCGTCCCGCGTCGCGGCCACGTCGATGATCGCACGGGCCAGCGAGCTCAATGAAGGAAGCAGAGGCTCCAGCTCGGCTGGCACCTCTTCGTCCAGCACCGTCAGGACCTCCGTCTTGTCCTCCAATGGCACCGCACCATTCTCGATCCATGCGCTCAACTCCTCGGGAGAGCTCTCCAGCAAGCGGAGAAGGGCGCGCAACGCTCGGGCCTCCGGCGGGGAAATCCGCTGCAGAGCGCTTCGAACGGCAGGTATCAGCTCGGGGTGACGCTTGCGCCAGAGTGCATGGGTCAAGTCATTCACGGCTGTCCGCTCTGGCGTCCCCGCGGCCAGACGATTCAGCTTGCGCACGAGCGCCGCCCTCGCGCTGGCGCTCTTGCCTCCGGGGCCTCGTTGCTTCGGGCGAAGGGAGTCCCGGCCCGTGCTTCCCGCTTCGTCTCCGCAGGGGAATGCTCCCTCAGGGGGGCGCATGCGCCCGCCAGCAGGGCGAGGCTCGTGACCAGTCCCAGAAGAAAGAGAGGCAGGCGGGGGTTCATGCATGGAGACCCTACCTCAACGAGGCGAGGGCCCCCCTCGCGACTCAGGGGCCTGATGGATGGGCCCGCGAGGGGTCCCCAGGAAACGAAGTCCGAGGTGGAGAGGCATCATGATTCGCGTGAAGAGCTACATCTCCCATTCGAGCATCCACGGCATCGGTCTGTTCGCGGGTGAGCCCATCCCCAAGGGGACCGTCATCTGGGCCTTCGACGAGCCGATCGATCAGCGCTTCACGCCCGCCGACGTGGCCAAGATGACGCCGGAGATGAAGACCTTCCTGGCGCGCTACGCCTACTGCGAGCGCGGCACCCTCGTGCTGTGCGGCGACCACGCGCGCTTCATGAACCACTCGCCCACGCCGAGCTGCGGCAATGATCCCACCCGGCGCTTCACGCTCGCGCTGCGCGACATCGCCAAGGGCGAGGAGCTCACCGACGACTACGCCACCATGGAGGATAGCTGGGAGCCGTTCGCGGGCATCATCGAGCCCGAGCGCGTGGAGTAGTTGAAACACCAAGGGGCCAGCGGGTGGTCCCGTCCGGCCCCTGGGATCCGTGGCACCCTCACCCCGACCCTCTCCCGGTGGGAGAGGGAGAGGAGAGGGAGAGAGGGCAACGCTCAGGCCCGTCTCAGGCCAGGATGATGCGCGGCGCGTTGAGCGCCTGGCGAATCACCGCCACCACCTGCTCGGACATGGCGTCGGCCTCGGTGATCTGCCGCAGGCACAGCTCGCCCTTGGCCTCCGTCACCGCCCGCTTGAGATCCGTCAGCAGCACCGTGGCCGCCTTCAGCATCTCCTCGTTCTGCGGGTTCGGCGGCGTCCCCTTGCCCGCCTTCTCCTCCATGTACTTGGTGAAGCGGCGCACCGCGTCCACCATCTGGTTCGCGTCGAAGCGCTCCAGCAGCGGCTTGAGGCGATCCGTCTGCAGCTTCAGGAAGCGCTGCACACCCGCGCGCTCGAAGGCCGGGTGCACCAGCCCCACCTCCGAACGATCGAAGGCGCCCAGCAGCCCGTCCTCGGGCGCCTGCACCGCGTGCGGCACCACGTCCACGAAGAACTCCATCGGCGGCACGCCCTGGTTGAAGGCCTGCAGCTCCTCCTCGTCCACCGGCGGGAAGTTCTGCGGCGAGCCGATGAAGAGCATCGGGAGGATGAGCTGGCCCCAGAACTCGTTCTGCGCCGCCCCGGTGTTCCCCTGCGTGGCGTACAGGTGGATCATCAGCTCCGCGATGCGCGGCGCCACCTCCACCTGGTCCGCCAGCGTCTTGGTCGCGTCCATCTGCTGGAGCACCGCGACGACCTGGCCCTCGAACTGCTGACGCACCTCGGGCGGAAGCTGCGTGGCCCGGCCGAGCGCCTCACGGATGTCGCGCGCCAGCGCGTCCGGCTTCGTCTCCAGCGTCTTCTGCGCCTTGGCCGGGTCCACCACCAGGAACTGCATGAAGCCCGGATCCACCATCCGCTGGTACTCCGCGGGGCCCAGCTTCGGCCGGTTGCCGGCGGCGCCAAAGCGCGCCTCGCCCAGCGTGCGGCGGATGCCCGCGACCACTTCGTCCAGCCGCGCCAGCTTGCCCGACACCAGCGCGTTCATCACCTCGCCGAACGGCGAGAGCACGATGGGCACCTCGGGGAAACCCAGCGAGGCCCCCTCGGGCGAGTCCCGGTTCACGAACCAGAAGGCGTTGTGCTCCTTGCCCAGACGCTCGGCGAGCGCTCCGGCCAGACCCAGGGCCAGTCCCTGATGGTTGGGGTCGTTCGGATTGAAGGCGGTGCCGAGCAGCTTCGGGATGGACGTCTCCACTTCCGTCCAGGGGACCGTGAGGAGATCCACCGGCTTGCCCTCGAGCTTCTCGAGGGCCGCGGCGACCTGGGCCTGGGCGGATTGGACATGGGGAGGGGCAGGGAAGGCCATGGACGATTCCTGTTCAGGGTACGCGGGCGTGTCGAACGGTCGACCCCCTTACCCTGAAAACCAAGTTCATCGCCACGATTTGTGACCGCACCTAGGATGGGGGCGCATGCCTCGCCGCCTACCCCCCCTCCTGCTGCTCCTGCTCTCCCTCGCCGGGTGTGCATTCGTCACACCCCGTTTCCCCCAGAACGTCCAGACGGAATTCGCCCGGGAGGACATGCGCAAGCTGTCCACGCGCACCCTGGAGCTCTACTACCCGGCCCGGCTGCGGCCATCGGCCCTGCGCATCGCCGCCCGCCTGGAGGACTGCGTCGAGCGTCTGCGGGGCCTCCCCCGGAAGCCCGGCCACCAGGAGCGGGTGCTCGTCTACCTGACGGGCGCGAACTTCAACAACGCGTACGTCAGCCCGGACTACTCCAGCGTCCCCCAGCAGATGGTGATGCCGACGCACATGTCGCTGGAAGCTCTTCAACCTGCTGGGCTTCGGCCCCGCCGAGCTGGGCGCGGTGGGCTGCCATGAGGCCGTCCACTACGTGCAGATGGAGCAGACGCACGGCATCTGGTGGCTGCTCAACACCCTCACCGGCGGCCTCTTCCAGCCCAACAGCCTGACCGAGTCCTGGTTCCTCGAGGGGCTCGCCACCTACTACGAGGGCCGGCTGGGCAAGGCCCAGGGCCGTCCCCACAGCCCCATGTGGCGCGGCTTCTTCGAGGCCGCCTCCCAGTCCGTCGACGGCACGCTCCACCCCGGCTACCTCTCCCCCGAGCACCGGCGGCTGGATCCGCTCGGCGGCAACTACCTCACCGGCAGCTACTTCGTGGCGTGGCTCGCGGAGCGCTACGGCGAGGAGCGGCTGTGGGAGCTGGTGGAGGTGCAGGGCGGGACGATCATCCCCCCGTTCGCGCTGACGCTGCGCTTCGGCGACGTGTACGGCCGCAACCTCGGCCGAGCTCTTCCAGGAGTTCTCCTGGTCCATCGCCCGGGAGCAGCAGCGGCGGGAGCGTCCCGCCACCCAGCAGGTGCTCGCCCCCAACGTGGGCTACTTCGCCCGGATGGCCGCCTCGCCGGATGGCGCCATCGCCACCGTGGACGCCGGACGCGACCAGGTCACCCACCTCACCGTGCGCGAGCGCGATGGCTCCATCCGCTTCAGCCGCTCCCTCACCCAGTTCCTCCCCGGGCGCCGGTGGATCGCCACCTCCCCCACGGTGATGAGCGGCCTGTCCTTCACCGCCGACGGCGCCTTCCTCTTCCTCATGGCCGCGGACATCGACTCGCTGGACAACTACGTCTCGCGCGTGTGGCAGGTGGACCCGCGCACCGGCGACGTCCTCGAGACGTGGGAGGGCCTCGAGGGCATGGGCGGCGCCGTCACCCCCGACGGCCAGGCTTACGTCTTCGTCCATGTCGAGGGAGACACCGCCAACCTCCACCGACTGGAGCTCACCACCGGGGCGCGCGTGCCGCTCACGCGCTTCGAGGGGCAGTCCTCCCTGGGGCCGCCCTCGGTGGCGGCGGACGGCCGCATCGTCTTCCCCCGGATGACGGAGCAGGGCTGGAACCTCGCGCTGCTGGAGACCGATGGCACCGTGCGCCCGCTCACGGACGACACGCACTTCAACTACTCGCCCCGCTGGGTGGACGCGGGCCGGATCGTCTTCCAGCGCGAGCACGAGGGCCGGTGGCAGGCCCATGTCCTCGACGTGGCCGGCGGTGAGCCGGTGCGCATCACCGACGCGCCGCACCTCGTCATGGACGTGGCCCCGGCCGGCGGCTCGGAGATCGTCTTCCTCAACCGCGATCGGTTCGACTTCTCGCTGGATCGCGCCCCCATCGCCCCGGTGGCGCCCTCCGAGGCCCTCACCCAGGCGCCCTCCCCCGCTCCCGCGCCGGCCAGTGAGCCCACGCGGACCTCGGCCCCGTACCAGGCGCGCGAGCTGGACATCCTCTCCGACGAGCCCTACTCGCCGCTGGAGCACTTCTTCCTGCCGGAGCTGCGCGTCCCCTACTTCTATGCGTTCCCGGAGCAGGATGAGGCCGAGCGCACCCGGGCCGTCTTCTACGGCGGCGTGGCCCTCGCGGGGCAGGACCGGCTGGGCTTCCACCAGTACGCGCTGCTGGCCCAGGCCGACTCGACGCTGAGGGATCCCAGCATCAACTTCAGCTACGCCACCGGCCTGACCGCGCCCTGGTACACGGGGCTGTCCGTGGCGCGCAACGTCCAGCGGGGCCAGCGGGACTTGCAGGCCGCGCTGTCCACGTCCCGCACCTTCTGGACCACGCCCGTGAGCCTCAGCCTGCTCGCGCTGCGCCGGGACTACTACGCCACCGCCACGCGGCCCGGGGTGCGCACCTCGCTCATCGGCCCGGAGGCCGCCATCTCCTACTTCGCGGGCGAGAGCACCTCCTATGGTGGCACCCAGCGGGGCCTCGGCCTGTCGCTGGGCGCCGGCGTGTACCCGCTCGCCTTCGATGATGCCGACCCCTTCGCGGACCTGCGCGCCGAGGTGACCGCCTACGTGCCCGGCCTGCCCCTGCTCCTGCGCGACAACCTCCAGCTCACCGCCATCGCCCGCTTCCTGCCCAACGCGCCCGAGGGGCTCCTCCAGGTGGGCGGCATCTCCTCCGGCTCCGCCCTCAGCGTCCGCTCGCGCCCCAATCCCGAGGACGCGCCCGATCTCCCGCTGCGCCTCCAGCCGGGCACCGCCTTCTCCGAGTACCTGCGCGGCTACGAGGACTTCCGCCTCCGCGCGCGCAACGTCGTGATCGCCCAGGCGCGCTACCGCTACCGTGTCATCATCGACTACGGCTGGACTTCCTTCTTCTGGCTGGGGCCCTCCTTCTTCATCAGCCAGGTGGAGCTGGAGGCCTTCGGCTCCTGGGCCCGCACGGACCTGAGGGACAACCACCGGGCCGCGGGCGGCGCGCTCCACCTGCGCACCACCTTCGGGCAGGCCGTCCCCGTTTCATTCTTCTACCAATACGCCCGGCGCTTCGATGACGGGCTCGGGGAGCTGCACCTGCTGGGTATCTCCCTGTAGGACAGGCCCTCCTGTAGGACCTGCCCTCGCGGGCAGTCGGGTGTCCTCCGCGCAACGAACCCGGCCTTCCCCTGAATGTCCTGGAGCCCGGATTGAGCTTGCTCCCTTGCGTCCCAGGCGAGACGACCTCAGTTTGTCCCACCCTCTGGAAATACTCAGGGGGTGGGAGACAGACACCCATGAGAACCACTGCCCATCCCGCTCCCGAGTCCGTCCTGGTCGTGGACGACGAGCCGTCGCTGCGCACCATCCTCTCCTTCATCGTGCAGCGCACGGGGGCCATCCCCGTCCTGGCCCCCGACGCGGCCACCGCGCGCCAGCTCGCCGCGAAGCACACCTTCGCCTGCGCGCTGATCGACAAAAACCTGCCGGGAGAGAACGGGCTGGAGTTCCTCAAGTGGCTGCGCTCGGTGCAGCCCGGGTGCAACGCCCTCATCGTCACCGCCTACGGCAACGTGGACAGCGCCATCGAGGCCCTGCGCCTGGGGGCCTTCGACTACCTGCTCAAGCCCTTCGAGGTGGATGCGCTGGCGCACCGCCTCAAGCTGGCGCTGGAGCAGTACCGGATGCGCCAGGAGCACGAGCGCATGCAGGCCATGCTGGTGCAGGCGGATCGGCTGGCCTCGCTGGGCCTGCTGGCCGCCGGCGTGGTGCACGAGGTGAATACGCCCCTGGCCTACGTGCTCTCCAACCTGGACTGGCTCGAGGAGGAGCTGCCGTCGGTGCGCGAGGGCCTCCAGCGCCAGTCGCGCGAGGGCTCGGGCCCGGAGCTGGGCAAGCTGGCCGCGCGCCTGCAGGCGGTGGAGACCACCCTGCACGACATCCGCGACGGCGCCGAGCGCGTGCGAGACATCGCCCGGGACGTGAAGGCCTTCGCCCGCAACCCGGATGACTCGAGCATGCTGGTGGATCTGCGCGAGGTGCTCGAGGCGGCGCTGAAGATGGCGCTGGTGCACATCCGCTTCCGGGCCCGCGTGGTGCGCGACTACCAGGACGTGCCGCTGGTGCGGGCCAACGAGGCGCGCCTGGCCCAGGTCTTCCTCAACCTGGTGGTCAACGCGGCCCAGGCCATCCCCGACGACGGGTGCGAGCATGAGATCCGCGTCCGGCTGTGGACGGGCCCCAACGGCGAGGCCTGCGCCGAGGTGGGGGATACCGGCATGGGCATCCCCGCCGAGAACATGGCGCACCTCTTCGAGCCCTTCTTCACCACCAAGCCCTCGGGCGAGGGCACGGGGCTGGGCCTCTTCATCTGCAAGTCCATCGTCGAGGCCTTCGACGGCTCCATCACCGTGGACAGCCACCCGGGCCAGGGCACCACGTTCCGCCTCGCCCTGCCGCCGCACGTGCGCGCCTCCCGCTCCGCCATGCCGCTGGAGGAGCAGGCGATCGCCGTGGCGCAGTGAGCCGGCTCAGTCCACCAGCCGGTAGAGCCCCGCCGGCCCGGTGCCGTTGCCGGCGGTGAGGTAGACGGACCCGGTGCCGAGCGCCTTGCCATCGAAGAGGCGCGTGGCGCCCGCGCCCAGCCCGTTGCCACCCAGCCCCTCGCACCCGGTGGGGAACTGCGCGGCGGAGCACCGCTCCTTGCCGAGGAAGTCTTCCCGGCCGAGGGGCGCGGGCGTGGCGGCGCGCATCACCACCACGCCCCGTGACGCATTGTCGAAGCCCACGTAGAGGGCATCCGCGGTGGCCACCAGGAGCGAGATCGAGACATTGTCCGCGTCGTTGAACTGGGTGAACAGCGTGTCCCCGGCGGAGTTGGGGGCCACGAGGGACCAGTCCCCCGGGTCGCAATCCAGGGTGGCGCCCGTGCGCTCCGGACCGCACACGAAGAGCTGCGGCCCCCTCACTCCCGCAGTGCTCGTGGTGTTGCGCGCCAGGTAGAGCTTCCCCTGGAACACGGCGAGCTGCGGCACGGCCTTGTCCCCCGGCTCGAGCTCCGCCGTCTTGGACGTCGTCCGGCTGGTGCGCGAGCTCCAGGCCGGAAGCGAGGGCGTGCACGGAGCCCAATCCCCCGGGAAGGAGCTGAAGGAGCGCGGCGTGGGCGTCGTCGAGCGGACGCACCCGCCGTTGTTGACCGCGTAGAGGCGATCATTGAACCCGGCCAGGGTGTCGATCATCTGCACGGCGGCGTTGTTCTTCGGGGTGCCGCCCGAGCCGATGCCGGGCATGTCGTCGGCCTTCAGGTCCTCCACATCCGTGCCCGAGGAGGCGTCGTAGCCGGGATCCGCCGTGGGGAACCGCTTGACCACGAGGAGGTAGGGCCGGCTGCCGCCGGTGTCCGGGAAGCCGAGGTAGAGCCGATCCCGGAAGAAGAGGGCCGAGGAGAAGCCCCGCGTCTGTCCGCCGAGCAGGGCGGAGAGATCCAGGTAGCGCAGGTACATGGTGTTCAGGTCATCGGTGTCCTGGCCCAGGTAGACGTAGTCCAGGTCTCCCCCGCTCCTGGCGCCGCCAATCCCCAGCCACTCCTGCGTCCCCACGCGGCCGGAGAAGAAGAAGCCGCGGCCATCCTCGTTGTCCGGGCCGCACGCGGACGTATTGGCCCTGCAGCCCGCCGCGCCGATGGAGGGATAGGGCGCCGTGGAGGTGTTCTGGCTGGAGTTGCTCGTGGTGTCCTTGTGCACGAAGAAGCCGAAGCTCTGGCCCCCGAGCCCGTCCAGGTCCACGCTCACGCCCCCGGTGCCGCTCTTGTTGGGGCCGACATAGACGCGGCCGTCGTAGCCGAGGACCTGGGCGAAGGGTGAGCCGTCTCCGAGGGGATCCGGGAGCAGTTGCTCCACTTCGGGCAGGATGGAGACCTCGCCCGAGGAGATCAGCCCGGTGGCCACGGGCGCTTCCGTGTTTCCGTCCCGCCCAGCCGCCTCCGAGCGGAAGGACGCCTTGCCCACCTTGGTGGCACGGTACTTCCAGGTGAAGGTGGTGCTGGCCCCACCCGCGAGCTCCACTCCCACGGAGGAGGGGGCGCTGTGGAGCTCCACCACGTTGCTGCTCGACTCCGGGAGCGAGGGATTCACCCCCAGGGCCACGGCGCTCCCGGTGTTGCGCACCGTCAGCGTCACGTCGAAGGTGTTCCCCGGTTTGATGCCGGAGGGAGTCGAGAGCGTGGCGGTGAGCGACGCGGGCCGCTGCGCGCTGAGGGTGGAGGAGCTGACGAGAGGAAGCGTCACCGGCGCCCCGTCCGTCTGATCCATCCCACGAGCCGCCGTATGGAAGACGCACCAGCCCTCCGCCCGGGCGATGACGCGCGCGCGGAACACCGCCGTTCCCTTTCCGGGGAGGAGGTCCACGCGCTTCGGCCACGGCTCGGTCCCAGGCACCAGCTCCGGCGCGCAGGTGCCCGTGGCACCCGCTCTCTCGAGCACCACTCCGAGCAACGCCGAGTCTCCCCGGTTGGTCACCTCCAGCTCGATGATGAACTCCTGCCCCAGGCTGACCCTCGTGGGCAGCGACAAGAAGCGCCCCGTCAGCTCCGCGGGCAACTGCACGGCGATGTCGGCCGAGCGGGCTTCCGGAGAAATCACCTCCGCGCCACTGAAGTCATCACGGCCCGCGGCGCCCGCCTGGAAGGCCAGGGTGCCCACGCGGCCGGCGACATACTCCCATTCGAACTCGCGGCTCTCTCCGGGCAGGAGGTCCGCGCTGCCCGGCGTGGGCCCCGACACGTCCACCGCCACGGGCCCCGTGGGCACGGGCTTCCCCGGCACCACTCCGAGCGCCGCGCTCTCTCCCGTATTCGACACGCGCAGGGAGATCTTCACCCGCTGCCCCACGTTGATCACCTGTGCCGGAGGCAGGAACGAGGCGGCGAGCACCGTGCGATGGCGCATCCGCAACGGCCCCACCTCCACGGCGGGTGCCCGCAGCTCCGAGCCCGTCAGCTCCTCGCGGGCCTGGGCCTCCACGGTGAAGCGCACGTCTCCCGGCGCGGCCGCCCGGAGCTCCCACTCGAAGGACGCGCTCCCGCCCACGGCGATGTCGGCGGGCGGGGGCTCCGAGAGGATCTCCACCCTGCCCTCGCCCACGGGCTCAGCACCGGCGTGACGCCGAGCGCCACCGAGTTCCCCGTGTTCTCCACCTTCAGCAGCAGCCGCGTCCGCTCCTCCACCGAGAGCCGCTCCCGCTCCAACCGGGCCTGGGCATCCAGCCGCGCGAGCGGCACCTCCGAGGACAGGTAGGCCCGCGGCAGCTCCACGCGCTTGCCCAGGGGCCCCGCCACCGTCAGCGCGTGCCAGCCTGGCGCGAGTCTTCCGGGTACCCGGGCTCGCAGCGTGCGCACATCCACGAACGTGACGTCCTCGAGCGCCACCTCGCCGAGGAAGGCCTCGAAGCGTGCATCCATCGTCACCGGCGTCCCGCTGCCAATGTGCTGGGTGGCGAGCGGCAGGAAGTTCTCCCCCTCGATGACCACGGACACCGGCTCCGTGTTCATCCCCCAGGCGGGCACCAGGCGCTGGGGACGCGGATCATGCGCGACGCCCGGAGCCTCGGTACAGGCGGCCCCCAGGACACACAGCGCGAGGAGCGGGAGAAGCCGAGGAAGGGCACGATCAGAAGAGCTCAAGGCGATACCCCAGGTGGAGACCGCCGCCCCACAGCGCGCCACGCAGCACGCGCAAGGACGGATCATCGAACCAGCTCACACGCGCCTCGAGAAAGGGCTGCCCCTGTCCCAGAGGGAGGCCCACGCCCACCAGCGCCTGCGCGCCCAACACCCACGTGCCCTCCTCCAGCACGGGCCCTCCACTCCACGCCACGCTGCTGCGCACCCGGACCAACGACGGGCCCGCCGCCACCCAACCCTGGAGCCCCTTTTCCCGCAGGGTGCGCCCCCCCACGGCCACGGTGGTGTCGAGCCACTCGTTGCGCCCGGTGAAGCCTGGCGCCGCCGGGCCCCCCGTCCGCGAGAACCCCAGGTACCCGGTGTCGAGCATCAGCCCCAGGAACGGCCATTGGCGCAGCGGCCACACCTCCAGCCGCAGCCCCGCGGACGGCGCCACCACATCGCCGAGGTTCGTCACCAGGCCCGCGCGCGGCGCCACCACCAGCACCGGACGGCGGCGCAACAGCGAGAGCGTTCCGCGCCCGTGCACCCCGCCCACCCGCACCTCCAGCTCGGAGAGGTGGTCCGCGTCGGCCGCGGGCGGCACGTACCGCAGCTCGTACGTGCCCGGCGCCTTCGACAGGAGCGTGCTCGCCAGCTCCCGGGCGAGCGCGGCCTCGGGCCGGGGCTCGCGCACCGGGTTGCCGAAACGATCCTCCACGGAGATGCGCCAGACGGCCTCCGATTGGCCATCCGCCATGAGCAGTGGCTGCAACGGCTCCACCTTCACCCGCGCGGGCCCGGCGGGGCGCAGCTTCAGCGTCCGCGTCAGCACGGGAGCCGGGGTGCCCTCCGCGAGCAGCCGCAGCTCCACCCGCTCCCGTGTCCCGAAGCGCGGCGCGAAGCCGAGCACCCCGGCGTACTCTCCCGGTTGACGCTCGGTGAGCCCTCCCTCTCCCGCCAGATCGGACTCGAGCCGCAGTCCGGCACTCGCCGGGTTGCCGGCCGCGTCCCGGGCGGACACCTCCACCGTCACCCGGACTTCCTCGGAGGCCACGAGCTCCTCGTGGTCCACCCGCATCTCGAAGTGCCGCGCCGGGCCGGGCACCGCCACCAGCCGCACGCTCACGGCCCCCCGCTTGTCCCCCGTCACCGAGCCCTTCAGCTCCAGGCTCCCCGCGGGCCCCGGAGGCACGGTCCACCGCAGGAGGAACACGCCCGGCTCCAGCTCGGCCGGCGCGCTCACGGTGCCGCGCGACACGGAGAAGGCCCCCGGGCGGGGACGCACCCCCGCGGGATTCAAGGAGTAGAGGCGGATGGCCACCGTCTCCTCGCGATCGGCCCGCACCTCGCGGCGCTCGGCGACGGCGTGCAGGAAGGGCTGCGGTGGCACCCCGAGATCGATGCGCCTCTTGCCGAAGAAGGCCTCGTGCACTCCGGGCGGCACCTTCACGGGGATGCGCGCCCGGCCTCTCGCGTCCGCGAGGACCGACCCGAAGGGCTCGCTTCCCACCTGGAGCGTGACGGGAGCGCCGGGCCGGGTGCGCACCTCGGCCACGCCCTGGCCCCACAGGGGCAACACCGACCAGCCATCGAGCGTCCCCTCCTGTCCCCGCGCCAGCGCGACGAGGATGACCTCCAGGGGGACGCTCTGCCGGGGCGGCACGTAGGTGGCACGGAAGACGCCCGGCTTCACCTGCGTCACCGGCCCCACCTCACCCAGGCTGGCGAACAGCTCCAGCCCGGTAGCCTGCGGATCCAGCTCGATGCGAACCTCGGCCTCGCTGTCCGCGCCCAACAGCAGATGCCCGGGGACACACTGGATGCGGATGCTGCCTCGCGACGTGCGGGCGGCGTCCGCCCCCACGGCGAGGAGGGGCCATACGGCCACCAGCAGCCCTACCAGGAGTGACCTCGGGCACGAGCTCATGGCTTCAGGGAGCCCCGCCCCAGCGGAATTTCACCGAATCGGCCTGACGGGTTCCGGAGCCCCGGCGAGCGGGGCGGCAGGCCATCATCATCTCCCGGATCTCTCCACCCGGCTCCCTCGCCACCACCTTCACCTGAGCGAGGCCCTCGCGGCGGGGAACGTCCGCCCGGAAGGAGCCGTCGCTGGAGACGAGCGTGGGCTCGCCTTCCACGAACACCTCCGTGCCCACGCGCACCTTCCCCGAGAGCGAGACACACAGCGAGTCCTGGGCGGAAGCCGTCGACGCGACCTTCAGCAGCACCTCCAGCGGGATGGGCTCCGGGTCGAGCGGCCTCGCGCCCTCGAACACCACCGACTGCTGCCCGGCGCCGATCTGCACGGTGACGCCCGCGGACGACAGGTTCACCGAGCCGCCCCGGGTGGCCACCGCCACCATGGCCCCGTTGCGCAGCATGGTGAAGCGCGCCGCCCGCGTCTCGGCCACCGTGCCGTTCTCGCTGTGCACGCGCAGCACGCGGTCCTCCCGCCCGTGGTAGTCCACGTCGATGCGGCCGCGCTGCAGTTGGATGGTGTGGACGGCGCGCGTCACCTCACCCACCCGCACCTCGGAGCGCTCCGGGATGGACAGGCGCGAGGCCTCGTCCCCCACCTTCAGGTCCACCCGCGCCCCGGGGCCGGTCCGCACGGAGTCGTCGGGAGCGAGCTCATGCCCCACCCGCAGTGCCTCCCACTTCCCGTCGTGGGTCCACTCCACCGAGCCCACCACCTCGACGACGGTGGCGCGCACGTCGGGGATGACGGCCGGGACGGGCAGCGGCGCGGGGGCGGCGGGCACGGCGGCGCCGAAGCGCTCGAAGAAGAACCAGCCCCCCATGGCCAGCAGGGTCACCAGGCACAGCCCGAGCGCCAGGGCCCGGCCGAGTGAATCCCGTGGGGGGCTGGCAGGGCGCGGGCTGTCCACGCGCGGTGCTTCCTGGCTGCCGAGGTCGTGACTCATGCGAGGTGTGCCTCCGCGCTCGCCGCGGGAAGGATGATGGTGATGGTGGTGCCCTGCCCCGCGTCGCTCTCCACCCGGATGCGGCCATGGTGGGCCTCGACGATGCGGTGGGCCACCGACAGCCCCAGCCCCACCCGCCCGGGCTCGTCCTTGGTGGTGAAGAAGGGATCGAAGATGCGATCGCGCATCGTCTCGGGGATGCCCTTGCCGGTGTCCTTCACCGAGAGGCACACCGCGTCACCCTCCACCGCCTCGAGCCCCACGGAGAGCGTGCCGCCCGAGGGCATCGCGGTGAGGGCGTTCTGCAGCAGGTTCGTCACCACCTTCTGGAGCTGATCCGCGTGCCCGAGCACCTGGGGCACCTGCTCGTTCAGCGCGCAGGACAGGGTGACGCCGCGCGACTGGAGTTCCTCGCGCACCTCGTGGAGGGCGGCCCGCACCGGCTGGGCGGGATTCAGGGGACGGCCCGCGCCCGCTCGCTCCTGCTCCGCCATCTGGCTCAGCTCCCGGATGATGCCCGCCATGCGGCGCGCCTGCTCGAGCGCCATCGTCAGACTCTGGCCCACGGTGGAGGTGGCGGGCACCTCCTCGCGCGAGAGCGACAGCAGGCCGAGGATGCCGGTGAGCGGATTGTTGAGCTCGTGGGCGATGCCGGCGCTGAGGGAGCCGAGCGCCGCCAGCCGCCGGGTGCGGGAGATCTGATCCTGCGCCTCGCGGAGCTGCCGGGTGCGCTCGTCCACGCGCTGCTGCAGCT
Organism: Archangium gephyra; assembly: GCF_049060025.1. Classification (GTDB taxonomy): domain Bacteria; phylum Myxococcota; class Myxococcia; order Myxococcales; family Myxococcaceae; genus Archangium; species Archangium gephyra_A. The sequence goes on from NZ_JBMEQQ010000002.1 coordinate 2,134,185, forward strand.
CCTCGCTCCAGCGGCGCAGCTCGGCGTCGCGCCGTTGCAGCTCGCCGGCCATGTGGTTGAAGGAGCGGGCGAGCAGCCCGAGCTCATCGCGGCCGTCCTCGGAGACGCGCTCGCCATAGCGGCCCTCGGCGAGCGCGGCGACGCCCTCGGAGAGCCGGGCGACGGGCTGGCTCACGCCCCGGGCGAGCACGAAGCCGAGCACCCCGGTGGCCGCCAGCGCCATGAGGGCCCAGAAGAACGTCGAGCGGCGCACGTGCTCGGCGGGTGCGAAGGCGGCGCTCGCATTGCGGCCCACCACCGCGCCCCAACCGAGATCCGGCACGGGAACGAAAGCGGCGAGGTACTCGGAGCCCTCCACCCCGCGCACGGTGCGCACCACGGGCTCGCGCCGGGAGAGGCCCTCGGCCACGAGGCCCCGCTCCTCCTCGCTCAGCGAGCCATGCCCGTGCGCGGAGACCACCGGCGCGCCCTGGGCATCCACGATGAAGGCCAGTCCATCCTCCCCGGCCAGCTCCGCCACCTGGCGCTCCAGCTCGGCGAGCGACAGCTCCGCGAGCAGGAGGCGGGAGGCGTCCTCGCCGGTGCGCACCGCGAGCGCCACGCGGCCGCCAGCGCCAGCCGTCTCGGGCATGCGGTACGGAGGGCCGATGGCGGCGCCGGTGGAGAGGGCGTCCGGCACGGGCGCCTGGCGCGAGAAGAGGGCCAGCGAGGACTTGGTGACGGGCTGCCGGTTGCCACCGCCCTCGGGGGTGAACACGGCGTCACCGATGCCGCGGCCCTGCGTGTCCACCAGCATGAGGAGGTTGAGGGACCCGATCTGGCGCAAGGGGATGCTCAGCACCTCGTGGGCATGCTCGGGCTCGAGGCTCTCCAGCGGGAGGTATTCAGCGGCGAGGCGGAGGTTGTCCACGCCCGTGAGGACGAGCTGGCGGCAGGAGCGCGCGAGCTCCGTGCCCGCCTGGGTCTGAAGCCCGCCCACCAGGCGATGCAACTCATCGCGGTTGGCGCGAAAGGACAGCCCGCCGAGAAGCAAGACGGGCACCACCCCCACCAGGGCCAGCACGAGCATCAATCTCGAGACGAAGCGCACAGGCACGACCACTCCCCTGTCCAGCAGACGCGAACGATTCCAGCACAGGGAGCCGGGACGGATCCGACCCGGGTGTGGTGTGACGTCTCGCCGTGAACGCGCACGGGCGCCGGGAGTTGGGAGGAGGACGCTTCCGCTCAGACGGTGGGGAGCCTACGCACACCGGAGAGGTGCTCCACCCCGGTTTGGGCAAAGCGCCGGAGTGAAGTGCCCCCCCCCGGCCCTCAGTACACGACGAGCGGATGCGGGGCGTAGTAGCCGACGATGGTGAGCACCGGCAGCTTGGGCGCGTCCTCGTCATCCCCCTCGCCGCCGGAGGTGACGCGCAGCCCGTCGAAGCGCGCGAGCACGACGAAGTCCTGGCCCGGCGCGAAGAACGGATCCGCCTTCTGCAGGCGGCCGAGGGCCTCGCGGCCGGTCTCGTCGGTGACGTTGTCGAAGCGCTGCACCGTGGACGAGCTCACCTCCTGCTCGCTGGTGGCGATCTGCCCGCCCAGGTTGGACGGACCGAGAATCCCCACGTTCCCGCCGACCGCGCCGGAGTGCACCTTCACCGAGTCCTTCCGCGTCGCGTAGCCCACGGCCTGCTCACGGGCCACCGAGCCCATTCCCTGCTCGACGAGCCACACCGTGGGCTTGTCGTCCTCGCTGCGCACGTCCGCCACCTGGGCACGCAGCAGCAGGTAGCGGCCCTTGTACATCTCCGGCTGCGCCACGGCCGCCGACAACCCGAAGATGGGCACCTTGCGCGCGTGCAGGATCTGCAACTCACCCTCCACGCTGCCGCCGCGCCACGCCACCACCTGGGCGATGACCTGCGCCGCGTCCGGCCGCACCCGCAGCTCCTCGGCCCACGCGTCGCTCAGCAGCGCGTTGAGCAGCGTGAAGTGGGTGCGCTCGACGCACGACTTCAGCGCCGACCAGGCCTCGTCCCGGGACGTGGCCAGCAGCCTGCGCGCCGCCACCTCGCACTGCGCCGGGGTCGCGTAGCGCGCGCCGAAGGCCTTCTCCTCCGGCCTCGAGGGCACGGGGCCGGGGTCGGCCCTCGCCGCCCGGCGTGCCGGCCGCTCCTCCGCCAGCATCCGCCCCGGCGGCGCCTCGTCCACCGTCGTGTGCGTGTGCCTCGACGAGCCACACCCCACCACGGCCACCGCACACAACAGGGCCGCGCCCGAACGCGTGGCCACCTTCGTCAGCTTCTGGAAGACAGACATGTTTCCTCGCTCCATCCCGCCGGTTGCCACTACAGCGACCCCGAGGCCTGGGACGAGCGCCGGGCCTGGTGCTTCACCGGCCTCGAGTCGCCGGTCGTCGTCCGGGAGGCCGGCATCACCAGGGAGCACGCCTCGCCGCACTGGTTGGCCAGACACGCGAGCGCGGCCCCACCCACCTCCTGGCGGGCCACGTTCTCGTGGCAGCGCTCACCCGTCCCCGGGCAGCCGCGCTTCTCCGCGCACTGGCAGCACGCCGAGGCCACCGTCGCCATCATCGCGGTGTCCTGCAGCACCTGGGACAGTTGCCGGTAGCACGTCCGCGCGGCCGGCGCGAAACGGCCCTTCGCGTCGATGACGGGCATCTTCCCGTCCAGGCCACACGAGTCCTCCGCGGCGTCGGCGAACTTGCGCTCGCACTGCGTCACGAGGTTCTTGTCCGCCGCCACTCCCGAGGGCGGCTTCGCGGCCTGCACGCACAGCGTGTGGCCGATGTCCTTGAGGGAGCGGACGTTGCCGGCGGACTGCGCCTGCACATCCGTGGAAGACGTCACATCGGCCTCGAAAATACATTCGCGGCCTGTCCGCAGGGTCTCCACGGTACAGGCCCAGGCCGTCGGCGATTCGTCGGCATGCGGAGGCGCGCCCAGGGCGCCGGGTGGCAGCGCCTGGGTGGCGCCGTCAGGAGACGAACAGAGAAGGGCAAGAAGTACGGCGGTGATCATGATGCCCCCAGCGTAGGACCAACGCGTCACATACTCAAACAGGCCCGGGGCGGCAGGCAACCATGAGTTTGCCTCATGCACGCTGGCCATCACTGACTAGCTTTGAATGGCTGTAACGAGACGGTGCGCCGGAGGGGGGGGCCATGCTGTCTTCCGTTGGCAAGCGTGCTTTCGCGGGGCTTCTGCTCACCTGTGTCCTCATCTGTTCATGCGACGCGCCCGTCATCCTCAGGGCTCCCGCCGCCCTGCCCGGCCAGGTCGAGGGCCCACTCCCGGTGAAGCTTTCCATCCAGGCGGTGGATCCCGCCGGAGGCGCGCTCACCTACACCTGGCAGCAGTTTCCCGAGTCACCCGCCGGGACGTTCAGCGACGCGGCCTCGGCCACGCCCACCTGGCTGGCACCGGTGGTGAAGAAGCCGACGGCCTTCACGCTGCGGGTAACGGTGATGGACAGGAACGGGGGCACGGTGCAGGCCGAGGTCCAGGTGCAGGTGCGGCCCCCGCCCCGGGGCCGCAATCGCGCGCCGGTGCTCTCCGGGGCGCCGGTCGTCTCTCCCGGGCCGGCGAGGGCCGGAGACACCCTCACGCTCTCGGTGCGGGCGGAGGACGCGGACGGAGATGCCCTCACGTACCTCTGGCGCCAGCTCGGGCCCGGCCCCCAGGGCACCTTCGTCTCGGGGCCCGAGGGGGCGGACATCTCCTGGTTCTCCCCTCCCGTGGGGAGCGGGACGGCCTTCACCTTCGAGGTGCTCGTCTCCGACGGCCGCGCGGCCCCGGTGCGAGGCACGGTGACGGTGCCGGTGTCCGTGCCGCGCTACGCCCAGGACATCCAGGTGCTCTGGGACTCGCTGTGCACCACGTGTCACGGCCGGAGCGGCGGGTTGGACCTGGCACCGGGCCGGAGCCATGCCGCGCTCGTCGGGACACCGATGCTGACGCGGGCGTGCTCCCAGTCCATGCGGGTGGCGCCCGGCGACGACGGCGCCTCCGCGCTGATGATGAAGCTGACCGGCACGGACTGTGGCAGCCGCATGCCGCGCAACGCCCCGGACCACTTCGATGCCCACCCGGGGGAGCTGGTGCGCATCCGCTCCTGGATTCTCGGCGGCGCGGCGGACGACTGACGTCCGGTGGTGAGCACTTCACGGGAAGTCAAGCCCGCCTGCCTGCTCTCCAGTCGTGAGGCCCTGCGCTTCATCATGGAAAATCCGGTTTTCGACAGATAGACTGCGCTGCCCGTGGCAGCCCAAGAGTCACAGTCCTGGGGCCACCGACTGTGGCCCGCGGCGACGTTCCAGTTCGCCCTCATCGCTGGCGTGACGCAGCTCAAGACGGCTGCCAACGCGCTCGTCTTGTCGCGCTTCGAGTCGCAGACGATGCCCTACCTGTACCTGGTGGGCGCGTTGCTCGTGGCGACGCTGACGCTGCTGCCGCGGCGGGAGGCGGACGCGCGCAGCGAGTCGCTCAGCGTGCTCACCGGGGTGGCCGGGCTGGTGGTGCTGGGGCTGGCCGCGGGCGTGTCCATGGGCCAGAGGATTCCGGCGCTGGTGCTGTACCTCTTCGTGGACGCCTTCACCACGGTCATCTCCCTGCGCTTCTGGGGGCGGATGGCGTCGGCCTTCGACGCCCGCGAGGCCCGGCGGGCCTTCACCGCGCTCAACGGGGTGGGCATGGCGGGAGGCATGCTGGGCGGCCTGCTGGTGCAGGGACTCGCCGAGCGGCTCGGCACCGCCTCCATCATCGTGGGCGGCGCGCTGTCGCTCTACGCGGCGGGCGTGGCCTTCCACTTCCACCACAGCGAGGCGCCGCAGCCCATGCGCGCCCGGCACCTGGCCCCGCCCGTGGCGGCCTGGAAGTACCTCGCCACCAGCAGCTATGCCCGGGTGCTGGCGGCGCTGGGGGTGAGCTTCGCGGTGCTGTCCTCCTTCGTGGACTACCTCTTCCGCCTGCGCGTGGAGCGGACGCTCAGCGAGGACGGGCTGGCGGCGCTCTTCGGCTCGTTGCAGCTCTGGATCGGCCTGGTGTGCGTGCTCTTCCAGCTCCTGCTGGCCGAGCGGCTCCTCAAGCGGCTGGGGCTGATGAGCTACCTGGCGCTGCTGCCAGCGGCGATGGCGCCGCTGGCGGTGGCCTCGCTGCTGACGAAGGAGCTGTGGCCGGTCCACCTGCTGCGGCTGCTGGAGAACGCCGTCAACTACTCGCTGCTGCCGGTGGGCGTGCAGCTCTTGTACGCGGCGGTGCCGGACGAGGAGCGCGAGGCGCTGCGCGGCGCGGTGGACGGACTGCTGCGCAAGGGCGGCACGATTCTGGCCGGCGTATTGCTGATCGGCGCGGGCCGTGCGGCCGACGGCATCACCATGGCGCTGGTGGTGGTGGGCGTGTGCGGACTGCTGGGCGTGCTGCTGCTGCGCCTGAAGCCGGCCTACGTGGAGGCGCTGGGCGAGCAGGTGGGCGCCCACGGCGAGGACGACGAGGCGCTGGGCCGCGAGGATCGCAAGCTGCTGGTGGAGGCGCTGGGCTCGAGCGCGCCGGACCGGGTGCTGCACTCGCTGGAGATGCTGGCGGAGGAAGGCCTGCCGCTGCGGCCCCACCTGCCCGTGCTGCTGCACCACACGCACGAGCGGGTGCAGGAGCGCGCCGTGGCCCTGGCGCTGGAGCTGGGCGCCACCGAGACGGCCCCGCTGCTGGAGCAGTTGGTGACGCAGGGCGCGCGGCGTCCGAGGGACAGCGCGGTGGGGGCGTTGGCGAAGCTGGCGCCGGAGCGGGCGGAGGTGCTGCTGCCGCCGCTGTTGCAGAGCCCGGACGTGGGGCTGCGCTGCGCGGCCGTGGGGGCGCTGCTCACCACGAAGTGGCACGCGGCGGCGCTGGTGTCGCTGGGGGCGCTGACGGCCCGGGGCGCGCAGGCGCCGGTGTCGGATCGCCGCGAGGTGGCGCGGCTGTTCGGACGGCTGAAGGATCCGAGCTACACGCCCATGCTGACGCCCTACCTGAACGATCCGGACAGCTCGGTGCGGCGCGTGGCGTTGGGCTCCGTGGGCGAGGGCGGCTACGTGAAGCTGGCGCCCCGGCTGCTCACCTTCCTCACCTGGCGCGAGGAGCGGCGCGAGGCGCGCGAGGCCCTGGCCGCGCTGGGGGACGAAGTGACGCCCCTGCTGGAGGCGACGCTCAACGATCTGACGGCGCCGCTGCCCATGCGGCTGCAGGTGCCGCGGGTGCTGCGCCTCATCGGCACGCCGGGGGCGCTGCACGCCCTGCTCTTCTCCAACGTGCGCGACGATGCCCGGCTGCACTTCCGCATCGGCGCCGAGATGTCGCGCCTGCGCGATGAGCACCCGGAGCACCCGGTGGACGAGGACCGGGTGCGCGAGGCGCTCGGCCGGCGGCGCGAGGTGTACCGCGCCCTGGCGGAGCCCTTCCGAGATCTGCGCGCGGAGCTGGGAGAGCACTCGCTGCTCACCCGCGTGGTGGGCGATCGGCTGGATCAGGCGCTGGAGCTGTCCTTCTTCCTGCTGGGCCTGCTGCACCCGCCCCAGGTGATGCGGCGCGTGCACCAGCAGGTGGCGGGACAGGACGCGCGGCGGCGGGCCTACGCGCTGGAGCTGCTGGAGACGCTGACGAACGAGGAGGACCGGGCGCTGGTGCGCGAGCAGGTGGAGTCGCACCACCGGGATCTTCCTCCGGGCACGACGGGCCAGTTGGAGGCGCATCTGGCGTGGCTGTGCCGCAGCGAGGATGTGGTGCTGCGCGCGTGTGCGCGCTACGTGGCGGGCCGGATCGGCATGGATCTGCCGCCCCCCCAAGAGGGAGACATGAGCCAGGCGACGGTGCAGAAGCTGTTCCTCCTCGAGGAGGTGCACGTCTTCTCGCAGAGCGACGTGGACGACGTGGCGGCGGTGGCGGCGATTGCCCGCGAGGCGCGCTTCCGCGCGGGCGAGCGCGTCTACAGCCAGGGGGACCCGGGAGACGCGCTCTACGTCATCATCGAAGGCGCGGTGGACGCGATCAGCAACGGCGAGCACGTGCTGCGGATGCGGGCCAAGGAGACCTTCGGCGACGTGAGCCTGCTGGACGGTGCCCCCCGCCCCACGGACGTCGTGGCGGTGCAGGACACGCGGGTGCTGGTCATCGACCGGCGGGACTTCCTCGATCTGCTCGCGGACCGTCCGGAGCTGCTCACGGGCTTCTTCCGCGCGGTGACCCAGCAGCTCCGGGCCGTCATCAACGCGTCCGACCATCCGCCGCTGAGCGGAGCGCATCCGGTGTTGAACCTCACGAAGGAGGACCAGAGCCCTCCCCCGGAGGAGCAGAAGCGGCCCCTGACGGGCTAGGCGGACCCCCGGCCACGAGCAGATGGGCGGCGGCCACGGGGATGAAGGGGCGCAGGAAGCACTTCACCAGAGGCAGCGCCGCGAGCCCCCGCACCACCGCGAGCCCCGCGAGGCCCCACGGCCGCCGCTCCACGCTGGCGGCCGGGGAGAACACCTCGCGCGTGTGGTTCGTCCACATCGAGCCGTAGCGCCCCAGCAGCGGGAGACGCGCGGCGAGCCCAGGCCAGCCGCGCAGGAACCAGGGCTCGCGCGCAGCCTGCTCGCTCCAGGCCAGGGCGCTCTTGCTCGCGGTGAAGACGACGAACCACCAGCCGGCCCACAGGGACATCAGCGCGGCGAAGAGCTCTTCCCTCCAGGGCAGGGGCAGCGTGACGACCCAGAGCACGGGAGCCCCGAACGCGAACACCACGAAGGCCCGCCAGCGCTGCTTCATCTTCCTGCGCAGCCACGGCAGGTTGAGCCGGACGCGCGGGGTGAGCGGCTCGTCCTCCGGCGCCACTCCGGTGCGCAGGCTCACCTCGCGCTCGAGCACCGTGTGGAAGTCGCGCGACAGGGCGATGACGATCCACTGGGCGATCTGCAGGGAGGAGAACAGCGCCGCCCAATAGACGGCCTGGTAGACGGTGCGCTTCCTCTCCTGGCGCTCGGCCTTCTCGCCCTCGGCCTTCGCCGCCTCCCGCGCCGCCCGCCGGCCCTCCTCGGCCGCCTGGGCCTCCTTCAGGGCCTGCTCCACCTGGGCCCGCACCTTCTCCGGATCCGAGCCCGCCATTCCGGCGATCGCCGCCGCGCTCTCCGCGACCTTCTGGAACTGGCGCGCCCGATTCATCCGGGCCTCGGCCTCCTCCACCGCGGCCTCCACCTCCGCCAGCCGCCCCTCCACCTCCTCGCCCTGCTGCTCCTTCCAATCCTCGGGCACGACCGTCTCCGCCACCTCCTTGCCCGAGCCCGTGAACAGCACCGCCAGCCCGACGATGGCGGCCACCTGGAGCACGCTCACCGCCAGGTAGCGCCTCCGCAACTCCCGGTCCGCCCACAGGCTCCGCACCAGGTGGAACGGCAGGCAGAAACCATGGACGAGCTGCCCCAGCCGGTTCACTGGCAACGGAACACTCCGCTGGTGGAAGTGTCCGGCACCCCGACGCACGTCCGCCCACACAACCCCCAGCCACTGCTCGCGAGCGGTGACCGGTCCGGGCTCGGGGCTCCCCCCACCCTGCTGCTGCTCTGGAAGAGGCAGGGCGTCCTTCTGACGGTTCAACACACCCGGAAGGCTAGCACGGCGGACCTGCCCCGGCGGGGGGTGCCCTTTTTGGCGACCTGGGGGGGGAGGTGTGGTATTCGCGCGGTCGTATCGCCAACGAATTCGGAGCCCTCATGCATCGCGAGTCCGTTATCAACGGTGTGGTGGCCTTTGCCCTCCTGGGCGCCCTCACCGGTTGCGAGAAGAATTCCGCTCAGGAGACCCCGCCCGCGCAGACGGCCCAGCCGGCGCAGGCCCCCGCGGCCCAGCCCGCCTCCAAGCCCACGACGGTGACGGTGCTCGTCACCGGCAGCCCCAATGGCCAGTTGCTGCCCACCCCCTCCGCCGAGGGTGAGAAGCCGGCCACCGGCGCGGCGGAGCTGCTCGGCTGGTGGGCCGCCAAGGAGAAGCACTGCCCCGGCCAGCTCAAGGATGGCCAGGCGCCCTGCAAGGACGCCTCGACGCTGGCGCTGGCCATCGGCGACGCGTGGAACGGGCCGGCCATCTCCTCCTTCTTCTATGGAGAGACGACCTCGGCGGTGATGGGCCGCATGGGCTTCGCCGCCTCCGCCCTGGGCAACCACGAGCTGGACTACGGGCGCGAGCAGTTCCAGAAGAACGTGAAGGCGGGCGGCTTCCCCTTCCTGGCGGCCAACCTGAAGGTGAAGGACGCGGCGCTGGCCAAGGACTGGGAGCTGCCGGGCTTCGAGCTGTTCGAGCGCCAGGGCCTGAAGATCGGCGTGGTGGGCCTGACGTCGCCCAAGACGGTGCCCACGGCCATGTCCGGGCGCGCCGAGGGCCTGGAGGTCCTCCCCGACGAGCAGGCGCTGACGAACGCGGTGGGCGAGGCCCTGAAGTCCGGGGCGGACACGGTGGTGGTGCTCGCGGACGAGTGCCCCAGCGATCTCCAGGGCGTGGTGGGCAAGCACCCCGAGTGGAAGGTGTCGCTGGTGGCCGGTGGCCGCTGCGCCCAGCCGGTGAACACGAAGGAGGGCAACACCACCTTCGTGTCCCTGGGCCGGGGCTTCGACAAGTACCTGCGCGCCGCCTACACCTATGACGCCTCCAAGCCCGAGGGTGAGCAGGTGACGGGCGTGGAGGTGACGATGGTGGACGTGACGGGCGGCGAGGGCGCGCCGGCTCCGGACGCCGACACCGCGAAGATGATCGCCGACTTCAAGGCCAAGCTGGATCAGGCCCTCGGCGAGCAGATCGGCGTCACGAAGAAGGCCTTGGAGAAGGACTCCAAGCAGCTCGCGAGCTGGGTGACGACGGCCATCCGCGAGCAGGTGGGCACGGACGCGGCGGTGCTCAACCGCAAGGGCTTCCGCGAGGGCCTGCCCGCGGGCAAGGTGACCAAGGGCAGCGTGTACTCGGTGCTGCCGTTCGAGAACTCGGTGATGGTGGTGCAGGTGAAGGGCGCGGATCTGGCCCGTCAGCTCGCCAACCCGGAGGCGGTGTACTCGGGCTTCACGTCCGCCGGAAAGGGCAAGTTCAAGGACGCCAAGGGCAAGGCGCTGGATCCGAAGAAGGAGTACCGGGTCGCGACGATCGAGTACCTCTACTTCGGCGGTGACGGCTTCGAGTTCGAGAAGCTGGACCCGGAGCCGGAGGAGACGGGCATGTCGTGGCAGACGCCCGTCATCGACTGGACCAAGGACAAGGGCACCACCGACGCCAAGCCGCTGGACAAGCTGATCAAGTAATCCGCCGTCCGCGGAAGCCACGGGGCCCGGTCACCCTCCTCTCGGGGGTACCGGGCCCTCGTGTTTCCAGTGACTGCGTCAGTCCCTACTTGGAGCCACCGGACTTGCGGCGGCGCCCGGCCAGCATCGACACGGCCGTCAGGAGCGCCCAGCCGGAGAGCACCCCGGGCGAGGACGCGCCGCAGCCGCAGCCGCTGTCCCCCTGGGGCTCGTAGTCGCGCCGCACCTTCACGTCGAACGAGCAGCGCGAGACGTTGCCGAAGGTATCGGAGGCGGTGACGCGGACCTTGGTGACGCCCACCACGAAGTCACTGCCGGGCGCGGGCTCATAGGTGATGGCCGGCTTGGAGACCGCGTCGGTGGCCTCCGCCCGGAAGTCCACCTTCGCGCCATACCGGTACTTCCTCCAGACCTCCATGTCGCGCGGGCAGGTGAGCTTGGGCGCGGAGGTGTCGCTGACCACCACCTGGAACGAGCAGCTCGACGAATTGCCGGACTCGTCGGTCGCCGTGGCGAAGACCGCGGTGCTGCCGATGGGGAAGTCGCTGCCGGAGATCTTGCTGTAGCTGATGCTCGGGAGCCCGGGCTTGTTGTCGCTCGCCGTGGCCATCCCATACGTCACGGGCGCACCCGCCGGCCCCTGCGCCTCCATGTACATCCGGGCCGGGCAGACGAGTTCCGGCGGGGTGCAGTCGTTGAGCACCCAGGGCTCGGCGCCGTCGGTGCCGTCGTCGGTGACGAAGAAGACGCGCGGGCCCACGGGAGTGAGCCACGAGGGCGACGAGGAGCCGGGGCCGGGAACGATGTCGTGGAGCAGCGCCGTCCCCTCGCGGGTGCCATCGGTGGACCAGAGCTCCCGGCCCTCCTCCGCGGTCTCCGCGCTGAACAGCACCTTGCCGTCCACCACGGTCAGCCAGAAGGGCGCCGCGCTGTCGCGGCCGGGGCGGATGTCCTCGACCAGCACCGTGCCGGCCACCGAGCCATTGCTGCGCCACAGCTCGAAGCCGCTCGCGTCGTCCCAGGCGGTGAAGAGAAGCTGGCCGTTGAGATTCGTCAGGAAGCGGGCGTTGCTCGACTCCTTGACGATGTACGTGCCCTCGCCCGTGCCATCACTGCGCCACAGGGAGCCGCCCGCCCCCGACACGAAGAAGACCTGCCCGCCCACGGGCGTCAGCGCCATGGGGGACGCGGCATACTCGGAGACGCTCCGGGCCAGGGTCTTCACCCGCCCCGTCCCCGGTGCCGAGCCGTCGCTCTTCCACAGGTCCCACTGCCCCGCGTAGGGCGATCCGGCGAAGAAGTAGAGCGTGTCACCCGACACCGTCAGGCTCTGGATGATCTGCTCGCCGGGATCGCTCTCGATGACCCGGACGGACGCCATGCGCTCGGTGCCCTCCGGCGTGCCGTCGCTCTTCCACAGCTCGGCCTCGTGGGGCCCGCCGTCGGCCGCGAAATAGAGCGCGTCCCTCAGCACGGCCAGCGAGGTGATGCCCGCGCCTCCGGCACCGGGGACGAGATCCTTCACCAGCACCGTGCCCTCCGGCGTGCCGTCGCTCTTCCACAGCTCGGCGCCATGGACGCCGTCATCGGCGACGAAGAACAACGTGTCACCCAGCGCCGTCAGCAGGGTGATGCCCGAGTCCTCGGGGCCGGAACGGAGATCCTTGACGAGCACGGTGCCCTCGGCCGTCCCATCCGTCTTCCACAGCTCGCGGCCCAGGCCCTCGCCCTTGGCGGTGAAGAAGAGCGAATTGCCAGCCACCGTCAGCGAGCGCGGCTCCGAGCCCGTCGAGCCCGGAAAGACATCCGCCACCCGCTCCGTGTCCGACTCCCCTCCCCGGCTCTTCCACAACTCCAGACCGCTCGTTCCATCGTTCGCGGCGAAGAAGGCCGTCTTGCCCAGGACCATGGGCGGCTGGACGTCATAGTCCGGGAAGGAGCTGGCACCGCCCGAGGCAATGCCCTTCACCATGGTGACGGTACGGCAGGCGGCGGGATCCACCACGGGAGAGGGAGAGTCGAGCGCGGCGGCCGTGAACGGGGTGCCCGCCGCGGCCAGGGCGCTGATGCATAGCAGTGAAGACACACCGGTCCAGTACCGACGCATGGTCCACCTTCCTGTCTTGAGAGGAGCGGATGAGAGGGGGCCGTACACTGTGCATCCGCTCCAACACGACAAGCCGCGCTCCAGGACGAGAAAGGGTTTCTGTGCTGCACAGCGCATTTCCCAGTCGGAGGGCGAAGAAACAGTCAAGTCACCGGGGATGCTTGTCATTGGCTCACACCGTTGACGCTCCCCTATCGGCGAACCTGGCTCGGCTTGCGCCGCGGTGCGGGACGGTGGTACGCCCCAGGGTACAACGCGTCCGTCTCATTCCTGACAGCAGGACAGGAAACCCGGGCCCAGTCTGGTTGCCATGAAAGGCAGCGGGGGAAACAGCATGCACATGTTCAGCAGGGCTTCGACACGCCGCATCGGGCGTGTACCGGCATACGCCATGCTCGTCGCCTTGGCGGCGGGATGCCCCGGGGGCGGAGGCGGAGGCGGCGGTGGCGGGGGAATCGGCAAGGGCAATGGGGCGGTCAGCGGCAAGGTGACCTACGACTTCGTCCCGGCGACCTACTCGGCGACGACGGCCACGGGAACGCTGGGCTTCGCCCAGGCGGAGAAGCGGCCCGTGCGCAACGCGGTCGTCCAGGTGCGGCAGGGAACGACCGTCCTCGCCACGACGAAAACGGATGAGCAGGGCAACTACCAGCTCGCCTACACGGCCGGGGGCATCGGAGCGATCACCCTCGAGGCGCTCGCCAAGACGGACAGCCCGCGGATCCAGGTCGAGGACAACACGGACGGGAACGCGATCTGGGGGATTGGCAGCACGATCACCACCGCCAACACGTCGGTGAACCTGCACGCCGGCCACGGCTGGTCGGGCAGTGCCTACGACGCGGCCCGCCGCTCGGCCGCACCCTTCGCCGTGCTCGACTCCATGTACACCGCCGCCAAGGCGTTCATGGCGGTCCGCCCGGTCACCTTCCCCGCGCTCAAGGTGAACTGGAGCCCGGACAACGTTCCCCAGGGAGGCGACAAGGCGAGCGGCTTCATCAGCACCTCGCACTTCTCCCCGGCGGAGAATGAGATCTACATCCTCGGCAAGGCGGGCGCGGACACCGACGAGTTCGACAGCCACGTCATCGTCCACGAGTGGGGTCACTACTTCGAGAACAACCTGTCGCGCTCGGACAGCCCCGGAGGCCCGCACGGCCGGGGTGACGTGCTCGATCCGCGCATCGCCTTTGGCGAGGGCTACGGCAACGCCCTCGCGGCCATCCTCCTGCCCGAGTCCCTGTATGTCGACACGGTCTGGGGTGGAGCGGGTGGGACGCTGACGGCCTTTGGCATCGACGCCGAGACCGAGCCGCTGGACACCGATGATCCGAACCCCGGGGTGTTCTCCGAGACGAGCGTGCACCGGCTCCTCTATGACCTCTACGACTCGGGCACCAACGAGTCGGGGTACGACCAGATCTCCGTGGGACTGGGCACCTTCTACGACGTCCTGGTGGGCAAGCAGAAGACGACGCCCGCGATGACGACCATCGCCTCGTTCATCACCACGCTCAAGGAGCAGCCGGGCGTGGACGCGGCCGCGGTGAACACCCTGCTCGCCCGCTACGACATGGGCCCCATCTCCTCTGTCTGGGGCGAGGGCGACTCGCGGATGCTCCCCATGTACAGCGGCGTGTACTCCTTCCCGTACAGCAACAGGCTCACCCTCGACGGGGGCTACGCGTACAACACGTGGTACCAGAACCAGTACTACGTGTTCTATGGCGATGGCTCCCGGGTCACGGTCTCGGCGACCTCCACGGATGACGTGGGCATCGAGCTCTACAAGCAGGGCGAGGTCGTGGGCGCCTCCGACAACAACCTCTCCGGCACCGAATCCTTCAGCGTCACCACCGAGAACCGCGAGACCTACGTCCTGGTCGTGACGGGCTTCAAGGAGACCGAGGGCAGCTACAGCGTCTCCATCTCCATCACGAGCCCGTGACCGGGTCCCCTCCCTCGCCAACGAATTCAGGAGCACACATGAATCGAAAGACTTTCGCTGCCGTCCCGGGCTTCCTCGCGCTGCTGGCCCTGGCGGCCTGTTCCTCCTCGACGAAGTCCACGCCGCCCTCGGCCGCCTCCACCGCCGCGACGGAGCAGCCCGTGCACGGCAAGATGCAGGCCCCGGTGGTGGTGAATGCCCAGCTCGAGGAGTCGTCCGCCCGGGTCACCGTGCGCTTCGACTCCCCGGCCACCGGCGTGCGGGTGAGCGTGCATGGCCTGGACGGGCTGACGGTCACCAGCCAGCCGACGCTCGCCGAGGGCGTCAACTTCCCGGAGGCCTCGACGGCCAGCTACGACGTCGCCTTCACGCGGGGCGCCGGCCGCTCGCACCTGGTCGTCTCCGTGTCCGGTGAGTTCAAGGGCGCCCAGCGGTCGCGGGTCGCGAGCTTCGCGATCGGCACCCCCACGGACGCGCAGCGTTCCTCCAACGCCACCAAGGCCGAGGGCGCCAACGGCGAGCGCATCAAGATCATGCCCGTCGACCCGCAGTAACGTGGACTCCGGGCCCTGGCCGGTCGTCTCCGGACGTCCCGGCCAGCGGCTCGCCACGGGTGGGCAGCTCGAGGATGAAGGTGGCGCCCTCGCCCGGGCCCTCGCTGGTGCAGGAGAGCGAGCCGTGCAGCTCCTCGGCCGCCAGGGCGCTGAGGTGCAGCCCGAAGCCATGCCCGTCCTTCTTCGTGGTGAATCCCTGGGCGAAGAGGCGGATCAGATGCTCCGGGGCAATCCCCACCCCGTTGTCGGCCACCTCGATGCGCAGCCGCCCGGCCGTCCCCGGCCCCACCCGGAGCGAGAGTTGCTTGTCCGGGCGCCCGCTCTCCAGCAACGCATGACGCGCGTTGCTCACCAGGTTGAACAGGATCTGCAGCAGCTTGTGCCGGTCCGCCCACACCGGTGACACCGGGGCGTACTCGCGCAGGACCTGGATGCCCACCCGCTCGAAGGCCAGGGCGTGCAGGCGCAGCGCGTCGTCGAGGAGCCTCCGGCACCAGCAACTCTTCCCGCATCCCGGAGGAGCGCGCGTACTGCTGCTGCATGCGCACCACGGCGTTGATGTGCTCCACGCTCGAGGACAAGGTGTCCATCTCCGTCAGCACCCGCTCGCGCTCCTCCGTGAGCCGCCGTGCCAGCTCCCTCAGGTAGGCCGGGAACTGACGCCCCCGCGGATCAACGGTGAGGAAGGTGCCCAGCTCCGCCTCGTTCTCGTCCAGCAACTCCACCGCCCGGCTCACCCCGGCCACGTGCAGGCCGCGCAACTGCTCGGTCACCAGGCCCGCCGAGACGTTCACGCTGTTGAGCGCGTTGCCCAGGTTGTGCAGCACCCCCGTGGCGATCTCCGCCATGCCCGCCTCGCGCGACACGTCCAACAGGTTGCGGTGCATCTGGCTCAACCGGGCCTCGGCCTCCTTGCGCGCGGTGATGTCACGGCCGAAGAGGGTCGTCCCCACCACGCATGCGTCCTCGCCCTTCACGGGGTTGATGGTCAGCTCCAACGTGAACGGCCGCCCATCCAACGGGAGGCTCAGTTCCTCCCGCACCCGCTCGCCCTGGAGGGCCCGGTCCAGGAACCCGAGCCACCGGGCCCGCTCCTCCGGTGGGAAGTCCTTGAAGGCGGCCTCCCCCACGTGAAGCTCCCTGCCCATCACCCGGCGGCAGAGCTGTCTCGCCGCGTCGTTGGCGGTGGCCACGTGCCCCCGCGCATCCACGGAGATCACCAGGTCATCCGTGCTCTGGAGGAGGCTGACCAGCTTGCCCTCGCTCTCGCGCAGGGTCCGCAGCGTCCGCTCGACCCTGGCCTGGGCCTCGTCCCTCGCGGAGACGAACAGCCAGCCCACCGCCCAGGCACACAGCACGTAGAGGGCCGCGAAGACGCACAGCGTCTGGCCGGGTTCCGTCAGCGAGCCCCAGGTGTGGAGCGGGAAGACGAGGCCCACGTTCACGCTGGCGAGCACGGAGAAGAGCAGGCCCAGGCGCCACCCCAGCAGGTAGACCGACAGCACCGGGATGAGCATCACCGAGGCATGCGTGGCCACCGCCAGCTCCTTCAACTGGAGGCTGCTGTTGATCGTCCCCGCCGTCACCAGCGAGCACAGCAGCAGCGCCAGGGGCCGGGTCGAGGACGCACGGCGCAGCAGCACCAGCGCGCCGCCGAAGCCCATCGCGCACACCAGACTCACGAGGATGAGGCTCCAGTGGCCCGGGCCTGGCAGCACCAGGAGGAGGATCAGCGCGTCGCAGGCGAGCAGCCCCAGGCACGTCCCCGCCAGCAACCGGGCCCGGCCGAGCTCGAGGGGAGAACCCCGGCGCAAGGACTCCGAGAGGAAGCCATCCAATCGCGCCACGAACCACGCCCACGGACCCTGGCTCATCATCGGACTTCCCCCCCTGGGTTCCTGAAAGCTTCAGCCCCCTACAAACCGGATAGTGCCATACCTTCCAGCCCTGGCAGGCGGGGGGGCAGGCGTATCCCGGACAGGTGGAGCCAACGGCGGCCTCTTGCCGTAGACTGGTGGCGCCATGAGCCAAGCCAGGCCGACCGAGGCAGGCGGGTCCATCGACGCACGGGAAAATCCCGGGACCGACAGCACCTTCACCGTCCAGCCCGGCGGCGCGCCGGAAGATGCCGAGGCGGGGACCCGGACCACCCTGCTCTCCGCCCGGCAGGCGGGCACGGAGGGCCCTTCCCCGGGGTCACTGCCGGAGGTGGATCCATCCCGCTATTCCATCACCGGAGAGCTGGCCCGCGGCGGCATCGGCCGCATCCTGCGCGCGAGGGACCTGCGGCTGGACCGGCCCGTGGCCATCAAGGAGATGCTCGCGCCGGCCCGCGGAACCGAGCCCCGCTTCGTGGCCGAGGCGCTCGTCACCGCGCGCCTGCAGCATCCCGCCATCGTGCCCGTGTACGAGGCGGGACGCTGGCCGGGCGGCGAGCCCTTCTACTCCATGAAGCTGGTGTCCGGCCGCTCGCTGGCGGACGTCATCTCCGAGCGGAAGACCCTGAAGGAGCGGCTGGCGCTGCTGCCCCACGTGCTCGCGGTGGCCGAAGCCATGGCGTACGCGCACTCCGAGCGCATCATCCATCGCGACCTCAAGCCGGCCAACGTGCTGGTGGGGAACTTCGGCGAGACGGTCGTCATCGACTGGGGTCTGGCCAAGGACCTCTCGCGCGACCACGGTGCCGAGTCCAGCGAGGCCCCGCCTCCCGCCGCTCCCGCCGTGGACGGTGGCCTCACGCGGGTGGGCACGGTGATGGGGACGCCGGCGTACATGCCACCGGAGCAGGCCGAGGGGCAGCCCGTGGACGAGCGCGCCGATGTCTATGCCCTGGGCGCCATCCTCTACCACCTGCTGGCCGGGACCCGTCCCTATGAGGGGAAGACCTCGGAGCAGGTGCTGCAACGGGTGGTGGGCGGCCCGCCGCCGCCGCTCTCCGAGCGCCAGAAGCACATCCCGGAGGATCTGCTGGCCATCGTGACCAAGGCCATGGCGCGAGCTCCTCCGGGCGCTACGCCACCGCGCGCGAGCTGGCGGAGGATCTGCGGCGCTTCCAGACGGGACAGATCGTCGGGGCCTACCACTACTCCCGGATGGAGCTGCTGCGCCGCTTCGTCCGGCGCTACCGGGCCGCGATGATGGTCACGGGAGTGGCGCTGGTCCTGCTCGCCACCCTGGGCGTGGTGAGCGTCCGCCGCGTCGTGTCCGAGAGGGATCTCGCCCACAAGGCCGAACAACGGGCGCGGGCCAGGGCCGACGAGCTCCTGCTGATGCAGGCCCGCGATGCCGTGGAGAAGGATCCCAACAAGGCCATCGGCTGGCTCAATGATCTCTCGCCCGGCTTCGACCGCTGGAGCCAGGTGCGGACCATCGCCGCCAATGCCCGGGCCCAGGGGTTCGCCTCCGTGCTGAACGGCCACCAGCAGGCCGTCAACGACACCGCCTTCACGAGCGATGGCCGGTATCTCCTCTCCAGCAGCGACGACCACACGCTGCGCGTCTGGGATGTGGAGCGGGGCGAGGGCCGGATCTTCTCCGGACACACCGACGAGGTCTGGCGGATCCAGCTCCTCCCCGGCGGCCGACGGGTCATCACGAGCGGCAAGGACGGCACGCTGCGCGAGTGGAACCTGGAGACGGGCGAGGGCAGGTTGTTCGCGACCCTGTCCGGCCCGGTCTCGGCGTTGGATGTCGCCTGTGGGGAGCGGTGTTTGATCGCCGCGAGCCGGTCGGATGACGTGCTGCACATGTGGGACCTGGGCACGGGCGCGGCGCGGACGTTCCACACGGGCGTCAAGGGAATCGATCAGCTCCTCCCCTCGCCGGACGGGGACCATGTCTTCGTGCGCGGCTACCACTCCCAGGCCTCCGAATCGGCGATCGGGAGCCTGACGCGAGGCACCTTCCAGTTCGTGAAGGAGGCGGGGATCGTCTGGGCGGACGCGTTCGCTCCGGACGGCAGGCTCTTCACGGGCAGCACCACGGGAGAGCTGTACGCCTGGGAGCCTCGCAGCGGAAAGGGGCGGCTCCTCGCGGGAGGACTGGGCACCCTCACGGCGCTCGTCTTCATCCCGGGCAGCTCGACGCTGGCGCTCGGCAGGCTGGATGGGGCCGTGCGGCTCTGGGAGAGCACCACCGGACAACTGACGGAGCTGCACGGCCACTCCGGGCGGATCACCAGCCTGAGCACCTCCCCGGATGGCCGCTGGCTGGCCTCCGGCAGCGACGATCGCACCGCGCACCTGTGGGAGCTCTCCACGCGCGAGGTCCGCATCCTGCGCGGCGCCCGGGAACACACCAACCCCGTCCTCTTCTCCCCCGACAGCCGGCGCCTGGCCGTGGCCAGCGCCGATGGCCAGGTGCGCCTGTTCTCCGTGGAGGCGGAGAGCCATCGCATCCTCGCGGCCGTCAAGACGACGCAGATCTCCCTGTCGCTCTCGCCCGATGGCCGGCGGCTGGCCTCCCTGTCCTCGAACGGGGAGCTCCGCCTCGTCGATGCGGCCTCGGGCACGGTGCTCCTGGAGAGGGGCGGACTCCCCTTGAGCGCACTGGGCTTCTCCCCGGATGGCCGGTGGCTCGCCGCCAGCGCGCCCGATGGCCAGGTCCATCTGTGGGATGCCACCACCGGACGCGTGGAGCGCTCCCTCGCGGGTCACTCGCTCCGCGTGTCCACCCTCGCCTTCTCCGGTGATGGCCGGTGGCTCGCCACGGCCGACGAGGGCGGCGACGTGCGCCTGTGGGAGCCCTCCGCCGGAACGGGACGGTTGCTCGGCGGTCACGGCAAGCGGGTGTGGCAGGTCGCCTTCTCGCCCGAGGGCACACGGCTCGCCTCCGCGAGCGCGGACCGGATGGTGCGGTTGTGGGACGTGGCCTCGGGACGTTTCGAGGTCCTGAAGGGCCACGAGGACTCCGTCCGCTCCCTGGCCTTCTCCCCGGATGGGCAGCACCTCGTCACGGGCGCCATGGATCACACCGTGCGTTTCTGGGAGCTGGGCAGCGGCCAGAGCCATCGCATGGACGCGAGCGGCGCGGGCGTGCTGGAGGTCCTCTTCTCCCCGGCGGGAGACCGCGTGGCCAGCCGGAACCAGAAGGATGGGCGCTTGTTGATCTGGGATGCCCGGACGCGCCAGCTCCAGCTCACGCTGCGCGGCCCCCATGGCGAGGTCCGGGACATCGCCTTCTCTCCCGACGGCACACGGCTGGCCGCGGCGAGTCTCGACAAGACGGTGTGGCTGTGGGACCTGGCCACCGGCGAGGGCCGGATGCTGCGCGGCCACAGCGGGCAGGTGGGCTCCGTGGAATTCCTCCCGGATGGCCGCGGCCTCGTCTCCACGGGCGAGGACGGCACCCTCCGGCGTTGGCTGGATGATCTCCCCTCGGACAGGGAGGCACTGCGCGCCTGGATGAAGACCATCACGGGCGAGGAGCCCCCGGCCGGAGTCTCCTGGCGTTGACCATGTCCCCCGTGCCCTCCTCGCCGCCGTTGCCCCTGGTGCTCGACACCAACGTGGTCCTGGACCTGCTGGTCTTCGACGACCCCACCGTGCGTCCCCTGGCCCAGGCCCTGACGGCGGGCGAGGTCACCGCCTGGGCGGATGTGGACACCCTGGGGGAGCTGGAGCTCGTCCTCGCCTACCCCTCCTTCGCGTTGGACGAGGCGGCACGATACGCGGTCCAGGCCCGCTACCGGAGCCTCGTGCGCATGGCCGCCGAGGAGCCCGGAATGCCCGTGCCTCCCCTGCCCCGCTGCCGGGATCGGGATGACCAGAAGTTCCTCGTCCTCGCCGCGCGCGTGGGCGCCTCCTGGCTGGTGAGCAAGGACAAGCGGGTGCTGTCGATGGCCGGCCGCAAGGATCTGCCGTTCGGCATCCTCAAGCCGCGGCAGATGGTGGAGCGGCTGCCGCGACGGGAGCGCTGAGCGGGCGCCGCCTCAGGTCATCCGCTCCAGGTCGCGCCGTTCCACTTCCCGCATCGACTGCCTCAGCTCGGCGATCCGCCGCCTCGCCCACTCCGGCGCCAGCTCGAGCTCCTCCGGGAAGAAGAGATCCTCGCCCACGTCGCCGACGCGCACCTGGATGAGCGGATCATGCGGGTACTGGAGGTCCGGGTCATCGAACACCAGCGCCACCACGACGCCGGCCTGGCCGAGGAACCGCCGGTTCATGGAGTCATCCGCCGAGGTACCGACGATCTTCACCGTCTCGCCGATGCGCACGGGAGCGCCTTCCACGTCCTCGAAAACGATGAGAGTGGCATCCTGGATCATGGCGCGAAAGACCGGGGTTCGAGGGACTTGGAGACGGCGAGCGTCGCGACGGCGGCGATCGCCCAGGCGGACAGGTGGTAACCCAGAACGTGCTGCCAGCTCAGGGTGCACGCGAGCTTCTCCCAGGAAGGCGCCCGTGGTTCCCACGGAGAGACCGGCCAGGAGGGCACGCAAGGGACGGAAGGCGGCGCCGCGCAGGACGGCCACCGCCACGGCGAGCGGGAGGAGCGCCACCCCGATGTGACTGGCCGTGCAGACCCACTCCGGCAGGGTTGAGGCCTCGGTGGCCGGGCCCCGGGTGAGGACGAGCGCCGCCGCGCTGGCCAGGGCCATCATCACGCCCCACGGCTCGAGCTTCCGGCCGCGCGGAGAGACCGCGGCCCAGGCGCACACCGCGCTGGTGGCCCAGAGCAGGGCCAGGAGCGGCGCGCGGCCCAGCAGGACGGCACCGGACGTCCGCCCCAGCAGGAGCAGCACCCCGGCCACCCCGGCCGCCAGGCCCGCCGACGCCGCGAACACCCACGTGGCCTGCGTCCGCCAGCGCCGCACCGGACGAGGGTGCGCCAGCTCCTGGCGAGCGGCGGACAGCGCCCGCTCCCTGGCCGCGCTGTCGGTCCGGAGGCTCCTCGGCGAGCAAGGCATCGATGGACGGTCGCATCAGGCCTCCTCCAGCCCATCCAGCAACTGCCGGAGCTTCTCGTATCCCCGGTGCGCCCGGACCCGGGCCGCGCCCACGCTGATGCCTCGCATGGAGGCGATCTCCTCGAACGACCACCCCTCGACCTTGCTGAGGATGACCGCCTCGCGCTGGTCCGGGTGAAGCTGCTGCAGCGCATCCTCGATGTGCCTGCGCATGCCGGGATCGCCCACTCCGGGTGGGACCGACGCGGGCGAGGGATCCCGATCCTTCGCGTACGCCTCCACGTGCTGGCGGCGGCGCAGCGCATCCCGCGCCGCGTTGGCGGCGATCGTCAGCAACCAGGGAGCGAAGCGCGTGCCCGGCTCGTACCGGCCCCTCGCCCGGACGACGGACAGGAAGGTCGTCTGCAGCAGATCCTCCGCGAGCGGCCCATCCCGCACCATCCGCGCCAGGAAGCCCTGCACGCGTCCGGCATGCCGGGCGAAGAGCGCCTCGAAAGCCGCCTGGTCACCGTCGCAGAAGCGTTCCATGAGCCTCTTCGTCCGTGGGACTTCGCATCTCCTGACTCACGTACGATTCACCCCGGAAAACGTTTCCGCCCCCCTGCGACCCCAGGGGAAAAAGCGGTTGCCAGCCCCCTCGCCGCCGCGGCATGACATACCGCGTCACCCGGGCGGGGCCGGGCGGCTGAGCCCGCTCAGGGCGCGGGAGCCACCGGCAGGGAGAAGGAGAAGGTGGCTCCCTGCCCCAGGGCGCCCTTGCCCCAGGTCCGGCCTCCGTGGCGCATGATGATGCGCCGCACGTGCGCCAGGCCAATGCCCGTGCCCTCGAACTCGCTGGCACGGTGCAGCCGCTGGAAGACGCCGAACAGCTTGTCCTCGTAGGCCATGTCGAAGCCCACGCCGTTGTCCTTCACGTGGATGACGAGGCCTTCCTCGCCCCGCTCGGCCGTCACCCCGATGCGGGCCTCCTCCCGGGGCCGCGTGTACTTCACCGCGTTGCCGAGCAGGTTCTTGAAGACGAGCCTCAGCATGGCGGGGTCTCCCCTCGCCTCCGGCATCGGCCCCACCTCCAGGAGGATGTGCCGGCCCTCGCGCTCCGGAGCGAGCTCCTCCCACACCTCCGCCACCAGCGGCTCCAGTTGCAGGAGGGACTGGCGCATCTCCACCCGGCCCATGCGGCTGAAGGCGAGCAGATCATCCACGAGCTGGCCGCCCCGCCGCGCCGACTCGGAGATGGTGCGCAGGTAGCCCTGGGACTTGGCGTCCAGGACGCCGCGGGCATGGCGCTCGAGGAGCTCGACGAAGCCGGTGATGTGGCGCAGGGGCGCCCGGAGATCATGGCTCACCGTGTAGCTGAAGGACTCCAGCTCCCGGTTGGCCTCCTCGAGCTGCCGGGTCCGCTCGCTCACGCGCTGCTCCAATTGCTGGTTGAGCAGCCGCACCGCCTCCTGCACCTCGCGCTGCACGGTGATGTCACGCGCGGCGGCGAAGATGAAGCCATCCTCCGTCGAGGGAGAGGTCGTCCAGGCCAGCCACCGCCAGGAGCCGTCCTTGCACAGGTAGCGGTTCTCGAAGTGGAGGGCGTGCTGGCCCTGCTCGATGTCCGTCAGCTCCTGGACCGTCCGCTCCCGATCCTGTGGGTGGATGAGATCCAGGAAGGGTTGGGCGAGCAGCTCCGCCTCGCTCCAGCCCAGCACCCGCGAGAAGGCCGGGTTGACGCGCTTGAAGCGGGCGTCCAGGCCCGCGATGCAGAACATGTCCGGCGCCAGTTGGAAGAAGCGCTCGCGCTCCACCTCCGCGCGCTTCTGGACGCTGATGTCCGTGGAGATGCCGCACAGGGCATAGGGCTGGCCCGACGTGTCCAGCAGCGGGAACTTGATCGAGTGGTACGCGTGCAGCCCATCCACGTGGGGTGCCCACTCCTCCGACTCCACGGGGCCGTTGCGGCGCAGCACCTCCACGTCATTGCGGCGGAACGCCTCGGCGATCTCGGGACTGTAGAGCTGCTCGTCCGTCCTGCCGAGCAGCGCCCCACGATTGCGGCGGATGAAGGACTCGAAGGCCCTGTTGACCAGCAGGTAGCGGCCCTGGAGATCCTTGACGTAGATGACGGGCGGGGCCGCGTCGAGGATGGCCCGGTAGTGCGCCTCCTCCCGCGAGCGGAGCTGCTCCAGCTCGTGGTTGCGCCGCTCCAGCTCCTCGCGGACACGCTTGAGCTGGACGAGGTTGCGCACGCGCACGCGCACCTCCTCGGCCGAGAAGGGCTTCACCAGGTAGTCCTGGGCGCCCTCGCGCAGCAGCTTCAGCTTGAGCGCTTCATCGTCACTCGTGGACAGCACCACGATGGGCACCCCCTCGAGCGACTCCTCCTGGCGCAGCGCGGCCACCAGGGCATCACCGCTCAGCCGGGGGAGCTGGAGGCCGGTGAGGACGAGGTCCGGCCGGAGCAACCGGGCCTTCTCGAGCGCCTCCTGGCCATCGAAGGCGGAAATGACGCGGTAGTCCTCCTGGAGCGCATCCAGCAGGAAGCGGTGGAGCCTCCGGGTTGTCCTTCACCACCAGCACGGCCGGGCGTACGGTGTCCTGCGTCCGGGCCTGGGCGTCGGCCGGGGTCCGCTCGTCCACCTGGGGGGTGAGTGCCTCCAGGATGCTGCGCAGCGCCAGGCCCGCCTCCAGCCCCCAGGCCACCTCGGGAGCGCGCCGCGTCACCTGTGTGCCCTCGGGCGCCTGACAGGGCAACTCCACCTGGAAGAGCGCCCCGCCGCCCCGCGCCTCCGTCACGCGGACGAGCCCGCCGTGCAGCGCGACGAAGTCGCGCACGAGGGACAGGCCCAGCTCCGAACCCGGCTGTCCGCGCGTGGCCTCCTGCCCCGAGTCCTCCACCTCCAGCAGCGCCCGCTCGCCGGGAGCCCCGTTCACCGACAGGCGGACGCGTCCACCGTCCGGAGTGGACTTGAAGGCGGTGGACATCAGGTGGATGAGCACCCGCTCCAGCTTCTCCACGTCCACCTGCACGGAGAGGGGCCCGGGCGCGTCCACGGTGAGGGTGATGTGCCGCAGGAACACCAGCGGCTCGAATTGCCTGGCCACCTCGCGCACCAACGCGGCCAGATCCACCTCGGCGTACGCCAGCGTCATGTGCCCCACGTCCATCCGGGCGGTGTCGATCAGATCATCGACGTGCCTGAGGAGCTGGACGGCGTTGCGGCGCATGACGTCCAGATCCCTGCGCTGGACTCCGGTGAGGTTGTGGCCGTGCACGAGCAGGGACTCCGCGGGCCCGAGGATGAGCGCCAGGTGGGTGCGCAGCTCGTGACTCACGTTGGAGAAGAACTGGGAGGTCTTCATGGGAGAGGCATCCGCGGCAGTCGAATCTGGAAGGTGGTGCCCTCTTGCTCGCAGGAGCGGACGCCCACCGCGCCCCCATGGGCCCGGACGATCTGATCCACGATGTAGAGGCCCAGCCCGATGCTGCGGCGGGAGTTGTCGGAGGCGTCCTCGCCGCGCTGCAGGGGCTGGAAGAGGCGGCCGATCAACCCGGCGGGGATGGGCTCGCCGGTGTTGTGGACCTCGATCTCCACGGCGTCCGCCTCCCCCACCACCGACACCGAGACGGGCGCATCCCGGGGCGAATACTGGAGGGCGTTGCTCACCAGGTTGCCCAGCACCTGCGCCAGCCGGTCCGCGTCCCACAGGCCCTTGCCCGCGTCCTGGTAATGCTCGTGGAGCTGCCGCCCGGGGTGGTTGAGCCCCACCTCCTGCAACACCTGCCGGACGAGCGCGCGCAGCTCCACGTTGCCGCGATGCAAGGGAATGCCGCCACCCAGGCGCGCCCGGGTGAAGTCGAGCAGATCCCGCACCAGGCGGGTGGCGCGCTCGGCGCTGGTGAGGATGAGGCGGGCGTAGAAGGCATCCCGCTCGCCCAGGGACGCCTGGTGCACGAGCCCCTCGGCGCTCATGGAGATGGCCCCCAGGGGGTTGCGCAGGTCATGGGACACGATGCCGATGAGCTGCTGGGCGAACTCGGCACGCTGGAGTGCCTCGGCTTCGGCGGCCCGGTGCGCCGTCACGTCCTGCATGGCCCCCACCATCCGGCTGGCCCGGCCGTGCTCGTCCCGCACGAGGAAGCCGCGGTCCGCCACCGTGGCATAGCGCCCATCATTGCGGCGCACGCGGTATTCGATCTCCCACCGATCGCCCTCGGGTGATTCGACGACGGCCTGGAGGCCCTGCAGCACGCGCGGGAGATCCTCCGGGTGGACGGCCTCGCGCCACCACTGACCGGTGGGGTCCACCTTCTGATCGCGATAGCCGAACTGCTCCCAGACATCCTCGTTCCGGGTGATCTGGCCCGTCTTCAAATCCCAGTCCCAGAGCGCGTCCCGGGTGGCCTTCACGGCCAGCCGGTAGCGCTCCTCGCTCTCCCGCAGGCGCAGCTCGGCCTGCTGCCGCTCGGCACTCTCGCGGGCCTCCCGCAGGGCACGCTCCACACTCGGCACCAGCCGCTCCAGGCGATCCTTGAGGACGTAGTCGGTGGCGCCCTGCTTGAGCAGCTCGATGGCGCGCTCCTCCCCGAGCGCTCCCGACACGAAGATGAAGGGAAGCTGCGGCCGGGTGCGGCGCGCGAGCTGCAACGCCGACAGGCCATGGAAGCCCGGGATGTTGTAGTCCGAGAGGATGAGCTGATGGCGGCGATCGGCCAGGGCCTCGGTGAAGGCCCCATCGGAGTCCACGCGGGTGAACTCCACGGGGAGTCCTCCCCGCTCCAACCGCTCCTGGATGAGCTCGGCATCGAGCGGGTCGTCCTCGAGGAGGAGCACGCTCAGGAGAGACCCTGTCCGGGAGCCCGCTTCCCGCGGGGCCTTGGAGATGGGGGCGAAGCTCATTCGCCCCCCTTCAGTACGGGCGCACTGCCCGGCGGGGGCTCATTCACCTCCGTCCAGAAGATGCGCAGCCCCTCGAGCGCGGACTCGAGCCTCCTGGAAGGAGACGGGCTTGATGACATAGGCATTCGCCCCCAGGCCGTAGGAGCGCACGAGATCCACCTCCTCGCGGCTGGAGGTGAACATCACCACGGGCACCAGCTTCAGGTCCGGATCACTCTTCATCCGGCTCAGCACCTGCAGCCCGTCCACCCGGGGCAGCTTCAAATCCAGGAGCACCACCGACGGGTTGTCCGCCGGACGCGCGGCGTGGGGGCCCCGCCGGTACAGGTAGTCGAGCGCTTCCTGGCCATCATTGGCCACGACCACCTTGTCCGCGAGGTGGGCCTCGGCGAAAGCGGACAGGATGAGGGTGACATCGTTCTCGCTGTCTTCGACCAACAGGATGCGTTTCAACGCCGGCATGGGGGGGCCACGAGAGGGGGCAAGGCCGGGGGACCTTGTGGAGGCAGTAGACGGGAGGCCCACCCGGGACGCAACCCGGGCGAGCGCCTGCGTCTGGATTAC
The DNA here is from genome assembly GCF_049060025.1 of Archangium gephyra. Lineage (GTDB taxonomy): Bacteria > Myxococcota > Myxococcia > Myxococcales > Myxococcaceae > Archangium > Archangium gephyra_A. Next base: position 2,161,448 of record NZ_JBMEQQ010000002.1, read on the forward strand.
TTTACACGCCAACCAGTTCTTTTACCCGGCGAGGGACTACCCCACGGTCGCGCGCCGTGGAACCCGCAGACGGAGCGGGCTGCCGGTTTCCCGATCGTGCCGCGCACGCCGCGAGCGCCACCACTTCTCCACGCCGATGACGGGCAGGACGGCGGCTCCCACCAGCGCGCACAGTCCCAGCTCCTGGAGCGACAGGGGCGCGGTGTCGAAAACCTTCTGCATGAAAGGCAGGTAGATGAACCCGAGCTGCAGCAGCACCAGCAACCCGATGCCCGCGTAGACGAAGGGGTTGCTGAAGAGGCCGATGCGGAAGACGGAGTCGCGCAGGGAGCGGCAGTTCAGCAGGTAGAAGATCTGGAACATGATGACCGTGGTGACGGCCATGGTCTGCGCCTCGGCGAGCGCCATCTCGTGCGTCAGCCCCCGTGCCAGCGCGGCGTTGTACTCCCAGAGGAAGAGGCCGGTGGCACCGGCACACATGAGCACCGCCACCAGGAAGGTGCGCAGGAGGACGAAGCGGCTGAGCACGGGCTCGCTCGGAAGGCGGGGGGGCCGCCGCATCACATCCGGCTCCCGGGTTTCGAAGGCGAGCGGCAGCGCGAGCGCCACCGTGGCCACGAGGTTGATCCACAGCAACTGGGTGGGAAGCATGGCCAGCAGCGGGACGTCCTCGCCGTTGAGCCGCATGATGGGGAAGAAGGCCACGCCGACGATGAGGATGAGGGCGAGTCCCAGGTTGGTGGGCAGCACGAAGGCGAGCGATTTGATGAGGTTGTCGTAGACGCGCCGGCCCTCCTCCACCGCCGCGACGATGGAGGCGAAGTTGTCGTCCGTGAGGATGATGTCCGCGGCCTCCTTGGACACGGCGGTGCCGGTGATGCCCATGGCCACCCCGATGTTGGCCTGCTTGAGCGCGGGCGCGTCGTTGACACCATCGCCCGTCATGGCCACCACATGCCCCTCGTGCTGGAGGGCGCGCACCAGGCGCAGCTTGTGCTCGGGCGCCACACGGGCGAATACGTGGGAGGCCGTGACCACCTCGCGCAGCCGGGTCTCATCCATCTCCGCCAACTGAGCACCCGTCACCACCTGGCTCCCATCGAGGATGCCGAGCTGCGCGCCGATGGCCTCCGCCGTCTTCGCATGATCTCCGGTGATCATCTTCACGGTGATGCCCGCGGCATGGCAGCCCTTCACCGCGTGGATGGCCTCCTCGCGCGGAGGGTCGATCATCCCCTCGAGCCCCAGGAGCCGGAAGCCGCCCGCCACGTCCTCGAACTGGAGGCCGGCGTGCGAGGCCGGGACGGACCTGCTCGCCACGGCCAGCATGCGCATGCCCCGCGAGGCCAGCCGCTCCACCTCGGCGAGCACCTTGCCGGCACCGGGCCCCTCGCCCATGGCGCAGCGGCGCAGCACCACCTCGGGCGCGCCCTTGAGGAGGATGAAGCGGCCGCCCTGCCCGTCCTCGTGGAGGGTGGCCATGAACTGGTTCTCGGACTCGAAGGGGATGGCATCCACGCGGGGGTGGCGCTCATGCAGTTCGTCCACCTTCAAGCCGGCCTTCTCGGCGGCGACGATCAGCGCCCCCTCGGTGGGATCGCCCGTGAGCTTCCCAGGAACCGTCCTTGGGGCGGACCGAGGCGTCATTGCAGAGCGCCCCCGCGACGAGCAGCTCGCGGGCGTCCTCGGAGGGGGGGCCTGGAGGCTGACCTTCGCGGCGCAGCTCGCCCTGGGGTGCGTAGCCCACGCCCGAGAGGGACCAGACCGAGGTGGGCGTCCACAACGCCTGCACCGTCATCTCGTTGCGGGTGAGGGTGCCCGTCTTGTCGGAGCAGATGACGGTGGTGCTGCCGAGGGTCTCCACGGCGGGCAGCTTGCGGATGATGGCGCGGCGGGAGGCCATGTACTGCACGCCGATGGCGAGGGCGATGGTGACGATGGCGGGCAGGCCCTCGGGGATGGCGGCCACGGCGAGCGTGAGGGCGGCCATGAGCGACTCGGCCACCTTGTAGCCACGCAACAGACCCACGCCCAGGAGGATGATGGAGATGACGAGGATGGAGACGGTGATGTAGCGGCTGATGGTGGCGAGCGCCTTCGTGAGGGGCGTCTGCAGATCCACCGTCTCGCGCAGCATCTGGGAGATACGGCCGAGCTCGGTGGCGCCGCCGGTGGCCACCACCACGGCGGTGCCGGTGCCGTAGGTGACGTGGGTGCCGCCGAAGGCCATGTTCGTGCGATCGCCGACGCCCGCGCTCGCGGCGACGGTCTCCAACCGCTTCTCGGAGGGGACGGACTCGCCGGTGAGCGCGGCCTCTTCCACCTGGAGGTTGCGCGCGGCGAGCAGCCGCACATCCGCGGGCACCTTGTCTCCCGAGGCGAGCAGCACCACGTCACCGGGCACGAGGCAGGAGGAGGGCACCGTCAGCTTCTGGCCATCGCGCAGGACGGTGGCGTTCTCCGGCACCATCTGCGTGAGCGCCTCGATGGCCTTGCCCGCGCGGAACTCCTGCACGAAGCCGATGAGGGTGTTGAGCACCACCACGGCGAGGACGATGAGGCCATCCGTTATCTTGCCCAGGGCGATGGCGAGGCCGGCCGACGCGAGCAGGACCCAGATGAGCGGGTTGTTCACCTGGCGCCACAGCAGCTTGAGCGGGCTCTCACCGGAGACGCGCTGCAGCACATTGGGGCCATGGCGCTCGAGCCGGGCGCGGGACTCGGCCTCGGAGAGGCCCTCTTCGGGGTGGGTCTGGAGGGTCTCGAGCACCGCCTCGGACGGCAGCGCGTGCCAGGGCTGGTCCCGCGGTTGTGGGGAGTCAGGTGGAGACACGGACGTGGTCGAGTTCATGGGGCGCTCCTCTCAGAGCCAATGTGTGAACGCCCCCACTCCCTGGCCAAAAGCAAATTTGTCCGAAATGCTTTGGGAAAATCGAAGGACGATCGCGCTCAGGCGCGGTGCCGCTCGGCCTCTCGGTAGAGCTGGGTGAGGGAGTAATCAAGCAAGGCCTGGCAGGAACGCATGTAGTGCTGGGCCCGGACGAAGGGCAACCAGACACGCGTGCCCACGAGCACCTGCACCTCCTCCAGCTTCTGGCGCGGAATCCACCGTCCCCCCAGATTGCGCACCAACACCTCCCCCAGGTAGGCGCCAATGGCGGGCACCGCATGGGCGTCGATGGCTTCCCGCAGACGGCTCTTCGGGAACTCCTCGCGCCAGAAGTAGAAGTTGGCGTCCGTGAGCGACTCGGGGGTCTCCTCGAAGACGGAGGGGACCTCGGAGTGGAGCAGTGCCACGAGGTGCTCGGCGAGGTCGCCGTAGTGCTCGCGAGCACGCTCGGGGTCCTCCACGTCGGAAGGCAGGGCGGCGTCAGTGGGGAGCCACTCCTCGGGCGCGGGAGGCTGCCAGGCGTTGAGCTCGGCGATCCGGCGCTGGCGCTCGTGAATGGCGGAGCGGTCCAGCGTGCGCAAGAGGAGCGGCGCCAGATCCGGATGGAAGCGGGGCTCGACGGGGGCGAGTGCGGCGCTGCGCTCGCGCAGGGTGCTCAGCACCGTGTCGAAATCCAGGTCCGGCCGGAGGTGGACGTGCGCGCGAGCCTGGGCCTGGCGGGCCGCGTCGCTGGCGAAGTCCGCCGGGGTGGGCGACATCACCAGGAGGATGGAGCCGTTGGGCAGTTCCTCCACCTGGTGGGCCGGTGTGGACAGCATGCGCTCGCGGCCGACGGTCTCCACCAGCTTGGGGCCGAAGACGTTGAGCCAGCACACCTCGTAGATCTTGTCGAAACCGTCCCGGTGCCAGACCGCCTTGTCACGGCCAAAACTGGGAAAATTCGCCAAATCCCTGTCGGCCATGCTGTGGGCCGCGGCGTAGGAGACCGGGTAGCGAGAGGCCCAGGCGCGGACCATGGCCACGAACTCGTGGCAGCGCTCCTCCTTCGCGAAAAAAGGCAGGGGTTGCAGGTTGACCGAGACGTCCAGTTCGGGAGGAAGCGGCGGGAACCAGAGATGGAGCGTCATGTCCAACGCGGGCCACTTCGTCCGGTAGAGCCCTATGTGTGTGCATCTTTCAATGCGCTCCTCCTCCAGGGCCTTCCAAATGGCAGCACGGGCATACCTGCGTCGCCGCTTGCCGCCCACGACGTCCGGCATCCACTCGCCCGCGTACTCCTCAAGCGACTGGAGGAACGGCTCCAACTCGCGCTCCAGTACCGCTTGATGGTCGAAGGCTCCTTTGAAGGTAAGCCGAAGACGGTCCTCCGCACCCAGGTCGTGAGCTCTCAGCACCTTCATTGGAACAGCACCTCCACTCCCGGAACGGCGTTCTCGGCTGCATTCACGGCTGCATTCAAAGCATCCGGAGTTGCGGGCTTGAGTGCGCCGCCCTCGTAGATGAGGCGGACCCTTTGCACCGGCACCTCGCCGCCCTTTCCGAGAAGGGGCTTGAGAGAGGGCCTGCGGATGTCCAGCGTCTCGCCGTAATAACCCAGGGCTTCGCTCACGTCCGCCCTCATCTGTGCCCTCAAAACGTTATCCTCAAGCAACGAGAGGTCCCGGCTCTTGAAGCTGAACGTCTCCACGCGAGGGAGCGGGCCGGCGTGCACGCCTTCTTCGATGACGAGCACGTCCGCGAAGCGCAGGCCGCTCTCCGGTTTCTTCACTCCCACGTATGTCTCGATGCGGGGCTTGTCGAAGTCCCCGAGGAAGCGCCGCAGTCCCCGAGGCAGGGCCGCGTCGGCGCGCAGCAGCTCCACCATGGCGCGCTCGAAGGCCAGCCCCCGGGCGAACCACCCCCGCATCCGCTCGTACCCGGCCCATGCCAGGGGCGGTTTCACCGCCGTCCCCTGCTTCAACTGTGCGACGCGGTTCTCGTAATAGGCGACATACTCGCTCCACAGCGGGTGTCCCGCGGCTCCCGGCGGTGGCGCGTCGAGGGAGGGACGCTGCTTCTCCAGCACCGCCACGTTCCCAGCCAGACGAGGGCCCGCGGAGTCGAACTCCACCCGCGCGAGCTTGGCTTGCACCACCTCCGGAGTGAGACCGGCATCCTCGTCCACCAGTGAGGCCATGCCTCCCTGGTGCTTCCCTGCACGAGTGCTTCTCGGGGAAGGACGTGCCGCATCGTCCGCCACGGAGGCCACGTCCCCGGAGCCCTTCCCCTCTCCGCCCTTCGTCGCAGTGGGGCCCGCCTGCTGGGGCCTGGCCTGGGACAACCAGGCCTGCGCCCTGGCCACATCGCCCCGCGCCTCGCGCAAGGCCAGGGCGGCATCCACGCCTCCCACGGCGACGAAGTGGCCCGCCTCACGGCTGGCGCGGATGTCCCGGGCCAATTCCCGCAGGCCCTCCACGCCCAGCCGCGCCTCCAACTGCCGCGCCACCTCCTGGAGAGCCCTCATGCGCGGCTCCGTCACCAGGGACCCACGCACGCCTCCCGGCCCAGCGCCAACCAGGGCGCGCACGCCCTTCCCACCCGCGTACAGGGCCACCAGCAGCGCCGCGGGCGTCAACTCGCGCGTGGCCTGCTCGTATTGGCCCTGCGTCAGTGCGTACGCCCCATGACCCGTCCCGGCCACCAGGGAGTAGAAGCCCAGCGGCACGCCGAACGTCAGCGCATCGAAACCGCCCAACACCACATGACCCGGGGAGAAGTGCCGCTCCATCTGGGCCCGCTCCACCTCGTGGAGGGCCTGCTGGTAGGGCGGCGGCAACTGCCCCCAGAGCGAGGACAGTTCCAGGTAGCGGGCCCCGTCACTCGTGGGACTGCTGGAGAGCGCATCCCGGGCGGCACGGCCCAGGCCTCGCAGCACGTCTCCGGCCTGCTCGGCCCGGTCCGGGTAGTCCGAGAGGGACACGCCGCGCGCCTCCAACTCCTCGCGCACGGCCGGCATGAGGCCCAGCGTCTGCCCCAACTGCTTGTCCCCGGCCAGCAGCCGCAGCACCTCCCTCACTTCGTCGTCATGGGCCGAATGCAGGACGAAGAGCGCGAACACCTCGGCATGCGCGAGGCCGTACCGCTCGGTGGCGGTGAGGAGGAAGGCGGCGCGCTTGCGTTGCAGGAGGGGCGCGGCATCGTCTCGCACGGGACCCAGCGCACCGAGCCGTACGGCGCCCCAGTCCTCCAACGTCTCCAGCAGCCGGGGCATGTCCACCCGTTGCTGCACCTGGACGAATTCGGCGGGCGAGCACCCCAGCAAGGGCGCCAGCAGCTCCTCGTCTCGGGCCGACAAATCGGGCCAGCCCGGCGGCAGGGCCACGCCCGCGCAAGAGAGCGGGGCCGGTGCCAGCCCCTCCGCCCTGCCCTCCCGAGGCCCGGGGAAGCCGCCCGCGCCTCCCGCTGGCCTCCGGGGGGCTGAATGGGCGCGCGAATGGAGGCCGAAGCCGCTCGTCAGACCGCCGCGCGGGTGGCCCGTGGCGCAGCCCCCGAGCAACACCAGCGTGGCCACGGCCAGGAGAACCGGGCCGAGGCGCCCCCCGGCTCCACGAGCCTGGGCGCTCACAACCCGTAGAGCTGATGCTCGCGGGCGTAGTCGAGCACCATGCGCGGCACCAGGTCCGAGGGCAACTCGCCCCGGCTCAGCCGCTCACGGATGTCGGTGGAGGACACGATGGCCAACGGTGGCCCCACGGTCTCATCGGCCGGGTAGCCCGCGCGGTACAGCACCACCACGCGCGCCATCCGCTGGATGCGATCGAAGTCCTTCCAGTGCGGCAGATCCTTGAGGATGTCCGAGCCGATGATCAGCGAGAAGCGGTGCTCCGGATGGCGCGCCTGGAGGAAATCCAGCGTGTCCACCGTGCGCCCGTCCTTGCCCACCTCGCTCTCCACCCGCGACGTCTTCATCCAGCCCGCCGCGTCCTGGCACATCCGCTCGCACATGTGCACGCGGTGCTCGAAGTCCACCGTCGGCTTGCGGAAGGGATGAACGTACGTGGGCATCAGCCACACCTCGTCCACGCCCTGGGTGGCGCGCACGTAGTGGGCCGCCAGCAGATGGCCCACGTGCGGCGGGTTGAACGAGCCTCCGAGGAGCGCGACCTGCAAGGGGGGCCTCACTTGACGGACAGCTTGGTGCGGCGATCCACCGCCAACGTCTGCGGCTCCAACACGGCCTTCCCATCCAACCGGAAGGCCGAGAAGCGCAGATCCTTGTCCACGCGCTCCAGCAGGGCGCACGTCTGCTCCGCCGCCCCCGCCAGCCGTCCCGGCGTCAGGAAGAAACGCGGGCCAATCTGCACCAGCTTCGGCTCGGACTCCTTGCCGTGGATGAAGATGAGCGCGTTGACCAGATCGTCCCGGCTCAGATCGTTCTTGTCATAGGTGAGGCAGCAGAGCGTGTCGCCCACCATGTCCAGCACCTTCCGGGGGATGCTCGGGTCGCGGTACTGGATGGAGTCGCGCTCCGGCGTCCGCAGGAAGTGCTCGCGCACGAGCAGCGGATCATCATCGAGCTCCTTGAGCGCATCGTCCGGAATGGACAGCGAGCGAGGACGGGGCTTCTGCTCGGTGACGGCGAGCCACTTCGCCACGTCCTCGATGAAGTCCGCCCCCGAGTACTCCCGGCCCCCCCGGCTGCGCTCCCGCCGGTCGAGGATCCACTCGTCCAGATCGGAATAACGGCCGCCGAGGAAGATGAAGCGCTGGGCGCCCTTGGCCCGCAGCAGCTCATAGGCCGCCTCGAAAGCGGCCAGATCTCCATGGCTGTCGGACAGGATGCCGATCACGTCTTGGCTCACGACCCTCGAGCGTACAGCAGGTGACGCTCCCTCCGCCTGGCGAAGTCCCGGGCCTGGGTATCGAAGCCCTCCATCAGACGATCCAGCGGCCAGCCGGACTCGATTCCCCGGCGGACCTGATCCGTGCCGCAGAGCAGGTCGAAGGCCGGCACGTCGTCGACGAACTCGTAGGCGTCCTCGCGCCAGGCGAACTTCCCGCCCTGGCCCAGCTCGTAGAGCGCCTGGAAGATGGCCAGGCCGGTGCGCAGGGGGAGGAAGGCGTTCCGGTCGGTGACGTGGATGAAGGCCCCATTGCAGGACTCACCCTTGTACTTGTCGAAGGTAGGGGTGAAGCCCACGGCGCGGAAGGCGACGCCGGGGAGCTTCTCGCGCTCCAGGCGGGCGATCAGCGCGTCCGTCTCCACCCAGGGGGCGCCGAACTGCTCGAAGGGACGGCAGGTGCCGCGGCCCTCGGAGACGTTGGTGCCCTCGCCCTGGCACATGCCCGGGTAGACGAGCGCCGTGTCCGGCGTGGGCATGTTGGGCGAGGGCGAGATGAAGGGCAGCCCGGTATCGGACCAGAAGTCCTCGCGGCGCCAGCCCTCCATGGGCACCACCGTCAGCTCGCAGCCGAAGCCCTGCTCGTCGTTGAAGAGGCGGGCCAGCTCGCCGGCCGTCATGCCGTGCCGGTTGGGGATGGAGTACAGGCCCACGAAGGAGCGGTAGCGCTCGCCCACCAGGTTGCCCTCGATGGTGACGCCGTTGAGCGGGTTGGGCCGATCCAACACGTAGAAGGGAATCTTCGCCTTGCCCGCGGCCTGCATGGCCAGGGCCATGGTGTAGACGTAGGTGTAGTAACGGCTGCCCACGTCCTGGATGTCGAAGACGAGCGCATCCAGCCCCTGCAACCACTCGGCGCGGGGCGAGAGCGACTCGAAGGTGGAGCCGTAGAGGCTGTGCACGGGGACGCCGGTGCGCCGGTCGCGCGCCTCGCCCACGGCCACCATGTATTGGGCCTCGCCGCGAATCCCGTGCTCGGGACCAAAGAGGGCCGCCAGCTTCACCCCGGACGTCTGCGCCAGCAGATCCGCCAGGTGGCGGAAGCGCGAGTCCACGCTGGTGGGGTTGACGATGGCGCCTACCTTCTTGCCCTTCAGCGGCGCGAAGCCCTGCTCCACCCAGACATCCAGTCCTGTCTTCACCTGTCTCATGTCGTCCCCCAACAGTTCAGCGGCCGAGCCGCTCCAGGGCCTTCTTCGCCGCCTTGCGCGAGTCGCACCCGAACAGGCCCGAATCCTCGCCAGGGCCGCCGTCCTCGGCCAGGTCCTCCAGCTCGTCCCGCGCGGAGGCCAGCTTCAGCTCGCCCAGCGCCTCCGCGGCGTTGACGCGCACGCGGCACTCCGGGTGCTCCAACATCTCGAGGAGCCGGTCCTCCGAGTCACCGTGGCCGGCCTTCACGCCACTCCGGTAGAAGCCCACCGCCTGGCCAGGTGCCTCCAGCGCCTCGGCGAGCTGCCCGTGGAGCCAGGCCCTCTCTCCCGGATCCTTCTCCTGGCTGATGAGCTTCTCCGTCTTCGGGACCAGCGCGAGCTTCTCCTTGGCGGAGGAGGCCTCGGCCACCTCCTCGATGGCGTTCTCCGCTTCGCTGTCCGCCATCACGAAGCCGATGCCGAGCACCAGCGCCAGCACGCCGCCGCCCACCGCCAGATTGCGCGAGGAGGCGAACGAGGGACGAGGTGCGGTCTTCACCGACTGGAGGGCCGTGCGGGTGCGCTCCATCAGCTTGCCGCCGGCGGTGGCCGCGCGGGAGCCCAGGGCGGCCGCGGTGGAGGCCAGATCCGGACCCTGCGCATGCGAGGAGCCCGGCATGCGCGAGAGGGCCAGGTTGCCGAAGGGCGGCTGCTCGTTCGGGAGCGGCGCCTCGGCTCCGGGCGCCACGTGCACCACGACGGGTACCTCCACACGGTACGGCGCGCGGGGCACCCGGAAGACGCGGATCTTCCCGGGGATGCCCTTGAGCTCGAAGGCGCCCACCTCCTGCGCGGGCACCTCGGCCTTGTTCATGGCCAGGTAGACGGCCTCGGTGAAGAAGACCTCGCCGGCCTCGGCGATGGACTCCACCCGCGAGGCGATGTTCACGGGCTCGCCGAAGACGTCGTTGGACTCCACCCGCACCTCGCCCACGTTGATGGCCACGCGCACGTCGAGCCGCTCGGCATCCAGCGCGGAGCGGTTGTACTGCCAGAGCCGGTCCTGGATGGCCATGCCACTGAGCACCGCCTGGGTGGGCGACTCGAAGGTGACGAGGAAGGCATCGCCAATGGACTTGATGATGCGTCCACCGAAGGACCTGAAGACGGGCGTGAGGAGATCGTTGTGCACCTTGAGCAGGCGCTGGTTCTGCTCGAGGGTCTGCCGGCTGGTTCGCTCGGTGAAGCCCTGGATGTCGGTGAAAACAATGGCGAGGTTGGCGGTCTTCAAGGCGCGCGCAGTGTATGCAGTGGCGCTTTCCACGCAATCACGGAGGGAACGAAAGGTTCCCTACCGGCGCGACGGGCGCAGAGGACGCATCCTCTTGGGGGGAGCAGGCGGCTCCAGGCCCGCTCGCAGCTTCGCCGCCAGCTTCGCCCGGCCCGTGCGCTCGTAGAGGTTCGCTAGCTGACGGATGACGAGGGCGTTGGTGGGCTGCTCGGCCTTGAGGCGGAGCAGCTCCTTCTCCGCGTCCTCCACCCTGCCCTGCTCCTCGATGGCCCGGGCGAGCTGGAGGCGCACCTGCACCCACTCGGGACGGGAGCGAGCGAGGAAGCGGTAGTGGAGCTCGGCCTTGAGCCAGTCACCCAGGGAGGCCCAGAGGCCGGCGAGCCGGAAACGAGCATCCTCGTAGGACGGACGATAGAAGACGGCCAGTTCATGGGAGCGGGCCGCGAGCAGGGGGTGGCCTCGCTCCTCCCACAGCAACCCGCGCAGGTAATGGACGCGGGGGTTGTCGGGGGCCACGGCGGCCGCCACGTCGAGGTGGGTCTCCGCCTGGTCCAGGTCTCCCCCCAGCTTCAGCAGCAGCCGGGCCGCCTCCAACCGGGGGAGGGCCTCGGCGGGCCAGACGCGCACCACGGCCTGGACGGACGCCAGGGCCCCCGCGCTGTCACCCGAGGCCTCCCGGGCCAGGGCCGCTGTCAGGTCCCCGGAAGACGATGCGTCCATGGCAGCCGCGAGCGTGCCCGCCACCACGAGCCAGAGCATGGCGGGCAGATAGCAGAGCGGCACTGGCTTTCAAAACCCTACCTTCTTCTTGACGGGCGCCCCGGCGGCGCATGAAACCCATGACCGTGCAGATTGCTCAGAGAACGCTCGAAGACCTTGGATTCGCGGATGTGCTCCGCGCGCTGGCTCATCGTTGCCGCACCGAACCCGGGAGGGAGCGTGCGCTCGCCCGGCCGTTCCTCGCCGGCGAGGAGCAGGTCGCGGAGGCCCTGGAGCTGATCGCCGAGGCCCGGCGGCTGGCGCAGGAGCAGTTCTCCCTGCCGCTCGGCGGGGTGACGGACCTGCGCAACGCGCTGGAACTGTCCTCGAAGGGAGGCCTGCTGGAGCCCCGGCAGCTCATCGCGTCGGCGCAGCTCCTGTTCGCTTTCGTGCGCACGCGTGAGGCGCTGGAGGAGCGGCAGCACGTGGTGCCCCGGCTGGCGGCCATCTCCCGGCGGCTGCCCATGCTGGAGCAGCTCGCGGTGCGCATCGACCGGAGTTTCGAGGCGGACGGGGAGATCTCCGACCGCGCCAGCCCGGAGCTGCGCGAGGCGCGGGATCGCGTCCGCGGGCTGCACCGGCGCATCAAGGGCTGGCTGGAGGAGAAGCTCCACGACGAGAACTTCCTGCCGAAGCTGCGGGAGAACTACTACACCATCCGCAACGGCCGGTACGTGGTGCCGGTGGTGTCCAACTACCGGGGCGAGGTGCCGGGCATCGTCCACAACGCGAGCCAGACGGGGCAGACGCTGTTCGTGGAGCCCGAGGGCCTGGTGGGCATGGGCAACGACCTGGCCATTGCCCAATCGGTGGTGACGGAGGAGGAGCGGCGGATCCTCCAGGAGCTGACGAACCAGCTCGGGCGCGAGTCGGCGAAGGTGCTCGAGGGCATCGCGGCGGTGGCGGAGCTGGACGAGGTGGAGGCGGCGGCGGTGCTGGCGGGAGACCTGAGGGCGCACGCGCCCGAGTTCTCCGGGGTGGACGATCTGACGCTGCTGCGGCTGCGTCACCCGCGGCTGGTGCTCAGGGACACCGAGGTGGTGCCCAACGACGTGGAGATGAAGGGCGAGGCGCGGGCGCTGGTGGTGTCCGGACCGAACGCGGGCGGCAAGACGGTGACGCTGACGGCGGTGGGCCTGTGCGCGCTGATGCTGCGGGCCGGCCTGCCGATTCCCGCGGGCGAGGGCTCGAAGATGCCGCTCTACCGCTCGGTGCACTCGACGGTGGGTGACGCGCAGGACCTGTCGCAGGGCCTGTCCACGTTCAGCGCGCACGTGACGATGCTGCGGGACATCACCCTGTCGGTGGGGAAGAACTCGTTGGTGCTGATCGACGAGATCGCCGCGGACACGGATCCGCGCGAGGGCGCGGCCATCGCGATCGCGGTGCTGGAGGAGCTGCTGACGAAGGGGGCGGTGGTGCTGGTGACCACGCACCTGGAGGAGCTGAAGGCACTGGCGCACCTGGATCCGCGCTTCCTGAACGCGAGGGTGGGCTTCGACGCGAAGAGGATGGCGCCCACGTACAAGCTGCAGCTCGGAGCGGCGGGTGCGTCGTCGGCCATCGAGGTGGCGTCGCGGATGGGGTTGCCGGAGCACATCTGCACACGGGCGCGAGACCTGGTGATGAACGCGGGTGGAGCGCTGGCGAAGGCGCTGGCGGCGGCGGAGGAGGACCGGCGCAAGCTGCAGGAGGAGCTGGACCGGGCCAAGGTGGCGGCGGAGGAGTCCGAGCGGCTGCGGGCGCAGTTGGAGGAGCAGAAGCAGCAGTTCGAGCGCGAGCGCAAGGCGCGGCTGATGCGCTTCAACGAGGAAGTGGCGGCGGCGAGCGACCAGGCGGCGGCGGAGGTGCAGGAGCTGCTGAAGGTGTTGAGGGCGCAGTCGAACGAGAAGGCGGCGTCGGAGGCGAGGGCGCAACTGCTGCAGCGGGCGGAGGAGGCGAGCCAGCGGGCGAAGGCGGCGAGGGCGGAGCTGTTCCAGGTGGAGGCACCGCCGCCGGCGGAGCTGCGGGTGGGGGCGCGGGTGCGGCACTCGGGATTGAACAAGGACGTGGAGATCCTGGAGTTGCACGGGGACCAGGTGCTGGTGGCGGCGGGCATCATGAAGATGCGCGTGCCGGTGTCGGAGCTGTCGGGCTCGAGGGCGCCGAAGCCGAAGGAGTCGAAGTTCCCGGAGCGCAACAAGCAGGTGCAGCAGCTCCAGAGGGCGAAGGCGGCGGCGCCGGAGGCGGTGGAGGCGACGAACTACCGCTGCGACGTGCGAGGCATGAGGGCCGAGGACGCGCTCTCGGAGGTGGAGTCGTTCCTGGACCGGGGGATGAGGAGCGGCGAGGAGTCGGCGCTGATCATCCACGGGCACGGGACGGGAGCACTGCGGCAGGCGATCCGGGACTACCTGGCGGCCTCGCCGTACATCCGCATGTTCCGTCCGGGAGAGAACCACGAGGGAGGAGACGGCGTGACGGTGGTGGCCCTGAGGGCCTGAGCCGGGAGTCCGCGGGCCACAGACCCACGGAGTCACAACCCCTCTCCCTCCGGGAGAGGGACAGGGTGAGGGTATCCGGACCCCGGGTTCCCCTCTGTGTATGCCCCCTCTCCCCCTGGGAGAGGGCTGGGGTACTGCTCACGGCCGCGCGGCGGTCGAAATCACGATCGCGTCGGTGCCGGCCTCGACCACCTGGCCCACTTCGGACAGGGAGGCCAGCCGCCTCGCGGCATCCCCCTGACCCAGGCTCCGGAGCGTGAGCTGGCGGCCCTGGAACTCGGCCACGCCAGTCAAAAGCCGGGGCTTGCGGCCACCAAACAGGGCCTCGACGAGGGCCCGCTGCCCCGCGAGCCGCTCGGCCGTATTCAATTCCTCCGAGGCGCGAAGGCGGGCCTCGAGCACCGCCTTGCGCCGGCCGAGATGGGAAACCTCGCCCAGGACCTTGTCGAGGCTCGGAGATATTCCGCTCCATCATCCGGATCTCCTCCCTCTGCTGCGAGCGCCGGTTGCGGTCGAAGACGGACTCGAGAAAACCCGGCCCGGGCATGGGCTTCGCGGGCGCGGGAGGCCCGAGCGTGGACGATCCTTCCCGCACGGACACCACCGGCTCGGCGGGTACCTCGAGTTCCACCGACCAGGCCGTGGGCTCGGCCGAGACGCGCTTCAGCACGAGGTCCCGCTCCGACTCGGGGAATGCGCGCAGGGCCTCGAGCAGTCGGGAGGCCCCGCCGGAGGCGCCGAAACGGACGCGCAGTGCCCCCTCCACCTCGTCGATCTCCAGGGTATCCAGGTCATGGTCGGACAGGATCCGGGAGAAGTCCCCGGCGTGGATCTCATACAGCTTCAACCCGGCGAGCTTCTCCTCGAGCACGTCGAGCTCGCGGCGGCGCTCGTTGAGGTTCTGGGCGATCTCCGCCTTCTCCGCGAGCGCCAGGCCGAGCTGCCGCTGGCGCTGCGCCAACCACCTGCCCTGCTCACTCTCACAGCCGCTCAGGCTGACACTGGCGCACAACACGAAGACGGCGGCCTTGCGGCGATCCATTCATCACCTCGCGGAGGGGTCCGCCCGGCATCCTAAGCTACCTGGGTGGGCGGGACCCGCGGACGCGCGACACGAGGCTGATGACGCCCAGCACCACCGCCGCGATGAGGAGCAGGTGGATGGCCGCTCCCAAGATCTTGAAGATCAAGCCCGCGACCACCCAGAGGACGAACAGCACGACCGCGAGCCAAGCGAGGCCTTTCAAGTCCATGGCAACCCCCTGGCTGGAAGGTGGGGACCCGGTCCCGGGCTGGAAGCACGGGACACCCGGCCCGCTCCCAGGGGACGCGGAGTCTCCTCCGCCCGTCCGGCCGCATGCAGGGCGTCAGGCCCGCCGCTACCCGCTCAACCCGGTTCTCCGCCCTCGAGCGGCAACTCGAGGATGGCGGTGGCGCCCTTGCCGGGCCCATCGCTCTCCAGGCTGACACGGCCTCCCAGCGTCTTCGCGGCCAGCGCGCTGGAGTGCAGGCCCAGCCCATGGCCGCCCTCGCGCGTGGTGAAGCCCTGGGAGAAGAGCCGCTCGCGGTTCTCCGGGGCAATGCCGATGCCATTGTCCACCACCTGGATGCGAGCCCTGCGGCCCACGGCGTCGAGCCGCACGTGCACCTGCCGCTGCCCCTCGGGGAGCCCCTTCACGGCCTTCTTGGCGTTGCCGATGAGGTTGATGAGGATCTGCAGCACCTTGTGCTTGTCCAGGTGCACCGGAGGAAGCATGGCGAGCTCCTGGGTGACGTGGACACCGTGGCGCCGGAGCGCGGGCATGAGGATGCTCAGCGCATCCTGGACGAGCCCCGCGAGGTCACACTCCTCGGTGAGGAGGGTGCTGCTGGCGTAGTTCTGCTGGATGTGGACGATGGCGCGGATGTGCTCGATGTGCATGCCCATCGCCTCCATGCCCTCGCGCAGAGTCGCCTGCTCACGCAGCAGCTCGTCGGCGAGCACGGAGAGGTAATCCAACAAATGGAGGCCCCGCGGCTCGCGGGTGAGGAAGTCCGCCAGCGCATGACGGTGCTCGTCGAGCAGGGTGGTGGCCTGCTTCAAGCGCCCCACGCGCGAGGACTCCACCGTCTGGCGCAGCACCTGGTGGTTGATGACGGCGCTGGTGAGGACGTTGCCCACGTTGTGCAGCACGTTGGCGGCCACCTCGGCCATGCCCGCGGTGCGGGCCGTGTCCACCAACCGGGTCTGGGCCTGCTTGAGCTCCCGGGTGCGCTCCTCCACCCGCTTCTCCAGCTCGTCATTGGCGCGGCGCAGGGCGGTCTCGGCGCGCTGGACGTCGGCGTACAGCCGCGCGTTCTCCACGGAGATGGCGGCCTGCGAGGCGAGGTGGCCGAGCAGGGAGAGCCGGGCCGGCGTGAAGGCATCGGCGGCGAGATCGTTCTCCAGGTACAGCACGCCGCGGAACTCCTCCTGGCGCAGCAGCGGCAGGCAGAGCACGGAGCGGGCGCGGCCGCGCGCCAACCAGGGATCGGCCGCGAACGGGTGGGGTTGGGAGGCATTGCCGATGAGCACATGCTCCCACGTCCGTTTGACGTAGGAGATGAGGGACCACGGCAGGTGCGGCTCGTCCGAGCCGGCGGTGGCGTGCTCGGGCGTAGTGCCCGAGAGCGCCACGACCTGGAGCGTGTCCCCCCGCGGCAGCAGCAGGGCGCCGCGCTGGGCACCGGCGTTCTCGATGGCCACGCGCAGCAGCGTGGTGGCCAGCCGCTCGAGGACGATCTCCCCGGAGATGGCCTGCTGGGCCTTCACCAGGGTGAGGGCGTCGAGCTGCGTCGAACCGGTATCCGTGTCCGTCCCCTCGGCGCTTTCGGTGGAGGCCAGCAGCGGCCACTCGAGGTCCAGGTGCTTGACCTTTCCATGGGCGCCCCAGCGCATGTAGGCCGCGCGGGCCTGGCGGGCATAGGCCTCGGCGAGGGTGGAAACGTCGCGCTCCCGCCAGAAGCGGGCGGCCAGCTCACACGCCAGGGCCGCGTTCTGGATGAAGCCATGCTCACGCGCGGACTGGAGGGCCTGCTCGTAGGCGCGGAGGGCCTCCCCTTCCTGGCCCATGAGCCGGGCCAGCTCCGCGGAGACCAGCCGCTCGGGGGCGCGGAAGGTCGAAGGGCAATGCTCCGCCCACTCCGCGAGCTGCCGCTGGTGGCCGCGGATGGCCTCGAGGGCCAGACGCTGCTGCCCGGGTGCCATTCCCCCGTGGCAGGCGGCGAGGATCAGCGCGCGGAAGAAGTGCAGCTCCAGGCTCGGGAGCAGGCCCAACAAGGCCCAGCGCAGCTCGAAGGACCTGTCCACGGCCTCGAGGGCCTCCGGGTACGCACCGCGCAGGAAGCGGGACTGCGCCTGGGTGAGCCAGTACCAGCCCTGCGTGGTGCTCTGGTTGGAGGGAAGCCCGGCCTCGAAGGTCTCCTCGTCGAAACCCTCCCCGCTCAGCGAGTCGAACGAGGGAGTGAGCCCGCGCAGCTGCTGCACGTAGCGCTGCGTGTAGTGGAGCACATCCCTCACGCCCCCGAAGCCCGCCTTGCTCACGAAGTCCAGGCGGGCGATCGACTCCTGGTAGAGGCTCCTCCAGGGGGTGCCCCAAGGTGAGGCGGTTGGTGACGAGGTGACAGGCGGCGAAGCAGGCGATCTGGATGTCACTGGCCTGGAGCGCGTGCTGGAAGGCCCTCTGGTTCAGCTCGAGCGAGAGGGCAAGGGGCTCGGTCCAGCAGTTGGCCCGCTCCAGGGCGTGAAGCGCCTTGCCGCGAAGGGCAGCCAGGTCGTGACGCTCCACGAGCGCATGGGCGAGCTGGCAGAAGGCCTGACCCTCCCGGTACTTCTTGAAGGCGTGGCCCGCCATCACCCCGAACCAGGAGTACCCATGGACGGAGGCGGGGGTGTGGCCGTGTTTCAGACTGAGCGCGACGATGCGGCTGAGGTGGAGGCTGAGCAGCTCGGGGCTCGTGAAGAACGCCGGCACATACAGGGCGCCGAGGACGCTCAACACCGCATCCAGGTCCGGGGCGTTCACCAGGGGCTGATCGATGAGGCTGGCGATGGGGCGGTCCCCCAACAGGGTCCACACCTCCCCGTGGGCCTGCGCCACCTCCTCCCAGGAGGGGCGCAGTGGCATCGGCATGCCCATCCGCGCCAGGCACTCCAGCAGGCACGTGGCGGCCTCCAGGACCTCGTTGGCGACGATGTGCAGGTCACTCTTCAGCCGGTAGATGGCCGCCAGCTCCGGGAAGGTGCGTGCCCGGGGCAGGAGCTCTTCCACCAAACGGCGCGCCCCGGTGGCGTTGCCGCTCATGAACTCGCAGCTCGCCTGCGCCAGCCGGACCTCGAAGGCCAGCCCGGGCTCCACTGACCAGGGGTCCTCCGAGAGGTGCTGGAAGGCCGCGGCGAAGTAGGTGGCGGCCGAGCGGAACGCGGTCGAGCTCCGGGCCTTTCCACCGGCCTCGGCGTTCAGGCGCGCGGCGCGGCGGCGCTCCTCGGGTTCGCGGATCAGCTCCGCCCCGGCGTTGAGCTGGCTCACCACGTCGAAGAGCTTCTCGCGCACCTCCTCCGGGGACAGGCTGGCCAGGAGCAACCGGCCGATGCGCAGGTGGACGGCCTTGCGCTCCTGCTCGGGGATGAGGGCATGGGACGCCTGCTGGATGCGGTCATGGAGGAAGCGGTACTGCTCCGGACCGGCGCGCACCAGCAGGCCTTCCTGGAACGCGGGCTCCAGGCCCCGCTCCACCGCGCCCGGCTCGCCCTGGTCGGAGATGATGGCCAGCATGGGCGCGGAGAAGGTGTTGCCCACGCATGCCGCCAGGCGCAGCAGGTTCTGCGTCACCAGGGGAAGCTGGCGCAGCTTGCCCACCATGAACTCGACGACATTGTCCGAGTAGCCCTTGGCCCGGACGCCCTCCGCATCCCAGCGCCACGTGCCCTGGGGCGTCCGCGCCAGCAGCCCGTCCTGGTGGAGCGTCCGCATGAACTGCAGGACGAAGAAGGGGTTGCCCCCGGTCTTCTCCTGGACGAGCACCGAGAGCAGGCGCACGAGGCCCTCGTCCGCCCCGGGCAGCGTATCGGCGACGAGCTCCTGGAGTTCTTCCACGCGCAGCGGCTCCAATTGGAGGCCGGTGAGCTGCGCGCCGGCCTTGCGCAGCTCCTCCAACGAGCACACCAGCGGATGGGAGGGGCTCACCTCGTTGTCGCGGTAGGCCCCGATGAGCAGCACCGGCGGCGTCTCCGGGTGGGTGAGCAGGTGCTTGATGAGCCGCAGGCTGGCTCCATCCGCCCACTGCAGGTCATCCAGGAAGAGCACCAGCGGGTGCTCCGCGGTGGCGAACACGCCGAGGAACTTGCGGAACACCCGGTTGAAGCGGTGCTGCGCCTCGAGGGCGGGCACCTCCAGCACCGCCGGCTGCCTGCCCGCGATGAGCTCGAGCTGGGGCACCACGTCCACCAGGAGCTGCCCCTCCCCCTCCCAGGCCTCCAGGAGGCGCTCGCGCCACTTCGCCAGCTCCGCGTCGGTGCCCGACAGAAGCTGCTGCGTCAGCCCGCGGATGGCCTGCGCCAGGGTGGCGTAGGGGATGTCCTGCTGGAACTGGTCGAACTTCCCACTCAGGAAGAAGCCACGCCGGCGCACCACCGGCTTGTGCAGCTCGTGCACCACCGCGGACTTGCCGATGCCGGAGTAGCCCCGCACCAGCACGAGCTCGGGACGGCCGCCCCGGGCCACGCGCTCGAAGCCCTGGAGCAGGGCCGCGGCGTGCGGCGCCCGCCCGTAGAGCCGCTGGGGAAGCTGGAAGCGGCTGGAGAAGTCATGCACCCCGAGCGGGAAGTCCTCGAGCTTCGCCCCGGAGCAGTCCCTCCTGGCACCGCTCGAGGTCGGCCTTCAGCCCGTCGGCGCTCTGGTAGCGCTCCTCGGAGACCTTGGCCAGCAGCTTCATCACGATGGCGGACAGGGCCGGAGGCAGGCCCGGCACCCGCTCCAGCGGCGACGGGGGGACCAGGGCCAGATGGGCGTGGAACCACTCGAGCGCATCCCGCCCGTGGAAGGGGCGGCTGCCCGTGAGCAGCTCGTAGAGCGTGACGCCCAGCGAGTAGAAGTCGGTGCGGTAATCCATCGAGCGGTTCATGCGCCCGGTCTGCTCCGGGGACATGTAGGCCAGGGTGCCTTCGAGCAGGGGCGCGGGGGCCGCCTCCACGTGCTCGACGAGATGGAGGGTGGCCGTGCCGAAGTCCAGCAGGCACGCCTGCCCCGTGGACGTGAGGAGGATGTTGGAGGGCTTGATGTCCTTGTGGATGACGCCGCGGCGGTGCAGCTCCGCCAGGGTCGAGGCCAGGGAGATGGCCAGCTTCAGGACGCGCGCGGGCTCCAGCGGCGAGCCGGTGAGCGCGGACAGCGGAGTGCCCTCCATCGCTTCCAGGAGGAGCACCGGGCGGTCATGAAGGCGTTCGCAGGCGTGAGGGCGGGTGACGCCCCCCACGTCCCGCAGACGTTGGAGGATGGAGAACTCCCGCTGGTAGCGCTCGCTCTCGCGAGCGCCCGGGGAGGCGGCCATGGGCGTCTTGAGGATGAGGGGCAGGCCGTCCGCGTCGCGCACCGCGTGGAACAGCAGGTTCGTCCCGGTGGCCTTGATGGCCCCGCGGAGCGTGTAGCCTCGAATGTTCACCATGCGTGGAAAGCCCCCCCCGGGCAACGCCCCGGGCTTCCGCGCGCGGGGACAGGCCGCCAGGATACAGAACAGGGGCGGGGCGGAGGAACACCTCCCCCCTGGAGGAGCGGGGACCTGGCACCGCGAGTGCCAGGCCGGGTGGCCCACGCTCCCCTGCCCTACCGCTTCTTCGCCTTGCCAGCGGAGGCGGACTTCTTCGCCCCACCCTTCGCCGCGGCACGCACCTTCGCGGGTGTCGCCTGCTTCTTCGTGGCGGGAGCCTTCTTCGCGGCCGGAGCCCGAGCCGTCTTCTTCGCGGCGGCCTTCTTCGCCGGAGCCTTCTTGGCGGCCGGGGCCTTCTTGGCGGCCGCGGCCTTCTTCGCCGGAGCCTTCTTGGCGGCCACGGCCTTCTTGGCGGCCACGGCCTTCTTGGCGGCGGGAGCCTTCTTCTTCGCCCCTGCCCCACCCGCCGCGGCCTTCTTCACGGCGGCGCGAGCAGCGGTCTTCTTCGGAGTCCCGGCGGCGGCCCGCTTCGCACGCGCGGGCGTCTCCTCGGCGGCAGCGGCGGCCTTCTTGCGCCGCGTGGGAGGCACGGCCCGGACGGGCTCGACCCGCTCCGGCGCACCCTGTGCGGCGAGGGCACGGATGCGATCCGCGACCGTCGGCACGTGGGCGGCGGCCGGCTCCTGCGCTTCGGTCCGCGGCTGCACGGGGGGAGGAGCCACGTCCGGGGTCTCCACCACTCCGGGCACGGCCCGCTCGGCGGCCTCGGCCTCGCGCCTGCGCAGCGCCTCCGCCTCGGCCATGGAGAGCCCGGTCCGCTCGGCACGGCGGCCCCACTGCTCCGCCCGGGCCCGCTCGCGCGCGGCGCGGCTGGCCTTCTTGCGCTCCTGCCAGGCCTGCTCCTTCTGCGTCTCCCGCTCCTCCCGGGCGACCTCCGGGATGGCCCCGATGGCCTTGCCGGCGACCTCCAGGGCATCGAATTCGATGCGCCGCAGGGCCAGGTTCACGTTGACGAGCCGCACCCGGGCCTTCTGTCCGACGCGGACGCGGAAGCCGCCCGGCAGCGTGAAGGAGTGCAGGTTCTTGTCGAAGCGCGTCCCGACACCGAGCGAGTCGGCGCGGACGAGCCCCTCCACGTGCACCTCGTCGAGCTCCACGAAGAAGCCGAACTCGACGAGGCCGGCGACGGTGGCGGTGAACTCCTCGCCCAGGCGGTCCTTCATCATCAGGGCCGCGTAGTAGGAGACGACCTCGCGCTCCACCTGCATGGCGGCGCGCTCGCGCTCGGAGCTCTGCGAGGCCATGTCCTCCAGCCGCTGCTCCTCGCGCTCGAGCTGGCCGGGGGAGCGCTCCTGTCCGCTGCGCTCCCAGTGCGCCTTGAGGAGCCGGTGGACGAGCAGGTCCGGGTAGCGGCGGATGGGCGAGGTGAAGTGGAGGTAGTACTCGGCGGCCAGGCCGTAGTGGCCCACGTCGGAGGCCGTGTAGACGGCCTGCATCATCGAGCGCAGCAGGAGCTGGTTGAGGGCGCGCTCCTCGGGGTGGCCCTGGAGCTGGGCCATGAAGGCGTTGAGGGCCTTCGGGGAGATCTCCTCGGCCTGGAGGCGGAAGCCGTAGGCCTGGGCGAGCTGGGCGAAGACGGCCAGCTTCTCCTCGTCGGGCTCACCGTGGTAGCGGTAGACGCTGGGCAGGCCCAGGTCGGAGAAGAACTTCGCCACCGCCTCGTTGGCGGCGAGCATGCACTCCTCGATGAGCCGGTGGCTGTCCTTGCGCTCGCGCTTCTCCATGCGGGCGGGCATGCCGTCCTCGCCCATCATCACCTTGTGCTCGGGCAGGTTGAAGTCGATGGCGCCGCGCTCCTTGCGCATGCGCATGAGCACCCGGGCCAGCTCCATGAGCCGCTCGAACTGGGGCTTGAAGGCGTTGCGGTGGGGGACGTCCTTGCCGTCCAGCACGTCCTGCACCTCGTTGTAGGTGCAGCGGGCGTGGCTGCGCATGACGCCCGGGTAGATCTCACTGGAGACGAGCCGCCCGCTCCTGTCGAGCACCATGTCGGCCACCATGCACAGCCGGTCCTCGTCGGGACGCAGCGAGCAGATGCCGTTGCTGAGGCGCTCGGGGAGCATGGGCAGCACGCGGTCCGGCAGGTAGACGGAGGTGGCGCGGCGCAGGGCCTCGGCGTCGATGGCCGTGCCCTCGCGCACGTAGTGCGTCACGTCGGCGATGGCCACCACGAGCCGGAAGCCCTGCGGGTGGGGCTCGGTGTAGACGGCATCGTCGAAGTCGCGGGCGTCCTCGCCGTCGATGGTGACGAGCGCCATCCGCCGCAGGTCGCGGCGGTTCTCCCCGCGGGCCTCCTCCTCGCTCACCGCCGGGAGGATGCGGTCCGCCTCGTCCATGACCTCGGGAGGGAACTCGTCGGAGAAGCCCTGCGAGTAGGCGATGGAGAGCACCTCGTTGCTGGGGTCTCCCGGCTTGCCGACGGAGCCGGCGACCTCGCCATAGAGGCCATCGCCCGGCTCCAGCAGCTCCGCGCCGATGCCGAGCCGCACCTTCACCACGTCCCCGTCCCGGGCCATCTGGGTGGGCGGGACGCGGATGTTGCCCTGCGTCTGGAGGTTCTTGTCGTAGGGGATGACGAAGGCCTGGCGCTTGCCCTGCTCCACGTAGGTGCCGACGGCGAGCTGCCGGGTGCGGCCGACCACCTGCACCAGGCGGCCCTCCATGCGCCCGGGGCGGCCCCAGGACTCGACGATCACCCGATCATTGTCGAGCGCCCGCGAGGCCTCCTGCGGCGGAAGGAAGATGTTGTCCCCCTCGCCCGAGCTGGGGTGCACGAAGCCGTAGCCGTCGCGGTGCACGTGGAGGATTCCCTCGAGGGTGGTGATCTCCTGCCCCTCGCTCCGGTCCCGCCCTCCCCGGCCGCCACGGCCTCGGGGCTCGAAACGCGCCTCGCGCTCGGGACGCCCTCCGCCGCGTCCCGGGCGGCGATCCTGCTCGAAACGGCCGCCGCGCTGGCCCCGGGGCTCGAAACGGCCCGCCTGCTCCGGACGGCCGCCTCCGGGCTTCGCCTGCTGGCCGTAGCCTCCCTTCTGGGGACCGGCGCCCCGGGGCTCGAAACGGCCGCCGCGCTGGCCGCCGGGCCCGCCGCGCTCGTCCCGGGCGAAACGGCTCCGGGCCTCGGGCCCCTGCTGGGCCGCCGGGCCGCGCGCTGGAGGTCCACCGCGCTCGTCCCGGGCGAAACGGCTCCGGGGCTCCATGCGGCCCTCTCGCACGAAACGGCCCCGGGGCTCGGGCATGCCCTCCTTCGCGAAGCGTCCCTTGGGAGCGAAACGCGCATCGGGCTCGGCACGGACGTCCTCACGCGGGCCACCGGGCCGGCGCTCGTCACGCCCTCCCTCACGCCAGGCCCCCGGAGCACCGCGCTCCTCCTGCCCGCGGCCACGCCCGCCACCGGGCCCCTGCTCCTCGCGCCCCCGCCGGACATGGGGAGGGTGCGCCCCACCGTCTCCATTGCCCTCGAGGGGGATTGGCCGCCCGCTCTGCAGGCGGAAGCGCTTGCCCTCCTTGAGCAGCTCGCCGCTGCGGACCAGGTCGCGCAGGGTGCGCTTGAGTTGGGTCTGCTGACCCGGGTGCAGGTGGGTCAGCTTCAACAGTTCCTTGATGCCGAGCGGATGCTTGGACTCGGCCAGGTGTCGCTTCACGTCACGAGGAAGATCGGTCACGAGAGGTCCCGAATCAGGAAGCCCAGCGGGCGGCCCTGAAAAAAGTAAGCCCGGCGGGTCCCATCTGGGACCCCCGGGCGGAAGGACGATGACGCGTGGAGTGGGAGCGCCAGACAGGCCCTCAGGGCTTGACGGTCACGTTGAGCTTGAACGAACGCTCCACCTGACCGGGGTTGAAGGCCTTGGCGAGGAAGAACTCGACCTCGGAAGTCCCGGGGTTGCGAGGGGTGAAGAAGAACTCGCGGGTGGCGGGGCCGTCGGAGGAGGGCTCGAAGTTGGCCTCCCGCAGGCCCACGCGCTTGGCCGCCGTGGGCTCGATGGCCCAGGTGAAGCCCGGCTGCTCCTGGAGCCTCACGGTGAAGGCGTGGTTGAGCTTCACCTCCACGTGGGTCGACTGCTCGCCCTCCACATGGACGGAGTCCAACCCCTCGCGGGAGATGGGCCGGATGTCCGAGGGACGCGGCTCCACGTTCTCCACGTCGATGCGGCCACCCCAGCCGGAGGACTTGTCCACCACGCCGGTGACGGACAGGGTATGGCCCAGGAACTTGCGCAGCCCCTTGGCCCCCTTGCCCTCGAGGATGTAGGACACCTGCTGCCGGGTGCCGCCGTTGGAGACCACCAGCACGAACTCATCGCCGGTCATCTCCAGGTTGCCGCGCAGCGCGGCGAAGCCCTTCATGCCCGCGCCCATGCCGGCCGAGATGACCTGGGACACTTCGCCAGGGGAGAGGTAGCGCAGCCGCACCTCCGTCTCCACGGGCTCCGGCGTGGACTCCTCGACCTCGGGCTTCTTGGCGGAGAACTTCCGCACGTCCACCGTGCCGCCGTAGTTGGTGGTCTTCTTGATGAGCCCGCTGACGGACACCTTGTGGTCCAGGTAGGCCGGCAGCACCTCCTGATCCGGCCCCTGGAGGATGAAGGTCAGCTCGCGCTTGTCGCGGCCCACCACCACCAGGTTGGGCAGCCCGTCGATGACGGTCAGGCGGCCCTTGAGGCTGCCCTCGCCCACCACGCCCCGGCCCGCGCCGGCGGTGAGGAGCTGCTCCAGGTCGCGCTTGTTGAGCGGCTCGGCCATGGGAGGCAGCTTGGTGGCGCGCGGACGCGGCTTCTCGACCGCTGGCGGCGCCGCCACGGGCTCGCGGCCCTTGCCCTTGGGCGCGGGGGCTTCCTTCCCCTTGGGAGCGGGGGCCTCCTTTGCCTTGGACGTGGCGGCTTCCTTCACCTTGGGCGTGGCGACTTCCTTCACCTTGGCGGCGGCTTTCGCGGCGATCTTCGTGGCCGCCGCTGCAACCTCCTTCACCTTGGTGGCCGCCTTCTCGGCGGTCTTCTTCGCTGCGGCGGGTGCGGCCTTCTTTTCCGCGGGAGCCTTCTTCTCCTGCTGCTTGGCGCTACCGGAGGTCTTCGTCACCAACTTCGCGGCGGCCTTGGCCACGCTCTTGGAGGCGGTCTTGAGCACACCCGGTTTCGTCGACTTGACCTTCTTCGCAGCGGGAGTCGCCTTCTTGGCCCCGGACCTGGGCTTGGCCATCGACGCTGTCTCCTTGAATTCCCGTGTCTTTTCAACGGGTTGGCACATCGGCCCCCGCCCGGACGCGGGCCATGCGATCACCAGCGCTTGTAACGATGATCAGTGGGACTGTCAAACAAAGTCTTGAATTTCCTAGGGACTTTGATCCCAAAAACAGCCAATCGCTACACGCCTGTTTCGCCGGCCCGGGGCCAATCCAATCAGCCCTGGGAGATCACCCCGAGGACGCCCGACCCATGAAGGAAGATGCCGCGCTGCTGCCCGTGGAGGATGCCCGAGCCCGCACGCTCGCCCTGGTCTCCCCGCTGCCCCCCGAGTGGGTCCGGCTGGAGGAGGCCCTGGGGCGCGCCCTGGCCGAGGACGTGCGCGCCCAGCGGACCCTGCCGCCCTGGGACAACTCGGCCATGGATGGTTTCGCGGTGCGCAGCGCCGATCTCTCGGCCCCCCTGCCCGTCCGCCTCCAGGTGAAGGAGACGATCTACGCCGGCCAGATGCCCCGTCAGGAGGTCCAACCGGGCACGTGCGCGCGGATCATGACGGGGGCCCCGCTGCCGGCGGGAGCGGACGCGGTGGTGATGCGCGAGCGGACGCAACTGGCGCCCGGGGGGGAGGTGGTGGAGATCCTCGAGGCGGTGGGTCCGGGCCACTTCGTCCGTCCGAAGGGCGAGGATGCGCGGGAGGGCGAGGTGCTGCTGCCCCGGGGCACGCCGCTGGGGATTCCGGAGCTGGGGCTGCTGGTGGGCCAGGGGATGTTGACGGCGCCGGTGCCGCGCCGCCCGCGGGTGGCCATCCTCTCCACCGGCGACGAGCTGTGCCGGGCGGACGCGCCCGCCGAGGGCCGCATCGTGGACGCCAATGCCCCGGCGCTCTCGCTGGCGGTGCTGCGCGCGGGCGGAGTGCCGTCGGTGCTGGGCATCGCCCGGGACACCCTGGAGGACGTGTACCGGCACCTCGCGGCGGCCGGGGGGTACGATCTGGTGCTGACGAGCGCGGGCATGTCCGTGGGCGAGCACGACTTCGTGCGCGAGGCCCTGGAGAAGCTGGGGGTGGAGCGGGACTTCTGGCGCGTGGCCATCAAGCCGGGCAAGCCGCTGGCGGTGGGGCGCAAGGGGAGCACCGTCTACATCGGACTGCCCGGCAACCCCACCTCGTCGCTCGTCACCTTCGAGCTCTTCGTCCGTCCGGCCCTGCGCCGCATGCTGGGGCACCCGGACGTGGAGCCGCCCCGGGTGTCCGGCCGGCTGGCGGGCGAGCTGAAGAAACCCGAGGGGCTGGCCCACTACGTCCGCGTGACGGCTACCTGGCAGGACGGCGAGCTGTGGGCGCGGCCCCTGGCCACCCAGACGTCGGGGGCCCTGCGATCCGCGGCCTCGGCCACCCACCTGCTTCACTTCCCACGCTCCTCCAGTAGGCTGGCTACTGGTGACAAGGTGGAATTGCTTCCTCTGTCCTGGGGGGCATGAAGAACGAACTTCCTTGGTTCGCATCCAACTTGTGCCACCAACTGTTGTGCGGGAGAAAGGATCATCATGTCCGAGTCGCGTTCACCTCAGGTTCTTCCGACCCGCAAGAGCACTTCCCTGCTGGAGAAGTTCTCTGAAGCGGATGTGCCCACTGGCCGGGGCGTGCTGCGCACGGTCGTCTTCCGCGAGAAGCGCAACGGCCGGGAGCACGTGGCGTTGGTGGTGGGGCAGGTGCAGGACCTGGAGGGCGTGCCGGTCCGGGTTCACTCCGAGTGCTTGACCAGCGAGGTCTTCGGCAGCCTGAAGTGCGACTGCCGGGAGCAGTTGGACCGGGCGCTGGACTTCGTGACCCAGAACGGGTGCGGGGTGGTGCTCTACCTGCGCCAGGAGGGCCGGGGCATCGGCCTGGGCAACAAGATCAAGGCCTACGCCCTGCAGTCCGAGGGGCTGGACACCTACGAGGCCAACCGGCAGCTCGGCTTCCCGGACGATCTGCGCAGCTACGACGTCGCCGCGGAGATGTTGCGCCTGCTCGGAGTGCGGTCCGTGGACCTCATCACCAACAACCCGCTGAAAATTGCAGGCCTGGTGGAAGAGGGAATTCCCGTACGTCGACGCATTCCCTCGCGTACGGAACACAATCCGCATAACGTCGGGTACCTGAGGACGAAGCGCGAGCGGACGGGGCACCTGATTGAGCTCTTCGCCGAGGACGACGACGACACGGAAGCGAAGGTTGGCTGAGAACGAACGAGAGGGAACGCCCGCCGAGGCGCGCGTCCCGTTCCATGTGCGTTTCTGGGGAGTGCGCGGCTCGATCCCTGCACCGGGGCCGACGACGCAGCGCTACGGGGGCAATACGCCCTGCGTCGAGATGCGATGCGGGGACGAGCTGCTCATCTTCGACCTGGGAACGGGCGTGCGCGTGCTGGGGCAGGAGCTGCTGACGGCGGGTGGCCCCACGCGTGCCTCGATCTTCCTCTCGCACTACCACTACGATCACCTGCAGGGGCTGCCGTTCTTCACGCCCATCTTCATCCCGAAGTACGCCTTCACGGTGTACGGCGCGCCGCGAGGCAGCCATTCGGTGAAGGAGGTGCTGTCGGGACAGATGGTGCAGCCCTATTTCCCGGTGACGGCCGAGGAGACCTTCAAGGCGCAGCTCACGTACAAGAACCTGGAGGCGGGCCAGCAGTTGGAGATAGGCCCGGCGAGGGTGCGCACGCTGGACCTGAACCATCCGGGAGGCAATCTGGGCTACCGGGTGGAGTGCGACGGCAGGTCGGTGGTGTACGCGACGGACGTGGAGCACGGCTGCGAGAAGGACAAGGACCTCGTGGAGTTCGCGAGGGACGCGGACATGCTCATCATCGACGCGATGTACACCGAGGATGAGTACCGGGGCCGCAAGGGCGCCGCGAAGATCGGCTGGGGCCACTCGACGTGGGAGTCGGCGGTGGAGACGGCCAACGCGGCGAACGTGAAGCAGCTCGTGCTCTTCCACCACGAGACCACGCGTGACGACGCGGCGATGGACCGGTTCGTCGAGGAGGTGCGTAAGCACCGGCCGGAGACGATCGCCGCCGTGGAACTGGAAATCCTGAAGCTCTGATCCCCCACTCCTCCCTCTCCCTCCGGGCTGAAGATTGCACACGCTAAGCAGGCGGGGGAGCGGTAAGAGACTGGGCAAGGGAGAAACCCGCGACGTAGTCGCGTAGCCGCTCGTAGCCGCGCCAGAGGACGAGCCAGCCCGGAGGTTTCTTGTCCGGGTTGGCCATGTAGCCACCCAGGGCCGCGATGAGCAGCAGGGCCTGACGCAGCGTCAGTGCCCCTTGAGGCCGCATCCGCGGAGCGAGTCGGGGTGCCATGGCTTGGAGCACCTGCACCTCGGTGGGCTCCAGCACTGCGGTGGCGGGCTCCTCCGGGAGGGTGCGGCTCAGGGTGCGCAGGCGAAGCAACGTCACGGAAATCAGCAGGGTGAGGGCGAGCAGGTTTTCCAGGTGCTCGCGCTTCTGGTGCTGCCGCCGCTCCAGGCGGCAGCCCGTCTTCAGGGCCTTGTGCAATTCCTCAATGCCCCACCTCTTCTGGTAGGCCGTCACCACGCCCCAGGCCGCCTCCACACTTTCAATGGGGACGTTGCTCAGCAGCAGCCACTCCACGGCCTTCTGTCCCTGTGGCGGCTCTTCTTCGCGCACCAGCACGCCCCACACCTGCACCGGCGGCCCACCCTGGCGCCCGGGAGGCAGCAGCGTGAGGGAGCCATAGCGCAGCGACAGCGTGGCGTCGCGTGCGGTGCGAGCCACCCTGTCAGCTCGGGCAGGCTGGGCCGACACGTGCAACTGCTGGCTGCCCACCACCGGCAACCCTTCCATGCTGGCCCACAGCTTCCCCCCTTCCTCCTGCACTCGCCTGTCCTGGCCGGCGCGCACCAGCAGCTGATAGCCCTGGCTGGCCGCGCGGGAGGACAACTCGAAAATGTCTCCTTCGGCATCAATGACGTGCAGCAGGCGCCCTGGCTCTCCCACGCGCTCTTCGGCCTCCACCAGGGCCTGCCACCACAAGCCGCTCTCCTTGTGCTCGAAGGGCCGCTGCTTTCTGTCCTGGGCCTTGCCCCTTTGCCCTGCCGGGCGCGCCCAGGTGCGCGCTCCCAGCACTCCAAAGGCGGCGCCGTCGGCCTGCACCACCAGAGCCGTCTGCAGGAAGAAGCCCTGACACACGGGGTTGCCCACCAGGCCCACCCCGCTCATGGACAGGTGACTGAGCTCCACTTCCGTGCGGTCGTGCACGCACAAGGCCACCTCTCCGGCTTGCCCTTGCGCCACTGCCTTCGCCACTGTCTGGGCCGCTGGCTCCAGCAGCCTCTGGAAGCTGACGTCTTCATTCTCCACCATCCGGTAGGCCCCTATTCGTTCCGCCCGGCTGGTGCCCAATCGGTTGAGGGTGACCCCGGGCTGCCCCTCCATCAGGTGAAGGGTGTGCAGCAGCCTGTCCCTCAACCACACCTCGTCCTGGGGTCCGAAACTCCCTGCCGGATAGAGAACCTCGTACGTCAGATGCAAAGAGGCAGCGTTCATGCGCCGCCTCCCTTATAGGACCCTACCGCTCAAGTCATGCGCCTGACAGCTTGCTCACCCCTTGCTCCCTCTCTCCCCCTCCGTGTGCATTCTTCAGCCCTCCGGGAGAGGGTCGGGGTGAGGGTCTGGAGTCACTCCGCGAGAGCCCGGATGGCGCGCTGAACGCCCTCGCGGAGCCCGCGGAACGGAAGCCGGGCCAGCGCGGTGGGAACATCCACCCACTCGTAGGCATCGTGCTCGTCACCGAGCCGCACCTCGAAACCCTCGGTGCACCGGGCGGCGAACCCGTTCTCCTCGACGAGCCGCGGAGGCACCACGGTGCCGACGGCGAAGGCGTGGCGGTACTCCAGGTCCACCACGTCGGTGCGCATCCCGGTCTCCTCGAACAGCTCGCGGGCGGCGGCCTCGCGGGGCTGCTCGCCCGGCTCCAGGCGGCCGGTGACGATCTGCCAGAAGCCTCCGCGCTCGGGGCGCCGGCGCAGCAGCAGCACGCGAGCCTCCGCGCCCTTCCCCCGCACCAGCGTGACGCTCACCGTGCGCGTGAGGGGCGCGGGCTCGGCGCGCTGGAGCCCGAAGACATCGGCGAAGTGCCGGGAGATCTTCTCCTCGACCTCGGCCATGGGCACGGGGCGGCCGAGCTCCTTCTGCAGCGAGGTGACACCGGCCTCGCTGATGCCGCAGGGGACAATGAGGTTGAAGTGCGGCAGGTGCGTGTTGACGTTGAGCGCGAAGCCGTGACTGGTGAGCCAGCGGGCGAGGTGGACACCGATGGCGGCGATCTTCCGGGCATCGGGCGAGTCCTCCTGGCCGATCCACACCCCGGGCCACTTGGGGATGGTGCCGGAGGTGATGCCGTACTCGGCGAGGGTGCGGATGACACACTGCTCGACGTCGCGCACGTAGCGGCGCACGTCCTGACGGCCCTCGGGGAGGAGGAAGATGGGGTAGCCCACGAGCTGCCCGGGCCCGTGGTAGGTGACATCGCCCCCGCGGTCCGTCTCGTAGGTCTCCACGCCCTCGGCGGCGAGGCGCTCGTCACTGGCGACGATGTTGAAGCGCTTGGCGGCACGGCCGAGGGTGAGCACGGGCGGGTGCTCGAGCAGCAGCAGGACGTCTCCACAGAGGCCCTGGCGGCGGGACTCGCCGAAGAGCTTCATGAGCTGGAGCCCATCCTCGTATTCGACCCGGCCGAGCCGGTACACCGTCAGCGTGTTCACGACGATCCCTTCCGTCGGCCACGGCGGGCCGGCTTCGCCTTCCCCTTCTTCTTCACCTCCAGGCGCCAGGAGCCGGGGGGCACGCGGGCGAGGAGGGCTTGCAGCTCATGCCCGGAGCGCGGCGAGCGGGCGGCCTCGGTGGCGAGGGCGGTGAGCACCTCGTCGGAGAGCCGGTAGTCCTCGCGTGAAGCGAGCTGGCGCCGGGCGATCTCGACCAGGTCCTCGACGCCCGGTGCCTCGAGCGCGACGAGCATCTGCACCTGCTCCAACAGGACGACGGGCAACGCGCCCCGCGCGGCCTCGGAGAGCGCGGCGGTGGAGGGGATGGGAAGCCGGCCGGAGTCCGAGAGGATCACGAGCCCCGAAGTCACCGGACCACCCCGGGCCGTCATCAGCACGGTGCACGCGGGGTGACGGGCGAGGAAGGCGCTCAGGGAAACCTGCTCGGCGACAGCGAGCCGGTCCACATCCTCCACGAGGAGCACGGCATCCACGGGAGCGCGGTCGAGCGACTCGGGAGTCACGAGCACCCCCCTCCCCTGCTCCACGAGGGCCCGCATCCAGGTGCTCTTTCCAGAACCCTCGGGCCCGAGCAGCAGCACGCGGCGCACGCCTGCCTCCAGGCCGCGCTCGAGCGCTTCACGGGCCTGCTCCCGCCCCACCCGCTCGACGGAAACAGGCCGCTGGGAAACCGGAGCCCTGACACTCAAGGCCGGAGCCACCGAGGCCACACCGCCGAGCAGAGCCCCCGACTCGCCAATACACGCCGAGCAGATGAACGCACCCGCGGGACCGGCGACGAGCGCGCCCACCTCGGAGCGGGGCCGACAGCAGAAGGAGCACCAGGCATCGAGGGACGGATCCGCGCGGGTAGGCCCGCGCTCGATGAAAGTCCCCTCCCCCTCTGCCGCCGCGGCCCCCTCTCCCTTTGGGAGAGGGTTGGGGTGAGGGTCTTCCTGACCGGGCACCGCCACGCTGATCACCGCGGAGCGCATGACCTCGACGGCGAGGGCCACGGGACGGGTGCGGCGGTCCATGGCCAGCTCGGCCTCGCGCAGGGCCTCCTGGAGGGAGGACGAGGTGTCCTCCTCGAGGACGAACACCCCGGGCTCGGGCTCATCGTCGCCGGACTCGGGAGGGGGCGGAGGCGGAGCCGGCTCCTCGCGCTCCAACTGGCTCAGCTCCTCCTCCAACTCCTTACGGGAAGGATCCAACCGGAGGGCGTAGCGCAGGAGCTGCTCGGCACGCGGCTTGTTGCCCGAGCGCCGACAGAGAGCGGCGGCGAGCCGGAGCAATTCAATGGCGCGGGGCTTGTCCCCCCCAGCTTCCGCGGCCTGGGCAGCGCGGATGACGTCGCGAATGTTGTCGGCCATGGGCAGCTTGACCTCCTCGGAAGCCGGGAGCGCGGTGCGCGAGCGCTCCCAGCGAGGCACGCGCCCCCGGCGGACGGCCCGGCCGTCAGGCCATGGCCAGGAACAGCATGTCCGGATGCTCCAGGTACTTGATGACCTCGTACACGAAGTCAGCGGCGACCTGGCCATCGATGACGCGGTGATCGGCGGAGATGGAGACGTTCATCATCTCGCGCACGACGACCTGGCCGTTGTTGTCCACCGCGGGACGCTTGCGCATGCGGTGGATGCCCATGATGGCCACCTCGGGGTGGTTGATGATGGGCGTGGCGAAGATGCCGCCGGTCTGGCCCAGCGAGGTGATGGTGAAGGAGCCCCCGGTGCAGCTCCTCCATCTTCAGCTTGCGATCCCTCGCGGCGGTGCTGAGGCGGACGACCTCTTCGGCCAGCTCGCGCAGGTTGAGGCGGTCCGCGTTCTTGATGACGGGGACGGTGAGGCCCTCGTTGGTGGCCACGGCGATGCCGATGTTGAACTCGCCGCGCACGACGAGCTCCTGGGCGGCCTCGTCCATGTTGGCGTTGAGGTGCGGGTACTTCTTCATCGCCGCGAGCGTGGCCTTGATGATGAAGGGCAGGAAGGACAGCTTCGTCTTCTCGCCGGCGTTGGCCAGGGTCTCGTTGAGGCGCTTGCGCAGGGCGACGAGCTCGGTGCAGTCCACCTCCTCGACGAAGCCGAAGTGGGGCGCGGTGAACTTCGAGCGCACCATCTTCTCGGCGATCTTCTTGCGCAGGCCGCGCAGGGGGATGCGCTCGTCGCCACGGCCCGGAGCCACCGAGGGCGCGGCCGGACGGGCCTGCTGCGCGGGGGCGGCGGCGGGAGCCACCTCATTGCGCGTGGAGCGGCCACCCTCGAGCGCGGCCACGACATCGGCCTTCATCACGCGGCCCTGCGGACCGGAGCCGGAGATCTCCGCGAGGTTGAGCCCGTGCTCGGCCGCCATGCGGCGGGTGAGCGGCGTGGCCAGCACCTTGGAGGCGGCCTGAGGACCCGTGGCCTGCGCCGCCGCGGGAGCGGCAGCAGCGGCGGCGGCGGGAGCACCGTGAGCGGCGGGAGCACCATGACCCGAGGCCTGGGCCGGAGCGGCACCTTCGATCTCCAGCGTGACGAGGATCTGATGGACCTTGGCCATGTCTCCTTCGTTGCCGTGCGTCTGCACGACACGGCCGGCCTTGGGGCTGGGGACGGTCACGGTGGCCTTGTCCGTCATCACCTCGGCGAGCGTCTGGTCCTCCTTGACGCTGTCACCGGCCTTGACGTGCCACTTGACCAGCTCGCCCTCCTGCACGCCTTCGCCAAGATCGGGCAGCTTGAACTCGAAGATCGCCATTCGCGGGGGTCCGTTTCGGGAGTGAGGGTGTTGAGAAAGCTCAGGTGTTGCCGGCGAGCCCCAGGCGCTCACGCTCCATGAGGCCCTTCATGAAGAACTCGGCGGCGCGGTAGCTGGAGCGCACGAGCGGTCCGGAGGCGACGTAGAGGAAGCCGTAGGACTCGGCGAGCTGCTTGTAGTCCGCGAACTGCTGCGGGGTGACGAAGCGCTCCACGCGCAGGTGGTACTGGGAAGGCTGGAGGTACTGGCCGAGCGTGAGCACGTCCACGCCCACGGCGCGCAGATCCTTGAAGGTCTGATCCAGCTCGGCATCGGTCTCGCCGAGGCCCACCATGACGGAGGTCTTGGTGTAGAGCTTCTCCGGCCGCTGCTTGAGGTACTCGAGCACCTTGAGCGACTGGCGGTAGGTGGCGCGGCGATCACGCACGGTGGGGGTGAGACGCTCCACCGTCTCGACGTTGTGGGCCACCACGTGCGGGCGGGCCTCGGCCACGGTGGTGAGGTCGCGCTCCACGCCCTTGAAGTCGGGGATGAGCACCTCGACGACCGTCTTGGGCGAGTGCTGGCGCAGCTCGCGGATGGCCGAGGCGAAGTGGCTGGCGCCGCCATCCGGCCGGTCGTCACGGTTCACGGAGGTGACCACGATGTACTCGAGGTCCATCTCCTTGACGGCCTGGGCCAGGTGGATGGGCTCCATGGGGTCCAACGGAGGGGGCGCGCCCACCTTCACGTGGCAGAAGCGGCAGGCGCGGGTGCACACCTCGCCCATGAGCATCACCGTGGCGGTGCCACCGCCCCAGCACTCGGCGATGTTGGGGCAGCGAGCCTCCTCGCACACCGTGGCCAGCTTGGTGCGGCGCACGATGGATTTCACCCGCTCGTAGCCATCCCCACTCGGGAGACGCACCTTCAACCACTCGGGCTTCCGGGTGGACTCGGATACCTGCGGCAGGGGGAAACGATCGGGAGTTGCCATGGGTCGCGGGCCTTCTACGGTTTGGGCGAAAGCAGGGTCAAGCGGGAAGCCTTGACGCGAGGCGTCAGCTTCCCTGGGTTCCGGCCTGTTGTAACGGCGCCATCGGCGGTGGGCAGGGACGGAGCCGTCGAGGAGGCTCGCTCCCCTCCCGAGAGCCGTAAGCACAGCTTGCCCGATGGATGAGCGGATCACACGCCGGGTGCCAGGAGCCCGGGAGGGCGGGAGTGCCCATGCTAGGGGCATGAAGGCCATCCACCTGGGGACGAGCGGCTACGTCTACAAGCACTGGAAGGGACTCTTCTATCCGGCCGGGCTGCCAGCCAACCGCTGGCTCCCCTACTTCACCCGGGTGTTCGCCACGGTGGAGCTCAACGCGCCCTTCTACCGGCTGCCCACGGCGGACGCGGTGGACGGCTGGCGGGAGCAGACACCCGCGGGGTTCAAGTTCGCGTGCAAGGGCAGCCGCTACCTCACGCACATGAAGCGGCTGACGGACGTGGGCGAGGGCCTGGAGCGCTACTTCAGCGTCATCCTGCGCCTGGGAAACAAGCTGGGCCCGGTGCTGTGGCAACTGCCGCCGCACATGAAGAAGCCCGACCCCGAGCGGCTGGATCGCTTCCTGGCCGCGCTGCCGAAAGGCGTCCAATACGTCGTCGAGTTCCGCGACGCGGCCTGGTACCACGAGGAGGTGCTGGAGGTGCTGGATCGTCGGGGAGCGGCGGTGTGCGAGCACGATCTGGTGCCAGTCCCTCCCCCGCGCCTGACGGGAGGCTTCCGCTACGTGCGCTTCCACGGGGCGGGCTCCCGCTACGAGGGACGCTACGGCCGCGAGGCCCTGTGGCGGGTGGCGTGCGACCTGGACGTGTGGAGACGCAAGGGGCGGACGGCCTGGGTCTACTTCAACAACGACTTGAAGGGGCACGCGCTGCTGGACGCATTCGATCTGGCGGAACTGCTGGGCCACGTGAAGGTGCGCCCACCACCAGACATGCGAAGGCCGTCCGAGACAGAGGAGTCCCGGACGGCCTGATCAAACCCTACTCACCCCAGTGACTCAGATGTGGATCGGGTGACCCAGGGTGGCCTCGGCGCCTTCCTTGATGATCTCGGAGAGCGTCGGGTGGGCGTGCATGGTGTGGGCGAGCTCCTCGGTGGTGATCTCCAGGCGCATGGCGACGCAGGCCTCGGCGAGGAGCTCGGTGGCGTGGGGGCCCACGAGGTGGACGCCGAGCACCTCGTCATACTTCTTGTCGGAGACGACCTTGATCATCCCGAAGGCCTCGTTGGAGATGGAGGCCTTGGTGACGGCGGAGAACGGGAAGATGGCGGCCTTGACGTCGTAGCCGCGCTCCTTGGCCTTCTTCTCCGTCAGACCCACGGAAGCCACCTCGGGGTAGCAGTAGGTGGCGGACGGGGTGAGATCGTAGTTGATGGGCGCGGGGTTCTTGCCGGCGATGTGCTCGACGGCGAGGACGCACTCGGCGCTGGCCACGTGGGCGAGCATCGGCGTGGGGATGACATCACCGATGGCATACACGTTGGGCTCGGTGGTGCGCATCATCGCGTCGGTCTTGATGAAGCCGCGCTCGGCCTTGATGCCGGTCTTGTCCAGACCGATGTCCTCGCTGACGGGGGCACGGCCCACGGCGGACAGGACGTACTCGGCCTCGATGGTGCGCGTCTCGGTGCCCACGGTCATGGTGAGCTTCACGCCGGTGGCGCTGGTCTCGACCTTCTCCACCTTGGCGCCGGTGTGCAGATCGATCTTCCGGCGCTTGAAGTGCTTCTCCAGCTCCTTCGAGCAGTCGATGTCCTCGATGGGGAGCAGGTTGGGCATGTACTCCACGATGGAGACCTGGCTGCCCATGTGGTTGAAGACGGAGGCGAACTCGCAGCCCACCGCGCCCGCGCCGATGACGATCAGGCTCTTGGGGATGCGGTCGAGCTCCAGGATGGAGTCGCTGTTGAGGACGCGCTTGTGGTCCACCGCCACGTTGGGCAGGGACTTGGGCACCGAGCCGGTGGCGATGATGATGTTCTTGGTGTCCAGCGTCTGCTTGGAACCACCCTCACCGGTGACCTCGACCTTGCCCTTGCCGGCGATGCGGCCGTGGCCCTTGAGGACGGTGATCTTGTTCTTCTTCATCAGGTAGTCGATGCCGTTGGCACCCTTGGTGACCACCTTGCCCTTGTGCTCCTGGACCTTGGCCCAGTTGACCACCGGAGCCGGCACCTCGATACCGAAGTCAGCCGCCTCACGGATGTGGTGCAGGAGGGCGGCGGACCAGAGGAGCGACTTGGTGGGAATGCAGCCACGGTGGAGGCAGGTGCCACCCAGCCGCTTGTCCTTCTCGATAATGGCCGTCTTCAGCCCCAGCTGCGCGGCCCGGATCGCACCGACATACCCGCCGGGGCCCGAACCGATGATCACCACGTCGAAAGTCTCAGCCACGAACGCCTCCGGAGTGGATGTACCCGAGCGGCGCTGATAACCACCCATCCCGGCCGGAATCAAGGAGTTTGCAATCGTGAGACGCTTCCCGCTCCGAACCCTGCTGCTGATGACCCTGGCATTGGTGGCCTTCATCCGCCTCTATTACGTGACCCACCGCGGCGAGCGCCGGACCGAGCGCCCCACCCCCGCGCCCGCGAGCGCCCCCGCGAGCGACCCGTCCTGCCGCACCCTGGAGAGAGCCCTGGAAGGCGCGATCCGGGCCCCGGGCAACCCCGCCGCCTTCGCGAGGGCCCGGCAACAGCTCGACGCCTGCCCGCGGCCCCCGGTGCGCGCCTGCGAGCTGGGCCCGGCCCTGGATGCCCGCTCGCAGCTCGAGGCGGGGGCGCCTCCCTTGAGGGAGCTGCTGGAGACCCTGTGCCAACGCTGCCAGGCCGGAGCCAACCCCTGTGCGAGTCATGTCACACGCTCGGTGATGGGGCTGCTCGCGGGCCGTCCTACGGACTCCACCCACTTGCGCTGGTACCTGGAACACGCGGGGCCGGGGACTCCGGACGCCTGTGGCGAGGTGGCGCGCGCCCTGCTCGCCCCGGCGGCACTGCCCCAGGACAGCCTGACGGACGCGCAGAAGGAGACACTCGGGCAGCTCGCGCCGGTGTGCGCGAAGGC
The DNA here is from genome assembly GCF_049060025.1 of Archangium gephyra. Classification (GTDB taxonomy): domain Bacteria; phylum Myxococcota; class Myxococcia; order Myxococcales; family Myxococcaceae; genus Archangium; species Archangium gephyra_A. The sequence continues at coordinate 2,199,388 of NZ_JBMEQQ010000002.1, forward strand.
GGGCCAGCTCCCCGTGAACGTGCTGCACGCGGCCGTGGTGCGAGGCGCCGTGCCCTCGTTGACGCAGCTCGTCCAGGAGAAGCCGGCTGGAGAGAGCGCCGTGCTGAAACCGGACCGCACCGTGGGCGCCCAGGGCGGAGAGACGGCCTTCGACGGGCAGGAGTCCACGGGCGTGGCGCTCGCGACGGCGCCCCGGGGAGAGCGTTGGGAGAAGGACGGTGCGCTGAGCGCGGTGTTCGAGCCGCCCGTGCGCCAGCTCTCGGGCCTGAGGGTGCGCGCCAGTGGCCCGGGCACCCTGCGCGCGGCCGTCCGCACCCAGGCGGGCCTGGGGAAGCATGACCCGGACACGAAGACGAACTTCGTGGATCCGGTGGCCTGCCGCTTCCGGGGCACCGGACAGTGGGAGACCTGCGCGCTTCCGGTGCCGCTGCTGGACGTGGAAGCGATCAGTGTGTTTCCCGACAAAGACAAGCTCACGTTGAATGAGGTGGAAACACGCGGAACGCGGTGAGTGGTCCGGCATCGGAGAGGCCACCATGCGAATCCACCTGCTCGCACTGACCCTGATGGCCACTCCGGCCCTGGCCCAAAGCCCGCTGTCGGCGCTCGTCGCCGAGTACGAGACGGGCCCGGCCTACATCTTCCAGAACGACGGGCGCTACGGCCCGACCGGGACGGAGTTCGAGGCCAGCGACCTCAACCAGAAGGACAATCTGTACCGGAGCCAACGGATCGCGCTCGAGGCGCGGCTGGGGCAACGGCACGGCATCATCCTGCTGTACGCGCCCTTCGACATCACCACGCGCGCGACGCTGGCGAAGGACATCGACTTCCGGGGCACGGTGTTCCCCACGGGCACCGTGGTGGACAGCCGCTACCTCTTCGAGGGGTACCGGGCCAGCTACCTGTACCGGCTCGTCAACGGGGAGCGTTTCACCTGGGACATCGGGGCGAGCGTGCAGATCCGCAACGCGCTGGTGGGCATCAGCGCGGTGGACGGCTCGCGGTACGCGAAGGAGAGCGACATCGGCGTGGTGGGAGCGCTGAAGACGCGGCTGCGTTACGAGCTGCCGTCGCGGGTGTGGGCGGGACTCGAGGCGGACGCGCTGTCCACCTTCGGACTGCTCGGCAACACGACGGGCGGCATCTACGACGTGGCGCTGACGCTGGGCCTTCCGCTGAACACGAAGGGAGACGTGCACGCCTACGCGCGGCTGCGGCTGCTCGGAGGCGGCGCGGACGTGAAGCGCCGGGACATCTACAACTGGGGCAACTTCGGCTTCGCGGTCGTGGGTGTGCAGGCGGACCTGGTGTCGCTGGTCGAACGCGGGCTCCCCAAGCCGTGACCGTGCATGTCCCCTCTCCCCCTGGGAGAGGGCTAGGGTGAGGGTCTCCCCACCCAGGAGACCCCATGCTCCCGCTGTGCCTCTGCGCACTGCTCGCCGCCACTCCCCCATCGCCCGTGGCACTGAAGGCAGGCGCGGCCGAGCCCGGTGACGAGGTCACGTTGACCATCACCGGGCTCGCGGCTCCCGCCCGAGCGGAGGCGGGCATCTACCTCTCCGGCAAGCTCTCCGTCCCCTCACACCCGCTGCGAGCCCTGCTGCTGCGCAGCACGGACGGCGGAGCGCATTGGACCGAGGTGCTGCCCGCGGTGGAGCACAGCGAGGTGCTCTTCGTGGAGTTCGAGGGCTGCCAGGGCCGCGTGCTGGTGGGCTGGAGCACGGAGGGCCCGGGGGAGCTCACGCTGTTCGCGAGCTCGGACTGCGGGGCCACGTGGAAACGCCGCGCCAAACTACCCAAGGCCGTCTGGTCCGAGTGGCCGGAGCAGATGGAGTGGACGGATGGCCAGCGGGGCACGGTGTGGCTGTCGGACGTGAACGAGGAGAACGCCCCGGTCCGGGCGATCACCACGCTTGACGGAGGAAGAACCTGGAGCACCCCGAAGCAGCCGCCCCAGATGCCGGTCCCGAAGCCGGAGCCAGAGGTACGAGGCCCCTCGGGAGTGAGTTGGAAGCTGTCCTCGGACGAGCAGGTCACGCGCGTGGAGCGGCAGGAGCCAGGAGGCGCCCCCCAGGTGCGCGCCTCGTTGCCGCTCTTCTGGCGGCGCGAGGGGAACAAGCTCGTTCCCGCTCGCTGACATTCCATCGCTCGTACGGATAGGTGCTCGCGGGCAGGACGGCTAGCATGCCCGCGCCCCATGGAAACGCCCGTCCCCTCGCGTACCGTCACCGGCCGCATCGACGTCCACCCTCGCGGCTTCGGCTTCCTCGTCGTGCAGCCATCCGGTTCCGACGAGGTGCTCTCCGCCTTCATCCCGCCGCCCGAGCTCAACCCGTACCTCGCCGACGACGTCGTCTCCGCGACGGTGACGGCCTCGGCGGATGGCCGGTGGAGCGCGAGCGGTCTGTCCCTCCTCGAGCGCCCGCGCCAGGAGGTCTACGGCGAGGTGGTGCTGCGCAAGGGAGCGGTCCACCTGCGCATCGACCGCGACGTGGCCAACGGTGAATGGCCCCTGGAGACCGCGGGTGTCGAGGTGCAGCCCCATGACGCGGTGGTGGCGCGCGTCGCCGACGGTAAGGCCTGGCTGCTGCGCAAGCTGGAGCCGGGCGCGGACCGCTCGCTGGAGCGCATCATCGTGCGCCACGGGCTGCGCCGCGGCTTCGACCCGGAGGTCGAGGCCGAGGTGCAGCGGGTCCTCTCCGTGCCCCATGCGCTCGGAGGGCGGAGAGACCTGCGCCAGGTGCCTACCGTCACGGTGGACTCGGCCTCGACGCGCGTCATCGACGATGCCATCTCCGTGCTGCCCGCGGGGGGCGACGGGGCCCTGCGCCTGTTCGTCTCCATCGCGGACCCCGCCGAGTTCGTCACCGAGGGCTCGGCGCTGGATCGCACGGCGCGAGAGCGGGCCACCAGCGTGTACCTCGCCGGTGCCATGCTGCCCATGCTCCCCGAGGAACTCTCGGCGAACTGGCTCAGCCTGGTGCCCGGCGAGGACCGGCTGTGCCTCACGGTGGAGCTGCGCATCGACCCCGAGGGACGCGTCACCGCGGCGGACGTCTACGAGAGCCTCATCCGCTCGTGGGCGAAGCTGAGCTACACCGAGGTGGCGGACTACCTCGACAAGGGCGAGGTGTCCGAGCCGATGGCGGCGGTGCGCGAGGCGATGCTGTGGTTCCGCGCGGCGGCGGCGCGGCTGGCGGTGGCGCGGGCCGGGCGAGGCGGCATCGAGATGTCTCGCGACGAGGCCCGCTTCACCTTCGACGAGGAGACGGGCGAGGTCTCCGGCATCGAGGCCGTGCGGCCCACGACGGCGCATACCCTGGTGGAGCGCTTCATGGTCGCCGCCAACGAGGCCATCGCCGGCTGGCTCATCGATCGCGGCATCCCCGCCCTCTTCCGCGTCCAGGACGAGCCGGAGCCACGGCGGGTGGTGGACCTGGCCGCCTTCGCGCAGCACTCGGGCTTCGGCGCGGGCTTCGGCCGCAGGCTCACCCCGCTGGCGCTCGCCGCCTTCGATCGGCAGATCGCCGGCTGCACCGCGGAACCCGCCCTGCGCTCGGTGCTGCGGCGCTCGTTGGGGCCGTCGCGCTACACCGTGGTCCCGGCCATGCACTTCGGCCTCGCGGCGCGCGCCTACCTCCACTTCACCTCCCCCATCCGGCGCTACGCGGACCTCTCCGTCCACCGCGCCCTCAAGCAGTACCTGCGGGGCCGGCGCGACTTCGTGCACGAGGACCCCGCCGTCGAGCAACTCGGGGTGCACCTCAACGAGCGCTCCCGCACCGCCAGCCGCGCCGAGAAGGATCGCCACCGGGTGCTGGAGGCGCGGGTGATGGCCTCGCACGTGGGCCGGGAGTTCACCGGACGCATCACCCGGGTGAAGCCCTCCGGCCTGCTCGTCCAGCTCGACGGCCTGCTGGTGGAGGCCAACCTCCCCGCGGACGCACTGCCCGACGGGCCCTACCAGCCAGACCCTCGGGAGACGTCGCTCGTGAGCGCCACGCGCACGTTCTCCATCGGCATGCCGCTACAGGTGCGCGTGGCCTCCACCGACGAGCAGCACGGCCGCGTCGAGCTCGCGCTCGCCGGGTGAGTCCCCACCCGGCTCGCGTGGAGGGCCGGGTGGGGAGAGGGGGTTACTTCATGCGCACGGTGAGGGCGCCGGTGGCGGAGTTGTAGGTGATGAAGCCCTTCTGGAACTCGCTCTCGCGGCCACCGGTGACGGCGTACTCGTCGGACACCGGGTAGCCCAGCGCGCTGTTCTCCCACCCCAGCGACTTCCACTTCTCACGGATGGCGCCGTACACCGCCCACGCGCCCGTCGCCTGCGTCCAGTAGATGCTCCCCTCGATGGTGCCCTTGCGGAAGTGGTTGTAGCGGCCCACCCCGTCCGGCGTCTTCATCTCCCCCGTGATGGGGTAGCCCAGCGGACTCGTCTCCCAGCCCAGCGCCTTCCACTTCTCGCGGATGAGCCCGTGCACCTCCCAGGCTCCCGTCGCCTGCGTCCAGTAGATGCTGCCGCGCTCGAAGTGGTTGTAGCGCCCCACTCCGTCCGGCGTCGTCAGCTCGTCGGTGATGGGGTAGCCCAACACGCCCTTCTCCCAGTTCAGCGCCTCCCACCTGGCATGGATGCTGCCCAGCACCACGTGCGCGCCCAGCGCCTGCGTCCAGTAGATGCTGCCGCGCTCGAAGTGGTTGAAGCGCCCCACCCCGTCCGGCGTCGCCAGCTCTCCGGCCCGGCACGCACCCAGCAGCACGGGCCCGTTCACCGCGTCATACTTCGCCTTGATGTCTCCCTGCAGCACGCAACTGACGGGGCAGTTGTTGCTGACGATGCTCCTGGAGCCGTAGCTGCCGGGATAGGGCGCGAGCGACACGCCGTTGAGAACGATGTCCTGGCCCACGCCGTTGAGCAGCTGCTCGTAGTGGACGTGCGCTCCGCTGCTCGCGCCGGTGCTCCCCGTCACGCCGATTTGCTGGCCCTGCGCCACGTGGGTGCCGTTGGGCACCGAGAAGCCGGACAGGTGGAAGTAGTACGTCGTCCACCCGCCGCCGTGGTCGATCTTGATGTAGTTGCCCGCGCCGCCGGCCTCGTAGTGCCGTGTGGCGTAACCCGCCGCCGAGGCGAGCTGGGGCTGGCCGCTGGTGCCTCCACCATTCTTCACGAAGTCGAGCGCGCGCCGCACCTCGGCGCTGTGGTGGCTGTACGTCCAGGACTGCCCGCAGGGGAAGGGGGCCTGGAAGTAGGGCCGCGCCAAGGCCGAGGTGAGGGTCTCCTCCTGGGCGGGCGCCTCCTGCGTGGGCGCCTCCTGCGTGCCCTCATTCGGGGCCTCGGAACCGCAGCCGGTGCCGCTCAGCAGCAGCACCAATGACAAACCTGACAGCCACGTACGTGGATTCAGCATGCCTTCGACTTTCATGGGAATTTCCATCCTGTGTTGGGGGGCATTGCTACTTCATGCGCACGGTGAGGGCACCGGTGGTGGAGTCGTAGGTGATGAAGCCCTTCTGGAACTCGCTCTCGCGGCCACCGGTGACGGCGTACTCGTCGGACACCGGATAGCCCAGCGCGCTGTTCTCCCACCCCAGCGACTTCCACTTCTCACGGATGGCGCCGTACACCGCCCACGCGCCCGTCACCTGCGTCCAGTAGATGCTCCCCTCGATGGTGCCCTTGCGGAAGTGGTTGTAGCGGCCCACCCCGTCCGGCGTCTTCATCTCACCCGTGATGGGGTAGCCCAGCGGGCTCGTCTCCCAGCCCAGCGCCTTCCACTTCTCGCGGATGAGCCCGTGCACCTCCCAGGCTCCCGTCGCCTGCGTCCAGTAGATGCTGCCGCGCTCGAAGTGGTTGTAGCGCCCCACTCCGTCCGGCGTCGTCAGCTCGTCGGTGATGGGGTAGCCCAACACGCCCTTCTCCCAGTTCAGCGCCTCCCACCTGTCATGGATGCTGCCCAGCACCACGTGCGCGCCCAGCGCCTGCGTCCAGTAGATGCTGCCGCGCTCGAAGTGGTTGAAGCGCCCCACCCCGTCCGGCGTCGCCAGCTCTCCGGCCCGGCACGCCCCCAGCAGCACGGGCCCGTTCACCGCGTCGTACTTCACCTTGATGTCCCCCTGCAGCACGCAACCGGAGCCCCAGTTGTAATCGCTCCGGTAGCGGGTGAAGACCGCCGCCATGAGCGAGGAGCCGCCCACCGTGGACCTTCCGCATTGCATGGCATACGCGCCCACCCACGGGGTGTACGTGTAGAGCGCGGCGGTGGCCTTGTTGGCGGGCGTCACCGTGCAGGGATCCGACGTCTGCTTGGTGAGACCGACCTTCCACCCGCTGACCGTGGGCCGGCCCGCGTCCAGGTCCCTCAAGTAGCCCCGGATCTTCGCGGCCCCGCACTCCACCTGGTTGCCGAAGCCCGCGTAGCTCGTGTTGCAGCCACCACTGTCAGGGCAGCCGCAACCGGTGGCCTTGGCCAGGTTGGTCGAGGTCCCGCTCTGGATGAGGCTGGACTCGATCTGGATCCGCGCCAGCATGTAGAGCGGGCTGATGCCATGCGCCCGTGAGCGCTCGACGATGAGCGTGGCGGCCGTCTTGCTGCCCCACGCGGGATCCCTGTACCCCGCCAGATAGGAGCCCTTCTGCTGGAGGAACTGCTGCACCTGCGTGGTGGTGATCCAGCCGCCCCCGGTCAGGTCGGCATCCTCCATCAGCCGGTGCATGTCGTGGGTTCCGGCCAGATCGAGCAGCACCTCGCCCGTCAGCTCGTCCACGGGACGCGGTTCATCGGGACCACCGCAGCTGATGGCGGTCAGGGCACCACAGAGCAGCATCAAACGGCGCAACAAGCGCATGTGTCTTCTCGGGGGGAAGGGGGAAATGAAGGGGGTGGTGCGGGGTGGAGCACGGGGACGCCGGCCCTCACCCCGTCACTCCGCGCGCTACTTCATCCGCACGGTGAGCGCGCCGGTAGCGGAGTTGTAGGTGATGAAGCCCTTCTGGAACTCGCTCTCGCGGCCACCGGTGACGGCGTACTCGTCGGACACCGGGTAGCCCAGCGCGCTGTTCTCCCACCCCAGCGACTTCCACTTCTCACGGATGGCGCCGTACACCGCCCACGCACCCGTCGCCTGCGTCCAGTAGATGCTCCCCTCGATGGTGCCCTTACGGAAGTGGTTGTAGCGGCCCACCTTGTCCGGCGTCACCATCTCACCCGTGATGGGGTAGCCCAGCGGACTCGTCTCCCAGCCCAGCGCCTTCCACTTCTCGCGGATGAGCCCGTGCACCTCCCAGGCCCCCGTCGCCTGCGTCCAGTAGATGCTGCCATTCTGGAAGTGGTTGTAGCGCCCCACCCCGTCCGGCGCCGTCAGCTCGCCCGTGATGGGGTAGCCCAGCACGCCCTTCTCCCAGTTCAGCGCCTCCCACCTGGCGCGGATGGAGCCGTGCACCTCCCAGGCCCCCGTCGCCTGCGTCCAGTAGATGCTGCCGCGCTCGAAGTGGTTGAAGCGCCCCACCCCGTCCGGCGTCGCCAGCTCGTTCGTCACGCACCTGCCGAGGAGGCCCCCGGCTCCGCCAAGCTGGTTGTAGCGCGTGAGGATCGCCCCGCCCACCGTGCAGCCGCAGTGCGCGTTGGCCCGGTTGAGGTAGTCCGTCCAGGGCCAGTTGGCGCCGGGATCCGTGCGGTTGTACGGCTGGAGCTGGCCGTGCCCCACCACGTGGTAGCGGTCCCGCGGAATCCCGTGGTCCCGCGTCATGTCGCACAGCAGCCGGGCCGAGGCGTCGATCTGCGCCACCGGCCAGTTCACCGTCGACGCATACCCGCCGTGCTCGATGCCGATGGTGAAGTCGTTGGCGCTTCGCCCGTTCAGCCCGCACTCCGCGCCGCCGTTGTTGCTGCACTGGTAGGTGGCGCCGATGTGCCAGGCGCGGCTCCCATCCCGTACGAGCTGGCTGATCTCCCCACCGTCCTCGCGCACCACGTAGTGCGCGCTCACCTGCGACGTGCTGTTGGTCAGCCAGCTCCAGCACCCCGAGTAGCTGCTCTCACAGGTGTGGATGACCACCATCCTCACCCCCATGGGCCGGGCGTTGTAGTTGGGCGAGGGCCGCCAGATGGCCGGGGCGTAGTCCGGACCGGCGAGCGCCTGGCTCTGCTGGCCCAGCTCATCCACGGGCAGGCCCTGTCCACTGACGGCCCACTCCTTCGACAGCGTCCCCAGTCCCAGGCGAGCCACCCGGAAGACCTCGTTCTGGACGAAGCTGCGACGGCCCTCCTCGGACTCGATGCCGGACACCTCGGCCACCGCCGGCGCCCACTTGTCCGCCTGCGTCCGGTCGAGCCGCAGCGCCTCCGCGCGGTTCGACAGGAGCGCCGCCGCCGCACGCACGTTGGAGCGCGCGTCCTTCTTCGCCTGCTCCACCGTGACGCCGGACAGCTTCGCGCCCTCCTCGAGCACCGCGCCCGAGAGCGCCATCAGTCCGTAGACGGACGGGCGGCCCTCGAACTCCTCGGCGCCCTCCACCATCTGATAGCGCGTCTGCACGAACGAGATGGACTTGAGCAGCGCGGGCGGCACGTTGAACTCCTGGCCCGCCTCCCGGAAGAGCGCGTCGAAAGACTCGTCCTCACGGGCCGAGGCCTCCGTCGCCTTCACGTCCACCACGGCGGGGGCGTCGGACACCGGCTGCTCGTTCATGCCGCACCCCTGCGCCAGGGCCAGCGCGGCGGTGAGCATCAGAATTCCAGACCTGTTCTTCATCGATTCCTCCTGACGGCGTCACGCCGTGAAATGAGCCGCTCCGGGGCCGCGCGGATGACCGGGGCGAGGGGGAGCTCAACAGGAAGAGGCGGCGAGCCGGGCCGCATCTCAAGAATCGGTGAAAAAAGATAACGCGAGGATTTCCGGGCATCCCGCGCCCGGAGAATTTACATGGGGAACGGATTCTTCCGCCCGGTGGACGGTGGATGTCCGAGTGGGATTGAGCACGGGGACGGGCACCCTCACCCCGTCCCTCTCCCGGGGGGAGAGGGGAAATGGGCGGGGATATGGGCGGGGTGATGGACCGCTACTTCTTGGCGGGAGGGACGGTCTTTCCCGCCCGGCGCGCGAGCACTGCCTTCACGTCATCCAGCGTGATGCCCAGCGGCCGCACCGCCACCAGCACGTGGTAGAGCACGTCCGCCGCTTCCTCCGTCGCGCGCGCCTTGTCCCCATCCGCGCACGCCGTCACCAGTTCCGCCCCCTCCTCGCCGATCTTCTTCAGGCGCAGGTTGCGGTCGTCCAGGAGCCGCCGCGTATAGCTCGGCTTCTCTCCCGGCTCCGGCGCCTTCGCCGCCCGCTGGGTGATGGTCCGGTCCAGCTCGACGAGCGCGTCCACCGGACCGATGTCGAAGCAGGTCTCCGCCCCGGTGTGGCACGCCGGGCCCGCCTTCTCCACCCGCGCCAGCACCGCGTCCCCGTCGCAGTCCGCCGACAGGGAGACCACGCGCTGCACGTTCCCGCTCGTGCCGCCCTTGTGCCACAGGCCCCGCGTGCGCGAGCGGTAGTACATCTCGCCCGTCTCCAGCGTCTTCTCCAACGCCTCGCGGTCCGCGTGCGCCACCATCAGCAGGTCGCCCGAGTGCGCGTCCTGCGTCACCACCGTCACCAGCCCGTTGCCCTTGGTGAAATCCAGCTTCGACAGGTCCAGCATCATGCCCTCTTGGCGCCCAGCAGCTCGCGCACCTGCTCCGCGAGCGCCGCGTTCGTCGCGATCGCGTTGCCGCCGAACGAGGTCCTCGTCCCCGTCCAGTCCGTGAATATTCCGCCCGCCTCCTCGATGATGGGCTGCAGCGCCGCCGCGTCCCACGGCGACAGCACCTCGTCGATCATCGCCTCCGCCCGCCCCGTGGCCACCAGCAGGTAGCCGTAGCAGTCCCCCCACGTCCGGGCGATGGACGCCTTGGCCGTCAGCGCCCGCCACTTCGCTCCGCGCTCCGGGTGCGCCTGGAAGCGCTCGTCCGTGGACAGCACCACCGCCCGGGACAGCTCCGCCTCGGCCGACACCCGCGTGCGCTTGCCGTTCCACCAGCACCCCTGCCCCGGCGCCGCCACCAGCATCTCCCCCACGGGCGGGAAGTACGCCGCGCCCGCGAGAATCCGCTCGCCCTCGGCCACCGCCACCAGCGTGCCCCACAGCGGCACGCCCCGGATGAACGTCTTCGTCCCGTCGATGGGATCCAGAATCCACCGGCGCTTCGCTCCGGCCCGCGTCTCGCCGAACTCCTCCCCGAGGATGCCGTCCTCCGGGAAACGGGCTTCAATCCACTCGCGCGCCGTCTTCTCGGCGGTCCGGTCCGCCACCGTCACCGGCGTGCCGTCCCCCTTGGTGTCCACCGTGACGCCCTGGCGGAAGTAGCCCAGGGCCACGTCGCCCGACTTGCGCGCCACTTCCTCCGCCGCCTGCATCAACGTCTGCGCATCCATTCAGAGGCTCCTGATCCCGAGGCCGCTCTTCTGGAGCAGCTCCTTGATCGCCCCGACGGTGGTGACGCCGTCGTGGAGGATTCCCGCCACCAGCGCCGCCTCCGCCTTCCCCTCCCGCAGCGCGGCCAGGACGTGCTCCGCGTTGCCCGCACCACCCGAGGCGATGACCGGAACGTCCACCTGCTCGGCGATCGTCCGCGTCAGCTCCAGGTCATACCCCGAACGGGCCCCATCCCGGTCAATGCTCGTGAGCAGGATTTCACCTGCCCCACGTTTCACGCACTCGCGCGCCCACGTCACCGCGTCCAGATCCGTGGCCTTCTTGCCGCCGTGCGTGTACACGCGCCACCTGTCGCCGTCCCGTTTGGCGTCGATGCTCGCCACCACGCACTGGGCGCCGAAGCGATCGGCGCACTCGGTGAGCACCTCCGGGCGGGCCACCGCCGCCGAGTTGAGGCTCACCTTGTCCGCGCCCGCCCGCAGCGCCCGGCCCACGTCGTCCACCGTGCGCACGCCGCCGCCCACCGTCAGCGGGATGAACAGCCGCTCCGCCGTGCGGTGCACCAGCTCCCACAGCGTGCCGCGCTCCTCGTTGCTCGCGGAGATGTCGAGGAACGTCACCTCGTCCGCCCCCGCCTCCTCGTAGCGCATGGCCAGCTCCACGGGGTCACCCACGTCCCGGAGGCCCTCGAACTGGACGCCCTTCACCACGCGCCCACCCTTCACATCCAGACAGACGATCAGCCGCCGCGTGAGCATCTACTTCACCTCCAGGGCGACCGCGCCCTTCGTGCTGAACACCACTCCCGAGTCCACCATCGCGTCGCGCAGCGCCATGCCGAGCGCCTTGAAGGCCGCCTCCGTCACATGGTGGCTGTCCTTGCCGCGAAGAATCCGCAGGTGCAGCGTCACCCGGGCGTGCTCGCAGAACGAGCGCATGACGTGCTCGTACAGCTTGTTGCGCAGCGGGCCCCGGTAATAGAAGCGGCCGGCCACGTCGATGCAGGCCTGCACCAGCGCGTCGTCCATGGGGATGGTGCGCTCGCCGTAGCGGGCGGCCGTGGCGGGAATCACCTTCTGCACCGCCGTGCCCAGGGTGATGGCCACGTCCTCCATGAGGTGGTGCCGCAGATCTCCCCGGGCGTGCAGCGTCAGGTCCAGGCCCGCGTAGCGCGCGAAGGTGGACAGCATGTGATCGAAGAAGGGCAGCCCCGTGTCCACCTTGGCGACGCCCTTGCCGAGGGCGATCTCCACCGTGACCTTCGTCTCCTTCGTCTCGCGAACGATGGTGGTCATGCGAACTCCCGCGCCACGCCGGTGGCGTCCAGCTTGCCCGTGTACAGCGCCATGCCGATGACGGCCCCGAAGGCCCCCACCCGCCCGAGGGCCCGCAGGTCCTCCACCGTCGTCACGCCGCCCGAGGCGAACAGCGGATGCCGGCTCGACCGGGCCACCTCCTCCATGAGCGGCAGGTCCACGCCCTCCATCTGCCCCTCCTTGTGCACCGCCGTCACCAGCAGGCCACCCAGGGCCAGTGGATCCAGCGTCCGCAGCACATCGCCGATGTCCTGGGCGCTGCCCGCCGTCCAGCCGCGCGTCACCACCTCGCGGCCCTTCACGTCCGCGGCCACCACCACCCGGCCCGGGAAGCGCTCGGCCACCTCGCGCAGCCACGCCGGATCCTCGATGGCCTTCGTGCCCACCACCACGTAGGAGGCCCCCAGCGCGAGCACCGCCTCCGCCTTGGCCGTGCTCCGCACGCCGCCACCCACCGAGAAGGTGAGGCCCGGCTCGTGGGACAGCAGCTTCCCGATGGGGCCCTCGTTGGAGCCCTTGCCGAGCGCCGCGTCCAGGTCCACCACATGGAAGGTCTTGAAACCGTACGAGCGCCAGCGCGCGAGCGCGTCCAGCGGATCCTTCACCCGCACCCGCTCGTCGGCGTAGGAGCCACCCACGAGTTGCACGCAGGCGCCCTCGCGCAGGTCGATGGCAGGAATGGCGATCACTTGCGCACCTCCTCGAGGAAGGCCTGCACGAAGCGCACGCCCGACGCCGAGGCTCTTCTCCGGGTGGAACTGCACGCCGAGCACGTTGCCGCGCCGCACCGCCGCGGGGAACCGGTCTTCCTCGTGCGTCGTCCAGCCCACCACCACGCCGGACTCCTCGGCGCGGCAGACGAAGCTGTGCGCGTAGTAGACGCTGCCCAGCTTCGCGCTCTTCAGGGCGGTGTCCTCCTCCACCGAGTTCCACCCGATGTGGGGCACGCGCCGGGTGCTCAGCTTCGTCACCCGGCCGCGGAAGAAGCCCAGGCCCCAGCCTCCCCCCTCGTCGCTGGTGTCGAACATGAGCTGCATGCCCAGGCAGATGCCCAGGCACGGCAGGCCGTCCTCCAGCGCCTGCCGCATCTGGTCGCGCCCAGGCTCCATCCGGGCCGCCGCCGCGCCGAAGGCACCCACCCCCGGCAGCACCAGCACGTCCGTGTCGATCGCCCGGATCGGATCCTCCTGCACACGCACCTCCACGCCCGGCGCCGTGGCGAGCGCCTTGGCCAGCGAGTGCAGGTTGCCCGCTCCGTAGTCGAATAGCGTCACTCTCACCGCAGCGTCTCCCGCAGCGCACCGAGCGCCGCTTCAATCTGGGTCCACGGGGCGCAGCCGATGCGGAGCGCGTCCCCGATGCCCTTCAGTCCCTGGAATGCACGAACGTTCACGTCCCGCTGCCGCATCCGCTCCGCCACCGCGGGGGCGCCGGGCAGCGGCACCATCACGAAGTTGGCCTCGGACGGCAGCGTCTTCAGCCCCAGCGTCTCCAACTCGGCCACCAGCCGGGCGCGGACGGCCAGCGCCTCCTCGGCCCGGGCCTTCATCCACGGCACGTCCTCGGAGAGGGCCGCGGCGGCCATGCGCTCGGACAGGCCGGCCACCTTGTAGGGCCCGCGAGCCTTCTCCACCTCGGCCACCAGCGTGGGGGGGCCCACCGCGTAGCCCACCCGCATGCCCGCCAGCCCGAAGGCCTTGGACATCGTGCGCGCCACCAGCACGTTGGGGCGGCTCGCCAGGTCCAGGTGGCTCTCCCGGGCGAACTCGGCGTAGGCCTCGTCGAGCAGGACGATGCCGGGCGCGTGGTCCACCAGCCGCTCCAGCGCGGCCCGCGAGGCCGGTGTGCCCGTGGGGTTGTTGGGCGAGCACACGTAGATGAGCTTCGCCCCGGTGGCGAGCAGCCCGTCCACGTCGATGTCGAAGTCCGGCTTCAGTGGCACCGCCGCGCCCCGCACGCCGTTCACCTTGGAGAGGTACGGCATCATCACGAAGGTGGGGTCCGGGAAGGCGAAGAGCTCGCCCGGCTCCAGGAAGGCCCGCACGGTGCTGTCGATGACGTCATCCGAGCCACACCCGGTGGTCACCCACGAGGGGTCCACGCCCGTGTAGCGGGCCACCGCCTGCTTGAGGTCCGGCGCGTAGCCCACGGGGTAGCGGCTCACCTGGGTGGTCACCGTCTCGCGCAGGACGCGCTCGGCGGCCGGGGGCATGCCGAAGAGGTTGGTGTTGTCGCTCAGGTCCACGCCGCACTTCACCTTGGAGGGCGAGTACAGCGGGATGTCCCGGTAGGAGGCGCGCGAGGGCAGGCTCATGACTTCCTCCAACCGCGAGCGGCCTCGGCGTGGGCGAAGAGGCCCTCGCTGTCGGCCAGGAGGCCCACGTCCTCGGCGAGCCGGGCCGCCGCGTCGCGGGTGACGCGCTGGTACGTGGTCCACCGGAAGAAGTCGAGCACGCTCAGCCCCGAGTACGCCCGGGCCAGGCCCGCGGTGGGCAGCACGTGGTTGGCGCCCGTCATGTAGTCGCCGTAGGCCACCGAGGCGAACTGGCCCACGAACACCGTGCCCGCGTTGCGCGCCTTGGGCAGATCCTGCATCGGCGACGTGGTGGCGATGAGCAGGTGCTCGGGGGCGAACTCCGCCACGAAGGGCCAGGCCTCCTCCAGCGTGTCCACGCTCAGCACCGCGCCACGCTCGCTCAGGGCCTTGAGGACGATCTCCTGGCGCTTCGCCCGGGCCGCCGCCCGCTCCACCGCCGAGGCCACCGCCTTGGCCAGCACATCGCCCACCGTCACCGTCACGCAGCAGGCATCCGGATCGTGCTCGGCCTGGGCCAGCATCTCCCGCGCCACCGCCTCCGGGTCCGCCGAGCTGTCCGCCACCACGAGGATCTCACTGGGCCCCGCCGGTGCGTCGATGGCCACCGCGTCCACCACCTGCAGCTTGGCCGCGGCCACGTAGGCATTGCCGGGGCCGACGATGCGATCCACCCGGGGCACGCTCTCGGTGCCGTAGGCGAGGGCCGCCACCGCCCCTGCCCCGCCGAGGGCGAAGACGCGGTCCGCACCGGCCAGCGCCGCCGCCGCCAGCACGCCCTCCGAGGGCTTCCCATCCGGGCCCGGCGGCGAGCAGACGATGACCTCACCCACGCCGGCCACCTTCGCGGGCACCACGCCCATCAGCACGCTGCTCGGGTACACGGCGCGGCCACCCGGTGCATACACGCCCACGCGCCCGAGCGGATCCGGCCGGCGCCCCACGATGATGCCCGGCTCCGTCTCCACCTCGGTGGCCTGGGGCTTCTGCGCCGCGTGTGCCTTGGCGATGTTGCGCGCCGCGCGGGTCAGCGCCTCCTTCAGCTTCGGCTCCAGCGAGGCCAGCGCCGCCTCGCACACGGAGCGCGGCACCTCCAGGGATTGCAGCTCGGCGCGGTCGAACTCGCGCGCCATCTCGCGCAGCGCCTTGTCTCCGTCCCGCCGCACGCGGGCGATGAGGTCCGCGGTGCGTTGGGCGACGCGGGCATCCGACGTGCCCGTGCGATCCACCAGGCGGCGGCGCGCCTCGGGGGTGAGCGCCTGGAGGCGTCCCCGGTATTTGATCAAGGCGGGGTTCACGGCATCAGCCTCTCGATGCGGGTGACGAGGATGCCCTCGCAACCCAGGCTCTTCAGCGCGGCGATGGTGCGGTAGATGCTCTTGGCGGGCACCACGGCGTGCACGGCCACGAAGTCACCGCCCTGCACGTCCACCACGGTGGGGCCATTGAGGCCCGGGAGCACCTCGCGCACGCCAGGCAGCACGCGGCGCGGCACGTTGGCCATCAGGTAGCGCTTGCCCCGGGCCGCCAGCACCGAGCTCAGCGCCTGCCGCAACTCCTCCAGCTTCGCCGCGTCCTCGGGCGGCTGATTCTTCCGGGCGATCAGCCGCGCGCTCGACTGGACGACGGTCCCCACCTCGCGCAGGCCGTTCATCTTCAGCGTCGAGCCCGTGGACGTCAGGTCCACGATGATGTCCGCGATGCCCAGGTGCGGGGCGATCTCCGTGGCGCCCGACACCGGCACCACCGTCACCTTCTGCCCGCGCTTCTCGAAGAACTCCGCCGTCAGCCGCGTGAAGGACGACGCCACCCGCACCCCGTCCCGGATGTCCTCGAGCTTCTGGATGCCGCTCTCCTCGCGGGCGGCCACCACCAGCCGGCACCTGCCGAACTCCAGGTCCATCAACTGCTCCAGCTCGCGGCCGGACTCACACACCAGGTCCCACCCGGTGACGCCCGCGGCCGCCGCGCCATCGGCGACGAACTCGGGGATGTCCTGGGCGCGGACGAAAATGGCCTCGAACTCGCCGCCGAGCGACGCGGTGAGGGCTCGTTCTCCTCTGACCTTCACTTCCAGGCCGGCATCGTTGAACAGCTCGCGGACCTCTTCGGAGAGGCGGCCTTTGTTGGGCAGGGCGATCTTCAGCATCGTGGGTACCTGAGAGGTGGGCGGACGGGCGCGGAAACGGAAAAAGCCCGTCCTGGGTGGGACGGGCTTCCGTTCACTGCGGCGGGTGCATCGGGGGGCGTCTTCTTACGCGTCAACCCAAGCATGCGCACGGCGAGCGGTCCCGTCGGGGGGCCGATGGTGATGCGCATGGTGATGGTGGTTGGACGAGAAACGCACGGGACCCCTTAAGTAACGGAGACACCCCCGTCCCGTCAACCCGGCCTTCTCACAAAGCTAGAAAACCCCGCTTGCAAACCCCACCCGGACCGAGCACAAGCGGCGGCGATGCGTGACGCCAACGTGATCATCGTGGGTGGCGGGGTGATGGGCTGTGGCATCGCCCTGAGGCTGCGCCAGGCCGGCGCGCGGGTGACGGTGCTGGAGCGCGCCATTCCCGGGGCCGAGGCCTCCAGCGCGGCCGGAGGCATCCTCGCGCCCCAGATGGAGTCCGAGGGCCCCGGGCCCTTCCTCGAGCTGTGCCTGCGCAGCCGGGCCCTCTATCCGGAGTTCGCCGCGGAGCTGCTGGCCCTCACGGGCGTCAATGTGAACTACCTGCCTGGCGGCCTGCTGCACCTGGCCTTCGACGAGGCCGGAGCCCAACGCCTGAAGGCCACCGTGGAGTGGCAGCGTGCCCTGGATCTGCGCGCGGAGCTGCTCGGCCCCGCCGAGGTCCACGCCCTGGAGCCCCAGCTCTCCCCCCAGGTGATGGCCGCGGCCCGGTTCCCGGATGACCATCAGGTGGACAACCGGCTGCTCACGCGGGCCCTCACCATGGCCGCCGCCAGGGTGGGCGCCAGCTTCCGCACCGGCTACGTGCGTGGGGTGGTGGAGGAGCACGGCCGCGTGGTGGGGGTGGATATCGATGGGGAGACCCTGCGCGCGGACGCCGTGGTGATCGCCGCCGGCTCCTGGTCCGGCCTGGTACAGGGCGTCTCGGTGGATCCCCGCGTGGTGCGCCCGGCCCGGGGACAGATGGTGCAGTTGCAGACCCGGCTGCCGCTCTTCTCCCACGTCGTCTTCTCCGACAAGGGCTACCTCATCCCCCGGGCCGATGGCCGGGTGCTCGCCGGGAGCACCCTGGAGTTCGCCGGCTTCGAGAAGCACGTCACCGCCGAGGGCCTCCACCGGATCCTCGCCCTGGCCATGGAACTCTGCCCGGCCCTGGCCTCGGCCCCGGTCCAGGAGACCTGGGCGGGCCTGCGGCCCTACACCGACGACCACCTGCCCATCCTGGGGGCCGGACCCCTGCCCGGCCTCTTCCTGGCCACGGGCCACTTCCGCAACGGCATCCTCCTGGCCCCCATCACCGCCCGGCTCATGGCCCAGGCTGTCCTCGGGGAGTCCCCATCCTTGGACCTCACACCGTTCCGTTTCGATCGCTTCCCCCGCCGCTGAGCCGCCGGGGAGACATTCCACCCCCCGGACCACCCGGCCGAGCAGCCGGGAAAGTCGAAAAACCGCGTCGGGTTGGCCTTCCGCGGCCCGATCCTCCTAGAATCGTTCCCTGTGGAAGCCATTCCTCCCGTACCTCCCCGGATTCTGATCGTCGACGACGACGATTCTGTGCGCGACGTCATCTCCGTCCTCCTCAGGGAGGAGGGATACAACTGCGTGGTGGCCAGTGGCGCTGAAATGGCCCTGGACATCGCCAGTCAGGAAGAGACGCCGCTGGTCATCAGCGACATGAAGATGCCGGGCAAGGATGGCCTGTGGCTGCTCGAGCAGCTGCGTGAGCGCTATCCGGACACCTCCGTCATCATGCTCACCGGCTACGGCGACACCGAGTCCGCCGTGGACTGCCTGCGCCGGGGCGCTGTCGACTACCTCCTCAAGCCGCCCAAGCTCACGGATCTCATCCGCGCCATCGAGCGGGCGCTCGCCAAGCGCCGCATCGAGCTGGCTCGCAAGCGCTACCAGAAGAAGCTGGAGCGCAAGGTGCGGGATCGCACCACCGAGCTGCGCAACGCGCTGCGCGACATCGCCCACACCTACCAGTCCACGCTGCTGGCGCTGGTGGCGGCGCTGGACGCGCGCGAGCACGAGACGTCGGACCACTCGCAGCGCGTGGTGCGCTACACGAGCGCCGTCGCCGAGCGCATGGGCATCAAGGGCCAGGAGCTGGAAGAGATCGGCCGCGGCGCCCTGCTGCACGACATCGGCAAGATTGGCGTGCCGGACGCCGTGCTGCTCAAGCCGGGCAAGCTCACGCCCGAGGAGTGGCAGGAGATGCGCAAGCATCCGGACATCGGCTTCCAGATGATCCAGAACATCCCCTTCCTGGCCACGCCGGCGCAGATCGTGCTGTCGCACCAGGAGCGCTGGGATGGGCAGGGCTACCCGCGCAACCTCCGGGGCCAGGAGATCCACATCGGCGCGCGCATCTTCGCCGTGGCGGACACCCTGGACGCGATGACGAGCGACCGGCCCTACCGCAAGGGCACCACCTTCGCCAACGCCATCGCGGAGATCACCCGCTGCGCCGGCACGCAGTTCGATCGCGACGTGGTCCGGGCCTTCCTCGACATCGGTGAGCAGGCGCTCATCAAGATCAAGGAGGACATGCACCTGCGGAAGCTGACGCTGGTGCAGGCCGAGGCGCAGGCCCAGGAGGCCGAGGCCACGCTCGCCCGGCTGACCGATGACCTGGACGACATCGACCAGAGCATCCCCGGCCCAGGGAACCCGGCGCCCGGAACGGGTCCGGCCCCTCGCGGCGCCGCCAGCCCGGCCGCCGCCACGCCTGCTCCCGCCCCCGCGGTGGGAGCCGCCTCCACGGCCAGCCGTCCGGAGCAATCGGTCGTCCTCTCGGTCCTCGCCGGGGGCCGCCAGGGT
Source organism: Archangium gephyra (assembly GCF_049060025.1). GTDB lineage: Bacteria > Myxococcota > Myxococcia > Myxococcales > Myxococcaceae > Archangium > Archangium gephyra_A. Next base: position 2,218,479 of record NZ_JBMEQQ010000002.1, read on the forward strand.
AATACACGCGACTGAGGCTCATTTGAGGGGATGCCAGACGAGGGCTCGTCGGTTAATAGTCGAGCCCTCCTCATGACCGCCCCTCTTCCCCACAGGGATCCCCTGACCCCGCCGCTGCAGGACGCCCAGGGGAGGACCATGACCTACCTGCGCCTGTCCGTGACGGACCGGTGCAACTTCCGCTGCGCGTACTGCTCGCCGGCGAGCTGGGGTGGGAAGAAGGACCTGCTGACGCCCGCGGAGTTCGAGCGCATCGTCTCCGTCTTCGCGCGCCTGGGCATCCGCCGGGTGCGGCTCACCGGGGGCGAGCCCCTCATCCGCCCGGACATCCTCGAGGTGGCCCAGCGGATCGCCGCCGTTTCCGGGGTGGAGTGGCTGGCCATCACCACCAACGCCAGCCACCTGGAGCGCCTGGCCGTGCCCCTGCGCGAGGCGGGTGTCTCCCAGCTCAACATCAGCCTGGACACCCTCTCCGAGGACACCTTCCGGCGCATCTCCAAGCAGGGGGACTTCGCCTCCACCCTGCGCGGCATCGACGCGGCGGTGGGCGCGGGCTACGCCTCGCTGAAGCTCAACGCCGTCGTCATGAGCGGGGTGAACGACACCGAGGTGGCGGCGATCATCGCCTACGCCCACGCCCGGGGCATCACCCCGCGCTTCATCGAGCTGATGCCCTTCGGCCAGGGCACCCCGGTGCCCACCGCGCAACTGGTGGAGCGGCTCCAGGCCGGAGGCCTCCCGCTGGTGCCGGATGAGGAGCCGAGTGGCCCCGCCTCGGGCCCGGCGCAGTACTGGCGCGCGCCCCAGGGACGGGTGGGCTTCATCTCTCCCCTCTCCCAGAACTTCTGCGGCGGCTGCAACCGCGTGCGCGTGGCCTCCAACGGAGACCTGCGAAGCTGCCTCGGCGGACGGGCCCAGGCGCCGCTGCACGCGCTCATCCGCGGGGGAGCCACGGACGAGGAGCTCGCCCTGGCCATCCGCGGCGCCCTCGGCGAGAAGCCGGACGGCCACCGCTTCACCGAGCCCGGTGCCGGTACCGCCCTGCTGTCGATGATGGGGATCGGCGGCTGAGCCGCGAGCGGCGCTACTTCACCAGCCGGACGTTGAACGGGTAGCGGTACAGCGCCCCTTCGTGGGCCTTGATGCCCGCGTAGACGGACACCACGGTGCCCACCAGCCACAGGGGTGCCAGCAGCTTCCAGAGCAGGAAACCCCCGAAGCAGAACAGGAGCAGGCCCGCGACCATCAGCACGGCGGCGGCGGCCAGCACCGTGAGCTGGAAGTTGAGGGCCTCCTTCGCATGCCGCTCCACCCAGACGGACTGGTTGCCCTTGAGGAGCATGACGAGCAGGGGGCCCAGGGCCGACAGCAACACGGGGCTCACGTGGGCGATCGCGCCCCAGAGCTTCTCGTTTGCCGTCGGCTCCGGGGAGCCGGTGATGAACGAGCCGATCTGCTGCTGAGTTTCCATGGAGGCACCCCTCGTGTGCTGACGGGAGACATCTTCCGCCAGCCCGAGGGAAAAGTCACGAAACAGCGAACCCGGCAGGTCACCCGGAATGACCCGGCAGGTCATCCCGGGCGCTCCGAGGTCAGCGGTAGAGCTCCCCGCCGGCCTTCTTGAACTCCTCGCTCTTCTCGGCCATGCCGGCCTCCAGGGCCTTCTGCTCCTCCCCCACCCCGACCTTCGCCGCGTAGTCGCGCACGTCCTGGGTGATCTTCATGGAGCAGAACTGCGGGCCGCACATGGAGCAGAAGTGGGCCACCTTGGCGCCCTCGGCGGGCAGCGTCTCGTCGTGGAAGGCGCGGGCGCGCTCGGGATCCAACGAGAGGTTGAACTGATCCTCCCAGCGGAACTCGAAGCGGGCCTTGGACAGGGCGTTGTCGCGGATTTGAGCGCCCGGGTGCCCCTTGGCGAGGTCCGCCGCGTGGGCGGCGATCTTGTAGGTGATGACGCCCTCCTTCACGTCATCCCGGTTGGGCAGGCCCAGGTGCTCCTTGGGCGTGACGTAGCAGAGCATCGCCGTGCCGAACCAGCCGATCATCGCCGCGCCGATGCCGCTGGTGAAATGATCGTACCCCGGGGCGATGTCCATGGTGAGGGGCCCCAGCGTGTAGAAGGGCGCCTCGTGGCACACCGCGAGCTGCTTCGTCATGTTCTCCTGGATGAGGTGCATGGGGACGTGGCCCGGGCCCTCGATCATCACCTGCACGTCGTGCTTCCAGGCGATCTTCGTCAGCTCGCCGAGCGTCTCCAGCTCGCCGAACTGCGCCGCGTCGTTGGCGTCCGCGATGGAGCCCGGCCGCAGCCCGTCCCCCAGGCTGAAGCTGACGTCGTACGCCTTGAGGATCTCGCAGATCTCCTCGAAGTGCGTGTAGAGGAAGTTCTCCTGGTGGTGGGCCAGGCACCACTTGGCCAGGATGGAGCCGCCGCGGCTGACGATGCCCGTCATCCGCTTCGCCGTGAGCGGGATGTAGCGCAGCAGCACGCCCGCGTGGATGGTGAAGTAGTCCACGCCCTGCTCACACTGCTCGATGAGGGTGTCGCGGTAGATGTCCCAGGTGAGCTCCTCGGCCTTGCCGCCCACCTTCTCCAGCGCCTGGTAGATGGGCACCGTGCCGATGGGCACCGGGGCGTTACGGAGGATCCACTCGCGCGTCTCGTGGATGTTGCGGCCGGTGGACAGGTCCATCACCGTGTCCGCGCCCCAGCGGATGGACCAGACCATCTTCTCCACTTCCTCCTCGATGGAGGACGTGACGGCCGAGTTGCCCAGGTTGGCGTTGATCTTCACCAGGAAGTTGCGGCCGATGATCATCGGCTCCAGCTCCGGGTGGTTGATGTTGGCCGGGATGATGGCCCGGCCGCGCGCCACCTCGTCCCGGACGAACTCGGGGGTGATCTCCCGGGGAATGGCCGCGCCCCAGGCGTTGCCCGGGTGCTGCCGGGACAGCTCGGCGGCCGCGGCCTCGCGCTTGAGGTTCTCGCGGATGGCCACGTACTCCATCTCGGGCGTGACGATGCCCTTGCGCGCGTAGTGCAACTGGGTGACGTTGGCCCCCGGCTTCGCCACCAGCGGCTTGCGGCGGTGGCCGAAACGCAGCCCGGCCAGGCGCGGATCCGCCTCACGGGCGCGGCCATACTCGGAGGTGATGCCGGCCAGCTCCTCCACGTCCCCGCGGTGGCGGATCCACTCGGAGCGCACCGCGGGCAGGCCCGCGCGCAGATCGATGGAGGCGCCGGGGTCCGTGTACGGGCCGCTCGGGTCGTAGACGAAGATGGAGGGGTTGGGCGTCACCTGCGCGTCCGGCCCATGACCATGCCGGGTGGGCGTCTGGCTGATCTCCCGCATGGGCACGCGGACGTCCGGGTGCAGCACGCCGGGCACGTACACCTTGCGCGAGGCCGGCAGGGGCCCCTGGGTAATGCCCTCCAGCACCTTGCCATCCACCTTGAGGCTCTTCGAGGCTCCGCTCACGTCACTCTCCTCACATGCACGAGAGGGCATAGGCGAGGCGTGGGGCGCCCGCCGCTTCCCTCCGCCGGTACGAACCGGTTCAGGTTCCAAGGGTTGGCCGCGCCACGGCCGTCTCAGCCCCTTGATCGGGGGCACCCCTAGCGACTGGGCGAGGGTGTAGCGCACCGGGCGGCCGGGTATCAACCGCCCGCAGGGCCCCCTGTCCTCCAGGAAGCGGACAACCGGGGGCGCATTCTCTGCGGAAGGCCCTCCCCCGGACGAAATCGTTGCGCCGGACAGCCCCGCCTGGGGCAGCCAACGTGGCGGGCTACCGAAAGAGCACGCCCTGGAGCAGATCCTGCAATAGCTTCTTTCAAGACCCACGATTCATAAGGACCGGAGCCACGTCTATGCAGACCGTTGGAGAGCTGATGACCCGCAGCAGCCTGGTCACCATCACCGAGACCCAGAACCTGGCCATGGCCGAGGAGCTGCTCCGCTTGCATCGCATCCGGCACCTGCCCGTGGTGCGTGGGGGCAAGCTCGTCGGGCTCGTCACCCACCGGGATTTGCTGAAGGCCGCGGCGAAGAGCCGGGGGGCGGATCCGGTTCAGCAGCCGCTGTGGGCCTCGGACGTGATGGTGCGCGACGTGAAGACGGTGCAGGCGGACACGTCCACCCGCGAGGCGGTGAAGCTGATGCTGGACAACAAGTTCGGCTGCCTGCCCGTGGTGGGGGCGGACGGAACGCTCGTCGGCATCCTCACCGAGGCGGACATGGTCCGCTTCGCCCAGCACCTCATCGAGGACATGGATCGCCGCAGCCTCGCGGCCGAGTACGAAGCCTGAGCCGCGCCACAACGGCCTGAGAAGGGCCAGGGGGAGCACCATGTCGATCGTCTTCGGAACGGATTTCTCGGAGCGGGCGATGACCGCGGCCCGGGCGGCGGCGGTGCTCGCCCGCAGGACCGGTGACGTGCTCCACCTGGTGCACGTCACCGAGTACGGCAGCGCCGGGCGCAGTGCCTCGAGCGATGAGACGTTGCGAAGCGAGCTGCTCTCCCGCCTGGAAGCCCTGGCCGCCGAGCTGCGCACCGAGGACCTCCGGGTGGAGGTCCACCTGCGGGAGGGCGCCCCGGACGAGGTGCTCGTCGAGCATGCGGCCGTCGTCCACGCCTCGCTCATCATCGTGTCCCACCATGGGCAGCGGGCGCCGCGCTGGCGCATCGGCAACGTGACGGAGCGCGTGGTGCAGGCGGCCCGTTGTCCGGTGCTCGTCCTGCGCGCGCCGGACCCCCTGGCGGCCTGGGCCCGCGGGGAGCGCAGCCTGCGCGTCCTGCTGGGCCTGGACTTCTCCCCGCCCTCCGATGCGGCGGTGGCCTGGGTGCGCAAGCTGCGCTCGCTCGGGAGCTGCGAGGTGGTGGCCGCCCATCACTACTGGGGCGCGGATGCCCACGTGCGCTACGGCGTGCCCCTCTCCCCCGAGTCCGAGGTGACGCCCGAGGTGGAGGAGGCGCTGCGGCGCGACCTGACGGCCCGCCTGGGCGACATGCCCGGCACCGGGGCCGTCTGGGTGCACCTGGATCCCGGCATGAGTCGGCCCGCGGAATCGCTGGTGGCGCTGGCGCGCAAGGAGGAAGCGGACCTCATCGTGGTGGGCACCCACCAGCGCACCGGCGCGAGCAAGTGGTGGTACGGCTCGGTGTCGCAGCGCATCGTCCACGATGCGCCCGTCTCCGTGCTGTGCGTACCGGCCAGCGCGGTGTCCACGCTCACCATCCCCGAGGTGCGCCGGGTGCTCGCCCCCACGGATCTCTCCGACGTGGGCATCAGCGCCATCCGCCACGCCTACTCCATCGTTCCGGCCGGCGGCGCCGTCTACCTGCTGCACGTGCTGGAGCCCGTAGGCGGCACGCCCCCGCTCTACGCGCAGTACCTCGCGCCGCAGGGCTCCCCCCCGGTGCACACCCCCGAGAAGGATCGCCTCGCCGAGGTGCTGCGAGGGCTCATCCCGCCCGAGGCGGCCGTCCGCGGCATCTCCACGCGGGTGGAGGTGGTCCACGGCCGGAAGGTGTCCGAGGCCGTCACCCAGGCGGCGGAGCGATTGAATTGCGACGTCATCTGCCTGGCCACCCATGGGCGCTCGGGGCTGACCAAGGCACTGCTCGGCTCGGTGGCCCAGGAGGTGCTCCAGAGCAGCAGCAGGCCGGTGTTGCTCGTCCGTCCGGCGTGAGCAGGCGGGCATCCGGGCTCCCGTTCCGATGCTCGGGAAAAGGCTTGGCTTCCCAGGCCCATGAATTCCCGGCACGCACATTGAAGGTTTCATCCCGGGTGAACGACCTCCGGGAGGTGTGCTGTGACCTACGTTGCCATCACCGAGTTCGAGACGCGGCTTCAATGGCAGCGCGGATGTGGCGCGCGGCTCTCCGGGGATCGTGCCTCCGCCATCCCCCTGGGGGAGCAGCCTGACGGCCTGGAGGCGCCCTGGAGCGAGGGGCCCTGGAACCCCGAGACCCTGCTGGTGGGGGCCGTGGAGGGGAGAACCCTTTTGGCCTTCATGGAGCAGGCGCGTGCCCTGGGTGTGGAGGTTCTTTTCTACCAGAGCTCCGCCGTGGCCCGGCGGGTGGACGGGCCGGACGGGCTTCCCCACTACACGGACCTGATCGTCCGCCCCCACGTGGCCGTCCGGGGAGAACAGGAAGCGGCGCTCGTGCGGGGCATCTTCGAGGCGCTCCCGGAGCGGTGTTTCCCCAGCTCCATGCTGAGGCTCACCCCCCGGATCGAACCCATCATCGACACCTGGGACGAGCACCACGTGGCGGCGCTGGAGGAGGATCGCCGCCACCGGCAGACCTGGCGGTGGTGGGAGGGGGAACGGGCATCCGGTCATGAACCTTGACGTGACGTGCGGGGCATGGTTGCTCACCGTGTAGGAATCCGCCCCTTGGGGGCGCTTGCTTGTTACGGTCCACACCATGTCCGCTCAACGCATCCTGGTCGTCGACGACGAGGGCAATGCCCGCCGCGCCATCGCCACCATCCTCGGTGAGGAGGGCTATGAAGTCGCCGAGGCCGCCAATGGGGAGGAGGGGCTCGCCCGTCTGTCCGACTTCTCACCCGCCGTCGTGCTGACGGATGTGCGCATGCCGAAGATGGACGGGCTCACCTTCCTGCAGAAGGCGCGGGAGCAGGGCTCGGACGCCACGTTCATCGTGATGACGGCCTTCGCCAGCGTGGAGACGGCGGTGGAGGCCATGCGCGCCGGCGCCGAGAACTACCTGGTCAAGCCGCTGGACGCCAACGCCGTGCTGGTGGTGTTGGGCAAGGCGCTGGAGAAGCGGGAGCTGAAGCGCGAGGCGGAGAGCCTGCGCGAGCAGGTGCGCCAGCGCACGCGCTTCCACAACATCATCGGCGAGGCGCCCCAGCTCCAGGCCATCTACGACGTGGTGCGGCGGGCGGCGTCCACCCGCGCCACGGTGCTCATCCTCGGCGAGTCCGGCACGGGCAAGGAGCTGATCGCCCAGGCCATCCACCAGGAGTCGCAGCGGCGCGACAAGCCCTTCGTCAAGGTACACTGCGCCGCGCTCTCCGAGGGCCTGCTGGAGAGCGAGCTGTTCGGCCACGAGAAGGGCGCCTTCACCGGCGCGGTGGCCCGCAAGGAGGGCCGCTTCGAGCTGGCCGACGGCGGCACCCTCTTCCTGGATGAAATCGGAGAGATCGCCCCGGCGGTGCAGGTGAAGCTGCTGCGCGTGCTGCAACAGCGCGAGTTCGAGCGCGTGGGCGGCACGCAGTCGCTGAAGGTGGACGTGCGCATCGTCGCGGCCACCCACCGCGATCTGGTGGCCGAGGTGAAGGCGGGCCGGTTCCGCGAGGACCTGTACTACCGGCTCAACGTGGTGGCGGTGACGTTGCCGTCCCTGCGCGAGCGCAAGAGCGACATCCCCGCGCTGGTGAGCCACTTCCTGGAGAAGTACAGCGACGCGTACGGCAAGGACGTGCGGGGGCTGGCGCCGGGCACACTGCAGGCGCTGCTGTCCTACGACTGGCCGGGCAACATCCGCGAGCTGGAGAACGCCATCGAGCGCGCGGTGGTGCTGGCCGCGGGCAACGAGCTGACCACGGATGACCTGCCGCCCGTGCTGCGGGGGCCCCGGCCCACCGGATCCTCCCCTTCCTCCCTGATTCCGGGAGCCACGCTGGCGCAGATCGAGCGCGAGGCCATCCTCCGCACGCTGGAGATGGTGCAGGGCTCCACCACGCGGGCCGCGGAGATCCTCGGCATCAGCGTGCGCAAGGTGCAGTACCGGCTGAAGGAGTACGGCACGGGCGCGACCGGCAAGCCCTCGCCGGACAACGACACCGACGAGGAGAGCCCGGAGACCGGCTCCGCCTCGGAGTAGCCCGCCGGGCGGGGATCAACGGGCCAGGGGCAGGCGCAGGAGGAAGCGCGCCCCACCCTCCGGGGAGCTGCCCACCTCCAGCGTGCCGCCGTGCTGCGTCACGATGGCGTGGACGATGGACAGGCCCAGGCCGGACCCCGAGGCCTTGGTGGTGAAGAAGGGCTCGAAGAGCCGGTCGCGGATCTCCGGCGGAATGCCCGGCCCCGAGTCGTCCACGAGGATCAACACCCGGTCGCCCTCGCGCGCCGCGGAGACCCGGACGAGCCCGTCGGCCGGCGTGGCCTCCAGCGCGTTGAGGGCCAGGTTGATGAGCACCTGGCGCAACCGCTCCTCCTCTCCCTGGACGGGCGGCACCGACTCGCCCCCGTCCCCCTCGAGCAGCAGCCGCACCCGGCGCGCTTCCGCCTGGCCGCTCAGGAGATCCACCACGCGCCGCAGCAACTGGCTCACCTCCACCGGATCCGGGCGGAACTCGCGCGGCCGCGCGAACTGGAGGAAGTCCTCGAGGATGTGATCCAACCGGCGGATCTCATCACGCACCAGCAGCAGCGGCTCCAGCAGATGGGGTTGCTGCTCCTCGGAGAGCCGGCGGATCCGCCGCTCCAACACCGACAACTGCAGGGCCGCCGCGTTGAGCGGATTGCGGATCTCATGCGAGAGCCCGGCCGTCATGGTGCCCACCGCGGCGAGCTTCTCCGTCACCTGGGCCCGGCGCGCCAGCTCGCGCTTCTCCTCCTGCAGGCGCACCTGGCGCATGGCCTGCTCCAGCGTGAGGAGCAGCTCGTTGGGCGCGCAGGGCTTCATCAGGTAGGCGCAGGCCCCCGCGCGCACCGCCGCCACGGCCGTCTCCAGCGTGGCGAACCCGGTGAGCAGCACCACCTCGGACTCGGGCACCTTCTCCTTCAGCTCGCGGGCGAGCGCCGTCCCGTCCCCGTCCGGCAGCCGCAGGTCCACCAGCGCCACGTCGAAGCCCTCCCGGACTCGCTCGCGGGCCTCGCGGCAACTGCTCGCCCCGTGTACCTCGTAGCCCGCGTCGCCGAGCAACTCCTGGAGGTTGTCGAGGAAGGCCGCGTTGTCGTCGATGACGAGCACGCGGGGACGCTTGGAGTGGGAGAGGCTCATGAGGACCTCTGCGGGCGCGAGGCGTGGACGCGATCCAGCACATCCAGCAACACGGCCGTATCGAAGGGTTTGGAGAAGACGTCCGTGTGCTCCGGCATGGCCGCCGAAGGAAGCATCTCCGGGTAGGCCGTCATCACGAACACCGGCAGATGCGGGAAGCGTGCCCGCAGCCGGCGCAGCGCCTCCCCATCCGGGCCCCCCGGCAGCCGCAGGTCCACCAGCGCCGCGAAGGGCCGCACCGAGGCCAACTGCTCCGTGTCCAGCACCGAGCGGGCGGTGACGCACGAGAAGCCGCGCGAGCGCAGCACCTCGGTGAGGTTGTCGCTGAGGGCCAGGTCATCCTCGACGAGCACCACCAGTCCATCCCGGCGCGCCTCGGACAGCAGCGACACGAGCGTGGGGATGGGCACGGGCTTGGGCAGCACCGCGAGCAGCCCCTCGCGCCGGGCCGTCTCCAGGTCATCCTCCCCCGGGTAGGCGGTGATGACCACGGCGGCGAGCCCCGGGTCCACCTGGCGGATCCGATGCACCGCCGCGGCCCCGCTCATGCCGGGCATCTTCATGTCGGTGAGGAGCACGTCGAAGCACTGGGAGCGCGCCAGCTCCAGGGCCCGTGCGCCCTCCGTCACCACCGTGGCCTCGTCTCCTCCGTCGCGGAGGATCTCCGCGAGGTTCTCCGCGAAGGCCTCGTTGTCATCCAGCAGCAGGTATTTCCTCATGGCATCGCTACATCGAAGAGGGAGGGGAGGAAAGAGAAGGGAGCCGGAGCACGAAGCGCGCGCCCCGGCCCTCGCGAGGAGCATAGGCAATGGAGCCCCCGTGCCGCTCGAGGATGCGCTTGACGAGCGGCAGCCCCAGGCCGATGCCCCGTGCCTTGGTGGTCATCAACGGCTCGAAGATCCGGCGCCGGATGATGTCGCTGACACCGGGCCCCGAGTCCTCCAGGACGAGCTCCACCTTGTCCGGACCCGCCGAGGCCTCCAGCGTCACCGTGCCCGTGTTCCCCACGGCCTGCACGGCGTTCTCCAGCAGGTTGACGAAGACCTGGCGCATCTGCCCGGGGTCACCCGCGAGCGTGGGGAGTCCCTCCAGGCCCTCGGCGCGGATGGACACCCCCTCGGGCGCGGGCACCGAGGTGAGCGCGTCCTTCCACACCTCGTCGAGCCGCAGGGGCTCGCGCTTGAGCGGCCGGTCGCGGATCATGTCCAGCAGGTCCGTGACGATCCGGTTGGCCAGCGTCACCTGCTCGCCAATGCGATCCAGGTGCTTGGTGGCGCGCTCGTCGGTGGCCAGGGGCCGGCCCTTGAGGATGAAGAGCGACGTCTCGATGACACCCAGAGGATTGCGCAGCTCGTGCCCGATGGAGCCCACGAGCTGGCCGAAGGTGGACAGCCGCTCGCTGCGCGCCTGCTGGGCGAGCAGATCCTCGCGGTACGTGTGCAGCATGATGGCCAGCTCGATATCGAGGATCTTCCCGAGCGCCACCCGCGCGGCGCGCAGCAGCGCGAGCTGCTGGGCATAGCGCTCGTCGATGATGCGGTTGAGCTCCTGCCGCAGGACGTTCATCGCGCCGAACATGTAGTGCTGGGGCAGCGCGATGCGCACGTGCATGCGGCCGATGCGGCAGCGCGTCAGGTAGTAGTCCTCATCCCAGGGCCCGCGCAGAAGCTGCTCCATCCAGGCCACCAGCGTCACCTTGAGGTGGCCCACCTGGCTCTCACCGGCCAGGGCGCTGCGCGCGCCTTCGTGCTGCAGGATGCGGTCGTAGAAGATCACCGAGATGGCCGGGAACTCGTTCCGGGCCAGCTCGTGCAGGGAACGGAGCGCCTGCTCGTCCTCCACCCCGAAGCCTACGTATCTCTTCAACTCCTCGAACAAGGTCTCAGCCATTCGTAGGTGAACGTTCTAGCGCGCCCCAAGCTGGGAAACACCGGTTGAACCCTCCTCCCCTGCATGGAAATCAACCCGGTGGGAAGCAGGGCGGCCGCTCCCCCGGGCAAGCGGGCGGAAGCGCTCGGCCGCGAAGCTCTCACAAGGCAAGAAGCACGCCATGGGAACCGCCTTGGCGTGTTCCTGGTGGAGCGCAACCCGTGCGGAAGGACGGGACAGCGCGCAGCTTTTGCACACGCGAGGCTGGATCCACGCGCCCTCCCCGGGCAGCCTGGGCGGCCGTCGCAGTCCAGACCCGGAGAGAACCCCATGAAGCTGAAGGCGCTGTGCATTGCCCTGTCCCTGCTCGCGATTCCCACGGCCACGTCCGCCCAGAGCCCGTTCGACCAGCTCAAGCAGTCGGCGGGTAACGCGGGCAAGGCCGCCATCGAGAAGCGCGTCAACGCGAAGCTGATGGAGGACGCCCGCAAGAACCAGTGCAGCTTCAAGTCGGGCACCGACGTGCTCGAGCCCGGCTGCGACAAGAAGCTCCGCAACCTCACCAACGCCCTCGTCGAGGCGAAGAAGCAGCTCGATGCCGGCGGGGTGAAGAACTACAAGTTCGAGGTCTCCGGGCACACCGACTCGAGCGGCGACGCGGCCAAGAACAAGCAGCTCAGCGAGAAGCGCGCCGAGGTCATCGTCAAGGAGCTCGTCGCCCGGGGCGTGCCGCGCGGGGAGATCATCGCCGTGGGCCGCGGCTCGGAGCAGCTCCTGGTGAAGCCGGACAACACGGCGGCCAAGAAGGCGAAGAACCGGCGCTACGAGATCCAGGTCCGGCTCTGAGCCGGCGTGTTGTACAATCCGTGACGACCGTGGCGCGCTCCCCTCATCACAAGCTCGACGAGTTCCTGCCGTACCGGCTGTCCCTGGCCTCCAACGCGGTGAGCCAGGTCATCGCCCGGGCCTACGAGGAGCACTTCGGCCTCAAGACGCACGAGTGGCGCGTCATCGCCGTGGTGGCGCAGGACGGCGAGCTCACCCAGCAGGAAATCGTCGGCCGCACGAAGATGGACAAGGTGACGGTGAGCCGCGCCGCTCAGGTGCTCGAGCGGCGCAAGCTGCTGCGCCGCGTGACGAACACCGAGGATGGCCGCTCCCTCCGCCTCTCGCTCACGGCCGAGGGGCAGAAGCTCTACACCCGCGTCATGCCCGCGGCGCTCGAGCTCGAGGCGGAGGTCCTCCAGGGGCTCAGCGAGCGGGAGATCTCCGAGCTCCAGGACGTGCTCCGCCGCCTGGAAACGGCCGCCGAGCGCGTCCTCTCCCGTCGCTGACGCACCGCGTCTCCCCCCTCGCGGCATCCACCGCCCGACAGGCGCCCCCCTGCTCGCTTGCGTACTTGGTTTCAGATGTTACTGTTTCAGATGTTACTATCTCGGCAGCTAGACGGAGGAGACCGGCTCATGAGCAACGTGGCGGAGAACACCCTCGGGTTGAATGGTTTCGAGTTCGTCGAGTTCACCTCGCCGGAGCCCGGCAAGATGATCGAGCTCATCGAGCGGCTGGGCTTCACGGCCTGGTCGATGCACCCGACGAAGGACGTCATCCGCTACAAGCAGGGGGGCATCAACCTGCTCGTGAACCGGGAGCCCACCGGGCAGGCCGCCGAGTTCCGCAAGCTGCATGGCCCCTCGGCCAACGGCATGGCGTTCCGGGTGGCGGACGCGAAGAAGGCCTACGAGCTGGCGATCGAGCGGGGCGCGCGTCCGGCGGACCCGGCGTCCGGCACGCTGGGCGCCGACGGATATGTCCTCCAGGGCATCGGGGGCAGCCTGCTCTATCTCGTGGACCGCCACGGGGCGAAGGGCTCGCTGTATGACGGCTGGCGCCAGATTCCCGGGGCCGAGGAGGCCGAGAAGAAGAACAGCGTCGGCCTCGACATCCTCGATCACCTCACGCACAACGTGCGCCGCGGCGAGATGCGCACCTGGTCCACCTTCTACAACCGGGTGTTCGGGTTCACCGAGCAGAAGTACTTCGACATCAAGGGCCAGGCGACCGGCCTGTTCTCGCAGGCGATGATCGCCCCGGACCAGGCCATCCGCATCCCGCTCAACGAGAGCCAGGACGAGAAGTCGCAGATCGAGGAGTTCATCCGCCAGTACAACGGCGAGGGCATCCAGCACCTGGCGCTGACCACCCCGGACATCTACACGACGGTGGAGAAGCTGCGCGAGCGCGGCGTCATCTTCCAGGACACCATCGAGACCTACTACGAGCTGGTGGACAAGCGGGTGCCGGGCCACGGCGAGGACCTGGCGCGGATGAAGCACAACCGCATCCTCATCGACGGCAGCAAGTCCGAGGGCTTCCTGCTGCAGATCTTCACCGAGAACCTCTTCGGGCCCATCTTCTTCGAGGTCATCCAGCGCAAGGGCAACGAGGGGTTCGGCAACGGGAACTTCCAGGCGCTGTTCGAGTCCATCGAGCTCGATCAGATCCGGCGCGGCGTCATCAAGGTCGAGACCCGGAAGTAGTCATCCCGTAGCGCGGAACCTCGCGGAGGACACATGGCGATGGATGGATACATGTCGGGCTTCGGTAACGAATTCGCGACCGAGGCCGTTGCGGGTGCGCTTCCGGAGGGGCAGAACTCTCCGCAGCGTGTGCCCTACGGGCTGTATGCCGAGCAGCTCTCGGGCACGGCGTTCACCGCGCCCCGGCGGGAGAACCGCCGGAGCTGGCTCTACCGGCTGCGCCCCAGCTCGAGCCATGGGCCCTTTCGTCCGCTCCCGGAGGGCCTGCTGCGCAGCGGGCCCTTCAACGAGGCGCCCGCCACACCCAACCGCCTGCGCTGGAACCCGCTCCCGCGTCCGGCCCAGCCCACCGACTTCATCGAGGGGCTGGTCACCTTCGGTGGGAACGGCTCGCCGTCGCACGGCACGGGCGTGGGGATCCACCAGTACGTCGCCAACCGGTCGATGACCGACACCGTCTTCTACAACGCCGACGGAGAGCTGCTGATCGTCCCGCAGTCGGGGCGGCTGCGGCTGGTCACCGAGATGGGCGTGCTCGGGCTCGCGCCGGGCGAGGCCGGCATCGTGCCGCGCGGGGTACGCTTCCGCGCCGAGCTGCCCGACGGCGAGGCCTCCGGGTACCTCTGCGAGAACTACGGGGCGCACTTCCGGCTCCCCGAACTCGGGCCCATCGGCGCGAACGGGCTCGCCAACCCGCGCGACTTCCTCACGCCGGTGGCCGCCTACGAGGACGTGGACCGCCCGACGCGCGTGGTGCAGAAGTTCCAGGGCCGCCTGTGGGCCGCCGAGCTCGACCACTCGCCGCTCGACGTCGTGGCGTGGCACGGCAACCTGGCGCCGTACAAGTACGACCTGTCGCGCTTCAACACGATCGGAACGGTGAGCTTCGATCACCCGGATCCGTCGATCTTCACGGTACTCACCTCGCCGAGCGAGAGCCCCGGGGTGGCCAACTGCGACTTCGTCATCTTCCCGCCGCGGTGGATGGTGGCCGAGAACACCTTCCGGCCGCCGTGGTTCCACCGCAACATCATGAGCGAGTTCATGGGGCTCGTGCACGGTGCGTACGACGCGAAGGCCGAGGGCTTCATGCCGGGCGGCGCGTCGCTGCACAACTGCATGAGCGGCCACGGCCCCGACCGTGAGACCTACGAGCGCGCGGTGTCCGTCAACCTCGCGCCGCACAAGATCGCCGACACGCTGGCGTTCATGTTCGAGACCCGCCAGGTGATCTCTCCGACGCGCTTCGCGATGGAGACCCCCGCCCTGCAGCGTGACTACGACGCCTGCTGGTCGAACTTCCCCAAGGCACGCCTGCCCGGAACGGGCTCGGAGACGAAGCGGTGAAGCTCGCCTCACTGAAGTCAGGACGTGATGGCCGTCTGGCCGTCGTCTCGGATGACCTGGCCTGGTACGCGGACGCCACGGCGATCGCACCGACCTTGCAGCGGGCCCTCGACGAGTGGGACCGCTGCGAAGGGCCGCTCCGCACCCTCGCGGCGGCTCTGAACCGGGGCGATGGGCCGAGGAGCCCGTTCTCCGAGGCGGAATGCGCCTCTCCCCTGCCCCGCGCCTACCAGTGGGCGGACGGCTCGGCGTACGTGAACCACGTGGCGCTCGTGCGCAAGGCGCGCAAGGCGGAGATGCCCGAGAGCTTCTGGACGGACCCGCTCATGTACCAGGGCGGCTCGGACGGCTTCCTCGCCCCGCGTGAACCCATTCCCCTCGCGGACGAGAGCTGGGGCTGCGATCTCGAGGGCGAGGTCGCGGTCATCACCGGAGACGTGCGGCAGGGCGCGACGCGCGAAGAGGCGCTGAAGGCGATCCGGCTCGTCATGCTGGTCAACGACGTGTCGCTCCGGAACCTCATCCCGGGGGAGTTGGCCAAGGGGTTCGGGTTCTTCCAATCCAAGCCGGCCTCCTCGTTCTCGCCCGTGGCCATCACGCCGGACGCGCTCGGTGGCGCGTGGCGCGAGGGCAAGCTGCACGGGGCGCTGCGCGTCTCGTTGAACGGGGAGCCCTTCGGGCGCGCGGACGCGGGCGTCGACATGACGTTCGACTTCGGCACCCTCGTGGCCCACGCCGCGAAGACGCGCGACCTCTGCGCGGGCACCATCATCGGCTCGGGCACCGTGTCGAACCGCGACGCGGATGGTGGGCCGGGGAAGCCCATCCGGGATGGCGGGCTCGGCTACTCCTGTATCGCCGAGGTGCGGACCGTCGAGACCCTCCTGGCCGGGGCGCCCAAGACGCCCTTCCTCCGCCACGGGGACCGCGTGCGCATCGAGATGCAGGACGAGGCGGGCCGCTCCCTCTTCGGCGCGATCGAGCAGACCGTCGCGGCTCCACGCCGATGAACCCGGAGCGGACGCGCGTCTTCGAGACCCCCGCGGGCGTCGCGCTCTGTACGCTCGACGCCCTGGCGGACCCCGGGGCGCGCAACTTCGTCCTGCAGATCGATGACGCTTACTTCCACGGCTTCCTGGTGCGCACCGGCGAGCAGGTCCGGGGCTACGTGGACCGCTGCCCGCATCAGGGACTGCCGCTCGCGCAGAAGCTCGACAGCTATCTGACGCCCGATGCCCGGCTGATCTCCTGCTCCTGGCATGGGGCACTCTTCCGGTTGGACGATGGGGTGTGCGTCGGTGGCCCGTGTGCTGGCCAACGGCTGACGCCCTGGCCCGTCACGGTCGAGCACGGCGTGGTGCGCACGGCCTGACACGGGCCGGACTCCACCGCCCCGCTTCCAGCCCTGAAAGGAGCGTCAGGCGGCCTCGCGCGACGACGTCGCGTCGCGCGGGGGTTCCTGGCCGCTCGATAACGCCGGCTTCGGCGCGCGGGAGAACGCCATCGTGCCATCGTCGACCTTGCCGAAGCGCAGCATGAACAGATCCAGCGCGTAGTTCTGGTACAGCCGCCACGGATGCTTCGAGCCCTGCTTCGGCATCACGTCGAGCGCCCGCAGGACATAGCCCGACGAGAAGTCGAGCAGCGGCAGCTCCTCGACCGAGGGGTCGCGGCGCGGCATGCAGGTCGTCTCGCCGTGCCGCGCCATGTGGTTGAGCAGCCGGCAGACGTATTCGCAGGTGAGGTCCGCCTTCAGAGTCCACGACGCGTTGGTGTAGCCGAACGAGTAGGCGAGATTCGGCACGTCGCTGAACATCATGCCCTTGTAGCTGAGGCTCTTCGCCAGGTCGCGCCGCTCGCCATCGATGCTGAACACGACATCGCTCAGGAGCTGCAACTTGAGCCCCGTGGCGGTCACGATGATGTCCGCCTCCAGTTCCTGGCCGGAGGCGAGCTGGATGCCCTTCTCCGTGAACGTCTCGATGTGATCGGTGACCACCGAGGCGCGGCCCTGCTTGATGGCGTCGAACAGGTCGGCGTCGGGGACCATGCAGAACGCGCTGGTCCCACGGCTTGTAGCTCGGCGTGAAGTGCGCGACGTCGTGGCCGGGACCGAGCTGCGCGCGCACCTGGTCGACGAGGAACGCCTTCACCCGCTCGGGCATCTTCCGCGCCAGCTTGTAGAAGAACATGCTGAGCAGCACGTTCTTCCACCGGGTGATCCCATAGGCGAGCATCGACGGCAGGATGCGGCGCAACCCATTGGCGAGCCGATCCTCGGCCGGGCGCGAGACGACATAGGTCGGCGAGCGCTGCAGCATGGTGACGTGCGCGGCCATCTTCGCCATCTCGGGCACGAGGGTGACGGCGGTCGCGCCGCTGCCGATCACCACGACGCGCTTGTTCGCGTAGTCCAGCTTCTCCGGCCAGAACTGCGGATGGATGAGGGTGCCCTGGAAGCGCGCCTCACCGGGGAACTCGGGCCGGTAGCCCTCGGCGTAGTTGTAGTACCCGCTGCACATCAGCAGGAAGTTGCAGGTGAAGCGGACGAGCTCCTTGTCGGGCCCGCGCTCGGCCTCGACCGTCCAGCGAGCGTGCTCGGAGGACCAGGAAGCCCGTTTGACGTGGTGGCGGAAGCGGATGTGCCGGTCGATCCCATACTCGCTCGCCGTCTCCCGCACGTAGCGCAGGATGGACGGCCCGTCGGCGATCGCCTTCGGATCGGTCCACGGCCGGAACGAGTAGCCCAGCGTGTACATGTCCGAGTCCGAGCGGATGCCCGGATAGCGGAACAGATCCCACGTCCCGCCGATCGCCTCGCGCCCCTCGAGGAGCACGTAGGTCCTGCCCGGACAGTTGGCCTGCAGGTGATACGCCGCGCCGATGCCGGACAGGCCCGCGCCGACGATGAGCACGTCGTGGTGCTCCACCGGGGTTTCCGGCCTCGCGGCCGAGCTGCCAGAGGCGTGTTCGACGTGTGCCGCCCGGTCAGTCATGGATGCGCTCTCCCGTGCACCGAAGTCATGGACATAATTGACACCGCACGTTGTCAATTTGCATCTGACAATTGTTCATGTCAATAGGAGCAACATGCCCCCCTCCCCCGTGGCCAACCGGCGCTACCGCGGCTCCTCCGCAGAGGAGCGGCGAGCCCAGCGGCGCGAGCAGTTCCTCCGGGCGGCCATCCAGGTCTACGGCGAGCAGGGCTATCGCAACGCGACCGTGAAGGCCGTCTGCGAGGCGGCCGGGCTGACCGAGCGCTACTTCTACGAGTCGTTCTCCAACAGTGAGGAACTGCTCGTGGCTTCGTTCCAGGCCGTGATGCACTTCCTCCTCGGCGAGCTGGAGAAGGCGGTGGCCGGGGCCCCGGACGGACCCATCGAGCGGGCCCGCGCGATGCTCAGCGCCTATTACGAGGCGCTCAAGGCCCATCCCCAGTCGGCGCGGGTGTTCCTCGTGGAGATCTCGGGCGTCAGTCCCGCGGTCGACCAGGCCCTCGAAGCGTCCCTGCGTGCACTCGGGGACCTGCTCGCGCGGACGATCGACCCCCAGGGGGAAAGCCGCGCGGCGGCCGAACCGCTGCTGCGCGCGGGCGTGATGGGCGGTGTCATCCACATCGCCTTGAGTTGGATCGCCAGCGGCTACTCGCAACCGATTCACGAGGTGGTCGACGCCGCCATGCGCCTGTGCCTCGTGCTCAGGGGCCAGGGCTGGACCGCCGGAGCGTGAAGATTTCCTGGACGGCTTCTATCCATCTTGGTGTCAGCTCTGCGCGTGTCGTGCGCCAATGCACGAAGAGGAGAAGCCATGAGATTCCTGAAGCCCCACGCTGAACGCATCTATGCCCTGTTCCGGATCATGAGCGGATTCATGTTCTCGCTGCACGGGATGCAGAAACTCTTCGGCATGTTCGGTGGCACGCCTCCCGGGGCGCCTCCGTTCATCGTCTACGGCGCCGGAGGTATCGAGTTCGTGTGCGGTGTGCTCATCCTGATCGGGCTGTTCGCCGGACCCGCGGCCTTCCTGGCGAGCGGCACCATGGCGGTCGCCTTCTTCATGGGACACGTGTTTCCCGCCGGGAACATCCTCCCCATCGTGAACAATGGCGAGCTCGCCGCGCTCTACTGCTTCGTGTTCCTCTACATCTCCGTGCACGGCTCGGGCATCTGGAGCGTCGATGCCGCGCGCCGGGGCGCGAAGAGATAGAAGGAGGGCTTTGGGTACTTCTTGCTCTGGGGGTAGGCTCAGCCGCTGAGTGCGGATGGAACGCGGAGGGGACGTTACCGCGGCGCACGGCCCCTCGCGGCATGTGACTCCCAGCGCCTGAGGACCTCGAAATGACTGCAACCCGTTGGTTGGGACTGGCCACGCTGACCCTGCTGTTCGCCACGAGCGCCCTGGCCCAGGCGCCGAGCGCGGTGGGGCGCTGGACCACCATTGACGACGAGACGAAGAAGCCCAAGTCCGTCATCGTCATCTACGAAGAGGGCGGCAAGCTCTTCGGGAAGATCGAGAAGCTCTTCCGCGAGCCCAACGAGGAGCAGAATCCGGCCTGCGACAAGTGCGAGGGGGCGCTGAAGAACCAGCCCATCACGGGGATGGTCATCCTGCGCGACCTCAAGAAGGACGGCAATGAGTGGTCGGGCGGCACGATCCTCGATCCGGCCAATGGCAAGACCTACAAGTGCAAGATCGCCGTCGAGGACGGCGGCAAGAAGCTGAAGGTCCGCGGCTTCATCGGCATCGCACTGATTGGGCGCACCCAGCACTGGGTCCGCGCCGAGTAGGTGGACCGGACCGCTCCGCGACGGACGTGACCACGTTGTCACGCAACCCGGCCGTCGGGGAGCGGTACGCCGCGGACCCGCTGGTCTGGCACGGGCCGTTCAAGCGCACCACGATCGCGTGCCGGCAAGCGTCCCATGAGGAGGTCCGGATGACAGACATGCCGACACCTGACAGTGAAGCAACACGGGCACCCGCCGCTCCCCGCTCCTTCTTCAGCAGAAGGGGCGTGCGCATCGCCGCACTCGGCCTCCTCGCGCTGCTGGTGTTCGCCGCCGCGCCCGCTCTCTACTGGAAGATCTGGCCGGCCGGGCGAGGTGTGGGCAGGGAGTGCGAGCTCACCAGCGGCGTCCGCGCCGTGTGTGGGCTCAACAAGCCAGAAGACCTGCTGCGCCTCGGGGACAGTGACTGGGTCATCACGGGCAACATGGGCAACGACGACTGGGCCTCGGGCGGCTTCTACGCCGTCAGGATCGGCGACAAGGCTTTCCGCGCCATCACACCCGAGCTCTCGCGTCCGGCCGCGCCGGCCTACCCCGGCTGCCCCGGTGCACCCGATCCGAAGCTCCTCTCCGCGCACGGGATTGCCCTCCGTGCCCGCGCCCAGGGTGAGCACACGCTCTACGCCGTCAACCACGGCGGCCGCGAGTCGATCGAGGTATTCGACGTCCGGGTTTCAACCGAGGGGCCCGAGCTGACCTGGACCGGCTGCATCGTGCTGCCCGCGGAGCATGAAGCCAACTCCGTCGCCCCCCTCCCGGACGGCGGCATCGTCGTCACCATTCCGCACCTTCCGTCTTCGTCGCAGGGTGCGGTGTTGCGGTGGGGGCCTGGAGGCGGTTGGACGGAAGTTCCGGGTACCCGCTTTCAAGGAGACAACGGCATCCTCGTGTCGCCGGACGGCACGCGCCTGTACGTGAACGAGTACTTCAACAACAAGGTGCACGAGGTCCCCCTCGGTGGAGCCGCCACGCCCCCCCGGTCCGTCGAACTTGGCTTCCATCCAGACAACATCCGGTTCGCGCCCGACGGCGCCATCCTCGCGACAGGGCACCCGAATTACCTCGCCGTCGTGGGCCTGTGTGGATTCGTCCTGAAGTGCGGCATTGGGACGGAGGTGGCCCGCATCGATCCGGCCACCTTCCAGGCGGCCACGCTCTTCAAGCGAGGCGCCAACGAGACCTTCAGTGCGGGCACGAGCGCCATCGTCGTCGGTGACGAGCTCTGGATCGGCTCCTTTGTCTCTCGCTCGCTCCTGATCGTGCCGCTCACCCAGAGGCCTTGATCAGGGCCCTCCCCGGCGGGCCGTGCCGGCTGAGGGCGGCGGAGCCGGAGCACGCGCCCATCAGTCAGGACGCAGAGGACGTCCCGCCCGGTGCGGCCCCCGCTCGCCGTCACGCAACGCGAGCGCCCCATTGACGAGCACCGCGCGGATCCCCGTGGCATACGCGAAGGGCTGGGGATAGGTGGCCTGGTCCGCGACGCGGTCCGGGTCGAACACCACGACGTCCGCCGCCATCCCGGGGGCGAGCAGTCCGCGATCCTTCAGCCGCGCGCGCGCGGCGGGGAAGCCCGACAGCTTGTGGATGGCCTGCTCGAGCGTCAGCACCTTCTTTTCACGCACGTACACGCCGAGCACCCGGGGGAAGGTCCCGAGCGAGCGCGGATGCGGGTGGCCGCGGCGCGCGGCCCCCTCCAGCGCCACGGCGGAGCCATCGCTCGCCGCCATCCAGAGCGGGTGCGAGATGATGCGCACGAGGTTGTCCTCGCTCATGGCGAAGCCGACCATGCCCACGTTACCGCGGCTGCGCTGGAGCAGACCGACGGCTGTCTCATAGGGAGAGGTGCCGAGTGCCGCGGCATAACCGCCGAGCCGCTGACCCTCCGCGGCCCGGTCCGCCGCATGGGCCACCGCGGACACCATCACGTTGTCCCAGCCGCCGATGCTCTCCACCTTCGCCATCGCGGCGGACCGCAGGCGCTCTCCCATCACCGGATCCGAGAGACGCGCGAGAAAGGCCTCCGCGCCACCGTCCCGGCTCCAGGCGGGAAAGAGATTGGTCAGGTTGGTCTGGTACGCCGCGTAGGGGTAGCGGTCGAAGGAGAGATCGACACGCTCCACCGTGCGCGCGCGCTCCAGCCGCGCGAAGACCTGATCGAGCTTGCTCCAGTTCCTGGGGCCTTGCGTCTTCAGGTGGGAGATGTGGAGCGGGCAGCCCGCGCCCCGCGCGACGGCAATCGCCTCGTCGATGGATTCGAGGAGCCGCTCGTCCTCGTTGCGCATGTGCGTCGCGTAGACGAGCCCGCGTGCACCAAGCGGACGGCAGAGGGCGATGAGTTCCTCGAGGGATGCGAAGGCCCCGGGCGTGTACTCGAGCCCGGAGGACGCACCGCATGCCCCTTCTGCGAGCGCGGCCTCGACGAGGGCCACCATCCTGGCCAACTCCTCGGGCGTGGCAGGACGGTCCTCCTCCCCGATGACCGATTCCCGGACCGTTCCGAGCCCGACCATGCTCGCGACGTTGACGGCGGGCGAGAGGCGCTCGACGGCCTCGAAGAAGGCGCCCATGCTCCCGAAGAAGCGCTCCGAGCCACCTCCCGCCACGGATGGCGCCGGAGCACGCAGGCGGGGCGCTCGCGAGAACCCATCCTGCCCGGCGACGACGGTCGTCACGCCCTGGCGGAGGACGGACTCGGCATTCGGGTCGTCGAACAGGGTGCCATCCGCATGGGAGTGCAGGTCGATGAAACCGGGTGCAACGGCGAGCCCGCGCGCATCGATCAGGGTGCGCGCCGCGGCTCCCGCCAGCGTACCGATGGCGACGATGCGCCCTCCCGCGATGCCAACGTCCGCGGCCATGCCTGGAGCGCCCGTGCCGTCATAGACAGTGCCGCCCTGGACCAGGACGTCGTAGGTTTGACCCGCCCCGGGCCTCTGTCCGCGTCCCGCGCATCCGAGTGCGCTCGCGCCGGCCAGTGCGAACGCCGAGCCGAGCACAGTGCGGCGTGTCAGGGGAGCGGATGCAGCGGAGGCGGCCAGGCGGTGAATCGTGGGATGGGAGGGAGCCATGGGCACTCTATAGCCCGGAGCCGTCCGGTCGGTGCGCCAACCCTCGCATCACCGCTCCGTGCTACGCCACGGGCTTCCTTCTGAGACGCGACAGGTGCTCCTCGCCGCTCTCCACGAAGCGCCGCGCCAACTCGGACTGGCCCTCCGCGCCGTGCTCCAGCAGGTACGCCAGCTCCGAGGGTAGCAGCGCCTTGACGGTGACGAGCTTCACCTCCCCATACGGAGCGGAGAAGTGACTCGGCAGCGTGCGTGACTCCACGCCCAGCAGCACGGCCACCCTGCCCTCCTCGGTGACGAGGGACTTGGGCATGCCCTTTCCGGACACCTCCATGGAGAAGAGGCCCGCCTTCACGCTCTCGCGCACGTGCTCGTGCTCGGCGACTTCATCCGCCACACGGTCCAGCAGCATCAGGGGCCAGCCCTTGGAGATGTCCTTCACGGCCGCGTCCACTTCCAGGGCGAGTTCCAGACCGAAGCCCACGGAGGGCTCCAGGCGCTCGATGAACGGGTCCGAGAGTCCGTGCGTGACAAGCAGCGTACGCCCTGACTCGCGGCGGATGACGCTCCAGAGCTGCCGCTGGCCCGGCCACGAGCCGCTCATGGCGATGGGCATGAAGACGTCCTTGTCCAGCGAGCCGAGGGTGCGCCAAGCCGTTTCACGAGCGGTGGCCGCCGTCTCCAGCAGCTCGCGGATCTTCCGGTTCCTCGTGCGCTCGTCCGCGCTGATGGTGCTGGGGCCGGTGACCTCCTTGAACTTCGACCCCGTCGCGCCCAGTTCCTCAAGGGCCTCCTTGATGGCCTCGGAAACGATGATGGCGACCTTCCATCCCCAGGTACGAAACACCTGGGCATCGCCCACCTTCGTGGGGTCGATCCGCATGCCGATCACGGACCGGTACCCTCCGAGTTGGTCCGGCAGACCATGCTCCGGTGTCACGTAGCGCACTTCGTCGGAAGCCTCGTCGTCGATGCACTTCACGACGCGCGTGATGTTGAGGAGGACATACGGCTCGCTCTGCCCGCTCACCTCCACCGGAATGAGCTGCACATCACCGGGGGCCAGCTTGGCGAACACAGCGGCTACCCTGGCATGGACCACGGGGATGGTCGCCCCTGACACGAAAGAGAAGTCGAGCGCGCTCCCAGGAGCATAGAGGGGAATGCGAATGAGCCCCTCGAGGTGCGCGGGCTCGCCCCGCTCAAAGAGCCAGGTACGAAGCTCTTGATTCCCCTCATCCAGGGGGTTTCCCAGTGCCCACCGGTTCGGGATGTAAACGTCTTCGAACAAGTCGAAATACCGCTTCGCCATGAAGAACTCCTAGGGCGAGGCCCCACGGGTCAGCAGCCTGTGGAGCAAGCTGCCCGTATCGGAGATTTCCGCAGCCAACTCACGGAGTGCTTTCTTCAATGCTACGGCACATGCCTGTTGATTGGGGCAGTTCTCCGTCGCCGTCTTCAGGTGACGAAAAACGGCTTGATGGTACTCCTCGGGATGAGGACCTCTGTGCCCAAGCAGTGAAACCGTATTCGCCGGGTCCTTCATCGACATGCCCGCCTTGTCGAAGATCGGCTTGAATGCCTTCGTCCAGGGACCGCCGCGCAAGGTGGACTTCTCGTTCTCGATGGTGGCGATGTGGTGGAGTTCCGGCTTCTTCTTCGAGGGAGCTGTACGTGCCGGAGTTCCCGCCGGAGAGCCCCTCGCGGCCATGCTCACGACGTTGGCGGGCAGGACGACACTGAAGGTGCCCTCGGCCACGGCGACCTTCACCTTGTCCGCTTGTTGCGCGGCCGTCAGCACGTCTCGGATGCCGGCATGAGATTTGAGCGCATCGGCGGCTTTCGCGAAGCCCGGTAGCGTCGGGGCCTTGGACACGAGCGCCGCCGTTTCCCCTACTGCCGCCGTGCCCAGCAGGAGGAGAATCCGCACGCTGTTGGGCCCGATGACCTTGCCGAAGCGGTCACCCGCCTCACGCAGCTCCGCGAACGTGCTGGCCTCCGCCGCCTCCTCCCACAGCCGGAACCAGGCCCGCACCAGCTCGAAGAACTCCCAGCCCAGGTAGCCCCACATGAGCAGGGCCAGTGCAGCGGCCACGCCTTTAGAGACGGGCTCGGGTGCCGCCACCAAAGCCATGTATCCGATGATGGTGAGGCTCAGCGTCGTCCACAGCTGCGTCGTGGAGAACATGCCGCGCAGCTCCGCGTCCCGCGCCTCCAGCGCCGCATTCACGGAGAGCGCCAGGGCGAGGTCTCGCTTGTCCTCGCCATCCAGACCCGGTCCGTCCTTGAACAGCTTGAGGCAGTCGCCCGGCGTGCCTTGCCGCTCGCAGAAGCCCCCGTAGGACCGCGCCAGGGGCGTGCGCCACGCCTCGCCCGTAAGTGGGACGGAGGCCAGTGCCAGCTTCCGATGGAGGTAGAGCGGAAAACCGGAGCTGGCCACCCGCAACGGCATGTTCAGCACCAGGGTGGTGAGGGCCGCGTTGAGTTCGACGTCGCTGACCTGCACGGCCCCGAATCGGGTGGGCTGGGCGAGGCGAACCACCTCGTCCGAGCCCTCCACCTCCGCTTCAGCCGTGGATGAACGCGTGTGAGGCACGCCCGTGGCGCACGCGGCATGCAGGAAGAGGATGATGAGGGCCCAAGCACCCAGCCAAGGGCGCTGCCGCGTGCCTGCCGAGCACGGACCCACAAAACGGGTGGACACACCGCACCTCCGAGGCCAGGGACCGACCCCAGGATGACAGAGGGGCTCGGCAGGTACGAAAGGAAGCGGGAGACGCTGGCGCCCGGAAAAGAGAACGGGCCGCCAGGTTTTTACCTGGCGACCCGTTCATGGAGCCGACATCCGGATTTGAACCGGAGACCTACTGATTACGAATGAGTGGTGCCCTCTCGGGTCGCCATCGCAACCAGCCAGAATCACTGAGGAAATCGGCCTGTTTTGGCCCTGCTTGGCCGCTAGTGGCGGCTCGAATTACCCAACACTGGCGGGTCGGAAGCGGCTTTCCAGGTGGGCTCACGGGCGAGAACCCAACCCACGCCTCCCCCGTTGCACGGGGGTCTCCATGCGCGTCCGGCGCCGCTACCTTCGGGGGCCGAGCACGATGATGGCCATTCCCATCATAGCGACGAGTGCTCCGACAATGTCCCAAGTCGTGGGCCGTTCTCCTTCGACGAGCCACAGCCAGATGAGCGCCACGGCGATGTACACACCTCCGTAAGCCGCGTAGGTACGGGCGGCTCCGGTGGGATGCAGCGTCAGGAGCCACGCGAAGACGGCGAGGCTCACAGCCGCGGGGACGAGCAGCAGCGCGGACCTGCCCTCGCGCAGCCACAGGTAGGGCAGGTAGCAACCGATCACCTCGGCCAGAGCCGTCAGGACGAAGAGTCCGAAGGCGCGCAGCAGCAGCACTGTACTGTACCTCTCAGGAGAGCGAGGGGGGCGACAGACTCCTGGTACTACAAGGCCAAGGGCTCGCGATAGAACGGTCAGGCCCTCGGGAAGGTCATGACCCATCCGCTACTCCGTGATCTCACGCGCATCATCGGCCCGAGCGTGGCCGCCCTGCTCTGCCTGGTGCTGCTGCCGGGCTGCCGGACCGAGCCACCTCCGAGCTACGTCCGGCTCGATGGAGCCGCTCCCGCGCTCGAGAGCGTGCCCACCTCCCATGCACTGCTCGTGGTCTTCTGGGCCTCCTGGTGCCCACCCTGCCGGGAGGAGACGCCTGGGCTGCTCGAGCTGGCGGAGAAACCACCCGAGGGGCTGCGCGTCATCGTCTTCAGTCATGACGCGCACATGCAGGACGTGGAAGCCTTCCTGGGGGGACCGCCCGCCCCCGGGCTCCACCTGCGCCTGGACGAGGGCCACGCGGTTGCCCGCTCGTTTGGCGTGGACACGCTCCCGGCGAGCATCCTGGTGGTCGACGGGCGCTTGGTGGCCCGCTTCTCCGGCCCTCGTGACTGGAATTCCCAGGCCATGCGCCGCCTTCTGGAGAGGTTGAGCCGGGAGCATCCCCCCCGTGCGCCCGCTCCCGCGCATTGACTCTCCGCCGGGTCCCCAGTAAGCCCTGACGACCGATGCAGCTCCTCCTGCGCATCCTTGCCATCCTGCTCGTGCTGACGACCGGGGGCGTCTTCCAGACGCTCGCCTTCGCCAGCGAGGGGGCCGTGACGTGCGAGGACGAAGAGGAGACGGGAGAGCAGTGCGCGGACTGCGCACTCGACTGCGCGATGTGCCTGTGCTGCCCGCTCCGGGCGGCCCCGAGCATGCCGATGGTGGAGGCGCCGGTCCCGGTCCCCATCCATGAACCGGTGCAGTCGATCATTCACGAGTCGGTTCCCTCCGGCGTGAGCGCGGACATCTTCCAGCCACCGAGAGCCTGAGACCGTCCTTCTAGGGAGACGTGTGTCCAGAGCCCCGTCGCGGGCGCTGCCGACGCACGCGAGTCCTCGCTCAATCCTGTGTCCCCTCACCTCCCCGCGCATGCCGCGCGGGGCTTGCACCGTCGTCGCGGGCCTCTCGGGGCCTTCGCGACTGGAGTTCCATCCATGCGTTCGCTGCGTTCCCTGTCCGTGGTGCTGTCCCTCCTGTTCGTCCCCACCCTCCCCGCCCTGGCCGAGGAGGCCCCGCCGAAGCAGGCCCCCAAGGCCGAGGCTGAAAAGCCCAGATGCGAGGAGCACGGCGTGCAGAAGTCCCTCTGCACCCGCTGCAACCCCAAGCTGGCGGCCGTCTACAAGGCCAAGGGTGACTGGTGTGCCGAGCACGAGCGGCCCGAGTCCCAGTGCGCCATCTGCCACCCGGAGGCTCGCCAAGAAGGGAGTGAAGTAGATGCTGCCCGCCCGCATCGGCCCGATGGCCCTGGCGGCCTTCCTCGTGATGGGAGTGCTCGCCTGCTCGAAGGACGGCAGGCCCACCGCGACGGAGCAGTCCGCCTCGAAGTCGGCCGATGCGGGCGACCCCTCCGCGCCGGGCACTGAAGCCGCCCAGGCGGTGAAGCTGTGCGAGCACGGCGTGCCCGCGGAGCTGTGCACGAAGTGCAACCCCGACCTCATCGACGTCTTCAAGGCACAGGACGACTGGTGCGAGGAGCACGGGTTGCCCGAGTCCCACTGCCGCCAGTGCAATCCGGGCCTCACCTTCACCGCGCAGGCCACCACCCCGAAGGACTGGAGCAAGGAGCACGCGGTCCCCGAGTCCAAGTGCACCAAATGCAACCCGAAGCTGGTGGCCAGGTTCATCGAGGCCGGCGACTACTGCCGCGAGCACGGCTTCCCGGAGTCTGTCTGTCCGTACTGCCACCCGGAGCTGGTGAAGGCGGCCGGAGCGGAGCCTCCCGTCTTCCCCCCGCCCGACATGCGCGTTCGGCTGGCCTCGGCGGAGACGGCCCGTGAGGCCGGCATCCAGACGCAGCGCGTGGAGAAGAAGCGCTTTGCCCGCACCCTGGACGTGGTGGGCCAGCTCGACTTCAACCAGAACCGGCTCGCACAACTGTCCGCACGCAGTGATGCCCTCGTCATCGAAGCACACGTGGACGTGGGCGACGAGGTGAAGACGGGCCAGCCCCTGGTGGCCGTCGCTTCCGCCGCCGTGGGAGAGGACCAGGGACGGCTCTCCGCGGCCCAGGCCCGGCTCGAGGCCGCACGCGCCGCGCTCGCCCGACAGCAGGCGCTCGTTGAGCGCGGCATCAGCCCCCGCAAGAACCTGGAACAGGCACAGGCCGAGGCAGCGGCGGCCGAAGGCGAGCGGGATGCGGCCCGTGCCTCGCTGGCGGCCGCGGGAGCGTCCACCGGAACCCAGCAGGGTTCCTATCTGTTGAAGGCCCCTTTCAGCGGCACGGTGGTGGCCCGAGATGCCGTCCCAGGCCGCAATGTGGCCGCCGGGCAGGTGCTCATTCAAATCGCGGACCTGTCCATCCTCTGGGCGCAGCTCGAGATTCCCGAAGCGGACGCTGGCGTGGTGCGCGCGGGCCAGCGGGTCACGCTCACCTTCGAGGGAGTGCCAGGTGAAGCCCGGGAGGCGACCCTGACGCGCGTGGGGGCCTCCGTGGACCCGGCCACCCGGACCGTGCGAGCCCGCGTGGAGCTGCCCAACCCGGACCGCACCCTCAAGGCGGGCCTCTTCCTGCGGGCCAAGGTGCAGGTGGCCGCCGAGCATGAAGCGCTCATGGTGCCCCGCGAGGCCATCCAGCGCGCCGAGGGCCGCACGCTCGTCTTCGTGAAGAAGGAAGCCGGCCTCTACGAGCCCATCGCGGTGGAGCTGGGCGCGGGCACCCGGGAGGAGGTGGAGGTGGTGAAGGGCCTGGCTCCCGGCGTGGAGGTCGTCACCACGGGAGCCTTCCTGCTCAAGACGGAAATCCTCAAGGACTCCATCGGCGCGGGCTGCTGCGAGGAAGGCGAATAGCCACCATGCTGACCCGCATCATCGACTGGTCACTCAAACACCGCGGAGCGGTGCTGCTGCTCACCCTGGCCCTCATCGTCTCTGGCCTCCTGGCCTTCCGGGCGCTGCCACTGGACGCCTTCCCGGACACCACGCCCGCCCAGGTGCAGGTGAATGCCGTTGCCCCGGCCCTCACCCCCGTGGAGGTGGAGCGGCAGCTCACCATCCCCATCGAGCAGGCACTGGCGGGCCTGCCTCACCTGGCGGAGATGCGCTCCATCTCCAAGTTCGGCCTGTCCCAGGTGACGCTCCAATTCAGCGACGGCACGGACCTGTGGTTCGCCCGCCAGCAGGTGGCCGAGCGGCTGGGCCGGGTGGAGGTGCCCGTGGGCATCGCTCATCCCACCCTCGGGCCGGTGGCCACGGGCTTGGGCGAGGTCTTCCACTACCTCGTCAAAAGCAGGACGAAGAGCCTGGAGGAGCTGCGCACGCTGCATGATTGGACCATCGCGCCGCAGCTCCGCAGCGTGCCGGGCGTGGCCGAGATCAACGCCTGGGGCGGGGCGGAGAAGCAGTGGCATGTGGTGGTGGAACCCCGGCGGCTCCAGCAGTTCAACCTCTCGCTGGGGGACGTGTACCGCGCCCTGGAGGCCAACAACGCCAACGTGGGCGGCGGTGTGGTGGAGCGCGGTGGAGGGGCCAGCCTCGTCCTCGGCGTGGGCGTGCTGGAGGACGGCAAGGCAGTGGAGGAGGTCGTCATCGCCGCACGCAACGGCGTGCCGGTGCGCGTGCGGGATGTGGCCCGGGTGGAGGTGGGCAGCGAGATCCGCCGCGGAGCCACGACCGCGGATGGAGAGGGAGAGGTCGTGCTGGGCCTGGGCTTCATGCTCATGGGAGAGAACTCCCACGTCGTGACGCAGGCCCTGGCCCAGCGCCTCGAGGAGGTGAAGAAGAGCCTGCCCGGGGACGTCCAGGTCGAGGTCGTCTACGAGCGCACGGAGCTGGTGGACCTGGTCCTGCGCACGGTACGGACCAACCTCCTGGAGGGCGCGCTGCTCGTCATCGCCGTCCTCTTCATCTTCCTGGGCAACTGGCGGGCGGGCCTCATCGTCGCGGCGGCCATACCGCTGTCCCTGCTGTTCGCCTTCAACGCGATGCTGCGCTTCGGAATCGCTGGCACCCTCATGTCCCTGGGAGCCATCGACTTCGGCCTCGTGGTGGACTCCTCCGTCATCCTCGTGGAGAACGCGGAGCGGCGGCTGGCCAAGGTGAAGGAGGGGCGCAGCATCCTGGAGGTGGTGCGGGACGCCGCCGTGGAGGTCCGCAAACCCACCCTCTTCGGCGAGCTCATCATCATGGTGGTGTACCTGCCCATCCTCGCCCTGGAGGGGGTGGAGGGGAAGCTCTTCCGCCCCATGGCGCTCACCGTCATCTCCGCCCTGCTCGGAAGCGCCCTGCTGTCCATGACGCTCATGCCGGTGCTGGCCTCCTTCGCGCTGCGCAAGGGGGGCGCAACGCACCGCGAGCCACGCCTCGTCCGCTTCCTCTTGCGCGTCTACCGCCCGGCCCTGGATTGGGCCCTCACCCACGCCAGGGCCGTCCTCGTGGGCGCGAGCCTGCTGGTGGTGGGGACCGGCGTCGCCGCCACCTGGCTCGGCAGCGAGTTCGTCCCGCGCCTGTCCGAGGGCACCATCGTCATCAACACCGTGCGGCTGGCCGAGGTATCTCTCACCGAGTCGCTGCGCTACGGGGGACAGCTCGAGAAGGTGCTCCTCGCCAGGTTCCCCGACGAGGTGAAGCGGGTGTGGACGCGCACCGGGACGGCGGAGGTGGCCACCGACCCCATGGGCATCGAGCTGTCCGACGTGTTCGTCACCCTCAAGCCCCGGGAGGCGTGGAAGCGCGCCAGCACGCAGGAGGAGCTGGTGGCGGAGATGAAGGCGGAGCTGGCGGACCTGCCCGGCATGAGGATGGCCTTCCTCCAGCCGATTGAAATGCGCGTGAACGAGATGATTGCCGGCGTGCGCAGTGACGTGGGCATCAAGCTCTTCGGGGATGACCTGGACGTGCTCAAGGCCAAGGCCCGGGAGATGGAGGCCCTCGTGCGCGCCATC
Source organism: Archangium gephyra (assembly GCF_049060025.1). Taxonomy (GTDB): domain Bacteria; phylum Myxococcota; class Myxococcia; order Myxococcales; family Myxococcaceae; genus Archangium; species Archangium gephyra_A. The sequence goes on from NZ_JBMEQQ010000002.1 coordinate 2,249,556, forward strand.
CCCGGTGCCGCGGATGTGACGGTGGAGCAGGTGACGGGACAGCCCGTGCTGGAGGTGGCGGTGGACAGGGCGGCCATCGCCCGCTACGGCATTCCCGCCCGGGACGTGCTGGACGTGGTGGCCGCCGTGGGCACGCACATCGTGGGCGAGGTGCGGGAGGGAGAGCGCCGGTTTGACCTGGCCGTGCGCCTCACCGAGGAGTACCGGGAGGACCCGGCGAAGCTCGCCACGGTGCTCGTGGCCGCCCCCAGCGGCGAGCGGGTTCCCCTGGGGCGGCTCGCCACCATCCGCGAGGTGTCAGGGCCCACCACCATCCAGCGCGAATGGGGCAAGCGCCGCGTCGTCATCCAGGCCAACGTCCGCGGGCGCGACCTGGGCAGCTTCGTTGACGAGGTCCGCCGGACGCTGGGCGAGAAGGTGGAGCTGCCGGCCGGGTACTACCTCCGGTTCGGTGGGCAGTTCGAGAACCTGGAGCGGGCACGGGAGCGGCTGCTCATCGTGGTGCCCATCGCCCTCGCGCTCATCTTCACCCTGCTGTACCTCACCTACCGGCGGGTGCTGGATGCGCTGCGCGTCTTCGCGGGCGTGCCGTTCGCCATGGTGGGCGGAGTGCTGGCACTGCTGGTGCGGGGCCTGCCCTTCTCCATCTCGGCCGCCGTGGGCTTCATCGCCCTCTCGGGCGTGTCGGTGCTGGGGGACATGGTGCTGGTCTCCCGCGTGCGGCAGCTCCTCCACCGGGGCCAGGCGCTGAAGGAAGCCCTCCGCGAAGCGGCCCACTCGCGGCTGCGGCCGGTGCTGATGACGGCCGCCGTGGCCGCCATCGGGTTCCTCCCCATGGCCCTCAACACGGGCGTGGGCGCGGAGGTCCAGCGGCCCCTGGCCACCGTCGTCATCGGTGGCGTCCTCTCCTCCACCGTCCTGACGCTGCTGGTGCTGCCGGTGCTGTATTCGGTCTTCGGCGCGGGGAGCGGCACCACCCGGACGCAGGAGGGAGCGCACGCAAGCGGGCCCGAGTCCGGCCCCGACGAAGAAGAAAAGGAGCCGGCCCATGCCGCTGTCTGACCGCAGCCCTTCCCTCTGGCCGGCCCTGATGGGGCTCGTGCTGCTCGTGGCGGTGCCCGCCAGGGGCCAGGAGCGCACCGTCACGTTGGACGAAGCGGTGCGACTGGCGCTGGAGAACCACCCGGAGGTGCGCTCGGCTCAGGCCGAGGTCGCGGCGGCGGATGCCCGGCTGTCCGAGGCCAGCCTCCTTCTGCGCAACAACCCCGAGCTGGAAGCGGCCCTCGGCCCCCGCCAGCGCGGCGGCACCAGCACGTTGGAGTACGGCGTGTCGCTCACCCAGCCCGTGGAGATAGGCGGGCAGCGTGGAGCCCGGCGCGATGAGGCCCAGGCGCTGCGCAGCGCCACCGAGGCGCGGCTGGAGCTGCGACGGGTCCAGCTCGCGGCGGAGGTGCGCGAGGCGTTCGGCCGGGGGCTGGCCACCGCGGAGCAGGTGAAGCTCGCCGCCGAAGCAGCGGAGCTGGCGGGACAGGCCCTCCAGGCCGCCGAGGAGCGTTACCGCACGGGGGATGCGTCGCTCATCGAGGTGAACACGGCGCGCGTGGAGCTGGGCCGTGCCCGCCGCGAGCGGCTGGCGGCCCAGAACCGGCATGGGGTCGCGACGGGGGCCTTGAAGCTGCTCCTGGCCCTGGAGGCCGGCGAGCCCCTCACCGTGCAGGGCACGCTGGAGCCCACCGAGGCTCGGCCTACGGCTGAGGTGCAGACGTGGCTGTCCCGTGCTCGAAGCAACCGGGCGGATCTGCTGGTGGCGCGTGAGGAGCTGCGTGCCGCGGAGGCAGCGCAGAGACTCGCTGGCCGTGAGGTCATTCCCACCCCGAGACTTGGCGCAAGCTACAACCGCGAGGAGGACGCCCATATCGTCCAGGGCACCCTGGGCCTCTCGCTCCCGCTCTTCAACCGCAACCAGGCCGAGCGTGGAGCCACCCGCGCCCGCGTCACCCAGGCGCAGCTCGCGCTGGAGGCGCTGGAGCGGCGCGTCACGCAGGAGGTGCAACTCGCAGCGGCCCGCTACCGGGTTGCCCGTGAAGCATGGGAAGCCTTCACCGGAGGAGTCCTCCAGGCGGCCCGGGAGAATGCGGAGCTGGCCACCGAGGGCTACCGAGCCGGGCAACTCGACTTCCTGCAACTGCTGCTCATCCGCCGTGAGGCGCTGGAGGCCCGCCGGGGCTACATCGAGGCACTGGAAGAGCTGAACGCCGCCGAGGCGGAGCTGGAGCGCGTGGTGGGCGGCGGCCTGCCCACCTCCGCCGGGAAGGGAGTGGAGCCGTGAGCATGGAGCCGCAGGTCCTGGACGTGCTGGTGGCGCAGCGGCAACGCTTCCTCGCCTTCCTCACCCCTCGCGTGGGCAGCCCGGGTGAAGCCGAGGAGGTGCTCCAGGCGGCTTTCGTGCGGGGCCTGGAGAAGGGCGAGGGGCTGCACGACGCGGAGCGCGCGGTGTGCGGGTGCGTGGCGGAGCTGGCCGGTACACTCAAGCCCGAGTACACGGCCATCGTGCGCCGGGTGGACCTGGAGGGGGTCAGCGTGTCCACCTTCGCCCAGGAAGCGGGCCTCACGCCCAACAACGCGGCGGTGCGGCTGCATCGAGCGCGGCAGGCCCTGGGCCGGCGGCTCAGAGAGTCGCTCGGCGTGTGGTCCACCCCGGCCTCCATCCGCTGGGTGGGCTGGGGAGTGGCAGGCGGCGCCCTGCTCGTCACCATGGTGGCCCAGGCGCAGATGGGCACCTCCTGGCGCATCGGCATCGACCGGGAGCGCACGGAACTGGTGACGGGGGGCCTGTTCGCCGTGGTCCGCAACCCCATCTTTACCGACATGCTGCTGGTGGTGACGGGCATCGCCCTGGTGACGCCGAGCGCGTGGACGGTGATGGCGTGGGCCGACTACGTGCTGCTGGTGTCCCTCCAAGTGCGGCTGGAAGAGGAGCACCTGATGCGCCTTCATGGAGAGGCCTACCGGGCCTATGCGTCACGGGTGGGCCGCTTCCTTCCCGGCGTGGGCCGACTCCCCGCGCGGTTCCAGGCTGGAGGGGTAACCCATGCTTGAAGCGCATCCGCTGCCAGAAGGACGCCCGCTTCTCCTCCGCCGGGCGCTGGCCCTCACGGGGCTGACGGTGGGGTGGAACGTGGTGGAGGGCGTGGTGGCCGTGACCGCTGCGCTGGCCGCGGGCAGCGTGGCCCTCCTGGGGTTCGGGGTGGACAGCTTCGTGGAGAGCACCTCGGGCGGTGTCATGCTGTGGCGGCTGCTCGCGGAGCGCCATGCCAGGAACACCGAGGCGGTGGAGCGGCTGGACAGGCGAGCCCACCAGCTCATCGGCCTCTCGCTGTTCCTCCTGGCCGGGTTCATCGCCGTGGACGCCGTGACAACACTTCGAGGCAGCGAGGAGGTGAAGCCGTCGCTGGTGGGCATCCTGCTCACCTCGCTGTCCCTGGGGGTCATGGTATGGCTGGCGCGAGCGAAGCGGTGCACGGCCGTGGCCCTCGGCAGCCGAGCCATGGAGGCCGACGCCTTCCAGACGACGGCGTGCTGGTGGCTGTCCCTCATCACCCTGGTGGGCATCGGCCTCAACGCCGCCTTCGGCTGGTGGTGGGCCGACCCGGTCGCCGCCCTGGGAATGACCTTCTTCCTGGTGAAGGAGGGCCGCGAGGCGTGGCGCGGTGAGGACTGCTGTGCTTGACGGACGAGCTTCTCGAAGAGGAACACAGCCCAGGTAGCCCCACATGAGCAGGGCCAGCGCGGCCCCAGGATGGCAGAGGGGCTCGACAGGCACGGAAGAAGGCCGGAGACGCCAGCGCGCAAAAAGAGAACGGGCCGCCAGACTCTCGCCTGGCGACCCGTTCATGGAGCCGACATCCGGATTTGAACCGGAGACCTACTGATTACGAATCAGTTGCTCTACCGACTGAGCTATGTCGGCACAACCACAGCGCTTTTCGGCGTCACCGAAAGATGGGCGCGAAGTAACACGCTGCTCCAACCAGGGCAAGCACTTCTTTCATCCCCCCCGTCAAGCCCCCTCCCCCTCCGCGCCCAGCCCGGGAGCGCACGCAGGCGAGCACCCGGTGTGTGAATGACACGCCGCGTTGGCTAACTACCTGAAAGAACTAAAAGTTTGGATTCCAACAAGCCTGCCCGGCGGTTGACCTCATGGGGGCGGCTATGCGCATAAGGGCCTCGCCTTTACTCAACAATCGCCTATCCCCAAGGAGCGATTTTCACATGGCCAGCGAAGAGAATTTCATGCGCGCCCCGGCCCCGACGCCCAAGCGCACCGTCTACACGGAGGCGATGGAGATCTTCCATCGCGCCGCCGATCTCATCGGCCTCGACAAGCGCGTGCGGCTCGAGCTCGAGGAGCCCGACTACGAGCACATCTTCTACGTCACCGCGAAGCTGAAGGACCGCCTCGTGCCGCTCGCCCCCGAGCAGGCGCGTGACTTCGCCAGCCTCTCCGTCACCCAGGTCCGCAACCCCGAGGGTCTCGAGCGCCTGGCCGACGGGAAGATCATCCTCAACGGCCGCGCCCTGCTGGGCTCGGACGTGAACATCAGCCGCGGCCACCTGCGCCTGCCGGACGGCAACGTCTACCAGCTCGTCCCCGGCGAGTCCCAGCGCTTCAAGGCCTACCGCGTGCAGCACAACCAGGCCCGCGGCCCCTACAAGGGCGGCATCCGCTATCACCGCGAGGTCTCCCTGGATCTCTTCAAGGCGCTCGCCGCCGAGATGACCTGGAAGACCGCCATCTCCGAGGTTCCGTTCGGCGGTGGCAAGGGTGGCATCCAGATCGACCCGCGCTCGTACGGCCGCGAGGAGCTGGAGAACATCACCCTGCGCTTCATGTACAGGCTCAAGAGCCTGATCGGCCCCAACATCGACATCCCCGCACCCGACGTGGGGACCAACGGGGACATCATGGCGCTCATGTACCGCCAGTACTCGGACGGCGAGCGCGAGCGGCACAACCTGCGCGGCATCGTCACCGGCAAGGACGTGCGCATCGGCGGCTCCGAGGGCCGTGCGGCCGCCACCGGCCAGGGCGTGGCCTTCTGCATCGAGGACTACTTCGCCGAGAAGGGTGAGACCCTCAAGGGCAAGACCTTCATCCTCCAGGGCTTCGGCAACGTGGGCAGCCACGGCGCCGCCATCCTCCAGAAGATGGGCGCCCGCCTCCTCGCGGTGAACGACGCCGACGGCACCCTCTTCAACGGCGACGGCATCGACGTGCCCGCGCTCATCGCCCACGTCAACGATCCGAAGAACCTGCGCCGCAGCGTGCTCGGGTTCCCCGGCGCCCAGAAGATCGAGAAGAAGGACTTCTGGGAGGTCCCGGCCGACATCTGCTTCCCCGCCGCCCTGGGTGGAGAGATCACCGCCGACGTCGCCGAGCGCCTCAAGGTCAAGCTGATCGCCGAGGGCGCCAACGGCCCCACCACCCCCGAGGCCGATCGCGTCCTGCAGAAGCGCGGCATCGACATGATCCCCGACATCATCGCCAACGCCGGCGGCGTGACGGTGAGCTACTACGAGTGGATCCAGAACAAGCGCATGGAGCGCTGGAGCGAGGCCGAGGTCAACCAGCGCCTCGAGCACGCGATGAAGCGCAACTACCGCATCATCCGCGACATCTCCCGCAACCAGGCCCGCCGCTCGGACACGCACGACAGCCGTCCGTTCTGCATCGGCAAGGAAGTGGATCCCCGCTGCGCCGCGATGATCCTCGCGCTCAAGCGCATCGAGGCCCACTACCTCCTCGAGGGTTTCTCGCAGTAATCCCCTCCCCCTGAAGCACGAAGGGCACGGTCGCTCCTGGCGGCCGTGCCCTTTCGCTTTTCCATCCCCCGGCGCTTCTCAGTGCATGACCCGCTCGCGCGCCACCAGCAGCAGCGGCTGATCCTCCGCCACCTCGTAGGCCACCACCCGCAGGCCCACGCCGCGGCTGTTGCCCTCGCGCCCGTCCTTGCGCCCGTACGCCAGCGCCACCTGGTAGCGCACCTCGCACAGGCACGTCATCTCCGTGCCGTCCTCGCCCGCGAACGTCACCTTCACCCGCTCGCCCAGCGAGAGCTGCTCCCGCGTCTCCACGAACATGCCCTGCGCGCTGATGTTGCGGCCGATGCCCCGGCTCAGCCCCCCCTCCGTCGAGAGGTAGATGGTGAAAACCTTGTCGAAACGCAGGTGGGTACGCCGCTCTCGAACCTGGGCCTGTGGTGCCATCCGGTGCCTCTGGGTAGGGGGGAAGGTGGGACAGAAACTACATGGTGCGGACATGTAGTCAAAATCTCCACCATCCCATACCGCCACATACCGAGACGTACCGTCACGTACCCATCTCCGGGGTGCCCGGAGGCGCCGGGCGGTGGCACTCTCCCCCTCCCTTCTTCTTGGAGTAGCCCCCCGTGAAACGACTCTTCCTGACCGCCCTGCTGCTGTTGCCCACCCTCGCCCTGGCGGACGTGGACGCGCGCTTCGCGCAACTGAGGGATCAGGCCGAGGCCCTGGGCAGCCTCACGACGTTCCTGGACAAGTACATCGGCGAGTGCGCCGGCTTGTTCGCCGGCCCGTCCTGCCGCAGGGACGCCGAGGCATTCCGCGGGAAGTACGGCGGCCGGAAGCTCTACATGATCGTCCGCGAGGAGGTGGCGACCATGCTCAGCCCCGGCCCGTACCAGCCCCGCAGCGGCAACTACACCATCCAGGTCATCCCCTCCTTCCCGGGTGGCGCCTACGTCCTCACCCAGGGCACACCCACGCAGACGGACTCGGCGGGCAACCCGCTGCTGCCCCTCATCCGCATCACCGGCACCACCCCCGAGGGCTGGGCCGCCACCGACTTCCTGCGCCTCTTCTCCGCCCGGCAGATCCGGGTGCAGGTCGTCTTCACGCCACAGGGGGTGTGGACGCTCCCGCGCAAGAGCGGCGGAAAGGCCCAGGGGGTGGCGGCGCGCGTGGAGGCCATCCGCCTCACGGACGCGCGCACGGGCGAGCCGCTCGGCCTGTGGTTCGCCGAGGGGGCCGCCGCCGGGACAGGCGCCAGGAAGGGCAAGAAGAAGTAGGCCCCGGAGGGCTCAGAGCTTCAGCGCGACGTACTGCTGCACATCCCCGCGCTGCACGCGCAGGAGCACCGAGGCGCCCGCGCCCTTCTCCAGCGCCCCCTTCACCGCCGCGACGTCCTTCACCTTGCGGCGGTTGACCTCCGTCACCACGTCTCCCGTCCGCAGCCCCGCGTTCGCCGCCGGGCTGCGCGGCAACACCCCCGACACCAGCACCCCGCCGTAGGGCTGCAGGCCCATGGGGGCGGCCACCTCGGGGGTGACGTCCCGGAGGATCAGTCCGAGTTCCCCCAGGTTGCCCGGGCTGTTCATCGCCGCCAGCACCTCCTGCGCCGGACGGGCGGTCAGCTTCACCACCACCTCCTGCGAGACGCCGTCACGCAGCAACGTCAGCTTCGCCTCGGACCCCGGCGCCATGATGGCCACCTTGCGCAGGAGTTGCTGGAACGAGTCCACCTGCTTGCCGTTCACCCGCACCACCTGGTCTCCGGGGCGGATGCCCGCCTGCGCCGCCGGACTGATGGGGTACACCCGCGTCACCACCGCGGCGCGCGTGCCCACCTGCGGCTGCTCGTCGATCACCACGCCCAGCCACCCCTTCTGGAGCTGGCCGTTCTTGCGCAGGTTGGGCAGCAGATCCTTCACCATGTTGATGGGCACCGCGAAGCCGATGCCCTGCCCCTCGGTGATGATGGCCGTGTTCACGCCCACCACCTCGCCGCGCATGTTGAAGAGCGGCCCGCCCGAGTTGCCCGGGTTGATGAGCGCGTCCGTCTGGATGAAGTCGTCGAAGGGGCCCACGCCGATCACCCGCTCCTTGGCGGAGATCATCCCGTGCGACACCGAGTGGTCCAGGCCGAACGGGTTGCCGATGGCCACCACCCAGTCCCCCACCTCCATCCGGTCCGAGTCCCCCAGGTACACCGCCGGCAGCCCCCCCACGCCCTTGCCCAGCAGCTTCAGCAGCGCCACGTCCGTGGACGCGTCGCGCCCCACCACCTCGGCGTAGAACTCGCGCCCGTCCGACAGGCGCACGATGATCTCACTCGCCGCCTCGTCCTCGCGCGCCACCACGTGGTTGTTCGTCACCACCAACCCGTCCGGGGTGAGGATGAAGCCCGAGCCGCTCGCCGAGCGCGTCACGCCCCGCAGCGGGTGGGCCGCCCCCATGACGTTGATGTTCACCACGCCCGCCTCCACCGCGCGGATCAGCGGCGCCAGCGACGTGGGCGGCACGAAGCCCGGCAGCATCGGCTCGCTGGCGGCCCACTCCCGCCACAGCCCCATGGGCCCGCTGGTCACCCGCTGGGTGTCCTCGGCCCAGGCCGCATGCTCCCGCGCCCGTGCCTCGAGCCACGGCGCGAGCGCTCCCTGCTGGGCCCCCGCCCGGGGCACGAGCACCAGCGAGAGCACCGCGAGGAGGGGGAAAAGGGACAGAGACCGGGGATTCACGACACGGGCCATGGCGATGGGCTCGAACAGCCACTCCCTCCGCCTATTTCCCAGGATTGTCCGGATCCGCTTCCGGGGCACGGCGGGGCGAGGGGGAAGACCCTCACCCTACCCCTCTCCCAGAGGGAGAGGGAACACCTGTGGCGCCGCTCAGGCCTGGGCGGGGGCGATGTACTTCGCCACCTTCACCCGGGCCGGACGGATGATCCGCTCCTTCAGCCGGTAACCCGCCCGGACCTCGGCCACCACCTTCTGGTCATCGTCCGGGTTGGCGGTCATCTCCATGTCCGTGGCCTCGGCCGTGTTGGGATCGTACGGCAGCCCCACCACCTGGAGGCGCTCGATGCCCGACTGCTGCAGCTTCGAGAGCATCCCGTCGCGGATCATCTTCACGCCCTGCGCCAGGGGCGACGAGACATCTCCCCCGCTCATCGCCAGCGAGCGGTCCAGCTCGTCCACCGCCTCCAGCAGCACGGTGGCCACGTTGCCGCGCTCCACGTCCATCATCCGCTCACGCTCGCGGGTGAGGCGCTGCTTGAACTCCTCGCGGTCCTTCTCCAGCTCCTGGTAGGCGCGGGCGAGCTGATCCACGCGGCGCCGGGCCGTGGCCAACTCCGCCTCCAACCGCTGCTTCTCCGCATCCACCGCTGGCGCGGCCTCCTGGGCCGGCGGCTGCTGCTCGGTGGACGTCTCGGGCGCAGCCGAGGCGGCGGCCTCCTGGGCCTGCGCGTCCTGGGACGCACCCTCTGTCCGGGGATTGCCGTTCATGCGGCGAACGTAACCAGCCCCGGGGATGTGTCAACGCTCCGACGGCGGAACTAGTGCTCGGCGGGCGCGGCGGGCTGCTCGGACATGAAGCCGTGATCCACCTGGCCCGTCACCTCGTCGACGATCTCCACCTGGGCTGCTCGCAGCGAGTAGTACAGCAGCCACCGCTCGGCCGCCGTGAGCGTCCCCGCCGGCAGGGCCTTCTCTATCTCCTGCACCGACAGACGGCCCTCTCGCAGTCCCTTGGCGAAGAGTGCCTTCCGCGCCGTATAGCTCTTCCCGATTCTATTCTCCACGGCCTCTCCCTCCTTCCCGGGCAACATAATTTCGCCCTCTCGACACCGCAGAACATGCGGCGTGAAAGGGCGAAGGCAAGGCTGGAGAGCAAGCGGGCGGGCGCCCGGAGGCTCAGGCGTCGGGCAACTTCCCGGTGGAGTGCTGGGCTCCGGGCGGAGGCGGCTCGTCACCGCCCGCCGGGTGGGCGGAGATGACCTGGCGCGCCTCCGGGTGCAGCAGACCCCGTGCCGCGGTGGCCTTGGGCCCGAGGATGCGGAGGATCTCATCCTCGTCCACCACCTCGGTGGCGAGCAGCCGGGCAGCCAGTGCCTCCACCTTGTCCCGGTGGGTGGAGAGCACCTCCCGGGCCCGCTCGAGCGCCTCGGTCACCATCTTGCGGATCTCATCGTCCACCATCCGCGCCGTCTGCTCCGAGTAGGTGCGCACCTCCGGACCGCCGGCCGAGCGCAGGAAGGGGTTCTGCTCGGCCCCCAGGGCCACGGGCCCCAGCGAGCTCATGCCGTAGTCGCGCACCATCAGCTTGGCGATCTCCGAGGCCTGCTTCAGGTCGTTGGAGGCACCGGTGGAGACCTCGCCGATGAAGATCTCCTCGGCGGCACGGCCGCCCATCATCGAGGCCATCTTGTCGCGCAGCTCGTCGTAGGACATGAGGTACCGGTCCTCGAGCGGCAGGGACATGGTGTAGCCCAGCGCGGCGATGCCTCGGGGGATGATGGACACCTTCGTCACCCGCTCCGCGTGGGGCAGCATCCACCCCACCACCGCGTGGCCGGCCTCGTGATGCGCGACGATCTCCTTCTCGCGCTCGTTCATCCGGCGGTTCTTCTTCTCCAGGCCGGCCACCACGCGCTCGATGGCCTCCTCGAAGTCGGCCTTCATGACGAAGTCGCGGTTGCGGCGCGCGGCGAGCAGGGCCGCCTCGTTCACCACGTTGGCCAGGTCGGCGCCCGCGAAGCCCGGGGTCCGCGAGGCAATGGACTTGAGGTCCACGTCCGGTCCCAGCTTCACGCCCTTGGAGTGGATCTCCAGCACCCGCTCGCGGCCGCGCTTGTCCGGACGATCCACCAGCACCTGCCGGTCGAAGCGGCCCGGACGCATGAGCGCGCTGTCGAGGATCTCCGGGCGGTTGGTGGCCGCCAGGATGATGAGGCCGGCGCGGCTGTCGAAGCCATCCATCTCCGCCAGGAGCTGGTTGAGCGTCTGCTCGCGCTCGTCATGGCCACCGGCGACCCCCGCGTTGCGGCTCTTGCCGATGGCGTCCAGCTCGTCGATGAAGATGATGCACGGGGCCTTGGCGGTGGCCTGGGCGAACAGATCGCGCACCCGGGCGGCGCCTACGCCGACGAACATCTCCACGAACTCGGAACCGGAGAGGCTGAAGAAGGGCACGCCCGCCTCACCCGCGACGGCACGGGCCAGCAGCGTCTTGCCCGTTCCCGGCGGGCCCACCAGCAGCACGCCCTTCGGGATGCGGCCGCCCAGCCGGCGGAACTTCTCCGGCGTCTTGAGGAACTCGACGATCTCCCGCAGCTCGTCGACCGCCTCGTCCACGCCGGCCACGTCCTTGAAGCCCACGCCGGTGTCGGCCTCGGCCTGCACCTTGGCGCGTGTCTTCCCAAAGCTCATGACGCTCTGCGGACCCTGGCCCATCCCGCCGGCCATCCGCCGCATCATGAAGCTCCAGAAGAGGAAGGCGAGGCCCAGCGGCACCAGCCAGATCAGCAGCACATCGCTGAAGCCGGACTGGACCACCGCTTCGTACGGGACGCCCTGCCGCTCCAGCAGCGGCACCAGCTCCTCGTCTCCCTGGACGCGGTAGGCCATCCACGGCAGATCACTGCAGCTCGGGACGCAGGCGCTCGGACCCGCTCGCGGGCGTGCCGGACGCACGAGGCGTACCGCTCTCCTTGAGATAGCCCTTCACCCAGTCCGGCGCGATCTGCACCTTGGAGAACTTGTCCTCCTCGATGGCCGCGCGGAGCTCGCTGTAGGTCTTGCGCTGCACGCCCGCGTCCGTGAAGACGTTCCTGAAGAGCATGAAGCCCAGGACGAGCAGAAGGATGTAGCCCAGCGGCGAGCCGAACCGGAACCCCTTGTTGGCGGGAGGAGGCTGTGGCTTTTCCTGTTTCTTTCCGCGAGGGCTCATTCCCCCCGGCGGCATGGTGTTCTGAGGCTTCATCGTCGACGCACTCCCCCTCCCCCATGGCACGTACCCCTGGTGGTACGTGTTACGACTGATCCGCGGGCAAAAGATGTCCACACTCGCCCGCCGGTCAACCCGGCATGCCCGATACAGCTGGGTAATGGTGGTAACGCCGGAACAGCGCTCATCCATCCGGACAACGGCTCTGCCCGGCAGTAAACAGCTCGCGGCCGGGGACGCCGATCAGCGGCAGTCCACCCGGTACATGAACTGGCCGGCGAACTCGGAACCGAGCACGAAGGAGCGTCCACCGGGCAACCAGGTGATGGCTTCCGACTGGGCCTGGCTGGGGCCGGGCACCTCCGCCACCTCGCCCTGGACGAGCTCCTCCAACCGGGAGGCCTCGGGACGGCGCACCTCCCACACACGGGTATAGGTGCGCAGCAACAGCCGCTGGCCGGACGGATGGAGCGCCGCCGCGGTGGTGCGGTAGTCCACCTCCCCGGGTGCATGCAGCGTGCCCAGGTGCGTGGCCTTCGTCACCGTGCCCGGCGCCAGCCCGTCCAGCGCGAACACCTCGCCCAGCGAGCCGCGCTCCTTGGTGATGACCGCCAGCCGGCCCGTGCCCGCTTCAATGATGAGCGACTCGGCGTCATGGGGCTTGTCCGGATAGGAGAAGGCCAGTGTCTCCACGGCGACGGAGGCGTCGGCCACCTCCGGCTCGGGGAAGCGGAAGATCCGCACCTGCTCCCGGCGCTCGAAGTTGTCACCGATGTCGGCCAGGTAGAGACACGAGCGCGTCTCACCCGAGGCGCACGGGCCCAGGGCGATGTCCTCCAGGTCCATCCTCGCCCCGTCCTTCGGCTCGAGCCCGGTGAGCGTCACCGAGGCGAGCACCTTGCCGGACGCATCGAGGGCGAAGAGCCGGAAGGAGTTGCCGGAGTCGTTGTGGGCCCACAGCACCCCCTCGTGGCGGGTGCTGGCGGCGAGACCGGACAGCTCGGCCAGCTCCAGCGCCACCTGGCCAATGCGCCGGGGCTCCCCATAGAGCCGGCAGCCGGGCAGGCCCTCGGCGGGAGGGTAGCGCGGGTCGGCCGCGGTGGAGGACTCGGAGCCGGAGGGCTTCTTCGTCGTGCAGGCCCCCAGCAACAGCCCCGCGAGCACCAGGGCGGAACGACGGCTCACGTCAGGCTTCCAGGCCCAGCAGCTTGGCCAACGTCTTCGCGTCCGCGTCGGGGAACTGGTACTTCGCCATCTCCTCCAGCGTCACCCAGCGGTGATCATGCACGCGCAGGTGCTGGATGGCCGACTCCGCGCTGGTGAGCCGGCAGCGGTAGACGCGGAAGTCGATGTCATAGGTGGGATAGTCGTGATGGGTGTGGAGGGCCTGCTCCAGCACCTCCACCTCCACGCCCATCTCCTCACGAATCTCCCGGGCGAGGGCCTGCTCGTCCCCCTCCCCTTCCTCGACCCGGCCTCCGGGGAACTCCCACAGCAGCGGCAGCGTCGCCTTGGGCGGGCGCTGGGTGATGAGGTAGCGCCCCTCGGTGTTCTGAAGCATCGCGCCGACGACGCGGATGTGACGGCGAGCCATTTCCAGACTCCTTCTCACGGAAGCAGGAAGGGGGGCGGACTAACACGGCCCGGGGCCCCAGGCCAAGCCTCAGGACGCCTTTCCAGCGCCTCCCCGTCGGCCCCGGGACGCCGACCTCCTGCCCCGCTTCGGGGTGCCCGCGGGCTGTTCCAGCTCCGCCAGGGCCGCCTGGGTGAGCGAGGAGACCTCCGCCGCCAGCTCGGCCCGTCCGTACCTCAGCCCCGAGCTCCACAGATGATCCCGGAGTGCCCGGGCCAGCTCCCCCCCCGTGGCATAACGGTCCTCCCGCCGCGGCGCGAGCGCCCGGTGGATGATGGGCCGCAGCCCCTCCGGCAGCGAGCGCGTCGCCGCCTGCACGTGCTGGGAGCTGAGCTGGCGCATGCGCTTCATCAGCTCGCCGGTGCGCGAGGCGCTCAGCTCCTCGAGGCCCGGCACGCGGCCGTCCCCCCGCGCACGCAACTGGCGGCTGAGCAGCTCCGCCTCGTGGCGCTCGGCCGCGTGCAGCAGGTGCTCGCCCGTGAGCAGCTGCAGGAGGATCAGTCCCAGGGAGAACAGATCCGAGCGTCCGTCCAGGGGATCCAACATGGCCCGCTCGGGGGAGCTGTAGGCCAGGTTGCCCAGGTCGCTATCGCCCTCGGTGGAGATGCGCCCCTCGAGCCGGGACCAGGCGGCCCCGAAGTCCGTCAGCTTCACCTCGCCATGCCGGCTCAGGATGATGCCCTGGGGCGTCACGTCCCGGTGGACGACGCCCAGGTGGCGGCCCTTCTCGTCCAGGACGGCGTGCGCGTAGTGCAACCCATCCGCGACCTCAGAGGTCACATGGCAGGCGAGGGCCTCCGAGACGGAGCGGCCCGCACGCGCGGCCTGACGCATCAGGTCACCCAGGAGCTGGCCCTCGACGTACTCCACCAGCAGCAGCGGCGCGTCCGCGGTGCCCCCGAGGAGCTGCACCGAGACGATGTTGGGGTGGCGCAACTGGCCTCCCAGGCGCGCCTCCTCCACCAACCGCTGGTAGTCCTCCTGACGCACCACGCGGTTGAGACGCTTGAGAACAGTGTAGCCTCCCGCGCCGTCGTGATAACGCTGGCGCGTGAGCAACAACTCCCCGTGATGGCCCTGGCCCAACGAGCGCACCAGCTCGTAACTCACCATCCCGGCATCGAACACCACCGGGTGGGTCTCTCGCGTGGAGGTTGTTTCAGGGGTCGTCCGGATCGACATGCGAAGCACTCCTTGGGGGTATGCGCGGGCTGACTCGAAAGGTAAACATGCGCCCCACGAAGCACCAAGAATGATGACAGGGAGCTGCTGGGGCGGATCTTCGGGCTGTGACCTCGAAAGTCGTGTCTACCTCTCACATGACTCTTGAAGTCACCACTTTTCCGGTTATCTTAGAAGTCACGTAGGCCCGGGTGCTCCGGGCCCTACGCCCTGCTCTCTATTTCGAGGATCGCACGGCATGGCACTCCCACGAGGACTGGCTGGGACCATCGGGACAGCGGCCCGGGCGGCTCGGGTCCGGGCCAATCTCACCCAGGAGGACGTGGCCGAACGGGTGGGTCTCGCCACCGAGGTGTATGGACGGCTGGAGCGCGGCGGCATGCTGCCCAGCGTCCCCACGCTGAAGAAGCTCTGTGAGATCCTGCGCATCCCCTCGGATGTGCTGCTGGGGCTGACCCCCGCGCAGGAGAACTTCTGGACCAAGGAGCCGGCCCCCCGTCCCGTCGAGGAGCCCGGGGAGATCCGCCGCCTGGTCCGCACCGTGAAGCGGCTGGAGCCGGCCGAGTTCCGCCTGCTCAGTCTCATGGCCACCGGACTGCTGCGCCTGCGGTTGATCCGGCAGGGCCGCTCCTCCGAGGACTCCTCCCCCTCCTGACAGGCCCCCTTCACAGGCCCTCCAGGCGGCTTCGGGTGGCCGGGGAGCGGGCGGGCGGGGGCCGTGTCCGCCCTCCTGCCCTGGGGTTTCCCTAGGCAACACCCGGGCAGGGGCGCTAGGTAGGTGAGCCGGATTCCGGCCACCCCATGACTGCTGCCCTCCTCACGCTCACCCTCTTTCTCGCCTCGGGGCAGTACGCGCCCCAGCAGGCTGGAAGTGAACCCCTCGCGCCGGCCCTCGAGGCCCGCGTGCAAACGCTCGGCAAGGAGCTGCGCTGCGCCGTCTGCCAGGGCCTCTCCGTCACGGACAGCCCCTCGTCCATGGCCCGCGCCCAGCTCGACAAGATCCGCGAGCTCGTCTCCGAGGGGAAGACGGACCAGGAGGTCCGTGACTACTTCGTGGCCCGCTACGGCGAGTGGGTGCTGCTGCAGCCCAAGGTGGCCGAGAACCCGCTCGTGTGGCTGACCCCGGTGCTGCTGCTGCTGGGCGGCGCCTTCGTCATCTACCGGCAGGTGAAGCGCGAGCCCGGCTCCGCCACTCCGGCGGCCTCCGCGCCCGTGACGCCCACCGCCTCCACCGATTCCGAGGACCCCTACCTCGCGGCCGTGCGCCGGGAGCTGGATCAATGAACCCGACCGCCACCAACTGGATGCCTGGCCTCATCGTGCTCGCGGTGGGCTTCATCGCCGCCGTGTTGTTCCTCCTCACCCGCAAGAGCGGTGCGCCCGCGCCGGAGTCGAAGGATGGCGCGCTCGAGGATCTGGAGCGGCGCTACCAGTCGCTCATCGAGCAGCTCAAGGAGCTGGCCGCGGACAAGCATGCCCTGGAGCCGGAGCGCTATGAGTCGGAGCGCAAGCGGCTGGAGCTGGAGGCCGCGTCGGCGCTGCGCGCCAAGGACGCGAACCTGAAGAAGCGCGGAGCCACCCCGGGGGCCGCGGGCGAGTTGCGGGAGGCGCCGGCGGCCACGGGCGGCCTGTCGCCCCAGTTGAAGGGCGCGATGTGGGGCGGAGGCATCGTGCTGTTCTTCGCCATCCTGAGCTACACGCTGGTGTCCGAGCAGCTCCCGCGAGGCGAGGACGCCGCCGCCACGGGCCGGGTGCCTCCGGGCCTGGGCGCCAACGCGCAGCAGCCGCCGCAGCAGGATCCGGATCTGGAGCAGGCGATGGAGCGCCTGAGGAACAACCCGTCGGACATCGATGCCGCGGCGCTGCTGAGCCACGAGCTCATCCGGCGGCAGATGTACGAGGAGGCCGATCGCGTCACGCAGCGCGCGCTGGCGTTGGATCCGTTCAGCGTGGAGCTGCGGGTGCACCTGGGCGTGCTGAAGGCCGTGCGCGGGGACGAGGCGGGCTCGGAGCGGGATCTGATGATGCTGGTGGACACGTACCCGGACGCGCAGGAGGCGCTGCTGTTCCTGGGCGCCATCGCGATGCGGCAGGGCGACAAGGCCAAGGCGCTGGGGATGTTCGAGCGCTTCGCCGTCGAGGTGCCTGGCGAGATGCACCCGCCGCCGCTGCTCTCCGCCATCCAGCAGCTCCGCGGCGAGCTGGGCCGGTAGAAAGGCCACCCCGGCGGGTTCGAATCCTGTCGGGGACACTTCAATCGGGGCCGGACGCCGCTGATTCGTCAGCGGTGTCCGGCCCCGGTGTTTTCAGGCCCGCGCGCCGCGCAGGGGCAGGTGCACACGGAAGGTGGCTCCCTGCCCCGGCTGGCTCTCCACGTGAAGGCTGCCGCCCATCGCCTGGACGACCTGCTGCGTGATGTAGAGCCCGAGCCCCAGTCCGCCATAGTGGCGCTCGGACACGGCGCGCTCGAACTTGCCGAAGATGCGGGCGAGATGCTCGGCCTCGATGCCAATGCCGCCGTCGCGCACCTCGAGCACCGCGCCCTCCCCCTCCGCGCGCACATCCACCCGGATGGGCTGGCCCGCGCCGTACTTGAGCGCGTTGGTCAGCAGGTTGGTGAGCACCTGCTCCAGCCGCAGCCGATCCCAGTGCCCCACCAGCGCCGCCGCCGCGTGGACCTCCACGGTGCACCCGGCGCGCTCGGCCTCTGGCGCCAGCCCCTCCGTCACCTCCCGCGTCAGCGCCGCCAGGTCCACGTCCTCCAGGTTCAACGACAGCCTGCCGTGCGCGAGGCGCGAGACGTCGAGCAGGTCTCGAATCAGGTCCGCCAGCTTGCGCACCTGCCGCTGCGCCACGTGGACATCCGCGGCGACACGCGCGGCCGGCACCGCGCCCCCCTGAGCGGACTCCGCCGCGCGCAGCAGGCTGTGCAGCTTGAGGTTCAGCGGCGTGAGCGGCGTGCGCAGCTCGTGCGAGGCGATGGAGAGGAACTCATCCCGCACCCGGACGGCCTCCTGGGCCTCCCGCAGCAACCGCCCCCGCTCCTCTTCGCTCCGGATGCGCTCGGTGATGTCGAAGAAGGAGGAGACCACGCCGGCGAGGGTGCGGCCATCGGGCTCGAAGAGCGGCTGGGCATTCACCGACAGCCACACGCGCGTGCCGTCCGGCTGCTGGATGCCCATCACCCGGTCCACCTGGCGGATCCCGGTGCGCAGCGCCACCATGGGCGGGTGCTGCTCGGCGGGCATGGGCGTGCCATCCAGGTACACCGCCCCCCAGCGGGGGTCCGCGGAGTCGCGCCCCTGGAGTCTCCGGCTGGGTCAGGCCGAAGAGCCGCTCGGCCGTCGCATTGGCGAGCCACAGCACCCCCCGGGCATCCTGCACCGTGACGCCTTCCGTGAGCGAGCTGATGACGGCCCGCAGCAGCTCCTCCTTCTCGCGCACCGCCCGCTCGGCCTGCTCCGACGCCCGGATGCGCCGCGCGAGCGCCTCGTTGGCGGCGAGCAGCTCGACGTTGAGCGCCTGGAAGCCTCCAGCCCGCTCTGGTGGATCTCGGCCTCCATCCGCGCGTTGCGGCTGCGCAGCTCGGCGTTCATCTCCCGCTCGCGCTCGCGCTGCCGGGAGATCCGGACGAACTCCGTCACGTCCTCCACGTGGTGGATGATGAGGCGCACCTGGCCCCCGGCGGTGAGGACCGGCATGTTGCGGGGACTCCAGAAGCGCTCCTCGAAGTCCCCCGTCTCCGGCGTGCGGATGTCGTACTTCTGCACCGGCATGATGTCCGGCGCCCGGGTCGAGAGCACCCGCTCCAGCGAGGCGCGCAGATTCCTCACGCCCGTGGCGCCCGGGTCGGAGGGGTTGTCCGGAAACACGTCGAAGAGGTAGCGCCCGAGGAGGCTCTCGCGCACCGCCTTCACGGCGCGCAGGTAGGCCTCGTTCACCGCGACGATGGTGAGGTCCGGCGTCACGACGAGGTAGGGGTTGGGGGTGTTCTCGAACAGATCCTGATGGTCGAGCACCGGAGCAACAGGCGGCATGGGGAGCGGGGAGCCATGGCTGCCCTCGGCTGCCTGGCGGGCGGGGTTCTCTCGGGTGTCCATCTCGATGGGCCCAGCGGGGGTCCGCAGGTGTGCCCAAGGCGTCTCTCCCCGTCAACGGCCAGGGGACGAGGAAGCCCGGGTCTGGACACAACCCCTCCCGGCGCACCGGGCCATTCGCCCGGAAGGAAAAGGCGAAGAGGAGCCCTGCTCAGAGAGCGAGCGGGTCAAGGGCTCACGCGGCCCGGTCCGCATCCGGGCCGAGAATCGACACATTCTGTTCCACGGGCCTTTTCGGCACCTTGAGGTGGTTCGCGGGAAAGGCAGGATCCGCATACCCCAAGGACAGCCCACAGAGGATCACGAGCTCCTCGGGGATGGCCAGCTCACGGCGAATGACTTCTGGATACGTCGTCAACGCGGCTTGGACGCAGGAGCCGATACCCCGAGCCGTCAATCCCAGGACCAGGGTCTGGAGGTACATTCCGACGCTCACCGCATCCGCGAGACCGAGGTCCCGGTGCATGCACAAGATGCCGGCCATGGGCGCGCCGAAGAACTCGTAATTGCGCTGCGAGGCCAGTGCTCTTCCGGCTTCATCGTCCCGGGAAATCCCCATCGCCCCGTAGACGATCGTCCCCAACTCACGGCGATACCCCTGGAAGGACACGGGCAGCGGTGCCAGCTCACGCGGATTCGCTTTCACCTCCGCCCGAAGGGCCTCGCGCAGGCGCTCCAGGCGCTCGCCCTCCATGAGAAAGAGGCGCCAGGGCTGGATGTTCGAGTTGGAGGGCGCGAGCTGCGCGAGCGCCAGGGCCTCCGCGAGCAGCTCTCGAGGAATGGGGGTGGGGAGAAAACGGCGGCTCGAGCACCGGCTTCGGACGAGTTCCTCGAAGTCCAACATGATGGCCGCTTCATTCCCACATCCGCGGGAGGGAGTGAAGGGGGCGTGGACGAGTGCGAGTTCCAGCTTCGCGGCCCCCCCTCTGGGCACCCGGCCCGTCCCTGGGTGAGAATGCCCGCTCGACAGGGAGCCGACGCATGTTCCGAATCGCCTGGGGGAAGCTCTTCATGCTCCTCAACCCGCTGTGGGCCCCGGTCATCCTCTTCTTCATGGGCCTGCGCCGCCGCCGCGCGTGGGTGAACGCCGTGGCCCAGGAGCTCGGGGGCACGGCCCAGGATGCGCGCCGCGTGACCGGGACGGCCGAGGGCATCCCCTGGGAGCTGGTGCTCACCCACACCCTGATCCCCGCGCGCCCCTTCTGGCACCTGACCTTCCCGTCCGTCACCTCCACGGACCTGGTGCTGCGCGCCGAGACGTCCTCGGATCAGAAGTGGAAGAAGCGCGGCTTCATCGCCGAGCTGACCACCGGCGATGCGGCCTTCGATGCGCGGCACCTGCTGCTGTGCTCGGACCCCGAGGCCGCCGCGCGCCTGCTCAGCCACGAGCCGCTGCGCCAGGCCATCGCCGCGCTCCCGCTGGAAGCGGACAACGACCCGGCGACTCCCGGGCCAAAGGGCCATGTCGCCTGGGTACAGGCCGGACAGTGCCTGGAGGCGGAGCTGGATCTCCACCGCGTGGACGAGGCCGAGTTCCCCGCGCGCCTCGCCTCCTTCTTCCAGCAGCTCCACACGGTGGTGAAGACGTTGAAGGAGTCGCCCCGGCGTGGCACGCCCGGAGCGCTGCGGTCCCGCGTACTCGACACCAACGCGGAGCTGCGCGTCACCACCACCCTGGCGATGCTGTCCATGCCCGCGGGCCTCACCCTGCTGGCCGTGCTGCAGGTGCTCACCGGGAACGCGGCCTTCCCGCTGGGCCTGCTCACGAGCTGGCTGCTCGGGCTCGCCGCCGGGGCGCTGGTGGGCCTGGGCCTGCTGTGGGCCTCGCGCGGCCAGCACAGCTTCTACCGGCGCGCCTGGCAGGTGCCCTGCCTCGCCATCATCGGCAGCGTGCTGCTCCCCATCCTCCTCTGCGGCCTCAACACCCTGCCCTCCGGTGCCAGGGTCGAGGGGGACCAGGTGAAGGTCCTCCGCTCGTACCCCGATGACCTGGGAGGCGTCGAGTTCTGGGAGCTGGAGCTGGAGCGCATCGGCAAGGTGAGCCTGCCCTATGACTTCGGACAGGCCATCCCCCGCGACTCCGAGGTCCAGGTGCTCGTCACCACCGGACTCCTGGGCACCCCGCGCGTGCTCGAGCTCGAGCCCGTGCCAGCCCCGGCCCGTTCTCCCGCCGTGGCTGGCGACAGCGCGCCCTGACGCGGCCTACCCGCGCACCGCCGAGAGCCTGCGCCGCAACCGGCGCACGCGCTCGACCATGTCCTGCGGCAGCACGCGCTTGGCCACCTCGCGCACCTGCTTCATCGCCTCCTCGCGCCGCACGAGCCACTCGCCGCCTCCGCCCGGAGACAGCACGCGCATCGACACGGTGCGCCGCTGCTGCGTCGTCCAGTCGGACTTGTAGGACTCGGTGCCGCGCAGGAAGTCGTACTCGGTGAGCCCGGCCTCGAGGGCGTCCTTGAAGGTCTCGCCCACCAGCACCAGGCCCACGCTCCGGTTGCGCCACGCCGGGTCATAGCCGGACTGGAAGTAGATGAACGAGTCCCGGTGGAGGATGCCGTACACCGAGGCCACCGCCTGGCCTCCCACCTTCATCGTGTACATGCGCAGCCGGCCCCGCTCGGCGAGCAACTGCGTCGCGTCACGGTGGAAGGACTCCACGCCACTGCCGCGGATGCCCTGCGAGCCTCCGTCCGACTCCCACCGCATCGCGTGCAGCCGGAAGAAGTCCGTCAGCGGCCCGGCCAGCGCGCCCGGCGCCTCCGTCTTCTCGATGCGGTAGCCCTCCTGCTTCTCCAGCCACTTCTTGCGGCGCAGGAAGTTGTCCCGCCGGCTCGTGCGCTTCAGGAAGCCGTCGAAGGACTCGCCCTTCCCCAGCGTCTCGTACGGGCACACGTAGCGCGTGGACATCCGCAGGTCCGCCCGGTACTTGCCGAACGTCTCCCGCAGCACCCGCACCGTCACCGAGTCCTCGCGCAGGTCCGACAGATCCAGCACGTCCCACTGGTCCCTCAGCTCCCACAGGGCCTCGGCGAAGAGGCGCGCCACCTCCTCCTCGCGGCCTCGCCGGGCCACCACGTCCAGGTAGTCGCTGCCCACGTGCGTCTCGCCCAGGAACGCCAGCCGCCGCACCGGCCTCCCGAGCACCCACAGGTACTCGAAGCCCAGCGGCATCAGCCCCACCAGCGCTCCCGTCCGGTCCTTCGCCTGCATCACGAAGGGCTTGCGGTCCGCGCCAATGCGCCGGCACCACGGGTACAGCCACTCCCAGGCGTTGAACGGGCCCGCGTTGCTCTGCTCGAGCAGCCCGCTCCAGGCGCCCCGCAGCCCCGCGAGCTGCGACAGGCCCCAGACGGTGTCCACCTCCAGCCACTGCGCCGGGCTCGGAGTGGGTGACAGTTCCGCTTCGTGGATCACGGTGTTGACCTCGTGTTTCGAAAGACCCTCACCCCGGCCCTCTCCCGGAGGGAGAGGGGGGACTTCAGCCCGCGTGCTTGCGGGTGCGCTGGTCCTGCGTCAGCGCGCCTCGCACCGCCAGGGCCACCTCCGCCATCACCTCCGGCGTGAGATCCTGGTGGCACGGAATCTCCACGATGCTCCGCCGCAGTTGCATCACCTCGGGGAAGGCCGAGGCGTCGCACGCCGGGTGCATGTGCCGCCAGAAGTCGATGGCCTCGATGCCCCTCGCGTGCAGCCTCGCCAGCACCTCCGCCTTGTCCTCCACCACCAGCGGGTAGAAGAGCGGGCTCACCCCCGCGGGAAGCTGGTTGAACAGCGGCGGCGACACGTCCCGCAGCCGTCCCAGCAGGTAGAAGTAGTTGCGCCGCCGCCGCTCGACGATGGACTCCAGGTCCTGCGCCTGGGCGATCCGCCTCGCGAACGGGCTCATCCCCAGGTCCACGTGCCGCCGATCGAAGTGCTGCGTGCCCGTGGCCACGCGCTGGATGTCCGCGGCCTTCACCGCGCCCTTGCCCAGGCCGCGGATGAAGCTGCGCACCCCGCGCCCGAAGCGGCCTCCCCGCAGCTCCAGGTTCTGCAGCAGCGCGGACACCGTGTGGCTGAACGTGGACGTGAGCGGCGGCATGGGCGGCTCGGGCAGGCTGTACTGCCTCGGGCCGTTGACGACGAGCGCCCCGCCATGTGGCAGCGGCAGCGTCTTGTAGAGGCAGAAGATGCCGATGTCTCCCGTCGTCCCCAGCGGCACCGAGCCGTCCGCGCTCAGCAGCGACAGCGCGCAGTCCTCGATGAGCGGCAGGCCATGCTTGTCGGCGATGCGCCGCATCTCGTCGGCGGGGCCCGGGAAGCCCGCGTAGTGCGTGAGGTAGAGCGCCTTGGTGTTCGGCCCGATGCGCCGCTCCACGTCCTCCACGTCCACGTCCCAGCGGCTGCCCACCCGGTAGAAGCGCGGCGTGGCACCCGCGTCCGCCACGGCCTCCACCTCCACACCGTGGTGGTAGGCGGGCATCAGCACCTCGCCCTTGTCCAACCCCAGCATCTTCACCGTCAGCCAGACGGCGTTGCGGGCGAAGTAGAACCAGCGCACGTTGGGCGCGCTGAAGGGCATGAAGCCGCTCGGCTCACCGCGGCCCAGCAACATGCCCGGCCACAACGTCGGCAGGGCGGGAACGAACAACCGCGAATTCTTCACCGCTTCCATTTCGCCACCACCTCCCTGGCCACCGGTGCCCAGCGGAACTTCGCCGCGCACATGGCGCGGCCCAATGCCGTATCGTTGAAGACGTAGAGCCAGGTGTGGCGGCGGACCTTGTCCGTCCAGTCCCGCTTCCACACCATGTCCGGCCCGAGGAAGTCGAACTCGCGCAGGCCTCGCGACATGCAGTCGCGCAACACGTCCTCCATGAGGAGCTGGCCCGGGCTGCAATCCCCGAGCGTCTCGTCGTAGCCGGGCTTGAGCAGGAAGTAGCGCCCGCCGTACTCCAGCGCGTACTGGAAGGCCACCGCGCGCCCGTCCAGCCGCATGTAGTAGAGCGCCAGCCGGCCCGCGTAGCCCGCCGAGCGCGCCAGCTCCGAGTAGAAGCCCCGCGTCCGCGCGTCCTGCGCCATCGCCGTTCCGCGCCGGCCCTTCCAGCCGCTCGCCTCCAGCGCGAAGCCTTCCTCCAGCTTCGCCTCGAGATCCAGGCCGCCTTCCACCCGCTCCACCGTGACGCGGCCCTTCTCCTCCAGCTTGCGGCGCCGACGGCGGCAGTTGGCCTTGAACTTGGACTGCAGCGTTCTGCTGGTACGCCTCCCACGAGGCCGGCAACGGGATGTAGGGCGACTGCAGCGACTCCCACGTCCCCACCGACAGCCCCGCCGCCCTCGCCGCCTCGTACAGCGGCCAGCCGGCCCCGCCCTCGGGCACGTCCGTGAGCAGCAGCACGTCCCAGCTCTTGTCCGTGCGCAGGTGCGAGAGGAACGCCTCCGCGGCCACCTTCGGCTCGCGCGCCACCACGTCGAAGCGGCACGAGTGGGTATTGGCCGCGGCGGAGAGCTGCCGCACCGGCACCCCATACATCGACGCCCGCCCGGCCATCAGCGGCAGGACGGCGCTCAGCTTCCCCGCCTCGTCGCGCAGCGTCAGCACGCGCTGCTTCGACTCCGGGGCGAAGTTGTCCATCCATATCCGGATGAACTCATGACGGTAGAAAGGCTCATCGGCCGTGGACTCCACGAGCGCGTTCCACTCAGGCTCGAGTGCCATGAAGGCGGTCCGATCCGCCACCTCGGTGACGCTCGGCGCGGGGGAGAGCTGTCTGGCTTCCATGTGAATGTGTCCGGCTCCTGACGGCGCGGCGCCTCGAGGGCCCGCGTGCGCCGGAAGGTGGTAACGGACGTGCCCGCCCACAACCCACGCGCGGCATTTCCGCCCGCTCCCTCCGAGGCAAACCCACAGGGAGCTGGCAGGCATCTGTCAGCAAATCGACCTTGCGCGGGGGGTCGCCTACGCTTCGGCCCTCTTCTCCCACACCGAGGTCCTCATGAGCACTCCCACCTCCCCGCCTTCCCCTCCCGCTGGCAAGCACGCCCTCGTCTACGGCGGCAGCATCTCCGGGCTGATCGCCGCGGGAGTGCTCTCCCGCCACTTCGAGCGCGTCACCCTCGTGGAGCGCGACCGTTTCGAGCCCGGGCCGCAGGCGCGCAAGGGCGTCCCCCAGGCGCAGCATGCCCACAGCCTGCTCTCGCGCGGACTGAACATCTTCAACGAGATCTTCCCTGGCTTCTCCGAGGATCTGAAGGCCGCCGGGGGGATCATCATGGACATGACCGAGCACCACGCCTGGTGCATGGGCGGCAACTGGATTCCCCGGGGACGCATTGGTCTGGATCTCACCTGCCAGAGCCGGCCGCTGCTCGAGTGGGTCATCCGCCAGCGCCTCCAGGCCCTGCCCAACGTGCGCATCGTGGATGGCCGCGAGGTGACGGGCTTCCTGACGAGCCCGGACAAGGCCCGCGTCACGGGCATCCGGTTGCAGGCGCCCGGCGGCGGCGAGGAAGAGACGCTCGAGGCGGACCTGGTGGCGGACGCCAGCGGCCGCGGCTCACGCGCACCCCAGTGGCTGGAGTCACTGGGTTACCCCCGCGTGGAGGAGACGCACATCCACGTCGACGTGCGCTACGCCACCCGCCTGTACCACCGGCCCCAGGGCTTCGAGCCGGGATGGGAGCCTCCTGAGCATCTCCCCCAAGCTGCCCGAGCAGCGGAAGGTCGGCACCATTCAGCGCATCGAGGGGGACCGCTGGCTGGTGATGTTGGGCGGCTGGCTGGGCGAGGGCCCTTCCCCGACGGACGACGCGGACTTCCTCCAGTTCGCCCGGACCCTGCCCCAGCCGCACCTCTACGAGGCCCTCAAGAACGCCGAGCCCTTCGGGCCCATCCACCACTACCGCTTCTCGCACAACCAGCGGCGGCACTACGAGCGCATGCCCCGCTTCCCCGAGGGGCTCGCGGTGCTCGGAGATGCTTTCTGCTCCTTCAATCCCATCTACGGCCAGGGCATGACCACGGGCGCGCTGCAGGCGCAGGCCCTGGGCGAGTGCCTGCGCCAGGGGCTGGACGGGGTGGCGCAGCGCTACCGCCGGCACGTGGGCGAGCTGCTCCAACTCCCCTGGACCATGGCGACGACCGGCGACCTGCGCTTCCCCGAGGTGGAGGGCAAGCGTCCGCCGGGGTTCGGCCTGACGAACTGGTATGGCGACCGGTTCCAGCGGCTCGCGGCGCGGGATCCCGAGGCGCTGAAGACGTTCATGCGGGTGATGCACATGGTCGCGTCCCCCGCCACCATGGGTGCCCCGCGGATGGTGCTCAAGGCGCTCACCACCCGGCCCGCCGCGAGCGCCCAGACGCACGCGCCGGTGCCCATGGCGATCTCGAGGAACCAGGCGGCCTGAGCAGGCGGGCCTTCAGCCGTTCGACGTCCGGGGAGGTTGTCGCCTACGCTCTGGGCCTTCATTCGCGGCACCGAGGTCCCCATGAGCACTTCGACCCCCCTCCCCTCCACGCCCGCCGGCAAGCACGCCCTCGTCTATGGCGGTAGCACGGCGGGGCTGATCGCCGCGGGTGTGCTGTCCCGCCACTTCGAGCGCGTCACCCTGGTGGAGAGGGACCGCTTGGAGAACGGCGCCCAGCTCCGCAAGGGCGTCCCCCAGGGGGCACACGTCCACGGCCTGTTCACGCCCGGCATGAACGTCCTGTGCGAGGTCTTCCCCGGCTTCCGGGAGGAGTTGAAGGCCGCCGGCTCCCACTTCATCGACTTCACCGACGAGCATGCCTGGTTCATGGGCGGCTTCTGGCGCCCGCGAATCCCCTGCGGTCTCCACTTCTACGCGCAAAGCCGGCCGCTGCTGGAGTGGGTCATCCGCCAGCGCCTCCAGGCCCTGCCCAACGTGCACGTGCGCGATGGCCGCGAGGTGACAGGCTTCCTGACGAGCCCCGACAAGGCCCGCGTCACGGGGGTCCACCTGCGCGTCCCCGGCGGCGGGCAGGAGGAGACGCTCGAGGCCGAGCTCGTGGTGGACGCCAGCGGCCGCGGCTCGCGGACCCCCCAGTGGCTGGAGGCCCTCGGCTTTCCCCGCGTCGAGGAGACGCACATCCAGGTCGACGTGGTCTACGCCAGCCGGCTCTTCCGGCGGCCCCCCGGGCTCGTCGCGGACTGGAAGATGATGAGCATCGGCCCCAAGCTGCCCACGGAGCGGCGGATGGCCGTGCTCGCCCCCATCGAGAACGATCAGATGCTGCTCCTGCTCGCCGGCTGGCATGGCCTGCAACCGCCCCTGGATGACGCCGGTTACCTCGGATACACGCGGGAGCTGATCCAGCCGCACATCCACGAGGTGCTCCAGGATGCCGAGCCGCTCGGGCCCATCAACGTCTTCCGCTACTCCCACAACCAGCGGCGCCACTACGAGCGCATGTCCCGCTTCCCCGAGGGGCTCGCGCCCGTGGGAGATGCGTTCTGCTCCTTCAACCCCATCTACGGGCAGGGCATGACCACGGGCGCGCTGCAGGCGCGGGCCCTGGGCGAGGGCCTGCGCCAGGGGCTGGGCGGGCTGGCTTCACGTTACCGCCGGCAGGTGGGCCAGCTCCTGGAATCCCCCTGGACCATGGCGACGAGCGGAGACCTGCGCTTTCCCCAGGTGGAGGGCAAGCGCCCTCCCGCGTTCGCCCTGATGAGCTGGTACAGCGACCGCCTCCAGGCGCTCGTGGGCCACGACGAGGAGGCCCTGAACACCTTCGTGCGGGTGATGCAGATGGTCGAGCCGTCCACGGCCCTCTTCTCCCCGGGCATGGTCCTGAAGGTCCTCACCTCCAGGCCCACGGCCGCCGCGATGGAGCGCAAGCCGGAGCCGCCCTTCGCTCCCGCCACCGCCGCCAAGAATCAGGCGGCCTGAGCAGGGCGGCTCCCGCCGGACGGGCGCCCGCCTACAGCCCGGAGCGCGCCATCTTCAGCAGGCAGCGCGCCACCTTGCGGCTGTCGTGCCGGATGCGCGAGCCCTCCTTGAGGAGGTCCGCCTCCACCGGCACCACGCCCGCGCTGATGAGGGCGCGGCGATCCACCCGGACGGGGAACTGGCCCTTGAGCGCGTAGCGCTTCGCGGCCTCGTCCGAAGGCAGGGCGCCGTTGATGAGCACCGCGTCCAGCACCGGGCCCACGTGGTCGATGACGGCACGCACATGGTCCAGGCAGTCCATGCCGTCCGTCTCGCCCGGCTGCGTCATCAGGTTGGCCACCATCACCTTCAGCGCCCGCGTCTCGCACAGCGCCTGGGCCACCCCGTCCACCAGCAGGTTGGGCAGCACACTCGAGTACAGCGAGCCCGGCCCGATGGCGATGAGGTCCGCGGTGCGGATGGACTCGATCAACCCGTCCACCGGAGGCGGCGAGCGCGGGCTGAGCAGCACCTTGCGGATGCGGCCGTGGGCGCGGCTGATGTTGCGCTCGCCCACCACCTCGGTGGCGTCCTCCATCTGGGCCACGAGCTGCACCGGGGACGTGGTGCTGGGCAGCACCCGGCCCTTCACCCCCAGCAGCTCCCCGGAGACGCGCACCGCCTCCAGGAAGTCGCCCTTGAGCCTCGGCGAGCGCGGCGATCAGCAGGTTGCCCACCGCGTGGCCCGCCAGCCCCCGCTTCCCGGCGAAGCGGTACTGGAACACCTCGCTCAGGGGACTGGTGCCCTTGCCGCCCGCGAGGGCCACCAGGCAGTTGCGCACGTCCCCGGGAGGCAACGTCCCCCGCGTGCGCCGCAGCCGGCCGGAGCTCCGCCGTCATCGCTCATCGCGACCACGGCGGTGATGTCCAGCCCCGGGTCTCCCAGCTTCGGATCCGCGCGCCGGGCCAGGCCGCGCAGCACCATGGGAAGGCCCGTGCCGCCCCCCATCGCGACGATGCGCGTCGGCCGGATGTCGAGCGCCTGCAGCAGCTCGTTCCGGTGGGCCGTCCGGCGCCCCGTGCGCGCATCCCATTCCAACGCCTCGTCGAGAGGCAGTTCCGATGACTCGAGCATGTCCCATCCCCTCCAACGCCCATCCGCACCACCACCGCCGGGCCCCCCCGGCGGTGTCACCCCACACACCCGAGCCACCGTGGCCCGGCCCGTACCGCTCTACCGCGCCCCCCGCGCCAGCAACACGTGCCGCACGGTATGGAAGATGATGGCCATGTCCAGGAACAGGGAGCCGTTCTTCACGTAGTACAGGTCGAACTCCAGCTTGTTGCGCGCGTCCTCCACCGAAGCCCCGTACGGGTAGCGGATCTGCGCCCACCCGGTGAGGCCCGGCTTCACCGCCTCACGCAGCCCGTAGAAGGGGATCTGCTGCTTGAGCTGCTCGACGAAGACGGGACGCTCCGGCCGCGGCCCCACGAAGCTCATGTCCCCCGTGAGGATGTTGAAGACCTGGGGAATCTCGTCGATGCGCGTCTTGCGGATGAAGCGGCCCACCCGGGTGACACGATCGTCATTCGCCCGGGCCCACACCGCCCCGTCCTTCTCCGCGTCGGTGCGCATGCTGCGGAACTTCCAGAGCTGGTACGTCCTACCATTCAGGCCCACGCGCTCCTGCCGGTAGAAGAGCGGCCCCTTGGAGTCCAGCTTGATGGCGATCGCCACCAGCAGCAGGAAGGGCGCGGCGCACAGCAGCAGCGTCGAGGCCACGGCGATGTCGAAGACACGCTTGGCCCACTTGCGCGTGCTCGACACCGTCAGCTCGTCCGCGAAGGCGAAGTCACTGGTGCGCACGTGCGCCACCGGGAAGCGGCGCAACACCCGCTCGCAGAAGCCGGCGGCCTCGTACACCCGGCGCCCGGCCAGACGGCAGCGCAGCAGCGCCTCCATCCAGTTGGCCCCGCGCATGTCATCCGCCGCCTGCACCACGAACTCGGCCCCGAGCCGCTCGGCCGTCACGTCCACCGGCTCGGCCTCCGCGCCGTTGGCCAGTGGCACCCGCGGATCCACCAGCGCCACCACCTGGAAGCTGTCCTCACCGCCCTGCTCGATGGCGTTGGCCACCGAGCGCGCCTTGAGGCCATCCCCCACGATGAGCACGCGGCTGGGGACACCCACCACCGCGCGCAGCGAGGAGCGCACCAGCAGCGTCCCCACCAGGGCGCCCACGGCCCCGCCCAGCAGCGCACCGGGCGGCAACCGCACCGGCAGCACCGCCGGCACCGCCAACATCAACAGACCGACAACCGCCGTCGTGACTCCGGCCGCCTTGAGCAGCCGGGCTCCCCGGCTCCGGTCCTCCGCCGCCACCCTCAGGTTGTACAGATCCATCAGGTACAGCGAGAACTGGAACGTGGGGACAAAGGTGGCCCCCAGCAACAACAACCCCGGCATCGCCTGGGCCAACGGTAGATGGGAATCCGCCGGCGCCAGCACCCTCGCGCAGGCCGCCGCCCCCAGCAGACACGCCAGGGCAATGGCGGCGCCCTCGATGATGAAGAGCGTCAGCTTCCTGGATGAAAAGTAATGATGGAAAACCCGAAGCACGTATCTCCCTCCGACCGCCTCGCCCGCCCCCCAGCGCTGCCCTTGCCGCCTCGAGACCCCCGGCCACGCGCTGCTTCCGCGTGGCCGGGAGCCCTCCGTCCGCTACTTCCGGACGTAGTTCTTCATGTACGGGGTGTCGCTCATCTCCGCCCCGTTCAACACGCAGCCCAGGATGGGCGCCCCACCGAGCTGCTCCACGGCCTGGTTGACCGCACCGGCCGGGGTGACGTTGGCGCGCACCACCATGAGCAGCCCGTCCGTCTGGTGCCCCAGGATGGCCGAGTCCGCGAAGGGCAGCGTCGGCGGCAGGTCCATGTAGACCTCGTCGAAGTGCTCGCGCACCACCTTGAGGAACTGCTTCATCTTCCCGCTGGCCAGCGCCTGGGTGGGCTCCTCGGGCGTACCGCCCGCGGTGATGACGGCCATGCGCGTGGCGTGGAAGCGCCGCACCAGGTCCCTCACCTCGCACTCCCCGCTCAGCAGCTCCGACAGGCCGGGCCTGCCCTTGATGCCGAGCACATCCGCCACCTGGCCGCGGCGCAGGTCCGCGTCGATGAGGAGGATGCGCCGCTCCGGATTCGCCCGGGCCGCCGCCAGGGCGA
This sequence comes from Archangium gephyra, assembly GCF_049060025.1. GTDB lineage: Bacteria > Myxococcota > Myxococcia > Myxococcales > Myxococcaceae > Archangium > Archangium gephyra_A. The sequence continues at coordinate 2,280,318 of NZ_JBMEQQ010000002.1, forward strand.
GGTTGACGGTGGTCACCGTCTTGCCCTCACCCGGCATGGCCGAGGTGACACCCACCACCTTGAGAGGACGCAGCTCGCGCATCCGCTCCAGCCGGTAGTAGAGGCTGCGGTACTGCTCCGCCGCACCCGACGCCGGTGCCGTCAGCGACACCACCCGCCTGTCCACCGCGTTGGGCGAGCCCGCCGCGTCATCCACCCGGGGAAGGAAATTCCCCGCCCGTTCCATTTGCTGCTCCATTCCATTCCTCCCGGATTCCGCGTTGTTCACCCGAAGTCTCCTAGTTGAGCGGCGTGTCGTTGGTGGACGGCGTCACCACTCCATTGCGGTTCCCCGTCGCGGGCATCAGCACCCGCTTCTCCGCCTTGCCTTGCATGTTCGGGACCACCGCGAGGACAGGGAGGGGCAGGCGCTCGCGCAGCTCCTGCGTGTCGCGGATGGTGTCGTCGCGCATCTCCAGCACCACACCGGTGAGCACACCCACGCCCAGGGCGAGCAGGAAGGCGATGAGCAGGCCGCTCATGCGATCCGGCCGCGCCGCCGCCACCGGCACGCCGGCCGGGGAGATGGTGTTGAAGAGGCTCTCGGCGCTCTTGGCCTCGAGCTTCCTGGGCCAGCTCCGCCTCCACGCGGCGGGACACCACGCTCTGGTACTTGGTGCGGGCAATCTCGTAGTCCCGGTTCAGCACGCCCAGCGCGTGGGCCCACTGCGGGGTGCGATCCAGCCGCGCCTGGTAGTCCTTGGCCTGCTGGTGCAGCCCCTCGATCTCCTTCTGGATGGAGGTGATGAGCTCGGCCACGCGGGTGCGCTCCTGACGCTCGGCCCACTGGCGGCCCTCGGCCTCCTTGCGGCGCTCACGCATGGTGTTGAGCTCCGCGGACAGACGCTTCACCTCGGGGTGATCCGCCGTCCACGAGGAGCGGGCGGCCACCAGGCCCTGGGTGAGCGAGTGCTCGGCGGCCTCCATGCGGCCGGCCTCGCTGTCCGCGGCGTTGCGGGCCCGCGCCAGGTCGGAGCGGCGGGCCTCGGCCACGCGCAGCTCCTCGGACTTCGTCTGCAGCAGCGCCCCCACGCGCTCCAGGCCGCGCATGTTCATCTCGAGCTGCTCGGGCAGCTCACCCTGGTGGTCCACCTTGAACTGGGCGATCTTCTTCTCCCACTCGGTGACGCTCTTGGAGAGCGCGACCACCTCGTCCTGGAAGAGCTGGGTGGCGCGCGCCGCCTGCTCCTGGCGGGACTTCCGCGCCTGCTCGGCGAAGAGCTGCGGCAGCCGGTTGGCCACCTGCGCCGCCACGTTCGGATCCGTGCTGGCGTACGTCAGCTCGAAGGCGCTCTCCCCCTCCACACGCACGGTGATGTCCTTGCGCATGCGGTTGACGGCGGCCTCCATGCCCTTCTCCGAGACGATCTCCGGATAGAGGTTCATCTCCTCGATGGCCTTCTGGAGGACCGGCCGCGCCATCAGCTCCTGGCGCACGGTGAGCAGCCGCTGCTCCACCAGCTCACTGACGGTGCGCTGCACCATCTCCTCTCCGGGGCGCTGGTGCTGCACGCGCACCACCGCCGTCGCCTCGTACACGCTCGGCTGGCTCAACACGATGGCGGCTCCCACCGCGAAAACTGCCAGCACGATGGCCCCGACCAGCACCTTCCGGCGCCACAGTGCCTTGAGCACCTGGTCTGCCGTCATCCCACGCTCCATGTGCGCTCCTCCTCCTCGCTCCACGTGTCACCAAGCCTTCATGTGCAGCCGGACCGCCGCGACGTTCCGGGTCAGGTTCATTCCCGCCGCCACTTCCTCATCCACGCCCACCTGCGCGATGCGATCCACGGCCGTCTGCATCGACACATACCGGTTGATCTTGAACTCGAGCCCCGCGCCGAGCGCGTAGCCCTGGGCCACCCGCGCACCGCCGTCCCAGGTGAAGGCCCCCTCCCCTGGCGCGCGTCCATTGCGGAAGAAGCTGGCCACCCCGTAGACGGACACCCGGTCATTGAAGTGCCGGTTGAGCACCAGGCCCGCGTAGTCCGCCCACAGCGCGTTGGTGAAGCCACTGGCTCCCACCAGGTCATGCCCCGCGACGAAGCCCAGGTCGAACGGCCCCGCCTCGTGCACCAGCTCCAGCTTCACCCGGGGAATGAGTCCCCCGGTCCCGTCCTCGGCGGTGAAGGACACCGGACCGCCGCGGGCCGTGAACGTCGTCAGCCGCGACAGCCGGTAGCGCAGCGCACCGAAGACACCGTGCGCCTGCTGGAAGTTGTCGCCGAAAACGAAGCCCTGGTAGCGGTACTCCACCCCCAGCGACAGCCGCCGCGAGGTGCGCAGCCACAGCTCGGCGAACGGCGTGTGCACGAAGCCGGCATCGCTGCCCGCCATCTGCACCTGCACGCCCTCGAACGCGTAGCCCGCCCCCAGGTCCACCTGCCGGCTCAGCCGCCCCGACGCGTACACCCGCGACTGGCCGTAGAGCACCGGATCCGTCGAGCGCGCCACGCTGTCACGCGGCAGCGAGGCGGGATCCGTCACCCGGTAGATGCTGCCGGACACCTCCACCCGCAGGCGGCGCGAGAGCTGCTTGCGCACCGACACGCCCCCGCGGTGATCCAGCGTGAACCGGCCGCTGCCGTGCCGCATCAGAAGGTCCGCCGCGTAGTAGCTCTCCAGCTTCAGCGTTGGATCCTTCAGGTCCAGCCCGAGCCGCGGCGTGACCTTGGTCATGAACTGACCGCCCGTCACACCGGCGTCGTTGAGCCGGAAGTCATCGTCGTAGCGCTCCTCGAGCGACACCTGGGCTCGAGGCTCCACCACGGTGCTGGCGAGCGCGGCCGGAGAGGTCCCCACGACCGCCGCCGCCGCCAACCATCTCTTCCAGGAAACCTTCACGGCACCCTCCATCCCCACGCTCCAACCCAGACCACACCCGCGGTGCCTCGACCTGCTACGGAACGATGATGGTGTCGCCCGGCCGCAGGATGAGCGGCTCGTACTTCCGCGGCTCCTTCACCAGCTCGCTGTAGCTCACGGAGATGTAGTCGCCCTCCGTGGTGGCCTCCTGGGTGCCGGAGCCACCCGTGCCCGAGCCCTCCGCGGTGGCGGCCTTCTTCGCCCCCGAGCGGCGCAGCACGACGATGGCGTCGCGATCCGCGAAGTCGGTGAAGCCGCCCGCCAGGGCAATGGCCTGGAGGATGGACACCCGGCCACGCAGCGGGTAGGCGCCGGGGTTCGTCACCTCTCCGGTGATGAAGACCCGGCTGCTGTTCACCTCGCGGACGATCACCGTCACCCGGGGATCCTGCACGTACGGCTTGAGGGCCTCGCGGACCTCGGCGGCCAGCTCCTCGGGCGTGCGCCCCTCGGCCCTTACCTCACCCACCATGGGCAGGGAGATGAAACCATCGGGCCGCACCGGCAGCGTGCGCGAGAGATCCGCGTCACGCCACACCGCCACATCCAGGATGTCCTCACGGCCGATGCGGTACGGCTGGTCCGAATTGTCCACCCGCGCCGGGGCCCGGTGGGCGCACCCCGACAGGAGGAGCAACCCCAGCACCACCCACCACCTCGCGCTCGTCTTTCCCATCGTTCGCCTCTCCCCAAAGTCCCCGGCCGCGGAAAGGCCAGGGACCGCATGTTCGCGGGAGGCACTAGCAGCGGGTGTGCCAACGACCCCAGACAGGCAAAGTCCCCGGATCGTCATGGGTTACGCGCTACACCCCAGGGGAAGTGGGAGGGCTGTACGGGAAAAAATTCCGGCATCACCCCGGGGGGTGGTTCCGGATCACTCGCCGGATCTCCCTCGGAATGGGAACCGCGCTTCCCACCCTGTCCCTGGTTTTTTCCCATTCCCTCGCGGGAAGACGTGGCACGCCGCTTGAAGCCTTCTCCGGAGGAACCCGGACCCAGGCAGGGCCTGGGCGAGTGAGGAGCGGACGGCGGCTATGCGCAAGGCGGCGGCGGGGGCGGTGCTGGGGATGTTCACGGTGGGCGCGGGAATGATGACGCTGCTCGGCTCGGTGCTGGGCAACTACGCGGAGGCGGCGGCGCTGGCCCTGGTCGGCGTGGGCCTGTTCGCGGGCACCTCGGTGCTGAGCGGCACCAAGGAGACGGTGCCCGCGGCCGGCATCGCCAAGGAGGCCTGAAAAACCTACGGGGGGACGAGCGCGGGCCGGTGACTTCCCAGGTCATTCCGGGCCGCGCGTCCTTCTGACTTGCAAGGTCACCCCCCTTGCCGGGAGGATGGCCCCCCATGCAATCCGAGTTGACGCGCACCTTGCTTCCCGAGGCCCTGCCCGCGGGCACGGAGGTGGGCCACTGGCGCGTGGTGGAGAAGCTGGGCGTGGGGGGCTACGGCGCCGCCTACCAGGTGGAGGACATCCATCACCCCGGCGTCATGCTGGCCCTCAAGCTGGCGCTGCGCCCCGGAGACGTCCGCGCCGGCCGGGAGGTGGTGTTGTTGATGGACAAGGCCGTGCACCCCAACGTGGTCCGCATCCACGGACATGGGCGCTGGCCGGATCCTGTCGAGGGCCACCTCTACCATGTCATGGACCTGGTGCCCGGCCTGCCCCTGGACGAGTGGCCCGAGACGCGCGACACCTCCTTCCTCCAGCTCGCCGAGGTGGGGGCGAAGATGGCGCTGACGCTGGGAGCGCTGCACGCCCGGGGCGTGGTGCACCGGGACGTGAAGCCCGGGAACATCCTCATCCGCGAGCCGGATGGAGAGCCGGTGCTGGTGGACTTCGGCATCGGGGTCTACGAGGGCGCCGAGCCGCTCACCCCGGGCCCGCTGCCACCGGGCACCACGCACCTGCGCAGCCCCGAGGCCATGCGCTTCTGGTTGGAGCGGGGCAGGCACTCGGGCGAGCCGTACGAGGTGGGCGCCGCGGATGACCTGTACGCGCTGGGGGTGAGCCTGTACCGCGCGGCGACGGGGCACTACCCCTTCAAGCCCGAGGTGCTGGGAGAGCTGCTGGTGCTGGCGATCGCCACGCAACGGGCGCCCGAGCCCCGGAGCGTCAACCGGCGGATGCCCCGGGCGCTGAGCGGCGTGCTGATGCGCATGCTGGCCAAGGACCCGAAGGAGCGCTACCGCGACGGCGCCGAGGTCCACGACGCGCTGATGGCGGCGGTGACCTTCGGGAGGCGGGCGAAGTGGGAGGCGGACGTCTTCGAGTGGGAGGAGGTGGCGGCGGCCCGGGAGGGAGAGGCCCCCGGGCGGCGCATCCGCCGGCCGGAGCTGCCCACGCGTCCGGAGACACCTCCCGCGCCCGCCGTGAGGCTCGCGGAGGGAGGCGGCGCTTCCGGGCGGGGACGAAGAGGACGGGCGGCGGCCCGGGAGCGCCCGGCGCGAGGCCTGGCGTGGCCATGGAAATGGCTGGCCGTGGCGCTGGGTGCCGGCCTCGCCCTGGCGGCGGCGGTCTCCGCGAGTCACGAAATGGCGCGGGCGCCCAAGGCCCCTGACACTGGGTCGGCCGCGGCTCCACTACTTCCGGAGTCAACCCCCGCGGCCGCCGCCTCCCCCGCGGCGTCCTCCGAGGAGGAGACCCCCGTGAGCCCCGTGAAAGACCAACAGCAGCAGAGCCCCACTCCGCAGAAGAGCCCCACTCCGCCCAGGAGCCAGCGGCCGGCCAGGGCGGGCAACACCACCCTGCGCGGCCTGTGTGCCGGAGCGGCGGCCGTCACGAACCTGGCCTGCGCGGGAGCCCCGGTGGCCAAGGCCCACCCCGCACCCGAGGCGTGCCCGGCCGGCGCCCAGGAGGCCATGACGAAGACGCTCGGTGACTTCTACCGCTACCGCAACCAGTTCGGCGACAAAGGGCCCGGCCTCCGCCTGCAGACCGAGGGCCAGCCCCGGTGGCTCGCCGTGCGCGAGGGTGACATCTCGGCCCTCCTCTCGGACCCCTGGGGCAAGCTGCCCGCCAACAGCGTGCTCACCGGGAAGCTGCATTTCGCGCGAGGACGCGCCTACGCGCGCCTCACCCGGGCCTGGACGCCCCAGGGAACCACCTTCCCCATCTGCGCGGAGATCTGGGAGCCGACAGCGCGCGGCCTCGAGCTGAGGCCAGGAAGCACCCCCGGCGAGGTCGAGGCGTTCTCCACCAACATCATCGCGCTGCCGGTCCGCCGCTTCGACTGACGCGCCCTCCCCAGGCCGCCATGCTCCTCCCCTCCGCCGCCCTCCTGCTGCTCTCCTCGTCCCCGGATACCACGCTCTGCCGGGCCTACCCGGACGCGTGTGCGGAGCCCACGCGGTCCATCGAGTTGCCGGCGGAGTCCGCCCGGGAGCCGATCGAGGTGTGCATCAGCGCGGAGCTGCCCCACCACCTTCGTCTTCGACTCCGGGATCGCTCGGGTGGAGCTGGAGGACGCGGAGCGGTTCCGGCCGGTGGACGAGGACGAGGGGACCCTCGTGCTCGTGCCCAGGAGGAAATCCCGGAGCGGGAAGCCCTCGCGGTTGACGGTGTACTTCGAGGGGGACTCCGCCCCCGCGAGCGCCACCTTCGCGCTGCTGTTCCACCCGGCCCGGCTCGCGCGGGCGGTGGATGTCTTCCGCTTCGGACGTCCAGAGGAGCCCTGGGAGCGAGAGCTCCGGGAGGCACGTGAGGAGAACGAAAGGCTCGCGCGGGAGCTGCGGCGGCTTCAGACGGAGGACCCAGGACAGGGTCCCATCACCCGGCTGTTCGCCAGGGGCCGGATGAAGATGGGCGACCCGGGGGTCGTGTTCAGCGATCTCTCGAAGTCCATCACCCTGTCTCCGATGAACACACTCGAGGTGGAGGCGGTCTTCGCCTACCGCTACACCCCGGACGTGCCGGAGGGCGGCGAGCCCGTGTTCCGGGTGGCCGTGGCACTGAGGTTGAGGAACCCGGGGGAGCAACCCTGGACGGCGGCGAAGGCCACGCTGACACGTGACGGAGAAGAGGTGACACAGCCCGGCGTGTGGCAGCCGAAACCCCTTGCGCCCCTGGGGCGCGGCTTCGTCGTGGCGGAGACGGAGCTGCCGGAGCGGGAAGCCCGCGGAAAGCTCACGCTCGGCCTCCGGGATGGACAGGGAACCCTGGGCGTCGAGATTGGAAACGTGAGCTTCCCCTGACGCCGGAGGACTCACTCGTTGACGTCAACGAGTGATGTAGGCACTCCCCACACACCACTCGTTGACGTCAACGAGTGAGCGACCCGATGGATGCGGGCGGGCAGGGAACCACCTGAACTCGGACGTCCGGACTGCTACCTTGAAGCCATGAGCCGTCAGGCGCCCCTCAGTGAGTTCATCGCGCGATGCGACCCCTCGGAGCTTCCCCCCAGAGGGAGCATATGTGCCGCGTAACCCGGACTTCGCCTCACGCTTGGCCATCGAGCTCGCCCCCTCCACCAGGTCGCGCGTGCTCCTCTTCGGTCAGACAGGCGTAGGCAAGTCCACTGAACTGGCCCGACTAGCTAGCCTGCTTCACGAGCGTTACCTCGTTATCCAGCCTTCTGTCGACAAAGTGCTCAACCTCCAAGGTACGAGTTGGCATGAGTTGCTCGTCTTCAGCGCACTCTGGGCCTATGTCCATCTGCGTGAAGATTGGTTCGGAATCTCCGCGGAGAGCAATGCCGACATCGAGGATCTGAACGCTGCGCTAGGTAGGGCACTCAGTTTGACTCCTCCTACTCTGCGTACCTTTCGCGGCCCACCTACCCCCACGGCCCTGCAGCGCTTCCGCAACGAGCCTCTTCACGCCCGTCCTCTCATTGCACAAGGTCCAGCTCAGTTCTGGGACATGGCGTCCGCTCTGTTGAGAGCCATCGCCGAAGCTGCCAATAAACCCGCCGTCCTCATCTGGGATGGGCTGGAGAGGATGCCGCTGGACAGCGCCCGTGACCTCTTCCTTGATGCGCGCAACCCCACCAGCGAGTTGCCCTGCCGGGCGGTCATCACCGCGCCTCTGGCTCTTAGCTTCGAAAGCTACTTTGGAGACATTGAGGAGCGGTTCCGCCTCGTCGAGCGCCTGCGCGCCCTGCCCTGCGATCCTGACTCACCCGGCTATGACTTCCTCCTTCGGATGACCGAGGCACGCGGAGCCAGCAAGATATTCTCTGGTGAGCTCATCGGAGAGGCCATCCGCCTGAGCAGTGGGCTCCCACGCCAGTTCCTGCAGCTCCTCTCCAATGCCGCGACGCAAGCGCTCGTCGATGGGCTGGAGCGAGTTCAACCCGAGTCCTTCGCCCGTGCCGTCCAGCGTGTCACCGAACGCTGGCAGTACCAGCTCGAGCCTGACGACTATGAGGCCTTGGAGCTGAACGATACCGAGCGGCCCTCCCACATCCGGGCGCGGTTGCTGCGCATTGGAGCCCTCGTGGAGCATGACCTGCCGACTGGGGGATTGCGCATCGTCGTCAATCCGCTCGTGGAAGCACTGCTGCGACGCAGGCGTCAGGAGGCGGAACATGCCAGGGATTGAGCTGCACTCGGGCTGGCTGGACGACGTGGCCGCCATCGCCATCTCGGGCGGCAGTCCCATCACCCTCGCCGTCTGCCAGGACCTGCACGGCGTGCAACAGGCGAGAGAGTGGCTCCAGTCCGCCATCCCGAGCCTGACCGAAGCGCACGTGAATGAGGTGCCGGCCAGCTCGCTCCAGGCACGCCTCCAGACCCATCCATCCTTGGAGTGCCGGACGGTCTGGTGCGTCTACGATGCCGCGGAAGGCAGCTCGGAAGAGCTCCAGGCCCGCTGGCGGGAACTCAACCTGCTGCGGGATTGGCTCACCGACACCCTGCGCTCCCACGAACCTCGCGCCTCCCTGGTCTTCTTGACCACCGTGACACGCATGCCGGAGATCTCCCGCCATGCGCCCGATCTGCTGGCGGTTGCCCAGGTCATCACCGTGAGCGAAGACTCCTTCGCCGTGGACCCAAGTGACACCTCGATGGTGGATAGTTTCCGCCGAGGGTGCATTGAGCTGGAGGCGCGCTATGGGATGAGCACGAGCGAGCTTGTGCGCCGTCTCCTCGACCGCGAGCCGACGGGAGTGCCTGAGCCGGATCTGAGTCGCTGGCGCTCGCTGTCCGAGGCCCTCCGCGAGGTATTGGAATGAAGTATGCCCAGCAACTCCTCCAGGGCATCCGCAAGCGGGTGGGCAGCCATGAGCACTGGAGCGGCAAGCCACCCCACCTGGACCAGTGGCCCCAGCAACGATGGCGCATCTACTGCGGCGAAGGGCGCTTCGAGCCCTCGGAACGCAATGCCCTCTATTCCCTTTCAACCGGGGCCGCCCTCAATTTCCAGATAAAGGGAAAGGGAGAACTCATCACCGACTTCGAAATGTGCGTCGCATGGCCTCCCTTCGAGGTGCCGTTCTGGCAGCTCATGTTCCACCTGGACCCGGAACGCCAGGCGTGGCCGAAACACCCTCTCCATCACATCCAATTCACCTGTGGCGCGGGGCAGCCGCCGTTCTCCAGTTGGCGCCTGCCTTTCGGAGAGCCACAGCCCGAGAGGCTCTTGGAGTTCCTCGCCGCCCAGCTGAACGGTTGAGCGATGGGGTACTGCCGGGGTGAGAAGACCGCGAAGCCCCGTGCGCAGCCGTGCCTGGACATCCCGCAGCAGGCGCGGGTGTAGCCGCATCCCCTCGCGAACGGCGGCTACGGGAGGATGATCCGGATGGCGTGGTTGTACGAGTCGCTCACGTAGAGCTGCCCGCCGGCACCGGTGGCGAGCCCCGTGGGCGCGGCGAGATCCGCCACGTCACCTGGACCGAGCCGGGCCCCCGCCTGGCCCGAGCCGGCGAGGGTGACGACCCGCCAGGAGTTGGCCTGGGCGCCGGGCAGCAGCTTGCGGATGCGGAAGTTCCCCGAGTCCGCCACCACCACGCTCCCATCCGCGGCCACCGTCATGCCGAGCTGCGCGCGGAACCGGGCGTCGCTCCCCGCTCCATCCGCGAAGCCGAACACCCCTCCGCGCTGCCTGCCGGCAATGGTCTCCACCGCGTGGGGCGGAGTCAGGGAGATGCGGCGCACCAACTGGCTGCCCGCATCCAGCATGAACAGGGCGTCCGCCCCGATCGCCAGCGCTGTGGGATAGAAGAAGCTGGCCTGCTTGCCCGTCTCCGCGTCCTGCCTGCCCGCGGCGCCACTGCCGGCGAGGGTCACCACCTCCTGCGTGCCGGCGCGGATCATCCGGAGCCGGTTGTTCATCTCGTCCGCGACATAGAGGTTGCCCGCCGCGTCCGTGGCGATCGCCAGGGGCCGGAAGAACTTCGCCTGCGAGCCCGTGCCGTCGGCGAAGCCTCCCTGGGTGCTCCGCCCCGCGACGGTGCTCACCGTCCAGCCGGTGGCGCCACGCTGGATCCGGCGGATGACGTGGTTGTCGGAGTCCGCCACGTAGATCTCCCCCGCCGGCCCCACCGCCACCGACGTGGGGTGGCGGAACATGGCCTGCTCCCCAGGACCATCGCGGAAGCCGGGCAGCCCGTTGCCACCGAGTGTGATGACCGTGCGCGCCGCATCCGCCTGGATGAGCCGGATGCGGTGATTCCCGGTGTCAGCGACCACCACCTCCCCCGCCGGGGTGACGGCCAGCCCGGTGGGCGCCTTGAACCGGGCCTCCGCCGCGGGGCCATCCTGCCATCCCGATGCACCGGCCTGCCCGGCGAAGGCCTCCACACCGCGGGCCCACTGGCCCACCGGTGGGTCGCTCACGGGCCCCGGCCCCGTCATCTCGGGCAGCGTGCGCGGGGGACGGCGGTGGGAGAGCGCCCGCTCGAGCACGTTGAGCGTCATGCGCTCGACCCGGGCATCCCTCAGCTCCGGATCCGGGCTCATGGCGAGCCCCCAGTAGATGGTGCCCGCGGAGAACACCAGCCGCCCCGAGGGCAGGGTGCGATCCACCGTCGTGCTGTAGGACGGGACGCCCTCCGCGCTCACCACCGGGCTCACCATGCTGACGTTGAGCCCCGAGGGAGCGCCCGGCAGCTCGGGGAAATGCCTGTCGTACTCATACCCGACGAGCCCTGTCAGCGGCATCCCCCGCCGCAGCCCCGTCCCCTCGAAGAGCCAGTGCGTGTCGTCCGTCACGACCAGGGGGAACATGACGATCTGCCAGCCCTCGTACATCACCCCGAAGAGGTTGCTCTCCGGACGCGCGTTGGGCGGATCCCGGAAGCGCACCGTGGTGCCCGGCCGCGAGTCCAGCTTGTGCTCGTTCTTGTAGCAGGCCAGGTTGCGGAGCGGACGTCCCTTCGAGTCCGGCTCCATGCGGATGCGCCAGTACCCGCCATTCCCGCCGAAGTAGGCCAGGCTCATCTTTCCGCCCGCGAGCGCGGCGTCGATCTGATCCCTCTCCTGCTCCGGCCAGTACTCGTCCTGGGCCGCGCCGACGAAGGCGCCAATCCCTTCCAGGAAATTGGGGAAGCGCAAGAAGTCGAGCTGCGTCCCATACGTCACGTCATAGCCCTGCTTCTCCAGGAGCTGGATGAAGCCGAGCTCCAGGAAGAACGTCTTCCCGACGCCGTTCCCGGCATTGTAGGGGCGGTTGAAGGACACCTCGCGTGCACGGCCGAACGGTGTCTTCCCGGAGGCATCGTAGTAGAGGCTCGTGCCGCCCCAGGTGTTGTACGCCTGATAGGTGGTGAAGTTCGGCGTGTAGAGGATCTCCGCCGCGCGCCTGTCTCGGATGACGAAGGGCGTGTACCGCATGCCCCCATCCTCCCGGGAGAGCTTCAACACGTAGAGGCCGGAGACCCACGAGGCGTCGATGGGAATGGAGAAGGTGTCGAGCCAATCACATTCGATGCGTGCGCTCGCCGCGTCGCGCCGGCACGGCGCCTGCGCCCGCGTCCGCCAGGGTCCCCCACTCCACACCTTGCGAGCCTTGGCGCCCCCGTAATGGCCCATCCGGTACAGCGTGGCCGTGACGGTGCGCTCCGTGGGGGTGGAGACCTTGACGCCGATGCTCTCGCCCGCTTCCACGGACTCGGTGGAGGTGTAGAACTCGAGCTCGCCCTCGCCGGCGGCGAATCCACTCTGCCACTGAGGATCTCCCGGGAGCTGGTTCTCCACCAGGATGGGGTTGGGCTGGGGCTGGCGCTCGAGAGGCTGCGCGGGCGAAGTGCAGTTGGAAGTGCATCCACCCCCAGGGGCCTCGGGGCGCGGCTCCTCCAACTTCGGGCGGGTGGGAGTCTCATGGCATCCCCCCCAGAGCATCGCGACCAACAGCAACACCCCTCCCCCGAAGACTCCACCACGCTCCGCGCGCATACCGCTCTCCTGTCAGGAGCTGGGACTCGAGCCCAGCAAGGCGGAGAAGAGGGTATTGCCCGGATTTCCTACGAGGAACCACCGCCGCCAGGAGGAGGAGAGCGTCGCTTCATGAACGAGCACCCGCCCCCCTCGGAGGGGAGCGGGTGCCCGGGTTCAGCGTGGAAGCGCCGTTTCAGGGGTGATCAGCAGCCCGTCTCCACGGCGCCGATGTCCGGCCCGGCACCGCAGAACTCGAGGCCCAGCTTCTCACCGCGGTCCACGGCGGCCGGCCCAGGCGCCAGCGTGGTGGTGTTGAGCTGGGCATTGCCCTCGAGCGAGTTGCCGTCGAAGCCCTGGCCGCGCCACTGCGCCAGCTTCAAGGAGGAGCCGCCCTTCAGGAAGGTGGCGCCCGGCCGGTAGAGGTTGGAGCCCATCTTCAGCCCCGGCGCCTGGCTGCCCAGCTTCACCGCGGAGGCCGCGTCGATGATGTTGTTCTTCACCACCATGTCCTGCGTCGGACCGCCCTGCCCGCTCCCCACGATGAGCGCCGCGGCCTGCAGCCGGGTGAAGGTGTTGTTGTACACCTGCGTCCCCACGGAATTGGCGATCTGCAGCCCGCCACCCACCCCCAGGGCCGTCTTCATGTCCCGGATGAGGTTGCGGCGGATGATGATGCCCGAGGGCATCGGACCGTAGCGGTTGCCACCCACGCCGATGGCCAGACCCGACTCGTAGAAGTCATTCTCCTCGATGAGGATGTTCTTCGCGGACATGTGCACCACCATGGCGCCATTGCCCTTGGAGTTGTGCATCTTGTTGCGGCGCACGGTGACGTTGGTGCACGTCTTGATGTCCAACCCCTGCTCGTAATTGCCGTACAGGTCGTTGCCCTCGATGAGGATGCCATCCGCCGGAGCGCTGGGCATCGAGCCATCCTCGCTGTAGCACTGGATGGAGTCCCCCGAGTTGTCGTGGATGACATTGTTGCGCACGGTGATGTTGCGCGCCGTGGGCTGGATCATCACCCCGTGGGAGTCCTGGCCCGCGATGACGTGGTGATGGATGTTGTTGTTCTCGAGCGTGGCGCCATTGGCACCATTGTGGAAGCTCACCCCCGCGCCATACCTGGCACGGTGGATCTCCGAGTCGGCGAGGAACGTGCCCTGGAGATTGCCGGTGAACGCCACGCCGAGCGCCGGGCGATTCTCGACGTCGATGTTGAAGCCCCGGATGATCCAATGGCTGCGCTCCACCACCATGAGGGCGCCGGACTGGGAGCCCAGGACGATGCGGGGCTTGCCCTCACCGAGCAGGGTGATGGGAGCCGAGGCGGTGCCGTGGCGGACCGAGCCCATGATGAGGACGCGCTCGGCGTAGGTGCCGGCACGCACGCGGATGAGCTCACCCGGCCCGGCCAGGGTGATGGCCCGGGAGATGGTGCGCAGCGGGGCCGCGGCCGTACCGGCCGCCGTGTCCTTGCCCGTGGTGCTCACCACCCACTCCCGCTTGTACGAGGCCGCGGTGACGGGAGGGGCGGCAGGAGGGGTGCTGGGCAACGGGAAGGGGCCCGAGCCCTCGTTCTGGCCGGAGGGAGGCTGACCCTGCGAGGGCTCGGAGGGTACTTCGCCCGCCTGCGGAGCCTCGGTGGGCGAGTCACCCGCCTGTGGCGCATCGATGGGAATGTCGCCCACCGGTGGAGTGGATGGACTGGGTGAGTCGATGGGGGTGGGAACTTCCGTGGCAGGTCCGTCGATGAGCCCTTGAGCTCCATCCCGCTCAGCGGGGGCTCCGCAGGCAGTCACCAGACAGGACACAAGAGCAGCGGCGAACAGGGAGGACTTGTTGAAATAGTTCATGGAGAACACCTTTGTGTTTCGTGCGGTGCTCTCGACAGGGGGATCCCCCCACCTATTCCTTTGAAAGCAAATGGGAGTGCGGACCCCGCACTCCCATCAAGGACTCGATCTGTTGTCAGGAAGCCTGCTGCCCGAAGGGCCGCATCAACAGCCGGTTTCCACGGCGCCGATATCCGGCCCGGCACCGCACGTGGCGCTGAGCTCCACACGCTCTCCGGCATCCACGGCGGCCGGTCCAGGCGCCAGCGTGGTGGGGTCGAGCTGGGCATTGCCCTCGCGCGAGCGTCCATCGTGGCCCTGTGCCTGCCATTGGGCCAGATTCCAGACGGAGCCCCCGCTCCGGAAGGTGGAGCCCGGCCGGTAGAGGTTGGAGTCCATCTTCAGCCCCGGCGCCTGGCTGCCCAGGCTCACCGCGGAATCCGCGTCGATGATGTTGTTCTTCACCACCATGTCCTGCGTCGGACCGCCCTGCCCGCTCCCCACGATGAGCGCCGGGGCCTGCAGCCGGGTGAAGGTGTTGTTGTACACCTGCGTCCCCGAGGAGTTGGCCATCTGCAGCCCGCCACCCGTCCCCCGGTCCGTGCTCATGTCCCGGATGAGGTTGCGGCGGATGACGATGCCCGAGGGCATCGGACCGTAGCGGTTGCCACCCACGCCGATGGCCAGACCCGACTCGTAGAATTCATTCTCCTCGATGAGGATGTCCCTCGCGGACATGTGCACCACCATGGCGCCGTTGCCCTTGGAGTTGTGCATCTTGTTGCGGCGCACGGTGACGTTGGTGCACGTCTTGATGTCCAACCCCTGCTCGAAGTTGCCGTACAGCTCGTTGCCCTCGATGAGGATGCCATCCGCCGGAGCGCCGGGCATCGCACCATCCTCGCTGTAGCACTGGATGGAGTCTCCCGAGTTGTCGTGGATGACATTGTTGCGCACGGTGATGTTGCGCGCCGTGGGCTGGATCATCACCCCGTGGGAGTCCTGACCCGGGATGACGTGGTGGTGGATGTTGTTGTTCTCGAGCGTGGCGCCATTGGCACCATTGTGGAAGCTCACCCCCGCGCCGTACTTCGCGTGGTGGATCTCCGAGTCGGCGAGGAACGTGCCCTCGAGATTGCCGGTGAACGCCACCGCGAGCGTCGGACGATTCTCGACGTCGATGTCGAAGCCCCGGATGACCCAATGGCTGCGCTCCACCACCATGAGCGCTCCGGACTGGGAGCCCAGAACGATGCGAGGCTTGCCCTCACCCAGCAGGGTGATGGGAGCCGAGGCGGTGCCGTGGCGGACCGAGCCCATGATGAGGACGCGCTCGGCGTAGGTGCCGGCGCGCACGCGGATGAGCTCACCTGGCCCGGCCTGGGTAATGGCCTTGGAGATGGTGCGCAGCGGGGCCGCGGCCGTACCGGCCGCCGTGTCGTTGCCCGTGGGGCTCACCACCCACTCGCGCGCGGGGTTGGCTGGCACGACCGGAACCGTTGGCTCGACGCCGGAGGGGGACGAGGGAACCCCCGGGGGCCCGTCTGGCCGGGTGGTGTCCGAGCCGAGCGCACCGCTCGCTCCCGGGGCTGCTCCTTCTCCACACGCGGAGGCCAGCATCACGGCGGCGAGCAGAGGGAACACGGTGAATCCGATACGCATGAGGACAACCCCTCGTGGGAAAAGAGTGAGTGGTCTGGGACACCGCGCGGACGCGGATGATTCCGGCGGGCGAGGGCCCAGGAGCGCGAGGAGAGGCCGCTGGCTGGCATGCCCCGCGGGCCCGCTTCTCATCCGGCAGGCGATGATTCCTTGCCCCCCAGATGGTGCGCCGGGAGGCAATGGCCCCCGCCTCCCCATGTGTGCACCCTGGGGTGCACTGCCGGGATGAGTCGGCCTTGGCTCGGCGGATGGGCGTTGGGAGATGAGTATGGGACGCAAGCCGCGACAAGGCCGGGACCGCTGGGCATTCGGATTCCTGCTCGCCTTCCTCGCCTGCATCTATCTGAGCCCCGGTGAGTGGATTCCCGGGGCCGATCGGTGGCGTCCGGCGCTGCTGACGTCCGCCATGGCGACGGGCCTGTTTCTCCTGGGACGCGTGGGGCGCAGACAGCCGCTGTGGGCGGGTGGCCAGCGGGGCGTGCTCCTGATGTGTTTCTGTGGCCTGGCCTTCGTGTCCCTGCGCTGGTCGCTGTACCCGGACGTCACGCGCTCCACGGCGGCGGAGCTCCTCAAGTGGGTGCTCGTCTATTTGACGGTCATCAACCTCGTGACGACGGAGCGGCGCCTGCGGTGGGCCCTGCTCGCGCTCATCCTGTCCTCGCTCATCACCTCCCGCGGCGTCATCGCCTGGCACAACGCGGGGGTGGAGCTGGTGGAGGGCTACCGCGCGCGGTGGCTGGGCGTGTACGCGGACCCCAACCGCATGGCGATGAGCGTGGGCATCGTGGTCCCCCTGGCGGTGGCCTTCTTCGTCCGGCGGCGGAGCGCCTGGTGGGTGCGCCTGGCGTGTGGCGTGGCCGCCGCGATGGCCATCACCGCCATGGTGTTGAGCTATTCGCGCGGCGGTTTCCTGGGGCTCGTGGCTTCCGCGGTGACATGGCTGGTGTTGGAGCGTCACCTGGGCCGCACGCTCGTCGTCGTGGCGGTGGCCATGGCCATGCTGGTGCTCTCTCCGCGGAGCTTCTGGGATCGGACCCGCACGGTGTCCACCTATGAGCAGGATGCCTCGGCGATGAGCCGGGTCGAGGCCTGGACGGTGGCCTCTCGGGTGAGCCTGGAGCACCCGCTGCTGGGCGTGGGGGCGGGCACCTTCCCCTTCGCGTGGCGGATCTACGGCCCTCAGCACACGGGCGGCCGGGTGTACGCCGCGCACAACGTCTTCCTCCAGGTCATCTCGGATCTGGGCTTCGTGGGGCTGGGGCTCTTCCTGGCCTTCATCGGCTCGGTGCTCGGGCCGCTGTGGCAGGCCGCACGGGAGAAGGAGCGGGGCTGGCTGGCCCGGGCACTCGCGGCGGCGGTGGTGGGCCACCTGGTGTCCTGCCTCTTCGCGGGCTTCCTGGTGTCCGTCCACTTCTACGTGCTCTTCGCGCTGGCCGCCTGCGCGGAGCGGCTGGCGCAGGTGTCCCCGGTTCCGGCGGAAGGCACGTCCGGCACGGGCTCGCTCTCCCCCGCGCCCCTCGTGCCTCGCGCGCCCTGGGCGGGAGGGGACGCGCCCCAGCCCGGACGTCTGGCCCGTGGCGACACACGGGGAGGACTGTGACATGGCGGCGGACAAGACGGCGGAGGCGGCACAGCAGCAGCAGCGCGGCACGAGCGCCACGCGCCAGGCCCTGCCGCTCGTGCTCGCGCGCATGACCGCGGCCGTCATCACCGTGGTCACCCCGCTGTACCTCGCGCGCAAGCTGTCGCTCGAGGAGTACGGCACCTACAAGCAGATCTTCCTGCTGTGCGGCCCGGTCCTGAGCATCCTGTCGCTGGGGATGGCGCAGAGCCTCTACTACTTCGTGCCGCGGGCCCAGGGGCCCCGGGCCGTCCTCCTGCAGACGCAGCTCTTCAACCTGGCCATGGGGTTCGTGGGAGCGGGGCTCCTCTGGGCGGCGCTCCCGCTCGCCGCGGAGCGGTTCCCCAACCCGGCGCTGCTGCTGTTCCGCGGCGAGCTCGCCTTCTTCGTCCTCTTCTCGCTGGCCGGCGGTCTGCTGGAGACGACCCTCACCAGCCAAGGCCGCACCCGGGCGTCGGCGCTCGTCTACGTGGGCTACGAGATCCTCAAGAGCGTGGCGCTCGTCGCGCCGTTCCTCCTGGGCTTCGGGATGAAGGGGGCCATGGCGGCGCTCGCCGTCCTGACCCTGACGCGCTTCTGCGTGACGCTCTCGATGGTGCTCTCGGCGGAGGGCGGGGGGCCCTCGTGGGCCGGCCTGCGCGCGCAGCTCGCCTACGCCCTGCCGTTCGGCGCGGCGATGATGATCAGCATCCCCCAGCAGGTCGCGCACCAGTACGCCGTCGCCCTGAGCGTGCCGCCCGCGCTCTACGCCGTGTACGCGGTGGGCTGCTTCCAGGTGCCGCTGGTGGACCTGTTCTACTCGCCCACCAGCGAAGTCCTCATGGTGCGCGTGGGCCAGTTGGACAAGCAGGGGCTCGGCGCCCAGGCGGCCGCGCTCTTCCGGGAGGCCACGCGCAAGCTCGCGCTCGTCTTCATCCCGGCGAGCGCCTTCCTCGTCCTCAGTGCCCCGTGGGTGGTGCGCGCGCTGTTCGGCGGCAAGTTCGACGCCGCGGTCCCCATCTTCCGGGTGAGCGTGCTGGGCATCATGCTCGCGTGCCTGCCCATGGACGGGCTGCTGCGCGCGCGTGGACAGACGCGCGCCATCTTCTTCTCCTACCTGGGCAAGGCGATCGCCACGGTGCCGCTGCTCGCGCTGCTCGTGCCCTGGCTGGGGATGCTCGGCGGCATCCTGGCCTGGCTCCTGGCGGAGGTGGTGGGCAAGACGCTGCTGCTGCGGCAATTGCCGCGCGCACTCGCCGCTGGCGGGCCGCTGCCGGCGCTGCGCGACTGGCTGCCCGTGAAGGAGCTCGCCCGGCTGTGCGGCGCCACGGGGGTGTGTGCGGTGGCGGTGCTGGCCTTCACCACCCGGCTGGGCCCCGTGCTCGAGACGCTGGGCGGGCGCGAAGGGGCAGTGCTTCACGTCGCCGTCGCGGGCGTCCTGTTCACAGGAGCCCTGGTGCCACTCCTCCAGGTGTTCGGGCTGCGGCCCCTCGCCCTGCTCGCCTCGCTCAGGCGCTGAAGCACTCGAGACCTCGCCATCTGAAGCTGTCAGCCGTTGGAGGACATGAAGCCATGCGGATTGCATTCATCGTCGGGACGCCGCCCAAGAAGCTCGGGTCATTGGAGCAGTGGGTCCTCGGAGTCTGCGCCGAGGCGCTCCGCCGCGGCCACACGCTGGACCTGTACACCCTCCTGCCGGTGCACCCCGTGGTGCAGCAGGAGTTGGACATGCTGGGCGTCGGCTTCGGCTCCATCGAGTCGCTCAGGGCCGCGCCCATGGCCGCCGCGCGGCGGCTCGCCAGTTATGATCTCATCTACGCGAACATGCTGCCACCGCGCTCGAAGGTGGCGTTCAGTTGCTACGCCGCCTGGCCCGCCCAGCTCGTCTTCGTGGAACACTGCGGGGACATCCACATGCCCGTGGCACCGCTGCGCAGGTACCTCTCCCGGGCGCTCGACCAGGTGACGCTCCTGCGCGTGAACGAGCTGGTCGGCGTGTCCGAGTACGTGCGCGGGCGCGACGTCGAACGCTTCGGCCTGGATGCCCGGTGCACGCGCGTCATCTACAACGGCGTGGACCCCAGCCGGTTCACGACGGAGAAGACCCCCAATCCGAGTGGCGCGCTGCGCATGATCTGCGTGTCGCAGCTCATCCCCGAGAAGGGCATCGACTTGCTGCTGCGGGCCATGACGCGCACGCGCGCCCAGGACTGCACGCTGCGCGTGGTGGGCTATGGCCGGATGGAGGAGCCCTACAAGGCGCTCGTGCGGAAGCTGGGGCTGGAGAAGCGGGTGGAGTTCCTCGGGATGCGCGACGATGTGCACCTGCTGCTGCGCGATGCGGAGGTGTGCGTGCACCCGCCCATCCTGGAAGAGGCCTTCGGGCTCGCCGTCACCGAGGGAATGGTCAGCGGGTGCGGCGTCATCGCCACGCGCAGCGGCGGCATCCCGGAGATCATCGACGAGGGGGTGAACGGCCTGCTCGTGCCGAAGGGCGACGTGGCCGCGCTCGCGAGCGCCATCGACACCCTGGCGTTCGATCCGGCGCTGCGCGCGCGGCTCGGAGCCGAGGGCCGGCGCAAGGTGGAGCGCGCCTTCACGCTCGCGCGCTGCATCAGCGAGCACGTGGACTGCATGGAGCAGGTGGCCGCCGAGCGCAGGAGCGTCCCGGTGCGGCTGCGCCCCACCCCCGAGGCCCCGGCGCGGCCCGCGTTCAGCGCCGCCACCGTGCCGGTCCAGCAGATGGGGCCGCGGGGGGGACCGGCCGATGCGGTGGGCCCTCAGGGCTGAGCGTTCCAGCGAACGGGCCGGTTCCGGAGCAGGGACTCCGTGCAGGAGCCGGGCCCCCCCCGCGCCGGAGCCTCCCCCACCGGAGCCTCCCCCACCGGAGCCTCCTCCAAGGGAGCGCCCTCTCCCCTGTCCTCACAGCTCGCCGTCCCCGTGTGGACGGGGCCGGGGGAGGCGGGGGGCCCAGCCCTGAGATGGCCGGGGGGGGAAAAGCTCGATCAACGCGGGTCCGGAATGGGGCCGCGAATGCACCGGGGTTCATGCGTTCTGCCCACTCATCAGTCAGAACATGAATCCTGGAGCTTGCATGCCGGGGTCACCCTTCGAGAAAGGGCTGCTTCAGGGAGCGAGGGGACCGGCTCGAGGGGAAACGTCCGGCTCGGGCTCCGCTACCGCGAGCCTCCGGGACGGCGGTGAGGTGGCCCGGCGGGTGGGAGACGAGCCCAGCCGCCTCCTCGCACCAGTCCACGTGCTGCCGCACGGTGCGGGACAGCCTGAAGTGCTCACGGGCATGCTGCCGCGCCGAAGCACCGAGCTGACGCCGCAACTCCGGATCACGCACCAGGCGGTCCAGCGCGCCGGCGAGGGCGGCTTCGTCCCCCGGCTCCACCAGCAGACCGGTGCCGCCGTGCTGGATGACCTCGGGGATTCCGCCCACCCGCGAGGCCACCACGGCGCAACCGCAGGCCATGGCTTCCGCGATGGTCAGGCCGAACGCCTCCAGCAGCGTGGGTTGGATGCAGATGTCCGACGAGCCGAGGAGCTCATGCACGTCGTTGCGCAGCCCCAGGAACTCCGTCTGGTGTTGGATGCCAAGCGCCACCGCGAGCTCGCGCAAGGATTGCAGTTCCGGGCCGTCTCCCACGACACGCAGGCGCACCATCGGCGAGCGCAGCCGCCCGAGGGCTCGCAGCAGGTGGTGCACGCCCTTGCTCTTCACGAGGTTGGCGATGGTGATGAGCTCCACTCGCCCACCCGGCCGCGTGCGGGGGACAAAGCGCTGGGTGTCCACACCATTGAAGATGGTGCGGGAGCGGTGGAGGGGGAGCCCCAGGCGATGGCCTTCCTTGACACGGACGTGCTCGGAGACACCGGCCAGGCCATGCACCCGGAGCATCAGGGCGTGGTTGAGCGTCCAATGCATGCCGCGATGGAGGAGGCCCTCTTGCCCCTCGATGAAGTCCGAGTGGGCGGTGAACAGCACCCGGGCCGGCCAGGCCGCGTAGGCCGCCAGCGCGCTGCGGCCGCGTGGCCAGATGAAGTTGAGGTGGATGACGTCATACCCGGCCAGGCGCCGGGTCATGGTGCACATCCCGGCCTGTTCGAAGTCCTCCAGGTCCTCCACCCGCGCACCGCTCGCCTTCAGGTCCGCGGCGAAGGACGCCAGCATGGGCTGACGCAGCCAGACATCGGTCTGGTGGCCGCGCCGCGCGGCCTCCCGGCAAAAAGCAAGAATCCAATCCTCCAACGAGCCACGCTTCCGCGGAGCCAGATTCATCAGCAGTGCGATACGCAGTCTCATCATCTCCCCCCGCCTGGAGAGCGGGTCCCCCCGTAGCGAGGGAGGTTGGGCATGTCGGGCCGCGAAGCGCACCCTGCCGCTGGGGAGTGAGAAACGTCATCCAGTGACGAACGACATGCACCGGAAGACAGACCTCCACGCGGCGCCCTGGAGCGGAGCACCGTGATTGTCTTGCAAGTGGCGGCAGGCCGCCCCCAGCGCCAGGGTTCTCGACCCCGCCGGGTGATGCGCACCCTGCGTCCCACTGAGACCGGACCGGCAAGAGCCAGTGTCCGCCTCGGACTCGAGGAGGATGGGAATGAGGCGTGTCGAAGAGGTGGATCTCGCGAAGAACGCCCTGCGGGGACGGGACATCGTCGTCTTCTCGACCGACTGGGACGGGGACCCGCTGTCGAAGATGCACATCATGCGGCTCCTGGCCCGCGAGAACCGGATCCTCTGGGTCAACAGCATCGGCAACCGCGCGCCCCGGGCCAATGCGCACGATGCGCTGCGCCTCTGGAAGAAGCTCTCCCGGTTCACCCAGGGCCTCCAGCGGATCGAACCCAACTTCCATGTCCTCTCCCCGCTCGCCATTCCGCTGTATGGCTCGAAGCTGGTGCGCGCCACCAACCGCACCCTGCTCTCGCTCCAGGTCAAGCGGGCCATGGCCACGCTCGGCTTCCAGAAGGTGATCTCCTGGTCCTATCTGCCCGCCTCGGCTCCGGTCTCGGGGACGCTCGGCGAGGAGCTGGTGGTCTACCACTGCGTGGATGAGTTCTCGGCCTTCTCGGACACGAATGGCCGCCATATCGCCGAGCTCGAGGAGCAACTGCTGCACAAGGCGCACCTGTGCATCACCTCCGCCGAGCTGCTGCGCGACAGCAAGGCGAAGGTGAACCCGAACACCGTGCTCGTGCCGCATGGCGTCGACTTCGAGCACTTCGTGAAGGCGTGCGATCCGGACACGATCGTCCCCCAGGACATCGCGAAGCTGCCCGGGCCGATCCTCGGCTTCTTCGGGCTGGTGGCGGACTGGGTGGACCTCGATGTCTTCGAGGCGTGTGCCAGGGCGTACCCCGAGGGCTCCGTCGTCATCATCGGCAAGATCGCTCCGGACGTGGACGTCTCACGGCTCCGGGCGATACCGAACATCCACTTCCTGGGCCGCAAGCCGTACGCCGAGCTGCCTGGCTACTGCAAGGCGTTCGACGTGGCGCTGATGCCTTTCAAGTGGAACGAGCTGACGCTCAACGCCAATCCGCTCAAGGTGCGCGAATACCTCGCCGCGGGCCTGCCGTGCGTGTCCACCCCGCTGCCCGAGGTGGAGAAGGTGGGCCTGTGCAAGCTGGCCAGGGAGACCGAGGAGTATGTCCGCCAGGTCGACGCGTGCCTGAAGGAGGGAGCCGGGCCGAGCCGTGAGCGCGCGCAGCGGATCTTCCACGAGAGCTGGCACGCCCGCGTCGAGGAGATCCGCCGGCACGTGGGAGAGACGATGCTGCGGTTGGGACAGGACCCCCACTGACGTCTGGGGCGGACGAAGGGCCAAGGGGGGTTCATGTTCAACCACTACATGGAAGTCGCGAGACGCTCGCCGGGGAGCGAGTTGACGCGCATCGCCGGACGGAGGGTCTTCCGGGCCCTTCGCAACGTGCTGGTACCCGAGGACACCGGCGCGGAGCCACGCGTCCACCCCGCCATCGCGGCCTGGAGCGATGAGCAGGTGCGCGCGGCGGTGTCCGCCGTGTCTTCCTGCTGGTGCAGCACCCGTCAGCGCGAGGGCACGCTCACGGCCCTGCGGGCCATTCCCGGGGCCAGTCACAGAGCGCTCGAGCGCGCCGAGGCCGCCGCGCGGCGCACCTTCAACGTCTTCGGGACGGAGGTGCGATTCGGAGAGTCGGGCGCCATCGACTGGTCGTGGGATCCGCTGAGCGGGGAGCGCTACCCCCTGCAGCCCGTCTCCCAGCTCCAGATCATCCGCGAGGGCATGGACCCGAAGTACCCCTGGGCCCTGGGACGGCTGGATCAACTCCTCGCGCTCGGCCAGGGGTACTGGGTGGCGGAGGACACGGCCCGGCGGGAGCGCTACGCCGCGCAATTCGTCGCCCAGGTGTCCAGCTTCCTCGACGCGAACCCGGCCGGCCACGGCATCCAGTGGGCCTGCACGATGGAGGTGGCCCTGCGAGCGGCCAACCTCGCCCAGGCCCTGCAGATGTTCGCGGATGCGCCGGCGGTCCGCGAGCCAGCCTTCCTCAGGCGGGTCCTGGGGGCCCTCGAGCAGCATGCCCGCTTCATCGAGCACCATCTCGAGGACCACTGGCTCGTCCCCAACAACCACCTGATCTCCGACTACGTCGGGCTCCTCGTGGCCGGCGCGCTCTACCCTGCCCTGCCCGGAGCCCAGAGTCAGGTGGCGCGTGCGCTGCACGGACTCCGGCGGCAGATGGAGCTCCAGGTGCACCCGGACGGGGTGTCGTTCGAGGGCTCGGTGCCCTACCACCGGTTGTCCGTCGAGCTGTTCACGCTGGCGTACGTGGTGGCGGGTGGAGCCGGCCTGTCGCTCGGCGCACGTTTCGCGCACCGTCTGCGGCGGATGTTCGAGGTGAGCCGCGACTACTGCTCGGAGCGGGGGCTGGCGCCGCAGATCGGCGACAACGATTCGGGGCGCGTCTTCCCCCTGTGTGATCGGCCCAGCCTGGTGCACGGGTACCTGCCCCTCCTGGGTGCGGTGCTCTTCATGGACGCCGGGCTCAAGGCGCGGGACACCGGGCTTCCGGATGAGGCGGCCTGGCTCCTCGGCGCGCACGGCCACGAATGCTTCAACCGGCTGCGGGGACAGGCGGAGCCCCGAAGCTTCAGCTCCCCGGAGAGCGGGTTGCACGTGCTCCGTGGGGCGGGAGCCGTGGTCACGGTGAGCGCGGGGCCGGTGGGGCAGCGCGGGCTGGGTGGCCACAATCACAACGACCGGCTGTCCTTCGAGCTCCATCTCGCGGGCCATCCGGTCATCGTGGATCCAGGGACCGCGACCTACACGCGCGATCCCGCCCTGCGAAACGCCTTCCGGTCGACGGCGGCGCACAACACGCTCGAGATCGACAGGCAGGAGCAATCCCCCCTCCAGGCCACCCGGCTGTTCAGCCTGCCGGATCACGGCGGCTGCGAGGTCCTCGCGTTCGAGCCGGGCCCACGGACGGAGCGCCTGGTGGCGAGGCACCGCGGCTACGCGGCGCTTCACGCCCCGGTCCAGGTGGAAAGGACCTTCGTCCTTCACAAGGACGCGCGCGTGCTGGCCGTGAGGGACGCCATCGAGGGCAAGGGACGCCACCGGCTGGTCCTCCGGCTGCACCTGCCGGACGAGCAGGTCCGGCTCCGGCCCATCACTCCCGAGGAACGGCAACGCGTGGCCCAGGCCGGAGTGCTGCCGGACACCGTCGGTCCCGTGGCCGCCGAGCTCGGGCCAGAGGGCGCGATCCGCGCCGTCGTCCTCTTCTCCCTCCCACTCCGGCCCGGCACGGCACCGGCCCGGTACTCGCCCGGCTACGGCGAGGTGCGCGACTGCCGCGTCGTCCTGGGAAGCATCGAAACCGAGGTGCCGATCCGGCTCGGCATGTGGGTGCTGTTTCACTGAAGGAGAGTGGCCGTGCGAATCTGCCTCATCACGCCGCGCTTTCCGTACCCGCTCATCAAGGGCGACTCGCTGCGTGTCTTCCACCAGCTCCAGGGACTGAGCCGGCGGCACCAGGTCACGCTCGTCAGCTTGAACGATTCGCCCCTGGAGCCCGGGCAGCTCGAGCCGCTCTCCAGGTTGTGCGAACAGGTCCACGTCGTCCCGCTGCCTCGCTGGAAGGCCGCGGTGAACCTCGCCACGGGCCTGTTCACTCCGCGGCCGCTGCAGGTAGAGTACCACCGCTCTTCCCGCTTCGAGCGGACGTTGTCCACGGTGCTGGCCAACGGGAAGTTCGACGCCATCCACGTCTCGCTCATCCGCATGCTCCCCTATGTCTGGAACCTCGTGGGGCAGAGGGTGATCGTGGTGGATCTGATCGACTCGATGAGCCTGAACCTGCTGTCCCGGAGGAACGAGGCGCGTGGTGCGATGCGCCTCGCGTACGGCCTGGAGTACCGGCGGGTGCGCGACTATGAGCGGGCCGTCGTCCAACGGTTCCCCTCGTTGGTCATCTCCTCGCCCATCGATCGGCGGCTCCTCGGGAGCCCCCACATCCTGGTGAACCCCAACGGCGTGGACGTCGAGAAGTTCCAGTTCCGCGGCGCCGAGGGCCGGGAGCCGGCGACGCTCATCTTCACGGGGAACATGGCCTATCCGCCCAATCAGGAGGCGGTGTGCTGGTTCGTGCGCCAGGTCTGGCCGTTGCTCCGGCCCAGGTGGCCCCGGCTCCAGCTCGAGATCGTCGGGGCGGAGCCCCCGGCGAGCATCCGCGCGCTCGCCGGGCCCGGCGGCAACATCCAGGTGCTGGGGCGGGTCCCGATGATGGAGGAGCGGCTCGGGAAGGCCACGGTGGCGATCTGCCCCATGCAGTCCGGCTCCGGAATCCAGAACAAGGTCCTGGAGGCCATGGCCTCGGGGACGCCGGTGGTCTCGACGGCGGTGGCCAACCAGGGTGTCCAGGCCTGCCCGGAACGGGATCTCCTCATCGGCGATACGCCCCAGGCGTTCGCCCTCGCCGTGGAGCGGCTGCTGTTGAATGCGGGCCTGCGGCGATGGCTGGGCGCGAACGGCCGGGAGCTCGTCGAGCAGCGCTTCCGGTGGGAGGTGCACGTCGCGCGGCTCGAGGCGCTCTACGCGGGACAGGAGCCCGAAGCCACCTTCGAGCCCTCCGCGGGAGGAATGCCCGGCGAAAGCACCCCGGGCGGCCGGCTCATGGCGGGGAAGTCGGCCACCGAGGCCCTTCTTGGCCTCGGCAACGAAACCCGATGAACCACCAGGTGGAGGCCGGAACCGTCACGATCCGGCCACACTGCATTTCTCTGTATCTCCTGTTTTCAGCGTTTTGATAGGGTTGGGGTGCGAAGCACCTACGCTGAACAGAGGGGGTATGGATGAGAAGGCCAGATGCACGGAGGGGCGCCACGCGCTGCCTCGTGATGGGGTTGTTGGCATTGGCGGGTTGTGGCCGCGAGGACGTACCCGCTGACGCAGCGCCCTTGCGCAGCACCCCGGCGGCACTGGAGTCCGGGCCGGATCTGGCCGTCACGCAGGTGCGTGGCCCGGCCAGCGTGTGGCACGGGCAGGACTTCACGGCCACCGTGAGGGTGTGCAACCAGGGCACCGGCCCGGCCTACACCCTGCCGCGGGTGGAGCTGTTCCTGTCCACGGATGACACGCTGACGCTGCCGGACCCCGGCACCCCGCCGGGCCCGTCAGGGGATCAGGTGTCCATCGGGTTCGCGGATCTGTCCCAGTTCCTGCAGCCCGGGCAGTGCGAGGACCGGAGCGTGTCCGCCCACGCCATCCTGCCGCCCGCGGCGACGGGCGATGGCGCGTACTACCTGGCGGCCGCCGTCGACACGACCCACCAGGAGACCGAGGCCCGCGAGGACAACAACGTCCACGTGAGCGGCCTGATGGGCGTGGGCTCCCTCGCCGACCTCGTGGTGACCGAGGTGAGCGCGCCCGCCAATGTGCGCAATGGCCAGGACTTCAAGGCCACCGTGAAGGTGTGCAACCAGGGCACCTCCCCCACCTCGGAAGGCTCCTCCTACCCCTACGGCATGTCCCGGCTGGAGCTGTTCCTGTCGATGGATACCGAGCTGACCCTGCCGGATCCGGCCCATCCGGCCCCGATGGATCAGTCGGCCATCGGGTATGTGGATCTGAACCAGACCCTGTACCCGGGGCAGTGCGTGAAGAAAGACGTGCACGCCGCCCCCACCCCGCCGCCCGCGGCGACGGGCGATGGCGCGTACTACCTGGTGGCCGCCATCGACACGACGCGGTTGCAGCAGGAGCTGCGTGAGGACAACAACGTCCACGTGAGCGGCCTGATGGGCGTGGGCGAGCGGCCGGACCTCGTGGTGACCGAGGTGGGTGGCCCGGCCAGTATCAGGCCCTGGGAGGGCTTCACGGCCTCGGTGAAGGTGTGCAACCAGGGCACGGCCCCCACCAGCTCCTCTTCCGGCGCGCAGGTGGATCTGTTCCTGTCCACGGACGCCACGGTCGCGATGCCGGCGCCCGGACAGCCGCCGGACCTGATGCCCATCACGTCGGTGAACCTGGACCAGACCCTGTTCCCGGGGCAGTGCGTGACGAAGCGGGTGATGACCTCCGCCGGCCTGCCTCCCGAGGCCACGGGGGATGGCGCGTACTACCTCGCGGCCGCCGTCGACACGACCCACCTGGAGCAGGAGCTGCGCGAGGACAACAACGTGCGCGTGGGCGGCCTGATGGGCATGGGCCACCGCTCCGACCTCGTGGTGACCCAGGTGAAGGGCCCCTCCAGCATGCGGCCGGGCCAGGATTTCCTGGCCACGGTGACGGTGTGCAACCAGGGCACCTCCTCCACCAACAGCTACTACCCCCGGGCACGCCTCGAGCTGTACCTGTCCATGGATGCCGAGCTGACGCTGCCGGATCCGTACATGCCCTCTCCGGGCATGCCCATGGACCAGCAGGTCATCGGAGAGCTGGAGCTGGACGCGCTGCAGGCGGGCCAGTGCGTGACGAAGAACGTGTCCGGCTACCCCATGCTGCCGCCCGCGGCGCAGGGAGACGGCGCGTACTACCTGGCGGCCGCCATCGACATCAACCATGCCGAGCAGGAGCTGCGCGAGGACAACAACGTCCACGTGAGCGGCCTGGTGGGCGTGGGCCACCGCTCGGATCTCGTGGTGACCGAGGTCATCGCGCCGCCCAGCGCGAGGCACGGCCAGGGCTTCATGGCCTCGGTGAAGGTGTGCAACCAGGGCACCACCTCCTCCAGCGGCTACCCCTATTACGGCACGCCACGGGTGGAGCTGTACCTGTCCACGGAGGCCGGGCTGACGCTGCCGGATTCCGTCCCTGCCCTTCCCGGGCATGAACCCGGTGCCGATCGGACACGTGGAGCTGGACCACCCCCTGCAGGCGGGCCAGTGCGTGACGGAGAACGTGCCCGCCTCCGCGCTCCCGCCGCCCTCGGCGCAGCAGCCGGACGGCACGTACTACCTGGTGGCCGCCGTCGATCCGGCCCATGAAGAGCAGGAGCTGCGCGAGGACAACAACGTCTACGTGGCTGGGCTGATGGGCGTGGGCCACCGCGCCGATCTCGTGGTGAGCGAGCTGAGCGGCCCCACCAGCGTGCGGCCCGGCCATGGCTTCATGGTCACGGCGAAGGTGTGCAACCAGGGCACCAGCTCCGCCTCCGGCTCCTCGCGCCTGGAGTTCTTCCTGTCGATGGATCCCGAGCTGACGCTGCCGCAGCCGTCCATGCCCTACCCGGGCCCTGTGGATGACCTGCGGTCCATCGGGTACATGGAGCTGTACCAGTCCCTGCAGCCGGGGCAGTGCGTGACGAAGAGCGTGCCCGTCACCGCGGACCCGCCGCCCGCGGCCCAGCAGGATGGGGCGTACTACCTGGTGGCCGCCATCGACACGAACCAAGCCGAGCAGGAGCTGCGCGAGGACAACAACGTCCGCGTGGGCGACCCGGTGGGTGTGGGCCACCGCGCCGATCTCGTGGTGACCGAGTTGAGCGTCCCCGCCAGCGTGCGGCCCGGCTACGGCTTCACGGCCTCGGTGAAGGTGTGCAACCAGGGCACCGCCCCCACCAGCAGTGGCGGCTACCCCTATTACGGCAACCCCCGGGTGGAGCTGTTCCTCTCGATGGACACCGAGCTGACGCTGCCGGATCCGTCTTCGCCCTACCCCGGCATGCCCATGGATCAGGCGCCCATCGGGTACGTGGACCTGTACCAGTCCCTGCAGGCGGGCCAGTGCGTGACGAAGAGCGTGTCCGCCCATGCCATGCCGCCGCCCGCGTCGACGGAAGCCAGCACGCTCTACCTGGCCGCCGTTGCCGACTCGACGCACATGGAGCAGGAGCTGCGCGAGGACAACAACGTCCGCGTGAGTGGCCCGGTGGGCGTGGGCTACCGCTCCGACCTCGTGGTGACCCAGGTGAACGCTCCGGCCAACCTCGGGCACGGCCAGAGCTTCACGGCCTCGGTGAAGGTGTGCAACCAGGGCACCGCCCCCACCAGCAGTGGCGGCTACCCCTATTACGGCATGCCACGGGTGGAGCTGTTCCTGTCCATGGACACCGAGCTGACGCTGCCGCAGCCGTACATGCCCTACCCGGGCCCCGCGGACGACCAGCGGTCCATTGGCGACGTGGAGCTGAACGAGTCCCTGGCTCCAGGGCAGTGCGTGACGAAGAGCGTGTCTGCCTCCGCCTGGCCGCCGCCCTCGGCGCAGGGAGACGGCGCGTACTACCTGGTGGCCGCCGTCGACACGCAGCACGCCGAGCAGGAGCTGCGTGAGGACAACAACGTCCTCGTGAGCGGCCTGGTGGGCGTGGGCTACCGGCCGGACCTCGTGGTGACCGGGCTGAGCGCACCGGCCAGCGTCGCGCCCGGCCAGGTCTTCACGGCCTCGGTGAAGGTGTGCAACCAGGGCACCAGTACCTCCTACTCCATGGCAAACATCGATCTGTTCGTGTCGATGGATACCGAGCTGGCCCTGCCGGACCCGTCCATGCCCTACCCGGGCATGCCGCTGGACCAGCGGCTCCTCGAGTCCGTGAACCTGGATCAGCAACTGGCTCCGGGCCAATGCGTGACGAAGAGCATCAGGGCTCCCCCCTACCCGCCGCCCGAGGCGCAGGGAGATGGGGCGTACTACCTGATCGCCGCAGTCGACACGTACCAGGTCGAGCAGGAGCTGCTCGAGGACAACAACATCTTCGTGGGCGGCCTGGTGGGCATGGGCTACCGCTCCGACCTCGTGGTGACGGAGCTGAGTGGCCCCGAGAGCCTGCGGCCCGGACAGAGCTTCACGGCCTCGGTGAAGGTGTGCAACCAGGGCACCGGTCCCACCAACGGCTTCTACTACGGGCCGCGGCTGGAGCTGTTCCTCTTGACGGACCCCGAGCTGACGCTGCCGGATCCATCTTCGCCCTACCCCGGCATGCCCATGGCTCAGGAGCCCATCGGGTACGTGGAGCTGAACGAGCTCCTGGCCGCGGGGCAGTGCGTGACCAAGAGCGTGTCTGCCTCCGCCACACTGCCGTACGCGGAGCAGGACTACGGCGCGTACTACCTCGCGGCCGCTGTCGACACGAACCATGCCGAGCAGGAGCTGCGCGAGGACAACAACGTCCGCGTGAGCGGCCTGGTGGGCGTGGGCTATCGCTCCGACCTCGTCGTGACCGAGGTGAGCACGCCCCCCAACCTGATGCATGGCCAGAGCTTCACGGCCTCGGTGAAGGTGTGCAACCAGGGCACGGTCTCCACCGACAGCTCCTACTACGGGGCGCAGGTGGAGCTGTTCCTGTCCATGGACACCGAGCTGACGCTGCCGGAGCCGTACATGCCCTACCCGGGCACGCCGATGGATCAGGTGTCCATCGGGTCGGTGGAGCTGGACCAGCCCCTGAGCCCGGGGCGGTGCGTGACGAAGAACGTGTCCGCCTACGCGGCCAGGCCGCCCGCGGCGGAGGGCGATGGCGCCTACTACCTGGTGGCCGCCGTCGACACGGCCCACGCCGAGCAGGAGCTGCGTGAGGACAACAACGTCCTCGTGAGCGGCACGGTGGGCGTGGGCTACCGCCCCGACCTCGTGGTGAGCGAGGTGAGCGCCCCGTCCAGCCTCGGGCACGGGCAGTCCTTCACGGCCTCGGTGAAGGTGTGCAACCAGGGCACCACCCCCGCCCACAGCGGCTCCTCCTCCTCCGGGCCGCGGGTGGAGCTGTTCCTGTCCATGGACACCGCGCTGACGCTGGCGGATCCGTCCATGCCGCCCTCGCCCGCCATGCCCGGGGACCAGCAGTCCCTCGGGTACGTGGAGCTGGACCAGCCCCTGTACCCTGGGCAGTGCGTGACGAAGAACGTGTCCGCCCACGCCTCGCTGCCGCCGGAGGCCCAGGACGGCACGGCGTACTACCTGGTGGCCGCCGTCGACACGGCCCATGCCGAGCAGGAGCTGCGTGAGGACAACAACGTCCTCGTGAGCGGCCTGGTGGGCGTGGGCCACCTCCCCGACCTCGTGGTGACCGGGGTGAGCGCCCCGGCCAGCATCGTGCCCGGCCAGCCCTTCACGGCCTCGGTGGACGTGTGCAACCAGGGCACCCAGTCCAGCATGGGCTCCTCGCGCCTCGAGCTGTTCCTGTCCATGGACACCGAGGTGACGCCGCCCGAGCCGGACATGCCGTCTCCAGGCCTGGAGAACGAGCAGATGCGCATCGGGTACGTGGACCTGGACCAGCCCCTGGCTCCGGGACAGTGCGTGACGAAGAGCGTGCCCGCCTCCGCCCAGCTTCCCCATGGCGCGCCGATCGATAGCGCGCTCTACCTGGCCGCCATCATCGACACGGCCCATGCCGAGCAGGAGCTGCGCGAGGACAACAACGTCTACGTGAGAGGGCTGATGGGCGTGGGCCACCGGCCGGACCTCGTGGTGACCGGGGTGAGCGCCCCGGCCAGCGCCGGCCATGGAGAGAGCTTCACGGCCTCGGTGACGGTGTGCAACCAGGGCCAGTCGCCCACCTACACCGGCTCCTCTTACGGGCCGAGCGTGGAGCTGTTCCTGTCGACGGATACCGAGCTGACGCTGCCGTCCTGGAGCAATCCGTACGCGGGCATGGAGAGTGACCAGATGCCCATCGGGTACGTGGAGCTGGAGCAGGCCCTGCCCCCCGGGCAGTGCGTGACGCGAAGCGTGTCCGCCTCCGCCCACCTGCCTCCCGACGCCCAGGGAGATGGCGCGTACTACCTGGTGGCCGCCGTCGACACGAACCACGCCGAGCAGGAGCTGCGCGAGGACAACAACGTCCACGTAAGCGGCCTGATGGGTGTGGGCCACCTCCCCGACCTCGTGGTGACCGGGGTGAGCGCCCCGGCCAGCGTCACGCCCGGGCAGTCCTTCACCCCCTCGGTGAAGGTGTGCAACCAGGGCAAGACCCCCTCCTCGGGTGGCCCCTCCTACGGGCCGGGGGTGGAGCTGTTCCTGTCCACGGACACCGAGCTGTCGCTGCCCTCTCCGGCCACGCCCTCCCCGGTTCCCGGCACGCAGATGGATCAGCGAGCCATCGGGTACGTGGAGCTGGGCCAGCCGCTGAACCCGGGGGAGTGCGTGACGAAGGACGTGCCCGCCCAGGCCCACCTGCCGCTCGCGGCCCAGGGGGATGGCGCCTACTACCTGTTGGCCGCCGTCGACACGACGGGGGTGGAGCAGGAGCTGCGCGAGGACAACAACGTCCACGTGGGCGGGCCGCTGGGCGTGGGCCACCGGGCCGACCTCGTGGTGAGCGAGGTGAGCGCCCCGGCCAGCGTCGAGCAGGGCCAGCCCTTCACGGCCTCGGTCAAGCTCTGCAACCAGGGCACCTCCTCCTCCAGCGGCTACCCCTCTTACAGCAACCCTCGGGTGGAGCTGTTCCTGTCCACGGAGGCCGGGCTGACGCTGCCGGATCCGTCCATGCCCTCCCCGGGCCCGCTGACGAACGCGGTGTCCCTTGGGTACGTGAAGCTGGACCACCCCCTGCAGGCAGGCCAGTGCATGACGGCGAACGTGCCCGCCCACGCCTCCCTGCCGCCCATGGCCCAGGGAGATGGCGCGTACTACCTGGTGGCCGCCGTCGACCCGGCCCATGAGGACCAGGAGCTGCGCGAGGACAACAACGTCTTCGTGAAGGGACTGATGGGCGTGGGCCACAGGCCCGACCTCGTGGTGACCGAGGTGAGCGCCCCGGCCAGCCTGCATCATGGGCAGTCCTTCACGACTTCGGTGAAGGTGTGCAACCAGGGAACGGCCGCTTCCATGGACACGGCCTGGTTGATGGTGGTGCTCTCGACGGACGCCCAGCTCTCGCTGCCCCACCCGGGCAGCCCGCCGCCCGCGGATCAGATGATGATTGGCGGCATCGACGTGGCGCCGCTGCCGGCCGGTCAGTGCGTGACGAAGGACATCCCCGCCTACGCGTCCCTGCCGGCCGGGGCCTCCGCTCCCGGGGTGTTCCACCTGGGTGCCATCATCGACCCGGACCGCTGGGTGCAGGAGCTGCGCGAGGACAACAACACCCGCGCGGAGAACACCCTGGAGGTCACCGACTAGCCTCGGAAAGGTGACCGGTACGCGAGGAGCGGCCCCGCCTCGCGTACCGGCCGAAGTCCCACGCAAGCCAGGAGCCCTGACGGACGAGCGGGCCCTGGCTTCCATGGTGGGATTGTACCTCCCGGCCGATGTCTATCCAGGCAGACGGGTATGCCCGGAGAGGCACACGTCTTTTCCTTCCCCGTCCCCCTGCACACCCTCACGGCATCCCCTACCGCTTGGGAGGAGCCATTGGGGTCCAAAAGCTTCCAGCTCAACCTGGGCGCACGTCCGCTCGAGAATGGCCGCACGCAGTTTCGTGTCTGGGCACCGCGGCGCCGGCGGGTGGACGTCTGTGTCCATGAGCCCGGAGGTCTGCGCTGCCTGCCTCTGGAGCACTCCGGGGGCGGTTATTTCGAGGGCACGCTCCCCGTCCCGGTAGGAAGCCTCTACAAGTACCGGTTGGATGGCGGCGAGGCCTTCCCGGATCCCTGCTCCCGCTTCCAGCCCGAGGGCCCGCATGGCCCCTCGCAGGTAGTGGACCCCTCACGCTACGCCTGGAAGGACGAGGGCTGGCCCGGCATCACGCCCAAGGGACAGGTCCTCTACGAGGTGCACCTGGGCACCTTCACGCCCGAGGGCACCTACGAGGCGGCGGCCCGGAAGCTGCCGCTGCTCAAGGAGCTGGGTGTCACCACGCTGGAGTTGATGCCGCTGCACACCTGCCCCGGCCGCTTCAACTGGGGCTATGACGGCGTGAGTCTCTACGCGCCCCACCCCGCCTACGGGAGCCCGGACGCGCTGCGGCTCCTGGTGGACGAGGCCCACCGGCTGGGGCTCGGCATCATCCTGGACGTCGTCTACAACCACCTCGGGCCGGACGGGAACTACCTGGCCCAATACTCCGAGGGCTACTTCAACAAGAAGTACCCCAACGAGTGGGGGGACCCGACCAACTTCGACGACGGGGAGGCGGCCGGCCCCTCGCGGGACTTCTTCCTCCAGAACGCCTGCTACTGGGTGGCCGAGTACCACTTCGACGGACTGCGCGTGGACGCCACGCAGAGCCTGTACGACGCCTCGCCGCGGAACATCGTCGGGGAGCTCGCCGAGCGGGTGCGCGAGGCGGCGGGCAAGCGGCGTGTCCTCCTCATCGGGGAGAACGAGCCCCAGGACGTGAAGCTGGTGAAGCCCCCCGCCGAGGGCGGGCACGGAATGGACGCCCTCTGGGTGGATGACTTCCACCACTCGGCGAAGGTGGCGGCAACGGGCCGCTCCGAGGCGTACCTGCAGGACTACTGCGGCACGGCGCAGGAGCTGCTGTCGTGCGTGCTGCGCAACTCGCTGTACCAGGGGCAGTACTACAAGTGGCAGAAGAAGCCCCGGGGCACGCCGCTGCTGCACACGGAGGCGCGGCACGCCGTCTTCTACCTGCAGAACCATGATCAGCTCGCCAACGCCCTGAAGGGCGAGCGGCTTCACCAGCAAACGGGGCCGGCGCGGGCCCGGGCGCTGACGACGTTCTTCCTGCTGTTGCCCCAGACGCCCATGCTCTTCATGGGGCAGGAATTCTTCGCCTCCTCGCCCTTCCTCTACTTCGTGGACCATCACGAGGAATTGCAGGAGCTGGTGCGCAAGGGGCGCAATGACTTCCTCTCCCAGTTCCCGAGCGCCCGTCACGCCCTGGAGAAGGAGGGGTACCAGGTGCCCTTCGGGGAAGAGGCCTTCCGGCTGTCCAAGCTGGACTGGTCCGAGCGCGAGAAGAACGCGGGGGCCCTGGCGCTGCACCGGGAGCTGCTGAAGCTGCGGCGGGAGGACCGGGTATTCGCGGCGCAGGACCTGAGGCGGATGGCGGGGGCGGTGCTGTCGCCGCACGCGCTGGTGCTGCGCTATTTCGGGAGCGGGCAGGAGGGCGACCGGCTGGTCCTGCTCAACCTCGGGGCGGAGCTGGAAGTGGCCCCGTGCCCGGAGCCGCTGCTGGCTCCGCCTCCGGGAAATAAGTGGAGCCTCCTGCTGGCTTCTGAGCAGGTCCGCTACGGCGGAATGGGAAGCCCCTCCTTCGCGGACGAGACGCGCATGAGAGTGCCTGCACAGACATCGCTCGTGCTCGCGAGCGAGGAGACGAAGACGTGACCCCTGGAACTGAGTGCCCCTCCCTGCCCCGGCTCGCCTTCGAGTGGCCCACGGGCGCGGATTTCTCGGACGTCCTCACCCGCGAGTGGCTCGTGAGCAATGGGCGCGGCGGCTATGCCTCGGGCACGGTGGCGCGGTGCAACACGCGGCGCTACCACGGGCTGTTCATTCCCGGCCTGGAGAAGCGCGGCCGCACGGTGATGCTGGCGCGGTTGGACGAGCAGGCCGTGGTGGGCGGCAAGACGTACCGGCTGGACGCGGAGGAGCGCGCGGACGGGACGCAGGTGTCCGAGAGCGCCACGCTGCTGCGCGGCTTCCACCTGGACGGCCTGGTGCCGCACTGGAGCTACCAGGTGGGCGAGACGCGCCTCCAACGCAAGCTGGCGCTGGTGCACGGGGAGAACACGCTCGTCATCCTGTGGGAGCACGTGTCGGGTCCGGAGGTGACGCTGCGGCTGCGCCCCTTCCCGGCCCTGCGCATGCACGACGACAAGCTGCACGCCACGCTGCTCGAGCCCGTCGTGCACCTGAGGGGCTCGCGGGTGGAGTTGCAGGCCACGGACGGCGCGCCGCCCATGCGGATGCGCATCTACTCGCCCTGCCCGGCGCCGTTCGTGAGCCTGGGCGAGACGAGCACGCCGCAGTTCTACCGGGTGGAGAAGTCGCGCGGGTACGACTTCGTGGAGACGCTGTCGAGCCCGGGCTACTTCGAGTGCACCCTGCGGCCGGGCGAGCACCTGGCGATGGGCATCACCACGGAGGACCAGGCCGTCCTGGAGCGGGATCCGGTGGAGACGCTGGCGCTGGAGTACGAGCGCGAGCGGCGGTTGCTGGTGCGGGTGCCGGAGGAGGCGCGCTCGGGCGTGCCGGCGCGGCTGGTGCTGGCGGCGGACCAGTTCATCATCGATCCGATGCGCGCCGCGGACGACGCCTGGGCGCGTGCGGTGGGCCAGGACGCGCGCTCGGTGATCGCCGGCTACCACTGGTTCACGGACTGGGGCCGGGACACGATGATCTCCCTGGAGGGGCTGACGCTGTGCACGGGCCGGCCCCGCACGGCGGCGGCCATCCTGCGCACCTTCCAGCACTACGTGCGCGACGGCCTGCTGCCCAACCTCTTCCCCGAGGGCGGGAACGAGGGCCTGTACCACACCGCGGACGCGACCATGTGGTTCTTCCACGCGGTGGACCGCTACCTCGAGCACACCCAGGACGAGGAGCTGCTGCGCGATTTCTACCCGACGATGGCGGGCATCATCGAGCACCACCTGAAGGGGACGCGGCACAACATCCGCGCGGATCCGGCGGATGGCCTGCTGAGCCAGGGACAGGAGGGCTACCAGCTCACCTGGATGGACGCGAAGGTGGACGGCTGGGTGGTGACGCCGCGGCGCGGGAAGCCGGTGGAGATCAACGCGCTGTGGTTCAACGCGCTGCGGCTGATGGTGGAGTGGTCGGAGCGGCTGGGCAAGGACGCGAGGCCCTACGCGGCGGCGGCGGAGAAGGCCTACGCGAGCTTCAACCGGCGCTTCTGGAACGCGGCGGCGGCGTGCCTGTTCGACGTGGTGGATGGGGAGGACGGGAAGGACGATCCGGCGGTGCGGCCCAACCAGGTGTTCGCCATCTCGTTGAAGTACCCGGTGCTCCGGCGGGACAAGTGGGAGCCGGTGATGGAGAAGGTGCGCAAGGAGCTGCTGACGCCGGTGGGCCTGCGGAGCCTCGCGCCGGGACACGCGGACTACAAGCCGAAGTACGACGGCGACCTGCGGGCGCGCGATGCGGCGTACCACCAGGGCACGGTGTGGGGCTGGCTGATCGGCCACTACGTGGACGCGACGATGAAGGTGAACTCGGACAAGGCGGCGGCGCGGGCACTGCTCAAGGGTCTGGAGGAGCACCTGGAGCATTCGGGCGTGGGGCAGATCAGCGAGATCTTCGACGCCACGGAGCCGTACCGGCCACGCGGGTGCGTCGCGCAGGCCTGGAGCGTGGCGGAAGCGCTCCGCGTCTTCCTGAAGACCGGCGTGCACTGAAGGCCTCGTCTGCTAGGGTGCGCGCTCATGGCCACCACCGAGCTTCCGCACCTTCTACCCGCCCATCGAGCCCTACAACACCGGCCGCCTCCGCGTGTCCGACCTCCACGAACTCTACTTCGAGGAGAGCGGCAACCCGAAGGGCAAGCCGGTGGTGTTCGTCCACGGTGGGCCGGGCAGCGGCACGGATCCCAAGCAGCGGCGCTTCTTCGATCCCGCGGCGTACCGCATCGTCCTGTTCGACCAGCGCGGCTGCGGCAAGAGCACGCCCTTCGCCAGCGTGGAGGAGAACACCACCTGGCACCTGGTGGAGGACATGGAGACGCTGCGCCGCCACCTGGGCATCGAGAAGTGGCAGGTATTCGGCGGCTCGTGGGGCAGCACGCTCTCGCTGGCCTACGCGCAGAAGCACCCGGAGCGCGTCTCGGAACTGGTGCTGCGCGGCATCTTCCTGCTGCGCCAGCAGGAGATCCGCTGGTTCTACCAGCACGGCGCGCACACCATCTTCCCGGACGCGTGGGAGGACTACCTCGCGCCCATTCCCCCCGAGGAGCGGGGGGACCTGGTCCAGGCCTACCACCGGCGGCTGATGGGAGACGATCCCAAGGTGCGCCAGGAGGCGGCGCGGGCCTGGAGCGTGTGGGAGGGCCGCACCAGCTACCTCGCGCCCAACGCGAACTACATCGCGCACCTGGGCGAGGACGACTTCTCGCTCGCCTTCGCGCGCATCGAGTGCCACTACTTCGTCAACCGCGCCTTCCTGCGCAGTGACACGCAACTGCTGGACGACGTGCCGCGCATCCGCCACATCCCGGCCGTCATCGTCCAGGGCCGCTATGACATGTGCTGCCCCATGGACAGTGCCTGGGCGCTGCACAAGGCCTGGCCGGAGGCGGAGCTGAAGATCATCGCGGACGCGGGCCACGCGGCGTACGAGCCGGGCACCACGTCCGCGCTCATCGAGGCCACGGACAAGTTCCGCCGGTAGGCCCCTCCGTTCCCCCACCCCTCTGCCCTCGGGAGGGGGACCGGGTTGGGCTCCGGGCTCAGCCCCCGTGCTTCTCGATGAGCTTGCCGATGCGCGGGATGGCGGCCTCGACGTTCTTCTTCGCCGTGCCGCGCAGCTTCTCGTAGGTGCCCTTGACGAGACCGCTCTGCGCGTTGCGGACCTTCCCGTCGGTGATGGCGAGCAGGGCATCCGCGGCGCGCCCCGAGTTCGACGCGATGTGGGCCCCGACCGGCTTCCCGCCCGTCTTGGCCTCCTGGAAGAGCGGATCCAGCGCCTTGGCGAAGTCGGGGAGGAGATCCACGACGGCGTGCCGGATGAAGCCGGGCTTGATGTTCTTCACGGCGCTGTAGCCCGCCTTGATGGCGAGACCCGAGATGCCGCCCTTGTCGGCGACCTCGGCGTCGATGAGCGCGCAGCAGTCGTCGACGACCGCCGCCTTCTTGTTCTCGTTGGTCAACGTCTCGGTGAGTGACGCCATCGAATCGTGCCTTTCGTTCACTGGACGGAACGCGCCCGGAGGCCGCGATGCCCCGTCCTGTCCGCCCGGGCGCATAGCACATCCCTCGCACCGGAGGGCCTTCGCTCCTCGGGCCGCTCCATCAGGTAAACACCCTCGGGGTCCGAATCAAGGAGGGGCGCTAGGCCACCGAGCCGTGGTGGAGATCCTCGGAACGAGGGTCCTCGGAGCGCGGATCCTCCGCCTCGTGCTCGTGCGCCACCGGCAGCAGGACGCGGAAGGTGCTCCCCTGCCCCACGATGCTCTCCACGGACATCGTTCCTCCGAGCCCGCGGATGATGTCGTGGCTGATGGACAACCCCAGGCCCGTGCCCTCGCCCACCGGCTTGGTGGTGAAGAAGGGCTCGAAGATGCGCTCGAGGTTCTCCACGGGAATCCCGCAGCCGTTGTCCTGCACCTCCACCACCGCTTGCGAGGTGCCGTGCATGCGCGTCACCAGGCGGATCTCCCCGCCCGACTTGGGCAGCGCCTGCGCCGCGTTGATCAGCAGATTGGTGAAGACCTGGGCCAGCTGCACGGAGTTGCCCAGCACCTGGGGCAACTCTCCATAATCGCGCACCAGCCGTCCCCGGCTGCGCAACCGGCCCCACGCCAGGTGCACCGCGTTCTCCAGCAGCTCGTGGAGATCCAACGGGTGGGTGGTCACCGTGTCGCCCCGCGAGAGCGCCTTGAGGCTCTCGACGATGAGGCGCATGCGCTCGGTGCCCTCGCGGGCCTCGTTGAGCGCCTCCATCAGCTCCTGCCCGTCCTCCTCCGGCAGCGACAGCCGGCGCAGCTCGGTGCCGATGAAGCCGAGGTTGCTGGAGACGAAGGCCAGCGGGTTGTTGATTTCATGCGCCACCCCCGCGGCGAGCATCCCGATGGAGGCCATGCGCTCGTTGAGCCGCAGGCGCACCTCGTTCTCGCGCTGCGCGGTGATGTCGCGCACCGTGACGGCCATGCAGTCGCCCACCGCGCAAAGCTGGCGGCGGAACCAGCGGCGGCCCTTGCCGGGCAGGAGCTGATCCACCTCGTCGTCATGCGTCCGGCCGGTCCGCCACACCTGGTCGCACAGGTGGCGTGGCGCGATGAAGGCCGCCTGCGGGAAGCCGGAGAGCGGCTTTCCCTCCGCCACGCGCGCCTCACAGCCCAGCAGGGACTCGGCGTGCGTGTTGAGGCGCAGCAGCCGCAGCAGCTCCGGCTCGCCCCGGAGGATGAAGAAGGCGTCGAAGCTGTTGCCGGCCGCCGCCCGGAAGAGCGCCTCGCTCTGGCGCTGGGCCGCCTCGCCCCGCCGGTGGTGCGACAAGTCCCGGGCGATCCCGAACAGCCCCACCACCTGCCCATCCGGCTGGCGGATGACGCCCTTGGTGGAGAGCCACTCACGCTGCACCCCCGCCATCTCCTCGCTCATCTCCGCATAGAGCGTGCGCCCGGCCAGCAGCGTCTGCCGATCGAACTCCAGCGTGTTCTGCGCTTCCTCCTCGGACAGCAGCTCGCGGTCGGTGCGGCCGATGATCTCCTCCACCGGCTTGCCGAGGTAGTGCGCACCCACACCGTTGATGAAGGTGTAGCGCCCTTGCAGATCCTTGGTGAAGACGGCGTCCGGCATCTCCTCGACGATGGATAGGAAGAGCTCGCGGTACGGCAGCTCTGGGAGGCTCTTCATGATGATCAAATATCCACAAACCGCCGGACCCGAGCATTTGGACCCCCGTACACCGGGCCCTCCAGACGTCCAGCAGCGCACGCTCGGCCCCGGCCAGGCCCCCCTCCCGTCCAGTGCTTCACACCTGACTCCTACCTCGGGGCAGCAAGTAGGCGGCCGTACGCCCAGGTAGGGCCCGAAAAAACCTCCAAAACGGGCCCTGTAAAAACGACAGCGTTCCGCCCTAGGCACGAAGGGCTCGCGATGCAACCACCTGCTTTCACTGAGGAACGTTGCCAGACGGGCGCTGGCATCCCGGTTGCTTTTGGCAATGGGCACGAAGTCGCAGCGCGAAGCTCAACGTCCTCCATCCCCCGAGAGACCCCATGCAGGCCACCTCCTCCCTCTCCTCCGCCGAAACCCTCACCACGTACCTCTCGGACATCAGCCAGTACCCGCTGCTGACCGTGCAGCAGGAGCAGACGCTGGCCCGCAGCTTCCGCTCGGGCGACCTGTCCGCCGGCCACCGCCTGGTGACGAGCAACCTGCGGTTCGTGATGAAGGTCGCCTACGAGTACCGCTCCTACGGCATCAAGATGTCCGACCTCATCCAGGAGGGGAACATCGGCCTGATGAAGGCGGTGCAGAAGTTCGATCCGGACAAGGGCATCCGCCTCATCTCCTACGCGGTGTGGTGGATCCGCGCGTACATCCAGAACTACATCCTCAAGAACTGGTCGCTGGTGAAGCTCGGGACCACGCAGGCGCAGCGCCGGCTGTTCTTCTCGCTGGCCCGGACGCGCCGCGAGCTGGAGAAGCTGGGCTCGGGTGACGGCGCCATCGTGGACGCCGAGGAGATCGCCCGGAAGCTCAACGTGAAGGCCTCCGAGGTGCGCGAGATGGAGCAGCGCATGGGCGGCCGCGACCTGTCCCTCGACGCCCCGGTGGGCGAGGAGGGTGACGCCACGCACCTGGACTTCGTCGAGTCCGAGGGCGCCTCCCAGGTGGACGAGGTCGCCGACCGGCAGCAGGCGCAGATCACCCGCGAGCGCATCCGCCTCGCGCTGCAGCGGCTGGATCCGCGCGAGCGCTTCATCATCGAGAACCGCGTGATGGGTGACGCGGAGATGACGCTGAGCGAGCTGGGCGAGCACTTCGGCTTCTCGCGCGAGCGCGCCCGCCAGCTCGAGATCCGCGCCAAGGACAAGCTCAAGGCCGAGCTGGCCTCGCTGATGGCCGAGGTCGGTCACGACGAGGCGGCCGAGGCCCGCTAGTCCGGAAGACCCTCACCCTGACCCTCTCCCAAAGGGAGAGGGGACCTCCACGGCGCCTCGGGAACGCGTAAGGTAGCGGGCGATGAAGCCGTGGAAGGTGATTGATCGGTCGCCCGCGCCGGGCGGTGGCGAGCTGGTGCTGCACCAACGGGGCGAGGAGTTCGCCATCCGGGTGAACGGCCACGAGCTCATGTCCAGCCGCCAGCATGGCTCCGAGGAGAAGATGGCCGAGGTGGCCTGCACGGGCCTCGGCGGCAAGCGGCCCCGGGTGCTCGTCGGCGGACTGGGGCTGGGTTACACCGTCCGGGCCACACTGGAGCGGCTCCCCCCGGGGGCCGAGGTGGTGGTCTCGGAGCTGGTGCCCGCGGTCGTCGCGTGGAATCAGGGCGTCCTGGGACCCCTGGCCGGACGGCCGCTGGATGATCCCCGGGTGAAGGTGGAGACACGCGACGTGGGGGAGCTGCTCCGCCAGGCGGAGGGCCACTACGACGCGGTGCTCCTGGACGTGGACAACGGCCCCGAGGCGCTCACCCAGGAGGAGAACCGCTGGCTCTACGGCGAGCGGGGACTGGCCTCCATCCGGCGCGCCCTCAAGCCCCGGGGCGTGGTGGTGGTGTGGTCCGCCGCTCCGGACAGGGCCTTCGTCACGCGATTGAAACGGGCGGGTTTCGCCACCGACGTGGTGGAGACCCCGGCGCGCGGCAAGGGGGGTGGAGCCCTCCACACCCTCTTCATCGGGCGCTCCAGTTGACTCCCCCCCGACACTTTTCGCGAAGAAATGAAAGGGGGGACTTCCTTTGTTCCCTCAAAGCTGCCAGATAGGGGCCTCCGGTCGCACAGAGCGGC
The DNA here is from genome assembly GCF_049060025.1 of Archangium gephyra. Classification (GTDB taxonomy): domain Bacteria; phylum Myxococcota; class Myxococcia; order Myxococcales; family Myxococcaceae; genus Archangium; species Archangium gephyra_A. Next base: position 2,323,600 of record NZ_JBMEQQ010000002.1, read on the forward strand.
GGAGATCCGGCGCATTCCAACGCGTCGGACGAGAAAGAAGACAAGTAATGGCTACTGGTACTGTGAAGTGGTTCAACGACGCGAAGGGCTTCGGTTTCATCACGCAGGAGGGCGGTGGCGAGGATCTGTTCTGCCACCACACCGCCATCCAGACCGAGGGCTTCCGCACCCTGGCCGAGGGCCAGCGCGTTGAGTTCGACGTCGCCCGCGGCCCGAAGGGCCTGCAGGCGCAGAACGTGCGCCCCATCTGATGGGGACGTGAGCCACTTCGCCGAGCGATGAGGCTCAATCCAGGGCCTGCCTCCCAACCACGGAGGCAGGCCCTTGGTGTTTCTGGAGGTCAGGGAATACGCCCGGCCCACGGGCGGGCCTGCTCGAGCTGCGAAGCCAGGCGGAACAGGGTGGCCTCGTCTCCGAAGCGGGCGGCGAACTGCACGCCCACGGGCAGCCCGGCGGTATTCCAGTAGAGCGGCACCGACATGGCCGGCTGCCCCGTCTGGTTGAAGAGCTGGGTGTTCGGGGTGCGTTCCAGGCTGTTGCCGGCGAGCTCGTCGAGCAGCTTGAGGAAGGCGGGCTTCAGCGGGAGCTTGCGCAGCACGGCCAGCGCGGCGAGTTCGGCGGGCTTGAGCGCCAGCTCCCCGACGCGCACCGGCGGGTACGCGAGCGTCGCGTCGAGGAAGAGATCGTACCGCGCGTGGAAGGCCGCCATGAGCCGGCTGGCGTGGTGCATGGCGTTGCGCGCGCGCTGGAGATCGGCCGCGGTGAGGATGGAGCCGAGCTGCGCGAGCGCCCAGGTGGACGGCTCGACGTCGGCGGCGCCCACCGTCTTGCCCATCTGCTGGCCGATCTCCTCCAGCTGCACCGTCACGTTGGCCGCGACGTTCACCAGGTAAGCGCGCACCATCTCCCCGCGATCGAAGCGCGGGGCGTCCTCGATGACTTCGTGTCCCAGCTCCTGGCAGAGCTTCGCCGCGTCCTGGACGGCCGCCTTGCAGTCCGGGTGCACGTACCTGCCGAAGAGCGAGCCGGTGGAGAAGGCGATGCGCAGGCGGCCGGGCGCGGTGCCCACCTCCTGGAGGAAGGGCCGCGCGGGCGGCGGCGCCGCATAGGGCGCGCCCGGATCCGCTCCGTGGGTCGCATCGAGCATCGCGGCGCTGTCCCGCACGCTGCGGGTCAGCACGTGCTGCTGGACGAAGCCACCCCACCCCTCCCCCACGTCCGGGCCCAGTGGATTGCGGGCGCGGGTGGGCTTGAGGCCGAAGAGGCCACAGGCGGACGCGGGGATGCGGATGGAGCCGCCTCCGTCGCCCCCGTGGGCCATGGGCACCACCCGGGCCGCCACGCACGCCGCCGAGCCTCCGCTGGAGCCGCCCGGCGTGTGCTCGGGGTTCCAGGGGTTGCGCGTCGGCCCGTTCAGCGCCGTCTCGGTGACGCCGAGGATGCCCAGCTCGGGCGTGGCCGTCTTGCCCACGAAGATGACACCCGCGCGGCGGAAGCGGGCCATCAGCTCCGAGTCGTGGTCCGGGACGAAGCCCACCAGCGCCCGGCACCCGCCCGCGTAGGGCTCTCCCGCCAGATAGCCGTCCAGATCCTTCACCAGGAAGGGCACCCCGGAGAAGGGCCCCTCGGGCAGCGGGCCCGCGGCCGCCTTGCGCGCCTGCTCGTACATCTTGTGGACCACGGCGTTGAGCTTCGGGTTGACGGCCTCGATGCGCGAGATGGCCTCCTCCACCAGCTCGGTCGGATGGAAGCTCCTTCTCGCGGACCAGCTCGGCGAGTGCGGTGGCGTCGAGTGCGTCGTATCCCTGGATGGCCATGGGCCTGCTATCTAGCACCGCCATGGCGAAACCCCAGTACTGGCTGATCAAGAGCGAGCCCTCCGTCTACGCCTACGCTCAGCTCGAGAAGGACGGCAGGACGGAGTGGACGGGCGTGCGCAGCTTCGAGGCTCGCAACAACCTCCGGGCCATGAAGCCCGGAGACCTGTGCCTCTACTACCACTCGAACGAGGGCAAGGCCGTGGTGGCCGTGGCCCGCGTGCTCACCGAGCCGGGAGAGGACCCCACCGCGCCCGGGGAGAACTGGGCCTCGGTGGAAGTGGGCCCCGTGGTGGCCCTGAAGGAGCCGGTGACGCTCGCCACCGTCAAGGCCACGCGAGACTTGAAGGACATTCAACTCCTCACCCGGAGCCGGGTGAGCGTGGTCCCCGTCAGCGCCGAGCACTTCAAGCGCATCCTCGAGCTGGGCGGGACGAAGCTGCCCAGGGGGCGCTGAGCGTATGCGCTACATGGGCGTCTTGAGGAAGGTTCACCCTTCGTTCCTCCGCGAGTATTTCCGGACCAGCCTGTGGCTGGCACCCGCCGCCTCGGTGCTGGCCGCGATTAGCCTCGTGGCCGCGTTGCTGCGGGTGGACCAGAGCATCGGGCAGCACCGGCAGGCCTGGTATCTCTTCAACGGGCAGCCCGATAGCGCGCGGGAGTTCCTGTCCACGATTGCCTCCTCGTTGATGGCCTTCACGGGAGTGGTCTTCTCCATCACCATCCTCGTGCTTCAGCTCGCCAGCTCCCAGTTCTCTCCCCGTGTCCTGAGAACCTTCCTGGAGGACAAGCTCACGCAGTTCTCCATGGGGATGTTCGTGGGCAGCTTCGCCTACGCGATGATGCTGCTGCCGGAGGTCCGCGACGGCACGGACCAGAATCCCGGGTTCGTGCCGGCCTTCTCCATCTTCGTCGCCTTCGCCCTGGTCATCCTGTGCTTGGGGGTCTTCGTCCGCTACATCCATCACATGGCCCACTCCATCCGGGCCGTGAACGTGGTCCGCCGGGTCGCGGACGAGACACGGCGCAGCATCCAACGGATGTACCCGGAGCAGGCCGAGGAGCCAGCGGAGCCCATCCCGCTTCCCCCGGAGCCGCCCGATCTGGTGATTCCCCACGACCGGCCTCCCGGCGTGGTGGTGGCCGTCGAGGAGGAGGAGCTGATGACGCTGGCGCGCCACCGGGATGTGATCATCGGGCTCGTGCCGCTGGTCGGCGACTTCCTCCCGCGAGGGGCGCCCCTCTTCAAGGTGTGGGGCAAGGGGCGGTTGAGCCCGGAGGAGCCCCGGGACTACGTGGTGGTCGGGGCTGAGCGTACCCCCCACCAGGACCCTGCCTTCGGATTCCGCCAACTGGTCGATGTGGCGGACCGCGCGCTGTCGGCGGCTATCAATGATCCGACCACGGCGGTCCAGGCGTTGGATCAAATCCATGACCTGCTCCGCTCACTGGCCACGCGGGCCATTCCCGCGCCCACCCGCGTGGACGCCTCCGGCCAGCTCCGCCTCATCCTTCCGCGCCCGGATTGGGAGACCTTCGTCAGACTCGGTCTGGACGAGATTCGGGAGTACAGCGAAGGCGACATCCAGGTGGCGCGGCGGCTGCGCGCCGTCCTCGTGGATCTCCTCTCGGTGGCACCCGCGGAGCGCCGGACTGTCATCCAGGAGCAGCTCGACCTGCTGGAGGCGGCCATACGCCGGGGCTTCCACACCCAGGCCGAACAACAATCCGCACGCATCCCCAGTACCCAGGGACAACCGTAGGACTCGTGACGGTGTTGGGGTTGCCGCACCTGCGCTACCGTGCCCGCATGGCTGAAAGCCCCGCTGATTCCGCCCCACCGAGCACCCCCGCCGCGCTGGAGCCCGCTGATCCGCTCTTCGCCCTCAACACGGCCTTCCGTGAGGCCTACGCCGCTCGCCGCGATGCCGTCCTCGCCAACATGGGCCCCGTCATCGCCCAGATCGACGACCTGCTCATCCTCCGGCGCGGCGGCCAGCGCCTCGTGGGGCCCGCGCGCACCCGGCGCTACCATGAGCTCAAGGTCGTCACCCATATCCCCCTCGCCCTCCATGTGCTGCTCTCGGACCGGCGCGGCGCGATCGACGCGGCCCTGCGCGGCCGGCTCTCCGACATCCGGCGGCTCATTGCCTCGGCCTCGGAGAGCCTCGAGCACCGCGGGTTCTCCCAGGAGCAGCGTGCGCGCCAACGCCGCATCCTCGATGCGTCATCCGCGCTCCTCGAGCAGGTGCTCGCGCAGGGCAGCGTCACGGCCGAGGCCCTCGCCGCCTTCACCCGCGCCCAGGTCCCGGACATCCTCCGCAATGCCGAGGACGCCGCCCGCGACCAGCTCGACACCATGCACGCCACCGTCGAGGCCTGGAAGCAGCAGATGACTCCGGAGGAGCTCTCCCGGCTGCGCGCCGTGGTCGCGGTTTCGCACACCGCCCGCCCCGGCAACGTGGCCGTGCAGTACTTCTCCGTCACCCTCGGCGAGAACTGGGAGGGTCGCTTCGATCAGGAGGATCTCCAGCCCGGCAAGCGTGTGCTCGCCTCCGAGACCTCATTCGACGAGGCGGCCGCGTTTGCGCTGCTCGCCACCCACGTGCTCGATGCCTCCGTGGGCAAACGCTTCTTCGGCGAGGAGATCCGGCTGGAGCGCGATCTGCTCGCGGATGCGGCGGAGCGGCTCCTCGCCCAGATGTTCCACAAGGAGCCCGAGGCTCCGGCGGAGCCCGGCACACAGACCGGCGGGTGACGGATTCAACCCGGGGTCCGGGCACCCTCCCCCCGGGAGAGGGGATATTGGGGCTCAGGCGTTCGCCGAGTGCAGCTTCTGTTGCAGCAGGTTCGCCCGGTTGCGCGCCGACAGCAGTTGCTGACGCAGGGACTCGGCATCGCGCGACACGTCCACGAAGTCCTGTGCCTCCGCGTCGCTCGCCAGCTTCCCCGCCCCTTCCGCCACTTCCGTCATCCGCTCGTTCACCGCCTGCAGTGAGGCGATGACTTCCTCCGTCTTCATCGCCTGCCCCTGCTGCGTCATCCCCGCCACCTGGTGCATCTGCGAGCTCAGCGACGCCGCCTGCTGCCCCAGCTCGCCGAAGCGCTCCATCAGCGACTGGTACACCTTCGTGCGCTCCTGCAGCTCCAGCGCCCGCTCATTCACCTCGGACGCCAACGCCTGCTGGCGATCCCTCCACCCGTTGAGCACCCCCAGCAGCGTGCGCATGTGCCCCACCAGCCGCTCGTCGCAGTCCGCCACCTGGGTCAGCAGCTTGCCCATCTTCTCCAGGTTCTTCTGCGACTTCATCGTGCCCGTGCGCACCTCTTCCGCCAGCGACTCGAACTTGCGCAGCTCCTCCTCGATGGAGGCCGCGGCGCTGACCAGCTCGGAGGAATCGGATTGCTGCCGCTTGCTCATACGTGTGCCACTCCAGAAGAAGGGACCTTGGAACGCGTCCTAGCAGATCTCATTTCGCGGAACCCGCCTGGACTGGGGCCGGAGCCAGCAATGTCACCTTGGGTCCAACGAAGGTGTGCCGCTGCGATGCCGCCCAGTAGACAATCAGCAGGGCCAGGGCGCCCGCGAAGGTGTACCCCGCCAACTGGTTGGGCGGGAGGACGAACAGCACCATCACCACCGCGCACCAGCCGAGCGCCACCCCGTTCACCAGCGAGGAGAAGCGCCCCAGGTCCCACGGCCCCCGGTGCGACCACGCCCCGGTGCGCCTCGCCCGCAGGCCCACCCAGATGGGCAGCGCATACGAGGCATAGAGCGCCAGCGTGCTGAGCGCCACCATGGCCGCGTAGGCCCCGCTCCAGATGGCCACCCCGAAGGCCGCCGCCACCGACACCCAGATGGCCACGTGCGGGCTGCGGAAGCGCGGAGACACACTCGCCAGGTGCGCCGAGCCCGGCAGCCCCCCATCCCGCGCGAACGCGAAGAGCATGCGCGAGTTGGACGTCACCGAGGACAGTCCGCAGAACCACATGGCCCCGATGGCGATCCACACCAGCGCCCCGCCCAGCGCCGGCCCGAGCGATTGGCGCAGCACGTACAGGAAGGGGTTGGGCGCGGCGGCCGCCTCCGGCAGGTTCCCGATCGCCAGCGTCACCCCCACCAGCAGCGCGTAGCCCACCACCGCGCTCACCGCCACCGACAGGAAGATGCCCCAGGGCGCGTTGCGCGTGGGGTCCATCGTCTCCTCCGACACGTGGGCGCTGGCGTCATAGCCGGTGAACGTCCACTGCGCCTGCAGGAGGCCGATGAGGAAGCCGTACATGTAGAAATTGCTCTCGGAGGAGACGCGCGTGAGCAGGAAGGCCGCGTCCTGCCGGGGCGCGAAGGCCACCAGCGCCCCGATCACCACCGCCACGCCCGCCACGTGGTACCAGGCCGACACGTTGTTGAGCAGCGCCACCGCGCGCACGCCCACGTGGTTGAGCACCGCGTGCGACAACAGGATGGCCGCGTAGATCGGCAGCACATAGCCCCGCTCCCGCGGCCACCCGAGCATGTCCACCAGGAACTCCGCCAGCCCATAGTCGATGCCCGCGGTGATCGCGAACTGGCCGATGGTGTTCAGCCACGCCGTGAAGAAGCCCACCCGCGGGCCTCCCAGCATCGCCGACCAGTGGTAGAGCGCTCCCGCCGTGGGGAACGAGGAGGCGAGCTGCGCCAGGCTCGCCGCCACGAACAGCGTCATCACCGCCACCAACGGCCACCCCACCGTCATGACGAAGGGCCCGCCAAAGCGCAGGCCATGGCCATAGAGCGTCACCGCTCCGGTGAGGATGGAGATGATGGAGAAGGAGACGGCGAAGTTGGAGAAGCCGCCCATGTCACGCAGCAACTGCTGCGCGTACCCCAATTGCTGGAGCTGGGCCGCATCCGCGTCCAACTGGTGCTTCTTGTCTGCTTCCATGCCCGGCACCATGGACACTCGGCCGGGGGATGGAAGGGGACGGCGGGGCCGAGTGTGGGCTCGTCGGCACTCCGGGGAGGCGGCCCTAGCGCTTGGGCTCCTCGCGCTCCTGCCCGGGAGCCGCGGGAGCACCCGGAGCACCGCGCACGCCGTCGAGGCGCCGCTGGATGAGGATCCGGCGCTGCATGCTGCCCATGCCCATGGGTCCCATCTCCGCCTCCAGCTTCTGCCAGTAGTCGGGGCCCAGCGTCTTCTTGATGGCCAGCATCAGCCCCACCCGGTTCTGGCGCACCGCCGTCTCCGCGCGGCCCACCTTCTCCACCAGGTCCTTCACCGTCCCCTCGTTCGGGGCCGGCTGGCGCAACTCCTTCTCCAGCACCAACTGGGCCCGCTTGAGATCCGCCTCCAGGCCGATCAGCGCCTCATTGGCGTCGAAGCTCAGGTCCTGCACCTTCTGCACGAGGTTCTGCGGCAGGCCGATCCTCGCCGCCACATCCGCCGGAATCCCGAAGGACGGCGGTGCCATCGGCGGCTCGGGAGGCATCGGCGGCATGGGCGGCATCGGCGCCCTGACCGGCCCGTGCATCCGGATGCGCACGTCCTCCTCCCTGTCCTGCGCGAAGGCGGGCACCGCGGTGAGGATCACGAGGGCACACAGCAGCTTCTTCATCATGGTTCTGCTCCTTTCACTTCGGCTCAACGGGACTGCGACACATGGAAGGCCGCGAGGGCCGTCTGGAAGGGCTCCGAGTCGAGCGCCGTGACGTCCGGCGGGCGCACCCACGCGGCGAGCGCTCCGAACGGCGCGTACGTCTCGTCCTCGACGCTCGGGTGGGTGCGCGTGTAGCCGTGCACCTCGTCGAACAGCACCGCGAGCGAGGCGGCCTCACTCCCCTGCCCCACCGGCACCTCCGCCATGGGCGCTCCGGCTCGCAGGGAGCCCTCGATGGGGCCCCCCACCACCGGCTCGGTTTCGATGGCCACCGGCGTCCCCACCCGGGGCGCGACGAGCAGCACCAGGGCCACCACGGCGGCGATGGCACCGGCTCCGGCCACCGTGCGGCGGCGGTACTGGCGGCGGCGCACCTCGCCGAGGATGGCCTCGCGCGGAATGGGAGCCGGCACCGGCGGGTCCGGCAGACACAGCGAAGTGGCGGAAGCGTGGAGCCCGGCGAGCGCGCGGCATGCGGCGCACTGCTCCAGGTGGGCCTGGAAGCCGGGAGGCCTGGGCAGGCGCTCGTCCACGAGGGCCGCGGCGAAGTCCTGGCAACTCATGGGGTGTCTCCTTGGAGCGCGTCAGCGGCCTTGAGCTTCTGCAGCGCCCGGTACAGGTGGATGCGGACGGTGCCCCGGCCGATGTTCATGGCATCGGCGATGGCATCGAGATCGAGCCCCTCCAGGTAGCGGAGGGAGAAGGCCGTGGCCTGCTGGGCCGGGAGCGTGCGCAGGGCCCGGCCGAAGGCGCGCCAGCGCTCGGCACCGGCGAAGCGCTCCTCGGGCGAGGGCTGCGGGGCGGGGCCCAGGTCCAACACCTCGCGCACGAGGTTCCACACCCGGCGCCGCCGCAGGTGGCCCATGGCCCGCGAGACGAGGATGCGCCGCAGCCAGGCCGGGCCCGCCTTCGGGTCCCTCAGGGTGTGGCGCTTCTCGTAGGCGTCGGCCAGGGTGGACTGCACCAGATCCCTCGCCTCCTCCCCGTCCCAGACGAGCCGGCGCGCCAGGCGCAGGAGGGCCGCCTGCTCCCCCTCCACGAGCACGTCGAAGTCGAGGGGATTGTCCCTCGCTTCCATCGGCGTCTCGTCCATGACGGCGGTGCCCTTCAAGGTTGGACCTCGTTGCCCGGTTTCCAGAAAGGAGGACGCACGAGGCGCCCGGGCGGCATACCGCTGAATTTTCCCCCTATTTTCCGGCCCCTCCGGGAGAATCCCCCGCGCCATGGCCCCGTACGAGCTCCGACAGGTTCCCGCCGCAGAGACCCGCTACCTCCGCCACGTCGTGCTCCGCCCGCACCAGCGGCCCGAGGAGCTCGTCTACCCGGGCGATGACGCCCCGGACACCGTCCACCTGGCACTGTACGTGGGGGACCAGCAGCACGGCGTGGCCTCGCTCTACCGGGAACCCCGGCCGGGCACGAAGTCCACCTCCGAGTGGCGCCTGCGGGGCATGGCGGTGCTCGCCTCGGATCAGGGCAGGGGCTACGGCGCGGCCCTGCTCCAGGCCTGCATCGATCACGCGGCGCGTCAGGGCGGCACCCGGCTGTGGTGCAACGCGCGCACGACGGCGTCCGGCTTCTACAAGCGGCTGGGCTTCGCCGCGGAGGGAGCCGAGTTCGAGCTGCCCGGCATCGGCCCGCACTACCTCATGTGGCGCCCGCTTTGAGCGGGCAACCAGGTCAGCCCGCGGAGGAGCGCAGCAGCCGGCCCGCGAGCTGCGTGTACTGATCGCGCTTCTCGGTGTCCCCGAGGTGCGCCCAGACGTCCGCCAGGGAGCGGGCCGCCTCCGTCAGCGCCGGGTACAGCTCCAGCGCCATCTCCAGCACGTGGCGCGCGTGCCGGTAGCGCGCCTTGCCCGTCAGCCCGATGCCCCGCGTGCGGTGCTTGCCCGACTCCGTCAGCAGCGCCTCGCCCAGGCTGGCGATCTCCACCGCCGCCGCCTCGCGCCAGGCCAGCTCGGTGTTGAGCTGCAGGGCCTCATCCAGCAGCGTCCTCGCCGCCTCCGGCTCGTCCAACTCCAACTGGCAGATGGCCGCGTTGCGGTAGTGCTCCGCCGTCTCGGGGTCCAGGTCGATGGCGCGCTCGAAGCACTTCAGCGCCTCGCGTGGACGGCCCAGACTCGTGAGCGAGGATCCCTTGGCGCTCAGCGCCAGCACGTGGCTGGGGTCCTGGGACAGCACGTGGTCGAACACCTTGAGCGCGGCCGCGTGGTTGCCGGACATCGAGTGGCTGACGCCCTCGTTGAATGCCGCTAACAGCGTGGACATATGGCCCCTTCTCGCCGGCCCACATGCCGGCCCGAGTTCCCGGTCCTTCAGTCTACAGCCGGGTCCCACGAGCGTGACAGGCCGGGGGGCTCGCCGAGAACCCTGAAACGGCAGGCACCGCGCCACTCCGTTGTCCGGATCACGGCTCCGCCGGGCGCCCGGCTTCTCCGGGCGGAAAGCCCATCTTCTGCCCTGACGCACCACGCGATGCGTCAGGCTCAAGGCTCCTTCTTCAGGGTGAGCGAGGACTGCGAAAGCGGCGGCGGCAGCGGCAATGGCTCGCGGCGCGCGCGTTCGGGATCTCGTGCCAGCTCGCGGGCCGACTCCATCAGCGCGTTCACGTCGAAGGGCTCGTCGCTGGTGACGAAGAAGAAGCGCTCGAAGGCGGGTGCGTCGTCCAGCTCGTAGGCACTGGGCAGCGGCACCGTGCCGCCCTTCAGCTCGAGCGGGCCGGTGGGCGACTCCGGGGCGTGGAGCGTGACGGAGCCACGGCCATCGATGGACAGCACCGCGCCATGGGGCCGGCCCCCGGACACGTAGCTGAGCTGCAACACGTCCCCCGCTCGCACCCGGGCCGAGTCCGCGAGCGGCTCGGGCGCCCCCGCCGTCTGGCGGTGGATGAGGAGCTTCGGCTCCAGGCCCTTGGTGCGCGTCGTCTCCAGCAACACCGCCTGCTGGGGCCGGGACTCCTCGGGCAGCTCCCGCTGGGAGAAGAGCATCAGCAACGCGAGCCCCGCGGCCACGGGCGCTCCCAGCGCGACGGCCGGCAGCCAGCGGCGCGGAGGGCTGGAGGCGGACAGCGAGCGGGAAGCCTCCACGACGCGGCGGCGGCGCGCGACCTCGGCGGCGGCCTGGGACGGCGGGAGCTTCGCCAGCGTGGCGCCGTCATCGGCCTCCAACCTGGCGAGGCGCTCGAGTCCACCGGGCTCCGCGGCCAGCCGCGCGCGGGCGGCGGAGAGCTCCTCGGGCGGCAGCTCTCCCAGGGCGATGCGCTCCAACAACCAATCGGGCGTGCGGTGGGCCATGTCAGGCGGCCTCCAGTTCCTGCAGGTGGGCGCGCAACGTGCGCAGGCGCTTGCGGACACCGGAGACGGAGAGGCCCACCTCCCGGGCCACCTCCTCGTACGTCATCCCGTCCACCAGGTGCAGCACGGCGATGGTGCGCGTGGACACCTGCTCCCGGCCGAAGAGCCTGTCCAGCACCGCCGCCGCTCCCGTGCGGGCCTCCATGTCCTCCAGCGAGGCGATGCGCACCAGCAGCTCCTCGTCCGAGTCCACCGGGCGCCGGCGCTCCGAGCGCATCCGGTTGAGGCACACATTCGTCGCCATGCGGTGCAGCAGGCTGGAGGGGGCCGTCTGCTTCAACTCCTCCTGGTGGTCGAGCAGTTGGACGAAGACGTCGTGCATGGCATCGACCGCCCGCTCCTCGTCGCGCAGGAGGAAGCGGCAGCGCCGGAGCACCATCGGTCCATACCGGCGGTAGCAGGCTTCCACATCGATGGCCAACGTCGTCCCTCCATGCCTTGCACGCACCTCAACACCGGAGCGGGCGCGAACTGTTACCGCGCGCCTCGTCAGCCGGGTGGAACAGGTGGCGAGGCATCGTAAGTCGCCGGAATCGCGCCTGTCAGCTCAACCCCCGGCGTCCAGGAGGGCGGAAAAACCCGCGATGAAATCCGGGTAGCGCGGCCGCCACCCCAGCGCCTTCAACCGGGCATTGGAGATGGCCCGGTCCCCCTGGAGGGACTCGTGCAGTGAAGCCAGGGGCACCGAGGGTGGAAGGGGCAGTCCCAGCCGGGCGCACAGCCACGCGGCGGTCTCCGCCTGGGTCGCTGGCCGATCATCCGCCACGCAGTACGTCCCGCCCGGCTCTCCCCGCTCCAGCACCACCCGGATGGCCTCGGCGAGGTCATCCACGTGCACCCGGGAGATGCGGCCTCCCCCGCTCTCGGGGATGCGGAGCGTGCCGGCACGGATGCGCTCGTGCAGGCCCCGGCCGAGACCATAGATGCCCGCGATGCGCAGGCTGATTCCCCCGAGCGCGCGGTACCTCGCTTCCGCCTCGATACGCCCCTGGGCTCTCGGGGAGGTGGAGTCCACCGGCGTGTCCTCGTCCACGTGGCCCCGAGCGCCGCCGTAGACCCCCGTGGAGGAGAGATAGACGAGGCGGGAGGGACCGGTGCGCGCCAGGGACTCGGCCAGCGAGGGGTCGAGCCCGGCCTCCGGAGGGATGGAGATCACCACGTGGGCGCCCTTCGACGACGCCACGGCCTCGTCCAGCGAGAGGAGCTGGACGCCCTCGCGGGACAGTTCCTCGCGGCGCGTCTCGTCGCGCGTCACCGCTCGCACGGGACGTCCCCGCCGGGCCTCCTCGCGCGCCAGCCGCGTCAACGTGTAGCCACATCCCAGCAGGTAGAGAGGAGCCATGTCCGTGCCTCGGTGATAGACGCCTTCCAACGATATCCCACAAAAACCCACCCAAGATGGAGACGTCCACACCTGAAGCCCGCCGCCAGCCGCTGGGAGGAGCCGTGATTGCCATGTGTCCTATAGCGGATGTCCGTGGGAGCGCGTCCCGGGCGTCACCGTGCGGGTGCACCGCGACGTGGCAGCGTTCAGGGTGATGCTCGCAGACAACACCGCCCTCCAGGCGCAGCTCCGCGTCAAACGGAGGCTCTACTTCGTCTCCGCGGGGGCGATTCTGGCGATCTGCCTCGCGCACATCCTGCTCTCCGGCACCGTCCAACCCGGGCCCACGCTCGTCCAGCTCATCTGGAGCCTGTGCTACGTGCTGCTCGGAGTGGCCATCGGCGAGGGATGGCTGGCCCCCTGGGCCTCGGGGATAGCGGCCGGACTGGTGTCCATCTCCGGAGTGACGGGGATCATCCACTTCACCGGCGGACCGGCGAGCCCCTACTTCGTCACGCTCGTCTCCGCCCCCCTCATCCTCGCGCTGTTCACCCCGGACTCCCGGTTGCCCACGCTGGTCTGCCTCGGGGCGATGCTGGGTGCGGTGACGGTGTTGAACGTCCTGGCGGGCATCCCCGCGCGGACCTTCCTGCCCCAGATCCTCACGTTCGTCTGCATCGGGTCGTTCGGCCTCTACGGCGGACGCACCTACCGGCGGCTGCGGGAGGCGGAGAAGGTGGCGCAGGAGCAGCGGTTGCACGCCCTGGAGCAACTGGCCGAGAGCGAGCGCCTCCGGCTGCGCGCCGAGCGCGAGCGCGCCGAGGTGGAGCGGCTGGTACTGGTGGGACAGCTCGCCTCGGGTGTGGCCCATGAGGTGAACAACCCCCTGGCCTTCGTGAAGTCCAACCTGCACTACCTCGAGCGGGAGCTGCTGGAGGTGGACGGTTCTCCGGACAAGGCGGAGCTGCGCGAGCTGCTGGACGAGACGCGGCAGGGCGTGCTGCGCATCCAGCAGATCGTCACGGACCTGCGGCGCTTCGCCCGGGAGGGCCCCGCGTCCACCGAGCAGGGCTCGGCGGCGGAGGCCATCGAGGAGGCCCGGCGGCTGGCATCGGTCCGCCTGCGCAGCCTGGGGGAGGTGGTGGTGGACATCACGCCCCGGCTGCCCGAGGTGCTCCTGGGGCAGCGGCACCTGGTGCAGGTGCTGGTGAACCTGCTGCTCAACGCGGCGGATGCGGTGGAGGAAGCGGTGCCCCCGCGCCGGGCCCGCATCGAGGTCCGGGCCCGGCGGGTGGACGGCGGGGTGCGGGTGGAGGTGGAGGACAACGGCACGGGAATCCCGCCCGAGGCGCTGCCGCGGCTCTTCGAGCCCTTCTTCACCACCAAGCCGCCGGGAAAGGGCACCGGGCTGGGGCTGGCGCTCTGCCACGAGTACGTCTGCCGGGCCGGGGGAAGCCTCACCGCGGAGAACCGGCCCGAGGGCGGAGCTCGCTTCGTTCTCACGCTGAAGGAAGTTCTCGAGGCCGCCGCGGCGGCTTGAGCACCCCCCTCGCCCCCGGGTCGCAGTCATCGCTCCGACAACCCGCGCACACGACGAGAGACCTCCGGCGAGAGGGGTGGTACAAGCCCGCTCCATCGTGAGCACCCCTTCCGAGACCATTCCGACTTTCGAACAACTGGGCCTTGGGCCCGCCCTCGTGGAGGCACTCAGTGGCCTTGGCTACGAGGAGCCCACCCCCATCCAGCGGGCCTCCCTGCCCCCGCTGCTCGCCGGCAAGGATCTGCTCGGCATCGCCGCCACCGGCACCGGCAAGACGGCCGCCTTCTCCCTGCCGCTCCTCCAGAACCTCACCACGCCCGGCAAGCTCGCGCCCTTCTCCACCTCCGCGCTCGTGCTCGTCCCCACCCGTGAGCTCGCCATGCAGGTGGCCGAGGCCATCCACCGCTACGGCCAGAAGCTCGGCGTCACCGTGCTCCCCCTCTACGGCGGCCAGCCCATCGCGCAGCAGTTGCGCGTGCTCAAGCGCGGCGTGGACGTCATCGTCGCCACCCCGGGCCGCGCGTTGGATCACCTCAAGCGCCAGTCCCTCCTGCTCGACTCCGTGCGCACCGTCGTGCTCGACGAGGCCGACGAGATGCTGGACATGGGCTTCGCCGAGGACCTCGAGGCCATCCTCGACGCCACCCCCGACAAGCACCAGACGGCCCTCTTCTCCGCCACCCTGCCCCCGCGCATCGCCTCCATCGCCGAGCGCCACCTGCACGCCCCCGTCCACGTGCGCATCGCCAAGGAAAAGCTGGCCCCCGGCACCGGGCCCCGCGTGCGCCAGACGGCCTACATCGTCCCGCGCGCCTTCAAGGCCGCCACCCTCGGACGCGTGCTGGACGTGGAGGCCCCCACCGCCGCCATCGTCTTCTGCCGCACCCGCACCGAGGTGGATGAGCTGCACCGTGTCCCTCAACGGCCGCGGCTGGCGCGCCCAGGCCCTCCACGGCGGCATGGATCAGGCCCAGCGCGACCGCGTCCTCAAACAGTTCAAGACGCACGCGGTGGAGCTGCTGATCGCCACCGACGTGGCCGCGCGCGGTCTGGACATCGAGAAGCTCTCCCACGTCGTCAACTACGACGTGCCCAACGCCCCCGAGGCGTACGTCCACCGCATCGGCCGCACGGGCCGCGCCGGGCGCGAGGGCGTCGCCATCACCCTCGCCGAGCCGCGCGAGCACCGGCTGCTGCGCAACATCGAGAAGCTCACCGGCCAGCGGATTGAGGTCGCCACCGTGCCCACCGTGGCGGATCTGCGCGCCCGCCGGCTCGAGCTGGTGCGCGCCTCCCTGCGCGAGGCCCTCGTGGCCGGCGAGCTCGACTCCTACCGCACCGTGGTGGAGAGCCTCGCCTCCGAGTTCGACCTGGTGGATGTGGCCGCCGCCGCGGTGAAGCTCCTCCACGACGCGGAGGTCGAGGGCCGCGACGAGGCCGAGGAGGAGATCCCCACGCAAGCCCCGCCCTCGGACAGGCCCTCCAAGCCCGGCAAGAACGCCCGGGCCGCGGCCCGTCCCGGGTTCGGCGAGCGGCCGGGTCCCGGCGGACCCAAGGCGCCCCGCGGTGACAAGCGGCGCGCGGGCCCTCCCTCGGCGGGGGAGTTCGACATGGCTCGGCTGTTCATCGGCGTGGGACGGCATGCCGGGGTCCGGCCCGCGGACCTCGTGGGCGCCATCGCCGGCGAGGCGGGCGTCGAGGGCCGGCGCATCGGTGCCATCGAAATCGGGGACAACTACTCCCTCGTCGAGGTGCCCGAGCCCCTCGCGGATCAGATCGTCACCGCCCTGCGCTCGGCCACCCTGCGCGGCAAGAAGGTCCAGGTCCGCCGCGACAAGGCCTGAGACGGAAGAAGCCCCATGGGCCAGGATCTCTGGCGCATGGGGCTCAACCTGGGACCTCGATAACCCGAGTAGTCCCTGCTTCAAGGTCACCAGTTCGCCCCAACGTCTTGTGGAAATCGCCTTCCTTGTGGACGACGGCACCAGCTCGTCCACATCCGAGAACTGCGTCGGTCCCCACGCGCATTCGGACAGCCACCGCGCCGGAGACTGCCGGGAGTGGTATGTCCTTTCCTCCCGCCCGCTTGCGCAGTGATCCAGTTCCTCACGCACAGCGAGACGGGCGCGTCAAGGGTATGAAGAATCTTCTGCTGGAGGCCGTGGGGCCCAGAGTAATCTGCCCTCCTCACAAGCCTTCGCCAAGACTACCGCATGCACTTCTCGGTCATCGCTCAGCAACATGCGCCACCGCCGGACGCCCATCGCTGGGCAGCAGTAGCATGCGGTTGTGATCCCGGTGTCACCCTAGAGGAGGATGCTGCGGAAATGGTGAGAGAGGCCTACGGCGAGCACGAGCTCTTGGAGCAGCTCGGTCAGGTAGACCCCGCCGTTGCTGCGGACTTCGACCTCTCAAGCATCATGAAGGCATTTGGCCGAGGGCTACCGGATCCGAAGACTGAAGGAAACAAGCCTCGGCATCTCTCGAACTTCCGGGCTGAGACGGCGGAGGTTCTTGCAAAGGCGGCTCTGGCCGACATCTACGCTGTTGAGTTTCCCGTTTCCGAGCAGGCCAGCAAGCCGAACGCGAACCAACCCGTTTTGGGTTTCGATGGGTGTGGATTCGTCGCGCTCGGCGGTTCAACCGCGCTCGTGCTGGTGACCGTCAAGGGGAGCGATGATGCGGAGCGGCCTCCTGCCATCGCTCAAGACCTTATCAAAGAATGCACGAAAGCCCCCAAGGAGCCAGACAAACTGTGCCGCACCCTCACAGCCTTACTGCTGCGAGTGAAGAGCGCAGCCCTCAAGGCATCCATCATCAAGATGCTGGAACTCTTGGGAAAGGCTGTGCTCCCGAAGATTGTCGTCGCCCCAGTGCTCGTTCGAGGAAAGATTTCGGCCCATCTCGATGACCTCGGTTCAGTCATGAGCTCGGTCGCCCAGTTTTCGCCCGCCACGACGTATGGACTCGTCTTGGGCGTGGGGACCGCGCTCGGAGACTTCGGCCACTCAGTCATGCTGAAGGCGAGGGCTGACTGATGGACGAGCTGATCCAACTCTCTGAATCCCAAGAAGTGTCCACCCTACTGAGCAAGGTTGACACCGCCGAGCTCGCCGCGCGTCTAGGCATCGACGTACCCGCAGCCACTCCACCGAATACCGAGGCTCGACTGCGGGTCGCCGCAGTGACAGCTTTTGCGCAGCGCCTTGATGAACTCGGCGGCCCTGACTTCCTCCGGAACGACATTAAGGCGCTCGATGCGGCACATGAGCATGCTTGGCGCTCGGTGTTCCACAAGTGGACTGGGTGTCTCAGTGCCATGGAGGCGCAAGGAACGCCTCCATCCATAGACGATCTCGTCCTTGCGACCGCCTCCGGTTTAGCAGCCCGACGGCAGAGCGACGTACGCTTCATGCTCCATCGTCCGTTTGTTGGTACCGCCTTGGCGAGAGCTGTCGCCGCGCAGCCAATGTGGGACCAGCGCGTACGTGACGACATTGGACGGTCTCTCCTACATCTCGTGCGTCAGCGAGATCACGCAGACGTCGCAGCATCCGGCGAAGTCATCCGCAGTTTGATGATGAATCAGAGAACTGCTGAGTCGCAGCGCTTTGAGCAACAGAGCACGAAGGCGGGCGCATTCGGGTTGCTTGGCTTGTACCATCTTGCTGAAGCGACAATTCGAACGTCCGAGTTCGTCCTCTCGGGAGTTGCGGGAAATGGGGAGAAAAAGAACCGAGACTTTGCCCCTCAACTGCGCCGCCTTCTCACCCGAGCCGAAGAGTATCTTGAACTCGCAGGGGATCCGGAAGCACTGCTCTGGCTGACTGGCGTCGCACTCGTCCTTGAGTGTATCCGGAGCGACTCTCTCTGGACCCAGGCGCGAGGCATTTCAGAAGGTCTCGACGCACTGGTCGCAACCATTACCAGTAATGTGCGAGAAAAGCCGGTCTTCAGCCTCCTTCCGTCCCAGCAAGAGGCGCTGCGTCAGCATCTTCTCGACCCAACTCGAGTCGCTGTTGTCCTTCAGATGCCGACGAGTGCGGGGAAGACACTTCTTGCCGAATTCGCAATCGTCCAAGCATTCGAGGCGTACAAGACGGGCACTCGCGTCGTCTATCTCTGCCCTACTCGAGCTCTGGCTACCCAGGTCCGCCGGACACTCGGTGAAGACTTGGTGCGGCTGGGCATTGAGGTGTCTGTAGCGGGGAGCGCATTCGAAGAGGATCCCTTTGAAATCGAACTGCTCAAGTCGTCCGATGGCGTGGTCGTCGCGACACCCGAGAAGCTCGACCTACTGCTGCGAGCACATCCGACATGGGCCGAAAAACTGCGCCTCGTTATTGTCGATGAGGCACATCTCCTGAAGGATTCAGAGCGAGGAGTGCGGCTAGAATTGCTTCTCGCCAACCTCCGTCGTGAGCATCCAGCGACGCGCCTCCTGTTGCTGACCCCGTTCGTCGAAAATGCTCCCCAAATTGCGAACTGGCTCGGAGAAGGTCGCGGTACGCCGATTTCTGTTCATTGGCGCCCCTCGCGTGTCCTTTTGGGTCTCGCAACCATCAAGGGTGGAGGAAAAAATCGCGCACTAACAGTTGAATGGCAGGAGCCACACGAAAGCGCGAGAAAGCCGGACAACCTCAAAGTGCACGTCGATGTACCCGCCGGCTCGGTGAACTCCGCGCAGGATCGTGTTGCTTACCTTTACAATCGATTCAGCAAGCTTGGAACCGTCCTGACAATGTGCAGTGGCTCGCGTGCTGCTGCCGAACAGGTAGCCCGCAGAGTTGCTTTCGAGCAGCCCGAGCTGACTTCGACAACTCCCGCCCTCCGGGTGGCAATAGCGCTGGCCCACCATGATTATGGAGAGGAGAGCCTCCTTGCTAGTTGCCTCGAACGGGGAGTTGCATTTCACCATTCGGCCTTGTCTCCCACTCTGCGATATCTCATTGAGGATCAGATCCGCGCTGGCACCATCAAGTTTGTGGCAGCAACATCTACCCTTGCACAGGGAATGAATTTTCCCGTCGCCGCGGTCCTCGTGCAGTCAGTCCACAAGCCCAATGGCGCGGGACCTCTGACGCCAGGGGAGTTTTGGAATATTGCTGGCCGTGCCGGAAGGGTCGGTGTTGCAGATCGCGGCATCATCATTTTCGTTAACCCAAAGGACCGTGAGCACTGGGAGAAGTATTCCTCAAGCCTATCGGAGTCGCTCACATCAGCCCTGCTCTCAATTCTCGGCCAACTAGGCGACGGTTCCTCGCTCAAGGAACTCTATAGGAAGCATCCTCAACTCAGACCCTTCATTCAGTATTTGGCGCACGCTGCCGCAACGTTAGGCCCAGCGAAGGCCACTAACGACCTTGAAGAACTGCTTCAAGCAAGTCTTGCGAACAGACAGGTAAAGTCTGGAGCACAAGCACAGCGGCTCAGAGACATTGCTCGCTCGTACCTTCGAGAAATCAGCGGGGTGAACACTGGTTACCTGAAGATTGCGGATACCACCGGACTTGGCTCCTTCAGCTTCGACTCACTATTCGCGCAGATCACTCATGATGAGGTACTGCGCAGCGGCCCCGGAGAGATCCTGCGCCAGCGACAGGAGGGACTCGATCACCTTGTCAGTGCGCTCCAATGGCTACCAGAACTCAACCTAGCTATCGGTGTTGGTGAAGGCCAGATGGATGTGCAAGCCGTCGCACGCGTCGTCCAAGGCTGGATGGATGGCACTCCCCTCCATCAACTCGCACCCGAATTTAGGGGCAAAGACCTTCCTGACCAAGTTCGCAAGGCTGGCACATACGTTTACAGCAAGGTATCGCAGACCATCTCATGGGGCGCGCACGCCTACCTTCGTGGCTGGAGCATGAGAGCGCATGTCGACGTGGATAAGATTCCCGCCGCAGACGCCATGCTGCCGGCCTATATCCAGTACGGCGTCCACTCTCCCGAAGCAGCCGTAGCCTCGCTTCTAGGAGTACCAAGAGCCTTTTCACAAGCTGTGGGTGATGAGTTCCGTCATACGCACGGCGCACTCACACCGTCTGAAGCGTCCAAATTCAAGGCGTTCGTGGAAACAGCCGATGTCGCTAGATGGGAACGTATTGTGACGCGGAGTTCGCTGAAGGTCCGAGCCGACGATCTACGCACAATATGGCGACAAATGCAGGGCATCGCAGAAAAGGGGTGATCACCCCTACACGTGGCCACTGAACTGCTGGGAGAATCGGGACCCACCGGCCACGCTCCGTACGAACTGATCCCAAGTTATCCAGTCCGGCCAGATCGAAAAGGCTCGCGAGGAGGAAAGGGATGGGCGGCAGGTGCGTGCGTGGCTTCGTGACAACCAGCATCAGCCGTGCCGTGGACTGCTGCAACCACGCAAGCGGCGCCAGCCATGTGGCGAGCGCCGTGTCTCGCCCGGACAGGCACAGTAGCACGTGCCACCGCGCCAGCCGGTGCAGTGGCGCCACCCTGCGCGGCAAGAAGGTCCAGGTCCGCCGGGACAATGCCTGAGACGGAAGAAGCCCCATGGGCCAGGGAGCTCTGGCGCATGGGGCTCAACTCAGGGCCCTGATACCCTCACCCCGTCCCTCTCCCGAGGGGAGAGGGGTCGAGGCTCAGTGGATCCTCAAGATGGGTTCTCGGCTCAGAACTCGGCCGAGGCCCTCGGGTCCACGATGCCGCACTCCTTGATCTTGTAGAGCAGCGCCTTGTAGCTGATGCGCAGCTTGCTCGCCGCCCGGCGCTTGTTCCACGCCGTGCGCTGCAGCATGGCCAGTATCGCCTCCCGCTCCGCCAACATCGCCGCCCGCTTGCCGATGTCCTTCAGCGACATCTCCGCTTCCGGCATCGTCGGCGGCGGAGGCGGCGGCTGCGGCACGTCGAACGGATTCGTGTACTTCGGCGCGGCCACCACCTGGTTCACCGGCACCTCCGCCGCGGGCACCACCCCGCGCGCCGGCATCTCCAGCACCTGCACCGAGCCGCCCGGGCCCGCCGCCGTCACCGTGGCCGAGGGCCCCGAGACCGGCACCGGCATCCGCATCGTCGGCGCAGGGGGCTCCACGTCCCCGTCTCCCGCGTACGACGTCGGCAGCGACGGCGCACTCGCCGGCGTCCGGCCTCCCGAGCGCAATTCGTCCAGCACCAGCGTCGCATCCTTCAGCACGCACAGCCGGCGCACCATGTTCTCCAGCTCGCGCACGTTGCCCGGCCACTCGTACTCCGTGAAGGCCCTCAGCACCTCGGGCGGCAGCTCCGCCACCCCGCTCATGAACTGCTTCCCGTACTTCTTCAGGAAGTGGTCCGTCAGCGGCACCACGTCCTCCGGGCGCTCGCGCAGCGCCGGCAGCCGGATGGCCACCACGTTCAGGCGGTAGAAGAGATCCTCGCGGAAGTTGCCCAGCTCGATCTCCCGCTCCAGCTCCCGGTTCGTCGCCACCACCACGCGGCTGTCCACCCGGACGCTCTTCTTGCCGCCCACCCGGAAGAACTCCTCGTCCTGCAACACCTGCAGCAGCTTGGCCTGCAGGCGGATCGCCATCTCGCCGATCTCGTCCAGGAAGATGGTGCCCTGGTCCGCCAGCTCGAACTTGCCCGGCTTCTCCGCCGTCGCGCCCGTGAAGGCGCCCCGCTCGTGGCCGAACAGCTCGCTCTCCAGCAGCTCGCCCGGCAGCGCCGCGCAGTTCACCTTGATGAACGGCCGGTTGCGCCGGTTGCTGCGCGCGTGCACCTCGCGGGCAATCACTTCCTTGCCCGTCCCGGACTCGCCCAGCAGCAGCACCGGCACGTCCGTGTCCGCGATGCGCTCCACCAGCGCGCGCACCTTGCGCATGGCCGGCGAGTGCGAGATGAGGATCCGCTCCCCGCTCGACTCTTCCCGGGACGACCCCGCGCCCGCCGCCTGCACCGCCGGAGCCTGGCGCGCCGGCATGCGGCTGGCGCCCACGGCGCGGCTCATCGCGTCCTCCAGCTCGTCATTGCTGAACGGCTTGGAGAGGTAGTCGCTGGCGCCCATCTTCATGGCGCGCATCGCGTCCTCCGCGCCCGAGAGCGCCGAGAGCACGATGACGGGTGCGCCTCCGCCGGAAGCCCGGTAACGCCGCAGCACCTCCAGGCCACTCATCTCCGGCATCATCACGTCCAGCAGCACCACATCGAACGAGCCGCCGGAGAGCATCTCCAGCGCCTGGGAGCCGCTCGACGCGCAGCGCACCTGGTACCCCGAGCTGCCCAGCAGCTCTCCGAGGAACGTCCGCACCTGCTCCTCGTCGTCCACCACCAGCACCGCGATCCGATCCATCCCCTCGCCTCCCCTCACCCTGTCCATCTCGATTCACTCCGTGGGACGCCCGTTTCCGGGTTCATCCCTCGTTCAGACCGTCAGTCCCATTGCGCCCATGCCCATGCCGCGGCGCTCCTCGCGAGCCCTGCGCAGCGACTGCAACGCGCTCGTCAGCAACTGCACCGGCGACCCCATCACGTCCGGGTAGCTCACCGCGCCCAGGGCCAACGAAGGGCGCAGCACCCTGCCCTGCACCTGCAGCCGCGCCAGGGCGAAGCGCTCGCCCACGCGCGCCATCACGTCCGGCACGCCCTCCGCCGGAGTCCCCGGCAACAGCACGGCGAACTCGTCCTCGCCGACGCGCGCCACCATGTCCGCCTCGCGCACCGTCTGGCCCAACACCACCGCGCAGTAGACGAGCAGGCGCTCGGCCAGGCCCCGCCCGGACTCCTTGCGTATGGCGCGGAAGTCCTCGAGCGCCCCCGCCACCACCGAGAAGCCGCCACCGAAGCGCTCGATGCGCCGCGTCTCCAGCGCGATGAGCTCCAGGAGGAACGTCCGGTTGTAGAGCCCGGTGAGCGGATCATGGATGGCCGCCGAGCCCGCGTCCTCGGGCAGCATCGAGCGGCGCACGGAGGCCTTGAGGCGAAGCTGGGCGCGCAGGCGCAGCACCAGCTCCTCGCCCGAGCCGCTGCGCGGCACCATGTCCACGCACAGGCCCTTGTCCATGCAGAAGCGCCAGGTGTCCGGGTCCCCGCCATCCACCAGGTACAGCATGGGCACCGCGCCCCGGCCCAACTGCCGCAGCCGCCGCGCCACCGACACCGCCGCGTAGTCCGGAGGCTGCGCCGCCAGCACCACCGCGTCCGGACGGATGGCCTCGAACAGCGGCCCCGCCGCGTCGAAGCGAGTCACCGGCACCACCCGGAAGCCCGCCTCCCCGAGAACCATCCGGGTGCGCTCCAGGTCTCCCGCCCGGGGCTCCACCACCAACACCGTCAGGGGTTGATCCGCCCTTTTGTGCTTGCTCCTCAACGCCACCGTATCCCCCGTCCGGCCAGAACCTTTTTCCCCATCGTTCCTCCGGCGTTCTCCCCAGGTTTACAGCCCTACCCACCGCCGCCTCTCCGCATCCCCCTGTTTTTCCTGGGGGTGGGAAGGGAGTTACTCCCCTTGGCCACCGGAATGAGCAACCGGCGTGCCATTCATTGCCCGCCGGAGGCACGCTTCGACCTCGGCCTCCTCCAGGCGGAGCTTGAAGGTGTCCCGGCCGTCGATGATGACCACGGGGATGTCGTAGCGGTACGCGGCGAAGAGGGCCGGGTCGGCGCGGATGTCCTCTTCCACCAGATCGAAGGGGATGCGCTCGCGCACCCGCTCCAGCACTTCCTTCGCCTGGTCGCAGAGGCAACAGTTCGGTTTCGAGTAGAGTCGGACAATCATTCGGTCGGTAGAAGGATGTGACGTCATGCGCGGCCTGTCAGGTGACTTCTCGACGATGCCGTTGAAGGATCTCGTCGCGTACCTCGGCAACCGGAAGAGCACGGGGACGCTGCGCGTCATGCGGGCGGGCGTGCGCAAGCTGATCCTCCTGCGCGCCGGACAGGTCATCAGCGCCAGCTCCAACCAGCCGCGCGAGTTCCTCGGCCAGTTCCTCATCAACATGGGGAACCTGAGCGAGGAGCAGTTCAGCAAGGCCTACGCCACCCAGCGCGAGACGCGGGTGCCGCTGGGGAAGATATTGGTGATGGCGGGGCTGGTGACCGAGCAGACGGTGAAGGCCACGCTCTCCTTGAAGTTCCGCGAGTCGCTGCTGGACATGTTCCGCTGGGAGGAAGGCGAGTTCTCCTTCGACGCGGGCGCGGTGGCGGAGGTGGAGGGCGTGGACGCGCGGGTGGCCCTGGCGGACGTGTACCGCGAGGGCGAGTTCCGCGAGACGGCCTGGCAGTCCATCCGGGCGGCCTTCCCCTCGGGGACGCTGTACCTGACGGTGGACGAGGGCCGGCTGCCGGAGCCGCCCAAGCCGGGCACCCTGGACGCGCGGCTGGTGAAGCGCATCCGCGAGGGGCTGACCATCGACGAGATGGCCAAGGTGCTGCATGCCTCGGACTTCCTGGTGTACCAGCGCCTGTACGCGCTCCACCGGCTGGAGGCGGTGAAGGTCTCGGCCACGCCGCCGCCGGGACGCCAGCGGCCCCCGCCCTCCGACGAGGAGGACGAGGCGCAGGTGGTGGACGTGGAGGTGATCGGCGCCGAGTCCCCCTCGAGCGAGATCATCGAGGCGGCGCAGTCCTTCCTGGAGAACGGCAACTTCAAGGACGGCGAGGCGCTGGCGCGCCGGGCGCACGAGCTGGAGCCCACGCCGGAGACGGAGGCGCTGCTGCGCTCGGCGGAGGCCGCCCTGGTGGGGGCGCTGCGCCGGGAGATGGTGGACAAACCCCAGGTGCCCTCGCTGCTGGTGTCGGCGGGGCAGCTCAAGACGCTGCAGCTCGGCACGCCCGAGCGCTACCTGCTGTCCCGCATCGACGGCAAGCGCGACCTGGGCGCCATCATCTCCATGTCGCCTCTGAAGGAGCTGGAGGCGCTGAAGTACTTCCGGGAGTTCGTGGACTCGGGGCTGGTGAAGCTCACGCCGCGGTAGGGAGGGCACTCTCAGAACGGGGCCGGCCGCTCGAAGGAGACGTGCTGGCCCGTCTCCGGATGTTGGAAGGAGAGCGACTCCGCGTGCAGGTGCAGGCGGACGTCCTCGTGTCCGTAGAGGCGGTCCCCGACGATGGGGGCCCCGAGCCCGAGCGGATGTGCCGCGTGGACGCGCAACTGGTGGGTCCTCCCCGTGAGGGGGAAGAAGGCCACCCGGGTGCGCTGTCCGCGCCGCTCGAGCACCCGCCACCGCGTCACCGCGGACTTGCCGTGCACCGGGTCGTGAATCTGCCGGGGCCGGTCGTCGAGGTCGACGCGCATCGGGAAGTCGATGGTGCCCTCCTCGCCCTGGACGAGGCCCTCGACCCAGGCCACGTAGCGTTTGTGGATCTCCCGCTGGGCGAACTGCCGCTGAAGGGCCGCGTGCGTCCGCGAGTCGAGCGCCGCGACGAGCAGGCCCGAGGTGTCCAGGTCGAGCCGGTGCACGAGCAGCGGGCCCGTCGCGTGCGGGTAGCGGGCCCGTAGCCGGGCGAGCACCGAGTCCGTCACCGAGGTGTCCTTCGCGGGCACGGAGAGCAGGCCGCCCGGCTTCTCGACCACGACGATCCAGGCATCCTCGTAGACGACGGACAGCCCCTCGGTCACGGCGGCCGGTGGCGCGAAGACCCTCGGGGGCGAGACCCGGAGGCCCTCCAGCATGAAGGGAAGCAGCGGCGCGCACTTGTCGCGGCAGGCGGCGTAGAACGCCCCGGAGGCACGGCCCCCCGAGGACGGTGGAGCCCCCCACCAGAATTCGGCGAGGGCCAGCGGGCGCAGGCCGTGCGTGAAGGCATGGGCGAGCAACTTCGGGGCGGCGCAGTCGGCGGCGCCCGAGGGCGGCTCTCCGGGGGCGTACAGGGCCCGGAGCGGACGGCGCTCGCCCCGCGCGTTGGGCACGGCGTAGGTGTCGTGCAGCCGCTTCATGAGCGCGCGGCAGACGATCCACCGCAGACGCTCGAGGGCCCGGAGGCGCCGCTCGAGCCGCGCCCGCCTGGGCTCGAGCTCCCGGCGCTCCGCCTCGTGGGCCGCCTCCATCCGGCGCTTCTCCGCCTTGTCCCCCCGGCTCTCCTGGTCGAGCGCGTGGAGGGCCTCGGGCGACGCCTCCAGCCCGGCCCGCAGCGTGTGGCGCCGCCGCTTCCGCTCCTCGTGCCGGGTGCGCAGCTCCGCGCGTTCCGCGGCATGGCGCGCCTGCTGCGCCTCGTGGGCGGCACGGAGCCCGGTGAGCTCCGGCGAGGTCCGCAGTTCCTCCGCGCGGGCGAGCAACGCCTTCACCACGGCCTCGCCCGCGGGCTCCACGCGCTCCCTCGCCTCGCGGTCGAAGAGCGGCGGGACGAAACCTGGAACTTCCCAGCGCCCCGCGAGCATGCCGGAGAAGGAGCGGAGGAATCCGATGCGTCCGCCGGGCTCCCGCACGACGAGCACGCCGAACATCTTGCCGCCCTCGGGGCCGTCGAGCATCGCGGCCGGAATCCCCGGGGCGACGAAGCCTGCCCGGAACTCTGCCTGCAACACCTCCGCGGCCTGGCGCGCCAGGGCCTGGGGGCCGAGCTCGTCGAAGGGACTCGGGAAGGACCCGGCGGCGTCACCAGGGGCTGGCTGCTGTTCGAAGGGGGTGACCCACGTCTCCACGGCTCTCCCGTAACACGAACCGTGGGCGGGCGGAGAGCGGTTGCCCGGTGTAGGAGCGGCAGAGCGCTCGCCCCCACCGGTTCACTCCGGAGGCAGTTGCCGCGAGAGGCGCTCGATGCCGGCGCGGATCATCTGGCCATAGCCATCTTCCTCCAGGATCACCGCCGAGGCTCTTGCTCGCGCCACGTGCTCCCGCGCCCGCGCGACGTCACCGACCTTGCGGTAATCCTCGGCGAGGTTGAGGTGCAGGGACGGATAGAACCCGCGCACCGAGAGCGCCTCGTGGTCGTGGTACTCGCGCGCCCGCGCCTCGGGCACCAGGTCCGCGGCCTCGAGCGCGCGCAGATCCCAGGCCAGCTCCTCGTGCGGATCGTCCTGCAGATCCGCCATGTAGTGCGCGAGCGTGCAGCGGTGGAACGGATCTCCGTCAGCGGCGAGCTCCTTCCAGATCCCGGAGAACATCTGGCGGGCGGCCTCGCGGTCACCGCTCTGGCCGCGCTCGATGGCCTCGGCGATCCTGCTCATGAGCTCGTCCTGCCCTGCCATACAGCCTCCCGAGGAGCTGTCCGGACTGGCCTCCCGCCCGGCGTACCTATGCCCCCGAGCCGCTCCAGAACAACGATTTTCCTGCTCTTCTCAGGAGTTGAGCTCGTGGTGGGGCGGGCCCGCGAGGATCCGCGCTCCTCACCCGCTCAGGGCCGCGTCATCGCCGACTGGCTGGCCGCCGGCGCGGCGGGTGCTCCGGCCATCTCGTCGGAGGGCAGCTCCTCGTCCGCGGACTCCTCCTCGGGAGACTCGGCGGGCTCGTCCTTCGCGGGGGCCTCGAGAGCGCCCGGAGGCAGGCGGGCCAGCCCCAGCCGCATGGCCTCGCGGCCGAGCCACGTGGCGCGGATGTGCCAGATGGGCTCGTTGACGATGACCGCGGCCACCGCGACCTTCGGGTTGTCCTTGGGGGCGAAGCCCACGAACCACGAGTAGTCGCGGAAGGGGCTGCGGTCCGCCAGCGTGCCCGTCTTGCCCACCGCGCCCGGCACGCGCATGCCGCGCTCGCGGAAGATCCGGCGCGCCGTGCCCTTCGTCACCGTCGCCTCCAAGAGGGTCGCCAGGTCCCGCGCCACCTCGGGCGACAGCACCTGCTCGGCGGTCTGGGGCTGCGCATCCGCGCCGGGCTCGAAGAGGACGGGGTCCCTCCACACGCCCCCGTTGGCCGCGACGGAGGCCAGCAGCGCGCCATGCAGCGGCGAGAGGTACACGTCCCCGAAGCCCGCGCCCGTCTGGGCGAAGCGGAACTCGTCCTCCTCCGGCACGGCGGCGAGCGACACGTCCGTGGGCACCGGGAAGGACAGCTCCCGGTTGAAGCGGAAGCGGGCCGCCGCGTGCTTCAGCGCCTTGGGAGACAGGTGGCGCTGCGTCAGCTTGGCGAAGATGACGTTGGCGCTCTTGCCCATGGCCTCGGCCAGCGAGTGGCACTGGCCGTCCCGAGCGCTGTCCTGCAGCAGCTTCTCGGAGAGCCGCCGCTTGCCGCCGTGGAAGCACGTCTCGTTCTCGGGCGTCACCCCGGCCTCCAGCAGCGCGGCGCCGGTGACGATCTTGAAGATGCTGGCCGCGGGGTACACCGCGCGCGTGGCCAGTCCGCGCATCCCCGGCTGGGCCCGCGAGTGCTCGGCCATGGCCAGCACGCGGCCCGTGGAGGGCTCCACCACCACCACCGCCCCGTAGGGCACGCGGTACTGCGAGAGGATGCCGGTGAGCTGCGACTGGAGCACCGGATCGATGGTCAGCGGCACGTCCCCCTGGGGACCCGGCACCACCAGGCGGCCCTGGGCGTCCTTCTTCGCCCGGGCGAGCACGTCCTGCTTCGCCGGCAGCGAGCGCAGGCGGGTGATGGGAGGGTCCTCCTCACGCGAGGGCACCGGCACGGGCGGGACGAGTCCCAGCATCACCCCGGCATCCGAGCCGTCCGTGGCCCCGGCCACGCCCGCGTCCGCCAGCCCACCCTCCAGGAGGGCGGCCTCGGCCACCGACTCCGTCCCACCCTCGAGAGGGCTCGTATCGTCCGCACCGACGAGCAGGAGGAACAGGGGGAGGAGCAGCGTGGCGGGGAGGGCCCGGGAGAGCGTCATGCAGAACCGTCGCGCGAAGGGGGTGGGGGGTTGGCATGGTACCCGCTCAGGTCGAGACGTCCATTCCGCCACGAGCGTTCCCCTGGAGGGCGAGAAACCTGGCGAGCGCCTCGTGGGCCCGGTAGGGTCCACCCGCCTTGAATGTCTTGAATGAGACTGCAGTGATCTGGAGCGCGGAGTGCCGCCGCACGTTGCGCAGCTCCCGGGTGCTGGCGCTGCTCGCGCTCTACGTGCTCATCGCCCTGGTGGTCATCCTGGCGGCCGCGTTCTTCTGGTCCCTGGCCTCCCAACTGGGCGAGACCCAGCGGCTCGTCTCCACCGGGGGGATGCCGCTGCCAATCCTGGTGGCCTTCTACCTCAGCCTCTTCTTCCTGCCGCTCTACGTGGCGCTGATGGGGTTCGACCAGGTGAGCGGAGAGCTGGGCCCGCGCTCCATCCGCTACCTCACGGTGCGCGCCCGGCGCTCGTCGGTGCTGCTCGGCAAGTTCCTCGCGCAGACCACCATCCTCCTGGGACTCGTGTGGCTGCTCGACCTGGGCCTGTGCGTCTACACCTGGGTGACCACGCCGGGCTTCGGGGCCGCCGATTTCGGGCTGAACCTGCTGCGCTTCTGGATGGTCTCCACGGTCTTCTCGCTGGCCTTCCTGGCGCTCACCTCGTTCTGCTCCACCCTCTCGCCCAACCCCGCGGTGAGCCTCCTCATCAACTTCAGCGCCCTGCTGATCTCCTTCCTCTTCTGGACGACGGCGCGCATGGACGAGGGCAACCCGCTGCGGCTCATCCGCTACCTCTCGCCCCTGAGGTACTCGCCGCGGTTGCTCTATCCGGACGCCGGGGATGTGGCGGGAGCCGTCGTGGCCTACCTCGTCTTCACGGTGCTGTTCCTGGGTGGTGGCCTGTTCATCCTGCGCGAGAGGGACCTGTGAGCGAGCGAGCCATCGAGATCCTCGAGGCCACCCGGCGCTTCGGCACCAAGGTGGCGGTGGATGGGGTGAGCCTCTCCATCCAGCGGGGCGAGGTGTACGGCCTCATCGGCCCCAACGGCGCCGGGAAGACGACCACCTTCTCCATGATGTGCGGCTACCTGCGCCCCACGCGGGGCACGGTGCGGGTGATGGGGGTGGATCCCTTCGCGGACGGTGCCCTCAAGGGGAAGATCGGCGTGCTGCCCCAGGACGCGATGCTGCCCGGCGGGTGGAAGGTGGGGCCGCTGCTCATGTACTGGGCGCGGCTGAGCGGCCTGGACGCGCCCGAGAAGGAAGCGCGCACGTCGCTGGAGCGGGTGGGCCTCATGGAGGCGTGGGGCGTGGACACGCACGCGCTCTCGCACGGCATGGCCAAGCGCGCGGCCCTGGCGCAGGCCCTCATGGGGAGACCGCCGCTGGTGCTGCTCGACGAGCCCACCGCCGGGTTGGATCCGCGCATCGCCAACCAGGTGCGCCAGGTCATCCGCGAGATGAAGGACCAGCAGACCACGGTGGTGGTCTCCAGCCACAACCTCCAGGAGCTGGAGCAGTTGTGCGACGCGGCGGCCATCCTGGACCGCGGCAAGCTGGCCCAGGCCGGCACCATGGCCGAGCTCACCGCCCAGGGCGCCGAGTTCCGCGTCCAGGTGGCCCACGGCACCGTCATCATCCCGGAGCCTCCAGTCCCTGCCCGGCGTCACGTCGGCGCGGATGGAGGGCGAGACGCTCCTGCACATCCGCTTCGACGGCCAGGCATACCGGCCCGAGGAGGTCATCAGCCGCGTGGTGGGCCACCTGCTGCAGACCGGGGTGCTCATCCTGGGCGTCTCCCAGGGCCGCCGGCTGGAAGAGCGGGTGCTGCAGCTCACGTAGCGGGCGGGCCTCCAGGGGCGAAAAGAAATCCCCGGAAAATCCCCGGTGAAACTCCGGGGCGGCTCAGGTCACCAGGGAGCGGATGGTAACCCGCTTCCCCTCATGCCCCTCCGCCCGCCTTGCGGACCCAGGCCACCCAGGCCGCCCCTCGCCTCTCCAGGCCGAGCAGGGCGTGGCCGGTGGCCTCGCACCACGCGGGCAGATCGGCTTGGACACCGGGGTCGGTCGCCACGAGCTCCACGAGCGTCCCCGGGGCGAGCCGGCGGACGGCCTTCGCTATCTCCAGGATGGGAACGGGGCAGTATGTTCCCGAGGCGTCCACGCGCACGTCCGGCTGCATGGGCTCAGTGTAGGCCCGGAGCACGAGGCGCGCCGGAGGAATTTTCGATGAAAACCGTTGTGTTTCCGGGGCCCTGGGTGGCGTCTTCACCCAGTCCGCGTACGCCTGCCTGCCTTGCGTGCTCGGAACGGGCTCTGTTATCTACCCGCGCCCTGCTGACTTGATAAAGCCCGGGATCGTAGTCGGACCTGACGACGTACTGAGGAGCAGAACAGACTTATGAAACCCAATGTGATCGTGGCCCTGCTCGTGGGCCTGGTGCTGGGAGCTGTGGGTGGCCGTGCCATCACCGGCGGCACCTCGGCTTCCGCTGCTGCCAACAAGCCCTCGGCGGCCGCTGCCGCCAATGCGCCTCGCCCGAATGCCCGCCAGGTGGACCCCACCGTCTTCAAGGTGCCCATCGACGGCTCGCCCACCAAGGGCAACGCGGACGCGCTCGTCACGCTCGTCGAGTTCTCCGACTACCAGTGCCCCTTCTGCTCCCGCGCCGATGCGACGGTGAAGCAGCTCCAGAAGGACTACGGCAGCAAGCTGCGCGTGGTCATGAAGCAGAATCCCCTCTCCTTCCACTCGCGCGCCAAGGCCGCCGCGCTGGCCGCCATGGCCGCCGGTGAGCAGGGCAAGTACTGGGAGTACCACGACAAGCTGTTCGCCAACATGAAGGCGCTCGAGGACGCGGACCTGGAGAAGTACGCCGGCGAGCTCGGCCTGAACGTCTCCCGCTGGAAGGCGGACCTGGCCAAGCCGGAGTTCTCCGCCATCATCGACCGGGACCAGGCCCTGGCCGGCAAGCTCGGCGCCAACGGCACCCCGGCCTTCTTCATCAACGGCCGCTTCCTCTCCGGCGCGCAGCCCATCGACAACTTCAAGGCCATCATCGACGAGGAGCTCGCCAAGGCCGAGGCCCTGACGCGCTCGGGCACCCCCGCCAACCAGGTGTACGCCGCCATCATGGCCAAGGGCGTGGACGCGGCTCCCAACAAGCCCGCCCAGCAGCAGCAGGCTCCGGCGCAGGCCTACCGCAAGGTGGAGTTCCCCGCCGACGCCCCCTCCTTCGGCCCGAAGGACGCCAAGGTCACCATCGTCGAGTGGTCCGACTTCGAGTGCCCCTTCTGCAGCCGCGTCGGCCCGACGCTCAAGCAGATCAAGGAGACGTACCCCAAGGACGTGCGCGTGGTGTTCCGTCACCAGCCGCTGTCCTTCCACCCGAACGCCAAGCCCGCCGCCGAGGCCTCCATGGCCGCCCACGAGCAGGGCAAGTTCTGGGAGTACCACGACAAGCTGTTCCAGAATCAGAAGGCCCTGGATCGCGCCAACCTCGAGAAGTACGCCCAGGAGCTGGGTCTCAACATGAGCCAGTTCAAGGCCGCGCTCGACTCCGGCAAGTTCCGCGCGAAGGTGGAGGCGGACGCCAGCGCTGGTGCCGCGGTGGGCGCCAACGGCACCCCGACCTTCTTCGTCAACGGCCGTGAGTTCGTGGGCGCCCAGCCCTTCGAGGCCTTCAAGAAGATCATCGAGGAGGAGAAGGCCCGCGCCGAGAAGCTGCTGTCCTCCGGCACCAAGCAGGCGGACCTGTACGCCAAGCTGCTCGAGGAGGGCGTGAAGTCCAACGGCTCCGCTCCCCAGGCCCAGGCCCCGGCCGAGGCCCCCGTGCAGAACATCGAGGTCGGCAACGCCCCCTCGCGTGGCCCGAAGAACGCCCCGATCACCATCGTGGCCTTCTCCGACTTCGAGTGCCCCTTCTGCGGCCGCGTGCTGCCCACGCTCAAGCAGATCGAGGACGAGTACAAGGGCAAGGTCCGCGTGGCCTTCAAGAACCAGCCGCTGCCCTTCCACGCGAACGCCAAGCCGGCCGCCGCCGCCGCGCTGGCCGCCAACGAGCAGGGCAAGTTCTGGGAGTACCACGACAAGCTGTTCCAGAATCAGCGTGCCCTGGATCGCGCCTCGCTCGAGAAGTACGCTCAGGAGCTGGGCCTGAACATGGGCCAGTTCAAGGCAGCGCTGGACTCGGGCAAGTACGACGCCCAGGTCACCACGGACATGAACGAGGCCACCCGTCTGGGCGTCAACGGCACCCCCACCTTCTTCATCAACGGCCGCTCGGTCGTCGGTGCGCAGCCCGTCGAGGCCTTCAAGCGCATCATCGACGAGGAGCTGTCGAAGAAGAAGGGCACCGTCGCGGCGGACCAGAAGTAGTCCCCGCCGCCTCCTCCGAGGCGGGTGAATGAAGAAGGCCGTCGGACCGACTGGGTCCGGCGGCCTTTCTCGTTGCGGGCGCTCCCTCTCCCTCTGGGAGAGGGCTGGGGTGAGGGTCTCCCCTCTTCCGCTCAGGACACCGCGATGGCGTCGATCTCCACCTTGGAGCCGCGGGGCAGCGCGGACACCTGCACGGTGGCGCGGGCCGGGGGCGCACCGGTGAAGTAGCGGCCGTAGACCTCGTTCACCTTGGTGAAGTCACCCAGGTCCGTGAGGAAGATGGTGCAGCGCACCACGTGGGAGAAGTCCAGGCCCGCGG
Source organism: Archangium gephyra (assembly GCF_049060025.1). GTDB lineage: Bacteria > Myxococcota > Myxococcia > Myxococcales > Myxococcaceae > Archangium > Archangium gephyra_A. Next base: position 2,356,682 of record NZ_JBMEQQ010000002.1, read on the forward strand.
CCTTCAGCACCGCGCCCAGGTTCTTCATCACCTGCTCGGCCTGATCGATGACGTCCCCCTCCACCATCGTCATCGACTTCGGGTCCAGGGGGATCTGCCCGGACAGGAAGGTCATCTTCCCGGAGTCCACCTGCACCGCCTGCGAGTAGGGGCCAATCGCCTTGGGCGCGTCGTCGGAGTGCACAATCTTGCGAGCCATGCGTTCACCTCGGGAAACGAGGCGGCCAGGAGCGGCCGCGTGTTCGCGGCGGCTCTAGCATCTGCACGGCGGACGGCCAACTCCCCGGAGGCCCGGGCGCGGGATGGAGAACGGTGACGGGCACCCTCACCCCGCCCCTCTCCCGGAGGGAGAGGGAGAGGAGGGCTCTCAGATGCGCTCGACGGAGAAGACGCCCGGCAGCCGCTCGATGGTGCGCATCAGGTCGGTGAGCTGCTTGAGGTCGGAGATGATGACCTCGAAGGTGTTCACCGCCCGGTCATCCCCCGTGGCCCGGCAGTTGGCCTGGGAGATGTTGACGCCCTTCTTCGAGAAGGTGTTGGAGATGTCCGCCAGCAGGCCCGTCCGGTCCGCCGTCAGCACGCGCAGGGTGACGGGACGCTTGAAGTCGCCCCGCACGTCCCACGACACGTCCACGCGGCGCTCGGGATCCGTCGCCAGCGCCTTGTCGCAGCCCACCGTGTGCACCGTCACGCCCCGGCCCCGGGTGATGAAGCCGGCGATGGGATCTCCCGGCACCGGGTTGCAGCACCGGCCGAAGCGCACCAGCACGTCGTCCACGCCGCCGATCTGCACCCCGCTGCTGCTCTGCTTCCCCACCAGCTTCTTGGCGAAGTCGGTGACGCGCGACAGCCCGGGCAGCATGCCGCTGCTACCGCTGCCACTCGTCGCCTGCGCCTCCGCCGAGGTGCCCCTGCCCTCGCCCGAGCCGGCCGCCAGCTTCTCCGGCGGCACCACGCGGGAAATCACCTGGTTGGGCACCACCTTGCCGTAGCCCAGGGCCACCAGCAGGTCGTCCTCCACCCGGAAGCCCAGCTCCTCGCAGGTCTTCTTCAGCGCGCCGGTCTTCAGCAGCTTGTTGAAGTTGAGCTGGTAGCGCTTGAGCTCCCGCTCCAGCAGCTCGCGCCCCAGTTGCAGGCTCTTCTCGCGCTGCTGCTGCTTGATGAAGGCACGGATGCGCTGCTGGGCCCGGCTCGTCTTGACGAAGGTGAGCCAGTCCTTGGACGGGTGCGCCTGGGGGCTGGTGAGCACCTCCACCGTGTCCCCGTTCTTCAGCTTGTAGCGCAGCGGGACGATCTTCCCGTTCACCTTGGCGCCCACGCACCGGCCGCCCACGTCCGAGTGGATGGCGTAGGCGAAGTCCACCGGCGTCGCCCCGCGCGGCAGGCTCTTCACGTCCCCCTTCGGGGTGAAGACGAAGACCTCGTCGGTGAAGAGGTCCACCTTCACCGTCTCGAGGAACTCCTTGGGATCCTTGAGGTCCTGCTGCCACTCCATGAGCTGGCGCAGCCAGGCGAACTTCTCGTCGTCCTTGCTGACGGTGAGGGCCTTGCCCTCCTTGTACGCCCAGTGTGCCGCGATGCCTTCCTCGGCCACCTTGTGCATGTCCGGGGTGCGGATCTGCACTTCGATGCGCTCGCCCAGCGGCCCCACCACCGTCGTGTGCAACGACTGGTACATGTTGGGCTTGGGGATGGCGATGAAGTCCTTGAAGCGCCCCGGCACCGGCTTCCAGAGCTGGTGCACCAGGCCCAGCGCCTCGTAGCAGCTCGGCACCGCGGGCATGAGGATGCGGAAGGCGATGATGTCGTGGATCTGCTCGAACTCGATCCCCTGCGACTTCATCTTCTTGTAGATGCTGTAGACGTGCTTGAAGCGGCCGCTCACGTCGCCCTTCAAGCCGCGCTCCTCCAGCTTGCCGCGGATGAGGTCGCTCACGTCCTCGATGTACTTCTCCCGCTCCTTCTTGCGCTTGTTGAGCTTGTCCTGCAGCGCGAGGAAGTCCTGGGGCTTCACGTAGCGGAAGGACAGGTCCTCCAGCTCCGTCTTGATCCAACTGATGCCCAGGCGGTTGGCCAGCGGCGCGTAGATGTCCAGGGTCTCCTGGGCAATGCGGCGCTGCTTCTCCTCGGCCATGTGATCCAACGTCCGCATGTTGTGCGTGCGGTCCGCCAGCTTCACGAGGATGACGCGGATGTCCTGCGCCATCGCGATGATCATCTTGCGGAAGTTCTCGGCCTGCTTCTCCTCTTGGGAGAGCGTGGCCGAAGCCGAGAACTTGGACAGCTTGGTCACCCCGTCCACGAGCTGGGCGACCTCAGGGCCGAACAGCTCGGTGAGCTCCTCGGCGGTGGCGAGCGTGTCCTCGATGGTGTCGTGGAGCAGGCCCGTGACAATGGAGGCCTCATCCAACTTCAGCTCCGCGAGGAGGCCGGCGACCTCGAGCGGATGGATGAGATAAGGCTCTCCCGACTTGCGTAGTTGGCCCTGATGAACCTTGGCCGAGTAGACGTACGCCTTCTTGATGATGTCCAGATCGGGGTCCGGATGATAGGAGGCAACCCGCTGGAGGATGTCGTTGAGGCGAATCATCGAATCGACAGCAATGCTAACTGCCGCCCCCAGGGGGGGCAACGTCGCAACCTCGGGATTCTCTCGGGACTCGCTTTCGTTGACCCGGCGTTACAGCCACTTCTAGAGTCGATCTGCCCATGTCACAGCTCCTGCTGTCCGCCCTTGCCGTGGTCTGCCCGAACTGTGACGGCTACAACCCCCCTCGCGCCGAGATTTGCGCGAGCTGCGGCACCTCGCTGAGCGAGGCGCCGGCCACGGCGAAGCCGCCACCTTCCAGGACCCCGCCCGTCTCCTCCACGGGCAAGCCCGGCGCCGGGGTCTCCCGGCCTCCGCTGGGAAGTGCCCGTCCGCCCGAGTCCCCGCCCGGTCTACGTCCGGCCTCCTCCCGCACCCCGGCCCCGGTGGCCTCGGCCGGGGGGATTCCCCTGGCCTCCCGCGCCCCGCCCGGGGTGGCCGCCCCCCGTTCTCCGGCGGCTCCCCTCCCCCTGTCGCGTCCGGCGGCTCCCGTGGGAGTTCCTCCCGCCGCCGGGGCCCCCAAACCGGCCGCCGCGCCCGCCTCGGGAGCACGTCCCGCTCCCGCCGCGTCCCGCTTCGGCCTGGCGGTCGTCGCCGGTACCACCCGCGGCCAGCGCTTCAAGCTGCCCGTCACCGGCTGCTCCGTGGGCCGGACCCGGGGCGCCATCCTCTTCGCGGACGACGTCTTCGTCTCCGCCCAGCACGCCACCTTCCTCATCAAGGACAACGTGCTGCATGTCCGGGATGAGTCCAGCGCCTCGGGCGTCTACGTCACCATCCCCGGCGCGGAGACGATCCTCCCCCTGTCCTTCTTCAGTGCCGGCCAGCGCCTCTTCAAGTTCCTCGGCAAGCTCGAGGCCCCGCCGCCCCTCGCCGGGCGCCCCACCGTCTACGGCGCCCCCGTCCCTCCCGGGCAGGGCGTCTTCGGTGTGGAGGAGGTGCTGGTGGGAGGCCGCAGCGGCCGCACGGTCGTCACTTCGACCCCGCTGCTCACCATCGGGCAGGCCAACTGCGACTTCAGCTACCCCCAGGAAGAGGGCCTCGCCGGCCGCCACTGTGAGCTGAGCTTCACGCCCACCGGGGCCCAGTTGAGGGATCTCTCCGGAGGCCTCGGCACGTACGTGCGGATCGCCCCCTCGGTGGAGCGGCCGCTGCGCCCCGGAGATCGGGTGCGCCTGGGCCAGCACATCCTCCAGGTCGAGCTGATGGGCTGAGCGCCGCGCCGGGGGCTACCTGCTCCCGGAGGCGGAGGCCAGCTGCGGCTCCTTGCGCAGGAGGGTGGCGCGGGCCTGGGAGCCCGGCAGGTCGCGCAGGTGACGCTTCCACCAGCCGCGCGACTCGTCGTGGTTCTCGAGCGCCCAGTACACCTCCCCCAGGATGAGCGACAGCTCCGGGGAGGGCTCGGCGGCGAAGGCCGCGCGGTACTCGGCGGCGGCCTTGTCGAGGTCGCCACTCTTGTAGGCGGCGTACCCGGCCTGCCGCCGCTGCTGCGCCTGCTTCGGGTCGCGCTTGTCCGCCGGGACGTGCTGCTCGTACAGCGGCGCGCCGGGGGGCCCGTACCCGCGGGACTCCTGGCCCGGAATGGGCGCGTTCTTCGGCGGGACGAAGGGCTGCTCCTGAGCCTGGTTGCGCCAGTTCGTGTACATCCACCAGGCGGCCAGCCCGAGCGTCACCAGCGCGAGGGTGAGCACGAAGGCCTTGAGGAACCCGAAGCTGCCTCCCGATTCGGGCACGGTGGAGACGAGGGCCTCCGTCTTGTCGTGCTGCATCGCCTGGGTGACGGTGGGCGACGGCCCCCGCTCCTGGAGGGAACGCTCGGTGGTGGCCCGGTCGAGCGGGGCGCGCTCGGGCGCGGAACGCACGGGGGCGAGCGGCGCGGAGTGGGGCCGCTCGCGCTCCGCCGGGAAGCGGCCGGTGGACGGGGCCAGTTGCGTGCGCTCCGCCGAGGCGCGGGCGAGGGCGGCGCCGGGCTGCATCCGCTCGGGCATGGCGCGCACGGTGGCGTCGGACTCGCCGCCCCAACCCGGGTCGGTGATGTCCGTGCTCATGCCGCTGGGAGGCGGCGTGGCCCGGCGCGGCAACGGCGCGAGCCCCGGGGCGGGCCCGGTGCGGCGCACGGGGGGCGCGGCATTGGCGCGGCGCTCGCGCTCCTTCTCCACGGCCATCAGCTCGGCCTTGAAGGCCTCGGCGTCCTGCGGCCGGTCATCCGGGCTCTTGGAGAGGGCCCGCATGATGAGCCGCTCCATGGCCGGCGACACGCGGATGTCCGAGCGCTTGCGCGACGGAGGAAGGGGCTCCTCGGTGAGGTGCTTGGTGGCGTAGCCCACGGCCGAGTCGGACTCGAAGGGCAGCCGGCCGGTGAGGAGCTGGTAGAGGATGACGCCCACGGCGTACAGGTCCGAGCGGTGATCCAACGTGGCGCCGCGGGCCTGCTCGGGAGACATGTACTCGGGGGTGCCGCAGACGAAGCCGGTGCGCGTGAGGGCGGGCCCCTCGCCCTCGGCGTCCTGGATCTTCGCGATGCCGAAGTCGAGCACCTTCACGAAGTCCGGCTCGTTGCGCCGCTGCTCCACCATGATGTTCTCGGGCTTGAGGTCCCGGTGGATGACGCCGGCGTTGTGCGCGTCGTAGAGGGCGGAGAGCACCTGGCTGACGATGCGGACGATGCGCTGCTCGGGGAGCGGCCCGTCCTTGCTGAGCACGGTGTGCAGGTCCTGCCCCGGGACGAACTCCATCGCGATGAAGAGGGCCCCGTCCTCGGCGATACCGAAGTCGAGGATGCTGATGGAGTTGGCGTGGTTGAGGCGGCTGGCGGCCTTGGCCTCGCGCTTGAAGCGGGCGACGGTGCGGTCATCGCCCAGGAGCGTGTGGCGCAGCACCTTGAGCACCACGAGCTTGTCCAGGGCCACCTGGCGGGCGCGGTACACCTTGCCCATTCCGCCCTCACCGATGAGGGCTTCCACCTGGTACTTCTGGGCGATGGTCAGGCCGATGTACTCGTCCGGCTCCCCTCGCGCGAGGGGGGAGTCGCAGGAGGGGCAGTACTTGGAGACATCACCGGCGTCGGCGCCGCAGCTGGGGCAATGCAAGGGGGGCTTCCCGGATGCGAAAATCGGGTGTTGGGCCCCCAACTTCCCACGAGCGTCGGGTCGCCCGCAAGGTGGACGGGCAATGTTCAGCACCCGAGCAACCCCCGGCCGGGCTTGATATGTACCTCGGCCCGCCATGGCCTCCTACTGCCCCCGTTGCGACGCCGAGAACCCCGATAACGCCTCCACCTGCCACGCCTGTGGCTCGCCTATGCGCTCCGGCACGATGGTGATGGCCGCGCCGAAGCTGACGGCCAGGCCCCAGGTGGCCCTCCGGGTGGTACGGGCGGACGGCGGCCCGGAATCGGTGGTGCGGATGACGGGGGACACCCTCACCTGCGGCCCCCAGGGGGACCTGGCACTGACAGATGACCCCTTCATCATGCCCGAGCAGGCGCGCTTCTTCTTCTCGGGGGGGCGGCTGGCGGTGGAGGACGTGGGGGGCGCCAACGGCGTCTTCGTGCGCCTGCGCCAGGAGCGGGAGCTGCCGGTGGGTGGGGAGCTGCGCCTGGGACGGCAGCGGCTGGTGCTCGAGCCCATCCCCGCGGCGGCGGTGGGCCCCGGCGGCGCCCACATCTGGGGCTCGGCGGACCCGGGCTACCGGCTGCGGCTGGTGCAAATCCTGGAGGGGGGGCTGCGTGGGGCGGCCTTCCCGCTCAAGGAAGGCGACAATCAGCTCGGGCGCGAGCAGGGGGAGATCACCTTCCCCACGGACGGCTTCGTCTCGGGGCGTCACGCGCTGCTGAGTGTGAAGCAGGATCGCCTGCGGGTGCGGGACGTGGGTTCGTCCAACGGCACCTTCATCCGGCTGACCGGTCCGGTCTTCGTGGACAACGGGGACCACTTCCTCATCGGCCGCCAGCTTCTCCGGGTGGAGATCCAGCTGGCGGCCTGAGGAACGGCAGGAGAGCGCTCACGCGGGCCCGTGCGTGGGGAAGCTCCCCTGCCCTCCCACGGCATCAGCCGTAGGACTTCTCCTTCTTCTCCTGCTCCTCCTTGCAGCGGATGCAGAGCGTGGTGACAGGCCGCGCCTCCAGCCGCTTGGGGGAAATCTCCTCCTCGCACCGCTCGCAGATGCCGAAGGTGCCCTCCTCGATGCGCGTCAGGGCGCGGTCGATCTTCTGCATCAGGAACTTCTCGCGGTCGCGCAGGCGGAAAGCCATCGACTGGGCATACTCGGAGGAGGCCTGATCGATCTCGTCGGGGAGATCATCGGTGTCGAAGCTGGCTTCCTCCACCAGCGTCTTCTTGGCGCTCTCCAGCAGGCTCGTCTTGCTGTCCTCGAGCATCTTCTTGTAACGCTTGAGATCTTTCTGGTTCACAGCCTTAGGCTCCCGTGCTGCGGGGAAAATGGGCCCTACACCCCGTAAAAAAAGGCCGGAAAGCTTTATTCACGTGCGGTCTGGTGTCAAGGAGGCCCGGACCACCCTTAAAAACAGGCGGCGAGGTCGTACCCAATGAGCGATGCCTCGAAATTCGACCGGGAGTTCCTGCGAGCCGCCCTCTCGCTCGCTGGGAAGGGGGACGTAGACCACTTCCTCTACATCAGCGACGTGCCCATCGCGGCCGAGGATCTGCGTCGGCAGCTCGCGAAACGCAAGCTCGTCTACGCGGTGACCTCCCCGCGGATCGCGGAGGAACTGTTGGGCAGTAAACAGAGGGCGTTGGTGATTCCCGCATATGATTACTCGCGCACCGAGCGGGTGAAGGTAGCGCTGGTGTCGGCGCTCTCCCAGGGGGCGTTCAAGGAGGGGGAGCTGGTGCTGTGCATGACGGGCAAGCTGGGCCGCCCGCCGGACACGCTGATGCAGATGCGCATCGGTGGCTCGCTGGACGATCGGCTGACGATCGAGGGCGTGAAGCTGGGGGACGAGTTCAACTCGCAGGTGGTGGACGCGCTCATCCAACTGGCGCTGCAGGTGGGCCAGGAGGGCTTCGAGGGCCACCCCATTGGCTCGATCATCACGATCGGGGACCACACGGCCGTGATGGAGAAGAGCCGGCAGATGACGATCAACCCGTTCCAGGGGTTGTCGGAGGCCGAGCGCAACGTGCTGGATCCGAAGATCCGCGAGGCCATCAAGAACTTCTCGGTGCTGGACGGGGCGTTCGTCATCCGGGAGGACGGGGTGGTGCTGGCGGCGGGGCGCTACCTGTCGGCGTCGGACGAGATGGTGAAGATTCCGCTGGGGCTGGGGGCGAGGCACGCGGCGGCGGCGAGCATCACGTCGACGACGAAGTGCATCGCGCTGGTGGTGAGCCAGACGTCGGGAGCGGTCCGCCTCTTCAAGAGCGGCAACATCGTGCTGGAGCTGCACCAGACCGCGCGCCGCACGTAACAACGTTCTCCGCTGGCCGACCCGGGGCGTCATGAAGCTGGAGCGTCAGATCCGGCGTGTCTTCGGCCTGAAGAAGGCCGCTCGCTCCAGCCCCGAGCAGCAGCCACCCGAGGACGAGAGGAGTCTGGCCCACCTGGGCTACCCCACGCTGAGACAGGCCGGCTTCTTTCTCAGTCTGCCATCCTTGGAGCGATGGCGGACCGAGAGGAGCCTCTCCTTCCCACCCAGGTGTTGCGTATGCCTGCAGGAGGCGAACCGATACTTCCCTGCCTGCATCGACAGGGGCTGGCTCGGCCTGCGTGGCAAGGAGCGCATCCTCGAACGGGTTCCCCATTGCGAACGACATGGGGATGGAGACGAGGCCCGGCTCATCGCAACCATCGACTCCTGGGGCGAAGCGATCCGTCACGTCTCGCTCATCGGCTTGAATGGAACGTTCCTCTCCGAAACGGCCAGGCTCAATCAGACCGGAGAGGTTCCCCCGCCCTGGCAGGCGTTCCCGGAGTACAGCCCTGTCTCCGCGGGCTGGAGGCAGGGCAATGGCGAATACTGGATGATGCGGGTCTGGAGTCCCTTCTGGAACGGCCTGCCAGAAGCAGAACGGGCTCTCTATCTCGAGCGCTGGGCCGCACCCGCTGAATGGCGGGAGTGGATGGCCTGAGGCAGCGGCAGCATTCGCCCTCAGCCCACGGTGATTCGCGCGAGCGCCTCACGCAAGCGATCGGGCATGGGCACGGCCTTGCGAGACTGGCGGTCCACGAAGACGTGCACGAAGTACCCGTGCGCCGCGGCCAGCTCCTCGCCCTCCTTGAAGACGCCGATGCCGTAGGTCACGGAGCGGTTGCCGAGCTTGTCCACGCGCAGGCCCGCGCGCAGGCGGTCGGGATAGGCGAGCGGGGCCTTGTAGGTGCACCGGGACTCCACGACCAGGCCGATGACGGGACTGCTGACGATGTCCAGGCCGCCCTCGTGGATGAGGTAGTGGTTCGCGACGGTGTCGAAGTAGCTGTAGTACGTGACGTTGTTGATGTGCCCGTAGGCGTCGTTGTCCATCCAGCGGGTGGTGATGGGCAGGAAGTAGCGGTAGCGGTCTGAGGTCTCGGCGTCGGACATGGCGGTTGCCCCTGCTTCGGTTACCAGTAGCGCAGCGCCTGGCGGAACAAGCCGGTGAGGACAGGCCGGGTCATCTCGCGGGGAGCGTTCTGCAGCAGGCGCTGCTGCGGGAAGGCACCTTCCGTGAGGGCAGCGAGGTCAGCGTCGGTGTAGCCGACCCCACCGAGGCCATTGGGAATCCCCACGGCACGCATGATCTGGATGAGCTTGCCCGCGAGCACCTCTCCTGCGTCACCGGGCGAGGCTCCACGCACGTCCGCGCCCAGGAACTGCGCGGCCTCCAGGTGGCGCTCGGGGCTCACCTCGGCGGTGTAGCGGAAGACGGCCGGGGCATTGACGATGACGGCCATGCCGTGCGGCACCAGGGGCTCGCCGTCCGGATAACCCGAGGGACGGAAGTCGCGCACCAGCCCGGCCACGGCGTAGGCCATACCGTGCGGCGCGTGCACCCCGGCATTCCCGAAGGCGATGCCAGCCAGCGTGGAGGCCCACATGAGCTGCTCGCGCGCCTCGTGGTCCTGCGCGTCCGCCACCGCGCGCTCGAGGTACAGGCCCATCAGGCGCAGCGCCTCGCGGCAGCCGAGATCGCTCCACGGGTTGGCGCCCTGGCTCATGGGCCGCAGGCTCGGCCGGGGCGGTGCGGGACGGCGCACATACGGCCGCGCGGTATAGGACTCCAGCGCGTGGGACAACACATCCAGCCCGCTCGCGGCGACCACCTCACCGGGCAGCGTCGCGGTGCAGTCCGGGTCGATGAGCGCCTCGGTGGGCCGCAGCGCCGGCGAGGCGATGCCCGTCTTCGCCGCCATGGAGAGCAGATCGAAAATGGAGATGCCGGTGACCTCACTGCCCGTGCCCGAGGTCGTGGGGCAGGCGATGTGCGGCTTGAGCGGGCCGGGCACCGGGCGCCCATCGCCCACGGGGGCGTTGACGTAGGCCAGGAAGTCCGCCGGATGGGTGGCGTAGAGGTTGGCCGCCTTGCACGTGTCGATGACCGAGCCGCCGCCCAGGGAGATGTAGCCATCCGGCCGGGCCTCCGAGGCGAACCGCGCCGCCTCCAGGAACGAGCGGTCGGTGGGCTCGACGTGCACGTCCGTGTAGATGGCGACGTCCAGTCCGGCGGCGCTCAAGGACTGGCGCACCTTCTCGAAGTGCGGCAGCCGGGCCACCCGCTCGTCCGAGAACAGCGCCACGCGCTTCATCCCGAGCGCCCTCGCCCGGTCGCCCACCTCGGCCAGGGAGCCGCGGCCGAAGGTGATGCGAGAGGTGTCCACGGTGAAGGCGCTGTCACAGCCCTCTCCGACGGGGTGGTAGTGGCAACAGCCCATCGCGTCCCTCCTGGCGGTTCGCGCCACACGGTAGCGCGGATGGGTGGGGGAGACAGGGCCTGAAGTGGGAGTGCTATGCTCGCCCCTGCCCCATGTCCACGCGCCCCTACGCCGTCACCCTGTTCCTTGGCGCCTTCCTGCTCTTCGGCGTGCAGCCGCTGGCGGGAAAGTACTCGCTCCCCTGGTTCGGCGGCACGCCCTCGGTGTGGACGACGTGCATGCTCTTCTTCCAGACGATGCTCCTGGGCGGTTACGCCTATGCGTACGCCAGTGGTCGCTGGCTGACGCCGCGGCGGCAGGCGCAGGTGCATCTGGGGCTGCTGGGAGTGACGGTGGCGGTGCTGGCCGGGCGGGTGCTGCTCAACGGCTCGCCCGTGGCGCCCGGGCCCGAGTGGCGCCCCACGACCGACGGCCTGTCCTCCGCACGGCTGCTGGCGATGCTCGCGGCCACCCTGGGGCTGCCCTTCTTCACGCTGTCCACCACCGCCCCCTTGCTGCAGAGCTGGTTCAGCCGGGTGCGGCCGGGCGTCTCGCCCTACCGGCTCTACGCCCTCTCCAACGCGGGCTCGCTGCTGGCCCTGCTGGCCTACCCCTTCCTCGTCGAGCCCTGGCTGGGGCGCGGCGTCCAGGCCTGGGCGTGGGGCCTGGGGTTCCTCCTCTTCGCCGTGAGCTGCGCGGGGTGCGCCCGGGGTGTGCTGCGCCTGGCGGACGAGCCCGTCCAGGCGCCAACGGAGGACGAGGCCCCGCAGCCTTCACCGGGCGTGGGGCGCACCCTGGCGTGGCTGGGGCTGAGCGGGTGTGCCTCGGTGCTGCTGCTGGCCACGACGAACCAGCTCTCACAGGACGTGTCGGCCGGCCCCTTCGTCTGGGTGCTGCCGCTGGCCCTCTACCTCCTCACCTTCATCATCGCCTTCGAGCGCGAGGCGCTCTACTCGCGGCCCCTCACCGCGCTGCTCCTGCTGCTGGCGGTGGGTGGGGCGACGGCCCTCCACTACCGGGGCTCGGAGAGCGCCTTGTCCCTCCAGCTCCTCGTGCACTCGGCGGCCCTCTTCTCCGGGGCCCTGCTCTGCAATGGAGAGCTGTACCGGCTGCGGCCCGCGCCACGCCACCTCGGGGCCTTCTACCTCTGGGGGTCCGTGGGCGGCATGCTCGGCGGAGTGCTCGTCCAACTGGTGGCTCCGCGCGTGTTGAGCTCCTACCTGGAGTACCCGCTCGCGCTGGGCGCCTGCAGCCTGCTGGCCGCGCTCGTCCTGTTGCGCCGCCCCGGCCAGGAGACGCTCCCGCGAACCGCGCTCCGGGTCGTCCAGGCCCTGCTGCTCCTGCTGGTGACCGGCGCGCTGGGCCAGGCGGTGATGAGGCCCAGCTATGTGATCGGCTCGTGGCGCGGCTTCTTCGGCGTGGTGCAGTTGTGGGAGTCGAATCGCGGCAGCGAGGACCACCTGTACATCCTCCGCCACGGCATCATCATGCACGGCTACCAGTACACCCGGCCGGAGCGGAAGCTGACGCCCACGGCCTATTACACGCCCAACGCGGGGCTGGGACTGGCGCTCACCGAGCAGCGGCGGCGCAAGGAGCAGGCGGGGTTGCCCCCCTCTCTGCGCGTGGGAGTGCTGGGTCTCGGGGTGGGCACGACGGCCGCGCTGGGACACGCCGGGGACACCTTCCGCTTCTATGAGATCAACCCCCAGGTCATCGCCCTGGCCCAGGGCGAGGGCGGTTACTTCTCCTTCCTGAGCGACACGCCGGCCCGGGTCGAGGTGGCGGAGGGAGACGCGCGCATCCTCCTCGAGCAGGAGCTGGAGCGCGGCCAGGCCCAGGGCTTCGACGTGCTCGCGGTAGACGTCTTCAGCTCGGACGCCATCCCGGTCCATCTGCTCACCGAGGAGGCCATGGCGCTCTACCAGGGGCACCTGGCGCCCGGGGGCGTGCTGGCGCTGCACATCAGCAACCTGCACCTGGAGCTGCTGCCCATCGTCCTCGCGCATGCGTGGACGTCCGGCTGGCACACCACCCAGGTGAAGACGGGGATGAACGGAGACACGCTCACCACCCTCTGGACGGTGCTCAGCCCGGACGCGAGCTTCTCCCGGGGAGAGCCCTTCCTGACCGGGGATGCGTCGGTGCACCGGCTGGCCCTCGCCGCACCTCCGCGCGTGCGGTGGACGGACGAGCGCAGCAGCGTGCTGCTGGCCCTGCAGAGTCTGGGGCTGAACCGGCCGGAGATCCGCGAGGAGCCGGACGAGGCCCCCGCTCCCGTGGCCGCTCCCACCGGGCCCTGAACCCTCAGGGCTTCACGGCGTCCCCACGCTCCTCGCGGTAGATGTCCGCGAGCGCATGGGCCCGTTCCACCTCGTCCCGGGCGGCATCCACGGCGAGCACCTTCTCGAAGCGCTCCACCTGCTCCTGCAGGGCCGTGGAGACCAGCCCGCCCACGGCGAGCCGGGCCGAGGCACTCTCGCGCTCGATGCGGAGCTCGGCCACCCGGTTGCCCAGGTCCGCGGCGGCCTCCAGCAGCAGCTTGCCGTCCTGCTCGGCCCGGAGGAGCGACTCGCGCGTGGTGAGCAGCAGGGACTCGGCCTGCGAGCGGTCGCGCTCGAGCGTCGCGGAGATCTTCCCCTCCCCCTGCGCGTCCGCCTGGGCCCGCCGCTTCGAGAGCTCCTCCAGCCGTTTGGCGTAGCGATCCTCGGAGCGCGCCAGGTCGCCCCGGAGCGCCAGCAGCGTGGCCGCGGACTTGCGGATCTCCGCGCCCTGACGCTCCAGGTCCTCGATGAGCTGATCGAAGGCCGCGAGCGGATCCTTGGGACGCTCGGGCTTCTTGGGCGTCTTCTTCTTGCGCAACCAGTCGAAGAGCATGACTGGCGGCAGCCTACTCGAACGGACGGCAGAGGAGGCGAACGCGTGCGAGGCGCTCGTGCACCTCTGAACCTCCCACGGACAGCGCGGCGAGGTAGCGGGCCGGGGGAATCTGGTACACCCCGAGCAGGTGCTGCAGGAGGAAGAGGCCCTCGGTGGGACGGCGCTCGGCGGGAGCGAGCGCGGCGGCCTCCACGATGGCATCCAGGATGTCGGCCACGCGGGCGAGCACCTCGGGGCCAGGGGCCTCCGCCGCCTTCTCCCCGGCGAGCCGCTCCAGCTCCGGGAAGAGCGCGTCGAAGGAGGCCTCGGAGGCCATGGGGGCGGCGGGCAGCGTGCGTCCGGCGGCGAGGGCCTCCAGGGCCTGGAGGTGGGGCGCGAGCGCCTCGACGGCCTCCGGGGTGACGGGCACGTCACGCGGCAGGAGGGTGCGCCAGGGGCTGTCGAACTCGGTGCGCGCCCACTGGATCTCCTGGTCGGAGAGGTGGTGGTAGAAGGCGCGGCCTCCGCGGGAGCGCTGCTCCATGACGAGCGACTTGAGGTCCGGGTTCTCCTCGCCGAGCGAGATGAAGCTCAGCGAGATGTCCAGCGCGTCCATGGGGGCGCGGGTGCGGCGGATGAGCTCCAGGTCGACGCGGTCCTCGCCATCGGTGATGAGCACCACCGTGGCGCGGGCGAGGTACGGATCCCTCCCCTGCGCGGCGCGGATGGACTCGAAGGCGGACATGAGCGCGAGGGAGATGTCCGTCTGGCCCTCGGCGGGCGAGTCGCGGAAGAGCTTCTCGATCTGCCGGGTGGCCTCGCGGGCGGTGTCCACGCGGGCCAGCTCGGTGGGGGTGTCGTTGAAGAAGGAGAAGTAGAGCGGATCGAAGGGCTCGCCCTTGCGCGCCTTGACGCGGAGGTTGTTGAGCTCGGCGATGATGATGGCGTCGCGGAAGCGGGCGCGGGCGCCGTGCATGGAGCCCGAGGCGTCACACACGTACACGCGCACGGCGGTGCGCTTCAGCTTCTTGGGCCGGGGGGGCGGCTCGTCCTCCAGGTAGGCGCGCACCGTCTGGCTGTGGGCGGCCAGCTCGTACAGCACCAGCCGCGGGTCCGAGATGACGAAGTTGTGCACCTCGTGCAGGCCACCCGTGCGCTCGAACGTCATGTTCGGGGTGGGGTATGGCACCCGCCGCGGCACGGGCCGCACCTTGCGGGTGTTCATCTCGACGATCTCCTCGGTGAGCGCGTCCTCCACGTCGAAGTAGCGGCCACAGCCGGCCGCCAGCTCGAACGCGGAGAGCTGCTCGGGCTTGAGCGAGAAGGCCAGGTCCGCGAGCAGATCATCCGCGCTGGAGACCTTGGGGGCCTCGCGCAGGCCATTGGGGCCCTCGTGAGAGGGAGGCTTCTCGCCGAACCAGCGCGTCAGGTCATCCCGCTCGGAGGACTCCAACATGGCCCGCATGGGCTGCCGGTCGGGCATCAGCGGCTCGAGCGCCGCACGGGCCGCCTCGGCCAACGGGGCGTCGTTCGCCTCCAGCGCGCGCTCGTAGAGCCCCCGGAGCGAGCGCCACGCCATCTGGGGCTCCCTCTGCGCGGTGCGCCGCACCTCGTGCACCAGCTCATCCAGGGAGCGCGCCGCCGGCTGCTCCCGGACGCGATCTCGGGCCTGGGACACCTCACTGCGCAGGGCCACGCCCCGGTCGCGGTCGTGATCCATGCCGATGCGCAGGAGGATCTCATGGGCGATATCCAGGTCACGCCGCTTCTGGACCAGATCCTCCACGTTGGTGCGCGCCCGCTGCGCGAGGAACTCGGCCACGGCCATGCGGGCCGTGCTCGGCGCCACGCGATCGTTCCAGACGGGGCCGGGCCGCGCGAAGATCTCGAAGGAACCCTCCTCCTTCGGCGGCGGCGTGGGGGACATGAAGAGATCCGCCACCCGCAGCACGCGTGCGAGCCGGACGAAGCCCCGCTCCAGCGCCGTGCGACCGCCCGGGGGTGGCCGGCCCGCGCGGAGCATCTTCTCCACCGCCTCGAGCGTCCGCTCGAACTCCTCCAGGGCCTCCTGGGCCCGGGTCTTCAAGCCCGTGGCGAGGTCCCCCACCCTGCCCTTGCGCACGCCCAGCTCGAGCAGCAGCCGCGCGTCCGCGAGGGTGTGCACCCCCACCCGCTCCAGCGCCCTATCGAGCGCCGTCAGGGTGGGCAGGGACAGGTCCACCTCGGCCGGGGCCGTGAGCCCGAGCCACCATCCCCGCAAGCCCTCGGGCTGGGACGGCGCTCCCTGGAGCGCATCCAACCGGAGCCTCAAGCGTGAGAGCCGCGAGCCGAGCACGCCTCAGCACCTCCTCACAACGAGGCCCGCTTCTCCAGCAGTTCCTTGCTGAAGCGGGTGAAGTCGTCGTCGATGCCGCGCAGCACGTTCTCCAGCTTGCGCGCGCTCTCGCCCAGCTCGCCGGGGATGGAGATCAACACGCCGAGCACGCCCTTGATGCGCACCAGCTCGCCCTCCTTGAGCGCGAGCAGCGGGAAGCGGCTCTTCACCAGGCGATCGAAGATCGAATCCGCCATGGGGCGGCGCTGAACGGACTGCGGGGGCGGCAGCTCCGTGAGGAGCTGGGTGAGCCAGCTCCGCAGGTACTTGAGGCGCGTCTGCACGAAGGACAGCTCCACCCGGGCCACCGCATCGCGGAGCTCGGCGGAGAGGAAGGACGCGGCGGAGGCCTGACGCGCGAAGGCGAGCTGCCCGTCCAGCCCGAGCAGCGCGGCGAGCTCGCCATCCCGGACCTGCGTGGAGAAGTCGCCCCGGTAGAAGTTGTAGGCCTCGCCGCTGATGGAGGCATGAGGGGCCGGCGGAGGGCTCGCCACTTCGCGGCCGATGCCCCGCGCGTACTCGCGCAGCCGCGTCTCGATGATGTCCTTGCACTCGATGAACACGGGCTCCGGGGCCAGGCCCTCGCGCCGCAGGTTCTCCGCCACCGTCTGCACCGTGCGCGAGAACTGGTCGATGCGCTCGAAGGGCGTGGTGGACAGCACGTCCCGCGCGTAGGCGGAGCCGAGCGGCTGCAACAGCTCCTGCTTGAGGCCGCGCTGCCCGGAGTCCAGCCTGCACAGGGCCTGCTCGAGCTGGGAGAGCCGGCGCGAGTCCGCGGACAGGGCATCGAGCGGATCCCTCCGGGCGCGCGTGGCGGGGAAGGAACTCGTCGCGCGCTGGCGGAGGGCGGCCACGGCCCGGCGGCGCGACTCGGCCTCGGCGGTCCGCAGGCGGGCCACCGTCCCCGAGCTGCCCTCGGAGAGCAGCACCAGGAGCTCGCCCACCCGGCCCAGCTCCTCGGAGAGGTTGTCCGTGAGCCCGACGAGCGCATCCAGCGCCACCGCCTCGTCGAAGGCGAGGCTCTCGGCATTGAGCGCCATCAGCTCGAGCGATTGCAGGAGGAAGCGGCCCACCGCGTCACACAGGACCGGCAGCCGCTGACGCAGCTCCGGCACCTGGCGGCACAGCTCCACCGTCTCCGAGAGCGCGGTGAACATGGCCAGCCCGGCCCGGGCCTCGGGGCCCTCGATGGGGCCGCGAGTCATCCGCTGCTCCACCACCGCGAGCAGCCCGCGCGCGGCGCCCAGCAGGGCCACCCGGTTGTCCGGGTGACGGGGGCCCGGGACGAGCTTGGCGCGCAGGCGCTGCGCCGTGGTGGTGACGATGCCGGGCTGGAAGTTGCGCGAGAGCGCCTCCACCGACTTGGACTCCTCGGACGCGCCGAGCGAGGCCGCCTCGCGCTCCACGCCCGTGCCCAGCTCCGCGCGCACCTTGGCCAGCGCCGCGTCGAAGGCCTTCTGCTCGATGCGGACGATCTCCAACTGCGCGCGCTCGCGCGGATCCACCGCCACCTTGAGGAGCGCCTCGGCCTCCTCCGCCTGGGGCCCGCCGAGCAGGAAGAACCAGCGCAGCGCGTCCAGGTCCTCCACGGTGGCCTCGAGCGGCCGGTCCGGGCGCCGGTAGAGCTGGTCGCGCACCACCGCGGCCTTGAGCGCCCACAGCGCCTTCACCACCGAGCGCTGCGAGAAGTACTTGGTGGGCACGTAGTCGGGCAGCTTGGACACCTGGGCCGTGAGCGCGCGCTCCAGCTCATCGGTGAGCATCTCGATGGCCTCGAGCAGGTGGCTGGCCACCGTCACCTGCTCCACGGCGGCCTGGAGCACGTCCAACTGCTGCAGGGTGAGCGAGGCGCGCAGGTCCGGCCGGATGCCATGGGCGAAGCGGTGCAGCATGGCCGCGCGGCTGGGGCGCCGGGCGAAGGACTTGGGCACGAAGGAGATGAAGCTGAGCCGGTCCGCGAAGGCCAGCAGCAGCTCCGGCGAGCGCGCCAGCACCTCGGAGAGGTAGCGGTTGCTCGTCATGATGGCGCACTCGATGCGGCCGCTCGTCACCCGGCGCCCGTGCTTGAGCTCGCGCTCGTGCAGGACGTTGAGGATGGAGCGCAGGAGCATGTCGCGCCCGTCGAAGACCTCGTCGAGGAAGGCGTGGGTGGCGCCCAGCATGCCGTCCTCGGTGATGAACTCGGTGCGGCCCGTCTCGGTGAGCACCTTGAAATCCACCGGGCCGATCAGGTCCGTCTGCACCGTGGACTCGGCGATCTGCTTGGCGAAGAGCGAGGGCTGCCCCGTCTTCTCGTCGAGGATGCGGCCGAGCACCGCCGAGGCGATGGCGCTCTTCGCCGTTCCCGGCGGTCCGACGACGAGCACGTGCTCCCGGCACAGCAGGGCCAGCTCGATCTGGGTGAAGAGCGTCTCACGCTCGAGGTAGGCCTCGCGCAGCTCCTGGAAGAAGTGGCGGAAGGCCTGCGCGGCCTGGGGTGGGACGGGCGTGGGCGGGTGGATCACGGGAGGCGCATCGTAGCCGCCCCCCCACCCTCATTAGAAGGGCTCGGGGGGGTCCTACTTGAAGTGCACGGCGCACGCCCCGTCCGGGCAGGTCCGCCCCGCGATGCGGAAGCGGTAGCGGGCGATGAGGCCATACAGCCAGTCCGCCACCTGCCGCAGCCCCGGTACGTAGTAGGCGAAGAGCAGCTTGCCGGCCGGCCTGCGTCCCAGGGCCTGCACCACCGCCTCCGCTCCCTCGAAAATGCGCCCGTCCGCCTGGATGAGCTGAATCCCCTGCTCGCACCGCTCGGGGGGGAGGCCGGGGTACTCGGCCAGCACCCCCTCCTCCCGGAACGAGCGCAGCCGCGTGCCGTGGCCTCCCAGCAGCCGCTGGAACTGCTTCGCGGCCGCGATGCAAAAGCGGCAGTGCCCGTCGTACAGGAGGACGTCATGCCCCGGGGGCGTCGTCGTCAGCGCCTTCATGGGTCTCCTCATATCGGTGGAGCCGGGTGGGCGCGAATGAAACAGAAGGGCCGGACACTCCCTCTCGGGAACGCCGGCCCTTCAGTGGGTTCAACCCCAGGTACTGGCACCCTCACCCCGACCCTCTCCCAGGGGGAGAGGGAGGGGATGCGTGAGGGGGGCGTCAACAGCGCCCGGATTACGACTGGCGGAACTCGGCGTCCACCACGTCGTCCTTCGGCTTGGCCGAGCTGCCCGGAGCCGAGCCCGTGGCGCCCGCGTCGGCACCCGGAGGCGGAGCGCCCTCGCCCGGAGCACCACCCGTGGCCTTGTACATCTCCTCGGCCACCTTGTAGCTGGCCTGCTGGAGGCGATCCAACGCCGCCTTGATGGCGTCCTTGTCCTGGCCCTCACGCACCTCGTTGAGCGCATTGACGGCCGACTCGAGCGTCGACACCGCGTCCGGAGACAGCTTCTCGCGGTTCTCCTTGATCATCTTCTCCGCGGCGTACGCCTGGGCCTCGGCCTGGTTCTTCACCTCCACCAGCTCGCGGCGGGCCTTGTCGGCGGCCTCGTTCTCCTTGGCCGCGTTCACCATCTTCTCCACTTCATCCTTCGCCAGACCGGACGAGTGGCTGATGGTGACCTTCTGCTCCTTGCCCGTCGCCTTGTCCTTGGCGCTGACGTTGAGGATGCCGTTGGCGTCGATGTCCAGCGTCACCTCGACCTGCGGCACGCCGCGCGGCGCCGGAGGAATCCCCGTCAGGTGGAAGCGGCCGAGGCTCCGGTTGTCACCGGCCATCTCGCGCTCGCCCTGCAGGATGTGGATCTCCACCTGCGTCTGGCCATCCGCCGCCGTGGAGAACGTCTCCGACTTGCGGGTGGGGATGGTGGTGTTGCGCTCGATGAGCTTGGTCATCACGCCGCCCAACGTCTCCACGCCCAGCGACAGCGGGGTGACGTCCAGCAGCAGGATGTCCTTCACCTCGCCCGCGAGCACGCCGGCCTGCACCGCCGCGCCCACCGCCACCACCTCGTCCGGGTTCACCGAGCGGTTCGGCTCCTTGCCGAACAGCCGCTTCACCGCCTCCTGCACCTTCGGGATGCGCGTGGAGCCACCCACCAGGACCACCTCGTTGAGGTCCTTGAGGTCCACGCCCGAGTCCTTCAGGCACTTGCGGCACGGCTCCAGCGAGCGCTCGACGAGCGTGTCGATCATCGCCTCGAACTTGGCCCGCGTCAGGCGCACGTTGAGGTGCTTGGGACCGGTGGCGTCCGCCGTGAGGAACGGCAGGTTGATCTCCGTCTCCATCGTGCTGGAGAGCTCGATCTTCGCCTTCTCCGCCGCCTCCTTCAGGCGCTGGATGACCATCTTGTCCTTGGAGACGTCGATGCCGTTGTCCCGCTTGAACTCGGCGATCAGCCAATCCATGAGCGTGTGGTCGATGTTGTCGCCGCCCAGGTGGGTGTCACCGTTGGTGGCGAGCACCTCGACCACGTTCTCGCCCACCTCCAGGATGGAGATGTCGAACGTGCCGCCGCCGAAGTCGTAGACGGCGATCTTCTCGTCCTTCTTCTTGTCCAGGCCGTACGCGAGCGCCGCCGCCGTCGGCTCGTTCACGATGCGCCGCACCGTGAGGCCGGCGATCTCACCGGCGTCCTTGGTGGCCTGGCGCTGGGCGTCGTTGAAGTACGCCGGGACGGTGATGACCGCCTCGGTCACCTTCTCGCCCAGGTAGTTCTCCGCGGCGCGCTTGAGCTTGAGCAGCACCTGCGCGGAAATCTCCGGCGCGCTGTACTGCTTGCCGTCGACCTCCACCCGCGCGTCGCCATGAGGGCCGCGCACCACCTTGTAGGGGACGAGCTTCGCCTCCTCGGTGGTCTCCTCGTACCGCCGGCCCATGAAGCGCTTGATGGAGTAGACGGTCCGCTCAGGGTTGGTGATGGCCTGACGCTTGGCCACCTGCCCTACCAGCCGCTCCCCATCCTTCGCGAACGCGACGACCGAGGGCGTGGTGCGGGCGCCTTCCTCGTTGGTGAGGACCTTGGGCTCGCGACCCTCCATGATCGCCACCACGCTGTTGGTGGTGCCCAGGTCGATGCCAATAATCTTGCCCACGGTGTGTAACCTCCCGAAATGACTGCGGAAAATATCGAGAAAACGTCGATTACTTCCGATGTGTGACCAACGTAACCACCCACCTGGGGGTGTCAAACCGCGTCAAACCGCGTCACCTCCGCGCCACCTGCCCGCCACGGTGCGTAACGAGCTTCTCCACCTCCGCCACCCGCACGTAGCAACCGGCCAGGCTTTCGATCAGTTCCAAACGCGCCAACCCCCTGAAACCATTGGACCCCCTAGGAGATAACGCCTCGCGTCAGCCATTGGCTGAGAAAGTGCACTGGAGAACCCCGACGCCCCAACCCCCCTCTGGAGGCAGCCTCATGCTGGTACAGCCACTTCGGTCCGTGGATCCGCGCCAGAATCCGTCCGTTACCGGAGCCCCCGAGCACAAGGTCGCGGTGCTGCTCAACGCCAACGCCCGCCGCGTGGACGCACAGCTGGTGAAGTCCCTCTCACACGTGGTGCCGGAGCAGGATCTCTTCCTGTCGCGCTCGGAGCTGGACTGCCGGCGCATCGTCCAGACGGTGCTGGAGCGCAACTACCCGGTGGTGTTCACGGGGGGCGGAGACGGCACGTTCCAGGGCTTCGCGAGCGAGGTGTTCCGCCAGTTGGAGCCGCGGGGCCGCTTCGCCGGCAAGAGCGCGCCGCGCTTCGGGGTGTTGAAGCTGGGCACGGGCAACGGCCTGGCCACGTACGTGAACGCCGGCGGCGGCGCGGACGGCATCCTTCAGGACGTGGTGCGGGCACGCGCGGGCGAGGTGCCGGGCCACCGGCGGATGGATCTGATGATGGTGGACGGCCAGCGCACGGCGTTCGCGGGCATGGGCGTGGATGGGAAGCTGCTCAACGACTACCTCTGGGTGAAGGACAACCTGGGCCGCGGCGGACTGCTCAAGAAGGTGCTGACGGGCGCGGGCGGCTACTTCTCGGCGGTGGCCCTGAAGACGGTGCCCCACTACCTGTCCAACCCGACGTGGGTGGAGTGCGAGGTCATCAACGGCCAGGCCGGTGAGGCGTACCGGGTGGGGCCGGACGGCCACCCGGTGGGTGCGCCCATCGCCCCGGGGGAGCGGCTCTTCAAGGGTTCGCTGATGATGGCGGCGGCGGCGACGATGCCCTTCTACGGGTACAGCTTCCGGATGTTCCCGTTCGCGGGCGAGCGCCGGGGGATGATGCACCTGCGCCTGGGCCAGCTCCACGCCACGAGCGTGCTGGCGAACCTGCACAAGCTGTGGGCGGGCCGCTGGTTCCCCGAGGGCATCCACGACTTCTACGCGAAGGAGGTCCACATCCGCTGCGCCAGGCCGATGCCGTTCCACGTGGGCGGAGACGCGGCGGGCTACCGCGAGGACGTGAAGCTGAGCGTGGCGCCCGAGGCGGTGGAGCTGCTGGACTTCCACGGCGCGGTGCACTGAGCGCCCTGCCCTCCCTCTGCTCTCCCTCTGGGAGAGGAGCCCCCCTGCTTCAAGGGGGGCAAGCCCCCCGGGGTGAGGGTCTGCCGGGCCCGCGGGCTAACCGCGATCGCGCGTGGGCGGAGGCTTCTCGCCCGGCTCACGGCGGCGGCCCACGGCGAAGGCGTAGCTCGCGGTGGCCTTGCCGTTCTCCCGGTGCAGGGCCATCTCCTCGCGCAGCCACGTGGCCTGCTCGGCCTGGCTCTTGGCGAGGAGGGGCTCCAGCTCCCGGTAGAAGGCATCCAGCTCGGCGTCCTGGAGGGACTCGACGGACTCGGGCTCGTAGCCGGACAGGGCCAGGTGCTGGAGCAGCTCGCGGGGCAGCAGCAGCGGCGCGCCCAGGCGGCGCTCCCAGAAGTCGATCACGGCCCGAGGCGTCACCCGGCCCACGCGGACCGGGTACGTGAGGCCCAACCGGCCGTTGTGGGCCAGCAGGGGCCGGAAGGTGCCCAGGGCATCGGCCAGCGACAGGAACACCCGGCCCTGGCAAAGGATGGCGTCGAACTCGCCCTCCCGGAAGGCGGGCTTGCGCAGGTCCACGCGCCGGACGTCCACCCGTCCATCCAGCCCGAGCGAGCGCACCCGGTCGCGCATGTGGATGAGCAGCGTCTCGTCCGCGTCCGCAGCCACCACCGAGCAGCCGAACTCCTGGGCGAGCACCACGCTGGCCGGGCCGGAAGGGCCACAGCCGAGCCTCGAGCACACGCCCGCCCTCCTCGAGCTGCGCGACCTTCGCGAAGCGGCGGGTGGCGACCTCGGAGCTGAAGGGGCGCCGAGCGTCACCAGGGAAGTAGAGCGGGAAGGGCTCAGCCGGGCTCATGGGACGCCTCTTCTACACCGCTCGCCCGGAATCGCCAATTCCCCCCGTACACCCGGGAGGGAGGGCCACCCTCACAGGTAGTAGACGACCCGCTGCTCCTGCCTCAGCCGGCCGTAGATGGAGCGGCGGTGCTCCTCGGACAGCAGGTACACCGACACGCTCACCGACACGTAGGTGCCCTTGCTGCTGGGCTGCTCCCGGATGGAGTCCGGGGAGATCTCCGTGCCCATGAGCCCCCGGAAGAGGTCGCGCACGTACTCGACGAACCCCGTCGGCTCCTGCCGCCCCATGACCTTGAAGGTATAGACGGTGGGGTACTCGATGAGGGGCTTCTTCTCCTCGCCGTCACCCGCCGTGCCCTGGGTGACACCATCTCCCGTACCGTGTGCCTTCATGACTGCTTCCTCGTGCGGCGCAGGGGGCTAGAGGAGGTTGGCCGCGAGCTCGGCCAGGGCGCTGCGCTCGCCCTTGGCCATGGTGATGTGGCCCGCGATCTTCTCATTCTTGAACCGGTTGACCACGTGGACGAGTCCGTTGTTGGTCGCGTCCACGTAGGGGTTGTCTATCTGGAACGGGTCGCCGGTGAGAATGATTTTCGTATTGTCGCCCACGCGGGTGATGATCGTCTTGACCTCGTGGGGCGTGAGGTTCTGCGCCTCGTCGATGATGATGTACTGGTTGGGGATGGAGCGCCCGCGGATGTAGGTGAGCGCCTCGATCTCCATCAGCCCCAGGTCGATGAGCTCGTGGTAGCCCCGGCCGGCCTTCTTGTCGGCGCGGCTGAGGTTCATCAGGAACTCCACGTTGTCGAAGATGGGCTGCATCCAGGGGTTCATCTTCTCTTCGAGGCTGCCCGGCAGGTAGCCGATGTCCCGGCCGAGCGGGAAGACGGGCCGGCTGACGAGCAGCTTCTGGTACACGCCCTCTTCCGTCACCTTGTGGAGCCCGGCGGCGATCGCCAGCAGCGTCTTGCCCGTGCCCGCCTTGCCCACGATGGTGACGAGCTTGATCTCGTCATTCATCACCAGGTCCAGGGCGAAGCTCTGCTCCATGTTGCGCGGGCGGATGCCCCAGACGCCCTCGGACTTCATGCCGCGCAGCAGCGGCACCACCCGGCCCCGGGACGCGTTGAAGCGGCCCATGGCGGTGTGGGACGGGTTCGTCTCGTCCTTGAGGAGGATGAACTGGTGCGGCGAGAGCGACTCCTGCCCGGAGATCTCCACCTCGGCGCCGGGCTTGTACATCTGGTCCACCATGTCGCGAGGGACCAGGCGCTCGGTGAAGCCCGTGTAGAGCTCGGTGATCTCCACCCGCTCGGCGTCGTAGTCCTCGGCGATGAGGCCCAGGGCGTCCGCGCGGATGCGCAGGTTGGTGTCCTTGGTGATGAAGACGGCCGGCGACTGCGGCTCGCGCTCCATCAAGTCGATGGCCACCGAGAGGATCCGGTTGTCCATCAGGTTGCTGTCCGCCATGGAGAGCGGCAGATCCCGGTCCGTGAAGCACACGCGCAGCACGCCCCCATGCGGCAGGCGCACGCCGTCCTTCAACGAGCCCTCCTCCCGGAAGGAGTCCAGGTAGCGCGCCACCAGCCGCGCGTTGCGCCCCAGCTCGGAGAGATCGCGCTTGAACTGATCGATCTCCTCGATGACGTAGATGGGGATGATGACGTTGTGTTCCTTGAAGCTGTAGATGGAGCGGGGGTCGTGGAGAAGGACGTTGGTGTCGAGGATGAAGTTCTTTCGCATCGTGTGGAGCGCGACCTCGTAGTGGGTGCGACCGCTGGAACCGACCGTGCGACGGGACTCCGACTGACGAACCGCTTCTGCGCCTGACTGACTGACTGCCAACCGAATATTAGGCTGGGTCTCCCACGCGGGAAGCTGCTACGGCCATTTGGGCACTACCTCGGGTGTAACGCACACGCTAACGAGGTGGTTCCCTCCGCGCTCATGGATCCCCGGATCACTGGACGCCCGCTCCGTCCGCCCCCTGGAGCATCCGGATGTCCTCGGGCGAACAGGCCTACAGGTAGCGGATCTGCACGATGGTGTATTCGATTTCCCCACGGGGGCGGATCACCTCGACGGTGTCGCCGGCCTTCTTGCGCAGCAGGGCGCGAGCGATGGGGGACTCCACGCTGATGCGGCCGCCGGCGGTGTCGATCTCGTCCGAGCCGACGATCTGGTAGGTGACCCGGGCCTCGTCCTCGTCCTCGAGCGTCACGGTGGCGCCGAAGTAGACGCGGGAGGTGTCCGGCTGCTCGGAGGGGGTGACGATGGTGGCGGTGTCCAGGCGCTTCTGGAGGAAGCGGATGCGCCGGTCGATCTCCCGCAGGCGCTTCTTGCCGTAGATGTACTCGGCG
This sequence comes from Archangium gephyra, assembly GCF_049060025.1. Taxonomy (GTDB): domain Bacteria; phylum Myxococcota; class Myxococcia; order Myxococcales; family Myxococcaceae; genus Archangium; species Archangium gephyra_A. The sequence goes on from NZ_JBMEQQ010000002.1 coordinate 2,382,053, forward strand.
TTCTCCGAGCGATCGCCCTGGGCGGCGGCGGCGGACACCTCGGCGGTGACCTTGGGACGCTCCTCGTTGAGCAGGCGCAGCAGCTCCTTGTGCATGCGCTCGGCCCCAGAGCGGGTGAGGTAGCGCCGGTGGCCGGAGGAGGACTTTTCTTCCTCCTCTTCCTCCCCACCCTCCAGTTGCAGCGCGTCGTTCTCCTCGGGGGCTTCCTCGGAATTCCGGACGTCTCGGGACATGGCCCCCGTTGTATAGCGCCTCCGGGGGCTGGAAGGAGACGCGAGGGCGAGCCGTTGAAGGGTGGCTGTCAGGTGACGGGGGGAACGATCGCCAGTAGAAGTCGGGAACGAGTGCTGGTAGAGAGCGCCGGAGGCCGGAGGTCGCGAAATCCGGCGGCAGCACAAAAAAGAATAGTGCGAGTCGCTAGCTCAGCTGGTAGAGCACCGGCCTTTTAAGCCGAGGGTCGGGGGTTCGAGCCCCCCGCGACTCACAGAGGTCCCCGTCGTCTAGAGGCCCAGGACGCTGGCCTTTCAAGCCGGTAACACGGGTTCGAATCCCGTCGGGGACACTCGTAGTAAGCAGTAGTTTCGCGGACTTAGGTGCGCACAGCCGTGCAGACGAGTGCGGCTGTGCGCACCACCGTGGCGCCAAGTTGGCGCCAAACCGACGCCCTCCCCTCCCCGATACCGCGCGCCCCAGCGCACGGCGCGGCCACGCTTGACACGTGCCCTTGCGCTGGGCGCTGCATAGATGGCTCGCAGCGCGCAGAGCCACGCTCCGCAACAGGGCCCCCATCCGTCGACGACATCCTCGTGGTGCGAGAGGACTGTGGCCAAAGTCCAGGCTCGCCTACTGCGGACCCGGCGAGCGGAAATCTAGGAGAGGATGTATCAACGTCGTGCCTGTTCAGGGGAGTCCACCTGGCTATGACCGAGAATGCTGCCCTCTCCACGCAGATAGCCCCCGATGCAACCGAGGTTCGGATCTACTCGGATGAGGTTGGCCCAACGGGGCTCGACCTCTTGAACTCCGACCAACCGTTCTTCATCGCCTCTTACATTGTTGCGGATGAATCGCTTGAGCGCGAACTGGACAGCCGTATCCGGCTCTTGCTTGCTGCCGAGGGCATGAAGGCTCCCAAGGAACTGAAGTTCTCGAAGCTAGGAGCTTGTCGGAGTATCCCACCGTAGAGGGTGGGCCAGAGGGGTGACGCCCCAGGTGGTCCTTCAGAGGAGAGGCGAGTTCTGGTTGAAGGTGGAGGGTGAGCACCCCCTCGATGAAGAAGCCAGAGCAGGCCGCCCTGTTGGAAGTAGCCGCCAGCGACAAGCCGGAGCGGGAGGAGCAAGCGGAAGCGCCGCCCGCTACGACTCGCCGAGGCCATTCCGGGAGTGGACACCGGAGCAGGGGCAGTTGCTGCCGCAGTACGCGCGGGAGGTGCTGGGAGAGGGGCACCTGGCGTGCTTCTTCGTTGAGGTGCGCAAGGCGCTGGACTTCAGCCCCATCCTGAAGGCGTACACCCAGGAGCGAGGCCAGCCGCCCTACCACCCGGTGATGATGACGCTGCTGCTCATGTATGCGTACGCGCGAGGCATTACGAGCAGCCGGGAGATTGAGCGGCGGTGCGAGACGGACATCGCCTTCCGCTACCTGACGGGAGGAGAGAGGCCGGACCACGACACGGTGTGCACCTTCCGGGTGAGGCACCTGGAAGCCTTCCGAGCGCTCTTCGTGGACACGCTGAGGCTGGCGCGCGGCTCGGGGCTCAAGAAGCTGGGGCACCTGGCGGTGGACGGCTCGAAATGGAAGGCCAACGCCAGCAAGCACAAGGCCATGAGCTACGGACGCATGGAGGAGTCCATGAAGAAGCTGGACGAGCAGATTGACAGGCTGCTTTCGGAGGCCGCGGCGCTGGATGCCGAGGAGGACAAGCGCTACGGCAAGGGGCAGCGCGGGGATGAGCTGCCCGAGGACTTGAAGGACCCGAAGAAGCGCGCCGAGCGACTGCGGGAGGCTGCACGCCAGCTGGAGGCGGAGAAGAAGCTTACGCTGGCGGTGGAGAAGGAGAAGCGGCGGGAGAAGATTCAAAAGGCCAAGGAGGACTTGGAGAAGGAGGCCAGGGAGAAGGCCGAAGCCAAGGGAGACGACCCCGAGAAGGCCAGGCCCTCGGACAAGGCGCAGCGCAATTTCACCGACCCGGACTCGAGAATCATGCCTCGGGCAGGTGCCTTCCAGCAGTCCTACAACGCACAGGTGGCGGCGGACGCGGACACGCAATTGATAGTGGCGCAGGAGGTGGGGCAGAGCGCCAGCGATGCACGCCAGCTGTTGCCCATGGTGGAGCAGGTGGAGGCCAACACGGGATTGACGCCCAAGGAGCTGAGCGCGGACACGGGCTACCTGTGCAAGGAGGACATTGAGAAGGTAGAGGACAAGGGCGTGGAGTGCTTCATCGCCACCGGGCGCAGCAAGCATGGGGAGGAGGCACCGCCTGCCCCGCGAGGGCGCCCGCCGGCTGGCTTGAGCTTCAAGGAGCGCATGAAGCGCAAGGTTTTGACGAAGCGGGGGCGCAAGGCATACGCGCGGCGCAAGGTGACAGCCGAGCCTGTCATCGGGCAGGTGAAGAACACAGTCCTGCCACGCTTCTCGCTGCGCGGCCTCACCAAGGTGCAAGGGGAATTCTCGCTGGCGTGTGCCGTCCACAACCTCAAGAAGTTGTGGAAGCTGGGGTGGGAACTGCCCAGCCTGGCCGCGCAGGCGGCGTAGCGCAGCAGGTCGCCGCACGGCGGTCGCGGCTCCACGGCCTCTGCACCTGGGGCGCCATATGGCTCCCTCTACGCGCTACCGTACCTCTGGTCGATTCGCCGACACGCTCCTAGCAAAATAAGCAGAGCCTTGAGCTTTTCCTGTGTAGGCTCGAGACGGCTCTGGAATCCAGTTCGCCCGAGCCTCATTGATTTTTCGACTGCTCGCTGCGGCAACTTTGAGCACATCTGTTCGTAATGTAGTCTTGTCCTTTGCGTTTTTTATGAATTTTTCAACATTGATTGCGAGATCGCCATGCAGGGAGAGTGCGTACATTCCCAGTAGAATCCGCAGGTAATCCCTGGCTCCAATTCCTGTGACTTGGCTGAACAAATTCTCTACTTGTTGCGAGTCTGTCTGGAGCCCTTTGAACCCCGACAACCCAAGAAGTATCAGGGTGTTTGCCAGCTTGTGTGTGATGTCTCCCTGAAAAATAGCGTTCTCGCATATTGTGTTTATCAGGTTGAGCTTTATGGTTTCTGCCTTTTTCGCGGTATTTTGAGCAGCGGAAAGATATTCGTCGGAGTGTATTCCCTCTGCTTGCTGTGCCACGTATCGGGCGAGTGGAATGTTGGCGTGTATATCGGCACCGGGTTTGATCGCGGGGTACTCCCCATTATGTATTGCAAGAGCCGACTGCTGGGCTGCTGCCAACGCAAAGAGCGTGATGCCATCGCTCGTACTCAAGCCAAACTCTTCAATTTCAGAGCCGAACTTGCACAGACCAATAATGAGAAGCATGGTGTCGATGCTTTGCTTCTCAAGGTTGGTCTGTAGGTACTGTTGGAAATCGGCAAGGGTTCTGGATGGAGCGGATTTAGTCAGTTCGACACTTATCCTTGCTGGATTACGGCTTGCTCTCGATGGGCTTCGAACCTTTTTCTTCATATTAAAGATCAACCTTCTGTCAGGGCCCTACATCGTTGTCAGGGAAAAGCTCGCGTAACGGCACCTTGTAGGCCACGGATGCAGCTACCAAGGTGGCAACTGTGAGGTTAGCGGCCCCCTGCTCCATCTTGATCATGTGCTTGGGGTGAACCCCAATGGCTTCGGCGGCCTGCTCCTGAGTGAGTCCTCGCTCCAACCGAAGCTCCCGGAGCCGTTGCCCAAGGCGCCGCAGCTCCCGCTTGATGGCATGGGCCGTAGGGCCTCGCGTCCAGACCTCTGACCGGCCGCGCTTCTTGGGCGTTTTGGTCGTTTTCCCTGGTGTCGGCACGGGGGCGGGCATACCCGGGGCTGCTCATGAGCTACACAGTTCATAAGCTACATGACCCATGTAGTTCTTGAACTACGTAGCTCATGAGCTACCATGGAAGTAGGCCCTTACCCACGAAAGGACGGCCTACATGACCGAAGGGATCGAGAGCAGGAGCCGGGAACCTAGGGCGATCAGCCTGGACCTGGAGCTATCCACCATTGGGGCCGCCATGAGGGGCGCGGAGATCCTCCTCGCGTGCGCGCGTCGGCCCATCGTGATCACCAGGATCGGAGCATCGTGATCAGCGAGATCGGCCCATCGTGATCACCGGGATCGGCCATCGTGATCAGCGGGCCTTTGGGCCCAAGGACTACGCTGGAGGTCAGGTGGTTCGCCCTACGGGGCCCGTCGGCTGGTAGCAACCGGACGCGGTCGGCCCACCGCTCCGTGAGGACGCTGTCTGGAGCCGCGGCGAAAGGAGCCGGGCTGCGCTCGCGCAGCCCGTCCAGGCCATCGAAGTAAGCTGTCCCGGATGCGCGCGGTAGCGCACCCAGCGGAGGGGCACACCCGTCCCGTCCAGCCTTGTTGTCCGACGCGCAGCCAGGGGCGTGGGCGTGCGGAGGCAGGCCGGATTCGGGCACCGTATGCAGGCCGGCTCCCCCCAACCCGGTGGGCGTTCGGCGCCTGCGCCGGAGCGCGGATGCCCATCACCTCACATGGCTGGCCCCGGCGAACGCCTGGTGGGGCAACCCGGCGGCCCGTGCCCAGGGCGGTGCCAGGCCGCACAAGGCCTGTGCGACACGTGCCGCCAGCTTCCTGGGTTCACCCTGGGCCCGCGAATCCAGCGACGCCCAGAGCGTCCCGTCCGCTACCTGCCGGGCCCAGCGCGCCAGCGTCCGCCAGCCTCGCGATGAGCCACCTGCCTGCATCCGCCCCCCCACCAGGGCTCGTACCTGGGCCGCGCTCCAGCCACACAAGCCCCAGAGTGCCAACGCCAGCGCCATCGCCGCTCCCGAGAAGTGCTTGCGGGCCAGCGCGGCCTCCGGCAGCACCGTCAGTACGGCCGTACACGCCTTGCAGCGGTAGCGGCGGCACTCCACCTCCCTCTTCACTCCCACCCCGCCTGGGGCCACGGGCCCTCTCTGCTGCCGCTGCACCACTCCATGCCAGTGTATCCACACCTCTCCCCTCTCGTAGGCTGGCTGGCCGCACTTCGGACACGTGCGTGGACGGGCCGCATCGGCGCTGGGCAGCGACACCTCGCTCCGCCCGCTCATGGGCGGACTCCCCCCGGTTGCTGGCTTCTGCTCTATGTTCGTCTTGTCGCGGAGCCCAGGGATGGGTGGCTCTGTCCACCGCACGTCTCCCCCTGCTCATCCGCCATGCAGCTCCGCTCTCCTCGGGCAACCGCTCTACTCCTGCTCCTGGTCGTTGACACGGACCGGCCAGGACGGGAGCGGCTCGCCCAACCCACGGGCTCGTGGCCATCCCATCAGCCAACGTGCCTCGCCTTTCCAGTCTCGGTGATGGGCTTCCCCTGCCCGCTGGAGCCTTCTCCATCACCCAGCGCGCTCATTCTGGCCCGCTTTTCCCTCATCCAGCGTGCTCGGTAACAGCAATCAGGGGTTTCCGGCCTCGGTGTTTTCAGGCCGCCTGAGAGCTGGAGCCGGTCGTGGGACACTCCGTGTAGAGCGACAGCAAAATTGACCCCCTCGCGACACTAAAACTGACCCCCTCTCGGGGCCTCCACACCAGGGAGGTAACCTCGATGGGTAAGGTGGCTGGTGGCCCCACGAAGAGCCTCGGAGGTCGGAAATCCGGCCCCAGACGTGATTCGAGATTCGCCCTGGTGAATAAGGTGGGATCAGGGGTTTCCGGCCTCGGTGTTTTCAGGCCCCGAGGCGGCTCCAGCGGGTGGAGTGCTTACGGCTTGAGCTCGTTCAGGCTCACTTCACAGGCCCTGCGCACCTCTTGGACGGTGGCCGGGGCATCGAACCGGAAGAGGCCGCTGAGCTTGCGCTCCAGGCGCGAGGCCCGGATGGCGGCCTTCACCGCGAGGAACACGGTGGTGGCCAGCACCAGCGGCGGCTCGCCAATCTCCTTCGAGGAGAAGATGCCGTCGGTGGGGCTCTCCGGAACACCCGCCAGGTCGCGCGGGAAGAGGTACACGTTGAGCGCCAGCGGGATGCTGGTGACCGCGGGCGGCTTGTAGCGCCAGGTGTTGAGCGAGTTGAGGCGGCCGGCCTCCTCGCCCTCGGTCTCGAACGCCAGCTTCTCGGACAGCACGTAGCCGATGCCCTGGACGAAGGCGCCCTCCACCTGCCCCACGTCGATGGCCGGGTTGAGGCTCCAGCCGATGTCGTAGACGAGGTCCGAGCTGAGCACCTTCACCTCGCCCGTGAGGATGTCCACCTCCACCACCGAGCACGCGGCCGAGTAGGTGAAGCCCACGAACGAGTCGAACGCGCCGCCCTGGGCCCTGGGGTCGGACGTGTAGCCGGGCAGCACGGGCTGCTGCTCATGCGGCTTGTAGGTGAGCACCGGGACCGGCGTCTCGCCGCCGCGGATGGGCGCGGTGAAGGTGGCCACCAGGCTCACCCGGTACTGGTAGGCCAGCGCCACCAGGTACTGCCAGATGAGCTTGGTCTGCCCGTTGATCGTCACCGCGGTGTTCCACCCCGCCGAGCCGTGGTTCCAGAAGTCGATGCCCTGGGCCGTGCACCACGCGTCGCCGTTCTCCTTCTGCAACTCGTAGGCGAAGTCGCGCAGGCGCGAGGTGAGCTCCTGGCAGGTGCGCTTGACGGCCTCGCCGTTGTAGGCCGTTCCCGTCGATGCGCCGGTGCTCGAGGGGTTGGGGGTGACGAGCGTCTTGGGCGCCTCCACCTGGATGATGTCCATGGGGACGTTGAGCACGTAGGCGGCGATCTGCCGCACCTGCGTGAGCAGGCCCTGGCCCATCTCCACGCCGCCCTGGTGGATGACGATGCTGCCATCACCCTGGAACACCGAGACGACCGCGGTCGCCTGCTCCAGCATCACCAGGTTGTAGCCCGAGCCGTATTTGACGGGCATCATCGCCAGCCCGCGCTTGCGCCAGCGGTTGGCCGCGTTGAACTCGTCCACCGAGCGGCGCTTCGCCTCGTAGCCGCACTTGTCCTTCAGGTAGGACCAGACCTGCCGGATGTAGCAGTACGAGAGCGCCTGGCCGAAGGGCGTCACGTCCCCGCGCTCGTAGAGGTTCTTCTCCCGCACCAGCTCCGGCAGCATGCCGATGGAGAAGGCCGCGTCGTCCACGGCGTTCTCCAGCATCAGCTTGCCCTGGATGTCCCCGAAGGCCCGGAACGCGGTGCTCGGCGCGGTGTTGGTGCGGCACACGTCGATTTGGGACTCGAAGTTGGGAATGCGGTAGGCGTTGTCCGAGCGCGCCTGGATGCAGTTGGAGACGATGAACGAGCAGTCGTAGAACGCGCCGCCATCCCCCCACATCTTGTTGAGCAGGCCGCGGATGAGCCCCTTGTCGTCCGGGTTCACCTCGCCCCGGTCGATGGCGATCTGATACTGCGCGAAGTACGCGTGGCGCTTGCCGATCATCGCCGTGTCCTGCTCGCGCGAGAGCACCAGGCGCACCGGACGCCTGGTGGCGTGCGCGGCGATGGCCGCCGCTCCCACCACGAAGCGGGTCTGCTCCGTCTTGCCCCCGAAGCCGCCGCCCACCGGAGGCACCTGCACGTCGATGCTGTTGTAGCGCGTGCCCAGCGTCATGGCGGTGGTCTGGTGCATCTCCATGGGGCTCTGCGTGGAGGGGCGGATGAGCATGCGCCGGCCGTCGAGGGGCTCGGCGATGGCCGCCTGCGGCTCCATGTAGAAGTGCACCTGGCCACCGCACGTCTGCGTGCTCTCGATGACCTGACAGGGAACGCCGTCCAGCGCCGCCCGCCGGTTGACGATCGTCCGGTCCACCTGCTGCTCCGGCTTGTCCTTGGGGGTGACCCAGCCGAACCGGCTGCCGTTGCGGGTCACCTTCCAGACGTGTGACACGAAGGCGGCCTGGGTGGGCCAGTCCGGGTAGATGCTCCCCAGGCGGATGGCGTCCTCCAGGCTCAACACGGGCTGCGCCCACCAGGACGGCCCGCCCGGCGGCGGCTTCACCGGGGCGTAGGCCACGCACGTGTCGGTGACGTATTGCGCGATGCGCTCGGCCAGCTGCTCCGTCTCCGCGAGCACCAGGGCGAGCGCCTGGCCCACGTAGTCGACCTGCTCCTCGGCGAAGAGGGGCTGGTCGGCGCCCATGCCCTGCTTGTTGATCTGCCCGTTCTTGAAGATGTCCGAGGTGATGAGATCCACGAAGCCGTCGAAGCGGCTCGAGAGGTGCTCACGCAGCGCGTTGAGCTCATCTCCCTTCGTGTCACCGCCGGGGGTGACGAAGCGGAAGGTGGCGAGCGCCCGCCGGCTCTGCACGAAGGAGGCATTGAGGGTCTTCGGAGGGACCGGCAGCTCGTGGGTGTAGTGGAGCTGCCCGGAGGCCTGCTCCATCGCGGTGCTCTTGATGTAGGGCTGCGAGACGGGGGCCTTGAAGCCCTGGATGGCGTACTCCTGGGTGCCGTCGCTGATCGGCCAGTGGCCCCAGGTGATTTCCCCGGCCGAGCGGATGGCGGGAGGGACGGGAGCGCCGCGCTCGTCCAGGGCGTTCACCACCGCCTTGTAGAAGAAGGCCGTGGCGAGCTGCACGCGGTACTCGTTCGTGAAGCCCTCGGAGGGCAGGCCCTTCAGGCGCGGGGCCTGGCGTGCCAGCTCGGCGCCCACCTCGGCGGCCAGCGTCTTGGCGAGGGCCGGGACGGTGGCCAGCGACAGGGGCTTGCCGCGCATCGCCTGCTCCGTCTTCCGGGCGCGCCACGGGTAGGGCGCGATGCCGCCGAACACCAGCACCACCTCTTCCACCCCCAGCGCGCGCGACAGCCGCAGCCGGCTGGTGCCGTTGATGATGCTATGCGCGTTCACGTCGCGCAGCGCCACCTTCTGCGCGAGCACGAGCTCCCCGCGCTTGCCGAAAGGCACGTGGTAGGCGAGCAGCACGAGCGAGCCGGCCAGCGCGGGCGTGGCGGCCACCTGCTCCACCAGCGCCTGGACGGTGCGGCGCTGGGGCTGGGCGCCTTCACCCTGTCGCGTGTCGAGGTACTCGACCTCGGCGTCGATGGCGGCCAGGACCGAGAAGACATCCGACGGGAACGGCTCGCCGGTGCCCGCGGCGATGTGATGGAGCACCAGCATGGAGTTGCCGCCCAGCGTCGCCGCGTTGCGCACGATGCGGCCGGCGGTCCGCCGCGCCATGAAGCGGGTGGCTCCGAGCCTCGTCGTATCCGAGTAGACCGTCTCCCCGTTCTTCTGAGTCTTCGCCTCGCCCCGGTCGAGCATCGTGCTCTCCAGGACGCGGATGAGCTCGCTGTAGGTGATGCCCGCGCCGACCCTCAGCCCGGTGTCCGTCGCCTTGGGAGGCGCGCTCAGCTCCGGGATGAAGCGGATGTCGAGGAAGAGCTTCGCCGCCAGGTACTCCTCCTTGTAGATGCCGTAGGAGGTGTTGGCGTGGACGAGGCGGACCTTCTCCCCCTGATGCTGGCGCATGAGCTGGGCCAGCTCGGCCAGGCTCCTCGGGGTGACCCAGCGGCGCGAGCCGGCGTCCAGCGAGACGCCGCTGGCGGGCGCCCGGGCCTCGGTGGGGAACGGAATCACCACGTTCGCGGCGGGGAGCTGGGAGCTGACGGAGTCGTCTCCCAGGCACTTCATCCGGTTCTCTTCGTCCTCCGCCGTCCAGTTCGAGGCGAAGGTCTTCATGCCGGTGAGGATGGAGCGGTAGCCCGTGCACCGGCAGAGGTTGCCGTTGAAGATGTCCTCGATCTCGCGCTTGGTGGCCTTGGGGTTGTTGACGATGAACTCGGACATGTTCATCACGAAGCCCACGGTGCAGTAGCCGCACTGCGTGCCGTTGTTCATGGCCAGCCGGTGGGCCACGGGGTTCATGCCCTCGTGCGAAAACTCCGAGGGATGCTCCGGCACCTCGTCGCGGAGCTTCGCCGTCAGGGGGGACTTCCTGGCTTTGTTGACCTTCTTGATGACCTCGAGGCGCTTGGCGTTGGCCGCCTGCTGCGCTTCCACCAGCGCGGGCGGAGGTGGCAGCGCCGACTGCGGCAGCGCGGAGGTCCGGAAGTGCGTGGCGGAGTGGGTGAGGTACGCCGGGTTCGGACGCCGCGCGGCGCCGGTGCCCTCCACCGTCGTCACCACCAGGCCCTCCAGCGCCAGCACCGGGCGCAGGCAGGAGTTGATGGCACGATGCTCGGCGCGGCCCTTCTTCTCGTTCCAGCCCGAGAGGATGACGGTGCAGCCGCCACAGCCGCCCTGGCCGCAGGGCTTCTTCGGTCCCGCGAGCGCCACCTCGGGAGAGCGGAGGTAGTCGATCAACAGCAGGTCGGGGGAAGGATCCTCGATCGTGACGGCACTGCCGTTGAGGAAGAACGAGACCTGCTTGGACATGAGCTCCCCTGTTCGCGAAACAGCGAAACTAATGCCGTTCTGTTGACAGGGCAAACAGGTAAACGCCGCGTAGCCCCCAGCCGATGGCGCCCCGCCCTCAGCCAGGGTGCATTCAGGCGGCCATCACCGCCCATCAGGTGGTCATTGTCGCGGGGGCAGGCCGGATACACTGCTCTCGGGCTTGCGGCATCGCGGCTGGACATCCCAATGATGAGGCTGCTTCTCGACGCGGGCGCCGATCCAGAGGCCCCGGACGAGGACGACCGGCCCGCCCGCGACCGCCTGCCGCCCCGCGGTGCATCGGATCCCCAACCATGGGACACCGCGTTAGAACTGCTCCGGGGAGCGCAGGGCCACCGCGCAGATGGGAACCTTCTTGAAGCGCTCAATCCCGTCGGGGACACAAAAGCCGAGGCCGGAAGCCGCTGAGCAATCAGGGGTTTCCGGCCTCGGTGTTTTCAGGCCGCCTGGGAGCTGGAGCCGGACGTGGGACACTCCGGCACCCGGCTCAGCGCGGCGGCGTCGGGCCGGGCGGTGAGCACCTTCAGCATGAAGCGCGGAGAAAACATGGCCGCGGGCGACTCCAGCATGTGCATCACCCTCACGAACGTCCGCAGGGCCTCCTCGTCATGGCCCGCGAGCCGCTGGAACCTCTCGCTGTACCAGTTCAGCAGACCCAGGCCCGGCGGGCGCGGGCCCTCCGCCTCGGGGAAGCGGAGGTCTCCGCTCGTCGCGAGGAGCCAGGGGACCTCGAGGGCCCTTCCCGCCTGGCGGCGGTAGCGCTGCGCGACTCCCTCCACCCCCTGACGCAGGCACGCGCCCAACACCTCCACCTGGAGCGCGGCGGTGGTGATGCCCTGGCCATAGAGGGGATTGAACGAGCAGGACGCATCCCCCACCACGGCCAGGCCCTCTGGGAAACGCCCCATCCGCTCGAAGTGGCGCCGCTGGTTGTGAGGGAAGCGGTAGACGCTGATGGGCCCCAGGGGCTCGGCCTTCTGGAGGCACTGGTAGAGGTGGGGCTGGCGCAGGCTCCGGGCGAACTCGAGGTACCCGGCGTCATCCATCGGTGGATGCTCGCCATGCCAGCCCCCCAGCAGGACGAGCCACTGGCCCCCTTCAATCTGCTCGATGGCGCCGAACCGGCGCTCCTGGGGCATGTTGGGGAAGATGCTCATCAGCCGCCACCCCGGCTCGAACCCTGGCGGCGGCCGGCAGATGCGGCTGGCGTAGCCCAGGTCCACGTGGATGCGCGTCTCCTCCACGCGGGGGTAGCCCAGTGCCTCCAGCCACTGGGACGTGCGCGAGCCGCGGCCGGTGGCATCCACCACCAACTCGCCCTCGAGTGTCTCCTCCTGTCCGCCACCCGGGGCCCGGAGCTGGATCCCGGTGACACGGGCCTTGTCCGGGCTCACCTGGAACCCCGTCACCTCACGGCCATCCACCACGCGCACGTTCGGCAGGGCCAGCAGGCGCTTGCGCACCGTCCACTCCAGCAACGGCCGGCTCTGCGCGTGGAATTGGACGCCGGAGTGGAGCCGCGGACGCCAGAGGCCCGCCATATGCCAGGCGTGCTCCGCGGACATGTCCAGGAACCTGGCTCCGGCGGCCTTCAGATCCTCGCGGAAGCCGGGGTAGATGTCACAGAGGATGTCCATCCCCCGCGTGAGCAGGCCGTGGAGGTGCTGCGCCTGAGGCACGCCCTTGCGCTGCCGCGGTCCCTCCTCGATGCGATCGCGCTCCACCAGCGTGACGCGCTCGAAGTGGCGGGCCAGCAGGCCCCCGGCGATCAACCCGGCCATGCTGCCGCCACAGACGATGGCGTGCCTGCCGGCGGGAGGGGAAGACGCGGATTCTTGGGTGCTCATGGGCTCCTCGGGTCCTGTTTCCCCTCGGACTATACGGTGATGCCGCGCCCGGAGCATGCTTCCCGGCCGCCCCAACCCGCGAGGATGTCCCGATGAGCGCACGTCTCAACCTGCTGTCGCCCGAGGTCCGAGCCAACCCCTACCCCTTCTTCGCCGAGCTGCGGCGCACGGCCCCGGTGAGCCAGGTGGAGCCGGCCGGCATGTGGGCCGTGTCTCGCTACGCCGATGCGTTGACGGTGCTGAAGAATCCCCAGCTCTTCTTCTCCGCGGGCATGGCCGCGTTGATGACCCCCCCTTGGCTGGGGCGCGGCAACCCCTCCGTCAACTCCATCCTCTTCATGGATCCGCCGCAGCACGGGCGGCTGCGCGCGCTCGTCAGCCGGGCCTTCAACGCCTCGGCGCTCAACCGGCTGGAGCCTCGCATCCGTGACTTCGCCACCTCCCTGGTGAAGGCCCTGCCCGCGGACGGAGGGGTGGACTTCGTCAGCGCCTTCGCCCTCCCGCTGCCCGCGAGTGTCATCGGCGAGCTGCTGGGGCTGGACCCCTCGCTCCACTCGCGGTTCAAGCGCTGGTCCAACGACCTGGTGTCCGTGAGCGCCGTACCGCCGGATGACGTCGCGATGCAGACGCGCGTGCGCCAGTCCCTGGATGAGATGGAGCACCACATGAAGGAGGTGCTGGAGGACCGGCGCCGCCAGCCGCGCGAGGACATGGTGAGCGACCTGCTGCGGGCCCAGGTGGAGGGCGAGCGGCTGACGGAGGAGGAGCTGGTGGGCTTCCTGGTCCTGCTGCTGTCGGGAGGCCTGGAGACGACGATGCACCTGCTGGCGCAGGCGGCGCGGGTGTTCATCGAGGAGCCCGGAGTGCTGGCGCGGCTGCGCGCGGAGCCCTCGCGCATCCCCGCGTTCATCGAGGAGGTGCTGCGCTACGAGCCGCCCATCCACCTGACGATCCGCCAGACGACACAGGAGGTGGAGCTGGGAGGGGCCCGGCTGCCGAAGGGAGCCCTGGTGGCGGTGCTGCTGGGCTCCGTGAACCATGACGAGGCCCAATTCCCCCAGGGGGATCGCTTCGACATGGACCCGCCGGGGACCCAGAACCTGTCCTTCGGACATGGCATCCACTTCTGCCTCGGGGCGCAGCTCGCGCGGCTGGAGGCACGGCTGGGGCTGGAGGCCCTGCTGGCGCGTTTCGGGAGCGTGGAGAGGGGCGATGCTCCGGAGGAGTGGAGCCCATCCATGATGGTGCGGGGCCTGTCCTCGCTGCCCGTGCGCCTGCGCGAGGGCGCTGGCGGCCAGAAAACTCCGTGAAGTGTCTGGACCAGCCGCCGACGGCGCCGAGTGCCTGGCGCCGCCGATGGCCGTGGCTCAGTCCCAGCGGACGGGCATGGACTCGAAGCCTCGGAGGACGAGGCTGGTGCACCGGGGGCGGGCGGGCCGCTCCGGGTCGAGCCGCAGTCCGGGCATGCGGCGCAGCAGGGCCTGCAGGGCGGCCTCCAGCTCGCGGCGGGCCAGCCCGGCGCCAATGCACAGGTGCGCGCCGAAGGCGAAGGTCATGTGCTTGTTGGGCTCACGGGAGACGTCGAAGCTGTCCGGGTTGGAGAACACCGCCGGGTCGCGATTGGCGGCGGCCATGCCCAGGAACACCAATTGCCCACGGCGCAGCTTGCGGCCCCGCAGCTCGAAGTCCTCCGTCACGATGCGGTGGATGAAGGGCGTCGCGGGGACGTAGCGCAGCATCTCCTCCACGGCGGGCTTCACGAGCGCGGGATTCTCCAGCAGCCGCTGGAACTGCTCCGGGTGCGTCAGCAGCTCGTACACGCCGTTGCTGAGCTGATCGATGGTGGAGACCTGCCCGGCGTTGAAGATGACGACGGCGTTGGCGACCATCTCCTCCTCTGTCATGCGGCCTTCCTCGTGGAAGTGCAGCATCATGCTGAGCAGATCGCTGCCCGGGGCCTGCCGGCGGCTCTGGAGGACCTCGCTCAGGTAGCGGGTGATGTTGGCCGTGGCCTCGTTGGCGGCGATGGCGCTGGCCCGCACGTCTCCGGCCGAGGCGCCGAAGAAGGTGACGATGTCGGCCGCCCACTTCAGGAAGCGCTCCCTATCCCCGGCGGGGATGCCGAACAGCTCGGTCATCACCAGGGAGGACATCGGCTCGGACAGGTCCACCGCCAGGTCCATGCGGCCCTGGGCCTGGACGCGGTCCAGCAGCGAGTCGACGATGCGGGCGATGGTGGGCCGCCAGTTGTCGAGCGCCTGCGAGGTGAAGGCCTGGTTGGCCTGTCGGCGCGGGCGTGCATGCTCGGCCCCATCGCGCATGTTCATCGCCTGGCTGGTGACGCGCACGTAGTCCTTGACCAGCTCCATGCCGCCCTCACCGAGCTGGTGCATGACGAAGAGCTGGGTGCGATCGGCGCTCAGCCGCGGATCCCGAAAGCACGCGGCCACGTCCTCGTGGCGGGTGATGATCCAGGACTGGATCGCCTCCGACCAGTGGACCGGATCCGACTCCCGGAGGTCCCGGTAGAGGGCCCACGGTTCGAGCAGGTTCTCGGGGCTGAGCAGGTTGGGGACTGCGGATTCTCCGGTGGGGGTCATCGTGTCTGGCGTCCTCTCGGTGTTGGAAGGTACCGGGGTATAGGAGGCCAGGGCCGACACTTCAACGGACTCGGCCAGTCAGGCGCTTCGCGCACCCGCCGAGCCCGTAGGGTGTGCCTCACAGGCACTCCCCTGCCCTACTTCGCCGGCGAGGGCTCCGACGGCAACACGAAGCTCGTGACGAGCAGCGCGCCCGAGACCCCGGCGAAGATGCCCGAGAGCGTGAACCGGGTATTGGCACTGCTGCGCATCCGCTGTGCCTCCGCGTAGGTCCAGGCGGAAACTCCCGGGGCCTTCTCCTCCTGCAGCCGCGAGTTCTGGATCAACCCCAGCACCAGGAAGGTGACGGCCGTCACGGCGGCGGCCCCGGCTCCGATCCGCGTCACCGTCACGGGCAGCCGCGCGGGCTGGATGAACGCGTCCATGCTGGAAGGCAGAGACGGAGACAGGTTCGGCGCCCGGGGCGCATCCGACGGCCGCAGCGCGTTCGCGATGGAGGCGTCCTCGCTCTCCATGAGGCTTTTCGAGAGCCTCCTGGCTGGCCATCTCGAAGGCCGAGTCCAGCTCCGTGGGCCGCAGGGCCGACGCGGTGTAGCTCTTCTTGAAGAGGACCCGGCCCTCGCGCGTCTCCAACAAGGTGATGCGCATGGGCAGGTCGTCGAAGACCTTGCTCGAGTCGATGGTCACCACCCCCGCCACCCCGAGGTCGCGTCCCAGCTTCGCGAAACACTCGGGCTTGCCCTGACAGGACTCCGGGGTGCGCTGCTCACCGAGCCGGGAGAGCACCTGGCCCGGATCCATCGCCACCGGCAGCTTCGCCTCCGCCAGGGCCCTCGAGAGCCGATCCGCCAGGGTGACGGACTCGATGGGCGTGAGCCCCTCGCTGCGGGAGACCATCACCACCATCCCTCGCGCGTCGGCCCCGTCCGCGGGGACGGGGGTCTGCGCGACGAGCAACGCCAACACCAGGGAGAACATGGGCGCGCATGCTGGCACACGCCGGGCCTCGGGGCGATCGTCAATTGCCCAGGTACTGGCGCTCCCAGATGTCCAGGTTGAGCTTCACCTGCCTGCGCTCGCTGGCCGTCGACGCGCTCTCCGCCCGCACTCGCGCCTTCCGCAGCAGGCGGCGTGCGCTCTCCTTCTCGTCCTGGGACAGCGAGCTCGCACGCAGCTTCCGCTCCAGGCGCTCGATGCGCGTGAGCAGGGGCGGCTTGCGCTCGGTGTTCACCTTGGACGGCTCGCTCGCGCGGGGCGCCACGCCCTGCACGACCTCCACGGGCCCGGGAGCGGGCTCGGTCACCGGCTCGGCCACGGCCGGGGTCTCGGCCACGGCGGGCAGCACCGGGGCCGGGGCCACGGGAGGCGGCATCGCCGGGGCCGCGGGAACGGCGACAGGGGCGGCCACCGGCGCCGGGGCCGGTGCGCGCCTCCACAACACCGCCATGCCCGAGGCGAGCAGGAGCACCCCGGCGGCCACTCCCACCGTCACCCAGGTGCGGAACCGCGGCGGGGTGACGGGCGAGCCGGTGCTCACGGGCGGCGGCGCTTGCGGCACGGGGGCGGCGGGTACCGGCTCCGAGCCAGGCATCGCGAGGCTCCGCATCTCCCGCGAGGCGCGCGCCCCATTCGGCAGCGGCAGCGGGAGCATGTCCGCGATCTCCTGGAGCGAGGCACGCACCTCGTCCGCGGTGGGGCGAGCCTCCGGGACCTTCTCCAGCAGCTTCAGCACGAGTTGCGCGAGCGCGGGGGGCAGGTCCGGCCGCAGCTCGAGCGGCGAGGGCGGCGTGTGCTCCAGGTGGTGGACCAGGTACTCCGCGGGGACCCGCGCCTGGAAAGGAAGCTGCCCGGTCAGCAACTGGAAGAGGATGATTCCGAACGAGTACAGGTCCGTCCGGGCGCTCACCGGATCTCCGCGCACCTGCTCGGGCGCCATGTACTCCGGCGTGCCGATGATGAGCCCGTGCAGGGTCTGCTGCGGGCGCGCCTGGCCGCTCGAGATGTGCTTGGCCAGTCCGAAGTCCAGCACCTTCACGTAGGAGCCGCCGCCGGGCTGCCGCACCAGGAAGATGTTGCTCGGCTTGAGATCGCGGTGGATGACGCCCGCCCGGTGCGCGGCGGAGAGCGCGTCCAGCAGCTCGTCGGCGAGCCGGATGGCCTCCTGCACCGACAGGGGCCCCTTGCGGCTGAGCCAGGTGTCGAGCGGAGTGCCCTCCAGGTACTCCATGACGAAGTACTGCCGGCCATCCGGCATCTGGTCGAAGCTGAAGATGTCGATGATGCCCCGGTGGCGGATGGCGTTGACCGCGCGGGCCTCGGCCAGCAGGCGCTCGACGTACAGGGCCTGATCACCCACCTCGGGCCGCAGGACCTTGATGGCCACCTGCTTGCCAATCACCGGCTGCTCGCCCCGGTAGACGATGCCCATGCCGCCCAGGCCGATCTGCTCCTGGATGACGTACTCGCCGAGCTGCATCCCGATGAGCGGATCGCTCAGGGGAGCGGGCACCGGGGCGGCCTCGATGGCCGTGCCATTGCGGAGGGCCGGCCGCGTGGGCGCGTGGCTCGCCACCACGGCTCCGGGCGCGGCGCCCTCGGGGCCCGGCTGGGGCTTCAGCTGCGTGCGCCGGGTGGCGGCCTCCCCACCGAGCACCGTGCCGTCATGGGGGCACGTCGCGGTGCCCTCGGGAAGGCTCAGGCCACAGGTGGGACATTCTGGGAGGGGGGGCGGGGCCATCGAAACAGGCCGGGACCTTACCAGAGAACCCACCCGCTGGCGGCGGAGACATGGGCTCCCCTGCCCGTCTGCCCGCCTGGTCCGGGCCCTCCCCCTTTTACGGTTGCAGCCGGAGGACGGTGCCGTTGACTCCGCCCACCCAGACGTTGCCCGGCGTCACCCACACCGCCCGGAGGTTCTCGTTGACCCCGCTCACCTGCGGCGCCCAGCTCGTCCCGTTCCAGAAGGTGATGGTGCCGTTGTCACCCACGGCCCACACGCTGTCACTGCTCCGCCCGGTGATGGAACGCAGGGTCTGGGTCACCCCCGTGGAGAACGAGGTCCAGCCACTCCCATCGTAGTGGTAGGCGGCACCATTGAGGCCCACCACCCACACATCGCGTGGACCCGAGCCCCACACGGCGAGGAGATCGACCGACGTGGGCGGCCTCAGCCTGGCCCAACTCTCCGTGCTGTCCCGGCGGAAGACCGCCCCGCCGTTGCCCACCGCCCACACATCCGTGGCGGAGGAGCCCCAGACGGCGTTCAGTGGGGTGCCCCCAATGACGAGGAAGTTCCCTTCGGGGTTCCAGACACCGGCATCATCGCGGCGCCGGATGAGGCCGCCGTTGCCCACCGCCCACACCGGTGCCGCCCCCGTCCCCCAGAGGCCGTTCACGGTGTTCGGGAGATTGCTGCTCGTCCATCGGCCGCCCTGGAGCAGGTGGACCTTGCTGTCTTCCGCCGCGAACAGCAGGTCCCCACTCCCAAAGAGGGACGTGAAGGAGCCCGCCTCCGGAGGCGCCACGGGCGACCAGAGGTCGTCCTGGCGGCGCATGAGCAGGTCGCTGTCTCCGGCCGCCCAGAGGCCTTGCGTGTCAGCGCCCCAGAAGGTGTTGATGGTGCGCGTCACCCCGCCGGGGATCTCCGACCACTGGGTGGCCCCCCGCCGCACCATGGTGCCCGAGGCCCCGACGGCCCAGAGCGCCGCGTCATTGCCCCAGATCGAGTTCAACACCTGGGGCGTGCCACTGGGCTCGGCGGCCTTGCCCAGCACGTAGATGGTCGAGCCGGGCCCGACGAGCCGCGTGGCGCCCCCGCTGGTCCACACGCCATTGAGCTGGGAGGACGTCGGGGAGGTGGCATTCGACCACGATCCATTGGAATAGGTCGCGAGCGTCCCCCTGCCCACGGCGTGGGCCGTACCGGCATCCACCCCGCCGGCGATGGCCGTCAGGTCCACGGGCCCCGACCTGTTGACGGTGACCCAGCCCCCATCCACACCATGCACGAGGGCGGAGCCCCTGCCCACCGCCCAGGCCTCGGTGTTCGAGACGGGCCACACGGCCAGGAGATCCGGCGCGGGGCTGGTGCCGGCGTCCCAGGACTGCGCGCTCCACTGCGAGCCATTGAAGGAATAGATGGCGCCGCCCTGGCCCACGGCGATCGCGGACGTGTCCGAGGATCCCTCGATGTCGTAGATCGTCAACGACTCGGCGAGCATCTGGGACGTCCAGGCCGAGCCGTCCCACCGGTGCAGGGCGCCCCCCGCTCCGGCGATCCACCACGTCTTCCCCGCGGCGGGCCAGGCGGCGCGCAGTGCCTGGGTGTTGCCAGGCGGGAGGCGGGCCCAGCAGGTGCCATCCCAGTGCAGCGCGATGCCCCTCTCGCCCACGGCCCACACGTCCGTCTCGGACCTGCCGCGGACGGTGAACAGCGTACGGCCTTCGGAGAGCGGGTTGTCCCAGCACCAGTTGGAGGTGGAGCAGGTGGGCAGCGCCGAGGGCTGGGTGCAGCCGCCATCCGAGCCCGCATCGGTCCCCGCATCGGTCCCCGCATCAGCGCCCGCGTCCGAGTTCGCATCGGTGCCCGCGTCCTGCGTGTCTCCGGCATCGGGTTGCCCGGGCACATCGCAGAAGCCCTCGCTCACGCAGACGTACTGCTCGCCTCCGGGGCCGCGCAGGCCCGTGCAGTCCTCGTCCGTCGAGCAGACGAAGGACTTCCTGGGAAGGTCGATGCAGTGCAGGGACGACAAGGCCCCCACGGTCAAGGCCAGCAAAGGCCCCCAGCGCCACGTGCGCGTGTTCGTTGTCACTCCGAGTCCCTGTGGATGATCCAGGGCGGGACCATAGCGCGAGGCGCCCATGGGGACCATGGTGGTGGCTCAGGGCCGTGCCGTTCCCAACAGACGTTCGAGTTCCAACACGGCCCGGTCCGATTCGTTGGCCGCGAGGAACACGTCCCGCATGGCGCGGGCGCGGGACCGGTAGCCGGGCTCCTTCGACACCTGATCGATCATCGAGGCGATCGTCTCTGGCGTTGCCTCGCGCAGGTCACCCATGAGGCCCAGTCCATGGTGGACGATCCGCGCGCCGTTGCCGGGCTGATCCAGGCCGGTGGGGAACACGATCATCGGCACGCCGAAGCAGAGGCACTCCTTCACGCTGTTGAGGCCCCCGTGGGTGATCATCACCGAGGCGCGCCGCAGTGCCGCGAGCTGGGGAGCGGACGCCACCACCGTGGCATTGGGAGGAACCCGGAGGCTGGCGATGTCGACGTTCCTGCCCACGGCCAGCAACAGCCGCCACTCCGGCTTCCGGGCCATGACATCGAGGAGGGCCTGGAAGAAGGCGCGATGCACCACCGCCCGGGTCCCGTGGCTTCCCAGCGAGCAATACAGCAGCGGCCGGCCGTCCTGCTCCACCTCGGGCGGCAGGGGCGGCTCCTGGCGCTCCAGATCGACACACGGCCCGATGTAATGCAGGTCTTCCGTCGAGGTCCGTGGGAAGTCGAGCTCGGCGCAACAGGCGATGAGGGTCGGGAGCTTCACGCTCGGACCGAACTGGAGGTGGGTGCGGAAGTCGTACAGCCCATCCAGCTCGGGGTATTGCCGTGAAAACTCCCGGAGTTGCTTCTGGACGGGCGAGCCCCCGAAGAGCGCGATGCCGCCGTTGAAGAAGTTCCAGAACGCCCGGATCTTGAACCGGGACCACCAGCTCCCGGTGGGGATGCTCCGGAAGAACATGGCGGGAATGGCCAGGTCCTGTCTCAGCGGCAAGGTCGTGCTGAGGATGGCGGTGGGGATGCCCACCCTGCGCGCCGTGAGGGCCGGCTGCGTGTACGTGCTGTCGACGAGCAGCAGCTCGTTCTCACGCAACCGCGCCTCGAAGTCCGCGTTGAAGAGCACCTCGGAGCCCTGAGCGGCCATCCGGCGCCGCAGCTCGAGCGCGGCCGCGCGTTTCTCCCGCCGGGGCGCGTCCGACACGAGGAGCGTCTGGACCCCGTCCACGAACCCCTTCGGGAACAGGTGCTCGAAGAGGGGGATGAAGTCCCAGCCCTGGGAACGGATGTGGGACTCCACATCGGGGAGGGCCAGATAACGGACCTCGTGCCCATGCGCCCGAAGCTGCCTCGCGAGTTTGAAGGTGGCGTTGATGTGGCCGCTCTCGGCCAGCGGCAGGAAGGCGATGCGGGCCATGCACGGACAGTAGGGCAAACGCCCTCCGAGCTGAAGCCGAGGCTGCTATCCTCCAGGGAATGGCTCGCATCGCCTTCTTTCCCTTCCCCCAGGTCGGTCACGTCAACGGAACCTTCAAGTTGGCGAGGCTGCTCCGCGCCCGGGGCCATGACATCCACTACCTGGCGCAGCCGGACATCGAGGAGTACGTCCGCGCCCAGGGCTGGAGCTTCACCCCGGTGTTCGGGGACCTGTTTCCGGTGGGCCTGCGCGCCGCGACGGATGAGAAGCTGGGCTCGCTCGGGCCCGGGGCGGAGAGGCGGAACGTGTGGCTGGACATCGAGCGGAGGATGAACACCTATCTCGCGGAGGTGCTCTTCGGCTCGGGTTTCGAGGCGCGGCTCCGGGAGACCCGCGCCGACCTGGTGATCGTCGACAGCACGGATCCGCTGGCCGCGATTCCCGCGCTCCGGCTGGGCATCCCCGCGGCCGCCCTCAGCACCACCCTGCCCCTGCGAGCGGATACGGCCATTGCGCCCTTGTGGAGCCCGGAACCGCCGCCGAACGGCTGGTGGTCCCGGTTCAAGGTGCGAGCGGGCTGGAACCCGCTCTGGGCCAGGATCGTCCATAAAGCAAGGTCCGGGCAGGCCAGGAGCACGGTGCTGCGGATCAAGGAGCTGACCCGGCGTGAACCCGAGCTGGGGAAGCTCTGTCACTTCCGCTCGCACCTGCAATTCGGGCCGTACGTGGACATCCCGACGCTGATCACCTGCTGCGCCGAGTTCGACTTCCGCCGGGACTCGATGGACAACCTCCACTACATCGGACCGGGCGTCGATCTGGATCGCGCGGAGCCGCCGCTGCCACCGGAGGTGGAGCAGGACAGCCAGCCGCTCATCTACTGCTCCCTGGGGAGCCAGGGGCACCGGGCGATCCAATACCGCCCCTTCTTCCAGGCCGTGCTGGACGCGGTGGCACGCAAGCCGGAGTGGCGGCTGTTGATGGTGATGGGCAAGAGCCTGAACGTGGTGGACTTCCAGATTCCCCCCAATGCCACGGTGGTGGAGACGGCACCCCAGCTCGCGGCGCTGCGGCGGGCCTCGGTGATGATCACCCACGGGGGTCTCAACAGTGTGAAGGAGTGCCTCTGCCTCGGGGTGCCGATGATCGTGTTCCCCATGGCCTTCGATCAGCCCGGGAACGGCGCGCGGATCGTCCACCATGGGCTGGGGTTGATGGGGAACCTCCGCCAGCCAACGCCGGAGTCCATCTCCTCGATGCTCGAGAAGGTGGCGGGAGATCCGAGCTACCGCACCCGGGTGCGCGCAATGCAGGAGATCTTCCTCGCCGCGGACGCCTCGACGGGGAGCGCGGAAGTGGTCGAGCGCCTCATCGCGAACGGCCCGGCGATCGCCACTGCCCGGCCCCAGCGGGCCGTCTCCGCCTGAGCCAGTGGAAGTAGGTTACGGGGCGCCTTCCGGTCGCACGGCGTGCCGACTGGTCCAACAATCGGACCAGTTGCTCCCCATCGCGGCCGGAACCTCCCTCCCTGACAGGACTTACCCCTCCTGGCCTGGAGGGCGGGGGTAGCCGACACCGCACACGGACGAGCGCCTCCTGGCCCGGAGCTTCTGGTATGGCAGCCCGCCAGGAGGAACGATCGATGTCATCTGGAAGCAACCTCGCCGTCCGCCGTCCGTCCATGCTCATCGGCCTGCTCGCGCTCGTCCTGATGAGTGGCTGTGCCCACAAGCAGTTCGCGACCGAGAACAAGGGCCGCGAGCTGAAGAACGAAGGTCCGGTCATCGCGGACACCGCGAGCGGCCAGGTGCGCGGAACCCTCTCGGAGGGCCTCCGCGTCTTCAAGGGGATTCCGTACGGCGCGTCCACGTCGGGCAAGAACCGCTTCATGCCGCCGGTGCGGCCCGAGCCGTGGAGCGGCGTTCGTGATGCGCTCGAGTGGAGCCCGCGCTGCGCCCAGCGCAGTGCCATCGGCGGGGCGGTCGCGCCCGAGGTCGTGGCGACGCTCGTCACGCCCGATACCCGCGTCACGAGCGAGGACTGCCTGGCCCTCAACATCTGGACTCCCGGCGTGGGGGATGGCGGGAAGCGGCCCGTCATGGTCTGGCTGCACGGCGGCGGCTTCGTGGAAGGCTCCGGCTCGGCCGGACTCTATGACGGGAGTGCACTCGCCCGGCGCGGGGACGTCGTGGTGGTCACGCTCAACCACCGGCTCGGGGCGCTGGGCTTCCTGTACACGGGCGGCGGAGCCAACGCGCCGGTGGCCAATGCCGGCATGCTCGACATCATCGCGGCGCTCCAGTGGGTGCGCGACAACATCGCCTCCTTCGGCGGGGACCCGGGCAACGTCACCATCTTCGGCGAGTCGGGCGGAGGCATGAAGGTGACGATCCTGCTCGCCATGCCCGCGGCGAAGGGGCTGTTCCACAAGGCCATCAGCCAGAGCGGGGCCCTCGTGCGCGGAATGCAGCCGGAGCAGGCGGCCGCCCTGGGCCGCGAGCTGATGGCCGAGCCTCGGACTCGAGGAGGGGGACTTCGAGGCGCTGCGGAACCTCCCCGTGGACAAGGTGCTCGAGGCCCAGGGGCCCGTCATGAAGAAGGACCGGGGGACCTTCTCCTTCAACTCGCCCTTCACGCCCGTGGCGGATGGACAGGTCCTGCCCGACCATCCGTTCGACCCCGCGGCCCCCGCCGTCTCGGCGGACGTGCCCCTGATGATCGGCACCAACAAGGACGAGATGACGCTGTTCCTCTACGGGAAGATGGGGGTGCTCACCGACGGCATGGCGCGCATGGGCCTGGGCCGGCTGGCGGGCGATGCGAAGGACCAGGTCTTCGAGCACTATCGCGGCCGGATGCCGGACGCCTCGGCGAGGGACGTGATCGTCACCGCGGCCAGCGACATGTTCCGGGCGCCGTCCCTGCTGGCCGCCGACCGCAAGGTGGCCCAGGCGGCCGCCCCCGTCTACGTGTACCTGTTCACCTGGGAGACGCCGGTCCTCGACGGCAAGCTCAAGTCCACCCACGCGCTCGAGCTGCCCTTCGTGTTCGACAACGCCGACCTGGTTCCCAGCCTCACGGGAAAGGACCCCGAGCGCTTCAAGCTGTCCGAGCAGATGAGCACGGCGTGGATCGCCTTCGCGCGCACCGGCAACCCGAATCACCCCGGCATTCCCACGTGGCCGGCCTACACCACCGAGCAGCGCCCCACCCTGCTCTTCAACCTCACGTCCCGGGTGGAGAATGATCCGAGGCGCGAGGAGCGGCTGCTCTGGCAGGGCATCCTCACGAAGTAGTCGGGGCGTCGCCTACCGGCCCACGCGGAACTCGTAGGCCTTGGAGTTGTAGGCGTCCAACAGGGGCTCATACCGGATGCCAAACGCCACGGTATGGGCCCCTTCCTCCAGCGCTGGCAGCGGGAGGGAGGCGGTGAATTCCCGTTGGCCGCCCGGCGGGATGACGGCGTCTTCTGGAAACACCTCCAGCGTTCCGCGATGAACCTCCTGGCCGTCCTTCCGGATGACGTAGAACAGCGCGGGCGCCCGCGGAAACCCCGCTCGTTCGAAGCGGAGCGCCGTGTTCCTCGGATTGGAGACCGTGACGGCCACCGCCACGGAGTCTCCGCTCTTCACGGCGGGAGGAAACGCCACCTCCACCGGGATGTTGAAATACGACGAGAACCCGGGCGCGAGGAGGTAATGGACTGTCTTGTCCATGCGCGTCCGCAGCTCCGTGCTTCCGGCGAAGGGACGATCCTGGATGAGGACCACGTCCCTCCCCTGCAGGACGTCCTCTTGATTCCACAGCTCGTACTGTGACCGGCGGCGCTCTCCGCTCTGCAGCGCCACGCCCGTGTGCCCCGAGTAGAACGCATAGAGAGAGGACTCGCGGAAGTTGTCACCGAAGAGCACCGGCCTGTCTCCGGCCACCTTCTCGATGTCTTCCGCCCACAGCTCCCGGCCATGGTAGTAGTCCACGTTGATGTGGTTCACCGGGAAGATGCGGAACATCAAATACAACCGGAGCACCACCACGGCGAAGGCCAGCGGCAGCACCAGGAATTGAAAGAGCTTCTTCCGCTTCTCGTCCTCATAGAACCTC
The DNA here is from genome assembly GCF_049060025.1 of Archangium gephyra. Classification (GTDB taxonomy): domain Bacteria; phylum Myxococcota; class Myxococcia; order Myxococcales; family Myxococcaceae; genus Archangium; species Archangium gephyra_A. The sequence continues at coordinate 2,407,335 of NZ_JBMEQQ010000002.1, forward strand.
GAGGCGAGCAGCAGGAGCGGGAAGAGGGCAATGGACGTCCAGTGGAAGTGGACGAACGCCTTCATGGCCGTGAAGAGGAAGAAGCCGAAGGTGCCAAGGCAGATGAGCTGCAGGGCCCGCTCGAAACGATCCCGGGTCCTGTAGACGAACGGGATGAAGAGCAGTCCAGGGCCGATCGCCGGAAGCTGCTGGCTGACGTACTCGAGCAGGTACCGGGTGGTGAAGGCGGTGGTGCGGCCCTTCAGGTGGAACTGGAAGGTCGGAAACTGGTGCGCGTACTGCCACGCCAGGTGCGGCAGGAACAGGACCAGGGCCAGCACCATCGACAGCCAGAACCTCGGGGAGCGCAGGAGCCTCCAATGGGAGAGGACCGTGAAGCCCACCACCAGGACGCCATGGTACTTCGAGTACAGCATCAAGGCCGTGGAGCACCCCAGCAGCAGCACCGCGGGCAGATCCTCCCTATCCAGGAACCGCTTGTAGCCAATGAGGAACAGCACGAAGAAGAAGAGGAGCGGCCCGTCCGGGAAGATGATGAACGCCAGGTAGTTCAGCAGCGGCAGGGACAGCACCATCAGGTACATGAGGGTGTCCCGCCTCGGCTCCCCCCGGGGCACCAGCTTGAACAGCAGCAGCACGCTCAGGGCATTCAGAATCACATTCACCAGCCGCACGCCCAACTCGTTGGGAAAGAGCGCGTAGCCGAGCCGCACCATCAACGCGATGAAGGGGGGATGGTCGTAATAGCCCCACTCCAGCGACCGCGAGTAGAACCAGTAGTAGGCCTCGTCGCTGGTCAGCTCCGTGAACGCGGCCTGCACGAGATTCAGCACCAGCCAGAAGATGAAGAAGTGCAGGGGCCTGATTTTCATCGGAGGTGGGTCTCGGGGTGGGGCCGGAGCCTCGCGGGTGATACCCCCCCACCGCCTGAGCGGCAAGTGGCGTGTCAGGCCCGCGCGGTATCTGCGTCAGCGTCTGGCCGGGCAAGGGGGCAGCGGAAAGCCCCGCGCTCGTGTCAGAGCAGTGCCGTATAGGAATGTCCAACACGCGGCCCGTTCCCGGGCCCTCGAGGGGGAAAACAATGAGAATGAATCTACTGGGTGCGACTCTGATCGGCGGCCTTCTGGGCGCGTCGTCCGTCCAGGCCGAAACCACGCTGTTCTCCGAGGACTTCGCCACCAATCCGAACACCAACGGGAAGTGGACCGTGGTGCAGAGCGACGTCCCGAACTCCATCCACGACGCCGCCAGCCAGTCCTTCTACATGACGCGGGTGGGCGGCTACACGGGCGGCGGCATCTACATGATGGCCAATACCCCGCTCAAGACGCGCAAATGGGAGGCCTCGTTCCGCTACCGCATCGGCGGCCGCTACCAGGGCGGGGCCGACGGGCTCGCCTTCATGTTCTACAAGAAGGGCGGCTACCGGCCCGCGGGCGGCGGGTTCCTCGGCTTCAACCCGGCCTACGTGAACCAGCCGGGCTACGGCGTCATCATCGACAACTACTTCAACTCGGGGTGGGATCCGTCGGCCAGCTACATCGGGCTGATCAAGGACAATACCCACACCTTCTCGGGCAAACTCGCGTACGTCAATGACTCGCGGACCGAGGACGCCGCGTGGCACACCATGCGGGTGCGCTTCGTGGACGGCGAGGTGTCCGTGCACGTCGACGGCGGGCTGCTCTTCACCCACAAGCTGGCCGCGCCGGACTACACGTACGACGGCGTCGGGTTCTCCGCCGGCATCGGCGCCGACCAGAACTACCACCAGATCGACGACTTCGTCCTGACGGACCTCGAGGTCCCCGCTCCGCCCACCTGGAGCACCACCGGCCGGATGAACCTCGAGCACGGGATGCACACGGCCACGCGGCTGCCCGGGGGCAAGGTGCTCGTCGTGGGCGGATTCAACAGCACGGCCGAGGTGTATGACCCGGCCACCGGGGCGTGGAGCTACACGGGCTCGGCGTCCATGTCGCGCCTGCTGCCCACCGCCACCGCGCTGAAGGACGGCCGGGTGCTCATCACCGGCGGCGAGAACGACGCGCGCTCGCTGGAGACGGCCGAGCTGTACAACCCGGCCACCGGCTCGTGGAGCCCCACCGCTTCCCTGAGCACCGGCCGCCGCGACCACACCGCCACCGCCCTGAGCGACGGCCGGGTGCTCGTCACCGGCGGCTACAATGAGCGCACGGGCACCCTCTCCTCGGCCGAGGTGTACAACCCGGCCACCGGCACGTGGACGCCCGTCGGCTTCATGAACCAGGCCCGCAGCCAGCACAAGGCCGTGTCCCTGAGCGGGGGCAAGGTGCTCGTCATGGGCGGCCTGGACGCCAGCGGCGTCCCCGTGGCCGGCGCCGAGGTGTATGACCCGGCCACCGGGGCGTGGACGTCGACCGGAAGCCTGAGCACCGGCCGCCGCCACCACTCCGCCACGGCCCTGAAGAATGGCCGGGTGCTCGTCGCCGGTGGTTACGACGCGAGCTCCTCCACCCTCGCCTCGGCCGAGGTGTATGACCCGGCCACCGGCACGTGGAGCTCCACCGCGGGGCTGGGCAAGGGCCGCCGCTACCACACCGCCACCCTGCTGAATGATGGCAAGGTGCTGCTCGCCGGCGGTTACAGCGAGTGGTTCGGCATCCTCGCCTCGGCCGAGCTGTACGACCCGGCCACCGGCACCTTCGCCGACACCGCCAGCCTCGGGCTGGTGCGTTACGACCACACGTCCACGCTGCTGGAGGATGGCCGCGTGCTGACGGTGGGTGGCTTCAGCACGGGCGATCAGGCGTCCGCCGAGCTGTTCGGGCCCGGCGGCAAGTAACAGCGGTGCAGTCAGTTCCGAGGGCCCGGTGCTCCGTCTCCCAGACGGGTGCATCGGGCCCTCGGCCTTGGGAGGCGCGCCTCAGCCCACCTTGGGGCTGGTGATGCCCAGCGTGTCCGCGTAGCTGTGGACCCCGCGGATGTGATTGCCACCGTCCACGGCGATCGTCTCCCCGGTGACCCAGGACGAGAGCTCGCTGCACAGGAACGACACCACCTTCGCCACGTCATCCGGCTCGCCGAACGCCTTGCCGAGCGGCGTATGGGCGAGGAACTCCCTCATCATGCCGTCCGACATCAGCCCGGCCCCCTCGGAGAGGGGCGTGCGGATGAAACCCGGCGCGACGATGTTGACCCGGATGCCGTAGCGCCCCAGCTCCGAGGCCGCGACCTTCGTGAAGTTCGCGAGCCCCGCCTTGGAGGCGCAGTAGTGGGCCAGCCCATCCGTCACAGCCGTCTGGTTCAGCGAGGAGATGTTGACGATGGACCCGGGCTGCTTCGCGTCCACGAGCGCCCGCCCCAGGGCCTTGGTGAAGAGGAAGGGCCCCTTCAGGTTGATGTCGAGGACCTGATCGAAGTCCTCCTCGGGCATGTCGATGATCGGCGCCAGCGTGGCCGTCCCGGCGTTGTTCACCAGGATGCCCGGCAGACCGAACTCCCGCGTGGCGGTCTCGATGGCCCGGGACACGTCCGCGGCCCGGACCACGTCTCCCGCGAAGGCCACGGCCCGCGTGCGCCCCTCCGTCGCCCGGTTGAGCTCCGCGGCGGCGGCCTCCACCTTCTCCCGGGTCCGCCCGAAGAGGAGCACGTTGGCTCCCTCCCGCATGAGACGCGCGGCGATCCCCAGCCCGATACCCTGCCCTGCTCCCGTTACGATGGCACTGCTCGATACCAGCTTCATCCCGGCTCCTTTTTGTCCTCAGGATGCCCGGACGCTACACCTTCACTGGAGCGCGGCAAGGACGCGCTAAGCTCCCCCCCATGCGATTGCTCCTGAACCTCTTGTGGATCGTCTTCGGCGGATTCGTCGTCTGGCTCGAATACGTGCTCGGTGGACTGCTGCTCTGCCTCACCGTCGTCGGCATCCCCTTCGGAATGCAGTGCTTCAAGATGGCCGGGCTGGCCCTGCTGCCCTTCGGCAAGGACATCGTCGACGCGCCCGGAGCCAGCCCCATCGGCTGCATCCTGAACGTCTTCTGGATCATCGTCGCGGGGATCTGGATCTTCCTGAGCCACCTCGTGCTCGCGCTGGGGCTCGCCGTGACGATCATCGGCATCCCCTTCGCCATCCAGCACGTGAAGCTCGCCATGCTCGCGCTCGCCCCCTTCGGGAAGCTCGTGCGCGAGCAGGCGTGAGCGCTGGCGTCAGAAGGCCACGCCAAAGGCCAGGCGGGGCGTGGGGATGATCTGCACCCGCAGCGCCTCGCCCCCTTCCGCCTCGAGGTCCGGCACCGAGCGGTACTGGGCGGAGAAGCCCGCCGCGAGCGTGAAGCGGTTGAACAGCACCAGGGTCCAGCCCACGGTCCCGCCCAGCCCCAGGCCCAGGCCCCGGCGCCGCACGCGGTTCTCGGAGCGGATCTGGTGGATGACGCTGAACTCGGGCCCGAAGTAGATGCCGCTCGGAGCGTTGCCGAGCACGAAGAGCCGGATACCGAGCGTCCCCGCCAGCGACAGGGTCCAGGCCTCCGGCGTGCGGCCATAGGCGAACTCCGGCGCCACGTAGAGCGAGAGCGGCTTGCCGAAGGCCCGCTCGTACTCGACTCCGAGCTGCGAGTGCTGGAGCGCCAGCGGGTTGATGGTGAAGGTGTTGCGGGCGCCCAGGTCCTCCACGGGAGGAGGCTTCGGCTTGCCCAGGTTCGAGAACCAGTCCTGGACCCGAGTGATGACGTCGTCCGCCGCCAGGGCGCTCCCGGGGAAGAGGACACACAGCGAGAGGAGGACCAGCGCGGCGCAGGGCATGGAGGGCTCGTGGACCGAGGGGGGGAAAAGGCCCGGCATCTTCGGGCACCCCCGGGTGACGCCTCAAGCACGGAGCGTCAGAAGGCGCGCGTCCCGCTCCCCAGCGTCCCGCTCCCTGTCGAGGAGCCACGAGGCGATGGCCTTCTCACACGCCTCGTGGCGGTCGAGAAAGACGAAGTGGCCACTGTCGAGCTCGACATAGGTGGCGAGGCGGCCCCAGCGTGAAGCGCTGCCCGCCTCCGGAGGGTCCCGCTCCGCCGAACGGCTCCAGGAAGACGGCCGCCGGTCGTGCCGCGCCCCCGAGAGGCCCGGCTGTACCAGCTGACCCCATCGCGTCCAGCCCCTGTCCGCTCCTGGGACATCCATCGGGCCCCCGCGAAACCCCTGGTGTTCCTCGGGAATCGTCACGCGCCGTAACGGCGCTTTACGTTCCAGCGCTCCGGACGGTGGAGCCCGGATGCTCCATCACGGCGGGAAGGCCGCGCCAACCTCGCGTTTCCACGAGGGCGAGTCCCTGGCCCGAGCCTTGCTCATAGGACGGGCGGCCTCACCCCCAAGCAAAGGAAGCACGCCCTATGAGCAAGAACCTTCGTGGCAATTTCAAGTGGATGGCGATCGCCGGTGCGTCCCTTCTCGGCGCCTGCGGCGTGCCGGGGGACGAGACGGCGGCCGGTGGCGAGGAGCTCGCGCGGGGTGCGCAGGAGCTCGCCGCCCGGGACGTGTCGGTGCGGCTGTCCTCGGAGAAGGCCACCTTCGGCGCCAGCGAGAAGGCCTCGGTGACGGTCACCCTCACCAACACCTCGCGCCACCCGGTGAAGCTGCTCAAGTGGTACACGCCCGCCGAGGGCCTGGAGGAGGCGCTCCTCCAGGTGAAGCTCAACGGCGAGGACGTGGAGTTCACCGGCCCGCACTACAAGCGTCCCGCGGCCTCCGAGAAGGACTTCCTCACCCTGGCCCCCGGCGAGAGCCTGAGCCGCACGGTGGACCTCGGCGAGGTCTATGATCTGTCGCGCACCGGCAGCTACGCCCTGCGCTTCGAGGTCGCCACGGAGAAGCTCCACGGCAACAGCGCGAAGGCCGGGCTGCTCAAGTCCAATGACGTGACCGTGTGGATCGAGGGCCGCGCCGCCGTCAAGCCCACCGGGGACAGCCCCACGTCGCTCGGCGCCATCTCGTTCAGCGGCCGCTGCTCCACCACGCAGATGGCCACCATCACGGACGCGCTCAACGCGGCCAGCACCATGGCGAACGACTCGATGGCCCACCTCAACGGCACGCCCTCGGGCACGCCGCGCTACACCACCTGGTTCGGTGCCTACTCGAGCAGCGGCTGGACCACCGCGAAGACGCACTTCGCCGCCATCAAGGATGGCTTCGACACCAAGCCGATCACGGTCGATTGCAGCTGCAAGAAGAGCTACTACGCCTACGTCTACCCGAGCCAGCCGTACAAGATCTACGTGTGCAGCGCGTTCTGGTCCGCGCCGATGACGGGCACCGACTCCAAGGGCGGCACCCTCATCCACGAGATGAGCCACTTCACGGTGGTGGCCGGCACGGATGACCACGTCTACGGGCAGAGCGGCGCCAAGAGCCTGGCGATCTCCAACCCCACCAACGCGCTCGACAACGCGGACAACCACGAGTACTTCGCCGAGAACACGCCGTACCTGCAGTAGTCCCGTGGTATGGGCCGTCCATGCCCAATACGACGCTCATCGACGGCCTGGAGGGACTCCGGGCCCTCGTTGGACAGAAGCTCGGTGCCTCGGAATGGAAGCAGCTCGCGCACGAGGACATCGTGCGCTTCGCCGAGGCCACCGGGGATTTCCAGTGGATCCACGTGGACCGCGAGCGGTGCCAGCGGGAGTCGCCTTTCGGCGTGCCCATCGCGCATGGCTACTTCAGCGTCTCGCGCATCGCCGGGCTGTTCTTCGAGATCGTCGAGATCCGGGGCTTCGCCCTGGTGCTCAACTACGGCCTCAACAAGGTCCGCTTCCCCGCGCCCCTCAAGTCCGGGGCCCGCTACCGGCTGAGCCTGGAGCTGAAGGAGCTCAAGGACATTCCCAAGGGCGTCGAGGCCCTGATGCTCGCGACCATCGAGCTCGAGGGCGAGTCCAAGCCGGCGTGCGCCGCGGAAGTGCTGTACCGGTTCATGACCGAGTAAGGGATGGTGGCCTGCTCGCGGACCACGCGGGCTACCCGGTCTCCGGTGCCGGGCTGGCCCCGGGCTGCCAGCACGAGGGGCCCGGCCTCATTTTTGGTGGAGCCCTCCTCCGCCAAGAACAGGCCACCTCCTATGTCCACGCTCTACCCACCGCCCCTCTCCCGCCTGTACCTGCTCGCCTTCGATCAGCGGTACTCGTTCGAGCATTCGCTCCTCGGCCTATCTGGTCCCCCGACGGCCAAGGAGGCAGAGGCCATCCGCCGGATGAAGACGCTCATCTACACCGGCTTCCGGTTGGCCCTGCGCCAGGGGGCACGGCGCAACGGCAGCGGCATCCTCGTGGACGAGCAATACGGGACCCACGTGGCGGCCCATGCGCTCGAGGACGGGCCCCTGCTGGCCCTGTCCGTGGAGAAGTGTGAACAGGACGAGTTCGACTTCGAATACGGCCCGGACTTCGGCGCGCACGTGGAGACGTTCGACCCGGCCTTCACCAAGGTGATGGTGCGCTACAACCCCGAGGGAGACGCCGAGCTGAATGCCCGGCAGAGGGAGCGGCTCGCCCGCCTCACCGACTGGTTGCAGGCACGCGGGCGCCGCTTCCTCTTCGAGCTGCGCGTGCCGCCCACCCCCACCCAGCTCGCCTCCACCCGCGGAGACCGGGAGCGCTATGACACCGAGCTGCGGCCCTCGCTCCTGGTACGGGCGATGGAGGAGCTGCAGGACGGTGGCGTGGATCCGGACGTGTGGAAGATAGAAGGCCTGGACCGGCCGTCGGACTGCGCGAACGTGGCCCGGCAGGCCCGCGCGGGAGGCCGGGAGCACGTGTCGTGCATCGTGGTGGACCACCACACGGGCTGGAAACGGCTGGAGTGCTGGTTGCGCGTGGCCGGCGCCACCCCGGGCTTCATCGGCTTCTCGCTCGGCCAGACGATCTGGTGGAACCCCCTCCGGGCCCTGCAGGAGGGGAAGATCACCGCGGCCGAGGCGGCCCAGCGCATCGCCGAGAACTACCAGCGCGCCCACATCACCTGGGACAAGGCGGCGCTCTGCTCCCCATTCCAGGGGATGGAGGCCTCGTCCGCCTGAAGCCCGGAGGCCGGCTCCCGCCGGAAAAAGGGCCGCGGAAGAGAACCGCGAGGCCGTGGTGTTGAAGTGGGCGAAGTGGCCGTGATCCGAAGGCTGCTGCACACGGTGTACACGTGCGAACATCGGCGTGGCACCAAGGGCCGCGAGGCCCAAGGGCCGCCGATTCGAATCAACTTTGAAGGTGCATGCACCATCGCACGCACGGAACTTCCACGGAGGGGAGCGGAAACGCTCCCCTTCGTCGTTTCCGGAGCCGGTGCTTCCCTACTCCTTCCGGCAGTCCACCCAGTTCACCCCCGAGCCCCGCGTCTCGCGCCAGATGCGCGGGAGGGCGCTGGTGGCCTTCGGGTGGATGTCGTGGAAGAGGATGATGCCGTGGCGCCACAGCAGCATCAGCGACAGCACGCGCCCGGCGGCCTTCGGGCCCGGGTTGCTCGAGTGCCAGTCCTGCGAGTCGATGTTCCACAGCATGTTCTTCATCCCGCTCCGCTCCAGCGCCTGGAGGATGTCCGGGGTGCGCTGCCCGTACGGCGGGCGGAACAGCGTGAGCTTCGTCTGCCCCTCCGGCAGGCTGTCCGCGAGCTTGGAATGGAAGGACTCCATGCCCGCCACCGCGCCCGTCCAGGTGGCGTGGGAGCGGTGCTCCTGGCCGTGCGAGCCCACGCACATGCCCGCGTAGAGCGCCTTGAGCTGCTCCACCGAGGTCGCCTTGCGGCGGGCCTCGTAGTTGCTGCCGAGCAGGAAGAAGGCGGCGTGGATGCCCTCGGCGCGGAGCTGCGTGGTGAGCGCGTCCGTGCCGCCACCCTTGGGCGTGGGGCCGTCATCGAAGGTGAGCAGGAAGCTCCGGTCCGGCATCTCCAGGCCGAACTGCTCGGAGGGCGACAGGGGGAGGATCTCGCTCGTCACCTGGGGGAAGAGCCCCGCCAGGCGGAGCAGCTCGGAGACGTAGCCCTGGTGGAAGGGCTTCTGCTCGGCGTACCAGGGCGCCAGCTCCGCCGGCAGCTTCGCGAGGCCCGCCCGTGAGGTGGTGACGAGCGCCTCCCAGTCCTTGGGCACCGCGCCCTCGCAGAAGAGCGCCCCGGCGGCACACGTCTCGCGGGCCTTGGCGAAGTTGGCCACCACCACCTGCCGCATCCGCTCCTTCCACTTCGTCAGCGAGGCGGCGTCGCCCGTGGCGTCATTGCGCGCGTCCGCGTCCGCCATCGCCTCGGTGAACACGGCGAGCTCCGCGCGGGAGGCCACGTCGAAGGCCTGGGGAGTGGCCATGGGCCAGGGCCAGTGGGCGCGCTCGGTGAGCGACACCTTCAGGCCCCCGGCGTGGGCGGCGGGGACGAGCAGGACGGAGCAAAGAAACGCGGTCAGGAGACGAAGCGGGCGGTGCATGGAGTCCTCTCTTGAAGCCGAGGAATAGCACGCGACATGCCAGCCCGCTGGCCCCGTTCCAGGCCCGGCGGGAAGAGCGGATGTGGTTGGGCGGTCACATCAGGTAGAGTGCGCGGCCTTTTTCGCCGGGTCCCACCATGTCCATCCCTTCCGAGAACGCCCACTGCCAGTACCACCCCCGAGCCGCCGCCGGGTGGTTCTGCCCGGCGTGCGACGCGAAGCTGTGCCCCGACTGCACCGTGCTCGAGGAGGTGGCCTCCACGGGCCTGCTCTCCTGCGTCCGGTGTGGCGGAGCGGCGGAGGAATGGAAGGTGCACCGCTCGCACACGCCCTTCTCCCGGCGGCTCCTGGGGGCGTGGCATTACCCGCTGAAGAAATCCGGGCTGCTGGCCCTGCTCGCGGTGGGCGCGGTGGTGGCGATGTCCCGAGGGCTCTCCAGCATCCTGCCCTTCGTGCCCGGGCTCATCCTGCTCACCATCTGGTTGGGCAGCTTCTGGGGCTCGCTCTTCTGGATCGTCCGCAGCACCTCGATGGGCGCCGAACACTTCACCGCCCCCGACTTCCACGACGTGCACCATGATCTGGTGAGCCCCGCCATCCGCGGCACGGTGGCCACCGCCCTGATCTGGGTCCCGGCCCTCCTCTTCTTCTTCAAGGCCAACAAGTTGGAAGGTGTGGGCGCCGTGTTCGGGGTGGTGGTGCTCGCCACCGTCCTCTACGCGCCGATGGCCCTGATGTTCGCCGCCACCGGGCAGGGCACGCTGTCCCTGCTCAACCCCTTCAAGGTCATCGGCATCGCCATGCGCCTGGGCCGGGCCTACCTGGTGGTCGCGGCCTGGATGGTGCCCCTGGCCCTCCTGCACCTGATGCTGATGTTCGTGGCCGCGAAGGTCTCCTCGCTGAGCATCCCCCTGCTGCCCTCGGTGCTGGGTGAGGCGATCTCCCTCTACGTCCCGTTCGTGATGGCACGCATGCTCGGACTGCTGCTGTACGTGCATGGGGACCGCGTAGGCTACGGCGTGGACTCGGAGTTCTACGAGCCGGCGATGCCCGGCGTGAAGCCTCGGGGGAAGAAGCGCGCCGCGCGAGTGCCCGCCCAGGCGCGGGCCGAGGCCAGCCACCCGGCCCCACGCCAGCGGTTCATCGAGATGGAGCCTGAACCGGCGCCCCGCCCCGCGCCCACGCCGGAGCCGCTCGAGGCCCAGGTGGTGAGGGCGGTGGAGACGAACGCGCTGGACCGGGCACTCGAGCTCTACCGGCGGCTGCCCGAGAACCTGGCGTCGCTGCCCGCCGCCAGCCATGTCGCGGTGGGCCAGAAGGCGGCGGCCGTGGGCGACTACCCATTGGCCGTGCGGGCCCTGAAGCAGGTGGCCCAGCTCACCCCGGAGGATCCGCTCGCGCCCAGGGCCTGCGTCATCCTGGCGCGCCTGTATGGGGAGCGGCTCGGGGACGAAGCGAGCGCGCTGAAGCTCTACCGGCACGTGGCGGGCCGCTATCCGGGCACGGATGCGGCCCGGTTCGCCCAGTCCCGGCTCAAGCCGGCCTGAGTCCGGGACGAGCCCGCTACGCCGCGCGCCTGTCCAGGATGCCCGAGCGGGCGATACGCTCGACGGCCTCGGCCAGCCGCGCCTCGTTCTGCACGAGGGCGATGCGCACATGGCCCTCACCCATGGCTCCGAAGCCACTGCCGGGCACCACGGTGACCCCGGCCTGCTCCAGCAACTCCATGGCGAAGGCGAGGCTGGACTCGAAACCACGGGGCACGGGCGCCCAGCAGAACATGGTGGCCTTCGGCTTGGGGACGGCCCAGCCCAGCCGGTTGAGCCCGTCCACGAGCACGTCCCTGCGGCGCTGGTAGGTGGCGGCCATGTCGGCCACGCACTGCTGCGGCCCGGTGAGGGCGGCGACCGCGGCGGCCTGGATGGGCCGGAAGAGCCCGTAGTCCAGGTGGGCCTTCACCTCCGCCAGCAGGCCGAGGAGCCGCGCGTTGCCCACGGCGTAGGCGATGCGCGCCCCCGCCAGGTTGTACGTCTTGGACAGGGAGTTGAACTCCAGGCCCACCTCCATCGCGCCCGGCGTCTCCAGGAAGCTCGGAGGCCGGTACCCGTCGAAGGACAGCTCGCTGTAGGCCGCGTCGTGCAGGATGACCGTGCCGTAGCGGCGCGCGAAGGCGACCACCTGCTCGAAGAAGCCGGGCCGGACGATCGCGGCCAGCGGGTTGCTCGGGTAGTTGAGGACCAGGAGCCTGGCGCGCCGCTTGATCTCCTCCGGCAGCGCCTCCAGGTCCGGGAGGTAGCCGTGCTCGGCCTTCAGCGGCACCGGATGCAGCTCCGCGCCCGCCAGGACAGGGCCCGCGGTGTAGATGGGGTAGCCGGGGTCCGGCACCAGCACGAGGTCCCCCGGATCCGTGACGGCCTGGGTGATGTGGGCCAGGCCCTCCTGCGAACCGGTGAGCCCCAGCACCTCCGAGTCGGGGCAGAGCGTCACGCCGAACCGCCGCTGGTACCAGCCAGCCACCGCCTCGCGGAAGGCGGGCAGATCCCTCATCGGGTAGCCGTAGTTGCCCGGGTCGCGGATGGCCTGGGCCATGGCCTCGGTGATGTGCGGCGCGGGAGGCAGGTCCGGGCTGCCGATGGACAGGTTGATGACATCGGCTCCGGTGGCGAGCTTGCGCTTGCGCGCCTCATCCATGGTGGTGAAGACGGCGGCGGCGAGCTTCTGGAGACGCTGGGGCTTGCTCATGGACATGGGCGGGCGCCCCTCTATCACGCTGGGGCAGCGGGAGGGGTACCCGGCTCAACACCGGGGCCGCCCACCCCGGCCCCAGGCGGCCGAGCGCGCGCGAAGGGCTTCACCCGCTCATTCACGCCGTTGGGGTGTCCGCTGTACAAGCGCGCAGGAGGCTGCACACCCCAGACAAAGGCGGCCCCTGTGCGCCGGGGTGGCTCGTGGGTTGCAACAGCATGTTGGCATGATGACGTTCCCCCCGCGCCTCTCCCGGATGTCCCTGCTGCTCACCCTGTTGCTGCTGGCCCCGAGCGTGGGCCTCGCCGCGGAGGAAACCCCGCCTCCGGCGGAGGCCTCCACCGAGCAGTCCACGCCCTCCACGGACACCCCGCTGCCGGGCGCCGGCACTCGCCCGAAGCTGCGGCTGATGGACACGCCCGCCCCCGAGACCACGCGCCCCGCCCAGTCCCAGCGCATCCTGGCGGAGGTGGGGGCCGGCGTGCTGACCGGAGCCGGCGGACTCTTCCTGGGCTACATGGGCGTGTTCGCGGTGTACAACACGGGCCTCGGCTCCTCGGGCTACGGGCTGCTCACTCCCGTCCTCCTGGGCATGGGCACCGGGATCGCGCTGGGGACCTGGTGGGGCGGAGAGCTCGCGGGAGGAGACGCGCGGCTGGACGGCACGTTCCTGGGCATGCTCGTTGGAGGCGCCGCGGGCATCCTCCTCACCATCCCCATGGAAAACCCCTTCATGTCTCTCATCACCTGCCCTCCCCTCATGCTGCTCGGCTCCATCATCGGCTACGAGAACACCGAACGTGGGGCCACCCTCAAGCGCGTTCAGCCGCTGTTGAGTGTCTCACCGCGCGGCGCGACGTTCGGTCTGGCCGGCACGTTCTGAGGGACCTTGGGAGGTGCTGGCACGCGGGCCTGTTTGACGCTGCGCGCGAGCCCAGTGGATGCTCTCGCCACGCGGCATACATGCCGATGACGAGGACGGTCATGAAGCGAGCTCTTGCGCTGTGTGCGCTAGCATCGATCGTGTTGTTCGGCTGTGAGCGCCAGGATGGACACGTGTTGCAACTCGTCCCCTCGCCCAACGGGGCTTATCAAGCCGTCGCGATGGATTGCCGCAAGGGAGCGAGCGCTCCGTCCACCTTGCTCAAGGTGATTCGCGCAGATGAAACGGCGGCTTGCGAGACCAGGCCGCTGCAGGAAGTGACGTTGACCTCTGGCGCGCAACCGCGCCTTGCCTGGATGTCGGACAGCGCACTGGCCATCGATGAGCGGGGAGCACCTCCGCGCCCAACCCTGCAAGGCGAGGTGTCGTTCGTGTTCGGGCCGTGGCAGGTGTCGGCTTCGCCGGCTACCCCGCCGGCTACCCCGCCGGTTGTGTCTCCGGCTACCCCGCCGCTGTCCGTCGTGCCGCCCGTCGCGCCGGTCTGCGGTTTCCCGAACCTGGCATTGCCAACCGACTTCTCCGTGCTGGCCGGGGGCGCCTACGCCGGAAAGGCGAGCACGGGGCAGATCGATCAGAGCGGGCATGCTGCCACGATCATGACGGTGAGCGTCGACAACCCCCGGAAGCCCGTCGTGCTGATGCTCGGTGCGTACGAGCCGACCATCTGGTCGATCCGGCGCACGGAGGGCACGGCCATCCTCGCCGTGCTGGCCAGCGGCTATCATCGGCAGATCGTCACGGGCCTGGATGCCACCACGCCGGTTGCAATCCATACGTACGACAACAAGAGCCCATGCGGCTTCTTCTACGTGGACATGAAGCGCCTCGAGACGCTGAACCCCATGGCCCGGCGGTTCTTCGGGCGCGATATCGACATGGTCCATCCGGCGCGAGACGGCGCGATCACCATGGGCGTATCGCAAGGCGCGCCCACCGCATGGGTAGGAGGGGACAAAGCCTCGGTGGAGTCGTACATCGACAAGACGGCGCCGCTGGCGGGCGAAGCGGGCCTCGAGGATGCCGTGCGCAAGGGCTTGCTGCGGCGTGCGGACCTCGGCGACAGGAGGCAGTGGGAAGCGGAGATGGAGCGCGTGGCGAGCAAGCGCGGATTCGCATGGGACGCGGGCAGATTGACGACGCTCCGCGCGAATTCGTCGGGCACGTTGGCCGACGCGTACGTCGTGCTGCGGCCCATGACGCTCCCGGCAGGTCTCTACGGCGCGCATTCGGCGGTGTTCTTCGTACCGAAAGGCACGGAGCGTCCACGCGGCAATCCCGGCCACAGCTCCATCTACGATTTCAACGACATGAGTTGTACCGGCGCGATGTGCCACTAAGAGGCCGCCCCGGGTCTCCCTGGCGGCGGCCTCCACGTCGTGTCACAGGGGTGTGGATTCGCTGTCTTCGCGGGATGTGAGGGGGGGTAGGAAAACCCCCGAGTCCAGGATTCTGATATGGTACCGTCCGATCATGAACGCACATGCGACATCCGTGTCGCGGATCTCGGGTCCTGGATCTGACAGCTCGCCTCGTTCTCCCGCGGAATGGCGTCGGCACAACAGTTGCATGAGGCCGCCGCCCACATGATTGGCCGTGCTGTGAAATCCGGATGGAGGGCGAGTGCCGCGGGCTGGGTGCTGCTGTGGGGCGCGCTGCTCTCCGGCTGCGTCACCACCACCGTGTACCAGCCGCTCAGCTCATTGCAGCGCCCGGCGATCGTCGATCCGCAGCTCGCGAACTTCGAGGGCCTGCGCCTGCTCGTGCACTGCATCCCGGGGGACTACCTCAAGGCGTCCGACGCCGATCTCCTCTGCCGCAAGGTCGGCGCGCTGTTCCGGAACCAGGGCGCGAAGGTCGAAACCAACCTGCGACGCCATGGCAGATCGTCGCGGAGCCGCGAAGAGGGCGCCGAGCCCGACCTGGTCATCGAGCTGTCGTCGCGGCTCCTCCACAAGGAGGAGACCAGCGGCCCGCTGTGGGCCCTCACGGTGATCTCCCTGACGCTCGTGCCGGCCGTCACGGAGTACAGCATCGCGCAGGACGTGAGCATTCGCGACGCGAGCGGGTTCCTGCTCGCCTCCGACAGCCTGAAGGCGCGCTTCATCGAGTACTTCGGCGCCGGAGTCTGGGGCGTGAACTGGGTGCTCGACACCCTCGTGCGCCCGCCGGAGGAGGAGCTGCACGGGCGAGGCGCCGGCGCGGGACTTCTCGCGCGACTTCTACGCCCAGCTCAGCCAGCTCGCCTTCAACGCGCGGGTCCGTTCCGACGTGCTGCGCTCGTTCGAGCCCCCTCCCCGGGCCGAGGGCGACCAGCGCAAGACAGGTGCGGAGCCGTAATGGAAACCCTGCTGGTCTTCCTCCTGGTGCAACTCTCGATGTCCTCGGGGAACCCGTACGACCCCGCGCCCGGCATCTGGCACGACAAGTCAGAGGCGCGGAACCTCGACTGCTCGCGCGTGAGCCACCAGCGGGCGCATGAGCTCCGCCCGGGCGAGCTCCCCGCGCCGCTCGCGCGCCTGGCGAACCAGGAGTCCGAGGCGCTCATCTGCACCCGGCGCATCATGCGCAATGGAGAGCGGCCGGAGCGCGACGAAGTCATCCTCGCCTCGCTGCGCAAGTCGGTGGGAGAGATCGCCGAGGCCGCCAGCGCGTTGGGGCCGGGCGAGCTCAACTGGCACGTCGACGCCTTCTATCCCCAGCCCGAGGTGGCGGCGAAGATCTCGGTGGCGGCGCGCACCGAGCTCGCCGAGCAGGGACGCAGGGTCTCCGACAAGGTTCCGGTCCTCGCCGCTGGCGACATCGCGGTGCTCGGCCGGATGGCGCCGAAGGATGCCTATCCGCTGGCGTGCAAGCGCTACTTCGCTCAGCGCGTGCTCGGCGAGAACGACGCGTTCCTGGGGATCATGCTGATCGACACACGGGAGACGCAGCTCCACGCCGGACTGTGCGTGGCCGGAGAGTGGAGGTGGCTGCGATGAGGCCGGCGCTTCTCGCACTCACGCTCGCGCTGCTCTCCTCTTCGTCGTGGGCGGCGGCGGCCCCGGAGGTCGCCGAGGCGCAGCGGGCGCAGATGGAGAAGCTCCGCGCGGAGGTGGCGGGGCAGATCCAGCTCCAGGCGTACGACCTGCTCGACGAGCTCGTCTACGCCTGGACGCGGCAGCCGGTCTTCGAGCTGGAGACGCCGGTGGTGCTCGCCGACGTCACCGTGCCGGTGGGCTTCGGCAGTGGACTGGCGGCCCTGATCGAGAACCACTTCGCCGAGCTGGTGGTGAAGAACCCGCGCACCCGGCTGACCCTGGCGCACTGCCCGCAGTGCACCGCGGTGATGGTGCACTCGGGCGCGAAGGGGACGATCGTTGCCCGCGGCGTGGACCAGCCGGAAGCGCTGGCCGCCGCGGGAGCGCTCTCCGGTGCGCGCCATGCGATCTTCCTCGACTTCGAGGCGGAAGGCAGCGCGCTGGTGCTGCGCGCCCGCATCACCTCGCTGGAGCCGGCGCTTCCGATCATCCACGCGAGGACCCTCTCGACCTCCACGTCGTCGCCGGCGCTGCTGCGCGCGGGGGACCAGCTCAAGAGCGCGGCCGAGGCGCGGAAGGAGTACCTCGACGCCCTCCAGGGACGCGGCGTGTTCACCGTGCCGATGCGCATCGCGGTGCGGAGCTACGGCCCGCCCTCCGGTGGTGGGAGCCCGATCGCGGCGATGCCCTTCATCTGGCTCCAGGTCGGGACCGAGGTGGCGCTCACCCAGGCGCGGGCCTGGAGCGGCACCTTCTCGGCGGGCGTCACCTGGATGCCCCAGCTCCACACCGGCTTCATGGCGCAGGCGCGCATCTCCCGCCTGCTCACCGGCTCGGTTGCCTCGCTCACCCGGCCGGATCTCTACGTCTTCGTGGGCGGCTCCGTGATCTCCATCCACGGGCAGGGCGCGCGGGTGTTCCAGAACCAGGTGCTGAACCTGGAGGATGTCCTCTCCAACATCCCGGATCTGCTCGTCGAGCCCCACGCCACCTTCGCCGCGTTTCCGATCGGGCTCGAGCTGCGCGTCGGGAACCGCATCGGGGCTTCGGTGTTCCTCGAGTCCGCGCCGGCGCTCGACAATGCGCCCGCGGTCGGTGCCCACCTGGACCTCGGCCTCCTGAGGTTCCACACGGTGGGCGCGGAGGTGACGTTTTGCTTCTGATGCGCCTCGCACTCCTCGCCGCGTTGCTGCCGGCCGTGGCCCTCGCCCAGCGTGACACCTCTCGCGAGGCGCTCGCCCGGATGGAGGAGACCCTCACCCTGCGCCTGGAACAGGGCGGCATCGCGTTGAAGGACGTGGCTCCCGCCATCGTGGTGAGCGCCTCGCCGGCTTTCGAGGAGTCGAGAGCCTGGTACCCGGCCGCTGCGTTGGAGACCCTGGTTCGCGTGTTCGGCTCCGCCGCGCTCCGTTCCTGCGAGGCGTGCATGGCGCCGCGCCTGTACGTGGAGGAGGGCCGGCTCGAGCAGTTCACGACCGCCCTGGGAGCACCGGAGATCATCCGGCTGGACGAGAACGCACGGGGAAAAGCCCCGCCGGCCCGGGCGGCGATCTGGGTCGACGAGACACCGGGGGGCGTTTCGTTGCGGATCATCGATCTGCACAACAGCCGCATCGTGTTCGTGCAGAACTTCGACCCGGGGCTCACCGAGATGGTCCGCACCCGCCGCAACTTCACCCTCACCGAGGAGCTGGAGCGGCGTGCGCGGGGAGACAGCCTCACCCACACGTTCCTCGACGTGACCGTCTACCCCGGCCAGCACGTCTCCCTGGATTGGGTGGAGCAATGGGGCGACACCAACGCGAACCTCGCCGGCTTGTCCCTCTCCGCCTACGATCCGCTGATTGGCGTGGGCGGCGCCTACTACCGCGTCATCCCCAGCGCGTTCAACCTCATGGTCGGCGGCAAGATCCTGATGAGCGTGCCCAACGCCGTCGTCACCGGCATCAGCGGCCAGCCGGCCGATTTCCTCGACCCGCTGCTGACCGCCGTCTTCGTGGCGCGCATACCGATCGCCAGCTCGAACTACGGCGTCACGTTCACCGCGTCCACCAATGGGAGAATCGGCATCGGGATCTCCCTCATGAACATCACCGCGCTGCCGTTCCTGCCATGAACCGACTCCTGCTCATCCTGCTGCCCCTCCTGGCCTCCGCTTGCGCGACGCGGAACTACACCTATTACCTGGTCGAGCCGGCGCCGAAGAAGTCCGAGACGCTCAAGGAAGAAGGGACGCTGGTGCGGCCCTTCGGCTTCGGCTCGACCACCGTGATGAAGGTCCGCTGGAACGACGGCAACCTGATGACCGAGGTGGACGTGCCCATGCTGGCCTCGGGTCAGCGCATCGTCATCGAGCACGGCGCGGGCAACGGTGACGTGAAGGCCATTCCCGCCAGCCGCCTGGTGCCACCGCCGCCCGCCGCGGCGGACAAGGCGCTCATCGAGGCCTACCGGGCGCGCGGCCTGCGCATCGACGACGAGGCGCCCGAGGTGAGCATCACCCGCGCACGCACCTTGATGGAGCAGGCCACCCGCGGGGGCAACTACCACCTGGCTCTGGAGTGGTGTGAGACCGTGTTGGCACGCTACAAGTCGCACCCCGAGTTCCTTCGGGCCAAGGGCTCGCTGCTCCTGATGATGGGCGAGCGCGAGAAGGCCATCGAAATCTACGAGCAGGTCGAAGCCATCGAGAGTGAGCCGGGCGTCCGCAAGAAGCTCGAAGAACTCCAGCGCCAGCAGTAACAGGAGAAGCACCTCGTGCAGATCATCGGTTTCGTGTTGTTGGGCTTCATCATCTGGTACGGGTTCAAGGATCGCAGCGACGCGGTGATCTCCGCGTTCGACGCCCACGCCATGGTGATGGTGCTGGTCGGGTCGTGTTCGGCGGTGCTGGTGAGCTCCAGCCACACCACCGCATGGCGCACCATCCTGTGCCTGCGCGAGCTGGTCCCCGGCCTGGCGCTGTTCGGCCGGACCACCCGGGCGATGGAGGCCGAGCGCGATCAGCTCTCCGCGCTGTGGCGCGACGGCAAGCGCAGCCAGGCCGTCGATCTGGCCGGGAAGAGCCGCTTCCCCGCGGTGAAGCAGATGCTGGAGTTGATCCTGAACCGGGCGAACGAGGCCTCCAGCAACAAGACCTTCACCGAGCTGCGGCACGAGGAGATCAGCCGGTGGCAGCCGGCGATCCACAACTGGGAGATGCTCTCCAAGCTGGGGCCGGCGTTCGGCATGGTCGGCACCATCACCGGCATGATCCAGCTCTTCCGCAACATGCAGCCTGGAGAACCTCAACATCGGCGCGGCGATGTCGCTGGCGCTGCTCGCGACCCTGTACGGCGTGGCGTTCGGCGCCGGCGTCGCCGGGCCGATCGGGCACTTCCTCAACGGGCTCCTCGACGACCGCCTGGGATTCCTCGAACGGTGCGAGAAGAGCGTCAACGAGATCGTCTCTCGCGGCGAACGGTGAAGGTGAGCCATGCAAAGACGGAAAGCGGGGCATGAGGAGAGCTGGCTACTCAGCTATGCCGACCTGATCACCAACCTGCTGCTGTTCTTCGTGGTGCTGCTGACCGCGGCGAACTTCAACAAGCTGAAGATGCAGCAAATAGCCCAGAGCATCTCCGGCCAGCAGAGCCCGGCGAGCCTGGAGGCGATCCGCAAGGAGCTCGAGGAGCAGATCGCCGCCAAGAACCTGCAGGAGCTCGTGACCACCACGGTGACCGAGGCGGGGCTGGAGGTGTCCCTCAACTCCGGGCTCGTGTTCGACTCGGGGAAGGCGAAGATCCGGCCGGAGTTCGACGAGACCGTGGCGTCGATGCTGAAGGAGCTCGCGCCGTACTCGTCCAAGTACAACTTCGCGGTCGAGGGGCACACCGACTCGACACCGATCGTGAGCGGTGGACTGTTCGCGAGCAACTGGGAGCTCTCCAGCGCACGCGCCATCGTGGTGCGGCAGCGGCTGGAGGAGGTCGGGATCGACCGCGCGCGCATCCGCGTCGAGGGCTACGCCGAGACGAAGCCGCTCCCCGAGAAACTGTTGAAGGGCCTGAGCGATGGCGAGCGCCTGGCCCGGCACCGCCGTGTCGTCGTGAGGATCTACTGATGAGAAGCTTCGCCGTGCTCGTCGCCTGTCTCGCGTTGGGTTCTGTGGCGGCAGCCCAGACCCAACCCCCGGTCGGCGCCAGCCTCCCCGCCGCGCCGACGCCGGTGCCGCAGAGCCATGTCCCCGCGCCCGTCCTCCTGGAGCTGCGCACGCTCGAGAGCCAGTTCGATCTCGCGCTGGCACAGGACTGCGCCCCCGAGCGCTGCTTCTCCAAGGGCTGTGTCTACCGCGACCACGTCACCGTCGACATGCCGCGCACCAGCTCGCTGCCCGGGCTCGGCCAGACCGAAGGTCCCGGCAGCGTGCCGCCGCAGGAGTACCTGACGCAGGCACAGTGCGAGTTCACCCACGAGAAGTCGGTCCCCACCCAGGACGTCCAGGCCCTGGTCCGGCGCCTCGAGCAGCGGCTGTCGAAGGGTTGGCTCAAGGTGAAGGTCGGCCGGCAGATCCTCGAGCCGATCTCCGCGCGGCTGCGCGAGTCTCCGCCTCCGCCCGAGCCCCCGAAGCCGGTGGAGCCCCCGGCCCCGGTGGTCGAGCAGAAGCCGGTGGAGCCCCCTGCGCCGGTGACGTGGGAGGCCGACGTCGCGCTGCGGGAGCTCTGGGTCAGCCTGCTTCCGCACTTCTCGTGGATGATCGCGGTGTTCCTGGTGACGATGGCGGCGCTGACCATCATCTGGGCCCTGCGCCGCCTCGGGCGCGAGACGCTCGAGGAGAAGGTGCTGGCGGCGCAGCTCGCGGCGGGTTCGCTCGACAAGGCGGCGGAGGCCGAGACGCCCCCGACCACCGGGGAGCCGTCTCCAAACGTGGCGGACCCGGCGCTTTCCGAAGGGACGGCGGAGACCGCGTTCGTCACGGCCCAGCAGAAGCTGTGGAACGACCGGCTCGCCCAGGCCGAGCTGGCCAAGGACGAGAGCGTGGTGGTGGAGCTGCTGCGCGATTGGCTGAAGGCCGGCGAGCTTCGAGCTGCTGGCCAAGGCCATCTTCGTCTTCGGCGATCGGCTGTCCCTCGCCTTCACCTCGGACGGTGAGCTCGCCGTCCGCAAGGTGGAGTTCGCCGAGTACTTGAAGACGGTGGACGAGAAGGCGCTGCTCTCGGACGCGGAGTTCTTCCGCGTGCTGAACCAGCACTCCATCTCCTCCACGCTGATGGCCCAGGCGGATGCCGAGGTGTACCGCAGCCTCCGCGAGGAGTTCGGCTCCAACGGTGTGGCGAACCTGATCGAAAGCCTGCCGCCCCATCATGGGGCGCTGCTGTTCGGCCACGTGCCCACCGACTGCCAGCAGGACGTGGCGCGGATCATGTCGCCCGAGCTGCGGGTGAGCATCGCCAACGAGCTGCTCGCGTCCAACCGCATCTCGAAGGAGGAGACGGTCCACCTGTTCGAGGTGCTCGACGCCGCGCGCGCGGGCAAGCCGCTTCCCCCGGCGCCTCCGGCCCAGGGCATCCTGGATCGGGGCCGCCAGTTCGACGCCGCCGGCGCGCTCTCGGTGCTGTTGCCGCTGATCGAGTCCTCCGAGCGCGGTGCGCTGTTCGCGCGGGCGCAGGGGCGCTCCGGCGGGACGCTGCCGCTCTGGTACCAGGACATCCTCTACGGCGACATGCTGCTCAAGCTGCCCGAGGAGCTCCAGAGGGACCTGCTGCTCGACGTCGACGTCCGGGGGCTCGCCGGCTGGTCTTCGGTGCAGCAGCCCGCGTGGCAGGAGAGCTTCATCGCGCGGCTCGCGCCGGCGATGCAGAACGCCATCCGCGCCAACATGTCGTTCGTCTCGCGCGAGGAGCAGCGCACGGCCGCGCGGCGCGGCCAGAACGAGCTGATCTCGGCCGTGAAGAAGCAGGTCGCGCGAGGGAAGGTCTCCTTCGCGGAGATCATCGCCTAGGGGGGTGGACGGGATGGACCGCGCGCGCCTGCTGCTCATCGGGGTCACAGCCATCGCGGTCGCCTCCTGCCAGAAGGTGCCGATCGTCGACATCCACGCGGGCTTCTCGCTCGCGGACGTGGCCTGGTTCGACGAGGAGGACACGCTCTTCGTCTTCTACCAGGCCAACGCCGAGCAGGGACTGGGGCCCGAGAGCCAGATCGAGTTCACGTACCGGACCGATCACTTCGAGCTGCCCTGGACGCCGCTGTCGAGAGCTCAGCACGGTTCACACCCACGTTCCGGTCGACTGCGGCCCCAAGAGCGTGTGCGGCAGCACCAGCCTGGCGGTGGGCGAGCCGCCGCGCGACGTGAAGTTGCGGCTGCGCTACCACCGTGACAGCGAGATGACGCTGAACGCGCCCGTGGCCCTCAACCTCATCGGCGGGGGCCCGGCACACACGAACCGGAGCCTGCTGGTGTACGGCGTGTTCGACGAGACCAACACGCACGTGCAATGGCGCGCCCGGCACCAGTTCCCGACGCTGCGAAACCACGACGTGCAGAAGTACGGGCTGCGGCGCCACTTCTCCATCGCCGACCGGCGGCACGGCGCCATCGCCGCGGATTTCGGCGAGAACCCGTACGGCTACGGTTCGGCTTCGGCCTGTCCGGGAGCG
This sequence comes from Archangium gephyra, assembly GCF_049060025.1. Lineage (GTDB taxonomy): Bacteria > Myxococcota > Myxococcia > Myxococcales > Myxococcaceae > Archangium > Archangium gephyra_A. The sequence continues at coordinate 2,430,100 of NZ_JBMEQQ010000002.1, forward strand.
CTGCCGCCGCTGGACTTCGGACCGGTGGCGACCACCGATCGGGCCGTGTTCGACGTGGGCACGCTTCCGCTGTCGGCGTCCGAGTCCCCGGCCGTCTGTGCGCGCTCGACCGTCACCGATGCCCAGGGGGGCACCTTCGATGCGGTGGCGCTGGCGCGGAAGAACCCGCGCGTCCGCCCGGCCTTCCCGGTCCTGCGCAGCCCGATCACCGAGAACACCCCGGTCAAGTTCATGTTGAGCCCGTGCCGGCGGACGATCTCCCCGCCGCATTACGCGATGCAGGAGCAGCGCCTCTTCCTCGAGGACGCTCCGGAGATCTGCATCGACGGCTGGACGGCTCCCGGGTTCGCCGACGAGCTCGCCGCCCAGTTCCGCACGCGGATCGATCAGGTGCGGATGCAGGGGCGGGACATGGTCCTCGTGCTGGGTTTCCACCACGACGACACGACGGGCCGGCTGGGCACCGTGCTCGAGGAGGCGCTCCAGAAAGTCCTGCCCTTCGAGCGGGACAAGAGCTCGCCGCGGGTCACCGGGGCCTTTGTCTTCGACAGCGTGGTGCACGCCGTCGGGCGCCCGGAGCTTCGGCGGCTGGTGTTGTGGTGCCCCCCCAACTTCTCGGTCGACGACCTCGACGAGGTCCCAGCAGGAGCGTCGAGCCGTTGCCCCGCGGTGCCGGAGATCCCCGACATCCAGCTCGGGCCGTTCCGCTTCAATCAGATCCCGATCCTGACGTCCCGTGCGCAGTACCTCAGGTTCATCGGGAAGTACTCGGAGACCCAGGCCGGGAGGATGAGGTCGATGTCGTTCCGGGCTCCCGAGCACACGCCCCTCTCCGACAACATACCGGCCGGGGAATTCGGGACCGCGACCTTCTACAACAACGAGCTCCTCACGGCGGAGCCGGGCGATGCGTTCTCCTATTGCCCGCAGGCGGACACGAGGAAGATTGTGTTCCGCACCCCGCTCACGCCGGCGCCGGCAGGGCTCGAGCTGCTTGCCGAGCTGCACCAGGCGGCCCCGCAGCCCGCGTATGCGCTGGGGCTGCTCTGGGACTTCCCATTCCTGTTGAAGGCACAATACGAGAGCTATCTCGCCGGAGCCGCGACGGCCTACTCGTTCACCGTGCCGTTCGGAATCGTCAGCTCCAACGAGGAGACCTGGGCAGGCGAGCTGTGGACGACGGGCGAGTTCCCCGTGGGCGACATCCTGGCGCAATGCACGCGCTTCTGCGATCACCCCACGTTCGATGCGAGCGTCATCTACAACGTCCAGACGCTGTTCCGGGACGCCTACCGCACGCAGTGCTACCGCCCGGTGTTTCCGCGGCCGGATGACGGAGGCTTCCCGCATGATCCGTAGCCTCCTCGTCCTCTTCGTCCTCCTGTCGTTGCCGCGCGCCGTGCTGGCCGCGGAAGCGCAGGCCCCGGAAACGCAGGCCCCGGCCCCCTCCCCTGCCGGCCCCGAGAAGGCAGACGACACGCTGGAGGGCTTCCGCACGCCGCTCGACGCGCTCAACGAGCGGATGATCGGCACAGCCTCGAAGTCGGTGCGTTTCGACTGGCGGAAGTCCACCCTCGGGTTCGGGCTGATCGGCAGCGAGCTCCTCGAGCGGAACAACTTCGGCAGCACCCGCTTTGGAATCATGGCGCGCAGGCCGTTCGGGGGCTTCATGGGGGAAGTGGCCATCACGCGCGCGTTCACGTGGGGAACCGACAGCACCGAGAAGCTGGCGCTCACGCCGTACCGCCAACACGGCCGCCCCAACCGCGTCGAGCTCGACATCAACCTCGGATACCCGTTGGCGGAGGGCGTGGTGACCGCGCTGCCTGGCTTCTTCCCCGCCACCGAGCTGGTGTTCTCGGCCCATGCCGGCTTCCGCTACCTCTTCTACCCGGGGGCGATGGGCGGCATGAAGTTCCAGGATGTCGCCACCTCGCTCCTCGCGCCGCGCCTCACCGGCCACGAGCTGGGGCAGCTCGAGTCCTCGCGGCCGGGCGGCATGCAGATAGACACGGCTCGGTATGGCCTCCTCGCGGGGCTCTCCGTGGACGTGTACTTCGGGTCCGGAGGCTTCCTTTCGCCGAGGGCGATGATGGCCGTGCCGCTGTTGGGCGGCATCACCGGAACAGGCCTGGGGCTCTGGTGGGAGCTCTCGCTCGGTCTGGGCTGGACACTCTGATGCGCTGGGCCGTCGTCATCGTCGCTGGCCTGTTGTCGGGTGCCGCGGCCGCGGAGGCGACGGTGCCCAAGCAGACCGTGGTCTTCTACAACGCGCGCCTCGCGCTCCGGGATGGCCGTCCGGAGGACGTGCTCAAGCTGTGGCTGCTTCGCAACAGCCTTCTCCAGCAGGGCGAGCGCCCGCGAGAGGATCCTGAATTCCGCTCCGTGGTGTGGGCAGCGCTCGGAAGGCTCGGGCTGTGCCAGGACGGGTTCGAGGATGACGAGCGGGAGGGCGCGGGCCTTTGGCCGCTGGGGCTGTACAACACGATCGTCCACGGGCTCAGCAGCGGCCAGCCGCCCTCGAGGCCCGCGCCGTGGGACGTCTTCGAGGTCGGGCGCCAGCAGCGGTTCATCTCGCTGCAGGACGTGCTCTCGGTGGAGGAGCTGCGTTCCGTGACCTTCTTCCGGACCGGCTGCCTGCTGCCGGCCGCCACGGCGCTGCAATACGGACGGACCCCGTTCCTCGTCCTCGAGGATCGACTGAGCGCGAGCTGGCTCCTGCGCACGCTGCTGATGAGGTCGCGCGCCACCCTGGTGCGGGAGAAGGTCCGGAACCTGTCGGTGGTGGAGGCGCGCATCTTCGATCTCGGCCTGGTGCTCGCGGACCTGGAGGCGCGCGAGGCGCGTCGCAACGCCCGGAGTCTCGCGCAGCAGGCCCGGGGGGCCGGCGTCTCCGTGGCCGGCGCGGCGGAGCTTCCGAAGCAAGCTGGAGACCTTCCCCGAGAACTCGCCGCAGGCGGCGTTCCTTCGACGAAGCCTGACCTGGGCGCCGCAGGAGTGGATGGCGCTGAACCGGGAGCGGCGGCTGTTCCTGTTCGCCCGGGCGCAACCGCTGTCGAAGGATCCGGTCGCGCTCCAGAAACTCATGTTCGGGATCATCGACGAGCTGATCCTCCGCAAGGACGGGAAGGAGCTCGAGGCCTGGATCGGTTTCGTGGGAGCGAGCGACTCGACGGAGTTGCGCGGCGCGCTGACCTCGGGCGAACGGGGCAAGCGCCTCCTCGAGCTCGATGAGAGCACCGGGTTCCGCGAGCGTTCAGTCGTCGCGCTGCACCGGGGCGTGGGCTTCCTGGAGGCGGGAGAGTTGCAGGAGTCCCTGCGCTCCTTCGCGTACACCATGCAGCAGGCCGAGACCTCGCGCGAGGCGGCCGTCACCCTGGGGCTCGCACGGCGGTGGTTGTCGTACGTGCTCTCCCGCTACGAGACCAACGACGAGGTCGTCGCCACGCTGAAGGCGCTGGTTCCGCGGCAGGAGTACAACCAGGTCATCGAGGATCTGGTCTGGCGCGCGGCACTGCGCGCCGACGATCGCTCCTTCGAGCGCATCACCCGGACGGCCCGGCGCGGTGGCTCCTTCGACTCGACGGTCGAGCGGCTCCGGCCGCTGTCGCAGGGCAAGCCGGGAGAGCTGGCGACACGGCTGCGCGACGCGCTCGCCCAGGAGCCCTCGTCGGTGCTGAGGTTCGTGCGACAGCTCATCGAGAACATCGAAGCGGAAGATGCGGACGTCCGCCGGGCCAACGTCCCGACGCTCAAGGGCGTGCTCGAGGTGCTCCGGCCCCTGAGCGGCGAATCCAGAACGTCGAAGTCGCAGAGCCGGACGGCCGAGGAGCTCATGGATCGGACCCAGTCGATCCTCGACGGCCTGAGCCACCTCGACGACTCGGTGAGCGGGAACGCGCGGGCACTGTCACTCACGCGCTCGACCTTCGCCGGGAGCATCCGCCTCGCCCCGGCCGATCCGCTGCCATGGCCCTTCAAGCCGCCCGTGCCCGAGGCGCCGTCCGTATTCACGCCCATCGTGCTCGAGCCGGTGGAGTGGAGGGACGCGAAGGGCGCACTCGTGTTCGGGTGGAGGCTCACCGAATGACTCCCCGTGAGCTCCGGCGCGAGATGCGCCAGTGCAAGAAGGAGTTGCGCCGCTCGGTAGCGCTCATGAGGCGGGCGGCACACGAGCGGATGGAGCAGGTCCCCTCCGTCCGGCGAGAGAAGAGGCGGAGACGCCTTCGTCGGGCGGTGACGATCGCCACGCTGCTGCTCCTGGCGATGTTGATGCGCTGTGCGTGCGAGCCGCCGCCGCCCGTACCGCCTGCGCCGCCACCGGAGCCGGTGGTGGAGCCCGTGCCGGAGGTGAAGCCGAAGAAGCCCGCGCCGCCCGCGAGCAAGCCGACAGCCTCCAGTGATCGGATGGGACGCCAGCGGCGGGGGAGCTACCAGAACGAGGCGCAGACCTCGCCGGGCTGGTTGGACGACTTCCGCCTTCAGGTCGCGGCGCGCAGCCCGCGCCTGGCCCGGTGCTTCAGTGGGACCGAGCGGCCCGGGGCCCTGCGCTGGACGGCCGCGGTGAACGCCGCGAGCGGCTCCGTTTCCGACCATGCGCTCGAGCCCGTGGGAATGGGCGGCGAGCTGAGCGGGAAGCAACGCGACTGCGTCCTGGGCGTCCTCTCCAGCCCGGGCTACCGGCTGAAGCCCGAGCAGAAGCAGGACCTGCCTGGCCGGGTCAGCATCGTCATCGAGTTCTGAGGGGCCTGCTAGGCGCCGCGAAGCAACGCCACCCCGGCCAGGATGAGCAGGACGGCCAGGACGCGGGTGGACGAGAAGCTCTCGTGAAAGAACGCGATGCTGAAAACGAGCGTCAGGGCCGCTTCCAGTCCGAGCACCGCGATGTACAGGACGCCCATCTCGCCCCGGCGCATGGCGATCGCCAGGACGACGGACCCCACCCCGAACAAGGCGAGGAACGTCAGCGTCGGGAGCAGCCGGGAGGCGCCCTCCGAGAGCTTCATGAAAATCCCCCCGCCCGCGAAGCAGACGGCCGAGATGAACAGCAGCACCAGCTCTTTCCAGGACACCATGCCGTCCACTCTGGGCTGCTTCCGTGCCGGTGTCAGCCCCTGGCGAGCGGGAGGGACGACTCCTCGTCACCCGGCTCGCGGCCACTCACGGGCAGGAGCAGGGAGAAGGTGGTGCCCCGGCCGGGCTCGCTCCGCACCCCCATCTCACCGCCCATCTTCTGGATGATGGACTGGCTGATGGACAGCCCGAGCCCGGTCCCCGCGCCAGCGGGTTTGGTGGTGAAGAAGGGCTCGAAGATGCGGGGCAGCACCTCGGGAGGAATCCCGTGGCCGGTGTCCGAGATGTCGATGCGCACCCGCTCCCCTTCCACCGCGGTGAGCACGCGGAGGACGTGACGCTCCGGGCCTCCGGACCGCATGGCCTGGGCCGCGTTGATGATCAGGTTGAGGAAGACCTGGCTGAGCCGGCCCTCGCTGGCCGACACGGGCGGTAACGCATCCGCGTAGTGCCGCTCCACCCGGGCCGTGTGCTTCAGCTCGTTGTGGGCCATGCGCAACACGACATCCAGGCACGAATGGATGTCCACGGGCGTCAGTTCCTCGCCCGCGGTATGCGAGAAGAACCGCATGTCGCGCACGATGTCCCGGATGCGCTGGCCCCCGGTCAGACTCTCGGAGATGACGTCCTTCACCTCGGCGAGCGTCTCTCCCAGTCTCGGCGGTAGGCCCGGCACGGCCGCCAGCTCCCGCTCCAGCTCGTCCCGCCACTCCTGGAGATAGGTGAGGTTGGAGAGCACATAGGAGGTGGGGTTGTTGATCTCATGGGCGATGCCCGCCGCCAGCGCCCCCATCGCGACGAGCCGGTCATTCTGGAGGCTCTGCTGCTCGAGCCGCCGCTTCTCGGTGAGGTCATCGCCGACGAGCAGCAGGCGCCGCGCCGTTCCCGATACCTGGAGCGAGGCGGCGATGCCGAGGGCCACGCGCTCCCCGTTCGCCGAGCGCAGCCCCTGGTCCTCCAGCCGCACCGTGCCGCGCACGCGGAGCGCTTTCAGCGCCTGGCGCAGGGGCTCGCGCTCATCCTCGGGGGCGAGCGCCTCGAAGGAGGTGCCGAGCAACTGCTCGCGGGAGAGGCCCAGCAGCCGCTCCGCCACCGGGTTGACCTCCAGCACACTCCCGGCCGCATCGAGCACGAAGACGGCCTCCCTCGAGTGCTCCATGAGGTGGAGCGTGCGCTCGTGGGCCTCGTGGACCTGCGCCTCCAGGTGGGCGGCGTGCCGCTCGATGAGCACCTTGGCCTCCTGCACCATGGCCTCCTGACGCCGGCGTTCGCTGATGTCGGCGTAGATGCCGACCAGCCCCTTCACCGTCCCATCCGTGCCCTTCAGCGGCACCTTGCTCGTCAGGACCCAGGACGTCTCCCCATCGTGCCGATCGATGGGCTCCTCGTAGGCGAGCTTGGGAACGCCGGACTCCATCACCTCGCGATCATCCCGGCGGTAGGCATCGGCACGCACGCTCGTGACGTGCAGATCGAAGTCCGTCCTGCCGATGACCTCCAGCGGCGATGGCATGCCCATGTCGCGGGCGAACTGCGGGTTGCAGCCCTGGTAGACGCTGTGGCGGTCCTTCCAGAACACCGAGTGGGGAATGTGGGTGAGCACGCTGGTGAGCAGCTCCTGTTGATCCAGGAGCTGGCGCTCGATGCGCTGGCGCTCGCGCATCTCCGCCTGCAGGAACGCGTTGAGGGCGCGCATGCGCTCCTGGGCCTGCTCCAACTCGGTGTTGCGCGCCTTGAGCTGCCGCACCTGGGTGCGCACGCGCAGCATCAGCTCGAGCTGGCGCTTGAGCCCGAGCAGGCAGCGGCGCTGGGACTCACTCAACCCGCGGGGACGCCGGTCGATGACACAGAGCGTGCCGATGGAAAAGCCATCCTCCGTCTGGATGGGAACGCCCGCGTAGAAGCGGATGAACGGGTCACCCTGGACGAGCGGGTTGGTGGAGAAGCGCTCGTCGGCGATGGCGTCCTCCACGAGGAAGACCCCTTCCCGCTCGATGGCGTGGGTGCAGAAGGAGATGACCCGCTCCGTCTCGCTCACCCCATGCAGCCCCACGTTGGCCTTGAACCATTGCCGGTCGCGATCCACCAGGCTGATGAGCGCGATGGGCGTGCCGCATGACTCCGCGGCGAGCCGGACGATGTCGTCGTAATGCGGCTCGGGGGGCGTATCGAGCATGCCCGAACGTTCGAGCGCCTGCAGGCGTCGCGCTTCGTCTCTCTTCAACGCGGGAGATGAGGTGTGCATAGGGCCTGGAGTGAACTTTCGTGGCGCAGGAGTAGTCCCTGGCATGAACACTCCGCCACATTTCCAAGACCCGAGTTCGAGCCATGTAGGTGCCAGCACCCAAAGCGCGCAGCGAACCTGAACAAGCCGCAACCGCATTACAACTGGGATTGACCACTACCTTTCACTTCACGGGAACTCCAGGCTCCCGATGGCTCTCCGCGATGAGCAAGGCGGCCACCGCCACGGAGTGCCTGCGCTCCTGACTGTGGGGGAGCGGGACTTGAACTCCACTACCCGTTCCGGAGTCCTGGAATACCGGTGAAGTGCCGGGTGCGGAAGGACGGAGACCCGGGTGCTCGGACCTGGGAAATGGCATGCTCCGCCACGTCTCCTCCCACCCCTCCCCATGCAACAATTCTCCGGCGCTCACACGCCCAGCCGCATCCAGATTCCCCAGCGCCTCTACGGACGGGACACGCACGTCGCCACGTTGCTGCAGGGCTTCGAGCGGGTCGCCCAGGGGAGCCGCCCGGAGCTCATCCTGGTCCGCGGCTATTCAGGCATTGGCAAGTCCTCGGTGGTGTACGCGCTGCAAGAGCCGGTGATGCGGCGGCACGGGTTCTTCCTGAGCGGGAAGGCGGATCAGTTCCAGCGGGACATCCCCTACGCCACGCTGGCGCAAGCCCTTGGCGGCCTGACGCAACAACTCCTGGCGGGCCCGGACGCGCAGCTCGCCCGGTGGCGCGAGCGGCTGCGCGAGGCCTGGGGCGAGCAGGGCCAGGTCCTCGTGGACGTGGTGCCCCAGTTGGAGCGCGTGGTGGGCCGGCAGCCGGCCGTCCCGGAGTTGCCGCCCGGTGAGTCCCAACACCGCTTCCACCGCCTGTTCCAGAAGTTCCTCGGCGTGTTCGCCACGCCCGAGCACCCGCTCGCCGTCTTCCTGGATGACCTGCAGTGGGCCGATCTGGCCAGCCTCCGCCTCATCCAACACCTGCTCACCCACCCGGACACGCCGCCCTTGCTGGTGATCGGGGCCTACCGCGACAACGAGGTGAGCCCCTCCCATGCCCTGGCGCTCGCGCTGACGGAGCTGCACAAGGCGGGAGTGCGGATGACGGATGTCCGGCTCGAGCCGCTGAGCCGCGAGCACAGCCAGGAGCTCGTCACGGATTCACTCCCGGGGGCGAGCGGGAACATGGTGGGGCCCCTGTCGGCCCTGGCCCACGAGAAGACCGGCGGCAACCCGTTCTTCCTCACGCAGTTCATGCTGACGCTGCACCATGACGGCCTGCTGACATGGACTCCCGAGGGCGGGTGGCGATGGGATGCGGCGGGTGTGCGGGCGAAGGACTACTCCGACAATGTCGCCGACTTCATGGTGAGCCGGCTGCGCCAGCTCCCCGTCCGGACCCAGCACCTGCTGCAACTGGCCGCGTGCGTGGGCAATGCCTTCCCGCGCCAGCTTCTGGTCATCCTCTCCGGCACGGAGCCGGGCGAGGTGGAGGCGGGTCTCGAGGAGGCGCTCGAGGAGGGCCTGCTGGTGCACGACGGCCCGGAGCGGTGCCGGTTCCTGCATGATCGCATCCAGCAGGCGGCTCATGAGCTCATCCCCGAGCAGGAGCGCAAGGCCGTCCACCTGCGCATCGGCCGCCTGATGTTGGCGAGCCTGTCCCCGGAGGAGATCCGCGAGAAGATCTTCGATGTGGTGGGACAGTTGAACGCGGGGGTGGAGCTGATCAGTGACGCGGGGGAGCGCCACCGCGTCGCCCGGTTGAACGCCGAGGCGGGCTGGAAGGCGCGCGCCTCGACCGCGTTCCGCTCGGCCGCGAACTTCTTCAGGTCGGCCTTCACGCTCATTCCCGGCGAGCCCTGGGAGACGGATCCGCACCTGGCGTTCAAGCTCCAACTGGACCGGGCGCACAGTGAGTTCATGAGCGGCAACGCCGCCGAGGCCCGCCGGCTGGTGGAGGAGCTCCGGCCCCGGGCCCGCTCCCGCGCGGACCTGGCGGCCGTCTACCGGCTGGAGAGCGAGCTGCTCCTCGCCGCCAATGAAATCCAGGGGGCCAAGGCTTGTCTGCTGGAGGCGCTGGACCGGCTGGGCATGCCGCTGCCACCCACTCCCTCCCGGGCGGAGGTGGTGGCCGCCAACGAGGAGGTGTGGGCCCTGTTGGGAGAGCGCCCCATCGAGCAGCTCATCGAGCTGCCCCTCATGACCGACCCGGACATGAAGGCGGTGATGGATGTGCTCGCCGCGCTGTTCACGCCGGCCATCTTCACCGACGAGAACCTGCTCATCCTCCACCTGTGCCGGATGGCCTCCCTGAGCCTCCAGCACGGCAATACCGAGGCCTCCGTCCACGGGTACGGCTGGTACGGCATGGTGCAGGGAGCCATCTTCAAGCGGTACCGGGAAGGCCATGCCTTCGGTGTGCTCGCTCGCGAGCTGGTCGAGCGCCACGGCTTCTCCGCCGCGCGAGGGCGGGCGCTCTACGCCCTGGAGCTGACCAGCTATTGGACGCGGCACCTCTCCCTCGCGCTGGAGATCGTCCTCGACGCCTTCCACCAGGCACTGCAGGGCGGGGACTTCCAGGTCGCCTGCTACTGCAGCAACCACATCGTCACGAACCGCCTCGTCCTGGGACACCCGCTGGAGGAGGTGTACCAGGAGTCCGTCGCGCGCCTCGACTTCGCGCGCCAGTCCGGCTTCCAGGCCGTGCAGGACGTCATCCTCCATTCGCAGAGCTACGTGCAGCAGCTCCGCGGGCTGTCGCGCTCGTTCGACTCGATGAGCCGCGAGGGCTTCGACGAGGAGGCCTTCGAGGCCGGCCTGACCATCCACCACATGAGCACCATGCGGTGCTGGTACTGGCTGCTCAAGATGCAGTCGCGCTTCATGTGTGGCGACTACGCGCGGGCCCTGGAGGCGGGAGACCAGGCCGCCGAGCTGCACCTGGGCGTCGCTCGGCCATATCCAACTGCTGAACTTCCACCTGTACCGGGCCCTGTCCCTGGCGGCCTGCTACCCGGCGGCGGCGCCCCAGGAGCAACGGCAGTACCTCGACGCCATGTGGCAGCACCAGCAGCAGCTCGCGGAGTGGGCGGACCACTGTCCCGAGAACTTCCGCGCCCCCGAGCGGATGGTCTCCGCCGAGCCTCTGCCGCCTCACCGGCGGCATGGAGGAGGCGCTCCGGGCCTACGAGGAGGCCATCCACTCCGCTCGGGCGCACGGCTTCATCCAGAATGTCGGCCTCGCCAACGAGCTGGCCGCGCGGTTCTGGCGCGAGCGTCAGGTCCCTACCCTCTCCGACACCTATGCCCGGCAGGCCCGCGAGGCCTATTTGAAGTGGGGGGCCCTGGGGAAGGTCCGGCAACTGGAGGCCCTGTGGCCCCAGCTCGTTCCCCTTCAGCCCGCCCTCTCCGAGACGGGTGCGGCCTCGCAGCTCGACGCGCTCGCCGCGGTGAAGGCCCAGCAGATCATCTCCGGAGAGTTGGATCTCGAGCGGCTGGCCACGACGCTGGTGCGCGTGGCCACCGGGAACGCGGGGGCCCAGCATGGCGCCCTGCTGCTCGCCGGCGGCGGCAAGCTCACGGTCGCGGCGCTCTCGGGCGTCGGGGAGGAGGACCTGCCCTGGAGCCTGCTCTCCTACGTCGAGCGCACCGGCGAGCACGTGCTCATCGACGACACCGCCCTGCCCCACCCCTTCTCGTCCGACGCCAGCCTCGAGCGCGGCCGGCTCCGGTCGGTGCTGTGCCTGCCGCTGGTGCGCCAGCAGAAGCTCCAGGGGCTGCTCTACCTGGGCAACACCCTCTGCGCCCACACCTTCACCCCGGCACGCCTGTCGCTGCTCGGGCAACTGGCCGCCCAGGCAACGACATCCCTCGAGAACGCGCGGCGGCACGCCAAGGTCCAGCGCGCCGAGGCCGCCCTGCGCGGTGCGAATGACGCACTCACGCAGCGCCTGGAGGAACAGGGGTGGCAGCTCAAACAGGCCCAGTCGCGGCTGGTGGACGCGGCGCGCGAGGCGGGCACGGCCAAGGTCGCCGCCAGCGTGTTCCACAACCTGGGCAACGTCCTCACGAGCGCGGTCCTCAACGCCCACATGCTGCGCGAGAAGGTGGACACCTCGCGCATGGTCCGCCTCAAGCAGCTCCTGGGGCTGCTCGAGCCGTATCAGGGCGATCTGGTGGGTTTCCTGACGCGGGATCCCCGAGGCCCCCAGCTCGCGAATTACCTCTCCGGCCTGGCCGAGGAGCTGCTGAACGAGCACGCGTCGATGAAGGAGAGCGCGGGGAAGTTGAAGCAGCACCTCGATCACATGCGCGCCATCCTCCAGGTGCAGCAGGCCTATGCCCGGAACACGCTCCTGCCCGAGGAGTGCGATCTCGCGGAGTTGGTCGAGGACGCGCTGAGCATCCAGTTGCCCGCGCTCCAGCGGCACGGCGTCACCATCACCCGGGAGCTTCGCGCGCAGCCCAGGGCGCGGCTGGACAAGCACCGGGTGCTGCAGATCCTCATCAACCTGATCACCAACGCGCGCAACGCCATGAGCGAGCTGCCCGAGGCGCATCGGCTGCTGCGGGTGCGGCTCGACGCGGAGGGGAGCACGGCGCGCATCCAGGTGGTGGACAGCGGCAAGGGGATCGCCGAGGAGCACCGCGAGCGGCTGTTCTCGCAAGGCTTCACCACCCGCGAGGATGGGCAGGGCCTGGGGCTCTACTCGAGCAGCCTGGCGGCGAGGTCCATGGGAGGGCGGCTCACCCTGGCCAGCGAGGGGCCCGGCAAGGGCGCCACGGCCACGCTGGAGCTCCCGCTCGCTTGATGCGACGGAACCCGGGTCTACGGGCTCCGGCTGCTGGTGCCGGGGGAGGCAGGGGGCCGCAGTAGGCCCGCGCGAGCCGATTGAAACCTGAACGCAGGGTTTTACGCGCAACGGCCTGGATGGCAGGCTCCGCAGCCATGGTCATCGAAATTCTGGGTGGCATCCAGGTAGTGAGCTCTCTGCTTCAGGCGGGTATGGCCGCACGCGATGCGTGGAAAGAGGCGGGTTTTGGCAAGGACGAAGTGTCCGCGTTGAGCGCACTCCACAAGGCCGCCGAAGGTCTCTGGAAGCTGAAGCCGAAGCAAGAGGAGGAACTAGGGGCGTTGCACCTGGCCACCGTCGCGCGCTGCTTCGGGCACGCCATCCGCCGACACCAGGAGTACAGCAAGGCCCTGTCGACCCAGCCACCTGCCCTGTTCCAGAACGTGGCGGAGGAGGAACGGCCACCACAGCCCTCGGCGAAGCAGATTGAGCGGGTGCTGCGGGGCGCGGCCCAGGGCCACATTGCTCCCGGGGCCCTTCCAGTGGGCAAGCTCGAAATCGACCTCGTGGAGTCGCTCACCGGAAGCCCGCTGAACACCCCTTACCATCGCTTCCTCTGGGCTGCTTTCTTCGAACCGGTGGAGGGCGAGCCCCCCCTGCTAAAGCTGGAGCCTGGAGGAGTGCGTGAGTTCGAGCGCTCCTTCGTTCTCGCCTGGGGAGAGGCCATGGCCTCGACTACCGGCGAGCGGTTGCGGCTCTACCTGGAAGACCTGAACCAGGACTACAAGCCGCGACTGGTCCAGGAGGTGCTCATCAGCGACATGGCGGCTTGGGGCAGCCGTCACACCTTTGGAAACCTCGCGAGAGGAGATTCACGGGATGGGGACCCTCTTCCCTTCATGCCCCTGGAGGAGATGTACGTCCAACCGCTCGCACGTGACGCGCGTGACCGGCGGGGCGCGGAAGAAGGTCCCGTACTCGAACGGTTGGAGCGGGTCCTCCAGAAACAGCGGATCGTGATCCTCCAGGCGGACTTCGGTATGGGCAAGTCACTCACCTCCCGCATGCTGGCGTGCCAGCGAGCCAGGAAGTTCCGTGACGCGAGCGTGCCGACTGCGGAGTTGGAGCTGCCCATCCACGTCCGATGCGCGGACGATCTCAGGTCGAATGACCTCTCGATCTCTGGAGCCGTGCAGCGCGCCCGCCAGCGACAGGCCGAGACACTGGGTTACTCCCTGCCGATCGAGGACAAGGCCCTTGCCTTCCCTTCCTCCCAGCAGAAAGCCCTCTTCCTTCTGGACGGCCTCGACGAGGTCCACCTTGGCGAGACCGGCCTGAAGACCTTCTTCGACAACATCAAGGACAAGGCCCGGGGTTCGCCGCGTCACCGGTTCGTCATCTTCTCCCGGCCTGGCGCCATTCCCTCTAGCAAGGACATGCGAGCCTTGGAGGACATCCCGATCCTTGAGCTTCTCCCCTGGAACAAGGAGCAGGTGGACGAATGGCTCGCGCGCTGGCGCCAAGTGAATGAGGGGCGTGGCCCGACTCAAGAAGAGATCGAGAAGCAGGGGCTGAGTTCTTTGGCTCCTACCCCCATCCTGCTTCTCATGATGGCCCACACCTGGGATCCGACAATGACGGGGAAGGCCATCAGCCGCTCCGAGCTGTATGAGCGATTCTTCCAGAGCATCGCCCGAGGCAAGCACGAGCAGGACAAGGACACGCATCCCGCCATTTCTGAAGCGTCCACGAAGCTCCGCGGTCATCTCATCGACAAGCGCCTGCTCGACCGGCGAGCACGAGAAACAGACGCGATGCTCTGGCTCATGAGCCGGGTTGCCTGGGAGTCCGTTCGGCTGGAACAGCGTGGGATGTTTCCGGACTCCGAGCCAGTGGCTCTCGAAAGGCGTCATATCGAGAACTTGTTGTTCGATGAGCTCAACTTCAGAACAGGAGACGACGCCGCCGTCGATTCCGTGCGCGTCGGGCTGCTGCTGACCCTCCAGGCCAACCTGCATTCGCACAACGCGAGCCAGATCCTCTTCGGTCACAAGTCCTTCCGGGAGTTCCTGGTGGCCCGCTACTGGGCGGACCGACTCAAGACCTTGGCCGGGGATCCATCCAGGCGAGATACCATCGAAAAGTCCCTGCTCGGGGCGTCATTGCTCTCCTCTCCCGAGGACGAAAGCTTTCACTTCCTGGTGGACATGCTGAATGCCGATCCGAAACATGGCTGGCTTCCCGGCCAGCCGTTCGGCCTGAGCACGCAGGAGCGGGAAAGGCTGTTCCAATGGGCGGAAGAGCGCTATCAGGATGAGAGATTGATGGGGGTGGAGTCGCCCCCGAAACTCCGAGATGATTTGAGTTCATTCCTCCGCCAAGCCGCTCTTGCCATTGGGAGTTGCCTATATCCTGATAAGGGATTGACCACACGTGACGCATATACGTTGAGAAGTTTGTTCGCTTGGTCCTCGCTCCTAGGAAACCAACTTCTCCTCCGAGCTCCTCGGGTGAAGCTGAATGGGGCGTTCCTATCTAGGATGACTCTACGTCAAGCCGACCTCAGCGGCGCCGACCTCAGCGATGCCGACCTCAGCGATGCCGACCTCATCCGCGCTGACCTCAGCGGCGCCAACCTCAGCGGCGCCCAAATCAACTACACCTATCTCATCCACGCCGACCTCAGCGGCGCCACCCTCAGCGACGCCGACCTCAGCGGCGCCACCCTCAGCGACGCCGACCTCAGCGGCGCCGACCTCAGCGGCGCCGATCTCAGCGGCGCCACCCTCATCCTCGCCAACCTCAGCGGCGCCAACCTCAGCGGCGCCAACCTCAGCGGCGCCAACCTCAACGGCACCCGGTACAGCAACGGAACGAGGTGGGGAAACTTCAATCCAGCAGCGGTCGGCGCCATTCTCATAGAGAATCCGGAACTGGATAACTGAACTCTGCAAGCCCTGATCGAAGCTCCACAAGCTCGTCACGAAGACGCCATGAATGCACCCCATCTTCGAGTGCTTCCGCCGGGGCCGGAACGTGGCCCCGGTCATCTCCGGCAGCGGCGTGGGGCTGGCGAGAGCGCACCGGCTGGTGAGCTGCACGGCGGAACCCGCACCGTGGAGAGAGAGGAGGGCAAGGGCTCTCCCTCCACCGTGAGCCTGCCGCGAGAGCTGGGCCTGCGCGAGGTCCAGGTGGAGCAGTCGGCCTGACGCTTCAGGGTCCGATGGAAGTGGGGGGGCGAATCACGGCGCCCACGGCGACGTAGCACTTGCCCTGGTACTCGGCCGCGCCTTCGGAACAGGGCGGGCGTCTGGCGATTTCCATCCAGCACCCTCCGTGGAGCTCCACTTCGGCACGCTTTGCATCACACGGAGGCTTTTTCTGTCCTTCGAAGGGCTTGTTGGGCATGGGGAAGCCCTGAATCCCCGCCACGGACTCATCATTCGAACGGATGAAGATTGGCTTCTCCGCCATGGAGTGCACTTCCTGGGAGTGCAGCTCCTGCGGATGCACAGTAGCTCGTGGCCAGAGCACCACCGCGAGTGCGAGCAGCGAAGCCAGCCCCAGGGCGCCACCGGGCGAACCGAGCCGGCCCGCCGGACGCGGACGAGGCTCCTTCGCACCTCCCGTCAGGTGGGCTCGCGCCTCCGGCCGGGTGTCGATGCGCACGAGGGCCGCGGCCCACCGCTCGATCATCCACGACAGTTGCCGCGGTTGCCCGTTCGCGGGCGCGTGCTCCACCTCCAGCGCGAGGTAGGGCGGTGAGACGTTGGCGGTGACGCGCACCTGCCAGTCCTCTTCCGCGCGCAGATCTCCTTTTGGACCGGGCATGAGCACCAGGGCGGGGTTGCCCGTCTCGTTGTTACGCGCCTCGTACAGGCGCCCCAGTCCTCCACCGATGGCGCGATAGCGCAGGGTGACGTGATACGGCCCCAGTGGTCCTCCGCTCCAGGAACTGTCTTCCTTTTTCATGGCATCCTCCGAGGCCGGGTTCCTAGCACGGCGGTGCGGCGGATGACCAGACAGGTCTTCCTTACCCACCCGGGCCATACCACGTTCGCGGTAGGGTGGCGGGATTCACCTACGCCGTGCTCGCGACGATTCGAGTGGTCGCCGGAGCCGCGGACGAAGCGCCTCCCGGAGACCCACCTGGCCCGGGAGGCTGCTGTGGAGGAGTTTCTCGTGAGACGTCAGACGCACCGGATTGTCCGTGGAACCCTGGCACTGCTCATCGCCACTTCTTGTTCCGGCGCGAGCAGGCAGGTCCGCACCTCGAGGCCGCGAGAGATGACGCACGCTGTCTTCGAGGCAAGAGCACGGGAGGACTCCGACGGAGATGGGGTAGTCGATGGGAAAGACAACTGCCCCGCACAACCCAACCCCGAGCAGGCAGACAGGGACGGCGATGGTAACGGGGATGGTTGGTGGGGCCGGGACGGCGCACAGCCCGCGTGGCACCCGTCAGCAGCCCTCCTCCACCCCTCGGTTCCAGCCCTCCCCCTCCACAGGGCCCCCATCCCCCCTATCCGTAACCCGCCGTCCCCATTCGTCGAGGACGGTGACGCCAAGACAGCGCCGGAACAGGCGAACCGGCAGAAGTCGTAGGAGCTGCCGCGCGATGCGTGCTGCGCCCGGGAGGGCTGGCCCGCACGGCACCAGCCCTCCCGGGCGCCCGCGGCTACGGCTTCTTGGAGTACAGCTCGTGGGCGGTGGCGGCGACGGTGAGCAGCACGGCGCCGATGCGGAGCGCGCACTGGATGAGCCAGTGCTTCATGACAGGATCCATGGGGTACCTCCTTTCTGGTCTACCTGGGCTTGTTAGAGCCCGGGCATGAGGGTGGCGTGCCGCAACGGCAGATGCCGTGCGGGTGGTGGATGGGCTCGTGGAACTGAAGAGTGGCTACAGCTAGACGGATGTGTTCAACGCGCGCGACTCAGACGTTGCACGGCTTTGACTGCTCGTCCATGCCCCCCCAGACGCACGGTTCCGTTCCGAGAGGTGAAGACAAGATCAACCCTGCTTGGCTAGCGATCAACTCTCTTGCGGCAGGGGGGGCGGTCCCCGCCGGGCTACGGCTTGGTGAGGACGAGGCGGTAGAGGCCCCAGAGGAAGCCGAGCACGAGCGAGCCGCCTCCGAGGCCCCAGTGCAGCAGCAGCTTGGTGGTGTTGTGGTCCATAGGCATACATCCTTTCTTGGTGAGCGGACTCGGTCGGAGCCCGTGGTCGACAATCCGGCCAGCAGTGTGGCACAGCGCGATCCGCGACCCTGAAGACTTGGCAGGGACAGGATCGCCAACCACTTGTAATCACGCGGAAACGTACCCGTTTGCGCACGAGACAGGCCTGTAGCCCAGCCCTCCCGCGAGCCCGGGGCTACGGCTTCTTGAGGTAGAGGTCGTAGGCCTTCGCGACCGCAGCGGCCAGCAGAGCGCCGCCGTGGAGCGCGCACTGGATGAGCCACTGCTTCATATTGGGGTCCATTGAGTACCTCCTTTCTGTCTACAGGTGCTTGTTAGTGCCCCCGCGGGCCCGTACGCGGGCATGAGGGTGGCGTGCCGCAACGGCAGATGCCGTGCGGATGGTGGGTGGTTTTCGTGAGGCGGGTGATGAGTGAGGCACGGCCGGAACGGCCGTGTTCGAAGCCCGTGGCGGTACGATCTTCTAGGGGCGCCGGTGCGTCAAAGAGTCAGGGGGGACGTCACGACATCTGGCGATGTGGCTCACGGACATGCGTCCTTTCGCGTGGAACCTTTTGACGCTCTAGAACTGGAGGTCGCATGGTGCGAGCCGTCCAGGCGGCCACCCTTCGTTGCGGAGGTGTGCCGTCTCTCCGGGCCCCTATTTCCGGCCGCCTAGGACCCGCGGCAAGAAAGGGGCAGGAGGGTCACGGACCGGTTAGTCGCTTTGTGCCTCGATGCGCCACGCGGTGCCGTTCCGGGAGGCGGACGTAGAGATAAACCCGTCCCGGCCGGTGACCAACTCTCTTGCGCGCCGCACCGTCCCGCCCTGCTACGGCTTGGTGAGGACGAGGCGGTAGAGGCCCCAGAGGAAACCCAGCACGAGCGAGCCACCTCCGAGGCCCCAGTGCAGCAACAGCTTGGTGGTGTTGTGGTCCAAAGACATACATCCTCCCTTGGGTGAGCGGACTCGTTCGGAGTTCGTAGAGCAGACATCGCACTGGGTGGTGCCAGGCGCAAAAGGGGGGACGGGCGTCCGTGCCGGCGGGATGCCGGGCGGTGCTGGTCCACGTGGGTGGGTGATCTCGAATAGACACGCCCGAATGCTGGGCGAGGCGGACGTGTTCGACGGCCGAGCGTCACAGGACCACGCCAGGAGCGGAGGTGGGCAATATGCGGCTCTGTCGCCCTTACGCCGACGCGACTGGATCAGAGACGCCAACCCGTGAGAATCACTTGGGAAAGCGTCCGTTTCGCGTCGAAAAGGGGCAGTGGATCAGCCCCCGGCGAGCAGGACCCTATCGGGTGTAGGGGTGATTACGTGGGAGTCAGGCGCACACGGCTGGCGCCCTGGCCCTTCTCTCTTAAGTGGAAACTCCCCCCGATGAGCGCCGGTGAGTTGGCCCGCACCTTTCAACAGGGCCCCCATTCCCCCCTATCCGTACCCATTGGAAGCGCACCTTCCGACCCATGCGCCCTCCGCTGCTGGGGTAGCCTCCCCGCCCGCCCCGGCGGTCCGGGGCCTCGGAGGCTCGGATGGCAGCACGCAAGGCGATGGCGAAGAAGACACCCACGAAGAAGACACCCACGAAGAATCCCCCTGCGAGGAAGAGCGCCGCGAGGAAGACGCCCGCGAAGACCCCGGCGAAGGGCGCGGCTGCGAAGAAGGCGCCTGCGAAGGGCGCGGCCGCCAAGAAGACCCCTGCCCGCCAATACCTGCGCCGCGAGGACCTCGGCGCCCCGGCGGACGCCTTCTTCGCGCAGCAGCCCCCGGAGCTGCGCGAGCACCTCGAGGCCCTGCGTGCCCTGGTGAAGAAGGCCGCCCCCGGCGCCCGCGAGTCCATGAAGTGGGGCATGCCCTACTACGAGCTGAAGGGCGGGTTCTGTGCGCTCTACACCTCGACGACCTACGCCGCCCTCAGCATCATGGCGCCCCCGGAGAAGCTCGACGACCCGGAAGGAAAGCTCGAGGGCACCGGGAAGACCATGCGCCACCTCAAGGTGCGCAGCGCCGCGGACCTCGACGAGGCGAGCATCCTGCGCTGGGTGAAGGCCGCGGTGGCACACCACTCCTGAAGGAGGCACGCCGGAGGTGGCCTGTCCTCGGGCCAACCTCCGGTCGATCCCAAGGGGCTGCTTCCCTGGGTGCGGGCCTTGTTTCAGCCGCGGTGTGGGGCGCCCGTGAAGACGGCCAGTTGGGCGGCGAAGGCCCGCTTGTAGGCGGGCCGCGCCTTGCCGCGGTCGACGTAGGCGCAGAGGCTCGGATAGTCCTCCAGGATCCCTTCGCCCTCCAAGCGGCGCAGCACCGTCACCATCAGGAGGTCGCCGGCGCTGAAGGCCCCGTCGAGCCACTCAGCGTCGCCCAGGCGAGCGGAGAGTTCGTCCAGCCGCTTGCGGACGCGTTCGTCGAGGATCGGCAGGCGGCCGGCGAACCAGGGCTTGTCGCGCTCGATGAGCGTGGCGGCTTCGAGCTCGACGATCGGCGGCTCCACCGTGCTGAGCGCGGCGAACATCCAGGCGATCGCGCGCGCCCGGGCGTTCGCATCGTCCGGCAGCAGGCCAGCGTGGCGCTGGGCGATGTGGAAGACGATCGCCCCGGATTCGAAGAGGACGAGGTCGCCTTCCTCATAGGTCGGGATCTGGCCGAAGGGATGACGGCTGAGATGCGCGGGTTCCTTCATCGCCTGGAAGGAGACGAGACGGACGTCGTAGGGCTGGCCCACTTCCTCCAGCGCCCAGCGCACCCGCATGTCACGCGCCTGTCCCTGCCCCTGGTCGGGGGACTGTTCGAAGGCGGTGATGGTGATGATCATCGTTCGCTCCGGTTGGGGCGCCCTGCCCGCGCGGCTGTGCGGCGCTAGTCTCGCCGACGCTCCACGCGCCGCTTGATGCGGCTGTAACCGCCCAGACTGGGGCTCATGACGAAGTTCCAAAGCGTCGCCGTCCACGATTGGTGCGACAGGAGACCGTCGTAGAATTCCGGCGCCATCGCTCGTAGCTTCGGCAGGCGCGAGCCAGGAACGTAGGGGAAGTCGTGGTGCTCGTTGTGGTAGCCGACATTGAACGCGAGCACGTTGAGCGGCCCGTAGTACGAGTAGGTCTCCTGCCCTTCGCGGAAGACGTAGTGCTCCGAGATGTAGTGTCCGGCAATCGGATGTAGCCCCATGACGATCAGTGAGCTGATCGGCAGATAGGCAAGCGCTTTGGCGCCCCAAAAATGGAACACGGCCACGTTGAATGCGACCTGCACGAGCAGGTTCGTGATCTCGGAAGCCCCCGGCTTCTTTGGATGCACGAACAGCGGGCGGAGCGCGTAGGCAAAGCCTTGGCAAGAGAGCCAGAGCAGTTTGCTTGCGCGATGGCGCAGCAAGCGCGCCTCGAACTCCGTCGGTAGATCCGTGTCGAGCCGCTCGTCACCCTGATGGGTGTGATGACGCAAGTGGTAGTAGCGAAACGTTTCCGCGACCGGCACCCCCACGGGCAGATTGATGAAGACGCCGAACACGCGATTGTGCCAGGGCTTGCGAAACGCGAGATTGTGAGAGAGCTCGTGAATGGCCAGGAGTAGCGCCTGGTTGATCACTCCTCCCACCGCATAGGCGACCAGAACAATCAGCCACCAGGGCGCGTCACGCAGCAGGAAGGCGAGCGAGAGCTGCAGCCCGACGAGCAGCGTGCAGACGTACTTCGTGCGCGAGCACGGGCCGTAGAGTTCCTTGATCTCGGGATGCGCGCGAAGCATCTCGCGCCGCCGCGCGGCGTGCGGTTCATCCACGCTGGACCAGATGAAGCCATTGGACATGGCGCCAACGGTACCTCAACTCCAAAGGGGATGGGCACACATACCGCGCCTCCAGGCGGTACGTGTTGACGCAGGACGCACCGAAGGCGGCGACGTACCCTTCCACCACCACGAGCCCCGTCTGCTTCGCCTTCGGGTGGGTGGAGATGCCGTCCTCCATGGGCACGGTGAGGCAACGGGGCGGGCCCTCCGGATCCTTCGTCTGGGCGAGCGCAACGGGTGCGGCGAGGAGGAACAGGGCGAGCGCGAGCCGGAGGAGAGCGTGCATGTGGCCACCCAGAGTACACCGGCCGCGAAGGGTGTTTCCGTGGAGGCGGCGGGAATCGAAGCCGCCGCCTGGCACTCCCAGAGCGAGCCTGGCGCAGAGGTCTGCATGCTGCCCGTACGGGAGTGTAGTACAGCACCACTCCAGCCACCCTGACGGCTTGCGCCTGGTGGACCGCCCTCATGCCCGTGCACGGAAAGCTTTGGACGTCTTGGCCTGTGCCGGGTGTGGAGACAGGCGCCGGGTGTTGGCGTACGTGACAGCACCCGGCGGGGTGCGCGCCATTCTGGAGCCCCTGGGACTGCCCACGCGGCCTGCCAGGCGGGCCCCGGCGCAGGGACCACCCCAGCAGGCGTGGTGTTGAGCCGGGCGCAGCCACGACCCACAACTCCCTGCCGCTCTCCTCATGCCTGGGCGGCCAGGTCAGCCGTGTGCCCCATGGGGGCGCTCGCTCCCTTACACCGGCTCCCCTCACCGCCTTGCTGGCCCCCAGCCCGCTCCTCCTCCGCCTCCCTGCACCAGCCCGCCCCCCCCAGCAACAGTGCCCCCATTCCGCCTATACGCTGCAGCGCGTCCACCCGGATTTCTTTCGTACTGTGGTAGAGCGATGTCTCCACCGTCGCCGGACCGTAGATGGCGATCACGTGCGGAATGGCCGCGAGCTCGCCAAGCCGCGTGGGGTCGATGGTCCCTTCCCCGGAGTAACCTGCTACAGCCGGTTTGGGATAAAGACTTGAGAAGCGCACTCCGACCGCGGCCAGGTCGGATACACTCCCAGTGAAGCTGACGTGGATATAGAAGCGCTCTGGAATACAATCACTTTCTATGAGTGCCTCCGCACCCGGCTCCTGCGCCTGAATGCGTCTTGCTCTGTCGGTGACCAGCCAGTACATCCTGAGTGCGGCATGTTGGCGGAACTTGCTGAGGACTTCTCTATTCATTCTGGGCTCCATCCGTTTCGCAGCCGCAGCAAGCTGCTCCGGTGATTGACAATCGGTCCTTCTGGGCACCTCCGGTCTGGAGGGAGCACCATGGCGGCAAGCCACCAACAAACATACAAATGAAATCAGAAATCGCGCGTTCATGTCTTATTGCCTTGGAAGACATCGCGCTTCAGCATCAATGCTCCACCAGAGAGCAAGACTCGCGCACAGCCATGAATTGGTGGATTCCGCATCACGCCCCCTACCGATAAACATGGCACATTCATCCCTGAGCTGATCAACACCGTTCCAGGTAGACAACCACATTGATTTGGCGACACTAAAACTGCCCCCTCCCCGGGCCTCCACACCGAGGAGGTCACCTCGATGGGAGAGACGGCAGCAGTTGGGGCACCCCGCGCGGCGGAGGTGCCGATGGTCGAGCAGGAAGTAAGTGCGACGCATCCGCCGCACCGTGCGGCAAGCGGTGGAGGAGAGACGGCGGCAGGTGCACGCGGCGCAGGTGGCCACGGTGCGCGTCGAGAGCTGCTGGTGGTGGACGAACTGTGCTACCTGCCATTCGGCTTGAGCGGGCCGCCTCGACTCCTGCCTCAAGCGTGCGGGGAGTGGGGCGGCCAGCAAATCTCCACTCTACGGGTTGCGGCCCTTCGGGCCTCCGAGCAGCTCGAATGCGGTGTCCCATCGCTGGGAATTGGACTCATCGCGCGGCGGCAGGCGCTCGCGGGTAGGCCTGCGAGAATCGTCCGGGGCTTCTGGATCCGCGCCCGCGTCGAGAAGCAACTTCATCATCGGGATATCCAACTGCCATATCGCAATCCCGAGCGCGGTGAATCCTAGCAGCCCGCCCCAGTCGTTGATCGTCCTGGTGGCCCCTGCGGCCAGGAGGAGCGAGGCCATGTCCAGATTGCCATCCTCTACGGACGACCGCAGCGGCGTGATTCCGTCGCTGCTGCGCACGTTGGGCTCGGCCCCCGCCTTTACGAGCGCATCGGCTGCTGCCAGTTCGTTTTCGCAGACTGCCACCAACAAGGGAGTCCTGTCCCGCTCGACGTCCCACGCGTTGACATCCGCGCCATGCTCGAGGAGCGCCAAGATGACGTCGAGTTCGCCTCCATCGGCGAGTTCGTAGATGGCCACATGAAGCGGACGCAATCCTGGAGGCTCCGACTGCGGCTCGTTCGGATCGGCCCCCTCGGCCAGCAGTGCCTTGATCCGGGCCGTATCGTGCTGCTTGATTGCTGTGAAGAGTTCTTTCGACATGACTCACAGCTCCGACATCGGATGACCCGGGGCGCAATTCTTCACTTCGAGAGCCTTGGCTGCCGCAAGGCCCTTTTCGAGTTCTGTCATGGCTGTGTTGTGGCCCGAGTCGGACTTGCCTCCAAAGCATTCTTTCTGAATCTCCCACCGCTTCTCCAGAACTTTCTTCATGGCTTCAAGACGCAGCCGGATCTTGGAGCACGGAACCTTGTCCAGCTTCTTTTCACTCTTCGTGTTGCGCTCCTTCGGATTGTAGCGGGGCATCTCCCTGAGGAACTGATCCTTCTCCGCTTCAAGCTTGTCGAGCAGGCTGTTCTTGCAAGTCTGACCCGGGTAGAGGGGAACCCGCTCGTACTCCTCCTCGCTAGAATAGTTCTTGCCAGTCGCCGGATTGATCCGGGTCCGCCAATGGGGGGAACTGTGACCGTCGCAACCAGTTCCGAATCAAAGTCCGGCACCACCTCCTCTGCATCCTGTGGCACAAGCTCCTCCATCAGCCATCGCGACTCCTCCACCACCTCCCGCAGACGGGCTTCGTACTCCCCTTGAGCGTCCACCCACTCCGGGCGACGGTCGATCTCCGGACCGGCGGTGCTGGAGGGATAGAGCAGGACGAGGACCGCGAGTAACGGGCCCACCCGGGGGAGGACTTCAACCAACGTCCTGGCGCGTCCAGCCTGCGCGAACCCCTCCACCCCCCTCGCCACCTCGGCAGCTTGCCCGCTCGTCTTCGCGGCTCTGGAGAAGCGCTCAAAAGCTCGTTCCGCCGCGGTGAGCTTTCCGTCCAACGCTTCCCATTGACGCGGCTCCAGGTCCGTGCGCGCTCGAAGGAGCAGTGCCCTGGCCTGGTCCAGGTCCGCCTTTCTAATCCGCGACTGTTGCTGCACCGGGTCCATCGGCGCGGACACGAGCCGGATGCTCGGGCCCAAGGGACGAGTCGGGACGAAGGCGTGATGCCGTGGCATCGACAGCGGGGTGGGCGCGCTCGCGCAGGCGGAGAGAAAAAGCAGAAGTGCGATGCACGCTCGGAAACGCATGGCTACGTCCTCCAACCCATTCAGGACCTAAAGGGTCCTGGTGGGGCTGTTCGGAGGATGCATGCGCAGTCTGACTGTGAGGGGTCCCAGGGGGCCGGAGCGCGGAACCTGGCGCGGGAGGGCACCAGCGGCGCGGGGCTTGGGCTCAGTCGGGTACTCCAAGGGACGACGCAGCCCAGAGCCCGATAGGAGTGACAAGAAACGGGCGGCGGGTTGCTCTGCTTGGGAGCGGCGGGAGTCGAAGCCGCCGCCCGTGTGGGCTTCACTCCAACACGATAGAGCCCACATCCACCCCGAGCACCTGCCTCCACAGCTCGAGCGTCTCCGGTGCTGAGAGGGTGAGCTGCTCACCCGGGAAGTTCGCGCCGTCGGCTTTCAGGATGCCACCGCTGGCGTACTGGTTGTCCCGCATCAGAAGCCCCGGGCGGAAACCTGGGGCCCCCAGCCGGAGGAGCAGCGGCTGCGTGCCTCCCCGGAGGATGTTGTTCCGGACCTCGAGCCCGGTGACGCTCCGGCCATCGGCGGCCAGCATCAGCCCGTAGCTGGCCGTGCCCTCGAGCGTGTTGCCCACCACCTTCACGTTCCTGGCGCCCTCGATGCGGATGCCGTGCCCGTTGCCCGCCGGGATGTTGCGGATGTCCTGGAAGAGATTGCCCTCCACCGAGATGTTCTCGGCGGGTGTGATGCCGTCGAGGATGGAGACCCCGCGGCCGGCACGGGAGATGGCGTTGCCCTGGATGAGGATGTCCCGGGCGGAAGCATGGATGACCACCGCCTCCCCCGCCGAGGAGCCCGCCGGGCGGATGGCCGTGTTGGGAAACCCGGAGATGACGTTGTCACGCACCGTGACGCGAAGGCAGTGCTTGATGTCCACCCCGTTCTCGCCCTCGTCGTGCATCGTGTTGC
The DNA here is from genome assembly GCF_049060025.1 of Archangium gephyra. Lineage (GTDB taxonomy): Bacteria > Myxococcota > Myxococcia > Myxococcales > Myxococcaceae > Archangium > Archangium gephyra_A. The sequence continues at coordinate 2,455,592 of NZ_JBMEQQ010000002.1, forward strand.
CCTCGATGAGCACGCCGTCCGCGGGGCCCACACCCGGCTGGCATTGAACGGAGTCCCCCGAGTTGTGATGGATGTCATTGTCCCGGATGACGATGTTCCGGGCAGGGCCCACCACCGCCACGCCATGGGAGTCGTCTCCCGGCTTGATGAAGTGGTGGATGTGATTGTTCTGCACGGTGATGTCCCGCGCACCCTCCACGCACACCCCCGCCCCCGCGGTCCCGCTCTTCAGCTCGCTCCCGGAGAGCACGGACTGGCTGGCGGTGGCGTCGAAGAGGACGGCGAACATGCTCGCCCCCGCGACATCAATGCTCAGGTTCTCCAGGTTCCAGCGCCCCTGCACACGGAGGATCGCGCCGCGCACCCTGTCCTTCGGGACGAGGGTGGGACGCGGCGAGCCCTCTCCGCGCAAGGTGATGGGAGCCACGCCCGTGCCCCTCGACTCGAGGACGAGCTCCTCCGGGTACACCCCCGGAAGCACCCGGATGACCTCCCCCGGCTTCGCGAGCGCCGCCGCCCGGCCAATGGTGCGCAGCGGGGCCTCGAGCGTGCCCGCCCCTCCATCCGAGCCCTTCGTGCTCACGTACCAGCTCCGGCCCAGCGGCACCGGCGGCGGCTGCGGCACCGGCGGCTGCGGCGCGGGCGGTAGGGGCGCGGGCGGCGCGGGCTCCAGCGGCGCCGGCTGGGGCTCATCCGGGGACGGCTGCACCACCTGAGGTGACTCCGCATCCACGGGACTGTCGTTCACCGGAACTTCCGGCTCACAGGCGAGCAGGAGCAGACAGGTGAACACTCCGCATGCGCCCTTGAAGCGACCCTCGCCACTCGCGACTCGCGTCACCCCGTACCCCCGGCCTCAGGCCCCCGTCGAAGCGCCGAAGCTCGTCACGAGGGACGCTGGCATCAAGGGGGCAAGCCTGGGGAAAGGTGCGCACCTCCCCCCAGGACGGGGTTGCTACCAGGAAGAGCTGGCCCCGCCTCCGCCGAAGCTGCCCCCTCCCCCACCCCAAGAGCTTCCCGAGCTGGAGCCACCCGAGCTGGAGCCGCCCGAGCTGAAGCCACCCGAAGACGAGGAGCCCCGCGAGGACGACGACCTGACCGTCGAGCCGGAGCTGAGGAACATGAACAGGATTTCGATCAACACCTTGAAGACCGGCGGGTAGGTGACGACCACCAGCGTGACGGCGAGGGCGGTGAAGGACTTCCCGGCCTCGAAGAGCATCCGCAACACGTCCGTGGATTGGGAGTTCGAGAGGGCCACCAGGCTGCCCACCGCGGCGCTCACCCCCATGACGCAGGCGATCCGGAAGGACAGGTGCCGCGCCGCGAGAGTCACCACGAGGAACATCGCGGCGAAGGTCGCGTAGGCCAGCAGGAAGTGGAACGTGGGAATCCGGATCGACTGCACCAGGAGGGCGGTGATGGCCGAGGGAACGAGGAGGATCGCACCGATGCTCCCCGCCAGCCGCCCGGTGCCGAGCCGCTCCCTCCAGGGTCCGATGCAGAAGCCGAGCAGCACGCCCGCGACAACGCCCACGGCGATCAACCCCATCATGGTGTTGCTCACCCGCACGGCGCTCACCGGCGCGAGCCTGGCCAGCTCCGGCACGTCCTGGGCGCCCGGCAGGCGCACGCGCACGCCCTGGATGACGCCCAGCAGGGCGCCCCGGTAGTCCTGCTGGCGCAGCAGCGGGCCCTGGGCGTCGAGGAGGCTCCTCACCGCGTCGTCGGGCAGGTACTCCTCCATCCCATAGCCCACCTCCAGGCGCGCACGGCGGTCATCCACCGCGAGCACGTAGAGGAGCCCATTGTCCAGGCCGGCGTGGCCTCCCCTCCACGCCTCGGCGGCCCGCATCGCGTAGTCCTCGATGGGCTCGCCCCCGGTGGTGCCCACGACGAGCACCGCCATCTGCGCGCCCGTCTCGTTGCGCAGGCGCACCAGCTCGCTGGCCACGGCCTCGGTGTCCGCGGAGGACAACACCCCGCGCTCATCCACGACCGGCCGGTCGATGACCGGGGTGCTGCCCAGGAGCAGCGCGGGCAGCAGCAGCACCAGGGCCCAGGTCTTCACCACGAGGCCACCTCGGTGGACAGCGGAACGGCGGTGGGCAGGCCGGAGAGGCGCACCACCCAGCTCCGCGGGAAGGAGGACGCGGAGGCGTTGTACCCGGTGGCCAGGATGTCGTAGCGCCGCTGTTCCACGCTCACCCGGTTCTCCGCGCCGGAGAGCTGCGCGTCTCTCTCCGGACCGGGGGTGGCGGTGGCGTAGCGCGCCTGCTCGCGCTCCCTCCGCTCCATCACGTTGCGCACCTGCGCACGCTGGCGCGTCACCTCCTGCAGCGTCGAATTGAGGCCGTTGCGCACGAAGAGGCCACTCAGTCCGAGCACCACCGCCACCCCGGCCGCAATCCATGCGCCCTTGCGCAGCCGCTCGCGCCGGGCCTGCCGCGCCCGCTCCGCCTCGAGCTTCGCCTGCTCCTGCTCCCGCCGGCGCTGCTCCAGCACCTCCATCGCCCGGTCGATGTACTCGGCGGGGATGTCCAGCTCCTGCCCGATGCGCTTGACGTCCTCGGTGGTGAGCGTCTCCGGCGCCGCGTCCTTCTGCATCAGCCGGGTGGCGGTACTGATGAGGTCGTCCACGTCCTCGTAGGCGACCTGCCCCTGGGGGGAACGGTTCCGCGTCACGTCACTCATGCCTGGCTCACCACGTCCGGAAGTTCGTTGCCCCGGGTGTCCTCTCCGGGAACGGCGGTGCGCAGCAGGCCGCCAATGCGCTCGACAGCCGCTTCCAATCCCGCCACGGGCGACCCCTCACGGAAGCCCTGGGCGAGCCCGTCCACCACGTCCTGCCAGAACCCTGGTTGGGCCGCCCCGTGGACGCCCTGGCCCGCGTAGACGGCGGCCTTGCGGTCGTTCACCGCGACATAGAGGAGCACCCCGGTGTCGGCGGCCGTGCGGCGCATCCCAAGCTCCTCGAAGAGTTGTGCGGCGCGGGCCAGCGGCTCGCCCCCCCGGCAGCTCCGCTCGAGGTGGACGAGCACCTCACCCCGGTGCCCCTCCTCGGCACGGCGGATGGCCGCCACCAGGCGAGCCTCCTCCTCCTTGCTCAGCTTCCACTTCGGACGCATCCACGACCAGTCCATGGCGCCGAGGATATGCCATCCACCCAGGGGGGAGGAACGTGCTCCCCTGCCTGCCCGGCGGACATTCTCCTCGCGGCGTCTATACTGCGCGCCCACCCTATGACGACGAACAGTCCCAAGAACCAGCTCCGGCACACGATGCGCCGCGATCTGTGGCTCACCGTCGCGCCCGCGGCCCTCCTCATCGGCATCGCATTCGCCGTCACGTTCTACTTCGTCAAGCCCGCACCGCCGAGGACGCTCGTGCTCGCCACGCCTCAGGACGAGGGCGGGTTCCGGTACTTCGCACGGAAGTACCAGGAGAGCCTCGCGCGGCACGGGGTCACGGTGGAGATCCGGCAGACGAAGGGGTCGGTCACCAGCGTCGAGCTCGTCGGGGACGAGATGGAGGAGGCGGACGTCGCGTTCGTGCAGAGTGGCACGGCCGGCGGGGAGAAGGCGGCGCGCGTCGTCTCGCTCGGCAGCCTCTCGTACGTTCCCCTGTGGGTGTTCTACCGGGGCGAGCCGATCGACGACATCCTCGGCCTGAAGGGCAAGCGCATCGCCATCGGCTCCGCCGAGAGCGGGACGCACGCGCTCGCCCTCACGCTCCTGTCGGTCAACGGCGTGGAAAAGGCCCCGACGGAGCTCCTGCCCCTGGAGCGCGACGCGGCCATCGAGCAGCTCAAGAAGGGCCAGGTCGACGCGGTGTTCCTCGTCTCCCCCGCGGAGGCCCCGGCCATCCAGAAGCTCGCCGCCGAGCCCGGAGTGCGGCTCCTCAGCTTCACCCGCGGTGAGGCCTACGTCCGCCGCTACCCCTACCTGTCGAGGCTCGTCCTGCCCCGAGGCGTGTTCAACCTCGCCACGGACCTCCCGGCTCATGACGTGGTGCTGCTCGCGCCGACCGCGAACCTCGTCGCGCGAGACACGCTCCATCCGGCGCTCGCCTACCTCCTCATGCGCACCGCGAGTGAGATCCACGGCAGCGCCGGGCTGCTCGACCGTTCGGGCGAATTTCCAGCGCCGCTCGAGACGGGCTTCCCGCTCAGCAGCGAGGCCCGCCGCTACTACGATGCCGGTGTCCCGCTGCTGCAACGCTACCTTCCCTTCTGGGCCGCGAACCTGGTTGACCGGCTCTGGGTGATGCTGGTGCCGATCATCGCCGTGGTGGTGCCGCTCGGGCGGGCCGTGCCGGCGCTGTACCTGTGGCGGGTGCGCTCGCGCATCTTCCGCTGGTATGCCCGCCTGAAGGAGATCGAGCTTCAGTTGGAGGAGAACCCCGGACGGCTGATGCTCGAGGACATGCTGAAGCGGCTCGAGGAAGCCGAGCGCGCGGTGAACCGGATCCCCGTGCCACTGGCCTACGCCGAGAACCTCTACTTCTTCCGTGAGCACGTCGACGTGGTCCGCCGGCGGCTCGTCCGCCGGCTCTCCGAAGCGACGGAGGGCAGTGACGCCGTGACGCAGGTGAGCGCATGAAATACGTGGTGACGGCCTGGTTCTGGTTCGTCTTCCTCACCACCGCCCCGGTGCTCTTCCTCCTGGGGCTGGTGCTGTTCCTCGTCGCGTACCCGGTGGATCCGGACCGGCGGTGGTTGCACGGGCTGGTGTGCCGCTGGTGCCACTGGCTGTGGTTGCACGCCTCGCCGGGGTGGCGCACCCAGGTAGAGGGGCGGGAGCTGCTGCCCTCCGGGCCTTGCGTGCTGGTGGCCAACCACCAGTCCGCCGCGGACATCCTGGCCGCCATGGGCCTGTTCCACCCCTACAAGTTCGTGGCCAAGGCGTCCCTGTTCCCCATCCCCATCGTGGGCTGGATGATGAGCCTGCTGGGCTACGTGCCCGTGAAGCGCGGAAGCACCAGCTCCATGGGCCAGATGCTCGACCAGTGCCGTCACTGGCTGCGCCGGGGCATGCCGGTCCTCATCTTCCCCGAGGGCACCTACTCGCAGGAGGGACTGCTGCGCTTCAAGCGGGGGGCCTTCCAGCTCGCGCTGGAGGAGCACGTCCCCGTGGTGCCGGTGGTCATCGAGGGCACCCCCCAGCTCCTCCCGGGGGATGGCATCTGGATGAGCCCGCGCGCCGCCATCCGCGTGCGCGTCCTGCCGCCGCTGCCCCCCGAGTCGTTCGCCCCGGACGCGGTGGCGCTCGCCGAGCAGGTGCGGACGATGTACGTGGACACGCTCGCCGCGACCGGGTGACCCGGCCATTTCCCCTCTCCCCTCGGGAGAGGGGACGGATCAACGGCAGTCCGCGCGTCGCAGGGAGACGCCGGCCTCGGTGCGGTACTGGTAGACGACTCCGCCCTCGTCGAGGACGGTGAAGTCCCGGAAGGTCTCCTCCGGCATGGTGTTGAGGGGCAGGTCCGCCTGGCCCAGCACCTTGCCGTCGAGCGGATCCAGACAGAAGAGCCGCACGCCGGGCTCGGAGGGCGGGCTGGCCTTGCCCGTGGGCAACTCACCGGCCACGCCCAGGTAGATGACACCGGAGCGGTCGGAGTCGAGCAGCGTGATGTACATCAACGGGAACTGCACCCGGTACTCGCGGGTGTAGCGCTGGTGGTTCGTCTGGCGGTCGATGGCGTTGACCAGCAGGCGGCCTCCTGGCCTGTCGATGATGCTGGCGACGATGTACGAGCGGCCATCCCGCGTGGGGCGGCCGGGAATCTCCGGGCGCGTGGTGTCGGCCGTGCCCGAGAGATCACCGATGCGCACCAGCGCGCCGTGCTCGCGCTCGACGTACACCGAGTCCCCCTCCACGAAGGTGCCGGTGATGCCGCCGGTTTCGGGGATGCCCTCGCCCTGCAGCGGCAGATCTCCCCGGAGCGTCCCCGTCTCGGGATCGATGATCGCCACGGACTTGTCCCGCAGCCGGTCCAGCACCAGCAACGTGCCGTCCTTCGCCACGGTGACGTCCTGGGGAGTCTGCTGGGTGAGCGGCGTGGTCCCGAGCACCTTGCCGTCCTGGCCGATGCGCACGAGCCGGCCATTGAGCTGATCCAGCACCACGACGTCCCCGAGCGGCGTCACCGCGAGGGACATGGGCGCCTCGGGGTTGGCTTCCTGGGGACGATCGCGTCCGAGCTGGGAGGGCCCGCTGCCCCAGCCCAATTCGGCGATCACCCCTGGAGCCCTCGGGGAGGAAGCCGCCTGGGAATTCCCCTCCCCTGCCCGGCCCGGACTGGAGCCAGACGGGGCCTTGGAGGCAGTGCCTCCCTGGGCCGGAGCCGGGGCCGCCGGTACTTCCGCGGACGGGGCGGAGCCCGCGCTGTCCCTGGCGCCCGAACGCGTCACCACGAACGCGATGCCGAGCGCGAGAACCGTGAGACCCAGGAGGATGACGACACCGCGCTTGCGCGCCTTCATGACCGCTTCCTTTCCAATCAATGCGACACCGGGCCCGGGGGCACGAGCCGCTCCACCCGCGCCTTCAACTCGGGGTCATCCGGCACCTCCGGCCCCAGCGGGATGAACGAGAGCTGCTGGGTACGGCCGTCCGCCTCCGGGCGCGCCCGGGCCTGCTCTTCCAGCCTTTGCCGCCGGGACAGGAAACCGGCCAGCGCCTCCTCGAGCGGCTTCCGGGCCGCCTCGTCCTTCGCCGTGGCCAGCCGCTCGCGAGCCCGCTGGATGTTCTCGTCCAGGAGCTTCAGTCCATCCCGGGCCCTCGCCACCTCGGAGAGATCGACGAACGGCCCCGCCCCCGCGAGCGTGAGCTCCAACCGGCCCACCTGCCTGCCGCGCTCGCCAGAGGGCACCAGGGTGGCGTGGCCGTGACGCTGCGCCGTCCCCGGAAGGCGGCCCTCGTGCGACTGCACGACGAAGTCCACCGCGTCCCCCACCTCCCGAGACAGCGCCTGGGCGGACGCCAACGGCATCGCCGCCAGCACCACCACCACGTCCACCTTCTCCTTCTCGCGCAGGCGGCGGGCCTCGGCCATGGCCACGGGCCCGGGAGGCCGGCCCGTCACTCCCGGCTGCGCCTCCCCCTCGGGCGAGAGTCCCACCACGCCGAACACCGTCTCCCCTACCCTCACCACCGTGGAGGCCGCGAAGAGCGGCTTGCCCCGGGCATCCACCAGGTTGGCCGACAGCACCTTCATCTTCGCCTTCCGGGTGCCCTGCTTCAGGAAGTCCGTGCCGAGCACCAGATCGCGCGCCCCCACGGCCATGGCGGCGGTGCCCAACGCATCCATCTGCTCGAGCAACAGCTCCGCGCGAGCCCGCGCACCCGGCTCATCTCCCGATTGAGGCGTCTTGAAGAGCGCGTTGCCCGCGTCCAGCACCAGCACCGGCTCGCCCTGGGCGCGCTCCCGCGAGAGGAGCGTCTTGCGCCGGGCCAGTCCTCCCGCCGGGAGCTGCCCGCAGCCACAGTGGGAGATCTCTCCCCCGTTGTCTCCGGTGAAGAGGAGCACCGCCTTCCGGGGCGCGGCTCCAGCCACCAGGGGGTTCAGCAGCAACACCAGCAGGGCGAGCAGGCCCGGTCGCACGCGCATCACATCCTCGAAAGACAGACCATCCCAACGAACGGCGGCCGGGCCTCACGCACCCGGCCGCCACCTCCCCACCGCGGAGGGACTAGAAGTGACGGATGGCGTGGTACGTGGTGGTGGCGGTGCGGAGGTTGTACACGCAACCGGCCGCGCAGCCCTTGCACTCGTAGGCCCACATGCTGCCCCAGCCGTCACCCGACTCGTAGACGAAGGTGTGGCCGGCGCCATCCTGGTTGTAGACGAGCGCGTCGGCCTTCAGCAGCACGTCACGGGAGATGGTCCGCCACTGGGTGGTGTCGGAGTTGAAGCTGACGGTGCTGTAGGGGTGCGAGTCGACGGCCACGTTGGTGTTCGTGCTGGGCACCACCCACACCTTGGCGAGGAAGCCGGAGCAGTCCGCGCCGTACGAGCCGCTGTGCGTGCAGCTCGGGCAGCTCCCCGAGCACGAGCCCACGGCGGAGCCCGGGTTCCAGGCGCCGTGGCCCCACCAGTACGAGAAGCCCATCCCGCTCTTCGCCTTGGCGATGGCGGCGTCGCGCGCCGTCGAGGAGCTGGCCACCACCGTGAGGTAGCTGCCCGAGGCCCAGCCCGTCACACCGCTGTAGGTGAGCTTGTACCAACCGCTGGTGGGGCAACCCCCGCCCGCTTCCTTCGCGATGGCACCGCCCGGCATCGTCAGGAGGATGCCGTAGGTCGTCCCGGGCCCGCTGCGCAGGTTCAGCCCCGTGGTCGTCTGCAGGCTGGAGCCCGCGGTGACGCAGGCCGTGATGGCCTCGGCGCTGCTGCCGAGGCTCTCGTCCACGCCCTTCAGCTCGAGGCTCTCCACGGACGACTGGCCACCGCCACAGCCCGCCGCCACCACCGCCAGGACCGCCAACCACTTCAAGGACTGACCACTCATGCTCCGGGTGCTCATACGGACCTCCATCCAGGGGGGACTGCGAGAGAAGCAGGCGCGTCCCTCGGCCCTTCACCTTCCGGAAGGCATGAGTGGGACGCAGGGAAGAAGGCCCTTCCGGAGGGCCTGTGGACGGCTTCCCTACAAGACTTCAGGCAGCTAGAAAAACAAGAAAAGCCATGATTACAGGTAATTTTGGCTTTTTCATCTTCTTTTTTCAGAGGTGCCGGGGGTCCGCGCCGTTCCGGGTTTCACCCAGGGTGGAATCCACTCTTCTTCCACAAACGACCCTCGTTTTCCCTATGCTCCGCCGCATTCAACTCAAGGAGTCTTCTCTTGGCCGGAACCAGCCTTCTCGCACTGCTCGACGACATCGCCACCATCCTCGACGACGTGTCGGTGATGACGAAGGTGGCCGCGAAGAAGACCGCGGGCGTGCTGGGAGATGACCTGGCGCTCAATGCCCAGCAGGTCACCGGCGTCACCGCCGACCGCGAGCTGCCCGTGGTGTGGGCCGTGGCCAAGGGCTCCACGCTCAACAAGGCCATCCTGGTGCCCGCGGCGCTGGCCATCAGCGCCTTCATCCCCTGGGCGGTGACGCCGCTGCTGATGCTGGGCGGCCTGTACCTCTGTTTCGAGGGCGTCGAGAAGCTGGCGCACAAGTTCCTGCACAGCGAGGCCGAGGTCGAGGCCCACCACGCCGAGCTGCACCCAGGCCCTGGTCGATCCGAACGTCGACCTGGTGGCGGTCGAGAAGGAGAAGATCAAGGGCGCGGTGCGCACCGACTTCATCCTCTCGGCGGAGATCATCGTCATCTCGCTGGGCGTCATGGCCGCCGCGCCCTTCATGACGCGGGTGTTGGCGCTGACCGGCATCAGCGTCCTGATGACGGTGGGCGTCTACGGGCTGGTGGCGGGCATCGTCAAACTCGACGACGCGGGGCTCTTCCTCTCCCGGCGGACCGGCGACAGCGGTTGGGCGCGATTCCAGCGCACCCTGGGGCTGGGCCTCCTGAATGGGACGCCCTACTTCATGAAGTTCCTGTCGATCGCCGGCACCGCGGCCATGTTCCTGGTCGGCGGCGGCATCATCGCGCACGGCGTTTCCACGCTGCATCACGGGATCGAGGGGTTGGCCCATCACGCGGGCCAGGTGTCCATCATCGGCGGTCTGCTGGGGGGGCTCACGGAGGCCCTGGCCAACGCCGTGGTGGGCATCGTGGCCGGAACGGTGGTGCTCCTCGGGGTGCTCGGGGTCCAACGCGTGATGCGCCGGGGCAAGGCGGACGCCCCGAAGACGAACGGCTGAAGCCTGGAGGGCCGTCCGGCTCACCGCCGGACTTCCGAGGCGAGACGCCCGCTCACAATCCGGCGGGCGGAGTGACTTCCACTTCCGATCGCGGCTCGCCCGGCGGCGTACGCTGCGCGAGGAGCGCCCCCGCGAGGATGAGCGCGCCTCCCGCGAGCGTGCCCGCGCGCAGCGGTTCGCCGAGCACCAGGAACGCCAGCAGCACCGTCCAGAGCGGCTCGGTGGTGGCGAGCACACTGGTCCGCGCCGCGCCGATGCGCCGGATGGCCATGAACAGCAGGGGCACGGCGAGCAGCGTGGGGAAGACGGCCGTCGCGGCAATCACCCCCCACGCGGCGGCGCTCGAGGGCACTCCGAACGTGCCGGTCAGGGCGCCCATGAGGCCGAACCCGATGGCCGACGTGAGGCAGAGGTACGCCGTCGCGGCGAGCGGCGGGTAGTGCAGGCGGCGCTCGCTGTAGAGCAGGTAGGCGCCGTAGAGCGCACCGGTCAGCACCCCGAAGCCCAGCCCGAGGGCATCGCGGTCCCCCGCGCCAGGCAGGCCCACCACGAGCCCCAGCCCCACGGCGGTGAGGGCCACCGCGGCGAGCTGCACCCCGTGGGGCCGCCGTCCCAGCAGCCACACGTACAGCACGACGAAGGCCGGGGCGAGGTACAGCAGCAGCCCGGTGGCGCCCGCGGAGATACGCGCCAGCGCCAGGAAGTAGCAGGTGGTGGCGAGCGCGTAGAGGAGCCCGTTCGCCCCCATCACCCGCCGGTCCCGCCAGGTGAAGGGCCCGCGCGCCGCGCCGAAGCCAAACAGGACGAGCGCCACCAGGGCGAACCGCCACGGCAGCAGCGTGTACGTCGGGAGCTGGAGCTGCTGCGCGAGCTTCCCCCACACGGCGAGCGAGCTGAACGCCAGGGCGGATAGGAGTGCGAGCAGTGTCCCGACGGGCGAGCGGGAGGCATTCATGGCGGAGCGATCCTCTCGCGCCAGGGCTCTAGCAGCATGTCCCATGCCGCGCGAGGACAAGACTCGCGGAGTGGGGACTGTACACTGCGCCGGAAAGGCACCCACACGCCGTCCCCGAGGTCTCGATGCAGCGCTCCCACTGCCTCGCCGTGCTCACCGCCCTGGTCCTCCTCACCGCTTCGGGCGTCTCCGCGCAAACACTCCAGGAAGGGCCACCGCCGCAGCACCGGCTCGTGTACCGCAACCTGCTGGTGGCCCGCCTCAACCCGCTGGGCCTGCTGGACGAGGCGCGGCTCAGCTACCGCTACCGGCTCTACCGCAGTGAGTCGCTCGCGCTGCGCGACAACTTCGTGAGCGTCGGCCTCGCGCCCGGGCTCAGCCCCGCCTTCGGACGGCTCGGGGTGGTGGTGGAGTTCCAGCCGCTCAGCATCCTCCAGCTCTGGGGCATGTATGAGTTCGTTGGCAACTTCGGCACCTTCCGGCAGTTCCAGTCCTTCCCCTCGCCGCGCTCGAACTTCAGCGACACGGAGCTGTATGCCCGCGATGAGCTCCCCGCGGGAGACGCCCGCAGGCCCTATGCCAACTCGGGCACGCAACTGACGCTCGGCGCGACGCTCCAGCTCAAGCTGGGTCCCGTGGTGGCGCGCAGCCTCTTCCGCCTGGTCCGCCCCGACATGTCCATGCGCGAGGGAGATCGCGTCTTCTACGACATCTATTACGACGTGCTCGCGCCCAACCGGGGCTGGTACTTCGTCAACGACGCCGACGTGCTGTACCAGACGGGCCGAGGCCTCACGGTCGGGCTTCGCTGGGCGTCCTCGCACGCCTTCTACACTCCGGGCCACTTCTCGCCCGGCGAGCCCCAGGAGAACCTCAACACCACCCACCGCCTGGGCCCCGTGGTGGCCTACACCTTCGCGGAGCGGGACGGCGCGCGCTTCAACTCGCCCACCGTCCTGCTGATGGTCAACTGGTGGCTCGCCCACCGCTACCGCACGGGCGCGGACTCCTCCGCCTTCTTCCCGTACCTGGCGCTCGGGTTCTCCTTCTCCGGCGACCTGCTGCCGGTGCCCCCGCCCGCGGAGCGGTAGCCGGTCTCATGCCACGCGGGAAAGCTGGGTCGGCGTGAAGGATGGCCCGAGCACGCGGGGGCCTTCCTTGCTCCAGAGGATGGGATCGATGCACATCCGGCGAGCCGTCCGCCCTGTGTCCCACGCGTGGTAGACGATGACGTCCTGTCCATCCGGGCCGGTGACCACGGAGTTGTGCCCGGGGCCGATCACCTTGTCCGGCACGGTCTTCAGCAACGGCGGGATGCCCGCCGGCTCGACCCAGGGCCCGAGCGGGTGATCGGCCACGGCGTAGGCGACACCGTAGGAGGACTCCGTCCAGTTCCCACCGGAGTAGAAGCAGTAGTAGCGGCCCTCGTGCTTGCGGACGAACGGGCCTTCCAGCGTGTGCCAGTCGTAGACCTGCCCGTACATCGTCCGCTGGCGGAGGAACACCTGCCAGTCGTCACTGGGCCGAAGAATCGTGCGGCTCTGCCCACGCAGCCGGGTCATGCCGTCCAGCACGTTGACGGCGAGCATGGTGCCGACCCGGTCGCCCTCGAGCACGTCCCGGGCGTGGAAGAGGTACCAGGTGCCGTCCTCGTCCCGGAACGGGCTCGCGTCGATGGCGAAGCGCTCATCCGGAGTGAGGTTGATGCCCTGATCGATGAACGGGCCCGTCGGATGGTCGGCGACAGCGACCCGCAGATGGTGGCCGACGTCCCCACGCCCCACGGAGTAGTACATCCACCAGCGTCCGTCGGCCTCCGCGACTTCCGGCGCCCAGTAGTCGCTTCCGGCCTCCGGGGGCAGCAGTTCGAGGGCTCCCCCCACACTGCGCCAGGTGACGAGATCCGGGGACGTGAGCACTTCGAAGGCGCGCCCGTCGACCACCTTGCCGGTGCCATAGGCGACATAGCCCTCCTGGGTCCGCAGGACGAAGGGGTCAGCGAAGTAGGCACCGTGCACCGGATTGCAGTAACGGATGGACATGCCGCCATGACTACAACGAGAGGGGCTCGGCCCGCGACAGGGAGCGGTATGATTTCCGTCCCTCCCACAGGAGCGTCGTAGGACGTGCGCATCGGCATTGACCTGGGTGGAACCAAGATCGAGGCGCTCGCCCTCGCCGACGATGGACGCGAGCTGGGACGCCACCGCGTGTCCACGCCGCGTGACGATTACGAGGCAACCCTCCAGACCATCGCCGGCCTGTGCGCGCGGCTGGAGCAGCAGACGGGCCGGCGCGGCAGCGTGGGTGTCGGCATTCCGGGCACCCTCTCCTCCCGCACCGGACTGGTGAAGAACGCCAACTCGGTGTGGTTGAACGGGCGCCCCCTGGACCGCGACCTCGCCCGGGCGCTGGGCCGCCCCGTCCGGCTGGCCAATGACGCCAACTGTCTGGCGGTGTCCGAGGCGAGCGACGGAGCCGCCTCCGGGGAGGCGGTGGTGTTCGCGGCCATCCTGGGCACGGGGACGGGCGCGGGCGTGGCACTCGGCGGGCGCCCCCACGCGGGCCGCAACGGCGTGGGCGGCGAATGGGGCCACAACCCGCTGCCGTGGCCGACGCCGGAGGAAACCCCGGGCCCGGAGTGCTACTGCGGCAAGCGGGGCTGCCTGGAGACGTGGGTGTCCGGCACGGGCTTCGAGAACGATTACGCGCGGCTCACCGGTACCCGCCTCCGAGGGCCGGACATCGTCGCGCGCGCCGAGTCCGGTGAACCCCCGGCGGTCGCGGCGCTCCAGCGTTACGCGGACCGGCTGGCGCGCGGTCTCGCCCACGTCATCGACATCCTGGATCCCGACGTCATCGTGCTGGGCGGCGGCATGTCCAACATCACCGCCCTGTACCGGCTGGTGCCGGAGCAGTTGCCGCGCTGGGTCTTCGGAGCCGAGGCCGACACGCCCCTGCGCCCTGCCCTGCACGGAGATTCGAGCGGCGTCCGCGGGGCCGCCTGGCTGTGGCGGCCCGGAGAGGCGCGGGAGGAATCCTCCGGGTGACTTCGGCGGCTACTCGGGAGATGGAGCCGGCGGATGGACTTCCAGGTGGCTGGCAAAACCCGCGTTTCCGGACTAGAAAGCGAGCCCGCTCACTCGCGAAAACGCCATCCACCATGACCCAACCCTCTGCTGGCGAGCTCCCCGTTGGAACGGTGCTGCGGGACACCTACGAGATCTGCTCCGTGCTGGGCCGGGGCGGCATGGGCTCGGTCTTCCTGGCCCGCCACCTGCGGCTTCCTGGCAAACAGGTGGCCATCAAGGTGCTGCGCAAGAACGTGGAGCTGGGCCCGGACGTGTACGTGCGCTTCCGCCGCGAAGCGGAGATCGCCTCCCGGCTCGGTCATCCGAACATCATCGAGGTGCTCGACTTCAACACCCTGGAGGACGGCGCTCCCTTCCTGGTGATGGAGTACCTCCAGGGACAGAGCCTCGCCAGGCGGCTGAAGAAGGGGCGCCTCTCGCTCGAGGAGATCTTCGACATCACCCGGCAGATCGGCGCGGCCCTCCAGGCGGCCCACCGCGCGGGCGTGGTGCACCGGGATCTCAAGCCCGACAACGTCTTCCTCATCCCCAACGAGACCGGAGGCGCGGGCGAGCGGGTGAAGCTGCTCGACTTCGGCATCTCGAAGATCCTCGACTCCCAGACGCTGCAGACCCAGGACTCCGTGCTGCTCGGGACGCCGCGGTACATGGCGCCCGAGCAGGCGATGGGCAAGAACCGGGAGGTGGACGCCCGGAGCGATCTCTTCTCCCTCGGCTGCCTCGTCTACGAGATGCTCGCCGGCAAGGGGCCGTTCGCCGGACTGAGTCTCCCCGAGTTCATCTACCGGATCGTCCACGAGGCGCCCGAGCCGCTGGCACCCCGCGCACCGGAGGCGCCCGCCCACGTCGTCGAGGCCGTCGAGCGGGCCCTCTCGAAACGGCCGGATGATCGCCAGCCGGACGTCGACACCTTCATCACCGAGCTGACGGGGAGCCCGCTCCAGACCCTCGCCGGGCAGGATCCCGCCGCCACCGCCGCTGGGAGGCGGCGCCCGGCCGAGAGCGCACCGCCCTCGAGCCCCAGGACCACGGAGCCGCGTTCCGAAACCCCGGCCCCCGAAGCACGCCCGAAGACGAAGCCCGCGCGGGTGGCTGGAGTGGCGGCGGTGGCCCTGATGGGGCTCGCCGCCCTCTTCGTGTGGCTGCGCCCCGGAGCCTCATCGGCGCCGGCTTCCGAGCCCGTGTCCCCGGTGGCCGTGACCCAGCCCGCGCCCGCGGCGCCTCCTTCGGCGCCTCCGTCCACCCCTCCCTCCGAGGCCCCCGTGGAGCGGGCGGCTGGCACGCCCTCACCGGCTCCGGACGCTCCCCTTCCCTCTTCCACGGGCACCCCGGCCCGTCAGACGGCGCAGCAGGCGCGTCCGCAGGAGCGGCAGGCCCCCGCCGAGGTCCTCCCGGAGGCCGCGCGCAAGGATCTCGAGTCGGCGGAGCAGGCGCTGACCCGCGGCGAGGTCGACGAGGCGATCCGCCTCGGCCGCCGCAGCCAGCGTGTCGTGCTGTCGGGTGCCTCCTACGCGCTCCTCACCCGCGCGCACTGCCGCGACCGGGATCTCTCCAATGCCCGCGCGCAGTGGGCCCAGGTCCCGGCCTCGGAGCGCTCCCGGGTGCGTCAGTACTGCAAGCTATATGAGATCCCGCTCTGACCCGTGGCCGTAGCCACGCGCGTGCCGGGCCCACATCGAGGTGACACGCTTGAGACTCGCACTGGCAATGACTGCCCTGGTCTTCGCGCTGGGGTGCGCCCGGGGCACACGCCCCAGCACCTCCGAGGCCGTGGGACAGGGAAAGGTGCTCTCCGCGTCGAGCGGCGAGACGTTGACGATCATCCCGCTCCTGCCCGCCGAGGGCAGGAAGTTCCTCCTCTACTTCCAGGGCACGAAGGACGACGCCAACGGGAAGGTTCTCCTCCATCAGGCCACCCCGAGCTCGAAGGAGTTCTACGCGCGCTGGCGGGGCCGCGACATCCGGTTCCTCAACGTGGAGCGCCGGGGGAGCCTCGAGGACTACTACCTCACGGTGCTCAACCGGGATGAAGTGGTCTCCCTCGAGCTCGACGAGACGCGGACCCAGGCACTGAAGGCCGAGGACGTCTACGCGCTGTACCAGCGGCAGCTCGAGGATGGCACCCTCGGCCGGGGCGAGCAGTTCGACCGGACGTTCTGGCTGGAGGAGGAGCAGCGGGAGTTCACGAAGTCGGCCCAGGCCCTGAACGAGGCCTGCGGCGCGCCGGTGGACGCCCGCATCGTCTGGGACTCCGTCTCGGACGAGCAGCTCAACGAGCACAGCATCTCCAGCTACTGCACGCCTCCGCTCGAGGCGCTGAAGGAGCTGTGCAGCCGGTCCGAGGAGGCCCGGCGGACCGTCCAGGCCCGGGTGAAGGCCCTGGACTGCCGGATTGGCGGGACCATGGAGCCACGCGTCGAGGCGGAGAAGGTGGTCTGGACGACTCCCCTGGGGACGGGAACCTTCTCCCAGCAGGAGACCACCTCCTTCTTCCTGGACAACCTGTAGGCGGAGCGGCCACGCATGTCACTCGCACGATTCTTCGTTCTGACGGTGGTTCTCTCCTCGGGTGGGGCCCTGGCCCTGGAGCCCCCCTGGGGTGATGAGAAGACCCTGCGTCAACGGATGCGGCTGGAGTCCACCTCGGTGTGCACCGATGGCCAGGAGCACTACGCCGTGGTGATGCCCACCGATGACGGGAAGTTCCAGTTCTTCTACGGGGATGGGCGCCGGTTCTTCGAGATTCCCAGGCCCGCCGACGTCCGGCTGCCCGGCTATCTCTTCTTCGAACCGCGCTTCGTCGACACCAACGCGAACGACAATTACTACGGACGGGATCTCCGCCCGTACGGCGCCATCAGGCTGAACGCCGAGGCGAAGACCTGCACGGTGCGCTGTGGGAACCGGGACACGCCCTTCACGGTGCTCGAGCCCGCCAAGGCGAGGGAGCTGCTGCGCCAGGCCACGTACGAGCCGAGCCCGCGGAAGTACGCGCCCTACGCCCTGCTGAGAGATCCACGAGGCACCTACTACCTGGTGGACCGGGGCTTCCATCCGTCGGAGCAGAAGGCCTTCCGGGTGTTCATCGGGCCCCGGGGCAACCTCAAGCAGCAGGAGATGGTCAACGTCATCTCCGACTCCAAGGGGGAGATCTTCTCCACGAAGAAGGGCGAGCTCCAGCTCCTGCTGGACCGGGAGCAGCCCTCGATGTGGATCGTGAAGAAGAAGAACAAGACGGAAGCTCCGCCCGGTGCCCATCCACGAGAACCTGGCGCTCATCTACAACGAGCTGGGCGTGTACGCGGGCGTCCGTCTGGGAACGCCGTGCGACGAGCTGTGAGCACCTACCCCGCCCACAGCACGTCGAAGATGACGGCGTAGTGCACGGAGGCGCCGGCGATGACCATGAGGTGGAACACCTCGTGGTAGCCGAAGACAGTGGGGACGGGGTCCGGCCATCTGCGCGCGTAGACCCCGGCGCCCAGGGCGTAGATGACGGCCCCGAAGACGAGCCACCCGGCACGCGCCGGGCCAATCACCTCCGGCAGCCGCGGTATCACCGGGATCGACACCATTCCCAGCACGACATAGAGCAGGGAGCGGAGCCCGCGCGGCCCGGAGCGGCCCAGCAGCGCGAGCCCGGCGCCCGTGAGTGCCGCGATCCACATCACCCAGAGCATCCGCGGGCCCCAGCCTCCCGCCGCGTCCAGCATGGCCACGGGCGTGAAGGAGCCGGCGATGAGGGCGTAGATGGCCGCATGATCCAACCGCTGGATGCGCTGGGAGGTGGCGGGGCTCCAGTTGGGGCAGTGGTACGTCGCGCTGATGCCGAACATCAGCACGAGGCTGACGCCGAACACCATGCCCGCCAGGTGCCGCACGCCCGTCGCCGGGGCCAGGGCCAGGAAGAAGCACCCGGCGAGCGCCGCCACGAACGCGACCGCGTGTGACACACCGCGCAGCCTGGGCTTCACTTCCTCTTCCACTTCCACCCGGAGGGACTCGACGCGCTCTTGGGAGGCCATGAGTTGCTCGTACCCTCCGGCACGTCACCGTTGTGTCAGCGAGGGGCCCCCCCTGTCCGGGCGCGGACTTCTGGAGCCCTGGCATGCCGCCTCGTAAAAAGAAGAACCGATGAAAAACCAACCCTTCCCGCCCCTTCATGAGTCCTTCACGAGCGCCTCCCTGGAGCCGCGCCTGCGCTGGCTCCATGAACCCAGGCAATGGTCCGTGCGGCCCGGACAGCCGGGGCTCGTCCTCACGCCCGACGCCTCGACGGACTTCTGGCAGCGCACCCACTACGGGTTCCAGGTGGACAACGGGCACTTCCTCCACGCGCGGGTGGAGGGGGACTTCGTGCTCGTCACGCGAGTCCGCTTCCAGCCGGTGCACCAGTACGACCAGGCGGGACTGATGGTGCGCTTCTCCCCGGACTGCTGGCTGAAGACCTCGGTGGAGTTCGAGCCCCATGGCCCCAACCGTCTGGGCTCCGTGGTGACGAACCAGGGTTATTCGGACTGGGCCACCCAGGATCTGCCCCAGGCGGTGGACGAGGTGTCCTTCCGCATCCGCCGCGAGGGCCCGGACTACCTCGTGGAGACGTCCCTGGACGGCACCCGCTGGTCGCAGATCCGCATGGCGCACCTGCACGAGGACGGGCCAGGGGTGATGGTCAGCGCGGGGCTGTATGCGTGCAGCCCCAAGGAAACCGGCTACCTCGCGCGGTTCCACTTCCTGAGCCTGGAGCCCGGCCGGCTCGGGTGAGCGAGGCGCCTTCCCATTTCGGCCGGGAGTTCCGGTGAAGTATATTTCCCAGCTTATGCGGCCTTACGGTTATTCTCATGACTCCCTGTCCTGACGAGAACGAGCTGCTGGAGTGGGAAGAGGGGCGCCTGTCCGCGGACGCCGTGGCCCGGCTCGAGGCCCACCTGGATGGGTGCGCGGCCTGCTGCGCGGTGGTGGCGGGACTCAAAGGAGGAGGAGCCCTGTCCCCGGAGAGCCTGGAGTCCCTGGCACCGGCCGGGCCGGCCCAGACGCCAGGGCCCGGGACGCACGTGGGGCGCTACGTGCTGCTGCGCCGCGTGGGCGAGGGAGGCATGGGCGTCGTCTTCGCCGCGTATGACCCGGACCTGGACCGGGAGGTGGCACTCAAGCTGCTCAAGCCCGGGGCGGTGGCGGACGCGGAGGCGCGCGGGCGGCTGGTGCGCGAGGCCCAGGCGCTGGCCCGGCTGTCCCACCCGAACGTCGTCACCGTGCATGACGTGGGCCTGGACGGCGACACCGTCTTCCTCGCCATGGAGCTGGTGCGGGGGCGGACGCTGCGCCACTGGCTGACGGAGTCGCCCCGGCCGTGGCGCGAGGCGCTCTCGCGCTTCCTCCAGGCGGGCCACGGGCTGGCCGCCGCGCATGCGGTGGGGCTGGTGCACCGCGACTTCAAGCCGGACAACGTGCTGCTGGGGGACGACGGCCAGGTGCACGTCACCGACTTCGGCCTCGCGCGCGCGGAGCCCTCGCCTCTGACCCCGCCGGAGACCTGGGCTGGGGAGGAGCTCGTCCGGGTGGCCCCGCCGCGAGGAGGCGACACCATCACCGGCGTCCGGCAGGGCACGCCCGCGTACATGTCCCCGGAGCAGTGGCGGGGCCTGCGCGCGGACGCCCGCAGCGACCAGTTCAGCTTCTGCGTCGCGCTGTACGAGGCCCTCTTCGGCCAGCGGCCCTTCGCGGGTGACACGACCGCGGAGCGCGTCCGGGCCCTGCGCGAGGGACGGGTGACGCCCCCGCCCCGCGGCGCGCGCGTGCCCGGTGCCGTGCGTGACGCCGTGCTGCGAGGCCTGGCCGCCGAGCCGGACTCGCGCCACCCTTCGCTGGACGCGCTTCTCTCCCGGCTCGAGTCCGGCGCGCGCGGACACCGTTGGCGCTGGGCGGCGGCGGCGCTGGCCACGGGCGTGGCGGCCAGCTCCGCGGTGGGCTTCGTCCTGGCCCAGGGTGACGCCGCGCGGGTGTGCACCGGCTTCGAGGCCCGGCTGGAGGGCACCTGGGACGCGGCGCGCCGGGCCCGGCTGGAGCAGCGCTTCCGTCAGGGCGCGCAGCCGGGCTGGGCGGACGCCTTCGAGTCCACCACGCGGGCGCTGGACGCCTATGCCCAGGCGCTGGTGGCCCAGGAGCGGCAGTCCTGCGAGGACACGCGCGTGCGGCAGGCACAGTCCGAGCGGCTGATGGACCTGCGCGCCGCGTGCCTGGACGGCCGGCGCCAGGCGTTGCACGACCTGGTGGAGCTGCTGGAGGGGGGCGAGCGGGAGGCGCTCCCCCGGGCACCCGAAGCCGCGCGACAGCTCCCCTCCCTCGCCGCGTGCGCGGACCGGGACGTGCTCGCCCGCGTGGACCCGCTGCCGGAAGCCCCGGAGGCCCGGCGGGAGCTGGCGGCGCTGCGCCGGGAGCTGGACGGGCTGCGCGTGCAGGGCGCGGCCGGGTTCCATGCGCGCGTGCTGCCCCGGCTGGAAGAGGTGGTGGCGGCACTGCGAGGACTGGGACACCGGCCCACGCTGGCGGAGGCCCTGGTCCTGCTGGGTGAGCTGCGGGGCACCGCCGGCAGCTTCGCGGTGGCACGCGAGGCGCTGGAGGAGGCGGTGCGCGTGGCGCAGGCCGGACACGACGACGAGACGGCCGCGCGCGCGTGGAACCGCCTCCTCTATACGGAAGTCGAGGGCCTGGGCCTGGTGAAGGAGGCCCAGCGCACCGCGCGCATGGCGGAGGCGGCCCTGGAACGCCTGGGGCCCGAGGCCTCCCTGGAGGTGGCCGCGGAGCTGCACCGCGTCCGCGGCAGCCTCGGCTACCGGCAGGGCGAGTACGCACGCGCCCTCGCGGACGCCAGTGAGGCCCTGGCCCTGCTGGAGCGGGCGCGCGGGCCCCAGGACGTGGCGCTCGCCGAGGTCCTGACGGGCATGGGCATGGCCCTCAACGCGATGGGGCGCTACGCCGAGGCGGAGCAGCAGTATGCGCGCGCCCTGGCGCTGGTGGAGGCGGTGTACGGCCGGGAGCACCCGCTGCGCGCGGAGTACCTCAACAACCTGGCCACCGCGCTGCGGCTCGAGGGCAAGGTGGCCGAGGCGGTGGCGCGCTACGGCGAGGCCCTCGAGCTGGCCGAGCGCCGCCTCGGGGCGGAGCACTCCAGCACCAGCATGATCCGGATGAACCTGGGCGATGCGCTCTCGCGGCAGGGCCAGCTCGCGCAGGCGCTGCCCCACTACGAGCGCGCCCTGGCCAGTCTGCGCAAGGGCGGTGAGGGCGAGCGGCTGCGGGTGGCCCATGTGCTGCTGAGCCTGGGCAATGCCCAGGGGGACCTGGGACAGCTCGCCCAGGCGGAGGCGGCCTACCGGGAGGCGCTCGAAATCCAGGAGGCGCACCTCGGCCCCCGGCACCCGGACGTGGCCCTGTCGCGCAACAACCTGGGCTGGGTGGCCATGGACGCCGGCCGCCTGGAAGACGCGCGCGCCCACTTCGAGGCGGCGCGCGAGCTCTGGGAGGCCACGCTCGGCCCCAACCACCCGAAGGTGGCCAGTGCGCTGTACAACCTGGGGCACGTGGAGCTGCGCCTGGGCAGGGCGCGCCCGGCCCTCACCTACCTGCGGCGGGCGCTGGAGCTGCGCGAGCAGGCACTCGGGGCGGAGCACCCGCGGGTGGCGCTGACGCTCGGGATGTTGGGCGAGGCGCTGGTGGAGGACGGCCAGTTGCGCGAGGCCCGCGAGACACTGGAGCGGGCGGTGTCTCTCTCCAGGCGGGTGGAGCTGCCCCCGCCCGAGCTGGGCCGGGCGCGCTTCGCGCTCGCCCGTGTCCTCTGGCGGTCGCGCGGGGAGCGGCCCCGGGCGCTCGCCCTGGCACGGGAGGCCCAGGAGGCCTACGCACGCAGCGCGCCCGTCTACGCGCCCCGCGCGCGCGAGGTACAGTCCTGGCTGTCCGCCCACGACCCCTCCTGCGCCGGGGCGCTGTGTCTCATTTCCGCCCGTGGGGGCGGGCCTGCCGGTGGAGGTGGTCCGTGACGTCCGAGCACACCGAGTCCTTCCTGTCCCGGGCGCCGCACGCGCTCGTCCCGGCGCTCCGGGCGCTTCCCGGCCTGGACGAGGCACTCGCGGGGCTGGTGCGGGCGGCGCGCGCGGCGTGGCCGGAGGTGGACATGGACGCGAGGGCCTTCCTCGCCTACGTGGCGGAGCGGCTGCCCTCCACGGACGAGGCCCGCGAGGTGCTCACGAGCCTGCGCGCGGCGGACTTCTTCCTCGCCTTCGCCTGCGTGCGGGGGGAGGCACGGGCGCTCGAGGCGCTCGACGCGCACGTGCTGTCCCAGGTGGGAACGTGGCTGCCGCGCGAGGAGCCCGCCCTCGTGGACGAGCTGCGGCAACTGTTGCGCCAGCGGCTGCTGGTCCCGGCGGAGGGGGCACCGCCGAAGCTGGCCTCCTATTCCGGACGCGGTCCGCTGGGGCAGTGGGTGCGGGCGGTGGCGCTGCGGCTCCACATCGACCGGCAGCGTGCCGCGCCACGCGAGGTGTCCATGGAGTCGGCCCCGGTGGCGCTGGCGGAGCGGCTGGGCGCGGACCCCGAGCTGGCCTTCATCCGCGAGCGGCACCAGGAGGACTTCCGCGTGGCCTTCCGCGCCGCGCTGGGCCGGCTGGAGGCCCGGGAGCGCAACCTGCTGCGGCTGCACCACGTGCACGGCCTGTCCATGGACGCGGTGAGCGCCACGTACCAGGCCCCCCGCTCCACCGTCGCCCGCTGGATTGCCCGCGCCCGCGAGCGGCTGCTGGCGCTCACCCGTGAGGAGTTGATGGCGCGGCTGCGGCTGACGCCCGACGAGCTGGAGAGCATGCTGCGCCTCGTGTACAGCCAGCTCGACGTCAGCCTCCGCCTGCTCCTGGCGGACTGACGGGCCCGCGGCGCTCCGAATTTTTTTGGCTTCTCGTGGGACGCGCGCCGCGCTTCTCCGTCTTTACGAATGAGAACGACCCCGAGGAGGAGCCGATGAGCACTCTGCACCGAAGGACCGCGTCGAACGCCGGTCTTGCCTTGTCACTGCTGGTGGGACTCAGCGCGTTGTCCAGCGTCGCCGCGCCGGAGCTGTATCTCCCCTTCCCTGGCGGGAGGACCTATACCGTCACCCAGTATCCCCATGCCCTCAGCAATCCCTACCTGGGGTACGCGATTGACATCGGGATGAGCACCAATGACCCCATCTGGGCCGCGGCCGGTGGCACCGTGCAGGTGGCCGACTACGATGGCAACCCGTCTCCGGCCATCAACGGAAGACAGGTCATCATCAATCACGGCAACAACTTCTGCACCCAGTACAATCACCTCAACACGGTCAGTGTCAGACGCGGCCAGATCGTGGAGCGCGGGCAGTACCTCGGCGGCGCTGGCATGACGGGCTCGGCCACCGGCGTCCACCTCCACTTCAACACCATCCACTGCTCCGACTTCACCACCCGCGGCGCGCTCTCGACCTTCGAGTACCGCAACGGCTTCTTCGTCGGCCAGAGAATCACCAGCAAGAACTACCAGGGGCTGCCCTATGGGCTGAAGGGCGCCATTGGCGAGCGGTGGCAGGATGATGGGGGCGAGGTGTACTACGGGAAGCCGACCACCGCCGAGCGGTGCGGCCTGGTCCTGAACGGGTGCTATCAGGTCTTCGAGAAGGGCTTCATCCACTGGTCTCCCACCACCTACGCCTGGGGAACCCGAGGGGCCATCAGCAGGAAGTGGCGCGCGATCGGTTCCGAGAACGGACAGCTCGGGTATCCGATTGGCCCCGAGCGGTGCAACCTCGTGGGTGGAGGGTGCTACCAGTCGTTCCAGGACGGCTTCATCCATTGGACTCCCGCCTACGCGGACGCCTACTACACGACCGGGGCCATCTCCTCGAAGTGGCGCGCGCTGGAGAGCGAGAACGGCTTCCTGGGATACCCGAAGATGGACGAGGTGGGAGGGCTCAAGGACGGCGGCGTCTACCAGCAGTTCCAGGGGGGCTCCATGCACTGGTCGTCCACGACGGGCGCGCACCCCACTCGCGGTGCGATCAGAACGGCCTGGGCGAACCTGGGCTCCGAGAATAGCTGGCTGGGCTACCCCACCACCGATGAATACAAGGACGCCAGCGGGAACACCGTCCAGAACTTCCAGGGCGGGAAGATCTACTACAACTCAACCTCCGGGACCTGGACGACCCGGTAGCTGAACCCCCGGCGAGCCCCATCGAGGGCTGACCCAAACGCGCCTCCCGGCATCCCGCCGCGGAGGCGCGCGTGCGTTGTGCGGCCGGTTGTCTCGTATTGAAAGGAATCAGAGCCATGAGCAGACTTTGGATCGCGAGCCTGGCCGCCACGTTGACGGCCTGTGGTGGGGTGGAGACGGAAGGAATGGAGCCGCGCCCGGGTGCGATGAACCAGGCCCTCGCGGCCTGTGCATACACCCTCACCACGAACACCTACCTGGGCAGCCCGGATTACTGGGGCACGATCACGTTCAAGAACACCGGCGCGGCCGCCATGACGAGCCCGCGGATCGCCTTCAACGTCCCGAGCGGTGTGACGTGTGATTATGACGAGCCGGGCTGGACGCACACCCAGAGCGGCACGACCTGCACGTACTCCAGGACGTCGGGCCTGACGATCGGCGTGAACGCCTCGTACACGTTCTATTACTCCACGAATTCGACCGCCTCGTTCACGGCCACCAACGTGCAGATCAGCGACCCGAGCTGCGGCAGCGGGGAGACGGGGCCCGGGCTGACCGCCAACCAGAAGAAGGTGGCGGAAGCCCTGACCAGCATCTGGGAGAACGACACGCCCACCCTCAACTACGCGTACGCGGAAAACATCTACGACGGCCGCGGGTACACGAACGGCCGCGCGGGTTTCTGCACCGGTACGGGGGACGCCATCCAGGTCGTCGAGTGCTACCGGAACCTCCGGACCGCCGCCAACGGCAACCTGCTGGCCAAATACATGCCGGGGCTCACCACCATCAACAACCGCTACCTCTCGACGGGCCAGGATCAGGCATCGACGGCCGAGCTCGACAGCATCGGGAACTGGGTGGGCGATTGGGCCACCAGCTACAACAACACCACCACCCGGGCGGACTTCAAGAGCTGCCAGGACCAGGTCAGCGACCGGCTCTACTACACGCCGGCGATGAACGAGGCCGGCAAGTGGGGGCTCACCACGGCGCTCTCGAAGGCCGCGCTGTATGACGCGTACATCAACCACGGGGAGTCTGGCATCCGCGCCCTCATCAGGACCACCAACTCCGCGCTCGGCAACAGCGGGCAGGTGGCACCGGCGATTGGGTACAACGGCATCACCGAGAGCGCCTGGCTGCAGAAGTTCCTGGAGACGCGCCGCAACACGCTCGCCGCCGATTCGACGTGGATCGAAGCCGTGGACCGTGTCGCCGCCTACGAGAAGCTGCGCAGGAGGGGGAACTGGAGCCTGTCCACGGCCTTCAGAAACGATGTCCGTGCCCGGGACTGCTGGGGCACGAGCTACCCGATCAGTGGCTACACGGTGCGGGCGATCAACCCCGATGGGACCTGGAGCACGCCGAGCACGTACACGTACTCGTGCAACTGAGACCCATCGCGCCCCCATCCATGCCATGAGTTGATAAGCTCCACGACCGCCCCCAGGGATGTCCCCTGGGGCGTATGGAGTTGCCAATGCGTCTGCCTCGTGTTCTTGGAAGGTTCGTCTGGGCCGCCGTCTTCATCGTTGCCATCCCCCTCGCGCAGGCCCAGGACGCGGCGTCCGACGTCAGCGATCCATCCGCCGTTTCCGCGGAATTACTCCCGACCTGCCGGCCGCCCGAGCAGGGCCAGTTGGCATGCGTCCAGAGCTGCATGCTCAACGGCTATCCCAGCTGCGACTACTGCTCCACGCCGTGCCCCCCGACCTGTCGGCCGCCCAACCAGGGCCAGCTGGCATGCGTCCAGAGCTGCATGATCAACGGCTATCCCAGCTGCGACTACTGCTCCACGCCGTGCTCCTAGCGCTCTCCTCGGGCCGCTCGATGACATAACGATATTGGAAGCGGCGGGAATCGAAGCCGCCGTCAGCTTGCCATCGCCGTTGGCTTTGGCCGGCCCGGTGGACGGGCTGTCACCCGCTCCAGGTGGCCGCACAGGGCGTCCAGGCTGTCGAACTCGAAGGCGAGGACGGCATCCAGCTTCATCTCCAGGCCCTGCCCCAGCCTGTCGAGGAAACGGATCGCCATCAGCGAATCCATCCCCATCTCGAGGAAGCTCCGGCGCGGGTCGAGCGTCTCGGCCCGTACGTCCAGGATCTGGGCCAGCTCCCGGGCCAGGAAGTCGCGCAGGAGCATGCGTCGCTCCTCGGTGGAGCGGCCAGCCAGCACGGGAGCGAGCCGGGCCGGCGCCTCCTCCGGGGGGCCGGACAAGGCGGGAGCCCGTTCCTCGCGCCCGGGCGAGGACTCCACATCCACGGCCCAGGAAGCCCCGGTGGACGGGAGCCAGAAGCGCGTGCGCTGCCACGGGTACGACGGAAGGTGGACGAGCCGCCCTCCTTCGAGGTGGA
The DNA here is from genome assembly GCF_049060025.1 of Archangium gephyra. GTDB lineage: Bacteria > Myxococcota > Myxococcia > Myxococcales > Myxococcaceae > Archangium > Archangium gephyra_A. The sequence continues at coordinate 2,482,032 of NZ_JBMEQQ010000002.1, forward strand.
GCCGGCGCCAGTCCACGGGCCGTCCCAGCGTGAACAACGCTCCCAGCGTGGCGAGCATCACGCCCCGATCATCCTGCCCCCGCGCCAGCGAGGGCAGGACCCGCACCTCCTCCTCGCCGGACGGCCCCAGACACGAGAGGACGGCGCCGCCGAGCGTCGGGTGGGGGGCCAGCTCCACGAAGGCGTGGCGCCCCCGCGCCCGCAGCGAGGCCATCGCCTCGGCGAAGCGCACCGGCTCCCGGACGTTGCGCGCCCAGTAGTCCGCGTCGAGACGCCACCCCGCCACCTCCCCGCCGGTGACCGTCGAAATCAACGGAACGCGGGTCGGCCCGGGGCGAAGCGGGGCGAGCGCCTCCACCAATTCCCCCAGCACCGGCTCCATCCGCGCGCTGTGGAAGGCATACTCGGAGGACACCCAGCGGCAGCGCCCGCCCTGGCCCTCGAGCCGCGCGTGCAGGGACTCCAGCACGGCCCCGTCCCCGGTGAGCACGGTGCTGCCCGGGCCGTTGAGCGCGCCCACCTCGATGAGGCCCGGGTGCTCCGCCACCAGCGCCTCCGCCTCCACGCGCGAGAGGGAGACGGCCAGCATCTTTCCCTGGCCCTCGGTGCGCTGGAGCAACCTGCCCCGGTGGAGGATGACCCGGACCGCGTCCTCCAGGCTCAGCGCCCCGGCCACGTGCGCCGCGGCCACCTCCCCCAGGCTGTGCCCCACCACGACGTCCGGGACGATGCCCCAGGAGCGCCAGAGCTCGGCCAACCCCACCTGCAGCGTGAAGAGGAGCGCCTGGGCGCCGTCCGTCCGCTCCAGACGGGACCCGGCCTCGGCCGCCCGCAGCTCCTCGAGCACGGACCACCCGAGCCCCTCGCCCAACAGCTCATCACAGCGCGCCACCGCCGCGCGAAACACCGGCTCCTGGGCGAGCAACCGCTGCCCCATTCCCCGCCATTGCGTCCCCTGCCCGGAGAAGACGAAGGCCAGCCGCTCCTCCCTCCCGGACCGGCCGTGACCCGAGGCCACTCCGGTCCGGCGCTCGCCTTGGAGGAAGGCCCCGAGCCCCTCCACCAGCTCCTCCCGGGAGCCGCCACGGACCGCCAGCCGCCACTCCAGGTGCTCCCGGCGCAGGGCCGCCGAGTAGCAGACATCCTCCAGACCCGGGGCTCCCTCCGCGCCGAGCACCTCCCGCATCGCCTCCGCGCGTGCCCGCAGGGCCTGTGGCGTATGCGCGGAGAGCACCAACACCTGGGCCCGGGGCGGCACATCCCCTCCACCGGACACCGGTGCGCCGGCTCCGGCCTGGAGACGGGCCAGCCCCTCGAGGAGCGCGGGCCGCTCGGGCGCGTCCCGCTGGAGCGAGCCCACCACCACGCCCTCCCGTCCCAGGTGCCGCAGCACGTCCTCCACCGGCCGGGTGAGCACCGGGTGGGGGCCCACCTCGAGAAAGCCCGTGCACCCCTCCCGCGCCAGCCGCTCGATGGCCCGCGCGAACAGCACCGGCTCGCGCAGGTTGCGCACCCAGTAGGCGGCCCCCAGGCGGCGCCCATCCACCACGGCTCCGGTGACGGTGGACACCATCGGGACACTGCCCCGGGAGGGGCTCACGTCCGCGAGGGCCTCGTGCAACGGCACCAGCAGCGGCTCCACCTGCGGGCTGTGCGAGGCGACATCCACCTTCACCCAGCGGCACGAGAGGCCCCTGCCATCGAGCTCGCGCACCAGGGCCTCCAGCGGCTCCACCGCGCCCGAGAGGACCGTGGAGGTGGCGCTGTTGCTGGCCGCGATGGACACCTGGTGCTCGCGGCCCTCCAGCAGCGCGCGCGCCTCCTCCGGCGGCAGCTCCACCACCACCATGGCGCCGCGGCCGCTCGCCTCGCGCAACAACCGGCTGCGCGTGCAGATGATGCGGGCCGCGTCCTCCACCCCCAGAATCCCCGCCACGTGGGCGGCGGCCACCTCCCCCATGCTGTGCCCCACCACCGCGGCCGGCTCGATGCCCCAGGAGCGCCAGAGGCAGGCGAGCGCCACCTCCACCGCGAACAGCACCGGCTGCACCACGTCGATGTCTCCCCACCGGGGACAGCCCGCCGCCAGTTCCTCCAGGACGGACCACCCCGTCCACACCCGGAGGGCCTCGTCACAGCGCTCCAGGGCGGCGCGGAAGGCGGGCTCCTGCTGCATCAACTCCCGCCCCATCCCCCGCCATTGCCCGCCCTGCCCCGGGAAGACGAAGACCACCCCGGGCCGCGTGGCGGGCAGCGGCGGCGCCCGCGAGGGCCCGTCCCTTCCCGCAACCCACTCCTCCAGCACCACGTGGCAGTTGGTGCCCCCGAAACCAAAGCCGCTCACCCCCGCCAGGGCCGGCTCCTCCGGATGGGGCCAGGGACGCGCCTGCTTCACCACCTCCAGCCCCAGCGCCTCGAAGGGAATGTGCGGGTTGGGACGGAGGAAATGCAGGCTCGCGGGCAGGAAGCGGTGCCGGAGGGCGAGCGCCACCTTGATGAGCCCGGCCACTCCGGCGGCGGCCTCCAGGTGGCCGATGTTCGTCTTCACCGAGCCCACCCTCAACGGCCGCTCCGCGCCACGCCCACGGCCCAGCGCGGCACCGAGGGCCCGCGCCTCGATGGGATCTCCCAGGAGGGTGCCCGTCCCGTGCGCCTCCACATAGTGCACGCGCGCCGGGTCCACACCCGCCCGCGCGTAGGCCTGCCGCAGCACGGCCTCCTGGGCGCGCGGGTTGGGCGCCGTCAGCCCGTTGCTGAAACCGTCATTGTTCACCGCGCTGCCGCGAATGACACACACTACGGGATGACCCAGGGCCAGCGCCCGCGACAGGGGCTCGAGCACCACCACCCCGCCTCCCTCTCCGCGCACATAGCCGTTGGCGCGCGCGTCGAAGGCCTTGCAGCGCCCATCCGGTGCCATCCCCCCGAACTTCGACATCGCCACCGTGGCATCCGGCGACAGCAACAGGTTCACACCTCCGGCCAGCGCCAGCGTGGCCTCGCCCGTCCGCAACGCCTGGCAGGCCAGATGGATGGCCACCAGCGAGGAGGAGCACGCCGTGTTGACGGCCAGACTCGGCCCCTGCAGCCCCAGGGTGTAGGAGACGCGGGCGGGGATGAGGCTGAGATCCTGCCCCGTGGCGGTGTGCTGCGCGATGGACTCCAGCGCCCGGGGGAGCCGGGCATAGTCATTCCACATCGCCCCGAAGAAGACGCCCGTGAGCGACTCCCGCAGCGTCCCCGCCGCGATGCCCGCGTCCTCCAGCGCCTCCCAGGACAGCTCCAGCATCAACCGCTGCTGCGGATCCATCCGCACCGCTTCCTTCGGCGAGATGCCGAAGAAGTCCGGATCGAACCCGTCCACCTGCCCGAGGAAACCGCCCCAGCGGGTGCTCATCCGGCCCGGACGCGCCGGATCGGCGTCGTAGAGCGCCGCCACGTCCCAACGTGACGCGGGCACCTCCGTCACTCCCTCCCGCTCCTCGCACAGCAGCCGCCAGAAGGCGCCCGGCTCCTCCGCTCCTCCCGGGAACCGGCACGCCATCCCGACGAGGGCGATGGGCTCCTCGGACGTCACGCGCGGCACGTCCGCCCGCGAGGCCTGGACGGCCGGAGCCCCCTGCCCCACCAGGTAGCGCACGAGCTGCTCGGGCGTGGGGTGATCCCACACCAGCGTGGGCGGCAGCGAGCGCCCGAGCAGGCCCGCCAGGTCCGCCACGAGGCGGGTGGCCCCCGCCGAGTCGAGCCCGTGGTGGCTGAAGCGTTCCGCCTCGTCCACCGCGTCCAGGGGCACCCCCAAGCGCGCCGCCAGCCACGCACGCAGCCACTTCCGAAGCTCTCCCGCCGGGGGTCCCTGGACGCTCATGACTCACTCCTCCCGTGCCAGCCCGGCCTGCTCCTGCTTGCGCAGCGCCAGGGTGTGGTGAACGATTTCCAGCACGATGAAGTGCTCGAACAGGCGGCGCGAGGCCTGGAAATAGGAGACGGGCACCAGCGGCAGACGGTTGGTGGCCAGGTAGCGCCACGTGTCATCACCGGTGACCTCCGCCACGTAGGCCAGGAGGTTCTCGTCGAACTGGAGCGACAGGACGGCCCGGTCCACCTCCCGGTTGGTGAGGAAGGGCGGGTAGATCATCTTCAGCACCTCGAGGGCCGTCTCCATGTCCAGGAGCTGGAAGGGACCGCGCCGGCTCATGTCCAGCTCCACCTCCGGCGTGCGGATGCTGTCGTAGCGCGGGGGCTGCTCGCGCTTCCTCCGGAGCCAGCCCGGATCGCGCTGCCGGGCCTCGGAGTAGTCGAGGACGCAGTTGTACAGATTCCAGTCGTGCTGGTTGAAGGCGTTGTGGAGGAGCTCCTCCATCTTGCGAGGGAACAGCTCCGCCCTGGGGACGCTCGGGTCCGGGCCGTTGTCCAACACGAAGTTCTCGAGGTTGCTCTCCACCCAGAAGTGCCGCAGCAGCAGGTAGTTGGCCTCGGGCGTGACGAACGTCTTCAACAGGAAATGGAGCACGCGGTGCATGGCCCCGTAGAAGCTGAGCTCCAACGGCACCAGGCGCTTGAGGGTGAGCAGCAGCGCCAGCATCACGTTGCAGAACACCCGGACGGGCCCCAGCAGATAGCGGCGCGTGGGGTTCTGCAAATCCTTGATCATGCAGGCCTTGGCCACCGGGTCCACGGGAATGGAGGTGTCCAGGAACAGCGCGTCCCAGTAATTGGGATCGTCCCGGTTGCGAGCGGAGACGGCGTAGGGAGCCGGAGACGGCGGCTCGCCCGCCAGGACGCGCAGGGGTTCGGCGTTGGGAGGATGGGCCATGGCGGACCTCAGACGAGCGAGTACTGCAGGTGGTAGAGGGTGGCGGAGACATGGGTGGCCTTGAGGAAGCGGCGCGCCATGGCCGCGTCCATCCAGCGCGACTTGAGCACCCGCTCCATCTGGCGCACGTGGTTCTCGTCGTTGCCCCCGTGATACGAGAAGAACGACGTCTGCTCCGGTGTCAGGCCGAGCCGCTTCTGGATCTGCTCGCCCCAGCGGCCCATGAGCTGGTCACCGGTGCCCTCGATGACGAACACCGTGCCCAGCAGGTGGATGGGATTGTCCCGCAGGCCCTCGTGGAAGATGTAGGCCGAGATAGCCTCGCCCCCGACGTTCTTCTCCGCCTGCTGGATTTCCGCGAGGTCTCCTCCCACCGAGACGTAATCCCGCTCCAGCATCTGGTAGTCGAGGTGCTCCTCCCGCGCGTGCCCGATGAACAGGGCGCGCAGGGCATCATCCGAGCAGCTCGAGGCCACGCGGGTAATCCACCGCGAGCCCTCCACCACCTGCGGACGCAGCGTGCGCAGCAGGGCCTTGTAGTCCTCCACGGTGAAGTCCCCGCCATACAGCTTCTGGAAGATGGGGGCCGAGCGCATGCGCCGCTCGTAGCCGGCCCAGATGGACTCCAGCTCCCGGAGTGTCTCCGTTTGCAGCGGAGTGTCGGGCCGCATGCCGGCGAAGGGCGAGTGCGTGGGACCGAAGGGCGACGGCCCGGCGGCCGTGACGGAGGGCTCGAGGGAACTCTTCAGGGGGGTGCTCATGGCGTACGGTCTCCGGGGCTCAGGCTTCGACAGCGGTCAGCAGCAGGTAGGCGGTGGTGAAGCGCCCGCTCTCGGGAATCAGGCACGCGACGCGCTGCCCGGGCTGGAGCCGCCCGGAATTCAGGAGCTCCTCCAACATCAGGTAGATGGAGGCGTTGCCCGTGTTGCCGCGGGTGTAGAGATTGGTGAACCACTTCTCCTCGGGGATGGGCTGCCCGGCCTCCTCCAACAACTGGACGACCCGGCCCCGGAAGAAGTGCGAGGAGTAGTGGCAGAGGAACCAGTCGATCTGCTCGCGCTGGACGTGCCCCGCCTCGATGATCTTCACGAAGTCACCCACCATGTATTGGATGACGCGATCGACGATCTGCAAATCCTGGCGCAGCGCGAAGGCGCCGTCCGCCACCGCCTGTTGGTAGGAGCGGTAGCCCATCCACCCCTTCTGACTCTTGTCCGGCCCCAGGCCCGAGTACATGCAGACGGGGTTCTCGTGCGCGTGGGAGATGAGGTCCACGTAGTCGACCCGGAGGCTGATGCCCTTGGACCGGGGCTGGTCCTGCACCAGGAAGGCCCCCGCGCCGTCGGAGATCATCCAGCGCAGGAACTCGATGTCGAAGGACAGCGGCTCACCGGCCTTCACGTCCGCGTGGTCCTCCATCTTGGAGGCCAGGAAGTAGCGCGAGGCGAACTCGGCGCCGAGGGTGATGGCCGCGCGGCGCCGCCCCAGAGCCACCTGGGCGTAGGCATGGCTGAAGGCGGCCATGCCGGCACAGCACACGCTGATGGAGGAGAGGATCTCCACCGGCCCCAGCTCGGGCAGCTCGCCGTGCACCATGGCCGCGAAACCGGGGATGAGCAGGTCCGGCTGGGTGGTCGCCGCGGCGAGCAGGTCCACCTGCGAGGGCTGGAGGCTCCGCGCGTGAGAGCGCGTCACGCACCGAGGCCGCGGCCATCTCGCTCAGGGAGTGGGTGGAGTTTCCCTCACGGTCCAGCGCGTAGTGCCGCGTCTTGATGGCGTTCCGCTCGAGGATGAGCTTCTTGACCTTGGAAGGCCGGCCATGAACCTTCCCCAGGTAATCCTCGATGAGATCGTTGCCAATGGGCTCGTTCGGCAGGAACTTGCCCGCACTGGTGATGTAGACGTTTCGCATGGAGGCTCCCTGTGGGGGGTGAAGCGGGGAGCCCGAAAATAGGTTGAGGGTCTGACATCACGCGGAATGGATGGCCATGGCCGGACCACGCAATGCGTCACGGCACCACAATCCCTCTCAAAATTCCGCGAGACGGAGTCAATTCGTGATGATGAACTCCACGCGGCGGTTCTCGCTTCGGCCTTCCGGCGTGGCGTTCGATGCGATGGGACGCGACGGACCGTAGCCCCGGGCCTCGAGACGAGTGCCCGCGATGCCTCGCTGGATGAGGTAGGCCCGCACCCCATTCGCACGCTCCTGACTCAGTGTGAGATTGAGCCGTTCCTGTCCCGAGTTGTCCGTATGGCCCTCGATGCGGAGCGAGACCTCGGGCCGCGACTTCAGCAGCCCGGCGATCTCATCCAGGATGCGCGCGCCGTCCCCCTGAATCTCGGCGAGGCCCACCGCGAAGACGATCTTCCGGCCCGCCAGGGAGAGCCGCTCCTCCTTCACCGGAGGCGAGACAGGCTCGGGAGCGACCTCCGGGTCCCGCTTCGGGCACCCCTCGTCGTCCGGTGACCCCACCTCCAGCGGACAGCGGTCCGCCTTGTTGGGCACGGAGTCTCCGTCATCATCGGAGTCGGGGCACTGCTCGGGCATGTGCTTCCGCCCGTTCTGGCAGACGTCCTCGGGAGGAGGAGGCGGCGCCCAGGCGATTCCCACCCCCGCCCGCCACGAGGGCGTCCCCGGGATGTCGGTGAAGCCTCGCCCGGCGAGCGCGCTCACCTCGAAGCCATGTCCGATGGGCAGCCGCACGCCTCCGAGCAGCTCCACCGCCACGTCCGGGTGCACCAGCGACTCCGCCACCTGCAGGGCCAGCTCGCCGCGAAGACCGCTCCCCCGGGTGGCCACCACCAGCGCCTGCTCCAGCTCGGTGCCCACGTCGCGGCCCGGTTGGACCTCCTTCGATTTCACCCGCGCGCCCACGCTGGCCCCCAGCACGAACATTCCCACCTCGCGCCCCAGCGAGACGCGGGGCCAGAACTGGAACCCGGCCCAGTGCTCCTGGCGTCCGAACGCACTCGCACTTCCCCCCGGAAGCCCCACGTCGAGCCCCACCGCGAGGGATACCGGCGCCCCTTCCTCGCGCCGGAGCAGCGCGTAGCGCCCTCCCACCTCCGGCGTCCCCAGCCCCGAGGACGAAGCTCTGGAGACACCGGCCAGCAGCTCCACGCCATGGCCACCCTGGGAGATGATGACCGGCAGCCGGGCGGACAGCTCCAGGCGCTCCGCCGGAGACCATGCCCCCATGAGCCAGGCCGACGTCCGGTACTGCAAGAGGGAGCGGTCGTACCCATCACTGCCTCGCAGCACCAGGATGCCGCGCTCGTAGTGGGTCAGGAGGCCGAGGCGATAGCCGCCCACGGGGAGCAGCCGTCCGGAGTCCACCAGCAGCGAGTCCGTCGCGGCGGCGCTGAGGCGCAGACGCTCCACGTCGAACGCAACCACGGGGCTGGAGGGCGTCTGCCCCGAGACGCTGGTGGCGGCCAGGGCCGTGACGAGCACACAGGTTCGTGCGAGTTCACGGCGCCGGCGTCCCGCCCACACGGCGAGGACCGACAGCACGGCCAGCGCCGCGTCCGCGCCTCTGCCGGTGGCCTGACAGCCGCCGCCAGCGATCGACACCACCCGGGCTTGAACGGTGACGGTGAACGAGCACGTCGCCTGATTGCCCGCCTCGTCCTCCGCTGTCGCGGTGACCGTCGTCCTCCCCGCCGGCAGGGTGCTCCCCGATGGCCGCGAGTACGTCACCGGGGGATTCGTGGTGATGGCGTCGGTCGCGGTGGCGGGGGAATACGTCACCGGTGCCCCCGCTGGCTCCGTCGCCTCCACCACCAGGTCCGCCGGGCAGGTGATGTCCGGAGGCGTCTGGTCGGCCACGGTGAGCGTCACGGTGGCGACGTTGCTGCCCAGTCCGCAGTCCCGTGCCTGGAAGGTGAAGCTGTCCGGCCCCAGGTAGCCCGGCTCGGGCGTGTACGTGACGGAGGGGGGCGTACCGCTCAGCGTCCCATGGGCCGGAGGGGTGACGATGACGAAGGTCAACGAAGGATCCGCCTCGGCATCCGTCGCCACCAGCGACAGATTCACGGGCTCGTCGTACGGCGTGGAGACCGTCATATCCTCCGCCACCGGCGCGGTGTTCTCCATCACCGTCACCATCCGCCCGCCGCCTCTCGCGTTGGCGAAGACGGAGAGCGCATAGGCGCCTGGCGCCACGTTGGCGGGAATGGGCACCGTCACGCCCGTGGCGGACATCCCGGTGCCCGGCAACGACCAGAGCCGGCGTCCCTCGGCCGCCTGCAATCGCACCAGCGGGAAGTTCGTCGCGGAGTCCTTGTGGTCTCCCGTGCTGGCTCCGGAGATGCCCCGGAACAGCGTGCCGGTGATGCGCGCGGAACAGGTGCGCATCACCACGTCGGGCCCCGTCACCACCGGGCGCCAGGCCGGCTGCGCCCCGGTATCCTCGTACAGCTCGGCGCTCGCCAGCCACGCGCCCGCGGCGCCCTGACCGCCCAGCGCGAGCACCTCGTTCGAGGGCAGGACGACGGTGTCGAAGCGCAGCCGCCCGGCGGCGAGGCCCGGCGCGGACTTCCAGGTGTGGGTCGCGCTGTCGTACAGCTCCGCGGTGGCGAGTCCCGTGCCCCCCGGCCCCTGACCTCCCAGGACGAGCAACCGGCCGGAGGGCAACAGCGCGGCCGAATGGAACGCGCGCGGGCCGGCCAGCGTCCCCGCCGGGGCCCAGGTGTTGGAGACCGGGTCATACACCTCCGCCGACGCCAGCTCCGCCGCGAGCGAGGTCCCCGCCACCGCCAGCACCCGGCCCGACGGCAGCAGCGTCAGTGTGAAGGAGGCCCGTGCCTGCGAGAGGCCCGCGGCGGGGGCCCACGTGTTGGAGGCCGGGTCATACAGCTCCGCCGAGGCCAGCGGTGCGCCCCCGTTCTCACCACCTGCCACCAGGACCCGGCCGTCGTGCAGCAGCACGGCCGCGTGACGCGAGCGGGGCGTGGCGGCCGAGCCGGCGGGAGCCCACGTGTTGGCGGCCGGGTCATACAGCTCCGCCGCCCCCGTGCCCGCTCCTCCCACCACGAGCACCCGGCCCGAGCCCAGCACCGTCGCGGTATGCCCATCCCGGGCGGCCGTCATCGAGCCCGCGGGCGTCCAGGCATCGGCCACGGGATCGTACCGCTCCGCCGAGGCCAGCGGCCCCCCGCCATTCCCACCTCCGGCGGCGAGCACCTGGCCAGACGGCAGCAGGCTCAGCGTGGCGCGCTCGCGCGCGGTGGCCAGGGAGGCGGCGGGAGCCCAGGTGTTGCTCGCGCGCGTGTAGCGCTCCGCTGTCCCGAGTACGCCACTCGCGCCCCGGCCTCCCGCGGTCAGCACCTGTCCCGACGGCAGCAGCACGGCGGCGGAGCCTCGGCCCTGCGCGAGATTGCCGGCCGGAGCCCAGCGGCCGCTGGATGCATCGTAGAGCTCCACGTTGGCATAGAAGGTCAGGCTCGGGTTCGAGCTGTAGCCCCCCATGATCAGCACCTGACCCGTCGTCAGCAGGGTGGCGGTGGAATTCTCGCGAGCCACCGCCATCGTATTGGCGGCGGCCCAGGTTCCCGTCGCCGGGTCATATAGCTCCGACACGGCCTGCGCGTTGCGCGCCCCATCCGAGCCACCCTGGACCAGGACCTTGCCGTTGGGCAGCAGGGTGGCCGTGTGCCCGTTTCGCGGATGGAGGAGCGCACCGGTGGCGGTCCACGTGTTGGCCACTGGGTCATAGAGCTCCGCGTGGGTGGTGATCCCCGCGCCCGTGAAGCCTCCCGCCAAGAGGACACGGCCATCGGGGAGCAGCGTCGCGCTCGCGTAGTGCCGGGGAACCAGGGGCGGCGCCGCCCGCGACCAGGTCCCGGCTGCGGGATCGTAGAGCTCCGCGACGGGCACCTCTCCCGTGACGTTGTTGAAGCCGCTGGCCACCAGCACCCGGCCGTCCCTCAGCAAGGTGGCGGTGTGAGCCCGGTGGACGACGGACATGGAGCCGGTGGCGGTGAAGGTGTTCGTCGCGGCGTCATAGAGTTCCGCCGTGTTCAGGTTGGAGCCTCCCGCGACGAGCACCTGCCCCGAGGGCAGGAGGGTGACGGTGGACAGGCTGCGAGGCGCGGACATCGCCCCCGTGGCGGACCAGGTGTTCGTCGCGGCGTCATGGATGCGTGCCGACGGGCTGCCGTCCGACATGACGAATGCCCTCCCGGTGGGAAGCAGGACGCTCGACATGATGTTGCCCGTGATGCCTGGGCTTCCGGCGGAGGCCCAGGTGCCGGTCTCCGGATCGAAACGCTCGGCGGAAGCCACGAACCCGGTCCGGTTGACGCCACCCACCACCAGGACATCGCCGTCGGGCAGGAGCAGCGAGGCGTGCTGCGCCCTCGCGCTCGCCATGCTGGCCGTCGACGACCAGCCCGGGTCCACCACCAGCGGCGCGGTGAGCCCCTCGAGGGAAACCTCGGGGAAGTAGGCCCGCGCCAGGGAGACTGCCTCGGCCGAGGAAGGCAGGGTGCCCTTCTGCTCGCATGCGAGGACGAAGACACCGCAGAGCATCACGAAGAGGAGGCGTCCCGAGGCCCAACCTGTCTGCATTCACCCTCCAGGCCCAGGCTTGCGCCATGGGCTGACGCGCCAGGGGGCGCGCCCGATGCGGAAGTCCTCCGCGTGTGACTCCGCGTGTAACACACCCACGGGTCAATCGGCCTGGGTCAACAACCGCCTCGCTCGCGGCCACCGTCTGCTCGAAGCGCTCCAGCGCCAGGGCACCCCGGGCGCCGTACCGGCACAGCGGCTCCAGGCCTTCCCTGTGAGCCCTGCACGCCAAGACGCATCTACATGCCAACGACAGACCGGGACTGGAGCGGCTATGCCGCTACGGGGCACGCGGTGCGGCGGAAGGGCATCCCCATGCCGGTCAGCAATCGAATACAAACCAACACACATGATTGCGCAGCCGCTGGTCGTCAAGCACAAGCTCCCGGATTGCGTCTGGAAGCTGCTCACGCTGCCATTGGCATTCCCGGCGGCCAGCTTGTTCACGCTCAGCTTCAGGAGCTGCGGCTTGCACGGCCCTGATCGCATAGGCCGCCGCGCCCAACTCATGCGCTGCCACGTGAGCCACTGCTACAGCCTGCCCAGCCGCGTAGGCCGCAAGCTTTGCCGCGCCGGACACATCTCTGGCGGCGGCATTGGCGACAAAAGCAGCCTTGTGGGCCTGGCGCATTTTAATCTCGCCTCGTGTCCAGGCGTGAGCCAGCTCGATCGCCTGGCGCGGCCGCTCATCTTCGGGTCGTGCTTCTTCAAAAAAATGCAGGACATGCTCCGCGCATGTGGCAGCCCATATTGCAAGAAGGTGGTGATTTGCATCACTCAAGGTGCCGCCACGACGAACGGTAATAAACCTGGGATCGCGAGGCTCAATGAAGATAGGCATATACAATGATTATACTGCAAAGACAGGCAAGCCACCAACAAACACACCGCGGCAAGCAGGATTCGCACGTTCATCCCCCTTGATTGATGCCCGGAGACGTGGCCCGCAGTAGGGCACGTTGCGCAGCCACCCGCCGAGGACAGGGGCCCAGAAGCCGTACCTCATGCCTCCTCCCCACTCCGCCGGGCGCCAATGACCTCGAGAAGGTAGTCCGCGAGCTGCTCGTGCGGATCCCACCCCAGAACCTCGAGCGGTCTGGCCACGAAGTTGGATAGCCCGTTGATGTCATAGAAACGGCGCGTGCCGTCGCGGTCGTCGATCATGAACTCGATGCCGCACAGCTCCATGTTCGCCGCGCACGAGATGCGCTCCACGGCCTGGAGGGTCTCGGCATCGAGCTGGGTCTGCTCGATGGTGATCTTCGGCTTGCCCACCATGCACGCGTCGGCGGGGCACAGATCGAAGGAGCCGCCGTCGGTGGTCAGGGAGATGGCGTAGAGGAAGCGTCCGGCCAGCGTCTCCGCGCGCACGATGCGGCTGCCGCGGGTGGGGATGTACTCCTGGACGAGCGTGACGCTGTCGATGCTGGTGGGCGTGGTGCCGTCGGCGACGGCCTGGACGAGCTGCTCCATGCTGTCATAGCGCACGACGCCAGCGCCCGAGCCGCCGATGTTGACCTTGACCACGATGGGAAAGCGCAGGCCCTGGGCGGCGCGGGGCAGGTCGGCCCGGCGATGCACCACGCGCGTGGCCGGGGTCGCGTAGCCCAGCGAGTTGATGAGCGAGAGCTGGCGGGCCTTGGACGTGTCCACCGCGAGGGCCGGGTTGCCGTTGATGATGCGGGCACCGCACTGCTCCCAGTGCGAATAGAGGGACTGGGCGTAGAAGATGCCGTGCTCGTCCTGGCGCAGGAAGGAGCTCATCGCCACGCGGCTGAAGATGACCGGCGCGGGCGGCGTGCGGTCATTCAGGTCGAAGAAGTGCTCGTCCAGGCGCAGTGGCACATAGGGGATGCCCCGCCGCTCGAGGGTGGCGAACAGGGGCTTGAACCACTCGGGGTGCTCGTAGAAGACGGCAATCTGGGGCTGAGTGCTCATGGAGGACACCTGAGACCAAGGGAAGTCCAGCGTGCCCTTGGACAAGAGCACGAGGACAAGCGGGTCTAGGTGCTACCATGAATCAGCCAGCGGCGGCGGGGGCGGGAAGCGTGGTGGCCGGAGGCGCGGACTCAGAGGTGCTACGTGATGCGTTGTTCACTGGTGCTGCTCTGCGTGGCCCTGGTGGGGTGTGGGGGCGCTGCTCCAAGCGTCCGTCATGCCCCGGATGCGCCGAGGCGCTGTGCCTATATCCCCTCCCGTGACGAGGCGGCCGGAGCCTTGACGGAGGAGGTATCCTCGACTCGCGCGGGTGTTCACGTGGTGCTTGTCGCGGCGGCGGGGGCTGCGCCCGTGGCTCCCCCTGCCCCAAGTCCGGCCCCCGTCCTGAAAGGACTATCAGGTGAGGGCCTGGGGAACGGCATTCCCCGGGGCATGCTCAGGTTGGTGCTTGATGGAGGCGCGGGCACAAAGGTAGGAGCCGGCGGTGCCGCAGGGGAGACGGTGGTGGTGGGGGGAGCGTTCGTCGCGGCCGTGGGCAGTGGGTTGCTGGTCTGCTTGACGGCTCGTGCGGCCCTGGATGGGGAGAAGACCCCCATCGAGATCGCGGACGAGTATTACGGCACACACTTCGGAGACGTAAAGGGGTGGGTTCAGGGTCAATACCCAGCCCAGGCTCCTCCTCCTGGCGCAGCGCACAGGCCGAAACCCGACGAGAGCACCGGCAAGAGGCTGGGGCGCATCTATATCACCTACACGAAGCTCAATAAGGTGACCCACCGCTACTACGCGGGGCGGACCAGCATGGTCGTCGATCTTGCTGAGTCCCTCGAATTTCAGGCCGCACTCGCGGTTCTCCTCCGAGACAGAAACCACCACCTGGACGAGAGTGCTGAACCGAGTGGCGCCATGTTCGGCCTGGCGCAGACTGATCGATTCGATGTCGGCACCGCCGTTGACTATAGCCGTCGCTATGACGACGTCGCTTATTGGCGGATTCGCGGGAGAGAGCAGCAGTTGATTGATTTCCTTGGAGGAGCCCGCTCTGACACCGGAGAGCCTTATCGTACCGAGAATGCCGTACGCGGCGTGGCGAAAGAAAATCCACAAGGCAAAAGGTTCCACGCCGCCGCGACGGAGTTGTGGGGCCAACTTCACCCTTACACGGGATACTAGGAATGCCGCGAATCTACAAACCGGGCTCGTTCTTGAGAATCCCCCTTGCCGACGGCTCTTTCGGTTACGGCAGGGTGCTCAAACTGCCGCATGATGCCTATTACGATTACAGGACCGACACTCCAGATTCCGATCTGGATCGGATTGCCTCCAAGCCTATCCTTTTCAAGATCATGGTTCGCCATATGGAGGAGAGAGCATGGGAACTCATTGGGTGGAGAAAGCTGGAGGAGCAGTTTTCTCAACCGATCGTCCAGTTCATGCAGGATATTGGGAACTTCCGCGACTGCACGATCTTCGACACCGTCGGCAATTCGAGGCGCGCGGAGCCCCAGGAGTGTGTCGGACTTGAGCGCTCGGCTGTCTGGGAAGAAGTGGGAGTCGAGCAACGCCTGCTCGACTCCTTCATGGGGCGGCCCAACGATGACATGGAGCACTTGAAGGTGCGCCTGAAATAGGCACGCTCATAGTAGCGGACGCGGCTCAAAGCGGCGGGTCGTTCTACGTGGAGGCGGCGGGAATCGAACCCGCCGCCCCGAGCACCTCACGCTCCGGTGGCGGAGACGGAACGCTCGGCGGCCGGAGGCGCGGCGACCACGCCCGTGCGCACGGTGAAGTCACCGAACGCTTCCCCGGGCTGCCGGTCGCGCGCGAACGCGGCGAACAGCGGCTCAAGCGCCGCCAGGAGGCCCGCCTCGTCCACGTTCTCGCGGTACAGGCGGTTGAGCCGCTGCCCCCGCTGATCGCCACCCAGGAAGAGGTTGTAACGGCCGGGCCCCTTCCCCACCAAGGCGATCTCCGCCAGGTACGGCCGCGCGCAGCCATTCGGGCAGCCGGTGATGCGCAGCAGGAGGTTCTCCTTCTCCAGCCCGTGCACCACCAGCCGCTCCTCGATCAGCCCCGCGACGCGCGGCAGGTAGCGCTCGGCCTCGGCCATGGCCAGGGCGCACGTCGGCAGCGCCACGCACGCCAGCGCGTTGCGCCGCAGCGGGCTCGCGCTCCGGAAGCTCGTGAGGCCATGTGCCTCCACCAGCTTCTCGATGGCCGCCTTCTCCTCCGGCGGAATGCCCGCGATGATCAGGTTCTGGTTGGGCGTGAGCCGGAAGTCTCCCTGGTGCACCCGGGCGATCTCCCGCAGGCCCGTCAGGAACCGCTGGCCCTCCGTGTCCGCCACCCGGCCGCTGTCGATGTGCAGCGTCAGGTTCCAGCGTCCATCGTGCCCCTGGATCCACCCGAAGCGGTCCCCGTTGTGCTCGAACACGAACGGCCGCGCGGTCTCCAGCGGGTAGCCCAGCCGCTTCTGCAGCTCGGCGACGAACCAGGCGATGCCACGGTCCTCAATGGTGTACTTCAGGCGCGCGTGCTTGCGGTTGGTGCGATCGCCGTAGTCGCGCTGCACCTTCACCACGTTCTCCGCCACCTCCAGCAGTTGCTCGGGGCGGATGAACCCGATGACGTCCGCGAGCCGAGGGAACGTCGCCGCCTCACCGTGCGTGGCGCCCATGCCGCCGCCCACCAGCAC
The DNA here is from genome assembly GCF_049060025.1 of Archangium gephyra. Taxonomy (GTDB): domain Bacteria; phylum Myxococcota; class Myxococcia; order Myxococcales; family Myxococcaceae; genus Archangium; species Archangium gephyra_A. The sequence goes on from NZ_JBMEQQ010000002.1 coordinate 2,498,052, forward strand.
GTTGAAGCCCACCAGCTCCCCGCCCTCGATGATGGCGATGAAGCCCAGGTCCTGCGAGAAGACGTCCACGTCGTTCAGCGGCGGCACCGTGATGCCCACCTTGAACTTCCGCGGCAGGTAGGTGGGCCCGTACATGGGCTCCTCCTCGCCGCCGGCCACCTTCTCCTTGTCCAGCCAGATCTCGTAGTACGCCCGCGTCTTCGGCAGCAGGTGCTCGGAGAGGCGGAGGGTCCACTGGTACACCACCGCGTGCGCGCGCGAGTCCACCGGGTTGGGGTTGCACATCACGTTGCGGTTGACGTCTCCGCACGCGGCGATGCTGTCGAGCAGCACCGCCTCCATCCCCTTCATGGTGCTCTTCATGTCCCCCTTGAGCACGCCGTGGAGCTGGAAGGCCTGACGCGTGGTCACGCGCAGCGTTCCGTTGGCGTACGTGCGTGCCAGCTCGTCCAGGGCGAGCCACTGCTTCGGGGTGCACACCCCGCCCGGCAGGCGGGTGCGGATCATGAAGCTGTAGGCCGGCTCCAGCTTCTGCTGCCGGCGCTCCTCGCGGATGTCCCGGTCGTCCTGCTGGTAGCTGCCGTGGAACTTGATGAGCTGGGTGTCGGCCGGAGCGATGGCGCCGGTGAGCGGGTCCGCGAGGCTCTCGGCCAGAGTGCCTCGCAGGTTCCGGCTGCGCGCCTTGATGTGCTCCACCTCGGAGAGGGCCGGAGTCGTCGGATTCTTGCTGCTCATGGTGTCTCTCGCTCAGTAGACGTCGCGCAGGTAGCGCTGCTGCTCGCGCAGCGAATCGAGGTAGGCCTTCGCGTCCTCACGGCTCTTGCCGCCATGGGTCGCGATGATGTCGAGGAGGGCTTCATCCACGTCCGGGGCCATGCGCTTGGCATCACCGCAGACGTAGAAGTAACCGCCGCCCTCCAGCCACGCATAGACCTCGCTCCCCTTCTCGCGCAGGCGGTTCTGGACGTAGACCTTCTGGCCCTGGTCCCGCGAGAACGCGAGGTCGATCCGGTGCAGCGAGCCCTGCTTCACCGCCTCCTGCCACTCCACCTGGTAGAGGAACTGGGTGCGGAAGTGCTGCTCGCCGAAGAAGAGCCAGTTGCGGCCGCTCGCCCCCGTCTCGGCGCGCTCCTGCACGAAGGCGCGGAACGGCGCCACGCCCGTGCCGGGGCCCACCATGATGATGTCGCGGCTCGGATCCTTCGGCAGCCGGAACCGCTCGTTGGCCTCGATGAACACGTCCACCGTGTCCTGGCCCGCCTCGCGCGTCGCCAGGTAGTTCGAGGCGGCGCCCACGTGCCGCGTCCCGAAGGCCTCGTAATCCACCAGGCCCAGCGTGAGGTGGACCTCCTCCCCTACCCGCTTCTGGCTGGAGGCAATCGAGTAGAGCCGCGGCGTCAGGCGGCGCAGCGCGCCCACCAGCTCCTCCGCGCTCCACTTGCCGGGATGCTGGCAGAGCACATCGATCACCTGGTGGCTCGCGAGCAGCGCGCGCAGGGCCTCACCGCCCTCCGGCGTGAGCAGGCGCCGCAGCTCCGTCCCGTTGGAGCGTTCCGCGTGGCTCGCCAGGAACGGACGGCTCAGGCGGGTGATCTCCAGCTCCTCGGTGAGCCAGCGCTTCAGCGGCAGGATGCGCCCCTCGCGGGTCACCTCTGTGGCGCCATCGAGCTTCAGCTCGGAGAGCACCGCGGCGACCAGCTCCGGCGGATTCCGGGGCACCACGCCGAGCGCATCACCCGGCTCGTACCGCAGGCCCGAGCCCTCCAGCGACAGCTCCAGGTGGCGGACGTCCTTGAGGGCGCCGCGCCCGGTGATGCGCTGGTTGCTCAGCACCTGGGACGGATAGGGATTCTCCCGGCTGAAGGTGGCCGGCACCTGCACGGTGCGCAGCGGCGTGATGGTCGCCAGCGAGGGCGTGGGCGCGAGCTCCTTCTTCGCGTGCTCCAGGGCGTGGCCCAGCCAGGGCTCGGCCACGGGCTCGAAGTCCACGTCGCACTCGGCGCGCGTGAACAGCCGCGCGGCCCCGAGCTCGGCGAAGCGCTCGTCCAGGACACGGCCGATCTCGCAGAACTTGGGGTAGCTCGAATCGCCCAGCCCCAGCACCGCGAACCGAAGCTGCCCGAGCGCCGGAGCGCGCTTGCTCCGCACGAAGTCGAAGAAGCCGCGTGCGTCATCCGGCGGATCTCCGTCCCCCTGGGTGCTGATCACCACGTACAGGAGCCGCTCGTTCTTCAGCTCGCGCACGGGGTAGTCGCTGGCGCGGAAGCTGCGCACGGCGAGCCCGGCGGCCTCAGCCCGCTGCTTCAGGCGCTCGGCCAGCAGCCGGCTGTTGCCCGTCTGGGTGCCATAGACAATGGTCAGTGTCCCCTGGGGCGCGGCCTGCACCGCCACCGTGGGCGGGGGAGCCGGGAGTGCCCCCGGGAGCTGCCGGGCGGCGAGCCCGGCGAAGTAGCCGCTCAGCCACGTGAGCGACGCACCATCGAGCCCATCGAGCAGGCGCTGCAGCAAACCGCTCTTCTCCTCACCCAGCGGTGTGGCCAGGGCGGGGATGGGGGTGTTCACGAAAGAAGTCACGGCCGGTTCTCCTGGGCGTTCAGGATCTGCTTCACCTGGCGCTCCAGCTCGTGGGTGGGATCCAGCTCCAGCCAGGGGACGCCGGCGCCGCGGAGCTGGTCACGCAGCCCCAGCCGCGCCTGCGGAACGGGGGTGTAGAGGATGGCGAGCAGCCCCGCCTCGGCCAGCGCGAGGGCGTTCTCCGCGTCACCGCGGACGGTGACCACGTGCCTGCCCTGATCGAACAGGGCCCGCTCCAGACGGGGCGCCAACGTCTGCACTTCCGGCGTACCCGTCAGGAGGATGACCGCGCCCGACTGCCCCAGGCGCTCGCGCCGCTCCTCGGCGGAGATGAGCGAGCGCGCCTCCTGGCCGCTCTCATCGCCCGCCGCGCCGAGGATCATTCCCGCCGCCACCGTGTCGTTGGTGAGCGGGTCCACGACGATGAAGGCGCCCGTCTTCCGGTTCTCCGTGTACGGGTCGCAGATGAGCGGCCGCTTGCAGACGAGGCGAACCTTGCCGATGTCGTTGAGCGACAGCGAGTCGGCGGGAACCTCGGAGAGGGCCTCCAGGTCCTTGCGCCAGAGCACCTGCTCGACGTGGGCCGGCACGTACTTGGACGTGTGCTTCACGAGGTAGCGGCGCGAGGTGTCCAGGCGCTCCTCGCCGAACCACACCAGCATGGCCTCCAGGTACTGGAGCGCCGTGGGCGGCTTCTCGGCGTGCGCGAGGAGGTCTCCCCGGCTGATGTCCACCTCGTCGGCCAGACGCAGGGTCACCGAGGACGGCGCGCTGGCCTCCCCGAGGCCGCCATCGAAGGTGTCGATGGCCGCGATGTGCGTGCGCCGCTTCGACGGGAAGACGACGACCTCGTCGCCCACGCGCACCGTGCCGGAGGCGATCTGCCCGGCGAACCCGCGGTAGTCCAGGTTCGGCCGCAGCACGTACTGCACGGGGAAGCGGAAGGGCGCGCCATCCAGCCGGCGCTGGTGCGGCAGCGACTCCAGCCACCCGAGCAACGTCTCCCCGTCATGCCAGGGCGTGCGGCCGCTCGGTTGGGTGATGTTGTCACCGCCGCGCGCGCTGATGGGGAAGTAGCGCACCTGCTCGAAACCGAGCGTGGAAGCGAACGCGTCGAACTCCTTCGTCAACCGCTCGTAGACGGCGGGATCGAAGTCCATCAGGTCCATCTTGTTGATGGACACCGCGAGGTACGGAATGCCCAGCAGCGAGGCGATGTACGCATGGCGCCGCGTCTGCGCGAGGATGCCCAGGCGCGCGTCCACCAGGATGACGGCCGCGTCGGCCGTGGAGGCCCCGGTGGCCATGTTGCGCGTGTACTGCAGGTGTCCCGGCGTGTCGGCGACGATCACCTTGCGCCGGCGCGTGGAGAAGTAGCGGTACGCCACGTCGATGGTGATGCCCTGCTCGCGCTCGGCGCGCAGGCCGTCCGTGAAGAGCGAGAAGTCGATCTCCTCGCCCGCGCTGGCGCGCTTCACCGCCGCCACCTGGTCCTCGAACAGCCCGTTGCACTCGTAGAGGAGCCGGCCGATCAGCGTGGACTTCCCGTCGTCCACCGAGCCCACCACCACCAGGCGCAGCAGCTCCTTCTCGTAGTGCTCGGCGAGGAAGCGCTGGAGGTCACCCTTGTCGTTCAGCTTCAGTGCGGCGGTCATTAGAAGTACCCCTCGCGCTTCTTGAGCTCCATCGAGCCTTCTTCGTCGTGATCAATGAGCCGGCCCTGACGCTCGGACACGCGGGCCTCCATCATCTCGGTGATGATCTCCTCGACATTGCGAGCCGAGGACTCGATCGCGCCACTCAGTGGGTAACAACCCAACGTGCGGAAGCGCACCTGCTTCAGCGTGGGACGCTCGCCCGGACGCAGCCGCATCCGCTCGTCGTCCACCATGATCCACTGGCCCTTGCGGTCCACCACCGGGCGCTCGGCGGCGAAGTACAGGGGCACCACGGGGATGCGCTCCTTGAGGATGTAGTGCCACACGTCCAGCTCGGTCCAGTTGGAGAGCGGGAAGACGCGCATGCTCTCGCCCGCGTCGATGCGGCCGTTGTAGAGGTTCCACAACTCGGGCCGCTGCTTGCGCGGCTCCCACTGGCCGTGGCGGTCGCGGAAGGAGTAGACGCGCTCCTTCGCCCGGGACTTCTCCTCGTCGCGCCGGGCGCCGCCGAAGGCCGCGTCGAAGCCGTTCTGCGCGAGCGCCTCCAGCAGCGACTGCGTCTTCATGGCGTGCGTGTACTTCTGGCTGCCATGGTCGAAGGGGTTGATGCCCTCGGCGATCGCCTTCTGGTTCTTGTGCACCAGGAGCTTCAGCCCGTGCTTCGCCGTGAAGCTGTCGCGGAACGCGTACATCTCCCGGAACTTCCAGGTGGTGTCCACGTGCAGCAACGGGAACGGCAGGGGCGCCGGATGGAAGGCCTTGCGCGCCAGGTGCAGCAGCACCTGCGAGTCCTTGCCAATGCTGTAGAGCATCACCGGGTTGGCGAACTCGGCCGCCGTCTCCCGGATGATGTGGATGCTCTCCGCCTCGAGCACCGCGAGGTGCGAGAGCCGTGCGGACAGGGTTTCACTCATGACCAGCCTCCACCTTCAGGAACTGCTCGTGCTCGGATACGACGGGCCGCGACTCGACCAGCGAGCGAAGCTGGGAGCGCAGGGAAACCACTTCACCCACCACCAACATCGCGGGAGATCCCACCGAGGCCTCGCGGGCCCTCGCGGCGATGCCCGAGAGCGGAGCCTCGATGACGCGCTGGTGCGCCCAGGTCCCCGCCTCGACGATGGCCGTGGGGGTATTCGGGGAACGTCCCGCGGCGATCAGCCCCAGCGTCGCCTCCTCCAGCCGGCTGCCCGTCATGAACAGCACGAGCGTCTCCGACCCGGCCAGGTGCGCCCAGTCCGGCGCCTTGCCGGCCCGGTAGGCGGTGGCGAACGTCACCGAGCCCGACACGCCCCGGTGGGTGACGGGAATGCCCGCCGCCGCCGGAGCCGCCACGCCGCTGGAGACGCCCGGCACCACCTCATAGGCGATGCCCGCATCCTCCAGCGCGAGCGCCTCCTCGCCACCGCGGCCGAAGACGAAGGGATCTCCTCCCTTGAGCCGCACCACCGTGCGGCCGAGCCGCGCCTGGGAGACGAGCAGCGCGTTGATCTCCTCCTGCCGCACCGACTCGCCCCCACCCTCCTTGCCGACGAACAGCAGCCGGGCCCGGGGCCGGGCATGCTTCAACACGCCGGGGTGGATGAGACGGTCGTAGACCACCGCGTCCGCGCTCGCGAGCAGCTCCGCCGCCCGGAGCGTGAGCAGCCCGGGATCTCCGGGCCCCGCGCCCACCAGGTAGACCTTTCCGTTGACCTGCTTGCTCATTGCTTCTCTCCAAAAGTCTCCAGCGCGGCGCGCACCTGGACCCAGGCGGCCTTGCGCTGTCCACGCGTCAGCAGCTCCCCGGCCTCGCCCTCCACCAACTGCTTCAACAACCGCATCCGCTCGGCGCCCGCGGGCAGCCGCTTGCGGAGCCATCCCGTGAGCCGGGCGAGCTGCACGTGCCCGGGTGCCACCTGCTCCACGAACTGCTTGCGCAGGCGCCGGGCCAGCGCGGGCGCCTGCCCGGAGGTGGAGACGGCCACCACGATGGGGCCGCGCCTGCCCACCGACGGCAGCGTGAAGTCACACAGCTCCGGAATGTCCGCCGCGTTCACCCAGATGCCCAGGGCCCGCGCCTCGTCCGCCACCGCCTCGCTCACCCGCCGGTCGTCCGTGGCCACGAACACCACGTGGTGCCCGCGCACGTCCCCCGCCGCATAGGCGCGCTCGGCCAGCTCCAACCGGCCCTCTTCCGCGAGCCGGCGGATCGCCGGGCTGACACTCGGAGCCACCACGCGCAGCACCGCGCCCGCGTCGACGAGCTGCTGGCTCCGCTCGTCGGCGATGTTGCCGGCTCCCACCAGGAGCACCTGCTTGCCTTGCAGCCGGAGGCAGACGGGGAAGTCCACGTGCGTGCTCACGGCGAGGCCACCTGACTCTTGCGAAGCTGGAGGAAGCGCTGCCAGGCGGAGCCGATGATGAAGCCGCCGATCGCCGCCGACACCGCGTAGCTCACCGCGCGATCCACCCAGCCGAGCTGATGGAGCGCGACGCCCAGGCCCACGCTGACGAGCAGCGCGTCCACACCCATGCACAGCCGCCGGAAGGCCTCCTTGCTGACGCGCCGCAGCAGCACGCGCCCCAGGGGAAGCCCGAGCGCGACGGCGGGCAGCAGCAGCCAGAAGAGGCCAAGGCTCGGCGCGCCATAGAATCCGAGGAGGAGGTACGTCACCAGGGTGAAGCTGGATTCTGCCACGCGGATGAGAGCGATCGCCGCGCGGAACTCGTCCTGCGCCAGCCCCTGGTTATTGAGCAGGAGGGCGAGCGGCGGACCGGAGATGGTGGTGGTCGAGTACAGCAGCCCGAGCCCCAGGCCGAACGGGACGCCCACCTTGCGCTCGTCGCGGATGGGCCAGCGCACGCCCGCGGCCTGCAGGAGGATGAGCGGCAGCAGGACGGCATAGGTGGCCGCCTTGAGCGCCACGGCCGCCACCACCGTGAGGAACACCCCACCGAGGATGACTCCCGGCAGCAGACCGCCGAGCAACGGCAGCATGCGCCGCCAGACGGCCGGGAGCGCCCGCCGGTTGAGGAAGAGCGAGACGAGGTTGAGCACCACCTCCAGCAGCACCAGCGCGGGGTTGAGCACCCGGTTGGCCACGAACCCCAGCGCCACCGGCACGGTGATGGACGAGAACCCGTAGCCCAGGGCCCCATTGACCATGGCGGCCACCAGGGCCGTCAGGAACAGGGTGAGCTCCGCTGGAGTGAAGGAAGGCATGTCCTCTCCTCGGGCGTGGGGTTAGCGGCGGACGTGCAGCCCGCACTCGCGGTTCTCGGGGGACTCCCACCACCAGCGGCCGGCGCGCTCGTCCTCGTAGGGCTTCACCGCGCGCGTGCACGGGGCGCACCCGATGGACGGGTAACCCCGATCGTGCAGCGCGTTGTAGGGCACACCGTTGGCCTTGATGTACGCCCACACGTCCTTCCCGCTCCACCGCACGAGCGGGTTCACCTTGATGAGGCCGTGATCGCCATCGGCCGCGACCGCCTGGACCTCCGTGCGCGTGACGGACTGCTCGCGGCGCAGCCCCGTCACCCACGCCTCCCGCCCCGCCAGCGCACGCCGCAGCGGCTCCACCTTGCGGATGCCGCAGCACTCCTTGCGCGCCTCGATGCTCTGCTTGAACGAGAAGTACCCCTTGCTGGACTCCAGCGCCTCCACCCGAGCGCGCTCCGGGAAGTACGTCTCGATCTCCACGCCGTAGCGGCGGCGCACCACGTCCATCACCTCGTACGTCTCCGGCGGCAGCCGGCCTGTATCCAGCGTGAACAGGCGCACGCTCGGAGCGTGCGTGCGGGCCAGATCGATCAGGACCATGTCCTCCGCGCCGAAGCTGGAGGCGATGGCCGCGCGCGCACCGAACCGCCGCTCCGCCCACGCGAGCACCACCTCGGCGGGCGCCTCGAGCAGCTCCTGCGTCGTGGCGCTCAGCTCTTCCTGGGACAGGGCGAGGGACAGGGGTGAGGACTGGGACATGGCGATTCCCTGGAACGAAAACAGCCCGCCACCTCTCGCGAGGTCGGGCCACACCAGCGGGGGGGGGTGGAGAAGCAATTGACCCGGCACCTCCCGGCTTCCAGGAGGTGGAGCATCATCGTGCGAACACTAGTAACGCCGATGACTTCCATCCGTCAAGGTGGACAGTGTGCCAATATGACGGATGCCCGCCCGGGCCGCCTCCTTGGATGCTATAGAACCGGTCGCTTCATCCAACCCTGGAGGTCGTGTGATTCAGCGTGTCACCCACGTCACCGTGTACGTGAAGGACGACGACGAGGCGCTCGCCTTTTTCACGGGCAAGCTCGGTTTCAAGAAGAAGATGGACAGCCCCATGGGGCCGGGGGGTCCCCGGTGGATCACCGTCACGCCGGGGGGCCAGTCCGACTTCGAGATCACGCTCCTCAATCCGTCTACCTGGCTCAAGGGCGAGGAGGCGAGCATCGCCGTGGAGCAGATCGGCCGGCAGCCCATGATCATCCTCGACAGCGACGACATCGACGCGGACTACCGCACCCTCAAGGACGCGGGCGTCACCCTCGATCTGGGCGTCCGGGAGCTGCCGTGGGGACGGGATCTCATCTTCCGCGACCTCTACGGCAACCGTTACAACCTGGTGCAGTCCAAGCCGGGATAGGGCAGAAACGGCCTCGTGCCGACCCTGACCTCCATCACCCTCTACTCCCTCAAGTCGTGCGCGGGCCTGCCACTGACCCGCGCCACCGTGGAGCCGCTGGGGCTCCAGCATGACCGCCGGTGGATGGCGGTGCGCCCGGACGGCTCCTTCATGACCGGACGCGAGCTGCCCGCCCTGGTGCACGTGCGCGCCGTGCCCGGGCCGTCGGGGCTGCGGCTGTCCGCCCCCGGCATGCCCGGCCTCGAGGTGCCCCTGCCGCCCGCCGGAGCGCCCCGCCTCGACGTCACCGTCTGGGACGACACCTGCTCCGCCGCCCGCGCCCCTGCCGACGCGGACCGGTGGCTCTCCGAGTACCTCGGCCAGCCCACGCTGCTCGTGTACGTGGACGAGCGGATGCAGCGCCCGGTGGATCCGAAGTACGCCGCCCCCGAGGATCGCGTCGGCTTCGCCGATGGCTTCCCGCTGCTGCTCATCTCCGAGGCCTCGCTGGCGGACCTCAACCAGCGCCTGGAGCAGCCCGTGCCGATGAGCCGCTTCCGTCCCAACCTCGTGGTGGATGGCTGCGACGCCTTCGCCGAGGACGGGTGGAAGCGGCTGCGCATCGGCACCGTGGAGCTGGCCGGGGTCAAGCCGTGCGCCCGCTGTGTCTTCACCACGGTGGACCCGGAGACGGCCCGCGCCGATCCCCAGCAGGAGCCGCTGCGCACCCTCTCCACCTACCGGCGCATGGGTCCCAAGAGCGGGGTGATGTTCGGCCAGAACGTCATCGTGCGGCGCCCGGGGGAGATTCGCGTGGGGGATGCGGTGGAGATCCTGGAGTAGGCCGGAGCGAGGCGAGCAGCGCGCGGGCCTCCTGGAACTCCGGCACCTCGAGGTCCGGAGCGAAGCGGCCACACAGGCGCTCCAGCCCGCGCCGTGCCGAGTCCGGGTGTCCCGAGTCCCGGAGCTGACGCGCCAGGGCCACTCGCGCACGCAGTTCGAAGAGGTGGGCCCGCTGGCGGTGGGCGACGACCGCGGCCCGGAGCAGGCTGCGCATGGCGTCCCCCTCCTTCCCGGCCACTCGGAGCAGTTCTCCCTGGAGCCGGTGCAGCTCGGCCTCGAGCACACGCTCCCCCGTCTCCTCCATGAGGCCCCACGCCTCGTTCACCCTGGCCAGCCCTTCCTCTACCTGCCCCAGCAACAAGGACACGTCCGCGAGCAGACCCAGGGAGTAGAGAAAATAGGCCTTGGCCCCCAACTCCCGGAGCAGTCCGATGCCGCTCCACAGCACGTCCTGCCCTTCCCGCCTCCGTCCCACCCTGACCAGGGCCCAACCCTGGAGCACCTGGGCCCATGACAGCATGAACTGGAACAAGCGGCCGCCCGAGGCCGCCGCGTTCTCCTTGGCCCACCGCAGCGTGAACGACTCGGCCCACCGCAGCGCGCACGACGCGTCGCCCCGGATCTGACAGTGCATGGCCAGATTGATCAACGCGTAACCCCGGGTGGCGGCATGGACCGGAGCATCGACCAATTCGAGCAGCTCGTCGCTGAAGCGCCGAAACTCCCCTGGCCGTAGCTGCAACAGGTGGACGACACAAGGAATCGACAGGTCGTCCACCCCCTCATTGTTCCAGATGTTCTCGAGGATGGAGCCTCGAACATCGAGCTGGGGGCCCGAGAGCTGGACCGCTTGCTCATGGCACGCCAGGGCTCTTTCGAGCTTCTCCTTCGTACAGGGAGATGCTCGCGAGCAACCGGTAGCCCTTGGCGAGCACCCGTAGATGCATCCGCTGCCGGCCCAGCGCCAGGATCTGCCCGGCCAGCTCATGCGCCTCCTCGAATCTCGCCCCCCAGAAGAAGTAGGTGCTCAATCCCATCCACAGCAGCTCGAGCGTCGGAAGCGCATCCCCTCGCTGCCGGAACAGCTCCAGCGCCCGGGCATAGGTCTGCTCCAAGTCAGGGGAGCCGTACTCCTGGCGGTTCATCAGCAGGATGCCGAGGCCTGTCAGCAGGCGCATCTCCTCTTCAGCTCGCATCGCTCCGTCCGGGAGACTCCGCGACAGCGTGAGCGCCTGCTTCAAATGGGAGATCGCCTCCAGATCGGCGGAGCGCAGGAGGGCGAGTCTCGCGGCACGTTCCCAATAGAGGATTGCGGGCTCGGCCTCCCCGGCTTCCGTGTAGTGGTGGGCGAGCACCTCGGGCCGCGCCTCCGCTACGTCCTGGAATCCCTCCACCAGCGCCTGGGCCACGCGCCGGTGGTGCTGCCGCCGCAGACTCCTCGGGAGCGATTGATAGGCGGCCTCCTGGAGGAGGGCGTGGCGGAACTGGTACTCGGACTCGCCGGGCTCCTCCCGCCGCCATTCCAGCAGCCCCGCCGAGACGAGCCCCTGAAGGTCTTCTCTCAGCAAGGCCTCGTCCCGGGCCATGAGGTGGGAGATCAGCGAATGACTGAAGCCGCGTCCCACCACGGCGCAGAGCTGCGCCAGCGCCTTCTGTTTCGGAGGGAGTGCATCCAGCCGGGACAACAGCAACTCGTGCAGGGTGGTGGGGATGGTGGACAGGGGTGCCGGAAGAGACCGCTCGAGCACCATGCGTGTCATCTCCTCCACGAAGAGCGGGATGCCGTCCGTCTTCGCCACGAGCTGTTGGACCGTCTCCTCCGGCAGGCTCGTGCCACGATCGACCTCCCGCACCAGGACCGCCGCGGACTCCGCCGGCAGCCGGTCGAGCCCGAGCCGGTGGAAGCCAGGGGATGGCGGCCATGGGGGATGGAACTCAGGGCGGGCACTGAGGACGGCGAGGAGCCTCGCCCGGGTGGTGCCGTCGCACAGCAGACCGAGCAGTTCCAGCGTGGAGGGGTCTGCCCAATGCAGATCCTCGATGACGAGCAAGACCGGACGCTCCTCCGCCATTCGCGAGAACAGGCGCCGCAACGCCTCGAGCACCTGTCTCTTGCGCTCCTTCTGCCGCTCCATGGCGGCCAGCACGGCGGAGGAATCACTCTCATCGGGAGAGGCAAGGAGCACGGAGAGCTCCGTGGAGCACTCCGGAAGTGGACCGAGCCGCCGCAGCAGCCCGATGATGGGATGGAAGGCGCTGTTGCGGAAGGACGCCCAGCACTGGCAGAACAGGATGTGGCTCGGCTCTGGAGACACCCGCTCGCGCAGCTCCTGGATGAGGCGGGACTTGCCGATACCCGCCTCACCGCTGAGCAGGACGCACGCCCCTTGCCCCTGACCCGCCCGCGCCCAGAGTTCCAACAACCTCTCCAGCTCGTGCTCCCGTCCCACCAGCGGTGAGACACCTCCCGCCGCGAGCGCCCGCTCGAAGCGGGACACCGCCTGCCTCTCACGCAGCACGCGGTACGCCGCTCCCGGATGGGGACCGAGGGGCTCGGTCTCGAAAGTCCCACGCACGAGCTTCCACGTGGTACCGCCGAGCACCACCGCACCGGGCCCGGCCCGCCGAGCCAACGTGGCGGCCATTCGTGGAGCCTCGCCCTGGAGCGTGGGCATCCGCCCCAGCTCCCCCGAGGGGAGCGCATCGAACACCACCGCATCCGTGTGGATGCCCACCGCCACGGCAAGCCCGGGGTGGGCCAGCCACGGCCCTTCCGTGGGGCGCTCCCGTGACAGGTGGAGCCCCGCGCGCACCGCCCGCTCCGAGTCATCCTCCCGGGCCGTGGGATGGCCGAAGCAGGCCAGTACCTCGTCCCCCACGGACAGCGCGATGGCGCCGCCGTACCGCTGGATGACTTCCGCACACCACCGCTGGAAGGCCGCCTGGAGCTCGCTGAGCTCCTCGGGGTCGAGCCGCTCCCGGGTCTCGGAGGGAACCACGAGCCCACAGGACACCAGGGTGACCTGCCGGCGCTGAGGAGCCATGAGCTTCGGAGTCTCGTGCCAGGGCCCGAGTGCTTCCTCCAACCGGAGCAGCCACTCCCGCAGCTCGGCCGCACTGCCCGGACGCCGCTCGGGCGCCTTGGCCAGCAGCGCGGCCACGAGCCGCTCCACCTCCCCGGGCAGCTCCGGAACGCGCTCGCGCACGGACGGTACCGGCTCGGGAGACGTCACCCGCTCGCGCAACTCCTGGAGCGAGGTGAACGGATAGGGCAGCTCGCCGGTGAGCAGCTCGTACAGCATGACGCCCGCTGCCCAGAGGTCTGTGCGCGCGTCCTGCCGCTCGCCGCGCCACTGCTCGGGAGCCATGTACGCGGGCGTCCCGGCCGTGGGCAGATGGGGCACGAGCGGGGACTCGCCCGACATGAGGTGCGCCAGGCCGAAGTCGAGCAGCTTCACCCGGCCCTCGCGGGTGATGAGCACGTTGCTCGGCTTGAGATCGCGGTGGATGAGGTGATGCGCATGAGCATGCGCCAGGCCCGAGGCCACGGCGCTCAGCATCTCCAGCGCCCGCCGCAGCCCCGGCTTCTCGCGCCGCAGCAGGGAGGCCAGGGACTCGCCCTCGAGCAGCTCCATCACCAGGAAGGGAACCCTGGGCTCCCAGGGCGTACCGCTCCACTCGGAGACATCGAAGAGACGGACGATGTTCTCGTGATCGAGCCGCGCGATGGCCCGGGCCTCCTCCCACAACGGCGAGCCCGGCGGTTGTCCGCCCCGCGCGCTCCGGGGCAGCAGGAACTTGAGGGCCACCTCGCGCCGCAGCTCGCAATCCCGGGCGCGGAAGACCTGGCCCATCGCGCCCCCGCCCAGCTCCTCGAGAATCTCGAATCGGTGCCCTTCCCTCCCGCCCATCCGGGTCCCAGGCAGTGGAACCCGGAACGGCATATCCGCCCGAGCCACCTCGGACAGGAAGGAGTCCTCGAAGTCCTCCGGTTCCTCCGGGACGAAGTCTCCATGTAAGGGCACGCTCCCTTGCATTCCCTCCTGGCTCTCCACCTCGTGCATCGCGCCCCCCGGGTCCATGCCAGAGCCCTCTTCATGAGTAACCCCGGCGCCCGGAGCTGAAATCAGCGACCTCGGAGCAATCGAGTGCACGCTCCCCGGGAAGGCTGAAAGAATTACGTCCCTTTCACGGTCAGCTCTGTCTCCGGGCTCCCGTTTCCCTCGGATTCGAGGCCGGGAGACGGAGCCGGAACGCTGGCACGCGGCGTGCTGTGCCACCGGTGCATGACCGTTGCGTTGCGTGCCCGAAACACCTTCCAGCTCTTCAAGAAAGCCTTCTCGGAGTGGAACGAGGACAAGGCTCCGACGTTCGCGGCCTCGCTCTCCTACTACACGATGTTCTCGATCGCCCCGGTGCTCGTCATCGCCGTGAGCGTAGCCGGAATGGTCTTTGGCGAGGAGGCGGCGCGAGGGCAGATCCAGACCCAGTTGCAGGATCTCGTAGGCACGAACGGGGCCGAGATCATCGGGGAGATGATGATCAGCGCCCGCAAGCCGAGCTCCGGCATCCTCGCGACGGCGCTGGGAGTGATTGCCCTCGTCTTCGGCGCCACGGGTGTCTTCGTGCAGTTGCAGGAAGCGCTCAACCACATCTGGCACGTCCAACCGAAGCCACGCAGCGGCGTGCTGAACTTCCTGCGCAACCGCTTCCTGTCGTTCGCGATGGTGCTGGTGATCGGCTTCCTGCTGCTCGTGTCGCTGGTGGTGAGCGCCGCGCTGGCGGGCATCGGCGCCTGGTTCGATCACCTGATCCCCGGCTGGACGCTGCTGTGGCAGGGGCTCAACCTGCTCATCTCCTTCGCCGTCATCACCGTGCTGTTCGCGATGATGTACAAGATCCTCCCCGACACCCAGGTGGCCTGGAGGGACGTGTGGCTCGGGGCCGCGGTGACGTCGCTGCTCTTCGGCCTGGGCAAGTTCGGCATCGGCCTCTACCTGGGCCGGAGCACCGTCTCCTCGAGCTATGGCGCCGCGGGCTCGCTGGCGGTGGTGCTCATCTGGGTCTACTACTCCGCGCAGATCCTCTTCCTGGGCGCCGAGTTCACCCGGGTCTACGCCCGGAGCCACGGCAGCCGCGCGCAAGAGGCGTGACCGGCGGGCCGTGCGTGTCAGGAACCGGCGCGCGGGACTGTGATGCGACTTCCGAACCGAGCCTTTGCAGCGTGACTAGCCGAAAGGTGCCCCGTTCTTCTGCTCCCCTACCCCGCCGTCCGCTGCGTCTGGGGCGCCGCGTCGCGTGACAGCAGGATGAGCCGCGTGGCCTCCTGGGCCCGGACGCGCAGGGGCTTCTCCAGTTCCAGGAGCATCGAGCCGCGCGCCGTCACCCACAGGCCCTCGTGCTCGACCTCCAGCACGCCCGACAGCACGAACACATGCGTGCCCGCCTCGAGCGAGAGCGTCTCCTGGGGCACCAGATCGCGGTGCTCGCCCCGCTGCACCCAGGACAGCCGCCCCTTGCGCCCCAGGTGCCCGTAGCGATCCATCCCGCGCACCAGGTCATCGAAACGGCGCTCGGCGAACTTCTGCCACACGCCCTGCCGGAGGTTCGCGTTGGCCTCCATCAACGGCAGCAGCGCCGAGCGCGGAATGCGCACCAGCATCGAGGCGGTGGCGGTGCGGATGGAGGCCGAGCGGCGCTCGCCCGCGAGCATGGCGATCTCCCCGAACAGCGAGCCGCTGCCGAGCTCGTCCACCACCTTCTCGCGCTCGCCGCCCTCGGCCAGCACGTAGACCGCGCCGCTGGCGAGCAGGTACATCTCGTCGCTGGCCTCCCCGCGGTGGAAGACGTACTTGCCGCCCGGAATCGTGACGATCTCCGAGCGCCGGGCCAGCTCGCGCAGCGTGGCCTCGTCGAAGTGGGCGAAGAGCGATGCCCGGCGCAACTGCCGGATGACCTCGGGGCGCAGCATGCGGGCGCCGATCGGCGTCTTCTGCGCCAGGGCCGCCGTGGCCTGGATGGGCTGGCGCAGCTTGCGCTGCCCCATGGAGCGGATCATGTTCGCGATGTTGGCCACGGTGATGGGCACCACCGTCACCAGACCGTGTCCCTCGACGTAGCCCGGGTTGGCCTCGACGAAGAAGCGCGCCGCCGGCTTGTCGCAGTGCAGCCAGTACTCGCGCTCCATCTCCGTCTCGCGCGTGCGCCAGCCCACGTGCCGCACCAGGGGATTGGCCGGGTCCACCGTCTCCAGGCCGAACTCCGTGGCCAGCTCGTCCATGAAGGCCAGCAGCTCCGGCGGCACCTGCGTCTCGCGCCGCGGCCACACCTCGCCGAAGTAGTTGGCGAACATCGAGTAGCTGGACGGATGCACCAGCGAGCCCAGGTAGAACGACCGCCGGCCCGGGTTCTTCAGCATGTAGCGCAGCACCATCTTCAGCCCGAAGCGCGTGTTGGCATTGGCGCCGCGGTAGGCCCGCAGCGAGCCCGCCTCCGCGCGGAACACGGACGTGGGCACGCCCCCGAACTGCTTGTCGAAGATGTGCAGGGCGAAGTACCCGACGATCTCGCCCTCTTCGTTCTTGTGGAGGTTGATCCACGTGTGCTCGGCCTTCGACTCGACCACGTACTTCGCGAAGGACTCACGCTCCACGCCGTCGAAGATCTGCCGGTGCACCTCGTAGAGCGCGTCGGTGAGCCTGCCGCGCTCCTCGGGAGACAGGGACTTGGGAACGACGACCTCGCTGCTGGCGATCCGGGGCATGGTTTCCTCTTCTGCTCCATGACTCTACTTCACACCGGCCGCACGGCGGATCAGCGCCCCCTTCAGGCGGTGGAGCCAGTAGAGCGCATGCCGCTCCCCCTCCACGAGAAAGGGGGGAGTCTCACCCGATCGGCGGGGCGCTGAAAGAGGAACGCCCGGAAGCCTCATGGGCCCCCGGGCGTCTTCGTTTCAGCGGATGCTCCGGCGCGGTCCGGCTACGCCTTCGGAGCTTCCTGCTGCGACTGCTGCTCCGGCTTCTTGGGGGAGACCATCGAGTCGATCTTCCGCGTCAGGCGATCCAGCTCGCGGTTGATGGCCTGCACCTGCGACTGGCTCGCCACGCCGCCCACCACCTTCACCATCCGGTCCTGCAGCCCGGTCAGGCGCTGGCGCACCTCGCCCCCCACCCACGTCGCCTTCTTCTCCAGCTCCTTCACGGCCGGCTTCTCGCGCAGCTCGTTCACGTTCAGCTTCTGGAGCACCTCGCGGCTGGACTCGCGGCTGCGCGTCACCAGCGTCTGCAGCGCCTTCTGCGCCTCCGTCTCGAGCTGGCCGATCTGCTTCTGCGCCTGCTCCAGCCGGCCCTTCACGAAGGTCGTCACCTGGCCCGCGGCCTCGGTCACCACCGTCTCCACCTTCGCCGCCTCCGCCTTCACCGCCTCCGCCACCTTCTCCACCACCGGCGCCTCGGCCTTCACCTGCTCGGCCTGCACCGCCTCCGCCACCACCGCCTCGCCCGTCACCGTCTCGGCCTGCTGCTCGGCCACCGGCGCGGCCTGCTGCTCGGCCACCGGCGCGGCCTCCTGGGCCACCGCCTCGGTCTTCACCTGCTCCGTCGTCGTCCGGGCCGTGGACTCCTTGGCGGCCCCCTCGATCTTCGCCGTCTTGTTCTTCGCCATGTGCGTTCGTCTCCTCGACTCGACTGACGGGCGAATAGGTAACGCGTCGCGTCAACCACGTCAAGGCATTTTGACGCAATGCGACATCTGCCCTGTCCCGGAGGGAGGAGCGGGCAGGCGAGCATACAGTGCGCGCTCATGTCCATCAGAGGCCGCGCAGGGGAAGCTCCACGATGAAGGTCGCGCCCTGGCCCGGCGTGCTCTCGACGCGGAGCGACCCGCCATGGCGCTCGGTGATCTCCCGGGAGATGTAGAGCCCGATACCGAGGCCGCTCACGGAGCTCGCGGGGGTCGCGCGCTCGAAACGCAGGAAGATCCGCTCCTGGTTCTCGGGAGAGATGCCAGGTCCCTGATCCCTCACCTTCACCACGGCGTGCGGGCCCGAGCGATGGACGGTGACCTTCACGGGGGAGCCCTGACCGTAGCGGAGGGCGTTGGTGATGAGGTTGGTGAGCACCTGATCGACTCGAAAGCGGTCCCATTCGCCTTCGACCGGGCCGAGGCATTCGCAAGCCAGGGGAGCACCGCTCACACTCGCTTGAACGAGCAGGCGATCCACGACCTCCTGGGCCAGCGTGCAGAGATTGAACGTCTCCGGCGTGAAGGTGAGCTTTCCGGTCGCGATGCGGGAGATGTCCAGCATGTCGTCCACCAGCCGGCTCAGCCGCTGGACGCTCTTGTTCGTCTGCGCCACGAGCCGGGTCACCCGGGCGGGATCAAAAGCCTCCGGGCGGCCGAGCTCGATGTTCCGCTTCGTCATCTGCGTCTGGAGCTGGATGGAGGTGAGCGGAGTCTTCAGCTCATGGGAGGCAATCGAGAGGAACTCGTCCCGGGCGCGGATGGCCTCCTCGAGCGCCTGTCTGATCTTCTTCTGCTCGGTGATGTCGTGGGCGACGATGACGGCGCCGCGGATCTCCCCGGTCTCGGAATCGCGGTCGGGGACGAACTCGACATCCTGGATGGAGTACTCACCCGAGGGCTTGCGCAGCAGGTTCTCGTAGCGGACCGGCTCGCCCGCGAGCGCGCGCCTCTCATAAGGCTCCGCCAGCCGTGCGGTCTCCTCGGTCGTGAAATCGCGGCGCCTCTTGCCCCGGAGCTCGGAGCTCTTCAGGCCGTACCAGACCTCATAGGTCCGGTTGGTGAACTGATAGCGCCCCTCCCGATCGATATAGGAAACGAAGGCGGGCAGGCGATCGGTGATGAGCCGGAGCTGCTCCTCGCTTCGGCGGACGGCTTCTTCCGCCTGTTTGCGCTCGGTGATGTCGTTGCCCACCACCACCACGCCAAGGATCTGGCCGTCCGGGCCACGGTCCGGCAGGTAACGCATTTCCAACTGGCGCAGCGCCCCTCGCGCGTTCCGGAGCCCTTGCTCGGAACGGACGGCTTCCCCGGCCAGAGCGCGCTGATGCAGCGGGTGCACCCGGGCATGGACCTCTTCTCCCAGGATCTCCCGGGTCGACGCTCCGATGATCTCCCCGGCCGGCCGGCCGAACCACTGTTCGTAAGCGCGGTTCACGAAGCTGTAGCGCTCCTCCCGCGTGACGTAGCTGATGAGGTCCGGAATCGCATCCGTGATGAGCTGGAGCTGCTCCTGGCTTCGTTGAATCGCCTGCCGCGCGAGCACCTGCTCGGTCACGTCGATCCCCATGAGGATCAATCCCTGCGCCTGGCCTGACTCATCGAAATGAGGCGTGAAGGTATAGGTGTAATACCCGGGCTTCAGGGTTCCGTCGGCGGTGCGGAACCGAAGCGGGACCTCCGCCTGGTCGATCCGCTTTCCCGTCCGATACGCCTCCTCGAGCTGCTCGAAGATGCCGGTCCCTTCGAGCTTCCGGGAACACGTCACGAACAGAGAGGCCCAGGTGCTCGCGTGAGTCATCGAAGAAGATCCGATGGTACGCGTCGTTGGCGAACTCGAAGACGAGCCCCGGACCGTGGAGGATGGCGGTCGCGGCGGTCGCGGCCTTGAACGCGGAGATGAGCCGTTCCCGTTCGCCCGCCCTCCACCTGTCCGTCTGGCTCCTCGCGCGTTGGAACCCGGTCGCGGCTTCGCGGATGCCCTCATTGATGGAGTCGAGGATGAGCCGCAGGCCCGCCAGCGAGAAGGGCCCTTCCCGCTGGAGGAGCTCGAGCAGCACCGCTTGCAGGAGCCCGTAGGCGTGGATGAGCTCCTCGAGCGTGTACTCACCGGGCCCGGACCCCTGCCGCCCCTGCATCCAACCGGGCTGCCGGTTCTCCCGAGGGGCGCCCGCCTTCGGAGCGAGCACACCCTCGGTCAAGCCGTCCAGGAGCCCCGGAAGGTGCTCCCGAAGCCCCGGAGGGCTCCGGACCCTGTCCCTCCAGAGCTCGAGGATTTCCGGCCGGCCTCGACGGAGGAGCTCCGCGATGGAACGAGCCAGTTCCGGAGACGAATTGTTCTCGTGACGAACCAGGATTCCGCCTCCAGCCAGAGCGCTTCTGAGGAACAGCCGCCCTTAGCATGCTTATGCGCCGTGCATGAGCACGGGCTCAAGTCATGACGATGCCGCCGGTGGCGCCAATCGACTGGCCGGTGACCCAGCGGCTGCTCTCCGAGGCGAGGAACGCGACGACGTCCGCGACATCCTCGGGCTGGCCCGTGCGCCGCAGCGGGGTCGCCCGGACGAACGCCTGGACGCCCTCGGGCGAGCTGTTCGCCGTCATGTCCGTCTCCACCATGCCGGCGAAGATGGCATTGACGGTGATGCCCCTCGGCCCGAGCTCCGCCGCGAGGCCGCGCGTGAACGCCTCCACGGCGCCCTTGCTGGCCGCGTACACGCTGAGCGCCGGAAAGGGCGAGCGGCTGGAGGCCGAGGTGATGTTGATGATCCGGCCGCCCTGGCCCAGGCGCCGTGCCGCCTGCTGGCTGGCGCTCACGACGCCCCACAGATTGACCTCCATGATGCGCTGGTAGTGCGCGCGATCCACGGCGTCGATGGGACGGAACTCGAGGACGCCCGCGTTGTTGACCAGGATGTCCAGCCGCCCGAAGCGCGCATCCACCTGCTCGAAGAGGTGCTTCACCTGCGCCTCATCGGCCACGTCCGCGCGCTCGACGAGCACCTCGCCTCCGGCACGCTGGATCTCCTCGGCCACCTTGCGGGCGCCCTCCTCGTTGCGCGTGTAGTTGAGGACGACCTTCGCCCCCTGGGCCGCCAGCTTCCGCGCGATGCCCGCTCCAATCCCGCGTGAGGCTCCCGTGACGACGGCGACCTTTCCTTCGAGTCCGTGCATGTGTGTTCCCCTAAGATGAGGCCACAGCATGCCCGGCTTGAGCCCCGAGGGACAAATGGGCCGCGGGGCTTACGGAAAGGTCACGTTTTCAGCCCCGGTGCCGCTCGGCCACGCGGTAGAGGTAGGTGAGGGAGTAGTCCAGCAGCGCCTGCCGCGAGCGCATGTAGTGGCGCGCCCGGACAAAGGGAAGCCAGACGCGGTCGCCCACCAACACCTGGGCCTCCTCGAGTTTCTGGCGCGGAATCCACCTGCCGCCCAGGTTGCGCACCAACACCTCGCCCAGGTACGCGCCAATGGCCGGCACCGCGTGCTCGTTGATGGCTTCCGGCAGGCGGCTCTTCGGGAACTCCTCTCGCCAGAAGTAGAAGTTGGCATCCGTCAGGGACTCGGGCGTTGCTTTGAAGACGGAGGGCACCTCCGAGTGCAGTAGCGCCATGAGGTGCTCGGCGTACAGGCTGTACTGCTGGAGAGCACGCTCTACATTCTCCACGTCCGGAGGCAGGGCGGAGTTGGCCGGGCGCCACTCCTCTGGCTCGGGCGGCTGCCATGCGTTGAGTTCGGCAATCCTGCGCTGGCGCTCGTGGCTGGCGGCGCGGTCCACCACACGCGAGAGGAGCGGGGCCATGTCCGAGTGGAAGCGGGGCTCCACGGGGGCCAGCATGGCACTGCGATCATTCAACGTGCGCAGAATGGTGTCGAAATCCAGGTCCGGCCGGAGGTGGGCGTGGGCCCGAGCCTGGGCGAGCCGTGCCTCCCTGCCGGCGAAATCTGCCACCGTGGGCCACGTCACCAGGAGGACGCTGCCGTTGGGCAACTCCTCGACCCGGTGGGCTGGGGTGGACAGCATGCGCTCGCGGCCCACCGTCGCCACCAGCTTGGGGCCGAAGACGTTGAGCCAGAACACCTCATAGATTTTGTCGAAGCCGTTTCTCTGTGACGCTTTTTCATCCCGCCCAAAATCAGGAGAGCCCGCCAGGCCCCTGTCAGCGACGCTGTGAGCTGCGGCATGAGTAACAGGGTAGTGAGAGGCCCAAGCTCGCACCATCTCCACGAACAGCCGGCAACGCTCCGCTTCCGAGAAGAATGCGAGTGGCTGCACCTCGAGCAAGATGGCGAGATTGGGAGTAAGCGGTGGGAAATTGAGCCTGGGCCACATCTCCAACGCGGGCCACGTCGTCCGGTAGAGGCCAATGGACGTTCCTCTTTCGTGACGCTTTTCCTCCAGCGCCTTCCAAATCGCGGAGCGGGAGAACTTGCGTCGACGCTTACCTTCGACGATTTCCGGCATCCACCCATCGGCGAATCGCTCGAGATCTCCAAGCAGAGGCTCCAACTCACTCTCCAGTGGAGCTTGCTGGTCGAAAGCACCGTCAAATGAGAGAAGGAGGCTGTCCTCCAGGCTCGACAACTCCAGCACGTTCATTGAAATAGAACCTCCACGCCCGGGACGGCGTCTTTCGTTGCAGCGACAGCCGCTCTCAACCTGTCTGCGTTCAAAGGCTTGAGCTCGCCGCCCTCGTAAACCAGACGCACCCTCGGCACTTCCACCTCACCACCCTTCGGGAAAAGGGACTGTAGAGAATCCCGGCGGATGTCCAGCCTTTCTCCATATTTCCGCAGAGCTTCACGCGCATCCGCAGCCATCTGGGCTTCGAGAGCTGGACCTTGCAGTCTCGCAAGATCGCGGCTCTTGAAGCTGAAGGTCTCCACGCGACGTGGCCCCCCACCGAGTTCGCCCTCTTCGATGACGAGCACGTCCGCGTAGCGCAGGCCCGTGCCCGGCTTCCTCACGCCCACGCTCGTAGGGTCCCCACTTGAGCGGGCCCTCGGCGGCCGTGCCCTCCTTCACCTCTTTGAAGCGCTCGTTGTAGTAGTCGACGTACTCACGCCAGCGCGGGTTACCCTGGGCCTCGGGCGGCGCGGCGTCGAGGGAGGGGCGGTGCTGCTCAAGCACCCTCACGTCCTTCCCCAGCAGCAGCGCCGCCCACCTGAGCGCCAGGGCTTCAGCGCGCATTGTCCACTCCCAGGCCGGCGGGGGCGACTCGCTGCCGGGCACGGGAGGCTCAATTGCCCCTCCAGCGCTGGCCAGAGGCTCAGCACCAGCGCGCCCCACTGGTGAGTCCTCATCTCCGTGCCCCTGAAAGTGCCCGCGACGGTAGTGCCCAATCCCGCAGTACCCGCCAGCCCCTAAAGTGCGAGAAGCATATGCCGAACTTGGGCGGTTGTGCCTTTCCAAGGGGCCCCCACCTCGCTTGACAACGCGCTTTCGTCATTGGGAGGCACCCTGGCGAGTGGTAGGCCACTCCTGGCCATTGCTCAAGTCGTCCGCGGGAGTTGTTCCTCTCCCGTGTCCCCGGCGAAATTCGAGCCCCGCCGGGACGCGAGCCGGGCTTGCCCCGTGGGGCACAGGTCGAGCACCGCGCACCGCTGGCACGCGGGCTCCCGGTAGAAGCAGCACCGCTGCCCGTGCAGCATCAGCGCCTCGTGGTTGTCGTAGACACGCTGCGCGTCCCAGTCCGGTGGGAGCTGCGCCTCCAGCAACCGGTGCGCCGGTCCCACCGCCACGCTCTCGGGGATGAGCCCCAGCCGCACCGCGACCCGGTGGTGGTGGCTGTCCACCGGCAGCGCGGGTTTCCTCAAGCGGCTGAACAGCAGCGTCGCGGCGCTCGACTTCGGCCCCACCCCGGGCAGGTGCTCGAGCCAGTCCCGGGCCTCGCGCACCGGTAACTCCGCGAGGAAGTCCAGCGACAGCTCCCCTGCCCTGCGCTCGGTGATGTGCCGCAGCACCTGCTGGATGCGGGGCGCCTTCTGCTCCGGCCAGGTCACCGCGGAGATCGCCTCCTGGACCTCCACACAGGGCGCGTCGCGCACCTCCTCCCAGGTAGGGAAGCGCGCACGCAACTGGCGGAAGGCCGCGCCGCTGGAGGCGTTGCGCGTGCGGTGGCTCAACAGCGCGGAGACGAGTTCGCTGAGTGGATCCTGCGAGCGGAACCACGGAATGGGACAGCCGTACTCGGCGCACAGACGCTCGTGCACCCGCAGCGCCTTCGCGCTCAGTCCGGACGGGGCCTCGGGAAACAACGGGAGAGATGGCATGGCGGGGTCCGACTTCTGGAGTCACCCTCCCAACCTTCTCATCCCCTCCCCGCTCCGCGGCAGCCGGGCCGGCGAGCGTCCGGAGGTTCGCGCGATGACCGTCCCACCCCTCGCGCGTATAATGTGCGCGGCCCTCGGGCTCCCATGCTGCGCCGGCTCCTCCCCACCCTCCTCGCACTCGGATGCGGTCTCCTCGCCCTCACCTGTGGGCTGGTGAGTCTCCAACGCATCTTCTCCCAGGAACGCGAGGATGCCCGCGCGCAGCTCCGCTCCCGCCGTGACGCGCTCGAGGAGTACGCCACCCAGGCCCTGCGGCACACGCTCGGCAAGCAACTCGAGGGCAGCCTCACCGCCCTCCACGCCGCCATGGGAGATCCGCTCGCCCCGGGCGAGGGCTTCTTCCTCAACTTCCGCGGCCGCCAGTTCCTGCCCCGCCTCACCCGCTCCGCCCGCGGCTCGCGCGCCCCCGCCCGCCGTCACTACCACGAGCTCGCCAGGGCCTTCGCCGAGGGCACTCCGGCCGACCCCTGGCGCGAGCGGCTCGTCCGGCTTCGCGCGGTGGAGGCGGCGCTCGACCGGGGCAACGCCTCCCGCGCCCATGCGCTCGCCGAGGAGCTGCTGCGCCACCACGCGGAGAATCCCCTCCCGCCCGTCCAGGAGCTTCCCTTCGTCGTCCTCCTCCTGGAGCGGCTCCAGCGCGGCGAGGCTACCCCTCCCCTCGTCCGTGCGCTGTTGCGCGAGGGGCTCCCCGAGGACTTCGGGGGCATCGAGCGCTCCGCCGGCCTCCAGCGGGATCTCCTGAACCAGCGCTGGCAGTTCACCCAGCCCGACTTCGACTTCCTGCTCGCCCACGTGGTCCGGGTCAGCACCGCGCTCGGCGAGCCCTCCGACGACTTCCGGGCGCGCGCCCGCGAGGCCGATGCCGGCATGCTCGTGGTCCCCGAGAGCCTCTCCGGCCCCACCCTCATCGGCGAGCGCTGGTACGTGGAGCAGCAGGGAGAGGTGGTGCGCGGCATCGCCGTGGACCTCGAGGCGCTCCTGCGCGACCTGGCCCGGGACATGCGCGAGCGCGGCCACTTCGGCGCGGACGGACTGGTGCGGCTGAGGGACTCCGAGGCCATGCAACCCCTCGAGTCCCTGCGGCTGGAGGTGTCCGTGCCCCAGTGGACCGCCGCCGAGAACGCCATCGAGCAGCGCTACGGGCTGAAGACGCTGCTGGTGGCCACCTGCGGCGCGCTCGCGGTGGCCATCGTGGTGATGGCGGTGGTGGCCCAGCACGGCCGCTACCGCTACGTCGAGCTCAAGAGCGACTTCGTGGCCACCGTCTCCCACGAGCTGCGCACCCCCCTGGCCTCCATCCGCCTGCTCGCCGAGACGATGGAGCGCAAGCTCTCCAAGGTGCCCGAGATGCGCGACTACCCCGAGCGCATCATCCAGGCCGCCGACGGGCTGCACTTCCTCGTCGAGAACATCCTGTCCTTCAACCGCATCGACAAGGGCCGCTGGCAGCTCAAGCCCGCCCGCGTGAAGCTGGACGAGCTGCTCGGCATGCTCCGCTCGGACCTGGTGGGCAACACCTCCGTCCCCGTCCGGCTCACCGCCGACGTGGGCGACGTGGAGCTCGAGGTGGACCCGTCCCTGCTGCGCCTGCTGCTCATCAACCTCGCCCGCAACGCGTGCGCCTACAACCGCAACAACCCCGTGGAGCTCTCCGTCCGCGCCTACCCCCACCCGGGCCATGGCTGCGTGGTGCTCTTCGGTGACAACGGCATCGGCATCCCCGAGGCCGAGTGGGAGAACGTCTTCCGCGACTTCTACCGCCTGGGCTCCCAGGGCCCCGAGGTCCACGGCAGCGGCCTGGGGCTCGCCCTGTGCCGGAAGATCATGGCCCTGCACGGGGGCCGCATCTCCATCGACAACTCCAGCCCCCAGGGCACCACCTTCACCCTGCTCTTCCCCGAACCCCGCCATGAACGCCCCGAGCAGCCCTCCTAACGCCCGCCCCTCCATCCTCGTCGTCGAGGACGACGCGAACCTGCGGATCGGCCTGCGCGACAACCTCCAGGACGAGGGGTACGAGGTGGCCGTGGCCTCCCACACCCAGGAGGCCGAGCCGCTGCTGCGCGCTCGCACCTATGACCTGCTCATCCTCGACGTGATGCTCCCGGGCGAGGACGGCTACTCCTTCTGCCGGCGGCTGCGCGCCGGCGGCGTGCAGTCCATGGTGCTGATGCTCACCGCGCGCTCGCTCGAGGACGACATCGTCCGCGGCTTCGACGCCGGGGCGCAGGACTACCTCACCAAGCCCTACCGGTTGCGCGAGCTGCTCGCCCGGGTGGGGGCCCTGGTGCGCCGGGCCGGGGGGGCGCCGCCCACCGTCATGTCCTTCGCCGGCTTCTCGCTGGACCTGGGCAAGCGCGCCCTCTCCCGGGCGGATGGGAGCGTCATCGATCTCACCCGCACCGAGTTCGATCTGCTCGCCTTCCTCCTCAAGCACCGCGACCGCGCCCTGCCCCGGGGGGAGATCCTCGACGCCGTGTGGGGCCGGGACGTCATCGTGGACCCGCGCACCGTGGACAACTTCGTCTCCAACCTGAAGAAGAAGCTCGGCTGGACGAGTGCCTCCTCCTTCACCATCCACACCATCCGGGGCGTGGGGTACCGCATGGAACTGGGGAGTGCCGCTCAGGAACGGTGACGCCCGACCACGCGGTAGAGCTGGGTGAGGGAATGGTCCAGGAGTCCATGACGAAACCATGACGAAGAGATGGCCGACCCAAGGCCACACGCCCTCCCTGACTCCGTAGGTTGATCAGTGTCAGCCAGGAGGGAGTCCAAATGTTCCAGTCGGTCATCAATCAGCCGGGATTGAGCGCGGGTCGGTTCGGGACGGGGATGTGGGTGTCGTTGATGGTTCACGCGGGCGTGTTCGCGGGCATGCTGGGCCTGTCCGGCCAGGCGGTGAAGCAGCTCGAGAACGAGCCCCCCGCGCTCGTGTTCAACGTCCCCCAGCCTCCCAAGGGCAACCCGAATCCGCCCAAGGCGGTGCTGCCCACCACTCAAAGGCCCAAGCCCAAGCCCAAGACCGAGCTGGTCCAGCCCAAGAAGATTCCGCCTCCGCCTCCGGAGTCGACGCAGACCGTCGAGGCCACTCCGCCCCCGGAGGACACCGAGCCCGAGCCCAATGATCTGCCCTACATCCCCGGCAGCGACCCCAACGGTGTCGAGTTCGGCGGCGTCGCCAACGCCGTTGCCACCTCGATGCTGCGACCCGGCCTCGGCCAGGGCACGGGCGAGGAGGTGCTCCCGTTCGGCGCCGGCATGACTCCGCCGCAGCTCGTCTCCCAGGGCGTGATGTTGCAGTACACCCACGAGGCGCTCCGGGCCCGCGTCAGCGGCGTCATCATCGCCAAGTGCACCATCACCCGCGAAGGCGACGTCGAGAAGTGCCGCATCATCAAGGGACTGCCCCACATGGACGAGGCCGTGCTCGAGTCCCTGACGAGCCGCCACTACCGCCCGGTCACCTTCCAGGGCAGGCCCGTCAGCGTGACCTACACCTTCAACGTGAAACTCAACCTGCCGTAGCGGGCCGCTCGGCAAGAGGGGCCGGCACCCCGGCCCCACGCCGTTTGCCACTCCGCTCGCACAGGCCCCGGCTCGTCGGATATGCCTGTCTCCCGGACGTCACCCCGGCCCCCGCTGGTGCGGAGGGCTCGGGGGCCACCCCCACGTGGCACACGTCCCTCGGGAGGGTAGATGAGCGCAGTCCGTCGGTTCGTGTTGCTGGGGGTCCTCGCCCTCGCCGTGCTTCCCTCACCCGCCGAGGCCGGGCGGCGCCCCTTCATCTGGGTCTACGACACGGAGATCGTCCCCAAGGGGGATGTGGAGCTCGAGCAGTGGTTGTGGGCGAAGTCCCGGGCTCCGGGACTGCCGGGGGGGGTCTCCAACTATTGGATCTGGTGGGCCCCCGTCTTCGGCCTCACCCAGCGGATGGAGCTGGCCCTCCCCTTCCAGGTGGTGGCCACCCGGGAGCAAACCCAGCTCGAGTCCTTCGACGCGGACCTGCGGCTGCGCCTCAACCCCCGGGGCGATGATGGCCCCTGGCAGCCCCTGCTGCGCGTGGCCTATCACCACACCATCCACACGCAGCAGCCCTCCCGCCTGGATGCCAACCTGGTGCAGTCCTTCGAGACGGAAGGGGGTCTGCGCCTGGTGCTCGACCTGGGCGCGCAGGTGGGCCTGCCGGCCCTGCGAGGGCAGGAGGGCCCGGTGCGGCTGCTCGGCAGCTACGCGGCGGGCGTGTCCCTCCCCCTCGTCGAGGATGAGCTGCGCGCCTCGCTCGAGGCCTTCGGGGAGATTCCCCTCCAGGGCATTCCGGGCGGGCAGCACCACTTCGTGGGCGCCGACCTGGCCTGGACGTTCGGCCGGACGTGGGTCACGCTCGGAGTCCTGGTGGGTCTCACTCCCCTCTTCCCGGAGACGCCCCAGTTCATGCCGAGGCTGATATGGGCCGTGGTGCTCTGATTCTCCTGCTGTCCCTCGCCGCTCCGCTCGCCGCCGCGCAGCCGGGCACCGTCCGCGGCGAGGTCCGCGTCACCGTCCCCGGCCCCGATGGCCGCCCCGTGCTCAAGGCGGATCGCTCCGGCGTGGTGGTGTACCTCACCGGCTACACCGAGCCGCCTCCCGCCAGCGAGCTCAACATGGCCCAGCGCAACAAGGCCTTCCAGCCCTCGGTGATGGCCGTGGTGGCCGGCCAGAAGGTGCGCTTCTCCAACAACGACGTGGTGGTGCACAACGTCTTCTCCCGCTCGCGCGCCGGGAAGTTCGACGCGGGCAAGAACCGCCCGGGCGAGAACTACACGGAGACCTTCAAGAAGACGGGCCTCATCGACATCTACTGCGACATCCACGAGCAGATGGTGGCCACGCTGGTGGTGGTGCCCAACCGGGCCTTCGCCGTCACCGGGCCGGATGGGCGCTTCGTGCTCACGGGCGTGCCTCCCGGCACCCATCCCCTCTTCGCGGTGCACCGGCGCGATGAGCGCAGTGACGTGTCGCGCGCCGAGGTCACCGTGAAGCCCGGCCAGCAGACCACTGTGACACTGGAGCTGACCGAGACGCGGGCCGACGACAAGCACCTGGACAAGCATGGCCGCCAGTACACCCCCCGCTCCGATGCCTACTGAGCCCCCGGCGCCGCGGGAGACGGGCTCGCGGACCGGAGGCCTGGGGTTGCACTCGCTCTCCGTGCGGCTCGTGGCGGCCTTCATGCTGCTCGCGGTGCTGTCGCTCGCCGTGGCGCTGGTGGTCACCCGATGGGCGGTGGCAGACGCCGCCGAGAGGAAGATCAGCGGCGACCTGGACCGCACACTGATAGCCTTCCAGCGGATCTCCCAGGCCACCCAGGAACGCATCCGCGCTGTCGCCGACGCGCACGCGAGAGATCGCACGTTCAAGGACGTGGCCCTCACCGTCAACTCCGACGACAGCGCCGCCGGGCTCGACGACGGAGATGCCGAGCCTCGAGGGCATCCAGAGCGCGCATGACGTCATCCTCTCCGCGGACACCGAGGTCTTCGGGTGGGGCGTCAAGCAAGACGACGAGCGCATCTGGGCCTTCTTCAACGTGCGCAAGCGGCTGGTCTTCACCCACGGGGATGACGAGCAGGTGGGAAGCACCGTGGACAACCTGCCCCTGCTGGACCGGGCACTGCGCGAGCGCGAGGGTTTCGCCTCCGAGCTCTGGTCCCCCGCTTATCTGCGCGGCCTGCCCTTCACCTTCGTGCCCGAGACGTACATCCGCGAGCATGAGGAGGATCTGCTGCTGGTGCACGCGCACCTGGCCACCACCTCGGGCGGAGAGAACTCCCTGGAGCAGCCGGCCCGCCGGCCCATCGGCGTGGTGCTGACGGGCCGGTGGGTGAAGGAACTGCTGCTGGAAACCCCCCTGGAGCAGGGGGCCTCGGGAGCCGCCCTCCAGGGCGCGGCCCGCTTCGCGCTGCGAGCGAAGGACGGCGCCCTGGCCACCTCCGACACGGCCGCCGCGCCGGTACTGCTGACGACATCCCCCTTCGACATCCTCGAGCCCATCAAGGTGACCATCGGCCAGGACCGCTACCTCCTGCGCCAGGACATCTTCCAGGACGTGCGGGGGACGGACATCGGCCGGGTGTTCGTCATGCGGAACCTCGACGCGGAGATCGAGCCCATCCTCACGGGCGTCCGCGACTGGATGCTGCCCACCGCGGTGGGCGTGGTGCTGCTGGCCTTCGTCCTGGCCGTGCTACTGGCACGCCGCCTCTCCGCCCCCCTGGTACAACTGGAGGCCGCCGCCCGGCGGGTGCGCCTGGGCTCGCTGGACGTGGAGGTCGCCGTCCTGGGCACGGACGAGGTGGGCCGGCTCACCGGTGCCTTCAACGAGATGGTCGCCGGCCTCCGCCAAAGAGATCAGATC
The DNA here is from genome assembly GCF_049060025.1 of Archangium gephyra. Classification (GTDB taxonomy): domain Bacteria; phylum Myxococcota; class Myxococcia; order Myxococcales; family Myxococcaceae; genus Archangium; species Archangium gephyra_A. The sequence continues at coordinate 2,528,195 of NZ_JBMEQQ010000002.1, forward strand.
CAGGGTCTCTTCAAGCGCTACCTGGATCCGCAGGTGGTGGACGAGCTGATCCGCAACCCGGAGAAGGCGGCCCCCGGCGGCGAGCGCCGCGAGCTGCACCGTGCTCTTCAGCGATCTGGTGGGCTTCACCTCGATGAGCGAGGAGATGAGCCCCGAGGCGCTCGTGGACGTGCTCAACGGCTACTTCGAACGGGCCACGGCGGTGCTCGGCCAGCATGGCGCCACGCTCGACAAGTTCATCGGCGACGCCATCATGTGTTTCTGGAACGCCCCCCTGCCCCAGGAGGACCATGCGGCGCGGGCGTGCTTCACGGCGCTGCGGCTGGTGGCGGTGGTGGAGCAACTGGCCCCGGAGCTGGAGGCCCGGGGGGTGGCCCGGTTGCACTGCCGCATCGGCCTCAACACCGGCCCCGGCGTGGTGGGCAACATCGGCTCGCGCGCGGCCCAGGACTACACCGTCATCGGCGACACGGTGAACCTCGCCTCCCGCCTGGAGGGCGCGGCCAAGGTGTACGGCACCCGCATCCTCGCCTCCGAGGAGACGGTGCGGGCCGCCCGCGGCACCGTGCTCGCCCGGGAGCTGGATCTGCTGCGAGTGAAGGGGCGCCAGTTGCCCGTGCGCGTCTACGAGTTGGTGGACGTGGCCGGGACCCCGCCCCCCGCGCACCTGGCCCCGTTCGCCGAGGGGCTCTCCCTCTACCGCGCCCGCCGCTTCGCCGAGGCCCGTGAGCGCTTCCTCTCCTCGCCGGAGGATCCACCCTCGCGCGTCTTCGCCGCCCGCTGCGAGGCCCTGAGCGCCCTGCCTCCCACCGAGGACTGGGACGGCGTGTTCTCGCTCGACACGAAGTAGCCCTGCCTTGATCTTCCGGCGTGACCGATGAGCACCTCATCGGGTCCATCTGAAGCGATGCGTCGTTCCGAGAATTTCTTCGACTCCCAGAACGCTCCCACCTCGTCCCCGACCCCCCAGCCGTACGAGGTGCAGCTCCCCGCCCACGTCCGCGCCATCCTGGAGAAGGCGCCCCGCCGCAGCCGCGCGGCCATCGAACGCAAGCTCGAGGAGGCCGCACGGCTCGCCGCGATGCGGCAATGGGTGCACGAGTCCGAGGAACAGCACCCCATCCGCCTTCAGCTCGCCGGGTACGAGGGCACCTATTCCATCGACCCCCGCAGCCGCCAGCTCACGCTCTGGGACCTCAACCGGCGGTGAGCCCGCCCCTCATGGGGACAGGGCGATCCAATCGGACACCGGGGTCACCTCCCGGGCGTCCTCGCCCGGCCGCACGATGAAGCCGCCCCGGATTCCCACCCGGCCCTGGGCGCCGAACGTGACCGGCCACGTGACGCCCGTGTCCACGTCCTGGAAGGACTCCAGCGCCGAGATGAGTCCGGCCCGGCTGACGTCCGCCCCGCTCCGCCTCAACCCCTCCACCAGCAGCCGCGCCGAGGCGTAGGCATTCATCTGCCAGGCGAGGTTCCTCGCGGCCAGTCCGTGCCGCTTCAGGAAGGAGCCGAACTCCTGGCGCCCGGGCTCGCTCCCCTCCGAGGGAGGCGATGGGTGGATGAATCGCACCCGCGCCCAGGCCTCCGCCGCGGCCGGCCCGGACGGCCCCGAGAGCAGGCCCGGTGCATAGACCGGAACGCTCCCGCTGGAGGTCCCCTGCTTCGTCAGGAGCGCCGACAGCTCCGTCCCTGTACCGGAGAACAAGACCGCCCCGGCACGCACGCCCTCCAACCACCGGGAGGCTTCCGCCGCGTCGAGCTGGCCCGGTGCGTAGGTGAAGACCTGGGGCCGTGGCCAGTCCCGGCGCTCGGCCTCGGTGCGTACACCCCGGGCCCAGGCCTCTCCGGCGTCGTTGCTCGCGTGCACCACGGCGAGCACCGGCTCCAGGCGCCTGCGCTCCCACGTGGAGTGAAGGTGCTGCACGGCCACCCGGGCCTGCAGCTCCGGACCCGGGTACACGTAGAAGATCATCCGGCCACCGTTCTCGGCGTGTGCGTCCGACAAGCCCACCGGTGCGACGAGGGGAATCTCCTCCGCCTCCAGCCGGGCATCCGACTCGCGCGGCCCCGTGCGGACGCTGCCCACCAGTGCGAACACGCCCTGGTTCAGCAACCGGCCGGTCCCGTCCGTCCCCACCACCGTCAGCGCATCGTCCTCCACCCGCAGCTCCAGCTCGCGGCCGAACACCCCGCCCTGCTGGTTCACCTCCGCGAAGACGGCGTCCAACACCGCGCGGACGTCCGCGCCCACACCGGCCAGCTTCCCGCTGAGCGGCAGCGCCGCCCCGAGCACCAGCCGCGCCTCGGACACTCCCGGATCCCGATCGTCCCCGAGCCGGTGCAGGTAGGCGAGGAGATCCGCGAGCTCCCGCTCCGGCAGCTCGAAGCGCGGCATCACCGGGCCCAGCACCCGCCCGCCAGACGAGACCCCCTCGCGGAGCGCCTCGGCGAGCGACGCGTCGTCATACGCGGGGCGCGCCCACTGGCCCGAGCCGGGAGCCGCCGCGGACACCGGGGCGAACAGCCGGGAGGCCTGGATGTTCGGAGCCACCACCCCTCCCTCGCCGGTGCCCTTGCCCCTCGGACCATGGCAGCGGGCACAGGCCGCCACCGAGCCCGTCAGCTCCACGCCCTCGGGGCCCAACCGCCCCACCACGGCCGCCCCCGAGGACATGACTCCGCGCAGGAAGAGGGCCTTGCCACGCAGCTCGGACTCGCTGAGGGGCGCTCCCCGATCCACCGCCGGAGCCGCCCGCGAGCCGAACAGCCTCCACGCCTCCCAGAGACAGAGCACCAGCACCGGAACGACGAAGATCCACCACCTCGGGCGCGGAACGTTCGTGAGCCGGCGGTTGCGGCGTCTAAAGAGTCTCATCATCGAGTTGATCCACCGCGTAGGCATGTTCAAAGGCCCAAAGCCTGTCACCCGCACGCCGCAAACACAGGCATCGGCCCCGGGCACGCCGTCACCCGGGCTCGACCGCACCGCGCCCGGGCTGGAACACTGTCGGGCCCGCGTCAAAGCGAGATTCGTGCCGCCCGTTGAACACCTGGCCTTCCCCGGAGGACCGGGTAGGCCGCCAGATTCTTTTCTCCCGGGAAAACGCGGGGTTGTCGGTTCACCTACGAACGCATGGGGCTCCGGAGGCCTTGCCTGCCCGCCTGGATGCCCTCCAGGCACGGCGGGACATCCGGGAGTTCTTTCAGCCACGCGCTGCGGAATCCGGCAAAACGTACAGATTCATGCAGTGCCATTGCGGCGCCTGAAACCGCCGCCGCGAATTCCAGAAAGGAATTCAGCCTCCCCGGCGCGGTCCCTGGCACCCCCGACTCGACAGGCTTTACCGGAGAGGGGCTTCATCGGAGGCGGGCGCTCCGGGCGCCAGGCCAACATCGATGAAGCGGAACGGACGGACAGCCACCCGAACGGCCCGGGGCACAGGAGGCGCCCCGGGGTACCGCGACCTTCAGCGCAACCGGAGCATGGCCGAGAGCACGCGCCCGCCCCACCCCTTCGCCTCACCGCCGCGCTGCGAGGACAAGTCCAGGGACTCGCCCACGGAGGGCACGGGCGGGTGGAGCTCGGTGGGCTTCGCGGAGGGAGCGTCCACCTGCACCGTGACGAACACGGTGCGCAGGTTGCCCGTGTAGTCCATCGCGCGGATGTAGAGTTCGTGGCCACCGGCCGGCACGGCCGCCGTCGCCGTGCGCCCCTTGTAGGTCTTCGACTCCAGGTCCAGCGTCAGCGGCGTCCAGGCGCCCGAGGTGGAGTCGAGCTGGTACTCCACGCTGCGCACCCCCGAGCCCGTGGGCCCATCATCTGCCTGGACCGAGATCTCCAGTTGCCCGGCGACGGTCGTTCCCGTGGCGGGCTGGAGCACCGTGACGGCCGGTGCCGACGAATACAGGCCCAGCGCGGCGGCGAGGATGTGGGCCCCCACGATGCTGACGACGCCCACGGAGGGCATCCACGTCTGCCAGAGCGAGGGGTTGTAGCTCCGCTTCTGTCGCTTGCTCGTTGCCATCGTCCTCCACCTGTAGCCAGAAGCGTGCCGAGCCCCGGACAGTCGGCCCGCCCCCGGGGACGGCTCGCACCCGCCATCCCTTTCTTTCGGGAAAACAGAGGCTTGGCGGATCTGTCCGGGCTTCAGGCGTCTTTCGGGGAGATCGGCCCGGAGCGGGCGCCCGCCGGTAGGACGGAATTTCTTTCAGCCCGCTCCACGGGCCCGGGGAAAAAACTCCACCGGCCGTGTTGCCGGGCCGACACCCTCCGCGACGCGGTGGGGCATCTTCTCGCCGCCGCCCCCACACGGACGCCGTTAAGCTGCGGACGTCATGGCCCGAGGCATCCTCCTGGGAAGGGACTGAATGAACGTCATCGTGAAGGGAGCGCTCGCCGCGGGGGCCCTGCTCGTCATCGCGGCGGGTCTGCGGGCCGGCCTGCGTGAGAACGGAGACACCGCCAGCCCCTCCCCTTCGACCGGCGCCGGGCGGAAGCAGACGCTGACCGTCGCCGCGGCCTCGGACCTGAAGTTCGCGCTGGACGAGCTGCTGGAGGAGTTCCGCGCCAGGCACCCCGGCGCCGAGGTGCAGGTCACCTACGGCTCGTCGGGCAACTTCCTGGCGCAGCTCGGCAACGGCGCGCCCTTCGACGTCTTCCTCTCCGCGGATGTGGCCTATCCGCGCAAGCTGGCCGAGCAGGGGCTGGTGGCCGGCGACGTGTTCCTCTACGCGGTGGGCCGCCTCGTGGTGTGGGTGCCGAAGGACTCGCCGCTGCCCGTGGAGCAGCGCGGCCTGGAGGCCCTGAGGGAGCCGGCCGCCCGGCGCATCGCCATCGCCAACCCCCAGCATGCCCCCTACGGCCTGGCCGCCGAGGCCGCCCTGAAGGGCCAGGGGGTGTACGACGCCGTCAAGGACAAGCTGGTGCTCGGGGAGAACATCGCGCAGACCGCGCAGTTCGTGCAGAGCGGGGCCGCCGATGCGGGCATCATCGCCCTGGCGCTCGCGCTCGCCCCGGCCATGAAGGACCAGGGCCGCGCCTGGGAGGTACCACTCGACGCGTACCCGCGCCTGGAGCAGGGCGGCGCCATCCTGAAGCACGCGAAGGAGCCAGCGCTGGCCCAGGCCTTCCGCGACCACCTGCTCGGCCCCGAGGGCACGGCGCTGCTCAAGCGCTACGGGTTCTCCCTGCCGAAGGAGTGAGACGTTGGACCAGGCCGCCCTCCTGTTGAGCCTGCGCCTCGCCGCGTGGACGACGCTCCTGCTGCTGGTGGTGGGATTGCCCATCGCCTGGTGGCTGGCCACCTCGCGCTGGCGGTGGAAGTTCCTCGTGGAGGCCGTGGTGGCGCTGCCGCTGGTGCTGCCGCCCACGGTGCTGGGCTTCTACCTGCTGCTGGCGCTCGGCCCGCGCGGCCCCCTGGGCGGGGCCTTCGAGTCGCTCTTCGGCAGCACCCTCCCCTTCAGCTTCAGCGGCCTGCTGGTGGCCTCGGTGCTCTACAGCCTGCCCTTCAGCGTCCAGCCCTTCACGGCGGCCCTGGCGGGTGTGGATCGCCGCCTCCTGGAGGCCTCGTGGTGCCTGGGCGTCTCGCGCTTCCAGACGTTCCTGCGCGTCATGCTGCCCCTGTCCGCCACCGGCATCCTCTCCGGCATGGTGCTGACCTTCGCGCACACGCTGGGGGAGTTCGGCGTGGTGCTGATGGTGGGCGGCAACCTGGAGGGCCGCACGCGCACGGCCTCCATCTCCATCTACGACTCGGTGCAGGCGCTGGACTATGCGTCGGCGGGCCGCACGTCGCTGGTGCTGCTCGTCTTCTCGTTCGTCGTGCTGGCCCTCACCTACGGGCTGCAGCGCAAGGTGTGGGCACCATGGACGGCACGCTCGTAGCCGGCCTGGAGAAGCGCTTCCCGGGAGGCCCCACCGTCCGGGCCACCCTGGAGCTGTCCGCCACCCCCGGCCGCGTCGCGGTGCTGTTCGGCCCCTCGGGCGCGGGCAAGACGACGGTGCTGCGGTGCCTCGCGGGGCTCGACAGGCCCGAGCACGGCCGCATCCTCTTCCACGGCGAGCCCTGGTGCGACACCTCGGCCCGCCTCTTCCTGCCGCCCCAGCAGCGGCGCGTGGGCTTCCTCTTCCAGGACTACGCCCTCTTCCCGCACCTCACCGCGGAGCAGAACGTCCAGTACGGGCTCGCAGCGCTGACGGCCGCGGAACGGCGCGAGCGCTCGGGCTCCCTCTTCGAGCTGCTGCACCTGAAGGGGCTGGAGGGACGCAGGCCGCGCGAGCTGTCCGGCGGGCAGCAACAGCGCGTGGCCCTGGCCCGGGCGCTCGCCATCCGCCCGCGCCTGCTGCTGCTGGACGAGCCCCTGTCCGCGTTGGATGCGCCCTCGCGCGAGCAGCTCCGGGGCGAGCTGCGGCGGCTGCTGCGGGAGCTGGGGGTGCCCACCGTGGTGGTGACGCACGACAAGCTGGAGGCGCTCGCGCTGGGGGATGACCTGGTGGCCATGGAGGGCGGCCGGGTGTGCCAGGTGGGGCCGGTGGCGGACGTGTTCAACCACCCCGCGGAGCTCGCGGTGGCGCGGATGACGGGCATCGAGACGGTGCTGCCGGGCACGGTGCTCGAGCGCGAGGCGGGGCTGGCCACCGTGGAGGTGGGCCCCCATCACCTCGTCGCCCTGGAGCCCCCGCACGAGGGCAATGCGGTATTCGTCTGCCTGCGGGCCGAGGACGTCACGCTGGGCCCGCCCGAGGCCGCGCCCACCAGCGCGCGCAACCGGCTGCCGTGCACCGTGGTGTCGCTCTCCCCCGAGGGGGCTCTGGTCCGCGTGGCGCTGGACGCGGGCTTCCCCCTGGTGGCGCGGGTGACGCGCTTCTCCACGGAGGAACTGGGGCTCGCCGAGGGCCGGGCGCTCACCGCCACCTTCAAGGCGCCCTCGGTGCGGCTCGTGCCACGTCCCTGAGCCCGCGGGCCCCGAGCGCTCAGGGTATCCCCGCCGCCCGTCTCACCGTGCTCCCCGCCAGCGCCTCGACCTCCCGCTCCGTGGAACCCTCGGCACTCCGGAAGCCCGACATCGAGAGCGAGAAGGTGGACTGTCCCGTCCTGCCATCCGTGCACCGCGCGGAGACCGTTCCGCTGAGCTTGATGACGAGCTCCGAGTAATCCACGTCCTTGCCGCCCGTTCCGCGTTCGAGCACCGCCGTGTAGGTGCAGCCGTCCGTCGTCTCGGGGGGGCACTGCGTCCTCTCGATCGAGAACGCGAGCGGCCCCGTCATCTTCGCGGCCGACGTGCACTTGAAGCCGGAGAACAACACGGAGAGGCGATCGGAGGAGGCGCTGTCGGAGGAAACGCGGACGTAATCCCTCACCCGGCTGGAGTTCGTCGAGCCGCCCGACGTCGTCTGCATCGTGCCCGTGATGGGGTAGCCCCCCACCAGGTCTTCCCGTGAATCTCCACAGGCGCAGAGAGCGAAGGTCAGCAGGACGGCGGGCAGGAAGTGCGGACGATGCATGGAGGCAACCTTTGTTGGGGTTCGCCCCCCCGTGAAGGAAAACGCGTGGATGGTTACATCGCTGGACGTGGCGAGTCCGTCCGGCGGCGCAACCTACCCTAGGCGGCTCCGGCGCCCTGGAGTTGCTTGACGATGCCCAGCGCCTCGGTGACGTGGCGCGTGGCGTTGAGCTGCGAGTTGAAGACGTGCCGGACGACGCCACTCCGGTCGATGACGTACGTCACCCGCCCCGGCAGCAGCCCGAGGGTGCTCGGCACGCCGTACTGGCGCCGCACCTTGCCGCCCTCGTCGGCCAACAGCGTGAAGGGCAACCGGTGCTTCGCCGCGAAGGCCTCGTGCGAGGACGCCGATTGCGAGCTGATGCCCACCACCTCGGCTCCCGCGTCCTTGAAGGACTCGTACGAGTCGCGGAACGAGCACGCCTCCTTCGTGCAGCCCGGCGTGTCATCCTTCGGATAGAAGTAGAGGACCACCGCCGCCTTCCGGAGCAGCTCCTTGAGCTGTACGGGGGTGCCGTCCTGCTTCGGCAGCGAGAAATCGGGGGCCTGATCGCCAGTCTTGATGCTCATCGCCCCTTGCTAACGAAGAGCCCCCACTGTTTCAACGGCAAGGCGGCGGGAGCCGCTGACGGGTAGGATGACCCCATGCGGCACCTCTCGCGTTTCCTCCCCCTCTGGGCGCTCCTCCTCCTCGCCTGGGCGCCGGGTCTGGCCGTGGCGGAAGAGCCCTCGTTTTGCGAGGACAAGGCCAGGGGGAACCGCGGCCACGAGGTGGAGCACCGGGCGGAGGCCCGGCCCGAGGGAGACCTGGTGCACTTCACCGTGCATCGCACCTTCCACAACCCCGGCCAGCGCTACACCGAGCTGGAAGCCCTCCTCGCGCTGCCCCGGGAGGGCACGGTGCATGGCCTCGCCCTCGAGTCCCAGGGGCAATGGACGGAGGGACTCCTGCTCGAGTCCTCCCAGGCGGAACGCCGCTACGAGGCCCTCCGGCGCAAAGGCACCGCCGCCCCGCGTCCGGTCGCGCTGCTGGCGTCGGAGATGGGCGCCTCGGCGCGCCTGCTGCTCTGGAACCTGCCGCCCCGGGCCTCGGTGACGGTGCGCTACGAGGTCCGCGCGCGGATCGCCTACGCCCACGGGCGGCGCTCCTTCACCTATCCCCTGCCCGAGTGCGAGCAGGACCCGCGGCCCGCGCTCACCGTGGCGCCCCCCTCCCCGGGTGAGGCGCTCCGCATCGAGCAGCGGGACTCCGAGCCCTGGAATCCCGTGCTCGAGGCCTCCTGGAAGGCGGGGACCTCGAAGGGTCTCGACGCGCGCGCCGGCCTCGCCCCCTGGGGCGCTGGAAGTCTGGGCTTCCTCCAGGTCCGGGCGGAACGGCTCTCCGAGGTACCCGCGCGGGCCCGGGTCGTCTTCGTGGTGGATGCCTCCCACAGCGTGGGTCCCCGGGGCATCTCCCGCCAACTGGCGCTCGCCGGGGAGTACCTCCAGCTCCTGCCCGATGCGACGGCCGAGGTGGTGGTGTTCCGCCGCTCCGCCGAGCGCCTCTTCGGACGCCTCATCCCCGCCTCCGAGTGGAAGACGGCCCTGGCCTCCCTTCCCGCCGCGCGGCTCGCACCTGGGAACGGCTCGCACCTGGACGAGGGGCTGAAGCTCACCCAGCAGGTGCTCGCGGAGGGCAGCGGGCCCGCACGCGTCCTTGCCCTCACGGACGGGCGGCTGCGCCGGGCCTTCGAGCCGGCCCCTCCCGCCCCCACCACCTCGGCCCCCGATGCCGCCGTGCACCTCGGGTGGATCTCCTCCCACCGCACCGGCAACGCCATCCCCCACGAGAAGCTCTCCGGACCCCTCGTCCGGGAGTCCTGCGGCATTCAGCTTCCCGCCTGGTCCAGCAGCCTGGAGTCCCTCGTGCGGCCCCTGCGCTGGGAACAGGTCCACCTCCAGGACGGCCAGGGCGCACGGCTGAAGGAGCTGCCCGCGCTCCAGGAGGGAGAGGGCTTCCAGCTCTGGCTCCCGAGTCCCCAGACGCCCCTGAGCCGGCTTGAGCTGCATGGGCGGCGCTGGGGCTGTGCCGCCTCCACGCCGGTGGAGGTGGATCCCTCGCTGTCCGCCGATCTCGGCCGCAACGCCTGGACCGCCCTGCGAGCCGAGCCGTGGAAGAAGAACGAGGACGAGCTTCCCCCCACGAAGGCGGTCGAGCTGCTCGCGAAGAACGGAGACTGGCTCTCCAATACCCGCTCGTTCCTGGCCGTGCCCCCGGGCGCGGGAGCCTCGACGGCCCGGACGCACGCGCTGCCAGACGGGGTGATGGGAGGCGTCGCCGGAGGGGTGACGGGCGGCACCATCGCCTGCCCCATGGCTTCCCAGCGGCCGTGCGAGACCCCTCCGGAGCACCAGGAGGCGCTGGAGGAAGTCCTCCAGTCGCCCTTCTCCGCCTGCCTCGGAGGCGGAGAGAACCCCTCCCTCCAGCTCCACATCGAGGCGACCGGGGAGGAGATCGTCGACGTGGCGGTGACGGGCGCGGCCTCCGAGGCCCAGGCCTCCTGCGTGCGCGAGGCCACCTGGGCCCTCCGCCTGCCCGCCTTCTGCGATGACGGTTCCGTGACGGATTACACGGTGAAACCGAGACACTGAGCCCACCGTGGGCACGGGTACGATGGCCGCATGAGTCACCTCGCGCGGCTGCTGCTGGCCTGTCTCCTCCTCGTCTCGACTCCGGGCACCGTCCTGGCGCAGCCCGAGGCGTGCTGCACCACCGGAACGGAGGAGGACGACGACTTCCCGTACGAGCAGCCCTTCCACCCCTGCCGGGAGGACGGCCGCGGCCAGGAGACGGAGCACCGCGTGGAGGCCCGGATCCACGGAGAGCTGGCCCACCTCACGGTGCACCGCACCTTCCACAACGCCAACCCGCGCTACACCGAGCTGTACGACTGGCTCGAGCTCCCCCTGGATGGCACGGTGCACGGCTTCGCCCTCGAGTCCGGAGGACAGTGGACGGAGGGCCCCCTGCTCGCGGCCTCCGAGGCCGAGCGCCGCTACGAGGCCCTGCGGAGCCCGGGAACCGCCGCGCCGGGCACGAGCGCGAGGCTCTCGGCCGCTGGAGATGGCGCGGCCCTGCACCTGTGGAACCTGCCACCGGGCGCCTCGGTGAAGGTGCGTTACGACGTCCGGATCCGCCTCGGCTACGCCGGGGGGCGCGGCACCTTCACCTATCCCCTGCCCGAGCGGGAATCCCATCCCCATGAGACGTGCCGCGAGCAGGACCCGCGGCCCGTGCTCACCGTGGCGCCCCCCTTCCCTGGCGCGGACGTCCTCGTCCAGGAGGTGTCCGGCCAGCTGCAGAGGAAGGTGCTCGAGGCCTCCTGGCCCGTGAAGCCCTTCACCGGCATCGACGCACGCGCCGGCCTCCTTCCCGGGAGCACCGGCGCGCCCGCCTTCGTCCAGCTCCGGGTGGGACGTCTGGCCGAGGCGCCCTCGCGGGCCCGGGTCGTCTTCGTGGTGGATGCCTCCCACAGCGTGGGCCCCGACGGCATCGCCCAGCAGCTCACCTTCGCCGGGGAGTACCTCCAGCTCCTGCCGGATTCGGCGGCAGAGGTGGTGGTGTTCCGCCGCTCCGCCGAGCGCCTCTTCGGACGCCTCATCCCCGCCTCCGAGTGGAAGACGGCCCTGGCCTCCGTTCCCGCCGCGCGGCTCGCACCCGGGAACGGCTCCCACCTGGACGAGGGGCTGAAGCTCGCCCAGCAGGTGCTCCTGGAGGGCAGCGGGCCCGTGCGCCTCATCGCCTTCTCGGACGGACTGCTCCGCCGGACCTTCGAGCCGCTCCCCGCCTCTCCCACCACCTCGGCCCCCGATGCCGCCGTGCACCTGCGGTGGCTCTACACCCGCGTCGACAAGGCCCCCAGGCACCCGCGGCTCTCCGAGCCCCTCATCCAACAGTCCTGCGGCCTCCAACTGCCGCCCTACCGGTCCTCCGTGGAATCCCTCGTGAGGCCCATGGCGTGGGAACAGGTCCGGCTCGAGGATGAACGGGGCACCCGGCTGATGGAGCGCGCGGAGCTCCTCGAGGGCCAGGGCGTTCAACGCTGGCTCCCGGGCCTCCAGACGTCTCCCGGCCGGCTCGTGCTGCGCGGGCAGCGGTGGGGATGCCCCGTCTCCCTCCCGGTGGAGCTCGATGCCGCGATCACCGCCGATCTCGGCCGCAATGCCCACGGCTGGCACGCCACCCGGTACGGCATCCTGAGCGCGGAGCAGCGGCCTCCGGCCCCGGAAGCCGTCGAGCTGCTCGCGAAGAACGGGGACTGGCTCTCCCCCACGCGCTCGTTCCTGGCGAGCCCCCCTGGCGCGGGGCCGTCGTCCGTCCAGACGTACGCGCTGCCGGAGCAGAGACAGGGAGAGCCCCTCGGCATGGGGGTGCTCAGCGGTTCGCTCTGCGGGCCCGTGCCCCGGGAGGCCCGGGAAGACGCTCCGAGGTTCAGCAAGGCGCTGAAGCGGCTGCTCCGGCCCGCCGTCGCCGCGTGCGTGGGAGGAGGACGCCAGCCCGCCCTCCAGGTCCGCCTGGAAACCACCGGGGATGAGATCGCCGACGTGGAGGTGAGGGGAGCCACCTCCGAGACGCAGGCCACCTGTGTGCGCGAGGCCACCTGGGCGCTCCGCCTGCCCACCCTCTTCGATGATGGGTTCGCGGAGACCTACACCCTCACACCCCTGCCCTAGACGCTCGTCTGGCGCGAGGTGATCAGGGACACGGCGGCGGTGCGCAGATCCTCCAGATCCGCGGAGTGATCCAGGATCCACGCACCGCGGATGCGGGCCATGCGCTCGCGCAGGCGGGGATTCAGGAAGGCGCTATAAAGGATGACGGGCAGGTGCGGGTTGCTGGCGCACAGCCGCTCGAGCGCCGCGAGACCGGCGTCCCCCAGCATCCGCGCGTTGCAGAGGATCAGCTCCGGCATCTGCATCCGCCCGGAGAAGAGCTCCTCGGAGATCACCTGGACGGCGTCCCGCGAGTCCTCGACCACCCCGATCTCGAAACGCTCCTGCACGAGCATGTCGCACATGAGCTGGCGGCGATCCTTGAGGTTCTCGATCAGCAACACCTGACCGTGAAACACCACCGGACGCTTCCGGGACTCACCCCGGAACATGGACCGGCCCGCCCTCGACGACTCCCCCTGCTGGCTCACCACCGCACTGGCTTGCATGACGACCCTTCCCCTGATGCGCGACCGGCCGCTTTTTGAGCAGGAACCGTGCCGCCGCCCCGTGTTGCCGCGCCATAGCACGGCTTCATCCGGAATGACTAAGCATCCCCGACAAGTCTGACCAGTCCGTGTGGCGGGGAGAACCGCCACATGTGGCTTTCCGCCACAAGGCCGTGGAACAGCCGCGACAGACCCACAAGACCCCGGGTCGGTGGAGGGGAAGGATTCTCGGGAGCCGAGACGGGAGCGGGACCATTCCCAGGAGCCGGGAAGAAAGAGCGAGGGGTGAGGCCCCGCGGAGCCCCGGCCATCCCAGGTGAGCATGCGAGCGGGCCCGGAGCCCCGCCTCCCGTCCCTGCACGCTGACACGTCACAAACACCGCCTGACGCGTCATCCCGATTGGGACCTGCCATCGGGAGAAACACGGGATGCGTCGTTGGGTGCGGATGATGGCAGTGGGAGGGGCACTGGCTTGTCTGGGGAGCGTGGGGGCTGCGGCGCCCGCTCTCGCGACCCCTGGCCCGACCGGGAACGGCCCACCACCCGCCCAGGGGGTGGTTGGTGGTGCCGCTTCCCGGACGGGGACCGAGGAGCCCTTCCTCGGCGTCATCATTCCCCATGAGACGGTGAACGTGAGCACCCGCTTCGACTCGCGGCTGGAGAAGCTCGAGGTGGAGGTGGGTGAGCGTGTCCGCGAGGGACAGGTGCTCGCGAGGCTGGACACGCGCTCGCTGAGCCAGGACCTGGCCGCGGCCGAGGCCAGCCTCCAGGGCTCGCGCGCCGAGGAGCAGGCGGCCCGCCTGGCCCTCTCCGAGGCCCGCGCGAAGAGGGCCCGCTACTTCACCCCGCGCTCCCTGGAGCTGGGCGTCTATTCCCAGGAGGAGCTGGACAGGGTGCGCTACGAGGAGAGCACCGCCAATGCCCGCCTGCAGGCCGCCCGCGCGCAGACACTCCAGCGGCGCGCCGAGGCCACCGAGCTGCGGCAGAACCTCGATGACGCCACGCTCGTGGCTCCGTTCGATGGCGTGGTGGCCGCGAAGCTCACCAGCCCCGGGGCGCGGCTGGGCGCGGGGCAGCCGGTGCTCAAGCTGCTGGGCACGGGCGGTTGGAAGGTGCGCTTCGCCGTTCCCGAGGACGCGGCGCGGCGCCTCCAGCCGGGCGGCCCCGTGGAGGTGAAGGCGATCCAGCATGACCTCGCGCTCGGCGGCACGGTGGAGAGCGTGGCGCCCGAGGTGGACTCCGCGGCCCGGCTCGTCTTCGCCACCGCCACCTTCAATCAGCCACCACCCTCCGAGGTCTCCACGGGCATGGTCGTCCACGTCCGGCCGGGACCCTCGCAACAGATAGGTGGGCGGGGCACCGGCGGCTCCGCGGGGGCGACGCCTTGAGCATGGAAGCCACGCAACGGCCTCGCATCTTCCGCGAGGAGGCCCTGCGCCATCACGAGGGAGCCCAGGAAGACGGAGACGTCCTCCGCATCTCCCCCAAGTGGACCCGCTGGACGTACTGGGTGCTGATCGCCCTGGTCGTCTGCGCCGCCCTCTATTCGGTGCTCGGCACCATCCCCGAATACGCCTCGGGCCCGGCGATGGTGAAGGTCGAGGGCCGCAGCGATCTCACCACCCAGTTGCCGGGCATCGTCGCCTCGGTGGAGGTGAAGCCCGGACAACGGGTGGAGGCCGGACAGCCGCTGGTGAGCTTCCTCTCCCAGGACGAGACGGCCTCCCTGGAGCGGATTCAGCGCGAGTTCGAGCTGCAGCTCGTCCGCGTGTTGCAAGACCCGGCGGACGAGGCCGCGCGCCAGGCCCTCACGTCGCTGCGCGCCGAGCGCGAGCTGGCCGAGGCCCGTCAGCAGGCCCGGACGCTGAGGGCGCCGCACGCCGGAGTGGTGGGCACCCTGCGCGTGCGCCAGGGCCAGTTCGTCAACCCGGGAGAGAACGTGGTGTCCGTGGTGGGAGATGACGTGCACGTGACGTTGGTGGCGCTGCTGCCCGGCGGCTACCGGCCGAGGCTCGAGCCGGGCAAGCCGCTGCGCGTGGAGCTCAACGGCTTCACCCACGAATACCAGACGTTCACCATCGAGTCGGTGGGAGATCAGATCATCGGTCCCACCGAGGTCCGCCGCTACCTCGGCGCGGACACGGGTGATGCGGTGGAGCTCGAGGGCCCCATGGTGCTGGTCCGGGCACGAATCGACGCGCCCACCTTCACCCTCAAGGGAAAGACCTACAACTACTTCGACGGAATGCTGGCCCAGGCCGACGCGCGCGTGCGCAAGGAGCGCATCCTCGTCACGCTGATTCCGGGCTTGAAGGGAGCACTGGGACATGAGGACTGACGCCGTCCGGCATCCGGGGCTCACCGAGCGGTTCCCCGCCTTCCGCAACCTCCAGGTGAGGGGCCGCGAGCGCCGCATTCCGCTGGTGCGCCAGTTGTCGGAGATCGAGTGCGGCGCGGCCTGCCTGGCCATGGTGCTCGGCTACCACGGCAAGCCGATGCGCCTGGAGGAGGTCCGCCAGTCGATGGGCGCGGCACGCGATGGGGTGTCGGCGCTGGACATCCTGCGCGCGGCCCGCACCTTCGGGCTGCGAGGGCGCGGCGTCTCGGTGGACGACGAGGCGTTGCACTACCTGCCCACGGGCACCATCCTCCACTGGCGGTTCTCGCACTTCGTCGTCTTCGAGAAGCTGGGACGGGACGGCGTGCACCTGCTGGATCCGGGACACGGCCGGCGCAAGGTATCCCTGGAGCGCTTCCGCCAGTCCTTCACCGGCGTGGCCCTGCTGCTGGAGCCGGGCGAGAACTTCGAGACGGGCAAGAAGCCCCGGGCCCGCTCGGCCGCGAGGTACGCGCTGCAGGTGCTCCAGCAGTCGCACGTCCTGCAACGCATCATCGTCGTCTCGCTCATCCTGCAGCTCTTCGCGCTGGCGGTGCCGGCATTGACGGGGCTGATCATCGACCGGGTGGTGCCGCGAGGGGACAGGGAGCTGCTGCTGGTGGTGGGCCTGGGCTTCATCTCGCTGGCGGGCTTCCAGCTCCTCACTTCGCTCATCCGGAGCCACCTGCTGCTCGAGCTGCGCACGCGCCTGGACTCGAACATGACGCTGGGCTTCCTGGAGCACCTGGTGGGGCTCTCCTACGCCTTCTTCCAGGTGCGCGCGGCGGGAGACCTGATGCAGCGGCTCAACAGCAACGCCACGGTGCGGGAGATCCTCTCCTCCAGCACGCTGTCCGCGCTGCTCGATGGGGCGCTGGTGGTCCTCTACCTCGGGCTGCTGTTCCTGATCAGCCCGATCATGGCGCTCATCGTGCTGGGGCTGGGCAGCCTGCAGATCCTCATCCTGCTGCTCTCCACGAGGCGCCAGCGCGCGCTGATGTCGGAGAACCTGGAGGTGGAGGCGAAGAACCAGAGCTACCAGATCGAGATGCTCACGGGCATCCAGACGCTGAAGGCGTTCGGCGTGGAGCACCAGGCGGTGCAGCGTTTCTCGGAGAGCTTCGTCAACGTGCTCAACGTATCGGTGAAGCGGGGCCGGCTGACGGCGTGGGTGGACGCGCTCACCGGGACGCTGCGGCTGGTGGCGCCCCTGGTGCTGCTCACCTGCGGCGCCCTGCTGGTGCTGAAGGGAAACATGTCGCTGGGAACGATGATGGGGCTCAACGCGCTGGCCGGGGCCCTGCTGGTGCCACTGGGCAACCTGGTGACGACGGGCAGCCAGCTCCAACTGCTGCGCAGCTACATCGAGCGCATCGACGACGTGCTGGACACCCCGCCCGAGAGGGATGCATCCAAACCGGGCCGTCAGGTGAAGCTGCAGGGAGGCATCGAGCTGGACCGGGTGTCCTTCCGCTACGCGTCCACGTCACCGCTGGTGGTGCAGGACGTGTCGGTGCGCATCGAGCCCGGCCAGTCGGTGGCGATCGTGGGCCGCTCGGGCGCGGGGAAGACGACGCTGGCCAACCTGTTGCTCGGCCTGTACCTGCCCACCTCCGGGCGCGTGCTCTTCGATGGAGAGGACCTGACGGAGCTGGACCTGCACTCGGTGCGCGGCCAGATGGGGGTGGTGCCCCAGGAGCCGACGTTCTTCAGCTCCACGCTGCGCGGCAACATCGCCATCACCGACCCGACGGCCCCGCTGGAGCCCGTCATCGAAGCAGCCCGGCTGGCGCAGCTCCATGACGACGTGATGAACATGCCCATGGGCTACGACACGCCGCTGGTGGACCGGGGCGCATCGCTGTCAGGAGGGCAGCGGCAGCGTCTGGCATTGGCGCGGGCGCTGATGCAGCAGCCGGCGGTGCTGCTGCTGGACGAGGCCACCAGCTCCCTGGACGCCATCACCGAGGCGCGGGTGCAACAATCGCTGGCATCGCTCCGGTGCACGCGCGTCATCATCGCCCACCGGCTGAGCACGGTGGTGGACGCGGACCTCATCCTGGTCATGGATGAGGGCCACCTGGTGGAGGCGGGAAAGCACCAGGAGCTGCTGCTGCGCGGAGGCATCTACGCGGAGCTGGTGCGAGCGCAGATGCGCAGCGGCGGCCGGGTGGAGTGAGCCCCCCCTGTCGCGCGTCACCAATGCCTTGCTCGAGGAGGACGAGCTGGTCGGCATCTCCGGCGGGAAGCGGCCCGCGGACTACTCCGTCGACACCCTCCGCTGCGCCGCGCCCACGGTCCTCGACTGTCCGCGGACGATCTGCTCGTGCGGCATCGTCGCCTGCGTGTAGCGGTGGGCTGAAGCCGGAGCTCCAGGAAGGTCCCCGCGCGCCGTGCACGGGGACCTTCGGAGCACCTGGGCTCCATCCAGCTCAGCTCACCTTCTTCATCTTCAGGGCGCTCAGCCACTGGCGGGCATACCCCGCGCCCTCATCGGCCCTGTCCGAGCCGTTGATGATGGCACGGGCCCCGCGGAAATCGACGCGCGAGGCATTGATATAGGTGGAGAGCGACGCGCCCGTGAAGATGCCTTTCTTCATGCCATGCACCAGCACGAAGAGCGCCACGTCCGGCCGCAAGGCGAGGTCCGGATTGTTCACCAGGTCCGCGCCCAGGAGCTTGGTGTATTTCTCGTAGTTCTCCTTCCACGTGAGCTGCACGTAGCCACGCCCGTAGTAGGGGTAGTAGCGCAGATTCTTCCTGCGGTACGCCTCGGCCTTCGCGCCCAGGTAGTCCGCCTCCTTGACGGGCTGGAAGTGGCGCGTCTCCAGCTCCACGGTGGCGAGGACGTAGGCGATCTGCTCCACCATCGTCACGCCCTGCCGGAGGCACTCGGCGTGGATGGCCTTCACCGTCCCCGCGCGGTCCGCGCCCGCGAAGGCGGGCAGGGGCGAATTGGCGGGGACCTTGCCTCCCTTCTTGTCTTGCGCGGGCTTGAGGACGACGATCTTCGTGGACGAGGTCCCGTTGGTTTTCGGGGTGATGCCCGGGCTCTTGTTGTCCGCCACACGGGCCGCGGGGCCCCGGCTGAAGGTGACGGCATTGCCGACCGTGCGGTACTTCGTTCCGTACTTGCTGGCGACGTCGGCCTCGAGCCTGCCATCCGCCATCCGGTGCAGCGTGATCATCCTGCCGAGGGCGGGATCGCTTGCCCGGTACTGCTTGTCCGCGGTGCGGCCCGTGACGAGGAACCAGTGGTCGCCCGTCCCATCGTATTTTCCTTCCCGCTTCCCCGCGCTGTTCTTGGTGACGTAGTCGACGTGGACGATCACCGGCCGGCCGGCGGCGAGCTCCTGGTCGATCTTGTCCGCCGTGAAGCCGGTGTGGCGGAAGAGATCCACCTGCGGAGTGACCAGCGTCCCCATCAGGTCCCACGACAGGATGTCGCCTCCGGGCCCGAAGCCGTTCTTGCTCTTCATGAACGTGGCCATCTCGTCCGGGGTGATCGTCTTACCGGTGATGCCGCTGAGCGCCATGGTGACGGCCGTCATGGCACAGCCAATGGCGCTGACGGTCCTCCCGGACTGACTGGCGATGACGATGCTGCTCCAGTCCTCGCTGCGGCCGGTGGTCTCGTCATAGCCCTGGGCATAGACGGGGTAGCCATCCTGGCTGGGGAAGGTGCGGCCATTCTTGACGAACCCGATGTGGCTCACCTGGGCGGGCTGCTGCTCGATCGGGCGCTGCTGGACCGGCTTTTTCGGAGTCTTCGGGGCCATGAAGGCCTTGAGCGCCTTCCAAGTCATGGGACCCACGATTCCATCCGGCGTCAGCTTCTGTGACTTCTGCCAGTGGATGACCGTCGCTTCCGTGATGGCGCCGAAGTAGCCATCGGCACGCACGCCCAGCGCGTCCTGGACCCATTTGACGTCATTGCCCGCGCTGCCCTCCTTGATGATACGGGCCCCCGGTTCGACGCCTTCCTTGTACTTCTCGAACCTGGACGCCGTCTTCTGCCCACCATGGGGGGTGTTGTTGCTCTGGTCCTTGGAAACGCCCACGTCCTTGACGACGACCATCCCCTTCGACAGCCCCCACGTCGCCGTCGAATCGTACGAGGCCTTGTCGGAATTCACGGAGATGTGGGCGTGCTTCGTATGCCCATTCGTGCCGTCGTAGGGGATGGGAGTCCACGCGCTGACGCCCAGCTTGTCGTAGGACCGCCATATCTTCCAATTCCAGATGATGTATTTGATCCGAGGGTCGCGGCGCTTGACCAGGTGCGCCACGATCTTGTCCATGTCCGCGCCATGCGCGGGATCATGCGTGAAGTCGCGCGCGGTCACGACTCCCAAGCCCCCATCGTCGACCCAGGGGTTGTGGTCGCTCTTCCGCGAGGCGTGAGCAGCGTCTCCAATGGCTCCGTCACTCAGCGTGCTGCGCTTGGGAGCATGGCTGTTCAACTCCGCCAGGAGTTGCTCCAGGGCCTTGGCGACCCTCCATTTCTTGGACATGTGCTTCGCCTCCTTCGCTGCTCGCTCTGCAACCTCCATTCTCGCGCATTCGCACAGGAGGATCCAACAGGGGGTGTCCGCTCGCGAGAGCCCCTTCTGACCGGCACCGTGCGTGTTAGTCTCCCCGGCCCTTTCCCTCCGGAGGCCCAGGAGTTCCATGCCCCTGCTTCGCTGGTCTCGTCCGTTGCTCGCCGCCGTCCTTGTCCTGGCGGGTTGCAAGTCGAACCCTCCCGCTCCCGCCGCCACGGCCCCGGGTGCCACCACCGCGCCCGCTGCCAACAAGGCGCCTCCCCCGGCGCCCGCGTCCGGGTCCGCGCTCTCGTATCTCAAGCCCGTGGACGCCCAACGTTGCGAGTGGGTGCGGCAACCACTGCCCTCCGGTGAACCCACCGTCTTCGCCTTCGATGCGGCGTGTGACGAGTCCCAGCTTTCCTGGAGCCCGGATGGCACCGCGGGGCTGGTGTTCAACCCCGCCATGGGAGATCGCACCCAGCCACGCGTCTGGCGGGTGGACTTTCCCGCGAAGAGCGTCAAGCCGGTGGACCTGAAGGGGCTGCTCACCCTGCTGGGAGGACAGGGCTCCGACACGCCGCGCATCCACAAGGTGGCCTTCGATGCCCAGGGCCGCCTGCTGGCGCTCGTCTCCGACGTCCCGGTGGAGGACGAGGGCACGCGGGGGCAGGCGCTCGCGTTCCAGCAGGAGGGGGCGGACTGGAAGCGCATCGAGTCGAAGCCGGCCTCCTTCGAGTCGGAGGGAAGCGCCGGAGTCAACGTGCTCGACGCCGCCAAGGCGCTGCCCGACCAGACGCTCTCCCTGTTCGGAGACCTGCCCGGACAAGAGGCCCCGGAGGCCGCCGCGAAGAAGCTGGACGCCGCCCTGCCGGGGCAGAAGCAGGCGATGGTTGGCAATTGGATGGCCCTGCCCACGCCAGGAGGGGCGCTGTACTACTGGACCGCCCAGGATCCGGAAGACGACTCCCGCTACCCCTCCGTCCCGGTGCGCTGGGAACAAGACGGGAAGCTGGTGGAGCTCGAGGGGCTGACGGCCAGACCGGGCGAGCGCCTCGGCTTCCAGGTGCGCGGTGGGATGCTGCTCGTCTTCGTCCTGGGAGAGACGCGCTCGGCCCATGTGTTCGATCCCCGGACGAAGAAGAGCCTCGTGGCGGTCAAGAACATCGATTCCGCGACCTTGTGGCCCGAACCCTCCAAGCCGTAACCCCCTCCACCTCGAAGGAGACGCACTCATGGCCAAGATCACCCTGAAGGGAAACCCGGTCCAGACCGGGGGCAACCTGCCCGCCGTGGGCACCCAGGCGCCGGACGCCACGCTCACCGGCGTCGACCTCGCCGACAAGAAGCTCTCGTCCATTCCGGGCAAGCGCGTGCTCAACATCTTCCCCAGCATCGACACCGGGGTCTGCGCGACGTCCGTGCGCACCTTCAACAAGCGCGCGACCGAGAAGCCCGACGTCACCGTCATCAACGTCTCGATGGACCTGCCGTTCGCCCTCAAGCGCTTCTGCGGCGCCGAGGGCATCGAGAAGGCGCTCACCTTCTCCGGCTTCCGCGGCGACTTCGGCAAGCAGTACGGCGTGACCATCCAGGACGGGGGCCTCGCCGGCCTCTACTCGCGCGCGGTCGTCGTGCTCGATGAGAACGGCAAGATCCTCCACACCGAGCAGGTGCCCGAGATCGGCCAGGAGCCGGACTACGACGCGGCCCTCGCGAAGCTGTAGCCCGGCACCCGTCCAGCGGAGGCTCCACGGAAGTCCGTGGGAGCCTTCCGCTTCATGTCCCCTCACCGCCTGGCGACTCCCATGACAACCCCCGCCCCGCCGCCGCAGACCATCTGGGCCGAGCGTGTCGCGCTGGTCCGCCGCTACCACGACATGGAGTCCCGTCTCACGGCGTCCGTCAGCGAGCGGATGCTGGACCTCGCCTGCCTCCAGCCGGGCATGAGGGTGCTCGATGTGGCCTCGGGCATGGGCGAGCCGTCCCTGCGCGCCGCGCAACGGGTGGGCCCCTCCGGCTTCGTGCTGGGAACGGACCTGGTCGACGGCATGCTCGACGCCGCGCGGGAGCAGGCACGGGCGCTGGCCCTCACGAACATCGAGTTCCGTGCCGCGGATGCGGAGACGCTCGAGCTGCCCGAGCAGTCCTTCGATGCGGCCACCGTGCGCTGGGGGTTGATGGCCATGCCCCGGCCCGAGCGCGCGCTCGAGCGGATGTGGCGGGCACTCCACCCTTCCAGACTCCTGGTGTGCGCGACCTGGGCGGGGCCCGAGCAGGTCGAGTACGCGTCCCTGCCGCGCAGGACCATGGCCCGCTACCGGCCGCTGCCCCCCGTCGAGCCCGATGCCCCGGGGGTGTTCCGCTTCTCCGACCCCGAGCACCTGCGCACGGTGTTGGCGCGCGGCGGGTTCACGGCAGAGCACGTCGAGTCGATGCACATCCCCGTGGTGGAAGCCGAGGATGGTTCGGGCATCGTGCGTTGGATTCGCTCGTTCGGAGGCCCCGTGGCGAAGCTCGCGGCCGAGTTGCCGCCGGAGGAGCAGCGGGCCTGGGAAGAGGATGTGGTCCGCGAATGCGAGCCCTACCGGACGGGCGGGAAGGTGCAGCTCGGCGGAGTGACGTGGCTCGTCGTGGCCAGGCGGACGGCGTAGAACCCTGGATGTCATGGGCTAAGGACTTCGTCTACGTGGACGTGAGCCTCGACGGAGGCGCCTGGACGCCGCTCACGGCCAGGCCCTACACGGGCAACCTGTCGTGGGCGGTGCGCTCGCTGAACCTGCCGCTCTCGGGCCGCTCGACGCTGCGCCTCCGCTTCCGCTTCGAGTCCAACAACACCAAGCACTTCGACGGCGTGTACGTGGACGACATCATCATCCAGTCGCCCTGACGCCGGGGGCAGGTGCCCCGTCCTGGCGGCCTCCCACCCTGGCTGCCAGGCGGGCCTCGCCGGGGGGTGGATGAAGAACGCGGCTGTACCCGTTCCCTGGCGTCCCCTACCCGGGTTCGGAGCGAGCCGCTTTTCATTCCATGTCGCAGCCCACCACACCTGAGTTCCTCACGCCCGCCTCCTCCCCTTCCATCGAGGAAGGCAAGGGATGGCTTCCCGTGCTGTGGGATGCCGTGCGCGGCGTCAAGCACGACCTCACCACCGGCTCCGTGGATCGCGCCCTGTTGCTGCTGTCGGTGCCCATGGTGCTGGAGATGGTGATGGAGTCCATCTTCGCCCTGGTGGACGTCTTCTTCGTCTCGCGGCTGGGCGCGGAGGCCGTGGCCACCGTGGGCATGACCGAGTCCATCCTCACGTGCATCCAGACGCTGCCCATGGGCCTGTCCATCGGAGCCACGGCCCTGGTGTCCCGGCGCATCGGTGAAAAGGATCCCGAGCGCGCGGCGAGCGCGGCCATGCAGGCCCTGTGGCTCGGACTGTTGCTGGCGCTGCCCGTGGCGGTGGGAGGCATCCTGTTCGCGCGCCCGCTGCTCTCGGTGCTCGGGGCCTCGCCCTGGGTGGTGGAGCACGGCGCGGCCTACACGCGGGTGATGCTGGGCAGCACGCTCGTCATCACGCTGCTGTTCCTCATCAGCGCCATCCTCCGGGGTGCCGGAGACGCCGCCACCTCCATGCGCGCGTTGTGGCTGGCCAACGCCATCAACATCGTGCTCGCCCCCTGCCTCATCTTCGGCGTGGGCCCGCTGCCCGAGCTGGGGGTGCTCGGCGCGGCGGTGGCCACCACCTTCGGGCGCTCGGTGGGCGTGCTCTACCAGGTCCACGGGCTGATGCGCGGCGGCGGCCGGCTCGTCATCCGGCGCCGACACCTGCGGCTGGAACCCGCCACCCTGCTCGCCCTGCTGCGGCTGTCGGGCAGTGCCCTCCTCCAATCCCTGCTCGTCATGTCCAGCTGGCTGGTGTTGATGCGGCTCGTCTCCAGCTTCGGCAGCGCGGCGATGGCCGGCTACACCATCGCCATGCGCATCCTCCTCTTCGCCCAGCAGCCCTCGTGGGGCCTGAGCCACGCCGCGGGCACGCTGGTGGGCCAGAGCCTGGGCGCCAGGGATCCGGAGCGGGCCGAGCTCGCGGCTTGGCGGGCCAGCTTTCATACCCTGTTCCTGCTGGGGGCGATGGCCCTCGGCTTCCTGGTGTTCGCCGAGCCGCTCGTGCGGGCCTTCACCACGGAGGCCGACGTGGTCCTGCACGCCACGCGCTGCCTGCGAATCGTGAGCTGCAGCATGATCTTCTACGCCTTTGGGACGGTCCTCCCGCATGCCTTCAATGGCGCGGGGGACACCACCACGCCCACCCTCATCAACCTGCTCTGCTCCTGGCTGCTGCAGCTGCCCCTGGCCTACTTCCTCTCCAAGACGCTGGGGCTCGGCCCTTCCGGCGTCTTCCTGGCCATCGCCTTCGGCTATTGCGCGCTCGGCACGCTGAGCGCCGTCTTCTTCCGGCGTGGCCGGTGGAAGGCGCGCACGCTCTAATCCGTCCAATCCCTCGCACCTTCCGGAGCCCGCCGCGAAACCCGTTCGCGGCGGGCTCTTTTTCATCCTCCGGACGCCAGTCTCGTCCTTCGGGACATTCGGCTTTTCCGGCCTTGAATAGGCTTTGTCCCATGATGACTCATTGTGTGGGTTCGAGAGAGCGCGAGCCCGACACGCGTCACACGTGAGGGGAGTCGTCAGGCATGTACGGGGATCGTCTGGGGATTGCGGTCGTGGGGATGGGTGGGGCCGTGGCGACCACCGCTATCGCGGGAATGGAGCTGCTCAAGCGGGGCGTGGTGGACACCACGGGCCTGCCGCTGGCCGGAGTGAAGGGCACGGGTCTGGTGGACTACGGGGCCCTGACCTTCGGGGGCTGGGATCTGTACGATGATGATCTGGCCAAGGCCGCGCGCACGCATGGCGTGTTGACCGACAGCCAGTTCCAGGCGGTGGAGCCCGTGCTGTCGAAGCTGCGGCCCTGGCCCGCCGTGTCCAACCGGAACTTCTGCCGCAACATGGTGGGCTCATCCAACAAGAAGATGAGCGGGCTGCGTGCGCAGGTGGAGGCCATCCATCAGGACCTGGAGCGCTTCCAGCGCGAGCAGCAGTTGGACCGGGTGGTGATGATCAACTGCGCCTCGACCGAGCGTCCGGTGAACACGGCCCTGCCGCAGTTCGCCACGCCGGAGGCCTTCGAGGCGGCGCTCGACATCAATGATCCGGAGATCAGCCCGGCCATGCTCTACGCCTACGCGGCCGTCTCGCGAGGCATCCCCTTCGCCAACTTCACGCCGAGCGTCGCCGCCGACGTGCCGGCGCTGCTGGAGCTGGCGCGGCGCAACGGCGCGCCCGTGGCGGGCAAGGATGGGAAGACGGGCCAGACGCTGCTCAAGACGGTGCTGGCTCCGGCCCTGAGGGATCGCGCGCTGTACGTGTCCGGCTGGTACTCCACCAACATCCTGGGCAACCGGGACGGCGAGGCCCTCAACGATCCGGCCTCGAAGGCCTCGAAGATCGACACCAAGGGTGCCGTGCTGGACAGCATCCTCGGCTACAAGGTCCAGGATCACATCGTTCAAATCCAGTACTACCGGCCGCGCGGCGACAACAAGGAGGCGTGGGACAACATCGACGTCCTCGGCTTCCTCGGCCAGCCCATGCAGCTCAAGATCAACTTCCTGTGCAAGGACTCCATCCTGGCCGCGCCGCTGGTGGTGGAGCTGGCGCGCACGCTGGACCTGGCCAAGCGCCGCGGCGAGGGCGGAGTCGTCGAGGCCCTGGGTTGCTTCTTCAAGGCGCCCATGACGCAGGACGGCCGCACGCCCGAGCACGCCATGCCCGAGCAGCAGCGGCGCCTCATGAAATGGCTGTCCGCCGGGAGTGTGCGGCCCGTCGTCGGCAACGAGCTGCTCCGGGGCTAGCCCATGAATGCCTCCGTTCCGGACACGGCCACGGTCCCGGACCGCCTGGCCACGCTGCGCCCGCTGTTGGGGGAGCTGATGGACCTCAAGCGGGTCCGCACCGCCGACCACCTGGACGGCCTGGCGGCGCGAGGATTCCGGCGGGCCTGGGCGGCGCTCGTCGCGGGTGCCGATCCCGAGGCCCTGGCGCTGCGCGAGACAGCGCTCGCCCTGGTCGCGGTACGGCTCGGAGGCATCGACGCCGAGGTCCTCCACCGGGCCGGTCTGCCGTCTCCTCGCGCGTTGGAGGCTCCTCCACCGCGCGCTGGATGCGGCGGCCGGTCCCCTGGAGCCGGGCCTCCGGGAGCGGCTGCACGCCGCGCTCGCGGAGCCGCTCGGCACCGAGGACACCGCCCCTCCCCCCTTCGTGGAGCGGCTGGTGCGCCAGCCACGCGCCGGGGCCACGCTCCCCGGCCGTCCCCGCATCCTCCTGGAGCCCGCGGAGAGCCACGCGGACCACTGCTACGCCGTCGCCGTCGGGGCGGTGCTCGTGGCCCCTCTCTTCGGCGCCAGCCCCGCTCAGCCCTTCGTGGCGGGGTTGAGCCACCACCTCTTCAACGTGGTGCTGCCGGACGCGGGCTACGCCGGAGACGTGCTGCTCGGTGACGCGGTGGGGCCCATGGCGGAGCGGCTCACCGAGGAGGTGCTGGCCACGCTGCCCGCGGGACCGGCCGCGCGCATCCGGGAAGCCCGGCGCGTGCTTCCACACACCGGCACGCCGGAGGCCCGCGCCTTCCACGCCGCCGACGTGCTGGACCGGGTGTTGGAGATGGATTTCCACGCCCGTGCCGCTGGCTTCACCCTCCGCCATGCGCTGGAGGACCTGGAGCTGGTCCACGACGGGCCCATGCAGTCCTACGAGAACGCGGTGCTGGCCGCGGCGGGCATTCAGGCCTGACCGCGGCCGCCGTGGAAAACGACAGTCCTGGGAGAGGTGTCCTCATGGAACGAGCGTTCCATCGCTCGCGGCGGCTCGGATGGGCCATCGTGGGCTGTGGCTGGGTGGCCCGCGACTACGTGGCACCGGCCTTGTTGGAGGCGGGCAATGCCCGGCTGGTGGCCCTGTGCGATCCGGACCCGGAGTCGCTGGCGCGCATGCCCGGTGACGGCGCGGCCCGGTACACGCGGCTGGAGGAGCTGCTGGCGAATCCGGAGGTGGAGGCCGTCTACGTGGCCACGCCCAACCACGTGCACGAGAAGGTGACAGTGGCCTGCGCCGCCGCCGGCAAGCACGTGCTGTGCGAGAAGCCCATGGCCATCCGTCCCGAGGAAGGGACTCGCATGGTGGAGGCGTGCCGGCGCGCGGGCGTCCAGTACGCCACCGCGTTCGACCAGCGCCACCACGCCGCCCACCGCAAGCTGCGCACCCTGGTGCGCGAGGGCGTGCTCGGCACCATCACCCAGGCGCGCATCCACTACGCCTGCTGGCTGCCGCGCGACTGGGCGCCGCGCAACTGGCGCATCGATCCGCACCAGGCCGGAGGCGGCGCGATGATCGATCTGGCGCCCCATGGAATCGATCTGCTGGAGGTGCTGCTGGAGGACGAGTGGACGTCCCTCACGGCCCTGATGCAGCGGCGCGTACACGACTACCCGGTGGATGACGGCGCCATCCTCATGGGGAGGTTCCGCGGCGGCGCCCTGGGGCTGCTCCAGGTGGCCTACAACTGCCCGGACAACTACCCGCGCCGCACCCTGGAGCTGATCGGCACCCGGGCCCGCGCGCTGGCCTACAAGACGATGGGCCAGACGCCGGGAGGCTCGCTGACGCTCACGGACGCGGCCACCGGCGTGGAGACGGGGGTGCCCCTCTCCCCCGAAGAGGACCGGAGCCCCTTCCTCCACCAGGCGGAGGCCTTCTCCTCCTGCGTGCTGGAGGGCCGCCCCTACCCCTTCGCTCCCGAGCGGGACGTGCGCCTGCTCTCCCTGCTGAGCCAGGCGTGTGCCCCCCGCTCCTGGGAGGACGCGTCATGCCATTGAGCCGCTACGCCTGCTGCAACTGCGGCTCCTGGCAACCGTGGTTCTCCCACGAGCGCCCGCCGCACTGTCCCATCTGCATGGACGTGCGCAACGCCCTGCCGGAGAACGGCTGGGAGTTCCGCTCCGCCGCCCAGGTGGCGGAGACGCTGGAGACCTCCTGGTACGAGGCGCTGCCGGGAGTGCTCGGCTTCCACTGCACGCCGCCCTTCGGGTTGGGCGGTACCGGCTGGCTGCTGCGGCGGCCCGAGGGCAACGTGGCCTTCGAGGGTGCCCCCTGGTACTCGCGGCGGGCGCTGGAGCACCTCGCCTCGCTGGGGGGCATCCAGGTGCTGTCCGCCTCGCACCCGCACGGCTTCGGCGCGCTGTGGCAGTTGCAGGAGCGGTTCGATCCGCTGCTGGTGCTCCACCGCGACGCGGTGCCCTACACCAAGGCCTTCCAGGTGCGCTGGCCCGTGGACGACGAGCACGAGCTGGCCCCCGGGCTCACCCTTCACTGCGTGGGCGGCCACTACGAGGGCCAGTGCGTGATGTACGACGCGCGCACGCGCTCGCTCTTCTGCGGAGACGTCCTCAAGGTGGAGCTGGACGCCCGGGGCCGGCCGGTGGCGCTCTCGAGTCACAAGGGCTTCCATGCCGCCATCCCCCTGAGCCACGGCGAGCTGCGCCGCTACCGCGCGGTGCTCGAGTGGCTTCCCTTCGAGAACGTCTTTACCCCCTTCGAGTTCGCGCGCGGTGTCACCCGCGCGCACGCGCTGGCCCTGTTCGATCGGTTGCTCGCCGGCATGCCGCACACCCGGCCCATTCCCATGGAGGAGCTGTCATGAGTCTGAAAGCAGCACGAGACGCCTACGCCCGGGCCATGCCGCCCGGAGAGCTGCTGCTGTTCCGGGACGACGCCATCGATCGCGTCGGCATCCCGGTGGTGGCCTCCAGCCTGCGCATGAAGGACGGGCCGTGGATCACCTCCCACGGGTACGGCGCCACCGAGGAGGAGGGCATGGTCAGCGCCATTGGCGAGCTGGCCGAGGAGGTCTTCTCCGAGCGGACCCTGATGACCCTCCCCCGCTTCCACGGCAGCTACAACGAGCTGGTGCGCATGCGGGGCAACGCCGGCGTGGCGGATCCGCTCACGCTGAGCCTGCCGGCCGGCAGCCCCTACCACCCGGACATGCTGCTCACCTGGGTGGAGATGCGGCGGCTGTCCACCGGCGAGCGCGTGCTGGTGCCGGAGGAGTACGTCGCCATCCATCCCAGCCAGCTCCACGGCCGCTCGCCCCTCATCCTCCCCATCACCAACGGCCAGGGCGCCGGACTCACCCGCGAGCAGGCGATGGCCCACGGCCTGCTCGAGCTGCTCCAGCGCGATGGCAATGGCCTGTGCTTCCGCGCGATGGATCAGGGCGTCGTGCTCGACCTGGAGGGGGCGGACCTGTCCCCGGACGTCCGGGCGCTGCTGGAGCGCTACCGCCAGCTCGGCATCGAGGTGATTCCCAAGCTGGCCACCACCGAGTTCGGCCTGGTGAACCTGTACGTGGTGGCGAAGGACCCGAACGTGGGCGATCAGCCCCTGATGGTGACGGCCTGCGGCGAGGCGGCCGATCCGGACCGGAATCGCGCCCTGCGCAAGGCGCTGCTGGAGTACGCCGGCTCGCGGGCGCGCAAGGCCTTCATGCACGGACCGCTGGAGCACGTGGCCCGCGTGGCCCCGCCCGGCTACCTGGAGCAGTTCCTTCCCCAGGTGAACGTGGACCGGGAGGAGCCTCGGGCCCTGTACGGCATGGTGGAGTGGGCCCGCATGTCCGCGGATGCGCTGCGCGCACTGTCGGCCATCACCGTCTCGTGCAAGCGCAAGGTGCGCTTCGCCGACCTCCCCCGGGTCCAGGTCGCCGAGAATCCGGCGGTCCGCTGCCGGCAGGTGGTGGATCCGCTGCACGCCGCCGGCTTCGACATCCTCGTGGCCGACATGTCTCCCGCGGACCACTCCATCCACGTGGTCAAGGTGCTCGTGCCGGGGCTCGAGGTGGAGACAATGACCTACTCCCGCCTCGGCGAGCGGAACGTGGCCCGGTTGATGGCACGCGAGGAGGGGTTGGCGGGACTCGGCACGCCGCCGGAGGGCGCCCGGCCGGTGCTCCTGACGCCCGCCGCCGAGGAGCGGCTGGGAGGACCCGCCTGGTTCAACGTCCGGCTGGCCGAGCAGCGCGTGGGCCGCCTGTACTCGCTCTATCGCGAGCCGGGCCGCCACAGCGTGCAGCAGGTGCTGCACGGCCGCCGTTTCGGGGGAGGTCTGTCATGAGCCTGCGTTTCGCCTACAACACCAACGGCGTCGCCAATCACCGCTTCCAGGACGCGCTGCGGCTCATCGCCGACAGCGGCTACGACGGGGTGGCCCTCACGCTGGATCACCACCACTTCGATCCCTTCGCGTCCCGGCTGGCGCACCGCGCGGGGGTGCTGGCGGGCCAGTTGGAGCGGCTCGGCCTGGGGCTGGTGGTGGAGACGGGCGCGCGCTTCCTGCTGGAGCCGCGGGCCAAGCACGAGCCCACGCTGATCAGCCCGGAGCCGGAGGGCCGCGAGCGCCGGCTCGATTTCCTGAGGAGGGCGGTGGACATCTGCGCCACCTGCCGGGGCGAGGCGGTGTCCTTCTGGGCCGGAGTGCCTCGGCCCGGGGTGGACGCGGAGGCGGCCTGGGGCTGGTTGGTGGACGGGGTGGCCCGGCTGTCCGACTACGCGGCGTCGCGCGGCGTGGTGGCCGCGGTGGAGCCGGAGCCGGGCATGCGGGTGGAGACGGTGGACGACTGGCGCCGCCTGCAGGAGGAGGTGGCGCGGCTGGGCGCTGCGCCCATCCGGCTGGCGCTGGACGTGGGACACCTGATGGTGACGCAGGAGCGGGTGCCGGCGGACGCGGTGCGCGAGCTGGCGCCGGTGCTGGGCACGGTGGCGCTGGAGGACATGAAGCGCGGCGTGCACGAGCACCTGCCCTTCGGCGAGGGAGACCTGGACGTGACCTCGGTGCTGCGGGCGCTGGTGGAGAGCCGCTTCGACCGGCTGGTGTGCGTCGAGCTGTCGCGCGACTCGCACCGCGCGCACACCATGGTGCCCCAGGCCCTCGAGTGGCTGCGGGCCCACCTGCCCTCGGACGCTGAGGTGGCGGCATGAGTGGGAAGAACTCCCTGCGGGTGTGCTTCATCTCCCGGCGCTTCTTCCCGGCCATCTCGGGGATGAGCGTCTACGCCCTCAACCTGGTGCGGGAGCTGGCGGACTGTGGCCACGACGTGACGATGGTCAGCCAGTACCGCAATGACCGGGAGGGCGTCTCGGTCTACGGCGGCGGGCCTCCGCCTCACGTGCCCGGCGTCACGGTGCTGGGCCGCGAGTCCCTGGGCGAGCAGCGCATCGGCGCCGGTCTGCCGGCCAGCTTCGAGCAGGACGTCGAGGACATGGTGGCCACCGTGGAGCGCGAGCACCGGCGGCGGCCGTTCGATCTCCTCCACGCGCAGTACGGCTACCCCTGCGGACTGGCGGCGCTGGAGGCGAGCCGGCGGCTCGGACTGCCCAACGTGGTGTCCATCCAGGGCGGTGACGGCCACTGGGTGGGCACCTGCTGCGGGACGCACAAGCAGGCGATGCTGGCGGTGCTGGGGCACGCCGGGGCGCTGCTGATCGGCAGCCGCTCCTTCGCCGAGGAGGTGCGGGGCCACCATGGGACGCCCCTGGAGCGCTTCACCATCGTGCCGGGCGCCACGGACACGCGCCGCTTCCACCCGCGTGACGAGCCGTCGCTCGGCGCGGTGGGGGACCCTCCGGTGCTGCTCTACCACGGCCGCGTGGACGCGCGGAAAGGCGTGATGGAGCTGCTGGACGCGATGCGGATGCTGGTGCGCAACGGCCGCGAGCTGAAGCTGGTGGTGTCCGGCATCGGCCCGGATCTGGAGGCCGTGCGCCGCCGGGTGGCCGAGCTGGGGCTGGAAGGCCGCGTCGAGCTCACCGGCCATGCCTCCTACGAGAACGCGCCCGCGGTGTACCGGCGAGGCGACGTGTTCGTCTCGCCCACGTACTCGGAGGGCTTCTCCAACACGCTGCTGGAGGCCATGGCCACCGGCCTGCCCATCGTCTCCACGCGGGCGGTGGGCGTGGTGGACTGCCTGGAGGACGGCCGGGACGCGCTGCTCGTACCGCCCCAGGATGCTCGCACGCTGGCGGATGCCATCGCCCGGATGCTGGAGGATCCGGAGCTTCGCCGCCGCCTCGCGCGCACGGCCCTGGCCGAGGTGCGGGAGCTGTACTCGTGGCAGGCGGTGGGCCGGCACATCCAGAAGGTGTACGGCCAGATCACCGGGACGGGCCCCGACACGGGCTGGACGCGGCTGTACGACCCGGCCACCACCGTGGACAGCGCCGATCCCTCCTGCCGCTTCCGGAAGGCTCCGCACCTGCTATGAGCACCGCCCTCTTCCTCTCGCCCCACCTGGACGACGTCGCCTTCTCGTGCGGTGGCACCCTGGCCCGGTTGAAGGCGCGGGGGTGGACGGTGGCCCTCGTCACCGTCTTCACCCGCTCGGTGCCCCACCCCACCGGCTTCGCGCTCGCGTGCCAGACGGACAAGGGCCTCCCTCCGGAGGTGGACTACATGGCCATGCGCCGCGAGGAGGATCGCGACTTCGCGGCGCTGATGGAGGTGGACACGCTGGTGTGGACCGGCCTGCCCGAGGCGCCGCATCGCGGCTATGGCAGCGCGGCGGCCCTCTTCACTCCGCCGCGCGAGGACGATGGCATCGGCGCGGTGGTGGTGGAGCGGCTCGCCCCGCTGGTGGCCGAGCTGAAGCCGGACCTGGTGCTGGCGCCACAGGCCCTGGGCAGCCATGTGGACCACGTGCAGGTGGCGCGGCTGATGCCGTCCCTGGGAGCCTGGGATTCCCGCACCCTGTGGTACCGCGACACGCCCTACGCCGTGCGCCAACCGGGAGCCCGGCCCGATTCAGCGCTGCCCGCGGACCTGAGGCCCCTGGTGGTGGACGTGTCGGCCGAGCTGCGGCGCAAGGTGGCCGGCTGCACCTGCTACCGGACGCAGATCGGCTTCCAGTTCGGCGGGGCCGAGGCCGTGGGCTCCACGCTGGCGGCCTTCCACGAACGCGAGGCGGCGGCCCATGGGCGCACCGGCCATGCGGAGGTGTTCCTCGCGGGAGCCCAGCTCGACTCGGCCCTGCGGGAGGAGCTCATGCCCTGAATCCGCGGCCTACCAGCGTGGCGCACAGCTCTTGGGCAACGGCCAGGGCGCCCACGCCACTCAATGCCCGAGCGACTGGGGCGGTGGTTTCGCGCTGAAGGCGGGCACGTAGCAATCCCCCTGGTGCTCGTGGAGGGAATCCGGGCACGGGGCCTTCAGCCTGTGAGGCATCCAGCACGCGCCGACGAGCTCCACCTCGGTGTGGCGGTTACATGGAGGGCGCTTCTGCCCCTTGTAGGGCTCTTTCGGCAGAGGCCGGGCGAGCACGAATGGCTCATCGGCGGTGGTGTCCGCGAGCAACCTATCGATGGAGGGGGTTGGCTCCAGGGGCGCTGGCGGGGCGCTCGGGGGTTGGGACACGGAAGCCAGACGCACCATCGCGAAGAGCAGGGCGCATACCGTGGCGGCGCTCACCACGCCCAATCCCAGACGCCACTGGAGGCGGGACTCGTGGGTGTCGTCGAAAACGCGAGCCATGCGCCGTACTTCCTCGAGCACACCCTCCAACGTGAGCAGCAGCGACTCCGCTGACTGCCTGTCCTGGGCCCTGGCCCAGTCGGTGTGCTCCACTTCCATGGCGGAGTAGCCCCGTGAGGCCCAGGAGCCGAGGCGCACCCGCCAGTCCTTGCGCGGTGCCGCGCCCTCCTCGGCGGAGTGCTTGCGCACCAGGGCCGTGGCCCCGCTCGTCTCGTGCGTGGCCAGATAGAGTTCCTCCTGGCTGTCGTCGGACTGCTGCACCTGCTCCTGAATCAGGTACGGCCCCAACCGCTCCGGTCCCTCCCCGCTCGCCTCGGACTTCTTCTTCTCGTCCACACGGCCTCCTCGCCGACATCCCCGGCTGCTGGTGGCCGGGGGCTCTTGTTCGCATGGAGCGGGCCCGACTTCCAGGAGGTGCTCGGTGCAGCAGGTGGGGGCCTACCTACAGGAGGACTCTCGCGAGGCCGTGCCCACCTTGGCGCGCGATGTCAGCGCGCCCCCTTCGGGGCAGAGGGCTTCTTCCCGGCGCTCTTCTTCCTGGCCGAAGCAGGCTTCGCCTTCGCGGCCGCATCCATCGCCTTTCGTGCCGCGGTCTTCTCGCCTCGACGCAGCGCGAGCGACGCGGCGATCCACTCCGGCGCGTAGCTCGACGTGCAGCCCTTCGGGATCGGCCGCGGGTCCCACCGGCCGAGGCGCTCGCCGATGGCGATGGCCTCCGCGGTGTACTCGGGCAGGTGGAGACCAATCCAGACGAGGCAGAAGTTGATGCCCTCCTTCACCCGGTACGGTGCGGCCGGCAACTCCTGCTCGATGCGCGTGAGCGTCGCGCGGACGTCGAGGTCCTTGGCGAGCCCGCGCGCGATGCGCCCGGCGAGGAGCCTCCACCCGGCGCGGCGGGGAAGCTCCTTGCCGCCGTCCATCCACCGCACCTGCAGCGCCTCGGCGATGGGCGCATGCACGAGCACGCGTCCGACGAGCTCGTCGGCCAGGGTCGGGTTCGAGAGCGGCTCGAGGAGCGCGCGCGCCTCCTTCTCGGTGAGCGCCTCGGGAGCGAGCAGCATGCACGCGAGGATGCGCGCCTCGTGATTGCCCGTCGCCCACAGCTCCAGGCCGAGCGCGTGGTTCGTCCCGAGCGCCTCCGCGAGGCCACGGATCTTGCCGAGCAGCACGCCGAAGACGTTGTCGCCCGCGCCATCGCGCACGTAGCGCTGGCGCACCTTCTCGTCACCCTGCTCTTCGAGCTGCTTCATGACCTGGGACAGCGTCATCGTTTTCGGCATGCGAGTCTCCTCGACCATTCTCCCCGAATGGACGGCGAGGGTCACCCTCATGGGGCTCCGGAGGCCAGCCGGTCGTCGTCCAGTTCCCCGAGGAGGTTCCCCCTTGACATCCTTGCCCCGGTTCAAAGGGACATCGCTCGCGACATCGACGTCGCGGTTCACTCCGGGGGCTGGTGCTCCAGGACAGCGGGATTCAGGGCGCCGTGGAGATGGAGTGGAGAGCGACCTCGTCCGTGCGGGTCTCGGGCGAGGACGAGCTTCCCCAGGGCTATTCCGTCACGCTCACCGAGCGCGGAGAGGAGCCCATCCCATGACGGCCTCCTTCTTGAAATCGCTGCCCGCCACGGTGTTGCTCCTATCCTGTGGGCTCGAGGAGCGCGGGGGGGTGAATTCCGTTCTGACAGGGAAGGGGCTCGATGGCTCGCCCGTGGTGCTCGGTGTCTCTTCTCCCACGGCTCGCCGCCAGATCGCCTTGGATGTCCGTCCCGCGAACGAGGAGGGCGGAGACATCCATTCCGTATCCCTCGACTTCAACATCGAGCCTTCGCTGCGGGGAGTGGACTCCGAGGAGCACGGCCGCCCCTGGTTGCGAGCGCGTGTGCTTCAAGCGAGCGATGGTCTGCTCGTGACCGAAAGCCTCTGGGTTCTTGGCGAGCCGGGCGTCGAGGGCCATCTGAGCACCATCCCGCTCCCCGGGTGTACCGGAAAGGAGCGGTGCGAAGCGGCCTATGTGCTCGAGCTCGAGCGTCAGGGCCCCCCCACCGCGGGTGAGCTCCATCTCACGTGGAGCACCTACGCCCGTCTCGTCTGGACGGACCCCGACGAGAGCACCGTCGCGGTGACGCTGAGGGAGGAGTAGGCCGTGGTGGAAGACCGGAGCTCCACCCCACGTCTTCTGCCTGGGGATGGTCTTCTGCATCCGCTGGTGTTCGCGTCCGTGGCGCTGCTCGTGGTGAACGACCACGTCTTCAAGCTTCACTGCCCCTCGTGGTGGACGGGGAAGCTCTCGGACGTGGCGGGCCTCGCCTTCTTTCCCCTGCTGCTGCAGGGCTTGTGGGAGGTGGTGACCACGAGACGCGAGCGTCCCTTCCTGCCGTCCGTCCCGGTGCTGCTCACCTGCGTCGTCCTCACGGGCGCGGTGTTCTCCGCGATCCAGGTGTGGGACGTGGCGGGGCGCGGATGGCAGTGGGGGCTTGGGAGCCTGCAGTGGCCAGTGCGTGCGCTCGGCGCGCTCCGGCGAGGCACCCACGTTCCGCCGGTGGCTCCGGTGGCCCATACCGCGGACGTGCTCGATCTCCTGACACTCCCCGCGCTCGGGCTGCCGCTGTGGTTGGGCCAGACACGTTGCCGTCGCGCTGGCACCACGGGCCTTCAGTAGAGGGGCGTGGGGCGGACCGGTATCGTCGTCCCCTGGGACTTCACCCAGGTTCGGCGTATCCGCTTCGTGCCGCGCCGTGAGCGCTTGAGTTCGACCGACCGCGCGAGCCGTGGTCGAGGCTGGAGTGTCCGGTGGTTGACACTGAATCGCGACAGTTCGAGATCAATCAGTTGGCCGGGGTCCTGCGGCACGTTCATTGTCAATACGCGTCACAAGAAAGGGAATGAACCATGAGCGATGGTTGCTGGGTGCAGTTCTGGGATCACGATGGATTCCAGACCTTGGCCACGGAGGGGAATCCGAACCCTCCCGAGAATCCCACCCTGAGAATCGACGCCAAGGACGGCTCCATCTCGGTCAACAACCTGGACGCCTACAAGCAGTCCGATGGCGACAAGGCCGGCGATGAGCCGGATTCGTTGAAGACCGGTTCCCGCTCGTGGCTGGTGGTCTACAAGGACAAGGACTTCAAGGGGCGCAGCGCCAGCTTCGGGCCGAATTCAGAGATCAAGGATCTCGATGCGTACGGCATGGGCGGCAACATCAGCAGCTTCAAGCTCTTCGACTACCGTCCCCCCTCGTTCGTCGACTCGAGCCATCAGTCCACGACGACGGCCCTGGAAACCGACGGAGGCCCGGTCAGCGCACAGACGGTCAACAACGTCTTCCGCAACACCGTGGCAGCGAGCCTCAACTTCATTCCCGTCGTGGGCGGGGCGCTCGGGACCGTGATTGGCGGCCTCTGGCCGGACGTCAACAACCGGGACCAGGTCTGGGGCAGCTACCAGAACTACCTGAACCAGGCCATCGCGGGGGTCTACTGGCAGATCACCTACGAGTCCCTCAACGACACGCTCGAATCGCTCTACAAGTCCGCGAAGCGCTACGTCGACACCCCGGACGAGGAGCACGCGTTCAAGGCGGACAATTTCCGCGCGCTGTACGATCTCGTCAACAACACGGAGTCCTACTTCATCAACGAGGAGGTTCCCGAAAAGCGGTACATGTTCCTGGCGCCGTACGCGAGCCTGCGGCTGGCGACCCTGCGCGAGCACCTGGAGCACTTCGACTTCTATTACGGGAAGGAGCCGTCGGAGGAGACGCGGGGGCAGCTCGCGGCCGAGATCCGGCGGTCCATCGACCTGTACCGGAAGCTGCTGGGGGACGCCCGTGACCGGATCCTCCATGGCCGTCGACAGAAGATCATCACCACCCGGCTCGGGCCCTCGACCGCCCTCTATCTGGTCGATCAGTACAATGGCCATACCGAGCACATTGAAGAGAAGGAGCGCGAGGAGAGGACCTGTCAGTACGCCGACCGGGTCATCAACCAGCTCGCGCTGACGCTCGATACCCACAACGCCATTGGACAGCTTTGGGAGTATTTCGACCCGAAGGTCCCGGGGCCGGTGCGCTCGCCCACCCTGAGCTACGCCACGGGCCCCTACGGCTGGTATCAAAAGGTCGAGCCCTTCAGCCAGGTCGCGACAGGCGGCCGGATCACCGAACTGGCGATGTGGACGGGCACCGTGGTCGACGCGCTGGAGCTGTCCATCGACGGGGTGGCCCAGGGCCGCGTCGGCGCGAAGGGAGACGGAGGACGCAGCTCCCTGATCCTGGCCGACGGTGAAAGGATCGTCTCGGTCAACGGCTACCAGACCGGACTCATCAATGCGCTTCGCTTCACCACCAGCCAGGGCCGGGTGCTGGAAGGAGGCCGGGACGAAGGGATCGACGTCCGGCGGTTCGAGGTCCACCCGATGGAGGGCAGCCTCGACACCCGCCTCGTCGGGCTGACGGGCCAGGCCGGGGTCGGCTCCGGAGGAGATCTCAACATCAAGGCCATCACCTTCTGCTGGAGCTGCGAGCTGCCGATCGCGCCGGCAGAGAAACAAGCCCCGGCCGTGATCGCCTCTTGAGGCCTTGGGAGCGGCCCTGGACCTCTGCGTCAGGGCGTCGGGCCCTGACCTCTGCGTGAGGGCCCGATGCACGGTGAACGGCAGCCCGGTGGGTCGGCGTCGCTCCAGCCATCCTCGAGTTCCGCCTCAGGAACGCCCCCGCAGCCCCTGCTTGATGGCGATTTCGACCGGCGAGTAGCCGCTGTCCTCGCGCTCGAGCCGGAAAGGCTCCGCCAGGTGCAGCGGCGGTTGTGCCATGAAACGAGGCTTTGTGCCGTGGTGGGGCTGCGCTGAATGGACGAGGAAGGGATGGCACAGGTACACGGTGCCCTTTTCTCCAGTCGCCAAGGCCTCGGGCCGCCTGGCCGTCATGTCCAGCTTCCCAGCCAGCTCCATGAATGACAGGCCTGCTTCGCCCGCGGGTTCCAGAAGCCGCGCCACGTCGAGATGGGAGCCCCTCCGGATGCGGGTGGGCGCATCGTGTTCGCCCACGTCCGAGAACAGGAAGAGCATCAGGAGCGCGCGCTCTCTTGAATGGACGTTGATGCGATAGGAGAAGAAGTCGGTGGGATCCTCCCCCGGATAGCTCGCATCCACGTGCCAGCCCGCATCGCCTGGATCCTCGGGGCTTGGGAACCGCACCGGGAAGGTGCCAAGGCTGAACCGGGGAGCCCAACGCCCCCTCCCGATGAGCTGGTCGAACGCCGTGTGAAGCACGGGCATGTTCACCGCTTTGGAGAAGGGCGCTTGTGCATAGCCCCCGAGACGAATGACAGGCCGGGTCCACGTCTTGGGATCGCTGGGATCGCAGCCGGTATCCCTCCAAAGGATGGCGAGACCTTCCTCCGCGAGCTCGCGAGGGAACGCCTCGTCGATCCGGACGAATCCATCTTGGATGAACTGCTCGATCTGGGCATCACTGAGCCTGGGGATGGTCGTCACCGGTACCCACCTTTCAGGAACTTCGACGAATACTGCCGCCCAGGGGCCCTGGAGCAGAGCGAAAACCGTAGTGGGGGCGTGTGGGGCGGCTTCGATTCCCGCCGCCTCTACGGGTGACCCGGAACTGGCGCTGGAGCATCCGGGTTGCCCGCCTTCAGGGTTGGACGTACCAGGAGGGGGTGGCTCAGCCCTGGCCTTTCATCCTCTTCGCTACTGAAAGTTCACCCAACCCTTTATCAGCTTGTGAGTGGAGGTCGGTGGATTGCCCGGATAGTAAATGTTCGTCAACGCCAGACCGGTGTGACCGTGCACCCCCACGTTGCCAGCGAAGATGTAGTCGTATTTCGCCCAGTTGTCATTCGCGAACTGGATCGTCGGCCGGCCGTCGCGGCAAAGCTTGTTGGCCCCGCAGATTGGGTCGTAGGAGTTGTCGACTTCCCAGAAGACCTTATTGGTGTTGGTCGAACCGTCAGGGTTGACGCGATAGATCCTGTCCATCGCCAACGAGTCGGGCTTGCTGTTGAAGTCGCCTGTCAAGATGACCCGGCGCCCCGCCTGAACGAGTGGCTTCAAAATGCTGTTGATTCTGGTGGCCTGTTCGGCACGGATTTCGAAGTCCTGGGCGTCCGAGACGCTGGAGTGGCCGCTCCAAAGGTGCGTCGTGCAGAAGGTGAACAGGCCAGGCGTCGGCATACTGGGTACGTCCGCACAGAACAGAATGAATTCCTTGCCGCCTGGATAGCCCCACTCGCCGTGATACTTGCCCATCACAGGCAAACGGTAGGAGTGCAGGGTCATAGGGCGATTCGCGGCGAGAACCAGGCCCAGGTCGCCGTCGACGCCGCATTTGTCGAGGTCGGCCTCGCTATACTTCGACATCGGAATGAATGCGGTATGCCAACCATATTGCGCGAAGAATGCCTGGAACTCCGCGAAATCGGCGGAACAGACCTCCTGCATCGTCGCGACGTCGGCACCGTTTAGAACCTGGTCTCTCACCCCGAACCAATCCGGATAGTTGTCGGTGCGTTCACCGGTGATGTTGTGATTCACCACCGTGACCGTGTAGGCGGCCTCGGAAGAGCCGGGCATCAGCCCCATTGATAGAACGGATGCCATCGTCGCGAGCGTACGAGTGACTGAGAACTTCATGTTCGGGACCTCCAGGATGAGGTCTGTATTCTACCGAGCAGTGCGGGCGGTGTCGTCCATGACCGGAGTGTGGCGGACACCCCGGCTGGAACTCCACCCCCTGGCCGGATGGAGTTGCCCACGACGAGTGCGAGTCTGGCCCCGGCGCCAGGGCCCCCTCAGGCCGCGTGGTGTTGAGGCGCCCCTCCTGGGAGCGCGTAGGGTGCAGTGGAAGACGCGCTACAGGGGTGTAGCGTTCGACACGCTCCGGAAGACGTGCTGCATTCGGCCACGACCCACGTGACTTCCAATGAGGAGCATCTGATGGAGTCTCCCACCACCGCAGCCACCGTCCCCGTCGAAGCCGCGGACCCCGCCACCTTGCGCCGGGTCATCACCGCGGCCTCCCTGGGAACCCTCTTCGAGTGGTACGACTTCTATCTGTACGGCAGCCTCGCCGTCTTCTTCGGCGGCCTCTTCTTCCCCTCGGGGAACGAGACGGCCCAGCTGCTGGCGAGTCTGGCCACCTTCGGC
This sequence comes from Archangium gephyra, assembly GCF_049060025.1. Taxonomy (GTDB): domain Bacteria; phylum Myxococcota; class Myxococcia; order Myxococcales; family Myxococcaceae; genus Archangium; species Archangium gephyra_A. The sequence continues at coordinate 2,568,589 of NZ_JBMEQQ010000002.1, forward strand.
GCCGGCTTCGGCGTGCGGCCCCTGGGTGCCATCGTCTTCGGCCACGTGGGAGACCTGGTGGGCCGCAAGTACAGCTTCCTCATCACCATGGCCACCATGGGCCTGAGCACCGCCCTCATCGGCCTGCTGCCCACGTATGAGCAGGTCGGCCTGTGGGCCACCTTCCTGCTGGTGCTGCTGCGGCTGCTGCAAGGCCTGGCGCTGGGCGGGGAGTACGGCGGCGCCGCCACCTACGTGGCCGAGCACGTGCCGGACAGCAAGCGCGGCTACTACACCAGCTACATCCAGACGACGGCCACGCTCGGCTTCTTCTTGAGCATGGGCGTCATCGGCATCACCCGCGTCCTCATGGGCGAGGAGTTCTTCAGAAGCACCGGCTGGCGCGTGCCCTTCCTCCTGTCCTTCCTCCTGCTGGCCGTCTCCCTCTACATCCGCCTGAAGATGAGCGAGTCGCCGCTCTTCTCCAGGCTGAAGAGCAGCGGCCAGACGTCCAAGAATCCCCTCAAGGAGAGCTTCGCCAATCCGCTCAACCGCAAGTACGTGCTGCTGGCCCTCTTCGGTGCCACCGCGGGCCAGGGCGTCGTCTGGTACACCGGCCAGTTCTACGCCCTCACCTTCCTGCAGAGCGCGCTGAAGCTGGACTGGAAGACGGCCTACATCCTGGTCTCCATCGCCCTGGCCATCGCCACGCCCCTCTTCATCTTCTTCGGCTGGCTGTCGGACCGCATCGGCCGCAAGCGCATCATGCTCGCCGGGTGCATGCTGGGCGCCCTCACCTACGTCCCCATCTTCATGGCGATGAAGCACTTCACCAACCCGCAGGGCCTGCCCGCGGCGGACCCCGCGCAGGTCAACCACTTCATGATGGTGGTGCTGCTCACGGTGCAGATGGTCTACGTGTGCATGGTGTACGGACCCATCGCCGCCTTCCTGGTGGAGCTCTTCCCCACCCGCGTCCGCTACACCTCCATGTCCCTGCCCTACCACCTGGGCAATGGCTGGTTCGGTGGCTTCCTGCCGCTCATCGCCACGGCCGTCACCACCTCCGCCTGGGCCCAGACGACCTTCGGCGAGGGGGCCCTCTACACCGGCCTCATCTACCCCATCGTCGTCTGCATCATCACCGTCATCGTCGGCGGGCTCTTCATCCACGAGACGAAGGACCACAAGCTGGAGACGCACATCCAGACCTGACAGGCCTTCCAGCCTTCAGCACGGCCGGGGGGGACAGGTGCTTGCCGCTTCGTCCCGAGGGAAGTGAAGTAAGCTCAGGCCTCATGTCCTCTGAGCACCGCGGCCCACCTCTCCCGTCGACGAACAGCCGGTTCTGGGCCGTGCGGCACGTGCTCAGATGGACGACACTCCTCCTGGTCTGCTGGATGGCGGGCGCGGCAACGGCGGAGGAGCCGCGGGATGCCCGGCTGCTGGAGGCGCAGGCCACCTTCGATGAGGCGGTGAAGCTCAGGGATGCAGGCAGTTATTCCGAGGCCCTCGCACGGGCGGGGCAGGCGCTCGCGCTGAGGGAGGCGGTGCTCGGAAGCACCCATCCAGACGTCGCCACGTGTCTGCACCTGATGGGAGAAGCTCCACCGGCGCCAAGGGGACCTGGCCCAAGCCGAGTCACTGTTTCAACGCGCGATCACCCTCCGGGAGGCGGCCCTCGGCGAGAACGGCCTCCTCGTCGCCCAAAGCCTCAACTCCCTCGGCGCCGTCTACTATGTCCAGGGGTTGTACGGACAGGCCGAGCCGCTCTTCCAGCGCGCGCTCGCCATCCGGGAGGCAGCCCTCGGCAACAAACACCCCGACGTCGCTCAAACGCTCAACAACCTCTCTTCCCTCTACGCGGACCAGGGGTTGTACGGCCGGGCCGAGCCCCTCCTCCAGCGCGCGCTCGCCATCTACGAAACGGTTCTCGGCGAGAGCCACCCCCGCGTCGGCCGGACGCTCAACAACCTCGCTTCCCTCTACCGGGACATGGGGTTGTACAGCCGGGCCGAGCCGCTCCTCCAGCGCGCGCTCGCCCTCTCCGAAGCGGCCCTCGGCAACAACCACCCCGAGGTCGCCATCATGCTCAGCAACCTCGCCGCCCTCTACGTGAGGCAGGGGTTGTACGGCCGGGCCGAGCCCCTCCACCAGCGAGCGATCGACATCCAGGAGGCGGCCCTCGGCAAGAGCCACCCCGGCGTCGCTGACGCGCTCAACAACCTCGCCCTCCTTTATCTGGACCAGGGGTTGTACGGCCGGGCCGAGCCGCTCCACCAGCGCGCGCTCGCCATCCGGGAGGCGGCCTTCGGCGAGAGCCACCCCGATGTCGCTCAAACGCTCAACAACCTCGCGATCATCTACCAGGAACAGGGGTTGTACGGCCAGGCCGAGCCGCTCCTCCAGCGCGCGCTCGCCATCCAGGAGACGGCCTTCGGCAAGAACCACCGCGACGTCGCTGACGCGCTCAACAACCTGGGCACGCTCTACTGGGAGCAGGGGTTGTACAACCGGGTCGAGCCGCTCCTCCAGCGCGCGCTCGCCATCTGGGAGGCGGCCCTTGGCAAGAGCCACCCCCGCGTCAGCCTGGCGCTCCACAACCTCGCCGTCCTCTACCTGGAGCAGGGGTTGTACGGCCGGGCCGAGCCCCTTCGCCTGCGTGCGCTCGCCATCCAGGAGGCGGCGCTCGGCAAGAACCACCCCGACGTCGCGGACGGGCTCAACCACCTGGCCATGCTCCGGCTGGCCCAGCGTCGTCTCCCCAGCGCCCTGCCGCTCTTCACTCGCGCCTTCGCCATGTCCGAGCAGCGTCTGCGCCAGGAGGCCCTCGACTTCTCCGAGTCGCGTCTGGCCAGCTTCCTCCAATATCTGCGTGAGTCCGAGCAGTTGCTTCATGCCTTGCTGCGCGAGCACCCGAAGAACGTGCGCGTCCAACGGCTGGCCCTCGGCGCCGTGCTCCTGCGCAAGGGCCGCTCCGTGGAGGAGACGGCCAGCATCTCCCGCACCCTCTACCGGAGCCTGGGCCCCGAGGACCGGGACGCCTTCGAGCGGCTGCGGGGCCTTCGCACGCAACTGGCCGCCGTCTCGTTCGCGGGTCCTGGCTCACTCACCCCAGAAGCCTACCAGCAGCGCCTCAAGACGCTGGCGGACGAGGGCGACGCCCTGGAAGCAGACCTGGCCAAACGCTCCGCGCTCCTCCGCTCGCTCACCGCCTTGCCGTCCCCCGCCGACATCGCCGGCCGTGTCGCCGCCTCCCTCCCCAAGGATGGCGCCCTCGTCGAGTTCGTCGCCTACCGGGACAGCCCCCTCGTCCCCCAACCCGGCACGCCCCGAGCGAAGAAGCCGGGCCCGCTCCGCTACCTGGCACTGGTCCTCTTCCCCGATGCCTCCACCCGGGCCGTGGACCTCGGAGCGGCCGAGCCCATCGATGGCGCCGCCTCGCGCTTGCGCGACGTCCTGGCCAACCGTGATGCCTCGTTCCAAGCCACGGCCCAGGAACTCTACCAGCGTGCCTTTCTGCCCCTGCGGCCCCTGCTGGGCAATACCCGCCGCGTCTTCCTCTCTCCCGACGGGCAGCTGGGCCTCGTCCCCTTCGCCGCGCTCCACGACGGCCGCCGCTTCCTCCTCGACTCCTTCGACTTCATCTATCTCACCTCGGGAAGGGAGCTCCTGCCTCGTCCCCAGGAGCTGGCCCCCGCGTCCCCCGTCTTCGTCCTCGCCGACCCGGACTTCACGGCCGCCCCCCTCGCCGCGCCCCCCGCCTCCGGCCAGTCCTCCCCGCTGACCAGGCGCTCCGCTTCCCTCGAGCACGTCTTCTCCACCCTGCGGACGGACCTCTCCCCCAGCGCGTGGGTCCCCCTGCCGGGCACGCGCCAGGAGGCCGAGGCCATTGAGCGCCTGCTGCCCCAGGCCCGGCTCTTCCTCGGCCCCGAGGCCACCAAGGAGCGGCTCCTCCAGCTACCCACCCCTGGCATCCTCCACCTCGCCACCCACGGCTTCTTCCTCGAAGACGCCCCCACCCTCGCGGGCTCCCGCGGCTTGGGACAGATCGGTGCACTCGGCGACAAACCCCGTGCGTCGCGCCCCCGGGAGCCCCTGCTGCGCTCCGGCCTCGCCCTCGCGGGCGCACGCGCCCCGGCGCCTGACGCCTCCAGTCATTCCGAGCCCCGGCCCGAGGCCGCCCTGGTCACGGCGCTGGAGCTGGCCGGGCTCGACCTCTGGGGCACCCAGCTCGTCGTCCTCTCCGCCTGCGACACGGGCCGCGGCGACGTCAAGCTGGGCCAGGGGATCTACGGCCTGCGCCGCTCCCTGGCGGTGGCCGGAGCCGAAACGGTGGTCATGAGCCTGTGGAAGGTGAATGACGAGGCCACCCGCCTCCTCATGGAGGGCTACTACCGCAACCTGTTGGCCGGCCAGGGCCGAGCCTCCGCCCTGCGCGAGGCCATGCGCTCCTTCCGGGTTTCCCATCCCCATCCCCACTACTGGGCGCCCTTCATCGCCCAGGGGAGCGACGCGCCCCTGCGCGCACTGGCGCCCCTCCCCCAGCCCCCACCGGGAGAATAGAGCGGGGCCTCATCCAGGCTCCGTCCCCGTGGACAGAATGGATGTCCGGGTGCCTGGCGCGCGATGTCAGCGCGCCCCCTTCGGAGCCGAGGGCCTCTTCCCGGCGCTCTTCTTCCGAGCGCGTGGTTCGTCCCGAGCACCTCCGCGAGTCCACGGAGCTTGCCGAGCAGCACACCGAAGACGTTGTCGCCCGCGCCATCGCGCACGTAACGCTGGCGCACCTTCTCGTCGCCCTGCTCTTCGAGCTGCTTCATGACCTGGGACACCGTCATCGTCTTCGGCATGCGAGTCTCCTCGAGAGCGGTTTCTTACCCAGACACTGGCGGGGGCGGCGCTGGTGGACTCGGCGGGGGAACAGGTGGAGCTTGCCCGTTGGCCATTGGCGCCCATCCCCGCGAATGGGGCCGGTGCCGTCGTGGTAGGCATTGAGGGGGAGCGCGCGCAGCTCGGCTGCCCCTGCACCCTCAAGCCATGGGAAGCAACCGGGCCGCGCACCGTCACCCTTGGGAGCGTCACGTTCCCGGTGAGCCAGCAGGCGAGGCCCTGAGCACGGCCAGCGCGAGCCGTGCCGAGCCTCAAGGGGTGGAGCGCCCGCCAATCTCCGGGAAGCGCTCGTAGGCCCGTTTAAGCGCGTCCAGGTGAGCGGGGTTGTCCAGGTCGAGCGGCGCATCGGTGAGCTGCACGACCCACCCGCCCATCGCGGTACTCCGTGAGCGTGACAGCAACTCCGCGTCGCGAGCCGGGTCCGGAAAGCCGATGGCTTCTGCGGCAGCGGGCGACCAGTAGTTCAGCCACCCAAGGAAATAGGGAATCTCTGGTGCGCGGATCTGTTCGAGGAGCTTGAGAGCTGGCAACCCCCGACGTGGGGACGGCGGCCCTTCCAGCGTGGGGGCCGTCTGATAAGCGATGTCCAGTGCAGCGGCATCCGGCGTCGCATGCCCCCAGAACGCGCGAGCGCCCTCCGCTACGCGATCCAGCATCTCCCCCGCTGCCGCGATAACAGCCGCGTCTAGCGGCAACTCCGCATGGACGTCGAGCAACGACTGACCGCCCGGGCAGAGGCGTCCCGCTCTCCCCCTTCCCGAAACCGTCACGGGGTAGCTCTCGTCTCCATTGCACAGGAGCGGGAGCTTTCCGCGTGTTGTCGCCTCAACGAGCCAAGCGTCGCGTTGCGGTAACTCGATGGGGCTCCCTCCTTTGCCCACTTCCCACTTCAGGCACAAGCCGGGCAGCGCCCGTTCCATACCACGGACGATAGCGAGTGTGCGGGCGTCATTGGTCACGAGCGCTGGCGCGTAGACGGTCAGATCGAGGCGCTTCTGAGTGGTCATCGTTTGCATCCTGTGACGACGATGTTGAGGAATCGATCCGCTCGCAGCAGCGCGTCTTTGTGTGCTTGGGTGCTCACCCCGATCACGTAGCCATATCCGCATGCCGCCGCCGCGTCTCTCTCCTTTTCTATTTGCTCCAACTCCTTCTCAATCTCCCGGCTCCGGATGAAGTCCGGGTATGTGTCAAATCGATGGGTCTTGATTTCCCACAGCACACGCACGCCGACTTGCAGTGCATCGAAGCGCACACCGCCCACGAGCACATCCATTCCGGGATAACGGTTGGGCGGAAACTGATCGGCGCACTTATTATGCGCGTCATCCTCGCCCGCGTGCGGTTCCGGGATGGGCTCGCACCAGCGGCGGTCTCGCTCCGTGATTTCGACTGGCCCAATGGGAGGGAAATCCGGCCCCGTTGGCTCCGGCTTTGGCCTTTTATTCGATGAGGGTTTCTGCGGGGTGGGCTTCGTTACAGGCACTGGCTTCACTTCAGGCACAGGCCGCGTTTCAGGCGCGGGCCTTACCTGGGGACGGCCCCTCTTCTCCGCGTAGGTATCCAACGCTTCTGTGATGGCGAAGCCCACAACCACCACGCCCGCGACGATCACAGCCCCCACGACGATCTCCGGCGCCGCGAGGACGCAGACCCCGAGCCCCACGGCAGCGGCCCCAGCGGAGGCCACCGCGCATCGTCCTGTGGTGTCGTGAAACTCGATCCGGTCATGGTCGAGGGCATGAAAGCACCGCTCCGCCAGTACGGGCCAGGGCTCGGATGCTTCGCGGACAGCGCACCGCCCCCCGTCCGTCCAGGGCAGCGTCGCCGCTCGCTGGAGATTGGCGTGCCTCGGGTCCTGGGCCGATGGCTTTCCTGGGCTCGGCGCTGACGTAGCGCAGGCTGAGACAAAGAGCAGAAGAGCGATGCACGCTCGAAAACGCATGGCTACGTCCTACAATAGATTCAGAACCTGGAGGGTCCTGGCGGGGTGGCTCGGAGTATGACAGCGCGCTCCGACAGCTACGGACGCACGCAAGGGGAGCGTTGTGCAGAGACAGGGCGACCGCTTGCCCGTAGCTGGAGGGGGGCCGGGTAGCCATGCCGCTCCCGCCTCGACTGGTCCCTCCGGCATCGCCTGGTTGACCCCTCGCAGCCGGTAGAGCCGATGCCCTCTGCCGCAGCAGCCCCGGCACAGGAACCCGGCAGCGGGAGCGAGCTGCACGTCCCAGCAGCGGCGAGCCATACGGCCCGGGAGGGCCCAACGGCGGGTAGATTTCTCACCGATGGGTATCGAGAACCGGCCATTGCAAAGGCGAAGGAAAGCAATAGCATGCACCGGAATTCAGTACGACTACGAAGGATGTACTCGCCAAAAGGGCTGCGCACCTCTGCTCAAACCCGGATTGCAGAACCACAACATCAGGGCCCACAGCCGACCCCCAGAAGGCCATAAGCATAGGCGAAGCAGCGCATGTTTTTGGCGCTTTACCTGGCTCTGCCAGATATCGTGCGGACATGACTGATGGGGCACGTGCTGAGATCACCAACGGGATCTGGCTCTGTCGCAATTGCCACAAACTCATAGACAATGACGCTCTGTCATACCCAGCGGACCTTCTCTTTAGTTGGCGGCACGAGCATGAAAACTACGTTACTGAAAAGCTCGGAAATCGAACTGAAGTTCTTCGCTTGCAGCTTCGTGAACGCTCTCTCGAAGGGCTATTCGATGAAAATCCTCTCGCCAAACAGATAGCGCGTGAGAAACTCAATTTTTGGGAATACCGATTGACCGCTGAACTGCTCCGCTCGAATTTTAAAAGACCCAGTCGTAGATGGTCAGACTTAAAGAGCAATCTCCGAGTACACAAGCGAACGCCGGTTGCTGACAAGGAAATTGTCAGATGGTTTCAGGTAAAGCTGGATGAATGTATGGATTACATGGATCCTTTGAAGTCCCTCTACAGCGTACAGCTCCAAAAAGCTTGGGGTATGCCCGGAGAGCCAGGAGATGCTGAAGAAATCGCACATGTATGCCAACTCATATGCCAACTCATCGGAAACATTTCGGATGAACTTGTTCGGTGGGAAGAGGAGGTTAGGTTTGCCTGGATTTCAGACACCTATCGACCGCTCATTAATCTGTTTCAGGGGGTGATGGGGCGGCAACTGGAGAAACTGCTCGCGGTCCCTGCCATTCTGGATGGCGGCATTGATCAGGCTGAAGCTCATCCTGGAGAGGAAACAATCATTGAGCACACGGTTTTGTTTGACCTGCCCGAAGGGTGGGAAGAAGCAATCAAGGACGGACTCCGAAAGATTGAGAAACAACTTAAATAAACAACCATTATAATCATTGTTTGGAGCGGCGCGCGGTGCTGAGGGTGAAGCCTTGGGTCCTGACGCGGAAGCGCTCCATAATCGAACGCCATGAACCCTCGACAGAGTGCAGCCAGCAAAGACTTTGCGCGCGCGATCAACGAACTCAAGAAAGCCGGCGTCATTAGGTCGCACCGCTATCTCGGCGACATCGCTGAGTTCCTGTGTGCCGACGCGTTCGGCATCGACCTAGCCACCAACCTGCGCCAAGTCGGCCACGACGGCCTTCGAGGCAAGGTGCGGGCTGAGGTGAAGTACGGCGGCGGAAAGAAGACCAACGTGGATCTCGGCAATCCGGACGCCTACGACGAGGTCTATGTGGTTCTGGGCCGGGAAAGCGTTGTTCGCGCCCCCGTCCACGAAGGCGACTTCCTGGTCTACATCTTCACCGCAGACGAGGCCCGAGCCATGAAGACCCCAGGAGGGAGTTATTCCTGCGGCGCATCGTATTTCGAAAAAGCGCCACAACACGTGATCTCGCTTGAGGACGTTGCGGATTGAGGTAGCCCTACGCTCAGGTGCGCCAAGAGCGGTCAGCGAAGGTTTTGCACGCGCCCGGTTGTCCGCCCACGAGCCCGAGGCTGGGCGAGCCCCAGCGCTCACTGCGAGGCGCGCGTCCTACGAGTCCGGCCTGGACGCTCGCCACGAGCCCCCAGCGCTCACCACGAGTTTCAGCGCTCACCAGGTGGGCCATGTTGCATGTATGTCGCAGAAGCGTGCGGAATGGGCCGGAACAGGGCGGGACAAGAAGGGACGCGGCGGGATACCAACTCCCAAGCATTCCGGGCGGTTGCAAGGTAAGGGCGCGATTCTGCTGGGAGTTTCGCACCGCCCGGCGCGGGTTCGATTCCCGCCGCCTCCAGATTCGAGAGGGGGGCGGCTTCACGCCGTGGGGGCTTCAGGGACCTGCTCGTCCTCGATGCCGGGCAGGCAGTAGCAGCGCACCGGCTCGGGGATGCCCTTGAGCTCCAGCGCGCCCATTTCCCGTGCGCTTCCGGGCCTGGGCGCGAGTTGCTGGAAGACGGACTCGGACACCAGGATGTCTCCCTGCTGGCAGCGCTGCTCGAGCCGCGCCGCGATGTTCACCCCCCGCCCCAGCACCGTGTACTCGCTGCGCAGCCGCCCACCGAAGGCTCCCACCGCCACCGGATCCTGGTGGATGCCCACGCGCAGCCGGAGCCCCTCTCCCCGCGAGCCCGGCCAGACGAGCTCGCGCGCGGCCCGGTGCCAGTCTCGCGCCATCGCCACCGCGCGCCGTGCCTGCTCCTCGGGCAGCATCATGTCCGGCGCGCCCACCAGCGCCATCACCGCGTCCCCGATGAATTTGTCGAGCGTCGCTCCGTGCTCGAACGCCACCCCCGCCATCACGTCGTAGAAGCGCCCCACCAACCGGGCGAGCTCCTCGGGCGGGAGGCCGTCGGACAGCGGGGTGAACGAGACGATGTCCGCGAACACCACCGTCACCACGCGCCGCTCCGGAGGCCCGTCCAGCGGGTGCTCCCCGGACAGCACCCGATCCACGTAGCTCGGCGGCAGGTGCCGGTGGAGCACCTCCTCCACGGCGAAGCGATGCACGCGCTCCAGCTCGCACCGCCCGGCGAACTCGCGGATGCGCAGCCGCCGGTTGATGTGGTGCGCCACCAGCGTGACGACGCACAGGAAGACCAGGTAGGTGAGCGCCACGTCCAGTCCGGTGTAGTCCACCGGCCCCTCGCTCTTCCACAGGCCGCACACGACGACCCACGCCACCAGGCTGCCGCCGAGCGTCGCCGCCGCCTCGGCCAGCGTGAGCGAGAAGATGCCGGGCAGCATGGCGATGAGCACCGCCATGGCCAGCACGTGCTGCGACTGGTAGCGCCCCAGCTCCGCCGCGGGCGTGCCGCAGTAGGCGGCCACCACGATACCGGTGACGGCCGTGGCCCACCCCATCACCCGCCGGCCCGGCTTGCGCCTCGCCAGCAGGTACATACCCGCCAGCAGCGCCAGCACCCAGCCGGTCACGTGCATCGCCGAAGGGAAGTTCGGCGAGAAGAACGGCGCCACCTCGGTGAGGCCGATGAGGACGAAGGTGATGGGCGCGAACAGCCGCCAGCGCCGGCACAGCACCTCGTGCTCCCGCTCGGTGAAGCGCGCGAGCTCCTCGGCGCTCAGGGTGCCAAGGGCCGTGTTCCGCTGGGGGAGCCGGAGGCCCGCGGGTTGAGCGGTGTCGTCCATGACCGCAGTGTGGCGGACACTGCGGCTGGAACTCCACCCCCTGGCCTCCTCACGCCTTCAGCCAGGGCAACACCTCTCCCGCCACGGACCAGATGACCTCCGGATAGGCCTCGGCCGTCGTGAGCTGCGCCCACTGCACGTTGGAGTACTTCACCCCGTACCCCGCCACGTCGGCCGCCTCGTACTCCGGGCGCTGCAAGCCCATGGATTGCAGCACCGTGCCCAGCCACTGGTTCCACGTCAGCCCGGGCCAGCGCCGCTCCGCTTCACCCGTGCTGAAGACGCGGCTCAGGTTGCGGTAGTCCACGTACTGGCCCGTCGCCAGGAAGCCTCCCGCACCGCCGAAGGTGATGAGGGGGATGCTCTGCGAATCATGCGTGCGGTTGCCCGACTCCTGCGACCACACCAGCAGCGAGTTGTCCAGCAACGTCCGCCCGGTGCCGTCGTCCACGTCCAGCTTGCGTGCCAGGTCCACCATCACCGTCTCGAAGAAGCGCTGGTGCGCCGCGCTGAGCGTCGCCTGGGCCACGCCATCCGTATCCGTGGCCCTGTGCGCCACGTCCTGGTGCCAGTCGCCCGTGAAGGTCGAGAACGTCGGATCCACCTTCACCACCGCGATGCGGGACACTCCGCACAGCAGCGCCATGACGAGCACGTCATTGTAGAGCTGGAAGTAGTGGCCGTGGCTGTCCGGCTGGAAGGGGTAGCCCGGTTCCCGGGTGATGGCCGCGTTGTCCTGGGAGGGCCGCGTCACGCTGCCGCAGCTCGTCACCGTCGTGAGCCGGCGCTGCAGCTCGGAGACCCGCTGCATGTGCTCGTCCAGCCGGCGCCGGTCCTCGGTGGACAGCCGCCGGTTGCTGTTCCGCAGCCGCTGGTAGCTCTCGAACACCCGGTCCACGATGGGCAGCCGGGCGCCTCCTCCCGGGGGCTCGGGGAAGAGCTTGTCGAAGAGCTGCCGCGAGCTCGTGGCGGTGGCGCCCTGCGCCTGGATGTCGCTGCCGTCCCCCGGCGCCTGCGGGTTGGAGTAGCCGTAGGAGATCCGCTCGCCCAGGATGAGCGAGCGCTCCCGCACCCCGCCGAGGCTGGAATAGAAGGAGGGGCTCCAGGCCATCACCTGATCAATGGTGCGGCGGGGGAACTGGGACACGTGCGTCCCGTCTCCGCCATTGCCGTCATTGCGCGCGTAGTTGCCCAGGTGCCCGCCCGTGTGGTGGGCGATGTAGAAGGGGATGTCCACCCCCCGCAGCACGTTCATCTTCGCCACCAGCCCGCTGGTGAGCACCGAGGCGTCCGCGGAGAGCACGGGCGAGAGCCGCGCCCGCCCCGACGCCACCGTGAGGCTCAGCGGCCCGCGGCGGATGGTGCGCCCGGCATACTCCCGCGTCTGCGCCGAGGGGTCCGCCGGGAACATGTTCGCCCCCCAGACGCCTCCATGGTCGGTGCAGAACTGGATGAAGCGTCTGGGAGGCGCCGCGGCCTGGGCCCGGGCCTCACTCGGGGTGAGCAGGGAAGGCAGCAGCGGAAGGGCGAGCGTGAAGCCACCGAGTCCTCGCAGCACCTGGCGCCGATTGAGCGTGGGCGTCTTCATGTCGGTCTTCTCCATTTCAGCGGAAGGTGCGGCGGCGGAACTCGGGGCGAAGCGCGGCCAGACGCAGCACGTCCGCCAGGGAAGCTCCGGACTGCGCGGCGGACTCCAGGGCGGCCAGGGCACAGCCATCCGTGGCGGTGTCCTCCATCCGGCCGAAGGTGAAGCGGAAGTACTGCCGGGCCAGGCAGCTCTCGAAGCGGCCGCTCTCCGCCATGAGGCGCGTCACCTCCCCGGCGCCCTGGGACTCGCGCATGTCCCCTGGGCTGACCTGAGGCACGCTGCGGGTGTCCACGGGCCGCTCGCCCAGCCGCTGGCCGTCCGCGGCGAAGAGCACCTGCTGGAGGCGGGCGCGCCCCAGGGCGTCGAAGTTCTCGGTGGCGAAGCCCATGGGGTTGAGCAGCGTGTTGTGGCAGCCGGCGCAGGCGGTCCCCGGCTGCTGGGTGATGGCCTCCACCACCTCGCGCGTGGTGGAGGTGGGAGAGAGGTTGATGGGGTTGTTGGCCGCGGCGTTGTCCGGCGGCGGCGGCACCGTGTCACACAGCAGCGCGCTGCGGATGCGGAAGCCCTTCATGATGGGCCGCGTGTTGGCGCTGCCGCTGGCCAGCAGCGCCGGGCGCGTGAGCAGGCCCACCCGCCGCTCATCCGTGAAGTCGGGCGGCTCGCCCTCCCCGCTCCACGCGGACATGCCGTAGAGCCGGGCCAGGTCGTCCGTCCGGGCAAAGCTCTTGCGGTTGGTGAGCAGCGCGGCCACGGGGTCTCCCCTGGACGTCACATGGCGCGTCATGTCCAGCACCTCGCGCACCATGCGCGCGTGGAGCCTCGGGGCCGGGCCTGTCCGCGCCCACGAAGGCCTCGAAGAGCGGATCCCCCAGCCGTGCGTCCAGGCGGTCCAGCTCGTGCAGGCGCCACCACTCGTTGAAGAAGCCATCGAGCGTGGCGGCGGTGCGCGGGTCCTCGAAGACGCGGCGCACCTGCTGGGCATAGCCCTCCTCGGTGTGCAGGGTGCCGTCGGCGGCCGCCTGGAGCAGGGCCTCGTCCGGCCCCGTCTGCCAGAAGTGGAAGGAAAGGCGCGAGGCCAGCTCGTAGGCGTCCAGGCGCGAGTCGTCCGGGGAGGCCGTGGCCCCATGCTCCACGTGGTACAGGAAATAGGGCGAGGTGAGCACCATGGCCACCACGTCCGCGACGGCGGCGGCCTCCACGGGGGCGGAGCCGGCGACGGCGGTGAAGGCGGCCACCTCCTCCTCGGGCACGGGGCGGCGCAGGGCTCGCTGGCCAAAGCGGCGGACGAAGCCCTCCAGGCACGCGGTGTCATTGGCGGCGGAGGCGTCCGTGGCGCACGCGCCCATCAGGGCGCCGAGGCGGGTGGAAGAGAGGGTGAGCTGACGGCCCACGTCCACGGCCACCTGGTAGGTGGCATCCACGAAGGCCTGCTGCAGCGTCTGGTCCATCCGGGTGAAGCCGCCGTGGGTGGTGCCCGCGGGAGTGACACGCTGGTCCCTGGGGAGCTGCTCCAGCGAGGAGCGCACCGCCAGCAGCACCTCGGAGGCGTCCGCCGGCAGGGAGGCGGTGACGAGGTCCGTCACCAGGTTGCGGTATTGCGTGCTGGAGAGCCGGCGCAGGGGCAGCTCGGCGGGGACGGCGGAGGCCTGACAGGAGAACTGGCTCCGGGACGGGGTGCCGCCGTTGTCTGGCGGCTGCTGAGGCGGGCCCACGATGGAGCCCTGACAGGCCATCAGCAGGCCACAGGCGACGAGGGTGCAGAGGGTGCGCATGGAGACCTCCGGAAGGTACGGGCGCTAGAGCGAGAGTGTGACGGCGAGGGTGGCGCCCCAGGAGAAGTCGAGCGCGCCACCGGCGATGAAGGCATCCCCTGGCTCGGGGTTCAGGGTGGACCAGAGACGGAAGTACTCGCCGGTCAGACGCAGCTCGAGGGAGCGCTGGAGGGCGAAGGTGAGGCCGGCGGAGGCGTCGAGCCCGCCGGTGACCATGCGGGGGAACCAGGCGGAGGAGCCGAGCTCACCGGTGGACAGCGGGTAGATGCCCGCGGCGTGCGCGGTGAGGCCCAGCGGGCCCCAGAGCGGAGCGCGAGCGGAGAGCCCCGCGCGGAGGCCGCGGACCTCCACGTCGGGCAGCGGGATGCCGGGGATGTCCGCCACGGAGAAGGCCTGCCAGACGAACCCCGCGAAGGGCGTGAGCTCGACGGTCCCCGCGCGCAAGCGCACCTGGAGCGCGGCGCGCAGGCGCTGGACGCGGGTGGAGTGGACGGTGCCGTCCGGCGCCACGGAGGAGAGGCCCAGGGCGGACTCGGCGCCCAGGGAGAGGCCCACGGCGGAGGCGGGGCCGGAGGTGAAGTGAGTGGCGGGGTACCACTCGGCGTCCACCAGGGCGGAGGGGGCCAGGCGGAGCCGGTAGGCCCCCAGGGCGCCGAAGAGATCGTCCGTGAAGTAGAAGCGGCGGGAGAAGGCGCGCCCCCCCACGCTCAGGCGCAACGCCACCGGGAGGGACGGCCCGGCGGCAAGGGCCGGAGTGCGAGGCACCTCGGCCGTGGGGACGGAGGCGCTGGGGGCGGCCACCGCCGGGCCGGAGGGCGCGGGTGCCGCGAGGGCCGAGGGGGCGGGAGCGAGGCTCGCCGGGGCGGGAGTTGCCGGTGGGGAGGCGGGTGGCGAAGCCATCGGTGGCGCGGAGGCGCCGGCCTGCTCGAGCGCGGCGAGCAAGGGGGTCAACACGGCCCGAGGGAGGGTCCGCGGGGGCTGGCGCTTCTTGCCGCCGGGAAGGGAGAAGCTCTCCCGAGGCTGCCCGTCGGCGCAGTCGAGCACCAGGAGGCTCCAGGTGCCCGAGGGCTGGAGGCGAGCGGCCAGGGCGGCTTCGGCGCGGGCGCGGGAGCAGGCGCGGTGCACCTCCCCGGACACGGGTTGCGAGCGGAGGGCGGGCTTCGCGGGCACGAGCGTCCACTGGTCGCGGAGCGCCTTGCTCAAGGTGGTGCGCATCGGGCCTGGGGCGTCGACGAGGAGACGGGGCTTGGAGGGAGCCGCCAGCGCGGACGAGGCCAGCAGGAGCGCCGTCAGCGGGAGCAGCGCCCTCATGGCGTGTTCTCCGCGGGGATCCGCCGCAGATACAGCTCGAGGCAGGCCTGCTCCTGGGGACTCAGGGGGGTGCCTCCCAGCGGCATGGGCGAGCCACAGGTGGGCGTGGGCTGCACCTTGTCCAGCATGATGACCGTGAGCGGCCGGCCCTGGCAGGAGCTGGTGGCCGACGACAGCCGGGCAGCGAGGCCTGGCGAGGCCAGGTCCAGGTTGGCGGCGGGGTTGGTCGCGGCGTGGCACCCCGCGGTGGCGCAACTGGGGGCGAGCAGCTCGCGCTCCACATCCATCGTGCAGGTGAGAAAGCGCTCCGGCTCCTCCAGGCGGCCAGGGCACGCGCCCAGAAGGGGCGAGACCCCCAGGCCCAGCAGCAGGCCGAGGAGTCGCGGGCCACGCATTCTCTCGCCATCGTGACGACTCATGAATATCTAGCTTAACAAGAAAACGTCCGATCGCGTCTCCAAACATGCCATCCGCTCCGCCCCGATGGCGTCATGCACCTGGGACAGCGTCATCGTTTTCAGCGATTGACGCGCACCGGCGTCCTGCCGTCGACGCCGACGCGACCGAGTTGCGCGGAGTTGTTGATGCCCCAGCAGAGGATGGAACCGTCCATCGCTTCGGCACACGAGTAGTGCGAAGACACGCGGAGCCTCCGCGAGGGCGGAAGGGACGTGAGTTCGGTCGGCATCGCGCTGCAACTGATCGTCATGGCCGGTAGCGAGCAGGTGGAGTCTGGAGTGTACCCGAGCGCGCTGGAGAAGTTCGCGCCCCAGCAAAACACGCGGCCGTCTTCGCTGAGTGCACACGTGTGCAACAGCCCCACGCTGACCTCGACCGCAGGCGCCGGAAGAAGGGCCTTCGAAGGGGCCGGAAAGCCACTGCTGAGCGGCTTGAAGGTGCCATCGCCGTGCTGGCCCAGCTCGTTCCATCCCCAGCACCACACGGCGCCGGTCGTGGAGAGCGCACAGCCAGGGATGTTCGCAGGGGGCGTATCGAACGTCGCGGACCCATTCGAGAGCGAGACCGCGGTGAACGTCTCGCCGGGCAACCACGGCAAAGCCTCGGCCGGGACGTAATGCTCGCGCGAGGCGGAGGTGTCGCGCGTGAACCAGCCCCGCCAGAGATGACCCGTGTCGTCGAGCACGAAGTACATCGGGCCCGCGATGGCGAGCGACTTGATCACGTGCCCGCCGGGGATGGGGGTGGGCGTGAGGTGCGTGAAATCGTTTGTCACGCCGAGGCTCGGGACCAGGTGTTGGCAATATGCTGTCCCCCTCGCGGTGAGGCCGCACCAGCCGCCCTGGTAGGCGACGAGCTCCGTGATGCCGAGGCCCGATGCCGCGAGCACGGCCCCCGTGCACTCCCGCCCACCGACGCAACCGTCGATCCTCACGGGCCAGGCGTAGATTTCGTCCTCTGACGTCAGGGCGAACGCGATGCCGCTGCCCACCACCACGTCCACGAGCTTGCCGGAGACTCGCAGCTCGACGGGAAGTGGGCCGGGCGTGACGCACGTGCCGAAGCCGCCGCCCCCCCCGACTTCCACGAAGGGCGAGATGCAGTCGACCGCCGGACCGCTCTCGATCGGTACGCCCGGGAAGAGCCAGGGCGCGCCCCAGCACCACAGCTCGTTGTTCGCGTCGAGCACGCACGCGCTCTCGGTCCCGAGGACAAGCTGCTGCACCGGCGTTTTGAAGTCGCCGACCGCCACCGCGCTTGTGTCCACACACGCCGTCAGGCCAAGCGCGACGAACGACACCCAGAACGCTGCTGATTTCGACATGAGCAGCAGCAAATATCACCGGCTGGAGGTGTCAAACGATTCCTTGCGCTGGCACCTGCCGTGTCTTTTCCCTCGCATGCGGGGAACCGCTTTCCACCGGCAATCCCCTGGCGCAAGCTCCGGTGCTCGCGACGGTGCCCACGCGCAGCCGGAGCCCCTCTCCCCGCGAGCCCGGCCACACGAGCTCGCGCGTGGCCCGGCGCCCACGTCACCAAAGGGCAAGGGCAAGCCGGCCAAGAAGCTTCGTGCACACGCCAGACCCCGGAGCCTCCGTGTGGAAGCGCACGGCATGGGCCCTGCGCATTTCCGCGTGCGCCGTGTGAGGAGCGAGCCATGATGCGGGGATGGCTCCTCACCGCTCAAGCGTGCGCGCCCGGATCGCGCTCGGGGTTGTTCTCGCCGCCCTCGCGTTCGTTCCGGCGTCAATCCTGCTGTTTGCCCTCTCCTATGGAGAATCCGGAAACCGGATGTGGGTTGGGATTGGCCCCGCCTCGCTGATAGCCGGCGGACTCCTGGGTCTCGCCGCTGGTGCTCCGTGGGCGTACTCCGCGAGGTCGTGGATCCCCGTCGTATGGAGCAGCGGAGCCGGCGCCATCCTCGCCGCGTGCGCCATCGCGCTCATCGGCTTGTAGGCCGGGGGAGCCTGGCTTGATCATCCGTCCGCGGCTGTGGGCGGATTGACACCTCCAGACCCTTTCTCCGACTATTCACGCTCTCGAAAGAAGGCGGGCGCGCGCGGTGAGATGACCCCGTGCTCCCCTGTGGGAGAATCGCGATGAGAAGGGTCTGGATGACCGCGGGCGGGCTGGCGCTGGTGCTGGCGAGCCTCGGGGGGTGCTCGGCATCGGAGAGCGAGGAGCCAGGGCCGGTGCGCACGCAGGCGCATCAGGGGCTGGCAGCGGCGGTTCCTGTCGAGCTCGTGAGGGACATCCGCGTCACGCCCGCGTACAACCCATCCAGCGATCCCACCTACTTCACGGCTTCGGGTGGCAAGGCCTACTTCTTCGCCAGCGTGGAGGGCTATGGGCGGGAGCTGTGGGTCACGGACGGCACGCCCGAGGGCACACGGCTCGTGAAGGACCTCTGGCCCGGGCCTTACTCCCCCGTTGGCATTCCCTCCGGCGATGCCCCTCGCGACCCCGGCAATCTCCGCATGGTGGACGTGGGGGGCGTGCTCTACTTCCCGGCCTCCGTCAATGGCAGCGACCACGCGCTGTGGCGGACGGATAGGACACCCACGGGCACGGTGGAGGTGAAGGAGATCTGCGCCAACTTCTGCCCGGCGGAGATAGGCGCCCTGACGGCCTTCAACGGCCGGCTGCTCTTCGCCGCGGCCGGCGATTCCTGGGACACCGAGCCGTGGGTCAGCGATGGCACGGCGGCGGGCACGGTCCGTCTCAAGGACATCTTCCCCGGCTCGAACAGCTCGCTCCCCCGGGCGTTCACGGCGTGGAACGGGGCGATGTACTTCCTCGCGACCACCGGCAGGACCGGCTTCGAGCTGTGGCGGACGGACGGGACGCCGTCGGGCACGGTCCAGGTGAGCACGAACCCGGCCTTGCCTCCGCCCTACTCCAACGTCACGGCCCTGGCGGTGGCGGGTGGACGGCTCTACTTCGCGGCCTCCGACGCGGCCGGCGAGGAGCTGTGGGTGATGGACGGGACGCCGTCGGGCACGCGGAGGGTGAAGGACCTCAACCCTGGCGCCGCCTCGTCCTTTCCCCACTCGCTGACGAGCGTGGGAGGGCGGCTCTACTTCGTGGCGGGCGACAGCACGGGCACCAGGTCGCTGTGGGTGACGGACGGGACGGAGGCAGGCACGGTGCTGCTCCGGACCGCGGCCTCCGGCTGGGCTCCCGAGGACGAGCCCCGCCTGCTCACGCCGCTGGGAGAGCGCCTGTTCTTCATCATGGATGACGGCCTCCACGGCGAGGAGCCATGGGTGACGGACGGCACTCCCGAGGGCACCCGGATGCTGGGAGACCTCATGCCCGAGTACGGCGGCTCCGAGCCGGGGAGTCCGACGGCGGTGGGCAGCGCGCTCTACTTCGTCGCGTACAGCCCCCCGGACTACGTCTCCGCGCTCTGGGTGACGGACGGCACTCCCGAGGGGACGCGGCGCGTGCCGGGTGGAACCTCCGGGCTGGCTCATGCCGCTCCCAGGGCCGGGGCCGTGAACCTGCGCGGGCGGCTCCTCTTCTCCGGAATGGGCGCCGACTCGAGCGGGTTCGAGCCGTGGGTGACGGACGGCACCCCCGAGGGCACCCGGCGGGTGAAGGACGTGGCCCCTCCCCTCTCCTCCTCGAACCCGGCGGAGCTCACGGGGGCGGGCGGGCGGCTCTTTCTGCGCGCGGACGATGGGGTCAGCGGAAGCGAGCTGTGGACGAGCGATGGGACACCGGCGGGCACGAAGCTCGTGCTGGACATCAAACCCGGCTCCCCGGCGGCCTTTCCCCACTCGATGAGGGAGCTGGGCGGCGCGCTCACCTTCTTCACCGGCAATTGGAATCACCAGGAGTTGTGGCGCAGCGATGGGACGCCAGCGGGCACGGTGCGGCTGAGGACCTTCCAGCCCACCTTGAACGCCTACCAGTACGGCCTTCCCGTGCTCTTCGAGGGCCACCTCTATTTCATGGCCACGGACGCGACGGCCGGAATGGAGCTGTGGCGCAGCAATGGGACAGCGGCGGGCACATCACGGGTGGTGGATTTGTGGCCCGGCACGTCGAGCGGCACGCCGGGCGAGCCGACCCCGATGGGTGGAGTGCTGTACTTCACGGGCAACGATGGCGTCACCGGCATGTCCCTCTGGAAGACGAACGGGACGGCGGCGGGCACGGTGCGGGTGCGGACGCTCAGCGGCCCCAGGGAGCTCACCCCCTTTGGCGGGGCGCTGTACCTCAGTGCGCACGATCCCGCCACGTCCAGGAGCCTGGGCCTGTGGAAGAGCAATGGGACGGCGGCGGGCACGGTGCTGGTGAAGCCCCACCACATCAGCCTGAGCTCGCTGACCGTGCTTGAGGGAAGCCTCTACTACTTCGCGGGCGACGAGCTGTGGCGCAGCAACGGAAGCCCGGAGGGCACGGTGAAGGTGGCGGGGTTCGACACCGGAAACACCGCCATCTCCTCCTCGATGGTGACGATGCGCGGGGCGCTCTTCTTCTCCCTCCAGGGTCCCCTGGGGGAGGAGCTGTGGCGGAGTGATGGAACGATGGCGGGAACCCGGCTCCTCCGGGACTTCTCGCCAGGGCCGGCCAGCGGGGTGTCCCGCCAACCCTTCCTCGTGCTGGAGCCGGAGGGAATCCTGCTCGTCGCCGCCTCGGACGGGAGCGCCGGCATGGAGCTGTGGGCCACGGATGGCGCCGACCTGTGGCGCGTCACGGACGTCGCCCCGGGAGATGGCAACGCCAATCCCGGGTCCCTCACGCGCGTGGGAGCCTTCGTCTACTTCACGGCGGACGATGGCACGGGCACGGAGCCGTGGCGCTTGCCGGTCAAGGCGCTCGAGGACGTCACGCCCCCCACCCTCACCTGCCCGGCCGACCAGAAGGCCGAGGCCACCGCCCAGGATGGCGCCGTCGTCCACTACACGCTCGCGCCCCCCTCGGATGACCGGACGTCGGCCGTGGCCGTGAAGTACAGCCAGGCCTCGGGGACGAAGTTCCCGCTCGGCAAGAGCACCGTGACCGTGACGGCCACGGACACGGCGGGCAACACGTCGAGCTGCTCCTTCCAGGTGTCGGTGGTGGACACCACTCGGCCCCACCTCATCTGCCCGTCCGAGCTCACCCGCCAGGAGGCCACCAGCCCCGCCGGCACGCCGGTGAACTACCCGAGCGCCACGGCGACCGATCAGGTCTCTCCCCCGGTGACGCTGAGCTACAACCCCGCCCAGGGCGACACGTTCCCCTTGGGCTTCACGCTCGTCAGCGTCACCGCGACGGATGGGGCGGGCAACCAGAGGCAGTGCGGCATCCAGGTGCTCGTGGTGGACACGACGGCCCCCAGCATCACCTGCCCCGCCGAGGTCACCACCGAGGCCACGAGCACCACCGGGGCGGCCGTCTCCTGGGAGGCGGCCAAGGCGAGCGACGCGGTGACGCTCGCGCCCGAGGTGACGTACAGCCAGTCCTCGGGGACGGAGTTCCCGCTCGGAGCAACCCGCCTCACGGTGACGGCGAGTGATGCCGCGGGCAACGCGTCCTCGTGCGACTTCACCGTGACGGTGCGCGATACCACGCCGCCGGAGGTGACGTGCCCGATGGACCTCACCACGGAGCCCGCCAGCGCCGAGGGCCGCAGGGTGGACTTCACGCCCGCCACGGCTCGGGACACGGTGTCGCTGACGCCGGAGCTCACGTACAGTCACCCGCCGGGCAGCACCTTCCCTCTCGGGACAACGGCCGTCACCGTGCAGGCACGTGATGCGGCGGGCAACACCGCTTCGTGCGGATTCCAGGTGACCGTGCCTCCCATGCCCGTATCCACGGACGCTGGAACGGATGGCGGCACGCAGACTCCGGACGATGGCGGCACGCAGACTCCGGACGATGGTGGCACGCAGACTCCGGACGATGGTGGCGTGCGCGAGCCCGACATCGAGCCGGACACCTCGGGCTGCGGCTGCTCGGCGGGCAACGCTTCCGCGAGCACTGGCTGGGGCGCGCTGCTCCTCCTGGGCTGGGTGATGACGCGGCGGCGGGGGATGCCCCGCTGAGGGAGCCGGCCAACACCGGCCCTCGGCGGAGGCCACCGGGAAGGTGGTGAACCCGAGGGCCGGGTGGGGCTCAGCCCTCGACGCGCACGCGTCCCCCAGGGCCCTGTCACATCCAGGCCCCCCCCACTCCAACCGGGTGCCGGGTGTGACGCCCGGTCCCAGCCCTGGAGTGAGTGCAATGAAGAAGGAATGGATTGTCCGCGCCTGGAAGGACCCCGCGTTCCGCGCCAGCCTCTCCGCCGAGGAGCGTGCCTCCCTCCCCGAGTCTCCCTCGGGTAGGGCGTTGACCGAGCTCGAGGAGAGCGAGTTGCTCGGAATCACCGGAGGCAGGCCCGTGGCTCTGGAGCCCTCCACGGGGTGTACCGATGGCAGCCAGCCGACGTGCGGCATCGTCATGTGCCGCGATCTCGAATTGGCCTGACCTTTTCCCGGGACCCCAGGTAACCGTCCATGCAAGTCATTCCTCCTGTCTTCCCCTGGAAGAAAGCGGCGTTCCTCCACGAGCGGGCCACCGCGCGAACCGATGACCCGTCTCCAGGAAGCGAACCGGTGCTCCAGGAGGCCGAGCGCCGGGCGAGCGCCTGGCGGCAGCTCATGTGGGGAGACGATGCGACGCTCGACGAGCGGCTGAGGAGCGTCGGGCTCGATCGGGAGGCCTTCCTGCGAATCCTCGCCCGTGCGGGGAGCCAGGAGGAAGGCGCCAGCGACAGTGGCTCCTGGGTGTCCCTCATCGAGGAGGTCATCGAGCAGCGGCACGCCGGAGAGCCGCTGCCTCCCTCGCTCCAGCCTCCCGCCGGTCCGGGGCAGCCCGGGCTGGCGTTCTCCGGATTCCTCCATCCCTTCCTCCGGATCGCCGCCGCGAGGCTGCGCACGGTCACCGCCGCGCTGCGGGCCCGCTACGGCTTGGAGCTTCCCCTTGTTGTCCTCCGAGGCCGAGGCCTCGCTGCTCGAGGGGCTGGCGCGGCGGCTCCAGTCCCTGTCCACCCGCACCCTCATCCTCGAGCTCAACGTGGCGCGGGTGATGGATGAGCTGCCCGGTGACACGCCCCAGGAGCGCTTCCACCACTTCTCCACCGTGCGATTCCAGGAGCCGCGCGTGCTCGTGGCCGTGCTGGAGGAGTACCCGGTGCTCGCCCGGCTGCTCGCCACCAGCACCGAGCGGTGGCTCACCGTCAGCCTGGAGCCTCCTCGAGCGCATCGCCAGCGAGAGGGAGCAGCTCGGGCAGAGCTTCCTCGGCGGCCGTGACATCGGCTCCCTGGAGGGCCTCCAGTCGGGCGTCTCGGACCTGCACCGCGAGGGCCGGAGCGTGGTGCTGCTGCGGTTCAGCTCCGGACTGCGGCTCGTCTACAAACCGAAGTCGCTCGCGGTGGACGTCCGCTTCCAGCAGCTCCTCCAGTACTTGAATGTCTGGGGCGCGCGCCACCCGCACCGAGTGCTCACCGTGTTGGACCGCGGCACCCATGGCTGGGTCGAGCACGTGGAGTCCGCGGGCTGTGACTCGCGCGAGGCCCTCCAGCGCTTCTACTGGCGGCAGGGCAGCTCGCTGGCCCTGCTCCACCTGCTGTCGGCCGTGGACTTCCACCTGGAGAACCTCATCGCCGCGGGCGAGTACCCCGTGCTCGTGGACCTGGAGGCGCTCTTCCACCAGCGGCTCGCCCTGGACCTGGGAGACTCGGCGCGGCAGCGCGCCTGGGCCGAGCTGGATCGCTCCATCATCTCCGTGGGCATGCTGCCCATGCTCATCTTCGGCCGCTCGGGCCGTGCCGGGGTGGACATGAGCGGGTTGGGCGGAGAGGCCGGGCAGCTCTCGCCCCAGGCCGTGCCCATGGTGGAGGACGCCTTCAGCGACACCATGCGCATGGTGCGCCGCCAGGGCCGCACCTCGGGCTCCCACAACCGCCCCCGGCTCCAGGGCCAGCCCGTGGACGCCACCGCCTTCACCGAGGACATCGTCCAGGGTTTCGAGGAGACGTACCGGCTCCTGCGGCAAAACCGGGAGGCGCTCGACGCCCGCCTCCAGGTCTTCGCGGACGTGGAGGTGCGCCACATCGTGCGCGCCACCCAGCGCTATGCCCTCCTGTTGCAGGAGAGTGTCCACCCGGACTTCCTGCGCGATGGCCTGGAGCGCGACAAGGTATTGGACAACCTCTGGGCCGAGGCCTCGCTCATGCCCGCGCTGCGGCGGCTCGTTCCGTCGGAGCACGCGGACCTGCGGCTCGGGGACGTGCCCCTCTTCACCACGCGACCCGGCCAGCCCCACCTGTGGAGCAGCACCGGCGAGTGCATCCGCGACTACTTCGCACGCGACAGCCTGTCCGAGGTGCGCGAGCGGCTCGCGCGGATGGATGAGCGGGATTGTGCCTGGCAGGCCTCCCTCATCCGCAAGTCGATGGTTTCCATCGACAAGGGCCGGGGCACCGCGCGTCCCGCCGTCCGCCCCACTCCCCCACCCTCCCTGCCGCCCGCCTCGCGCGAGGACTGCCTCGCCGCGGCCGTCTCCCTCGGAGAGGAGCTCGCGGCCCGGGCCATCCGCGGCAAGACGGATGTGTCCTGGATTGGCATGAGCCTGGAGGACCTGGGGCAGTGGCGCTGGAGCCTCTCTCCCCTGGGGACGGACCTGTACGAGGGCGTCGGTGGGCTCACCCTCTTCCTCGCGTACCTCGCCCGGGAGACGGGGCGCGCGGACTTCGAGCAGCTCGCCCGCGCCGGCCTGGAGACCGTCCGGGACGCCTGGCGCAATCCCGATCCGAACGACACGGGCGTGGGGGCCTACGTCGGCCGGACCTCCTCCGCGTACGTGCTCGGCCACCTGGCCGCGCTCTGGAACCAGCCGGAGTTGCTGGACGAGGTGATCGCCGGACTCCCGGCGCTGGAGCCCCTCATCGACGCCGACACCCGGTTGGATCTCCTCAGCGGCTCGGCGGGTTGCGCGCTCGTGTTGCTCGGGCTGCACGCGCGGACCGGGGACTCGCGGCTGTTGGACGCGGCGAGACGGTGCGGCGAGCGGCTCCTCGTCACCGCCCAACCGTGTCCGGAGGGCGGCATGGGCTGGAAGGCTCCGGCGGCACAGCGGCCCCTGTCGGGCTTCTCCCACGGCGCGGCGGGCATCGCGTACGCACTGCTGGAGCTGGCCTCCGCCACGGGCGACACGCGCTACCGCGAGCTCGCGGACCAGGCGCTCACCTACGAGCGCGCGCTCTTCGTCCCGGAGCGCGGCAACTGGAAGGATCTCCGCGAGCCCGAGGCGGGCACCGACAGCGCCACCCCCGGCTTCATGGTGACGTGGTGCCATGGCGCACCGGGCATCGCGCTCGGGAGGCTGTGCTCGCTGCGGCACCTGGATGGAGCGGACATCCGCGCGGAAGCTCGAGACGGCGCTCACCACCACCCTGCGCGAGGGCTTCGGCGGCAGCCACTGCCTGTGCCACGGGGACGTGGGCAACGTGGAGCCGCTGTACCTGGCGGGCGAGCTGCTGGGCGAGGCACGGTGGATCCACGCCGCCCGGGAGCGCGCGGCCCACATCCTCCACCAGGGACGTACTCGAGGCTGGCTGTGCGGACTGCCCCGGGGTACCGAGACCCCGGGACTGCTGATGGGACTGGCCGGTATCGGCTACGGCCTGCTGCGGCTGGCGGCACCGGAGCGAGTGCCCTCCGTGCTCACCCTGGCCATGCCCTGACCCAAGAGCGTCCGATGTATCCCCCTACCTGAAGGGCCGGGAATGTTTTTGCCTACCTGATGGCTTGACTGCCGATGCCCTGTCTCACTGGACTCCAGGTGGTCACGCGTCAGCCCATGCGGCTGGGGGAGTGGGGCATGTCCTTTCGGTGTGTGGGTGCGGTTGTCTCGGGTGCGCGGCTGCTTCTGGCCCTGGCCCTGGCGGTGCTCCTCGGAGGGTGCGCCACGGCCCCTCCACGCACGAGCCTGACGAGCGGCTTTGGGGGTCCCGGGCCGCGCGCGGCCACTCCCCCTTTTGAAGGAGCAGCGGGGGGCTTTCCCGAGCAGACGGAGGACTTCTTCCAGATGGTGCAGCAGGCCAGCGGCCTGGGGGAAGAGGCCCGGCACCCGGCGGGCGCGGCCCTCTATGTGGAGCAGGCGCGCCAGATGCTGGGCCGGTTGACGAAGACGCCCGTGACGCGGCGCAGTTTCGCCCCGCGCCGGGCGCTGTGCTGGCTGCTGCGCGAGGTAATCGAGGGCGGTGAGCGCACGGAGTACGCCGATTTGAAGTGGCGCGCCGAGCGCTTCGGGCCGCTGGTGCTGGTGCGCCCAGACGGCTACCTGGTGACGGCGCTCGAAGGGACGCCGCTTCAGCGCCTGGGTCCACTGGAGCTGGTGGAGGGCGAGTGGAGGGTGGGCCGCCTCGTGGTGGGTGGCTTCTATTTCTCGCACGGGGGCGTCTTCTACCCGGCCACCGAGGCGCTGCGGCGCGCGGACGGCCCGCCCCTGGCGGAGTTGGGCCTGGAGCGGGACGCGCTCAACGCCGCGCTCGACGGAGGCCAGGAGGCCCTGGCGGAGATGGCGCTGGCGCTGGCGCACTCCCTCCTCCACCCCATCCGCACGCTGGAGGACCTGGGGCAGTTGCCCACCACGCTGGCACACCTCATCGCCTCCTCACCCGAGTACTTCGCGCGCTACGGCGCCATGTCGCGCGAGGACCAGATACGCGAGGCGGCGCGCCTGTCCACGCACGTCCTCATGCTGCTCGGGGGCGCGCAGGCCACGGTGGGGCGCATCGGCGGACTGGGCGCGGAGCTGCCGGTGCTGTCCGTCACGGCCGAGGGCGAGCTGGTGCTGGGTGGAGTCGTGGTGGCGGCGGGCACGACAGCCACGGTGGGCGTGGACCTGAGCGCCCTCTCCATCCTCCACATGGCGGGCAGCGGCCGGGGCAACACCGGCGGCGCGAGCGGCAAGGCGGGGCAGTCCGCCCAGACGGCTCCGGCGCGGGGGCCCGGCAGGTGGACGTACAAGAAGCCCACCACCGCGTCCCAACGCTCTTTGGACTATCAGGAGCAGGTGACGGGGCGGCCCGCATGGTGGGTGTACCTGGTGGGCAAGCTGGAGTTCGACGGCTTCAAGCTGGGGGAACTGCTGGAGGCCAAGGGCCCCGGCTACTGCTCCTTCTTCAACCCGGATGGCACTCCCAAAACCTGGTTCATGAGTTCCGGCAAGTTCGACGAGATGATGGAACAAGCCAGGAAACAGTCGAAGATGGCCGAGCACTTGGGGATGCCGGTGAGCTGGCATGTCGCCGATGCCAACGTGGCGCAGTTCCTTCGCGAATTCTTCAAGGATAAAGAGTGGACCAACATCACCGTCCACCATACGCGGCCCGTGCAGTAGAAAGGCGCACGCATGCAGGACAAATACTATGTCGGGGCGTACTGGGGACCACGCCAGGAGACGGCGCTGGAGTGTGCGCGGCGCGCGGAACTCTTCTTTCACATGCTGGCGCGATGTGACCCGACGTTCACCCAGTGGTACGGGCCGGGCCGTGGCTTTCCCCGCGAGCTGCCGGGCTGGCCCGTGCGCCCGGAGATGAAGGAGCTGGAGACCTTCCTCCTCAAGGGCAGGAGCCGCACCGACGTCGGCAGGGAGGTCATCGAGGATCTGGGCTTCAGCAGGATGGTGTGGAACGCCAAGAAGGAGGCCACGGAACTCCACCTCTCCTGTGGCGGATACTCGCCGTGGGGAGGGCCCAATTCGTGCCTGCTCTATCCACCCCGGCAGGGCGCGGTACGCGAGCGGCTCCTGTGCGCGCCCGTGCTGGCCAAGGTGCTCACGTGCATGGCCACGGCGTGGGACCCCGACTACGCCATGGCGAGTTCCTCGCAGATGGTGGACCTGATCCAGAAGCGGAAGCTCGAGGTGCGCGTGGGCTGGCTGACGTACCTGTCGCGCCGCCTGGGCACGCTGCCGCCCTTGCCCGCGCCCGTGCGCATCGAACCGGTGGGGGCGCTGGGCTGGCTGCTCGTGCTCTCCCCCGAGCCCATGACGGCGGGCAACCCCGAGCACGTGGCCCTCACCGCCCGCGTGCGCGAGTTGCTCGACCGGGCGGGTCTCATCGAACGTCCTCAACCCGGGCCCGCCAGCGAGTGACACGCGCCGCGAGCCGCCTCCAGCAATTCCAAGGGCTCAGCGCCGCGAGGCCGCGAGGACGCGCAGGAAGGTCAGGCTCCGGCGCAGCCACCGCACCGGCGCCGACACCAGCGCCCCCAGCGTCCGCCGGCGGCGAGGCGTCCAGGGCTTGTCCAACAGCGACTCCAGCGCCGTGCCCGTGCCCACCAGGACGGCCGGCTGCAACCGCGTGGCCGCGTACTGGCAGAACAGCTCCTGCTTCGGCGTCTCCAT
Source organism: Archangium gephyra (assembly GCF_049060025.1). GTDB lineage: Bacteria > Myxococcota > Myxococcia > Myxococcales > Myxococcaceae > Archangium > Archangium gephyra_A. The sequence continues at coordinate 2,596,571 of NZ_JBMEQQ010000002.1, forward strand.
GGACACCAGCACCAGGTGCGGACGCGTCAGGGCCACGCGGTCGATCAGCCGATCCACCCACGGGCCCCGCCCATCCCCGGGCACACCCGTCGCGGCCACGCCCACCGAGAGCAGGCCGTACCTGTCCCTCAGCGCACACGCGGTCCACTCGGCCAGCCCCGGCTGATCCGCCACCACGAGCACCCGCCAGGCCCGCGCCCGGGCCAGTCCGGCCAACGCCGGCAACCACCGGGTGCCCTGCTCCGGAAAGGGCGCGCCGATCAGCCGCGCCGCACGCACCAGTGCCGCACCGCCCGCCAGCGACAACTCCGCCGTGGCGAGGGCCTCGCGCAGGGACACATCCGCCTGGGCGCGGACGACCTGCTCCACGCCCGGCGTGAGAACGCGTCCACCCTGTCCACTGGCCACGAGGCGCTCGATGCACCCGAGCACCTCGTCCAGCCGCCCCATGTCCAGCGGTACCTGGCCGATGCGCACACACGGGAAGGCCCTTCCGGGCTCCCGCTCGAACCTCCTCGGTGCTGGAAGCGCGAGACTCCCTGCTGGCGGCTCCAGCCCCACGACCCCGTTCATCACCCTCCTCCTCCTGGCGCCCTCAATGGGCTCGGACAGTGGTGTCACGCACCACGATCTGCCAGGGGGGTCTGACGATTGGATGGCCGGGGACTGACGACGGAGTCACATCCGTCCCCGGATTTTCCAACGTCTAGAGATCCGGCGGAGGCCGGACCCCCAGGTGACACGCACGCAACGCGAGCTGGGTCCGGTTCTCCGCTCCCAGCTTCCGGTAGAGCTGTGTCACGTGCGACTTCACGGTACGCTCGGCGATCTGCAGGTGCGCGGCGATCTTCAGGTTGTCCGCGCCTCCGGCCACGTACTGCAGCACCTCGCGCTCCCGCTGCGTGAGGGTGAGCAACACGCTCGCCGTGGCCGCCGCGACCGGTGGGTGCTCGAAGTCATTGCGCAACAGCTGCACCGGGAAGAGCTTCTCCCCGCGCACCAGGGCGTTGACCGCCGTGCACACCGCGTTCGTCGTCAGACTCTGCCGGAAGAGGTAGCCCGAGGCCCCCTCATCGAAGCACTGGGAGATGAAGTCCTGTGCATGCGCCGAGGACAACACGAGCATCCGCACCTCCAGCCGGCGCTTGCGCGCCTCCCGCAGGAGGTTCAGTCCTTCCGTGGCCGAGCAGCCCATGTCCGCGTCGCCTTCCGGCTCCACGTCCAGGATGGCCACCTGGGGCGGATCCGTCCCGATGCCGTCCAGGAGAGTCCTCGTGTCCCGGGTCACCCACAGGACCTGGAGTCCTTCTCCCTTCAGCCCATCGGCCAGTCCCTGCCAGGCCGCCCACGGTCCTTCCAACAATCCAATCCGCACTTCATTCTGATTCGTTGCCATGCGAGGGCCCCCCAGCCGTCATGGCGTACACAGACTTCTCGAGACGTACTGCACCGGTCCTATCAACACCCGCGGTTCCTGATGTGGGTCGGGCTGGTTCTTCGCAAGGGTGTTCGTCCTACCGGGCAGCACCTTCCACAACCTGTTGACGCTTCGCGCTCTTTTGAGCCGCACCTCCAACACCTGGTGGGAAAGATTCGACCCATCATTACCACCGGTTCACCCACCGTGCGACCGGGGCTACCCACGAATGTCCATCCGAATGGCATACGTCCAGTCGCGACCCACGCCAATTTGCCGCTGAGTGTGCACGGCCATACCGATAACTCCCGGAACTGTCAGGTGGTGTTCGATTCCAGGGTCCGCGGGAGGATGGCCCGGAGGACAGGGAGCAGCCCTCGGCGGCGCCTTGTGCGGCGTCATCGCCGCTCTACCCTGAGTGTAGGGGCTGGACTCCAGAGCGGGTCCGGTCCGAGCACAAGGAGGGACATGTCATGGCGGATCTTCCAGTGCGTCGAGGAGGAGGATCTCAAGTTGGCCGGTGGACGCGAGGGTTGGATCCTTTCGAGCGGATGAAGGAGTTGATGGGGTTCGATCCGTTCGAGCAGATGGGCCGCATGGTGGGCGGCGGAGAGGCGCCGGTGGGCTTCATTCCGGCCTTCGAGGTGAAGGAGACGAAGGACGCCTACATCTTCAAGGCGGACCTGCCCGGGGTGAAGGAAGGAGACCTGGACATCACGCTCACGGGGGACCGGCTCACCATCAGCGGCAAGCGGGAGACGGAGAAGGAGGAGGACTCGGATCGCTTCTACGCCTACGAGCGGAGCTATGGCTCCTTCAGCCGCTCGTTCACGCTGCCCGAGGGCGTGGATGCGAACAACGTCAACGCGGAGCTGAAGGACGGCGTGCTCCACCTGCGGTTGCCCAAGCAGCCCGAGCTGCAGCCCAAGCGCATCCAGGTGAGCACCACGGACGCCAACAAGCAGGGCAAGGTGAAGGCCTGAGCCCGCGGGGGCTGGAGTCCTCCAGCCCCCTTCGTCATGTCAGATGGTCCGCTGCCACAGCTCGCGCATGTCGGCGGGCAGCTGGCCGATGACGTCCTCGATCTCCCCCTCGGAGACCTGATCCCTCACCGCGGTGAAGACGGCGCGGATCTTCCGCTCGGCCTCGAGGGAGTCCACGTCCAGGTCCTCCGACACCATCTGGATGAAGCCATCCTTGCCGAACTTGCTGGCGGGCTTGCCCAGGTGACGCTCGCAGCGGATGAGCAGATCCTGGAGCTTGCCCGGAAGCTGGGCCTCCAGGTGCGCGGCCTCCTCGCCGAAGAGCCGCTGTTCCAGGACGCAGAGCACCGAGACCGCGGCGCGCTCCGCCTCTTCCTCGTTCATCGAGCCGATGACCATCAGGTTGCGCAGGAAGGCCTTGTAGGTCTGGTTGCGCCGGGTCTCGCTGCGCTGCTCGCGCCGGGTCTGCAGATCGACCCCCGAGAGCCGCCGCGACTGTCCTTCCGTGCCCTGCGATTGCTGGTTGATGTCCGTCCCGTTCCTATCCGTGTCCGCCATGTGCGCCTCCCTCGGGCTGAAAGGGGTTCCTTCTGACCTTGACCATGCCCCCGCACGGAGTGCAGCGGGGGTGGCGCACCGGGGTGCGCGCCCTGGCAACTGCCCGGGCGGACCTTCAGGCGCGTTCCGGTTAAGCTCCCCGGACGAATGGATTCCGCCCCCTCTCCGAGCCTCGAGGTCGCCACGCCCGAGCGGGTCTCGCTCTCGTTGCCCGTGGCCGGTATCGGCTACCGGTGCCTGGCCTATCTGGCCGATCTCTTCCTGCTCTTCCTCTTCTGGGTGGTCGCCTACTTCACCTTCACGCTGCTGGTGAGTGACGTGCTCGGCTTCGTCCAGGGCTTGTCCGGCCTGACGCAGACGCTGCTGGTGGTGGGGGTGTTCGCCACGCAGTGGGTGTACTGGACGGCGGCGGAGATGCTCATGGGGGGGCAGACGCCAGGCAAGCGCCTCGTCGGCATCCGGGTGGTGCGCGTGGATGGCTCGCCCGTGGGCGTGCTGGAGAGCGCGGTGCGCAACCTGGTGCGCACCGTGGATTTCCTTCCCCTCTTCTACGCCGCCGGCTGCCTGAGCGTGCTGCTGACGCGCCAACACCAGCGGCTGGGAGATCTGCTCGCCGGCACGCTGCTGGTGCGCGAGGAGCGCATCGACCTGGACAAGTACTCCGCCCCCGCGGCCACGCCCGGGGCCCCGCCCACCGCCCCCCGCGCCGAGCGGCTCACCCCGGAGGACCTGGAGCTCATCCTCTCCTTCCTGGCCCGGGCGCCGGAGGCTCGAGCCCGAGGCCCGGACGCGTCTGGGAAGGAAGCTGGTGGAGCGCTACGGGGGGCTCGACGAGGCCGGGCGAACCACCGTGTTGGCCTCGCACCAGAGCACCGAGGCCTTCCTTCGCTCCCGCGTCCAGACGGAGCGCTGACGTGGCCACGCCGCTGCCCACCTTCGTCACCCGCCGCCGGCCCGACTGGGACGCACTGAAGGAGCTGCTCGCCCGGCAGCGCGCGGGCACCCTCCGGCTGGAGGAGCTGCGCACGCTCGATGTCCTCTACCGCCGGGCGGCGGCGGACCTGGCGCAGGCGCAGACGTTCTACGCGGGCACGGACGTGCACCGCTTCCTCAACCAGCTCTGCGGCCAGGCCTACGGTGCCATCTATCAGCCACCGCGCGAGCGGCTGGCCTCCACCCTGGCCTTCTTCCGCCACGACTTCCCCCGCACCCTGCGCGCCAACGGTGTCTTCGTGGCCGCCAGCACGGGCCTCTTCCTGCTGGGCATCCTGCTGGGGGCGGTGGTGGTGCTGCTGGAGCCGCGCGGCGCGGAGCTGCTCGTCCCCGAGAACCTGCGCGGCTTCATCGCCCGCGGGGAGATGTGGACGGACGGCATCCTCACGGTGTCGCCGCCCAACGCGGTGGCCTCGGGCATCGCCACCAACAACCTCACGGTGACCATCGTCACCTTCGCCTCCGGCATCCTGCTGGGGCTGGGGACGGTGTTCGTGCTCGTCAACAACGGCGTGCACCTGGGCTCGGTGGCCGCCCTGTGCGTGCACGAGGGCATGGGTGGGAAGCTGTTCGACTTCATCGCCGCCCACGGGCCGGTGGAGCTGTCCATCATCGTCATCGCCGGAGGCGCGGGGCTCATGGTGGGCCAGGCCCTCATCGACCCTGGCGAGCTGCCCCGGGGGCAGGCCCTGGCGCTGCGGGGGCGCGAGGCCGTGAAGCTGGTGCTCGGCTGCGCGCCCTTCCTCGCCCTCATCGCCGTGGTGGAGGGCTTCGTGTCCCCCGGCGACTTCTTCCCCTCGTGGGTGAAGGCCACGCTGGGACTCGCGCTGGGGGCCTTCTTCTGGCTCTACCTGCTGCGTGCCGGCAGGGGCGAGGCCGGGCCTACGCCCGTTGGCTGAGCACGGAGAGGAGCAAGCCGGCTCCCAGTGCGAGGAGGAACCAGAGCCAGACCGGGCGGCTCCGCCCCGTGACCTGCTTCCCGGCATCTCCCGGAAACGGCAGGGAGCCCGCCTGAATCATCTTCGCCTCAAGGGCCTCGACCGCGTCCTTGGACTCCTTCAGACCCGTGCGTGCGAGCTGGCGATGGAGCTTGATGGCCTCGATCTTCTTTCCTTCGACGATCAGCCGCTCGAGCTCGGCCTGCTGCCCGGACGGGAGGGACTCGCCCGGCGGTGTGCCCGTCAGCCGCTGGAGAGCCCCGGGCGAGAAGCTCGGAGTCCGCCCCGCGGCGAGCTGCTCGACGGCCTCCTTGGACTCCTTCAGCCCTTCGCCCGTCAGCTCGCGGTAGCGCTTGATGGCGTCGATGGTCCGGCCCTCCCGCACCAGTGCGGTCACTTCAGTGAGTGCATCGTCTGGGAGCATGGAACCGGATGTTGTCATGGACTCAGGGCTCACGGGAGAAAGACGACATGCGGCGCACCATAGGCGAACGGAGGGCCTGTCAGGAACGCACGGCGTTTCGCGTCTGATTTCGCATGACGGATGAAGCAGCCGTCCCGTTCGTCTAACGGCTCAGGATGCTGGCTTTTCATTCCAGCGATGAGGGTTCGACTCCCTCACGGGATGCCACCGCTTCAACCAGACGTAGAAGGCAAACACCCAGGGACGTAGCTCAAGGGTAGAGCACCTGCCTGATAAGCGGGAGACGGCAGTTCGAGTCTGCTCGTCCCTACTTTCCACTGTTTCCATAAACAGACACGCGTGTAGCTCAACAGCAGAGCACCGGTCCGACACGCCGGAGATCAGGGTGCGACTCCCTGCTCGCGTAAATTCGGGGTCATCGTCCAACAGGAAGATGCCGCCATCGCAAGGCGGAGATCCGGGTGCGACTCCCGGTGACTCCACTCCCCTCCCCTCTTTTCGGGCTGGCCGCCGGGGCGGAATCGGGCTTTGCACGCCTGATGTGCCGGGTTCGACTCCCGGCCGGTCCATTTCAGCGACGCGTCCGCGGCGTGCTACGCCCAGAAGGCCAGCAGGGCGCCCGCGGCGGTGGCCACCACGTTGACGGTGTCATTGCCCAGCCAGGAGAAGCCCCGAAGCGGCCGGGCGGAACGGCCGCACCGGTGCACCCTGCGCTCGGTCTCCCGAGAGCAGGCATCACACCAGCGCACGTCCTGCACCGTGGCCCCCAGCAGGCTGTCCACGAGCGAGCCCACCACGCCCGCCAGCACGAGCCAGGGGATGAGTGCCACCGGCGCCCCCGCGAGCACGGCCATCCCACCGACGAAGGCGGCCCCCGCGGTGGACGCCAGCAACCCGGCGCCCGACACGGCTCCGGACGTACCGGGCGGCACCTGCCGCAACGTGGTGACCAGTCTCGGTGGCGAGCGCGAGAGCACGCCCAGCTCCGTGGCCCACGTGTCCGCGTTGGCGGCGACCAGGGCGCCCAGCATGGCCAGCGAGTAGCGCGCGTCTCCCGTGACGGCCAGCAGCACCGCCGCCCCCGCGGCCACGCCTCCGTTGGCCAGGGCCTGTCCCAGATCCCTCGTCCCCGTCTTGGCGTACTCCTCCTCCACACCGGCCTTCCGGGCGCGGAACGTCTTGGAGAGCGCGCTCGAGGAGATGAAGAAGCCGAGCAGCGCCGCGGCCCCCACCGCCCCCGCCAGCCCGAAGACGGGGGTGCCCACGAGGAGCGCCCCCAGCACGCCGCTCGGGCTGAGCGAGCCCCGGGCCCAGGACAGCACGCCAATCGCCAGGGCGATGCCCGCTCCCATGCCCAGTCCCCAGGCGTGCACGGGCGGCACCAGGTAGAGGACGGCCCCCGCGGCCAGCGGCACCCAGAGGTTGTCGCGTCCCTTGGTGCCGAGCGCCTCGGCGCAGGTGGCCACCACGGCGCACAACAGGGCCAGCGGCACCCGCGGCATGTCCGGCGCGAGGCCCGGCATCCACGTCAGCACGGCCAGCACGGCCACGAAGGTACCGGCGCACATGGCCAGCGAGCCCTCCAGACTCTTGAGCCTCTCCCCCAACGTCTCGTAGCGGTGGCGCCCGAACCGCCGGCCCACCAGCGAGGCCAGGGCATCTCCCACGGCCATGGCCATGACGCCCCCCGCCGCCGCCGCCGGCTTGTCCCACGCCAGCCACACCAGCGCCGAGTACGCCACCGCGAACCAGACCGTGCCCAGGTTGTCGGGCTCGGCCTCCACCGACTTCAGCAGCCGCTTGCGGTGGATGTACCAGTTGGCCACCGCCGCCGTCGCCGACGGCACCACCGCCAGCGCCCGGCTCTCGAACAGCCCCAGCGTGCCGAAGATCCAGAAGCCCACCCCCACGTGGATGATCTTCCGCGCCAGCTCACGCGACAGGCCCAGCCTCAGGGCCAGCTCCCCCGCGGCGACACACACTCCGACGTACCCGTAGGACCAGAGAAGCGCCTGGATGTCCTGACTCATGGGCTCCGATTGTAGTCAGTCCCACCGCCGCCCCAAGGGCAGGAATAAGCCCCCGAAGCTTTGTCTCTCAACAGCAAGCACGAAATGTGGGGCTGGGGCCAAAGGCCCCGGGGGGGATTCACAATGAAACATTATCCGGGCCATCATGTGCCTTCGGCTCAACACCGTCGAGGTGTCGGGCCTCCCCACATGCCTCCGGTTCCGCCTGCGCGTTCCCGCAGCACGAGGCGTGTGCCGTCAAGGTTCCGCGGTTCCGCAGCAGAGGTACGGCTCCATCCCTCCGGGTGACCATGTCTCAGAAGAAGAAGTGGATGTTCTTGGGTGTGACGACAATCACCGGGCTCGCCGCGTGCGCGCCCCAGGTCGTCACCGCGTACAACAACTGGAAGTGAGCAACGACGGAGCCGCGGAGCTTCCCGGCCGACTTCACCTTCACCGCCGCGGACAATGGCGTGAAGACGGTGCCGGTGACCTTCCGCACCGCGGGCACGCGCCTGCTCATCGCCAGCGGCACCGTGGGCGGTGGCATGCAGGGCACCTTCAGCACCACCAGCGAGGCCTTCACCGTGAAGGCCGGTCCGGCCGCCCGGATGAACCTCTCGGGCCTGCTGCCCGAGGCCGAGTCGGGCGCCGAGGTGTCCTTCCAGGTGTCCTTCGTGGACGCCTTCGGCAACATCGCCACGGACTACTCCACCCAGCTTCGCATCCGTCACAGCGACGAGAGCGCGCCCGAGGTCCCGGACGTGCTGGTGGATGCGAGCAACGGTACCGCCACCATCCGCCTCTCCCTCTTCTGGGCGGGCGTGCAGACCCTCACCGTGCAGGACACCCACAACGACGACGTGAAGGTCTCGGCCGAGCTCCGGGTGCGTCCGAGCAGCGCGGTGTCGTACGCGCTCTCCTCGCTGCCCGCCACGGCGCGCGTGGGCGAGCCGCTCGCGCTCACCGTCACGGCGCTCGACGCCAAGGGCAACCGCGCCACGGGCTACGCGGGCAAGGTGCGCATCAGCTCGGCGGACTCGGCCATGGAGCTGCCGGCCGACGCGTCCTTCTCGCAGGGCGTGGCGCTGGTCTCGGTGGCATTCCGCACCCCGGGCGACCAGACGGTGACGGCCACCGAGGTGGGTGGCACCCTGACGGCCACCACCGGCAGCGTGAAGGTGACCTCCGCCGAGGCCGCCCGCATCGTCGTGTCCGGCACGGGCCCCGCCATGGCGGGCGGCGACGCCACCTTCACCGCCACGGTGACGGATGCGTTCGGCAACACCGTCACCGGGTACCGCGGCACCGTGGGCTTCAGCTCCACGGACTCCCTCGCGGGGCTGCCCGGTGCCTACACCTTCACCGAGGCGGACTCCGGCATCCGGACCTTCTCGGCCACCTTCAAGACGGCGGGCGCGCAGTCCATCACCGTGGCGGACAGTGCTCGCGCCGGGGTGACGGGCTCCGGTGCGTTCTCCATCTCGGCGGCGGCCGCCGCGGCGTGTGAGATCTCCGACGTGCCGGCCACGACCATCGCGGGCACCCAGTTCCCGGTGCGCGTGACGGTGCGCGACGCGTTCGCCAACACCGTGTCCGGCTTCAGCGGCACGGTGGCCCTCACCTCCTCCGACACCCACGCCTCGGCGGACATGCCCGAGGCGGCGGCCTACGTGCCGGCCAAGGACCAGGGCTCGCGCCTCTTCGCCGCGAAGCTGGCGGGCGCCGGTGGCCACACGCTCACCGCCACGGAGTCCACGGGCGGCTGGACGTGCACGGCCCCGGTGACCATCAACCCGGCCGCGCCGAAGATCCACGTGGCGCTGCCCACCGACACCAACGCCGGCTACCCGGTGGCCGCGGTGGTGAGCGTGAAGGACGCCTACGGCAACCCCATCTCGTACGCGGGCAGCCTCACCTTCACCAGCTCCGACACGGCCGCGGTCCTCCCGGGCCCGCTCACCCTCACGGGTGGCGAGAGCGGCACCTCCACGGTGAGCGCCACCTTCAACACCCTGGGCGCGCAGGAGCTCAAGGCCACCTTGGTGGGCGATGCCTCGCTCTCCGGCGCGGGCACCACCGCGGTGCACGGGTTCGTCTACACGGACCCGACGCCGGGCACGGGCAAGATGCGCTTCGTGGTGAACACGGCGGCCTCCTCCGCGAAGCTGGTGCAGCTCGACCTGGTGTCCAACACCTCGGTGATCGCCACCTCCGGCGGGTCCATTCCCGCGCGCGGCGGCGTCTACTCGGCCGGTATGAACCTGCCGTTGGATCACACCCGGGTGATGGCCGACACCGCCCTGCTGGTGGAGGGCAACGCGCTCAACCTGGGCGCGGCACCCAAGGCGGTGGCCGCGGCGCTGCCCGCCACGGGCCCCACCTCGGGCGTCCTCTACACGGGGGTGAGCCAGAAGTTCGACGGCGCGGGCAAGGTGACGGGTGACGTGAGCCTCCTCCCCGGCAGCGTCTTCTACTCGGTGCGGCTGAAACTGCCGGCCACGGCCACCGTGGGCACCGTCTTCAACGGCCCCAGCCTGGACACCCGCTTCCGCGCCGCCGTCCGCAACCGCGCCGGTGACGAGGTGATGTCCAACGCCGACTTCGCCATCGGCAAGCTCGAGGTCCGCTAGACCCCGGGCGCGAGGGATCGGCCACAAGCCCTGCCCCTCCCCAGCCTCCTCCTGCCTCCGGGCGGGAGGAGGCTTTGTCTTTTCAAGGGCTTACCCGTCATACGGGGAAGCCCGTACGGGGCGGGGCCCCAATTTTCCCGCCTTGGATGCTTTGTCAGCTTTTCTTTGGGTATGCTACCCTACCGCAGATAAGCGCAGACCCACCCCCGTGGGATCGGCGCCCACCCCTGAATGTAGACCGGCGTCCCCACGTCGGCTCCCCTTCCGGAGGACAGACACGGATGAAAGCGCTGCGCATTCGCCCCCTGGTCGTTCTGTGCCTCATGACGTTGCCCTTCGTTGCCGGTGCAACGGATGTCCGCTTCGAGCAGGGCTCGCTCATCATTCCGATGCAGCGGGCCTACCAGACCCAGTGTGGGGCAGTCTCCGCCTACGGTCTCATCTACCGGCTGCTGCAGAAGAAGGTGACGGTCTACTGGGCGGTGCAGCCCACCAAGACGAGCCACCACCGGTGCAGGAACACCGTGGACACGCCGGTCTCCATCGACGGCTGTGACATGGAGGTGGCCAAGGAGAGTGGCTGGCCCGTGTCCCTGTTGAAGAACTCGACCGGCCAATTCACGGACGAGTTCGACACCTTCTCCTCCCTGGACGGCCGCGCCGCCAACGTCAACACGGGTGAGGCCGCCTTCCGCGTGAACGACAGGGTGAAGCGCCTGCGCTACATGGGCGGGCCCTTCATCATCGAGGCCGCCGAGGCGGCCAAGGCCATCCAGCTCCTGAAGGACGACCCGGACTTTGAGAAGTTCCGGGGAACGGAAGGCGCCCCCAACTGCGCCCCGGGCACGGCCTTCAACGTCCGGGTGCACCGGGCCAACAACGCCTTCGTGGCCCCCGTCGCCCGCATCATGAACGAGGTGCCGCCGCCCATCGCCCTCGTCGAGGGCAGTGGCGGCGCGGTGGGCATCCTCCGCCAGTACCTCTCCAACGCCGGCCTGTACTTCCCGGGCGCCGAGGGCACCTTCGAGAATCACGGCAAGATCTTCGACGTGCTCCACCAGGAGCGCGACCTCATCTCCGACGCCACCTACCCCAAGGGCAAGCTCAACTACGCGCCCAACCCGGCCGCGCCGAACAAGACCTACTACAAGGTGATGTGGGCGCCGCACTGGGAGGGCAACACCCGGGAGCAGAGGAAGCTCAAGGAAGGGCTGGCCAACATCGCCCACTTCGCCGACCTGGGGAACAGCATCTTCAACGAGTGCGCCTCCATCCAGACGTACGAGGACAGCTTCCGGCCCGACGACAGGAACCGCACCCTCTACAACGACAACGAGCCCACCCAGTTCATGTCGAAGCTGGATCCGGCGCATCCGTCGGGGCCGGGCCTGCAGACCATGGGGACCAGTGAGCTCACGGGCGGCGGCGGCTTCGCCACCAACGGGCAGGACTGCTCGGATCCGAACGCCACGGGTGACTGCTACATCTTCCGCAACTACGGCGACCTCTTCAGCCAGAAGGGGGACTACCCGTTCGTCATCACCTCGGGCCTCGTCGAGGGCTTCCGGCCGCGCGCGGGCAAGGACTACGGCCCCGGTACCCTGCGGATGATCACCACGAAGTCGACGAGAAACAGCGCCAAGGATGGCTGGGACCTCTACGTCTCCCGCCCCAAGGACAACAACCGCCAGAAGGGCAACATCCTCTACCTGGCCGGCCACAGCTTCGCGTCCTCGGCCGCTGGCAACCGCGTCGTCCTCAACACGCTGCTCAACCTCGCCTACAAGCCCAGCTCGCTGGAGACCAGCCGCGCCGAGCCCGTGGCCGACATCACCTACAAGGCGGATGGCACCATGGACAAGGTGAACGTGCTGTCGGGCACCTTCCTGGACACCCCGCCCCCGGCCCACTTCCCCGAGCGCATCAACTTCCAGATGGGCGCCAAGGCCGCGGACTGGATCTTCCCCTATGTCGAGGGCCGCTTCCGCTCCATCCCGGCCGACGGCATCGGTGACAGCCGCCAGGGCTACGCCAAGAACGCGGATTGGGAAGCCACCGAGCGCATGCCCAAGCCGGACAAGCGCACCCTCTTCACCGTGCTGGGCAACAACCAGCAGGGGCTCCAGAAGGTGCGCTTCCACCTGGACGAGCTCAAGCCGGGCTGCCAGGACGACGACACCACCGGCAAGCTGCGCAACGTGTGTGATCTCCAGGAGGCCATCGGCCTGGACCGCAACTCCTCGGGCACCAGCATCCTGGACCCGGACGGGGATGGCATCGTCGATTCGCTGCTCGCCGCGCTGCTCAATGAGTACAACCACACCAGCCGGCACTTCGTGCAGCGGGTGCGGGGCTTCTGCGTGGCGCACGACCGGACGGACGGCACCCCGTACGACGAGATGGAGCCCTCCGAGGGCCAGTGCGACAACCGCCAGTTCGGCGAGGTCCGCTCGACGCTCGGTGGCCTGGATCACGCGAGCGCGGCGGTGGTCGGCCGCAGCGCCTACATCGAAATCCAGCGCCCGGACATGGCCTACATCGGCGGTCTGGATGGCCAGCTCCACGCCATCTACCTGCGCGGCTCCATCCCCGGTGCCGTCGCGCCCGCCGCGGGCACCGAGCTGTGGTCCTTCATTCCCAAGGGCCAGCTCCCGCGCCTGCGCACCAACGACGCCCGGGTGGACATCTCGCCGGTCGTCTCCGACGTGTACGTCGACTACGACGACGTGAACCGGGATGGAGTGCTGTCTCCCACCGAGCGCAACACCGGGGTGTTCCGCTGGCGCACGGTGCTCGTGTCCGGCTCGGGCCGCCTGGGCGGAGAGATGTTCGCGCTGGACGTGACGGATCCCCGCTTCCCCACCGTGCTGTGGGACGTGACGGCGAACCAGGACAACTTCGATGATCCGGATACCGCCAAGAACACGGCCTTCACGTGGACGGACCGCAGGGGCGCGCCCGCTCCGGACTACTCCAAGCTGAACGAGGCGCCGCGCTCGGGCCCCTACAACTACAAGGACTTCGGCGACTCGCTGTCGATGAACCTGGTGCCGGTGCGCCGGGGCAACCTGCCGTCCTACCAGGTCATCGTCGCCACCAACGGCGCGACGAGCGGGGCGCAGCAGCTCCAGGTGTTCGCCCTGGACGCGGGCACGGGCAGGAAGCTGTGGCAGTGGGAGCGGCCCTACAGCGCGGGCACCTCCAACTCCGTGCCGGGCGGCACCTCCACGCTGGACATCGACAACGACGGGGCCATGGACCGGGTGTACGTGGGAGACATGGAGGGCCGGCTCTGGGAGCTGAACATCCACACCGGCGCCAACCTCAACTCCTTCGCCAACGCGTCCGTGGGCACCGGCAGCTACCCCCTCTTCTCCACCGATGACCCGCAGCACCCCATCAGCACCGTGCCCGCCATCATGCGGCTGCCCTATGAGCTGGGCTCCGACGGCCTCTTCTCCCAGATGGGCGTGGGCAAGGCGGCCGCGGGCAAGCTGGCCATCGTCTTCGGCACGGCGGGCCCGGACTGGGTGCTCTCGACGAACCCGGAGATCCACGGCCGGGTGTACGTGGTGGCCTCCAGCCCGGAGGATCTGCGCATCCGCCACCAGCTCACCTACGACAAGGTGACGCCGGTCTCCTCCTCGCTGGCGCCCGAGATGGCCCGGTGGGGCACCGCGAAGCAGGGAGCGGCCGTGCACCTCGAGCTGGAGGAGAAGGAGCGGGCCGTCGGCTCGCCGAAGCTCGTCGGCAGCAAGATCGTCCTCACCACGGCCTACGGCACCACCGACACCAACCCCTTCAAGTCGGACATGCAGGGCCGCACCCACGTGCTCGACATGACCCGCTCGGCGGGCCATGAGATCGTCAGCGAGAGCGGCAAGGCGGCCGCCGGCAGTCTGGTGCTGCCCGACGGCACCATCGTGACCCAGAGCATGGTGGGCCTGCAGCGGACCGAGGACAACAGCGCGCTCGGTGAGGTGCCTGGAACGGGCCTGCCCGGAAAGCGGTCGCCGGCGCGGATCGGCTCCTGGTTGGATCTGGGCCGGGCCCTCGCGGAGTAGGTGGAGCATGCGCAGGCAGAGACACCCTCGAGGAATGACGCTGGTCGAGGTGATGGTGGGCATGGGGCTGGTGGCGGTGGCGATGTTGGCGCTGGTCTCGGCCAACACCCTCGCCGCCCGCGCCTCCAGCCGCTCCTACCGCCACCACATGGCCATGCGGCTGGCCCAGCAGCGTCTGGACGTCTTCGCGATCGGCGACCAGAAGCTCAAGCTGCGCCCGGTGGCCAACGGGGCCGCCTTCGTCACGGATGGGACGCCCCTGGACTGCCAGGAGGCGTTCGGCGCCGCGAGCGCCACCGGCGCCATCGCGGAGCTGTGCAACGGCGCCAATCCGGATTTGATGGGCTGGGTGGACATCTACGGCCGCCCGTGCAGGCGCACGGGGTCGCGGGAGGAGGGCTTCCATCCCACCTGCCAGTACCGGCGCTACGTGCGCTTCCAGCAGCAGGTCACCGGCAGCAACCAGGGTGACATCTGGCGGGTCTTCGTCGCGGTCAGCCACGCGCCGCAGGGCCAGTGCAGCAACTTCACAGAGGGTGATTCCCAATGCGTCATCACCACCGCCGTCCTCACCCGCTAGCGTCCGCCCGGAAGCGGCGCTCCGCCCGGGGACTCACCCTGGTGGAGCTGTTGCTCAGCGCCACGCTCGGCATCGTGATGCTGGGCGCGGCCGTCGTGGTGTTGCTGGCGGCCGGCCGCATGCGGCGCAACCAGCAACTGCTGTCGGACGCCAACGAGGAGGCCCGCACCGCCCTGCGCCAGGTGTCCCGGGCCCTGTCCTCCGCGGGCGCCGGCGGCCCGGCCTACAGCTTCATGGACGAGGATGGCACGCGCAGGCAGCGCCCTGCCCTGCTCTTCACCAACGGCGCGCTGGCCCTCAGCCCGTCCATGCCGCAGACGCCCGACTCCATCACCCTGCTGCGTTACGGCGCGGATCGCCGCACCGTGCTGGTGACGCCGATCGGACTGAACACCGTGAGCGTGGCGCCGGATGGACGGCTGCCGACGATGCCGGGCGTCCAACCCCAGATCTTCCTTCCCGGCGAGAGCGCGCTGCTCACCAACTTCCAACGGTCCATGCTGGTGCCGTTCCGGGACACGAACCTCGGCATGGATGGGGCCTCGGCGCGCAACGTCGTTCAGCTCACCACGGACATCAATCCCATGGCGCTGCAGGATGCGCTGATCCCCATCGAGCCCGGCGCCACCGTGTTCCCGGTCCAGGTGGTCCGCTTCCGGGTGATGCACGTGGAGGCCCGCGACAAGGAGCCGGAGCGGGCAGACCTGGTGATGGAGACGCTGGACTGGCGGACGCTGGATCCGTTCAATCCGCCCCAGCTCCGGGTGTTGGCCAAGGACATCGAGGACTTCCAGGTGCAGTGGGGCTACGACCGCAACGACGATGGCGTGGCGGACGAGGGCTTCACCGATCAGGGGCCCACGGACAACATGCTCGACCCGAGCCTCACCTTCGCGCGGCTCACCATCTCGGCGCGCACGAGCAGCACCCTGGTCACCGACGAGGGCGAGTACGTCGTGAACGAGGACACGCCCTTCGAGCGCGGAATCGACCTGGGCGGCCCCCGGCCTCCCGCCAGCGGGCACCGCCGCCGGGTGCTCAGCACCGTGGTCCTGCTCAAGAATCTCGCCGCACCCCGTATCTGATGGCTGGAGAGCGTGACATGAAGTCCCGAGCCCCTCGTCGTGGATCCACCCTGCTGACGGCCCTGGGCGTGACGCTGCTGATCGCCCTGATCATCTTCGGCGCCCTGGCGTACACGGGGGCGGAGCAGGAGCGCAGTGGCCGCGCCGTGCGCGACATCGACGCGCAGACCTGCTCCGAGTCCGCCGCGCAGTGGGGCCGCAAGTTCTACGGCGAAAACTACGCCCGGTGGAACCAGATGCTGTCGGGAGCGCTGCCCGGCTACAACAACCCGGAGTCGCAGGTGGAGCAGCTCGACGCCGAGTGGGGCCCGAGCTCCTTCGGCCGCATCGACGGGCGGCCGGTCGCCATGCCGAATCTCCCCCCCGACTTCCGGGTCACCATCTCCGACAACATCGACGAGTTCCCTCCGGTGGAGCCCAACCCCTTCCAGGACAATGACCTGCAGGTGGTGCTCCGGGCGGAGTGCATCAACCCCCGGCTGGGCATCTCGCCGCCGAGGGTGGTGGAGAACCTGGGCGGGGTGGCCGAGCCCGACCCGCACAACTGGCGCGGCCGGGTGCTCGCCGAGACGAACGAGACGCGCCGGAACAAGGTCGTCGAGGTCGTCCTCATCCACACGCCCAACAACGAGTACAAGGGGCAGCGGGGCGGCGGGGCCAGCGGCGACCAGAACGTCACCCGGTGACTCCGCCCGGGGTGCCGTCCCCGGCCTCCCGCCGCACCGGGGGAAGCCCCCGGAGCGTCCGCGCCTACCGGCCGCGAGCCGCGGGCAGCGCCGTGGCCCCGCGCACCGGCGCCGAGCCCGACTCCAGCGCTTCAATCCGCTTGCGCTGACGGTGGCGGAGGATCTTCTCGTAGGCGAGGTTCAGCTCACGCATCTTCGCCTCGGAGCCCCCCCGGTCCGGGTGCCGCTCCAGCGCCAGCTCGCGGAAACGCGCCCGCACCACCTCGGGAGAGTCCGAGGGCGAGACACCCAGCACCCGGTACGGGTCCTGATCGTCGATGGCCGCCAGCCACGCCTCCAGCCGATCCTTCACGGCCAGGAACTGCGCGTCCCCGTCCGTCTTCTCCTTCACCGGGTGGGTGCGCATCTTCGCGTCCGCGCGGAAGACGTCCGTGTAGACGCTGGAGACCCAGCGGTGGCACGAGCCGCACCGGAAGTACTTGACCCGTGGCCCCGCGTGGCTGGTCATGCGCACGCCGCAGTGGGTGCACTCGACCTCCACGTTCTCGAGGGTCCGCCAGTTCCAGTTCGTCGCAGCCGCCGCGCTCATGGTGCTCTCGACCTCTCCCGTGCAGGCGCTACAGGCCTGTTGTGGGTGTCAAGGTCCCACGATCCGATCGCCCGTCAAGAAATCTGCAACCAGACGGTCACGCTGCTAGAAGCGGGCGGATGCTCGACAAGACGATCGCCTTCCTCGGCGCCGGCAACATGGCCGAGGCGCTCATCAAGGGGCTGCTGCGCGCCGGCAACGCGAAGCCCGAGTCCATCATCGCCACCGGGCGCCGGGGAGAGCGGTTGGAGACGCTCCAGCGCACCTATGGGGTGAGGACCACCCAGGACAACCTGGCGGCGGTGCGCGAGGCGGACGTGGTGGTGCTCTCGGTGAAGCCGCAGGCGCTGGACAAGCTGCTCATGCACGTGGCCACGGCGGTGGACCCGCAGAAGCTCATCATCTCCGTGGCGGCCGGCGTGCCCATCGCCGCCATGGAGCGGCGGCTGGGCGCCGGGGCGCGCATCATCCGCACCATGCCCAACACCCCCTCCCTGGTGGGCATGGGCGCCTGCGCGCTGTCCCCGGGCGAGCACGCCAGCGAGGCGGACCTGGCGGTGGCCACCCGCATCTTCCAGTCCGTGGGCACCACCACCGTGGTGGACGAGAACCTCCTGGACGCCGTCACCGGCCTGTCCGGCAGCGGCCCCGCCTACATCTTCCTCATCATCGAGGCCCTGTCGGACGCGGGGGTGAAGGTGGGGCTGCCCCGCTACACCGCGCTCAAGCTGGCCGCGCAGACGGTGTTGGGCAGTGCCCAGCTGCTCATCGAGACGGGCGCCCACCCCGGCCAGCTCAAGGATCAGGTGACGAGCCCCGGCGGCACGGCGATCGCTGGCCTGCATACCCTGGAGGCAGGCGGGCTGCGCACCACCCTCATCAACGCGGTGGAGGCGGCCACCCGGCGGGCCAGGGAGCTGGGGGAGCAGTTCCTGGAGAAGTCCTAGGGCTGGCTTATACTGGGGTGCATGAAGATCACCCCGCTCGACATCCGGCAGAAGCGCTTCGAGACGGCCCTGCGCGGCTTCTCGAAGCGAGAGGTGGAAGCCTTCCTGGAGCTCATCGCCGGAGAGTTCGAGGAGGTGGTGAAGGAGAACATCGGCCTGAAGGAGGAGCTCAAGCGCACCCAGCTCAAGCTGGAGCAGCACCTGGAGCGCGAGCGCACCCTGCAGGAGACGATGGTCACCGCCCAGCGCATCAGCGAGGACATGAAGGGCGCGGCCAAGAAGGAAGCGGAGATCATCCTCGCGGACGCCGAGCATCAGGCCGAGAAGATCGTCCACGGCGCGCACCAGCGGCTGGTGCAGGTGGTCGAGGACATCAACGAGCTCAAGCGCCAGCGCGCCCAGTTCGAGTCGCAGGTGAAGTCGGTGGTGGAGGCGCACCAGAAGCTGCTGGAGACGTTCAGCGGCCGCACCTTCGCCGACAAGGACTACGCCCGCGTGGAGGACAACGTGGCGTACCTCACGCAGAAGAAGGCGCAGAACGGCGAGTAGCCGGCGAGAGCCCCCCGGAGAGAGCCCCTGATGACGGCCTCCTGGCTGAAGGAAGTGCCCGGCGCGGTGGAGCTGGCCGTGCTGGTGCAACCAAGGGCCTCGCGCACCCGCGTGCTGGGCGAGCACGACGGGATGCTGAAAATCCAGCTCGCCGCCCCTCCCGTGGATGGCGAGGCCAACGCGGCCCTGCTGGAGTTCCTGGCGAAGCAGCTCGGGGTGCCCAAGCGGCAGGTGAGTCTGGTATCGGGTGACACCTCGCGTCGTAAACGGGTGCGTGTCGAGGGGCTTGGCGCGGCGCGGGCCGAGGCTGTTATGTCTGGGACCACGTGAGGCTCCCATGCGCCACCTGCTCCTGCTCCTGATGTTGTTGCTGTCCCCCCTCGCGCGGGCGCAGGAGTACACCCATCCCGTGCCGGAGGCGGGCCACGCCAACGGAGGCGTGGAGCCCGCGATGGTGCCGGTGCCCCGGCCGGCGCTGGTGGTGGGCGAGGTGGTCACGCCGCGCTTCCGCCTGCTCTACACCGCCAAGTCCGAGGGCTCCGCGCGCCAGCTCGCCACCAACATCGAGGCCATCCGCGACGGCTTCGTGAGCGTGCTGGGGCGGGACTGGCCGGGGGTGACGGAGATCCGCGTGGGGGTGGGCCGCGAGGAGTTCGAGGCGCTGGCACTGCCCGGGGGCGCGCCTCCGGGCTGGGCGGTGGCGCTGGCCTACCCCTCGCACCGGATTGTCCTCCTCAACGCGCTGACGATGGCGGGGCCCGAGGGCATGGTGACGCTGCGGCACGAGCTGGCGCACGTGGCCCTGGGGCAGCTGGCCCGAGGCTGGCCGCGCTGGTTCCAGGAGGGCCTGGCGCAGAACCTGACGGGCGAGAACTGGTCCGTGACGCACTACACGGCCCTCTTCCGCGCGGTGACGCAGGAGAAGGTCTTCCGCTTCGAGCACCTGCACGACGCGTGGCCGGATCTGCCCTCGGACGTGGAGATCGCCTACGCGCAGAGCGCGGCCTTCGTGGCGTGGCTGTCGGCGCGGTACGGGCCGGAGGGCATGGGCCGGCTGGTGGACGAGGTGGCCACGGGCCAGCCCTTCGAGCAGGCCTTCGGCAAGGCCTTCAAGTCGTCGCTGTGGGTGGAGGAGCTGGCGTGGCGGGACGGGTTGGCGGCGCGCTACGGCTGGCTGCCGCTGACGACGAGCACCTCGCTGCTGTGGCTGGGGATGACGGGGCTGGTGGTGGCGGCGTACGTGCGGCGGCGCAAGCAGAAGGAGGAGCACCTGGCCGAGATGGAGGCGCAGGATGCCGCCGAGGAGGCGGAGCTGCGCGCGTCCCTCGAGGCGGAGCTCGCCCAGCAGCGGGCCATGCTCGTGCCGGCGCAGCCGGTGGACGGGGTGGAGCCGGCGGACGCGCCGAAGGCGGCGGACGTGGCGGTCCTTGAGTGGGGCGACTCCGTGGAGCCCCTCGCGAGCCAGGAATTCGAGGACGATGAGGAAGGCGTGCCTCGTCCGCCCAAGCCGACAGTGCACTGAAACGGGGGCCGCGCCTTGTCCTGCCGGTGGGAAAACAACTGCCCACGGAAGAGACCGCAGGACCCACAGCCCTTCCCTTTCCTCGCCCGCGGCGAAAAATCTACAGCCCGGCTGGGACGCTCAGCGCCCAGGGGCTGAGCCAAACGGCTGATTTCACTGTCCCCTCCCCTCGGCGTGAGCGCTGGCAAGCGGCTTGCTCAAGAGCCCGCCACGAGAGCGGAGGAGAGCGGAATGCTGGAACGCGCACGGCGAGGGGCAGGGGTGGCGAGGGTGTTCGCGGGGCAGCCGGAGCGGCTGGCCGCGGCATGGCGCCGGGTGCGCTTCGCCGAGGCGCGCAAGGACGGGGGGGCACCGCGCAACCAGTTGGACAGCGTGGTGGAGCCGTTCATCCGCGAGGTGGGCAAGAAACTGGAGGGCAAGGAAGGCAGCCCGTGGAGCCGGACGCGCGCGGTGCTGAGGCTGGCGCCGAGCCGGGGGGGGCGCGCGCTGCACGAGGAATTCGCGGCGCTGCGCCGCTGCCTGGTGGACGCGGTGGAGGCGCTGGGCGGAGGCGACGCGGAGCGGGCGGTGGTGAACCAGTCGCTGGACGAGGCGGTGGACTCGGCGGTGGCGCTGATGGAGCGCCTGGGCAATCCGCTGGCGCCGAGGCCGCGAGTGCCCTTCGCGGGCCTGGTGGTGCAGCTCTTCGAGAAGGCGCCGGTGGCGATCCGCGAGCGGCCGCCGGTGACGGAGGAGCACGAGCGGGTGGCGATGCATTGAGTTGAGGGGGGTGCCGACCCGTCCGGCTTGACGCCTCCAATGCTGGGAGGCGTCCGAGGGCCGGCGGTTGAAGGGGGCGCGCTGACGGGCCAATTGGGGGGCCCGAGGCGCGAAAAGGGGGCGTGTTCCCGCGCGGGGGTGCGGTGAGCGCGCAAGGAGTGGCCGCTGGAGCCGCGTGAATGGGGGTTCACGCGCCTCGACGGCCGGACGGGTCGGCGTTGTTTTCCGGGGCGGACGCATACGGGGGTATGCGTCCGCCCAGGTTTTTTCAGGCACCGCGCACGTCAGGCTTCCCTGAACCGGAGGCCGGTCAGCCCCGCGCGCTCCATGGCCAGCTTGATGCGCTCCGTGAGGATGATGGCACCCGTCCACCCCCAGGGGCGGCAGAATGCTGACGTCTCCCATCGTGGCGGGGTCCACCTTCAATCCCCTGACATTCTCATACTTGCCAACCAACTCCGGCACCCCATCCTCGGGCGTCCAGTACGAGACGTGCTCGCACCGAGCGTCGTCAATGCACCGGATGACATGCAAGACATTGAGGATGAAGAAGGGGTCGGTCTGCCCTTCAACCTGAGCTGGAATGAATTGGATCTCATCTTCAAGCTCCAGTTGCTCGAAAAGAGAGACGACGCGTCCGGTCACCACGGGCGTGGCGAGTTCGGTCAGGCTGAAATCCAGCGGAATGCCAGGATGGGCGATGCCAAGAACGGGGCGTCCCTCCAACTGGAGCAGTGTCCCTCTCTTGAACTGCCAGGGGTCCATCTTCCGTCCATGCTCATCAATGTCTGTCTGATACAACACCCAACGGCCCGGCACACTCATCTCATCCCACAGCTCGAAATAACGCGGGGGAGCGCTCATGGTTTCCTCGTGGCAAGCTTGTTGAGGTCCGAGCCGGACGTGCATACGTCACGGGCAATGTTGTCGAGAGACTTGACGAGCCTGCTCCGGCAGGAGGCTTGGGTCTGGCATTCCCCAAGTGCATCCTGGAGGCGGCGGAATACCTCTTCATGGTACGGCTTAGGGTGTGGGCCCACGTGGCCGATGAGATAGACGATGTTCGCAGGATCATCGAAGCTCATTCCAGCCCGATCGAAGAGGCGCTTGAACAGCGGGGTCCAGGGACCACCACTGACATCGGATATGTCGTTCTTGTTCGTGGCGAGGTGGTGGGCTTTGGCGTCTCCCTTGTCCGAGGCCTCACGGCAGGCTCCCGTCGTCCGGGAGGAAGCCCCTGCCGAGGCCACCGCGGAGGCCGCCGTATTCGCGGACACGCCCATGAGCACCACCGTGCCATTCGCCACGTTCACCTGGGCGCGTGTGCCCGCTCCGATTGAAAAACCTCCCCGAGCGCCGCCTCCCATGAAAGCGAAGCGTGGTGGCGAAAGGCTCGCCCACATCCCTCCCTTGGGCACCTCCGGCAGTCCCTTGGCCAGCTTCGCCCCGGCCACTGTCACCAGCACGCGAAACCCCACTCCCCCGATTGACTGACCAAAGCGCGCGGCGGCGGCCTCCAGTTCCTCCTGCGTCCTCGCGGCCTCCGCTTCCCGGTACAGATTCAGACACGCCTGCCCGACGGTGTAGGCTCCGCCGCGCTGTAGGTCATCAACAGCCCGAGGGTCACCGCCGAGGCCAGGGCCTTGGAGAAGACAGGCTCGGGCGCGGCCCACGCCGCCATGTACAGCATCATGGACAGGGCCATGGAATACGCGACGGCAGGAGAGCTGAGCAGCTCCATGGCCGCCGCGCGCACGCCCTCGTCCATGTAGCGAGGCGAGAGTTTGAGTGCCAGGAACCACCGGCTGCTCTCGATCGAGGACGGCAGCGGCATCGAGGGAGGACCGAAAACCTCCATGTATGCCGCGCGCACGCGCCGCTCCAGGTCGGACGAATGAGCGCCCGGCGGAGGCCCCGAGAGAAGGCCCGCCGTCATCGCGAGCGGAGGGAGTCCCGCGAGGGAAGGCCGCCCTGAACGCGGCTTTGGCGCCTGGAAGGCCGTCTCCAGGGCCTCGACGAACGCCCGGGCTTCTTCCACGGTGAACCGAGCCAGGGCCGGGTCCGGCCCGAGCGGCTCGAAGGTGAGCTCGAGCCCACGGCCGTAGGTGGGGCTGTGCTGCGCTCTGACCGCCACGCGCTCCAGCGGCGAAGATGCTCGAGCCCACTGCGGCACCAGCAGCAACAGCCCCAGCGCGAGGACGGCGCGCGGAGACATCAGTGCGCGTCCGCCCACGTCCGTCCCGCCCCCACTTCCACCTTGAGGGGCACCTTGAGCTGCATCACGGCGTTCATGCACCGCCGCGCCAGCTCCTTCACCTTCTCCACCTCGTCCTCCGGGGCCTCGAAGAGCAATTCGTCGTGCACCTGCAGCAGCATCTGCGTTTGCAGGCCCTGCTTCTCCAGCTCCGCGTCCACCGCCAGCATCGCCTTCTTGATGAGGTCCGCCGCCGTGCCCTGGATCGGCATGTTGATGGCGGCGCGCTCGGCCGCCTGCACCACCTGACGGTTCTTCGCGCGCAGATCCGCCATGGGCCGGCGCCGCCCGAAGAGCGTCTCCACGTATCCCCTCTCGCGCGCCACCCGCACCGTCTCCTCCAGGTAGCGTTTGATGCCGGCGTAGCGGGTGAAGTAGCGCTCGATGATGTCGCGCGCCTCCTCGTCGGGGATGTTGAGGCGCGTGGACAGACCGTAGGAGGCTCAGGCCGTAGGCGATGCCGAAGTTGACCGTCTTGGCCACGCGCCGCTGATCCCTCGTCACCTGATCCTGCGCCACGCCGAAGATCTCCGCCGCCGTGCGGCTATGGATGTCCTCGTCCCGGGCGAAGGCGTCGATGAGCACCGGGTCCTCGGCGATGTGCGCCAGCAGCCGCAGCTCGATCTGACTGTAATCCGCGGAGACGAGCTGCTTCCCCTCGTCCGCGATGAAGGCGCGGCGGATCTCCATTCCCAGCTCGGTGCGGATGGGGATGTTTTGCAGGTTGGGATCCGACGAGGACAGCCGCCCGGTGGCGGTGGCCGCCTGGTGGAACGTGGTGTGGATGCGCCCGTTCCTCGCCAGCTCCGGCAGCGTGTCCAGGTAGGTGCTCTTGAGCTTGGACAGCGAGCGGTACTCGATGATGGCGCGCGGCAGCGGGTTCACCTCCGCCAGCTTCTCCAGCACCTCCTGGTCCGTGGAGGGGCCCGTCTTCCCGCGCTTGAGCACGGGCAGCTCCAGCTTCTTGTAGAGCACCTCGGCGAGCTGCGGGTTGGAGCCCACGTTGAACTCGGTACCCGCGAGCGTGTGGATCTCCTTCACCTTCGCCTCGCACTCGGCGCCCACCTTGTCGGAGATCTGCCGGAGGACCTTCACGTCCACCCTCACGCCACGCGACTCCATGCGCGCGAGCAGCGGCACCAACGGCAGCTCCAGCTCCCGCGCGAGCTTCGTCAGGCCCAGGGGCTCCAGCTCCTCCCACAGCCCGGGGGAGAGCTGCCGCGCCGCTTCCGCCCGGACCGCGTACGCCAGCGCCACCTCCTGGGGGGAGTACTCCTTCAGCGCGCGGGCCTTGCGTCCGCTGGTGGTGGGCAGCTCGGGCAGGTCCACCTGGAGCCGCTCGCGGGCGAGGAACTCCACGCTGTGATCGCGCCGCGAGGCATCCAGCAGGTAGCTGAGGAGCTCGACGTCGTCCTCCCCTCCCCTCAGGCGGATGCCCTCGCGATTCAGCAACAGCCAGAGGGCCTTGAGGTCATGCCCGCCCTTCTTCACCGCCGCGTCCTCCAGCACGCCCTGGAGGGCCGCCTTGAAGTCCGCGGGCCGCACCTGCTCCACGCCGAGCCCCTCGTGGGCCAGCGGCACGTAGCGCGTGGTGCCGTCCTTCAGCGCCACCCCCAGGCCCACCAGCAATCCGGCGAAGGGCAGGCCCTCGTACGCGGGCACCAGCGTCACCGCGCCCGCCTCGCGCACCGCGGTGGCCAGCGCCTGGAGCGCCTCCTTCGTGGTGACGATCTCCGTCTGCGCCGGCAGCTTCGCGGCCGTCCTCGGCGCCGCCCCCGTGCCCTCTCCGGTGCCCTCGCCGCCCGTGGCCGCCTTCGCCGGCAGCTCCCGCAGCAGCGCGGAGAACTCCAGATCGGTGAAGAGCTGGCGCAGCTGCTCGTCATGCGGCGGCTGGCGCTTCAGGTCCTCGATGGTCACGTCGAGCTGCAGGTCCGTGCGGAACGTCACCAGGTCGCGCGCGCGCAGCAGACTCTCCCGGTGCGCCGCGATGGCCTCGCGCATCTTCGGCTTCTTCACCTCGGAGAGCCGCTCGAGCATCGCGTCCACCGAGCCGAACTGGGTCAGCAGCTCCACCGCCGACTTCGGGCCGATGCCCGGCACCTTGGGGACGTTGTCCACCGCGTCGCCGATGAGCGCCAGGTAGTCGCGCATCTGCTTCGGTTCGATCCCCAGCCGCTCCTTCACCCCGGCCGGGTCCGTGTAGCGCTCGTTCTGCGGATCGTACAGGTGCACGTCCTCGTCGACGATCTGCACGAAGTCCTTGTCGCCGGTGACCACCAGGACGCAGAAGCCCTCGGCCTTGGCTCGCCGGGCCAGGGTGCCGATGACGTCGTCCGCCTCCCAGCCGGCCACCTCCAACACGGGCAGGTGGAGCGCCTCCACCACCTGGCGGATGTAGGGGAACTGCTGGGACAGGTCCTCCGGCGTTTCCTGCCGGTTGGCCTTGTAGTTGGGGTCGATCTTCTGGCGCTCGGCGCGGCTCTCCTTGTCGAAGGCGAGCGCGACGTGGGTGGGGTTCAGCTCCTTGAGCGCCTTGAGCACCTGACGGGTGAAACCCAGGGTGGCGTTGGTGGGCACACCCTTGCGGTTCGTCAGGGGAGGAATCGCGTGATAGGCGCGGAAGATGAAGCTGGAGGCGTCGATCAGGACGAGGCGGGACGAGCCGCCCGGAGGGCTGGGAACCATAGGTCCCCGGCCATAATCGAGCCCCCGCCCCCTGTCCATGCCGGGGACGCCCCCGGGGAGCAACCGTCAACGCTCCCGGGGCATCCAGGGACTCAGCAGTCGTTCTCCTTCTTCGCGGCCACCACCTTCTCCTCGAGCCCGTCACCCGGGACGGCGAGGTCCAGCACGGCATCCAGGTCCGCGCAGGTCTCGGCGGCCTTGAAGGCCTGCAGGCCACGGGTGGAGCAGCGGCCCACCTGCGAGTTCAGGTCCGTGTTGCCCGCGTAGAAGCGGAAGCCCAGCTTCCAGATGCGGCAGGCGCGGCGCGAATCCCCACGCTCCGCCCAGTACTTGCCCCGGGCGATGGCCTTGGCGGCCATGTCCTGCTGGATGTTGCGCTTGTAGAAGGACGGCCGGGCGTCGGCCATGTCGCCCATCAACCGCTTGTCCACGTCCAGCGCCTCCAGCATCGGCTCGGCGGCCTTCTCCACGTCCTCGTTCTGCAGGTGGCCCTGGCCGATCTTGAAGAGCTGATCCACGTTGCTCACGTCCGTGAGCAGCTTGTCCGCATCGCCGTGGTACTGGGCCAGCTCGTAGTTGGAGCGCAGCTTCTGCAGGGTGGCGACCGACTCGTTCCCGCGCCCGCCCCAGTAGTCCATCATCGCCGCGACCATGAACTTGTGGGGGAGCTGCTTCTTGAAGACCTCCTCCACCAGCTTCCTGGGATCCGGCGCGGCCTCGTCCTCGAAGAAGATCTCCGACACCGGGCAGCGCCAGGGCGGAGCGTTGGGCTCCAGGCGCTGCCGGGCGATGAGGAAGTCCAGGTAGAGCTTGTCCTTGGGCCGCCACTCGTTGCGCCCCAGCCGCTTCTTCTTGTCGAGCACCAGGGTGTAGCCGATGGGCGGCTCCAGCTCCTCGCGGGACATCTTCTGGCAGGCGAAGCCCATGAAGCGCTCGCACCGGGGCACCGCGGGCGCCCAGTTGCCGTCACGCAGGTAGCTCTTGCAGTCGTCCTGGGCGCGCTTCACCACCTGGGCCACCGCCTCCTGCACCTTGGGCTTGGCGCGGCGGAAGTAGGCGCTCTCCTTGGGGATCTTCTTGAAGAGATCCAGCGCCTCCTCCTCCTTGAGCCGTCCGAGCGCCTTCTGGCCCTGCACGAAGAAGTCGGCGGCCTCCTTCTCCAGCTTGATGCGGCGCATCAGCGTGTTGGCTTCGGCGTTGATCGGATCGACATCCAGCGCCTTCGAGCAGGCCGTCTCGGCCCTCGCCCAGTCCGGCTCGCTGCCCAGCTCCATGGAGGAGTAGGAGCGGCACTGGCTGAGCGCCTCCTGCACCAGCTCGGTGGGGCTCGGAGGCGGAGGGCCCTTCTTGATGGGCGCGGTGCCCGCGCCCCCGCCGCCCTGGGTGCTCTTGACGATGCCCGCCACCAGCAGCAGGCCCACCACGCTGACGGCCACCACCAGCAGCCGCTTGCGCGAGGCCGGAGCAGCGCCCGCCGCGGGCGCCTCGGCGGCCTGCGCGCCGTCACCGCCCGCGCCACGGCGCGAGGGCACGTCGCGCCCACGCCGCACGGGCAGGTTGGAGGCCCCGGCGGGACCCTCGACCTCCACCTCCACCATGCCGAAGGTGATGACGTCCCCGGGCTGCAGCACCACCGGCTGCGTGCCCATGGGCTCGCCATTGACGAGCGTGCCGTTGGCGCTGCCCAGATCGCGCAGCACCGCGCCCTCGGGCGTCTGCTCCACCTCGGCGTGCTTGCGGCTCACCGAGTCGTCTTCCAGGACCACCGTGGCGGGCGCCTGACGGCCCACCACCAGCTTGCCCTGCACGGGGTAGCGCTTGTTGGCCCAGGGACCGGTGAGGCCCTTGAGCACCAGACCTCCGCTCCCCTCCCCCGCCGGCGCGCCGCCCGGGCTTCCGGGACGGGGACGCTTCGCCAGGGCCGAGGGGCCTCCGGCGCCCGGGGCGGGCCGCTTGACGGCGGGCATGGCGCGGGTGGCCGAGCGCGGCAGGGGCGCGTCCCCCGCGGCCGGCGGCTCCGCCTTGCGCACGCCGGTGGCGCGTGGGGCCGCGGGCGCCTTGAGCCGCAGCTCGTAGTCTCCCAGCAGCACCTTGGACCTGGGCGTGAGCACCGTCATGCCGGTGATGCGCTGGCCATCCACGAAGGTGCCGTTGGCGCTGCCCACGTCCTCCACCATCACCTTGCCGCCCTCCACGTAGAAACGGGAGTGGCGGCGCGACACACCGCCCTCGGCAAGGACCAGATCATTCTGGCCTTCCTGGCGGCCTATCTTCAGCTCACCGGAAAGCTCGTGCTCGCTCTCGCTGCCGTCGGGATGACGGACGACCAGGGTAGGCATGGTGGCGTCAGTCCTCGCGGAAGATGCTCATGTTGACGGGGATGCCCTTGCGCTGCAGGTCATCGTAGAACTTCGGCACGAAGCCGCTGGCCACGTAGCGCCCGCGCACCTTCCCGTCCTCCGTGAAGCCTTCCTGCTTGTAATAGAAGATGTCCTGGAGGGTGACGATGTCCACCTCCATGCCGGCGATCTCGGTGATGAAGCAGATCTTCCGCGTCCCGTCCGAGAAGCGCGTCTGCTGCACGATGATGTGAACGGCGCTGGCGATCTGCTCGCGGATGGCCTTCACCGGCAGCTCCATGCCGCTCATCAGCACCATCGTCTCCAGCCGGGCGATGGCGTCGCGCGGCGTGTTGGCGTGCAGCGTGGTGAGCGAGCCGTCGTGGCCCGTGTTCATCGCCTGGAGCATGTCCAGCGTCTCGCCCGCGCGGCACTCTCCCACGACGATCCGGTCCGGCCGCATGCGCAGGCAGTTCTTCACCAGGTCGCGGATGGTGATGGCGCCCTTGCCTTCCAGGTTGGGCGGGCGGCTCTCGAGCTGCACCCAGTGATCCTGGGGAAGCTGCAGCTCGGCGGCGTCCTCCACCGTGACGATGCGCTCGTCCTCGGGGATGAAGGAGCTGATGATGTTGAGCGTCGTCGTCTTGCCCGAGCCCGTACCGCCGGAGATGACGATGTTCTTGCGCGCCTTGACGCACATCTCCAGGAACTCGGCCATCTGCGCCGTGACGGTCTTGAACTTGACGAGATCCTGGATCTTCAGCGAGTCCTTCTTGAACTTGCGGATGGTGATGCAGGGTCCCTTGAGCGCCAGCGGCGGGATGATGGCGTTGACGCGGCTGCCGTCCTTGAGGCGCGCGTCCACCAGCGGGCTGGACTCGTCGATGCGCCGGCCGATGGGCGCCACGATGCGTTCAATCACGCCGAGCACCGCCTGGTTCGAGCTGAACGTCTTCTCGGAGAGGACGAGCTTGCCCTTGCGCTCGATGTAGATCTGGTTGGCGTGGTTCACCATGATCTCGCTGATCTCATCCGACGCGAGGAACGCCTCGAGGGGCCCCAGGCCCAGCGCCTCGTTGATGACGTCGGTGAGCAGCTCCTCCCGGTCCACCTCGGACGGGAAGCTCGCCATCGGCCTCCATCTGGTCGATGATGTCGCGGATGGCCTTCTCGGTGCGGCGCCACAGCTCGTCGTCGCCGAGCCGGTCCATGTCCATGCGGCGCAGATCGAGGTACTCGATGAGGCGGTCGTGGATCTCCTTCTGGAGCCGGGTATAGGCCTCCAGCCGGGGGTCCACGCGCTTCTTGTTCTTCGCCAGCGCCGAGGCCAGCGAGGCCGGCATGCGCCCATTGGCGGCCGGGGCCTGGGGCGGAGGAGGCTCGTCGTACGGCTCCTCCTCGTAGGCGCCCTGCCCGTCCCCGCCGTCGTCGTAGCCCTGGTCCTCCTCGTAGTACTCCCCTTCGGGAGGCGCGGTGCGCGTCATGGAGCCCTGCTCCTCCAGGGGCTCCACGTTGATGATGTAATCGCCGATGAAGATCTGATCGGCCGGCTTCACCACCTGCGGACCGGCGATCTTCTTGCCGTTCACGAAGGTGCCGTTCGTGGACTTCATGTCCACGACGATGAGCTTGCCGTCCTTGGCGACGATCTTCGAGTGGTACTTGGAGACGTTGCCCTTACCGAGGACGATGTCGTTCCCTGCGAGGCGGCCGATGGTGATCTCGTTCTTTTCGAACTCGATCTGCTCGGTACCACCGCCCTTTTCCTCGAGCGTGACGAGAAACATGGCGCGGATGCTACCAAGGCACGCACGTCCCCTCAAAGAGGAGGCGACGCATGAGGCCCTGAAAGCACCGAGGCCGGCGCCCATCCCCTGGGGGATGAGGCCGGCCTCAAGCAGCCGAGCAGCCGTGGGGGCGCTCAGTCGAAGATGTTGAAGTTGACCTCGGAGCGGGCCTGCTTGTAGCGGCTCTTCACGTCCTCGATGATCGTCCGGATCTTGTCCGAGTCCGGGTTGACGATGCGGGGCGTGACGAAGATGACCAGCTCGCGCTTGGTGGAGTCGAAGGCGCGGCTCTTGAAGAGCTCGCCGAGGATGGGAATGTGGCCCAGGCCCGGCAGCTTGGAGACGGCCTTCTGCTCGTCGTGGCTGAAGACGCCGGACAGGACGATCGTCTCGCCGTGGCGCACGGTGACGTTCGTCTTCACCTTGCGGGTACGGAAGCCGGGGATGGCCGAGGAGCTGCCGAAGGACACGGCCACCGAGGTGTCGATCTCGCTCGCCTCGGCCTCGATCTCCGTCTGGATGTTGCCGTTGCGGTCCGCGGTGGGGCGCAGGTTGAGGATGACGCCGTAGGGCTTGTACTCCACCGAGAACTGGTTCTGGGTGATGAGGGGAATCGGCACCTCACCGCCCGCGAGGAACTCGGCCTTCTCGCCGCTGGCGCACACCAGCTTGGGCTGCGCCAGGAGCCGGCCGTAGCCGTCGTTGCCCTGGAAGCCCACGGAGAAGTCCGAGCCGCCGATGATGGACAGCAGGCCGCGGCCCGAGCCGAACGTGCCGGGGAACAGGTCCTGGTTGATGGCGGCCGTGGCGGACACGCTGCCGGTGATGTCGGTGGGGTATTTGATCCCGTAGCGGTCCTTCGAGTTGCGGCGGATCTCGACGAACTGCACCTCGGAGAGGATCATCCGCTTGATGCCGACGACGAGCAGGTTCTCCACCTTCTCGCCCACCGCCTTGACGATGAGCTCGGACTTCTGGAGGTCCTGCTGGCTCTCCACCGAGCCCTCCAGGAAGATGGTGGAGCCCACCACGTTGACCTGCACGTTGCGCAGGCCGGCCTTCTGGAAGGCGGCGGTGAGGTTCTGCGCCACCAGCTTCTTGGCGTTGGGCGCCACCTTCACGAAGCTCTTCACGTTCGGGTAGAGCGACACCACCTGATCGATGCGCTCGGCGTCACCCGCCGTGTACGCCTGGCCTTCCAGGTAGATGCGGTCACCCACCATGCGTACGGACACGCCCTCGATCTCCCCGAGCAGCTTCTTGAGCTCGGAGATGACCTCGTTGGGGTCCTGCTTGCGCACGGTGACGAGGTAGCTGACGCGCTGGCCGGAGCTCTTCCAGACGAGCAGCGTCGTCTTTCCCTCGGCCTGACCCTGCAGGAGGATCTGGTTGTTGCCGATGACCTTCACCTCGGCGACGTTCGGGTCACCCAGCGCGATGCGGGTGGTACCGGGCACGGTGATCACCTTCTGGGTGCCCACGCCGAGGTTGATGGTGCTGCTCTCCTGGGCGCGAGCTGTACCCGCGGCGAACAGGGCCAGCAGGGTGCCGAGCGCGGCCACCTGCGTGAAGCGTCCAAGCATCGTGAGAGTCCCTTCGCGTCGCATCCGAACTACCCCAGTTTGTCGTGCTGCCAGTACATGGCCCAGAAAGTACCCAGTGCGATCGCCACGCCGTACGGGATGTGGCGCCCCGGCGCGTTGGCCGTGCCCTCGTCCAACAACCGGACCCGTACCGCCCACCGCCGCACCATGTTGCCCAGCGTCTCCCAGACGGCGCCGTGCCACACCAGCGTCACCACCGCCTGCAGCGCCCCCACCAGGGAGATGAAGGCCGCGGCCGCCATCACCGTGGGGAACCCCAACACCACCCCCACGCCCGCCATCAATTTCACGTCCCCCCACCCCATCTTCCCGCCCCTCGCCGCCGGGACCAGCAGCAACGCCATCCCCACCCCGGACACCACCCCGCTCACCAGCCCCGTCTCCAGCCCGCCCACGCCCTCGGCCCACCAACGCACGCCCAGACCTACCCCCATCAAGGGATAGGTGACGACGTCCAGGATCCGGCGGCTCAGCACGTCCGTGCCCACCGAGATCACCAGCGCCACCCCCAAGACGATCCAGAGCGCGATGTGAGAGGGAGTCATGTCCAATCCGCCCCTCAATCCAGAAAGAGGCGGATTTGGGAACTAAATCAGGGAGGGCCGCTCTCCGTCAATTGGCCAACAGCCCAGCCCCCGAGACAGCGGCGAGCACTCAGGCGTAGGTGAGCCGCACCCGCTCGCTGCAGATGAAGTACTCGTCGCCGTCCTCGACCTTGCGGCGCTTGATCCGCTGCTTGTTGAACCAGGTGCCGTTGGAGGAACCCAGGTCCTCGATGAAGAAGTCGTCGCCGTCGCGGACGATGACGGCGTGCTCGCGGCTGACCTTGCCGGAGTTGATCATCAGGTCGCAGTGCTTGCCGCGGCCGATGACGAAACGCTCCTTGGTGATGGTCTGGGGCTCGCCGTTGTCGATGGTGAGGATGAGGGCGGCCCCACCCGGCTCGTCCATGGGCTCGTCGTCCAGGGGCCCGTCCTGGTCCATGGGCTCGTCCTGGTCCATGGGCTCGTCTTCCGGAGCCATGTCCATGCCGGAGTCGTCGGAGTCCTCGGGCAGGGGCTCGTCGTCGATCTCCTCGCGAGGCTCGTTGCCCCGGCCCTTGATGAGGCGCTCGAGCTCGGCGGCGGTCTCCAGGACGCGCTCGGCGACCTCGCGGCGGGCGGGATCGTTGTCCAGCGTGTTGGCGGGAGGCTCGGCGGCGGCGGAGCGCGCGGAGGGACGCGAGGGGGCCGGAGCGGGCAGCGGGGTGTCATCGCGGGGAGGCGGCGCGGCCTTGGCGGACGCGCCCCCGTTGACGGGCTGCAGCACGGGCGGAGCGGACGCCTTGCCGGGCGCCGCGGCGGCGACGCGCGGAGCGGGCGCCTCGGCGCGGTCCGTCGTCCGGGCCACCTCGATGAAACCGTTGAGGCGGGCGAACATGAACAGCGCCTGGTTGATGAGCGCGTCGCGATCCGAGCCCATCTGCTGGGCCATGTCTTCGTACGTCTCCCACAAATGGTCGGCGATACCGACCTTGCGGGCGGGGCGGGAGTTCTGGTCGATCATGAGTCTGGACTCGCTAATCCTGGAGCCCTGGACTCTAGCAGAGCCGCCCAGGGACGCGAAATCTCACAGGAACGGGGTGAGGCCGAAGCGGTTGGCCACGCCCGCGGTGATGTTCGTCAACTCGACCTCGAGGACCCCGTTGGCCGAGGGATAGGCGATGTAGGCGTAGTCCACCCCATCCACCGTCGCCTGCACCACGGACCCCGGCAACCGGAAGAAGAAGAGGCTGCCGATCAGCTCCACCGAGATGAGGTACGGGTAGAAGTGGCCATCCGTCGTGACCACGTACCGGTCCCCCCGGGTGAGACCGATTTGAGGGTCGTCCAGCCGCTCTCCGGGGACGCTGATGCGCACATCCAGGTTCTCGCTCAGCCCGGTGTAGCCGGGCGGGTGGAAGAAGTAGGGACCGGTGCGCGAGTACTCGCCGCCCGTGCCCAGGCGAGCGAGGTAGTCCTCACTCCCGCTGGACAGCACCAACGGTTGGGCGCCGCCGGCCCGGACCTGGAAGTACTTGTAGTCGGCGTAGGGGCAGCCCTCCGGTAGGTCGCCCGAGGGCACCAGGGTGGCCTGGGTCGCGGGGGCCACCGGCGCCTGCACGGAGAGCACCCGCACCTCCGTGGCGCACGCCTGCCCGCCTGTCGCGGCCGTCAGCAGGGTGATGAGGTCGCCGGGCTGCGGCACCGGCCCCTTCCCGGCCCGGGGCACGTAGGGGACCAGGAAGGCGCCATCCGTCTGGCGCTGCACGGACGCCATCCCGGGCAGGAGGCCCTGATACGTCAGCACATACGTCTGGTCGCGCGTGACACCGAACGTGCCGTTGAAGACGACGTCGGGATTGGCATTCCGGGGATCCCGAGGGGCGCGGGCGACGCCCTGGGCATTGGTGAGCGTGAGGGTGGAGGTGACCGTGTTCTTCTCCACCCCCGAGGCCCAGATCGCATCCACGTTGAGGTGGAGCATGTTCAACGCGTCGAAGAAGAGGATCGTCCCGTTGGAGAGCGGCACGATGCCCAGCAGCGGGAGGGTGAGACCGCGCTGCCGGGTGGCGGTCACGCCGGGGTCCGGGTCGAGCCGATCCGCGGCTTCGCCGGCCTGGACCCGGAGGTTCCTCTGGGTGACCACCGACAGGCCCGTGGGCAGACCGGAGCCCGCGCTGAGGGGCAGCATGTCATTCAGGGTGCGATCCACGTTCCCCAGGGCATCCCGGCCCGAGGCGTCCTTGGCCACCCGGCCCGTTCTCGTGTCCACGGCCAGCACGCCCGTGCACTGGGCCGGAACGCCGCAGCTCGACGGGTCGAGGATGCCGTAGAGGTACCTGCCCGCCTCCACTCTCTCGGTCTCCTCCCTCCGCGTGTCCGAGGTGATCTGCCGCACCTCCTGGTAGTCCACCTGCCCATGGGTGGCGAGTTGGAGCACCTGCCCGCCGAAGTTCAGCTCCTGCACGCCCCCGCCCACCGGACGCAGGTCCACCCTGTACACGGTACCGGCCGCGCCACGCGTGGCCACGGCGAGCACCCCGGGATGCGACGGCACGTCCGCGGGCTCGGGCATCACGAGGAGCGCGTTCACGGCCACGCTGGCGGGCAACGTCAGGACCGGCAGCGGCGTCGCCACAATCTCGGTCCTCGCCTCCTCATTCAGTCCCACCTCCCCCTCCAGGACCGTCCGGGCCGGCAGCGTCGCCGACCAGAGCCGGGCCCCGGTGGTCTCCTGGGTGGCGAAGAAGAGCGTGGTCGCGCCGCCCTGCTCCTCGGGAGCCCTGGCCGCGAAGGCCGTCACCGGACCCACCGAGGCTCCCTGCGTCAGCCGGGTGGTGTCCATCCGCCGCACCTCGCGCAGGACATCGCGCTGCGCGGACACGACGGAGATCTGCGTCGAGCCGCTGCTGCGCGCGAACACCAGGCGGCCCGTCTGCTCGTTCCCGCTCGCGTCGTAACGCACGTCGCGGGTGAGCGCCTGGGGCCGCGGCAGCACCGGGATGGCGAGCGGCTGCAGCGGATTGGGGGCCCGGATGAACCGCCGCTCCTCCGGGCGCTCCTCGAGCGAGAGCACGCGCAGCTCGTTGTTGTCCGCCGAGGTGACGAAGAGCAGATCCGGCCCCGCCTCGGCTCCCTCCTTCGGATAGGACACCAGGGCCACGTCGTACGTGCCCGCCAGCCCGGCCGTCTGGAGAAACTCCTCTTCCTCGGTGCAGGCGGACAGCAGCGCCCCGGCCACCACCATCAACGACACGATCAAGCGCTTCACAGCTGCTCCTCCTGGCACTGAGCCGACTCGCCCACGTCCTGCCGGACTCCCAGATGCGCCACCAGCCGGGCAAGCTGCGGGCTGCCGAGATCCGGGATGTCGATCACCGAGACGCGCCCGTCACCGAAGTTGCTGACGAAGATGCGCGCCCCGGGGCCCTGCTCCTGCACGGCGAGGCCGAACGGCTGCGGCGACTGCGTGCCGCTGCGCTCGCCCACCAACACCTGCGCCACGACCTGGCCCACGTCCGGGTCATAGATGGCCACCACGCCGGCGTCACTGCAGGACACCAGCACCAGCTCACTGCGCAACTCGCCGCGAGGCACCAGCGCCACCTGGGTGGGGCCGTCCGGCAGGGGCACCGCGCCCACCACGCTGAGCTGGGGCAGGTCCGACTCCTTCTCGATGCCCTGCACGTTGACGATGAGCAGCGTGTCCGGCGAGCGCACGGCCACGTACAGGCGCCGGGGCGCGGAGGGCGCCGTCGTGGACCGCGGGGTCAGCGCGAGCCCCCGCGCCTCCGAGGCGGCGAAGCCCAGGTCCAGCCCGGGTTCGAGGATCCGGCCCGCGTCCAGGTTGTACTTGTCCAACACGCGCACCAGGAACCGCCGGGCCAGCGACGTGTCCGAGATGGCGGCGCCGGAGAGCCGGCCCGTGACGAAGACGTAGCGCTCATCGGCGACCACCGAGTTGGAGCCGCCGATGGGGAAATTGGGAAGGGTCAGCGGGTGGAAGTCCGCGGGGGAGACGCTCGGATTGGCGCTGGCCTCGTCTTTCTCCTTTTCGGTCGTCGCGACGTCCTTCGGCGTGGTGGCGGACACGTCCACCACGTACGACTCGAAGTTCGTCCTCGACCGGATAGGCGAGTCCGCCGGGTTCAGGTGCGTCACCCACACCCGAGGCCCCGACTTGTCCGGTTGGGTGGGGATGCCGAAGGGATCGAAGAAGACGCCAAAGGGCGCGTCCGCGCGCGGCTGGCCCTCCTGCTGATCCTGAACTCCCGAGACGAGGGACAGGGCGCCAGCGGTGCAATCGTTGCTGTCCGGATTGTTCACGCAGGAGAGCTGCGTCGGCGCCTTGATGTCGACGTAGTGCAGCGAGTTGTTGTCCCCACGAGCGGCGATGAAGAGCCGGGCGTCCGGGGCACCCGTGAAGCCCGGGTCCTCCCATAGCTGCATCTCGCCCGCGAAGTTGTCGATGTAGCGGAAGGACTCCGGGGCGACGTTGAGCTGTCCGAGCTCCACGGCCGGGGCGGCCGGGTTCGTGTAGGCGCCGAGTGGCTGCAGGGACTCGCCGCCGGAGCCCGCCACCCGGTCCAGGTCGACCGCCATCAGGGTGCCGAGATCGAAGCACCGATCGAAGTTGGCGCTCGACACATAGAGAACGCCGTTGGTGGAGCCGGGCACCGCTCGGTGCACGATGCCGCTCGGATAGACGAAGCGATCCGAAGGCGGCAGCCGGTCATCGGTTTGGGTGCACGCGGCGGAGAGGAGCGCGAGACTGAGGAGGAGGGGGCGCATGTAAGGGGGGCGGAGTGTAGAAACCGCACTACCGCCGGGCAACTACAAAGGTCCCCGGCTATTCCCTACCTGCCATACGCCCCCGGCGGAGGTTGGCTACTCCCCAGCCGAGATCACGCCTCGGATTGGATCTTCGAGAAGTCGGCCACCTGGTTGAACAGGGTGCCAATCTCCACGAGGAGCCGGATGCGGTTCTCGCGCAGGTCCTTGTCCTCGGCCATCACCATGACCTTGTCGAAGAAGGTGTCCACGGTGGGCTTGAGGCCGGTGATCTCCTTGAGGGCGCCGGAGAAGTCATCGGCCTTGACCTGATCGGTGACGCGGGAGCGCGCCTGCACGTAGGCCGAGTGGAGCTGGCGCTCGGCGTCGTCGGCGAGGCGGTTGGAGTCGACCCCGCCACGGGAGACGTCCTTGCCCTGCTTCTCGACGATGTTGACCACGCGCTTGAAGGCGGCCGCCAGGGGCGCGAAGTCCGCCTGGCCCACGAGGCTGGCGAGCGCCTGCAGCCGCTTGTGGGCGGCCACCAGGTCGTCGTAGCCGGCGGACAGCACGGACTCCACCACGTCGGTGCGGTACTGCTCCATCCACAGCGCCTTGAGGCGGCCGCGGAAGAACTCGAGCACCTGCTCGCGAGGCGCGGGCTCACCGGCCTTGCGCTTGACGTTGGCGATCTTCGGCCCGAGCTGCTCCAGCGCCGCGTCCACCGCCTGGGAGAGGGAGAAGCGGTAGCCGCGGCCCAGGACGATGCGGATGACGGACAGGCAGGCGCGCCGCAGGGCGAAGGGATCCGCCGCGCCACTGGGGCCCTTGCCGATGGCGAAGATGCCGCACAGCGTGTCCAGCCGGTCCGCCAGGCCGATGAGGGCCCCGGCGTCCTGCGTGGGCAGCGAGTCCTCGGCGGTGCGAGGCAGGTAGTGCTCGAAGATGGCCAGGGCCACGGCCTCCGGCTCACCGCCCGCGCGGGCGTACTCCCGGCCCATGACGCCCTGGAAGCTCGGGGAACTCGCCCACCATGCCGGTGACGAGGTCCGCCTTGGCCAGGGTGGCGGCGCGCTCGATGGTGGACTGGAGGCCCCCGTGGCCCGTCCACCCGGCGAGCTTCACGGCCAGCGAGCGGAAGCGCTCCACCTTCTCGGCATAGCTGCCGAGCTGGCCCTGCCACACCACGCGCCCGAGCTTCTCGGTGCGGGTCTCGAGCGGCGTCTTCCGGTCCTCATCGAAGAAGAAGCGCCCGTCGGCCAGACGCGAGCGCAACACGCGCTGGTAGCCGCGCAGCGAGAGGTTCACGTCGCGCACCGGCGTGTTGGACACGGCGATGAAGCGCGGCAGCAGCTTGCCGTTGGCGTCCAGCACGGAGAAGTAGCGCTGGTGGCTCTTCATCTCCTGCACCAGCACCTCGGGGGGCAGCTCCAGGTGCCGCTCCTCGAAGGAGCCCACCACCGGGTTGGGCAGCTCCACGAGGTTGGTCACCTGATCCACCAGGGACTCGTCCTCCATGAGCTTGCCGCCCGCCTGCTGGGCCGCCGCGCGCACCTTCTCCACGAGCTGGGCGCGCCGCTTGGAGATGTCCGGCACCACGTTCGCCTTCTCCAGCGCCGCCTCGTAGTCCGAGGGCTTGGAGATCTCGATGGGCGCGGGCGACAGGAAGCGGTGGCCGTAGGTGGTACGGCCGCTCTTCACGTCACCGAGCACCACCGGCAGCACCTCGCCGCCCAGCAGGGCAATCACCCACTGCACGGGCCGCGCGAAGGCCTGGTCCACGTCGCCCCAGCGCATCGTCTTGCGGAAGTTGATGCCGTGCACCGCCGTGTGGAGCACGTCCTTGAGGATGTCCGCCGCCGGGCGGCCCTTCTCCTCCACCTTGGCGCCCAGGTACTCGCCCTTGGGCGTCTGCACACGCAGCAGCGCGTCCACGGAGAGCTTCTGGCTCTCGGCGAACTTCTCGGCCGCCTTGGTGGGCTTGCCGTCCTTGTCGAAGGCCGCCTTCGCGCTCGGGCCGAGCACGTCGCGGGTGATGTCCTCGCCCCGCTCCGCCACGTCCTTCACCCACACCGCCAGCCGCCGCGGCGTGCCGTAGGTGCGCACTTCGCCATGCTTCAGCCGGGCCTCGGCCGCGCGCTCGGTGATGATGCGCTTGAGGTCCTCGAGCGCCGGGACGATGAACGACGCGGGGATCTCCTCGGCGCCGATCTCCAGCAGCAGATCACTTGCCACGGGCCACCTCCGCCTCGGCGGGCTTGTTGAAGGTCACCGTCTTCCAGTACTCGCTGGCGGCCTTGCCCTCGAGCACCGGCGGCTGCTCCCCCACCGTCCAGGGCGTCTTGAGCAGCGGGAAGCCGAGCTTCTCGCGCATCTTCAGGTAGCCCTCGGCGCACAGGCGCGCGTTGTCGCGCACGCGCTTGATGAAGTTGGCGCGCTCCGTCACGGAGATGGCGCCGCGCGCGTCCAGCAGGTTGAAGGCGTGCGAGCACTTGAGCGCGTAGTCATACGCGGGCAGCGGCAGCTCGCGCTCGATGAGGCGCTTGCACTCCTTTTCATAGGCGTCGAACAGCCCGAAGAGCATCTGCGGGTCCGACTCCTGGAGGGCGTAGCGGCTCATCTCCACTTCATTGGCGTGGAAGATCTCGCGGTACTTCACGCCCTTGACCCACTCGATGTCGTAGATGTTCTCGACGTTCTGCAGGTACATGGCGATGCGCTCGAGGCCGTACGTCAGCTCCGCCGCGACGGGCCGGCACTCGAAACCACCGCACTGCTGGAAGTAGGTGAACTGGGTGACCTCCATGCCGTCACACCAGACCTCCCAACCCAGACCCCAGGCGCCCAGGGTGGGCGACTCCCAGTCGTCCTCGACGAAGCGGATGTCGTGCTCGAGGGGATCGATGCCGAACGCGCGGATGGAGTCCAGGTAGAGCTGCTGGACGTTCTTGGGCGCGGGCTTGAGGATGACCTGGAACTGGTGGTGCTGGAACAGGCGGTTGGGGTTCTCACCGAACCGGCCGTCGGCGGGACGCCGCGAGGGCTGCACGTAGGCCACATTCCAGGGCTCGGGGCCCAGGGCGCGGAGAAAGGTGGCCGGGTGCATGGTGCCCGCACCCACTTCGAGATCATAGGGCTGGGTGATGATGCACCCTTGCTTCGCCCAATGATTCTGGAGCGTGAGGATGAGATCCTGGAAGTACATGGCGCCGCGGACCCTAGTGACGGGGTCCTGGAGCGTCAAGGACAGCCGTGACGCTCAGTGCGCTTCCCACGCGGGGAGATCAGAGATGCGCACCGTCATGTCCGTCACCTGACCCGGCTTGATGGGAACGGAGAGCATCTTGTTGACGCCATCCGGGTCCACCACCAGCAGCCGGTAGGTGTCCACGGGCAGCGGCACCTTGCGCAGCGGCGTGGTGCCGAGCTGATTCTCACCCTCGAACACAGCGGCGCGAGGGATGGTGCGCAGCGTGAGCCAGCCCAGCTCCGCCTTCGCCGCGCCCTTGGCCGTGCGCGTGTCGATGATCTCGGGCTCGGCGTCGGCCGGTGGCTCGGCGTCGGCCTGTTTCACCGGAGCGGTGGGCTTCGGCTCAGGGGCGGGTTTCGGCTCGGTGGCGGCCGTCTTCGCCGGGGCGGCGGTGGCCGGCTTCCGCGTCCGCTTGGGCTCGGCCCTGGTGGGCTCTGGCGTGGGCTCCGGCGCCGCCCGGGCCACCACCGCCGGCTCCTCCGCCACGGGCTGAGGCGTGGGCTCCGGGGCCTGGGTCCCCTCCCCTGCCACCTGCTCCGCGGGCGGGGGCGTCTCGGGCAGGGGCAACGGCTCCGCCGGAGGCGGCCCGCCAGACGGCTCCTCCCCCTTCAGGTGCTCGAGAGCGGTGAAGAACAGGGGCGTCAGCATGGCCCGCGTGGGCGGGTGGTAGACGGCGCCGCCCACGGCCCCGAGCAGGAGCAGCAGGAAGAGCCACCTGCCCCAGGCGATTCGCGGCTTCGCCAGCTCCGCCTGGGCGGCCGGGGAAAGCTGGACGCGCGGAGACGACGGCACGGTCACCTCGCGCTCCTCGGTCCCCGCGGTGTCGTCCGGAAGGGGCGCGGGCCGGAAGCCCCCGGGGGCGCGGCGGACCGGCTGCGTCTTCTCGAGCGGATCCTCCTCGGTCTCCTCCGGCTCGGCGGCCATGAGGCGGGAGTACCCTCCCCTGGCCGGTGTCCGCGCGGACGCGGCCGGGGGCGCGGACCGGCGCGGGGCGGGAGCGGGTGTCTTCGCCGGGGGGGCCGCCACGGGGGCCTGCTGTCCCGAGGGCGGCTTCGTGGCACGCGGCGCGCTCGCCGGAGCCGGAGCGGCGGGCCGGCGCATCCGCTCCGTGGGGTCTTCCTTCTCGGGGGAACCGAGCGCCACCGCGGGCCTCCCGGCATTCGTATCCCGCTCGGGGCCGTTGGCGCTCTCCAGCAGCGCGCGCGTCTTCTGGAGCTTGTCGTCGAAGAGCTGGCGCATCACCGCGGCCATCTGCTCCTCGTGGAAGAGCTCCTGTCCGCAGGCGGCCTCGATGGCGCGGGCCATCTCCCGGCCCGAGGCGAAGCGCTCCTCCCGATCACGCGCCAGCGCGCGCATCACCACCTGGGACAGCGCCTCGGGCACACGCGGGTTGAGGCTCGAGGGCGAAGGCACCGCCGCTTCGGCGACCTTCAGCATCACCTCGCCCTCGTGGGCGCCGGTGAAGAGGCGGCGTCCGCACAGCAGCTCGTGCAGGATGATGCCAGTGCAGAAGAGGTCGCTCCGGCCGTCGAGCTGCTCGGAGCCCTGCACCTGCTCGGGGGACATGTAGCCGGTGGTGCCCTTCACCATGCCCACCTGGGTGCGGCCGAGCCGGCCCTTCGCCTTGGCGATGCCGAAGTCGATCACCTTCACGTGGCCGTCGAAGGTGACCATCACGTTCTTGGGCGACACGTCCCGGTGCACCACCGGCCGGGGCTTGCCCGAGGAGTCGGTGAAGTGGTGCGCGTAGTGGAGCCCGAGGCACGCATCGCGCACGGCCCGGGCCGCGAAGCCCAGAGGCAGCGGGCGTTGCTGCTTGAGGGAGCCCTGGAGGATCTGCTCGAGGTTCTGCCCGGCGATGAACTCCATGGCCAGGTAGAGCTCTTCGTCCTCCTCACCGAGATCGAAGACCTGGCCGATGTTCGCGTGCGCGAGGGCGGCGGTGATGCGCGCCTCGTCCAGGAACATGCGGACGAAGTGCTCGTTCTTCTGGATGTCGGGGAGGATCTGCTTCAGCGCGACGAACTTGCGGAAGCCACCGGGCCCGGCGGTGAAGGCCAGGAAGAGCTCCGCCATTCCGCCGACGGACAGACGGGTGACGATCTCGTACTTGCCGATGCGACGTCCGCGATCGAAGTCGAGACCCGCGTTTCCTGGGTCCCCTGGATTGGCCATTGGCGGGCCATTCTAGCGGGCGGGTCGCACCGGGTCGACATCTCGGAGCCAGGGAGGCAACACGCCAGCCACCGCGTCCCGGCCGGGCAGGCCCGTCACGGCGCCGAGGTGCTCCACCACCCGGGAGCCCACGGCGCAGCCGAAGGTGGCCAGCGCTTCCAGGTCCTCGCGCGGGGCCTCCGCCAGCGCCGACGCATCCGCGTAGCGCCGCGAGAGCCCGTGGAGGAAGGCCGCGGTGAAGCCATCCCCTGCCCCGGTGGTGTCCACCACGCGGACGCGTGGAGCCGGAATCCGCACCACCTCGCCGCGCCAGAGGAAGACGGCGCCGGCCTCGCCCCGCGTCACCACGGGCAGCGTCACGCCCAGCCCCGAGAGATGACGCAGTGCCTCCTCGGGCTCCGTCCGGCCGGTGGCGAAGGCCACCTCCTCCTCGGAGAGCTTCACCACCGAGCACCGGGGCAGCAGGAGCCGGAGTTGCTCGCGAAGCACCTCCAGGTCCTCCCACGCGTGGAGCCGGAGGTTGGGGTCACAGCTCACGATGCGCCCCGCCGCGCGCGCGATCTCCACGGTGCGCAGCATGGCGGCACGGGCCTCGGGCAGCTTCAGCGAGTTGGTCCCGAAGTGCACCACGCGGGCGCGCTCGAGGAAGGCCGGGTCCACGTCGCGCTCACCGAGGAGGAACTCGGCCGAGTGGGTGCGGAAATAGGTGAAGCTGCGCTCGCCGCGCGCATCGATGGAGATGAAGACGAGTCCCGTCTTCGCCTCGGCCGTCTGGCGCACGTGGCTGACGTCCACGCCCTCGGCGGCGAGGCGGTCGCGCAGGAAGTGGCCGAACTCGTCCTCGCCCACCACGCCCACGTAGGCCGAGCGGCCGCCCAGCCGCGCCACGCCCACGGAGACATTGGCCAGGGAGCCGCCGATGCTCGGCTTCCACGCCGTCACATCACGCACCCGCTGGGCGGATTCCGCGGGGAGGAAGTCCACCAGACTCTCCCCGACACACACCACGTCCATGAGGCGCCTCCTGGGAGCGGCCCGTCAGTCCAGCCCCACCTGGGCCATGAAGTCCACGCTCTTGAGGCGGCGGCCCAGGTGGTGGGCGATGAAGATATTGAGCACCCCTCGGGCCCGGGCGCGGCAGCCCGGCGGCAGCGGGGTGCGCTGGCCCTCCTGCAGGGCGCGGAGCCCGGACAGCAGCTCGGCGGGGATGGCCACCGCGTCGCGCGCCCGGAAGCCGCAGGGCTCGCACACCGCGCCGCCATGGGCCTGGTCGAAGCGCGGCCGCTCGCCCGGCGGGCCGCCACACAGCGCGCACGAGTCGAAGCGCGGCATCAACCCGGCCTGGGCCAGGGCCGACAGCTCGAAGGCCAGCAGCGAGGTGGGCCCGGCCTCCTTCGCATCCAGCTTCCGGAGGTACGCCTCCAGCAGCTCGAAGAGCTCCGCGTGCGGCTCGTGGTCGCGCGTCAGCTCGCGGCACAGCTCCACGGCGTAGAGGGCGCGGGCAATGAGGGCCAGGTCCTCGCGGGCCCCGTAGTAGCCGGCGAGGATGTCGGCCGAGTCCAGGCGCACCGTGGAGCCGCGCGTCTCCACGAGCTGCACGCTCAGCCGCATGTAGGGCTCCAGCGCGCCGGCGAAGCGCCGCTTGCTCTTGCGGGCCCCCGCCGCGAAGGCCGTCAGCTTGCCGTGCTCGCGCGTGAGGAGGGTAACCAGCCGGTCGGACTCCCCATAGTCCACCGTGGAGAGGACCAGCGCCTCATCGACGAAACGCTCCATAAGTCCCCTTCAACGCGGGAGGGGGTTGGGTGCCTTCCCGGTCATCACCAGGGCGACATACGCCCCCACGCCCACCAGCGCCACCATCAACAGCACCCCGAGCGCCCACCAGGCGCGCCGCCGCCGCTCGCGCTCGAGCACCACGGGGCTCGGCTCCGGCTTCGCCTTGTCCACCTCCTCGTAGCGGAGGATGGCCTCCTCCGGTGCGAGGCCGATGACGGTCGCGTAGGCGCGGATGTAGTTGACGACGAAGACGCGCGAGGGCAGCCGCTCCATCTGGCCCTCCTCGAGGGCGGCGATGAGGCTGGGGGAGATCTTCGTCACCTGCGACACCTCGTCGCGTGACAGGCCGCGCAGCTCGCGCTGCTGGGACAGGTATTTGCCGAATTCGACGTGGTCCACGGCGGTGGGACTCGACTCTCTGTTTACAAGGCCTCGAGGAACCGGTGGCAGTCGTCCTTGAGGACCTGGCTCTTGGCCTTGGCCTCGCAGACGGTGAAGCTCTGCCGCGCCTCTTCCATCTTCCCCTGCTTCACCTGGCAGGCACCCTCGCGCAGGTAGGCATCGGCTACGTCCGGGCAGGCCTCACGATAACGGCCGAAGTACCGGCACGCGTCGGAAACGTTGCCCATCTCCTCATAAATGACACCCAGGTTCTTGTAGCCCATGCAGAAGCCCGGGTTGGTCGTCACCGAGGCCTTGATGTTCTGCAGCGCGCGCTCCGTCTCGCCCTTCTTGTAGAGAGCCCAGCCCAGGTTGCCCTGGGCGATGAAGGGCGTGGGGTACAGCATGTCGTTGAGGGACGACTCATACAGCTTGATGGCCTCGTCGTAGCGCGCCTGGGACAGGTACACGTTGGCCAGGTTCGTCTTGGCCTCGGAGAAGTTCGGACGGTACTCCAGCGCCAGCTTGTAGTGCCGGATGGCCTCCTCGGGCCGGTTGAAGGCCAGGTGCAGGAGGATGGCCATGGCGTGGTGGGCCTCCGGGTACTCCGGATCCAACGCCAGCGACTTCTCCATCTCCTTGTAGGCCTCCTGCACGTTGCCCGCGGC
Organism: Archangium gephyra; assembly: GCF_049060025.1. Taxonomy (GTDB): domain Bacteria; phylum Myxococcota; class Myxococcia; order Myxococcales; family Myxococcaceae; genus Archangium; species Archangium gephyra_A. The sequence goes on from NZ_JBMEQQ010000002.1 coordinate 2,641,517, forward strand.
CTGGGCCTGCAGGCCAATCTCGTAGCGGAGCTCTGCGCCGCGGCGTTCCTGCTCGGTGGGGACGTGCTTGCAGCCCACGAGGACGAGCGCGAGGAGCCAGGCGGAGTGGAGGCGGCGGTGCATGGGGATGGGTCTTCTCGTCACGGCGGGTAAGGGATTCAGAGGGGTTCAGAAGGAGGCCAGCAGGCGGCCGAGGTTCGTCGAGGCGGTGCGCTTCTCGTCGGCGCGGCTCTTGGCGGCGCCCGGCACCAACTTCGGGTCCTTGTAGAAGACGGGCAGCGTCTTGAGCAGCTCGTCCTGGCCCGGGGGCGGCAGGGCCCGGAAGTGCGCGTCGTCCATCATGAAGCCCATGGACTCCACGAAGGCGAGCGCCTCGGCCTCGTCCTGCTGGTAGTCGTCCTGGCTGGCGGCGCGCCGGCCGGGCACGTACACGGCGCAGTCCTGGGCCTCGGACAGGTAGAGGTAGATGAAGACGGCGAAGCCGCCCGAGCCGCGCAGGCCGAGCACGAAGGCCTGCGCCGGCCCCGCCGGCTTGCCGGGGATGGCCAGGTGCGGCGAGTTGATGGACTGGTACAGCGCCAGGACCTGCTCACGGCTGGCGGGCAGGCCTCGGAACCGCTCGTCGATGGAGAACACGTTCGGCGCTACCCCCGCGCTACCGCGTGGTGAGGGTGAACTCCTCGGAGAGGTCTTCCGTCTCCGCCGCGGTGCGCTGGAAGCGGATGAGCGGAGTGTCGATCATCACGTTGCCGCCGCCCTCGTTGCCCTCGCCGATGATGACCTTGAACACGTGCTGGGGAGATTCGCTCCGCCGCGAGCCGCCCGCCACTTTGTGGGCGATCATCAGCACGGTGTTCTTCCCCGGCTGGAGGCTCGCGGGTGATCTCCGAGATGACCTGCTCCTCGCCATTGCGCAGCTTCCGCACCCAGCGGGAGTTGACGTACAGGTCGATGTCGTACTCCGACATGCCCACCGCGGACTGCTCCGTCACGAGCCAGTAACGCCGGGTGATGCGCGCCGGGGCGGTGTACACCGGGGCGGGAGCGGGCGCCGGGGCCGCCACGGCCGGAGCGGGCGCGGGGGCCGCGGGAGCCACCGGAGCGGGCGCGGGAGCCGGGGTGGGCGCGGGAGCCGGAGCCGCCACGGCCGGAGCGGGCGCCGGGGCCGGGGGGGCGTTCACCAGCTTGACGGCATAGGCGGGTGCGTCGATGTAGACGTTGCCCTTGTCGTCGATGCGGACGGAGCCGACCTTCTCGAACTTCTGGTTCGTCACGCCGTCGATGCGGACGCCGTTGAGGAACACCGAGCCCGCGAGGGCCGAGACAGGCAGCAGCAGGGCCGAGAGGATGAGGGCGGGGATGGAGCGGCGCGGCATGATGAGGACTCCTCCGAGGTCAGAGCGATAGCGCACCCGCCCGGAGCGGACAAGCGCGCGTCCTCCGAGACCAGGGCGGCCGCCGGGAAATTCAGCGGCCTGCCTGCTCAGGGAGCTTTCTCTTCGGGGCTCTTCTCCAGGGACTCCCGCTGGGCGAGCGCCCAATCTCCGCCGAGCCCCTCCCCTTCCCGGAACCGCTTGAAATCACGGCGCACGAGCCGGGGATAGCGGCGGAAGATGTCCAACTCCCCCGCCTTCTTGGCCTGCCAGATGCGGGTGGGGCCGGCGTTGTAGGCCATGAGGGCCATGTCCAGGTCCCCGAAGCGGTCGTTCAGGTCGCGCAGGTAGCGGATGCCCAGGCGCACACCCAGGGCTGGATCCGAGGCCACCTCCTCGCGAGACAGGCGCAGCCCCTGCTTCTCCGCGAGGAAGTGCAGCGTGCTGGGTTTGATCTGCATCAGCCCGCGGGCGCCCTTCTCGGAGACGGCCTCCTCGGTGAAGTCGGACTCCACGTCGATGATGGCGAGGATCAGCAGCGGATCATACCCCGAGCGGCCGGCCTCCTCGGCGATGGCGTGGACGAGCTGCCGGCGCAGGGTGAGACCCAGATCCGGGGCCCGCTTGGCGAGCACCGCGTCGATGAGCGCCGCGTCGGGGGGCGTCACCTCGAAACGCGAGGGCTCGGCCACGAGGGGCACCTCGGGCGGGGTGAACAGGGGCACGGCCCGGGCGGAGAGCACCAGGGCCACACCGGCCACCAGGGGCAGCTTTCCACACCCGGAACCGAGCGCATGAAGCCAGCGGAACAGCCCCTCCCCACGCCGCCCTCTTGGAGCGGAGGGAGTCGCCGTCACTTGCGCTGCCCCAGAGCGTCGATGCGCTCGGCCAATCGGATCAGCCGTGCCTCGATGTCCTGGATTTCCTCCCGGCGGGGAATCTTCACGGTGTGCAGGGCGCGCCGCACGCCCTCCTCCACGTTGTGCTCCAGGTCCTTGCGATGACCCGTCAGGCGCTCCGTCAGCAGACGGCCCTGGCGGATCATCTCCTCCTGGCTCCACCCCGCGAGCTCGGCCACGCGCTGCACACAGCGGGCGGCCTCGTCTTCAGCGGTGGACACGGCCAGCAAGGCCTGGCTCCACACCCGCTCGAACGTCTCCGCGAGCGGGTGCTTCTGCGGGGTCTCCAGCTTGTCCATGCAACGCTCTCCAGCACGGCTCTCCGGGCATGAAGACCCGGAAAGCGGGGTAAGGACAACCGAGGTAAGCACAGCCCTCGATTGAAGGAAACGCCACCCACGCTCGCCCGCCTGCTCCCGCCGTCCACTGCCGGATGCTCGCCCGGGGACCCCGGGTCGACCTCCATGGTTCTCTCCGGCTTAGTTGACCGACGCGTCACCCGTCAAGCTGTGAAACCGTAAAGAGCCGAAAACGAAAACCGCCACCCCGGAGGACCGGAGTGGCGGTGGGAGACTTCAGGACCCGGGGTGCGGACTAGGCGGCACCCGTGGTCTGGGAGCCCTCGGGCCGGCCGCCGGTGGGCGGGAGGCTCGGGGAGATGTCGTCGCCGAGACCGGCGGCCAGGGCGGCCTCCATGTCGGCGATCTCGTCGGCCTGACTCTCCACCTCGATGTCGAGATACTTGTAGTTGGGCAGACCGGTACCGGCGGGGATGAGCCGGCCCATGATGACGTTCTCCTTGAGGCCGCGCAGGTAGTCCACCTTGCCGTTGATGGCGGCCTCGGTGAGCACCTTGGTGGTCTCCTGGAAGGAGGACGCCGAGATGAACGACTCGGTGGAGAGCGAGGCCTTGGTGATGCCGAGCAGCAGCGGCTCGCCGACGGCGGGACGCTGATCCTTGGCCATGACCTTCTCGTTCTCCTCCTCGAACACGTACTTCTCGACCTGCTCGTCGACGAGGAAGCTGGTGTCGCCCACGTCGGTGACGCGCACGCGGCGGAGCATCTGCCGGACGATCACCTCGATGTGCTTGTCGTTGATCTTCACGCCCTGGAGCCGGTAGACCTCCTGCACCTCATCCACGAGGTAGGCCGCCAGCGCCTTCTCACCGAGCACCTTGAGGATGTCGTGCGGGTTGGCCGAGCCCTCCATCAGCGCCTCGCCGGCCTTGACGCGGTCACCGGCGTGCACGTTGATGTTCTTGCCCTTGGAGATCAGGTACTCCTTGGCCAGGTCGGTGCGCAGCTCGCCGGCCACCTCGGGGGTGAGGATGAGCTTGCGCTTGCCCTTGGTGTCCTTGCCGAAGGACACCACGCCGTCGATCTCCGCGATGGCCGCGGCATCCTTGGGCTTGCGCGCCTCGAAGAGCTCGGCCACGCGGGGCAGACCGCCCGTGATGTCCTTGGTCTTCGTGGTCTCGCGAGGCACCTTGGCGATGACCTCACCCGCGTGGATCTCATCGCCGTCGTTGACGGTGATGATGGAGCCCTGGGGCAGGAAGTAGCTCGCCGGAGCCTTGGAGGAGATGAGGTTCTTGGTGTTGCCCTCCTCATCGCGCAGGGTGATGCGCGGACGCGCCTCGGGATCCTTGGACTCGACGACCGTCTTACGGCTGAGGCCGGTCACCTCGTCCAGCGACTCGTTCATCGTGACGCCTTCGATGATGTCCTCGAAGCGCACGGTGCCGCCCACCTCGGTGAGCAGAGGAATCGCGAACGGGTCCCACTCGGCCAGCAGGGTGCCGGCCTCGAGCTTCTGGCCCTCCTTCACGAGGATGCGGGCGCCGTAGATGACCTGGTAGCGCTCGCGCTCGCGGCCGGTCTCGTCGACGATGACGAGCTCGCCGTTGCGGTTCATGGCGACCAGGCTGCCGTCCTTCTTCTGAACCGTGGCGAGGCCGGAGAACTTCACCGTGCCCGCGTTGCGGTTCTCGAGGCTGGACTGCTCGGCGCGCCGCGTCGCCGCACCACCGATGTGGAAGGTGCGCATCGTGAGCTGGGTACCCGGCTCACCGATGGACTGCGCCGCGATGACGCCGACGGCCTCGCCCACGGACACCTTGCGGCCACGGGCCAGATCACGGCCGTAGCACTCCACGCAGATGCCGCGCTTGGCCTGGCAGGTGAGCACCGAGCGGATCTTCACCTTGTCGAGACCGCTGTTCTCGATGCGCTTGACGCGATCCTCGTCGATCTCCTCGTTGGCGCGCACGAGCACGTCGTTCGTCACCGGGTCGAGGATGTCATCGAGGGCCACGCGGCCCAGGATGCGCTCGCCGAGCGGCTCGATGATCTCGCCGCCCTCGACGAGGGCGCCGATGAACAGACCGTCCATGGTGCCGCAGTCGTACTCGTTGATGATGGCGTCCTGCGCCACGTCGACGAGACGGCGGGTGAGGTAACCGGAGTTGGCCGTCTTGAGGGCCGTGTCCGCGAGACCCTTACGGGCGCCGTGGGTGGAGATGAAGTACTGGAGCACCGAGAGGCCTTCACGGAAGTTGGCCGTGATGGGGGTCTCGATGATTTCACCGGACGGCTTGGCCATCAGGCCGCGCATACCGGCCAGCTGACGGATCTGCTGGGCGGAGCCGCGGGCACCGGAGTCGGCCATGATGTAGATGGGGTTGAACGACGGCTGCTTGCGCACCTCGCGCTTGCCGTCCTTCTCGCCCACGGCCTCGTCCTGGGAGATCTGCTGCATCATCTCGGCGGCCACCTTCTCGGTGATCTCCGCCCAGATATCGATGACCTTGTTGTAGCGCTCGCCGTCGGTGATCAGACCCTCGAGGTACTGGTTCTCGATCTCCGCCACTTCCTTGCGCGCGAAGTCCAGGAACTCCTGCTTCTTGGCAGGAATGATCATGTCCTTGAGCGCGATGGAGATGCCGGCGCGGGTGGCGTTGGTGTAGCCGAGCGACCGGATGCGGTCGGCCAGCAGCACCGTCTCCTTCTCACCGGTGAGGCGGTAGCAGAGGTCGATCAGGCCACCGAGCGACTTCTTGTCGAGCACCTTGTTGATGGCGTCGAAGCCCACCTTGCGCGGCACGATGTCCCAGAGGAGGACGCGGCCGACGGTGGTCTCCTTGCGCTTGCCCAGGATGCGGCAGACGACCTTGGCCTGGAGGTGCACCTCGCCGTGATCGTACGCGGCGCGCACCTCGTCGGGCGAGGAGAACACACGGCCCTCGCCGTGAGCGAACTCGCGGGCGCGGGTCATGTAGTAGATGCCGAGCACCATGTCCTGCGTGGGGACGATGATGGGCTTGCCGTTGGCGGGGCTGAGGATGTTGTTGGTGGACATCATCAGCACGCGGGCCTCCATCTGAGCCTCGATGGAGAGCGGCACGTGGACGGCCATCTGGTCACCGTCGAAGTCCGCGTTGAAGGCGGCGCACACCAGCGGGTGGAGCTGGATGGCCTTGCCCTCGATGAGCACGGGCTCGAAGGCCTGCATGCCGAGGCGGTGCAGGGTCGGGGCGCGGTTGAGGAGGACCGGGTGCTCGCGGATGACGTCCTCGAGGATGTCCCAAACCTCGGGACGCTCCTTCTCCACCATCTTCTTGGCGCTCTTGATGGTGGTGACGTAGCCCTTCTCTTCGAGCTTGTTGTAGATGAACGGCTTGAAGAGCTCGAGCGCCATGATCTTCGGCAGGCCGCACTGGTGCAGGCGCAGCTCGGGACCGACCACGATGACGGAGCGGCCGGAGTAGTCCACGCGCTTGCCGAGCAGGTTCTGACGGAACCGGCCCTGCTTGCCCTTGAGCATGTCGGAGAGGGACTTCAGCGGCCGCTTGTTGGGGCCGGTGATCGTCTTGCCGCGGCGGCCGTTGTCGAACAGCGCGTCGACGGCCTCCTGGAGCATCCGCTTCTCGTTGCGGATGATGATGTCAGGGGCGTTGAGCTCCTGCAGCCGCTTGAGGCGGTTGTTGCGGTTGATGACGCGGCGGTACAGGTCGTTGAGGTCCGACGTGGCGAAGCGGCCACCGTCCAGGGGGACGAGCGGACGCAGGTCGGGCGGGATGACGGGGATGACGTCGAGCATCATCCACTCCGGCTTGTTGCCGGACATCCGGAAGGCCTCGGCGACCTTGAGGCGCTTGGCGTACTTCTTCTTCTTGGCCTCCGAGTTGGTCTCGCGCATGTCGCGGCGGAGATCCTCGGACAGCCGGTTCACGTCGATCGACTTGAGCAGCTCGCGGACGGCCTCGCCACCCATGCCGGCGGAGAAGGACTCCTCACCGTGCTCCTCGTAGAGCCGGTGGAGCTTCTCCTCGCTGACGAGCTCGCCGCGCTGCAGCGGCGTCGCCTTGGGGTCGATGATGATGTAGCTCTCGCAGTAGAGAACCTTCTCGAGCTCCTTGAGCGTGATGTCGAGCAGGTTGCCGATGCGCGAGGGCAGCGACTTGAGGAACCAGATGTGCGCCACGGGCGTGGCGAGCGTGATGTGGCCCAGGCGCTCACGGCGCACCTTGGACTGGATGACCTCCACACCGCACTTCTCGCACACGACGCCACGGTGCTTCATGCGCTTGTACTTGCCGCAGTTGCACTCGTAGTCCTTCACCGGTCCGAAGATGCGGGCGCAGAACAGGCCGTCCCGCTCCGGCTTGAAGGTGCGGTAGTTGATCGTCTCCGGCTTCTTGACCTCGCCGTGAGACCACTGCCGGATCTTGTCCGGCGACGCCAGCGCGATGCGGATGGCGTTGAACGAGAGCGGATCCTTCGGCTTCTCGAAGAAGTTGAAAATGTCCTTCACGGTGCCTCCGAATTTCTTCTGAGCGCGTGAGCGCGAATTCGTTTCGCCTGGCCGCCAGCGCCCGCCCGCTGAGGGAGCGGGCGCCGGGGGTCAAGCACGCTGGACTAGGCCTCGGTACCGGTCTTCACCCGGTCCTCGCCATCGCCACCACCACCACCACCGCCGAAGTCTCCCGAGAAGGAGCGCTGGCGCTCGGGGGGAGCGCTCTCCAGCAGCTCGACGTCGAGCGCGAGCGACTGGAAGCTCCTTGAGGAGCACGTTGAACGACTCGGGCAGACCGGACTCGAGGACGTTGTCGCCCTTGACGATCGCCTCGTACATGCGCGTGCGGCCCACCACGTCGTCGGACTTGACGGTGAGGAACTCCTGAAGCGTGTACGCCGCGCCGTAGGCCTCCATCGCCCACACTTCCATCTCTCCCAGACGCTGGCCGCCGAACTGGGCCTTGCCGCCCAGGGGCTGCTGCGTGACGAGCGAGTAGGGCCCGATGGAACGGGCGTGGATCTTCTCGTCCACCAGGTGGTGCAGCTTGAGGATGTACATGACGCCGACGGTGACGTTCTGGTCGAACGGCTCACCGGTGCGGCCGTCGAAGAGCACCATCTGGCCGGTACGCGGCAGGCGGGCCTCGTCGAACAGGGAGTGGATCTCCGTCTCGCGCGCGCCGTCGAACACCGGCGTGGCGACATGGATGCCCCGCTTGAGGCGGCTGCACAGGCTCCGAACCTCGTCATCGGACAGGGTGTCCACGAACTCGCCGAAGGCCTTGTCGTCGTAGACGGTCTTCACCTGCTTCTTGAGGTTCTCGCCGCTGTAGTTCTCCTCGATGTAGCGCTGCAACTGCTCGCCCACACCCTTGGCGGCCCAGCCCAGGTGCGTCTCGAGGATCTGCCCGATGTTCATGCGCGAGGGCACGCCCAGCGGGTTGAGCACGATGTCCACCGGACGCCCGTCCTCGAGGTACGGCAGGTCCTCCTCGGGGAGGATGCGGGAGACGACGCCCTTGTTACCGTGGCGGCCGGCCATCTTGTCGCCCACGGCCAGCTTGCGCTTGATGGCGACGTACACCTTCACCATCTTGATGACGCCCGGCGGAGCTCATCGCCCTTCTTGATGCGGGCGATCTTCTCGCCGAAGGCCAGCTTCACGGCCTCGGTCGTCTCCTCCAGGTTGCGGAGGATGTCGCGCAGCTTGCCGTCGAGCGGATCGCCGACGGAGATCTCCGTCCAGTACTTGTACGGGACGGTGGCCAGCAGCTCGTCGGAGACGATGTCCCCCTTCTTCAGGAGGATCTTGCCCTTGTCGTCCACGAGCTTGCCCTGGATCTCCTTGCCGCGGAGCATGAGACGCAGGCGGCCGTAGGCGCTGTCGCGCAGGACCTTGATCTCGTCGTTCTGGTCCTTGAGGAGCTTGGCCTCCTCCATGGACTCGATCTGCTTGGCGCGCTCGTCCTTCTCGACGCCCTTGCGGCTGAACACCTTGGCGTTGATGACGGTGCCCACCACGCCGGGGGGCACGCGCAGCGAGCTGTCGCGCACGTCGCCGGCCTTCTCACCGAAGATGGCGCGCAGCAGCTTCTCCTCGGGGGAGAGCTGGGTCTCGCCCTTCGGAGTGATCTTGCCCACGAGCACGTCGCCAGGCTTCACCTCGGCGCCGATGCGGATGATGCCGCTCTCGTCGAGGTCCTTGAGGGCCTCCTCACCCACGTTCGGGATGTCGCGGGTGATCTCCTCCTTGCCGAGCTTGGTATCGCGCGCGATGCACTCGAACTCCTCGATGTGGATGGACGTGAAGACGTCCTCCTTGAGGATGCGCTCGGAGATGAGGATGGAGTCCTCGAAGTTGTAGCCCTGCCACGGCATGAACGCGACGACGACGTTCTGGCCCAGCGCGAGCTCGCCGGTCTCGGTCGCGGGACCGTCGGCGATCACGTCACCCTTCCGCACCCGGTCGCCCTTGCGGACGATGGGCTTCTGGTTGAGGCACGTGTTCTGGTTGGAGCGCTGGTACTTCAGGAGGTTGTAGATGTCGACCTCGCTGGAGATGTCGAACGCGCCCGTAGCGGAGTCCGCCTTCACGACGATGCGGCTGGCGTCCACGCTCTCCACGATGCCGTCGCGCCGGGCCACGCAGGTGACGCCGGAGTCGCGGGCGACGATCGCCTCGATGCCGGTGCCCACGAGCGGAGCGGCGGTGCGCAGCAGCGGAACGGCCTGGCGCTGCATGTTCGAGCCCATGAGGGCGCGGTTGGCGTCGTCGTTCTCGAGGAACGGGATGAGGGAGGCGGCCACCGACACGAGCTGGTTCGGGGACACGTCCATCAGGTCCACTTCCTCGGCCTTGGCCTGGACGAACTCACCGCCGCGGCGAGAGGACACGAGGGCGTTGACGAACTTGCCCTTCTTGTCGGTCTCGGCGTTGGCCTGGGCGATCGTGTGCTTCTCCTCCTCGAGCGCGGAGTAGAAGGCCACGTCACCGGTGACCGAGCCGGCCTCCACCTTCTTGTACGGCGTCTCGACGAAGCCGAACTCGTTGACACGAGCGAAGGTGGACAGCGACGCGATGAGGCCGATGTTCGGACCTTCCGGCGTCTCGATGGGGCAGATGCGGCCGTAGTGCGTCGGGTGCACGTCGCGCACCTCGAAGCCCGCGCGCTCGCGGGTGAGGCCGCCGGGCCCGAGGGCGGACAGACGCCGCTTGTGCGTGACCTCGGACAGGGGGTTCGTCTGGTCCATGAACTGCGACAGCTGGCTGGACCCGAAGAACTCCTTGATGACCGCCGTCACGGGCTTGGCGTTGATCAGATCGTGCGGCATGAGCGTCTCGATCTCCTGGAGGCTCATGCGCTCCTTGATCGCCCGCTCCATGCGCACCAGACCGATGCGGTACTGGTTCTCCAGCAGCTCGCCCACCGCGCGCACACGGCGGTTGCCGAGGTGATCGATGTCGTCGATCACACCCTTGCCGTTCTTGAGGTCCACCAGGTAGCGGATGACCTCGAGGATGTCGCGCTTGGTGAGGATCTGCCCGTCGAGCGGCTCCTCGAGGCCGAACTTGAAGTTCAGCTTGAGGCGGCCGACCTTGGACAGGTCGTAGCGCTCGGGGTTGAAGAAGAGGTTGCTGAACAGGTTGGTGGCCGTCTCCGGCGTCGGGGGATCACCCGGGCGCAGGCGGCGGTAGATCTCCATGATCGCCTGCTCGGGCGACTCGATCTTGTCCAGCATCAACGTCTCACGCAGGTAGGGACCCACGTTGAGGTTGTCGATGAAGAGGACCTTGAACTCCTTGATGTCGCGCTTGAGGAGTTCGTCGATCTTCTCCTGCGAGACTTCCTCGTTGCACTCGAGGATGACCTCGCCGGTGTTCTCGTCCACCACGTCGTAGGCGGACACCTTGGTGAAGAGCTCGTCCGCGTCGATCGGGAGCGTCTTCATCTTGGCCGCCTCGAGCTTCTTGATGGCGGCGCGGGTGAACTTGCGGTTCTTCTTGACGATGACGTCGCCCGTCTTCGTCTTGATGTCGCGCGTGGCGCGCTGACCGGGCAGCAGCTCCAGCTCCACCGACTTCTCGAAGTCGGTGTTGCTCTGGAGGTAGATGGTCTCCGTGGCGTAGTAGTAGTTGAGGATCTCCTCGGTGGAGCCACGGAACTCCAGCGGGTTCTTCTTGGCGGTGTCGGCCACCGCGCCCAGGGCGCGGATGAGCACCGTGGCCGGCAGCTTGCGGCGCCGGTCGATGCGGACGTACAGGATGTCCTTGTGGTCGAACTCGAAGTCGATCCACGAGCCGCGGTACGGGATGATGCGGGCGTTGTAGAGCAACTTGCCAGACGAGTGGCTCTTGCCCTTGTCGTGGTCGAAGAAGGCACCCGGGCTGCGGTGCAGTTGGCTGACCACCACGCGCTCGGTCCCGTTGATGATGAAGGTGCCGTTCTGGGTCATCAGCGGGATTTCGCCGAAGTAGACCTCCTGCTCCTTCACATCGCGGATGGACTGGGCGCCAGTCTCCTCGTCCTTGTCCCATACGACCAGGCGCACGACGACCTTGATGGGTGCCGAGTAGGTCATGCCACGCTGGTGGCACTCATCCACGTCGTACTTGGGCTTTTCGAGGTGATAGCTGACGAACTCGAGCGAGGACGTCTCGTTGAAGTCCCGGATGGGGAAAACCGACTTGAAAACTCCCTGAAGCCCGATGTCCTCACGCTTCTCCGGCGGGATGTCAGCCTGGAGGAACTTCTCGTAGGACTGCTTCTGGATATTGATGAGGTTGGGAATGTCGATGGTCTTCGCGATCTTCGCGAAGGTCTTCCGCACTCGGAAGTTGTTCTGGATCTGCGTCGGCATTCGAACTCCGGGGCGAGCAATCTCTGGCGGGGCGAGATTGGGTAACGCGCAGCGGCAGCGGAAAATTTAGAGATACGGAAAGGGCAAAGCCGGCGCACCCCTTCCGGGCACGCCGGCCTGCTCATCCGGTCAGGAAGCGGCGGGAATTTTCCGAAACCCGTCGCCTACCTGAGAAACAACAACTACTTGATGTCGACCTTGGCGCCAGCCGCGGTGAGCTGGTCCTTGATCTTCTTGGCGTCGTCCTTGTTGACGCCCTCCTTCACGGTCTTCGGGGCGCCCTCGACCAGGTCCTTGGCCTCCTTCAGGCCCAGGCCGGTGATGGCGCGGATCTCCTTGATGACGTTGATCTTGTTCGCGCCGGCGTCGGCGAGGATGACGTTGAACTCCGTCTTCTCCTCGACCGGGGCGGCGGCGGCAGCGGCGGGGCCAGCGGCCACGGCAACGGCGGCGGCGGAGACGCCCCACTTGCTCTCGAGCTGCTTCACGAGCTCGGCGGCCTCCATCACCGTCAGGGTGGAGAGCTGGTCAACAATCGAATTCAGGTCAGCGGCCATTGTCAATGTCCTTCTTGTTCTAGCGGCCTGCCTCCGCACGCGGAGGAAAAGGCCAGAGGTTTGCGGTGGGCTTGCTACTGGGGGCTATTACTGGGGCTGCTTGTCCACGTTCGCCTGGAGCACGCGGGCCAGCTGGGAGCCGGGGGCCGCGATGGTGCGAACGAGCTTGCCGGCAGGCTGGTTGAGCATGCCGAGCAGCTGGGCGCGGAAGCTCGGTCAGACCGGGCATCTTCGCCAGGGCCTTCACGCCCTCGACGTCGACGCGGCGGCCCTGCACGGACGCGCTGCGGACCTTGATGGTCTCCAGGTCCTTGATGAAGTCCACGAGGATCTTCGCCGGAGCCACGACATCGTCGTAGCTGATGGCGATGGCCACGGGCCCCACGAAGTCCTCGGCGATGACCTCCACCGGGGTACCCTTCGCGGCGCGCTTGGCCAGCGTGTTCTTCAGGACCTTGTAGTCCACCTTGCCGTCGCGGAACTTCTTGCGCAGCTTGGTCACGGTCTCCACGTTCAGCTTGGAGAACTCCGCGACCACGGCAGTCTGAGCCCTCGAGAACTTCTCGTTGAGCTCCTTGATCAGTTCTTCCTTCTCGCTCTTGATCACTTGGTTTCACCTCCTTACGACACCCACCCGAAGGCGGGCTGGATTACCTGGGCCACGCAAGTGGCAGAGCGAGAGGAGCCCCGGAAGGCACCACACCGCACCTCCAGTCTCGGCAGGGCGACTTTTCGAGTCGTTTGAACCCTGGGTGGTCTTCGTGGCTCCGACCGGTTGTCCGGTTGCCAACGGAGGGCACGAGTCCCACCCCGGATCCCTGCTGTCTGGGACCAGGGATGTTTGAAGCGCGCCGTCTCATCGACGTGGCGCTTCAATTGCAGAAGCCGGGGCGCTATACCCGCGGCTTCGCGAAACGTCCAGCAAATTATGACTGCGGGCGTCAATCAGACGACGAAGGGGGCCCTCCAGATGAGAGGCCCCCCTCCGTCTGAACCGACGATTCCCCTGCCCTACTTCTGACTACCGGTGGCGGGCGAGGATCTCGTTGGTGTCGATCTTGATGCCCGGGCTCATGGTGGCGGAGATGGCCACGCCCTTGAGGTAGACGCCCTTGGCGGTGGCCGGCTTGAGCTTCATCACCAGGTCCACCAGGGTGTTGAAGTTCTCGGCGAGCTTCTCCGGGGTGAAGGAGGCCTTGCCGACCTTGACGTGGACGATACCGGCCTTCTCGGCGCGGAACTCCACCTTACCGCCCTTGGCGTCGCGGACGGCCTTGGCCACGTCCATGGTCACCGTGCCCACCTTCGGGTTGGGCATGAGGCCACGGGGACCGAGCACCTTACCGAGGCGGCCGACCACACCCATCATGTCCGGGGTGGCGATGACGGTGTCGAAATCGAGGAAGCCGCCCTCGATGCGCTTGGCCAGCTCGTCGGCGCCCACCACGTCGGCGCCGGCACCCTCGGCCTCGGTGGCACGCTCGCCCTTGGCGAACACGGCCACGCGAACCGTGGCGCCCGTGCCGTGCGGGAGGACCACGGCGCCACGGACCATCTGGTCCGCGTGCTTCGGGTCCACGCCGAGGTTGAGCGCCACCTCGACAGTCTGATCGAACTTGGTCCCGCGAAGGGCCGCGGTCTCCTTCAGGAGCGCGAAGCCATCGGCGACGGTGTAGCGCTTGTTGCGGTCCACCTTCGCGACGGACGCGCGGAACTTCTTACCGGTCTGAGGCATGTGAAATATCCTGTTTCAGAAGGGGTGGAGGTGGAGGGTTCAGACGACTTCGATGCCCATGGAGCGCGCGGTGCCAGCGATGGTGCGCTTGGCGGCGTCCAGAGAACCGGCGGTCGTGTCCTCGATCTTCTTCTTGGCGATCTCCTCGAGCTGCTTCTCGGTGATCTGCCCCACCTTCTCCTTGCCCGGCTTCTTGGCGCCCGAGCCCTTCTTCTTCTCGGTGTGCAGGCCCGCCGCCTTCTTGATGAGAACGGCCGCGGGAGGCGTCTTCAGGATGAAGGTGAAGGAGCGATCCGCATACACGGTGATGATGACCGGGATGATCAGGCCTTCCTTGGCCTCCGCCTGGGTCTTGGCGTTGAACTGCTTGCAGAACTCCATGATGTTCACGCCCTGCTGACCGAGCGCGGGGCCGATCGGAGGAGCGGGGTTCGCCTTACCGGCGGGAATCTGCAGCTTGACCTGTCCTGTGACCTTCTTCATTTGCTGAGGACTGCCTTTCGAGACGGTGGTTCCAACGGGCCGCTTGACGGGCGGCCCTCCCACCCTGGGTATCCCCGAGCGCTCGCGCGCTGGGGAAGACTGCTAGCCGGTGGTCTTCTCCACCTGCATGAAATCGAGCTCCACCGGGGTGGCGCGGCCGAAGATGCTCACGAGCACCTTCACGCGGCCCTTCTCGGCGTTGACCTCTTCCACCGTGCCATTGAAGTTGGCAAAGGGGCCGTCGATGACGCGGACGGTGTCGCCGTCGGAGAACTGCACCTTCGGCTTGGGCTTGAGCGTACCCTCGGAGATCTGCGAGGTGAGCCGGGCCACTTCCTTGTCGGAGATGGGCGTGGGCTGCTCGTTCTGGGCCGCACCGGGGAAACCGGTGATCTTGGGCGTGTTCTTCACCAGGTGCCAGGAGCGGTCATTGAGCTCCATCTGCACGAAGATGTAGCCCGGGAAGAACTTGCGCCGGGACGTCTTCTTCTCGCCCTTCACCATCTCGACGACCTGTTCCATCGGAATCAGGATTTCGCCGAACAGCTCCTGCAACCCCTCGAGACGGATCCGCTCTTCCAGGCTCTTCTTCGCCTGGTTCTCGAAGTTCGAGTAGGTGTGGACCACGTACCATTTCATCGCCATTACAACTTCCCCCAGATGGCGGGTATCCACTCAACCATAAGGTTGTAGGCGAGGGTGTCGATGCAGAAGAGGAGCACGGCCGCCACGACGGAGGCGACGATGACCGCCACGGTCGACGCCTTGGTCTCCGCCCAGGAAGGCCAGGTGACCTTCATCAGCTCGGAGGCGACCTCGAGCGAGAGGGCGTGAGTCCTGGGGTACATGTAGACGCCCACCACGAGCCCCGCGGCGAGCAGGAAGCCCACCAGGGTGGAGACCTTCCAGTCGACACCGTCGATGATGACGGGGTCGCTCCAGCCGGCCCGGGCCCAGATGAGGCCACAGACGTGCTCGAGGAAGAGCGCGAAGATGAGACCCGCGATGAGGAAGAAGATGACCACGAGCCGCTTCGGGTCCATCCCCGAACGGTTCGCCTGCTGGCTGGCCTCGGATGCCGCTGCCATGATTCCTCGCTGACTGAGTACTGCCTGATCCCGGAAACACAGGGACCCCCGGTACGTGGGTACCGAGGGTCCCTGCAACTAACAACTGGCAGGCCAGGAGGGATTCGAACCCCCAACACGCGGATTTGGAGACCGCTGCTCTACCGTTGGAGCTACTGGCCTAAAGAACACCCGACCACAACAGCCGAACTAGACCTTACCTTCCTTATGGACGGTATGCTTCCGGTCGCGGGGGCAGAACTTGCTCAACTCGAGCTTGTCCTGGCTCTTCCGCTTGTTCTTGGTGGTGTAGTAGTTCCGCTCCTTGCACACCGTGCACTCGAGCGAGATGATGCTGCGATTACCCTTGGGCATGACTTGAACTCGATAAGCACGAGGGGAAAGCCGTTTATCACAGCTCCCCCCTCGGGGTTAACCACCTGTTGGGACGGGCAGGAAGCCCGTCAGCCAACTAGGCGATGATCTCGGCCACGACGCCGGCGCCCACGGTACGGCCACCCTCGCGAACAGCGAAGCGCAGCTCCTTCTCCATGGCCACAGGGGTGATCAGCTCCACCTCGATGGCGATGTTGTCGCCAGGCATCACCATCTCGACGTTGTCGGGCAGCTTCACCGTGCCCGTCACGTCCGTGGTGCGGAAGTAGAACTGCGGGCGGTAGCCCTTGAAGAACGGGGTGTGACGGCCACCCTCTTCCTTCGAGAGCACGTAGATCTGCGCCTTGAACTTGGTGTGCGGCGTGATGCTGCCCGGCTTGGAGAGCACCTGGCCACGCTCGAGGTCCTCACGCTTGAGGCCGCGCAGCAGCGCGCCGATGTTGTCGCCCGCGCGGCCCTCGTCCAGCAGCTTGCGGAACATCTCGACGCCCGTGACGACCGTCTTCTGCGTGGGGCGGATACCGACAATCTCGATTTCCTCGCCCACCTTGATGATGCCGCGCTCGACGCGGCCGGTGGCCACCGTACCGCGGCCGGCGATGGAGAACACGTCCTCCACCGGCATCAGGAAGGGCTTGTCCGTCGCGCGCTGCGGGGTGGGGATGTAGCTGTCCACCGCCTCCATCAGCTTGAGGATGGCCGGCTCGCCGATGTCCGAGGTGTCACCCTCGAGCGCCTTGAGGGCCGAGCCCGGGACGATGGGGATGGTGTCGCCCGGGAAGTCGTACTTCTTGAGCAGGTCGCGGACTTCCATCTCCACGAGTTCACGCAGCTCGGGGTCGTCCAGCATGTCGACCTTGTTCAGGAAGACCACGATGTAAGGGACGCCGACCTGGCGGGCGAGCAGGATGTGCTCGCGCGTCTGGGGCATCGGGCCGTCGGCGGCCGACACCACGAGGATGGCGCCGTCCATCTGCGCCGCGCCCGTGATCATGTTCTTCACGTAGTCGGCGTGGCCGGGGCAATCGACGTGGGCGTAGTGACGATTCTTCGTCTTGTACTCCACGTGCGCGGTCGAGATGGTGATGCCGCGCTCGCGCTCCTCGGGAGCCTTGTCGATCATGTCGTACGCGAGGAAGGTCGCGCCGCCGGTCTTCGCCAGCACCTTGGTGATGGCCGCCGTGAGGGACGTCTTGCCGTGGTCAACGTGGCCAATGGTGCCGATGTTGACGTGCGGCAAGCTTCTGTCGAACTTTTCCTTGGACATAACGCTCCCCGAAAAAAAATGGAGCCCTGAACCAGGATTGAACTGGTGACCTCATCCTTACCAAGGATGCGCTCTGCCAACTGAGCTATCAGGGCTTGTACCTGCGACTACAACACTGGAGCGGGAAATGGGACTCGAACCCACGACATTCAGCTTGGAAGGCTGACGCTCTACCAACTGAGCTATTCCCGCGATGCGGATGGAGGGGGTTGGATTCGAACCAACGAAGGCGTAGAGCCGGCAGATTTACAGTCTGCTCCCTTTGGCCACTTGGGTACCCCTCCGCAACGCTGTCCTCAACTACCGTGAAATCACTGTTCTTCCTACTGCTTTTTTGCCCCGGGCCCTCATCCGCGGCCCCGTGCTGGCCGGCGGCGGGATTTGAACCCGCGACCTACTGATTACAAATCAGGTGCTCTACCAACTGAGCTACACCGGCATCCATCACTCCGGCTGCGTCCCCTACCCGCCCGTCCCACCGACCGGAACCGCCAACCGCCCGTCCCGTCGAGGCGCGCCCTTTTAGAAGTCCCTGCCGTTCAAGTCAAGCGGTTTGATCCGGACGGTTCAACTCCCGGCACCGGGACGAGCCGTCCCCCGCTGCCGAGCGGCCTCGTATAGCAGAATCGCCGCTGAAACGGACGCATTCAGGGAACCGACCTGACCGAGCATCGGAATCCCGAGGCGGAAGTCACAGTGCTCCAGCACCCCCTGGCGCACGCCTGCTCCCTCGGCCCCCACCACCAGGGCCAATGGCCCGTCCAGCCGGGCGCTCCACAGGGGCTGGGTCGAATGGGGATCCGCCGCGGCGATCCACACCCCGGCCTCCTTCAGCTCCTCCAGGGTCCGCGAGAGATTGACCACCCGCGCGACGGGACAGTGCTCCACTGCCCCCGCGGAAGCCTTGGCCACCACCCCCGTCACCGGCACCGCCCGGTCCTTGGCGATGACCACTCCGTGCGCCCCCATCGCATGCGCCGAGCGGATGATGGCCCCGAAGTTGTGCGGATCCTGGATGCCGTCCAGCACCACCAGCAGCGGAGGCCGCCCGCTCTTCTCGGCCGCCTCCAGTAGATCCTCCAGCTCCGCGTATTCGAAGCCCCGCAGCTCGGCCACCACGCCCTGGTGCACCCCCCCATCGGCCATGGCCGCCAGCCGCTCCCGGGGCACCCGCTCCACCCGGATGCCCGCGTCCCTCGCGCGGCTGAAAATCTCCGCCGCCGCCTTCGCGGCGAGCTGCCCCTCCGTGACGAAGAGGCGCTCCACCCGCTCCGCGTGCGCTCGCAAGGACTCGAGCACCGGGTTCACCCCGTAGACGTAGCGCTGCTCGCTCCGCTCCCGCTCTCCGACGCGCTCGCGCCCTCCCCCACGCTCCCCGCGCTGCTCCCCACGCTCCCCGCGCTCACTGCCCCTGGACGATCGCTGGCGCACCACGGACTAGAGGACCTCGACGGGCAGGGAGAACGTCTTCTGCTGACGGGCGCACAGGCTCTCCGTGCAGATGAAGAAGGTCAGCTTCGCCTCCAGCGTGCCCTTGCCGGCCGCCGTGGCCTTGAACGGCACCTCGAAGCGGGGATCCACGAACTGCTGCCCCGCCGCCTTCTTGGCCACCGAGTCCTTGAGCGCCAGCTTCTCCTGCGCGGGAGCGAGCTGCGTGCCCCCCTTGAGCTCCAGCTTCAGCGGCGCCTCATCGGACACGTGGGCCCCCGCCTTGCTCTTGATGGACAGCACGAACACGCCCTGCTCCCCCGCCTTCACCTGGGTGGAGGTGCCCTCCGTGCTCACCTCATAGAGGGTGGCCGGATCCACCTGCCCCTCGGCGAGGACCTGGGTGCTGGCAAGGGCCACCAGCGCGGCGGCCAGGGAAGTGATGCGTCGCAAGTGCAGCATGGTTCGTTCTCCTCACGGAAAAGCGGGGGCACCCTATCACCGACCCTCCGACGTCCGGGGACCTCTTTCTGTTCACACCTCGCCCGCGGAGGCCTTGGGCGTCCGCTTGCGCTTCGACGGGCCCCCGGGCTGCGGCTCCGGCAGTCCCACCCTCGGACCTCCGGCCACCAGCTCCTCGGCGCGCTGAATGATGATGTCCGCCAGGTCCAGCCCCGTGGCCGCCTCCATCTCAGGAAGCGCCGGTGAGCTGTTCACCTCGAACACCTTGGGGTGCCCCTCCTGCACGTCCAGCAGGTCCACCGCCGCCACCTCCAACCCCACCAGCGTGGCCGTCCGCTCCGCCGCCTTCCGCTGGGACTCCGTCAGCTCGATGCGCTCCAGCCGGGCTCCCCGGTTGAGCGTGTAGGACATCCGGCCGAACCTCGGACGGCGCCGCACCGCCGCCACCGCCCGGCCTCCCACCACCACCACCCGCACGTCCTGCCCCTTGTTCTGCACGTACTGCTGCATGACCAGGTTGTGCCCCAGCCCGAGGATGGCCTCGAGCGCCGCCTCCAAGGACTGGAGGCTCTCGCACACCATCACCCCGTGCTTCTCCTGGCCCTGTAGCAGCTTCACCAGCACCGGCACGCCGCCCACCAGGCCCACCATGGCCTTCAGGTCCGCGGCGTCACGCGCCATCACCGTCGCCGGGATGTCGATGCCGTGCGCCGACAACAACTGCAGCGAGCGCATCTTGTTGCGGGACTCGGCGATGGCCCGCGCCGTGTTCACCAGTGGAACCCCACACATGGCGAACTGGTTCACCACCGCCAGGCCGTAGTTGCTGATGGACTGCGCGATGCGCGGGATGACCACGTCGCACGGGGACAGCTTCCGGCGCCGGTAGTAGAGGTTGGCGCGCTGCCCATCCAGGTGCATCTCCACCCGGACCGGGTTGAGCACACGCACCTGGTGCCCTCTCGCGCGTCCGGCCTCGACCAGACGCTTGGTGGATGAAATGGAGGCGGAGCGCGAGAGGATGGTGATCTTCATGGGCGGCCAGGGAGGGCGCCGGAGACATAGCCCCGGCCCCTCACCACGTAAAGCCGCCCCGAAGGCTACCGCTGCTGAACGGCGCGAACCTCGATGCTCACCGGGTTCGCCGACGTGGAGGCATTGATGCGCTCACACGTGGAGCCCGTGAAGCGCAGGCCCCCGGCCGTCAGGGTCCAGGTGTCCGCACCCGGAGAGAGGCGCTCCTTGTTGACGTAGACCACCACCAGCTCCTGCGAGGTGGGCGCCTGGCCGGCAGCGAAGGTCAGCAGGCAGGGATCCGTCTCCTGGATGGTCTCGCTGATGGCCCGCAGCGCCGCCGCCAGCTCGTCCGCGTTGGCCGCCTGGTAGAAACGGCGGCCGCACAGGCCCCTGGCCGTATCGCACGTGTCACCCGTGCCGCAGTCCGCGTTCACCTTGCAGGTACGCGAGAAGCCACCCTCCTGGGCCATGGCGTTGAGCACGTCCGTGCCCGCTCCGGTGGCCAGCTCCGCGCCGAAGCCGACGACGATCGTCTGGATCTCCGCCTTCTTCAGCGCCTTCACCGCATCCACCGAGCCCGTATTGTCGAGGCAGCCCAGCTTGTCGTACGGATCGTACGAGCACAGGGACGTGCCGCTCAGGGTGCCCAGCGTGCAGGAGCAGCTCGCGTTCGGGTAGGGAGTCGGGAATTGCCCGTTGCAGTTGGGAAGGCCGTCCGTCAGCAGCAGCACGAAGTTGGAGCGGGCATCCGTCTTCAGCTCCGGCAGCGAGAGCATGTACTGGAGGCTCTCGTTGGTGGGCGTACCGCCCACGGGCTTCTGGACGCCCGGAGTGGACGAGGTGTTCTTGATCGCCTGCAGCTTGCTGTTCACTTCCGCGGCATTGGCCGCGAGCGTGGCCGCGTCATCCGAGTCCGTGGTCGGCAGAGGGACGGTGAGTCCGGTCGTGCCACCACAATTGTAGGCATTGCCCGACTTCAGGTCCGGGTAGGTGGCCAGTCCGATGCGCGCAATGGAGCCGCTGCTGGTGAGGAAGGAACCCATCGCATGCTGCAGCGAAGTCCAACGCGTGGGGCACCTGCCCGGGGCCGCGCCGCCCGTGTCGCACGGGAAGGCATCGCTCATGCCGCAAATCTCACCGGTGGACGTGCCACCCCGCCGGCACACGTACACCCCCGACGAATCCCGAAGATTCTCGTTCACCGGGAGCGTCATCGAACCGGACGTGTCCACCAGCATCATCAGGTTCGGCTTGGCATTGCGTGCCCGGATGTCGCGCGTCTCCGTCGTCTGCGAGATGGCCAGCGGCTCCACCGGCTCGAAGTCATACGTCTGGCAACCGGTGGCCAGTACACCACCAATGGTGCCCAACACGAGGGCCCTCAGGAGAGTCAGCTTGGCGCGCATAAATTTAGAATCGCTCCTCGGAATCACGCGCGGGATCCCCCCGCGCTCACCAGGGTCCGGCCCCGAAAGCGCACCGAGGATACCCTCTCCCGCGCACCCTCGGCCAGCGCCAATCCAGTGCCTACCTAGAGGGCAAGGGTGCGTGCACCTGCCGTCAGCCTCCACAACGACGCCAATCCCATCACCTCGTCCAGCGTCCCCTTCAGCTCGTCAGGCGCGTATCCGCAGATTCTTACCGTGGTGTCGCACGCCACCAGCTTCGCTCCCAGTGCCCGCGCCTCCTCCAGCATCCGCGCCGGCACCGGCACCCCCAACCCCTCCGCCCTCGCACTCTCCGACAACTCCTTCTCCGTGTGCGGCAGGCCGAAGCTCCCCCTCACCAACGCCCGCAGGGCATCGAAGGCGAAGACGAAATACACCTCGTCCCCCATCGCCGCCGCGGTGATTCCCATCGAGGCGGCCTGGAACGCGGGCTCATACGTGGCGTGCTGTAGGAAGAAGAAGACGCGGCCGGCCATAAGGCGCGCGACAATACAAGAATCCACTTTCAGCAAAAGGCACTCGGGGTGCGTCGAATCCACCCCGCTCTCCGGCCTATAAACGGGCTCCCTTGATGTCCATACGAGGGAGCTTCCCCATGCCCTTCTCCCCACAGCCCTCCCCGGCTCGCACCGCCTCGCACCGCCGTCCGTGGCTTTCGTCACTGGCGTCCACCTGTGCGCTCGCCGCGTTGCTCCTCACGGGCTCCTCCCACCTCGGCCAGGCCTCCGCCGCCCTGATGCCGCTCTCCTCTCCCAGTGCGCCGCAGCCCCGCGGCACGCTGCAGGAGGAGATCCTCCGCCTGCTCGACAAGCCCGAGGCCCTCCCTCGTGAAGCCGACTGGGCCCGGCTCGGTCCCGAGGCCCTCTCCGCGCTCCTCGGACTCGCCAGCGACCCCAAGGCCTCCGAGCCCCAGCGCTCCCGCGCCGTCGCCGCCATGGCCGTCGTCGCCCACCCCGACGCCTCCCTGCGCCTCCAGGAACTCCTGCGCAGCACCTCTCAGCCTTCCTCCGTTCGCGCCGCCGCTACCCTCGCCCTCGGCCGCCGCGCCGGTCTCGAGGCCATCCCCGTCCTCGCCCCCCTCCTCGCCGATCCCAACGAGCAGGTGCGCGCCACCGCAGCCCAGGTTCTCGGACGTGTGGGTGGTACCGAGGTCCGTAAGGCCCTCGAGGAACGGCTTCCTCTCGAGGAGAGTCGCGCCGTCCGCGAGGCCATCCAGCAGGGGCTGAGCTACATCGAGCCGTAGTCCCCCTGGCTCGCGCAGACCCTCACCCCAGCCCTCTCCCAGAGGGAGAGGGAGTTGACGCGGGTTCAACCCGGGGTACGTGGCACCCTCACCCCCGTCCCCTCTCCCGATGGGCGAGGGAGAGGAGGGGCACGGTGGGACCCTGGGACTTGGGATCTTCTGGTGGGCAAGTGAGCAGGCTCTCGCATCGGCTCCGGCCTTCCGTTAGATGGGGGCCATGCGCCCCACCGTCCTCCTCTTCGATATCGATGGCACCCTCGTCACTACCGGCGGTGCCGGCCGACGCTCCATGGCGCTCGCCTTCCAGGCCCTCCACGGCCGCCTCGATGCCTGTGACTCCTTCAGCATGTCCGGCATGACCGACCGCGCCATCGTCCGCAAGGCGCTCGACATCATCGGCGTCCACCCCTCCCCCGACGCCATCTCCGCCGTCATCGACTCCTACCTCCACCACCTCGCCCAGGAGGTCCCCCTCGTCGAGGAGCGCGACTACCGCCTCCACCCCGGCATGCGCGAGGCCGTCGACGCCGCCCTCTCCCGCCCCGGTTTCGCCGTGGGGCTCGGCACCGGCAACGTCCGCCAGGGCGCTCGCATCAAGCTCGAGCGCGTCCGCATCCACGACCGCTTCTCCTTCGGCGGTTTCGGCTGCGATCACGAGGACCGCGTCGAGCTCATCCGCCACGGTGCCCAGTCCGGCGCTTCCCAGCTCGGCGTCCCCCTCCCCGAGTGCCGCGTCGTCGTCATCGGCGATACCCCCAAGGATGTCGCCGCCGCCAAGGGCATCGGCGCCACCTGCATCGGTGTCGGCACCGGCAGCTTCACCCCCGAGGCCCTCCTCTCCTGCGGCGCCGACTACGCCTTCCCTGACTTCACGGCCCGCGAAGCGCTCGCCGTCCTGCTCGACGGCCGCTGAGCACCGCCCCCCTCCCTCCCCAGGGTGTGGTATCTCCCGCCGCCCCGCTCCAGGTCCCGAGGAGGCCCCTCCCCATGTCGCTGTCCACCCTCGAAGCCTACGATCTCGTCCGTTTCGCCGAGGCCATCGACTCGCGCCTCGCCGCCGCCGACGAGCTGCTCGCGGGCCGCCCGGGTCTGGAGCGCGAGAAGGAGTGGCTCGCCACCGCCATCCAGATCGTCCGCACCGAGCGCGCCCCCGCCCCCGCACTCCTCGAAAAGGTCCGCGACCTCCCCGAGCCTCGAGGAGGTCCGCGAGGAGTTCGCCTTCACCCTCCAGAACCTCTGGGTCGACTCCCTCGAGAAGCTCCACGCCGGCATCACCTTCTGCGCCAGCAGCCGTGCCCCCGTCATCGAGGCCCTCTTCCCCCACCTCAAGTTCCCCCAGCTCCGCCGCGCCTCCCGTGAGGCCCTCCAGGAGTTCGGCTCCGGCTACGAGCGCCGCCTCAAGTCCTCCTACGTCTCCCGCATCCTCGCCCGCGACGACTTCTCCTTCGTCCGTCCCGTGCTCGACCAGGTCGCCACCGCCTACGCCACCTGGCAGGCCTGCTTCGCCCCCGTTCAGCTCCCCCACGAGCAGGCCGCTCCCCTTCGCGCCGAGCTCATCGCCCTCGGCAAGAAGCTGGATGTCGCCCTCCGCCAGGCCCGGTGCCTCGCCGAGGCCTCCCTCGCCCCCATCCAGGATGCCTTCGAGAACTCCGGCCTCGCCGCCAAGCCGCGCAAGCGCGCCGCTCGCGGGCTCCCGTTCATCGACCCCGCCGAGCTGGGTGCTCCCGAGGCCGCTCCCTCCGAACCCGAGGCCACCGAGGCCATCCCCCTCGTGACCGACTCCGCCGAGCCCAGTGCCGCCGAGCTGGCCGAGCTCGCGGCGCTCTCCGGGGCCGCTCCCGCCGAGCCGGCGTCCCCTGGCGACGCATCTGTCTCCAGCGACGCTCCGGCCGAGGCACCTCCTCCTCCCGAGGCCGCCGCGGCTCCCGCTCCCGAGGCCCCGCAGGATCCCGAGCCCACTCCCGCTCCCCCGGCCGCCGAGCCTCCGAAGGCGCCCTCCAAGCGCGGGCGCAAGAAGAACGATTCCAAGTCCCCCTCGGAGCCGGCCTGAAAGCAGTGGCCCCGGGCCACCGTTAAGAGGATTCGGCCATGGCCGACGTCGCCCTTCCCATCGACCCCCTCCTGCCCGAGATCGTCGCCACCCTGCGCGGCGCGAACTCGCTCGTGCTCGAGGCCCCTCCCGGCGCCGGCAAGACGACTCGCGTTCCCCGCGCGCTGCTCGAGGCCGGCCTCGGCAATGGCAAGGAGATCGTCGTCCTCCAGCCCCGCCGCCTCCCCACCCGCCTCGCCGCCCAGCGCGTCTCCGAGGAGATCGGCGAGCGCGTCGGCGAGACCGTCGGCTACCAGGTCCGCTTCGAGGACGTCCGCGGCCCGAAAACCCGCCTCTCCTTCGTCACCGAGGGCGTGCTCGGCCGCCGTCTCCTCTCCGACCCCACCCTCCGCGATGTCGGCGCCGTCGTGCTCGACGAGTTCCACGAGCGCCACCTCTCCGCCGATATCTCGCTCGCCCTCCTGCGCCGCCTCCAGCAGGGCCCCCGCCCCGACCTCAAGCTCGTGGTCATGTCCGCCACGCTCGAGGCCGCCCCCATCAGCGCCTACCTCGGCAACTGCCCCACCCTCCGCTCCGAGGGCCGCCGCTTCGACGTCAGCCTCGAGTACCTCCCCACCGCCGATGACCGCTACCTCGATGCCCAGGTCCTCTCCGGCATCAAGCGGCTCCACGCCAACGGTCTCGACGGCGATGTGCTCGTGTTCCTCCCCGGCGCCGGGGAGATCCGCCGCGCCATGGACGCCTGCTCCGAGTTCGCCGGGCGCCACGGCATCGACCTGCTGCCCCTCCATGGCGACCTGCCTCCCGCCGAGCAGGACCGCGCCGTGCGCCGCAGCTCGCGCCGGAAGATCATCCTCTCCACCAACGTCGCCGAGACCTCCGTCACCATCGACGGTGTCGCCGCCGTCATCGACACCGGCCTCGCCCGCGTTGCCTCGCACTCGCCCTGGTCCGGCCTGCCCATCCTCAAGCTCTCCAAGGTGAGCCGGGCCTCCGCCACCCAGCGCGCCGGCCGCGCCGGCCGTACCCGCTCCGGCCACTGTCTCCGCCTCTACACCCAGCACGACTTCGACGGCCGCCCCGACCAGGACGCCCCCGAAGTCCGCCGCATGGACCTGGCCGAGACCGTCCTCTCCCTCCGCG
Organism: Archangium gephyra; assembly: GCF_049060025.1. Taxonomy (GTDB): domain Bacteria; phylum Myxococcota; class Myxococcia; order Myxococcales; family Myxococcaceae; genus Archangium; species Archangium gephyra_A. The sequence continues at coordinate 2,667,243 of NZ_JBMEQQ010000002.1, forward strand.
CCGCCGGCATCACCGACCTCGCCTCCTTCCCCTTCTTCGAGGCCCCTCCCGCCGCCTCCCTCGAGGCCGCCGAGAGTCTCCTGCGCCGCCTCGGTGCCGTGGCCCCCAATGGGACCGTCACCCCCATCGGCCAGCGCCTCCTGCGCTTCCCCCTCCACCCCCGCCAGGCCCGCATCATCGTCGAGGGCGAGAAGCGCGGCGTTGGCGCCGACGCGGCCCTGCTCGCCGCCCTCGTCGGTGAGCGCGACATCCGCCGCGAGGCCCGCACCAACCTCTCCGGCCCCGGCCGCGCCGCCAACGTCGTCGCCGGGCCCTCGGACCTGTTGGAGTTGCTCGAGCGCTTCCGCCAGGCCGAGCGCTCCAATTTCTCCCCCGGCCGCGTGCAGTCCCTCTCCCTCGAGCAGGGCGCCGTGCAGGCCGTGGACCGCGTGCAGCGCCAGCTCCGGCGCGCCGTCCGCGAGCAGGGGCAGCGGCCCTCCCGCCCCGAGGACGTGGAGCAGGCCCTCATGCTCAGCGCGCTCGCCGGCTACCCGGACCGCGTCGCCCGCCGCCGCAAGGCCCGCTCCCCCGAGGCTCCTCCTCTTCGGCGGTGGCACCGCCCAGCTCTCCGACGTCAGCGTCGTCCAGGAGCCCGAGCTCGATGATCGCCATCGACGCCGAGGAGCGTCCCGGCCGCGGCGCCATCATCCGCATCGCCAGCGCCGTCGAGCCCGAGTGGCTCCTCGACCTGTACCCCGATGCCCTCGAGGAGGTCGACGCCCTCCAGTGGAACCCCTCCTCCAAGCGCGTCGAGCGCATCACCCGCCTCGCCTACGGCAATCTCGTCCTCGAGGAGACCCGCGCGCCCGCTCCCCCCTCCGAGGCGGCTGCTCGCGTCCTCGTGGAACAGGCCCTCGCCGCCGGCCCCGGCCGCTTCGCCGACCCCGAGGCCCTCCTGCAGTGGCGCACCCGCGTCGCGTTGCTCGCCCAGGCCTTCCCCGAGGCCGGTTTCCCCTCCGTCGACGACGCCTTCATGCGCGACTCGCTCGCCTCCCTGTGCGCCGGAGCGAGGAGCTTCGCCGACCTCGAGGGGGTTTCACTGCTCGACGCGCTGTACTCCCGGCTCTCCTCTGAGCAGGCCCGGCTTCTCTCCAACCACGCCCCCGAGAAGGTCTCCCTCCCCGGTGGCCGCACCGCCAAGGTCCATTACGAGCCCGGCAAGCCCCCCTGGGTCGAGTCGCGCCTCCAGGACTTCTTCGGCATGGCCCAGGGTCCCAGCGTCTGCGCCGGCAGGGTTCCCCTCGTGCTCCATCTGCTCGCCCCCAACATGCGGGCCGTGCAGGTGACGACCGACCTCGCTGGGTTCTGGGAGCGGCATTATCCGTCCCTCCGCAAGGAGCTCTGCCGGAAGTACCCGAAGCACAGCTGGCCCGAGGATCCGCGCCATGCGCAGACTCCGGCCGAGCGGGGACGGCGGATTTGAGCGGGGTATTGTGGGTGACGGCGTAGACCCTCACCCCAGCCCTCTCCCAGAGGGAGAGGGAGCTTACACGGGCACAACCTGGGAGCCGTGGCACCCTCACCCCGTCCCTCTCCCGAGGGGAGAGGGGTTTTTGCCGGGGTGGTCTGGCTACAGCTTCTTGCGCATCTCCAGGTGCTCGATTCCCGCTTCCTGGAAGATCGCGCCCATCGGCTCGTAGCCCTGCTTCTTGTAGAATTCCAGCGCGTAGAGCTGCGAGTGCAGCATGATCCCGTTCACTCCACGCCGGCGTGCCTCGTCCTCCAGGGACGTCAGCAGCATCGCGCCCACTCGCGCCTTCCGGTGCGCCTTCAGCACCGCCATGCGCCCGATCTGACCCCACGTCCCCTTCTCACCGGGCGGCGGCTCGGTCAACATCACCAGACGCCCCGTCCCAATGGCGTGCCCGCCCTGGAACGCCAGCACGTGGTACGCCTTCGCATCCTCGGCGTCCCGCTCGATGCCCTCGGGCACGTGCTGCTCCTCGATGAACACCACCTCACGGATGGCGAGCGCCTGAAACAACTCAGCCTCGGTCTTGATCTGAGCAATGCTGACGGGCTGTGGGGTCTCCGGGTTCGACATGGCGTGAGCCACCGTACACAAATCCTGGCGGGTCAAACAGACGAAAAGGCACCCCGGGCGTGCTAAGCGCCCCCCCGACTCGATGCTCCCCATCCAGGCCACCGGACGCCTCCCCCTCATCGGCTTCTACGCCCTCTATTTCAGCATCACCGGCATCGTCCTGCCCTTCCTCCCCGCCTACCTGAAATCCCTTACACTCTCCGTCTCCCAGGTCGGCCTCCTCCTCTCCCTCAGCCCCCTGCTCTCCCTCGGCGCTCCCCACTTCTGGGGCCACCTCGCCGACCGCACCGGCCGCCCCAACCGCGTCCTCAACCTCGTCTGCTGCGGCGCGTGCGTGGGCTTCATCCCCCTCCTCTTCGTCGACCGCTTCCCCACCCTCGTCCTCGCCCTCGCCGCCTACGCCTTCTTCGCCTCCTCCATCACCCCCCTCCTCGACACCCTCGCCCTCCAGCACATCGCCCGGACCGGTGGCTCCTACTCCCACCTGCGCCTCTTCGGCTCCCTCGGCTTCGTGCTCTCCTCCACCCTCTTCGGCCTCACCGTGGAGTCCGTGGGCCACGCCACCGTGGTCACCGCGCTCGCCCTCCTGACCGCGCTCGCCCTCTGGAGCTTCACCCTCCGTGACGCTGGCGGGCCCCCCGCCCAGGTGCCCGTCCACCCCCTCGCCGGGCTCCAGCTCCTCGCCGACCGGGAGCTGCGCTGGCTGCTCGCCGCCTGCGCCCTCCACTGGATCGCCTGCGCCCCCTACCACGGCACCTTCTCCATCTTCGTCGGCTCGCTCGGACTGCCCCCCTCGGTGGTGGGCATCGCCATGGGGCTCGGGGTCGCCTCCGAAGTGCTCGTGATGCTCTTCTACCCCCGCGTGGCCGACCGCATCTCCCCCCGCGACCTCCTGGCCATCGCCTTCGCCGCCAGCACCCTGCGCTGGGCCGCGCTCTCCGTCACCACCTCGCCCATCCTCATCGCGGCCCTCTCCCTGCTCCACGGCCTGTCCTTCGGCGCCTTCTACGTGGCCAGCATCGCCATCGTCGTCCGCCGCGTCCCTCCCCACCTGCGCGCCTCCGGCCAGGGCCTCTTCGCCGCCATCACCTTCGGCATCGGTGGGCTGGTGGGCTACTCCTCCGCCGGGGCCGGCTATGACTGGCTCGGCGGACACCGCCTCTTCGCCGCCGCCGCCGTCCTCGAGCTCGCCGCCGCCGCGATCGTCCTCCGCATCACTCCCGAGAAGCCCCGCCTCCCGGCGTGATACCCTTCGCGCGATGCGATCCGCTCTCCTCGCACTCGTCCTCAGCCTCACTTCCCTCCCCGCCGCCGCCCAACCGGAGGTCTTCTTCGGCTCCGGCAATGACGTGCCCAACCTCAAGGAGGAGGACTTCGACCGCCGCTTCCTCAGGACCGGCGTGTACCAGGCCCTCTCCCAGGGAACGAAGGACCCGAACTGCGCCCAGCTCCTCGGCGGGCTGCTCACGCTGCTCGGGGAAACCGCGCCCCTGCTGCACAAGCGTGACGAGAACTTCTACCTGGACCCCCTGCTCGTCCACGCGCTCAACACCCAGCTCAGCACCCAGCGCTTCCAGGCCAACGCGTACCTGGTGGCCATGGTGCGCCGCGTGCTGATCGACCGGAAGCTGCCCCCCAACTGGTTCCAGACCGCGGCGGCCCTCGGGCCCGTGGTGCTCACCATCGACGTGGGCAAGCTGCGCTTCCTCTCCGAGGGGCTCCAGCCCATCGACAGCTTCTTCCTCACCCTGCCCGCCCTGCGCGAGCGCTATGAAATCGAGGTCCGCCGCGCCAACGCCACCGCCGCCCGCTCCGCCGAGAAGATGTTCCGCGAGAGCTACCTCGACCGGCAGGTGGCCTTCGGTGGCCTGGAGCTGATCGACCTCGACATCGAGCAGCCCAAGAAGAAGAAGGCGCCCAAGAAGCGCCGGGGCCAGCCCGTCATCGAGGAGGAGCCCGAGACGCCCACGGCCGTGGCGAAGCTGGTGTGGTACCCGGTCGCCGCCGACGAGGGAGAAGCTCAACCCCTTCGGCACGCCGAAGAAGCGCTTCTCCGTCAACATCACCGCGAAGCTCGCACCCCAGCAGTACCTGGACCTGAGCCGCATCCCCAAGGGCACCCAGCTCATGGTGCGCGGACGTTTCTGGGGCTTCAAGAAGGCGGTGGACGAGCTGGAGCTGCGCGACGGGCTCATCTTCCAGGACCGCAACTGGTCCCAGGGCAACATGCTGGCCGATCCCAACGCCGTGGCCCGCTGCCCCCTCGCCGTCAACGATCTGATGGGCTCGGCCCCGGCGCAGTCGGGCGCCTTCGGCCAGCCGAGCCGGTAACTCCGGAGCGCGCCGCCCCTTCCGCCCGGAGCCTCCTCGCCGGGGGGAGGCGTCCCGCCCGTGAGCTTCCCGTCCACGGCCCGGGAGTCCACCCCCGGCATCCTCCGTCGAGTGCCCCCTGGCATGGGCCGTGCTCCCCCTCGGGTCCCACCCAGCACCGCGAGGGATCTCATGAAGGTCGACGGACACCAGGAGGCGGCGCCGGCCCGGCCGGCCTCGGAGAAGGAACGTTTCCAGGAAGTGCTGAAGAAGTCCCCCCCGGAGGCAGCGGCGAAGGTCCCCCTCCGGGGAGGGCAGGCCACCCGGCCTTCCGTGAGCACCCTCCGTGGAACCACCGGAGCCCTGGCCGCCACCGGGCTGGCGCGGACACCGCAACGCGGCGCTTTCGCCAGCACCGAGCAGCTCGGCCTGGTCCGCCAGGGCCTGAACGCCGAGGCCCACCGGCTCCGGGACGTGCGCGGGGACGCCCACCAGACGCACCAGGAGCGGGTTCAGCAACGCGTGACCGACCTCATCGCCCGGGAGCTGGCCCGGGAGCCGCGCGCCGAGCCGGTGTCACCCCGCTCCGCGCCCCCCTCGCCGGGCCCGGAGACGCCCACCTCGCTCCCCTCGGTGGAGGCCCTCGCCGCCGCGGGAGGCGCCCGTCCGGGAGGTGCCGGAGGGGCGGCCATGGAGACGCCATCCCCGGAGCTCCGCGTGCAGGCGGCCCTGGAGCTCATCGAGCAGATCGAGGTGTTCGTGAAGTCGCAGCGGCCCGCGCTGGCGATGCGCCTGGGTGGAGCATTGGACGCCACCGTGGAGGTGGAGCGCACGGGCGAACGGGAGGTGTCCCTGCGCATCCAGGGGCGCCGCGGGCGCTTGCCCCAGAAGGACCTGGAGCGCATTCGCGACGAGCTGTCCGCTCGCGGGCTGAAGCTCAGTGCCTTCCTGGCCTCCTGAGCCGGACTCCGGACATGCGAAAGGCCCTGCCGCCTCTCGGCGGAGGGCCTCGGGCGCCTCTCCCCCACCCCCTCTCCAGCGGAGAGGGCGCACGGGGCGGCGGACCTACTTGCCGGGCTTGGCCTCGAGCATGTTCCGCTTGCCCTTCTTGTCCTTGAACTCCTCGGCCTCGGGCAGGGGGGCCTTCTTCTCCGCGATGTTCGGCCACTGCGTGGAGTACTGCGCGTTCAGCGCCTTGTACTCGGAGTACTCTGAGGGCAGATCCGACTCGGGGAAGATCGCCTTGGTCGGGCACACCGGCTCACACGCACCGCAGTCGATGCACTCGTCCGGGTGGATGACCAGGAAGTTGGAGCCTTCGTAGAAGCAGTTGACCGGACAGACTTCGACACAGTCGGTGTACTTGCACTTGATGCAAGGCTCGGTAACCACGTACGCCATTGAAATCTCCTCTTGGACTGAGTCCGTGCGCGCGCGCACAGTACATGGGTTGGAACGGGGGGGGCACGCCTTAAATGGAGTACCCCTTGAGCCTACTCACCCCAGGAGCCCCTGGGCACGCATCAGTTCGGCTACCAGGATCGCTCCCTTGGCTGCCCCCATCTTCGTGTTGTGGGAGACGAGCAGGTACTTGAAGCCGTTCTCCAGCACCCCGTCCTCGCGCACCCGGCCCACCGTGGTGGCCATGCCCGCGTGCGTGTCCCGGTCCAGCCGGGGCTGCGGACGGAAGGGATCCTCCAGCACCTCGATCCAGCGCGGCGGCGCGGACGGCAGGTTCCGGGACACCTCGGCGCCCCGCCACTCGCGCATCGCCTGAACCACCTCCTCCACGGAGGCCTTGCGGGCGAGCGACACGAAGACGGACTCGGTGTGACCCTCCATCACCGCCACGCGGGTGCAGGTGCACGACACCCGCACGTCATGGGAGGTGATGGCGCCCCCCGCGGCGTCCAGCGTGCCGAGGATCTTCTTGGTCTCCACCTGGACCTTCTCCTCCTCCTTGGGGATGAAGGGGATGACGTTGTCCAGGATGTCCAGGCCGATGACGCCGGGCGAGCGGCCCGCGCCGGACATGGCCTGCATGGAGGTCATCAGCACCGACTTGATGCCGAAACGCTCGGCCAGCGGGGCCAGGGTGATGGCCATGCCGGTGGTGGTGCAGTTGGGGATGGGGACGATGTAGCCCTTCCAGCCGCGGCGCTTCTGCTGCTCGCGCACCAGCCGGGCGTGGTCGGCGTTCACCGGGGGGATGAGCAGCGGCACGTCCGCCTCGTAGCGGAAGGCGCTGGCCGCGGAGAACACGGGGATGTCCCGCGCGAGCCGGGGCTCCATCTCCTTGGCCACGTCCGACTCCACCGCCGAGAAGGCGATGTCGTAGTCCTTGGCCTGGACCTCCTCACCGCTCACCACCTTCATCTTCGCGATCGACTCGGGGAGGGCCTCGGGGACGAACCAGGCGGTCATCCCGTTGGAGCTCCGGAGCGCCTCGGCGTAGGCCTTGCCCGCCGAGCGCGGCGAGGCCGCCAGCCCGGTGAGCTCGATGGAGGGGTGATCCTTCAGCGCGGCGATGAACTGCTGGCCGGCGAGTCCAGTGGCGCCAATGAGGACAGCGCGAAGCTTGGCCATGGTGTCAGACTCCCTTTCTCTGGGGGCCGAGAGATGGCGGGTCCTTTACACCCTTTGGCGCCGGACTTCTACGCACCGCGGCGAGCGCCTGCCCCGCCAGGGCTCAGCACAACCCGCCAGCCGAGGCCCCCGACATGTGGCTCTCGGTCGGCAGCCCGTGGGTGATCCACCCCTGGAGGCCACCGTCCAGGCACACCGCCTGGAGCCCCTTGTGGTTGAGCAGGCGGCAGGCCCGGCGCGCATCGGAGCCGTCCGGGGAACACCCACACACGACGATCAGCTCGTCGTCGGGGAGCACCTCCGCGTCCCGTAGAATCTCCTCGAAGGGCATCCACAGGGCACCAGGGATATGCAGGCCGTAGCGATCCCAATCCTCGGGATCACGGCAGTCGAGCACGAGCACTTCCTCGTCTCCGAGCCGTACATAGAGCTCGGAACAAGGTATACGGGGATCCACCACCCGGACCTCCTGCTGCGGTGTCTGTCCCGCAGAACGAGGAGCCCCCCCATTCCCTTCCCCGGGCCTGCCCGCCCGACCCCCCACCGCGCCCGCCTAGAGACCGAGCTGCTTGGCGATGATCTCGTTCATGATCTCGCTGGTGCCCCCGCCGATGGGACCCAGGCGCGCGTCTCGCCAGTGGCGCTGGATGTCGTACTCCATCATGTAGCCAGCGCCGCCATGGAGCTGGAGACACGCATCGGCCACCCGGCAGGCCGTCTCGGTGGCCACCTTCTTGGCCATGGACGTCTGGGCAATGGCGTACTCGCCCCCCACGTGCAGGCGCAGCGCGTGGTAGGTGAGCTGGCGCGCCGCCTCGAATTCAGTGGCCAGCTCGGCGATCCGGTGCCGCACCACCTGGAACTCGTGGAGCGCATGGCCGAAGGCCCGCCGGTCCCTCACGTGGGCCATGACGACCTCCAGCATCTCCTCCATGGCCCCGAGCGCCCCCAAGGCGAGCGACAGGCGCTCCCACTGGAAGTTGCCCATGATCTGATAGAAGCCCTGCCCCTCCACGCCGCCGAGCAGGTTGGCCGCGGGCACCCGGCAGTCCTCGAAGAAGAGCTCCCCGGTGTCCGAGGCGCGCCACCCGAGCTTCTTGAGCTTGCGCCCTACGGAGAAGCCCGGCGTGCCCTTCTCCACCACCAGCAGCGCCAGGCCCTTGTGCCCGGCATCGGGCTTCGTCTTCACCGCCAGCACGACGAAGTCGGCCCGGACTCCGTTGGTGATGTAGGTCTTCGAGCCGTTGACGACGTAGTGGTCCCCGTCACGGCGGGCGGTGGTGAGCAGGCCCGCCACATCCGAGCCGCCATGGGGCTCAGTGATGCCGAGCGCGCCGATCTTCTCTCCCCGGATGGCCGGAGCGAGGAAGCGCTGCTTCTGGTCCTCGGTGCCGAACTTGTGGAGGGGGCCGGTGGCGATGGTGTGCTGGGCCCCGAGACCCGCGGCGACCCCGCCCGAGCCGCAGCGCCCCATCTCCTCGAGCAGCACGGCCTCGTAGAGCTCCCCGGCGTTGGAGCCCCCGTAGGCCTCCGGGTACTTGAGGCCGAGGAAGCCCAGCTCGCCGAAGCGGGTGAAGAGCGCCCGGGGGAACTCCTCCTGCTCCTCCCATTGGGAGGCGAAGGGCTTCAGCTCCTTCTCCACCACCGCCCGGACGGTGCGGCGGAAGGCCTCGTGCTCCTCCTGGTACAGCCCGTAACCCTGCAGCATGATTGACGTTCCTCCGGTGGCTGGCGAGACCGCTCGCCCGGGATGCTACCGGACACGGATACGCACGCCCCCCTCTCTCCTGTCTTGACCCGGCTGTTTCGGGTTCATATAAGGCGGTACACGCTTCTCGCGGCGCCATAGCCAAGTGGTAAGGCAAAGGTCTGCAAAACCTTCATCCCCCGGTTCGAATCCGGGTGGCGCCTCACAGCAAAGGCCCGATGTGGACTCCGGTTCACATCGGGCCTTCGTGTTTCCGGACTCTGGCAGGATGGCCGCTCCACTCTTCCTGGAGCCCCTGCCTGAGCACTGTCTCCTCCCGTCGGCTGCTGTCCTCCCTCCTGTCCTTGTCCCTCCTCGGTGCGCCGGCCCTGGCGGCCGGGCCCTCCAAGCCCGCGGCGAAGACCCCGGACGCCTCGCGGGCCGAGGCGGCGCGGCTCGTCTCCGCCTTCCTCGGGGACACGCCGTTGATGAGCGATCTGCAGTCCCTCGTGGACGAGGTGGGCGGAAGGGCCACGGGCTCGCCGGCGAATCTGCGCTCGGTGGACTGGGCGCTCGCGCGCTTCCGTGAGGCGGGCGTCGAGGCACGCAAGGAGCCCTTCCAGATGCCGAGCCTGTGGCTGGAGCGCTCGGCGTCCGCCACCGTGCGAGGCAAGGGGCTGGAGTTCTCGCCGCGCATCGCGGCCATGCCCTTCTCCACCGCCACGCCCAAGGGCGGACTGACGGCACCGCTGCTCGACGCGGGCAAGGGCACGGAGAAGGAGCCTCCAGGCGCTCGGGGAGAAGGCGAAGGGCGCGTTCCTGCTCGTGGACACGACGGAGCTGAAGAACGTGGACGACCTGTTCCGCGAGTACGCCGAGGCCGCAGAGATCGAGCAGCGGGCGTTCGCGGCGGGCGTGGCGGGGGTGGTGTACGTGGGCTCGCGGCCCAACAACCTGCTCTACCGGCACAACGTGTCGGTGGGCATGCGCAACACGCGGCCGATGATGGTGATGGAGCGGGACGGAGCCCTGCGAGCCCAGCGCCTGCTGCGCACGGGCAAGGCGCTGACGCTCACGGCCGAGCTCGATCTCCAGATCGGGCCCGCGTACGAGAGCTACAACGTCATCGGGGAGATCCGCGGCAGCACGCGCCCGGACGAGGTGGTGGTGCTCGGCGCGCACCTGGACTCGTGGGACCTGGGCACGGGAGCGCTGGACAACGGGGCCAACGTGGTGGCGCTCATCGACGTGGCGCGGCAGATGAAGCGGCTGGGAATCAAACCCGCGCGCACCCTCCGCTTCGCGCTGTGGAACGGCGAGGAGCAGGGCATGTTCGGCTCGGAGGGCTACGTGAAGGCGCACGCGGCCGAGTTGGACAAGCACGTGATGGCGTCCTCGTTCGACATCGGCTGCGGGCGCATCAACGGCTTCTTCACGGGAGGCCGCCCCGAGCTGCCGCCCCTGGTGGACGTGGCGCTCGAGCCGGTGAAGGGACTGGGCCCCTTCACGCAGGTGGACGTGCCCATCGTGGGCACGGACAACTTCGATTTCATGCTGCACGGGGTGCCCAACCTGGTGGCCAACCAGGAGCCGGCCCTCTACGGCCCGAACTACCACGCGCGCTCGGACGAGCTGGACAAGTGTGATCCGCAGCAGCTGCGGCTCAACACGGCCATCACGGGGGCGCTGGCGTACGGCTTCGCGCAGATGGAGGCGAAGCTGCCGCGCCAATCGCGCGCCCAGGTGGAGGAGCTGGTCCGCACCACGGACCTGGGCCAGCAGATGAAGAGCTTCGGCCATTACGAGGACTGGACGTCTGGGAAGCGCGGACGGAAGGCCAATGCCTCCGTGGGCCCCGCGACGCGCTGAGGTGCTCCACGGCCGTCGGGGCGGTGACGCCCCGGCGGCTCCGGGATTGCACAGGGCGAGGGGCATGCTGAAATCTCCTCACATGGCCCCCAGTCGTCCTCCCGATCCCCCGTCTACCGAGCGAAACGCCCCGTCCGTCGAGGCGGCCTTCCAGGCGGTTCCCCCTGAGATGGTGGCGGAAATCCTGAACGGCGAGCTGCACGTCAGCCCTCGCCCGGCCCGCCCGCACACCGGCGCAGCATCAGGTCTGGGTGCCATCCTCACCATGCCCTTCAGGTACGGCCAAGGAGGCCCGGGCGGGTGGGTCATCCTTGATGAGCCGGAACTGCACCTCGGCCCCCGGCCAGACAAGCTCGTGCCAGACATCGCCGGATGGAAGCGCGAGCGCCTGCCCCGGCTCGTCGGAGGGGATGACGCCCCGGCACACTACGATCTCGCCCCGGACTGGGTATGCGAAGTGCTCTCCAAGAGCACGCGACGCATCGACAAGATCCAGAAGATGCGCATCTACGCCCGGGAAGGCGTGCGGAACGTGTGGCACGTGGACCCGGTCGCCCAGACGCTCGAGATCTTCCGACTTGAGGGGCGCCACTGGCTGCTCGTCGATTCCGCCGCCGGAGACGAGCGGGTCCGCGCCGAGCCCTTCGAGGCTTTCGAGCTCGATCTGGCGCTCGTCTGGGCCGAGTAGGACCGGGTGTTGGATTCGTCTGTTCGCCAGGGTGCCCGAGTGTACGGGGCATCTTGGGTACGGCCGCTCTTACCGTCGGATGCTGCATGAGCGGCGCACCGCCTGACACCGGCGCCGTTGATTGAATTGGAAGTACGGCTCCCCACACCGGCGTGACTCAACAGGCGCAGCCGGGACCCTTGCGGCAGACCTTGCTGCACGAGATGCACGAGTCTCCGCAGGGACAGCCTTTCGTGCACACCTTGCAGCAGCTTCGCGCGGGCTCGACGCTGCTGGGAGACTCCGACGAAGAGGTGTCCTCCGAGTCATCCCAGCCCGCGCTCCGAGACGTATCAGGCTGCGTGGAGGCGGGCGCCGCCTTGAGGTCTGACGGCGACTGCACCGGCTGCTTCTGGATCTGTCCAGCGACTTCCTCCGGCGATGATCGGGTGAGCGCGTTCGCGCAGCGCTGAAGATCCTCGGCGCTCGGAGCCTTGTCCTTCCCCTGCTGCTTGTGCCGCAGACGCAACGCATCGGCCGCGCACGAGCAGAAGCTCAGGCGTTGCACCTCGCCGATGCTGGCGTCGGACTTCTTGACCTTCTCGGAACAGGTCAGGACGAAGGTCACGACCGCCTCGCTGGACAACTCTTGCGGCTCGAAGCGGTTCGGAGTGTCAGCGAAGGCGGTGAGCGACAGGCACAGCACGGCAATCAGCACGTGACGGGACATGGATCCTCCGCTGAGCAGGATCGGCGGAGCTTCGCCATGCCGTCAATCGTGGGGCCACGCCGGACGTTGATACGGCCTACCTCCCCCTGTGAAGCTCCAGCACATGGCCCAGACTGGAGCACCCCGAAGCAGTGCATTCGAGACCGCCATTGAGGCGCTCTACGGCGCCTTCGCCCGGTACGCGCCTGATGGACCGGTCATGGGTTGCTCGCACTGTGTGAGTGAGGAGGAGATGGCGCGGCTCACGGCCACACCTCTGCGAGCGCACACCGGGGAGAGCCTCGGCCATTATGCCTTCAAGGCCATGACCACCTGGGGAATGGAGAGCGACTTCAAGTACTTCCTGCCGCGAATCCTCGAGCTGTTCCCGTTCCAGGAGTTGGGTGCTGTCTCCGCGGAACTCGTCGCGGAGAAGATCCTTTATGCGGGGTGGAAGGATTGGCCCGACGAGGAGCGCGCCGCGATCCGGGCCTACCTGGAGGCGCTCTGGGACCTGCTCCTCACCCGAGAGGTGGGCAGCCTCCTGGTCCAAGCGGAGGAAGTCCTTGGCTGGGCGGTCCGCCTCTTCGACGACGTGGGTTCCCTGCTCTCGGCCTGGGAGCGCACCGCGACCCCGGCAGCGGACGTCCACCTCGCACGCCTGGTCGAAGCTTTTGGTTACACACCGGAGCGAGCGCCGAAGGAACTCGGTTCACGAGGAGCCACCGTGGCCCGGTGGCTCTTCCGAGCACAGACCCAGCAGCGCCTCGAGAACGCCTTCTTCACGAATCCAGACGGCCCGTATTCGGCCGAACTGTCCTCCAGCGCCGACATCCTAAACTGGAAGGATGGCGAGTCCTGAGCCAAGGCCAGACTCGCCATTCAGCTCAGGGTCGCATTGATCCCAGCAATCTGCTCAGGCAGCGGGCCACTCCAGCTTGTTCCGGTTCGCCTTGAAACAAGGATAACAGGATGGCTTCACCTTCGACGAGGAATGCTCGTTGCCGCAGATATGACAATACTCCTCGGGCTCCTCATCATCACCAGACCAATCGTCATAGCATTCGCGGCAATATGGGTACATTGGATTGAGCCTGATCGTATCCCCACAACGAATGCAGTGCCCGGAGCTTTCGGACGCGATGGCCTGCTCAGCCTTTGCCTTGACCAGACCAGGAGACGAAACCACGACTGGGGCCTCCTTTAGCTTCACCCGCTCAATGGAGATTTGGACATCTTCACTCATTCGGACGATGCGACCCACCTCCTCAACAATTTCTTGATAGAGGACAGGGTCTTCCGCCTTACTGATATAGATCCCCATCTCGACATTGTTGACCTGCGAGAACTCATAGAGGTTCATCGAAGTGACGATGGCCTCGCTCTCACTCAGGTAACACTTGGCGTGGAGGTTCTTGCAGAAGCTGAGACGGATGGACTTGACCTTCCGCATCCACTCAGCTTCTTCCGGCTGGAGCTCACTCTTACCGTAAACAATCCTGATATTAGTTTTGAATACTTCCCGGTCCAGCAGAGCCTGCTTCACTCGCTCGTTCAGCTTGAGATACGGGCTGAGAAGGATCAGCTTATCGTTGGCGCGATTGATCAACTGCTGAAGATGGTACGAAACGCCGGTCGTATCGAGGAACTTGGCCATAAGAGAACCTGAAATGCAGCGGTGAGCCCTTCAAGCCTACCCCAACGCCGCGCGCGCGTTGCGGAACATCCGCATCCAGGGGCCGTCCTCGCCCCACTCCGGCGGGCACCAGGAGTACGTCACGCTCCGGCTCACCCGCTCCGGGTGCGGCATCATGATGGTGACGCGCCCGTCCTTCGACGTCAGGCCCGCGATTCCGTGCGGCGAGCCGTTCGGGTTCGCCGGGTACGTCTCCGTCACCCGCCCGTGGTTGTCCACGAAGCGCACCGGCACCATCCCCAGCCCGTTCACCCTCGCCGCCTCCTCCGCGCTGGTGAACTCCGCCCGCCCCTCGCCGTGCGACGACGCGATGAGGATGCGGCTGCCCGCCATGCCCTTGAAGAACAGCGACGGGCTCTCCGCCACCTCCACCTGCACCAGCCGCGCCTCGAACTGCTCCGACACGTTGCGCACGAAGTGCGGGAAGTGCTCCGCGCCCGGAATCAGCTCGCGCAACTGCGACATCATCTGGCAGCCATTGCAGATGCCCAGGGCGAACGCGCCCGAGCGCGCGAAGAACGCGGCGAACTCATCCCGGGCCCGCGTGTTGAACAGGATGGAGCGAGCCCAGCCTCCACCCGCTCCCAGCACGTCGCCGTACGAGAAGCCTCCGCAGGCCGCGACGCCCGTGAAGTCCTTCAGCGACACCCTCCCGGTGAGGATGTCGCTCATGTGCACGTCCACCGCCGTGAAGCCCGCGCGCATGAAGGCCCGCGCCATCTCGAACTGGCTGTTCACGCCCTGCTCTCGCAGGATGACCACCCGGGGCTTCACACCCTTCGCGATGTACGGCGCCGCCACGTCCTCCTGCGGATCGAACGTGAGCCGCGCCGACAGGCCCGGGTCGCTCGGATCGCACTTCGCGGCGTACTCCTCCTCCGCGCAGCGCGGGTTGTCGCGCAGCTTCTGCATCTCGTAGCTCACGCGCGACCACACCTTGCGCAACGCCACCGTGTCCTCCTCCAGGAGGACCTTGCCGCCCTGCCGCACCCGCACCGTCAGCGCCGCGCCCGGCCGGCCCAGTTCGTGAGTGTGCGCGCCCAGCCCGTGCTTCGTCAGCACCTCGCGCACCCGCTGGAGATCCGCCGCCTTCACCTGCAGCACCGCGCCCAGCTCCTCGTTGAAGAGCGCCGCCACGGCATCCGCACCCAGCGCGGCCACGTCCACGTCGAAGCCGCAGTGTCCCGCGAAGGCCATCTCCACCAGCGTGGTCAGCAGGCCACCGTCGGAGCGGTCATGGTAGGCCTGCACCAGGCCCGCCTCGTTGAGCGCCTGCATCGCGGTGAAGAATCCCTTCAGCGTCTCGGGGCTCTCCACGTCCGGGCAGCGCGGGCCCACCTGCGAATACGCCTGCGCCAGCACCGAGCCCCCCAGCCGCTGCTTGCCACCCGCTAGGTCCACGAACACCAGCCGCGAGTCCGCGCCCGGCTCGAGAAGCTGCGGCGTCAGCGACTTGCGCACATCCAGCACGGGCGCGAAGGCCGACACGATGAGCGACAACGGCGCCGTCACCGCCTTGCGAGCCCCCTTCTCCTCCCACACCGTGCGCATGGACATGGAGTCCTTGCCCACCGGAATGGTGAGGCCCAGCGCCGGGCACAGCTCCATGCCCACCGTCTTCACCGCGGCGTAGAGGTTGGCGTCCTCGCCCGGGCTGCCGGCCGCCGCCATCCAGTTGGCCGACAGCTTCACATCCCCCAGCTTGCCAATCCGCGCCGAGGCGATGTTCGTCACGGCCTCGGCCACCGCCATGCGCGCCGAGGCGGCCGCGTCGATCAGCGCCACCGGCGTGCGCTCGCCCATGGACATGGCCTCACCCGTGTAGCCCGCGTGCGCCGACAGCGTCACCGCGCAGTCCGCCACCGGCACCTGCCACGGACCCACCATCTGGTCCCTCGCCGTCTGGCCCCCCACCGTCCGGTCGCCGATCGTGATCAGGAAGCCCTTGTCCGCCACCGTCGGGTGTCCCAGCACCCGCCCCAGCAGCTCCTTCACCGGCGCGTCCAGCTTCAGCTCGGGGTGCGTCAGCGGCCGAGACTTCACGTCCCGGTGCATGCGCGGCGGCTTGCCGAACAGCACGTCCATCGGAATGTCGATGGGCGCGTTGCCGAACTGCCGGTCCGTCAGCGTCAGCGCCTGCTCCTCCGTGGCGTCACCCAGCACCGCGAAAGGCGCCCGCTCACGCTCGCACAGGGCCGCGAAGCGCTCCAGGTCCTCCGGCGCGATGGCCAGCACGTAGCGCTCCTGCGCCTCGTTGCACCAGATCTCCACCGGCGCCATGCCGGGCTCCGCGTTGGGCACCTCGCGCAGCTCGAAGCGGCCACCCAGGTTGTTGTCGTGGATGAGTTCCGGCACCGCGTTGGACAGGCCGCCCGCGCCCACGTCGTGAATCGAGCGGATGGGGTTGGCCTCGCCCTGCGCCCAGCAGCGGTCGATGACCTCCTGGCAGCGCCGCTCCATCTCCGGGTTGTCTCGCTGCACCGAGGCGAAATCCAGGTCCGCCGCGCTCGTGCCCTGCGTCATCGAGGACGCCGCGCCGCCACCCAGGCCGATCAACATCGACGGACCACCCAGCACGACGATCTTGTCCCCCGGCTTCAGCGTGCCCTTCTGCACGTGCCCGTCCCGGATGTTGCCCAGGCCACCGGCGATCATGATGGGCTTGTGGTAGCCACGCACCTCGACGCCCTCGGGCGTGGTCACCTGCTGCTCGAAGCTGCGGAAGTAGCCGCACAGGTTGGGCCGGCCGAACTCGTTGTTGAAGGCGGCGCCACCCAGCGGACCCTCGATCATGATGTCGAGCGCGGAGACGATCCGCTCCGGCTTGCCGTAGACCTGCTCCCAGGGCTGCTCGAAGCCGGGGATGCGCAGGTTGGACACGGAGAAGCCGCTCAGGCCCGCCTTGGGCTTCGCGCCCCGGCCCGTGGCGCCCTCGTCCCGAATCTCTCCGCCCGCGCCCGTCGAGGCACCCGGGTGCGGCGAGATGGCCGTGGGATGGTTGTGCGTCTCCACCTTCATCAGGATGTGCGCGGGCTCGCGGTGGAAGAGGTACTCGCCGCTGGCCACCTCCGGGAAGAGGCGCTCCACCTCGAAGCCCTCCATCACCGCCGCGTTGTCCTTGTACGCCGACAGCACGCCTTCCTTGCTCGCCGCGTAGGTGTTCTTGATGGACTGGAAGAGCGAGCGCTCCTGCTGCTTCCCATCAATGGTCCACGAGGCGTTGAAGATCTTGTGCCGGCAGTGCTCGCTGTTCGCCTGCGCGAACATCATCAGCTCGACGTCGGTGGGGTTGCGCTTGAGCCTCGGTGAAGCGCGCCACCAGGTAGTCGATCTCGTCCTCGGCCAGCGCGAGGCCCAGCTCCCGGTTGGCGGTGACGAGCGCGGCCCGGCCTCCCCCCACCACGTCCACCGTGGTGAGCGGCCGGGGCGTGTGCCCGGCGAAGAGGATGGCGGCGTCTTCCTCGCGCCCCACCACGGCCTGCGTCATCCGGTCGTGCAGCACCGGCTGGACACGGGCGAGTTGCTCGGGGCTCAGGGCCTTGCCCGCCCGGTCAGCGACCCACCAAGCCACGCCCCGCTCGATGCGCCGCACGGCGCGCAGGCCGGTGTTCTGGAAGATGTCCGTGGCCTTCGAGGACCAGGGCGAGATGGTGCCGGGGCGCGGGATGACCAGTTGCAGGCTGCCGCGCTGCTCGCCGCGGGTGAGCCGGGGGCCGTACTCCAGCAGCCTGTCCATCAGGGCGCGCTCGGACTCGGAGAGCGCCGCCGCGACGTCGATGAAGTGCACGAACTCCGCGTAGACGGAGGCGACGGCCGGCTCCAGCTCACGGCAGCGAGCGAGCAACTTGGCCAGACGGAACTCGGAGAGGGCGGGGGCACCACGCAGGGTGAGCATGGAGTCGCCTCTTATCTCCACAGCCCCCCTCCTGCATCTGAAAGAGATCGTCACCGGAGCGGGAACCAGCCGTCTCCCCTGCCCTCCCCCGAGTGCTCGGAGGGCCCTCGGCCGGGTCCGGATATGGTTGAATGCCGCCGCCGATTCGACATGGCCGGGCACCACGGTGTCCGGCGGGGGAGTCTCCGAGGAACAGCATGGTGAGAGCGAACACGATCCTGGCGGCCTTGTGCATCCTGGTGCTGGGTGGGGCCTGCTCGGCTCCCACTCGCGAGGAGCCGGCACTGCTGGCGCCGAAGGCCACCCGCCGGGCCCTGGGCGAAGGTCCCGCCTCCCTCCTGGACGTGGGTATGAAGGCCGAGCGCGCCCTGGTGCGCTACCCCGAAGCCCCCACGGCCGCGGGGACGACACTCCTTTTCACGGCCAATGACGACAGCACCGGGCCCGAGCTGTGGAGGCTCGACGCCACGGGCCCCGCGCTGGTGGCCGATATCGTCCCGGGCCCCATCGGCTCGACGCCCTCCCGGTTCTTCCATTCGCGGGGACTGACCTGGTTCGCCGCCGCGGACGGGCAGCATGGCGTGGAGCTGTGGCGGACGGACGGCACCACGTCGGGGACGTTCCTGCTCAAGGACATCTTCCCCGGCCCGGACAGCTCCCGGCCCACGGAGTTCGCCGAGCTGCAACGGGTGGATCCTCTTCAGCGCCAATGACGGCAGCTCCGGAACCGAGCTGTGGCGCACCGATGGCACCCCGGAGGGCACGAAGCTCGTCCGGGACATCTCGCTGGGCACGGGCGGCAGCGAGCCCCAGTCGTTCACCGAGCTCGGCGGGAGGCTCTACTTCCTGGTCAACGCGCCCGGGGGCACCCGGCAGCTCTGGCGCACCGATGGCACTCCGGAGGGCACCACGCGGGTCGGCGCGAGTGTGACCGTCACGGCCGTCTCCGCGGCGCGAGGGCTCGTCCGGTCCGGCCGGGCGCTCTACTTCGCGGGCAACGAGGGCACCGCGGGCACCGAGCTGTGGAAGACCGACGGCACCGAGGCGGGCACCGTCCGCGTCAAGGACATCCTCCCGGGCGCGACGGGCTCCAGCCCGGTGCAGCTCACCGCCTTCGAGGGCGCGGTGTACTTCGTCGCCACGGACGGCGTGACGGGGCGTGAGCTGTGGAAGACCGATGGCACCGAGGCGGGCACTCAGCGCGTCCTGGAGCTCGTCTCCGGAAACAACTCCGTGGAGAAGCCCGACTCGCTCGTCGCCACGAGCACGCGCCTCTTCTTCATGATGAGGGACACGGGCAACGTCGAGAGCGCCCTCTACGCGACGGATGGCACGGCCGCGGGGACCTCGAAGCTGGTGGACTTCAAGGCCGCGAGCGGCAAAGGCCCCCTGCTGATGACGGCCCATGGGAGCACGCTCTACTTCACCGGCTACGAGCCGGGCGTGGGCCATGAGCTGTGGACGAGCGACGGCACGCCCGCGGGATCCCGGCGCATCGGCACCAACCACTTCTCGGGCGACCGCCTCGCGGACCCGGCCCCCAAGGCGTTCACCGTCATGGGGGACACGGTGTACTTCGTGGCCACCGCGCCGGGGACGGGCCTCTCCGACGAGAACCCGCCGCTCCCTACGTTGTGGAAGACGCGGGGGGATGCGGCCACCACCGTCCCCGTCGGAACCGAGCTGACGTCCACCCGGGGCTCGAATCCCGCGCCCTTCGCCTCGTGGGAGGGTGGGCTGTACTTCACCACCTTCGAGCAGGAGTCGGCCGCCCGGCTGTGGCGGACGGATGGAACGGCGACGGGCACGCTGCCGCTCGTGAACATCGTCCCCAAGGACACCTTCGAACTCGCCCCGGAGACGGGCTTGAGCGCCCTGACGCCCTTCAACGGAGCCCTCTACTTCGCGGCCCTGCCGTCGCTCGCGGAGGGCTTCGAGCTCTGGAAGACGGATGGATCCCCCACAGGCACCACCCGGGTGACCCCCAGCGTCAAGCTCACCACCGCGGCCAGCTCCCCCATCGAGATCATCTCCCACGGCGGCCTCCTCTTCTTCGCCGGCCAGGACGCCACGTCCGACATCGAGCTGTGGAAGAGCGACGGCACGGAGGCGGGCACCACCCTGGTGAAGGACATCGCCGTGGGGAGCGGTCCGTCCTCGCGCCCCTCGCGCTTCACGCCCATGGGGGATGCCCTCTACTTCATCGCCCGGGATGCCTCCGGCGGCCGTGAGCTGTGGAGGACGGAGGGCTCCGAGGCGAACACCTCCCGCGTGGCGGAGATCCGCGACTGGCTGGGCATGGGCTCCGTCCTGAACATCGCCGGAGTGGTGGGCAGCACCCTCTACTTCGTGGCCGACGAGGAGAACACGGGCATCGAGCTGTGGAAGACGGACGGCACCGCGGCGAACACCTCGCTGGTGAAGGACATCGCCCCGGGCATCCTGGACGCCGGGCCCTCCGCCTTCGCGGTGATCGACGGCGTCCTCTACTTCACCGCGAGCGATGGCTTCGGCCCCGAGCTGTGGAAGACCGACGGCACCGAGAGCGGTACCGTCCTCGTCCAGGAGCTTCTCCACGGTGGGCGGGGGCTCCAGGCCCGCCGCGCTCACGGTGCTCGGACAGACGCTCTATTTCACCGCCGACGACGGCACCTCCGGCCGCGAGCTGTGGAAGCTCGACACCACCGCGACGGAGCCCGTCCCCGTTCGCGTCAAGGACATCTTCCCGGGCGCGGGCAGCGGCGTGCTCGCCGAGTCGCTCTTCGCACTCCCCGTCGAAAAGCTGCTCCTCTTCGCCGCCAACGACGGCGTGGGCGGCACCGAGCTGTGGCGCTCGGACGGCACCGAGGCGGGCACCTTCGTGCTGCACGACATCGCCCCCTGGCAGCTTGGCTCGAATCCCGCGGGCTTCACCCTCTTCGGAGACGCCCTCGCCTTCAGCGCGAGCAACGGGCGGAGCGGGCGCGAGCCGTGGCTGATGCCGCTCTCACTGCTCACCAACAGCACGCCCCCGAGCGTCACCTGCCCGGTGGTCCCGCCCGTCGAGGCCCAGCAGTTCCTGGGCGCGCGGGTCGACTTTGAGGAGGCGACGGCCAACGATGACACCGCGCTCCCGCCCGCCCTTTCCTACAGCCATGCGCCGGGCGGCTTCTTCCCGCTCGGTGACACCGAGGTGCGCGTCACCGCGCGCGACGCCGCGGGCCTCGTGGACACGTGCACCTTCACCGTGACGGTGCGGGACACCACGCCTCCGGAGCCCGTCTGCCCGGCGAACGCCACGGTGGAGGCCACGAACGAGAGCGGCGCGATCCTCACCTGGCCGGCTCCGCAAGCCACCGACACGGTCACCCGCGCCCCGGTCATCTCCGTGAGCCACGCGTCCGGCAGCCGCTTCCCCCAGGGCAACACGACGGTGACGGTGACGGCCACCGATGCGCAAAACAACAGCAAGCAGTGCACCTTCACCGTGCGCGTGCAGGACACGACGGCCTCGGTGGTGACGTGCCCGGCGGATCAGATCGTCGAGGCCGAGAACGCCACCGGTGCGGACGTCACCTGGCCGCCCGCCGAGGCCTCGGACGGGGACGTCTCCCGCCCCACCGTCACCTACGACTACGTCAACGGCAGCCGGTTCGGGCTCGGCAACACGCCCGTCACGGCGACGGCGACGGATGGGTCCGGCAACACCTCGAGCTGCACCTTCCAGGTGTCCGTCCGCGACACGCAGGTGCCCACGCTCAAGTGCCCGGCCAGCCTCCAGGCCGAGGCCACCGGCCCCTCGGGCGCTCCCGCGGAGTTCACCGTGACCAACGTGGTGGACACCGTCTCCACCGTCGAGCTTCTCCTTCAGCCACGCCTCCGGGGACACCTTCCCGGTGGGAGAGACGCCCGTGCGCGTCCAGGCCCGGGATGCCTCGGGCAACGTGGCCGAGTGCGGCTTCTCCGTCACGGTGCTCGACACCCTGCCGCCGCTGCTCACCTGCCCGCAGGACATGAACATCCCCACGGGGCCGGTGGCGGTGCAGCTTCCCCAGCCCTCCGTCACGGACCGGGTGACGGCCTCGCCCGCCATCACCTTCTCTCCGGCCAGCGGCAGCGTGTTCAAGAAGGGTGACACCTCCGTGGAGGTGACGGCCCGGGACGACGCGGGCAACGAGGCCCGGTGCACCTTCAACGTGCACATCGAGAAGTCCAGTGGCTGTTCCGCCGCTCCGGGTAGCATGGGCGCCGCCGGATGGATGGGGTTGCTGTCGCTCCTGACCCTCGCCGCCCGCCGCCGCACCCGCACCTCCTCCCGCCGCTCCCACGAAGGCACGCGATGACGCACTTCCGGACCTGCAACCTGTGCGAGGCCATGTGCGGCCTGCGCATCGAGACCTCCGCGGGCCGCGTCACCTCCATCCGGGGTGATGAAGCGGATCCCTTCAGCAAGGGCCACGTCTGCCCCAAGGCCGTCGCGCTCCAGGATCTCCACGAGGATCCGGACCGGCTCCGGCAGCCCGTCCGGCGCACGGCCACGGGCTGGCAGCCCATCTCCTGGGAAGAGGCGCTCGACGAGACGGCGCGGCGGCTGCACGCCATCCAGCGCGAGCACGGCAAGGACGCGGTGGGCGTGTACGTGGGCAACCCCACCGTCCACGACCACGGCGCGATGATGTTCCTGCCGCTCTTCCTGCGGGCCCTGCGCACGAAGAACAAGTTCTCCGCGTCGTCGGTGGATCAGCTCCCCCACCAGCTCGCCGCGTACCTGATGTTCGGGCACCAGTTCCTCATCCCCATCCCGGACATCGATCACACGCGCTACATGCTCATCCTCGGGGCCAACCCGCTCGCCTCCAACGGCAGCCTGATGAGCGCGCCGGGCGTGCGCCACCGGCTCAAGGCCATCCAGCAGCGCGGGGGCCGGGTGGTGGTGGTGGACCCCCGGAAGACGGAGACGGCCCACGTCGCGGACGAGCACGTCTTCATCCGCCCCGGCACCGACGCGCTCTTCCTCTTCGCGCTCCTGCACGTCCTGCTGGAGGAGGCGGGCCCGAAGCTGGGGAGGCTCGCGGAGTTCGCCGAGGGCCTGTCCACCGTGCGCGAGCTGGCGCGCGGCTTCACCCCCGAGCACGCCGCGCCCCACACCGGCGTGCCGGCCGAAACCACCCGGAGGATCGCCCGCGAGCTGTCCGCCTCGGAGGCCGCCGTCTGCTACGGCCGCGTGGGCGTCTCCACGCAGGCCTTCGGCGCGATGTGCCAGTGGCTCATCAACGTCATCAACATCGTGACGGGGAACCTGGACCGCCCGGGTGGCGCCCTCTTCACGCGCCCCGCCTTCGACATCGTGGGCGGACCCAAGGCCATGGCCATGAACCGCGGCAGCCATGGCCGCTGGCGGAGCCGGGTGCGCGGGCTGCCCGAGTTCTCGGGCGAGCTGCCGGTGGCCGCGCTCGGCGAGGAGGTGCTCACCGAGGGCCCCGGGCGCATCCGCGCCATGGTCACCTCCGCGGGCAACCCCGTCATGTCCACCCCCAACGGGCGGCAGCTCGACACGGCCTTCGCGTCGCTCGACTTCATGGTGTGCATCGACCCGTACATCAACGAGACGACGCGGCACGCGCACCTCATCCTGCCCCCCAGCTCGAAGCTGGAGCGCAGCCACTACGACCTGGCCTTCCACGCGCTCGCGGTGCGCAACACCGCGAAGTGGTCCCCGCCCCTCTTCGAGCCGGGCCCGGACACACGCCACGACTGGGAGCTCTTCCTGGAGCTGAAGCACCGGCTGGAGACGCTGCGCGGAGAGCCTCGCGTGCGCGGCGCGCTGACGTACCGGGCGCTCAAGGCGCTCGGCCCGGATGGCCTCCTGGACCTGGGGCTGCGCGCGGGCCCGTACGGCATGAAGCTCCGTCCCTTCCGCAAGGGCCTGAGCCTGGCGAGCCTCAAGGCCTGGCCCCACGGCGTGGACCTGGGGCCGCTCGAGCCGAGCATCCCCCAGCGCCTGGCCACGCGGGACCGCCGCATCCAGCTCGCCCCCGAGCCGCTGGTGGCCGATCTCCAGCGCCTGCGCCAGACCTTCCCCGAGGGCGCGAGCGCCACCGGAGACGGGGCGTTGCTGCTCATCGGACGGCGCCACCTGCGGGACAACAACTCGTGGATGCACAACGTGCCGCAGCTCGTCAAAGGCAAGCCGAGATGTACGCTGATGGTGCACCCCGAGGACGCCCGGCGGCTGGGTCTTCGGGATGGCGGGGAAGCGGTGATAGCCTCCCGGGTCGGCGAGGTGAAGGCACCGGTGAGCGTGACGGACGAAATGATGCCGGGCGTGGTGAGCCTGCCGCACGGCTACGGACACGGGCGCGAAGGCGTCCAGCTCCGGGTCGCCGGGGAGCATGCGGGCGTGAGCATCAATGACCTGACCGATGACCGCGCGTTGGATGCCCTCAGCGGCAACGCGGCGTTCAGCGGAGTCCACGTCCGCGTCGAGCCGGTAGAATCAGCACGAACGAACGAACCACAGCAGAACTCCGCAACTGGATGAGACACCACCGATGATCACCCTCTATCAGACCCCCATGGCCTGGGGCACCCCGAACCTGAGCCCCTTCTGCTTCAAACTGGAGGCCTACTTCCGGATGGTGGGCCTGCCCTACCAGGTGAAGATGGCCGAGCTGCTCAAGGCGCCCAAGGGCAAGGTGCCCTACGTCGAGCTCGACGGGCAGCTCATGGGCGACTCCCAGTTCATCATCGACTACCTCAAGACGAAGCACGGGGACACGCTCGACGCCAAGCTGACGCCGGAGCAGATGGCGATCGGCCACACCATCCGGCGCATGCTGGAGGAGTGCACCTACTGGTACATCGTCTACATGCGGTGGGTGGACGATGCCGGCTGGCGGGCCTACACGCCCATCGTGGAGACGATGGTCCCCACGGTCACCGGTGGACCGGTGCCCCTGTCGGCGCTGCGCCAGAAGATGCTGGGAATCCTCCACGACCAGGGGACGGGCCGCCACAACATGGAGGAGGTCCAGGCGCTGGCCCGCCAGGACATCGCCGCGCTGGCGACGCTCATGGGCAACAAGCCCTACCTGCTCGGTGACTCCCCCACGTCCTTCGACGCGGTGGTCTACTCGTTCCTGGTGAGCATCATCGCCAACCCCGTGGACACGGACTTCAAGCAGTACACCCTGTCCCAGGAGAACCTCGTCCGCTACTGCGCCCGCTTCAAGTCGCGCTTCTTCGCGAACTGGAAGCCGCCCGAGACCCAGGCCGCTTGACCCATCCTCCCCAGGGGCCCGACCCGATGAGCTCGAACACTTCCGGTGTCGACAGCAGTCAGGCCGGGGCCCCCGCGGAGGAGCTGTCCGCGGAGACCCGCGAGATCGTCGCCTACTATGACGCCCTCGCGCCGACGTACGACGCGGACCGCTTCGGCAACTCGTACGGGGCCTATCTGGACGGCCTGGAGCGCCGGGCCCTGCGCGAGTGGCTCCAGGGCCCCCGGGTGCTCGATCTCGCGTGTGGAACGGGCCGCTTCCTGGACCTGGCGAGCGAGGGGCTCGACCTCAGCGGGAAGATGGTGGAGCGGGCCCGGGAGCGCTGGCCGGGCAAGCGCATCCACCACGCCCCGGCCTGGAGCATCCCCGCGGCCGGCGGCAGCTACGACAGCGTCTTCGCCCTGCACCTCTTCATGCACCTGCACCTGGGAGACCTCCGCCGGGTGCTCCACGAGTGCCGGCGGGTGCTGCGCCCGGGCGGGGTGATGGTGTTCGACTTTCCCAACGCGCTGCGCCGCCGGCTCGTGGGCTACCAGGCCACCGGCTGGCACGGAGGCACCGAGCTGATGGCGCGGGATCTCCGGATGCTGGGAGGAGGCCACTGGCGCCTCACCGCGTCGCGAGGCCTCGCGCTGGCGCCCATCCACCGCCTGCCCCACGTGGCCCGTCCGGCCTTCATGGCGGCGGAGGTGCTGCTGGGCCGCACGCCGCTGAAGCACCTCGCCTCGTATCAACTGGTGAAGCTTGAGAAGGTGGACTGACCTCGTCCGCCCGCTCGTCCCGGTGCCCGCCCGGGTGTGGGTGGCCTCCGCCCGTCGCACGGTGCGGGATCTCCGCTCGGGAGCGCGGAGGATGATGGCCACCGGCTCGGAGCCGTCCCGGGCCGAGGCGCGGGAGTGGCCGGCGCACGTGAGCGTCACGCAGCCGCTCGGCCAGTCGGCGCACGTGGAGAGCAAGAAGCACAACCTCGCCCTGGCCATCCGCGAGCTGCAGGACGTGCGCGTGGGGCCCGAGGAGCTCTTCTCCTTCTGGAACCTGGTGGGGCGGCCCACGAAGCGCCGGGGCTTCGTGCCCGGACGCAACCTCGTGCAAGGCCGGCTCGAGGTGAGCGTGGGAGGCGGGTTGTGCCAGCTCTCGGGGCTGACGTACCTGCTCGCCCTGCGCGGTGGCCTGTGGGTGACGGAGCGGCACGCCCACTCGGTGGACATCTACACGGAGCAGACGCGCTTCGCACCGCTGGGCTCGGATGCCACGGTGGCCTACGGCTACAAGGATCTGCGCTTCCGCAACGTCCTCCCCTTCCCCATCGCCCTGCGGTTCGAGCTGGGCGCGGACACGCTCACCGGCTCGGTGTGCGCCCCCCTGCCACTGGAGCCCTGCACCGTCGAGTTCTCCCTCGAGGAGGAAGCAGACGGCCGCCAGGTGACGACGTGGGTGCGGCGCCCGGGGGCCACGGAGCCGGACTGCCTCGGCGTCTCATTCTATCGCCCATTTCACAAAGCTCCGGCGCACGCGTCCTTCCTTCCATGAGCGGCGGAAACGCCCCATGACAAGGAAGGGTCGCAATGGCAGACGCAGTCTCGAACGTGTCCAATACCCTCAGCACCGTCAACAACGTCGCCTTCAAGACCGAGTTGGCGCTCTACCGGCTGCACAAGGCCGTCAGCGGTGATGGCTACACCACGCTGCTGAACGGTCTCAAGGATCCCCTCAAGGGGATGGTCACCAGGATCCAGGAGGTCCTGGGGCAGATCCTCACCAAGGTGCAGGACATCATCAAGCCCTTCCTGGATGAGAAGGTGTTGGTGATGTTCACGGACGTGCTCGGCGCGGGCCGGGACCTGGTGGAGGCGACGCTCGATCTGCTGCCCGAGAGCGCGCAGAAGATGGCGGAGACGAGCCGCCGGTTCCTCAACGTGATCGTCGACTTCGTGGGCGTGGGCATCTTCCACATCGCCGCCATCATCGATCTGCTCATGAACGTGGGCCTGGCGCTCGCGGGCAAGGCCTCGACGCTGGCCGCGAAGACGCTGGACATGGTCAAGGAGACCGAGTCCCTGCTGCTGCCGGCTCCCGTCACCCTCAAGAGCCTGCCCACGCCCGCCCCCAAGCCCGCCTAACCCCCATCCATTCCAAGCAGAGGACCGCGCGCCCTGAGAGGGATTGCGTGCACCGCCAAGGCGCGCGGTCCGGGGAGCCTGCGCCCTTCGCAGGACCATCCACCCCCTCGCTCCTGAGGTTTCGGAGAACACATGGCCAGTGGCCTCATCATTCCTGGTGTCCAGGTAACCGTCGTCAAGGAAGTCCTCCCTCAACAGCTCGCGCCGTCCGGTGTGCTGGGGCTCATCGGTTTCACCGAGGAGAACCCTGGCAAGACCGTGCGGGCGGGCAACTGGTCGCGCTTCGTGGAGGTGCTCGGCCGCGGCAGCGCCTACAGCCTCCCCGAGGCGAAGCAGGCGCTGGATAACGGCGTCTCCGAGCTGGTCATCTCCCCGCTGCCCGCCGGCGCCGGTGCCACGGCGAAGGTGGCCATCGCGGCGGACGCCACCCGGGGCAAGGACAACAAGGACGGCGTCGCGCTGCTGGCGCGCGCCGCGGGTCCCTGGGCCAACGGCCTCATCGTCCGGATCTCCTACCGGGCCAACGTCGACGCGCGCATCTCGTTCGACCTGCAGGTGCTGCGCAAGCGCGGCGACAAGGACGACGTCCTGGAGCTGCACCGCAACCAGGACCTGAAGTCCCTGGCCCCGGCGCTGAAGGCGGGCTCCGCGTTCGTGAAGGTGGACGAGTCGAAGCCGCTCGGCTGGCCCGCGGCGGGCGAGGCCACCCTGGACGGAGGCAAGGACGCGACCGCCGATGACTACGCCGCCGCGCTCCGCCGCCTGCGTGACGAGCCGGACGTGGACATGGTCATCGCGGCCCTGCGGGACTTCTCGGACCCCGCGAAGGTGACGCGCGTCTATGGCGAGGTCATCAGCCACTGCAACAACCTGAGCGACGAGTGCAAGGGCCGCATCGGCCTGGGCCAGGTGCCGGACGCGGGCACCACGGAGATGAACGTGCAGCTCGCCAGCAACCTGGTGAGTGACCGGTTCGTGATGGTGGCCCCCCATGGCGTGGTGGGCGCGGTGGCGGGACTCGTGGGCAACCTGCCCTACTTCCACTCGCCCACCTTCAAGCGCGTCTCCGGGCTGGGCGAGCTGCCGTCCCTGTCCGTGGAGGACCAGAAGGCCCTGCTCAAGGGCTACGTGGTGCCCGTGGTGCTCGAGCGTGGCCGCGGCACCATCGTGCTGCGCGGGCTCACCACCGACGGCGATCAGATCAACGTCCGCCGCGTGGCGGACCGGGCCGTGCGCACCATGAAGATGATCGGCGATCTCTTCATCGGCCAGCTCAACACCGCCGACGGGCGCAACGCGCTCAAGCAGAAGCTCACCGAGGCGCTGGTGCAGATGCAGAAGGATGGCGCCATCGTCCCCTCCACGGATGGAAAGGATCCCGCCTTCAAGGTGGAGGTCTATTCCTCTCAGGCGGACTTCGCGCTGGGCATCGTGCGCGTGAACATGGCCGTCCGGCCCGTGCGTGCCATTGATTACATCTACGCGACCATCACGGTCCAGGTCTGAGTAAGGAAAGACAAACATGCCAACGGTATTCTCCGCGAACCGTAGCAGTATCCTCGTCGATGGTGAGGCCGTCGAGGGGCTCCAGTCCCTCGCATTCCGTGTCGTCACCGAGCGCGAGGACATCCGGGCCATCGGCTCGAACGAGCGGGTGGATGTCATCTTCGGCCTGCGCACCGTGCAGGGCGAGATGGTGATCCGCTCGGCCAGCTTCAAGCTCGACACGCTGCTGCAGAACCGCGCGAAGTTCCAGCTCGTGTCGAGCCTCAAGCGCACCGAGGGCAACGAGGAGACGCGGACGCTGTCGTTCGACGACTGCTTCGTCGAGGGCAAGTCCTTCCAGCTCGATGCGCACGGCAGCGGTGTCACGACGTACGCGTTCACCGCGACCCGCGTGCGCGAGGAATAGCCCATGGGACGGGAGCCTGTGCTCATGACTGGGGAAGCCGCCACCGCGCTCCCCTCGATCATCGAAGTGGACGGCCGGAGCTACACCGTCCACTTCGGTGGCCGGGGGGAGCCGGTGGAGGTGGAGACGTCGGCCGGGGAGCGCGTCCGGCTGCGCCTGTGGCGTTTCGACGAGCACCTGCGGGCGCTCGAGCGGCACACCCAGGCGGATGAGCACGGGGTCCAGTTCGCTCACGAGGACTTCTCGCGCGAGCTGCTGCGCGATTCGGGTGTCCCGGACCCGTTCCTCGAGGAGCTGGCGCCGTTGGCCCTGTGGTGGGCCACCGGTGGAAACCGGGAGACGGCCTCGCGAATGGAGCCGGATGGGTGGCTGCGAATCGGCGCCCTTCGCGTCCGGCTCCGCCCGTGGAGCTTCTCGGAGCGTTCGCGGGCCATGGACGAGAGCCTCACGCCTCGTCCGGATGGCTCCATGGAACTCAGCCTCGAGCGCTACCTGCGCGCGATGCTCACCGCCTCCGTCGTGGCCCTCGAGCCAGCGGGGGTGGAGTTGTCGATGTTGGACGGAGCCACCACGGCCGGGCTGCTCGACGCGGCCGTCGAGCTCAATACCGCCGGTGCGCGCGACGAGGATCTGCGGATGAAGGCCGCGGATGCCGGAGGCCGTGCACTGGCCCAGGCGACGCTGCGCCTGTGCCGCGCGCTTGGCTGGACGCCCTCGCAGGTGTGGGCGGCACCGGCCGCGGAGATCGATCGGCTGCTCGCGATCCTGCATCTGACGGAAGCCCTCGCACCCACTCCGGCTCCGGCTCCGGCGCGCCGGACGCCTGGCCTCTCCGATTACCCCGACGCGGTCGTCATCCAGGTGGAGGACACGTGATGCACGCATCCAGCACCACACGGGAGCTCGCCGCGTTCATCTCCCGCCCGGCCCTGCGGGCCATGGAGGGCGTCGCCCGCCAGCTCGGCGCCCGGCTCCCGGAAGAGACCTCCGTGTCCCGCCCCACCGCCACGCGAAGCGCGGCCACCGCGTTCACGCCAGCCCTGCCTGGCTCGCCCTCCGCCCCCAATGTGGAGCGGGCACATGGATCCTCGTCCGTGCCCAATGCCTCGCGCGCCGGGCTCCGGGGCGATGTTCCCTCCACGGCCCGTCTCGAGGCTCCCCGCATTCAGACCGAGGCCCTGGGAGCCAGCACCCGCGCCCCTGTCGTTTCACAGCCGCAGCCCCCTCCACGTGTGGAGACCCGGGGTGGCACGCCAGACGCTCCCGTTGCCACCACCGGCACGACCGGCCAGGCCTCTCCGGCACGGGCACAGGCCCCGGCTCCTGCAGATGTGCCTGCTCCCTTCCGAGCGCAGCAGGCCCCGCTCACGCACGACGCTTTCCCTCTCGCGAGTGAAGCCACGGGCGAGTCCTCGTCCGAGCCCACCGTGCCTCGCATCGAGCTCCACGGCCCTGCTCCGCTCGCGGCCTCCGCGCCAGCTCCCCACGCCCCCGGTGCGGTCTCCCAGGAGACCGCGAGGCTGGCTCCGTCCTCCGCTACGCCCGCGGAGCGAAGCACGCGCGTCGTCCGCATCCTGTCCGGCGCCCGCTTCCAGGCGCAGGCCTCCGCTCCGTCCGGCGCGCCTGCCACCTTCCAAGCGCAGCAGGACTCGGTCACGCACACCGCTCACCCTACCGGGAGTGAGGCCGCGAGCGAGTCCTCGTCCGGGCCCACCGTGCCTCGCATCGAGCTCCACGGCCCTGCTCCGCTCGCGGCCTCCGCGCCAGCCCCCCACGCCCCCGGTGCGCTCTCCCAGGAGGCCGCGAGACAGGCTCCGTCCTCCGCCGCGTCCGTGGAGCGAAGCACGCGCGTCGTCCGTCTCCTTCCCGCCGCCCACTTCGCCACCTTCCAAGCGCAGCAGGACTCGGCCACGCACGACGCTTTCCCTCTCGCGAGTGAAGCCACGGGCGAGTCCTCGTCCGGGCCCACCGTACCTCGCATCGAAGTCCACGGCCCTGCTCCGCTCGCGGCCTCCGCGCCAGCTCCCCACTCCCCCGGTTCGGTCTCCCAGGAGGCCGCGAGGCCAGCTCCGTCCTCCGCCGCGCCCGCGGAGCGAAGCACACGCGTCGTCCGCCTCCTGTCCGGCGCCCACTTCCAGGCCCAGGCTTCCGCTCCGTCCGGCGCGCCCGCCACCTTCCGAGCGCAGCAGGACTCGGCCACGCACACCGCTCCCCATTTCGGGAGTGAAGCCTCGAACGAGTCCTCGTCCGGGCCCACCGTGCCTCGCATCGAAGTCCACGGCCCTGCTCCGCTCGCGGTTTCGGAGGTCTCGAGGCCAGCGCCGTCCTCCGCCGCGCCCGCGGAGCGAAGCACGCGGGCCGTCCGTCCTCCTTCCGGCACCCACCCGCTCACCGGCCAGGCGCACGCCACCGGCAACTCGGAGCAGGTCCCCGCGCCCGCCCACTCCAGCACCGGCCCGGGCTCCAGTCCTCTGCCGGCCCGAAGCACCCCCTCCAGGACCCGCCTCACCTTCCTCCCAGCTCCTGAAGCGTCTTCGCCCTCCATCCCCATGTACCCATCCCCCTCCGGTTCGGGCCTCCTCCAACAGCTCACGCACGCCGCTCCCGCCGTGGAGCGGGCCTCGCCTTCCGGGCGCGACACATCCAACGGCAACGTCCCCCCGGCGCCTTCCGCGCCTCAGGCGGAGCTGGACCGGCGCTCGTTGGAGGACGCGCTGGTCGACATCTTGCGCGAGACGGCACGCCGTCACGGCGTGGAGGTCTGAGCCATGGCCGGGATCGCCTACGAAGTCACGGTCGGCTCGTTCCAGGCCTCGAGCCAGGCCGGCCAGGGCAACGGCCACGTCCGCTCGATCGTGAGCGAGCTGACCATGGATGGCGCGGGGGGCCGCTGCTGGCTGGAGCTGGTGGCGTCGGACGCGGAGCCCCCCGCGCCCGGGGACGAGACAACCATCTCGCTCGATGATGGGAACGGAAGCGTCACCGTCTTCACCGGCGTGGTGCTGGAGACGAAGGCCTCGCCGGAGACGGTGTTCGTCGTGGGCGCGGATGCGCTGGCGAAGCTCGCGCAGCTCGACGTGAGCGGCGCGTACGAACAGACGACCGCGGGCGCCATCGTCAGCGAGCTGGTGCAGCAGGCCGGGGCCACCGCGGGGACAACCGAGGACGGTCCCACGTTCACCAGCTACGTGCTCCACCGCGGGCCGAGGGCGCTCCGCCACATCCAGCGGCTGGCCGAGCAATGCGGCTTCGACGTGTACACGGATGGCGCGGGCCAGGTGCACTTCGCCGCGCCGAAAGAAGGCGGGGCGGACCACACCTTCACGTACCGGAAGCAGGTGCTGCGCATCGAGCTGCGGCGCACCCCTCCGGCCTGTGACGGCGTGGTGGTGTGGGGCGAGGGCGCCGCGAGCACCCAGGGTTCCGAGAAGTCCCACTGGCTCATCGCCGACCTGTCCTCCGTCAGCGGCAAGGCCGCCCTCAATGGACAGCTCGAGGTCCAGTCCGGCAGCGAGGGCGAGCTCGCACGGGAGGTGCGCGACGGAGCGGTGCGGACGGGCGACGACGCCACGGCCCAGGCCGAGGCCCGGATGAAGCTGCTGGCCTCACGTCCCCTGCGCGGTTTCGCCGAGGTGCTCGGCACCCCGGCGGTGAAGCCGGGGGACCTCGTTGAGTTCGATGACATTCCCGCCACGCACGCGGTGCATGCGCTGGCCTCCGGCAAGGTGCTTCGGGTGCGCGCGGTGCGGCACACCCTGAGCGCCCGGTCCGGATTCATCACCCGGATGGAGTTCTGACATGGCCGTACGCATCGGAAAAATCGAGCTCATCGGGCTCACCACCATCTACACCGAGGACGCCCGGAATCTGGTGCAGCAGCGCGTGCCGGGACAGGCCGGCAGCGTCTTCCAGGATCTCGGACGCGAGCCCGTCACCGTCGTCATGGAGGGCATCCTCCTGGGCGAGGACACGCAGGGCGCCCTCGAGGAGCTGCGTCTGGCGCAGATGAAGTCCACACCGATGTCGTTCGCCGCGGACGCCATCGCCGGAGCCGATCTCACCGACGTGCTCATCGCCGACTTTCAGGTGAAGCAGCTCGCCGGCCATGAGAACCGCTACAGCTTCTTCCTGAAGGTGAAGGAGTACGTGGAGCCACCGGCATCCGAGGACGCGGGCACGGCCGCCGTGGACCAGGCCGTGGCCGAGGATGCCGCCACGTGGGCCCAGGGCTCCACCGACGCCGCCAGCGTGCTGCAGAACCCGGACTCCCTCATGGAGGCCGTCGACAGCAACCCCGAGCTGCTCAATCACCTGAGCCCGGACGAGCTGGGCTCCGTCGTCACCCAGACGCAGGACAAGCTCAGCGGCAAGAGCTTCGGCAACCTGGTCGGAACGCTCGGGAAGACGAACCCCGGAGCGGTGGGCGGCTTCCTCGATTCGCTGAAGAACTCCGGCAGCCTGGGCGGCTTCATCCAGAAGCTCGCCACCGAGGGCGTCAACCTCCTGAAGATGCTCAAGGGCATCGACCTCGGCGCGGCGATGGATCTCGTCAAGGCCATCGCGGGCGCGGGTGACTTCCTCGCCAAGCTGCAGCGCGTGGCCGCGGAGGCGAAGTCGCTGGGTGAGGCGATGAGCGGGTTCGATCCGCTGGGGCCCTTCAAGCAGCTCGAAGCGGAGCTGAAGTCATGAGCACCACGGCGGACATCATCGATGGCATCGCCCGGCTCATCACCGCGCTGAAGGAGCTGCTCGAGACGGACACCGTCGAGGCGCTGGTGAACCTGGTGAAGCGGCTGGGCATCGGCCAGCCGGTGAAGGTGGGGCTCCAGGCGATCTCCCGGGTGCTCGACATCATCGTGGGGTGGATCCAGAAGCTGGAGCAGGTGGCGGCGCTTCCGCGCTTCCTCGAGGCCCTGGATCCCGCCTTCGAAACGGTGAAGGACCTGGCGGGCTCCTCGGGCGAGGAGATGCGGGACATGGGGCTGGATGCGCTGGTCCCCGTGGTCAACGCGGCCGGGGCGGTGATCGACCTCGCGGACAAGATGCGGCGCGCCGCGGAGATCGTCCTCGAGGGCTACCTGCCCGAGCAGTCCCTCGTGGACCTGCGCAAGTCCGTCCAGGGGCTCTCCGACAGGCTGAAGCAGATGCAGCAGAAGCTCGACACGCCGGCCGCGCCGGCCACCCCCACGCCGGCCCTGCCCGCGGGAGCACTGACATGAGTGACCTGGTGACCATCATCCGCGCCATCATCCGCGACGAGCTCGCATCCCTGCGCCTGGGCGACGTCGGCGTGGTGACGAGCGCCTTTCCCCACGCGGACGGCGACGAGCACAACCACGAGTGCAACGTGAAGTTGCGCGAGAGCGAGCTGGAGCTGCGCCGCGTGCCCATCGTCACGCCGCACGTGGGAATGGTGAGCGCCCCCCGCGTGGGCGAGCTGGTCCTCCTCTCCTACGTGGGAGGAGACCCGAACCGCCCCGTCGTGGTGGGCCGGCTCTACTCGGACGAGGTCAACCCGCCCGTGCACGAGGCGGACGAGTGGCACGTGGTGGCGCCTCCCGGCGGGAAGACGTCCATCGCCATCGACAAGGATCAGTCCATCGTCCTCACCGCCGGGGAGAACGTGCTGACGCTCAAGCAGGACGACGTCATCACCATCCAGGGCAAGGCGGACCTGACCATCCAGGTGGACGGCAACGTCGAGCTCAAGTGCACGGACTGCAAGGTGGACGCGTCCGGGAACATCGACCTGGGCAGCAGCGGCAGCGGCGTCATCACCGAGAAGAGCCACAAGTGCTACTTCACGGGCGAGGCGCTCAAGGGCTCGCAGACGGTGAAGGCGAAATAGCCATGCCCGCTCCGAGCGCATCCGAAATCGAGAACCTCGCCAAGGGCGCCCTGCAGTCGGCGAGCCTGCGGGGGGAGAACGCACCGGACCTGGCCGCCGCGCTGGGTCAGACCTGCGACAAGGCCTTCACCCTCTTCGTCTCCATGGCCATGGTGGCCCCCGGCATCCCCGCGGCGGCGCCCCCTCCGCCCGGCTCGGGGAGCACCGCCGGCCCGGGCATGCTGCTGCCTCCCCCGGCCGGTGGGCCCGGCGCGTCCATGCTCGAGCCCATCGCCACGGGCATGCTGGCCTCCAACCAGCTCAACGGGGAGAAGCAGGGCGCACTGGCCAAGGCCATCGCCCAGTCGCTCGAGCAGGCCCTCATGCTCTTCACCACGCAGGTGATGGTGGCGCCCGGCATGGCCATCGCCGGCTTCACCACCACGGCCCCCGGCAGCCTCATGGGCGCGGCGCCCGCCAAACCCATGCTCCAGCCCATCGTCCTGGGCTTCCTCCAGTCCGGCGGCATCCGCGGGCAGAACGCGCCGGACCTCGCGGGAGCCATCGCCGAGACGCTGTCCAACGCGCTCACCCAGATGATGACGAGGCTCAAGGTCACCCCGGGCATTGCCAGCACGCCCGCCGCGACCGCCGCGCCCGGGAGGTTGGTGTGATGGCGGACGAGCTGAAGACAGACCTGCGGCTGGCTTTCAAGGACACGGGCGAGATCGACCTGGACTGGGGCGGCGACACCGGGGCCCTCCCGGTGAGCGGTAAAGACAACCTCGTGCAGGCCCTGACGATGCGGTTGATCGTCTACCGGGGACACCTGGAGCAGCTCGGCCATCAGCGCTACGGCAGCCGCGTGGCGGAGCTCATCGGCGAGCCGTTGGATCGCCCCAACCTCGAGCTGCTGCGCCGCTACGTGCGCCAGGCCCTCAAGGAGGACCCGCGCGTCCAGGAAGTCACGTCGCTGAGCGTCAGCGCCCGCCCCGGCATGCCGGGAGCGGTGGATGTCCGCGCCGGCATCCGCGCCATCACGGGCGACGAGGTGGAGTTGGGCCTCTCGCTCGATCTCGGTTGAGCCGCGCCGCTCACCCCCAAACCACACGCAACACCAGACAGCCTCGGGAGAACACCATGGACCTCAGTGAGAAGCAGGGATTGAACGGAGTGCTGACCATCGAGCTCCGCGACACGAACGGAGCGTTGGTGGAGCAGCGCCGTGTCAACAACCTCATCACCACCGCGGGCAAGCAATTCCTCGCCCACCTCCTCATGGGGAAGGCGGACGCGCTGCCCAGACGTTGGACGATCGCCGTGGGCACGGGCCTGGAGCCCGCCAACATCGCGGACGCCGCGCTGAAGACCTTCGTGGACGAGGCCGAGGATCCGGCGCCCAAGGTGGAAGTCGTCACCAACGGCGACACGAGCATCGTCCGGGCCACGGTGACGGCCACCCTGCCCCTGCCCAAGCTGAGCGCCAGCGACCGGCCCCAGGCCCTCACCGAGGCGGGCATCCAGATCACCCAGGGCAATGACAAGGCCAAACCCATCCTCTTCAACCGCGTGCGGTTCGATCAGGTCAACCGCGGCGCCAACATGGTCATGAAGCTCACCTGGGAGATTTCGTTTTGAGTCTCTTCACGGCCAACAACTCCTTCAGCAGCATCGTCAAACGGCTGCTGGACAACCTGGGCCCCGGGGTCGACACGAACACGGGCAGCATGGCGCGCACCCTGGCGGAGTCCTACGCCCGGGAGATGGCGACCTTCTACGCCACGCTCGACCTGGCCCACCGCTCGGGCTTCCTCGACACGGCCGAGGGCACGGCGCTCGAGCAGACGGTCGCCGTGCTGGGCATCACGCGGGCCCGGGCGGGCCGGCTCACCGGCGAGGTCGAGTTCAGCCGCAACTCGCCCGCGCCGGAAGACATCGGCATTCCCTCCGGCCGCGTGGTGACGGGCACGTCCGCGGGCTCCAAGCCCCTGCCCCTCTTCGAGACCCTGGAGGACGCGGTGCTCCGGCGGGGCGAGACGCGCATCATCGTCCGGGTCCAGGAGCGCCAGGAGGACGCGCCCCCCTCGAAGGACGCGCTGCCGGTCATCGACGCCGGCAAGCTCACGGTGATGCCCCGGCCCGTGCTGGGCATCGAGTCCGTGACCAACCGGCTCCCCATCCGCCGCACGGGCGAGGACGAGACGGACGAGAGCCTGCGCGCCCGGGCCCGCACCGCCCTGCGGGATGGGGAGAAGGGCACGCTCGAGGCCATCGCCGCCGCCGTGCGCCAACAGGGCGTCCAGCAGGTGACGGTGCGCGAGCCGCCGGACGCGCCCCCCGGAGTCGTCGACGTGCTGGTGGGCGACCCCGACTTCGATCGGAACGCGAGCGGCAAGCTGCGGGTGGAGCAGGCCATCCGCGACACCAAGGCCGCGGGCATCCAGGTCCGGCTCCAGTTCACGCGCACCGTCTACTTCGACGTCGAGGCTCCAGGTGGAGCCGGTGGACGAGGACATGGACGAGGCCGCGTTCGACCGGCTGCGCCGTGCAGCTCCAGCAGTCACTCTCCCGCTTCGCCCAGGGCCTCCCCGCGGGCGAGACGGTGAGCCGCCGCAAGCTGGTGGCCGTCCTCTTCGGCAACCCGGCCGTCCGCGACGTCAGTGATCCGCGCGTGCTCACCTACGTCCGGGGCGGCGAGGGAGACACGCCCGAGAAGCCCGTGCTCGTGCAGGAGGCGAAGAGCCGCGAGTACGGACCCGGGCGGGACTGGCGGCTCGAGCCCCTGGACATGGCGGCGATCGATCCGGCGATGACGCCCCCGCGCATCTCCCGGCTGCGGCCCCCGGTGTACCGGCTCGATCTGATCGTCTCGACCCCGAGCATCGACACGCGCACGACGGAGCAACTCCTCCAGGCCGTGCGCGGCGCGGTGGATGTGTACGCGGCCCGGCTCGCCCAGAAGCTCCAGGAGACGCCCGGCACCGAGGCGGAGTTCCTCTGGAACGAGCTCCAGGACACGTTGAAGGCACAGGCCCAGGTGGACGAGCTGCTCGCCGCGGAGCTCACCCTGGACACCGGCCTCTCCGTGAAGCTGCAGAAGACCGGCGGGGAGAAGCACACCCTGCCCCGGGGCGTGCGCCTGGTGCTCAGCGGCGCGGAGAGGGTGGTCCAGGGATGACACCCGCCCAGCGCTCACAGCGGATGGTCGGCTACCTCCCGCCCGCCCTCCAGAACGGCGAGAAGATCCGCCTCGTCTTCGACACCCTCGCCCAGGAGCTGGGCGAGATGGAGCTCGGGCTCACGCGCCTCATGCGCTCGCGCTGGTACAGGCTCGCCCAGGGATTCGAGGCCCAGGGATTCGAGACAGAGGACGAGCTGGCGCACAAGGCGGAGACCGAGCTGGGCCGGCTGGGCGCGCTCTATGGCCTGGAGCCCCGCCGGGGCGAGAGCGCGGACTACTTCCGCCAGCGCATCGCCTCGATGCTGGAGATCCACCGCTCCGGCCTGAGCTCCGCGCCGGCCCTCCTGCGGCTGGTGTCCCTGGTGTACGTGGCACAACAGCCGCCGGAGATCTCCTGGGAGGGAGAGGACGCCGTCGGGCTCTTCCAGGTGCCACGCGGTGACGGCACGACGCGGCCGCTGCGCGTCGTGCTCTCCGACAAACCGCTCACGCCCATGCGGACGCGGCTCCTCGGCATCGGCCCCGGCCAGCA
The DNA here is from genome assembly GCF_049060025.1 of Archangium gephyra. Lineage (GTDB taxonomy): Bacteria > Myxococcota > Myxococcia > Myxococcales > Myxococcaceae > Archangium > Archangium gephyra_A. The sequence continues at coordinate 2,705,576 of NZ_JBMEQQ010000002.1, forward strand.
GCTCCTCACGGCCAACACCGGCCTGGAGGAAGCCATCCCGGAGATCGCCTTCAAGGCGGCCGAGAAGGACATCTCCATTCCCGTGCTCCACCACGAGGAGTCCGGGCTGGATGTCATGTACCTCGGACGCGTGCGCAAGGGGCAGACGCTCCTGCTCCGCGATCAGCGCGCCCCCATGATCGAGGGGCTTCCAGCCGACGCCCCGCTGATCGTGGCGCACCCCACGCGCTTCACCAGCCAGGAAGAACTGGGCCCACGGGCCCGCTTCGATGCCCCGGGTTCCCGCTTCGCCATCTTCAACAAGAACCAGGAGCTGCCCCGGCTGAGGCTGGGAACGAACCGCTGGAGCTACAAGACGCTGACCCGCACGAAGCTCGCGTCCTACCTCCGGGGCAATCTCGCCCAGGCGGAGCTGGACAAGGCCCTGGCGCTGGCCGCGGACAAGGAGGAGGCGCCCCTCGCCGACATCCAGTTCGACTGGATCGAGCGCAGCCCCGCGACCTTCACGCTGAGCATCCCGGCGGACTACGTGCCTCCGCGCCTCCTGCAGGAGGACCTGGACAAGCAGGTGCCAGGACTGCCCGGCCTCGTCCGGGAGCTCGCGGCCACGCTGAACTACGGCCGGGCCGCCGGGGTCCGCGCCCGCATCGAGCTCACCCTGCCGATGCCACCCGAGGCGGTCTCCGTGCGCGAGAGCCTCGCGCAGCTCGAGCTTCTCCCTCGCCTTCCCGAGAAAGCAGGACGCGGAAGCGCTTCGCGTCACCGACGCCCTCACTTCGTTCGGGCCCACCCTCACCCTCACGGAGCAGGTGACACCGCCGGATGACGGCCGGCTCACCTGGTCCGGTTTCTTCGACCACACCCGCTTCGACACCTCGAGGTTCAAGCCATGACAGACCCCTATTACAAAGCCAACCCTGGCGATCCGATCACCGCGGACGATTGGAACAACATGCAGCGCAAGCTGCGTGAGGCCGTCCACACCCACAACCACGAGGGAGGAGACGCCGGCGCCCAGCTCGACGGTGACGCCATCGCGCCCACCGCCCGGCTGAAGGTGAACCAGGTGGACGCCGCGGTCGCGCTGACGGTGAGGAACGTCGACGTGCTCGAGCGGCTCACCAGCCTGGAGAAGCAGAAGCTGCCCGTGGCGGGAGGCACCATCACCGGCCCGATCTCCGTCTCCGGAAACGCGGGCATCGGCACGGCGGACCCGAAGGCCCGGCTGGAGGTCCGGGGCACGACCGGCGATGCCTCGGCCTCCGCGCTGAAGGTGACGAACGCCGCGGGCGACAGCCTCCTCGAGGTGCGCAACGATGGCGCCATCACCGCCGCCGCGCTGACGGTGAAGAACGTCGACGTGCACGAGCGGCTCACCAGCCTGGAGAAGCAGAAGCTGCCCGTGGCGGGAGGCACCATCACCGGCCCGATCTCCGTCTCCGGGACCGCGGGCATCGGCACGGCGGACCCGAAGGCCCGGCTGGAGGTCCGGGGCGCGAGCAGCGATGCCTCGGCCTCCGCGCTGAAGGTGACGAACGCCGCGGGCGCCAACCTCCTCGAGGTGCGCAACGATGGCGCCATTGCCCTCTTCGACAGACCGATCTTCCTGCGAGGGATGGGAGATGCCTTCCACGGCATCGGCTTCGAGCCCAGCGCGGATGGCCCGCGTGTGTTCGGCAACCAGGGCGGCCAGCTCGCCAGCGACGGCGGCAGGACGGTGGCCCTCAAGTGGAGCAAGAGCAACGTCACCGTCCAAGGCGATCTCCACGCCGGCAACTCGGCTCTGTACTTCACCCAACCGGAGCACGGCCACAGCGGCTTCGGTAACAACCCCGGGTTCGCGGCCATCGAGAACGCCAAGGACCATGACGCCCTGATGATCCTCGGCCGGATGACGGCCGCCAAGCTCCGCGTCGTCAAGCTCTGGGACCGGCTGGAGGTCGTCGGCAACCAGGCCGTCACGGGCACCGTCGGCATCGGCACGGCGGCGCCGCCCAACAAGCGGCTCACGATCGACAACCCGGTGAACAACCACGCCAACCTGGAGCTACGCCAGTCGGGCGGCCAGTCCTGGGGTCTGGGGCTCGTGATCAACACCCTCGGAGGTACCGACGGGGCCGCGATGATGTTCCGCAGCCGGCAGAAGAACTGGCAGCTCCGGGGCGAGAACGGAGCGGCGGCCACGGGCTTCCAGATCGCCGAGGACGGGGGCGACGCCGAGTACGGCAGCGGCCACGGGGTCCCGCGGGTTCACATCAAGGCCGGCGGCGATATCGGCGTGGGGACGACGGACCCGCAGTCGAAGCTGGACATCCAGGGGGCCCCCCGCACGGGCACGCACCCCAAGGGCCGGACCCTCTACGTCACGGGTGAGTTCGGCGAGGCCGACGGCGTGGAGTTCCGGCACACCAACGGCACCCAGGGAATCGGGTTTGGCTACAACGCCATCTACGCCACCGGCACCCTCGAGCACCAGGACCTGAACCTGCGGTCCCGGGGCGACGGCATCGTCAGGGTCGAGCGGAAGCTCCCCAAGGGAGGCAAGGTCGTCTTCCTGGAGCTGGTTCAGCACAACACGAGCAAAGAGGATGTCTACCCCAGCCTCCGGTTCCACCACGGCGGACGCTACTGGACCCGGATCGAAGGCTCCAACGGCCGCTTCCACTTCAAGCAGGGCGATCTCGCCTCGGATGAGTACGTCGACATCGCCGCGAGCCGTCTCCACATCATCAGCCAGGATGCCTGGGCGGTGGGCAGCCCGGAGACGGTGCGGATCATCCGGGGCACCATCGCGGCCGGCAACGCCGTCGCGGCGGGCGCCGGGTTCAAGATCGCCTGGGTCGCCCCCGGTCTCTGCGATGTCACCTTCGACAGACCGTTCAGCGGCCCGCCCACCGTGGTGGCCAGCCAGCAATTCACTGGCAACGGAACGGGAGGCAACACCCTGGACAACGCCGTGATCGTCTTCGCCAATGCCAGACAGGCGCGGATCAAGACCGGTGATGGCGGCGGGAGTCCCTCCAACCGTGAGTTCCATTTCATCGCGATCGGTCCGTGAGGCCTGAGCGCTCCACCCCTCTGTAATGCCTGGCCCGGGGTACGCCCCGGGCCTTCACCCCGAGAGAGCAATCACCATGAAGAACTCACTGCGGAACCGGTTGAACACCCTGAAGTCCGAGTACGAGTCCGGCCAGCGGCTGCTCACGGAGCTGGAGGCCCGGCGGGCCCAGCTCACCCAGACGATGCTGCGCATCGAGGGCGCCATGCAGCTCCTGAACGAAGTGCTGGAGCAGGAGCCCGCGCCCACGCACGAGGCCGCGGAGCCCCTCACCCCGGCGGAAACCCAGACGGCGGAGAGCTGATCCCCCATGAGCGACGCGCGAGTCATTGCCAGGTTGGATGACAAGGGAAGGAATGAGCCGGCCCTGGCCCCCGTGGACTCCACGGGCCGGACCCTCGTACTCGACGTGCCGCCCGGCGTGGAGTTGCTGCGCGCCTCGCTCACGCTTCAGGCTCCCGGGGACGATGTGATGGTGGATGTCGTCCCCGGAGCCACCCTCGCCACGAGCACCGGAAAGAAACAGCTCTCGAAGGACGAGTCCATCGAGTGGGTCAGTCTGGATTGGGGCGCGCGCCGGCCGTTGACGTTCCTGCAACTCCAGACACCCGCCGGCAGCCCGGCGGGCAAGGCTCGGCTCAGTGTCGCCGAGGGAGGTCCGTGGTATCCGCCCACGCCTTCGGACACCGTCCCGCTGGGGGGCAACGGACAGCCCCTGCCGGGAATCATGGCGAGCCGGCTGATGATGGAGCTCGTCGACGCCAGCGCCGCGGATCCCCTCAAGCCCAAGGTACTGGTCCCCACGAAGCTCTCGGGCGTCGTGGTGAAGGCCGCCGCGCGGCCCGCGGATCTCACGGTGCTCGTCGAGCCGGGCACCTTGTTCTTCCATCAGGCGACGCCCCTGCAGCCGTTCCAGGAGCTGACGCTGGTGGAAGACCTGACCGCCGCCCTGCAGCGCGCCTGGCCCGCGGAGCTGAAGGGGGGCCAGGTGACGCTCACGCTCCGCTCGTCGTCGCCCGCGAAGCTCACGAAGATCCACCTCACCCTGGACACCGCCACGGTCGTCCAGCAGTGGAGCGGTGGCGGGTCCTCGCTGGCACTCCCGTTGGTGCGCGACGGCGAGGCGTCCGCGAGCATCGACGTGCCCGTGGGCCAGAAGCTGAAGGAGGTGCGCTTCCGCATCCAGCACCAGCTCCGGGACGAGCACCTTCCGCTGACACCCCGGCCACCTCCCCAGCCCCCGCTGGCGCACCGGTGCGGCTCCGGGTTCGCCGCCGCCCAGTCCTTCTCCGCGCCCGCGGGGGGCGGTCCGCTCGTGGGGCTCGACCTCCACCTGCGCCCGCTCACCCGCGAGGTGAAGGGCACCCTCACCCTCTTCCCGGATGCGTACGACCGGCCCGGAGAGCAACTCCTGGAGGGCACCCCGCTGGAGCTGTCGCTCGAGGAAACGGGTGACGCGCCCTGGGACTACCGCTGGGCGGCGTTCGAGCTGCCCAAGCCCGTGGCGCTCGACTCGGCCTGGTGGGCGGTGCTCACCGTCACCGAGGGAACCGTCCTCTGGAGCCTGGGCGAGCCGGGGAGCGCGCCCGGCGAGGGGCCGCTCGTGCCCCGCACCGCGCTCTACCGCACCGGAGACACCAGTCCCTGGCTGCCCCGCGAGGTGCCCTCGCCGAAGAAGAGCGAGGCCAGCGGACCGTGGGCATTCACCCGCCCCCGCCTGCGAACCCCCGCCGCCCAGCCTCCGCCGCCGCCCCGGGTGCGGCTGCGCTGGGGCGGCCAGAGTCTCGACGTGACGCCTGACGAGGACGGGAGCGTCTTCCTGGACGAGCACACGCTCGGGAAGCTCCCTCCGCCCCCGGTGACGCCCAAGACAGGCGCCCCGCCCAGGCTCGAGGTCGTCGTCCTGTCTGGCGCCGGTGGGGAGAGCACCCTCTCCGGACTCCGCGTGACGATCCCCCGCGCCGACGCCTATCCGCTCTTCCCCTCCCCCGCGAAGTGAGGACCGCCCATCATGCTGGTCACCCTCGAAGCCTTTTTCCATGACGCGCTCAGGCCCGCGCTCCCCGGCGATGTGGACGTGGTGACCGGTCCCTCGCGGGGACCCGCCTCCACGGTCTCGCGGCTCGTCGAGGTGTGCGCCCTCAACCTGAAGCTGGCCCTGCCCGAGGGTGAGGACCTGGCCGGCGGGCGGGAGGTGGCCTTCCGCTCCGGAGTGCACCGCTGGAGCGCCAATGGCAAGCAGGTGAACTTCACCCTCCCCAAGGACATCCAGGGGGAGGTGGTGGAGCTGGAATCGCCTCCCGGCCGGCCGCTGCGCCAGGGCGACCAGTACGTGCTGGAGGGGAACACGGTGCGCTTCTACCGGCCTCCCGCGCAGGCGGACATCGCGGTGGTGGCCTTCCTGCGCGGGGAGCGCGCCCATGGGTTCCTCGAGCGCAGGCGCTGTGAGATCAGCCTCGTCACGCGGGCCTGGGCGCGGGAGCACGGGGAAGCGGACAAGCTGCTCTCGAGCGCGCTGGCCGCGGCCCTGCTCGCCTCCTCGGACATCGGCAACCTGGACGACTCGGCACCGGATGATTCCGGGGTGCGCATCCGGCTGCGGCGGCCCGTGGTGACCCTGCTGGGGCTCTCGCGCGGTGCCGAGGAGCACGAGGAGACACCCTTCTTCCGTGCCCAGGCCGAGTTCCTGATCCGCGGAGAAGCTCGAGCAGCTCGTCGCCGTCGGGGAGCCCGAGCCCGAGAGCCGTATCCGCGAGGTACGGCGGCCCTGAGCCCGGGAAGGGTTCCGGAAATCTTCACAACGAAGGAGGAAGTCTCCATGAGCGATGTGGTGCACCAGAAGGGCATCCTGGACGCGAGTACCGACCCCAAGCAGGACTCCTACGTCATCATGACCGCGGCGGTCCTGGGATATGCGTGGTGGCGGCTCTCGAACGGGCATGACTGCAGCTTCGATTTCGAGATCAAGGACGAGACGCTCCTGCGTCCGGACAACAAGAAGGCGCTGGAGGACGATGCGGACTTCCGGCTCCATCGCTCCATCGTGAGCAAGCTGAACGCCGCGCTGCAGAACAATGGCATGGCCACCACGAAGCAGGTGAAGGTGGGCATCACGCCGATCTACCGGAAGGGCTCCACTGGCAACATGATCATTGGAGGCAGCGGGCACGAGGCCGCTGGCAGCAACGAGCGGTGCAATCCCATGTTCCCCACGGGGACGACGGCCGAGAAGCTCTTCGACCTGGCCGTGGGCAACATCTGGGTCCAGGACCCCAAGGACCAGCAGCACAAGCGTTGGGCGTTGGGATACCAGGGCCGGGGTGCGTACACGGGGTTCATCACCGGGCGGCCGGATGGGCAGACGGGACTTCTGAGCACCTTCCGCCACACCGTGCCGCAGTCCGGGTACGGGCGCCGGTGGCACCCGACGACGCCGATCGATGTCCCGGTGGGCCCGGGGGAGACGCAGAAGACGTGGGGAATGATTGGCACCAAGGCCCTGCAGGACACCCTGAAGACGCAGGGAATGCACATGGACAAGGAGAGCATTCCGCTCGTCCCGGGCCGGGACATCGTGGGGTACACCCACGGGATGATCCAGGCCGTCTATGACGTGCGCTGGCACGAGGCCCGGCTCGGCAAGGGCAAGGGAGGACGGCCGCACGAGATCGCCGTGGGGGATGCCACCACGAAGCTCGCCTCCTGCTTCCCGTGCACGCTCTTCATGGAGGCCACGGGCTTCCCGCCCTCCTCGACGCACATCGGACGAGGCGAGTCCTGGTCGCCGCTGTATCCGGACGGCAGCACGAACTCGCAGCAGGTGTGCTGGAGCCAGTGCAACGCGGAGTGGCATCAGTTCTGCCAGACCGTCCTCGAGAAGGGCCTCGCGTGCCTGCTGAAGAACAAGGGCGGGAAGTCCTTCGTCCATTCGGACTACAGCGGCAGCCTCGCGGCCCTGGGGGCCTACGTGGAGAAGCAGGCGAAGGCGCCGCGGGACTTCGCCAATCTGATCCTCGATGCCCTCACCGTCCACGAAGGCGAGGCGAAGCGGGTCGAGGCCACCCTCGTCCTCCTCTGAGCCCCGGGCGCCTTCCGGCCGCGCGGCGTACCAACTGGTCCAACAATCGGACCAGTTGCTCGCCATCGCGGCCGGAACCTCCCCCCTGACAGGACCTACCCTTCCTGGCCTGACAGCGTGCGGCGGGGCGTGTCCTCGAGCGCGGCGATGCGACGGCCGGCGGTGAGGGACGCAGTGGGCGCGGGAGCCTTACAGCGCCCCCCTTCGGCCGAGGACCCAGGCGAGCTGCGGTTGCCCCTGCGAGCCTCGGCGGGGGGGCAGGGAGCGGGCCCTCGAGCGGTAGGCCGGCGCGTCGAGGGCGCTGGCAGGGTGTACAGCCCGGCGGCTCCCCAGCGCGGCCTCACGACAGCCCATCGAGGTGTAATGCCTTCATCACGGCCTGCGTCCCCCTACGCAGTGCAGGAGTTCTTCATCCCGCCTGCGCCACCGCGCGCCAGGCCTCTGGGGTTTCCCATGTCCAACCAAGCTTCCACCCTGGCCGCGCCGGCCGAGGGGACGCCCGCCATCAGCAAGCTCGGCCTGTCCCTGCTCGTCATCGCGACGGCACAGCTGATGCTTGTCCTCGACGACACCATCGCGAACATCGCGCTGCCCAGCATCCAGCGCGAGCTCGGCGTCTCGGCCGCAACCCTCCCGTGGATTGTCAACGCCTACGTCCTTGCATTCGGAAGCCTGCTGCTCTTTGGCGGCCGTGTGGGGGACCTCTACGGCCGCCGCCGGGTGTTCCAGGTCGGCCTCGGCGTGTTCACCCTCGCCTCGCTGCTCGGCGGCATGGGCGTCAATGCCGGGATGCTCATCGCTTCGCGCGGCCTCCAGGGGCTCGGCGCCGCGCTGGTCGCCCCCAACGCGCTGGCCCTCATCACCACCACCTTCCCGGTGGGCGCGCCACGCAACCGCGCGATGGCGGTCTACGGGGCGATGTCCGCGCTCGGCATCACCATCGGCGTGTTGCTCGGCGGGGTGTTGGTCGGGCTCTTGAGCTGGCGGTGGGTGTTCTTCATCAATGCACCCATCGGGCTCGCCGTGCTCGTCGGCACCCGGGCGCTCGTGGAGGGGCAGCGCAACCGCGGCCGGCTCGACGCCGTGGACGCGCTGAGCGGGACGGGCGCCATGTTCGCGCTCGCCTACGGCATCACCCGCGGCGGGGAGCATGGCTGGGGCGAGGCCCTCACCGTCGGGGCCTTCGTTGCGGCCCTCCTCCTCGGGAGCCTCTTCGTTGCGCTCCAGGCCCGCCGCGAGCACCCCATGCTGCCGCTTGCGCTCTTCCGCGACAGGAATCGGTCGGGCGCCTACGCCACCATGCTGTTCGTCGGCGCCGGGCTCATGGGGACGTTCTACCTGCTGACGCTCTACCTGCAGGAGGTGCTGCGCTTCAGCCCCGTGCGGACCGGCCTGTCTTCGCTGCCCTTCAGCGCCGGCATCGTCCTGGGCGCGGGCATCAGCTCGAAGCTGGTCGAGCGCCTCGCACCGCGGGCCGTGGCCGGCCCGGGACTCGTCGTGGGGGCCGCCGGCATGTTCCGGCTCTCGATGCTCTCGGTGGACTCGTCCTACGCCACGCACGTGCTGCCCGCCGTCTTCCTCACGTCGCTGGGGCTGGGTTTGAGCGCCGTGGCGATGACACTCACCGCCGTCCACGGCGTCAGCGAGGAGCGGGCCGGCGTCGCGTCGGCTGTGGTCAACATGGCGCAGCAGCTCGGTGCGGCGCTGGGCCTGGCCGTATTCACCACCATCTCCCTCACCGCGGCCGAGACGCGGCTGCCCGGCGCCGCCAAGACGCTGCACGAGGGGCTGAGCGCCCACGACCCGGATGTGCTGGCACGAGCCGGCGCGGCCCTGAGCCACGGCTACACCACCGCGTTTCTCTCGGGCGCCGCGCTGCTGCTGCTCGCGGCGGTCGTCGTGCTTGCGGCCGTCACCTCGCGGCACCAGAATGCATCAGCTCCTTGAGAGCGAGGGAGCGCTGCGATGAGCTCGGTGATCGGACACAACGCGCCGGGGCGCGACCTGCGCGTGCGCTTCGTGTGGGTGGGCCTGACGATGCTCCTCGGCCTCGGCGTGCTCGCCGTGCAGCTCTACCGGCTGCAGGTGGTCCGCCACGACGAGTACACGGCCAGGAGCGTCGCCAACTTCGTCAAGGAGACGCGCATCCTCGCCGACCGCGGGATGATCAAGGACGCGAACGGGCAGCTCCTGGTGCAGATCCGCCCCTCGTTCGACGTCTTCGTCACCCCGGCCTTCTGCCAGAAGTGCGACGTGGAGGTGCTGCCGCGGCTCGGCCAGCTGCTCGGCTGGGACGAGGCGGCGCTCGAGAAGGCGTCGGAGGGCGTGCGCGCCGGCCGGCGCAAGGCGCCCTTCCGCCCGGTGGCGGTGAGAATCGACCTGTCGCGCGACGAGCTGGACGTGCTCTCCGCGCAGGTCCACGGCATGCCCGGCGTGGACGTGGTGGCAGTGCCCCACCGCGCCTACCGCACCGGCACGGTGCTCGCGCACGTGCTCGGCTACATGAACGAGATCTCCGACCGCGAGCTGGAGCGGCAGGCGGAGGACGAGGAGAACAAGCGGCCCTACCAGCCCGGCGACTTCGTGGGGCGCGCGGGGCTCGAGCGCTCCTTCGAGTCCACGCTGCGCGGGGTGGACGGGGCCAGGCGGGAGGTGGTGGACGCGCGCGGGCAGCGCATCCCCCACCTGCAGAACCTCATCGACCGGGAGATGGTGAAGCCGCACGCGGGCAACAACCTGGTGCTCTCCATCGACATGCGGCTGCAGGAGGTGGCGGAGAAGGCCTTCCCGGGCGTGGCCGGCGCGGTGGTGGCCATCGACGTGCGCACCGGCTTCATCAAGGCCCTGGTGTCGCGCCCCGCGTTCGACCCCAACATGCTTACCGGCCGCGTCACCGCCTCTCAGATGCAGGCGCTGGCGAAGGATCCACTGCAGCCGATGATCTTCCGCCCCACCGCGCAGCACTACAGCCCGGGCTCCACCTTCAAGGTCATCACCACCCTCGCCGCGCTGCGCTCCGGGAAGTTCCACACCCACAGCACGGCCACGTGCGGCGGCGGCTACCGGCTCGGCAGCCGCGTGTGGCGCTGCCACCTGGACCACGGCCACGGCCCGGTGGACGCCAAGGTGGCGCTCCAGAAGTCGTGCAACACGTGGTACTACAAGGTGGCGGACACGCTGGGGCTCGACCCCATCGCCGAGGTGGGCAAGGAGTTCGGGCTCGGCCAGCCGACCGGCATCGGCGTGGTGGGCGAAGTCCCCGGCATCATGCCGACCGAGGCGTATTACGACCGCGTGCACAAGCGCGACGGTGGCTACACCAAGGGTGCCGCGCTCAATAGCTCGGTCGGCCAGGGCGACGACAACACCACGCCGCTGCAGCTGGCGCTCGTCTACGCGGCGATCGCCAACGGCGGCAAGGTATGGGTGCCCCAACTGGCGGAGGCGGTGGAGGACGCCGAGGGCAAGGTCATCCGCAAGTTCGAACCGAAGCTCGCACGCACCGTGGAGATGAAGCCCGAGCACCGCAAGGCGATCGTGGACGGCCTGGTGGCCGTGGTGAACGAGCCGGGCGGCACCGGGTTCCGCTCGCGCCTGGAGGACGTGGTCATCGCGGGCAAGACGGGCACCGCGCAGGTGGCGCGAATCGGGGCAGTACGACTGAAAACCCACCAGATGGACTACTGGTCTCGACACCACGCGTGGTTCGCCTCGTTCGCGCCCGTGGAGGAGCCGGAGGCCTCGCCATCGTGGTGCTCAACGAGCACGGCGGCCAAGGCGGCTCGGATGCGGCTCCGACGGCGCAGGCCATCTACCGCAAGTACTTCGACCTGAAGAAGGAGGACGCGGCGCGCGCGGCTGGAACTTTCGAGGAGGGCCGCTGAGGCGGCTCCGCCTCGGGGAAGAGACGGCGTCGCAGCCACAGCGAGAGGTAGACGAAGGCGATGAGCGCGGGCACCTCGATGAGCGGGCCCACCACACCCGCCAGTGCCTCGCCCGAGGCCATGCCGAAGACGCCCACCGCCACCGCGAGGGCTATTAGTTGATGGGATAGGAGTGGACGAAGAGGAAGACGAGCATGCCCTGGAAGAGGGCGCAGCCGAGCACCACGGGTCCGCGCAGCGCGGGATGACGGCTGAGCCAGGTGCCCAGCGGAAGGAAGGCGGGCCACACCGCGGCGCTGTAGCGGCCCAGGCCCATCAGGCCCACCGTCCACAACACGAGCATGAGGGGAATGGCGAAGAGGGCCAGCGTCCACCAGCGCCGGTGCCGGACGAGCAGCAAGGCGCCCAGGCCCGGAATGAACGAGATCACCACGTAGAGACCGACCTCCGGGGCGAAGTTCCCCCGCAGCCAGTGCCCCAGCCCCGCCCAGGCGCCGGACCACCCCTCCGCGCGGACCTTCCACCAGAGCTGGGGATCTCCGAACGTCCTCCACAGGTAGAGGAAGTAGAGCGAGGTGAGCAGCGGAGGCAGCAGCAGCGCGAGCAGGTCACGGTGCCACAGCGCCCGCACGCCGCCGCCTCGCGAGCGCAACTGCTGGAAGAACAAGGCCAGGCCCGCCACGAGTGACAGATGGCGCGACAGCCCGGCCAGGCCCAGGGTGAGCCCGGCGCCCCAATGCCTTCCCCGGAGGCTCAGCGCCACCGCGAGCGCGGTGAGGAACACCATCGCGGACTCGGGGTAGCCCGCGGAGTGAAAGAAGGCGAAGGGATAGGCCGTGAAGAGCAACAACGAGGTGCGCGCCGCCTCCTCGCCCTCGAGCGCCCGGAAGAGGCGGTGAAGCACGATGAGCGCCAGCAGTCCGGCGGCGTTCGCCACCACCACCAGCGACACCTCGTGGCTCAGGCCCGTGACGGCCCGCACGAGCCGTCCGAGCAGGGGCAGGAGCGGAAAGAAGTTGGTGGCCTGGGGCCGGACGTAGCCCTGCCGGGCGATCTCCGCGTACCAGCCGCAGTCCCACCGGCAGAAGGCTTCCAGGCCCACGGTCCCCACCTGCCGGAACGGAGCACGGTGGAGCCGGCCATCCAGCGCGAGCGACACGCGGGCGATCAGGAAGAGCGCCAGGCGGCTGAAGAGGAAGAGTCCAACGGGAAAGGCGATCTGGGCGCCCACCTCGCGCAGCCGGGACCACGCGTCCGTGGGGGGCGAGGCATTTCCAGAGAGGGGAACATCGGCGGACATGCCCCCCACTCTCGCACCGTTCACGCCGCCGCGCGGATTCGAAACGCACGAAGAAAAAGGCCCGGTGCGGATCGCTCCACACCGGGCCTTCTCTCTTCTTTCACGGACTCAGGGAACCGCGGCTAGCAGCCGGTCTCCACCGCGCCGATGTCCGGAGCCCCGCCGCAGAAGGGCAGGCCCACGTTGGCGCCCTGGTCCACGGCCACCCCGTCCGGTCCGAAGGCCGGCGGCGCCGCGCCCGCGTTGCCCGTGGTGGAGGTGCTGTCACCCGCCGCCTGCTGGAAGCCCGCCAGGTCCACCGGCTGCCCGTTGGCCTTGAACTGCGCTCCCGCCGGGAACAGGTTGTGCCCCATCTTCAGGCCCGGCCGCTGGCTCCCGATGCTCACCGCCACCGCCGACTCCGCGATGAGGTTGTTCTCCACCTGGAGGTTGCTCGTGGCGCCGCCCGTGCCATGCCCCAGGATGAGCGCGGTGTCCGCGCGCGTCACCGTGTTGTTCACCAGCACCGTGCCCTCCGAGTTCTCCAGCCGGATGGCCGTCCCCTCGCCACCGCCCTGCTTCGTGATGTCGTGGACGCGGTTGCGCCGCACCACCACACCCTTCGGCACCGGCCCCTCGTGGTTGCCTCCCACCGAGATGCCCTTGCCCGAGTCGTAGACCTCGTTGTCCTCGATGATCACGTCACGCGCCGAGTAGTGCACCACCACCGCGTCACCCTTGGCCGTGGAGCTCGGCTTGAAGCCGTGCATCTTGTTGCGGCGGATGGTGACGTTGTAGCAAGTCTTGATGTCCACCGCGTTCTCGCGGTTGGAGTAGAAGTGGTTGTTCTCGATGAGCAGCCCATCCGCGGGCGGCAGCGAGCTGAAGCCCTCGGGCCCCAGGCACTGCACCGAGTCACCCGAGTTGTCGTGGATGTCGTTGTTGCGCACCGTGATGTCGCGCGACGTCGGCTGCACCACCACCCCGTGCGAGTCCTGGTTGCCCGAGTTCTTCACGAAGCCGTGGATGTGGTTGTTCTCGATGACCGCGCCCGTCGCGCCGTCATACGTGGTGACCGCGGCGCCGAGCGTGCCGTGGTGCAGCTCCGAGTTGGCCAGCGTCGAGCCCTTCACGTTCCCCTGGAAGGTCACCGCGTAGACGGGCTGCCGCTGCACGTCCAGCTCGAAGCCATCCACAATCCAGTACGGCCGCCGCACCTGCACGAGCGCGCCGGAGCCGGAGCCCGGAACGATGCGCGGCTTGCCCTCGCCCTGGATGGTGATGGGGGCCCCCTCGGAACCCGCCTTGGCGTTGTCGCCGATGACGACCCGCTCGGCGTAGGTGCCCGCGAGCACGCGCACCACTTCGCCAGGGCCCGCCAGGGAGATGGCCTTGGCGATGGAGCGGAACGGCTGGGCCGCGCTTCCGTCACCGGAGTCGCTCCCGGACGCACTCACCACCCACTCCCGGGTGAAGCGCGGTGCGGCGGGGGGGGACTGGGGCTCGGCAAGCGCCGGCTGCGGCGAAGGCTCGGCGATGGGCGAGTGCCCCTCGTGCGAAGGAAGGTCCGCCACGGGCGTGTTCGCCACGGGCTGCGCGCCGATGGGCGCGGGCTCGCCCGGCCGGGTGACGGCCGAGGGCGCGTTGAGGCGCGGAGCATTCTCCGGCATGCCGGGCTGCCCGTCGGAACCGATTCCCCCGGTCCCGCCACAGGCCCACAGGCCCAGGCCCAGCGAGCAGGCGGCCAGGAGAGCCGCTGGAGTCTTCCTCATCTTGCTTGCTTGGATTTTCATGAGCAGGGGGAACCCCTGTACGGGGTCCCGGTATTCGCCACCCCTCCTGCTTGCCTGCTTGGACTCCGAACAGGAGGTGGCGGTGAGCGCCATCCACAGGTACCGTCGGGGGGCTTTGCTCAAAGCCGTTCTTCCACTCCTCGCGATCCTCCTCGTCACCTGCGCCGCGCCGCGCCGGGCCGCGCCGTCTCCGTCCCCGGAGGCGCTCCGCTCCGAGTCCGCGGCCCGCGCGCCCCCCGCCGCCACTCCGGCCGCCGCACCTGCCCTCCAGGGGAAGCCCCCCGCTCCGGTCCTGGAGGCGCCGCCCCCTGGCGAGCTGCCCGCGCCGGACGCGCTCAAGCGGCTGGACTTCCGGGGCGGTGAGCCGCAGGTCCCCATCGGGTTGATGCAGGGCCGCCGCGAGGTGCGCTTCTCCCCCAAGGGGCGGATGCGGCTGCGCTTCGGCGGCGAGGCGGAGCGGCTGCTGGAGGCCCCGGCGGGCTCGGTCTGGACGGTGCGCGTCACCGACGGCACGCCCGCGGAGCTGTCCGCGCGCATCCAGCTCGAGGAGCTTCCCTTCGCGGACAAGGAGGGGCTCGCCGAGGTGCAGGCGCGCTGGCAGGCCCGGGGCGTCGCGGTGCGCGCCCACGTGCTCGGCGTGCTCTATGGCATCGCCGGGAAGGTCATCGACAACCGGCGCTACCTGCTGCTGCTCGACGAGGAGCTCACCCCGGCGCGGGCCACGGAGCGGCAGGCGGAGCTGCTGCGCCAGTTCGGTGTGCGCACCACCCTCTTCGAGGAGGTCCGCGCGCCCTCGCGTGCCATCCTCGAGCTGCGGGACGAGGCGGGCAACGTGGTGGGGCTCGCGCAGGACAACCTCCACGCGGAGACCCTGGACGGCGCCGGCTTCGACGTGCGGCAGGTGGAGCACGACGTCGGCTACGACAACCACGGTTTCGAGGACCGGAGCTTCCGGGGCACGCTGCAGCTCTCGGTGGATCGCCACGGGACGTTGGCGGTGGTCAACGTGGTGAAGCTGGAGGAGCTGCTCATGGGGCTGGTGCCCTCGGAGATCTACGCCCGGGCGCACCCGGAGGCCCTCAAGGCGCAGGCGGTGACGGCGCGAGGCGAGGTGCTGGCGAAGGTGGGCATCAAGCACCTGGCCGATCCCTACCTCCTGTGCTCCGAGCAGCACTGCGCGGTGTACCGGGGCCGCACGGGCGAGGCGGCCAGCACGAGCGCGGCGGTGGAGGCCACGCGGGGCCAGGGGCTGTTCTCCTCGGACGGCAAGCTGGTGGACTCGGTGTACAGCGCGGTGTGCGGCGGCCACACGGAGGACAACGACGTCGTCTGGGGCGGCCCCCCCAACCCGAGCCTGCGCGGCAGGCCGGATCTCCTCGGCCCGGCGGAGGGCCTGCCCACCCCCCGGGCGCTCGCGGAGTACCTGCGGACGGAGCTGCCCGCCGCCTGCCGCCTCTCCAGCTTCGCGCGGGCGGGCAAGTTCCGCTGGGAGAAGCGCTTCACGCTGGAGCAGGTGAACGCGCTCACCCCCCACCTCGGGGTGGGCCCGGTGCACGCGCTGAGCCTGGGCGAGCGGGGTGTGTCCGGCCGGGCCCGCACCCTCACCGTGGCGGGCGAGCGGGGCGTCACCCAGGTCCGGGGCGAGCTGAACATCCGCCGGCTCTTCGGGATGCTCAACAGCGCCATGGCCCTGTTGGAGGAGGAGCGGGATGGCGCGGGCCACCTCACCGGTTGGCGCTTCCGGGGCGGCGGCTGGGGCCACGGGGTGGGCATGTGCCAGACGGGCGCCATCGGCCGGGCCGAGGCCGGGCAGCGCTACCAGGACATCCTCCGTTTCTACTTCAACGGTGCCGAGGTCGCGCCTATCTATTAAGTCACCCTGAAAACGTCTCGGGAGTACGGGGCGGGCTCGGGGGTTATCATCACCACGCGTGTCGACGGGTCCTTCGGTTCCAGAGCAGGCTTACAAGCGGCGGCGCAGGCGGGAACGGCCCGCTCGCTACCTCATTGCCCTCGTCCTGGCCCTGCTGGCGCACGGAGCCTTCGTTGGCCTGCTGTCGCTGATGGCCTACATCCAGCTCAACCTGCCGCCCGAGCCCAAGCCCCCCAAGCCGGCGAGCGCCGTGGTCATGCGCCCCATGAGTGCCCAGGAGTGGGCGAAGAACCGCGGGCCCCAGCCGACCAACCCCCAGGCTTCCCCGCCCGGCCAGAAGAAGCCGGAGAAGAAGCCCGAGGAGAAGCCCAAGGGTCAGGTGGTGGACGTGGCTCCGGGCAACCAGCAGGAAGCGCCGGACGCCAAATACCTCGCCGAGCACAACAACAAGGTGGAGAAGGAGACGCGCGCGAAGGACCAGACGCCCTTCTACCGCAACGCCATGCCGCGGACGACGGCGCGCGAGTCCCGTGAGGGCTCGGGCGCCAGCAACGAGACGGCTCCGCGGGTCGCCGGCAACAACGGCACGGGCGCGGACGAGCGGCCCATGAAGGAGGGCGGCAAGAAGTCCGCCTTCGAGCTGCCCGAGGCCAAGAAGAAGCAGGAGATCGCCCTCAAGCAGGACCCCGACGCCTCGGGCCCGGGCATGGAGGTCAACAACCGCGACGAGAGCGACGAGCTCGCCGGCAACTCCAAGCGGCTGCGCATCCAGCAGGGCTCCGATGCGGACGAAGAGGGCTCCACCGGCCGCATGGGCTCTCCGGGGATGGCCAGGCTGATGCCCTCGCAGGCGGTGATGGATCAGATCATCGGCGGGGCGCCCAATGATCACCTCAAGGACGCGGAGGAGGGAGACGGAACCTACCTCAACACCCGCGAGTGGAAGTACGCCAGCTTCTTCAACCGGGTGAAGCAGAGCGTGGGCACGCAGTGGGATCCCAACTCGGCGCTGATGCGGAGGGATCCGACGGGGCAGACCTACAGCGGCAAGGATCGCTACACCCTGGTCAACGTCACCCTGGACGAGAACGGGCGGGTGGCGAACATCACCATCGAGAAGAGCTGCGGGTTGGACTTCCTGGACCTGGCGGCCGTCGAGTCCTTCAAGAAGGCCCAGCCCTTCCCCAACCCGCCGCCGGGCCTGCTGGAGGACAACTCCAAGGTGCGCTTCAAGTTCGGCTTCTTCATGGAGATGGGCGGCGGCCCCCGGATGAGGCTCTTCCGTCAGCCCAACTGATTGCCCGGACGCCGGGGAGGCTCGCGTACGGGCGTTGTTGGAATTAGGGTGCGCCGCGTGGACGCCTCCTCCCTGATCGAGCGCAACCGGAAGGTGCGCAACGTGCTCGCCGCCATCCTCCTGGCCAACTGGGCCGTGGCGGTGGCCAAGGTCGTCATCGGATGGATGAGCAGCTCGGCCGCGGTGACCGCGGATGGCGTGCACTCCTTCATCGACGGAGGCTCCAACGTGCTCGGCCTGGTGGCCATGTCCGTGGCCTCCCAGCCTGCGGACGAGGACCACCCCTACGGCCACGGCAAGTTCGAGGCGCTGGCCTCGCTGGGCATCGGAGCGATGATCGGCATCGCCATGCTGGAGCTGGGGCGCATGGCGTTGGACTCGCTGCTGCACGACCGCCATCCCACGGTGACCCCGCTCATGGCGGGGGTGATGGTGGGCACGCTGCTGGTCAACCTGGCCGTCACCACCTTCGAGCGCAAACAGGGCGAGAAGCTGCGGAGCCCGCTGCTGCTGGCGGACGCGCGGCACACGCTGTCGGACGTGGGCGTGACGCTGGCGGTGCTGGGCTCCATGGGGCTGGTGTGGCTGGGCTTCCCGAAGGCGGACGGCATCGTCACGCTGGGCGTGCTGGTGGTGGTCGCCCGGGTGGCGTGGGGCATCGTCAAGCAGGCGGTGGGCATCCTCTCGGACACGGCGCGGTTGAATCCGCAGAAGGTGGAGTTGCTCACCCTCCAGGTGCCGGGCGTGCGCTCGTGCCGCGACGTGCGCAGCCGGGGCATGGAGGGGACGGTGTACGTGGACCTGAAGATCGAGGTGGATCCTCAGCTCACCACCGCACAGGCCCATGAGCTGGCCGACGCCGTGGAGGCCCGGATACAGGCGGAGTTCCCCGAGGTGGTGGACGTGGTGGTGCACGTCGAGCCGGCCCGGCTCCCCTCCTCCCGGCCCCACCTCTCCACCCGGTGAGCCCCGGGGGGCACCGCCCGCCCGCCCGCTCCGCTGGCATCCCTCGGGACTCCGTCACAAAGCCCCCTTGCGGACCCTACCGGGGCATGAACATCGAACGCGTCATCTATTTCACGACCTTCGCACTCATCGGCGCGAGCTACCTGCTCTCGGGCAAGAGGGAGCTCCGAGCCGCCGCGGCCCAGCAACGCCAGTACGACGCCGAGCTCGAAACGCTCGTGCGCCCCGTGCTCTTCTTCGCCATGAAGGCGCCCGTGGCGCAGTGCTGAGCCGTCGCTTCCCCGCGTCGTACGCCCTCACGCGCGAGCTGCCACACGGGTGCCCTTGTGAAACTTTGGAGTGTGGCTGAGCCGTGTTTGCGCGGCTCGCGGTGCTCCAGATACCGTGCGCGCGAGTCCCGCCTTGTCCCCCCCGGCCCCTTCCCTCCCACTCCGCTGGCACCTCGTCCGGCTCGCGGTCGGCACGCTCCTGCCCGCCGTCGTCTTCGCCGCGGTCGTGGTCTTCCAGCTCGCGCGCCTGGAGCGCCAGGACGTCGAGCGGCGGGTGGTCCGTTCAGCGCGCTCGCTCGCGACGGCCTTCGAGCGGGAGATGTCCGGCTCCATCCGGACGCTCCAGGCCCTGGCCCAGTCCGACCATCTGGATCGAGGCGAGCTGGAGTCCTTCCTCTCGGAGTGCGAGCGGGTGCGCCGCACGCAGCCGGCCTGGAAGCAGGTGCTGCTGATCTCCCCGGACGGGCGGTTGCTGCTCAACACCTCGTATCCCTGGGGGGCCCCGCTCCCGCCGGTCGCCGAGCAGGAGAGCTTCGCGCGCGTCCTCGAGACGCACCAACCCATCGTCGGAGGCCTCGCCGTCGGCAAGGGCCCGCGGCGGGCGTTCGCCTTGCCCATCCGGGTGCCGGTGATGCGCGACGGCGTGCTCCGATACGTGCTCACGGCCGTCATCACGCCGGAGTCCCTCACGGAAGTCGTGGCCAGCCCGTCGTCCGGGAACGAGGAGTGGACGCGCACGCTGGTCGACCCGCGGGGGATGGTGGCGGCCCGCACCCGCGACCCCGTGCGCTTCGTCGGCCAGCGGGCCACTCCCTCGTTCCAGGAGAACACCCGCGCTTCGCTCGAGGGCGTGTACTCCGACGTGTCGATGGATGGTGCGCCCGTCTACGTGGCGTTCAGCCGGAGCCAGCCTTCGGATTGGACCGCGGCGATCGTCAGTCCCCGGCGGGTCCTGGATGCACCCGTGACCGGTTCGATGCTCACCGCCGGATGGCTCGGGCTCGTGCTGCTGTCCGCGAGCGCGGGCGGCGCCTGGCTCTACTCCCGGCGGCTCGAGCGGTCCATCACCCAGGCCTCGAACGCCGCGGCCGCGCTCGCGCGGGGAGACCGTCCCCACATGGAGCCGTCCAGCGTGCGCGAGCTCGCACAACTGGGCGAAGCGCTGGAACGCTCCGGACTGCTGCTGCGGGAGCGCGAGCGCGAGCGGGACGCGAACCTCGCCACCGCCGAGAGGGCACGCGCCGAAGCCGTCGAGGCCACCCGGGCCAAGGACGTGTTCCTCGCCATGCTCGGGCACGAGCTGCGCAACCCGCTCGCGCCGATCGTCACCTCGATGGAGGTGCTCCGCAGGCGGGGCCTCGCGCAGACACCCGAGCACGAGGTCATCTCCCGGCACCTCCGGCACGTCGTCCGCCTCGTGGATGACCTGCTCGACATGGCCCGGCTCGCTCGCGGACAACTGTCGCTCCGCCGCGAGCCGCTCGAGCTCTCCGCCGTGACCGTCCGGGCCGTGGAGGCGGCGGCCCCGCTCATCAGGCAGCGGCATCACGTGCTCGAGACCCACGTGTCCTCCTCGGGCCTGCCGGTGCTGGCGGATGCCGACCGGCTGACGCAGGTGGTCGCCAACCTGCTCATGAACGCGGCGAAGTACACGCCCCCTGGCGGGCGCATCCAGCTCCGGGCCGGAGAGCAGGAGGGAGGCATCGCGCTCGTCGTCGAGGACGATGGCCAGGGATTGTCGCCGGAGCTCGTCCCCCGGCTCTTCGAGCCCTTCGTCCAGGGGGCTCGCACGATTGATCGGAGTGAAGGAGGTCTGGGCATCGGCCTGGCGCTCGTGAGGAGTCTCGTCGAGGCGCATGGCGGCCGGGTCGAGGCACACAGCGAGGGGCCCGGCCTGGGCAGCCGCTTCACGGTCTGGCTGCCGAGGCACACGGACGCCGAGGCGGCACTCCCCCAGGAGACCCAGCGGGAGCGTGCCGCCGCCGGAGCCACGACGAACCCCGGGAACCTCCTCCGCGTGCTCGTGGTGGACGACAACGTCGACGCCGCCGAGAGCCTGGCCGAGCTGCTGGCCCTGAGCGGGTACGAGGTGGCCGTGGCACACGATTGCCAGGGGGCGTTGAACCGGGCCGGCGAGTTCCGTCCGGATGTGGCACTGCTCGACATCGGCCTGCCCGAGGTGGATGGCTATGGCGTCGCCGAGCGCATCCGGGAGCGGCTGGGAGAGTCGAGCCCCGTCTTCGCCGCGCTCACGGGCTACAGCCTGGACGGGGACCACGCACGCAGCCAGGCGGCGGGCTTCCGCCACCATTTCGTGAAGCCCCTCGACATCAAGGAACTGCTCGCCTTCGTCGAATCAGTCCGGCTGACGCGGCATGGGACCGCGTAGAACGGCGCGGTCAGCAACCGGGGTCGAGCTCGTCCGCGAGGCCGTCGCCGTCGTTGTCCCGCTGGTCCTCGCACAGCCCGGGGCCCTCTTCGGGGGCCCACTCGTGGACGAACAGTTGATCCGAGTTGGCGACCGGTAGCTCGTCCTCGCCCTCCGTGCCCTCGAGGACGACGATGAGGGACTCGCCCTGTGCCATCTCGCGCACCAGCACCACACGTTCGAGCTTCTGGCCAACTCCGGGGAAGTTGACGCAAGCGAGCTCCGGGCCCGCACACCCGTTGCGCAGGGAGAGCAGCCCATCGCGCCAGCGGCCGTGGAAGACATACCGGCCCGCCTTGGGAGCGGTCCACGCGTACACCCGCTCGTCCCGGCCGGGGTAGCTGTCGAAGGCACAGCTCGGACGGAAGAAGTTGTACCCCCGGCTCGTGGGAGTGCTGCCCCACGCGGGCAGCGCGTTGCCGAGATCCACGTCCGCGCAAGCACGCCCCTGGCACTCGGGAGTCGCGCCGCAGTCCGCGTCCTGGCAGTCCACCTTCCCATCGCCGTCGTTGTCGAGCCGGTCCGCGCAGTGGCCCTGCTCGCCACCGGGCGCCGCCTCGGTGATGTGGAGGTGGTAGTAGCTGTCCACCCAGCCGAGCCGCGCACCATCGCCGAAGAGCGTGAGGTACACGGTCTCTCCTGCCTTCAGGGAGTAGCGGTCCGGGAGCAGTGGGTGGGAGCCGGGGACCTCCTGGCCGTTACAGCTCCCGAGGCGGACCGTCAGCCGGCTGGAGGCGCCGGAGCCGGCGTTGCTGATGACATAGTCGCCGGTGCGCGGCGCCGTCCAGGTGAAGGTCGAGGACAGGACCTCGCCATGCATGGGGATGTAGTTGAGGAATCCCTCGGGCATTCCCGAGTGCCGCAACGGCAAGGTGCTGCCCAGATCCGCGGCCACGATGCACTTCCCGCAGGCGCCGGGGATGACCGCGCCGCAAGTCCTCCCCTCGCCGCAGCTTCCACACTGGAGGGTGCCACCACAACCGTCGGAGTACTCGCCGCAGCTCGCCTTCAGGTCCTGGCACCTCGTGGGGCTGCACGTCCCGATGCAGTCGCTGTCTTCCGCGTCACGCCGGCCGTCCGCGTCGTTGTCGAGGCCGTCCCCACACAAACCGGCCTCTCTGTCGACATAGCGGGTGACGGTGAGTTCATAGTCCGCCTCCCGTCCCGCCGTGTCCCGCACCACGAGGAGGACGGGCTTGCCACCTTCGAGCCACTGGTAGCGGCCCGTCGCGTGGGCCTGTGCGGGCACGCAAGCCAGTTCCGTCTCTCCCGCGCAGTCCGCCAGGAGGTGAAGCATCGGGAGGAACGCGTCCTCCGAGTCATGCCGCCGGACGCTGAGCGCGTAATGACCCGAGTGGGGAGGCGTGAAGGAGTGGACGCGCTCGGAGCCCAGGCCACCCGGAGCGCACGAGGGAGCGAAGCGGACATGCTCCGCGGAGGTCGTGCCGACGTGCCGCACGGGGAGCGCCGACCCGAGATCCACCGCCGCGCAGACGCTCGGGGTGCAGGCGGGTATCCCATCACACTCGGGGTCGCCGCAGTCCACCGCTCCATCGCCGTCGTTGTCCATCCCGTCCTGGCAGGCACCGGCCTCGCTGGGGGCCGCCTTCGCGATGCGCAGCGAGAAATCCGGGTGGAGCGAGCCACCCCCATCCAGGAAGATGGCCACCGTCTCACCCGCCTTCAGCGGCAGCCGCGCCTGGGGCACGTACCCGGAGCCCTGCCCCTCCCGGCGCGAGCAGGCGAGCACCGGCCCGTCGCAGCTCCCGCTCCGCACATCGAGCAGGACGCCCGAGGTGGAGCCGGAGGTGTCGAAGACGTAGAGGGCCGTCTCGGGAGCCGTCCAGGCGTACGAGGTGTCGGCACCATCTCCATACGTCTGGGAGTTGCAGGCGCGGTGATGATTGGAGCCACCGGTGAGGGTGCCCGTGACGAGCACCGGGAGCGCACGGCCCAGGTCATGCTCCGCGCACGCCGAGGGTCCTTGGGGTGTCGGCGGCCGGACAGGTGACGGGAGCGGACTCCCAGGAGGCGGCTGTCCGGTGCCCGGCAACCCCCCGGTGGCCTCCTCCACGGTGGGGCCACACGCCCACGTCAGACACACCACCGCCGCCGCGACCCACCCCCACCCACGCCCCATCATCCACTCTCCGCGTCCGGCCGGCCCTTCAGGACACACTCCGGGTGCCAAGGTGGAGGCGGCGAGGCATGGCGGCAAGGGCACCGCGGAGTGTTGGTCTGACTACGCGAACCACTCCCAGTCCTCGGTGTCCGCCGGGAAGGGGCTCCACCGGCGCGAGGCGAGCACCTCGGCCCGCCAGGCCTCGAGTCCCCCCTTCAGCGGCCAGCCCCGGGTCACGGTGCTTCGCCTGCGCTGCGCGTAGTTGACCAGCAACATGCGGTTCACCCTGTCGACGAGGGAGGGCGTCGCCCCGGCGCGCAGGTGGTGCTCGGCCGCCCGCATGATGCCCTCGTACTTCTCGGGCAGCGCGGGCAACACCTCCTCGTGGACCGGCCAGAGCCCCAGCAGCGGCGGCGGGACTCCCTCGAGCAGGGCCGCGTGCAGGCGATCATGCCCGTCGATCACCAGCCACTTCATGAGCAGGTCCACGTAGAGCAGCACCACGGGAGGCAGCGTCCCGTCCCGGGCGCGCTTGCGCCAGCTCTTCACCCGCCCATCGTCCTCGGGTGAAGGCGCACGCAGCGGCATCATCGCCCCCGTACGGACCTCCGAGGGCTCGCCGTAGGAGGACCAGGCCTCCACCCGGAAGCGCTCGAAGCGGAGGACGCCTTCGGGTGAGTGGGGAGGGAGCGGCGGCTGACCGAACCGCCACTCCATCGTGCTGACGGGATAGTGATACGCCTCGCTGGCGGGAATGGCCCGGAGGGGACGCAGGCACCAACGGCCCGCGTGGAGCACCGGATGCTCGGATTGCGCGAGCGCGCGCCCCAGGCGCCACATCCAGGCTTCCCACCACCTGTCCGTCCCCGGCGCGTGCGCCACCTCCCGCACCTCGGCCGCCGATAACGAAGGCAGTCCCCAGGGGGCGTGGGCGTTGCCCCGGAGGAAGCCGCACCGGTCCCACCAGGAGTCGATGCGCACCCAGAGCAAGGGCTGCCCTCCGCTGCTCAGGCGCAACCGGTAGTCCGGCGCGGCCTCGACATGCAGGGACGGTGGGTGGCGCCAGGGGCCTTCGCGCGGAACGCCCAGCAGCAGGCCGGGGCCCGCCAGCGGCAGTCCCCAGTCCTCCGTGTCATCGACGCTGAAGGCCACGCTCGGGTGCATCTCCTGCTCCTCGACTCCCGGGTTGTCGCGGGCACGTGGGTGGGCGAGGCTCACATACCGGGATGTGTTGATTGCACGTGCCGTCCACCCGCGCGCTCGTCACCGCGCTGCTCGTCCTGCTGTCCGCTCGTGCCACCTCGCGCCCCGCCTCCCAAGCGGACGCCGCCGCGCTCTCCCCCGCCCAGCGCTCCCTGCGCCGCATCGTCGATGCGCACTTCGAGGGCTCGCTCTTCTCCGGCACCCTGCCCCAGGTGGTATCCAGTTGGCGTTGAGGATGGAGCCGCCACAGAAGTGGAAGCCCGAGCTGGTCTGCAGGGACACCTGCCAGGGGTTGGCGCTGATCGTCGTGGCGGTACCGCCGACGATCTCCTGCCCGGTGGACTGAACCTGCTCCTGCTTCTCCTCGACGACCTCTGCGCCAAACCCACCGGCAGCGACATCGTACTGACGGCGGCCAGGCAGCGCGCGGTGATACCTGAAAACATGATGGACCTCGGAATGGGGGGGGATGAAGCCTCCCGCGCTGAGGGTGTATCAACCATCTCCCGCCAATCCCGATTCCTCACGTTTCCGGAATCACCCGGTTTTTCCCCTTCCCGCGGCGATGGGGGCCAGGAGCGGGGCCGTGACGCTCGAGTGATAGGATGGAGCCATGCCGAATGACACTGCTGCTCCTCCCGCGCCATCGCGCGACATCACCGCGCAGGTCCATCACCGCATCAAGATCGTCAGTGCCCTCACCGCATCCGCCTTCCCACTCATCCTCCTGGCGGGCCGCTTCCCAAAGTCCACGGCACTGCTCGTACTGACTCCGGCCTTCCTCCTGATCGTCGCCAGCGTCTGCTATTCCATTTTCGTCCTCTGCAGATGCCCCATCTGCAAAGCCTTCCTGAAGTTCACCCGGATTTCGAGCTACTGCCCGGGATGTGGCGCCCGCGCCCTGCACAGGCCTGAGAAGTGAGCCAGCTGGCGCTCTACCTGCGCCAGGAGGCGAAGGGGCGCTGGGGCAAGGACTTCAGCCTGCAACGCTTCCACGACGCCGTCGTCTCCTACGGCTACCCGCCCGTGCCCGTGGTGCGCCGGTTGATGTTCGGCGGGGACTGAGGGCTCACGGCTTGCGGCGGCGGCGCGCGGCCACCACGGCCAGCAGCACCGCCCCGGCCCCGAGACCCGCGCCCGGAGCGCTCCCGCAGCCGAAGCCCACCGACAGCACCAGGGGAGACACCTCGCCGGGCGGCACCTCGCCGGGCGGCCCCCCACCATTCCCCTGGGGCACGGCCGTGAAGCCGACGGGCGTGGAGGAGAGGCTGTGCACGCCGAGCTCCTCCGTGACGGCGCGCAGCTCGTGGTGTCCCATGGGGAGGGCTTCGGGGACGTCGAATGCGAAGCGGCCGTCGGCGCCCGTCTCCAACCGGGCCAGGAGCACCCCATCCAGCAAGAGGAGAACCCGCTGGCCCCCCGCGGCGGCCTGGCCCTCGACGTGGAGCCCCGGCCCCTCCTGCTGGGCTCCGTCCGCGGGCAGCGTCAGCACGGGCGCGGAGGGCATGCCGAACGGACGGGACAGAGCCTGCGCGGAGCCGAGGGCCGGGCCCGCGTTCACGCTGTCGGGCCCGGCCCCGTGCGTGCCACCATCCGTCGCCATCCGTCCGGGCGCTCCGGCGAGCACCGAGCGCGAACACGCGAAGACTTCTCCCTGGAGGAACACCACGCCCCCCGCCCCGCCACCGCCGGGTGCGAGCGGAAAGGACGTCTCGCTGTTGTCTCCCCCCGCGCCACCGGGAGCTTCCACCGCACCGCACTCAATCTCCTCCCGGGTCCGGATGGAGATGGCCCCGCCCGCCCCGCCACCGCCCGCGCCATCACCTCCGGGCGTCGGAGGCGGAGTGGCACCGGCCGCGCTGAAGCGCCCCAAGCCCCGTACCTCCGTGGCGCGGAGCAGCATCAACCCGCCTCCGGCTCCGCCGCCTGTTCCACCATCATTGTTGCCCTCCCCCGCTCCGCCGCCGCCGCCAAAGACGAGGTGCTCGTAGGGCCGGTACACCAGCGGGGCCCCGCCCATTCCTCCCACGTCCTGCTCGCCATCGGCGGGCGCGGAGCGGCCCCCCTGGCCTCCGAGCCCCGCGTGCCCACCGCCGCCCCCGCCCGAGTTGTGGCAGATGCCTCCTCCACCGCCGTTGGCCAGGTTGCCGCGCCCGGACGCCGTGCCGAAGCGGCCGGCCGCCAGACCCTCTCCTTTATAGGCGCCACCACTGGCCACCGGCTCATCCAGGCCCGTGCACCCGTTGAGGTTGGCGTGGGAGAGGAAGGCCCCGCCGCGGAAGCCCGCACCGTCCACGCTGATGAGGCCGTCGTTGCGCAGGCGTCCGGTGGCCATGACCGCGAGGATGCCGCCCACGCTCCCATCCCAGGGAGCGGCGCGCAGCGAGGCCCCCGAGCGCACCTCCAGATCGGTGTACTCGGGCACCCGCACCACCTGCGACAGATTGCCCGCACGGCCATACAGCAGGGGCGCGGTGAGGCGAATCACGCCCGGGGACACCGAGGCCACGCGCGCGTACTCGATGCGGCCCACCTGGCCGCTCCCCAGGTCGAGGGGCGTCTGGTTCCCGGAGTCCGGCGCGGCGAGGCCCGTGGACTGGTGGACGAGCACCAGGTCTCCCGCGGCGAAGCCCGTGGAGTCCGAGACCGTCAGAACGCTCGAGCCCGAGGGCGCATCGGCGATGAGGCGCGCATAGCGGTTGACGATGCGGCTCCCGGAATCGAGGCGCAGGTAGCCGTCCCTCCCCGTTCCCAGACCAAAGGTGTCCGGTTCGGCCCGGCCGTCACCGGCCACGAGAACCACGAGCAGGAGGAAGAAGATCCGCATGGCCTGGGATGCTACCCGAAACCCAGGTGCATCATCCCGGGACGAAAACGAAGGGCCCGGAACCGGCTGCCGGTTCCAGGCCCCTCGCCCCTTCACCCGATTACTGACTCACTTGCAGAGCGGGCTGCCCTCGGTGGTGCCCTCGGGGCACCCCTGGCCGACGCAGTACTTCACGCCGCTGTCCACCACCGTGCGGCCGGACTGATCGTGCGGCACGAGCACGCGGCAGGTGGCCTCGGTGGAGAGGCCCGCGTCGTTGGTGATGGCGTAGTGGATGGTGTAGACGCGGCCATCCCCCGTGCCCTCGCGCTCCGAGCGGATCTGCACGAACGACTTGCCCACCCTGACGGACATGTCCCCGCAGGTGCGGCCGTCACCGTTGCCATTGGCATCCTCCACCTCGTCCGAGGTGACGCGGAGCACATGGCCGTACGTGTCCAACGGCAGGGTGTTGCCGCACGAGTCCGTCGCGGGCTGCGCGCACTCGGACAGCGAGATGGTGACGAACTTGTGGTTGGGCGGCCACACCTGCACGCCCTTGTCCGCGCCGGCGACAGGCGCGCCGTCGTTGCAGTAGCCGCACACCTCGTCGCCACCGCCACCACCGTTGTCATCATCGTCGTCATCGTCATCATCGTCGCCGCCGCCGCAGCCGTCGTGGTGGCCATTGCCGTTGCCGTTGCCGTGGCTGCCGTGGCCGTTGCCATTGCCGTTGCCGTGGCTGCCGTGGCCGCCACCGAAGCCCCCGAAGAAGGAGCCGACCTTCTGCATCAGGAGGTTCTTGCCGCCGCCGTGGTTCTTGCCGCCGCCGTGGTTCTTGCCGCAGCCGTCGCCATCGTGGTGGCCGCCACCGTGGCCGTGGCCATCGTCATCGTCATCGTCATCGTCGTGGCCACCACCGCCGTGGCCGTGGCCATCGTCGTCATCGCCGTCGTCGTCGTCATCGGTGTCACCCCCACCGCTGCCGCCGCCCGTGGAACCAACGACCACCGAGAAGCCGCACGAGGACACGTTGCCGAAGGCATCCTGGGTGGAGCAGGTGACGGCCGTCTCGCCCATCGGGAAGGTGGAGCCCGAGGGATGCGAGCAGTTGACCGCCACCTCGCCGCAGTTGTCGGTGGCCGAGGTCGCGAAGTTGACCCGGGTGCCGCTCGGGGCGCAGGCCCTGATCACGATCGGAGAGGTCGGGCAGCTCAGCACCGGAGGCGTGGTGTCGCCGGTCACCGTCACGTTGAAGCCGCAGGAGGCCGTGTTGCCGGAGCCGTCCGTGGCCGAGCAGGAGACGGCCGTCTCGCCCACCGGGAAGGTGGAGCCCGAGGCGTACGAGCACGACAGGGTCGCCGGGCTGCACGAGTCGGTGGCCGAGGCCGCGAAGGTGGCCGGGGCACCGGCGGGCGAGCACGTCTCGATCACCTGCGAGGCCGGGCAGCTCACCGCGGGCTTCGCGGTGTCCACCACGGTGATGTTGCCCACGCACTGATCGCTCGCCTCACCATCCGAGGCCGTCAGCGTGACGGGGTGCGTGCCCAGCGGGAAGGAGCCGGAGGGCTCCTCGGAGATGGAGAGCGGCGACGGCCCGTTGTCCGGATCGTAGCTGCCGTTGTTCACGGTGGAGGAGCCCTGGCAGGCGGTGTTGGCGTTGACGGTGACGTCGCGGCACAGGGCCACCGGCGGCTTGTTGGCCGGAGTCGTCACCGCGCACGTCAGGTTGCCCATCGCGGAGGCGTTGTTGTTGCCCTCGTTGCACTCCGAGAGGGAGCCCGTGCCCGTGCCGTCGTCATCCACCACGGCCCACACCTCGGAGGCGCCGTGAGCCGTGGACGCCACGGAGATGGTGGCGATGGAGGAGCCGCCCACCGGCAGCGCGTCCGGAACACTGGCCACGCCCAGCAGCGTGCCGCCCGAGGCCGGGTTGCCCTTGTAGAAGGCCACCTTCACTCCCGCGGCCACCGCTGCCTCGCCCTGGTTGCGCACCCGCGCGCCGAGCACCAGCGAGCCGTACCCGTCGCACGACGTGGTCACGTCGGAGGCCAGCAGGTCCGCCGCCGCGAAGGGGCTCGGGCCCTCTCCGAAGTAGTTGGCCACGTTGGAGCGGAAATTGTTGAGCTTCGGGTTGAGCCAGTTGCTCGCAGGCTGCGCCGGGATGGTTCCGTCGTTGTTCACGTTGGTGATGGAGTAGGCGTGCTGGTTCCAGATCTTCCGCGTCCCGGCCCAGCCCTCGTTCTCGTCGTGCCACACGCGCACGCCGTTGAAGCCGGTGGCCGCGTGGTTGTTCTCCACCGTGACGATCTCCGCCGCGCCGTCGCCGTCCACGTCCGCGACGATGGGGAACTCGTGCGTGGTGCCTGAGCTGTGCGCCGTCTCCCAGCGCAGCGCTCCCGTCATGCCGTCGAAGATGCGCAGCTTCAGCTCGTCCGTGTAGATGACCTCCAGCCGGCCGTCATCCTCGAAGTCGAACGTCGTCGACGTCGTCTTGCCCGAGCTGTACTCCTGGATGGGGAAGGACCACTTCACCGTGCCGTCCGCCCCGTACACCGTGTAGTCCCAGTCGCCCGCCAGGCCGATCTCGAGCTGGCCGTCCCCGTCGAAGTCGCCGATGTTGGGCGCGCCACCGTGGCCCGCCTTGTCGTGCAGCGGGAGGTCCGTGCCCGTCAGGTGCACCTCGCGCGTCCACAGCAGCGCGCAGTTGGTGTCCAGCAGGCTCACCCGGCCGTGGGTGTCCTCCAGGCCCTTGCCCACCACCACGATCTCGCCCTCCGGGTCGCTGTCGAAGTTGCCCACCGCGGCGAAGCCGTGCGGAATCTCCGTGTTGGTGCACTTGAGCACGCCGTCATGGCGGTAGACGGAGCGGCCGTTGACCACCTCCTGCTTGCCGTCGTGGTTCAGGTCCACCGCGAAGGACACGGGGCCGGTGAACAGGGCACCACCCATGCCGTCGGAGCCCACCCACTTCAGGGCGCCCGTGTTGCTGTAGACGCGGTTGCCGTCGAGGATCTCCACGGCACCATCGCCATCCAGGTCCGCCAGCGAGGGGCCGCCCCACTCGTTGTAGTCATAAGCGTCCGGAGCCGAGCGGAACTTGAAGGTGCCGTCGTTCTCGAAGCAGATGATGCCGCGCCCATCCTCGGGGATGCCGCAGATCTCCACGGCGCCGTCACCGTCGATGTCACCGGCGGCGATGCTGGCCGCGGGCTTCACCCGGTGCTCCGAGTTCTCCACCGACCACAACTCCGTCCCGTTGTTGCCGCTGATGGCGCGCAGCACGCCGTCGACGTTGGGGTTCCGTTGTTCCTTGATCTCGTTGTTGTAGAAGTCGCCGTCGAAGGAGCTGAAGACGATGTCCGGGGTGCCGTCCCGGTTCACGTCCACCACCACCGGCTGCATCATCACCTGCTTGTGCGTGGGGAGGACCGGGCTGCCCGTCCACTCCCACTGCAGCTTCGGCTTGAAGCCAGGCGTGAAGGGCGGCTTCACCTCACACCGCTCCGCCAGCTTTCCCGACTCGCGAGCCTTGGACTGCTCCTTCGACGCCGACGTGCTGCAAGCTCCCCCCGTAGCCAGCACCATCAGCGCAACGAAGAGCCGCTCACGCCCCAGGCCCCGCCACTCCGAGGGAACCAGGGTGTTGCGTTTGAGTTTCATTTGGCTTCTCTCCTTCGCTTTCGGGCATGACCCGGTTTCAACACCAAGCAACCAAGCTCGACCAATGTACCGGTTGCTCTTGATTCTCGGTAAGCGGAAAAGACTGTGAAGGCAGATGTGTGCCATCTATTTACGAACACCAAAGATGGCAATGACAGACTTGTTCCATCCAGGTGTAGCGGCTGATCCGTCCTGGCACCGCAGGTGAGAGAAGCCCCCAGATAGAACGACGTGACCCGACGTCGTCCAAAAGCGAAGGGCCCGGGACCGACAACCGGTCCCGGGCCCCGCGCGACTTCACCCGAACTTCACCTGGCTACGGACTCACTTGCAGAGCGAGCTCCCCTCGGTGGTACCCGGGGGGCAGCCCTCGCCGACGCAGAACTTCACGCCGCTGTCCACCGCGCCGCGGCCGGACTGGTCGTGAGGCACGTGGACGCGGCAGCTGCTCTGGGCGGAGACGCCGGCGTCGTTCGTGACGACGTAGTGCAGCGTGTAGACGCGGCCATTCCCCGTGCCCTCGCGCTCGGCGCGGAGCTTCACGGACGTGGGGCTCACGATGACCATGTCATCGCAGGTCCGGCCGTCACCGTTGCCGTTGGCGTCCTCCACCTCGTCCGAGGTGACGCGGAGGATGCGGCCGTACTTCTCCAGGGGGAGGGGCTTGCCGCACGCATCCGTCGCGGGCGCCGCGCACTCGGAGAGCAGCAGGGGCGCGTACTCGTACTTGTGGTTGGGCGACCACAGCTCCGTCCCCAGGTCCGCGCCCGGAGTGGGAGGCGTGGAGGGGCTGGCCCCGCTCACCTGGACGGAGAAGCCGCACGAGGACGTGTTGCCGAAAGCATCCGTGGCCGAGCAGCTCACCTCGGTGTTGCCCGCGGGGAACTCGGAGCCGGAGGCGTGCGAGCAGGTGACGGCCACCTCGCCGCAGTTGTCGGTGGCCGAGACGGAGAAGTTGGCCGTGGAGCCCCCCTCGCCGCACGCGTTGACCACCACGGGGGCGGTCGGGCAGCTCAGCACCGGAGGCGTGGTGTCGCCGGTCACCGTCACGTTGAAGCCGCAGGAGGCCGTGTTGCCGGAGCCGTCCGTGGCCGAGCAGGAGACGGCCGTCTCGCCCACCGGGAAGGTGGAGCCCGAGGCGTACGAGCAGCTCACGGGCGCCGGGCCGCAGTTGTCGGTGGCCGAGGCCGCGAAGGTGGCCGGGGCACCAGCGGGCGAGCACGTCTCGAGCACCTGCGAGGCCGGGCAGCTCACCGCGGGCTTCGCGGTGTCCACCACGGTGACGCGGCCCACGCACTGGGCGCTCGCCTCACCGTCCGAAGCCGTCAGCGTGACGGGGTGCGTGCCCAGCGGGAAGGAGGCGTAGGGCACCTCGGAGATGGAGAGCGGCGACGGCCCGTTGTCCGGGTCGTAGCTGCCGTTGTCCACGCTCGCGCTGCCCATGCAGTAGACGTCGGCATTGACGGTGACGTCGCGGCACAGGGCCACGGGCGGCTGATTGGCCGGGGTCGTCACGCACGACAGGTTGCCCATGGCCGAGGAGCCGTTGTTGTCCTCGCGGCACTCGGAGGTGGCGCCCGTGCCCGTGCCGTCGTCATCCACCACGGCCCACACCTCGGAGGCGCCGTGAGCCGTGGACGCCACGGAGACGGTGGCGATGGAGGAGCCCCCCACCGGCAGCGCGTCCGGCACGGTCGCCACACCCAGCAGGGTGCCGCCCGAAGCCGGGTTGCCCTTGTAGAAGGCCACCTTCACTCCCGCGGCCACCGCCGCCTCACCCTGGTTACGCACCCGCGCGCCGAGCACCAGCGAGCCGTACCCGTCGCACGACGTGGTCACGTCGGAGGCCAGCAGGTCCGCCGCCGCGAAGGGGCTCGGGCCCTCTCCGAAGTAGTTGGCCACGTTGGAGCGGAAGTTGTTGAGCTTCGGGTTGAGCCAGTTGCTCGCAGGCCGCGCCGGGATGGTTCCGTCGTTGTTGACGTTGGTGACGGAGTAGGCGTGCTGGTTCCAGATCTTCCGCGTCCCGGCCCAGCCCTCGTTCTTGTCGTGCCACACGCGCACGCCGTTGAAGCCGGTGGCCGCGTGGTTGTTCTCCACCGTGACGATCTCCGCCGCGCCGTCGCCGTCCACGTCCGCGACGATGGGGAACTCGTGCGTGGTGCCCGAGCTATGCGCCGTCTCCCAGCGCAGCGCTCCCGTCACGCCGTCGAAGATGCGCAGCTTCAGCTCATCCGCGTAGATGACCTCCAGCCGGCCGTCATCCTCGAAGTCGAACGTCGTCGAGGTCGTCTTGCCCGAGCTGTACTCCTGGATGGGGAAGGACCACTTCACCGTGCCGTCCGCCCCGTACACCGTGTAGTCCCAGTCGCCCGCCAGGCCGATCTCGAGCTGGCCGTCCCCGTCGAAGTCGCCGATGTTGGGCGCGCCACCGTGGCCCGCCTTGTCGTGCAGCGGGAGGTCCGTGCCCGTCAGGTGCACCTCGCGCGTCCACAGCAGCGCGCAGTTGGTGTCCAGCAGGCTCACCCGGCCGTGGGTGTCCTCCAGGCCCTTGCCCACCACCACGATCTCGCCCTCCGGGTCGCTGTCGAAGTTGCCCACCGCGGCGAAGCCGTGCGGAATCTCCGTGTTGGTGCACTTGAGCACGCCGTCATGGCGGTAGACGGAGCGGCCGTTGACCACCTCCTGCTTGCCGTCGTGGTTCAGGTCCACCGCGAAGGACACGGGGCCGGTGAACAGGGCACCACCCATGCCGTCGGAGCCCACCCACTTCAGGGCGCCCGTGTTGCTGTAGACGCGGTTGCCGTCGAGGATCTCCACGGCACCATCGCCATCCAGGTCCGCCAGCGAGGGGCCGCCCCACTCGTTGTAGTCGTACGCGTCCGCGGCCGAGCGGAACTTGAAGGTGCCGTCGTTCTCGAAGCAGATGATGCCGCGCCCGCTCTCCGGGATGCCGCAGATCTCCACGGCGCCGTCACCGTCGATGTCACCGGCGGCGATGCTGGCCGCGGGCTTCACCCGGTACGCCGGCTCCGTCACCGTCCACAGCTCCAGCCCGGTGTCGCCGCTGATGGCCCGGAGCACACCGTTGGAGTTGCCGTCGTAACCGTTCTGGTAGGCCGTGTTGTAGAAGTCGCCGTCGAAGGAGCTGAAGACGATGTCCGGGGTGCCGTCCCGGTTCACGTCCACCACCACCGGCTGCATCATCACCTGCTTGTGCGTGGGGAGGACCGGGCTGCCCGTCCACTCCCACTGCAGCTCCGGCTGGAAGTGGCCCGTGAAGGGCGGCTTCACCTCACACCGCTCCGCCAGGTTCGCCGAGCCGCGAGCGTTGGGCTGCTGCTGCGTGTCCGTGCTGTCACACGCGCTTCCCGTGGCCAGCGCCACCAGCGCCACGAAGAACCGCCCACGTCCCTGTCCACTCCACCGCGCGAAACCCCGCGTGCCGCGCCTGAGCTTCATATGGCCTCTCTCCTTCTCTCGGACCTGGCGCTGAATCCCCAGGCTGGAACCCGAAAGAACCGTGAATACCGTCACACGCGGAATATCACGTTGTATGCATTCATGGTTGTCAGAAATATCCGGCACGGATGGAGAATGGATGCAGTGATTCTCGGTTCGCGAGAAGACGAGACTCACGGAAAGACAAAAGGCCCCAGGTTCCGGAGAACCTGAGGCCCTTGTCTGGGTGAAGCCGGGGGATTCGAGTCCCCCGCGGGTCATGCCGCCTTGGACGGCTCCGGGGACATGTAGTCCTCGATCGGCGGGCACGAGCACACCAGCTTGCGATCGCCCAGCACGTTGTTCAGCCGTCCCACCGACGGCCAGAACTTGTGGTCGGCCACCCACGGCGCCGGGAAGGCCGCCTGCTCACGCGAGTAGGGCCGGTTCCACTCCGGCGCCGTCATCACCCGCGCCGTGTGCGGCGCGTTCTTCAGGACGTTGTTGTCCTTGGGCGCCTTGCCCTCCTCGATCTCGCGGATCTCCCCACGGATGGCGATCAGCGCGTCGCACAGCCGATCGATCTCCGCCTTGGACTCGCTCTCCGTCGGCTCGATCATCAGCGTGCCCGCCACCGGGAAGGACACCGTCGGCGCGTGGAAGCCGTAGTCCATCAACCGCTTGGCCACGTCCTCCACCTCGACGCCCGCCGTCTTCTTCAGGTGCCGCAGGTCCACGATGCACTCGTGCGCCACCCGGCCCCGCTTGCCGCGGTAGAGCACCGGGTAGTGCGCCTGCAGCCGCTCGGCGATGTAGTTGGCGTTGAGGATGGCCAGCTTCGTGGCCTTCGTCAGGCCCTCGGCGCCCATCATCGCGATGTACATCCACGAGATGACCAGGATGCTCGCGCTGCCCCACGGCGCCGCGGACACGGCCCCGATGCTGTCGCTGCCGCCCGTGGTGATGACCGCGTGCCCCGGCAGGAACTTCACCAGGTGGCTCGCCACGCAGATGGGACCCATGCCCGGGCCGCCACCGCCGTGCGGGATGCAGAACGTCTTGTGCAGGTTGATGTGGCACACGTCCGCGCCAATGTTCGCCGGCGACGTCAGCCCCACCTGCGCGTTCAGGTTCGCGCCGTCCATGTAGACCTGTCCGCCGCGCTCGTGCACGGCGGCGCAGATGTCCTTGATCTCCTCCTCGAACACGCCGTGCGTGGACGGGTAGGTCACCATCAGGGCGGCCAGCTTGTCCTTGTGCTCATCCGCCTTGGCGCGCAGGTCCGCCAGGTCGATGTTGCCGCTCTCGTCGCACTTGACGACGACCACCTGGTAGCCCGCCATCACCGCGGTGGCCGGGTTGGTGCCGTGCGCCGACGAGGGAATCAGGCAGATGTTGCGGTGCCCCTGGCCCCGGTTCTGGTGGTAGGCGCGGATGACCAGCAGGCCCGCGTACTCGCCCTGGCTGCCCGCGTTGGGCTGCAGCGACACGCCCGCGAACCCGGTGATGCTCGCCAGCATCTGCTCGAGCTGCTCGAAGAGCACCTTGTAGCCCGCCGCCTGGGAAGCTCGGCGCGAAGGGGTGCATCTTGCCGAACTGCGGCCACGTCACCGGAATCATCTCCGCGGTGGCGTTGAGCTTCATCGTGCACGAGCCGAGCGGAATCATCGAGTGCGTGAGCGACAGGTCGCGCGACTCGAGGCGGCGGATGTACCGCAGCATCTCCGTCTCGGAGTGGTAGCTGTTGAAGACTTGGTGCGTGAGGTACGGGCTGGTGCGGCGCAGGGCCTCGGGGAGGCTGCTCTGCACGTCCTGGCCCAGCTCCTCGAGCGTGAAGCCCAGCGGCTTGGCGCCGGCGAACACGGCGAGGATGGCCTCCACGTCGGCCGGGCGGGTGGCCTCGTCCAGGCTCACGCCGATGGCCCGCTCGTCGATGCGGCGGAAGTTCATCCCCCTGGCCTCGGCGGCCGAGAGGATGCCGCGGATGTGCGGCGGCGCCGTCTCCACCCGGAGGGTGTCGAAGATGTTCTCGTAGTTGGCGCCGTAGCCCAGCTTGCGCAGGCCGCGCGCCAGCAGCACCGTCAGGCCGTGCACGCGCTCGGCGATGGCCTTCAGGCCCTGGGGCCCGTGGTACACCGCGTACATGCCGGCCATGATGGCCAGCAGCACCTGCGCGGTGCAGATGTTGCTCGTGGCCTTCTCGCGGCGGATGTGCTGCTCGCGCGTCTGCAGCGCCATGCGCAGGGCGCGGCGGCCCTGGGCGTCCTCGGACACGCCGATGATGCGGCCCGGCATGACGCGCGTGTAGGCGTTCTTCGTGGCGAAGAAGGCCGCGTGCGGGCCGCCGTAGCCCATGGGCACGCCGAAGCGCTGGGCGCTGCCCACCGCCACGTCCGCGCCGAACTCGCCCGGCGGCGTCAGCATCGTCAGCGCCAGCAGATCCGTGGCGACGATGAAGAGGCCATTGGCCGCGTGCACCTTCTCGCCGAAGGCGCGGTAGTCGTGCACCAGGCCATCGGTGGCCGGGTACTGCACCAGCGCGCCGAAGAACTTCTTGGCGCCCAGGTCCACCGTGCGGTGGTCACCCACCACCACGTCCACGCCCAGCGGCTGGGCGCGGGTACGCACCACGTCGATCGTCTGCGGGTGGCAGGTCTCGGAGACGAAGAAGGCGCCGCCCCCGTTGTCGTCCCCCTTGGTGTGCAGCGCCATGGCCATGGCCTCGGCGGCCGCGGTGCCCTCGTCGAGCAGCGACGCGTTGGCCACTTCCATCCCGGTGAGGTCCATCACCATCGTCTGGAAGTTGAGCAGCGCCTCCAGGCGGCCCTGGGCGATCTCCGCCTGGTAGGGCGTGTACTGGGTGTACCAGCCCGGGTTCTGCAGGATGTTGCGGAGGATGACGTACGGGGTCTGGGTGTCGTAGTAGCCCATCCCGATGAAGGACCGGAGCAGCTGGTTCTTCGCCGCGATGGTCTCCAGCACCGCGAGCGCGTCGTGCTCCGAGTGGGCGGCCGCCGCCAGCTTCAGCGGCTCCTTCGAGCGGATGGCAGCGGGCACCGTCTGGTCGATGAGCTCGTCCAACGAGCCCACGCCCACGGTCTTCAGCATCCCGTGCAGCTCCTTCTCATCCGGGCCGATGTGCCGGTCAGAGAACGATTCCTGGTATTTCCAGTTCAAGGACATAGTTCGAGCACTCGCAGTGCGGGTGTGACGAAAAGACCCAGGTAACACCCAGGCCTCGTTCGTTCATTCAGACCCGGGGGACATCAGGAATTCTTGAGCAGATCCCCGTACGCGGAGGCATCCATGAGCCCGGCCACTTCCTTGCTGTCCGAGGGCTCGAGCTCGATGATCCACCCCGCCCCGTAGGGGTCCGAGTTGATCGTCTGGGGATTGTCCTTGAGGGCGTCGTTCACCTTCACCACCTTGCCGCTCAGGGGGGAGAAGAGATCCGAAACGGCCTTGGTGGACTCGATGGCGCCGAACTGCTTGCCGGCGGTGACGGTGACGCCCACCTTGGGCAGATCCACGAACACCACATCACCGAGCGCCTCCTGGGCGTGCTCCGTGACACCCACCACCACGATGGACCCCTCGACGCGGGCCCACTCGTGCTCCTTCGTGTACTTCAGGTTCTGCGGAATGTTGCCGGCCATGTCCGTGCTCCTCGGGTAGGGCTGCTCAGGGCTTGGGACTGCGTCAGGACTTCTTCAAGAAGGGGGTCTTCACCACGACGGCGGACACCGGACGGCCGCGGATCTCCACGTCGAAGGTCGAGCCCTCGGCCGCCAGCTCGGTGGGCACGTAGCCGATGCCGATGGGCTTCTTCACCGAGGGGCCCATGGTGCCGCTGGTCACCTCGCCCACCCGCTGCCCGTCCTTGAGGATGGGGTAGCCGTGGCGGGGGATGCCGGAGCCGGTCAGCTCGAAGCCCACCAGCTTGCGCTTCACACCCTCGGCCTTCTGCTTCGCCAGCACGTCGCGGCCGATGAAGCCGCCCGCCTTGTCCAGCTTGCAGATCCACCCCAGCCCCGCCTCCAGGGCCGTGTGGTGGTCGTCGATGTCGTTGCCGTAGAGGGCGAACTTCATCTCCGTGCGGAGGCTGTCGCGGGCGCCCAGGCCACAGGCCTTCACGCCGTCCTGCTGGCCCTCCTTCAGGAGCGCCTCCCACAGCTTCTCCGCGTCACCGGGCGCGCAGTACAGCTCGAAGCCGTCCTCGCCGGTGTAGCCGGTGCGCGAGATGAGGCACTGCACGCCGGCCACCTGGCCCTCGGTGAAGCGGTAGGTGCCCACCTTGGAGACGTCCACGGAGGTCAGCCGCTGCACCAGGCCCACCGCCTTGGGGCCCTGCACGGCGATCTGCGCGTAGTCGTCGCTGCGGTCCACCGGCTTCACGCCCTCGGCGCGCGCCTGCATCCAGGCGAAATCCTTGTCCTTGTTGGACGCGTTGACGACGATGAGGATCCGCTCGGGCGAGAAGCGGTAGGCCACCACGTCATCCACGAAGCCGCCCTGCTCATTGAGCAGCCCGGCGTAGACGGCCTGGCCGTCCGCGCACTTGGAGAGATCGTTGGTGATGAGCTTGTTGGCCGTCTCGAGGGCCCCGGGGCCGGAGAACTCGATCTCCCCCATATGGGAGACGTCGAAGAGACCCACGGCATTGCGCACCGCCTCGTGCTCGGCGATGACGGAGGTGTATTGCACCGGCATGTCCCAACCGACGAAATCCACCATCTTGCCGCCCAGCCTGCGATGGGCCTCGTTGAGGGGCGTACGGCGGGCCATGCTGTTCTCTCCTGAGGGGGGTGAAAAAACGGCGCGGACTATAACCGCGCACCTCCCTCAATCAAGGCTCTCGGGGAACCCCCTGGAACGTTCTAGACTGCTCGCGTCATGAAGATTCGTAATCGTTTGAATCCATCCAACCCGTGCTTCTCCTTCGAGTTCTTCCCGCCGAAGACCGACGAGGGCACCGCCAACCTGCTGAAGACGCTGGAGGACCTGGCGCCGCTGGAGCCGGGCTTCGTGTCCGTCACCTATGGCGCGGGTGGCAGCACCCGGGACAGGACGGTGGAGCTCGTCACCCGCATCAAGCGCGAGACGGGCATCGAGGCCATGGCCCACATCACCTGCGTGGGCCACACGCCCGGCGAGCTGCGCGAGGTGCTGCATCGGCTGAAGGACGCGAAGGTGGAGAACGTGCTGGTGCTCCGGGGGGATCCGCCCCAGGGACAGACGGCCTTCGAGCCCGTGGCCGGGGGTTTCCGTCATGCCTCCGAGTTGGTGCGCTTCATCCGGGAGGAGGATTTCAACTTCAGCCTGGGCGGGGCGTGCTATCCGGAGGGCCACGTGGAGACGGCCTCGCGTGACGACGACCTGCGTCATTTGAAGGAGAAGGTGGACGCGGGCCTGGACTTCGTCATCACGCAGCTCTTCTTCGACAACGCGTTCTACTTCGACTTCGTGGAGCGGGCGCGCCGCATCGGCATCAACGTGCCCATCGTCCCGGGAATCATGCCCATCACCAACTACGAGCAGGTGCAGCGCTTCACCCGCATGTGCGGGGCCACGGTGCCCATGCGCCTGGGGCTGCAGCTCGAGCGGGTGAAGGATCAGCCCGAGGCGCTGGTGCAGCTCGGCGTGGCGCATGCCACGGTGCAGTGCATGGAGCTGCTGTCGCGCGGCGTGCCGGGTATCCACTTCTACACGCTCAACAAGTCTCCGGCGACGCGGATGATCGTGAGCGCCCTGAGGGCCCGGACATGAGTGGACCTGGATTGAACGTTCCGCGGAGCGATCCGCGCTGGCCGGCGCTGCGGCGGCTGCGCCCCCCGGCGTTCATGCTGATGAACGTGGGCGTCATCACCATCGCCTATGCCCTGGTGATGGCGGCCGTGATGCGGGGCTGGCTGCCCGCTCCGGCGGATTTCGCCACCTCGCTGCGGGGGCAGACCGAGTGGGAGGCCCCGCTCAAGATGATCGTGTCCATCCTGGCTGGGTTGCTGACCATCGTGGGGGCATGGAGCGCCTTCGGCCTGCGCCGGTGGGGCCTGGTGGTGGTGGGCGCGGTCACCGCCATCACCCCCGTCACGCCGGTCTGCTTCCTGGGCTTCCCCTTCGCCCTGTGGACGCTGTGGGTCCTCAGCATGCCCGAGGTGCGGCAGCACTTCACCTGACCGCGCCGCGCCAGGAGGCGCGAAGCCACTCCCTGGGAGTTCCACGCAAGAGCCCGGAAGTCCAGTCACAGCGGACTTTCGCTCTGGGGCGGCCGGCCTTATCCTGCGCACGCAGCCGTCCAGCCAGCCCACCGGGAGTCGGTCCTTGCAGCATCATTACGCGGACATCAATGGAGTCACCCTGCACTACGTCACGCATGGTGCGGGAGAGCCGATCCTCTTCATTCACGGGTTCCCCGAGTACTGGGGCGCCTGGAAGAAGCAGCTCAACGAGCTGGGGAAGGATCACCTCGTCATCGCGCTGGACCTGCGTGGCTACAACCTGAGCTCCAAGCCGCGGGAGGTCGAGGCGTACCACATCAAGCACCTCGTCGAGGACATCCGCGGGCTCATCCAGCACCTGGGGCTGAAGAAGGCGTCCATCGTCTGCCAGGACTGGGGCGCGCTGCTGGGGTGGAGCTTCCTGCTGCGCCACCCGGACCTGGTGCACCGGTTCATCACGCTCAACATCACGCACCCCGCCCTGTTCGACCGCGAGCTGCGCGAGAACCCCCGCCAGCAGCTCGCGGCCCAGTACATGCTCGTCTTCCGCTCGCCGCAGGCCGAGCCGCAGATCATGGGCGACGACTTCGCCTGGCCCAAGCAGGCCGTCTTCAATGACGCCCGGGCCCACGGCGCCATCCTGTCGGAGGAGGACACCTCCGAGTGGATCAGCGCCTGGAAGCAGCCGGGGACCATCACCTGCATGCTCAACTACTACCGGGCGGCGAAGATGGGACCGCCGGACGGTGAGGGCCACCCGGGCGGCAGCAACCTGCTGGAGGGGCTCAAGCCGGAGCAGTTGGTGGTGCAGACGCCCGTGCTCCTCATCCATGGCGAGCAGGACACCTACCTGCTTCCGGACGGGCAGCGCGGGCTGAAGGAGCTGGTGCCCAACCTGACCATCCACCGCATCCCCGACGGCACCCACTGGATCGCCCTGGAGAAGCCGCGGGAGGTCAGCCAGCTCGTGCGCGATTTCGTGCGCTCGTAGCGCGGGCCTTGCAAAAGTGGCCCGTTCGTGGCTTGGGGAGGCGCACTTTCCAGCCACGAAGAGGAGCACCCGGTTTTGTTGACGAGGGAGGACCGCCGAGATCTGGGCTGGCTCGGCCTGTGGGTGGCCGTGTATGGCCTCGCCTTCGCGCCGGTGCTCCACGCCATCTACGGGCACGGTGGCGCACTCCCCTCCTCCTCCGCGCCCGCGGCCCGGGTCTGGGTCTCCCACCAGCGGGCTGAAGCGCCCGAGCCCCCCGCCCCGCACGACGAGAGCCAACCGCACTCGCACGGCCCGGCGGGCCCACACGGAAAGCACCCGGACAAGCCGGCCGGCCACACGCACGGCACCGGCAGTGTCGAGCACCTCCAGGCGGTGGCGCTGCCCTCGCTCGCCCTGCCCCCCTTCCGGGTGTTCTGGGTCGAAGTCGGCGCCCGGCACCTGGGACAGGAGCGCGCCCAGCCGGGTGCGCCGCTCCGCCCCACCGCGATGCCTCAGGCCCCGTAGGCGGCACCGACGTTCCACACGCCGGTCTGTCTCCTTCGTTCCCCCTCTCGCATCGAGGTCGTTCCCCCATGCTGTCTACTCGCGCGGCCCCTCTGGCCGCGATCGCCGCATTCGTGTGCGCTGTTCCCGCTCTCGCGCAGGACCCCGCTCCCTCCGACGCTCCCGTGCTCCCCGCTCCGGCCGAGCCTCCTCCTCTGGAGGCCCCCGTGGCTCCCCCGCCTCCCGCCCCCGAACCGGAGGCGCTCACGCCCCGGCCCCCGGAGGAGTCCTCGCACATGCGGACGACGGTGACGGCACGGCGGCCCTTCACGGCGGCCTCGTCCTCCACGGTGCGGGACCGGGACTTCCTGCTGCGCCCCCATCCGCGCCCGGCGGACATCCTCCAGGTGGTGCCCGGCTTCTACGTCGTGCAGCACGCGGGCGGCGGCAAGGCCAACCAGTACTTCCTGCGCGGCTTCGACGCGGACCACGGCACGGACGTGGCGCTCTCCGTGGACGGCATCCCCGTCAACATGGTGAGCCACGGGCACGGCCAGGGCTACGCGGACCTCAACTGGG
This sequence comes from Archangium gephyra, assembly GCF_049060025.1. Classification (GTDB taxonomy): domain Bacteria; phylum Myxococcota; class Myxococcia; order Myxococcales; family Myxococcaceae; genus Archangium; species Archangium gephyra_A. The sequence continues at coordinate 2,748,007 of NZ_JBMEQQ010000002.1, forward strand.
TCATCCCCGAGCTCATCGAGCGCGTGGAGGTGCGCAAGGGCCCCTATTTCGCGCAGGACGGGGACTTCGCCACCGCGGGCGCGGTGAACCTGGTGACCCGCCGCGACTTCGAGACGAGCCAGCTCACCCTGGGCGGCGGCTCCTTCGACACCTGGCGCGGACTCTTCGTCGCCGCCCCGGATGTGGAGGGCTGGAGCCCCGTGGTGGCCGGGCAGGTGTACGGAACCAACGGGCCCTTCCTCAACCCCGAGCGGTTGCAACGCTACAGCCTCCTCACCCAGGTGACGCGCCACGTCTCCCCCACCTCCACGCTGGCGCTGGCGCTCACCTCCTACGGCAGCGGCTGGAACGCGAGCGGCCAGATTCCCCTGCGCGAGGTGAATGCCGGCAGGTTGGATCGCTTCGCCACACTGAACGGCGCCGAGGGCGGCAACTCGCAGCGGCACAGCGCCCAGGCCACCTGGCGCACCCTCACCCACGACGGTGAGGTGAACGTCATGGCGTACGCCGTGCAGTACCGGCTCAACCTCTACTCCGACTTCACCTTCTTCAGCCGCGACCCGGTGAACGGAGACATGATCGAGCAGAACGACCGGCGCACGATGCTCGGCTTCAACGCCTCGTACCGCTTCCGGCGCCAGTGGGGCGGAATCCACTTCGACACCACGCTCGGCACGCAGCTGCGCAGCGACACCATCGACAACGGGCTGAGCTACGACAGGGACCGCGAGCGGCTGGAGCGCGTGGTGGACGCCAGCATCCGCGAGGGCAGCCTCGGGCTGTACGCCCAGGAGGACATCACCTTCACGCCCTGGCTGCGCGCGGTGCTCGGCCTGCGCGCGGACTCCTTCGGCTTCGACGTGGAGGACCACCGGGAGGACCTGGCCACGCCCGGCACGAAGACCTCGGGGGTGGAGCAGGCCGCCCGTGTCTCGCCCAAGGCGAGTCTCGTCCTCACGCCGCTCCCCGGCACCGACGTGTACGTCAACTACGGCCACGGCTTTCACTCCAACGACGCGCGCGGCGTGGTGCGCCTGCCGGAGCCGGTGACTCCGCTGACGCGCGCGCGCGGGTACGAGCTCGGCGCTCGCACCCGGCTGTTCGGCCGGCTGGACGTGGCCGGCTCGGTGTTCCGGCTCGACCTGGACAGCGAGCTCGTCTGGGTGGGGGACGAAGGCACCACCGAGGCGCGCGGCGCCACCCGGCGCGAGGGACTGGAGGCCGAGGCACGGCTCGAGGTGCTCCCGTGGCTCTTCGCGGACGCGGACGCCACCCTCACGCGCGCCACGTACGTGCAGAACGCCGGCAACGGTGACGCGGTGGCGCTCGCGCCCACGCTCATCCTCTCCGGCGGCGTGTCCGCGCGGCACCCGGGCGGCTTCTACGGACGGCTCGGCGTGCTGCACCTGGGCGATCGCCCCGCCACCGAGGATCGCTTCCTCACCGCCGAGGGCTTCACCCGCGTGGACGCGACGCTGGGCTACCGGGGCTCCTTCTACGAGGTGAACCTGAGCGTGCAGAACCTGCTCAACACCGCCTGGCGCGAGGCCCAGTTCGCCAACGTCTCACGGCTGCCGTCCGAGACGGGCCCGGAGAGCTGCCCCGTGGGGACCCGGCCCTCGGGCGAGGCGGACGCCTTCGAGGGGTGCGAGGATCTCCACTTCACCCCCGGCGCGCCCTTCAACGCCCAGGCGAGCGTGAGCTTCTTCTTCTGAGGATGGAGGTCCGGCGCTAGTACCGGACCTTCTTCTTCTTCGCCACGGGGGCGGGGGCACGCGGGGCCACGAGGGTAGACTCGTCGAGCCCCAGGCGGGCCTGCAACCAGTTCACGAGGTTCGCGGCCCGGTCCGCGTCACCCTGCCATTCCCGCACGAGCTCGGCGCGACCCGCCCCGTTGATACGGAGCATGCAACGGAAGTTCTCGGAGAGGCTTCCCTTGCTGCTCCGGCGGGTCTCCTTGTCGAGGAGCACGGACTTGATGGCGCTCCACTCCACGTCACGCCGCGTGGAGCGTCCGTGCGTCGCCGGCAGGGAGAGGGTCCGGGCCTGCTCGTCGAGGATCAGATCATGGAGCCCCGTGTCGAGCCGCGCCTGCCACCACCGGTCGGCCACCACGCCCGCGGCCACCGCGAATCCCCACGCCATCACCACCGCGGGCACTGGCGCATCGAGCCCCATCACAGCGCCCACGGCGATGCAGAGCACGAGGGCCGCCGCGCCCGCTCCCGCGAGCCCCATGAGGAGGGGGGTTTTGTCCGTCAGACGCACATGCGTGCGGCCGTTCCGCTCGAAAACCCGGACTCCCAACCGGGACTTCCTCATCGAGCGCACCGCCAGGAACAGGCCCACGAACAAGGCGAGGTTGACCGGCGTGAACCCCAGCAGCAGCAGCAACGTGCGTCCCTGCACGCCTTTCACCAGGACCGATTCCCAGGGCGAGCCATACCGGTAGAACACCCGGACGGGGGAGCCCACGCGGAACTCCGGCCCCGCCCACGCCGCCGGGTCGGAGGAGGTCCGCACGGAATACTGGTAGTTGTTCCCCTGGAACGTGCGCCCCTCCACCTCATAGGTGTACTGCAGCGTCTCCACCCCCCGGGTGGTGATCGTCCCCATCACGCTCGGGTAGGTCGTCGAGTACAGCTCGAGGGAGAAGCTGCGCAGCAGGCCCGCCTCGAACGTCACCAGGCCGAACGCGAAGGGAGCCAGCATCAGGGCGAGGCATCCCAGGTTGAGGGAACGCATGGCTCCATCCTACCGCGCCGTCCGGAGGAAGCCTCGTTACCAGCTCCCCTGACGGGCGAGCAGCGGCTCCACCATCGGCCGCACCAGTTCATCGCCGCGCAGCGCGCGCCTCACGTCCCCTTCTTGGGAGCGGCCTGGAGGGCCTCGTAGATGATGTGCTGCCCCGAGGCCAGGTCGTGCAGGACGAGGATGACCTTGTCGGCCTCCAGGTTCGCGTCCATGTCGAGGATGATGTCGCCCTTCCCCTGGCTGAGGGCCGCGTGCATCCCGTCGTAGCTCTCCTTCAGCCGGCGCGTCTGCAGCTCGCCCCGCGCGTCCAGCCACGCATAGCTGGCCACGGTGTCGGGCCCTTCCCCGTCGTGGGTGGACTCGTAGTGGTAGACGAGGCCCCAGGCCGCATGCCCCTCCAGCAGGAGCGGCTTGTAGAGCGCCTGGTAGCGCGGCTGCGCGAGGTAGCCGTTCTCGCCCCAGACGTCGGGGCGCGGCGCGGGCACCGCCAGCTCGCGAGGCAGCGGACGGCGCCGCAGCTCCTGCAGGCGCCGCCGCACGAGCGGTCCGGCAATGGCCGGCTGCTGCTCCAACTTCGAGGAGAGGCGATTGACCATGTACACGACCGCGGCACCGGCCAGGAGGGGGAGAAGGGGGAAGGCCATCGAGGGGGGATTACAGCGAGGCCTTCGCCGCCTCGAGCGTGTTGCGCATCAGCATGGCGATCGTCATGGGCCCCACGCCGCCCGGCACCGGCGTGATGAACGAGGCCCGCTCCTTCGCCTTGTCGAACTCCACGTCGCCCTTGAGCTTCCCATCCGGCATCCGGTTCATGCCGACGTCGATCACCACCGCCCCGGGTTTGATCCACTCGCCCTTGATCAGCTCCGGCACGCCCACCGCGGCCACCAGGATGTCCGCGTTGGCGACCTCGGCCGCCAGGTTGCTCTTGCGGTGGCACACCGTCACCGTGGCGTCCGCCGCCAGCAGCATCAGCGCCATCGGCTTGCCCACGATGTTGCTGCGCCCCACCACCACCGCCCGCTTGCCGGACGGGTCGCACCCCACCTCCCGCAGCAGCCGCATCACGCCGAACGGCGTGCACGGCCTCGGCGCCTGCTTGCCCACCGACAGCATGCCCGCGTTCATCGGGTGGAAGCCGTCCACGTCCTTCTCCGGCCTCACCGCCGAGATGATCCGCTCCGCGTCGATGTGCTTGGGCAGCGGCAACTGCACCAGGATGCCGTGCACCGCTGGATCCTTGTTCAGCTTGTCCACCAGCGACAACAGCTCGTCCTGGGAAATCTTCTCGTCCGGGTGCAGCTCCCAGGAGTTGAAGCCGACCTCCTCGGCCGCCTTCTTCTTGCCGGTGACGTAGATCTTCGAGGCGGGATCCTCTCCCACCCGGACCACCGTCAATCCCGGCACCAGGCCGCGCTCGGCCTTGAGCTTCTCCACTTCCGCCTTCACCTCCGCCCTCACCCGCGCCGCCACCGCTTTTCCGTCGATCAACTGGGCCATAGCGCGGCGGACTCTATGCGAAACTCCCTCCTGGCAAGGGAGTGAAGCGAACGTGGCACCTGGAAAAGTTCTCGGAGCGATGCTTGGACTGGCCGTGGGTCTGTTGATCGGCGGACCCCTGGCCATCGTCCTGCTCGTGATCGCCGGGCTCGTGGTGGGCCATCAGGTCGACGAGCTGAACCTCCTTCCCTCCGACACCGCGGAGCCGGAGAACACCGTCAAGCCCGTCACCCGCTCCCCCCAGGAGTTCGCCGCCCAGGACCATTTCGCCCGCCACCTGTGCGCCCTGTTCATCGAGGTGGCTCGCGCGGATGGAGACGTGGTGCGCGACGAGGTGCGCGTGGTGCGCGAGTATTTCGCGGACCGGCTCAAGTATGGCCCCGACGCGCTCGGGCTCGTCGCCCGCTACCTCAAGGAGCACCTCGCCCGCCCGCCGTCCCTCGAGCACGCCGCCGCCGCCTGCCGCGACGAGCCCCACCTCCGAGCGCATGCTGCTGCTCGATGCCCTCTATGGACTGGCGCTCGTGGATGGCCACCTCCAGCGCGCCGAGCAGGACACGCTGCGCCGGGTCTCCCAGGGGCTCGGGCTGTCCGAGGAGGAGTTCCGCTCCGTCACGGCGCGGCACTTCGGCGATGGGCAGGTGCACTACGCCCGGCTGGGCCTCACCCCCGAGGCCAGCGACGCGGACGTGAAGCGCGCCTTCCGCCAGCTCGCCGCCACCCACCACCCGGACCGCGTCGCCAACCTCGGCAAGGGCGCCGTCGAGCAGGCGTCCCGCCGCTTCCAGGAGATCCGCGAGTCCTACGAGGAGATCCTCCGGCTGCGCGGGCGGTGAGCCCCACCACTCACGCCCGTCTCCCCGGCGCGTCCGTGGGCCGCCCATCCGCTCCGAGGAACTGCACCTGCTGGCGTGGCAGCACGGGGATGATCCGGCCAGCGTGGGCCGGCTGGTTGAGCTCCACCATCACCCGCTCGGCCAGCAGGCTCTTCCACTTGCGGCGCTGCCGGGCGTGGACGAGGTAGCGGATGGTGACATTCGTCCAGGAGTCGGCGAGGGAGACGTAGACCTCGGGCGCGTCCGCCACGCTCGTCTCCAGCCGGACCTTGCGCAGCAACGCCTCGTACTCGTGAGCGGGGCCGGCCATGTCCTGGCCCACCACCTCCACGGCCAGAGTGCGCAGCAGTTCCAGCGCGTAGCGCAGGTCCGACTCGTTGGCCACTGGGACGAGGAGCTCGTCCCAGACATAGGGGAAGTCCCGGGTGAGGTTGACGACGGTGCCGGTGAGCACCTCGCTGTTGGGGAAGGTGATGAGCCGGCCCGTGGGCTGCTCCGCGTGCACGGCGCCGGGCCGGTCCGCGCTGCCCAGCTCCCACAGCGTGGTGGAGAGGAAGTCGATGGCGTAGACGTCTCCGAAGACGTCCCCCACCTGGACACGGTCCCCCACCCGGTAATAGCCCTGGAAGGAGTTGAGCAACCACCCGGTGAAGCTCTCGATGGGAGTCTGCAACGCCCAGGAGAGCGCGAGACCCACCAGCCCCACCGAGCCGAGCATCGCGCGGATGTCCCCCGCCAGCACGCTCACCGCGACGCCGGTGCCCAGCAGCCACACGCAGATGCTCACCAGCGCCGTGCTGGCTTCCGCCCGGGACCAGCGCCCCAGCACCCTGTGCAGCAGGGCTCGCATCCCGCGGGCCACCACCCAGGTGAGCAGCAGCGTCCCCAGGACCACGGTGAGCTTGGGAAGCGCATTGAAAAAGCCCTGGCGCACCCCCAGCACCGTCCGCTCCGCTTCGGCGCTCGCCTCGCGCGCCACCTCCTCGGGCCGCACCTGGCGCTTCGACTCCTCGGGCGCGTCCGCGGGGGCATCCGCGGTGGCGGTGACCCCACCATCCTGTGCCAGGGCCTCCTCGGCCGGTCCCAGCAGCAGCAGCAGCAGGCCCGTCAGCGCCACCGCGATGATCGACGCCTTGCGGAAGGTCCGCAGCCGGAAGCGGGCCTGCTGCACCGGCACCACGGCACGGCGCGCGACCGCTCGTCCGAGGCGGGGCTTTCGTCGAGAGGGGCGGCGCACGGAGCGCCGGGAGATCTGGAGCCTGGGCGGTCGCATTCCCCCGGAGTCTGGTCCTCGCCAACCGGGCAGGCCCGTGACTTCCGCGCGGAGCGTCCGCCTCTGGACGCACTTCTCCAGCCGGAGGACGTTTCGAGTGGCGCTCACCGGACCCCGAGCAGCTCCCGCACCAGCGGGGTGACATCGAGCAGGGAGGGCTGCGTCCCCACGACTGGCTCCACCCGTGCTCGCACCCGGGCCCCCTCCTCACCCGGCCGCGCGACGATGAAGGTGACGCGGCTGTCCTGGGCACTGGGGCTTCCGTGCCAGGAGTGGTAGTGGCCGGCGAAGTAGTAGCGCTCGGAGATGGGGCGCTCCAGGCCCGTGCGCGTCAGCAGCAGCACGTCCCCGGCGCGGTGCCCCCGCGGTCCGGCGCCGAGTTGCTCCATGCGCCTGGCGAGGTCCAACAGGTCGGGCCGCGGGTGGGCCGCGAGGTACTCGGGCACGGGCACCAGCCGCTCCCCATCGAACACCTGGAAGGGCGGTGCGTCCTCGCCCACGGGACGGCCCGCGCGGGTGAAGATGAGATCCAACGCGCCCTTCATGTCCGCCGCGCCCTCCCCCGTCATGTTCGCCCGGTAGAAGGCCCGTGCCACCGGCAGCACGTCCTCCTCCAGGCGGGGCGGGCGGTTCCAGTCACAGCGTTGGCCCGGCTTCGGACAGGTGGAGCGGTCCGCGAGGTACACGTAGGCCATGGCGCCCTGGTAGGCCACCACCGCCTGGAAATCCTGCTCCGGCGGCTCCACCTCCAGCTTCAGCGGGCGCAGCCGGAAACCCGCGCGCGCGAGCACGGCGGTGGGCTCGTCCTCCCCCTCGGCGGACAACGCGTGCCGGTCATCGCCGAGCACGGGTGTGTGGCCATGATCCGAGACGAAGAGCACATAGGTGTCCTCCAGCACTCCCGCTTCCGAATAGGCGGCCAGCACGCGGCCCACCAACGGATCGAGCACCTCGCGCACGTAGCGCCGCTGCTGCGCCAGTGGCTCCGGGGCCACATGGGAGTACAGGTCCACGCCCGGGAAGTAGACCACCTGGAGGCGGGGGACTCCGTGCTCGCGGAGCGTCTTCAGGACGTGCTCCACGGACGAGGAATCCAACTCGGCGTAGGTCTCCCGCTCGACATCCGGAGCCCCCACGAGGCCACGGGCGAAATCGACGAGCAGGTCCGCGGCGGCGTGCGGCTCCGGGGTGGTGAAGAGGTCGGCCCCCCGGTACACGTGCGCGAGGCTGACGAAGGCCCGCACGTCGGCCAGCTCGAAGAGCGTGGGCACCTTCAGGGCCTTTCCCACGAGCCCATCCGTGAAGGTGTGCAGCACGTCCTCCTTCGCATTCACGGAGACGGGCGCGGGGGCGTAGAAGCGGACCTCGTCCCGGGCGAACCACTCGTTGCCGGGTACGCCGGTGCGCGCGGGAGGCTGTCCCGTGTAGACGGACGCCCAGGCGGCCACCGTCGTCGACGGAAGGATGCTCAACGCTCCGGGGACGGAGAAGCCGTGCTCGAAGAGGTGCTCGCCGCGCTTGGGGCCCAGCAGCGTGTGGATGGAACCGGAGGCGTGCTCGCGCACGGCCTGGTGGAACTCGTTGGCGCCCACTCCATCGAGCGCGAAGAGGAGCACGCGGGGCCCGGGGGTGAGCGGACGCATCGGCTCACGCAGCACGCGGTCTCCGCCCGTGGCGGCCAGCTCCACGCTCTCCTTCAGCGTCTCCACCGTGGGGGGGGCCGGGCGCAGCAACCACCACGCGCCCGCGGCCACGAGCAGGGTCACCACCCCGGCGCCCACTGCCCCCCACCGTTTCACGTGTCTGGAAGCCATGGCACCCTTCCCTCACAGGGAAGCCGACCCCCTGCCCTCGTACAAGGGAGGGGGCGGACGGTTGTCGGAGCGGCGACACCCGCGGGGTCCACTCCCTCCAGCTCCCGGATTCCGCACGAGGACTGGGACCTCCAGCGTGCGCTCCAGCCCCTGGCTCGTATTGCCGCACGGAACCTCCATCCATAGGTTTTGTTTGGGAACAAACGAAACATGTCGAGGAGGAGGAGGAGCCATGACACGAATCAGGAAGCAGGCGCGGCGTTTCGCTCTGGCCGCGGGTTTTCTGTTTCTTCCCGCGCTGGCGGTGGCCGCCGATCAGGGAGCCAAGAGCCAGGGCAAGGAGGCCGGCCAACAACCTCGAGCAGCGGCCGCTCAGTCGAGCCCCATGAATGTCGAGCAGCTCAACGACAAGATCGCCCAGCACGCGGGAAAGCAGGTCTCCGTCGCGGGAGAGATCGAGGAGTGGCTCGACGCACGCACCTTCGTGCTGGAGAGCGGCGGCCTCTTCGATGATGAGATCGCCGTCATCATTCCTCCCAATGCCAAGGGGATGGACGTCCAGCGGCTGCGCGAGGACACGGACATCGTGGTGTCGGGCACCGTGCGCTCGGTTCCCATCGTCGAGTTGGAGCGCGAGCTGGGCTGGGATCTCGATCCCCAGCTCGAGATAGAGGCTCGAGGGGACGAAGAACTTCCTGGTGGCCGATCGCATCACGCGCCAGCGCGACTGACGAAAGCGGCGTCGTGCCGTCCCGCCGCCTGGAAACGCGGGGCGGCACGCCCGCCGCGGCCATGAGTGCTTGGCAGCGCCATTCCCGGAGGGTACATGCATGAGATGCCCCGCATCCGGTTACGCACCAAGGTGATGGCCGGAGTGTCCCTGGTCCTGCTGCCGCTCCTCGGGCTGTTGCTGTTCGGCCTCGAGGAGAACTACGAGATGCGCCGGACCTCGCTGCTGAACGGCATGAGCCAGACCGCCAATACGTCGGGGCTGCTCGTCGATGCGTTGCTTCAGGAGAGCAGAAAGCTGGCGCAGGCGATCGCCGCCGAGTCCGACAGCCAGGAGCTGGACCTGGACGAAATCCAGGCCTTCCTCCAACGCCTCGCGGGCGAGCGCACCGACCTGGTCAACCTGGGCGTGTTCGACCTGGAGGGAAAGCCGCTCGCGGCCGCCACTCCCGGGCCCGTGGGGCTCGACATCTCGGATCGTCCCTATTTCCAACAAGCCCTCCAGACGAAAGAGCCGGTGGTGTCGGAGCTCATCATCGGCAGGACGGTGAAGCGCCCCGCCGTGGTGGCCGCCGCACCGATCATCGGTGAGGACAAGCAGATCCAGGGCGTGGTCACCGTCAGCCTGCGGCTCGATCAGCTCGCGCGGCGGATGCTCGACATCGGCCTGCGGCCCGGGCAGGCCATCTTCGTGGCCGACCCCCGCGGGCGGCTCGTCTTCCATACCTCGCGGCAGGAAGCCTCCTGGGAGGAGCGGGATCTCTCCGGGCTCCCGGAGATCCAGCAGGCCCTCTCCGGCAACCCGGTGCTCAGCACGGAATTCTCCGGACTCTTCCGCCAGGACCGGCGGATCGCCGCGGTGGTCCCTTCGGTGCAGCACGGATGGGTCGTCGGCGTCACCTGGGGCACCCAGGAGGCCTTCGCGGACCTGAACAGGATCTTCCGGCAGCAGTTCGCGGCGTTCGTGACGCTCTCGCTCCTGGTCCTCGGGGGCGCCTGGGCCCTGGCCGCCTACCTCTCCGGAAGGGTCTCGCGGTTGGTGGCGCATGCGCACTCGCTCGGGCGTGGCGAGCTCGGCGAGTGGTCTCCGATCGAACGCTCGCTCCTGGGCACTGGCGACGAGCTGGACGAGCTCACCGAGGCCTTCAACACCATGGCGGGCGAGCTGAAGGCGGAGCGGGAGCGGCGCGAGACGTTCATCTCGTCCGTGGCCCATGACATGAAGAACCTCACCACGCCGCTGCTGCTCGCCGTGCGGCTGCTGCGCGACCCCGCGCGCCAGTCGCCCGAGGCCCGGGAGCGGACGCTCGGCAGGCTGCTCCACCAGACGGCGCGCATCGAGCGGCTGGTGTCGGACCTCCTGGATGCCTCGCGGATCGACGCCGGCCACTTCAACCTCTTCTTCCAGCGGCACGATCTGATGAAGCTGGTGCGGGGCATCATCGAGGAGCAGCAGGCGAGCGCGAGCGGACACCGGCTGGTGCTCCGGGGGCCCGAGGCGCTCGAGCTGGAGGCGGATCCGGATCGGCTCGCGCAGGTGCTGACGAACCTCGTGAGCAACGGCATCAAGTACAGCCCGGAAGGCGGAGAGGTGACGGTGACGGTCACGGAAGCCGAGGGCCAGGCCTGCGTCCGGGTCGTGGACAGCGGAATCGGCCTCCAGCCGCAGGAGCCTCGACCGAGGTGTTCGCGCCGTACACGCGCACCGCCGCGGCCCGGAAGATCCGTGGCCTGGGCCTGGGCCTGTACATCTGCCGGGCCATCGTCGAGGCCCACGGCGGAACCATCCGGGCGGAGAGCGGGGGGCGCGGCAATGGCGCCGCGTTCATCTTCACCCTGCCCTCCCGGCCTCGCGGCAAGGAGGTCCCACCGCCGGAGGCGTCGAAGAAGGGGCCTCAGTGAGGGAGGGGCATCTGGCTGTCCACGTCCTCCGGTTCCTCCGGCGGCGTCTCGCCGCTCCCCGGCGGCTCGCGGGTCCCCTCGAAGAAGGCCTGTGCCCCGGCCGTGAGGGCGGCCAGCAGCGGCACCGCGACGAAGGCCCCGGCGATGCCCGCGAGCAGGCCTCCGGCCGTGACGGCGAGGAGAACCATCGCGGGATGGAGCGGAAGGACGCGGCCCATCACCATCGGTTGGAGGACATTGCCCTCGAGCTGCTGGACGGCCAGCACGATGCCCAGGGTGATGAGCGCGTCCCGGGTACCGTCCGTGGCCCACGCCACCAGCACCGCGACCGCGCCCGCGATCAGCGCACCGATGACGGGCACGAAGGCGCTCAGGAACGTGAGCAGCGCGAGGGGGAGCGCCAGGGGGACCCCGAGGATGAGCAGCCCGACGCCGATGCCCACCGCGTCGATGAGGGCCACCACCACCGTCCCACGTACCCACCCTCCCAGGGTCTCCCAGGCCCGGCCCGTGGCCGCACGGGCCAGCCGGCGCCGCTCCGGCGAAAACGGCGAGAGGGCCGCGCGCATCAGGGAGCCCCCATCCTTCAGGAAGAAGAAGGTGAGGACGAGCGAGAGCAGCATCCCGCTCAGCACGGTGAGCAGCGCCGTGATACCGGAGGCAGCCCCCGTGGTGATGGTCCGCGAGTGCTGCCCCACCCACTGCTCGGCCCGTTCCCCCAACTGGTCCAGCGTGAGCTGCTCTCCTGGCAGGAACCGGGTGAGCGAGCGCACGAGCGACTCGGCCCGCTGCGCCAGCATGTCGGAGTTCGCCGCCAGTTGGGCGGCCGTCCTCGGGACGATCCACGCCAGGAGCCCCCCGATGAGCACCACCGCGAGCAGCACGGCGGCGAGCGCGGCCAGGGTGCGCGGAACGCGGTGCCGGGCGAGCCAGTCCGTCACGGGGTGAAGGAGGCTGGTCAACAGCAGCGCCACGAACACCGATAGGAAGACCAGGGGCAGCCGGCTGACGATGTAGCCCAGGACGAAGACGAAGCCGGCGACGAGCAGACACCTGCCGCTGAAGCGCGCGGCCCCCGCCAGTGTGGGACGTGTCCAAGCCATCTCGTTTCCCCCGTTTCTGTCCATCCTCAATGATGGAGCGGCTGCTCGGGACCAGGCACTCGTACATGGGACAGCGTCTCCGGCGGCTGCTCGGGCCGCTGGAGGACGGACAGCGAGCCGTCGGTCTCGAGCACGACCGCTTCGACGGCGTCGAGCCGAGCCACGCCTTGCTGCCGCAACACGGCCACCACCTCCTGCTCGACAATGCGCGCCCGGCGCATGGCCCCGGGCAGGAAGTGCCCCTGGTGGAAGAGCAGCAGGGGCTCGGACTTCACCAGGTGGTTGATCCGGGACGAGCGCACCGAGCTCCAGGTGACGAGGAACTGGAGCCCGATGAGGACGGCGAAGGCCAGCACCCCCTCGGCCAGTGACACGTCCTTCGACAGCAGCACCGTGGCCAGCGTCGAGCCCAGCGCCACCGTTACCACGAGATCGAAGGCATTGAGCTTGGAGAGGGTGCGGTTGCCCGAGATGCGCAGCATGACCACCAGCGCCACGTAGGCGCACACGCCCACGAGTGCCACACGGCCCAGGTCCGCCCAGCTATCGAAGAACATGCCATTCCTCTCAGTGGGGACCGTGCCCCTGTGGGTTGGCGCGGTGGGCCATCTCGGCTTCTCGCCCATCCGGGAATGCACGCCCGACGCTGGCATCCAGCAGCGCCAGTTGCCGCTCCAGCTCGTCACGGCGGAAGGCCGGAGCCACCCGCAGCAGATCCTCCAGCAGGAAACGCAGGCGCCGGGCAATCTGGACGGAGCCCTCGCCGTATTCGCGCACCTCATCCACCGCGAGCCGCACGTAGGCACTCCAGTCCGGACGCGGGCAGAGCAGCCGCACCGTGCCGTCCTCGTCCTCGCGGGACTGGGTGGGGAAGCGCCGGAGCACCATGCGGCGCAGCAGATCATGAAGCTGATCGATGGCCTGGACGGCCGTGGTGGGATCGTTGATGCCAGGAGAGAGCGCGCGCTCGGCGATGTCGACGAGTTGGCGGAAGCCAAAGGCGGTGTCCTGTTGAAGGGTCCGCTCCGGGCCGATGGCGACCGAATCCAGCAGGTCCTCCACATCGAGCTTCCCGGCCTCGCCCCAGACCTCGAAGAGCACGCTGCCATGGGGCACGAAGTCCCCCATCATGGGCACCAGGGCGAGCGTGATGCCGGCCTTCCGGGCACACGAGAAGAGACGTTCCTCGTCCACGGTGACGAGCACTCCGGAGGAGCCGGGATACGGCACGAGAAGTGACGGGAGTCCCGGGGGCCGCTCGAGGCGGTGCTCCTGCGTGTCCTCGCCGATGCCCTCCGGGTACATCCGCTCCAGGGTGTGGCGCGTCTCGTCGCGGATGCGGGTGAGGATGACCACGGCGCGGATGGATTGGGCCACGTGGTGGATGTAGAAGATGAAGGTGCCCACACACAGCAGGGAGAGCACGACCGCGAGCCAGACGGACAGCGACGGCACGTTGGGCTCTATTCCCTCCGACGTGCCGCGGACGGTGCGCAGCGCCAGCAGGGCGTAGACGAACGTGCCCACGAAGATGCCCAGGGCGAGCTGGCTCCGCCGATCCCGGAGAAAGGTGCGCAGGACACGTGGGGAGAACTGATTGCTGGCCTGCTGCAGCACGAGGATGGTGACGGAGAAGACGAGACCGGCGAACGTCATCATCGAGGAGCCCACCGCGGTGAGCACCGATCGGGCACCCTCGGGCCCTCCACGGAAGAGGTACCAGGCGTGCTCGTCCTGAGACAGGTGGGAGTCGAGCACGTGGGCGGCGTGGGAGAGGCCGATGGCCACGAGCACGCAGAGCGAGGGGACCAGCCAATAGCTCATCCCGACGCGCTCGGCCATGCGTGTGAGTCGTAGCTGCATGCCGCTCCCTGGCCGCGCAGCGCTTCCCGGCGCCGGTCCCGTGTCCCCCAGGAAACTGTTCCCGCCGGTGCGGCTCTGCAGGGACGCTCCTCCCGGCGGCTGGTGGGCAGCCAATCAGCCGCGCGCTCGCCCAACGTGCATCAGCGCGCCGCGTGGAACGCCTGTTCGAGGTCCCCAGCGCTGATCGCATCGCCAACCCCGGCAAGGGCGCCGTCGAGCAGGCCTCCCGCCGCTTCCAGGAGATCCGCGAGTCCTACGAGGAGATCCTCCGGCTGCGCGGACGGTGAGCCCCGAGGCCATCACCAGCGATCCCGGGTGAAGAGGCAATCAACGAGTAAGGCTTCTCCGAGCCCGTAGTTGGCCGTGCGCGGAACGAGGTCCGGCACCGGAGTGAGGAGGACGTCATTGGACAAGCGAGTGAAGCCGAAGGTGGACTCAATGAGCCCTGCGAGCTTCGTCTCGTGCGCCTGGAACTCAGGGGGAAACGGGGGAAAGCGAAACCAGGACTCCACTGTGGTGGCGAGTTTGTGCGTGTGGGAAGCGTAGAGGGCATACACCGGCGCCAGTTGGCTCAGCAGGGCGACGACGCAGTCGTACCGAGAATCATCCGGCATCGAGTTCGAAAGGGAGACCCGGACGCTGGTGCAAGGCTCATGATAGGGCACGGTCGTGTCCCAGACGTTGCACCCAGGGAACTCCTGGACGAGCCGCCCGATGAAGCCCTTCCAGGCAGGCGAAGGCTGCACGTTAGCGAGGAGCAGCCGGGTCAAGCGCTGGCTCTCATCCGAGTCCCTGTATCCAGGATCGTCGTTGCGCAGACCAGAAGGGTAGTAACAGTGGACGAGTCGGACGAGCGCGTCGGTGAAGGGTTCCGGCTTCATGCGGGAGATTCCTCACGCCCTTCCGGTGCGAGTCGGGCAGCCGCTCTTCCTACCGCCTCGAAGGAGGCGGAGGGCTTTCGTTCTCAGGGGAACGTCTTCCTGGAGACGAGTACCCGTTGGAAGCCGGTAACCCGGGCGCCCGGAATGCGAGCGGACACCGAGGTCTTCATGATGCGCTCCATGTGTTTCCTGAACTGATCACAAGCCAGAGCAGTCGGCAGATGCTCACGCAGAACGATGCGTGCGGCTTCGTCCGCCGCCTGCGCAGATGCCGCTTGTGCGGCTTCATCCAGAACCCATGTATTCCCGTACCTTTCCGGAACGCCCACCTCGATGTCGCAAGTGGCTGATTGGGGGAAGGCGGGAGAAATCCTGTACAGCCCGGTGGGAACCGTACGACGTGTGGGCCCGGAACGAAGTCAGCGCGCCGCGTGGAGCGCCTGTTCGAGATCCCCGAGGATGTCCTCGAGCGCATCCAGGCCGACGGAGTAGCGCAGCAGTCCATCCCCGATGCCCCGCTGGAGACGGATCTCCCGGGGCATGGCCGCGTGCGACATCATGGCCGGGTAGGACAGGATGCTCTCCACCGCCCCCAGGCTCACCGCCACCAGGGGCAGCGCAGGATGTCGGCCAACACACCGGCGGCGGTGACGTCACCGCCCGCGCCGGCGCCGCGGACGATGAGGTGGAACTCGCGGTAGCGCTCGGTGAAGAACGACACCATGGCCTCCGCGCCCTTCAACCCGGTGGCCGGGTGCGATGCGTCCACCGCCACCGGCCCCACCTTCACGCGGGGACCTCCGGGAGCATTGGGGAGTATCTGGGCGAGGTAGCGCAGGCTCCTGCCCGCCGCGCGGTAGCGGGACACCTGGGCGCTCACGTCCGCGTCCAGCGAGCCCAGGGTGCGCAGGAAGGTCTCCGGGTCCTCCTCCCGGAGGTGCTCGGGCGGGACGAGCGGCTCCACGGCCACGTCCTCCAGTTCGAGCTCCAGCCCCAGCTCGCGCGCGAGGATGAGGGCCTTGCGCGCCACGTCCAGGCCCGACAGGTCATCCCGCGGGTGGGGCTCGGTGTAGCCGTTCGTCCGGGCCGTCCGCACCGCCTGCGAGAGCGGCACGCCGTCCATCAGCGCATGGCAGATGGAGCCGAGCGAACCCGAGAAGCACCCCTCGATGCGCTCCACCCGGTCCCCGGTGCGCACGAGGTTCTTCAACGTCTCGATGACGGGGAGGCTCGCGCCCACGGTGGTCTCGTAGTGCCAGGTGCGGAAGTGCGCTCGGGCGAGGCCGTGCAGGGAGTCGCACTCCTTCCAGGGGCGCGCGAGCGGCTTCTTGTTGGCCGCCACCACGTGGATGCCCCGCCGGAAGGCCTCCGCGTAGAGCGTCTCCATGCCGTCCGCCGCGGTGCAGTCCACCAGCACCGGCACGGACAGGCGCGACAGCCGCTCCAGCAGCGGCTTCACGTCCGGAGGAGACGCGGTGCCCGGGGAGACGTCCGCGAGCCTCGCGTGGACCTCGGCGGGAGGCAGGCCCCGGGGCTCGAAGAGCGCGCGGCGGCTGTCCACCACGCCTACCAACCGCAGGGCCACGCCATGCCGGGCCTTGAGCGTCTTCGCGTTCTCCGCGAGCTGGGCGAGCAACCGTCCCCCCACCGTCCCCTTCCCCACCAGGAGGACGTTGATCTCCGTCTCGTTGAGGTTGAAGGCGCTGTGCACGGTGCGCACCGCCACGGCCGTGTCCTCCGCATCCACGGCGCACGACACACTGCGCGAGCTGGCCCCCTGGAGGATGGCGCGCACGTTCACGCCCACGTTCCCGAGCGCGTGGAAGAAGCGGCCCGCCACGTTCGGCCGGTGGCCCATGGACTCGGCGACGAGGGTGACCAGCGTCACCGGCGCGTGGGGAGGAGGAACGCGCACTTCACGACGCTCGCGCTCCCCTCGCAGCGCCGCCTCGAGCACGGCGTGGGCCCGCTCCGCCTGCGCCTGGGGCACCACCAGGGAGATGGAGGGCGCCAGCGCGGACAGGGTGCCGCCCCACACGGTGATACGGGCCGCCTCGAGCGCCTGCAACACGCGATGCCCGAGCGGCTCGTTGAGCGTGGGACGCAGCGACTCGACGTGGAGCAGCGCCAGGCGCTCCAGGCTGGTGACACTGGTGGGCCGGTGGGGATCCGGGTTGCCCTCGGCGTCGATGCGCGTGCCCGGGGCGTCCGGCTCGGTGGTGCCGCGGATGTGCAGCGCGGCCCCGCTCTCGAGCAGCGGAATCATCGTGCGCGGGTGGAACATGCGGGTGCCGAAGTGGGCCAGTTCCAGGGCCTCCGCGTAGGTCATCCGCGGCACGGGGTAGGCGTCACCCACCAGGGCGGGGTCCGCCGTCATGACGCCGGGCACGTCCGTCCACACCGTCACCTGCCGGGCCCCGAGCAGCCACGAGAGCAGCGTGGCGGTGTAGTCCGAGCCATTGCGGCCCAGCGTGGTGGTGCGCCCCTGGTGCGAGCGCGCGATGAAGCCGGTGATGACGGGCACCTTGCCCTCCCACCCGGGAAGGAGCGGCGTGAGCCGGGCGCGGCTCGCCTCGATGTCCACCCGGGCCGAGCCCGCCGTCTCGTCGGTGACGAGGAAGGTGCGCGCATCCACCGCGAGCGCGGGAATGCCCCGGGCCGTCAGGGCCCGCGCGACCAGCTCGGAGGAGATGCGCTCGCCCACGGACAGCACCTCGTCGAGCGTGGCCGGCGTGCACTCCCGGGTCAGCTCCACGCCCGTGAGCAACCGCTCGATGGGGGCCAGGAGCTGCTCCACCGTCTTCTCGTGCGCGGTGAGGACGACGCCCTCGAGGACCGTGCCCGCGATGGAACGGGCGAGGCTCCGGACCCGCACCAGCTCCGCGCCGCTGCCCGCCGCGTCTCCCCGGGCGGCGGCGCTGGCCGCGGAGATGAGCCAGTCGGTGGTATCGCCGAGCGCGGACACCACGACGGCGAGCGGGCGCTGGGCCTCGGAGATGAGGGAGAGGACGCGCGGCAGCCGTCCGGGCGTGCCGACAGAGGAACCACCGAATTTATAGACACACCACGGGCCGCTCCCGGCGTGGTGAGAGGAATTGCTGCTCACGGATGTCTTCCTTTCGGAACTGCGTGGGGCGAGGAACCGGGAGCCCACGGCGGAACGAAAGGCGGACGTCGGAGCTGAGCTCGGAACGTAGCCGTGCCGCGGGCGGAGTCAGGACGGAGACCCGGGCACCCGCGGCGCTTCAGAGGGGGAGTTCAGCTAGAAACGGCTGGAGTCCCATCCTCCCGCGAACGCGCGCATGCCCGGGCCACGCATGAGCATGGCCTCCATGGACATCGGCATTCGGGTGACAGGACGGAGCACGAAATTCTCCAGACGAGTGCGATGGAAATACAGGCGGCATGCCGCGCTGTCAACCCTGAGTCCGGTTACTTTTGAGTCAATGACATCACCAGAATGAACCACGCGGAGCCGTTGAGACTCAGCGGGTACCGCCCCTATAGCGCGCTCCCTCCAACGAACCCTCCGCACTGGATGTTCGGAAAGGCGTTCTCCTGAGCCCTCCAGACGGGCCCGGGCCCCTCACCGGCTCGGGGAGCGAGAAACCGGGTTGAACTGTGGCCCACTCTGACGCATTACAGTCCCACCATGAGCGATCGCGGCTCCCCCAAGAAGAAGAGCGAAAGCTTCAACAATCCCTTCAAGTCCGCCCTCTCGGAGCTCAAGAAGAAGCAGGCCGAGCCGCCCAAGAAGCCCCAGGCGCCTCCCCCGCCCTCCAAGCCCTCCAAGTCCAAGCGCGGCCAGGAGGAGGACGACATGTCCCTCTTCCTCTCCGCCATGGACGGCGTCGAGCAGCTCACCCACCGCGGCAGCGAGCCTCCCCCGCCCAACCCCCGCCTCCCGGAGATCATCGACGAGAACGCCGAGGCCCTCGCCGAGCTCGCCGAGCTCGTGGCCGGCCAGGGCGACTTCGATTTCTCCAGCAGCGACGAGTACATCGAAGGTGCCGCTCCGGGCATCGACGCGCGCCTGTTGCGCTCGCTGCGCCGGGGCGACTTCTCGCTCCAGGGACGCCTGGATCTGCACGGCATGACCCAGGCCGAAGCCAAGGGCGCCGTGGACCGCTTCCTCAATGAAAGCCGCCGCGCCCACAAGCGCTGCGTGCTCATCGTCCACGGGCGCGGGCTGAACTCCCAGGATCAGATCCCCGTCCTCAAGCAGAGCATCCGGATGTGGCTGAGCCAGAAGAGCATCGGCAAGACGGTGCTGGCGTTCGCTACCGCACGGCCTCAAGACGGAGGCGCGGGCGCCGTCTACGTGCTGCTCCGCAGGTAGCTGGACGGCCGGGCGGCTCTGTGCATACATGCCGCCATGGCACGCGATCTCATCGATCTGCACATCCACGTGGGTAGCTCCGTGGCTCCCCACGTCCTCTGGTCCCTCGCGCACCAGCAGGGCTTCAAGCTCCCCGTCAGGGACTACTTCGAGTTCGTCGAGCTCATCACCTCGCGTCCCGGCAAGGTGGGCAGTCTCGAGGACTACCTGAAGATCCTCCACACCTGGACGGAGAAGATCCAGAGCTTCTCCGCTGGCCGTCGAGCGCTCCGTCTACGAGATCATCGGCAAGGAGTACCGCGGCAGCCGCGTCTCGCAGATCGAGCTGCGCTTCAACCCCATGAAGCGCAACCTCAACTCGGAGCTGGACCTGGACCACATCATCCACGCGGCGCTGCGGGGCATGGACCGGGCCATGCTCGAGTACGGCGTGAAGGCCGGCCTCATCTTCTGCCTGGCCCGCGAGTTCGATCACCGGCTCAACAGCATCATCGTGGACAAGGCCATCAAGTACCGCTCCCGCGGCGTGTACGGCATCGACCTGGCCGGCACGGAGAAGCACGCGCTGGAGCTGGAGCCCGCCGTGGTGGGCCAGTACGAGGACCTCTTCGCCCGTGCGCGCAAGGCCGGCCTCAAGTGCACCGTGCACACCGGGGAGACGAAGGGCACCGGCGCCGAGGGCGTCATGGCCGTGGTGGAGAAGCTCAAGCCCCACCGCATCGGCCACGGCATCCGCGCCGCCTACGACGAGTCCGCCATGAAGCTGCTGCGCGAGCGCGATGTGGTGCTCGAGCTGTGCCCCACCTCGAACCTCCACACCCGCGCCGTGGAGGGCCTCGACGAGCTCAAGCACATCATGCGCATCTTCTGGGACCGGGGCGTGAAGTTCACGATCAACACCGACGGCACCTACCTGCTGGAGACGGACATGCTCCGCGAGGTGGAGCTCGTCGAGAAGAACGGCCTCCTCTCCGCCGAGCAGGTGGATCAGACGCTCGCCTGGGCGCGCCAGTACTCCTTCATTCCCACGTGAGTCCCATGTACCGCCTTGCCCGCGCCCTCCTCTTCCTCTTCTCCGCCGAGCGTGCCCACCGCCTGGGCATGACCCTGCTGCGCTGGCTCGGGCACCTCGCGGGGACGTGCCGCGGCATGCGCTCGCGGACGCTCGGCTCCGTCACCTATGACGCCTCGGTGAAGGTGGCGGGCCTGGAGTTCGCCCACCCGGTGGCACTGGCCGCGGGGCTCGACAAGGAGGCCGAGGCCGTGGACGGGCTGCTGGCGCTCGGCTTCGCCGCCGTGGAGGTGGGCACGCTCACCCCGAGGCCCCAGCCGGGCAACCCGAAGCCGCGCCTGTTCCGCATCCCCGAGCACCGCGCGCTCATCAACCGGATGGGTTTCAACAACCACGGGGCCGAAAACGCCGCCGCTCACCTCCGGGCGCGCACCTGGCACCCCGCTCCGGTGGGCGTGAACCTCGGCAAGAACAAGGACACGCCGCTGGAGCAGGCGGTGGACGACTACGTGGCGTGCGTGGACACGCTGGCCCCGCTCGGGGACTACGTGGTGATCAACGCCAGCTCGCCCAACACCCCGGGCCTGCGGAAGTTGCAGGAGCCCGAGCAGCTCACCGCGCTCCTGCGGGCGGTGAAGGCCCGGCTGGAGCAGGTGTCCCCGGGCAAGCCCCTCTTCCTGAAGATCGCCCCGGATCTCACACCGGAGGCGGTGGACGAGGTGGTGGACGTGGTGCGCGCGTGCGGGCTGGCGGGGATCATCGCCACCAACACGACCCTCGCGCGGCCCTTCGAGCACCCGGTGGCGAAGGAGGTGGGCGGCCTGTCCGGAGCGCCCGTGCGCGAGCCGGCCAACGCCGTCATCCGCCGGGCCTACGCGCGCAGCGGAGGCGCCCTGCCCATCATCGGCGTGGGCGGCGTCTTCACCGCCGAGGACGTGTACGAGAAGCTGCGGGCCGGAGCCTCGGTGGTGCAGGTGTACACGGGCTTCATCTACGAGGGCCCGGGCATGGTGCGCCGGTTGCTCGAGGGCCTGGGGCCGCTGCTGGCCCGGGACGGCTTCCGCTCGGTCAGCGAGGCCATCGGCGCGGACCACCGCGGTGCCCCGCCGGCCGCCCTGCCCCAGCACGAGCCCCTGCGCCCCCAGGCCTGAGCCCGAAACCCCGTCGTGTCCATGGTGCCTCCATGATCCCATGCTCCGCCCACCGGCTCCTCGCACTGCTCCTGTGCCTCTGCGTTCCCTTCGGAGCCCTGGCTCAGGAAGAAGAGGAGAACGACCTCCAGCCGCGCCTCCAGGAAATCCGTGCCCTTTTCGCCAGGCTCCAGGAGGCGAGCAAGGGCCCCGCCCCCATCGACCGGAAGAACAAGGCCGCCCGGGCGCAGTGGCATCGGCTGCGGGCCTGGGAGATGACGCACGAGATGGACGGCAGGCTGCGCAAGATCGTGGTCAACAGCCGTGACTCGGGCGGCGAGGTCGAGCGCAGCTTCTTCCTCAAGGGCGACTCCCTGTTCTTCGCCTTCTACGTCACCACCAAGGCACGTCAGAAGGACGAGGAGCGCCTGTACTTCGATGCGGAAGGCCGCCCCATCCAGTGGCAGCACAACAAGGACATCCGCGCCAGGGACGGTCATGCCCTCCGCTGGGGAGAGCAGGCCCGGAGTGACGCCAAGGTCGCCGTGGCCCTGGCGGACGGCAAGGCAGGCAGCGCGCGCTTCGAGCCCATCACCTGCGTGGTCGGGGACACCGAGTTCCGCGTGGATCTGCCTGGAGACTACCGCACCACGGAGTACTCCCTCTTCCCTCCCGCGGGGCTTCCCGTCCAGAAGAACCTCTGCATGAGCTCTCCCTGGTACGCGGGCCAGACCACCAGCTGCTCGTTCACCCAGGAAGGCCGGACCCTGAAGGTGACACAGTCCTTCCAGCAGACCTGCGACGATGGTGAGTGCGATCGCGAGGGGAGTCATACCAAGACTCTTTCCCTGAGCCCCGAGATGGGGCGCGTCGAGGAGTGCCCGGTCAGAGAACACTGACCACCCCCAGGCCTGAGGCTCCGCGAAAAAAGCAAGGCGCTCGCCGGAGCCTTGGAGTTCCACCGGCGAGCGCCTCTCTCTTTTTTCGACTTCGAATCTCAGTCGGCCTGCACGTCGAGCGCCCCACCCACGGTGCTCACCTCCACGTCGTGCTCACCGTTGCCGTACTTCTGCTCGGTGGAGCCCAGGTTCACGCTCCGGCCGTTGAAGCTGCCTCCCACGGAGGAGAACTCCACGTTGGCGCCCGCGCCCTTGGGCAGCTTCAGCTTCACGTTGCCGGACACGGTGCTCACCTCGGTGTCCGCGAGCGCCTCGGGCGTCAGCTCCACGTTGCCGCTCACCGCGGACACCTCGAGCTTCCCCCGCGAGCCCTTCACCGACACGTCACCGCTCACCACCGACACCTCCTGATCCCCCGCCACGCCGGACACCTTCACCGGCGCATTCACCGAGCTCGCCTCCAGCGAGGAGTCACGCGGCACCTTCACCACGAAGTGCGTCTCCGGCGGGTTGTTGCAGTTGGAGATCTTCTTCTCGCACGAGCCGCAGCACATCCGCACCGTCACCTCGTCCCCGTCCTGCTCCACCTGGATGGGGTAGCGCGCGCGCTCGGCCTCTCCGCCCTTCTGCGTCGCCTCCACCGATACCGTCTTCCCGTTCACGGCCTCCACCTGGATGGAGCCGTTGATGTTGGAGACGCTCACCTTCGGGGTGCCATCCGTCTCGAACTGCCAGGACTGCGGGGCGGGGGTGGCGGCAAGGATCAGCAACAGGGCGATATTCACGGCAGAGGCCTCGTGGGCGGAAGGTTGTCCCCCTCCCCTACGGGCCTCCGGAAAAACGATTTCATCCGCTCAGGCGGCGTGGGGGGCGTGAGGGGGCAGAACGACCCGGAACAGGCTTCCCTTCCCCACCACGCTCTCCAGCTGGATCTCCCCGCCCAGCCGCTTGACGATTCCGTGACAGATGGAGAGGCCCATCCCCATCCCCTCGCCCGCCGGCTTCGTGGTGAAGAAGGGATCGAACAACCTGCGCTGATCCTCCGGTGGAATCCCACGGCCCGTGTCCGTGACCTCGAGCACCACCCAGCCATCCTCGCGCCGGCGCGTGCGCAGAACGAGCTCGTTCCGGCCGGTGTCTCCCCCTGTCATCGCCTGGCCGGCGTTGAGCAGCAGGTTGAGGCAGACCTGACCGAGCTGTGACTCACTGCCGAGCACCCGGGGCACCTCCCCCAACTCCTCGACGATCCGTGCGCGCTGCTCCAGCTCGTGCAGCGCGAGGTTCAAGGACCTCTTCGCCACGGCGCTCACATCGACCACTTCCAACCGCTCGTCTCCTCCACCGCGAGCGAAGAGCCTCAGCTCCTTGACGATCTGGTTGACCCGCCGCGCACCTTCCAGACTCTCCGCGGCCACCTGTCCCAGCTCGGCCAGCTCACCGCCCACCGGGGCGTCGCTCCCCGCGGAGCGGGCCAGCTCCGGCAACTGCTTGGAGAGGAACGCCAGGTTCGCCGTCACATAGGCCATGGGATTGTTGATCTCATGGGCCACCCCGGTGGCCAGGGTGCCCACCGAGGCCAGCCGCTCCGCCAGCAGCGCGCTCTTGAGCCGGGCGGCGTCCTCGGCGCGCGCCAGCGCCACCGCGAGCTCCGCGTTCGTCCGCGTCAGGCTCGCCGAGAGCGTCTCGTTGACGTAGCTGAGCTGGATGAAGTCCGCGATGAGCAGAATCCCCGCGCACAGCCCCAGGTTGATCACCGCCACCGAGAAGAGGCGCGGCGCCTGCACCACATAGAGGTCGGTGAGCAGATCCATGACGCCGGCGCCGAGCATGCAGTAGACGGCCGCCGCGAACACCCGATCGGACGCGCGCTTGCGGCGAAGCACGGTGGCCGTCGTCAGCACCGTCACGTACAGCACGCTCCCGAAGATGTAGAGCGCGAAGAGCCGGTAGAGCGGGATGGCCCCGGCGAGCGGGCCGAACGCATACACCGCGAGGAAGGCGCCCGCGGCCACCCCGCAGACGGCCCGGTGGACCTTCCCGAAGCGGGTGGCATGCCCGAGGCAATAGTGCTGGGAGAACTCCATCATCGCCCAGACGATGCCCACCACCGTGAGGGAGATCATCGTGAACGTCAGGGGAGAGGACTGCCTCAGGCCCAGCAGGGCCACCGTCCGGGTGGCCAGATAGAGCGCCGCCGAGGCGACCACGAAGCAGGTGGAGCGCTGCAGCGCACGCCGGGTGGGATCGGTTTCCCGGCTCATGAACATGCCCAGCAGCACCAGCAGGAACGCGAAGAGGGCGAGCGCTCCGTTCTGGAAGAACCGGCGGGTGTCACTCGCGCGCAGGTAGTACGGCGTCAACTGCTCCTGGGCCCCGAGCAGCATGCGCGCGTCGACCACGCCATCGCTGCCGGGGAGCGTCCACTCGAAGCGGAGGGCGAGCACATTGGAGCCCGGACGCAGCTCCCGGCTGTCCACCTTCCAGGCCTCCAGCCCATCCACCTCGCCCTTGAGTCCCCGGACGGACTCGGCCGTCCGGCCCACCTCGTGTCCATTCACGAAGACCGTCACGCGGCTGGTCCGCATCCCGCCCAGCATCAGGAGCAGGGGTTTGTCCCGAAGCTGGGGGGAAAGCTCGAACCGCTTGCGCGCCCAGGCCTGGCTCGCCCGGTACCCCTGCGCGGAGTACCCCCCGGGGAAGCGGATCTCCCCCACCCCGAGTCGTCATGCGCCGGGTCCGCCCACCCCTCGCCCTCGCCCTCCTGGAGCTTCCACGTCCCGTTCAGGTGCAGCACGTACGGCTCGACGTGGGCGGGCAGGACATACGTGTCGATGAAGAGCCAGCAGGCGAGGAATGGGGCGGCCACCGCGAGCAGCCACGGGATACGGCGAGCCAGTGTGTGGATGGGCACTGCCAGCGACTCCCCCGCGCAACGCGTGTCAGGCGCGATCAGCGGGGGAGGATGTTACCAGGAAGCTCGCGATTCCCCGTTCTTTCCGGGGTGGGCGGGGCTCCCTCGGGGGGGGAACCGCCATCTGTTCACCAGTCAACACCACCGAAAGGTTGTCCCCACTCCCCTCCGGGCCTCCGGAAAAGCGGCTTCAGCCGCCTCGCGCGACCCGCCGGTACAGCACGTCGTGCCGGCGCACCAGCCGCTCCAGGGACAGCTCGCGCTCCACGAAGGCACGCGCCTCGGCCCCCATGCGCCGGCCCAGCTCCCGGTCCGCCAGCAGCACGCCGAAGGCCTCGCTCATGGCCTGGGGCCTCAGGGGCGGCACCACCAGGCCCCGCTCCCCATCCGCCACCAGCTCCGGGTTGCCGCCCACCCGCGTCACCACCATGGGCAGCCCCGCCGCCATGCCCTCCATCACCGCGTTGGACATGCCCTCCGCCGTGGAGCACAGCACCCCGAAGTCCGCCCGGGCATACACCGCCGGCACATCCGCCCGGTGCCCCAGGAAGTGCACCGTGTCCTTCAGCCCCAGCGCGCCCGCCAGCCGCTCCAGCTCCGGCCTCCGCGGGCCATCCCCCACCAGGTAGGCGTGCAGCACCTGTCCCTTCAGGCGCACCATCGCCAGCGCCCGCAGCAAGTCCTCCTGCCGCTTCACCGGGTGGTTCATGTTCGCCACGTGCACCACCACCGGCGCGCCCTTCGTGTCCGGCAGCGGGGCCTTCAAGCCCTCGCGCATCCGCGCGTCGAAGCGCGCCACGTCCAGGCCGTTGGGGATGACGGAGACCCGATCCGCCGGCATCCCCTCCTCCTCCACCAGCATGCGGCGGATGGCCTCGGCGTTGCCCACCACGTGGTCCGCCATCCGCGTGAGGCTCCGCAGCAGGGCCCGCCGCGCCGGCCCGTGCCAGTGGGCCAGATCCAACCGCCCGACGATCACCTTCGTCCCCGCCAGCTTCGCTGCGGGCACCACCAGCATCGTCGAGTAGAAGTCGTGCGCGTGCACCAGCTCCACCCGTTGGCCGCGGAGCCACCGCGCCAGCCGCAGCACCTGCAGGGCCGAGTTGGGCCGCGCCAGCGAGCCATGCAGCGGGAACACCTCCGGCGCGAAGCCGAGCCGCAGCACCGAGTCCATCAGCGGCCCCTGGTCCTGCAGCACCGCGAGCTGCACGCGGTAGCTGGGCGGCAGGCCCCTCAACAACTCCACCACTTGAACTTCCGTACCTCCGATGTGGAACGACTTGGTGAACTGCACCAGGCGCAGGGGTTCCTCCGCCATCCGTACTTCTTCACGCCGCATGGTTGGAGCCCTCCCAGCTCGCGACCAGCCGACCCTTGACCTCTGGAACCTTCGACGACTCCTCCGCCTCCTGCGCCCGGGCGATGCGCTGCGCGCAGGCCGCCAGGCCGAACAGCACGTACAGGTGCGCGGAGAGGATGTATCCGGCGAACAACTGACAGATGAGGTAGCCCGCCATGGAGGCCGCCAGCCCTCGGGCCAGCCACCCGATCCTCGGGTTGCGCGAGGCCTCGAAGGCACCGCCCGTCGCGCCCCCGGCGAACAGCAGGAAGAGGCCCAGGCCCAACCAGCCCAGCTCTCCGATGACATCCAGGAAGACGTTGTGCGCCACGTAGGCCCGCGTGGCCTGGGGCGGCGCGTACAGGTGCCAGGCGTAGCGGAAGGCCCCCGCCCCCACGCCCAGCAGCGGCTTGTCCAGGCTGATGCGCGACGTCACCTGCCAGGCGTACACGCGGCCCATGGCCGAGGCGTCCTCCTGGAAGGAGGCCACCGTCTGGTTGCGCTCCCAGTAGCTCTTGGGCGCGAACGCCACCAGGCCCAGCGCGAGCGCCACGCCCAGCAGCACCGAGCGCAGCTTCCTCTGCTCACGCATCGCCCAGATGGCCATGGCCACCGACAGGCCGATGAAGCCACCGCGCGAGTAGGTGAAGACGATGGCCACCACCGCCAGCGCCACCGCCAGGGCGCACGCCCCTCGCCACAGCCAGCCGCTCTCCTTGCGGGCCAGGAAGGCCACCGCCAGCGGCACCACCAGCGCCAGGTTCATCGCCGAGCGGTTGGGGTCCGCGTACACCTCCACCCAGTGCGCGCGGTAGCCCTCCACCAGCGTCTCCGGCGTGCCGGTGAAGTACGTGTGGATGACGCCCTGCGACGTCACCATCGAGGCCACCACCACGGCCCCGCACACCACCGCCAACCGCTTGGGCGTGGTGACCACGTTCACCAGCGTCAGGTAGATGGCCGTCAGCTTCAGCAGCTCGATGGCCGTGAAGCGCGTCACCTCCGGGTTCACCGACCACGTCATCGAGGCCAGCGCCAGTGCCGCGAAGCACAGCAGCGCCACCCCTCGCACGCCGTCGAAGTAGAGCGGTTCCGCGCGCCCCACCCGCCTCAGCGCCATCAACCCCGCCGCCACCCCCGATGTCAGCAGCGCCAGCCGCAACGGCGCCAGCGCGGGGATCCACGCCTGCGGCACCATGTACAGCAGCGCCGCGAAGGCGGTCAGCGCATAGAAGGACACCACGTCCCGGCGTTCCGCCTTGTCGCCCAACCCCATCCAGTCCTCCTCCCGCCCAGCCCGAAAGCACTTCCGTTCGTCAGCACGGAAACACAGAGGCCATAGGTACAGCTCTATGGACGCCCTATTCGCTAGCAGGCGATGTGCCAGCGGCCCTCGCGGGCAAAGGCCCGTGGATCCAAGGCCTTAGCGATCAGGGGGGCGGGTACCCCGGGGAGGTACGACTGAAAGGATTACGGCTCTCCGCCTTCGATGGGCAGGAGAACGGAGGCGATGGGGTTCAACTTGCCCTCCTGGAGGAAGGACGGAGCAAGCTCCTCCAGCAGACGGGCGAGCGTCGCATTCACCTGCCGGCGCAGCTCGGGCCGGGCCGACTCGGGCACCGCCGGCTCCAGCACCGCCACCACCCGCGCGGCCACGTCCGGGCGCAGGCGCGGGGCCTCGGGGGTGCCTTCGAAGAGCAGGGCTCCCAGCTCGTCCCGTCGCGCCGACGGCACCGGCCTCGGCCCCACCTTTCCCTCCAGCAGGGCCAGGGCCACGGTGGCGGCGAAGAAGCGCTCCACGCCCAGGATGCGCGGCTCCACGCCGAAGAGGGCCAGCACCTCGCGCGCCCGCTTCTCCGTGCCACCGAGCAGCGCGCCCAGCAGCGCCACCTGCGCCTCCGCCCGCGTCAGCACCTCCTCGCTGGCCGCCACCTCGCGCCTCGAGCGGAAGGGGACCGGCTCCGCCCCGGGCACCTTCAACGTCCGGCGCGGGCGCTTGCGGCGCAGGGCCTCGATGGCGGCGGCTTCCTCCGTGAAGAGCAGCGGCGCCCCCTCCACCTGCGCCAGCGGCTGCTTCATCAGCCGGTCCGCGCGGAACTTGAGCGCCAGTGTCAGGGAGAAACCCACCTGGAAGACACGCCGGGTCTCCGTGTCGCGCACCACCTGCGCGGCGCGCGCGGGGTCTCCTCCCGTCAGGTGCTCCAGCCCCAGCAGCAGGTAGTCGCGCACCATCTCACCCACGCGCCGGATGGCGTCCAGGTCACCCGGATCCTCCACCTCCGCCACCAGCGTGGCGTTGGCCAGGTAGCGCAGCTCGCCCTCCAGGTTCTCCCGCTCCACGTCGTCCAGGGCGCGGAAGGCGGCGTCCAGGTAGTCCGGCTGCGACTTCGTGGCCACGAGCGCCGCGACGGCCGCCGGAGCCGGTGCCGGCCCCGTGTCCACCCGGCTGAAGAGCCGGGCCGCCTCCTCCAGGGCCGGGAAGCCCAGGTCCTGCAGCCGCCCCGAGCGGAAACGGTAGGCCGACTCCTCCAGTTCGCCCGGCACCTCCCAGCGCGTGGCCTCGAGGAAGCGCACCGCCTCGAAGGGGTTGTCGGCGATCAAGTCATTGAGGATGGAGCGCATGGCCGCCAGCTCCGGGCCCTCTATGCCCTTGAACTCCACCAGGTAGCGCCCCTCGGGCGTCTCCAGCGTCACGCCCTCCACGTGGACGTCCGGGTTCTCCTCCAGGTCATGGATGAGGGTGAACTCGCGCACCATGAGCTCGAACACCTCGGTGTCCACCTTGCGCAGCTTGCGCAGGAAGTCCTCGGCCTCGTCCCCGCGCGCGGCGCGCAGCCAGGTGAGCACCTGGTGCAGGTCCACCGCGTCCTTCTTCCACCCGCCCAGGTCCACGAAGGTGCGGAACTGCTCGGGCGAGGCGAGCTGGACGATCTCGGTCGAGTCCGCCAGCCCCACCTCCATGATGGTGAAGTACAGGTCCTCCGCGGGCAGCGAGCGCACCAGCGCCCGCGCGTCGCGCGACTCGATGAGGGCATCCAGCCGCTTCTTCGCGGGCAGCGACGCGAGCTGCCGCCGCAAGGTGTTCAGCGCCTGCTGGATGTCACTGCCGTTGCCGCTGCTTCCGTTTCCTTTGGACACGGCGCGTGCCTACCACAGCGCCTCCCGGGCGGGGAGCAGAACGGGGGCTCACGCCGTGAGGGTGTTCAGCAATGCGTCCCACACCTCGTCGAAGCCCAGCTTCTCCGTGGACGAGAAGGCCACCACGGCCTCCCGGGGGAGGGACAGCTCGTCGGCGATCGCCTGCAGGCGGGGCTTGCGGCGCGCCTTGGGCATCCGGTCGATCTTCGTGGCCACGACCATGATCTGCCGGTTGGACTCCTGCAGGTAGTCGAGCGTCTGGAAGTCGTCCGGGGTGGGCCCCACCTCGGCGTCGATGATGCTCACCACGATCTTCAGATCCCGCCGCTTCTCCAGGTAGGAGGTGATCATCTTCTGCCACTCGGCGCGCTCGGACTTGCTCACCTTGGCGAAGCCGTAGCCGGGCAGGTCCGCGAAGCGCACGGTGTGGCGTTTGGTGCCGCGCTCCACGTCCACGTCGAAGAAGTTGAGCGCGCGGGTGCGGCCGGGGGTGTTGGAGACGCGCACCAGCTTCCTGCGGCCGGCCAGCGCGTTGATCATGGAGGACTTGCCCACGTTCGAGCGGCCCACGAAGGCCACCTCGGGGGCGGGGCTGGTGGGGTAGCCCTTGGGCTCCACCGCCGTGGTGATGAAACGGGCGTCGAGAATCTTGATCACGCTATTTCTTCTTCGCGGGCTCGGGCGAGGGGCTCTCGGCCCGCGCCGGCTTGCCGGTTCGCGCGGCCGACCAGTGGTCGATGGCCTTGAGCGACTCGACGAAATTGAACGGCTTGAGGGAGGGAGAGGACGCGTCGTGGCAGTTGCGGCAGGCCTTCTCCGAGGGGTCCACCAGGCCCACCAGCCGGGCCAGCTCGGCGTCCTTCATCACGTAGCTGGGCGAGTAGTACTGCCCACCGCCGTGGCACGTCTCACAGGTGACGTGGCTGACGCTCTGCGAGGCCTGGTCCGGCGAGTGGCAGGAGAGGCACCGCGCGTCCTTCTGCTGGGCCTCGGAGAGCGAGTCGCCGGCCCGGGCGTGCTTGGATTGCATCCAGGCCTCATAGGCCGCCGGGTGGCAGCCCTTGCAGCTCTCCGGGCCGAGGAAGTCGGCGGCCAGGGCGGCGCCGGAGGGGGAGAGAGCGAGGGCGAGGGCGAAGGACAGGATCCAGGAGCCGCGAGCGCGCATCGGTCCGGTCACTAGCAGACGCCCCCCCAGGGGGCAAGGCGGAGGTGTGAAACCTGGCGCTCTTGTGACCTCCCGGACGAAGCCGGGGGGGAGCTTGAGACGGTGCGGGGGGATCCGTTACACCTCCGAGGATGAAAACCATCGCCATCGTCGCCGTGCTTCTCGCCGCCGCGCCCGCGGTGGCCAAGCCGTGGCAGGGAGTCGAGCCCGGGCAGACCAGGCGCGAGCAGGTCATCCAGAGGTTCGGAGAGCCCTCGCGCGTCGTCACCGCCGAGGGCAAGGAGGTCATCGCCTACTTCAACCAGCAGGCCATCAAGGGCACCAAGCAGGTGCAGTTCAAGGTGGACCCGGGCACGCAGCTCGTCGAGCAAATCCACGTCTTCCCCGGCCCCGTCATCGACAAGGAGTCGGTGGAGAGCACCTATGGCAATGCCTGCCCGTCCGGCAAGGCGGCGGCCAGCGGCCCCTGCTACCAGAAGAAGATCACCGACGACTTCCGCACCTACCTGCACTACGCGAAGCTGGGGCTGGCCGTGTTCCTCAACGAGGACGGCAGGACGGTGCACTCGTTCATCTTCACGCCCCAGCCGGCCGGGAAGTAGGCCCCGCGCGTGGACATCTATGGACTGACCGGGGGCATCGCCTCGGGCAAGAGCACCGTGAGCCGGATGTTGCGCGAGCTGGGCGCCGAGGTGCTGGACGCGGACGTCATCGCCCGCGAGGTGGTGGAGCCGGGCACCCCCGGGCTCCAGGCCGTGGCCGAGCGCTTCCCCGGGGTCCTGGACGCGGAGGGCCGCCTGGACCGGGCGAAGCTGGGGGCGCGTGTCTTCGGGGACGCCCAGGAGCGGGCCGCCCTCAACGCCCTCCTCCACCCGCTCATCGGCCAGCAGTTCCTCCTGCGCACCCAGGAGCCTCGCCGAGCGGGGCCTGGAGCGCATCATCTACGACGCCCCCCTCCTCATCGAGAACCGGCTGCACACGGCGATGAACGGGGTGGTGCTGGTGTGGGTGCCCCGCGAGGTGCAGAAGGCCCGGCTGATGGGGCGGGACGGCCTGGACGAGACGGCGGCGGAGGCCCGGCTGGCCGCCCAGCTACCACTCGATGAGAAGCGCCAGCATGCGACCTGGGTGGTGGACAACTCGGGAGATCTGGGGACAACCCGGGCCCAGGTGGAAGAGGTGTGGCGCGCCATGCTCGCGCGCGGCTGAGGGACGGGTATGCTCCGCCGCCCATGAGCGAGAAGCGCAAGGAAGCCCGAGGCAAGGCCGGTACGTACTTCGTCACCGGCTAC
Source organism: Archangium gephyra (assembly GCF_049060025.1). Taxonomy (GTDB): domain Bacteria; phylum Myxococcota; class Myxococcia; order Myxococcales; family Myxococcaceae; genus Archangium; species Archangium gephyra_A. The sequence goes on from NZ_JBMEQQ010000002.1 coordinate 2,779,887, forward strand.
CCGGGTTTCATCGGTAAACGGCTGATCGAGCACATCGTCCGCGAGGAGCCCAAGGCCCACGTCTACGCCCTGGTGCAGCCCAAGCACCTCAAGGAGGCGCAGAAGCTCGCCGCCCAGTTGCAGGGCACCGGGGCCACGTTGGAGCTGCTCACCGGCGACATCGTGGACATGCACCTGGGCCTGTCCGGCGAGGAGTACCAGCGGCTGTGCGAGCGGGTGACGCACATCTACCACCTGGCCGCCGTCTTCTACATGGGCGTGCCCAAGGAGACGGCCTGGCGCATCAACGTGGACGGCACGCGCAACGTGCTGGAGCTGGCGCGCGACTGCGAGCACCTGCGGCGCTTCAACCACTTCTCCTCCTGCCACGTCTCGGGCGGCCGCGTGGGCGTCATCGCCGAGGACGAGCTGGACTGCGGCCAGGACTTCCGCAACGTCTACGAGGAGACCAAGTTCCAGGCGGAGAAGCTCGTCCAGCGCGCCGCCACCACGCTGCCCACCACCATCTTCCGGCCGTGCAGCGTGGTGGGTGACTCGCGCACGGGGGAGATCGACCGCTTCGAGGGCCCCTACTACCTGGGCATCCTCCTGGTGACGAGCCCGCTGGTGGTGCCGCTGCCCCTGCCCGGCAACGGCGTGGCCCCGCTCAACGTGGTGCCGGTGGACTACGTGGTGAACGCGGTGTGGGCCCTGTCGCACGACGAACGCGCCGTGGGCCGCACCTTCCACCTGGTGGATCCCAACCCGATGAGCGCTCGCCGCGTCTACGAGCTCATCGCCGAGAAGGCCAACAAGAAGCTGCCCCGCTTCAACCTCTCGGCCCGCGCCGCGGACGTGATGATGCGCCTGCCCGTGCTGGAGAAGCTGGCCCGCCCCCAGCGCGCCGCCCTCAGCTACGTCAACCACCTGGCCATCTACAACTGCCACAACACCCTGGAGCTGCTGGACGGCACTGGCATCCGCTGCCCTCCCCTCTCCTCGTACCTCGACCAGCTGGTGGCCTACGTGCGCGAGCAGTACCGCCAGCGCCGCGAGCAGGCCTCCGAGGTGGAGGATCCGCTGGACCGAAACCCCGCCCCCGCGGTGGATGAAGAAACGGGCACCCAGGCCCGTCGGAGCCGTTAGTCATGCGACACACCCTCTCCCGCTTCTTGTTCCTTCCCCTCGCCGCGGTGCTCGGCACGGGCTGCCTCGTGACCGACGGTCCGGACACCCAGGACGACCCGTGCGATCCCAACCCCTGCACCCAGGGCGACAAGACCTGGTGCGTCAACGAGGACGGCAACGCGCGCTGTCTGTGCAAGCAGGGCACCGTCCTGCGGCCCAGCGGCGTGTGCGAGGCCATCACCGCCCTCAACTGCCCCGAGCACACCGGCGACAGCGCCGAGCCGGATGACTGCCTGTCGCGCGCCGTCACGCTGGCCTCCAACGCCACCACGCAGCGCCAGCAGAGCATCGAGCCGGTGGGCGACTACGACTTCTTCCGCGTCGACGGCACGCTGCGCACCGTCTACAGCGTCACCGTGGAGCCCGGCACCGGCGCGCTCATGCCGCGCGTGGACATCTTCGATCAGGGCGGCCAGTGGATCACCTCGCAGGACGGCCGGCCCAAGGCCCAGGTGGGTTTCAAGGCCCGCGCCACCGCGCCCTACTACGTGCGCGTGAGCCACTCGCCCTTCGATCCGTCCGCCGGCACCGGCCAGTACGCCCTCACCCTCACCCCCGTGGGCGAGGATCAGCACGGCGACAGCTCGACCGAGGCCACCACCATCGTCCCGGACGTGGGCGGCACCAGCACGCCGACCAACCGCTTCGGACGGCTCGAGTACGAGCAGGACGAGGACTGGTTCGCCATCTCCGTGACGAAGGACGTCACGTACCGGATCGAGTTCAACACCGACCGCGTCGTGCCCGCGCTGGCCGGCTTCACCCGCGAGGACGTGAAGAACCCCTTCGCCACCTGGCGCAACTCGTTCGTGGAGATCCGCGCGGCCACCACCACCACGCTCTACCTCGTCATGTACCCGGACGAGGGCGAGACGGGCGGCTACGAATTCCGCGTGTTCCGCTACAACTAGCTAGCGGATGGCGATGATGTCCTGGTCCAGCAACTGGGCCAGGACGCGCAGCGTGTCCAACCGGGACATGCCGGAGACGGAGAAGAGGGCCTCGAAGCTGAGGCTCCCGTCGATGCGCGACAGCAGGAAGCCCGCGCGGGGATCCAGGCTGAGCTTCATCAGTTCCGCCATGCGCAGCTTGAGCGTGGGCACCCGCTTCAGGTCCCCCAGCTTGGCCTCCAGCGAGGCCTGCAGCCCGCGCACACAGCGCTCGCGAGCCGACGCCAGCCGCGCGTCACCCGGAGCCATCTGCTCGGCCTTGCCCAGCAGATCCATCGCGCTCGACACGTCTCCCAGCGCGAGCAGATCCTCCACTCCCACCAACAGCGTCCGCACCCCCTGGCGTGGCGCCACCTGGGGCACGGGCGCGGGCGTCCGCGCGGGCGCGGAGACCGGCCGGAGCGCCGCGGGCGCCGGAGCCACGGGCCGAGCGGCCACGGGCGCCGCGGCCACGGGGCGGGCAGCCACGGGCGCGGGTGCCGGAGCCACGGGCCGGGTGGCCACGGGAGCCGGAGCCACGGGCCGGGCGGCCACGGGCGCAGGCGGCTGGGGCTCGGAGAGGAAGGCCAGCACGTCGGCGGTGATGTGGCGGCCCGAAGCCGTGGCCTCGGAAGCCACCTCCTCCTCGTCCAGCAGGACGACGCTCACCTCCAGCGCGGGCTGCGGGACCAGAAAGGGAACGGACGTCAGGGACATGGGCCTCACGGCCGGCGGCGGGGCCGCCGTGACCGGGGCGGCGGTACGCGCGCCCTCCCCCTTCGTGAGCCACTCCCGGGCCCGGCGGTTGTCCGGATCATGCGACAGGGCTCGCACGAACAGGCTCCGCGCACCCGCGGCGTCCCCGCCCAGGTGCAGCCAGAGACCCGCTTCGATGAGCTGGTTGGCCCGGAGGACATCGTGGCCCGGATCGATATCAATGGAGGCTTGAGGCGCGATCATCGGGAACCTCCAGAACGGCTCCCTTTCGAGGGAACTCGGGAAACCGTCAAAAACGACGGAAATCCTAGGCTCTACCCCGTGTCGCGTCAAACGCCATCGGTGGATTTTTGCAGAACGGAGGTACTGTTCCGTCCGTCGAAAGACTTCTCGAATTTCGAGAAATGCACTCTCGGAGACCGAGAGTGCACTCCCCGACGGAGTGCGGCGGGCGATCAGGACTTCAGGGCGCGCTCGAGGATGCGCACGCCGTGGTCCAGGTCGTCGTTGGCGACGGTGTAGGCCGGAGCGAAGCGGATGGTCTTCTCGCCGGCGGCGTTGACGAGCAGGCCCAGCTCGCGGCACTTCGCGATGTAGGGCGCGGCGTCCTGGAAGAGCTCCACGCCGACCAGCAGGCCCAGGCCGCGGGCCTCCTTGACGAGCGTGGGCAGGCGGCCCTGGAGCTCGCGCAGGCGCGAGAGGAAGTACTCGCCCTTCTGCGTCACGTCGCGGAGCATCTGCGGCTCGGTCACCTTGCGCACCACGACGTTGGCGGCGACGGCGGTGATCAGGTTGCCGCCGAAGGTGGAGCCGTGGGTGCCCGGCACCAGGCTCTTGCCGGCGTCATCGGTGCACAGCATGGCGCCGATGGGCAGGCCGTTGCCGAGCGACTTGGCCAGGCTGATGCCGTCCGGGAGGATGCCCTCGTGCTGGTAGGCGAAGGGCTTGCCGGTGCGGCCCATGCCGGTCTGGATCTCATCCACGAGCAGCAGCAGGCCCTTCTCGTCGCACAGGGCGCGCAGGGCCTTGAGGAAGCCCTCGGGCGCCCGGCGCACGCCGCCCTCGCCCTGGATGGGCTCCACGAGGATGGCCGCGGTGTGCGGACCCACCGCCTTGCGCACGGCCTCCAGGTCCCCGTAGGGCACGTGGGTGAAGCCGGCGGGCAGCGGCTCGAAACCCTTCTGGTACTTCGTCTGGCCGGTGGCGGTGACGGTGGCCAGGGTGCGGCCGTGGAAGGAGTTCTCGAAGGTGATGATCTCGTAGCGGTCCGCGTTGCCCCGGTCCTTCTGGACCTTGCGGGCCAGCTTGATGAGGGCCTCGTTGGCCTCCGCGCCCGAGTTGCAGAAGAAGGCGCGCTGCAGGCCCGAGGCGGCGGTGAGCCGGCCGGCCAGCTCGATCTGCGGCTCCGAGTAGAAGACGTTGGAGACGTGCCAGAGCTTCTCGAGCTGGGCCTTCACCGCGACCACCACCTCCGGGTGGCAGTGGCCGAGCGCGCACGTGGCGATGCCGCCGAGCAGATCCAGGTACTCGCGGCCATCCGCGTCCCACACGCGCGAGCCCAACCCGCGCTCGAGCACGATGGGCTGCTGCTTGTAGTTCTGCAGCAGGTGGGCCTTGGCCTTCTCCATCCACTGCTCGTTGTTGGCGGTGGAAGGCTGCGGGGCGGCGGCGTCGGTCTTGGGTGTTCTCATAGGCGTAGTGAGAGGCACGTGGACTCCCGGGGTGACTAGAGGATGTAACGCGACAAGTCCTCGTCCTGGACCACGGAGGCGAGGCGCTCGCGCACGTAGGCGGCGTCTATCTGCAGATCCTTCGGTCCCTGCTCGCTCGCATGGAAGGATACATCGTCGAGCAGCCGCTCCAGAACCGTGTGCAGCCGCCGCGCGCCGATGTTCTCGGTGCGTTCGTTGACGGACTGAGCAATGCGGGCCAGCTCCAGAATGGCGTCATCGGAAAAATCCAGACGCACGCCCTCGGTGGCCAGCAGCGCGGTGTACTGGCGGATGAGCGAGTTGCGCGGCTCGCGCAGGATGCGGACGAGGTCGTCTCCGCTGAGGGGATCCAGCTCCACGCGGATGGGGAAGCGGCCCTGGAGGCTCGGGGATGAGATCGCTGGGCTTGGAGACGTGGAAGGCGCCCGCGGCGATGAAGAGCATGTGGTCGGTCTTCACCTGGCCGTACTTGGTGTTGACGGTGGAGCCCTCGACGATGGGGAGGATGTCGCGCTGGACGCCCTCACGGGACACGTCCGGGCCGGAGCCCTTCCCCGCGCCCTCGCGGCTGGCGATCTTGTCGATCTCGTCGATGAAGATGATGCCGCCGGTCTCGGCGCGGACGAGCGCCTCGCGGTTGACGCGATCCGTGTCCACCAGCCGGGCGGCCTCCTCCTGCTCCATCAGCTTGAGGGCCTCGGGGGCACGCACCTTGCGGCGGCGCGAGCGGTTCATGCCGGGCATGTTCTTGAAGAGATCCTGCAGGTTGACGCCGATCTCCTCCATGCCCTGGCCGGAGAAGTTGCGCATGAAGGTGGGGGAGCCGCTGTCGGAGAGCTCCACCTCCACCTCCTGGTCATCGAGCGTGCCGGCGCGAAGCTGGGCCCGGAGCTTCTCGCGCTCCATGTCCCCGAGCCGGGGCACGGTGGGCGGGGGCGGGGGCGCCATGAAGCCGATGCCGCCCGACGGACGCGCGGGCGCATTGCCGGAGAGGAGCTGGGCCAGCCGGTCCTCGGCGAGCTCGAGGGCGCGCTCGCGCACCTTCTCCACCTCCTCGTCACGCACGAGCGCGATGGAGGCCTCGACCAGGTCGCGCACCATGGACTCGACGTCGCGGCCCACGTAGCCGACCTCGGTGAACTTGGAGGCCTCCACCTTGACGAAGGGGGCCTGGGCGAGCTTCGCCAGCCGGCGGGCGATCTCCGTCTTCCCCACGCCGGTGGGGCCGATCATGATGATGTTCTTGGGGTGGATCTCATCGCGCAGGTCCTCGGAGACCTGCTGGCGGCGCCAGCGGTTGCGCAGCGCGATGGCCACCGCGCGCTTGGCGCCGTTCTGTCCGACGATGTAGCGGTCCAGCTCGCCCACCACCTCGCGAGGGGTGAAGGCGGGGATCTTGCGTGCGTTGCTCACGGTGATGGCCCCTCAGAAGCTCTTCGATGGTGATGTTGGAGTTGGTGTAGACGCAGATGTCCGCGGCGATCTGCATGGCGTGGGTGGCCACGTCACGGGCGGGCAGTTGGGTGTGCGTCATGAGCGCGCGGGCGGCGGCGAGCGCGTAGGAGCCTCCGCTGCCCACGGCGGCGATGCCGTAATCGGGCTCGATGACGTCGCCGGCGCCGGAGAGGATGAAGGTCTTCTCGCGGTCCGCCACGATGAGGAGGGCCTCCAGGCGGCGGAGGAAGCGATCGGTGCGCCAGTCCTTCCCGAGCTCGACGCACGCGCGGGCGAGGTTCTTCTGGTGCTCCTTGAGGCGGGCCTCGAAGCGCTCGAAGAGGGTGAAGGCGTCGGCGGTGCTGCCCGCGAAGCCCGCGAGGACGGAGCCATCGCCGATGCGGCGAACCTTCTTCGCCGTGTTCTTCATGATGGTCTTGTCGAGACTGACCTGACCGTCACCCGCGATGACGACCTTCGCCTCTCTGCGCACACAGAGGATGGTGGTGCCGTGGAACATGCCTGGGGGTTTAACAAGGGGACGCGGACGTTTCCACGATTCCCCGAGCGGCTGTTCGCCCCTTCACCCTCCCCGGCAGTAGCGCCGCGCAGCGTACCCTTCAGGGGGCCTCGAGAGGCCGGGGCGGACTGGCCCGCCAAATGCTTCCGGAGCGACTCGCCATGCCCGGACCCCATGACCTCTTCGCGCGCTTCACCTTCGGCCACCCCGAGCGGGCCGCCGCCGAATTGCGCGCCGTCCTGCCCGCGCATGTCGTCTCCGAGGTGGACTGGTCATCCCTGCGCCGGGAGTCTGGCTCCGTCGTGGACCCGGAGCTGCGGGAGACGGAGAGTGATCTGCTCTTCACGGCTCGCCTGCGCGAGGGCCGGCCGCTGCTGCTCTACGTGTTACTCGAGCACCAGTCCTCAGTGGATCGGTGGATGGCGCTGCGCATGCTGCGGTACGTGGTCCGACAGGTGGAGCACTGGCGCCAACATCATCCAGAGAACACGGTGCTTCCGGTCATCATCCCTCTCGTCATGTACCACGGGCCGGAGGGGGCCTGGTCCGCGCCCCGATGCGTCGAGGAACTCTTCGACCTGCCGGGCGAGGACGAGCAACGGGAGCGCTGGCGGGCGCTGGTGCCACGCTTCGAATACCTGCTGGATGACCTGACGGCCGAGCGGGCCGAAGCGCTGATGGCGCGTCCGGGTCCACCTCTCGCCCGGCTGGCGTGGCTCGTTCTGCGCTACGGGCGCACGGGGGATCTGGCCCACCGTCTACCAGATTGGACGGCTCTGTTCGCGCAAGTGCGGGCCGGCCCCGATGGAGCCGAGTATCTGGTGATGGTCATCCGTTACATCCTCTTGATCGAGGGCAAGCGCACCCGCGCGGCAGCGATGCAGGTGCTACATTCGGTGATGGATGCACAGCAAGCGGAGGCGCTGATGGATCGCTGGGCCGAAGAGTTCATCCTGCGGGGACCCGAAGCGGCGAAGAGAGTGTTGCGGGAGGAGGGTCGGGAGGAGGGCCGGATTCAAGGGCGCGCCGAATCGGTGCTTCGGATTCTCACCGCGCGGGGCGTGCCGGTCGGTGATGAAGAGCGGCAGCGCATCCTCGCGTGCACGGACGTGACCACTCTCGACCGCTGGTTCGATCGGGCGCTGCACGCCGCCACCGTGTCCTACGTGCTCGACTACCCGGTGAGCTGAAACCGCACCGTATCCACGGGCTCAACCTGGGAGACGTGGCACCCTCACCCCGTCCCTTGTATGTACCTGACAAGTCGGCGACTTCTGAGGTAAGTAGGCGCCGACGCAATCGGGAGAGGGTCGCCGCACCGTCCCTGGAGGCTGAGTCCTCGCGGGAGAGATTGGCGCCCTCGACCGATGTTTCATTGCCCGGACGGAATCCTGGGGCGGCCCCCGCGGCCAGTCCCCGTATAGACAAGGGTGGGCAGGGACATCGGGCTCGAGGCTCCCGGAGTGTTGCGTCCAGGAGGAGTCAGGTGAAGCAGTACGAGCGCTACGCCGGTATCGACATAGGCGCGGAGAAGCACGCAGTGGCAGTAGTGGACGCCAAGGGAGGGGTGGAGCGCAAACCCCTGCTCGTGAGTGAGGACCAGGAGGGCTATGGCCAACTGTGGCAGGCGCTGGGCCCGGCCGAGCAGGTGCTGGTGGCCATGGAGGCCACGGGCCATTACTGGCGCAACCTGGTGGCGGCCCTGCTGGCACGTGGCTACGCGGTGGCCCTCATCAATCCACTACGCACCCACCGCTACGCTGGCGAGGACCTGCGCCGAGCCAAGACGGATGCCCTGGATGCGCTGAGCATCGCGCGCTTCGCCCAGGAAAAACGCCTCCAGTCCTCGCACCTGCCCGACAGCGTGCTGGCCGAGGCTCAAGGAGGCCGTGTCACTGCGTGACAGGCTGCTGGAGGACCACGGCGTCAAGCTGCGCCAGCTGCACCGGCTGGTGGACCTGGGCTTCCCCGAATTCACCCGCCACGTGAAGCTCGACACCGAATTGGCCTGTGCCTTGCTCTGCCAGTACCCCACTGCCCAGGCCTTCGCTCACGCTCGTCTCAAGGCCATTTCCAACCTCAAGTCCGACGGCCGCCACTTCGTCGGCCTTCCCCTGGCTCGCACTCTCCAGCAGGCCGCCACGGCCTCGGTGGGCGCCCACCATGCCGCCCCCTTCCAGCAGGGCGTCAAGTACGCCTGCGAGGACCTCTCCAGACTGCGTCAACGGCTGCGCCAGGCAGACGACGACATCGGCTTGCTGGTGGACAAGCACGAGCTGGGCTCGCTGCTCACCAGCATCGACGGCCTGGGCCCTACCACCGTGGCGCGCCTGCTGGCCTCCGTGGGCGACCCGGCCTCTGTCTTCCCCGACGGCAACGCCCTGGTGTCCTTCGTCGGCTGTGCCCCGGCTGTCTCCCACTCCGGTAAACGCACCCCCTCCAGCCAGGGCCTGTGCCGCATTGGCGACGCACGTCTGCGCGCCGCCCTCTGGATGCCCACCCTCACCGCCGTGCGCTCCAACGGCCTGCTCAAGGACTACTACGAGCGGCTGCTGGCTCGCGGCAAGCGCAAGAAGGTCGCCCTGGTGGCCTGCATGCGCAAACTGCTGCTGGTCATCTACAGCGTCGCCAAGCGCCGCCAGCCTTTCCTCTACCCCCTCCCTCCCCCAGCCCCTCCCTCCCCAACACCTACATGACAAAATCTCTTGCTGGAGCAGACGGAATCTCTCCCGAGGGGAGAGGGGAGATCTGGCGCGGGGGGAAATCAGGCCCTCGGGTGCGCGGCGTCGTAGACCTGCTGGAGCTGCTCCCAGCTCACGTGCGTGTACCGCTGCGTGGTGGACAGGCTCGCGTGGCCCAGCAGCTCCTGGATGCTCCGGATGTCCGCCCCCCCGCCAAGCAGGTGCGTCGCGAACGAGTGGCGCAGCGCGTGCGGGCTCACCTTGCGCTGCAGCGCGCACTGCACCACGTACGTGTCCAGGTGCCTCCCGATGCTCCGCGGCGTCAGCCGGCCTCCCCGGTAGTTGAGGAACACCGCCTCCGCGTCCTGCCCCTCGCGCGGTACCGCCAGCAGCTCGCCCCGGCGCGCCAGGTACGCCTCCAGCGCCCGGATGGACTGCGCGTTCACAGGGCACAGGCGCTCCTTGCTGCCCTTGCCCATCACCCGGATGATCCGCCCGCTCCGGTCCACGTCCAGCAGGTTCAGCCCGCACAGCTCGCTGATGCGCAGGCCCCCGCCGTACAGGATCTCCAGAATCGCCCGGTCCCTCAGGCCCAGCACCGTCTTCTGCGACGGCATATCGAGAATGGCGAACAGCTCGTCCACCGGCAGCACCTTGGGCAGGCTCTTGGGCAGCTTCGGGCTCTTCACCAGCTTCGCGGGGCTGCCCGGCAGCAACTTCTGCCGCACCAGGTACTTGTAGAAGCTCTTGATGCTCGCCAGCCGCCTCGAGCGACTCGACGCCGCATGGTCCACCGCCAGCGTCCCCAGGTAGCCGCGGATGGCCGCGTGCGAGGCCGACAACAGTGTCAGCTTCATCCGCTCGACCAGGTAGCGCTCGAAGTCCACCAGGTCGATCATGTAGTTGCGCACGGTGTGCGGGCTCGCGCCCTTCTCGTCATCGAGGTGGGCGCGGAACTTCTCCAGCAGCGGCGACAGCTCGGCGGTGCTCATGGGCGGCCCCAGCGTAGACCCAACCGGGCCGCCCGCAAGCTTCTCACGGCTGGGCGGGCGCCACGTACACCCCGGCGTTCGCGCCCTTCAGCACGTACACCGCCAGCGAGTCATCCTGCCCCGCGAAGTACGCCGGCAGCTGCGCGCCCTGGTCCAGCGTCTTCCGCGCCTGCGTCTTCACGTCGTAGATGGCCACGTCGAACGTGTCCGAGTCCATCCGCGCCGAGGTGGCCAGAATCCGGTTGCCGTCCTCGGACAGCTTGTAGCTGTAGATGCCCTGCAGCCACGTCCGGGGCTGGGCCTGCTCCTGCTTGGGCAGCGGCAGCGCCTTGAAGTCACAGGCACGGCCCTCGCGGATGCAACCCGCGCGGAACACCAGCGCCCCCGGGGCGAAGCCGTAGCCGAACACGCCCGGGTGGGCCTTCTCCGCCTTCTCCGCGCCCACCTGGTACAGCATCAAATCCACCGAATAGATGGGCTTGAGGAAGCGCGAGAGGAAGGCCACGTACTTGCCGTCCTTGCCCCACGTGAAGTTGGGCACGCGGCTGCCCACCAGCTTCGGCTCGCCGTCCGGCAGGGCCACCACGCCCATCAGCCCCGCGCCCGCCGACTGGTCGTACTTCGCCAGGAAGCCCAGCGCCTGCGAGTCCGGCGAGAAGGCCGCCTCCTTCACGCGCTCGCCCACCTTGCGCGCCGGCTCGCCCGAGGCCGGGCCCACGTACAGGTCGCCCAGCACCTCCGGCTTGCCCCCGTCGTTGCGCGCCAGCCACTTCGCGTCCGGCGAGAAGGCGAACGCCGTCGTCCCCGAGGCCACCTTCCGGCCCTTCAACTCCGGCAGGTCCGCCAGGTACAGGTCATACATCCCCGACACCGTGGGGGTGCGCACCTGGTACGCCACGCGCTTGGAGTCCGGCGACAGCACGTAGTCGCCCACCTGGTCCGCCAGCTTGACCGGCTCGGCCTGCTTGCCCGGAGGCTGCTCCACCGGCACCGCCAGCAGTCCGCCCGCCGCCGCCAGCCGCCGCTTGAAGAACAGCATCGTGCCGTCCGGCGAGAACTCCGCGTTGGACACCTCGCCGCCCACCTGCCGGAAGGGGCCCGACGGCAACGGCCCCAGCTTCAGCACCCCGCCGTCCACGAAGGCCAGCTTCGTCCCATCCGGGCTCGGCAGGAAGTACGCCACCGTGTCTCCCAGCTTCTGGGGCTCGGCGGCCGGGTCGCTCAGGGCCAGCACGTGCAGCGCCCCGGACTGGTTCGCCAGGTTGTACCCGGTGAGGAACAGCACGTGCTTCGAGTCCGGGGTGAAGAGCATGCCCCCGGGCACGTTTGTCACCCCATCCCCCAGCTTGCGCGGCGAGCCGCCCGTCACCGGCACCACGTACAGCGTGCCCAGCCGCATCTGCGGAGGAATCCCCTCCACCGTCGGCTTGCGCGTCTTCGTCAGGTACGTGGCGAACTGCCCATCCTCGGTGACGCGCAGATCCTCCGCCGGGCCCTCGGCCAGCATCACGCCCAGCCCGCCCACGGCCGTCGCGGACCGGGCCTTCCCCTGCCCTCCTCCGCCGCCCTTGTCCTCGCCGCGCTTGCACCCCACCAGCGCGAGCGCCAGCAGCGCCCCCGCCATCACGCTTCGTCGGTTCATGCGGTCCCCTGGTGCTCCTGCGGCTCCTGCGCGGGCGGCACGCTCGGCAGCCACGTGGCCAGGTCCGCCCTTGCCCGCTCCGCGTAACGCGCCCGCTTGTCCGCCTTCTTCACCCGCCCCGGCAGCGGCGGGAACAGCCCGAAGATGACGTTCGAGGGCTGGTAGTCATAGTCCGGCGGGTGCGCCTCGCCCGTCACGTGACGGTAGAGCGAGCCCATCGCCGTCGTGGCCGGCGGCGGGACGAACTCGCCCCCCGTCAGCCGCGCGTACACCGCCAGCGCCGTCAGGTACCCGCACGCCGCCGACTCCACGTACCCCTCCACGCCCGTAATCTGTCCCGCGAAGAACAGCCGCGGCTCCACCTTCAGCGACAAGTCCCGGTCCAGCAGCCTCGGCGAGTCGATGAAGGTGTTGCGGTGGATCTGCCCCATCCGCAGGAACTCGGCGTTGGCCAGGCCCGGCACGCACGTGGTGAAGATGCGCTTCTGCTCGCCCCACGTCAGGCGCGTCTGGAAGCCCACCATGTTCCACGACGTGCCCGCCTTGTCCTCCATGCGCAGCTGCACCACCGCGTAGGGCTCCTGGCCCGTGCGCGGATCCTTCAGCCCCACCGGCTTCATCGGCCCGTAGGCCAGCGTGTCATCGCCTCGATCGGCCATCACTTCGATCGGCAGACACCCTTCGAAGTATTTGGGTTCCTCGAAGCTGTGCGGCTGCAGCTTCTGGCCCGCCTTCACCTCGGCGATGAACCGGTAGTACTCCTCCTTGTTCATCGGCAGGTTGATGTAGTCGTCGCCCCCGCCCTTGCCGTAGCGGCTGGCGCGGAAGGCGATGTTCATGTCGATGGAGTCCCCCGCCACGATGGGGGCGATGGAGTCGTAGAAGTAGAGCTTCGCCCCCACGTAGCGCTCGAGGTCCCTCGTCAGCGCGTCCGAGGTGAGCGGCCCGGTGGCCACCACCACCACGCCCTCGGGCAACTGGTCCACCTCGCCCGGCACCACCTCCACGCCCGGGGCCTCGCGCACCGAGCGCGTCACCGCCGCCGAGAAGGCCTCCCGCTCCACCGCCAGCGCGTCTCCCGCTGGCACCCGGTGTGTGTCCGCGCACCCCAGAATCACCGACGAGAGCGTCCGCAGCTCCGCGTGCAGCAGGCCAATGGCGCTCTCCGGATTGTCCGAGCGCAACGAGTTGGAGCACACCAGCTCCGCGAACTGATCCGACTTGTGCGCCGGCGAGCGCCGCTGCGGCTTCATCTCGCGCAACGTCACCGGCACTCCGCGCCGCGCCAGTTGCCAGGCGCACTCGCTGCCCGCCAGTCCGCCGCCAATCACCGTCACCCGCTGAAGCTTCACGTCCCGACTCCCTCTCTTCACGGGCCAGTTTCGGCCCGTCCGCCAACTGTTAGCAGGACCCCCACGCCCTGTCCCACCCTTCCGCTCCTGCATGTCCACCCCCCGGATGACGGCCTCCTGCCCGCTCGCCCGCCCTCCGGCCATCCTACACGTAGGGTTTTCAGAAACAGTTTCCCTACCTGCTCAGGGCTCCTAGGTTTTCCCCGTTCATCGCGCGGGAAATACGGCCGGGCGACGCAGTGCACCATTGACGGAGCGACAGGCCATGAAGCGAACCACCGACGTTCTGAAGATCCGCGAGCTCCTGCAGCGCCGCCGCCGGGACATCCTGATGGCCACGCAGGGGGCTCAACGTGCAGCTTCTCCGCGCTGAAGGACCAGGATCGGGATCCCGAGTACGAGGAGAATGCCCAGGCGGAGCTGGCGGACTACACCCTCTCCAGCCTGGTGGAGGCGCAGCGGCGCGAGGTGATGCTCATCGATGCCGCGCTGCGTCGCATGGACACCGGTGTCTTCGGCACCTGCGTGGACTGCGGCTACGACATCCCCATCGAGCGGTTGGAGGCGCTGCCCTTCGCCATCCGCTGCGAGGAGGACGCCACGCGCCACGAGCTGGAGGTCCGCGGCGGCCACCAGGCCACGCCGACCCTCTAGCGCCTCGAGAGGCACGGGCCGCGGGGGCTTCCGGGAGACCGGGGGCCTACCGCGGCTTGCCCTCGTCCTGGAGGACGACGAAGCGGTAGTTCTCCAGCTCGTTCTGCCCGGCGGTGTAGAGCACCGTGAGCAGCATGTCGTAGGGGATCGCCTTGTCCGCGATGATGGACAGCTCCCGGCTGAAGGGCGCGGCCGGGTTGCGCTCGGCGATGTACTTCAGCTTCTCCACTTCCTTCTTGAGCTGAGCATCCAGCGCCGTCACCACGCGGCCCTGGAGCGCCTCGGGAGGAATCTGCCCCCTGGACAGCCGCAGCACTTCCTTCTCCCCCACGAGGATGTTCTTGGGGGTGACGGTGACGACGACGGTGTCCTTGGGCGTGGCGCGCGTGGAGGACACCGGCGGGCGCACGTCCTCGCTGGCCGTCATCGCCGCCGAGGACGAGGCGAAGGACTTCAGGAGGAACACCAGGAGGATGGTCATCATGTCCATCATCGCGGTGATGTTCAGCTCCTTGATCTCCCCGGCCGCCTCGCGCTCCTTGCGCTTCTTGCGCGCCAGGGCCTTGCGGTAGCGCAGCCGCTGCAGCCGCTCGTCGTCGGCCGGTACCTGCTGCGTCGTCTCGCCCGGGGCCGTCATCTACAGGGCTCCCAGGGTGACGTCCGGGAAGAGCACGCGGTGCGGCTTCTCGCGCGTCTCGCGGATGGCGTCCATGGTCTGGATGAGCGTGTCGTAGGGGATCTCCGGATCCGCGGCGACGATCACCTTGGTCTCGGAGGGAAAGGCGCTCTTGATCTTCATCATCTGCGCGTTGAGGGACGCGTAGTCGTACGCGCCATCCGCCCCGAGCGGCACGGTGGGGGCGCCGTCCTGGCCGAGGATGGCGTTCTCGCTGTTGATGAAGTGGCCCTTCTTGCTGATGAGCACGCTGAGCACCAGGCGCGGCTGCTCCGGGTTCGCCTCCGGGGTCACCGTGGTGCTGGGGCCGCCGTAGCTGGGGGCGCTCACGTTGACGATGCCGAAGGCCGCCAGCCCGTTGATGGACAGCAGCATGAACAGGATGAGGTTCATGAGGATGTCGAGGTAGGGGATGATGTTCAGCTCCCCCGACTCCTCTTCCTCACGCGGCTTGAGCTTCCGCCTGGAGTAGTAGAACGCCATGGCGCCTCAGGCGGCCCGGGCCTCGTCGATTTGCGTCTCGCCCGCGGCGCGGCGCGCCAGCAGGTTCTCCAGCTTGAGCGCGTGCAGCTCCATCGTCTCCACCATGCTCTTGGCGTACGAGGTGAGGAACAGGTGGAAGATGATGCAGAGCACCGCGATGGAGAGCGCGAAGGCGGTGTTGTTCATCGCCTTGGAGATACCGTCCGAGAGCAGCGCCTGCTTCTGCTCGGCGGGCACGTTGCCGAGCGCCTGGAAGGTGCCGATCAGACCGAAGATGGTGCCCACGAGGCCCACCAGGGTGGCGATGTTGGCCAGGGACCACAGCCAGGGGATGCGGGCGCCCACGTGGGGGCTGTTCTCCACCAGCGCCTCCTCCACGGCCTTGGCGACCTCGATTTCGCCGCGGTTGGCGCGGGTGAGGCCGGCGCGGATGATCTTGGCCAGGGGCGAGTGGGGAGCGGCGGCGCACAGCTTCACGGCGCGGTCCACGTTGCCGGTCATCACCAGCTTCGTCACCTGCTCCATGAAGGGCGGCGCGTTGAGGTTGTAGCGGAACATCAGCGTGACAATCCGCTCCAGGGCCACCGCGAGCGCGGCGGCCAGCCAGAACAGATTGACGAACATGAACGGGCCGCCGTCCTTGAAGAACTTGATGGTGGAGTCCACGACGCCGAGCTTGGCCGGCGCCGCGTTGACGGCCTCCGCCGCGGCCGGGACCTGGGTCAGCACCACGTCCAGCAGCTCGCTCATCATCGGAATCATCGCGAAGAGGGTCCTTTCGACGCCCGCGCCTGCCCTGGGGGCAGCCACTGAACTTCTAGAGGACCCTCCTCGGAGGTGTCAAGCCAGGGGCAGGCCATGCCCCTGAAATCCTTGGACTTTCAGCCTCTCAAGCGGCCGAGGAGGCGTCGCCCCCGCCCGGAGTGGGCGTGGCGGCGGCCGCCGCGGCGACGGCCTCCGGCTCGACGATCTGCCGGCGGTAGTCGCACTCCTTGTTGGGGCAGGCGATGAAGGGGCCGTCCCGCTTGGAGTACTTCTGCACCAGGTAGGGCGCCTGGCAGCTCGGGCAGGCCTCCGGCAGCGGCCGATCCCAGGCGGCGAACTTGCAGTCCGGGTAGCGGTTGCAGCCGAAGAAGATCTTCCCGAAGCGGCTGCGGCGCTCGGTGAGGTAGCCCTGCTTGCAGTCCGGGCAGTTCACCCCGATGGAGATCGGCTTGGACGTCTTGCACTCGGGGTAGCCCGAGCACGCGAGGAACTTCCCGAAGCGGCCACGCTTGACCACCATGGGCTTGGTGCAGTTCTCGCACTTCTCGTCCGTCGTCTCCTCCTCGATGATGACGATCTTCCCCTCGGCGTCGCGCTTGAAGTCCTTGGTGTTCTTGCACTCGGGGTAGTTCGAGCACGCGAGGAAGTGGCCCATCTTCCCCCACTTGATCACCATGACGTTGCCGCACTTCTCGCACGCCACGTCGGTCTTGATCTCCTCGCGCTTGACGTCGCGCATCTCCGCTTCGGCCTTCTCGAGCGTCTCCTTGAAGGGCGCGTAGAAGTCCTGCAGCACGGCCTTCCAGTTGGCCTCGCCCTCGGAGATCTGATCGAGCTTCTCCTCCATGCTGGCGGTGAAGGCGGCGTCCAGCTCGTGGGGGAAGTGCTTGACGAGCAGCTCGTTGCAGATGACGCCCAGGTCCGTGGGACGGAAACGGCCCTCGATCTTCTCCACGTACTTCTTGTCCTGGATGGTCGAGAGGATGGCGGCGTAGGTGGACGGACGGCCGATGCCCCGCTCCTCGAGGCCTCCTTGACGAGGGTGGCTTCGGAGAAGCGCGGAGGCGGCTGGGTGAAGTGCTGCTCGTTGAGCAGCTTCTGCAGGGAGAGGACGTTGCCCTCGTCGAGCACGGGCAGCTCGCCCACGCCGTCGTCGTCGGCGTCCTCGCCGGCGGCGCGCGCCTTCTCCTGGGCGGCCTCCTCCTCGGGGGTGAGGCTGGCGCCGTAGACGGCCAGGTAGCCCGGGAACTTCAGCGTGGAGCCCGAGGCCCGGAAGGTGGCCCGGCCCGCGGTGATGTCCGCGCTCGTCTGGTCATACACGGCCGGCATCATCTGGCACGCCACGAAGCGGTTCCAGATGAGCTCGTAGAGGCGGAACATGTCCGCGGCCATGTCGTCGTTCATCGCGTCGAAGTGCGCCTTCACCTTCGAGGGCGGGTACTCGAGCGACGTGGGGCGGATGGCCTCGTGGGCATCCTGGGCGCCCTTCTTGGTGCGGTACACCACCGGGGCCTCGGGCAGGTAGTCCGCGCCGTAGGTGGTGCCGATGAAGTCGCGCACCCCCGCCACCGCCTGATCCGACAGACGGGTGGAGTCCGTACGCATGTACGTGATGAGTGCCGTCTGGCCCTCCTCACCGCCGAGCATCACGCCCTCGTAGAGCCGCTGGGCGAGCGCCATCGTCTTCTTGGCGGTGAAGTGCAGCCGGTTGGCCGCCTCCTGCTGCAGCTTGGAGGTGATGAACGGAGCGGGCGCGTTGCGGCGCCGCTCGCGCTTGTCCACCTTGGACACCACGAAGGAGGCGTTCTGGAGCTCCGCCACCAGCGCATCGGTGGTGGCCTTGTCCTTCAGCTCCATCTTCTTGCCGTCCACCCGGGACAGCTTCGTCTTGAAGGTCGGAGGTCCGGAGGGCCCCTGGAGGAGCGCGTCCAGCGTCCAGTACTCCTGCGGCACGAAGGCCTTGATGGCGTCCTCGCGCTCGCAGACGAGGCGCACGGCGACGGACTGCACGCGGCCGGCGGACAGGCCCCGGCGGACCTTCTTCCAGAGCAGCGGGGAGATCTGATAGCCCACGAGCCGGTCGAGGATGCGCCGCGTCTGCTGGGAGTCGTAGTTCTCCTGGCTGAGCTGGCGCGGATGCGCGATGGCCTCCTGGATGGCCGACTTGGTGATCTCGTTGAACATCACCCGGTAGGCATCGTGGTGGCCGAGCTGCTGGTGGATGTGCCAGGCAATGGCCTCGCCCTCGCGGTCGGGGTCCGTCGCGAGGAAGACCTTGTCCACGCCCTGGGCGGCCTTCTTCAGCTCGTTGAGGACCTTCTCCTTGCCCTTGATGACCTCGTACTGGGGCTCGAAGTCGTGCTCGATGTCCACGCCCATCTTGCTCTTGGGCAGATCGAGGATGTGGCCCACCGAGGCCTTCACCGTGTAGCCGGAGCCCAGGTACTTCTTGATGGTCTTCGCCTTGGCGGGCGACTCGACCACCACGAGGTAGTGCGGCCCCTTGCCCCGC
Organism: Archangium gephyra; assembly: GCF_049060025.1. GTDB lineage: Bacteria > Myxococcota > Myxococcia > Myxococcales > Myxococcaceae > Archangium > Archangium gephyra_A. Next base: position 2,798,123 of record NZ_JBMEQQ010000002.1, read on the forward strand.
CTGGGGGATTCCGTGGCCTCGCCGTCCACGGCGTCGGCCTCCACGGTGGGCAGGTCCCCGTCAGCGCCCTTGCGGCGCGCGGAGGCCTTCTTGGCGGCGGTCTTCTTGGCCGCCGTCTTCTTCTTGGCGGCCGTCTTCTTGCGCGCCGCCGGCTTCTTGGCTGCCTTCTTGGGGGCCGCCGTCTCCTCGACCTCCAGCTCGCCCGCCGTTGCCGTCTTCTTCGTGCGCGTCGCCATGATTCTCCTCAAACCTTCTCGTACAGCCTTCCAGGATGCTGAATGACGAGCCCAGACAGCTCGAGCTCCACCAGCGCGCTGGTGAGCGCCGCGGGGGAGAGCCGGCTACCGGCCAGCACCTCATCAAATGACCTGGGAACCCTGTCCAACACCTGGTAGGCCCCCCTCGCTTCCGCCGAGAAGCTCTTCCTGCCACGCCGAGCCCTCTCCTGGCGGTACCACCCGCTGGGGATGGAACCCCACGGCCCGCCAGACTTCCTGAACGGAGAGGCACGCCCGGGCATGACCATCCCGGATGAGCGCGTTGCAGCCGGCCGCCCCCTCGTTCATCACATCACCGGGCAGGGCCAGCACCGGCCGCCCCTGCGCTCGTCCTGCTTCCGCCGTGTAGAGGCTGCCCGAGGCGGCCCCCGCGCGGAGGATCAACACCGCATCCGACGCCCCGGAGATGAGCCGGTTGCGCCGGGGAAAAGTCGTCGTGCTCGCCCGGACCCCAGGCGGCAGCTCACTGAAGAACACTCCGCCCCGGGCCAGGAAGTGCGGCAGCAGCTTCGCCTGGGCCGGGTCCAACTCATCCAACGCCGAGCCGAGGAAGGCCCACGTCTCCCCACCCGCGTCCATCGCCCCCCAATGGCAGGCCCGGTCCACCCCGGCGGCGGCCCCGGAGACGATGCCCACCCCACCCTCCGCCACCTGCCGGGCGAAGGTCCGCGCGAAGGGGAGGAATCCCTGATCCGGGTGCCGGCTGCCCACCATGGCCACCCGGCGGCGCGGCGGACCCACCTCTCCCCGGTAGAAGAGCAGCGGGGGCGCGTCATCCGTCCCCACCAGCCGGGCCGGGAAGGCCGGCTCTCCCTGGAAGGCCACGCCCATGCCCACGGCCGCACAGCGCTCCAGCACGCGATCCGCCAACGGGCCCAGCTCGGGCACCTCCAGCAGCCGGCGGCGCACGGGGACGGGCAGAGGCGCCCCCCCCACCCACTCCCTCACCGGACAGGCCACCAGGCGAGCAAGCTCACCCCGGGCATAGGCGCGCAGACGCTCCAGTGCCCTCGGGCCGAGCCCGGGGACTGCCCAGAGTGCCAGGAGCGCACGCCGCTCCGCCATGTCCTTGTCCGTCGTGACGTCCACCATACCCGACCCCCTCCTGGGCCCACCTATATAGAAGATGGGTCCGACGGGCTGGGGGCGGGACACATAAACACCGGACTGGCGATGGTCAAGCGGCACGTCCCCTGCAAGTGGGGGGAGCGGGGCGCCTCAGCGCTGGGCCGTGGGCTGCCCGTTGACGCGCATCACCGCGCGATCCCCGGCCGCCACTTCCTGGATGGAGTACGTGAGGACGCAGTTGGAGGTGCGCTCCTTCACCTCGGTGACGAGGCACAGGGCGACGTTCTCCAGGGGCAGCGCCGGCCCCCTCTTCTTCTTGTCGCCGGGCAGCTCCAGCTCCAGCACGCGCTGCTGGGTGGTGTCACCCGGACGCATGATGGTGAAGGTATTGCCCATCTGGACGCCATCCGCGCTGCCCTTGTCGATGACCAGGAAGTGGTGCTCGGCGGTGAGCGTCAGGTGCGGCACGAGCGCGGTGAGGATGTAGCCCTGGACCTCCTTCTCGTTGCGCCGCTGGACCACCGACTCCACCAGCCGCTCACCGAAGGGGCCCACCATGTCACCGCGCATCACGGCGTCCCAGGTGTCCATGAGCTGCGCCTTGACGAAGTTGTCGCCCAGCGCCACCACCTTCAGGGTGCCGACGAAGTCGGTGAGGTAGCCGGAAGGCTTGCCCGTCACCGGGTGCTTCACGGCCTCCGAGGTGCGGAACACCACGTAGCGATCCCCGAGCTTCGCGTCCGCCTTGCGCTTGAAGCGCACGTAGGCCACGTCCGGGAAGGACAGCATCTCCGCTCCGGTGGCGGCGCCCTCGATGCGGCCCGCCTCGTCCAGCTCGCGCGCGGTGACGAAGCCCTGCGTCATCACCGTGCGCGCCGCCTTGGGCTCGTAGGTGAGCTTGCCACTCACCGTCACCAGATCCTCGCCGCTGGCGGGGCCCATCTCGGTCTCGGCGCCCTCACCGGCCTCGGCCACCATCTCCATGGGGGCCGGGCCCAGGCCCGCCTCCACCCGCGAGGGGACCTCCTCGCCCGCGGGGAAGAAGCGCACGTTGTTGCCCGGGTAGATCCAATGCGGGTTGGCGATCTCCGGGTTGTAGGACCAGACCTTGGGCCAGTACCAGGGGCTGCCCAGGTACTTCTGCGACAGGTCCCAGAGCGTGTCGCCCCGCTCGACGGTGTGGACCTCGCCGGGAGCGGACTCACGGCCACCCTGACCCGGGGGAATGGCGATCTGACCGCGCCGGGGCCGGCCGGGCTGCTCGTCCATCACCTCGGACCCCTCGGTCTCTTCGCCGGCCTCGGACTCCTGCGGGTCCTCCGCGTCCTGCGCCCACACGGGGTGCGGCGCGAGAACAGTGGCGAGAAGGAGCGAGGAGAAGATCCGCGAGCGCATCGGAGGACTTCCTTTCGGACAACTAGTGCAGGGAGGCGAGCCGCTGCTCCGCCTGCGTGGCGGCGGCCGTTCCCGGGAACTGGGTGAGGATGCGGGTATAGAGCGCCCGCGCGTCGTCTTTCTGATTGAGCCGCAGCCGGCACTCGGCCAGCCGCAGCATGCCGTCCAGCACGGCGTCGCCGGCCGGATAGCTCGCGATGAGCCGCTCGAAGGACTTCACCGCGGAGGCATGGTCCTTGAGCCCCATCTGCCCGAGCCCACTGAAGTACAGCGCGTTGTCCGCGCGGGGGTGGCGGGGATGCTCCGCGGCAAAGGCCAGCAGGCGCGTCACCCCACCCTCCACGTTTCCCGTGCGCAGCGCCGCCACCGCCTGCTCGAACTCGGCGTCCAGCACGGCGGCGTCCAGCTCCTCGCGCGGCTCGGAGGCCTCGGCCGCGGCGGAGCCACTGTCCCCCTCGGGCGCGGAGCTGATGAACATCTCCATGTCGTCGGGCGCGGGCTCGACGACGGCCACCCGGGTGGGCAGCGGAGGCGCGGGCTCGTTGCGCGGCTTGAGCTTCACCACCGCGAGCTCCGGCGTGCTGTACCCGGAACCGGACGAGGCCGTGGCGGCCGGCGCCGCGGCGGGGGCCGAACCCTCCCGGGCCACGGCAGAGGCGCGCGACTGGCTCACGCTGGCTTGCAGCTCCATACGCTCCAGCCGCTTCTCCAGACGCGACTGGGTCTCGCGCATGGCGCGTACCTCGGCCTTGAGCTCCGCCAGCTCCGAGGACTGGACGGAGCCGGCGGTGGCACAGGCGGTCAGCGCACACAGGGGCGCGATGGCGAAGAGTCGGCGAATGATGCGGTGCTCCAACACGAGCCTCGGGGGGATCCGTCCGGAAGGATAGGAAGGGGTGTCGGAGACCGTCAAGAAATCGGCCCGGACGCCGATCAGATCAGAACCGGTGTACCACGAAATTGAGATGACGGCCGGTGCGGCCCGCGTCACGCCGGTGCGAGAAGAATCGGTCCGCATCACACGCGGTGCAGTGAGGGAGCACATCCACGTGGGCCGCCTTCAGCCCCGCTCCCAGCAACGTGTCACGCACGGCGCGTGCGAGATCCAAGCGCACGTCTCCTCGCTCGCGGAGCACCACCTCCGCTCCGAAGCCCGCGGTGAAGCGCTCGCCGAGGTCCTCGGAGACGACGTAGCAACAACGTTGGATGGAGGGACCCACCGCCGCCAGCAGCCGCTCGGGCCGCGAGCCCCGGGCCACCAGCGACTCCACCGCCCGCGCCACGATGCGCGCCTCCGTCCCCCGCCATCCCGAGTGCACCGCCGCCACCCGCCGGCCCTCGGGGTCCACCAGCAGCACCGGCACGCAGTCCGCCGTCCCCACCGCCACCCAGTGCTCCGGCCGCTCCGTCCACAGCGCGTCCGCCTCGCCCTCCGGGGGCCGCAGCGCGCCCGTCCCCTCCCCCGCGCCCGCCGCCTCCACCACCCGATCTCCATGCACCTGCTTCACCGTGTGCAGCGCCTCGAGCGCCGCGCCCGCCATCACCGCCAGCCGCCGATGGTTCTCCTCCACCCGCTCTCGGAGGTCACCCTCCATGAAGCGCAGGTTGAGCGAGGCATAGGGTCCCTCGGACACGCCCCCCGCTCGGGTGGTGAAGCCATGGGGCACGGGGAGCAGCGCGGACGTCACCAATGACGGAGGGTGTGCGGACATGAGCGGCTTCCTAGAGGGCTTCTGATGCAATCACACCGTCGAATGATTTCGGACGGTGTCCGTTTGACAGTGTGCGTCAGCCGATCTGACAATCCGAGAAACTTACAGGGGCATTATGGCATTGGGTCTCGACACCGTCGGCAAGAAGCTCCTCTGGAGCGTTGCCCTGCCCGGTCTGCTCGCGGCCCTGCTCGGCATAGGCTACTTCTGGCGTGAGGCGCAGATCGCCGCCCGGGATGCCACGCACGACGAGGCGATGGTGCTCGCGGAGTTCGTCGGCACCACCTTCCGGCTGCCCACGCCCGAGGGCCTCCCTCCCCACTTCCCCGTGTCCGAGCTGCTGCAGTCGGATGCCCGGCTGCTGCGCTCCACGGAGGAGCTCAACATCCTGGCCCCCGATGGCCGCATCCTCTGGTCCGTGAGCCCGAGCAAGGTGGGCACCGTGCACCCGGACGCCGAGCGCCTCACGGCCCCCGGGCCCCAGTGGGCCCGCTCGGATGCCCATGAGACGGAGGTGCTCCGCTCGCTCGGCGAGAAGTCGTGCGAGGGCTGTCACCCGGGCGCCCACGAGACGCGCGTGGGCATGGTGCACCTGCGCGTGGCCGAGCCCGTGGTGCACCGCGAGCTCACCCACGCCCTCGGCGCCGCGCTGGGGGCCGTGCTGGTGCTGGGCACCATGCTGATCGTCGCCACCGGCACCTCCCTGCACTTCTTCCTCTCCCGGCCCCTGCGCCGGCTGGCCGCCGCCATGCGCCGCGCCGAGGAGGGCGACTTCCTGGTGCGCGCCGAGGTGCGCGGCACGGATGAGCTTCTCCCGGCTCGGTGCGGCCTTCAACGCCATGCTGGCGCGCCTCACCTCCATGAAGGCCGAGGAGATCGACACCCACCGCGATCTCCAGGTGACGAAGTGGAAGCTCTCCCTCAAGGAGGAGCTGGAGGAGCGCATCGCCGAGCTGGCCCTGCTCTTCGACGTGGCGCGCTCGGTCAACTCCACCATCGAGCTGTCCGAGCTGCTCACGCGCATCACCCAGTTGGTGCCCGAGCGGCTCCACATCCCGGACTTCTCCATCATGCTCGTCAACGGAGACGGGCTGCTGGAGGTCAAGAGCACCTTCCCGGAGCACCCGGAGCTGGAAGGGAAGACGCTGCAGCACGGCGAAGGGGCGAGCGGGCGCGCGGCGGAGCTGCAACGCGTGGTGTACGTGCCGGACGTGACGGACTCCTCGAGCGCCTTCGCGCGGCACGGGCTGCTGCCCGGGCACGACAGCGGGGCGGTGCTGTGCATCCCCATGGTGCACATGGAGTCGGTGCTCGGCGTGCTCAACTTCCGGCGCCCCGAGGTGGCCAGCTTCGCCCCCGAGGAGCTGGAGCTGCTCACCGCCGTGGCCGATCAGGCCGCCACGGCCGTGAAGAACGCCATGCTCCACGCCGAGGCGGTGAAGCTCACCATGACGGACCCGCTCACCGGGGTGCCCAACCGCCGCCACCTCTTCGCGCGGCTGGAGCTGGAGGTGGCTCGCGCCCAGCGCTTCGGTACGCCCGTGTCCATCCTCATGGTGGACATCGACCACTTCAAGAAGCTCAACGACGCCGCGGGCCACCGCGCCGGTGACGAGGCGCTGCGCAAGGTGTGCGACGTGCTCCACGCCCGCTTGCGCAAGGTGGACACGCTCGCGCGCTACGGCGGCGAGGAGTTCATGCTGGTGCTCTCCAACGTCTCCAAGGACGACGCCTTCGAGGTGGCCGAGAAGCTCCGGCGCTCCGTGGTGGAGGCCCCCCAGCTCGCCGCCCCCACCCAGCCCGGCGGCCACATCACCGTCTCCATCGGCGTGGCCACCATGCCCCTCGACGCCACCTCCCAGGACTCCCTGGTGGATTGCGCCGACGCCGCCCTCTACGCCAGCAAGCGCGCCGGGCGGAACAGCGTCACCTCCTACTCGCCCGGCATGGAACTGCACCCCGGCCGCGAGCGCGGGCTCTCCCGCCCCACCGATCCCGCCTCCCCCAGCATCGCCAAGGCGTAGGAACCCGGGATGGGCCCGCAGTGAAAAGGCCCGCGCCACACGGAGGTGGCACGGGCCTGGACTCGGGAACCCCGATACCCTCACCCCGACCCTCTCCCGAGGGGAGAGGGAGTGTTGCGCGGGTGTGGGCTCAGGGGCTTTGGGCTTGTGGTGTGGCCTCGGTTACGGGATGTGCAGGGCGCGCAGGTAGCGTCCGCTGCCCGGTACTTCCACGCGCAGCAGCAGCGTGCTGCCAGCGGGCGCCTTGCGGATGATCTTCGCCACCTCCTCCGCGCTGCGCACCGGCTTGCGATCCACCTCCACCACCACCATCCCCGGCTCGAGCTGCGCGCGCTCCGCGGGCGAGCCCGGCAGCACGTCCGTCACCAGCGCGCCCTGCGACGAGCGCAGCCCGGTCCGCTCGACGATGCGCGGATCCACGTTGCTCAGCGAGACGCCCACGCGGGCCTTGGAGGACTGCTCCGTCTCCTCGGCGCCGCGCCGCGGGCGCACGCTGTGGCCCTCCAGGTCCGGACGCGTTCCCAGTTGCACCTTCAGCGCCTGCCGCTTGCCGTCCCGGAAGACATCCAGCGTGGAGGTGCTGCCCGGCTTCTTCAGCGCCACCGTGCGCGTGAGCTGGCCTCCCGAGCCCACCTTCTGCCCGTCGATGGCCACGATGACGTCGTCCGCCTTCATGCCCGCCTTGCCCGCCGGCGAGTTGTCGTTCACCTGGGACACGATCGCGCCCTCGTTGACCGGCAACTGCATCGCCTTGGCCAGGTCCTGCGTCAGATCCTGGATGCCAATGCCCAGCCACGCGCGCGTCACCGCGCCGTCCTTCTCGAGCTGCGGCACCAGCGCCTTCACCAGGTTGCTCGGCACCGCGAAGCCGATGCCCGTGCCTCCGCCCACGATGGCCGTGTTGATGCCCACCACCTCGCCCTTCAGGTTGAAGAGCGGGCCACCCGAGTTGCCCGGGTTGATGGCCGCGTCCGTCTGCAGGAAGTCGTCATACGGGCCGGAGTGGATGTCGCGGGCCCTCGCCGAGAGGATGCCGCTGCTCACGCTCGAGGCCAGGCCGAACGGGTTGCCGATAGCCACCACCCAGTCCCCCACCCGCAGCGCGTCCGAGTCTCCCAGCTTCACCGTGGGCAGGTTCTCCACCTTGCCCTTGAGCTGGATGACGGCCACGTCCGTGAGCGGATCCCTCCCGACGATGTCCGCGTCGAAGGTGCGCCCGTCGTCCAGGCGCACGCGGATGGCCACCGCCCCCTCGACGACATGGTTGTTGGTCAACACCAGGCCCTTGGAGTCCACGATGAAGCCCGAGCCCGACCCCTGGCGGATCTGCTCGCGCCGCTGGCCCCTGCCTCCGCCCCCGAAGAAGCGATCGAAGAAGGGATTCTCCCCCTGCCCCAGGCCCCCGGAGGCCTTGGCCTGCACGTCCACGTTGACGACCGCCCCCTTCACGGACTCGACCAGCGGGGCGAGCGAAGGCAGGGCCTGCGCTTCCCGGGTGGCGGGCTGCTGAGGAGGGACAGCGGGAGCCGCCGTCTGGGCATTCGCCAGCACCGGCAGCGCTACGATGAGGGCGCCCGTGAGGGCACGCCGCGAGGCATTCAGTCGCTTGATCATGGTCTCTCCCGAAATAAGACGGAAAGACGTCAAGGCAAGGCGGATCGGCCCTGCCCGCGCGACTGGGAAACAGTGAAGCCCCCCTTCTCTTCCCGACAAAGAGAACAAGGGGTGTAGGCGCTACACCCTCAACCGCCCGGCGAGCGCCCCAGCCCCCCTCACGCCGGGCGGTACACCCGGTAGTCGATCTCCGGGAAGAGGTTGTCCTTGTTCTCGATGTGGGCCAGCCAGGCCTCGTCGATGCTCCCGTTGCGGATCTGCTCGTGCAGGCGCTGGAAACGGAGGATGTGCTCCTTCGTGCGGCGCACGGCGTAGTCCACCATGGTCCCGGTCTTCATGATGAACGCCCAGTCCGAGGACTGGGCCAACAGGAGCTCGCGCGCCGCCTGGTTGAGCGCCCGCCGCTTGAGCGTCGAGGCATCGGGATACTCCTTCGCCAGGGCCACCATCTGCTTCGAGCAGTGGTGGAGGTGCCGGTAGATCCAATCGTTGGAGCCATCCAGCCACATGTTCGCGTAGCCGCCCGCGCCCCAGGAGGACAGGGGCGGCGTGGCCACCTGGTTCTCCGGGTGCTCGGCCAGGTCATCCGAGGGAGCCACCAGCCGGAACGACTTCTGGTCCTGGGCCACCTTGCGGATGAGCGCCTCGAGGAACCACGGGCCCTCGAACCACCAGTGGCCGTAGAGCTCGGCGTCGTAGGGCGCCACCACCACCGGCTTGCGGCCCCCCATCTTCCCCGCGAGCCACTCGAACTGCTTCTCGCGGTTGAAGAGGAAGTTGCCCGCGTGGGTGGCGGCCCGCTCGCGCGCGGCGTCCGGATCGTAGGGCTGCTTGTCCTGCGTCTTGCCGGTGATCCGGTAGTACTTGAAGCCCGTGTTCTTGCGATCCCCGGTGGGCTGGATGAAGGGCCGGATGTAGTCCAGGTCCAGGTCCCAGCCGATGTCCCGGTAGAACTCGCGATACACCGGGTCCCCCGGGTAGCCGTGCTGGGAGCTCCACACCTGCTGGCTGCTCTCGGGATCCCTCGCGTACGCGGCCACACCCGATTCCGTGTAGATGGGCGCGAAGGGGCCATGCAGCGGCCGGGGCGTGGCGTCCGTGAGGCCGTGGGTGTCCACGAAGAAGTAGCGGATGCGCTCGGCCGCCAGGTACTTCTCCACTCCCGGGAAGTAGCCGCACTCGGCCAGCCAGATGCCCGGCGCGTCCCGGCCGAAGGTGAGCCGGTAGTGGTTGGCGGCCACGGTGATCTGCGCGCGCACCGCCTCGGGCGTCTGCTGCATCAGCGGCAGGAACCCGTGCGTGGCGTTGCAGGTGATGATCTCCAGGTGCCCCGCGTCCTGCAGCCGGCGGAAGGCGCCCACCAGATCCCGCTTGTAGCGCTCGCGGAAGGCCCCGCGCAGCGTCTCGAAGTGGTCCCGGTAGAAGTGGGCCAGCCGGCTGAAGACGGGATCGTTCTGGGTGCGGTGCACCTCCCGCGCGCCCAGCTCACAGAGCTGATCCAACCTGCGCGCGTAGCGGCCCATGAGCAGCTCGTCGCGCAGCATGGTGACGAGCGTGGGCGTGAGCGTCATCGTCACCCGGTAGGGCACGCCCTCGTCCGCCAGCCGATCGAAGATGAGCAGCAGCGGGAGGTACGTCTCGGAGATGGCCTCGTAGAGCCAGTCCTCCTCGAGGAAGTCCTCGTATTCGGGGTGACGGACGAACGGGAGGTGGGCGTGCAGGACCAGCGCGAGCGAACCGATACTCATGTCATTCCCCTAGCGGCCCGGTCCGAAGGACGAAGGACGCATCCACGCCCATACCCACTGCTCGGAGGACCCACCCGGCCCTTGCGACTGCATCCACTCGCCGGATGACCCGGCGGACGAGCCGGCCGGCCCCTGCGAGCCCATCCACTCCTCGGAGGAGCCGCTCGGGCCCTGCGAACGCATCCACCACGACTCCGCGGGCCCGGCCTGTGCCGGCGCCCCTCCCGACTGCTCGGAGGAGCCGGCGGGACCCCAGGACCCCATCCACTGCTCGGAAGAGCCGGAGGGACCCCAGGACCCCATCCACGGCTGCTCGGAGGAGCCCTCGGCACGGCGGACCTGCAGGTAGTCCTGCCCCTCGCCCGAGCCGCCAGGGCCGGTGCGCTCGCGATGGAGCTCGGGAATGTCCTCGAAACCACCGCTGCCCGGCAGGGCCACGCGGCGCCAGATGATGTACTCGCGCTCCTCGTAGGGCGGGTTCCGGGTGGGCGCGGTAGCGGCCACCGACGCCATGTTGGCGCCCCGGATGGCGACCGGCGGCATGCGCAGGTAGCGCACCGAGGTGTCCTCGGACGGGCCCCCCGGCGGCAGGAAGACACGGTTGGAGGAGTGGCCGATGCGGCGCGCGCGGCCGTTGCTGCCCACGAAGTGGACCTCCACCCGGTAGGGGTGGCCGGGCGGCAACCCGTGGATGTAGTAGCTGCGCGACTCGAGCGCGACGTCGATCATCCGCACCAGCACGTCGGAGTCGTCATAGACGCGCAGCACGGCGCGCGGCGACTCCAGCCCGTCCAGGGCGCGCCGCCGGGCCTCGGCGCTGAAGTCCCAGAGGACGAAGAGCGTCCGCGGGTCGCGCGCCAGCAGCAGGGCCGTGTCGTCCTCATAGTCCATCGGCAGCTCGCCGAGCCGCTCGTCGAAGTCCGGCGAGCCGAGCGCCTCCCGGGGCGGGCGGTTCTGCGCCTCGGTGAGGTGGTGGCGAAAAGCCTCCTCCTCACCCGCCACACGGGCCACGAAGAAGCCCTCCACCAGCGGCTCCGCGGCATGCTGCACCATGGGGGCGGCCTCCGGCGGGGCAGCCTCCGGCGGGGCGGGCGGCTCCATCGGCTCGGGGAGGGTGGGCTCCTCGTCCATCGACATCCGGCCCGGCGTCTTGGGCTTGGGCGGGAAGTTGACCACCTCGGCGGGGCGCGGCGGGATGTGGACCGGGGTCTTCTCGTCATCGTCGCCGGGCAGGGCGGTCGATGGAGCGGAGGGCTCCTTCTGACCGTCCTCGGGCTTCCCGGTGCGCGAGGCGGCCGAAACAGCCACCGGGGCCTTGCGCGACCCCCGCTCCTTCGTCTCCCGCTCCGCCGGGCGCGCCTGTTCCTGCACCGCCCCCCTCTCCTCCTCCTCGACGCCCGCCAGCTTCGCGAGCCGGGGCACCCGCTGCGCGAGGGCCGCCAGCAGGTCCTTCTTGGTCTTGAGCTTGCTATGCCCGCGTCCCAGATGCTTACGCGCGAGCTCCCGCAGGTACTCCACCGTGACGCTCTTGAAATCGGCCATAGGCAGGTCTCGGCTTAGGTCGCCAGGGGCCGGGGGTCAACGAGCGATTTCACTTCTGTTCGTGGTCATACCTCGGGAATCGCCAGGGGCGGTGACAAGGCGGGAGTTGAGTTTGTATCCTCCGGTCCGTCTTGAGCGACCTGCCCAGACTGCTGCTGTGCAGCTTCGATGTCCTCCCCGGCCCTTCTGGCTCGTCGCGGCGGCTGACGGAGTATTTGAAGGCGTTGCCCGATCGCTTCTCGGTGGTGGTGCTCTCGGTCAAGACGCCGGACCACTCGCACATCGAGAAGTACCAGGGCGCGCGCCTGCTCCGGGTGCCCGTGGGCGCCGGAGACCTGGCCTCGCGCATCCAGTCCTTCGAGCGCGCCGTGCGCCGCCAGCTCGAGAGCGAGGAGTACGCGCTCGTCCACTTCACCGACCCCTTCGGCGGCTACGCCCTGTGCGAGCTCAAGGGCGACTACGGTTACCGGCTCATCTACGAGGCCCAGGGCTTCCCCTCGCAGGAGCTGCGCTACACGCACCCGCAACTGGAGGGGGACCGGAAGTTCCTCTCCAAGGTCCGCCGCCAGGAGCTGTTCTGTCTGATGAACGCGGACCGGGTCATCACCGGCTCGCCCACCACGCGCTCCTTCATCCACTCCCTGGGCGTGGGCCAGGACGCCGTGCAGGTGGTGCGCGCCCCGGTGGACCTGGGGCCCTACTCGCCCGAGGCGCTCGGCTTGCCGGACGGCACCCCCATGCGGCTGATGTACCTGGGCAGCCAGGTGGCCTGGCAGGGACTGGCCGGGCTGCTGCGGGGACTCGCACTCGCGGTGCGGGAGGTGGATGTCCGGCTCACCCTCGTGGGCGCGCGCCATGTGGACTGGCAGCCGCACCTGGAGGATCTCGTCTCCGAGCTGGGCCTCAAGCAGCACGTCGAGTTCCAACCGCCCGTGGCCCATGACGACGTGGCCAAGGTGCTCGCGCTCGCCGACGTGGGCGTGCTGCCGCTGGACGACGTGGACCGCAACCGCGTGCAGGGCGGCGCCCTCTCCAAGGTGTCCGAGTACCTCGCCGCGGGCCGCCCGGTGCTCGCCACGGATCTCCCCGTGGCCCGGGAGCTCGTCCCCGCCTCGGCCGGCGTCTTCTATCCGCCCGGTGACGCCCAGGCGCTCGCGGACCAGCTCATCGCGCTGGCCCGGGACGTGCCACGGCGCGTCTCCCTCGGGAAACAGGCCCGGGCCCATGCCGAGCAGTGGCTCGACGCGGGCCTCATCCGCGGCCAGCTCCTGGACATCTATGACGGCCTGCTCGGGAAGTCCCCGGTGCCGATGGCCGCCGCCGACGAGTCCAAGCTCAGCCCGACGATGACGGGCACGCCCACCAACCGCATCCTCGCGCTCGCGGGGACGGTGAGCGCGGGCAAGCCGGAAGCCGCGGCCCCGCACCCTCGCGAGAGCTCCTCCGAGACCGAGCCCATCCCGGACACCGATCCGGGCCAGGAAGGCCCCTCGCGCGAGGAGCTGCCGCTCGTCACGGGCCACTTCCTCTATGAGGAAGGCCTCGACACACGGCTCATCAAGACGGAGCCCGAGGCCGCACGGCCCGACGGGCCTCCCGTCATCATGGGGCTGCCTCTGCGCGAGCCCCCGTCCAAGGACCGGGACAATGCCCTGACCGAGCAGGATGTTCGGTCGGGCGGACCTCCCGTCATCATGGGGCTGCCCTTGCGCGAACCTCCCGCTCCGCCCGCCGCACCGCCTCCCATTCCGGCCCGCCCGAGCCTGGTCAACCGGACCGTCTCCTCCGAGAACCGTCCGGCCCCGGCCCCCGTCGCGGCTCCGGCTCCGGCCCCCGCTCCCGAACCGGCCCAGGCCCGGCCTCCCGCGCTGCCTCCCCGCCGCGAGGAGCGGCCCGCGACCCGCCCGCCGGAGCCGCCCGTGCTCCGTCAAGCCGAGCCCCTGCTGGAGAAGTCGCGCCCGTCGATCTCCATCCCTCCTCTGCCCCCGCTGCCTTCACGGGCCAGACCGCCCAGTGGCTCCCGTCCCGCGGCTCCGCCCGTCCTCACCCCGCTGGAAGTCCCCGCCCCTCCTCCCGCCGTGGCGCGCACCCCCGCCAGGGGCGAAGAGCCCGAGGAGATCTCCGAAGCCGAGGCCGAGGAGATTCAAGAGGTAGACAGCGTCCCTACACCTACCGACGCCCTCCCACTGGAGGAGCCGGAGGAGATCAGCAGCGCGGAGATCCACGAGGCGGAGACGCCGGAGACGCCGCCGAGGGAGCCGCCCGAGTCGAGGTTGAACCCGTGGTTCGCCCAGCTCGCCCACGGCTATTGCCCTCCCGAGGGCACGCAGTTCGCCCGGCACACGCCGCCCACCACCATGCCCGGCCGCGATGAGGACCCGGGTCCCCCTCCCGCGCCCAACAAGGTGCAGGGAGTGTCGCGTGGCAAACCCTCATAATCCGAGAGACGCGTCCTCCTCGTGGGGCAACCGACCGAGCCTGGCACGGAAACTTTCCAAGCTCTTTCGCGCACGGCTAGGATGTGCCGGTTTTCACTGCACTTTTCGTGGGTAAAAGGGCTGCATGGAGCGCCGCGTCCTCATCGTCGAAAGCCAGAACGACTTCGCCCTCAGCATGGCCACCGTGCTCAAGAGCGCGGGCTATCAAACCGCCATGGCGGCCACCGCCGCTGACGCACAGCGTGAGATGGAGAAGCGCCGGCCGGACCTCGTCGTCGTCCGCGCCGAGCTACCGGATCAATCCGGCTTCACCCTGTGCGGGCAGATCAAGAAGGGCAAGTGGGGGCAGAACCTCCGGGTCCTGCTGCTGTCCTCGGATACGGGGGTGGAGGGGCTGAACCAGCACCGCCAGACGCCCGGCGCCGCGGACGGCTACCTCATCATCCCCTTCGAGATGGGAGAAGCTCGCCTCCATGAGCGTGGGGATCATGCCCCCCGAGGAGGAGCAGGCCCCCACCTTCTCGGGTGACGGTCCTCCGCCCATGCCGCCGCCGCTCAAGGGCGCGCCCGCCCCCGCCGGTGGCCCGCCGAAGCTGCCCAAGCGCGAGCGCCGCAGCGCCATCACCGAGGAGGATCGCGGTTTCCTCGAGCGCTCCTTCCAGTCCATCGCGGACCGCAAGGCCGAGCTGCTCGCCGAGTCCCGCCAGCTCAAGCGTCCGCCCCCGCGGCGCGACCTGATGGGCACGCCCGAGGGCAAGGTTCAGCTCCTGCGCGACGAGCTGCAAGGTGCGCGAGGCGCAGATCGCCCGCATCTCGGAGATCTGGAACGTCCGCGAGCGCGAGCTCGTGTCCGTGGAGGACCGCCTCCACGAGAAGGACGTGGAGCTGCAGGGCCTGAAGATGCAGGTGGATGATCTGCTGCGGCGCTTCAACGAGGCCCAGCAGTCCATGCTGCAGAAGGAGCGCGATCACGGCGCCACCGTCGACGACCTGCTCCTGCAGAAGTTCTCCTCCGAGAAGGATCTCATCGAGGTGGTGGCCTCCAAGGAGAAGGACATCAACGTCCTTCGCCGCGAGGTGTCCAGCCGCGATGACGAGCTGTCGCGCCGCGCCGGTGAGCTGGAGACGGCCCGCGACGAGTACGACAAGCTCGAGAAGCACCTGGGCATCGTCACCCTCGAGTTCGAGGTCAAGGAGCAGAAGCTCTCCGAGACGGTGCAGGCCCACGAGGGCGAGCTGGCCCGCCGCCAGCAGCGGATTGAAACCGTCGAGGGAGAGCTGGCCCGCACCATCAGCGAGCGCGACGAGCGCTACGCCGAGCTGAGCGGGGAGATCCAGGCGCTGCAGGAGCGGCTGGCCCAGACGGAGCAGGAGCGCGACACCACCGTGCGGGCCCTGGAGGCGCGCGCCACCGCGGCCGAGGAGCACGGCGCCCGGTCGGACGAGGAGATCCAGCGGCTCACCGAGGAGCGCAACGCGCTCGAGGCGCGGCTCAACGAGCAGATCGCCGGCCTGGAGTCGGACCTGGCCCGCATGACGGGCGAGCGCGACCAGCTCCAGCAGGACAAGGACGCGCTGGAGAGCGATCTCACCCAGCGGCTGGAGGAGCGCGACGCGAAGGTCGCCACGCTCGAGCGCGAGCTGCAGGAGACCATCGCCCGCAACGAGCACCACGAGGCGGAGCTCAACGCCAACATCCAGCAGCAGATGGAGCGCATCGGCGAGCTGGAGGGCGAGGTGGAGGCCGTCAAGGCCCACCTGGCCGACCGCGAGGCCGAGCTGACCGGCGAGCTGGAGGCCCTCACCCAGGCTCGCAACGAGCTGGAGGCCGCCAAGGACGCCCTGGAGGCCGAGCTGCAACGGGCAGATCCAGGCGCTCCAGGAGACCGTCGCCGACCGCGACACGCAGATCTCCAACCTGCGCGGCGAGCTGGAGGCCACCTCCCAGACGCTCGCCGAGACGCAGGGCACGCTCTCCCAGACCGAGGAGACGCTGGCCACCACGCGCGGCGAGCTGGAGGCCACCTCCCAGACGCTCGCCGAGACGCAGAACACGCTCTCGGAGACGCAGGCCACCCTCGCCGACACGCAGGGCCGTCTCTCCGCCACCGAGGAGACCCTGGCCAGCACCCGGGGCGAGCTGGACGCCACCGCCCAGACGCTCGCCGAGACGCAGGGCACGCTCTCGGAGACGCAGACCACGCTGGCCGACACGCAGGGCCGCCTCTCCGCCACCGAGGAGACGCTGGCCACCACGCGCGGCGAGCTGGAGGCCACCGCCCAGTCCCTGGCCGACACCCAGGGCACGCTCTCCCAGACCGAGGAGACGCTGGCCACCACGCGCGGCGAGCTGGAGGCCACCGCCCAGTCGCTCGCCGAGACGCAGAACACGCTCTCGGAGACGCAGGCCACGCTGGCCGACACGCAGGGCCGTCTCTCCGCCACCGAGGAGGCCCTGTCCTCCACCCGGGGTGAGCTGGACGCCACCGCGCAGTCGCTCGCCGACACCCAGGCCACGCTGGCCGACACGCAGGGCCGTCTCTCCGCCACCGAGGAGACCCTCGCCGGCACCCGGGGCGAGCTGGACGCCACCGCGCAGTCGCTGGCCGACACCCAGGCCACCCTCGCCGACACGCAGGGCCAGCTCGAGGCGACCCGCGACGAGCTCGCGCGCACCGTGCAGGAGCGCACCGATCGCGAGACCGAGCTGCAGGCCGCCAACGCGGAGATCACCCGCATCAGCGGCGTCCTCCAGGAGACCGAGGCCCTCAAGACGGCCATGGAGGAGGAGCTCTCCGAGCAGCTCGGCCAGGTGCGCAACGAGCTGGCCGAGACGCAGGGCGCCCTCGCCGCCACGCGCGAGGCCCTCGCCGGCGAGCAGGCCTCCCACGCGCAGAGCCAGCAGCAGGCCGCCGCCACCCAGGCGGAACTGGAGACCACGCTCGCCCAGACGCGGGACCAGAACCAGGAGCTCGAGGAGCAGCTCTTCCTCACCAAGCAGGAGCTGGGCAGCCGCGTCGCCGAGGTCACCCAGCTCACCTCGCAGCTCGCCGAGTCCGAGGACGAGCGCCACCGGGTGGAGGAGCGCCTCAACGCGCTCACCGCCGAGTCCCAGCGCCGCATCGACTTCCTGGAGAAGGACGTCGCCGCCAAGGGCCAGGAGCTCTCGGACACCCTCCAGAAGCTCTCGGGCGTGACGCAGGAGAAGGAGCGCCAGCGCGAGGCCCTCAGCCGCGAGGTGGCCGCCAAGACCGAGCAGCTCAAGCAGCTCGACGCCCGCCGTCAGGAGGAGGCGGAGCAGGCCAGGCGCAACACCGACGAGCTCAACCGGCAGGCCGCCGCCCTCACCAGCGATCTGGACACCACGCGCAAGCAGCTCGCCACGCGTGAGGAGCAGCTCAAGGCCGCCGGCAACGCCCAGTCCAAGCTGCAGTCCGAGCGCGAGGGGCTGGCCAACCAGCTCGCCGAGGCCCAGGCGCAGCTCCAGGCGCTCCAGCAGGCCCAGGCCCAGGAGCGCAACGAGGCGAAGCGCGCCGCGGACGACCTGGCCGCGAAGCTGTCCCGCGCCGAGGCTCGCGCCACCCAGCTCACCCAGGAGGTGCAGACCCGCGCCGCCGAGGCCGACGCCAAGGTCAAGGAGGCCCAGACGCAGCTCACCGCCCGGGCCAAGAAGATCCAGGAGCTGGAGCTCGCGGTGGAGAACGCCGCCGGAGCCAAGAGCCGCGTGGAGAAGGAGCTCAACGCCAAGGTGGCCGCCGCCGACGCCAAGGTCAGCGAGGCCGCCACCAAGCTCGCCGCCGTCGCCAAGGAGCGCAAGGAGCTCGAGGCCCGGCAGCAGAAGGAAGCTCGAGGAGCTGGCCAACCGGCAGAAGGCCGAGCTGGAGCGCCGCGAGGCCCTGAAGGCCCAGGAGATCACCCGCCTGCAGCAGTCGGTGCAGGAGAAGAGCAAGGCGCTCAAGGTCGCCGAGCTGGAGCTGGCCCGCTTCAAGACGAAGTCGCCCTCCTCCCCGGGTGCCGCGGGCGCGAAGTCCACGGTCACCGCGAAGCCCCTGGCGGACGAGGACGACAGCGTGCTCGCCACGCAGATGAACACCATCGTTCCCGCCGCTCCGGCCAAGGCGGCCCGTCCCGCGAAGAACACCGTGGCCACCAAGAAGGCCGCCGCGGCTCCTCCCCCCGTCGCCGACGAGGAGGAGGGTTCCTCCGACCGCACCGTGGTCATGCAGATCCCCACGGGCCCGGGCGGCGCCTCGGACGAGGCCGACTGGACCTCGCTCGTGGACGAGCTCGACAAGTAGTGTGGTTCACCGGCCGCGCGTGGCTCCCCTGCCGCGCGCGGCCGACGTTCGATGGCGGGAGGACCCTCCGGGCGCGGTCTCGAGCAACTGGTCCAACAATCGGACCAGTTGGTGACGAGCGCGGCCGGGAGGTGTCTCGGAAGGACCTACGGCGGGTGGCTCAGAGCGCGGCGCGCGCCTGACGGACGAGGTCCTTGAGCTCCACGGTGGCGACCACCTCGCGGAAGGACACCCGGGTCCCCTGGGTCTGGGCCTGCAGGCGGGCCTGGTGCCAGCGATGCCGCATGGTCCGGGTGGCGACGTAGGCGACCAGCAGCATGAAGGCCCCCGGAATCAGGGCCACCGCCACCACGAGCACCATGCGCAACACCCAGGACATGACCGCCGCCTCCCAGCTACGAATGCGCGGCTCTATTGCACGTCGCGTGCCCATTGTGGGGAAATCATTTCCCAAGTTGTTCCGGCAACTTGCACAGCGAGCAACCGGCGAGTGCGGGTGGAAGGGGCTGGAGGTCTGGCATTTTTGCCGCAGTGGCCTGAAAACCCTTCGGTTAAGTTGAGGAGCGTGACCACCCCCTCCCCTTCGACCCAAGCGCATATCCTGAGCAGTGTGGAGGACGCGGAGACGCGCCTCGAGCAGGTGGGATATCTGGCCTCTCCGGAGATCGCGACCGCGAGCTTCCTGGCGGACCGGCTGCAGAAACCCATCCTGGTGGAGGGTCCGGCGGGGGTGGGCAAGACGGAGCTGGCCCGGGCGCTGTGCCAGGCGCTGGGGCGCGAGTTCATCCGCCTGCAGTGCTACGAGGGCCTGGACGAGGCGAAGGCGCTCTACGAGTGGGAGTACGCCAAGCAGCTGCTCTACACCCAGCTCCTGAAGGACAAGATCGGGGAGATGGTGCAGGGGACGGGGACGCTGGCGGAGGCGGCGGACCGGCTGGCGGCGAGCGACGCGGTGTTCTTCTCGGAGCGCTTCCTGCTGCCGCGGCCGGTGCTCAAGTCGCTGCTGTCGGACAAGCCGGCGCTGCTGCTGGTGGACGAGATCGACAAGGCGGATCCGGAGTTCGAGGCCTTCCTGCTGGAGGTGCTGTCGGACAACGCGGTGACGATTCCGGAGCTGGGGACGTTCCAGGCGAAGCACGTGCCGCGGGTGGTGCTGACGTCGAACAACGCGCGGGAGCTGTCGGACGCGCTGAAGAGACGGTGCCTGCACCTGCACATCGACTTCCCGGATCGGGAGCGGGAGCTGAAGATCATCCGCAGGCGGCTGCCGGAGGTGTCGAGGACGCTGGCGGAGCAGGTGGTGGAGGCGGTGGCGGCGATCCGGAAGCTGGATTTGAAGAAGGCGCCGTCGATCAGCGAGACGCTGGACTGGGTGCAGAGCCTGGCGCTGCTGAACGCGGAGTCGCTGACGGCGGACATGGTGGCGGCGACATTGAACCTGGTGCTGAAGCACGAGGGAGACATCGAGAAGGCGAAGAGCAACCTGGCGCAGATCGCACAGGCCTGAAAGGTGCCAAGAATCCCAGGTTGAACCCGTGTATGCCCCCTCTCCCTCTGGGAGAGGGCTGGGGTGAGGGTCGAGATGACCTGGACCGAGGAAACGCTGAGGGCAGAGGGCTTCGAGAACCCGAAGCGAGCGGCCAAGGAGCTCTCGGCCCTGTCGGCGGCACTCGGAGTCCCCTTGGCCGAACGCCTCCACGAGGCCTCGAAGCGGACCTCGGAACCCGACGAAATCATCGCGGCGTTCGATCGAATCCGTGAAGGCCTGCAAGGACTTTCAGAACCCACCCTCACCCGCCTGTGGGACTGGCTCCCGGCGCTCTTCCACGCGAGCACCTTCGCGCCGAGGCTGCTGACCACGAGGCCCGGACTCCTGCGCTGGCTGGCGGGCTCTCGCACACTGACGCGGGAGAAATCCCGGGAGCACTACCGCTGCGAGGCCTGGTCCGCCACGCGCCGCATCGCCCCCGCGGACGCGGAGGGCCTGTACCGCCGCCTGCGCCGCTACAAATACCGCGAGTTGCTGCGCCTCATGGTGCGCGACGCGGCCCTCCGCGCCCCCATGTCGGAGCTGGGCCGGGAGCAGACCGCCCTGTCCGAGGCGCTCATCGGCGCGGCCCTCGCCTGGGCGGAGCGCTCGCTCCAAGCGAAATACGGCACACCGGACACCCCGGGCTTCTGCATCCTGGGGATGGGGAAGCTGGGGGGCGAGGATCTCAACTTCAGCTCGGACGTGGACCTCATCTACCTGTATCGGGCGGACGGGCACACCACGGGAGGCACGTCGGGCGCACTGCCCACGGTGCAGTACTACACGCGGCTGGGCGAGGCGGTGACGCAGGCGCTGGCGAAGGTGACGGCGGAGGGCTTCTGCTACCGGGTGGACCTGAACCTGCGCCCGCAGGGACGAGCGGGGGCGATGGTCCTCTCCCTGTCCGCCGCGCTGGCGTACTACGAGACGTTCGGGCGCATGTGGGAGCGGGCGGCGCTCACCAAGGCGCGGGCGGTGGCCGGGGACGCGACACTCGCGGAGGAGCTGCTGAGCGAGCTGGGGCCGTTCATCTGGCGGCGGAGCCTGGACCTGTCGGCGGTGGACGGGCTGCGAGACCTGAAGGCGCAGATCGACATGCGGGGCAAGGCGAGCACGGATGACGTGAAGCTGGGCCCCGGGGGAATCCGCGAGGTGGAGTTCTTCGTCACCGCGCTCCAGCTGTTGCAGGGAGGCAAGGACCCGGTCCTGCGCGAGCCGAGGACGATGAGGGGGCTGCGCAAGCTGGAGCGTGCGGGCTTCGTCTCGGGGCCGGACGCGGACGCGCTGGAGGAGGCGTACGTCTTCCTGCGGCGGGTGGAGAACCGGCTGCAGATGCTGGAGGAGCGGCAGACGCAGGCGCTGCCCACGGGCGAGCGGGAGCGGCGCCGGCTGGCCACCTCGCTGGGCTTCGCGGACTGGGAGACCTTCCGGACCGAGCTGGAGCGGCACCGGCGCTTCGTGCTGGAGGCCTTCAACACGCTGCTGGGGCAGACGGCGCGGGACGAGGTGCCCGACGAGCCGTTGCTGGCGCTCGCGCTGGACCCGGACCTGCCGCCGGAGCAACGCCGGGAGGCACTGGCCCAGCGGGGCTTCGCGGACCCCGAGCGGGCACTGGCCGAGCTGGAGCGGCTGGCCCGGGTGCCCCACTCGCCCTTCACGGATGGGGGCTCGGGAGTGAAGGCGGTGCGGCTGCTGTCGGAGCTGGCGCAGACACCGGACCCGGACCAGGCGCTGCTGCACTTCTCGGACTTCCTCGCGCGGCTGCACCAACCCGAGGGCTACCTGCGGCTGCTCACGGGCATGCCCCGGGCGAGCCGCCGCCTCTTCAACCTCTTCGGGCAGAGCGACTACCTCTCGCGCATCTTCCTGCGGCACCCGGAGCTGCTGGACGCGCTGGTGCAGGCGCAGCTCGACGAGGCGCTGAAGTCCCCCGAGCGCATCCGCCAGGAGCTGGGCGCCCGGCTGGGGCGGCACCCGGACGCGGAGGCGAAGCACGGGGCGATGCCGCGCTTCAAGAACGAGGAGCTGCTGCGCATCGGGCTCAACGACATTGGAGGAGACCTCTCGGTGCCGGAGGTGGCGCGGCAGCTCACGGCGGTGGCGGACGGCATCCTCGACGAGTGCCTCTTCCTGGCGCTGGAGGAGCAGCGCGAGCGCTACGGCCTGCCGCTCGACGCGAGCGGGCAGCGCGAGGGGCTGGTGGTCATCGCCATGGGCAAGCTGGGCGGGTACGAGCTGGGCTACCACTCGGACCTGGACCTCATCTTCGTCTACAGCGGCAACGGCCAGGCCGAGACGAGCGGGGGCAGCCGCGGCGCCGTCTCCCACCACGAGTACTTCGCCAAGACCGTGCAGCGGCTCATGACGCTGCTCCAGGTGCAGCTGCGCGAGGGACACCTCTACAAGATCGACGCACGGCTGAGGCCCTCGGGGAACCAGGGGGCGCTGGTGGTGAGCCAGGACGCCCTGCGCGAGCACCACCAGAAGCGGGCGCAACTGTGGGAGCGCCAGGCCCTCATCAAGGCCCGGCCCGCCGCGGGAGACGCGGTGCGCTTCCGCTCCGTACAGGACGAGGTGCTCGCCCCGCTCGTCTACGAGCGTCCCCTCCCCCCGGATGCGGCGGCGGAGATCGACCGGTTGCGCACGCGCATGGAGCGCGAGCTGGCCCACGAGAACGCCCAGCAGCTCAACCCGAAGCTGGGCCAGGGCGGACTGGTGGACGTGGAGTTCACCGTCCAGTACCTGCAACTGGTGCACGGCCGGGAGCACCCGCGGGTCCGCGGCACCAACACACTGGCGGCGCTGGAGGGACTCCAGGCCGAGGGCCTCCTCCCCCCCGAGGACGCCGAGGCCCTGCGCCAGGGCTACCTCTTCCTGCGCCGGGTGGAGAACCGGCTGCGGCTCGTGCACGCCAGCTCCCTGGCCCATATGCCCACCGGAGGCCGGCCCCTGGCGCAGCTCGCGCGCAGACTGGGCGTCCTCGGCACGGAGCCGGGAGAAACGTTCCTCGCCCAATATCGAGCCTGCGCCGTCCGCGTGCGGGACGTGTATGCTCGCGTCCTTCGTGCCCCACGCCGTGCCTGAGTCCCCTGCCCGTGCTGCTGAAGCAACGCTTTGAAATCCTCCGGCCGCTCGAAGAGATGGAGCTGGCCCTGGTGCGCGCGTCGGTGGACTCACCCTCGCTCCTGGACCCGCGCGAGGAGGCCGTGCTGCGCACCGCGCTCTCCCTGGCGCGCCTCTACAAGCTCCGCCACGAGGGCCATGACCACCCGGTCGAAACGTGGACGGCGCCCATGCGCGAGGACGTGTCGCGCAGGCTCGCTCCGGTGCTGCTCGGCGGGCGCCGCATCACCCGCGACCAGCTCGTGCCGCACGTGCGCGACCTCCGCGCCCCGGTGCTCAAGCTGCGCGACGAGCTCGTCCACCACCTGCACGGGCGCGTGCCCGAGGAGGTGCTCCACCGCGAGCTGCGGCACAAGTCGCTCGTCGTCGTGGCCGGCGGCGGCGGAGGCGTGGCCTACGTGTACCTGGGGGTGATGAGCCTGCTGGACGAGCACGGCCTCAAGCCGTCGCTGCTGGCGGGCACCTCCATGGGCGCCATCCTGATGCTGATGCGCTCGCGCATGGCCCGCTTCGACCAGGGCGAGCTGGTGAACATCATCCGCGGCCTCTCCTGGCGGAAGCTCTTCCGCTTCATCTCCACGGAGAACCGCTACGGGATGCCGGCGGCGCTGCGGCTGTTCCTCCGCTCGGGCCTGGGCCGCTACTTCAACACCGGGCCGGGCCTGCCGGACTCGGGCCTGCGGCTGAAGGATCTGCCGGTGCCCATGCTCATCGCGGTGGGCGGCATCCGGCGCGGCATGCTGCCCAGGCCCCTCGAGTACTACGAGCGCCTGCTGGGCACGAGCCCGGTGAGCCTGCTCAGCCCCACGGGCGTGGCGCGCCGCATCCAGGCGGCGATGGGCACCCTGGCCGAGTTCTTCACCCGCCCGGAAATCATGGTGAAGCTCCACCTGGGCGCGGACGAGAAGACGGCCGGCTTCGACGCGATCGACGCGGCGGGCTTCTCCTCCTCCCTGCCCGGCGTCATCCACTACGACATGCTGCGCGACGACGCGCACATGCGCGGCCTGCTGGACGGGATGATGGAGGAGCAGGGCATCTTCCGGCTGCTGGACGGAGGCCTCGTGGACAACCTCCCGGTGAAGGCCGCCTGGAAGGCGGTGCACCACGGCAACATCGGCACGCGCAACGCCTTCTTCCTCGCGCTGGACGGCTTCGCCCCCAAGCTGACCACCCCCTTCTGGCTGCCCCTGCAACGGCTCGCGGCCATGACGGTGGCCCCCAACCTCCCCTACGCCCACCTCGTCAAACGCTTCGGCACCACCCTCTCCCCCCTGGAGCTGGTGCCCTCCGTCCAGTTGGCGACCAAGGCCATGCACTACGGCCGCAAGCAGCTCGGCGCGGACATGCCCTTCCTCTCCCGCATGCTCTCCCCCCTCCCCCACCTGGGGTGACGGACTGCTTTGAATTCAAACGAGTTCCTGGAAGAATGGGGTCCTCTCTCCTTTCCCCACCAAGAGGACCCCTTCATGAGCTCGACCTCCGGCAACGCCGCGCGCTCCGATCAGATCTGGCTCGATGGCAGGCTCATCAAATGGGACGAAGGCCAGGTGCACGTCATGACCCACGCCCTGCACTACGGGCTGGGGGTCTTCGAGGGCATCCGGGCCTACCGCACCCACGATGGCCGGCTGGCGGTGTTCCGCCTGCGCGAGCACATCGAGCGCCTGTTCGACTCGGCCCACATCTGCATGATGAAGCTGCCCTACACGGTGGAGCAGCTCATGGAGGCGTGCCTGGAGCTGCTGCGCAAGCAGAAGGAGCAGTTCGCCAACGGGGCCTACCTGCGGCCCATCGCCTTCATGGGCGACGGGGCCATGGGCCTGGGCGCCATCAACCCCACCCGCGTGGCCGTCACCGCCTGGGACTGGGGCGCGTACCTCGGGGACCGGGGCATCCGCGAGGGCATCCGCGCCAAGGTGAGCTCCTTCACCCGCATGCACGTCAACGTGAACATGGTGCGCGGGAAGATCTCCGGCCAGTACGTCAACTCCATCCTCGCCAAGCGCGAGGCCGTGCTCGCCGGCTATGACGAGGCCATCCTCCTGGACATCAGCGGCTTCGTCGCCGAGGCCTCCGGCGAGAACCTCTTCCTCGTCAACAAGAAGGGCATCATCAAGACCCCGCCCCTCTCCTCCCCCATCCTCGACGGCATCACCCGCGACACGGTGCTGAAGATTCTGCGCGACTCGGGCCGCACCGTGGAGGAGGTCACCGTCACCCGCGATGCCCTCTACATCGCCAACGAGGTCTTCTTCACCGGCACCGCCGCGGAGATCACCCCCGTGCGCGAGGTGGACAACCGCACCGTGGGCACCGGCAAGCCCGGCCCCATCACCCAGTATGTGCAGGAGACCTACTTCCGCACCGTCCGGGGCCAGGAGCCGCGTTACGTCGAGTGGCTCACCTACGTCTGACGGGCGATTGAGGGGCCTCCGAGCAGCCAGGGGACTCTGGACGTGCCGGAAGGGGGGCGGATCGGCTAGAACCAGGAGCCGATGCGCCCCGAGTACGACACCGCCCCCAATCCCTTCAATCTCGAGAACCCGTCCATCCTCGACATCGCTCCGCCGGAGCCCAAGTCGCTGGAGGAGACGGGCCTGAAGATCGGCCTGCTCTCGGACATCGCCCTGCGCTACCTGTACTACCAGGGCACCGCCACCGGCATGGACATGGCCCAGGAGCTGCGCCTGCCCTGGCCCGGCGTCATGGAGCACGTGGTGGACTTCCTCACCGCCGAGAAGCTGGTGGATCTGCGCGGCGGCAAGGGCTTCGGGCGCGCCTCGGTGGACTTCATCCTCACCGAGAAGGGCCGCGAGTACTCCAAGGGCGCCATCGAGCGCAGCACCTACGTGGGCCCCGCCCCCGTCCCCATCGAGCAGTACAACGCCCTCATCACCGCCCAGACGGAGGAGAGCCCCGTCATCAGCCGCGAGGATCTGGTGCAGGGCCTCGCCCACCTCACCGTCAACGCGGACCTGATGGACAAGCTGGGGCCGGCCGTCAACTCGGGCCGCTCGCTCTTCCTCTACGGCCCTCCGGGCAACGGCAAGACGAGCCTCGCCGAGGCCATCAGCCGCATGTTCGGCGGCGAGGTCTTCATCCCCCACTGTCTGGAGATCGACAACCAGATCATCAAGGTCTTCGACGCCCTCAACCACATCCCCCTCACGCTCGAGTCCGAGCGCGATGCGGCGGGCCGCCGGGCGACCTTCGAGATGGATCACCGCTGGCAGCTCTGCCGGCGCCCCGCCGTCGTCGTGGGCGGCGAGCTGACGCTCGAGACGTTGGATCTCATCTACTCGCCCACCGCGCGCTTCTACGAGGCGCCCTTCCAGGTGAAGGCCAATGGCGGGATGCTCCTCATCGACGACTTCGGCCGCCAGAAGGTGCACCCGACGGATCTGCTCAACCGGTGGATCGTCCCCCTGGAGAAGCGGGTGGACTTCCTCACCCTGCACACGGGCAAGAAGTTCGAGATCCCCTTCGATCAGCTCCTCGTCTTCTCCACCAACCTGGATCCCAAGGAGCTGGTGGACGAGGCCTTCCTGCGGCGCATCAAGTACAAGATCGAAGTGAACAACCCGGACGAGGAGGTCTACCGGGAGATCTTCGCGCGGGTGTGCGAGGCGGCGGGCATCCCCTACGTGGACCAGGCCGTCACCTACCTGCTCCAGCACTACTACAAGCCGAACAACATCCAGTTGCGCGCCTGCCACCCGAGAGATCTGGTGCAGCTCATCAAGGACGCGGCGCGCTACCGGCAGATCGCTCCGGCGCTTTCCAAGGATCTGCTCGACCAGGCATGCGAGGTCTTCCTGGTCAGTCTATGAGACAAGTAGCGTTTTAATTGTCCTAACCCGCTGGAATTTCTACAATCAGGAAACCGTTGTTCCCGCTGGCCGGGTTTTCGTCCCGACCCGCCGGTCCCGCTGGCAGCCGGTGTGAAGGAGCGTCACGTCCGTGAAGGAACGCTACCAAGAGATCGACGAGAAGAACGAAACGCTGCGCGACTACCTTGGCATCTTCAAGGACAAGAGCCGCGACTTCCTCGAGAAGTTCGAGATGTCGTGGATCTACCATGACGCGGCGCTCGAGGGCACGGTGTACACCCAGCAGGAGCTGGTGTCGGCGCTCTTCCCCGAGCGGGCCAGCATGGACCCGGCGATGATCCCCGTGGTGCTGGAGGTGCGCAACCACAAGGCGGCGTGCGACTTCCTGCGCGAAGAGGCGGGGGGTACGGGCAAGAAGCAGACGCAGATCACGCTGACCACCATCAAGCGGATCCACGATCTGCTGTGCGGCAGCACGCCGGAGGCGCAGCAGGCGCGCGCCAACATCGAGCGGCGTGAGCGCACGGAGAAGGAGCTGACCAAGGAGCGCGAGCGCAGCGGCTACCGCAAGGACATGCCCCTGCACCGCACGTACTTCCACGAGATCGCCCAGCCGGCGAAGATCCAGCCGATGCTGGAGAAGCTGGTGGACTACACGGGCAGCGCCGAGTTCCGCGAGTTCCACCCCATCAAGCAGGCGGCGGTGGCGCAGCACCGGTTCATGCAGATCTTCCCGTTCACGGAGAACAGCGGGAAGGTGGGCCGGATGCTCACCAACCTCGTGCTGCTGCGCAACGGGTACATGCCGGCGATCATCCACTCAATCGATCGTCAGCGGTACTACGAGTCGCTGCGGGGCGCGGAGGGCGTGTTCCGCGCGCTGCTGATGGACGCCATCGAGAACTCGTTGGACAACGGCGTGAAGTACTTCAAGGACATGAGCCGCCGCTACAAGGCCATCAACTAGGCCGTGCGCGTCGGGGCTCACGAGTCCATCGCGGGAGGCGTGAGCCGTGCGCTGGCGCGGGCCGAGGAGCATGGCGCGCGCAGCCTGCAGGTCTTCACGAAGAACGCCCGGGGCTGGAAGGCCCCGCCCCTCACCGAGGAGGAGTGCCACGCCTTCCGCGAGGAGGTGCGGCGCACGGGGCTGCCGGTGGTGGCACACGGCAGCTACCTGGTGAACCTCGGCACCGAGGAGCCGGCGCAGCTCGAGAAGTCGCTGGACTGCGTCGTCGAGGAGCTCACCCGGTGCGAGCGGCTCGGCATCCCCTGTCTCATCCTCCACCCGGGTGGACACCCGGACGAGCGGCGCGGGCTGGCGCTGATTGCCCGGGCGCTGGACGAGGTGCACGCGCGCACGCCGCGCTTCCAGTCCCGCATCTGCCTGGAGGTGACGGCGGGCCAGGGCAACTGCCTGGGCTGGCGCTTCGAGCACCTGGCGGAGGTGCTCTCCCAGACGGCGGACGCGGGGCGCCTGGGCATCTGTCTGGACACCTGCCATCTGTTCGCCGCGGGATACGATCTCTCGACGGAGGCCGGTTACCATGAGGTGATGGAGGAGTGTGACCGGGTGTTGGGGCTGGAGCGGGTGCACTGCATCCACCTCAACGACAGCAAGAAGCCGTTGGGCTGCCGGGTGGATCGCCACGAAGAAGTGGGCAAGGGAGCGATCGGGCTCACGCCTTTCCGCTGCCTGATGAAGGATGCCCGCTTCGTCAACACCATTGGAATCCTGGAGACCCCGTTCCCCGAGCGTTACGCAGAAGTCATCAAGCGTCTCGAATCGATGGGCCGGAGGAAGTAAACACAGCACCCATGCCTGCTACACCGACAGCCAACAGCCGCAGGACGTCCGGAAGCGGAGAGGGCTCCGAGCCCCCGCCGCCACGCCTCGCGAACCTGCCGGCACGCGCCAAGCTGGAGCGGCTGCTCCGGGTGGCCAAGGGCCACAAGAAGGCCCTCGTGCTCACCCATGACAATCCGGATCCGGACTCCATCGCCGCGGCGGTGGCGCTCGCCCAGCTGCTCAAGGAGCGTGCGGACGTGGAGGAGGCCCGGGTGGGTTACGGCGGCATCATCGGCCGGGCGGAGAACATCGCCTTCGTGAAGGTGCTGCGCCTGCCCGTGGTGCCCATCGCCCAGTTGGATCTGGACGAGTACGATTTGCTGGCGCTCGTGGACACGCAGCCGCCCACGGGCAACCACGCGATTCCGCCGCGCCTGAGGGGCGAGGTGGACATCGTCATCGACCACCACCCGCTGCGCAACGAGAGCCTCGAGTCGCCCTTCGCGGACGTGGGAGGAGACTTCGGCTCGACGTCGACGATGCTGGTGGAGTACCTGCGCGCCGCCGGGATGGAGCCGTCCACGGACGTGGCCACCGCGCTCTTCTACGGGCTGAAGGCGGACACGCGGGACCTGGGGCGCGAGACGACCCAGACGGACATCGACACGTACCTGTGGCTGTTCCCGCGGATGGACAAGAATCTGCTGGGGCAGATCGAGCACCCGGAGCTGCCCGCGCGGTACTTCCAGCTCTACCACACGGCCTTCGAGCGGGCGAAGGTGTACGGGGACACGGCCATCGTGACGGATCTGGAGGAGGTCTACTCCCCGGACATGGTGGCCGAGGTGGCCGAGCGGCTGATGTTCCTCGAGGGGATGAAGTGGTCGCTGGCGTACGCGACGTACCGCAACCAGCTCTTCCTGTCGCTGCGGGTGAAGGACCGGCGGATGAACGCGGGGCGGCTGATCCGGGAGATCTGCGAGGACCACGGCGGCTCGTCGGGAGGCCACGGCAGCATGGCGGGCGCGAGGATTCCGCTGTCGGGGAAGGCGACGCAGCGCAAGGCGGTGAAGCGCGAGCTGGTGCGCCGGTTCCTCGAGGCCTTTGGAGTCGCGGATGAGCGTCCGGTGGGGCTGCTGTCCGCGCCCTCGCCGTGATCTACTGGGACCACAACGCGGCCGCGCCGGTGCGGCCGGAAGTGGCCGCGCTGCTGGCGCGAGCCTGGGCCGAGGGAGGTTGGGGTAACGCCTCCAGCGTGCACCGGAGCGGGCGCGAGGCCCGGGGGCGGCTGGACGCGGCGCGGGCCCGGGTGGCGCACGTGCTGGGCTGCGAGCCGAAGGAAGTGTGCTTCACCGGCTCGGGCTCGGAGGCAGACGCGCTGGCGGTGAAGGGCGCCTGGCTCGCGCGGAAGGAGACGCGGCGGCGGCGCGTGGTGAGCTCGGCCATCGAGCACCCGGCGGTGCTGGCGGCGCTGAAGCAGTTGGAGGCGCTGGGCGCGGAGGTGGTGCGGGTGCGTCCGGGGCGGGACGGCCGGGTGCCGCTGGACGCGATGCTGGAGGCGCTGACGCCGGAGACGGTGCTGTGCTCGTTGATGTGGGCGAACAACGAGACGGGCGTGGTGCAGCCGGCGGCGGAGCTGTCGCGGGCCTGCCGCCAGCGGGGCATCCTGTTCCACACGGACGCGGTGCAGACGGTGGGAAAGCTGCCGGCGCACCTGCGCGAGGTGGACGCGGATCTGCTGGCGCTCTCGGCGCACAAGTTCGGAGGGCCGGCGGGAGCCGGAGTGCTGGTGGTGCGCAAGGGCGTGGAGGTGCAGGCACTGACTCCGGGACATCAGGAGGCGGGGCTGCGAGGAGGGACGCAGAACGTGCCCTACGCGGAGGCGCTCGCGCTGGCCCTGGAGCTGGCGCACGAGGAGCAGCCGGCGCACGCGGCCCGGGTGCAGGCACTGCGGGACACGTTCGAGCGGGAGGTGCGCTCGCGCATCCCGGACGTGACGGTGAACGGAGAGGGAGCGCCGCGGGTGCCGAACACGAGCAACCTGTGCTTCCACGGCGCGGACGGTGAGGCGCTGCTGATCGCCCTGGATCTGGAGGGCATCTGCGTCTCCTCGGGAGCGGCCTGCGCCTCGGGGACCCTGACGCCCTCCCACGTGCTGCTGGCGATGGGCCTCACACCGGCACAGGCGCACGGAGCGCTGCGCTTCTCGCTGGGTCCGGCGGCGACGGAAGCAGAAGTGGCCCGGGTCGTCGAAGCCCTGACCACCCACGTCCCCAGGGCCCGGGCCCTGAACCTGGAGTAACGGCCCCCAACACCAACAACCCCCGTCAACCTCCCCTCTCCCCTCGGGAGAGGGACGGGGTGAGGGTGCCAGGACCCCGGGTTGAATCTGTGTGTAGGCCCCCTCTCCCTCTGGGCAGGGCGAAAGCATTTAAGGGTGGGAAGGCCAGGGAAAAGGGCGGGCTGCCTACTTAGGGAGTAATAGTCGCGGGATGACCTGAGAGAGCGAGGCGACGCCGGAAGTCATATGCTTCGCCCCACTCATGGAGTCATCAGCACAAACCCAGCAAGGCAAGCAGGCACTCAACCTGCTCTGGCAGCACTTCAGCAGTTTGGAAGACCCACGAGTGGAGCGCGGCAAGCTCCACTCGCTGCACAACGTGTTGACGATGGCGCTGTGCGCGGTGGTTGGCGGGGCCGACGAGTGGGAGGCGGTGTACGAGTTCGCCCTGACCCATGCGGACTGGTTGGCCAGCTTGCTGCACATGCCCAACGGAGTACCCAGCAAGGATACCTTCCGCCGAGTGTTCTGCGCCCTGGAGCCAAGGGCCTTCGAGGCGTGCTTCCGCAGGTGGGTGAAGACGCTGGCCAGGGACCTCAACGCACAGGTGGTGGCGGTGGACGGCAAGAGCGTGCGCGGAGCACTGGGTACGGGCCTGGAGGACACAGTGCTGCACCTGGTGCACGTGTGGGCCAGCGAGCAGAAGCTGCTGTTGGCGCAAACGGCCGTGGAGGGAGCCCCTGGTGAAGTGAATGCAATCCCCCAACTGCTCAAGTTGCTGGAGTTGAAGGGGGCGGTGGTGACGGTGGACGCCAACGGGTGCACGGCCAAGGTGGCCCAGGCCATAGTGGAGGCAGGGGCCGACTACGTGCTGGCGCTCAAGGGCAACCGTGGGCCGTTGCATGAGCATGTGCAGGAGGTATTCGCCCAGGTACGCACTGCCGAGGAGAAGAAGTGGCAGGGTGACTTAGCCAGTCGCAGCGCGGACGACGAGCAAGCTCAGGGGCAGGTGCGCATCGGCGAGCAACAGGTGCAGCAGCTGTCGCACAGCCGTAGTGAGGACAC
Source organism: Archangium gephyra (assembly GCF_049060025.1). GTDB lineage: Bacteria > Myxococcota > Myxococcia > Myxococcales > Myxococcaceae > Archangium > Archangium gephyra_A. The sequence continues at coordinate 2,829,859 of NZ_JBMEQQ010000002.1, forward strand.
GGGGCACGGCCGGCACGAGGTGCGCAGCGCCTGGGCGCTGGAGTTGAAGCTGGAGCAGGCGCCAGCCAGCGCGAGCACGTGGGTGAACCTGAGGTCAGCCGCCATGCTGCTGCGCGAGCGCACCGAGGGCGGCAAGACGACACGCGAGTGGCACTACTACCTCAGCAGCCTGGAGCCCCAGGCCGAGGAACTGGCCCGAATCATCCGCTCGCACTGGGGCGTGGAGAACGGCCTGCACTGGAGCCTGGACGTGAGCATGAACGAGGATTCACGCCCCATCCGCGACCACAATGGGGCGCAGAATTTCGCCCTGCTCAGTCGGATGGCCCTCACGCTGCTGCGGCGCGAGAAGACGTGCAAGAAGGGCGTGCCCACCAAACGCAAGAAAGCCGGCTGGGACTCCGGCTATCTTGCTCGCGTCCTGAAATCCGCAGCTTCCGATATTTAAATGCTTTCGCCCTGCCCTCTGGGAGAGGGCTGGGGTGAGGGTCTTCCTGTCCCCTCCCCCGTGTCCCCCGCCTACCACTTCTGGTCGGGGAGCTTCTTCTCGCGAACGCCATCCGGGGGCTGGCCATAACCCGGCGAGCCCTCATGGGACTCCTGGGGCTTGTCCGGCCCGCGCTCCACCTTGCGCTCCGTGTCCGCCTCGCGGGTCTCCTGCGGCTTCTGCTCCTTCTTCTCGGTCGCCATCTCGAATCCTCCCTCGCGCGCTGGCGCTTGCCTCGTGCGGGGGAAGATCGGCATGGGACGGAGGACCGGCATCCAGGGACGGGGCAGGCAAGAGAGCGCAAACCCTCACCCCAGCCCTCTCCCGGAGGGAGAGGGAGCCTACACAGGCGCAACCCGGGGTCCTGGCACCCTCACCCCAGCCCTCTCCCGGAGGGAGAGGGAGGAGGAGGCTTCACCTCACGTCGGTGATTCCGAACAGCCCGCGCACCACGGCGGCGATGGCCAGCGGCGTGCCCACGCGCTCGTCGTAATGCGGCGCCAGCGCCTCGGCGAAGGCCTCGGCCGTGACGAACCGGTCCTCGGGATTCACCGCGAAGCCGCGGTGGATGATCTCATCCAGCGTCTCGGGGATCTCCGGGCGGATGAGGCTCGGCGGCAGGTAGTCCCGGTAGACGATCTTCGTGAAGACCTCTTCCGGGGAGGTGCCGGTGAAGGGGCGCTGCAGCGTCAGCAGCTCGTAGAGCACGACGGTGGCGGCCCACAGGTCCACCGACGGGGCGATGGCGCCCTGCAGCGCCTCGGGCGAGAGGTAGTAGGGCTTGCCGAGCACCTCGCCCCCCTGGAGCACGCCGTCCACGCGCAGGCGGGCCACGCCGAAGTCGCCCAGCTTGATGTCCCCCAACCGCGAGATGAACACGTTGGAGGGCGAGATGTCGCAGTGGACGATGCCCAGCGGCTCGCCCTGGGGACCGGTGGCGGAGTGGGCGTAGGCCAGGGCCTCGAGCAGCGTGCGAGCCAGATAGACGCCGAAATCCAGGGGCAGGTGGATGCCGCGGTGCTTGCAGCGGCGGAGGATCTGCCCCAGGTCCCGGCCGTCCACCAGGTCCATGACGATGAAGTACTGGCCCTCGGCCACCCCCACGTCGAGCACCTGGACGATGTTGGGATGATCCAACTGCTTGGTGAGCCGGGCCTCGGCGGCGAAGAGGGCCACGGAGGCGGGATCCTGGGTGAGGGACGGCAACAGCCGCTTGAGGGCCACCGTCCAGCCCTGGCGGGGGCCAGTGCGGACGCGGGCGCGGAAGACCTCGGCCATGCCTCCCTTGCCGAGCTGCGACTGGATTTCGTAGTTGCCGAGGATCCGGGGGATCCGCGGCGTGGGAGAGGTGCTCACGCGCTCAGGGTCCCGTCTGTTGCCGCCTTCCGGCAGAGGCCTTGTTGTTCGCGACTGCCTGCTGGAGCAGCCCCACGTACTTGTTGAGCGAGGCCGCGTCCGAGCCCAGGAGCCGATCCAGTTCCTGATCCTGCGTGCCCTCGGGGATGCCGTAACCGAGCTTCACCGCCTGCCCCAGGTGGGCCAGGGCCTGCTTCCGGTCACCCAGCCGGCTGTAGGCGCAGGCCAGGTGGTAATGGATGCTCGGCTCACGCGGATTGAGCGTCCGCGCCCGGTTCAGGGCGTCGATGGCGTCAGGGGCCTGGCCACTCATCAACCAGGCCGTGCCCAACCCGAAGAAGGCCACCCAGTTGCGGTCGTCGTGGGTGATGCTCCGCTCGAACTCGGCCGCCGAGCCGCGCCACTCCTTCATCCCCAGCAGCCGGTTGCCCCGCTCCAGCGCCTCCTTGGCGGCCTCGGGGTGGCGCTTCTCCATGCGCAGGCGCGCCATGCGGGGGGCCCCGCCACGCACCGGGGCCTGGGCCGCCCCCGCCTGCGCCGGTTGCAGCACCAGCAGACCGCCCGTGCCCAGTACCGGCGCCTGACAACCCGCCTGCGGCCGCACATAGGCCGTCAGCGACCGGTCCTCCGGGCTGTAGAGGGCGAGGATGGGCACGGTCTCCACCGCGGGACACGACGCCCCTTCCAGGCAGAGGGTGAGCTGCCCCACCAGCACGCCGCCCTGGAGGTGGCCCTCCAACACCCGGCTCTGGGGCTTGAAGCGGCAGGGGCCACCGTCCGTGGCGTAGCCCACCAGCCGCTCGTGCTCGGCGCTCAGCTCCACCCGGCCCAGCACGTCCGCCTGATAGCTCCCCTGAGGCACGGTTTGGGCCGTGGCGGCTCCGGGGGCTGCGGCGATGAGGGCCGCGAGGCCAATTGTTCTGGAAACGGACGCCATGGGTGAAGTGGGAGCCCCTCCATCATAGGAGGTGGCCGCCTGCCTTGTAAACGCGCGGCAATGGCTTGACCCATCCGCACCGCGTTCTTATCATTCCTCCAGGCATTCCTGGGTTTCTCCAGGAGTTTCAAGTATTTGTAGTCAGGAGAAGTTTGGTAGAAGGGTTGTCCCCTGCGGGGCGCGTGATGCCCAGCAGAAATTCGAACCGATACGTCCATCACGGGGTCCGTTTCGAGTTCCATGAGCAAGCCCTCCCCTCACGGGAAGAGGGAAGCCTACGGAGCCACGACTTCGAACCCCACCTGGCTTTTTAGGGTTCAATGGACGCTAGGCACACGGCCATGCTGCGGGGGACTTTTTTTCTTCACTCTTGGCGGGAGCGGGGCAGGTGAGCGAGACGGTGGCGCAAGAGGGGGCAGCTCGGAAGGTGTCGTTGCGCGAGGAACTGACGGCGCGGCGCAAGGCGATGACGCCGGATATCATCGACGAGCGCGGGCTGAAGGTTCAGGCACGTTTCCTGGCAACGCCCTATTACCAAAAGGCGAGGACGGTGGCGCTCTACGCCCCCATTCGGGGTGAAGTGCCCACGCGGGACATCCTCATCGCGGCCCTGCAGGACGAGAAGATCGTCTGCTACCCGCTGTCCCACGTCCATGGACGCATCTTGTCCTTCCGGGCCATCAAGTCCGAAGCGGAGCTGGAGCCAGGCAGGCTCGGAGTCAGAGAGCCCACCAACTCGGCCGAGCTCATCCCGGTGGACCAGATCGACCTGTTCGTGGTGCCCGGGTTGGGCTTCACGCGCGACGGCAAGCGGCTGGGCCGGGGCGGCGGCTACTACGACGCCACCCTGAAGGCGGCCTCCGCACGCAGCCGCCGGGTGGGGCTCGCCTTCGGCGACCAGGTCGTCGACACCATGCCGACCACGAATGACGACGTGGATATGGACCTCGTCGTCACCGAGGCGGAGACACTGCGCGGGCTCTACCGCGACTGGGACTTCCTGGACACGTGAAAGTACTCTTCATGGGCGATGTGGTGGGCAAGCCGGGAGTGACGGCTGTGCGCACCCTTCTCCCCAAGCTCATCGCGCGCCACTCCTTGGACCTCGTCGTCGCCAACGCTGAAAACAGCGAAGGCGGCGCCGGGATCTCCCCCGAGTCCGCGGAAGCGCTGCTCGCCAGTGAGGTCAACCTCCTGACGAGCGGCAACCATTTCTGGACCAAGAAGCAGATCCTCCCCTGGGTCCAGGACAACCCCAACCTGCTGTTGCGGCCGGCCAACTACCCCAAGGGAGCGCCGGGCAAGGGGTCCACCGTCATCCAGACGCCGGATGGGCGCAAGCTCGGGGTGCTCAACCTCGAGGGCCGCGTCAACATGAAGCCCCTGGACAACCCGTTCACGGTGGCGCCGGACCTGGTGGCGGAGCTGCGCAAGCAGACGCCCTGCATCCTGGTGGACATGCACTGCGAGGCCACCAGCGAGAAGAACGCCATGGGCGCGCACCTGGATGGCAAGGTGTCCGCCGTGGTGGGCACCCACACCCACGTGCAGACGGCCGACGAGCGGATTCTGCCCGGCGGCACGGCCTACATCACCGACGTGGGCATGTGCGGCCCGCTGGACTCCGTCATCGGGATGAAGAAGGAGCTTCTCCATCGAGCGCTTCATCACCCTGCGCCACGTCCCCTACGAGCTGGCCAAGAACCTGGTCTACGTCCAGGGCGTCATCATCGACATGGACGACAAGACGGGGAAGGCGCGCAGCATCGAGCGCGTGCGCGAGCACCTGCCGGGAACCTGAGCGGCGCGTCCGGCGAGCGACGTCGCTTGTCACCCTGCCCGCGTTTTCGGGTAGGTTGCGCGGCGCCATGTCCGAAAACGCGCTGCGCAAGGCGACCCCCCAGGAGCAGTTCGAGGAAGTGACCCGCGGCACCGTGGATATCCAGGTGCCCGAGGAGCTGAAGAAGAAACTCGAGCGCTCGTATGAGAAGGGCAAGCCGCTCGTCATCAAGGCGGGCTTCGATCCGAGCCGTCCGGACTTGCACCTGGGCCACTCGCTGCTGCTCACGCGCATGCGGCGCTTCCAGGACTTCGGCCACCAGGTGGTGTTCCTCATCGGTGACTTCACCGCGCTGATCGGTGACCCCTCCGGGAAGAACGTCACGCGCCCCGCCCTCACCCGCGAGGAGGTGAAGGCCAACGCGCAGACGTACCAGGAGCAGGTCTTCAAGGTGTTGGATCAGTCGAAGACGCAGGTGCGCTTCAACTCCGAGTGGTTGGACAAGCTGGGCACCGAGGGGATGATCCGCCTGGCGGCGCGCTACTCGGTGCAGCGCATGCTGGAGCGCGACGACTTCAAGACGCGCTTCCGCGAGAACCGCTCCATCTCCATCCACGAGTTCCTCTACCCGCTGCTGCAGGGCTACGACTCGGTGGCGCTCAAGGCGGACGTGGAGCTGGGCGCGACGGATCAGCTCTTCAACCTGCTGGTGGGCCGGCAGTTGATGAAGGAAGAGGGCATGGAGCCGCAGGTCATCATGACCGGGCCCATCCTCGAGGGCCTGGACGCGAAGATGGTCGACGGGAAGATCACCGGCGACAAGATGTCCAAGAGCCTGGACAACTACGTGGGCATCAGTGATCCGCCGGAGCAGATCTACGGCAAGCTGATGAGCATCACGGACGACCTGATGTGGCGCTACTACGAGCTGCTGTCGTCGCGGACGCTCAAGGAGCTGGGCGAGCTGAAGGCGAAGGTGACGAGCGGGGAGCTGCACCCGAAGGCGGCGAAGTCGGGGTTCGCGCAGGAGATGGCGGCGCGCTTCCACGACGCGGAGTCGGCGCAGAAGGCGATGCAGGCCTGGGAGGAGCGCTACTCGCAGAAGAAGATCGTCGCCGAGGACCAGCCGCTGGTGGAGGTGGGGATGGGCGGGGCGCCGAAGGTGCCGTTGGCGAAGGCGCTGGCGGAGGCGAAGCTGGTGGCGTCGGTGACGGAGGCGCGCAAGCTGATGGGCCAGGGCGGCGTGCGGGTGAACGGGGAGAAGGCGACGGACCCGAAGCACGAGCTGGAGGCGGGCGAGTACCTGGTGCAGGTAGGCAAGCACAAGACCGCGCGCATCAAGCTGGCGTAACACCCCTCTCCCGCTGGGAGAGGGACGGGGTGAGGGTATCCTGCGTGGACCCATGCGGACCCTCACCCTGCTGCTGATCGCCCTCTGTACCCTCCCCTTCCGAGCCCAGGCCTCGGGTGCCTTCGTCTCGGGCACCCGGCTGGAGGCCGTGGCGGAACCCGAGTCCACGAAGGTCGTCTTCACCGTCGAGCCGGACAAGGCCTATCCCGTCCTCAAGAAGGGAGGCCCGGGACGCGCGTGGTGCAAAGTGAAGGGGGCCACGGCCGAGGGCTGGGTGAAGTGCGACGGCACGGCGGCGCTGCCGGAGCAGCCGCGGATGAGCGGTGCGTTCCTGGCGTCGAAGGACCGGGCCCCCGTGGCCGCGCCCCTGGCGGCCCACATCCCCCAGGCCACCGGCTGCGCGACCCGCTGCAACAACCCGCCCCTGTTCCGCCAGCTCCCCGCGCTCAAGCCGGTGGACCGCGAGGTGCTCGGGATGTGCCCGGCGCGGCCGGACGCCTCGGTGAGCCGCGGCGACGTGCAGCGCTTCATGGCCGCGCACCATGACGACCCGCGCATCCAGCGGGCCCTGTCCGTGGCGGGCCGCCCGGGCTCGCGCCAGGGGAACATCGAGTGGCTCACCGGCCTGTGGGTGAGCACGGGGCCGCGCAACGCCTTCACCCACGTCTTCTGCGGCGACGAGTGGCTGGAGCAGAACATCGGCGGGCTGCACTACCTGCCGCGCTACGCCCAGCTCGAGTCCGAGGGGAAGCTCTGCTTCGACGGCCCGGCCCGCGGTGGAAAGGCGCTCCAGGGCTCGCAGTACCTCATCCGCTTCCGCGGTGTGGCCCCGTGGTCCTGCGCCGAGAAGAAGCTCGGCGGCTTCGCGCAGGCGGAGGATCCGGTGGCCATGGTGGCCGTGGGCACCCGCGCCTTCGCCCGCTGCTGCGCGCGGGATGGGGCCAAGAAGGAGGGCGGCGTGTACTCGGCGCCGGATCTCGGCGGCACCTCGTGGCGCATCTGGTGCGGGACGCGCAATGGCACCTACGGCATCGCCACGCTCTACCCCACCAACGAGCGGGCGACCTGCGGCGACTGACGGAGTAGAGTCCGCACAAGAGGAAGAACGCACATGTCCGCTCGCCACCTCCGCACCGCAGCCATCGTCGCCGTCCTGCTTCCGCTCGCCTTACAGCCGCACCCGGCCAGCGCCCAGGGCGCCCCGGCCCGTACCATCACCTGGAACACCTACCTGGGGGGCAGTGCGGCCGATGGGAGCACCAGCGCCACCGATGACGCGGCGTACGGCATTCTGTCGCACAGGGACGGTGAGGTCTACGTCGCGGGTAGCACGAACGCTCCCCGCTTCCCTGGGAGCCTGGCCGCGCCCAGAGCCGGCACGAGTCAGGACGCCTTCGTCACCAAATACGACGTGAGTGGAGGCGTGGTGTGGACACGCCTGTTTGGTGGTGCTGGCAATGACGTGGCTCGGAGGGTGGTGTTCAACCACCCCAATGAGCAGCACATGTACGTCGTCGGTACGACCAGTTCCGCGTCCATCGACACGGGAGTGCCCGTACCGACAGGCCATGGCCACCATGGCGGCAAGGACGCCTTCCTGGCCCGGCTGGAGTTGAATGGCACGCTGAGCTGGTTCATGTACCTGGGAGGCACGGGCGATGACGAGGGTCATGATGTCGCCATGTTCCCGGACGAGCAGGTGGCGTACGTCGTGGGGACCCGCGCTGGCGAGGCGTTCATCACCAAGGTGGACATCTCGAGCAGCGGCCCCACCATCCTGTGGACCACCACCTTCGGGAGTACAGGCCTCGACGAGGCGCTCGCGGTGGCGACCACCCCCCCGTACCACCAGTTGTACGTGGGAGGCGTTGTCGCCAGGAAGGTCTCGTCGTCTTCCGTGACCATGCCCACGCCCCTGATCGACTTTGGCGGAGGAGAGAGCGATGGATTCCTCACCCGGATGAATCCCGCGGACGGGACGTTGATGTGGTTCGAGTACCTGGGCGGCGCCAACATCGATGATGTCCGGGACATCCTCCACCAGCCGTTCCCCGGCGGCATCACCATCATCGGCAACACCCTCTCCACGAACTTCCCCCCGAAGGATCCCCGCCCCGGAGAGGAGATCTACATGCTCCGGGTGGACGACAAAGGCGCCCTCCTGCAGCAGAAGCGGATCGGCGCGGGCGGCGAGCGCATGGACGGCCATGCCTCGGCGGACTCGAAGGGCAACATCTACGTCGGTGGGAGGACGACCTCCACGACTCTGGCCCGCAAGGCCTTTGATACGACGCTCAACCCTGGAGCCATCCAGCACGATGCCTTCGTCGCCATGGTGGACTGGGCACTGACACGGCTCGTCTGGGCTTCCTACGTCGGTGGGCCTACCGACACCACCGAGTCCGTGCGGGGGCTGGCCGCGAGCCCCACGGGAACACTCACGTTCGTCGGGCACTCCACCGCCGACAAAGAGTTGCTCCAGACAGGTACCGGCGCTGACCTCACGGCGAACGGCGGCGAGGATGCCTTCGTCTTCCGCTTGCTGGTGGACACCTCCGGGCCGGTCGCGGGGACCGTGAGCGGGATGATCTACCCAAACTCCATCACGGCTTCGTGGTCCGGTTTTTCGGATGCGGAGACGGACGTGAACTTCGAGGTGATCCTGCGCGCCAATGGGATCGAGCAGGCCAACCCCATTGTGTACAACCTGAAGGAGCCCTCGGAGACGACGACCTACACCTTCAACATCACCCCGAAACCAGGGGTCGACTATCGCATCGAGTTGATAGCCCGCAACCTCTTCGATGAATCCGTCACGGTCAGCACGGGCCCACTCCCCCTGGCGCCGCCAGATACAAGCAATCCCGGCGAAGAGGAGCCCGAGCCGACGAATCCAGGCCCAGGTCCAGGTGCAGGTCCAGGTACGGACCCAGGGCAAGGCGACGATGAGGCATTCTCGCCGTTGGGTTGGAGTTGCGGCAGCACGGGCGATGGCAGCCTGGCCGGATTGGTCTTGCTGACGGCCCTGGCCCTGTTGTCGACGCGCCGCAACCGGACCTGGGGAAGGTGACGACTCGCGGCCCACCGTGAGTACCGTCCCCTTCGAGTAGACCGTGAACTCGGGGTGTACATGGCGGGACGCCAGTGGAGCCCCCCTCCCGCCCGGGGCATACTGCGGCCCATGTGTGGCCGCGTCACCATCCAGACCCCCGCCCTGGCGATCGCCCGTGAGTTCGCCCTCACCGGCATCCGGACCGCCATCGAGCGCCCCCGCTACAACCTCGCCCCCACCCAGCTCATGCCCGTGGTCATCAACGACGGCGAGCGCATGCTGGATGCCTACCGCTGGGGCCTCATCCCCTCGTGGGCCAAGGAGGCCGCCATCGGCAACAAGCTCATCAACGCCCGCGGCGAGACGGTGGCCGAGAAGCCCAGCTTCCGCTCCGCCCTCAAGCGCCGGCGCTGCCTCGCGCTCGTGGACGGCTGGTACGAGTGGAAGCAGAGCACGAAGCCCAAGACGCCCTACCTCTTCCGCCGCAAGGACGGCCGGCCCATGGCCTTCGCCGGCCTCTGGGAAGAGTGGACCGCCCCGGACACCGGCGAGGTGCTCCGCACCTGCACCCTCATCACCACCGGCCCCAACCACCTCATGGCCCCCATCCATGACCGGATGCCCGTCATCCTCTCCCCCGAGGCCCAGCAGCTCTGGCTTCGCCCCGAGCCCCAGGAGGCCTCGGTGCTCCAGCCCCTGCTCGTGCCCAACGAGGACGAGCCCCTCGAGGCCTGGGAGGTGGCGCGCGTGGTGAACTCGCCCATGAACGACGTCGCCGCCTGCGTGGAGCGCGTGGCCAGCCAGGCCACGCTCCTGGGCTGACACCCGGGGCTTCGTGCCGCCCGCTAGTCGCCGAAGATCTTCCGGAAGAAGCGCACCACCGAGAACGACACGGCGGTGTCATCGGGCCGGCCCTGGGTGTCCTGCTCGAGCGCGACGGGAGGCCGCTGCGCCTCGGGCTCCACCGAGAAGACGCTGAACTCGTCGTTCCCGTCGAGCGCGGAGATCGCCTTGCGCGAGGCATTTCCACGTGTGGGCTTCTGGTCGGACATGTGCCTACCTCCCGGCGTGCGCCGGGCGCCAGTGTAGGACGAGGCCCGTCACGGCGCCACGGGGGCCGGGGCGGGCGGTGCCCTGCGGCGCAGGCCCACCACGTACACCTCCATGCTGGCGCCGCGGGTGGCCTCGGGGCGCACCAGCTTCACCTCCTCGAAGCTGGCGCGCACCTCCTCGCGGAACTCCTCGAATTCACCGCCCATGAAGAGCTTGGCCACGAAGGCCGAGCCCGGACGGCCCCGGGTGACGGCCAGCTCCAGCGCCTTGCGCGCCAGCCGCAGGCTGCGGGCCTCGTCCGTGGTGCGGATGCCGCTCGTCTTGGGCGCCATGTCGGAGATGACGGCGTCGTAGGGCCCGTCGTGGAGCGCGCTCAGCTTCGCGTCGAAGTCGTCGGCCAGCACGTCCAGCACCGCCGTCTTCACGTGGGGCTGCGAGAAGGGCCGGATGGCGACGATGTCCACCCCGATGACCCGGCCGTTGGGGCCCACCGCGTCGGCCAATATCTGCAGGAAGCCGCCCGGGGCGGCTCCCAGGTCCAACACCGTGGCGCCCTTTTTCAGGAAGGGGTAGCGCTTGAGGATCTCATCCACCTTGAAGGCGGATCGGGCCCTCAACCCTTCTTGCTTGGCTTTCTTGAAATAGTGGTCTTTCGGACGGTAGGGCTTGCCCATGGCGGATGGGGTCCCTACCATCGGCTACTGTCTTCGGGAAGCCGGAGCAGTGGCGGGTTGTCGTGGACCCGTGAAACGGCGGACCGGAGGGGCGATGCGACTGTTCAGCGTGACGACGGCGGTGTGCGTCTCCCTGCTGACCGCGGCCTGCGCGGCGGGGTGCTGGTACCGCGCGGAGCAACTGCGCTCGGAGGCGGACTGGCTGCTGGAGCGCGGCAAGGCCCAGGCGAGCGAGTTCGCCCAGAGCTTCGATGACACCCTCGCCACCCAGCAGCTCGAGACGTTCGCCAAACGCCGGGCGGTGCTGGAGCGGGCCCACCTGTGGCAGCGCGGCCAGGCGCTGGGCGTCATGTTCGCCGTGATGGCGGGGGCCAGCGCCTGGGTGCTCAGCCTGATGCGCCGCCTGGATGGCGAGTTGGAGGAGGCCCACCAGGAGCTGGAGGAGGCGAAGGCCGCCGAGCCGGTTCCCCTGGGAGCCACCGTCCGGCCCTCGCGCTCCTAGGGACTCGCGGCGCGAGGAGCGCGCTGGTATGCACTGCCTCACCCCTGAGCGGGAGGTGGAGCATGCCGGGCTGCGCGCACTGCGGAGGCGAACTCGACATCGTGGGCAACCAGGTGGGACGGCGGGACACCTGCCCCCACTGCGGCGAGGAGGTGCACTCCTGCCGCAACTGCCGCCACTTCGACCCCAGGGTGGCCAAGCAGTGCAAGGAGCCCTTCGCCGAGGTGCCCTCGGACAAGGACGAAGCCAACTTCTGTGCAGCTCTTCCAGGTTGGCGAGGGCGGCCTGCACGAGAAGGAGAACAAGGACTCCCTGCTGTCCGCCGCCGAGTCCCTCTTCAAGAAGAAGTAGGTGGGGAGGTTGGACGTGTCAGGGGGCGCGGCTGACGCGTCATTGACACGCCAGCCGAGACGCCATGCCCGGCGGGGAGAGAGGCCCGAGGCTCCTGGCCTCCGAGGCCCCGGGGCCCGCGGATTGGCACGCGCCCTGCTGTGCGGCGGCTCGCCGTATCGAACGCCACACATGAAGGGGAGAGTCCATGGTTTCGCTTCGTCACGTTGTCGGGCCGCTGGCGGTGATGGGTGTGCTGTTCCTGTTCTCCGGAGAGGCGCAGGCGCAGACCTCGTTCTTCACCGGGGGCCCGGTGACCACCAAGGAGCAGCAGGCCAACGTGTTCGCCTACGTCAAGAACGCCTGGCAGGTGTCCGATGGCAAGACGGCGACGGATCTGGAGGCGCACCGCGGGTGGGCCCGGGGCCAGACCGAGGCCGTCCTGAAGGGGGAGATCGACCGCCTCGTCAATGCGACGATGGGCAACATCCGCAAGCTCACCAAGGCCAGGCTGGTGGAGGTCTTCGCGAACATGAAGCAGGCCGCGGTGATCGCGGGCAACAAGGCGGCGGGCCACACCCTGGCGCTCCATACGGGCTGGGCGAACGGGCAGACCGAGGAGACGCTCCGCGGCGAGATCGCCCGCATTGCCCTGACGGGCGCCAAGGCGTTCTAAGCCCGGCGACCAGCACCGGGCGAGGCCCGGGCCGCCGCGCACGGTGAGCGCCGCGGCCGGGCGGCACCCTCGGGCGTCAGCTTCGGGGAAGAGGAAGGTCCGGTCCGGCGCCCTGCCCGCCCCGTTTCAGCCCTCTCCGGCCGGGTGGAAGGGCAGCTCCAGGGTGAAGGTGGCCCCATGTCCGGGCCCTTCGCTGTGGGCCTTCAGCGAGCCCCCCATCTCCTGGGCCGCCAGGGCGCTGGAGTGCAGGCCGACGCCGTGCCCCTCCTCCCGGGTGGTGAAGCCTTGCTGGAAGATGCGCGTGAGCAGCTCCGGGGCGATGCCCACCCCATGGTCGCGGATCTCGATGCGCACGAGGCGCTCCGAAGGGCGCTCCAACGTCACGCGCAGCCGCTGCTGCTCGGCGGGCAGGGCCTCCATGGCGTTGATGGCGTTGCTGATCAGATTGAGCAGGATCGTCAGCACCTTGTGCTTGTCGGCCATCACCAGAGGCAGATCCGCCAGGCTCCGCTCCACCTGGACGTGGAAGCGGGAGAGCCCATCCGCGCTGATTCGCAGGGCGTCCTCCACCAGCACCGACAGGGAGACGGCCTCCTGGAGTTGAGGCGTCCTGGCATGGCGCTGCTGCATCCGGACGATGGTGGCGATGTGGTCGGTGTACCGGCCGACATCGTCGAGCAGCTCGCGAAGAACCTGTTGCTCGTCACTCATGTGCCGGTTCAACCGGCGCAGGAAGGGCAGGACCTTCTTCCCGCGCTCGTCCTCGGTGAGGAAGCGGGCCAGGTCGGACTGGTGCGCCTCGAGCAGGTCCACCACGCGGCCCACCTGCTCGAGCTTCAACCCGTCCAGCCGCTCCCGGGCCACCAGCGCCGAGGTGGTGACGCTGTTGAGCACGTTGCCCACGTTGTGCAGCACGTGGGTGGCCACCTCCGCCATGCCGGCCCGCCGCGCCGTGTCCACCAGCCGCTGATGGAGCTCCTTCAGCTCCCGGGTGCGCTCCTCGACGCGCTGCTCCAGTCCCTCGTTGGCGTGGCGCAGGGCCTCCTCGCGCCGCTGGACCTCGTGGGCCATCCGCTGGAAGGCCTGGGCCAACTGCCCCAGCTCGTCGTCCCGAGACGTGTCCAGCTCGACGTGGAAATCCCCGGCCTCCACCTGGGTGGCCGCCCGGGAGAATGCCAGCAGCGGGCGGGTGATGTGCCGCCGGAGCATCCAATACATGATGCCCAGCTCCAGCAGCAGCGACGCCATGCCGAAGAGCGGGACGTAGCGCGCCGCGTGGAAGGCCGTCGCGGACACCTCGCGCCCGGACAGCACCGTGACGAAGTTCCAGCCGGTTCCCGCCAGCCGCGCCACGGCGAGGTACTCGTCATACTCCGCCAGCTTCATCATGTTCTGCCCGGGCTGGCGGCCGCGCACCCGATCGAAGATGGCGCGCAGGTGGGCATGCTTCTCGGCGGAGTCCAGGCGCAGGGGTGAACCGGGCTTCACCGGGTCCAGGAGGTTGTAGACGGCCGAGCCGCTCCCCATCTTCAACTGGGGGTGGGCGATGAGCTGCCCGTCATCGCGGAAGACGATGTTGTAGGCACCGGGCAGCGGATCATTGACGGTGCGGGCCATCAGCTCGTCGAGCAGCACGTCATGGCCCACCGTCGCGACATGGCGGCCGTCCAGGTCCAGCGGGGTGATGACCGAGACCATCCACCGCTTGGAGGGCACATCCTCGAAGATGCCCGTCCAGGCCGTCCGCCGCTGGGGGTTGTTCCCGGGCTGGGTGAGGGCGAAGAAGTCACTGGTGACGAGCGGGAAATCGGCGTCGACCTCCTGGCACCAGTCCGGAGCCTCCGGCCAGAACACGGTCTCCGCGCCCTCGGGCAGGATGACGTAGGTGTCGGTGAAGCTCGCGCGGAGCGCGGGCCCGAACTGGGCCACCACGTCATGAGAGGCCAGCAGCCGGCGGCGGAAGTCCACGTCCGCCGTCACTCCGCGGTTCACGAAGACGCCGGGCATCCGCGTCCCGTCGAACCCCTTGGGCCGGTTGCGGATGGAGCCATCCTCGAACCGGGTGAACAGACTGTCGAAGCGGGCCTCGGGGTCCTTCTGGCGCCAGAAGCGGATGCGCTCCTCCAGGGCCTTCCTGAGGAGCGCATGGTTCTCCTCGGCCAGGATGAAGACGGCCTGCTCGCGCTGGCTGCGCTCGGAGACATAGTGCACGAGCCGCTGGAAGCTCTCGGTGCGCGTGGAGCGGAGGATGTGGAGGTAGCTGACGAGCGTGGTCAGGACGATGACCAGCGCGATGCGGACCCCCATGCTGAGCAGGGTCGAGCGGGCCAGCGAGGAGCGGGGGCCAGGGGAGGCAGCATGCGGCATGAGTCGGTGTCCAGGACACCGGCCGGAATACATGCACCCCCAAGGAGGAGGCCCCCTGAGGCATGTCCGGCCGGCGGCGGCCCGACTCTATGCGAGGATCCGGAGGGACGGCACCGGAAGCCCCCCCTCTCGTGAGGAAATCGCTGACGGCCTAGAAGCCGGACATCTTCGAGAGGATCTCCTTCATGACCTCGGAGGTGCCGCCGCCGATGGTGATGAGCCGGATGTCACGCCAGGCCCGCGCGATGTGCGTCTCCTCGATGTAGCCCATGCCTCCGAAGAACTGCTGGACGTCGTAGGCCACCTTCTGCGCCAGGTCTCCCGCGAACAGCTTCGCCATGGAGATCTCCCGCACCGCGTTCTCCTTGCCGTTGAAGATGTCCACCGCGTGGTACGTCAGCCGCTTGGCCGCCTCGATGGCCGCCATGTGCTCCACCAGCTTGTGCCTCCACACCTGGAAGCCCAGGAGCGGCTTGCCGAATGCCTGCCGCTCCTTCCCGTACGCGAGCGCGTCTTCAATCATCCGCTCCATCCCGCCCACCGCCGAGATGGCGCCCACCAGGCGCTCGCCCTGGAAGTTCGTCATGATGTGGTAGAAGCCCTCGTTCTCCTCGCCCAGCACGTAGCGCCGTGGAATCCGGCAGTCCTCGAAGTAGAGGATCGCCGTGTCCGAGGACAGGTTGCCCACCTTGTCGAGCTTCTTCGACACCGTGAAGCCCTTCACGTCCGTGGGGAAGGTCACCAGCGAAATGCCCCCGTACCCCGGCCCGCCCGTGCGCACGCCCAGCGTGATGAAGTCCGCCCGCGTGCCATTGGTGATCCACATCTTCGAGCCGTTGATGACGTAGTCATCCCCGTCCACGCGCGCCGTCGTCTGCATGCTCGCCACGTCCGAGCCCGCTCCCGGCTCGCTCACGCCCAGCGCGGCGATCTTCTCGCCCGCCAGCGCCGGCGCCAGGAACTCGCGCTTCTGCTCGTCCGTGCCGAGCTCGTTGATGATCGGCGTGGCCATCTGGCTCTGCACCAGCAGCGCCATGTTCACGCCCGCGTTGCGGCTGCGCGTCAGCTCCTCCGTGAAGGCCGTCACGTACCAGTAGTCCAGCCCGCTGCCGCCGTACTTCGGATCGTGGTTGATGCCGAAGAACCCCAGCTCTCCGCACTTCTGGAAGAGCTCCCTCGGGAAGATGCCCGCCCGGTCCCACTCCAGGGCGTGCGGCGTCATCTCCTTCTCCACGAACGTACGCACCGTCTTACGGAAGGCCTCATGCTCCTCGGTGAACGGGTTCGGCATGGTCGTCGTGGCTCCTCGGGATGATTGATGGGTGGGTCGATAGTACAAAGGCCGTCCTCCCGGACAAGGACGACTCATGACTTCTGTCACCCTCGCGCTGCTCGCGCTCCTGTCGGCCACACCGGCCGCACGCCCCTCGGCCGAGGAGGTGCTCCGCACCCAATGCCGCACCTGGGCCGCTGATCCGAAGAACCCCTGGGCGCTCGCCCATGGCATCGCCGCCGAGGGCCTCGCCTTCAAGGCCCGCGATGGCCGCCGCGCCGCGGACGTCATCATCGCGGACTTCCTCTGCCGCGAGGGCCCGGACTTCCGCTTCGACACCTTCGCCGCCGACGGCACCCCCGTGGAGCCCCACCCCCACCTCCTCGTGAAGACGCTGCTGCTCGCGGGCCATCCCCTCCCCCGCTCCCTCCGCGCGAGCTGGGGCCCCGTCACCCTCCAGTCGCTCGTGGAGGACCTGGAGCGCGACTTCCGCCACGACGCCGCCCTCTCGCCCCATGGTGCCTGGACGCTCGATGCCCTCTCGCACGCCCTGCGCCCGGGCGCCTCCTTCACCAACGGCGCGGGAGAGACGTTCCGCCTCCCCACGGTGATGGACGAGGCGCTGGCCCTGCTCGAGCGCGAGCACGCGGAGCTGATGGCCGGCATGAAGGCCGGGCTGCCCCAGGTGCCCAAGCGCAAGCAGGGCATCTACGCGCATCCCTGTGGCGGGCTGCACCTCTTCCAGGCCGTCGCCGGCTACGCGCGCCACCCCGTGGTGCGCAAGGCCTGGGGCGCCCGCCTCGATACCCAGGTGGACGTCCTCATCTACCGGCTCGGCTCCGAGTCCCGCCAGTACGACGCCGCCCTCACCTCCGCCCCGCCCGCCTACCGCCTCCCCGTGCTCATACAGATGGTGAAGTTCTACGGGCACTTCCTCGAGACGCTCGGCCGCTACCGCGAGGACACGGGTTGGAAGCCCACCCCCGAGCAGGCCCGCGCCGTGGAACTAGCGCGCGCGCTGCTCGATGGCGCGGTGCGTCGGCTCGACGCGTCAGGTGCCTTCCGGGACATGCAGTCCATCAAGACGGCCCAGTACCAGCTCTACCTGGACCTCATCGGAGACTCCTGCCACGCCGCTCACGGCTTGCGCTACTGGAGGAACCACCCGGGAGGTTGATACAAGCAGCAACCATGTCCTCCCCCCTTCGCCTCCTGGCCGCGAGTCTGGCCCTGATCGGCCTCACGCTCGCCGGCTGCAAGAAGGAGAGCTGCCTCGGCAATGATGAAGGATGCCGGGTCGCCAGCCCCTGCGAGAAGCTGAGCTACTCCTGTGAAGCCGCCTCCGGCTCGATGCTCGAGGTGCGCACCCTCACCCCCTCGGACAAGCGCGTGGGCAGCAATGCCCCCGGCGCCGGTGCCGACACCGTGCCCGGCGGCCTCAACGCCCTCGGCGCCCGCGGCGACATCCTCCTGGGCAATGACCGGGCGGTGGCCGTCATCTCCGGCCTCGGCAACATGCACCTGTTGGATGCCAACGGCGGCTCGCTGCTGGACCTGAGCGCCCGCGGCAAGGACAACGACGGCATCAACCAAGTGCTCCCGGTGGTGGGCATCCTCCCCGGGGACGCCCCGCACTACACGTCGATGAAGATCATCGACGAGCGCCCCACCCGCGTGGCGGTGCAGCTCAGCGGCACGCTCGACGGCAAGCCCGAGTTCCCCATCCACACCCTTTACGAAATGCGCCCCTGCGAGCCCGGCATCCGCGTGCGCACGGAGGTCCTCAACACCTCCGTGGATCCGCAGCTCTGGGCGCTGGCGGACGGCTTCTACTGGAGCGGCCGCGAGGCCCTGCCCTTCACGCCCGCGCCGGGCTCGGGCTACCAGCACCCGTCCTTCGGCCTGCTCTCCATCGGTGACGCCTTCAAGAAGTTCCCGTACCTGACGGCCGCCATGGCCTCGGACCCGGCCTCCAGCTACGCCCACGTGGCCTGCGGCGAGGCGAACCTGCTCGAGGGCTTCCAGAGCGATCAGATCTCCTCCTCGGGCCTGCCGCGCACCGTGGTGCCGCCGCGCGACTACCTCGTCTTCGAGCGCTTCCTCGCCGTGTCCGAGCGCGGGGACGTGGCCGCCGCCGCGGACCTGGCCCTCGAGGCCCGGCAGAAGCTGCACGGCGAGAAGTACGTGACGCTCACGGGCACGGTGACCCGCAACGGGGCGCCGGTCGCCTCGGGCCGCGAGGTCAGCGTCATCATCAGCGAGGGCGAGCTCGCCGCCGGCCCGGCCACCCGCATCCCCTGGACGCAGGTGACGCCCGACAAGGAGGGCCGCTTCCAGGCCCGCGTTCCCGCCGGCCGCGACTACGTCGTGGAGCTGCACGCCTTCGGCCGCAAGGTGGCCGACCGCCAGCTCGACAACGTGCAGGCGGACGCCGACGTGGGGACGCTCGCCGTCTCCTCCCACTCCCGCCTCACCGTCAACGTGGTGGATTGGGTCTCCGGCCTCGGCCTCGACGCCGAGGTCTTCCTCGTCCCCGTGGATGAGACCACCCTGAAGGACACCGAGGGCTCGCTGCACGGCCGCTTCGGCACCTGCGCGCCGTGGCTGGGTCCGCCTCCGGGCCCCTCGCCCGCGTGCAACCGCTTCCTCGTGCGCAACGGCACCGCCACCGTGGACGCCCCCGCGGGCCGCTTCCACCTCTACGCCTTCAAGGGCCCCTTCTGGACCCTCGACCGCGAGACCGTGACGCTCGGCGCCGGGAACACCATCGTGGACCTCGTCCTGCACAAGCTGGCGCTCCAGCCCCTGGGCACCGTGGGCGCGGACCTGCACGTGCACGGCAGCGCCAGCTTCGACAGCTCCATCCCCGAGTACGACCGCGTGCTCTCCTTCTCCGCCACGGACACGGAGGTCATCGTCTCCACCGACCACGACGTCATCTACGACTACGCCCAGATGGTGCGCAGCCTGGGCCTGGAGAACAAGATGAGCGCCGTGGTGGGCCTGGAGACCACCGGCCACATCCTCTGGATGAAGCGCCCCGGCTCCACCGTGCCCCTCGTGGTGGGCCACTACAACTTCTGGCCGCTCGAGTACGACCCGACGAAGCCGCGCAACGGCGCCCCCTCGGACGAGCTCGTCGAGCCCGGTGAGCTCTTCGACCGCGTGAAGGAGAGCGCCTCGCCCGCCCTGCGCGATCAGCTCCTGGTGCAGCTCAACCACCCCTGGTCCGACGCCGAGTTCGGCCGCGACCTGGGCTTCCCGCGCGCGCTCGCGCTCGACACGACGAAGAACCTGCCCTCGCGCGATGACGGCACCAGCGCCGGCATGTACGTGCGCACGCCCAAGGGCGGCTTCGCCAACAACGGCCAGCACGCCCAGGAGGTGATGAACGGCACGCAGAACGACATGCTGCTGCCCTACCGCGCCTTCTGGTTCTACACGCTCAACCAGGGCCAGTTCGCCGCGGGCACCGCCAACAGCGACTCGCACAGCCTCACCGACAACACCGTGGGCGTGCCGCGCAACATCGTCTACACCAGCGCCGTTCCCGGCCTCTCGTTCGACACCGCCCACTTCAACAAGGCCCTCAAGGCCGGTGAGTCCTTCGGCACCAACGGCCCCGTCATCGAGGCCACCGTGGAAGCCGCCGGTGTGCACCGCCGCTTCGGCTTCACCCCCTTCGCCCCCTCGGCCGACGCGAAGCTCCACCTCAAGGTCTCCGCCGCCCCCTGGGTGCCCGTGGACGAGGTGCGCATCGTCGTCAACGGCACCGTCGTGAAGACGCTCAGCGGCACGGAGCTCTTCCACCCGGCGGATCCGCTCAGCACCGAGAACGTCGAACTCAAGCTCGTGCGCTACGACAAGAGCCTCGCGCTGTCCGAGCTGCTCGCCGGCGTGAATGGTGATGCGTGGCTCCTGGTGGAGGCCGGCGCCCGCCTGCCGCTCGCCGCCGACTTCGGCGGCCCCGGTGGCGACAAGCCGGATGGCATCCCCGACACGAGCGACAACAACGGCGACGGCAAGGTGGATCGCGCCGACATCGCCGAGGGCTCCAAGTACGGCCCGCTGCGCACCCCCGCCCCTCCCGCCAGCGAGGCGCATCCCCAGTTCCACTTCTCGCAGGTGGTCACCGGCGGCTACCCCATGTCCTTCACCAACCCCTTCATCCTCGACCGGAACGGCAACGGACGCTTCGATGCCCCCGGCGTGGCCGCCCAGTGAATCGAGGGCACACCGTGAACCTGTCCCGACTGCTCTCCGCGCTCGCCGTCCTGCTGCTGCTGCCCGCCACCGCTCGCGCGGAGGGCGGGTGTGAGCAGTGGATCGCCCCCGCGCTCGCCGAGGGCCCCATTACCTTCGGCTTCCTGTCCGCCGATGTCGCCACCGGCCGCCGCGCCTGCCCCCGCACCGAGGTGGGCTTCGGCGTCCAGGGTGGCGCCATCATCGAGACGGCCAACTTCTACGGCGCCGTCACCGGGGCCGGCCTCCTCTCCGCCAGCTACGCCGTGCGCCCGGACCTGGAGGTGTTCGCCACGCTGGAGGCCCTGCGCTTCCAGTTCGTCCAGAACGCCAGCCTCACCGGCACCACGATGCACCTGGGGCAGCTCACCGTCGGAGGCACCTATATGGCGCTGACGCGGGGGCCCTTCGTGCTCTCCCCCAGCGTGCGGCTGCAGCTCCCCACGTCCTTCGCCAGCCCGAGGACGCGCACGCTGGGCGCCGAGGTGGGCGCCGCCGTGCTGTACCGGCCCACCAATCGCTTCGAGGTGCACGGCTACGCGGGCGTGGATGCGGACATGGGCCTGGGGGCCGCGGCCGCCCTGCCCCGCGCCGGCTTCCTGATGAACGTGGGCACCGAGTACGCGCTGTGCAGCGGCTTCGCCGCCGTGCTCGATGCCAACCTGCACTTCGGTCACCGGGCCGTGCTCGACTACGTGGCGCCCGCCATCGGGCTGCGCTTCCGCGCGGGCGAGCACTTCGGCGCGGAGCTGGGCGCGAGCATGCCCGTGCTCGGCGCCGAGCGCGCGCTCGCCATCGGCGGGTTGAAGCTCACCTACCGGATGTAACGGTCCGCTAGAGGCCGGGCGCCCCTCCCAGGGCTCGCCCGGCCTCTGTCTCCGGGGAGCCCCTGTGTCCTGGACATGTCCAGGACATCCTCCTCCCATCCCGGCATATCTCCAGGCGGGCAGCTCCCCCGCTCGCTTCAGGGTGGAATTCCAGCGGCGGGCCCTGTGTCATGCGGCCAACTCTTCATGCCGCCTCCCCCCTCCCGCCCTCGTGCTCCGCTGGCCCGCTCCACGCTCATCAAGATGGGCGCGCGCATCGCGGTCGTCATCGCCCTGACGACGTTCTTCAGCTTCCTCCACATGCAGCACACGCTGCGTGCCGAGGCGCTCGCGCAACTGGAGCAGCATGTCTCGGAGCGCAGCCAGCGGGAGCAGGCCATCTTCCTGCTGGCCCAGGACAACCTCGGCGTCGCCAGGAAGGCCCTGGAGGAGCGCCTCCGGAGCCTGAGCCCGGAGGACGTGGACGCGCGCTTCGACCGCCTGTTCGTGCAGCTTCCCGACGGCACGATCCGCAGCCGCCTCGAGGGCTTCGATGGCACGAAGATGCCCGGCGTCTTCGTCCCCCGCGGCGTCACCGTCGACCTGGACATGCGCCGGCGGCTGCTGGCCTCGTACGACGTGCTCGCCCAATACGGGCCCGCCTTCCACGTCCGCTTCACGGACACCTTCATCACGCTGCCCGAGGGGCCCATCATCATCTACTGGCCCGCGCGCGCCACCTGGGTCCATGACGCCGAGCCCGGCTTCCGGGTCACCCAACAGGTGTACTTCACCGCCAGCGTGCCCGCGCGGAACCCGGAGCGGCGGACGCTCTGGTCCGAGGTCTACACGGATGAGGTCAGCGGGAGATCCATGACCACGTCCACCCTCCCCCTGGACCTCGAGGGCCAGCATGTCGCGTCGATCAGCCAGGACGTGCTCATGGAGGAGCTGCTGGCCCGCACCATCAGCGACCACCTGCCCGGCGCGTACAACGTCCTCGTCCGCGAGGACGGCGAGGTCATCGCGTATCCCGGAATGGCGATGAAGGGGGGCATCTCGCAGCCCGGCTCCATGGCCGACGAGGGCCACCTGCGGAGCATCATCGAGCGGGTGAAGAACCGTCCGCGGGGGCAGGCCGTGGTGGAGCTGCCGGAGCATGGCGAGTACCTCGCCGTGGACCAGCTCCAGGGCCCCGGTTGGAACTTCGTCACCGTGCTCCCCAAGAGCATGGTGACGAAGCCCGCCCTCGAGGCCGCCCGTTACGTGCTGCTGCTCGGCCTCGTGTCGCTCGTCCTGGAGCTGGCCATCATGGCCTGGGTGCTCCGGCGGCAGATCACCCAGCCGCTGCTCGTCTTCACCCAGGCCACGGACCGTGTCGCTTCCGGTGACTTCCACCTGGAGCTGGACACCTCGCGCAACGACGAGCTGGGGCAGCTCGCCCGCTCCTTCCGGCTGATGTCCGATGAGATCCAACGCCGCGAGCACGCCCTGCGCGAGGCCAACGAGAGCCTGGAGCAGCGCGTCGAGGAGCGCACCCGCGAGCTCAAGGAGGTCCACCTGCAACTGGTGCAGTCGGCCCGGCGCGCCGGCATGGCGGAGATCGCCACCAACGTGCTGCACAACGTGGGCAACGTGCTCAACAGCGTCTACACCTCGGCCCAGCTCGCCAAGGAGCGCATGACGGGCATGCGCCTGGAGCACGTGAGCCGCGTGGCCCACCTCCTCGATGAGCACCAGGCCGACGCCGGCACCTTCCTCGCCCAGGACGAGCGCGGGAAGAACGTCGTGCCCTTCCTCGAGAAGCTGGGCCGGAACCTGCTCGAGGAGCGCCAGCAGATCACCACCCTGCTGGACGATGTGGGCCGCTACACCGAGCACGTGGGCGACATCGTGAAGGTGCAGCAGAACTACGCGCGCACGCCCCGGCTTCAGGAGCCCGTGCACCTGGCGGGGCTGGTGGAGGACGCCATCCGCATCAACGCGGCCGGGCTCACCCGCCACCAGGTGAAGGTGGTGCGCCAGCTCGCGGACCTGCCCCCGGTGCTCACCGACAAGCACAAGGTGCTGATGATCCTCGTCAACCTGGTGAGCAACGGCAAGTACGCCATGGACGGGGTGCCCGTGCCCGATCGCATCCTCTCCGTGAAGCTGGAGCAGCTCCCCCACGAGCCGGTGCGCATCCAGGTGCATGACAACGGCATGGGCATCGCCCCGGAGATGCTCACCCGCATCTTCCAGTACGGCTTCACCACCCGCGAGGAGGGGCACGGCTTCGGCCTGCACTCCAGCGCCCTGGCGGCCCAGGAGATGGGGGGCTCGCTCACCGTCCACAGCGACGGTCCAGGGCGCGGCGCCACCTTCACCCTGGAGCTCCCCTCCCTCGCCGTGCCCCAGGTGGCGTGAGCGGACCCTCGGCCCCGGGAGCCCACCGGGCAGCCTTGTGGGCAGAGGTCGAGGTTTGTGGTGCATGGAGAGGGCAAAAATTTTACAGTTCCGCCACCTGTCGGGAACACGACACTCCTTCGACTTCTGGCACCCCTCCCCTTGAGCGTGGCTCTCCCCCCGTCAGACCCGCACGACTCCACTCCGAACGAGGTCCGCTCTCGCGGGGTCCTCCAGCCGGCCCCCGCGCGCCCTCGTGCTTCGCTGGCCCGCTCGACGCTCCTCAAGATGGGCGTGCGCATCGCGGTGGTCATCACCCTGGCCACCCTCTTCAGCTACCTGCACATCCTCCAGACCCTGCGCACCGAGACCCTCATCCGGCTGGAGCGCTATGTCGTGGAGTACAGCCAGCGCGAGCAGGCCATCTTCGTGCTGGCCGAGGACAACCACGCCGTCCTGCGCAAGACGCTGGAGGAGCGCATCCAGGCCCTGAGCCCGGAGGACGTGAGCGCCCGCTTCGACACCCTGTTCGTGCGGCTGCCCGACGGCTCCATCCGCAACCGTCCCGAGGGCTTCGACGGCACGAGGCAGCCAGGCGTCTTCGTCCCCCGGGGCGTGAACGTGGACGAGGACCTGCGGCGCCGGGTGCTGGCCTCGTACGACGTGCTCACCTGGTTCGGACCCGCCTTCTCCACGCGCTTCGCGAACACCTACGTCACGCTGCCCGAGGGGGCGCTCATCATCTACTGGCCCGAGCGCCCCACCTGGTGCCAGGACGCCGAGCCCGGCTTCTCGATGGTCGAGTTCGACTTCTTCCCCATCAGCCGCCCGGAGAACAACCCGGAGCGCAAGACGGCCTGGACCGGAGTCTTCGGCGATCCGGTGGCAAACAGCTCGCTGGTCTCGGTCTCCACGCCGTTGGATCTGGA
This sequence comes from Archangium gephyra, assembly GCF_049060025.1. Lineage (GTDB taxonomy): Bacteria > Myxococcota > Myxococcia > Myxococcales > Myxococcaceae > Archangium > Archangium gephyra_A. The sequence continues at coordinate 2,854,059 of NZ_JBMEQQ010000002.1, forward strand.
CGGCCACCATGCCGCGACGATCAGCCACGACGTGCTCCTCGAGGAGCTGGTGACCCGCACCCGTGACAACCACCTGCCCGGGGCCTACAACGTGCTCTTCCGCGATGACGGGCAACTCATCGCCCATCCCGGGCTGACGGCGAAAGACGCCACCAGCGTCTACAACATCCTGGACGCCGCGAAGCAGGAGCAGCCCGGGGGCGCCCTCGCGTGGTTTGGCTCCGCGGAGCAGCGGGCCCACCTGCATGACGTCTTCAAGCACGTGAAGAACCTGCCGCCCGGCGGGACGGTGGTGAAGCTCCCGAAGCACGGCGAGTACCTCGCCAGGGCCCGGCTCCAGGGTCCCGGTTGGAACCTGGTCACGGTGCTCCCCGAGAGCATGGTGACGAAGCCCGCACTCGCGGCCGCCCGCTACGTGCTGCTGCTCGGCCTCGTGTCGCTCGTCCTGGAGCTGGCCATCATGGCCTGGGTGCTCCGGCGGCAGATCACCCAGCCGCTGCTCGTCTTCACCCAGGCCACGGACCGTATCGCCGCCGGTGACTTCCACCTGGAGCTGGACACCTCGCGCAACGACGAGCTGGGGCAGCTCGCCCGCTCCTTCCGGCACATGGCCAACGAGGTCCAGCACCGCGAGCAGGCCCTGCGCGAGGCCAACGAGAGCCTGGAGCAGCGCGTCGAGGAGCGCACCCGCGAGCTCAAGGACGTCCACATGCAGCTCGTGCAGACCGCACGGCGCGCCGGCATGGCGGAGATCGCCACCAACGTGCTGCACAACGTGGGCAACGTGCTCAACAGCGTCTACACCTCGGCCCAGCTCGCCAAGGAGCGCATGACGGGCATGCGCCTGGAGCACGTGGGCCGCGTGGCCCACCTCCTCGATGAGCACCAGGCCGACGCCGGCACCTTCCTCGCCCAGGACGAGCGCGGGAAGAACGTCGTGCCCTTCCTCGAGAAGCTGGGCCGGAACCTGCTCGAGGAGCGCCAGCAGATCACCACCCTGCTGGACGATGTGGGCCGCTACACCGAGCACGTGGGCGACATCGTGAAGGTGCAGCAGAACTACGCGCGCACGCCCCGGTTGCAGGAGCCCGTGCACCTGGCGGGGCTGGTGGAGGACGCCATCCGCATCAACGCGGCCGGGCTCACCCGCCACCAGGTGAAGGTGGTGCGTCACCTGGCGGACCTGCCTCCCCTGCTCACCGACAAGCACAAGGTGCTGATGATCCTGGTCAACCTGGTGAGCAACGGCAAGTACGCCATGGACGGCGTGCCCGTGGCCGAACGGCTTCTCACCGTGTCCATGGACTGTCCCCCCCATGCCCATGAGCCGGTGCGAATCCAGGTGCATGACAACGGCATGGGCATCGCACCCGAAATGCTCACCCGCATCTTCCAGTACGGCTTCACCACGCGCGAGGAGGGGCACGGCTTCGGCCTGCACTCCAGCGCCCTGGCGGCCCAGGAGCTGGGCGGCGCACTCACCGTCCACAGCGACGGCCCGGGACACGGAGCCACCTTCACGCTGGAACTCCCCTATCTACCGGCCCAGGAGACCGCATGAGCAACCCCACGGACAAGCGACGGATCCTCGTCATCGATGATTCCGAGGCCATCCACACGGACTTCCGGCGGATCCTCAACCCCGAGCAGCGCCGCGGCCGGGACGATCTGGATCTGCTGGAGGAAGCCCTCTTCGGCCCCACGCCCAGCCGCGGCAACACCTCCGCCGAGCCGGAGTTCGAGGTGGAATCGGCCTTCCAGGGACAGGAAGGCGTCGCCAAGGTGCGCGAGGCCCTGGCGTCGGGCCGGCCCTATACCCTGGTGTTCCTCGACTACCGGATGCCTCCGGGCTGGAACGGCGCCGAGACGCTCCGGCGGCTGCGCGAGTTCGCGCCCTCACTCAACGTGGTGCTCTGCTCGGCCTACTCCGACTATTCGTGGACGGAGATCTTCCAGGAGTTCGGCGAGCACCAGACGCTGCGCGAGCTGAGAAAGCCCTTCAACGGCCAGGAGGTGCGCCAGCTCGCGCTCACCCTCAGCACGCCGAAGGACACCTCGCCCCCGCCGGGGTGAGCAGGACACCTACCTGGAACCCAGGGGCCGCCCTGGCGAGCCTCTGCCCAAAGGCACCCCTCGGAATTCCCGTGACGGCTCTGCTGTCCAGGAGGTTGCATGAGCCAGTGCGCGAGCAAGAAACGGGTCCTCGTCATCGATGATTCCGAGGCCATCCACACGGATTTCCGGCGGATCCTCATCCCCGAGCAGCGCCGCGGCCAGGACGATCTGGATCTGCTGGAAGAGGCGCTCTTCGGCCCCACCCCCAGCCGCGCCCCGGCCGCCGTGGATCCGGAGTTCGAGGTGGACTCGGCCTTCCAGGGACAGGAAGGCGTCGCCAAGGTGCGCGAGGCGCTGGCCTCGGGCCGGCCCTATACCCTGGTGTTCCTCGACTACCGGATGCCCCCGGGATGGAACGGCGCCGAGACCCTCCGGCGCATGCGCACGGTGGCGCCCTCGCTGCGCGTGGTGCTCTGCTCGGCCTACTCCGACTATTCGTGGGGCGAGCTGCTCCAGGAGTTCAGCGACCTCCAGTTGCTGAAGGAGCTGAGAAAGCCCTTCAACGGCCAGGAGGTGCGCCAGCTCGCGCTCACCCTCACGACGGCCCAGCAGGTGGCGTGAGCCAGTAGCGCTGGCGCTGGAAGGGATAGGTGGGCAGGGCCACCCGGCGCCTCGGGTAGGGCGCATCGAAGGCCGCCCAGTCCACCTCCACGCCCTTCACGTACAGCGCGCCCAGCGTCTTCGACAGCCGCGGCCACTCCGCTTCGCCCGGGTGCACGGTGAGGGTCTCGGTGCCATCCACCGTTCCCTCCGCCTTGCGCACCAGCGGCACCTTGCCCACCGCCTGCCTCAGTCCCTCCTCCAGGCCGAGGAGGCCCGCGTCCACCACCGCCACGTACTCGCCCACGCCCTGCCCCACGGACGTGCGAGGCACCACGCCCCAGGCCCGCCACATCCGCGACAGGGCCCACTCCAGCGCGAACACCGCCGCCCGGCCGTACGTCTCCTCCTTCAGCAGCGCGGACTCCGCGCCGTACAGCACCTCCGCCAGCGGCTTCTCCAGCACGCCCTTCAGGGCCGCCGCACACTGCTCCAGCGCCTCGCGGAAGACGGGCTGCGTCTCGTACAGCGCCCGGCCCAGGTCCGCGGGCCACGCCCCTTCCCCGCCGAAGACGAACGCCACCCTCGGCGCGGACGTGACGGGGCCTCCCTTCACCAGCCCCCGCGGCTCGCGGCCCGCCTCCGCCGCCAGGAGGCGCTCGCGCACCTGCGAGGCGTGAGCGCCCACCACCGCCAGCCGGTGCTCGAAGTGCGCACGTCCCGCCGCCGCCGTGAAGCACACGTCGCCCAGCTCCGTGCCGCCCTCCGCCAGCATCTGGGCGTAACGGCCCGCCTGCGCTCGCAGCGCCTCCTCGCTCCGCGCGGACAGCACCAGCACGTGCTCCGGCCGCTCCACCTCCCGCTTCACCTCCGGCCTCGCGGGTGCCTCCTCCAGCACCACGTGCGCCAGCGTCCCCGTCCGCCCGTATGACGTCACTCCCGCGAAGCGCCGGCCCTGCGACGGCTCCCATGCCGTCAGCTCCACCGGCACCTTCAAGTCCATGGACTTCCAGTCGATGTGCGGGTTGGGATTCTTCAGGTGCAGGTGCGCGGGCAGTTGCCGGTGCTGCATCGCCAGCACCACCTTCATCATCCCCACCACCCCCGAGGCCGCCTCCGGATAGCCCAGGTTCGTCTTCACCGAGCCCAGCCACAGCGACTCGCCGCCCTGGCGCCCCTCCTTCAGCACCGACCACGCCGCCTCCGCCTCGATGGGGTCCCCCATCGCCGTCCCCGTGCCGTGCGCCTCCAGGTAGCTCACCTCGGCGGGCTTCACTCCCGCGCCCTCCAGCGCCTGACGGATGACGGCCTGCTGCGCCACCCCGTTGGGCACCGTGAACGAGCTGCTCGGGCCGTCATGTCCCACCGCCGAGCCCCGGATGACCGCGAGGATGTTGGCGCCCCTCGCCTTCGCATCCGACAGCCGCTCCAGCACCAGCACGCCACAGGCCTCGGCGCGGCTGTACCCGTCCGCCGAGGCATCGAAGGTCTTGCACCGCCCGTCCGGCGCCAGCGCCCCGCTGCACGAGAGGTAGACGCTCGCCTCCGGCGACAGGATGAGGTTCACCCCCGCCGCCAGCGCCATCGTGCACTCGCCATTGCGCAGGCTCTGGCAGGCCAGGTGCACCCCCACCAGCGACGACGCGCACGCCGTGTCCACCACCAGGCTCGGGCCCTGGAAGCCGAACAGGTACGACAGCCGCCCGGAGATGGCGCAGTTGGCCCGCGCGCCGATGAAGTAAGGGTCTATCGCCGCCAATCCCCCTTCGTTCAGCGCGAGCTGCCCGTAGTCGTTGTTCATCGCCCCCACGAACACGCCCACCCGATCCTTCCGGGTGCGATCCACCGCGTGCCCGGCCCGCTCCAACGCCTCCCAGGCCACCTCCAGCACCAACCGCTGCTGCGGATCCATGCTCTCCGCTTCACGCTGGGAAATGCCGAAGAAGCGCGCGTCGAACCGGTCCACCTCCTTCAGGAAGCCCCCGCGCTTCGTGCGGATCTTCCCCTTCGCCTGGGGATCCGGGTCGTACAGGGCGTCCGCGTCCCAGCGGCCCGGAGGCAGCTCGCTGGTGGCGTCCACTCCCTTCACCAGGAGCTCCCAGAAGTCCTCCGGACGCTCCACCCCTCCCGGCAGGCGGCACGCCATCCCGACGATGGCGATCGGCTCACGGCGCGCGGCCTCGGCCTGCTCCAGCCGGGCCTCCAGCTTGCGGATCTTCACGAGCTGCTGCTGCAACAACTGGCGGTAGTTGATCTCCTCGGACATGTCGGCCTCACGAATCCTTGGCGAGATCCTCGGCCACCAGCCGCGCCAGCTCGGCGTCGGACAGCGCGTCGAGCGACTCCGCGAGTGGGCCCTCGGGCTCGGCCGCAGGGACGGGCTTCGTCTCCGGCGCCTTCGCCCTCGGCTCCTGCACCTCGAGCTTCAGGACGTTCTCCAGCAGGTGCTGCACCAGGAAGTCGATGGTGGGGTGATCCAACGCCACCGTCGCGGGCACGGACACGCCGAGCCCCTTCTGCAACACGTTGCGCAGCTCGATGGCCATCAGCGAGTCCATGCCCATCTCGGCGAAACCCTGGCGCCAGTCGAGCTGAGTGGGCTCCAAGCGGAGGATGCGCGCGACCTCTTCCTGGAGGCTGCTCGCCAGCACCTGCGGACGCTCGTGGGGCAGTGCCGCCTTCAGGCGCTCCGCGATGGGATGACGCGGCTGCGAGGAAGCCACGGCCGCGTGCGGCCCGGCGGCCGGGCGCGCGGGTGCCAGAGCCTCGTAGAAGGCCGAGCGCCCCTTGGCCCCGAGCACCTCCAGGTACACCGGCCAGTGGACGGACATGAGGGCCAACTGGGGCCTGCCGCTCGCGAGCGCCTCGCCGAACAGCGTGAGGGCCTGCCGCGTCGCCAGGGGCCGGATGCCCCGGCGTTCCAGCGCACGCGCCAGGCTGCCATCCGGCGCGCCCACCATGCCCGTCTCCGCCCACGGGCCCCAATCGAGCGACTGGGCCACCAGTCCCCGGGCACGCCGCTCGTGGGCGAGCGCATCCAGGAAGGTGTTCGCCGCGGCGTAGTTGGCTTGGCCCCGCGAACCGAGCATCGCGGAGGCCGAGGAGAAGAGGACGAAGAAGTCCAGCGGCCGGCCCGCGGTGAGCCGGTGCAGGTTCCACGCTCCCGCCACCTTCGGCGTCATCACGCGCTCGAAGCGCTCCAGGTCCTGCTGCGGGATCGCCCCGTCATCGAGCACGCCCGCCGAGTGAACGATGCCGCGCAGGGGCGGCGAATTCGCGTCGATCCCCTGGAGCATCCGCGCCACCTCCGCCTCGTGGGCGACATCCACGGAGGTCACGGTGACGTGGGCGCCCGCCTGCTCGAGCGCACGCACCGCCTCGGAGGCCTGGGCCGAGGGAGCCCGGCGCCCCACCAGCACCAGGTGACGCGCGCCCTGCTCCACCATCCACCGCGCCACCTCCAGGCCCAGTCCACCGAGTCCTCCGGTGACGAGGTAGGTGGCATCCGCGCGGAGCGGGATGGCGGCGCGCGAGCCCGTGTCCTTGCGCAGCACCGGGTACAGGCGCACGCCTTCGCGGAAGGCCACCTCCCGCTCGGGAGTGCCGCCGCCGCTGCCCAGCTCGGCGTACAGCATCCGGACGCTGCCCTCGAGGTCCTCGGGGTCCAGGTCCACACGGGTGCAGCGCAGCTCGGGCTGCTCCAGGTCGATCACCCGGCCCAGTCCCCACAGCGGCGCCTGCGCGAGCGCGAGGCCCTCCCGCGTGTCCTTCACGGCCTGAGCCCCCCGGGTGACGATCCACACCGGGGGCGCCTCGTCGCGGCCCGCCAGCCCCTTCACGAGGTGCAGGGCCCCACCGCTCGCCTCCAGCGCGGCCCGCTGCACCGACTCCGCCGAGGCGTCGTCCGCGAGCCGCTGATCCATGCCCCACAGGTACACCACGCCCGCGCAACGGGCCGGCACGAGGGTCTCGATGGACACGCGCGCGAAGCCCTCCGGACGCACCCGGAGCACGGGAGCGCCGTGCTCCTCCAGCATGCGCCCGAGCCGCTCGCCCACGCCTTGGGCATCCATCAGCAGCACCCAGGGCCGCTTGTCCGCCAGCGGAGCCGGAACCACGGGCCGGGCCTCGGGGGCGGGCTTCCAGGAGACCTCGTAGCGCGCCTCCTCCCGCCGCGAGTGCGTGCTGAGCCGCACGGCCTCGCGGTTCGCCATCCGGGCCCGGAAGCCGACGATCTCTGCCACCAACCCCTGCTCGTCGAAGATGCGCAGATCTCCGCCGATGAGCTCCCCCGCCTCCGCGCGCCCGCCGCCCTCGACGCGGGCATGGCACCACACCGTGCCCCGGGGCCTGCGGTAGACGGTGAAGCGCGAGACGCTGAAGGGGATGAGCATCGCGTCGGGATGCCGCGCCTGGAAGCTCCAGCGTCCAGCTCGTGAGCACCTGGAAGCACGAGTCCACGAAGCCCGGATAGAGCGGGTAGTCCTCCAGCCTGTCAGGCAGCGGAGGCAACCGCATCTCTCCGAGGATCTCATCCCCCGCCCGGGCGACCGAGCGGATCCACTGGTAGCCCGAGCCGAGCGTGTAGCCCTTCTCGCTCATGCCCCGGTAGAGGTCCTCTCCCGAGATGCGCTCCTGGCAGCGGGCCAGCAGCTCCTCCCGCGAGCCCCACGGCTTCGGCTGTTCCGGCTGGCCCACGTGCACACCACCGCTGGCGTGCAGTACCCAGCTCTCCGCGCCGCCAGCGTCGCCCAGCGACTTCACCTCGAACGCATGGCCCTGCGCATGGGGCGAGAGGATGACCTGCAGCGTGCGCTCCTCGTCCTCCGCGAGCACCAGCGCCTGGGGGAAGGCCAGGTTCTCCAGGGAGCACGCGGGCGAGCCGTAGGCGTCCTCGATGACCGACAGCACCAGCGACACGTGCGAGGACCCCGCCGCCACGAGCGTCCCGTTGAGGCGGTGGTCGTTGAGGTGCCCCGGATGCGAGGGCGCGTAGGTCGTCTCGTACACGAGCGCGTCCAGTGCCGGGGAGCGCAGCCGGCGGCCGAAGTGCGGGAGGCTCTCCGTCTCGCGCCGGGGTGCGGGTGCCGAGCGAGGCGCCGAGCCCCGCCACCAGTAGCGCTGGCGCTGGAAGGGATAGGTGGGCAGGGACACCCGGCGCCGCTCGTAGGGAGCATCGAAGGCGGCCCAGTCCACTTCCACGCCCTTCACGTACAGCGCGCCCAGCATCTTCAACAGCCGCGGCCACTCCGCTTCGCCCGGGTGCAGGGGAAGGGCCTCCATGCCCTCGGTCGTGCCCGTCTCCGCGTGCACCCAGGGCAGCTTGCCCACCGCCATCCGCAGCCCGTCCTCCAGGCCGAGGACGCCGGACTCCACCGCCGCCACGTACTCGCCCACGCCCCGCGCCACCAGCGCCCGGGGCACCACGCCCCAGGCCCGCCACATGCGCGCGAGCGACCACTCCACCGCGAACACCGCGGCCCGGCCGTACGTCTCCTCCTTCAGCAGCGCGGACTCCGCGCCGTACAGCACCTCCGCCAGCGGCTTCTCCAGCACGCCCTTCAGGGCCGCCGCGCAGAAGCTCCATCGCCTCGCGGAAGACGGGCTGCGTCTCGTACAGCTCCCGCCCCAGGGCCAGGGACTGTCCGGCCTCGGCTTCACCGCCGAAGACGAAGGCCACCTTCGGCGCCGCGCCCACCGCTCGCCCCGGCACCACGCCGTCTACCTCCCGGCCCGCCTCCGCCGCCGACAGCAGCTCGCGCACCTTCCGGACACTGCCGCCCACCACCGCCAGCCGGTGCTCGAAGTGCGAGCGGCCCGCCGCCGCCGTGAAGCACACGTCTCCCAGCTCCGTACCGCCTTCCGCCAGCGCCTGGGCGTAACGGCCCGCCTGCGCGCGCAGGGCCTCCGCGCTCCGCGCCGACAACACCAGCACGTGCTCCGGCCGCTCCACCTCCCGCGTCCGCACGGGCACCGGCGGCGCCTCCTCCAGCACCACGTGGGCGTTCGTCCCGCTGAAACCGAAGGAGCTCACTCCCGCGAGGCGCCGGCCCTGCGTCGGCTCCCACGCCGTCAGCTCCACCGGCACCTTCACGCCCATCGCCTTCCAGTCGATGTGCGGGTTGGGCTTCTTCAGGTGCAGGTGCGCCGGGAGCTGCCGGTGCTGCATCGCCAGCACCACCTTCATGATGCCCGCCACACCCGCCGCGGACTCCAGGTGGCCCAGGTTCGTCTTCACCGAGCCCATCCACAGCGACTCGCCCCCCTGGCGCCCCTCCTTCAGCACCGACCACATGGCTTCCGCCTCGATGGGGTCTCCCAGCGAGGTGCCCGTGCCGTGGGCCTCCAGGTAGCTCACCTCGGAGGGCTTCACGCCCGCGCTCCCCAGCGCCTGACGGATGACGGCCTGCTGCGCCAGTCCGTTCGGCACCGTGAGCCCGCTGCTCGCGCCGTCCTGGTTCACCGCCGTGCCGCGGATGACCGCGAGGATGTTATCCCCCTGGGCCCGCGCCTCCGACAGCCGCTTGAGCACCAGCACGCCCGCGCCCTCGGCCCGCGCGAAGCCATTCGCCGAGGCGTCGAACGTCTTGCACCGCCCGTCCGCCGCGAGCATCCGCGCCTTGCAGACGGCCATCATCGGCTCGGGCGAGAGGATGAGGTTCACGCCCGCCGCCAGCGCCAGGGTGGACTCACCGGAGCGCAGGCTCTGGCAGGCCAGGTGCAGCGCCGTCAGCGAGGACGAGCACGCCGTGTCCACCGCGAGGCTCGGGCCCTGCAGGCCGAGCGTGTACGACAGGCGCCCCGCCACCACGTTCAGCGAGGTGCCCGAGGCGTACCACGCATCCACGTCCTCCGGCGCGCCCTGGAGGATGACGCGCGAGTAGTCCGCCGTGGTGATGCCCACGAAGACGCCCGTGCGCGTGTTGCGCAGTGCGCTCGCGTCCTGGCCGGCCCGCTCCAGCGCCTCCCAGGCCACCTCCAGCACCAGCCGCTGCTGCGGATCCATGCTCTCCGCCTCGCGCGGGGAGATGCCGAAGAACTGCGGCTCGAACCGGTCCACCTCCCGCAGGAAGCCTCCGGCGCGCACGTACATCTTCCCCGGTGCTTCGGGGTCCGCGTCGTACCAGGCGTCCACGTCCCAGCGGTCCGCCGGAATCTCCGAGATGGCGTCCGTGCCCTCGCGCAGCAGCCGCCAGTAGGCCTCCGGCGAGTCCGCTCCGCCCGGCAGCCGGCACGCCATGCCGACGATGGCGATGGGCTCGTCCGAGGCCGCCTGGACGGGGGCCTCGGGCGCGGCCGCACGGGGCGCCTCCGTCTCGAGCAGCGAGAAGAGGTGCTCGGTGAGCGCCTGCACCGTCGGGAAGTTGAACGCCAGGGTCGCCGGCAGCGGGAGGCCCAGCGACGACTGCAGCCGCTCCTTCACCTCCACCGCCATGATGGAGTCCAACCCCATTTCGTTGAAGCCGCGCTCGGCATCCAGCGCCTGGCCGGGTTGCAGCCCGAGGATGCGCGACACGGAGTCCTGCACCAGCTTGCGCAACGCCTCGCGCCGGGCCGTGGCGGAGGGAGCCTCGCGCCAGGGTGCCGGGGCGGTGGAAGGCTTCGCCACCGGAGCCTCGCGGGGCTGCGCGGCCACCTCGGTGCGCAGCCGCGACAGCAGGGGCCGGGGGCCACGGGCCTCGAAGATGGGCAGGAAGCGCTCCCAGCGGATGGTCGCCACCATCGCCTGGGGCACGCGCGAGCCCACGAGCCGCTCCATCCAGTTCAGCGCGGCCTCCCGGTCCAGCACCTCCACGCCCATGTTCCGCAGCCAGCGCCCCTGCTCCTCGGAGGCGGCGCCGCGGCCGCTCCAGAGGCCCCAGTTGATGCTGGTCGCCGCCAACCCCAGCGCGTGCCGGTGCGCGGCGAGCGCATCCAGGAAGCTGTTGGCCGCGGAGTAGTGCCCCACGCCCGACGAGCCCCACACCGACGAGATGGACGAGAAGAGGATGAAGAAGTCGAGCGGCTCGTCCCGCGTCAGCGTGTGCAGGTTCCAGGCGCCGTCCACCTTCGGGGCCAGCACGCGGCCGATCGTCTCCGCGTCCAGGTCCCGCACCCGCGACGTCGAGGACACCACCGCCGCGTGGACGATGCCGCGCAGCGGAGGCATCGAGGCACGCACCTGCGCGAGCAGGGCCGCCATGTCGTCTCGCAGCGCCACGTCCCCCTGAGCCAGCAGCACCTTCGCGCCCGCCGCCTCCAGCTCGCGCACCACGGCGATCCGCTCGGCCAGCTCGCCGCCCTCGGCCAGGGCCGCATCCCATCCCGAGCGCTCCGGGAAGGCCCTGCGCGCGGTGAGCACGAGATGCCGGGCCCCCCGGCGCACCAGCCAGCGTGCCACCTCGAGCCCGAGCGCTCCCAGGCCTCCGGCGATGAGGTACGTGGCCTCCGCCTGGACGGGCACGGGCCGCGCCTCGGGAGCCTCGCGCTCCACCAGCCGCGCCACGTACCGCTGGCCGCCCCGCAGCGCTATCTGGTCCTCGTCCTGTGCCGTGCGCAGCTCGTCCCAGAGTTGCCGCGCGCCCTCCTCGGGGCCCAGGTCGATCAACCCGCCCCAACGGTTCGGGCTCTCCAGCGCCACGCTGCGCCCGAGGCCCCACAGCGGCGCCTGGGCGGGCTCCACCTTCTCCCCGCTCGTGCCCAGGGCCTGGGCATTCCGGGTGACGACCCAGAGCCGTCCACCCGGCTCCGGCGCCTCCTCCAGGACGCGCAGCACGGTGGCCACGCTCGCGCAGGCGTCGCGGATGCCCGGGCCTTCCACGCCCGTCACATCCAGGCCGCCCAGGTACACCACGCCCGCGCAGGGCGAGGCCGCGGAGAAACGCTCGCGCCACACCCGCTCCAGGGCCGAGGCATCGCCCGCGTCCACCTTCACGCAGGCTGTGCCCTGGGCCTCGAGGCTCGTGGCGAGCTGCCCGCCCACTCCGCCGCGATCGCACAACAGCAGCCAGGTGCCGCTCGCCGGTGCGGGAGCGAACGCCGGACGCGCCAGGGGCTGCCACTCCAGCCCGAACAGGTCGCCCCTCGTTCCGGCCTCCGCTTCCGGAGCGGAGTCCTGGCCCGACACGAGCTGTGCGGACTTCCCGGTGGAGACCACCTCCGGAATGGCCCAGTAGCGCTGGCGCTGCCACGGGTAGCGGGGCAGCACCAGCTTGCGGCGCGCGGGCTCGGGGTCCACCTTGTGCCAGTCCAGCGGCAGGCCCCGGACGAACAAACGCCCCAGGACGCCCAGCAGCTGCTCCACGTCATCCTTGCCCTTGCGCAGCGAGGGCAGCCACTCGGGCCCCTCGCCCAGGCAGGCCTTGCCGAGCCCCAGCAGCGTGGTGTGCGGGCCCACCTCCACGTAGGTGTCGATGCCCAGCCCGCGCAGGGACTCCATGCCCTCCTGGAAGCGCACGGCCTCGCGCGCGTGGCGGCGCCAGTAGCCCGGAGCACCCAGCTCGTTGGGGCCCACGGGCCGGCCGGTCACGTTGGAGATGAGCGGCAGCTTTCCGGGCGTCCGCGCCATCCGCGCCGCCCTCGCCTCCAGCGCCTCGAGCATCGGCTCCACCAGCGGCGAGTGGAAGGCGTGCGAGACGTTGAGCTTGCGCGTCGCGATGCCCTGGGCCTCCAGGGCCGAGGTGACACGCTCCACGGCCTCGGCCGCGCCGGACAGGGAGAGCTGGCCCGGCCCGTTGTACGCGGCGATGGACACGCGGTCCTGGTACGGCGCGAGCAGCGGCGCCACCTGCGCCTCGGTGGCGAACACCATGGCCATGACGCCGCCCGGGGGCAGCGCCTGCATGAGCCTGCCGCGCTCGGCGATGAGGTCCAGCGCGTCCTCCATCGAGAGGATGCCGGCCACGCACGCGGCGGCGAACTCGCCCACGCTGTGTCCCATCACCGCGTCCGGCACCACGCCCCAGGAGCGCCACAGCTCCGCCAGCGCGTACTGCAGGGCGAACATCGCCGGTTGGCTGTAGCCGGTCTGGTCGATGGGCGACGGGGCTCCGTCCCTCGGGTAGAGCACCGACAGCAGGTCGATCCTCGGCTTCAGCCGCGCGGCGCACCGGTCCAGCGCGTCGCGGAAGACGTCGGAGGTGTCGTAGAGCCTCCGGCCCATGCCGGCGAACTGCGCGCCCTGGCCGGTGAAGAGGAAGGCCACCTTCGGCGGGCTGCTTCCCGCCTTGCCCTGGGCCACCTGCTCCGGCTTCGTGCCCGAGGCGAAGGCGGACAGGCTCGCGGCCAGCGCCTGCGTCGAGCCGCCCACCACGGACAGCCGGTGGGGCATGCGCGTGCGGGCGGTGTTGAGGGTGAAGCACACGTCCGCCGCGTCCAGCTCCGGGTGGGCGGTGAGGTGCTCGGCCTGACGGCGCGCCAGGGCCACCAGCGCCTCCTCACCCCGGGCCGAGAGCGTCAGCAGGTGCGTGGGGCGGGGCGCGGGCGTCCGCGCGGGCGGGGCGGGAAGCGGCGCCTCCTCCAGGATGATGTGCGCGTTGGTCCCGCTCATGCCGAACGCACTCACGCCGGCGAGCCGGGGCACCGCTGCGCGCTTCCAAGGCTGGAAGCTCGGTGGGGACGAAGAAGGGAGTGCCCTCCAGCCGGATGCGCGGATTGAGGCGGCTGAAGTTCAGGTGCTTGGGGATGGCCTCGTGCTGGAGCGCCAGCACCGCCTTCATGAGGCCGGCGATACCCGCCGCCGCCTCCAGGTGGCCCATGTTCGTCTTCACCGAGCCGAGCGCGCACCGCGAGCCGTCCGGCCGGGGCCTGCCCAGCACGTCCACGAGCGCCTCGATCTCGATCGGGTCTCCGAGTGGCGTGCCGGTGCCGTGCGCCTCGATGTACCCGAGGGCCGCGGGGTCCACCTTCGCGCTCGCCAGCGCCTGCCGCAACAGGGCCTGCTGGGCGAGCATGTTGGGCGCGGTGAGGCCCTGCGAGCGTCCATCCTGGTTGACGGCCGAGCCGCGGATGACCGCCAGGATGGTGTCGCCGTGCGCCTGCGCGTCCGACAGCCGCTTGAGCACGACGAGACCGCAGCCCTCGCCGCGCACGAAGCCATTGGCCCGGGCGTCGAAGGCACTGCAACGGCCGTTCGGGGACAGCGCCTGCATGCGCAGGAGCGTCTCCGTGACGGACGGGTCCAACACGAGGTTCACGCCGCCCGCGAGCGCCACGGAGCACTCGCCGGAGCGCAGGCTCTGGCAGGCCAGGTGGATGGCCACGAGCGAGGACGAGCACGCCGTGTCCACCGCGAGGCTCGGCCCCTGCAACCCGAGCGTGTACGAGACGCGCCCGGGCGGGAAGCAGTGGCCGTTGCCGGTGCCGTAGTAGGCGTCGATGCGCTCCGGCTCGTTGGGCAGCAGCCGGTAGTAGTCGTCACCGGTGAGCCCCACGTAGACGCCGGTGGACGTCTCCACCATCCGCTCCGGGTCCTGCCCCGCGTGTTCCAGCGCCTCCCAGGCCACCTCCAGCAGCAGTCGCTGGCGCGGGTCCATGCTGGAGGCCTCGCGCGGAGAGATGCCGAAGAAGTCCGCGTCGAAGCCGCTCACGTCCTCGAGGTAGCCGGCCCAGCGAGGCGTCCCCGTGTCCGCGCTGACGCGGCGAGAGGCGGGCTCGCGGCGGACGGCATCCCGCCCGGCCGCCAGCAGCTCCCAGTACGCCTCCGGCGTGTCCGCCCCCCCGGGGAAGCGGCACCCCATCCCGATGATGGCGATGGGTTCGGTGCGGGCCCGCTCGAGCGAGTCGATGCCGGGCCTGCATCTTCTGCATCGCCATCACCGCGCGAGTCAGGCGCTGCTTGAGCTCGTCCTTCACATCCTCACTCACTTCGAGTCCTCCCAACCAGCCAGCGCGTCATCCACCATCTCGAGCAACTTCCCTTCCGACAGCTCCGCGAGCTGGTGGGCCTCTGGCTCCGCGGGCGCGGGAGGCCGGTTCATCACGATCGACTGCTCCGTCTGGGCAGCGGGCGCCGGTGCATCGTTCTGCTTGGGTGCGAGCCCGAGCTGATCCAGCAGGTACACCGCCAGCGCCGCCAGGGTGGAGTGCGCCCACAGCAGCGTCACCGACAGCTTGAGATCCAACGCGGCCTCGATGCGGTTGCGCAGCTCCAGGCTCATCAGCGAGTCGAGGCCCAGGCCGCGGAAGGGCTCGTGCCGCCCCACGCGCGACGGATCGATCCGCAGCACCTGGGCGAGCCGCTCGCGCAGGTAGGCTTCCATCTTGCCCGCCCGCTCGTTGACGTTGGCCCGCCGCAGTTCCAGCAGGAAGCCGGAGCGCCCGCGCTGGTCGCCATGCCGCTCCGCGGCCAGCTCATCCCAGACGCGCAGCGAGGCCGCGCTCGGGAAGAACTCCAGCCACTGGCGTACGTCGAGCGCCACCGCGCCCACGTGCACCGCGCCCTCCTGCAGCAGGCGCTCGAGCAGCATCTCTCCCTGACGCGGGGTGAAGCTCGCCATGCCCTGGCCCGCGAGGCGCTCGCCCCGGTTGGAGTGCGCCGCGGCCAGACCCACCTCGGAGAAGGGACCCCAGTTGACGCTCAGCGCCGGCAGCCCCTGCTGGCGCCGGTAGTGTGCCAGCGCATCCATGGCCGCGTTCGCCGCCGCGTAGTTGCCCTGGCCCGGCAGTCCCAACAGCCCGGACATGGACGAGTAGAGGACGAAGAAGTCCAGCGACTCGTCCCGGGTGAGCATGTGCAGGTTCCAGGCGCCTTGAATCTTCGGCGTCATCACCGTGCGGAAGCGCGCGGGCTCCTGCTGCTCCAGGATGCCGTCATCGAGCACGCCCGCGCAGTGCAGCACGCCGCGGAGCTGGGGCATGTCCCCCCGCGTGCGAGCCACCACCTCGGACAGGCGCCGGGCGTCCGCCACGTCCGCCCGTGCCACCTCCACGCGCGCGCCCTGGGAGCGCAGCGACTCCAGCTCCTTCTGGACGGCCTCGGAGGGAGTGCTGCGGCCGGTGAGCAGCAGATTCTTCGCGCCATGCCCCACCAGCCAGCGGGCCGCTTCCAGGCCCAGGCCGCCGAGGCCACCGGTGATGAGGTACGTCGCGTCCTCGCGCACCCGGAAGCCCGGACGCGGCGGCACCACGCGCAGCTCGGGGTCATCCATGGTGACGACGAGCTTGCCCACGTGGTGGCCCTGGGCCATCTCGCGGAAGGCCTCGGAGGCCTGCGACACGGGGAAGGCGCGGTGGCGCACGGGCTTCAGCGTGCCCGAGGCCATCTGCTCCACCACCTCGCTGAGCAGCCGCGCGCACAGCGCCGGACGCTGCTCGCGCAGGCCCACCAGATCGATGGCCGCGTAGATGAGGCGGCGGCTGAACTGGGACAGGTCCAACGCGCGTCCGGCGTGGATGTCCCGGTTGCCGACCTCCAGGAAGCGGCCGTCCGGCGCCAGCACCTCCATGCTCCGGGTGATGGCATCACCGGAGAGGGAGTTGAGCACCGCGTCCACGCCCTCGCCGTTCGTCAGGCGCATCACCTCGTCGGCGAAGGCCAGCGTGCGCGAGTCCATCACGTGCTGGATGCCCAGGGAGCGCAGCAGCTCCCGCTTGTCCGGCGTGCCCGCGGTGGCGAAGACCTCCACCCCCAGGGACTGGGCGATCTGCACCGCTGCCAGGCCGAGTCCGCCCGCGGCCGAGTGGATGAGGACGCGCTCGCCCTTCTGCAGCCGCGCCAGGTGGTGCAGCGCGTACCAGGCCGTCATGAAGACGCTCGGGATGGAGCTGGCCTCGGCCGCGCTCAGCCCCTGGGGACGGCGCACGGCGAAGCGTGCATCCGTGACGACGTGCGAGGCCATGGCCGAGGGAGTGAAGGCCACCACCTCGTCCCCGGCCTTCAGGTTCGTCACGCCCTCGCCCACCGCCACCACGCGGCCGGCGCAGTCGAGCCCCAGCGGCAGGCCCTCCAGCGGCACCCCGGGGGCCCCGCCCTTCCCCTTCATCACGTAGAGGCCCATCGTCTTCATCACGTCGATGAAGTTGAGGGCCGAGGCCTCGACGGCGATCTCCACCTCGCCCGGGCCGGGCTTGCGCCGCTCGGACATGCGCACGGACACGCCGCCGAAGGAGCCCGCCGGAGGCGTCTCCACCTGGAAGGGCCGTCCCGCCGCGGGCAGCAGCGGCTCCATGAACATCTCCTTCGCGCCCGAGCGCCGGACGAGCCGCGCCACGAAGCGCGCCCCGGACCGCAGGGCCACCTGCTCATCCTCGGCCCGCGCGGCCAGCTCGCGGCCCAGGGCGTCCACGTCCACCAGGGGCGAGGACGGGTCCAGGTCCACGCACGTGCAGCGCAGCTCCGGGTGCTCGTGACCCACCGCGCGGCCCAGGCCCCAGAGGGCGGCCTGGAGCGCACCCGTCGAGGGCGAGCCCTGCACGGGATAGGCGCCGCGCGTCACCAGCCACAGGCGCGGAGGATCCCTCCACCCGAGCCGCAGCACCTCCTGGACGATGCGCAGCGCACCGCCGCAGGCCCGCACCGCCTCGTCGAGGGCCTGCTCGCCCGGCATGTCCGGAGCCGGGATGTCCAGGCCCCACAGGTACGCCACGCCCGCGCAGGCCCCGCCGGACGGCAGGCACTGCTGCAGCATGGCGCGCAGGTCCTCGCGCGAGCCGGGCGTCACCGCGAAGTGACGGGGCCCCAGCTTGCGCAGGCCCGAGCCCGCTTCCACGCGGATGCAGGCGCCCCCCCACGACTCCAGCATGTCCGCGAGCGAGGCGCCCACGCCGGCCACGTCCTGGAAGATGAGCCAGGGCGCCTCGGCCGAGCCGGGCTCGAACACCGCGGGCAGTCCCATGCGGCGCCAGGCCAGCTCGAAGAGCGAGCGGTCCTGCTCGGAGCGGGCGCGGCCGTAGCGCGTGGGCAGCGCGGAGAAGCCTCCAGGCCCTCCACCTCCGCGAGCGCCACGCCCTGCCCGTCGAGCAGGACGACGTCGCCCTCGAGGGGCGTGCCCTTGCGCCAGGTCTCCGGGGCGGGCAGGCGCGCGTAGGCCCACTTGGGCGTGCCCTTGCGCAGCACCTCGAAGCGGCGCAGGCGGACGGGGACGTAGGTGGTGTCACCGGCGGGCAGCGCCTCCAGCAGCACCTGCAGCGCGGCGTCGAGCACCGCGGGATGCATGTCGGCGGACGGCCCGAGCGACTCGGGGGCAGAGATGCGGCCCACGGCCTCGCCGTCCCGGCGCCACACCTCCTTGAGTCCCCGGAAGGTGGGCCCGTACTGCAGCCCGCGCTGCTCCATGTCCAGGTAGTGCACCTCGGTGAGGCGGACCTCGGAGCACTGCCGCTGCACGTCGTCCACCAGCACGAAGGGCAGCGCGCCGCGTCCGTTGGAGTCCGACGCGCGCACGCGTCCCTGGGCATGCACCGTCCACATCTCCGCGCTGCTGCCGCCCGGCGTGGGGATGAAGCTGGACACCTTGAAGGAGATGGCGCCCGTGGAGCCCACATCCACCAGCAGCTCGGCCCGGCGCGTGCCGTCACCGAGCAGCGCCAGCGCCTCGTTGATGCGCACGTCCTCGAGCGTCCACGGCCCGGGGCCGAGCGCCGACTGCACCGCCGTGGTCACCCAGTCCAGGTACGCCGTGGTGGGGAGGATGATGGTGCCCTGCACCCGGTGGTCTCCCAGCCAGGGCAGGTTCTGCGCGCCCACCTCCACATCCCAGAAGAAGGCCCCGGGGCGCAGCGAGGAGCGGCGCATCGGTCCCAACAGCGACTGGGCCCGGTCCTCCCGGCCCGCCTTGGGCACGGGGGAAGCGCCCGGCTGGAACCAGCAGTCCTGGCGCTGCCAGGGGTAGTCCGGCAGGCGCACCAGCCGGCCGCCTTCCGGGTGCAGCGCCTTCCACTCCACGTCCCGGCCCGCCGCGTAGAGGCCGCCGAGCGTCTCCAGCATCACCTCGCGCTCGGGCTGCTCGCGCCGCACGGACGGCAGCACGGTGGCCTCCATGCGCAGGTGGGCGATGGTCTGCTCGATGGCGGGCAGCAGCACCGGGTGCGGGCTCACCTCGACGAAGAGCGAGTGCCCGTCATTGGCCAGCCGCTCCACCACGGGGGCGAGCAGCACGGGCTCGCGCAGGTTGCGCACCCAGTAGGCCGGCTCCAGGTCCGCGCCGTCCGTCACCTCGCCCGTCACGGTGGAGAAGAGCGACACCTCGCCGCGCCGGGGCGCGAGGCCCTCCAGCGCGCGCAGCAGATCCTCACGCAGCGGCTCCATCTGCGGGCTGTGCGAGGCCACGTCCACCTTCACCCGGCGGCAGAAGACGTTGCGCGCCTCCAGCTTCTCCAGCACCTGGGCGAGCGCGTGCGGCTCGCCGGAGAGCACGGTGGAGCGGGGGCTGTTGCTGGCCGCCACGGACAGCCAGTCCTCCAGGCCGCGGATGGCCACGCGCGCCTCGTCCAGGGTGAGCTCCACCATGGCCATGCCGCCCTGGCCACTCACCCGGCGCAGCAGCAGGCTGCGGCGGCAGATGATGCGCGCCGCGTCGACCAGGTCGAGGGCGCCGGCCACGTGCGCCGCGGCCACCTCGCCCATGCTGTGGCCCACCACCATGTCGGGCACCACGCCCCAGGCGCGCCACAAGCGGGCCAGCGCCACCTGGATGGAGAAGAGCGCGGGCTGCACCTGATCGATGCGCTCCATCCACGCCGCGTTGTCCGAGGCCAGCAGCTCCATGAGCGACCAGTCCACGAAGCGGCGCAGCGCGGCGTCGCACTGCTCGAGCGCGGAGCGGAACACGGGCTCCTCGGCCATGAGCCGGCGGCCCATGCCGAGCCACTGCGAGCCCTGGCCCGGGAAGACGAACACCACGGGCTGGTGGCGCCCATCCGCGTGGCGGGTGACGGAGAGCCCCGGGCGGACCTCGCCGCGCAGGAAGGCGGACAGGCCCTCGCGGGCCTCGGCGGGCGTGTGGGCCAGCAGCGCCAGCCGGTGGTTGAGGTGGCTGCGCGTCACGGACGCCGAGTAGCAGACGTCATGCAGCGACAACGGGTGCGTCTCCAGGCGGGCGACGACACGGCGGGCGGCCTCCGCGAGCGCCTCGGGCGTCTGCGCGGACAGGGGCAGCAGTTGCGTGCGTCCCGGCACCACGGCCGGCGGCTTCGCGGAGGGCACCACGGCCACCGGCGTCTCCGGCGGCGGCAGCGCCTCCCAGCGCACCTGGACGCCCTGCACGTGCAGCGCGCCGAGCGCCTCCAGCAGGGCGGCCCGCGCCTCGTCGCGCCGCAGCGAGCCCACCACCACGCCCGTGCGTCCGGCCTTGCGCAGGAGCTGCTCCACCGGGCGGCACAGCACCGGGTGCGGGCTGACTCCACGAAGGCGTCGACCCCGTCGGCCACCAGCCGCTCCGCCGCCTGGGCGAAGCGCACCGGCTGGCGCATGGTGCGGCAGCGCGCATCCCCGGAGCGGCCGTCCGGCCCCACCTCGCGCGCCACGGTGGACACCCAGCGCACGCCCTCCTCGCGCTCCCACAGCTTCTCCTGGGCCGCCTCCAGCTCGTCGCGCAGCGGCTCCCACTGCCGCAGGCGGCTGGCGCGGTACACCTTCCACACCGCGTCCGCGGCCTCCATGCCTCCGGCGATGCACGCCGCGGCCACTTCACCCACGCCGTGGCCCACCACCACCTCGGGCTCCACGCCCCAGGCGCGCCACAGCGCCGCCAGCCCCACCTGCACCGCCAGCGTCAGCGGCTCGGCGGCGTCCTCGTCCGACAGCACCCGCGCCTGCGGATCCCTCAGCGCCTCCACCAGCGACCAGCCCGCCAGCGGCATGAAGGTGGTGTCCAGCGCCTCCAGCCGGGCGCGGAACACCGGCTCCGTGGCCAGCAGCTCGCGGCCCATGGCGGGCCACTGCGAGCCCTGGGGCGCGCAGACGAAGGCCACGCGCGGCACCGCCCCGGGCTCGCCCGTGAGGAGGCCCGTCCGGCGCTTGCCCTGCCGGAGGGACTTCAGCAGCGTGGCCAGCTCCGCGCGCGTGCGGAAGGTGAGGGCCGCGCGATGCCCTCCCTTCGCCGCGTACGGGGCCCAGGTGCGGCACAGGTCGCGCACGCACACCGGCTCCTCGTCGTGCTGCAGCAGCTCCTCCGCCTTCGCCGCATGGGCCAGCAGCTCCTCGGCGCTCTCCCCCGCCAGGGGCAGCAGCTCCTCGCGGCCCACCGGCGACTCCTCCAGCACCACGTGCGCGTTGGTGCCGCCCCAACCGAAGGCGCTCACCCCCGCCGTCGCGGGCTCGTCCTCGCTGGGCCACGGCATCACCCGCTGCGGCAGGCTCAGCCGCAGCTCGCCAAATGGAATCCGGGTGCTGATCTCCCCGTGCAGCATGTGCGGCGGCACCAGCCGGCGCGAAATCGAGAGCGCCACCTTGATGAGGCCGGTGATCCCCGCCGCGCCCTCCAGGTGGCCCACGTTCGCCTTCACCGAGCCGATGAGCAGCGGCCGGTCGATGGCCCTCCCCTCCCCGAGCGCGGCGCCCAGCGCGCTGGCCTCGGTGGGGTCTCCCAGCGCCGTGCCCGTGCCGTGCGTCTCCACGTAATGCACGCGGTTGGTGGGCACACCGGCGCGCGCGTACGCCTCGCGCAGCAGCGCCGCCTGGCCGGGCACGCTCGGCGCGGTGAGGCCGTTGCCCGTGCCGTTGTTGTTCACCGCGCTGCCGCGGATGGTGCAGTAGATGTGCGCGCCGGAGGCGAGCGCCGCCGACAGCGGCTGGAGCACCACCAGCCCCGCGCCCTCGCCGCGCCCGAAGCCGTCCGCGCCCGCCGCGAACGCCTTGCTGCGCCCGTCCGGCGCCAGCCCGCCGAACTTGGACAGCAGCACGTTCGCCTCGGGCGAGAACATCAGGTTGACGCCGCCCACCAGCGCCAGCCGCGACTCCCCCGAGCGCAGGCTCTGACAGGCCAGGTGCACCGCCACCAGCGACGAGGAGCACGCCGTGTCCACCGTGAGGCTCGGCCCCTTGAGGCCCAGGAAGTACGAGAGCCGGTTGGCCACGATGTTGAGCGACTGGCCCGTGGCGCTGTGCAGCGTCACCGCCGCGCGCTCGCTCAGGTGCCGGTCCGCGTAGTCGTGCCAGATGGCGCCCATGAACACGCCCGTGCGCGAGCCCTTCAGGCCCATCGCCGGCACGCCCGCGTCCTCCAGCGCCTCCCAGCACACCTCCAGCATCAACCGCTGCTGCGGATCCATCTCCGCGGCCTCGCGCGGGGAGATGCCGAAGAAGAGCGGATCGAACCCGCTCACCCGGTCCAGGAAGTAGCCGTGACGGGTGTTCATCTTCCCCGGCGACTGGGGATCCGCGTCGTACCAGGTGCCGTTGTCCCACCGGTCCTCGGGCACCTCGCGCAGCAGCTCCTTGCGCTCACACAGCAGCCGCCAGAAGGCCTCCGCGTCCGGCGCGCCGGGCAGACGGCACGCGAGCCCCACCACCGCGATGGGCTCCGCTTCTCTCGCCCCCTGCGTGGTCCCCGCGTCGGAGCCTCCCAGCTCTTGCTCCGCCTTCGTGGCGGCTCCGGTGCCTGACCCCTGCTGGTTATCGCTTTCCGTCATGGGTGTTGCCTTCCCTGTATCCGTCAAAGGTCCACTGCACTGTCGGCCAGTGTCAACCGACCGACTGCCAATGAATTGCGTCTCTCGCGGGTTTCGCTTGGTTTTGCGGTCCCGGCACGTTGGTTCCTCTCACGGATGCACGCCCCCCGGCTTGCGGCCAGACGTCACTCGCAGAGAAATGCGAGGCCCTGACTCGACGTACCGCAAAATCGCATGTCTCAAATTGCGTGGGTAGCGGGTAAAGGCAGACCCCCACACTTCACGGGAGATCCGGGATTCGAGACGGTCCGGAGCCCCCGTGAGATTTCCCGGCCAATTCCTGGCAGAGCTTATTTGACCAGTCTTTCGACTTCTTCCGGGCTAAAGCCTGCCTCGGAAAGAATTTTATGTGTGTGCTGTCCAAGAGCCGGGGGAGGACGCAAAGGTGTCTCGCCCATGCGCAAGGGAGTGAGGAGGTGGGTCACTCTTCTCCCACGTTGGGTGTCTTCAGACTCCACGAACAGATTCCTGGCGCGGAGTTGAGGATCCATCAGCACTTCATCGCCTTCGAGTACGGGTTCGACACACACATCCGTGCCCGCGAAGCGCTCCTGCCAATACGCCAACGGGTGCTCGGCGAAGATGCGGGAGAACTCCGCCTTCACGCGCGCGCCGGCCTCTCCGGTGTCATAGGCCTCCGCGAGCAGCTCCGGGCGCCCGAGCACCTGGCACACGCCCGCGAGGAACTTGGGCTCCAGCGCGCCCACGGCCAGGTAGCGGCCGTCACGGGTGCGGTACAGCCCGTAGCAGGCGAGGCCGCCGTTGAGCGTCTCGCGGCCGCGGCGCAACGGCTGGCCCTGCTCGCCCATGAAGAGGCGCGCCGCCAGGTGCATGTGGAGGAAGGCCACGGAGCCGTCCGTCATGGACACGTCCACGAAGCGGCCCTGGCCGGTGCGCTCGCGCTCGTGGAGCGCCGCGAGGATGCCCACCAGCGCGAAGAGGCTGCCTCCGCCGATGTCCCCCAGCTGCACGCCGGGGAAGGCCGGCGCGCCGTCCGCCTCGCCGCCGTAGCCGAGCACGCCCGCGCGCGCCGCGTAGTTGAGGTCATGCCCCGCCTTGAGCCGGTCCGGCCCCGTCTGCCCGTAGCCGGAGATGGCGCAGTAGACGAGCCGCGGGTTCTCCGCGTGCAGCACACTCCAGCCCAGGCCCAGCTTGTCCATGACGCCGGGGCGGAAGCTCTCCACCAGCACGTCGTAGCCGCGCACCAGGCGCTTGAAGGCCTCGCGCGACTCGGGGGCCTTGAGGTCCAACGTCAGCGAGCGCTTGTTGCGGTTGAGCCCGTAGAAGAGCGCGCTCTCGTCGTCGCGCAGCGGGGCCATCTGGCGGAGGTAGTCACCGCCCTGGGGGTCCTCGACCTTGTCCACCGTGGCGCCGAGATCGGCGAGCACCAGCGTGGCGTAGGGGCCGGGCAGAAGACGGGAGAGATCCAGGACCTTGAGTCCGGACAGGGGGAGCGTGTTCATGTGTGGGGGGGTTGGGGCTGGGGGGACAAAAAGAAGCGGCGCGGCCCCGGAGGAGGAGCACACGCCGCTGGTGGAGCAACACGCCCGGGGGCGCGGCTCCGGTGCGACTAGCCGAGCAGCTTCGCCAGCTTCATGGCGAGGCCCATGTCCATCGGCTTGAACTTGAGCTTGCCCTGCATGGCGGCCATCTGCGCGTTGAGCTGCTTGGCGCGGATCTTCACGAAGTCGTCGTTGCTGACGGTGACGGTCATCTTCGGGTCGCCCTCGGCGCCCTTGGACACCCAGTTGTCCGGCTTGGTGCAGTCCAGCGTCCAGGTGCCACCGTTGTCACCGGTGATGTTGAAGTGGATGACCGAGTTGATGTCCTTGGCCAGCTCCGGCTTCTGCTGCAGCGTGGCCGGAATGTCCTTCTCGATGATCTCCTGCGCGTTCGACATCGCTCTCTCCTTTTGAGGGATTGACTGGTGAGTCAACGTCCGGCCGGCACCGTAATGACGGTGACCGGGCGGGTCAAGACGTAGGGAGGCTCAACGGGGAGACTCAACGGCCGGCGCTGGAGGCCTGGGCCTGGCTCAGCGAGCGCCGGACCATGTCCAACAGATCGTTCAGCT
This sequence comes from Archangium gephyra, assembly GCF_049060025.1. Taxonomy (GTDB): domain Bacteria; phylum Myxococcota; class Myxococcia; order Myxococcales; family Myxococcaceae; genus Archangium; species Archangium gephyra_A. The sequence goes on from NZ_JBMEQQ010000002.1 coordinate 2,878,375, forward strand.
CGAAGGGCTTGGCCAGATGACCCACCGCGCCAATGTCCGTGGCCTTGCTGCCCACGTTGCGATCCGCGCTGAGGACGATGAGCGGGATGCCGGCCACCGAGGGCCGCTGCCGCATGCGCTGGGCGAACTCCCAGCCGTCCATCACCGGCATCATCAAGTCCAGGAGGATGAGCTGGGGCGGATCCGGCTCGAGCCGCTCCAGGGCCTCCTTGCCATTGCGTGCGCGGCGGATCTCGAACCCCTCGGCCTCGAGAATCTCCGAGAGGGCCTCGAGGATGTCCGGGTCGTCATCGACCACCAGCACGACGTGGGACCCCTGGTGCTGAGAATTGGTGGAAGACAGGTTCTTCTCCATGAGATGGCGCGCCCCCCGATTTTCTCTCAAGGGGCGGGAAGGTGCGGAAGAATTCAACCGGCTCGCAGGGCAACGAGGCAGGCACGTTGCAAAATCGACACTGCCGCCCCACCGTTTTCCTAACCCATGGACGAGGAGACGGCAGGCGTGAATCACGCGGGGGAATGGCGGCAGGCGGCGGCCGGAGAGGACGAGCCCGGGTTCGCCATCGTCTCGCGGCGAGGCCATGTGCGCGAGGTGGACGGCCGGATGCGGTCCCACCTGGGCGTGGAGCGGCTTCCCGAGAGCGCGGGCTCGCTGGTGGAGCTGCTCGAGTCGGTGGGTTTCCAGCAACGGCCGGGGGTGGACCTGTGGGAGCACGAGGGGCGGCTGGTGCGGGCCGGCGAGCGCCCCCTGGAGGACGGTACGCGGCTGGTGTGGACGCAGCCCGCGGAGGGGGACGACGAGCTGGTGCGCCGGCGCGTCCGCTACCTGGGGCTGGCGTCGCATGATCTGCGGGGCTCGCTGGCCAACGTGCGCTCGTACGCCGCCCTGCTGCTCAACGGCCGGATTCCGCTGGAGCCCAAGGCCAAGCGCGGGCTGGAGACCATCCTGCGGAACACGGACAAGGCGCTGGCCTTCGCCCAGGACTTCTTCGACGCGAGCCGCGCGGACCTGGGCATGCTGGCCTGCGAGCGGGAGCCGCAGGCGCTCGAACCCCTGCTCGCCCACGCGGTGGAGCACCACCTGGAGGCGGCGGGCACGGCCAGCGTGGCGCTGAGCCTGGAGCTGCCCGGAGGGGCCCTGCCCGAGGTGGACGTGGACGGGGGGCGGGTGCAGCACGCCGTGGAGGCCTTCATCCGCCACCACCTGCTGCGCGCCCAACCCGGGGAGCAGCTCCGGGTGAGGGCCCGGCCGGAGGGAGGGATGCTCCGGGTGGAGGTGCGGCGCGACGGGGTGCCCCTGTCGGACGAGGAGCTCGCCCTCACCTTCGCGCGCGAGGAGCGGGCCTTCCGGGAGAAGAAGCTGGAGGATCCCCTGCGGCTGGGGCTGGCCCGGCAGGAGGTGGAGGCGCTCGGCGGCTCCGTCGGGGTGACGGCCGACGCGGGGGGGACGACGCTCTACCTTACACTCCCCATCGCCCTCGCTTCCTCGGCGGGCGTTCAGGTCTGAGCGTCTCTGTCGTCTTGCTGGCGACCCGCGCCCCGGGGGGCTATCCTGCCCCGGTCTTTACTCTGAGGAGTGCGCGATGGGTCTGAAGATGTCGGAGATTCTGCTGATCATGGCGGTGCTGCTGCTCCTGTTCGGAGCCTCGCGCCTGCCGCAGCTCGGCTCCTCGCTGGGTAGCGCCATCCGCAACTTCAAGCGCGGCTTCGGTGGCGAGGACGCCCCCGCCGACGAGAAGAAGCCGTCCGGCTCGCTCGCCAGCAGCGGCACGGTGGAGAAGGACGCCAGCGCCCGCAGCACCAGCCACCAGGGCTGAGGCGCTCCCCGCCTCGTCTCGCGCGGTGCCACGCCCGCGCCGGTCTCTCCTCCGCGAGAGACGGGCACGGGCGTCGTCGCGTGCGGGTCAGTCCGCCCGGTCGTCCTTGTCGTAGAGCGCGTCCAGCACCGCCTTGAACTTCTGGCTGACGTGCTTGCGCTTCACCTTGAGGCTCGGCGTCAGCTCCCCCGTCTCCTGGCTGAAGTCCGCGTCCATCAGCGCGAAGCGCTTGAGGGTGCTGTAGGACGGCAGCTCCGCGTTCACCTTGTCGAGGATCTCCTGCACCGCGGCCCGGAGCAGCGGATGGCGGCACAGCTCCGCGTAGCTCCCGGCCTTCACGCCCTTGTCGGCGAGCAGCTTGCGCGCGGGCTCCTCGGCCACCGTGAGGAGCGCCACCAGGTACTTGCGCTTGTCTCCGTGCACCACCGCCTGGCTGATGAGGGGGAACGTCTTGAGCGTGCTCTCGAGGTTCTGCGGCGAGACGTTCTTGCCCCCGGAGGTGACGATGATGTCCTTCTTGCGATCCGTGATGGTGACGTAGCCGTCCGCGTCCACCTCGCCGATGTCCCCGGTGTGGAACCAGCCGTCGGCCTCGAGCACCTCGGCGGTGGCCTCGGGGTTCTTGTAGTAGCCCTTCATCACCCCCGGGCCGTACAGGAGGATCTCCCCGTCCGGGGCGAGCTTCACCTGGGTGCCGGGCAGCGGCGGGCCCACGGTGCCGATCTTGATGCGCTCCGGCGGGTTGACGCAGGAGGCGGCGGACGTCTCGGTGAGGCCGTAGCCCTCCAGCACCTTGTAGCCGAGCAGATCGAAGAACCAGGCGATCTTCCGGGACAGGGGCGCGCCACCGGAGATGAACAGGCGCAGGTTGCCGCCCAGCTTCTCGTCGAGCGAGGCGCGCACCTTGCTGAACACCAGCTTGCGCGCCAGGGCCAGGCCCACGTGGGCGGGCTCGCGGCCCTGGAGCTTCGCGTCCACGTACTCGTCGAAGAGGGCGAAGGCCCAGCGGAACAGGCGGCCCTTCACGCCCGGCGCGGCGGAGCCATTGGCCACCACGCCGTTGTAGACCTTCTCGTAGACGCGCGGCACCGCCGGGAGGATGGTGGGGCGAGTCTCCACGAGGTTGCCCAGCAGCTTCTCGGCCGACTCGGCGAACACCATGCGGAAGCCCATGGCCAGCCACCCGGCCTTCACCACCTGCCCGAAGGAGTGCGCCAGGGGCAGGAACATCATCACCACGTCGCCGGGCGACATCACCCCGATGCCCGCCACCCCCCGGGCCTCGTAGGCCCAGTTGCCATGGGTGAGCAGCACCCCCTTGGGGTCCCCCGTGGTGCCGGAGGTGTAGATGATGCAGCAGATGTCCTCGGGCCCCATCGCCCGCACCCGCTCGCCGAAGGACTCCGGACGGGCGGCGTGGGCCGCGCGGCCCTGCTCCATCACCTGGGAGAGCGATAGCTCCACGTCGCCCGAGGCCGCGCCCTCGAAGAGCACCACCTTGCGCACGCTGGGACACTCCGCGAGCTTCTGCCGCAGGCGGGTGGCGCGGCCCGCCTGCTTGGGCGTCTGCTCGTCATGGTCCACGAAGACGAACGACGCCTCGGAGTGGTTGAGGATGTAGCGGGCCTCGTCCGGCGTGTTGGACGCGTAGATGGGGACGGTGACGGCCTGCGCGGCGGAGACGGCCAGGTCGCACACCAACCACTGCAGGCTGGTGTCCGCGAAGATGGCCACCCGGTCCCCCGGCTTCACGCCCTGGGCGAGGAGGCCGGCGGACAGCGCCTGGACGTCCTCCAGGATGCGTCCCCAGGTGACGTCCTCCCAGCGGCCCCCCGTCTTCCAACTCGCCGCGACCTTCGCGGGGGACTGCGCCCGTTGGAGCAGCAGTTCGACGAGGTTGCGCGCGTCCGGGGTCGCCAACTGGTTCTCCGCTCTCATGGGGGCTTCTCCTCGTATCCCACACGTCTGGGTACTTATTTAGAGAGGGCCTTCGGGAAATGTGACGCAGCCCCTGGCCGGGTGCCTGGGGAGCGAGCAAGCACGCGCCTGCCGTCCCCCGCCACCGGGCCCCGAATACGACGAAGGCGGTACCCGCGGTGCGCCTGGCACCTCAGGTACCGCCCGTTTTGTCGGCCGACATGGCGCCTGTCCTGGAGGTCAGGCGGCGTCGGCGGAGGAAGCGTCCTGCTGCTGCTCCTCATCCTGGTTGAAGGCCGCCAGGTAGCGCTCGAGGAAGTTCTTCGTCTTGAGCTCCACCTGCCGCACGCGCTCGCGCGACACGCCCCAGCGCTGGCCCAGCTCCTCCAGCGTGCGCGGCTTGTCCTGCGTGAGCCGCTCCTGGAGGATGTCCCACCCCAGGTCGCCAATGCGCTTGCGCACCTTGGCCAGCGCCTCCTGCACTTCCTCGTTCTGCTCGCGAGCCAGGAAGACCTGCTGGGGCGAGGGGCCCCCGTCCTCCAGCCGGTCCAGGAAGGTCGTCTCGCCTTCCTCGTCGATGCTCGCGTCCAGCGAGAAGTCCGTCATGCTGCCGCGCTCGGCCTCGCCGCCGCGCACCTGGCTGCGGTTGTCCTTCAGGTAGCGGGTGATGTAGGCGCGAATCCACCACACCGCGTAGGTGGCGAACCGCACGTTCTTCTTGGGGTCGAAGTGCTCGATGGCCTTCATCAGACCCACATTGCCTTCCTGGATGAGGTCATCCAGCCGGGCGCCACGGTTGGAGAATTTCTTCGCCACCGCCACCACGAAGGCCAGGTTGGACTGCGCGAGAAGCTGCCGCGCCGACTCGTCACCCTTGCGAGCGCGCCCGGCCAGTTCGTACTCCTGCTCTCGGGTCAACTGCGAATGATCCCCGAGATGACGCAGGTAGTGCGACAGGCCCTCGGCTCCGTACTTCATCGTCCTGTTCGCCATGTTTCGCGTCTCCGTTCCTCTGTGTGACGGACGCGCTCGCCCCCGGTGCCGCGTCCACATCCCTAGGACGCACAACGAGCCGAAGCGTTTCTCATTTCCATTCGGGGGTATTTGACCCGCTTACCCTGGCGACAAGCAGACCGGAGCCACGTCACAACCTCGTGACGGTCCGCGGTACAGGGTGGGCGATGACTGCTCCCCGAGGAACGAGCGTATCCGCTGAGAATCAAGAACGCTTGGGCGCGGGAAAGATTTTCTCGGGGTTGAGCATTCCTGAAGGATCGAAGAAGTCCTTCAACCGGCGCTGCAGCTCCAGCACGGCCTCGGATTGCTCGATCGCCAGATATTCCCGCTTGGCGTGTCCCACCCCGTGCTCGCCCGTGATGGTGCCACCCATGGAGACGGTGAGCTCCAGCATCCGCTGGATGGCCGTCTCCACGAGGGCGCGCTGGTGTGGGCCCTCGTAGAGGATGTTGGCGTGCAGGTTGCCGTCCCCCGCGTGGCCGTACGTGGCCACGGGCAACCCCAGCTCCTCCCCCATTTTCTTGAGGGCCAGGATGATGTCGGGAATACGGGAACGGGGTACCGCGATGTCCTCCGAGATCTTGTGCGGGCGGAGGGAGCGCAACGCGGTGGAAACCACCCTGCGGGCGGCCCAGAGCTTCTCGCGCTGGGACTCGTCCTGGGCCACGAGGACCTCCCGGGCGCCGTGCTGCTCGCAGATTTCACCCAGCCAGGCGAGCTCGGCGAAGAGGCCCTCCTCCATGTTGCCGTCCACCTCGGCGATGACGGCCGAGCCGGCGCCTGGCGGGAAGTTGAAGCCCCGGCCATCCACGGCCTGAAGCGCCACGTCGTCGATGAGCTCGAGGGTGCGCGGGAGGATGCCGGCCTTCAGCACGGCGGTGATGGCGTGTGCGGCGGTGTGCACCGAGTCGAAGATGACGAGCGCCGTCTTCACGTGCCGGGGCTTGGGGATGAGCTGGAGGGTGATTTCCGTGGCCACCCCGAGCGTGCCCTCGGAGCCCACGAAGAGGCCCACCAGGTCATAGCCGGCCACGCCCTTGATGGTGCGGCGGCCCACCCGGAGCACCTCGCCGCTCGGCAGCACCCACTCCAGGCCGATGACGTAGTCGCGGGTGACGCCGTACTTGAGCGCCCGGGGGCCTCCGGCGTTCTCCGCCACGTTGCCCCCCAGGGTGCAGAACTCCCACGAGTTGGGGTCCGGCGGATAGAAGAGGCCCTCCGCCTCCACGGCCTTCATCAGCTCGCCCGTGATGACGCCCGGCTGCACCACCGCGGTGAGATCCTCCCCGGAGACGGAGAGGATGCGGTTCATCCGCTCCAGGCTCACCGCCACGCCGCCCAACAGGGGCAGCGAGCCGCCGCTCTTGCCACTGCGCGCCCCACAGGGCGTGAAGGGCACGCCGAGCGCCTGGCAGGTGCGGAAGACGGCGGAGACCTGCTCGGTGGTCTCGGGAAACACCACGAGGTCCGGCGGATAGACGCCGGAGTCGGACTCGTCCTCGGCGTAGTTCTCCAGGGTGGAGGCGTCGTGGCGCACCTGGCCGGGAGAGAGCACCTCCACCAGCGCGGCCCGCGCACGCTCCACCAGGGAGGGAGAAACTCGGGGGAAGGTACGCTCCGCGGGCAGGCTCATCCGGACAGCTCCTCTAACGCCGCATCGTGCTCAACCGCGCCCACAGCTCCCGGCGCAGGGCTCCGTCCTTGCGGAGCTGGCCCTCGTAGGCCTCCGCGTGCGTGCGGGCGTCGCGCTGCCGGTCGCCCCGGATGCGCAGGCACGCCTGCTCGGCCTCGATGATGCAGGCGGTGGCCGGGCTCTTCAGCACACGGGCCAGCGACGAGGCCACCTCGCGCGCCAGGTCCTCCTGGAGGATGAGCCGGTGCGCGAAGCAGTCCACCAACGCCCCCAACCGGCCGAAGCCCACCACCCGCGTCCGCGGCACGTAGGCCACGTGCGCCCGGCCCTCGAAGGGCAGCAGGTGGTGCGGACACATGGACTGGAAACGCAGATCCGTCACCACCACCAGCTCCCCGGACGAGTCCGGCGGCGCGGGGAACGTCTCCCCCAGGGCCTGCTCCGCCGTGCGCTCATAGCCGTCGAGGAACTCGGCGGCCCACGCCTCGGCCACCCGCTCCGGGGTGCCCACGAGGTTGGGATCGCTGCCCAGCGGCAGGCCCGCCGCGCGCAGGAAGTCCTGGATGGCGGCGGCCATGGCCACCCGGTCGGGCTTCGTGGGCGGAGCGCCTCGGGTCCGTCGAGTTGCGGCCATGGTGCGTGTCTTCCTCGTTGCCAGGTCGGTACCTCAGGGGCCGGGCAACCTACCCGAAGCCGACACCTGAATCTCGTCTCCGATGATCCGTACCGCGTAGATGCGCACGCGTGCGTCCGGATGCGTCGGGCTGACGCCCGTACGGACATCAAAGGCCCAGGCGTGGAGGGGGCAATAGAGGAGGCACCCGTCCTGGTCCCCCTCCGACAAGGGCCCACCCCGGTGGGGACAGGCCTGCTGCACGGCATGCAGCCGCCCATCCACCTGGACCAGGGCCACGTCCTCCTCCCCGACCCGCACCACCGCCCGGCCCCGCTCGTCCAGGTCCGCGAGGCGCCCCACGGGAATGAAGTGCTCGTCCCCCTGTCCGTTCATCGGTCTCCTTCAACGCCCCGCGTCGAGCGGCCTCTCCTCCCTGAATACCGGGCCGGAGCCCTCGTCGCACCCTTGACACCCCTCCAGGGGACCAGTAGACCAAATAATTACCGTCTTCCTGCCCGATGAGAATCCGCGCCCACATCGCTGGTCACCTCATCGCCACCCTGTTGGTGGTGCTCTGGGTCGCCCAGCCGCTGATCGCCATCGCGCACGCGCAGGAGCACGCGCACCGCTACTGCCCGACCCACCGCGCCTTCGAGGAGGCCTCGGGCAATGGAAGCACGGCGGGTGCCGCGCGGCTGCTGGACGCGATGGCCTTCGAGAAGCAGCCACCCGCCACCCCTGGGGGCACGCTGCTGCACGAGGAGTGTGCCTTCGTCCCGGTCAGCACCCGGGATGAGCTGACGAGCCCCGAGCAGGTCCAGGCCGTCCTCCAGGCGTGCCTCGAGGTGAGCCGCCCGGCCACCGCGCCGCCCCGGCCCCAGTCCTCGCTGTCCGTCCTCGATACCGCCCCCAAGGCCTCGCCTCCAGCGCGCGTCTAGCGCCGTCGAAGCGAAGTGCTTGGGTCGACGTCCGCCTTGTCCGGGCGTCCGGTTCGCGGAGTGCATCGTGTCCCCCACATCGTGCCGGCTCGCCGGCCTCGCTGTCTGCCTGTCGTTCTGTCTCTCTTCCCTGCCCGCCTCGGCCCAGACGCCGCCGGACGCGGGTACACCCACCCAGGAGCCCCCTCCGGACGCGGGCCTGTCCGCCGAGGACATGAAGGACATCGAGGAGGCGCTCGGCCACGATGCCGCCGCTGCCACCGGGGACGGCCATGATCACCACGCGCCCACCCAGTCCCCCGCCTCCAGCAGCGGCGTGACGATCAGCCCGGCGAACGTCGACTTCCACGGGCTCAACCTGGCCTTCATCCTGGACGTGGCCGCCGCCGCCTTCACCACGAAGGAGCCGCTGCAGACGGGCGGGCATGATCCCACCGCCAACGGCTTCAACCTCCAGCAGTTGGAGCTGTCCATCAACACGGCGGTGGACCCGTACTTCCGCTTCGACGGCAACATCGTCTTCAGCCAGTTCGGCGTGGAGATCGAGGAGGCGTACGCCACCACGACGAACCTCCCCGGCAACCTCCAGGTGCGCGCCGGCCAGTTCCTCACCCGCTTTGGCCGCATCAACCCCACGCACCCGCACTCGTGGGAGTTCGTGGACCAGCCCTTCGCCATCGGCCGCGTCTTCGGCGGCGAGGGCAACCGCGGGCTGGGCGTGGAGACGTCCTGGCTCACACCCCTGCCCTGGTACGTGGAGGTGCTCGGCTCCGTCACCGACGCCACGGGCGAGTCCACCGCGCGCAGCTTCCTGGGCGCTGGCCAGGGCGGCGTCACCTCCCCCTTCGACTTCCAGTTCACCGGGGCGGTGAAGCAGTTCTTCCCGCTGTCGGATGACCTGTCGCTGCTGTGGGGCCTGTCGGCCGCCAACGGTCCCAACCCCACCGGCTACCGCAACCGCACCGACGTGTTCGGCACGGACGTGTACCTCAAGTACCGGCCGCTCACCGGGTCCGACTTCACGGCGGTGGCCCTCCAGGCCGAGGTTCTCTACCGGCGCCGCCAGGTTCCCCAGGACGTGCTGTCGGACCTCAGCGGCTATGCGCAGCTCTCCTGGCGCTTCGACCAGCGCTGGGCCGCCGCCGGCCGCTACGAGCTGGGCACCCCGGCCCTCGGCCAGGGTGGCGCCGACGCGATCGATCCGCTCGACGACCTGTGGACCGAGAACCGCCAGCGCATCTCCGCCAACGTCACCTTCTGGCCCACCGAGTTCTCCCGCCTGCGCCTGCAGGGCGCCACGGATATCGCCGGCTGGCGCGAGCGTCCGGACTACTCGGTCTTCCTCGCACTCGAAGTGGTGATGGGCGCGCACGGCGCCCACGCCTTCTGAAACCCTTTCGCGCTGGAGCCTTCGATGAGCCCCTTCCGATTCTTCGTGGCCCTGAACGCCGTCCTCCTGGGCCTCCTGTCCCTTCCCGCCCACGCCGGCCTGAAGGTCGTGACCACCCTGCCGGACCTCGCGGCGATCACCAAGGCGGTGGGCGGCGAGCACGTGCAGGTGACGGCCCTGGCCCTGCCCACGCAGGACCCCCACTTCGTGGACGCCCGGCCGAGCCTCGCCCTGGACGTCAACCGCGCGGACCTGCTGATCGCCATCGGCCTGGAGCTGGAGGTGGGCTGGCTGCCCGCGCTCCAGAACGGTGCCCGCAACACCCGCATCCTCTCCGGCAGCCCCGGTTACCTCGAGGCGGCCCAGTTCGTGCGCACGCTGGAGGCCCCCACCACCCGGGTGGATCGCAGCCAGGGTGACGTGCACGCGGGAGGCAACCCGCACTTCCTCTATGACCCGAGGGCCGCGCTGCTGGTGGCCCGGGGCATCACCGACCGCATGGCCTCGTTGGATCAGAAGAACGCGGCGGCCTACCGCGCCAACCTGGAGAAGTTCACCGCGGAGCTGGAGAAGGCGCGCGCGGGCTGGGAGCAGCGCCTGGCCGGGCTGAAGGGCGCGCCCGTGGTGGCCTACCACCGGACGACCGCGTACCTCGCGGACTGGCTGGGCTTCGAGCCCATCGCCTTCCTCGAGCCCAAGCCCGGCATCCCGCCCAACCCCGCCCACGTGGCCCAGGTGCTGGGACAGTCCCGCCAGCGCAAGGTCCGCTTCATCCTGCAGGAGGACTACTACCCCACCACCACCTCCAAGCTGGTGGCGAGCAAGATTCCCGCGCCCCTCGTCCTCTTCACCTCGGGCACCAACGTCCGCGGCGGCCAGACGTACCTCCAGCACATGGAGGAGCTGGTGACGAAGCTGGAGAACGGGCTGAAGGGACAGGGGAACTGAGCCATGCGCCGCGCCTTCCTCCTCCTGTCCTGCCTGACGCTCGGCGGCTGCGCGTGGGAGCCCGGTCAGGGCTTCGCGGTGGTGGAGCCCACCGTGCGCGCCGCGTACGAGCCGCGCGCCGACCGCCTCGCCCCGGATGGCTACCAGCGGCTGAGCTCGGACTATCAGCTCCGCATGGACGCGGCCTCGATGCGGGTGTCCGGCATCGAGTTGATCGCCATCGCCGCGGGCTCGGGCGGCTTCAATCCCGCCAGCCCGCCTCCGGGCTACTCGCTCTGCCACAACGGCCACTGCCACCGCGCTGACGGAGCGCTCATCCCCTACGAGCAGATCGCCGCGGAGATGGGCGGTGGGGGCGGCTCCAGCACGGTGGCGACGCTGCCGGTGGCCGAGCCGATGAATCTGCTGGCGCCGGAGAAGCGCGCGGTGGAGTGCACGCCGGACTGCGCCCTGCCCGAAGCCACTGTGTCCCAGGGCCGCTGGGGCGTCGACGCCCTGCTCCTCGAGGGCACCGTGCGCGACGGGCGGGCCACCCCGCGCATCCCCGGCGAGCGCCGCTTCCGGTGGGAGCTCACCCGCGCTCCGGACAGCGAGGCGCCGGTGGCGGTGCTCAACGGCGCGGTGGACCTGCCCTCGGACCGGTCGACGCCTCCCCGGGCGAAGCTGGACCTGAACCTGGTGCTGACGGCCGTGCTCTTCGACCCCGTGGACTGGAGCGCGCTGGAGGAAGACCCGGACGGCGTGGTGGAGATCAGCGCCGACGCCAACCCCGAGGTCCACGCCGTGCTGCTGGCGCGGCTGGCCACGATTTCGCCCGAAGCGGAGGTGACCCGTGGAGACCGGTGAGCCCACGAAGAACGGCGAGCCCACGCCGGACAAGGAGAAGTCCGGACACGCGCACCAGCACGAGGCCGACCTGCTCCTGTGCTGCGAGGACCTGGTCATCGGCTACCAGGGCCAGGCGCTGCTGCCGCCCATCAACCTCCAGGTGCACCGAGGCACCTTCCTGGCCGTCATCGGCCGCAACGGCTCGGGCAAGAGCACGTGGTTCAAGACGCTGCTGGGCCTGCAGAATCCGGTGTCCGGCCGCGTGTACCGCTCCAGCCCGCAGGTGAAGAGCGCGTACGTGCCGCAGACCTCCGCCATCGACGCCATGCTTCCGGTGCGCTCGCGCGAGCTGGTGCACTGGGGCCGGCTGACCGGGTGGAACTTCCTGCGGCCCTTCTCCAAACGGGAGGACCGCCAGGTGGTGGACTCGGCGCTGGAGATGGCCGGGGCGGGCCCCATCGCCAACCGGCCCTACCGCGAGCTGTCCGAGGGCCAGAAGCAGCGGGCCCTGCTCGCGCGGGTGCTGGCCACCGAGTCGGACCTGGTCCTGCTGGACGAGCCCACCGCGGCCATGGACGCCGTGGCCGAGCGGGACACCATGAAGCGTCTGGCGGAGCTGGCGCGCGAGCGGAAGCTGGCGGTGGTGGTGGTGAGCCATGACCTGCGCGTGGCGGCCGAGTTCGCGGACCAGCTCCTCTTCGTGGATAGAGAGGCCCCGGCCGTGGTTCTTGGGGACGCGAACACGGTCTTCTGCCATCCTGCCTTCCGGCACCAGTACGGCGACGATTACTGCCCCCGCCATCCCTCTTCAGGACACACCCTTGGACCCGCAACTGGCTGAGACCAACACCTGGGCACAGTTCTGGGATGCCTACGAGCTGTTCAGGGATCCGATGCTCTGCGCGCTCATCGCGGGCAGCGTGCTGGGTTTCCTCAGCGTGTACGTGGTGCTGCGGCGCATGGTGTTCGTCAGCGCCGCGGTGACGCAATCGGCCGGCCTGGGCGTCGCGCTGGCCTTCTACGCGGAGATCCACCTGGGCCTGCACGTGGCCCCCACCGTGGGCGCCGTGGGCCTGTCCCTGCTGGCCACGCTGCTGCTGATGATGGAGCCCACGCGGCTGCGCATCTCCCGCGAGAGCTTGCTGGGCCTGGCCTACGCGCTCACCGGCGGCGCCTCCATCCTCGTGGGAGACCGCATCTCCCAGGAGTCCCATGACATCCAGGGCATCCTCTTCGGCACGGCGGTGCTGGTGGAGCGGCCCCAGCTCATCGCCGTGGCCGTGGTGGGCGCCCTCACCCTGCTCTTCCACCTGTGGTGGTTCCGCGGCCTCACCTTCGCCAGCTTCGATCGCACCGGCGCCATGGTGCAGGGGCTGCCGGTGCGTGCGCTCGACGCGGTGCTGATGATCTCCATCGGGCTGATGGTGGGTGTGTCGGCGCGGGCGCTCGGTGCACTGCCGGTGTTCGCCTTCTCCACCCTGTCGGCCATCGCCGCGCTGGTGTTGGATCTGCGGCTGCCGTGGACCTTCCTGCTGGCCACGATCGCGGGCGCCCTCTCCGGCCTGGGCGGCTACCTCTTCGCCTACTTCTACAACTTCCCCGTGGGCGGCTCGCAGACGGTGCTCGCGAGCTCGCTGGTGGTGCTGGCCCTCCTGGCGCGGGGCCTGAAGCAGCTCGTGGTCCGCGGCCGTTAGCGGACCGCGGCGGAGACCTTCTTGAACTCGGGGGTGCCCGCGCACCCGAGCAGATCGAACAGCGCGGCCTCCACCGTGACGATGTGGGCGCCCGCCTCGCGGCACATCTCCAGGCCCACCCGGCGGTCCTCCGCGTTGCGCGACATCACCGCGTCCGCGCAGAGGACGGGGGTGAAGCCCTTCTCGGCCAGGTCACGCACCGTCTGGAAGACGCACACATGCGTCTCCATGCCCACGAGGATGACCTGCTTGCGCTCGCCCAGCCGCGAGGCCACGTCCGGCACGCAGGCGGTGAAGTCGAGCTTCTCCACCGCGGAGTAGTTGCCCAGCCGCATCTTCACCAGCGAGTGCGTGGGCCCCAGACCTTTGGGGTACTGCTCGGTGACGATGATGGGCAGCTCGAGCGCCTTCGCGCCCTCGATGGCGGCGTTGGTGCGGTTGAGCATCCGGTCGAGCGCGTCCCGATCCATGGCGGCGGTCAGACGCTCCTGGATGTCCACGACGAGCAGCGAGGCCTGGTCTCTTTTGAGGCGGAAGGTGGGCATGAAGGGACTCCTCTGGGTTGGCGCCCCACCCTTCCCCGAAGCCCCGCCCACTCGTCAAGCTTGACGCTCCCCCAACGCGTGTCCAAGCTCGAAGGCATGAAGGGTCACGCCCGCAACCTGATGACCGCGCCGGTGAAGTCCGTCTCCCTGGGGATGCCGCTGTCCGACATCGCCATCCTGCTCGTCGAGGAACGCATCGGTGGCGCGCCGGTGACGGACGACGATAGGCGGGTGCTGGGCATGATCAGCGAGCTGGACATCATGAACGCCCTGCTCCGGGGCCTGCCGCTGCGCACCCCCGTGGAAGAGGTGATGACCTCGCCCGTGCAGACGGTGAACGAGTTCGATCTCACCGACGAGGTGATGGAGCTCTTCCGCAAGCACCGCATCCACCACCTGCCCGTGGTGCGCGAGGAGAAGCTGCTGGGGATGATCACCCCCTCGGACGTCATCCGCTTCCTCGCCGAGGACCTCCCCGAGAACGGCCGGATGGCCTGAGCCACGGGACAGCGGGGGCCTCGTGCGGTATGCGGGAGCGCGATGAGCGACCCCCTGCACCTGGATGATTGGGGTGGCACCGGCCCGGTGCTGCACCTCGCGCACGCCAACGGCTTTCCCCCGGGCAGCTACCGCAAGCTCATCGAGCGCCTCAAGCCGCGCTACCACGTCTTCACCCTGCGCAGCCGCAGCCTCGTGCCGGGGACGGACCCTCGGGCCCTGCGCGACTGGGAGGACATGGCCGACGACTTGGCCGGAGCCCTGCGCGCACGGGGCCTGGAGGGCGTGGTGGGCGTGGGACACAGCATGGGCGGCGTGGCCACCCTGCTCGCCTCGGTGAAGCACCCGGGCCTCTTCCGGGCGGTGGTGGCGTTGGACCCGGTGCTGTTCACGGGCACACGCCTGCTGGCCATCCAGGCGGCGACCCTGCTCGGGATGCGGAGCCGGATTCCTCCCGCGAGCCTGGCCCGCCGCCGCCGCGAGTCCTGGGGCTCCCGCGAGGAAGCCGCCACGAGCTACCGCAAGAAGCCCCTCTTCCGGCGCTTCGATCCCGAGTGCTTCCAGGACTACCTCACCCACGGCCTCACCGAGGCCCCCGGCGGCGGCTTCCGGCTCACCATCCCCACCGCCTGGGAGGCCCGCGTCTTCGAGACCTCGCCGCGCCGTGTCTGGCGGAAGCTGCGCTCGGTGCCGGTGCCCACGCTGGTGTTGCGCGGGAGCGAGTCGGACACGCTCCTCCCACCGGCCCTGGCCCGCGCCGGACGGACGATCCCCGGAGCCCGCGCCGAGGAGCTGCCCGGCACCCACCTCTTCCCGATGGAGCACCCGGAGGAGTGCGGGCGGCGCCTCCTCACGTTCCTCGAGGAGGCGGCACCGCACCGGGCGTGAGCGCGGCCCTCAGCAGGAGACGTTCTCGAGCGCGCGGAGCGGGATGACGTTGCCGGGCAGCGCGGCCTCCACGCTCACCCCGCCACGGCCCAGAATGAAGGCCCGGGCGCGCCGGAGCTCCGGCAACTGCGGATCCGCGTCACGCCAGCACTCCAGGAAGGCGGCGAAGGCCGAGGCCGCCTCGGAGAAGGCGCCCCGGGCGACGTGCACCTCGGCGAGGAGGAACCAGGCATGGCCACTGCCGGGCCGCTCCTTCACGAGGGCCTCGGCCAGCTCCAGCGCCTTGTCCTCGCGGCCGGCACGCACGCGGGCGCGGGCCAGCGTCTCACGGGCCGGGCGGGAGAAGGCGGTGGGGCCCGGCGCGCGCAGCCGGCGCTCCAGCCGGGAGGCGCGGATGAGCGAGGCCTCGGCGCGGGCGAAGTCCCCCTGCCGCGCCTCCAGGGCGCCCCGCAGCTCGCACGCCGCCAGCTCCACCACCCGGGCGACGTCACGCGGGCAGAGGACGCGGTTGTCCGCCTTGCGCTCCTCGGACAGCGGCGGGTGGAGCGCGTCGAGCTCGTCACACACCCGCTCCGCCTCCACCAGCTTGCCCGTCTCCAGGGCGCGCAGCCCGCGGGCATACGTCTCCATGGCGGTGAGCAGCCCCCGCTCGGCCACGCGAGCCTCCGGCGCCAGCTCCACGCGCAGCTCCGCCGCCGCGCGCCAGAAGCCGAAACGCAGGTGCGCGCCGGAGAGCGCACCGGCCGCGAACACGAGCGCCTGTCCGAGGTGCGGCGTCACCTGTTCCACGCGCTGGCGCAGGCGGCGCGCCCAGGACTGGGCCTCGCCATACCGCCCCGCGTCGGTGCAGGCCTGGACGAGCAGCCGCATCGCCAGTCCCGCGGCGGGCGCGGCGGACTCGGGCAGGGACTCCTGGGAGAGCCAGGCGTCATCCGCGGCCACCACCGCCTCGAGCACCTCGCGCGCCTCGCGGGTGTGTCCGGTGCGCAGCAGCAACCGGCCGGAGCCGAGCAGCGCCGTCCCCGCGCGAGGCGCCAGCAGCCGCAGCCGCCGGGCGCTCTCCAGGGCCGCCTCGGGCCGCCCGCTCTCCACCATCACCTGCACCCAGGCGTGGTGGACACCCTCGTGGTGGGGGTGCGTGCGCAGCAGCTCCCGCAGCAGGGCCTGCGCATAGGGCTGGCCCGCGCCGGGGCGCCCATCCGCCTCGTAGCCGTCCGAGAGGAAACCGGCGAGCAGCAGGCGCGCCTCGGGCTCCTCGGGGAAGCGGTCGACGAGCGCCTCCATCTCCCGCACGAAACCATGGCGGCCGTTGGCGGGGCCCTTGTCGGCCAGGAAGGTGGCCGCGACGATGTAGCGTTGCTCCACGTCCGTCACGCCCTCGCTGAGGGAGAGCGCCTTGTGGATGGCGTCCGCCCGGTCCACCGCGAAGCGCGCGCCGGCCCCGCGCGTCAGGGCCAGACCCCAATACGCCATGGCGAGCTGGGGATCCTGCCGCGCGGCCTCCGCGAAGGAGCGCCGGGCCTCGGCGCCCCAGCCGAGGTGCAGCAGCCGCAGACCCTGATCGAAATACGACTGGGCCAGGGGCACCTGGGTGCTCACCTTCAGGTGCGCACGGCCCAGCCCCTCGCGCAGGGGAGGCGTGGGCAGTTCCAGGTCGGGGACGTCGTCCCAGGGCGTGGAGGGGAAGATGGAGGGATCCTCGGCTCGAAGGTGTCGCGCAAGCATGGTGACCTCACTCACGCCCCGGCGAGCGGGGCAAACGATTCGTCCACAACGGGCCGCTGCAGCGCCTCGACGCGCCCGGCCAGACGCCGCCACTCCACCGCCAACGACTCCGCGGGCACGGGCGAGGCCTTGGTCCGCGCCGCGAGGCACTCGTGCCTCCAGCCCGTGCCCATCAGCTCCCGCACCCACTCCTCGTACCCGGCCATCCAGGAGGCCAGGGCCACCACCGCGGCGCGCGCGGCGGAGTGCTCACACGAGGTGACGGGCTCCCGCGGCCCGCCGAGCCCCGCCGCCTGGAAGACGGGCCAGGTGACGCGCCCCTCCTCCACCACGGCCGGGGAGAACCCATCGCGCGGCACGTAGATGGACTCGCCGCACACCCGGCACAACGCGCCGAAGCCCCACAGCGTGAGGGCCCCTCCCCCGGGCAGAGCCCCCGAGTAGGCACTGGTCCCCTTCTGTCCCGCGGGCATGCGCTCGCGGGTGAAGCCATGACGCAGCAGCAGGTTGTCCGCGTGGGTGACATCGCGGCCGATGCACCACATGGAGACCTCGAACAGCCGCTCACCGTCGCGCCGCACGTCCGGCGGGAGGGGGTGGAGAAGGGAGGAGCCCATCCGCGTGTCTCCTCAGCTCGCCTTGGCCGCCGTGCCCTTGCGGACCGGGACCTCGCCGAACAGCGCCTGGAAGTCCACCGGCTGGCCGCCCTTCTTGGACAGCACGGCGTTCACCGCGCGCACCAGCTTGCCGCGCACCTTCGCCGGCAGCGGCTTGTCCTCGAGGGCGGCGGCCACCTGCTGCACGCTCACGCCCCGGCCGCTCTTCGGCTTGCCGATGCCCAGCTCGGCGTACGGCTTCGTCTTCTTCTCGCTGTCGCGCCGCTTGTCGGAGCGCTGCTTCGCCAGCTTGCGATCGTCCTCGGCGCGGGCCTCGAGCTGGCCGGACAGGCGCACCAGCGTCTCGGGCGCGAGCTGCTTCTCATCCATGAACTGCTTGAAGGTCCCCATGGTCATCTCCTGCGGAATCAAGTGGAAGGAAGTGGAGCGGGAGGACACCCGTGCCTCCCGCTCCGGGTGCCGTTACTTCGCGCCGTGCGCGCCGAGCATCCGGCGGTGCTCCTCGCCCAGGCGCTCGTGCTCGCTCACCATGGACTTGTGCTCTTCACGCATCTTCTGGTGCTCGTCCTCCATCCGGCCGTGCTCGGACGAAGCGGGCTTGCCCTCACTGTGGGCGGCCTCGAGCTGGCCGTGGTCCGTCACGAGCTTCTGGTGACGCTCCACCACCGCCTGGTGGCGGGAGATGAGCTGCTCGTGCTGCGCCTCCAGCGCGTCGTGCTCCGCGTCGGCCGCGCCGCCCTTGGCGCGGTCGTGCTCGGCCACCCACTCGCGGTGCTCGGCCTCCATCTTCTGGTGGGCCGCTTCCATCTCCTGGTGCTCGGCCTCCAGCTTCTGGTGGGCGGCGGCCAGCTCGGGCTCCAGCGCGGTGGAGGACTTCGCGCACCCCGTCAGAGCCAGCACCCCGCAGGCGAACGCGGCCAGCAGCTTGCGCTCAGTGCTCGTGCTCATGGGCGGCCTCCTCGATGACCAGCGAGACACTGCTCTCGGACGTGGGCCCGAAGGTCAGCGTGTACGTGCCCACCTGCAGCGGCGCCACGTAGCGGCCCTTGATCGCGGTGCACTCCGCCGAGCTCGTCGCGGACTCCTCGAACGTCACCGCCTCACCGGAGGCACTGGTGACCTTCAGCGTCACGTTCGAGCCCAGGAAGAAGACGTAGTCGGAGGCCTCGGCGGCCGCGAACGACACCGAGCCCACGTTGCCCCCGCTGCCCGCGGGCAGCGTGATGTCGTAGCGCTTGTGATCATTGCTCACGGCGGGGGCGCCACTGGCCGCGGCGGTCGCGGTCACGGCGGCGGCGGGACCCTCCTGGAGGTGCTCGCACCCCTCGACATCGGCCTCGTTCTTCTCGCCACCGCAACCCACGAGCAGTGCGCTCGACAGAAGACAGGCGGACAGCAACTTCTTCATCATGATGTGTGACTCCAGGTGTTGACGTGTTGGTGCTGCAATGCCCCCACGCTCCCGTCCCGGGAGACGGTCTGGGACTCCAGGAACGTGGGGAAGGCGCGCGCGCGGACACACGAGGGGTGGGCATCGCCTCGCGCACCGATGCCAGGAATTGGAAGCTCCGGGTGAGGGAGTCTCCGCGGGCAGGGAGCGCTGTCGATGCTCGAAGGGCGCGAGAAGGGACTGGAGACGCGAACCTGGGGAAGACCCTCACCCCGACCCTCTCCCAGAGGGAGAGGGAGGACGCGTGCCAGGTGCCCGAGGCACCCTCACCCCACTCCTCTCCCGAGAGAGAGGAAGGGCGTGATCAGACCCGCGGCGGTGAGGACTTGGGAGCCAGGTGGAGCCACGCGACCTGGGGCTCCACGGCCACGCTGTACGCCTCCAGCACCTGTCCCGAGAGGACGGGCGCTTCCGGCGGCAGCATCACTCCAGCCGGTGGCTGCACCGCCCGGCGGAGGAAGACATGGGCGCAGTGTGCATCCGCGCCGTGCGCGGACGCCTGGGCGGCGTCCGAGCGGGTGATGCGCTCATCCTCGAAGGACTCGCGCACCTGGACCTGCGATTCCCCCTGCTCGGCTCCCGCCTCGTGCAGCATGTCCCCGTGCTCGACGCAGGGGGTGTGCTGCACCAGGAAGAAGTGAGCCGCGCTCCCCAGGTACGCCAGCGCACACAGCAGCACCAGCGGCAGCGCCAGCAGGCGGGGCCGTCGGTTCAGCGCGGGCTCTTGGCGGTGGAGGTGGCTCACGGAAACACGGTTTCAGGGGAAATACAGTTGCGTCTGTATTCTGTACGCGAGGGCGCTCGCGCATGCAAGTCCAGACATGGCGGCGCCTTGCGTCACGCGATGAATCAGACGGCGTACCCCATCGCACCTGCCTTCACCGGCGCATCCGGATCGAGCATCACGTTGACGCACGCCACGGTGCCGCTGGCCAGGGCGCGCTCGAGCGCGGGGCGAATCTGTGCCGGTTCCGTCACGAACTCGCCATGGCCGCCGAAGGCCTCCACCACCTTGTCGTAACGGGTGGGAGCCAGGAGCGTGCCGGGCGACTTGTCCTCGCCGAACATCTGCACCTGAGGCAGGCGGATCTGCCCCCAGGCGGCGTCGTTGCCCACCACGCACACCATGGGGAGCTTGAAACGGATGGCCGTCTCGAAATCGAAGCCGTTGAGGCCGAACGAGCCGTCACCCTGGATGATCCAATGCGTGCGCTCCGGGTGCAGCACCTTCGACGCCAGCGCGAACGGCGCACCCACGCCGAGGCACCCGAGCGGACCCGGATCCAACCACCGGCCCGGCCGGCGCAGCTCGATCACCTTGGCGGCCATGGCCACCCAGTTGCCGCCATCCGCGATGAACACCGGATCCTGCCCCGGCCCGTTGGCCACGTCCGACATCTCCTTGGCCAACCGGTAGTGGTGGATGGGCGAGCTGTCGTCCTTCGTCCAGGCCGCCAGGCCGCTCAGCTTCTTCTGCTCGCGCTCGCGCAGCTGCGAGATGAACGAATCGCGCTTGCCCTTGGGTGCCGCGTCCGCGAAGGCGGAGAGCGCGCTGAAGCTGTCGGCGATGATGCCCACGTCCACCACGCGGTTGCGCCCCACCTCCACCGGGTCGATGTCCACCTGGACGATCTTCGACTCGGCGCTGAAGGTGGGCTCGGCGCCGTAGTTGAGCCGGAAGTCGAAGGGTGTGCCGATGACGAACACCAGGTCCGCCCCGCTCAGCGCCTCCTTGCGCGTGTGCTGGAAGAAGAGCGGATGGCTCGCCGGCAGACAGCCGCGCCCCGCGCCGTTGAGGTACACGGGAATCTGCGCGGTCTCCGCGAAGCGCCGCAGCGCGTCCCATGCCCCGTCCCAGTGCACCGACGAGCCGGCGATGATGGCCGGGCGCTCGGCGGACTTGAGCAGCGCCATGGCCTCGTCCACCTTGCGAGGATCCGGCGCCTGCCGCGCGTCCGTGCGGTAGCTCTTGGGAATCTGCAGACTGTCCTCGTCCACGCCGTTGCAGAGCACGTCCCAGGCGAGCTCGAGGAACACCGGCCCCGGCCGCCCGGAGAGCGCCACCCGGAAGGCCTTGGCGAGGTACGCCGGCACCAGGTCCGGCGTGGGCACGCGATCCGACCACTTGGAGATGCGGTGGAAGAGGTCCACCTGCTCCATCTCCTGCAGCGAGCCGCGGCTCTGGTTGAAGATGGGGGCCGCGCCGCCCAGCAGAATCATGGGCGAGCTGGCCGCGTACGCGTTGGCCACGCCGGTGAGCGCGTCCGTGACGCCGGGGCCGGCCGTCACCACCGCCACGCCCACGCCGCGTGTCACCCGGGCGTAGGCATCCGCCGCGTGGGCGGCCGCCTGCTCGTGGCGCGTATCGATGACCTGGATGCCCTCCTCCACGCACCCGGCGTAGATGGGGGCCACGTGCAGCCCCGAGAGGGTGAAGATGTGGCGGACGCCCTCCTTCTTCAGCATCCGCCCGACGAGCTGTCCTCCGGTGACCATGCCCATGCCGTGCTTCCTCTCTATGTGGGAACCTCGGAAGTCCGGCCATCATCCCCGAATCGGGCCGCCCGGGAAGCCCCTGGACGCTCGCCAGCCCCAGGAACCGGCCCCGGAAGCGTCCCGGCGTCATGTCGAAGGCATTCCCCGGGTGCCCCGGGCGGGGTAGGAAGGGCCCTGAGATACGTCGAAGGAAGACCCGTGCAAGAACTCCTGGAAGTGCTGCGGCGACAGGCGGTCCACTTCGGGCCGGAGCTGGCCCGCACCGCGTACGAGCGTGGACTGGCCGTCACCCAGAAGGACGGCTCCACCCGGCCCATCCCCGTCACCGCCACCCCCATCATCCTCGATGCGGAGGAGATCCGCCGGCGGGCCACCCTCTCGGCGCACCTGGCCTCGGCCACCGTGAAGGTGACGCGCGCGGTGCTCGCCAGCGAGGAGAAGGAGCTGGTGCTGGGCGGTCTCTCGCCGCTCGAGCGCGCGCTCACCGAGCGCACCTTCGCGAACGTGGAGCGGCTGGCCACCACGCGGGTGGACTACTTCGTGGACACGAAGCCGCGCGCCCTGGAGCTCAACGCCACCATCCCGGCCATGCAGGGCTATTCGGACATCGCCGCGCGCACCTTCATCGAGGTGGTGGCCCGGCACTTCCGCTACCCCGAGAAGGCCCTGTACGCGGTCATCTCCGCCAACGGCAGCAACGCGCTGGCCCTCTACCGTGCCCTGCTGGACGGCTACGCCGCCGAGCGCGACGGGAAGATGCCGGACACCATCGCCCTGCTCTGCCGCCGCAACGACGCGCAAATCACCGAGCAGCGCTACCTGTGCGAGCGCTTCCGTGAGTTCGGCGCGGATGCGGACGTCGTCCACCCGGACGAGGTCTCCGGCGAGGAGCACTTCGAGGTGCGCGGCAAGCGCTACGACCTGGTGTACCGGCACCTCTTCACGCGGCGGCTGGAGGAGACGCCGTCTGCGTGGGTGGAGGACTTCTTCGGCACGGTGCCGGGACGCAAGGCGGTGCTGCTCAACCCGCCGGCCTCACCGGTGGAGGTGAAAGCGACGTTCGCCCTGCTCTCCCAGGCGTTGGTGGAGCCCGCGCGCGCCGAGGCCGCCGGACTGACGCCCGAGGAGCTGGAGGCGGTGCGCACGTCGGTGCCCTGGACGAGGCCCTTCCGGCGCGGCCCCGGCGTGGACCCGGACGGGCAGCGGGCGGAGGATCTGGTGGCGCTCGTGGCGGCGGAGCCCAGGCGCTTCGTCCTCAAGCGCTCCTGGGACTACGGCGGCCGGGCGGTGTACCTGGGCCGTTCGGTGGGCACCCCGGCGTTCGAGGAGCGGGCGCGGGCCGCCTACGGCACCGTCCCCACGTGGGCGGAGCTGTGCGAGCGCGCCGCCACGGACCCGGCGGGTGGCGGCTTCGTGGTGCAGGAGGTGGTGGAGACCACTCCCGAGGAGCACCTGCTGTGCGAGGAGAGCGGTGTGACGCCGCTGTCGCTGCACGTGGATTACTCCGCGTACGCCTCGGTGGGACTGGCGAAGCAGCCGGCCTGGGGCGGGGTGTGCCGGGGCTCCACCTCGGAGATTGTGAACATCGTGGGCGGGGGCGGCGTGCTGCCGCTCATCACCACCGAGGTGGCCCAGAAGCTCCTCATGGCCTGGAAGGCGATTTGATCGCCGGGGCGGGACCTCGGGAAGGGATGTTCCGCACGATGGTTGAAGGCGCGCTATAAAGGAAAATGTCGGGCGGGGGGGACTCCGTCCTGTCTCAAGAAAGGACTCTCGATTCCATGTCTTGGCAGACTCCCGGTTTTCAGGTGGCGCGAGGCAACGTCAATGACGCCCTCATCGCCGAGTCGCGGCGCGCGTTCATGTCGCGCGTGTACGGCTGGATGTTCGCCGGCCTGTCCGTGACGGGCATGGTGGCGCTCCTCACGGCCGCCTCCCCGCAGATGGTGATGAAGATCGCCCAGTTCCGCTGGCTGTTCTTCGTCGCGCAGATCGGCCTGGTGTGGTTCCTCTCGTCGCGGGTGCACCAGCTCTCCGGCGCGGTGGCAGGAGCGCTCTTCCTCGGCTACTCGGTGCTCACCGGGCTCACCTTCTCGGTGCTCTTCTACGTCTACACGACCGGCTCCATCGCCAGCGTCTTCCTGATGAGCGCGGGCGCCTTCGGAGCGATGAGCGCCTTCGCCACCTTCACCAAGAAGGACCTGAGCTCCTGGGGCACCTTCCTCTACATGGGCATGATTGGCATTTTCGTCGCCAGCATCGTGCAGGTCTTCGTGCAGAGCTCCATGCTCAACTTCGTGCTGGGGTGCGCGGGCGTGCTCACCTTCTCGGGCCTCACCGCGTACGACACGCAGAAGCTGCGCGAGATGCATGCCGAGGCGGGCTACGAGTCGGCCGCTTCGCTGAGCATCTCCGGCGCGCTGGTGCTGTACCTGGACTTCATCAACCTCTTCATCGCCCTGATGCGCCTGTTCGGCTCCCGCCGCTGAGCGCAGCACCGCGGTGAACGAAGACGAGGCGGTGGGCTCCCGGGCCCGCCGCCTTTTTCTTGGCCGCGCGGACCAAGCCAGTGGAAGCAAGTTCTTCCCGCGGGAACGCACGGGGCGCCTTCCGGCCGCACGGCGTGCCGACTGGTCCAACAATCGGACCAGTTGCTCCCCATCGCGGCCGGAACCTCCCCCCTGTCAGGACCTACCCCTCCTGGCTTAGCCTCGCCGGCATGGGCAACGACAACCGGCGGCCACAGGACGACAGCGGGCTGGATCTGGATTGGCAGGGCCGCACCGCGCCGGAGCAGCGCACCCAGGACACGGCGCTCGCCGCGGTGGGCGCGGGCCGGGGCGCCCCCGGGGACAGCCGCCACATGAGCCCGGAGCTCCGTCACGAGCTGGCCCCCCTGTTGGAGGGGGACGGCTTCGGCGTCCGGCAGATCCACGAGTGGGGGGAGATCCTCGTCGGCTGGGAGACGCGCAACCGCTACGAGGCCAGCGGCGCGGACGGCCACTTCATGCTGTACATCGGCGAGACGGGCGAGGGCTGGGGCAACGCGCTGCTGCGCAACCTCTGGCCCTTCCGCCGCGTGGAGCTCGAGTTCATGACGAAGGGGGGCACGCTCGCCCTCAGCATCCAGCGGCCCTGGACGTTCTTCTTCACGCGCGTGGAGGTGAAGGCCTGGGATGGGCGCCTCCTGGGCACCATCGAGCAGCGCTTCAGCCTGCTGCGCCGCACCTTCGAGCTGTGCTCGCCCGGGGGCGCGGTGATGGCCACGCTGGTGGGCCCGTTCTGGCGGCCGTGGACCTTCCTCGTCAAGCAGCGCGGCGAGGAGGTAGCCACCATCCGCAAGCAGTGGAGCGGGCTGGTCCGCGAGGCCTTCACCGACTCCGACTTCTTCGGCGTGGAATTCCACCCGGGCCTCACCGACGCGCGGCTGCGGCAGATGGTGCTCGCCGCCACGCTCATGGTGGACCTCTGCTACTTCGAGAATCGCAGCACCAGCAGCCCCCTGGGCTGGCTCTCCAATCTCTTCGACTGAGCCGGGCCTACTCCGCGGCCTTCTTGCGCGAGAACGGCATCAGCAGCCGCTCCACGGGCTGGCCGCCCACGAGGTGCTCGTCGACGATGGCGGGCACGTCCTCGGGCTTCACCCCGCCGTACCAGGTGCCCTCGGGGTAGACGACCACCGACACGCCGAACGAGCACGTGTCCAGGCACCCGGCCGCGTTGGCGCGCATCTGCCCCTTCATGCCCCGCTTCTCCAGCTCCTCCTTGAAGCGGGCGCGGACGTCCTCGGCGCCCTTGGTGGCGCAGCAGCCCTTGGGGTTCCCGTCCGGGCGGCGGTTGGTGCAGACGAATACGTGACGCTTGAAGGGGGGCATGTCCTCCCCTTAACGCGGCTTTCGTTCGAAAGCGACTAACCGGTTCGTGCCCCTCCTGCCCCTTTCTTGCCTCGGGCCCTAGGCGGCCGGACGATCCGTGCACAGACTCACAGCAAACATCCGCTAGTGATCATCGACCTTTCCGCTGGAGTGACCCTACATGACTCGTCATCCATTGACGATCCACTGCACAAAGGGCTGCGCAAGAGAGTTGATCGCCAGCCAAGCAGGCTTTAGATCGGCTCCCTCGCACCGGTCCCGGACCGCGGGCGGGCACCCGGACGTGGACCGTCCAATCGGTCACACTCCCCTATCCATAGGTGGCGCAATGTCAGCGGACACAAGATCTGGGGGGCAGAGAACCTTGACGAGTCCGGAACGAAGATCGTACCTTTGCCTACCTGCCCGCTGGACGAACAAGCAGGCGGGCTCCCAAAAAACAAGGGTTTGAAACCAACGCCACGCACCTCCCCTCACCCGGAAGAGGCGTGTCGAATCGAGATCACTCGATCCTGAGAGATCTCGCGGGCTTGGCTTTTCGCAAATTTTGCAGTCATACGCTGAGTGAAAGCAGTGGGAGGGACCATGGAACGCGACCTGAGCGCCACGGCAGCAGTTCTGGACGGTAAGGAGACGGTGGCGGGGCTGAAGACGAGAGCCCCTGCTGGCGGTCTGACGGTGGAGCGCTTCTTCACGACGCCGGGCGTGGATCCCGCCGATGAGCTGGCGTGGGAGCTGCGCACGGCTTCCATCTCGGGCGAGGACGGCAAGTCCGTGTTCGAGCAGAAGAACGTGGAGGTGCCCAAGTCCTGGTCGATGCTGGCCACCAACGTGGTGGCGTCGAAGTACTTCCGGGGCACGCCGGGGACGCCGGAGCGCGAGACGAGCGTGCGCAAGCTGGTGGGCCGCGTGGTGGACACGCTGACGCGCTGGGGCGCCGAGGGCGGCTACTTCGCCACGTCGACGGACCGCGACACGTTCCACTCCGAGCTCACGCACCTGCTGCTGCGCCAGAAGGCGGCCTTCAACTCCCCCGTCTGGTTCAACGTGGGCGTGGAGGAGCACCCGCAGTGCTCGGCGTGCTTCATCAACTCGGTGGGCGACTCCATGGAGTCCATCCTCGGGCTGGCGAAGACGGAGGGCATGCTCTTCAAGTACGGCTCGGGCACGGGCAGCAACCTGTCCACCATCCGCTCGAGCAAGGAGCTGCTGGCCGGTGGCGGCACGGCGTCCGGCCCGGTGTCCTTCATGAAGGGCTTCGACGCGTTCGCCGGGGTCATCAAGAGCGGCGGCAAGACGCGGCGCGCGGCGAAGATGGTCATCCTCAACGCGGACCATCCGGACGTGCTGGACTTCATCCGCTGCAAGTCCAGCGAGGAGAAGAAGGCCTGGGCGCTCATCGATGCCGGGTATGACCCGAGCTTCAACGGCGAGGCCTACTCGTCGGTGTTCTTCCAGAACTCGAACAACTCGGTGCGCGTGACGGACGAGTTCATGCGCGCGGTGATGAACGACAGCGCGTGGACGACGCGGGCGGTGCGCGACGGGCGTCCCATGGACACCTACAAGGCGCGCGAGCTGTTCCGGGAGATCTCCGCGGCGGCCCACCTGTGCGGTGACCCGGGCCTGCAGTTCGACACCACCATCAACACCTGGCACACCTGCTCGAACACGGATCGGATCAACGCGTCCAACCCGTGCTCGGAGTACATGTTCCTCGACGACTCGGCCTGCAACCTGGCGTCGCTGAACCTGATGCACTTCCGCACCATCGACGGCGACTTCGACGTCAACGCGTTCAAGCACGCGGTGGACGTGGTGCTGCTGGCGATGGAGATCATCGTCGGCTTCTCCAAGTACCCCTCGGAGAAGATCACCCAGAACAGCCACGCGTTCCGTCCGCTGGGCCTGGGCTACGCGAACCTGGGCGCGCTGCTGATGGCCACGGGCCTGCCGTACGACTCGGACGCGGGCCGCAACTACGCGGCGGCCATCACCTCGCTGATGTGCGGCGAGGCGTACGCGATGAGCGCGCGGATGGCCGGCAAGATGGGCCCCTTCCAGGGCTACGCGAAGAACGAGGAGCCGTTCCTCGGCGTCATCCGCAAGCACCGCAAGGCGGCCTACAACGTGGCGTCCGAGGGTGTGAGCCCGGAGCTGTTCGAGGCGCAGAAGAAGGCCTGGGATGAGGCGCTCGCGCAGGGCACGGAGTCCGGCTACCGCAACAGCCAGGTGACGGTGCTGGCCCCCACGGGCACCATCGGCTTCATGATGGACTGCGACACCACCGGCATCGAGCCGGACATCGCGCTCATCAAGTACAAGAAGCTGGTGGGCGGCGGCATGCTGAAGATCGTCAACCAGACGGTGCCGCAGGCGCTGGAGAAGCTGGGCTACCCGCAGACCCAGGCGCAGGACATCATCACCTACCTGGACAAGCACGAGACGATCGAGGGCGCCCCGCACCTCAAGCCCGAGCACCTGCCGGTGTTCGACTGCGCCTTCAAGCCGGCGAAGGGCCAGCGCAGCATCCAGTGGATGGGCCACCTGAAGATGATGGGCGCGACGCAGCCCTTCCTGTCGGGAGCCATCTCGAAGACGGTGAACATGCCGTCGGACGCCTCGGTGGAGGACATCGAGAAGGCGTACATCGAGGCGTGGAGGCTGGGCCTGAAGGCGGTGGCGGTGTACCGCGACGGGTGCAAGCGGACGCAGCCGCTGAACACCTCGAAGGACAAGGTGAAGGACACGAAGGCGGCGGTGGCCGAGCCGGCGCTGGCGGCGGTGAAGGACGCCAACGCGATGAGGCGGCGGCTGCCGGACGAGCGGCAGGCGATCACGCACAAGTTCTCCATCGGTGGCCACGAGGGCTACCTGACGGTGGGCATGTACGAGGACGGGACGCCGGGCGAGCTCTTCTGCGTGATGGCGAAGGAAGGCTCGGTGGTGAGCGGGCTGATGGACAGCTTCGCCACGGCGGTGTCGCTGGCGTTGCAGTACGGAGTGCCCCTGCAGGTGCTGGTGGACAAGTTCAGCCACACGCGCTTCGAGCCGAGCGGCTTCACGGGCAACCCGGCGGTGCCGATCGCCAAGTCGATCGTCGACTACATCTTCCGGTGGCTGTCGCTGAAGTTCCTGCCGAGCGAGCAGGAGGCCGAGGGTGTGGTGGAGGCGGTGGAGAAGCAGGTGCTGGCCGAGCCCGCGGCGAAGCCGGTGCAGGTGACGGCGGTGGCGCTGCCGATGTCGACGCCGCGCAAGACGTACCTGAACCAGGCGGACGCGCCGCCGTGCCACACGTGCGGCGAGATCATGGTGCGCAACGGCGCCTGCTACAAGTGCAGCAACTGCGGCACCACGAGCGGCTGCAGCTGAGCACCCATCCCCTCTCCCCTCGGGAGAGGGACGGGGTGAGGGTGCCGGAAGGACTCGGGTTCAAACCACTCCCCTCTCCCTCTGGGAGAGGGACGGGGTGAGGGTCTGCACGAATCCCTGACATGAACCCGTGATGCAAAGGGGCTCCGGTACAAGCGTACCGGGGCCTCTTTCATTACCCCTCGATCTCAGGCAGCGGACGAAGCCACCGTGCATCACGGGGCGCCGAGGTCCGCTGAGTCCCCGAGGCGCGCTGGATCACTCGCAGCGCTCCGGCCGGGTCACACGCATACAGGCCCGAGCTTCCAGGCGGGGTTCAGCTCCACCACGGCCCATCCGCGGCCTTCAATCCGGCCCACGTCGAGGACAACCGCGGGAGGAAACAACTCCCCTGCCCTCGCGCTCACGTCCGAGGCAAACGCCTTCGCCGCCTCCAGCTCGAATGCGGTGTGCGAATGAGCCTCGCGCTCGCCCATCCAGGCGTAGGGGCTCGCGGTGACGACCTGGCCCTCGAGCACGAAACAGCGGTACTCATCGAGCCAGCGCACCGGCTCCGCTGTCAGGACGGGCAGACCGTCCTCGAGAATCTCCGAGCCGGGAAGCGCCTCGGCGGACGGGTAGACCGCCGCCCGGAACTGCTTCTCATCCGCGGGTTTGACGAACCGGGGAAACCGCTCGCTCCGAGCCGCGCCGAGCGTGGTGAAGCGCACGTCCCGGCGAACGAACTCCGCGGGCAGCAGGGACAGCGTATCGGCCGCGGGCTCGAGCAGCGCCAGTGCCAGCGCCTTCCCGACGGTGTCCGCCAGCAACGACTCGCCGTAGAAGACGAGCTCCTCCTCGGCCAGCCGCGCGGGAGGACGCCGATCGTGCAACCGGTGCACGCGCCACGAGAGGCGGGAGGCCTCCGTGGCGAGTGCGATCGAATCATCACTGAAGCGCGGCGAGAGCAGCAGGACGGGCACGAAGCGCCCCCGGGTCAGGACGAGGCTTCGTGCAGCCGGCCGTAGGTCTCGGAGGCCACCGAGAGGAGCTGCTCCAGCTCATCGAGCTCCTCGGCGCCGAACGGAGAGGGCCCGCCGTCGAGGACGACGAAGCCCACCGTGCGCTGGTGCAACCGGATGGGCGCGGCCATCAGGTGCGAGAACGACTCGCCCAGGGCGGCGAAGAGCTGCTCGTCCACCGGGCTCTCCGGCATGCTGGAGACGACGGCCCTGCCACCCGCCGCGGCCATGGCCAGCAACGAAGGCGCCTCGAGATCCACCTGCAACGCCGAGACCTCGTTCCTGTCGCTGCCGGGTCCGTAGGCGCGGCCCACGCGGGCGACGCCGAACGTCTCGCCGAGCAGGAAGCCTCGCGGGAAACGCCCCTGGCAGTAGTCCAGCAGCACCTTGGCGAGCTCGTTGCGCGTCGTCGCCTGCCGCAGGGCCTCGAGCGACTCCTGGAACTGCTTGAGCTGGATGGGCTGCGAGTCCCCAGCCGGAGCGCCCTCGGGAGCACCCGTCTCGGCGGCCTGCCACCCGGTGAAGTCCTCCGCGGGCGGCGCACCTACATCCGTCTCCGCCGGAGGCGGCTCGGCCGAGGGATCCCAGGTCGGGATGAACTCGTGCACGGACGCGAGCGGGATCTCCCCCTCCGCATCGGAGCCGCCCGCCTGGGTGGGGAGATCCTCCTGCGACGAGAAATCCACCTCGATGGCCCGCCGGGCCCAGGGAGACGAGGATTCAGCGCCCGGCCCGGCATTCGCCGTCTCCGACTGGCGCCAGTCCATGAGCTCCTGGTGCGACGCCACCTGCATGTCACCCACGGGCTCCGAGGGCAGCTCGACCGGCTGCACGGAAACGCTCCGCGGCTTGCGCTCGGGAGACGCGGGGGCCGTGTCCCCGGCGAGCGGCGCCGGGCTGGCCGCGAGGGGCTCGCGGGCCGGCGGGGCAGACGTCCCGGACGAAGGAGGCACCGCGACAGGCACCTCGGCCACGGGCTCCGCCTTCTTCGGCTCCTGTGCGGGAGACGGAGCGGTGGGCGTGGACTCGGCCGCCGGAGACGGCTGCGCGCTGGCTACGGGGGCCGCGGGCTCCTGTGCGGGAGCAGTGGGAGGCTCCTCCGCCATCAGCGGAACCGCCCGCTTCTCCTGCGCCGGCTCGGCCTCCGGCGTCATGAACGGCACGTAGTCGAGAGTGACGGGAAAAGCCTCTCTCTGAGCGAAGGCAGGAGCCGGAGACGCCGTGGCCTGCGCGGGGGCAGGGGCCGGCGCCGCCGGAGGAGCCACCACCGCCGCTGGCGTGGAGGGAGCCTCGGGCTTGCGAGCGGGGTCCGGAGACGCCGCCACGGGTTTGGCCTCGGGCACGGGAGCGGCGGGCGAGGGCTGAGCGGGAGGCGTGCTCTGGACCGGCCCCGGCACCGGAGCGGACGGCACGCTTCCAGGCGTCACGGCCTGCGGAGCGGCGGACGCCGCGGTCACGGCGGCCTGGGGCGCGGCGGGAGCCCGAGGAGCGGCAGGCGCGGGCGGGGCCACGGGAGCGCGCGGAGCCGCCACACCGGGAGCCGCCGCCTTGGGAGCCGGCACGGGCTGAGGCGACGTACCCGAAGCCGTGGCCACGGGAGCCGTTGCCGGACCCGCACCCGCCGGAGGCACCGCACCGCCCTGTACCGGCGCGGGAGCAGGAGCCCCGGGGGGCGGCGCGCCCACCGGAGCGGGACGAGCCGCGGCGCCGGGAGGCTCCTGGCGCGGAGGCATCCCAGCGGGCGGAGCACCCACGGGAGGACGAGCCATCGCGGGGGCCCCGGCGGGAGCCTGGGCCCCAGGAGGAACAGGCGACGTCCCAGGAGCCGGAGGGCGCACGGCCTGGGGCGGAACCTGTCCCGCGCTCGGGCCCGAAGCAGGCGCGGCGGCACCCGGGGCTCCCGGCTGGGCCGTCCCCTGAGCGCTCCTCGGCATCATGCCCGGAGGCAGGCTCTGCCCGGGTTGTGCGGGGCCGGCCGCGACCGGTGCGGCCCCCACGGGCTTCGCGGCCACGGGAGCGCCCTGCGCGGAAGACGTCGCGGACGGCGGGGCACCACTCGCGGGAGCCGGTGCGGCAGGAGCCTTCGCGGCCACGGGCGGCTGCGTTCCAACTCCGGCGGGTGCCGCGGCGGCCGCGCCCGGGGCGCCAGGCGTACCGGGCACGCCAGCGGGAGCCGGACGCGGAGCCACGGTCGCGGAGGGCGGTGCCCCGGGTGCACCCGGAGCCACAGGTGCTCTCGGCGCGGCGGCGGCCTGCGGAGACACGGCTCCGGCCGGGGCTCCAGCGGGCGAGCCCGGCGCGGCGGGAGGCTGAGCGGGCGCGGCGCCAGCCGGAGCACTCCCCGGCGCTCCGGGCGAAACCGGCGGACGAGGCGCCACGGCCCCGGCCGGAGCAGGCCCGGGAGCCCCTGGCACCGGAGCGCTTCCCACGGGCGCCGGAGGCCTCGGAGCCACGGCACCCGAGGGCGCGGCACCCGGAGCGGCGGGCGCACCCGCCACCGGAGCGGCAGCGGGCTTCGCGGCAACACCGGCGGCGGCGGGAGGAGGAGCGGCGGGCGAGGGACGCATGCCCGGGGGCTGGCCCGCGGCGGACGCCGGAGGCTGCGCCTGGGGGTTCATCCCGGGGTTGGTGCCCGGAGCGGGAGCCAGGGGAGCAGCGACCCCGGGGCGCGGAGCGGCGGCCACCGCGCCCGGAGCACCCGCGACAGGAGGCTGCGAGGCACCCGGAGCCGAAGGAGCCGGAGCCGAAGGAGCCGGAGCCGCGGGCCGCGGAGGAGCGGCCGGAGCTGGCTGGGCCGAGGCGGGCGCCGGCGTCAGCGGGGACAACGACGCGGGCCGCTGCACGGCGGGAGCCCCCTGCCCCACCGCGGGCTTGGGCTGGCCGGGGCGCACGGGGCGCACGGGCTTGGGGATGCCGTAGCGCTTCTCCAGCAACTCGAAGAGGCGCAGCTCCGGAAGGATGGCGGGCACGATGCGCATGCCCGTGGCGAAACCGAGCGCGTCCACGTGCCGGGGATCCTGCGGATTCACCATGGCCACGCGCAGCCGGCGGCCCTCGAGGGCCAGCGGGAACGCGAGGTGGTTGCGCACCTGCTCGGGCTTGAGCAGGGCGATCGTCTCGGCCGTCACCGCCTCCAGCTCGGCGTCGGGCGCGAGTGGGAAGTGGTACGCGTCGGACAGTCCCTGGCCCAACGTGGCCATGTCGAGCAGACCCAGCTCGACCAGGTTGGTCCCCAGACTGCCGCCGTAGATGAGTTGCGACTTCAGCGCCTCATCGAGCTGCGCCTGCGTGATGAGGCCCTTGCGGACCAGATGCGCTCCGAGCTGTTCAGCCATGCGTGCCCGATACTAGACCGGTCCGCCACCGGGAGCGCAGGAGTCTCGGCCCCAGGCGTGCGGCAGCCCACACACCCGCCCGGGTGCTCCGCTACCGAGCTAGTAGGCGTTCTTCGACAGGAAACCGCCCAGTGCAGTGCGGATGAGAATCTTCAGGTCCATCAGCAAGGACCAGTTCTCGATGTAGTACAGGTCGTACTCTATCCGCTTCTGGATGGACGTCTGGCCGCGCAGGCCGTTGATCTGCGCCCAGCCGGTGATGCCGGCCTTGACCTTGTGGCGCAGGTGGTAGCGGGGAATCTGCTTCTTGAACTCCTCGATGAACACGGGCCGCTCGGGGCGCGGGCCCACGAGGCTCATGTCCCCCCAGAGCACGTTGAAGAACTGGGGCAGCTCGTCGAGCGAGTACTTGCGCAGGAAGGTGCCGATGGGCGTGCGCCGCGGGTCATCCTTGCTGGCCATCATGGCGCCGGTGACTTCGGCGTCCACGCGCATGGTGCGGAACTTGAGGATGTGGAAGGTGTCGCCGTCCAGGCCCATGCGCTCCTGGGCATAGAGCAGGGGCCCGCGGCTGGTGAGCTTCACCGCGAGCGCCACGGCCAGCATGATGGGGGCGCTCACGGCGATGGCCACCAGCGCGAAAAGGACGTCGAAGACGCGCTTGGCCACCATGTTCCAGCCCGTCATCGGATCGCCCTGGAGGCTGATGATGGGCAGCCCGCCGAACTCCTCGAGCCCGCCGTACAGGGTGACGTACTGGTAGAGGTCCGGCACCACCTTCACGTCCACGGTGCGCAGCGCGAGCTGCTCCATGAGCGGCTTGACGGCGGCCTGATCCTCGAGCGGCACGGCGATGATGACCTGGTCCACCGGGTGCGAATCCAGCACGGTGTCCACGTCCTTGACGTGGCCCACCACGGGCACGCCCTGCACCTGCTGGCCCACCTTCTCGGGGCGCAGCGTGAGCACGCCCTCCACGCGGAAACCCAGCTCCTTGTGGCCCTCGACCGTCTCGATGACGCGCTGGCCCAGCTCGCCCGCGCCGATGACGAGGATGGACTTGAGGTTGAAGCCGCGCCGGCGCACCTCGTTGAGCACCGCGCGCAGCACCAGGCGCACCGCGGACACGCCCACGAACGAGTAGCCGGAGAAGAAGGCCAGCATCAGACGCGAGTAACGCTCGCGGGTGAAGTACGTGAGGGCCACCACGATGAGCGTGGCCATGATGGTGGCCTTGAAGACCTCGAACACCTCGCCGATGTGCGTGCGCGCCCGGTTGGTGGCGTACAGCCGCGCCTGCCGGTAGGTGACGGGGAAGACGATGAGCACCGTCGCCAGCGACACCAGCGTCTCCTCCACGGCGGGCAGACCGTAGAAGACGGGGATGGGGCCCTCGAAGCGGCTGACGTAGGCGAGCGCGAACGCCAGCGTCAGCATCACCACGTCGGCGGCGACCTTGATGGACGTATAGAAGCGCTGGAACCGGTTGAACACGCGGGCCTCCTTCTGTGGCCTGCAAGACGCTCGGCCGCGACCTGCAATCGTCGCACCCCGCTCCCACGTGCCGTCCTGTAGCGGACAGCCCATGCGGCCGGGTGCGCTCCTAACACGGAAAGCGTCCGGAATCCAAGGGGTTGCCCGGGCTTGTGGCCAACGGTGCGAGCCCCGTGGGCAGGCGAGAGCCCCTCGGAAAAGGCTCCCGCCAGGACAGCGGTGTCAGGGTACGGCGGCCCTGCGGGCGGGGACGGACGGGGCGCCCATCATCGCGTCCACCTCGGCCCGCACCGCGCGCAGGAAGGCGGCGCGGCTGAAACGCTCGGCCTGGGCGCGGGCGTCGGCGGGCTGGAAGGCGGGCTCCCACTGCTCGAAGCGGCGCACGGCCTCCACCAGGGCGTCGGGCGTCTGCTCGTCGAAGAAGAGGCCCGTGCGGGGGCTGACCGTCTCCAGCGCCCCACCCCGCCCGTAGGCGATGACGGGGCGGCCAGAAGCCTGGGCCTCCAGGGGGACGATGCCGAAGTCCTCCTCGGGGGTGAAGATGAGGGCGCGCGCGTCGCGGTAGAGACCGGCGAGCGCCTCGTTGGGCACGGAGCCGAGGAAGCGGATGTGGGAGGGCAGCGGCCCCGAGGTGAGCTTCGCGGCCTCCTGGCCGGTGCCCACCACCCACAGGGGGGCGTCCAGGTGGCGGAAGGCCTCGAGGGCGATGTCGAGCCGCTTGTAGGGGGCGAAGGCGCCCAGCCACAGGTAGTAGCCGCCCTGGCCGAGCCCCTCGAGCGGGTGCTGGCAGAAGCGATCCAGGGCGATGGGCGGGTACACCACGGAGGCCTCGCGGTCCCAGAAGCGCTGCACCTTGCCGGCGATGTGCTGGCTGTTGACGAGGATGCGGTCCACCCCGGCGGTGCTCTCCCGGTCCCACTTCTGGAGGTACGGGCGCACGGCGTGCGCCGCCACGCGCACCGGCAGCGAGGCCCGCCCCGGCCCGAAGTAGTCGTCGAAGAGGTCCCACATGTAGCGCATGGGCGCGTGCACGTAGGCGAGGTGCTTCGCCCCGGGCGGCTTGCGGATGCCCTTGGCCACACAGTGGCTGGAGGAGATGACGAGGTCATAACCCTCCAGACGCATGGACTCGATGACCTGGGGGAGGACGGGGAGGAAGTGGCGGTAGAGCTTGTGGATGCGGGGGATGCGCTGGAGGACGGAGGTGTGGATGGGCCGCGACTCGATGCGCGGATGCACGACGCCGGGGCGGTGCACGAGGGTATGGATGTCCGCCTGCGGGAACAGCTCGCACAGTGCCTCGAGCACGTGCTCACCGCCGCGCTGGGTGACGAGCCAGTCATGGACGAGGGCGACCTTCACGGGCGGGCCTTGTACCACTGCCGGGCCCGCTTGCCGACAACCAGCCAACCGAGCCCCCCACTTGGGTCCATGCGTGTGGTAGTGGCTCCCCCGTGGCGAGCGTCCTCATCGACCTGCGGATGGTGCGTGGCCGGCTGCACGGCATCGCGCGGTATGCGCTGGAGCTGGCGAGCCGGCTGCCGGAGCTGGCCCCGGACCTGAGCTTCAGCGGCCTCACGGGTCCGGAGGGACTGCCGGCGGGGCTGGGAGCCCTCACGCCGAGAATCCCCCTGCACCGCTGCCCGGTGGGCTTCCTGTCGCCGCTGGAGCAGCCGGCGCTCGCCGCCTCGCTCGTCCGGCTGGCGCCCGATCTGTTCCACGCGACGTCCTTCTCGGTGCCCGCGCTGTGGCCGGGGAGGCTGGTGGCCACGCTGCACGACGCCAACCACCTGGTGCTTTCGGCGGAGTACGGCCCGGGCCGCCGCGCCTACTACAAGCTGGTGGTGGGCCCGAGGGCGAAGACGGCCCGGGCGCTCATCACCGTCTCCGAGTTCTCCCGAGCGGAGCTGGCGAGGGAGCTGGGCCTGTCGCCCTACCGGCTGCAGGTGATTCCGAATGGGGTGGACGCGCGCTACCAGCCGTCGACGGCCTCGGAGCTGAAGGACTTCCGCGAGCGCCGGGGGCTGCCGCCACGCTTCTTCCTCGCGGTGGGCAATACGAAGGCCTTCAAGAACCTGGGGATGCTGGCGGAGATCGCGCCGTCACTGCCGGCGCCCATCGTGCTGCTGGCGGGCAAGGGCGCGGTGTGGGAGCTGGGCTTCCCGGAGTCGACGATCGAGTTGGCCGACCTGCCCGAGGACGACATGCCACGCCTCTACGGGGCGGCGACGGCACTGTTGATGCCTTCGCGCTACGAGGGCTTCGGGCTGCCGCCGCTGGAGGCCATGGCGTGCGGGACGCCGGTGATGGCCGCGCGGGCCACGTCACTGCCGGAGGTGGTGGGCGAGGCCGCGCTGCTGCTCTCCCCGGATGATGCGAACGCGTGGCGGGAGACGGCACTGAAGCTGCTGCGGGACGATGCCCTGCGCCGCGAGCTCTCGGACAAGGGCCGCGAGCGCGCCGCGCTCTTCAACTGGGAGGACTGCGCGCGTCGCACGCTGGCCACCTACCGCCGGGCGCTCGAGTCGCGCTGAGATCCGCCCATTACCACCACCCGCTACCCGGTCCCCGGACCCACGAGCACACGGGAACTGGCCAGGCACGTGCTCGTCATCGAGGAGTCTCCGGACAGGCAGGTGAGCCACTCCTGGAAACCCCTCGAGGAATTCGATTTGACGAACTATCCCTACCACGCAAGACACGGTGGACTTGCTGGAAGGCTCGTGCGCGTCGCGACGTCCTCCGCCCATTGCGACACCAAACAGAGTATGTGCATCAACCTATGCACGAGCAGCCCGAGACCCATCCCGATCGAAGGTAAAAAATACCCGAGCTATCTTGGGTCATGGGCAAAAAACAGGGGCCGCTGGTGTGAACGCACCTGCACGGACTTCCACCAGAGGTGCCTCCAAGGGCAGGGGCCATGGGCCGAGCAGGAAGCTCAAGAGTTCACGAGGGTGGACACCGCTGTTGATTGGCTCAAGAACCACCGGAAGGAAATCGTGACCGGCACCATCATCGTCATCGCGGGCGTGGCATTCGTCGCCGCAGTTGCAGGCTCGGGGGGAGGCGCTCTCTGCCTCGTACCGTTCCTTGCGGTGACTTCGATAGAGCCGCCATCGGAATTGCCCGCGGCCCCACGAGTCGCCGAGGTCTTGAATGCAAATCCATGATCTCCTCAATGAAGGCTTGTTAAGGCTTGGGCGCCTGCGGCAGGCGGCTGAATTGGCCGGAAGAGAAGAAGATTTTGCTGCCTGGCAGCACGTGCACGAACACTGGATCTTCACGGTCAGCACCGGCCAGGTCTACGTCTTTGAAGACTACCGCTCAGGGCTGGACCCCACGCGCACCTCCTACGTGAGCGCCGCCTTCGAAGCGCACACAGATGCACTGGCGCAGCAGGGCATGGCACTTCTCCTCCGAGCACTTGATGAAACAGCCGATCCGGCACAAAAACTGTACACCCTCGTCATTATCGAACTGCTCAATTTCATCGCAGACACCAACCAGCAAGAGGCCTTCAAAAAACACATCGTAGACTATCGATCCACTCCCCCACTAGCCATCACCTACTTCAACACGCGCGACGAGGCATACGCCTGGCTGAACAGTCTCTCGCAACCGCCCAGTGGCGGCAACGTGCTGATTGGAGACGAGTATTACAGCATCTGGTATTCACGCGAGGATGGTGTTCGCGAGTTATTGCGAAACGACATAGTGGAACTGTTCCTCGACGATTCCAGCTCGAACCGTCTACCTCCCGTTGCCGCATCATTCAACACCCGGGAGGAGGCCCTGGAATGGTTGACGAGCAACCCCGCCTCTCCCATGTTACTGGTGACCATCGCGGGTGAGCGCTACCACGCCGTGTATCACAAGAAGTTCAACCGCCACACCCTGCATTCCCTTTCGCGCCTGAGAGAGGAAAGGGAAAGATTGAAGGCCGCGCAGGAACAGCAGGAGGAGGCTGAACCGGAGTCCTCCGAGGATTGAAGGAAGACATGCCCGAGCAGCTCAAGAACTTCTTCGACCGCGGAGTGGTGGAGCGCATCGCCTCCATGCTGCGTGCCGCCCACCCGTCCTTTCCGGAGCCACGATTCCTCTCCGAGGCCACCGATGGGCTCGAGGACCACGAGCTCCTGGGCCGTGCCCGCCACATCATGCAGGCCATGCACCGGGCGCTCCCCTCCGACTTCGAGCGCGCCGCCGGAATCCTCCTGCGCTCGCTCGGGCCGGAGCTCGAACGCCAGGAACTACAGGGCATGGGGGTGTTCATCTACATGCCCCACACCATGTACGTCGCGGAGCACGGGCTCGGCCATTTCGAGACGTCGATGCACGCCCACTACGAGCTCACCAAGCGCTTCACCGCGGAGTTCTCCATCCGCCCGTTCCTCGAGCGCTACCCTCGCGAAACCCTGGAGCGCCTCCACCTGTGGGCCGGAGATCCGAATGTCCACGTCCGGCGGCTCGTCTCCGAGGGCACGAGGCCCCGGCTGCCCTGGGCCTCCCGGCTCCGCTCGTTCCAGGAAGACCCGAGCCCGGTGCTCGCGCTCCTCGAGCTGCTCAAGGATGACCCCGAGCTCTACGTCCGGCGCTCCGTCGCCAACAACCTGAACGACATCGGCAAGGACCACCCGGAGGTCCTCGTGGACACCTGCGCACGGTGGAAGGACGGTGCCTCACCCGAGCGCCTGTGGATCATCCGCCACGCGCTCCGCTCCGCCGTGAAACGCGGGGACACTCGCGCCCTCTCGGTGCTCGGGTTCCGTGGAGGCGGAGAGATCGAGGTGACGGCCTCGTTCCAACCCAAGCGGGTCCGGCTCGGCCAGAGCGTCGGACTGACCCTGTCCTTCACCAACCGTGCGAAGACACGTCAGCAGGCCGTCGTCGACTTCGCCGTGCACTTCATCAAGGCGAACGGCTCGGCCAGTCCGAAGGTCTTCAAGGGAGGTAAGGTCGATCTCCTCCCCGGCGCGTCCTGCACTTTCGAGAAGTCGATCTCCTTCGCCACGATGACGACGCGCAAGCACTACGCGGGCACACACCGGGTCGAGGCGCTCGTGAACGGCCGGGCCACGGACCTGGGGAGTTTCACCGTCGTCGGTTGAGCCCTCCCCTGCTCCGGGCGCGAGCTCGACCAACTGGTCCAACAATCGGACCAGTCGGAGCATCTCGGGGCCGGAAGGGGCAGCTCCGCGGACTCTTCCCCTAGGAAGCCGCGTGGTGCCCGCCAGCGGAGGAGGAAAAGGCCGCCACGGACACGGTCCGCTCCAGCTCCTCCGGGTTGAGGCGGAACCAGCGCGCCACGAGTAGCACCTCCTGCGCCTCGTGGGCCCGCAGGCCGATCGTCGCCGGCTCCGGCCGCTCGAAGACCTCGCCCACCGTCACCTCCAGCGCGAGCCGCTCATGCGTCGTCCGTGGGGCGGCCATCTCGGCACGCACGCTCCCCCGGCGGATGACGTAGGCGCGGTCCTCTCCGTCGTGACCGGGCACCGTGTAGACGAAGGACAGCCGTTCCACGAACTGGCCGATCCGGAGCAACTCGCCCTGCACCCGCTCCAGCGTCTCCGCCCGGTCTCGCAGCTCGGCGGCGTACTCGAATTGGAGGCGTCGGGACGCGACACCCATGCGATCGCGCAGCAGGGCGAGCGGTTGGTCCGTCACCCCATTCAGGAAGTCCCGGGCCTGGTCGACGCGCGCCACGTACTCGGTGCGCGTGCATCCGCCAGCACAGGGAGACAGGCAGCGCCCCACCTGGCCCCGCATGCAACGCGGATCCTCCTTCAGCCGGAAGAGCTCGATCTGATCCGCCAGCCGCATGGGCGTGTCCGAGGAGCAGTCGCGCAGCTCCAGCAGATCACTCACCGCCCGCACCGCCTCGGTGGCGCTCTGCCGCCCTCGGAGGGGACCGAAGTACTCGGCCCCATCGTTGATGACGTGGCCCACCACCAGCAGCCTCGGCACGGCCTCCCGGGTCAGCTTGATGAAGCACAGCGAGTTGTCGCGCTTGTGCTGCACGTTGAAGGGGGGCCGCCAGCGCTTGATGAGCCGGAACTCCTGCAGCAGCGCGGCGAACTCGCTGGGCGCGTAGTCCCACTCCACCCCGTGCGCATGCCCGATGATCTCCGCCCCCTTCTCCCCGCGCTGGGCCCGGAAGTAGGAGAGCAACCGCGTGCGCACCTTCACCGATTTGCCCACGTAGAGCACCTCTCCCGAAGGGCCCCTCATGCGGTAGACCCCAGGACGGTTCTCGGCGCGGGCGCGGACATCCTCGCGGAGCTGTTCGAGACGGTGTGCGCTCATGCGGCGAATGACCCCGGTCTGGAACACACCGGGGCCACTCAGCGTATAGCGGTCACGCGCAGCGCACCCGGGGACCCGGGGCTCCCGCTCGATGCCCGGCCGCGGAGCGAGCGGAAGAGCCAGCCCTCAGCGGGCCTTCACGCTCCACCTCATTCAGCGCGCGAGAACCGCTGCACCATCTCCAGCAGCTCGCTGATGTCGAAGGGCTTCTGCAGCACGGCGGCCACGGACGGATGCGACACGACCGAGCCGCTGATGGCCACGACCGGCACCTCGCCGAGGCCCAGCCCGGTCCTCATCCGCTCGAGGAAGGCCCAGCCATCCAGCCGGGGCATGTAGAAGTCGAGCAGCACCACGCCAGGCCGCAGTCCGCTCGCCAGCCAGTCGAGCGCCTGGGCACCATCGCTCGCGCAGGTCACCTGGTAACCCTCCCCGGCGAGAACATCCTGGATGATCTCGCGAAGGTCGGTCTCGTCCTCGACCACGAGGACGACGGGGGAAGGAAGGGGCATGTCCGAGAGTGACTAGACCAGCAGGCACTCGGGGAACAGAGAACATCCGCCCGGTCCGGCCATGAGGATCCTCCGGGTGCTCAGCGCTCCTCGAACATGGCGCGCACGACACGCCAGACGAGCTGCACGTCGCGTCCGGAGCGGTTGGACAGGAAGTCGCAGATCTCCGCGACCCGGTCGGACTTCTCGCGCTCGAAGGTCTGGAACAGCGTCTTCAAGGAGACGTCGAGCCCCTCCGTCAGCTTGGCCAACGTCTCGAGCGAGGGGGAGAACGCCCCCCGCTCGATGCGCCGGATGGCATCGACCGACAACCCACTGCGCTCCGCGAGCTGCTCCTGGGTGAGATTCTGTGCGGTCCTCAGGCGGCGCAGGTGGTTGCCGAAGCGGAGGTGCAACGCGCCACCATCCGCCAGATTGTTCTTCTCGTTCTCCATACCGGGCGGATGATTGGGAGGGCCCCTCACGATGTGAAGGGCGGATGTTCACGGGTGGACCCTGCTTTTGTGCTCGGCGTTGCAAAACCCACCCACTTCCTTCCCTCACGGCGTCACTGATCGTCACACGGCGTGCCCAGGCGGGCACCGGTGTAGACCCCCAGCTCGTTGTAGATGAGCGGGAGGTTCTCCTCGACGGGCACCGGGCGCAGCTCGGTCTTCTTCTTGTTCTCCAGCCACGTCGAGGGAGCCGTGCGGTCCAGCACCAGCCGGAGCTCGCCCTTCTTCGTGGCGAAGATCTCTCCCTCCGAGTCGGAGACGATGTCCGTCATCTTCTGCTGCTGCAGGTTGCCCTTGGGACCGATGGAGACCCGGAAGTTGCGCTCGTCGGCCGGCTGGAAGCCCCGCTCCACCAGGTAGTAGCGGCCCTGCTGATCGCGCAGCAGCGCATAGGGCACGAACTTCTGCGGGTTGGGCTCGAAGGAGGCCTTCTGCACCAGCTCCTGGGCCTTCTCGGACTCGAGCAGCGTGAACGGGATGGTCCGCTCGCCGCAGCGGACCGCGCAGCTCTTCTTCTCCTCGCTCAGCTCCACCTCCGAATACACGCGCATGTCGAGCCCGCGGAACGAGGGGTTCATCGTCTTGTGGAAGAAGCGCGGCTCGAGGAAGTGGTAGCCGGAGAGCACCCAGGGCGGGGGCGCGACCTGGACGAACTTCTTGCCGTCGCCGTAGGCCAGCTGCACGTTCTGCGTCTCGTGGGGCAGCAGCGCCACGTAGTGCCCCTTGCCATCCGCGCACACGCGGATCTTCTCCAGGCGCAGCCGCTCGGCGAGCTTCTCGCCCTGGCCCCGAGCGGACTCGAGGTTCTCCGTGAAGTACTTCGTGGCGAACTCCTCCTGGTTCGCCGCGTCCTTCGCGGTCGTCCAGGCGACCCGGCCCGCCTGCACCTCCAGCTTCAGGGCCTCACCGAAGCGGCAGGAGACCTCCTTCACCTGGGCCTGGATGGCCTTCTTGCCCTCGGCCGTCGCGCACAGCTTCTCCAGGGCGGTGAACGGGGACTCGCAGTAGGAGGCGATGCTGTACGACTTGAGCAGCTCATCCGGGATGCTGTTCCAGTCGATGGCCACCGCCGCCGAGGTGCCGCACGCCGCGTTCATCGACTTCACCGGCTCGGAGAGCGACTTCTCGGCTTCGGCCATCTCGGCCTTCCGGTCGAACGCCATCATCCGGGTGAGCGTGCCATCCGCCTTCTGCTTCTGGTGCTGCGTGTACAACTCCTCGCCCTTGAGGGCCTTGGTGCGCGCGTCGTCGAAGGACACCTTGATGCTGTCACGCCGGCCGGGCACGTTGAGGACGTAGCTCCTGCTTCCCCCTCCACCCGAACGCGCGACGAGGGTGGCGAAGCTCCGGCCCCGCAGCTCGGTGGTGTAGTGCACGTAGGCGCCCGACTCGTTCACGTCATGGGGGAGCACCTTGCCGTCGAGCTCGCTCCCCGTGCCCTGCACGCGCAGGAGGGCCTTCTTGCTCTCCACGGGGGAAAGCAGAACGAGCGCCACCTGCTCCCCTTCCGGGCCGGAGAACACCTTCCCCGCTTCCACGGGCGCCGCCGCCCGGGCAGGGACCGCACACAGCACTCCTACCGCGATGAACATCGCCAGAACGGCTCTCACATCTGCCTCCTGTGGGGTGCGCCAGGGCCCGCGCGGAGCGGGCGCGAGCGCTTGGAACTAGAGCGAAATGTCGTGCTTGTCGCAGAACGCGATGACCCGGGTGCGCTCCGGCCGGGACATCTTCTGCATGCCCTGGCGCCATGCCGCTTTGGCGTTGGAGAGATTCCCCTGGCGGCAGAAGGCACGCGCGAGCACGGAGAACGACGCGGGGGTGACCTTCTCCCGCTGGCTGGCGCGGGCAAGACGGATGGCCTCCTCGACATCACCGTCGGTCAGCGCGCGCTCTGCCTTCTCGAGCATCTCACGCACCTCCTCCGGCATGGCCTCGCTCGCGGACAGGCGCGTGGACGGCTTGCTCGCGGTCGCCACGGGAGCCGTGGGTGCGGAGGCGGCCGCGACGGGCTCGGGTGCGGCAACGGGCTCGGGTGCGGCAACGGGCTCGGGTGCGGCTGGGGCCTCCGGCACCTTGGGAGCCTCGGGGGCGGGCATGGGAGTCACGGCCACGGTATCGGGCGCGCCGCTCGCCGGGCCAGGAGCGGACCGGGTGGCGAACCATCCGCCCAGGGCCACGAGGGCGAGGACCAACATCCCCGCCCCCGCCACCACGCCCATTCCCTGTCTTGAGCGAGCCGGGACAGCCTGTGGCGCGGTGACCTGAACGGCCTCGGGCACGGGGGCCACTGCCGCGGCAGGAACGACGGGAGCGGGGCTCACCGGTGCGGGCTGCGCCACGGGAGCCGGGATGCTCGCCATGGACGAGGGCACATGCGTCGCGGCGAGTCCGCGCTCATCCGTCACGGCGGCGGGAGCCGGGAAGCGCGCCGTGGACGCGGGCATGTGTGTCGCGGCGAAGCCACCCTCATCCGGCGTGGCGGCAGCA
The DNA here is from genome assembly GCF_049060025.1 of Archangium gephyra. Taxonomy (GTDB): domain Bacteria; phylum Myxococcota; class Myxococcia; order Myxococcales; family Myxococcaceae; genus Archangium; species Archangium gephyra_A. Next base: position 2,922,271 of record NZ_JBMEQQ010000002.1, read on the forward strand.
GGAGCCGCGAAGCGCGCCGTGGACGAGGGCATGTGCGTCGCGGCGAATCCCCCATCATCCGGCACGGCGGCGGAGGGAGCCGCGAACTGAGCCGTGGACGAAGGCATGTGCGTCGCGGCGAATCCACCCTCATCCGCCGGGCTGGAAAGCACGGAGGCCGCACGCGAAGAGGAGAACGTGGGAATCGCCACTCCGGCGAGCGACTGGAGCGGGCTGCCGGTCAGCTCGGCGATGAAGGAGCCGACATCCGGGTAGCGGTCCTGCGGGCTCTTCGCGAGCGCCTTCTCCACGGCCCGGAGAACCTCCGACGGAAGGCCCGGGCAGAGAGACGCCAGGGGCTCGGGCTGCCCGTGAACGATGCGGAAGATCACCTGCACGAGGCTGCCACCGTCTCCGGCGAACGGCGGACTGCCGGACAGCAGCTCGTAGACGATGCACCCGAGCGCGAAGATGTCGGTGCGGGCATCCACCTCGCTGTTCTTCCCCAGGGCCTGCTCGGGCGCCATGTACTGCGGCGTGCCGATGAGCACCGTGTCCTGCGTCTGGAGCGTCTGCGAGTCGAGCATCTTCGAGATGCCGAAATCGAGCAGCTTCACCTGCTCGGCCACCACCCCCCCGGAGTCGGTGGGGACGAGGAAGACGTTGGCGGGCTTGAGGTCGCGGTGGACGACTCCGGCGCGGTGGGCCGCCTGGAGGGCCGAGCAGACCTGCCGGGTGATGGAGAGCGCCTCATGGACCGGGAGCGGGCCGCGCGTCAGCCGCTGCTCGAGGCTTTCGCCGCGCAGGTACTCCATCACCAGGAAGGGCGCGCCGTCCTGCAGCGTGTCGAAGTCGAGCACCTGGACGATGTTGGGATGGCCGAGCTGGGAGGCGATCTCCGCCTCGCGGCGGAAGCGCGCGTACATCTCCGGGTTGAGGCTCTCGCTGTTGTGGAGGACCTTGACGGCCACCTGCTTGCCCGGGAGTCGGCGGTGGCGGGCCAGGAAGACCGTGCCCATGCCTCCCTTCCCGAGCAGCGAGGTGATCTCGTACGTGTCCCGCAGGACCGCGCCCACGCGAATGTCACTGGCAGCCGGTTGAGTCATGGGAGGCATCGGGCCACACAGGGGGCGGGCCCTGAGCCATGACTTAGCCCGCTTCGAGACCCTTCCGCCAGTGCCCCTCAGGCGCGCCGGGGCACGGCGCTGAGCCCCGCGCCCAGGATGAGCACGAGGGCCTGCGAGGCCTGGACGTGGAAGAGCGGATCGTGCAGCAGGGACAGCAGGCAGAAGAACACGAGCGCCCCGAGCGCACCCAGGCCCTCGGGCCGGTTGCGGGGGAGGCGCCAGGCCACCCAGCCGAGCAGCAGCACGAAGAGGATCGCACCCGGCACGCCCGTCTCCGCGGCCATGCTGACGAACTGGTTGTGGGCCTTACCCGGGTGCTCACGCGCCTGGTCCGGCATGTCCGGGGTGGCCCAGAGGCGGGCCTGGAAGCGTCCCGGCCCCACGCCGGTGACAGGGTTCGCGCGCACCGCGCACAGGCCCGTCTCCAGCAGCGCGGACCGGCTCCCCGAGCCCTTCTCCGTGGAGCTGTTGAGGAAGCGCTCGCGCATGGGCCGGTTGACGGCCAGCGTCAGCACGGCCAGCCCCAGCACCGCGGCGCAGGCGGGCAGCGCCACGCGCCTCGGCAGGCCGAGCAGCACCACCAGCCCCATCACCGCCACCAGGGCCACGCTCGCCGCCCGGGCGTACGGGAAGAGCCCCACCGAGACGAGCCCCACCGCCGCGACCACGAGCGCCGCCGTCCGCTGCCGTCCCTTCAGGAGCAGCCCCACGCCCAGCGCGAAGGCCACCGCCATGCCGCCGATGTGCGAGAACTTCAGCCGGTGGAACAGCAGGCCCCCGGCCATGAAGCGGTTCTCCGTGCCGGGCACGGCCTCATAGACGCGCTCGAACGACAGGCGCATCCAGCGCAGCGGCTGCAGGGCCTCCTGCGAGGGCCACATGCCGAAGTGCTGCAGTCCCGCCACCGCGCACGAGACGAGGAACACCCCACTCAGAATCCACGCCAGGCGCACCCGCCGCGCGCCGGACAGGTGGGCGATCGCCATCGCCGCCACGGGGATGCCCACGAAGTCCAGCAGGCGCGCCACGCCCGTCCCGCTCGGCCGGTGTCCGGACAGCGCCGGTACCAGCAGCGCCCACGCGAGGAAGGCCACCAGGGGCCACCAGGCGCGCAGCGCACCCCGCACGGTGACGCCGCCCTGCCGGGCCGCCACCAGTGCCACCAGCGCGCACGCGACGAGCCCCACCGCCGCGAGCGCCTCCAGGAACAGGCACCCCACGCCCCACAGGGCCAGGCACACCAGGAACCAGCGCTCGAGCACCTCGGACCGGACGTTCACGCGCCACTGCCTCCCAGCCGGCCCTCACCGCGCAGCCACAGCAGGGCCGCGGCCACCGCCAGCAGCCCCACCGGAAGCCACGCGGCCACCGGAGGCGCCAGCCGCTCGGAGAGCGCCAGCGTCCGGGTCACCACCATCAAACCCCACATCGTCACGGAGATGAGCAGGCCCTCGACGATGGCCACCGTCATGTGCCCCTTGCGTCCCGGGCGCAGGGCCAGGCCCACCGCCAGCATGGCCGCGGGGAAGCTCGCCATCGGGTGGGAGAAGCGGTTGTGGAGCACGAGCGAGAACTGCCCCGTGGCCAGCCCCACCTCCCCACGTGAGCGGATCTGCTCGCGCAGCACCGGTATCCGCATCTGCTCGGGCCGGCCGGGGCGGATGCGGAACGTGTCCGGGGTGACGCCCAGGTCGTACTCGGCCTCCGCCGCCTGGCGCACCTGGGACTGGCCGTCCTTCGTGAAGGAGCGCTCCACCACGCCGCCCAGCACCCAGCGGGTGCCCTCCACCGGGCGCATCGTCTGCGCGTCCAGGCGCCGCGCCAGCCGGAACTCCGGGGTGACGGTGAGGATGGCCACGTTCTCGAAGCCCTCCTGCGCGCTGCCACCGCGCAGGTAGAAGATCTGATCTCCCTTGCGGAACCACTGCTTGGGCGAGTGGTACACGCCCCAGTCTCCCCAGCGGTTGAAGCGCTGGGTGGTGATCTCCTCCACGCGCCGGGCCGCCTTCACCACCACCCACTCGTCGAAGGCGATGAGCCCCACGCAGGCCAGCCCCACGCACAGCGCCACCGGCAGGTAGAGGGCGTTGGGGCCGAAGGTGAGCGACTGCATGGCCGTCACCTCGCCGCGCTTGCGCAGGGAGGACACCGAGGTGCCCGCCGCCAGCAGCAGCGCCACGGGCCCGAGCTGCTGCGTGGCCACCAGCGCCTTGTTGGCGTACAGCAGCACCACGTTCCACAGCCAGCCCTCGCCGGTGTACTGGCGCGCCCGGTCCACGAAGTCCACCACCAGGAAGATGGAGAGCACGGCGGCGAGGATGCCCACCGCGAACTGGAGGTACGTGCGGAGCACGTAGCGGAAGAGCGTGCCCTTCACCGCACCGTCCCCGCGCGGCTGACGCGGTACATGGCCACCAGGCCCACCGCGCAGAAGATGATGTTGGCGAGCTGGTTGGCCAGCGGCAGCGGCAGCCGGTCCTGCAGGCCCAACTGCTCGCAGAAGCGCATCAGCAGGTGGTAGGCCACGTAACCGGCCAGCGACAGCAGGTAGCCCCACGCGCGTCCGCCCTGCCGCCGCCCGATGGCCAGCGGCGTGCCCAGCAGCGCGAAGGCCAGCGGCGCCAGCGAATTCCCCAGCCGGTTGTACAGCGAGTTCAGGAAGGGCTTCGGGTCTCCCCCGGTGCGCTCGGCCTCGTCGGCGGCCTGGAGCAGCTCGGACGGCGTGAGCTCCTCCTTCGGCGAGCGGAAGCGGTTGCGCCGCCCCATGGAGCCCTCCACGCCCACGGCGATCTCCGCCTGCTGGAAGGTGACCACCGAGTAGGACTCGGAATCCTGGTTGGCCCGGTGCGCCTCTCCATCTCCGAGCTCCAGCGTCAGCACCTGCCCGGAGCGGTTGGTGTTCACCTGGCCGTTGCGCGCGAGCATCAACAGGGGCGAGGACGGCTCCCGATCGTCATGCAGCAGCACGTTGGTCCACCGGCGATCCTCCTCGTGGACCGTCTCGGCGTAGAGGGTGAGGTTGGACAGGTCCTCGTAGAAGACGCCCGACTTCACGTCGCCCACCACGTTCTTCTTGATGAGCTCCGCGACGAAGCCCTTGATGCTGGTGAGGCCCCACGGCTCGGCGGTGGAGGTGATGAACACCATGAGCGCGGAGAGCACCAGGCCGATGGCCAGTGGCCCCGCGAGCAGTTGCACCGGGCCGATGCCGAGCGCCTGGAGCGCGGTGAGCTCGCGGTCCTCCGACAGCCGGCCGAGGCCCAGGAGGATGGCCAGCAGGAAGGCGACCGGCAGCGCCATCATCAGGAAGTGCGGCGCGAGGTAGACGATGAGCTGCCCCAGGTCCGCCAGCGACACGGACGAGCCGAGGATGACCTCGGAGCCCCGGAGGAACTGCATGACGAAGAGGAGCAGGAACAGGAACGCCACCCACACCACGAGGGGGACGACGAGCCTCCTTGAGCAGATAGCGGGAGAGCAGGCTCACGGCGTCACGTCACTTCACGGCGGGCGCCCGCAGCCCCTTGGCGCCGATGTCCCGGCGGAAATGCATGCCCTCGAAACGGAGCCAGGCCGTGGCGGCGTACGCCTGGGAACGGGCCTCCGCCAGGTCCGCGCCCCGCGCGCACACGGTGAGCACCCGGCCACCGGCCGTGAGCCACGCTCCACCCTTCTCCTCCACGCCCGCGGCGAACACCGGGCAACTGGCCGGAACCGCGTCGACTCCGTCGATGCGATCGCCCCGCCGAGGCGTCTCCGGGTAGCCCTGGGCTGCGAGCACCACGCCCACCGAGGCCCCGGGATGTACCGCGAGCGGGCGCTGCTCCAGCGTGCCGCGCGCACACGCGTCCAGCAGCGGCAGCACATCCTCCGCGAGTTGCATCATCAGCACCTGCGTCTCGGGGTCACCGAAACGCGCGTTGAACTCGAGCACCTTCGGCCCACTGCGCGTCAGCATCAAGCCCGCATACAGCGCGCCCCGGAACGGGATTCCCCGCCGCCGCAGCGTCGCCAGCGTCGGGGCGATCACCTGCTCGCCCACCTCGGAGAGCTGCGCGTCGGAGAGGAAGGGGGCCGGTGCGTACGCGCCCATACCTCCGGTGTTGGGCCCCGTGTCGCCCTCCCCTACGCGCTTGTGGTCCTGCGCCGGCGGGAGCAGCACGTAGCGCTCGCCGTCGCACAGGGCGATGACGGACACCTCCTCGCCCTCCAGCAGTTCCTCCAGCACCATCCGCTGGCCCGCGCTGCCCATGGCGCCCACCGCGCGCACCGCCTCGCGGGCGGCCTGCGCGTCCTGCGCCACGATGACGCCCTTGCCCGCCGCCAGCCCGTCCGCCTTCACGACGATGCGGCCCTGCTTCACCGCGTAGGCCTCGGCCTGGGCCACGTCGGTGAAGACCTCGAAGCCGGCGGTGGGCACGCCCGCCTCGGCCATGATCTCCTTGGCGAAGGCCTTGGAGCCCTCGATGAGCGCGGCCCCCGCCACCGGTCCGAAGCAGGGAATGCCGGCCGCGGCGAGCGCATCCGCCACACCCGCCACCAGCGGCGCCTCCGGGCCCACCACCACCAGGTCCACCTGCTCCCGCCGGGCGAGCGCCACCACCTCCTCGGGCGCGTCCGCCTTGAGCGGCACGTTGGTGGCCACGCGGGCGGTGCCCGGATTGCCCGGGCCCACCAGCAGCTTCGTCAGCTTCGGGCTCTGGGACAGCTTCCACGCGAGCGCGTGCTCCCGCGCGCCAGAGCCGAGCAGAAGGACCTTCACATCAACCTCGTTTGTCGAGTGAGTAGAGGACGCGTTTGGCGGGCAGGAACGAAGGATCCAGGCTCAGGAGCCTGACCAGCCGTTCGCGGCTGGAGGCCCCCTCCAGCTCGGCCAGCTTCGCCTCCGCCGAGTACAGCTTCGGCGCGTTTGTCAGCGCGTCGCGCAGGGAGCGCTTGGCCAGCTCCATTTCCTTGGACTCCACCCACACCACGCCCTGCACCAGGTGGGCGATGCCCTCGTTGCGGCCCCCCGCCACGGCGCGAGCGGCATGCAGCTTCGCCGCCTTCAGGTCCTTGCGGCCCAGGGAGATGAGGGCCCGGTAGGTGGACGCGACAGCGTGGTTGGTGTCGACGTCGTTCACCTTCTTGAGCAGCTTCTCCGCCGCCGCGCCCTCGCCCTGGTGGAAGCGGAGGATGCCCTCGTAGAGGTTGGCCAGGATGTCATCGGACCCGCGGGCAGCGCCCACGATGGAGCCCTCGAGCCCGTCGAGCAGATCTCCCGGACGCAGGTAGAAGGGCGTGACGACCGGCCGGGGAGTCAGCCGCAGCGGATCTCCCTTGGCGGCATGGCCGAGCATGCGGAAGGCCTCGTCGCGGCGTCCATCCTGCGCGGCGGCCACTCCGGCCAGGATCAGCGCATCCACGTAGCGCTCATCCAGCTTCGAGGCCTCCAGGAAGAGCGTCATGGCCTCGGCGGGCTTGCGCTCGAGCAGCCGCAGCCGGCCCTCGAGCATCTTCTCCACCACGGGCAGATCCAGGTGGCCCTTGAGGCTGGCGAGGTGTTCGGCCGCCGCCTTGGCGTCCTTGCGCTGCACGGCCACCAGGAAGAGCTGCAGGTGCGCCCCCGGGTTGTTCTTCACCAGTTGCAGCGACTCGCGGGCCGCCTTGGCCGACGCCTCCAGGTTGTTGGCCGAGCGCTCCGCGGCCGACAGGTGCAGCAGCAGCTCCGAGACCTCGCGCTCGTCGTACTTGTCGCGGCTGCGCAGCAGGGCACGCATGGCCCCAAGCCCACCGGTGAGCCCGTTCTCCACCTGGTAGCGCATCACCGCGATCGCCAGGAGCGCCTGGAAGTCGGCCGGAGCGCTCTTGAGACGCGACTCGTAGAGCTCGCGCGCCTGTTCCACCTGCCCCACCTCCATGAAGATGCGGGCCAGGGTGGACCGGGTCTCCCAGTGGTCGGGATCCTGCGCGAGCCGCTTCTGCAGCCGCTCGATCGCCAGCGAGTAGTCACCGGCCGTCTCGTCGGCCAGCGCGCGGTAGTAGTGCACGCGCTGGAAGTCCGAGGCGATGGCCAGCGCTGACTCGAAGTGCTGGTTGGCCAGCTCGCGGGAGGACGTCAGGAAGACGCGGCCCAGCACCAGGTGGGCCTCGGCCTTCTGCGCCGCGGTGCCATTCTTGGGGTTGGCCAGCACCTCCTCGGCGAGCTTCTGCGCCTGCTGCACGTTGTCCGAGTTGCCGGAGCGCGCGAGCAGGAGGTTGGCGTGTGCCACCAGCAGATCCGGCCCGCGGCGGGACCGGCTCTCGGCGGCCTCGATGAGGAGCTCGCCTCCTGGAAGGTCGGGTCATCCATCCGCGAGCCGAGCCCCAGCGCGAGCGCCTGGACATAGCCGCCGATGGCCGCGTCATTCCGGGGATCCGCCAACAGCGCCCGCTGGAAGGCCTCCGCGGCCTCCGAGTAGGCGATGCGCTGATCCTTCTCGAGCAGCGACTGGCCCTGCGAGAGGAGCTGCTTGCTGTCGCCGCCGTTGGCGTCCACGAACATGAGCTGCCAGCGAGGCAGCACGGACTCCAGTGCGGGAGGCAGCGCGGCGGCCGAGGGCTTCTGGCCGGACGAGGCCGTGGACTCCCCGCCTCCGCCGGACTCGCCACCGCCCACCAGCGCCTTCACCTGGGGGACGAAGAAGTACGCGGCCCCACCGCCACCGGCGAGCAGCAGGACCACCGCGGCCGCCACCAGGGCACCACGGCCTCCACCGCTGGAAGCGGACACGGCCACGCCGGAACGCTGCGCGACGGCGCTGCGCGACTCGGGCGCCAGCACGGGAGCGGCGCGGGCGCCACTGCCGGGCTCCGGAGGCATCGGCGCGCCTCCGGCATTCCCCGTATCGCCGAGCGGCGGCAGGTTGATGACTTCCACCGACCGGGACTCGGGAACGGGAGCGGGCGTGGGCTTCTGCTGTCCGCGATGCCGGCAGTCCTCGCATGAACCGAGCGCCAGATCGAACGGGTCCACCATCTGCTTGCCGCACTCACGGCACGTCTTCTGGATTCCGCCGGAGGCAACGGGAGCGGGAGCCCTGGCGGGTGCCGGAGCCGCGACGGGCATGGGCGCCGCGGCGGGCGCTGGCTGCGAGGGCGGTGCACCGAAGAAGTCCAGCAGCGGATCAGCGTCCGCGGCCGCGGGAGCAGCCGCCGGAGGCGGTGCGTCGAAGCCGGGCGGCGCGTTGAAGTCGAAGATGCCGTCGTCGGCCATCTCCGGCAACGCGGCGGCGGGCCGGGCCGGAGCGGCCACGGGAGGCGGCGAGTCGAAGCCGGGCGGCGAGTTGAAATCGAAGATGCCGTCGTCCGCCATCTCCGGCAACGCGGCGGCGGGCTTCGCTGCGGGCGCGGCGGGCTTCGGCGCGGGAGGCGGCGGATCGAATCCAGGCGGCGCGTTGAAGTCGAACAGCGCGTCGTCCGACGGAACCGAGTAGGCCGGAGCGGCCGGCTTGGGCTGCGGCGCGGGCGCGGCGGGCCGGGCCTGCACCGGTGCGGCCGGCCTGGGCTGCGGCACGGGGGCCGGAGGCGGCGCGATCTCGTCGAACATCAGATCCGACGGAATCGAATAGCTCGGCGCGGCCGGCGTGGACGCGGCGGCGAGGTCGATCGCCGGATTGGACGGAGAGGACTGGGTGAGCTCGGCGAGGTCGCCGAACAGCGAGTCCTTGTCCAGCGGAGCCGCGGGCGTGGCCGGTCTTCCGAGCGACTCGAGGTCGTTCAGCAGCGAGCTCGCTGGAGCCTCGTTGGGATCCGGCGCCGGCTCGAGGTCCCCGAGATCGCCGAACAGCGAGTCGGTCAGGGACGCGGACGGAGTGGCCGGTCTCGCGTTGGCGGCAGCGGGCTTCGCCGCCACGGCGGGCTTCGCCGCGGGAGCGGGTTTGGCCGCGGGGGCGGCGGGTTTCGGCACGGCGGCAGCGGGCTTGGACTCCGGGACCGCGGGCGAATCCTCACGCTTCACCAACTGGAGGTGACGGCAGCGCGGGCACTGCGCGCGCACACCCTTGGGCGTGATGACCCGGTCATCGATGGCGTAGGCCGCCGCACATTTTTGGCAGATGATCCGCATGGCTCAGTGCCGGAAGTGTCGCACTCCGGTGAGCACCATGGCCATTCCATGTTCATCGGCCGCGGCGATGATCTCTGAGTCCCTCACCGAGCCGCCAGGCTGGATGACGCAGGTGGCCCCCGCCCGGGCGGCCTCGTCGAGCCCATCCCTGAAGGGGAAGAAGGCATCCGAGGCCACGGCACTCCCCTTGAGGGCCTCGCCCCCCCGGTTGGCGGCGATCTTCGCCGAGTCCACCCGGCTCGTCTGCCCTCCTCCGGCGGCCAGCAGCTTCGAGCCATGGGCGAACACGATGGCATTGCTCTTCACGTGCTTGCACACCCTCCAGGCGAAGCGCAGAGCCCTCTCCTCCTCCGGGGTGGGCGCGCGCTTGCTGACGACCTTCCACTCGAGCGGGGGCTCGACGGCATCCCGGTCCTGGAGGACCAGACCGCCAGACACGCTCCGGGCCTCTACCTGGGCCCTCGGCCGGGCAGACGTCGAGGCCAGGCCAGGGCCCGCCTCCAGGAGGCGCAGGTTCTTCTTCGCCGCCAGCACCTGCAGGGCCTCGGCCGAGTAGGACGGGGCGATGACGGCCTCGAGGAACGTCTCCGCGAGGGCCTCGGCGCAGGTGCGATCCACCTCGCGGTTGAGCGCGACGATGCCACCGAAGGCGGACACCTCGTCGATGGCGCGCGCCGTGCGGTAGGCCGTCACCAGCGACGCATCCAGCGCCACGCCGCAGGGCGTGTTGTGCTTGATGATGACGGCGCAGGGCTGCTCGGGGAACTCGAGCACCAGGCCCAGCGCCGCATCCAGGTCCAGGATGTTGTTGTACGAGAGCTCCTTGCCCTGAAGGACGCGGGAGAAGGCCACGGTGGGCTCGGAGGGCGCGGCGTGCTCGCGGTAGAAGGCGCCGCGCTGGTGCGGGTTCTCGCCGTAGCGCAGGTTCTGCACCTTCTGGAACGCGAGCGTCTGCTCCTGGGGGAACGGCTCGCCGGCCTGCGCCGACAGCCAGCCCGAGATGGAGGCGTCATAGGCCGCGGTGTGCGCGAAGGCCTTGCGCATCAGCCGCCGGCGCGTCTCCTCGCTGGTGGCGCGCGACTTCTCCAGCTCGGCCAGCACGGCCTCGTAGTCGTCCGGGTCCACCACCACCGTCACGTGGCGGAAGTTCTTGGCCGAGGCGCGCACCATGGCCGGACCGCCGATGTCGATCTGCTCGATGACGTCGGCCTCGGAGGCGCCGGAGGCCACCGTCTGGCGGAAGGGGTAGAGGTTGACGGCCACCAGGGTGATGGGGCTGATGCCGTTGGCGGCCATCTCCGCCCGGTCACTCTCCAGGTCCGGCCGTCCGAGGAGGCCGCCGTGGATGCGGGGGTGGAGCGTCTTCACCCGCCCGCCGAGGATCTCCGGGCTCTGGGTGTGCTCGGAGACCTTCCTGGCGGGGACGCCCGCGGACTGGAGCGCGGCGAGCGTGCCTCCGGTGGAGAGCAGCTCGAAGCCGAGCCGGACGAGCCCTTGCGCGAAGGGGACCAGACCGCGTTTATCGGAAACGCTGAGGAGAGCCAGCACGGGGTTGCACGCCTCTGTCTGTAGGAGAGGCGGTTCGTGTAGCAACCACCCCCCTATGTGTCAACGAAGCATGCAACCCGTGTGCGCCAGCGGATTCCGGCGCGATTTTCAGGGCTTGCGGGCCGAGACCGGGGGCTCGGCCTCGGTGGCCTCGCGCAGCTTGAGCAGACCGCGCGTCTCCACCTGACGGATGCGCTCGCGGGTGAGGTTCATGATGGCGCCCACCTCCTCGAGCGTGATGCCGCCCTTCTCCGCCACGTCCAGGGCGCAGGTGTGCTCCAGCTCCCAGATCTCCTTGTCCGGGAAGTTGAGCTTGATGGACCCGGTCTCCGGGTTCACATCCAAATAGAGGTTGTGCTTGCAGGACACGAAGAGGCACGGACGGGGACCGTTCACACAGTCCGCCCGCGTCTTCGGACGCTGCGAGTCGACGGCGGTGAGGAGCTCGCTCTCCTCGGGATCGATCTGCCCCGTCAAGCGGCGGCGGCGCAGATCCCTCGCCATCTCCTTCCGCGACATCGTCTTCGAGCGACGGCGCTCCACCCCACCATCCGCCTCCGCGGGCGCCTCCTCCTCCGGCCGCTGCTGCTTCACTTCAGACATGTCCCCTCCAGCGATGATTCCACTCTACCCGGTCCCCCACCCTTCATCCTATTGCGAATGGAGCTTTTCGTCTCGGCGCGCGGTGACCGCACTCCCCAGCCGGGACACGTCCCGGACCAGCTCCCGAGCCCTTGACTTCAATGCGGCCAGCTCCGCCTCCAATGTGCGCCGGTACTCCGTACCGAAGGCGCGCTCCCCCATCTGATCCTGAAACCCCTCGAATACCTCGGAGAGATCCCGCTCGAGCTGATCGATGTGATTCTTGTGAAACAAGAAGGAGCGTTTGATGTCCTCCAGGGTGTGACCCTCGGCCATCATTTTTTTGATGGCGTTGATCCGCCGAACTGATTCCACCGGGTACAGCCCCCGGCTCCCCTGGTGCTTGCCCTTGCGCCCCACCCGGCGGCTGCGGGGCAACAGGCCTACCTGCACGTACTTGCGGAACGTCGCCTCGGAGAGCTGAACGCCCCGGGGACGGAAGATCTCGAGGATCTCCCTCGCGGGCAGCCCTCCGGCGAAGTCGCGTTCGATGCGTTCGAGCTCGTCGGGCTCCAGCAACCGCATGCCTTCCATTGAATATATGCTACTGAATGGAGGCCATTGAATGCCAGAGAGCCCGGGAATCTGTCAACAAAAGCCTGTAGCAGCCGGTAGCACCGGGCGTACGAGGGCCCTGGCGCGCCGGGGTCAACCGGCGGCGCGGGGGTTACGGAGTCGGGAAGTGAACGGCGGGCGCGCTACTTGCGGGTCGCGTTGAACGCCTTCGTCACCCGGCCATTGGGGGTGATGGTGACGTCGAAGGACTCGGTGCGCGCGGGGTGCTTGAACGTCACCTTGTAGGTGCCCGGCGCGAGCCGGAGGTTCGCGGTCCCCTGCAGCTCCCGCCTGACGCGCTCGCCGCCGACATAGACGTCGGCATACGGCACGGCCTTGACGGTGAGCGTCCCCTCGGCCTGCGCGGCCGGAGCCTGCTTCGCCGGAGTCTGCCCCCCGGTCCCCGCCGGGGCCGGAGGAGCCTCGGACGGAGGCGTCACGGCCGCCACGGCACCGGCATCGGGCGACCCCGCGTCGGGCGCGTCCGCGAGAACGGGCTCGGGGGCGGGCGGCGGGGGAACCTCGGCCTTCGCCGGGGAGGAAGCGGAGGGAGCCGGCGCCGCACCTGGCTCCGGAGTGCCCGGTGCGGAGACGGACGCCTCGGGAGCCGGCGGCTTCGACGGCCCCACCAGGGCGGCCGCCCCACCGATGAGGACCACGGCCGCCACGCTCGCGCCGACCCACAGTCCCTTGCCCCCGCGCTTCGGCCCGTTAGCCGCCTGAGCGGAAGCCCCCGCGGGCATCACCTGGGCCGCCGGGACAGGAGCGGGAGCGGGAGCGGATTCGACGGCCACGGGCTCCAGCGAGCGCCCCTGCCCCGCCGGGCTGACCACGGGCATGGGGCGGGAGTTGCGCTCCCCCGGGGCCGAGGGCAGCGGCAGGGTGGAGCGCGGCGGGAGCGGGTCGCGGGACAGCACCTGGGTGGACGCGGAGACCAGGGACTCCTCGGGAGTCTCCGGGCGCACGGGCCTGTCACGCCCCGAGGCCGGGTTGGAGCCGGGCAGCACCGCGGTGGCCTCGCGAGCGGGCGCGGGCACCTGGGGAGCGGGCTCCGGCGCGCGCACGCCCGGGGTCGTCCCCGCCACGGGCACGCTGCCGGAGCGGCTGCGCTGCGAACGGTCCATCAGCGCGGACGGGACCGCGATGAACTGGGTGAGGGGCACGTCGAAGAGCCGCCGTATGAAGGTGCCCACGTCCGTCTCGTCCACGCTGGTCGCGCGGTGCAGCACGCACTGGGCGAGCGCGCGCTCCAGCTCGCCCGCGGACTGGTAGCGGGCCTCCGGGTCACGCTCGAGCGCGGTGCACACCACCCGGTCCAGCTCCTCGGGCACGTCCGGGTTGAGGCGGGCCGGCGGCGCGATGACGCTCTCCTGCACCGCCCGGAGCACGGCCATCTCCGAGTCCCCGTCGAACAACCGGCCCCCGGTGAGCATCTCCCAGAGCACCACGCCCAGCGCGAAGACGTCCGTGCGCGCATCCACCACCTCGCCGCGCGCCTGCTCCGGGGACATGTACGCGAACTTGCCCTTGAGCACGCCCGGCTGCGTCAGCTTGTTGCTGGCCTTGGCGATGCCGAAGTCGGTGAGCTTCACCGCGCCGTCGTAGGACAGCAGCACGTTGTGCGGGGTGACATCCCGGTGCACCAGGTGCACCAGCTCCCCGTCCGAGGACTTGAGCCGGTGCGCGTAGTGCAGCCCGGCCGCCACCTGCGCGCCGATGTGCGCCACCAGCACCGGCGGCACGGAGATGCCCTTCTCCCGGCAGCGCTTGCGCAAATCCCACAGCGAGCAGCCGCGCACGTACTCCATCGCCAGGTAGTACGAGTCCTCGTGCTTGGCGAAGTCGAAGATCTGCACCACGTTGGCGTGGTTGAGCCCCGAGGCCAGCCGCGCCTCCGCGATGAACATCTGCACGAAGCTCTCGTCGTCCGACAGGAACGAGCGCACGCGCTTGATGACGACTTCCTTCTCGAAGCCCTCGGCGCCCGTGGAGGTGGCCAGGTAGATTTCAGCCATTCCTCCCTCGGCGAGCTTGCGCTTGACGACGTACTTGCCGATGGGGGTGCCTGCTTCGAGTGTCACGGCGGAGATCCTGGAGAACGGGCTAGAACTTCACGACCACTTTGGTGTGGCCGTTGGGCTTCACTTCGACCCGCTGGGTACGCGTCCCCAATTCCGGGTTGGAGAACCTGCACTCGTACACGCCCGCGGTGAAGTGGACGTCCGGCAGCGGGGTGCTGCCCAGGTTGCGCCCACCGCAGGACACCTCGGCCCACGGGGTGACCGCGAAGCGCACCGTGCCCCGGCGAGACTCCTGCGGCGCCGTACGCTCCACCGTGCCCGTGGCGAGCCGCTCGGGCTCCGGCTTCGGCTCTTCCCGGGCCGGGGGAACGGGCGCGGCCCCCGCGGGCTTCGTCTCCTCGACGGAGGGCGCGGATGGCTCGGCGGCGGGCCGCGAGGGCTCCGGCGCGGCGGGCTGCGCCACGGGCCCCGCCGCCACCCGGGAAGGCTCGGAGCGCAGGGCCAACCACCCGCCCAGGCCCACGCCCACGAAGAGTCCCAGGCCCACCGCCAGCAGGGCGAGCCGGTACGGCTTCCGGGGGGGCGCCTCGGCGGGAGGAGGCACGGCCGGCTGACGCGACCGGCTCGACCTCGGCGCCAACGTCTTCTCGGGATCGGACGCCTCGGAGCGCGACTCCTCCGTGGGCTCGGGAGCAGGGGTCCGGCGCCGTCCGGGCTTGTCGGAGGAGAAGGAACGCGGCTCCTCCCCGAGCTCGAGAGCCGGAGCCCGGCGGATGTCCACGGTGCGCCGGGGCTGGGGCTCCAGGGCCTTGCGCTCCGAGGAGCCACGCGGATCACGCCGGCCCGGGGTGCGCTGCGAGGGACGCTCCGGTGGCGGCACGTGCGTGTCCGCCTTGCGCGGTGCCGCCATCGTCTCCACGCCGGACTTCTCGGGCGCCTTCTCGGGCGTCTTGCCAACGCCGGCGGGCGAGCCGGAATCGGCCTCCTCCACCAGCACATCCCCCAGCCGGGCCTCCTCGGCCAGCCGCGCGGCGTACAGCTCCTTCATGAAGGCCGCCACGTGCGCCGTGGACGACGGCAACTGGTGCGAGAGCAGCCAGTCCTCCAGCGCGAGCTGGAGCTGCAGCGCCTCCGCGTACCGGTCCTCCGGCTCGCGCGTCAGCGCCTTCATGACGATGGGATCCAGGTCCTTGGGCACCCGCGGGTTGATCTGCGAGGGCAGAGCGATCTCGCAATCCGCCACCGCCTGCAGCGTGGCCATGTCCGTGAGGCGCTTGAAGAGGCGCATCCCGGTGAGCAGCTCGTAGAGCACCACGCCCAGCGCGAAGATGTCCGTGCGGCAGTCCAGGTTCTTCTGCCCGGCGGCCTGCTCCGGCGCCATGTACGAGTACTTGCCCTTGAGCACCCCCGAGCGCGTCACGGTGGCCTGGTCCGCCGCCTTGGCGATGCCGAAGTCCACCACCTTCACCCGCCCCTCGAACGTCAGGAGGATGTTCTGCGGGGAGATGTCCCGGTGGACGATGCCCAGCGGCTTGCCCTGCGCGTCCTTCTGCTTGTGCGCATGGTCCAGGCCCGCGCAGGCCTCGATCATGATGCGGCACACCAGCGGCACCGGAATGAGCTGGCCGCTGCGCTCCGCGCGCTTCCACACGCGCCGCAAGTCCTCGCCGTGGATGTACTCCATGGCGATGAAGAAGCTGTCGTCCTGCGCCCCCAGATCGTAGATGTCGACGATGTTGGGGTGATCCAACCGGGCCGCGATGCGCGCCTCGTCCAGGAACATCCGGACGAAGTCCTCGTTCTCCGCCAGGTGCGGGAGGATGCGCTTGATGACCAGCAGCTTCTCGAAGCCCTCGGGCCCCCGCTGGCGCGCAAGGTAGATCTGCGCCATGCCTCCCATGGCGAGCCGCTTGAGGAGCTGGTATTTGCCGTAGTTCTCGTTCGACACGGTGCGGCGGGCAACACCCGGAGGCCAAAGGGGCCCCGAGCGTAAGCGCCCCGGCCGGGAGGGTCAAACGTCCTGTCGCACTTTTCCCCGCACGCCCCCCCTTACCGCACTACCCGCCGCGGCGGGCCGGGGCTCTGACCTGGCGGGTCTCCCTCATGAGGGCTTCCAGCTCGTCCAGGTGCCGCTGCAGCACCGGCATCAGCAGGGGCGCGGCATCCACCCGGTCGAACAAATCCAGCACCCGGTCCACCTTGCGCTCGATCTCCGCGGCCCGGGCCGTGCTGATGCGGCGCAGGAGCAGATCCACGCCCGCCTCCATGAGCACGCGGGCGACCGCGTCACGGGAGACGAGCGGCTCGTCCTGCCGGCGCTGCCCTCCGCCCTCGATGACACGCAAGCCGCCAGGCGAGCGGGCGGATGGCGTGGATGCGTGGCGGGTGAGCGGGCGCTCGGGCGTGGAATTGTCTTCGTGCTGTCGGGAGCTCACCGTCGCCTCCTGCTGCGGGGACGCCCTCAGGGTACTCAGCATGGGTTGCCCTCCAATTTTCCGGTCAACCGCACAGACCGATGCAGAGCTGTAGCACCCAGGGCCGACATGTCCCTTCCGGAGCCGGTTTACCGGCTCCGGAGCGCTCCCCCGCCGCACTGCTCAGCGGCAGGCGCGGCGGTAGTAGACCTCCACCTTCGCGCCCGGAGCGGGCGCCGTGGAGAAGACGACGCTGTTGGTGGCGCCGTCGTAGGTCCATCCAGTAACCGCGGTTCCATTCACGCGCACCGCGATGCTGCCGGCGTCTGGCGGCTCGCTGAGCGGGAAGCGGTCCTGGGCGGAGAACGCCTTGGTGGCCACCGAGCGGAGCAGCGGCGCGTAGTCCGCGGCGCACGCGGAGAGCACCTCGCCACCGGTGCGGGAGGCGGCCTCGGCGTAGCGCGTCCCGGCGCCGCCCGAGGTGGGGCAGCCCGAGGCCGTGGGCGCGATGGCATAGATGGTCATGCGCTGCGGCTGGTTCTCGCCCTTGCGCGTGCGGAGGAAGCGCACGTAGGTGTCCACGCTGTCGGGCGAGTGGTCATCCTCGTCGCCCATGAAGACGACCACCAGCGCCGCCTCGTCGCGCAGGAAGCCCAGGTTGCCGTCGTTCTTCGGAGGCGTGCGCACGTCGTCCGCGTTGTTCACCAGCGGCGGCGACAGGGCGCGCCGCACGGCCTCGAAGCCCTGCTCCACCTGGGCGCACTGGCCCACGTTCACGTTCTGCTGCAGCACGGACGCCAGGCCCGGCGTGCGGTTCGTCAGGATGCGCGGCCGGCTGTTGTCCACCGGGACGAAGCGGCCCGCCTCTCCACCGTTGGCCCCGCCGGGGCACGCGGCGGAGGCCTCGTCGATGCCCGTGGTGGTGACCGCCACGTGCAGGTCCACGCCCTTGCCCAGGGCCGCGTCGGCGAAGGCGGGCATGGCCGCCACGATGCGCGGCTGCTCCTCCACCATGGACGCGGTGTTGTCCACCACGAAGAGCACGTCCACCTTGGAGCCGTCCTGCTGGATGAACGTGTCCGTCTTGTCCATGCGCCTGGAGGACTCGCCGATGAGCGGGACGAGCAGCGGCACCGGCAGATCCGACGAGTCCACGAAGAGCGGCGACATGTTGAGCCCGTACACCTGGGCCAGGTAGCCCACCGTCACGGTGAAGCCGTCGTTCGAGTCCAGCGTGAAGGGCGTGGCCGGTGCGTCGTGGAGCTCGAACTCCCCATCCGTGGTGCCCGGGCCGATGAGGACGTTGGACACCGTCACCGGCGAGCGGCAGGCGTTGAGGTAGTTCACCTCGCGCGGGGCCGGAGCGCAGTCCGGGCGCGACACGCCGTAGTCCACGAAGCGCGGCGAGGCCACCAGGCACGCGTTCTGCGAGTGGGCCATCAGCGGCACCCGCACCACCGGAGTGGCGGGATCCGCCGGCTCGAACTGCACCACCCCCGTGAAGTCACCCCCCGTCACGGGCGAGCGGAAGGCCACCATGTAGCTGAAGTAGTCCCCCGGATAGATGATGACGCCGTCCAGCGCGCCGCCGGGCAGGCTGAACACCCCGCCCCCGTCGTCGCTCAGGCGGATGTTCTTCACCGCGCAGAGGTCCGTGCCGGTGTTGGCCACCTTCACGCCCAGCACCGCGCCATACCCCGGCTCCACCGTGCCGAAGTCCACCTCCGCCGGCGTGACAGCCAGCCGGCAGGGCAGGTGCGGCTCGGCCAGGCCCGTGAAGTTCATCTCCGTGGTGCTGCCCGTGTACACGTCCGTCGTCATCAGCAGCCGGCCCGCCGCGGCGCCCTCGCGCATGGGCTCGTAGAAGACCTTGAAGTTCACCTCCTCACCGGGCAACAGCCGGTGTGGCAGCGCCAGCGGGGCCACGTTGAACTGGACGTCCGCGTCCGGGTGCCCGTCCGCCGATTGGAACTCGAGCCCGTAGAGGGTGAGCGGCCCCCCGTTGGCGGCACCGCAGTTCTTCACGTTGACGGTCACCGCCGTCTTCGAGCCCCTCGGCTGGCGCCCGAAGTCATGGGCCAGGGGCGACACACACAGCTCCGCCGCGCCGCCATAGCCGCGCAGCGCCACGTCCGTGGTGGGGTGGCGCTTGCTCACCACGTGGAAGAAGGCCATGTCCTCGGCCGGCCCCATGTGGCCCGGGCTGTAACGCAGCTCCCAGGTGCGCGTCTCGCCGCCCTCCAGCACCAGCGGCAGCCCCGGGGCGCCATGGCTGAAGGAGGCATCCCGGCCCTCCAGCTTCAGCTCCGTGATCGTCATGGGCTCCGTGCTGAGGTTGCGCAGGCGCGCCAGCCGGAAGCTGTCCTTGTCCACGGGAATGGAGCCGAAGTCGAGCAGCGGCGGCTCGGCCACCACCGCCTGCTCCAGCGACTCGGCCGCCACCTGCACCGCCACGTCCGAGCAGCCCCTGCACGGCGACACCGCCAGCGCCACCTGCTTGCGGCCCACCCGCCCCGGCGAGAAGGTAATGGGTACCTCGCGCTGCTCCCCAGGCCCCAGCGTCACCGGCGCCGAGGTGAACTCGTCCCGGTCCGCTCCCACCAGCTTCGGCAACACCTCCACCGGCATGTCCGTGGGGTTGTTGACCGTGAAGGTGAGCGTCTTGGAGGAGTCGGCCTCGATGCGCCCGAAGTCCAGCCGCCGCGGCGTCACGCGCGCCCAGGCATCCACCCCGCTGCCCTGCAACGGCACGCGGATGAGCGGCTCCTTCTTCGAGTCCGAGCGCACCACCAGCGTGGCCGGCAGCGTCCCTTCCCCCTGCGGCGTGAAGCGCACCCGCAGCGAGCAATCCCCGCCCGGAACGAGCGAGTGCGGCCCCTCGTGGGTGAAGTCCACCTGCCAGGTCCCCGGGGGACCTTCCACCCAGGCCTCGTCCACGATGATGCGGGAGCGCCCCACGTTGCGCAGCACCACTTCCGCTTCGCGCCCGTCGAAGATCGCCACCCGCTGGAAGTCCAACCCACCCGGCGTCGCCGTCAGCCTGCCATCGGCAATGGCCGGACGGTCACGATCGGCACACCCCGTCAGCACCGACAACACTGCGAGGACACACAGGCCCCAGCGCCTGCTCATGGATCCCATTCCCCTTCCCCACCCCACCCTGCGCCCACCCACCCGGAGCCCCTGCGAGGGACCCGGAGGAATCAGGGTGCGAAGCTAGGCACCCAGGGTGGGGGGGGCAACGCCCACCCCGCTCCCTCCGTCCGGGACAGGCATTCCCCCGCGACTCCCACCTGCGCGCGTGTCCGCTACCGGGCGGAACGGCACGACCCGCGTCCGATAGAGGACCGGCACGTCGCTTGCTCTCTTCCGCCCTGGACACAGCACGAAACGGAGGGACGCGTCATGAACGAGCGACAGATGCGCGACTGGATGAAGGAGAACCTCGGCCGGCTGAAAACCCTGCGCGATGAGATCCGCGTGGACATCCACCTGGCCGGCATGGAGGCCCGGGAGAAGTGGAAGGAGCTGGAGCCCGTGGTGCGCGACGCGGAGAAGCTCGCCGAGGACGTGACGGACGTGTCGCAGCGGGCCATGGAGGAGCTGGTGGAGAAGTTCCGCGGCTTCCGCGAGGCGGTCCGCCACCACCGGCCGGGCGGGCAGGCGTAGCGGAGGGCCGGCTCACGGCCCGTGCAATTCCTGCGCACCGCCCCGCAAAGAAAGCGGCGAAGGCCGCAAGATGCGCTAAGCCTCGGGTTCCACGCCCCCCGGGGGCCGCGGAGGGAAAGCATGCCGACGGAGTCGCCGCAGAAACGTGAGCCGCGCCACTTCTCGATGATTCGCACCTTCACGCCGGCGGACTTCGTCACGCTGGGCAATGCCTTCTCGGGCGCGGGCTCCATCCTGGCGCAGATGCAGTACCTGGCCACCGGGATGCACCACTGGCTGTGGCTGGCCTTCGGGCTGCTGCCGCTGGCCTTCATCCTCGATGCCCTAGACGGCCGCATCGCGCGCTGGCGCTTCCAGTCCTCGCCACTGGGGGCGGATCTGGACTCGCTCTCGGACGTCGTCTCCTTCGGCATGGCGCCCGCGGCGCTGGCCTTCGCCATGGGGCTGCGCGGCGCGCTGGACGTGGCGGTGCTGCTCTACTTCGTGGGCTGCGGCATCAGCCGCCTGGCGCGCTTCAACGTCACCGCGGCCACCCTCTCGGACAACACGGGCAAGGTGAAGTACTTCGAGGGCACCCCCATCCCCACCAGCCTGGCGCTGGTGATGGTGCTCGCCTTCTTCTTCTGGAAGGGCCAGACCGGGGACTCGCTCCCCTTCGGCGTGTGGGACGTGGGCCCCTTCCAGTTCCACCCCATCGTGCTGCTCTACTTCGCCAGCGGCAGCGCGATGATCAGCAAGACGCTGCGCATCCCGAAGTTCTGAGGCGGCGCTCAGTCCTGATCGGGCTTGGGCATCTGGCCGAAGCCCTGGAAGATGGACTGGACGGTGTTCATCAGGGACATGCGTGACATCTCCCGGACGGCCTGCTCCTCCGGGGACATGGCGGGGGCGGCCGCGTCCTGGGTGGAACCGGCGGCAGCCTCCTTCCGGGCGGCGGAGACCGTCTGGGAGACGATGTCGCGGCCGGAGACGAGGGGGGCGTTGGCCGGGCGGATCGCCACGGCGCCGCTGGCGCTCGCCTGCACGCGCGAGAGGAAGCTCGTGCGGGAGGCCGCGCCCGCCGAGGACGAGGCCGTCGTCGAGGTGGGCAGGCGGGGACCGGTCAGGCCGTTGATGGTGGACATGGAGTCTCCAGGGGGACACCGCCCGTACGGGTGGGAAGTCCGAATTCCATTATCGCCGAAGCCGCCCCAGAAGTTGCGTGGAGACGGCACTCCCTCGGAATTATGTTCCCCCCCATGGAGCACCCCAGGAAGGTAGCGACCGCGCTCACGATCGCGGGCTCGGATAGTGGTGGTGGCGCGGGCATCCAGGCGGACCTGCGCACCTTCTCGTTCCACCGCGTCCATGGCACCAGCGCCCTCACCGCGCTGACGGCCCAGAACACGCTCGGCGTCACCCGGGTGGACGTCATGCCCCCCGAGTCCGTCGCCGCCCAGATCGACGCCGTCGCCTCGGACATCGGCATCGGCGCCGCCAAGACGGGCATGCTCGTCAACCGGGCGATCATCTCCACCGTGGCCGAGCGCGTCCGGACGCTCGGCATCACCCCGCTCGTCGTGGATCCCGTCATGGTGTCCCGCGCGGGCTCCCGCCTCATCGACGACGAGGCCGTGTCGGCCCTGCGCGACCAGCTCCTCCCCCTGGCCACCCTCGTCACCCCCAACCGGCACGAGGCGCAGCTTCTCGCGGGCCTGGAGTTCCACACGCTGGAGGACATGCGGGAGGCCGCGCGCCGCATCCACCGGCTCGGGCCCAGGGCGGTGCTCGTCAAGGGCGGCGCCATGCCGGGCTCCCTGTGCGGCACCGACGTCTGGTTCGACGGCGAGCGCTTCGAGACGCTGCACCTGGCCTCGCTGGAGACGCGCAACACGCACGGCACCGGGTGCACGCTGTCCGCGGCCATCGCCGCCAACCTCGCCCTGGGGCTCGGACTGCTCGAGGCCACCCGGCAGGCCAAGCAGTATGTCACCCGGGCCCTCCAGCACCCGCTCGCGATCGGCCGGGGCAATGGTCCCATCGGCCATTTCTTCCCGCTGCTGGATTCCTGAGAATCCAGAGGCGCTTCGGGCTATGTGGGGCCCATGAGCGCACATGAAGGCCCTGCCCCGAGTCTCTGGGACTCCCTGAAGGAAGCCGTCCGGGGGACCGAGCAGGACTTCACCGAGGCCCCCGTGGGACGGGCCATCCTGCTGCTGTCCGTCCCCATGGTCCTCGAGATGTTGATGGAGTCCGTCTTCGCCCTCGTGGACGTGTTCTTCGTGTCCCGCCTGGGCTCCGAGGCCATCGCCACCGTCGGGCTCACCGAGTCCATCCTCGCGCTGCTGTACGCCCTGGCCATGGGGTTGAGCATCGGGGCCACGGCGATGATCGCCCGGCGCACCGGCGAGAAGGATCCGGACGCGGCCGCACGCGTGGCCGTGCAGACCATCGCCCTGGGCGTGCTCGTCTCCGTGCCCATCGCCGTGGCCGGCGTGGTGTTCGCCCAGCCCCTGCTCGCGCTGCTCGGCGGCTCACGCTGGGTCGTGGAAGAGGGGTACCGCTACACGCAGATCCTCCTGGGCGGCAACGTCATCATCCTCCTGCTCTTCCTCATCAACGCCATCTTCCGCGGCGTGGGCGATGCCGCCGTGTCCATGCGCGTGCTCGGGCTCGCCAACGCGCTCAACATCCTCCTGTGCCCGTGTCTCGTGCTCGGCCTGGGGCCCTTCCCGGAGCTGGGCGTGGTGGGCGCGGCCCTGGCGACCACGATCGGCCGCGGGGTGGGTGTCTGCTACCAGTTCTACCGGCTCTTCCGGGGCACCAGCCGGGTGTCCATCCGCCGCGAGCACCTGCACTTCGAGCCGGCCACCCTGCTCGCCATGCTGAGGCTGTCGGGCAGCGCCGTGTTCCAGACGATGCTGGGCACCGCGAGCTGGACGGTGCTGGTGCGCATCGTGGCGGCGGCCGGCAGTGCCGCGGTGGCGGGCTACACCATCGGCATGCGCATCATCCTGTTCGCCCTCCTGCCCTCGTGGGGGATGAGCAACGCCGCGGCCACGCTGGTGGGACAGAACCTGGGCGCCCGCAGGCCCGAGCGCGCCGAGCAGGCCGTCTGGCGCGCGGGCCTCTACAACATGGTGTTCCTCGGCTCGGTGGGGCTCGGCTTCATCCTCTTCGCCGAGCCGCTGATCTCCACCTTCACCCAGGACCCCGAGGTGGCCGCCATCGCCGTGCGCTGCCTGCGCGTCGTGAGCGCCGGCTTCCTCTTCTATGCCTACGGCATGGTGCTCACCCAGGCGCTCAACGGAGCAGGTGATACCACCACCCCGATGCTGCTCAACCTCCTGTGCTTCTGGGTACTGGAGCTTCCCGCTCGCCTGGCTGCTGACCGGGCCCCTGAAGCTGGGGCCCACGGGGGCCTTCGTCTCCATCGCCGTCGCCTTCTCCGCCTTCGCCCTGCTGGGCGCCTGGGTGTTCCGCCGAGGACGCTGGAAACAGCACCGCGTGTAAGGCCGGCAGCACTCCGAGCATGCGAGCTTGGACATATTCCCAGGTGGACCGATGATGGAGCCGGTCCGCGCCCCCAAGCGGGTTAGCATGGTGAAACGATGAGCAAAGCCGTCTCGGGCCGCCGACCGGACTCAGCCCAGGGTCGCACCCGCTCGCGTGCGCTCGTGGCCGAGCGGGCGCTCCATGCCAGCAACAGCCTGCTCCAGGCGCTCACCGAGGCCCAGCTCGAGTTCATCGAGGGCAGTGAGGCCCATCACCTGTTCGACAAGCTGCTCGCCGTGCTGCTGGAGTTGACGGAGAGCGAGTACGGCTTCATCGGCGAGGTGCTCCGGGATGCGCAAGGCGCCCCCTATGTGCGCACCCATGCCATCACCCACGGCCTGGAGCTCCGCAACCTCGAGACGCTCTTCGGCCGGGTGCTCACCACCGGCGAGGCCGTGGTCACCAACGAGCCCCAGACGGACCCCCATGCGGGCGGCCTCCCTCCGGGCTACCCGCCCCTGAATGCGTTCCTCGGCCTGCCCCTCAAGTCCGGCGACGAGCTGGTGGGCACGGTGGGCATCGCCAACCGCCCCGGCGGCTACGGCCCGGAGCTCATCGAGTTCCTCCAGCCCTTCGTCGCCACCTGCTGCAGCATCATCCTGGGCTGGCGCGGCCGGCAGCAGCAGCGCGACACCGAGGAGTTGCTGCGCCAGCGCGAGGAGGAGCTCCAGCGCCACCGGGATCACCTGGAGGAGCTGGTGCAGAGCCGCACCGAGTCGCTGCTCCACACCACCGTGGCGCTCGAGGAGCGCCAGGCCCAGCTCCTCCACTCCGAGCGCATGGCCTCGCTGGGACAGCTCGTGGCCGGCATCGCCCATGAGATCAACAACCCGCTGGGCTACATCACCAGCAACCTGACCACCCTCACCCAGTACCTCTCGGTCTTCACCGAGCTGCTCAAGCTCTACCGCGAGCTGGCGGACGGGCTCGGCCCGGAGTCCCAGGGCCCCCAGGCCGAGCTGCTCGCGCGCATCCGCACCCTCCAGGAGCAGGAGGATCTCGACTACCTCCTGGGCGATGTGACCGACCTGCTCAACGACTCGCGCGAAGGTTCCCACCGCGTGGCGGACATCGTGCAGAGCCTGAAGGCCTTCGTCCGGGAAGACTCCAAGCAGCCGGAGCTGGTGGACGTGAACAAGGAGCTGGCCACCACGCTCAAGGTGGTGTGGAACCAGCTCAAGTACCGGTGCGAGGTGAAGTGCGATTACGCCCAGGTGCCTCCCATCCTCGGCCGCCCCGCCCAGCTCAACCAGGTGTTCACCCACCTCCTGCTCAACGCCGTCCAGGCCATTCCCGAGCGCGGCGTCATCCACGTCACCACCCTGCACGAGGGGGACGAGGTGCTCGTACGCATCACCGACACGGGCCACGGGATGAGGCCGGAGGTGCTCACCAAGATCTTCAGCCCGTTCTTCACCACCAAACCGCCCGGCAAGGGCGCCGGGCTGGGCCTGTCCATCAGCGAGGGCATCGTCTCGAACCACAAGGGCCGCATCGAGGTGCAGAGCCAGTTCGGCCAGGGCAGCACCTTCACCCTCCGGCTCCCCATCGCCCAGGATTTCTGAGCGGGCGCCCGGTCCGCCCGCCCGCCCAGGGACCCGGCCACCGGGCTCCGGCCACCCCGCCGTCACATTCTACGAAGAGCCGCATCCATCTCCACGAGGAGGAGTGCATGCCGGAGCTTCGAGCAACCCGTGCCGGGTGGAAGGTGCTGCTCACGGCCAGCGCCCTGGCGCTTCCCGCGTGGGCCTCGGACAGGCCCGGCGTGGGAGAGCCCCTGCCCGGCTTCACGGCCAGGGATCTCCTCGGCAAGGAGCACTCGAGCCGGGAGTACCAGGGCCGGCCCACGCTGCTCGTCGCCATCACCGACAAGGACGCGGGGGAGGAAATGCGGCGGTGGTTCGAGGCCGCGGACCAGCACCTCCCCGCGCGCATCCAGCGCGAGTCCGTCATCTCCCTCCAGTTGCCCTTCTTCGTGGGCACGGGCACGGTGCGCCGCCGCGTGCAGGAGCAGGTGCCCCGGCCCTTCTGGGATGACACCCTGCTCGACCGAGATGGCTCCCTCGCCGACACGCTGGGCCTCGGCTCCAGCGAGCTGCCCTCCGTCTTCGCCCTCGATGCCCAGGGCCGGGTGCTCGCCGTGGTGCGGGGCAAGGCCGATTCGCCTCAGGCCTCGCGCATCTGGTCATCGCTCAACAGCACCCCGCCCCCGAATACATCCCCTCCAGGCGCCCCACATGGCTCCGGTGAGAAATGAGAAATGACGCAACCCAAAACCCGTCACTTGCGATAATCTAATGACCGCTTTTCTTGGCTTGTGAGACCGGAGGCTCAGCATGTGGATCGAAACCATTGTCATGCCCCGGGAAGAGCCCGCCGCCCACTACCGCCCCGCGCCCCAGCGGGACCGGGCGGCCCTCCAGGCCGAGGCGTGCGCCATGGGTGAGCAGTTTCGCGACACCGTGGTGAGCTACCTCCAGTCCCATGCGCTGATGGACTCGGTGAAATGGGTCAGCGACCCGGGCAGCATCCCCCTGGTGACGCTCCACTGCACCTCCGGCGTGTTGGAATCGCTCCAGAAGGATCCCCGCTTCGAAGCGGGCCGCTCCCTGACGTTCCCGGCCTACTGAAGCCCCCCCCCACGACTGACGGTGGTAGACGTCTACCCCTGAGGTGTGCGTTCCCCCTACATCGCGAACATTCGCGCGCCTGCCGGATGAAGGTGCCCGCCACCGGTGTTCCCTGGTGCGCCCAGTGCGAGGCGGGCAGGTGTTGAGGGGGTGCGTGCCCAGACCTGCTCGCCGTGTCCTTTCTTCTTCGACGGAACAGGGAGAGCGGTGTCGTCCAGCAAGCTTTCACGGTTGGGGCCGCCCCGGGCGGCGGATGCGTTCAACGCCGAGCCGGTGCGTGCCCGTATCCTCTTGGTGGACGACGTTCCGGCCAACCTGCTCGCGTTGCAGGCCATCCTGGAGCCCCTGGAGCAGGAGGTGGTGCTGGCGCACTCGGGAGACGAGGCCCTGCTGCAGCTCCTCCAGAAGGATTTCGCCTGCATCCTCATGGACGTGCAGATGCCAGGGCTCACCGGCCTGGAGACGGCCGCGCTCATCCGCTCGCGCGAGCGCACCCGGCATATTCCCCTCCTCTTCATCACCGCGCTCAGCCGCGAGGCGGCCTACATCACCCGCGGCTACGAGCAGGGCGCGGTGGACTACCTGCTCAAGCCGGTGGATCCGGACATCCTGCGCTCCAAGGTGCAGGTCTTCGTGGACCTCTACCTGCGGGGCGAGCAACTCAAGCGCCAGGCGCTGGAGCTCGCCGAGCACCGCCGCGCCCAGGAGGAGTTCGAGCGCGCGGCCGAGCTGGAGCAGCAGCTCGTGGGCATCGTCGGCCACGACATCCGCACGCCCTTGTCCGCCATCCTCGCCACGGCGCAGACCCAGTTGGCGTCGGACCACCTCGAGCCGGCCCAGCGCAGGGCCTTCGAGCGCGTGGAGCGGGGGGGCGAGCGCATCCGGCAGATCGTGGATCTGCTGCTCGACTTCACCCGCGCCCGCCTCGGCGGCGGCATCCCGGTGTCCCGCCGTCCCGGGGATCTCAACGAGATGTGCCGGAGGGTCGCCGACGAGCTCCAGGCCGCGCGCCCGCAGCGGCTCCTCCTGTGTGACCTCGCCCCCGGCGTGCTGCAGGGAGAGTGGGACCAGGCGCGGCTGGCGCAGGTGCTCGCCAACCTGCTGGACAACGCGTTCAAGTACAGCCCCGACCACACGCCCGTGCGGCTCTCCACCCGGGAGCAGGACGCGGAGAGCGTGCTCCTCGAGGTGAGCAACCAGGGAGCGCCCATCCCCGAGCACCTGCTGCCCCTGCTCTTCGAGCCCTTCCGGCGGGGAGAGACGCCGGCCGGGACGGAGCGCACGAGCCTGGGACTCGGGCTCTACATCGCCCAGGATCTCGTGCGGGCCCACGGCGGCTCCATCACCGTGCGCTCCACCGCCGAGGAGGGAACGACGTTCCGCGTCTGCCTCTCGCGCCACCCCCTGACCGCGGGCCGCTCCTGCGACAAGGGTCCGGAGGACACCCTCTCCCTGACCGCGTGAGGGCCTCCCCTCCCGGAGAGAGCGGTCATTCCTTCACCTTTCTTCCTGAAAAAAAGCCACGGGTCCGGGGTGTCCCGCCGGACAGGTGCGGAGATCCGCAGGGAGCGCGGGTTGGCCTGGTTTGTGCTTCACCCATCCGCGAGATGAGCCTCTCCGAGAACGTCACCGCCTACAGCATCGAGGTGTCTTCCGGGGCCTGGAAGCAGCTCTCCCACCTGCCCCTGGAGACCTACCAGCGCGTCCGCGGCGAGTTGGACGCGGTCGCCGCCCGGCTGGCGAACCTGGGACCGCACACCCTGACGCTGCTGAAGACCGTGTGTCTGCTCACGTCGCTCTCCCTCGTGGTGGGGGACTACGTCGTGCTCTACGACATGGAGCCCGAGCACAAGCGCGTCACCCTGCGCGAGGTCGCACGCCGCCTGCCGCGAGATGCCTAGGGGGCGCACGGTGTAGGCCAATACGCCACAAGATGGAGGAAGGAAGCAGGCAGCCGGGCGTGACGGCGGAGGTTCTGTTATTCAGGGAACCCCATGACGGACACGCTCCGATACGTCCCGAACGCCAGCCTGGATGCCACCTTCATCTCCCCGGCCGCGCAGCCTGGGAATGCCCCCGCCTCCGTTGGGCTGCCCCAGAGCCCTCCGGCATCCGGCGCCGCGCGGCGCAGCACGGTGCTCCCCCGGGTGGAGTGGACCGGAGACAAGCCCAACGTGGTCCCCTTCGAGCGGGAGCGTTTCGAGGAGCTCCAGCCGCTGGGCCAGGGCGGCATGGGCGAGGTGGTGCTGCTCAAGGATCACGACATCGAGCGGATGGTGGCCCTCAAGCGCCTGACGGAGGCGACGGACCTGGATCGCGTGCTCCGCTTCGTGGAGGAGATCCGCACCATCGGGCAGTTGGACCATCCCAACATCGTCCCGGTGCACGACGTCGGTATCGACCAGCAGGGCCGCTACTTCTTCGTGATGAAGCACCTGCAGGGCGACACGCTGGAGACCATCATCCACAAGCTGCGCCAGGGGGACCGCGCCACGCACGCGCGCTTCACCTTCCCCATGCGCGTGCAGCTCTTCCTCGGCGTGCTCAACGCGCTGGCGTACGCGCACCGCAAGGGCTTCATCCACCGCGATCTCAAGCCCGCCAACATCATGGTGGGGCCCTACGGCGAGGTCACCGTGATGGACTGGGGCCTGGCCCGGCGCGTGCGCACCCCGGCAAGCGCGGCCCCGGGGGCCTCGTCCACCGGCGGCGCGCCCGCCAGCCTGCGCGACGCGGCCTCGCTCCAGACGCAGATGGGCGCCGTGGTGGGAACGCCCTTCTACATGTCGCCCGAGCAGGCCCGGGGACAGCACGACGCCGTGGACGAGCGCAGCGACACGTACAGCCTCTCCGTGCTCTTCCACGAGCTGCTCTTCCTGCGCCACTACCTGGAGGGGCGTGAGTCGCTGGCCAAGGTGCTCGAGGGCGTGCAGAAGGAGGCGCCCGGGCTGTTCGCCGACGGCTCGACCGCGCACCAGCCCCCGGTGCCCTCCGAGCTGCGCTGGTTCCTCCACAAGGGCTTCGCGAAGGAGCCGGCGCAGCGCTACCAGTCCGTGGACGAGATGATGCAGGTGCTCCAGGAGGTCATGGAGGGCCGCATCCACGTGCAGTGCCAGCGGACGCTGATGAAGCGCGGGCTCCACGAGGCCCTCCGCTCGGTGGACAAGCACCCCGTCCTCTTGACGGCCGCGTGCACGACGGCCGCCGCGGTGGTGCTCGCCTCGCTGGGCCATCTGCTGATGGTGTTCTTCGGCTGACACGGAGTGTCCCGGGAGCGGACACGTGTAACTCCAGGAGATTTCAGGTAGATTTACGTCCCCGGGCGCCGTCGCCGCACTCTCCCAAGGTTCCCTCCCATGGCATCCCTCCCCCAAGGCCCCGCTCCCGCTTCCCGGGCCCCGTCCGGTATGACCACCGGTGGCGAGAGCTCCGCCGAGGAGAAGCTTCGGGCCAGCCACGCCCTGCTGCGGGCGATCTCCGAGGCCCAGGCGGACTTCATCCAAGGGGGAGAGCCGAGGGAGCTCCTCCAGCGGCTGCTCACGGTGGTGCTGGAGCTGACGGGCAGCACCTCCGGCGTCATCGGCGAGGTGCTCGCCGGCGCCGGTGGCCCCCCCTCGCTCCGGCTCCTCGCCAGCTTCCCGCGGGAGGAGGACGGCACCACGTGGGAGCTCCACGCCCCAGGCCAGGAGCCGGGGGAGCCGCGCGCGCTCGTGGGGGCCGTCTTCTCCACGGGAGCGCCCGTGCTGTCCGGAGGTCCCGGCGCGCGGCACACCTTCCTCGGGCTGCCCCTGGAGTGCGGAGGGGAGCGGGTGGGAGTGGTGGGGCTCGCACAGCGCCCGGGCGGCTACGACACCGGTGTCATCGACTTCCTCCTGCCCTTCGTGCACGCCTGCGGCGGCCTCCTCACGGGGGGGCGCCAGGAGCAGCGGCGGCGCCGGGCCGAGCAGGAGATGCGCCAGACCCAGGAAGCGAGCGCGGAGCGCGTGCGGCTGTTGGCCGAGCGGCTGCGGCTGGTGATGGAGAGCGTGCAGGACGGCCTGTGGGACCTGGACATGATCACGGGCCGGCTGTTCGCGAACCGGGCCTGGCTGGGCATGCTGGGCTACGCCGAGGACGAGCTGGAGCAGACGCAGGCCACATGGGCCGGCCTGTGCCATCCCGAGGACGCGGAGGAGGCCGAGCGGCTCGTCCAGGAGCACCTGAAGGGCATCACGCCGCTCATCGAGAACCAGCAACGCCTGCGGCGCAAGGATGGAGGCTGGACCTGGGTGCTGACCCGGGCCCGGGTGGTGGCGCGCGACGAGCAGGGCCGCCCGCTGCGCATGGTGGGCACCAACGTGGACATCACCGCCCAGAAGCGCACCGAGGAGCGCCTGCGCGCGCTGATCCGCACCCTTCCGGATCTCGTGCTGCGCCAGAGCGCGGATGGCACCTACCTGGACTACCACGCCTCCCGGGCGGAGGACCTGGCCATCCCCCCCGAGCAGATCATCGGCAGCAACATGCGCCAGACGCCCTTCCCCGCGCCGCTGCTCGACAAGATGTTCATGCATCTGGGGCGCGCCATCCGGGAAGGCACCCTGGAGGTCTTCGACTACGCGTTGGACCTGCCTGGCGGGCGCGAGTACTTCGAGGCCCGCATCCTGCGCAGTGGGCAGGACGAGGCCGTGTCCATCATCCGCAACATCACCGACCGCAAGCAGTCCGAGGTGCGCCTGCTGCAGCAGGAGGAGGAGCTGCGGCGCCACCGCGACAGCCTCGAGGAGCTGGTGCGCAACCGCAGCGAGAAGCTGCTCAAGGCCACCATCGAGCTGGAGGAGCAGCAGGCCCAGCTCATCCAGGCCGAGAAGATGGCCTCGCTGGGGCAGATGGCCGCGGGCGTCGCGCATGAAATCAACAACCCGGTGAGCTACGTGATGAGCAACCTGGGGACGCTCGACCAGTACGTCTCCTCGCTCACCCCGCTGCTGCAACTGCAGCGAGAGCTGCTGTCCAACCCGGGCGGCGCCAACGCGGAGCTGCTCGAGCGCATGGGCGAACTGTGGAAGCAGGAGGAAGTGGACTACCTGCTCAGCGACATGCCGGAGCTCATCGAGGAGTCGCTGGCGGGCACCCGGCGCATCAAGGAGATCGCCCAGAGCCTGCGCTCGTTCGCGCGCGAGGACACGGGCGAGCCGCAGCTCGTGGACGTGAACACCGAGCTGGCCTCCACGCTGAAGATCGTCTGGAACGAGCTCAAGTACAAATGCGAGGTGAAGCGCGACTTCGGTCCGCTGCCGCCCGTGAGCTGCCACCCCACGCAGATCTCCCAGGTCTTCACCAACCTGCTCGTCAACGCGGCGCAGGCGATCGAAACGCGGGGAGAGATCCGCATCCGCACCCGGCAGGAGGGCAACGAGGTGGTGGTGGAGATCGCCGACACCGGCAAGGGGATGACGCAGGAGACGATCTCCAAGCTCTTCACGCCCTTCTTCACCACCAAGCCGCGCGGCCAGGGCACGGGGCTGGGGCTGTCCGTGAGCTACGGCATCATCGCCAGGCACAAGGGCCGCATCGACGTGCAGAGCCAGCCGGGCCAGGGCAGCACCTTCACCATCCGCCTGCCCTCCGCGCAGCGCTGAGGTTCAGCGCCGCAGCCCGGGCGCGTTCAACGGCAGCCGCAGCCGCGCGCGGCACCCCGGGCCCTCCGTCCGGTTCTCCAGGCGCAGGCTGCCCCCGTGGGCCTCGGCGATCTGCCGGCTGAGCGCCAGGCCGATGCCACTGCCCTCCGGCTTCGTCGTGAAGAAGGGCACGAAGAGGTTGGCCGTGTCCGCCAGGCCCGGGCCCTCGTCCTCCACCCACACCTCCACCGCGTCCGCGGACGGGGCCGTCCACGACACCCACACCCTGCCCCGCCGCTCGCGCGCCGCGTCCACCGCGTTGCGCACCAGGTTGATGAGGAGCTGCTCCAACTGATCGCTGTCCGCGCTCACCGCGAGCATGGGCCCCGGGCGCACTTCCACCGGCAGCCGCGTCTCCAGCGCCGCCACCCGCCGCACCCACGGGTCCACCTCCAGAGGAGAGATCCTCGGCGGTGGCAGGCGCGCCAGCCGGGCATAGGCGGACATGAAGCGCCCCAGCGCCTCGCTGCGCCGCGCGATGATGCCCAGGCCCATCCGCGCGTCCTCCTCCCAGTCCGCCGCCCGCGGCACCTGCCCCAGCGAGTCCTTCAGCGCATCCGAGATGGAGTGGATGGGCGCCAGCGAGTTGTTGATCTCATGGCTCAGCACCCGGACCATCCGCCGCCACGCCTCGCGCTCCTCCTCGCGCAGCGCCAGGCGCAGATCCGCGAGCACCACCAGCTGGTGGGGCAGTCCCCCCTGCCGGAACGTCCCCCGGCGCAGCTCGTACGGCCCGCCCTCCGCCGCGAAGGTGCGCGTGAGCCGCCGCGGCACCGGGCCCTCCAGCAGCTCCGCCAGCCCGAGCCCCTCGGCCCTCTGGTTCATCAACCGCGCGCGAGGCAACCCGAGCAGCCGCTCCCCGGCGCGGTTGACGAACTTCAGCGTCCCCTCCGCGTCGAAGGTGAGCACCGCGACGTCGATCTCCTGCATCACCTGGGTGAGGAGCACGTCCGCCTCCATGGCCCCCAGCCGCTGCTCGCGCAACGTGTCCGCCAGGGCGTTGGACTCCAGGTACACCTCGCCCAGGGGATCTCCCCCCCGCGCGCCGCGCCCGCGCACCGAGTAGTCCCCCTCGCGCAGGGCCCCGAGCAGGTTGGCCACCGTCTGCAACGGACGGGTGACGCGCTCGCGGACGGCGAGCGCCGCGCCCAGGTGCACGCCCAGCACCAGGAGGGAGAGCGTCCAGCACACCTTCGCGCTCGCGTCGCCCCCCCACAGGAGCACGAGCGCGGTGACGGAACCCGGCAGTCCCGCCAGCAGCGCCAGCAGGAAGATGTGGACGTCGTGCGCGAGCGGCTTGCGCCGGCTCACCGCGCGCCCTTGATGCCGTAGTACTGCATGCGGCGGTAGAGCGCGCTGCGCGACAGGCCGAGCGCCTTCGCCGCGTCACTGACATTCCCCTCGTGCCGGCCGAGCGAGCGCTCGATGAGGTAACGCTCCACCTCCTCCAGCGTCATCTCCTCCAGCCGGGCCTGGCCCTCGCGGCCGCCGCCCCCGCCGCGGCGCAGGAGGAAGTCCTCCGCCGTCACCTCGTCCGTGCCGGCCATGAGCAGCGCGCGCTCCACCGCGTGCTCCAGCTCGCGCACGTTGCCGGGCCAGGCATAGGCCATCAGCGCATCCAGCGCGGACGGCGACAGCTTCAGCCCCGAGCGCCCGTAGCGCTGGCCGTGGATGGTGAGGAAGTGCGCCGCCAGCAGGGCGATGTCCTCGCGCCGCTCCCTCAACGGAGGCAGGTGCACCTCCACCGTGTTGAGGCGGTAGAGCAGATCCTCTCGGAAGCGGCCCTCGGCCACCGCCTTGGACAGGTCCACGTTCGTCGCGGAGACGACGCGCACCGACACCCGGCGCACCTTGGAGGAGCCCACCGGGTGCAGCTCGCCCGTCTGGAGCACGCGCAGCAACTTGGCCTGCTGCGTGAGCGGCATGTTGCCGATCTCGTCCAGGAAGAGCGTCCCCCCGTCGGCCAGCTCGAAACAGCCGATGCGGTCCGTCTTCGCGTCGGTGAAGGCGCCCTTCACGTGGCCGAACAGCTCGCTCTCGAAGATGCCCTCGGACAGGCCGCCCGAGTTGACGGCGACGAAGGGCCGCTCGGGACGGCCCGAGGCGGTGTGGATCCACCGCGCCACCACTTCCTTGCCCGTGCCGTGCTCGCCGGTGATGAGGACGTTGGCCCCCGAGGGTGCCACGCGCTCCACCATGCGGCGGATGGGCTGCATGGCCCGGGATTCGCCGACGAAGGTGGGACGCTCCCCGCCCTTGCGCAGGTGGGTGTTTTCCTCCTCCAACCGGCGCGAGCGGCGCAGCGCCCGGCCCAGCTCGAGCTGGGTGCGCAACGTGGCGAGCAGCCGCGTGTTGTCCCACGGCTTCTGCACGTAGTCGCGCGCTCCACCGCGCATGGCCTCCACCGCGCCCTCCACGCTGCCCCACGCCGTCATCACCACCACCGGCAACGAGGAATCCAACTGGCGCACGCGCGCGAGCAGATCCAACCCCTCGCGCCCGGACGTGGTGTCCCGCGCGTAGTTGAGATCCATCAGCACCACGTCCACGTCCTGGGATTCCAGCGTGGCCAGGACGCCGGCCGGGGACTGGGCGGTGTGGATGACATACCCGTCGCGCTTGAGCAGGAAGCGCAGGGCCTCCAGCACGTCGGCCTGGTCGTCGGCGATGAGGATGCGCGGCTGGGGCGCGCTGGCGGGGGCGGGGGTGGCGGACTCGGACACGGCGGACACCTGGGAGGAGGAGACTCTGCCAGAAGCATTGGCCCGGAGGGAAAACGGAGGGGCCGGCGATGACGCTTGCTCGCTCCCCTCACTCGGCGCGGAGCGTCTGGGCGGGGTCCACCTTCACCGCGCGCCGCGCCGGCACCCAGCTCGCGAGCACGGCCACGCCCGCCAGCACCACCGCCGTCCCGCCAAAGGTCAGCGGATCCGTCGTCCCCACGCCCTGCACCAGACTGTCGAGCAGCCGGGTGAGGATGCCCGCGGCCACCGCGCCGATGGCGACGCCGATGAGGGCCAACCGCACCCCGTAGCCCACCACCAGGCGCACCACATCCATCTCGCGCGCCCCGAGCGCCATGCGGATGCCCATCTCCCGGGTGCGCAGCGCCACCGTATAGGACATGACGCTGTAGATGCCGATGCTCGAGAGCACCAGGGCCAGCACGGCGAACAGGCCCACCAGCCCGAGCACGAACCGGCGATCCGCCATGGAGTTCTCCACCACCGAGTCCATGGTGGCCACCCCCGACAGCGCCTGATCCGGGTCCATCGCCTTGAACTCCTCGCGCACCCGAGACATCAGCGCGTCGGTGCCGCCCTCGCCCCGGACGGCCAGCGTCAGCGAGCGGCCAATCTGGGTCACGAACTCGTCCGGCACCTGCTGGAAGGGCAGGTAGAACTGGAAGGGCGCGGGCTCCGGCTCTCCGGGGCCGTAGGCGATGAGGTGCTTGGCCACGCCGATGATCTCGAACTCCCGGTCGCCCTGGGTGAGGATCCGCTGCCCCACCGCGCTCTGCCCAGGGAAGAAGCGCTTCGCCAGCACCTCGTCCACCACGATGACCGGCGTGCTCCCCACGCGATCACCCGGCCCGAATCCCCGTCCCTCCAGCAGCGGGATGCCCATGGCCTCGAAGTAATTGGAGGCGGTGATGAAGATGACCGACTGCGGCGACTCCCCCTTCTCGGGAGGCGGCCGGCCCGCGATCTTGAAGCTCGTGTCGGAGAAGCCGATCAGCGGCATTCCGTTGGAATACGTGGCCGCGCGCACCCCGGGCATCGCCTGCAGCCGCTCGCGCGACTGCTCGATGAAGTTGCGGAGTGCCTCCGGGCCCGGGAAGCGGCTCTCCGGTGCGGACATGCGCAGGGTCAGCACGTTCTCGGGCCGGAAGCCCAGATCCAACCCCTTGAGCTGGACGAAGGTGCGCGTCAGCAACCCCGCCCCCACCAGCAGCGTGAGCGCCAGGGCCACCTCGGCCACCACCAGGGCGTCGCGCGCCCGGCCCCGGAAACGCGAAGCCCCCGCCCCCGTGTCCTTGAGCGTCTCCACCAGCGAGACCTGGCTGGCCCGGAGCGCCGGAAGGATGCCGAGCAGCACCCCCACCCCGAGCGACAGCACGAGCGTGAAGGCCAGCACCTTGCCATCCACGGAGAAGGTCGCGGTGCTGGGAATGCCCTCCGGCCTCGAGGCCGCGAGCACGTCCACGCCCCACAAGGCGAGCACCAGTCCGAGCCCTCCGCCCACCAACGCCAGCAGCGCGGACTCCACCAGCATCTGGCGGATCAGCCGGCCGCGCCCGGCTCCGAGCGACGCACGGATGACCAGCTCGCGCTGGCGGGCCGCGCCGCGGGCGAGCAGCAGGTTGACCACGTTGATGGCGGCGATCAGCAACACGAAGCCCACCGCCGCCATGAGGGCCAGCAGGCTGGGACGCAGATCCCTCACGAGCCGGTCATGGAACATCGAGAGGCGCGGCAGCACCTTGCTGTTGGAGTCCGGATGGGCCTCCTGCAGCCGCTGGCCGATGGCCTCGAGATCCGCCCGCGCCTGCTCCAGCGTCACCCCGGGCTTGAGCCGTCCCAGCACGTACATTCCCGGGTGGTTGCCCCGCTGCTCGAAGAACCGCTTCTCCGTCCGGGCCAGGGGCACCCAGATGTCCTGGGCCGTGTAGAACTGGAAGTCCTCGGGCAGGACACCCACCACGGTGTGCGGCACGCCATTGAGCGTCAGGCTCTTGCCGAGGATGTTCCGGTCCTGGCCGAAGCGCCGCACCCAGAAGCCATGGGAGAGCATCACCGCCGGAGGCCCGCCGAGCACGTCCTCCTCGGGAAGGAAGTTGCGCCCCAGCACGGGATTGACGCCCAGCAACGGCAGGAACGAGGCGCTCACCAGCCGCGTCCCGAGCCGCTCGGGGATGTCCACCCCGGTGAGATCAAAGGCCCCGTTCCGGTAGGCGGCCAGGTCCGTGAAGCTCTTCTGTCCCTCCCTCCAGTCGATGAAGTCGGGAATGCTCACGCTCATCGACGGGAAGCTGGGCGTGCCTTCCTGGATGAAGACGAGCTGCTCGGGAGCCTTGTAAGGCAGCGGGCGCAACAGCACGCCATTCACCACACTGAAGATGGCGGTGTTGGCGCCGATGCCGAGCGCCAGCGTGATGACGGCCGCCAGCGTGAAACCGGGGCTCTTGCGGAGCAGGCGCAGCGCGAAGCGGGCATCCTGGAGGAAGGTGTCCATGGGGGTTCCCGAGGGGAGGACTTCAGGGGATCAGCGGAGGCGCTCGTCCTGGACGACGCGGCCGTCGAAGAGGCTCACCATGCGCGTACCGAGCCGCGCCTGGTTCGGATCGTGCGTCACCATGATGAGGGTGGCGCCGCCCTTGTGGAAGCTCGGAGAGGAGCTGCATCACCTGCTCGCCATTCTTGGAGTCGAGGTTACCGGTGGGCTCGTCGGCCAGGAGGATGAGCGGATCTCCCGCCACGGCGCGCGCCACGGCCACGCGCTGCTGCTGACCGCCGGAGAGCTGCCCCGGCATGTGCCGCGCCCGGTGGCCCATGCCCACCCGCTCCAGCGCCCGCTCCACCCGCTGGCGGCGCTCGTCCGCCGGCATGCCGCGGTAGGTGAGCGGCAGCTCCACGTTCTCGTAGACGGACAGGTCTCCGATCAGGTTGAAGCTCTGGAAGATGAAGCCGATGTGCTGGTTGCGCACCAGCGCCCGCTCTGCCGGGGACAGGTCCAACACAGACCGGCCATCCAGCAGGTAGGTGCCCTTGGAGGCCGTGTCCAGCAGCCCCAGCAGGGCCAGCAGCGTCGTCTTCCCGGAGCCCGAGGGCCCCACGATGGAGACCCACTCGCCGGGCCGCACCGCGAAGTGGACGTCGGAGAGCGCGTGCGTCTCCACCTCCTCCGTCTCGAAGACCTTCGTGATTCCCTCGAGCTGCAGGAGGGCCTTCTGCTGAACCATCGAAGGGGTTTCCACCGGAGCCGTCTCCTGAGTCTGTACCGCGGTCACCGTCATCATCGCAGCCTCACCCGTTCCACCGCGTCCCACGCGGTCATGTCCGAGAGCACCACCTGCTCACCCTCGGCGAGGCCCTCAACGACCTCGATGGAATTCACCGAGCCCCGGCCGAGCCGCACCGGAACCCGCACCGCCTCGTCACTGCCCGGCACCAGCTTGAAGAGCGACACCGTGGCGTTGGGCTGGGCGCCCGCGGGCCGGCCCATGGAGAGCACCTCGCCCAGCCGCTCCAGTTCCACCGTGCCCTCCACGGTGAGATCCGGCCGCGCGCCCCGGGGCAGCTCGCCCGTGAGCATCACCTCCACGCGCACCGTGCCCTGGCTGGCCGCCGGAGCGATGCGGGCCACCGTGCCCTCGACGAGGCCGTTGCGCGTATCCACCTCCGCGCGCTGGCCCACCTGGATGTCCCGCGCCTGCGTCTCCGCGATGCGCAGCTCCGCCTTCAGCTTCTCGGGCTTCACCACCTTGGCCAGTACGGTGCCCGGCGTCACCCATTGCCCCAGCTCCAGCGGCAACTCCGACAGCACCCCGCCCTCCCCCGCCTTCACCTGCATGGAGTCCACCTGGTTGCGGCGGAAGCGCGCCACCGCCTTCAGCCGCTCGATCTGCCCCTGCTGCGCCGCGAGCTGCTCACGCGTGCTGGACTGGATCACCGAGAGCCGCTGGCGCTCGAGGCCGAGCCGCGTGGCCATCTCGCCCGCCTTGCCCTTCACCTGCTGGAGCTCCAGCTTCGGCACGAAGGAACGGTCCATCAGCGCCACCGTGGCCTGGGCCTGGTTCTCGGCGTTGATGGCCTCCGTCTCCAGGGTGGCGATGGTGGCCGCCTGGGAGATGCGCTGCGTCTCCAGATTGGTGCGCAGGGAGATGAGCTCGGCCTCCGCGCTGGCGAGCTGGCGCTCGGCCTCCAGGGCCTGGAGCTGGACGTCCGGGTTGGACAGCTCGAGCAGCAGCGTGCCCGGCTCCACGGACGTGCCGGGCCGCACGTGGATGCGCTCGACGCGGCCCGCGGTGTCGGCGGTGAGCCAGCGGATGTGCTCGGGCACCAGCGTGCCCGCGCCCTTGACCTGGCGGATCATCGGCCCCCGCTTCACCGTGTCGAGCCACACCGTGCCGCGCTCCACCGTGGGGGCGGCGGCGCGGAGCCGGGAAAGGCCCACCGTCACGCCGACGAGCACGAGCACGCCGAGGCCCGCGAGGAGCCAGGGCTTGCGACGGGTCTTGGGTTTCTTGGGAATGTCCACGTCCGGGCCCTAGAGCGAAGGGCGTGCCAGGACCGGTCCGCCTCCCAACCTCCCGGAATCACTCGGGGAGCTGGGGGGGCTCCGGGGACGGCTGCCCGGTTGTGGAAAGCGTCGTCCCAGGAACGAACACCGCCGGGCCCGCTCGCCCCGCGGACGGGCCCGCGTGATGAAACCATGATGAAGAGCGGAGCCCCGCATGAGGCACCATGCGGGCCGCATCTGGATGATGGGTCGTGTCTCCCCGTTGTCCGAGGTGGCTCCGACGATGAAGCACGCCCTGCGAAGTGCCCTCTGCTGTGTCCTCCTGCTGCTCTCCGCGCCGGCCCTCGCCGATAGCGTCATCATCGGCACGGTCTCCAGCGCCGATGACAAGAAGCCCCTCCAGGACGTGGTGGTCACCGCGACGTCCCCCAACCTCATGGGCGAGCAGGTCGTGGTGACGGACGCGAAGGGCAACTTCCGTATCCCCCAGCTTCCACCGGGCGTCTACACCCTGCGCTTCGACAAGGAGTTCTACCGCCCGTTCGTGCGCTCGAACATCAAGCTGAACCTGGATCGCACCATCCGCGTGAACGTGGAGCTCCTGCCCGAGAGCTTCGCCGAGGAGATGATCGTGGTGTCGGGCGGCGGTGCGCCCCCCCTCGACTTCGGCGCCATCGGCCGAAGCATCAGCGACTTCTTCGGAGGCCGGAAGAACCCCAGCCCGCCGCCTCTCCCGAATCCCCCGCCCTCCAGATCCACCCCGGCGGCGCCTCCGCCGCCCGAGCGCATCACGGCGCTCCCCCCGCAGCCCTTCTCGGACATGTACTTCAAGAGCTACGGGGTGAACCCGACCATCGACACCGAGGAGGAGCGCTTCTCCACCTTCTCCGTGGACGTGGACAGGGCCTCCTACGCGCTGACGCGCGGCTACCTGGAGCGGGGGGCGCTGCCCGACGAGCAGGCGGTGCGGGTGGAGGAGTTCGTCAACAGCTTCGACTACGGCTACCAGGGCGACCCCGAGGCGCCCTTCAGCGTGCACGTGGAGGGCTTTCCCTCGCCCAGCCGCAAGGGCTACCACGTGGTGCACATCGGCCTGAAGGCGCGCGAGGTGAGCCGGGAGGCCCGCAAGCCCGCCCACCTCGTCTTCGTCATCGACGTGTCCGGCTCCATGAACATCGAGAACCGGCTCGGGCTGGTGAAGCAGGCGCTGCGGCTGCTGGTGGACGAGCTGGACGAGCGCGACCGGGTGTCCATCGCCGTCTACGGCTCGACGGCGCACCCGGTGCTCGGGCCCACGAGCGCCGCCGACAAGCACAAGCTGATGGCCGCCATCGACAAGCTCTCCTCCGACGGCTCCACCAACGCCCAGGCCGGCATCGAGCTGGGCTATTCCATGGCCTCCGAGCACCTGCTCGAGGGCGGCATCAACCGCGTCATCCTGTGCTCGGACGGAGTCGCCAACAACGGCATCACCGACGCGGACGGCATCTGGGAGCGGGTGCGCGCCCAGGCCGCGCGGGGCATCACCCTGACCACCATCGGCTTCGGCATGGGCAACTACAACGACGTGCTGATGGAGCGGCTGGCCCAGGTGGGCGAGGGCAACTACGCGTACGTGGACCAGTTGGAGGAGGCGCGCCGCATCTTCGTGCAGAACCTCACCGGCACCCTCCAGGTGGTGGCCAAGGACGTGAAGCTGCAGCTCGAGTTCGACCGCCAGGCCGTGGCCCGCTACCGGCTGGTGGGCTACGAGAACCGGATGCTCGCCAAGGAGCAGTTCACCGATGACCGGGTGGACGCGGGCGAGGTGGGCGCGGGCCACAGCGTCACTGCCATCTACGAGGTGAAGCTGCGCGAGCCCACCGGCTCCTTCGCCACGCTGCGCATCCGCTACAAGGCGCCGCAAGGGGGCGACTCGCGGGAGCTGGAGAAGCACCTGCCCTCCAGCGTCCTGAGGCCGGCCTACGGCCGCACCGCGCCCCCCACGCGCCTGTCCTACGTGGCGGCCGCCTTCGCCGAGAAGCTGCGTGGCTCCTATTGGGTCCGCACGCTCTCCTGGCCGCAGCTCTATTCACTGTGGGAGGAGCTGGACGAGCCCCTGCGCGACCGGCCGGACGTGAGGGAGCTCGGCTCGCTCATCCGCAAGGCCCACGGGCTCGACCGGCGCACGGATCGCTTCGAGCAGCTCGCGCCCGTGGTCACCATGGACTTCGACCGCGTCCCGGTCATCAAGTAGAGAGTCCCCATGCTCCGCAGGCTGCTCCCCACCCTTTCCGCCCTCGTGCTCGGCCTGGCCGGGCTCGGGTGGGGTCTGTGGCAGCTCCAGCGCATCTTCGCCACCGAGCGCGAGGATGCGCGGGCCTCGCTCCGCTCCCGGCGCGAGGCCCTCGATCAGTACGCCCTCGTCTCCCTGAGGCAGACCCTGAGGGAGAAGCTGGAGGAGGTCCGGCCCGCGCTGGAGCTCGCCGCGGCGGATCCACTCGCTCCCGCCGCGGGGCTCTACCTGCGCGAGCGCGGGGAGCAACTCCTGCCGCGGCTGGCCCTGCATGACGTGGGGGAGGACTCCCCCGCCCGGGAGCGGTACACGCGGCTGCACGCGGGCAAGGAGCTCCCCGAGGGGGAGGAGGACCCCTGGACGGAGCGGCTCGCGCTGATGCGGGCGGTGGAACGGGGGCTGGAGCGCCGGGATGCGCGGAGCACCACCGATGCGCTGGTGGCCTTCCTCCAGCACCGGGTGCGGTACGTGCTCGCCTCCACGCGGGACGTGCCCGGCTTCCTGGTGGTGCTGGAGTCCCTCGCGGAGCGGGCCGGCCCGGAGCGCCCCCTCATGCAGTCGCTGCTCCACTACGGAATGGAGGACGGCCAGGGCCACCGGCTGGAGGGGCTGCAACGGCTGCTGCTCCTCAAGCGCTCGCGCTTCACCCGGAGCGACTTCTACTTCCTGCAGGAACGCGTGGTGGAGCTGTCCCGGCGGACGGGGACGCCCGTCATCGACTTCGAGGCACGGACCGCGGAGCTGGCCGCCGAGCCCCTGCCCCTGCCCGGCTCGATTCCCGGCCCGGTGCTGGTGCGCTCCGGCTGGTACCTGGAGCCGAAGGACAAGGATCATGTCCGGGGCGTGGCGGTGGCTCCCGCGGCGCTGCTGGACATCCTGACGCAGGAGATGCGCGAGCGCGGACTGCTCGGCCCCGAGGGACACGTGCGGCTGCTCGGGACGGAGGAGGTGCTGCCGCTGGCGAACCTGCCCCTGGGGGTGGAGACGCCGCTGTGGGAGAAGGAGGAAGGCGCGCTGGAGCAGCGCTACCGGCTGAAGACGGGCATGGTGGTGCTGTGCGCGGGGCTGGCGCTGACGATCGCCGGGCTCGCCTTCGTGGCCCAGCACCGCAAGTACCGCTTCCTGGAACTCAAGAGTGACTTCGTGGCCACCGTGTCGCACGAGCTGCGCACGCCGCTGGCCTCCATCCGGCTGCTGGCCGAGACGCTGGAGTGGCGGCTGGCGCAGGGGGCGGAGACG
Organism: Archangium gephyra; assembly: GCF_049060025.1. Lineage (GTDB taxonomy): Bacteria > Myxococcota > Myxococcia > Myxococcales > Myxococcaceae > Archangium > Archangium gephyra_A. The sequence continues at coordinate 2,964,892 of NZ_JBMEQQ010000002.1, forward strand.
AAGGACTACCCGGCGCGCATCATCCACGAGGCGGACGGACTGGGCTTCCTGGTGGAGAACCTGCTGTCCTTCAACCGGATCGACAAGGGCCGGTGGGTGCCGCACCTGTCGGTGGTGCGGCTGGACGAGCTGGTGGCCACGCTGCGCAGGGACCTGGAGGCCTGGGCGCGGGTGCCGGTGGAGCTGACGGCCGAGGTGGGTGAGCGCGAGCTGCTCGCGGACCCGCAGTTGATGCGGCTGTTGCTGGCGAACCTGGCGCGCAACGCCTGTGCCTACAACACGCGGAACCCCGTGTGCCTGCGCGTGGAGGCACTGGCGGACGGGCGGGTGCGCTTCTCGGACAACGGCGTGGGCATCCCCGAGGCCGAGTGGGAGCGCATCTTCGGCGAATTCTACCGGCTGCGAGGACCGGGGCGGGAGGTGCCGGGCAGCGGCCTGGGCCTGGCGCTGTGCCGGCGCATCCTGCGGCTGCACGGGGGAGACCTCCGTGTGGCGGCCTCGAGTCCCGAGGGAACCACTTTCGAGCTCACCTTTCCGGAGAGGCGCTGAATGAACTCCCCTGCTCCCGCCATCCTGTTGGTGGAGGATGACCTCAACCTGCGGCTCGCGCTGCGCGACAACCTGGAGAACCAGGGAGGCTACGGCGTGGAAGAGGCCACCACGGTGGCCGAGGCCCGCGCGCACCTGGCCCGGCGCACCTTCCAGCTCATCTTGCTGGACGTGATGCTGCCGGATGGGGACGGCTACACGCTGTGCCGGACGCTGCGTCAGGAGGGGGTGACGACGCCGGTGCTGATGCTGACGGCGCGCACGCTCGAGGACGACGTGGTGCGGGGCTTCGAAGCGGGGGCGCAGGACTACCTGGGCAAGCCCTACCGGTTGCGCGAGCTGCTGGCGCGGGTGGGAGCACTGGTGCGGCGAGGCGGCGGCGTGCCGGTGCAGATGCTGCGCTTCGCGGGCTACCGGATGGACCTGGACCGGCGCAAGGTGGAGACGCCGGATGGGAAGACGGTGGAGCTGACGCGCACCGAGTTCGACCTGCTCGCCTACTTCGTGCGCGAGCGCGAGCGCGTGCTGCGCCGGGATGAAATCCTCGACGCGGTGTGGGGACGGGACGTGGTGGTGGACCCGCACACGGTGGACAACTTCGTCTCCAGCCTCAAACGGAAGCTGGGGTGGAACAGCGCCTCACGGTTCGCGCTCCAGACGGTGCGCGGAGTGGGCTACCGCATGGAGATCGAGGGCTCGTGAGCCCCCGCCTGAAGGGGTTACTGCTTAAGAAAGCGCGAAAGTACGGGCAGCAAGACTTTCGCGCTGACCATGTGGTCTTGACCTGCGATCTTTTCGAATCTTGCGTTTGGAATCGCTGTCGTCAGTTGGTTCGCGACATCGTGTATACCGGCTGGGCTTTTCTCGCCCACGATGATTTGCGTGGGTACGGTCACTCGAGCGGCCCGCTCAACCGGCGGAAGGTCCTGGGTCAAGGCGATATCGTACGCAAGGGTTGGCGCAAGCGCGACCATCGTCTTCCAACCAGGAAACAGGGGCAGGAGCCAAACGAACATGCCGGGCATGCCGATGCCCTTCAAAAAGGTGCGCATCGCCTCCTTGTTTTTGCCGTCATCGAGCAGCTTGTGCACTTTCTGGCTCAACTGACCGTATGTGAGCTTTCCCGCCTGGTCGTGCACATAGGGAGGGTCGTACATCACCACTTTGTTGACCTTGTCTCCCAAGCGCAGGGCAGCCTCGAGCGCCAGCACGGCACCAGAGGAGTGACCATAGAGATTGGCCTTGCCGCCAGCCGCGTCAATCATGGCCTCGAGGTCTTCGACTTCGCGCTCTATCGAGTACGGTGCCGTGTCGCCGCTGTCGCCGCGCCCTCGGCGGTCGTAGCTGTAGACGGTAAACTCCTTGGCGAATTCCTTGACATCTTGCAGGATGGGTTTGAATGAGCGGAAGCAGATTGCTCCAGTAATATAGACAAGCGCGGGTCCGCTACCATGGACATCATACGCCAATACCGTTCCGTCTTTTGATTTGACTGTCTTCATGCTCATTCTCCTTTGATGTCTAGAATCCATTAAGCACGAAGCATCAGAAGGACGGAAGGCCTGTTGAAGGCAAGGACGAGAGCGGAGGGGCCGAGGAGGGCCGCCGGGGGCCTTGTGGGTCGATAGAGTGGTTCTTGTTGGACCCAAACACATGAGGGGCGCGTAGCATGCGCGGCGTGAGCACGGCCGGCGCCCTCCTCTTTCTGCTCCTGTTGGCCCTGCTGCTGGCGGGGATGCTGTCCATCGTCTTCCACACGCTGAGGACGGGCATCTCCCCCATGCCCACCTCGGGGAAGGTGCGCCGCCAGTTGCTCTCCCTGCTCCCCGAGGAGCTCGAGGGCACGCTGCTGGAGCTGGGCTCCGGCTGGGGCTCGCTGGCCTTCGCGCTGGCGGACCGCTGCCCTCGTGCCCGGGTGGTGGCCTTCGAGCTGTCCCCGCTTCCCCATGCCTTCTCGCGGCTGCGCCAGCGCCTCGCCCCGCGCCCCAACCTCCAGCTCGTGCGCGAGGACTTCTTCCGCACCTCCTTCGCGGAGGCCTCGGCCGTCGTCTGCTACCTCTACCCCGGGGCCATGAGCCGCCTGGCGCCCAAGCTGGCCCGGGAGCTCGCTCCCGGCACCCGCATCCTCAGTCACACCTTCGCGCTCCGAGGGTGGAAGCCCCTGCGCACCCTCGCCGTCGACGACCTGTACCGCACCCCCATCTACCTCTACGAGGTGCCGGCCCGGGAGGGCTGAGCCCCTCTCCTTTCCTCGGAAGTCATGCCGCCGACCCGCCCTGTGCGGTCCTCCGCTCCTGTCAGACCCACCGGATACGATTCCCTTCGTCGCCGCGAGACCACCGTGGCGCGCAAAGGGAGGGACTCGTGGCAGACATCGCGGACGGCGCCCAGGTCGAACTGCAGGGCTCTGGCTCCAAGCCGTACATCCTGAAGAACACCGGTGGCGTGTACTCGTGCTCGTGCCCGGCGTGGCGCAACCAGTCCATCGCCATCGAGCGGCGGACGTGCAAGCACCTGCGCAAGGTCCGGGGGGATGCGGCGGAGGACGCCCGGGTGGGCGCCTCGGACACCAGTGCTCCGGCCCGGCCGGCGGCGCGCAACGTCCGCCCCAAGTCCGGCGCGAACACGGTCGCGGGCGCCGAGTCCGACGCCGTCACCGCCCCGCCGCTGCTGCTGGCCCACTCGTGGGAGAACGACGTCGACCTGACGGGCTGGTGGATGAGCGAGAAGCTCGACGGGGTCCGGGCCTACTGGGATGGCAAGCAGTTCTTCTCCCGCCAGGGCAATCCGTTCTTCGCGCCCGACTGGTTCACCGCGAAGCTTCCCGATTACCCGCTCGACGGCGAGCTGTTCGGCGGGCGCAAGAAGTTCCAGCGCACGGTGAGCGTCGTGCGGCGGCAGGACCGGAGTGACGACTGGAAGGAGCTCGCCTTCGTCATCTTCGACGCACCGAAGCTGGACGCGCCTTTCGAGGAGCGGCTCGCCCACTGCCAGCGGTTCGTGGAGGACGTGGCGCCCCCGTACGCCGAGTGGCTGGAGCACGCGCCCTGCAAGGGCGTGACGCACCTGCGCGAGGAGCTGGCGCGGGTGGAGGGCCTGGGCGGCGAGGGGCTGATGCTGCGCAAGCCGGGCTCGCGCTACGAGCCGGGCCGCTCGCACACGCTGCTGAAGGTGAAGAGCTTCAAGGACGACGAGGCGCGCGTGGTGGGGCACGCGGCGGGAGCGGGCAGGCACAAGGGCCGGCTGGGAGCGCTGGAGGTGGAGCTGCGCGACGGCACCCGCTTCTCCGTGGGCACCGGCCTCTCGGACCAGGAGCGGGAGAACCCGCCCGCGGTGGGCACCATCATCACCTTCCGCTACCAGGAGCTGTCCAACGACGGCGTGCCGCGCTTCCCCTCGTATGTGGGAGTGCGCATCGACGCCGCCCCCTTCGAGCCCACGTCCCGCCGCAAGCGCGCCTGAGCGGCTCTGGAACGGAATTCGAAAAATCAGGGTACTGGTGATTTGAAAAGAAACCTTCGCCAGATCCAATGATCGAATAGCCGCCCCATTTCCGTTTGGGGCGGCTCCGAATCCCAGCATCACCGCCTCCACAGACTTCTTCCGCAGCCAGAGCCCGGGGACGAGTAGTTGCTCGCATTACACCTGAAGCTGCTACTCAGGACCAACATTCTCAAGATTGAGGTGCTTTGGGGCCTCAGTTGGACCTCTTCCTGGTGCGGCGCAGGTGGCCTTCAGCCATTTTGAAAGCAACCACCCTTTCCTTGAGAAACTCGGGATTGATCCCAGCAAGCCATCCCCTTCGGATCTCAGGTGCAATGAAGCTGAAGTGAGCCATAGCGATGGAATCCTCGCGGCAAGCCTGACTCACCATCAACTCACCCGTGGGCGATATGGCGATCAGGCATGCATCAAAAGCCACATGACAAAAGCAACACAGGGCTATCCCATTGGCTGGATTGGCCCGATTGCCTTTATCCTGTGCCCATCCACGAATATGCGCAGCCACGATGAGGTCACGGACTCCAGTGCCACAAACAGCGCATACAAATCCGTGTCTCTCCAAAACCCGTCCGCTGAAGTAACTGGTACGCATGCGCCGTTTGACGGGAGACCATGCGTCTTCCACAAACCATGTCCTAGATTCGTCTATTCCGGAAATGGAATACTCCCGATTGGACTGAGGCAGCACTGCATCTTCGACGGCTTCGTACCTGCTGGTGGCACCAGCCAAATCGAGAATTCTTTCGTGCAGGCCGCTGCCAATTGAGATGATCGAACCACTCCAGCCCGCGAGATTGAAATCACTGATTCCGATCCGAGATCTATTTTGAAGTCCCTCTCTGGTGCGCGACGAAAGATCGACAGGAGGCTTAAAAAAATACACATCACACAGACGGGCCGTAAAGATCTCGACCACCCCGGGCAACCGCCTTTGGGATTCGGGCGCCGCTCGTGACTCCACGCCATCCACAAGTCCCGTACCCACAATACGGTACTCCCCCTTTTTCTTCTTCACATACAAGTAAAGGAAGCAATCACCCTGCCTGATACGACGTGAATGCAGGTTGTCGTAAACATATGTCCTGCCGTATTCATCAGGATACTTCTCCTGCTCTGAAACCTTGAAGACCCAATAACTCATTCTCGTATCCCCAGATTGCGCGGCCCTGTCTTCCAAGATCAATGCAGAGCCACTGCGTTTCACCGGAGAGCCCGAGGAAGTTCTGTGAACTCGGCCTCGTAACGGTGCGCTGGTTTATCTGGGGCGATGGTATCACCTACGAGACGACATAGAACCACGACCCTGCCTGCTGGGTCCTGTTCGGAACCTCCACCGCAACAGGCAGGGTCGCACCCACCCAGGACCACATCAGCAGGCACATCCACTCAGGGTTAGGTGAGTTATCGCGGACTTTAACCTTCCACCAGCTCCGGGGTTTTCCAGGGGCAGATGACGCCGGGAAGCAGTCCCGGCGCATCACCCGAAGGAGAACCCCGCCATGCGTCTGAAGCTCGCCCTGTCCGCCGCCGTTGCCTCGCTGCTGTTCGCCGCTCCCGCGCTCGCCGCGGAGCCCGCCGCCACCAGCCACGAGGGGCACCATCACAAGCACAAGCACAAGGAGAAGAACAGGGACGCGAGGATGCTCCGCAAGCTGGAGCGTATGGAGCACCGGCTCAACCGCGCCGTCGAGCGCGGCCGCCTCACGCGCGAGCAGGCGGACACGTTCCTCGCCGAGGCCCGGAAACTCCGCGATGACGCCCAGGCGCAGCTCCAGGCCGGCGGGGGCCAGTTCACCGAGGAGCAGAAGCAGCAACTCCGGGAGCGCAAGCAGGCCCTGCGCGAGAAGGTGCACGCGGCCATGAAGGCCACCCAGCCCCAGGCCCAGTAACCTGGCCGGGCCCCGCAGGGCCCCGGCGCGGGGACTTCGAACCGAGGGCGCCCACATGGGCCATGCGGGCTCCCCTTCCCTCTTCGCCGTGACGGAGGAGGCTCACTCGTTGGCGACGAGGACGCCGTCGGCATCGCGGTCGATGCCCATGCGCACGCCCGTGCCCGGCGGCACGCCCATCAGCGTGAAGTGCGAGTTCCCCGCCAGCGGCCGAGTCCTGGAGCTGCGCCCGGGTCATGCTGGAGGCACCGGCCGCGTCCACGTCGTACACGCGGGTGAGCGGGTTGTAGTAGAGGCCGCGCACCACGCCGTTCACCTTGCCCTTGATGATGAGGTCGATCTTCCCCACGCGGGCCTGGGTCTCGAGCAGGGTGACTTCGGCCTCCACCGCCGTGCTGCTGGCGTTGGCGGAGCTGATGGTGAGCGAGTAGCCCACGGCCGGGGCCATGCCGGTGGGGAAGGTCAGCAGGTAGGCGGTGAGGTTCGCGCGGCGCGTCGGGTCCGTGGAGAAGGTGCCGAAAACGGGCTGCGCGAGGAACTCGTCAAGCGTGGCGATGGCGCCGTCATGGGTGAAGCCGAAGCCGCCCAGGCTGGTGCCGCCCACCGTCTTCCGGAAGTTGTTCTTCTGTAACTGCTCGCCGGACCCCGTCATGACGAGAGGGGCCGTGGCGTGAGACCTCCGGGCCACAAACCTGGAGGTGCACATGGAGAAGGAGTTGGAGCAGTTCCGGCAGGAACTGGAGCGGCTGCGAGCAGGGCGCAAAGCAGGCTCGGGCCCATTCCCGGAGCCGCTGCGCGCGTTCGCGGTGCGCTACCTGGCGTACGCGCAGGAGAAGGGCGACACGCTGAAGGCGGTGGTGGAGAGGCTGGGGGTGTCGGAGCCGACGTTGCAGGCGTGGAGGCGGGGGCAGACGCCCGGCGGCAAGAAGACGCAGAGCAGTGAGCCGAGGGCCGCGCCGCTGCTGCCCGTGGTGGTGCACGCGCCGAAGGAGCACGCACCCTCGCCAGTGGCGACTACCTTCGCGGTAGTGTCGCCCCAGGGCTGGCGCGTGGAAGGGCTGGGCCTGGAGGAAGCGGCGCAGTTGCTGCGGAGGCTGGCGTGCTGACGCTCACGAGGGCAGTGCGCGTATTCGCCTGTGCGCAGCCGGTGGACATGCGCAAGGGCTTCGACGGGTTGAGCGCCCTGGTGGAGCAGCAGCTGGGAGGGCAGCTTCTCAAGGGCGATGTCTTCCTCTTCGTCGGACGGTGCCGCCGCCGCGCCAAGGTGCTGTACTTCGACGGGACGGGGCTTTTGCTGCTCACCAAACGCCTCTTCAAGGGACGCTTCGCCAGGCCCTGGGTACAGGCGGGTGCGCCGAGCGTGGAGCTGACGGTGGCCGAGCTGTCACTGTTTTTGGAGGGCTGCGAGCTGGCTGGGCGCTGGAAGCTGTCACCCCCCGCCTTCGAAGAGAAAGAGCTTGCGGTGGTGCACGCCGTGTAGCACTACCGCGCAAGTATGGTGCGCCTCGAGCACGTGACGGACCTGGAGACGGCGAAGCAGATGGCCGCGCTGCTCGAGGTGGAGAATGCGCGGCTGCACCAGCGGCTTGGAGGTGCTGGTGCAGGAGAATGCGCGGCTCAAGGGCGAGGACGCCCAGGAGCGGTTGCAACTGGAGCTGACGCAGCTCAAGGAGCAGCTGGCCCTCATGCAGCAGCGCCTGTTCGGCGCCTCCAGCGAGAAGCGCAAGCCAGCCGCGGAGGCGACGCCGCCGGCGAGTGCACGCAAGCAGCGCGGACACGGGCCGCGAGCCCAACCGGAGCTGCCCACCGGCACCTCCGCGGGGCCTTCGTCTTCTGCGATGCCACGGGCGCCTACCTCAAGAACGACACCTGCCGGAACGCCATCCTCCGGGCCAGCAAGCGGGCCGGTCTGCGTCCCATCGGTTGGCACACGCTGCGGCACAGCTTCGCCAGCCACCTCGTCGCGCGCGGGGTACCGCTCAAGGCCGTCCAAGAGTTGCTCGGGCACGCCACCATCGAGATGACGATGCGCTACGCCCACCTCAGTCCGGACGTGAAGAAGGACGCCGTGCGCGCGCTCGAGGGGCACACTGGGGGCACATGGCGCGGGACAGGAGAGAATCCTCAGTGAAGTCCGGCACTTAGGAATGCACGAGCCGGGGATCGAACCCGGACGGCCCCTTCGGGCCAGCGGATTTTAAGTCCGCTGCGTCTGCCAGTTTCGCCACTCGTGCGTCAGTAACTTCAACAACTTACACCCCTACGCCCCGCTTTGCGCTTCCGGTACCCACTTGGTACCCACCCCGCGCGGTCCCCCCTGACACCGCGCTTGGTACCCACTCGCCCACCCCTCCGAAGTACCCACTTCAACACCCCTCGCAGCCTCCTCGCAGTACCACTTCAACACCCTGTGGAGTAGCAGTACATGCCCAACTGGACAGGTAGCTTGGCCGATGGCCGAACGTACCAGACCACGGACAACCGCACAGTATGGGTGATCCAGAAAATGGTGAAGGGGCACCGTTACCAGATCGTCCTTGACTCGGAAACCGCGCGCAAGCCGGGCCGACGCGCCCAACGGTGAGGAGGGCCGTCTTGCCCACGACCTCCGAGAAGCTCAGAGCGGGATCCTCGCAGGCCAGCTCGAGCCGGTACTCGTAGAGGTTCGACAGTCCCTCGTGCCCGGAGAAGCGCACCACGCACAGCTCCACCGCACAGCCGGACACCTGGAACCGGAACACCGACGTGCTGCCAGGAAGAGGGGCAAGTGCAACCATGCGCACACCCATGGCTGGGCCTTTGCGCGAAAGGCGTTGGAGTTCAATTCTGTTAAAAAACTGGGGCTGTGTCTCCTGATTGAGAGAGCACAGCCCCGAGCACGGTAATCAATTACAGTCGACAGCAGCTCTGAGAGGCGAGCACAACGAGTACCCTCCGCGTACTCCTCTCAGGGCGCGCTCCCGAGAGAGCAATTACTGTGCTTGCTCTCCCCTCATCGGGACACTGGCAGCGGCGGGCGGCTGGGACGACCAGTCGATGCTGGCGAACAGTCGGAAGTTGGGAGTGCCGTAACCGCTGGTGAGGCCAGGGCCACCGCCCAACCGGACGGCAAGACCGCCAGGGAGCGAGTAACCCACGGCGGCCAGCAGCTCCAGCGGGGGTGGGTTGGAGCCTTGGTTGCCCAGTGAGAAAGCCCCCTCCAGGCTACCCTGCACGAACAACTTGGAGTCAGCCGCCGGAGCCCAATACGCTCCCAGCGCGTAGGTCAACTCGTTGCCCACGTTCAAGTCGAGCAGCGTGACCCGCCTATCGGGCTGAAACCGGCCTCCCACGTTGGCCAGCACTCGCAGCTGATCACTGGAAGCCCATTGCACCATCAGCGTGGGCTGCACGCCGACTCCACCGGCACCAAGAAAGCTCTGGTCACTGGCGGTGGGGAGCGACACGACCGCGGCCAGGCCCAGGCTCAGCGCCCCCAGGGGCAACACGGCCTTGGGAACCAGCCGCAAGTCCCCCAGGCCCGTGCCCGTGGCATTCTGGGGAATGAAGATACCCAGGTTTCCGGAATCCGGACCCCACTGGCCGGTGACGGGAAGCGCCAGCCCCAACTCGAAATGGTCGAGGAAGGAGATGGACGCCAGCACGTCCGCGGTGAGCTGATCGGAGACGATGCTCTGGGCGAAATTGCCATCTCTCGCGGTCCTCAACACCAGCGGGTTGCGGCCATAGCTGACCGACAGGCCCGCATGCAGACCCAGGCCATGGGCCACCTGGGGGCTGTACACCCCCAGCACGTCCCTGGAGCCCGGTGCCGGCTTGTACTGCTGCAGGTCAACGCCCTGCGCACGGGCGGGGCCCGCCAGGAACACCAGCAACGCGGCCAGCAGACCCCCACGGCCAGCCACCTCCCGACGGGAGGACCGCGACGACCGGCGGCGCTTCAGGAAGGCCAGCAGCGGCACCAGGGGCAGCAACGGCGCGACACCGGAAGCCGCGCAGCCCGTGAGGCCACCACCAGTGCCTTGATAGATGCTGAAGCGCCACGTCTCCGTGGCCGGCGAGTCATCCACGTTGCCCGCCCTATCGCGCGCACGAACACGCAGGGTGTGCCGGCCTGGCGCGAACGGGAGGGAGCCATTGGCGAGTTGGGCACACGACCCGAAAGACGCCTCGTCCACGCTGCACTCGAAGGTCACCCCCTCCTCATTGGAGCGGAAACCAAACGCCGGGTTCTCATTCTGGGTAATGGATTCAGACCCATCCGTGAGGAAAGTCTCCGGCACATCGATGAACGTCTCCGGCAGATTGACATCCACGTCGAAGGAGATGGGCGCGAACTCGTCGTTGACATTGCCGGCCCTATCCTGCACCTGAAGGTCCAGCTCGTAGGACGCCGTCGTCAGCTCGCTGGCCGGCCTGCAGGTCCAACTACCAGAGGCATCCACAGTGGCCGTGCAACGCTCGGTGCCCTTGAGGAACACCTTCACCGTGCTGCCAGGCTCCGCCGTGCCAGAGATGTCCGGGGTTGAAACATTCAACAGCGCCTCCGCCACGGGCTGCTGGAGCACGGGCGCTGAGGGAGCGGTGAGGTCCACGTTCCACTGATAGGACACCTCTGCCCCGGCGTTGTTCACCTCATCGATGCCGCGCACGCTGAAGGCATGCGGCCCCTCGGACAGGTTGGGCAATACAGCGTTACAGTCGGACACCGCCACTCCATCCAGCGTGCACGCGTAGCGCGCGGACTCACTGGCCCGCAGTGTGAAAACAGCCCGGTTCTCCATCGACCAGAGAGGAGGCCCACTGAGGATTTCCACGACGGGTGGAGTGGTATCAACCACGAATCGGGCTTGCGCGGGAGTCGCATCTTCGTTCCCCGCACGATCCGTCATGCGAACCACGAAAGTGTGAGGCCCGTCCGAAAGCCCAGTGAGGTCACGGGGACTGGTGCAGGGCTCGAAAGCGCTGCCATCGAAGCTACATTGGAAGGTTCCCGCCTCTCCGCTCCCGTTGAAACGAATGCGGAGTGACGTGGACGAGGTGGTCAACCCATCCGGCGACGACGAAAAGCTGGCATTGGGGGGAGTGATATCCACAGTGAAGCCCACGGTGACCAGCCCACTGACCTCCCCGCTCGAGGACTGGGCCCTGACCGAAGCGGAGTAGACCCCTTCCGCCAGCGCGGAGCTCAGGGACAGCGACCAGTTGCCCGAGCCATCCACGTCCGCGGAGCCCACATCTACCCCCGAGATGGCGACGAACACCTTGGCACCCGGCTCTGCCGTACCACGAAAGAGCGGCGTGGTGTCGTTGGTATAGGCACCGCTCGCCGGCTCGAGCACGACAGGCGTGAGCGGAGGAGCAAGGCTCTCGATGGTGACGGGCTCCGGCTGCAAACGCCAAGCGTCCTCGGTGCCACGAACGACCTGCAGTTGATGGCTGCCCGGGGCGAGCGGCAGTTCGATGGCTCCCGAGAACCATCCCGAGTCATCTACCTCCAGGCGGGCTCCCTCCACTCCATCGACGAAGATGAGCACCTGCGACCCCTGCTGGGCCCAGCCCTCCACCGGCAGTGCGCCACCCGGGACTCGATCGCCCTGACGCGGCCTGTCCAGCCAGGCGCCGGCGCTCCCATCCGGCTCCTGCGATACCGCGAGCAAGCTGACCTGCTCTCCAGAGGTTCGCGCGCGACCCACCAGGGGCCTGCTCAACTCCAGGCCTTGTTCGCCCGCAGCCAGCACCTGCACCAGCTCCCAGGACGGCGACGCCTCGTCATCCGCCGGCTGAACGACGACCCAGGTCCCCGGCGCAACCCCTTGTGCCGCCACCAAGGCCTGTCCATTCCGCACGGCCTGTATTGCCTGCGCCTGAGGTCCGTGGGTGCCCTCGGCCCACACGGGCCCTCCGCCCAACACGGATACGGCCAGCACTGCCCTGAAACATGTGTGTAACATTCCGAGCTTCATCAAAACCCTTTCCCTACAAGCCCCAAGCCTCTTGTCATGCGAGCGTCCTGGGTTTCGACCCGCTTTCAAATCGAGGCCCCCTGGAACGCCATGCCGGAAGACAACAGCACCCGGCATGGCTTGTCCAGGATGCGGAAAGCATCCTGGCCGGAGGCCTACCTCTCCTCTAGGTGCGCTGGCGCCACCTGCCTCGGACCAGCAACCGGGCCAGCCCCAACAGCGCCAGCAGTGAGCCACCCGTCCCCGAGGTGGAACAGCCCAAGCCTCCACCAATCACACTTGCCGGGGAGGCCTCCACCAGGATGTCGACCGGCGCGGAGACCATGCTCTCATTGCCCGCTCGGTCCTTCGCCGAAGTCCGGAGGGTATGCGAACCGTCCAACGCCTCCAGTTGGGAGATCCGCGCCAGCCAGCGGCCCTTGTCATCAGCGCTCACCCGAACCACCGGCTCGGTCCCACTGTCGAGCAACACGGCCACATCCGCGAAGGGCTCGGAGCTGCCCTTCACGACAGGGGAGCGCGCGGCCACCGTCAGTTGGCCTTCGTGCGTGTCGATCACCGGCGGCTCCGGGGGCTGGGTATCCAGGTTCCACTCATAGCTGGCGGGCTCCGAACTCTGGTTGCCCGCCAGATCCTGCGCCCAGACCGAGATGCAGTTGCGCCCCTCCTTGAGCCCCTTGGTCACCTGGTAGTTGGCGCGACCCTCGATGGGAGCGCCATCCGAGCAGTCCTGGCGCTCATGCTCCATCTCCGGGGGCAAACAGTCGCTGATCGTGCAGAGGAAGGTTCTGACATTCCTCACTTCCTCGCCCGGTGCCGAGAACACGAAGTTGGCCGTGGGGAACCGCGTCCACGTCGCGGGTCCGACGGCGATATCGACCGCGGGAAGAGACCAGTCGGCCTCCCACTCGTACGAGTCCCACAGGTGAGAGGGCGTCTCGAGCTTGGTCTCCTTGTCATAGGCACGTGCGAACATGAAGTACGACTTCTCTACCGAATGCTCAATGGTCACGGTGGGTTGCCCATTCACAATCGTGTCCACCTTGATGAAATTGTCGGGGTTCGACTCACCGGCATTGAGCGTGTAGAAGAACTCGATATTGCTGATGTCGATGTCCTTGCTCCGGAGGGCGAACGTGAAGGTCGCATTCTTCGCATTCGTCGCTTTGCTGGCGCCCTTGCCCGGAAAAATATCAGGAACGGGCAGCCGCGTATCGACCAACCATTCGTGCTTCACCGGCGTGGAGCGATTGCCCGCCTGATCCCTGGCACGGACATACAAGTAGTGGGAGGTCTCCGTAACGGTGGTGGCGTAGAAGCTCGTGAACTGCCTCTTGGAAACGTCGAGAGGGGCCAAGCCCTCTGGGTAGGCGCTATATTCCGCACCTGCCCGCAGCGTTCCCCCCTCAACATTGGAAGGGCACTCCTTGAATGTCTTGGTAGGATCAGCGGGATCGGCATCCAGGAGGCACTCGAAGGTAACCGTCTCGCTCAGTGCATCCTTCGTGCTGAACAAGAAGACAGCGAGAGTCGAGTCGGTAACCGCAGGAGGAGGATAGCTCTTCTCATCGGGCGCGATGGGCAGGCTCACGGCATCTGGCGGTGTCGTATCCCATGTCCAGGTGCAAATGGCAGGGGATGGATCCACATTGCCGGCCCTGTCCTTGGCACGAACCCTGAGCGTATATTTCGAGTCTGGGTAGTCGTCACTCTTCAGGGTGCCCGGGCATTCGGGCAGCAGCATGGCGAAGCCGAAGTCCCCCTCCAGCATACACTCATAGGTCACACCCGCCTCGCTGGAGTCGAGAGAGAACACCAATTCGCCCGCGTTGGTGACGAATTCTTCGGAACAGTCTTTGGTGGTCGAGTCCGGAAGACGCCCATTCACGGTGGTGGTCGGCGGGCTCTGATCCAGCGTGAACTCGCTACTGGCGAAGGTTTCAGTGGTGTTATTCGCAGCATCCGTGGCCCTTGCATCCACCACGTAGGTCGCATCATCCAGTGACGCCAACACTTCGTAGCGCCAATTCGTACAATTGGAACTCGCCTCCTCCGTAGTACAGGTCCCTGGAGTGCCAGCCACGACCGGCACGGGGATCCAATCACCGTCCATCCCCTTTATCCGGAGCTTGATCTCAACGGAGCTCCCCGGTTCGGCAGTCCCCAGGATGACGACTTTATCGTCTCGAATGAACGCCCCCGCCCCTGGATAGGTGATGCTGATGAGAGGTTTCACCGTATCCACGGTGAAGAATGCGGTGTCGGAGAAGGGGCCCACATTCCCAGCCTCGTCCTCCGCGGCCACCCGGATCCAATGCGGGCCGTCGCTCAGCAGCGGGGGAGTGCCGAGAGGAGGAGGAGTGAAGTGCCAGTTCACGCCTGCAACGATCGCCGCCCCCACCTTGTTGTCGTCGACATAGACGTGCACCTTGGCATTCGCATCCACGGTCCCCGTGAAGGGATATTCCCTGTTATTCACGAATGACGGGACCGCGTTCAATACTGGCTTGCCTGGAGGCGACCAATCGAACTCCCAGGAGAAATCATCAGGAGACTTGTCTTCGTTACCCGCGATATCAATAGCCCTGACAAATAGAGTGTGGCTTCCCTCTACCAATGTGGCATCGCCGTAGGTCGTGCTTTCGGCACATGGAGACCAAGTGCCCCCCACGCCCAAACGGCATTCAAAGGTGGCTCCGATCTCATCAGTACCGGAATCATTCTTCGCCTCAAAGCCAAACACCACCGAGCGCAAGTTCGTGACAGAAAATGGAGCGGCTGGCTTGATGGGGACAATGCTCGTATCAGGAGCAGTGGCATCCACATTGAACTCGAACTGCACATAGCTCTCAGGTCCCCGAAGCCCTTCGTACACAGCATAGGCCACGACAGTGTGCGTGCCGTCGGCGAGATTCGAGACTGGCGCCCCTGTGTACTCTGAATCAGGAGACCCGGGAGTTTTGGTCGTCCCTACCGGGTCGCCATCATCGAAGCGGAGAAAGACCGTCCTGCCGGGAGGTGCCTTCACCTTGACGGTAGGCTTCGGCGCGTAGACGAAACCTCCATGCATGGGTGAAACGGAAACCACCACCGCATCCCCTGGCGGAACCATGGCCATGTCACTCGTGCTAGACGAGCCATCCAAGCCATCTTCTGCCCCTAGATTCGTACCAGAGGTGGTACCATCCTTCAGCAAACCCGCCGCTCCGCCCTTGAGAACCGGATCGCTGGCGAGGGAACAGGCGGCGGCACCTTTTCCCTGAAGATAGATATGCCCCCCCCCACCGCCTCCACCAGGTCCATAGTCGGTAGCGCCAGTGTTAGCGCCCCCCGAGCCCCCTTTCACACTGAAGGTAGGACACTCGTGGATGCGACCCGCGACACGCAAGATGATGGTGCCACCTGCCCCACCGCCTCCGGCTCCTCCGTTTTCTGAGTTTGCACCGTTGGAACCGTCAGCGGAGATGGTTCCAGCACCGGACAACGAGCCGGCGCGAATGAAGATCACGCCCCCGCCTGCCCCACCCGCAGCACCAGGATTTCCACTATGGCCTGCGCCACCGCCTCCGCCCAGAATCAGTCGTCCGGGAAAATCTGAATAGGAAAGCTCGGCCCCCCCCAAACCACCGAGTTCACCCACCAAAACTTCTCCGATGACGTTGGATGCGCCTTGTCCACCCATTCCCCCATTACCACCTCCGCCGCCGCCAGCACGCTGGCACTGACCCCCGCCCCCACCATTGGCTTTGTTCTCTTTCCCCGAGGAACTCTCGCCATCCTCCAGTCCCTCGCCGCGACCTGCTGGCTCATTCTGATTACAGAACAGCTTATTGAGGTTGGCAGGTGCGCCTCGGAAGCCTGCGCCATCGAACAGACCAGCTTCACCCGCCGAAATCTTTCCGTCGTTGAAGAGCGAGCCCCTCACCAGAAATGCAAGTACCCCTCCCTTGCCGTCAGCCCAGGAACCCGCCCTGATCACCCCCCCAGCAGCAACATATACGAAATCATACTCGGGAACGGTAACGATCTGGGTCTGCTCCTTTTTGTAGGAATTGACCAATGGTCTTTCCAGATTCAGTTTGCCCGCCTCACCACCAGACTCTGCGAGCCGTGCAAACTCCCAAAGACCCACGCTCTTGGGGTCAGTGGCTTTATCCAAATCGATGGGACTATCGTTCCCCAACGAAGAACCTTTGGCCTGGATGAATAGAACGAGCTGTCCAGGTCCAAGAATGGAGACATCGTCAATGGAGATGGGCGACAGGCTCCCGGCTAGAACATCCGCCAAGGGCTTGGCGTATTTATTTGGGAAGAATTGGCCGGAATTCACGACCAAGTTCTCCGACCGCCCATTGCCCAAGAAGAAGGTATCCGGCTCGGCGGATGCCAATGATGCTCCCATGAGCACCCACAGGCTCAGCAAGGTCTTGAGCGCTTTCATGACGTCACCCCCATCGCATCAGCCCTCGGGCCTGATGCCCAAGACAGTTCAGCAAGAGTTTCCGCTCCATACAGCGGCGAGGGCGTAACGCCCCCGCTGCCTCCACACCTGGCGCTAGGGCGCATCGGAGCCCTCCTCGCCATTGCGCATGATCTTGAAGTCCACCCGGCGGTTGTTCTCGCGGCCAGTCGACGTCGCGTTGCTGTCGATGGGCCTATCCGGACCGTAGCCTCGCGCCACCAGCCGCTCGGCGGCCACTCCCTTGTCGATCAGGTAGCGCCGCACAGCCTCCGCGCGCTGCTGCGAGAACCGACGAAGCTCATCCGGGAAGCCCCGGTCGTCTGTGTGCCCCCCCACCACCACGCGCGGGATCTCCGGGTGCTCGCGCAGCACCTTGGCCACCCAATCCAGCAGTTCGAAGGAGCGCGGCTGGATACGAGCCGTGTTGGCGTCAAAATATACCTTGGCGCCGTTGCTCAGCTTGAGCTCACTGGGCGTGATGGCCAGCCGGGGCACCTCGTGCTCGGGGCAGCCCAGGTTGCTCTCCGTTCCCGGCTCCCGAGCGCAGGTGTCCACCCGGTTGGGCACGCCGTCCTTGTCCGCGTCCTCCTCCGGGCAGCCCTTGCGCTCAATCGGACCGGGCTCGTCGGGGCACTCATCCTGGTCGTTCTCGATGCCGTCCTTATCCCGGTCCTTGAGCGGGCAGCCCCGGCTCTCCGCTGGGCCGGGCTCCGCCGGGCAGCTGTCCAACTCGTCCTCGACGCCGTCCTTGTCCTGATCGCGCATCGGGCAGCCCTGGCGCGCGGCATCGCCCGGCTCCGTCGGACAGGCGTCCAGGGAGTCCTCGATGCCATCCGAATCCGAGTCCGTCCGTGGACATCCACCGCGAGCGGGATCGCCTGCCTTGTCCCAGCACTTGTCCAGGCCGTTACGCACACCGTCGCGGTCATGATCCATGTCCGGGCACTCGTTCACAATGTCCACGGCAGTACCCAGTTCGCACTTCACGGAAGTTTCCCCGGGACCTTGCCGCGGCGTCACGTCCCCGAAGGAACCTCCAGCAAGCACCCGGAACAAGGGAGTCCCCGGCGTCGCCCCTATCCCCACCCCCGCCAGCGCGAACACCTCCAACGAGGGGTTCACCAGGTACCGCGCTCCCGGCAGGAGCTCCGCCGAGCCGGCCTGCCCCGACAGCGGAATCATTCCCCGCACGTTGAACTCGTACCGGAGCCGCCGCCCCGTCGAGACCAGCGCCGCTCCGATGCGCAGCTCGTTGCCCACGTCCTGGACATCCTCCGGGCCCAGTTCGCTGATGCGTCCCACCGGGCGCGCCATGAAGCCCACGTCCAGCCCGGCCCGGAAGAAACCGAAGCGCCGACCCACCATCACCCTTGGCATGTAACGCATCCCCTCATCCCGCCCGAGGCCCGCCTCACTGCCCACCGGTAGCCCCACCACTCCCTCCACCGCCACGTCGAAACCGCCCCGCGCGTCCTGGGTGAGCAGCCCCAGCCGCAGTCCCACAGCGGGCGTTCCCAGTCCGAAGGACTGCGGACTCAGCAGACCCGTCTGGCTCGGCCCCGCGCCCTGCTGGAGAGCCACTACCGGGAGTTGTACCCCCAACTGGAGCCAGTTCATCAGGGCATAAGCGGCAGCCACGTGCATCGTGGTCCGCACCCCCACGATGGGCGTGGAGCCCACCCCCTCCCGGTAGAGCACCAGCGGGTTATGGGAGTAGTGCCCCACGGCGGAGAGGCGGAACCGACCCGCTTGCAACATCTCCCCCATTCCCACCAACAACGAGCCCTCGGCGCCAGGATTCAGATCCAGCCGCTCCAGCTCGAAGTTGTGCAGAGAGGGCTGCGCGAAGGCCACCATTCCTGGCAACACCAGGAACAGCATCAGTGCGACCGGCCCAAGCATCCTTCGTCCCATGAATCCCCCGCTTCGGATGTGTCGCGGCCCACGAAAGGCGCGCCACTGCATAGAGCAGAAATGCAAGGCCGAAGCACTCTAGCAGCGTCTTGTTCCAATCCTGAAGACTTCCGCGCTCCTTCGAATTGATCAAGCAAGAGTGGGAAAACTACCGTCTGGCTGTTGCTCCATACCGCGACAGGCCTGTCCCCACCACCCGGGAAACCCTTACGTTCCGAGTGGGCATTGACCATGAACTTGCGGCCTGTCTTCCACTCTGTCAGTTTCTACGCCGCCAATCGAACCTGTTGTGGGGGGGAGCTACCGCACGTGCCAAGAGCAATCGTGAAGGCGCAGCCGCACGCAAGCCCCAAGGCGTGCGTCCGTTCCGACAGCCGAAGCAAGGGAGTCCTGCTCACGATCCTGCTCGCGGCCACTGCTGGCACCTCGTGCGCGAAGCGCGTGGGTCCCACTCCGTGCGAGACCCCTCCTCCCATGCAGGTCGTCCTGGATGTCTCCGAGCAGGTGAACCCGGATGCACGCGGGCGCTCGCTGCCCACGGTGGTGCAGGTCATCCAGCTCAAGGACAGTGCGAAGCTGGAGCGCGCGGGCTTTCGTGACCTGTGGGGCCGCCCCAAGGAGTTCCTCGGAGAGGATCTGCTCCAGGTGGCCGAGTTCACCGTCGCCCCCGGCCAGAAGCTTCAGCGGTGGATCCAGCGAGATCCCAAGGCCCGCTTCATCCTGACCATGGGCCACTTCCGCCAGCCGCTCGGCTACTCGTGGCGCACCGTCACCGCGCTCGATCCCGTGCCCGAGCCCTTCTGCTTCGAGAGACCCGCAGGCGATCAGGGCGAGCCCTGGCCCGGTGACGTGCAGCTGCGCTACCGGCTCCAGGGCTATCAGATCGACATCCTTCGCCCCCAGTTCTCGCTGACGCAGCCGGTGCCCGCCGTCCCGTCTGCGGCCGGGGTGCCAGCCCACCCCAGGGGAAGTGCATGAAGAACGCGCAACGCGTTGTCTGGTCGGAGGGGATGTTCATGAGTCCCCACCACATGCAGCAGCTCGACCTCTATCATGAGAACCTGCTGGATCTCCGGCTGAGCGCGCTGGAGCCCTACCCCTGGGGTGTGTTCTCCCTCGAGTTCGACATGGAGGCGCTGCGCGCCGGCCGGGTGCAGCTGCGCCACTTCAACGGCGTGCTCCCCGACGGCATGCCCCTCGCCCTCCAGAATGGAGACCCCGAGGCTCCGCCGTCCCGTCCCACGGAGGGCGTCTTCCCACCGGCCCAGCAGGTGCTGGACGTCTATCTCGGCGTCCCGCGCGAACGCAGCGGAGTGGAGAGCTACGGCGGTAGCGAGCGCACCAGTGGCAACCCCCGCTTCAGCCCGGCCAACCGGCCGGTGAACGACCTGACCTCGTCCACCTCCATCGTCCCGGTGGCCTTCGCGCAGCGCAACGTGCGGCTGCTCTTCGGCACCGAGCCGCGCGAGGACTATGACGCCATCAAGATCGCCGAGCTGTCGCGCGACCGCTCCGGCAACCTGACGCTCGTCGAGAACTACATCCCGCCCACGCTGCGCATCGACGCGTCGCCCTACATCATGAGCGAGTTGCGCAACCTGCTGCGGCTCATCGTGGCCAAGCAGCGCCAGCTCGCCTCGCGGCGCAAGCACCGGGACGCGTCCGCGCTCGAGTTCACCGCCTCGGACGTGACGCTCTTCCTGGAGCTCAGCGCCCTCAACGGCATCATCCCGCTGCTGCAGCACGCCATCGACGCGGGCAACATGCGGCCGCACGCCCTCTACCTGGCGCTCAGCCAGTGCGCCGGGCAGCTGAGCA
This sequence comes from Archangium gephyra, assembly GCF_049060025.1. GTDB lineage: Bacteria > Myxococcota > Myxococcia > Myxococcales > Myxococcaceae > Archangium > Archangium gephyra_A. Next base: position 2,984,994 of record NZ_JBMEQQ010000002.1, read on the forward strand.
CGTTCGTGGCGGACGCGGACCCCACCACGCTGCCCCCCTTCCAGTTCATCCAGCTGCGCGCCACCTTCGAGGAGCTGTTCCGCCGCCTTCAGTCGCTGCTGCGCTCCGTGGCCCTCGAGCAGTGTCTCGCGGTGCAGATGCAGTCCGGCGAGGATCGGCTCTACCGCGGCAAGCTGGAGGACGAGCGGCTGGATCGCTGCGGCCAGTTCTTCCTCTCCGTGCGCAGCGAGCTGCCGGAGAAGGTGGTGGCCGAGCAGCTCCCCAAGCTCGCCAAGCTGGCCAGCTGGGTGGACATCCAGGGCCTGGTGCAGGCCGCCTCGCCCGGTGTCCCCATCCAGGTCAACTACCGGCCCCCGCCCGAGGTGCCCATCCAGCCGGGGACGCTCTACTTCTCCCTCTTCACCTCGGACGGCTACTGGAGGAGCGCGATGCGGGATCGCACGCTCGCCCTCTACCTGCCACACCCCTTCGACGCCGCACAGACGACGGTGGAGCTGCTCGCCGTCCCCACCGCCAGCCGCTGAAGAAGACCCCACGCCATGCAACGAGTCACCGAAGCCACCAAGGACTGCTTCGACGCGGCGATCCGGATCCGCAACTCGGATGCCGCCTCCGTCCCCCCTCCAGAGGTGCTGCACCACCGTCTGCGCGGAGTCGTGGACGAGGTGCTGCGGCGCGCCGCCGTGCTGGGCTTCAGCCACCAGGACGCCCAGGACATGGCCTATGCGCTGGTCGCCCTGCTCGACGAGGTCGCCCTCAGCCGGCCCGAGCCGTACCGCTCGTTCTGGATGACCAACCTGCTGCAGCTCCAGTACTTCAACGAGAACGTCGCCGGTGACGGCTTCTTCCACCGCCTCCAGGGCATCCGGAAGGATCCACACCGCGCCGAGGTGCTGCAGGTCTACTATCTGTGCATGCTCTTCGGCTTCCAGGGCCGCTACCGCATCCGCGGCGGCGAGCTGGAGCTGATGACGCTCATCGACTCGGTCCAGAAGGACCTGGAGCGCGCCAAGCCCTTTGATTACGACGTCCTGGCGCCACACGGTGAGCGGCCCACCGAGTCCATGCTCACCGGCCAGCGCAGGCTCTCGCCGATGGTCATCTCGCTGGGGGCGATGATGCTCGCCCTGCTCGTCTATGGCGGGCTGCTGCTCGGACTGGACGGCAAGGTCGACACCTTCTTGAACGAGATCAAACTCCACATGGCCACCACCACGGGGGGACTCAGTGATCTGGGCCATCGTCATCACGATGCTGGCGGGCCTGGCCTGGGGGGCGATCTCCATGCTGGGAATGCCGCCGATCCTCACCGGGCTCGTCGCCACGGGCATGCTGCTGCTGTTCGCGATCGGCAGGTGGATCGTCGGGAAGGTGAAGGCGCGCAAGGCGGCCAAGAAGCTCGAGGGCGCGCTGGAGCAGCAGGCCGAGGAGCAGCTCAAGACGGTCCGGCCGGATCTGCAGCCGGAGATCAAGGCCATGCAGGCCGAGTTCTCCAAGGCGGTGGAGGCGCTCAAGACCTCCAAGCTGTCGCGGGGCCGCAAGGACGCTCTCGCGGTGCTGCCCTGGTACCTCATCGTCGGGCCGCCGGGCGCGGGGAAGAGCACCGCGCTGCGCAACTCGGGGCTGAAGTTCCCCTACCTGTCCGCCAAGGGCGGCGGCGTGCGGGGCGTGGGAGGCACGCGCAACTGCGACTGGTGGCTCACCAACGAGGCCGTCATCCTCGACACCGCCGGCCGCTACGTGAGCAGCGAGGACGACAAGCCCGAGTGGTTCGCCTTTCTCGACACGCTGACGAAGTACCGCCCGAAGCGGCCCATCAACGGCCTCATCGTGGCGGTGAGTGTCAGCGAGCTGATGGGCGTGGATCCCCACGTCGCTGGTGAGCTGGGACAGGGCATCCGCGAGCGCCTGGACGAGATCACCTCGCGCCTGCGCACGCTGGTGCCCGTGTACCTGATGATCACCAAGTGTGATCTCATCCCCGGCTTCACGGAGATGTACGCGGACCTGACCCGCTCCGAGCGCGGGCAGATCTGGGGCTTCACCTCGCCCATGGATGCTCAGGCGGAGGCCTCCACGGACCTGCTGCTGGAGCGCTTCGACGAGCTGGTGACGGTGCTGGAGCAGCGCACGCTGAAGCGGCTGGGCCAGGAGCGCCGGCTGGAGGCGCGCGAGAACATCTACCAGTTCCCCCAGAAGTTCGACTCGCTGCGCAAGAACCTGGCCGAGTTCATCCAGCCGCTCTTCCTGGACAACGTGTACCAGGACACGCCGGTGATGCGTGGGCTGTACTTCACCAGCGGCACCCAGGACGTGAAGCCGCAGGAGCGGCTGGGCAACGCCGCGGGCGAGCTCTTCGGCGACTCGCGCTCGCAGCCGGAGACGAGCGCGGAGGGCCGCAGCTACTTCCTGTGGGACATCTTCACCAAGGTGATGTTCCAGGACCAGGAGATGGCCGTCCGCAGCTCCATCGAGGAGCAGCGCTACCGGCGGCGGCAGCTGGTGCTCACGGCCACCTACTTCACGGCCGCGGCCCTGATGCTGGTGCTGCCCATCGTCTCCTACTTCCAGAACCGGGCGCTCGCGCGCGACGTGCGCGATGCCATCACCGCCGTGCGGCTCGATGACCGTGACGACCTCGCGCGCATCAAGGAGCTGTCTCCGCTGCGGACACAGCTCCAGGCGCTGACGGAGCACAAGACGGAGGGCACCCCCTTCTGGCTGCGCTTCGGCATGTACCAGGGCGAGAAGCTCTTCCCGCTGGCGCAGTCCTTCTACAACACCGCCCTGCGCCGGGTGCTGCTCGGCAACCAGTACGAGCGCATCGAGCAGAACCTGAAGATCTTCTCGGACAACCAGGACTCGCCGGAGTGGAAGCCCCGCGCCGAGGACTACGCGCACCACTTCGATGCGCTGAAGATGTACCTGCTCATCACCTGGCCGCACACCCAGCGTGAGCCCTCGCTCGACGAAGCGCATCAGGACTGGCTGGTGGACCAGATGGTGCGGCACTGGACGCACGTGAAGGGCACGGAAGGCGAGGCCAACCTGCAGCGGGACATCAGCCGTCACGCCCGCCTCTACATCGAGATGCTGGCGGCGGATCCGGAGGAGCTGGGCTTCGCCCGCAACAACAACATCGTGCGTGCCTCGCGCCGGGCGCTCAACAACATTCACATCACCACGTTGGAGATGGATCGCATCGTCGCCGACGTGGGCCGCGAGTACCCGGACCAGACGCTGGACGACATCGTCGGCGCCGTGCCTGCCATGCGCGGCACCAAGCGCGTCCGCGGAGCCTTCACCAAGACCGCCTGGGACCAGGTGGTGCGCTCGCGCCTGGAGTCCGCCTTCAAGAACAAGGAAGCCTGGGTGCTGGACCGGGACGCCAAGGAGGACGAGGAGCAGTCCCGCGCCGATCTGCGCACGCGCTACTACCAGCAGTACATCCAGGAGTGGCGGGACTTCCTCAACGCCATCACCGTCCGGCCTCCGGATGACGTGGACCAGATGCAGTCACTGCTCGAGAGCCTCACGCGCGGCAAGCCGTCCGCCTTCGGCAAGTTGTTCCGGGCGCTCGCCTACAACGTGCAGCTGGAGCGCAGCCCGAAGCAGGAGGAGAAGAGCACGGCGCGGAAGATGCTCGAGCAGGTCCTGCCGAGCGACAAGAAGGACGAGAAGAAGCTGATCGATCCGAACGCGTCCACGGGCGAGTACACGCTCGGGCCCCGGGACGTGGAGAAGGAGTTCGCCACCCTCATCCGGTTCAGCAACGAGAAGTCCCCCTCGGGTGACGGCGAGGAGCAGTTGACGGCGATGGACTTCTACCAGGACCAGCTCGCGCTGGTGCACAACGCCCTGCTGGGTGTGAAGGAGAAGCCCTCGGAGTCCGGAGCGCTGCTCGAGAAGATCAAGACCACGCGCGAGAGCGTGGCCATGCTCGTCAAGAAGTACGAGAGCGGCGTCCCCATCCTCGAGAAGCTGTTGCTGCCGCCCTTCCGGGACATGCGCACGATCGTCTTCGCCGGCGTGGCGCAATCCAAGAGCAACGACTGGTGCGAGGCCGTCGCCCATCCGTTCTCACAGATCATGGCCAACCGCTACCCGTTCGACCGCACGTCCATGCGGGACGCTCCCCTGGCCGAGGTCTCGGAGTTCCTACGGCCCTCGGGTGGCACGCTGCGCAAGTTCGTCCAGCAGAACCTGGCCGACGAGGTCCTCTTCTCTGGCCGTAAGTCGACGTTCGCCAACCTCAACACTCGCGACATGTACCGCGATGAGCTGCTCACCTTCCTGGATAAGGCGAACGCCCTGGCGACCACCCTCTTCCCAGGTGACACCGTGGATCCGCTCGTCCGCTTCCAGGTGCGCGTTCGCGCGGGCACGTCACCGGACACGGCCCCATCGGAGATCTCCGCCATCACGCTGACGATCGATGGCACCGACGAGGTCTACCGCAACGGTCCGGACAATGTCTGGAAGCCCATGCTCTGGCCGGGCGTGGCCGGCAAGCTGGGCGCGCACATCCATGTGGAGAACGCCTCGGGAGCCACCGCGGACCTCGACGAGCCCGGCGAGTGGGGCCTGTTCCGGCTGCTTGAGCGGGTGAAGCGCGTCGAGCCCAGCGGCGATGGGCGCTTCTTCACCGCCATCTGGGAGATCGAGGACATGAACGGGGCGCTCATCGCCATCGACTTCCGCCCCGAGCGCACCGCCAACCCGTTCTTCGGCCTGTCGGGCAACAACACCTCCCGGCTGCTGCAGATCTTCCGGGATCCGGGCCTGTCGCCCCCACGTGGAATCGCTCGTGGCGGCAAGGGCTGCATCAGCGAGGCTGCCGTGAGCGCGAACGGAGCCCCCTGAGGATGACGCAGGCGCCTCACATCGGGCTGCTGGGCAAGACTCCGCGCCACGCGGAGTTCATCCGGCACAACGCGTCCAGTTCCCTGGCGCGGTACCTCCTCCGATGGCTGGAGGAGGGCACCGGCCGGCTGCACGGGGCCCGGAGCGCGCTGCCCACGTCCTCCGCGAGCTTCGTCTTCACCGTCCCGGGCGAGAGCTCGGTGCTGGTGGGCGTCCTCGCGCCGAGCACGGACAGCCTGGGGCGTGCCTTCCCCCTGACGGTCTTCCAGGAGGTGCCCGCGTCGTCCGTGGTGGACCGCTATGCCCTGCTGCCGGAGAGCTTCCAGCCATTCCTCCGGGCCAGCATGGAGCTGCTGAGCGAGGCGCCCTCCCTCGAGGTGCCTCGCCTGCAGGAGCGCGCGGCGAAGCTGCCTTCCGTGCGGCCCGGCGACATCCGCGTGGCCGAGCGGCTCCGCGAGGCCCTGCTCTCCGAGAAGCGCTGCGCGGAGCTGCTCCAGTACGTCAGTGGAGAGCAGCCTGCCGAGGGCCGCTACTACGCGCTGCACACCTTCCTCACCGCGTGCGCGGGCGAGCGCCACCGCGAGCAGGGGCTGGCGAGCGTGATGCTGGACTGCCCCTTCCCCTCGCACCTGGGCCCCACTGCCTGGCTGGAGCTCGCCACGCGGCTGCTGCGCTGGTCCTCCCTGCCCCCCACCTTCTTCTGGTCCGAGGGAGAGCAGCCCCGGCTCCTGCTCTGCCTGGGCGCGGCGCCCCCCACCCTCCTGCTCCACCTGGCCCAACCCGCGCGTACGGCCAATCACCTCTGGCCCCTGCGCACCGAGCGGCCCGCCGCCATGGCCCAGGCGAAGCAGGCGCTCTCCCCCAGCCAGCGCCAGGTCATCGACTCCTCCCACAGCACGCTCGAGCAGCTCCTGAGCGCCCTCGCGAGAAAGGAGCGCCCCTCATGACGCCCTCCATCGACTCGCTTCGCGAGCGCGCCCGCGCCTGGCTGGAGCCCATCTCCGCCGAGGCCCCCTGCGGGACTCCGTCGAAGCACCACCCCACCTACGAGGCCGTCTTCACGGAGGTGGCCAGGCTCGAGTCCCCCGCGGGCGAGGCCGTGCGCTGGGAGCACGTCGTCCAGGGCGCCGGGGAGTTGCTGCGGAGCACTTCCAAGGACCTGTGGCTGGCCTCCTACTTCGCCTACGGGCTGTACGCGACCGAGGGCCTTCCCGGCGCCATCACCGGGGCCACCCTGCTCGCCGAGCTGACCGAGAACTACTGGCAGGGCCTCTTCCCGGAGGCCTCCCGCCTGCGCAGCCGCGGACTCGCCCTGTCCTGGTACGTGGAGCACATGACCCGGGTGCTCCCCACCGTGCAGGCCGACGGCACCTCGCCCGCGGTGGTGGAGGCCCTGGCCGCCGCGGTGTCGAAGCTCGCGGAGGTGACACGTGCGCGCCTCGCCACCCACGGCCCGGCACTGGGGCCGCTCCTCACGAACATCGAACGGCTGCGCACGAGCCTTCCCACCGGGACGCCCCCCGCCGTGGCGGCCACGCCCCCCGCCACTGCGGCCCTCCCTCCCACTGTCTCCACTCCCGCACCAGCCACTCCCGTGGAGGCTCCGGCCGCCGCGAGCCCGGCCCCCACTCCCACCACGGCCCCACCGCCTCCCGCCTCGGCTGCCCTCGCCGCCCAGCTCCCCACCACCCCCGCCGGCGAGCTCACCAGCGCGGATGCCGCCACGGACTTCCTGCGAAACATCGGCTCGTCGCTGGCGAGCGCGGCCGGAGTGCTGCGCCGCGCCAACCCCGCCGACCCGCTCGCCTACCGCATCCTCCGCACCGGGCTGTGGCTGCATATTTCCCAGCCGCCGCCCACCGGTGCCCATGGCAGGACCTCCCTCCCGCCGCTCCCCCCCGCGCTTCGCACGAAGCTGGAAACCCTGGCAGCCAATGCCCGCTGGGTGGAGCTGCTCGACGAGACCGAGTCCGCCACGGTTCAGTATCGTTTTGCATTGGACCTGCAACGTTTCACTACCAGTGCACTGACAGCCCTTGGCTCCACCCATGCATCCGCGCGAGAGACATTGCTGCTGGAATTGAGCAGCCTTCTCAAACGCATGCCGGGGGTGGTGGAGCTCGTGGCCGCGGACGGCACTCCCCTGGCGGATGCGGCCACGAAGGAGTGGCTGCAACGCGAAGTGCTCGCGAAACCCACCGCCGCGCCACGGCACCTTCCCCCGCCGCCACTTCCGCGCGACCTCGAGGCGCCACCCGAGGGCGCGTCCTCGGAGGGAGAAGCCCGGACAGCCGAACAACTCCAGGGCCATGTCGCCGCCGCCACGACGGCTCGCGCACGCTTCGTCGCACGGCTGCGGCTCGCGCGGCAGTGCGCCCAGGCGGGACACACCTCCATCGCCCGCGCCCTCTACGAGGCGCTCGATGCCGAATGCACATCGCATTCTCTCGATGATTGGGAACCGGCGCTCGCCGCCGCCTGCCTCGAGGGCTTCCTCACCTGCATCACCCACGAGAAAGATTCATCAAACGGTCTGGTAGGAGATTTTTGGATCCGTTATCGTCGTCTCGCCAAGCTCGACCCCGCTGCCGCCTTGCGCGTTCAACCCTGACACCCCGGCAGCCTTCACGGACAAGCTCCACCTGGCGACGAGCCCACGAAGCACCCATCACGCAAGGAGATAGCCACAGATGAGCAAAGAGAGTTCCGTCGCCCCTACCGAGCGCGTCAACATCGTCTACAAGTCGGCCACGGGGAACATGCAGGAGCAGGTCGAGCTGCCCCTGAAGATGCTGATGATGGGTGACTTCACCGGCCGACAGGATGACCGCCCGCTCGAGGAGCGCGCGCCCATCAACGTGGACAAGACGAACTTCAACGAGGTCATGGCGCAGCAGGACCTCAAGGTGAACGTCTCCGTCGCGGACAAGCTGTCCAACGAGCAGGGCGCCACCCTGTCGATGGACCTGCAGTTCAAGACCCTCGCGGACTTCGCGCCCGAGAGCCTCGTCAACCAGGTGCCCGAGCTGCGGACGCTGCTGGAGCTGCGCAGCGCGCTCACCGCGCTCAAGGGCCCCCTGGGCAACGTGCCGGCCTTCCGCAAGAAGCTCCAGGCGATGCTCGCCGACGACGAGGGCCGCAAGCGCCTCATCGACGAGCTCGGCCTGAAGATCGACGGCAGCGGCGACCAGACCAAGTAGCCCCAGCAGAGAGCGTGAACCATGAGCACTGAGATCATTTCCCAGAAGTCCGCGACCCCCGCGGCGGCCGTGCCCTCTCCCTCCCTGCTCGACGAGATCCTCTCCGAGGCGAAGATCAAGCCCAAGGACGAGGGCTACGACATCGCGCGCCGGGGCGTGCAGGCCTTCATTTCCGAAATGCTGGCGCCCCACCGCTCCGAGGAGCGCGTGGACAAGGCCCTCGTCGACGCGATGATCGCGGAGATCGACCGGCGCCTGACGTCCCAGGTCAATGAGATCATGCACCACGAGGAGGTCCAGAAGCTGGAGTCCTCGTGGCGCTCGCTGAAGTTCCTCGTGGACCGGGTGGACTTCCGCGAGAACATCCGCGTGGAGATGCTCAATGTCTCCAAGGAGGATCTGCTCAAGGACTTCGAGGACTCGCCCGAGGTGGTGAAGTCCGGCCTGTACCGGCTCGCCTACTCCAATGAGTACGGCGTGTTCGGTGGCAAGCCCTACGGCCTGCTGCTGGGCAACTACGACTTCGGCCCGGGGCCGCAGGACATCGATCTGCTGCGCAAGTGCGCGTCCGTGGCGGCCATGGCGCACGCGCCCTTCATCGCCAACGCCAGCCCGGAGATGTTCGGCGAGCAGAACTTCCTCAACCTGCCCAACCTCAAGGATCTCAAGTCCCAGTTCGAGGGCCCGCAGTACGCCCGGTGGCACTCGTTCCGCGAGAGCGAGGACGCGCGCTACGTGGGCCTGTGCATGCCGCGCTTCCTGCTGCGCCTGCCCTACGGCGAGAAGACGATTCCGGTGAAGGCCTTCAACTTCACCGAGGATGTCGTCGGCCACCACGACCGCTACCTGTGGGGCCACGCCTCCACGGCGTTCGCCACCCGCGTGGCGGACTCGTTCGCCAAGTTCCGCTGGAGCCCGAACATCATCGGCCCGCAGTCCGGTGGCGCGGTGGAGATGATGCCGCTGCACCAGTACGAGGCCATGGGGGAGATCCAGACCAAGGTGCCCACCGAGGTGCTGCTCACCGAGCGGCGCGAGTACGAGCTGAGCGAGGAGGGCTTCATCGGCCTGGTGTTCCGCAAGGACGCGGACAACGCGGCCTTCTTCTCGGCCAACTCGGCGCAGAAGCCCCGGTTCTTCGGCAGCACGCCGGAGGGCAAGGCGGCGGAGACCAACTACCGGCTCGGCACGCAGCTGCCGTACATGTTCATCATGACGCGCCTGGCGCACTACGTGAAGGTGCTGCAGCGCGAGCAGATCGGCAGCTGGAAGGAGCGCTCGGACCTGGAGCGCGAACTGAACCAGTGGATGAGCCAGTACATCGCCGACATGGATGACCCGGCCCCCTCCGTCCGCTCACGCCGCCCGCTGCGCGCCGCGCGCGTGACGGTGGAGGACGTGGAGGGACAGCCGGGCTGGTACCGCTGCAACCTCCAGGTGCGCCCGCACTTCAAGTACATGGGCGCGGCCTTCACGTTGTCCCTGGTGGGCAAGCTGGACAAGGAGTGAGCCCGTCGCACCCGTGACGCGTGGTTTTTCAGCTCGCGGGCTCCAGCAACCCGGGCTCCCTGATGGAGCCCGGCCTTCCGCGCCCGAAACGGCGCAATGAGGTGGCTAATGGCTGAGTCAGTACACCTGTACCTGAAGGCGAATGGCACGGACATCAAGGGCGAGAGCACGCAGACGAGCCTGGGGCGTGGGGACTCCATCGAGTGCATCGCCTTCACGCACGAGGTCATCACCGCGCGCGAGGCCGGCTCCGGTCTGGCGACGGGCCGCCGTCAGTACCCGCCCATCACCATCACCAAGCGCATCGACAAGTCGTCGCCGCTGATGATGAAGGCCCTGTGCGAGAACCAGGTCATCGAGGGCACCTTCAAGTTCTTCCGCCCCAACCCGACCGGTGATGGCACCACCGAGCAGTTCTACAGCATCGCCATCAAGAAGGGCCGCATCAACAGCATCAAGCAGCACGTGCCGGACAGCTTCGTGCCGACCAGCACCAACCTGCCGCCGATGGAGGAGGTCACCTTCGTGTTCCACACGATCGACTGGACCATCACCAACGGTGGCGTGACGCACACCGACACCTGGGACACCCAGCGCTAGTACACCGTGCTTCCGGAGCGCCCGGGTGAGCCCTGGGCGCTCCGGAGCAGAACTCACCCGCCATGGCCGAACGAGGACTCCTGACACGTCTGGCCGCCAGCAGCCAGGGCTCGCTCGCGCCCCGGGGCAACGCGGTGAGCGCCATCGCCGAGCACCTCAAGGCATTGCTCAACACCCGAAAGGGGGAGGCCGCCGCCGCCCCGAATTTCGGGATCATGGATTTCAACGACATCATCCACCTCTTCCCGGCCGCCGTCCCGAGGATGCAGCAGTCCATCCGCACCGCCATCCAGGAGTTCGAGCCGCGGCTGAAGAACGTCGTCGTCCTGCACGTGCCGGACGAGAAGGAGCCCACCGCGCTCCGGTTCGACGTCATCGCGCAGCTCAACCTCAAGGAAGCGCACGGCACCGTGCGCTTCCACACCGAGTTGCACCCCGGCGGCCGCGTGGACCTCTGGTGAAAGGGCGAGGATGTTCAGCAAGTACTACCTGAGCGAGCTCAGCTACCTTCGGGAGATGGGACGGGCCTTTGGCCTGGCCAACCCGAGCGTCGCCGGCCTGCTGGTGGAGCGCGGCGCGGATCCCGACGTGGAGCGGCTGCTGGAGGGTTTCGCCTTCCTCACCGCGCGCATCCGGGAGCGGGTGGAGGACGATGTCCCCGAGATGGTGCAGGGGCTGTCCGAGCTGCTGCTGCCCCACTACCTGCGCCCGGTGCCCGCGTGCTCCATCGTGGAGTTCACGCCCCAGATTCGCGCCTTGCGCGGCCGTTCCCGCATCGCCGCGGGCGCCGAGGTGGCCTCACAGGCGCTCGACGGCACCAGCTGTGTCTTCCGCACCACCAGCGACGTGGATCTGCTGCCGCTCAGCGTGCAGGACGCCCTGCTGGACCGCTCGTCCGTGTCCTCACCCGTGCTGCGCCTCTTCTTCCAGACGACGGAGCAGGGACGCGAGGAGTTGCAACGCCCCCAGGGCCTGCGCCTCTTCATCCACGGGGAGATGTCCGCGAGCACGCTCATCCTCCTGTGGCTGCTGCGCTACTGCCGCCAGGTGAGGGTGCGCGGCGCCTCCGGTGGGGACGGTGTGGTGCTCCAGCCCAAGTGCATCCGCCCCGTGGGTTTCGATCGCGACTTCCCCCTGCTGCCCTGGCCACGAGCCTTCGAGGGTTACCGGCTGCTCCAGGAGTACTTCACCCTGCCGGAGAAGTTCCTCTTCTTCGATGTACAGGGGCTGGAGGCGGCTGCGTCGGTGATGGAGGAGCGCTTCGAGATCGCCTTCCACCTGGAGCGCCCGCCACCGCTGGATGCGCGCATCACCCGGGAGATGTTCCGCCTGCACTGCGCCCCGGTCATCAACCTCTTCCGGGCTCCCGCGGATCCGCTCTTCCACCAGACCCTGGACCGCGAGCACCTGGTCCGGGCCTCGGAGCTGCCTCCCCAGCACGCGGAGGTGTACTCCGTGGACTCGGTGACGGGGCTGACGGCCGGGCGCAGCGAGCGCCGTACCTACCGGCCCTTCCATGAGTTCGAGCACACCGCGGGGGAAGGAGCCGAGTCGGCCTTCTATCGCCTGCGGCGGATCCACTCCCCCGTCGATGACGGCATCGACACCTACCTCACCCTGGAGACACCGCGGGACGTGGTGCCCACTCTGGGAACCGAGGAGGTGCTGTCCATCGACCTCACCTGCACCAACCGCACGCTGCCGGCGCGGCTGCAGGTGGGGGACATCTGCCTGCCCACGTCGGCGTCGCCCACCAACGCGAAGTTCAAGAACATCTCTCCGGTGAGCCGGCCGGCCCGCGCACCGCTGGGCACGGAGCTTCACTGGCGGCTGCTCTCGCACCTCGCCATCAACCAGCACTCCATCGCGGATGCCGCCGCGCTCCGGCGCCTGCTGGACCTGTACAACTTCCAGGCACTCGCGGACAACCTCGCCGCCCGCGCCAGCCGCCTGCGCATCAATGCCATCCGCACCGTGGAGACCCGGCCCCTCACCCGCTTCCTCGAGGGATCTCCCCTGCGCGGCAACCGCACGCTGGTGGAGCTCGACGAGACGAACTTCATGGGCGTGGGGGATGCCTTCCTCTTCGGATGCATCCTCGACGAGCTGCTGGCCTCCCACGTCACCCTCAACTCCTTCAACGAGCTGGCCATCCGGCTCCAGCCCTCGCAAACCGAGTTCTCATGGCTCCCGAGGAACGGCTCCCTGAAGCTCTTGTAGAGCCGGCCCGCAAGCTGACCGAGGAAGCCCCCCGCCTGGGCTTCTTCCAGCTCGTGGCCTACCTGGAGCGCCTGACGGCCTCCGGGACGGCTCGCGTCGGGAGCGCCGGCCCGGTGAACGAGGAGATGATCCGCTTCCGGCATGATCCCTCGCTGGGCTTCTCCTCGGGGGACGTCAGCTCGGTGACGCTGCGCCAGGTGCCGGTGCGCGCGGAGGAGCCCCACTCGCGACGCCCCCTCTTCGAGGTCGTCACCCACTTCCTCGGGCTCACCGGTTCGATCAGCCCGCTGCCGATGTACATCGCCGAGGAGGTCGCTCAGGAGGATCCGGACCATGCCGTCCGCCGGGAGTTCCTGGACCTCTTCCACCACCGGCTGCTGTCCCTGCTCTACCGCATCGAGTCCAAGTACCGCGTCAGCAGCGAGTCCAACTTCGACAACACCGACCAGTGGTCGCGGCGGTTGCTGGCGCTCGCCGGCTTCGACACGTACGAGGGCGAGCGCACGAGCAAGCTCCCCATCCGGCGACTGCTGCGCATCGTCCCGCTGCTGGCTTCCCGCGCGCGCACCGCCGAGAAGCTGGAGGCCGCCCTGGAGGACGTGCTCGGCGAGGAGCTGGCGGGCGCACGGGTGCGGGTGGAGCAGTTCGTGGGCCGATGGGTGGACATCGATGCCCGGCTGCAGCTGGGCCGCGACAACAACAGCCTCGGGAAGAATACCGTACTGGGCGGCAAGGCCTTCGACCGGATGGGGAAGGTCAAGATCCACATCGAACCCATGCCCACCTCCGTGTACCGGCGGATGCTGCCCGGGGGAGACCTGTTGCCCCAGGTGCGAGAGGTGGTACGGCTCTTCCTGAAGGATCCCCTCGAGTACGAGTTCGAGCTGGGGCTGACGGAAGGCGTCACCCAGACGTTCAACCTCTCGAGCACACAGTCGGCCCAGTTGGGGCGGGACACGTGGTTGGGGAAGGGCCGGCAGGTACGTCTCTCGATTCCAGGCATGTGAAGCAAGATTCCGGGGGGTGCCGGCAACCGACGGCGTTGGCGCTCCTGATAGACCTTGTGCCGTCCCCTGTTGGAGGGTGCCGCCATCCGAGTCGAACCGAAAGCCCTCGTCCGCCGTCTGACGCCCACGGCCACCCGCACGCTGGAGGCCGCGGTCGCGCGCGCCAGCAGCGGGCGCTTCTATGAAATCGTGGTCGAGCACATGCTCGCGCAACTGCTCGAGCCAGAGGACTCGGACGTCGCCCGCCTGCTGCAGCACTTCCAGGTGGACCGCCGCCGGCTGGCCACCAGCGTGGAACGAGCGCTCCAGGGGCTGCGCTCCGGCAACGCCGGCCGGCCCGTCTTCTCCGAATCGCTCTTCCAATGGTTCGAGGACGCCTGGTTGACGGCCTCCGTCGAGCACGGGGCCACGCGCCTGCGCTCCGGGGCGCTCTTCGCCCAGTTCGTGGCCCGCCGCAACCGCTACACCGCCGAGCTCTTCCCGGAGCTGGAGGGAATCTCCCGCGACGAGCTCATGGCCTCCCTGGATGCCGTGCTGCGGCCCTCGCCCGAGACGTTGGAGGTGGGACCCGAGCCCGTCCCGGGTGCCGCCTCGGAAGCGTCCACGGGTGGCTCGGCCGGCGGCGAGGCGCTCCGCCGCTTCGCCACGTCCTTCACGGGCCGGGTGCGCGAGGGGAAGATCGATCCCATTTTCGGCCGCCACCAGGAGATCCGCCAGATGGTGGACATCCTCTCCCGGCGCCGGAAGAACAACCCCATCCTGGTGGGTGAGCCGGGCGTGGGAAAGACGGCGCTGGTGGAGGGGCTCGCCTGGGCCATCGTGAAGGGCGAGGTGCCCGACGCACTGAAGAACGTGGAACTCCTGGGGCTCGACCTCGGCCTGCTCCAGGCCGGCGCGGGCGTGCGGGGCGAGTTCGAGAACCGGCTCAAGTCCGTCATCTCCGAGGTGAAGGCCTCCCCCACCCCCATCATCCTCTTCATCGACGAGGCCCACACGCTCATCGGCTCCGGAGCCGGAGCGGGCGGAAGCGACGGCGCCAACCTGCTCAAGCCCGCGCTCGCGCGGGGTGAGCTGCGCACCATCGCCGCCACCACCTGGGGCGAGTACAAGAAGTACTTCGAGAAGGATGCCGCGCTCGAGCGGCGCTTCCAGCCCGTCAAGGTGGACGAGCCGGGCGTCGAGGACGCGGAGCTGATGCTCCGGGGCCTGCGCCCCACCTACGAGGCGGCGCACGGCATCACCATCCGTGACGAGGCCGTCTCCGCGGCGGTGCGGCTGTCCAGCCGGTACATCTCCGGCCGCCAGCTCCCGGACAAGGCGGTGGATCTGCTCGACACGGCGGCCGCACGCGTGAAGATCGAGCTGTCCACGAAGCCCGACGAGCTGGTGGCGCTCGAGCAGGAGATCTCCGCCTTGGAGCGCGAGCGTGACGCCCGGCGGAGGGACCTCGCCGAGGGCCACCCGGGCGACGCCGAGAGGGTGACGAAACTGGACGAGAAGCTGGCCGCGGTGCGCGACCAGCTCGTCTCGATGCAGTCCCGGTGGGAGACCGAGCGCGCCGCGGTGGCCGGGCTGATGGCCGCGCGCAAGGCCCTGCTCTCCGCGCCTCCCGAGGCGGACAAGGCGCCCCTGAAGACCGCGTTGGAGGAGGCCTCGGCGACGCTGGCCCGGGTGCGCGGAGAGGAGCCGCTGGTCCACGCGGAGGTGGACGCGGACATCGTGGCGCGCGTGGTGGCGAGCTGGACGGGCATCCCCGTGGGCAAGATGCGGAGCGATGTGCTCTCGGCGGTGTTGAGCCTCGAGACGAAGCTGACCGGGCGCGTGCGCGGTCAGGACCCCGCCCTGCGCAAGGTGGCGGAGATCGTCCGCATCTCCCAGGCGGGCATCCGCAACCCGGACGCGCCCATCGGCGTGATGCTCTTCGTGGGCCCGAGCGGCGTGGGCAAGACGGAGACGGCCCTGGCTCTGGCCGACAGCCTCTACGGTGGCGAGCGCTTCATGACCACGCTCAACATGAGCGAGTTCCAGGAGAAGCACACCGTCTCGCGCCTCATCGGCTCTCCGCCCGGCTACGTGGGTTACGGCGAGGGCGGCCTGCTGACGGAGGCCGTGCGGCAGCGGCCCTACTCCGTCGTGCTGTTGGACGAGTGCGAGAAGGCCGACCTGGAGGTGATGAACCTCTTCTACCAGGTGTTCGACAAGGGCGTGCTCAACGACAGCGAGGGCCGCGCCGTCGACTTCCGCAACACCATCATCATCCTCACCAGCAACCTGGGCTCGGACATCCTCATGCGGATGCACGAATCTGGCGCGACGCCCACCGCCGAGGAGATGATCGCCCGGGTGCGCCCCACCCTCAGCAAGCATTTCAAGCCGGCCCTGCTGGCGCGCATGACGATCGTCCCCTACGCCCCCGTGGGGACCAGCATCATGCGGGAGATCGTCGCCATGAAGCTCGACAAGATGGTGGGGCGTCTGCGCGCGGCCCATGGGGTGGAGACGACGCTCGCCCCCGAGCTGCTCGACAACCTGGCGCGCCGCTGCACCGAGGCCGAGACGGGAGCGCGCAACGCGGAGCACATCCTCCAGGGCTCGTTGATGCCCGCCCTCTCCCGCGAGCTGCTCCAGCGCCTGGCCGCCGGCCCGCTTCCGCCCCAACTGAACATCGCCCTCTCCCCCGAGGGGGATTGGGACATCCGCTTCGCCGAGGCCTAGCGAGGAAACAATGAACCGAAGACTTCTGGTCGCAGCCCTCGCAGTGTCCGCCCTGGCGGGCTGCGCCACCGTTCCGAAGGCCCGGCTGTGCGAGGCCGAGGTCTCCCCCCAGAAACGCTCGTTTCCCACGCCGAACACGTGGTTCGCCCTGCTGCTGCACGGCTTCGACGAGAACCGGGGAGCCGTGCCACGGCCCGCCGTGGACTGCTCGGGCGCACCCGTGGCGTGGGAGGAGCCCGCGGCGGACGAGTGCCGCGAGCCGGGCCCCCAGCCCACGCCGCTTCCCCCCAAGGAGCGGTTGACCGAGGAGGACCTGGTGCTGGAGACCACCCAGGCCAATGAGCGGCTGGTATGGGTCATCACCCGGCGCTTCAGCAACGGGGAGGGCCTGGGTCCCGTGGCCCTGGTGGAGACCACGCCGAAGGGATTCACCGTCCGGGGACTGGGTTCCATGCGCGGCATGACGGAGAACGTCCGGCTGCGAATGGAGCACGTGGGTTCCACGGACGTACTGGTGGCCGAAGGAGACGCCTGTACCCATGAGGAGCCCCAGGTGTGCCGCAGGGCCGCGCGCATCCTGCCGCTCCGCAGCGGGCGCTTCTTCGCGGAAGCGGTGTCCGACTCCGAGCGGAAGTGCCTGGGCGCGGCCTGGTTCCCCCTCAGCCGCGAGCAGGTCTTCGAGCTGCCCAGCGGCCTGCGCCGCAAGTTCGAGCTGACGTCCACCCTCACCTTCGGGGCCGACGCCATCACCCTGCAGGAGCAGGTGGCGGTGAGCGACTCGGATCCGAAGCAGCCGTCGATTCCCGAGCGCCTCTACCGCCGCGCCCAGAACGAGCGGACGCTGAAGGTGGAGGACAACGTGCTGGTGGGCAGCGCGCCCTCCCTGTGGGTGCGCATGGTGGAGCAGCAATTGCTCGCGGGCGCGAAGGCCCTGCCCGACAAGCCCACCGTCGTGCCCCTGCCTCCGAAGGAGGAGCCGAAGGCAACGGCCAACAAGCCCCTCCCCTGAGGCCACGCGGGCTCAGAGACCCGCGGAGAGCCCCTTGCGGAAGACCTGCGCGGGCGGCACGGAGGCGGACGGTTCGATCGACACCCGCCCCGTGTCTCCCTCGAGGGTGGCCGCCATCTGGCGGCCCTTGGAGAACTTCACCCGGGCGATGCGCCGGATGTTGTCCCGCCCGTTCTGCTCCCGTCCGATGAGGCGCAACGCGTGCGTCACGGCGTTCATCGCGTCTTCCAGCGCGCGCCTCCCGGGCTCCGTGTCCAGCTCCACCCAGTCCACCTCGAAGCTCATGTTCTGGCCGCCGAGTTGCGACTCCGAGGGCCAGAACTGCTCGGTGAGCCCCCTGGCCAGCCGCTCCGCATGCCGAAGCAGGTCCTCCTTGTTGAGGGCGGGCCGGACGAGGAAGGGCACCTGGTTGAGCACCGCCGGAGACTCGACCGTCACCGCCACGATGGAGGAGAACTCCACGTACGTGACCGCCTCGTTCCGGGACAGCAACCCCTCCTTGGCGGAGGCCAGGAGGAGCGCCTCGCGCGGGAGATAGTCGATCAGCACCCCCGAGAGGCGGATCCCCTGCGCCAGGTGCAGGGTGAGGTTGAAGGTCGGCACCTCCTCTCCCGTGCGCCCGCGAGCCACCTGGGCGGCAAGCGCATCCAGCATCTTCTCCACACGCCGTGCAACCAGCCGCTGTACACCGTCCATGCCGTTCATCTCCTGAGGTCCAAAAGCCCGAACTCGCCCAGGGCTCGCCGCGGAGGCGAGTCTCCGCGTCCATTCCTTCGGGACGACCAACGAAGGTGCGCGGGGCCCTTGGGCCATGTTGCTACGAGGCAGCACTGGAAATGAAGCCGACCGCCCCTCTTCCTTACCAGCTCCCGTGTCCAGGTGGGCCGACACCCGCCCAGAACCGGCCTCTCCCTCTGGGAAGGGCGCTTTCAGGGGTGGGCGTAGAATCCTGTTCTCGTGCGGGATAGAGTCGCTCGCCGAGACATGAACGGACGACGGCTGTTGCTGATGGCGCCCCTGTTGCTGGCCACCACCGCCGGGGCCGCACCCCGCCACGAACTGTCGGCGGGCCTGTCCACCATGTTCCAGATGGGGACGTTCCGCTCCTCGCCGGATTTCATGCTGGTGGAGGTGGCCGGCCTGCGGACCGCGGCCGAGGAGGGCCCCTTGAGCGCCGTGCAGTTCGGCGGTGGGCTCCGGGTGGGCTGGCCCCAGGCTCCGGAGAAGCTGCCCCTGGAGGCCTTCTTCCGGGTGCAGCTCGGCGCGAAGCTGGGCTTCTGGCGGCCCGCGGGAGGCTTCGAGCTGGGGCTGACGGGTTTCAACCAGCGCGTCGCCATCCGGCTGTTTCCCCACAATCGGCTCGAGGGGCTGGAGGACGCGACCCTCGGCCCGGCCTATGGCTCCTTCGTCATGGCTCCCCTGCGCTTCCAGGTGGGCCGCTTCCAGGCGAGCGCGCTCCAACTCCATGTGGGCACCGGCCTTCGAGCGCCGAGCGCCAGCCTGCGCCTGCAGCTCGGTCTGCTGAGCCTCGGAGGCTTGCTATGACCCAGACACGTCCAGGCTTCTGGCGCCGGGGCCTCGCCGCCGCCGGCCTGCTGCTGGGCAGCGCGTGCTCGCCCACCTCCGGGTTCTCGGAGGAGCAGCTCGCCCGGCTCTCCACGCTGGCCGGTCAGATCGAGACCACGCGGCTGATGGACCATGTCCAGGCGCTGACCGGAGCGCACGTGGAGGAGACCCCGCTGAGCTGCTCGCCCGAGCAACGCGAGCGGCACGTCCCCGTCTGCTACCTGACGCGAGACCGGGCGCGAGCCCTGATGCGAGCTCGCCTGGAGGAGGCGGGGCTCCAGGTGCGTAACCAGGAGGGCCAGCGCGGAGAGTTCACCTTCACCAACCTGCTGGCGGATCTTCCGGGCACCACGCGGCCCGAGGAGATCGTCCTGGTCGGCGCCCACTTCGATGCCCACTACATGGGCGCGGATGACAACTCGACGGGCGTGGCGGGGGTGCTGGAGCTGGCCCGCGTCCTCTCCCAGTACCGCTTCGAGCGCACCCTGCGCTTCGTGGGCTTCGATCTCGAGGAACTGGGCGACGTGGGGAGCGGCCACTACGTGGACATGATCGGTGACGAAAAGCTGGTGGCCACCGTCATCTTCGACTCCATCGGCTACTACGACACGAAGCCCGGCTCGCAGAGGTCCATGCCCGGCCTTCCCTCTCCGGACACGGGGGACTTCCTCGCCATCATCGGCAACGACCACTCGCTCGACATGGCCTCGGAGCTCCACCAGCTCAATGATCACCTGGAGCTCATGAACCTGGTGTCCATCATCGCCCCTGGAGATGGCACCTCCGCCGTGCCCGTCAGCGCGAGCCTGATGCGCAGCGACCACGCCCCCTTCTGGTACAAGGGGCACAAGGCCCTCTTCCTCACCGACACGGCCAACTTCCGCAACCCGCACTACCACCGGGAGTCGGACAAGCCGGAGACGCTCGCGCCCGACTTCTTCCGCCGGGCGGTGCAGGTATCCGCCGTGGGCCTGGCCACCTGGGCGGGAGGACCCCAATGAAGACGCAGTGCTCGGGGTTCCGGCTCGGACTGTGGCTGGGAGTGTTGCTGGGGTCCACGGCCATCGCCCAGGAGGACGCGGCCCCCGCGAAGCCTGGCTCCCACCGCATCACCGCCTATGTGCACTCGGGACTGGGCCTCTTCCTCTCCGACTTCCGCACGATGGGAGGTATCGGGGGAGGACTCGGCGTGCGTGACACCGTGGATGAGCGGTTCATCTTCCAGGCCGATGCGCGCTACCTGCTGGGGCTCGGCAACGCGGTGGAGCTGCGCGCGGGAGCGGGCATCCAGCGGCAAGGGACCTGGACTCCCGCGGCGCTGGTGATGGTCTCGGGGATGGCGGGTGGGGGCATGCGCTTCATGACGTCCGCCCGCTCCACGCCCGTGGTGGCCCCCGCGCTCACCGTGGGGCTGCAGCTCGCCCCCCTGCGCTTCACCCACTCCGGGACGCAGTTCTCGCTGTTCGAGCTCGGGGTGGGAGTGGGCTCGGAGTGGCCGGGCCGCGGAGTATCCATGCACCTCACGCTGCTGGAGGCAGGTACCTCCTTCTAGCCTCCGGGAGCCGAGGCACGGGCCCCCCCTTGCCGCGGGCTTCCCGCTCTTTCATCATCACCCCACCCCTCTCGCATCCGGGCTCCTGGGGGCCCGAGGAGCCCTGCGTGTCCCAGCCCGCGCTGTACTTGAAGCAGAACGTCGCCGTCGAGCCGCTGTACAACCAGTGGTACGCGTGGTGGTACCTCGTGGCCCCCGCGACCGCGCCGTTGTACGTGGCCAACCACCATGTGAAGCTCATGGAGTCGTTCGTGGCCAACCCGGCCATCCACGTGGCCGCGCTGAAGAACCCGGCGCTGGCCGGTGGCCCCTACCTCAACTACGGCGTCGAGCGGGCGGGCGAGGTCAAGGAGCTGCTGGAGCGGACGCGCAAGGAGCAGGCGGCGTCGCTCCAGTTCGCCCAGGCGGTGGCGGAACTGGACAAGCTGCTGGCTCCGGCCAACGGCTCGTCCCTGGAGGAGCTGTACAAGAAGGTGCCGGACATCCTCCAGGGGTACGTGGAGCTGACGTACGACCTGAACAACCGGGCGTCGGCGCGCTTCTTCGAGTCGCTCCTCTACCGCAGCCCCCATTACAAGGAGACCTCGCAGAGTTTGTCCTTCCGCCTGCTGAAGGGGGATTCCCGGCCGTACGTCTTCAGCACGCCGCGGCTGGACTCGGACAAGGACACGCTCCACGTGCACCTCCCCTTCCGCCACGAGGCCATCGACAGGCTCTACGCCATGCGGCGCACCCCGGGCCCGGTGGAGGCCATCCGCGAGGCCATGGGCATTGGCGCCAAGGACGCCGAGCTCTTCTCCACCTTCTTCACCGACCAGGCTCCGCGCCCGGCCTCGCGCTACGACGGTGACGGCGTGCGCGTGCGCTACTTCGGCCACGCCTGCGTGCTCATCGAGACGCGCGACGTGAGCATCCTGACGGATCCCGTCGTCAGCTACGACTTCCCGAGCGACCTGCCCCGCTACACCTACGCGGATCTGCCGGAGAAGATCGACTACGTGCTCATCACCCACGGGCACGCCGACCACCTGATGTTCGAGCCGCTGCTGCAGCTACGCCAGCGGATCGGCACCGTGGTGGTCCCGGCGAGCAACGGCGGTGCGCTGGCGGACCCCTCGCTCAAGCTGATGCTGAAGGCGGTGGGCTTCAAGAACGTGGTGACCCTGTCCGAGCTGGAGAGCCTCGAGCTGCCGGACGGCTCCATCACCGGCGTGCCCTTCATCGGCGAGCACGCGGACCTCAACATCCAGGCGAAGATCGCCCACCTGGTGCAGCTCAAGGGCCGCTCGCTGCTGATGGCGGCGGACTCCAACGCGCTCGAGCCGCGCCTGTACGATCATGTCCACGCGGCCGTGGGGGACATCGACGTGCTGTTCCTCGGGATGGAGTCCGAGGGAGGGCCGCTGAGCTGGATGTATGGGCCGATGCTGCCCGCGCCGCTGCCGCGCAAGATGGACCAGTCGCGGCGCCTCAACGGCTCCAACGCCGAGCGGGCCATCGAGATCGCCCGGCGCATCAACCCCAAGCAGGTCCACATCTACGCCATGGGCCGCGAGCCCTGGATGGGCCACGTGATGGCGATGGGCTACCACGAGAATTCGCCGCAGCTCGTCGAGGCCCGCAAGCTGCTGGCCTGGAGCCAGGAGCGGGGAATCACCGCCACGCTGCCCTACGTCCAGGCGGAGCTCTTCTTCTGAAGTCCCACCCTCCCCTTCACCTGTAGGAGCACGCAGCCATGAGCGAGCACGAGGATACGACCGTCTACAAGGTCGTGATGAACCACGAGGAGCAGTACTCCATCTGGCCGGCGGATCGCGAGAACGCGCCGGGCTGGAAGGACGCGGGCAAGCAGGGCCCCAAGGCCGAGTGCCTGGAGCACATCAAGCAGGTGTGGACCGACATGCGGCCCCTGAGCCTGCGCAAGAAGATGGAGGCGCAGTCGCGCCCCAACTGAGGCAGTGCCAGGACCTGCCGTCCAGCCCGGGCGGCAGGCGCCTTGCTGGGCCCGGCCCGGTCATCCGCTCTCCGCTCTTGGTGGCCCTCCTGGGAGCCAGGGAGCGCGTCCCCTCCCCTGGCGGCCCACGGGCCCCGCGGAGGGCAACCGGGCTGCCCGGGTCTCTGCCGGCCGGATGCTGGGGCGGGACGGGGGGTGACAAACCGCCATCTCTCGACTGCTGGACGCCTCCACGCACTTGGGCATCCCGTCCTGGCCTGCGCTGTTATATAGCGACCGCCATGCTTGAGACCGTCGCCAAGGGCTTCCGAGCCGCCAAGAACCGCCTTGCGGGCAAGAGAGAGATCACCCCGGAGATGGTGGACGAGTCGCTTCGCGACATCCGCGTCTCCCTGCTCGAAGCGGACGTCGCTTTCGATGTCGTGAAGAAGTTCGTCGCGCGGGTGCGCGAGAAGGCCGTCGGGGAGGTGGTGCAGACGACCGTCACCGACAAGGCCGGCCAGAAGCACCGCGTCTCGGCGGGCGATCACTTCGTGAAGATCTGCCACGACGAGCTCGAGGCCCTGATGGGTCCGGTGGACACGAGCATCCAGCTCAAGCCCAAGGACCAGGTCAGCGGCATCATGATGGTGGGCCTGCAGGGCTCGGGTAAGACGACGACCACGGGCAAGCTCGCCAGCAAGCTCCTCAAGGAGGGGCGCAAGCCGCTGCTGGTGGCGGCGGACATCTACCGTCCGGCGGCCGTGGATCAGCTCAAGGTGCTGGGCGAGCGGCTGAAGGTACCGGTGTACTTCGAGCCCAACGTGTCGCCGCCGGAGCTGGCGAAGCGCGGGTACGCCGCGGCGCGCGAGCAGAAGTGCGACGTGGTGCTCATCGACACCGCGGGCCGGCTGGCCATCGACGAGGCGTTGATGACCGAGCTGGAGGCCATCAAGAGCAACGTCCGGCCGGACAACATCCTGCTGGTGTGCGACGCGATGATTGGCCAGGACGCGGTGCGCACGGCGGCCGAGTTCGACCGGCGCCTGAGCCTGGACGGCTTCATCCTCACGAAGCTGGACGGTGATGCGCGCGGTGGCGCGGCGCTGTCCATCAAGGAAGTGACGGGCAAGCCCATCAAGTTCCTGGGCATGGGCGAGTCGATGGACAAGCTCGAGGAGTTCCGCCCGGACGGCCTGGCGAGCCGGATTCTCGGCTTTGGCGACATCGTCGGCCTGATGAAGGACTTCGAGGGCGTCGTCGACGAGAAGAAGGCGGCCGAGGACGCGCAGAAGCTGCTGTCGGGCAACTTCTCGATGAAGGACTTCGTCGAGCAGATCCGCATGGTGCGGAAGATGGGTCCGCTGAAGGATCTGCTGGAGAAGTTCCCGCTCTTCGGCGAGATGACCGAGCAGCTCAACCCGGACGAGAAGGAGCTGACGAAGATCGAGGCGATGTACGACTCGATGACGGAGCAGGAGCGGCTGCGTCCGCACCTGATCAACGACAGCCGGGTGAAGCGCATCGCGAAGGGCAGCGGCCGCAAGACGGAAGAGGTGCGCGAGCTGCTGCAGAAGTTCGGGATGATGCAGCAGGTGATGGGGACGATTGGCCAGAACCCCGGCCTGCTGGGGCGCATCCCGGGCTTCAAGCAGATGGGCCAGTTGGCGCAGATGAAGAACATGGACCTGTCGAGCGTCTTCGGGAAGGACCCGAAGATGATGGAGAAGGCCATGGCGGGGATGGGGATGGGCGGCATGCCGATGCAGATGCCGCAGATCGCCCCGGGCTACACGGCGCCGATGGGACAGGCGGCGATGGCCAAGGCGCGGATGATGGGGTACGCCCCGCCCTCGGCCGCCAAGCCCGAGAACAAGGACGCCATCAAGGAGCGCCGCAAGCGCGAGAAGGAAAACAAGAAGAAGAACCGGAAGAAGAAGTAGCCGCCACCGCGGACTCCGGTGTCACCTACGCGCCGCTCAGGAAGCCCCAAGGAGGGCCTCCTGGAGCGGCGCGGGTGCTTCGAGGGACCAGGGGGTCCCGCTTCGTAGACGCTGCGTCCAGGGAGCGGGACGAGGTCTCACGAGCCGATTCACGACCCGAGCAGAACTGAGGCATTCTCCGCGAGTCGTTTCGGGGGCTTACGCGCGTAAGACCCTGGGACTCAGCCACAGGCTCCTGGAATGGACCCTGCACTGCGGAGTGGCATGCCAACCCTCAAACGCTACCTTCCCCTGTTCCTCGCCGGATTAATGTCCGCATGCCTCGACATGCCGGAGATCGACACCAGCACCCCACAGCAGCCAGACGCGGGAGCGGTGGATACGCCGGACTCAGGAACACCTGACCTGACTGTCACGATCACCGCTCCAACGGGCACGTTCTACACCAGCGGATCCGTGGCCATCTCCGTCGATGTCCGCGGAGGGACGCCCGAGGTGGTGCGGCTCTTCAAGGATGCGGTGGAGCTCGCAACGCTTTCCGCGCCCTACACGTACACCTGGAATACCGCAGCCGAGCCCGAGGGCAGCTACACGCTGACAGCTCACGCCACGAGGTCAGGCCGGACGTTCTCCAGCGCGCCCGTGACCGTCATCGTCGACCGCACCAACCTGCAGGTCGCTTCGCGTTCGCCGGCCCCGGGCGCGACCAACGTGGCCTACAGCACGCCCATCCAGGTGGTTTTCACGAAGCCAGTGAAGGCCACGACGATCAGCGACACCACCGTGAGCTTCGCTGTCGCTGGGGTGCTGGCGGAGAAGACCCTCTCGCTTTCGAGCGACGGCAGAACGCTGACCCTCGTGCCCAAGGCAAAGCCGCCTCTGCCAGCCACCTTCTCGATTGGTCTGAGCAGCGGCATCACCGACACAGCCGGCAATGCTCTCATCGTTCCGAGCACGGCGTGGAGCTTTGAGCTTCCGCACTGGTACTCGTTCGGCGGGCCATTGAATGCAGTGGGCGGCAGTACCCTGCTGAAAGATACCGCGATGGCTCTCGACAGCCGTGACAACCCGGTGGTTGCCTGGAGCGAAGAGTCCGCGCCTGGAGGCAGGACATCCATCTTCGTCTATCGCTGGGATGGTCATGCGTTCACCCCGATTGGCAGCGGCCTGAACGGCACACCGAGCGGCTCCGCCTACAAGCCTGCCCTGGTGCTCGATGGCAGCGGGAACCCCATCGTTGCATGGCAGGAGTCGGATGGGTTCAACGAGAACATCTACATCAGGCGCTGGACCGGAACTGCCTGGCAGTCAGTGGGGACGGGAGCGCTATCCGCAGAGAATGACACTCGTACCACTCCAAAGCCAACACCAGCAAAAAACCCCTCACTCGCAGTGCGCGGGAATGAGATATACGTCGCTTGGGATGAAATGAACGCCGATGAGTTCTCCTCCATCTATGTCCGGAAGTCAGTCGATGGTGGAGCCTTCATCGGAGTGGGTCATGGTGGAGGCACAATCAGTGCTGTAAGCAAGTTGACCAGTGGAACCAAGCCCTCACTCGTGTTGGACAGCAATGGCCAACCCATTGTGGCCTTCCAAGAACAGACTTTGGAAGAATACTCTCCCACGAACATCTACGTCATGCGCCTGCAGCCAGACGGCTACTGGGCCTATGCAGTTCCACCCTTCTACGGTGACGATACCAGCGGCTACGTATCCGGCGGCCTCAGCGCTTCCTCAGGAGGAGACACATGGGCGCGCGACTGCTCGTTGACCATTGATGCCCAGAACAACTTGTATTTGGCCTGGGCTGAAGAGTCTTATTTTGATGGACCCAGGGACATCCAAATCTTCCGTTCTACTGGTCCACAGTCCTGGGAACGGGTTGGAAGCCCCCTGAGCGCATACGGCGGTTACACCTATGCAGGGCAGGCACGGCTCCGAGCCACCCCCACTGGCAAGCTTTTCGTCACTTGGACAGAGTTCGATGGAATATCCGAGACAGGATACATGCATCTGTTTGCCAGCTACTGGGACACCAAATCTTGGAATAGCCTAACCGTCGAGGATGGTATGAACCAGAGTCAGAAAAGCAGCGCGCAACCAGCGCTTGTCCTTGATTCGGTCGGGAGACCTGTACTCGTCTGGCACGAGGGCCGCAATGCAGCAGGGAGCGGCGGCGGGGAATATGCTTACATGCAACGCTACAACGAATAGGTCCCTCAGCTCCTAAACAACCACTCAAGACGACAATTCCCACAGTAAAGGTTTCTGAGCTCGTTGAGAGCGGCAGGGCTAAGATTCAGTCTTGCCGCTTAGGAACGACAAGCCCACGGGACAGGCGACGCAGGACACGCCGCTTCTGCCGTCGCTTGTAAAGTTTGTGGGCGTTCTCCCCTTCCTCGTTCTGGCGAGCGGTCTCCTCGTCCATGATCTGGAACTCCACGAGTGTGAAGACCGTCCTGTTCTTGCGCTCGCGCGTGTCCTCTGCCGGTGGCGGTAGGTACGCATCCATCCGAACAGGCACATCCACGACGAAGTTCAACGCCCGGTAGGTGTTTCCTGAGAACAGGTTGCGAGTGCGATCCTCGCGGTCCTCGTAGTCGAGGTCCAGATGCAGTTGCTGAGCGAACTGCTTGAGATGGGGGTTCTCTTCGAGCACCGACTTGAACGAGACGAGCGTATTTTCGGTCTGGCCAGGGACGACGAAGTTGAAGGGGAAGAGGTGCTGCGTCAGGAAATAGAGGACCGGAACGATGTCCGTCGGCTTCTGGGTGATGATGCGGAAGCGCGTCCGGTCGTAGATCTGGGCCGCGACCGTTTCCTTCTTGGCCAGCAGCTTCGTGATGAGGGACTCGCGCGACTTGATGGAATGGGCGAACTCGGCAACGGGCAGCCCCTTGTCCCGGAGCACCTGCGCCACACCCAACACTTTGGCGGTCACCAGCTCGGACAGATCCGCCTCGGAGACCGCCAGGCGGTGCATCAGGTCCCGGCCTTCGATGTGCTGGAGGACGTGCATCACCTTGAGCACGATGCAGGCGATGCGACGGTGCCTCGGGAGACCCTTCACTCCGGAGGCATAGAGGAAGAGATCGTGGATCTCCTCCGGTTCCGCCACGGAATCCGCGACCCGGTAGTCGAAGGTCTGCCGGAGGTACTCGACGGCATCGGCGAGGACTGTGCGGGCCCAGGCCTCGTCCTCGGACCGAGAAGTGTCGATCTGACAGAGCCGGAGGAAGCGGTCGACCTCGTCCCGGCTCTGGAAGTGCATCCGTCGCCAGTCGATGACCGAGCCTCCTCGAAGGATGAGCCGGATGCGCTCGAGCTCGCGGAGGCCCATGTCCGCCACGGTGCAAACGGGGATATCGGGCAACTGTGGGATAGTGGGCGCGGACTTCACGCTTGGGCTTCTAGCCGAGCCCGCCCATCGAAGGAAGCGCTTCCGGAAAAGCAGAAGGCCCTCGCCTGCTCGGAGAGGGCCCTCAGGGAGTCACCGTGAGGCGGAGCGCCTACTTCGCGGCGACCTGCTGATCATCACGATACTGAGCTTGGCGAACGAGCTTGCCGTCCTCGGAGAACTCCTGGACGAGACCGTGGCGCTTGCCGTTCGCGAACTCCTCGACCAGTCGCTGCTTTCCGTTGGGGAAGTACTCCACGTGCTTGCCGTGGTAGTTGCCCCCCTGGAACTCAGTCCGGCCGCGAACTTGGCCGTCCTCGCTGTAGAAGGTCCACAGACCGGAGCGGAAACCATCGACGTACTGCCCCTCGGCGCTCTTCTTGCCGTTGGGGAAGTAGGAAGCGTACGGCCCATGCGCATCGTTCCTGCCGGCCTTCGCATCGACCTTCCGGCAGTAGAGGCCATCATTCTGGTTGCCGGTCTGCTTCGTCCCCGCGGGGCACGTCAGCTTGGGGGTGGAGCCACTGCTGGAGGCAGTGCCCTGCGCGAACGCAATGGGGGCGGCAAGGGTCAGTCCGATAACGAGCGTGCGAGTCAGCTTCGAATGCAGCATGTGCTTCTCCTTGATGAGTACGCCGGAATCCCGTGTGCTCACTTCAAATGACGTTCCTGTTCAGGAGAAATTCAGAGCCGATTCCCGATGCGGAATCGTTAGTCGCCGGGTTGAAAGCCTACCACTTCAAAAAAGCAGAACCCCACCCAGTGACACACTGGATGGGGTTCCAAGGGAATGACTGCGGCTGTCAGGAAACTAGCGAACGCTCATACCTGGAGCGTCAGTAGTTCGCCTGGTAGCAGAAGAAGTTGCCATTGGTGAAGTAGGCCCCAATAGACAGGGTGTCGCTAGCCTCAGCAACGCAGAAGCTCATGACGAAGTCCGCGCGCTCACGGTTAGTTCCGGTCACCGTGTAGTTGCCAGCCGAGCTGCTGATGATGTCGGAGCCATCCACCTTGACACCCGCAACCCGAACATAAAAGAGGCCGTTCAGCTCGTCCTTGGTCGCCGGGAACGGAGTGCTGGAATAGGCCGACACGGTGACCCTCACCCGCTTGGGAGTCGACCCAGTGCCGCAAAAGCTATCCAGTGCCGCGCTCGTCGTCACGGCCTTGAAGATGATGGGGCCGGTCGTGCCCAGCTCGTTACGCTGGGTGAAGTTCTCGTAGTTCTCGCACGTAGGAGCAGGGACCGCCGCACACGTGTTGCTGCTGCAGAACTGACCGTAGGCGCAGGTGCTCTTGCCCTCGCCCGAGCAGGTGGCGCTGGCGGCCGTGCACGTGCCGTTAGAGCACACCTGGCCCGAGGCGCAGTTCGCGTCCGTGGTGCAGGCGGGCGTGGTACCACCGGGCGACGTGCAAACCCCGTTCGAGCACGTCAGGCCCGAAGCATCAGACACGCGCTCGTCGCGCTGACACAGCGCATCCGTGGCGCACTTGCAGATCTTCGTGCTGTTCGTGGCGCTGATCGCCTCGCAGGTCTTGGACGACTCGGGGCAATCATCTCCGATGGTACAGGTCTGCACGCACATCTTGGCGTTCGGATGACAGATCTCGGACGTATCGCAGTCCGTATCCGCCGTACAGGCCAGGCTCTCACGGCCACCGTCGGGGCAACCCGTCAGCACCATGCTCATCGCGCCCAGCATAGCGACCATCAACGTCATCTTGCGAAGTTGCATGTTTCGACTTCCTCCTGAATGGATACGTCGCATGAGGCGGGCCGCCGGCCACTCACTCAGGCCCCCCTTCAGCGCGCGGCTTTAGTCCCGGCGCTCCAGACGTGTCAACGAATGTCGACGCGACCTTCGACGCATCCTCCAAGAGGCAATTCAACATCCCTGGAAGCGGACAGTCGTACGAGCCAAGTGACTCAAACGTGACTGTCCGCTCCTCGGATTATTAGAACGTGAACGGGAAATCGATGGGATCGCCCTGCACCTTGTGCTTCGGGAAGCTCCAGCCCTTGATGAGCCCCGAAATACAGGTCGCCATGTAGGTCGTGCGGAACTCCGACGTCTGGCAGGACACGTTCTTCGTCTTGCCGTTGGTCTGGATCGTCCAGCGCATCACCAGCTTGCCGCTCAGGCCCGGATCCTTCTTCTTCTGCTCGTTCACGCACTTGATGATGGCCGGCTTGTTGGCCAGCACCACCTGCATGATGTCCGACTGCCCGAGCTTGTCCTGCGCCGCACCACCACCGCCAGGCTCCGGCGGGATGTAGGCCGTACGGCCGTTCGCCGACACCGTGTCGCTCTTGGAAGAGCTGGGCTTCTTCGTGCCGAAGAGCTCATCGAACTCGTCATCCGCGCTCCCGCCGCTCCTGGCGGGCTGCGGCTTGCTGCGCACGACCGGCTCTTCCTCCCGGGCGGGCTGAGGACGGCTGACCGGAGTCGGGGTCCGCTTGGCCGGCACCTCGGCCTTGGCCACCTGCTGCGGCTCCGTCTTCACCGGCTCGGCGGGCTTCACCGTCTCGGCGGGTGGAGGCGTCACGGGGGCGGCCGTCGGCGCGGTCCCAGGAGTCCCCGCGGCGGCGACCGCCGGGGCAGTCGCCGGAGCGGTGCCCGGCGCCGTGGCCGGCTGGGCCGTGCCCGGCGCGGGCGTGGCGGTGTTCTGCGCCACCGCCGCCGGAGGAGCCGGCATGGGCGGCAGCTCTGCCGGCTTGGACGGCGCCTGGGCCATCGGCTGCGTCGCCGCGGGCTGCGGCACGGGTGCCGGCTGCTCGGAGGACCGGGTCGCGATGAAGGCGACCCCACCGATCAGCAGCACCACCACGGCTGCAGCGCCGATGATGATCCCCATCTTTCCGCCCTGCTTCGGCGCGGCCTGCGGCGGATAGCCAGGGTATCCCTGAGGCGGCGCGTACGGCTGCGCCTGCGGCGCATACGGCTGGCCCATCGGCTGTGGCGCGTACGCCTGCGGGGGCGGCTGCGCATAGGCCGGCGCCGGAGCGTGCTGCAGGTACGGCGCCGGAGCGGGCGCGGGAGGCTCGGCCATCAGCGGGCTCTGTACCGCCACGGGACCGGTCTCCGGCGGAGGCACATCCAGCAGCCCCGAGGCCGCGGGCTTCACCTTCTTCTCCTCCGCCGGCGCGGCCTTGGACGCGGGCTTCGACAGCGCCTCGTTCTCCTCCTTCACCAGCGAGGCGAGCACGCTCGCGGCCGACGGCTTCCAGCCCGTATCCTGCGCGGACGGCACCGGCGCCGGCGTATCGGACTTCGCCGGCTTCGCCAGGCCACTGGCGAAGGCGGACTCGACGGGCCCGGACGCCACCGGCGCGGACGACGCCATCGGCGCGGGCTCCACGATGACCGGCTTCGTCGGACGCGGCGCCAGCACCGACGCCAGCTCCGAGGTCTCGGAGAGCGGAATCCAGTCGCTGAAGCCCGCGCGCCAGCACAGGCTGTCAGGACCGACCTCGCCCCGATCCCAGTAGTCCTTCACCTTGTCCATCGACAGCGGACCGACCTGCTTCTCGTCGATGGCGACGAACCACTCGTGCGAGGCCGCGGACTTCGCGTTCCCCTCGGCCTCCGCGAGCTTGCGCACCGTCTCGCCAGCGTCCGACAGGGCCGACGAGTCCAGCTGCGCCGGACCGGCCGCCTCGCCCGCCGGAATCCTGTGAGACCCGGAGTTGAGCACCTGGTCGAACACGGCTCCGAGCTCGTCATCTTCGACACCGCTGAAGATGCCGCCCTCGGGAGGCGTGCCCAGCGTCGGGGGCAACCCGAAGCCGTCGTTGGTCGATTGGCCCTGGGACGCGGCCGCATCGCCAGCGGCCTCACCACCCGTCCCCTCCTCCTTCACCGGCTCGGAGCCGGCTGGGCGGACCACGATGTTGTAGCCGCACTTCTTGCAACGGACCTTGACGCCCTTCGCGCCAACCTTGTCGTCGCTAATCATGTACTGCGCGCGGCAGCTATCGCAGACGAAACGCATCGTTCCCCGCAACTCTCAGAAATGACGGCAGAAAATCCGCCGGAATCGTAGAGGTGGCTTCCGGGGGGGTCAAGGATGCCGCTCTTGCCCGCCCGGTCGCTCGTTCAACGCGTGAGACCCCTTTTCGGGTCTCACGCACACTCGAGCCGCTCATCTACTTCCTTACCTGTACCTCCACGTCCGTACCTACCGCGACACGCAACTCGCGGAGCTCGTCGGACGTGGCGAACAGGAGCAGCTCCTTCAACTTCGTCTTCGGAGGGACCCGGAAGGCCGAACCGGTCTCTCCCATCACCATGCGCTTGACGGGCTCGCACTCGCCCGCGGCGAAGAGGCCGGCGCGCGCGGCCGTCAGCTCCGCGCCCTCGAGGTACTGGCGCACATCCCCCGGCGTGGCCGTGGGCAGGTAGACACGCGCCACCTTGGCCAGGGCCGCGCGGGCCGGCTCGCTGAAGGCCTTCTCCAGCGGCTTGCGCTCGGCATCCACCAGCCGCGGGTCCACCGTGAAGCGCAGGTTGGGCACCACCAGGCTCAGCGCGGCCTGCACCACGGCCTCGAGCCGCTCCGGGACCAGCCGCTGGCTCATGGCCAGCTCCGGACGCACCAGGGCGAGCGTCCGCCCCAGCAGGTAGTACGCCTCGCGCTGCCCCTGCTCCGCGAAGAAGCGCCCACCCGCGCGCACACAGGCCGGGTGCGTCTGCAGCACCTCCACGTTGACGAGCGGATCCGGCGCCGGCTCGTTGGAGCGCTTCGCCATGTTCTCGCGGCGGATCACCAGGTGCGGCGAGTACAGCTCCACCGCGTCCATTCCGAACAGGCGCGCCACGTACCGGTAGTGCTGCACGTGGTACTCCTGCGCGCTCGCCAGGTCGACCCGGTGCTTCTTCGGGACGATCTGGTAGTTCTGGTGGGGCACCGCGTACAGGTGGCCCACCTGCACGAAGAGCAGCCCCATCAGCTCGGTGAGCGGCCCCCGCAGCTTCGGGTGCAGCAGGTGCGTCAGCCACATCTGGTCGGACAGCGGCCGCTGGGCGACTTCCTTGCGCTTCGCGTAGGGCCCCAGCTTGGTGAGGATTTCCTTCTCGTCATCCCCCGCCTCGCCGAGCAGCCCCGCCGCCGCCTGCGCGGCCATCCACGCGCCGTCGTAGTCCTTGCGCACCGCGGACAGGCGCACCAGCTGCGAGACGACCTTGCGCGCGTCGCTCGTGTTGGGCAGGGCGCGGCGGAGCGCGGCGATGGCCTCGTCCTCCTTGCCCGGAGAGGCCGCGGCCAGCTCGGCGTAGACCTCCTGCACCTGCGCATCGTCCGGCAGGCCCTTGGCGACGACGCCGTAGGCCGCCACCGCGCCCTCCTGGTTCTTCATCACCTGGCGGTAGAGGTCACCCAGCGCCCGCCACAGCCCCATGCGCGCGCCGTGCGTGTCGGGCGTCTTCGGCATGCGCCCGAGCATCCTCGCGTAGTTCTCCTCCAGGGACTTCCACTGGCCCGCGCCGCCCAGCATCGCCTCGAGGGCGCTGAAGGCCTCGATGAAGCGGTGATCCAGGTCCAGCGCCGTGTTGAAGGCCACGGCCGCGCCCTCCACGTCGCGCAGTTCGTCCCGGCGCAGCTCGCCGAGCGCGAACCACACCCGCTTCGCCTTGTTGGGCTCGGCGACGAGCGCGGGCAACCGGAGCATCCGCTCCAGCATGTCCGCGGCCTTCTGGCCCTGGCGCGCCTCACGCAACAGCACGTAGAGCGCGTCCAGCACCTCGAGCGACTCCGGCATGAGCTTGAGCGCGCCGGTGTACGCGTCGATGGCCTGGTACGGATCCTTCAGCTTCTCGCGCGCGAGCTGGCCCAGCTCCAGGAAGACCCGGGCCTTCGCCTCCCCTTCCAGCACGTTGGCGAGCTGCTGGCGGACCTCGGCGGCCCGCTCCCAGCGGCTGCCCTGGTCCATCAGCGCCACCAGCGCACGCAGGGATGCCTCGTGGCTGGGGTCGACGGCCAGCGCCTTCTCGAAGTGGTTCTGCGCCCTGTCCGCCTGGTTCAGCTTCGCGTGGATGTCGCCGAGCTGCCAGTAGACCTCCACCACCTCCATGTCCGTGAGCTCTTCACGGTGATGGATGAGGATGGTCTGGAAGATGCGCAGCGCGTCGTCGTAGCGCTTCGCGTGCTGCACGAGCAGGTGGCCGTAGCCCTCGAGCACCGGCAGGTAGGTCGCATCGAGGTCGTACGCCTTCTTGTACGAGGCGAGCGCCTTGTCGCGGTTGCCCAGCTTGTCCGCCACGTAGCCCAGCCGGTAGAGCTGCCGGCAGAGTTCCGCGGCGATCGCGGGATCCTTCTCCGCGATGGCCTTCTCCGCCATCTTGCGCACCACGATGTCGAGCATCCGCTCGGCGGACACCCAGTCTTCGCGCGCACTGTAGACATCCGAGAGCGGACGCGCCGCCTCCAGGCTGTCCGGGGCGTACTTGAGGGTCTCCTCGTAGTAGGCCGTGGCCATCTCCGGGTCGCCCTTCGTCTCGGCGTTGTAGCGCGCCACCTCGAGCAGCGAGCGCGCCTTGGCCTCCGCGTCCTCGGTCTGCTGCGCCTCCTGGAGCAGCGTCTGCTCGTAGCCGCCCCAGTCCTTCTCCTGCTCCTGGATGCCCTTGAGGGCGCGGATGCTGGGCAGGTGGCCCGGGTCGATGGAGAGGGCGTTCTGATAGGCCGCACGGGCACTGCCCGTGTCCATCAGCATGTCCTCGTTCATCTTGCCCATGCGGTAGTACAGCTCCACCGCGTCGGGCGCGGCGCCCGCCAACTGCGCCTCCTGATGCAGCATCTCCAGGGCGTAGGGCCAGTTGCCGCTGCGCTCGTACAGCTTGCCGAGCGCGTGCAGCGCGGGCCGGCAGCCGGGGTCCACCCCCAACGCGTGGTGGTACGTGTTCACCGCCCGGTCCACCTGCTTGAGCTGCTGGTGGTAGACGTTGCCGATCTCCACGTACAGCTCGGCCTGCTCCTGCGTCGACGTGGCGAGTTGCAACTGCCGCTCGTAGGCGGCGACCAGGTCCTCCCACCGCGCCTGCACGCGCCGCAGGCGGATCAGCGTCTTGATGGCCTGCAGGTTCTGCGGATCGATCGCCAGCACGCCCTCGATGAAGGCGTCCGCGTTGGCCGGGTTCTGGTACTTGTCCTCCCAGATGCTCGCGCAGCGGAACATCACCCGCACACGCTCACGGTAGTCACCGACCACCTCGAGCATGCGCTCGTAGATGGAGAGCAGCTCCGCCGGCTGATCCAGCTTCGTGTACAGGCGCTCCATCGACTCCAGCGCCTGGAGGTTGTACGGCTCGAACTCGAGCGCCTGACGGAAGGCGGCCACCGCCGCCTCGTCGTCGCCGATGTCGCGCTCGTAGACGTTCGCCACCTCGATCTGGATGCGCGCCCGCTCCTCGACGGTCGCCGCCAGGTCCCGCGCCCGGAGCAGCGTGGAGGCCACCTCCCGCCAGGCCTTCTGGCGGCGGTACAGCTCGGTGAGCACCCCGAGCGTCTCCGCGTCCGGCTCCAGGTCCAACGAGCGCAGCAGCGCGCTCGCGGACTCGTCGGGGTCTCCCTGCTCCTCGAAGACGCGGGCGATCTCCCGGAGGATGCCCTTGCGCGCCTCGATGGAACCGGCGGCCTCGAGCTTCTGCTCCAGCGCGACCACGTACTCGCGCTCACGGCCCCGCCGCTGGAACATCCCCGCGAGCCCATCGAGCGCCGTGGCGTTCGTCGGATCGAACTCGAGGATCTTCCGCAGCGCCGCCTCGGCCGCCTGCGCATCGTTCAGCTTCAGGTCATGGACGCGCGACAGCGTGGCGTACATGCGCTCGGCCAGCGGACCGCGCGGCAGGGCATCCGCCACCTCCTCGTAGACGGCGGCGAGCTCCTCGTGAGAGCCCGTCTCGTCGGCGAGCCGCTCCACTTCCTCGCGCAGCGTGTCGTCCGACGCGTCGATCTGCAGCGCACGGCACAGCGCCAGGAAGGCCACGTCCTTCTGGCCGAGCCGCTGCTCCTGCACCCTCGCCAGCTCCTTGAGGGTGCCCAGCTTCTCCTCTTCGGTGACGAGGTGCGGCAGGTAGCGATCCACCACCTGCGCGTAGGCACGCCAGTCGTTGTGCGTCCGGTACAGCTCGCACACGCGGGCGTACGCCGTGGGGTTGGCCGGATCGAGCTCCAGCACCTTCTCCAGCGCGCCACCGGCCAGCTCGGGCTTGTTGCCCGCGCCCGTCCACAGGTCCGCCACCGCGAACCACGTGGCCACCGCCTGCTCTCGCTCCTCGGCCTGCTGGTGCACCTGCACCTTCAGCTCAAGCGCCCGCACCGCGTCGTTGTAGGCGCGCAGCGAGACGAAGAGCGCATGGACGCGCTCCAGGTCCGCCACCGTGTGGGGCTCCACTTCCAGGGCGCGGCGGGCCGCGTCCAGGGCCTCCTCGCGGCGGCCCATGCCCGAGAGCACCTCGGCCAGCCGCAGCCTCAGGGCCTTCACGCCCTCGGCCGCCTCCTGCAGCGGAATGAGCCGCCGCAGGATGCCCACCAGCTCCTCCGCCTGAGCCGTCTCCTCGTAGAGCTCGCGCAGCGTGTCCAGCACGCCCCGGTGCCGCGCGTCGCGATCCAGCGCGGCCTTGAGGTAGCTCACCGCCGCCTCGGGCTGCTTCAGCAGACGGTACAGCACCCGGCCCAGCCGCTCGTTGAGCCGCACCACCTCGCGCGGATCCAGCGTCTGCGCCAGCCGGTCCGCCAAGAGCGTGCGCAGCTCCTCGTGCCGGCCGGACTTCTCGAGGAGTCCCTCCAGCGCCGTGAACGCCTGCTCGTTGCGGGGGTTCTTCGCCAGCAGCTCGCGGTACAGCTCGATGGAGCGGTCCAGGTCCTCCAGCCCCTCGGAGGACACCTGCGCCATGCGCGTGAGGACACGCTCACGCTCCGGGCCGGTGACGCGCTCGGACTGCAGCTTGAGGATGTTGTACAGCTTGTCGTGCGCGCCGGCCGAGTCGTAGATGGTCTCCAGCAGCCGCGCCGAGGCGAGGTGCCCGGGCTCCAGCTTCAGCACCTGCTCGAACGCGGAGGCCGCCCGGTCCATGCCGTCCAGCTTCTCCTGGACCAACTGGCCCAGACGGAAGAGGAAGCCGACCTTGTCCGCCGTCTCCTCCGCCGAGGAGGCCAGCGCCTCCAGCACGTTGGCCAGCTCCGGCCACGCCTCCAGCGTGACGTACAGCCGATCCAGCGCGACCAGCGCCTTCTGCTGTGCCGCCGGGTTCAGCGTGCGCGCGCGCTCGTAGTAGACGACGGCGCGCTCGGGCTCCTGCAGGCGTGCCTCGAACAGGTGGCCCAGCTTGAGGCACATGTCCGACGCGTCCTTGGCCTCGGCCACGCGCGGCAGCGACTCCTCGTAGGCCACCACCAGCTCGTCATACGAGCCGGCCGCCTCCGTGGCGTTCTCCAACCGCCGGCGCAGCTCGCCGTCGTTCGGGTCCTCCTTGAAGGCGCGGAAGAGCGCCAGGAAGGTGAGCTCCGGCTCGCCCTGGCTCTCGCGCAGCGTGGCCAGCTCGCTCAACAGCGCCTTGCGCTCGTACGAGTCCGGCGACACGCCCGCCCGCGTCTCGATGACCGACGCGAGCCGCGCCACGTCCCCGCTCGCCCGGAAGGCGCGCAGCAGCGTCTCCACGGCGAGCAGGTTCTGCGGCTCGCGGCTCACCAGCGCCTCCAACCGGCCCACCGCGCCGGCATGGTTGGGCTGCACCGAGAGCACCTCGCCGTAGAGGGCCAGCGCCCCCGCCTTGTCCAGCAGCTTCGTCTCGCGCAGCACCGCGAGGCGGAAGCGCAGCTCCAGCCCCTCCTCGGGCGTCACGAGCGCGATGCGGCGGGACAGCACGTCCGCCATCTCCGGCCAGCGCTCCAGCTTCTGGCACAGGTTGTCCATCCGCGTGAGCGCGGAGGCGTCGTCCTGCTTCACGTCCAGCAGGCGCCGCAGGGTGGCCAGGGCGCCCAGCCCGTCCTGCAGCTTCTCCTCCTGGAGCACGGCGATCTGCAGCAGCACCGCCGCACGGCGTGCCGGCTCCTCGGCGCTCGCGAGCTGGCGGCGCAGCACCTCCAACAGCTCCTGCGGCGTGCCCGTATCCGCCACCAGCCGCGCCACGCTGTCGAGCGCGTCGGTGTCCGTGGGGCGCAGCGTCAGCACCTTGCGCCACGAGGCCAGGGCCTCGTCATCCTCGCCCAGGCGCGCCTGCAGCCGGGCCAGGGCCCGGTACAGCTCGGCGCGGGCCGAGTCACTCGCCCGGGGCGCAATCTCCGAGAGGACGGCCGCGAACTCCTCGGCCGCTCCCGCCTTGTCCACCAGCGAGAGGC
This sequence comes from Archangium gephyra, assembly GCF_049060025.1. GTDB lineage: Bacteria > Myxococcota > Myxococcia > Myxococcales > Myxococcaceae > Archangium > Archangium gephyra_A. The sequence continues at coordinate 3,022,846 of NZ_JBMEQQ010000002.1, forward strand.
ACAGTTCCAACGTGCGGGCGTCATCCGACGCGTCACGCAGCGCGCGGGTAGCGGCCAGGAAGGCCATTTCCACGTTGTCCAGCGGGCCCGCGTACGTCTCCGCGATGCGGCGCAGCAGCGCCGCGCGCTCCTGGGGCACCGGCTCGGCGGAGACGCGCGACTCCAGCATCTGCACCTGCTTGAGGTGGTCGCCCACCAACGCGAACACCGGCTCGAGCGCCAGCGCCGCCTGCCCACGCAGCGGGCTCTCCGAGCGCGCCATCTCCTCCAGCGCACCCACCGCTCCGGGGTGTCCCTCGCGGCGGCGGAGCACTTCCTGGTACAGCTCCAGCGCCCCGCGCGGATCATCCAGGCGGCTGAACTTCAGGCGGCCCAGGCGCACGCGCAGCTCGCTGCCCTCTTCCTGGGCCTTGCGCGCATCCGTGAGCTGGATCTCCCGCTCGATGTGCTGCGCCAGCTCCGGCCAGCGCTCCATCTGCGTCAGCACGCGGCCCAGCAGCTTGAGCGCGTTGGCGTCCTCGGGCCGGCGCTCGAGGATGTCGCGGTACGTCTGCGCCGCGAGCGCCTTGTCGGAGAGCGTCTCCTCGGCGAGGTGGGCCAGCTCGAAGAGCAGGTTCACCTGCGCGGGGACGGACGGCTCGGCGCCCACCTGCCGGCGCATGGCCAGCGCCAGCTCACGGTTGGCACCGGTCCGCCGGTGCACGCGGGCGATGGACTCCAGCACCTGCTTGTTCTGCGGATCGCGCCGGCTGACCTCCTCCAGCGCGCGCACCGCCAGATCGTAGCGCTTGAGGCGCCCGTCGTAGATGCCCGCGAGCCGCCGCCACAGATCGCCCGCCAGGGGCTCGGTGGCTCCGCGCTCGAGCTGATCCTCGTACGCCGCCGCCACCTCCTCGAAGGAGCCGGAGTCGGCCGCGAGCCGCTCCAGGTCGTCGCGCACGCCGTCGTCCTGCGGGGCCTCGTTGAAGGCACGCAGGCGCGCGGCGAAGGCGAGCGACGTCTGGCCCAGCGCCTCGCGCAGGGTGGCGATCTCCTGGATGCGCTCCAGCCGCCGCACGGGCTGCGTGACGGGCAGGAGGATCTCCAGCACCTCCACCAGCTTCCGGGTGTCGTTGAGGCCGCGGTAGACGGGCTCCAGCAACCGGGCCGCTTCCACCCGCTGCGCATCGACCTGAAGCATGCGCTCCAGGCCCGCGACGGACTGCGGATCTCCCGGCGTCAGCGCCAGCAGGTCGCGGTACGCGCTCAGCGCCTCGGCGTGGCTGCCCTCCTTCTCCACCAACTGTGCCCGGCGCAGGATGAAGCCGCGGCGGGACTCGGTGTCCGTGGCCAGCTCGGCGAGCAGGTCCAACACGTCCGCCTGCTCCGTGAAGCGCCGCGCCTTGCCGAACAGCTTGTCCAGCGCGAGCAGCCCGTCGGCCGCCCTGCGGATGGCCAGCGCCTGGCGCCACGTCTCGATGGCCTTGGCGTCGTCGCCCGCGGCCGCGTAGGCCTCGCCGGACTTCACCAGCAGGGCGCGCCGGTCCTCGGGGTCCTTGGCCAGCGCCGACTGGGCGGCGTAGACCTCGGAGAGGCTCTTGGCGTTCTGCCCGCGCTCGTACAGGCGCGAGAGGGCCTCGAGCGCCTGCCGGTCCTGCGGCGCGTCCTCCAGGATCTTCTTCCAGACGGTGGCGGCCTCCTCCGTCTGGCCCACCTGCTCGCGCAGCTCCGCGGACCGGCGCAGCAGGCCCAGCCCCGAGGGGTCGCCCGTGGGCAGGTCCGAGGCGGCCTCTTCGTACAGCTCGGCGAGCATCTCGAACGAGCCCGTCTCCCGCGCGAGCCGCTCCAGATCCGGCTGCTGGCCCTCGCGATCCAGGCCCTGCGAGAAGGCCTTCACCGCCGCCATGAAGGCGAGCGACGGCTGCTGCATGTCCTGCTCGTAGATGCGGCGGATGTCCGCGGCGAGCTGCACCTTCTCCGCGCTGAGAGCGGAGGCCATGCGCGCCTCGCGCAGGGCCACGCGGCGCGGGTGATCGCCCAGCCGCGCGAGCACGGGATCCAGCACCTCCAGCGCCCCCGCGCTCATCGGCACGGCGGCCTTCACCCACTCCTCGAGCGCCGCACGGGCGCCGGGGTGGCCCGGGTCCTCGGCGAGGATGCCCTGGTAGAGCTGGAGCGCGCCGTTGGGGTCATCCAGCCGGGTGCGCTTCAGCTCGGCGAGGCGGAAGGAGACCTCGCGGCCTTGCGGGCTCTGGCCCTCCTGCGTCCGCCGCAGGCCGAGCGCCCACGCCAGATCCTTCTCATGGCCCAGCTCCGCGTAGAGCCGGTCCAGGGCGACGGCGGCCTCGCGCTGGAGCGGATCCCGCTCGGCGATGGCGCGCCACGCGGCGGCGGCGCTCTCGTTGTCGGCCAGCTTCGACTCGTGCAGCAGGGCGGCCTCGCGCAGGTACGCGAGCTGCTCGGCCAGCTCGGGCGCGGCGGCGGCCAGCTTCTCCAGCACCTCGGCGAGCGCGGCCCACTCCTCACCCGCGCGGTGCAGGCGCTGCAGCGAGCGCAGGCAGTCGAGGTTGCCCGGCTCCAGCGCCAACAGGTCGCGGAGCGACTTCAGCGCGGCATCGCGATCGTCGAGCTTCTTCTCCTGGACCTCGGCCAGCTCGCGCAGCAGCCCCGCCTGGGCGGAACCCGCGTGCCCTTCCTCCACCAGCTCGATGATGATTTCCGCGTAGGCGTCCAGCGAGTCCGCGTCCTCGGCGGCCTGGCGCGCGGCGGCGCGCAGCGGCATGTCCCCCGGTGCCAGGCGCAGGGCCCGGGCGAGCGAGGCGAAGGCCAGCTCCGGCTGGCGCAGCTGCGTCAGGTGCACCTGCGCGGCCTGACGGAGCACCAGCACACGGGCCGCGTCGTCACGAGCCACCTCGGCGAGCACGTCGAGGGCGGCCACCAGCTTGCGGTGGTCCTTCGTGGCCTCGTAGGCGGGAATGAGGGCGCGCGCGGCCTCCTCGCGGGCGTTGCCGGAGCCGAGCATCCCCTCGAGCGCGGCACGGGCGTCCACGTCGGAGGGGCGCTGGCGGAGGATGTCCGCGAAGCTGCGCACCACGTCGGTGCGGTCCCCCGAGGAGTCCTGCAACACCTGCGAGCGCTTGAGCGTCAGGCGCGCCACGCGATCCAGATCACCCGCGTCCTCCGCGAGCGCGATCTGCCGCGCGAGCACCTCGCCCAGCTCCCGCTTGCGGCCGGCCTTCTCGTATAGCTCGGCCAGACGAGGCAGGTGACGCACCTCGTCCGCGCCGGAGTGGATGGCGGCCTGGAGGGCCTCGGCGGCCTGCAGCGGCCGGCCCAGCCCGGCGTTGAGCTCCACGAGCTGCATCTGCAGCTCGATCTTCTCCGCCTTCGTGGCGGTGCCGATCCGCTTGCGCAGCAGGGCATCCGCGTCCGCCGCGCGCCCCGACTTGCCGTACAGGGTGATCAGCCGGCCGAGCACCTCGGGCGACTCGGGCTCGCGCTGCAGCGCCGTCTCCAGCGAGCCGATGGCCTCCGGGAGCGCCCCGGACTGCTCGGCCAGCGTCGCCGCCTCGGTGAGCAACTGCACCGCGAGCGCGGGCACTTCGGCCTCGGTGGCCAGCGCCCGCAGCACGCGCACCAGCTCGGCGTGCGAGGACAAGTCGTGCGCCAGACGCGCCGCCTCGGCGCGGTTCACCTCGTCCGCGGGAGCCTCGCGCAAGGCCTTCACGCGCAGGTCGAAGGCGGCCCGGCCGTCGGCCAACTGCTTCTCGTGGATGTCGGCGATCTGCCCGGACAGCCGCTGACGCAGCGCCGCGTCCTTCGTGGCCTCGAGCTGCTGCAGCATCGCGGACACCTGGCGCTGGTGGTCGCCGGCGCGGCCGTAATGGCCGGCCAGCGCCTCGGAGATCTCCGCCGTGCGCACACCGGCCGCCGAGAGCCGCTCGAGCCCGCCCAGCACCACGCCCGTGGCGACGTTCTCCGCGAGCAACTGGAGGAAGATGCCCACCGCGTCCTGCGGACGGTTCAGGCGCTCGGCGTAGAGCCGGGCCTGGCGCGCCGCCCAGTCGCTGCGCTCCACCTGAGTCTCGGCCAGCTTCGCCAGCTTCCCGGCCAGCGCCGCGGCCTCCTCGAACTTGGACAGCGCCACGCACAGCGCCTGCAGGCGCCGCACGGGGGACGGATCCTCCGGAGCGAGCTTCACCAGCTCGCGCACCATCGGCTCCAGCTCGGACGGAGCCGTGCCGGTGGCCTCGCGCCGGGCAATCTCGCCCTCCAGGCGCGCCTTCGGGTCATCCGCGAGCGCGGCGGCGGACCGGAGCGACTTCACCGCTTCCTGCGCGGCGCTGTCACCCGGCGAACGCGCGAGCACCTCCCGCCAAGCCGCCTCGGCGCCCGCGGGATCCGCCAGCGTGCCCTGGAGCAACTGCGCGAGGTGCCGCCAGAGCGTGAGGGCCGCATCGGGGGGAGCGATCACGGCCGCCCGCCGCAGCGCCACCGCGAGCGCGGGCTCCGCGTGGGCCTTGCCCGCCTGCTCCACCACGGAGTCCAGCAGCATGGGCCGGCCGGGCTCCAACGCCAGGGCGCGGGCCAGCACCTCGAAGGCTCCGCGCGCGTTGTCCGCCTCCTCATAGAGAAGCGCGAGTCCCTCGCAGAAGGCCACGCGCTCGGAGCGCGGGCGGGGAGCGAGCAGCGCCAGGTCCAGCAGCGGCTCCATCGCCTCGAAGTTCTCGTCCTCCGCCAGGAGGCGGGCCAACTGGAAGGCCGCGAGCGCGTTGGCCGGATCCAACTTGAGCGCGGCCTCGAGGTGCGCGCGCGCCCCGTCCCCGTCCTTCTGGTGCAGGCAGAGGTCCGCCAGCCGCAGCCGCAGGGCCACCTGCGTCACGCGATCCTTCACCGTGCCGAGGTAGCGCTCCAGCATGGCGAGGGCGTCCGCCGCCCTGCCCTGCTCCAGCAGCAGCTCGGCGCCGAGGCTCGCCACGTCCGCGCGCGACGGGTCCACGCTGACGGCCTTCTCGAAGGCGGCGAGCGCCGAGGCCGCGTCGTTGAGCCGGGTGAGGCGCAGCGTGCCCAGCCGCAGCCACAGGTCCACCTGGGTGTTGCGCTCGCGCGCCTCGCCCGCCATCGCCTCGAACCAGGTCTGCGCGGGCCCGAAGTCACCGTTGCGCTCGGCGACGCGCTCGATGAGGTTGAGGGCCTCGGGCATGCCGGGCCACAGCAGGAAGCAGCGATCCAGCGCCTCCTTCACCTTGTCCGTGGCGGCCGGCTCGTACCAGGCGTGCAGCTTGGCCACCAGGAGGGACAGCCGCGCCGCGCTCTTGCGATCGCGCTCCTCCAGGGACATGCCGCGCAGCATGCGCGCACGCTCGCGCCACGCCTGCTCGAAGCGCTGCAGCGTCTGCGTGGCCTTCTCCGCCCGGGCGTGCTGCGGATCCAGCTCCCGCACGACGGCCAGCGCCTGCTGGGCGAGCACGTGCTCAGTGGGATCCTCCACCAGCCGCTCGGCGAAGGCGGCGTACTCCTCCACCATGCCCTCGCCACCGAGCGCGTTCCTCTCGCGCTCCAGCGACTCGAAGACGGGCTGGAAGCGCTCCTCGGCCATCAGCAACTGACGGGCCCGCTTGAAGGTGGCGCGCTCCGGCTTCGCGCGCGCGGCGCGCTGCAGGCACAGCACCGCACGATCCCTCCGGAACAGCTTCTGCTCGTGGAGGTTGGCCGCCTTCAGGAAGAAGGACGCGGCCTCCTCGCCCTGGCTCAGGCCACCGAGCCGCTCCAGCACGTCCACGAGCGCGGCCATGTCCTGGCGCGCCTCGTAGACGATCTTCAGCCCGCGCAGCACGGGCCTCGGGTCCTCGGCGATCAGCAGCGCGCGCCGCAGCAGCTCCTCGGAACGGCCAGGGTTGCGCAGCCGCTCGTAGGCGAGCTGTCCCGCGCGCACGAGCACCCGGACCGCCTCGGCGTTCGGGGTCTCACGCGCACGTCCCTCGTACAGACGGATGAGATCCTCGACGCGGCCAGCCTTCTCGAGTGAAGCCTCGACCTCGGCGAAAGGCCGGTCGGAAGCGACACGCTCAGCGGGTCGACGGAGGTTCGACTGATCCATGAAGGGCAGGCCTCGCGAAAAGAAAGGGGCGGGAACGGACTCTACAGCCCGCTCACCGCCCCCAGCAATCGCGTAAATCCCGCCAACTGTCGAGATTTATTGGCTTTCTTGCTCGTTTGCAGCCGGAGCGGACGAGCTCGCCTCGGAGCCCTTCTCGCCCTCGGCGCCAGTCTCTTCAGCCTCTTCGGCGGCCGCGGCGGCATCCGCGGGGCGCTTGGGGGGTGGAGTGGCGGGCAAGGCCTGGGCGCGCTGCACGCCCTCGTTGTCACCGAGCTTGGTGAACAGTTCGGTCGCCTTGTCCCGCAGTTGGAGCTCCTCGGCCAGGGCGGCGGCCTTGGGCAGGTGGCCAATCTGCTCGTAGAGCACCATGGCCTTCTCCTTGCGGCCGATCTCCTCGTAGAGCGCCGCCGCGGTGGCGGACTCCCCGAGCAGCTCCAGCCACCGGGCGCGGCCGGCCGGCTTGTTCTCCGCCTCGGCGCGCGCGAGCTCCTTCTGCGCCAGGGCCTTGGCCTCGTCGGCCAGCTTCAGCCGGTTGAGGAAGTGGAAGGCCTTGGGCGGCGGCAGCGTGCCGAGCACCTCCACGGCCTCCTTGCCGCGGCCGGCGTTCACCAGCAGGGTGGCCGCACCGAGCCGGTCCCCACGCTCCACCAGGGCCTTCACCTCCAGGTCCCGGATGCGGTTGGCCGCCGCGAAGTCGCGGGTGCGCTCGTACGCCTTGCGCGCCAGCGCCAGCTTCCCGGCACGCTCGTAGGCGAGCGCCGCCTGATCGAACTGACGGGCACGCTCGTACAGCCGGGCGACGTTCTCGAAGTCACCCTTGCCGATGTAGATCTCCATCAGGAAGCCGATAGGCACCCGCCTTCTCGAGCACCTGGGGGAGCTGCTCGGCGGGGACCGTCGCCATGAGGCGGCGGGCGGTGTCGTTGTCCTTGCCCGCCAGCGCGGTGCGCAGCGCGCTCTTCAGATCCCCACCGGCCTCGAAGAGCCGGGTGGCATCGGCGAAGGAGTTGTTGCGCTCGTGCATGCGCGCCGCGTCGCGGGTACGGCCCATGCCCTCGAGCTGCTTCGCCTGCTCCGGCCAGTCACCCGTCAGCTCCGGCAGGGGCTGCCGGCGCTCGCGATCGTCACGACCCCGGCGCTCGCCCTCGGGGGCACGCTCGCCGCGCTCCCGGCGCTCGCCGCGCTCAGGGCGCTCACGACGCTCGCCCTCACGGCCTTCACGGCGCTCGCCGCGCTCACCCCGGCCCTCGCGGCGCTCTCCCCGGCCCTCGCGGCGCTCACCGCGCTCACCCTCCCGGCGCTCCCCGGCGGGAGGACGGGCGGCGGCGGGCTCCTCGCGCTCGGCCTGCGGCTCGCGGCCGCTCAGCGCGAAGGCGGCCGAGGCACGCTCCTGATCACCCGCGGCGCGCCAGGCACGGCCCACCAGGTACATGACGTCCACGTAGGCCTGGAACTTCTCCTTCACCGGATCCGCCGCGGGAGCCGCAGGAGCCGCGGGCGTAGCCGCGCCCTCCGCGGGAGCGGCAGCCTCCGCGCCCTCCGCCGGAGCGCCCTCGGCGGCCGTGACCTCCGCGGGAGCCTGCGGGACCTCGGCACCCGCGTCCGGGGTGGCCTCGGCGGCGCCGGCCTCGGGCGGACGCGTCTGGCGCTGCACGCGCAGCAGCGTGGTGATGAGCCGGCCGCGCACGTTGAGGTCCAGCTCCTCGAGCGACTTCACCCGCATGGTCCGCAGCGAGCGGACGATCGACTCGAGCGGCGACTTCTGGGCGGCGAAATCGCTCTTGCCCAGCGCCTTCTCCAGGGTGCTCAAATCGGCGATGACGCGCTGGCCAGGACCGACGGGGCCCTCCGCACGATCGCGCCCACGGCCACGTCCGGGACCATCGCCCCGTCCGCGACCGCCGTCACGACCGCCAAAACCCCCGTCGCGACCACCAAAACCACCACCCGGACCCTCACGGCGCGGACCCTGACCAGGACCGCCGCCCGGGCCCCGCCCACCACCGCGCGGACCACCGCTTCCATTCTCCTGAGGCACGTGACTCTCCCGCTAAAACGCGTAGCGAAGGTTCGGCGTCACCGCGAACCCGAATGACTGAGACCTGACGAAAAAGCTGCCCGTCACCTCGATACCTACCGAGAAGTGGCGAAGGCGTGTGTAGTACTCCAGTCCCGGTCCGGCGAATACCAGAATGTCGGGGTCCGGCAGGAGTTGCTGGGGCCTGAACAGGGCGTAGCCGGCACCACCGCGCAGGTAGATCCACGTGCGCTGGACGTCCTGGGCATCGGCCAGACCCACCAGGTGGAAGCGCGCCACCGCGCCGGGCACCAGCATGGAGAAGTCTCCGGAGGCCGCGCCTCCCGAGTTCCCCACGTACTCCGAGCCCGCCCGGTTGGAGGCCCCCATCACGAAGACGCCCAGCGACAGGCGCTCGCCGAGGTCCACGCCCACCTCCACCTGGGCCATCTGCCCGGGAGAGAAGGGCCGCGGGCTGCCCATGGGGGCCGGCGGGTTGACGATGAAGAACGGGCCACCGAGCACCGAGAAGTAGATGCCGCGCTCGATCTCCTCGAAGGACTCGGCCGGCCTGTCACCGGCGGCCTGCGCATGCGCGAGCGCGGGAAGGGCCAGAGCGGCGCAAACGACAAAGGGGCGGAAGGCTTTCATGCGGGGGCGGACGTTAGCCCAGCAGCGCCGGGACGCCAGTGCCAAAAAGCAAGATGGGCGGCCCCGCCTCGGCGGAACCGCCCACCTGAACGTTTTCACCGCTCAGCGGAGACTACTCGCCGGCCGCCTTGAAGATGAACGGGTACGTGACGACCACCGAGCCGCCGCCCTTGGGCTTGGGGAAGGCCCAGGTACGGACACGGCCGGCCACGCACTGCTCCAGCTCGGCGTTGCCCGCGGAGGACTGGGCCACCGTGGAGGTGATGACGTTACCCTCGGAGGCGATGGTGAAGCGGATGGACACCTTGCCGCCCAGCTTCGGGTAGCGGTTGAGCAGGCTCTCGTAGCAGAAGCGGATCTGCCCCTTGTTGCGCTGGATGACCTGGCGGATGAGCTCCTTGTCGAGCGAGCCGCTCACCGTGGCCTCCTCGGCCGCGATGCCCACGTCCACGCTCTGCTTGCCACCCAGGCCGCCCACGCCGGAGCCGTAGCCGCCCATGCCACCGCCGCGGCCCTTGGTGCCGACCGCGCCGATGCCGATGACGTCACCGCCGCCACCACCACCGCCGCCGCCGCCCTTCAGACCGAGGCCACCGAGGCCGCCCACCATGCTGCCCTTGCCGACGAGGCCGCCCATGGCGCTCTTCAGATCACCGCCGAGGCCGCCACCGCCGAAGAGGCTGGAGGCGCCGCCCTTGCCGCCGAAGATCTTGGCCGCCATGTTCTTGGCCGCCGCCTTCTTGTCGGGCTTGGCGTTGGACGCGGGCTGGGCGGTCTGCTTCACGACCTCCTTCTTCGCCCCCGCCTCCTTCTTCGCCTTGGCGGCCTTCTTCTCCTCCTTCTGCTGGTTGAGCTTCTCGAGGAACTTGTTCTTCTGCGTCTCGGGCGGCTTGACGATCAGCTTGGCCAGGCGCGAGTTGTTGCCCGCCAGCTCGTCCGCGAACTCCTCACCGGCCGCGGCGTGGTTGGCCGCGGCGATGACGAACATCGACGCGAGGAAGAACATCACCAGGAAGATGTTGATGACCGCGAAGTCCATCGACTCGCCCAGCGGCGCCACGGCGCGCTTGGGCACGGACTCGAAGAGGACCTCCAGCGTCACGCCACCCAGGTCCACCCAGAGGAAATCATCCTCCTTGAGGGTGAGCGCGTAGGCCTCGCCCTCGTGGCTGGCCTTGCCGGACTCGATGACGGCCTTGAGGTCCGAGGTCTCGCCCTTGCGGGTCAGCTCGCCCTTCATCTTGCCGGTGAAGAGCACGGTGTAGCCCTGGCCGTCGGTGCGCACGACCTCGAAGCGCTCGCCGCCCAGCTTGGCGTCGCCCATGATGAAGTCGACACCCTTGGCCGAGCCAACGGTGAAGGAGCGCTTCTGGCCCGGGGCGAGGAAGTAGTCGCCCACGCGCTGATCGCCCCACACGAAGTGCATGCCCAGACCGAGCGGGCCGTTGCCCTTGCGGGCCACCCGGCGCACGCGCGGAGCAGGCTCGGCCAACTCCGCCACGGGAGCCGCCACCGGCTGCGCGGCGGCCTTGGGAGCAGGAGCGGGAGCGGGAGCCGCCACCGGCTGCTGCACCACCACCGGTACGGGGGCGGGCGTCACGGCGGCCGCGGCGGCCGGGGACACCGCCGCCTGGGACAGGCCCACGGCCAGCGGCGTCTCGGCCACGGGAGCGGCCACCGGGGCCGGCGCCGGCGCGGTGCTCGCCGCGGCGGACGCCAGGTTCACCGCGGCCACGGCGGCGGGATTCTCCAGGCGGATGGTGGTGCCACCGACCTTGATCTCATCGCCGAAGGACAGCAGTCCCTTGTTGACGCGCTTGCCGTTGACGTAGGTGCCTTCGACGCTGCCCATGTCGATGATCGACAGGCTGCCGTCGGCGGCGACCTCGATGACGGAGTGGATGCGGCTGACCTTCTCGTCCTCCAGGCACAGGTGTGCGGAGGCCAGACGGCCAATCTTGATGATGTCGCGCTCGAAGTCCTTCGCGGTGACGAGCGTCTCACCCTTGAAGACCTTGAGTGTCAGAGGGACGGGCATGGAAATTCCCCAGTTGGCTTTCGGCGATCTCTAGGACAACACGTGCGGTGGCGGGTTCCCGGCTTTTTTACAGCTCACCCACCGACTGCATGACCTTGTCCTCGAAGTCCTCGCGGATGCGGATCAGGTTGGAGTGCTGGACCTTCTTGCGAGCCTCGACGTACTCGCCGTCCGGCTTGGTGAGGTCACCCTCGATGGTGTCGTCCTCGAAGTCGATGGTCTGGGGGCCCTTCTGGGCCTTGCCACCACCACCGGCCTCCCGGCGCGGCGCACTGTCGCCCTCGTCCTGGGCAACGGCCGGGGTCACCGCCAGTACCACGCACAGCATCAGGAGCTTCCGCATGACTTTCTCCGAGCGGCTCCCCCACCGGGGTTCCGCATCACGTCCACCGGCGCCGGAATCCGGCGCCAGCGGACGAAGGTTCGCATCAATCCCCCCACCCTCGCCACAGCCTCCTAGAAGATGTCGTCAGACGGCTCGGCTGGATCCGTCTTGGCTGGATTCTTCTGCTGGGGCGCGGCGGCCGGCTGAGCGTCGGCGGGCGGGGTGTTGGCGGCGGGAGGCTGAGTCCCACCGGCCGGGGTGGCCGGCGCCGGGGCGTCGGTGCCCGCGGCGGGGGTGACGGTGCCACCCTGCCTGGCCTCCTCGGCCTTCATCAGCTCCTGCTGCTGCTTCTGGAGCTTCCTCAAGCTTCTTCTGCTGCTCCTCGGCGGCCAGGGCCTCGCGCTGGGCCTGGACGATGGACTCCGCCTCGCGCAGCAGCCCGAAGATGGGGTGCTCGGCGTTGAGGGCCACCTCGCCACCGGACATGGCGATGTACTTGCGGTACAGCTCGATGGCCCGCTCCGGAGCACCCTTGTGGCGGTGCAGCATGACGGCGCGGTTGAGGTAGATGGCGGCCATCTTCGGATCGAGCTTCTCCGCCTCGTCGTACTCCTGCATGGCCTTGTCGAGCTGGCCCTGGCCCTTGTAGGCGATGCCCAGGTTGAGGTGGGCGGCGGCGTTCTTGCTGTCGGCCTGGAGGATGCGGCGCAGGTGCTCCTCGGCGCCGGGGTAGTCCTCGGCCTCCAGGTCCATCTGCGCCAGCAGCACGCGCGAGGGGACGTAGTCGGCGCGGACCTCGACGGCGCGCTTGAAGGACAGGCGCGCCGCGTCCTTCTTCTCCTCCTGCAGGAGGATGAGGCCGATGGTGTGGTGCAGCTCGGGATCGTTCTGGTCGATCTTCATCGCCCGGAGGGCCACCAGCTTGGCCATGGCGAGCTGCTTGCGCTCCAGGTAGCTGCGCATCATCACCTTGTAGGCGGTGACGGACTGGGGCTCGCGCATGAGGGCGGCGCGCGAGAGCTCCATGGCCTTCTCGTGATCACCGGTCTGCCGGTAGATCTCCGCCAGCCGGGCGCGGGCGTTGCCGTCGTCCGGGTAGATCTTGAGGATGCCCTGGTAGATGGACACCGCGCCGGAGATGTCGCCGGCGTTCTGGGCGATCACCGCCAGGTTCTCGGAGGCCTGGCGCAGGGTGGGCTTCTTCTTGAGGGCCACCTGGTAGCGGGAGATGGCCTCCTGCATGTTGCCCTGGCGCTCGGCGAGCACACCGAGGTTGTACTCGGCCTCGGCCAGGTTCGGGTCCGCGTCCAGCGCGGTCTTGAACTTCCGCTCGAGCGACGGGTAGTCGAAGGCGTTGGCCTTCTTCTGGGCCTCCAGCGCGCCGAGCGCGTCCTCGAAGAGGAGCTTGGCGCGGTTGGAGATGGGGGGCGGCTCGTTGGGCTTGGTGGCCGACTTGCCACCGGTGGTGCCGCCATCCGTGCTGGCGGCCTTGGTGCCCGCGCAGCCCGCGGCGAACAGCGCCGCGAGAGCGGCCAGGAGGAGTGAGCGCATCATGGGGGGGCGATTCATTAGAGGAAGTCCTCCGGTTCCTGCTCGTCCGTCCCGGCCTTCTTGGGCGTCCCTTCCTTGGTGGGAGCGGACGGACCATCGACCTGGGTGGCCGTCTGCTGCTGCAGCCGCCTGGCCAGATCCGAGACGTCCTCGACGGCTTCTTGCGTCTGGCTCTTCTCGGCCGTGGCGGTCTCGACGACGGGCGGCGGCACGTCCTGGATGGCGGTGAGCAGATCTCCACCGATGACCAGGTCACGGCCCTTGGAGAGGGCCACCGTCTCCTCGAGCATCGTGGGGAACTGCTCGGGGCGGTAGGTGTTGCGCAGCATCTTCAAGCTCTCGGCCGCGCAGTTGTTGAAGATGTCCAGCTCGCGGGCCTTGGCCACGGCGTTGCCGAAGGCGTCGGCGGCGCTCTCCTTGAGCGGCTGGGCGTTGTTGCCGAACTCGTCGCGCAGGGCCATCTCCGTCTCCTCGTCGATACCCGGGGGCATGGGAGCGTTGATGAGCTTGTCGGCGAAGTTGTCGTAGACGAGGCCCAGGCGGTACAGGGCGCAGATACCGGGCTCGGCCGCGCCGATCTGCACCGTCTGCACGTACTTCTTCTCCACCACCGCGCGCGAGTCGTTCTTGTCCTTGATGGAGCCCTTGAACTTCTCCGGGCTGGCCGGGCGGCCCCAGGACAGCTTCAGGCGCGAGTAGAACTGGAAGTCCTGCTCCACGCTGCGGAACTGGGCACGGCCCACGGGCTCCAGCGCCGACTTCTCCAGCGACTGCTGCAGACGCTTGGGCAGCTTCTCGTAGTAGTCGAGGATGCGGGCGTACAGCCGCTCGGTGTCCTTGGGACGGCGCAGCTTGTTCTCGTAGATGTCGACGATGCGGCCCTCGGCCATGAGGAACTTGCTGGGGCTGCGCATGTACTGGCGCTCGTACTCCTCGAGCTGCGTCATGGCCTTGATGTAGTTGCCCGTCTTCTCGTGCAGGTCGACGATGGCGAGGAACACGTCCTCGGCGTCCTTGGCCTTGGGCCAGAGCGTCAGGTAGCGCTCGCGCAGGGCCAGCGCCGCCTTGAACTGGCCGAGACCCTCGCGGTAGGTGGCCGCGTTGAAGAGCGCCACCTGGGCCTTGGACTCCTCCCACTTCTGCGGAGCGCCGGGCTTGTCCGACACCACCGGGGAGGCCTTGCCCTTGCCCTTGCCCTTCTTGGCGCGAGCCGGGGCCGCGCGGGCCGAGCCGCCATTCTTGCTGTTCTCGTAGCCGGCGACGTACTGCTCGTACACGTCCGCGGACTCCTGGAAGTCACCAATGGCCTCCAGCGCCTCCGCGTTGTTGTAGATGCACTCCGGCACGAAGCGCGAGGACGGGTACTGCTCGATGATGCGCTGGCGGACCTGGATGGCCTTATCCAGCATCTTCGCCTTGTAGTAGTCCACCGAGGCGTTGAAGAGCGCCACGTCGGCGATCTCCGTCTGGGGGAAGTCCGCCACGAAGGACAGGTAGGCCTCGGCCGCCTTCTCGAACTGGCCCTTGGCCTCGAGCTGGCTCACCAGCTTGAAGCTGGACTGCTCGATGACCTTGGAGAGCTCGTCGCGGAACTTGCCGGTGGCCAGCTTGTCGTTGGCGTAGAACTTGCGGGCCCACTCGTTCACCTTCGCCCAGTCCTCGAGCAGGTTGTACGAGTCGAGGATCAGGTTGGCGGAGATCTCCGCGGCGCGCTCGCCGGTCTCGAACTTGTACTCGGGCGAGCCGAGGGCGATCTCGCTGAAGCGCAGCACCGCCTCGTCGAAGTGGTTGTGGCGGTAGTAGATGTTGGCCGCCTTGAAGGCGATCTCCACCTTCTTGTCGCCCTTGGGCACGTACTTCAGGTAGCGCTCGCAGGCCTCCAGCAGATCCTTCCGGGCCTGCGGGATGGCGGCCTTCTTGCGGATGTCCTTGCTGACCTCCTCCTTGAACATCCCCTTGGCCTCGGCGTCCTTCACCATCTCGTCATAGGCGAGCACGGCGTTGTACGCGGCGTTGTTGAGCCACTTGCCCGGCTTGCCGGGCTTGGGGTTGCCCTGCTCGTCCTTGGCCTCGAGCTGCTTCACGTCCTGCAACACGACGAGCGTGTAGTTGGCCGCGGCCTTGTCGTACTTCTGGAGGTTGTCGTTGAGGAGCTCGGCCCAGAAGAAGCGCAGGTCGTACGCCTTGGAGCTTCTCCGGGAAGAGCGTGAGGTAGTCCGAGTAGATCATGTCGGCGTAGCCGAACGTGGCCTCCTCGCGCGTCTTCTTCGCCTCGTTGTGCCAGGTGACGGCGAGGTTGGACAGGGTGCGCTCGGCCAGATCCTTGGCCTCCGCGAGCGCCTTCTTGTCCTTCTCCTCCTTGATGACACCGGAGCCCTCGACCTCCTTCATGATCTTCACGAGCCGGCGCACCTGCGTGACGGTGCGCTCCTTGTTGCCCATGCGGAGGACGATGTCGACGATGCGGCCCTGGAAGCCCGGGGCCTCGGGGGAGAGCGGCTTCTCCTTGATGAGGGTGTTGTAGGTGATGGCCGCCTCGCGGTCCTTGCCATCGCCGTAATACATGTTGGCCAGCGTCCGCATCATCGCGAAGCGGTCGTCCGGGTTGGTGGCGACCTTGGAGAAGTCCTCGCGGGCCAGCATCACGTCACCCTCGCGGGCGTAGGCGCGGACGTAGTCGGTGCGCGCCTCGCGCACCAGCGAGCTGCCCTTCTTGTTGGCCGTGCCGTCCTTCTCCACCGCCGCCGCACCGGCCAGCTCGCCGTAGAGCACCACGGCCTTCCACTTGTCCTTGGCGCTGGTGTAGTCGCCGAGGTTGAAGTGGCACCAGCCCTGCTTGTACAGCGCGAAGGCGTACACCTGGCTCTCGGGGAAGTCGGCGGCCTTCTTGTAGGCGGCGAGCGCCTTCTCCAGGTCCGAGTGCTTGCCCTTCGAGTTGTTGAAGTAGTACTCGCCGAAGGCCAGCCAGGCGTCGGGGATGTACTTGGACTTCGGGTGCTTCTCCACCAGGCGCTTGAAGGCCACCAGCGCCTTGCGGTCCTGGCCGTCCTCCATCAGGTAGGTGCCGAGGAAGAAGAGCACCTCGTCGGAGCGCTCGAAGTCCGGGTACTCCTGGACGATCTTCGTGTACTGCTCGAGGGCGAGCTTGCCGTACTGCTTCATCCGCGTGAGCAGCTCGGCCTTGCCCGCCTTGGCGCGATTCTGGCCCGCGGTGTCACCGCGGTTCATCGCGTCGAGGAGCTCGTCGTCCTTGCGGTTCGCCTCGAAGAAGTAGAACTTCGACTCCTCCCAGTACAGCTCGCCCAGGCGGAAGAGCAGCGAGGGCTGCTCCTTCTGATCCGCCGAGAGGGAGATGATCTTCTTGAGCGACTCGATCTGCTCGCGGCGCTTGGTGGCGACCTGGCCTTCCACGCCGAGACGGAACTGGTCGTATTGGAGGGCGGGAGCGTTGTCCTGCTTCTCCTTCTTGCGGCTGATATCGCCAGCGAGCGACTTGTCCACCACGGCAGTGGAGCTCTTCTTGCCGAGGGCGGCGTCGCGCGGCGCTTTCTTGTCCTGCGCGTCGGCCGTCGTGGCCAGGAGCAGAAGGCTGAGGAGGAGCGTACGGCGCATGGGGTTCCTCTGCGGGGTTCTACCGGCCCGGCCCCTCGCCTGCTCGGCAAGTGTCCGGGACTCTTCGGGAATTTCCATCTGGAAGGCTGCGCACTATGCGCGGTGCGTTGTGGCCGGTCAACAGGGCCTTGGGGGCATGCTGGGCTGCTTGGACCCAGCCGGAAAGATTTCAGAGGGGCTGTGCGAAAAGCGTCGTGCAGGTTGCTCTGTCAGCCCCTGCTGGTAAGGGGAGCCTTGCGCCCGGCCGTCCGGTTGCCCACCAGGGAGATGTAGCGACACATGAGCCTCCTGCCCGAGAGCGCCAGCTTCGAGGAGCTGGTGCAGGACTACTTCCTCGCGATGCGAGGCAGCGGATTGATGCTGTCCGCGCTGGACGTGGAGCTTTTGACGTCCTGGGCCGAGCAGGGAGTTCCCTTCGAGGTGGTGGCGCGGGGCATCGCCCGCTCGGCGGAGAAGGCGCTGTGGGACGCGCGCCCCGGGGAGCCGGTGCTGCGCAGCCTCCGGGCGTGCCGCAGGCAGGTGGAGGCGGAGCTCAAGAAGCACCGGGCGCTCACGGCGGGCGCCGGCAGCGAAGGCACCGGGCGCACGGCCCGGACGCGCTCGTGGGAGGAGCTGCGCCACGGCCAGCTCCAGGCCTCGCTGGAGCGGCTGGCCGAGCGGGAGCCGGTGCTGGCCCCCCGCGTCCACCGGCTGCTGGAAGCCGTGCTGCACGAGGTGCCCACGGATTTCGCGCGGATGGAGGCCCTGGAGACACTGGTGGGGCTGATGCTGCTGCGCGCCCTCCCCTTCCCCGAGCGGCTGGAGCTGTGGCGCACGGCGCGAGGAGAGGACACGGACCAGCAGTACATGTCCTTCCGCGCGCGGCGGCTGGCCCGGCGCTTCCGGCTGCTGGCGGTGGTGCGCCGGCGGCTGGGGCTGATGGATTCCTAGAGCGGTAGGTGGGTGAAGGTCCGTGTAGCATGCTGACGAGCGTCAGGGCGCTCTGCTATGGCCTGCGGTCATGGGCACCAAGGCGAGCGGCGAGGTGTGTGGCGAGTGTGGGGGACGGACGTACCTCATCGAACGGCGCGGAGACCGGGCGCATGCACGGGTGTGCACGTGCTCGGCCCGGTGCGGCTTGTGTGAGGGCCGAGGGTACGCGTACGAGGTGCGCGAGGAGACCTTCAGCGCGAAGGTGGGCCCCAAGCGCTACGAGGTGCTCGTGCCGTGCGTCTGCCAGCACCGGGCGAAGCGCATGGATCACTTCAACCAGGTGGGGCTGCCCGGCGTGGTGGCGCACTCGGGCTTCGAGAACTACCGGGCCTTCAACGAGGCGCAGGATCGGGCGCGCAACCAGGCCATGCACTTCGCCCACCACTACACCAAGGGCGGGGTGAACAAGGGCTTCATCCTCAGCGGCCCGGTGGGCACGGGGAAGACGCACCTGCTGGCCGCCACGCTCAAGCACCTGGTGCTCGAGGTGGGCCTGGAGGCGCGCTACGTGGAGATCTCCCTGCTCTACGCCACCATCCGGCGCGGCTTCCAGGAGGGCAAGAGCGGCGGGGAGATCATCGGCCCCCTGTCGGACGTGGAGGTGCTGGCCATCGACGAGATGGGCAAGGGGCGCGGCAGCCAGTTCGAGATGGAGACGCTCGATGAGCTGATCGCCCGCCGCTACAACGCGGGCCGCACCACCCTCTTCGCGACGAACTACTCGCTGGAGCCCGAGCGCAAGAGCGTCCGGTCCGCGGCGCCGAGCGGCTACCGCACCACGGAGGACGCGAAGAGCGCGGCGCGTGACGTGGAGCTGCTGCGCGAGCGCGTGGGCGAGCGCATCTACAGCCGGCTGTGCGAGATGTGCAGCTTCGTGGAGCTGCCCAAGGAGACGCCGGACCAGCGGCGCATGCGTCAGGAGTTGGACATCCGGCCCGGCCCACCTCCGGGCGGCATGCGCGGCCCGGGGCGCTGAGCCCGCCGGTCGCCGGGCCCGGTCGCGAGCAACTGGTCCGATTGTTGGACCAGTTGATGGAGAGCGCGGCCGGGAGGCCGGTGGGTCCCGTGAGCCGACTGGCTCAGCTCACGGCGTGATGGCTCGCAGCAGCGCGTTGCCGGATTCCGCCACGTACAACGTTCCGTCCGGGCCCACCGCGAGACCCGCGGGCAGCACCAGGTCCGCCTCGGCTCCTGTCCCGTTGCGCGAACCGAAGCGGCCCGTGCCCGCCAGCGTCGTCACCTCTCCACTCGGGGAGATGCGCCGCACGCGGTAGTTGCCGGGATCCGACACCGCCAGGCTCCCGTCCGCCAGCACCGCCAGGCCCAGGTACGGCAGCATCCGCGCGTTCTCCGCGGCACCGTCCGCGAAGCCTCCCGGCGGCGCTCCCGCCACCACGCTCACCGTGCCGTTGCGCAGGGCCACCACGCGCGACATCCCCGTCTCCACCACGTACACCGTCCCGTCCGCCCCCACCGCCACCGCCGAGGGCCGGTACAGCCACAGGTTCGACGGCAGCGTCGTCACCGGGCTCCCCGGAGCCAGCAGATCGATCCGCCGGATGACGCCGTTGCCCAGGTCCGCCACCAGCAACTCCCCCTGCGGCGTGATCGTCAGCCCCGCCGGCTGGTTGAAGCGCGCCTGCGCCGCCGGCCCGTCCACCAGGCCCGGCTCCATCACCGCTCCGGCGAAGACCGTCGTCGTCCCGTCCGGCGTGATGCGGCGGATGCAGTAGTTGTCCGAGTCGGCGACGTAGACGTTGCCCTGCGCGTCCGCGGCAATCCCCATCGGGCCGTTGAGCCGCACCGGCGAGAGCGTCGAGATGCTCCCGTCCGGCGCCACCCGCTTCACCTTGTTGGCCATCGCGTCCGCCACCGCCCAGCCTCCGCCGGGCAGCACCGCCACCGCCACGGGCGCCGCCAGCAGACCCCGGCCCGGCGCACCGTCCTGATCTCCGCGCCGCCCCGCCTCCCCCGCCACCGTGCGCACCGCCGGCGCGTAGGAGCCTCGCGGCTTCGGCAACGGCGTCGCCGGGAGCACCACCAGATCCTTCGGCACCGCCCGCCCCAGCGCACGGTAGAGGACGTTCGCCACCAGGCGCGCCGCGCGCGGATCCGCCGAGTCACTCGTCCCCAGCGTGTGCACGAAGTCCACGCCTCCCGCCGAGAACACCCACGCGTTCCCCTTGCGGAACACCACCATCTGCCCGAAGCCGAACGCGCCCTGCAGCGACAACGCCGGAGACTCCGCCAGCACCTCCAGCCCCGCGGGCGAGTGGCCGTTGTCCACCACCTGATCCTGCTCGTAGCCGTTCGCCTTCCACAGCGTGTCCCCGTTGCGCAACCCCGTCCCGTCGAAGGCCCAGTGGTTCGCGTCCGTGATGACCGTCGGGAAGGCGAACTGGTGCCACCGGCTGGAGAACATCACCCCCAACAGCGCGTTCTCCGGCCGCGGCGTGGCCAGGTCCCTGAACTTCGCCGTCCGATCCGGGCTCCTCAGCCCCACCGGATCCTGCGCGTCCCCCTTGTAACAGGTGACGATGCGCCTCGCCCTGCCGTCCGCCGCGGGCTCCAGCCGCACCTGCCAGTAGGCCTGGTTCGCTCCGAGATTGACGATCGACCGGCCCTCCGCCACCGCCTTGTCCGCACGGTCACGGATCGTCCGCGTCCAGTACTCGTCGTGCCCGGACATCACCAGCACCTTCGCCTCGCGCAGCGAGTCCCCGCTCCGATCCAACTCCTCGTTGGTCACGTACGCCACGTCCAGCCCCTGGGCCTCCAGCCACATGATGAGCCCCTGCTCGTCATCCAGCAGGTGCCCCGAGCCGTAGCCCCGGTAGAAAGGCCGATCGTAGGAGGACTGGAAGGCGCGCCCCTTCCCGGTGACGCGGAACTTGTCGTCGTAGAGGCTCGTGCCGCCCCAGGTGTTGTAGGCCGCCCACGTCGCCGTCGGGATGATCACCGTCACCTCCGAGCGCGGCTGCACATCCCTCACGAAGAACGGCACGTAGCGCTGGTAGCCGTCGTCCCGCACCAGCTTCACCACGTACACCCCGCGCACCCAGCTCGCGTTCGTCTCGAGTTCCAGCGTCGGCGTCCAGTTGCACGCGACGATGCCCGTGGGCTTCTGCGGCGGGCACGGCGCCTGCGGCACCGCCTGCAGCGGCCCTCCGCGCACCACCTCCCGCCCGCCCAGGCCCCCGTAGTAGCCGAGCCGGTACACCTCCCAGCTGAACTTGCGCGGCCCTCCCGTCACCGAGACCGCGATCGGCACCCGCTCTCCCTGCGTCACCGTGGAGACGAGCGCGTACCCTTCGATTTCATTGTTGTTGGCGGCCCGCCTGGTGATGCGCCACGCCGCCGTCCCCGGACGCGCGTTCTCCTTGCGGATCGCCTGCGCGTCATGCGGCGGAAGTGGAACCGGATCCGTCCCTCCATCCTCCGGAGGCGGCGTCGGGCCCCCGTCCACGATGTCCGGCTCTCCACCATCCGAGCGCTGCAGTGGGGGATTGTCGCGCCCACCGCCATTCGGCTCGCCCGGCCCCGTCCCGGTCTCCTCACACCCTCCGGTCAGGCCCAGGAGGCAGAGTACGGCAACAAACACCCCGATGACTCGAACGCCCTTTCCCATGCCCGCCTCCCGACCCCCTTGGGGCTGCGAGGGTAAGCACGAGCCACAGCATGGGAAGTGTTTCACCCATCCAAGAGAGGCATGTCGGACAGATTGGCACCGTGGCAGCAAACACACCGACTCCAGCGGCATAGACGACTGCTACAAAGAGGCGAATCCACAGCGGCCCCACATTGAGCACTATCCAACCCCCTGACGGGCCTCCGTGGCTCCCCATCCAAGAGGCAGGACATGGCTCGCGAGATCGCATCCCCCAAGAGTTCGGGGGGTGGTGGATACAACTTCGAGGACGAAGTCAGCGCTTGGTGGATGCTGAACCTGCTGGCGGGGCGCTGTCCCCTGGATACGAGAGCAGGGCCGCCCACGCAGCTCTCGTTCCAGGCCCGTGCCGACGGCTGGCTCCTGGACGATCTGGTCGCCAACTTCGCTCCCCGCGATGGCCCCGTCCGCGCGGCCATCTCCGTGAAGAGCGGGGACGTCCTCAAGGCCAGCCGGGCCCCCCAGGATTTCGTCCGGGACTGCTGGGAGCAGCACCTGAACCCCAGGGAAACCGGCTTCGATGCCTCGCAAGACTACCTAGTCCTCATCACCTCCCGGCTCTCCAAGCGCCACCGGGACACCGTGGATGACGCGCTCCAGAGAGCCCTCCATGAATCCCCGGAACGCCTCGACGAGCGCCTGCGAAAGAAGAGCTGGTGCAGCCAGGAGGTCCGCACCTTCATCGAGAGCTTCGCCTGTCCCCCGGACCTTCCCGGGGCGCATCCCGTTCATGGAAAGAAGGCGGGTGCCCTCCTCAAGGCCGTCCGCTTCCTGGAGTTCGATTTCACCCGGGTGGACGCGGGCAGCAGGGCCGACGCCCTCCGGCTCTGCCGTGAGCTGGTGGAGTCCGGCGGCGAGGAGGACAGTCTCGGACTCTGGGAGGCACTCCTCGCATTCGTGAAGGATCTACGGGCCTCGGCGGGCGAGCTTACCCTTGAGAGACTCCTCGACCGGCTGCGGGGCCGGGTGCGGTTGAAGCATCACCCGAACCACGCTCCGGACTGGGAGCGGATGGAGAAGCTCACCACCCGTTGGCTGGGGGATACGCAGGATACGATTGGAGGCCTCCACCTCCCCCGGCGAAGCGCACTCCAGGGGCTCCACGACGCCCTGAAGACCCACCGCGCCCTCGTCATCCTGGGAGACTCTGGTTGCGGAAAATCCGCCCTGCTCAAGGGCCTGATGACCGCTAGAGGGCTCCCCGGCCCCACCTTCTGCCTCCCCGCGGATGAGGTGGCGCGTCTCGACGAGCGGGCCCACACCCTGGCGCCCTCTCGGCCACTGGAGGAGCTGGTGTCCACCCAGCCTGCGGCATGGGCCCTCCTGGCGCTCGATGGGCTGGAACGGCTCTCACGCCCACAGGACTTCGAGTCCGTCTCCCGCCTCCTGCGAGCACTCCGCCTCCGGGAGGAAGGCGCCCCCTGGCGGCTGCTCCTCCTCTGCCAGCGAGCCGCCTGGGAAGGGCTGCGGGATGAGCTGCAGGCCCGTGGCGTCCCCCTCTCGCCCTCCTTCGTCATCTCCCTCGACCCCTTCGAAGAGGAGGAACTCCGGACACTCAGACAGCGGGTGCCAACCCTCGAACCCATCCTCGCTCGCGCGGACCTGAGACCCCTCACGAGCAACGCCAAGGTGCTGGACCTCCTGGCCCGTGCCGTCGCGGAGGTGCGCCTCCCGGAGGGAGCGGAGTGGAAGGGGGAGTCCAGCCTCATCCGGTGGTATTGGGAGCGCTACCTGCGAGCAGGAGGACGAGGCCTCCAGGCTGCTCGCCTTGTGGAGAAGCTGGCCCAGACGCAGGCCGATGAGCGCCAGTTCGTCACGCCCTTCCCTGATTTGTCGGGAGAAGAAACGAAGCTCGTCCCCGAGCTGGTGCGCCTGGGCGTCCTCTCGGAGAGGGAGGACACCCTCCGCTTCACCCATGATCTCCATGCGGACTACGCCCGCCAGCAATACCTGCTGGGACAGCTCCGGGCCCAGCGCATCGAGGAGATGCTCAAGCGGATTGGCAACCCGCTCTGGCACCGCGCCGTCCGGCTGCTGGGACTGCACCTGCTGGAGCAGCCCGCGCGGGCGGGAGAGCACGGCCTGGAGGAGTGGCGGGAGCTGCTCCAACAGATGGAGACCGAGGAGCCCACTGGCAGCGCCGGCATGGACCTGCTGCTGGAGGCCCTCGTTTTCACCGCGCGGCCTGGCCCGTTCCTCGATGAGATCTTTCCGCCGGTGCTCTCCGAGCACGAGGCCGTGCTGCTGCGGCGCTTCCTGATCCGGTTCTTCTACACCGCGACCGTGCCTCACTCCCATCTCCTGGAGAGTGCCCCCAAGGAACTCCGCAGCGTGCTGACGACGCGGCAGAGAACGCCCATCCCCCGACTTGGGCTGCCCACCCTGGAGTGGCTTGAGCGCCGATGGAAGCAGCTCTACACCCACGCCCCGGATGAGCTCATCCTGATCGCCACGGCTTGGCTCGTGGAGGACGCGAACCTCCGTCCATTGGAGCCCCGCCTTCTCCAGCCACTCAGCGAGCTGGTCCTGAGCATCGCGGAATGGAGCCACGCACAGGGAGACCCTCCACGCGCGGGAGAGAACCGCATGTGGACCTATGCACTCGCCCTGCTGGCGGGCCGCACGGAGCCCGCCCGCGCCACCGCCCTCATCCGGAAGCTGTCGGGACGCCCGGCAGACCGAGAGTCCCTCGCGGCCCAGACCGCCTCCTCTTCCTGGCCCGAAGGACCACAATGGCCCCCGGATGAGGACTTCCGCGCCGCCGTGCTCTCCCATCCCGGAACAGCCTGGCTGAGCTCGCTTGACCTGAATCTAGCGTTGGAGGTCTTCCTCGCGCTGCTCCTGGAGCATCCGCGCAGCCCCAGAGGCAGCAACTGGCTTCACCTCGCCCGCCTTCCGTCACAGGTCGATCTCCTCCACCCCAGGAGGCCAGACAGTCCTCCCTACGACCTTGATCCCGCGTGGTGGCTGCTCAACCGGTACCCGGAACACGGATTGAAGTTCGTGATGGCGTTGGTCGACTTCGCCACCGAACGTTGGAGTGAGGAAGTCGAGGTGGAGCGCGACGAGGAAGCACGCTCAGGGCTCACGCTGAGTACTCAAGGCGAGAGCAGCGTCTACGTTGGCAATCAAAACGTCTTCTCGTGGCACAAAGACAGCTCACAGCCCAAAGTCCTCGCCGCGGCCCTGATGGCATTGGAAGCCTGGCTGTATGAGCAGCTGGAGCAGGAGCAGCTGCCGCCCGACTTCCTGGAGACACTGCTGCACTCGAGTCACTCCGTTGCCATGATCGGTGTGCTCATGGAGATGGCCCTACGGTATCCAGAGCTTCTGGAAGGACCCCTTGAGTCGCTGGTGGAACAACCCGCGCTCTACCAATGGACCTTCAGCCGCGACAGTCTTGCAGCGTTGACGCCACTGCCCTGGGGTGACCAGCCAGAGCTGCGCCCCATCGCGCTCAAATGGCGCCAGTTCCCCCATCGTCCCGTGGACCTCCTGACCGCCGTCACGGAGACCTTCGCACGGAGAGAATGGCAGTGGCCCGCCGTGGATCGGCTGCTCGCGAAGTGGAAGGATTTTCCCACTGCACAAGTGGCTCCGCTCCTGCGCGAGAGACTGCCAGCACAGTTGGACTCCAGGAATTGGAGGACCCAGCGCGCTCCGGATGGCACGACCCACCTCGAGTTCGTTCTTCCTCCAGAGCAACGCCTCCGTGAAGAGCAGCTGACACAGCAGCTCCAAGAGCAGGCCAGAGGTCTCTTCTTCAACTTCCCCATGACGCGGACTGCCTATTTCCACGGCGTCCTCAACGGAACGGAGCCGATGACGGAGGAGCAGATCGAAGGACTTCTCTCATCCACCAGCAGCCTCTCCAGGGAGAATGGGGAGACCACGCTCTTGAAGCGATGTGGTGCCGCCGCGATCGCCATCGTTCGCTTCCCCCGATACCTACGAGAGCATCCAGAGTGGAAGCAGCAGTGCCAGAAGTGGTTGGTCGAGGCGTGCTCGTCCTTGACCTCATCCGTTTTCGATTACGAGACCGATTTCACTGACGTCTTCTTCGATGAGTGGACCAACCTGTGTGCCAGAGGCATCGTCGGCTTGTGGAGCGAAGAGCCAGACGCACCCGACCTGCGCCGGTCCATGGCCAGGTTGGCCGGAGCCCAGTTGAACGAGACCGTCGTGCAGCTGTTCATGGGCGCAGCACATCACCGCACTCGCGTGCCTGAAGACTTCCAGCGGCTCCTCCATCTCGCGCTCTGGTTCTCACGGCTACGTGTCCTCGCACAGGCAAGGCCTATCACGGACGCGTGGAAGCAGGAGGTGGACTCGGTATTCGCGCGCCTTCGGGAGTCCTTCGCCGACAAGAGCCTGCCGCCCCTCCCCGTGGACTGGACAGGGCTCGCCTCGGCTGTACCGGAGGGGTTCACATCCCCCGCTGCGGTTCCAAAGCCAGGGTTCCACATCAACTATCTGCTCGCGGCCTGGAGCTGGCTGTACCCAGAAGCACAGTACCAGGACCTCCCGGATCGCGCCTTCCTCATCGGCGCTGTCGAGAGGTTGCAGCAGCTCATGGTGTCCTCCCTGTATTGGGCTCCAACGGGCGATCTGGAGCAGAGGCCGGACGGGTCCTGGTCTTTTCCACACCAAGGCACCTACCTCCCCGCATTGAGTGTCATCTACACGGTCCACATCGCCGACAGCGCGACCCGGCGCCGCCTCTGGGAGCCCTGGCTGCGTCTGCCCGAGTACCGTGAAGAATGGACCGCTTCCTTCCTGGAATCGCTCTATGGGGAAGGCCTTCCCAAGACGGGAGAAACGCCCTTCTTCCGCGCCACTCTCACCGAAATCCTCGATTTCGCCTCCGTTGGGCAAGCATCCGCGCCCCTGCACCGTGGAAAAACTCTCTGCCTGCTCCTCGGTTGCCAGGACGATGAAGCACTCCAGTGCTACTGGCACGCCAAGCAAGAGTCCCTCGCCACCGCGCTGCGCAAGCAATGGAGCCATTGGGCCGGGAGCGCGATGGCTGAGCCAGAGAGCGCTACGGCCTTTCTGTCATTGCTCCAAACTCCCGCCGCCAGACGCCTCCGGG
Organism: Archangium gephyra; assembly: GCF_049060025.1. Taxonomy (GTDB): domain Bacteria; phylum Myxococcota; class Myxococcia; order Myxococcales; family Myxococcaceae; genus Archangium; species Archangium gephyra_A. Next base: position 3,048,850 of record NZ_JBMEQQ010000002.1, read on the forward strand.
TCGAGTCGTTGCTCTGGCTCACCCGCTCCACATCCGCCTCGTGTATTCACAGGAAACCCTCCCCCGACACGAAGCAACATGACGCGCTGATCAGCTTGCTGGAGCTCATCTGGAGCGAGCACCGCCCCGAGCTCGAGCGCCATTCCGGCGCACGCCGGACATTCGACTCGCTCCTTAGTGTGCTCGTCGGTCTCCAGAACGGCCGCGCTATCGTCCTCTCGCAGCAACTCGGGAGCGCCCGAGGGTAGCCCACCGGCCGAACGCCCTTCAGACCTCGAAACGCTGTCCGGTCAACTCCACCTTCGAGAGGGTGAGCTGGAAGGGCTCCCCCTGCCCCGCGAGCGCTCCGAGCGCGACGGGCTTCTCGACGAGCACTCCCTCCAGGCCCGAGTCCTCCGCGAGCTTGGAGGCGATGTTGACGGGATTGCCCGCGATCTCCCGCTCCCCGTTGGCCAGTGGGAAGAGGTAGACCTCGCCCCGCGCCAGTCCGGCATGGGCCTTGAAGCCCAGGGCGCGATTCCCCTCGATGATGTCCCGCGCGAACGCGACCGCCTCACGGCCCTCCTCGAAGAGCACGATCGCCAGCGTGCCGTTGGACTTCACGACGTCCGCTCCATGCGACGACGCGATCCGGCGGATCGCGAGGTCGATGAGCGACATGTCCGTGAACGAGTCCAGCAGGAACTCGTGCGGGCGGTGGTCCACCTTCACGAACACCACCGTCCGCTTCTTCCGGTACTCGGGAAACTCCTCCTTCCCGAGCGCCTCCATGGACGTCGAACGCACCCGCTGGAAGAACGCCGCGTCGAAAGGCGTCGGATAGTGCGGGTTGCCGCCCTCCACGGCCTCCACGCGCCCGGAGAAGTCCGTCAGCGACCACAGCTCCCCCTCCGCCTGGAGATCCTCGCGCACCCGGGCCGCGTCGCGCACCGGGCCCGTGAGGCGCTCGACGATCGTCCGCGACAGGACGATCTCTCCTCCCGAGGTCTCGTCCTCCGCGATGGCCTCGATGAAGTCAGCCCCCTCGCCGAAGAGCCCCCCGCCCACCTTGTAGCACTCGCACGCGTGGATGCCGATTCCCACCTGCACCCGCAGGGCCTTGACCCGCTGCTGCACCGCGAGCATCTGCGCCACCACTCGCGCCGGGGCAATCTGCTCCTCGAAGAACATCTGCGAGTTGTCCGCCGCCCAGATGCCGATGGCCTCTCCGCCGATCGCCGTCCCGTAGGCGTGGATCACCTCCTTGGGCTCGGAGACGAGCTTCATCACCTGGGCCAGGGAGTAACGCTGGGTCAGCGTGGACAGTCCCGCCGAGTCCGTGGAGACGAGCGTCCCCCGCTTCCGGAAGGGCGCCAGCAGGTGCTCGTGCCGCGCGGAGGTCTTCTCCTGCCCGTTCCAGCCCAGCACGAGCCCGGCCGGGATGACCCCCGCGATGTCCTGCCTCAGATCCGCCAGGGAGATGTTGTACGTAGCCATCGGGCCGCATTCTATCAGGGCAGCGTGAAGACCCGCACCGCCTCGTCCCTGCCCCGGACGCGCATCGCGGGCAGCTCGCGCAGCGCCGGTGCCTCCAGCCGGGCCACCGTCTCCGCCGAGATGAGCACGGGCACCCCCGCCTCCTTGGTGAGCCCCTCCAGCCGCGCGGCCGTATTCACCGCGTCCCCAATCACCGTGAACTCCAGCCGGACGCCGGGCACGCCGATGTTCCCCGCCACCACCAGGCCCGTGTGCAGGCCCATCCCCATCCGCAGGGGCGCCTGGCCCGCCTGGGCGCGTTCCCGGTTGAGGCGCTCGAGCCCGTCCAGCATGTCTCTCGCGCAGGCCAGCGCCGCCGCCGCGCCGTGGTCCGACCCGGGAGCCTCCGGTGCTCCGAAGCCGAACACCACCAGCGCTCCGTCCCCGATGAACTTGTCGAGCGTCCCCCCGTGCCGCTCCACCTGCTCGAGCAGCGTGGCGTGATACGCGTTGAGCTGGCGCACCACCTCCTCCGGCGAGAGCTTCTCGCTCATCGAGGTGAAGCCCCGCAGGTCCGCCGCCAGCAGCGTCACCGTCACGGAGCGGCCTCCCAGCGCCATGCCCGCGCGCGGATCCTCCAGCACCCGCTCCACCGCGACCTTGGGCAGGTACCGGCGCAACAGGCGCAGCCGGGCGAAGGTATCCAGGTTCTGCCGGGCCCGCGCCCCACTGCTCGCGGCGATGAAGCCGGAGACCACGAGGATGGCCGCCGTGGACACCTGCGCCGGATGGAAGTCGTCCTGCGAGACGCTCACCCCCAGGAACAGCACCGCCGCCACCGCGCTGCTGGCGATGGCGAACCGGCCCGAGTACCGCAGGAAGTTGCTGAGCAGGGTGGCCATCATCAACGACGGCAGGATGTACAGCGTCCAGCGCGGCGTCTCCCCGGACCCATCGAAGCGCGAGAGCACCACGTAGAAGACGGCCATGGAGACGAGATCCACCAACAGGGTGGCCTCGCCCAGCCAGCGCGGCATGCGGCGGTGCGTCCAGGCCAGCACCCCCAGCGAATAGGCGAGGTAGACGCTGGAGACGATGAACGAGAACGCGCTCCCGCCCGCCAGGAAGGGCCAGATGGCGAGCGCGCCGACGGCACCCACGATCCAGACACGGTAGAGCGCGATGCTCCGCTCGGCGGAGGCCCGGCTCTGGGCCAGCGTCTGCTCGATCTCCCGCGCCGTGGTGTCGGCGCCAGGGTCCGTTCCGATCTTCCCATTCAACACGGCGATGGCCTCGGTCTCGTGACTCAGGCTCCGAGGAATTCCCGGTGCAGCCTCGCCGTGAGCGGTTTGAGGTGCTGCTTGTCCACCAACAACGTGAGCTGCAACGGCGACGTGTGCACCGCGTGCACCCTCGCGCCCAGCTCCTCCGCGACCCCGAGCGCCCTCCGCAGGTAGCTCCAGTCCGCGTTCATCCCCGCCCCCACCGCCGTCACCGTCCCTACTTCCTCCCGCGGCGTCACCGCCTCGCCGAAGCGCGCCCCCACGTCCCGCTTCAGCACCTCCAGCCCGTGCACGTCCTGCAACGGCACCGCGATGAACGTCCTCCCCTGCCCCATCAGCCCGTCGAACGCCAGCGCCCTCCCGCGCACCCCTCGCGCGTCCAGGAACTCCAGCAGCTCCGGCAGCTTCACCGCCTCCACCGCCGCCGACAGCACCGCCATCTCCGCCTCCGCCGTCACCCCCTTCACCCGCGTGTCCGCCGGCGCCACCCACTCCTGCACCGCCGTCCCCGTCCCCGCCGTATGCGCCGTGCGCGCCAGGATGACGATGCCCTTCGCCTTCGCGAACTCCACCGCCTGCGCGTTCAGCACCTTCGCCCCCGCGCTCGCCAGCTCCTGCATCTCGTCGTACGAGAGCGTCTCCAGCTTCCTCGCGTCCGGCACCACCCGCGGATCCGCGCTGAACACCCCGTCCACGTCCGAGTAGATTTCACACGACTCCGCGCTCAGCGCCGCCGCCAGCGCCACCGCCGTCGTGTCCGAGCCCCCCCGCCCCAGCGTCGTGACCTCCCGCTTGAACGAGACGCCCTGGTACCCCGCGACGATCACCACCTTGCCCCGCGCCAGCTCGTCCTGGATGCGGTACGGCCTCACCTCCACGATGCGCGCCTGCGAGTGCGTGTCGTTCGTGATGATGCCGCTCTGGCTCCCCGTGAAGCTGATGGCCGGCACCCCCTGCTCCTGCAGCGCCATCGACAGGAGCGCCATCGAGATGCGCTCCCCGCACGTCAGCAGCATGTCCAGCTCGCGCCTCGGCGGATCCGGCGACACCTGCTTGGCCAGCGCCAGCAGCTCGTCCGTCGTGTCCCCCATGGCGGACACCACCACCACCACCTGGTAGCCCCGCTCCCGCGTCTCCTTCACCCGGAGTGCGACCTTGCGGATCTTCTCCACATCGGCGACCGACGAGCCGCCGTACTTCTGAACCACAATCGGCATAAAGCACCCGCTGCTTTGTTCCTAGGGCCCGGTGAAGGTCACAGGTAACCTGCCGGGCGTGTCCGCCCAGACACACTGGAAGTCCCTCATGCACAAGGCTCGCCAGCGCTACCCCGTGTCTCTCCCACGCCTGCCTGCCCGCCTTGACAGTCCGAAACCGGCTCTTATATCGGCCGCCGGTCGAACGCTTCTTTCCGGAGCCTTCCCATGCCCATGATCGAGGTCCAGAACCTCACCAAGCGATACCGGGAGCGGGTCGCGGTGGATTGCCTGAACTTCTCGGTCGCCGAGGGAGAAATCCTCGGGTTCCTCGGGCCCAACGGCGCGGGCAAGTCCACCACCATGAAGATCCTCACCGGGTTCCTGCCCCCCTCCGAGGGCACGGCGAAGGTGGCGGGCTTCGACGTCTTCGAGCAGCCCCTGGAGGTCAAGCGGCGGATCGGCTACCTGCCCGAGACCCCGCCCCTCTACCCGGAGATGACGGTGGCCGGGTACCTGAAGTTCGTGGCCGAGCTCAAGCGGCTGCCCGGCCGCGGCATCCGCGCCGAGCTGGAGCGGGTGGCCGGCCTCACCGGGCTGGCGGACGTGATGGGCCGCGTCATCCAGAACCTCTCCAAGGGCTACAAGCAGCGCGTGGGGATTGCCCAGGCCCTGCTCGGCTCCCCGCCGGTGCTCATCCTCGACGAGCCCACCGAGGGGTTGGATCCCGCCCAGCGCGCCGAGGTGCGCTCCCTCATCAAGGGCCTGGCGGGCAAGCACACCGTCATCCTCTCCACCCACATCCTCCCCGAGGTGACGATGACCTGCGAGAAGGTCCTCATCATCAACCAGGGCCGGGTGGTGGCGTACGATCAGATCCGCAAGCTCGCGAAGGTGCACGGCGGCAAGGCGGAGAACGTCTCGCTGGAGGAGATCTTCATCAAGTTGACCGCGGCCTGAGGCGCGCGAGTCCCCCCGCACACGGTCCTGGAGGCCCCATGCGCACCGCGCTGGCCATCGCCCGCAAAGAGCTGTCCATCTACTTCACCACGCCCTGGGCCTACGCCGTCTTCACGGCGATGCTGGCCATCTCGTCGTTCTTCTTCGTCAACGGCCTCTACGAGTTCCAGCGCGCCCAGGAGATGGCGCGCGCGTACGGCTGGGAGCGCATCCCCCAGGAGTTCCGCAACCTCACCGACGGGGTGATGGTGCCCTTCTGGTCCACGGTGATGATCATCACGCTCTTCGTGGTGCCCTTCCTCTCCATGCGGCTGTTCGCGGAGGAGAAGCGCAACAAGACGTTCGAGCTGCTGATGACGGCGCCGGTGCGGCCGGTGGAGATCGTCCTGGGCAAGTACCTCGGCGGCCTGGGCATCATCACCGCCACCCTGGGGCTCACCATCTTCTTCCCCCTGCTGCTCACCGTCTTCGGCCGGGCCGACTCCGGCAGCGCGCTGGAGTGGAGCACCGTGCTGCTGGGCTACGGCGGGCTGCTGCTCTGGGGTGCCACCTGCATGGCCGTGGGCCTCTTCATCTCCTCCCTGACGGAGAGCCAGATGGTGGCCGCGCTCGTCACCTTCGCGGTGCTGCTGCCGTGGATGCTGCTGCAGGGGCTGGCGCAGGCCACCGAGGAGCCGGTGCGCTCCTTCATCAACTACCTGTCCTTCGGCTCGCAGCTCCAGGGCCTGATGCGCGGCGTGCTGGACTTGAAGGCGATCGTCTTCTTCTTCTCCGTCATCTTCTTCTCGCTGCTGCTCAGCCACCGCACGGTGGAAGCGCAGCGCTGGGCATGACGTGCCCCCCTCGAGTGTGCCCATGAAAGCGGCCAACATCGGCAAGATACTGGGTGGCTTCGGGCTGCTGCTGCTGTTCTCCAGCCCCTTCACCCTCTTCTTCTCCTCGGGCTCCTTCGCCATCGTCGCCACCAAGGTGGTGGCCGGTCTGGTGCTGCTGGGGCTCTACGTCGCCACGAACTTCAAGCAGTTCGGCCAGTTCGCCTCGCGGCGCTCCAGCTTCTTCTTCGGCAGCACCGCGCTCATGCTGCTGCTGACGCTCGGCGCCCTGGTGGCCATCAACTACATCGCCCACAAGAAGAACGTGCGTTGGGATCTGACGGAGCAGAAGATCTTCACGCTCTCGCCCCAAACGCTGCTCACGCTCCAGGGCCTGGACGAGCCGGTGCGCGCCATCGGCTTCATCCCCCCGGATCACCCCGCCTACGAGGCCCTGCAGGCCACCTTCGAGCGCTACCACACGGAGGCGCCGGACAAGTTCGAGTACTCCTTCAAGGATCCGCGCCGCTACCCGGACCTGGCCGAGAAGTACCAGCTCACCGAGGCCCAGACGACGGTGGTGCTCACCCGCGGCGAGGGCTCCAGCGAGTCACACACCTCGCTCAACGTCATCAGCGAGCAGGAACTCACCAACGCCCTCATCAAGCTCACCCAGGTGAGCCAGCAGCGGGTGTACTTCGTGGTGGGCCACGGCGAGTGGCCGTTGGAGCAGCCGGTGCCCATGCCCGGCCAGCGCGGCCGGACGACGAGCCTCTCGGAGATGAAGCAGCAGCTCAACCAGGAGGGCTACAGCACCCGGGAGATCAACCTCGCGGGCGGCACCACGGTGCCCCGGGATGCCGCGCTGGTGGTCGTCGCGGGCGCCAAGGGACGCTTCAGCCCCTCCGAGGTGGACTCCCTGCGCCAGTACCTCGCCGGCGGCGGCCGCATGGTCTACTTCGCCGAGGCCTACGGTGAGCCCGGCCCCGAGATGTCCGGGTTGCTCGCCGAGTACGGCGTGGCCGTCGACAAGGGCGTGGTCGCCGATGCGCAGTTCAACGGCGGCAGCCCCTACGTCGTCCTCTCGCTCTTCTACGGCCAGCACGAGATCTCCCTGCCCCTCAGCCAGCGGCAGCTCAACATCGAGTTCCCCACCGCGCGCCCCCTCACCGTGCTGACCCAAGGGCTGGCCGAGGGCGTGAAGGTGGTGCCGGTCGTCAGCAGCTCGCCCTTCGGCTGGGCGGAGCTGACGCCCGACGAGAAGCCGGCCGCTGGTGAGGGCGAGCGGACCGGCCAGATTCCCCTGGTGACGGCCAGCACGCGCACCACCTCGGGCGCGCAGAACAGGCGCTTCGACGAGGCGCGGCTCGTGGTGGTGGGTGACTCGGAGATCCTCATGGACTCCAACTGGGGCCATGAGGGCAACCGCAACCTGGTGATGAACGCGTTCGGCTGGGCCACCAGCCAGGTGGACAAGGTCACCATCCGCCCGCCGGACCGCGCGGCCTCCACCCTCCAACTGGATGCGGACATGCTCAACCGCATCCGTTTCGTATCCACCGACGTCCTGCCCCTGTCGCTGCTCGGCGTGGGCCTGGCCATCTGGCTCTCGAGGCGCAACAAGTGAACGTCCAACAGAAGAACCTCGTCACGTTGCTCGCCGTGGCCCTGGTGGCCGGCGGGCTCGGTCTCTACGCGTACTTCGGCGTCATGCAGCCGGAGCAGCAGGACGCCCAGCGCAAGCAGGCCGAGGAGAAGGTCTTCGCCGTCCAGTCCCCCGGGGAGCCCGGCACGGACGGAGGGACCTCGCCCGAGCCCGTCTTCACCTGGCTGTCCGTCGACGTGGCCCAGGGCAAGACGGTGATGGAGCTCCAGGACAACACCTGGCGCATCACCTCGCCGGTGTCCGCACTGGCGGACAAGACGGAGGTGAGCACGCTCGTCAGCCAGCTCTCGGCCGCGAAGTTCAAGGCCACGCTGGAGGAGAACCCCACCGACGCCGACATCGAGCGCTACGGGCTGAAGCAGCCCCGCGCCACCATCATGGCCCGGGCCTACGTGCCGGACGCCCAGGGCGGCGGCGCGGACGATCCGGCGCGCCAGCGCTCGATCACCGTCTACCTGGGCCTGGAGAACAACTTCGACGGCTCGGTGTACGTGCGCCGCGAGGGTGACCCGCGCGTCTACACCGCCCAGGGCGGGCTCCGCTTCCTGCTGCTCAAGCACACCAATGAATGGCGAGACCGCGTGGCCTTCCCCGTGGAGGAGCCCTCGCTCCTGCGCATCGAGGTGAAGGCCCGCAAGAACGCCTTCGTGCTGGAGCGCGCCACCACCGAGAAGCCGTGGAAGCTGGCGCAGCCGGTGGAGCTGCGCGCGGCGACCGGGCAGGTGACGCGGATGGTGTCGGCGCTCAACGGGTACCGCGCCATCTCCTTCCCCGAGCCGAAGCACGAGGAGAAGGTGCGTCAGGCCCTGGAGAAGCCCCTGGCGCAGGCGACCTTCGTGCGGAAGATCGGCGGGCCGGTGCGCGTGCGCCTCACCGAGCTGGAGCTGGACGGCGTGAAGCAGACCTTCGCCCTGTCCGAGTGGGACTCGGAGTCCATGCTCTCCCAGGTGGACAGCCTCGCCCTGAATGCGCTGGAGCTCGAGCCCAAGGACTTCAAGGACCGGAAGGTGCTCTCCTTCTCCGTCCGCGACGTGCACCGCATCGTCATCCACCCGGCCGCCCCCGGCGGGGAGACGATCTCCGTCGTGCTGGCCCCCGACACCGGCAAGTGGGAGATGGCGAGCCCCATGGTGGCCAACGCCAGACAGTTCAAGGTGGCCTCGCTGCTCGGCTCGCTGGAGAAGCTCGAGGCGTCGGCCATCGGCGAGTCCAGCCCGAAGAGCTGGAGCAAGTACGGAATCAGCGACACGTCCGGCGGGGTGACGCTGCAGGACGCGCAGGGCCAGGAGGTGGCCCGGCTGAGGCTCGGGACTCCGGTGAAGGGCAACCCGCAGCGCCTGTGGGCCCGCGGCTCGTCCGAGGACGTGCTCGAGGTGGAGAAGTCCACCCTCGAGGCCCTGCCCCTCGCCCTGACGGAGCTCATGGACGGAGCACCGGCCGCGTCCGGCACCCCCTGAGACCATTCCGGGTGGTGGCTGGCGACGCCTTCCACCCGCGCTCAGCGGCGGATGGTGCCGCCGGGCAGCTCGCAGGGATCGCCGGACTGGATCCACCGGCGCTTGAAGGCCTCGAAGGGATCGCCCCTCAAGGGCTGCTGGACGCGCTCTCCCTCCGCCATGGAGTCCACCACCGCCAGCGCGGCCTGCCGGGACTCGCCCAGGGGCAGCGCCTCCAGGTGCTCACGCAGCTCGGCCAGGTGCAGCTCCCGCTGCTGACGAAGCGCCTCGGGATGGCCCGCCAGCTCCTGGCGCAGCTCGGGGAACCAATCCGGGTTGTCGGGACTGGGCGGGAGCGACACGTGCCACAGCACCAGGCTCCGGGCCAGGGCGCGTCCCGTCCGGGCCATCCGCTCCTCCTGCTCCGGCCGCCCGCACAGCCGGGCGAGCCGGACCATGATGTCCGCGAACACCGCTGGCAGGCCCTCGTCGGCGAGGGGGGGGGCCCGGGGCAGCCCCTCGAAGCGAGCCGGCTCCAGGCCGGCCTCACGCAGCTCCGCCTCGGCCTTGCGCAGGCCCGAGCGCACCAGGAACAATGCGACCGGGGCCCGACGGTCCCCCTTCTCCTTCTGGTGGCGCAGCCAGGAGGCGAGCAGCGCCAGGTTCGCCGCCGCCAGGAAGCGCTCCACCGGGGGCGAAGCGCGCCGGACGCCCACCTGTGTCCACCGCTCGGTCCGGCAGGCGTTCGTCTGTGACGGCGCCCCCTCCAGCCCGCAGGCGAGCAGGTTGAAGTAGGCCTGGAGGTAGTTGATCGCCAGGGTGCTCACGGCCCCGGTGAAGCGCCCCTGGCCCTGGCACACGCCACAGAAACTCTCCTGGTGGACCTGATGCGCCTCGGGGTTTCGTTCAGCGAAGAATCGCAGATGGTGGAGCATGGTTCACGATCAAGCAATCCAGGAGCCAGGGGCTTCCTCTCCTGGAGCAGGGGGAGCACAGACGCCATCCAGGTGCGATGACGGGCGGCTCACGGAGAGGGCAGCGGCTGCCAGTTCGGATCGGGCCAGACGAACGGGTTTCCACCGGGACCGGGGTTCGCGTTGCTGAAGTAGTTCTGACAACCCGCGGTGTTCCTGGGCTGGCCCAGGATCGTCCAGAAGCCGGGGCAGACGTCCTGGGAGATGCGCGTGCGGCAGTCCGCCATCGTCCGCGTGCCCGCGCCGGGCTGGGCGTAATAGGCACTCACGAAGTTCCACGCGATGGTCTGGAGCGCCCGGACAGTCTCCGCGTTGGCCTCGGGCGGACCCGCCGCGCCGGCCGGAGAATCCCGGAACACGGACGCGTGGTGGACGGCGGCCAGGTAATACGCGCCCAGGGCCGTCAGGTGCACGTTGTCGCTGAAGATCATGTTCAGCTTCTGCTCCGTGGTGCCGCTGATCCCCGGGACCTGGTTCGCGAGGACGCGTTCCACCAGGTCGACCAGGGCGGCGCCACCTGGGAGCGTCACCACGCGATCACCTCGCCCCGCGTCCTGCAACGTGAGGTTCACCTTCGAGGACACGCACTCCCATGCGGCCAGTGCGTTCTTCTCGTAGTTGATCCACCGGGCCGGGTTGGCTTTATCAATATCCAGCCACGTATGATAAAAATAGGTGATGCCCTCGGGGTTACCGGCAATCAGACGGTCATGGTAGTGGCGCAGGTAGCCAATCGTATTCTCCCACTCGATGGTTCCCAGGATGTCGTGCCGTTCGGTGATGAGCAGGGTGTCGTATTGGTCTCCCGGGCCCAGCGTCCGCGGCGACAGCAATTCCTGAACCACGTTCATGCCATATCCCTCACGGTTCTTGCCCTGGCGGTACCCTTCCCAACCCGTGTTGCCCCAGGTGCGCACCCGGAGCGGTGAACCGATGCTGTTCTGCTGGTTCCAGAGGATGTCCTTGCCCAGGCTCCTGGCGATGCTGTCGACGTAGTCGGGCATCGGGTTGTCGAGCAGGCTGTGGCCCGAGAAGAAGATCCGGGCTCGCGCATGAGGGGGACCGGCATCGGGGAACCCGGCGTCAGGTGTCCCCGAATCCGGAAGCCCCGCGTCTTGCGACCCCGCGTCACCGTGGCCGGCATCAGGGCCGTCCGTCTCCCCCGCATCCGGGGTGCCTGCATCCGAAGCGGGGTTGCCGGTCTGCTCCACACAGGCCAGACCCAATGTGGCGGCCAACAAGAGACGAGGCCACAGACGTGATGCGTACATGAACGAGCTCCCTTCCCCAGCCGAGCCGGGCGGATTCCTTCTGGAACCGCGGAGCATGACGCTGTTGCCGGCGTTGTCACCCCGATTCGAGAACTTCGACAGGTGGATGCCGAAGCCGTGCGGCACATCACGGTCCAGCGCTTCATGTCCTTTCGAATTGATGGACAAGGCACCGGCGCGGCGCTCGGTCCTGCTCGCTCCGGCAGCGGCCCTCCTCGACGCCTTTGCACCAGCCCGATCCCTCAACAAGGCGCCTATTCCGCCTATGATCCTCCACCCGTATCCGCGAGCTCGCCGTGCGTCAGTACTGGACGGTCGTGGTGTAGGCGAAGTGGTCGGAGCCGTACTTCTCCAAGCGGTCGGCGGGACCGGTGCCGATGCCACGGGTGACGTAGATCTGGTCGATGGGCACGCCGTCGACTCCCGCCGTCCGCAGGTGGTTCATCCCTGGGATGTCCTGCGAGAGCTGACGGTTGAAGTCGCCCACCAGGACGACGGGCAGCCCCTGTGAGAGCAGATCCGCAACGACCTCGCGCACCACGGCGTTGTGCGTCCGCCAGCGCTCCTGGCGCTCGGGGTGCTCACCGTTCCAGGCGCCGGAGATGTAGTGGGTGTTGATGAACGCCAGCTTCGCGCCGGTGTCCAGGTTCTTCAGCACCACCCAGTTCACGAAGCGCGAGGGCGTCACCCCGGCCTCACCTCCGTGCGTGAGCCGGGAGCCGCCTCCCGTTCTCTCGTACTTGTTCTTGCGCCACGAGATGGCGATGGAGTTGCGGGCGTCGAGCCGATTCTCACCAGGACGGTAGTGGTTGTAGTACTCGAGCGCGCCGAGCTTGGAATGGCCCTCGTCGGTGTCCACCTCCTGCCAGCCGATGACGTCCGCGAGCGGCCTGAGGTTCGCGCTCCCGTGAAGGGTGTTGTGGGTCGCGACAGTGGTCGTCGTGGCGGCGAGCGCCACCGTCTCCTCCGGACTGGTGGAAGGCATGAACCCCAGGGAGACGAGCAGGCCGAGGAATGCCGAGGACAAGAGTTTGAGCATGGTTTTTCAGGGGGGTGAATGGGACTGGAGCGGGGAGGCGCGAAGGGACCGGGTCACTCCGGGCTGAGGAACTTGTTGACGACCGGGTTGTTCTGGGAGTCCCAACCCAGCACGCCCAGGTACATGCCCCGGCGGCCCCCGTCGTCGGTCTGCGCGTCGAAGTTGATCGGGCAGGGGCCGCTGCCGCACAGCCAGCCGTGAAAGAAGATCCGCTGCCCGGTGTCGATCGCCTCGGCGATGTCCGCGCCGCCGGGGCCACACACGCCGCCGGTGTTCCCATCCGTGAGCAGGGGGTGCTGCGTGACGGCGTTGAAGGCGTTGGTGCCCACGCCGTTGGCCCGCATCCAGATGGTCTCGTAGGTGCACTTGTTGTACGGCCCGCGCGAGGCGAACAGGAAGTAGTCCCCGGCGCGCTTCACCAGGACCGGGTTCTCCACGATGCGGTCCGACCGCAGCAACTGACGGCTGGTGGCGCCGCTGGCCACGTGGGTGCCGGCGGCGTTGAGCCGGACGATGCGCAGCGACGAGGGCAGCTGCTGCGTCTTGTAGAGCAGGAGGCGCGTCCCATCGCTGTCCTTGAACCCGGACGGGTCGATGACACCGGCGTTCGTGAGGGGGCGGCCCGGGACGGTGTCACCCGCGGTGGGGACGTTCGCCAGTCCCGGGCAGACCAGCGGTCCGCCCGCGACCGGGGTGAACGGCCCGAGCGGCGAGCTGGCGGTGGCCGCGCCGATACAGCGCTGGTTGGCGCCCAGCCCGTCCACGGGAGCGGAGAAGTAGAGCACCCACTCGTTCGCGCTGATCCGCTCCAGGTCCGGGGCCCACATGCCGCCGCCCGTGGCCCACGAGGGCTTCGAGGTGAGGGCCGGACCCTCGGCCACCCAGGGACCGGAGGCGATGTTCCCCTGGGCCGCCGGGACGAGGCTCCCGGTCGACATGCCGTAGAACTGGTTGTTGTGATTGACCACGGAAGGGTCGGCGAACCCGCTACCCGGCGCGTACACGGGCCGGGGAGCAGCGCCTGCCTGGAGGGAGACGTTGAGGCAGACGGCGAGCGCGGCGGATGCTCCAAGGGAGCGACGGCGGAGGGGCGTCATGGGGGTATCCTTTGAACGTCTCTTGCAAATTTTACTGATTAAAGTGAATAGGCGGCTATTTCCTGTTTAGAGCCACGTCCAGACCACCGACGGGGGGCCACCGCCGCGCCGATGGCCAGGCAGGCCCACAGGGCGATGGCCTCCAGTGCATGGAAATTCGCGCCGGCTTCCAGCCTCGGGAGAGCCCACGGGCTCGCCGGTCAGTTGGGCGTCACGCAGGAGCAGGTGCTGGCCTGGGTGTAGCAGGCGTTGCTCGAGCCGGCGGCCACCCCGGAGTTTGACTAGGAGTCCTGCTTGCGCGCCGCGACACCCCGGACGGTGTGCACCGCGGCGTCCACCTCGGCGAGGATGCGGCGCGCGTGCTGGAGGAAAGCCTCGCCGGCCGGCAGCAGGTGCATGCCGCTCGGCGTGCGCTCGAACAGCCGGGTGCCGAGCTCGTCCTCGAGCGCGAGGATGTGGCGGCTGAGCGGCGGCTGCGTGAGGTGGAGCCGGCGCGCGGCGCGCCCCACGTTGCGCTCCTCGGCCACGGCGATGAAGGACTGGATGTGCGTGAGACTCACGCCGTGGAGCTTAACGCATGTCCCGGCGCCCGTGTACGGGTCCGTCCTGGCCCGGTGTTCACCGGACGGCCAGACGTCATACTGAAACAGCATTGGACGCTCCAAACGCACGGGCACGCCGAGCCAAGAACCCGCGGGTGCGGGTCTTACAGCCGGCCAGCGCAGTTCGCGGTGTGCGCGCCGGCGGGGCACCAGTAGTTGCGGATGTTCAACCCATCCTTCGTGCCCGTGCGCGAGCTGCAGGTGTTGCCCACCCAGTTGGCCTCCTGCAGGGTGATGCGGTTCGGGTTCGGCGCGGTGTCCACGTTCGAGACATACGCGACGTGGCCGTACACACTCGACGTCGGGATCATCGCCACGCAACCCCTGTGGGCGTGGTTGCTGTTGATGATCGCGACCTTGTCGCTCCAGTAGGTCAGGCCGTACGGGAGGTTGGGCTGTCGGCAGCGCGCGTGCAGCACGCAGTTGTCGCAGTTGCCACACACCGCCGACTCCGTGGTGCCGATGTCCTGCTCATGCCCGTGGTCGGCGTGGACGTCGTGGTTCGCGTCGTAGGACGCCTGCTCATCCGGAGCCATGTCCTCCGTCTCGACACCACCACAGCCGGTCACGGCGAGCGAAAGGGAGAGAAGGGACAGCGCCACGAACTGGGTCTGGAATCGAAACATGGGGGATTGCCTCCGGGGGTTGCCGTGGGAACAACCCAGGAATACTGGACTACCCACTTAAACCCAATATCCCCCCAAAACAGGTTGCGACATCTGGCGCAGTGCGAGCGCGGGAAAATCCCGCCGAAATCCGATTTCTGGGATGCGGGCGGGCCCGGGCCCTCTCTCGGGTATGGACGTGCGTCGCCCGCTGCCCCCCTGGAGCCCGCTGAGCACATGCGCCCGGACGACACGGAGCCAGTTGGAGGCCGCGGTCCTTCCGCTCGAGCTTCCCGCTGGAACGACCTTCCACACCGCCGGGGAGGCCGTCGAGGGCCTCACGCTCCTGTCGCAGGGCGTGGTGCGGATCTTCCACGCCCTGTCGCCGGACTGTCAGTTCACCGTGAAGCTGCTCCGGGCACCGCACATCCTCGGGGTGCTCGAGGTGATGCAGGCCCGCCGTTGGGTGGCCTCCGCGGAGGCGCTCACGCCCCTGGAGGGATACGTCCTCCCGGCCCCCGTGTTCCGCGAGGCCCTCGCGATGGACCACGGCTTCACCACCGCGGTGCTGACGAACCTGGCGGCCAGCTTCGAGGGCACCATCCGGGTCAGCCGCGCCATGGGCTTCGATGGGTGCGAGCAGCGGCTCATCCGCGTGTTGCTGGAGTACGCGGAGCACTTCGGCCGCCCGGGAGAAGAAGGGCTCGTCATCCGCCATCCCCTCTCCCGTCAGCGGCTGGCGCTGGAGATAGGAGCGGCGCGGCGCAGCGTGGACCGGGCCCTGGCGGCATTGGCCTCCAGAAAGTTGCTCTCCCTCTCCCCCAAGGGATGGCAGGTGCTCCACGCGCCCGAGGAGGCTCCGCGCCCTGTTGCTCCCCCTGGCCTGAGCACGCCGCCACCGTCAAGGCCTGGGGCCCCACGGCCTTCGGGCAGCGGGCGCTTCATCCTGTACGCGATGCGGCCATCCTCCGCCCGCTTCTGAACGACACGGCCGGCCCCTCCCTTGCTGCAAAAGCCGACTACCAGGGATCGACAGGACTTCGCGGATAAAG
This sequence comes from Archangium gephyra, assembly GCF_049060025.1. Lineage (GTDB taxonomy): Bacteria > Myxococcota > Myxococcia > Myxococcales > Myxococcaceae > Archangium > Archangium gephyra_A. The sequence goes on from NZ_JBMEQQ010000002.1 coordinate 3,064,298, forward strand.
TAGGTTAGTCCTGTTGTTCAGCTCTCGATATGTGAGGAGGAACTCATGAAAGCCGCACATCTGCTCTTTGTTGGCATTCTGCTTCTGGGCACAGCCGCGTCTGCAGGGGAAAGAAAGAACGTCGAAGTCAAGGTCAACTGTCCAGTTTCGACCCTCTGTATGGTATCAGGCTCGATGGCCGGGGCTTACAATTCATCCGACTCGACCCAATCCATTGAGTGCGTTTTTCAGGTGAATGCCTCATCGTCCGGTGTGTACAACTATTTGAGATGCGATGCCAAGGATAGCAACGGCGCTACGGGCTGGTGCGAGGTTTCCGGCGCTTCCCAGGCTTACATTGATGTGATTCAAGAGCTTGCCGACACCGACGTCATTCAGTTTTCATACAACCCGGCCGACCACAGGTGCGTCGGTTTGTTGGTCAGGAAGGGCTCTGCACAGCACCCCCGGGGAATGTGAATGGGTTCGGTTGCACGCATCAGATAGTGTGAGCGAGCCGAGGGCACCATCGGTCAGCGCCTCCCGCCAGCCTCTGCCTGTCGTTGGCATGCAGAGGCGTGTTGGCTCGCCCGGAGGAGGCGCAGGCGGCCATGCGGGAAACGGAGGGGAGGCGCTGGAGGCCATCACCCTCTTCCGCGAGCTGCTCCCCTCCCCCGAGAACGGCCTGGGGCGCCAGGATGAAGCGCTGGAGCCCCTCCGCGAGGCGGCCGGGCTCAGCCAACCGCGGGTGCAAGGCCTTCGCAGACCCAGGCCGTTCTAATTCGGCCAGACCACCGGATTGCTGCCGGTGGGATCGGAATAGACGATCTTGCCGTTGTGAACCGTGTAGAGCACCTTCACGGTGGAGAGGTCCGTCGCGGGGTTCAGCGGGTCAGCCGAGAAGACGACGAGGTCACCCGCATACTGATTCTGCAGCGAACCGATGGGGGTGATGCCCGTGCGCGCCGCGTCGCGGTTGTACAGCCATGCGGCGTCACTGGTGTAGGCCTTGATCGCCTGCAACCGAGAGATGGTCTGGTTGGTCCGGTTCGCCTGGCACTGCGGGCTCAGGGCGGGCATCCACGCCGGGGCCTGGACGCTGCGAGTCGAGGCGACCCACGCACTGAAAAGCGGTGACGGCGGCGTGACGCTGGTATCCGAGTGCAGGCCCAGGCGGAGGCCGGCGGAGGCAGCCCACGCCGCGGGGTACATGTTGGCGGTCGAGGACACCTCGAGCACCTGCTCGCAGAGCGGCTGGTAATAGTAATAGAAATCGTTCATCAGGAAGGTAACGCCAATGTTGCCGGCCTTCGCGAGGCTCTGGATCTGCGCCTGGGTGGGCATGGTGAAGTGGACGATGACGTCGCGGATCCCCGCCGCCGGGTTCCCGGTGAGCGCGGCGATCGTGTTCGCCTGCGCCTGATTGCCGTTCGTGTGGATGAAGACGGGGAGTTGCTTCGCATGCGCCCACTGGACCACCTGACCGAGGGCGTTCGCGTCGAGATCGGGCAGGCCGTCGTAGGGCTGCTGCGGGAAGATCGTGGAGTCAGTGAAGGGCTTGTTCAGGTTCGAGTACTGAACGGGGCTCGACATATCGCCCGTGTAGCTCTGATTGCTGCCGTCGGCGAAGAGCTTGATGCCGGCGAGGAACATGTCGGAGCCGGCGAGGCTGTCGCGCAGGGCGGCCGCGACGGCGATCCGTTTCTGGTAGGTGGCGGCGTCGCTGGGAGAAAGCTCGATGTAATCGAGCAACGCCATGCGGACGGGCAGCGGGGCGGCTCGAGCGACGGCGACATAGGCGGCGATCAGCGCGGGGTTGGCGGCGCCTTCCTGGACGGTGGTGAAGCCGAGCTGGCTGTACTTCCGCGTCGACGACGTGATCAACTGCCGGAACACCGGCAGCGGGTCGTCCTGGGTCTTCATGACCTCGTTCATCTGGCCGAGGATGTAGCTGGCGGCAGACATCGCGAGGTCCTCGTCCAACTGACCATTCTGGGCGAGTTTCCACTCGGCGCTGGGATTGACGATGGGCGCCTGGCACTTCGCCGTGGCGCTACCCGAAGGGCAGAGGTTCAGGGCCGCGAGACCCTTCGTATTCACATACACGATGTGGCCGGACTCGCTGGTGACCATCATCGGGACGTCGCTGCGGATCGCGTCCATCTGCTGCAGGGCCGTTTGCTGGTTTGCGTTCTCGAAGTTATCCGGGCAGAGAAAGCCGTAGCTCTTGTTGCCGTTGCAGGAGAGGCGCGAGGGCTCGTAATTCCAGCCGAGCACCCAGCCAATGGCGTTGGGCTTGGCGGATTTGAGGGCGTTGATGACCTGGTCCTGCGTGGTCATGGGCGCGAAGCAAGACGGCTGCGCCGGGCAGTTCGGCTGCAACATCACGTTGACGTTCGCGAGGTTGAGCCAGAAAGGGCTCCCGTCCGGGCCATTGATGGTGGGGACGAGGAAGCTGACCGCGTGGGAGTGGCTGTCGATGAACCCCGGGTAGACGGCCGCGCCCGCGGGGAGCTGGATGGCGCCGGCCGGAGGAGTGCCGGAACCGAGGCTCGGAAATGACGCCGTTGGTGACGGCGACATAGCTGTAGGTGGTCAGGTTGGCGTCCATGCTCTGAACGCTTCCCGCGGCACCGGCGAAAGCGACGTTGCCGCTCTGCGCGCCCGAGGGCCCCTCGTTGCCCATCTCGGGCCGTGGCCTCGCGGAGCTGCACGAGGTGAGTAGCAGGATGAAGAGTAATGCCGAAAGAGCCTGTGAACGCATGGATCCGCCTCCGTGTATGTTTTTCAAGCATACGGGCGATAACACGGCTCCCGTCGGAAAGGTGCGTTGGTCTGGCGGTCCGGGAGGAGCCCCTGGTGCATCCACCAGGGGCCCCCCGTCCCTCTCAGCGGCGGTTGCGCCGGCAGAGGGCAATCAACGCCAACAGCGACACGAGCGACGGCCCGGGCATGGCACTGCACCCACCGCCCGCGAACGTCCGGGTGTCATTCACCACCGTCCAGGTGTACTCGGCCGGCGTCGGATCCACGTTGCCCGCCGGGTCCACCGCGCGGACGCGCAGGGTGTGCTCCCCCGGCTCGACGGTGTACTCCGCCTCGCAGGGAGCGTAGGCCCCTCCGTCCAGGCTGCACTCGAAGGTGGAGCCAGGCTCGGTGGAGGAGAACTCGAACCCGCCGGTGCGCCCCGTGCCACGCTCGGGCGGTCCTTGGGTGATGGTGGTGTCGGGCGGGGTGTCATCCACCACCGTCCAGGAGTACTCGGCCGGCGTCGGATCCACGTTGCCCGCCGGATCCACCGCGCGGACGACCAGGGTGTGCGGCCCCGGCTCGACGGTGTACTCCGCCTCGCAGGGGACGAAGGCCCCTCCGTCCAGGCTGCACTCGAAGGTGGCCGTGGGATCGTCCGAGGCGTACTCGAACCTGCCGGTGCGCTCCGGGCCGCTCGTGGGCGGACCCGCGGGGATGGTGGTGTCGGGCGGGATGATGTCCCCGACGAAGGTCCGGGGGGTCGAGCTCTCCGTGGCGCTCAGTACGGTGGAGCGGGCCACGATCGTCTGCACCCGGTCGGTGATGCCCGGCACCGTGCACGTCCACGTGCCATCGGCGGCCGTCGTGGCCGTGCACGCGGGGGTGGTGCTTCCATCGACGTAGACGTTCACCGTGGAGCCCGGCGTCGCCGTGCCCGAGATGGTCCCGGAGGACGTGGCGCCCTCGGCCGGGGTGGTGATGACGGGGATGAGCTGGCAGATGGAGAGCGCATCCACTCGGTAGAAGACGGCGGTTTCGGTGTTGTTCAACAGGACGCAGTCGGTGTCGATGAGCGCGATCCGCACCCCACCGGAGGCCGCATCGAAGTCCTTCACCAGCGAGCTCGTGAAGGCCCTGCTCACGGCCAGCTCCCGCGTGGGGCTCGAGCCCGGCGGGCTGTACCCGAGCGCGAACGCCCCGCTCGTCGAACCCTCCGTGGGATTGACGCCGAAGATGCCGGGGAACCAGTTGTTGGTGCCGGAGTAGCTGACGGCACCGGCGACGTAGCGGATGCGGTAGCGGTCCGGCGTGCTGAGCGCGGGCAGGGCCGGGAGGGCGGTCAGATCCGGGGTGACCAGGTCCCTGACATTCGTGCAGTCCCTCTTGCCCAGGCGGGAGTAGAAGAAGCTCTTCCCCGTGTTCTGGCAGCCATAGCCCTGTGCCGCCTCGATGGTGCAGGTGGCCGAGCAGCCGTCGCCGTTGGTCCTGTTGCCATCGTCGCAGGCCTCGGAAGGGGCCTTGACGCCATCGCCGCACGTCACCGTGCACACCGACACGGGCGTGCCGGCGCAGACGTAACCCGGCTCGACGGTGCAGGTGGCGGAGCATCCGTCACCGGCGGTGCTGTTCCCGTCCTCGCACTGCTCGCCCTCGCCGAGCGTCCCATCGCCGCACCCGGCGGTGCAGAGGGAGGGCGCGTCGTGGCAGCTGGAGCCCGGCTCGATGGCGCAGGTGGCATCACACCCATCACCCGCGACCGTGTTCGAGTCATCGCACGCCTCGCCTTCCTCGACGAGGCCGTTGCCACAGACAGAGGCGAGCGGCTGGCTGGACTGCACCAGGGCGGAGTCGGCGGAGGGCTGCTCCAACTGCGCATCGCAGCCCGCCGCGTTGAAGAGGAGGACGAGCCCGAGCATCACCGGGCTCCGCCAGGAATTGGATTTCAGGTTCATGGTCGGTCTCACTTGACGGTGTCGGGGCTCGGCTCACCAGGGCGCGTCTCCACGCCCTCGGTATCGCCGACGATGTGGAACTCCACGCGGCGGTTCTTCGCGCGGCCTTCCTTGTTGGTGTTCTCCGCGATGGGCTTCGTGGGGCCAAAACCCTTGGCCTCCAGCCGCTCGCGCGCCACGCCCTTGCCGACGAGGTACTTCACGACGGACTCGGCACGGCGCTGGGACAGGCCGGTGTTGTACTCGGCGTCGCCCTGGTTGTCGGTGTGGCCTTCCACGCGCATCTTCTCGATCTCCGGGTGCGCCTTGAGGATGGAGGCCACGTTGTCCAGCAGCTTGTAGCTGCGCGGATCGATGACGTCCTTGTTCAGCTCGAAGTAGACGGACTCGAGGATCTCGAGGCGGCCCGTCTCGATGCGCACGCGCTGCTTCTCCTTGCAGCCGTTGTTCTGCACGGTGCCGGGCTCGTCGGGGCAGTTGTCCAGCCGGTCGACGACGGTGTCCGCATCCCGATCCTTGTCCGGGCAACCCTTGTTCGCCGCGGGCCCCGCCTCGAGCGGGCAGGAGTCGTCCTTGTCCGCCACGCCATCCCCGTCGTTGTCGGGATCCGGGCAGCCGTCCTCGTCCTGGAAGCCATCCTTGTCCTCGGGCTCCTTCGGGCAGCGGTCCTTCGAGTCGGCGATGCCGTCGCCATCCGAGTCCGGGTCATCCGGGCAGCCATCGCCGTCCTCGAAGCCGTTGACGTTCTCCGGCTCCTTCGGGCAGCGGTCCGCCAGGTTGAGCACGCCATCCCCGTCGTCATCCTTGTCCGCACAGCCCTCGAGCTGAGCGAGGCCGGGATCCTGGGGGCAGCGATCCGCGACGTTCTTCACGCCATCGCCGTCCGCGTCGAGCTCGGGGCACAGCGCCACCGGGTAGGACTGGCCTTCCACGCACACGGGCTTGTCGCTCGGGGCGTAGGCCACTCCGGCCAGGAAGCGGAAGGCCGGCGTGCCCACCGTGTTGCCGAAGCCGGGGCCGCCCATGGCGTACACCTCCACAGGGCCCACCGGGGCGCGCAGGCCCAGCAGGGCCTCCATGGACAGGGGGGAGCGGGCCAGCGGCACGGTGCCGCGCAGCAGCAGCTCGCCGCGCACCTTGCTCACCAGCGGGCCCGTGATGTTGAGGCCGCCGTTGATCTCCACGCCCAGCTCGTCCCGGGGCTGGGCCGTGTCGGGCGAGAGCACGTACGTCTTCGTGCGCAGCAGCGCGCCCACGTCGGCGCCCACGCGCCACCCACTGCCCAGTTGCTTGCCGAGCCCCACGCGCGGCGTGAAGGTGAAGCCCTGATCCCGCGTCAGCGCCTCCGCGCTGCCCAGCGGGAGCGCCACGCCCAGGTGCACCCCGAGGTCCAGCGCGTCCTCGTTCGCCTCGGACAGCAGGCGCGCACGGCCCTGCACCCAGGGAGTGCCCAGCGCGAAGGACGAAGGCGCCGCCAGCCCCACGGCGCCCGGGTTGCCGGCCCACTGCCCCACCAGCGGGACCTGCGCGCCCAGCTCGAGCCAGTCATAGAGGGCGTAGGCGCCGCTCACGTGCGCCGTCACGCGGTCCTTGACGATGACGGCCGTGCGCTCGCCATTCTCGAGCAGCACCAGGGGGTTGTGCTCCCAGTGGCCCGTCAGCGCGAGCCGGTACTGCCCCTGGAGAAGCAGATCTCCCGTGGACAGCACGAGGCTGTCCCTCGCGCCCGGATTGAGCTGGAGCCGCTCCAGCTCGAAGCTGGGGATGCGCTGCTCCTGCGCCAGTGCGCTACACGCCCCGAGAATGAGGGCACCGCTCAGACATTGTCGAAGTACTCGTACAGACAAGGCTCTCCTCCACTCGCGGACCGCGGTCGCGGTCCCTGTCGTGGGGGGCCCTACCACGAATCATGCCCACGACCCATGTAGAGGAATTCCGGGCACTTCCGAGGGGCGGGGGGAGGAGAAAGGCGTCTTCCCGGGCTGGCCGGACCGGATTGACGCGTCAAAGGACCTTTCTGACGCGTCAACGGCGATTGACACACCGGCGGCCCGGCCCTACCCCCCCGCTACCGGCACACCTGACCGGGCCGGAGGCATTCATCGCCGCCGCACTGGCACGACGTGCCAGAGGGGCAGGTGTTGCCGGGGCAGCTCTGCCAGCCCGTGCCGGTGTTCCCCACGCAACCGCCAGCGGAGCAGGTGTAGGTGGTGACGGTGCGGGTCTGCTCGCCCGGACCGCACACGCTCCAGCGCACGCAGGTCCCCCACGAGCCATAGGTGGTGGTGCCGCAGCTATTCCCCGCGGTGCTCCGGGAGCAGGCCTGGGTCTCTGTGTAGCTCGAGGGCTGGCAGGAGCCGGAGCCGCAGGAATACGTGGTGACGGTGCGGGACTGGGTACCCGACTCGCCGCAGGTGCCGCTGAAGCCACCGCACGCACTCCATGCCCCGTAGACCGTGGCGCCGCAGCTCGCCCCCGTGGTGCTGCGGCTGCAGCTCTGGGTGTCGGTGTAGCTCGAGGCCCCGCAAGAGCCGGAGCCGCAGGAATACGTGGTGACGGTGCGGGACTGGCTGCCCGACTCGCCGCAGGTGCCCGAGAAGCCACCGCACGCGCTCCAGCCACCGTAGCTGGTGCTGCCACAGCTATTCCCCGTGGTGCTGCGGCTGCAACTCTGGGACTCGCTGGAGGTGGACCCCAGGCAGGAGCCAGAGCTGCAGGCATAGGTGGTGACGCCGCGGGACTGGCTGCCCGTCTGGCCGCAGGTGCCCGAGAAACCACCGCACGTGCTCCAGCCACCGTAGCTGGCGCTGCCACAGCTCGTGCCGTCGCTCCGATAGCCATCGGCGGGGCAGCTCGCGCTGGAGCCGGTGCACGTCTCCCTCACGTCACACGCCCCGGTGGCGCTGCGGCACACGGTGCCCGCGGCCGTCAGGGTGTTGGCCGGGCAGGAGGCGCCGGAGCCGGTGCAGTACTCGGCCGGATCGCACGCTCCCGCCGAGCCCCGGCACACGGTGCCCGCGGCCGTCAGGGTGTCGGCCGGGCAGGCCGCGCTCGAGCCGGTGCACGTCTCGGCCGGGTCGCACGCCCCCGCCGAGCCGCGGCACGTGGTGCCCGCTGCGGTCAGGGTGTCGGCCGGGCAGGACTTGGAGCTGCCGTTGCAGGCTTCGGCCGGGTCGCACGCCCCCGCCGAGCCCCGGCAGACGGAGCCCGCGGGCACCACCGCGTCCGCGGGGCAGGCCTTGCTGGAGCCGTTGCACGTCTCCGCCACGTCACAGGTGCCCGAGGAGGCACGGCAGACGGAGCCCGCGCTCACCAGGGCATCGGCCGGGCAGGAGACGCTGGAGCCATCGCAGGTCTCCGCCACGTCACACGAGTCCGAGGCCGGGCGGCACACCGTCGTGGCGCTGGAGCGCGCGTCGGCGGGGCACACCGCGCTGGAGCCGGTGCAGAACTCGGCCGGGTCGCACGTGCCCGCCGAGCCGCGGCACTGGAAGGAGGAGGGCATGAGGCTGCACGTCCCCACGGAGCCCGGCAGGTTGCACGAATCACAAGCGCCGCCGCCGCACGTGGTGTTGCAGCAGACGCCGTCCACGCAGTTGCCGCTGCCGCACTGGCTGGCGGACGAGCACGTGCCACCGTTGGTCTTCTTCGGCACGCACGCTCCCGCGTCGCAGAAGTTGCCGCCGCCGCACTGGGTGTCCGAGGTGCAGGCGGTAGGGCAGCTCGCGGAGGAGCCGTTGCACACGTAGGCGCCGCACGAGGGCGAGCCGGTGTTGCCCGCCGCCACCGGGCCGCAGGTACCCACGCTGCCCGCCACGTTGCAGGCATCGCAGGAGCCGGAGCACGCCGAGTTGCAGCACACGCCGTCCACGCACTGGCCGCTGCCGCACTGGCCGGCGGACGAGCACGTGCCACCGTTGGTCTTCTTCGGCACGCACGCGCCCGCGTCGCAGAAGTTGCCGCCGCCGCACTGGGCGTCCGAGGTGCAGGCGGTGGGGCAGCTCGCGGAGGAGCCGTTGCACACGTAGGCGCCGCACGAGGGCGAGCCGGTGTTGCCCGCCGCCACCGGGCCGCAGGTGCCCACGCTGCCCGCCACGTTGCAGGTATCGCAGGAGCCGGTGCACGCCGAGTTGCAGCACACGCCGTCCACGCACTGGCCGCTGCCGCACTGGTTGGCCGCCGTGCACGTGCCACCGTTCGTCTTCTTCGGCACGCACGCGCCCGCGTCGCAGTAGTTGCCGCCGCTGCACTGGGCGTCGCTGGTGCACGCCGAGGGGCAGGAAGCCGAGCCGCCGCACACGTAGGGTGCGCAGCTCGGGCTACCGGTGCTCCCCGAGGCCACGGGGCTGCACGTGCCCTCCTTGCCGGCCAGGTTGCAGGCATCGCAGGAGCCACCGCATGCCGTGTTGCAGCAGAAGCCGTCCACGCAGCTTCCGCTGAGGCACTGGGAGCCCGCCGTGCACGCGCCACCGTTGGGCTTCAGGCTGGTGCAGACTCCGCCGGAGCAGGTGCTGCCGGCCGCGCACTGGGTGTCGCTGGTGCAGGTGGTGGGGCAGGAGGCCGAGGAGCCATTGCACAGGAACGGCGCGCAGGTGGGGCTGCCGGAGCTCCCCGAGGCCACGGGGCTGCACGTGCCCATGCTGCCGGGCAGGTTGCACGCATCGCAGGAGCCGCCGCACGCCGTGTTGCAGCACACGCCGTCCGCGCAGCTCCCGCTGCCGCACTGGTTGGCCGCCGAGCAGGTGGCGCCCGCGGACTTCTTCGGCACGCAGCTACCGGCGTTGCAGTAGTCACCGGCGATGCATTGGGCGTCGCTGGTGCAGGAGGTGGGGCAGCTCGCCGAGGTGCCACCGCACACGTACGGGGCGCACGAGGGAGAGCCCGTGCTCCCCGACGCCACGGGGCCGCAGGTGCCCACGCCGCCGGGCAGGTTGCAGGCATCGCAGGAGCCGGTGCACGCCGAGTTGCAGCACACGCCGTCCACGCACTGGCCGCTGCCACACTGGTTGGCCGCCGAGCACGCCCCACCGTTGGTCTTCTTCGGCACGCACGCGCCCGCGTCGCAGAAGTTGCCGCCGCCGCACTGGGCGTCCAAGGTGCAGGCGGTGGGGCAGCTCGCGGAGGAGCCGTTGCACACGTAGGCGCCGCACGAGGGCGAGCCCGGGTTGCCCGCCGCCACCGGGCCGCAGGTACCCACGCTGCCCGTCACGTTGCAGGCATCGCAGGAGCCGGTGCACGCCGAGTTGCAGCACACGCCGTCCACGCACTGGCCGCTGCCGCACTGGTTGGCCGCCGTGCACGTGCCACCATTGGTCTTCTTCGGCACGCACGCTCCCGCGTCGCAGTAGTTACCCGAGACGCACTGCGCATCACTCGTGCAGGCCGAGGGGCAGGACGCGCCGCCACCGCTGCACACGAAGGGGGCGCACGTGGGGCTGCCCGCGCTGCCGTCCGGGAAGGGCGTGCAGCTCCCCACGTTGCCGGGCAGGGCGCAGGAGTTACAGGCCCCATCACAGGCGGTATCGCAGCACACCCCGTCCACGCACTGGCCCGAGGCGCACGCGTTGGTGCCGCCGCAGCTCGTGCCGTTGGTCTCCTTGGGTGCACACGTGCCCGCCTTGCAGTAGTTGCCCGCGGAGCACTGGGCATCCGAGGCACAGGTGGAGCCGCAGCTCGCGGAGGTGCCGTCGCACACGTAGGCACCGCACGAGGGCGAGCCCGGGTTGCCCGCCGCCACCGGGCTGCACGTACCGGCGCTGCCCGCCACGTTGCAGGCATCGCAGGCACCGGTGCACGCCGTGTCGCAGCACACGCCGTCCACGCACTGGCCGCTGCCGCACTGGTTGTTCGCGGTGCAGGCGGTGCTGTGGGTCTGCTTCGGCACGCACGCACCGGCCTGGCAGAAGTTGCCGGCCGCGCACTGCGCATCCGAGGTGCACGCGCTGGGACAAGCCGCCGAGCCGCCACCGCACACGTAGGCACCGCACGAGGGGCTGCCCGTTCCGCCCGCCGCTACCGGGCTGCAGGTACCCGTCTTGCCCGGCACGTCGCAGGAATCGCAGGCGCCGGTGCACGCCGTGTCGCAGCACACGCCGTCCACGCACTGGCCGCTGGCGCACTGCGTCTCCACGCCGCACGCATTGCCCGGCGTCTTCTTCGTCTCACAGGTGCCGGAGGCATTGCAGAAGTTGCCCTCGGCGCACTGGGCGTCAGCGGTACACCCCGCGGGGCAGGACGTCCCGGTGCCATCGCACGTGTACGGCGAGCAGGAGGGAGCGCCGGTATCGCCCGGCGGCACCGGCGAGCAGTTGCCCTTGTTGCCCAGCAGGTCGCAGGCATCGCACGCCCCGTCGCAGGAGGTGTTGCAGCACACGCCGTCCACGCAGTGGCTGCTCTCGCACTGCTCGGCCAGGGAGCACGCCTCGCCCGCGTCCAGCTTGGGCACGCAGGCGCGGCCGTCGCAGTAGTTGCCGTCGGCGCACCTCCCGGTGCAGCTCGCAGCTCTCGGGGCACGCCGTGCCCGAGCCGTCACAAAGGTAGGGGGCACACGTCCCCGTCCCCGCCTCGCCCACCGTGCCGGCCGGCAGCGGCAGACACACGCCCACGCGCCCTTCCTGGGCGCAGCTCTCACAGGCGCCCTCGCAGGCCGAGTCGCAGCAGACGCCGTCCACGCAGTTGCCGCTCTTGCACTCCAGGCCCGTCACGCACGCCGTGCCCTGCGGGCGCGTGGCCGTGCACGTCCCGTCGATGCAGCGCGCATCCGTCTGGCACTGCGCATCCGTGGTGCAGCCCGTCTCGCACGCCCCCGCCGCGTTGCACGCGTACGTGCCGCAGGCCGGGTCCGCCCCGCCCGCCGCCACCGGGGCACACCGGCCGTCGGCGCCGCACGTCTCGCACGGCCCGTTACAGGCCGTGGCGCAGCACACGCCATCCGCGCAGCTCCCGCTACCGCACTGCCTGCTGTCGGTGCAGGCCGCGCTGTCGTCCCGCTTGGGCACGCACCCGCCGGCCTCCTCGTAGAAGCCCGAGGGGCACTTGCCGCAGTGGCCCTCCGCGCACTGCAGGCCCGTGGGGCACACCACCCCGACGCACCGCCGGTCCTCGCACGCGCCGTCCACGCACACTTCCTGGCCGGCCTTGCACGCCTGGCCCTCACAGGACTGCGCGTAGCACGTGCCATTGGCGCACACCGTGCCCGCCGCGCACTCGCGCCCCACGCACCGCACGTCCTGGCACGTCCCGCTCACGCACGCCTCGTTGGCGCCGCACTCCGTCTCCCCGCATGCATGCGGCAGACACGTTCCCGCCACGCACACCTGGCTGCCGGGACACAGCACCCCCACGCAGGTCCTCGCGAGACAGCGCTCGCCCTGGCACACCTCGTCCGCGTTGCAGACTTCTCCGCCACACGTCTCGGGGAGGCACTCACCTGCCACGCACGTCTGGCCCTCCGCGCAGTTCACGCCGCAGCCGCTGGGCGTGTACACCACCGGAAGCGCCGAGTCCGTGCACGCGCAGCGCGTGAGCAGGGTGGTGGCGAGCAGAAGAAGGAAGAGCGGCAGACAACGGCCGCGACCGCTTACGGGCATGAAACCCCTCGTTGATGGCGAAGGGGCTCCGCATACCATTGGATACTCAACACTTTGTATCCGTAGACGTACGTATCCTGTCTGGATGATGAGTGTTTACCCAGGGCGAGCAGGCACAACAGTCAGTGTTTGCTCCATGAGCAGGCAACCTCACTCGCGCGGACAGTAGCGGCGGCTGGACGTCCGAGCGCTTCCTCATCCGCCGCGTCTGGATTTGGCTGGCGCTGGCGCTCCACGAGCCGCCCCTCAGGTGTCGTCGCGGCTGGCGTCCCTCAGGTGGTTCACGTCCCCCCAGGTCACCAGCCGGAAGGCCCCCTCGTGGTAGTCGAACTGGCTCCAGCTCGCGTTGAGCACGGAGAAGGTGCGCGGCGTACCGGGCGGAATCCCCAGGCAGTGCCGGAACAGGCTGCTGAGCACGCCCCCGTGGGTGACCACCACGACGCGCCCTCCCCCGTGCCGGGCTCCGAGTTCCTCCAGGCACCCGACCGCATGGCGGAGCCGCTGGGACGCGCTCTCGCCCCCGGGGACGACGAAGTCCGGCCCGCCCGCCGCGTACTCCGCGAACACCTCGGGGTGGCGCTGGCTCGCCTCGTCCCGCGTGAGCCCTTCCAGGATTCCCAGGCCGCGCTCGCGCAGGCGCAGGTCCTCGAGGACGGAGTGGCCCGTGCGCGCGGCGATGCGGCGCGCCGTCTCCTGGGCCCGTCCCAGGTCACTGCAGTAGAGCGCCTGGAAGGAGACGGACGCGAGGCGCGCGGCGAGCGCCTCCGCCTGACGCAGGCCCTTGGCGCTCAGCGGACTGTCCAGGTGCCCCTGCAGGCGCCCCAGGGTGTTCCACTCCGTCTCACCATGGCGGAGCAGGATGAATTCGGTCTTCATGAGGCCCAGCCTAGCTGGGCGCCGGCCGGGACCGGCACCCCTTCAGCTCCCGCCTCACACCTCGAGCAGCATGAAGCGCTGGTCGGGGTGCATCTTGGTCATGAGCGGCATCGCCACGTTGTAGACGGGGATGCCGCTCTTCGTCTTTCCGGCGTGCGCGCCATGGTGCGCGTGCCCGTGGAAGACGGCCTCCGCTCCGTAGTGGTCCACCGGCATCGCCAGGCGGCTCGTCCCGAGGAAGGGGCGGATCTCGATGTTCTCGCCCTCCAGCGTCTCCGGCACCGGGGCGTAGTGCATGATGACCACCTTCTTCTCCGTGTCGAGGTGGCTGAGCGCCGCTTCCAGCTTGAGCGACTCTTGCACCGCCTCCTGCACGAAGGACTTCGTCTGCCCCTCGCCGAAGGCCTGCAGCGTGGCGTTGCCGAAGCCGCCGCCGAAGCCCTTCACCCCGGCCACTCCCAGCACCTTCTCGAAGATGAAGTGGTCCCCATCGAGGATGTGTACCCCCGCCCTCGACAGCTCGCCGCAGATCTCCTTGGCCTGGCTGTGCTCGTAGTCGTGGTTGCCGAGCACCGCCGCCACCGGCACCCGGAGCGCCGACAGCTCCTCGGCGAGCACCTTGCCCTCCTCCACCATGCCCCGATCCGTCAGGTCCCCGCACAGCAGCAGCATGTCCGCTTCCGCGTTGACCTGCTTGACGAGCTGGCGGAAGCGCCCGTGTTGATCCTCGCGGCAGTGCAAGTCACCGACCGCCGCCAAGCGTATTTTCGAGTTCGCGTCCCGCGCCACGTGCCTCCCCCTTCTCTCGGTCTCGCTCGTCCCAGGACCGGCCGTCGCCGTAGCCCCAGTGATGGATGTCCACCGCGTAGTTGACCCGCGAGATGAGATTCCCGCGGCACAGCCGCTCGTCCCAGTTGCCTTCCTTGAGCGTGTCCAGGGTGCGCGACATCAGCTCCGTCATCAGCCACGTCGGCACCAGGTCCCGCTCGCACGGGTAGGCGAAGCGGAACATCATCAGGTGGCTGAGCAGCACCTCCCAGTACCGGTCGAAGCGCCGCAGCAGCCGCTCCCAGTCCATGCTCCGCCCCACCTTGAGGATGAGGTGGTTGATGTCCGCCCCGTCGTAGCGCTCGCGCTCGTTGACGAAGGCCTTGGACCAGATGGTTTCCTCGGCCGGCGCGATGAGGCACCGGTGGCCGAAGACGGACGCCGTCCGGGCGTGGACGAACCATTCATCGTCCACCGAGGCCACGCCGTTGCCCGAGGAGAAGATGAAGTCCACGAAGTACTCGCCCTTGTAGGCCTTGTAGATCCACGCCTCGTCGGCGCGCTCGGTGCGCCAGCCATCCTTCTCCAGCTCCACCAGCGCCCGTTCCGCGTCCCGTTTTCGCGGGAAGAGATCCAGGTCCTTGGTGTCGCGATAGATGCCCGTATACGTGGAGTAGGCGTAGGCGCCGCCCACGAGGAACGGCACACCGGCGTCCAGCAACACCTCGATGGCGCGGCCACGGGCGTTGATCTCGTCCGTGGTCCGGCTCCTCTCGGCGAGTGAGGCGTCGATTCCCATCTCCCCGGGGTGGTTGGGGTGTCGCTTTTCCATGGGGCAAACCTAGGAACGGGTCCTTTTTCTCGTCGGAGCCCCCGTCCGGTATGCCTGGAGAGCAACCAGGGGGCCTCCAAGGCATTGGAATTCCTGGGGTTTCCTCCCGCCGAAAATCGCCTTTTCTGTTTTTGGACCCTGCTGTGTCCCTCCGGGCAGATGACCCGCACCGGCTCGGAAGGCCGGGCGGACCCCCGAAAGGATCGATACATGACGCTGCGCAAGAGCCTGCTGATCTCCGCCCTGATGCTCGCTGGCTGTGGCCGGATGGACCGCGAGGCGGAGTTCCGCTCCGTGCTGCCCACGCAGGAGCTGGTGGAGGTGAAGACGCCGGCGAAGAGCGGCCAGGCACTCACGTCCGGAGAGGTTCACGGGCAGGGCCAGGGCGACCTGAGCGAGCTCTACACCCTGACCCGGTCCACCACCAAGCGGGTCAACGGCGGCACGCTGCTGGTGCTCGGGCTGGTGGACGCGGTGACGGAGCACCGGCCCACCACCCTCACCGAGGACACCGCCGTGTGGGGCCCGCACACCGAGCCGCTCGCGCGCAACACCTGGAAGCTCACCGTGAAGAAGACGGGCGACCAGACGTACAGCTACACCGTGTCGGCCAAGGCGAAGGAGGCGCAGGACTCGGCCTTCGTGGACGTCATCACCGGCACCCATACCGCCTCGGTGGACGAGGCCGGCGAGCCGCGGAAGGGCTTCGGCCAGGGGGAGTTCACCCTCGACTGGGACAAGGAGGCGACGCTGCCCGAGCATGGCCTCAACGTGGGCCGCTTCACCGTCAAGTACGCGCGCCTGGACGAGAAGAGCTCCGCCACCGTGGACGCGGCGTTCCGCCAGGTGCGTGACGAGAACGACGCCAGCAAGCGCGTGGACGCGGACTACCGCTACGCCGCCACCCCCACCCAGGGCGGCCAGTTCGACTTCAAGCTGAGCCAGGACTGGCACAAGATGTCCGGTTCGGCCGCGAAGGAGACCCTCACCATCAGGAGCCGCTGGCTGGAGTCGGGCGCTGGCCGCTCGGATGTCGAGCTGACGGGCGGAGACCTGGGGACGGAGTCCGCCACCGCCAACGAGTGCTGGGACACCGCCTTCGCCAGCCGCTACCTGCACGCCAGCTACGCCCTCCCCCAGGTGCGCTACGGCATCGAGGCGAGCGACTGCGCCTTCACCACGGCCGACTACTCCTCGTTGTGAGCCCTCGGGGTGGGCGCTCGTTGTAAGCTCGGGACTTCCCACCCCGCAGCGAGATGAGGCAGTTCGTGGCAGGAGCGAGCCCACCGGCCCTGAAGGGCCTCGATGGCGGTCAGAAGGATCGGCGAGCGCTTCTGCGCGAGCTGTACACGGCGTATGGCGGCAGCGTGTACGGGCGCTGCCGCTACCTGTTGAAGGACGCCAGCAAGGCCGAGGACGCGATGCAGGAGGTGTTCGCCCGCGCCCTCACCCACTCGGAGACGTTGCATGCCGGGTCCTCGCCCCTGGCGTGGTTGATGAAGATCGCCACCCACCACTGCCTCAACCAGTTGCGCGCGGAGCGGGCCCCGTGGCGGCGCTGGTTCGAGCGGGACGAGCTGGCCCGGCCGGAAGGTGACGACGGAGCGCGGAAGCTGGAGACGCGGGAGCTGGTGCGCTCGCTGCTGTCGCGGGTGGACGTGGAGACACAGGCGGCGGTGGTGCACTACTGGGTGGACGGGATGACGCTGGAAGAGGTGGCGGCGATGCTGGGGCGCTCGGTGCCCACGGTGCGGAAGCGGCTGGAGCAGTTCGCCACCCTGTCGAACGAGGAGCTGAAGGTCCCATGAGCGCGCACCTGTCGGAGTGGACGTTGCGGCGGCTGCATGCCGGAGAGCTCCCCGGCAAGGAGTCCGAACTGGCCCGGGAGCACGTGTCCGGGTGCGCGGAGTGCCAGGCGCTCCTCGAGGGCCTCGAGGCGGACCAGGCCCGCTTCGAGAAGGAAGTGCCCTTCGCGCGTTTCGAGGCCGGAGTGGAGCGTGCCCTGAACAAGCCGAAGACGGGGCCCTCGCGTCCCCTGCTCAATGGGGTGCTGGTCGCGGTGGCGGCCTCGGTGCTGCTGGTGGTGCTGGTGCGGCCGATGCTCTCCAACCCCCCCACCAACCGGCTCAAGGGCGGGGCCTCGGCGGAGCTGCGCATCGGCGGAGGCGGACCCCAGCGGGGCGTCCTGCCGGGAGACACCGAGGAGCTGGAGCCGGGCGAGAAGGTGCGGCTGGGGTACGTGGCCGGGCCCTACCGCTACGTGCTGGCGGTGTCAGTGGACGAGGCGGGCGAGGTGTCGGAGCTCTACGCCCAGGGGGGAATGAGCCTCCCCGTGGAGGCGGGCCCCGGCAGACGCTGGCTGCCCGACAGCGTGGTGTTCACCGGCTCGGGCCACGAGCGCGTGGTGATGGTGCTCTCCGACAGGCCGTTGAGCGTGGAGGCGGTCCAGGCGTCGGCCCGGCGGGCTTGGGAGGCGGCCGGGGGCAAGGTGGAGGCGATGACCACGCTGGACTCGGGTGGCGAAGAGACCCACTGGCTGCTGCGCAAGCCATGAGACGCCTGCCCGGACAAGGCCTGGTGCTCGTCCTGGCGCTGGTGCTGGCGGCCGTGGTGCAGGCCCAGCCGCTGCGCCGCTTCGCGCTGGTGGCGGGCAACGACGAGGGCGGCGCGGACACCCGGCCGCTGCGCTTCGCCCGGGACGACGCGCGCAAGATGCACGGCCTGCTGACGCGGCTGGGCGGAGTGGAGCCCGGTGACGCGCGGCTGCTGCTGGACGAGGACAGCGGAGACTTCCTCCGGGCCCTGGCCGAGCTGGAGTCGGGTGCACGGACGGCACGGGCCCGGGGCGAGCGCACCGCGCTCATCGTCTATTACTCGGGCCATGCGAAGGACGGCGCGCTGCGGCTGGGCGACAGCGCGCTGGACCTGGAATCCCTCAAGCGGCGGCTGCTGGCGGCTCCCGCGGACATCCGCATCGCCATCCTGGACTCGTGCCGCTCCGGAGCGCTCACGCGGACGAAAGGCGCCCGGCGCGCGCCCGCCTTCGCCATCGACGCGGGCGCCACGCGCGAGGCCCGGGGGCTCGTCATCCTCACCTCCAGCTCGGCGGACGAGGACTCGCAGGAGTCGGATCTGCTGGGGGGCAGCTACTTCACCCACCACCTGGGCAGCGGGCTGTTGGGGGAGGCGGACCGCTCGGGCGACGGGCAGGTGACGCTCTTCGAAGCATACTCACATGCCTACGCCCGCACCGTGGCGGACACCGCGGACAGCAGCGCCGGAGCCCAGCACCCCACCTTCAGCTACGACCTCGCTGGCAATGGCGAGCTGGTGCTGACGGACCTGCGGGGACGCGACGAGGGGCTGCTGGTGCCTCGCACCGCACCCGCGGGGGCCTACTACTTCGTGAACCCGGGTGGACTGGTGGTGGCGGAGCTGGACAAGGCCGTGGACACCGAGCGGCGGCTGGCCCTGGCCCCGGGCCGGTACACGGTGAAGCGGCGGCTGGCGGACCGGCTGCGCATCGGCGAGGCCGAGGTCCAGCGCGGGCGCACCACGGTGCTCGACGAGTCCCGGCTGCGCGACGCGCCCTTCTCGGATGATCCGGTGAAGGGCGTGGCGCCCCGCGAGCGCGGACCGCGCACGTACTGGACACTGGGACTCACCGGCGGCTACCACTCCTTCTTCGATACGCCCACCCGCGAGAACCTCTTCCTCTCCACGCCGCTGCTCGGCCTCGAGGTGGGGCTGCACCACTACTTCCGCGAGAACTGGCGCTGGGACATCGACCTGGCGCTCGGTGGGCGGCAGGCCACGCTGGAGCTCCCTACCCTCTCGGGGCCGCGCTACCGCTATTCGCTGCTGACCGTGGGCACCTCACTGGTGGCCGAGTGGCCCCTGGGCCGTGTGTCCCCCTTCGTCGGCCCCCGGCTCGCCTACCTCGTCATGGGCCGGGACTTCGAGGACGCGAGCCTCCCGGACCAGTTCTACGCCGTGCTCACCCCGGGCCTCGTGGGCGGCGTGCGCTGGCGGATGTCGGATCGCTTCGAGCTCACCGGGCGCGCCCGCGTCCACTACCTCCTCTACAACGTCGACGCACAGCGCTCCCTGGGCTACTGGGAGCTCGGCGCGCTCGTGACGTACCGCCTCTGACAGGGAGCACGTGATGCGCACCTGCTGGCTCCTGCTGTTGGGCTGCCTCGCCGCCGCGTGTGGCGGGAACTTCTCCAACGACGATCTCGAGTTCCTCAACGCCCTGCCCACCCGCGAGGACCTCGCCTCCAAGCTGCCCGCCTCCAGCGGCCCGGTGAGCGAGGGAGGCCTGCGACAGCGCTCGGATGCCCTGGCCGTGGGAGAGCCGTCCCCGCTCTACCGGGACACGCGCGCGGCCTCGGACGCGTTCAACAGGGGGATGGATGGACTGCTCACCCTGCTGGAGGAGATCCGGAAGCTGCCGCCCACGACACGTGCGCCGGACGTGCGCGTGTGGGGACCCTGGCCGGCCCCGAACCACCCCGGTCACGAGGTGCGCTTCGCGATGAAGCGCGAGCCCGAGCAATTCACCTATCTGCTCCAGTACCGGCCTCGGGGTTCCGGCGAGGACCGGTGGTGGTCCGCCGTGGAGGGCACCTTCCAGCCGGACGGTGGGCTGCGCAAGGGCACGGGCGCGGTGAGGCTCCTCGTGAAGCAGACGAAGGCCCACGGCTTCGACGCCGGAGGGCTCGCGGACCTGGACCTGTTGGAGATCGTCTACCAGACGCGCGCTCTCCCCATCAGCGTGCGGATGCGCTTCGTGCCCGCCTCACCCCAAACGGCGTCCGAGTTCCTCTACGCCTATCGCGAGCTTCCCGGCGGCCTCGGAGAAATGGGCTTCCTGCTGGAGGACACCGACATCCTCCCCGGCACCCAGAAGGAGGACCTCGCCATCCTCAGCCGGTGGACGAAGGACCGGGGGGGCGTGGGAATCATCTCGGTGACGGGCGGAGACGTGCCCGCGGGCTTCACCGCGACACAGGTGGAGTGCTGGGACGCCCGCTTCCGGCTCACCTACTTGAAACGAAGCTGGGAGACGGCCGTGGTGGGCAGTGCCTCGGCGTGCCCGGACGTGTCCGCGCTGGAGCCGTGAAGCACGGCCCGGCGGGAGGCTACATGTCCTCCAGTTCCTTGCCCTTGGTCTCCCGGATGAAGAGGAGCACGAACACGAGCGAGGCCATGGCGGAGGCAGTGTAGAGCCCGTAGGCCAGCCCCAGGCCCGCCGTCCGCAGGGCGGGGAACGTGGCGGAGACGAGGAAGTTGGCGACCCACTGCGCCGAGCCCGCGAGCGCCAGGGCCCGGGCGCGGATGCGGTTGTTGAACATCTCCCCGAGCAGCACCCACACCATGGGTCCCCACGACAGGCCGAAGCAGAAGACGTAGAGATTGGCGGCCACCAGGGCGAGGGTGCCCGCCGTCCCCTCCAGGACGGGCTTGCCCGCGGCATCCATCCCGGCCGTGCCGAACAGGTACGCCATCGTCCCGAGCGTCAGCGACATGCCCACCGAGCCCACGATGAGCAGCGGCTTGCGCCCGAAACGGTCCACCGTGCCGATGGCGATGAAGGTGGTGACGATGTTGGTGACGCTGGTGATGACGGTGATGGCCAGCGAGTCCCGCTCCGAGAACCCGACCGCCTGCCAGAGGACGCTCGAGTAGTAGAAGATGACGTTGATTCCCACGAACTGCTGGAAGAGCGACAGCCCGATGCCCACCCAGACGATGGGGAGCAGCCCGAAGCGCCCCCGGAGGTCCGCGAACGTGCCAGTCTGCTCGCCCGAGAGGCTCTGGCGGATCTCCTCCACCTTGGACTCCGCGCGGCGCCCGATGATGGAGCGGAGCACTTCCCGAGCCTTCTCATCGCGATGCTTCGCGACCAGGTAGCGGGGGGACTCGGGAATCATGAGGGCGCCGATGCCATAGAGGATGGCGACGGGAAGCTCGGACAGGAGCATCCACCGCCAGGCCCCGAGTCCGAGCCAGAAGGGATTCTGCGCGGAGCCTCCCGCCCCGGCGGCGATGCCGTAATCCACGAGCAGCGCGGAGAAGATGCCGGTCACGATGGCCAGTTGCTGGAGCGAACCGAGCCGCCCGCGCAGGTGGGCCGGAGCGATCTCCGCGATGTAGGCGGGGGCGATGACGCTGGCCATCCCCACCGCGACGCCGCCCACCAGGCGCCACAGGCTGAAGTCCACGAGCCCGAAGGCGAGCCCCGAGCCCAGCGCGCTCGCCGAGAAGAGCACCGAGGCCACCACCATCGTCCGGATGCGGCCCAGGCGATCCGCCAGCTGCCCGCCCATGAACGCCCCGATGGCCGAGCCGATGAGCGCCGAGGACACCGAGAGCCCGATGGCCGTGTCCCCCGCCTGGAAGGTCGCCTCCAGGGCCCCGACGGCGCCATTGATGACCGCCGTGTCATAGCCGAACAAGAAGCCACCCACGGCGGCCACCGAGGCAATCATCACGACCTTCAGCGATGAGCCTTCCGCGGCCACCGCTTCGTCGCGCATATCCGCCATTCAGACCTCCCGGAGCGTGGCCGCGAACATCCGCACTCCGGACCATCCGTCATCCCCGGAAAAGAAGCGGATGTTCTCCGGTGGAAGCTACCGCGGTGCGTCAGCGTTCACGGCGTCACGGCGGCGGCGAAGCGGCGCTTGCCTTCGCGAATCGTGAGAATGACGGCGGGCTTCACCGGGTTGCGATCCGCGTCGAGGGTGAGGGTGCCCGTGGCGCCGGGGTGGTTCTGGGTGTTCGCGAGCGCCTCGCGGATGTCCGGGCCGGAGAGCGACTTCGCCCGCTCGATGGCCGCGAGCGCCACCTTCGCCGCGTCATAGCCCAGCGCGGAGGCGGCCTCGGGAGAGCGGCCGTAGCGCTCGCGGAACGCGGTGATGAAGCGCTGGAAGCTCGGGGGCGGGGTTGTCCTCGGCGTAGTGCGACGAGAAGTAGGCGCCTTCCAGCGCGCCGCCGGCGAGCTCGAAGAGGCGGTCCGACTCCCAACCATCCCCGCCCAGCAGCGGCTGCGTCAGGCCCATCTCGCGCGCCTGGCGGGCGATGACCCCCACCTCGCTGTAGAAGCCCGGCAGGTACAGGGCCTGGGGCTTCACCTTCTTCACGGCCAGCAGCGGCGCGCGGTAGTCCGTGTCCCCCTTCGAGTAGCTCTCCACCGCCACCACCTTCCCGCCCAGCTTCCGGAAGGCCTCGGTGAAGGCCTCGCTCAGGCCGAGCGACGAGGCGTTCTTGCTGTCGTGCAACACCGCCACGCGCTCGAGCTTCAGGTTCTCCCGGGCGAAGCGCGCCATGGCGCCCCCCTGGAAGGGATCGATGAAGCAGGTGCGGAAGACGAAATCGCCCTTCTTCGTCACGTCCGGGTGGGTGGACGAAGGCGTCACCATGGGCACTTGCGCCGCCTGCACCGCGTCGGCGATGGCCAGCGAGCCGGACGACGTCACGTCTCCGAGGATGAGCACCACGCGGTCCTGCGTGAGGAGACGCTTGGCCGCGGCCACGGACTCCTCGAGCTTGCCCTGGGTGTCATAGGAGCGGAGCTCCACCTCGCGGCCCTTCACTCCGCCCGCGGCGTTCACCTGCTCCACGGCGAACTGGATGCCATCGCGCACCACCGTGCCGAACGAGGCCTCCGAGCCCGTGAGACTCCCCAGCGTGCCGATGAGAATGGGCCCCTCCTGTGAGGGGGCGCGCTGCTCCGCCGGAGCGGCCACCGGAGCGGGGGCCGAAGGAGGCGGGGACTTCCGCTCGCAGGCGAGGGAACACAGCGCGAAGGCGGCGATCAGCGGGAGGAGACGATGCATGGTGGCTCTCTGGGAGCGCACTTTGTCATGGACGCCCCTGGCGGGCACTACTCGCGGGCCCGGGCGCGGTAGTCCCTCGGGCTCATGCCGAAGCGTTGTTTGAAGGCGCGGCTGAAGTGGCTCGCGTCGTTGAAGCCCCAGGCGAAGGCGATCTCCGAGACACTCCGCCCCGCCTGACGGGGATCCACGAGCGCCTCGGCACAGCGCACCAGCCGCCGCTCGCGCAACCAGTCGCCCATGGAGCACCCCGAGAAGCTCGAACAGCCGGTGCAGGTAGCGCACCGAGATGTGGTGCGCGGCGGCCAGGTCCGCTGGAGACAACTCCGGCTCGGCCAGGTGCTCCTCGAGGTACGCCTGGAGCCGCTTCAACCGGGCGAGGTGGGCCGGCGAGGCGGGCGCGTCCTCGGGCTCGGGAGACGTGCCGAAGGCCAGGGCGAGCAACCCCAACACCTGCTCGACGATGGCGGGGGCGCTGCGGTCATCCAGCGCTCCGGCCTGTTCCCCGAGGGAGCGCAGGAAGTCCGCGGCGATCCGACCCACCCCGGCGCGCCCGCCCACGGACACCGCCATCGCCGCCTCTGGAGCGGCCAGCCGGGGCAACAGCCGCTGCCGGGGGAAGTGGAACACGAGCTGCCGGAAGCGGCTGTCGAAGAGCAGCCGGTACGGGCGCGTGCTGTCGAACATCACCAGGTCCCCGGGCGAGAGCCGCGCCACGCGCTCGTCCTGCTCCACCGCGCCAGCGCCTCCGAGGTGGAGGCAGGCCATGAGCACGTCCGGGTCCGAGCTCTTGATGGACTGGCGCGAGCGCACCACCTGCTGTGGGTCCGCAGTGATGTCCGTCACCACGAGGCCACCCACCGGCGTCGCCTCGAGGCTCCCCAGGAACGGGCCAGCGTCCTGGCGCCGGGTGTCCAGGGGGACGAACCGTTGGCAGACCACCTCACGCCAGAAGTCGAACTGCTCGCGCGGCGGCACTCGCGCCGTCGTCAGGAGGCTCCCCATGCCCCGAACGCTAACGGTCCGCCTCCCGCCACGCGAGGTACCCCCTGTGCGCCCCGTGCACTCCGGGTCAAGCCGCCGTGCGCTCCCGGTCAAGCCGCGTGCGCGGACGCGCGGTACCCATGAGCCATGAAGACGACCCATCCCCGATTCAAGGCCGCGGCCGTCCAGGCCGCTCCCGCGTTCCTCGACCTCGACGCCGGTGTGGACAAGGCCGTGCGCCTCATCACCGAGGCGGCGAGCAACGGCGCCTCGCTCATCGCCTTTCCGGAGACGTGGCTGCCCGGCTACCCGTTCTGGATCTGGCTCGGCGCGCCCGGCTGGGGCATGCAGTTCGTGCAGCGTTACTTCGACCAGTCGCTCGAGGTGGCGGGCCCCCACATGTCACGGCTGCGCGAGGCGGCCCGGCAGAACAACATCCACGTGGTGATGGGCTACAGCGAGCGTTCCGGGTCCAGCCTCTACATGGGCCAGGCGCTGATCGGCCCGGAGGGGGGGCTCATCGCCGCGCGGCGCAAGCTCAAGCCCACGCACGCCGAGCGCACGGTATTCGGAGAGGGAGACGGCGGGGATCTGAAGGTGCACCCCACGGCGCTCGGCAGGCTGGGGGCACTCAACTGCTGGGAGCACCTCCAGCCGCTGGTGAAGCAGGCGATGTTCACCCAGGGCGAGCAGGTGCATGTGTCGGCGTGGCCCAGCTTCTCGCTCTATCGGGACATGGCGTACGCGCTCGGGCCCGAGGTGAATCTCGCCGCCAGCCGGATGTACGCGGTGGAGGGACAGTGCTTCGTCATCGCTTCGTGCGCCACGGTCTCCGAGGAGATGACGGCCCTGCTGTGCGATGCGCCGGACCGGGCGAAGATGCTGCTGGCCGGGGGCGGCTTCGCGATGATCTTCGGTCCGGATGGCCGGGCCCTGGCCCAGCCGCTGGACGAGCGCGCCGAGGGCCTCGTCTACGCGGACCTCGATCTGGGGCTCATCCCGCTCGCCAAGGCCGTGGCGGATCCGGCGGGACACTACGCTCGCCCGGACGTGCTCCGGCTGATGTTCAACGACACGCCCCACAAGCTCGTGGAGCGCTTCGACGCGGAAGTGGGTGAGACCGAACGGGTCGCGTGAGCCCGGCGGCCTTGTGGGTCAGGCGGCTCCGCGCACCCTGTCCTCGTCCTCCCCGGTGGCGGGCTCCTCGGAGAGCCTGGCCGGGCGGACGGGGAAGCTCGATGCGCAGGCGCGCGCCGCCCTCCGGACGGTTGCTGGCGGAGAGCGTGCCGCCGAACTGCTCCACCAGCTCGCGCGACAGCGTCAGGCCCAGGCCGGTGCCCTTGTCGGGGCTCTTGGTGGTGAAGAAGGCCTCGAAGAGCCGGGGCAACACATGCGGGGCGAAGCCGGGCCCGTTGTCCTCGATGAGCAGCACCACGCGCTCCTGCTCGGCGCGGCCGATCAACCGCACCTCGCTGCCCGGCACCGGGTGGGACTCCAGCACGTCTCCGGCGTTGATCAGCAGGTTGAGCACCACCTGGACCAGCCGCTGCCGCAGGACGAGGATCTCCGGCAGCTCGGCGGGTACGTCCACCTGCAGGAACGACACGTGCTTCAACCGGAGCGAGGCCAGCTTCATCGCATCGGCCACCACGTCCGCCAGCGAGCACTCCGTGGGCTCGTTGGCGTCCATGCGCGCGAAGCCCCTCAGGTCCGAGACGATCTGCTGGATGTGCTGGATGCCCACGCGCGTCTCCGTGAGCACCTCGGCCAGCTCCTCCCGGTTCAGCTCCCGTGCCTCCAGCAGCTCGGTGTGCACGAAGTTGACGTTGGAGCCCACGTAGGCCAGCGGGTTGTTGATCTCATGCGCCACGCCCGACGCCAGCCGCCCGACGATGGCCAGCTTCTCCGACTGGGCCCGGCGGTGCTCGCTGCAGGCCAGGGCCTCGAGCGACTCGCGGCGGGCGCGCTCGAGCCGGGCGCGCTGATCCACCTGCTGGACCTGGAGCGTCTGCCGGGCGAAGTACGCCGCGAGCAGGGCCATGCCCGTCACCACGGCCAGCCAGGTGAAGGCCTGGTTGGGGGAATGGCCCTGCCACCCCAGGAGCACGGCGGTCCCGGCGATTCCCACCACGCCGCACAGGAGCACGGCCCGCACGTGCCGCCGGTAGATGAGGGTGATGACCATGGGCAGGGCGGGCACCATGAGGAAGTAGGGGCCGCCCACGCCTCCCATCTCCACGGTGAGCCCCAGGACACAGACCGTGGAGACCAGCACGTTCAGGTCCGTGAGCGGACCCGCCCAGGAGAGGGGCGCCGAGCGGATCAAGTACGTGTAGCCCAGCAAGCTCGAGGCCCACACCACGCGGATGCCCAGCATCCAGGCACTGAAGGCGCCCAGGTAGAGGCCATCCACCCAGAAGAAGAAGAGGATGACGCCACAGAGCACCCAGACGAGCCGGGGGCTCCACACGCCTCCCCGTGGGACGGTCTCGGGCTGCTCCAGCTCGGGTCCGGATGAACGGAGCATGTCGGAGTTCACGGGGAAGGGAGGCTCCTGGGCATCGACAGCCGGTCTGTCCGTACAGGCGCCTATAAGGTTAGCACACGGGCGGCCGAGTCCCCCGGTGATCCTTCCCCCGTCCGACAGCGGGCCTCATCCTTCCTTGACTCGCCAGAGGCCACTCTCTAGGTTGATCCCTTTCTCCCCAGTACTTAGCGAAGGACGTTTCCCACCATGGCTCGCGTCACAGTCGAAGACTGCCTCCCCCTGGTCGACAACCGCTTCGCGCTCGTGCTGCTGGCGGCCAAGCGCGCCCGTCAGCTCATGGCCGGCGCCCGCCCCATCATCGAGATCTCGAAGAACAAGCCGCCCGTGCTCTCGCTGCGCGAGGTCGCCACCGGCCGCGTGAAGTTCGACCGGGACGTGCGCGAGGCCCTCACCGGCAAGTACAACAAGGACGACAAGGCCAACGGCGCCTAGTCGCCGGAGCCCTCCGGGCGTATCACCCCGGACAGGGCGAGGCTGGCCCCCGCGCGCAGCAGCATCCTGGCCGCGCGCGCGGCGATGGCCTTCTCGCCCTTGTAGCCCAGCAGCGCCGCCACCCGTGCCAGTGGCACCCAACGCGTCTCGTCCACCTCCA
Organism: Archangium gephyra; assembly: GCF_049060025.1. Taxonomy (GTDB): domain Bacteria; phylum Myxococcota; class Myxococcia; order Myxococcales; family Myxococcaceae; genus Archangium; species Archangium gephyra_A. The sequence goes on from NZ_JBMEQQ010000002.1 coordinate 3,091,010, forward strand.
CCCGGTGCCCCGCGTGCTGGATGTCTCCCAGCAGCCCGGACTGGTAGCGGAACAGGTAGAAGTGCACGCGCTTGAAGATGCGCTGGCCCCGGAACTGGTAGACGTAGCGGATCTCCCCCAGCGGCGCGACGAGCGTGGCCCTCAGGCCCGTCTCCTCCCACACCTCGCGCACGGCCGTCTGCTCGGGCGTCTCCCCCGGATCCACATGCCCCTTGGGAAGCGCCCACAGGGAGCGGCCGTGGGGCCGGATGACGGCCACCTCCAGCTCGCCCCCCTGCTCTCGGATGACTACTCCTCCGGCGGACGCCTCACGGGGCATAGGCCCTCAAGGTAACCGATGCCCGGCCGCCGCGGTCAGGAGACTTGTCCGAAATGCCGCAGCTTGGCTTCTGCGCCCAACCGGTACGCGTAACGCAGGTCCGTCAGCAGCCGCTCCAGCCGCCTCCCCGTCACGTGTCCCATCAGCCGGGAGCAGAAGTTGCGCGACAGCCGGTTGGCCTCCTCGTACCGCCAGCGCTCCGCCTCGGACAGCCGCTCCCGGTAGGACACCCGGTCGAACAGCCTCCCCAGCAGCTCCTCCGCCCACGCCTCCACCCCGTCCCCCCACCGGTGCAGCAGGCACAGGGCGAACTTGTCCACCTCCGCCTGCGCCTCCAGCTCCAACAGGGACACGGTGCGTCCATGTGTGGCCGTGTGCGCCACATAGAGGAAGTGGGAGACGCCCTCGGCGAGCTGGCAGAAGCCGTCCAGCTCGCGCTCCAGCAGCGAGTCCAGGGGGCCGCCGCTCCAGTAGGGCGCGAGACGGTGGAGCAGCGCGGGGGCGAGGTAGAGGGCCATCTCCAGCTCCCCTTCCGCCTCGTGGACGAGGAGCTCCTCCTCACACCGGCCGGTGGCGCCGAGCTGGACGGCGGCCTCCGTGTCCACCACGAAGCCCTCCGCCCGCGCGGCGCAGGTGATGCCGTAGATGGCCTCCAGGTGCTCTTGCACGCGGCCTATCATTCAGGGCCTCCCCGCTTCAGTTCGGCAGGCCCTTGGGCATCACCAGGCCGGCATCCACCAACACCTGCTCCAGCTTGTCGCTGCCCGTGCGCACCCAGCTCTCGTACACCTTGAGGGCGCCCGAGGGGTTCTGCACCAACCCGCGCGCGGCGATCTCCTCCAGCACGTCCACCAGGGCGCGGAAGCGGGCGCTCAGCTCCCGGTAGACGGCGGCGAAGCCCGCGGCGGGGGCCAGGTCCGCGAGCTGCCCGTAGGCCGCCCCGCCCATTTGAATGTAGTAGTCCTGCCCCACCGGGCCCTCGCGCAGCGCGCCGGAGAAGAAGCCCGCCTGGTAGAGCGACACGTCCCCCAGGCGCCTCAGCGTGCGGATGCGCTCGTCGCGTTGCTGCTGCAGCGAGCGGTGGTAGAGCACCGCCAGCGGCTCCTGCTCCTTGCGCCCGTCCTCTCCCTTGCTGAACAGGTTGTCGGTGCAGGCGAACTCGGCCAGCAGGTTGACCAGGTAGAACTCGGTCGTCTCCCCGACTGCGAGCTTCTGGCGCCGGATGACTTCTTCCAACAGCGCCTTGAAGAACTCCTTCAACGACGGGGCCGTCACCAGTTGACTCATGGACTCTCGACCTCCAACGCCCCCCGAGGTTGAACGGGCCGGGGGCGCCCCGTAAAAGTTACCAACGACCCCCCACACGCGGCAAAAAGACCCCCAATCATTCCGGGTACTTACGCTGGCACTCGACCCTCGCGACTGCCAGAAACGGGGGGACGGCCCCCTGCCCGCATCCCAACGTCCACAGGGAGACAGAGGCGAAAACCCGAGTTGTGACGGGGACTTGGCGGAATCCCTCCCCATCGTCCCGGCTCGCTTGACGGGTCGACTTCCCTGGTTATTATCCCGCGCGCCGGCTGATTGGCACTCGCGAGGTGCGAGTGCTAACGGCCCGGGCCGCGAGGCCCTCATCCCCAACCCCCATGGGTGCTCCGCATGCCGGGGCGCCCCATCTCAAGGAGACAGACCATGAAGATTCGTCCCCTGCAGGACCGCCTGATCGTCAAGCGCGTGGCCGAGGAGAACAAGACCAAGGGCGGTCTGTTCATCCCCGACACCGCCAAGGAGAAGCCCCTCGAGGGCCACGTGATCGCGGTCGGCAACGGCAAGGTGCTCGAGGACGGCAAGGTCCGCCCGCTCGACATCAAGGCCGGTGACACCATCCTGTTCAGCAAGTACGCGGGCACCGAGATCAAGATCGACGGTGAGGAGCACCTCATCCTCCGTGAGGAGGATGTGCTCGGCGTGATCGAGAAGTAGTCGTCCCCTTCCCCGCTCCTCAACCCTACCCAAAGGAATTCATTACTATGGCGAAAGACATTCTGTTCGACGTGCGCGCTCGTGAGGCCATTCTCCGCGGCGTGAACATCCTGGCCGACGCGGTCAAGGTCACCCTGGGGCCCAAGGGCCGCAACGTGGTGATCGAGAAGTCCTTCGGCTCCCCCACGATCACCAAGGACGGCGTGACCGTCGCCAAGGAGATCGAGCTGGAGAACAAGTTCGAGAACATGGGCGCGCAGATGGTGAAGGAGGTTGCTTCCAAGACCTCCGACGTGGCCGGTGACGGCACCACCACCGCGACCGTGCTGGCCCAGGCCATCTTCCGCGAGGGCGCGAAGCTGGTGGCCGCCGGTCACAACCCGATGGACATCAAGCGCGGCATCGACAAGGCCGTGGCGGCCATCGTGGCCGAGCTGAAGAACCTGGCCAAGCCGACCAAGGACAAGAAGGAGATCGCCCAGGTCGGTACCATCTCCGCCAACGGCGACACCACCATCGGGCAGATCATCGCCGATGCGATGGAGAAGGTCGGCAAGGAGGGCGTCATCACGGTGGAGGAGGCCAAGGGCCTCGACACCACCCTGGACGTGGTCGAGGGCATGCAGTTCGACCGCGGCTACCTCTCCCCGTACTTCGTGACGGACCCGGAGCGCATGGAGGTCGTCCTCAACGACTGCCTCATCCTCATCAACGAGAAGAAGATCTCCTCGATGAAGGACATGCTCCCGATCCTCGAGCAGGTGGCCCGCTCCGGCAAGCCGCTGCTGATCATCGCCGAGGACATCGAGGGCGAGGCCCTGGCCACCCTGGTGGTGAACAAGATCCGTGGCGTGCTGAACGTGGCCGCGGTGAAGGCGCCGGGCTTCGGTGACCGCCGCAAGGCCATGCTCGAGGACATCGCCACCCTGACGGGCGGCCGGATGATCGCCGAGGACCTGGGCATCAAGATGGAGACGCTGACGCTCAACGACCTGGGCAAGGCCAAGCGCATCACCATCGACAAGGACAACACCACCATCGTCGACGGTGCGGGCGTGCAGAAGGACATCGAGGCGCGCGTGAAGCAGATCCGCGCCCAGATCGAGGAGACCAGCAGCGACTACGATCGCGAGAAGCTCCAGGAGCGTCTGGCGAAGCTGGTGGGCGGCGTGGCCGTCATCAACGTGGGCGCCGCGACCGAGACGGAGATGAAGGAGAAGAAGGCCCGCGTGGAGGACGCGCTCAACGCGACCCGCGCGGCCGTCGAGGAGGGCGTGGTCCCCGGCGGTGGCGTGGCCCTGCTGCGCTGCTCCAAGGTGCTGGACACCCTCAAGGTGGAGGCCGGTGAGAAGTTCGGCGTGGACATCATCCGCCGCGCCGTCGAGGAGCCCCTGCGCCAGATCGTCGGCAACGGCGGTCTCGAGGGCAGCGTCATCGTGAACAAGGTCAAGGAGGGCACTGGCTCGTACGGCTTCAACGCCGCCACCAGCGTCTACGAGGACCTGCTGGCCGCCGGCGTCATCGACCCGGCCAAGGTGAGCCGCTACGCACTGCAGAACGCGGCCTCCGTCGCCTCCCTCATGCTCACCACCGAGGCCATGGTGGCCGAGCGCCCGAAGGAGGAGAAGGACATGCCCGCCGGCGGCGGTATGGGCGGCATGGGCGGCATGGGCGGTATGGGCGGCATGGGCATGTAGTCGCCCCCAGACCCTGGAGCGCGGGTGCCTCCCGCGCTCCGGTGTCTCTCGGACGGCCTCCGGTTCCCTCGTGGAGCCGGGGGCCGTTCGCGTTTCAGGGAGCCGGGCGTGCGCCGGGTGGCGTGGCGTCCCTCCCCCTCTTAGTTTGGAGAAAGACACGAGGGAGGACACGCGTGAAGCCCGTGAAAATCTACACCACCACCTATTGCGGTTACTGCGTCCGGGCCAAGGACCTGCTGACGCGCAAGGGCGTGAAGTACGAGGAGCTGGACGTCACCGGAGACGACGACATGCGGTCGAAGCTGGTGGAGATGAGCGGCGGCCAGAGGACCGTGCCGCAAATCTTCATCGGCGACACCCACGTGGGCGGCTATTCGGATCTCGCCCGGCTGGAGAGCGAGGGGCGGCTCGACCCGATGCTCCAGGCCTGAAACCAGGGCCCCGTCCCCCGGGGGCAGGCGGGCAGCCGTGCTCCCCGGGCACCCCGGTTTCCCCGTGCGCAGGTTGCCCGGAGCAATTGCTCACGCACGGAGGTGGACGATGGCAGAGGCAGGGGAGCAGGCCACGGGGACCAAGGACGAGAACTACGACGTCATCAGCGTTCTCTACCACTGTCTCCAGGGAGCCTCGGAGATCGGCCAGTACATCCAGGACGCCGAGGAGAGCGGCGATCAGGAGCTGGTGGACTTCTTCCGCGACTACCAGGAGTCCCAGAGAGACCTGGCCGAGCGCGCGAAGAACCTGCTGGGCGCGCGGCTGGTCCGCACCGAGGGCGTGAAGGCCAGCGGTAGCGCCCAGACCCGAGGCGGCAAGAAGCTCAAGGCCAAGGGCGGCGCCTCCCCCGGGGCCCAGACCAACGCCAAGGTGAAGTCCGGCGGCAACGAGTCGGATGACATCGTGGACGAGGACTCCAAGGAGTCCTTCCCGGCCAGCGACTCGCCCGCCCGGTACTAGCGGGCCCCGGATACCCGACGAAGCACGCGCGCCCGGGGGGGTTGGCCTCCCCGGGCCGCTTCGTTTCGCGCGCGCCCGCCGCCCCGATGGGAATCTTCCCGGAAGGCTGCTGCCCTGACACAGCGCCCCGCACAGTCCGACACTAACGCTTGCTCCCGCCGTATTAGCCCCATAAACAGGAAACTCCCGCGACGCTTGGCGGAGTACCCACTCCGCCGCCCCGGGTTGGAGGGTCTACGCCAATGATCGACGACAGGCCGGAGGTCACCCAGACCGTGCAGAGCCCCGAGGGGCGCTCGACGCGGATTCAAGTGCGCGACTGGACGGTGGAGGTGGTAGCCGGCCCGGACAAGGGCAAGAAGGTCACCACGCAGGATGCGCTGCTGCGCGTGGGCTCGGATGTGGCGAGCGACCTGGTGCTGAGTGACCAGACGGTGAGCCGCCGGCACATCGAGCTGGAGCGCACGAGCAAGGGCATCGTCCTGCGCGACCTCGGCAGCCGCAACGGCACCTTCCTGGACGGCCATCAGGTGATGCAGGCGCTGATACAGCCGGGTGACAAGGTGATGCTGGGCAAGACCAAGCTGGCGCTCAAGCAGGAGGCGCGCGCCACCGAGGTGGAGGTGATGGGCGGGGCGGATGCCTTCGGCGCCCTGGTGGCCACCTCGGAGAAGATGCGCGTCGTCTTCGCGCAGCTGCGCGGCATCGCCCGGGAGGACATGAACCTCCTCTTGGAAGGCGAGACGGGCACGGGCAAGGAGCTGGCGGCGCGCGCGGTGCACGAGCACTCGCGCCGGCGCCATGGCCCCTTCAAGGTGGTGGACTGCAACCTCATCACCGAGGAGAAGGCCGAGCGCGAGCTGTTCGGCGGCCTGCGCTCCAACGGCGACGAGGGCGGCAAGGGCGTCTTCGAGGCGGCCCAGGGCGGCACCCTCTTCCTGGACGAGGTGGGCGAGCTGCCGCTGTCCTTGCAGCCCAAGCTGCTGCGCGTGCTGGAGTCGCGCGAGGTGCCCTCGCTGGACGGGGCGCCGGTGCCGGTGGACGTGCGCGTCATCGCCTCCACGCACCGCAACCTCGAGGAGGACGTGCGCCAGGGCCGCTTCCGGGCGGACCTCTACTACCGCCTGGCGGTGGCGCGCGTGCGCCTGCCCCCGCTGCGCACCCGGCGCGAGGACATCCCCGTGCTCGCCCAGTCCCTGCTGCGCGGCCTCAAGTCCTCCTTCGAGCTCACCGCCCAGACGCTCGGCCTCTTCGAGGGCTACGACTGGCCCGGCAACGTGCGCGAGCTGCGCAACGTGCTCGAGCGCGGGGCCCTCATGCAGGAGACGGGCAACGTGAGCTGGCTGGACTTCATGGCCCAGCCCGAGCGCAAGGACGAGGGCCAGCCGCCCTCCACCAGCGTGGCCGCCCTGGTGACGGGCATGCCCTACCACGAGGCCAAGGACCGGGTGGTGGCCGACTTCGAGCGCCTCTACTTCGCCGAGGTCATGCGCGTGTCCAACTTCGACATGAAGACGGCCGAGCAGCACACCGGCCTGTCCATGCAGAGCCTCTACCGCCTCCTGAAGAAGAACGGGCTGCGGTTGAAGGATCTCAAGAATGCCGAGGGCCTTGATAAATAGGCCCTCGCTTTTCCCCAACCCCAAGGGAGTTCCCCCAGCATGATGCGCCGTATCGCCATCGCTTCCGTCCTCCTCGCGGCCGGGTGTGCCGGCCAGCAGCAGGCCCAGAAGAAGGGCCCGACCACCACCGAGGAGCGGTTGCGCATCACCAACCAGCCGCCCTTCGACGTGGCGGTGTGCCAGCCCAAGTCCCTCACCCTGCCCAATCCCACCAACCAGGGCATCCTCGTGGGCGCGCTCCTCACCACCCGCCCGGAGGTGATGGAGTGCCTGGTGGACCCCAAGTCCCGCGGTGAGGCCGAGTCCACCCGCGTGGTGGTGAAGACCACCGTCAACGAGCAGGGCGGCACCCACGCCATCACCGGCGAGAACCTCACCCCGGAGGGCACCGCCTGCATCCAGAAGGTGGTGGATGCGCGCGTGCCGCTCACCGCCCTGCCCAAGGGCGCCCAGCCGGTGGAGTCCGAGAGCACCTTCGTCCACGAGGTGGGCAACAGCGCCAGCGTCAAGTTCGGCCTCAACCCGGGCTCGGACTTCTCGGGCGCCGTGCGGCTCGCCCAGCCCTCCTGGTGCGAGTGCTACGCCCCCTTCACCACCAAGGCCCCGCCCCAGCTCAAGGCCTCCGTGGACCTGAAGAAGGAGTCGGCGACCGCGGCGGAGATCGTCTTCGAGCCCACCAACACCCCCGAGGGTGATCAGCTCGCCGCCTGCCTCCAGGCCAAGATGATGGCCATTCCGGTGAAGCTGGACGTCACCGAGGTGAAGTTCCCCTACCGCTTCACCCACTTCCACTCGCAGGCCACCGAGGCGTCCGCGGACATGACGCCCGAGCTGCGCTTCTACCAGCTCGATCTGCTGCGCAATCAGCGCGCCGCGAACACGGCCATCGCCTTCGGCGCCCGCGCCAACGCCGCGGAGACGTACGAGGCGGTGATCGTCAAGTTCCAGAAGACCCCGCCGAAGAAGCAGTACGATCTGCTGCCGGAGCTGACCAGCAAGTGCAACGCGCTCGTCGAGGCCTCCAAGCAGTCCGTGGACGCCCTCAACGCGCAGCTCCAGTCGGAGCAGCAGTCGTTGGCCAACGTCCAGGAGCTCAAGGCCAAGGACGCGGCCTGGGCTGAGCTCGAGGGCAGGCTGCAGGAGGCCGTGACGGCCACCGAGCAGGACGTGAAGAACGCCCAGGAGCGGCTCAAGGCCGACCAGGGCGCCTGCCCGAAGGTCAACTACAAGTGACCGGCGCCCGGAAACGGGCCTGACATGACGAAGGCGCGGAGCCCTCCCGGCGGGTTCCGCGCCTTTTGTCTTTCCTCACCGGGAGGGCGGGCGGAGCGGGACGTCGCCCAGCTCGAGCGTCTGGCCCGCCCGCAGCGTGACAGGGCGGCTCTCGCGGACCGCCTCGTCCAGGCCGAAGACGAGCAGCATGTGCTCGCCCTCGGACAGGCCCTCGACGAGGAAGCGGCCATCGGCCCGCGTGGTGTCCTGGAACCGGGTGGACTCGGCCGTCGAGAGGAAGATGGACGCACCGGCCACGGCGGCCCCCGTCGCGTCCACGATCCGGCCGCGCACGCGGGCCATGTCACGCACGAGGATCTCCACCTCGGCGCTCGCGCCGGGAGTCAGACTCACCGCCGCCTCGCCCCGGGCGCCATCCTTCGTGCGCACCTCCAACCTCACGCTCTCGCCCGGCACGTCCTTCAACTCGAAGCGCTCCGCGGCGTACTCCTGCTCATTCCCCGTCCATGGGGCCGAGCCGGGCCGCAGCGGCTCCACGCCGACGGTGAAGCCCCGCACGGGGGCGCCGTTGGCGCGCACCACGCGGCCGCGAATCGAGGCCGCCGGCTGAAGCGTCACCACCACCTCCTGTCCGGCCTTCACCCCCTGGACCATGCCGAAACGCCCTCCGTTGCTCGCGCGCAACGTGAGGGAGGCCTCCGCGGGAATGGAGTGCTGGAAGCGCCCTTCCGCATCCGCGTTCACCCAGAAGTGCGACTGCTGATCTTCCACGGGGCCCTCCCCGATGATGAGGGCCGAGGGCGAGGGTGAGCCGTCTGGCTCGAGGACACGCCCGCGAAGCAGGCCTCGAGGGGATTCGAGCTCCGCGAGGATCAGCTCCACCCGGACCGTCTTCCCCGCCTCCACGTCCACCTGCGACGGAAGGAGCTGGCGAGGGCCGGCGTTCTCCAGGGGCTCCGCGTACACGTCGTAGAGGCCCGGAGGGAGCACCATCCGGAAGGTGCCCGCGCCCTCCACCTCGGCCCTTCCACTGTCCCCTGGCGAGCGGCCGCTCTCCCCCTGATTCCGGTAGGCGTACACCTGGAGCGCTCCTGTGGGCAGCGGGCCCGAGACCATGCGGACCACGCCCTCCAGGATGCCCGTCTCCGCCAGGGTGAAGTCCGCCCGCGCCGTCCCTCCCTCCTCGATGAAGACGAAGCGCTCCTCCCCGGCCGAGGCCCCCTCCCGACGCGCGATGAGGCGCTCCGGGCCCGAGGACAGGCCCTCGAGCCGGTAGTGTCCCTCGGCGTTGGTGCGGGCCTCGACGGGCGAGGCGCTCGGGCCCTCCTCCGTCCAGGCCTCGCCGCCCAACACCCGCACGCCAGCGAGGGCACGGCCCGCCGAGTCCCTCACCGTACCCTCCACCGCGCCGGTGCCCTCCAGCTCGAGCTCCACGAGGAAGCGCTCGCCCGGTGCCAGCGTCAGGTTCTGCCAGATGACGTCGGAGAAGCCCGTGGCGGCGGCCACCACGTCGTAGAGGCCGGGAGCGAGGCCCCCCACGGAGAAGCGGCCCTCCGCATCCGTCACCGCGCGGCCCGAGTCCCCGTTGGCGCCCGCGGGGCTGACGTCGACGGTGGCGCCCACCACGGGCGCCTTGCTCGTGCGAGCCACCACCCGGCCCTCGAGGAGGGAACTCGCGCCGAGCCGCACCCGCACGTCCCGCACCGTCCCACCCGCGGCCACCACCACGGGCGTCTCCAGCGCGCCCGCTTCGTTCCCCCGGCGCGCGGACACCGTATGGCTCCCGGCCTCCACCTCCGCGGAGAAGCCTCCGCCCTCGCCCGTGGTGACCACCTGCTGGGTGAGGCCGCCACTCACCCGCACCTCGGCGCCCGGAGCGGGCCGGCCCCCGGCATCCACGACGAAGCCCTCGATGATGCCCGCCCGGGAGAGGGCGATCTCCAGCGGCCCCCGCGCGGGCACGCGCACCTCGTTCAACAGCGCGGGCCCGTACCCGGGCGCCGAGGCCCGCAGCAGCCAGGTACCGGCGGCCAGCCCCTCCACCCGGAAGGCGCCCCGGGCATCGCTGTGGGCGAATACCCGCTCCTCGAGGGGCGCCGTCACCTCCTCCCAGGGATTCAGCTTCCGGCCATGGGGGATGAGGGAGAAGCTCCACCAGGGGCAGGGGCTCGCCGGAGCCCTTCTCCACGGTGCGCCCGGAGAGACTGAGTCCCGCGTCGAGTGTGAGCCGCAGGTGGGTGAGGGCCTCGCCATGGGGGCGCACCACGTCGCGCGATTGCGTGGCCTGACCGGGGGCCCGCACAGTCACGAGGTAGTTGCCGGGCCGCGAGGGCAGCCGCACGTGTCCCCGCGCATCCGTGGAGCCCGAGCCCGCCAGACGCCACAGCACCTCCCCCAGGTTGGGATCCCGAGGGCCCCGCCAGTACAGCCGCACGCTGGCGCCCGGCACGGGCCGCTCCTTCGCGAACACCTCGACCCGCAGGACACCATCGGCCTCGGTGGCGGGGTGTGCGAGGGGCGGAGTGCCGCCCGCCTCCGCCGTGCCGAGAACCTCCGGGTCCTCGGCACGTTCCGTCCGGACGGCCGGGCGCGGCCGCCGTGGGCCCGACGTCACGGCCGGGGTGCTACCGGAGGGCGCTTCGGCCTCGCGCGACGGAAGAGTGAGGAGCAGCAGCAACCCGAGTCCCAGCCCCAGGGCCACTGCCACCGCGAGCGTGCGCTTGCGCATGGGGCGGTTCTACCAGACCCTGAAACGGCGAAGGCGCGGGACCTGGAGTCAGGTTCCGCGCCTTCACTCAGGGACAGCTCGCGGCGGTGCTCAGGCCGCGGTGATGTTGTCGTTGGCCGCCTTGGCCTCGCGCAGCTTCACGCTCACCAGCTTGGAGATACCCGGCTCCTCCATCGTCACGCCGTAGAGCGTGTCCGCCACTTCCATGGTGCGCTTGTTGTGGGTGATGAGGATGAACTGCGACTGCTTGCTCATCTCCTTCACCATGTCGTTGTAGCGGCCCACGTTGCCTTCATCCAACGGGGCGTCGACCTCGTCCAGGAGGCAGAAGGGCGTCGGCTTGATGAGGAAGATGGCGAAGATGAGCGCCACGGCCGTCAGCGCCTTCTCGCCGCCGGACAGCAGGTTCATGCTCTGCAGCTTCTTGCCCGGCGGCTGCGCGACGATCTCCACGCCCGGCTCGCCCCCCTGCCCTTCGTTCGTCAGCACGAGGCTCGCCCGGCCGCCGCCGAACAGCCGCGGGAAGATGGCCTGGAACTTCTCGTTGACGATGTCGAACGTCTGCTTGAAGCGCTCCCGGCTGGACGCGTCGATGCGCCGGATGGCCTCCTGCAGCTTCTCCATCGAGTCCGACAGGTCCTTCTTCTGCGTCAGCAGGAACTCCGAGCGGCTCGTCAGGTCCGCGTGCTCGTCGATGGCCGTGAGGTTGATCTCCCCCATCTTCTCCACCTGGGCGCGCAGCTCCTTCAGCTCCTGCTCCGTCTCCTCGTTCAGCGACGGCAGCAGGTGGTACTTGTGCACCTCCTCCGGCAGCTCCGTCCCGTGGCGCTCGCGGATGCCCGCCACCAGGTGCTCCAGCTCCAGGGCGATCTCCCGCTCGCGCAGGGTGATCTGCGACAGGCCCTGGGTGAGGCCCTCCAGCCGGGTGCGCAGCTCGCGCAGCACGTTGTCCTGCTCGCGAATCTCGGTCGAGGCCGTGCCATGGGCCGAGCGCCGCGACTCCAGGACGCCGGCCGTCACGGCCAGATCCTCGGCCTTCTTGGCGCGCTCCGCCTCCGTCTCGGAGATGCGGCGCTGGAACTCCTCCACCCGCGACGAGCCCTCGCGCACCGTGGACTCCAGCTTGCGCACCCGGTTGGCCATCTCCTCCTTCTGGGCCAGCAGGCTCTCCAGCTCCTTGCGGGCCGCCTCGCCGCGCTCGCCACCAGCGGCCACCTTCACCTTGAGGGTGGTGAGGTTGTTGGTGGCCGTCTCCGCCCGCTGCTTGAGCGACTCCAGCTCGCCCACGAGCTGCTTCACGCGCTCCTCACGGGCCTCGCGGTCCGCCTGGCCGTGCGCCACCTCGCCGCGGCTGTTCTCCTCCTCGTGGGCCAGCCCGTCGTACATCTGCGTGAGCTGCGCCTCGTCGGCGTCCAGCGCCCGGAGCCTGTCCCGCACCCGGGCGAGATCCTCGCTCGCCTTGTGCAGATCCTTCTCCTGGTTGGCGAGGCTCAGCTCCTCGGCGTGCTGGTTCTTCGCCAGGCCCTTGAGGACGTCCTCGGTGTCCCCCATCTGCTTCTGCAGGGTGTAGTGGCGGGTGAGGATCTCGTTGTAGCGCTCCTCCACCCGGGCCACCTCGGCGGCCAGCTCGATGATCTCACGCTTCTTCTGCAGGGCGCCCACGGCGGCGCCCTCGCGCTCGCCGCCGGTGATGGTGCCGTCCGGGCGGAACACCTCACCGTCCAGGGTGACGAGCGTGCACGCGGAGCCCTCGGCCTCGGCGTACGCCTTGGCGACGCCCAGGTCCTCCACGATGACCACGTCCCCGAGGAGCAGTTGCACCACGGGCTTGAGCGACTCCTCGCACGTCACCTCATCGAGGGCGCGGGCCAGCACGCCGGCACGGGACACGTCCGGCTGCACGGCGGAGGGCACGCGCTCGGGGGTGGGCACGGGCAGGAAGCTGCCGCGGCCCTCGAGGGCGGACTTGAGGTACTCCACCAGCTCCACGCCCTTGCCGCGGCTCTCCACGACGACGTGCTGCAGGCGCTCGCCCAGCACGGCCTCCACCGCGCGCTCGTAGCGCGGCGTGGTGGAGATGACGTCCGCCACGAGGCCGAAGATGCCCTGCTGCCGGGCCTCCTCACCGGCGCGCACCATCACCGCGCGCACGCCCTTGTCGAAGCCCTCGTAGTCCTTCTGGAGCGCCTCCAGGGAGGCCAGCCGGCTGCGCTTGTCGCTGAGCTCCTCGCGCAGGCCGATGACCTGGACCTCGTTCTCCATGAAGGCCTGGCGCGTGCGCATCAGGGCCTCTTCCTCATGGCCCTTGCGCTCGGCGAGCTCCATGGACAGGTGGCGGCTGTCCTCCACCCGGCGGGCCACATGCTGGCGCGCGTCCTCGAGCTGCTTCTCCTGCTCGCGCAGCGCATCCGCCTCGGCGCGGCTGCGGGCGCGGCGGGACTCCAGGTCCGTCTTCTGGCGGGCCAGGTTGACGAGGTTGCTCTCGTGGTTGGCCAGGCGGCTCGCCACGGTGACGACGGCGGCCCGCTCCTGCTCCAGCCGCAGGGAGATCTCCGCCTGGAGCTGGCTCACCCGGCGCAGTTCCTCCTGCGCCACCTTCATGGAGACCTCGTCCTCCTTCCACGAGCCGGCGATGTTGCTCAGCTCGGACTCGCGGGCGGCCATGGTCTCGGCCAGCTCGGACTGGCGGGACTTGACGGTGTGCAGCTCGGTCTCGGACTGGGCGACGCGGGCGCTGGTCTCCTCCAGGTCCTTGCGCCAGTAGGCCAGGTCCTGGTCCGCGCGCTGCACGGCGCTCTCCAGCGTGTGCACCTCGGCGGAAAGCTTCTGCAGGGCCTCGGTCTCGGACTCCAGCGAGGTGCGGCGGTTGGTGATGACCACCTCCAGCTCGCGCATCTTCTCGAGGTTCTCGCGCTCCTCGCCGCCCAGGCTGTTGAGCTTCTCCACCAGCACCTTGGACTCGGCGTGCAGCTCCAGGAAGCGGTGCGAGGCCGAGTGCAGGTCGATCTCCCGCATGCGCGCCTTGAGCTTCTTGTACTTCTCGGCCTTCTTGGCCTGGCGCGACAGGCTCTCCAGGCGGCGCTCGAGCTCGCTGGTGATATCCGTGACGCGCAGGAGGTTGGCCTGGGTGGCCTCCAGCTTGCGCTCGGCGGCCTTGCGGCGGGACTTGTACTTGGTGACGCCGGCGGCCTCTTCGATGAGGTTGCGGCGGTCCTCGGGCTTGCTGGAGACGATGAGGCCCACGCGGCCCTGCTCGATGATGGAGTAGGCCTTGGTGCCCACGCCGGTGCCGAGGAAGAGCTCGGTGATGTCCAGCAGGCGGCAGGTGGTCTTGTTGATGAGGTACTCGGACTCGCCGCTGCGGAAGAGGCGGCGCGTCACGGTGACTTCCGGCAGGCCCGAGAGGTGGACCGGGAGGGTGTCCGTCTCGTCCACGTGGAAGGTGAGCGACACCTCGGCCATGGACAGGGGCGGCTTGGACTCCGAGCCGTTGAAGATGACGTCCTCCATGCCGCGGCCACGGAGGTTCTTGGCGCTCTGCTCGCCCATCACCCAGCGGATGGAGTCCACCACGTTCGACTTGCCGCACCCGTTGGGGCCGACGATGCCCGTCACGCCGTCATCGAACGTGAAGACGCTGCGTTCCATGAACGATTTGAAGCCGGTGATGTCGAGGCGCTTGATTCGCATGTGAAACGTGCTCCCGAAAGGTGAGCGGACGGGCGAGAAAGCGTTCCGGAGGCCGAAAAATCGGCCTCGGAGCGATCAGACGAGTAGCACGCTGGATCTCAGCCGATCAAGCATGACCCTGCCATGCGTGACGATATGCGAGCAGGCAAGCATGGCGCCCACCGGCCTGACGACCAGGGGGCTGTCCGGGCGAGAACAGACCCTACCCTTCCTCAACCGATTCCACAGGCGGCCTGGGTTCGGGCCCCTGCCTGCTCTCTTCCTCCTCGTGGGAGCCCTCGGGCGGCATAGCAGGCCGGTCTGACACGGCCGTTCCCCGGGCGAGCGACCGGGTGCGCAGCCGGCCGGATGCCTGTGAAGGCCGCTGTACACGGGCCGGGTTCAGCGCCCCAAGTGCCGGAATTTCCAGCAGTGCACATCCCTGGCCCGTCCACTGCAGTACAGGCCGGCATGTTCGCGACCACGACCTCCCTCGCCCTGACGGCCCTGCTGGCGCTCTCCCCGCAGGACGCCACGTCCCCCGAATCCCCCGCCCCCGCCGAAGCGGAGGCCCCCGCGGCCTCCGAGACCTTCACCCAGCCCCCTCCGTCGGAGTCCGGCAAGCGGGAGCTGTCCCGCATCACCCTGAAGGATGGGCAGGAGCTGCACGGCGTGGTGGTGCACCAGGATCAGCGGGTCGTGGTGGTGGAGCTGGCGGATGGCGATCGCATGGAGCTGCCGGCCCGGCAGGTGAAGGACATCGCCGTCGAGCGCAACGCCCAGGTCCGGGACGATGGGGAGATCTGGTTCCAGGATCCCAACCGCACCCGCTACCTCTACGCCCCCAGCGGGATGATGCTGCGCCAGGGCGAGGGCTACTTCTCCCAGAAGGAGCTCTTCTTCTCCTCGCTGAGCATTGGCCTGACGGACAACATCACCGTGCAGGCCGGTGCGGTGCTCCCGGCCTGGCTGCTGGGCGCGCCGGGCTTCAACTTCATCGGCGGCATCAAGGTGGGCGGCTCGATCGGAGACAGGCTGCACCTGGCCGCCGGTGCGCAGGGCCTCGTCATGCCCGGGTTGGGTGGCTACAGCGGCGCCGTGGGCTTCGTCTTCGGAACGGCCACCTACGGCACGGCGGACGCGCACCTGTCGCTGGGCCTGGGCAAACCCTTCACGCTGACCCTCAACGGGGGGGGAAGCCTCGACAGCAGCGTCATCGCCACGCTCAGCGGCAACATCCGGGTGAGCCGGCGCGTCGCGCTCGTCACGGAGAACTGGCTGATGGCGTCCCCGGACATGGGCATCTACGGGCAGCTCCCGATGCTCAACTCCCTGGCGGTGCGCCTCTTCGGGGAGAGCTGGGCCGTGGACCTCGGCGGGATCCGCGTGCCGGGCCTGCCCATCCCCATCCCCTGGCTCGACTTCGCCTACAACTTCGGGTGAGCCCGGAACGGCTCGGGAGGCCGGCTCAGGAGGCCTCCGGCGCCACCACCACCGGAGGCTTGGGGCCCGTCTGGGGCTCGACCGTCACCCGCACCACGCGCGGCCCCTCCACCTCCTCCACCTGGATGCGCCACATGTCCAGCTTGAGCGAGTCGCCCTTCTCGGGGATGCGTCCCAGCCGGGCCATGATGTAGCCGGCGATCGTCGTCACCTCGACGTCCTCGTCGTCGATCTCGAACGAGACGTCCAGGCGGTCCTCGAGGTCATCGAGCTGGGCGGTGCCCGGCAGCTCGAAGCGGCCGCCCGGGAGCGAGCGCACCTCGTCCACCCGCCGGCCCAGCTCGGCCACGTCGCCCACCACCTCGGCCACCACGTCCGCGAGGGTGACCAGCCCCGAGGTACCGCCGTGCTCGTCCACCACCAGGGCGATCTGCCGGCGGCGGCGGCGGAACTCGTTGAGCAACTGCTCCAGCGTGACGTGCTCGGGGATGTAGACCACCGGCCGCTGCACCTGGGCCAGGCTGCGCAGCTCGCCCCTGGAGAGGAGGAAGAAGAGGTCCTTCACGTTCACCACCCCCTCCACCTCGTCCATGTTCCCCCGGGCCACCGGCAGCCACGTATGGCCGGCCGCGCGCGCATCCGCGATGCACTTGTCCAGCGGCTCCTCCACGTCCAGGAACTTCACCTGGTTGCGCGGCACCATCACCTGGCGGGCCGTCTTCTGCGCCATCTCCAGCGAGCGCTCCAGCAGCTCCGCGCGCGCGGTGGTGATGGCGCCCGCCTGCGCCGAGCTGTGGAGGATGACGCGCAGCTCCTCCTCGCTGTGCGCCTCCTGCGACTCGTGGGCGCCGTGCAGCCCGGCGACCCTCAGCAACCACCCCGCCACGCCATTGAGCAGCCAGATGGCCGGGTAGAAGATGAAGTAGAAGAGGCGCATGGGCAGGGCCACCGCCAGCGTCGTGTCCTCGGCGCGCTGGATGGCGAGGCTCTTGGGCGCCAGCTCTCCCACCACGATGTGCAGGAAGGTGATGATGGCGAAGGCGAAGGCCACCGCCAGGGTGTGCGCCAGCACGGGCCCCGCCGCCTCGGGCACCAGCCGCGTCAGCACCGGCTCCAGCAGGTGGGCGAACGCCGGCTCACCCAGCCAGCCCAGCCCCAGCGACGCGAGGGTGATGCCGAACTGCGTGGCGGAGAGGTAGGCGTCCAGCTTCTCCACCATCTTCAAGGCGCCGCCGGCACCCGGCTTGCCCTCATCCGCCAGCGCCTGAAGGCGCGTCTGGCGGACCTTCACGATGGCGAACTCCGTCGCCACGAAGAACCCATTCGCGAAGACCAGCAGGATCGCCAGTCCGAGGAAGACCCATTCCATAAAGAGCTCAGACGCTCAGAAGAGCGCCTCGAACTCGGGGTCGCCCTTCAGAGCGTCGAACATCGTATCCGTGGCCAGCCAGCCCTGCACTTTCTGGCGATCCGCCGCCACGGACTTCTGCAGGTAGGTCAACGCTTCGGCCCGCCGGCCCCAGAGCGCGTAGAGGGCGGCCAGGTTGTAGTTGAGCAGCAGATCATCCGCGTTGAGGGCGCGCGCCTTCTCATAGGAGCGCTCGGCCTCGGCGTAGAAGCCCTTCTGGGCGTAGCAGATGCCCAGGTCCAGGTGCGCCTCGAAGTTCTCCGCCTCCAGCCGCACCACTTCCTTGAGCTGGGTGATGGCCGAGCGGTAGTCCCCCTCGTCCATGAGCAGTGCGGCGAGCTCGTGCCGGGGGAAGGCGTCCTGGGGCTCCAGCTCGATGGCCGTCTGCAGCTCGCGCATGGCCTCCTCGATGCGGCCCTGGTCCGCGTAGGTGAGGCCCAGGTTGAGGTGCGCGTCCGGGTACTCGGGATCGAGCTCGATGGCCTCGCGGTACTCGGTGACGGCCATCTCGGCCGCATGCGAGGACAGGAAGCAGGCGAGGTTGTAATGGGCGGTGGGGCTCTCCGGCTCGAGTTTGAGCGCGGTGAGGTACTCGCCGAGGGCCTCGCGGAAGAGCTTCTTCTCCGCGTAGACGGTGGCGAGGTTGTCGTGCGCGTGGGCGGAGTCGGGATCGAGATCGATCGCCTTCTTGAACTCCTTGATCGCCTCGTCCAGCCACCCGCGGTCGGCCAGTTCGATGCCGCGCGAGTTGTGCTCGTCGGAGAGCGCGATGTTGTCCTTTTCCCTGGCCATGAATTCGCGGGGCAATCTACGCGCCGCCACTTTGGGAGCGCAAGGAAGAGTCAGGCTGCCCCGAAAGGGTCCGCCCCAAGGGAGTCCGGAGCAGGAATGGGGTGCTTGCCCCCTCCCCCGGCGAGCAGGGGAGGAGGCGGACAGCGAACTACTTGCGGCGCTCGCGAGCGCGGCGGCGCTTGAGCGACGCCTTCTTGGAGGAAGCGCGATTGGACAGCTTCTTCTTGCTACGGTTTCCCTTCTGGGCAGGCATCTTCTGGTACTCCGTATGGGCGGAAGTGGGCCGCAATGGCGGCAGCGAACCCCCCTTTTTTCACGCTCCCCCCCTGGAAGTCCACGGAATTTCTTGACCCCGTCCGGCCTTGCCAGTGGCCGGACAACGGGGCACAACCCCCCACCAGACCGATGATTGACAAACTCGAAGAGGTGGAGCGCAAGTTCGAGCGACTCACCGCCGACCTTTCCAACCCGGACATCATCTCCGACACGACCAAGCTGCAGCGGGTCTCCAAGGAGCGCGCGGGCCTGGAGAAGCTGGTGGAGGCCTTCCGGGCCTACCGCAAGGTGCTCGCCGATCTGAAAGAGGTCGAGGCCTGGCTCGGCAGCTCGGACCCCGACGAGAAGGCCTACGCCCGCGAGTCCCTGCCCGGCCTGAAGGCCCAGCGCGACGAGATGGAGGCGGAGCTGAAGATCCTCCTGCTGCCCAAGGATCCCAATGACGACAAGAACGTCATCCTGGAGATCCGCGCCGGCGCGGGCGGAGACGAGGCGGGCCTGTTCGCCGAGGAGGTCATGCAGATGTACCTCCGCTACGCCGACCGCAAGGGCTGGAAGGCGGAGATCATGGACATGAGCGCGGGCGGCGCGGGCGGCGTCAAGGACGTCTCCATCATGCTCTCGGGGGACGGCGTCTACAGCCACCTGAAGTACGAGTCGGGCGTGCACCGGGTGCAGCGCGTGCCGGCCACCGAGGCCCAGGGCCGCATCCACACCTCCACCATCACCGTGTCGGTGATGCCCGAGGCGGAGGACGTGGACATCAAGATCAACCCGGCGGACGTCGAAATGCAGGTGATGCGCTCGACGGGCTCCGGCGGCCAGAGCGTGAACACCACCGACTCCGCGGTGCGCCTCATCCACAAGCCCTCCGGCATCGTGGTGAAGTGCCAGCAGGAGAAGAGCCAGACGAAGAACCGGGCCATGGCCGAGCGCATGCTGCGCGCCAAGCTCTATGAGATCGAACAGGAGCGCATCCGCAACGAGCGTGACTCGATGCGCCGTGGCCAGGTGGGCACCGGCGACCGCTCGGAGAAGATCCGCACCTACAACTTCCCGCAGGACCGGCTGACGGACCACCGCATCGGCCTCACGGTGCACAACCTGCCGGCCATCATGGGCGGCGGGGTCGAGGACGTCATCACCGCCTGCCGCACCCACTACCAGGCCGAGGCCCTCAAGCAGCAGATGGGCAGCGGCCCCGGCGCGAGCGCATGAGCAGCGAGAACTGGACCGTCCGAAAGATCCTCACCTGGACGACCCAGCACTTCGAGAAGCGCGGGGTGGACGCGCCCCGGCTGACCACCGAGGTGCTGCTCGCCCACACGCTGAAGACGACCCGGGTGCGACTGTACGTGGACCTGGATCGGCCGCTGGAGAAGACGGAGCTGGCCGCCTTCCGCGCCCTCATCGAGCGGCGCATGGCGGGCGAGCCCACCCAGTACCTCACCGGCGTGCGGGAGTTCTACAACCGCCCCTTCAAGGTGGACGCGCGGGTGCTCATCCCCCGGCCGGAGACGGAGCTGCTGGTGGAGGCCGCCCTGCACAAGCTGCCCAAGGACGGCCCCGGCCTGGCGCTGGATGTGTGCACCGGCTCGGGGTGCATCGCCATCAGTCTGGCCGCTGAGCGCCCCCAGGCCACGGTGATGGCCACGGATCTGTCCGAGGACGCCTGCGCGCTGGCGCGGGAGAATGCCCAGGCCCTGGGTGTGGCCGAGCGGGTGACGGTGCTGCAAGGCAGCCTCTACGCTCCCCTGCCCCTGGACGCCCGCTTCGACGTGGTGGCGTCCAACCCGCCCTACATCGCCACGGCGGAGATTCCGACGCTGTCGGCCGAGGTCCGCCGCGAGCCCCACATGGCGCTGGACGGCGGACCGGACGGGCTGGTGCTCATCCGCAAGGTCATCGCGGGCGCCCGGCGCGTCCTCAAACCTGGCGGGCTGCTTGCAATGGAGATTGGCGAGACGCAGGGCGACGCCGTGAAAGCCCTCCTCCAGGCCGCGGGTTTCGACGACGCGCGGGTGGAGAAGGACTTGGAGCGGCGGGATCGCCTCGCATTTGGGACACAGCCCGTGGCCAGCCAGCCACAGGGGTGAGACGGAGCAGATGGACAAGATCATCGTGAAGGGTGGCCACCCGCTGCAGGGCGAGGTGGTCGTGTCGGGCGCGAAGAACGCAGCGCTTCCCATTCTCGCCTCGGCGCTGCTGGCCGATGGCAAGAGCGTCTACCGCAACGTGCCGGACCTGGCCGACGTGGTCACCATGCTCAAGGTGCTGGAGACCATGGGCTGTGGCACCGCGCGGCTCACCGGCCGCCAGAAGGACATATGCGAGGTGGCCATCGAGGGGCCCATCACCCCCGAGGCCCCCTATGACCTGGTGAAGACGATGCGCGCCTCGGTGCTGGTGCTCGGCCCGCTGGTGGCCCGCTTCGGCCGCGCCCGCGTGTCCATGCCGGGCGGCTGCGCCATCGGGGCCCGCCCCATCGACCAGCACCTCAAGGGCCTCAAGGCCCTGGGCGCGGAGATCACCCTCACCGAGGGCTATGTCGAGGCCCGGGCCAAACAGCTCAAGGGCGCCACCGTCAACTTCGACGTCATCACCGTGACGGGCACGGAGAACGTGATGATGGCGGCCGTGCTGGCCAAGGGCCGCACCGTGCTGGAGAACTGCGCGCGCGAGCCCGAGGTGGAGGAGCTCGCCCGGGTGCTCAACAAGATGGGCGCCCGCATCCAGGGCGCGGGCACCTCCGTCATGACCATCGAGGGGGTGGACTCCCTCAAGCCGGTGGATCACGCCATCCTCCCGGACCGCATCGAGGCGGGCACACTCATGGTCGCGGCGGCCATCACCGGCGGTAACGTGCTGATCAAGCACGCCCAGCCCGAGAACCTCGAGGCCGTCATCCTCAAGCTGCGCGAGACGGGCTGCACCATCACCGCCGAGGAGAAGGGCCTGCGGGTGAAGGCGCCCAAGGTCGTCAACTCGGTGGACGTGAAGACGACCGAGCACCCGGGCTTCCCCACGGACATGCAAGCCCAGCTCATGGGGTTGATGACGGTGGCCAGCGGCACCTCGGTCATCTCGGAGAGCATCTTCGAGAACCGCTTCATGCACGTGCCGGAGCTGCACCGGATGGGGGCGGACATCACCATCCAGGGCCACACGGCCGTCGTGAAGGGGGTCAAGAAGCTCTCCGGCGCCCCCGTGATGGCCACGGACCTGCGAGCCAGCGCCTCACTCGTCCTGGCGGGCCTGCGCGCCGAGGGCAAGACCGAGGTGGCCCGCATCTACCACCTGGACCGGGGCTACGAGCGCCTGGAGCGCAAACTGCGGAAGTTGGGGGCGGACATCCGCCGGGTCAAGGCCTGAACCCGGGGCCTGGGGGGCGCCCAGGGTTGCGTGTGTGAACACATCGCAGCGCTTGGGTTGCATCTGAAAAATCATGCGACCTATCATTCTCTGAACGCCCGGGGGGGCAGGCTGGCTCCCCGGACGTACCCAACGGGAGCGCTGCTCCCCCCTACAGGAGAATAACCCGCCCCATGAATTGCCCCGGTTGCAGCGTCGAGATGGCCGAGCTCGAAGGGGACCATGAGACGTTGCGGAAGTGTGGAGATTGCGGCGGGCTGTGGATCGACGTCGCGGATCTGAACCGGATCCTCCTCCACAACAACCTCCCCGGGCTGGAGAGCCAGGGCGGGAAGGTCGACGCGGAGGCTCTCACCGGCCATTGCCCCGAGTGCCAGGTAGACCTCATCCGGGTGGACGGCGGTGACCGTCAACACCCGCTGCACTACGACACCTGTGAGTCTTGTGGCGGCATGTTCCTCGAGTCGGAGTTCGCCGACGCCACGGACGCCAAGGTCGCCGAACGGGAGATCATCGACTTCTTCCGCCACTTCAGCGCGAAGAAGAAGACCGCCATCGGCTGACGCCCTCTCGAGGGCCTCCCTCCATCAGCCCCCCTCCGGGCCCGTTGTACCTCCGGGCCGGGATCACCCCAGTTCCGTCCGCACTCCATTCCCATCCCGGGATGAAAGCGCCAGCTTGTCTGTTGGCGAACCTTGACACCCGGGCGCCAGGGGATTGAGTAGGCGCTCGAATGCCAAGAGGGAACGGAATGCGACGTCTGGGGTGGGTGTGGCCGTGCGCACTGTTGCTCGCCGGCTGCCCGAACGGTTGCTCCAACAAGGGCGCCGAAGAAGCCGACGCCGGACCGGTCGTCACCGGGCCCGAGCTGTTGAACGAGAAGGAACCGAACGAGCGGCCGGAGCAGGCCCTGAACCTCGGCCGGGACGCGACGGTGAGCGCCAGTCTGGGCGCGGATCCGTCCAAGCCCGACGAGGACTGGTACCGGCTCGCCCCGGACAGCCCGCGCGTGGCGGACGTCAGCGTCTCCGGCCTCCCCGGCGGGGACGTGCTGCTGGAGGTGTACGACGCCCCCGGGGTCCGCAGCGCCATCATCAACAGCGGAGGCGACGGCAAGCCGGAGCGCTTCCCCAACCTCTACGTGGAGCGCGAGCGCTGGGTGCGCGTGGTCTCGGCCCGCAAGGGCACGGGCGGCGCCTATACGCTCGAGCTGCGCTACCACACGCCCGAGGATGGCGTGGAGCGCGAGCCCAATGACCGCGCCGTGGACGCCACGCCGATGCCGCTCGGCCAGACGGTGGCGGGCTTCATCGGGCACGCGGCCGACGAGGACTGGTACCGGCTGGAGCTGCCCGAGCCGCCCGCCGGCGCCACGCCGCCTCCGGCGCCCGCCCCCGCTCCCGAGCCCACGCCGAACCCGGGAGACCCCACCGGCGCCCAGCCGCCTCCCGCCGAGGGCCAGCCCCTGTCTCCGGAGACGGCCGCCCCTCCCGAAGGGGAGGCCAACGCGCCCACGGCCGAGGGGGACCCGGCCGCGACCGGTACGCCGGCGCCGCGGCCCGGAGGCTTCCAGGTGCCCGTGCCCGTCCCCGGCCAGGGAGGCCTGCAGCCCGTGCAGGAGGAGGCTCCCGCGGTGGCGCTGAAGATCGAGCTCACCGCCATCGAGGGTGTCCGCGCGGAGCTGTCGGTGCTCTCGGCGGCGGAAGCGCCCCTCTTCGTCACGCCCAGGGGCAAGGAGGGCGAGGGCTTCTCGTTGCGCAACATCGGCGTGAGGGCGAGCGATCGCGTCGTGTACGTGGTGGTGAAGAGCGGCTGGGTGGGGACGGGGAAGGAAGCGAAGCGGGGCTTCAACTCGGAGAAGGCCTACACGCTCACGGTGACGCAGGAGGAGGCCGGGGCGAACGCGGAGCTGGAGCCCAACGACGAGCTGTACAAGGCCACCACCCTGCCGGTGTACGGCTACAAGGAGGGCTTCCTCTCGCCCAAGGGCGACGTGGACAACTTCGTCCTGAAGACGGCCGAGCCGGTGCTCGCCAAGGTGGAGCTGTCCGGTGTGGAGCGCATGGACCTGGAGCTGTCCGCGGTGGCGCCTCCCGAGGGCGAGGGCCAGAAGGAGACGGTGCTCCAGCGCGCCAACGACGGCGCCATCAAGGAGCCCGAGCGCCTCAACAACGTGGCGTGCCACGGCACCTGCTACTTCCGGGTGCAGAGCGCCTCGCGCAAGGTGGACAACAAATGGGTGCGCGACTACGAGAACGCGGACCAGCCCTACCGCATCTCCGTCACCACCGTGCCGGACGATGGCAGCCAGGAGCGCGAGCCCAACAACACCCAGGACCGCGCCATGGAGCTCACGCCGGGCCGGGCCGTGCGCGGCACCGTCTATCCACTGAAGGACGTGGATTACTACCGGTTGGACTTGTCGGACCGGCCGGTGCGCACGCCCATGAAGGTGACGCTGCTGGGCATCCTCAAGGTGGACGTGGGGCTCTACCTGCACCGCGTGGGCGAGGACGGAAAGCTGTCCCTCGTGCAGACGTCCGATCGCGCCCGGGGAGACCAGCCCGAGGTCATCCGCTACAGCGCCGAGCCCGGCGTCTACATTTTGGAGGTCCGCGACGCGCGCAACCGCGAGTCCAACTTCCAGGATGCCTACCAGCTCACCATTGAGGAGGGCGAATAACCCCCTCGCTACTTCTCGTTGACAAGCCGCGTCCTGGCCCCTACTTTGAGACTGCTTGCGACGCGGTGGTAGCTCAGCTGGTAGAGCACGAGCTTCCCAAGCTCGGGGTCGCCGGTTCGAACCCGGTCCGCCGCTCTCTGTGAGGCCGGCAATTTCTCGGACGTCCGAGGGATTGCCGGCCTCTTGTTTTTCTGCGCGAGAATGCGCCGCATGCGCATTCCCGCTCTTCTCTTTTCCACGATGTTCGCGGTGCTCCTCCTGGCCTCCACCGGATGCGAGGACGGAGAAGGCAACGGTCCGGGTGGCCCGCAGAACGGTGGCGGGAACAGCGGTGGCGACGTGCCGCTCCCCGGGCTGCAATCCATCACCGTCGAGCCCGCGGACCAGGTGTTGCTGCTCGAGGCCGGGAAGACGCCCGCCTCGCTCACCTACCGGGCCATGGGCGTCTTCGACAACAGCCCGCCGCGCGACATCACCGCGCAGGTCCGCTTCTCGGTGGACAACGGCTTCATCGGTGGCTTCTCGGGCAGCACCTTCACCACCTACAAGAACCAGGGCGGTGTAACGACGGTCTCGGCGCTGGCGGGCGGCGTGCGCGGGACGACGCAGGTGTCCGTGAAGCTCCAGGCGAGCGTGAAGGATCCGGGCTCCACCTCCCTGCCCGAGGACGCGGCGGCCCCCTTCGCGGGCCCGCCCAGCGACACGCGCAAGCCGGACCTCGTCTACCCCAACGACGGCGTGCTCATGCCTCCCAACATGCGCGGAGCGGAGCTCCACTTCCTGCCGGGCACGGGCAACACCCTCTTCGAACTGTCACTCCAGAACGCCGTCACCGACCTCAAGGTCTACCTGCGCTGCACCCAGCCGACGAATGGCGGCTGCATCTACCGCCCGGACGACACCACCTGGCTGTGGCTCACCCAGACCAACCGCGGCGGCGAGCCCGTCTCCGTCACCCTGCGCGGCACCAATGACGCGGGCGCGGCGGTGGGCACGTCCACGCCGCTCTCCGTCTCCTTCGCGCGCGATGACCTCACCGGCGGCCTCTACTATTGGACCACCTCCAACGGCTCCGCCATCATGCGCTTCGACTTCTCGAGCGCCTCGCAGCTCACGGGCGAGAAGTTCGCCGGCCCGGAGGTGGCCGCGGGCGAGTGCATCGGCTGCCACGCCCTGTCGCGCGACGGAAAGAAGATGGTCGCCGAGGCCAGCGGCCAGAATTCCGGGCGCATCGTGCTGATGGACGTGGCCAGCAAGACGCTCCTCGCGCCCTACAACGCGGGCGCCAGCTCTCCGGACAAGAGCATCTTCGAGTCGTGGAACCCGGACGGCTCGCAGTACGTGGGCGTCTACGGCGACATGGGCGCCACCGACTTCAACCTGATGCTCTTCGATGGCAACACCGGAAAGAAGACGCAGAGCCTCGCGGGCACCGGCACCAGCACCAACCCCACCAGCCACCCCGACTGGTCCGCGGATGGGCAGAAGATCGCCTTCGTGAAGATGGGCGTGAAGGGCACCAACCAGCGCTTCGGCAAGGGCGCCATCCAGATGGTCAGCCGCACCGACTCCGGCTGGAGCGCGCCGG
Organism: Archangium gephyra; assembly: GCF_049060025.1. Classification (GTDB taxonomy): domain Bacteria; phylum Myxococcota; class Myxococcia; order Myxococcales; family Myxococcaceae; genus Archangium; species Archangium gephyra_A. Next base: position 3,116,777 of record NZ_JBMEQQ010000002.1, read on the forward strand.
TGACGCTCGCGCCCGCCGTGGACGGCAAGAACCGCTACTACCCTGCCTTCTCGCCCGACAACACGTTCCTCCTCTTCAACGAGTCCACCTGCCCGAGCGGCACCACCTCCGGAATGGACTGCAACGCGGACAGCGATCCCTCGGCGCGGCTCTTCGCCGTGAAGGCGGAGGCGGGCGCCACGCTCATCGAGCTCGCCCGCGCCAACGCGCCCGGCAAGCGCGACACCGGAGTGAACCTCACCAGCTCCTTCCCCAAGTGGGCGCCCTTCCTCTACCAGCGCACCCGGGAGCCGGGCTCGAAGCTGCAGTGGTTCACCTTCTCCTCCAGCCGCCGGTACGGGCTGCGCAACCCGCTCCCCGGGAGCGGTGAGAACCCCAACGGCACCCTGCTGTGGATCTCCGCCGTCGACCCGGACAAGGTGGCGCTCGGCCAGGACCCGAGCTACCCCGCGCTCGTGCTGCCCATCCAGGACATCACCACGTCCAACCACATCGCCCAGTGGACGAAGGTGATCGTCCCCGTCATCCGCTGAGGACCGCGGCTCCCGGGAACCCGTCACAGCCGGCCGGCGGCCCCTCTCTCTCCAGAGGAGGGGTTGCCGGCCATGTCGTGTCCCGTGTCCTTTCGAGTACCTGCCTGGCCCTGGAGTCCCGCCGGGGAATGCGGAGGAATTTTCCCGCGCGGCCGATTGTGCAGAATCCGCGTGAATTCATCCCGTAGCCGCCTGCCCCTCAGCCGTTCAGCCATCCTCTTCCTCGTCGCCGCCCTGCTCCTCGTGGCTCAGTACGCCATGGCCGCCCCCCCCGAGCAGGGAGCAACGCCGTCCACCCCCGTGGAGCTGGTCTCCCGCGGCCACAGTGGCGCCCTGCGCGCCGTCGTCGTGCCTCCGGGCGAGTCCCTCCAACCGCACTTCTCCGTCCGTCAGGATGTGAAGGAGGCCCGCTGGTTGGCGCTGGGCTCGGACACCCAGGCCCCCGCCTCCGTCACCAACGAGGGATGGACGGCCCCGGCCCAGCCCGGCGTCTGGCAGCTCGCTCCCTCCACCCCGGGCGCGGAGGCCGGCCCGCACGCCGTCATCACCCCCGTCCACTTCGATGGTTCGAAGACGCAGCTCAACGGGTACCGCATCGGCCGCTGGCCCGCCCGCGGCGCTGGCCGCACCGGCCGCTACGCCCCTCCGGAGCTCCTCATCGAGGTGACGCGCGAGAACCAGGACTTCGCCGTCTCCGAGCACTTCCGTCTGCGGAACTTCCTCACCAAGGACCAGGCCAACGTCTGGCCCAAGTACCTCGTGCTCGACCTGCTGCTGGTGGACAAGCTGGAGCTCGTCATCCAGGAGCTGCGCACCATGGGCTACCCGGCCAGGGGGCTCCACGTGATGAGCGGCTTCCGCACGCCCCAGTACAACGGGCCTGGCCAGAAGGGCCGCGCGAAGTTCAGCCGCCACACCTACGGGGACGCGGCCGACGTCTGGCTCGACGACGACGGCGACGGGCAGATGGATGATCTCGATGGCAACGGGCGCGTCGACGTGAAGGACGCCGAGGTGCTCGCCAGCGCCGTCGACCGCGTGGAGCAACGCGTGCCCGAGCTCATTGGCGGCTACGGCGTCTACCGCGCCAACCGCGTCCACGGGCCCTTCGTGCACATCGACGTGCGCGGCACCCCGGCCCGCTGGAGCAAGCGCTAACCGCGCGCCCCTCCGCACGCGGCGGGAGACTCGCCCGCCACGTGCACTGGATTCACCTCCAGCGCCCGCAGCACCGCCGCATCCTGGCGGTACACGTCCGGCCGGAACTGCACCCGGCCGTCCGTCCCCACGAAGCTCGTCCAGTAGAGCAGGTACACCGGCACCGGGGCCGGCAGGTCCACCCGCCGCTGCTTCCCCTTGGCCTGCTCCATCTCCGCCGCCAGGGACTCCTCCGTCCAGCCCTCGTGGCCCCTCAGCAGGAAGTCCGCGAGCTTCGCCGGCTCGGACACCCGGATGCAGCCGTGGCTGAAGGCCCGGTGCGCCTCCGCGAAGAGCTTCGGGTTCGGCGTGTCGTGCAGGTAGATGGAGAAGCGGTTGGGCAGCATGAACTTCACCTGCCCCAGCGGGTTCGAGTCCCCCGGATCCTGCGCGAAGCGGTAGGGCAGCGAGCCCGCCTCCAGCCCGCTCCAGTCCACCGTTCCCGGATCCACCGGCGCCCCCGTGGCCCGGTCGTACGTCGTCAGCCCCATCCGCGCCGCCGCCCCCGGATCCTCCTGGAGCTTCGGCAGCACCTCCTCCGCGGTGATCTTGCTCGGCACGTACCACGTCGGATGGAGCACCAGGTACTCCACCTCGTCCTGGATGATGGGCGTGCTCCAGTCCGGTTCCCCGATGATGACCGGCATCCGCAGCACCGTCTCGCCCTGCTCCACCGCCTCCAACTCGAAGGCCGGCAGGTTCACCATCAGGTGCCGCGTCCCCAGGTCCCTCGGCGCCCAGCGCCAGCGCTCCAGGTTCACCAGCAACTGCGCGATGCGCTCCTCCACCGGTACCCGCAGCGCCTCGAGCGTCTCCCGGCCCACCTTCCCGTCCGCCGCCAGGCCGTGCCGCCGTTGGAAGGCCTTCACCCCCTCCTCCAGCCCGGCGTCGTAGAGGTCCTCGGGAACGGGCTTCGTGGGGGACTCCGGGGCCGGCTCCTCCATCGCCGCCCGGACGAGCTCCCCCACCAGCGCCGCCACGCCCACCCCGGGCGCTCCCGGATAGAGCAGCCGCTCCTCCGCGGCCGAAGGCAGATCTCCCGTGGCGCGCAGCCGCTCGCGCAGCACCGCCACCCGCGGCTCCTTCATGCCCCGCTCGAGCGGTTTGCCATCCGGCACCAGCGGCCAGCCCCCCGCGGAGGCGATGGCCCGGTAGCGCGCGAGTGCCTCCCGCAGCCGGACGTAGCCCTCGTGGCTCGGGGAGAGGCTGCGCAGCGTGGTGGCCAGATCTCCACTCGCGAGCGAGCCCTCCAGCACCGCCGCGAGCACCACCGCCCCCGGCGGCTTCGTGCTCCACTTGAGGCCGCGCGAGGACACCTGCCCCGTCAGCAGATGCGAGGCATAGGTGAGGAAGCTCGACGTCAGCCCCAGCTCCACCGCCACCCACGCGTCCCCGGGCTCTCCGTTCAGCGTCAACTGGCGCAGGGCCTCGTCGAGCTCCGCGCGCCGGTAGCGCTCCGGCCACAGCCCCTCCGCCTCCGCCTCGCAGAGCGCCGCGAGGTACTGGCCCACCTGGGGCCGCACCGTCCCGTCATAGGAGAACCACGCGGGCTGGAAGCCCCGCGTCTCGTAGAAGTGGAGCAGGGCCTTGGAGACGTCCCTCGGCTCCCGCGGCACCTGGGCCCGCACCGCGGACTCGAAGGGCGCGGGAGCCTCCGAGGCCAGAGCGGGCGTCCCGAGGAGCAGGCAGCACAGGAGGGCAGTCCAGAAACGCATGGGACGACGGTAGGCACCCCCACGGTACGAGGCAGGCGAGCAGGCTCGCCCGCCCGCTCTCCTGACTGCCCACGTAGGCGGCCACCCGGCCAACCAAACCTTGACTGAACGTCCTTTCAGCTTCACCCTGGGAGTGTGAAGCCTCGTCCCATCTCCAACCCGACCAACCCCTGGGACACCACCGCGGTGGAGTACCTGGAGGAGATACCTCCCGCGAAGCTGGAGGTGCTGGAGGACCACAGCCGCGAGGTGCTCGGGCGCAACGACAGCCCGGACGTCGGCTTCACGTGGAGCGTCAATCCGTACCGGGGCTGCCTCCACGCGTGCGCGTACTGCTACGCCCGGCCCTACCACGAGTACCTCGGCTTCGGCGCCGGCACGGATTTCGAGACGAAGCTGGTGGTGAAGCCCCAGGCCGCGGAGCTGCTGCGCGCGGCCTTCGAGCGCAAGAGCTGGAAGGGAGAGACGGTCGCCTTCAGCGGTGTCACCGACTGCTACCAGCCCCTCGAGGCCTCGCTGCGACTCACCCGCGCCTGCCTGGAGGTGTGCGCCGAGTACCGCAACCCGGTGGGCATCATCACCAAGGGGCCGCTCATCGAGCGGGACCTGGACGTGCTGAAGACGCTCGCGCAGGAGGCCCGGGTGTCGGTGTGCATCACCCTGCCCTTCCACGACGAGCAGGTGGCTCGCGCCATGGAGCCGTACGTGGCCACGCCCAAGCGGCGCCTGCAGACGATGGAGCGGCTGGCGGCGGCGGGCATTCCGGTGGGCGTGGCGGTGGCGCCCGTCATCCCCGGACTCAACGACGAGGACATGGTGCGGGTCCTCACCGCGGCGAAGGAGGCCGGAGCCACCCGCGCCTTCTACACGCTGCTGCGGCTGCCGGGCCCGGTGCAGTCCGTCTTCGAGGAGCGCCTGCGCGAGAAGCTCCCCCTGCGCGCCGAGCGGGTGCTGCACCGCATCCGCGAGACGCGCGGAGGAGCGCTGAATGATCCGCGCTTCCGCGTGCGCATGAGTGGTGAAGGGCTCTATGCGGACACCATCCGCAAGCTCTTCGACACCACCGCGCGCCGCCTGGGGCTGAACACCGCGTGGCCCTCGGATGGGGCGGAGAAGGAGAGCCCCTTCCGCCGCCCCATGAAGCCGGGCACGCAGCTCAGCTTCTTCTGAGGGCTACCAGACCTCGCAGCGCTGGGCGGCCGGGCGCACCATCTTCGCGCCCTCCTGGCACTGGAAGGCCTTGCGGAACTCCGGCAGGTTCACCACCGGCCCGTTCACCCGCCAGTACGGCGGCGAGTGCGGATCCACCTGCGCCATCTGCCGCGCGAACGGATCCCGGTACTTCGAGCACCACGACTGCGCGTAGCCCAGGAAGAACTGCTGGCTCGGCGTGTAGCGGTAGCCATCCGCCCGCTTCGCCGCCTCGGCGTCCTTCGCCAGCCACGCCTCCATCGCCGCGTGCGCCAGCTTCAGGCCGCCCAGGTCCGCCACGTTCTCGCCGAGCGTCAGCGCTCCGTTCACCTTCAGCTCGTCGATCGCCGTGTAGCCGTCGTACTGCTCCTTCACGCACGCCACGCGCTCGCGGAAGGCCTTGTCCGAGGCCGGCGTCCACCAGTCGCGCAGGTTGCCCTCGGCGTCGTACTGGCGGCCCTCGTCGTCGAAGCCGTGGGTGATCTCATGCCCCACCACCATTCCCATCGCCCCGAAGTTCACCGCCGCCGTCGCCTCGCGGTTGAAGAACGGAGGCTGCAGGATGCCCGCCGGGAAGACGATCTCGTTGAAGGGCGGGTTGTAGTAGGCGTTCACCGTGGGCGGCGACATCAGCCACTCGTCCTTGTCCACCGGCTTGCCAATCTTCGCGAGCTGCCGCGCCTGCTCGAACGCCGACGCGCTCACCCACGAGCCCAGGAATGAGCCGCGATCCACCTTCAGCCCATCGTAGTTGCGCCACCGGTCCGGGTAGCCAATCTTGTTGACGATCTTCCGCGCCTTCACCAGCGCCTGCTCGCGCGTGGGCGCGTCCATCCACGCCAGCGTGTCCAGGTTGCGCTCGAAGGCCTTCTCGATCTCCACCACCATCTGCTGCGTGGTCGTCTTCCCCTCCACGCCGAACGTCTTGGTGATGAAGGGCTGCGCCAGCGCCTCGCCCAGCGCTCCGTTGGCGAAGCGCACGCACTTCTTCCAGCGCGCCACGTCCTCCTTCGCGCCCGTCAGGTTCTGCGAGGTGAAGCGGAAGCGCTCCTCCTGGAAGCTCTTGGGCAGCGCCGGCACGACGCTCGATACGTAGTGCCACGTCAGGTACGGCCGCCACGCCTCCGGCTTCACCGTCTTCACCAGCCGCTCCACCTCCTTGAAGAACGGGGGGTGGGTGACGTTGAGCGCCTGCACATCCTTCGCTCCCGTGGCCGTGAAGTACACGTCCCACGGGATGCCCGCCGCCTCCGTCTTCAGCCCCTTGCGCTCCAGCCGGTGATAGAGGTTCTTCGGCTCGCGGCGCTCCACGCGCGTCATGGACGCCTTGGCCAGCGCCGTCTCCAGCTCCATCACCGCCGCCGCGCTCTTCGCCGCCTGCTCCGGCGTCTCGCCCAGCAGCACGAAGGTGTTCTTCATGTGCTCCACGTAGGCGGCGCGCAGGCCCTTCGATTTCTCGTCATCCTTCAGGTAGTAGTCCCGGTCCGGCAGCCCGAGCCCTCCCTGATCCAGCTCGCCAATCACCTGGCTGGCGTCCTTCAGATCGTTGTTGGAGCCGAACCGGAAGAGCGGGAACACGCTGCGCGCGTGCATCGTGCCCACCACCTGGGCCAGGTCCTTCGCGCTCTTCACCGCCGTCAGCTTCGCCAGCTCCGCCTTCAGCGCGGGCAGCGAGGCCTCCATCTGCGCCTCGTCCATGCAGGCGCCGTAGAAGTCACCGAGCTTCTGCGCGTAGGGCGTCCCCTCGGGGGACTTGCCCGTGGACGCGGCCTCGAGGATCTCCCGGAGCACCTCCTCGTTGCGCGCCGCGATGGAGTCGAAGCCCCGCGACCAGCGCGGGCGATCCGCGGGGATCTCCGTGTTCTTCACCCAGTTGCCGCACGCGTACTCGTAGAAGTCCTCGCACGGGTTCGCCTGCTCGTTGATCGCCGCGCCCTCCAGTCCGGGCGGCAGCGGCTTCGCCTCGGGCGCGGGCTGCTCCTGGGGGGGCCGCGGGGCCGGAGGCGTGGGCGCGGGCTCCGCCGTCTTGCAGGCGGACACCACGAGACAACAGGCGGCGAGCAATGCCTTTCTCATCCAGTGTTTCTCCATGTGGGAAGTCGAAGCGGGCCGCACCCTACCCGGCGCGCGGCCCGCTGCAACGTCTGGATGACATGGACATTCCAACCCGGGATGTCCGGCACCCTCACCCCGTCCCTCTCCCGGAGGGCGAGGGGTTCTTGCCACGGTGGTGAGGGGGGACCTCGGGGTTACCGCTGCGGGACTGCTACTTGCCCAGCATCCCGTCCCGGAGGCTCTCGTCGACCGGGCTCTTCCCCAGCCACACCGAGAAGAGCGCGTCCGAGAAGTCCTTGCCCTCCACCGAGATCTTCTGCCCGCCCTTGCTCTCGATCGTCGTGCCCTTGCCCGGCACGTACGTCAGCAGCAGCTCGTCCCCCTTCTTCAGGTCCGGAATCGCCGCGGTGAACGTGTCCAGCCGCTGCTGCAGCGCCGGCAGCTTGTCCTTCGCGTTCTTCTTGAAGCCGTCGACGATCGCCTCGGTGATCGTCTTCTTGTCCAGGTCGCGCAGCATCGCCAGGCGCACCCGCTTCACCTGGTCCGTCTCGATGACCTGCTGCGCGCTCTGCGACGGGCTCTCCGCGTACAGGCCGGCCGCGTACACGTTGAAGACGAGCTTCTTGCGCAGGCCCGCACCGTTCAGCTTCAGCTCCTTCCCCTCGGCCTTGAGCGTCTCGGGGAACTGCACACCCGCGACCTCCTTGGCGGCGGCGGGCAGCGCGAGCACAACGGCCATCACGACAGCGAACAGCGTGGCGTTCTTCATGACCCCTCCTGAAGGTTGCGGCCCCCAGGTGTAGTCACAGAACGCCCCGCCGTCGATAACAGGCTCGATGGCGCCCCGCGTCAGGCGCGCCCTATCCGTTCTTCCGGACGAACTCCTCCATGAAGGACACCAGCGTCCGCACGTGGTCCACCGTCACCGCGTTGTAGGTGGACGCCCGGATGCCGCCCATCGTGCGGTAGCCCTTGAGGCCCACCATTCCCGCCTGCTTCGCCTCGGCCACGAACCGGTCGTCCAGTTCCGGCGTGGGCAGCTTGAAGACCACATTCATGTACGAGCGCGACTCCCGCTCCACCGGTGCATGGTAGAAGCCCGCGTGCTTGTCGAGCGCCCCGTAGAGCAGCTCGCCCTTCTCGCGGTTCCACTTCTCCAACTGCTCCAGCCCTCCCACCTGCTTCACCCACGCCAGCACGTTGCGGCACAGGTAGATGGCCAAGGTCGGCGGCGTGTTGTAGAGCGAGTTGTTTTCCGCGTGTGTCGAGTAGCGGAAAATCTTCGGGATGTCCTTGCGGCCGCGGGCGATGAAGTCCTTGCGCGCCACGGCGATCAGCACGCCCGAGGGGCCCAGGTTCTTCTGCGCCCCCGCGTAGATGAAGGCGAAGCGGCTCACGTCCATCGGCTTCCACAGGAAGTCCGAGCTGCATGTCCGCCACCAGCGGGACGTCCCCCACCTCGGGCCAGCGGTGCCACTGCGTGCCGTAGATGGTGTTGTTGCTCGTCAGGTGGACGTAGGCCGCCTTCGAATCCAACCGCAGCTCGTCCTGCCGGGGAACCCGCGCGTAGCGCTTGTCCGGCAGCACCGTGGTGGCGGCGATGCGCGCCTGGCCCACCAGCTTCGCCTCGTCGTAGGCCTTCTCGCTCCACACCCCCGTCATCAGGTAGTCCGCGCTCGCGCCCGGGGGCAGGAAGTTCATCGGCACCTGGGCGAACTGCTGCGAGGCCCCGCCCGTGAGGAAGAGCACCTGGTGGGTGTCCGGGATGCCCAGCAGCCCGGTGAGCAGGGAGATGGCCTCACCGTGCACGGCCTCGTACTCCTTGCCCCGGTGGCTGTGCTCCATGATGGACATCCCAGAACCGTGGAAATCGAGCAGCTCGTCCCGCGCGCGCTCCAGGGCGGGCAGAGGCAACCCGGCGGGGCCGGCGTTGAAGTTGATGACGCGCATGGTCGTGTCCTCATGAAAGTGAACAACCGCGCGGCCATTCTGCCCCACGCCCCCCCCAGGGGAAGCGGGAAGCGCGGCATCCGTCCACCGGCCAGCGTGTGGCCGCTGGCTGCAGTGGGGGGTCCATGAGCCGGGTGGGTTCCTCTCGGGAGCTGATGGAGTGGGTGGTGCGGGCCGCACGAGGGGAGATGCCTGCCTTCAGCGAGCTGTACCGGCGGACCCGGCCCCTGGTGGCCCGGTTGACGGCCAGCTTCGCCCCTTTGGACGCGGATGAGGTGGAAGACGTGATTCAGGAGACCTATGTGCGCGCCTTCAAGGCGCTCCCCCGGCTCAAGGAGCCGGCGGCCTTCGAGGCCTGGCTCCTGTCCATCGCCCGCAACCGCGCCCGCACCCGCCTGGAGCGCAAGGGCCAGAACCGCCGCATGGACGAGGAGATCTCCGATCCCCAGCCGGAGACCGTCTCCGTGGTGCCCGAGGCCCTCCAGCTCGAGCGGGACATGGCCGTGGTGCGCCAGCTCATCGACGAGCTGCCCGAGGGCGAGGAGAAGAAGACGGTCTACCTCTTCTATGTCGAGGGCGAGCTGTCCGCCCGGGAGATCGCCGAGAAGCTCGGGGTGGGAAAGAGCGCCGTGACGATGCGCCTGGAGCGGTTCCGGGCCCGAATCAAGCAGGAGCTGCTCCGGCGCGTGCTCGCCGGACGGTGGGAGTAGCGCATGAGACACCTGGATACCGAAGCCTTGCGGGCCCTGAGCGCCGGTGAGCCGGAAGCGGTGGCGTACTTCCGTGAACACCTGGCGCACCCCTGCGAGGACTGCATCGCCTACCTGGCGAAGACGCCCGGCCCCGGGCTGCTCGATGGACGGGTGGACTCCCTGCTGCTCCACCTGGCGCCCGCCCGCCAGGAAGAGCCCCCGCTGGACGAGGTGGGTTTCGCCCGCGTCCGCCGGGGCCTGCGCGGCCCCTCCCCCCAGCCCTGGCGCAAGGTGGCCGCGGCCCTGGCCGTGGCGGCGGGCGTCGCGGGGCTCGTCGTCCTCACCCGTCCCCAGGTGAGGCTGCCCGGGGGCGAGAAGGGCGCCTGGGACGGGGTGAAGGGCGTGGGCCACCTCGCCCTGGAGGCGTCCATGGTGGCCCGGGAGCCGGGCGGAGCGCTGCGCCGGATGGATCCGGGCGCCACCGCCTCGGACGAGGACGTGCTGATGCTGCGCTACCACGCCACCGAGGCGGGCGAGGCCCTCCTCTTCCAGCAACGCGCGGACGCGGCGCCCGAGCTGCTCGGCCGCTTCCCCCTGCTCGCCGGTACCCATGAGCTGGAAGGCCCCCAGGGCATGGTGGGCATCAGCCTCGAGGGCGAGTCCGGTCCCCTCACCTTCTGGCTGCTCGGCTTCGCCTCGGGACAGGTGCCTCCTCCGGAAGAGGTGCGTGAAGCACTCACCCGTGGCGACATGGAAGAGCGCTCCGTATTGGCCATCAACCGGTTCGATCTCCACGTGCGAGGCCATTGAGGGCACAATCCCGTCCCACGGTGAGAGGACTCGTCTTCACGCTCCTGGCGGTGCTCGCGGCCTGCGCGAGTCCGGCCTCGCTCGACAAGGGCGGGAAGGGCGGGCTCGTGTCCGTGAAGGTGGACGAGCGCGCCCTGTCCCAGGCCTATGCGCCCCGGAGGCTGGCCCTGCTGGTGGGCGTGTCGCAGTTCCGGGACGAGCAATGGAGGGACCTGCGCTACGCCTCCAAGGACGCGGAGGACCTGGCGGCGGCGCTGAGGGATCCCACCCGCGGCCATTTCGATCAGGTGCGCGTCCTCTCGCGGCCCGAGGAGACGACCCGGGCCACCATCCTCGCCGCGCTCCGGGAAGCTCCGGCGGCAGGCCACCCGGCCGGATGACGTGGTGGTGGTGTACTTCTCCGCGCACGGCACGCTGGCCCGCGACGGCAAGGGCGAGCTCAAGCGGTACCTCGTCACCACGGACGCCTCGTTCCGGGCGATTCCCCAGACGGCGCTGCCCATGGACGAGCTGAAGTCCGAGTTCGATCTGCTGCCCTCGCGCCGCCGGCTCATGGTGCTGGCCACCTGCCACAGCGGCAGCGGCAAGTCCCTGCTGCCCAAGGAGCTGGAGGCCGAGCTGGCCGGCATCAAGTCCGGCTTCTACGCGCGCCCCCTCGAGGAGTCGAGCCGCGCCTCCATGGTGTTCGCCGCCTGCGACTGGGGCGAGACGGCCCGCGAGGACGAGGGGCTGCGCAACGACATCTACACGCACTTCCTCATCGACGGGCTCAATGGCGCGGCGGACCGCAACTTCGACGGCGCCGTCACCGCCACCGAGGCGCATGACCATGCGCGCCGCCACACCTACGCCTTCACCGAGGGGCGGCAGCGGCCCTCGGCGGAGATCCTCGAGGTGGGAGCGGATCCGGTGGTGCTCTCCGGCCACATCAACCGGACGGGCCGCCCGGAGCTTCTCTCGTACCACCCCCGGTTGGACGGCTTCACGCTGAAGGTGGATGGAGAGACGCGCACGGAGCTGCCCGGAGGCGCCGCGGTGCCGCCGGGCCGGCGCACCGTGGAGCTCACCAAGGGCCACGACGTCCTGATCCGCGAGGTGGTGGACATCGCCGCGGGCGAGCGGCTGCCGCTGGAGCGTCTGCTGGCGGGGACCGTCCCCCGGCGCTCGCTGGCGCTGATGGGCGGCATGTTCTCCTTCGTCGATGCGCGCAGCCGCGACGAGCTGCTGCCCGCCTCGCCGGAGCTGGCGCTGGTGCTGCGGCTGGAGGAGCGCCCGCTGCCGGACCTGAGCCTCGTCTTCGACCTGAGTGGCGGCCGGGGCCGGCGGAGCCTCCGCCTGGCGCCCGGCGCCTCCGTGCCCTTCACCTACACCTCGCTGTCACTGGGGGCCGCGGTGCCCTACACGTGGCGGTGGGAGCGGCTCTCGCTCTACGCGGGCCCGCGTGTGGCCGCTCTGTACCTCCAGCGGTCCTTCCAGACGGAGGCCTTCACCGGAGGGCAGCATTACTTCACCTTCAGCCCCGGCGTGGTGGGTGGCGTGGTGTGGCGGCTGGGCGAGCGGCTGGAGTTGGCCGCGCAGACGCAGCTCATGGTGACGTACGTGGTGGTGGATGGGCAGGGACAGGCCGTGGGTTTCTCCGGCGGATGGGCCGGAGTGGGGTACCGCTTCTGATGCGCCAGAGCACCTACAACGTGATGATGGCCCTCGCTTTCGCCCTCATCGCGGGCGCATGCGGGGGATTCGACAACACTCCCTTCCGGACGGGCACCGTCCGGGGCCACCTCACCGAGGCCGACCCCGCGGTGGCCCTGGTGTCGCTGGTGGGCGACCCGGACGTGCGGAGCCCCGTGGCCGCGAACGGCACCTTCGTGCTGGAGGGGGTGCCGGCCGGCCCCGTGGAGCTCTTCATCGTGGCCTCCGCGGACACGGCGGTGCGCCTGCCGGTGGTGGTGCCCGGAGGCGGCTCGGCGAGCGTGCAGAACGTGGTGCCCCGCGCGGCCGGCTTCCTGGAGCTGCGGGTGCGGGGACCCGCGCGCCAGCCGGTGGAGAACGGGCAGGTGTCCGTGACGGGCACCCCCTTCCAGCAGCAGCGGCTCGACGAGGAGGGACGCCTGCGGGTGGGTCCCCTTCCCGAGGGCTGCTACACCCTGGAGACCTCCGTCAACGGCTTCCCCGTGAAGAAGACGCAAGCCTGCGTCGTGGAGAACGAGACCACGGAAGTGAAGATCCAGCTCCCCGGGACGGGCGAGGACGTGGACCGCCTGATGCGCGGCTGTGTCTCCACCGGCTGTGGGCGCGGCAACCATTGCGTCTCGAGCAACCAGTGCGCCCCGGGCCTCTCCTGCCGGGACGAGCGGTGCCAGGCCCCCGGCGCGCCCTGACTTCTCGAAAATTGGGAAACCCCGTGACGTCCGCAACCCCGTTGCGGCCGCGTTTCAAGCTTGTGTTGTGGATGGATGCCCTCCAGGGCAGCGCGCCAGGAAGCCCGCGCCAGACGTCAGAAACGGAGTTACGCTAGCGGGCCATGTGGAAGAAAACCTGGCTCCTCGGCATCTTGATGGCAGCGACCGCGCTGTTCGGCTGTTCCTCCTGCGGCGGCCCCACCCCCGGTGGACCCGACGCCGGTAACACGGCGGACGGCGGGCTCAGTGGCGGAGGGGATGGAGGCGGCGGAGCGGATGGAGGCGACACCGACGGTGGCGATGGCAGCCCCACGATTGGCGCGCTGGCCATCACCCCCATCAAGCCGCTGCTCACCGTCACGGGCAGCACCGGGGTGTCGCAGGGCTTCACCGTCATCGGCACCTACTCCGACGGACACACGGAGGACGTGACGAGCCGGGCCACCTTCAGCATCGACGACACGCGGCTGGGCACCTTCCTCGGCGCGAACTTCACCTCGAGCGCCACCGTGGGCGGCACCAGCTTCGTGCGCGCCCGCATTGGCACCACGTCCGTCTCCACCGAGCCGCACGGTGAAGCTGAATCAGAAGGTGTCGGACCCCACGGTGCCCAGCGGCGGCTCCCCCGTGCCCCCCAACCCGGACGGCCGCTTCGGCGGGGCGGTGGATGCCACCATCAAGCCGCAGATCGTCTACCCCAACCACGGCGTCATGGTGCCGCCCAACCTGGGGCAGTTGGAGATCCACTTCCTCTCGGGGGCCAGCACCAACACGCTCTTCGAGCTGCAGTTCTCCAACACCATCACCGACGTGCGCGTCTACCTGCGCTGCTACCTGCCCAGCGGCTTCACGCCGCCCACGGGCGCGGTGCCGGCGGGACAGAGTGGCTGCATCTACACGCCCGAGGAGAAGGTGTGGAAGTTCCTGGCCGAGAGCAACCGCGGTGGCCAGCCGGTGCGCCTCATCGTGCGCGCCACGGACGACTCGGGCTCGGGCAAGGTGGGCGTCTCCGATCCCATCTCCCTCCAGTTCGCCCGCGCCGAGATCAAGGGCGCCCTCTACTACTGGACGACGTCCGGTGGCACCGGCGTGATGCGCTATGACTTCGCCGGGACCGGCGCCGCGACCGCCACGCCCGTGCTCCGGGCCAGCAACGTCAACACCAGCGTCGCCTGCGTGGGTTGCCATGCGCTGAGCCGCAACGGCAAGAAGCTGGTGGCCGAGGTCAACGGCCAGAACGACGGCCGGCTCGCCCTGGTGGACCTGGCCAGCTTCAACTCCGCCACGGACAAGGTGAACCTGGCGCAGAGTGGCACGAAGCTGAGCAACTTCGAGTCCTGGAACCCGGACGGCACGAAGTTCGTCGGCGCCTACGCCGACAGCGGCGCCACCACCTACAACCTGAAGCTCTTCAGCGGCACGGACGCGGCCTACGAGGGGGACATCCCCAACACCGGCAGCAACACCAACCCGGCCAACCACCCTGACTGGAGCGCGGACGGCAAGACGATCGCCTTCATGTCCATGGGGCGCGCCGGGACGAACCAGCGCAGCTACAAGGGCGCCATCAAGATGGTGACGGAGAAGACGGGCGGCTGGAACGAGCCGGTGACGATCGTTCCGTCGCAGACGGGCGTGAACCGCTACTACCCGGCCATCGCGCCCGACAGCACCTTCCTCGTCTACAACGAGTCCAACTGCCCCACGCCCACCACCGAGACGAACATCGACTGCAACGGGGACACCGACCCGTCCGCGAAGCTGTGGGCCGCGAAGCTGGAGGCCAACGCGACGCCGGTGGAGCTGGCCAATGCCAACAAGGGCGGCGTGATGGACAAGGGCGAGACGAAGCTGACCAACAGCTACCCGAAGTGGAGCCCCTTCGTGACGCGCGGCAACGCCGGCGACACCAGCCGGCTCATGTGGGTGACGTTCTCCTCCTCGCGCAAGTACGGCCTGCGTCAGCCCGTCACGGCCACGGGCGAGAACCCCTGGGGCACCCTGCTGTGGATGGCGGCGGTGGACCCGGACAAGGTGGGCTCGGGAGATCCGTCCTACGCGGCCTTCGCGCTGCCCTTCCAGGACATCAACACCTCCAACCACATCGCCCAGTGGGCCAGCTACTTCGTGAGCAACGGGTGCCTCACCGAGAGCGAGGGCGGGTGCGGTGCGAACGGCGCCACCTGCTGCAACGGCCTGCAGTGCGTGCAGCTCAACCAGGATCCGCCCATCCCCTGTGACGTGGCGGGCGCCTGCGTGTGCCAGGCGATTCCCCAGTGCGCGCCGTCCTTCGAGGAGTGCTCGGCCGCGGCGCCCTGCTGCGAAGGGCTGCGCTGCCTGGACAACGCCACCGGCGCCGACTGCTCGGGCGGAAGCTGCACCTGCACCCCGCCGTGCTCCGGCATCGGTCAGGCCTGCGGCGGCGCCTCCGCCTGCTGCGATGGTCTGAAGTGCGTGACCGGTACGAGCGGCAGCACCTGCCAGGTCGACATCCGGTAGTCGTACCGGCTCCGGTGAATGCCGGAGCCGCTTCAACCCGCCGGGCGGTAGCCGCCGCCCGGTGGGGCTTCACGGCGACAGGACGAGGCCGTCCGCCACGCAGGAGTCCACCGCGGCGCGGATGTCGGCCTCGGCCACGCCGGTGGCCGCCGAGACCCGCGGCGGCGTCAGTCCCTCCACCGCCATCTTCAACGCCAGCAGCGAGCGGTCGTTCGCGGCCAGGAACATCGTCACCAGCCGCTCCGGGTGACGCCACAGCAGCGCCATCTCCTGCCCCGGCTCCGGCACTCCCCTCCCCTGCCGCCGCACGTACGCGCAGAGCTGGAAGGGGTGCTCCAGCACCGCCAGCGTCGGGTTCACCGTCAGCCGCTCCACCCGCTCCGGCACCGGCTCCATCGACGCGTACACCGCGAAGTCCGTCCACTCGAAGCGCGCCAGCGCCGGCAGGAAGTCCGGCAGCCCGCGCCGTGCCGCCTCGTCCGCGAGGAAGCCGGGGAAGCCCTCGCCCAGCCCGTTCATCTCGAAGGGCCGCGAGGGACGCGAGGCCTCGTACGCCCGCACCAGCTCCGCCCACACCGCCTCGTCCACGCCCGCGCGCGTCAGCGGGTAGAGCTTCTCCAACGTGGACGTCACGTGGTGGCGCACCATCTGCCCGTAGAGCGCCACCCGCGAGCGTGGCGCGTCCCAGCCCGGGTGCGCCGTGTACAGCCGCTCCAGCGCGTCCTCGCCCGGCCGGGTGAGGTACTGCTCCATCGAGTCGAAGAAGCCGCGCAGCCCCGGTTTCATCGCGCCACCGCCTGCGCCAGCACCGCGCGTGCCCGGTCCGCTTCGTCCAGCACCGCCTCCAGCGAGGGGATGTCCTGGTCCCACTCCAGCAGCGTCGACACCGGCCCCGTGCGCTCGAGCACGTAGCGGTACAGCGACCACACCTCGTCGCAAACCGGCGCCCCGTGCGTGTCGATGAGCACGTCCGGCCGCTCCTCGTGGCCCGCCAGGTGGATCTGCACCACCCGCTCCAGGGGCAACGCGTCCACGAAGGCCCTCGGGTCATAGCCGTGGTTGCGCGCGTTCACGTACACGTTGTTCACGTCCAGCAGCAGGCCGCAGTCCGCCTCCTCGGCCACGTGCCGCAGGAAGGCCGCCTCGTCCAGGGTGCCCCCCGGCATGCGCGCGTAGTAGCTCGGGTTCTCCAGCAGGAAGGGCCGGCCCACCCGCTCCTTCACCTCGCGCACCCGCGGCACCACGTGCTCCACCGCCTCCTCCGAGAAGGGCAGCGGCAGCAGATCATGCAGGTACGCCCCGCCCAACCGCGAGAAGCAGAGGTGGTCCGAGAAGAAGGGCGCGTCCACCCGCTCCACCAGCGCCTTCAGCCGCGAGAGGTAGTCCTCGTCGAGCGGCTCCGGCCCGCCGATGTTCAGCGCCACCCCGTGCGGCAGCACCGGCCAGCGATCCACACACGCATCCAGCGCGCGCTGCGAACGGCCTCCGAGGGTGAGGAAGTTCTCGGGGATGATCTCCACCCAGTCCAGGGCGCGGGAGGTCTCCGGGAGCCGCGAATAGAACTCGCGCCGCAACCCGATGCCCGCCCCGAGCGGCTTCAGCCCATGTCTGCGCGCGTAGCTCACCAGCAACCCTCCAGAAGAAACACGGCCCGGAAAAGACACGGGCGGCGGGAAGAGGCTCCCCAGCCGCCCGGAAGACAACCCCCGGTACCCCGGGGGCTATTCGTTACTGGGGCTTGGCGCCACCGCAGCCGCCGGCGCCGCACTTGTGCTCGCCACCCTTCTCCTCGGTGGTGGTGGCCTTCTGGCCACTGCACTGGGACTCGGCGCCCTTCTCCTCGGTGGTGGCCGCGGTGCCCTTGCAGGACGCCTCGGCGCCCTTCTCCTCGGAGGCGGCGGCCGCGGGCTTCGCGGTCGCACAGCCGGTGGCGAGCGTGCCGAGGGACAGGGTTCCAACGATGGCGGCCATGGTCTTGATGTTCATGGTGTGTCCTTTCACTGCGTGGGTTGAACGTCCGCGAGGAGCTCGCGCCCTGTTATACGCACGACGAAAGGAGCCGTTACAGACCTCTCATCGCGGAGCCATCAGGGAATCCCGCAGCGGGTTGTCATGGCCGTCGCCCAACCTGACTCCGTCCGGCGAGGACTCCACACCGAGCGCTTCCAACAGAGGCGCCTGCGCGGCCAGAGCGGGCCGGTCCAGGTGGCGCCACAGCACTTTCCAGAAGAGGGGCCGGCCAGCGATGGCGTCCACCGCCGCTCCGAAGTCGTCGAAAGTCGCAACCGGGCCGGACTCGGCGAGCCGCTCGAGCACATCATCGAGGCAGCGCGTGTTGCCGGTGGCGCGGCGCAGCGCCACGTCCAGGTGCAGGGCGACGAGCGCGCCCGTCCAATAGGTGCCCAGGTAGGAATCGCCCCGGGTGACGACGTCATGCATCGTCCGCGAGCCCACGGCGCGGCGCGCCCGCGCGAAGCCGGCCACCAACTCCATCCACGCGCGCTCCGGCGTCTGCCTGCCCGAGCGCGCCCGCGCCAGCTCCGTGTAGTAGGTGGCGAGCCCCTCGGACAGCCACGCGACGCGCGGGAGGATGGGCGGGTGCGCCAGGTGGAGCAGCTCGTGCACGGCCACCCAGTCGCGCGTGAAGGAGGCCGGCGCGGCGTCCTGGCCCACCAGCAGCGAGATGCTCGGCGGAGAGCTCCACAGCACCATGCCGAAGGGCACGGGCTCCTCGCTTCCCGGCACCGCGACGAGGCGCACGGTGACGCGGGGGTACGGGAAGGAGCGCCGCACCGTCAGCACCTCACGGGCGGACTGCTCCAGCCACGCACAGAGGGCCGCGTCGTCCATGAGGGACATGCGGCCGAGCACCGCCACCTCCACCTCCCCGCCCGGCAGGCGCACCGTGCACCGCCGTCCGCCGAAGCCGTGGAAGCCCGAGTTCACCAGGTCATCGCCCCGCAGCCGGTAGACCCCGCGCGCGTCCGGCTCCCAGGGCAGCAGCGCCTCCACCCCGTCCACCACGAGCTCCGCGCGCAGCTCCGGCGTCACCGTGCGCGGGCGCACCAGCCAGGCCCGGCCCGCGACATGCCACGCGTCGCCCTCGCCCATGCCGGTGAAGAAGCCCGCGTGCCTCCCGCGGGGACTCGCCTCCAACGGGTAGCGGTAGCGCACCGAGCGCGTCCGCGGCGGGACGAGGACGCCGCCATCGGAGCGCACCGGCAGCTCCCGCTCCGAGCCATCCTCCCCGAAGGCGAGCACCCGATCGACTCCGCCGGGCTGGGTGAAGAGGAAGTCACGCGGCGCCCCCTCCCCTCCCAGGAGGACTCCCACCTCCAGCGCATGCTGGGGCGCTCGGACATAGGTGACGTGGTAGCGCAGGGCCCGCGGCTCCTCGCGGGAAGGCAGCGGGCGCACGCCTGCTGACGGGACACAGGAGCACAGCGCCCAGCACAGGGCGGCCAGTGCCACGAGGGGGAAACCCGGCCGGGACGGAGACATGGCGTACGTCTCCCATGCCACGGGGGCGCCCGGCCAGCGCTCGGGTCTCCTGCCCCACACCCAACCCTCCGGCCATTCCCAGCGTCAGTAAACCGTGCGGGTAAAATTTTGACTATGAGCGTGTTGTCCTACAGTACAGGTCGCAGATCGACCTACCAAACCCTGTAAAATCAACGCTTTACCCAGTGCAGAACACGCCGGGACGTCCTCCGGGGCCCCCCAGGGTTCCCTTGAAGACAAGGCCGGTTGCTCCCGAAAACGTTTATTGCAAATCGGTAAACGCCTCCGCACAGTGGCCGTGTCGGAGGGACCGGGTACTGGGAGTGACACCACCCCTCCAGGACACGCAGAGATGAACGAGAACGCACTCAACGCGAACGTGGGCCTGAAGCTGCGCAGTCTGAGGCTCGCGCGGAACATCAAGCAGACGGACGCGGCCAAGGACCTGGGGGTCTCCCCGGCGTACCTGAACCTCATCGAGAAGGGCAAACGGGTGATGCCCTTCCCGCTGCTCTGGAAGGCCCTGCGCTACTTCGATCAGGACCCCGAGCAGTTCATGTCCACGCTCGGCGAGGGCCGGGTGGACGAGGCGCTCGCGAAGCTCCTGGACGAGCCGCTCCTCAAGAGCCTCGACATCGATCCGGAGTCCCTGCAGAGCCTGTCGGCCGAGCCGAAGCTGGCGGGCACGGTGGCGGCGCTCTTCAACCTCTACAAGAACACGCGCACGCAACTGGAGAACGTGCTGGCGCAGCTCAACGCCGAGGAGCGGGCGCGCACGCAGGCCGCTCCGGGCAGCGCGTCCGGACCGGGCCTGCGCTTCGACTACTCGCCCTTCGACGAGGTGAGCGACTTCCTCCAGACGCACCACAACTACTTCCCCGAGCTGGAGGAGCAGGCCGAGGCGCTGCGGCGCGACTTCAAGATGGGCCGCCTGCTCACCAGCCAGCAGTTGGTGCCGCTGATCGAGGAGCGCTTCGGCTACCGCGTGCGCTTCGAGTCCGCGGCCAGCGGCTCCTCGGTGGTGCGCCGGTTCGATCCGGAGACCCAGGAGCTCATCCTCTCGCCGGATCTCACCGAGCAGCCGCTCAAGTTCCAGCTCGCCGCGTCCATCGGCCTCATGGTGTTGGACAAGGAGAAGCTGGTGGAGCGCATTGTCGGCGCGATGCGCACGCGGCACGCGGAGACGCAGCGGCTCATCAAGGTGAACCTGGCCAACTACTTCGCCGGGGCGCTGATGCTGCCCTACGGGGACTTCTTCAAGGAGGTGGAGCGCACGCGCTACGACGTGGAGCTGCTCTCCAACCTCTTCGGCACCACGTACGAGACGGTGGCCCACCGGCTGTGCAACCTCTCGGACCCCAAGCGCAAGGGCCTGCCCTTCCACTTCCTGCGCTCGGACATCGCCGGCAACATCTCCAAGCGCTACAGCGGCACCGGCATCAAGTTCGCCACGGGCGGCGGCTCGTGCGGCAAGTGGGCCGTGCACCTGGCCTTCCTCAACCCGTCTCAAATCACCCGGCAGTACTCGATGATGCCGGACGGCACCTCGTACTTCTGCTTCGCCAAGGTGCAGCTCCAGCCCATTGAGGGCTCCATCGTGCGCGGCACGGCCTACTCCATCGGCCTGGGCACGCACGCGGAGAACGCCAAGTACCTGGCGTACGGGCTGCCCACCACGGATCTGCGCAAGGACGCGGTGCCCAGCGGCATCTCCTGCCGCTTCTGCGAGCGCACCGACTGCAACCAGCGCGCGGCCGCCAGCTACCGCTTCGCCTTCTCCTTCGACGAATACACCAAGAAGGATTGCTTCTTCTCGCCCCTGCTGGTGCACGAGGCCGGGCGCAATGGTGCGGATTCGCTGGACAAGCCGCCGCGTCGACGCAACAAGGGCGAGGAGCACTGAGCCCCCCATGAGCCTGACCGATTCCGAACGCGCCCACATCCAGGAAGCCCTGCAGAACCAGCGCAACGCGCTCGCCGTGACGCGCATCACCGGAGACCCGGCGGAGATCGGCAAGGGGCTGGTGCACCTGGCCGAGCTGCACGGCATGCTCGAGGATCATGCGGAGAGCCGCCGCCACTACGAGGAGGCGCTGGGCTACTTCGAGACGGCCGGGGACAAGCACGGCCAGGCGCAGGTGCTCTTCGGCCTGGGCGTGGTGAGCGCCAACTTCGAGGATCACCGGCGCGCCATCGAGCACATCGCCGGGGCCACGGCGCTCTTCAACGAGCTGAAGGATCAGGAGAACGAGGCGCTGTGCCGGGCGGCCATCGGCGAGTCGCTGCGCTCGATGGGGCAGGCCAAGGGCGCCGAGGAGAAGTACCAGGAGGCGCTGCTGCTGTACCGGCAGGCGAAGAACGGGCCGCGCATCGCCCAGTTGCTGCTGGACATCGGCGACATCCGCATGGAGGTGGGCGAGTACGAGGCGGCGCGCAAGCGCTTCTCCGAGGCGCTCCCCCTGCTGGAGAAGGAAGGCGACCCGGAGCCCCTGGCGCTGTGCCGGCTGCTGCTGGGCGAGGCCGAGGGCCTGCTGGGCAACCATGACGCCGCGCGTCCCCACCTCGTGGAAGCCGCGGAGCTGTACGAGCAGCTCCACGATCATGCCTACGAGGCGCGGGCCCGGTGGGACCTGAGCATCGCGTGCACCTTCGTGCAGGACTGGAAGGCCGCGCGCGCCGCGCTCAAGGCGGTGATTCCCCTCTTCGAGGAGCAGGGACGCGCCGACGACGTGGCCAAGGCCCGGAAGGTCCTGGCCCACTTCGACTCGCGCGGGGTGTGAGAGCCCGTGAAATCAAACAAAACGCGGAAATCTGGCGTTCATTGAGGTATCCTCCCAGGGGTCACGCCGCACCATCCACGAGGGATGGCCCACGGGCGGCGTACGGGGAAGAGACCTCCATATGGACACCACATCGACCGGAAGCCGGAAGCTGAGCCGTCGCCATTTCCTCGCGGGTACCGCCGGAGCCGCCTCCGCCAGCGCGTTCGGCGGCATGCTCACCGCCCCCTCGACGGCGAGCGCCGCGTGGGATGGGTACGGGCTGCGGATCGTCGAGCGGAACGAGAACGGCGGGCGGCTCCAGTACTACCGCTTCGCCACCAGTGCCATCGGCTGGAATCCGGCCGTCAACGTCCTGCTGCCAGACGGCTACCACACGAGCGGCAAGCGCTACCCGGTGCTCTACCTGCTCCACGGCGGGGCGGAGGACTTCCGGACGTTCCACATGCACCACAACATCATCGGCCTGACCGCCGGCCGGGACCTCATCGTGGTCATGCCGGACGCGGCCACGGGCTGGTACTCGAACCCGGTCAGCAGCAACGCCGGGGCGCGCAACTGGGAGACCTTCCACATGGCCCAGTTGCTTCCCTGGATCGACGCGAACTTCCGCACCTTCCCCGAGTACAACGGCCGCGCTGTCGCCGGGTTCTCCATGGGCGGCTTCGGCGCGTTGAAGTACACCGCCAAGTACTACGGTCACTTCTGCTCGGTGAGCGCCCACTCCGGCCCGGCCAGCCTGCGCCGTGATTTCGGCCTGGTCGTGCACTGGGCCAACGCCAGCTCCTCGGCCGTGGAGCTGGGCGGCGGTACGGTCTACGGAGCCCCGCTCTGGGACGAGGCGCGGGTCAGCGCCGACAACCCGATGCAGCGCATCGAGAGCTACCGGAACAAGCGCATCTTCCTGGTCGCGGGGACGTCGCCCGATCCGGTCAACTGGTTCGACACCGTCAACGAAACCCAGGTGCTGGCCGGCCAGCGGGAGTTCCGGGCGGCGCTGGCCGGGGCCGGCATCCCGCACGAGTGGCGCGAGGAGCCGGGCGGCCATTTCTTCCGGCAGTATGTCTTCACCCAGGATCTCAACGGGATGCTCGGGCGGCTGCGCCGCGCGGGCTGAGGGTTCGCGGCGCGGCGCCGTCATCCCTGTCCAGCGCCTTCTTCAGGCGTGGAGTCCCGCGCCCACCGCCACCGCGAGCAGTCCCAGCACCCCCGCGGCGTAGAGGGCGTACTTCCACTCGCCGCGGATGCCCAGGGTGGTGCCCGCCACCACCAGGCGCACCACGGGGGTCACCAGCAGGGCCGAGGCCGCGCCCTTGCGCAGCACGTCGATGGCCACGTGCACGGTCTCGGATTGGGGCAGGAACTCCAGCGCCAGTGAGGCGAGGAAGAGCCCTCCGCTGCACGTGGCGCCGACCCGGAGCAGCCGGGAGATCCACTGCTCGCCCGCCTCCGCGCGCTTGACGTGGGCCGGGGTGAGCTCCACTCCTGGCACCACGGGGGCCGCGGAGGCCGCGGAGACCCTTCGAGGCAGTGGAGGCGGCACCTTCGCCCGGACGGCGTTCTCCAGATTCACGGGAATGGCCCCCGTCACCACGGAGGATGCACTCGTCGTCATTTCGGCATGCTCGGCCACAGTCCCTCCCCTCCCTTCCACAGCATCTGCGTTGCCACCACCAGCAACACCAGAGCGAACAACCGCCTCAGCACCGAGGTGGGGACGCGCGGCATCAACCGGCACCCCACGGACGCGCCCGCCAGCACTCCCACCACCAGCGGCGCCACCAGGTCGAGCTTCACGTGCCCGCGCCAGGCATAGGCGGCCACGCTCGCCGCCCCCGTCACGCCGATCATGAGGTTGCTGGTGGCGCTGGCCACCTTGAAGGGCACCCCCATGCCGTAGCTCATCAGGGGCACCTTGAGCGGACCGCCACCCACCCCCAGCAGCGCCGACAGGCTCCCGGCCACGAATGAGCCGGAGATGCCCAGCGGGAAGTTGGTGGGCACGTAGTCCTCCACGTGCTGCTCCGGCGGCGGGCTCGCCAGCAGCATCTGCGCCGACACGTAGAGGGTGAAGAGCCCGAAGACCAGGGCCACCCACGCCGGCGCCAGCAGGCCCGCCACCAGCCCTCCGACGATGGCCCCCATCACCGTGGCCAGCTCCAGCGTCAGCCCCAGGCGGATGTCACTGAGCCGGCGCTCCACGTAGCTGGCCGCCGCCCCGCAGGAGCTGGCCACCACGCACATGAGGCTCGCGGGGACGGCATCCTCCAGCGGCACGTGGAAGCCCAGGACCAGCGTGGGGACGAGGATGACCCCTCCACCTACACCCAGCAGTGCGCCCGTGAGTCCCGCGAGGACACCGGCGGATATCAAGAGGAGAAGCGTCATACCCACGAAGAGGATAGGGGCCGCCTTGCCGATCGGATAGCGGCATTCCCCTTGACCGCCGAGGCTCGATCGGCCGGTTGCTCTTCGTGCAGGGAACGCTTATGCGGCGCATGCACCAATGGTGCCCTCGGGGAACTCCTCGAGGAACCGCGCGCGGGCCCGCGGCGTGAAGATGCCGCGTGCCATGTACGCCAGCAGACGCCGCAACACCGCGCGGGCCTGTTCCACCGAGGACTCCACCTCGGCGGCGAAGTCGAATCCGTCGTTGCGGTACAGCTCCTGGAAACTGAGCTGCGACCAGGCAGGCAGCGCCCGCATCCGCCCCAGGGGACTGGAGAGGTACAACCCCGCCAGGTAGAGGCCGCGCGCCCACCCGTCGAGCTGTTGTTTGGTGGGCGCTTCCTGCAGCGTCTCCTGCGAGGCCAGCCGCACCAGCTCGTAGATGCCGCGGCCGATGCCCTTCACCGGGAAGCCGGCGCTCTTGGTCACCTCGAACTTCGCGCGCAGACGCGGGCTGCCCACCAGATCCACCCCGTGCAGCTCGCGCAGGTAGAAGAGCGTCTGCGTCCATTCAATCTGCCGGTGCGCCGCGAGCGCGTGCTCGCCCTGGCGCCGGTGACGGATCACCAGGTTGTCCACCCGTGGATGGAGCGTCCGGTCCAGGGACAGGTGCGTGAAGTAGCCGGCCAGCAGCGCCAGCCCGGCCTCGGTGCCCACCAGGGCTCCGGCGGCCACCAGCTCGGCCATCTTCAGGCCCATGCCCACGGGCGCCTTCTCATGGTACAGCCGCGCGAAGTGGGGCCAGTCCTGCCCCGAGTAGCAGGCGCTCAGCCCGCCCCGGACGCCTTCACACAGGGGGAGATCCGGCAGCGCCGCGCCGAAGCGCGCATAGGCCAGATCCTCGGACAGGGCGCGGACGAAGTCCTCGGGCAGGTCTCCCGGGTTGGCCGCCAATCGTTCGATCGCCGTGAGGTGCAGCAGCAACGAGGGCATGGCCACGGACGTAGTCATCTCGAGGCGTCCATGCAATGACGGAACGGTCGAGCGTTCTTGCCTGAAACATTCGCGGCGCTACAGTCGCGACCCCTCATTTCTCAGGAGCCCGTGTCCCTCATGAACTTCAGTTTCATCTCCGGCGAGGCCGCCCGCGCGAGCGGTGAGCTGCTCGTGATTCCCCTCTTCGAAGGCGAGACCGGGGACAAGCCGGCCGCGCTGGTGGCCGGTGCCGACACCGCGCTGGGGGGCCGGCTGCTCACCGCCGCCACCCAGGAGGGCTTCAAGGGCAAGGCCGAGCAGACCTTCGTGATGCACGTGCACGGCAAGCTCGAGGCCGAGCGCGTGCTGCTGCTGGGCCTGGGCTCGCGCAACAAGTACAACCCCGAGGTGCTGCGCCTGGCCGCGGGCCGTGCCGCGAAGACGGCCCAGCGCCTCAAGGTGCGCACGCTCGTCTTCTCCGTGCCCGAGACGCAGGACACCCTCGCCGCCCTGCGCGCCGTGGTGGAGGGCCTGGAGCTGGGCGCCTACCGCTTCGAGCGCTACAAGTCCTCGGCCAAGGAAGAGAAGAACGCGCCCAGGCTGACCACGGTGCGGCTGGCGCTGCCCGGCGGCGTGGACAAGACGAAGGAGCACGAGCAGGCGGTGGCGCTCGCGCAGCGCGTGGGTGAGGCCACCAACTGGGCGCGCGACCTGGTCAACGAGCCCCCCAACGTCGTCAACCCCGAGGCGCTCGCCCGGGCCGCGCAGGACATGGCGCGCGAGGCGGGCATCAAGGTCACCGTGGGCGGCCGCAAGGAGATCGAGCGGCTGAAGATGGGGATGTTCCTCGGGGTGGCGCAGGGCAGCATCAACGAGCCCAAGCTCATCCACATCGAGTACACGCCGAAGAACGCGAAGCAGGCGAAGAACGCCCCGGTGGCGCTGGTGGGCAAGGCCATCACCTTCGACTCGGGAGGCCTGTCGCTCAAGCCCACCGACTCCATGGTGGAGATGAAGACGGACATGGCCGGCTCGGCCGCGGTGCTGGGCGCCATGAAGGTCATCGCCTCCCTCAAGCCGCCCTTCCCCGTGCACGCCTTCATCGGCGCCTGCGAGAACATGCCCTCGGGCACCTCGTACCGGCCCAGCGACATCCTCACCTCGCGCCTGGGCAAGACGGTGGAGATCACCAACACGGACGCCGAGGGCCGCCTGGTGCTCGGTGACGTGATGACGTGGGCCACCGAGCACAAGCCGGCGGTGCTCATCGACCTGGCCACGCTCACCGGCGCGTGCGTCATCGCCCTGGGCAACTACATCGTGGGCGCCTTCGGCGAGCACGACGGCGCGGTGAACGACGTGCTGGAGGCGGCGCGCACGGCGGGCGAGGAGATGTGGCGCCTGCCGGTGACCGAGCTGCAGAAGGACGTGCTGCGCTCGGAGGTGGCGGACATGAAGAACTCCGGCGAGCGCTGGGGCGGAGCCATCAACGCCGCGCTCTTCCTCAAGGAGTTCGTCGGAGACACGCCGTGGGTGCACCTGGACATCGCCGGCCCGTCGGTGAGCCCCAAGGAGCGGGGCTACCTGGGCAAGGGCGGCACGGGCGTGGGCGTGCGCACGCTGGTGGAGTACGTGCGGCGCCGCGCCAGCCAGCAGGAGGCGAGCGAGGCCACCGAGGCCCCCGCCTCCAAGCCGGCGCGCGGCGGTAAGTCGAAGGCCTGAGCGGGCTCAGACCTGCTCGGGCGCGATGGGCAGCGGGCGGACGCTCTCGAAGAGGGCGTTCACCGTCTGCGGCACCTCGTCCGGCGCGGTGGCCGGCCACGTGGCGAGCATCATGAAGACGTGGCCGGCGCTGCCATCGCGCACCACCACCCGGCCGCGCACGTTGTCGCCCACGCTGAAGTGGAAGCCCACGGCGCTGTCGGACATGGGCAGCGGCTCGGGCTCGCTGGTGACGAAGCCGGGCTGGCTGCGCAGGCCCAGCGTCAGGCGCTCGGCGAACTGGGCGGGCGTGGCCACCGCGGGCGCCACCTGCAGCACCACCTGCGCGCCGCTGGTGCGGTGGCGCAGGACGACGGGAATGGCGAGCCCCTCGGGCGTCTGCTCGTCCGTCTCATCCAACTGCCAGTCGCCCCCAGGCTGGATGAGCTCGAAGCCCATCGCCTGGTGCACGTAGCGCCGGGAGTCCAGCTCCTCGGAGGCCATGGACTGCTCCCGGGCCGACACACCGGAACCACCCGTCCCCAGCTCGGAGGGCTCACGCACCGCCTGCTTCGCCCCGCTGCACGCCGTGCACAGCGCGAGCAAGCCCCACCCCAACAACCGCCTTGCGTTCATTTGTGCTCCCCCGACCAGATGACCTTGGGAGCAACCTGGGGACGGGGGCGAGGGGCGGCCAGGGGGGCAGTCAAAACCCGAAACGGCCGATGTCAGGCGGTGGAAACTTCCTCGGCGATGGAACGCGCGGCGCTCAACGGATCAGCCGCGGTGTGGATGGGACGTCCCACCACGAGCAGATCCGCGCCCGCACGCACCGCGAAGGCGGGCGTCTCCGCGCGGTTCTGGTCCCCCCTGGCCGCGCCCGCGGGGCGGATGCCGGGGGTGCAGAGGAAGGGCGCGGGGCCGAGCTCGCGGCGGAAGGCCTCGGCCTCCCGGGGCGAGCACACCAGCCCGTCCACGCCCGCGCCCACGGCCAGCTTCGCCAGCCGCAGCGCCGCCGCGTCCGGAGCGCCGGAGAGGCCCACCGCCGTCACGTCCTCGGCGGACATGGAGGTGAGCACCGTCACCGCGAGCACCCGGGGCGCCTCGTGGCCCCTGGCCCGGGCGCCCTCGCGAGCGCCCTTCACGGCGGCCTTCAGCATGGCCTCGCCCCCGGCGGCGTGCACGGTGAGCAGGGACACGCCCAGGGCCCCGGCGCGCGCGGCCGCCAGCTCCACGGTGTTGGGAATGTCGTGCAGCTTCAGGTCGAGGAAGATCTTCGCGCCCAGCTTCTGGAAGGCGGCCACGGCGGGAGGGCCGTGCTCGACGAAGAGGGACAGGCCCACCTTGGCGTAGCCCACGTGGGGCGCCACCTGCTGGTAGAGGCGCAGGCCGTCATCCAGCGGGAGATCCGCGGCGAGCGCGAGCTTGTTCCGCGCCTGGGAAGCGTCCGTCACGAGAGTCCCTCCTGGAGCTCGCGGTAGCTGCGGTAGAGCCGCTCGGACATCTCGCCCGGCAGCACGTTGCGCGCGGAGAAGAGCGCGTAGGAGACGAAGGCGTCGAGCGCCTCGAGCGTCATGGCGCGAGCCAGCGCCTCGCCGCCACCGGCGACGTTCTGGCGGATGCGCGCCACGTCCACCCGGCCGTCCGGGGCGAGCGACACGCCCTCATAGGCGGACTCCAGGCCCTGCTGGGGCGACTCGAGGAAGTCGCGCATCAGGTCCGGGTTGGCGCCCGCCAGCCGCAGCGCGGTGTGGATCTGCGCGAGCAGCGTGTTGAAGCGATCCTCGGGGCCGAGCGGCGCCACGGGCGGCGGGGGCACCGCCAGGAAGGTGCCGGAGGCCCGCCGGGGCATGGGCGCCGAGGTGCTCGTCTGCTGGAGCAGGAGCGCTCCATCCCGCGTGCGCTCCTCCACCCAGGTGAGGAAGGAGAAGAGGCTGCCCTCCCAGACGGAGCGCAGCGCGCCCAGCGTGGTGCCATTCGCCGCGGTGGCGAAGAGGGCCTCCTCGCCGGGAGGGGGCGATTCGGGGCCGGCCACCACGTGCGTGTCGTCCGGGAAGTGCTTGCGCAGCCGGGCCACCACCTCGCCGCGCTTCATCCCCTGCAGGACGAGATCCCGGGTGCGCTCCTGCAACTTCACCGAGTCGCCCTCGGGCGGACGCCCCTCGAGGAAGAGGAAGCTGCCCTCGGACATCTCGAAGAGGTTGAGCATCACCTCGCGCACCAGGTACGTCATGGCGCTGTAGAGGTTGGCCTCGGAGAGGTACCCCTCGCGGGTGAGCACCGCGCCGATGCGCAGGGTGGGCGTCACCTTGCCGAGCGCCTGGTGCAACTGCTCCGGGGTGACGAGGCCGAGCTGCACCACCACGGCGCCGAGCCGCTCATGGTGCACGCTGGAGACGGCGAAGATGGGCTGCCCGTCGCGGAAGCTGACGGTGCGCTGCACCAGGCCGTGCTGGAGGATGAGCTGGCCGCTGCGGATGCCCGACAGCACGTGGCCGAGCACATCCTCCACGGACAGCGAGCTGAGGCTGCCTGCGAAGAAGCCGGTGAGCGCGGCGGGCTCCCGCAACAGCACCATCCCCTCGGGCGAATGGAAGTGCGCCACGAGGGGACGGCCGGGGGAGAGGTTGGCGGCGAGGGGGCGCTCCAGCTCGAGCGCCCCCGGCTCACCGCTCACCCCGACGCGAGGCGTGGCCTTGGGGCGTGGTGCCACGCGGAACGGTCCCTTACTTCTGCGGCTGGAGTTCGGCGTCGATGACGCTCTTGAACTCCTCGAAGGGCTGGGCGCCGGAGAGCAGGATGCCGTTGATGAAGAAGGCCGGGGTACCGCTCACGCCCACCTTCTTGCCGTCCGCCAGGTCGGCCTGGACGATGGAGGCCTTCTCACCGGAGTCCAGGCACTTGTCGAACTTGCCGGTGTCCAGGCCGATCTGCTTCGCGTAGCCCTTGAGCGCGGGCACCTCGAGCGCCTTCTGGTTGGCGAAGAGCGTGTCGTGCATCTCCCAGAACTTGCCCTGGTCCCCGGCGCACAGCGCGGCCTCGGAGGCCTTGGGCGCCTGCTGGTGGAAATCCAGCGGGAAGTGGCGGAACACCAGCCGGACCTGGTTGGGGTAGGCCTTCATGACCTGATCCACCGTCTCGTTGGCGCGGCTGCAGAACGGGCACTGGAAGTCGCTGAACTCCACGATGGTGATGGGCGCGCCCTCGGGGCCCTTGGAGGCGCCCGTGGCGGCCACCGTCTTGCGCTCCACCGGCGGCTTGGGCGGCTCGGGCAGGGTGATCTGCACGTTGGCCGTCTTCTTCAGCTCGTTGAAGTACTCGCGCGCGCGCTCCTGCTTCTTGGAGCCCGTGAGGAAGTCGACGATCTGCGGCTTCACCTGCTCATAGGGGGTGCCCGGGGGCAGCCGATCCTTGGCCTCGTCGTACAGCTTCTTGATCTCCGCCTCGGGCGGCTGCGGGATCTTGTCGTCGACCTCCGCCTTGATGAGCTGCTCCTCGGTCAGGTTGCGCTTCTTGGCCTCGGCCTGAACCAGCCGCTCCACCACGAAGCCTTCGATGCCCTGCTTGCGAAGCTGGAACTTCTGCTTCTCGAGGTTGGCCAGCGGCTCCTTGATGCGTTCGTTGAGCTCGCCGAAGGTGATCTTCTGACCGTCACCGAAGGTGGCCACCACGGTGTCCGGCGTGGGCTCGGCAGAGGTGGTGGGCGAGGTCGCCGTGGCGGCCGCGGCCGGAGCCTTCTCCTTGTTGCAGCCGGAGAAGAGGGTGGCCGCCACGAGAGCGGCCAGAAGGGTGGAAGTGGAGCGCATGAGCATGGGTACGGGTCCTTAATCGAGAAAACCCCGGACTCGCAAAGAAATTTCTCATGCCCTCCGGGGGCCGCTTCTTGTCAGGCCACCAGCGGTTCGAGGCTGAGCTCCGGCAGGCGCAGCTCGGGCAGTTCCAGGTGCTTGCGCGCCGGGACGATCTCGTAGCTGGAGGGGTCCGCCAGCACGGCCTTCACCAGCTTCTGGTTGAGCGCATGGCCCGTCTTGAAGGCCTTGAGGTGGCCCACCACCGGGCGGCCGAACAGGGAGATGTCCCCCACGGCGTCCAGGATCTTGTGGCGCACGAACTCGTCCGGGAAGCGCAGGCCGTCCGGGTTGAGGATGGAGAACTCGTCCACCACGATGGCGTTGTCCAGCGAGCCGCCGCGGGCCAGGCCCATCTTCTTGAGCATCTCCACGTCCCGGAGGAAGCCGAAGGTGCGCGCGCGGGAGATCTCCCGGTGGAAGCACCGGTCGGAGAACTCCATGTCGTAGGACTGCTCGGTGATGAGCGGGTGCTTGAAGTCGACGGTGCAGGAGATGCGGAAGCGGTTGGACGGCGAGAAGCTCGCCTCCTTGTCACCGTCCACCACGGAGACCGTCTTCTTGATGACGAGCAGGCGGCGGGGCTCCTCCTGCTCGCGCACGCCGGCCTCGGCGATGAGGGCGGCGAAGGGCGCGGCGCTGCCGTCCATGATGGGCACCTCGGGCCCGTCCAGCTCCACGCGCACGTTGTCCAGCCCCATGCCGGCCAGCGCCGACATCAGGTGCTCCACCGTGCTCACCTTCACGCCGTCCTTGCCCAGGGTGGTGGCCAGCGACGTGTCCACCACGTACTCGGTGAGGGCGGGGATGGAGACCGGGCGCGGCATGTCCGTCCGCACGAACATGATGCCGTGGTTCACCGGCGCCGGCAGCAACGAGAGGTTCACCGGCGCGCCGGAGTGGAGCCCCACGCCCTGGCAACGGACGGGGTGCGAAAGGGTGCGCTGGTTGTACGAGGTGTAAGCCATGATCGGTGTCGCCTCTGAATCGATGCGGGTGCTGCTCTGCCCCGCCCCTCTCGGGGACGGGCCCGTCCAATGTTCACTGCCCATCTGACGCGCCGCGTATCGATGCAAACCACACGCCACTGAACCCACACCCGGGAGGAAGACCGACGGGGTCCCCTGGGAGCCCCAAGTGTTGGAATCCACTGGAGTTTTTGGCTGGTTCGCCAGGGGGACCGAAACCACCAGCCACCCTTCCCCCCTCGACTCGCTGTGCACCTACCCCGTCACCGTGACAAATGTGTCCGAACTTCCACAGGCCGCGCTCCGTCAGGGCGCGTCATTGACGCGACCCAATAACGCAAGCGGATGCCTGGAATCAAACGGTTGACGAACGAATCCGTGACGCCAGGAGTACTTACGGTGACGGATTCACGACAGCGGCGTCACCGGGTGGCGGCGAGGAAGCGGTCGCGCAGCAGCTCCGCCTCGGCCCGGTCGAAGTTGAAACCCCGGAGCTGGGCGCGGCGGCTGACGGCGGCGAAGGTGTTCTCCAGCACCATGGAGAAGGCGCGGAGATCCTCGATGAGGCGGGTGCGGACGGCGGGGCCCTCGGGGGGCCAGGGCAGCTCGGTGAGGAGCGCGCTGAACCGGTCGAAGGCCTCGTAATCCACGTAGCGCAGCAACTGGTAGCTGCCGTCCTGGAAGTAGCCGAGGAAGGCCACGATGCTGGAGATGACGGCCTCGGCGGAGGTGACGTCGTCGTTGCGCAGGTGCCCCTCCGCGGCGCGGCAGAGCTGGGAGAAGACCCACAGGTCCTTGCGCAGGCGCTCGGCGGCCTCCATGGGCGAGGCGAGCTGCTCGAAGGGGGCCTCGCCCGCGGCGGCGCCAGGAGAAAGGGCCTCGGTGAGGGCCACCACCTGGGTCTGGAAGAGCTGGGTGAAGGAGTAGGAGGCGCGGGCGGCGGCGGCGCGGTCCCGGTCCAGCTCCACGAGCACGTCCTTGGCGATGCGCTCCGTCTCGCGGGCGATGTCACGGGCGGCGCGCAGGCACGCGGCCTGGAGGGGCTTGGGGCCGGCCTTGGGGGCCAGCTCGTTCTTCAGGAAGCCCACGAGGCTGAGCGCCTCGCTGCGCACCAGGGCGAGCAGCACGCGCACCCGGCGGGGGATGGGGCCCTGCGTGTCCTGGCTCACGTAGGCCAGACAGTGCAGCAGGCGGAACAGGCCCAGGTAGGCGGTGGTGAAGAGGGGCCGCGTCTCCGCCGGCACCGTGGAGAGCAGCGACAGCAGGCGCACCGAGCGCAGCCGGTCATACTCCAGGCGGAATTCATTGAGACGGAAGGGCCGGAAGTAGCGGTTGAGGACGATTTCCCGCAGGACGAGGTTGCCCACGTCGTTGAAGAGGCTCAGCCCGCACACCGGAAGCTGCAGCAGGTGATCGATGAGGTTGCGCAGCGACTCGAAGGACTGGCGCAGGACGAAGAGGCTCTCCTGGGGCGTCTCCTGGTCCAGCTCGCCTTCAATCCGCGAGCGGCGCGTGTTGTCGTCGGCGAGCTGCGTCTCGACGTAGCGGCGGAACTGGAGCTTCTGGTCCGAGTCCGGGTCCAACAGGTGCCGGGCGAGGCGGATGGCCTGGCTGAGGGTGGCGCGGACGTCCTTGAGCCTCCTCGCGGAAGTCGCGGGAGACGAGCGGCTTGTCCTGGGGATCGATGACACCGTTGTCGTGGAGCTGGACGTAGCGCTCCATGCCGCGCAGGAGCATCTCGAACTCGAAGAGCAGCTCCTCGCGGGCCTCCACGGGCAGGGCACGCAGCCAGCGCTCGCGCTCGGTGAGGAAACCGGCGCGGTTGCCTTGCGAGGCGCGGACGAGATCCTCGTAGAAGTCACGGGGAACGCGGGACATGGGAGGCGGCGGGACGGCGGTGGCGGTGGTGCTCACCAGAGGGACCCCTGCCCACCCGAGGTGGGCGCCTTCTTGTTGAAATAGCTGTACGCGTGGTGCGTGGCGGTGCGGCCGCGCGGCGTGCGCTGGAGGAAGCCTTCCTGGAGGAGGAAGGGCTCGTACACGTCCTCGATGGTATCGCGCTGCTCGCCCACGGCGGCGGCGATGGTCTCCACGCCCACCGGGCCCCCACCGAACTTCTCGAGGATGGTGAGGAGGATTTTGCGGTCCATCGCGTCCAGGCCGGAGGCGTCCACGCCCAGGCGGGTGAGGGCCGTGGAGGCCAGCTCCTGGGTGATGCTGCCATCGCCCTCGACCTGGGCGAAGTCGCGCAGGCGGCGCAGCAGCCGGTTGGCGATGCGGGGCGTGCCGCGGGCGCGGGTGGCGATCTCCCGGGAGCCGTCCCGGTCCAGCTTCACCCCGAGGATGCGCGCCGAGCGGTTGAGGATGAGCTCCAGGTGCTTGGGCTCGTAGTACTCGAGCCGCTCCTGAATCTGGAAGCGGTCGCGCAGCGGCGAGGTGAGGAGGCCGGTGCGGGTGGTGGCGCCGATGAGGGTGAAGGGCGGCAGATCGATCTTCATCGCCCGGGCGGCGGGGCCGGTGTCGATGGTGATGTCCAGCCGGAAGTCCTCCATGGCCGGGTAGAGGTACTCCTCGATGGCGGCGTTGAGGCGGTGGACCTCGTCGATGAAGAGGATGTCGCGCTCGTTGAGGTTGGTGAGGAGGCCGGCCAGGTCGCCCTTGCGCTCGAGGGCGGGGCCGCTGGTGACGTGGATGCCCACGCCCAGCTCGTTGGCCATGATGTAGGCCAGCGACGTCTTGCCCAGACCCGGGGGGCCGGAGAAGAGACAGTGGTCGAGCGCCTCGCCGCGGCTCTTGGCCGCCTGGACGTACACCTTGAGCTTCTCGACGACGGCGCTCTGGCCCACGTACTCGTCGAACGAGCGCGGACGGAGGGAGGCCTCGACGCGGACCTCGTCGTTGAGTGCCTCCTCGGAGAGTGTGTCGTCGGATTTCCGCTTCGCCTTCGCCATACCCCTCGTTCCTCTGCCGTCACCCTACCAGAACGGCCCCGGTGTCGCGGCTCCTCTCGCGGGGCTAGACTTCGCGCCCCCGCCGTCAGCCCGCCTGCCCAGGGAGCTTGCCCCGTGAAGGGACTCGTTTTCGAACTCTCCATCCCCCGGTACGTCCTCGCCAAGGGGGTCGGAGGGATGTACCCGAAGCTGCACTATGGGCGCGGGAGTTGCCTCTCCCTGCGTGACCTGGCCTCCCCCACCCTGCCCGGGCCGGAGTGGGTGCGGCTGCGGCCCCTGCTGGCGGGGCTGTGCGGCTCGGACATGGGGACCATCTTCTTCAAGATGAGCCCCCAGATGGAGCCCTTCAACAGCTTTCCGGCGGTGCTGGGCCACGAGGTGCTCGCCGAGGTGACGGAGCTGGGGCCCCAGGCGCGGGGCGTGGAGGTGGGCCAGAAGGTGGTGGTGAATCCGCTGCTGCCCTGCCGCCTGCGGGGCATCCAACCGCCGTGCAAGCCGTGTGCGGCCGGCCAGGAGAACGGCTGCGAGCACACGGCCGAGGGCTGCCTGGCCGCGGGGCAGATGCTGGGCTTCCAGAAGGACCTGCCCGGGGGCATGGGGACGGAGATGGTGGCGCACCCCTCGCAGCTCCACCCGCTGCCGGAGGGGGTGGGAGACAAGGCGGGGGTGCTGGCGGAGCCGCTGGCGGTGAGCCTGCACGCGGTGCTGAAGGTGCCGCTGAAGGACGAGGACCGGGTGCTGGTGATTGGCGGGGGGCCGGTGGCCTTCGCGTGCCTGTGGGCCCTCCGGGCGGTGGGCTCGCGCTGCCACGTGACGCTGCTGGCGGCCGAGGACTACCAACTGAAGTTGGCGAAGCAATTGGGGGCGGACGAGGCCTTCCGGGTGATGCGGGACGACACCGCCGAGGCCGAGGAGGTGGCGCGGCGCACGGGGGCGAAGGTGTACCGCCCCATCATCGGCCCGCCGGCGCTCATGGGCGGCTACGAGGTGACGTTCGACTGCATCGGCAGCGCGGCCTCGGTGCAGGACTCGCTGCGGTACACGCGCTCGCTGGGAAAGGTGGTGCTGGTGGGGGCGGCGGGGATTCTCGAGCGTGTGGACTGGACGACGGTGTGGCGCAACGAGCTGACGCTGCTCGGCTCCTACGTGTACGGGCCGGAGAGCTTCCGGGGCGTTCGCCAGCACACCTTCGATCTGGTGCTGGAACTGCTCGCCCGCCGGGAAGGCCCGGACCCGAGCATGCTGGTGACACATACCTTTCCGCTCGCGCGTTACCAGGAGGCCATCGAGGCCAACCTGGCCCGCGCCCGCTACCAGTCGGTGAAGACCGTTTTCGAGCTCACGGTGAATCCATGACCACGTCCTTCCGTCCCCTCCCCTTCCTCAACGAGGCCCGTGCCGAGCCGGTGTCCGGAGTGCGCCTGCAGAAGCTCCGCCGGGCGGCACTGGAGGCCCGCGAGGCCTTCACGGCCGGTGGCCCGGTGGCGGCGGTGGCCACGTGCGACCTGGTCACCTTCCCCTTCCCATCGCTGTTCGCCTTCAGCGGGGCGGCGCTGTCTCCGGCGCCCTACGTGATGATGACGAACCGGATGCAGGTGGTGCAGTACCTGGAGGACGGGGTGACGCGCACCCTGCTCTTCAACCCGAGCGACTACGAGCGCGGCCAGGCGGCGCCCTTCTTCAAGTCGCTGAAGGAGAAGTACGGGGACTTCGTCTCGGACAAGGTGATGACGCGGCGGCACGGCACGGTGCAGAGCCACCTGACGGCACTGGGGTTGAAGCCCGAGGACGTGGACTACCTCGCGTTCGATCACCTGCACGTGCAGGACGTGCGGCGGTGGCTGGGCGGGGATGGAGAGCCGGCGTATTTCCCGAGGGCGAAGCTGCTGGTGCAGCGGGCCGAGTGGGAGTCGGTGAAGAACCTGCACCCGCTGGAGAAGGTCTGGTACGTGCCGGGCGGGACGGACGGAGTGCCGGAGGAGCGCGTGGTCCTGCTGGACGGAGACACGTGGCTGGGCCGGGGCGCGGCCATCCTGTCGACGCCGGGGCACACGATGGGGAACATGTCGCTGGCGGTGGCCACGGACAAGGAGGTGTTCGTGGTGAGCGAGAACGGCGTGGCCTCGGAGTGCTACACGCCGCTGCAGTCGAGGATTCCGGGGGTGCGCGCCTTCGCCGAGCAGATGGGCTGGGAGGTGGTGCTCAACGGCAACACGCGTGAAAGCTCCCTGGAGCAATACTCGTCGATGGTCGTGGAGAAGCTGTTCGCGGGCCCGTCGCGAGTGGAGGGGGCCTTCGTGAACTTCCACCCGTCATCGCTGCTGACGGGCTCGCTGGTGGCACCGGGCCTGTCACCGACGATCACCCTGCCCGCGCCGAACCACGGGGACATCCGCCCGACGGCCGCCGCCCGCCGCGCGGCCTGAGTCCCTCACCATCCGAGGCACTCTTCTCCCGTCCGCGTCACAACCCCTCGCCCTCCGGGAGAGGGACGGGGTGAGGGTGCCACGAGTCCCAGGTTCGAATCCTGGAGGGTCCACGAAGATTCGTGAAAGACCCCGGGGAACTGGACGCGCTCCGGGGTCTCGTCGCTTCAGCGGGTGAATTCCTCTCTCCGAATGAGCCCATCGTCGGGCACTTCGTAATAGTCACCCTTACTGCCCAGGTAGATGTGCGCCTTCGGCGTCAGACCGGTCGGGGCGTCGAATGTCCCCGCGCAGATCGACATCTTCTGCGCGCCCTCCTCGTCCCAGAACAAGCTCGACCCGCACTCACCACAGAAGCCCCTCCGCACCGTGGCAGACGCCGCGTACCACTTCAGCCCACGCTGTTCGGTCAATTCGAACCCGGGCCGGTCGACGGCGGTGTAGGCGCCGACGTGCCCGTGCCATCGACGGCACTTCGAGCAGTGGCAGAACGTCACCGGCGTGAGCTCGAGGGTGATGCCGTACCGCACTGCGCCACATGCACATCCGCCGGTCTTCATCATGGCGCCCGCCTCCGCCGGAGCGCCAGCGCGCCCAGCGCCAGCCAGGCGAGCGGAGCCACCGGCGCCGCACCGCAGCCGCAGCCCCCCACCTCGACCTCGGGCGAAGGCTCGCCCGGCAGCGTGCAACTCCCGTCACCCACGCACACCTTCACCTCGGCCTGGCCCCGCATCCCCGCGGTGTCCACCACGACGAAGCGCACCAGGTGCCCACCTGGAGCCAGCCCCGTGGTGTCCCAGCGGTTGGGTTCGCCGCCAAAGTGGAAGGGGTTGTCCGTGCGCGTGTCCGTGAAGCGCAGCTCGCCGTCCACGTAGAACTCGGCGTGTGTGCAGCCCACGTCGTCCACGCAGTCACCAAAGAACTCCGCCATGCCGCCGGACACGCGCTCTCCCTCCACGGGCCTCGTGAGGATGGCGCGCGGCGCCTCATCCGCCTTCACGGTGATGGTCAAGGACTGCTCCGTGTCCGGAGCCACGCCGTTGCTCACCCGCACCGTCACCTCCACGGCCCCCGCCGTCGTGGGCGTCCAGGAAATGAGGCCGGAGCTCATGTCGATGGTCATCCCTTCCGGCACCGTGCCCACCAGCGAGTACACCGGCTCCGGCCGGGCCATCACCTGCACGTCATAGCGGTAGGGCCTGCCCACCACGGCGGTGGTGACAGGCGTGGAGGTGATGATGAGAGCCAGCGACTCGTCATCCAGCTCGAGCGCCTCCACCGAGCGCGCATCCAGGCCCGGCGCGGCCACGGTAATGGTGGAGACCCCCCCCAGGTTGTCCGGGTCCGGGTCGGCCCGCAGCGTGACGGTCTTCGGGAGATTCCAGTTGGAGGGAGTGAACGCGAGCGTCGCCCCGCCCTGCACGGTGATGTCGCCGTCGCCCTGCGTGCGCGCCACGTTGACGGTGACATTCCCGGAGGGCCGCTTGGACAGCGACACGTCGAAGGTCGCGGTGCTGTTCTCCGGAATGACCACCTGCGTGGAGGACAGCACCAGCCGGGGGGCGTTGTTGTCGATGGTGGTGACCACCACCGCCTCGTCCGCCAGGCCCGCGGACGTCACCGTGAAGGTAGCGGTGTCCGCGTCCACGTCCGCGTCCTCCGCCGCCGCGATCGTCACCACCCGGGGCACGATCCAGTCCTCCGGGGAGAACGTGAGCGTGGCGTCGCTGGCGATGCTCAGCTCCTCGGAGCCGCCCAGGGCCCGCGTCACCTGCACCGTGACGGGTGCGGTGGGCGCCTCGGCCAGCCGCACGGTGAAGACCGTGCGTCCGCCCTCCACCACGCGCAGGTGGAGTCCGGACACGACCAGCTTCTGCCCGGGCTCCGACGGGGTGATGCGGCGCAGGGTGCCCGTGGTGAACCCCAGCGTGTACAGCGCGCCGTCAGGCCCCACGGCCATGTCGACTTGCGAGGAGAAGCCGGTGCCCCACCCGGCCACCGTCTCCACCGAGTTGTCCGTGGCCAGCGTGGCACGGGTCACCTGGCCGGAGTTGAAGTCCCCGAAGAAGTAGTTGCCGCGGAACTCGGGCGGGAAGAGCGTGGCGTCGTAGAAGGTGCCGCCGGTGATGGAGCCTCCCAGGGCCTTCGTCGTCGCGGTGCCCCCGCCGCTGCGCGTATCGGGAAGCCCCGGCTGGGCCACGGTGAAGGTGGCGGCGTTGGGGTCGTTGGGAACGCTGGTGACGAAGTGCTCGCCGTTGAAGCTCGCGTCCCTCACACCTCCGAGGGTGAGCCGCTCGCCCTTGCGGAAGCCATGCCGCCCGCTGGTGTTGAAGGTGGTGACGCCGCCGCTGCGCACCGCCCCGTCCACCGTGAGGAGGTTGCGCGTATCGGTGCCGTTGGTGAGGTACTTGATGACGGGCGGGAGGTAGCCCGCGGGCTGGTTGTTCTCGTAGTCGTCGTAGCCGGCATGGTCGCGCTTGCTCACGACGAAGACCTGCTCGTAGCCGGTGCCCACGCTGTTGATCCACAGCTTCCCGGTGGCCGGCTGGAACGTGAGGGTGAACGGGTTGCGAAAGCCTCTCGCCCAGATGTACTCGTTGTTGGGGCCCACGCCGTCGTTGAACGGGTTGTCGCTGGGGGGCGTGCCGTCCAGGTTGGCGCGGCCCACCTTGGACGCGAGCGACGTCAGATCCGCGTCCACGCCGGTGCTGTTGCCCAGGTCGCCAATGGCCCAGTAGAGCATCCCGTCCGGACCGAAGCCGATTCCTCCACCGTTATGGTTGTTGCCCCTGGTGGGCAGCCGGGTGATGACCTCCGTGCGCGCGGTGCCCATCCCGTTGGCGTCGGTGTAGCGGACGATGCGCTGCTCGGAGGCGGAGACGGTGACGAAGAGGTAGACGTAGCGGTTGACCACGTAGTTCGGATCGAACGCGATGCCGATGACGCCACACTCGCTGTTGGTGTGGACCTGGGGCTCCGTCGCGAACAGGCGCGTCACCAGCGTGCTGGACCCTGGCTGCGTCTCCAGGACGCCGTCCTTCATCGTCACCACCTGCACCCGACCGTTCTTGAGGGTGATGAACAGGCGGCCCGAGCCATCCGGCGCCCAGGCCATGCCCGTGGCGGGAGTCAGCGAGGTGGAGGAGTAGCTCGTCTCGGAGAAGCCGGCGGGCACCGAGGCCCACGCAGGTGAGCACAACAGCAGCACGAACAAGGAGAACAGGAGGGGGGCACGCATGACTCGGGACGCTAACGCACATGGAGTGCGGCATCGGTCCCTCATCTGCACGCCGCGGCATCAGGCCGCACCCAGGCCCGCTTTTTCCAGCACGGCCGCAGAGGATCTACCTCCCGCCTCCCGTCGAGTCCTCATGCGGCAGGCTGTTCGAGGGCCCAGGGCTGCTCGAGCACCGCGACGATGCGCAGCCGCCGGTGGCCACCAGGGACCTCCCATTCGATGCGCTGCCCCTCGGAGAGTCCGATCAGCGCGCTGCCGATGGGCGCGAGGACGGAAATGCAGCCCGCCTCGGCGCGCGCCTCCTGCGGGTAGCAGAGCTTGATCTGGCGGCGCGTGCCCGTCTCCTCCTCCTCGAAGACCACGGTGCTGTTCATCGCCACGACGCCGGGTGGCACCTGCTCCACCACCTCCGCGCGGGCGAGCTCCTGGTCGAGACGCTCGATGAGGAGCACGTCCCGCCCATTCGCCTGGTGCTCGAGGAGGCGCTGGAGGCTGTCGAAGTCCGAACGGCTGATGAGGATTCGCGGGTTCCGGGTCATGGTTCGTCCTCTCTTCGTAGGTCTTGCTTCTGGAAGAAGTGGTGGAGGCGTCAGGGGTGGTTCAACCGGCCACGGAGCCGGTCCACGAGGGGGGATCACTGGCCGGGAACGAGCCCTCGGACGAGAGCTCCACGGCATGCAGACGTTTCCAGCGGCGCCGCTCCGCGCGCGCGAGCTCCAGGGTCGTGACGACGCCCGACACCTGCCCGTCCTCGTCGAGGACAACGGCACGGCGGACGCCGGCGCGCACCATGCGCGGGGTGAGTTGCGTGAGGTGCTCGTCCTCACGTGCGAGGACGAAGCGGCTGCTGGCCAGGTCACCAATGCCATGGATGGGGTACCCCTGGGCCGCGGCCTCCGCGCCCAGGATGAGCCGGCGCATCGTCACCAGTCCGTGGACCCGCTCCGCGTCCGCGATGACGAGGAGACCTTGGCCCGAGCGGGACATTCGCGCCGCGGCCTCGCGCAGCGTGGTCCGGGGGGCGAGCACGGCAATGCCGTTGAGCATGATCTCTTGAACGAACGTGGACATGGGAATCTCCTATGGAATGGTGTGGAAGCGTGGCGCGGACCGCGCACGCGGGACTGGGGTCATCAGGCGGGGTCCGGCTGCCAGCAGCTCCCGGCTAGCGGGAAGCGACAGCCAGGGCCCCAAGCCAGGCGGCTGCCCTGTGCATCACGGAGCGAGGCGCACGCGGACCCCGCCCGTCCAAGCGAATGCTGAACGGGCTGAGGGGTGGACACGTGCGCACGTCGAAGCTCCTGTGAGGAGGGAGCCGGCGGCTCCCAGGGAATGGGGTAGTCCCACTTCCCCTCTTCTTACAACCGCTGAAGGCAGTGGGTTGTTCCCAACCCCGGCTGCTGGCGCGCCCGGAGGCCACGGCCTGAGCGTCAGACCACCGCGGGCGGCTTCGTTGGCTGGTCGGGCTCCGCCCGATCCGCGCGGAGGATGCTGACCATCCCGCTCGGCTCGAGGTAGGCGCGGGCGACGTCCTTCACGTCCGTGATCCCGTGCATCCGCAGCTCCACCATCAGCTCGTCACGGCTCATGAACTCACGACGCAGCGCGCGCTGGTTGATCTGCCCGTCACGGATCAGCGGCACGGGCCGGGACTTGAGCAACGGCGCAAGAGCCGGCCAACGGTAGGCCACCGCGTCAATCGCCACGCTCCAGGCGAAGATGGTCGCGATCAGCAACAGGCCATCGAGCAGCCCCTTCGACTCCCCCACGAGGCCGGGTGCGGCGGCCTCTGCCACGAGCACGACGACGAGCAGGTCGGTGAGCGAGTGCACACCGGCCTCCCGCTTCCCGGCCACGCGCGAGATGGCGTAGATCGCCAGGAACATCACCGTGCCGCGCAGGAGGGTCTCTCCTACCGGCACGCTGAAACGGAAGAACTCTGCCCAGGCCGCCATGTCTCACTCCCCGCTCTCGACGAGTGCGCCAGACGGATGTAGAGGCCCTTCCGGCTGCTGTGAAGCGGCCCCCGAATCAGGCACGTGGCCCTGTCTCGCTTTCAACAACGGACACGCTCACCTCGTCGCCGCGGGAATCTCAGCGCTCACGTTGCCGCGGGCACCGGGGAGCGCAGCTCCCGCCGCAGCTCACGAGCCCGCTCCTGTTGCCCCGTGGTCTCCAGCGCCTTCTCGTTCGAGGCGCGAGACCAGGCACGGGCGTGCACGAGGTGCGCTCTCCCCTCCTCCAGCAGGTGCTCGTCCACCGCGAGCAGCCCCAGCACGGCGTGGCAGTGCGCGACGTGGCCCCGCCAGCCCAACCGCTGGCACTGCTCCAGGTTGCGCCTCGTCGCCTCGCGCGCGGGCTCGCGGCGGCCCAGGGCGAGCTCATGCTCCGCCTGCCAGAGCGCGCGGCGGGCCGCTCCCGCTCCGGCGCGTGGATGCGCTCGGGGGCAACGTCCAGGAGCGACTGGAAGTGGTCGC
This sequence comes from Archangium gephyra, assembly GCF_049060025.1. GTDB lineage: Bacteria > Myxococcota > Myxococcia > Myxococcales > Myxococcaceae > Archangium > Archangium gephyra_A. The sequence goes on from NZ_JBMEQQ010000002.1 coordinate 3,159,074, forward strand.
ACAGGAAGGGATGCGTGGAACGGAATGCCCCTCCCCGAGCGGACGGTGCTCCATGGGTGCAAGTACGTGCTGCGCACCGATGTGATGTTCCGGCACTGAGGACGGCGGGCCCCCAAACGTGCGCGCGCCTCCGCGGCGAGGAGCCGGGAGGCGCGCTGGGTTCAGCTTGTCTTCAGACCGCGCTCAGTACGGATAGCGCTCCGACACCGCCTGCATGTCGCAGGTCGTGATCTTGGCTCCACACGCGGTGGGGTTGGAATACATGATCGAGTTGCAGTCCCGGTGGTGGTTGAGGCCGAGGACGTGCCCGATCTCGTGGGTCGCGACCGTCTTCCCGTAGTGCGCGCCCGAGTAGTAGTAGGTGTTCAACTGGATCTTGGCGTTCGCGATGCAGCTAGCGCTGGCGGCGTTGTAGGTCGCGTACCCGTACCAGCCATTGGCGCCGTAGTTGGCCTCGTACACCATGACGTCGGACGTGCCGCTGCCGCGCCAGTGGAGGTACAGGCTGTTGTTGTAGTTGTTGTACATCCACTCGTTCATGCCGTCGCCGACGGGCCACTTCGTGCTGGAGTAGTCCGTGAAGGTGATGTTCGTGGGCTTGCGGCACCACTTGTGGGCGAAGAACGGAACCCCGCACCAGCTCTGGGCGGACGGCCCCTGCGAGGGGCTCTCATCCAACATGGCCAGCTTGGGCAGGTCGGGGCCCATGTACTGGACGGCCTTCGCGCGGGACGCGGCCCGCTCGAGCAGCGCGCTGACCGGCTTGCCGGCGTATCCCTCGGTCGCGGCGGCGTGACGCTCCGCGCCCGCGGCCTGGATGAGGCCGTCCTTCACCTGGAACTGGCCCAGCGGGCCGCCGGCCACGGAGTAGAGGCCCTCCACGGAGCGCTTGGCCAGGGGCGCGGTGCCCCCCTGCGGGACGAGGAAGAAGACCGCCTGCGAGCCCACCACCGGCAGCGCGCTGTCCTGCGGCGCCATCGTGCATCCGTCGGCGAGCAGACCGCCGGGGAACATGATCTCCACGGTGGAGCCCTGCGCCACCGTGCCGCCCGAGGCGGTCTTGAGCTCCTGCGAGGAGCGCGCGATGTCGCCGATCCGCACGGTCGCGATGGTCACCGGAAAGTCGGAGTAGATGCCGCTCTCCGGTCCGGTGGGCTGCCCCTCCACCTTGGACTGCGCCCAGGCGCGGATGACGTCGTAGCGCGTGGACTCCACCTGGCCGCTGACGATCAACGCCGAGTGGTCGGTCAGGCCATCCACCGAACCGTCCCGGCGGATCCAGTCCATCTCCATCGTGTGCGCCGTTCCCTCGGCGTGCGCCTGGGCGGGCACCGGCGTCCCGGGCACCCACGCCGTCGCCTGAGTGTCCTCGGCAGCGGCAGGAGGCGCTTCGTTGGAACCGGGCTTGGAGCATCCAGCCAGGCCCAGAAGAGCGAATGGAACGACCCAGGAACGCGTCATTTTCATCGTCATGTACATCTCCGCGGGTGAACGCCGGAATCCAGCGCCAGCGTGGGTTCCCTTAAAGGACGAGAAAACGCGACGCGCGTCCCACTCGAAACCAAAGAAAGTCTTGAGCCTCCTTCCAAACCATTGAAATCACTATGGTTTCAAGCCATCCGGCGTGCCAATGCACGGCGGAACCGCACCGTTGTCGGCGCCGAAGAGCTCCACGAAAGCCCGGCGGTCGTGCGCAGGCAGGATGATCAGCTCCGGATCCCCCGCGTGGAGTTGCACCAACTTCGCCACCTCCGCCTGGGTGCGCGCGGAGTCTTCGTCGGTGAACCGCCGCATCAGCCACGACTTCCCCACGTTGCGCTCGATGGATTCCCTCAGGTTGATGAGGTCCCCCACATGGACGAAGCGCTGGGCCGGTGACACGTTCACGAACGTCGCCACGCTGCCCGGTGTGTGCCCGAAGGTAGGCACCACCACCACGGCAGGCCCTGGCAGGTCCTGGTGGGGTCTTTCGGAGTATGCCAGCGCGTCCCGCCCGCCAGGGTTCAGCGGCCGAGCATCACCCTGCGGCCGTTGGGCGAGAGCTGGGACTCGAGGTCCGCGCCCGTCAGCCGCTCCTGTTGCGCGTACTCGAGCAGGGCCTGGCGCAGCTCGTCGTCACTGAGATAGCCGGCACGCGTGATGCCACCCTCCGCCTCCTGCCAGTACGCACCCGACATGAGGAGCGCCCCCAATCCGAGCTGGAAGACGGTGAGGTCCGTCAGGCGCTCCAGAGCCTTCACCCCAGCCGGGGTGTCGCCATACCGAGGGAGGATCCGCGCGCCCACCGCCCTGTCATGCAGCCCCAGCACATGGTGCGCCACCTCATGGGCCAGCGCGTATGCACAGCGCTCGCTGTGTCCCAGCATCGACATCGGCAGACGGATCTGTGAGAGGTGCACGTAGGCCACGCCCGCCACGTGCTGCGCGAAGGTCGCATCCCACTGGAAGTCGATGTCCAGTGTGTGCGGGATGCGCGCGTGCCGCACCAGCCGCTGGATGCCCTGGCGGAGCCGCGCCTCGTCCGGGCTGGACAGCTCCGCGTAAAGCAGCGCGGTGTCCCGGAAGAACGGGCGGGGCCCGAGCAGGCTCCGCAGAAAGGCAGACTCCGAGAGGATCCAGGCCTGGCTCATCGAACCTCCTTCTCTGGCGTGCCCCGCAGCAGCCGGGCCACCACGGGCCGTAGCTCCGGGGCCACCAGCCATGTCCATACGGCCCACAGCACCCCCGAGAGCCCCAGCTTCCCCTCGGAGCGCACGCGCCCCACCAGATCGTAGAAGCGCGCGGCGTTGGCGCCCACCTTGCCGGTCAGGCTGCGCAGGTAGCCCAGGGGCCCCTCCAGCGCCGCCGCCCTCCCCCGCCCGCGCAACAGCACGTCCAGCGCGAGCCGCTCCAACTCCTGGCTCGCGAAGCCAGCGATGGCCCGCCACAGCGTCACCTGCTCCGGTGTCCGCTCCAACATCGGGCGCAGCAGGGGGACGAGCCCGCCGGGTGCCGCGCTGAAGCGCGCCAACAGCCACCCGAGGAACGCCTCCTGTCCCGGGACGGCGGCACGGGCCACCAGCCGCGCCCAGGCCTCCGTCTCGAGCGCGTCCACCGCGCGCTCCAGCGCCGTCACATCCTCCTCGCGCCAGCGGGCGAGCCGCTCCAGTGTGCCCTCGTCCGCTTCCGGTGCCAGGGCCAGGGCCAGCTCGCAGGCGAGCCGCAGGCGGCGTGGCGCATCGCCGGGAGCGGCCTCGAACCGGCCGGTGGCCAGGCCCAGCACGGCGCGAGTCAGTGGCGTGGCCGCCCGCGAAGCCAGCGCGCCGGGCACCCAGTCCCGCCCCGTCCCCGGGCGCAGGGACGTCCACAGAAGCCAGGCGAAGGGAGACACGAAGCCCTCGGGATAGAGCGCCCGCAGCGGCGAGAGCACGGGAGGCAACGGGCTCGCGGGCCCCGCCAGGCCCAGCGGCGCGTCGTCCTCGCGGGCCCGGTCCGCCCAGTCGAGCAGCAACCCCAATGCACCGCAGGCCACCTCCGGCTCCTCGCTCACCAGCGCCACGCAACTCGCGGTGTAACGGTCCCAGGGCGTCTCCGCTCCCGAGAGCATCTGCCCGAGCTGGGGCGCGGTGAGGGCCGGTGCCGCGAGCACCGCCAGCACCTGCCGGCCACGGCCCACGGGGAGCTCCGGCAGCACCTCGTGGACGGTGGCGCGGAGCGTGCCCGCCTTCCGGGCCGAGGAAAGCTCTGCCCGGGCCTCGGTCAACCACTGACGGTCCGCCCCCTTGGCGGCGGCCAGCAGCGAATCGCTCAGCGAGACGGAATCGGTGGCCAGGGGCATGGAGGGAACGGACCAGTCGCCCTCGACCGAGCCGAGCGCGCGCAACAGCCGGGCCCGGGACCGCAGCCGCTCCCAGTCGCGGGTCTCGCCCTCGGCGAACCTGATTCCAGCCGCAAGGCGATGCGCGGCCAGCTCCGCCACCTCCCGCAGCCGCCGCGCGGTCTCCGCCACGCCCTTGCGCTCCAGGGCGCCGGCCAGCTCCTTCGCCTCGCGCGCCACGGCCTGGAGGCGCTCGTCTCGGGCTTCGCGCGGCTGGGCGGCGCGGCGGGACTCCACCCACTCGCCGATCCGCCTGCCCATCACGGACTTCTGGGTGGGGTTGAGGCGCGCGGGTGACATCACCGTCTCGCGGTGGCCCTGCCCGGCCGCGCGCACCTCGGCGACGATCTCGAACTCCGCGTCCATGTCGAGCGTGACGCCGAAGGGCAGCTCCTCCTCCTTCTTCTCGCCCGGCGCGGGAGCCGGGGCCGCGTCCGGCGGGGGGAGCACCAGGGACACCGTCCCGAGCAACTCGTGCGTCCCCGGCTGCGCGCCGCCCTCCACGACGTGGACTCGCAGTTCCTGGCGCGGCCCCTTCGCCGCGAACTGCCCGGTCTTCCGGCATGGGAGCGAATGCCCCTGTTGGAGCATCCAGCACGGCTTGCCCTCTCCGAGGAGGATGCCCACCGGGCGGGGCAACGCGGAGAGCAGCAGGCCGCCGCGCCGTGCCAGGGCGTGCGCGTGGATGAGGGCTCCCCGGGCGATCTCATCACCCCGGCACTCGTGGAGGTGCGTGCCCGCGAGGTCCGACACGAGCTGGGAGCGGAAGCGCTGGATGCGGCCCGAGCCCCCAATCAGCAGACAATGGGCGAGGGGCCGCGAGCCCGCGCGGCCCCAGGTCTCCCGCACCACCTGGCAGGCCGCGGCCAGGAGCGGCTCGCTGCGCTTGAGGATTTCCTCGCCCCGAAGCTCCACCACCACGGGCTCGCCGCCCTCGTCGCGCCAGAAGCGGAGCTGGCCGTTCTGTCCGGCGAGCGTGGCGATCTTCGCGTTCTCCAGCGCGGCCATGAAGCGGCGCAGGCGCGCGCCCCGCAGGTTCGCGGGGTCCACCTTCGCCGTCTGGGCGGCGTGGTGCAGCACGAGCGCGTCCAGATCGAACCCGCCGAGGGGCGCGCCGCCGATGGCGACCGTCTCCACCAGCGAGGCATCGGTCTCCACCACCGCCACGTCGATGGTGCCACCGCCGAAGTTCACCGTGAGCAGCGCGCGCGCCTCGATGCCGCCCGGCTGCCGGGACCACCAGACGGCCAGGGCCTCGGGCTCGGGGACGATGCGGCGCACCTGGAAGCCGGCCAGCTCGGCGGCCTCGCGCAGCACGGCGCGCTGGCGCATGCCCCACGAGGCGGGCGCGGTGAGCACGGCCGAGAGCGCCTGGCCCGCGGGCGGCGAGGGAAGGCGGGCCCGCAGCTCGCCGAGCACGTGGGCCGCCACCTCCTGGGGGAACCAGCGCCGCTTGCCGCTGTCGCCGAACTGCCGTTTCACCCCGGGCTGCCCCACCCAGGTGGGCGAGTCCTCGGGCGGGACATGCCCCACATGAGGCGGCTTCTTGCCGTCCTCCTCGAACCAGACCACCGAGGGCACGGGCTCGCTGACCCGGACCTCTCCGTCCTCTTCCCAGGCGGCAATCGCCTTGGTGGTTCCGAAGTCGACCCCCACTTCCATGAGGGGCACTCTACGCCCGGCACGTCCTCCGGCGCGAGGGGTCCCCCACCGGCCAGGTGCCGCGCGTCCCCGGCTCGAAAGACTTGTCAATGGACCGGCGAGGTGTCTGGTTTTGCTTCCGGGTCCATCCCGATTGATTTCTCACAAACCAAGGCGCGGCCCGGCTGGCTGCACGAGGTGCGTGTGGGCTTTTGAACGTCACCATGACGAGACTTTCCAGTTCAGGTCTATTCAGGTATCCGTGTTTCTCCTGAGTAATCCCATCACAAGGAGGTCAGGTGCTTCAACGACTCATTCTGGGGGCCGCCCTGTGCTTGTCGGGGGAGGCCTTGGCCAAACCACCCGCGGGCAACGTGTTCTGCGCCACCTATCCCACGGCGCCCGCGTGCACCGGGCAGCAGCCCGCCTGCACCTACTGTCACGTCGCGCCGCCCCAGCGGAACGCCTTCGGCACCGCGCTGGAGGCCCAGCTCGCGCCCGGTGCGACGCGCCCGCTGTCCGACACGGACTTCGCCTTCGCGCTCCCCACCGCGCTGAGGGCCGTCGAGGCGGCGGACGCCGATGGTGACGGCGTGTCCAACCTCGTGGAGCACCAGCGCGGCACCCAGCCGGCGGACGCCAACAGCGTGCCCGTGGAAACGGGTGGCTGCGCGGCGGGTACGGGCACCAACCCCCAGTACGACGTGTGCCGCTATGACACACGCTTCGCCTACCGCCGCGTGCTGCTCGATTTCTGCGGACAATCCCCCACCTATGCACAGCTCAAGGAGTTCACCGCGTTGAACGCCGATGAGCAGCGCTCGCGGCTCGGCGCCGAGCTCGACCGCTGCACCACCAGCGAGTTCTGGCGCGGCAAGAATGGGCAGCTCTGGAAGCTGGCGCACCCGAAGATCCGCCCGGTGGGCTCGCTCAAGGCCGGAGAGGACAAGGGCGCCATTCCCCTCGCCGACTACTATGACGACTACGCCCTCTTCGCCTACTCGCAGCTCGATGACCACGACGCGCGCGAGGTGCTGACGGCGAAGTATTTCGTGCGCCGGGAGACCCACCCCACGCGCTATTCGGTCGTTCCGACGCTGCCGACGCAGTTCGTCGACGAGGCGCACCGCGCGGGCAACATCACCTCCTCGTGGAGCCTCATCTACTTCGTGATGTTCACCGCGCTGCCGCGCAACGCCGCCTCGCAGGCCTACCGCGCGTACCTGGGCATGGACATCGCCAAACAGGAGGGCCTCTACAGCATCCCCGGCGAGCCCCGCGACTACGACGCCAAGGGCGTGACGGCCCCCACCTGTGCCGCGTGCCACGCGACGCTCGATCCGCTGAGCTACCCCTTCCGCAACTACCAGGGCCTCTCCCTCACGGCCCGCAACACCTCGGCACGCTACGTCCCCAACCGCCTCGAGACGCACTTCAGTGACGTCGCGCCGGACATCACCCAGACGCCCGAGGCGGGCTACCTCCTGGGCAAGCCGGTGGCGGACCTCGTGGAATGGGCGCAGGTGGGTGCCAACAGCGATGCCTTCGCCATCGCCACCGTCACCGACTACTGGAAGCTGCTCATCGGCCACGCCCCGACGCCCGAGGAGCACGCCGAGTTCGTCACCACCTGGCAGCGCTTCAAGGGCACGCACCAGTACCGCGTGCAGCGCATGCTTCACGATCTGATCCGCACGGAGGCCTACGGTGCGCCCTGATTCCCTTCGCGTGTTACTCCTGTCCGCGGCCTGCGTTCTCACCGCCTGCCCGTCGCCCACGCCCCCTACCCCTCCCGCTCCCGTCGACCCCGGTCCCCCAGCGGAGGTGACGCGCTCGTCGCGCAACAACCTGCGCTTCAAGGGCCCGGAGCGGCTGGCGCTCGACTTCGCGGCGGCGCTGTCGCTGCCGGCCGAGCAGGTGTGCAACGAGCTGGGCCAGTACCCCTGCACCACCGCCGTGCACACCGTGGCCCTGGGCGGTGTCGAGCCCTATGGCCTTGGCTTCTACGAGCCCCTGCCCTTCACCGGGGTGACCACGCCCATCGCCGTCGACCGCGTGGCGCTGGCGGCTTGCGGCCAGCGCGTCACGCTCGACGTCACCCGCCCCTCGGAGGCCGTCATCTTCGGGGGCATCGGGCTCGACGCCCAGGGGCGCCTGGCGAGCCGGGAGGGCGAGCCGGTGAAGAACGCCATCACCGCGCTCTACCAGCGCGCCCTGCTGCGAGACCCCACGGAGGCCGAGGTGGGCGCGTTGGTGCAACTGGCCACCGACATCGAGTCCACGAGCAGCCCTGCGCCCGGCCGCGACTGGATGAAGGCCGCCTGCTTCGCCGTCCTCTCTTCCGCCGAGTCCGTCTTTTTCTAAAGGGAAACGCCATGTCACTCCGCAACAATGGCCGGCTCTCGCGCCGGGAGATGTTGAAGGCGCTGTCTCTGTGCGCCGCGGGCTCCGCGACCCTGGGGCCCCTGCTGTCGGGCTGCCGTGATGCGCTCACCACCCCGGAGGCCCTCGAGCGGCTCGGGGGCCTGCGCCGCGACCGCCTCGATGGCAAGCCCCGCTTCCTCATCGTGGTGGGCGCCGCCGGGGGCGCCTCCATCGTCGACAGCCTGCTGGCGGTGCGCGCCTCCGAGGCCGGTGCCAACGCCTCGCGGCTCAACACCTTCGCCGACGAGCAGGTGCAAGGCGTGGAAGACTCCCCCTTCCGCGCGGTGAGGGTGAACAGCCCCCGGCTGGGCAACATCCCCCAGGCGGTGAACACGGATCAGCTTCCCTTCGTGAGCAAGCACAAGGACCACATGCTGGTGGCCACCTCGGTGGGCACCTCGGTGAACCACGTCATCGCGCAGAAGCGGAGCATCACCGGCAACGCGGCCTGGCGCGGCCGCACGCTGCAGGAGTGCGTGGCCCTCCAGTACGGCGCGGGCTTCCCCATTCCCAACGTGAACATGGCCATGGGGGGCTACTCCGAGCGCGGCACCGATCACTCGCTGCCCTCGTACTGCTACGGCGAGGTGGTGAGCAACGCCTCGCTCTGGCCGTTGGGCCTCGATGGCAGCAAGGGCATCAAGGGCGCGCCTCCTCGCGACGTGGTGGAGCTGGCCCGGCGCGCGCGCAACACGCTCGATTCCCAGTCGGTCTTCGGACGGACCTTCGAGAACGCGCCCGCGCTCCAGCGGTGGAACGAGCAGCGCATCGTGGGGCAGCCGTCCCTGGAGGCACGGGAGCTGATCAACCGCCTCAACGTGTTGCCCGACCAGCCGCCGACGACGCCGCTCTCCGAGTACGGCCTGTCGAGCTTCTCCGGATGGGGCTCGGCTGCGCGCGCTCTTCCCGGACTACCTGACGGACCCCGTGCAGAGCCAGGCGGCCCTGGCCTTCCTGCTCCTCAAGTACCGGGTGTCGGTGACGGTGACGCTGGGCCCGTCCTTCAACGTGGCGGTGGGGAGCACGCGGGAGCAGTTCATCGCCAGCCCGCCGTTGGCCTTCGACTTCAGCCACACCGAGCACCGCTCGGGCCAGGCCTTCATGTGGTCGCGGGTGATGGGCGTGGTGGACAAGCTCATCGATCTGCTCAAGGCGGAGCCCTTCGACGAGACGAGCGGCGAGAGCATGTGGGACCGCACGTTGATCTACGTGGCGACCGAGTTCGGACGTACGCGCACGCGGCCCAACGACGCCGTGGAGTTCAGCTCCGGGCATGACCTCAACAACGGCTTCCTGATGCTCTCGCCGATGCTCAAGGGCAACACGGTGCTGGGAGGCATGGACCCGCTCACCGGGCTGACCTACGGCTTCGACCCGCGCACCGGAGCGCCAGAACCCGGCAAGATGACGACAAACGAGCCCGACATCTTCTCGGGAATCCTGACCGCCATGGGCGTCGACACCTCGGGGAGCGGGCTCCCCGACGCGAGCGCCTTCGTGCGCACCTGAGCCGGGCGCCTTCGCCTCAGCGATCGAAGCGGATGATGCGCTCGATGCGATAGAAGGAGGCCTTCTTCTCCAGGGGCCTGAGGAGCATCAGCTCGGCGGGCTGTCCGAGCTGAACGGCGTGCTGCTGGGGCTTGTCCAGGTGGAGGGTGTCCCCCTCCCTCAACTCCGGCCTCGGCAGCGGCGCGGCGAACAGCCCGCTTCCGTCCACGGTCTCCAGGGCCCCCAGGACGCGCAGGTCACCCAGCTCGTCCACCTTGCCCACGTGGGCGAGCGCGGGCCCCTGGCCGTTGTCGCGCACCGCGCGGGTGACGGTGACGCCCACGTCCGCGGTGAAGGGCTTGCCATCCGCGCCGAACAGGCCCACGCCCTTGAGCATGAGGTAGACGAGCCCCGAGCTGTCGTTCTCCGGAATGGACTCGTAGCGCGCCACGTCCGCCTTCTCGGCCTTCCCGCTCGCCAGGGCATCCAGCGCGGTGGCGAGCGCGACGAAGTTGAGCTGGACGAGGGACGCATCCGGAGTCCGCGAGGGCCAGGGCCCCGTCTCGATGAGCACGGAGGGAGTGCCCCAGCGCGTCATGTTGTCGCCGAAGGCGCGCACCTCGAAGGAGTCGTCGTAGCGGCCCACCTGTCCGGGGGCGAGCGGCTCCAGGGCATCGCGAATCACCGCGCACACCTTCTTGGCCAGCACCCGCCCCGGGTTGTCACTCCGGGCCTCGTCGAAGGCCGCCGCGAGCAGCGAGATGGAGGCCGGGCGGCCCGTATTGCCCACCGCGTGGCGCCAGCTCTGGTTGTGCAGGTTGAAGCCGATGAAGGGCTGGAGCCTGTCGCGGAGCGCCTTGAGGGTCCGGGCCTCGGGGGTCTGCAGGGCGAGCGCATCCCGGTTGATGTCGATGCCCTGGGCGTTGCGGCGCTGGTGGCGCTCGGCGCCGTCGGGGTTGATGAGTGGCACGGCGTGGAGGGTGAGCTCGGAGAGGATTCGCGCCACCCAGGGCTCCTCGCGGTGCGTCCGGACGTACTCGAGGAAGTCGAGCAGGGCCGTGGTGGCGGTCGGCTCGTCGCCGTGCATCTGGGACCAGAGCAGGACGTGCCGGGGCCCGGTCCCCAGGGAGACATGGTAGAGGGCGCGCCCCTCCACCGAGTGGCCCACCACCTCGAGCTGGAAGAGCTTGGGGGCCTTCTCACGCAAGCCCTTCAGGTGCTTCTCCACGTGGGCGTGGCGCACCAGCGGAGGCAGGGGGAAGTCCTTCGAGTGGACCTGCTCCCAGAGCTTCGTGAGCGCCTGGGGTCCGGGGACCGTGGCGCTGGGCTTGGAAGAGACAGGCGTACTCGCGAGCAGGGCGGAAAGAATCAGGGAGGTCATCATGGCGGGCACCGGCGGACTGTAGCGCAGCCGCCGCTCTTTGATGGTACGAGGCGGCACGGGAGAGAACCATGCACTCACGACTGCTCGCCGGCCTGGCGCTGTTCATCACCTCCTTCGCGGCACCGGCCCAACAAAAGACCGGGGACACGGGTTGGGTGGAGCGAAGCAACGCCCATGCCCAGGTGCTGCTGGACACCGTGGCGCGGTTCAACCCGGAGGAAGCGTCGTCCCTCGGCGTCACCACGACAGACGAGCAGGTCATCGACCTCGGTCCGCGCGTGGGCGAGCGCACCCGCGCCGCGATGGCCCAGGCCCAGGCCGAGCTGGAGAAGCGTCTCGCCGGGGAGAAGGACCCCAACGTCCGCCAGGACCTGCAGGTGCTCATCCAGTCCGCGAAGGACTCCATCCAGGGGTCCACGCTCGACGAGCGCTACCTCCTCCAGTGGGTCGACGCGCCGCAGGTGATGTTCCGGGGCCTGAGGGATCTACTGGATGAGGACATCGCCCCGGAGCGCCGCGCCAAGGCACTGGTCCGCCTGCAGCGCTACGTGGGCCTCGTGCCGGGCAGCACGCCGCTGACCGGGCTCGCCAGGGCCCGCTTCGAAGAGGGGCTGATCCAGCCCCAACTGCTGGGTCCGGTGAAGCTCGAGGTGGAGCAGGCGCTCTCCAACGCGCCCACCTATGTGAAGGGCATCCGGGACCTGTTCACGGAGTACAAGCTCTCCGGGGCCGAGCCCGCCCTGGCCGCGCTCGAGAAGCAGATCGCGGAGTACGGTCACTGGCAGCGCGAGGTGGTGCTGCCACGGGCGCGTGAGGACTTCCGCCTCCCTCCCGAGCTCTATGCCTTCGGGCTCAAGCAGTTCGGCATCGACATCCCGCCGGAGCAGTTGATGCGCCGCGCGCAATTCGAGTTCCTGGAGATCCGCGCGCAGATGCAGGCGCTGGCGCCCCTGGTGGCGAAGGCCCGGGGCTTCAAGGCCACCGGCTACCTCGACGTGCTGCGCGCGCTGAAGAAGGAGCAGCTCGGCCGCGAGCGCATCGAGGGACACTACCGGAAGGTCATCGGCGAGATGGAGCGGCTGATTTCGAAGCACCGCGTGGTGGACCTCCCGAAGCGCCCGATGGTGATGCGGCTGGCCTCGGAGGCCGAGAGCGCCGCGCAACCCGCGCCGCACCTGAGGACGCCGCAGTTGGTCGGAAACACCGGCGAGCGGGGTCAGTTCGTGCTCCCCCTGGGCAACCCGAAGAGTGGCGGCGGAAAGGGCGGGACCTACGACGACTTCACCTTCGGTGCGGCCGCCTGGACCCTCTCCGCCCACGAGGGCCGCCCCGGCCACGAGCTCCAGTTCGCCGCCATGATCGAGCGCGGCGTGTCGCTCGCGCGGAGCCTGTTCGCCTTCAACTCCGTCAACGTCGAGGGCTGGGCGCTCTACGCCGAGGCCGAGATGGTTCCCTACGAGCCCCTCGATGGCCAGTTCATCGCCCTGCAGTTCCGCCTGCTGCGCGCGGCGAGGGCCATGCTGGACCCCATGGTCAACCTGGGCCAGCTCACGCGCGAGGAAGCCGGCCGCGTCCTCACCGAGGAAGTGGGGCTCTCCGAGGCCATGACCCGGCAGGAGTTGGATCGCTACACCTTCCGCATGCCGGGCCAGGCCGGCAGCTACTTCTACGGCTACACCCGGCTCCTGGAGCTGCGCGCCGAGACGGAGATCGCTCTCGGCCCGAAGTTCGACCGCCTGGCCTTCAACAACTTCATCCTCGACCAGGGACTGCTGCCCCCGGACCTGGTGGCGAAGGCCGTCCGGGAGGAGTTCGTGCCGGCGCGCAAGGCCAAAGGACCCTGAGACGGCCCCCTGCTTGCACAGAGCCCATCTCCGGGCATGATGCGCCCCCATCGGAGGAGTCGATGAAGAACCGGATTGTGATGGCAGTGGCGGCCCTGGGACTGGCGATGTCCCTGGTGGGCTGCAAGAGCGAGTGCCGCGTCTCTTGCGAGAAGAAGCAGGAGTGCGTGTCCTCGGGCCTCGACGTGGCGAAGTGCACGGACACGTGCGAGGAGAAGGTCAAGAAGGACAAGGACTTCTCGGCCCAGGCGCAGGAGTGCTCCCAGTGCGTCAAGGGCCGGACCTGCTCCGAGACCATGAAGCAGTGCCTGGACGACTGCATCACCGTCGTGGGCTTCTGAGCCGCCGTCCGGCACGGGAGCGGGGCACCGCTCCCGGGTCACGGGGCCGTTTCAGTTGCTCTCCCTGGAGCGCCCGGCTGCTCAGGTCCCTGGCGGCTTGCGCGGCAGGTCCACGCTGAGCACGGCCTGCATCAGGTCCATCAAGCCGGGCCACGCCTCGGCCGACAACCACAGGCCCTCGGGCTCATGCTCGGCGTTCACCGCCAGTGAGGAGGACTCGAAGAGCCGCGCCGAGACCGCGCCCTCCTTCGGCAGCGTCCCGGACACCTGCAAGCGCTGCCCATCCCAGCTCAGCCCCGGCGGCATCACCTGATCCAGCACGGTGCGCAGCGCGGCCTTGCCCCCGCCCAGGCGCAACACGCCCTGCACCAGCGCCGAGGCCGCCCGGGACTCCTCCAGGTCCACCCGGCCCGGAGTGCGCAGCGTCAGGTGGTAGCGGCCCGAGGCGAGCTCCAGCCGCTCCAGGGCCACCTCCACGCGCAGCTTCCAGCCGGAGACCTCCAGCCGCACGTCATACGTCTGGGGCCCGTACGCCCAATCCCCCACCGAGAGCACCTTCACGTCCCGCAGCACCCGGCGTGCGAGGGCCTCCACCCGGGCGTGCGACAAGCGCACCCGCTTCCGGGCCACGTCCACCGTCACCTGGCCGGACAGGCCCGCGGGCAACTTCCCCACCCACTCCCGAGCGCTCTCCCACCACCTCGAAGCACCGGACATCCCTGGGCCCTCCTGGCAGCACAGTCTGGCCCCTATCTGGCCCCGGACATGGCCTGGATTCAAGCAAGGCGAGCATCCTCCCGCTTGCCCCCGAGCCCGCCGCCCCGGAACCGTCTCACTGAATGGGTAGGACGGTGTGCCCCCCCGGCCCCCTGTGATTAGATGTCCCCAGGCATGACGATCGGTTCCAAAGAAGGCCCCCCGCCCCCGTGGCCGGACATCCACCGGGCGGTCCTCTCCACGCTCGATGCGCTGGTTTCGTCCACTGGGTGGATTCCCACCGCCGCCACGGTCGGTATCGAGCCCGTTTTCGAGCGCGTGCTCCAGCAGATCTGCCAGCCCCAGGGGGTCAGCCCCGAGGCCTACATCGACGTCATCACCCGGGACGCCGGGATGCGGCGGGAGGTCCAGAAGCGGCTGTCGCGCCTGATGGAGACCCCGGCGTTGGTGAACATGCGCCGCGAGGCCCAGCGCCGCGAGGCCGAGCACCAGCTCCACGTGCTGTACTACGTCCTGTCCGGCCAGGAGCCGCCCGAGTGGGTGTGGTCGACGATCGACGAGGAGCAGCAGCAGCAGCTCCGGGACGCGGCGGAGTCGGGCGAGGATCGGGATCCCGTGCTGCTCCCGCGGGTGCAGAGCGCCCTGCGGAAGCTGGCGGCGGATCCCACGAAGTACGGCCAGTGCGAGGACTGCGGCACCGCCATCCTCCTCGAGCGCCTGCAGCTCGTGCCGTGGGCCGAGTGCTGTGCGGCCTGCCAGCGCAAGCGCGAGGGCGTCCCGGACGAGGCGCCGGAGCCCGCGGTGGCCGTCACCTACTTCTGACCGCGCGCGCCCTCCACCACGTGCCGGGCGATGGCGCGGCTGATGGGGTGTCCCAGCTTCAGCTCGACGTCCAGGTAGATGGGTGAGCTGTTGAGCTCCAGGAACACCCACGCATCGCCCTGGTGCTTGATGTCGAGGCCCGCGAAGGTGAGGCCGCACGCGCGTGCCGCCTCCCGGCAGAAGCGCCGCACGGGCTCGGGGAGCGCCACCTCGCGGTAGGAGGCCCCGCCCCCGCTGTAGATGGGGTCCGCCCGGAAGTCGAGGTGCTGCTCGGGCGTGTCGATGGCCACCGCGGAGACGATCTCCTCCCCTACCAGCATGATGCGCAGGTCCTCGCCCGGGGCGCGCTCCTGGAAGATGACGGGCGAGGCGGTGACGGCCTCGAGCCGCTCGAGTGCCTCGTCATCCAGCACCCGGGTGATGGCCCCACCCATGATGGGTTTGAAGATGACGTCCTTCACCTCGGCGTGGAAGGCGCGGATGGCGGCCGGGTCGTTCGAGATGAGCGTGCGCGGCACCTGGGCCCCGAGGCTCCGCAGCGCGTGGAGCTGGAAGGGCTTGTATTGCATGACGCTCGCCGCATGCGGGGCGTTGACCAGCGTGGCGCCCCGGTGGGCGAGCTGGAGCAACCACGCCACGAAGTACGAGGCCCGTTCGCGCGTGTGCATGAAGGTGGTGAACCAGTCCTCATAGAGGACGAGCTCGTCATCGCGCTCCAGGGCCGGCACGTAGGGCGAGGGAATGGAGCGCAGGTAGAACCCCCGGAGGTCGTCCACCGGCTCGCCGCGGTAGAAGATCCGCCCGTCGAGCATGGACAGCGGCACACCCCGGTCGAGCGCATCGGGCTCGATGAAGAGGGTGTCCGCGCCGAGCGCCGCGGCCTCGCGGGCCACTGCCTTGCACTGCACATCCGCCGCTCCACCAAAGACGCCGATCCTCAAAGGCACTCCCCCCGGGAAATGGACACCTTGAAGATGGACACACGGGGAGGATGTCGTGACGAAGACACGGAAGGGCCTGCTCTCCTTCATCAAATTCGAGCTGCCCAAGCGCAAGAAGCCCGACGACAAGCAGGCGAGCAAGCCGGACAAGCCCAGGCCCTCCGACCGGGTGACGTCCATGGCGGTGGGCGAGGAGGCAGGCAGCCACCGCTAGCAGGCCGGGTCGTGCGCAGAATGCTTGGCTGACGACCTACCAGACGGGTCGTTGCTCAGACGGGCGGCGGGGGAGACCCCACCGCCCGTTGTGTTTTCAGCGTCGCTTCCGGCCGGCCATGTCCGCCGAGATGGACGCGAACAGCTCCACCAGGAAATCGATGAAGACCCGGACCTTGGGGACGGCGGACTTCTGCCGCGCGAAGAGGGCGTGAACGATGCGCGGCTCGGGCTCGTACTCCTCGAGGAGGATCTCGAGCTCGCCGCGGGCGAGCTCCGCGGCCACGTGATATTCGAGGGTGACGCTGAAGACGATCCTGACCACCCATGGTCACCCGGACCACTACTTTGGTCTCGAGGTTGGTGCGCGCTGCCTTCCCCCAGGCGCGGATCATCGCCCCCCGCCGTCATCGCGGAGCTCAAGGCGCTCGCGCCGAAGCAGCTCGCGCAGTGGAAGCCGCTCTTCGGCGCCAATCTCACCTCCGAGCCGGTGGTTCCGTCCCCGCTCGCGGCGGACCAGCTGGAGCTGGAGGGTCAGCGGCTCAAGCTCATCGGCCTGAACCCCGGTGAGAGCGAGGCCGCCACGGCGGTGCGGATTCCCTCCACCCGGACGCTCATCGCAGGGGATACGGCCTACCAGCAGGTCCATGCGTATCTCGTGAACGCGGACGCCGCGTGGCGGGCGCAGTGGCTCAAGAACATCGAGCAGCTCGACAAGCGCGGCGCCACCACGGTCATCCCGGGCCACCGGGCGGAGAAGGCGGCCCTGGGCCCCACGGCCCTGCGCGAGACGGCGGCCTACATCCGCGACTTCGAGGCCTCGCTGCGGCGGCCAAGGACGTGGATGGCCTCAAGCGCCCCGTGCTCGCGAAGTACGGTGCATTCGAGCTCCCTATCATCCTCGACTTCAGCGCGCAGGCGGCGCTCGCGACGAAGGAGAAGCGCTGATTCTGGAACACTCGGGCCGCGCTGACCGGACTACCGGACGGCGTGGCCTTTCAATCCGTTAGTCGCCCTCTCGAGCACGCCCTCAGAGAGCGCCTGCGCGTAGGCGGCGCGGTCCGAATCGCTGAAGACGTTGAAGACGACCAGGTCCAACGTCCCCGGGTGCGCGCGCAGCCAGGTGCCCACGGCAGCGAGCGCCACGCGGGCCGCTGGGCCCTTGGGGTAGCCAAAGACGCCGGTGGACACGGCGCACAACGCGACGCTGCGCACGCCCGGCAGCGCCGCCGCGAGGTCCAGGCAAGCCCGGTAGCTGGAGGCGAGAGCCTCGGCGTGTTCCGGCCTCACGGGTCCGCGGACAATGGGCCCCACGGTGTGCAGCACGAAGCGCGCTGGCAGGTTGTAGCCGCGTGTGGCCTTGGCCGTGCCGGTGGGCTCGGGGCGGCCCTGCAGGGCCATGATGTGGGCACAGTCCTCCCGCAGGCGGGGACCGGCTGCGCAGTGGATGGCGTTGTCGATGCACGGATGGAATGGCTGGAAGCAGCCGAGCAACTGCTCGTTGGCGGCATTGGTGATGGCATCTACGGCCAAGGTGGTGATGTCCCCCTGCCAGAGGGCGCAGCGCGCTGCGGCGCGCCCGTCCCCCAGCCGCGGCAGTTCGGTGGGGGTCACGCGCGGGCGCGCCTGGGCCTCGCCCAGCAGCAGCCGGTCCAGGTCGTGGTGGAAGGCGTCCGGAAGAGGCGTGGGCCCACGCACCGTGAGCAGCGCGCGCAGGCGGGTGCGCGAGTCGAGGCCGCCCAGCGCCATGCCGCGCGCCTCGAGCGCCTCGTGGAGGTGCCCCGTGGTCCCGTCCACGCCGAGCTGCGCGAGCAGGCGCTGCACGAGCGCCGCGTGCTCACCGGGACCCACCGGGGGCGGTGGCGCGAAGGGCGTGTCGAGTCCTACCAGTGCTCGATAGGTGTCCAGCGAGAGCGGGGGCAAGGAGGCAGACATGGGAGACTCTCCTGTGGAAGGAATTCGAAGCGTGTCATGCCAGGGCAGCGAGGGCTTCGCTTGCCCCCACGGCGAGCGACACGGCGCACCCGGCCAGCTCTTCCGGGATCTCGGGGTGCGTGGGGTTGATGCGCACCAACCGCGCGCCGGGATGGTGGTGAACCAGGTGCTCCATGCGCCAGCGCACCACGGAGGGCGTGTTGAACCCGGCGCCCACCTCCAGCACCAGCAGTCGTTCCCGGGCGGCTGCGCGCACCCAATCGCGGAAGGCGCGTGCCTGGTCCACATAGGGCTCCTCGAGAAAGGTGTCGTCCCCGCGCACGTTCATGAAGACGGGGCCACCGCAGCTCGGGCAACGCGGGAGGGCAGAGGCATCCCGCACCTCCTGCGTCTCGGGGTCGAGCGCCGCGAGCGCTCGCTCGATGAAGGGCAGTGTGGGCCACGTCTCGCGCACGCACGGCCGACGGCATTGCATGCGCG
Organism: Archangium gephyra; assembly: GCF_049060025.1. GTDB lineage: Bacteria > Myxococcota > Myxococcia > Myxococcales > Myxococcaceae > Archangium > Archangium gephyra_A. The sequence goes on from NZ_JBMEQQ010000002.1 coordinate 3,177,160, forward strand.
CGTAGTCGCCCTGCGGCGTGAAGAGGGCGCCCGCTTCGAAGCCGTTGCGAGGGAACAGCATGTCGACGTTGGAGGTCAGGACGAAGGTGTCCTTGCGCGCTACGAGGGAGCGCAAGGCCTGGTACACAGGGTGCTCGTCCTGCCCGAAGCGCACATGCCTCACGTGCGTGGACCAGAAGCCCCAGAACTGCGCGGGCGTGAGGTCCTCGTAGCCGATGAACTGGTACTCGGCACGAAAGCCCATGCGGTAGAATGCAGGGTAGCGGCGCTTGAAGCTCGCCGTGTCCCCAAAGTCGAAGCCCGCGGCCGCGGACATCCCGGCCCCCGCGCCAATGAGGACGCGGTGACTTTCCGCGAGCCACGTGCGCACTCGCGCCACTGAAGCTTCCGATGTCATGACGAGTACTCCTCGAGGGCGCTGTACAGCGTGTCACGCGTCGACGACGACCACGAGCTTGCCGCTCCCCCGGTTCTCCTCCATGAACCGGTGCGCCTCCACGATTTCGTCGAAGCGGAAGGCGCGCTGCAGGTTCGCGCGGTAGCGGCCCGCGGCCACGCCGTCGACTATCTTCTGCAGCGCGGCGGTGCTGCGCTCGGCTGATGTCGTGCCGCTGTGGTAGGTCGTGAGCCGCACCGTCGAGGGGATGTCCTCCAGCGGCTCGAAACGCTCCAGCACCCAGGCGTTGCCCAGGATGCCGGTGTTGCAGACGATGCCGCCCGGCCGCACGGCGCGCAGCGAATCGAGCAGCGTCGCCGTGCCCACGAGCTCGAGCACCCCGTCCACCCCTGGCGGCACACGCTGCCTGACGTCCTCGGCGATGCGCCCCGTGTCGATGATGACGTCGTCCGCGCCGTTCGCGCGCAGCCCTTCGGCCTTCGCGGGGGCACGCGTGGTGGCGAACACGCGGAGGCCCATCTCCTTCGCGAGAGAGGCGGCTGCCATGCCGACAGACGACGTTCCGCCGCGGATGAGGAGCGTCTGGCCTGCCCGCATGTCCATGGCTTCGCTGAGGGAGCCCCAGGCCGTGAGGTACGTCTCGGGGAGCGAGGCCAGCACATCCCAGGGAAGCGTCGTGCGGACTGGGAGGACACGCTCGCGCGGGACGAGCGTGTACTCCGCGTAGCCGCCGTCATAGGCCCGGCCCATTTCGCCCATGAGCGCCACGACCGTCTGGCCGGCGGCGAGGTCGGTGCCACCCGCGTCGTCGACGACGCCGGCGCACTCGATCCCGAGCACGCGCGGGAACTGCACGCCCGGCGAGTGCCCCTGCCGCGTGAACAGCTCGGACCGATTCAGACCGAAGGCCCGCACCCGGATTCGTACCCACCCGGCGCGGGGCTCCGGGCACGGAATCTCCTCGAGCCGCAGTACCTCGGGTCCGCCGGGCCGATGGACTCGTATCGCTTTCATGGATGCACCTCCCGCCTCTGGATCGCTGCTGTCCTCTTTCGCAGCCGGCGCGGCCCGCGTCGGCGATGCGCGGGTGCGACGCGTCGTTCCACGAGTGCCAGCACGCCGTCCACGAGCAAGGCGAGCGCAGCGGCCGGCAGCGCACCGGAGAGCACCATCCGCGTGTCCGCGAGGGCAAGTCCGGTGACGATGGGCTCCCCGAGCCCGCCCGCGCCGATGAACGCGGCGAGCGTCGCCGCGCCCACCGTGACGACGGCCGCCGTGCGTACCCCCGCCATGATGACCGGTGCGGCGAGTGGCAGCCGGACCTTCAGTAGGCGCTGCGCTGGCGTCATCCCCAGCGCCTCCGCGGCCTCGACAGCGGACGGGTCGGCGTCGCGTACACCGGTGTAGGTGCCCCGCGCGATGGGGTAGAGCGCGTAGAGCCAGAGGGCGAGGAGCGCGGGAGCGATACCGACGCCCAGCAACGGCACCATGAATGCGAGCAGCGCGATACTCGGGACGGTCTGCAGGATCCCCAACCCACCGAGTGCTGGCCCGGCCGCGCGCCGCGCTCGCTCAAGCGTGAGCCCCAGCGGCACGGCGGCGAGCGCCGCGGCGATGAGCGCCAGGGTGACGAGCCCCAGGTGACGGAGCGTGAGGGACATCAACGTGTCCCGGCGCGTCCAGAGGTAGGCGCCGAACGAGCCGCCACGTGCCTCCGGCGTCACGGGTGGCGCCACGGCGGCCGGCCCGCTGCTCCCTCGCGACGCGTCGACCGACGACGGTAGCCCGAGCGCGCGAAGGGCGGACGCGGCGACGGCCCGAACCTCCTCCCCGTCCACCTCGACGCGGCGATTGAGCGTGCGCATGGTCGTCTCCCCGAGTCGCCCGCTCAGGAGCGTGAGCACGGCGACGACGTCGCTGCGCGCCGCCGCACGCGGCCCGAGGAGCGCCGCGGCCTCGTACGGTGGAAAGAAGTGACGGTCATCCTCGAGGACGACGAGGTTGTAGCGCTCAAGGAGACCGTCCGTGGAGAAGCCATCCACGACGTCGACCGCTCCTCCGGCGAGCGCCTGGTACTTGAGCGCCGGGAGGAGCGGCTTCACCGCGCCTGGCCGGATGCCGCTGCCGTAAGCCCGCACCAGCCCCGCGAGCCCGTCCGGCCGCCCCACGAAGTCCGGGGTGAAGCCCGCCGTCAGGTGCTCCCCCTCCCGCGTGAGGTCGCTCAGCGTGCGCAATCCGTACCGGCTCGCGATTTCGGGGCGCACCGCGATGGCGAAGGTGTTCTGGAAGCCGAGCGGCGGCAGCCAGCGCACGCCGTAGCGCGAATCGAAGGCGAAGGCGACGTGCGCGAAGACGCGCCGCGGGTCCGCGAGCGAGTCAGGCGGCAACGTGTCGTGGAGGATGGAGACCAGGCCGGTCCCCGTGTATTCGGGGTAGACGTCGATGGCGCCGCTGCGCAGCGCGCCGAACGCGATTTCGGTACTCCCAAGTCCCGGCCTCCGCTCGACAGGAATCCCGTGGGCCTCAAGGAGCTGGGCGAACATCTCGGCGAGGAGATACGACTCGCCGAAGGGCTTTGACGCAACGACCACCGGAGGCTGGCTCGCCCGTGCTTCCTGCGCGGCGGCCCGCCCGCCCCCGAACGGAACGAGGAGCAGGAGCGCCAGCGCTATCAACCCCCGCCAGGTCATGACTCGCTCCGGCGCTGCCCGCTGACCCTGGCGCGCTCGAGGAGAGACGCCACGTAGGGCGTCGCGGGAGAGGCGAGCATCGCGTCCAGCGTGCCGCGCTGCTCGATGGCTCCCGCGCGCATCACCACGATTTCGTCCGCCAGGAAGTCGGCCTCCTGGAGGTCGTGCGTCACCAGCAGCGTCGTGACGCCCAGCTCCCGGCGGAGCGCCGCACAGAGGGCGTGCAGTTCCGAGCGGCTGATGGCGTCAAGAGCGCCGAACGGCTCGTCCATCAGCAGGACGCCCGGACGGGCGGCGATGGCGCGGGCGAGTGCCACACGCTGCCGCTGCCCGCCGGACAGCTCGTGCGGGAAACGGTCCCCGAACTCGTCCGTCGGCAGCCCCACGAGCTCGAGCGCCCGCCTCGCCGCGCCGGAGGCATCCGACCGGCGAAGAAGGTCGGGCACGAGCGCCGCGTTGCGGAGCACGCTCCAGTGCGGCAGGAGACCGCCGTGCTGCGGGACGTACCCGATGTGCCGGCGCAGCTCGGCCGCGGGCTGCCGCGACACGTCGGCTCCGCCCACCAGCACCTCGCCGGCCGACGGCACGACCATGCGGTTGAAGCAGCGCAGCAGGGTCGTCTTGCCCGCACCGCTCTCTCCCACGAGGGCGACGCACTGCCCCTGCGCCACGTGGAGGCTGACGCCGTCGAGCGCGGTGACGGCACCCACCGTGTACCGCACGACGCGTGCTTGAAGCGACACGGGTCGGTCGAGCGACTCGGACGTGGTCATGTGCTCGGGTGAATCGGAGGTTCTGCTTCGTGCCATGTTGGGGGGAGTTGATACGCGGTGGCAAGGAGGTCGGGGCAGACGCGTCGAGGTCTGGACCTTCACTTCATGCGCCAGGCCCTCCCGCGCACCTTGGCATGGAAGGGCCTGTCAGGACGCCGCTCCTCGTCAGCGCTTGGTCGCGAGCGAGGACTGGGCGCTGAAGTCCAGGATGACGGGGAGCTCGTGGGCGCCGTACTTCTCGAGCATGGGGCGCTTCAGGCCATCCACGTCCTTGGACGCGGCGAGCGCGGCCTCGAAGTCGCGGATGTAGGCCGCCGTCTCGGCCAGGGCCTTCTCGCCCGTCGCGGGGGCGGCTGCTGCCCGGTGGCCGGGATGACCGTAGTGGCGCCGCGCTTGTCGAGCTGCTCGATGTTCTTGAGCCACTGTGCCCGCCGGGCCGCGTCCACCCCCACCAGATACGCGTGGACCTGCTGGTAGGCGGCATCGCTCGCGATGAGCGTCTGGGTGGAGGGAATCCACACCGCCGTGCCAGCCTCACTCTCACCGCCGTTGACGTTGATGAGCTCGAGCCGCTGCCCCTCCAGCTCCAGGGCGTCCGCGGTGAGGGCCGAGGGAAACACCGGCTTGGAGGTGAGATTGCTGCCGTACATCGGCTTCCACTGCGCCAGCTGGGCGGGGGCGTGCGCCTTCATCTCCTTGATGACGGCAGGCGTGGCGACGACCTTTGCCTGGGGGAAGGCCGCCCGCACCACCTCGAGGCCGAAATAGTGGTCCGGGTGCCCGTGAGTGATGAGGATGGTCTTCAGCGTCTTACCCGACTCGAGGACCTTGGCCACCAGCCGGTGCGCCTCGGAGAGCGTGAACTGCGCGTCGACGAGCACTGCCTCCTTCTCACCCGTGATGAGGGTGGACGTGACGAGGAACCCCGCGGGACTGGCGGTGACAACCTCCGTCTTGAGGGGCGCGGCGGCCTGAGCCGTCGCCGCGAAGGCGAGAGCGAACAGGGAGGAAGCGAGCTTCATGAGGACTCCAACGAGGTGAGAGGGCCGCTGAGAACGAGTGCTCAGTGCCGCCGCGAGATATGTCGGAAGAGCCTCCCAAGAAAAACGCCAGAGCGCTCAAAGCACCTTTGACCTGTCGTCATCAGTCCGCGCCCCGAGCTTCCCCGCGAGCGGTGGCCCGCTAGCGCGCTGAACTGGGCCCGTCCATTCAGAAGGCAGCCCGGCCGGTCCCGTCGTCGAAGGTGCGGAAGGTCAGGTTGATGCGCGGCGACGTGACGGTAAATGTCTTCATCACGGCATGCAGCCAGTGCCGCTGCGTCTCCCCGCGCATGACGATGAACTGGCCGTGGCGAAGCATCAGTTCACGCCTTTCCCGAGTCCGCTTGTGCATGAAGGCGAATTTGCGTGTCGCGCCAAGGCTCAGCGAGGCGATGGCCGTGTGCGGACCGTAGGCCGCTTCGCTGTCGCTGTGCCATGTCATGCCCTCTCTGCCGTCGTGGTACAGGTTGAGCACGCAGGAGTTGAAGCGTGTCTGCGACACTTCCTCCGCCAGGCGCTTGACGTCGTCGAGCAATCCCGCTGGCCAAGGTTGGGCCTGGCGAGGGATACCGGAATGCATATAGCGGAACGGCCGGTCCCCGTACCACAGCGCATGGCGCGCCGTTTCGGTCGCCACGCCATTGACGACGGCGATGTCGGGCCGCCAGGGCAGTTGGTTCAACAGGCGCTCGTACAAGGCATCCGCCTCGGCCGGGCCCAGCGCGCTGCCGTAGTCGTTGACGATACCGTCGCAGGGCAGCAGGTTGATGTCGGATAGAGAAGCGCCGAACAAATCGAAGAACATCTGCTCTGCCATGGAACCCCTATACGACGAAGTATGGCGGAATGGAGGCCCTCTTGCTGGGCGGCGGGCTGGTCTGCCCTGACCGCCTTCCTTCCGGAATCGGAACGCGCACTGCTCGATTCGGTCGGGTCGAGGCGCCCGTCTTGCGCCGGTGCACCGGTCACCGGTCGTTCGGCGTGAGAGGCCGCCGGGCAAACACGTCGACGAGATGATCGCGCAGTGCGGTCACCTTGCGCGGCAGGTGCTTCGCGGGTGGATGCACGAAGAAGAGCGTCCCCACGGTGAGCTTCCACGCCGGGAGCACCCGGACGAGCCGGCCTGCCAGCACATCCTCATGCGCCAGGTGGTTGGGGAGCACGCTCAGCCCCACGGCGGCGCGGGCCATGCCGTGCGCGAACAGGAGGTCGTCGGTGGAGATCCTCGCCGAGGACAGGTTGCGCAACTCCTCCGGCAGGCGGGTCAACCCCGAGAAGAGGACCCAGCGGTGCTTGGCGCACTCAGATAGAGCGCGTGGCGCGCCGAACTGCGCGACGTAGTTGGGCGCACCGAAGATGCCCAGTTCCACGTCGCCGAGACGGCGCGCGACCAGCGTCGAGTCCTTCAGCTTGTCCGCGAGGCGGAGCGCGGCGTCGAAGCCTTCGCCAATCAAGTCGGAGACGCGGTACGTGGGCCGCACGTCGAGGTTCACGCCCGGGTAGCGCAGCAGGAACTGCGGCAGGACGCCGACCAGGAAGGTCAGCGCGATGTCGACCGGCGCCGTGATGCGCAGGGTCCCTGACGGCTCCGCCTCCTGCTCCGGGATGGCGCCAGTGAGTTCCCGGTAGGCGGCCAGGACGGGCCGCGCCTTGTCATAGAATGCCGTGCCCGCCGTCGTGAGACGGACGTCGCGCGTGGTCCGGTGGAAGAGCTGCACGCCCAGTGACCGCTCGAGCGCAGCGACCCCTCGGCTGACGGACGACTTGGGGGCGCCCAGCTTGCGCGCCGCCTCAGAGATGTTTCCGCTCTCGGCGACCGCCACGAAGAGGGGGAGCAGGTTCCAGTCTGGCGTTCCAGGCATGGAACGCGTTTACCACCTTCCGCCACCTAGTGCTGATTCTGGAACGGCTTATTCTTCTCCTCGTTGCACCACACCTCGCATGGAGAACAGGACAATGACCACCCTCAAGATTGCCATCATCGGGAACGGGAACGTCGGAAGCGCCTTGGAGAAGGGCGCGCAGAGGGCAGGCTATGAGGTTCGCACCACCGGCGCTGACCCCACGGACGTGCGCGCCGCAGGCGCCTGGGGCGACATCATCGTCCTCGCCATCCCGGCCTCTGCGCGTCAGGACGCCATCAAGAACCTGGGCGACATCAAGGGCAAGACCCTGGTCGATCCGACGAACCTCCTCAATCAGGACTGGAGCTACGCGGGAGATCTCAAGAAGAGCGGCGCCGAGCAGGTCCAGGAGTGGGCCGCGGGCGCGCGCGTCGTCAAGGCGTTCAACACGGTGTTCGCGCAGAACATGGCCACCGGCAAGGTGAAGGGCGAGTCCCTGGGCCTCCTCGTCGCCGGCGACGACGCGGGTGCGAAGACGCAGGTGCTCGACCTCGGCAAGGCCATCGGCTTCGCGGCCGTCGACGTGGGCCCGCTGATCAACGCGCGCTACCTCGAGGCGCTCGGCTTCCTCAACATCCAGCTGGGCTACGGCCCCACCCAATACGGCACGGACCTCGGATTCAAGGTCGTCGGGCTCGGGAAGTAGTCGCGGCCCCGGCGCTCGCCGCAGCCGTCAAGCCATAAACAAGGACAGACCCAAATCCACCGCTCATGCGCCGAAGCGCCTGGGCGGCACACGAGTACAAAGAGTCAGGAGACAAGAATATGCCAGTTGTTCGCGTGAGTTGGTTCGAAGGAAAGAGCCACGAGATGAAGGAAAAGGTCGCGGCGGAGATCACGGACAGCATCGTCCGGAACACTGCGACTGACGCGAAGTACATCTACGTGATCTTCGAGGACGTGGCGCCGAGCAACTGGGCCGGGGAAGGCAAGCTCTTCGGCGGCCCAACGGCCGACGGCAAAAAGTAGCCTTGCTTCGTGCAATCCTGAGAGGCCTCCGGCGGGCGGCAGCGGCCAACGCCAATGTCCTAGCCGCCGCCTTCTCCGACCCGGCAGCCCGCAACGTCGCGATCCGATTGACCGTGGCATCCACGGTTGCCATGGCCGCGGCGACTGCCTTGTCCCTCCCAAACCCATGGTGGGCCGCCATGGCGGTGTGGATGGTGGGCCAGCCATCGCGGGGACTCCTGCTCGAACGCAGCGTTGCCCAACTTCTCGGCTCCGTTCTCGGGGCCGCAGCGGGAGTCGCGCTGGTCCTGCCGTGGCCCGGAATCCCGGCCGTGCCCGTTCTCGGCCTCGCGGTCTGGATCGCCATTTGTTGCGGCATCGCCAACGTGATGCGGCACCAGCGCGCCTACGGGGCGGCGCTGTGCGGGCTGACGTCCGCGGTCGTTGTCTCGCTCACGCTGGGGACTCACATCGATCCAGTCGGCTTTGCGGCCGCCCGCGCCATGGACAATGTGATCGGGATCGGCTCGGCGCTCCTCGCCGCGATCTCGCTCGGCCCGCCCTCGCCCGGCCCGACGGTCGCGAGCCGCGCCCGGACGGTGACGTCGCACGCCCTTGCGTTGATCGCGGAGGCTCTGGCCGGGCCCGGAAGGCGGTCGCTCGCACGGGAGCGCGAGTTCCTGCTGTCGCTCGCTTCCCTCGAAGCATCCGCCGAGGATGCAGCAGCGGGCTCGATCATGTCCCGGCGCAAGCTGAAGGAACTGCACGCCTTGTTCGCGTTCCTTCTCGACCTCGTCGTCGTCGCCCGGGCCATCCGCTCGCGCGAGGGTCCCGCACATGCCCCGGGGCATGCCGACATGGCTATCCTGCGAGAGGCATTCGACCGATCCGCTGGAGTCCTGGATGCGGGTGGCGATCTCGACGTCCAGACGATCCTCGCGGTGTCGCGACGGCTCGAGCAGGCGGACCCTGTGCTGTCCCCCGTTCTCGACGAAATGAGGACCCTCCTGCTCCGTGCCTCCGCGGGCTACGGACAGGTCATGGCTGCCGCGAGCCAGCCTGCGCCGCGCTGGTCGACCCCGCATCCTGACTTCGCGGCCCTGCGCCTGGCCGTGCTCAGGGGAGCGCTCGCTGTCTCCCTGACGGGGCTCGCGTGGCTCTCGATCGGCTGGGACCCGTTGCGCTACCTGGTGCTCGGCACCTGCATCTTCACGGTCCTGTTCTCCGCAGTGGACGAGCCCGTCCCGGTCGTTCGCCAGGTCCTTGTCGGCGGCCTCGGCGCGTCGGCGGCGGCCTTCCTGTGGCGCGTCGCGGTACTTCCGGAAGTCGCAAACGGCTGGCTCTCCCTCGCGCTTGCCGTTCCTCTTGTGTTCGGTGCGTCGCTGTTGCAGGCGAGACAGGGCACCGCCTTCGTCGGACTCGCCTTCAACATGCTCTTTGCGGTCCTCGCGCGCCCGGTGGACACGATTCCAAGCGCCCCGATCGGTCTCGCCGGGACCGAGGCGATGCTCCTGTGCGGGATTGCCACAAGCTATGCCTTCTATCGCTGGCTGCTGCCCATGGATACGCAGCGGCGCCGGAAGCATCTCAGGGCGTCCATCCGCAGGGAGATCGCCGCCATCTCGGTCCGAGCCGCGACCCCCTGGGCCGGGCGCCATCTGGCGCGCTTGCGGTATCTCGTGTTCAGTCTCGCGGTCCGGTCTCGCGGCCAGGTCCCCGAGGTTGAGGATGCGCTCGCGGCGCTCTCCCTCGGGCACGCGCTCTTCCGGCTCGGAGAGATGGGGTCCATCGCGGCACTCCCGGGCACGGGTCGCATCATTCGGGAAACGCTTCGCCTGACGGCTTCTCCCATGGACGATCCGCTCCGGGCCGGAGAAATGCTGCTTCGCCATGCCGCCCAGGCCAGCCCGACCGAGGGGACGGGCGACCCGTCCGCGGCGGCGCAAGCCAGCAGGATCCGTTGGCTCCTCGAACTGGCTGCGGGCGACCTCAACGGGCACCCTTCCATATTCGCTTCGCCGCAAGCAGGCGGCGGTCGGACGCCTCTTGGACGGTAGATTGGTGACTGCGCGGCAACGGTGTCTTGATGGGACTGGCATTTATCGGACTGGCCGCTCCCCGCATATTGCCGGAGGCAGCGGGGTGCTTCGCCCCGTGCTCTTCAAGACAGCGCCGCCATGACGACGAAGATGGGAATCACCGGCAAGCAGGTCGGAGTGACAGACGCGACGCGAGAGTTCCTGGTGCGCTGGGGGGCGGTGCGGCGGCAGACGGAGGCGCTCGCCGCGCCACTCACCCCCGAGGATCAGCAGGTGCAGTCCATGCCGGACGCGAGCCCCACCAAGTGGCACCTCGCGCACACCACGTGGTTCTTCGAGGCCTTCGTGCTCGCACGCCTGCCGGGCCATCACCCCTTCCGGCCCGAGTACGCCTTCCTTTTCAACTCGTACTACGAGGCAGTGGGGCCGCGTGTGGCGCGCGCCGCGCGCGGGATGCTGTCGCGCCCGGGCCTCGAGGAGGTGCGCGCCTACCGCGCGCACGTGGACGCGGCCCTTGCACGCCAGCTCGAGGCCGGTGCGCTGGACGCGGACGCACTCGCCCTCGTGGAGCTCGGCCTGCAGCATGAGCAGCAGCACCAGGAGTTGCTGCTCACCGACGCGAAGCACGCGCTGGCGCAGAACCCGCTGCGGCCCGCGTACCGCGAGGCGCCGGCGGCCACGGCCGCACCGCACGCGCCGCCACCTCTCCGCTGGACGCGCTTCGACGAGGGCCTGGTGCACGTGGGACACGCGGGCACGGGCTTCTCCTTCGACAACGAGCGGCCCCGCCACCGCGTCTTCGTGCCGGGCTTCGAGCTCGGCAGCCGGCTCGTCACGTGCGGGGAGTGGCTGGAGTTCATGCGCGACGGGGGCTACGCGCGGGCCGAGCTGTGGCTCTCCGACGGATGGGCCGCGGTGCAGGCGCACGGCTGGCGCGCGCCGCTGTACTGGGAGGAGCGCGAGGGCGCGTGGTGGCACTTTACGCTGCACGGCCTGCGCCCAGTAGACCTGGCGGCGCCCGTGTGCCACGTGAGCCACTACGAGGCGGACGCGTTCGCCCGCTGGGCCGGCGCGCGGCTGCCCACGGAGGCTGAGTGGGAGGTCGCCGCCGCGGGCCGCTCCGTCACGGGCAACCTGCTCGAGGCCGGCACGCTCGCCCCGCGCGCGGCCCCCGCGGGCGACCTCGCGCAGCTCTTCGGCGACTGCTGGGAGTGGACGCAGAGTGCGTACCTGCCGTACCCCGGCTTCCGCTCCGAGCCTGGCGCGGTGGGCGAGTACAACGGCAAGTTCATGTCTGGCCAGTGCGTGCTGCGCGGCGGCAGCGCCTTCACGCCGCAGTCGCACGTGCGCGCGAGCTACCGCAACTTCTTTCCGCCGGCCGCACGCTGGCAGGTGAGCGGGCTACGGCTCGCGAGGGAGGCCTGATGTTCCAAGTCACGCAGCTCATCGCCGCGCCCCCGCTACCGGACTGGGCCGAGGACGTGCGCCGGGGCCTCACCGCCAGCCCGCGCCGTCTCCCCGCGTACCTGCTGTACGACGCGCGCGGTTCGGCGCTCTTCGAGGCCATCACCCAGTTGCCCGAGTACTACCTGACGCGCACCGAGCGGGCCATCCTCCGTGCGCACGCGTCGACCATCGCCACGCACAGTGGCCCCGCGGCGTCGGTGGTGGAGCTGGGCGCGGGCACGGCGACGAAGACGCGCGTGGTGCTCGATGCGGTGCGCGCCATTCGCGGCAGCGTCGCCTTCCACCCCATCGACGTCTCACGTGACGCGTTGGACACGGCCACGCGCGCACTGGGAGGGCCGGGCATCTCGGTGCACCCGCTGGTCGGCCGCTACGAGGACGCGTTGCCGCTGCTTGACGGGCTGCCGGGACCGCGGCTCGTCTTGTTCATCGGCTCGAGCGCGGGAAACCTCGGCCCGGTCGGCGCGCTGCGGCTGCTGACGCGCGTGCGCCGCTCGCTCGTGCGCGGCGACTGCCTCGTCCTTGGAGCTGACCTTCCCAAAAAGCCTGGGGTGCTCCTACCAGCCTATGACGACGCGGCCGGGGTGACGGCCGCCTTCGAAAAGAATGTCCTCGTGCGGCTCAATCGCGAACTGGGCGCGGACTTCGAGCCGGACGCCTTCGAGTATCGCGCGACGTGGGACGCGCGCGCATCGTGCGTCCGGATGGGGCTCGAGTCGCTGCGCGCGCAAACGGTGCACCTCCCGGCGCTCGGCCTCACGCTGCGGCTCGCACGTGGGGAGCATGTGGAGACGGAGCGCAGCTACAAGTGGTCGACCCACGTGCAGCAGCAACTGCTGGCGCGTGCGGGCTTCAAGCCCGAGCGGGTCTTCACGGACGCGCGCGGCTGGTTTGCCGTGCACCTGGCGCGCGTGCCTTGAGTGGCATGCCGACTCTCGCTTCGCTACCCGCGGCGCTTGCGAGGCGCCTGATGCGGCGGCCTGGCCCCGAACAGCTCCGCGAGGAAGTCCACGAACACCCGCACTTTGGGGACGGCGGACTTCTGCCGCGCGAAGAGCGCATGGACGGTGCGCGGCTCGGGCTCGAGGTCCTCGAGCAGGACATCGAGCTTCTCCGCGGGTGAGGTGCGCGGCGACGTGGTACTCGAACGTCTGCGTGATGCCCAGGCCGGCCAGGGCCGCGTGCGTGAGGACATTCCCGGAGCCGGCCATCAGCCTGCCCCGGGCCAAGAAGGTCAGCTCCCCGGACGGCCCTTTCAGCCGCCAGGGAAGGGGCCCGGTGCTCGCCAGGTACCCGATGCACTCGTGCTCGCGCAATTGGGCGAGTGTCCGCGGCCTGCCGTGCTTGGCGAGGTAGGCGGGGGAGGCGACCAGCACCGAGCGCGCAGGGGCGAGCCGGCGCGACATGAGCTCCCGAGTCGCGGGAGGGCGCAAGACGGATGACGACGTCGACGCCTTCGGCCGTGGGCTCGATGAGCCGGTCGCGCACTGTCAAGTCGACCGAAACGTCTGGGTAGCGCTCCAGGAACTTCGGGAGCACCGGCCCCAGCACGAAGTCGGCGAGCACCACCGGGACGTCCACCCGCAGGCGGCCGCGGGGCATCACGCTCGCCTGCGTAACGGCGGCATTGGCTTCCTCCAGCTCGGTGAGGATGCGGCTGCAGCGCTCGTAGTACGCAGCCCCCTCGTCCGTGAGGCTGAGGCTACGCGTGGTGCGGTTCAGCAGCCGCGCCCCCAACCGCTCCTCCAGTCGCGAGACGATGCGACTCACGCCCGAGGGCGTCAGCCGCAGGCTCTCCGCCGCGCGGGTGAAGCCGCCCAGATCCACGACCCGGGTGAAGACCTGGAAGCTCCGAGAAGGGGTCCATGCGGACAACGCTCGCAGGATTGATGACGCGGCGTCAACGGTGTCATGACTTTCATGCCGTTTATTTCGCGGAACGGGTCCCGCATCTTGTTGGACATCTCGCAGGACAACACGCTGACTCTGGACACTCAGACCGCGCTGAATGGACGACCGGACGGCGCGACCTTCCAACTCGTTGAGATGAACATGCGAAAATCGATGTTTTTGGCCGCCTGCGCCCTGTCTTGGATTCTGTCCGCCAGCCAGGCGATGGCCGCGCCTGCCTTGTCGGTGCTGGGCAAGGATTACACCTTCCCCAACAAGATCGAAGGCCTTCCGGCCAGGCTGTCGGACTTCAAAGGCCTGCAGATCAATTCCTTTGAGACCAGTGATGGCGTGAAGCTGTCCTATTGGGAAGCCGGCGAGGGCAAGCCGCTGATCTTCATTCCCGGCTGGTCAGCCAATGGCGCGGAGTACATCAATGTCATGTACCTGCTCAGCAAGCACTACCACGTCTATGTCCTCGATCCGCGCAACCAGGGCCTCTCCCAACGGGTCGACTACGGCACGCGGATCTCGCGCTTCTCGATGGACCTCAAGGAGTTCTCCGCTCACCTCGGGCTGAAGTCGGCCGATTATTGCGGCTGGTCGATGGGGGCGTCCGTCCTGTGGGGCTACATCGACCTTTTCGGCACGAAGGGCATCCGCAAGGCAGTGTTCGTCGACGAGCCGATCTCGATCTACTCCCACGCCGACTGGTCCGAGCAGGAGCGGCTCGACGCCGGGGGCATGACCACCTCGCCCGAGCGCATGGTCGCCGCCTTCACGGCGGGCGCGCCGACCAACAGCCTGGTCGTCGACATGAAGCCAATCGAGCGCGCCATGGCGAAGGACTCGCCTTACTTCGTGAACTCCGAGAGCTTCGCGAACACGTTCATCAAGAACGACCCGAACTATCTGGCCAAGGTGCTGTTCGACCACGCCACCAATGACTGGCGTGACGTGATCCGCCACAAGATCGACGTGCCCGTGGCGATCTTCTCCGGCGAGTACAGCAACAACCTGCCGAGCCAGCGGTGGATGCAGTCGGTGATCCCCGGGGCGACGCTTTACGCCTACACCAAGGCCGAGCAGGGCGACCATTTCCTCATGTTCAAGAACCCCGTGAAGTTCACAACCGATCTTCAGTCGTTCCTGGAGCGCTAACCCGCCCTCCGGGCGCGAGCTTCCAAAAGTTGTCCGACAGTTGGACAACTTCGCGCCGCTCGCGCCCGGCAGGCCGGTGCCGTGGGCGGAGCCTACGGCGCGAGGCCGTCCATGATGGCCTTCAGCTCCCGCATGGACTCGAAGGACTCGGTGCGGTTGGGCGCGTACCGGGCCGACGTGGACCACCCGGTGCCGTAGCACCAGCCGTAGCTGTTGGTGACGCACTCGTAGGTGACGGTGGTCTCCTGCAGGGTGATGCCCACCGCGTGGTTGCGCAGCAGCCAGGACTTCCGCAGGTCCCCCGAGGCGTTGACGATGCTGTTGTACGTGCTCGTCCCGGTGGCGTAGCCGGCCTGGTTGGCGCTGGCGCCCAGCACCTGGGCCTCGGTGATGGTGGAGTGGATGGAGGCCGAGGTGTTCTGCACTGTGGCCATGCTGAAGTTGGGCACCTGCACGCCGGAGATGCCCACCTGCCAGGCCCGGCCCGCCACGCACACGTCCAGGGGCCCGTAGCGCACATCGCCGCTGGTGGTGTTGCAGTTGGAGTACGGGAAGGGGTTGGCCAGGTCGAGCACGCCTTCCTTGAGCGACCACCACGCCACGCGCGAGGCCACGGTGAGGCGCGCGTCGCGGGTACCCTTGAGCTTCGGCACGGTGTACGTGGCGATCCACCGCACCCACTTCTCCTGGGTGGCGCTGAGCTGGTAGCCGTTCACCCACAGCCCGGCGACGACATTCCAGTAGTCCCCGTGCGCCCAGCCCACGGTGCCCTGGTAGTCCACCTGGTAGAAGCCGTTGCTCGGCGTGGCGTTGAGCACGGTGGCCGTCTTCAGGTACGGCACCGTCACGACGACGCCGTAGGTGGTCCCGGGGCCCGAGCGCAGGTTGACGCCGTCGGTGGCCGTCACTTGCACGGTGGAGCCGCGCACGGCCCCGCTGATGACCGCGGCGGTGTCCGTCTCCACCTCCCCCGCGGGAACCTGGGAGGACTCGTCCAGCTCCGGGCCGCAACCGGCCAGCACGGTGGCGAGCAGCAACGGCAACAGCGAACGCGAGCCTGCGACCTTCATGGGGTGACTCCTCGAGAGGGGGGACCGCCACGGGGCAGCGGGCGGCCTCCCGCTCTTATCACGGGCTTCCCGGACAGAGCAGGAGTCACTGGATTTGTAGTTTTCCGGATACCCCTCAGGCGCCGGTGCGCAGCGACTTGAGGGCCTCGCGGAAGAGGGCCTGGAAGGCGGCCTCGGCACCGAGCCGCTCGCTGGCGGACTCCGCGGCCTTCTCCGCCTGGGGCTGCTTGTAGCCGAGGTTGATGAGCGCGGAGACGAGGTCCGCCCTGTGCCCGGACTCGGGAGTGGCGGGCTTCGCCTCGGCGGCCACCTGCTCCAGGTGCAGCGTCTTCACCTTGTCCTTGAGCTCCAGCACGAGCCGCTCGGCGGTCTTCTTCCCCACCCCGTGAATCTTGGTGAGGCGCGCCACCTCGCTCCTGCTCAGCGCTGCCACCAGCTCCGGCACCTCCATGCCGGAGAGCACCGCCAGCGCGAGCCTCGGCCCCACGTGGGACACCGAGTTGAGCAGGAGGAACAGCTCCTCCTCGGCGCGGCTGAGGAAGCCGAACAGCTCGAAGGCGTCCTCGCGCACCACGGTGCGCACGCGCACCTGCACGGGCTGGCCCTCTTCCGGCAGCCGCCCCAGCGTGAGCGAGGAGAAGAACACCCGGTACCCCACCCCACCCACGTCGATGGTGGCCTCCTCGAGGCTCTTCTCCAGAACGTTGCCACGCAGTGCCGCGATCATCGCGCCTCAGGCCTCCTGTAGGACGGCGTCAGCTTGTCCGCGAGCTGCGCCTGCGCCGACTTGCGGCGCGTCTTCGAGGGCTTGGCGCCCGACACCGGCACGGCGGACCGGCCATGGTTGAGGTGGCAGATCGCCACCGCCAGCGCGTCACTGGCGTCCGAGCGCTCCAGCACCTCGATTTCGAGGAAGGTACATACCATGCGCGCCACGGCGTCCTTGTCGCCAGCGCCACCGGCCCCCACCGCGCGCTTCACCCGCGCGGGCGGGTACTCGTGCACGGAGAGCCCCGCCTGGGCGGCGGCCAGCAGCGCCACCCCGCGGGCATGCCCGAGGATGAGCGCACTGCGCGCGTTGCGGAAGGTGAAGACGCCCTCCACCGCCACCGCCTGGGGCTTGTAGAGCTTCACGGCCGTCAGCAGCCCGCCATGCAGCTCCTTGAGCCGCAGCTCCAGCGGGGCGTCGGGGTCCACCTTGATGACGCCATGGCCCACGTGCACCAGCCGGCCGCGCCGCTCCTCCACCACGCCATACCCCATGAAGCGACTGCCGGGGTCGATGCCTAGGACGCGCAAATGCCTCTCCGGGGACAACGGAACAGGGGTTCAGCCTGCCCTATAACGCGCGGGCCGCCCCCCTGTCGATGTGCCCGTCCGCCCCACTACGCGGAGAGCTAGGCGGAGAGCGAGTCCATGAGGGACTCGTCCATCTCGAAGTTGGCGTGCACGTGCTGCACGTCGTCGTTGTCCTCGAGCAGCTCCATCAGCTTGAGCATCTTCCTGGCGTTGTCGCCCTCGATGCGGATGGTGTTCTGCGGGACGTACGTCCACTTCTGCTCGCCCAGCTTCAGGCCGGACTGCTCCAGGCTGGAGGCCACGGCGTGCAGGTCCACCGGCGCGGTGCGCACCTCGAAGCCGTCGGGGCCGTGGTTGAGCACGTCCTCGGCGCCAGCTTCGATGGCCTTCTCCATGACCTCGTCCTCGGAGGGGCCGGGCTTCACGGTGATGAGGCCCTTCTTGTGGAACATCCAGCTCACCGAGCCTTCGGCCCCCAGGTTGCCGTCCTCCTTGGAGAACATGGAGCGCATGTCGCTGGCGGTTCGGTTGCGGTTGTCGGTGAGGCACTCCACGAGCACGGCCACGCCGCCGGGGCCATAGCCCTCGTAGACGATCTCCTCGTAGCTCTCGCCCTCCAGCTCGCCGGTGCCCTTCTTGATGGCACGCTGGATGTTGTCGTTGGGCATGTTGGCCTCGCGGGCCGCGAGGATGGCCACGCGCAACCGGGCATTACTCTCCGGGCTGCCCCCGCCCAGCCGCGCCGAGACCGTGAGCTCCTTGATGAGCTTCGTGTAGAGCTTGCCCTTGCTCACGCCCATCACGGCCTTGTACCGCTTGAGCTTCGACCACCGATTGTGACCGGACATGGCGGGATTTCTAACCTCCGGCGTGGGGCCGGTCCAGGCCCGCCTCAGGCCGCCCGGGAGGGGCCCGTGGTCCCGAACGCCTCGGAGAAGGGCTCCTCCTCTTCCTCGAGGGCCTCGGAGGACAGCACCGGCTCGAAGAAGGACGGAATGGACTGGGGCACCGGCTCGCGCTCGGCGATGAGGTTGGCCGGCACCAGCACGCCCTGGGCGTACAGGCACGTCACCACCTCCAGGGTGGTGACTTCCGGCAGGCCGCACTCGAGCAGGGCGGTGTGCACGGTGCGCTGCCCATCGAAGAGGCGGATGACCTGGCCCACGTCATCGGGCAGGGACTTGAGCAGGTCCGCCAGCCGCTTGAAGTCCACGACGAGCCGGGCGGACAGGGGAATGCCCAGGGAGCACAGGGCGGCGAAACGCTCGGCGGCCGGCAGGAGCAGCGAGGCGTAGATCTTCAGGTTGATGAGCAGCTTCCCCTCGGCGAGCACCTCCGCGAAGGAGACGGCGTAGGCACCCGAGCCGAAGAGGAGCATGCGGCGGATGGCGGTGAGGCCCCGCTCGCCCTCGTAGGAGGCGTCCACCACGTGGCCCTGGTGGAAGGAGAGCCAGCCCTCGTTGTCGCGCAGCTCGACGCGGCCCGAGCGCGAGCCACACAGGAGCGCGTGGACGACCTGGGCCAGGGGCATGCGGACGGTATGGGCCTCGTAGGCGGGAGCGAAGGCGCTGCGGCCGGCCTTCAGGCGGGCGAGCGACACCACCACCTGCGGGGACACCGGCCACGGGAGGCAGTCATCGGCGCGCACGGCCTCGGCGCGCGAGCGGTGGTGGGGCTCCTCGTGATGCGAGAGGAGGTACACCGGGAGGTGCTCGGTGCGGGCGTCGGCGCGCAGCCGCTCGCAGAAGGTGAAGCCGTCCATGCCGTCCCCGTGGGCCTCGGCGGGGGCGATGACGAGGTGCGGCAACGGCCGGCCCTCGCCCAGCTCCCCGAGGACGTCCTCGATGGCCGGGGCGGCGAGCACCTCGAAACCGGCGCTGACCAGGCCCAGCGCGAGGGCGGAGCGCGCGTCCTGGTCGGACTCGACGAGCAGGACCCGGGGGCGGAAACGCTTGGAGCGCTGCCGGGGGCTGACGTCGGCGGAGACGGACGAGGGGGCGGGCTCGAGGATGGTGGCGCGGTGCGAGCTGTCGGCCATGAGGGACTCCTGGAGCGGCGATCCTGGGAGGAACCGGACATCCACTGCAGGTAAAAAACTATAGGATTCCGAGAAAGAAGACTACCACGAAACGAGAGTAGACCCAGGCATATCCGAGAGAAGGGTAGCACTGAAAGCCAAGGGCTTGAAATTGTTGGGTAAGCGGCAGCAGGAGGGAAGAGGAAAGGCTCGACGGGCTGGGGGGCGAGGCGCCAGAGTGGGCGGCCTATGACGCGACTGATGCTGGTGTGTGTGCTCACGCCGCTGATGGCGGCGGCGCAGGAGACGACGGCCGCGGCCCCCGAGGAAGCGACGGCGGAGGCGGTGAGGCTGGAGGCGAAGCGGGAGAACTTCGGGGCGGTGGTGGCGCCCGCGGCGTTGCCCGACGGAGCGACGGCGATCTCCGGGTGGGTGGGGGTGCCGGAGGTGGGTGCGGCCTACCGCCAGGGGACAGGAGGCTGGGAGGTAGGAGGGCGGGCGCGGTTCGACTATCTGCGGCTGGCGGTGACGGTGGAGGGCGTGGCGAGACGCCAGGTGTGGACGAGCGGAGCGTGGGCGGTGGCGCCGGAGCTGGGGCTCGGGGTGACGGGGAACACGGGGAGCCGGTACTTCGACGAGCAGAACCTGGAGGGCTGGTTCCTGCGGTTGACCCCGGCGGTGATCGCGAGCTGGAAGGTGGCGGAGACGGTGACGGCGGTGGGGCTGGTGGAGGTGCCGTACGAGCTGGGGCTGAGCCCGGGCGGGACGTGGCGGGTGAAGCCGATGGCGGGAGGAGGAGCGGAGATCTACCTGGGAGAGGATCTCTCGCTGTCGGCGGTGGGCGAGCTGGGAGTGGACGTGTTCAAGGAGCTGCGAGGCGTGACGCAGACGAGGCTGGGCTACGGAGTGCGCCTGGGCCTGGGAGTGCGCCTCTTCTAATGCCCCTCTCCCCTCGGGAGAGGGACGGGGTGAGGGTGCCACGCCCCCCAGGTTGGCTCCGTGGTTCACGGAGCCCCCGTGCTCACCACTCCGGAATGGGAGTCACCCGGGGAGTGCCGAGAATCTCCAGCGTGCGCTGCGCGACGCGAATCAGGGTCTGCGCACAAGGCTCACACCCTCCGGCGCAGCACCGGGGCCAATGCCCCTCGGGGTTGCGCAGCAGGGGCCGGACACAGGCCTCGTAATAGGAGGGGAAGGACAGCTCCTGGCTGGCGCGGTGGAGCGCGTCATTCATCTGCTCTTCGGTGAAGTCGGCCACGGCCCTATTTAAACATGCCGGAAGCACGATGCTCACGAGTTGAACCGCCCACGGAGGAGCGGTCCTTCTCGCGCCGTTCGTGGAAGCTCAGCGCCCGTGGACGGTGAAGCGGAGGGCCAGGGAACGGCAACTGGCACCGGACTCGGGAGGAGGAGCCCAGGCCCCGAGCGAGTGATAGAGCCGCCCCTCGCGCCGCTCCAGGTAGAGGATCATGTTGAGCGGCCAGCCCGAGCCACAGAACAGGTGCCTGTCCATGGGGGTGGGCTCCTGGCTGACGCGGAGGCCGCGCTCATGGGGCGGACCGATGCGGTGCCAATCCGGATGCAGGTGGATGGAGCCGAGCACCTCCAGCCCCTCGGCCTCGGCCTCCTGGGTGATGCGCAGGAGCTCCTTGGGCTCGCACCAGAAACCGCGGCGGCCATTGGAGTAACAGGCGCCGAAGAGGGGGATGATGGTGGAGTCGAACTCCTGGAGCACCTCGCCGTCGGACTCGCGGATGTTGCGCGCGAAGCGGACGCGCTCCACGGACATGGCGTCCTCGGTGAAGCGCCCGAGCAGGATGGCCCAGCAGCGAGGCGGGAGCTCGGGGGTGCACGACTCGTACTCACGCACCGAGTCGCCGAAGAAGTCGGCGAGCACCGACAGGTCCAGCAACACGGTGTCGGGCATCACGGCTCCACCTCGGAGGAAGGGGTGCGCAGCCGGCCCGCGGCACGCTCCTCGCGGAGCTGGGAGCTGAGATGGCGGGCCACGCGCTCCTCGAAGGCGGCGGTGGCATCGGGTGTCCACGGATAGAAGCCCTGCCCCGACTTCAGCCCGAGCTTCTCCCCGCTCGACCTTCTGCGCGATGACCGGAGGCACGGGGCGGCCGGAGCCGCGCATGATGGCCGCCATCTGGTCCAGCCCCACGAGATCCAACCGGTCGAAGACGCCGGTGACCCCGAGGCGCCGCCCGATGCCCTGGGTAATGATCCGGTCCACCATGTCCGGGGTGGCCACGCCCTCCTGGACGAGGCGGAGGGCCTCGGCGATCAACGCCTGCTGAAGGCGGGGACCCACGGAGCCGGGCACATCCCGTTGGAACACCACCGGAGCCTTGCCCACCTCCTCGAGCAGGAGCCGGGTGGCCTCGACGACGTCCGGGGACGTCTTCTCGCCGGGGATGACATCCACGAGGGGGACGAGGTGCGCGGGCAGGTAGTAGTGCGCGGAGAGGACACGCTCGGGCCGGGAGCAATCCCTGGCGATCGCGGTCACGCTGAGGGCGGTGGTGTTGGAGGCGAGGATGGTGTCCGGCGACGCGAGCCCATCCAGTTCCCGGAAGACCCGCTGCTTGACGGCGAGATCCTCGGGGACGGACTCGATGACGAAGTCCTGGTCCGCAGCAGCCTCGGCGAGGACGGTGGTGCGCCGGATGCGCCCGAGCGCGGCGGAGGCCTGCGCCGGGGAGAGGAGCCCCGTCTCCACCATCAGCGCCGCATCACGCTCGATGCGCACCTGAGCCTGGGCACTGCTCTCCGGGCGGGTGTTGTAGAGCGTCACCTGCCGGCCCGCGGTGGCGAACTCAAGCGCGATGCCGCACCCCATGGCACCACCCCCTACCATTCCGATTCTCTTGATTCGCCTGGATTCCATGGACGAGAGAATCCCCGCTCCCGGGGGTGGAGGCAATCCCCTCTTCAGAGACCAGGTGTGCCGTCACCTCACTCCCTCTATGGTCTCGCCTTCGCCGGGTATCGAGAGGATGCCTGGAACACCACGCCAGGAATCCTGCATGTCCACCAGAACGCTCGCGCGGAAGCTCACGGCAGCGAGCCTCGGTCTTCTCCTTGTTTCCTGTAGCGTCACCCAGCCCATCGTTGCGGCCCAAGGCCCCACTGGACTGCACGACCTGGCCAGGTACGTGCTCATCATCCAGGAACTGCCGGACGGGCGGGTCACGCACGATTGGAAACCGCTCAAGTACTTCGACTTGACGAAGTTCCAATACGCCCGAGCGCGATGAACTTGAACAGGGGAATCGTGCGCGTCTCCTCTGCGGGCTTGAAGGGGTACTGCGAAGGCCGGCGGGTTCAGTGCCAGCAGGACTGCCTCGCGAGTAGCAGGCCGGTCCAGGTTGGCCATGTGAAATACGACGATGTCAAAACACAGCCGTGGCGCCAAGCCAGGACATGGTGGTGTCCGAGGTATTGCATGGAACAAGCTGTTCAGTGCACGAAGGGACGAGGCAGTTGGGCCAACGAATATGCTGCGGAGTTCCATGCGATAGAGCCCGCGGTTGACTGGCTCAAGACTCACCGTGAGGAAATTCTCGCAGGCTCCGTCATCGTCATCGCAGGAGTCGCCTTCGTTGCGGCGGTCGCTGCCTCGGGCGGAGGTGCGCTCATCCTGATGCCGCTCGTTTTTGTCGCGGAGATTCCCTCCGGGTTCCCCGCCCCCACCATCGCGGAGGCTACCCGGTGAGCATCTTTGATTCTCTCAATAGCGCAGCACGATTCACCTCCTCTCAGTGGCGCGCAGCGGGGTTCGACGGCAGAAAAGAAGAACAGCGGCTCTGGGCGCAGACGAACGTGTACAGAGATTTCATAGACGCGACAGGCCAAGTCTACCTGTTTGAAGACTACCTCAAGGGGATCGCGCCCACAGTCCGCCCCCACGTGAGCACCGCTCTTGAGTCGCGCAAGGATGCGGCGACCTCGCAACGGGTCATGGAACTTCTCTTGAAGGCTTTCGACGAGCCAGCTGCGCCTGATCAGCAGCAGTCGGCGAGCACCCTCATCCGCTTGATCAATTTCATCGCCGACACCGGACAACTCGATGCTTGCGAAGACTACGTCAACAATCGCCTCGATTATGCTCCGCTCGCCATCGCTCATTTCACGACGCGCGACGAGGCGGAGGCATGGCTGAAGGGCCCCACAGAGCCACCCAGTCCGTCGTTCATACTCATTGGCGATGAGTATTATCAGGCCGTGTACGACCGTGAAGACAACACTCGTTTCATGTACCGGGAGTACATGATCGAGCCATACATCGAAGGACTCGCCGCAAGTGGAATCCCTCCCTCGACGCCATCTTTTGGAACCCGTGCGGAAGCAAAGGCGTGGCTGACGGACCACCCAGCCGCTCCCTTTGCCTTCGTGTCAATCGCCGGGGAGCCATACCTCGCGGTGCATCACAAGAGGCTGAAACGCCACACGCTCCACCATGTGGCCTCTGCCCTGGCGGAGTGGGAAGAGAGGAAGAGGGCCGTCGAGCAACAAGATGGGGCGGAAACCGAAGGAGAGGACGAGTAACTGCCACCGCCCGGGCTCAAGACCGGACCCCTTCCGGCTTGTACACTGCGCGGGGAAACGCCTACGGTTGCCTCGTATCGCTCCCCGGATTGGAGGAACACGCATGCCCGCGGCGCTCGAAGAACTCGCCAGACCTGTCATCATCGGCCGCTCGAGCTCACACTTCACGCGCGTCGCGCGGATCTTCGCCGCGGAGATGCACGTCGACTACTCCTTCCGGGTGGTGCGCGATCTCATGTCCTCCAATCCGGAGGATTACGGCGGCAACCCCGCGCTCAAAATACCGTCCTTGCAGACGCCTCGAGGTGTCTGGTTCGGTTCTCTCAATGTCTGTCGCGAGCTATGGCGGCGGTCGAGCCCCAGACCCCATGTAGTATGGCCGGAGGATCACGACGAACCGTTGCTCGCCAATGCGCAAGAACTCGTTCTTCAGGCCATGTCGACGGAAGTGGCGCTGATCATGGGCAAGCTGGGTGGCACCGGCGACAGCGCTCATCACACAAAAATGCGGCAGAGCCTGGTCAACATGATGTCGTGGCTGGAGGAAAACGCGAGGTCCGTGCTCGCCGCACTCCCGCAGCACCGGGACCTGAGCTACCTGGAGGTCTCGCTCTTCTGCCTCGTGGCCCATTTGGAGTTCCGGGACGTTCTGCCGACTGCCTCCTACTCCGAGCTGAACAAGTTCTGTCAGCAGTTCGCGACGCGGGCCTCCATCGGCGAGACCACGTATCGCTTCGACGCGCAATAAGGCGGATGCATGGTTGGAGGGCCCCCAGCCTCTCCCTCTTTGGATCCTGAGCTGGAAAGCATCTGACACTTTCAGCGGGACACCGAGGCGCCCCTGCCTACCCGACAGTCCTCTGCGAGGCAGGAGACACGTCGCTTCTTCTTGTCAGGGAAGGGCAATAGGTAGCACGCGGGAGGGTTCTGCAGGATTCAGGTCGGCTAGCCCGGATCGATCACGTGTAGAGGGAGCACCGCGTAGCGGCCGACTGATAAGTGGAGAGTTCTCAAGGCTTTCCATCTACCGGTAGGAGCTACGCGGTGAAAACAGAGTGTACCCCGAAGCAGCTGGAGTTCGATGCCGTTGGCCGCCGAAAACTGGTGGCCGCGTTCGACGCGGAGCACATCTCCTCCGATGGGGGCTTGGTGCTGCTGCATCGGCTCGACCAGCGCTTCGGGCTGATGCGCAAGTTCGCGGCCTGTTTTCGTGACCTTCGCGACCCGGACCTCATCCACCACTCGGTGGAGGAGCTGGTGCGCCAGCGCGTCTTCGGCATCGCCTGCGGCTACGAGGACCTGGTGGACCACGCGGCGCTGCGTCATGACCCGCTGCTGGCAGCGGTGGTGGGCAAGGCGGACCCGGCGCGGCAGCTGGCCAGCCCCAGCACGCTCAACCGGCTGGAGTTGACGCCGGCGGATGCGACGGCGCAGGCGCGCTACCGCAAAGTGGTTTACGACGCGCAAGCCATTGAGCACTTCTTCGTCGACGCCTTCCTCGACGCGCACCGCCGTCCGCTGCGTGAGGTGGTGCTGGACCTGGACGCCACCGACGACCCCATCCACGGCACGCAGGAAGGCCGCTTCTTCCACGGCTACTACGGCAATTACTGCTACCTGCCGCTCTACATCTTCGCCGGAGACTTCCTGCTGTGCGCGAAGCTGCGGACCTCCGGCATCGACGCGTCGGAGGGCGCACTGGAGGAGGTGGAGCGCATTGTGGCCCGCATTCGCGCGCGCTGGCCCGCCACACGCATCGTGCTGCGTGCGGACTCTGGCTTCGCGAGAGATGGCCTCATGACGTGGTGCGAAGACAACGGCGTCGACTTCGTCTTCGGCCTGGCCCGCAACAAGCGGCTGGAGGAGATGATTGCGGCGGACTCGCAGCTGGTGCGCAAGGTGTCGCTGGAGGAACGCGATGGAGCACCGACACGTGCCTACCGCGAGCTGCGCTACCGGACTCAGGACTCCTGGACTCGGGAGCGCCGCGTGGTGGCCAAGGCGGAGTGGCTGGGCGACAAGCACAACCCGCGCTTCGTCGTGACGTCCTTGTCCGACAAGGAGCACCCCGCGCGCTCGCTCTACGAGGAGCTCTACTGCGCGCGCGGCGACATGGAGAACCGGATAAAAGAGCAGCAGCTGGACCTCTTCGCCGACCGCACCAGCGCCCACACCCTACGCGCCAACCAACTGCGCCTGTGGTTTGCCTCCGTGGCCTACGTGCTGCTCAACCTGCTGCGGCACTTCGGCCTGAAGGGCACGGAACTCGAGCGCGCGCAGGCGGGCACCCTCCGGCTCAAGCTGCTGAAGGTCGCTGCCATTGTCCGCGTGAGCGTCCGCCGCGTCGTCCTGTCCCTGAGCGCTGCCGCCCCGGTGCGAGACCTCTTCGCGCGCATCGCCGAGCAACTGCTCTCCGTCCCCGCGCCCTCCTGACGTCCGCAGCTCTTTGACAACCTCGCGCGGGTCCGACTCCGGCTGGAGAGGGCGGAGCTTTGCCCGTTACCGGAGCCAGAACCGACGCGAGGCCAGGCTCGCGGCCACCAGCAGGCTACGCCGCGACACCAGCCCTATGTCCGTGCCCGGTGTGACAAATCCGGGCTAGGCCGAGCGAAAGACGACCGACATGCCCTCAGCTCACATGAGCGCTACGCCTATTTCTCCTTGGCACCCTCCTCACCCCTTTTCATGACGGTCTCATGGAAGTGGAGCGGTGGATCGCCGCGCTGGTGCGCGAGCGATTCCGCGCGATCATGACCGTTGTTGAGCAGGTACTGAACGGCGTCGAAGGTGGACGCGGAGATGGCTGCCCAGTCGGCCAGATTCACCATGTCGAAGGGCGGTGGCTGATCAGTTCGCGCGCGGGGTTTCTTCTTCTTGACGTCCTTAACGTCTTCCGGATACCGGAAGAGCGTGCCTCGGGGATCCATCTCGTGCAGTTCCTCGATGGTGGTAGTCACCACGTCGAGATGGCTCAAGGCCTCGTCGCGTTCGCCGCTGTAGTCATGGTCAACGATGTCAGTTACATACTCCTTCACGGACTGCCAAGCCTGCTCCAAACCGTGACCAGGAAGGTAGAGAAGGGCCGGGTCCTTCATCTCATACGCAGCGTAAATACTCATCTGCTTGATGAATAATTCCAGACCATGTCGTAAGTTGAACGCCGCCGGGTAGATGGCATAGTCGACCATACCAATCCCTTCATCAGCGCGGCGGAACAGTGCCGATGCGGAATCCAGAAAGGCGAGGGCGTAGATACCCAACGGTTCGAAGTGCTGATTATTACGAATGTCCGCAATGGCCATTCAACTGCCTCCTCGATCTTTAGCCGACTCGAATGAATCGCATTGGCGTAACACTGGACGCTCCGCTGTTCACCAACGACACATGAATTGGTGAACGGCTACAAACATACAATTCCGAGTGCCCAGTCCCTGCCTACCTCTATCAAGCTTCAACTAAGATTTCGCGCACTTGCGGTGACACTTCGTTGACGGAAACCTTCACGTCCAGGAAGTGCGCGAACGTCTCGATCTGCGTCTGCGCATGCCCATCGAGCGGCAGGGTCCGGAACGAGCCCCCTCGGGCCAGCGCCAGCAGCAGCATGAGCTGATCACACAGGTGGTGCCCCACGGGCACACCGGCCTCCAGGTAGACCCGCGCCTCCTCCGCCACGGCCTCGGCGATGTCCTCCGCTCGCACGCCCCGCTCACCGAATCCGGTGAACACCTCCGTGACGTGCTCGCTCTCCACCTCCAGGCACACCACGTTCCCCGGCCCCGCCGAGCGCTTCAACTCCTCCACCCGCCGCTCCTCCTGGAGCCACCCGAGCTTCCGCCCCACCGTCTCCATCTCCCGCTTCGCCACGTCGTACGGCACCTGCGCGATCATCGCCGTCGCCTGCCGCCGCACCACGTTCCCTCGCTCCATCAGGTGCAAGGGCTTCAGCGGCGCGGGCTGCACGAGCACATCGAACTTCCCTCCCCCCGCCGGGAAGAAACCGGGCCGGTCCAGTGTGGCCTCCACGCCCGGCCCCATCCGCCGCACCAGCGGCAGGTATGCCTTCGTCAGGAAGTCGAACGGCGGCGCCGCCGGATTGTGCGTCCCTCCCTCGAGCACCAGCGTCGACGGCCCGCTCGCCCCCAGCAGCGCCGGCAGCACCGTCTGCAGCACCAGCGTCGCGCTCCCCGCCGTCCCCACCGCGAAGTGGTAGTCCCCCGACTTCAGGCTCCTCGGACGGAACGTCAGTTCCTTCGAGTGCAGCTCCGCCCCCTCCAGCTCCGCGTCCCCCACCGACGCCGCCGCCTTCACCGCCGTCAGGTGCTGGCGCAGCAGCCCCGGCTTCGACCGTCCCGCGCGGATATTCACCATCTGGAAGGGCTTCCCCGTCACCAGCGACAGCGCCAGCGACGTGCGCAGCACCTGCCCTCCGCCCTCTCCCTTCGAACCATCGATGCGAATCATCACTGAACCCTCAATTCCACTGAGCCAACCCAAGGTCCCCGGCACCCTCACCCCGACCCTCTCCCGAGGGGAGAGGGGAGGACGCGCGGCGGGAGGATACTGCGCACTGCCCGCACGTAGCGATGCCCGCTCCCTCATCCTGGCGACCGAAGTCTCGGAGAGAGCGGGCATCTCATTGTCTCTATCCCCTCATGTGTCCCTCCTTCGCCGGGAACCCCTCTCGTCCACTCCCCTCAGCCCTTCACGCACACCACCTGACGCAGCGTGTGGACCACATCCACCAGGTCCGCCTGCGCCGTCATCACCGCGTCGATCGGCTTGTACGCACCGGGCGTCTCGTCGATGACCTCCGCGTCCTTGCGGCACTCGATGCCCGCCGTCGCCTTCGCGTGGTCCTCCAGCGTGAAGCGCCGCTTCGCCGCCTCTCGCGACATCACCCGGCCCGCACCGTGGCTGCACGAGTGGAACGCCTCCGCGTTCCCCTTCCCTCGCACGATGTACGAGCGCGCCCCCATGCTGCCGGGGATGATCCCGAGGTCCCCCTCGCGCGCACGCACCGCCCCCTTCCGCGTCACCAATACGTTCTTCCCGTAGTGCGACTCGCGCGCCACGTAGTTGTGGTGGCAGTTCACCGCCGCCTCGGTGAGCTCGAACTCCGGCAGCTCACCGCTCGCCTTCAGCGCCTCCACCACCGAGCGCAACATCAGCTCCCGGTTCGTCGCCGCGTACTCCTGCGCCCAGCTCACCGCGTGCAGGTAGTCCTTGAAGTACTCCGTCCCCTCGGGCAGGTACGCCAGGTCCGCCTCGGGAAGGTGGATGAAGAAGCGGCGCATGTCCTCCTTCGCCAGCTCGATGAAGTGGCTTCCAATCCGGTTCCCCACCCCGCGCGAGCCGCTGTGCAGCATCAGCCACACCTGGCCCGCCTCATCCAGGCACACCTCGATGAAGTGGTTCCCCGTGCCCAGCGTGCCGAGGTGACCCAGGTCCGGGCCTCGGCCCAGGCGCGGGTGCTTCGCCAGGATGGCGTCATAGCCGGGCTTCAGGCGGGCCCAGGCCTCGAGGTGCGGGGTGGGCGAGTCCTTCCACGCGCCCCGGTCATTGCGGCCACCGTTATCGGTCCGGCCGTGCGGCACCGCCTTCTCGATGGCCGAGCGCACCTTCCCGAGCGAGTCCGGGAGCTGCTCCGCGCGCAGCGTCGTGCGCACGGCGATCATCCCGCAGCCGATGTCCACGCCCACCGCGGCCGGAATCACCGCGCCCGCCGTCGCCACCACGCTCCCCACCGTCGCGCCGAAGCCGCGGTGCACGTCCGGCATCACGGCGATCCACTTGTGGATGAACGGCAGGGACGCCATCGCGCGCAGCTGCTTCTTCGCCTCGTCCTCGAACGGCACGCCCACCGTCCACGCCTTGATGGGCACCCCACCCGCCTCGTTCGTCACCACCTCGTAGCCGCGCTGCGTCTGCATGACCGTCTCCTTCAGTCCGTTCGCCCGGGCCGTGCCGGGCACGCGAGGACCTAGAGCAGGGCGCGTGCCAGCCCCTTTCCGAGGGAGGGCACGACTCCCCCGCCCCATTTCCTATCCGTTGGGATAAAGTCCTATCCGTATGGCGAAGACGCGGACGCGTGAGACGGTGGTGTTCGGGATGCTGGGCACGACGCTCGACATGGCGCGGGGGCCCAAGCGGTGGGAGAAGTGGCGCCCCACCGTGGGGCTGTGTCAGCAGGAGGACCTGCTCGTGCACCGGTTCGAACTGCTCGCGCTGCCGGGAAATGCCGAACTCCTCCAGACGGTGGTGGAGGACATCGCCCAGGTGTCACCGGAGACGCAGGTGCGCCCCACCGAGCTGAACATCCGCAACCCGTGGGACCTGGAGGAGACGTACGGCGCGCTGCTCGACTACGCGAAGGCCTACCCCTTCCACCCCGAGCACGAGGACTACCTCGTCCACATCACCACCGGGACGCACATCGTTCAAATCTCCATGTTCCTCCTGGTGGAGAGCCGGCACATCCCCGGGCGGCTGGTGCAGACGTCGCCGCCCCAGGGAGTCCGGGACCAGGGGAGGCCGGGCGTCCATGCCATCATCGACCTGGACCTCTCCAAGTACGACACGCTGGCGAGGCGCTTCGAGCAGGAGCAGCGCGCGGGCCTGTCCTTCCTCAAGGCGGGCATCGACACGCACAACGCGGCCTTCAACCGGCTCATCGAGCGCATCGAGCAGGTGGCCACGAGCTCGCGCGCCCCGCTGTTGCTCACCGGGCCCACGGGAGCGGGCAAGTCGCAGCTCGCCAAACGCATCTACCAACTGAAGAAGACGCGGCGGCACGTGAATGGCCCGTTCGTGGACATCAACTGCGCCACGCTGCGCGGGGATGGGGCCATGTCCGCGCTCTTCGGCCACGTGAAGGGCTCCTTCACCGGGGCGGTGGGAGACCGGCCGGGGCTGCTGCGCCAGGCCCACGGCGGCGTGCTGTTCCTGGATGAGATTGGCGAGCTGGGCGCGGACGAGCAGGCCATGCTGCTGCGGGCGCTCGAGGACAAACGCTTCCTGCCGGTGGGCTCGGACAAGGAGGCGGAGAGTGACTTCCAACTCATCGCGGGCACCAACAGGGATCTGCAGGCCGAGGTGGAGCGCGGGCGCTTCCGGGAGGACTTGCTGGCGCGCATCAACCTGTGGACCTTCCGGCTGCCGCCCCTGTGCGAACGGCCCGAGGACATCCCGCCCAACCTCCTCTACGAGCTGGACCAGGCCTCGCAGGTGCTGGAGACGCGGGTGACGATGAACAAGGAGGCCCAGGAGCACTTCCTGCGCTTCGCCACCTCACCCGCGGCGCGCTGGAGCGGGAACTTCAGGGATCTCAACGCGGCGGTGCTGCGGATGGCGACGCTCGCGCCCGGTGGACGCATCACCCGCGAGGGCGTGGACGAAGAGCTGGAACGGCTGCGCGCCGCCTGGGCCAGGAGCGGGCCGAGGCCGCAGGCGGCGGTGGACCTCGTGCTGGAAGTGCTCGGAGAGGAGCGCGCCGAGGCGCTGGACCGGTTCGATCGAGCGCAGCTCGGGGAGGTGCTCGCCGTGTGTCGGCAGGCGCGCTCCCTGTCCGACGCGGGGCGAGCCCTCTTCGCGCAGTCGCGGGCACAGAAGAAAAGCGTCAACGACGCGGACCGGCTGCGGAAGTATCTCACCCGCTTCGGGCTGAGCTGGGCCGACGTCTCGGGACGCGGGGCCGCCGAGGTGGCCTGAGCGAAGTCACACCGGAGTCACGAGTGAGCAGGCGGACAAGCGCCTACGGGCCACTCGACGCCGGGGAGCAGTCGTGAGAAACGCCCGCGCGTGACGAGCGAGACGGTGCTGCATCCTGGAACGGCATCCGAACAACCCGCGCTGGGGCTGTTGCGGCTGACGTGGCCCATCTTCTTTGAGTTCCTACTATTCATGATGATGGGCACGGCGGACACGCTGATGCTCAGCGGCGTCTCCGACGATGCCGTCTCCGCGGTCGGCGTCGTCAATCAGTACATCTTCCTCTGCATCCTCATCATGGAGGTCATCAGCAACGGCGCCTCCATCGTCGTGGCCCAGTACATCGGCGCCCGAAGGGCGCAGGAGGCCGCCCGGATCTCCGCCCTCTCCATCACGCTCAACTTCCTGCTCGGGCTCGTGGTCAGCGCGGGCCTGCTGCTGTTCGGCAACGCCATCCTGACCCACATGAACCTGCAGGGCCCGGTGCTGGCCCATGCGCGGACGTACATGGGCATCGCGGGCGGATTCCTCTTCATCCAGGCGCTCATCAACGTCTTCTCCAGCCTGATCCGTACCTACGGCTTCACCAAGCAGTCCATGTACGTCTCGCTGGGCATGAACGTGGTCCACGTGCTCGGCAACTACCTGCTCATCTTCGGCAAGGCCGGCTTCCCGGAGCTGGGCGTGGCCGGGGCCGCCATCTCCACCGTGCTGAGCCGCTCCGTCGCGCTCGCCGTCTTCATCTGGATGCTCTACCGGGTGATGGACGTCCGGATGAAGCCTCGGGACTACGTGGCCTTCCCGGGCGACTACATCCGGAAGATCCTCAAGGTGGGCGTCCCTTCCGCCGTCGAGCAGATGACCTACCACGCCTGCCAGACGGTGTTCCTGTACTACGTCACCTTCCTCGGCTCCACGGCCCTGGCCTCCAGGCAGTACGCCCATGCGATCTCCCAGTACGTCTTCCTGTTCAGCCTCGCCATCGGCATCGGGACGTCCATCCTCATCGGGCGGCTGGTGGGGGCCAACCGCCGGGATGACGCGTACCGTCAGGCCCTGCGGAGCCTGAAGTGGAGCGTGGCGATCACCGTCCTGGTGGATGTGGCCGCGATCCTGCTCCGCGAGCCCCTGGTCCGGCTGTTCACGGTGAATGGCGATATCATCCGGCTGACCTCCCAGGTCATCGTCCTGAGCCTCATCCTCGAGACCGGGCGGTCCTTCAACCTCGTCCTGGTCAATGCCCTGCGGGCCGCCGGAGACGCCACCTTCACCGTCTACATCGGCTTTCTCTCGATGGCCTGCCTGAGCCTGTCCCTGGGCTACCTGTTCGTCTTCAAGATGAACCTGGGCCTGGCCGGCGTCTGGCTCGCCGTCTCGGCGGACGAATGGACGCGCGGCATCATCTTCTGGTTCCGGTGGAGGAGCCGGGCCTGGGAGAGGCAGTCGCTCGTCGGACCGGCGGTCGAGCAGCCCGCCGCGGTGGCAGCCGCCGGTTGAAGCCCCCCGCCCTTTTGTGGGGGAACTTCGAACGACCTGCCTAGAATGGTCCTCCGATGCGAACGCGCAGGCCCCTCGTCGTCATCGATGCGCTCGCATCGCTGGCCACCGCCTTCAAGGACATCTTCCCCGGCAGCACCACGTCCTCGCTGTCGTCGGACGAGCTCGCCGCGCACGTGGAAGAGCTCGGCCCGCGCGCCGCGCTCAAGCCCAAGGTGCTCCCCCTCGACGAGCGCCGTCTCGCCGCCCTCCTCTACTTCGACCAGCCCACGCCCCAGGCCGGCCTCCTCATCGACCTGCGCCGCCCCGTCCGCGTCAGCGACAGCCACTTCGCCCGCTCCTTCTGCCGCGTCTTCAATGACGACCTGACCCACGTCTCCTCGGCGCGCTCCCTCGACGAGCATTGGGCCGCGCTCGAGCAGACCCGGTTGCGCCGCGCCGTTGCCCGCTACCTCAACTACCGGCCCCACAAGATGTCCAACTGGGTCCGCGCCATGGAGGACTCCATGGCCCTCACCTACGAGGGCCGCAACGTCCGCCACTGTCTCATCATCGCCCGCAAGGCCAGCCGGCTCGTCCAGAAGCTCCAGAACAAGTTCATCCCCCTCCCCGGTGGCCTCTCCATCGAGAACGCCCTGCTGCGCGAGAAGTGGATCCGCACCGTCGTCGACGGCCGCCGCGTCGCCCTGCTCGGCAGCATGCAGTCCGGCAGCATCATCGGCTTCATCTCGCTCACCGAGGTGGACCGCAATGAGGCCGCCCTCCGCTACGCGCCCCACGAGACGCTCGTCCCCGTCCAGGCCGTGCTCGCCCATGCCACCCACGACGTCGCGCTGGTGACCTCGCCCCAGAACGATCTCTTCATCCTCAGCGGCAAGGGCTCCGTCTTCCAGAAGTCCCACGGCCACTGGCGCGTCCTCGACTACGAGGCCCTCCACGAGCGCATCTCCTCCCGCTTCCGCGAGGACGTCGTCGTCGGTGTGCTCCGCGCCGCCATGGACCTGGCCTACGAGCGCACCGGCGCCCTCTTCTGTCTGCTCGACTCGCGCAACGAGCTCACCGACCTCATCCCCGATCACGGCCACCCCCTGGCCGCCAACAGCCACCTGCGCCGCAGCCTCCGTGGCCAGAACATCTCCGTCTGGGCCCAGCGCCAGGTCATCGCCGCCGCCGCCGCCACCGATGGCGCCGTCGTGCTCGACAGCGACGGCAGCGTGCTCGACATCGCCTGCATGGTCTCCAGCCCCAAGGAGATCGCCCGTCTCGGCGTGCGCGAGCCCAGCATGCCCGGGGCCCGCATGCTCGCCGCCTGGCGCGCCAGCTTCCGCGGCGTGGCCATCCATGTCTCCGAGGACGGCCCCATCACCGTCTACGAGCGCGGCGCGGAGATCGGCCGCATCGGCTGAGCCACTCCGCCCGCTCGCCGGGCGGGCCTCCGGGCAGGGGCGTCCATTCCGCCCGCGCGCCCACTGGGGGCCTCGGTTACTGTCCGCGCCCGCCGGGGCCCGGGTGCCCCCACCTGTCTGGAGCTGTCGTGAGGTACTTCGTCATGGTCGCCGTGGGCACCACCCTCTGGGGGTGCTGGCCTCTCGTCCTGCGGCCCACGGGGCTCACCGGTCCTCAGAGCGCCCTGCTCATGATGGCCATCATGGCCCTGCCCACCCCCTTCGTCTTCCGCCGCGAGGCCTTCCGCGACCGCCGCGCCACCCTCGCGCTCGGCGTGCTCTCGCTCTGTGACGCCGCCAACGCCGCCCTCTACTTCGCCGCCGTCCAGCGCGGGCCCGTCACCGTCGCCGTCCTCACCCACTACCTCGCCCCGCTCCTCATCGCCCTCGCCGCCCCCTGGGTCCTCCGCGAGCGCCGCTCCCCCCGCGCCCTCCTCGGTGCGCCGCTCACCCTCGTCGGCCTCGCCCTCATCCTCGGCACGCCCCAGGACGGCGCGGACCCCTGGACCGCGCTGCTCGGCGGCGCCAGCGCCTTCTTCTTCATGGCCAACGTCCTCGCCTCCAAGGAGGCCGCCCGCTCCTTCTCGCCTCTGGCCATCAACTCCCTTCACGCCATTCCCTCCGGCCTCCTCCTCCTGCTCGTCTTCGGACGCGGCGCCCTGCCCCCCGCGCTCGACGTGAGCCTCCTCTACGTGGCCGGCGGCACCGTCCTGTGCGGCATCCTCGCCAACAGCCTGTTCTATTCCGGACTCCGCCACGTCCCCACCGCCACCGCCGGCGCGCTCACCTATCTGGAGCCGCTGACCGCCGCGCTGCTGGGCGTGCTCGTCTTCGGCGAGGCCCTCGGGCCGCTGGGCCTCCTGGGTGGATTGGTCGTGCTCGTCTCCGGCGCGTGGGTCGCCAGCGAGTCCCGTGCTCCCGCTCAGCCCGCTCCGGCTCCCACGGGTACGGGGTGACCCATGGGAACCGGGGAGGAGCTCTACTTCTTCAGGTGCTTCTCCAGGGCGGCCCGGACTTCCGCGGTGAAGCCCCCCAGCAGTTGGCTCCCCGTGTCGATCAACGGCCTGCGCACGTGGTTGGGGTTCGCCGCCAGGTGCTTCACCAGCTCCGCCTCGCCCAGTGAGCCCAGCTCGCCCTTCCTCTTGGGGGCGATCAACTCCCGGACCCCGCCCATCCTCGCCGCCAGCGCCCGCACCTCGGCCTCGCTCAGCGGCTTCTTCACCAACTCCCGCACTTCCGCCTGCACTTCTTTCTGCGCGAGAAACTCCCGCGCTGACTTACAACCCGTTCAACCGTTCTTGATATAGAGCGTGATGGACATGCCTCCCGTGTAGCAGTCCCCTCGCACTCCCTCAATTCCCCGCTTGCGCTCCAGGGCGGGGGAGTGGTCCTCTTTGGCTGGCCCCGTCCGTCCGTGCCCGCGGGAGCAGTACCCTCATGGAACCCTCTGTCGATAGCCGCGAGTACCGCGTCGTCTTCTTCTGCCCGACCTCGAGCGCTCAGCTCGAGCACATCGAGGCACCGGTGCGCCGCGTCCTCACGCGCATCTCCGCTCCCCCCGCCGAGCTTCGCCCCCCTCGAGGCCGCCGGTACCCTCGGTGAGGCAGGCTGGCGCGTCTACCTGGTGCGCTCCATGACCGAGCGCTCCGCGGCCCACGCCCTGGCCGACCATGTCTCCGAGGCCGCCTCCGCCATCGCCACCGAGTTGGATACCGAGGTGCTCGGGCTCTATGTGGACGTGGGCAGCGACTCGGCCCGCATCTGCCGCTGCCTCCCCGACGAGAGCCCCGAGACCTTCGCCGGCCTCCGCCGCAACGTGCTCGACCGCACCGCCGAGTGGCTCGACGTCAACCCGGCCAGCCTCTCGGCCCTCTTCCACCTCGGTCTGGACACGGACGAGGAGATGGACGCCGAGGACCGTTTCGTCGAGACCAAGCTGCGCGAGGCCCGTGAGCTGATGCAGCGTTATCGTCAGGGCAAATGAGGTCTCGTACCCCGGCGGATCTCGCCGGCCGCTGTCCCGGTTGCTACCTGCCCACCGCGCTCTGCCTCTGTGCCAAGGTACCCCGGCTGGAGACGCGCACCCGCTTCCTCGTCATCCGCCACAACAAGGAAGCGAACAAGTCCACCAACACCGCCCGGCTGGCGGGGCTCGCCCTCACCCAGTGCCGCATCCTCACCTATGGGGCTCCGGGCCAGCCCTTCGACATCTCGGTGCTCACCGAGCCGGGCACCTGGCTGCTCTTCCCGGATGCCCAGCCGCCTCCGCCCGGCACGCCTCCCCCCGAGCGGCTGGTGGTGCTGGATGGCAACTGGACGCAGGCCCGGCGCATGTACCAGCGCCTCCCCGAGTTGCGCCGGTTGCCGGGGCTCGCCCTGCCGCCTCCCCCACCGGACGCCCGGCGCCTGCGCCGCTCGCCCCACCCCTATGGCATGTCCACCGTGGAGGCCATCGCCGGAGCCATCTCCGTCCTCGAGGGTGAGCAGGTGGCCCGCCCCCTCTACGCGCTCCACGAGCTGATGATCGACCGGGTGCTGGCCGCCCGCGGACGCCTCGGCGACGAGGACGAGTGAGCTTCGCCGCGGTGCGCCACGGGCGGAGCGGCCAGTGGACGGAGTGTCGCGTAGGCGTCACGAGCATGTCCCCGGTGGTAGGGTGGGCGCCGCGATGCAGAAGCTCATCTTCGATTACACGGTGCAGAGCAACCTCCGGGTGCTGGGACAACCGCTCGCGCCCGAGCATCTCCCCGGACTGACGGCGCTGGGAGTCGACCCGAGCAGGCCGCTGCTGCCCGCCTACCCGGTGGAGACGTACACCGCGCTCATCGACTTCATCACCGGCCAGCTCTGGCCGGGCCTGTCCCAGGAACAGGCGGGCTTCGAGCTGGGCCGGGCCTTCATGCGCTCCTACCGGGAGACGCTGATGGGCAAGGCGGTGTTCTCGGTGACGAAGGTGCTCGGGCCGCACCGCACGCTCGAGCGCATGAGCCGCAACTTCCGCAGCGCCAACAACTACACCGAGACGCGCCTGCGCAAGGTGGGGCCGAGCACCTACGAGCTGTGGTTCAACTACGCCCTGCGCACCGGCTACTTCCGGGGCCTGCTCACCGAGGCCCTCGAGAAGGCGGGTGCCCAGGGGCTCTCGGTGACACTCGCCGCCAGCAGTGCCAGCGGCGAGGCCACGTTCCGCATCTCCTGGACGGAGTAGGCCCGGCGGCCCTCCGCGGGGAGACCCTCCGGGCGCGGGCTCGACCAACTGGTCCAACAATCGGACCAGTTGCTGACGCGCGCGGCCGGAGGGCCGGGTGGCTCAGAAGCGGAAGTTGCCGCCGTTGAGCGGGGTGGAGCTGCCGCAGGCGGCCGTGGTGGCCTCGCGGTTGCCGCTGGGGGTGGGCGCGTTGCTCTCCCACACCACCGCCCCCGTGCCGCTGTTGTACTTGATGAACTTGTACTGGATGGCGGTGGAGGGGCTGAGGTTCACCGTGCCGCTCCAGGTGGCGTTGGCGCCCGTGCCCTGGATGGTCAGCTTGAAGCCGTTGGCCGGAGTCCAGTTGCCGAGCTGCGTCTGGTTGCCCACCACGTAGAGGTTCTGCCCGAAGGTGGTGTTCGCGTTGGCGATGCTGAAGGTCACCGGCACCGAGGTGCACGTGCCGCCGCCACCGCCCGTGGAGCCCTTCGTCCACACCGCGTAGCCCGAGCCCGAGGCGGCCAGCGTCCAACCCGTGCCCGGGTCCCAGGCCGTGGCGCCGATCTTCATCGCCGTGTTGCCGTTGATGATGGCCGCGTACAGGCCGTTCTCGGCGCGCTGGATGGCCACCGTGGACGTCGAGGTGAGGCCCTGCGCCTTGCGCACGTCCATCAGTGCCTTGATTTCCGCCCTGAGGTTCCAGTCGTAGATGTGCGCGTAGTACACCGAGGGGATGCCCGGGTGCGTCAGCACATAGGCATAGCCCTGCATCACCTTGTTACAGGGCACCGGCCAGTGGTTCTGCCCGTTGCCACAGGACTCGCTCGGGCCGGTGTCGTGGTTGTCCACGAACGTCACCATCTTCTGCGCCCACCAGCCGATGCCGCCTGCCGGCTTGCCCGTGGCGTCCTTGAGCCGCCCGTACTCGTTGTAGGCCAGCGCCTGGTTGAGCAGACCCTTGGTGGTGAAGTCGAACACGCCGCACGTGCCCTGCGTCCCGTCCACCCAGTTCACCAGGAGCTGCCGGTGCGCATCCACGTTGGCGTAGTGGAGGTCCGTCCAGATCTCCCCCACGCAGAAGTCCGGCTGCATGGCGTCGTGGTAGAGCCTGGCGTAGCTGGCGCCGTAGCCCTTGGAATAGTCATAGCGGATGCCGGTGAAGCCCACGCCCTTCAGCCGGACGCTCAGCCAGTTCTTGATGTCGCCCTGGACGGTGGCGTGGGTGTGATCGATGTCGCGGGCGGCGCCGTAGCCGTCCCCCGTGTCCGGGGCACCCGTGGAGCAGTTGCACTCGTCACCGGCGGCGACGGCGTACGTGCCCCAGGCGGGGTTGGTGAAGTCGTACCAGCCCGCGGTCCCCACGCGGTGGTTGATGACCACGTCCGCCACCGACTTGATGCCCGCGTTGGAGAAGGCGGTGATCGCGTTCTTCAGCTCGGTCTCGCTGCCATAGCGCGAGTTGAGGACGTTGAGCTGGCGCGGCAGGTAGCCCTGCGTGGAGCTTCGCGTCGGTGGGCGGCGGGAGCCACACGTGGGTGAAGCCCATGGCCCCCAGGTCGCTCGCCTTGCCCTGCAGGACGTTGTACCAGTTGGGGTTGGTGGCGTTGGCCGAGTTCCAGTGGAAGCCCTGGACCATGATGGCCGAGCTGGCCTGGGCCTGCTGGGTGGCCGCGGCGGCCTGCCCTGCCGGAGCCAGCCATGCCAGCACCAGCGCGGCGCAAGACGACAGCATGGAGCGGTTCATCTCGTGTCTCGTCTGACGGGGAGGTTCGAGGGCGAGCGGTCCCCTTCCACCACTTTCGCCGGGCGTCACTTGATTGGCGCGCGCAGCGTGAAGTCAAGACATCTCCGGAACCCCAAAAAAACCGCGGCCCGCTTCCCGATGCCCCCCGGCATCAAGAAGCGGGCCACGTAGAGTTCCGCGTGCCCCCCCGGACCTCGCGGAAATCCAGAGGCGCCTCCCCCCTTTGCACTGCAAGGCGCCTCCTGGGGTATCTTCAGTTCCGCAGTGCAAGCCCCCTCGCTCGGCGGAACCACCCCCCGTTTTCTGAAAGCACCTTCTCATGGGCGCTCCCCCCGCGCTGTGAGTTGGCTCACTCCAATGCTGTGAACTGGTTCACACCCCCCTCCCCCGCCCACACTCCGGGTGCGGGCAGGCAGGGGCTCTCAGCGGAGCTTCCTCGCCCTCAACCGCACTCCCCACTTCGGTGGAGTGAGGGTGGTGCGCTACCGTTGGGACCCAAGACGTTCTTCATCCCCCAGGAAGGTACATGCTGCGCACCCTTCTCACGAGTCTCGCTCTGGCCCTCGGCCTCGCCGCATGGACCGCGTCGGCGGCGGAGCCCACCCCCAAGGCCCTGCCCTCCCGGGAGGAGCGTTTGGAGAGCCTGGCCCGGTTGTGGGGTCAGGTGCGCTACCGCCATCCGTCCCTCGCCTACAAGAACATCGACTGGGATGCCGCGCTCGTGGCCGCCATCCCCCGGGTGGAGGCCGCCAAGGATCGCGCCGCCTACGCCGCGGCCGTGCAGGACATGCTGGACGCGCTGAAGGATCCCGCCACGCGCATCCTCCGCCCGGACGAGCAGCAGGAGGGCTCGCAGAAGGGGCCCACCGTCCCGGTGCGCGAGCTGCGGAGCTGGGAGTCCAAGGACGTGCTCGTGTTGGATCTGCGCGCCGTCAGGGATTCCGCCGTCATGGCCACCCTGCGCACCCGGCCCGAGGAGCTGCGCCCGGACATCTCCAAGGCCAAGGCCGTCATCGTGGATCTGCGCGCGCGAGGGCTGGAGCCCAACACCGTCTGGTCCATGTCCACGGCGCTCGGCAGGCTCCTGCCGTTCCTGCTCAGCGAGGAGCTCCAGGTCCCCGGCGAGCGCACGGTGTTCCACTCGGGCTACCGCCCCCAGACGCTCGGCGGGACGAGCGGCGGCTACACCACCTCGTTCCTCACCACGGCGGGCGAGGAGATCTCCCCCAAGGGAGATGGCAAGGCGCGCCCGGTCATCTTCCTGCTGGATGACAAGTCGTACCTGGATGCGCGCGCCCTCACCATGAAGGCCCAGGGGCTGGCGCAGCTCGTCACCGAGGGGCGGCTGGACGACGGCGCGGTGGTGGACCAGACGCAGGTGGAGCTGGGCGCGGGGCTGACGGCCTCGGTGCGGTTGAGCGAGCTGGGCATCCCCATGCGCGCGGACGCCGTGCTGCCCAAGCGCGCGCGCTCGGACAAGGACGAGACGCTCCAGAAGGCGCTCGACCTGGCGAAGAAGCCGGCGAAGAAGGGCAAGGCGGCGCGTGAGACGGAGCTGCCCCCGGCCCGGTGGCAGGCCGACCGCAAGTACGAGGACATGCTCTACCCGAGCCGCGAGTACCGGCTGCTCGCGCTCTTCCGGCTCTGGAACGTCATCCACTTCTTCTACCCGTACAAGCACCTGCTG
Source organism: Archangium gephyra (assembly GCF_049060025.1). Classification (GTDB taxonomy): domain Bacteria; phylum Myxococcota; class Myxococcia; order Myxococcales; family Myxococcaceae; genus Archangium; species Archangium gephyra_A. The sequence continues at coordinate 3,217,676 of NZ_JBMEQQ010000002.1, forward strand.
AGCCGGGACTGGGACGGCGCGCTGACCACGTTCCTGCCGAAGTTCGAGAAGGCCAAGGACGCGTCGGAGTACGCGCTCGCGGTGGCGGAGCTGAGCACGCTCGTGCAGGACGGGCACACCCACCTGCGCGGCCACCCCGAGCTGGAGAAGCGCGGCATCACCGGCGTGAGCGCACCTTTCGAGGCGATGGAGCTCGACGGCGCGGCGGTGGTGATGACCGTGTGGAACGAGGAGGCCGCGCCGGGGCTCAAGCGGGGCATGGTCATCGAGACGATCGACGGCAAGCCGCTGGCCGAGCGGATGAAGGCGCTGGAGCCCTACGTCACGGCCTCGCACCCGGTACACCTGCGGCACCGCCTGCTGGCCAAGGCGCTGGCGGGGCCCGAGGGCTCCCAGGCGACGCTGGGCGTGCGAGAGGGTGGGCAGACGAAGCAGGTGCGCATCACCCGGAGCATCCAGTCGCTGCAGAAGCCCAAGCAGGGCGAGGCGTACCGCGTGCTGCCGGACAACACCGGCTACGTGGACCTGACGCGCCTGCAGACGTCCGAGGTGGCGGCCATGTTCGAGAAGCTCAAGGGCACCAGGGCCATCGTCTTCGACATGCGCGGCTACCCGAACGGGACGGCCTGGGCCATCGCGCCGTACATCAATACGCGCCAGGCGCGCCAGGCGGCGGTGTTCGAGCGCAACGTCGTCTCGGCGGCCGAGACGACGGGCCGGTACAAGTTCATCCAGGAGCTGCCCAAGGCGGACGTGCCGCTGTACCGCGGCAAGACGGTGATGCTCATCGACGAGCGCGCCATCAGCCAGTCCGAGCACACGGGCCTGTTCTTCGAGGCGGCCAACGGCACCACCTTCATCGGCAGCCCGAGCGCGGGCGCCAACGGCGACATCACGGACCTGGTGCTGCCCGGCGGCATCTCGATGATCTTCACCGGCCACGATGTGCGGCACGTGGATGGCCGCCAGTTGCAGCGGGTGGGCCTGCGTCCCCAGCTCTTCGTGAGGCCGACGCGCCAGGGCGTCCTGGCCGGCAGGGACGAGGTGCTGGACAAGGCGCTCGAGTACCTGAGGGGCACCAGCGCGGCGGTGGCCGGAGACTCGGTCCGCTAGACGCACCGGGACTTCTCCCCGGGGAGGACCGGGCGCTGGTAGCCTGCCAGCGCCCTACCCCGGAGAGACACCCATGCCGACCCTCATTCCCGCCCCCACGCGCGTCACCGCCGCGGGCAACAAGCCCAAGCTGATCGACGAGTACGTGGGGCGGGTGAACACGAAGCAGGCCGAGTTCAGCGTCGCCCACATGCGCAGCCCCGGCGGGTGGCTGGAGCCCGGGCAGACGCCCGAGTTCCGAGAGATCACCGTCGTCATCAAGGGCGTGCTGCGCGTGGAGCACAAGGGCGGCCAGTTGGACGTGCACGCGGGCCAGGCCGTCATCACCGAGCCCGGCGAGTGGGTCCGCTACAGCACCCCCGAGGCCGATGGCGCCGAGTACATCGCCATCTGCCTGCCGGCCTTCTCGCCCGACACCGTCCACCGCGACGCGTAGCATTTCCCCTCTCCCCTCGGGAGAGGGGAAATTGGGGATCAATCGACCTTCTTCATCTCGACGACGAAGGAGCGCGCATCCAGGAAGCCCGTCACCCTCGGGGCGCGCAGCATCTCCCCGTTGGACGAGATGAAGGCCACCGTGGGCAGGCCCTCCACCCCGAAGCGCTCCATCAGCGCGTCCAGCGCGTCATCGCTGTTCGTCGCGTCCACCTTCACGTTGATGAAGCGCCCCGCCTCGCTGATGACCTCGACGGCCGGGTAGGTCTCACGGTCCAGCTCCTTGCAGGCCGCGCACCACTCCGCGAAGAAGTCGATCATCACCGGCCGGCCCTCGTTCTTCGCACGGGCCAGCACCTGCTCGAGGGACTCGGGCGAAAAACCCGTGCCCTTGGCCGGCAGCACCGCGTGCCACTCGAAGGTGGGCGCCTTGGGCGCCTCCATCACCCCGAGCGACACCCACAACGCCCCCGCCGACTTCGCGTCCATGGCACCGCCACGCAGCACCAGGGCCACCACCACCAGCGCCACGCCGAAGGCCTTCTGGGTGAAGTCCCGCGCGCCCTCCTTGAAGGACAGGTGGATGGCGCCCAGCAGCACGCCCACCACCGCCAGCACCGCGGCGATGGCCGTGCCCGGCGTCCGGCCAAGCTGCTCGGCCACGCCCTTCACCGCCCCGCCCACCGTGGGGAAGCCGTCCCGGAGGTACGAGATGGCGAGCGCCACCAGCACGATGCCCAGCACGCTCTTCACCCACTCCATCCACACCCCGCCCCGGGGCAGGCGCACGGTGAAGACGCCAATGAGGAAGAAGGGCACGCCAATGCCGAGCGCGTAGATGAAGAGCAGCGCCGCGCCGAGCGCCGTGCTCTGCGACTTGGCCACGAAGGCCAGCAGGCCCGTCAGCACCGGCCCGGTGCACGGGGCCGCGAGGAAGCCGGACACGCTGCCCATGAGGAAGGCGCCCGTGATGCCCGAGCCGCCCACCGAGTTGAGCCGCTGCTGCAGCCCCTGGGGCAGCGCCAGCTCGAAGGCGCCGAACATGGAGGTGGCCAGCAGCAGGAGGAACAGCGCCAGGCCCGTCACCACCACCGGACTGCCCAGCATCGAGCCGAAGGCCTGTCCCGTCTTCGCCGCCAGCACGCCCAGCCCGCTGAACACCACGCCCATGCCGATGATGTAGGAACTCGTCAGCACGAGCGCCTTGCCGCGGCCCTCGGCCTTGCGCGCCCCGAAGACGGACACGGTGATGGGGATGAGCGGGTAGACGCAGGGAGTCATCGCGGTGAGCAGGCCCCCGGCGAACACCGCGGCCGCGCCGAGCGCGAAGCTGCCGGCCTCGAGGAAGCGCGCCGCGTCCAGCCCCGAGCTCGGGCCCGTCGGGAGGAGCCAGGGCACGACAGCCACGGCCAGCCCGAATACCGCCGCAATGACTCCCACCTTCTTCTTCGCGTCCATGTCGCTCCTGTTGCCTCGCGGCCCCCTATATACGCGCGAGCGGCCGATGGTTACACCCGAGGTTGAGCCCGAGCGCGAGCAGGTAACGGAATCCGGCCCGGCGCGCCACCTCTCGTACGCCCCGCCTCCGGGCGGACGGGCGGGCGTCCCAGGAGCCGCGGCTCCTACACCGTGGGAGAGGTGGAGGGAGGCCTGGACGCCGTGCGCCTCAAGGGAAGCAGGAGCCCCACGAAGGCCACCGAGAGCACCGTGCCGAGCAGGAACACCTGCGCGTAGCTCCACCCCAGCTTGGAGTACAGGAGGCCCGCGAGGGGACCACTCGGCCCCTTGCCAATCACCTCCACGCTCGCCAGCAGCGTGTAGTGCGTGGCCCCGATGCGCCGGTCCACCCGTGACATCATGAACGCGAACAGGGTGGTGGTGAGCACGCCCCCGAAGAAGTTCTCCGCCACGGTGGCGGCGATGACGCCCGTCGGCGTGGGTCCATGAAGCGCCAGCCACCACTCCCACCCGAGCGGGAACACCCGCAGGCACGAGGCGAGCGCGAGCGCCCCCAACACCGGCATGCGCGTGGCGAGCAGCCCTCCCGCCGCGGAGCCGAGCAACGACGCCACGGTCCCCCACGTCCCCACCCACTGGCCGATCTGCGAGGCCTTGAAGCCCGCATCGAGGAGGAAGAGCTTGAAGAGCACATCCACCATCGTCTCGCCCAGCTTGTAGGTGCCGATGAAGAGCAACATCCACCCCGTGCCGGGCAGCAGCAACACGGCGCGAATCTTGTCCCGCAGCTCGGGCCAGGACGGCCGCTCGATCTCCATGGCCTTCACCGCGCCCCGGCGCTCCCGCGTCAGGAGCACCACCCCGAGCACCAGCAGCGACAGCAACGCCATCGCCAGGAAGACGCCCCGCCAGTGGATGATGTCGATCATCCAGACGAGCAGCCCCCCCGCGGTGAGCATTCCCAGCTTGTAGCCCATCACCTGGGCCGAGTTGCCTCCGCCCAGCTCGTGGGGCTCCAGCAGATCCACCGCGAAGCCGTCCACCGCGATGTCCTGCGTGGCCGCGAAGAGGTTCATCAGGAAGACGAGGCCGAGCAGCAACGGCAACTGGCCCTCGATGGGCACGAAGGCCGCCGCCACGCAGGTGAGCACCAGCCCGGCCTGCATGGGCAAGATCCACGACTTGCGCCGGCCGATGCGCTCCGAGCCGTAACGGTCCACCAGCGGGGCCCACAACGCCTTGAGCATCCACGGGAGCGCCAGCACCTCGAGGAAGGTGATGGTCATCACCTCCACGCCATTGGCGCGCAGATAGATGGGCAGCGCCTTGGCCTGAAAGCCGTAGGGCATCCCCTGCGCGAAGTACAGCGCGCCGAGCAGCCCCACCTTCCGGTACGAGAGCCTCTTCACCGCCCGGAACCTAGCGGAGAACCGCCTCGCGCGCTCGCCCTACCCCTCCTTGCGCAACACCAGGAGCTTCGACATGTACCAGCGCTCCGTCTTCACCACCCGCAGCCCGTGGCGCGCGAAGAGCTTCCGGCAGCTCCAACCGCGTGTAGTCCTGGAAATAGGGCTCGTTGAAATACGTCCCGAAGTGCTCGGAGGGGCCCGTCTCCCCGGCGGCGGCGTCCCCCTGCTGGATGGCATCCATGAAGACCAGCGTCCCGCCCGGCTGCAGCACCCGCGCCATCTCCGCGGTGACGCGCTCGATGGCCGGCGGCGGCAGCTCGTGGAACAGCCAGATGCAGGTGAGCAGGTCGAAGCGCTCCGTCCACTCCGGCGGCATCTCCTCGGCGTTCATCTGCAGGAGCGTGGCCTTGCGGCGCAACAGCCGGGCCGCCTCCAGATAGGACGGCGAGAGATCGATGCCCGTGTAGCGGTGCCGCCGGTTCTGCAGCCACGCCTGGCTCATCCACGCCGCCGGGCCACACGCCACATCGAGGATGTCCAGGTGGCTCCCCTCGGGAATCTGGTCGATGACGCCCTGGCGCATGAGCCGGTTGGCGCCCATGAAGAGGAAGCGGATCTGCCACTCGTACGTCAGCGCCGAGCGCAGCGACAGGCCCCCATTGGCCTGGTTGTGGAAGTCCGTGAGGTAGTAGTCCGGATAGGGGAACGCGTCCTCCGGCTCCACCGGCAGCTCCTGCAATCCGTTGCGCTGCTTGTACCGCACGCGCCCGATGTCCGAGAGGATGGCCCCGAGGAACAGCGGCAGCGTGAAGAGATCCTCCCGCTCGGCCCGGGCGAGCGCCTCGCGTTTGTCGGGATCCGACAGCACGCGCTCGTGCAGCTCCATGGCTCCCGCGAAGCTGTTCTTGAAGAAGGAGAGATCCACCTCGTCCACGGGCAGCGCACTGGCCCAGCCGGACATCAGTCCACTCGCGTGGAGCCCGACCCGTCCGGCCGTGCGCAGGCGGGGCAACACCCCCGCGAGTGGGGCACTGAATTGCCCGAGCTGCGTCAAAGAACGAGAAATCGTGGAAATCGCGGTAGTCATGCGCTCCCAGTAGCATCCGGGACTGACAGGTCCAGGACAAACGCCACGGTCGCATGGAATGAGAAGAAGGGAGGAGCGCGTGGGACCGGAGAGGCGCTCGGGAGGCGCCTCGGTTCCAGGAGCCTAGGCGGGGCGGCGGAGGAAGAGCACGGCGGCGCTCTCCGTCATCACCACCTCGCCCTGCTGGTTGCGGACCTCCATGCGGGTGCGCACGGTGCCACGGTCCGGCTTGCTGCGCGAGGGGGTGATCTCGAGCACCTCGATGCGGGCCGAGATCGTGTCCCCGGGCCGCACCGGACGCAACCAGCGCAGCTCGTCCACGCCCGGCGAGCCCATGCTGGCGGAGTCTTCCAGCACCGAGCGCACCAACAGCCGGTGGCAGATGGCCGCGGTCTGCCAGCCGCTCGCGATGATGCCGCCGAAGATGGAGCGGCGGCCCGCCTCCTCGTCCAGGTGGAAGGGCTGGGGATCGTACTGCTGGGCGAACGCGAGGATCTCCTCGCGCGTCACCTCGTGCGACCCGAGCTCGTGTACCTGTCCCACCTGGAAGTCCTCGAAGTAGCGCATGTGTGTCTCCGGATGTGTCCGCGCCGGGAGCATGTACCGATTCGCGGGCCGCTCCACATCGCTTTCGAGAAGGAGCGCCTCCTGATAATGAGGCGCGGGCCCACGGGCGGGCCTCCTCTCTCCGGTGGCTGCATTGGGCGCAAAGGACTTCATCAGCCTCGACGACTCACTCTGGCCCTTGCTGGTGGCGAGATTCGTGGGGCTCCCCACGCTCCAGGACCAGGAGGAGTACTTCGCCCAGTTCCTCGTCCACCTGCGGCGGGAAGAGAAGTGCGTGCTCATCCTCGATACCCGCCAGGTGCGGATGATGACGGGCGAGCATCGCCAGAAGCTGGTGGAGTTCGCGCGGGAACACCACGCGCTGATTCGCACGCAGATCCTGGGCTGCGCCGCCGTCATCACCTCGCCCGTGATGCAACTGGCCGCGAGCCTCGTGCTCCACTTCAGCCCGCCCCCCATGCCGTACTTCATCACCCGCTCCCTGCCCGAGGCGGCGAAGTGGGCGGCGAAGTGCCTGGACGGCGCGGGACAGCCTCACGCCGCCGAGCGCATCCGGCACCACTACGCCCCGAGCATGGAGCGGCACGTGGGCTGAGCCACGGCTCACTGGGCGCCGAACGTCTTCACCATCTTGTTGTAGACGCCCATGATGAGCAGCGGCCCCACCCACATGCCCACGAAGCGGCTGGCCCGGGTGCGCTGCGCGATCTCCGCGCCCAGCGAGAAGGCCATGGCGCACAGACTGGCGAAGAGGAAGAAGTCCGAGGGAATCTTCGCCGTCTGCTGCTCCAGCAGCCGGGTAAACGAGCCCTCGGTGTGCTCGGCCCGCATGACCGTCGCGGCCCGGTAGTCCCGCTCCGACCTCCCGCTCGCCGGATTGATGTCCTGCTGCATGACGCCCTCCTGTCTCGGATGAGGGCCCGTCCCCTGGCCCCCCGCGCCCTCCATTGCGCCCTGCACCATATTTAGGACCTCCGGGGAGGTGGCGAGATGGGCGAAGCAGGCACAGCGGCAGGCGATGGCTTGTGGGACGGGCTGCTCTCCGCCACGGAGGGCGCCGGCCCCCTGTTGCAACGCGACTACTGGGCCGTCATCGATCGCTGCGGGTGCTCGCCCTCGGAGGTGATGGAGCTGGTGGCCTCGCGCTTCCCGGAGTTCGCTCCGCGGGAGCTGGTCGTCTTCGAGCCCGAGAGCGAACGGGAGGGGCCGCTCGAGCCGGGAGACGAGCTGACGGTGCGCATCCGCGGGGCGGGGACCTTCCGCGTACGCATCATCCACCGGGATCGCCAGAGCCTCACCCTGGCCACCCTGCCCGGGCACCCCGAAGCGGGACGCATCACCTTTGGTGCCTACCGCAACGAGCGGGGCGACGTCATCTTCCACATCCGCAGCCGGGCCCGTTCCGGCTCGCGGGTGATGTACCTGGGATTCCGCACCGGCGGCGAGGCCATGCAGACCAACACCTGGACCGAATTCGTGAACACCGTCGCCCTCACCGTGGGCGAGGGCGTCATCGGCTTCCTCCACGCGGAGAGCACCGTGATGAAGGAGGCGCACGAGAGCGCGGATGATGTCCGAGGCCCGACCTTCCTCGCTCGGGGAGACGAGTCATGACGCGCGTCGAGTGGCGCTGGCTGCGGGGCTGGTCGGCGGACGAGGTGCTGGCGCGGCTCGACGAGGCCTCCACCCGCCCCCTCAACTTCGAGGCGGCCGAGGAGGAGATGACGCTCGACAACGGCTGGAACCAGGTGGAGTCGCAGGCCGTCATCGCCCGGGATCGCCCGGGTGCGCCCTCCGGAGAGGATGCGTTCGAGAAGCTGAAGCACGCCCTCATCTATTACGGCTTCTCCGACCCGCGGGTCGTGTACGGGCACTTCGACGCCGCCGCGCCGCTGCAAGGGCGCCCGGTCCTGCTCGAGCTCAAATCCATGGGGCTGCACTACCTCTGCCCGGTGCGCATCGGCGCCATCCGCTCCGAGCAGGAGGCAGAGCGGACCGTGTACGGCTTCCGCATCGACACCCTGCGGGGACACATCGAGGCCGGGCGGGAGTGGTTCCTCCTCATCAAGGACCACCGCAGCGGAGAGCTGCGCTTCCACATCAAGGCCTCCTGGCGCGAGGGGCAGTTCCCCAACTGGTGGAGCCGGGTGGGGTTCGCGCTGCTGGGGCGGCGCTACCAGCGCGCCTGGCATCACCTGGCCCACGCCCGGCTGCGCGAGCTGCTGCGCACCGGCCACCTGGAGCGGCACCCCGATGCCGAGGCGCTGGTCCACGCGCACCTCGAAGTGGATGAGAAGCCGGTGCAGTTCTACTCGCAGAAGGGCTTGGGCCGCCGGCTCGGCGGCATCGAGCGGGAGACGGAACACATGAGACGCGACGCACTGCTGAACACCGTGGGCTTCGGAGTGCTGGCCGGGATGCGGACCTTCAGCGCCCCCGCCCTCCTCAGCCATCAGCTCTCGCAACAGCCCGTCGACGCCCCCAAGGGGCGCGCGCATGCGCTCTCGTCCGAGCGGACCTCGCGCGTGCTGTCCGTGCTGGCCGTCGGCGAGATGGCCGCCGACAAGACGCCGTGGATCCCCGCGCGCATCTCTCCGCCTGCCCTGGTGGGCAGGATCATCTCTGGCGCACTGACCGGTGCCGCCGTGGCGGCTCCACACCGGCGCATGTCCGTGGGCCGTGCCGTGCTCGGCGCCGCGGCGGCCGTGGCCTCGTCCTTCGCCTTCTACAAGCTGCGGCAACTGGCGACGCGGGAGTGGGGGGTCCCCAACGTGGTGGCGGGACTGGTGGAGGACGCCGTGGCCGTCGCGCTCGGGAACAGGCTGCTGGCCCGCATCGGCTGAGCGGGCCTGGCGTGAAACGCATTCATAACGAAGGAGGTCGGTGATGATGCGGCAGGGATGGAAGGGCCTCGCACTGGCGGGGTTGCTCGGTGCACTCGGCCTGACGGTGGGCTGTGAGAATCGCCGGGAGGGAACGGTACGGGACGAGGCCCGCCAGGCCGGACAAGCGGTAGACAAGGCGGCTCGGGAAGCGCGCGAGGCGGCTCAGGAAGCGCGCGAGGCGGCCAACGAGGCCGAGGAGGGCTTCCAGGAGGGCCTGGGCGGCTCCGGGGTGGAGCGGGAGCAGGAGCGGGAGCAGGACGAAGCCGTCATCGGCGACGAACCCGGGGTCATCAACGACGGCGAGGGTCCGATCGAGGAGAACGAACGTCGCTGACCCTCGGACCCTTCAACCCCCCCGGGGAGCTTCCCCGGGGGCAGGCACAAGCCACGTGAACGAACGTTCGAGTCTGCAGCCGGGGCCGCGTCCGCTGCGCCGCCTGCGTCAGCGGCTCTCATTGAAGGACGAGCTGCTGCTCGTGCTCCTGCCGACGCTCATCATCCTCTTCGTCCTGGCCTTCGTGGACGCCCTCAGCCACCAACGGGTGCTGTTCGCCTCCCTGGCCTCCAGTGCCTTCCTCATCTACCTGGACCCGCAGCACGGGATGAATAACGTGCGCACGCTGGTGGTGGCCCACACCATCGCGGCGCTCGCGGGATTCGGCACCTACCTGCTCTTCGGGCCGCAGTACCTGGCCGCCGGGGCCGCCATGCTCACCACCATCGCCTTCATGGTCGGGCTCGACGCCGTCCACCCACCCGCGGTGTCCACCTCCCTCGCCTTCGCCTACCGCAGCGGCGACGAGCGCAACCTCCCCCTCTTCCTGCTCTCCCTCCTCGTGGTGGCCCTGCTCGTGCTCCTGGAGCGCGGCACCCTCTACATTCTCGGGCGCCTCCAGGGTGGACGCCGGGAACACCGAGCCGGGGAGTGAGCGGTTGCCACGGTCCTCCCCCGGCTTCGGCAGGCGATGCGCAAATCGCATGAGCCCTTGGGTTTCCCGAGGTGTAGATATGGGGGCAAGTGGCACCTGACGGAGGAAGCACGGACATGAGTACATCCAGCACGACCCTCGCGGCCCCCGCGAAGCTGCCCGGTCCCAACGAGCCCTGCTGGTGCGGCAGCGGGAACAAGTACAAGAAGTGCCACCGCGGCGAGGACTCGCAGGCCCGCGCGCCCATCCCCGTCTCCCGGCGTGTGAAGCCTGGCGCGGTGAGCCCCCGCCGTTCCGTGCCCGCCCATATCCCCCGGCCCGACTACGCCGACACGGGCCGCCCCGGTCCTGGCGCGAAGGGAGATCCCTCCACCCGGCTGGAGCGCATGCGCAAGGCCTGCCGCGCCGCCGCCGAGGTCCTCCAGGTCACCGGCGCCGCCGTGAAGCCGGGCGTCACCACGGATGCGATCGATGCCCTCGCGCACGAGGAGTACATCCGCCGCGGTGGGTATCCCAGCACCCTGAACTACCACGGGTTCCCCAAGTCCCTCTGCACCTCCGTCAACGAGGTCATCCTCCACGGCATCCCGGACAGCCGGGCCCTGGAGGACGGGGACATCGTCAACCTCGACATCACCATCTACCTCGATGGGATGCATGGGGACTGCTCGGCCACCTTCCCCGTGGGCAAGATCGACGCCGCCTCCGAGCAGCTGCTCCGGGTGACTCGCGAGTGCATGATGCTGGGTATCGAGGCGGTCAAGCCGGGGCTACCCATCAACGTCATCGGCCGCGCCATCGAGGCTCATGCCAAGCGGTACGGCTACGGCGTCGTGCAGTCGTACTGCGGCCACGGCATCGGGGAGATCTTCCACCTCGAGCCGCAGGTCAACCATACGTTCGACTACCACGCGACCGACGTCATCGAAGAGGGCATGTTCTTCACCATCGAGCCCATGCTCACCATGGGCTCCATCCGGCACCTGGATTGGGATGACGGGTGGACCGTGGTCACCGCGGATGGGAAGCGGTCCGCGCAGTTCGAGCACACCATCTATGTGACTCGGGATGGGGCGGAGATCCTGACCCTGGTGTGACGGTGACGTCTTGACGGGGTGACCGGGCTCAACCTGGGGTCCGGGCACCCTCACCCCGACCCTCTCCCGAGGGGAGAGGGAGTGGTTCTTGGGTGGGTTTGGGGGGCTACACCGCCTGGTCCTTCTTTGGCACCTGCAGGCCCGCCGAGCGCGCCAGGCCCATGACGCCCTCCACCGCCGCCGCGATGTAGCCGAACGGGTTGGCTCCATCCACCGCCGTCACGTGCACCTCCCCCATCTTCTGCTGGAACGCCGCCGCCACCTGCGGCAACTGCTGCGCCAGCACCAGTTGGATCGCCTCCGGCGACAGCGTGTTGTCGATCTCCTTCAGCGCCCTCACCTTCGCCAGCTCCGGATCCTGCGTGATCCGCGCCTTGCGCGCGTCCATCTCCGCCATCGCCAGCTCCGCCTCCGCGATCGCGCACCGCGCCTCCGCTACCTTCGCCTGCGCCCTCGCCCGCTCCGCCTCCTGCTGCAGCACCGCCATCATCGCCCCGTGCCGCGCCGTCTGCGCCTGCTGCTCCTGATGCAGCTTCTCCAGCTCTGCCTCCGCCTTCACCGCCGCCATCTGCCGCTCGTGCGCCAGCCGCGCCGCCTCCGCCTCCTGCTCCAGCTTCAGCCGCTCCAGCTCCGCCTGCGCCTTCGCCGCCGCCAACGCCCGCTCGTTCGTCAGCTTCGCCGCCTGCGCCTGCTGCTCCAGCTTCAGCTTCTCCAGCTCCGCCTGCGCCCTCGACGCCGCCAGCGCCCGCTCCTGCGCCAGCTTCGCCTCCGACATCCTCCGCTCGGCCTCGAGCTGCGCCAGCTTCTGCGCCTCCTCCGCCTTCGTCTTCTGCTCCCTCACCTCCAGCTCGGCGTTCAGCTTCGTCAGCGCCGTCTCACGCTCCAGCGACACCTGCGCCTGCCGCGTGCTCCGCTCCTTCGCGACCCGCGCCTCCTCCACTCGCGACTCGACCGCCAGCGCCTCCAGCTTCGCCTGCTCCTCCGCCTCCTGCCGCTTGTGCCGGACCTCCTCCTCCGTCTCCAGCCGCGTCAGCGCGATCTGCCGCTCCGCCTCCGCCTCCGCCCTCTGGATGGAGCGCTCCTTCGACAGCTCCGCCTCGCGCGCCACCCGCTCCTGCTCCTCCCGGAAGCGCGCCTGCATGTTCGCGAACACCGTCTCCGACAGCACCCGCACGTCCTGGATTTCAATCGTGTCCAGGACCACGCCCCATCCCGAGTCCGTCCGGTCCTCCGGCCTCCCCTTCCCCGACACCACCGGCGCAATCTCCCGCATCAGCTCCGTGGCGATGCCCTCCTTGCGCTTGGAGAGGCACTCCTCCACCGACAGGTTCGCCACCAGCCGGCGCACCGCGCCCACGAACATCTCCCGCAGCAGGTCCGCCAGCTTCTGCTGCGCCCGCTCCGGGAACGAGAAGTTCAGCATCCGGAAGGCCACCAGCGGATCGACGATCCGGTACACCGCCAGGCCCGTCACCTGCACGCCGACCTTCTCGTTCGTCACCTGGTCCGCGGTGAACTGCAGCCGCTGCACGCTCGTGGGGACGATCGCCACCGCGTCGCCCGGCAGCTTGAAGCACGAGGCGCCCTGCCCGCTCACCTCCCGCACCCGGCCCCGCCGCATGTGGATGAGGAACTCGCTCGGCCGCGCCGTCACCAGGCCCCACTTCTTCATCTTCTCCGGGTCCTCCTCCGGCTTGCCCGCCCTCCAACCCCCCTGCGCGTACCGGCGCGGGTCCTCTCCTCCCCCGTTCGGCGGCTCGCCCCCTCCACTGCGCGCCAGCTCGTTCCTCCCGCCCACCGACAGCTCCATGGCCCCCACGGCGTTCAGCTTCACTGCGCGCTTCTCGTTCGTGCTCATCGGCGTGCCCTCCGGAAGTCTCGGACTCCCGGAATTGCAGTCTGTTGGCCAACCCCGCGTTGCCCTGAAATCGCGCACTTGGCCACCCGGGGTGTTCCACCCTGGCGCACCTGCCCCGAAGTGGAGCGCCCCGCTCCGGCGCGATCCGTGATAGAGGACTGAATTGGTCCGATTCGTGGTTGAAAGAGACCGGGAGGCCCGCTCCTTATGTCGTCTTGACCGGGGGGGGCCCTCTTTTATATTTGACCGGTCCAGTCCACATTAGGTGTGTCCATGTAGGACCACCTAGAGAGCACGCGGGGTTATCCGGCGCCCGGTGCGAGCGGACGGACAGCCGCCCGGAAGGTTTACCGAGATGCTGAAGCTGCCCATCTACATGGACAACCACGCCACCACCCCGATGGATCCGCGGGTGCTGGAGGCGATGATGCCGTACCTCCGTGAGGACTTCGGCAACGCCGCGTCGCGCAATCACCCCTTCGGCTGGAAGGCCGAGGCGGCGGTGGAAGTGGCGCGCAAGCAGGTGGCGGCCCTCATCGGCGCGTCCGACAAGGAGATCGTCTTCACCTCGGGCGCCACCGAGTCCGACAACCTCGCCATCAAGGGCGTGGTCGAGTTCTACAAGGAGAAGGGTGATCACATCATCACCCTGAAGACCGAGCACAAGGCGGTGCTCGACACCTGCAAGCGTCTGGAGCGCATCCGCCAGGAGCGGCTGGACGAGCTGAAGCAGATGCGGCTGGCGCAGCTCACCGGCGCGCCCGTGTCGCGCGACCACCTCACCGAGCTTCTCCATCAAGCACGACCTCGACAATGACGCCGTGTACCGCCAGTGGGCCGAGATGCCCACCGGGGGCGCGCGCGTCACCTACCTCGAGGTGGAGAAGGACGGCCGGATCGACCTGAAGAAGCTCGAGGCGGCCATGACGGACAAGACCATCCTGGTCTCCATCATGCTCGCCAACAACGAGATCGGCACCGTGCAGCCAGTGGCGGAGATCGGCAAGCTGTGCCGCCAGAAGGGCATCCTCTTCCACTGCGACGCGGTGCAGGGGCTCGGTAAGGTGCCGTTCAACGTGGAGGAGATGCACGTCGACCTGGCGTCCATCACTTCGCACAAGATGTACGGCCCCAAGGGCGTGGGCGCGCTCTACGTGCGCCGCAAGCCGCGCGTGCGCATCGCCCCCATCATCGACGGCGGTGGCCATGAGCGCGGCATGCGCTCGGGCACGCTGAACGTGGCGGCCATCGTGGGCTTCGGCAAGGCGGCGGAGCTCGCCCGCCAGGAGATGGCCGACGAGTCCGCGCGCCTGCTCCGCCTGCGCGAGAAGCTGCGCAAGGGCATTACGGACCAGCTCGACATGGTGACGGTGAACGGCTCGCTGGAGCACCGGCTGCCGGGCAACCTCAACATCTCCTTCGCCTACGTCGAGGGCGAGGCGCTGATGATGGCCATCAAGGACGTCGCGGTGTCCTCGGGCTCGGCGTGCACCTCGGCCTCGCTGGAGCCCTCGTACGTGCTGCGCGCGTGCGGTGTGGAGGAGGAGCTGGCGCACAGCTCCATCCGTTTCGGCCTGGGCCGCTTCAACACCGAGGAAGAGGTCGACTACGTCATCAAGCTCATGGTGGACAAGGTGAACCGTCTGCGCGAGATGAGCCCGCTGTACGAGATGGCCAAGGAAGGCATCGACCTGAAGAGCATCGAGTGGACGGCGCACTAGCCCCGTCCTGAGGCCCTCCCCTGCTCGGAGGGCGAGCGGGCCCCCGCCCCGGCACGGTTGCCGGGCAAACGGACCCGGCCACAAGGCTTCATATAGGTAAGGGAACACCATGGCTTACAGCGACAAGGTCATCGACCACTACGAGAACCCCCGCAATGTCGGCACGCTCGACAAGGCCGACCCCAACGTGGGCACGGGCCTGGTGGGGGCGCCGGCCTGCGGCGACGTGATGCGCCTGCAACTGAAGATCAGCGACGACGGCATCATCCAGGACGCCAAGTTCAAGACGTTCGGCTGCGGCTCGGCCATCGCGTCCAGCTCGCTGGTGACCGAGTGGGTGAAGGGCAAGACGGTGGACCAGGCGATGACCATCTCCAACAAGGACGTGGCCCGCGAGCTGGCGCTGCCGCCGGTGAAGATCCACTGCTCGGTGCTGGCCGAGGACGCCATCAAGGCCGCCATCGACGACTTCAAGAAGAAGCGCGAAGCGCGGCAGCAGAAGGCTTGAGCAGGACGGGTTGAAGGAGGAGGCACGTGATGAACGAGCAGGCGACCAATCAGACGAGCCAGACGCCGACGGCGCCTGCCGCCACGGCCGCGAAGCCGGCGCGAGGCATCACGGTGCACGAGAGCGCGGTGGAGCAGCTCAAGAAGCTGCTGGAGGAGCGGCGCACGCCCGAGGCGGGGCTGCGCATCGCGGTGAGGGGCGGCGGGTGCTCGGGGCTGGCGTACGTGATGGAGTGGGCGGAGAAGCCGCGCGAGAAGGACAAGATCTTCGAGCGGGACGGGGTGCGGGTGTTCGTGGATCCGAAGAGCTACCTGTATCTGCTCGGCACGGAGATCGTGTACGAGTCGACGCTGATGGCCTCGGGGTTCAAGCTGAACAACCCGAACGTGAAGGGCTCGTGCGGCTGCGGCGAGAGCTTCTCCGTCTGAGAATCCTCCCCTCTCCCCTCGGGAGAGGGTCGGGGTGAGGGTGCCACGGACCCCGGCTTCCAACCCGGGGTGAGAGAGTCACTGGGGGCTCGGCCGCGAAAAGCCGGGCCCTTTCGCTTTCCCCCGGAAAGGGGACACCGAAGTGAAGTGCTGGAACTGTGAGAAGGACACGCAAGGGCGCCCGTTCTGCCCGGCCTGCGGAAAGATCGCGGCCCGGCCGCCGGGAGCGACGCACTTCGACGTCTTCGGTCTTCCCCGGGCGTACGACGTGGACGTGGCGGCGCTGGAGCGCCAGTACCGGGAGCTCTCGCTGAAGCTGCACCCGGACCGCTTCGCGCAGGCCGAGGCGCGCGAGCGCCGGCTGTCGCTGGAGCAGACGACGGCGCTCAACGAGGCGGCGAAGACGCTCAAGGACCCCACGAAGCGGGCCTTCTACCTGTTGAAGCTGCACGGGGTGGACCTGGAGCGGGAGGACGCCGGAGCGCAGAAGGAGATGCCCCTCGAGTTCCTCGAGGAGGTCATGGAGCTGCGCGAGGCGCTCGACGAGGCGATGGAAGCGAAGAACCTGGAGCGGGCCCGGAAGATGGGCACGGATGTGGAAGCCCGGCGCAAGGCCGCCCTCCAGGAGGCCGTGGACACGCTCCGCACCCTGGAAAAGGGCCCCCCGGTCGAGTCATCGGTGAAAAAGGCGTCGCACGCGCTGGGACGGGTGAGGTACTTCACGCGCTTCCTCGAGCAGGTGGAGACGTTCGAGGAGGAGATGCTGTCGTGAGCAAGAACGGCTACCTGCAGATTCACGATCCCCTGAAGCCCAAGGGGCACGCGGTGGGAATCGACCTGGGAACGACGAACTCGCTGGTGGCGAGCGTCATCCAGGGCAAGCCCCGGTGTCTGGCGGCGGACGAGGGAGAGTCCAACCTCCTGCCCTCCGTGGTGCACTACGGGAAGGACGGCGGCGTGGTGGTGGGGGCGCGGGCGAAGCCGCTCGCGGCCGAGCACCCCACGGACACCATCATCTCCGTGAAGCGCTTCATGGGCCGCAGCCCGGAGGACGCGGAGACGCGCAAGCTGGGCGCCTACAAGTTCGTCACGGGCGGCAAGGTGGTGCGCTTCGACGTGGCCGGCGGCCAGCCGGTGACGCCCATCGAGGTGTCCGGCGAAATCCTGCGCGCCCTCAAGCGCCGGGCGGAGAGCCACTTCGCCGGCCGGGTGGAGCAGGCCGTCATCACCGTGCCCGCCTACTTCGACGACGCCCAGCGCCAGGCCACCAAGGACGCGGGCCGGCTCGCGGGCCTCGAGGTGCTGCGCCTGCTCAACGAGCCCACCGCGGCGGCGCTCGCCTACGGCCTCGACAAGGGCAGCCAGGGCACCTACGCCGTCTACGACCTCGGCGGCGGCACCTTCGACGTCTCCATCCTCAAGCTGGTGGACGGCGTCTTCGAGGTGAAGTCCACCGGCGGTGACTCGGCGCTCGGCGGCGACGACTTCGACCGGGCCATCGCCCAGCGCGTGCTGGAGGCCATGGGCCAGTCCTCCCCCACCCCCTCCCTGGTGGCCAAGGTGCTGGCTGCCTCGCGCAAGGCCAAGGAGGCCCTCACCGATGCGCCCGAGGTGGAGCTCACCGCGGGCACGCACCGGCAGACGCTGAAGCGCTCGGACTTCGAGGAGTGGATCCGCCCGCTCATCCAGAAGACGGGCGTGGTGTGCCGCCGGGCCCTCAAGGACGCGGGCGTGGCGGCCACGGAGCTGGACGGCATCATCCTCGTGGGCGGCGCCACCCGGGTGCCCGCCGTGCGCCGCTTCGTGGCCGAGCAGTTCGGCCGCGAGCCGCTCAGCGACATCGACCCGGATCAGGTGGTGGCCCTCGGGGCGGCCGTGCAGGCGGACCTGCTCACCAACGTGGACCGGCAGGACGAGGTGCTCCTGCTGGACGTCATCCCCCTGTCGCTCGGCCTGGAGACGATGGGCGGCCTGGTGGAGAAGCTGATTCAGCGCAACTCCACCATCCCCACCGCCGCGGCCCAGGTCTTCACCACCTTCAAGGATGGGCAGACGGGCCTGGACGTCCACGTGCTCCAGGGTGAGCGCGAGCTGGTGGAGGACTGCCGGAGCCTCGCCCGTTTCACGCTCAGTGGCATTCCGCCCATGCCCGCCGGTATGGCCCGCGTGGAGGTGCGCTTCCAGGTGGACGCGGACGGCATCCTCGCCGTCACGGCCAAGGAGCAGAGCACCGGCACCACCCAGTCCATCACGGTGAAGCCCAGCCACGGCCTCACGGACGAGGAGATCGAGAACATGCTGCTCGACTCCATCGATCACGCCGAGGACGACGTGCAGGTGCGCCAGCTCCGCGAGCAGCGGGTGGAGTCCGAGCGCGTCCTCACCGAGGCCCAGCGGCAGCTCGGGGAGCACGGGGAGCTGCTGGTGGACGGGGAGCGGGCCTCCATCGAAGCGGCCATGGCGAAGGTGCGCGAGGTGGCCCAGGGGAACGACCACCACGCCCTCAAGGAAGCCATCCATGCCCTGGACGACGTGTGCAAGCCGTTCGTCGAGCGGGTGATGAACCAGGCCCTGACGAAGGTCGTCGCGGGCCATTCGGTCGAGGAGTTCTGACGTGCCCAAGGTCCACTTCAAGAGCCCCCTGGACGACGTCACCGTGGAGGTGACGACGGGGACCACGCTGCTGGACGCCGCCGAGAAGGCGGGCGCCCAGGTGGGTCACTCCTGCGGCGGGGTCTGCGCCTGCTCCACCTGCCACATCTGGGTGCGCAAGGGCCTTGAGTCGCTCTCCGAACAGACGGACCAGGAGATGGACCGGCTGGACATGGGTTTCGACGTCCGCCCGTATTCCCGCCTGTCCTGTCAGACCGAGCTGGGGAATGAGGACATCTTCGTGGAGATTACCGAGGAGTCCCTCACGGCCTACATGGATGAGAACCCCGCCGTCCGGCGCCGGCTCGAATCCGAGGGGAAATGGCCGTTGAAGAAGTGATGTTGAAACATGTGCTTGACGGGGACGGTTCAGGCATCTATACACCGCTCCCGTCAACGCGACGCAACGCACCGCCGAGCGAAAAGCACCGCCTGCCCAGGTGGTGGAATTGGTAGACACACTAGATTCAGGGTCTAGCGCCTGCAAGGGCATGGAGGTTCGAGTCCTCTCCTGGGCACTGAGAAAGGCCCCCGGCTGAAAAGCCGGGGGCCTTTTTCTTTTCCGGCACCCCACTCCCGCGTCAGCCCGGGGTGTGGACGGGCTGCACCGCCTCGTGGGCCACATGGCTGGTGGCCTCACGCGCCAGGCTGCCGCCCTTGCGGAGGTCCTTCAGCCGGATGCCTCGGAAGCGGACGGAGAGCGCGCCCACGGCCACCTGGGTCAACACGGTGCCCAGCCAGGTGAGGATGGAGAAGGCCGCCGCGTCCTCGGGCGCGGCCCCCAGCAGGTCTCTCGCCACCCCGCTCGTCACCCCGAAGTAGATGCCCGTGCCCGCCGGCACCCCGGGCGCCTGACCGAGTGCGATGGCCCCCAGGATGACGGCACCGGCGAAAAGGCCTCCGTGCACGCCAATACCCCGGAGGGCCAACCCATAGCCCAGGGCGGGCGCCAGCACCGGCCCGACGGAGAAGACCAGCGCCTTGGCCATGCCCCGGAAGCTGCGCGCGGTGCCCAGCCCCTCGGACACGTGCCCCAGCAGGTGCCGCGCCCGCGGCAGCCTGTGCTTGCGCTCCAACACGCGGGCCAGCGGCAGCGCGTAGTGGGCCAGCAGCACCACCAGCACCACCAGTCCCACGCACACCCCCACGGCGATTCGCAGCGGGCCGGCGAACCCGGCCATCGTCTCGCCAAAGGGCCCGAGGAAGGACACCGCCAACAGCCCCATCAACGCGGCGAACTCCAGCAGTTTGCAGACCAGTACCGAGCCCAGCGACTGCAGGAACGGAATGCGCTGGGTGCGCGACATCAGGAACGAGCGCATGACGTCCCCGAGCTTCCCGGGCACCGCGTTGTGGGTGAAGGCGCCAATGGCCACCAGGTGGTAGCGCTCGAGCAGGGGGACGGGCTTGCTCAGCGTCCTCTGCCACTGCACCGCCCGCAGCGGGATGATGGCCGCGGACAGCAGCATGAAGAGGATGAGCCACCGCAGGTGGCCCGGCAGGTCGTGGACGAATTTCTCCAGCGGGAAGCGGGGGACGAGCAGGGGCCCGTCCCCACCGGGATTGAACCGGAAGAAGACGCTGGAGATGAGGGCGACGGACAGCACCACCCCCACCACCACCAGCAGTGCCTTGAGGAACGTCCGGCCCGCCGGGCGCTTCATGTCGCCTCCGCCCACCTCTCCTCGGGGAGCACCACGCGCCGGGGCCCGTCGCGGTACACCTCGGACAGCCGCTCGTGCAGTTGCGTGACGTGGCTCAGCCCGGACAGGTCCACCGGGAGATTCCTCGGCCAGCAGATGACGCTGTTCGTCTCCGTGCGCGTGAGGCCGCCGTGCGAGCCGAACTCCCAGGCGAAGCCCACCGTGCCGCCCTTGGACACCGCCTGGCCGTAGAGAACGAGGTCTCCCGCGGTGGGCATGTGGGGCAGCTCGCGCAGGAAGTCCGCCACCGCGCGGCGCGAGAACTCCGCATCCAACGGCGCGCTGTCGATCTCGTCCGGCCCGTACACCCCGCCCCCGATGATGGCCACCGCCGAATCGCCCCGGCGCATCGCCACGATGGCGATGTCCGGATGGCCCATGGCCCTCGCGAGCACCTCCGGGTGGCGCGCCACCAACCGCGCGGCCTCGAGCGGCTCGCGCTCGCGCGTCAGGTAGACGTGGGAGAAGTTGCCGGACTCGATGACCACCGGCTCCTGCGGCGCATGGGGCTCGTCCAGCGGGTGCGGCCGGCCGTCGAGCAGCGCCCGGGCGATGTCCTCGGACAACGGCAGCGGCGCGCCGCGCAGGAGGATGTCCTCCAGACGCTGGCCCCCGCGCTTCTCGATGGGGTGGCTGTCCACGTGGCCATGATCCGTGAGGAAGACGAGGTCGTAGCCGGGCTCCACCGTCTGGGCCACGGCATAGAGCTCGGCGAGGTAGGCGTCCACGCGTTGCAGCTCCGCGAGCGCCAGACCCGAGCGCGGACCGCGGCGGTGGGCCACCTCGTCATAGTTGCCGTAGACGAGGTAGACGGCGGGCACGCCGCGCACCATGTCCACCAGGGCCTTGGTGTGGGCGAAGCTCCACCCGAGCCGCTGCAACAGGACGCGGCTCACGAGGAAGCCGCTCTCATGGCGCCAGTCACGGAGCGACCGGCCCCAGCGGTAGATCTCCGTGAAGGAGTTCCACGCGTCTCGCCCGAACGAGCGCAGGTACGAGAGGGGCGTCTGCGAGCGCGCCGCGACGATGCCTTCCATCTCGTACTTGAGGCTGCGGACCATCACCTTGTAGCGGGCCAGCGAGCTCATGCAGAGGCGGTTGTTGGCCTCGGCCTGGAAGAGCGAGAAGTACGTGTGCCCGCCACCGGACAGCAGACTGGTGCCGGGACGGCAGCCCAGCCGCGACTCCACGGCGAGCGTGTCCGTGGGGGTGTTCATCTGCACCTTGCGGCCGAGGTCCCGATCGAACCAGGTGTAGGCGGGCAGGTTGGGATGGCGCAGGCCGTAGAGGAAGCCGGCCTGGAAGTAGGGCGTGGAGGCAGGCGAGCCCCAGAAGGCTCCGTCCAGGGCATAGGTGCCCGACGTCACCAGCCTGGACAGGAAGGGCATCCGCCCGGTGCGGACGGCCTCATCCAACAGAGCCTTGGGTACACCGTCCAGATGGACGACGAGCAACTTGCGTTGGCGTGAAGACGACAATGGGCCGACCTTGGACCCCACACGCCACACGTAGTCTCGAGCCCACGCCTGCAACTGCGGGTTGATGACTTCTTTCACGGTCTCGTCTCCCCTCCCCCCAGCACCAGGATGCGGCCCAAATGATGCGCACCCGGGCGGGCACCAGCCGTGCTTTCCGGGGCGGTCCGCCGGAGGGCAGCCAGACGAGCACGAGCCCCAAACGTCAAGATGGTCTGGCCCCTTCTTCGCGTGCCACCTTGAGCGGTGATGCTCACGACCGCGCTGCTGCTGACGACGCTGGCCACCGCCACGGCTGCCCCGCCCTCCGCCCTTCCCGCCACCACGGCCTCCGCGCCCGTGGCGGAACCGCCGAAAAAGGAGAAAGGTATCGACGCCATCGCGATACCCCTGGTGAGCTACAACTCGGATCAGGGCTTCACGTATGGCGGCGTGGCGGGCGCCTATCTGTACGCACCCGGCTACATCCCCTACCGGCACGCCATCTCCCTCCAGGCGCTGTTCACCAGCCGGGGCCAGCAGAGCCACTACCTGCGCTACGACGGGCCGCGGCTCATCGGTCCCATGCGTCTGGAGTTCCGCCTGGAGTACCGGCGCGAGCTGCGCAGCCCCTTCTATGGAGCGGGCAACGTGTCCGCGCAGGACTTCAATGGCGATGAGAGCCAGGAGCGCTTCAACTACACGAAGAACGCGCCGGGTGCGTGGTTCCGCCTGCGCGGCCGTCCCTGGGGAGACAACCACCCCTTCCAGTCCTACGTGGGCTATTCGTGGCGGTACACGGAGGTGGATCCGTTCGAAGCCTCGGTGCTGGCGCAGCTCAAGCCCGAGGGCATCCAGGGCGGGGCCACGGGGCAGCTCACCGCGGGCGTGCTCTGGGACACGCGCGACAACGAGTCGGATCCGGTGCGCGGTGGAGTGGAGGAGATAGGCCTGCGCGTGTCGGGCAGTGCCACCGGCAGCCGCTACCAGTACGCGGGCGTGACGCTGAGCGAGCGGCGCTACTGGCAACTGGGCCCGCGCTTCATCCTGGCGCAGCGGCTGACGCTGGACATGCTCTTCGGCCAGGTGCCCTTCTTCGAGTGGGTGAACACGGGCGGCGTGAGCACCTCCGAAGGCATCGGCGGCATGAGCAGCGTGCGCGGCATCGAGCGCAACCGGTTCGCGGGCAACATCAAGGCGTTCACGAACACGGAGCTGCGCTACCGGGCCTTCGACTTCAACCTGTTCGGCTCGCCCGTCATCGCGGGCGCGGTGGCCTTCGTGGACCTGGGGCGGGTGTGGCACCCGGGCGTGGAGAACGGTCCGTGGTGGAAGTGGCACCCGGGCGTGGGCGCGGGCCTGCGGCTGGCGCGGCGAGCCGCGGTGGTGCGCTTCGACTGGGCCATGTCCCCGGAGTCGGGCCGTCACCGCATCTACCTGAACTTCGGCCACATGTTCTGACCCGGGCTCACACCCGTGCCTCGTGCTCCTGCCCCTGCACCTGTGTGGCCTGCGGCGCCATCTCCAGGCTGAACGAGAAGGTCGAGCCCCTTCCCGCCTCGCTCTCGAACCAGATGCGGCCGCCGTGCCGTTGGACGATCTGCTCGCTCAGGTGCAGGCCGATCCCCATGCCTCCGCGGTCCGTCTCGAGCCCGGCATGGGCGCGGTAGAAGCGCTCGAAGAGCTGGCCCTGGCGCTCCTTGGGGATGCCCATGCCCGGGTCCCGGATCGACACCACCCCCGAGCCGTCCCGGGCCGATACCCGGACCTCGATGTCTCCGCCCTCGGGCGAGTACTTGATGGCGTTGTCGAACAGGTTGACCAGCACCTGATCGATCCGCTCGCGATCCGCGTCCACGAACACGCGGCCCTCCTGGTGCAGCACCAGCCGGTGCCGGGAGGACACGCCCTGCATGCGCTCGAGCACGTCCGCCACCAGCTCGCCCAGCTCGAAGCGCTGGCGCCGCAACGCGAGCCGGCCGAGCTGGAGCCGGGACACCTCGAGCAACTCCTGCACGAGCTGGGTGAGCCGATCGCTCTGACGGTTGAGGATGCGGAAGGCCTTGCCCTCGCGAGGATCGTGCCCGCCGGGCGTCCAGCGATCCAGGAGCTGGGCGTAGCCCTTGATGGTGGTGATGGGCGTGCGCAGCTCGTGGGCGGCGGTGGAGATGAACTCGTCACGCATCCGCTCCAGGCGCTTGAGCGCGGTCAGATCGCGCAGCACCACCACGGCGAGCTCTCCGGCTGCTGCCCCTCCTCGGTGGCGACCGGGGAAGCCGTCGCGCTGATGTGGAGCGTCTCTCCATTGCAATGCCGGGCCAGGAGTTCCTCCTCGCGAACCGTCTCGCCGCGCAGGGCCCTCTGGCTGGGCAGATCGTTCCAGGCCACCGGGCGTCCGTCCGGATGGCGGATGTCGAGCAGCTCGATGAAGCGCTCGAGCTCCTCCGGCATCCCGCTCGCCCCTATGCCGAACAGCGTCAGCACGGCCTTGTTCGCCTCCACGATCCGCCCTTGGGAATCGACCAGGAAGAGGGCGTCGGCCATGCTCTCCAGGCTTGCCCGGTGGCGGGCCTCGGACTCGCGCAGGGCCGCGGTGTCCTTGCGGATGAGGGCGTACAGCAACACCGAGGTGGCGGCGACGTAGAACCACCCCTTGAGGATCTGCACCTGGACGAAAGCGCCCAGGCCCCGGACCACCCCCGCGAGAAGCACGTCGGAGAGGAGGATCCACAACCCGGCGACCACGGCGTAGATGGCCACGGGCCGCCAAGGAGTGGAAGCACGCCCTGCTTTCAGCCCGGTGAACATGACACCTTGAAGCTAAACGGTGTACCGGAGGACGGTCAGACCTGGAGGGCTGCTCGCAAGCGGAGCATGCACGCGGACTAGGGCACCTGGAACCGGCGGAGCGAGGACCAGGGGAAGGGCTTCCAGAAGGGCGTCGCCACCTCGTCCCCCTCCAGCGAGAACCAGGGGCCGTCCTCGCCCGGTGACAGCACGTGGAAGTCCTGCGCCGGGATGAAGCCCTGGCCGAGCAGCGCCACGCGCTCGCCCTCGGGGTTGCGCGCCACGTCCAGCACCAGCACCGCATGCCCCGGGCTGCCGCCCAGGACGAAGAAGTCACCCGGCCGCACGTCCTCGCGCTTGGGGCGCTGCCTCTCGGCGGCGAGGGACAGCGTGCCCGCGTAGGTAAAGACCAGGTCCAGGTACGCGCGGAACGAGGCCCGCGAGCCATCCACCGGCCCGCTCTTCACCCACGCCACCTGGGAGCCGGACACGCGGGCCCGATCTCCCGCCGCGTAACGCGGCCAGGAGGCCAGGTGCCCGCTGGTGAAGCGGTAGGCGATGCGCTCCTTCTGTCCCCGGGACCACTGCCACTCGGCATGGAGGCGGATGATGGAGTCCGCGCACTGCTGGAGGTTGGCCGAGCCCACGTCCAGCTCGGCTACCGCCGCGAGTGCGGCATGGTCCCCGGGCAGGATGTCCGCCCCCCCGAAGTCCTGCACCGGGGTGCCCGGGGGACGCAGCGGAAGGCCGCGCAACCACGCCCCGAAGGACCCGTCCTCGACGGCCACCCGCGAGTAACCGGACGGGGGCGCGATGGCCTCTGCGAGCGGGCGGATCGAGCGCTCAGCGGAGAGCCATGGGTAGCGGGCCCGCTCCTCCTTCGTGGGCGGACGAGGCGCGGGGGAACCGGCCACCGCCCCTCCCGGACATCCCAGGAGGGCGGCGAGCGATACGAGCAGCAACAGGCGGTGGGACATATTCCTCATGGGCGCT
Source organism: Archangium gephyra (assembly GCF_049060025.1). Taxonomy (GTDB): domain Bacteria; phylum Myxococcota; class Myxococcia; order Myxococcales; family Myxococcaceae; genus Archangium; species Archangium gephyra_A. Next base: position 3,242,760 of record NZ_JBMEQQ010000002.1, read on the forward strand.
CCCATCATGCTCCGCAGGGACACGGCCTGCGAGCCCTGGTCCCGTTCCCCTGCCCTCTCCATCAGCCCAGGACCTGCCTTGCGGGCACGACGGAGCACGCCCCACCTTGTCAGGTAGACCCCCGCCGCAAGGAGGCCCCCATGAGGGCTCGCTGGCCGAACCTCCTGCTGTCCGTCTGGCTCATCATCGCGCCGCTCATCCTCGGCTTCGACTCGCCGCAGGCGCGGGCCAACACCATCACCGTGGGCCTCTGCCTCTTCCTCTTCGTGCTGGTGGCCGACTCCATCCCGGCCTTCCGCTTCGTCGACACCGCGCTCGGACTGTGGCTCCTCGCCTCGCCGTTCGTGCTCGGCTACAGCGACGACATCGTCCCCACCGCGCACAACATCGCCGTGGGGCTCGTCGTGGCCGTGCTGTCACTCATGCCCGCCAGGCGGCCCGGGCAGCTCTCGCTGCGCCCGAGCCACGAAGTGCTCCACGAAGCGAGTCGCGGCTGACCGCCGGGCCCGCGGCTCACTTCGAGGCGTCGAGCCAGGAGCGCAGCCGCGCGTCCGGCTGGGCCTCGCCGCGCACGCCGGGCTCCACGTCGAGGCTCGAGCGTATGGAAGCCCCGCGCGCGGATGCCCTCCAGCAGCGCGGCGCGCTTCTCCGCGTCCGGGGCGAACAGGATGCACCCATCCCCGCCTCCGGCGCCGGACTGCTTGCCCACGCACCCGTAGGCCGAGGCCATCGCCAGCACGCGGTGCATCGGCTCGGTCTCCAGCGGGCCCAGCTCCTGGAGCAGCGCGTGCTGATCGCGCACGGCCTCGGAGAAGGCGCGGAAGTCCCCGCCCCCGAGGCCCACTTCAATCTCGTGCCCCAGCGCGTCCGAGCGCTCCACGAAAGCCCGGCGCCCCGCCTCGCCCATCTTCGCCTCCACCTGCGAGATGAGCACCCGCGTCGAGGCGCTCTCCCCCGTGAAGGCGTACCCCAGAGACACCTTGGGCACCGGCATGCGCCACACGTCCACCGTGGGGGCCGCGTCCAGCGCCGCGCGATACCCACCCGCGCTCGAGGCCTCGATGAGCCCCGACACCTCGTAGCGCCGGTAGCGCACCACACCGCCCGCGTAGCTCGCGGCCACGTCGCCGCCGCTGCCCTTCCCGCCCTGCGCCGCCGCGTGCGAGACGAGCGCCACCTTCAGCGCGTCGAACTTCTCCTCGAGCACGAAGCGCACCGCGTCCGCCGCCAGCACCGTGGCGCACGCGCTGCCGCCCATGCCCAGCTTGCGCCCATTGGAATCCACCGCCGACGGCGACACTGCCAGGTCGAAGCCCACCGACTCGCGCCCGTGCAGCCGCAGCGCCTCGTCCAGCGTGCGCGCCACGAAGGAGAAGCCCGGCGGCACCTCGCGCTCCCACTTCACGCCCCGGGGCGTCGTCCGCCCCGACAGCGTCCCCTCCTCCACGCACACGTGCACCTGGCTGTCCGCGCGCCGTCGCACCAGCGCCGCCGTCCGCGGGCCCACCGCCGCCACGCGCGACACGCCGCCCCACAGCACGGCGTACTCGCCAGACACGAACAGCTTCCCCGGGGCCGAGAGCGCGCGCTCCATCAGAAGAGGTGCTCCGCCAGCAACTGCGCGTCACCGCCCGGCACGCACCGCACCACCTCGGTGGCTCCGCACGCCATGGCCGCCGCCTCCGCCGCCAGCTCGTGCGCCGCGTCCGTCAGGATGCAGGGGTTGGGCCCCGCATCCAGCGTGAACCACACCGGCACGCCCTTCTTCCGCTGCTCACGCAGGGAGTGGATCAGCTCCAGCGTCTTGGGCATCAGGTAGCAGAGGGGCGGATCCGCCGCGAGCGACGTGGCGTGCATCCTCCACGCGTTGCGCTCGCACATCTCGCCCAGCGCCTGCAGGTCCTTCTTCGCGAGGAACTCACGGGCGCGCACCACCTCGGCCTCGGCGTCCTTCACCCAGGCCGGGTAATAGGGGCTCGTCTCCACGGCGTTCTTCATGCCGTCGCGCGACTTCACTTCCTTCTCGTCGCGGCTGACGATGGCCACCACCATGCGCAGCTCCGGCCAGTGCTTCTCGTCGAAGCGCTGCACCGCGTAGCTGTCCGTGCCGTCCGGACGCTCGCCGCGCATCCACTCGCAGAAGCCGCCCTGCACGCTGCGGCACGCCGAGCCGCTGCCCAGCCGGGCCAGCATGCTCGCCGCCTGGGGATCCGCCGGCAGTCCCGCCGCCGCGCGTGCCGCCACCGCCAGCGCCGCGAAGCCCGCCGCGCTGCTCGCCAGGCCCGCCGACGCCGGGAAGTCCCCGCGCGACACCATCCTCGCCGGGCCGAGCTTCGCGTCCTTCGCCTCGGCACGCACCGTGTCCAGCACGCGCAGCACGCGGTCGCGCTCGCTGCCCTTGGCCACGTAGCCGTTGAGCTCCACTTCGTCCGCCGAGCTCTCGCCGAAGGCCACCGTCGTCCGTACCGACAGCGGGGACAGCGTCATCGAGAGGCTCGACTGGTGGGGGAGGATGAGCGCGTCATCGCGCTTGCCCCAGTACTTCACCAACGCGAGGTTGGGGTGTGCCCGGACGGTCGCCTTCATGCCGCCCCCCGGGTGCCCTCGTTGCGCGGACCCGCGAGCTGGCTGTCGAAGCACCGGATGCCGAGCCGCGTCAGCTCGTGCACCACCGGCCCCGTCTCGTTGAAGAGGCCGATGACGGCGCCACCGTCGCCTCCGGCTCCCGTCAGCTTGGCGCCCAGCGCGCCCATGTTGCGCAGCCGGTGCACCATGTCATCCAGGCCCGGCGAGGACAGGCCCAGCGCCGCGAGCAGGCCGTGGTTGACGTTCATCACGTCCCCCAGCGCCTCCAGGTCACCCTCCTCCACCGCCTCGGCTCCCTCGGAGGCCAGCAGGCCGATCTCCCGGAAGATGCGCTGGTAGCGCTCGGACCAGCGCTTCTGGCGCTCGCGCAGCGCGCCCACCGTCTGCTTCGTCGGGCTGCGCGCGCCCGCCATCACCACCACCAGCTTCACCGGCTTGGGGCTCTCCACCACCTTGGCCCGGCCCTGATCCGCGCCCGGCTTGCGGCGGTAGAGGATGAGCTGCTCCATGGCGCTCGTCGTGTGGTCCACCCCCGACGGCGTCCCGTGGAACTCCTGCTCCATCTCCCACGCCACGGCCGCCACCTCGGAGGCCGAGCCCCTGCGCCCCGCCGCCTGCAGCAGCACGCGCGAGCACGCCACCGACAGCGCGCCGGAGCTGCCCAGGCCCATGGACAGGGGCAGATCCGTATCGAACGACACCTTCACCCCGGGCTCGCCGCACGCCGACATCGCCCGCGCGAAGGCCGCCTTCAGCACCTTGCGCTGCTCGGGCATCAGGGCATCCGGGATGACGAGCTGGCACTTGTTGGAGGGCTCGCCCTTCGCCGTCACCCCGCGCGACAGCGGGCCGGCGAGCGCCGGGTAGCCGTACACCACGCTGTGCTCGCCCAGGAGGATGACCTTGCCCGCGCCGAAGCCGGTCAGGGAGGAACTGTTGTTCGTGTCCATGATGTCCTGTCATGGCTGGGACGTGAGGAAGACCCTCACCCCAGCCCTCTCCCAGAGGGAGAGGGGGCGCACACGGATTCACCTCCGGATACGCCCGACCCTCGCCCCGGCCCTCTCCCGGTGGGAGAGGGTGTGATTTACCCGTCGGTGCCGGTGGCCGCGCGGAAGTCCGACTCCGACAGCGAGTCGATGATCTCCCGAGCCTTCTCCACCTTCACGTGTCCCGCCGTCACCAGCAGCTCGGCGATCTTCTCCACCCAGTCGCCTCGCGCGCCCGCCGTCACCGCCACGCACCGCGCGTGCATCGCCATGTGGCCCTTCTGGATACCCACCGAGCCCAGCGCGCGCACCGCCGCGAAGTTCTGCGCCAGTCCCACCGCCGCGAAGACCATGGACAGCTCGCGTGCCGACTCCACGCGCAGGATCTTCATGGCCACCTGCACGCCCGGGTGGATCTTGATGGGACCCCCCACCATGCCCAGCGCCATGGGCAGCTCGATGCGGCCCACCAGGTGTCCGTCATCCACGTGCCACGTCGACAGCGGCCGGTACTGCCCATCCCGGCAGGCGAAGGCATGCGCACCCGCCTCGATGGCGCGCCAGTCCTGGCCCGCGGCGATGGCCGCCGAGTCGATGCCATTCATGATGCCCTTGTTGTGCGTGGCCGCCCGGTAGGGATCCGCCAGCGCGAAACGGCTCGCCTGGTAGATGCCCTCGGCGATGCTCGCGCCCGGCATGTCGAAGTCCGCCAGCATCTCCACCGGGATGCGGCACGTGGCGCGCGCCAGCCGGCGATCCGCCAGGTTGGAGAGGATGCGCAGGAACACCTTGCCGCCGGTGAGCTGCTCGAGCAGCGGGGCCACGCCCTCGGCCATGGTGTTGATGAGGTTGGCCCCCATGGCCTCCTGCGTGTCGATGATCAGGTGGACCACGAGCAGCGGCTCGCCGCGCGGACCCTCGGGGGCCGGCAGCACGCGCACCTCGATGTCCTTGCAGCCACCGCCGCGCTTCACCATGGACGGGTGGAAGCTGTTGGCCAGCGCGAGGATGGCCTCCTTGGCCGCGACGATGCGCTTGGTCGCCTCGGTGGGGTCCCCGTACCGGGTGAGCTGCACCTGGCCGATCATGATCGGATCATCGGCCTCGGCGCTGAAGCCGCCCGCCTCGCGGACGATCTTCGACGCGAACGACACCGCCGCCACCACCGACGGCTCCTCCACCGCCATGGGCACCAGGTAGTCGCGGCCGTTGATCTGCAGGTTCAGCCCCAGACCCAGCGGCAGCGAGAACGTGCCCACGGCGTTCTCGATCATCTTGTTCGCCAGACCCGGCTGCAGGGCGCTGATGCCCTGGAGCTGCGCCAGGTCCATTTCGTCCAGGCCCAGCATCTGGGAGAGCTTCTCGTGGCGCTCGACCATCGACAGCTTGTGGAAGCCAGACAACCGGGACGTCAGCGATTCAGACATTCGTCGTTTCTCCACCACAGAAGGCAATTCGGAGCCGCGGGAATAATCCCTACAGTGCCGCGAGCCAGTCCTTCAACTCCCCCACCACGATACGGGGTTTCTGGCGCAGCTCCGCACAGCTGCGGCTGCCGGTGAGCACGAGCGCCTGCCTCAGGCTGGCGAGGATGATGGCGAGTGCCTGCTCGGCCGCTGGCAGTCCGCCCTGCTGCTGCGCGCGGAAGAGGGGCAGCGCCATGCCGGCCACGTCGGCGCCCAGGGCGAGCACCTTCGCCACGTCCAGGCCGGTGCGCAGTCCGCCGGAGGCCACCAGCCGGGCGTCCTGGCCCACGGCCCTCCGCACGGTGGCGATGGCCGCGCCCGTGGGGATGCCCCAGCTCGAGAACTCGGCGCCCACCTGGGCCTGCTCACCCGTGGCGCGCAGCTGCTCCACCCGCACCCACGAGGTGCCACCCAGTCCGGAGACATCCAGGTTGCGCACGCCCAGCTCCACCAGCCGGCGCGCCACCTCGGGGCCGATGCCGCACCCCGTCTCCTTCACCAGCAGCCGCGAGCCGAAGGCGCGGACCAGCCCCTCGACCACCTTGTAGCCACCGCGGAAGTCGCGATCGCCCTCGGGCTGGGTGAGCTCCTGGCCGGCGTTGAGGTGCAGCGCCATGCCGTCGGCGCCAATGGCCTCCGCCAGCCGCTGCACGCCGTCCACGCCCAGCCCCACCGCCTGGTACAGGCCGATGTTGCCCAGCAGCGGCACTGTGGGCGCCACCTGCCTCACCTGGAACGACTCACCCACCTGCGGGTTCTCCGCCATGGCGCGCTGACTGCCCACGCCAAAGGCCAACCCGTGCCGCTCGGCCAGCAGCGCCATGTCCCGGTTCACCACCCCGGCCCGCTCCGTGCCACCGGTCATGCCGGTGATCAGCAGCGGATGGCGCAGCTTCTTGCCGAGGAACTCCGTGGAGAGATCCACCTCCTCCACGGCCATCTCCGGCATCGCGCAGTGCACCAGCCGCACACACTCCAGCAGCGTGGTGTTCTGCGCCGGCTCGACGTCCCCGGTCGCGCACAGGTCGAGGTGGGCGTCCTTGCGCTTCGCCGTCGCCTCATCCATGACGTCCCGCCTGCCCTCTTTAAGAACCATGTGCTTGGAAAATTACAGATGCGTCGAGAGTGTCCGTTATCCTTGATTCCCTAGCAAGTAGGGCAGGCAGGCGCAAGCCACGGCTGATCCACGAGCCAGGACGGGGAGTGCGGGTGGACGGGTAGGAGGGCGGACGGTATGAGGGCGGCGTGAGCACTCCGGCGCCCAAGGTGGTCGTCTTCCTGCACAGCGGCGACTACGACCGGGTGCATCAGGGGCTGTCCATCGCGGCGGCGGCGGTGGCGTCGGGCCGGCGGGCGGAGGTGTACCTCTTCTGGTGGGCGCTGGAGCGTTTCCTCCAGGGCCGGCTGGACGAGCCGGACTTCCAACCCCCGCGCGAGGACGTGGCGGACCGCTTCGAGACGCGCCGCATCCCCACCCTGCGCCAGTTGCTGGAGCACGTGCGGGAGTCCGGGCTGGGCACGGTGCAGGGGTGTACGGGCTCGCTGGGCGCGCTGGGGGCCGAGTCCCAGGCGGACAAGGGGCCCATCGACGGCTGGGTGGGCTGGAGCGCCATCCTCCAGCGGACCGCGAATGTGGTGGACCGCTTCTACCTCTAGCGAGTGCCAGCGGTTCCCGTGCGTTTGACGCGCCCCGCCGCCTGCTTACGTTGAGCCCGTACCTGAGAGGGGAAAGGAAAGGCAAGGCAACGTCATGAGTGCTGGCGGGATGTATGGATCGTCGATGCCCCAGGGGGGCGCGCGCGGGAGCGGCTGGGGCCACCGGCTGGGCAACGCGCTGAAGACGACGGTGCTGCTGGCGGGACTCACGGCGCTCCTGTTGGTCGTCGGCGAGCGTCTGGGCGGCCCACAGGGGCTCGTCGTCGCGGGCTTCTTCGTCGTGGTGATGAACTTCGGCTCGTACTGGTTCAGTGATCGGATCGCCCTGGCCATGCACGGGGCGCAGCCGCTGGAGTACGCCGAGGCGCCGTGGCTGCACCAGATGGTGGAGCGGCTGGCGGCACGCGCGGGCATGCCCAAGCCGAAGCTGTACCTGCTGCCCACCCGGACGCCCAACGCGTTCGCCACGGGCCGCAACCCGGAGCACGCCGCGGTGGCGGTGACGGCGGGCCTCGTGGACATCCTGGATCAGCGGGAACTCGAGGGTGTGCTGGCGCACGAGCTGGCGCACGTGAAGAACCGCGACACGCTGATTGGCACGGTGGCGGCCACGCTGGCGGGCGTCATCAGCTACGCGGCGCAGATGCTCTTCTGGTTCGGCGGCTCGCTGCTCGGCCGCGGAGATGACGACGAGGAGGGTGGACCAGGCCACGCGCTGGGCAACCTGGGCGTGCTGCTGGTGGCGCCCATCGCCGCCACGCTGCTGCAGCTCGCGGTGAGCCGCTCGCGCGAGTACGGCGCGGATGCGACGGGGGCGGAGCTGTGTGGGGATCCGGATGCACTGGCGGATGCGCTGCTGAAGCTGGAGCGGGGCGCGGAGCTGATGCCCTATGACCGGGCGCCGGCCACCTCGCACCTCTTCATCGTGAACCCGCTGTCCGGCGGCGCCATCATGGGCCTGTTCTCCACCCACCCGCCCATCCCCGAGCGGGTGCGCCGCCTGCGCGAGATGGCGGGGCCCAGGAGCACGCGCGGCTGGCGCAGCGCCTGGGCGTAGCGGGAGCGCGGGCACCTACCCCGCGGCCGACACCGGCGGCGTCGCGTCCGCCGGCACCACGGGGGCCACCTCGTCGAGCTTGTCGAAGTGCTCGAAGGGGTTCTCCAGCATCTCGCGGAACGTGTTGGCCAGGATGCTGGCGTGGAAGCCGTCGATGAAGCGGTGATCGAACGAGGCGTTCACGTTCATCAGCTTGCCGGCCACCACCTTGCCGTTCTCCACCACGGGGGCGTCCTTGATGGCGCCCGGGGCGATGAAGATGGGCACACGCGTGTAGGGCACGAGCGGCACGAACGCCGTGTCCAGCCCCAGCGAGCCCACGTTGGTGATGATGGCCGAGCCAAAGGCGTCCCGGGGCATGCCCGCCCACGTCATGTCCCAGTTCAGCGTGTACATGAAGAAGGAGATGAGCCAGGTGAAGAAGTTGAGGAAGGCGTAGGGCATCTTGTGGATGGTGCCCTTGCCCTTCTCCAGCATCTCGTCCTTGCGCTGGCGGACCTTCTGGACGGCGGCCTCCAGCTCGGCGGCGATCTCCCGGAGGGACTTCTGCTCCGCGTCGTCGATCTTCGCCGAGGTGAGGTCCACCTTGCCGCCATCCGTCTGCACCACGAGGGTGGAGATGGTGATGCGCTTGCGCAGGTAGATGCGGTTGAAGCGCAGGATGGCGTTGGCATCGGGGCAGCGGCGCAGCGCCTCGGCCATGGCCTTGGCCAGCAGGTGCGTGACGGTGAGCCGGATGCCCGTCTTCTGGCGGAAGGCCTCGATGTAGGCCAGCGCCTTGTCCATGCGCAGCGTCATCGTCCCGTACACGGTCGGGTCGTACGCCGTCTTCCAGCTTCCAATGGCCAGCTTGCGGAAACTGGAAACGTTCTCCTTGGGAATGAGCTCCAGGTGAGCCATGACGCGGTGGTTCCTCTCAGGACGACGGTGCGCGGAGCCCCCAGCTTTACGTTTTTCCGGGGCCCGGAGAAAGCCCCCCTGCCCTGCTCACCACCACCCGGGCTCTCCGGGCACTCCCGCACCCTGACTCCTAATTTGAGCAGCGGACCCCCGCCCCGCTGGAGGGAAGGAGCAAGGCAGGGCCTGGTCCATTGGCTGGAGGGCGGGCGACGAGACCTATTGACGTCCCGCCGCCTGACGCTAGGCTGCCCCGCTTTTTGCATCATCCCCGGAGGTCACCCCCGTGTTGGAAGTTCTGCTCGTCGTCGTGTCGGTGCTCTTCCTCGCCACGCTCGCGTACGTGTTCTTCGGCCAGAAGTCGGCCGCGGCGCTCCCCTCGTCGTCCTCGCCCACGGCGCGGGGCGAGCTGGAGTCGGACACCAAGGCGCGCGCGAAGCTGGAGGCGGAGCTGGATCGCAGGCGCAAGGAGGCCGATGAACAGCGTGCGCAGCTTCAGGAGGTGAAGGAGCAGCTCAAGCAGGCCAAGCGCAAGCTCTACGAGCAGAAGGAGTCGGAGAAGGGGGAGAAGGACCTGGCCCGGGCGCGCGTCGAGGTGGAGCGCAACGCCTCCACGCAGCTCGAGGTGGTCCGGGGTGAGCTGGCCCAGGCCGAGGCGGAGATCGCCCGCCTGAAGTCCGAGATGGAGATGGGCAAGGGGGGCCGCCGGGGTGGCGCGCCCGCCGCCGCGCCCGCTCCGGCGGTGGCCGCCCCCGCGCAGCCGCAGCAGGTGTCCGCCCCGGCGCAGCCGGAGGAGCGGGTGGTGAACGCGACCATGACCGTGCTGCCCGCCGCCACCGCCGCGGCCGCCGCCGAGTCCGCCGCGGAGAAGGCCCCGCGCCGCTACCGGGAGCTGAACGACGCCGACCGCGAGAAGATGGAGCGGCTGGAGCAGACGGCGAACAAGGAGCGCAGCCGCGCGGCCGAGCTGGAGCGCGAGCTGAAGCGCATCAAGGGCCGGTCTGACTCGCAGCAGCGCATCTTCTCCGCCAGCAAGAACGAGCTGGAGCTGGTGAAGGACAAGTACAAGGCGCTGGAGAAGCGGCTGAATCGCACGCTGCTGGAGCGGGATCTGCTGCGCCGGGCCATCAAGGACCTGGAGAAGAAGACGGGCATGCTGGCCGATCGCACGGAGCTGACGCCGGACGAGATGGCGGCGAGCGACAAGAAGGTGGAGGAGGCCGCGCAGGCCCGTGCCACGGCGGAAGCGGCGCAGCAGCAGGCGGTGGCCACGGCGAGCGAGCCGGCCAGCGCGACGGGCGAGCAGCCCGCGAAGAGCGAGTCCCAGCAGGACGACAAGTCCTCCGCGCCGAGCGCCTGAGCCGTACCCGCAACACCTGTCCCCCCCTCTCCCCAACATCCCCTCTCCCCCCGGGAGAGGGACGGGGTGAGGGTATCGGGGGCCCCAGGTTGTCCCCCGGGCCCCCACCGTAGGTCCGTCAGTCCAGCGGAACCGGCGTGTAGATGACCAGGTCGCTCAGAGTCGTCCGCTGGAACCCATCGTCATCCACCCCGCCCGCGATGAGCACCGAGCCGTCCCGCAGCACCGTGCACGAGTGCTGGTGACGCGGACGCTCCAGCGGCTTCAACCCGAGCAGACCCGGCGCACCGCCCTCCTCGCCAGGAACGAGCAGCTCCACGTGCGAGTCGCTCACGAACCCGCTGCCGCCGTACCGCACCCCACCGAGCGTCATCACGCGGCCATCGGGCAGCGCCACCGCGCACAGCCCGCTCCTGGCGAACACCTGGGGCCCCGCGGTCACCTGCGAGGCCTCGCCCGGGGAGACGACTTCCGAGGAGGCCAGGATGCGCCCTTCCTCGACATGTCCAGGCGAGTCATTGCCCCCCACGTACAGCAGCCGCTCCGGCCCGCCGAACGGCACGAGCGCCGCGTCGCGCCGGGGTGACCGCAGCCGCGCGCCCTCGCCCACCGGGACGAACGAGCCTCCCTCGTAGGAGAAGAACAGCACCTCGGGCCGCAGCGACTTCCCGTCCGAGCCGCCCACCACCGCGATGCGCCGGCCGTCCTCCACCGGCATCGCCGCCATGCCCACGCGGGGCACCGGCGTGCTCACGGGGAACACCTGGCCCGTCGCGGGCTCATACCCCTCGGCCTCGGCCACCACCGTGCCGCCCGCCCCCACTCCGCCGACGAGCAGCACCCGTCCCCCCGAGTCCACCGCCGCCGCGTGCTGGCTGCGAGCAGCCCTCAGTTCCACCGACGTGGACGTCCCCCGGGCCACGTCCAGCACCTGGGCGCCGCGCACGGGCAGAGCGCCCTCCACCGACTGCACCTCGCCACCCGCCAGCAGCACCCTGCCGCCCGGCAGCCGCGTCGCGGTGTGGAACGCCCGAGGCGTCCCCAGCGACAGCACCCGCGGCACCGAGCCCGTCACCGGATCGAAGATCTCCGCCGAGGACACCGTGGAGGCGGCACCACCCGCGCCGGACTGGAAGCCTCCGGCCAGCAGCACGTGGCCGTCCTCGAGCAGCGTCGCGGTGTGTCCCGCGCGAGGCTCGGCGAGCGCCACGCACCCGCCCTCGGAGGTGGCCGGCCGCACATACTCATCCACCCGGCGGACGGTGACGTGGACCCAGGAGGCCGCCAGTGCCTCGACATCGAAGGGACTCGAGAGTCCCCGGGCCACCACACGGCCCCCCGAGCGAGGCAGATCCGTATAGCCACGCACCTCCAGCACGCGCCCCTTCCCAAGAGGGACGGGCGGCAGCACCGGCCGCCGCTGCCTGAGATACTCCACCACGGACTCGTAGCGCTCCACGGGCTCCATGTTCTCGCCGGTGATGCGCAAGCGCAGGTAGCGGACGCCCTCCAGGGCCGGAGTGCCGCCGCATGTCCCCTCGTGGTTGATCCGCACCCCGTAACGATCTTCCGAGGACCCGCAGGCACTCAGGAGACCCAGTGCCACCATCCTGGCCTTCCAACCTGACGACCGTGGCCTGCCCTGTCCCCTGCCCCGGCGGACGGACGAGGTCCACCCGTTGATACTCCACCTCATCGTGTTCCCCTTTTGCGGTCCCAGGTCCCGACGAAGGCTAAAGATGGGCTTGCGCTCGGGCCGCCGCGAGCGTAGCGATGGCCTCCGTCCGGGGTCAACGCGGCCCCCTGCCCCTGAATGAAGCTCTCGCTCGCCACCCGCATCTTCCTCGGTTACGCGGTGGTGCTCGTCACCTTCGGCGGAGTGTCGCTCTTCAGCGTGGCCGAGCTGCACCGCAACCGGTTGGAGATCCGCCTGGTGAGCCAGGGCTACCTGCAGCTCTCTCAGGACGCGGCGGCGCTCGAGTCCTTCCACACCAACCAGGAGAAGGACACCGAGCGGCTGCTCGAGGAGGGCAGCGTGGAGACGCGGCGGGCCCTCATCCGGCTGGCGCGGCTGTACTTCCCCTCGCTCATGGCGGAGCGGTTGCAGGCGGCGAAGGCGCGGGCCCGCGAGGTGCGCACCCTGGCGCCCACCGGCGAGGTGCACTTCGTCCAGGACCTGGAGTCGCGCCTCGGAGAAGCTCGCCACCCGTTACCAGGCCTACGGGCGGGCGGCGGACGCCGTCTTCACGGTGCTCGCCAACGAGCGGCCCGCGACGGAGGAGGTCTCACGCGCCACCGCCGAGCTGCGCCAGCAGGAGGCCTCCATCGGCCGGGACATCCGTTTCCTCCGGGCCGCGCTGAGCAACCGCATCCGCGAGCGCGTGGACGGGGCCGAGGAGCGCGAGCGGCGCACGGGCCTGGCCATCATCACCCTGTCCGTGCTGGCCATCGGCGTGGGCCTGGCGGCCACCGCCTGGTCGGCCCGCACGCTGCGCCCGGTGCGCACCCTCATCGAGGGCGTGTCGCGCATCGGCCGTGGCGACTACAGCGCGCAACTGGGCGTGCGCGGCGATGACGAGGTGGCGGTGCTCGCCCGCGAGTTCGACGCCATGGCCCGCTCGCTCCAGGCGCGCGAGGCCCAGCTCAAGGCCCAGGCCGAGGCCCTCATGCGCGCCGAGCAGCTCGCCGCCGTGGGCCGCATCTCCGCCCAGGTGGCCCACGAGGTGCGCAATCCCCTGTCCTCCATCGGCCTCAACGTGGAGCTGATGCAAGATGCCTTCGAGCGCGCCACCTTCGAGTCCCCGCACGATGCCCGCGAGTCACGCGAGCTGCTCGCCGCCGTCACCCGCGAGGTGGACCGGCTCACCGAGGTGACGGAGCAATACCTGCGCATGGCGCGCCCGCCCCAACCCAGCCTCGAGCCCACGGACGTCACCGAGGTGCTGGCCAGCGTGCTGGACTTCTCCCGCGAGGAGCTGGAGCGCGCCCAGGTGGAGGTGGTGCGCGAGCTTCTCCGAGGACCCGCCCCAGGCCCTGGCCGACGAGGGCCAGTTGCGACAGGTATTCCTCAACCTGCTGCGCAACGCCCGCGAGGCCATGCCCGACGGAGGCCGGCTCACCATCGCCACGCGCGTGAACGAGCGCGACGTGGAGGTCGCCATCCAGGACACCGGGCGCGGCATGAACGAGTCCGTGCGCTCGCGCATCTTCGAACCCTTCTTCACCACCAAGGAAGACGGCACGGGGCTGGGCCTCGCCGTCTGCCAGCAGATCCTCAAGGCCCACGGCGGCTCGCTCGGGTGCAAGAGCGAACCCGGCCAGGGCACCACCTTCTCCGTCAGGCTTCCCCGCGCATGAGCTTCAGCTACCACCGCGATGTCCTGCCCAACGGGCTGCGCGTCGTCACCGTCGAGACCCCGCACCTGCACACCGCCCTGCTCGCAGTGTACGTGCGCACCGGCAGCCGCCACGAGACGGCCGCCAACAACGGCGTCAGCCACTTCCTCGAGCACCTCTTCTTCCGCGGCAGCGAGGGCTGGCCGGACACGGTGAAGATGAACTCGGCCGTGGAGGAGGTGGGCGGCAACCTCAACGGCGTCACCACGCGCGACCACGGCTACTACTACACCCCGCTGCACCCGGCGCACCTGGGCGTGGGCCTGGAGGTGCTGGGGGACATGCTCACCCGCCCCAAGCTCACCGACATGGAGGTGGAGCGGAGCATCATCCTCGAGGAGATGCTCGACGAGGTGGACGAGAACGGCCGGGACATCGACATCGACAACCTGTCCAAGCGGGTGCTCTTCCCCCAACATCCGCTGTCTTTCAAGATCGCCGGCACGAAGGAGTCCGTCTCGCTGCTCTCTCACGAGCAGATCCGCGAGCACTTCGCGCGCCACTACGTCACCGGCAACATGGTGGTGACGGCGGCGGGCCGGGTGAAGCACGACGAGGTGCTCGCGCTGGTGGAGCGCCACTTCGCGCGATTGCCCCGGGGAGCCGAGAGCATCGACCTGCCGCCGCCGCCCACGCCCGCCGGGCCGCACCTGCACGTCGTCACCCACGACGAGTCTCAGACGGAGTTCCGCATCAGCTTCCGCACCGTGCCCGAGCACCACGAGGACTGGCCCGCCCTGCAGTTGCTGCGGCGCTTCCTGGATGACGGGCTGTCCTCGCGGCTGCCGTTCGAGATCGTGGAGAAGCGTGGGCTGGCGTACTCGGTGCACGCCTCGCTGGAGGCCTTCCACGACGCGGGCATCTTCGAGATCGAAGCCGCGTGTGCGCCGGACCGGGCGTCGGTGGTGGTGGCAGAGGTGTTCCGGGTGCTGGGCGAGCTGGCCACCACACCGGTGGGCGAGGAGGAGTTGGCGCGCGCCAGGCGGCGGCACCGGATGCTGCTGGAGTTCTCGCAGGACTCGCCGGGCGAGCTGGCCGGGTGGTTCGGCGGGACGGAGCTGTTCCGCCGGCCCGAGTCCTTCGGCCGCCGCGCGGACCTGGTGGATGCCGCCAGCGCGGCCCATGTGCGAGACATCGCCCGTCGCTACTTCGCCCGGGAGAACCTCACCGTGGTGGCCGTGGGCCAGCGCAAGGGCATCAAGGCCCTGGAGAAGGTCGTGGACACCGCCGAGGGGCTGCCCTCGTCCAAGTGAGGGGGGCGAGACCTACCCAGCGAGCGCGTAGTTCTCCAGAAGCTCCAGGTTGCTGCGCACGGCGGGCTCGACGTTCCTCACATGGATGGGCGTGCGCAGCGCCCACGCGAGCCGCAGAGGCTCGAAGAGCAGGGAGTGCAGGTAGCTCTGCGTGAGGATCCGCAGGCCATTGAAGTCGAGCACGATCGGCTCACGCCGGAGGATGCGCGGCGTGATCTCGTTCTGGGCGAGCTGGATCGCGGCGGGCGTGTTCTCCGCCTGCTTCTGGATCTCGAAAACAGTGGACTCGGGCGGTGCGGAGTCAAAGCGGATCCACCGGTGGATGGCTCGCTGGGGAGTACGCTGCTTCGCCCGCTCCTTAATGGTTTCGATGAGCGCGGGGTAGTCGGCCACATCTCCGACAGGCAGTTCGAACACGACGAGCGTTCCGGGGAAGCCGACGCCACGCGGCTCAATGAAGCGCAGGCTGTGGTTTCCCGCCTCATCGATCCATCCGGACAACAGGAGCGTTGCCCCACGGGTCGCGATGAGCAGTGTGCCACTCGTCAGCTTGGCCATCTCCGCGATGAAGAAGAGGCCCATGCCAGCGTTCTGCTGCGTGCCCGTGAGCCCTTCCTCGAACGTTCCCGAGATGTGGGGCCAGAGCGACTTCTCAAGCGCAGCCTCTGGGTCCGACAGATTGGGATGCAAGGCACGCAAACTTGCTGGAATCCCAATACCCGCATCGCCCACAGCAAGCTGCAGCATCGGCCGACCACTCTCCTTATTCCAGAGGTCGGCAGCAACGAAGCCACCCGCTGGAGCTTGACTGTGTTGGACCGCATTCCGCAGCAGTTCCACGATCACGTACCGGATTGTAAGCCGTGTGTCCTCCATCTCCGGCTCAGGGATGAGGGCTCTCGAAATGTAATTCGCGAAGGGCTCGATCTTCTCGAAGCTGTTGACCCACTGTGTACGAAAACGGTTGGGGTCGAATGGACTGCCGGCTGAAAAGAGCCGCGCAATCGCATCCGGATTCTCCCCTTGCAGCATCTGGTCGTTCAATTTGATCGCACGTTCAGCAACCGTACGGGCCCTCGGGTCATCCAGCGATGCACCAATGGCGGCACATACCCACGCGCGAGCGAGGACCAGCAAATCAAGTTGCTGCGGCTCGGGTCCTGTTCCACTCAACCACTGAAGGAGTGGAGCAGGATCTTCTAGGGAGAGAGGAAGCGGGCGCTCCGGCGACATGGCCCAACCATGTCGACCCGGCGGAGCCAAGTCAACGCAAGTGACGCCGCTCGGGTAACCGGCTCGACACGAGCCAGAACGCCCTCCAAGTGAGCCCCTGGGGTCCACCGAAGAGACCGGTATCTTCGGTGGCCATGAGAACCCACGCCCGGCTCGCGCTCCTCGCCGTCCTCTGCCTGTGCACCGCCTGCGGACTTCGTTCCACCCGGCAAACGGACTCCATGAACACGACTGACGAAGCCCAGTTGCGCCAGCTCGAGAAGGACATGTTCACCGCCATCCGCACCCGGGACCGCGAGATGCTCGAGCGCATCCTGGACGAGACCTTCGAGCTCCGCGTCCCGGGCAATCCCCCCGTAGACCGCGCCGGGTTCATCGCCGCCATCCTCGCCATCCCCGGCACCATCCTGTCCGTCGAGTCCGATGACCTGGAAGTCCGCACCTACGGCGACGTCGGAGTCCTCCTCGGCCGGCAGCGTGCCCGGATCCAGATGGAGGACGGCACCACCGTGGCCGACGTGGGCGCCTTCACTGACATCGCCATCAAGCGCGGAGGGCAGTGGCGGATGGTGCTCGCCCACAGCGTCACCCTGCCCCAGTAACCGCCTCCCCCATTCATTGTTTTCGCTGAATCCGGGAATCAGCAGTTGACACCTGAATCATGATTCATGAACCCTCCCCGGCGGCGCCGTCCCAGGTGGACGGCACGACCCGGAGGAGCACCATGGAGATCAAGCGGCTGTCGAGCGCAGTGCGTTTTCTGTCCGTTCTCGTCGTTGGACTCGCCGCGGCTTCCGCCAGCGCGCAGACGTGCCGGGATGCGGTGGTGCTGGTGCACGGCAACACCTCCTATCCCTCGGACTACAACAACACCTACAACACGCTGATCTCCCGCGGATACGCCGCCGGGGAGATCTTCCGCCCGAGCTGGGGCTCCAAGACGTGCGCCGCCTGTAACGATCACTCCGGCTCGGAGGAGACTCCCGTGCGCGACGCCATCAATCAGGCCCTCGCCCGCTCCTGCACCGGGAAGATCGACGTCATCGGCCATTCCATGGGCGTGACGCTCGCCATCAAGGCCATCCTCGACCTCGGCGTGCAGAGCCGCGTGGATGCCTTCGTGGGCCTCGCCGCCGGCTACCGCGGCCTGTGGACCTGCGGCACCTACCCCCTCAACGTGGTCACCTCCACCTGCGGCTACTGGGGCCTGTCCGTGAAGAGCCCCTTCCTCACCGGCATCTTCGGCAAGCGCATGGCCACCCGCATCTACTCCCTCAAGAGCAACTCGGATGAGATCGTCTGCGCCACCGGCGTGTGCACCGTGAACGGCGTCCACTCCAGCCAGCTCACCAACGAGACCGCCAGCTACACCCTCAGTGAGAGCCACTTCGGCCTGGTCCGCAATACCGCCACCCGCCAGGCGGACCTGATCCAGTAACTCCCCCCTGAAGCGGGGGACTCCTACCCTGGAACACACCTCCGGGAACCAAATCTCCGGAGATGGTGGTAGATGCCACCACCATGGGGCGGCTACCCTGCCCCGGTCTGGTAACGGATGATGACCAGACCCTGAGCAGGGTACCCATTCGTCCCAGGGATGCTCGATGATGACCGCTGCCGTACCCCGGAAGGAACCCGTCATCTTCAGCCAGGTGGTGGAGGCGCTCTTCAAGCACGCCTTCAAGGAGCGGCTCGACACCCACACCCGCGCACGGCTCAAGAAGATCGGCATCGATCTGGATCATCCGTTCCTCGTCGCCTACTCCGTGCCGACCTGGTTCGCCGCCGTCGGGGTGTGCTCGGAAGTCCTCTGCCCGGATCTCTCCAATGAGCAGGCCCGCTACCGGATCGGCCGCAAGCTGGTGGACGGATACGGCCAGACCACCATGGGCCGGGCCGTGTTCGCCATGCTCCGGATGCTCGGCTGGGAGCGCTCGCTGGGCCGCATCTCGCGCGGCCTCCAGTCGGGGACCAACTTCCTGTCCGCCCGGACCCGCTTCCTGCCGGATGGTGCGCTCGAGGTCACCTTCGAGGTGATGCCCGAGTTCCACGCCGCCCTCGGCTCCACGCCCGGCATCGACCCGCACTTCATGCACGGCAACATGGACGCGATGATGGAGCTGGTCGGCGCGCCCTTCACCCGCAGTGAGCTGCAGCCCATCGAGCCCGGCTCCCAGCGCGTCGTCTACGTGTTGCGCCGCCCGGCTCCCTAGTCCTCCATCGGCTCGAAGTCGGCCTTGCTCGCGCCGCACTGGGGGCAGTACCAGGTGTCGGGAATCTGCTCGAAGGGCGTGCCCGGCGCGATGCCGGAGTCGGGATCTCCCTCGGCGGGGTCATAGATGTGCTGGCAGGTGAGGCAGCGGTAGCGCTTGTTCATTCCGTCCCTCTACTCCCGGCCGAACCACCGGCTCAACCACCCCCCCACCTGTTTCACCGGCTGCTCTTCCTCGACGGGATGCGGCTGGGCGAAGGGGGCGCATTCCGTGCAGTGCAGCCCGCCCTTTCCATTCCTCGCCTCGTTGAGCGCGAAGCGCTCGCCGCAGCTCACGCAGTAGAAGAAGAAGAACCGCTTCTCCGGGCTGACGTTCGCGGCGAGCGGCGCCTCCTCCTCCGTCCCGAAGGTGAGGTGCTCCAGCTCGCCCTCGTCTAGGTAGATGCCCCGGCAGCGCTCGCAGGTCTCCACCGGCACGCCTCCGGGAAGCTGGGCCGTGCGCATCGGGCGCGAGCAGAAGGCGCACGGGCGCTCGCTCCGGCCCGCCACCAGCCGCGGCGACACATCCTTCAGGAGCACCTCGGAGAGCTCCCCCGCGTCCAGCCACACGCCCCGGCACGACCGGCATCGATCCAGCTCGACCCCGACCGCGAAGAAACGCTGCATCCGCATCCCGCACGAAGGGCACCGCTTGTCCCCGCTCATCGAAAGCTCCTCCCTGGCCCATTCTGGCGTCAGAAGGCCCCCGCTGGCCATGGGCGCCCCACCCCTCAGGGCTCGCTCGCGTTCATGTACCCGGCGATGCGCAGCCTCAGCCCCAGCGGCGCCAGCGGCATGAACCAGGCCGAGAGGCGGTTGGAGATCCCGGGCACCACCACCGCCTTGCCACGCATCAGGCCCCGGTAACCCGCCTCGGCCACCTGCCGCGCGTTGCTCGTCCCCATGGGCCCGCTGAAGAGCCGGGCCTTCTGGTGCTCCGCCGCCCGCGCGGCGAACTCCGTCTCGGTGTACCCCGGGCACAGCGCCGTCACCGTCACCCCCTGGCCCCGCAGCTCCGCGTGCAGCGCGGTGGAGAAGGACAGCACGTACGCCTTGCTCGCGTAGTACACGGACATGAACGGGCCCGGCGTGAAGGCCGCCAGCGAGGCCACGTTGAGCACGTACCCGCGCCGCCGCGCCACCATCCCCGGAACCAGCTCGCGGGTGAGCGCGGTGAGCGCCCGGACGTTGAGCTCCAACATCCCCACCTGCTGCTCCGCCGGCAGCACCTCGAAATTCCCCGCCAGGCCGAAGCCCGCGTTGTTCACCAGCACCTCGACGTCGAGCTGGCGCGTCTTCAGCTCGTCCACCACCGTCCGCACCCCCTCGGGCGCGGCCAGGTCCGCCCCCACCACCACCGAGGGCACCCCATGGGCCTGCTGGAGTTGAGCCGCCAGCTCCTGCATGGGACCGGTGCGCCGGGCCACCAGCACCAGCGCATACCCCTCGCGCGCCAGGAGCGCCGCCAGCTCCCGGCCAATGCCACTGGAGGCGCCCGTCACCACCGCGTACTTGCGTGCCCGCACCATGTTGTCCATGCCGTCACGCTTCCAAGGGAGCGAGCCCGGCGTCAATGGCCATATGGATCGCCCGGGGTGTACCCTCTCCGGGAGACCCATGAAGCCTCCCATCGACTGGCGTGCGCGCCTGGAAGCGTGTGGATTCGAAGGGGCGGAGCTCGTGCCCGCCACGTACGGGGCCCACGTGCTGTGGTCCTGGCGGGAGCCGCTGGCCGCCGAGGCCGCGCTGCTCGAGCACCTCGACCAGCAGCCGGAAGACAAGGACTCGCTGAAGATGCTCATCTCCATCCTCCAGGAGAGCGGGCGCGCCAGGGAGGTGGTTCCGCTCCGCCGCCACCTGCACGAGCGGCGCTGCCACGAGTGGCGCATTCCCGAGTCCGAGCGGGAGGCGGTGATCGCCTACCTGGAAGCGGCCGAGACCGGGAGCACCCCGCCCGAGCGCATGGCCGACGCCCATGTCGCCGCGCTCTTCGACGTCTACGCCCCCAGCTTCGACGACAGCCTGCGCGGCTTCCTCGCCTACCGCGCGCCCGAGCGGCTCATGGACGCGGTGCGCACCGTGCTCGGCGGACGGCGGGAGCTCGACGTGCTCGACCTCGGGTGCGGCACCGGGCTGGCCGGTCCCCTCCTGCGGCCCTTCGCCCGGCGGCTGGAGGGCATCGATCTGTCCAAGGGCATGCTGGACAAGGCCCGCGAGCGGGGCGTGTACGACACCCTCCGGGCCGGGGAGATCACCGCGGAGCTCGCCGCCTCCACGGCGAGTCATGATCTCATCGTCGCCGTGGACGTGCTCGTCTACTTCGGCGCGCTGGAGCCCCTCTTCCAGCAGGCCGCCCGGCGGCTCGCACCCGGTGGCCTGTTCGCCTTCACCGTGGAGAAGGGCACCGAGCCCGGGTACCGGCTCCAGCCCACCGCGCGTTACGTGCACCACCTCGATTACCTGAGGCGGTGTGCCAGTGCGGCCTACCTTCACCCGGTGTTGGAGCGGGAGGACACGTTGCGCAAGCAGGGAGGCCAGCCCGTCACCGGCCATGTAGTGGTGCTGTCCAAAAGTGAAACCAGCTGATCCCGCCGCCGGGGGCTGGGTCAATCTGACGGGGGGGCGCGAACCCTACGGGCCACACGCTATGCTCGCCCCCCTATTACATCTGGGGTGGACCACATGACCTCACAGGTCGATACGATGGCTGCGAAGATCCAGGGCTACAAACAGGACCTGGGCAGCTCCGGCGCGCAAGGGCGCCGGCGGTTGCAAGCCATCGAAGGAATGGCCGATCACATCACCCTCCGGCGCATGGAGGGGCTCGGCATCAAGGAGGGTTGGCGCTGCTTCGAGGTGGGTTGTGGCAGCGGCTCCATCGCCCGCTGGATGCGCTACCGGGTGGCGCCGCACGGCCACGTGCTGGCCGTGGACATGAACACCGAGCTCGTCGCCGAAGCGGCCGGGCCCATCCTCGAGGTGCGCGAGCAGGACATCCGCTCGATGAAGCCTCCCGAGAAGACCTTCGATCTCGTGCACTCCCGGATGGTGCTCCAGCATCTGGCCGAGCGGGAGGAGCTGGTGGAGCGGCTGGTGGCGTCGCTCAAGCCGGGCGGCTGGCTGCTGCTGGAGGAGATGGAGACGTTCTCGCTCTTCCAGAACGACACCGGGCCCTTCCTCCAGGTGGTGGAGATCATGCACGCCATGGGGCGGGCGGCGGGCACGGCCGTGGACTGGGCGCGGACGCTGCCGCGCACCTTCCAGCGGCTGGGGCTGCAGAACGTCAACGCCGAGGGCGAGATGCTCTACTTCTCCGGGGGCACGCCCACCGCCGAGTTCCACCGGCTCACCGGGGAGCAGCACTGGCCGTACGCGGAGAAGATGCGGCTGCTCACGCGCGAGCAGTTCGACGGGTTCTCCGAGCGCCTGAAGGATCCGAACGCCTGGTTCTACGGGCCCACCATCTTCGGCGTCTGGGGGCAGCGCCCGCCCGCGTAGCCGCGGACGGCCGGACCCATCACCAGCGTCCGCGCATGATGATGGGCCCGGACTTCTTCTTCCGGGGCAGGGCCTTCTTCAGCGCCTTCTGGATGTCCAGGTACTCGGGGTTGCCCGCGTCCTGCTTGAGCGCCTCGGCGATGAGCTTCAAACCCTGCTCGGGCCGCCGCCGGGTCTCCGCGTACAGGCTGGCGAGTGCCACCTTCTCCTCCAGCGAGGCCTCGCCCGAGCCCACCAGCCGCTCCAGCGACACTAGCGCCTCCTCCTTCTCGCCGGCCTGCTGTTGCAGCCGCCACATCCGCGAGAGCGCCGGCACCAGGCGGGGATTCTCCTGGAGGGCGAAGCCGTAGTCCTCCTTCGCGCGCTTCGTGTCCCCCTGGGCCTCCTGCAACCGGCCCCGGACATACAGGGCCCGCGCGGAGTCCGGCTGGGCCTTCAGCGCCTGCTCCACCGCCGCCAGCGCCCCGGCCTTGTTCCCCAGCGTCAGCCGCGTCTCCGCGAGCCGGCCGATGAGGTCCGCGTTCTGCGGGTACTTCGCCACCGTGGCGGTCAGCAGCGCCTCCGCGTCCGCGTGGCGCTCGAGCTGGGTGAGCACCCTCGCCTTCAGGGAGACGAACTCCGGCTTCGCGGCCTCCTCGCCCTGGACCGCCGACAGGTCCTGCTCGGCGTACTCCGCATAGCCATTCCGGAGGAAGTACCTGGCACGCAGCATCCGCGCCGCCGCGAGCCCCGGCTGCTCCGTCAGGAGCCGGTCCATCAGCTTCGTGGCGAGCACCTCCTCCCCCTTGTCCTGGAGGATCTCCGCCTCCACCACCTTGGCGTCCACGTCATCCGGGCGCTCGCGCAGGATGCGCTCCAATGTCTGGAAGGCGGCCTGGTGCTGGCCCTCGCGCGTCTGCAGGCGCGCCAGCCGGAGGACGTCCAGGTCCCCCAGCTCGTCGGCATCGCGCAGCTCCAGGAGCACGCTGATGGCGTCGCGCGGGCGCCCGTCCTGCTCGTGGCGCTCGGCGATCTTCCGTTTGATCTCCGGCGCCTGCCCCGGATTGAGGGTCATGGCCCGCTTGAGCGCCAGGATGGAAGCGCCCGTGTTGCCCTCCCGGCGCCGGGCCTCGGCCACCCGCAGCAGCGGCTCCGGGTTGTCGGGCATCAGCCCCGAGGCCGCCTCGAAGGCCCTCGCGGCCTGCTCGGGCTCACCACTGTTCAGCAGGGCCTGGCCCTCACTCATCTTCGCCTGGAATTTCTGATCCCGGGTCTGGACGGAAAGGGTGTCCGGATCCTTGCAGGCGAGCGGAAGCAGCAGCGGCAGGGCGCAGAGCAGGCGGGGAAGTTTCGATTGCATCGCTGAGATGCAGGGTAGCGGATGTTATCCTGCGGCGTCGATGGACCCATTCGTTCGGCGCCTCGTGGAGAGGCTCCATGACCCAGCGCGCCCCCTGTCGCGCAACCGGCACTTCCACACGTTCGACACCCCCGAGGGCCGGATGGCGCTGAAGGTGTCTCGACGGCTGAAGAGCCTCCACCAGGACATCCTCGCCTGCGTGCGGGAGGGCCGGCGCGCCCGCCTCTTCCGCCACGTGGACGCCGAGGGCGAGCACCGGCTCGAATTGCACTTCGAGCGGATCGCCGGACGGCGCATCTCCCACCTGAAGGCCGCCGAACTGGAGTTGCTCGCCCAGCTACCGGGCGTGCGTGACGCACTCTCCGCGGACCTCTAGGCGCGGTGCGCCACGACTGCGGGTCAAGCACCGGGCTTCCCGCCCATGGAAAGCTGTCACCCGGCTGACTCTTTCCCTCGGGAATCGCTATGCTCGACGGGCCTCCAGCCCAAAGCCATGACCGCCACGACCGCCTCGACCCTTCCTCCTGACGAGCTGGCCGAAAGCCTCTTCCAGCCCCAGCACCATCCGCTGCTGCGCGCCATCCTCGACAACGCGGCCGAGGGCCTGGCCGTGTCCGACTCACAGGGCCGGCTGCTCTACATCAACGACATGGCCCGCCGGCTCCTCGGGCTCGGGCTCGTGGACTCCGCCCCCGACACCTGGAGCGAGCGCTACGGCGTCTTCTTCCCGGACATGCGCACGCGCTGCCCTTCCGAGCGGCTGCCCATCTACCGCGCCCTCCAGGGCGAGGATGCGGCCGAGGAGGATCTCTTCATGCGCAACGCCAGCCTCCCCGAGGGCCAGCACGTCCACTCGATCGCCAGGCCCGTGCGCGACAGCGAAGGAAAGCTCCTCGGCGCCACCCTCAGCATTCGCGATACCCAGGGCCAGCGCATGGCCGAGGCCGACCAGCGCCGCACCGAGCTGCGCTTCAAGCTCCTCGTGGAGTCCGCGCAGGAGGGCCTCTGGACGGTGGATGCCAACAACCACACCACCTACGTCAACCGCTACTTCGCCCAGATGCTCGGCTACACGGTCGAGGAGATGATGGAGAAGACCCTCTTCGACATCATCCGCGAGGAGGACATCGCCCTCATGCAGCAGTACGTCGTGGATCGGCAGCAGGGCAAGTCCGCCGTCCTCGATGACTTCAGGCTCAGGCGCAAGGACGGGACGCTCATCTGGACCCTGGTCTCCACCGGCCCCCTGTTCGACGAGAACGGCAAATACGCCGGGGCCATGGCGATGATCACCGACATCACCCAGCGCCGCGAGGCCGAGGAGCAGGTGCGCCGGCTCAACGCGGAGCTGGAGCGCCGCATCGCCGAGCGCACCGCCCAGCTCGAGTTCTCCAACCGGGAGCTGGAGGCCTTCGCCTACTCGGTGGCCCATGATCTGCGCGCCCCGCTGCGCAGCATCTCCAACTTCACGCTCGCCCTGTCCGAGGACTGCGCCGACAAGCTCGACGCCACCGGCCTGGACTACCTCCAGCGCATCCGGGGCTCGTCCCAGCGGATGTCCGATCTCATCGACGGCATCCTCGCGCTCTCCCGCGTCAACCGCACCGAGTTCGTGGAGACGGACGTCAACCTGTCCGGCCTGTCGCGCGCCATCTCCGAGCAGCTCCAGCGCTGGCAGCCCGAGCGCACCGTGCGCTTCCAGCTCCAGGACGGGCTGGTGGACCGCGGGGATTCCCAGTTGCTGCGCCTGGTGCTGGAGAACCTCATGGGCAACGCCTGGAAGTTCACCCGGGAGCGGCCCGTGGCGGAGATCGAATTCGGCACCCTGCCGGACACCGGGAACGGACGCGTCTACTTCGTCCGGGACAACGGGGCGGGCTTCGACATGGAGTACCAGAAGAAGCTCTTCGGCGTCTTCCAGCGGCTGCACACCCAGCAGGAGTTCGAGGGGAACGGAGTGGGGCTCGCCACCGTCCAGCGCATCATCCGCCGCCATGGGGGGCGGGTGTGGGGTGAGGGCCGGGTGGGTCAGGGCGCGACCTTCTACTTCACCCTTCACGAGCCCACCGTGAATCCTCCCTCCTCCCGCCCGTCAGGAAACAACTGAGGAGCCCCCCATGTATGATCCCAATCAACGCGTCATCCTGCTCGTCGAGGACAACGCCGACGACGAGCTGATGACCCTCCGGGCGTTCCGCAAGAGCAACATCCACAACCCCGTGGTGGTGGTGCGCGACGGCGCCGAGGCGCTCGACTACCTCTTCGCGCAGGGCCGGCACGCGGGCAGGGATCCCGACATCCGGCCGCAGGTCATCCTCCTGGACCTGCACCTGCCGCGCATCGACGGGCTGGAGGTGCTGCGGCGCATCCGCACCCACGAGCAGACCCGCACCCTGCCGGTGGTCATCCTCACCTCCTCCAAGGAGGAGAGGGATCTGGTGGAGGGCTACCAGCTCGGGGTCAACAGCTTCGTCCACAAGCCCGTGGACGTCACCGCCTTCTTCGAGGCGGTGCGGCAGCTCGGCATGTACTGGCTCGTCCTCAACGAGCTTCCCACCGCGAGACGGAGTGTTTGATGCCCACGCCGCTGCACCTCCTGCTCATCGAGGACTTCGAGGACGATGCCCTGCTGGTGCTGCGTGAGCTGCGGCGCAGCGGCTACGACGTCACGCACAAGCGCGTCGAGACGGCCGAGGCCCTGACGAGCGCGCTCGACGAGGGGCCCTGGGACGCCATCATCGCCGACTACGCGCTGCCGCGTTTCGACGCGCTGGCCGCCTTCGCGCTGGTGCAACAGCGGGGGCTGGACGTCCCCTTCCTCATCGTCTCCGGACAGATTGGCGAGGACACCGCCGTGGCGGCGATGCGCGCCGGCGTCCACGACTTCCTCCTCAAGGACCGGCTGAGCCGGTTGGGGCCCGCCGTGGCCCGCGAGCTGCGCGAGGCGGCGCTGCGGGCCGAGCGCCGGAAGATGCAGGAGCAGTTGCTGCTCTCGGACCGGCTCGCCTCGCTGGGCCTGCTGGCCGCCAGCGTGGCCCATGAGATCAACAACCCGCTGGCCTCGCTCATGGCCAACCTGGACTTCGTCCTGAACCCGGAAGAGGGGGCCACGTCCGTCTCCGCCGATCAGGAGCAGGCGCTGCGCGACTGCCTGCTGTGCTCCGAGCGCATCCGGGAGATCGTCCGCGACATCAAGATCTTCTCCCGGCCGGACGAGAAGCAGCGCGGCCCGCTGGACGTGCACCGGGTGCTCGACTCGTCGCTGCGGATGGCGTGGAACCACATCTTCCACCGCGCCCGCATCACCAAGGACTACGGGGCGATCTCCCCGGTGCTCGGCAACGAGGCCCCCCTGGGCCAGGTCTTCCTCAACCTGCTCGTCAACGCCGCGGACGCCATTCCCGATGGCGACAGCACCACGCATGAGATCCGCGTGGTGACGCGCCAGGATGGCGCCAACCACGTGCGGGTGGAGATCCACGACACCGGCCGCGGCATCCCCGCGGAGCTGCGCGAGCGCATCTTCGAGCCCTTCTTCACCACCAAGCCGGTGGGGGTGGGCACGGGCCTGGGACTGGCCATCTGCCGCCGCACCCTCAACGAGATGGGCGGGGAGATCTCCGTGGAGAGCGAGGTGGGACGGGGCACCGTGTTCCAGCTCCGGCTGCAGACGGCCCACGGCGACACCGAGAAGCCCGCCCGTCCCGCCCCGGGCAAGGTGTTGAAGCAGCGCCTGCTGATCCTCGATGACGAGACGGTCGTGGGCCGCGCCCTCCAGCGCCTGCTGCAGACGCACTGCGAGGTGCACGTGCTCAGCCAGGGCCGGGATGCGCTGGCGCAGCTCTCCTCGGGCCTGCGCTACGACGCCATCCTGTGCGACCTGATGATGCCGGAGATGAGCGGTCCCCGGTTCTACGAGGAGCTGTCGCGGATGGCGCCGGAGCAGGCCCAGCGGGTCATCTTCATGACCGGAGGGGCCTTCACCGAGCAGTCGCGCGCCTTCCTGGCCAACACGGGCATGCCCTGCATCGACAAGCCCATCGAGTTCCAGCGGCTGCGCTCCCTGCTGGCGGCGATGCCTCCGATGGTCGCTGAGAACGATCCCACGACGAAGACGGCCTGAAGCAGGTGTTGCTCAGGACTTGGGCCGCCCGCGGAACAGGTTGCCCA
Organism: Archangium gephyra; assembly: GCF_049060025.1. Taxonomy (GTDB): domain Bacteria; phylum Myxococcota; class Myxococcia; order Myxococcales; family Myxococcaceae; genus Archangium; species Archangium gephyra_A. The sequence continues at coordinate 3,269,911 of NZ_JBMEQQ010000002.1, forward strand.
GGCTGAAGTCCTCGCTGTCGCGCCCCTCCTGGCGCGCCTTCATGCAGGAACGGCAGGCCAGCCCGTCCCGGAGCGCCTGCCCCTCACGCAGCGGCTTGCGCCTTCCACACTCGGTGCACTCGAAGGTGCCCGCCGTGTCGACGGGCTGGGCGGGCGGCTCGGGTGCGTCGTCCGGCTCGGGGGCCTCGATCGGCGCGGGCGGAGGAGGCGCGGCTCGGACCGGCGGAGGCACAGCGGGTCGTGGCGTACCGGCGGGCCGCGGAAGGCCGGGCTGCGCGGGGGCACGGGAATTCTCCCGGACTCCGAGCCGCTCCAGCTCCCCGGCATCGAGGAACATGCCCCGGCACGCCGAGCACACCTCGACGGCGATGTCGGAGGGGAGCATCGCGGGCGTCATGAGGATCCGGCACTCCACGCAGTTGCGTGCCGTCGTGCCACCGATGAGCTGGTGCCGGGCGGAAGGGCCGAAGGAGTCCTGGATGCGGCCCGCCGCGCCCCAGAACCCACCGCAGTGGGTGCAACGGCACAGCTCGAGCTCGGTGCCGGAGCGCATCGGCACGAGGAAGGGCTGGAGGGCCCGGGTGCATCCGGGGCACTTGCTGTCTGACGTCATCGCCGGGGATCCTACGCGAAGACCGGACGGACAGGGAGCACACGGGGGAGCCCCAAGGGCTCCACCCGTGGCCCATTCCCTCAGAAGCGCAGCAGGGCCCCCTCCATCGTCAGCCCGGGACCAAAGGCCAGCATCACGCCGTACTCCCCCGGCTGCGGCTTGTCCTTGGTGATCATGTCCTCCAGGACGAGGTAGACGGTGGGCGAGGAGCAGTTGCCGTACTCCTCGAGGATGTGCCAGGAGGCCCGGAGCTGCGAATCGCTCAGCGAGAACTTCTGGCCGATGACCTCCACGATCTTCGGCCCACCCGGGTGGACGGCCCAGTGCTTGATGTCGCGGGTGCGCACCCCCGCCTTCTCGGTGAGCGCCCCGATGAGCAACCCGACGTGCTCCCCGATGAGGTCGGGCACGGCGGACGAGAGCGTCATCCGGAAGCCCTCGTCCACCAGCCCCCACGTCATGTGGGGGGCCCCTTCGTAGATGCTCATGGAGTGGAAGGCCAGCACCTGCGGCCCGAGTCCCGGCGGCGCCATGCCCAGGACGGTGGAGGCGCTGCCATCGGCGAAGAGCGCGTGGACGACCAGCTGCTCGCGGGTGGACTCCTCCGGGCGGACGTGGAGCGAGCTGAACTCGGTGCAGTTGAGGAGCACGCGCTCGTCCGGGCGCGCCGACAGGCTGTCCAGGGCCACGTTGAGCGCGTTCATCCCCGCGTTGCAGGCCATGTTGCCCACGAAGGTGCGGCGGACGGTGATGGGCAGGCCGTGCTGCCGCGACAGGAGCAGATCCGGCGTGGGGGCGATGTAGCCGGTGCTGCTGGCCATGACGAAGCTGCCAATGGTCTTGCGATCCATCTTGCTCAGCACCGCCTCCACCGAGCGCCCACCCACCTCCAGCACCTCCCGCTCGAAGATGGACATGCGCTCGCCGAGCCCGACCTTGCGCGTCAGCACCTCGCGCGGATCCAACGCCAGGTAGCGGCGCTTCACGCGGACCCGGCGGATGATGCGCTCGAGCGCGGCGATGTCGCCGTACATCTGCTTGCCGAACGTCTCGTAGAGATCCGATTGCTGATAGGCATTCTTCGGGAACGCCGAGCTCATATGCAGGAACGTTGGATAGACATCGCCTACGGACATGTTCTTCATGTGGTGACCGTTTCTTTGGAGGGGGGAGTACCGCGGTGCGGACATTGGGGTGGAGGGCCGCGTCATTTCTTGTGACGCGGCCTTCAGCGGGCCGTGGGCGGAGGGTGCGTCCCCTCCTCCTGCGTGGCTTCCACGAGGACAGGGGTGGGCTTCCCCTCGCGGACGGAGGTGGTGACGAGCTCGAGCAGCTCGTTGATGATCCGGATGATCTGATTCGGGCTGTAGCCGTACGAGCGCATCTGCCGGAAGAACGAGCGCGCCGTGATGAGGGGAGTCCTGCTGTCTGTGTTCATGGGGCTTCCTTCCCAGGAGGGGTGAAGTGGAAGCCGCGGCCGGAGACGCTCAGGAGCGGGTGTCATCCAGCAGCGACAATCAGACAGAGAAAACTTCCGTGGATGTGATGCAGAAGCCCTCACGGCCCGTCCGTGCCGCGGACGGAGTCCTCGCCGTGCGAGGCCCGCGCTGTCCGCGTGAAGCTGCCGGTGGGATGTTGCCCGGGCCGGAGAGGGCTGGTTTCCCAGCCGCTCGATCCGGTGCCTCGGGCCGCGCGAGGCCGCGCGCGCGCCGCCTCAGTGCATGCGGCGGGCGATCGTGTCGAAGAGGGATCCTGGAAGCACCTGCAGCATCCGCATGAAGGTGGCGGCCTGCCACGGCATGGCGTAGCGCGCCTTGCCCTGGAGGATGGCCCGCCCCATGCGCGCCGCCGCGTCCTTCTCGTCCAGCGTGAAGGGCTCGGAACGGCCCTGCACCGCGTGGTGGTTGCGCAGGTGGCCGGGGTAGACGCAGGTGACGCGCAGGCCGGTGTCCCGCAGGTCCGCGCGTAGGCTCTCCATGAAGTTGGAGACGAAGGCCTTGGAGCCCGAGTAGGCCGAGCGTCCGGCCAGGCCCCGGTACGCCGCGAGGCTGGAGATGCCCACCAGGTGCCCGTGGCCACGCTCCAACATCCGTGGCAGTACCGCGGAGAGGAGCGCCACCGTGCCCGTGACGTTGGTCTCGATGAGCTGGCGCGCGCGCTCCCAGGGGAAGTCCCGGGCGCTCGTCTCCTCATACGTGCCCGCGGCCACCACCAGGTCGAGCCCGCCACACGCCTCGTCGAGCGCGAGGACGCGCTCCCGTGCCTCCTCCATCCGGGTGGTGTCCAGCTCCACCGGTAGGAGCCGGACGCCCGAGTCCCGTGCCCGCGTGAGGTAGGGCTCCAGCTCCTCCGGAGCCCGTGCCGCGACATGAACCCGCATGCCCGTCCCGGCGAGCCAGAGCGCCAGCTCGCGTGCGAGCTGACTCGGGGCTCCCGCGATGAGCGCGGTGCGATAATCCCTCTCCATCATGTGTCCTGTCTCCTGGCGGGCCCCTCCCGGAGCCCGCCTGTCCGTGTCTGCTTTTCCTGCTACGGCGTCGCGGCGGGGGAAGCGGATGCGGCCCCTTCCGTCACGACCTCGAGCTCGCCCCGCTCGATGCGCACGGTGCGGCCGTCGAAGCTCTCCACCGTGAAGTGGCCCGTCTCGTTGAAGAGGAGGCTGTGCTCCCGCAGCACCGCGAGCGCGACGCGCTCCCCGTACCGGAGGCCCTCGGTGTAGTCGCTGCGCCAGTGCACACCCGCCGCGGAGCGTCCCAGGGCGATGTTGGCCGCGAGCTTGTCCAGCTCACCTCCGAGGGTGAGGGCTCCGGCTCCAGGCCCGGTGTAGTCCCGCAGCGTCTTCCCATCCTCGGAGGGCACCACCACGCGGCCCGTCCACGGGCTGCGCTCGTTGAGGAAGGCCTTGAGAATGGTGACGCAGGCCCCCGCGCTGGAGGCATGGCCGGCCGCGTAGGCCGGGTGCATGGGAGCCCCTTCCGGGTAGGCCTGGGGCAGCAGCGAGGAGCCGAAACGGCGCAGCGTCCGCTGGTGGGCCTCGGAGGAGAGCAGCTCCTGGCTCACCGGGTAGTGGGCCTCCTCACGCCGGTGGACGTCGACGCGGCCTCCGTACTCCTCGGGGCGCAGCCGCCGGTGGACGAACCACTTCTGGAACCACATGCCCTTGGCGGCCCGCGTGGTCACCTCCGCCAGCAGGGCCAGGAGCGCGGGCGCGGCGAACGTGGCGAAGCCTTCCTGGTTGGGCGTCCTCCGCAGGTAGGGATTGCCGTCATCCTGCAGCCCCGCCAACTCCAGGGGCGTCCGGGCCAACCGGGGGATCCCCAGGGCCGCCGCCAGGTAGGGCAGGTAGGGCGGATCCACATGGACGTAGCGCGCCAGGTCCCGCAGGTTGCGGATGTACCGGTGCTCGGAATCCAGCACGTCTTGATGAGGCGCTGGGGCGCCGTTCTGACTGGCGAGCCAGCCGTTGAACGTCGTGAGGTAGTCCTGGTTCGGGATGACGGTCTGAATGCGCTGTTGGACCTCGATGGCGCCGTAGTTGAAGTCCTGCAGCAGGAATTGCGAGAGGTAGGGTCCCACCAGGGCGCCCCGCGCGTGCCCGCGGAAGAGCGTGCGGGGGGTGATGTCCCGCGCGAACGGCATGTCGAGCTGTTCGTGGAACCTGTCGAGCTTCCCGCGCGGCGACGGTCACCTCCTCGCGCTGCTCGTAGGCGGTGAAGGGCACGTCGCGCAGGAGCGCCATCCAGTACAGCTCCATCATCTCCGCGTCGTTCTTCCGCCCGCCGAGGCGCGGGGCTGGCCGCATGGCGAGCACCTGGGCGTCGGGGCCCTCCAGATCAAAGGCGAGGCCGCTCTGGAGCCCGACGAACCTGCGCCCGAGGGGAGGCGGCGTCCCCAGGGGGATACGCGCCAGGTCCGCCTCGCGGCCGGTGCCCAGCGCCTCGAGGAGCTGCTTGTAGGCGCCGCGCTCCACCTCTCCTCGCCCGTTGTGCGCCAACCCCTTGGAATAGCTGGAGACGGGAAATCCGTTCTGTTCGAGGAACTCGCGCTCCTCGCCGTTGCTCTCGTGGTCCGCGGGTTTCTTGGGATTGGAGAGCTCGAAGGCCTTCTCCCGCAGTTTGCGGGCCTGCTCGCGGCGCTCCTTTGGATGCAGGGGTAGCCGCACGTCGTGTCCGGACATGGCGTTTCCTCACGAGGTGGAGGCGCCGGCCGGAAGTAGCCGGGAGCCACCAAGGGGGTAGAGCCGCATGTCTGGAATGTCACCGCGTGGACCGCTCCCATAGCCGCATGGGAGCGGTCCCTCCGAGCGGTGGGTGCTTCAGCGCGCGATCCCGGTGTCCACGTCCAGGCACCTGTGCTTCCCGAACGGGAGCGCCCAGAGTTGCTCGCCGCCGTCGAAGCCCAGGTTCACGAAGAAGACGTACCCGTCCGAGCGCGTCAGGAACAGCGGAGCCGAGCTGGCGGGCCCGGGCAGGAAGTCGTGCAGCAGCCGCGTGCCGCGCACGGAGCCATCGCTCACCCACAGCTCATCCCCCGACGCCTCGCTGAAGCCGGTGAAGAGGATCCGGTCCCCCACGGGGATGAGCTCGGGAGGCCGGAAGCGCGCCGAGATGAACAGCGGCCTGTGGAGCAGCCGGGTCCCGCTCCGGGTGCCGTTGGTGCGCCAGAGCTGGACATCGCGAGGCGTGGGGCTGGTGAGGCCCGGGAAGAAGACCGTCATGAAGAGCTGGCCGTCCGCCTCGGCGGAGTTGATGACGAGGGGCTCCATCGGCGGGGGCGCCCCGGGACCGAACGGGTTGGGGATGTCGGCGATGACCTCCGAGCGCGTCCGGCCCGGCCTGAGCTTGCGCAGCCTCAGGGCCCCCTCGGGCGACTCGCTCGAGGTGAAGTAGAGCCGATCCTTGAAGACGGTGAACGGCCGCGGCCGGGAGCCTTCGGGACCGGGGACGATGTCCTCCGCGAGCACCGTGCCGGACTCCGTGCCATCGGTCCTCCACAGCTCGCGTCCATGGACCGGGTCGGTGGCGGCGAAGTAGCTCACCCCCTCCCCCACGAAGACGGGGAAGTTGGGGAAGGAGCCTTCAGGCCCCGGAAAGATGTCCCGGACGATCCCCGTCCCGGCCTCGGTGCCATCGCTCGTCCAGGGCTCGCGGCCGTGCTCCGCATCCAACCCGCTGAAGAAAAGGACGCCGCCGAAGTTGGTCAGCCCGACGGCGATGGCTCCGGTGGCCACCGTGCCCAGGTCCCTGACGCGCACGGTCCCGGCCTCGGTGCCATCGCTCTTCCACAGCTCCTCGTGGACCACCGTCCCGGGCAGCCTCCGCAAGAAGAAGACGGTCTCCCCGACGGCGGCGGACTCCCCCACGAGCGAGGAGTCAGGGCCCGGGGAGACATCCGCGAGCAGGTGGGTGCCCGCGGCGGTGCCATCGCTGATCCACGGCTCGGCGCCGTGCTCCCCGTCATCCGCCACGAAGAAGAGCCGGTCCCCCAGGACGGTCAGCCCCCTGACGGTGGCACCGGCCACCGCGGGGAACTGCCTGACCCGCACGGTCCCCGCGACGGTGCCGTCACTCCTCCAGAGGGACGGGCCTCCGGCCTCGGGGTTGACGCCGAAGAAGAGCGTCCCGCCGATGTCCACCAGCTCCGTGATGCCCCGGAAGCCCGGCGTGACCGGGGGCGGAAAGTTCCTCAAGAGATGCGGGTGCCCGAGCTTGGAGCTGGACCAGAGCCCGCTCACGTCACCCGCGGCCGCCTGCTCCCCTGCTTCGGAGTCCGCTGTCCCTGACTCCTCCTGGAGGGCCTCCTCCTGGACGGGTTCGTCCGGTTCCGGAAGCACTCCTCCACACGCCAGACCCACCGAGCATACGACCGCCAGCCCGCCCCATCTCCACATACCCACCTCCCGCCATGAACTGGCTCCGCCATGAAACGGCTGTGCCAGACAGGTGGGAGCGGTGGGCCCTCCCTCCCATTGTCTCCGGGGAGGGGGATTGTGTGTGAAACCCGGGGACGCGAACGTGCGTCCACCAGGTCACGACACGGCGGTCCGCGGCACCTGCGACTGCGCCTGCGGCACACCGGGCAGCATCGGCGCCGGGTTGAGCGCCAGGAGGAGCAGGCTGCGCAGCGCCTCGGTGAGGTCCTCCCCCACGCTGGCCGCGCCCGCGGGCGCCCCATGCAGCTCCGGCGGTACCGGATGGCCCACCAGCACCACCGGCATGCGGATGTCCCACGCCAGGAAGTGCGCCAGCTTCACCGCCGCTTCCGAGACGTCGAAGAGCAGCGCGCCCACGCCGCCCGAGCTGAACGGCCGCCACAAGGGCCTCGCCGCTTCCGCCGGAGGCAGCACGCAGAAGTCCAGGTGCAGCAGCTCGTTGAGATCCAACCGCCCCAGCGTCCCGAAGCCGCTCTTCACCGCGGCGGGCTCGGCCGCCACGGCCGCGATGTCCGGCAACTGGGACATCAGCCGCCGCGCCACCGCCGGGCCGCTGCCACACACGAAGACCTTGGCGGTGGCCTCGCGCGAGGGCCCCCGGCCCCGGAGGATGCGTCCACGCAGCGCGTGCACCTCCGCCGGCCCGAGCAGCGGTCCACTGCCCTCGTCCCGGTCGGGCTCGGACATGCGGGCCACGCCCTTCTGGAGGAGCGTGTGCAGCACGCCCACCACCTCCAGGTCCGTGGCCGGCGCCAGGTCCAGCACCTCGCCGAGCGCACGCGGCTGGCGCAGCAGCTCCACCACCTGCGCCGTCACCGGGTGTTGATCCTGCGTCAGGTCCGCCTCCGGCGAGAGCACCAGCCGGACATTGCGCGCGGGCAGCCCCGGCAGCAGCCGGTTCACCTCGTCCGCCTGGCGCATCGCCTCCAGCAGGGCGTCGTCCACGGCGCGCTGGATGCGGGGCTTGCCGCCCGTGTTCCCCGGGGAGAAGGTGAAGGAGCCCTCGCTCCACACCAGCAGCCGGAAGAGGGCCTTCTCGCCCTCGGCGCGGCCCACCCGCGCGTTCACCGGGCGGCCGTCCACCACGACGATCTCCCCGCGCTCGTTGCCCCGCTCCAGCGTCAGCTTCCCGCTGCGCTTGTTCATCCCGAGGATCTGCATCAGATCCGGAATGCTGAGCTGGCTGAGCGAGCCTTCGATTTCCTGCACCTCGCTCTTGAGGTCCTTCGCCGCCTCGTTGCGGCGGAAGACGTGCTCGATGCGGGAGAGCACCTCGTCGAGGTTGAAGGGCTTGCGCAGGAAGCCGTCGCGCAGGCCGCGCAACTTGTCCGCCTCGAACTGGCCGGTGGAGACGACCACCGGGATGTCGTCCGTGCGCGGGTTGGTGCGCAGGATGTTGATGAAGGTGCGCGCGTCCAGCATCCGGCACGCCTCATCGAAGAGGATGAGGTCCGGATGGCGCAGCACCGCCACCTCCAGCGCGCGCGAGCCATCCGGCGCGTAGTGCACCTGGTAGCCCCGCGTGCGCAGGGAGCGCGAGAGCGGGCGAACCGACTCGAGGTCGGGATCGGCGATGAGGATCTTTCGAACCTGGGCCATGGTCGTTCCCTATCGGGTCAGTACGGCTGCAGGTCGTATTCGGTCTGCAGGCGGGTGATGAGCCCATCCACCACGGCGGTGTCCGACGAGTGGAACCCCCAGGTGGCGCCGAGACCCCGGCGCTGGATGAGGGCGTACGAAGCCGTCTCGGACATCCAGAGGATGAACTCGTGCCGGGCCATGCGCTCGTCCCCCTCCAGGAAGACGGGCGTGAGCGCCGGGTGCGAGTCCAGGTCCCCGCGCCGCCCCAGCAGGTAGATGCGCGAGGCCATCTCCGGCGAGGCCGACTCCAGCCCCTGCGCGATGGGCAGGTCCGCGCGGATCTCCGGACTGCCCACGTACAGCAGCCCGCGCGAGCTGGGGTCGCGCATCAGCTCACGGGCGATCTCCGCCTGCAGCTCGTCGAAGAGGACGTCGGACACCTTGCCGCGGCGAGAGGGCTCGGCGTTCTCCTCCACCGGCAGCCGGGGGCTGGAGGCGTTGCCGAGCAGCAGGTCCACCTCGTCCCAGAAGGGCAGCGTGTCCAGCATCAGCTTGCGCTGCAGCGAGGAGCGCCGCTCGTCCATGCGCCGGCGGCAGCGGTGCACCAGCTCGTCGAAGTCCTCGCCGTCCTTGGGGAAGGTGCTCGCCCCGCCCACCAGCGCCAGCGGCAGGCGCGCCTCCACCTCCTGCGCCTCCGGCTCCGCCCGCACCGCGTCCAGGGCGCGGCGCACGAACATCATCGCGCCGAAGAAGTCCGTCTCCGGCAGCAGCAGGTAGAACTCCTGGTCGCTCGCCTTGGCGATGACGTCCGAGTCCCGGACGATGCGTCCGAAGGCCTTGATGATGCCGCGCACCGCCAGCTTCGCGTCCGGCACGCCCAGGCGCATGCGGACCAGGGGCAGGTTGTCCACGCTGAACGTCAGCAGCGAGAACGTCCGCCCGTAGCGCCGCGCCTTGTAGATCTCCTTGGAGGCGTAGTCGGTGAAGTAGCTGAGGTTGTAGGCGGCGGTGTCCCTGTCCCGCAGGCCCAACCGCTGCAGCGCCAGCATCCGGCGGGCGTTCTTCACGCCCACCGCGGCCGAGTCGCCCAGGATCTTCGCGTAGCGCACGTGCTCGGAGCGGAAGTCGCCGGCGACGGGGTCCGAGAGCTGCGCCAGGCCCATGATCTCCCCGCCGATGACGAAGGGGACGTAGAGGACCGGCGAACGCTCGTCGCGGGCGATCCACGGCATGGCCTCGCGCAGCCGGTTGCCGAGCGGCCCATCCGGGCTCATGCGCTCGGCGAGGAACTGCTTGTCCAGCAGGCCCCGGTAGGCGCGCAGGACGAGGTGCCCCCGGTCATCGATGATCCACAGGGCGGCGCTCTGGGCATCGCAGACGGCGGCGAGCTCGGCGGCCACGCGCTCCTGCAGCCACTCCAGGTCCGGCTGGGAGAGGAACTCCAGGCAGCGCTGGTGGATGTTCTGGTAGCGGGCGAACTCCAGGTTCTCGCTCTGGAGCTGGGAGCGCTCGCGGCGCAGCTGGACGCGCTCCATGGCGCGCTCCACCGCGAGCAGCAGGTCCGTCTCCTCGACGGGCTTGGTGAGCACCACGGACACCGCGGCGCTCAGGGCCATGGCCGAGCCCTTCACGTCCGTGCGCTGGGTGACGAGGATGACCTCCTGCTCGGGGTCGCGCTCGCGCAGCTTCGCCGTGAGGCCGAAGCCGTCCAGCTCGGGCATCACCACATCGGTGATGACCAGATCGAAGGTCTCGTGCGTGGCCGCCTCCAAAGCCTGGGCGGCGCTCGCGGCGGGGACGACGAGGTAGCCCTTCCGGGAGAGCATGTCGGAAGCGAGCTGCCGGAAGAAGTTGTCGTCATCGACGACGAGAATGGGGCCAGCCACGGCGGAGGACTCGACGGGAGGGGGGGAACGCCGAGGTTACCGGCCCGGGAGATCCGGAACAACGCCCGTGAAGACGAAGGAGACGGGCCCCCGGAGGCGCACGTCCGACAGGTCCGAGGGGACACGGATGTGCAGGTCCCCGCCCGGCAGGGTGACACGCAGCCAGGCATCCGCCGGGAGCCGCCGGGCGAGCACCGCCGCCACGGCCGCCGCGCAGGCCCCGGTGCCGCAGGCCTCGGTCAGGCCACAGCCCCGCTCCCACACCACCACGGCCAGGCCCTCCTCGGTGACCCGGACGAACTCCACGTTGGTGCGCTCGGGGAAACCCGGGTGCCGCTCGAGCTCGGGGCCCAGACGGCCGGCGTCCTCCAGGGGCTGGTCGAGCAGGACGAGGTGGGGGTTGCCCATGTTGATGGCGTAGCCGCGCAGCCCGGAATGGCCGGGGACCACCTCGCCCAGGAAGGGCTGGCCGGTGGCGCCCGAGGGCAGGTTGGGGGCGACGAGCCGCGCGGGCCCCATGGAGATCTCCACCTCGGCGACGCCGTCCACGCCGTACCCCGGCATACACGAGAGGACCCCGGCCCCCGTCTCCACCTCGATGCGCTCGGGCTTCTCGCCGGAGTGGTCCACCAGATACTTCACCGCACAGCGCAGACCGTTGCCGCACATCTCCGCGATGCTGCCATCGGCGTTGTGCACCACCATGCGCGCATGGCCGGACTCCGAGGGCAACAGGCAGAGCACGCCGTCCGCGCCCACGCCCCTGCGCCGGTCGCAGAGCCACTGGGAGAACCTCGCGTCGATGTCCGTGCCATCCTGCCGGCAGTCCAGCACGATGAAGTCGTTGCCGAGGCCGTGGTACTTGAAGAAGAACTCTGCCGTAGTGCTCATGGTCGTCGGGTCTCTTCAGCCCGGGTCTTCGGGTTTCGGGGTAGACGCGGGTGCCACTGTAGCGGGTGTGCTCCCCTTCGGGCGGCGAAGCAACTCATTCTTGACCGCGTTCAGCTCGGCGTTGGCCCGAGCGTAGATGTCCTGGACGGTGTCCGCCCCCTTCTTGGCGGAGAGCTTCTTCAAGGAGACCAGCTCGGCCTCCTGCTCCTCCAGGCGGCGCTTCTGCTCGGCCAGCGCCAGGTCACGCTCGGCCAGGGTGCTCTGGAGGGTGTCGAATTCGCCCTGCAGCCGCTCCAGCTCCTCGGACATCTCCAGGATGGCCTCGGAGTCCGACACCGGCTTGCGCGCCTGGAGCTGCTCGATGCGCTCGCGCAACCCGGCCCGCTCCGTCTCCATCATCTGGATGCGGTCGGTCAGCGCCTGGGCCGCCCTCGCCTTCTCGGTGCGCTCGGCGTCGAGGAACTTCACGGCCTCGGCGGAGGCGGCCTCCAGCGCCGTCACCCGGCCCTCCAGCCGGATGCGCGCCGCACGGGCCACCGTGAGGTCCGAGTTGAGCCGCTCGCGCTCGGAGATGAGCGTGCCCTTCTCCATTTCGAGCTTCGCGAACTGCTCCTGCACGGCCTGCGCGGAGACCTCCCGCTCCCGGGCCCGGCGCTCCGCCTCCTCCGCCCTGGCCTCCAGCTCGGCCAGCTTCGCCTCCAGCCCGGTCCGCTGCGCCTGGGCGGCGGCCTCCTGCTCGGCCCGCTGCGCCTCCTGCTCGGCACGTTGAGCCTCGGCGGCGGCCTCCTGCTCCCGGGCCCGCTGCTCCGCCTCCTCGGCCCTGGCTTCCAGCCCGGCGAGCCTCGCCTCGACGTCCGCCTGCCGCTCCTGGGCCCGCAGACGGGACTCCTCCGCCTGGGCCTCCAGCTCGGCCTGCTTCGCCTTCGCGGACTCCAGCTCGGTCCGGGCTTCCGCCAGCCGCGTCTCCAGCTCTTCCGCCGAGCGCCGCGCCGCGGCCACCCGCTCCCGCTCCGCCTCGTGCTCCTCCCGGGAACGGGCCAGTCCGGCGCGAAGCGTCTCCAGCTCCTCCCGGGCACTCTCCAGCCCGGTGCGCGCCGTTTCCAGCGCCTCCCGGACACTCCCGAGCGCCGCGCGCTCCTCCTCGAGGGCCGATTCGAGCGAGGGCGCCTTGCCCGCGATGCGCCGTGCCGACTCGAGCTGCAGGGTCACCAGCTCCATCTGCTCGTGCTCCGCGGCGAGCCGGGCCCGGATCTCGGACACCTCCTTCTGGAGGTGGGAGATGTGCATGTCCCGGTCGCGCAGTCCCTGGTGGGCCTGCTGGAGCGCCATCGAGGCCTGGTGCGCCTGGAAGCGGGTGACATCGAGCTGCGCCGCCTGGGCCCGCAGCGCCTCCAGCTCCTGGTCCTTCTTCGCGAGATCGTCCCGGAGGCCCTCCAGCTCCATCCGGACTTCCAGCGCGTCGCGCTTGCGGGTGTCGCGCTCGGTGGAGATGGCCTCCTCGCGAGCCCGGGCCTCCGCGAGCGACTCCTTCAGGGCCGCCTCGCGGGCGCGCTCCTCCTCCAGGGTGGCCCGGAGCTCCTCGCCCTCGCGCCGGGCCGACTCCAGCTCCGCACGCAACGCCGAGGACTCCCGCCGGGCCTCCTCCAGCGCCTCGAGCCGGGCCCGCTCGCGCTCGTCCGCGCCCGCCCGGGCGGACTCCAGATCCGCGCGCGCCTCGGCCAGCGACTGCGCCAGGGCCTCGCGTCCGGAGCGCTCCGTCTCCAGCGCCCGCCGCGTCTCCTCGAGGGCCGCCTCGGACTGCTCGCGTTCGCTCCGCCAGGACTCCGCCCTGGCACGGGACTGCGCCAGCTCGGCCTCCAGCTCCAGGCGCAGCGCATCCCGCTCCACCTCGAGCCCGGCGCGAACCTGGGCCAGGTGCGCCGCCGCCTTCTCGCGCTCCGAAACGAGCGACCCCTCGGTCTCGGTGCGCTGCCGCCGCTCGGCCTCGAGCTGCGTCCAGGCGAGCTCCAGCGACTCCTCGGTGCGCGTCCTGCTCTCGCGCTCCGTCTCCAGCTCCGCCTGGACGGTGGCGAGCGACGCCTCCGCCCCGGTCCGCTGCCGCCGCTCCGTCTCGAGCTCGGCGATCACCCGCGTGGTGGACTCCTTCGACGCACCATGCGCCTGCCACGCGGACTCGAGCCCGGCCCGGGCCAGGGCCAGCTCGGCCTCCAGTTCGGAGCTCCGCTGCCGCTCGGCCTTGGACTCGGCCCGCACCTGCGCCAGGGACTCCTCCACCAGGGTCCGCTGATGCCGCTCCACCTCGAGTTCGGCCTGGACCTGGGCCAGCTCGGACGCCAGCCCGGTGCTCCCCTGCCGCTCGGCCTCGAGCCCGGCCTGGACCTCGGCCAGGGCCGCCTCCACGCGGGCCCGCTGCTGGCGCTCCTCCTCGAGCACGGCCTGGAGCTTCGAGCCCTCCTCATCTCCGAGGAGACGCTGCTGCCGCTCCGACTTCAGCTCGGCGCGGACGTTGGAGAGCGCCTCGCGGGTCTCCTCGAGCCGCTGGTGCTCCGCCGCCAGCCGCGCCTCGGCCTGGGCCACGGCCTCCTCCAGCCGCGCCCTTCCCTCGCGCTCCAGCTCGAGCTCGGCCAGCGCCTGCTCGCGCGCCTCGTCGGCCCGGGCCCGCGCCTGCTGCTCCGCCGTGATGGAGCCCTGCGTCGCCTTCAGCGCCGCGTCCAGCCGGGTGATCGACTCCACGTCCGAGGCCCGCACCCGCTCCAGCTCGGTGAGCGTCGCCTCGACCTCCACCACGCGCCGCCGGAGGACCCCGCGCTCGTCGGCCCACTGCTGCTGCTGGGCCTCCAGCTCGGCGAGGGCCCGCGAGGCCTCCTCCCGGGCACCGGCCTCCACGCGCACCTGGTTCTCGAGCCCCTCGGCGCGCAGCTCCTGGGCCTCGCGAGCGGCCTTCTCCTGGGCGGCGAGGGCCTCGGCCCGCTCCGTCCTGGCCCGCTCCTGCGCCACCCGCGTCTCCGCGCGCTGGCGCTCCTCCTCGATGGTCTCCTCCAGCTCCGCCGCGGCGCGGACCCGCTCCTCCTCCAGCGACTCCAGGCTGCCCCGGGCCTCGTGCAGCTCCTGCTCGAGCCGGGCCGCCGCCGTGCGGAGGTTCTCCTCGGCACGCGAGCGGGCCTCCACCTCGGCCGTGAGCCGCTCCAGCTCGGCGCGCGCCGCCGTGAGCCTCCGTCTCCAGCCCGCGCCACTCGGCCTCGCGGGCCGTCAGGCGCACCTCCGCGTCACGCCGGGCCGCCTCCGCCGCTGACACGCGCCGGGAGCCCTCCTCCACCTCGCGCGACAGACGCGCCACGTCCGCGTCGCGCGAGCGCAGCAGCGACTCCGACGTTCTGGCGGGCCTGCTCGGCCTTGGCCACGTCCGACTTGAGCAGCTCCACCGCGGCGAGCGAGGTCGAATATTGCTCGGCCAGGCGCAGCTCGCGCTCGCGGGCCGCCTCCACCTGCCGCCGCAGCTCCTCGGACTGCTCCCTCGCGCGCTCCGCCGAGAGCCGGTCCTTCTCGCGCTCGACACGCACGGAGGCCAGCTCGTCCTGCAGCTCGCGAAGCTGGGTGTAGGCCTGGGTGAGGCGCTCGCGCGACTCCTCCAGGGTGGTGTTCAGCTCCTCGCGGCGCGCACGCTCCAGCCGCTGCGTCTCCTGGGCGCCGAGGACCTGGACCTCCGACTCCTTCCGGGAGCGCTCCGCGGCCTCCAGTTCCAACCGCTGCTGGCCGAGCCGCCGGTCCGCGTCGGCCACGCGCTCCAGGGCCACCTGCAGCTCCAGCTCGGTGCGGCGCAGGCGGGAGGACAGCTCATCGCGCTCGCGGGTCGTTTCCGGGGTGCCGCGCGCCTGCTCCAGCTGCGCGGTGAGCCGGGCCACGTCGTCACGGGCGATCTCCAGGGCCGGCTTGAGCTGGACGACCTCGTTCTCGCGGTCGGTCAGCTCCGCGCGCAGCCGGTTGAGGGACTCCTTGAGGCGCCCGGTGCGCTCCTCCCAGCCCTTGGCGCGCTGGGCCACCTCGTCCAGCTTGCCGCGGGTGAAGGCGAGCGGCTCGGGAGGGAGCTGCACCCAGGTGGGGTCCACGACGCGGGCGGACTCGGCGCCGGCCACCACCACGTAGTAGGCCGCCTCGCTGCCCCGGATGAGGGAGCCATCCACCTGGAGGCCATCGCCCTTCTCGAAGGCGAGCTGATAGCCCAGCACGGGCGACTGCGTGGCCACTTCCACATGGGGGAAGTGAGGGGAGAGCGCGTCGAGCAGCTGCCCGTACGTGGGCGGCACGCCCTCCTCCGTGTCCATGAGCTGCCAGAGGGCGAGCCCCGCCGTGTTGCTCAGGCCGCCGATGAGGTAGCCCTGCCGGCTCACGAGCCGCGCCAGCTCGGCGAGCAGCGTGGGGGCGCGCACGTAGGGGGCGAGGTCGGCGACGAGCACCAGGTCGAAGCCGCCGGGCTCGAGGTCGTCGTAGATGTTGGCGCGGTAGCGCAGCGAGGCGCCGCCATGGGCCTTCTGGGCCGCCGCCACCGCCGCGAGGTCCGCGTCACAGGCCACGACGGTGCGGGCGCCGCGCTCCAGGAGGAAGCGCGCGCTCTCGCCGCCGGTGGTGGCGACCGCGTCCACCTCCAACACGCGACGGCGTGCGAAGAGGCTCTCCGCGAAGATGTACCGGGGCAACAGCTCGCTGGTCCCCAGGCGGCGGAATGTGGGATGCATGAGTAGGGCCGGCCGAGTATAGCCCTGGAGACGGTTGTCCCAAGGAAAGCACTGGGGCCGGGAAATCGGCACACCGCCTGGACGTCTGGGGAGCAAGCGACATGAATCCCATGATGAACCCACAGCAGAACCGGCCGGGCTTCGGCCGCCGGGCCACGAGCGCCTTCACGCGCCTGCTCGTCACCCTCTTGATTCTGGGCCTGGGAGGGGCGGTGGGCTTCCTGCTCTCGCAGCTCAACGCCCGGACCTTCACCCTGGCCCAGGAGAACGGGCACCTGGTGGTGATGAAGGGGCGGATGCTGCCCACCGGAGCGGCGCCCTACCGCCCCGGGGACGCGCGGCTGGCGGACGCCTATGCCCCCATCCCCCTGGAGGGCCGGGACGTGTCGTCCTTGATGGAGCAACGGTTCACCGAGCGGGACGAGCTGGACCGGGCCCTCTTCCCGGTGCTGGAGGGGCTCGCCCGGCCGCGGGTGCAGTCGGACGAGCCGCCCGTGCTGGAAAAGGGCCTCTACTACCTGCGGCGCGCCGAGCTTCTCTCCGGGCTGTCGGAGGAGCAGCGCCGCACGCTGGAGACGATGAAGGCGGACGTGGCCTTCTTCCAGGCGAGGCAGAAGCTGGAGCAGGCCCGACGGGACGTGACGGAGGCGCTGACGCAGCTCAAGCTCGCGGCGGAGAGCCGCAACCGCAACACGCAGCGGGCCAACCAGATGCTCACCGCGGTGGGTCCGGCGGCCCAGGCGTTGGAGAAGGCACTGAGGGCGGTGGATGCCAGCCTGCCCGAGCCCGGCGCCTCCCCCGCTCCCGCCGGGACGCCCCCCTCCCCTCCGGCCCCCGAGGGCCAGCAGGAGGCGCCCCCGCCGCGGGGTACCGAGGCCACGACGCCCCCCACCGCCTCCCAGCCGGGAGTGCGGACCAGCGACAGCGAGACGCAGCAGCGTCCTCAGTAGGATGGATTTTGCCCTGACGCTCCCCGAGGGCCGTGCTACGGCCCGGGTCGGCTCCAGAACGAGCCACCCCAAGGAGCGACAAAATGCGCAAGATCATCCTCATGGCTGTCTTCACCGCCCAGGTGCTGGGCTGCACCAACAATGGCCCCGCGGAGGAGGCCTGGACCCTGAACACCATCGCCGATGCCCGCAGCGGCATCGCCACGCCGGTGGATCTGGGTCCGCCGGGTGACTCGCCGGGCGACATGTTCGTGTTCGACCAGCCGCTGTTGAACGAGGCCAGGGAGAACATCGGCAGCAACAGCGGCTACTGCGTCCGGACGCTTCCCGGCCAGTTCAGCGAATGCCAGTGGACGCTGACGATGGCCGACGGGACCATTACCGTCGCGGGCCGGGAAGCCGAGATGGGCACCTCGCTGGTTCCGATCATCGGAGGCACGGGTGCCTTCGAAGGCGCGAGCGGCGTGCTGGCCACCACGCCCAACGGAGACAGGACGTTCACCCAGGTGCTCACGCTGCTGAAGCCGAAGAAGTAAGGGAGGCGCGTCCGCGTGCGGTATACGTGAACTCCTCACGAGGAAACGCACGCCATGACGATGACTCCGGTTCCCCCCGAGATGAAGCGACTCGAGCCCTTCGAGCTGGCCCTGCGCGAAGCGGGCATGGGCTATCCCGAGGTGACCGAGGAGTTCCCGTGGGGGCACCGGACGCTCAAGGTGAAGGGCAAGGCCTTCGTCTTCCTGACGCTGACGGGCGAGGGCCTGTCCATGTCCGTG
Source organism: Archangium gephyra (assembly GCF_049060025.1). Taxonomy (GTDB): domain Bacteria; phylum Myxococcota; class Myxococcia; order Myxococcales; family Myxococcaceae; genus Archangium; species Archangium gephyra_A. The sequence goes on from NZ_JBMEQQ010000002.1 coordinate 3,287,273, forward strand.
AAGCTGCCGCAGTCGAACGGCGCGGCGCTGATGCTGCCATTCGCGCAGCCGACCGGGTACGGCCTGGGCAAGAGCGGCTGGGTGTCCGCCAACTTCGGTGCGCGTGACACGCCTCCGCTCGACATGCTGCGCAAGTGGCTCGACGAGAGCTACCGCGCGGTGGCGCCCAAGAAGCTCGTGGCGCAGCTGGGCACGGCGGGAGCACCGAAGGCGGAGGCCGCACCCGCCAAGACCCGGAGCGCACCGGCCCGGAAGTCCGCGCCCGCCGCCGCGAAGAAGACCCCCGCGAAGAAGGCGCCCGCGAAGAAGGCCTCCGCCAAGAAGACCGCGGCGAAGAAGGCCCCGGCCGGTACGCGGTCCCGGCGCGCTTGAGGCGAGCACCTGTCTACCCGCCTGCTGGACCATGAACCAGGGGCGGCCCCTCTGCAGCCGGACCTCGGGCAGACCTAACCTGAGCAGGCAGGGCTTGAACTGCCTCCAAGGGAAGGAAACCGAGCATGAAGGTCAGGTTCGCGAAGCCGCTCCGGCATCTCGACACGGGTGATGCCGTCGAGGAGTCGAGCGGACAAGCGAATGCCTGGCGGCAGGGTGGGGCATGACCGGGCGTTCGTCCCATCCGCCTGAAACCCAGCACTCCGTCTCGGCTCGGCTGAAGGCCCACAAGGACATCATCCTCCAGCTTTGGATGGACCGCGTCCGCCAGGCCATCCCGGCGGCAAGAGCGCAGGAGGCGTCTCAGCTCCGCAACAACGTGCCAGGGTTCCTGGAGTACCTGGTGACGGCCCTGGCGCCAGAGCGCCTCCGCCCGGTCTCCGATGAAGCGCCGAACGGCCTTTCCCGAGACCACGGGCAACAGCGCTCGAGCATCGAGACGTACTCGCTTCATCAGATGCTCCGGGAGTACCAGCTCCTTCGGGAGGTCATCTTCCAGGTGTTGGAGCAGGACGGCCCCGTCCCCCCCTTGGAACGTGACATCATCCTCTCCGCCATCGAGCAGGGAATGGCGGAGGCGGGCGCGCGCTTCATGCAGCTCGTCCAGTCCCGGGAGCGAGCCATCGAGGCTCACTCCCGCGAGACCGCTCAACTCGAGGCGCGGAAGGCGATTGAGGAAAGTGAAGCGCGGTTCAGACTCATCGCCAATGCCCTGCCGCAAATCATCTGGACCGCCACGTCTCGATTTCTTCGTCGATTGGTACAATGACTGGTGGTTCAAGTACCTGGAACTGCCTCGGGGCACCCGTTGGGACGACCCGGACACCCTGCCCATGCATCCCGAGGACGTGGAACGGACCCGGCCGCGATTGAAGGAGGCCGTGGAGACCGGCAACGACTTCTTCATGGAGCAACGGTTCCGGCGCGGCTCCGACGGCCAGTACCGCTGGCATCTGGTCCGTGGGGTTCCGATTCGCGATCCAGAGGGAAGGATCGTGAAATGGGTCGGTGCCAATACCGACATCCACGACCTGAAGACGGTCACCGCACACCTGGAAGAAGAACGCGACCTTCGTGAGAGGTTCGTTGCCACGCTCACGCACGATCTGCGAACGCCCCTCACCGCCGCGACATTGAATGCCCACATGCTGGCGCGAAAGGGAAGCGACCCGGCCGTCCTCTACAAGTTGACGGCGAGGATCAGTGAGAACCTCGACCGGGCGGATCGGATGATCCGGGATCTGCTGGATGCGAATCGGCTCCGGGCGGGGGAGGGGCTTCCCCTGGAGATTTCCGAGTGCGAGCTGAGCGCCTTGGCACAGGAAACCCTGGAGGAGTTGTCGCTGGTGCATGGCGACCGGTTCGTGCTGAACGCGCACCAGGCGATTCAAGGCTACTGGAGCTGCAGCGGGATGAGGCGGATCCTCGAGAACCTGTGCAACAACGCCATCAAGTACGGGGCTCGAGATCACCCTGTCACCGTCAGCGTGACCCAGCACGGGCCCGATGAAGTCTCGGTTTCCGTCCACAACTGGGGACCTCCCATTCCGCCGGAGGACCAGAAGCTCTTGTTTCAGCAGTATCGTCGAATGGATTCAGCCCAGAAGGGCTGGGGGCTGGGTCTGACCCTGGTCGAGGGCCTGGCCAAGGCGCACCGAGGCACGGTGCGAGTCGAAAGCACGCGGGAAACGGGAACGACCTTCACGGTCACCGTCGCACGAGACCTGCGACAGTGAGCCGTCCGCTTGCCAGGTGTTGGCGGAGGACGCTTCGACTCCCCGGCTCCCGGCCCGGAAGCGGAGGGATGTTCAATACCCACCCGTGCTCCCGGGTGGAAGGCACGGCCCCGTCGTCGGCCGGGGGAGCGCTGCCTACCCTCCCGCGCACTTTCCGATGCTCCGAGATCCCGATGTCCCCAGCGATGACCCGGCGGAGGTCCTCGCCGAGGTGGCCCGGCGCCTGGGCCTGCGCTACTCGCGAACGTATGTACGCGAGGTGCTCGCACGTCACGCGCAACCGGGCTCCCTGCTGGCGCTGGCGCAGGAGGCGCCCGTGCTGGGGCTGGACGTCACGGCCGGCCAGGGAGATCTGGAGACCCTCGACACATTGGAGGCGGACGAGCTGCCCGCCATCCTCCACTTCCAATCCGGCCCCCAGGGGGGATTCGGCCTGCTCGAAGCCGTCGCTCCACCCTCGGAGGGGCGCCCTGGAACCTTCCGCATCTGGGACAGCCGGCGGGGCAGCCGGGAGATGGAGCGGGACACGCTCACGGCCCTCTGGTCGGGCGTCGTGGTCTTCCTGGAGTACGGCGGCGAGGGCGAGCCCGAGCCGGGCTACCTCCGTCACCGCGCGCGGGAGCTGCTCCTCGAGCAGTGGAAGCTGAGAACGGCCCTCGCCGGACCCGCCGCCTCACCGTGGATGCGCGGGGGACTGGCCGCGCTGGTGGGAGTGCTGCTCGTGCTGGCCGTCCTCGCCCAGCCCGCCGGGCTCCGGCTGCCCACCGCGCTGCTGGCCCTGCTCTCCGGGGTGGGCCTCGCGGCGGCGCTCGCGGCGCTCTCGTGGACGCGAGGAGGCAAGGCCTCGCGCCTGTGCGGAGGCGGCGGACCGCTGGATTGCGAGAGTGTGCTGCTCTCCGCCTGGGCGAGTCCCGCCGGAGTGCCGCTGGCCGGGCTGGGCACGGCCTTCTTCGGAGCCCAGTTGCTGGTGCTGTGCACCGCTGCGCTCGGCGGCGGCCCGGTGCAGGCGTGGCTCACGGGCGCGGCCTTCCTCCCCACCCTGCCCCTCTCCCTCCTGCTGATTCTGGCGCAGGTGCGGATACGGCGCTTCTGCACGCTCTGCATGGTGGTGCACGCGGTGGACCTCGGCGGCGCGGCCGTCTTCCTCCTCGGAGTCCTGCCGCACGGGCCCGTACCGCCTCCGGGGCTGCTGCCCACCGCGCTCCTGCTGGTGCTGCTGCTCGGGCTGGTGCTCTCCACCACGGTGCCCCTGATCTCCCGCGGCGGTGAAGGCGAATCCCTCCTCCGGGAGCACACGCGCCTGCTGCGCTCGCCCCTGGCGACGCTCGCGCAGCTCTCCCAGGAGCCACGGCTGGAGCTGGACGCGGAGGCCCTCGGTCCCCGGCTGGGCGAGGCGGACGCGCCGCACGTGCTCGTCCTCCTGGCCCACCCCGCCTGCGGCCACTGCGGCCCCGTGCTGGAGGAGCTGGAGACACTGGTGGCCCGGAGGGGAGATCAGGTGCGCGCGCACGTGGCCCTCGCGCCCATGGACCCGGACGACCCGGGGGACCGGACAGCATGCGAGGCGCTCGCGGCGGCGGGCGTGGCCTGGGGAGGCGAGGTCTTCCTCCAGCTCTTCCGCGCGGCGAAACGGGACTACACGCGCCTGCGGAACGCCGGGGAGCCGCTGGCCCTCGTGGCGGCCGATGCCGGACAGGAGCCCGGGGCACTCACGGGAGCACGGGAGAAGGCCCGGGCCCGGGTGCGCGCGGCCGAAGCGCTCAAGCAGCGTCATGCCCAGGGCCTCCCCACCCTCTTCCTCGATGGCCGCCGCTGCGAGGCGCCACTGGCCCATGTCGCCATGTGGCTGGACCGGCCCGCCCTGCTCGACACCCTCACGCCTCCGGCCACCTCCGCCGAGGCCACCCAGGAAGGAGCACACGCCCCATGACGACCCGCTCACCCGCCCGGCCCGTCCTCCTCGTGGGCTCCCGCGACGACACACACGTGTCGGAGGTGGCGCGCCGGGTCGAGGAGGAGGGAATCGAGGCCCTCGTGGTCGACACCCTCACCTTCCCGCAGGAGACGCGCCTGGCACTGACGGAGGGCCTCGGTGGCATCACCCTGGATGGCCGCCGCCTCGAGCGGCCCGGAGCCATCTACCTGCGCAGCTACCATTCGCACCCGCTCACCTTCGGCGTGGACGCGAAGGAGGCGATGGACGACGACTGGCGCACCACGCTGGTGGCCTTCCGGGAGAAGACCACGCTGTTGCGCGGGCTGGTGGGGCGCTGGGAGGCGATGGGCGTGCCGCTCTACAACCCGCTCGCCGCGGACTGGCGCACGCCCAAGCCGGTGCAACTCGCGCTCCTCGCGGAGGCGGGGCTGCCGGTGCCGGAAACCCTCTGGACGAATGATCCGGAGTCGGTGCGCCGGTTCGCCGCGGGCCGGCGCGTGGCCTACAAGCCCGTGGAGGGCGGCGCGGCCACGCTGGAGCTGGGGCCCGAGGATCTCTCCGACGAACGGCTGGAGGCACTGGAGGCCGCGCCCGTCACCTTCCAGGAGTTGATGCCCGGCGAGGACGTGCGTGTCTACGTGCTCGACGGGGAGATCATCGCCAGCCTGCGCATCATCTCGAGCGCGCTCGACTTCCGGCAGAACGAGGAGCGCATCGAGCCCTTCGAATTGCCGCCCGAGGTGGCGCGCCAGTGCCTCCGGGCCACGGAGGTGGTGGGGCTGCGCTGGACGGGGATGGATCTCAAGCGCGATGCACGGGGCACGCTGCGCTTCCTCGAGCTCAACGCCTCGCCCATGTTCCTCGGCTTCGACACGCGTGCGGGGACGGATCTCCTCGGGCAGCTCTCCCGGACCCTCGCACGGGCGGCACGCGCTTCCATTCCCTGAGACCACGGAGCGAGCCATCAAGCGCCCGTGCCCAGGGCAGCCGGGCACTCGGGCATGGAGTGGCTTCTTGGCTCTCCTGGACTGGGTTCTCTCCGGGAGCCGTTTCCCCGAATGCAGGTTCGTCGAGCGCCTGCGGCATGCGGGGTGGGCCCGTGAGCCACCGAATCCTGGAGAGACGACATGGAGCCGAAGAAGGAAAAGAAGGTCAAGAAGATCAAGGAGCTCTTCGTGCAGGACCTCGCTCGAATCGAGGGTGGCAAAGGGCCCGTGAAGGACAAGAAGTGCCCGGAGATCACCACCTTCGCGTGCGGCGAAGAGCCCCCTGGCTGCAGCGCCTGCTGAGAAGTCCCGTTGAATCCGAGCAGAGACGGTGGGGTCCGCCCCACCGCCCTGCCGTCTGAGCCGCACGGCCCGCACGGCCCGCTATCGCCACAAGCCCGCGAGCACCGTGCGAGAGGCCACGAGCACCAGCGCGGCCAGCACCACCGCAATCAGCACCAGCAGCACGAGGAGCCGTCCGGAGCGCGGACGCATGACGGCGCGCAGCTCCTCGGTGAGTGTCAGGTCGTCCTCGTCCTCCTCACGCGGGTGCACCATTCAACCCTCCACCTGATTCTCCACGAGCGCGCGGTAGCGCCCGCCTTCCCGGGCCAGCAGCTCCTCGTGGGAGCCCTGCTCCACCACGCGCCCGCGCTCCAGCACGACGATGAGGTCCGCGCGGCGGATGGTGGAGAGCCGGTGCGCCACCACCACCACGGTGCGGCCGGCCGCCTCGCGCTGGAGCGACTCGGTGATGGCGCGCTCGGTGGTCGCATCCAGGTGGCTCGTCGCCTCGTCGAGGAAGAGCACGCGGGGATCCCGGTAGATGGCGCGCGCGAGTTGCAGGCGCTGCTCCTCGCCGCCGGAGAGGCGGATGCCGGACTCGCCGATGCGGGTCTCCAGGCCCCGGGGCAGCGCGAGCAGGTCATCCAGACACGCGGTGCGCGCGGCGTGCAGCAGCCGCTCCGGATCGGGCCGCTCGTCGCCCAGGGAGATGTTCTCCGCGAGCGTGCCATCGAAGATGTCGGTCTTCTGGAAGACGTAGGCCACCGAGCGACGCAGGCGCGTGGGAGGAAGGGCCTCCAGGGGGACGCCGTCATAGAGGATGCGGCCCTGCTGAGGCCGGTAGAGGCCGTGCACCAGGTGGGCGAGCGTCGTCTTGCCGGCGCCGGAGCGGCCCACGATGGCGGTCATCTTCCCGGCGGGCAGGGTGAAGCTCACGTCATCGAGGATGGGAGGCTCGTGGGGTGAGCCATAGCGGAAGGTGACGTGCTCGAGCCGGATCTCCGGGGCCCGGGCGAGCACCGTGGCCGCGGTGCCCGGAGCATCGAGTGACTCCGGCTCGGCCTCGTAGACGACCTCCACGCGGCGCAGGGAGAGGGCCACGTCCTGCAACTCGTGCACGAAGGTGACGAGGTTCTGCAAGGGGTTGAGCACCAGGGCGAGGATGGCGAGGGTGGCGACGAGCTGGCCGATGGACAGGCGGCCCTGGAGGACGAGCCAGGCCTCGTAGAGGAGGATGCCCAGGTACATGGCCTGGTTGATGAAGAGGGTGCCGCCCTGGTGGAGGGTATCGAGCAACCAGAGGCGGCGGCAGGCGGCGAAGTCCCGGGCCTGGAGCCGCTCCCAGGAGGCGCGCATCTGCTGCTCGGCGCTGGCGGCCTTGAGGGTCTGGATGCCTCCGAGCATCTGCAGCTCCAGGCGGCTGGCCTCGGCGCCCACGCGGAAGCGCTCGGAGTCCAGACGGCCGCGGCGAGGCAGCAGCACCAGCGTCCAGGCCGCGTAGAGAACGGCCCCTCCGAGGAAGAGGAGGAAGACGGTGGTGTCGTAGAGGAGGAGCACCACGGCGTAGCCCACCAGCATGACCAGGTCGAGCAGCACGGAGGAGGCGGCGCCCTGGAGGATGCGGCGGATGCGCTGGTGGTCCTCGATGCGCTTGAGCAGATCGCCCCGGTGGCGCCGGGCGAAGAAGGACAGGGGCAGCGACAGCAGCCGCTTCCAGAAACGGGTGAGCAGCAGCATCGAGTAGCTGCCGGACAGCAGGAAGAGGGCGGCGCCCCGTGCGGCGGTGACGGCCACCTGCGCGGCCAGCAGGACGCCCAGGCCCACGCCGATGGCGGTGAGCAGCGGCACGTCGCGCCCGCCCACGGCCTTGTCCACCAGCCCCTGGACGAAGAAGGGCTGAGCCAGAGCCAGTCCCTGGAGCAGGAGCGTGGCGAAGACGATCTGCACGAGCAACGCGCGGTAGCGCAGCAGCCCGCGGGCGAAGCGGCGCAGCGCGGTGGGTCGGCGCTCGGGCGCTTCGGACACCGCGCGGGGCTGGTGGAGGGCCTCGGTGGGCTCGAGCAGCAGGAGGATGCCGTTCCAGTGCGAGGCCAGCTCGGCCCGGGGGATGCGCCGCAGGCCCAGGGCGGGATCGCCCACCACGGCGTTGCGGGCATTCACTTCATAGAGGACGACGAAGTGGTTGCCCTCCCAGTGGGCGATGGCGGGCAGCAGGGCCTGCCCCTCCTCGTCCTCGAGGTCGGCCGCGTCCTCCACGTGGACGCCGCGCGCCCGGAAGCCGAGCTGCTCCGCCGCCCGGGCGATGTCCAGGAGGGTGGCGCCCGGAGCGCGCACGTACGCGAGCTCGCGCAGCAGGGCCTGGGCGTGCTCCGAGCCGTGAAAGGCGGAGATCATCTCCAGACACGCCGGGCCACAGTCCGCCTCCTCGACCTGACGGCGGAGCGGGTAGCGGCGGCGCCTGGAGAGGACGGCGAGCCGGGTGCGAAGGCGCGGGGCGGGCGTGGCTAGCACGGCCCCTCCGATGGGTGGACCCACGCTCGTGGCATGGGTCAGACCATGGGGAGGGGCGGGTTGCCGCGCAAGGAACGCTCGGCCCGCCGGCCGCCGGGCCGGAGACCCGCCGGGGGACTACTTCCCCTTCATCACACCGATGAAGGGCAGGTTGCGGTAGCGCTCGGCGTAGTCGAGCCCGTAACCCACCACGAAGACGTCGTCGATGACGAAGCCCTTGTAGTCGATGGGAATCTGGGTGCGGGCGCGCGAGGGCTTCTCGAGCAGCGAGCACACCTTCAGGGACGCCGGGTGCCGGGCCTTCAGGTTCTCCAGCAGGAAGCTCATGGTGAGCCCGGTGTCGATGATGTCCTCGATGACGAGCAGGTGCTTGCCCGCCATGGGCTTGCTCACGTCGGTGGTGATGCGCACCTCGCCCGTCGTCTCGGTGCCGCCCTGGTACGAGGACACGCCGAGGAACTCGATCGTCAGCGGCAGGTCCACGTAGCGCGCCAGGTCCATGGCGAAGAACGCAGAGCCCTTGAGCACGCAGATGAACGTGAGCCTCCTTGCCCTGGTAGTCACGGGTGATCTGCTCACCCAGCTCGCGCACACGCGCCTGGAGCTTCTTCTCGTCGATGTGGACGCCGACATCCTGCTCGTAGAAAGCCACGGTCGTACCTCTACACGTACGCGTTGTTCATGATCTCCCCGAAGCCGCCGCCACCGGGGACGATGTATTGCCGGTCATCCAGCCCCCGCTCCTTCTCCCACAGCTCGCCGGGCACCGTGCCGAACACCTCCGGAGGTGACAGCCCGCGGTCCAGGCGCAGCGCGTACACCACCACATCCGGATGCTCGCCGGAAATCCTTCGCAGGAACTCGGGGGTGACGATCAGGTTGAGGCTGAGGATTCTCCGAGGCGTGCCGGGGACCTTCTCCTTGTACATGCTCACCGCGGTGCTCAGGCTTCCGCCGGTGGCGCCCATCGGGTCCGGGAAGAGGACGATCGCATCGTCGATGTCCCCGCCGATCTTCGCCCCGCCGATGTTCGAGCCCACCACGTGCTCCTTGGCGTCGATCATCCGGCTCATGATGATGTGATCCTGGCGCACCAGCACCGGATCCACCGTGGTGTTGAGCAGATCGTACGTCACCTGCGAGGGCAGCGTGCCGGCGCGGGCGATGTTCACCGTCACCGCGCGCACCGCGGGATCGATCACCTCGCCCTGGTACATGCCCTGCGGCGTGTGATCGATCATCCGGGTGGGCATGGCCACCATCTTGCGGGGGAACTCCGCGTTGATGACCGTCTTCACCAGGTCCGTGTAGAGCAGCGCCACCAGCCGGTTGATCTCCGGCTGGACGGTGGCCTTGCTGCACAGCTTCGCGAGCTGCGAGAGCAGGAAGGGGTTGCCCACCAGGTGCACGTTGGGGCCATACCGGTGGGGCATCTCGCTCAACAGGAAGGGAACGTTGGCGTAGAGGGTGTCGCGCATGGCCGGACCTCTGGGGTTTCAGTCAGGGCTTCAGTGTTCGAACAGATCGAGCGTCTGAGGAGGCGTGGCCTCGGTGGGCTCGGCCCGGTGGCACTTGCGGCAGCGCGCCTCGTACGCTCCGGCGGCGCCCACCACCACCCGCTCTCCGCTATCCACCAATCGCTGCGAGCGGTTGGCCGGATTCCCACACACCACGCAGATGGCCAGTTGCTTCGTCACGTACTCGGCGATGGCCAGGAGCTGCGGCATCGGCTCGAAGGGGCGGCCCTGGTAGTCCTGGTCCAGCCCCGCGGCGATGACGCGAATCCCCCGGTTGGCCAGCGCCTCACATACCGCCACGACCTCGGCGCCGAAGAACTGCACCTCGTCGATGCCCACCACCTGCGTCTTGGGGGACAGGTGATGGAAAATTTCTTCAGCCCGTTCGATCGGGATGGAGGTCAATTTTAACTGGGAGTGGCTGACCACCTGGGTCTCGTCATAGCGGTTGTCCAGTCGAGGCTTGAACACCTGGACGGCCTGCTTGCCGTAGACGGCCCGCTTGACGCGGCGGATCAACTCCTCCGTCTTGCCGGAGAACATCGAGCCGCAGATGACCTCTATCCACCCGATGTCATTGGGAAATTGTTGCACGCGGAGGACTCTTCGGGAGGCTGTGCGGGAGCGCGGGTCACCCTCTGTCACGCCCCTCCTGGCACGTCAACTTTCAAAACCCGCCCGGGCTTCCCGCACCCGGCCTCGCGCGTTGGCAAGCATCTTGAACAACCCCGCCCCGGATTCCAACGGGGAGGTCCGGGTGGCGGCGACGACGCAGGCAACACGTTGGGCGGGTATCGAGGGGGCTTCGTTCCACATCTCGCCGGCGGCGGTACTGCTGCTGGTGCTCAACCTGCTGGATGGGCTCTTCACCCTCACCTTTTTACAGTTGGAGGTGGCCGAGGAAGCTCAACCCGCTCATGCGGGTGGCCTACGAGCACTCGCCCCTGGCCTTCATGGCCATCAAGGTCACCATCGTGAGCCTCGGGCTGACGCTGCTGTGCCTGCACCGCAACATGCAGCTCAGCCAGCGGGCCATCCAGGCCGGTGCCGCCCTCTACGTCGTCATCGACGTCTACCACCTCGCCTTCCTGGCCCACATGTGTCATCGAGGCATCGGTTGACGCACAAGAAGCCCTGACAGACTTGCTTTTCCGGGCCGGTCTGTCTCAGGCTGCCTCCCTGGCTCGTACCTCTAGGGTCTGTGGGGGGACCATGAACATCACCGACGTCAAGGTGTACCCGGTTGACGAGGATAAGCTGAAGGCCTACGTGACCATCACCCTGGATCACTGCTTCGTGATCCGGGATTTGAAGGTGATTCACGGGGCTTCCGGTTTGTTCATCGCCATGCCGGCCAAGCGCCGCAAGGATGGGACGTACAAGGACATCGCCCATCCGCTCAACGCGGACACGCGCAACCAGATGGAACGGACCATCCTGCAGGAGTACGAGCGGCAGCATGGAACGGGCGGGGCGCCGAGCCCCTTCCTGGCCGCCTCGGGCGATCACGACTGAGCACGGGTCCGGAGGTCTGGGTGGAAGGGGCTTCCCTTCCGCCACGGGGCGCGCTAGTAGCGCGCCCATGCAGCAGCCCCGCGACTTCAAGGTGTTCACCGGGAGTTCCAACCCCGGTCTGGCCCATCGCATCTGCGACTATCTCAAGCGCCCCTTGGGAAAGGCCTCGGTCGGCCGCTTCTCCGATGGAGAGATTCACGTGGAGATCGGCGAGAACGTCCGCGGCTCGGACGTCTTCATCGTCCAGTCCACGTGCCCGCCGGCCAATGATCACCTGATGGAGCTGCTCATCATCTGCGACGCCCTCAAGCGGGCGAGCGCCGGCTCCATCAACGCCGTCATCCCCTACTACGGGTATGCGCGGCAGGACCGGAAGGTGGCGCCGCGCACGCCCATCACCGCCAAGCTGATCGCGGATCTGCTGGAGGTGGCCGGGGCCACGCGCGTGGTGTCCATGGACATGCACGCCGGGCAGATCCAGGGCTTCTTCAACATCCCCTCGGATCACCTCTACGCCTCGCCGGTCTTCCTGGATGACCTGCGCAAGAAGTTTCCGGACACGCAGGACATGGTCATCGTGTCGCCGGACGCGGGGGGCGTGGAGCGGGCGCGGGCCTACTCCAAGCGGCTCAACTGCGGCCTGGCCATCATCGACAAGCGCCGGCCCCGTCCCAACTCCTCCGAGGTGATGAACCTCATCGGAGACGTGAACGGCAAGGACGCGGTGCTGGTGGACGACATGGTGGACACGGCCGGCACGCTCACCCAGGCCGCCGCCGCCCTGAAGGAGCGGGGCGCGCGCCGGGTGGTGGCCTACGCCGTCCACCCCATCCTCTCCGGGCCCGCCATCCAGCGCATCCAGGACTCGATGCTGGAGGAACTCGTCCTCACGGACACGGTGCCCCTCTCGCCCGCCGCCCTGGCGTGCCCCAAGCTGAAGATCATCACCACCGAGCGCCTCTTCGGTGAGGCCATCGCGCGCATCCACCGCGCCGACTCGCTCAGCTCCCTCTTCGTCTAGGCGGAGAAGGGCCCTCCTGTCCGCCGGGCGGCTTGACTCCGGCCGCCCGCGCTGTCATGTCGCACCCCACACCACGCTGGCCCTTCGCTTTCCGGAAGGTGCCGTCTCGGGGCCCGCCACGGGGGCGGGATGCCAGAGGCGCCAGGGCCGGCGCGGTCACATCGCAGTCCCCATACCGAGGAAATCCATGTCCATCGACAAGAGCACGCTCGAGGTGAAGGCGCGTGAAGGCACCGGCAAGGGCGCCGCCCGCCGTCTGCGCAGCCAGGGCCTGGTGCCCGCCGTCGTCTACGGCAAGCACCTGGAGAAGCCCCTGAGCGTGGCCGTCGACCCGAAGGCCGTGAAGCAGGCCATCAACACCCCGCACAAGCTCAACACCCTCATCACCCTCAAGGGTGTGGGCGCCGACCAGCAGGTCCTCTTCAAGGACTACCAGCGGGATCCGGTCTCCCGCGACATCCTCCACGTGGACTTCATCGCCGTGCGCGAGGAGGACCTGGTGAAGGTGAACGTGCCCCTCATCCTCACCGGCAAGGCCGAGGGCGTGGCCGAGGGCGGTCTGCTCACGCAGATCCGCCGTGCAGCTCGAGGTCTACGCCAAGCCGCGCGCCATCCCCGAGAAGATCGAGGTGGACGTGACGTCGCTGAAGATCGCCATGGCCATGCACATCAACGATGTGAAGCTGCCCGAGGGCGTGGTGGTGAAGACGAACGTCAACTACACCATCGCCGTCGTGAGCGCGCCCGAGGGTGCGGCCGAGGCGGCTCCCGCGGCGGCGGCTGCGGCTCCCGCGGCGGCGGCGGCCAAGCCCGCGGCCGGTGCGGCGGCCAAGCCCGCGGCCGGCGCGGCGGCCAAGCCCGCGGCTGGCGCGAAGAAGTAAGCTCTTCGCCCTGCCGTACACACGCGGGGTCAGCCCGAAGGGGGCTGGCCCCGTCTGTTTTTCGGAGTCTCTGCCATGAAGCTCATCTGTGGACTGGGCAATCCCGGGCGCGAGTACGAGCGCCACCGGCACAACATCGGATTCATGGTGGTGGAGGCGTTGCTGCCGCGGGCGCGCGCCGAGCTCAACCACGAGAAGTTCCAGGCCCGGGTGGGCCAGGGCTCCCTGGGCGGCGAGAAGGTCCTCTTCCTCGAGCCGCAGACGTACATGAACCTGTCCGGCCGCTCGGTGGCCGAGGCGGCGCGCTTCTACAAGGTGGCGGCGGAGGACATCCTCGTCATCCACGACGAGCTGGACATGCCCTTCGGGCGGCTACAGCTCAAGGCGGGCGGGGGCAGCGGGGGCCACAACGGGCTGAAGAGCACCGTCGCCAGCCTGGGGGAGGACGGCTTCATCCGCCTGCGCTTCGGCATCGGCAAGCCGCAGGGCCCCAACGCGAAGGACCGGGTGGCCGGCTACGTCCTGTCCAACTTCGACGACGCGGAGCGCCGGCAGCTCGATGACCTGATCGCCCTGGCGGCGGACGCGGCCGACACCTGGGTGCGCGACGGGCTGGCCACGGCGATGAACCGGTACAACAAGCGGGCGCCTTGACTCGGGGTCCTCCCCCCCGTAGAAGGCCCCTTCCCTACCCTCCGGAAGCTTCGGCGGGACGGAGCTGTTCTTTTCCATCATCCCGGGTGCGCGAGCCTCCGGGACGAAACGCGAGGGAGACGGGCGCGTGGTTTTCCCGTTCCCGGCGGTCGGTCCCCCTTGGACCTTCTGTCCGTTTCCCCGCTCCTCGGACCTCCGGGGGGCACTCAACCCCAAGGGGAGAGCAACATGGCTGAGACGCAGGCCGCCAAGCGGCTTCGTGAGTACGAGACCATCTTCCTGGTCAAGCCGGACCTCACCGACGACAACGTGGACAAGCTCAAGGAGCGCGTCCGCGGCATCGTGGGCCGTGAGGGTGGCAAGGTCCTCCGCTTCACGGTGTGGGGCAAGAAGAAGACGGCCTTCCCCATCGCCAAGCAGCCCCGCGCCATCTACGTGCACGCCAGCTACCTGGGCGGCACCGGAGTGGTGGCCGAGCTCGAGCGTAACCTCCGCAACTACGAAGAGGTGACGCGCTTCCTGTCCACCAAGCTGGCGGACGAGGTCGATCCCGAGAGCCGTCCGGTGCTCGAGGACCTGAAGCTGGCCGGTGACGTCGAGGAGACCCGTCCGGGCGTTCCCGCGGCCGCCGAGCGCGCCGCGGTGGTGGACGATGTCGCCGAGACCGAGGAGGAGGGCACCGAGGAGGCCTAGTGCCCCCGCGGTCGTCTTCTACGGATCCATTCCAGAGAAGAGAGAACACTCATGATTGGTAACGACAGGAATGCTTCCCGCGGCGGTGGTGACCGGGACCGCGGTGGCGACAGGGATCGTGGCGGTGACCGCGGTGATCGCGGCGGCGCCGGTGGTGATGACGAGAAGCGTGGCGGCCGTGGCTTTGGCCGCAAGAAGGTCTGCCGCTTCTGCGCCGAGAAGAACGCCAAGGTGGACTTCAAGGATCAGCCGACGCTGAAGTACTTCGTCACCGAGCGCGGCAAGATCATCCCCCGCCGCATCTCCGGCAACTGCGCCAAGCACCAGCGCGAGATCGCCACGGCCATCAAGCGCGCCCGCGGTCTGGCGATGCTTCCCTACAACGCGATGGTCGGCTGATCGCCGCCCCTCACGCACCAACGGAGACAGCACATGAAGGTCATTCTTCGTGAGGACGTCGCGAACCTGGGCAAGTCCGGTGAGCTCGTGACGGTGAAGGACGGCTTCGGCCGCAACTACCTGCTGCCGCGCAAGCTGGCGGTGCTGGCCACCGAGCAGAACGTGCGCCAGCTCGAGCACGAGCGCTCGGTCATCTCGGCGCGTAACGCCAAGCTGAAGGGCGCCGCCGAGGAGCAGGCCAAGAAGATCGGCGCGGTCAAGGCCGTCATCCGCCGCAAGGTGGGCGAGCAGGACAAGCTGTACGGCTCGGTCACCGCGCTGGACATCGCCGAGGCACTCGCCGCCCAGGGCCAGACGGTGGACCGCCGTCACATCCACCTGCCCGAGCCCATCAAGGCCACGGGTCAGTACGAGGTGGAGCTGCGGCTGCACCGCGACGTGGTGGCGAAGATCAAGGTCGAAGTCGCCGCCGAGGCCTGAGCCCCTCCTCCCTCTCCCTCTGGGAGAGGGCCGGGGTGAAGGAAGACAAGAGCCGTCCGGGAGTCAACCCCCGGGCGGCTCTTTCATTTGCGGGAGGACGCCGGTCCCGAGGCCCCGTGGCATGTCAGAGGGCGCGATCAGGCTGCCGCGCTACATCCCCGTAGCAGAGCCTGTAGACTGGCCGGGAGCCATGGACAACATCCTCGATATTCGGACGGGCGGGCGCAGGTCTCACGAGGACCTGGCCGCGGAGCGCGCGGTGCTGGGCGCCGTGCTCGCGGACAACACGATCATCGACAGCCTCGCGGAGGTGGTGCACCAGGACGACTTCGCCAGTCCGGCGCACGCGCAGATCTTCGCGGCGATGGTGAAGCTGGCCGGCTCCTCGCGGCAGGTGGATCACCTGACGCTGGCCGAGGAGCTGCAAGGTGCTCGGGCATCTGGCGGCGGTGGGCGGCCCGGCCTACCTGATGAGCCTGGATCAGGTGGTGCCCGTGCCGGGCAACGCCGTCCAGTACGCGAAGATCGTCAAGGATCAAGCCCTCCGGCGGAGGCTGGCGAACGCGGGGCGGGAGATCCAGGAGCTCGCCAGCCAGGAAACGGGCGAGCTGGACGTGCTGCTGGACGAGGCCGAGCGCAAGGTCTTCCTCCTGGCCGAGAAGAAGCGCGTGGGAGATCTGCGGCCCGTCAGCGAGCTGATGGAGCACACGCTGGATCTGCTGGACAAGATGAAGACGGCGACGACGGGCATCACCGGCCTGTCCACCGGCTACGCCGACCTGGACCAGGCGCTCACGGGTCTGCACGGCGGCGAGCTCCTCATCCTCGCGGCGCGCCCCGGCGTCGGAAAGACGTCCTTCGCGATGAACATCGCCACGCACGTGGGCCTGGCCGAGGAGCCCAAGGCGGCGGCCATCTTCAGCCTGGAAATGCCCGCGGATCAGCTCCTCATGCGTCTGCTGGCCTCGAGCGCCCGCGTGGACATGAAGAAGCTGCGCGGCGGCCGGCTCACCCCGCACGACGAGGAGAAGTTCCAGGAGATGGCGGGCAAGCTCTACAACGCCCCCATCTACATCGACGACTCGGGCGGTCTGTCCCCCTTCGACCTGCGCGCCAAGGCGCGGCGGCTCAAGCAGAGAGACCCGCGGCTCTCGCTGATCATCATCGACTACCTCCAGCTCATGCATCAGAAGGGCAAGGTGGAGAGCCGCCAGTTGGAAATCTCGGAGATCTCCCGAAGCCTCAAGCAGCTGGCCAAGGAGCTGGAGGTGCCCATCATCGCGCTCTCGCAGCTCAGCCGTAAGGTGGAGGAGCGCAAGGGCGGCAAGCCGATGCTCTCGGACCTCCGTGAGTCGGGCGCCATCGAGCAGGACGCCGACGTGGTGATGTTCATCCACCGCGAGGACCAGGGCGAGAACGCCGAAGGCGGCGAAGTCCAACGCACCAGCACGGCCATCCCCGTGCAGCTCGTCATCGCCAAGCAACGCAACGGCCCCATCTGCGACATCGACCTGGTCTTCCTCGCCGAGTACACGCGCTTCGAGAGCCGGGCCCGCGTCGAGTAGGGCTCAGACCACGAAGCAGAACCGCACGCGCCTGCGTCCCTTCTCGAGCTGTCTCACCAGGGACTCGGGCGTATCGCCGGACTCGCTCCAGGCGTCGATCTCCTCCAGCTCCCAGTCCTCGAAGACGCCCGCCCCGTCGAAGCCGGGGATGAAGCCCTCGCGCATGGCCTGCTGCACGCCTCGCAGCGGCCCGACGACGACCACGTCCCCGAAGCCGAAGAACCGCATCGGCGTGCCGGTCGGCTCCAGCGCCGCGTTCAGCAGGGCCAGCACCGCGTTGATGTTGAAGAAGCCCGAGAAGTCGTGGAACGTGACGCTGTACCGCCGCCCTCCGTGCCTCAGGCGCAGCGTGTACCGGTTGTCCTTTCCGCCACTCTCCTTGTCGCCGTCTTCCGGCGGGGGCGCGCGCTCCTCCCCTTCCACGTCGTCATCCCCTGGCAGCACCTGCGTGAACCTCGCCCCGTCCAGCAGCGGCGAGACGAGCCTCGCGAGATTCAACACCAGTTGTCCGTGGTTGACCGGGTACTCGCCCGCTTCCGGGTCGAAGCCGTAACCGCGACCCAGGCGCATGAAGGTCTCGTCCCAGTACTCGGGCCTGTCGTCGTCGGGTACCCATGCCTCGGGCGGAATCTGGAGCAGCTCGCGCAGGCGGTGCTCGTTCGGGATGGCCATGTCTCCTCTCCGTGCTCGGGACCTCCTGTGTCGCATGCCGGTCTGACAGTGCTTGCACGGATGTCCGGGAGTTGGCCCGGGTGATTCAGGTCACGGTTGGGAGCACGGAGACAGGCACCCTCACCCCGTCCCTCTCCCGGAGGGCGAGGGGAAGTGGGCGCGGCGAGGGGAAGTGGGCACGGCGGGGGAATGGGGGAACGGTCAGTCGCGGCCGGTGCGCAGGTAGCGAGTCACGTAGGACTTCGCCCGGCGGGCCGCGGCCGTGGGCGTCTTGCCCCGCCCCAGCTCCACCGCCAGGGCCGAGCCCAGCCGGCATCCCGTTCCCCGGCGCTCGGGTGCGCGCTCCAGCCGCTCAGCCTCCAGCAGCACGTCCCGCTCCGGCAGGCACAGCACGTCCACCGCTCCCGTGGCCCGGTGCCCGCCCTTCACCAGCACCGCGCCGAAGCCGTGGGCCACCAGCGCCCTCCCCGCCTCGCGCGCCTCCTCCACCGAGTGCACCTCGCCCCCGCCGAGCAGCCACGCCGCCTCGTCCAGGTTCGGCGTGAGCATCACCTTCGGCCCCGCCAGCTCCAGGTAGTGCCGCCGCGTCAGCTTCGAGAGCGGCTCGCCCCGGGAGGTCCGCACCACCGGGTCCACCACCCACCACGCGTCCACGCCCTCGAGCGCCTCACGCAGCGCCGCCAGCAGCGCCGGCCCGGGCACCTGCCCCAGCTTCACCGCGTGCAGCGGCCCCAGCTCCAGCGCCGCCTTCACCTGGGCACCCAGCACCCGCGCCGGCGTGGGCTGGTACAGGAAGGTCCCCCGGCCCTGCGCCGTCTGCGCTGAGGGCACGGCCACCGGGGCGCCACCGAGCGCCCGCACCGCGGCCACGTCCGCCAGCAGTCCCGCGCGGCCCGTGGGCTCGTGGCCCGCGCACAGCAGCACGCGCGGCGCTCCACTCACCGCCGGTGCTCTCGCGCCTTCTGGATGAACAGCCGGTACACGCCCACGTGCACCGGCACCGTGTTGAGCATCAGCTCCGGGTGCCACTGCACGCCCAGCGCGAAGCCGTACTGGGTGGACTCGATGGCCTCCACCACCCCATCCGGCGACACCGCGCTCACCACCACCTGCGTCCCCATCTTCTGCGCCGCCTGGTGGTGCGTGGAATTCACCATGAGCTGGCCCTTGCCGAGCGCCTCCGCCAACAGCGTCCCATCCTTCACGTCCACCGGGTGCTGGGGGTGCGTCCGATCGTGCTTCTGCTCGTGCTCGTGCGCGCCCTTCACCTCGCGGCCGATGTCCTGGTGCAGCGTGCCGCCCAGCACCACGTTGAGCAGCTGCATGCCTCCGCAGATGCCCAGCAACGGCATGTTCCGCTTGAGCGCCCCGCGCATCAGTGCCGTCTCGAAGGCCGTGCGCGACAGCTTCAGCGGCCCCATGCCCTCGCGCGCCGTCTCGCCATAGGCCTCGGGCGGAATGTCGAAGGCCCCGCCCGTGACGAGCAGCCCGGAGATGCGATCCAGGTACGCGTCCACGCACGCCAGCTCGTCCGAGTACGGCAGCACGAAGGGCAGGCCCCCCGCGCGCAGCACCGCGTCCGCGTAGGGCACCTTCAACTCGTAGTACGAGAACGGCGAATCCGGCCGGCTCTCGCTGAAGTCCGGGGTGATGCCGATGTTGGGCCGGCGCGGGGCCTGGCCATGACCATGAGGTTTCATACGTCTCCGCCCACGAGGCTAGTCCCCCGGGCGCCCCTGTCAAAAGCAGCGGCCAGGCGCCGGACACGCTCGGCGATGTCCCCGGCGAGCAGGGCATCCGAGGCCACCGCTCCACCGTGTGCCCCCGTGGCGGCCAGCTCCGCGATGTTCTCCAGCTTCACCCCGCCGATCCCCACCACCGGCAGGGGACTCGTGCGCACCACCGCACCGAAGCCCCCCAGCCCCAGCACCGGCGCGTTCACCTGCTTGGTCGTCGTGCCGAAGACCGGCCCCAGCCCCACGTAGTCCGCCCCGGCCGCCCGCGCCGCGTGCGCCTCCTCCAGGCCCCGCACCGTCACCCCCACCAGCCCCTCCGGGCCCAGCAGCGCCCTCGCCTCCTCCGCGGGCAGATCCTCGTCTCCCACATGGACCCCGTGCGCCCCCGACAGCAGGGCCAGGTCCACCCGGTCGTTCACCAGGCACACCGCCCCCGCCCTCCGGCAGGCCGCCACCACCTCGCGCGCCGCCGCCAGCGCCTCCCTCAGCGGCGTCCGCTTCATCCGCAACTGCACCACCCGCGCCCCTCCAGCGAGCAGAGCGGCCGCCTTCTCCTTCAGTGGCAGCTCGGGGCGCACGGTGTCATCACAGAGGACATAGAGGCCTCGGGGAAGGGACGGACGGACAGGGGCGTTCATCGGCTCCGGAGGGGTGGGGTTTCAGCGGCGTTGACAGAGGGTAGCCCTGCTATAAGGTGGCGCGCCCTTTTCCAAGAGATTCCGAGGAGTTGACCATGTCCAGCCCGACAGACCCGAAGCAGCTCGACAAGCGTACGGCCGAGCGTTACCTGCGCTCCGGCGCGGTGGATGAGAAGGCATACCAGCGCCACATCGAGACCCTGCCGGACGTGGCCGAGAAGTCCGTCCCCGTCGAGACGGTGATGCACGACGAGCTCGAGGACGAGGACGACGACTTCGAGGACGACGAGGACGAGGGTGACGAGGACGAGGACACCGGTTCGGACGAGTGACGCCATGACCGAGGAGAAGCGCGGAGAGACTTTCGTGATGCGGGGTGAGGTGCCCGAGGCCGCCATCACCTTCAGCACCTTCCTCATCGGTCTGGCCTCCAGCGCCCTCATCCACCTGGGTGAGGCGCCCAACCCGGAGACGGGCAAGGCCGAGCGGGATCTGATCCTCGCCCGGCAGAGCATCGAGTTGCTGGGGATGCTGCACGACAAGACGCGCGGCAACCTCACCCCCGAGGAGAAGCAGCTCTTCGACAACCTCCTCGCGGATCTGCGCCTTCGCTTCGTGGAGGCGAGCAAGCGGTGAAGTCCCCCGAGTCCCCCACCCCACTGCTGCCGCGGCGCATCCGTTTCGCGGCGGCGGTGTGCCTGGTGCTCTCCGCCCTCTCGGGCTTCATGGCGCTCGAGCAGGCCGTGACGCTCTTCAGCCTGGGGGAGCTGCGGGACGCCGCCATCGACGTGTCGCGCTTCTCCAAGGACCCGGACCTGGTCCGCGGCGCCCAGGTCAACGAGGCGTATCTCGCCGCGCTCGAGCCCCTGAGCGGGCCCCACGCGGTGGTGCTGGCAGCACTCTCGGTGGTGTGCTCCGTCGTCTTCGTGTCCGCGGCCCGGCTCCTCCGGCCCGGAGGGTTGCCCATGGAGCGGATGCGCCAGGTGCTCGCGGGCTCCGCCATCCTCGCCGCCCTGCTGCGCACCATCGATGGCGCGCAATGGGCCGTGGTGGGCAGACGCCTGGGGCCGATCCTGGCCCAACACCTGAACTCCCTGCCCATGGCCCAGGTGCCTCCGGCCTCCGCCCAGGCCGCCGCCGAGGCCACCGCCCAGTTCAAGGCCATGCTGCCCGGGTTGCTCTCGGGCTTCGCGATCGTGATGACGGCCCTCATCGCCGGCACCTTCGCCCTGCTCAGCCAGTACTTCCGCAGCGACAGTGTCCGCGCCGCCATCAGCGCCCAGGACGGCGAGCTGGCGATCGAAGAAGAGGACTGAGGACCCGCCGCCGGGCCCTCGCCTTCACGCCGCGAGGCCGCGCAGCAGGTGCTCCAGGGGCCGCTCCGACTCCGGCTCCGAGCTGTTGAGCAGCAGCCGCGTCCCCTGCATGCGGTGAAGCTGCAGCAGCAGCTCCCGCTCCACCCCGTACACCCACGCCAGGTGGCCCAGCGGCCAGCGCTCCTGCATCCGCGCGAAGGCCGCGTCGTCGAACTCCCCGTCCAGGCACTCGGGCAGCTCCACCTCGTCGTAGAGCAGCCGCTCCCCTCCCACGTTCTGGCCTCCACCGAAGGCCATGACCTCCTCGTACTCCTGGGGGTCGTACACGTAGGAGTGGACGGTGAGGCCCGCCTCCTTGGACAGCAGCCGGGCGAGCGCCTGATGCTCGCTGTACCAGTGCGAGCCCCGGCGCCCCGCCGTGTGCGGGCCGTCCAGCGCCAGCCGGACGACCTTGCGCTTGCGGTAGACGGACACCGTCAGCAGGGTGTCCTCCGGGGCCCCGTCCTCGACGAGCGCCCGCCGGGCCAGCTCGACGAGCTTCAGGCCGCCCAGGGATTCAGTTCGGATGAGATAACCGCCGTGCGCTTCCAGAGGATGCCCCCCAAGATGGGCGCGCATATACCCGGGCTGATGGGAGAAAGGCAACTCCCGGAGAGCCTGGAAGTTCGTAGAGGCTCCAAGCATCCAGGCTCACGCGACAAGTGAAATCTGGGCGGCCCCCCAGTTCTTGCCAAGGCTTCCCCGGCCCTTACGTTGGGGTCATGAGACTCGACAAGTACACAGTCAAGGCCCAGGAGGCCATCCAGGAAGGGCAGTCTCTGGCGCGCCGGGCGGACAACCCGAACTACGAGCCAGAGCATCTCGCGACCGCGCTGCTCGGGCAGAAGGAGGGCATCGTCGAGCCCCTGCTGCGCAAGATTGGCGTGGACGTGAAGCTGTTCGCCGGCCGGTTGGGCGAGGCGCTCCAGAAGCTGCCGCGGATGCAGGGCGGCGAGGGCGCGATGCTCAGCCAGCGGCTGCTCAAGACATTCGACAAGGCCGAGGACGAGGCCAAGTCCCTCAAGGACGACTTCATCTCCAGCGAGCACCTGCTGCTGGCCCTCTCGCAGGACAAGGGGGCGGTGGGCGAGGTGATGAAGTCCTCGGGCGTGACGCGCGAGCGCGTGCTGTCCAGCCTGAAGGACGTGCGCGGCTCCAGCCGGGTGACGAGCCAGGACGCGGAGTCCACCTACCAGGCGCTGGAGAAGTACGGGCGCGATCTGACGGACGCGGCGCGGGCCGGGAAGCTGGACCCCGTCATCGGCCGGGACGAGGAGATCCGCCGCTGCATCCAGGTGCTCAGCCGGCGCACGAAGAACAACCCGGTGCTCATCGGTGAGCCGGGCGTGGGCAAGACGGCCATCGCCGAGGGCCTGGCGCGCCGCATCGTGGACGGGGACGTGCCCGAGGGGCTGAAGAACAAGCGCCTGGTCACGCTGGACCTGAGCTCCATGGTGGCCGGCGCCAAGTTCCGCGGTGAGTTCGAGGAGCGGCTCAAGGCGGTGCTCAAGGAGGTGATGGACGCGCAGGGGGAGATCATCCTCTTCATCGACGAGCTGCACACCCTGGTGGGCGCGGGCAAGGCCGAGGGCTCGATGGACGCGGGCAACATGCTCAAGCCGGCGCTGGCGCGCGGCGAGCTGCACTGCATCGGCGCCACCACGCTGGACGAGTACCGCAAGCACATCGAGAAGGACGCGGCCCTGGAGCGGCGCTTCCAGCCGGTGATGGTGGGCGAGCCCAGCGTGCACGACACCATCAGCATCCTGCGCGGCCTCAAGGAGCGCTACGAGGTGCACCACGGCGTGCGCATCCAGGACTCGGCGCTGGTGTCCGCGGCCAACCTGTCCAACCGCTACATCGCCGACCGCTTCCTGCCGGACAAGGCGATCGATCTCGTGGATGAGGCCTGCAGCCGCCTGCGGATTGAGATCGACTCGATGCCCACGGAGATCGACGACATCCGGCGGAAGATGAACCAGCTCGAGATCGAGCGCGAGGGCCTGCGCAAGGAGACGGATCCGCACTCGGTGGAGCGGCTGGGGAAGCTCGAGAAGGAGCTGGCCGAGCTCAACGAGCGCTTCACCGGGCTGAAGTCGCACTGGGACGCGGAGAAGAAGTCCATCGCCGGCATCCGCGAGCAGAAGGAGAAGCTCGAGAAGGCGAAGAACGATCAGGCGGCGGCCGAGCGGCAGGGTGACTTCAACAAGGCGGCGGAGATCAAGTACGGCGTCATCCCCGGCCTGGAGAAGGAGATCGAGCAGCAGAACGCGAAGATGGCCGAGCTGCAGAAGAGCCACAAGTTCCTCAAGGAGGAGGTGGACGCGGAGGACATCGCGGCGGTGGTGGGCAAGTGGACGGGCATTCCCGTCTCCAAGCTGATGGAGGGCGAGGTCCAGAAGCTGGTGAACATGGAGGACCGGCTGGCCAGGCGGGTCATCGGGCAGCGCAGCGCCGTCGAGGCGGTGAGCAACGCGGTGCGCCGGGCGCGCTCCGGGTTGCAGGATCCGAACCGGCCCATCGGCTCGTTCATCTTCCTGGGCCCCACGGGCGTGGGCAAGACGGAGACGGCCAAGGCGCTGGCGGAGTTCCTCTTCGATGACGACAGCGCGATGGTGCGCATCGACATGTCCGAGTACATGGAGAAGCACTCCGTGGCCCGGCTGGTGGGCGCGCCTCCGGGGTACGTCGGCTACGAGGAGGGCGGCCAGCTCACCGAGGCGGTGCGGCGCCGGCCGTACACGGTGGTCCTGTTCGATGAGATCGAGAAGGCCCACCCGGACGTCTTCAACATGCTGCTCCAGATTCTGGACGAGGGCCGGCTGACGGACAGCCAGGGCAGGACCGTGGACTTCAAGAACACGGTGCTGATCATGACGAGCAACATCGGCTCGCAGGCCCTGCAGGAGGGGATGGCGGGCAAGGAGGAGCTGGACGAGGCGACGCGCGAGGACGTGATGGGCATTCTGCGCCAGCACTTCCGGCCGGAGTTCCTCAACCGCGTGGACGAGGTCATCCTCTTCGAGCCGCTGCGCAAGAAGGACATCCGGCAGATCGTCGAGCTGCAGGTGGCGCGGCTGCAGAAGCTGCTGGGCGACAAGCGGCTGACGCTGGAGCTGACGGACAAGGCGGAGGATCTGCTGTCCGACCGCGGGTACGATCCGACGTACGGCGCGCGGCCGCTGAAGCGGGCCATCCAGAAGTACCTGATGGATCCGCTGGCGCGGAAGGTGCTCGGGGGCGAGTTCCTGCCCGGGGACCACATCGTGGTGGACGCGGGCAAGGACGGGCTGACGTTCGGCAAGGGCCAGGCGAAGGCCGCGTAGTCGCAGCCAGCAGTCGCAGTCAGCAGTCCCCTGCCCCAACATCCCCTCTCCCCTCGGGAGAGGGACAGGGTGAGGGTATCGAAGGCCCCGGGTTGATTCCCGGGCCACCACGAGAGGGCCTCGGGTCCACGGACCCGGGGCCCTCTCGCGTTTCACGAGCCTGCGCTCCGGGTGTGCGCCCATTGACGGAGGGAGGCATCCGGCCGAGAGTCACCCCGTGATCCTCCCCCTGGTGGCCGCCCTCGTGGTGAGCCAGCCGATCGATCCCCAGCAGCCCGGCGCGGCCGTCTCCAGTCCCGACGCCGCCGGGCCCGCCATCTCCGAATCCACCCCTGCCCCGGCGCCGCCCGAGCCCGAGGAGCCGGACCGGCGCAAGCAGACGGTCGTCACCGCCTCGCGCTCCGAGCGCAAGCTCGAGGACGTGGTGGTGGCCACCGAGGTCATCACCCGCAAGCAGATCGAAGCGGTGGGGGCCCGGGACCTGGGCCAGCTCCTGCAGCAGCACCCGGGCGTGGAGCTGGTGCACACCTTCCGGGGCACGGGCCTGCGCCTGCAGGGGCTGGATCCCGAGTACGTGCTCGTGCTCGTGGACGGCGAGCGCGTGAGCGGCCGGGTGGGCACCACGCTGGACCTCGGACGCTTCAGCCTGCGCGACGTGGAGCGGGTGGAGATCGTCAAGGGGCCCGCGGCGGCGCTCTACGGGGCGGACGCCATCGGCGGCGTGGTGAACCTCATCTCCCGGCACGTGCAGCGCCCGCTGGAGCTGGGCGCCCGGGGCACGTTCGGCACGCTGCTGGAGGGCGACTTCCGCGCGAACGCGGGCACGAAGCAGGGCCCCTTCGAGGTGCGCGTGGGCGGCGGCTACCGCACCCGCGAGCCCTACGACTGGGTGCCCGCGGACGCGGCGACGAGCGGCTCGGGCATCCGCCGGCTCGATGGCGACGTGGCCCTCGCCTACGCACCGGATGACCGCTCCCGCCTGTGGCTGCGCAGCCAGTACAACCTGCGCGACGAGTACGCCGTCGACCTCAACCCCTCGGGCGCCGTGCTCGACCGGCGGCAGCGGCAGGAGCAGTTCGATGTCTCGCTCGGCGGCAGGAAGCGGCTCGCCAGCGACACCTCGCTGCTCGTCCGGGGACACTTCGGCCTGTTCCGCGACCAGCTCCTGCAGGATCAGCGCGGCTCGCGGGCGCTCGACGACTACACGCAGAACGTCAACCGGCTCTACGAGGGTGTCGTCCAGGCGGACCACCGGATCGGCAACCATGCGCTCACCGCAGGCCTCGAGGTGCTCGGTGAGCGGCTCACCTCGGCGCGGCTCGAGGAGAGCCCGGTGGGCCGCATCCGGGGCGGCGCGTTCCTCCAGGACGAGTGGGACGTGGCGCTGTCCTCGGACGAAGCCGGGCCGAAGCTGAAGGTGGCCCCGGGCTTCCGCTTCGACCTGGACTCGCAGTTCGGCGGAGCTTCCCTCGCCGCGGCTGGCCCTCAAGCTGGACCCGAACCCCTCGCTGACGGTGCGCGCCTCGGTGGGACTCGGGTTCCGCCCGCCGTCCTTCCAGGAGCTGTACCTGCGCTTCACCAACCAGGGCATCGGCTACATCGTCTCGGGCAACCGGGGCCTCACGGCCGAGCGCTCCGCGGCGGTGAACGCCGGCGTGGACTGGCGCCCGCCCATCGACGGGTGGGTGCTCTCCGCGAGCGCCTTCCACACCCGGCTCAACAACCTCATCAACATCACCGCCGGAGGGGCGCCGGACCCGGACAACCCGGTGACCTTCAGCTACGAGAACGTGGCCCGGGCGTACACGCAGGGCTTCGAGCTCAACGGACGCTTCCGGCTGCCCGTGCGCGCCACGTACCTGGATCTGGCGTACATGCTGCTCGACGCGAGGGACCAGACGCGCAACCGTCCGCTGGAGGCCCGCTCGCGGCACCGCGTCAACGCGCAGCTGTCCACGAAGTACCGCCCGTTCAACCTGGAGGCCACCGTCCGGGGCTCGTGGGTGAGTGGACGGCCGTACTACCTGGGAACGGCCGGCGGCATGGTCAACGTGATCGGCCTCGAGGAGCGCGAGGTATGGGCGCCCTCGTATTTCGACCTCGAGGCCCAGGTCACCTACAAGCTGCGGGGCGGGTTCGACATCTTCGTCAACGGCTACAACCTGCTCAACGCGGGCGACCAGCAGTTCAACCCCCGCCCCCCGCGCGGCGTGCTGGGCGGCGTCCAGTGGGAGTACTGAGGGCCCGGCCCGGGTGGTACCCGGACCGGTCCTGACAGCCCGGCTCAGCCGTTCTGCTTCTGCACCGGGCGGAAGGGGTGCACCCACCGCAGGAAGGGAGCGGCGGTGCGGGTCTGGATCCACACCTTGCCCCTGCCGCTGAACCGGCACACCAGGCCCTCGCCGCCGAAGAGGAAGCTCTTCACCTTCGAGCCCGGACGAAGCCCCGGCATGATCGTCACGTTGTACTGGAGCGTGTCCTCGAAGGCGACGACGTAGCCGGTGTCGACCACGAAGCCCTGCGTGACGTCGATCTCCAGGATGGCGCCGTAGGAGTTGAAGAAGAGATCTCCGGAGCCCTCCGCCTTGAGCAGGACGAGGCCCTCGCCGCTGAAGAAGCCGCGCGCGCCCTGCCACTTGCCCGTGACGTCCACGCCGTCGCTGTGCGCGAGGAAGGAGCCGCGCTGCAGCATCAGGCTGTTGCCCGAGAGCCGGTAGTGCACCACGTCGCCGGGCGTCCCGGGCGCCAGCAGCACCTCGCCGGCCCCCGCCTTCGCGGTGAAGGTATTGACGATGAAGCTCTCACCGCCCAGCAGCCGCCCCAGGGACTTGCCGAACCCACCGCGCGTCCCCGCCTTCAGCTCGATGGTGGGATCCATCGTCGCCATCGCCGAGGGCTCGGCGAGGACCTTCTGCCCCGGGGCGAGCTTGACGCCCAGGATCGCGAAGTCGGGCCGGTGTTGGATGTCGAAGCGCAGGCCAGCATGTGCCAGGGCCGCGTTCGGAACGATATTCGCCGTTGCCTGTTCCATTCGTGGTTCTCCGCGGATCCGTCAGGCCGAGCGAGGCTTGAGCATGGGGCCGAGCAGCTTTCCGAAGCTCGGCGGATTGTGGCTCTGGCAGTACAGCTTGCCGCGGCCGTTGAACTTGCAGACGAGCCCCTCGCCGCCCAGGAAGCTGCCCACGAGGCTGCTGGAGGCCTTGCCGATCTCGAACTGGAGCGAGTCCTCGAAGGCGACGATGTGGCCGGTGTCCACCACGTACTGCCCATTCACCTCCACCTCGTAGATGGCCCCGAAGCTGCTCAGCAGGACATCACCCGTTCCCGTGCACCGGACCCAGAAGACGCTCTCGCCAGAGAAGAGCGCCTTGCCCAGTCCCTGGAAGGTGGCGTCGAGCTCGATGTCGGGATCCGACGCGAGCCAGCTCGAGCCCTGGACGATGAGCGAGCCCCCGTTGAGGCGGTGGGAGACGACGTCGCCCATCAGCCCCGGCCCGAGGATCAACACCTGATCCGGCGCGTGCGCGGTGAAGTGGTTGAGGAAGAAGTTCTCCCCCGCGAACATCCGCTTCAGTCCGGAGACGAAGCCCCCGCTGCCCCCCTTCTTGTGGGAGGAGGTCTCCACGGTGAGCTCCGGGCTCATGGCGATCATCGCCCCCACCTCGCAGGTGATGGACTGACCGGCCTGGAGGGTGATCCGGGCCACCGAGGACGCCGGACGACACGTAATTTCCGTCTGCATCTTGGGCCCTCTTCAGTAGATGTTGGAGTTGGTCCAGGACGCGAGCCCGGCGAGCGCGCGCGACTGGAGGTAGACCTTGCCGCGGCCACGCACACGCGTGATGAGGCCCTCGCCGGAGAAGAAGCTGGAGAAGATACCTCCGGCCAGCCCCATGCTCAGGCTCAGCGTCGGCTCGTAGGCGACGAGGTGGCCGCTGTCGACGATGAGCTCACCGTCCACTTCCTTCTCGATGATGCCGCCATAGGCGCCGAACCAGAGCGTCCCGGAGCCACTGGCCTTGAGCCGGAAGAGGCCCTCGCCACCCACGAGGCTCGCCACGCCCGCCCAGCCGACGCCGAGCTGCACTCCCGGCTCACAGGCCAGGAAGGCGCCCTGCTGGAGGAACAGCGTGCTGCCATTGAGCGCCACGCTGGTGATGTCGCCCGGCACCGGCTGGGTGAGGACCAGCTCCCCCTGGCTCTGGGTGGCGAACTCGTTGACGAAGAAGGACTCCTTGCCGAACACGCGCCGCACCAGCGAGGTGAAGAAGCCACCCGCCATGCGCGCCTTCATCTCGATGCTCGAGCTCATGCTCGCCATCGCATCGGCCTCGGCGACCAGCCCGTCACCCGCCCGCATGCGGACGAGTACGTTGGCGAACGAGGGTTTGTTTCGGATTTCCGCTTCCATGCCCTTCCCTTCGTGGGGTCAGCGTCATTCAGCCCGGGCGGGATGTTCCCCGACCTGGGTTTTGGAGTCCACTGAGTGCTTGGACTGGGGATCCTTCGCGTGGCGGACCACCTCGTCCCAATCAATGCCCAGCGGCTCGGCGGCGGCGGGGCGGGACAGCTCGGCCCGGCGCCGCAGCTCGGCCTGGCGCTCCGAGAGCTGGGGATGGGACGACAGCCAGGCCAGGGAGTCCGGGACGTCCCCGTGCTGCTCCTGGAGGATGGCGAAGAACTCCGCGAGGGCGGCCGGGTCCATTCCCGCCTTCAGCATCATCTCCGCCCCTTCCATGTCGGCGGCGGTCTCCTGCTCGCGGCCGTAGCTGGTGAGGACACCATGCCGGGCCAGCTCCACCGCCATGGCGAGCAGCCCGCCCACGTCCTGGATGAGCAGCTCGAGCGCCACCACGGCACCAGCGGACTGGGCGATGCGCTCGAGGCCATGCCGGAGCGTGGCGTGGGCCATTTCGTGGCTGAGCACGCCGGCCACCTGCTCGGGGCGCCGGGCGGCCTTGATGAGGCCGGTGTAGACGACGATGCGGCCTCCGGGCAGGCAGTACGCGTTGACGATGGGCGCATCCACCACCGTCACCTGGAACTCCAGCCCGGGGATGCGCACGTGGGGCTCGAGCCGGGAGACCAGCTTCTCCATCGTCCCGACGAGGACGGGATCCGTCACCTTCGGTCCGTCGAGCGACATGGCCTCCATGGCCAGCCCGCCGAGCTTCCGGTCGACCGAGACGGGGAGCGCATGCACCGCGCGTGTGGCCCCCATCTTGAGGAGCCGGAAGGCGCCCATGGTGAGCAACACCATCGCCACCAGGCCGAGCACGATCTGGAGCGTGTAGCGGTTGCGCTCCTTGCGCGCCGCGAGGCCCATGCGCTTGAGCTGTTCCACGATGGGGTCGCCCCCCGAGCGGGCGAGGGCCTCGGCGAAGCCCTTCTGCTCGGAGAAGAGGGTGAGCCGCCGGCCGGGGCCGTGGCAGAAGATCATCTTCCCACTGGCGCCCCCCTGCTCGAGCTGGCAGTCCGCGTAGGGAAGGCGGAACCGCTCGCCCGTGGGGGTCTCGGCTTCCAGCCCCTCCAGCCCCAGCCGGATTCGCGCTCCGGCACGGCCACCTTGAACCTCGTCACTGAAGAGCCCACCCTGGAACTCGATCGTCTCCATCACGGGGCGGACTATAGCCCGCTCGCGGTGGATGCGCCCCGACATGATCGCCGCCGTTCCGGAGTCCCGGGCGTGGGCAGGGCCGGACCCCTGAGCGCCTACTCCTCGTCCTCGGAGTCATCCTTCCATTCATCCGTCTCCAACTCTTCCGGGAGCGGGGCGACCATGAAGTACCACTTCCCTGACACCTCAACGGCCATGAAGCCCTTGCCGGCGATCTTCACACGCTCGGTGTGCGTGGCCTTTCCGCTGGCAAGCCACTGGTCCGCTTCTTCGCGCGTCGCGAATTCATGAGAGACCTCGACAGTGAATGCGGTGTCAAAGCATGCCTTATAGAATTTTTCGAACTCATCCCTCTTTTTGAGGTCGCGAATGTAGAGCAACGCAATCTGAGCAAGCCCGAAGGCCCTCCTCTCCTTGGAGCCTTTCGCATGATTCTCGATAAAGGGGTTCAGAAAATCGATCGCTTCATCCAAATCAAACTCTGGAATGTGCGCCATGTTGTCACCACGCTTTCGGCCCGCTTACAGCGGGGCCAGCACCAATGCGCCACCCACAAGAGCAATGACGTAAGGAGCGGCGACCATGCCCCCCACGATGACGACGGCACCAAGTGCCACTTCGGTCTTGTGCTCCCTGAGCCAGTCCAAGGCTGCGTTCATGGTCGGGAAATGAAGCTCCTTTTTGTGTGACTGTGATTCTTGCCGCTCCAGTTCCTCTTGCTCTTTGATGCAATTCATGAACACCTTGAGGCTTTCACTGACGCAGTGCTTGTGGTGGTTTTCGGTGTGTTTCTCGATACTGGGTTCCTTGGGCTTCCGCCTCCAGCACTTCTTGAAAGACTGTTTTTCCATTTCGCTGCAATAAGCCTCTGCGCCAGCCCCGCCAGTTCCGCTCTCGACGTGGGAGCCCACTCCGCTCGCGTCCTCGGAGATGACGTAGACTCTCCGCTCGGGTTGCGGCTGCGTGTGGGAGCATCCGGCACTGGCCACCGCAACAGCCGTCAGCAGAACAGTCCATTTCGCCAGGACGACCGACCTCATCGTGCTCTCCCTCAGCCGTGCGGCCGTTCTTGCCTGCTCGCTGGTTTGGAGGACAGCAGGTGGGAATGCCTCCAAGCGGGCGAGTCGCTCCTCGCGAGACGGACTGCCAATCCCTGGACAGGCCCCCTCCTCGCCTGGGAGAACGCCGGGGTGAGGGTCGACATGCCGATACGGATTCACAGGACGGTGCTGCTCCTCGGGCTCGCGGTGGCGGGCTGTGCCCCGGACCTGCGCACGGACTACCCATTCGATGGCCAGACGAACAGCGGGCCGCTCGTCGAGGTGACTCCGCAAGAGGACGGGAAGCTCCCACGCCCTCATCGACGCGACGAACAAGTCCGCCCTCGTCTTCTTCGACATCGACGAGGGCCGGGAGCTGAAGACCGACGAGGCCTTCGAGACCAACGCCTGGGACCTGGCCTTCCAGCGTTACACCGTCACGATGAACGGTGGAGGCGGCAACCCCACGGGCCAGGTACGGGTGGCGGTGCTCAAGGACCAGGGCTGGGACTCCCTCACGGCCGCGCCGGCCGAGGGCTATCAGCAGGACGCCTCGGAGCCGGTGTTCAGCGGAGTCGAGGGCGGCTGGTACTTCTACAATCTCTCCGTGCACCGGCTCTCCCCCCGGGAGGAGCTGCTGTACGTGGTCCGCAGCAGCAGCGGGCAGTTCTTCAAGCTGCGGATGCTCTCGTACTACGACAGCGCGGGCACCCCCGCCCGCCTCTCGTTCCGCTACCAACGGCTGCCAGAGCCCACCACGGCTCCCTGAGCGGCCTTCGAGTCCAGGACAGGTTTCCCACCCATCACCCAACCTGCTGCGTCCAGGTCACGAGGTCATCTCCCTGGTAGCCTCCGAGGTTTTTCGGAGGCAGCAGGATGCTCGATGGGAGTGGTGGACAGGCAGGGGGTGAGCTTCCCGGACCGCGCTTCGCTCCGGGGACGGAGGTGGCGGGCTTCACCATCGAGGGGACGATCGCCTCCGGCAGCTTCGGCACCGTGTACCGGGCGAGGCGGAGCGGACGGCCCTACGCCATCAAGCTGGTGCGCATCGACCCGCGGGGCGATCGGGAGGCGGCCGCACTGCGGCTGATGCGCCACCCCAATGTGGTGGCCTTCCACGGCTATGGCCTCTGGCCAGAGGACGAGCCGCGCTTCCTCGTCCTGGCCCTGGAGCTCGTCGAGGGCCGTACACTCGACGTCTGGGCGGCCGAGGAGAATCCCTCCGCGCTCGAGCTGGTGACGCGGATGTTGTTGCCCTTCGCGCTCACCCTGGCGGACGTGCATGACTCGGGTGTGGTGCACCGGGACATCAAGGAAGCCAACATCATCGTGCGCGAGGCGGACGGGCAGCCGGTGCTGGTGGACTTCGGCGCGGCGGGCATCAAGGAGGGGGCGCCACGGCTGACCCTGCGGCTGCCGCCGGGCACCGCGGAGTACCGCAGCCCCGAGGCGTTGCGCTTCGCCCGGGCCTGGGAGGGTGAACCCTACCCTTTCGCGCCGGGAGACGACCTGTGGGCCATGGGCGTCGTCACCTACATTCTGTTGACGCGCATGCTCCCGTTCGGAGACCGGGGCGACCCGGGGTTGAATCGAGCCATCCTCGAGACGACGCCGCCGGCCCCGCACGAGCGCAATCCGCGAGTCCCCCTGGCCCTCAGCGAGTTGTGCATGCGGATGCTTGAGAAGGAGCCCGAAGCCCGGTACCCGGATGCTCGCGCGCTCGCGGAAGACCTGGGGGAGCAGTGCACCCAGGCGGACAACTCCTGGCGCACACCGCTGTTCCCTGAAGCCAGGCGAGACAAGCGCCCTGCCCCCATTCCGGCGGCGCCCGGGCGACAGGGACGCAAGCGGTGGTGGGCTGCGGGACTCGTTCTCGCCGCGGTACTGGGGGGGACCGGGGTCTTCTCCCTGTCCGCCGCATGGCGGCAGCCGCCCTCGACGGTGATGCCCCCCGGCCAACGTGCGGAGCCGTCTTCCCCGACCCCACCGCAGCAGGTCACCCCTCGCCAGGAAATAGCACCCGCTGGGCTGACGGGAGAAGTTGGCCACGGCGCGGAACCGGAGAAGTCATCCACCCCCGCGCCCGTCGCCACAGCGACGAACAACAAGGAGCCCAAGATGACGAAGTCCAAGACGACCCGAGCCCTTCTCGCCGCCACCTGTGTTGCCGGTTCCGCCTGCGTGGGGGGTCTGCAGCACCGTCAGCCCCCGAAGCCCACGGATTGCCCGCCCGGCTCCGAAGTGACCCGAGAGCGATTCAAGATCAGGACGGGAGAGTTGCAGCGCATCACCATCCACCCGTTCGATTACACACACCGTGACGCTTTGCTCTCGGAGGGGAACGTCACGGGCGAGTTCCTCCCTCCGTTTGGGGGGAAGCTCCCACGCCAGACCCGGCTCGAGGGCGAGGTGTTTTTCGCAAAGGGGCATCTCTATGGCCGTTTCACCCGGGCTCGCTTGCCCGACGGTGAGGTCGTTCCTGTCTGCATGGAGATCTGGACGACGCAGGGACGCGGCATTGCCATGGAGCCCGGCAGCACGTCCGAGAAGGCCCGTGTCGCCAACATCATGAGCATCATCCAGGTCAGTAGCTTCAACTAGACCCGTGCCGGAGGCGACCATCCGTGCTCCCCCCATCCCCCATCCTGCTCCTCGTGATTGTTCAAAGCGCGCCCCTCATCCAGCCGCCCACCGCCCTGGCGTGCAGGGATTTGCAGCACATCGAACTCGCGTTGGCACCCGCGGCAGCAGCCCGGGAGATCTGTATCAGCCCAGGGCTCATGACGAACTTCGTCTTCGATGCGAGCGCGGAGGTGGATCTACAAGACGAGGTGCGCTTCCTCGAGGTGACTCGAGGACGCAGCACCCTCAGCCTCCTGCCTCCACGCGATCTGGTGATTGGAGAACGCCTCCGGCTCACGGCGCTGCTGGGGGAGGGAGCCACCCAGCAGCGTGTCACTTTGTCCCTGGTCGCTCACTCGGGGCAGGCAACACATCAGGTGGAGGTTTATCGCGACCAGCGTCCCCGGGAGTCCTTGTTGCAGGAAATAGCCCAGGAGCAGGCGAAGAATCAGCAACTCCGCGATGAGCTTCCGGCAGACGCGGACCCAACTCGAGCAAGCGCGGGTCAACCTGGAGCAGCTCGAGGAGTTGCGGAACCTGATCGCCAACAAGGCGATCAGGTCAAATGGCGTCCGGGCCAAGGAACTCAGAGACGGGGAACCCGCTCAATCGGGAACGGACATCGCGTACATGTGGGGCATCGGGTACCGCTCTGACATGAGCATCGCAGCCGAGGTGTGGTTGAAGAACCCGGGTTCGGAGCCCTGGACGGCGGTGGGTGGTTCGCTGGTGGACGCTCGTGGCAGGGAACTGCGAGGGATGAAGATTCGGCAGGACAATCCGATTGCGCCCAATACCGAAGGTCCGGTCATCGTGGAGGCCACCGTGGAATGGGGCGAGTCACTTGGCGAATTGACACTGACGCTGCGGGATGAAGGCTCGCGCGGCATCACCATCCCCGGATTGACGTTCCCATAGAGGCGCGGATGGGGAGCCGGAAGGGTCTGGCTGTCCGTTGTACCGAAGGTGCCTGCCAAGGCGCTTGCGTACCTTGGAGGCCCGCATGAAGCCCACGCTTCTGGTGCTACTGCGTTCTGCCCAAGGAGTTCCGCGAGTGGTTCGAGAAGCGCGGCTTCACGGGCGACATGGACATCGACCAGTTCTTGGACTACTCCCTCACCCAGCTCTACCGCGTGGCCGCATCCCGGGCCGCGGCGCTCTGAGGATCCCTCTCCAACACCAGCCGCCAGGCCTCCCGGGCACGCTCGCCGCATCCGAGCTTCTCAAGGCAGTCACCCCACGCCAGCAGCGCTCCCCCTCCCTGCCCCTTGTACGGGTGCGCGGCTCCAGCTTCGAAGTGACGCGCGGCCTCCTCCAATCGCCCCGCGGCCAGGGCGATGTGCCCGAGCATGAACAGCCCATTCCTCGTGCTCGCCACCCGGCGCGCGTGCTTCAGCCCCTCCCGCGCCTCGTTCCCCGCCTCCTCGTACCGCCCCAACGCCAGCAACGCCGCCGCACGGGTGAAGGCCACCTCGCTCCAATACACGCGGGGAATGTCCTCGCGCTTCAACTGCTCCAGCGCCGCGAGTGCCTCGGCCGCCTGTCCGGTGTGCGCCAGGATCCACGCCCGTTGCATGAGAATCGCCTGCCGCAGGAGCGGCTCTCCCACCGCCGCCTCCTCCACGACCCGGAGGCGCTCGCGCGCGGCCTCCCAATCCCCGAGGTTGTAGAGCGCCTCACACAAGTTGAACTGCGCCAGGGCCGCCTGCTCGTCGGGTCCCAGCTCGTCCCCCACTCCCTCCGAGCTGTGCGCCGCCTGGGGCTCCCACCCGCGCTCGACCTCGAGCGCCTCCTGGTACAGGCCCGCGTTGATGAAGGTGTTGATGGCCGTGTTGGCGAGACTCCAATCGCCCACCCTCCTGGCCTCGTCCGCGAGGCGCCGCGCCCCCTCGACGGCTCGCGCCGTCTGTCCCAGCGCCTCATGGGCATGCACCCGGAGTTGCCGCAGCGACCGCCGCATCCGCTCATCGGGGCCCAACAATCCAATGGCGTGGGTGATGCGGAGCGTGCCGCGATAGGCCCCCCAGTGGAAGCTGCACTCCTCCGCCAGCGCGAACAGCGCGCCCATGAGCGGCTGCCGGAGCAGCACGGCGATCATGGCGAGGAGAGCGAGGGCGAGCCAGGGCATGAGGAGACCCGGGCCAGCCTACCGTGCATGCGCCCGCGAGGAAGAAATGGAGCCTGCTCGTGTATCCTGCGCCCCGGAACAGGGCCGCCCTTCGAGGCCCGAGTCGGACGGACACGCAATGGCAGGCGCACGCAACGGCCTCGTGGGCATCTGGGATCGCCCCTTCATCAACCTCGAGCCCTACCTCGACCTGGCGCACCTCGACTCGCTGGATGACGAGATCTGCTATGCGCTCGCCCAGGTGGGCACCAGCTACACGGGCGGCAGCCACAAGGCCATGGGCATCGTCCCGCCCTCGCTCGCGGGCGATCCCTACGTCGACTACGGCCAGGTCATCCGCGGCTTCTCCGAGAAGGAATTCGCCACCTTCGTCTCGCTCGGAAGCGACCCCGGCGCCTTCGACCCGCGCCGCCGTCACGAGTACGAGTTCGGCGAGGAGCGCGACCACCCGCTCACCCGCGAGCAGATGCGCTTCCTCGAGTTCAAGCACGGCGTCTACTTCCCCTGGAAGGTCTTCTACGAGCTCGTCCCCGGTGGCTACTGGAGCGAGAAGAGCACCAGCGCCGGCAAAGACTTCACCCGCGAGGCCCGCCTCTACTTCCCCCGCACCGTGGCCTTCGTGAAGTCCCTCCCCTTCCAGGAGATCGGCCGCTGCACCCTGCTCGGGCTCAACGCCAACGACCATGGCACCGTCCACCGCGACGGCGAGCCCGAGGACCAGACGGCCCCCGACCAGTTCATCACCGTCTGCCCGCGCGGCAACAAGCGCCTCTACCTCTGGGACGAGGAGCGCCAGCAGAAGACGCACGTGGACGGCCGCGCCTACTGGTTCAACGACTTCGACTACCACGGAGTCGAGGCCGCTCCCCACTTCCGCTACTCACTGCGCGTGGATGGCGTCTTCACTCCCGCCTTCCTCGAGCGGCTGGAGCGGGACCATGCGCCTCAAGGGGTACGGACTTCCTCCTTGTAGGCCACCGGCGGCGGCGCGCGGGACAGGCTCCGCCAGCGGCACGTGGGCCCGATGAGCGTGAGCGCCCCCTGCGCCGCCAGCGCCAGCAACGAGCGCAGCAGCTCCGTGCCTCCGCGCGCGGGAGCCCCCAGCGGCACGCTGAAGCACAGCGCGTCCTCGTCCTGCACGGGCTCGCAGGGCGCGAGCGTCTGGACGAGCTTGTACATGGGCAGGTTGCCCGCCAGCACCCGGAAGTCGAAGCGCTCCACGCCCCGCTCGCGCGCGGCCTCCACCAGCTTGTCCATCAGGAGGCGGCCCAGCCCCTTGCCCTGGGCGTCGTCCGCCACGGTGATCGCCACCTCGGCCACCTCGGGCGTCTCCGTCGAGCGGAAGAACCGGGCCACCCCCAGCCCCACCTCCCGGCCCGCCGGGCTCCACGTCACCGCCCCGATGGCCACGTGCCGCTCCCCATCCACGCTCGTCAGGTACTTCAACTCCTCCGAGGTCAGCCGGGGCTTGGCCGACAGGAAACGCTGGAAGCGCGAGCGCGGGGAGAGCCGCTCGAAGCCCTCCCGCAGCAGCGCCGCGTCCTCGGGCCGGACCATCCGCAGCTCCGCCCACGTCCCGTCCGCGAGCGACAGCCGTTCTCGATACTGAGAATGGAAACGACGGTACGGCTGCATGTGGGACCTCCCCCGTTCGTCCGCGCAACCTGGGCCCGATGCCGCAGCGCGGCAAGCCACCCCCACCCCTCTGACGCACGGCTGGGAGGTAGCTGACAGCAGGTGCGTCATGAGCCCGGCAATTCCAGGGAGGTGGGATAAACGGAGCAGATGACGAGAGGGAGACCGGTGTAGGCTCCCGGTCCCCATGGAGTTCCGCCCCCTCTACCTGCCCGCCCTTGGCGCGATCACCACGGTCGTGCTCCTGCTGCTCCTGCGCGCCGGACAACGGCTGTTGTCTCCCGCACACACCGTGCGCTCGGACATGGAGGAGGGCCACATGGCCCATGCGCTCCTCCAGGTGGGCCAGGTGCTCGGCCTCTTCCTGATCTCCGGCTCGGTGGTGGCCGGGTGCGCCCAGGGCGAGAGTCTGTGGCACGACGTGCTCTGGGTGTCCGCCTACGGCCTCGCGGCGCTGGTGCTGCTCGTGGTGTTCGGGCACCTGGGCGTGCGGGTGCTGCTGCGCGCGCGGCTGGCCGCCGAGGTCGAGCGCGGCAACATCGCCGCCGGACTGGCCGCCGGCTCGCACTACCTCGCCACCGGCATCCTCCTGTCGCGCTCGGTGTCCGGCACCAACCTGAGCATGCTGGGCGTGGTGCTCGTCTTCGTCGTGATCGCCCAGGTCACCCTGCACCTGTTCGTGATGCTCTTCCGCACCCTCACCGCCTATGACGACGCCGAGGAGATCCTCGGGGAGAACCTCGCCGCGGCGTTGAGCTACGCGGGCATCACCGTGGCGCTGTCCCTCATCATCGGCCATGCGGTGGAGGGGGACTTCGTGGGCTGGGCGGCCTCGCTGCGCGGCTACGCGCTGGCGCTCATCTTCGCCCTCGCCCTCTACCCGGTGCGCCAGTTCTTCGTGCAGACGCTGCTGCTGGGCGCGCGCTTCACCCTGCGCGGCGGCCGGTTGGATCAGGGCATCGCCGCCGAGCGCAACCTGGGCATGGGCGTGCTGGAAGCCGTCTCCTACCTCGCCGCCGCGTTCCTGGTGACCCGGCTGGCATGAGCACGCCGCCGCTCACCTACGAGGCGCTCGCCGAGCATCTGGTGCGCACGGGCCTCGTCACGGATCCGTGGCTGGAGGGCGCGCCCCGCTTCCGCGCCGAGCCCCTGCTCATGCCCCGCGAGCGCCAGGCCGCGCTCTTCCGGGCGGCCGAGGCCGTGGCGGCCGCCTACCACGAGCTGGTGCTGGCCTGCGCCGCCTCTCCCGAGGTGCTGGACGACTTCTTCTGCCTCACGCCCGGCCAGAAGCTCATGTGGCAGGCCTCGCAGCCCTTCTGGCACGGCTTCGCCCGGGCGGACGTCTTCCTCACCCGGGAGGGGCAGCTCGCGGTGTGCGAGCTCAACAGCGACACGCCCACGGGCGAGGTCGAGGCCGTGCTGCTCAACCCGCTGGTGCGGCCCGCGTGGCCGGGCACGGTGGACCCCAACACGGAGCTGGGCGAGCGGATGTGCTCGATGGTGGAGTCGCTGGCGGCCCGGCTGCTGGTGCCCATGCCCGAGCAGCTCTCGGTGGGCATCCTCTACCCCACGGAGATGCCCGAGGACCTGGGCCTGGTGCGGCTCTACCGCCAGTGGTTCGAGGCGCGCGGGTGGACGGTGCACCTGGGCTCGCCCTTCAACCTCACCTCGGGCCCGGACGGGCGGGTGCGCCTCTTCGGCGAGCCGTGCGACGTGCTGCTGCGCCATTACAAGACGGACTGGTGGGGCGAGCGGCTCCCCGTCTGGGACGACGAGGAGCCCTTCGAGGACATGGTGCCGCTGGCCGGCCCGCTCTCCGTGGTGCTCCAGGCGTGCCTGGAGGGCCGGTGCGTGGTGGTGAATCCGTTCGGCGCCGTGCTCACGCAGAACAAGCGGACCCTGGCCTTCATGTGGGAGCGGCACGAGCGCTTCTCCCCGCGCGCGCGGGCCACCATCCGCGCCCACATCCCCTACACCGTGCGGATGGAGACGCTGCCCGTCGAGGAGCTGGCCCGGGACAGGGAGGCGTGGGTGCTCAAGTCGGACTACGGCGCCGAGGGGGACGAGGTGCTCGTGGGCCGCTTCACCCCGCAGCAGGAGTGGAACGCGGCGCTGGTGCACGCGGTGCCCGGCCGCTGGGTGGCGCAGCGCTATTTCGCCGCCGAGGAGACCGCGGGCGGAGAGACGATCAACCACGGCGTGTATGTGATCGCGGGCGAGGCGGCGGGCCTCTACACCCGCGTGCAGCGCGGTGCCACCGACACGCGCGCCCTGAGCACCCCGGTGCTGGTCACTCCGTGACAAGGAAGACGAGGAGACGATGAGCAACAACGACCAGAACCCCTTCCAGCGCAAGGTGATGACCCGCCAGCCGGGCCTCATCGGCGCGCAGTGGTGGAACGAGGGCCTGTCGGCGATGAGCGACCCCGTCTCCCGCCGCAAGGCCCTCCAGGCGCTCGCGGTGTTCGGCGGCGTGGTGGCCGTGGGCGGCATCGCGCTCGCCTCCTCGGGCGAGGACGAGTTCCTGGAGATGCATGACGCGCTGCAGATGCAGCGCCAGCAAGGGTGGAACTTCGGCGCCACGGACGACACGCTCACCTTCACGGGCCAGGCCAACGTCCCCCTCCGGCCCCGGGAGCTCAGCGCGCTCGCCACCGAGATGGCGCCCAGGCAGGACGCGCTCAAGCCCTTCTACCAGGCGACACTCTTCCAGTCGGTCTCCACCCCCGGGTCGCTGGTCAACGAGCTGCGCCCCATCTTCACGCCCGAGATGGAGGCGGCGTACAACCAGGGGCAGGCGCTGGGCAGCCTCTTCGCGGAGCAGCCGGAGGCGGCGCGCGCCACGGCCGTGCTGGTGGATCTGCCGGGCCCCGAGTCGGTCGCCTTCGCCGCGGCCCTGGCCGGAAGCTTCGAGCCCGTCTTCACCTTCGACAACTGGCCCCACCCGGTGGGCGCGGTCCCCGCGCACCTCACGCTCGCCGCGGTGGCGTACTACCAGTCCACCCTCCGGCGGCTCGCGCAGAGCCGCCCGCTCCCCGCGCCTCCGGTGTTCGTGATGGATCGCCAGCGGCTGGCGGCCTACACCGACCAGGAGCGCCAGTTCGACAACCGCTACATGGCGCGGATGCCCGCCGCCGAGCAGCTGCGCAAGCTGGGCATCCAGCACGTGCTGTACGTCGTCCCCGGTGGTGGGAAAGCGCCGCTGCAGGAGTTGGACGATCTCAACGAGGACTTCGTGGCCTGGCGCACCGCGGGCCTGGACGTGAAGCTGGTGGCCGCGAGCGACTTCCGGCCCGACCCCACCGAGACCGCCCCCCCCGGCGTGGCCTCGGGCCAGCCCATGGCCACCGCGGACGCCGGCACGCCCGCGGACGCGGGCACCCGCGTGGCCACGGCGGGCAGCACGGGGCCTCGCCACTGGTACTACGGAGGCTCGCGCATGGCGCATGACTCCTTCTGGCTCTTCTACCCCTGGGGCCGTACCCGCACGAGCACCGGCACGATGCACGGGATTCCCTCCGCCGGCATCCTCTCCACGAAGGACGTGACGCGGACGCCCGCCAACGTCTCGGGCGGGTACGCCTACGAGCCGACGCGACGCAACACGATGTTCTCCGCCATCCCCCGAGGCGCGACCGGGGCCTTCCGGCCCTTCCCCTCCGGCTTCGGCAAGGTGGCCATGCGGACCTCGAGCAACAGCCGCGCCATCCTCGGGCCGGCGTTCTCCTCACGCAGCTCGTGGAGCCGGTCCTCGAGCTACTCCTACTCCGGCGGGTGAAAGGAGCGGCGCATGAACTACTCCGTCTTCTCGATGCAACTGGTGATGGAGCTCCAGGGCGAGGACGATTCCACGTACCGGGAGCTGCACAAACTCATCCGCTCCGCGCCGGAGCGCACCAGCTACGCGCAGATGCACGACTACTACGGCCGCATCTGCAACGTGCTGCGCCGGCAGTCGGACCGCTTCACCATGGGCGTGTGGGACTACTGGGACGACCCATCCCGCGCGCCGAGGGACTTCCAGGACTGGGTGGACGGGTTGCAGGGCAAGGAGGCCCGGACCCAGCCGGCCCCCGAGGACGGGCATCCGCGCCACCTCGCGTGCACCCTGGCCTTGCTGCTGCAGCACGGCAGCACGAGCGACCAGCGGCTGGGCCAGCACTGCGACATCGCCGAGGAGAAGCTGTGGAGGCGCAGCACCTTCCACCACCTGCTCAAGGGACCCGCGCTGCTCAACTTCCTGCACGTGAAGTCCGACGTCGTGTACCTGCTGCCGGGCGATGACCCGGCCTGCGGCCTCACGCATCAGGACCTGGCCGGCAAGAACTTCCACTACCTGCGCCAGCTCACCTGACGGCCCGCGGGACTAGAACCAGACCTCCCAGCGCGAGCCCGTTTCATCCAGCGCCGCGTGTGCCGTGGCCGAGATGCGGTCGCGCGTGCCGGTGAAGGGCTGGATCTGATGCAGCCGGTAGCTGTCGAGCACGAGCAGCTCCCCCACCCGGTAGTCCACATCGGCGCGCGGGGACTGGAGCTTCGCGCTCGGAGACGTCGTCGCTGCCCGCGAAGGTGACATCCCACAGGCGCAGCGCTCCGCCCGACTCCGGCGGCTGCAGCATCAGCACCAGGGTGAGCGCGCGCGAGCGGCGGGCGCACTGCTCGCCGGAGAGGCCCTCGTTGTCGAAGTGGACGTCCCCCCCGTTGCGGGACAGCCACTCACCGGCCGGGAAGATGTGGACGCCGGGGCCGCACCAGCCCTCGCGCTTGACGGCGGGAGCCCCCACCAGCGTCGAGATGGCCTCGCACAGGCGGCCCTGCAGGCCCGGCAGCATCCGCTCCACCACCGCGTCCGAGGTCCGGGCGTTGGCGAAGTACTCGTCCTCGCGATCCTGCTCGAGGTGCGTGTACCAGGCCCGGCCCAGGGAGAACTGCACGCCGTCGAAGTCCGAAATCCAGAAGGGCCGG
The DNA here is from genome assembly GCF_049060025.1 of Archangium gephyra. Classification (GTDB taxonomy): domain Bacteria; phylum Myxococcota; class Myxococcia; order Myxococcales; family Myxococcaceae; genus Archangium; species Archangium gephyra_A. Next base: position 3,329,618 of record NZ_JBMEQQ010000002.1, read on the forward strand.
CCCGCGTAGACGCGGCGTGCGAGCGCGGCACACTCGGAGGGCGGCAGGAAACCGGGCACGCGCACACCCAGGTGCGCATCCAGCACGGAGAGGAAGTCCGTGGTGCCCGAGCGCAGGGTGTCCCACGAGCGCTCGGCTATCGTGGCACGAGGAGGCACGGCCATGGAGGGGGGACGATGCGTGTCTCCCGCCGGAGCGTCAAGCACCCTGGCGTCGCGCCCCGCGAGATCCAACCCGTTCAACTTCTGACAATATCCACGTGAAGCGCTCCGGACCCTTCACCGGAGCTGGGGGAACGACATGTCGATGAATCGATGGATGATGGCGGCGTGCGCGGCGGTGGTGGCCTCTTCCGGCTGCACGGGCAGCCAGGTGGATCCCGAGCAGGAGATCCTGCTCAGCGGCAAGGTGCTCAAGGAGGATGGCCAGCCGCTGGCGGACACGCTCTTGAAGATGAATCGCAGCGCGAACTCGAGCTGCATCTTCAGTTTCTTCGGGGGTCTGGATTGGAAATCGACGAAGACGCAGGCCAATGGGTCCTTCAGCGAGGAGCTGCTGGGAGCGGACACCCGGTCCGGCGGGCTGGCGCGCTGCTTCGAGCTGCGGATTCCGCCGGCCGGGACGGGGGGAAACCATGGCTACGCCAGCTTCGTCATCCAGACGGACACCGTGCAGGTCCCCCTCCTGCAACAGTGGACCGGCAAGCCCTCGGTGGCCACCCAGGCCGATGGCGTGAGCGTGTCCTATGAGGGCCTCACCGCCTCGCAGGCGGGGAACAGCGGCACGCATACTCTCGTGGTCAGAAAGTCCTCCAACCCGGTGTGGGTGAGCCGGAACGTGAGCTCGCCGGTGCCGTTGAATGATGACCTCCTCGAGGATGCCGCGGACCTCCAGGCCACGGTCTCCATCCAGCGCGACGTCGAGCTCAACGAAACCAAATTCGACATCTACAACGAGGGAGACGACGTGGCCCTGCCCAGGCGCGGCCGCGTCCCGCTCAGCCGTGGCGCGGGCTGCACCTACCCCGAGGCGCCCGCCACCTGCCCGCTGACGGATGGAGATCTCGCCTCGACGGTGACCTTCCCGCAGGGCACCCTCGCGGTGACCGTCCAGCTCGCGCAGCCCAAGGTGCTGCGCAAGGCCGTGGTGCGCAACCTCGACATGTCCTTCGGCGCGACAAGGACGACCGAGCTGGTCCTCGAGGGAAGCACCGATGGCACCACCTGGGTGCCGCTGGCCAACCTGGGCGGGATCGGGAGCGGGACCATCGTCATCGTGCACCCCTTCTACGAGGCCACGCTGAGCCACCCCACCGCGCTGAGCCAGGTGCGCCTGCGCGCCGCCGGGACCAGCCTCAGCGACGATCGTCCCTTCTACATCGAGCACCTCAGCGAGCTGTCCCTCTTCGAATAAGCCGCCGGGGCAGCCCCTCGCGGAGCGGGCCAAACATTCCGTCCAATATCTTGAAATCTTAATATTCCCGAAAAAAGGGTCTTCCTATGAAGACCAATTGTATGCATTCTCCCGTCTGCGGCCCCCCCGGGTAGGGGGTGGCGCCGTTCCTCACCCCCGGTTTTCCCCCCAAGGAGTGTGCATGAAGATCCTTTCCAAGCCGTTGGCCACCCTGGCCGCCGCGCTCGCCCTGGCGGCGTGCGGTCCCCAGGAGCCCACCACCACCGAGACCCCGGCCGCGCACGAGGACGTCCGTCCCGAGGCCGATCGCACCCCGTACGCGCTGGACGCGGCCTTCGCCAAGGCGGGCGCGGACTTCGGCGTTCCGGCCGACCTGCTCAAGGCCATCTCCTACACCGAGACCCGGTGGGAGATGGTGCAGGGCCATGAGGAGTTCGAGGGCATGCCGGCGGCGTACGGCCTGATGGCCCTGCGCGGCGAGAAGCTCTCCGAGGGCGCGCGCCTGGCCGGCGTGTCCGAGGAGGCGGTGCGCACCCAGCCCGAGGCCAACATCCGGGCCGCCGCGGCGCTGCTCTCCTCCTACGCCAGCGAGCTGAAGGTGGACGGTGCGGACCTGGGCGCGTGGGCCCCGGCCGCCGCGAAGTTCAGCGGCATCGACAACGCCGAGGCGCAGGCCCAGTACATCCACCAGGGTGTGTATGACATCCTCCGCAAGGGCGCGGTGGCCCAGACGCCCATGGGCGAGCTGGCCGTGTCGCTGATGCCCTCCGAGGTGCAGGCGAAGTTCGCCTCGCCCGGCGTGGTGCGCTCGATGAGCACGGACTACGCCCCGGCCATCTGGCGTGCCTCGCCCAACTACAACGCGCGTCCGGCGGGCACGGACATCTCCATGGTCGTCATCCACACCTGCGAGGGTGGCTACTCCGGCTGCTGGAGCTGGCTGGCCAACTCGTCGGCCGGTGCGAGCGCGCACTACGTGGTGAACGAGAGCGGCTCGGAGATCACCCAGCTGGTGCGCGAGGCCAGCCGCGCCTGGCACGTGGCGGCCAGCTATAGCTGCAGCCTCAACGGCAGCGTGATGTGCGGCCTCAACGGCTCGTCGGTGAACAACTTCTCGGTGGGCATCGAGCACGGCGGCTACGCCAGCCAGTCGTCCTTCCCGGCCGGGCAGATCGAGGCCTCGGCGAAGCTGACGTGCGACATCACCAAGAGCCAGGGCATCGTGCGCGACAGCTACCACATCGTGGCGCACGGCCGGCTGCAGCCCGCCAACCGCACGGACCCGGGCCCCAACTGGCCGTGGTCCAGCTACATCAGCAAGGTGAAGGGGTACTGCGGTGACGGCGGCACCACCCCGCCCCCGACGACGGGCCTGGTCATCGACAACAACAACGCCGTCAACGACTCCACCAAGGGCTACATCTCGCTGACGGGGGCCTGGACGGCCACGTCGGGCACGGCGGGCTACTACGGCTCCAACTACCTGTACGCCGCGACGGCGCCGGTCTCCGAGCCGGCGACGTACTTCTTCTACCTGCCGGCGGCGGCCACCAAGACGATCGACGCGCGCTGGACGTCGGGCACCAACCGCTCGGCGGCGGCGCCCTACGTCATCGTCAACGCGAGCGGCACCACCCTGGCCACGGTGCACAAGAACCAGCAGACGGGCGGCGGCGCGTGGAACACGCTCGGCACGTGGAGCTTCCCGGCCGGCTGGAACAAGGTGCAGCTCAGCCGCTGGGCCCCCGAGGGCTACGTGGTCGTCGCGGACGCCATCCAGGTCCGGTAGTCCGGTCGTGATGTGAAGGAGGTCCCGGGAGCCGTGTGAGGCCCCGGGGCCTCTTGCCATGACGGGGGGCCCATCCGGGCTCCCCGCCCGGCGCAGGAGCCCAGGCCTTGTCGGGTAGCCTGCTCTCCGCCGGAGAAGGGCCTCGTCCGCCAGAGTCCGGGTGGTAGAGTGCCAACCCTCGCTCCCGCGACGCTCGGGAGCGGCGGGAGAAGACACACCGTGAAAGAGTTGGAGGACATCCTGCGAGCCCGGGCCCGCGCGCGGGGGCCGCTCGTGCTGGCCACCGTGGTGGCCGTGTCCGGCTCGGCGTACCGGCGGCCCGGCGCGCGCATGCTCATGGCCGAGGAAGGCCGGCTCGCGGGTGGCGTGAGCGGCGGGTGCCTGGAGAGGGACGTCGTCCGCAAGGCCTTCTTCTGGACGTCCGGCGGCCCCCATGTGCTGCGCTACGACTCCACCGTCGACAGCACCGAGGACGAGGACGGGCTGACGTTCGCGCTCGGGTGCAACGGCGTGGTGGACATCCTGCTCGAGCGCTGCGAGGCCGGGCCGGTGGATGCGCTCGCCTTCGCCGAGGAGGCCCGGCAGCGCTCCCAGCGCGCGGTGATCGCCACGGTGTACCGGGGCGGCGAGGTGGGCGCGCGGCTGCTGCTGCGCGAGGACGGGGAGGAGGCCAGCACCCTGTCCGGGCCCCTGCGCGACGCGGTGCGGACCGCGGCCGGCGAGGCGCTCGAGGCGGGGCGCACCTGGAGTGGCCCGTGCGGCGGCGCGGAGGTGCTGGTGGAGGTGGTGGATCCCCCGCCCCCGGTGGTGCTGTTCGGCGGCGGCTTCGACGTGGCGCCGGTGGTGGTGCAGGCCGCGAACCTCGGCTGGCACGTGACGGTGGTGGCGGACAAGCCCGCGGAGCTGCTGCGGCAGCGCTTTCCCCGGGCCCATGCCGTGGTGGCGACGAAGGCCCGCGACGTGCTCGACACGGTGCCCCTCTCCCCGCGCACGCTCGCGGTGGTGATGACGCACAGCCTGCCGCAGGATCGCGAGCTGCTCGCCCGGCTGGTGCCGCAACCGCTGCGGTACCTGGGCGTGCTGGGGCCCCGCTCGCGCACGGACCGGGTGCTGGGTGAGCTGTCCCCTGCCCCGGTTCCCGCGCAGCTCGACAAGCTGCACGCGCCCATCGGATTGGACGTGGGCGCGGAGGGCGCCGAGGAGGTCGCGCTCTCCATCGTGGCCGAGCTGCGGGCCGTGCTGGCACGGCGCGAGGGCGGCAAGCTCCGCGAGCGTCAGGCCCCCATCCACGCGGACGCGCCCTCGCCGGCGGCTCGGAGGAGCGCGTGAGGGTGGGCGCGGTGGTGCTGGCCGCGGGGGGTTCCTCGCGGCTGGGGCGCCCCAAGCAGTTGCTCGTTCACGAGGGACGGACCCTGGTGCGCCGCGCGGCCGAGGCCGCCGTGGCCGCGGGCTGTGAGCCGGTGGTGGTGGTGCTCGGAGCGCATGGCGAGGCCGTGGCCGCGGAGCTCTCCGGCCTGCCGGTACGGACGGTGGACAACCCGGAGTGGCAGTTGGGAATGGGCCGCTCGCTGCGGGTGGGCGTGAGGGCGCTGCCCGAGGTGGAGGCGGTGCTGGTGCTGCTGTGCGATCAGCTCCGCGTCGACGCCGCGCACCTGAGGGCGCTGGTGGACACCTTCGCGCGGACGCACGCGCCCATCGTGGCCTCGGGTTACGAGGGTGCCCGAGGTGTCCCCGCCCTGTTCTCCCGCGCGCTCCTTCCGGAGCTGGAGGCCCTCGAGGCCGACCAGGGAGCGCGCAAGGTGATCGTCCGGGACGCCTCGCGCGTGGTGGAGGTGCCGCTCCCGGGAGGGGGCGAGGACGTGGACACGGCCGCGGACCTCTCCCGCCTCTCCACCTGACGTTCAGCCCGGCTCCAGTCCGCCGACCACGTCCGCGAGGCAGTGGGGGCAGGCGGTGCGTCCCTCCGCCATGGGCCGGTCACACCCCTCGCACCGCATCATGCGCGGCAGGCGGCAGGCCGCGTCCCCCGGGGCGCACTTCGGGGCACCCGGAGGCCCGGCCTCACGCTCCAGGTGCTGCCGCACCGCCTCGTCCTCCAGGTGCAGCCAGCCGGACAGCTTGCGGCGGTTGCTGGAGAGCAACTCGAAGGCGTTGCGCGCCAGCGGCATCAACGCGGGCCGGGACAGGCGCTGCGCCCAGGCCCGGTAATCCTCCAGCGCCCACAACACCATCAACCATGCGTGGGTGTCCCGGTAGACGCCTCCCTCGTCGTCCACCACCACCAGCTCCTCCTTGGAGGCCGAACGGCGCAGCTCGGGGAAACGCCTTGCCGCCGCCTCGCCTCCCGCCGGAAGGCATTCGAGCTCCACCAGCGTGTGCTGCGCCCCCAGCCACCGGGCACAGCTCACGCAAAAGCCACACGTCTCGTCATACAGCACGCTGAGGGCACGCATGGCTCTCCTCACACGCCCTCGGTCACGGGAGTCTGCTGCGGGGACACCCGGGTGAACTCACGCGGCAGCACGGGCGGCGGCTGGTGGCGCACCTGGCTCGAGCGGCGGATGCGGTTGAAGACATACAGGTTGAAGAAGTGCATGGCCCCCAGCACCACCATCACCCAGCCCACCTTGGTGCAGACCAGCTCGATGACCTCCTGCACCGTCCAGATGGTCCGGTGCTCCTTCAGCGACAAGGCCACGTACCCGATGTTCATCAGGTAGAAGCCCACCACCAGCAGGTGGTTCACCGAGTCCGCCAGACGCTCCTTGCCCAGGAAGGCGTCGTGCAGGAAGTGCGCTCCGTTGCGTTGCAGCGTCCTGGCCACCCACACCGTCAGCCCGATGCTCACCACCAGGTAGAGCAGGTAGGCCGCCACCATGAAGTGGCTCGACTGGGGTACGGGGGTCGCCAGCGCGATCGGATCCATGACACGTCTCCCTCGGGGAGCGCGGCCGCCCGGGGCTCCAGTGCCCCTTCGTGGGTTGGCGCCGCCCTCCCCTTCCATCAGGGAGTACCGGAAGAATTATTCGCGGTTGCGGGGCTGCCTTTTATTCACGTGCCCGCGGCCTGGAGCCGGGCGATCCAGGCCCGGATTTCCTCGTGGGTCCGTTGGGCATCGACTCCCTCCCGGAACATCAGGAAGTCGAAGCGGCCGTCCACCAGCATGCTCATCAGCGTCCGGTCGGCGGCGATGATCTCTGGCACTTCATTGGGGAAAAGTGGCCTCGCATCGGGACAGTCCCTGAACTCGGGCGTCTCGTAGATGAGCTCCAGGTAGCGGGCGTAGGCATCGAAGAAGCGGTCCACATTGGAGGCGACAGGGACCGCGTAGATATCCTCGTAGGGGTCGACCTCGACGACGGGTTGGAGGCCCTGCGCATCCGCCAGATTCGGGACCGTGGCGTAGGTATAGGACAGCGCCTCCTGGCCTCCGAAAACGAGGAGGGACCGGAACGGCTCGGGCCAGTGCCGTTGAACGTGCTCGTTCGCCATGAGGAGGCCGTTCACCTGCTCATCGCATGCATTGACATAGAGACCCGAATCGAGGAGGAGCCCGCCCACTCGTGAATAGAGGGCGGCCAGCATCGGGTCGAAGGAGCGGCCCAGCAGAAACGAGCCTGCTGCCGGTGCACCGCCCCAGGGCTTTCGAGTCCTGGCTTGGATGGGGTACTTCTCGCAGGCTGCCAGCAGCCTTTCGAGTCCAGGCATGGGAACGTCCGTCCTCCATCCACCGTGCGTCATCGGGCCGGCCCTCTGCGAAGTCGATGCGGCCCCTCAGGGCTGCCAGCGCCACAGATACAGGCCGAACTCGAGCACCGGCGGCGTCAGCATCAGCACCAGTCCGGCCCAGAGCACCGGCTCGCGGGAGAGCGGGCGCTGGCGCCTCCAGGCCTCCAAGGTGGAGACGCACAACAGGTACAGCGCCGACAGCTCCAGCAGTCCCCCCACCAGCGGCATGAAGGGAGGCATGGAGATACCCGCGCCCCACTCCAGCACTCCCCTCAGTGCGAACAGGCCTGAACACGCGAACGCCACCCCCAGGAAGGGCCGGCCCTCGCGCAACGGCACCTCCGGCGCGGGCGCGTCCAGGCCCTCGTGGCGCCAGTGTCTGCGCAACAGCCCGTATGCCGCCAGCGCCACCGCGAGCCCCGCCACCGCTCCCAGAATGGGGCCCGTCTCGAAACGCGCCCGCGTCACCCACCTCCCATCCGCCAGCCGGGCCGCGGGCTGCATGGTGAGTGGATCCAACTCGTGCGGCGCCACCACCCGCGGCGTCACCGACACCACGAGCGCCCAGAGCACCAGGGCGCTCGCCACCGCCTGGAGCACCGCCACCGCTCGCAGCCAGATGGCCTCGTCCGGAGGCAGCGCCGCCTCCTCCGCCCCATCCGCGAGCCGCCTCAAGTCCAGGCCCAACACCCGCGCGCTGGCGTAGCGCCGCGACGGCTCCAGTGCCACCGCCCGCCGCACCACCGCCCCCAGGGCCCCTGTCAGCGCAGGCGCCCCCGCCACCGGAGGCTGGCCCGTCACCAGCTCGTGCAGCAGCACGCCCACCGCGTACACGTCCATGCGCGGGTCCGGCGGTGCACCCGCGAGCGCCTCGGGGGCCATGTACTCGGGAGTGCCCACCACGGCGTGCGCGGCGGTGAGCGTGTCGCGCGGCCCGTCCTGGCGCACGATGCGGGCAATCCCGAAGTCCGTCACCTTCACCAGCCCCTCGTCCGCCACGAGGATGTTGGCCGGCTTGATGTCCCGGTGCACCACGCCGCGCGCGTGCGCGTAGGCCAGCGCGTCGCACACCTGGAGCACCACCCGCACCGCCTGCGCCGGAGCCATGGGCAGCAGCTCCGCCAGGGACCGGCCCTCCACCAGCTCCATCACCAGGAAGCGCTCGCCCTCCTCGTCACCGAAGTCGTGCACCCGGACGATGTTCGGATGGTCCAACAGCGCCAGCGCCCGCGCCTCCCGCGTGAAGCGGGCCTGCGCCTCGGGGTTGGAGGCCACCTCGCCCGCGAGGAACTTCACCGCCACCTGCCGGTCCAGCCGCACGTGGCGCGCGCGGAAGACCCGGCCCATGCCGCCCCGGCCGATCTCCTCCTCCAACTCCAGCGAGCCGATCCGCCCCGGATCCTCCACGTCCTCGTCCAGCAGGCAGCCCGGGCACACGGCCAGGCGCCCACCCGACGCGGGCGTTCCACAGCGCGAACAGCGGGCACTCACCGCCTCGGCGCTCATCGCTTCAGCACCCGGAGCAGCTCGGCGAGCTCGGCTTCCGCCTCCTCGGGCCCCCCCACCGTGTCCGAGACCTCCTCGCGCACCAGCTCGCGGTAGCGCACCCGCGCCCGGTGGAGGAACGTCTTGAGCTGCGGCAGCGACATGCCGTGCGCCTCCGCCGCTTCCCGGTAGCTCGGCGGCTCACCCGGGCGGAAGAACTGGAGCACCAGCGCGAAGGGGCCCTTGCGTGCTCCGCTGTCGTACTCCGCCTTCAGCCGCCCCAGGGCCCGCTCCATCACGCTCGCCGCCCACTCCCGCTCGAAGGCCTCGTCCGGGCCCTGCGCGTCCTCCGAGGCGATTCGCTCGGCCAGCTCGAAATCCAGCGGCATGGGCGCCACGCCCCCTCCGCGCCGGGCGGCGCTCTCGCGCTCGTGCCGGTGGACGAGGTGGTTGCGCGCCGCCGTCAGCAGGTAGCCCCGCAGCCGGCCCTTCTCGGGATTCAGCCGCTCGAGGAAGTCGTGCTCCAGCAGCCGCACGAGCAGATCCTGCACGGCGTCGCGCGCGGGCTCGGCATCCAGCCCCTGGCGGCGCATGAAGACGTAGAGCGGGCGCCAGTAGGTGCGCAGCAACGACTCGAGCGCCGCGCGGCGGGCCTCCGGCGAGGCCCGTGCCGACCGGATGAGGGTCCAGCGCGTGGGTGGGAAGGAGCCCGGCCCTTCCTCTCGCGGATCTGCGCTCATGGGGGACGTTCTAGCGCACTTCCGGGGCGGCCTTCTCGGGGGGGAGCGCTGACCGGGAGTGCACACCCGCACCGGGCTCTGCTCGCTGCCGGACACGCTTCCTCCGCCCGCTGGAGCGGCGCCTCCGTTTCACTGGAGGAAAAGTCCCCACCGCGTTGTCCGGAGGGGTCCTGCTCTCTAATTTCCCGGACCCGAAGCAACACTCCCAGTCACACCCGCACGAGGACGAACCATGACGCCTGCCTCCCAGATGCCGATGCCGATGCAGTCCGGAATGAACCCCATGATGGGCATGAACCCGATGCCGATGATGGGCATGAACCCGATGATGGGCGGCATGATGGGCATGAACCCGATGATGGGCGGGATGAACCCCATGATGATGGGCGGCATGATGCCCATGCCCATGCCGATGATGGGCGGCATGATGGGCATGAATCAGATGCCGATGATGGGCATGAACCCGATGATGGGCATGAACCCGATGATGGGCGGCATGCCGATGATGATGCCCATGATGATGCGCATGCCGATGATGGCCCGGATGACCTGTGAGATGGGCAAGGACGGCATGATGTGCCGGATGATGCCCATGGACGCCGGCCAGATGGAGATGATGAAGGAGTGCTGTGACGCGATGAACTCCATGATGGCCATGGGAATGCCGATGATGATGATGTGCAACGGCATGCCCATGATGATGGCCACCGCGAAGTAGTACGGGCCCCCAGGGCCTGAAGCACGAGAGCCGGCGAGAGCCCCACGGGCCCGCCGGCTCTTCGTGTTTCCGGGGACGTTGCGAGGCCCTTACGCGGCCCACCGCGGGTCGCTGACCTTGAGCCGCGCCAGCTTGATGCCCGAGTAGGCCTGGCGGAGCTGCTGCCAGGTCCACATCTTCTTGCCCTTCCACAGCTCTGGGTTCTGCCACCAGCCCGGAGGCGGCTTGAAGCCGAACTTCTCGGCATTGCCCAGGCCGCGGAAGCCGACGCCGTTCAGCTCGTAAGCCGCATTGGCTTCGAGGGTGAGCACGACGCCATTGCGCTGTGCCACGATGAGGTAGGTGTGGCCGCCCTCGTTGGGTTGCAGGCGTTTCCAGCCCTGGACGATCGTCCAGGGCGGCGGTGGCGCGCTCAAATCCTGGATCGGCGTGGCCATGCCCGCCTCGAGGACCGCCGTGACCGGAGAGAAGAGATCCTTTCCGAGGATCATCATCTGCTCGTGGCGCTCCAGGCTCCATTTGAAGCGTCCGGGCATGGCATCCTCCCAGGCCTTGACGAGCAGCGCCTCGACGAACGTGCAGCAATTGATCTTCGGCTCCGTCCGCCCGGTGGGCAGGGTGACACCGGGCAGCGGCCACGGGTAGCTGATGTTCTTGGTCAAATCGTACCCGTAGCCGCGGAAGTCCTTCAGCCGCGCCACGAGGAAGGACTCGGCGATGGTCATTCCGTCCCGGGCGACACTGGCGTCCGCGGACGCCGGGGGGCAGCTCTCCGTCACCAAAGCATAACGCTGGTTCTTCCAGCGTGAGCAGATCCATGCCTGTCCGGTGCCAATCCCTGGCGTAGACAGGAGCAGGAAATCGGTGTCGTTCGAGGGGAAACCCTGGCGATCTTCGAGCACGTTGAACTGCATCGGCTTCAGCAGGCCGCATACCTCCGAGTCTGTATTCGGTTGATCAAAGCACTTGAGTTCCTGACTCAGTGTCGCGACCTTGCCGTTGTGCATGCTGCTCCTCAATCGATGGGAAGCAGACCCACGTTTCCGTGCAAGGGTTGTGAGAGGATTCACGGGTGAGACGTGAAACACCTCGTTGCCTTGGCGCATGGGCCTTTTTGGAAGTGCGGACCTCGTGAGGGAGGCGGCACACTCCTCTTGGGACGCACCAGCGGCGACGTTGTGAAGCGGACGGCGTCAACGCCGCCACGGACGCTCTCCGGAGGAGTGCCTGCCAGTTCTCCTGGGATTCCGGCCACTTACGCCGCCCCCTGCCCCATACCGCGGGATTTCGAAGGACCGACCGATGAGTTTCGCGGCCGGGGGCAGTCCATGAGGCAAAACATCGTTTCCTGGAGGAACCCCGTGTCCGCGAAGCTCATCGCCACCCTGTTGCTCGTCGTCGCCGCCGGTGCCGTCGCTGCCCCGAAGGCGGGCAAACCCAACGCCCCCGGCCAGTACGCGAAGGTGAACGGCCTCGAGCTCTATTACGAGATCCACGGCTCGGGCCGGCCGCTCATCCTGCTGCATGGGGGCCTCGGCTCCAGCGGGATGTTCGGAGAGAACCTCCGTGCGCTCGCCAAACACCGGCAGGTGATCGCCGTTGACCTGCAGGGCCATGGCCGCACCGCGGACATCGATCGTCCGCTGAGCGTGGAGCTGATGGCGGATGACATCGCCGCGCTCATCAAGCACCTCAAGCTCGGGCGGGTCGACCTGATGGGCTACTCGCTCGGGGGCGGAGTGGCGCTCCACACCGCGATTCGTCACCCGGCGGTGGTGAACAAGGTCGTCGCGATCTCGGCGGCGGTCCGGCGAAGCGCGTACCACCCGGAGATTCTGGCGCAGCAGGCCCAGGTCAACGAGGGCGCTCTCGAGATGATGAAGCAGACGCCGATGTACCAGAGCTACGTCGAGAGCGCGCCGCGTCCGCAGGACTTCGGGCGGCTGCTGGCCAAGATCGGCGAGGCGATGAAGCAGGACTTCGACTTCTCGAAACAGCTCGCTCAGCTCCAGATGCCGGTCCTGGTGATGGCGGCGGACTCGGATCTCTTCCCGCCCTCTCACGCGGTGGAGATGTTCGGCCTGCTCGGCGGCGGCAAGCGTGACGGCGGGTGGGACGGCGCGGGCCGGCCGAAATCGGCGCTCGCGATCCTCCCCGGGCTCACGCACTACAACATCTTCGCGGATCCCCGAATCGTCACCACCGCGCTCCCCTTCCTCGATGAGGCAGCGCGATAGCTCGGGCCGTTCGTCGGAGCTTGCCCGGCGCAAGAAGCTCGCTTCCGAGGGGTAGCGCGTCGAGGGCGCTGACGGCTCGCGGAGCATTCCCGTCTCCACCTGGGGAACGGAGACGCTATGCTCCCACGCCCCGACACCATGTCCGCCTCACCCCTCACCGCAGAGCAGGCCCTCGCCCTCGCACCGGACACCTCGGTGGCGTCCGCCGGTCAGAAGCTGGCCACCGAGCGCTCGTGGCAGGGACTCGGCCGGGACGAGCGCGCGGCCTGGGGCGAGTGCAAGGGCAGCGCCCTGTACCAGGTGCGCGTCGACCTCTCCGACCTCGCCACGAAGTGCACCTGCCCCAGCCGCAAGTTCCCCTGCAAACACGCCGTCGGGCTCCTCCTGCTCGTCTCCGCGGAACGGCTCCCCTCGGGCACTCCCCCGGAGTGGGTGGCCGAGTGGCTCGGCAAGCGCTCCGCCACCGCCGAGCGCAAGGCGAAGCGCGAGGCCGCCGGTCCCGAGGGCGCCGCTCCCGCCGACCCGGAGGCCAAGGCGAAGCGCACCAACGAGCGCCACACCCGCGTCCAGCGGGGCCTGGAGGGCCTGTCCCTGTGGCTGGAGGACCTCGTGCGCAACGGCCTCGGCGGGCTGGAGGCGGAGACCGCCCTGTGGAACACCCAGGCGGCGCGGCTGGTGGACGCACAGGCCCCGGGGCTCGCCTCCCAGGTGCGTCAGCTCGCGGCGCTCCCGGGCAGCGGCCCCGACTGGCCCCGGCGGATGCTGGACCGGCTCGGGCGGCTCGCGCTCGTCACCGAGGCCTGGAAGAAGCTGGACGAGCTCCCTCCCCTCCTCGCGGCGGACCTCCGCTCCCTGGTGGGCATCTCCCTGCGCGAGGAGGACGTCCTCGCTCAGGGCGAGCGCGTCACGGACTCCTGGGTCACCGTCGGCCAGGAGCTCGAGGACACGGAGCGCGTCCGCACCCAGCGGACATATCTCCTGGGCGCCACCTCCGGACGCACGGCGCTCGTCCTCCAGTTCGCGGCCGGCCCGGGCGCGCGCTTCGCCGAGTCCTTCCTGCCCGGCACCGCGTTCCCCGCGGAGCTGGTGTACTGGCCGAGCGCCGCACCCCAGCGGGCCCTGGTCCACGAGCGCAAGGGCGAGATCCGCCCCCATGTGGAGCCCCTGCCCTCCGTCACCCTCGAGGGGCTCTGCCAACTGTTCGCCGGCGAGCTGGCCCGGAACCCCTTCCGGGAGCGCACGGCGGCGATGCTCGGCGCGGTGGTGCCGGTGGTGGACGGTGGGCGGCGCTGGTGGCTCCGGGATGCCACGGGCGCGGCGATCCGCCTCGGTGCGTGCGACCGGTGGCGGCTGCTCGCGCTCTCGGGAGGCCGGCCCATCGACCTCTTCGGTGAGTGGGACGGAGACGAGCTCCGGCCCCTGAGCGCCCGCGTGGAGGGACGCCTGCACCCGCTGGGAGGCCCGTCGTGAACGAACTCGACACGCTGACACGCCTCGCCACGCTCGGGACCGCCCGCTCGCCGGAGCCCGAGGCCCTGCCCGGTCTCGAGGGCCAGGTGCTCCGCGCGCTGGAGGGAATGCCGGCGGAGAAGCGCCTCCTGCTCGCGGCCGGAGTGCGCGCGGTAGGCCGGGCCGCGGGGCGGATGCTTCCCGTGCTCGAGGCTCCGCGGTGACGTGGCCCCGGCCGACACGCTGGAGGTGTGCCCGCCCCGCGTGAGCGCCGTCCTCACGGAGCTGCTCGTTTCCAACGATGGGGACGTGCTGCGCGAGGCCTTCGAGCGGATGACCCGCGCCCGCCGCCGCATCCCGCCCGAGCTGCTCCCGCGCGTGTTCGGACTCAAGGACCGGGCGGTGCGCGCGGCCGCGGAGCCGGTGCTCGGTGAGCGGGGCCCATGGCTCGCCCGTCAGAATCCCGAGTGGGGCCTCGCCACCGCCCCGGCCGCCGACGACACCGCCGAGGCCGAGCGCGTATGGGCCGAGGGAGGCCCCGAGGAGCGGCGCGCGGTGCTCACCCAGGCCCGGAGCGGCGATCCGGCGCGCGCCCGGACGTGGTTGCAGAGCACCTGGGCGCAGGAGAAGGCCGAGCACCGGGCCCGGTTCCTGGCCTGCCTCGACGTGGGGCTTTCCCCGGAGGACGAGGCCCTGCTGGAGCTCGGCCGGAAGGATCGGGCGGCGGCGGTGCGCGAGGTGGCTCGCTACCTGTTGGCCCGGCTGCCCGGCTCGGCCTTCGCGCGGCGCATGGCCGAGCGGGCGCGAGCCGTGCTCGTCTGGGAGAAGCCCGGCACGCTGCGCGTCCACCTCCCGGACAAGTGGGACGCCGAAGCCGAGCGCGACGGTCTGGACAAGCCCCCCGCTGGCGTCGGCCAGAGCGAGCACTGGCTCATCCGGCTCCTGGAGGCCGTGCCCCTTCGCGACTGGGAGGGCTGGTTCGAGGCCACCCCGGAGCAGCTCCTCGCCGCCGCCGCGCGAACGGACCACGGGGTGGCGCTCTCCGAGGGCTGGGCCCTCGCGCTCCGGCTGGGCACCTCCTCGCCCTGGGCCTCGGCCCTGCTCGCCTTCTGGTCCCGCTGCGAGTCCAAGGTGCTCGACGCCGAGCGGGCCCAGATGCTGGCCGTCTCCGTGCTCGAGCAGCTCCCGCCCGACGAGCGCGCCGCACGCACCCTGCGCATCCTGGCCCGTGCCGAGTCCCTGCCCTCGCTCGATCGGGCGCTCCCGCTGGTGCCCGCGCCGTGGCCCGCGAAGCTCGGCTACGTGTGGCTCCAGGCGATCCGCGAGCTGTATGACCCGAGCACCCGGGCCACGGCCCTCCTCGGAGCCCTCCGGCAGGCCGCCATCGCCCTGCCCCCCGAGTGTCTGGCGAACGCCACCGACCCCTACGAGCTGCCCCCACCGCTGTACCGCTGGAGCCAGGAGATGCACCGCTTCCAGCAGACCGTCTCGCTGCGCCGCATCCTGTACGAGGAGCTGAAACCGTGACCGCCACTGCCCTTCTCCGCCAGCACGCCGAACAGCAATACGCCGAGGAGCTGGCCGAGCTCGCCAAGGCCGACGACCGTCCGAAGCCCGAGGGTTGGAAGCTCTCGCCCTGGGCCGTGCGCCTCTACCTGCTCGGCGGCCAGCTCCCGAGCGGCTTCAAGGTGGGCGCCAAGTACATCGGCAACGCGCGGCTGGTGGAGATCGCCGTGGCGACGCTCGCCACCGACCGGGCCCTGCTGCTCTACGGCGTCCCCGGCACCGCGAAGTCCTGGCTGAGCGAGCACCTCGCGGCGGCCATCTGCGGGGACTCGACGCTGCTGGTGCAGGGCACCGCCGGCACGGACGAGGCCGCCCTGCGCTACGGGTGGAACTACGCGCGGCTGCTGGCCGAGGGCCCCTCGGAGAAGGCGCTGGTGCCGAGCCCGGTGATGCGCGCCATGCGCGAGGGCAAGCTGGCGCGGCTGGAGGAGCTGACGCGCATGCCGGGCGAAGTGCAGGACGCCCTCATCACGCTGCTCAGCGAGAAGACGCTGCCCGTGCCGGAGCTGTCCTCCGAGGTCCAGGCCCACGCCGGATTCAACGTCATCGCCACGGCGAACAACCGGGACCGGGGGGTCAACGAGCTGTCGAGCGCCCTGCTGCGCCGCTTCAACACGGTGGTGCTGCCCGTGCCCGACACGCTGGAGCAGGAGGTGGAGATCGTCGAGAAGCGCGTGGCCGAGCTGGGCCGGACGCTCGCGCTGCCCGCGGAGAAGCCCGCGCTGGAGGAGATCCGCCGGGTGGTCACCCTCTTCCGCGAGCTGCGGGGCGGCGCGACGGTGGACGGCGCGACGAAGCTCAAGACACCCTCGGGCTCGCTGTCCACGGCGGAGATCATCTCGGTGGTGAACGGCGGCCTGGCCATGGCGGGCTACTACGGTGACGGCGTGCTGCGGGCGCCGGACATGGCGGCGGGGCTGACGGGCGCCATCGTGAAGGATCCGGTGCAGGACCGGGTGGTGTGGCTGGAGTACCTGAAGACGGTGGTGAAGGAGCGCGAGGGCTGGAAGGACCTCTACCGCGCCTGCATGGAGGTGCTGTGAGCGCGGAGATGGGCGCGTCGTTGCACGTGCTCGGTGTGCGGCACCACGGCCCTGGCAGCGCACGCAGCGTCCGGGACGCCCTGGAGCGGCTGCGGCCGGACGTCGTGCTCATCGAGGGCCCTCCCGAAGCGGACGGGCTCCTCCCGCTGGCGGCCCATGCGGAGATGAAGCCGCCCGTGGCGCTTCTCGTCTACGCCGTGGACAAGCCGGCCCAGGCCGTCTTCTACCCCTTCGCCGTCTTCTCTCCGGAGTGGCAGGCGATCCAGTACGCCGTGCAACGCACCCTCCCGGTGCGGTTCATCGACCTCCCGCAGAGCCACCGGCTGGCGCCCGAGGAGAAGGAGGAGGCGCCGGAAGGCGAGGACGCCCAGGAGGACGCGCCCCCGCACCGGGGAGATCCGCTCGGGGCGCTCGCACAAGCGGCGGGCTACGAAGACGGGGAGCTGTGGTGGGACCACCTCATCGAGCGGCGCCGGGAAGCCGAGGGCGTGTTCGAAGCGGTGTTGGAAGCCATGACCGCCCTGCGCGAGGGCGAGGGCGAGCTGTCCCCGCACGAGGCCCGGCGCGAGGCCCACATGCGGCGGAGCATCCGTCAGGCGAAGAAGGACGGCTTCCAGCGGATCGCCGTCGTGTGTGGCGCGTGGCACGCCCCGGCGCTCGTGCAACAGCGGCCCGCGCGCGAGGACGACGCCCTGCTGCGCGGACTGCCGAAGGCGAAGGTGGCCGCCACGTGGATTCCCTGGACGTATGACCGGCTCGGCTGGCGCAGCGGGTACGGCGCGGGCGTGGAGTCCCCGGGGTGGTACGCGCACCTGTGGCTCACGCCCCATCGCCCCGTGTCTACCTGGGCGACGCGCATCGCGCACCTGCTCCGCGGCGAGGGGCTGGACGCCTCCTCTGCCAACGTCATCGAAACGGTGCGGCTCGCCGAGGCGCTCGCGGCCCTGCGGGGCCTGACCTCCCCGGGACTCTCGGAGCTGCGCGACGCCTCGCTGGCCGTGCTGTGTGGGGGAGACCCGGCCCCGCTGGCGCTCGTCCACCAGAAGCTCGAGGTGGGCACCGGGCTGGGCGAGGTCCCCTCCGAGGTGCCCTCGGTCCCGCTCGCGAGAGACCTCGCCGCGCGGCAGAAGTCGCTGCGCCTGCCGCCCTCCTCCGAGAGCAAGCTCCAGGAGTTGGATCTGCGCAAGGACCTGGACAGGGAGCGCAGCCGCCTGTTGCACCGCCTGCGGCTGCTGGACATCGCCTGGGGCACGCCGGAGGAGGACCCCCGGAAGCTCGACGGGCACCTTCCGGGAGACGTGGCGCCTGAAGTGGGAGCCCGAGCTGGCGGTGCGCGTCGTCGAGGCGAGTCTCTTCGGGAACACCGTGGAGTCGGCGGCCTCGGGGCGTGTGGTGGCGCGGGCCTCCGAGGCGGCCGAGCTCGGCACGCTGACCGCCCTTCTCGATGCGTCCCTGCTCGCGGAGCTGCCCGGCGCCATCGACACCGTGCTGCGCCACGTGCAGGCGCTCTCGACGCGCTCGGCGGATGTTCCGAAGCTGATGGAGGCGTTTCCGGCGCTGGCACACGCGGTCCGCTACGGCAGCGTGCGCGAGACCCCGACCGGACCCATCATCGCCATCGCCGACGGGCTGTTCGAGCGAATCCTCATCGGGCTGCCCGGCGCGTGCGTCTCGCTGGATGACGAGGCCGCGCACCAGCGCCGCGATCAGTTGCGAGCCATGTATGCCGCGGTGGCGCTGTTGGAGGGTGCGGAGCGCGGCGAGGCATGGGCGGAGGCCCTGGGGCAGCTCGTGCACCGGGATGCCGTTCACGGGCTCGTGCGCGGGGCGGCGCTCCGGCTGCGAGTGGAAGCTCGGGAAGGTCCAGGACGAGGAGCTGGGCACCCTCTCCCGGAGGGCGCTGTCCCCGGCCGTGCCTCCCGCCGAGGCGGCGGCGTGGCTGGAGGGGCTCGTGTCGGGGAGCGCGCTGCTCCTGCTCCACCGGCAGGAGCTCTGGGCGGCGCTGGACGGGTGGCTCTCGGGCCTCACGCGGGAGTCCTTCGTCGAGCACCTGCCCCTGGTGCGGCGGGCGTTCGCCGACTTCAGCACCTCCGAGCGGCGCGCCATGGGAGAGCGGGTGAAGCACCTCTCCTCCGCCACGGCGCGAGGAGGCGCGAAGGAGCTCATGGAGGAGCTGGATCCACAGCGGGTGGCGCGTGTGCTGCCGGTGCTGTCCACCATCCTGGGGGTGCAACTTGGCGAAGCCGGTTGAAGAGGAGCGGCTGGAGCGCTGGCGGCTCGTCCTGGGCGAGCCCGCGCAGCCGGCGCTGGGCGTGTCACTCGGGGAGACCGAGCTGCGCATGGACCGGGCCCTGTCGGCGCTGTACGACTCCGAGCGCAAGGGGGGCCTGGGAGGCTCGTCGCCGCACGTGACGCGCTGGCTGGGAGACATCCGCGAGTACTTCCCCGCCTCGGTCGTGCGCGTCATGCAGGGCGACGCGATGACGCGGCTCGGGCTCACGGAGATGCTGCTCCAGCCGGAGATGCTGGAGGCGGTGGAGCCGGACGTGCAGCTCGTGGCGACGCTGCTGTCGCTGCGCAAGGTGATTCCCCAGAAGACGAAGGAGACGGCGCGCAAGGTGGTGCGCAAGGTGGTCGAGGAGCTGGAGCAGCGCCTGCGGGCCCCGACGGAGCGGGCCGTGAGGGGCGCGCTGTCGAGATCCTCGCGCACGCGCCGGCCGAGGGCCGCGGAGATCGACTGGAACCGGACGCTGCGGGCCAACCTGGGCAACTACCAGCCGGAGCGCAAGTCGGTGGTGGTGGACAAGCTGGTGGGGCACGGGCGCAGACGCTCGAGCCTGCGAGACGTGGTGCTGTGCATCGACCAGAGCGGCTCCATGGCGCCCTCGGTCGTCTACTCGAGCATCTTCGGGGCGGTGCTGGCGTCTCTGCGCGCGGTGTCCACGCGGATGGTGCTCTTCGACACCGCGGTGGTGGACCTGAGCGCGGAGCTGTCGGATCCGGTGGATCTGCTGTTCGGCACGCAATTGGGAGGCGGCACGGACATCGACCGGGCGCTCGCGTACTGCCAGCAGCTCGTCACCCGGCCGGCGCAGACGATCCTCGTGCTCGTCACGGACCTGTACGAGGGAGGCAACGCGCAGCGGATGCTCCAGCGGGCCGCGGAGCTGGTGCGCAGCGGCGTGGTGGTCATCTGCCTGCTGTCCCTGAGCGACCAGGGAACACCGTCCTATGACGGCCACCACGCCGCGCAGTTCGCGGCCCTGGGCATCCCCACCTTCGCCTGCACGCCGGACCAGTTCCCGGAGCTGATGGCGGCGGCCCTCCAACGGCAGAACATCGGCGCCTGGGCGGCGCGCAACGACATCCAGCTCGCGCGTCAGGGGTGAAGCCGCTGGCTCGGCCGGGGACTGGCCGTGGGATGGACCCGGCCGCTGAGCGAGCAGGCATCAGCGGCGGGGACGTCCTGTGCCGGGTTGCTCACCCCCTGGGTAGGGCCCAGCTTTCCTTCATGGAACTGCCCGTCATGCCTCCGGTGTCGCCCATGCTCGCCAGGCTGGAACGAGAAGCTCCCGGGGGAAGGCGAGGTGCTCTACGAGCCGAAATGGGATGGATTCCGCGCCATCGTCTATCGCGACGGGGACGAGGTCATCCTCGGCAGCCGCAACGAGCGGCCGATGACGCGCTACTTCCCCGAACTCGTCGAGTCGATCCGCACGCATCTGCCGCGCCGCTGCGTCGTCGACGGTGAAATCGTCATCGTGGGCGAGGACGGCGGGCTCGATTTCGACGCGCTGTTGCAGCGCATCCACCCGGCGGCTTCCCGCATCCGGAAGCTCTCCGTGGAGACGCCCGCCTCGTTCGTGGCTTTCGACCTGCTCGCGCTCGACAAGCGGGACTTGCGGCCACGGCCCTTCCACGAGCGCAGGACGTTGCTCCAGAAAGCCTTCGCGGGGGTCCGGGCGCCGATTCACCTCACGCCCGCCACGCGCAGCCGCGAGGTGGCCGAGGCCTGGTTCCGCCGTTTCGAGGGCGCCGGGCTCGATGGCGTCGTCGTCAAGCCGCTCGCCCTGCCGTACCTCGAAGGCAAGCGCGAGATGTACAAGGTGAAGCACGAGCGCACCGCGGACTGCGTCGTCGGTGGCTTCCGCTGGCACAAGGACGGCAAGGGCATCGGCTCGTTGGTGCTCGGCCTCTACGATGAGCAGGGCACACTGCAGCACGCGGGCGTCGCCACGAGTTTCGCCGCGAAGCAACGGGTGAAGCTCGCCAAGAAGCTCGAGCCGTACCGGAAGCGGGCGATGGAGACGCACCCCTGGCGCGAGTGGGCGGAGGTGGAGGGCGACGCCGTCCGGATGCCGGGGGCCCCGAGCCGCTGGAGCGGGCAGCGCGACCTGAGTTGGGAGCCCGTGCGCCCGGAGAGCTCGTCGTCGAGGTGGCGTACGACCACCTGCAAGGCATGCGGTTCCGTCACGCCACGCACTTCCGAAGGTGGCGCCCGGACCGGACGCCGCGCTCGTGCACCTACGCGCAATTGGAGCGCTCGGTCCCGGCCGAGCTCGCCAAGGTCTTCGCCTCCGAGTCCGACGCCGCCACGGCCCCTTGAGTCCGCTCAACGAGTCCGCTCAACGGCTTCCGCCGCGGCGCGGCTGCCGCTTCGCACGGGCCGCGAGCGCCGGCTTCGCGCGGAGAGCGCCCTCGCGGGGCGGTGCACGGAGCGGTTCGTCCTTCTGCTTCTCGAAGTGCGGAGGGAATGGGGCTTCACCGAGCCCCTCGGCCTTCTGCCGCTCGGAGAGCTCGAGAAGGCTGTCGAGCGTGAAGGCCCGCGCATCCATCTTTTCCCAGACGTCGCCGAGCTTCTTGTAGCGCCGGGGCACCGTGGCGAGTGTGAGCGCCTCGGGCTCCACGTCCGCGACCTCGTCCCAGCGCAGCGGGCAGGACACACGCGCTTCGGGGTTGGCCCGCACGGAATAGACGAACGCGATGGTCCTGTCCTTCGCATTCTGGTTGAAGTCCACGAACACCCGCCGGCCGCGCTCCTTCTTCCACCAGGCGCTCGTCGCCTGGCGAGGCATGCGCCGCTCCACCTCCCGCGCGAGCGCGAGCGCGGCGTGGCGGACCTGGGTGAAGTCCCAGAGCGGGGCGATCCGGACATAAACGTGCATGCCGCGCGACCCGGACGTCTTCGGGTATCCCACCAGCCCGTGCTCCTCGAGCACCTCGTGCACGCACAGGGCGACCTCGCGCACGGTGGAGAAGCGCACGCCCGGCTGCGGATCGAGGTCGATGCGAAGCTCGTCCGGATGCGAGAGATCGCTCCGGCGTACCGGATGCGGGTTGAAGTCCAGACAGCCGAGGTTCACCGCCCAGACGACGTGCGCCAGGTCCACCGGGCAGAGCTCGTCCGCGCTCCGGCCGCTGGGAAAAGTCACCTCGGCGGTTTGGAGCCACTCGGGCGCGCCGGCCGGTACCCGCTTCTGGAAGAAGAATGCGCCTTCGGCGCCGTCCGGGTAGCGCTTGAGGGCACACGGGCGCTCGCGGACGCCGCGAAGCAGGCCTTCACCAACGGCCAGGTAGTACTCGATGAGGTCGAGCTTCGTCTCGCCGCGCGCGGAGAAGAAGACCTTCTCCGGCCGGCTGATGCGCACGGGACGACCCGCGACCTCCAGGTGGGTGAACGCGTCGGACATGTCCAGAAGTTAGACCCCCCCTGAGCTGGGTGACCGAAGGGAGGGGGGGAGGGCCCGGCTGCCCGGCGCCATCGCGTGCGAGCCGGCTCTTCACCAGTCAACAGAAGGAGCCGCGCTCCGGGGGAGAGGCCGGCCCCCGCCGCCGGTTGGCGCGTCACCCGGCGAACGAGAGCCGTCCCGTGGCTTGGGCGGGGCCTTGCCAGCATCCTTACCTTGGCGGCCATGACCACCCTTACTGTCGACAATCCGTACACTGGAGACGTCGCCTGCTCCGTCCCGCTCGCGGACGAGGCAACCGTCAACACCGTCCTCGATCAGGCCCGCGCCGCCGCCAAGGCCGCCCGCGCGACCCGCCTCTCCGAGCGCAAGGTGTGGTGCGAGCGCATGGTCGCCGCCATGGAGGCGCGCGCCAACGACATCGCCCTCGATATCTCCCGGATGATGGGCAAGCCGCTCGGGCAGGCACGCGGCGAGATTCGCGGAATGGCCGAGCGCGCCCGCTACATGATCTCCATCGCGGACACGGCGCTGGCGGACCTCGTGCTGCCGGACAAGGCGGGCTTCGAGCGGCGCATCGTCAAGGAGCCGCTGGGGGTGGTGCTGGACCTTCCCGCCTGGAACTACCCGCTGCTCACGGCGGTGAACGTGGTGGTCCCGGCGGTGCTGGCGGGCAACGCGGTGGTGGTGAAGCACTCGCCGCGCTCGCCGCTGTGCGGGGAGCACTTCGCCCGGGCCTTCGCCGAGGCCGGTGCGCCCCCGCACCTCGTCCAGGCGATGCACTGCGACCACCCCACCAGTGAGCGCATGATGGGAGATGCGCGCGTGGACCATGTCGTGTTCACCGGCTCGGTGTACGGCGGCCAGCGGCTCGTCCAGGCGGCCTCCCAGCGCTTCCTCCACATGGGCCTGGAGCTGGGCGGGAATGACCCGGCCTACGTGGCGCCGGACTGCGACTTCGACAAGACGGTGGAGAACGTGGTGGACGGCGCCATGTACAACGCCGGGCAGAGCTGCTGCGCGGTGGAGCGCGTCTACGTGCACCGCTCCCTCTACAAGCGCTTCCTCGAGGCCTGTGAGGTGCTGGTGCGGGGTCATGTGCTGGGCGATCCGCTCAATGACAAGACGACGCTGGGGCCCATCGCCCAACCGAACCACCCGGCCGAGCTGGAGCAACTGGTGGAGGATGCCCGGCGCAAGGGCGCCCGCGTGGTGGCCGGCGGCAAGCGGACGCAAGTGGACGGCCGGGGCCGCTTCTTCGAGGCCACGCTGCTCGCCGACATGGACCACTCGATGCGGCTGATGAAGCAGGAGTCCTTCGGGCCCCTGCTGCCCATCGCGCCGGTGGATTCGGACGAGGAGGCGCTCGCGAAGATGAACGACTCGGAGCTGGGCTTGACGGCCAGCGTGTGGACGAAGGACCGCGAGCGCGCTGCCCGCTTCGCGGCCCAGCTCGAGTGCGGCACCGTCTACATGAACCGCTGCGACTCGGTGGATCCGGCGCTGCCGTGGGTGGGCGTGAAGAACTCGGGGCGCGGGCACAGCCTGAGCGCGCTCGGGTTCGACCAGCTCACCCGGCCGAAGTCCATCCACTTCCGGCTGTCGTTCTAGTCCGGCACAGGCCATCAGGAGAAGCGCTCCTTGAAGCGCCGCTCTCCCTCCGCGGTCCCGATGAGGATGAGCTCGCTTCCGTCGTCGATGGGCCGGGCAGGGTCGGGATTCACGACGGTGCCGCCGGGCGTCTCCAGCGCGATGACGCTGCAGCCCGTCTCCTCGCGGATGCGGGTCTCGCGCAGCGAGCGGCCCAGCACCCTGTCCGAAGCGGGGTAGCGGAACACGTCCAGTCCCTCGGCCAGCATCACCACGTCGCCCTTCTCCAGCACGTTGAGGATGGTGTTGGCCCCCATGGATGCGTAGGACATGACGAAGTCGGCGCCCGCCCGGTGCAGCGTGGAGACGTTCCGCTCCAGCGTGGCGCGGCTGATGATCTGCATGTCCGGCCGCAACCGCCGGCAGTAGATGGTGAGGTAGATGTTGATGGCGTCGTCGCTGGTGGTGACGAGCGTGGTGGGGGCCTCGTCAATGCCGGCCCGCTTGAGCACCTCGAGATCCGCGGCGGACCCCACCACCATGTGCTCGAGCCCGTGCGCGGTCTCCGGCTTCTGCTCGACGATGCGGTAGGGCACCTCCCGCTCGCGAAGGGAGGCCGCCACCGCCTGGCCCACGCGCCCGCCGCCGAGGATGAGCACCGGGCGGTCGAACACGTTGTAGATGACCACCAGGCTGTCGAAGTGCTCCAGCTGCGCGTCGGTGCCCGCGAGCACCAGCACGGTGCTGGACTCGATGCGGGTGTCGGGATGAGGAATGGAGAACTGCCCGCGCTGCCACACGCCCACCACGTTCACTCCCGTCACCTCGCGCAGGCGCGACTCCGCGAGCGTCTTGCCCACGAAGGGAGTGCCGATGACCGGGGCCTCGGCGATGACCAGCTGGCCGAAGCGCCCGATGACGTTGGCGCGCACCTCGCCAGCCAGCGTGCGCCGCGCCAGCGAGCGGCCCAGCATGTCCGGGAGCTGGATGACGTGGGTGGAGCCGGCCAGCTCGAGCACGTCCACCGACTCCGGCTTGCGCGCCAGGCTCGCGATGGGGACCGTCTCGGTCAGCTCGCGCACGGTGAAGGCGATGTTGGTGTTGAGGAAGTCGTCGCCGGTGGCGACCAGCAACGCCGCCTCCCGCACCCGCAGCCGGCGGTACGTCTCCTGGTCGTCGCGCGGCCCCACCATCACCCGAATGCCCCGGTCGTGCAGCTCGAGCGCCCGTGCGACGTCGTCCTCCAGGACCACGTACGGCCGCCCGTAGAACTCGAGCCGGGGGATGAGGGACATCGTCACCGCGTCGTAGTGGGTGAGGATGACGTGCCCCGCGGCGTCCTCCGGCAGCGACCTGGGCGCCCGGCTCTGCCGCTGCGCCTCCATCCACGGGGCGTAGAAGAACTGGATGAAGGTGAAGGGCAGCAACACCAGCAGGAAGATGATGCCGGAGACCAGGACGACGACGGAGAAGGCCCGGCCCAGGTCCGACTGGAAGGTGATGTCCCCGAAGCCCAGCGTGCTCATCACCGTGAGCGTCCAGTACAGCCCGGTGAGCCACGAGTGCTGCTGCCCCTCGCGCGCCATCAGCACGTGGAACAGCACGGTGAAGACCACCACCAGCAGCAGCAGGACCAGCAGCAGCCGCAACAGGGCGCGGACGTTCTGCCGCGCCTTCGCATCCCGCAGGAAGTACGCGAGCTCGGAGGACAGGAACTTCATGGCCCCCACATTCCGTCGCCGGACGCCGCATGTCGAGCCATTTGCCCGGGGGAGATGAGCCCCTTGTTGTTCCACAGGTCCGCGTACCGGGGCGCGAACTCCAGTCCCAGCTCACAGGAGATGGTGGCCTGCTCGTAGTTCCCCTTGTCGAGCTCATGGACGCCCTGGGGCAATACAAGTTTAAGCTGCAAACCACGCCATTCTGGTGCTAGTCTCCGTCACCAGGAGGGCAGTGGGATGAGTGTTCGTCGCAACCTGGTGCGAGCGTGCGTCACCGGAATCCTGATGGTGCTCGGCGCGTGCACGGATTCCCCGAAGGGGCCGGACGCCGCGGATGGTGGAGATTCTTCCGGCGGTGGCGGTGGCGGTGGCACCGAGCGCTCGCCGAACCTGATTCCCCAGGAGGAGCTCTTCGCCTGCAGCGGGGCCCTTTCCGACGCCCCCACCCGCCTCCGCCGCATCAACCGGTGGCAGTGGACCCGCAACGTCGGCGGCTCCGTGACGCGTGGATGGACCGGCTTCAGCTTCTATGACAACCCGCTCGATCCGAATCCGCGCTCTCCCTACGGCACCTACGCCGCCGACGACACGGTCGACGAGTCCATGGTCGAGATCATCCTCCCCATCGTGGACGAGTACGGCGCGACGTGGGCCGGGCCCTACACCGGCTCGAACAGACTCGAGCTGCTCCGCGAGGACCGGTCGTTGCGTTGCATGTGGGAGCAGGCCCAGCCGAGCGCCGCCTGCATCCGCAACTACCTCGCCACGCTGCTGGAGCGGGGCGTGTTGTACCGGCCAGCACGCGCGGATGAGCTGGACCGGTTGGCCGCTTTCACCCAGTCGGTGCTCGCGCAGGAGGCCAGCGATGGAGGCGGGGACGCACGCACCCACAGCCTCTCGCGCGTCGTCACCGCGGCGTCATTGATGAGCGGCGCGTTGTTCCGCGAGGAGCTGGGCACGCCGTCCGGCAACGGCCGGGTCGAACTGGGTGACTGGGAGCTCGCGCAGCAGCTCGCCTATGCGCTGGGAGACCGTGGCCCGGGCGCGGTTCCCACCTGGAGGTGGCCCGAGACCTCCGCCCCCTCCATCGGCCACTACGGAGACATCGCGAACGCGGCACGCGATGGAGGGATTCGCTCGCCAGCGGTGGTGGGCTCGCTGATCGCGCAGCACACCGGCGGCGTCGATGCCACGCGCTTCGATCTGGTCCAGGACTTCGGAGAGGAGGATCGTCCCCGCCGGGGCCAGTACTGGCTCTCCGATGGCACGGCGAACTTCTTCCGCCAATGGCTGGGCTACACGGAGGTGGAGGCCATCTTCAAGGAGCGTCCGGAGGCGACCAGCGCCTTCGATGATGGGGAGCTGAGCGGCTACCGCGCGCAGGCCTCGGCCTGGGAGAATCTGCTCTCCGGCTACTACGGCTACGAGTCGACGCTCATCCAGCAGATGGACGGCTTCGTCGCGCGCGCGGTGGTGAATGACACCGAGGTGCTCGAGACCCTGCTGACCTCCCGGCAATTCTTCCTCGCCGCGACCCGGGACTCGGGTTTCGACGGCAACGCCACGCGCTACACGGGCCAGCCCTACGGAACCACCGCGGAGATCGCCGCCACCCCCGAGGCGCGCTGGCGGATGCTCCCGGACAAGGAGCGCGCCGGAGTGCTCACCCACCCGGCGTGGCTGGCCTCGCATGGCGGAAACTTCGAGGACGACCCCTCGGCGGTGCACCGGGGCAAGTGGGTGCGGGAGAACCTGCTCTGCGGCTATGTGCCACCGCTCAGCGAGGTGCGGGTGATGGCGCAGGTGGGGCCTCACGCGCCGGACCAGAACGCGCGGGCACGGCTCGAGGCCGCCACCGGCAAGAGCGAGTGCCAGGGCTGTCACGCGCTGATGAACCCTCTCGGCTACCCGTTCGAAATCTACAACCATGCCGGCTACCTGCGGACGAGGGACCACGCGCCCGACGGGGGATGGATGGCGCCCACCGGACAGGTGACGTTGAGCAACCTGCCGGACCCGGGCTTGAACGGACCTGTGCGGGATGCGGTGGAGCTCAGCGAGAAGCTCGCCACCTCGGGGTACGTGAAGCGCTGCTTCGTCCGGCACGTCTTCCGCTACTACATGGGCCGCGACGAGAACCGGAGCGACGCCTGCACGCTGGTGAAGATGGAGCAGGCCTACGACCAACACAACGGCTCGTTCAAGGCGCTGCTGTCGGCCCTGATGACCAGCAACACCTGGACGACGCGCCGCGAGCCGGCGCAGGGAGAGTGACCATGCTGACCCGACGCGCGTTGCTCAAGTCCGCCGTGGCCACGGGATTGTTCGCGCCGTTCTACCGCGAGGCGCTCGCCCAGACGGTGAAGCCCATGCGGCTGGTGCTGGTGCTGGAGTGCAACGGCATCTACCCCGAGGCGTTCCTGTCCAGCGGGACCCGCACGGCCCTCGGTCCGAGGATCGGCAGGCGGCACAACTTCCTCGACGTGTATCCGGAGACGCCCCTGCTGCGCACGGGCGATGACCTCTCCAGCGCGCTGTGCCTGGGGCCCCTCGCCGGAGGCAGCGGAAAGCTGTCCCTCGAGAACCGGGCGGCGGTGTTGCTCGGGCTGTCGTCGCTGATCGCCGGAGGGGGGCACTCGTCGGGAACGGGGGCACTGAGCTGTGCGGTGCATGGCTCGGCCGCCACCCTGGATGCGGTGCTGGCGCCGAAGCTCAAGCGCACCGCGCCCTTCGACGCCATCCGGCTCGGCACCAGCTCCGCGCGCACGCCGATCGTCTACGAGACGTGTGCGTACGGTCCGCGCAGGCCCGCCGGCATCCTGGTGAACCCGATGCTCGCGTACAACACCATCTTCGGCTCGCTCTCGGCCGGCACGGCGGTGGGTCAGGAGCGCCGGATGCTCTTCGATTTCGCACGCGAGGACGTGAAGGCCGCGCTCGGGACCTTCAAGGGCAACTCCCACGAGCGCACGAAGCTGGAGCGGTACCTGGCCTCGCTCGAGACGCTCCGTTCCAGGGAGACGCAGTTGCAGGGAATGGCGGCACAGGTGATGCCGCTGCTGCCCCCCCACCCGTCCGTGAACCCGTTGCTCGTGGGAGGCAGCACCCCACCCGACTCCCTCAAGTGGCTCGAGGCGCAATTCGAGATCGCCACCACCGCCCTGCTGGGCGGACTGACGAACCTGGTGGTGCTGGCGGCGGGGACCTCGGGCTTCGACGTGGCCTATGACTCGAGTATCGCGAACGCCGGGCGGCACGACCTCCAGCACGGCATCGACACCGCGGCCAACTGGACCGGCATCGCGGCGGTCACCCGTCAGCACGTGGCCCTGGTGGCGAAGCTCGCCCGCGCGCTGGCGGCGTCGCCGGAAGCTTCCACGCGTCCGGCTCGATGCTGGATCACACGGTCATCGTCTTCATGTCCGACAACGGCGAGCAGCACCACTCGGAGGCGCGGGAGTGGCCCAAGCTCGTCCTCGGAGGCAATGCGCTGGGGCTGAAGACGGATGGCCGGACCGTGGTGTATCCGGCCGAAGGCAAGGCACGGAATCGCCAGGTGTCCAACCTGTTCAACACCCTGGGCCACGCCTCGGGCGATACCGGCTTCAACACCTTCGGGGCGGAAGGACCGACGCGGATCGCTCCAGGACCCCTGTCGGAACTGCTCGGTGCCTAGGCACGCAAGCGCCTAGCCGACCGTCTCCGCGTACGTCATCACCAGGTACATCACCGCTTCCGTGTTGCCCGGGTTGCGGTAGACGTGCGCCACGTCCGCCTCGAAGAGGATGGCGTCTCCCGTGGTCAGCACGTGGTGCTCGTCGTCGCGGTCGATCTCCACCGTCCCCGCCGTCACCACCAGGTTCTCCAGCGTCCCCGGCGGGTGCGCGTCCGCCCGCTCCTCCGCGTGCGCGGCCAGCCGCAGCTCGTAGAACTCCACGCGCCGGGGCTCGTCGAACGGGAAGAGCGCCCGCGAGCTGAAGCTCCCATCATGGGACGCCAGCCGCTTGGACTGCGCGGTGCGCATCAACCGCGTGCCGCTCTGGGCCGTGGTGCTGATCAACGCCGAGAACGGGATGCCCAACGCCCGGGCGATCTTCCAGATGACGTTGATGGTGGGCGCGCTCTGGCCCAGCTCGATCTGCCCCAGCATGGCCCGGCTCACCCCGGACGCCTTGGCGAGCCGCTCCAGGGACAGGCCCCGCTGGGTGCGCAGCCGGCGCAGGTTGCGGCCGACGATGGGCGCCAGGTCCGTCGACGCATCCGCGTGCGCCACCTCGTAGGCCCACTCCTCCTCGGAGGGCGGGGCCTCGGGCGGGGGAGCCTCCACCTTCCTGGCCCCCTGCTCCTTCTTCTTGCCCCTGCCCTTCGCGGCGGGGGCCGTCGCTTCTGTGTCCTCCGCCGTGGGAGGGGTGTTTTCCCGGACCGATTTCACGTGGGCCAGACCATGACCCACACCCACACCGGCGTCCAGAGGCTCATGGGGGCGGGCGACCGAGTCGACGAAGGCCTGGACTCACGCCGCTTCCGGAACTCATCGAGATTGATCACTTCGGCAGCCGAGCTCATGACAGATGGTTTCTCCGATAGCGGAACCATGTCCGTAGGAACGGACGAACGCAATATCCGTTTTAACGGACGTCCTGTCAATGCCATGCCCCGCCGGGAGGCCAGCCAGGCCTGGCGAGCGCCTGGAGCGCCTCCCGGGTCCTCCGCGCTCAGCGGCCGCCGTGCGAGGCCAGCCAGGCCGTCACCTGGGAAGCCTCGGGGGCCTTGTGCGCCTGGAGGAAGGCGCCGTGGGCCTGGGTGGCCAGCTCCCGCGCGCGCTCGTGGCCCGTGCCCGCGTCCCAGAGGGCCCGGGCCAGGAGGAAGCGGACGTCCGCCGCCGTCTCCGGGGCGATGCGCGGGGAGCCCGCCAGCGCCACCGCCCGCTCCAGCGCGGCCACTGCCTGGGCCGGAGCGTTCAGCGCCAGGTGGCACCTGCCCAGGCCCGCCAGCGGCTCGAACAGATCCGGGTGCCCCAGCGGGCTGTCCTTCTCCCGCAGGGCCAGGGCCCGCTGGTAGTGCGAGAGGGCCTGCTTGTGCTGCCCGCCCTCCAGGTGCCAGGCGGCCAGTCCCTCCAGCGCGGAAGCGGTCTCGAAGGACTCCGGGCCCATCTCCTTCTCCGCCAGGGCGAGCGCGCGCTGGAGGTGCGGAAGGGCCTCGGCGCGGCGGCCTCGCGCCCGCAGGGCCTCGGCGAGGTGGGTCAGGGCGTAGACGACGTCGGGGACATAGGGCGGCTGGAGCGACTCCGCCAACTTCAGCGACTGCTGCAAGCGTTCCAGGGCCTCGGCCTTCCTGCCCAGGCCCTCCAGCGCCTCCCCTACCCGCAGCAGGCTGGCCGGAAGCTCCGTGTGCTTGGGCCCGAAGACCTTCGTGCGGATGGCCAGGCCCCGCTCGGCGGCGGCGAGGCACTCGGCGTACTGGCGCAGATCGCAGTAGCTGTCGGCCATGGAATTGACCGTCGAGGCCGCCTCCGGGTGCTCCGGCCCCAGGCCCGCCTCGCGTGCCGTCAGGGCGCCCTGGAAGTAGCGCAGCGCCGCCGCGTCCTCCGCGAGGTTCTGGGACAGGCGCCCCAGGTTGTGCAGCGCGTTGCCCGTCTCCGGATGCGTGGGGCCCAGCGCCTTCTCGTAGATGGCCTGCGACTGGACGAGCTGCTGGCGCGCCTCCTCGTACCGGTTCAGCTTGATGAGCGCGGCGCCCAGGTTGTTGAAGCCCGCCGCCACCTCCGGGTGCTCGGCCGGGTAGACCTTCTGGCGCAGGGCCACCACCCGGCGGAAGTGCTCCAGGGAGTCGTCCATCCTGTCCTCGCGCAGGAGGATGGCCCCCAGCGCGTTGGTGACGAAGGCCTCGATGCGGTCATCCCCGCCCATGCGCTCGAGCACCGCGCGGGTGTGCTCGGCCCACTCGCGGCCCTGCTCGAACTCCGCCTGGAGCATCCCCGAGCGCACCAGCCGCGCCGACGCCGAGGCGATGACCTCGTCATGGCGGCCGGCCTCCGCGGCCCACACCGCCTGCCGCAGCGAGGCCTCGGAAGCCACGAACTCCCCGGCCTTCTCCTCCAGGGCGCCGCGCAGCTCGAGCACCTCGGCCTGCAGGGGGCGGTAGCGCGGGGCCTCGGCCTCCTGGGCGAGCGTCCGGATGCGCTCCAGGGCGGGCTTGAACTGGCCGCTGTCGAAGAGGGCCCGCGCCTCGGCGAGCCGCAGCCGCAGTCGCGCCACCTTCTCGCGGGTGGCCGGGTCCTCCGGCGGGCGGACGGTGGCGCGCAGGGCCTCGACGTTGGCGCACCCATCCAGCGGGGGCAGCGCGTGGGCGGCCTTCGCGGCCTGATCCACCAGGGGGGCGTCGGCGCGGGAGTACACGTCCGTGAGGGCCTGGAGCGCGTGCAGCCGCCGCTCCAGACAGGCCATGCGCAGCGAGAGCACCTCGTCGGACTGCTCGCCGCGGACGCGGGTGGCCTCGCAGGCCTCGGCGTGCATGGACACCCAGCCCTGGGAGTACGTGTCCAGCACCTGCGCCGTGCGCGTCCAGGACTCGTCCGCGTTGGGCTTGCCGGTGGCGCGGAAGGCCTGGCCGAGCGCTTCCTTGCGCGAGGTGTCCCACAGCCCCTCCAGATGGCGGGCGCCACCCCGGCAGGGCTGCTCGGCCGCGTTGTGCATCTGCAGCGGCAGCCCCACGCCCAGGGAGAGCAACAGGAGGCCACCGGCCACCAGCCAGTGGCGCTGGCGCATGGGCAGCGTCTGGCCGAGCGCCTCGAGCAGCGCCTCCATGGAGGGGAAGCGCTGCTCGGGCTTGGGGTCCAACCCGCGCAGCACGAGCCGCCGCAGGCTGGCGGGCACCCGTGCGTCTCGGGGTGGCTCCGGGGTTCGCCAGGTGGAAGGCGGGCCTGGAGTCCGGCCATGGGGCCGCTCGCCGTAGAGGGCCTCGTAGAGGGACACGCAGTAGCTGAACTGGTCCGAGCGCGCGTCGAGGATGCCCCCGCTGTAGAGCTCCGGCGCCATGTAGGCCGGCGTGCCGATGACGAGGCCCACCCGGGTGAGGGGCGTGTCCAGCGGCGAGCCGCTCCGCTCGGGCAGGGGCATCTCCGGGGGCAGCTCCGGGAGCGGTGGCATGGGCTCCAGGGTGGCCGAGGCCTGCCGGGCCAGGCCGAAGTCCAGCACGCGCACCCGCCCGTCCTTGCCCAGCAGCACGTTGTCCGGCTTGAAGTCGCGGTGCACCAGTCCCGCCGCGTGCGCCGCCGCGAGCCCCCGTCCGGCGGCGATGAAGACCTCGACCACCTCGCGCCAGGGACGCGGCCCCTGCTTGAGCCAGTCGCGCAGCGAGGGCCCCTCCACCAGCTCCATGGCGAGGAAGACGCGCTCGCCCCACGTCCCCACGTCGAAGAGGGAGATGACGTGGGGGTGGGCCAGCCGCGCCAGGGCCTGGGCCTCGCGCATCAGCCGGGCCTGGCCGCCGCTCTTCTCCACCTGATCCGAGCCCGGGTGGAGCAGCTTGAGGGCGAGCTTGCGATCCAGCTCGGGGTCATACGCGGCGTACACCACGCCCATGCCGCCGGCGCCGAGCTTCTCGAGCACCATGTAACGGCCCACGGTGGCGCCGCGCGGGAGCAGCTCCTCGGGAGGGGTTTCGGCCAGCGGAGCCGGCGAGGCCACCACGTTGGTGGGCACATCCTCCGACGAGGCGAGGGTGCCACTGCGCACCAGCAGCCGGCTGCACGAGGGACACTTCTCCGCGTGCGCGAGCAGCCGCGCCACCTCCACCTCGGGGAACCGTCCCGACAAGGCCTCGCGTACGGAGCCTTCCTCGGGGCAGATGCTGTCGTCGATCGGGCTGTCAGCCATGGGCTTTCCCCTATGTGCCCCCGCATTCTCACCCGAGGTGTGGAGGATTGGCTACCCCGGAAACGGGGGAAGACGGGCCAGCCCCGTGCGGAGAAGGAGCTGGCTCGCCCACCTGGGGAGCTGACGTAGGCTGGAGGCCCGGAGACGACGCGAGTGCCTGGAGATCCACGCGACCACATCCCCGACGTGCGAGACGGCCTCACCCGGGCCGAGCGCATCATCCTCCACACGCTGCACCAGCTCGAGCGCGAGCGCGGGGGCCGCTCGGTGCCGACGGCCATGCTCTACGGGTACGTGGTGGAGCGCCTCGACATCGGCCCCGATGAGTTCCAGGACATCGTCACGCGGCTGGTAGGACGCCGCGTGCCGTGAGCGCCGGGGCTCAGGAGTACGGGAGGGACTCGTCGGGCCGCGGCTCCGGCCGCTCGAGCCACCTTCCCCACTCCGTCAGGACGCGCCGCGCGTAGATGCGCGCGCCCTGCCTGCGCGCCACCTGGAGGACCCGGAGGAACGCCTCGCGGGCTTCCGGCGCCCGGCCGCGCAGGACCAGGAGCTGGGCGCGGACCAGGTGTGCATAGGACTCGAAGCTCGTCTCGCCCGCGCGCAGCTTCTCGGGCGCCAGCGCGTGCTCGATGGCGGCCAGTCCCTCCTCCGCCCGCCCCAGCTTCAGGTAGATGTCCGCGAGCATGGCGGAGTTGTGCAGGGTGCCGATCACGAAGCCCGAGCGCTTCCACTCCTCGAGGGCCCGGTGCATGAGCGCCAGTCCTTCCTCGGCCTGCCCCAGCTCGGCCAGGGCCCAGCTCTTCAAGAGGGTGGACCACCACAACCAGAGCCGGAACCGGTGCTCGCCCGCGAGCGCGATGCCCTGCTCCGCCCACTCCAGGGTGCGCCGGGGCTCGCGGCGGATCTGCGCGCCGACGGCCGCGTAGGTGAACACGCCCGCACACGTGTGGGGATGGGCGAGCTTGCCGGCCAACACCAGCGCCTCGTGTGCATGGCGCCGGGCCACGTCCTGCTCGTCGAGCACCGAGTGGATCACGGAGCTGAACACCAGGGCCATCGCCCGCGGGTTCATCACCTGCTTCAGGGCGAGGGTCCGGTGGTGCTCGAGCGTGGGCTCCTCGGACTGCTCCAGGGCCTGCTCGATGTGGGCCAGGGCGCTGGGCATGTCGCCCCAGGTGAAGAAGTCGGTGGCCATCATCCGGTGCCCCATCACCAGCAGCTCCCGGTTGGACTGGCGCTGGCCCAGGTCCACCAGCAGCTCGGCGATCTCCTGCGCCTCCTGGAACTTCATCTGGGTGAAGAAGTAGGAGTAGGCGCCCCAGTAGGACAGCTCCCTCCGGGCCACGCCCTCGCCCACCTGGTGGAAGAGCTCGCGCACGCGCGCATACACCCGCGCCACCTCGGGCGAGTGGTAGCCCTGCAACTGCACCAACGGTAGGCCCAGGGCGATCAGCAACTCCAGCTCCTCGGGAAGGAGGGACGCGGCATCCGGCAGGCCTCGCAGCAGCTTCAGCGCCTGGGTGAGGTGGCTCACCGCCTCCTGGTTCGCATAGCGCCGGCTGGCCTGGAGCCCCGCCTGCTTCCAGGCGCGGATGGCCGGCTTCACCTCTCCGGCCTCCATATAATGATGGGCGAGCAGCTCGGGCCGGCCCTCCACCATCGCGGGGAAGTGCTCCACCAGGGCGAGCGCGATGCGCCGGTGGTGCTCACGCCGCACGCCGCGCGTCTGGGACTGGTACGCCGCCTCCTGGATGAGGGCGTGGCGGAACTGGTAGCTGGGCCCGGAGCCCTCGTCGTAGCGCTGCAACAACCCCGCCGCCACCAGCCCGGCCAGGTCCCTGCGGAAGCTCGGCCTCGCGCAGGCCCGTCACGGTGACGAGCAGCTCGCGCGTGAAGCCACGGCCCAGCACGGCGCACCACCAGGCCAGCTCCTTCTGGCGGCGAGGCAGCGTGTCCAGCCGGGCCAGCAGCAACTCCTGCAGCGTGACGGGGATGGAGGCCGCCGCCCCGCCCTCCAGCAGCATGCGCGTCATCTCCTCGGCGAAGAGGGGAATGCCGTCCGTGCGGGCCACGAGCTGCTCCAGCACCGCCTCGGGCAACGCCCGGCCCCGCGCCACCTCCTTCACCAGCCGCGCCGTGCTCTCCGCCGGCATCCGCTCCAGCGAGAGCCGGTGGAGCCCCGACCGCGCGGGCCAGGGTGGGCGGAACTCGGGCCGGGCGCTGAGGACCCCGAGCACCCGCGCCTTCCCCAGCCGCTCCATCAGCGAGCCCAGCATCCGCAGCGTGGAGGGGTCGGCCCAATGCAGATCCTCCACCACCAGGAGCACCGGGTGCACCGCGGCCACGCGCAGCAGCAGCGTGCCCAGCGCATCCAGCAACTCCTCCATCTGCCGCTCCGGCGTGAGCCGCAGGTGCGGAGGCATCTCCTCCACCGGCAGCGACAGCAGCGAGCCCAGCAGGTGCACCTGCACGGGCTTCAGCTCCCAGGGGGCCAGCCACTCCTCCAGCAGGCGCAGGTTCTCCCGCGGGGCGCGCTCCGGAGAGAGCCACAGCCGCTGCAACGCCTCGATGAGGGGATGGAAGGCGCTGGTGGAGAACTGGGACCAGCACTGCAACCGCAGCGTCAGCGCCTGCTCCCGGCCGAGCCGCTCTCGCAGCGCCTGGATGAGCCGGGACTTGCCCATGCCCGCCTCGCCCGAGAGCAGCACGAAGCGCCCCTCCCCCGCCCGGGCCCGCGTCCACAGCGCGAGCAATTCCTCCACCTCCCGCTCCCGCCCCACCAGCGGGGTGAGCGCTCCGCCCACGGCCAGCGTCCGGTCGAACCGGGACACCGTCCGGCGCACGCCCGCCACGCGGTACACCCGGAGGCTGCGTGCGCCCTCGTGGACGCGGGCACCGAGCGGTTGCGTCTCGAAGGCGCGCTGCACCAGCGCGTGGGCCTCGTGGCTGAGCACCACCTCGTCGGGCCCGGCCTGGAGCGCCAACCAGGAGGCCACCTTCGGCGCTTCACCCTGGATGCCCGGCGTGCGCCCCCGCAGCTCCTGGGGCAGGTCGTCCAGCATCACCATGCTGGTGTGGATGCCCACCTGCACATTCAACTCCAGCCGCTCCTGCCTCGGCATCCGCTCCGCGAGCGCCTCGCGGATGGAGGGCACCAGCATCATGCCCGCGTGCACGGCGCGCTCCGAGTCCCCCTCGCGCGCCACCGGATAGCCGAAGCACGCCAACGCCTCGTCGCCCATGCACAGGGTGACGAAACCGCCATGCTGCTGGATGACCTTGGAGAAACCGCGATGGAAGGCCGCCTCCCACTCGCCGAAGTCCTCGGCGTCCATTCCTCCCGCGAGGCTGGCGAGCCCCTGGAGCTTGCACGCCACCAGCGTCACCTGACGCCGCTGGGGTGCCACGTGGCGCGGTTGCTTGCGCCCGGGACGCAGGTGCTCCTCCAGCTCGCGCAGCTCGTCCTGCAGCTCGGCCGCGGAGAGCAGCCGCCGGGAGGGATCCTTCGCCAACATCACGGCCAGCAGCGACTCCAGCTCCCAGGGCAGCTCCGGGTGGCGCTCGCGCAACAGGGGCACGGGCTCGGGGGACAGCACCCGGGCCCGCAGCTCTTCCAGGTTCGCCGTCAGGTAGGGCAGCTCCCCGGTGAGCATCTCGTAGAGCAACACGCCCGTGGCCCAGAGGTCGGTGCGCTCGTCCAACGCTTCGCCCCGCCACTGCTCCGGCGCCATGTAGGGCGGCGTGCCCGCCATGGGCAGGCGCGGCGCCAGCGCGGTGGTCGGGTCCAGGAGGTACGCCAGCCCGAAGTCGAGCAGCTTCACCACGCCCCTGCGGGTGATGATGACGTTGCTGGGCTTGAGATCGCGGTGGACGATGTGGTGCTCGTGGGCGTGCGCCAGCCCCGCGGCCACGGCCATCATGATCTCCAGCGTGCGCCGCGGCCCGGGCCGCTCCCGCTGCATCACGAGGGCGAGCGACTCACCCTCCAAGCGCTCCATCACCAGGTAGGGGATGCGAGGCTCATCCGGGCGCCCGGCCCACTCGGCGACATCGAAGATGCGGACGATGTTCTCGTGATCCAGCCGGGCGATGGCCCGGGCCTCCGCCAGCGCCAGGCCCGCCAGCTCCTCGCGCGGCACGAGGAACTTGAGGGCCACCTCCCGCCGCAACTGCTCGTC
This sequence comes from Archangium gephyra, assembly GCF_049060025.1. Lineage (GTDB taxonomy): Bacteria > Myxococcota > Myxococcia > Myxococcales > Myxococcaceae > Archangium > Archangium gephyra_A. The sequence continues at coordinate 3,366,843 of NZ_JBMEQQ010000002.1, forward strand.
CCAGGCACTCAGGACCCAACCCATGGCTCCCGCCCCAGCTTCCTCGAGGAGCTTGAAACGGTGGCCGTCCTGGCCTCCCAGCCGCTCCCCCGGCATGGGCCTGCGCAGGGGCACCGGCACATGGGCCACTTCCCGTAGAAAGGAGTCGTCCAGGTCCGATTCCCCGGACAGCCCACTCAGGAACTCATCGGGCCGGGACGCCTCCGGCTGCCAGCCGATGGGCCTGTCAGCAGTTTCATCGCCACCTTGCATGGCACTCTCCCGCGCCCCCCTCGACGGATCCCTCTCCGGCACCCTGCCTGCCCGCCTTGGAAAGCTATGGACCCGGTGGGCACCGGGCAACGAAGCAGGCAGGAGGGTCGACGTGTCCTCTCAGCTCACCCGGCGCTCCCGGCGCACGTCCCGGGACGAGAAGACAGATGATGTGTCCACGTTCGCGCGTGGGCTCGCCCCCAGGTCTGGAAGGGCGATCCGGGTGTCCGGAGCGCTGGCGCGCCGGGGCGCCCCCTGGCGGAGCCGCCGCGCCAGATGGCTCGCGGCATAGGGGAACACCCGCAGCCCCTGCAGGAAGCCGATCGGACTCAGCCCGCGCCCCGCGGCATGAGGCGTGAGGCGCAGCTCGTCCTCCAGCTCCACCCGGCTGTCGAGGCGGACATCCGCGAGCGGCTGGTAGTCGTTGGTCCCCCACGGAGCCATCTCGAGCCGCAGACTGGCCGCACCGGCCCGCACCGCGTCCTCGAGCCGCTCGCCCCGCCCCTCGCCCAACCCGCCCGCGCCGGAAGCGGTGATGCGCAGCGAGACCCGGCCGAGCCCCTTCACCTCATAGGGAGTGATGGCCCAGTAGGTATTGGCCAGGTAGTCATGGGGATTGGTGGCCTTGATGTCCTGAGCCATCGCGCCGAAGGAGTGGAAGGAGACGAGGAAGAGATCCTGCCCGCCGGGAGCATTGGTGGAGCACGGCCCGGGCTGGCCATGGAAGCGCAGCCCCATCCCGAGCGAGTCCGTCCTCACGTCCTTGCCCTTCTGCTTGAAGATGCCGCCCGAGAAGCGGACCAGGGCGCAACCGGACAGCCGCTCGGCCACCTCCACGCCCGCGACGGAGGCGAGCCCGGGGGCCGGATAGGCCCTGGCCGAATAGACCACCCCCGTGGGGTGGAAGAAGCGGGCCTTGCGGAGGAAGGACAGGAAGAAGAACACCCAGGACAGGAGCAGCAGCCCGAAGAAGACACCGATACCGTAATAGATACGCCCTCGCGACACGCTGGCCCCCTGAAGGTTGAACCGTCCATGGGGAAGGAGCACGATCGGCACGGTTGTGATGGCGCTCGGCGGGGACTCGGATGGCAAGACAGACACAAGCGGGAAGTCACGAGCCAGGTGCACGGGGAGTGGAGCGAAGCGAGGGCTCGGACCCTCCTCCGGCAGCGGGCACCTCGAGCGCGAACAACAGGACAGTGCCCGGAGACCCCTGGGCCCACGCGGGACTCCCACGCGAGACCGTCCGGGACGAGAGGGGAAGCATCGTCCTCACCCATACGCCCGTCACCCGCGAGGGCCGGCCCTGTGCGGATCTCGCCTGGCGCATGCCGGACGTGGACACGGCCCGGTGTTCCGACGTGCTGCGCTCCACCCTGCGAGGCTGGGTCCTCGCCACGGAGGATGAGGCCCTGGGCACGGGAGCTCATCGGCCGGGGCGCCCGGGTCCTGCGGCATGCGCATGGGTACTCCCGTGACCTGCGGGCCGCACCCGCGCCCTCCTCCTGGGCTACCCCGGAAGTACCGGCGGGCCTCCGGCTGACCGGTGTGGAACGGAACAACGCCGAGGCGTTGGCCCCCCTGTTGCTCGCGGCCTATCCACCCGGGCACCCGGACCACTTCGGGTGGACCCCCGAGGAGGCACGGCAGGAGATCGCCCGGATTCTCGCTGGGGAGGTGCTGGGTCCACTCCTGCCGTGCAGTGGGCTGGCGCTCGATGGAGAAGCGGTGGCCGGGGTCTGCCTCATCACCCTTCGTGAGGGGAGCCCTCCCCATGGAGGCCCATGGGTCATCGAGGTGTACCGGCATCGCGCGTCCCGGTATGCCGGGGCCGGGGCCGCGCTGCTGCGCCGAGCCCTGTGGCTCGCGACCCAGGCGAAGTTGCCCGCCCTGAGCCTCGTGGTGAGCGACGGCAACCCGGCACGGCGGGTCTATGAGCGCCTCGGATTCCGGCACGTGGGCTCGTCCCGGACACTCGAGCTGCCCACCTGACACGTTGAAGCACGCACGCGGGAGGTGACCATGGCGAAGCAGGACCCGAAGGAGAAGGGCTTCAACAACCCGTTCGCCCGGCTCGAGGCGCTGCGAGACACCCTGCCTTCCACCAGGCCCCAGTTGCGCCGGGAGGACTTCCCCGAGACGCCTCCACCGGGAGGACCCGAGCGCGTGGTGGTGCGGCTCGAGACGGACCGCGCGGGCCAGGAGGTGACGGTGGTGGAGGGGCTGAGCCTGCCCGCGGCGGGGTTGCAGGAGTGGCTCCAGGCCTTGCAGCGGGGGCTGGCGTGTACCGGCGCGGTGGAGGGTGAGCGGCTGGTGCTGCGGGAAGATCAGCGCTTCAAGCTGCCGGATCTCCTGCTACGCCGGGGAGTGCAGCGCGTGGTCCATGGCTAGCCTACTGGCTGGATTCTGAACCCGCGGGGGCGTGCCGAGGGTCGCTGCACGGCCGTGTTGATGGTGCTTCGGGCCGGGTGTGGTACCGCCCGCGCGCCTGGACATCCGCTGGAGCAAGTTCGCCGGGAGCCTCCAGCGGCGGGTTCGATTCCCGCCGCCTCCAACAGAGGTTGCCCGCCGCCTTGAGTTAAAACCACTCCTAACGAGGATGCGTGGATCACCGCCCCATGTGTCAGGGTCGTTGACGCCTGGGGTCTCCATCCCGGTGAGCCCGAAGACGGGACCATGAGCACGGTCACTGCGAGCCGTGCCGGGCCTCAAGGGGTGGCGCGCCCGCCAATCTTCGGGAATCGCTCGTAGGCCTGTTTGAGCGCATCCAGGTGCGCGGAGTTGTCCAAGTCGAGCGGCGCATCGGTGAGCCAGACAACCCACCCGCCCGTCGCGGTACGCCGTGAGCGCGAAAGCAAGTCCGCGTCGCGGGCTGGGTCCGGGAAACCGATGGCCCGTGCGGCATCGGCAGACCAGTAGTTCAACCACCCCAGGCGATGCGGAATCTCAGGAGAGCGGATCTTGTTGGAGAGCTTGAGCGCTGGCAATCCCCGTGGGGGAGACGGCGGACCGGCCAATGTAGGCGCCGTCTGCTCGGCAATGTCTACCGCCGCGAGGAAAGGTGTCAGATGCCCCCACCGAGCGCGTGCGCCCTCCGCTACCGCCTCCAATACATCCACTGCCGCCGAGGTCGCCGCCGCATTGAGCGGCAGCCTCGCGAAGACTTCAAACTGTGGCTGATCGCAGGGGTCTCCCGGATTTTCCAGACCGGTGAGCGTCATGAGGTTGTCGTCATCGTCATTGCAAAGGAATGGAAACCCGCCATCTGTCGTATCTGCCGCGACCCATTCATCACGGTCAGGCAATGCAATGAGGTCTCCTTTTTCAGAAGTCGTCCATTCCAGCCGCAAGCCGGGAAGCGCACGCTCCATTCCGCGAACAATGGAGAGCGGGCGCCCATCGCCTCCCACGAGCGCGGGCGCATAGACAATGAGGCGGAGGTAGTCTTGTGTGGCTGACATCTCAACACCAATCCATGAGAACGACCGTGAGGGAAGGTTCCGCCGCGCGCAGAGCGGTCAGATGTGCTTTGCTACGCACGCCGACGGAAAATTTATATCCGCATGCTTCGGCGAGCTTTTTCTCGCGCCTTATCTCCGGCAGCTTCACTTTGATAAAGAAATCCTGGGATCGAGAATCGTGCTTGTCAAAAACATCCGTTTTGACGTCCCACAGCGTACGCGTGTCCAGTTGCAGCGCGTCGAAGTTCTTCCCATTCACGAGCACATCCCAACCGGGGAAGCTGTTGTTCGGAATCCTGTCGGCACACTTGTTGTGCTCGTCATGTCCGCCTCGGTGCGGCACGGGGATGGGCTCGCACCTGGCGCGGCGGTCTCGCTCCGTGACTTCGATGGGCCCCAGAGGGGGGAAATCCGGCCCTTTTGGCTCCGGCTCGGGCCTTTTTTGAGGTGAGGGTTCCTGCGGAGCGGGCTTTGTTTCAGGCACGGGCCGCGTTTCGGGCGCGGGTCGTACCTCGGGGCGGCCCCTTTTCAGCTCATACGCATCCAGGGCCTCTTTGATGGCGAAGCCCACCACCACCATGCCCGTGATGATCACCGCCCCCGCGATGATCTCCGGTGCCGCCAGGACGCAGAACCCGATTCCCACGGCAGCGGCATCCGCTGAGGCGACCGCACATCGTCCCGTGGGGTCGTGAAACTCGAGCCGGTCATGGTCGAGGGTATGAAAGCACTGCTCCACCAGCACGGGCCAGGGCTCAGAAGCTTCGCGGACAGCGCACTGCCCCCCGTCCGTCCAGGGCAGCTTCGCCGCTCGCTGGAGGTGGGCGAGCCTCGGGTCCCGGGCCGCTGGCTCTCCTGGGCTCGGCGCTGACGTGGCACAGGCCGAGATAAAGAGCAGAAGCGCGATGCACGCTCTGAAACGCATGGCTACGTCCTCCAACCAATCCGGCTGAAGCGGTGGGAGGAAGGCACCTGAGCCCTGGACCCGGGATAGCCACGCCCCCTCAGGCCGCGGGGGCCTTCGGTTCGCCCTGGGGCTTCTGCCCGGCGCCCTCCTCGGTGGGCGCGGCCGGCGCCACGGGCTGCTCCGGCAACGGCAGCGACTGCACGGGAGCCCCCTGCCCCTCGGCCTTCGCGGCCTCGCGCTGGGCGATCTTCTCGCCCGCGAAGCTCGGCATCCCGGAGGAACTCGGCGTACTCGTCCTGGCGCGCGCTGGCCTTCTCCTGCGCCTGCGTCTGCTGCTTGCCCGCGTCGGCCCGGCCCCGGACCACGGCTCGCCTGGTGATCACCACGCCTCCGGCGACCACCGCCAGCTCCGCCAGAAGGGACAGGCCGCCCGAGGCCATCCACCCGTCGACGCCATTGCTCGTGAACTCGATGGCGAGGGTGAAGCACAGGCCGGTGGCCGCGGCCCCGATCGCGGTGCTCCACGGACTCAGCTCGATGATGCGGGCGGCGCCGTAGCAGAGCACCGGCAGCGCGGCGAGCACCCACAGGTGCCGCAGCACCGGGGCGAGCAGGAACTCGATGGCCCACGAAGGCAGCGCCCCGACACGGCCGGCCAGCCGCAGGGACACGGCCGAGGTCAGCACGGTGCCCGCCACCAACGCGAGGAAACCGAGCCCCACGGTGAACTGGATACGGCGGAGGCGGAGGCGCAGCGGCTCGAGGACGGTCTTCTTCTGGGTGCTCACGGGAACGGCAGCCTAGCTCAAGCGCGGCCCCGGCACGCACTGGGAGTCCTCACTCGTCGTCTTCCCCGTCCGCCATGACGCCCGGGGTGCGAGCAGGCGGGCCGTCTCCATAGAAGACCTCCTCCAGGACGAGCCCCTGGGGCGGAGCGGTGGGGCCGGCGCGCTTGCGGTCGCGCGAGGCGAGGACCTCGGCCACCCAGGCGTCGGGACGGCGCCCCTTGCCCACCTCCACCAGGGTGCCCACGAGGTTGCGCACCATGTGCTTGAGGAAGGCGGTGCCCTCCACCGTGATGGAGAGCTCGTCGCCCGAGGTGCCCTGGAGGTCCACCCGGCGCACCTCGCGCAGGGCATGGGCGGCCTGGCAGTCCGCGGCCCGGAAGGCGGAGAAGTCGTGCCGGCCCAGCAGGTGTGCCGCACCGCGCCGCATGGCCTCCACGTCCAGGGGGGCGAACACCTCCCAGTGGGTGAGGCGGCGCAGGGGCGAGCGCGAGGGCCTGTTGCTCACCCGGTACCGGTAGCGCTTGCCGCGGGACCAGCGGCGCGGATCGAACTCGGGCGGCACCTCCTCGGCGCGCACGACGGCGATGTCCTCGGGCAGCAACCCGTTGAGCCCCCTCGCGTAGGCCTTGAGGGGCAGCGTGCGCGGCGTGTCGAAGCACACCACCTGCCCGGTGGCATGCACCCCCGAGTCCGTCCGGCCGGCCACCACCACGTCCACCCGCTCACCGAGCAACTGCTCGAGCGCCTGGACGATCCGCGCCTGGATGGAGACGCCATTGGGCTGCACCTGCCAGCCCACGTAGCGGGTGCCGTCGTATTCGAGCGTCAGCTTGAGGCGGGGCATGTCAGCGGTACTTGAGCCAGACCGAGAGGAGCTCGCCCACCATCCTGCCCACGGGGACGCCGTGCTTGCGGGCCAGGGACTCCAGCGACTCGAGCTGCGCGGCGGTGACGGGCACCGCGACGATGCGCTCGCTGCCCGAGGGCTCCTCCACGGGCAGCACGGACTCCAGCTCCGGCTGCGTGGTGGGCGGGGGCGCGGAGAACGGCGCTTCCTTGGGCCGCAGGCGCTGCTGCTCCTGCTCCAGCTCGTCGAGGAAGAGCTGCTTGAGGAAGTTGGAGAGGTGGAGGTTGGAGGGGGTGAACTCGTACGCGTTGAGGAAGCGGTCCAGGTCCTGCTGGAAGTGCCAGGCCGTGGGGTAGCGCTTGTCGCGGTCCCGCTCCAGGGCCTTCATGAGGATGGTCTCCACGGGCTCGGGGATGTCCGCGCGGAAGTACGAGGGCGCATACACCTTGCCATCGACGATGCTGCGCATGACGGACACGTCCGACTCGCCGGTGAAGAGCTTGAAGCCGGTGAGCCACTCGTAGAGCACGGAGCCCAGCGAGAAGATGTCGCTGCGGTGGTCCAGGGGCTTGCCCAGACACTGCTCGGGGCTGAGGTAGCTGAGCTTGCCGCGCAGCTCACCGGCGCGCGTCTGCTCCACCCGGTTGGCCGCCTTGGCGATGCCGAAGTCCAGCACCTTCACCGTGCCGTCGAAGCACACGAAGATGTTCTCCGGCGTCACGTCCCGGTGGACGATGTTCAGCGGCGAGCCGTACAGGTCCACCTTCTGGTGCGCGTAGTAGAGGCCCTCGCACACGGACGAGGCGATCTTCAGCGCGTACACCATGGGGAAGGGAATCCCCAGCGACTCGGCCTTGGGCACCACGCGCCGCATGTCCCGGCCGAAGAGGTACTCCATGCCGATGTAGTAGCTGTCGCCCACCTTCCCCAGGTCGTGGATCTGCACGATGTTGGGGTGGTTGAGCTGGGCGGCGAGCCGGGCCTCGTTGAGGAACATGCGCACGAAGGGCGACTGCCGCGACAGGTGCGGGCGGATGCGCTTGATGACGACGGGCTTCTCGAAGCCATCCGGGCCGGACTGCTGGGCGAGGAACAGCTCCGCCATGCCGCCCACGGCGAGGCGATCCAGGAGCTTGTACTGGCCGAACTGCACGGGTGCGCGGGGGGCGGCTGGCGACATCAGTGCCGCCACGATAGCGCCCCGGGGGCCTTCCTGGCCAAGGCCAACGGCGCCGGACCCCTGGAATCACCGGGGCGTGGCCTGACGAAGTCAAGCGGGCGGATTTCACCAGCAGGCAACACACCGGCCGCCATGGAGGCCGCATGCTCCTCCCGGCGGCCCTCTCTGACGCACGGAACTGTTGCACCCGCCGGGATTTACAAGCACGTTGAGGGAAATCACGTAGGACGCCCCCCCGAAGTCCCTGCCATGGAACGGACCCGCGAGCCGCGGGAAGGGGGGGCGGCATTCTCGAGAGGATGACCATTCCATGAAGAACGCTGAAGGGGCCGCACATCCCTTTGAGCTGCTGGAACGAAGGCTGAAGGCGAGCACCGACCAGTTGAGGGACGTGAGGGAGACGATGGAGGAGCTGGGCCGGTCCGCTGGCGCCCTCCAGCGCCTGTTCGGAGTGGAGCAGCTCCGGGAAGCCGCCAGGGCGGCGGGCCAGGGCCCCAAGGGGCAGGCCGCGGCGGCACCTCCGCCCAAGGGCTCCCGGTCCTCGCAGAGCAGCGCGCCGGCGGCCCAGGACGACATCCCCGAGTGGCGCAAGGTGTTCCCGGACCTCTCCAACAAGGTGCCGGGGCGAGGAAGGTAGGTTGGACTCCAGGCCAGTGCTCCGGCCTGGACCCAAGCTGTCGAGGCACCGGACGTTGGAACGTTGGACACGCTCCCGTCCGGTGGCCCCCTGGGACAGAGAGCGCCCCCTGCCGTATCGAGACCCGGAATGACCCAGCCCTCCCCCTCCCCGCCTCGCGTTCCCGACTCGCAGGAGAGCTGTCTCGCGGAAGGCGGTGAGCTGGGCAGGCTGGTGCGCGCGGTGGACTGGTCGAAGACGCCCCTGGGCCCCGTTGCCGGATGGCCCACGAGTCTCAAGACCATGGTGGGCGTCGTGCTCCGCAACCGCTTCCCCATGCTGCTGTGGTGGGGACCCGAGCTCATCCAGATCTACAACGACGGCTACCGGCCCATTCTCGGCGAGAAGCACCCCACCTCCCTGGGCGCCCCCGCCCTCCAGGTCTGGAGCGAGATCTGGGACGTCATCGGGCCCATGGCCCGGAGCGTGCTCGACGGAGGCCAGGGGACGTGGAACGAGTCCCTGCTGCTCCTCATCAACCGGCGCGGTTCCCCCGAGGAGACCTACCACACCTTCTCGTACAGCCCCGTCCCCGCCGAGGGGGGCCACGTGGGCGGCGTCCTCGTCACGGTGAACGAGACGACCGAGCAGGTCCAGGACGACCGCCAGCTCCGGATGCTGGGAGCGCTGGCGGCGCGGGCCGCCGAGGCGAAGTCCGCGGAGCAGGCGTGCCGCACGGCCATGGACATCCTCTCGGAGAATGACGCCGACCTGCCCTTCTCGCTCCTCTATCTGCTGGATGCGGGCGCCCGGGAGCTCCAGCTCGTCAGCGCCAGCGGGTTGGACGGCTACGAGGGCCCGGGCAGACCGGCCCGCGTGCCGTTCGACGCCAGGTCCGGCGACACCGGGGGATGGCCGTTCGCCGAGGCGGCTCGCACCGGACGGGAGGCCGTCGTCGAGGAGCTCCCGAAGCGCTTCGGGCCCATGCCGGGAGGCCGCTGGGGAATTCCCTCGGAGCGGGCGGTGGTCCTCCCCTTGTCGCGGCCCGGCCAGCCCCACCCGTACGGGTTCCTCGTCTCCGGCGTCAGCCCTCGCCGCGCGCTGGACGGCCGCTACCTGGGACTCTTCCGGCTGACGGCGGATCAGGTGGTGACCGCGATCGCCAACGCGCGCGCCTACGAGGAGGAGCGCCAGCGCGCCGAGGCACTGGCGGAGCTCGACCGGGCGAAGACGGCCTTCTTCAGCAACGTCAGCCACGAGTTCCGCACGCCCCTGACGCTGATGCTCGGACCGGCGGAGGACGCCCTCGCCTCCCCCACGCGAGCACTCACCGGCGAGAACCTGGAGACCGTCCACCGCAACGCGCTCCGGTTGCTGAAGCTCGTCAACTCGCTGCTGGACTTCGCGCGCATCGAGGCCGGCCGCGTCCAGGCTTCCTATGCGCCGGTGGACCTGGCGGAGCTGACGGCCGGCCTCGCGAGCGCCTTCCGCTCGGCCATCGAGCGCGCGGGACTCACGTTCGAGGTCCGCTGTCCTCCGCTCCCGGAGCCGCTCTACGTGGATCAGGACCTGTGGGAGAAGATCGTCCTGAACCTGCTCTCCAACGCGCTGAAGTTCACGTTCGAGGGCGCCATCCACGTGTCGCAGCGGTGGCTGGGCGATCGCGTCGAGCTGCGGATCAGCGACACGGGGACGGGCATTCCCGAGAGCGAGCTGCCCCACCTCTTCGAGCGCTTCCACCGCGTGCAGGGAGCCCGCTCGCGCACACATGAAGGCTCCGGCATCGGCCTGGCCCTGGTGCACGAGCTGGTGCGCCTGCATGGCGGCACCATCACCGCGGAGAGCACCCCCGGCCAGGGGACGGCGTTCACCGTCCGCATCCCGGCCGGGACGGCGCACCTGCCGAAGGAGCAGGTGGCCGCCGGCCGCTCGCGGGAGTCCACGGCGCTCGGAGCCGCCACCTACGTGAACGAGGCGTTGCGCTGGCTGCCCGGCGCACCCGAGGTGCCGTCGGTGGAGCCCTCGCGGTGGAGCGCTCCGGTGCACCCGGTCATGGACATCGTGGCCGGTGCCCGCATCCTGCTCGCCGACGATAACGCGGACATGCGGGAGTACGTGGGCCGGCTGCTCGCCGAGCGCTGGACGGTGGAGCTGGTGGCGGACGGCGCGGCCGCGCTCGAGGCCGCACGCGAGCGGCTTCCGGACCTGGTGCTCACGGATGTGATGATGCCCAACCTGGACGGCTTCGGCCTGCTGCGGGAGCTGCGGGCCGGGGAGCGCACCCGGAACGTGCCCGTCATCATCCTGTCGGCGCGCGCGGGCGAGGAGGCGCATGTCGAGGGACTCCGTGCGGGGGCCGATGACTACCTGGTGAAGCCGTTCTCGGCCCGGGAGCTGGTGGCGCGGGTCGAGTCCCAGCTCGCGCGGGCCCGGGTGCGAACCCTGGAGGAGGAGCACCACCGGCGGCTCGCCCGGGTCTTCCAGCACGCCCCGGTGGGAGTCGCGATCCTCCGAGGCCCGGAGCATGTCGTGGAGTACATGAACGCGAACTACCTCCAGCTCATCTCGAACCGCCCGGTGCTGGGCCAGGGCGTTCGCGAGGCCCTCCCCGAGCTGGCCAACCAGGGCGTCTACGAGCTGCTGGACACGGTGTTCACGTCGGGCGAGCCGTTCATCGGCAGGTCCGTGCGCATGCTGCTCAACCGCGGCGCCGGAGGAGCGCCGGAGGAGTGCTTCTTCGATTTCGTCTATCAGCCGATGCTCGACGAGGCGGGCCGGGTGGAAGGCATCGTGTCCGTGGCCTTCGATGTCACCGAGCTGGCGAACGCCCGGGGGGGAGCGGAGTCGGCCAACCGCGCCAAGGACGAGTTCCTCGCGATGCTGGGCCATGAGCTGCGCAATCCGCTCGCGCCCATCCTGACGGCGCTGCAGCTCATGCAACTGCGAGGCACCGAGGAGACGGAGCGGGAGCGCACCCTCATCGAGCGCCAGGTCCAGCACCTCGTGCGGCTGGTGGATGACCTGCTCGACGTGTCGCGCGTGACGCGAGGCAAGGTCGAGCTCAAGCGGGAGAAGGTGGAGCTGGCCACGGTGGTGGCGAAGGCCATCGAGCAGGCCAGCCCGTTGATCGAACAGCGCGGGCACACGCTGACGGTGGAGGTGCCCCGGCAGGGCCTGCGGCTGGACGCGGACCCGACACGGCTCGCGCAGGTCTTCTCCAACCTGCTGACGAACGCCGCGAAGTACACCGAGCCCGGAGGCCGGGTCTCGGTGACGGCGGTGCGGGAAGGCGGTGAGGCCGTCGTCCGGGTGCGCGACAACGGCACGGGGATCGATCCCGAGACGCTGCCCCGGGTGTTCGAGCTCTTCGTCCAGGAGCGCCAGGCCCTGGACCGGTCGCAGGGGGGGCTCGGGCTCGGGCTCGCCATCGTCAAGAGCATGGTCTCGCTGCACGGGGGCAGCGTGGACGTGCACAGCGAGGGACGGGGGCGAGGCAGTGAGTTCACGGTCCGGCTGCCGCTGATGGAGGCCGGAGAGGTCCAGGCCGCGGCCGCTCCCGTCCAGGCCGAAGCGGGACCGCCCGCGCGCAACGCCGTGCCCGGCCGCATCCTCGTCGTCGACGACAACCGGGACGCCGCCGACATCCTCTCCGAGTCGCTCGAGGTACTGGGGTGCGAGACGCAGGTGGCCTATGACGGCCCGAGCGCCTTGAAGATGGCGGAGACGTTCCAGCCCGAGGTGGCCTTGCTGGACATCGGCCTGCCCGTCATGGATGGCTACGAGCTGGCGCGCCTGCTGCGTCAGCGGCACGCGGACCGGGGCCTCCGGCTCATCGCGGTGACGGGTTACGGCCAGGCCTCGGACCGGCAGCAATCCAAGGAGGCCGGCTTCGATGCCCACCTCGTCAAGCCGCTGGATCTCGACGTGCTGGAGTCGCTGCTCAAGCGCCTGGCGGCGTCCTGAAGGCGCTCACGGCAGCTCGAGCACCCGCACCTTGAGCGCGGCCGGGTGCGCGGGGGACGTGGGGAAGTCCACCGGCGAGGGGCCCAGGGACTGCATTCCCCTCCCCTTGCGCTTCGCCCGGGACACGCCCTCCGTCACCATCGTCTCGAAGCGGCGGGGCTCCAGCGTGGCGAGGTTGCAGCACGCCACCAACCGGCCTCCGGGCGCCACCACCCGGGCGGCGGCCTCGGCCAGTTGCGCGTAGTCCTTCGCGGCGGAGAAGCGGCTGGTGCGCGTGGTGGCGAACGAGGGCGGATCCGCCACCACCACATCGAACGTCTCCCCCTTGCGCGCCAGCCGGCCGAGCCAGTCGAAGACATCCCCGGCCACGTAGTCGTACCGGTCCACCGCCTGGCCGTTGAGGCGGGCGTTCTCCTCGCCCCACTCCAGCACGCGGCGGCTGGCGTCGATGTTGAGCACCCGCTTCGCCCCGCCCGCCGTGGCCGCCACGCCGAAACCACACGTGTACGAGAAGAGGTTGAGCACGGTGAGGCCCCGCACCTCTCCCGCCAGCCACGCCCGCGTGTCGCGCATGTCCAGGTAGAGGCCCACCGAGAGCCCCTGCGCCGGACGGATGAGGAAGCGCAGCCCGTTCTCCAGCGCCACCAGCGACTCCACCGGCTCACCTCGCTCGGCCTGCTCGGGGGCGAGCTGCTCCTTCGCCACGTTGGCCAGGTGGCGCGCCTCCTTCGGCCGACGCTTGAGGTACACGCTGCGCGGCGCCCAGGCGGCCTCCACGCCCTCCAGCAGCACCTGCTCCTCCGCCGGAGAGAAGTCGCGGTAGAGGCTCACCACGTGGAGGTACTCGAAGACGTCCACCGTCACGTCTGGGACACCATCGGGCTCGCCGTTGATGAGCCGGAAGGCCGTGGTGCGCGGGTCCTCGCGCAGCGGGGCACGGCGCTCGCGGGCCTGGCGCAACAGCTCCGCCAGGGAGGCGGTACCAGGGCTCATCCCTGGCGCACCGGCCAGAAGTGGGCCGCGGCCTCCGGGATACGCGTCCGCGCCCACATCCGCGAGAGGACGAGCGAGGCCTCGCGCGCCAGCGCCACCTCGTCCGTGCCGAGCAACTGTCCCTCGCGCACGGTGACGCGGCCGTCCACGATGTTCCACGCCACCCGGGAGCGCCCGAGCTGGCCGAGGAGGAACGGGGCCTGCCCGCTGTCGGGATCCAACGCGGGCACGAAGTCGAACACCACCACGTCCGCCAGCCGCCCCTCCTCCACCGCGCCGGAGGGCACGCCGTAGAGCCGGGAGCACAGCTCGGCCGGACCGTCCGCGAAGAGCTGCACCAGCACGCCGTCGGGGTCCACCAGCCGCGCGCCCCGTGCGGCGCCCATCGCCGTGACGAGCGCGGCCGTGATGGCGTCCCAGAGGTTGCCGTGTCCGGCGCTGCCCAGGCCCATCAGGTTCTGGCGCCCATGCAGCGTCTCCAGGGCCCGGCCACTGGGCTCGATGAGGAGCGCCGACCCGGGGCCGAGCGCCACGCACGTCCCCGACTCCGCCAGCCGCACGGACTCGGTGTCGTCCACGGCGCGCGCGTACGCGGCCACCGACAGGGGCCCCAGCAGCCCGAAGGTCTCCAGCCGGGGCACCACCCGCTGGAAGTGCTGCTCCCAGGTGGTGGCCAGGTCGTGGTCCCCCTCGGAGAGGTGGAACACGACGGGCGCTCCGGAGGACTCCCGCAGGCGGCTGAGCCGCTGCAACAGGGGATTGGCGCACGTCCACGAGGCGTGGAACCCGAGCGCCCCCCGCACCAGGGGATGGGAGCCGCGGCGGCGCACGAAGTCGGCATTGGCCTCCGCCTGGGCCTGGGACTCGGTGGTCCCCTCGAGGCTCGTGGTGGCATGGCTCGCCACCAGCCGCAGGCCGAGCTGCTCCGCGGCACGGGCCTGGGCATCGAGGGCCCCCGTCACGTCCCCCGGGCAGGCGAGGTGGTCCACCACCAGGGTGACGCCCGAGCGCAGCGCGCGGGCCATGGCGTAGAGGGAGAGGATCTCCACGTCCGCGGCGGTGAGCAGGGCGGCCAGGCGCCGCTCGTGCTCCAGCCGGACCTGGGGCGGGTGCAGGAGGACCTCGCCCGAGGTGGGGACGAGCAGGTCCCCCACGAGGTGGGCATGGCAGTCCACGAGGCCCGGCATCACCAGCCGGCCGCGGCAGGAGACCTCCCAGTCCCCGGGGAGCACGGGGACCTCGGCGTCGGGGGCGACGCGGCGGATGAGGCCATCCTCGATGACGACGGCCATGCCGGCACGTCCACGGCCGTCGGCGCGGAAGATGGAGCAATTCTTGAGGACCAGGCGGCCTTCCATAGGGGGGGCGAGTATACGCATGGAGCGGGCGGGTGGATCGCCCGGGTGTGCTGGAAGCGGACAACCCAGGTAGGATGGGGGTCCCGCGGATGCTCTTCAACACGGCCCTGTTCGGCGTCTTCTTCCTGGTCTTCTTCGTGGCCTTCCACTTCGTGGCCCGCTCGCGCGGGGCGAAGCTGTGGCTCGTCACGGGGGGGAGCCTCGTCTTCTACGGGGCCTGGGACGTGCGCTTCGTGCCGCTGCTGCTGGGCACGGCGCTGCTGGACTTCTGGCTGGCCAGGGAGATCGGCCGCTCGGAGGACGAGCGGCGCAGGCGGCTGTTACTCGTAGTGAGCCTGACCGCCAACCTGGGAGTACTGGCGCTCTTCAAGTACGCGCGGTTCTTCGCGGACTCGGCGCACGGGCTGCTGGCACTGCTCGGGGTGGCGGCGCCGGAGCCCACGTTCTCGCTGGTGCTGCCCGCGGGCATCTCCTTCTACACGTTCCAGAGCATGAGCTACACCATCGACGTGTACCGGGGTGAGCTGAAGGCGCGGGAGCGGCCGGAGGAGTTCGTCGCGGCGGTGTCCTTCTTCCCGCACCTGGTGGCCGGGCCCATCATCCGGGCGTCGGTGCTGCTGCCCCAGTTCGAGCGGATGGAGACACCCCGGTGGGAGCAGGTGCAGCGCGGCTACCTGCTCATCGCGGTGGGGCTCTTCAAGAAGACGCTGGCGGACCTGCTGGCGCCGGTGGCGGACGGCCTCTTCGGGGCCACGGGGCCGGTGGGCGCGCTGGAGAGCTGGACGGGCGCGTTGGCCTTCACGGGGCAGATCTACGCGGACTTCTCGGGCTACACGGACATCGCCATCGGGGTGGCGCTGCTGTTGGGCTTCGTGCTGCCGCCGAACTTCGATCTGCCGTACCTGGCCACCTCGCCGGTGGACTTCTGGAGGCGCTGGCACCTGTCGCTGTCCACGTGGCTGCGGGACTACCTGTACATTCCGCTGGGCGGCAACCGGAACGGGCGCTACCGCAACCTGATGCTCACCATGGTGCTGGGCGGGCTGTGGCACGGGGCGAGCTGGACGTTCGTGCTCTGGGGCGCGTACCACGGGCTGCTGCTGGTGGCCTCGCATGTGCTGGCGGCGCGCCTGCCCCGGTGGTCCGGAGCGGCCACGCCCCCGGCGCTCCAGTGGGTGAAGCGGGCGGGGACGTTCTACCTGGTGGTGCTCGGGTGGGTGCTGTTCCGCGCGGACAGCCTGGGCTCGGCGCTGCGGGTGCTGGGCGGCATGCATGCGCCCGAGGTGGCCTCGGATGTCACCCGGGCCTCGGTGCTGACGCTGGTGCTGGTGGGCGCGGGGCTCGTGGTGTGCCACGGCGTGTCCGCGCTCGCCGAGCGCACCGGGCTGCAACGGCGCCCTGCCCTGCTCTGGCCCGCGGTGGCCACGTGCATGGCCGTGGCCATGGCCATTGGCACACCGGGGCAGAGCTTCATCTACTTCCAGTTCTGAGGCACGGCGGCTCAGAACAGCCGCATCTGGGACTTGTCCTCCTCCTTGCCCGAGCTGCGCGCGGGCAGCGGGGTGAAGCCGTGCTTCGCCGCCCACTCCTGGCTCGGCCCGGCCCAGCGGAACCGGTCCAGGTGCACCTTGCCCTTCTCGTCGAACTCGACGCCCTCGGCCACCAGCAACTCGCGCTGGTTGTAGCCCTGCGTGCTGATGCCCCCCGAGCGGTTGATGATCCGCTGCCAGGGCACCTTGGGCGCGCGCGGTCCCAGGTCGCCCATCGCGAGCCCCACGATGCGCGCATCGCACCCTCCCCCCACGATGATCGCGATGTCACCGTAGGTGGACACCTGGCCGTGCGGCACCTGCTCGACGACCTGGTAGATGCGCTCG
Source organism: Archangium gephyra (assembly GCF_049060025.1). GTDB lineage: Bacteria > Myxococcota > Myxococcia > Myxococcales > Myxococcaceae > Archangium > Archangium gephyra_A. The sequence continues at coordinate 3,383,088 of NZ_JBMEQQ010000002.1, forward strand.
AAAAACCTTCGCTCCTGCATGGTGATGGTAACGGTCGTGGACATGTCTTCTCCAGTCAGGCCTCTCGTCCTACCTCAGAGAACCTGTCCAGGGAAGTTGGTACTACGTCCGGCGTCGTGTACCCGACCCTACACGTGGAGTTGGCGGGCTCCAGGCTCAGCAGCCGGAGGGGAGCTGGAGCTCCAGCGTCTTGACGGTACCGGAGGCGAGACTCAGACGGATGCGCATGCGGTGGATGAACGGTCTGGCAGCCTCCGGAGACCGCCGCAGCACCTCGAGCCAGCGCGGCCGGTTCTCCGGCTCGAACGCCGCTTCGAGCTCGCCGGGCGTGAAAGCGGGGAAGGGGGCCGGCAGCGCCTCCAGGCCGAAGAGCCGCCAGCGTCCCGGAGCGAGCGCGGGCGCGGCCTTCCAGGCGGAGCGGCCCGTCTTCCAGCCGGTGCAGCTCGACGTGCGGCCCCTCATCCGAGACCTGCATCACCGACTCGGTCTGCTGGGCCACCTCCGCCGGTGCCGGCTGGCCGTCCGGTCCCTCCACGGCAAGCTCGACCTCCCCTTCCGTGAGTGCCTCGCTCAGCGGGCTCCCCAGCTCCAGCGGCACCGGCACGGCCTCGGCCGCGCTCGTGAGGAGCCGGACATGCAGCCGGCGGAAGACGAGCTCACGCCCGTGCCAGCCCCACTCCTCCGCCAGCCGGACGCCCGCGCCAGAGGACACGGGCAACGCGACTCGAATCGCGGTTCGCTCCAGGGCACCCGGCACGCGGGCCCCCAACGACAGCAGTTCCCGCACCAGTTCGAGGTCGCCACGCCGGGCCGCGACCTCCAGCGGCGTCTCACCCGCGCGGTGGGCCCGGTCCACGTCCGCCCCCGCGCGAACCACCGCGCGCAGGAGTTGGACAGAGGGCCTCTCACGCGAGGCTGCCTCTACGATACGTCCCACCAGGGTACGCCCCTGGGCATCCTCGGCGCGGGCGTTCGCTCCACCCGCCACGAGCAACTCGACCATGGGCGCGTCGGGGGCGAGCATCAGCGGCGTGGCGGCCCGGGCGTCCGGCGCGTTGGGCTCCGCCCCCGCCTCGAGAAGTTGCCGCACCAGGGCGCGGTCGCCCCGGACCACCGCGGCGTGCAGCGCGTCCGCCCGCCCACGCCGCGGCCGGCCGGAGACATCCTCCGCTCGGACGGGACCAGACGGCCACATCAGTACGGCGAGCAACGTCAGCAACAGGCCAGGGAGGCGCATCGTCAGCGTCCAATCTCGGGGTGCGGCCCTCGTTCAGCAAGAAGCCTGCCACCTTCTCGAGGGCCGCTGACAGAACGACCGCCTACGCGATCCCGCGGCGCGAGGTTCCCAGGTGCCTGCGGCGGCGCAGGCACCCGATTCCGAGGGCAACAGCCACCCAGCTCGCGGCGGAGGTGGGGGCCGCGGCGCATCCGCCGCCCTCCTGAGGCGGGGGGGGGGGAAGGGAGCGTGATCGTGAAGGACGTCGGGGCAGAGGCCGGGCCTTGATAGCCCACGGCATCCACCGCGCTGACGACCAGCGTGTGGCGTCCCGAAGAAAGGGCCTCCGTGCAGCTCGAAGCTCCAGGTGCCGTCGCTGTTCGCCCGGGTGCTTCCGGCGACCTCGCCGTCAATGGAAAGGAGGACCGTGCTGCCAGCCTCGGCCGTTCCGGAGATGACGGGGGTCTCGGTATCCACCACGGCGCCGTTGGCCGGCGTCAGCACCACCGGAGCCCCAGGCGCCACCGTGTCCACGCTGAAGGAGCGGGACGTGGAAGCGCTGGTATTGCCGACCGCGTCCGTCGCCCGGACCGTGACGGAGTGAGCCCCCTGCACCAGCGCGGTGCTCGGGGTGAAGCTCCAGTTCCCCGCGTCATCGGCCACGGTGGTCCTCACCACCCTCCCATCCAGGGAGATCGTGACGGTACTACCGGCCTCGGCTGTTCCGGAGATGACGGGTGTCTCGGTATTCACCAGAGCGCCACTGGCCGGCGTCAGCACCACCGGAGCCCCAGGCGCCACCGTGTCCACGCTGAAGGAGCGGGCGGTGGAGGCGGGGCTGGTATTGCCGGCCGCATCCGCCGCCCGGGCCGTGAGGGAGTGAGCCCCCTGCGCCAGCGCGGTGCCTGGAATGAAGCGCCAGCTCCCCGAACCATCGGCCACGGTGCTCCCCAGCACCGTCCCCTCCAGGGAGATCGTGACGGTACTGCCCGCCTCGGCCGTTCCGGAGATGGAGGGCGTGGCGGTATTCACCACGGCGCCACCGGCCGGCGTCAGCACCACCGGAGCCCCAGGCGCCACCGTGTCCACGCTGAAGGAGCGGGACGTGAAAGCGCTGGTATGGCCGGCCGCATCCGTCGCCCGGGCCGTGAGGGAGTGAGTCCCCTGCGCCAGCGCGGTGCCTGGAATGAAGCGCCAGTTCCCCGCGTCATCGGCCACGGTTGTCCCCACCACCTTCCCATCCAGGGAGATCGTGACGGTACTGCCCGGCTCGGCCGTTCCGGAGAGGGAGGGCGTGGCGGTATCCACCACCGCGCCACTGGCCGGCGTCAGCACCACCGGAGCCCCAGGCGCCACCGTGTCCACGCTGAAGGAGGGGGCGGTGGAGGCGGGGCTGGTATTGCCGGCCGCATCCGCCGCCCGGGCCGTGAGGGAGTGAGCCCCCTGCGCCAGCGCGGTGCTCGGAGTGAAGCGCCAGCTCCCCGCGTCATCGGCCACGGTGGTCCCCAGCACCGTCCCCTCCCGGGAGAGCGTGACGGTACTGCCCGCCTCGGCCGTTCCGGAGATGGAGGGCGTGGCGGTATTCACCACCGCGCCACTGGCCGGCGTCAGCACCACCGGAGCCCCAGGCGCCACCGTGTCCACGAAAAAGTACCGGGACGTGGAATATGGGCTGGTATGGCCGGCCGCATCCGTCGCCCGGGCCGTGACGAAGTGAGCCCCCTGCGTGAGCGCGGTGCTCGGAGTGAAGCGCCAGTTCCCCGAGGCATTGGCGGTGGCCGTCCCCGCCACCGTTCCCTCCAGGGAGATCGTGACGGTACTGCCCGGCTCGGCCGTTCCGGAGACGACGGGTGTCTCACTATTCACCCAGGCGCCGTTGGCCGGCGTCAGCACCACCGGAGCCCCAGGCGCCTCCGAGTCCACGGTGAAGGAGTGGGCGATGGAGTCGGGGCTGGTATTGCCGGCCACATCCTTCGCCCGCGCCGTGACGGAGTGAGTCCCCTGCGCCAGCGCGGTGCTCGGAGTGAAGCGCCAGCTCCCCGAGGCATCGGCCACGGTGCTCCCCAGCACTGTTCCCTCCAGGGAGAGCGTGACGGTACTACCGGCCTCGGCCGTTCCGGAGAGGGAGGGCGTGGCGGTATTCACCACGGAGCCACCGGCCGGCGTCAGCACCACCGGAGCCCCAGGCGCCACCGTGTCCACGCGGAAGGAGCGGGACGTGGAAGCGCTGGTATTGCCGGCCGCATCCGTCGCCCGGGCCGTGAGGGAGTGAGCCCCCTGCGCCAGCGCGGTGCTCGGAGTGAAGCGCCAGTTCCCCGCGCCATCGGCCACGGCTGTCCCCTCCACCGTCCCATCCAGGGAGATCGTGACGGTACTGCCCGGCTCGGCCGTTCCGGAGATGACGGGTGTCTCACTATTCACCCAGGCGCCGTTGGCCGGCGTCTGCACCACCGGAGCCCCAGGCGCCACCGTGTCCACGCGGAAGGAGCGAGACGTGGACGCGGGGCTGGTATTGCCGGCCTCATCCGTCGCCCGGGCCGTGAAGGAGTGAGCCCCCTGCGCCAGCGCGGTGCTCGGAGTGAAGCTCCAGTTCCCCGCGCCATCGATCACCGCGGCCACCGCTGGCCTGCCATCGAGGAAGATGGACACCCTGCTGCCCGCCTCGGCCGTTCCGGAGATGACGGGTGTCGCGGTATTCACCACGGCGCCACTGGCCGGCGTCAGCACCACGGGAGCCCCAGGCGCCACCGTGTCCACGGTGAAGAACCGGGAGGGGGAGTCAGGGCCGGTATGGCCGGCCGCGTCCGTCGCCCGGGCCGTGACGGAGTGAGCCCCCTGCGTGAGCGGGGTGCTGGGGATGACGCTCCAGTTCCCCGAGGCATGGGCGGTGGCCGTCCCCGCCACCTTCCCATCCAGGGAGATCGTGACGGTACTGCCCGCCTCGGCCGTTCCCGAGATGGAGGGCATGGCGCTATTCACCCGGGCGTCACTGGCGGGCGTCAGCACCACCGGGGCGTCAGGCGCCTCCGTGTCCACGATGAAGGAGCGGGAAGGGGCGTCAGGGCTGATATTGCCGGCCGCATCCTCCGCCCGCGCCGTGACGGAGTGGAGTCCCTGCGCCAGCGCGGTGCTCGGAGTGACGCTCCAGTTCCCCAGGTCATCGGTCGCGGCGGTCCACGCCGCCGTTCCATCCAGGAAGATGGTCACCGTACTGCCCACCTCGGCCGTGCCGGAGATGACGGGTGTCACGGTCTCCAGCATGGCGCCACTGGCGGGCGTCACCACCACCGGGGCCAGCAAGGGCGTCCCTTGCACGAGGAGCATCCGCCCACCGGGGATGGCGTTCGTGATGACCGTGAGGAAGTAGTAGCCACCCGGGACGGCCGGCACGGTGCCCGTCACCGAGGTGTCCGAGTAGTTCCCTCGGGACATTCTCGTCAGGGCGCCCCCCTCCACCGCCATCAGGCCGAGCATCGGGAAGTTGGTGGCGAAGCCTCTGGGTGCTCCCGCTGCTCGCCTCCGAGACTCCGCGGAAGCCGTTGCCGGTCAGGTGGATGACCGCCCCCGGTCTCGAGACCGTGGCCAGGAAACCGGGGCGCCACGCCTCGAGGGCTCCCGTGTCCTCATACACCTCCGCGCTGGCCAGAGGGCCGCCGTCGTTCGAGCCCCCGGTGACGAGCACCTGGCCCGAGGGCAGCAGCGTCGCCGTATGGCCCCCTCGGGGAGTGTTCAAGGACGCGCCACTGGAAATCCAGGTGCCAGTCCCGGGCTCATACTCCTCCACGCTGGCCAGGGAGCCGGTGCCGCTGAAGCTCCCGGCCACGAGCACCTTGCCCGAGGGCAACACGGTCGCCGTGGCGGAGACGTGGTTCGTGGCCGTGGCGCCGGCCAGGCGCCAGGTGCCCGTCGCGGGGTCATACACCTCCGCTCGCCCCAGGGGACTGCTGAGGGACTCGCCCCCGGCCACGAGCACCTTGCCATTGGGCAGCAGCACCGCCGTGTGGTTGTAGCGCGGGACCTCCATCTCGCCGGTCAAGACCCAGGTGCCCGTCCCGGGGTCGTACTCCTCCGAGATGCTTTCGTAGAAAAGGCCGTACCCCCCGGTGACGAGCACCCTGCCATTGGGCAGCAGCGTCGCCGTGTGACGGTCCCGGCCCCGCGTCAGGGAGCCGGTGGGAAGCCAGGTGCCCGTCGCGGGGTCATACACCTCCGCACTGGCCAGGGCGCCGCCGTTGACGCCGCCAGCCACGAGCACCCTGCCATCGTGCAGCAACGTCGCCGTGTGGCCTGCTCGAGGCGAGCCCATGGAGCCGGTGGAGGCCCAGGTGCCCGTCACGGGGTCATACACCTCGGCGCTGGCCAGGGTGCCGCTGCCGTGGGAGCCCCCGGCCACGAGCACCTTGCCCGTCGGGAGCAGCGTCGCCGTGTGCTTGGAGCGTGCAGTGGCCAGCGAGCCCGTGGAAGCCCAGGTGCCCGTCCCCGCGTCATACACCTCGGCACTGGCCAGGGCGCCGCTGCCGGAGTCGCCCCCGGCCACGAGCACCTTGCCCGAGGGCAGGACCGTCGCCGTGTGGCTGTTGCGGGCCGAAGCCAGAGCGCCGGTGGAAGTCCATGCACCCGCCCCGGGTTCATACAGCTCCACGCTGCTCAGCGGGTTGCCGTTGGAGCCCCCCGCGATGAGCACCGTGCCATTGGGCAGCAGGGTCGCCGGGACCTCGGCCCGGGCCCTGGCCAGGGAGCCGGTGGTCACCCAGGTTTCCGTCACGGGGTCATACTCCTCCGTCATCCCGGTGGAGAAGTAGCCGCTGTACCCCCCGGCGACGAGCACCTTGCCCGAAGGCAGCAGGGCCGCCGTGTGGCTGTAGTGCGAAACGGGCAGGGAACCGGTGGAAGCCCAGGTGCCCGTCGCGGGGTCATACACCTCCGCACTGGCCATGGCGCTGCCATTGTAGCCCCCGGCGACGAGCACCTTACCGGAAGGCAGCAGCGTCGCCGTGTGCTGGGTGCGGGCCGAAACCAGAGCGCCGGTGGAAGCCCAGGTGCCCGTCGCGGGGTCATACACCTCCGCACTGGCCAGAGCGTCGCTGCTGCGGCCGCCAGCAACGAGCACCTTGCCATCCCGCAGCAACGTCGCCGTGTGGCCGTTGCGCACACTGACCATGGAGCCGGTGGAAGCCCAGGTGCCCGTCGCGGGGTCATACACCTCCGCACTGGCCATGGCGCTGCCGTTGTAGCCCCCGGTGACGAGCACCTTACCGGAAGGCAGCAGCGTCGCCGTATGGCCGATGCGCGCACTGACCATGGAGCCGGTGGACGCCCAGGTGCCCGTCCCGGGGTCATACACCTCCACGCTGGCCATGGCGCCGCCGAAGTAGCCGCTGACGCCTCCAGCGATGAGCACCTTGCCATTGGGCAGCAGCGTCGCCGTGTGACTGTATCGGGCCGAGGCCAGAGCGCCGGCGGAAGCCCAGGTGCCCGCCGCGGGGTCATACACCTCCGCGCCGGCCAGAGCGTCGCCGAGGTTGTTGGAGCCCCCAACGACGAGCACCTTGCCCGACGGGAGCAGCGTCGCCGTGTGCTCGTATCGGGCCACCGCCATGGAGCGGATGGACCTCCAGCCCGCCATCATGACAGGGGCCGTCGTTCCCTCCAGCTCCAGGGGCTGGCCATTCAGCGTCAGCCGGTCCGGGTGCTCCCCGGTGGAAGGGTCCGCGGGGCTGCAGTGGAGCCACAGGAAGCCCAGCACCAGCGGCCAGAGCCTGGCCAGGAAGGAACGAGAAGCTCGGAGACGGCTGCCGTGAATCATGTCGGGTTCTCCTGAAGAGGCACGGCGAAGATGATGCCCCCCAGCCTGCTCCCGGCCGCCAGCCTCGGTGCATGATGACAGACGGTGTCTTGGGTTGGAAGAACTCGGTCCCCAGCGCGTCTTCCTCTCCGGGGACAGGCCTGTCACGCTCCGGCCATGGCTGACTTGATCCTCACCGGCGCCTCGCGCGGTATCGGCCACGCGCTGGCCCTCGTCCTGGCGGAGAAGCACGGAGCTCGCCTCGTCCTCGTGGCCCGGGACCGCGCCCGCCTCGGGGCCCTCGTCACCGCCATCGCGCAGAAGGGCGGACGCGCCATCGCCGTCCCGGGAGACCTCTCGTCACGGGCCGAGGCCCGCGCCCTCGGGCAGCGCCTCGCGGAGACCGTCACCCCGGGCGCGACGCTCATCCACAATGCCGGGCTGTGGCCGTCCAGGCGGAGCTCACCCCCGACGGGCTCGAGGCCGCCTTCGTCGTCAACCACCTCGCGCCGCTCGTGATGCAGCAGGCACTGCTCGAGGCCGGGCGCCTGCGCCGCATCCTGGTGGTGAGCGCCGGGTTGATCCTCAAGGGGCACTTCGACGCGGCCCGCACACCCACCGGTGCGGACTTCTCCGGCATCCGCACCTACTGCAACACCAAGCTGTGCTTCGCCCTCGCCATGCGCGACGTGGCGGCCGCCCACCCGGAAGCTCGATGTCGTCGTCCTCCACCCCGGCGTGGTGCGCACGGACCTCGGGGCGCGCACCGGGCCGATGGGCTGGTTGCTGTCGCTCGTGAAGCGCGGCTGGGAAGCCCCCGAGGTGTGTGCCGCGCGCCTCGCACGCATCCTCGCGCGCGAGCGCTGGTCCCCCGCTGGCGAGGCCCGCTGGCTCGTCGAGGAGCAAGAGCAGCCGTGGCCCGCCGTCGCCCAGGACGAGGCCACACGGCGCGCGGTGCGGGACACCACCGCCCACCTGCTCTCCTCCGCGTGACGCCTCTCCCTCCGCCCGAGGCCCGGCGTTCCGCTCCGCACCGGGCCACCCTTCACTCGTAGTCGACTACGAGTGGGGGGCCACCGATGCGGGACGGCTCAGCGCCGCGCGGGGCTCAGGAAGGGCCACACCAGCCCCAGCAGGACCGCCGCGCACACCAGGGCCAGCACCCAGGCGGCTATCTGGAAGAAACGGGCCGAGCTCTGGGCCGAGGCCACCAGCTCCGCCTTCGTGCCGCCAAAGACGCGGGTGGCGTTCACCTCCGGCGTCGCCCCTCCGCTCGCCAGGGAGCCCAGGACCACGACGTCCTGGCCCGCCTCGAAGCCGGTGTACCACTGGGAGCCCGTGGACGGCCTCGCGGGGTCCCACGCCCCCTCGTCCTTCTCGTCCCGCCACGAGGTGGGGCCCCGCTCGTCCAGTTCCCCGGGCTCCCCCGTGGCCGCGCCGAGCTGATAGTCCTCGTTGCGGATGCGGACCCGGCCCGAGCCGGTCTCCACCAGCAGGGACGGCGTGACGCGCTCCCTCACCCGCCACCGCGTCCGCGGGCTGCTCCCCGAGGTGTCCCGGTACGGCTCGAAATGGAGGTACGCCACGTAGCGGCGGAAGCGCACCGGGTTGTCGCTGGCGAGCTTCCCCGCCACCAGCACGGCCTCCCCCGGCGACTTTCCACCCAGGCTGGAAGCATCCAACACCGGGAGTGACTCCGCCTGTCCCGCCTCCTCCCCGGCCAGGTGCGAGGCGTACCCCAGGCCTCCGGCGAGCGCGCCGGACACCAGGGCCGCGAATCCCAACGCCAGCCACACCGCCTTGGAACGCCGTGGGTTTGAGGTCATCCCGGGGACGATGCCATGCTCTTCGAGAAAATCGCCTGGAATCACGCAACTCGCGCGGCGACCTCGCGATAATGCGGTCAGCGAAGCATTCCGGGCCCCTTTTTCGTGGCTCCGCCGGAGAACCTCCCATGCCCCCCATCCGCCGCTCCGACTCGAACCTCTACAGCAACTCGCGCAGCACCGGCATCGAGGTGAACAGGCAGCGGGCGACGACGGGCAACGGCTCCTCCAAGAGCGCGGTGAAGGAGAACCGCGTCACCACCTCGACGACCCGCTCCAACGAGAAGACGTCCACGACGACGAAGTCGAAGACGTACGACAACAAGAAGACCGGGACGCGGGACTCGTACGAGTACAAGGGCAAGGACACCCAGAGCACCGAGAAGAGCAAGGTCACCCCGCAGGGCACGACGACCCTCCTGTCCACGAAGGGCAAGGACTCGAAGCCCCTCTACGAGGCGGGCGGCGCCACCCTGGCCGAGGGCAAGGGCAAGCTGCCGGGCGGCGTCGACGTCAGCGGCAAGGTGACGGGGCCGAGCTTCAAGGTGGATGGTGAGGCGAACATCCAGGCCAAGGGCCTCAAGGGCGTCGACATCAACGTCAAGCTCGAGGTGGAGGCCAACCTCATCAAGGCCGAGGGCTCGGCCGAGAAGGAGTTCAAGTTCAAGGTCAACGGAGAGGACATCTCCGTCAAGGTGAAGCTGGGCGCCGAGGGGAACGTCGGCATCGACGGTTCCGTCAACCTCAAGGTGCACGTGGGCAAGGACGGCGTGTCCGTGACCGCCGGAGCCGAGGGCTTCGCGGGCGCCAAGGGCAGCCTGTCCGGTGAGATCACCACCACCATCAACGGCAATGAAGTGGCCAAGGGCAAGCTGGGCGTCACCGCGGCGGCGGGCGCCATGGCGGGCGCGGAGTTCGAGGCCGGCCTCACCCACTTCAAGGCCAAGGCCTATGCGGCCGTGGGCGTGGGCGTGGGCCTCGACGTCTCCGGCAACGTGAACGCGGGCAACCTGGCCCGTGAAATCCCCGGGATGCTCACCACCTGGGACGACTGAGCTAGCCGCCTCGGGCCAGCCAGCCCCATCCCACCGCGCCCAGGGCCGAGGTAGCGCACAGCGCCGCCACGGCCCGGCGCAGCAGGCGCACGTCCCCGGGGACGTCCGACAGGTAGTGCGACAGGGGCGCGGCGTAGAGCCACTCGGCCCTCGCCCGGGGGTGACGCCCCCGCTCCTCGAGCGTGACCAGCGCGCAGACGACGTCTCCCTCGTGCAAGGACCTCGAGTCCGGCGCCTCGCTGGAAACCTCCGCATTCCGTGGGAAGACGAGCGCGTAGTTTCCCGCGGAGAGCCGCACCCGCCCCTCCTCCGTCCGCAGCTCGAGCGCGGGGGTGGAAGCGCGCTCCCGCCAGGCCTCGAGGGGTGGCGGACAGCCGCAGGAAACGCCAGGCCTGGAGCGCGAGCAGGCCGGGGACGAGCACGAAAGCCGCCCCGAAGAGGTGCCGCCACATGCCCGCCAGTATGGCCTCAATCCCCTGATGCGTGCCTGACGGAAGGGCTACAATGTCCAGCGCCATGAATCCTTCCGAGCACGCCCAGCCAGGTCTGCAGCTCCTCGCACGACGCGAGTTCGCGGCGGCGGTCTCCGCCTTCGAGGCCGCCCTCCGCTCGCATCCCCAGGACGTGGACTGCTGGTTCGGCCTCGCCCGGGCCCAGCTCGCCCTGGGCCAGTCCGAGGCGGCCCGGAAGTCGCTCGCGCGCGCGGTGGCGCTCTCCCCCCAGCACCCGGCCGCGCGGGCCCTGAGCCTCTCGCTGGAGGATGATGGGGACAGCCCCCAGGTGCTCGAGCGGCTGGCGGGCCTCGCCCAGGCCGCGGGCGCCGGTTTCGTGGAGCACTACGCCCATGCGCAGGCCCTGCTGCGCCGGGGCATGGACGACGCGGCCTCCAAGGCCCTGCGCGCCGCGCTGACGATTCAACCCGAGAGCCCCCAGGCGCTGGTGGACCTGGGACAGGTGGCCCTGCGCCAGGGCCGGCCGGACAAGGCCCGCGAGGTGTTCCGCGTGGCCAGCGGGCTGGCGCCCGGCGAGTGGATGCCCCGGCTGCTGCATGCCCGCGCGCTCATGGCCCTGAAGGACTTCGCCCCGGCGATGACGGTGCTGACCGAGGCGGTGGCCGCCCACCCGCGCGAGGCGCCCCTGCATGAGGCGCGCTTCCAGTGCGCCCTCGTGATGGGCGAGCCCCAGAAGGCCGTCGAGGCGGCGCGGGCCCTCGAGGCCCTCAAGCCCGGGGATGCCAACCCCCTCTACCAGCGCGGACTGGCCCTGCTCACGATGGGGAACCTGCCCGAGTCGGCCCAGGCCCTCCAGGAGGCCATCCAGCGCGCGCCCGCGGCGGTGGAGCCCAAGCACGCGCTCGCCCAGGTGCGCACGGCACAGGGCCAGCAGGCCGAGGCGCTCGCGTTGCTGGAGGAGCTCCACCGCGCCGCGCCGCGGATCCTCGAGCCCATGTTGGACCTGTCCCGCCTGTACCTGGCGGAGGAGCGGGCCGCGGAGGCGGAGCGCGTGCTGCGCGCGCTGTCGGAGGAGCACCCGGACGAGCCCCGGGTGGGCCTCAATCTCGCGCTGGCGCTCTTCAACCAGGGCCGCAAGCCCGAGGCGCTGAAGGCCCTCGAGCCCGTCAAGGCCAGCGGCGACGCGGCCCTGGTGGAGCAGGCCCGGAAGCTGGAGGCGCAGATCCACGGGGCGCCCATGCGGCCGCCCATCATCCGGGGCTGAGCGTTTCAGCCGCAGGAGCCGCAGTCGCGCCGGCAGTTGTCGGGGCGATTGCCGGTGCCGCAGGACTCGCTGGGCTGGCAGATGCCGTCACCGCACGTGTAGATGTCCTGGGGGCGGAGCCGGGTGGTGAGGGACTGGTAGGTGACACCCTCAAAGGTGCACTGGGCGAAGTAGGAGCCCGTGGCGTCGTGCCGGCAGCGCCCGTGGCAGGTCCCCACATGGGTGAGCGGCGGGCACGCGTTGCCGCCCGAGAGCGCACAGGCGCGGAGGCTGCTCTGCGCCGGGGGCAGCAGGCCCTGGTCGTTTCCGACGAAGAGCCCCTCGCCATTGAAGAGGTTTCCGAAGAAGCAGCCCTCCCGGATGGTGAAGTCGCCCATCTCCGAGGACGTGGTGGGAATGGGCTGCCCCTGCGCGGTGGAGCCCAGGACGGAGATCTGGACGGTGCGTCCGTACTTGTTGGCGAGGGCCCCCAGGCACGCGGAGACGACCTGCTGCTCCGCCAGGGTCGCGGGCGAGCCGTTGGACCAGGCGGGTGCCAGTCCGAGGCCCCCATTCCAGACATAGGTGGACGTGCCATTCGAGTACGTCCGGGTCTGTCCGGCCGGGACGGAGCAATGGACCAGGTACTTCATGAACTGGTTGGACTCCGCCGGGTGCGCCTGGAACCAGGAGGAGAAGCTGGCGCTGGACAGGCCGTTGAAGGCCAGCCCATTGAAGGCGAGGCCGTTGAAGGCCAGTCCATTGAAGGCGAGGCCGTTGAAGGCCAGCCCATTGTCATCCTGGAGTTCTTGAACCTCCGTGCGGACAGCCTCCGCGGACGGGTTCGCGGGTTCGTCCACCGGGCCACAGCCCGCGGCGAGGACCAGCAGCATCACTCCGAGCAATTCGGTGGCTTTCATCATGTCTTCCCCCAAGCCCGGGAAAGTGGGCTCCAGAGGAAGTGTCGCCGTTTGGAGCCGTGCTGGTGCTTTGCGCACATTGGCTCCGTTTCCCGCGAACAGTCGCCGCGCGCTCTCGAACTCTCAGAGGCCGGAAGAGGCCCACGTCAGCCCGTCCGGCTCGGCAGCATGCTGAAGTCACTCCGGGCACTGCCGCCCACGCGCGCCAGCCAGCGCATGAAGCCCGGCGCGTGCTCGAAGAGCAGGTAGAAGGCCCCTAATGAGCGCGGCACGTCCACGATGGGCCGGCGCCGCTGGAGCCCATCCATGATGGCCCTCGCCACTTCATCGGGCGTCAGGGGCGGGACGAAGTCCGCCAGCCGGGGCATCCGCGACGAGGGCACGTGCTTGCCGAAGAACTCCGTCCCCGCCACCGTCCCGGGGCGCACGAGCATGACCTGCACGGGGGTGCTCCTCAGCTCCACCTGCAGCGTCTGCGAGTACCCGTCCACCGCCGCCTTCACCGCCGCATACGCCGCGGACGAGTTGCCCGCGAAGACGCGCCCCGCCGACGAGCCGATGTTGATGATGTGGCCCCGCCCCCGCGCCAGCATGGCGGGCAGCACCCGGTGCGTCGTGTAGACGATGGCATGGAAGCCCACCGCCATCGTCCGCTCCACGTCCTCCACGGACATGTCGAGCACGTTCTCCCACCGCACGAAGGCCGCGTTGTTGACGAGCACGTCGATGTGGCCCGCCTTCTCCAGGATGCCCGCGCACCACGTCTCCACCTGCTGGCGGTCCGACACGTCACAGCGGGAGAAGTGGAAGCGCTCGGGCCAGGGCGTCTCGGCCGCCCGCGCGGGGGCCGTCGCCAGGTGCTCCTCGGAGATGTCGCACACGTACACCGTGCCCCCGGCCGCCGCGAGCTGCCGCGCCGTCGCCCAGCCAATCCCCTGAGCCCCACCTGTCACCAGGCACACCTGGTCCTTCAGGAAGTCCTTCGTCATGGCAAGCCTCGTTTCATGAGCATCTTTTGTGCACCAGGGAAAGCCAACGGAAGCACGCTTCTTGCCAGCTAAGCTGGAATTATCCAGCACTCCAGTAAATAAACGCGGGTTATCCAGGATGTCGCGTAAGCGTCTTTTTCCGGACTTTCGGCCCCGGGCTTCGGCCCTCCTGACGGGCGGCTGTCCGGCGGAAGGCCCCCGGTTGTGACCCCCTCCCAGGGTGCTCACCGTGACGGACGTCGTCAGTGACAACACGAGGGGGGATCAGATGATGCGGACATGGATGCGGGCAGCGGGCCTGGGGCTCGCGCTGTGGGGGACGAGTGCCATCGCCCAGGAAGCCGGTCAGCGGCAGTGCAACCGGGCGGAGATAGGGCAGCTCGAGACCGAGGCCCGGGAAGCTCGCCGTGGCCGAGGGGTGCACGGACGTCAGCCAGTGCCGGACCGCTCCGGTGGGAGCCCAGGCCTGCGGCGGGCCGAGGGACTACGTCGTCTATTGCTCGGAGACGACGGACGAGAACGCGCTCCAGCGGGCGCTCAAGCGGCTCGAGCAGCGCGAGGAGCGGTTCAACCGGCAGTGTGACGTCGTCTCCATCTGCATCTTCGTCGCCGAGCCGCGGCTGGAGCTGGTGGGGGGCGTGTGCCAGGCGGCGGCCCCTCCGGCGGACACCCTCCCCTGATCGCCTGGCAGACAGGCTGGGCGGAGCCCTGAGCGGGCTCCCCCGGCGTCAGGTCACCCGGGAGACGTTTCGCTGCGGGTGTGGCATTCTCGCCCACGCCCGATGAGACAGACCACGGCCGCGGTGCTCCGTCCGACCGATCCTCCCGCCCCCCCGACGAGCGATGACGCCTCTTCCCCCGAGCCCTCCATCCGGCCCTGGGTGCTGCGGCTCTTCTTCCTCTCGGGGCTGTCGGGGATCCTCTTCCAGGTCCTCTGGACCCGTATCTTCACGTACCTGCTGGGAGGCACCACCCAGAGCGTGAGCGCCGTCATCACGGCCTTCATGCTCGGACTCGGGGTGGGCTCGTACGTCTTCGGCAGGCTCGTGGACGGCCCCTCCCGGCGGCCCCTGCTCCTCTATGGCGTGCTGGAGCTCGGCGTCGCCCTCAGCGGGCTCGCCGCCTTCTACGCCTTCCAGCACACCGGCGCGCTCTACGAGGCCCTGTACACCCGGGCCCCCCAGGCCACCGTCAAGTGGCTCGTCTTCCTCATCGCCTTCGTCTTCATCGCCATCCCCGCCACCCTCATCGGCGGCACGCTGCCCGCCATCGTCCGGCACGCGGTGACCCACGCCGAGGGCGTGAAGTCCGCGCTCGGCCGGCTCTATGCCATCAACTCCCTGGGCGCCTCCGCCGGCGCCATCCTCATGCTGGGACTGGTGTGGGCCATCGGCTACGAGGCCAGCTACCACGCCGCCCTCCTGCTCAACTTCGTCACGGGCATCGCCGCCCTGGTGATGGCGCGGAGGGAGGCACGGGGAGGACACACGGAAGTCCAACACCCTCACCCCGTCCCTCTCCCGGAGGGAGAGGGGAAATCCGGCGAGGGGAAGTCTGGGGCCGCGGCGCGCATCCTCCTGCCGGCCTTCGCCCTCTCCGGCTTCTGCGCGCTCGCCTACGAGGTCATCTGGTTCCGCACCCTCGACTTCCTCCTGCTGGGGAAGCTGGCCACCTTCGCCTGCGTCCTCTCCGTGTACCTGCTGGGCATCAGCCTCGGCAGCCTCGTGCTCAGCCGCTGGAGTCCCCCCGGTCTGAGTGATCTCCAGCTCTTCATCCTCTTCGAGCTCATCCTCGGACTGCTCGGGCTCATCACCCTGCCCGTGCTGTCGCTCGTCAGCCACGCGGGGCAACGGCCCCTCACCATCGCCACCGCCTTCCTCATGCTCTTCGGGATGACCCTCCTGCTCGGAGGCCTCTTCCCCCTGGCCGGCAAGCTGTACGCGGGGCCCCTGCGGCTGCTGGGGCGGACGGTCGGCAACCTCTACTCGGCCAATACGCTCGGCTCGGTGCTGGGCTCGTGCCTCACGGGCTTCGTCCTCATTCCGTGGGTGGGCACCTCGCACGCGCTCCTGCTCACCGCGGGGCTCAACCTGCTGATCGCCGCGAGCGTGGCAGGCCTGGCGCTCCGGCCGCTGCCCAGGCGCCCGCTCATGGTGGGGGTGGGGCTCGCGGCCGTGGGGCTGGTGGGCTGGTTCAGCGGGGACTGGCTCACGCGCTTCTACGAGCAGGCGGGGCTCCGGCCCGGCTTCCACATCATCGCCCAGAACGAGGGCAGCCTGCAGCCGGTGCTGGTGGCCGAGGACGCGCACGGGGAGCGGGTGCTCATGGGCGGCCCCTTCCAGTCCGGGGAGACGGTGCCCACGCGCCGCCAGACGCAGCGGCTGCAGGCCCACCTGCCCATGCTCGTGCACTCCAACCCGCGCCGCGTGCTGGAGATCGGCTACGGCGTGGGCGAGCTCGCCCGGACGCTGCAGCTCTACGAGCCCGAACTGCTGCACATCGCCGAGCTCGACGAGCACATGATTCCGATGGCCGAGCAGTACTTCGAGGCCCTCAACGAGAAGGCCAGCCAGCGCCCCAACGTGCGCGTGGACGTGATGGACGGCCGGCACTTCCTGAAGATGAGCCCCGACACGTACGACGTCATCATGTCGGACTCGATGATCCTCGCGAGCGAGGGCAGCCTGCGGCTCTACACGCAGGAGCACTTCCGCGAGGCGCGCCGGCACCTGAATCCCGGAGGCGTGGTGCTCGCGTGGCTGCCGCTCAACGCGGGCACCACCAAGGCGCTGGTCATCCTGAAGACGTTCCAGGAGGTCTTCCCGCAGAGCCTGCTGTGGCTGCCGCTGGGCCTCAACACGCAGGAGGCCTTCCTGCTCGGCTTCCGCGACGAGGCGAACATCGACTGGGAGGCGTGGCGGGAGAAGTTCGAGCGGGTGGCGCTGGCGGACCTGGAGGGCTTCGGCTGGGGAGATCCGGCCGTCTTCTTCGCCAGCTTCCGGGCCGGCCCCGAGCGGCTGGCGGAGATCGCCTCGCGCGTGCCGCTCATCAACCGGGACATGAACCCGGTGCTGGACTTCCTGCCGCAGGATCCGCCCCGGGAGATCGCCGCCACCGTCGAGCGGTTCGTCTCCCACGACCCGGCCTTCATCTTCGAGCACCTGCGCGCGGCCCCTGGCGGCCAGGAAGCACTGGAGTCCCTGCGCGCCAAGGTGCAGCGCGTCCACGAGGCGGACCAGCACTTCCTGCGGGGAGTGGCGGCCCTCGACGCGTTCGGCGCCCGGCCGCCCGCGGAGGTGCTGGAGAACGCCGGGTCCCTCACGGCCGACTTCCGCCGGGCGCTCGAGGTGTACCCGGCGCACCCGGCCGCCGGGGTGTGGACGGGGCAGGTGCTGGGACTGGCCGCCCGCGTGGAGCCTCCGCTGGAGCCCGGCCGTGCGCGGGCACTGCTCGAGGAGGCCGTCCGCCACAACCCCACGGACCTCGCCGCCACCGAGGCCCTCGCGCGCCTGGCGCTCCAGCGCGGAGATCAGGACGAGGCCCACAAGTACCAGGCGCGGATCCGCGCGCTCTCCCCCTACTCCCGGCTCGCCGCCGAGCATCCATGACCGCCCCGACGACGACGCTCAGCCGCTCCCGCTTCCGCTTCCTCTGCGCGCTCCTGTTCTGCACGGGCATGACGTCGCTCGTGTTCCAGATCATCTGGCTGCGCGGGTTTGGCATCATCCTCGGCAGCACCATCTATTCGATGTCGTGCGTCATCACCGTGTTCATGCTCGGTCTGGCGCTCGGCAGCTTCCTGATGTCCCAGCTCCTGAAGCGCGGCCGGTGGCTGGCGGCCCATCCGCTGGCGGCCTATGGCGGCGTGGAGCTGCTGGTGGGCCTCAGCGCCGTGCTCGTCACCTGGACGCTCTTCACGCACCAGGGCTTCTACCTGTCGCTCTCCGGTTCCCCCACGGCGCCGCTGCTGAAGCTGCTGGCCAGCCAGTTCACGGTCTGCGCCGCGCTCATCGCGGTGCCCACGACGCTCATGGGCATGACGCTGCCGCTGGTGAGCCAGCTCGTCACGGACCGCCGGCAGGTGTCCGCGCTCTACGGCATCAACACCATTGGCGGCGCCACGGGGAGCATCGTCGCCAGCTTCGTCCTCATCTACTACCTGGGCTGCATCCGGGCCGGTGTGGCCGCCGCGGTGCTCAATGGCCTCATCTTCTGCGTGGCCCTGCTGGCCAGCCGCTACTTCCCGCCCGTTCCAGTGGGGGCCGGGGACGAGGCCGAGGAGGGCGCCCCGGCGGCGGTCTCCGCGGAGGGCCGGCTGCTCAGCCGCCCGATGCTGCTGGCGCTCGCGGGCTTCTCGGGCTTCATCGCGCTGTCGTGTGAAATCACCTGGACGCGCTTCCTGTCGCTGGCGTTCGGCAACCGCGTCTACGTGACGAGCATCGCGCTGGCGCTCATCCTGCTCTTCATGGGCCA
Organism: Archangium gephyra; assembly: GCF_049060025.1. GTDB lineage: Bacteria > Myxococcota > Myxococcia > Myxococcales > Myxococcaceae > Archangium > Archangium gephyra_A. The sequence goes on from NZ_JBMEQQ010000002.1 coordinate 3,401,047, forward strand.
GGCGGCGCGCATGAGCAGCGTCCTGCTGCGCGGGCCCAATCCGCTGTGGCGCATCCTGCTCTACTCGTGCGCCTTCACGCTGATCTCCTTCTCGGCCGCGTTCCTGCTGGAGCGCCCGGCCCTGCAGGCGAGCAACCCCGGCCTCGTCGTCCTCTTCATCCTCGTCATGGTGGTGTTCCCCGCCACGGCGCTCGGGCTGCTCTTCCCGCTGGCGCTCGCCGCCCGGCCCGCCGGGGTGGAGAACCGGGCGAGCTGGGTGGGGCTCGTGTACGGCTTCAACACCCTGGCCAGCCTCGTGGGCTCGCTGGCCAGCGGCTACGTGCTCATCAACCTCATCGGCTCCAACGGCCTCATCGCCTTCAACTCGGCGCTGCTGGTGCTGTCCCTGCTGGGGCTGGTGTACGCCTTCCGCCAGCACTTCCGGCCCTCGGACCATGCCCTGGCCGCGGTGGCGGGCCTGAGCTTCCTCGCCATCATCCTGCCGCGCAGCACCGAGGTGCCGCCGGTGGTGGACACGAAGAACGCATTGGTGAGCAGCGAGGACGCGCACGGCATCTTCAGCGTGGTGCGCCTGGACGAGGGCCGGCTCCAGGTGCTCAACAACCGCACCCACCTCGTCTACCTGTACGGCGATCCCAGCACCCAGTACGTGCAGGAGTCCCAGGCGTACCTGCCCATCCTCTACGCGCCCCAGTTGGAGAAGGTGCTCAACATCGGCTCGGGCTACGGCATCACGGCGGGGGCGTTCTCGCGCGTCGCCGAGGTGCGCTCCATCGACGCGGTGGAGATCGTCCCGGCGCTCGTCGAGCACGCCAGCCTGTTCAGCCCGGGCAACCACCGCTACTTCGACAACCCGCGCATCCAGGTGCACGTCACCGACGGGCGGCACTTCCTGGCCACCACGCCCGAGCGCTACGACATCATCTCCGTCAACATGTCGGACCCGTACCTGCCGGGCTCCTCCAGCCTCTTCAGCCGCGAGTTCTACGAGATGGCGCGCTCGCGCCTGAAGCCGGGAGGCGTGCTGACGCAGCACATCTTCGGGCCGGACGTCGCGTCGCTGTACCACGGCATCCACGAGGTGTTTCCCCACGTGAAGGCCATTCCGGCCTATGGCGACGGGCTCACCCTCATCGCCTCGGCGGAGCCGCTGCGGCCGCACCAGCGCGAAATCTTCCTGCGCCAGTACGACGAGGGCCGGGCGCTGTTCGGGCCCATCGGCCTGGAGAACGGGCTCGCCGGTTTCGAGGAGCTGATCGCCCTGGGGGACGAGAAGCTCCAGGAGCTGGCCGCGCGCGCCCCGGAGTTCCAGAACAGCGACGACATGCCGGCCCTGGAGTTCCGCCGGCTGCCCGGCAAGCTGGGGCTCTTCTACTCCAACAACTGAGCGCGCCCCTGGCGCCTGGTTCGCTTGATATCCTGGAGCTCGACCTCCGATGAACGCGCCCAGACCCCAGAGCTGGCTGCTCGCGGCACTGCTGCTGCTGTGCGCCTGCACGCCAACACCCGAGCCACGGCTTCGGATGGGCACCATCCCCTGGCCCGGCAGCGAGCCCCTCTTCCTCGGGCAGCAGTTGGGCCTCATTCCCGCCCAGCGCGTGCACCTGGTGGAGTACAGGTCCTCCGCCCAGCTCCTGCGGGCGTTCCGCAATGGCGCCATCGACGCCGTGTCCGCCAGCCTCGAGGAGGTGCTGTCCCTCGAGCAGCTCGGTCATGATCCGAAGGTGGTGCTCGTGCTCGACGCCTCGCATGGGGCCGACTGCCTGATGGTCCGGCCCGGTGTGACGTCCCTCTCCGGGCTCGCGGGCCAGCGGATCGGCTCCGAGGAGTCGCTCCTCGGGATGTACATGCTCACCCGCGTGCTCGAGCAGGCCGGGCTGCGGCGCGAGGACATCCGGCTGGAGCTCAGCCCCCTGGAGACCCATGCCGAGGCCTGGCAGCGGGGCGAGCTGGACGCGGTGGTGACCTTCGAGCCGTACTGCCAGCGGCTCGCGGCCGTGGGCGCGCACAAGCTCTTCGACAGCGCGAGCATCCCCGGGGAGATCGTCGACGTGCTGGTGGTCCGCAAGGACTTCCTCGAAGCGTGGCCGCGGCAGGTGGACGCGCTGCTGCGCGGCTGGTTCGCCACGCTCGCCTGGAAGCAGCAGCACCCCGAGGAGGCGATGCAACGGATGGCGGGACGGCTCGGCCTGGAGCCGCGGCGGCTCCAGGAGGCCCTGTCCGGCGTGCGGTTCATGGACGCGCCCGCCCAGCGGGCCCTGCTCACCGGCGCGCGGCCGGGCCTGCAGGACACCATCGAGCGGATGGGCGCGCTGCTGCGGCACCACCAGCTCCTCCCAGGGCTCCCGGGGAGGACGGAGTCCGCGCGGATGCTCGATGCCGCGCCACTGCTGCGGGTGTCACCATGAAAGCCCCTGTCCCCGCCCAGCGCGCCGGGTGGCACCGGTTGTTGTCCATGCGGGTGCTCGTCCCGCTGCTGCTGCTCGCGTATGCGTGCTTCTTCGGCATCTACACCCTGCATCGCGACATGGCGCACCGCGAGCAGCAGGTGGAGGAGCACGTGCGCGAGGACATCACCCTGCGGATGACGCACCTGCAGGGGACGCTCGAGTACCTGCTGCGCACCGGGCAGCTCGAGGCCGTGCGCGAGGAGCTCGCGGAGCTGGGCTCCAATCCGGACCTGACGGTGGGCCTGATCCTGGACGACCAGCGCACCGTGCTGGCCTCCACCCGGCTCGCGTTGATCGGCCATCCGGTCTGGGAGGCGTGGCCGGAGCTCATCCGTCCGGAGGCCCTCGTCCGCATGAAGGCCGCGCGGGTGCGGATGAGCGGAGACGTGCGGGTGAGCGAGGACGGCTCCCGGGTGGAGGGCTATTACCCCCTCCAGCTCAACCCGGAGTCCCAGGGGGCACGGGTGGGCATCCTCTACCTCCAGCATGACCTGTCGCAGCTCAAGGCCGCGCAGCGCTACCGGGCCGAGCGCTCCGCGCTGCGCTCGAGCCTCCTGCTGGTGCTGATCGCCGGGTTGCTGGGGCTGTTCTTCCACTTCGCGCTGGGGCGGCGTGTGCGGCGCCTGGAGGCGGTGGCCCGCCAGCTCGCCGCGGGGGAGCTGCACGCACGCGCCGGGTTGCGCGGGGTGGACGAGGTGGGAACGCTGGGCCGCGCCTTCGACGAGATGGCCGAGCGCCTGAGCCAGGACCAGGAGGCCCTGCTGCGCTCGGAGGCCAGCTTCCGCACCCTCATCGAGCGCTCGCCGGACGCCATCTTCGTCCACCGCGAGCGCACGCTGCTCTTCGCCAACCCCGCGGCCGTCACCCTGCTGGGCCATGCGCGCGAGGAGGAGCTGCGGGGCCTGGCGGTGGAGGAGCTGCTCATGCCCGGCGAGCAGGATCCACTCGCCGAGACGTCCCTGCCCGGCTCGGCGCGGGAGGTGCGCTTCCGGCACCGGGGTGGCCAGCAGGTGCTGGGCGAGGTGGTGACGTTCTCCATCCCGTTCGACGGCCAGCCGGCGGTGGTGTCCATCGCGCGCGACATCACCGAGCGCAAGCAGGTGCAGGAGAAGCTGCGCACCACCGATCGCATGGTGTCGCTCGGCACGCTGGCGGCGGGCGTGGCCCACGAACTCAACAACCCCATCTCCTACGTGCTGAGCAACCTGCGCTTCGCGGTGGATGAGCTGGGCGAGGCGGGCGAGGCGGGCAAGCCGCTGTCGGACGAGCAGGCGCAGGAGGTGCAACAGGCGCTGCGCGAGGCGCTCGAGGGCGGCGAGCGCATGCGCAACATCGTGCATGACCTGCGGAGCTTCTCGCGCCGGGAGGACGAGCACCTGGGCCCGGTGGACATCCACGCGGTGCTCGACTCGTGCGCGAGCCTGGCCCGGACCGCGATCCGCCACCGGGCGCAGTTGGTGAAGGAGTACGGAGAGGTGCCGCGGGTGCTGGCCAACGAGTCGCGGCTCGGGCAGCTCTTCCTCAACCTGCTCGTCAACGCGGGGCAGGCCATTCCCGAGGGGGATGCGAAGGGCCACAGCGTCCGCGTCACCACGGCGCGCGTGGATGCGGGGTGGGTGGTGGTGTCGGTGCGGGACACGGGCGTGGGGATTCCGCCGGAGAACCTCCAGCGGCTGTTCAAGCCCTTCTTCACCACCAAGCCGGTGGGAGTGGGAACGGGGCTGGGCCTCTCCATCTGCCACGGCATCGTCACGGCGATGGGAGGGCGCATCGAGGTGTCGAGCGAAGTCGGCAAGGGCACCACCTTCCGCGTCTACATGCCCGTGGCCGAGAAGGGTGAACAGGCCACCCGCGGAGCGAAGACCACCGGATGAGCCCTCCCCTGCCCGCGGAGAACCGGACCGCCGCGAAGGCCCTGGCCGTGGGCCTGGGGGTCCTGCTGGCGGCGCTGGTGATGGCGCGCGGCTTCATCGCCCTGCTCGAGCGCACCACGAGCCCGGACACCCGGGCCCGTCTCACCGAGGGGGCCGGCCGCGTCCGGGACTTCCTCGGGGTGCTGCCGGACATCGCCGCGAGGGAGGACGCGGCGCTCGTCTTCGGCTCGTCCCTCATCCAGCACGGCTTCTCGCCGGAGGTGTTCGAGGCCCACCTGCGAGGGCCGCGTGTCACCGCCTACAACCTGGGCTTCCCGGGAGTGGAGCCGGAGGTGCAGCGGCTGCTGGCGCGCCGGGTGGCGGAGGCCTTCCAGCGCAGGGGCCATCGCGCGCGGCTGACGGTGGTGGAGTTCACGCCCCTGCAGGCCACCCTGGCGCGCGGACAGGCCTCGCGCTTCCGCGAGCTGGCCCAGGTGAAGCAGGCGCTGCTGGCCACGCCGGGCGAGCTGGCGGAGACGGCGCTGCGCTCACCGGAGGAGGCCTCGCACCTGGCGGCGCTGCAGGCGCTGGGTGGAACATCGCCCCTGGCCGTCACCTCGCTGCTGGAGCACCAGCTCTTCGACGGGCTGGAGCCCGAGGCGTTGGATGACGGGCGCAAGGCCCTGGCCGCACGCCTGCGCGCCGGGAGGGAGCGGGCGGAGGGGCGGCGCGTGCCGGAGTGGGACCCGGTGCGCCGGGGCGAGGCGCGCCTCCTGTACGACGAGACGCGCGAGGACTACCTCGCCTGGGCCCGGATGCGCTCGGCGCCGGAGGTGATGGAGGAGGATCTGGCGTGGCGGGTGGAGTCGAGCGACCTGCTGGAGCTGCGCTTCGACGAGGGCAAGGTGGCCGCCTTCGGGGAGGCGCTGCGGACGTTGGCCGGCGTGTCCGAGCGCACCGTGCTGCTGCTGGCGCCACGCAACAGGGCCTGGGTGCGGCTGACGCCCGAGGGCCGCGCCCGGCTGGCCGAGGTGGTGGCCCGGCTCTCGCGGGAGGCGGGCGTGCCGGTGGTGGACCTGTCGGAAGCGCCCGGATTCACCGCCGAGGACTTCGTCGACGTGACGCACCTCAACGAGTCGAGCGGCCGGCCCAAGCTGTCGCGCCGGCTCGCCGAGGTGCTCTCGCCCGCCGCGCCTCCGCTGGCCGACCCCGGCACCCCGTGAGCCGGGGGCCTACTTCCGCGCCAGGGCGAAGTCGAAGCGGATGACCACCGAGTCCCCCACCTTCAGGGTGCCCAGCATCAGGGTGGGCGGGCGCACGCCCCAGTCGGTCATGCGCAACAGGTACCGGCCCTGCACGCGCAGCTTCCCCGCGGGCGCGGACGTGGCATGGGCCACCAGATCGATCGGCCGCGTCACTCCCGCCATCGTGAGCTCGCCGCGGATGCGCAGGGGCACCTGACCATCCTTCGCGGCCCCCGCCTCGTAGCCACTCATCCGGAAGCGGATGGTGGGGTGCTGCGCCATCAGCAGGGCGCCATACATGTGCTCGTTCATCGTCCCGTTGGCGCAGTCGAGCTTGCTGGTGGGAATCTCCAACCGCACCTCGCGCAGCGCCCCGGTCAGTTGCTCGAGCGTGAGCTCACCGCCGGCCTCTCCCGGGGTGAACCGGGCCTCCATCCCCTTCGCCTGGCAGGTGAAGTCGCGCACCGTGGACTTGCCGTCGATGGCCAGCTCGCCACTTGGCAACAGCTCCACGTTCGACTGCGCGGCGGCCATCCCCGGCCACGCCAGCGCCATCATGAAAATGGGAACAAGGCGTTTCATGGTTCGACTCTCCTCTCGTTGTCCGGCAGGGGCGGCTTGAGCTCGAGCACCAGTTGCCCGGCGACGGGCACCTGGGACTCGATGCGCACCGGCAGCCGGCGTGCATCATCGGTGAGGTACAGCCGCAGCAGGCCCCGGCCACCGAAGCGCTCGGGGTCTCGCACCTCCATCTCCACCACCACGGTGGAAAACTCTCCGGCCGGTACGCGCAGAGGCTCTCGCCGCAGCACGCGCACCACCACCGGGTTGCGCCGCGCATCGAAGTGGCGATCCAACCGGTGGACGACCCCCGGGGTGAGCGCCATCGTGCGCAGCGCATAGAGGAAGGACAGCTCGTCCAGCGGCTCCAGCGAGCTGCTCCGTCCCTTCGTGGCGGCCCGCTCCCAGCGCTGGTCGTCGGGGAAGATCTCCACCCGCTCTCGCACGGTCTTGAGCGGGACGCGCTCATCCACCTCGTAGCGCAGCGCCGTCATGCGCCGGGCGCTCAGCCACGAGCGCGAGTGGTGCTGGATGTGGAAGGGCCCCACTGTGGTCTCGAAGTCGAAGCGCAGCAGCACCACCGGCTCCGCACGCAGCGGCTGGGCGGGCTGCACGCGCAGCCACCCCGTCCCACTCCGCCCATGCTTTCCCAGCGAGACCTGATAGGCGAGCACCTCTCCTTCGGTGAAGGGCCGCTCGCCACCGGCCTGGGCCTCCTGGGCGCGAGCCGCCGGAGCCAACCCTCCCAGCGAGAGGAGCAGGAGCGCCGCCCGGAGAAGGCCCGCGGGGCGGCTGCTGCTCCATTGAGGGGGATTGGGCATCGGGGTCTCCATCGGGTACGCCCCTCTCTCCTTACAAGCCATGTGCCGTGAAGGCCCTCGCGGGGAGGCGCGCCCCTCGTGGTGCAAGTCCTGCGCGGCGAGAAGTGCCCGCGCAGATGGTGCAGGCCGTGAACCCCTCCTCCACCTGGAAGGAGTGTTGGCGCGCACCTTGCTCTGTCCTCACGGCATGAGGCGGCTGGTCCAAGCGCCACCGAGCACTCCGGGTGCTCGACCAGAGCCGTGGAGAGCACGGCGCGGAGAGGTAGACACCATGAAGCTCAAGAATCTGGCAGCAACCCTGGCCGCCGCACTCCTGGGAGTCTCGGGCGTGGCCCAAGGCGCCGAAGTCCTCCGGACCGAGAACGCGAGCATGAACGTGGGAGGCCGGTTGCAGCTCCTCGGCTTCGCCCAGAAGCTCGACGACGGAGCGCGCAACGACGAGCGGCTCTACCTCTTCCTCAAGCAGGGACGGCTCACCCTCTCGGGCAACGTGGACGATTGGCGTTACGGGGTGATGCTCGCCTTCGGTGGTGAGGACGAGATCAAGGCGCCCACCCCGGGCATCTCGCTGGGCCTGCTGGACATGTACGTGGACATCCCGGTGAAGGTGCTCGGGAACTCGTACGTGAGGGTGGGCCAATTCCGGGTGCCGTACGGCCGCGAGCGCCTGACCGAGTCGGGCACCCTGCTCTTCGCGGACCGGTCGATCCAGAACCTCGCCTTCCGGGTGGGCCGGGACGTGGGCGCGACCTTTCACACCCAGGCGGGCCCCGTGGTGGCGGGCCTCGGCATCTTCACGGGCGGCGGCCGGGACATCCCCGAGCGCTACCTGCCGCAGACCCTCGGCACCCCCATGGTGGTGCTGCGCGCGGGCGTCGACACCGGCATCGGCGAGGACGTCTTCGCGACCCGCGACCTCCAGGCCATGCCCGACAAGCTCCAGATGGCCTTCTTCGTGAACGGCCTCTACGTGAAGGACTCGCTGGTGGGCCACTCGACGGTGTTCAACACCAAGTCGTCGGAGAAGCCGCTGCTCATCAACGGCAACTGGAACCCGTTCGTCGCCCAGGCGCCGTTCAACCTCGGCAGTCTGTGGCAGGCGGGAGCCGACGTCGCGGCGCGCGCGCCCGTGGGCCCCGGCGTGCTGTCGGGTGAGGTGGAGGCCAACCTCGGCGTCTACCAGAATCTCTACGGCAGCATCCGGGTGGCGGGTGGCCGGGCACAGGTGGCCTACCAGTGGAATCCGGTGCAGGTCGCGCTCCGGTACGCGCTCGTGCTCCCGGACGAGCGATTCGCCGTGGGCGAGGCGCCCATCACCGGCAGGCGCTCGATGCAGGAGGTGACTCCGTCGCTGACCTACTCGTTCAAGGGCTTCGGCGCGAAGATCATCGCGGACCTGCCCATCCAGCTCGGAGCCCCGGTCATCTTCGAGGAGGCGGTCGGCTCGTACGTCCTCACCGAGCAGCCGGACCAGACCACCCTGCTCAAGAAGGGCGCGCCCATCTCGCGGCAGAACGTCGTCGCCGCGCGGTTGCTGGTCCAGGCGAGCTTCTGACACCTGCCGGACACCCCCGGAGGGTGGCTTTTGCCGGCCGGGACGCGCGGGTCCAAGATGCCCGCCGTCCCGAGCAACGGGGAGAAGGGGGAAACTCCCGATGGCCGAAGCCCGAGCGGTTTTCGTAGGTGCATGCACGCGCACGAGCGCGCGAATCACCGTGGTGGCGGATGCGAACGTCCAGGTGGCGCACCTGGCCTGGTCGGAGCGAGCGCAGGGGGGGGAGCAGCTCCTCACCCTCCCGCTCCGGGACGCCCGCCCCTACCGGATGGGCACGTTCGAGCTTCTCGGGGCTGACACCGGGAGCGACCATCCGGTACGCCGTGGACTGCCAGCCACTCGGGTTGCCGAGCCCCATGGCCCCGGCCCTCATGTCCGGGGCGCAGCGCCGCTACTCCTTCCGCCTGCTGCCCGCCGACGAGGGACGGCCCCCGCGGGTCGTCCTGCTCAGTTGCAATGCCATCGAGCACTCGGACGAGCGCAACCGCTTCGACATGTGGAAGCGCCTGCGCAAGCAGATCGACGCGGGGCGGGTGGATCTGCTCATCCACTGCGGAGATCAGATCTACGCCGACGACATCTGGAGCTGGCACGAGAAGCATGACTCGTCCGTCACCCGGGAGGAGCTCGTCGCCGAGTACCGGGAGGAGTACGTGCGCCTCTGGGGCGACAACCCGGACATCCGGGAGGTGCTCGCGAGCTGTCCCTCCGTGATGATGTGGGACGACCACGACATCTACGACGGCTACGGCTCGAACGACGACGACAGGCTCCCGTCCTCGCAGCGCTACTTCCAGGCGGCGGCGCAAGCCTTCCGGGAGTTCCAGGGCGTCAACAACCCGCCGTTGGATCCGGCCTACCTGAAGCACCGGGACGGGACGCAGGTTCCGGCGGACGACTCCTTCTTCTCCTGCTTCCGCTCCAATGGCGTCGGGTTCATCATTCTGGATGGCCGCTCCAACCGGGACTACCACCGCTCGAGCGTGCTGGGGGCGAACCAGCACCGCGTGCTCGACACGGTGCTCGACGACTGGCGGAAGGACGAGTCGCTGCGCTGGGTCTACGTCGTCGTGGGCGTGCCCATCGTCCACGCGGAGGTGGCCGCGACGCTCGCCCTCTTGGAGCAGACGGGCGACGTCTTCGGCGTGATGGATGACCTGCGCGACAACTGGGTGTCGCCGAACAACCGCGGGGAATGCGGGCAGCTGCTGACGCGGCTGTTCGACTTCATGGTGCAACGCCCGGGGGTGGAGGTGACGCTCCTGGGCGGTGACGCGCACGTGGGGGCGGTGGCGCGCATCTGGAGCGCCATCCACACCCTGCCGAACGGAAGTGCTCCGGAGTTCTACCAGGTGACCTCGTCGGGGATTGCCCACCCGGCCCCCAGTGGCCTCAAGGCCGTGGTCATCAAGCAAGGGGCGAAGCGGGTGCGCCACGCCCTCATGAATGGGGAGCGGATTCAGGGCGCGCTGATGCCCATCCCCGGCAACCCCGGCACCCGCATCCTGTGGCAGCGCAACTTCGCCCTCCTGAAGCTGGGGCCGGGGGACGGCACGCAGTGGGACCAGGACAAGAAGCTGCGCGTCGAGTTCCACGCCGAGGGCAAGCCGGACCTGTTGGAGATGGTGCTGGTGAACCTCTGAACGGACCCGTGGCGGCATCTGCTACACTGCCGGCGCGATGATGCCGTCGAGCCCCACCGCCACGCTGACCCCTCCGTCCGCCGCCCCGGCCGGGAGCCTCTCCTTCCGAGGGCTGTGGTTGTTCTCCCCCCGGTTGGATGGCCTCCTGCTGGTGGTGCCCCTGGCCTTCACGGTGCTCGCCTGGATGGTGAGCACCCTGCTGGCCCAGCCCGTGTCCGGCTCGGCCAACCGGCTGGCCATCTGGACGGCCCAGTACCTCCTGGGCAACGGCACCCACGTGGTGCTCACCTTCCTGCTCTTCGCGGTGCACCGGGACGTGCTCACCGCCGAGCCCCGCCAGCCGCGCCACGTGCTGCTCGGGAGCCTCGGGATGCTCGGGGTGGGCGCCCTCCTGTTCGCCCTCTACTACGCGGACTCCACGGGCTACGCCTACGTGGTGGGCGTCCTCTTCAACGTCTTCGGGCTCCACCACATCCTCTCTCAGTGCAAGGGCTTCTGGGCCCTGCACACGCTGCGCGGCTTCCAGGCGGGACTGTCCGCCCCCGCCCCGCTCGAGCGCCGGCTGCAACTGTGGTTCGTCCCGGTGATGCTGACGCTGGTGCTGGTGCGGCTCTTCTTCGTCGCCGAGTCCCCCCGCCCCGGGGACACGCCCTACCTGGACCTCGAGCAGGGCACGCCGCTGCCCCACGGCGCGATGGCGGTGCTGCTCACGGTGTGGCTCGGCTACTTCGGGCTGCTGTTCCGCACCCTGCTGCGCTCCGGGACGGCCAGTGGGCCCAAGGTGCTCTACCTCCTCACCGTCGCCGTGGCCACGGGGCTCACCCTGGTGGCGCCCGCCTGGGGCAACGTCATGCTGCCCGGCCTGCATGGCCTCGAGTACTACCTGCTCTCCGCCCGCATGCTGGAGCCGCGCGAGGGAGACCCGCCCTCCCGCGTGAGCCGCGCCTGGGTATGGCCGGTGATGGTGGTGTCCATGCTCCCGCTGCTGGCCCTGGGCGTGGTGCACCTGGTCATCTCCGGGCCCTCGCACGGCACGGTGAGCGCCGCGGGCGCGGACCTGAGGTCGCACGTGGTGCTGCGCGGACTCACCACCCTGAGCCTGGGCGTGGTGCTCGCCCACTACTTCTCGGACGCCCTCATCTACCGCTTCCGGCTCCCGAGCATCCGCCGGGTGATGCTGCGCCGGCTGGGCTTCTCGAGCTGAGTCCCTGGCCGGGGCCCCGCAAGCGAAAAGGGCGGCCTCCTTCCGGAGAGCCGCCCCTTTGCGTGAGACGCCTTGCGGCGACGGGCTTACAGCGCCTCGTTCTCACCGAACGTCTTGAGGGACTTCTTCTGGAGCTGACGGGTGGCCTTCTCACCCGTGTTGGAGACGTTCTCCTCACCGGCCAGGGCCTCGGCGGACGCGCCGAAGAGCTTGCGGATGTTGTTGCCGAAGAGGGTGATGACGCCGATCGCCGCGATGGCGATCAGGGCGACGATGATGATGTACTCGGTCATACCCTGACCACGACGCTTGCCCAGCTTCTTCAGGTTCTTCTTGTTGGCGGTCATTTGAATCTCCGGGGTGGCGGGTGGCGGGGGTTAGCCACCGACGACGATGTGCAACCTACATGGCTCTACCCCCGCCCTCCATCCGTCATCGGGAGGATGATCGCACTTCCCTGGGATTCCATGGACCTGCCACCTGGCGGACTTCCATCCCGCCCGGAGTGTCACCTGGCGGACATCCAGGCGCCCGCCAGGGCCGTTCCATGGGGGCCCGGAGCGCCAAGTATCGGATTCTAAAGGGGAACCACATCGCCATGGGGGGCATCAGCGCTGGCGATTCGTTATCTTTCGCACCTGCCCATGAACCTCCACTTGCTGCAAGCCGTCCAGATTTCATGGTCCCCCCACCTGCGCCTCACCCGCGCCGCGGGCGATTGTGAAACCGTGCTGCACCGTCCCGCCTCGGAGCTGAATGAGCGGCCGCTCCACGTGGTGCTGGGAACCACCCCGGAGAAGGTCCGGCACCTGGACGCCCTCGCCCGCGAGGATCGCCGGGCGGTGGAGTTCCTCTCCGCCTCGCTCGGCTCGGGAGATCCGGTGCCGTTGCGGCTGACGCTCATCATGGAGGAGGGCGAGGCCACCGCCGTGGTGGTGGACCTGCGCACCTTGTTGGAGGGCGCGCCGCCGGTGCAGCTCTCCGGGCTCGCCTCGCAGCTGAGCCACGAGCTGCGCAACCCGCTCAGCTCCGTGAAGATGGCGGTGCAGACGCTGGCGCGCAACACGGGCCTCTCCGAGAGGGACCAGCGCCGGTTGACCATCGCCAACCGGGAGATCCGCACCCTGGAGCGGATGCTGTGGCAGCTCTCCGAGTACGGCCGGGGCACCTCGCCCAACCTGGAGCAGCACGCGCCGCGCTCGCTCATCCAGGAGGCCATGGCCATGGTGGCTCCGGAGCTGACCGAGCGCCGCGTGGAGGTGCGCGTGGACGAGGCGCCGGACGTGCCCAAGGTGCGGGTGGACGCGGGCAGGCTGCGGCCGGTGCTGGCCCAGGTGCTGCTCAACGTGGCCATGGGACTGCCGTCGTCCGAGGGCGGAAACGTGGACGTGGCCATCCGCCCGGGCCCCGAGGGACGGGTGGTGATGGAGCTCAAGGAGCCCGCCGGCCTGCTGCCCGAGGAGCACCGCGACTCGCTCTTCAAACCCTACGAGTGTCACCTGGCGCGAGGGGCCGGCCTGTCGCTGGCCGCCCTGCGCCGCGTGCTGCAACACCAGGGGGGTGACGTCTCCGCCGAGACGAGCCCCGAGACTGGCACGGTGTTCACACTCACCTTCGCCACCTGAGGACCATGGAGACGCTTCTCATCGTCGACGACGACCTCTCCCTGCTCGAGTCCTTGAAGATGCACTTCGAGGACATCGAGCACGATGGCGGTCCGCGCTACCAGGTGGTGACGGCCACCCGCGCCTCCGAGGCGCTCCGGGTGGCGCAGGAGGTCATGCCGGGCGTCGTCATCCTCGACATGAAGCTCCCGGACCGCACGGGCCTGGACATCATCGAGGAGATGAAGAGCCTGTGCGGGGACGCGCGCATCATCCTCGTCACCGCCTTCCATGACATGGAGACGACCATCCGGGCCATGAAGGCCGGGGCTTTCGACTACATCCACAAGCCCTTCCCGGACCTCACCGCCCTGGACATCGTGGTGTCGCGCGCCCTGGAATACCGGCAGCTCTCCCGCCGGGCGGCCACGATGAACGTGGAGACCGCGGCGGCGCGCCTGGGCGACATCGTCGGCACCAGCCCGTCGATGCAGCAGCTGGTGAAGGAGATTGGCAAGGTGGCCGCCAGCCGCGCCACCGTGCTCATTCATGGCGAGAGCGGTACGGGCAAGGAGCTCATCGCCCGCGTCATCCACAACTACTCCTACGACGAGCCCAAGCCCTTCATCGGCATCAACTGCTCGGCCATCGTGGACACGCTGCTGGAGAGCGAGCTGTTCGGCCACGAGAAGGGCGCCTTCACCGGCGCCAGCGCCGTCAAGCCGGGCAAGTTCGAGATGGCCGAGGACGGCACCATCTTCCTGGATGAAATCGGCGACATGTCGCTGATGCTCCAGGCCAAGCTGCTGCGCGTGCTCCAGGAGCGCGAGTTCGAGCGCGTGGGCGGCGTCAAGCGCATCAAGCTGCGCGCCCGCGTCATCGCCGCCACCCACCGCACCCTGGTGGACGAGGTGTCCTCCGGCCGCTTCCGCGAGGACCTCTACCAGCGCCTCAAGGTGATTACGCTGCAGCTCCCCCCGCTGCGCGAGCGGCGCGATGACATCCCCTCGCTGGTGCACCACCTGCTGGAGCGCATCAACGAGAAGGTGCACAAGCGCGTCACCCGGGTGCCCCCCGAGGTGTTGGACCACCTCATGCGCCTGCCCTGGCGGGGCAATGTGCGCGAGCTGGAGAACGTCCTGACGCGCGCGGTGGTGCTCGCCCCGGGCGAGGTGCTGCTCTCCGACAACCTGCCCGCGCTCGAGCCCGCCGAGTCCGAGCACGGGGGGCCCCACCTCAACGGCCACCCCGTCCACACCAACGGACACTCCGGCCACGCCCTGCCCAACTTCCTGGTCACCCAGATCGATGATCCCAGCCGCATCCCCACCCTGGAGGAGGCGGAGCGGATGCTGATCGAACTGACCATGAGTGTGACCAAGGGTCACAAGGGCAAGACCTGCCAGATCCTCGGCATCAGTCGCCCCACCCTGGAGCGCAAGCTCCAGAAGTACGGTGTGCGACAGGATCAGCCGGTTTGAGCGTCGATGGACGCTTTCCGGACATTGTCGGACGTCCAACAACACCCCGCACGAATTGAACGAAACGTTCAACTTGATCAGACTGTTTGAACGTTCCGTTTCAGGTTTCGGACACTCGGAAGGTGAGAAACGGGGGCTGTAGCGCCAAGTAGCCGTCATTGCAGGGTTTTTCAGGACTTGGGAGAAGCGTTGGCGTTGGCACAAAGCTTGGAAAGGGACTGTTCCGTCCGCAGCACAGCAAGCCAACCTTCAACCGCCTGCAGGAGTAACCCACATGCACGGTTTCAATCGTCCCCTCGGTCCTATCGGCTCCAACGTCGTCGCCCCCATCCAGACCACCAGCTCCGGGATGCTCGTCACGGCGAACAAGCTGATCCCCGGCCAGGAGGCGATCGACTTCAAGGGTTACTTCAAGGTCGAGAGCTTCCCGCACAACTCGGTCATCTACCGCCCCGGCGACACGACGGACCGCGTGTACCTGCTCAAGAGCGGCCGCGTGCGCCTGATGCGGCTGGGCAAGAACAGCTCGCGCTCGGTGGTGAGCATCCTGCGCCCGGGCGACCTGTTCGGCGAGCTGTTCCGCCCCGAGGGCACGCCGGTGGAGGAGATGGCGATCGCCTCCGGTGAGGCCGAGGTGTGGAGCATCGAGGGCCGCGACTTCCGCGCGCAGCTCGAGGCCCGCCCCGCCCTGGCGGTGGACGTGGTTCGCGCCTACGCCGAGCGCGTGCGTGCCCTGCGCAAGCGCGTGCTGGGCCTGACCTTCAAGGAAGTGCCGGCCCGTCTGGCCGACACCCTGCTCACCCTGGCCGAGGCCCACGGCGAGCGCTGCCCGCACGGCGGCGAGACCGACCTGCGCGGCATCACCCAGCAGGACCTGGCGGACCTGGTGGGCGCCTCCCGCTCGTTCGTCTCCACGCTCATCAACGAGATGAAGCGCGACGGCGTGCTGGGCAACGTGGGCCGCATCCTCTGCATCCGTGACCAGAAGGCGCTGCGCAAGCTGGCTTCCAAGGAGAAGTGATTCGGCTGGAGAGCGGGTGTCTTCCCTCTCCTGCGAGGAGAGGGACGGGGGTGGAGACATCCGTCGCCGAGTCGCCGCGGTGGCCACTTGGTGTGCCGCCCCCACGTGTCCCGGTTGACGGGCACGACACCCGAGAGCCCCGGCAGCCGCCCGTCAGACGGGCCTGGCGCCGGGGTTCGCCATTTTCCGGGCACCGCGTGCACGTCCGGGCTTGCCCTGTCCGCCCGCCAGACTCAGCATGCGCGCGCCCGTGACCACTCCGCTCCCCGAGTCCTCCTCTCCGCATCGCACGTACACCGAGCGCCGCGCCGCCGCCGAGGCGGAGCTGAAGCGGCTGGACGATGTCAGCGCCCGCTACGCCAACCTGCGCGCCCTGGTGTTCCTCTCGAGCGCCGCGGTGGCGGGGCTCGTCCTGTTCCAGCGGTTGCCCAGGACGTGGTGGTGGGCGGCCGGAGCGGCGTTCGCCGTGTACCTGCTGCTCGCGGTGCTGCACCACCAGGTGTTCCTGCGCGAGGAGCGGCAGCGGCTGTACGTGCAGCTCAACGAGCGGGGGCTGGCGCGGCTGACGCGGGGCTGGCACGACTTCGCCGAGCGGGGGGAGCGCTTCCTGACGGGCTCGCACCTGTACGCGGCGGACCTGGACGTCTTCGGGCAGGGCAGCGTCTTCCAGCTCATGAACGAAACGGCGACGCGGGCGGGCGAGGAGCGGCTCGCGGCGTGGCTGTCCTGGCCGGCGCAGGCGGAGGCGGTACAGGCGCGGCAGGGAGCGGCGCGCGAGCTGGTGCCCCGGGTGGAGTTCCGCCAGGACGTGTGCGTGGAGGCGCGCACGGTGGCGAAGGAGAAGGCGGACCCCGGCCTCTTCATTCAATGGGCGGAGAGCGGGCCGTCGCTCACGAGCATCCGGTGGGCGAGGCCGGTGGCGGTGATTCTGCCGCTGGTGACGCTGACGCTGCTCGTGCTGGGGAATTTCGGCGTGGTGCACGGGCGGGTGTGGTGGGCCGGCGTGCTGGTGCAGCTCGCGGTGGTGAGACTGACGCGGGGCCCGCTGCGCGCCATGGAGGAGCGGATGAGCGCGGGCGAGCACGGCTTCGTGCGCTACGCGCCCATCTTCGAGCGGGTGGAACGGGAGCGTTTCGAGCACCCGGAGTTGCGGCGGGTGCAGGCGGGGATGCAGCACGAGGGAGAGCCGCCGGTCTCCACGCACCTGAAGCGCTTCAGCTGGCTCTACTCGTTCGTGGAGTTCAAGCGGCACCAGTTCCACCCCATCGTGCACCTGTTCACCCTGTGGGACGTGCACGCGCTGTTCGCGCTGGAGAACTGGAAGCAGCAGCACGCGGCGCGGGTGCGGGGCTGGTTCGAGGCGCTGGCGGAGCTGGAGGCGCTCTCGTGCCTGGCGGGACTGGCCTTCGATCGGCCGGGCTTCACCTGGCCCACGCTGGAGGCGGACGGGCCGAAGGTGAAGACGGTGGGAGTGGGCCACCCGCTGCTGGACGAGCCCGTGCTGAACGACGTGGAGCTGCCGGGGCCGGGCCACGCGCTGCTGCTCACGGGCTCCAACATGTCCGGCAAGACGACGCTGCTGCGCGCGGTGGGGCTGAACACGGTGCTCGCGCTGGCGGGAGCGCCGGTGTGCGCGCGGAGCTTCTCGGTGACACCGCTGCAGGTGCTGACGAGCATGCGGGTGAAGGACTCGCTGGAGCGGGGCGTGTCGTACTTCTACGCGGAGGTCCAACGCATCAAGGCCGTGCTGGACGCGGCGGCCGCGGCGAAGGGACACGCGATGTTCCTGCTGGATGAGATCCTCCTCGGCACGAACACGCGGGAGCGGCAGATCGCCTCCCGCGAGGTGCTGCGGCTGCTGCTGGCCACGGGGGCGATCGGCGGGGTGACGACGCACGACCTGTCCCTCGCGAACCTGGCGGAGGAGCACGGCGGGAAGGTGGTGAACATGCACTTCCGTGATCACCTGGAGAACGGAAAGATGGTGTTCGACTACCAGCTCCGGCCAGGCGTCGTGGACACCACGAACGCACTGCGAGTGCTGCGAATGGCGGGAGTCCCGGTAGAGGACACGGAGGCCAAGGAAGCCAAGGAGGCCCCCTCGCTGCCCAACCTCCCCTCTCCCCCCGGGAGAGGGACGGGGTGAGGGTGCCCGTCACCGTGCCCTACCCCACTGTCACAACCAGTTGTCCGGGATGCGTGAGCGCTGAAGATCTCGCAACCCCTCCGTGAGCAGGGGCATCAACCGCTGTGCCTCCACGGGTCGCGGATTCCGGCGGCCGAGCTCGGCCTCGAAGGACTGAATCAGCGCCAGTGCCCCCTTCCGGTCGAGCCGGGAGAAGTCGGGAACGTTCAACCCCAGCGCCGAGAACCCCCGCTGGATCGCGGCCCGGTGAGTCGCCTGGAAGCGCACGGAGACGTTCCCATAGAAGAGGAGCCGGAGGGTCTGATCCCGCGCCCGCTCGAGCCCGGTCCGCTCGGAGGCGGGAACCTCGGGCCGGCCGAGCAGGGCCTGGAGGGTGTTGTAGTGCTCCCGCAGCGGGCCACGCTGGGTATCGCGCACCACCTCGTCGCCCCGGAAGTAACGCGCGAAGGCCGCATGACCCGCGGCCTGACGGGCACGCAGATCCGCGGTGCTCGCGCCCACGGTGGCGGTCTGGTGGCCACCCAAACGCGACCACACCGCGAGGTTCTCCCCCTTGCGCAGCCCCCGGAGCAGATCCGGCCGGAGTGAATCCACCTCGCCGCGCGTCGCCTTCTCCCACCGGGCCAGATGCGCCGTGGCCCCGGAGAACGTACCGGGCGCGCTGCCGTCGTAGGCCCACATCGTCTGGAGGCGGGGAAAGAGCGAGCGCCACGCCTCCATCGTGGTCTCGCCGCCGTTGTAGCAGGCCGCGATGCACAGGTCCTCGACCCCCGCCGCGGCCCGGGGCATGGCCGCCGCGAGCATCGCGAGGCTGCGACGGGAGAGCACTCCATTCGAGAAGCTCCCCTCCTCGCCCCACAGGCCCGAGCCCCCGCTGTGCCCGGAGAGCACGAGACGCGAGGGAACGACGCCCCCCTTCTCCGCCCGGGCCCACACCTGGGCCAGTTGCGCCAGCTCGTCGCGCGCATCCTCCCCGGCACTCGCGATGGCCGCCGCCACCTGCTGTCCCTGGGCGAGCGGCAGCCCCAGGGTGCCCACGAAGCTCCGGAGGCCCGCATCCGTCCTCAAGTCGTGGACCCGCATCGCGCCATCCGAGCCCCGGGCCCGTACCTGATCGTCCCGGAAGGAGTCCTGGAGGGTGGTCACCCGGGCGCTGGGGTTGGACTTCTGGATGGCCTCGGCCTCCGCCTGGGTGTGCGGGTTCATTCCGAGCACCAGGGTGTCGTCGTTCCGCCTCGGGCCTACGCTGGTCATGTTCGTGTCTCCTGGCCGCCGCGGGTGTCGAGAGTGCGTGCGGCGGCTCCAGACACAGCGCAAGCCACGGGCCAGGAAGGCGCTCCGACATTTCGAGCCCTTGCGAGAAGCAGAGGCCCCCGGAGACGTCCCGAAGCGCGCACGGCATCCGTGGCGCGAGACGAGACCGCCGCTCACCACGCGTCCATGCTCAGAACGTTCTCAGCAGCGGCCTTCCATAGGGCAATACGGGCCAGGGGATTCCCACCACGATGAAGAGGAGCGCGATGAGCAGTCCCACCGCCCACCGGCGGTGCTTCACCGTGGAGTGCCCGGCCTTGCGACTCGCGTCGGAGGCCCCGTGCGCGATGATGAGCGCCAGCACCATCGCGAACGCGTGCTCGATGCCGAAGAAGCGGAGAAGGGTGTTGGACATGGCCACCCGGAAGCCGTCCAGGCTCTTGGGCGTCAACGGGCTGAGCAGGAAGTAGAGGGTCAGCCCGAGCAGCACCTGGCTGTCGAAAAAGGCGATGAAGAGCTTCTGCACGCGCCGGTCCGTCTGGTTCCACTCCCGGGCCCGCGCCCAGCCATGCACCGCCCGGGCGAGGGTGAGTGCGCCGAGGAGCACCACCCCCCAGCGCAACCAGGAATGAAGGTAGAGGACCACCTGATAGAGCATGTCTTTCACCCGTTGGACGAGGGGAAGACACCCTAACGGTACGCGCGGAGCACTTCATGCGTCTTGTGGACGCACGCCCTCCGCGCCCCCGTCACCGCCTGCCCTCCAGCGCGAGGACTCTGTGCGGGATCGAGCAGGCGAAGCGTTGGGTCCCCTACCCTGCCGCGGCACAACGTCCGCTCCGTGCTGCGAGGGGGCTCCGGATCGAGCATGTGGAACCCATCTCCTCCCTGCCCATGCTGCTGGCCCTCTTCCTGCTCGCCGCCGTTCCCGCTTCCGGTGAAGCCGGGGTGCCCGCGTCGGCGAACACCGAGTCCCAGCCCGTCGCGGAGTTGACGGTTCCCCCGGCCCCCGAGGTGATGCTCACCACCTGGGACGAGGCGGTGGGACGGCTCCGGGCGCGCTCGGTGGAGCTACGGACAGCACTCGCCCAGCTCGAGCTGGCCGGGGCCCAGGGCCGCCTGGCGCTCGCGCCCCTGCTGCCTGGCGTCAGCGCCTCCCTGTCCCTGCAGGAGCGGTTGGCGGGAGGAGGCGGCTCGCTCGTCGTCGAGGGCGGCGGGGGCGGCATCAACGTGGGGGGAGACGAGGGAGAGTCGAGGCCCACCTCGCCCCTGCTCGCGCTGCGTGCCAACGCGACGCAATCCGTGCTCAACGTACCGGCCTGGCAGCAACTGTCCGCGGCGCGGGCCCGGGAGCGTGCGGCGAATGCCTCCGCGCAGGACACCTGGAGGCTCCTGGTGCGCGAGCTCGCGCGCGGCCTCGTGTCGGTGGTGGCCGCCGAGCGGGTGGTGGAGATCAACCGCCTGGGGCTCGCGCAGGCCCAGGAGCGGCACCGGCTCACCGTGGAGGCGGAGCGGCTGGGCTCCGGGCGCAAGCTGGACGCGCTGCGCACGGCGAGGGACCTGGAGGTCGCCCGCGCCGAGTTGCTCTCCAGCGTGGAGTCCCTGCGGCGCGCACGGGCCGGGCTGGGGCTGGCGCTCGGCGCCGATGCGGAGGTGGGGCTGGCCCCGGGCTTCCGCCTGGACGGCCTGCGTGACGAACTGGCCGCGCTGTGCCGTCCGCTGAAGGGAGAGTCCCGAGCGGACCTCGTGGCCGCGAGCGAGGCCATCCACGCGGCCGAGCGGGAGGTGGCCGGGGCACGCGCCGCCTACGTGCCCAGGCTGGGGGTGCAGAGCTCCCCTGACGGCCCTCTCGGTGGACCCGGGGGTGGCGCGCGTGAGCGTGTGGAACATCGCCGCGGTGCTGGAGGTGCCCCTGTGGGACGGAGGCGTGCGGGGCGCCACGGTGCGCGCGGAACGGGCCAACCTCGCGGTGGCCGAGCAACAGCTCGAGTCCGTGCGGCGGGCCCTGGACGTGGAGGTGGAGCAGGCGCGCCGGGGCGTGGCGCTGGCGGAGGCCCTGCGGGTGGCGGCTCGGCGAGCGAGGGATGCCGCGGCCCGGACGGATGCCCTCACCCAGGAGGCCTTCCGGGAGGGCGTGGGGACCAGCCTGGAGCTGGTGCAGAGCGCCGAGGAGCTGCGCGAGGCGGAGCGCACGCTCGCCCTGCGAGAGCTGGATCTGGTGCAGGCGCGCGTGGAGGCGTTGATGGTGGAGGCGGCATGTCCTCTCTGAAGAATGAGCGAACCCCGTGCCCGCCCCGCACCGTGGGGCTGGTGCTCCTGCTGGTGCTCGGGGCCTGTGCCCGCGGACCGGAAGGTGGAGGCGGACGCCAGGGAGGCGCGGGAGACGGAGGCCAGGGCGCGGTGGCCGTGGACGTGAAGGAGGCGCGGCGGGGACAGCTTCGCGCGCCCCTCACACTGGTGGGCACCACCCAGCCGGCGGAGCTGGTGGCGATCCGCGCCCGGGTGGAGGGACACCTGGATCGGCTCACGGTGGACGTGGGCGACACCGTGAAGGAGGGCCAGGAGCTGGGGCGGCTGAGCACCGCGCTCCTCGACGCGGAGGTGCACCAGACGGAGGCGGGACTGGCCGAGGCCCGCTCGGAGGTGGCGAGCGCGGAGGCGGGGGTCGCCCAGGCGAGGAGCGCATTGGAGCAGGCGCGGCTCGCCCAGGCGCAGGCACAGGTGGAGGCGAAGCGGTACCAGCGGCTCGCCCAGCGAGGAATCGCCAGCCGGCAGGAGGCGGAGCAGCGCGCCACCCAGGCCCGCACCGCGCAACAGGCCGTCCGGGCGGCGTCCCAGGAGGTGCGCACGCAGCGGAGCCTCGTGTCGGCGGCGAAGGCCCGGGTGCGTGCCCAGTCGGCCCTGCTCGCGGCATCACGGGAGCGCCGCTCGTTCGCCAGCCTGCGCTCGCCGATGGACGGGCGCGTGGTGGAGCGGTTGCACTCACTGGGAGACCTCGTGCTGGCGGGCAACGAGGTGCTGCGCGTGGGGGACTTCTCGCAGGTGGAGGTGGCCGTCTCCGTGTCCGAGCTGGAGGCTCTCGCGCGTGAAACGCGGGCAGAAGGTCTCCCTCCAGCTCGATGCCTTCGGGGACACCCCCTTCACCGGCACCGTGGCGCGCGTGTCTCCGCAGGCGGATCCCCAGAGCCGGCTGGTGCCCGTGGAAGTGGTGCTGGACAACCCCGGGGGCCGCATCGGCGGCGGACTGCTCGCCCGGGTGCGGCTCGACAATGGGGGCGCGGAGCAGTTGCTGGTGCTCGAATCGGCCCTCCGGGTGGATCAACAAGGCGCCCCGGGTGGCCTCTCCGGCGCCCAGGGGGGCTCCGGAACCGAGACCGATGGCGGCCTCCCGGAGGCGTCACCGGACCAGGGGCGCGTCTTCGTCGTGACGGGAGAAGCCGATGGCAAGGCCCGGGTGGAGGAGCGGCAGGTGCGCCTGGGCGCTCGCGCGGATGGGCAGGTGGAGATCCTCTCGGGGCTGAGGGAGGGCGACCGCGTGGTGGTCCGCAGCGAGCGGCCCCTGAAGCCGGGCACCGAGGTGCGCCCCAGCGCGCTGTCGGACACGCCCGCGCCGGAGGGTGGCGGCGGAGGTGGCCGTGAGTGAGAGCGGACGGGAGCCCTCGGGAGAAGCGCCGCGCCAGCGGGGAGGACTGAGCGCGCTCGCGGTGCGGCGTCCGGTGGGCACCCTGATGCTCGCGGCCACCGTGGTGGTGCTCGGGCTCTTCTTCCTCTTCCGCCTGCCGGTGGATCTGCTCCCCGCCATCACCTACCCGCGCATCGGCGTGCGGGTGAACGCGCCCGGCGTATCGCCCTCGGTGGCGGTGGAGGAGATCACCCGCCCGCTGGAGGCGGCCCTCGCCGCGACGGAGGGCGTGGTGCAGGTCTTCTCGCAGACGCGCGAGGGGCAGGTCAGCATCAACCTGTACTTCCAGCCGGGCGGCGACGTGGACCAGGCGCTCAACGACGCCACGGCGGCCGTCAACCGCGCCCGGGGCAACCTGCCGGACACCATCGAGCAGCCGCGCCTCTTCAAGGTGGACCCCTCGCAGTTGCCCGTCGTGGAGTTCGCCCTCACCTCCCCCGGCCTCTCGGGCCGGGCGCTGCGCATCTTCGCGGACGAGGAGCTGGGACGGCAGCTCGCGGTGGTGCCCGGCGTGGCGGCGGTGGACGTGTCCGGTGGCGCGGTCGAGGAAGTCCAGGTGCTGGTGGACCTGCAACGGCTGCAGTCCTCCCGGCTGGGGTTGGTGGAGGTGCTGCAGGGGCTCGAGGCGGAGAACCAGGACATCTCCGCGGGACGGTTGGAGGGCCGGAGGGCCGAGTCGCTCGTGCGCACGATGGGGCGCTTCCGCGACGCCTCCGAGCCTCGAGCGCCTGCCCTTCCTCGTGGACACCACG
Organism: Archangium gephyra; assembly: GCF_049060025.1. Classification (GTDB taxonomy): domain Bacteria; phylum Myxococcota; class Myxococcia; order Myxococcales; family Myxococcaceae; genus Archangium; species Archangium gephyra_A. The sequence goes on from NZ_JBMEQQ010000002.1 coordinate 3,424,318, forward strand.
CCCGCGCGGACCTCCTCCGGCACCGGAACGCCGGAGCCGCCCGCGGCGCCCCAGCAACGCAGAGTCCTTCTGGGGGACTTCGCCACCGTGGTGGACGGGACCGAGGACGAGCGCGTCTTCGTCACGCTCAACGGCCAGCCCGCGGTGAAGGTGAGCATCCAGAAGCAGCCGGAGGCCAACACCGTGGAGGTCGTCGACGCGGTGAAGGCGCGGGTGGAGGAGCTGCGGCGCCGGGGGACGATACCGGAGGGCACGGTGCTCACCGCGACGCTGGACGAGTCCGTCTTCATCAAGCGCTCCATCCAGGACGTGGCGCTCTCGGGCCTGGCCGGAGCGGCGCTGGCGAGCCTCATGGTGCTGCTCTTCCTCGGCTCGCTGCGGCAGACCTTCATCGTGGTGCTGTCCATTCCGCTCGGCACGCTGATGGCGGTGAGCCTGCTGTCGCTCGCGGACGCCTCGCTCAACATCTTCAGCCTCGGCGGGCTGGCGGTGGGCATCGGCGCGGTGGATAGCTGCATCGTGGTGCTGGAGAACATCGTGCGAGGCGTGGAGGAGCGGCGCCGTCGCAACGGGGGCAACGGAGACGGCAATGGCGGGGCGGACACCCTCCCCCTCCCCGAGCTCATCCCCCTCACCCAGGCACGGGCCACCGAGCTGGAATCGGCCCTGGTGGCCTCCACCACGACGAACCTCGTCGCCGTGGTGCCCTTCCTGCTCATCGGCGGCTTCGTGTCGCTGCTCTTCAACGAGCTCATCCTCACCGTGCTCTTCACAGTGGGCGCCTCGCTCGTCACGGCGCTCACGGTCATCCCCTCGCTCGCGGCCCGGCTGCTGTCCATCCGGAAGACGAGCGGCCTGTCCCGGCTGAAACCGGTGCGTTGGTTCGGCGCCCGGGTGGATCGCCTCACCCAGGGGTACGGCACGCTGCTCTCGCGTGCACTGGCCCACCGGCTGCCGGTGATCGCCGCGGTGTTCGTGGGGCTCGGGCTGCTCGCGGCCCTGGTGCTGCCCTTCCTCTCCACGGAGATCCTCCCGCGGGTGGGAACCGGCCAGGCGCGCCTCGTCGTGCAGCTTCCGCCGGGGATACCCATCGCCGACAACCAGCGGCTGATGAAGCAGGTGGACGATCTGCTGATGCGCCAGCCGGAGACGCGCTACGTCTTCACCACGGTGGGAGGCTTCCTCTTCGGCAACGCCACGTCGGAGAACGCGCTGCGCTCCTCGAGCACCATCACCCTGGAGCCGGGCACGGACGTGCAGGCCTACGTGGCCCGCGTCAACGCCGAGATGGCGAAGTTCAACCTGGTGGGCATCCGGTTGAGGCTCGCACCGGAGCAGATTCGCGGCCTCATCACCAGCAACTCGCCGGTGCGCGCCGAGGTGGACGTGGTGCTCGAGGGCGAGGATCCCCAGGCACTGGAGCGCGCGGGACAGAGGGTGGTGGCCGCGCTGGACGAGAAGGCGAAGCTCGCGCGCTACCGCCCGGACGCGGACCCCGTGCAGCCCGAGGTGCAGGTGCGGAGGGATCCGGAGCGCGCGGGGCTGCTCGGGCTGTCATCCGGAGACATCGGCCAGGCGGTGCAGACGGCGCTCGAGGGCTCCATCGCCACGCAGCTCCAGCGGGGGGAGCGGCTGGTGGACGTCCGGGTGAAGCTGGCCCGCGAGGCGCTGCGCACCCGCTCCCAACTGGAGCAGCTCCCGATCGTCTACGCGGGACAGGCGCCGGTGCGGCTCTCGGAGGTGGCGAGCGTGTCCGAGGGCACCACCCCGGCGGAAATCCAACGCATCAACCAGCGGCAGGTGTTCATCATCGCGGGAGACCTCGCGGAAGGAGCGAGCCTCGGCGACGCACTGGCGGAGGTGGAGCGGATCCTCTCCGAGGTGGAGCTGCCGCGCGGCGTGTCGATCATGGAGAGCAACGCGGCCCGGAGCAATCGGGAGCTGCAACGCTCGCTGTTCGTGCTGGGAGGGCTCGCCATCTTCCTGGTGCTCACCGTGATGGCCGTCCAGTACGACTCGCTGGTGGACCCGCTCGTCATCCTCTTCACCATCCCGCTCGCGCTGGTGGGCGGAACGCTGGGGCTGGTGGTGACGGGCGTGGCGATGGGAGCCACCGCGCTCATCGGCATGGTGATGCTGGTGGGCGTCATCGTCGGCAACGGCATCATCCTGGTGGAGCTCGCCAACCAACTGCGCGAGGAGTCCCCCGGGCTGTCGCGCCTGGAGGCGATGCAACGCGCCGCGCCCATGCGCCTGCGCCCCATCCTCATCACCACGCTGCTGGCCACGCTGGGCCTGGTGCCCATCGCGCTCGGCTTCGGCGAGGGCACCGAGCTGCTGCGTCCGCTCGCGCTCGTCACGCTCTCCGGGCTCAGCCTGGGAACGCTGCTCACGCTCTTCGTGGTGCCGTGCCTCTACGTCACCCTGCACGCGCTCGTCGCGTGGCGCCCCGGGCGGCGGAGGCTCCGAGAACACGAAGGCCCCTCCAGGCGTGAGCCGGGAGAGGCCTCGTGACGGGATTCAACCCGTGATTACTTCGCCAGCTCGATGAGGGCCGCGGCGCCCATGCCGCCGCCGATGCACATCGTCACCACGCCGTAGCGGCCGTTGCGACGCTTCAGCTCGCGCAGGATGGTGGCCACCAGCCGCGTCCCGGACACGCCCAGCGGGTGGCCCAGCGCGATGGCGCCGCCGTTCGGGTTCACCTTGTCCAGGGGGATACCGAGCTCCCGGATGCAGTGCAGCGCCTGCGCCGCGAAGGCCTCGTTCAGCTCGAAGACGTCGATGTCCTCGACCTTGAGGTTGTTCTTCGCCAGCAGCTTCTTCACCGCGGGCACCGGGCCCACGCCCATGATCTCCGGGGGCACGCCGGCCACCTGGTAGTCCAGGAAGTAGCCGAGCGGCTTCACCCCGAGCTGCTGCGCCTTCTCCTCGGTCATCACCACCGCGGCCGCCGCGCCGTCCGTCAGCGGCGACGCGTTACCGGCCGTCACCACGCCCTTCTGGTTGAAGGCGGGCCGGAGCTTGGCCAGCCCCTCCAGCGTGGTGTCCGGACGCAGGATGGTGTCCACCGAGACCGTCACCTGGTGCGCCTTGCCGTCCTCGTCGAAGACGGTGGTGGTCACCGGAACGATCTCCTCCTTGAACTTGCCCTGCTCGCGCGCGGTGGCGGCACGGCGCTGGCTCTCGTAGGCGAACTTGTCCGCGTCCTCACGCGACACGCTGTAGCGCGAGGCGATGTTCTCCGCGGTGGCGCCCATGGAGGTGTAGACCTCGGGGAACTTCTCCATGATCTCCGGGTTGGCGCTCACCTTGTTGCCACCCATGGGGACCATCGTCATGGACTCGGTGCCACCGGCCACGGCGACCTGGATCATCCCCGCCTTGATGGCCTGCGCCGCCTGGGCGATGGACTGCGTGCCCGACGAGCAGAAGCGGTTGATGGTCATCCCGGGCACGGTGTCCGGCAGCCCGGCGAGCAGGGCGGCGTTGCGTGCCACGTTCATCCCCTGCTCCGCCTCCGGCATGGCGCAGCCGAGGATCACGTCCTCGATCTCCTCGGGCTTCAGGCCGGGGACCTGGGCCACGGCCTCCTTGATGGCGAGGGCCGCGAGCGTATCGGGCCGGGTGTCCTTGAACTCTCCCTTGTGCGCGCGGGTGAACGGGGTGCGCACCGCGCTGGCAATCACGACTCGACCGGGCATCTGTCTGTCTCCTCGCCCGGGGAGCGACCCCCGGGCTTTAGAATCTCGAATCACTGAATGACTTGGAAACTGGCTAACGCCGCCGCCTCAGTTGCGCAGCGGCTTGCCCTTCTCGAGCATGAACATCAGCCGGTCCTGCGTCTTCTCCTCGCCGCACAGGCTGAGGAAGGCCTCCAGCTCCAGCTCCAGCAGCCGCTCCTCGGTGACGAGCACGGAGGGGCTGGTGTCGCCGCCGGTGAGCACGCGCGCCAGCTTCTGGGCGATCTTCCGGTCGTGCGCGGACACCTGGCCATTGAGCTCCATGTCGTAGAGCATCATGTCGATGGTGGCGAAGCCGCTGGAGCCGGGCAGGCGGAAGCGCGTGGGGCGCGGCGCGCGGAAGCCCGCGTTGGCCATGCCGAGCACCCGCTGCTTGGCGTCCGACAGCAGGAAGTCGCGGTTGGCGCTGATGCCGTCGTTGGCGTTGAGGAAGCCCAGCTCGCGCGCCTCCTCGGCGCTGGTGGCCACCTTCGCGGTGCCGATGGCCAGGAACACCTTCTTGATGAAGGGGAAGGCGTCGAAGTCCTTGTCCGCCGCGTACGCGCCGTACACGTTGCGCAGGAGCTGCATGGTGCCGCCGCCGCCGGGGATGAGGCCCACACCCACCTCGACGAGGCCCATGTACAGCTCGGCCGAGGCCTGGATGGCGTTGCCGCCCATGGCCGACTCGGCGCCGCCGCCGAGCGTCAGGTTGAAGGGCGCCGTCACCACCGGCACCGGGCTGTAGCGCATGCGCTGGTTGGCCGCCTGGAAGCCCGACGCCATCTTGCGGATGGCCTCGAACTCGTCGCTCTTGGCCGCCATCAGCAGCGCCATGATGTTGGCGCCCGCCGAGAAGTTCGCCCCATCGTTGCCGACCACGAGCCCGCGGAAGTTCTTCTCCGTCTCGTCCAGGGCCGTGTTCATCATCGCGATGATGTTGTCGTCGATGGAGTTCATCTTGGAGTGGAACTCCAGCAGCGTCACCCCATCGCCCATGTCCCACAGGCTGGCGGACTCATTGCCGGTGATCTTCTTGTTGCCGCGCTTGAGGTACTCCACGCGCGACGTGCGGGCGTTCTCCGGCACCACCTTCACGGACTTGCTGGGGATGTCCCAGTAGGTGTCCTTGCCGCCCTCCACGCCGTAGAAGGACGTGCGGCCCGAGGCCACCATCTGCTCCACCCAGGCGGCGGGCTTGAGGCCCAGCTCCTTCATCCGCTCCAGGCCCTTCTTCACGCCGTAGGCATCCCAGGTCTCGAAGGGCCCCAGGTCCCAGGCGAAGCCCCAGCGCATGCCGCGGTCGATGTTGACCACGTCGTCGGCGATCTCCGGAATCCGGCGGCTGGCGTAGGCGAGCACGTCCAGCGTGATCCGCTCGGCGAACTTCGCGGCCTTGTCCTGGCCGTTGAGCACGGTGGCCACGCGCTCGCGCACGTCCTCCACGTCCTTGGCGGCGCCCAGCGACTCGTAGCGCACCTTGACCTGCGGCCGGTACTCCAGCGTCTTCAGGTCCAGGGCGAGGATGTCCTTGCCCCCGGCGCTGCGGTCCTTCTTGTAGAAGCCGCCGCCGCTCTTGTCGCCGAGCATCCCCTTGGCGACCATCTTCTGGAGGAAGTCGGGGATGGCGAAGACCTCACGCTCCTCGTCCTGGGTGAGCGTGTCGTAGCAGTTCTTCGCCACGTGGCTGAAGGTGTCCAGGCCCACGATGTCCGCAGTGCGGAACACGGCGGACTTGGGGCGGCCCATGGCGGGGCCGAAGATCTTGTCCACCTCCTCGATGGACAGCTCCGCCTTCTGCATCTCCGAGATGGTGCGCATCATCCCGTAGGTGCCCACGCGGTTGGCGATGAAGTTGGTGGTGTCCTTGCCGTAGACGATGCCCTTGCCGAGCACCTCCTCGCCGAAGCGGTGGATGCTCTTCACCACCTCGGGGTCCGTCTCCGGGCCCGCCACGAGCTCCAGCAGCTTCATGTAGCGGACGGGGTTGAAGAAGTGGGTGACGAGGAAGTTCTTGCGGAAGTCGGCGCCACGGCCCTCCAGCATGCCCTTGATGGACAGGCCCGAGGTGTTGGAGCTGATGATGGTGCCCTTGCGCGCATGCTGCTCCACCTTGGCGAACAGGGCCTGCTTGACGGCCATGTCCTCCTTCACCACCTCGATGATCCAGTCGCACTCGGCGAGCCGACCCAGGTCATCCTCGAAGTTGCCCACCTCGATGGCCGTGAACACCTGCTCGGACACGATGGGGCTGGGCTTCTGCTTGCGCATGTTGGCCAGCGCCCCGAGGGCGAACTTGTTCTTGAAGGCCTTGGAGGCCGTGTCCTCACCCGGTGCCGCCTTGGGGGGAACAATGTCCAGCAGGAGTGCGCGCACGCCCGAGTTGGCCAGGTGCGCGGCGATGCCGCTGCCCATCACGCCCGCGCCCAGAACTGCCACTTTGCGGATCCGCATCGTCATCGAAAGAGGCTCCCTGATTGAAAAAGGATGGCAGGAGACATTGCGCCGGTTGATTCAAAAGTCAACCGGCTCTTGAGGCCCCTGTCACCGGCGGGTGGGAGGTAAGGTACGAGCCCCCATGGCCCGACTCGATCCGCACTCGTACAACGACGACACCCAACCCGAGACCGAGACCCTCACCTGGAAGGCGCGCGTGGACTTCCGAACGCGCCGGCTGCACGCGGAGGCCACCCTCGCCCTGAGGGAAGCATCCGCCGGCCCGCTGGACCTGGACACGAGGGAGTTGGAGATCCGCTCGGTGGTGGACGCTCAGGGCAAGCCCCTGCCCTTCCTGGTGTCCCCGCCCGAACCGATTCTCGGCAGCCGCCTGAGGGTGGAGCTGCGCCCCGGCACGAAGCAGCTCACCATCCGCTACCGGACATCCCCGCAGGCGAGCGCGCTGCAGTGGCTGACGCCGGCGCAGACGGCGGGAGGGCAGTACCCGTACCTCTTCAGCCAGTGCCAGGCGATCCACGCACGCTCGGTGGTACCGCTCCAGGACACGCCGCGAATCCGCATCCGCTACAAGGCGGAGCTGACGGTGCCCAAGGAGCTCAAGGCGGTGATGGCGGCGGGCTTCACGGGGCGCGAGGAGCAGGGAGTGGAGGCGGTGGAGCGCTACGAGATGCCACAGCCGATTCCGCCCTACCTGCTGGCCTTCGCGGTGGGGAGGCTGGCGGCGAAGGAGCTGGGGCCGCGCTCGCGGGTGTGGGCCGAGCCCGAGGTGCTGGAGGAGGCGGCCGAGGAGTTCGAGGACGTGGACGCCATGCTGCGGGCGGCGGAGGAGCTCTTCGGCACGTATGACTGGGAGCGGTTCGACTTGCTGACGATGCCGCCCTCGTTCCCGTACGGGGGCATGGAGAACCCGAGGCTGACGTTCCTGACGCCCACGCTGCTGGCGGGGGACAAGAGCCTGGTGAGCGTGGTGGCGCACGAGCTGGCGCACTCGTGGACGGGCAACCTGGTGACGAACGCGTCGGCCGAGCACTTCTGGCTGAACGAGGGCTTCACCGTCTTCGCCGAGCGGCGCATCATCGAGGCGCTGTACGGGGAGGACGTGGCCAAGCTGCACGCATCGCTGGGGCGGCGCGCGCTCGAGGACGCGGTCCAGCACTTCAAGGACCATCCGCAGCTCACGGCGCTGCGCACGCACCTGTCGGGAGTGGACCCGGACGAGGCCTTCTCGCAGGTGCCCTACGAGAAGGGCTTCCTGCTGCTGCGCGCGCTGGAGGACGCGGTGGGCCGGCCGGCGTTCGACACCTTCCTGAAGCGCTACCTGGAGGCGCATCGGTTCCAGGCGCTCACCACGGAGCAGTTCACGGCGTTCGTGGAGCAGCACCTGCCGGGGGCGCTGGCGAAGGTGGACGCGGAGGCGTACCTGAACAAGCCGGGCATTCCGGGCAGCGCGCCGGTGCCGCGCTCGGAGCGGCTGGAGCGGATGACGAGCCACAAGGCCAAGGTGCCCACGGTGGAGGAAGTGAAGGACTGGACCCCGGCCGAGTGGCAGCTCTACATCCACTCGCTGCCGCCGGGGACGTCGCGGGACGTGTTCCGGCAGTTGGACGAGCGCTTCCACCTGACGAAGAGCCACAACGCGGAGGTGCTGGTGTCGTGGCTGGCGGCGTCGCTGCGGGCGGGCTGGCCGCCGGCGCTGGGACGCACCGAGGCCTTCCTGGGCGAGGTGGGACGCATGAAGTACCTCAAGCCGCTGTATGGGGCACTGGCGGCCACGTCCGAGGGCAAGGCGCTGGCGCGCAGCCTGTTCAACCGCTACGCCGAGCGCTACCACCCCATCGCCCAGGCCGCGGTCGAGTCCATCCTCAACCGCGCGTAGGTGCGAGGCCCACGGAGGCGGCGGCTTCGATTCACGCCACCTCCGCTAATCGGTCGCCATAGATGTTGTTCGCCTTTTTGGAGGGGCTTCTTGCGGCTGGCAAGTGGCCCTTCCGAGGGAAGTCGCCGGGCCCAGGAACTCAGCGTTTACACAAAGGTAAACAAGAACCCTGGTGCGTCGCCGGGGTGAAGAACGACCCTGAGGGAGCGACGGGACTGGCCGGTCCGTCATGCAGCGGCTTTCTGGGCACCCCGGGGTACATGTCGGCATCGGCTGCTCCTCATGCGGAATAGGCCAGGGTAGGCCTACTCCCTGCAAAGTCTGCCGAGGGGCCGACAGCCCCGCTTGCGCCCAGCAGCGGCGCTCCCCTAACCTTCAACCCTAGGCTGTCGGCCTCAAACAGTTCCGAATCAGATCTATGCGGTCCTAGCTCTCATGGCACGGCGACCAAGGTAGGCGTGTGTCCCAAGTGGGCTATACGGCCGGTTCTCTCCGGCCCTGCGAACGCCCTTTCGCCCCCGGCAACGCTCCTCCTCCGCTCTGCACCACCCTAAGCCCATAATTGGGTCCGCATCCGTTTTATGTTCCAACGGGTGAATCGACCTGCCGACGCAGGAAACGGCTTCCACGGACGTTCTGCCGTATGCTCGCGCGGCATAGGAGTGTTGGCTACACTTGTGACGGAGCGAGGCAGCATGGCCCGCTCAGGCATTTTGGAGGAGCGTGATGCGCGATGCCTCACATGATCAACCGCCCTCACCAGTAATCGATGAGATTCATGCGCGCGAGGCGAGTGCATCAGCGGCCGGGTACTACTTCCAAGCACTCTACGCCCTCATCATTCTCCTGCGCGAATCCAATGAGGACGCTGAGGCCGTAACCCTTGAGAATCTCGACGACATTCATTTCTCGGGAAACAGACCTTCGCTTTTTCAAGTCAAATACTCACGAACCGCCAAGCGCACGCTCACAATAGCAAGTGAGCAACTCTGGAAGACTCTCGCAAACTGGTCCACCCTGGCACGCAGAAAAATCACTCACCACAGACTGATATTGGTGACCAGCGCATCTATTGGGGACGACAATGTCCTCGCAGTGTTGATGGGCAATGGCAGCCGGAAGGCATTGCTCAACGCATTGGAGCAAGAAGCGCAGCGAGTAGTTGATGAAAACACACAGGACTCAAAGAAGTTAACGGCTCGCGCACCTTTGTGTAGAGAATTTCTAAGACTAAGCCAAAAGGAGCGCAAACACCTTATCGCGCGAATCCACTTGGCTTCCGAACGCGCGACCATTGCCACGCTCAATGAACATGCAGCGAAGCACCTCCACCTTATTGAAAAGAAATATCGCTTCTCCATTGCGAAGCGGCTCTTGGAATGGTGGGCGTTGCGCGCAGCACAGAGTCTTACACCTGAAAAGCCAGAGCCCATCACAAAGGCCGAAGTGACCCAGCAGATTTCCGCGCTTCTGCGAGAGATGAGCACGGGAACCCTCCCAGGGGATTTTGAGGATGCAGCTCCTCCGGAAGACATCAATGCACTGAAGCAAGCAGCAGGCGTGCTCGTACAGCAAATCCAACTCGTAAGGCGCGGGGATGGGTACACAAACCGAGCTGTCATCGCTCGCTGGAAAGCAAGGATGCAGCGCGAGGCATGGGTCAACGAGGGTCTAACTGATTGGAATGAACAGGGCAGGTTTGATCTTCGCTTGATCGAAACTTGGAAATTCCAATTCGAACCAGCGTGCGACAATTGCGAGGGAGGAACAGAGGACGAAAAGATCGCGGTGGGCCGAGAAGTTCTTGATTGGGCTTTGCGGCAAGCTCCGGACGAGCAGCGCATTTCAGGCGCTTCGTGGAATAGCTCGTACATGACACGTGGAGTCTTGCAGCAACTTGCTGATGAGAAAAAGGTGGGCTGGCATCCCGATTACGAGGCGCGCCTAAAGGAGAAGCCATGAAACTCAAGGACGTGTCGGTTGACGCCTTTGCGTCCCTCAACCCTGCGCTAGGGGCGGTTGTTTTGTGGCAAACGTGCAGTGGATATATAGACGTCTCAAAAAGAGGCCCCCCCTTTCCTCTCTTGCCCGTATGCATTCCTCTTGTTTTACATCAACCATTCGGCTTGGCACTCAATAAACTATCGATGTCAATGCCATTTTTCGCCTGGATTGACGCGTCTCCTGAAGTTGTCTCAGAGTTCCCGCAAATCATGGCCTCCTATCTTCCAGTTCATCGCGCTTCGCTACTATTCGGGCTTGCCGCCGGTGCACTAGTAATAGGAAACGATGGCGCTGTTCGCTCGGTAAACGAAGGTCTATTGCGCAAGCCCGGAACATGGGCAAAATCCGAATCTGAGCTGCGGCGCCTCCTACAGCGCGCACGACGACTTGGCGAGATGCTAGCTGCGGCTGGGGCTCCTGCCCTCATACTCTCTAAACTGCGGGTTGCGCCATGAGCAGATGGCAGATTGAAAGCTTTTTTCTATACAGCCACCATGGGCAACGCAAATCCCTCCCCCTAGCGAAGAATTCTGTAAATGTAATTTCCGGGCCTGGAGATACCGGAAAAACCGCCCTAATCAATATCCTCAACTACTGCCTTGCCTCTAAGTCGTGCAATATTCCAAATCGCGTTGGCACTGCCGTATCGTGGGTAGGGGCTTTGTGGTGCCGTGGCGAGCAGCGATTCTTCGTTGCGCGACGACTCCGGAATGCGCCTGAAGATAAGCGGGAGTTCTTCGTTGCCGAGGGAACTCAACTTGAAATTCCAGAGTCAGCCGAAGAATGCGTTGCTCAACTGAGCAGAAATGACGCTCAGCATTGGCTGGAAGGGCGCTTGGGAATTGGCGTAGTGCGCGGAGCCAACTCCCATGGGAGCACAGCAACCGGCAGACAGGTATCGCTCCGCAATATTATTCCCTACCTTGTGCAGGGAGCAGGGGTGATTCAGAGCAGCGAAACCCTTTTCCAGGAGATGATTGGGGGCTCGGGGCTTAGAAACATTCGGGCGCTGCCGTACTTCTTGGGTGTTGTCGACGAGGGCACTTTCGCGCGCCAGCAGCGTCTGCGCGATCTGCGCAAACGCCTCGCTATTAGAGCACCAGGAGAGCAGGAACCCGCTGCCCAAATGGACCTATCTGAGTTGGCACCCCTGGCAGTGCTTGTTTCAGAGGCGGTGCAGGTTGGCCTTTGCGATGCGCCGACCATAAATAGCGAGCGTGGATTGCGCGATGCTTTGAGTGGCGTAATAAAAGCTGGGATTCCTGCCGTGAGCAGACGGGGGACGTCTGATCAAGTTGAAGAGCTTCATGAACGCAGGGATACCCTGTTGCGTCGATTGCTCGTCGCAAAACGTCGTCTCAGTGCTGCGGATGAGGCCGTTGACATTGCGAGTGGGTATCAGCAGGCAGCCAGCGCACAAGTAAACCGGTTGAAGGTTGTTGGTCTTTTTTCCGAGAAGCTGGCAGAACATTGCCCTGTGTGCGAGTCGCCAATCTCAGAGCCTACCGAAACGCTCCAGTCCATTCATGCAGCCATCAGCCAGCTACAGCGTGAAATGGGCGATGCACGCCAAGTCCGCCCTCAGCTTGATGATTATCGCAGCAGCATTGAGGCTGAAATCGAACGCATTGGCGAAGAACTATCTACAGTCGACGAAAAACTCAAGGGACTTGTTAATGCACTTGAAGAGTCAGGACGCGTAAAAAGTTACCGAGATAGGCAGTTTTTGGTGTTGGGGAAGATCCAATACTTCATGCACATGGAACGAGAGAGGGCCGCAGCGGCAACATCAAAGAGGACGAATGTATTAAGAGAAGAGTACGATCTTCTTTCGGACAGCGTGGATGATGCAGCAATCGCCAAGAAATTGTCAGAGGCCGAGGATGAAATCTCAGCACTCGCGACAGAGCATATAGCAAGACTGCCATTCAGCAAGGAACTAAAGCCCTGGCGGGTTCGTTTCGTTGCAAAGAAAATGTCTGTTCACATCAGGGATGGCCGCGCGATTAAAGAACTCAGCGCAGTTGGCTCTGATGAGAATGTTGTGACGCTTCATCTGGCGACTGTGCTGGCGCTCCATAAATATTTTTCGTCGCACAGGCGTCCTGTGCCAGGATTTCTCGTAATCGATCAGATCAGTCGCCCATTTTATCCAGCGGATCTCGGAGAGAATGAGGAGAAAGTAGAGGTTGATGATCGTGCTATCGTGAAGCAATACATCGACTTCCTTTTTGATGAAGTTGCCCGACAGGGAGATCTCCAAGTACTTCTGTTAGAGCATGCCTACTTCCGAGATGATGAACGCTTTATGAGTGCTGCGCGGAGGTGGACAGATGCAGAGCGTCTTATTCCGGATGACTGGCCTGATCAGCCGCTTGAACCCGAGTTGTTGGAGGATTCGCCTGAGGATGACGAGGTATAGGCCATAGAAGGTGTCAAAGGACTCGTTCCAACAACTCGCGCCCTACGAGTCGTTTGACACCTTCGCTGCCCGTCGCGGTACGCCGTGAGCGCGAGAGCAGCTCCGCGTCGCGGGAGCATGGCCATCAGCGCCAGCGGGAGAACCCACAGCACGCTCACCCCGGGTGGTTCTCGGGATGGGAGCGAGGACGAGCGAACCCGGCACCAGACGCGAGCGGCCCGCGCCCCTTACTGCCCGAGCGACGAGGGCGGCGGCTTCGCGCTGAAGCAGGGCGCGTAGCATTTGCCCTGGTACTCGAAGAGAGTCTCCGGGCACGGGGCCTTGAGCTCGTGAGGCATCCAGCAGGCGCCCACCAGCTCGACCTCGGTGTAGCGCGTGCAGGGAGGGCGCTTCTGTCCTTTGAAGGGCTCTTTCGGCAGAGGCCGGGCGAGTACGGGTGGCCCCGGGGGGGTGGTGTCCGTGAGCCAGGCGTTGAAGTCCGGCGTCTCGACTGCCGTGGGCACCTCGTGGCGCAGGGGGGCTGGTAGGGCGCTCGGGGGTTGGGACACGGGGGCCAGACGCACCAGCGCGAGGAGCAGGGCGCCTACCGTGACGGCGCTCGCCACGCCCCATCCCAGACGCCACCGGAAGCGGGACTCATGGGGGCCGGACACGGCGCGGACCATGTGCCGCACTTCCTCGAGCACACCTTCCAACGTGAGCAGCAACGACTCCGCCGACTGCCTGTCCTGGGCCCTGGCCCAATCGGTGTGCTCCACTTCCATGGTGGAGTAGCCTCCTGCGGCCCAGGAGCCGAGGAACACACGCCAGTTCTTCCGTGCTGCCTTGCCCTCCTCGGCGGCGTGTTTGCGCACCAGGGCCGTGGCCCCGCTCGTCTCGTTGGTGGCCAGATACAGTTCCTCCTGGCTGTCGCCGGACTGCTGCACCTGCTCCTGAAGCAGGTACGGCCCCACCCGCTCCGCTCCCTCCCCGCTCGCTTCGGACTTCTTCTCCTCGTCCATGCGTGCTCCTCCCTGGCCTCCCCGCCTACGGGTGGCCAGGTGCTCTTGTTGGCATGGACCGAACCCTATTTCCAGGAGGTAGCCGGTGTGTCAGGTGGGGGCCTACTCACGGGGACGCCGGGGAAGACCGTGGCCCCCTGTGTCAGGGAAGTTGTCGCCTCGACGCCCGAGCTTCGGCTGCCGTGCTGCTGGTGCCGTCCACCGTGCCCGAGGTTCGGCTGCTGGTGCTCTGGTGATCTCCGCGGGCCCGAGGCTCGGCTGCTGTCCTGGTGGCCGTCCTTCGCGCCGTGGCGTATAGGCAGGAGAGAGGCCGTGTTGAGGGGGAGGGCTGGTGCAGAGGGGCCGAGGAGGGCCGCTGACGGGTGCCGGCCGAGCTGGGAGCCGTGCCGGTGCAGAGGCCACGCAGCCTCCTTGGGCATGCCTGCCCAGGCCGCCCTCAGGAGGCACGGCTCGCATCAGGGGACCCAATTCGGTTCTTGTCCATGCGCCACCTGCGCCACGACGCCCGGTGGCGCAGCCCGGCGAGCAGCTCGGCCTCCCGGGTGAAGCGGCACACCGCATCCCCCCGGACGCCTTGTGGAGCAGCCGCGGAGGCGATGGCGCCGCCAATGCCCCGTCAGGTAAGGTGCCCGCCCACGGGAGGTGAACCATGGCTCGGCTCGATGGCAAGGTAGCGCTGGTGGTGGGTGGAAGTGGCGGCATCGGCAGGGCGGCGGCCTTGACGCTCGCCCAGGCCGGAGCCCGGGTCGTCGTGGCCGCACGGCGCGTGACCAAGGGCTCGGCAGTGGTCCAGGAGATCCTCGGCCAGGGTGGCACAGCCCGCTTCCTCGAGACCGATATCACCCAACTGTCCCACGTGACCCGGGCCGTGGAGAGCACAGTGGCTGCTTTTGGCCGGCTCGACTGCGCCGTCAACGTGCCGGGAATCACCGGCCAGCCCTGCACGATCGCCGACTGCACCGACGACAACTGGGACCAGGTGCTCCACCTCAACCTCACGGCCTTCTTCTGGTGCATGCGCGCCGAGCTCCGGCAGATGCGGGCCCAGGGTGGAGGCGGCCGCATCGTCAACGTCTCCTCCGCCATCGGCAAGCGCGCGTTCCGCGGACTGGGTGCGTATGGGGCCACCAAGCGCGCGCTGGAGAGCCTCACCGAGACCGCCGCGCTCGAGGTCGCCTCGGAAGGCATCACCGTCAACGCGGTGGCCCCGGGCTCCATCGAGACGGAGACCTTCCTCGATTTCACCCAGGGCGACGCGGCCACCCAGCGGATGATGGCCGAGACCTACCACCCCTTGGCCCGCATCGGGCAGCCCGACGAGGTGGCCCGTGCCATCCTCTATCTCTGCGCCGATGCCACCTTCACCACCGGCACCACCCTCCCCGTGGACGGCGGCTGGATCTTCCGCTCCTAGGCGTATAGGCGGGATGGGGCCCTGTGGAGAGGAACAGCGGTCCGTGGCCTCAGCGTCCGCAGGGTGAGCCACCTCCGCCCGCTCCGCCCTGGCTTCACCGGCTCCAGAGTCGCACGTCCGTGCCGGCCCGCCGGACCAGGAGCGGGCTCGCCACGCCATCCACCGGCTCGATGCGCGCAGGCAACGAGCCACACACCACCTGCCGCCACCCGAGCGCCCGCAGCGCCGCGTGCACCTCCTCACCAAACGGCCCACCGTAGGAGGTCAACAGGTGCGAGGCACGGATGCGGCCCAGCAACTCACGCCCCGCCTCCACGGGCAGGTAGTACAGCACCTCCGCCAGCAGCACGAGGTCCGCCTCCAGCGGCACGTCCAGCGCGGACGCCTCCACGATGCGCACCCGCTCGTCGCTCCCCAGCCGCTGGCGCAGGCGCGCGGCGAAGTGGGGATCCGCCTCCACCGCGTGCACCACCGCCTCCGGGAACAGCGACCGGAGCCGCTCCGTCATCAACCCCTCGCAGGCCCCGACGTCCACGACGCTCCGGGGCGGGCTCCCGGTGAGCGAGCCCAGGACCTGGGCCGTGAGGGCGTAGCGCTCACGCTCGTACGTCGAGTGGGTGAAGCCCCACGGGTCCTCCAGCTCGGCGAAGATCTCCGGCTTCGTCAGCGACAACGCCCGCACCACATCCGCGTGACGGATCTCGCAGAACGCCTCCACCCCCAGCCCGTCCCGCACCGGGTGCGTGCACGCCTCCGTGCCACCGGGCCGGTCGCGGTAGAGCGCGTTCAGCAGCTCCAGCTTGCGCTGGAAGGCCGCGTCGTCGAGCACCTGGAACGCGGTGGGCCTCGCTCCGAGCGCGGGAACCTGGAGCCGATCGAACACGCGGCTCACCGCGAGGCAGACGTCGCGGTGGCGTGGCGCCTCCTCCTGGGGGCTGTGGGTGAAGACCCGCACGCCGCCCCGGGCCGCCTGCTCGCGGCACCAGGGTTCCAGCCCGGCGGGCGTCAGCGCTCGCATGCCGCGCGCCCCGAGCGCCCGGCCCACCGTCTCCAGCTCGCGTCCAAGGCCGTCCTCCTCCGCCACGACGGCGAGCTCCGCCCCGGCGCAGACCGTGCTGAACAGGCGCGCCACGTCTTCGGGATGAGCGGCCACGATGAGCGTGACCCCCGGTGCATTCGAATTCATGTCAGGTTCCAGTGATGAAGGGAATCAACTGCTCACGGATGAGCGGCTCCCACTGCATCTGCCCGGCGAGCCGCCGGCCCGTCTCCAGCAACGCACGGGCGGCCCGCTCGTCACGGGGGAGCCGCTCCACCACCCGCCGCGCCACGGACTCCGCCGTCCGCCGCTCCAACGCGTGGAGCTCTTCTCCGGACAGCGCCTTCCACTCCTCGACGGTGCGCGGCGGCACCCGCGCCTCCTCCGCGGCGTAGTCCGCCACCACGAGGTTGGGATACGCCGCCTCGGGCGTCCCCAGCCGCTCGCACAGCGCGCGCACCGTCGGGCGCGCTCCGCTCACGCCCGAGATGACGCAGATGGCCCCGCCGCTCAGCGCCTCGAGCTGCGCGAGGCCGAAGGACTCGTACATCGACTGCCCCAGCGACACGTCCGTGGCCCGGAGCAGGTCATCGCGCGTGAAGTCCAGCCCGGCGGGCCAGGTGGGCTGGTTGATGAGCGCGATGTGGATGCCCGTGCGCCGCGCGTTGAACGCCTCCACGCGCGCCCTCAGCGCACGGATGTTGGGCGAGAGATCGTTCTCCCACCACTGCGTCACCAGGAGCAGCACCGCCGGCAGCCGCTCCTTCGGCAGCAGCTCCGCCAGGTACTCGCAGACCGTGACGTCCCGCGACAGGCCCTTGCACACCTCGTCGCGGGAGATGCGCGTGAGGAGGAGCTGGCAGTCCACCCCCCAGCGCTCCTTCACGTGCCGGAGCACCTTCGCCCGGCTGTCGTTGCGCGCCTCCCAGCTCGTCTCCACCGCGCGGTGGCCATGGGGAATGACGGTGACGGGCCGCTCCCGGAAGCCCCGGTCCAGGAAGCGCAACTCGTCCGCCACGGACTCGCTGACGGCCCCCACCCCGTCGCACGCGTGGCCGCCCCGGAGCACCCGGAAGCTGGTCCAGGAGCCCACCGGGAACACCTCGTCCATCGTCCGCCCCTGCGCGAGCGCCAGGCGCTGCACCTGGTAATAGCGGTTGTCCGAGGCCACCTGCCCCGGCTGCGCGCCGTACTCGACAACCACCCGCGGCGTGCGCACCTCGCCCGCGTAGAACACCGTCCGGCACCACCCGCCGCCGTCCAGCCGGGCCTTGTAGGCCAGCGGCAGCGACAGGTGCTCCTGCGAGAGGATGACGGCGCCGGAGCCATCCTCGGGCTTCAGCGCCTCCACCGCGTCGAAGACGGGCTCGGCCATCACCAGCCCCATCATCGCGTCGTGGTCCAGCGGAGGGGCGTGCCGCAGTCCATGGTGCACCGCCTTGCGGTAGAGCCCGTTCACGAGCGCGGAGCCGCCCAGCCGCTCGCCGAAGAGGCTCCGCCAGGCCCTGGACGCCAGCCGCCAGGGCAGCGCACGCGCGCCCCGGCAGTCGAGCGGGACGTCTACCCCCAGCACCGTGCGCATGCGCCGCAGGAACGAGGGCATGGTGCCCAGGAGCACCCGCTGGCTGCGCAACACGTCCGTCAGGTCCACCAGCAACACCTCCACGGGGCCCCCCGGCGCCTCCCTCCTCCCGTAGACGAACGACACGTCGTACCGCTCCTCCACGGGCCGCAGACGCCGCGCCAGCTCCGGCGGGTTGTGCCGCCGCAGGCCGCTGTAGAGCACCTCTCCGCTGGCCTCCAGGTCCCGCTCGAGCGACTCGCTCATCTCATAGCTGCCCAGGCCGCAAGGCCGCACCAGCGGGCTGACCAGCAGCGTGCGCTTGCAGCCCTCGCGGAACCCGGGCGATGCAAGCAATTGCGACAGGACCACTCCCACGCCGCCCAGCGTGCGCGTCGCCTCGTAGGAGACATGCACCAGCAGGGGTCCTTCCCATTTCAAGTCACGCGTACTCATCTCGCATCCACCTTCCACACCCGCTCGGCCATCCCCCGCCCCGCCCCCAACCTCCGGGCGTAGCGTTCGATGGCGGGAATCGTCTTCGCCTCGAGCTGGCTCTCGTACAGGCGCATCGCCTTCACCTTCGCGGGCCACTCCGCTCCCAGCTCCAGCAGGTGCGGAGCGAGCCCCAGCCCCAGCGCGCGCACGAAGGCCGCGATCTCCTCTTCCGTGTACTGCTCGCAGTACGGCAGGTCCTCGTAGAACACGACGCCCCGCGCGCCCCCGCGGAGCGCCAGGAGGGAGTCCCGGACCATGAGGTGGTCCACGTGCCCGGAGATGCCCAGCGGCACGTGGCACACCACGTCCGGCGCCTCGTTCTCCAGCACGTCCCGCAGCGCGGCCTGGACGGCGGGAAAGAGCGGATCCGCGGTGGACGGACGCCGATCCTCCACGCCCGGTGACAGCCGGAGGCTCGTGTCGCGAAAGCCCAGGTGCACCAGGCTCGCTCCCCAGGCGCGGGCGAAGCGCAGGTCCTCCTCCAGCCGCCGCGACGTCACCGCGAACGCCCGTGTCCGGTCCACCGGGAGGACGAACTCCCAGCAGCTCTGGGTGAACACGCTGATCAACGCCCGGGGCACGCCCGGGGGCACCCGCAGCAGGCTCGCGAAGGCCGCCAGCGCGATGTCATCCGGGTGTGGCGAGAAGAAGAGCTGCCGGGGCCTCCCACCCTCGCGGTGCTCAGCCATGGGACGGGGAGGCCAGCCGCGGCATGGGCCACTCCTCGACCGGGAGGTCGTGCAGCATCCCCTCCGGCGTCACGAAGCCGAGGACGACGACACGCTCCCCGTCGTTGTGCACCGTGTGCGGGAACGGCCTCACGGGCCGGTCCAACAGCCGCGTCAGCCCCTCGGAGTAGCGGCCCGAGGTGATGAGCCAGTGGCCCTGCCCGTTGGGCAGCAGGCAGGGCCTGTCTCCGCCCAGCCAGACCAGGCCTGGCCGGGACTCGCCCAGGTTGAAGGTGAAGAAGCTCTTGTCGGAGTGGGGCTCGGAGGCATGCGTGACGAGTTGCCGGCGGCTCCGTGTGGCGTTGGGCGCGTGGTACTTCACGAAGCGGACGGCGCCCTCCGTGTGCTTGCGGAACAGGCGCAGCAGCCCGCCCTCGCGCAGGCCATGGCCCAGCTCCAGCGCCTCCAGCAGCACGAGCGAGACGGCGTAGCAGGCCCGGTAGGCTTCCTCCGAGGCCTCCAGCAGCTCTCGCACCGGCGCGGGCACGCACTGCTTGCGGAAGTTCTTCCACGTGGCGGGTTTGGCCATGAAGGCCTCGATGGCCTGCCGCACCACGGTGGACTCCGGGAACCACGTGAAGTTGTAGCCCGTCTGGAAGACGGTGGGCGCGTGCATCAGATCGTTCAGGTACGGATGCGCCAGCAGGGCATGCTGGTAGATGGCCTCGTAGCGCTCGAAGCTCCCCTCCAGGCCGTGCTGCTCCAGCAGCGCGGAGGGCCGCTCCAGGTAGAAGAACCCGCGCTCGTTCAGGTGCGTGATGAGCCGCTCCGCGAAGTCCTCGCGCCGGGCGGGAGAGCCCGTGCGGAAGTCCTCCAGTTCCAGGGGCTCGATGCCGTCGAAAAGGGGTGTCTCCCGCCGGATGAGCCCATCACTCCCCGTCGCGGAAAGCAGCGCGGGAGCCGGGGAGCGAGCAATGTTTTGCATGGAGATGGACGTGCGATGTCGTGGTGTCATGGGCATGACCAGGGCTTGATGAACGACAAGATACAGCCCACCACTGACACGCCCGGCTCACCCACCGCGTCCCTCTCAATGCCTGTCATCGGACGGGCCGTGTGGCCCAAGCCCGGCCGCATGGGCGCCAGTAGCCGTTCACGGTTCAGGCCTTCGCCCGTCCATGAGGGATGCGAACCCGTTGCACCCGGGCGCGCCCGGTCGAGGTCCCCGGCTGCTTTCTGGGAAGGGGCCTCACGTCCATGGCGCAGCAGCGTCCGGCGTCAGGCCCGGGCCACGCGGAGCTCGCCCCCAGTTGCTGCAAGGCAGCGGTCTCCGCGGCCATGTCGAAACCCACCGCGGTGGAGAGCGTGGCCAGTTGGGCCAGCACCTCCTGCGAGACCGCCTCGGGACGTCCGGCGTCGAAGGGGGGCGCGGGAGCGTACTCGAGCAGGAGTTGGATGGACTGGGCGACGACGGGGCCCGCCAGCTCGGCCGCGAGCGTCAGCCCGAAATCGATTCCCGCCGTGACGCCTCCGCCCGTCAGGAGATGGCCATCTCGCACCACGCGCCCCTCATCCGGAATGGCTCCGAACAAGGACAACTGCTCGCGAGCGGCCCAGTGGCTTGCCGCTCGCCGGCCCTCGAGCAATCCCGCGGCCCCCAGGATGACCGAGCCGGTGCACACGGACGTGACGAAACGCGCCGTGGAGGCCAGCCGGCGGATTGCATCCATGAAGACGCGATCCCTCACCACGTTCACCATGGGCCCACCCGGGACACACAGCACATCACACCGCTCCACGTCTTCCAGCCGCGTCAGGGGATCGAGCGTCAGGGCGCCCTCACGGATCGGCTGCCCTCCCACGGAGGCGAAGATCTGCCTCACACCGGGAAGCATCCCGAACACCGCCTGCGGTCCCATGAAATCCAGAAACGACACACCGGGGTAGAGTGGAAAGACAATCTCGAGGTTCGAAGCCATTGCCGGAACTCCTTGTCTGGTTTGACGAAGCCACTCTGGCTTGTCAGGCTCATGTCCGAAAGGACGTAGTTCCCTCTTTTTCCGCCATGGCCCGTGACATTGGCTTCCTCCTCTTCCCGGCGTTCCAGATCCTCGATTTCACCGGACCCGTGGCGGTCTTCGAGGCGCCCCCAGGCGAACGGGAATTGCTCCCCTACCGGTTGCGATTCCTGTCCGCGGAGGGAGGACTGATCGCGAGTTCCTCCGGCGTCGCGGTCATGACGGAGCGCTTCGGCGAGCCCGCGTTCGACACGCTCGTGGTCGTCGGGGGAGTGGCGACCCTGGCGGCGATGGAATCGGCCCCGGTGCTGGAGTTCGTCCGGGCCGCGGCGGCGAGGTCCCGGCGGGTCGCGAGCATCTGCTCCGGTGCCGGCATCCTGGCCGCCGCGGGGCTGCTCGATGACCGGCGAGCGACCACCCACTGGGGATTCGCCGCGCATCTGCAGCGCCGCTATCCGCGCGTGCGCGTCGACGCGGAGCGGATCTTCATCCAGGACGGTCCCATCTGGACGTCGGCGGGAGTCAGCGCCGGCATCGATCTCTCCCTTGCACTGATCGAGGAAGATCTCGGCCTCGAGGTGTCGCGGGCCAAGGCGCGCGCGCTGGTGGTCTACCACCGCCGTCCGGGAGGACAGTCCCAGTTCTCCACGCTGCTCGAGCTCGCCCCTCCCTCGGATCGCATCCGCCAGGCACTGACCTTCGCGCGCGAGCATCTGCATGAGCCGTTGAAGGTGGAGCGGCTCGCGGAGGTGGCGTGTCTGAGCCCGCGTCAGTTCGCACGGGCCTTCCTGGCGGAGACGGGGCAGACACCGGCCAAGGCGATCGAGCGGCTGCGCGCGGAAGCGGCCCGGGTGCGGCTCGAGACGGGCTCCGAGTCCATCGAGCAGGTGGCCGGCGCGGTGGGGTTCTCGGACCCCGAGCGGATGCGCCGCGCCTTCGTGCGGCTGTTCGGGCAGCCACCCCAGGCGCTCCGGCGGAGCGCGCGGGCGGCGGAGGTGGGCCGTTGACCGGGAACCCGAAAACGCCATCCGGGTGGATGCGCGCACCCACCCGCGGGTGGACACACTCGCCTGGGTGACCCTCGAGGTATCCACTCGGCGGAGCGGAGCACGTCCCGCATATGACGGCCTCCTCCAGGCCGGTTCCCCCGGGAAGGCCGTGCACGAGGCGTGCGGCTCTACTCCATCTCCTCGTTGGCGCCGTCCGGCTCCGTGCCCGTGTGGATGTTCTCCAGCGCCTCACCGAGCGAGCTGTCGTTCTCCTGGCCGAGCAGGATGAAATCGAGGCCGTGCTGCGCCTGCTCCTCAATCTGCGCCTTGTACTTCGTGTAGAGGACCTGGTTGGCCTTGTGGACCTTCTCGGCCTCGCCGGGCACGGCGTCCTCGGCCGGGAGCTGCGCGAGCTGCTCGTTGATGCTCGCGAGCTGCTCCTCCAGCGCCGCCTTCATCTCCGCGTCCTGCGTGGCCGCCAGCTGCTGCTCGAGCGTCTTCTTCGCCTGCTCGAACATGGGCCGCTGCTGCCGCCGCATGTCACCGGCCACGGCGCCCCAGTTCGAGGTGTACAGGGCGGCGGTGATGGCATGGTACTCCCTGGGCGACATCTTCTTGCCTTCGAGCTGGTCGATCCAGGTGGACTGAAGCTCGGAGATGAAGGACGTCAGCTGGCTCATCGCCTTGAACGCATCGCCGAGGCCCGGGTTCTCGCCGGCCGAGGACTGCAGCTCCTTGGCCTTCTGCTCGTACGCCTTGAAGACCGGCTGGAGCGTGGTGCGGACCGCGAGGTACTCCTGCAGCCGCTTCTCCTCGATGGTCACCGGCACGCCCTTGGCCGGCGCGCTGAAGGGGTACTTCTGGTTGAGCGCGTCCGCCCGCTGCCGCGTCTCCTCCGCGGTCTTGCCGGCGGCCTGGATATCGCCGGAATACTCCTCTGCCTTCCCCTTCATCCAGAAGCCACCCGCGACCACGGCGATGATGCCCACCAGCACCAGGGACCCGCAGCCGATGCCCACTCCAATCAGGACCTTCTTCACGTTCGCCTCCTCGAGCCCGAAGGGCCCAACCAAGGCATGCATTCTCCTCCAAGCCGGCGCTCATGGGGAGGAATTGCGCCTGTGCTGGGATGGGCGCAGAGTGACCTGGAAGGAAGTGGTGGAATGGAGAAGCGATGATCCGCATCGTGAATGTGACGACGTCCTACGCGGCCAGTGTGGCCCGGCTCGGGTTCGGCCAATACGTGACCGCGCTCGGCAAGCGCCCCGAGAAGCCGCTGGAGCTCTACGAGTTCGAGAACTGCCCCTTCTGCCGCAAGGTCCGCGAGGCCCTCTGCGTGCTCGACCTGGACGCTTTCATCTACCCATGTCCCAAGGGCGGCACCCGCTTCCGCCCCCGCGCCGTGGAGCTGGGTGGCAAGCAGCAGTTCCCCTACCTCGTGGACCCGAACACCGGCCAGCGGATGTACGAGTCCAACGACATCATCCGCTACCTCTTCGAGACCTATGGTGACGGCAACGTGGCCAGGGGACTGGCGCTCGGACCGCTCACCACCGCCAGCTCCATCCTCGCGTCGTGGACGCGCGGGCTTGGCGGCTCACGGGCACAGCCGGGCCGGGCCCCGGAGAAGCCGCTGGAGCTGTGGAGCTTCGAGGCCTCCCCGTACTGCCGCATCGTCCGCGAGACGCTCTGCCGGCTGGAGTTGCCCTACCTGCTGCACAACCTGGCCAAGGGCAGCCCGCGCCGCCCGGACTTCCTCGCGCGCTCGGGGCGGATGATGGTGCCCTACCTCTCCGACCCCAACACCGGCGAGGCGATGTTCGAGTCCGCCGACATCGTCGCCTACCTTCAGAAGACGTACGGCGCTCCAGACGCGTGAGCACCAGGCCTGGTGCTCACTCGGCGGACAGTCCGCGAATGGGCGCTCGGATCTCCACGAGCACGAGGTCACACGGCACGCCGAGTGCCTCGAGCTCGTTCGCGACCCGGGCTCGCGAAGCGGCATCCAGCACGCCGTAGACGATGCGGTTGTCGGCCTCATCCTTGTCCCCGAAGTGCACCCCATTCTCGGGACGCCAGAGCCCCTGCGTCCCCAGGTAGGCATACCAGTCGGCGAGCTGAGCGAAGTCCCACCGCGCCAGGCGCACCTCGGCATGGGCCACATCGAAGAAGCCGGGCGAGACATGCGAGGCGAGCGCCGCCTTCGCCTCCTGCGCCTCCTCCGGCCGGGTGAGCATCAGGACCGGCTGGCCGTCGTCGTACAAGACACCCGCGAACCCGCCCGGCACCTCACGCGCGATGTCGGCCCAATGATCGTCTTGGGTCCTGGGCTCCGGGCGTGGCTCCAGCGTCGCGGCGAGCTCGGCCGGGAGGCTGGTCGCCGGTCCCTCGCAGTCCCGGACACGCAGGGCCGGCTCGGACAGACCCGGCTCGGGCTTGCCCTCGTCCGGCGCCGAGCAGGACACGGCCGTAGCGGCTCCGGCGGTCGCGAGGACAAGAAAGGCCAGGGTCGTGGACAGGGAACGTGGACCGCGAACCGTGTGCATCAATCACTCCCAGTGTGAGGGTGTCCGAGGTGATAGCTCAGCTCGGCCGCGGCCCGCGGTCACGCTCGAGCGGGACGCGGGCCACACTGCGAGCGTAGCGCGTCACGCTCGGCCGTGGAGAGCACCGAGACCGGGTGCTTCGGCTGGCCGCTCGCGCGGTCGAAGAACGGATGGGGCCACGTCTTGCCGCGGAGCTTCCAGCCGAGAAACTTGCGGATCATCCGCGCGAGCAGGCGCACGTTCGTCTCCACCGACCCGGGCGGCGGAGGGCCGATCGCGAACTTGCCGAGGATCCGGCCACGGGGCGCGCCGAAGACCTCGTCACACGGGCGTGCGTTCGGCGCCTGCAGGAGCAGCTCGGTGACGATTCCCACGAACGGGAGCTGCGGCGACACCGTGTTGCCGAGCGGCGTCTTGCAGCAGCTCGCGTACCAGCGATAGAGGCCCTTGGGCGTGAGGCGCACGGCGGTGACGAGCTCGAGGCCCCGATCGAACGAGAGCGTCGATGGCGCGACCTGCACGATATCCGAGCCGCCGTGCCCGTCGAGCAGCTCGGCGCGGCCGAGGTGGTGCAGGAACGCCTGACAGTCGTCGCAGTAGCAGACGACGCGGTTCACCGTGTCTGGCGCCGCATCGCGCAGCCATCCGTGTATCTTTCCGCAACGACACTGGAGTTCGACGTCGTTTCGAGACATGGGAAGCCCGCATATCACCTTGATAGGTCCTCGCGACACCGCGCTGCAGACCGCCTTCTGCGGCTGCGGCTGGAGGGGCTCGAGGTGGAGGCCTTCCAACTCGGTGCGGTGGGCTGCGTGCCCTCGCACCGCGGGCGAGGCCTGTCGCGCCGGGTGATGACGGCGGCGCTGGACGCCTGTGGAGACGCGCCGGTGCTGCTGTTCTCCCCTGTCTTCTCAGATGGCGGGGCCGCGCTCGGCTTCCGGCACGGCGGGAGTGGGATCGTGCAGGGAGAAGGAGAACGTGGCGCCTTGGCCGACCCGGCCCTCGCCGCGGACGGTGCCCCCATGGCGCCGGAGGATGCGTTGCACGGTGGCCAGGCCCACCCCGTTGCCCTCGAACTCCTGTTGGGTGTGCAGGCGCTGGAAGACGCCGAAGAGCTTGTTCTGGAAGGCCATGTCGAAGCCGGCCCCGTTGTCCCGGACGAAGTAGACGCGCCGGTCCCCGGCCTGGGTGCAGCCGAACTCGATCTCCGCCTCGGGCCGGTCGCGGGTGAACTTCCAGGCGTTGCCCAGCAGGTTCTCCAGCACGCTGCGCAGCAGATGGACATCTCCCCGATCCACCAGCCCCTCCTGGATGAGGAAGCGCACCGAGCGCTCGGGCTGGCCGTGCTGGAGCTGCTCGGCGATGGCGTGGGCCATGGCGGAGAGGTTCACCTCCGTCTCCACGAACTCGGTGCGGTTGACGCGCGAGAGGGAGAGGATGCCGTCGATGAGCTCGGACATGCGCCGGGACGCGGCTCGCATGCGCACGAGGTACTCCTGGCCGATGCCGTCCAACTGGTCACCGCAGTCCTCGGCCAGCGCCTGGGTGAAGTTGGAGATGGAGCGCAGCGGGGCACGCAGATCGTGCGCCACGGAGTAGGCGAAGGCCTCCAGCTCGCGGTTGGAGTACTCGAGCTGGGCGGTGCGCTCGGCGATGCGCTGCTCCAGTTGCGCGTTGAGCTGGCGCACCTCCTCCTCGGCGGCGCGGCGCCGGGTGATGTCGGTGACCATGGCCAGCGCACCGGTGTAGCGGCCCTGCTCGTCGTGCAGCGGGTTGGACGACATGATCGTCCAGACGGGCCGGCCCTCCTTGTGGCGCAGCTTGATGTCCACGACACCGGCGACGCCCTGGCGCCGCTGCTCGATGTTCCGGTCGGCGAGGGCACGGCTCTCCTCGTCCATGAACACGTGGAGGGGCTTGCCCAACATGTCGTCCACCGTGTAGCCGAGCATCTCCGCCATGAAGCGGTTGGCGTAGGTGGTGCGATTGCCCGTGTCGACCGTCCAGATGCCCTCCTGGGCGGCCTCCACGATGAGCTGGAACTGCTGCTCGGTGCGGCGCTGGCTGGCCTCGGCCTGACGCTGCCCGTGGGTGTTGCGCAGGGTGACCATCGCCCCCAGCAGCTTTCCCTGCTCGTCACGGATGGGCCGGGCGCTCGCATGGACGTGCTGACCGTCCGGGAGCTGGGCGTTGCGGACGAACATCTCCTCCTCGGGGGTCTCCTCGCCGTGGAGGGCGCGGTACAGCGGCAGCCGCTCGGAGGGGCACGGCGTCCGGGTGTCCGCGTAGAAGATGCCGTAGTGCTCGCTCCACTTCTCGGGCGCCGTCTCCGCCGGGCCGAAGCCGAGCAGCTTGTGGGCGTACGGGCTGAAGTAGAGAAGCTGGCCCGAGGCGTCCGCGAGAATCACTCCCTCGGAGATGCCGTCGATGATGGTGCGCAGCAGCGCCTGGTGCTGCACCTGGAAGAGTCCTTCGGTCAGCACGTTTGAGGTGGAGCTGCTGGGACTGGGCATCGCGTTCATGACTCCGGGGCTCTCCTGTCTTCTCAGTCTTCGCTGAAAGACAGTTGAAATCCTACAGCCACGGCGGATTTGGAATCCAGCCCAGCGGGCGCTCCGAGCACCTACCTGTGCGAGGCCTGGGGCCGCTGTAGGGGGCCGGGCGGAAGCGGGGCAGGCCGCGCCCTTGCCGTGGATGCGGGAGACGATCCCAGCGGCGGTGGCGGTGGCGATGGACGGAGGATGAGCCGGGTAGGCTACGGCTTGGGGATGATGATCAGATCCTCATCCTGATCCAGGCGGTACACCCCGTCGGCGTCCCGGCAGCGCTCGGCGTGCACGCGAATCTTTTCATCCAGCGTGCGCACCTCGTCCTGACTCAGGGCCGCGAGCTGCTCCGCCGTGTAACAGCCCTCGAGCACGAAGAAGCGGCAGAGCGTGTGCATCTCCTCGAAGGTCTTCGCCACGAACCCGCTCATCGTCGCGAGCACCTCGTGCGGCAGCCGCTTCTGCTGCATGGTGGTGAGCAACTGCTCGCCGAAGAGCATCGTCTCCGAGAAGTCGCGACACAGCCGGTAGGTCGGCCCCCGGCCGGCGGCCATGACGATCACGCAGTATCCGCCGGGGCGCACGAACGTGAGCAGTCTGTCGATGAACCCTCCCCAGTCGGCGAGGGGCACGTGGTACAGGACGTGCGAGCACACGACGAGCTCATACTGTTCGGGCGACTGGAAGCGCTCCAGGGGCTCGAGGAAGACTTTGGCCTTCTCGTGCTTGAACCCGGAGATCTGGTTCTGATTGGGCTCGAGCAGGGTGAGCGAGCCGAAGTGCGGCGCGAGCCGTTCGGCCACCTTGCCCGACCCCGCGCCGACGTCCAGCAGCGCGGACTGCTTCGGCAGCCGGGGGAGGATGCGCTCCTCGACGGCCTGCCCGATGTTCTCGGGGTGCCGGGCGGAGGCAGCGAGGATGCGGAATGCCGTGGCGTAGTCCCGCGGCGACATCGTGATTCCCATAGCCGACTCCTTTTTCCCTGGGGCCCTGCCCCGGCTGGTGACCCGGCACACAGGCCCACGCCAGCGCGAAGTATAGGAGGGATGGAGGCCATTCGCTCCCGGCCCATTGCGGACGTGGGCCACCAGACTGAAGGTATCGGGTGAACGACTCCGCTCTGATCCCCCTGGGAGACACCATGAGTTACGTGGATGGATTCGTTGTTCCGGTGCCCATCGCCAACAAGGACGCCTACCGGGAGCTGGCTGCCAAGACCTTGCCCCTGTTCAAGGAATATGGCGCGACCCGCGTCGTCGAGTGCTGGGGCGACGATGTGCCCGACGGAAAGGTCACCGACTTCAAAGGCGCGGTGAAGGCGGAAAACGGGGAGACGGTGGTCTTCTCGTGGATCGAGTGGCCGTCAAAGGAGGCCCGCGACGAGGGCAGCAAGAAGATGATGGAGGATCCGCGCATGAAGGCGATGGAGGGCATGCCGTTCGACGGCAAGCGCATGATCTTCGGCGGGTTCTCGGTCCTGCTCGACTCCTGAGATGGGAGCGGAGCGGGCGAACGGACTGGCTCCACGCGGAGGGAGAGACATGGAGCTCCCTCCGCGTGGGCCCTCACCTCCTCAGGGGCCCGTGAACACGCCGATGGCACCTGGCGTGGTGTCGGTGCCCTGGAAGGCCACGAGGATGCGCCGCGGGCTGCTCGAGCGGTCCACCTGGATGTCCGAGATGCGCATCCAGACCAGCTCCTCCGGAAGGACCCCCGTGCCGTACTTCCGCACCGTGGTGCCCTGCACGCGGCTCAGGCCTCCGCCCCAGCTCGCGCCCGCCCACACGCTGTTGTCGAGCGGGTCCCCCGCGACGGCCGACACGTAGCCCTTTCCATCGACGAGCTCGGTCGACAGCGTGCGCAGGCGGGCCCCATTCGCGTCGAGCAGTGCCAATCCCCTGCCCCAGCTCCCCACCCATACGCTCTGGTCGCTCATCACCGCCATGCCCGACACATTGTCGTCCACACGCTGGGCCCGGGTGGGCACGTTGGGCTCACCCACTGCGTCCGGCCAGATGTCGTAGCGGTTCCACGCATAGGAACTGCCCTCGCTCTGCGTCTGGGCCGCCCAATAATTGTAGTTGTTGGTGCCGTAGCGGAAGCGGGTGGAGCGGTTGGCGCCGCCAAACCAGACGTCTCCATTCGCGGCGACCGAGACGCCGTAATACGCGTCGGTGAGCAGCACCACGCGCGTCTGGTCCGCGTTCCACGCGTTGATGGCCGGATGCACGTGCTCCATCACTCCAGCGCAGCCGTAGTCCCAGGTTCCGGGGGCACAGCCATACCCGGCGAAGTCCGACCTGCCCCAGGCAAAGCCGTGGTTGGCGCCGAACCAGACGCTCTTCGTCCGCGAATCGTAGGCAATGCGCAGGATGTTGCAGAGCTTCTCCCGCCCGCGTGGCTCGGCGGAGACCTTGTTGGGGCCGGTGGAGAGGTCGTAATGCACCACCTGGATGCCCGTGGCCGTCAGGGTCACGCGGTCCGCGTCACCACTCTTGTAGATGCTCGCATCCGGAGTGCGGCCGACCGCGGGCGCCGCGTCCCATTCATCCTCGCACGTGGGCATGCCCGCGGCGGGCTTCTTGCCCTCGTACCCGACGAAGGCGACACCCGGGGGGCCTCCGGCGACGGAGATGACCTTCAGGTACTTCTCACCCGCGGGGGCACTCCCATCGAGCATGTAGCCGTAGGGCCGCAAGCCATCCGCCATGGTGAAGCGGCGGAACTGCGTCTGGCCGTTCTGGAGGACGAACAACCCCTCCTCACCACCGGCAACCCAGAGGTTGCCCCCTTCGTCGGCGCTCACGCCGAACACGTACCGGGGCCCTCCCTGCGCCGCGCCATGGAACGTCCAGCCGTTCCCGCTGGGAGGAGGAGGCGGCGGAGGCGGCGGCGTGCTGCCCGTCTCCACCGTCACGACGAGCTGGGGCCGCAGCGCGGTGTTGGACGCCTCCCGCGAGGAGAACGCGGTGCCATCGGTGCCCGTGGCGCTCACCGCGAGGTTCACCGTGCCATTGCCCTGAACGGCGGCGGTCACGTCCCACTCCACCCAGGTGCTCGAGGCCACCGAGGTGACGCGGGACAACAGGGACTGCGCCGCCGGTTTCGTCTGGAAGGTGAGCGTGCCCTCCTGCCAGGCCGAGCCCGTCGTGTAGACGGCGGGGCCCGTGGCGGTCGGGGCCGTGGCGTACAAGCGGAGTTTCGCGCGGCGGACGGTGCCCGTGAGCCCGCTCACCTCGAAGCGCAGGAAGGAGGTGTACTCGGGTGAGCCATCCACCTTCAGCGAGTCGGAGCTTCCGAAGTTCTGGGAGGGGTAATCCCCTTCCACCCGAGCATCGGCCACCGGGGTGAAGACACGGGTCTCCTCGAGCCCCCGGCCCTCTCGCGCGAGCCCGCTGGCCGTCTCGTCCGGTTCAATCGTATTCCCACAGTGCGTGAGCAGCCCCACCGCCGCCACGCCCATTCCCCACCTCGCCCAGTGCTTCAGCCTTCCCACGTTCAACCTCCAGCCTTCGGGACAGGCATCCCGTTGACACGGGCATGCCCTCCCGGGCTGGCACTTGCATCCGGGATGCCGGTTCCACGGACGACAAAGAGGGCAAATCCCTTCCAACCGGTGGGCAGGCCACGCAAGAACGAGCCCGGGTGGGGACCCTCGGAGGGAACCGGAATCCTGTCCGGAAGCTCAGAGCAGCTTCGCCATGATCTCGCGCTCGCGCTGCTCGAGCTTGATCGAGTCGAGCGTCCAATCGATGAGCTCATCGGCGACCGACACGTCGAGACCGAAGGCGCCGGCGGCCTCCTTCACCGACGCGCGCTCCTCGTTGGCGATCTCACCGTCGGCGCACGACACCTCGACGATCATGCGCAGGAGGGCGGCGCGCATCTCGCGGTTCTGAATCTTGCTGACGATGTCGGAGAGGCGGCCGGGCTTCTGGAATTCCCGCTCGATGAGCGCGGAGACCTCCGGGTCGCGGGGCGACAGGCCGACACCGGCCACCACGTTGTCGAGGTGCTGGCGCTCGTCCTCGGTGATACGGCCGTCGCTCGCCACCACGTTGGCCATGGCCTGCACGAACGCCATCAACTGATCCTGGGGATACTCGCCCGTCATGTCGTCTCCTTGGCGAGCGGCTGGCCAGTGACTCGCGGGCAGACGAGACGGGCCGGGCTGCTCGGCGCGGCAGGATAGTCGGCGCACCCGAGGACCGGAAACGGTTTTCACCCGGACGCGACGCCCTCGCTCAGGCCGCGCCTTCGTCGACGATCGCCTGGGTCGCGGCCTCCAGCCAGCGGCGGGTGGAGGCGACGCGCTCCCCGGCGAGCGCCTGGAGGGGCAGCAGCTTCCAACTGGTGAGGAAGCCGCTCCAGAGGATGTTGAGCCGCACCGCACGACCCTCGCCGTCCGGAGGTCCCAGCCACCGGGCCAACGGCTCGATCACCCTCTTCTGGAGAACCTCGACGGTCGCCGCGTGCGCCTCGGGGTCGGCCGCCGAGAGGATCATCATCAGCAGCGGGCCCGGTGAGTCCGGCACGTCGAAGAAGATCCCCACCATGTCCATTCCGAAGCGGCGCCGGTCTCCGTGGAGCATCGGGGTGATGTCGATCTCCTCCAACACCGCCTGGAACAGCCCCAGCTTCGAGCCGAAGTAGCGGCCGACGAGCGAGGAGTTCACCCCGGCGAGCTCCGCCACCTCGCGCACGCCGGTGTTGGCGAAGCCTCGCGTGGAGAACAGCGTGCGTGCGGCGGTGAGGATCGCCGCGCGCGTGCGATCGGCATCGCGCTGGCGCATCGCTCGCTTGGGCTCGGAAGGGCCGGACATGTACACAACCGTTTACTTACGACAGGAATTGGGCTATGTCCAGCGATGTACACGGCTGTGTACATACTCCGTGGATGTCGGGTCGAAAGGATGTACCGCAATGAGTGAGTCGAAGACGGGTGTGGCCTCTTTCTCTCCGGAAGCGCTGAGGGAGAAGTACCGGCTGGAGCGCGAGAAGCGGCTGCGTGCTGACGGCAACGCCCAGTACCGCGACCTCAGCGGGGTCTACGCGGACTTCGACAAGGATCCCTACGTCGAGCCCGGCTTCACCCGTCCGGCGCTGACGGAGCAGCTCGACGTGCTGGTCGTCGGCGGTGGCTTTGGCGGCATGTTGGCGGCGGTGCGGCTGCGCCAGGCTGGAGTCCACTCCTTCCGCATCATCGAGAAGGGCGGCGACTTCGGCGGCACCTGGTACTGGAACCGCTATCCGGGCGCCGCCTGCGACGTGGAGTCCTATATCTACATGCCGCTGCTCGAGGAGACCGGCTACATCCCCAAGGAGAAGTACGCCAAGGCACCGGAGATCTTCGCCCACTGCCAGCGGATCGGCCGGCAGTTCGACCTCTACAAGGCGGCGCTGTTCCAGACCCAGGTCGAGCAGATGGACTGGGACGAGAACACCCGGCGCTGGAACGTCACGAGCAGCCGGGGAGACAAGCTCGCGGCGCGGTTCGTGATCATCGCCGGTGGCATCATGCACAAGGCGAAGCTGCCCGGCATCCCGGGCATCGAGACCTTCAAGGGCCACAGCTTCCATACGAGCCGGTGGGACTATGCCTATACCGGCGGCGGCCCCACGGGCGGCATGACCCGGCTGGCCGACAAGCGCGTGGGCATCATCGGCACGGGCGCGACCGCGGTCCAGGTGGTCCCCCAGCTCGGTGCTTCGGCCAAACAGTTGTACGTCTTCCAGCGCACGCCCTCGGGCGTCGGGGTGCGGGCCAACCAGCCCACCGACGAGGCCTGGGTGAAGACGCTCAAGCCCGGCTGGCAGGAGGAGCGCATCCGCAACTTCACCGCGCTCGTCTCCGGTCTCGAGCAGGAGGCCGACCTGGTGCGGGACGGGTGGACCGCGCTCTTCGATGCGAGCGAGAGCCGCCGCGCCAGGAGCCCCGAGGAGGCGGCCGAGCTCCACCAGCTCTCCAACCTCCGCAAGATGGAGGAGATCCGCGCGCGGGTGGCCTCCATCGTCAAGGATCCGGTGGCGGCCGAGGCGCTCAAGCCCTACTACGATCCCCTCTGCAAGCGGCCCTGCTTCCACGACGAATACCTGGACACGTTCAACCGCCCCAACGTCCAGCTCGTGGATACCGACGGCAAGGGCGTGGAGCGCATCACGCCCAACGGCGTGGTGGTGAACGGCAAGGAGTACGAGGTCGACTGCCTCGTCTACGCCTCGGGCTTCGAGGTGACGGGCGACTACACCCGCAAGCTGGGCTTCGACATTCGCGGGCGCGGCGGCAAGTCCTTGCGCGAGAGCTGGGCCGACGGCCCCTCGACGCTCCACGGCATGACCAGCCGCGGCTATCCGAACCTCCTGATGATCAGCCTCATCCAGAGCAGCTGGGCGATCAACTTCGTCCACATCCTCGGCGAGCAGGCGCGGCACGCCGCCTACATCATCGATCAGTGCCTGAAGCGGGGCGTCGAGACGATCGAACCGACGGAGCAGGCGCAGCAGCAGTGGTGGGGAATGATCCTCGGCAGCCTCCAGAAGGGCGGCCACGTCTTCGGCGGTGCCGAATGCACGCCCGGCTACATCAACAACGAGGGCATCCAGCCTCCCCCGAGCGCGATTCGCAGCGCCGGTTACTCGGGCGGCACGCTCGAGTTCATCGACATCCTGCGGAGCTGGCGTCAGACCGATGAGCTCTCGGGCCTGGAGCTCACGCAATCCACGGCACCCCGCGCCACCGGCACGGCGTAAGCGCCTGAACCCCATCCGGAGGCCCCTCATGCACCGATTCCCCTACAAGACCCTGCTCGCCGGGCTGTTGATGGCGAGCACCCCGGCCCTCTCCGCCCCTCCCCCACCCCCGGCATACCGTCAGGAGGTGGTGGTGGCCGGCTCTCCCTTCCAGGGCGTCCATGGGCTGGCGCTCGATGGCAAGGGGCACCTGCTGGCCAGCAATCTGCTCGGCCAGTCGGTCCACTCCATCGACTTGAGCACGGGTGCGGTGAGCACCCTGGTGGGGCCTCCGCTGGGCGGCGCGGATGATGTGGCCATCGGCCCGGATGGCTCCGTCTACTGGACCGGTTTCTTCTCCGGCCGGTTGATGCGGCGCACCCCGGATGGAAAGACGCGCGTCATCGCCAAGGAGCTGCCGGGCCTCAACTCGCTGGCCTTCCGCCGCGACGGCAGGCTCTACGTCACCCAGCTCGGCCGGGGCGAGGATGCGCTGTCGGAAGTGGATCCGAGCGGGAAGAAGCCTCCTCGCCGAATCCTCTCCGGGCACGGCTTCCTCAACGGCTTCGAGTTCGGCCCGGACGACAAGTTGTACGGCCCGCTCCTGATGAAGGGGCAGATTGCCCGTGTGGATGTGGATACGGGGACCCTCGAGGCCGTGGCGCAGGGCTTCGCGATGCCGGTCGCCGCCAACTTCGACTCGCGCCGCGAGAACCTCTACGTGGTGGACTCGGCGCTGGGCCAACTCGTCCGCGTCCGGTTGCCCACGGGAGACAAGGAGGTCGTCGCGAAGCTGCCCACGGGGCTCGACAACCTGACGGTCGGCCCCGATGACCAGGTGTACGTGTCCAACATGGTGGACAACGACATCCGCGTGGTCAATCCCGCCGATGGCTCCATCCGGCCCGTGGTCGAGGCGCGCTTGACCGTGCCCTCCGGCCTCGCCGTCGCGCCGGATGATCCGGACGAGAACCTGTACGTGGCGGATGTGTATGCCCTTCGCCGGGTGGGCGGGCGTGACGGGAAGATCACCCAGACGACCCGGGTCCTCTCCAGCCGGATGACCTTCCCGATGCACGTGAGTCTGGCCGCGAAGCACGTGGTGCTGAGCAGTGCCTACCTGGGGGCCGTGCAGGTCCTGGATAGAACCTCCGGAGAGGTGCTGCGGACGATTCCCAACACGAATGGCGTCCAGGGCGCGCTCGAGCTCCCCGATGGCACGCTGCTCCTCGCCGAGGCCACCACGGGCAAGCTCGTGCGCGTGGATGCCGCCGAGCCCGCTGGGACCACGGTGCTGACCGAGGGCCTGGAGGGGCCCGTGGGGCTCGTGGCCGACACGGAGGCCGAGGAACCGGGGGTGTACGTCACGGAGGTGCGCTCGGGGCGGGTGACCCGGGTGCGCCTGTCGGATGGGGCGCGGCGCACGGTGGCCAAGGGCCTGAAGGCACCGGAGGGCATCGCCCGGCATCCCGACGGCGGATTGATCGTCGCCGAGGTGGGCCGCAAGCGGCTGGTGCGCATCGATCCGGCCACGGGACGCTCCACGGTCATCGCGAGCGGCTTGCGCATCGGGCTGCCCGAGAGCGAGGGCCTGCCGCCCGGGTACATCCCCACGGGAGTCGCCGTGGGCGGCTCGGGAACCATCTATCTGTCGTCCGATGTGGAGAGCGCGCTCTACCGGTTCGTCCCCACGTCCGGGGGAGCACGGCCATGAAGGTCCAGAACAAGATCGTCGTCGTGACCGGCGGCGGAAATGGCATGGGCCGGGAGCTCGTCCTCGCGCTTCTGTCGAGGGGCGCGAGCGTCGCCGCCGTGGACATCAACCCGTCCGCCCTCGAGGAGACCGTCAAGCTGGCGGGGATGAACCGGGCCAACCTGGCCACCTACACCGTGAACATCACGGACCGGGCCGCGGTGGAGGCGCTCCCGGAGCAGGTCATCTCCCGCTTCGGCGCGGTCGACGGCATCATCAACAACGCGGGGGTGATTCAACCCTTCGTCAAGTTGAAGGACCTCGATTACGCGGCGATCGACCGGGTGATGGACGTCAACCTGTTCGGAACGCTCTACATGATCAAGACGTTCCTGCCGCACCTGCTCGCGCGCCCGGAGGCGCACATCACGAACATCTCCAGCATGGGGGGCTTCCTGCCCGTGCCGGGACAGACCATCTACGGAGCCTCCAAGGCGGCCGTGAAGCTGCTGACGGAAGGTCTGAGCTCGGAGCTGCAGGGGACGAACGTGCGGGTCACGGTGGTCTTCCCGGGGGCCGTGGGGACGAACATCGCGGCGAACTCGGGGGTGATGGATACCTTGCAGCTCAAGGCCGGAGAGGCGCCGCCGGTCAAGATGCTGGCTCCTGACAAGGCCGCGCGGCTCATCCTCGAAGGCATCGAGAACAACCGCTACCGCGTCCTGGTGGGCTCCGACTCCAAGCTCATGGATGCCGTCTACAGACTGAACCCCCAGCGCGCGGCGCGGTTCATCCTCAATCAGATGAGCGGTTTGTTGCCACAATAGGAACGGCCCCCATGATCGACCCCAACACCCTGTCCCTGCCCGACAACGCCTCCACGTTCACCCGCCTGCGCGTGGCGACCCGGTGCCTGCAGGTGCTCCAGCACGACCCGGCGAATCCCACCTGCGGCCAGTTGCTCAACATCTGCCTGGACGGCAACGTCTACGCTTCGCTCGTCCAGCAGCTCCAGCGCAGCGAGGAGGGGCGCCGCATCCTGTCCGAGCGCCCTTCCCTGCAAGCCAGGGATCTGGATCTGGCCGCGCTCGAGCGCCTCCCGGAGGGGACACTCGGCCATGGGGTCGCGCGCTACTACCGCGACAACAAGATCTCGCCCTTCGACACGACGCTCGAGCTCAAGAACGACATCGACTACATCGGCAAGCGCTACCGCGAGACGCATGATCTGTTGCACGTGCTGACGGGCTACGCCACCGACGTGGTGGGCGAGATGGAGCTGCAGGCCTACGCCCTGGGCAACCTGGGGATCCGGACCGCGGTGCTCATCCTGGCGTTCGGCACGCTCGGACACCTCAAGACTCCGCAGGCCGGCGTCGGGCGGTCCGAGTACCTGCGGCGGCTGTGGGCCGCGTACCGCCGGGGCCGCGCGTCCCAGCAGTTCCTCGGCGTCCGGTTCGAGCACCACTGGGAGACCCCCGTGGCCACGTTGAGCGCGCGGCTGTGCGCTCCCGCGGCGCGGATGAACTGACGGAGCACGGAGGCGGGAGCTGCCACGCTCGCCTCCTCTCCAGGCATTGATTTAAGTCAATTGACTTCATCAGTCATCTGACTTAACTCTTTTCACGTGGGCTCGAGGCCGGGCTCCCCCTCCGGAGGTCAGTCATGATGAATGCCGGCAACAGTCAGCAGGTCGACCCCAAGGCGCTCCTGCCCGACAACGCATCCCTGTTCACCCGCCTGCGCGTGGCGCTCCATGCCCTGAAGAAGGTCCGGGGCGACGAGGGGAATCCCGTCTATGGCCAGGCGATCCAAGCCAGCCTGGACCTCGACGTCTATGCGTCTCTCGTCCCGAAGTTCCAGCGGAGCGAGGAGGGACGCCGCATGCTCTCCGAGCGCCCTTCCCTTCAGGCCAGGGATCTGGATCTGGCCGCGCTCGAGCGCTTGCCCGAGGGCACGCTCGGCCATGACTACGCGCGCTACTACCGCGACAACAAGATCTCGCCCTTCGAGACGACGCTCGAGCTCAAGAACGACGTCGACTTCATCACCAAGCGCTACCGCGAGACGCATGACCTGATGCACCTGGTGACGGGCTACGGCACGGACGTGGTGGGCGAGATGGAATTGCAGGCGTACGTGCTGGGCAACCTGGGGCTCCCGGCCGCGCTGCTCATCGTGTTGGTGGGCACGCTCGCACAACTCAAGGCTCCACAGTCCGGCGTCAGCCGGTCCGAGTACCTGCGGCGGGTGAAGGCCGCGTACCAGCGGGGCCGCGCGGCCCCGCTGTTCCTCGACTTCTGGTTCGAGCACCACTGGGAGACGCCCGTGGCCATGGTGAGAGCGCGGCTGTGCACCCCCGCGGCGCGGATGAACTGACGGTGCGCTGATGAGCCCGAGCAAATCCGACCGGGGCAGCGAGACCCGCGAGCTGATCATCGTCACCGCGGAGCGGCTGTTCGCCGAGCACGGCGTCGAGGCGGTCTCCAACCGCCAGGTAAGCGAGGCGGCGGGCCAGTCCAACAACTTCGCGGTGGGCTACCACTTCGGCAGCAAGGATGACCTGGTGCTGGCGATCGTGCGCCGGCACTCCGAAGCGGTTGAGCGGCGGCGGAGCGAGATGCTCGCGGAGATCAAAGGCTCGCCCGATCTGCGCGAGTGGGTGTCCTGCCTCGTGCGGCCGCTGACCGGGCATCTCGCTTCGCTGGGCAGCCCCACCTGGTACGCGCGGTTCATCGCCCAGGTGATGACCCATCCCGCTTATCGAGAGCTCGTGACCAACGAAGCGGTCTCCACGAGATCGATGCAGCAGACCATCGAAGGCACGTTCCGGCTGGTCCCGCGTCTCCCCGAGGAGGTGCGGCAGGAGCGGAGTGCCATGAGCCGGTTGATGATCGTGCACATGTGCGCCGAGCGGGAGCGCGCGCTGCACGCGGGCACCGCCCTGCCCCGCTCCACGTGGGAGTCCACCGCGGCCGGACTGGTCGACGCGCTCGTCGGCTTGTGGCTGGCCCCCGTCACCGCCCGGCGGTGACCGCGTAGGCAGTCCAGACGTTGAAAACAACCGAGAGGAATGTCGTGGTCATGGAAGAGCGCATCGTCATCGTGGGAGCCGGCCAGGCCGGTGGCGAGCTGGCCGCCGGCTTGCGAAAGCAGGGCTACAAGGGGCGCGTCCTCCTGCTGGGGGACGAGGCGCATCCGCCCTACCAGCGGCCTCCGCTCTCGAAGGGGTTCCTGCAGGGAAAGGTGGCGCTGAGCGACCTCTACCTCAAGCCGCTGGCGACCTATGAGCGCTTCGACATCGAGCTGAAGACCGGCACGC
This sequence comes from Archangium gephyra, assembly GCF_049060025.1. GTDB lineage: Bacteria > Myxococcota > Myxococcia > Myxococcales > Myxococcaceae > Archangium > Archangium gephyra_A. The sequence goes on from NZ_JBMEQQ010000002.1 coordinate 3,462,823, forward strand.
GCGCCGAGGCCATCGACCGCGCCACGCGGGAGCTCTCCCTGGGGGATGGGCGCCGGCTCGGCTACGACAAGCTCGTTCTGGCCACGGGAGGCCGGGCACGTCCCTTGAGTCTTCCCGGGCTGGAGGGTGCCCGGCCCGAGAACCTGTTCTCCCTTCGCTCCATCTCCGACGTCGAGGCGATGCGCGGGCGGTTCATCCCCGGCAACCACCTCGTCATCATCGGGGGCGGCTACGTGGGGCTCGAGGTCGCGGCCGTGGCCGTGCAGCTCGGGCTGCGGGTGACGCTGCTGGAGGCGGCGCCGCGCCTGCTCTCCCGGGTGACGGGTCCGGAGGTGTCCTCGTTCATCGAGCAGCTCCACCGCGAGCGGGGCGTGGCGTTCCGGCTCTCGTGCGAGGTGCGGGACCTGGAGCTCGACGAGGCCCGGCGCCAGGTGCGCGGGGTGAGCCTCGCCTGTCACGGCGTGCCGGAGCGGCTCGAGGCGGACCTGGTGCTGGTGGGAATCGGCCTCATCCCCAACACGGAGCTGGCCTCCGCGGCGGGCCTCGCCGTCGACAATGGCATCGTCGTGGACGAGTACGCCTGTACGGCCGATCCGGACATCCTCGCCATCGGGGACTGCGCGAATCAGCCCAGCGCCTACACGGGCGGACGCATCCGGCTCGAGTCCGTGCCCAATGCCATCGAGCATGCGCGCGTGGCGGCGGCCACCCTGATGGGCAAGCGGGAGCCCTCCGCCGCCATTCCCTGGTTCTGGTCGGATCAATACGGCTTGAAGCTGCAGATGGTGGGGCTCGCCACCGGTTACGAGCAGTGCGTTACACGGGGCTCCGCCGAGGGCAAGGAGTTCTCGGCCTTCTACCTCAAAGGCAGACGGGTCATCGCCGCGGATGTGATGGGCCGCCCCGCGGAGTTCATGGCCGCGAAACGGTTGGTCTCGAGCCGGGCGGAGGTGGACGTCACCCGGCTGGGCGACGCAGCCGTCCCCCTCAACAGCCTCGCCGCTTGAAGACAGTCCACACCCGGAAGGAACACCCAGGAGAACCCATGGCGAAGATCAAATTCATCGAGGCGGATGGGAAGGAGCACCAGGTCGAGGCGAAGGAGGGCCAGTCCGTCATGCAGGCGGCGATGGACAACCTCGTGCCAGGCATCATCGCCGAGTGCGGAGGCTTCGCGAGCTGCGCGACCTGCCACGGCTACGTCGATGAATCCTGGATGACGAAGCTCCCCCCGCCCGATGCGGCGGAAGCGGGGATGATCGAGTGCGCCTTCCACGTGAAACCCAACAGCCGGCTGACCTGTCAGCTCAAGGTGACGCCCGCGCTGGATGGACTGGTGGTCCGGCTCCCCGTCTCGCAGACGAGCGAGTGAGGACCGGTCAGGTCCCCACGCTTCTTCCTCCAACAGTCAGGGAGTTCTGAACATGAGTTCATTTAGCGGACAGAAGTTGGACAAGATTCCCGCGCACGTCCCGCCGGAGCTCGTCTACGAGTACGACAACGCCAGGGATCCGCGGCTGCTCGAGGATCCGCACGCCCGGATGCGCTCCCTCATCAAGGAGGCGCCGCCCATCTTCTTCACCCCGTTCAATGGTGGCAGTTGGGTGGTGACCCGGAAGAAGGCCATCGTGGACATCACGATGAACCCGGAGGTGTACAGCAACAGCTTCATCGGCGCCGCGGCCTCGGGGGAACACTCGGGGGAAAACAAGGAGCCGCAGCAGGGCTTCATGATGCTGCCCATCGGGGTGGATCCGCCGCGGCACACGATGTACCGGGCGCCGCTCAACCAGCCGCTGGCGGCCAAATCCGTTGCCGGACTCGAGACGGCGATCCGGACCATGACGAACGAGCTCATCGACCAGGTGCTCGGCGCGGGGCGCTGCGACTTCCTCTCGGACATCGCCGAGCCGCTGCCCGTCACGTTGTTCATGAAGCTGGCCGGCATGCCGACCAACCGCCTGGCGGAGTTCCGTCACCTGGCCACGCAGGCGACGTCCTCCACGGTGGATGCCGCGGCCCGCGCGGAGGTCTTCAAACGCATCGCGGGGATCCTGGCGGAGAGCATCAAGGCCCGGCAGGAGAAGCGCGAGGATGATCTGATCAGCCGGCTGCTCGACGTGAACCTCGACGGCCGCCATCCCACGTTCCACGAGATGTTGGGCTACAGCATCACCCTGTTCCTCGGGGGGCTGGAGACCGTGGTGAATGCCCTGAGCTTTGGTGTCCGGCACCTGGCGCGCGATCAGGAGTTGCAGGCGAAGCTCCGGGCCGACCCCAGCCTCCTGCCCGGAGCCATCGAGGAGTTGCTGCGGCTCTATGGTATCGCGTCCACGGTCCGGCGGGTGATGCGCGACGATGTCCTCCATGGCGTCCAGTTCAAGCAGGGCGACATGGTGTCGTTGCTCCTGCCCGCGGCCAACTACGACGACGAGGCGTTCCCGAATCCCGAGCAGTTCATCCTGGGCCGGAAGGAGCAGCACCAGACGTTCAACACGGGTCCGCACCGGTGCGTCGGCCTGCATCTGGCCCGCCTGGAGATGAAGGTGTTCTACGAGGAGTGGTTGAAGCGCGTCCCGCCGTTCCGGCTGGATCCCCAGGCACCGCCGAAGTTCATGGGTGGCTTCAACCTGGCGATCACGAGCCTGCCGCTGGTATGGGGCTAGCCTGAAGCCCATGCACCCCACCGAAACGCCGCGAGCCACCCGCTTCTGGCCGTTCATGTTCGCCCTCTTCGTGGGGTCGTTCATGTCCGTGCTCAGCTCCAGCACGATCACGATCGCCATTCCCGAGCTGCAGCGGCATTTCGGTGCGGAGCTCTCCCTGCTCCAGTGGACCCTGACGGGCTTCATGCTCGCCATGGGCACGAGCGCGCCGCTCACCGGCTATCTCGGTGGGCGCTTCAGTTTCAAATGGCTGTACGTGGCCACCCTGGTGGGCTTCATCCTGTCATCCGTGCTGTGTGGACTGGCCTGGGATGCGCGCTCGCTCGTGGCCTTCCGGTTCCTGCAGGGCGCGTTCTGCGGCGCCATCATGCCGGTGACCATGACGCTCATCTACCAGCTCGTTCCACGGGAGCGGCAGGCGCTGGCCGCCAGTCTCTGGAGCCTGTCGGCGAGCCTCGCTCCCGCGTTCGGGCCGACCTTCGCGGGCTGGTTGATCACCCTGGGCAACTGGCGGTGGCTGTTCTTCATCAACGTTCCGCTCGGCCTCGCCGCCGTGGGTCTGGCCGTGCGGACCATTCCCTTCTACCGCCTGCAGTCCCCCAAGGCGTTCGATCTCCCCGGACTGCTCACCGTCATCACCGGCACCCTGTCGCTCCTGATCGCCCTGAGTCAGGGAAGGGCCTGGGGGTGGACCGATGGGAAGACCGTGTCCCTGTTCCTGCTCGGGACGCTGTCGCTGATCCTCTTCGTCGTCAGGGAGTTGAAGACGCGCGCTCCGCTGCTCGACCTGCGGGTGCTCACCAACGGCCGCTATGTGGTGACGCTGATCATCTCGAGCATCATCACGATCAGCCTGTACTCGGGCGCGTTCCTCGTGCCGCTGTTCCTGCAGCAGATCCAGGGCGTGTCGCCCCTGGAGACCGGATTGATCCTCCTTCCGGCCTCCCTGGCCATGGCGCTCCTGATGCCGCTGGTCGGGCGTCTGTATGGCTCGCTCGGGCCGAGCACGCTCATGGCGGCCGGCGTCCTGCTGATCGCGGGCGGCACGTATGCATTGAGCCGCCTGACGCCGGAGGTTTCACGCTCCTACATGGTGGGGTGGATGGTGGTGCGGAACGTGGGTATCGCGCTCTCCATGATGCCGGCCAGCAACGCGGGCATGGAGCAGATTTCACGCGAGCTGACCGGCCACGCCTCCTCCATCAGCAACTGGTTGCGGAACGTGTTCGGGGCCTTCTCGATCGCCATCTTCACATCGCTCCTGTCCACCTTCACCGCCCGGGAGGCGCAGGTGCTCGTGCAGCAGGGAATGACGGAGCGCCGTCACATCGAGCTGTTCTCGTTCGTGGAGGGCATCAACGACGTCTACCTGGTGGCCACGGCCATCGCCCTGGTGGCCGTACCCCTCAGCCTGATGATCCGCAAGCAGCGGCCGGAGGTGCTCGAGGCCGCCGTGGAAGCACGATAGGGATTGGGCGGAAGCACACGAAGGGCTCAATACAGCGTCCCGCACTCGGCGATCCGCTGCACCCGGAGCGCGGCCAGCCGCTCCAGGGGTGCCGCCGCCTCCGGTCCCTCCAGCACCGCCACCGCGCGGGCAATCGCATCCAGGGTGGACATCCCGGAGGGGTGCGTGGGATCTCTCAGCCGGAGCGTCCCGGGCGCCAGGGGCGGCAGCACCAGCCGGGGGAGCGTCCGCAGCACCGGAATCCGCTGGGTCATCCGCCGCGCCTGGGACCAGCTCGCGTCCAGCACCACCAGCTGCCTCGGCGCGGGAGCGTCCGGCGGCGCGGTGGGGCCATCGGGGAAGAGCAGCCAGGTGCCGGGCTCGGAGAGCACGGCCGTGTCGAGGGGCTCGTCCAGCGAGCCATAGGTGAGCAGCCTGGAATTGGCGAGGGCCAGCGCGGCCACCCGCCCGGTGTTGCTCTTCTTCCAGGTCTCCACCACGTGCTGGAGGAGGAGCAACCGGGTGCGCGTCTCCACCCGGGGAATCTCGGCACACAGGCACAGGTGCAACGGGAGGTTGCAGCGCGGACAGCGGGGCCGGTGCGAGGAGACGCGGGGAGACATCCTCCCTCATCCTGTGCCGGTGGCCGCGGGAAGAGAAGTCTTCGTTTCCCCGCCCGCCAGCCGCTCAGTTCATGGGCCAGCGTGCGGCGATCTCCTCGCACGCCAGGTGCACGTCCCCCAGCCGCCGCTGCTGGGCCTTGGGTGCCACGAATACCTTGCCGGCGAACACGTCGAAGACACGCACCAGCCGGTGGTCCACCTCGCCCTGCTGCTTCAGGTTCTGCTCGGCGAAGAGCTGGAGCACCGTGGCGATGTACTGCCCGGAGGACTCGTCCAGCGGCGTGTGCTTGGAGAAGTAGAGCTTCAGCACGCCCGAGCGCATCACCCCGTGCCGGTCCACGCTGCGCAGGAGGATCTCCGGCCGCACGTTGATGGCCACCCCCGCCAGCGCCAGCGGCGGCAGCCCCTCGTCCGCGGGACTGGCCACCGCATGGGTCAGCGCCAGCTCGCCCGAGGCCTTGAGGAAGCGGTGGAGGGCCTCGGCGCACAGCGCCAGCCGGTGGGCGTCGAAGTCCGACTCGGGCTCGGCGTGGAGCAGTCGGTGCTGGTGGTAGCGCAGGATGGTCTCGTCCCGGCCGCCGCACAGGAACTCGATGATGGCCTGGGCGGCCTCCGGGTAACGCAGGTACTTGGGATCACACGGGTGCTTCTGGGCGTGGATGATGCGCTTGCGCAACGCGGGCCGCGCGGTGAGGTACTGGCCCAGCTTGTTGACCGAGACGCACGGATTCTCACGGAAATCAGCCACGGAAGACCCTTCCTTGCCGGTGTTCGCCATGAAGCAACACTACCGGTTGGGTCTGACATGCCCGGCCGTGGCCAGGGCCCGGGTGCACCCCCCTCGGGAAGAGGAGAAATGCCGCGGAAGACCCACCCGCGTGGGTCACCTCCCCGCCTTGAGTTTCCGGCTTGACAGGCGCCCGGGAGCGCCTCGCGGACCCTACGTGGTGGCCAGGAAGACGATGACGATGAAGAGGCCCATGCCCGCGAGGAGCATCGGGCCCACCATCACGTTCTCATCCGGGAACACCGCCAGGTCGGGCTTCGCCGGGTTGAACAGCACCTCGACCTTGTCACCTGGATTGAAGGAGGACATGGGGCGCCGGGTCGCCACGCCGAGCTCCACTGCTTCCCCATCGGGCGGCTGATAGCGCACCAGCAGCCCGTACCAGTCCTTGCGCCGGGGTGCCTTGACCTTCGCCCCTTTGCCCCTCGCCCGTTTCGTCATGGTCCCCCCGACGACCTCCGCCACCACCAGGATTCCGTGGTGTCGCATGTACAGGTGCTGCAACCACGCGAAGAGGGCGAAGGCGATCAGTCCCAGGCCCATCAGCAATGGACAGTACATGGTGCACGCTACCGGACCCGCTCGATGCGGTATTTGCGCCCCTTGATCCGGCCGTCGCGCAGCCGCTGGAACGCCACGCGCACGATGGTCTTGGAGACGGCGACGAAGGCGTGATGATCGTGGATCTCGATCTTCCCGATGTCGGTGGCGTTCAGGCCGCCGGCCTCTCCCGTCAGGGCCCCGAGGATGTCACCCGGCCGCATCTTGTCCTTGCGTCCGGCGGAGATGAAGAGCGTCTCCCAGTCCGCCGCCAGGGACGCCCCACCCTTCGCGTCCGCCGGGGGCAGCGTCTCCGCGTTCGCGCGCTCCAGCTTCACCCCGGTGGCCTCCTCGAGGAGCTCCACCTTGTGGTCCTCTCGCGGGGTGGCGAGGGCGATGGCCAGGCCTCTCCTCCCCGCGCGCCCCGTGCGGCCGATGCGATGCACGTAGGGCTCCGGCTGCGAGGGCAGATCGAAGTTGACGACGGCATCGAGCGCCTCGACGTCGATGCCGCGGCCCGCCACGTCCGTCGCGATGAGGATCCGCGTGCTGCGGTTGCGGAACTTCGCCATCACGTTGTCGCGTTCGATCTGCTCCATGTCTCCCTGGAGCCCGTCCGCGCCCACCCCGGCCTGGGACAGGGCCCGCGTCAGCTCGACGACCGTCGCCTTGAGGTTGCAGAACACGATGGCCGAGGCCGGCTGGTACTGCCGCAGGATGCGCAGCAGGAGCGCCGTCTTCTCCTCGGGCTCGCAGACGTACAGGAGCTGTTGGATGTCGGGCGCCGCCTCGGGTGCCTCCGCGATCGTCACGCGCGTGGGCTGCTTCTGGAAGGTCCGGCTCAGCCGCTCGATGTCCGGGGGGAACGTCGCCGAGAAGAGCACCGTCTGCCGCGTGGGAGGGGTCTCGCGGAGGATGCGCTCCATGTCCTCCCGGAAGCCCATGTCGAGCATCCGGTCCGCCTCATCGAGCACCACGGTGGCGAGCTGCCCCATGTCGAGGGCCTCCCGCTGGAGCAGGTCCAGGATGCGGCCCGGAGTCCCGACCGCGAGGTGGGCGCCGTTCTCGAGCGCGTTCACCTGGGGCCGGACGGGCTGGCCTCCCGCGAGTACGAGGATCTGGAGCCCGGGCAATCTCCGGCCCAGCCGGCGGATCTCCCCGGCCACCTGGGCACAGAGCTTCCCGCGTCGGACAGAGCACGAGCGCCTGGAGCCGCCGGTTCTGGAGCCGGATCTTCTCCAGGATGGGAAGCGCGAAGGCCGCGGTCTTCCCGCTCCCCGTCTTCGCCTGGCCCACGAGATCCCGGCCCTGCAACAACACCGGAATGCTCTGGGCCTGGATGGGCGTGACGGTCTGGAAGTCCAGCTCCTCGAGGACCTGCAACAGCGGCGGTGACAGCGGGAGCGCGGAGAAGTTCATCAGGGCCTCGAAGGAACGGAGGCACTGGGGTTGCCTCGGATGTGTCTGCGGCCCCTTGTAACAGCCAGGGGGAGCGGAACAAGCCCGGTGTCAATTCTCCGGGACGGTCTCGATCCGGAGCGCCTCGCGAGCGAAGCGGCTCATGCGCTCCATCAGCGGCTTCATCAGCTCGAGCGGGTGACGGCCGGACAGGTCCGCCGCCGTCTCCAGCTTCTCCTTGCAGCGCAGGTCGATGCAGAGGCTCACGCCCACCCGGCGCTTCGAGTTCACGTCCGTGGTGAGCATCCCGATCTCGTCCGCCGAGCCGTAGGAGTGGCACCAGTCACACATGCAGGAGCCCGATCCCCCGCCCTGCGAGTCCCGGCGGAAGGCGATGCCCACCGGCAGCCTGCTCCCCTGCGAAGGGAGCACCAGGAATACCCGGGTCCCGGCCGGCTCGGTCCACGCCAGGTAGTCGCGGACGAAGAGCGGGAACTGGAGGCCGGCGGGAAGCTCGAGCGTCTTCCGGTCCCTCGGGCGGAACGCTTGCAGCAGGTCTTTCTCTGAATCGATCCGGAACATGTTCAATCTCCTCGTGCGGCCCCCGCTCCCGCCAGGGGCCACCCGTGCTCTCCCTTCATAAGGGTTTCAACGGAGCAGGTGCACGCTCCCGGTTGGGATGGGCGCTCGTTGGTTCCTCTGGTGGGCACTCAGGAGAGCGGTCCCCTGGAATCAAACAGCCCGGCCCTAACGATGACCTCGCAACCGGTTCCAGAGAGGAGCCCTTGTCGCACCTCGGGCGGCGGCAGCTCGTGGGACATGGTGCTCGCCGCCTCAAAAATCCTCGGGCTTGGGAGCCGCGAAGTCGACGGCGAAGGGATCGAACTTCTCAGCCTTGCGCTTCTTCTTCTCCACCTGGGTGCTCACGTACGGATCGATCTTCACCGGGAGGTTGAACACCTTCGGGTTCTTCTTCGTCTCGTCCCGAGTCTGTCCGAACTGCGCGGCCTTCGTGGAGTCGCTCATATGCCTCGGATTCTAGCGTTCGGCATGTCCGCCGAGGCGCACCGTGGAGCGTGGTGCACCGCGTTGGCCACGCCTCTACCGTGTGCCAGGAAAAGCCACAGGCGCATGGTCTGGAATCCGCCGCTTCCGGGTCACCCGCCTGCTTTGTCCCCTCCGGAACGGAGGCCGGATTCCTCCGGGTGGAACCGCCGTGTTAGGAGTCGGACTACCCCCATTTCCAGGTGATCCACATGCCCTCGACCCCCGAGTGGTTCATCGCCCAGCTCAGAGCGGATATTCAGGCGCTAGGCGCCCAGGGCGGAATCCTCACTCCGTCCGTCTATGACACGGCCCAGGTTCTCCGGGACGCCCCCCCCGAGGATCCCCGGCCCGCCGTCGAGTGGTTGATGCGCCAGCAGCGCCCGGATGGCGGGTGGGGCTCGGAGCTGATGCCGCTGGCGAGGCACGTTCCGACACTCGCGGCCGTGCTGGCGCTGCGCGGCACCAGTGACACCCAGGAGAGCCGCAAGGCCGTGGAGGGCGGCATCGAGTTCTTCCGCCGCACCGCGGAGGCGTGGGCCTTCGACGGCCCGCTCCCGGATGACATCCCCGTGGCCGCCGAGCTCATCCTCCCGCGGCTGCTGGAAGAGGCGGCCGCGGTGGGAATCGAGCTGCCGCAAAAGCCCTTCCTGTCCCTGAGCGCGCTGGGCACCCGGCGGCGGGGGCTGATCGCCCGGATGAAGCACCGGGCCGGCACCGCCCCCATCCACTCCTTCGAGGCCTGGGGCACCGAGCCCGACATGAATGTGCTCGATGGCTCGAAGGGCGTGGGCAACAGCCCGGCGGCGACCGCGCACTGGTTGCGTCTGCGCCGGGCCACCGTGCCGCCCGGCACCCGGGAGCTGCCCGCGGAGGTGCTCGGCGCGGAGGAGTTCCTGCGCGCTGCCGCGGAGGCCACCGGAACGGGCCTGCCGGGCGTGGTGCCCACCGTGTGGCCCATCGTGCACTACGAGCAGTCCTGGAGCCTGTTGGCGCTGTTCTCCACGGGGTTGCTGGATCACCCGGGCCTGCGCGACGTCGTCCGCCCCCAGCTCGAGGGCCTGTACCGGGCGGTGCGCCCGGAGGGCTACGGCATGAGCGAGTTCTTCGTCTGTGACGGAGACATCACCTCCACCTGCCTCGCCATGTTGAAGGAGACCGGCCACGCCGTGGACGGCGGCCTGCTGCAGCGCTACCAGCTCGCGGACGGGCAGTTCATCACCTACGCCCACGAGATGCAGCCCTCGGTGACGACGACCGCCCACGGCGTGATGGCGCTGGCGATCCTCGGCCAGGACGTGTCGCGGCAGGTGCGCTGGCTGGCCGAGAAGCGGGGCGCCGATGGCCTGTGGAGGATGGACAAGTGGCACGCCTCCTGGCTCTACAGCACCTCCCAGGTGATGCTCGCGCTCTGCCGCGCGGGGGCCACCGACGTGGTCCGGCCCGCGGTGGAAGCCCTGCTCCGCTCCCAGCACGCCGAGGGGGGATGGGGCATGGCACGCACGCCCTCGCTCCTGGAGACGGCCTATGCCGTCCATGCCCTGCGCGCCCTGCGCAACCACGGCCTCTTCGGGCCCGAGGTGAAGCGCGCCCTCCAGCGGGCCGCCGGGTGGATGGGGGCCCAGAAGGACGTGGCCCCCGAGCGCCAGGAGATGCTCTGGACGGGCAAGGAGCTCTACCGGCCCTTCCGGTTGGATCGCATCTTCGAGCGCAGCGCCATGCTCGCGCTGGAGCTCGATCGGGACAGCCTGGCGGAGTGAGCCGGAGGGCCCGCTACGACCGCGGGCCTTCCTGCTGCCAGCCGTAACCGGCGACGACGCTGGAGACCTGCTCCGCCACGTTGCGCACCTGGGCGAGCACGTCATCCGAGGCCCGGAGCTGATTCATCGTCTGGTCCATGCCCTTGGACAGATCGTTCACCGCCTCGAAGATCTGCGCGATGCCCACGTCCTGCTGGCTCACCGCGACGGTGATCTGCCGCACCGAGGAGGCATTGTCCCGGACGATGCCGGAGATCTGCTGCACCTGGGTGCTGAAGTCGCGGATCTGCCGCAAGCTCACCTCGACGCGATCCGAGCCCTGATCCATGAGGTTCATGGTGGAGAGGATGGCGTCGCTGATGTCCTGGAGGATGTCGGTGATGTCGCGCGTGGCCTTGATGGACTGATCGGCCAGGGTGCGGATCTCCCGCGCCACCACGCTGAAGCCCTTGCCGGCCTCGCCCGAGCGCACCGCCTCGATGGCGGCGTTGAGCGCGAGCATGTTGGAGCGGTCCGCCAGCCCCTTCACCAGGGTGGTGATGTGGGCGATCTGCCGGGCCCGCTCGTCGAGGGCGCGGATGCTCGTGGACATCTCGCGCACCTGGGAGCCGATCTCCTGCATGCCCGCCATGCCCTGCTGGAGGACGGTGTCACCCGAGATGCTGAGCTGATCCGCCCGCTCGGTCTGCTTGAGGATGGCCTCCGCCTTCTGCGAGGCGAGCACGGAGGTGTGCTTGATCTCCTGGGCGGTGACCTGGGTCTCCTGGAGGGCGGAGGCCTGCTGCGTCAGCACCTCCGTCTGCCGGCCCGTGGACTGCCCGAGCTGCTCCGCCGAGTCGCGCAGGGCCTGGGCGGAGGACGCCAGCGAGTTGGCGAACGACTTGAGCTGCGCGAAGACGCGCGCGGTGGTGGCCGAGAGATCTCCCACCTCGTCGGTGGAGACCCACTCGGGCAGCCGGGGCCTGCCCTGCACCAACCCCTCCAGGGTGCGCTGCACGCTCTGCGTGCCCTCCGTCTGACGCCGGGCCAGGAACCAGGCCGCGAGCGCGGAGCTGATCAGCAGGTAGGCGCCCACCAGGGCCATCGGCATCACCGAGTTCTCGAAGAGCATGCGGATGGTCTGCCGCACCAGCGGGGCCATCTCGGCGGGGCTCGCCGTGTCGAGCCGGCTCATCAGGAACTCATGGGCCTCGTACCCCTGCCGGCCGATGATGGTGGCCAGCGACACCAGCGTACAGCCCACGAAGAGGGCGAAGGCGTAGGGAAGGAACCAGGACTGGCGGGGCCAGAAGAAGCCGTAGGAGCGCGGCATCTGCCCGGGGTTCTTGTAGAACTCCGCGAGCGCGTAGGGCTGGAGGATCTTCTCGTACCAGAAGCGCTCCTGCAGCGTCAGCAGCGCCACCAGCAGCCAGATGGTCCCCATGGCCCACGGAATGGTCCACAGGCTCTTGCCGTGCCGCACGGCGGAGATGCCGACGAAGAGCCCCGAGGCGGCCATCGTGGTGAGCAGCGTGGTCGCGTCGATGATCCCCGGCACCTTGAGGATGCGCATCAGCCGCGAGCCCGGGACATCGCCCGGCAGCTCCCGCAGGGCGTTGCCCACGGTGACGTAGAGGACGGCGTACGGGATGGCCACGCCCATCACGGGGATCAGCACCGGGAGCAGCAACTTCGACACGTCGATCGCCTGCTCCCCGTTGAGCCCGGAGATGAGGATCATGAGGTACACGAGCGGCGGGATGCCGAAGAGCGTGTAGATCTGCTGCGTCATGACCATCCGGCGGACGATCGGGCCGGGTTCGTACGACAGAGAGTTGCTGGAAGCGCTGGCTTGCACGGGCCCAGCATACGAGGCTCCGTACAGTCCGTGAACAGCCCCTGGGCACAGTCCGTACTCCTGGACGGCCGGACCTGTCACGGAGGTGAAACATTCCGACACTCCAAGCGGAACTTTCGAGTCACAGTAGCAGCAAGGACCCAGGCGGGCGCCCTCCTCCCCGGGTCCGGCGCGGGAAGCGTTTGGAAAGCCGACGGTTACGATGGCTCCGCGCCATGCCCATGATTCCTGCCCGCCTGCCGCTCCTGCCGCTGCTCGCCCTCCTCCTCCCCCTGGGAGCCAGTGCCTTTTCGGTGCCGGACCATGAGGCGATGACCCGGGCCTCCGTCGATGCGGCCCTCGCGGCGGGCCACCCCGAGCTCGCGGCCCACCGGGAAGCCATCGTGGAGGGCAGCCGGGCGGAGGACCTGAACCTCCATGTGAAGTGGACCGGCTACCACCACTTCTTCCACCCGGGCACGTCGCTGGACTCCTCCTTCCGCAAGGACTCCGGGGCCCGCGTGCAGGGGCTGTGGGCCGAGGCCGAGGAGGCCGCGAGCAACGGGGACCTGGCCCGGGCCTTCGATCGCGTGGGCCACCTGGTGCACCACATCCAGGACATGGCGGTCCCCATGCACGTGGTGCCGGTGATGCACGGGCTGTCGGATCGCTTCGAGCAGCACGCGGCGAGACAGGCCCTGGTGCACGCGGGGCGGGACATCGAGCCGCTCTCCGGCGTGGAGGCGCAGCTCGCGCTGGCGCGGGAGACGCTGGAGGTGGTGCGCACGGGCGCGCTGCGCGTGCAGGGAGGCACCATCCCCTGGAGCGCGTTCTGGGCCGCGCCGGCCACCCCGGGGCCCGGGGCCTTCGGCGCCTATGGCGTGGTGGGCAATGCCTTCGATTCGAAGGAAGTGCGCTGGCAGGGACGGACGTGGAAGGTGGACCCCGCCGAGTACGACGACTTCGTGGACGCGCGGGTCGAGTCGGCCGTGGCCTACTCCCGCGCCTTCCTCCTCTACGCGGCGCAGCGGCTCACCGCCCTGGCCGAGGCGCGCGAGCTGGCCGCGAAGCCCCGGTGGAAACCCTCTCCCGGGCTCGCCCTGGAGGTGCTGGGAGGTGCCGTCACCACGCTGCGCGGTGCCGCACCGGTGGCCGGGGCCCGCGTCCTCTTCCCCCTGCCCTGGGCCATGGCGCTCTCGGCCAGCTACGCACGGGCCCTGGCCCATCCGCTCGTGGGAGGCGCCGGGGCGAATGCCTGGTCGCTCGCGCTGCTCTCTCCCCCGCTGCTGACGGCGCGGCTCGGCTATTCGCGAGGGCTCGACTTGCGCGCCACGGCGGGTGCGGGCCTGTCCTCCCAGCGAGGCCAGCTCTTCCCGGAGCTGCCGGTGGGCCTGCGGCTCCACACGCTGCTCAGCCGCGGGGTCTCCCTGAGCGCGGAGGCGCAGTACCGCGCGTTCGCGCCCCCCACGGCCCCCTGGGCCCAGGGCGTCACCTTCACCCTGGGTACTGGTTTCACCTGGGGCGACAACTAGACAGGAAGCCGTGGGATACCTGTCCTCTGGACCGGCTTCGTCGTCTATCCTGAATCCCGCATGTCCCACATGATCGATACCCAGAACCTGTTCGACTCCGCTCCGGCTCCGCTCATGGCGCTGGACCGGGAGTTGAAATACGTCGCGGCCAACCAGGCCTACCTGAATGCCACGTCGCTGCGGCGTGAGGAGATCATCGGGCGCAACGTCTTCGAGGTGCTCCCCCAGGGCACTCGCCCCGCGGACCCGGAGGGCCCGCGAATCCTCCGGGAGTCCCTCGAGCGGGTGCTCACCCGGCGCACGGCGGACATCGTCCCGATGGTGGCCTGGCCGATCTCCCGCCCCACCCAGGCGGGGCCGGTGCTCGAGGAGCGCTTCTGGACCTACTCCCACAAGCCCCTCCTCGACGCCGCGGGCAACGTGGCCTTCATCCTCCAGCAGGCCGTGGATGTGACGGACCTGCGCTCCACGGACCTGGCGAAGTGGGCGCGGGAGGACGGGCGGGAGGGCTTCTCCCTGGACCAGCTCGCGCCCCTGCTGGCCCGGATGTCCACGGTGCAGGAGAACAACGAGAAGCTGGAGCACGAGCGCCGTTACCTCCGCCAGTTGCTCGAGACGTTGCCGGGGGTGGTGGCGGTCCTCCGCGGGCCCGACTTCGTCTTCGAGATGGTCAACGAGAACTACCTGCCGTTCGTTGGCTTCCGGAACATCATCGGCATGCCGCTGCTCCAGGTGCGGCCGGAGCTCAAGGAGGACAAGAACAAAGGCGTCTACGGCCTGTTCCAGCGGGTGTTCCACCAGGGCGAGTCGATCAGCATGCGCGCCTTCAAGATCGCCCTCCGCAAGAAGGAGAGCGATCCGCTGCAGGAGCTGTTCCTCGACTTCGACTACCGGCCCATCCGCCTGCCGGGAGGGCCCGTCCTGGCCGTCCTCGTCTATGGCCAGGACGTCACGTCGCGGGTGCTCGCCGAGGCGCAGGTGCGCCACTACCAGGAGCACCTGGAGGAGCTGGTGCGCGAGCGCACCCGCGCGCTCGAGGAGAGCGAGCAGGAGCGCCGCAAGACCGAGGCCCAGCTCCGGCAGTCCCAGAAGATGGAAGCCGTGGGCAAGCTCACCGGCGGCGTGGCGCATGACTTCAACAACCTGCTCCAGGTCATCGCCGGCAACCTCCAGCTCCTGCAGCGCGACGTGGTGGGCAACGAGCGCGCCCTGAACCGCGTCCAGACCGCCGCCCGCGCCGTGGATCGGGGCGCCAAGCTCGCCTCCCAGCTCCTCTCCTTCGCGCGCCGCCAGCCCCTCCAACCGCTCGTCGTCAACGTGAGCAAGCTGGTGCGCGGCATGGATGATCTGCTGCGCCGCACCCTGGGCGAGGAGGTGGAGCTGGAGACCTCCACCTCCAAGGAGCTGTGGAACACGGC
The DNA here is from genome assembly GCF_049060025.1 of Archangium gephyra. Taxonomy (GTDB): domain Bacteria; phylum Myxococcota; class Myxococcia; order Myxococcales; family Myxococcaceae; genus Archangium; species Archangium gephyra_A. The sequence goes on from NZ_JBMEQQ010000002.1 coordinate 3,477,854, forward strand.
CCTGGATCCCAACCAGTTCGAGAACGTCATCATCAACCTGGCCGTCAACGCCCGGGACGCCATGAACGGCACCGGCAAGCTGACGATCGAGGCCGGCAATGCCGTGCTCGACGAGCACTACTGCCGGTTGCACCCCGAGATCCTCCCCGGCCAGTACGTGTTGCTGGCCGTCTCGGACACCGGCGGCGGCATGACGCCCGAGGTGATGGAGCGGGCCTTCGAGCCGTTCTTCACCACCAAGCCCGAGGGCCGCGGCACGGGCCTGGGCCTGAGCATGGTGTACGGCTTCGTCAAGCAGAGTGGCGGCCACATCAAGCTCTACAGCGAGCTGGGGCATGGCACGACCATCAAGCTCTACATGCCTCGCGCGGTGGAGGCCGAGTCGGCGGACGCCCAGGTCGTCACCGGCCCCATCGAAGGGGGCTCGGAGACCATCCTGGTGGTGGAGGACGACGCCGAGGTGCGGACCACCGTGGTGGAGATGGTGAGCGAGCTGGGCTACCGCGTGCTCAAGGCCGTGGACGCGCAGAGCGCGCTGGTGATCCTCGAGAGCGGCGTCCCCGTCGATCTGGTGTTCACGGACGTGGTGATGCCCGGCCCGGTGCGCAGCCCCGAGCTGGCCCGGCAGGCCAAGGCGTTGCACCCGGACATCGAGGTGCTCTTCACCTCGGGTTACACGGAGAACGCCATCGTTCATGGTGGCCGGCTGGACGCGGGGGTGCAGTTGCTGAGCAAGCCCTACAGCCGGGAGGAGCTGGCCCGCAGGCTGCGGCAGTTGCTCAACGGCCGCCAGCAGCGGCTGGCCGTCCGCGGGCCGCCCCGTGCGGCTGCGGCGCCGGCGCCCACGCCCCCCACGCCCCCCACCACCCCCGCGCGCCCGCCCGCGCCCGCCGCGTCCCGCCGGTTGCGCGTGCTGCTGGTGGAGGATGACGAGGACGTGCGCTCCTCGGCGGTCGAGTTGATGGATCTGCTGGGGCACGAGGTCCTGTCGGTCACCAGCGCCGAGGAGGCCCGGGGGGCGATGGCCGCCAGCGGCTTCGATGTGCTGTTCACCGACGTGTCGCTGCCGGGTGCGTCGGGAGTGGATCTGGCGCGAGAGGTGGCGGAGCGGAAGACGGGGATGAAGGTCATCCTCGCCTCGGGCCATGGGAACGTGGCCCTCCCCCGGGGAGAGGCGCCCCTGGAGGGCGTGGTGGTGCTGCCCAAGCCCTACTCGCTGCCGCAGATCCAGGAGGCGCTGGAGCAGGCCGTCGCCCTGCCCTGAGCCGCCGCTTCAGCCCCCCAGGTTCAAGGACTGGGGGGCGCGCTGAGCCTGCTTCCTGGCCAACCCGGCCCAGCGCCCGGCCGGTGTCGTGCGCCAGAGGCTCCCGCGCATCCAACATGTTTTCCGTCGCTGGCGTATACCTGAGTGGCCCCCCTCATCCGTGGGGCCTTGCCGAAGAGCGCCACCGCGACGAGCCCGTCGCGGACGCGGACGGCTCACACCCCAGGAGAACCGCATGCGCGCCACCGCCACCCCGACCCTCTTCACGCTGGAGAGCCAACCCTCGTGGGGTCGCGCGACCCTGCTGGACGACAAGGACGGCAAGCTCGTCCTCGCCTTCGAACACGGGGGGCGGAAAGTCTTCATCAAGTCCCAGGTGAAGGGGCTCCAGGCCGTCGAGCTGAGCGCCGACGAGGCCCGGACCGTGGACACCCGGCTGCGTGGGAAGCACCCGCAGGGCGGCGCGAAGAAGTCCGCCAAGGCCAAGGCCAAGGCGGCGCGCCCGCTCACCGCCGTGTTCCCGTCCTTCGAAGCCCAGGTGCGCTGGTTCGAGACCTTCTTCCCCGGCGGCTTCACGGGGGAGAAGTTCGTCTCCGAGGAGCGGGGAGCCCCCGAGGCCAAGGGCAAGAAGGGGTACAAGACCGCCGCCATCAAGCTCGCCCAGGAGACGCTCTCCCCCGAGCGGCTGGCGAGCGCCACCCCGGAGGAGACCTTCGAGGCCGCCAAGAAGCTGATGGGCTTCACCAACCTCGTCTTCCCCCTGGAGGGCCCCATCCCCTTCACCTCCATGAAGGAGGAGGACCGGGCCGCGTTCGTGACGGCACTGGGCGGGCTGCTGCACGGCGAGGGCGCGCACGGGCCGCGCTTCGAGAAGTTCGCGAGCTCGGTCCGCATCTGGGACGCGGAGGGCCAGGGCCGGAAGGTCACCTGGCCCCTGGCCACGCTGCTGCAGGCGCTCTACGCCCCCGCGCAGCACACCTTCGTGAAGCCCACCGTCTTCGAGCAGCAGGCGCTCGTCCTGAACCTCACGGCGGACAAGCACGCGCCCGTCGCCAGCACCACCTACGAGCGATTCCTGGACGTGGCGCGGAAGACCTCGGAGCGGCTGACGGCCGCGGGGCACCCGCCTCGCGACCTGATGGACGTCTACTCCTTCATCTGGCGCTCTCATAAGGAGCAGCCCGCCGCGTAGTCCCGGGCGTCCTCTCCTGCTTCGCCTCCTCCGGCGATCGGCCCCGCGCGTGGGTCGATCGCCGAACAATCCGGTAAGTTCTTCCGGACGCCGGGCTGTTGTTTTTTCAGTGTCCGCCCCGACGAGGCCGTTCTCGTCGAGCCGGCGACACGCTCGCTGTTCGGCGGCCGACCCTCAACCCCCCAAAATTACAGGGAACGATCTGCCACTGTTCGGCGCCGACCCACGCGCCGAGGAGTGGCATTTCGATTGCTATGGGCCCTGCCGGTCTGGGGGAGGGCGGAGGTGACACAGAGCAACCAGGAGAAACGCGCGTGGACGCGGCCAAACGTATCGTCGCCAGGAACGAAGCGGTGAGTGGGTCTCAATCCCCGAACCCGATGGAGCTCCACTACCGGCTCGTCGTCCAGGGCATGGAAGAAGGAGTGGTCTTCCACGATCAGGACGGCGTCATCCGCGCCACCAACCCGAGCGCGGAGCGCATCCTGCGCATCCCAGCCGATGCGCTGCTGGGCAGGCGCTCCGTGCTCGAGCACTGTGAAGCACTTCAGGAGGATGGCAGCCCGTTCTCGCTGGAGCATTGTCCCGCGCTGGTGTGCCTGCGCACCGGGCAATCCGAGCGCGGATTGATCATCGGGATCCGGCAATCGGGTGGCGAGCTGAGCTGGCTCTCGTTCACCTCCCATCCCCTGGCGAGCGCGGAGGGAAGCCTCGCCGGCGTGGTCACCTCGTTCCGGGACATCACCGAGCTTCGGGACCGCGAGACTCAGAGCACGCGCCGCTATGAGGAGGTCAGCAACAGCGTCCGCCTGCACGATGCGTTTCTCGCGACCGCGGCCCACGAGCTTCGCACGCCCCTGACGGCGCTCCGGCTGCAGGTCCAGAACCTCTTGCACCGCGTCAGCACGGGAGCGGGCCTGGCGGTGGAGGTGCTCACCACGAAGCTGCAGGCCTCCGTCCGGCAGACCGAGCGGCTGAATACACTCATCGATCTGCTGCTGGACGTCTCGCGGATGACCGTGGGGCGTATCGAGCTGAAGCGCACGAGCGTGGACCTGGCGGAGCTCGCCAGGGATCTCCTGGTGCGCAACGCGGACGAGCTCACCGCGGGCGGTATCGAGGTCACGCTGGACGCGGAGCCAGTCACCGGGGAGTGGGATGTGGCGCGGCTCGAGCAGGTGGTGGGCAACCTGCTCTCCAACGCGTTGAAATACGGCAACCGGAAGCCCGTGCACATCAAGGTCCGCCGGGAGGGGGCCTTCGCCGTCCTGGCGGTGACGGACACGGGGCTGGGCGTACCGGCATCTGAGCAGCGGCGCATCTTCGAGCGCTTCGAGCGCGCCCACAGCGGCGGTCCTTCGGGCATGGGGCTCGGGCTGTGGATTGTCCGGGAAATCATCGATGCGCATGGCGGGAGCATCGGGCTCGCCAGCATTCCAAACGAAGGCTCGACCTTCACGGTCCGGCTGCCGCTGGCCTCCACCCCGGAAGCCGTGGTGCCCAAGGAGAAGCCATGAAGACTCAACCCACGGCCCTCCTGGTCGAGGACGACGGCGCCATCCGGGAAGCGTTGACGGAGCTTCTGGAGACGAGCGGCTACCGGGTCAACGCCTTCGCCACCGCCGAGCAGGGAATCGCGAGCCTGCGCGCGGAGAGTGTTTCATTGCTGGTGACGGACTACGTCCTGCCGGGAGAAAGCGGAGGCTGGCTGGTCAGACAGAGCCGCGCCGAAGGACTGCTTCAGGCGACGCTCGTGGTCATGGTCACCGCCCTGCTGCAGCCGCCGGAGGCTCGCGGACGTCCGAGTCCTCCGCAAACCCCTGGACCTCGGACAGCTCCTCCAAGAGGTGAGCTTGCCGTAGCCTGGTGAAGAGTGAGGGGCGGCGGGTTCGATTCCCGCCGCCTCCACGCGTTCGCGGTCCCTTGGTTGACTCGGTCGCACGGCCTCCCTGTAATCCCGCGTGGGGCTCCTCGCGAGCGGAGCTCCTGCCAGGAGGCGCTGGGTGCCAAGAGGGGTGGCTCTGCTGACATGCATGTTGCTCGTGGGGTGTAGCAGCGTTCCCCGGAGCGTTCTCCCTGCCACTGGACAAGCAAGGTACTGCGTCTACATCCCGAGCAGCGGCGTTGCGCAGGCAGAACAAGGTGAAGCATCTGCCGCCGTGCCCGCGCCGGGGGCGAGTTCGCCGACTGCTCCACGTCCCCGTTCCCAACCACCGCTGCGAGGGCTTCCTGGCGGAGGCACAGGCGATGGGGTCCCCCGCGGCATGTTGCGCCCGGTGCCTCAAGGCGGCACGACCGCGGCAGGAGCAGGCACTGCGGGAGGAGAAGCCCTGGTCACGGGCGGCGCGGTCGTCGCGGCCACGGGCAGTGTTCTGCTGCTTTGCCTCACCGTCAAAGCGGTTATGGACGGTGAGCAGACCCCCATCGACATCGCGGACGAGTTCTACGGCACACACTTCGGAGACGTTTCTGGATGGGTTCAAGGCCGGTATCAGCCCCCAAAGGGCTCTGCGACTCCGAGCACCCTCGAAATAGAAATCCTCATTCACCAGGCGCCTGATCGCACTGCGTCAGTAGAGACAAGCGCGCCCACGCCCCAACCCGAGTCAGTGTCTTCTTTCCGCGCTCTTCCCAGTGGACAGCCAGATGCGGAATCCGGCAGAGAAAGCAAAAACAAACGCGGCCGTCTCTATGTGACCTACAGAAAGCTCAACAAGAGAACCAGGCTCTACTACTCAGGGCGCACCAGCATGGTCGTTGATCTTGGCCTGCCTCTTGACCTCCAGGCACAGTTGGCCCTTCGGTACCGAGACAGGAATCATCATGTTGATGAGAACGAAGACCCGAAGGATGTTTCATTTGCTCAAGCACAACTTGATGTGTTCGATATTGGAACCGCCATCGACTACAATCTGCGGTATGATGATCCAGCGTATTGGCGGATTCGCGGAAGAGAGCAGCAGTTGATGGATTCCCATGGAGGCGCCCAGTCCGACACGGGCAAGCCCCATCGAACCGAGAACGTCGTGCGCGCCGTGGCAAAAGACAACCCGCGGGGCAGACGGTTTCACGATGCTGCTACAACTCGCTGGGGCGAGCTTCACCGTTACACAGGATACTAGGATATGCCGCCAAAGCATAAACCAGGTTCATTCTGGAGAATTCCCCTCCCAGACGGCTCCTTCGGCTATGGGAGGGCTCTCGAATTGCATTTCGATGCCTTCTACAATTACAGGACCACCAGTCCAGACTCGGACCTGGACAGGATCGCATCCAAGCCCGTTCTTTTCAGGATTATGGTCAAGTATCCCTACCCGAAGTCATGGGAACTCATTGGGAGGAGAGAGCTCGAGGCGCGCCTGACGCAACCCATTGTCCAATTCAGAATGGAAGTGGGCCCACTCCGGCGCTGTTGGATTTTCGACACCCTCGGCAATTCGAGAGAGGCGTCCCCCCAGGAGTGTATTGGGCTTGAGCCAGCGGCTGTTTGGGAATCCCACGGTGTCGAGGAACGTCTGCTCGATTCCTTCATGGGGCGGCCCAACAACAGTTTGGTGCACATGTGGAAGGAGTTGGAGTAGCAGGCTCAGCCCTTGAGCACGGCGATGGGCGTGAGCCTCAAGACTGGCGACACCAGGTCCGCCTCATCCTCCAAGACCTCCGCGATGTCCCGGTAGGCGGCCGGAGCCTCCTCTACCAGTGCCTCCACCCGGCCCCGGTCGAACACCACCCGGCGCAGCGCCTGCTCCAGCGCCGCCGGGCGGATGCGCGCCCGGGCCTCGCTCCGCGTGAGCACCCGCCCCGCCCCGTGCGAGCAGGAGCGGAAGGCCAGCGGCGCTCCCCTCCCCTCCACCACGTACGAGGCCGTCCCCATCGAGCCGGGGATGAGGCCCCGCTGCCCCGCTTCCAGCCCCACCGAGCCCTTGCGGTGGACGAGCAGCACGCGGCCCAGGTGCGCCTCCTCCTCCACGTAGTTGTGGTGCACGTCCACGCTCGCGCCCGGCTCCGGCTCGCAGCCGAGCGCCTCGGACAACACCTCCACCGCCCGCGCGGCGAGCACGTCACGGTTGGCCCGGGCGAAGCGGCAGGCCCAGTCGATGTCCGCCAGGCACGCGGCCCCCTCGGGCGAGTCGGTGCGCAGGCCCGGCAGCGAGCCCACCCCCTGCGCGGCGGCCACCCGCAGGTGGTGCGAGGCGATGGCGCCCCCAATGCCCCGCGAGCCCGTGTGGATGAGCAGCCACAGGTCTCCCCCGGCATCCCGGTCCAGCTCGAGGAAGTGGTTGCCTCCCCCGAGCGTGGCGAGGTGCCGCGGCGCGAGGCGCTCCCAGTCCTTCTGGAGCCGGTGGGTGGAGAGGCTCGCCGCCTGGAAGCTCCGGTGGCAGGGGCAGGCCCGCGCCCCGGTGCACCGCGTCTCCCACCGGCACCCGGCGCGCCACGGCCGCCAGCAGCCGCTCCAGCTCCGCCCTCCCCAGTGACGCCGCCGGGAAGGCGAACCGGTGGGCGCTGACACCGCACCCGAGGTCTCCTCCCAGCGCCCCCGGCACGACGGTGCGCTCGGTGGCGAAGACGGTGCCCACGGCCACGCCCTGGGCCACGTGGACGTCCGGCATCGCCGCCACGTGCTCCACCACGTACGGCTGGCTGGCGATGTGCTGGAGTTGCTTCACCGCGCCCGGCGGTACCTCGCGCGCCCAGGCGAGAATGGGCAGGGCCCCGGGCGGGCTCTCGAGGACACGAGGCATCATGACGCGTCTCCTTCCCCGTCGGTGGCCAGCAGGCGCGGTGCCACGCCCACGCAGACGAAGCGCAGGTTCGGCACGCGCTTGAGGTTCAGGCCCAGCGCGAGTTGCGAGCGGATGAACCCCGTCGCGCGCTCGAGGGCCTCCTCCACCGGAGCGGGGCCGGACTCCTGGCGCTCGGGCGGAAGGGTGAAGCCGATACGGGCCTGGCGGCCGTCCGGGGACAGCTCGAGCGTCGTCACCGTGACGCCCTCGAGCAGCGGGTCGGACAGCTCACCTCGGAACAGGAGGGACACCTCCTCGAAAATGGAGGACTGCAGGCGCAGGTGACGCGCCGGAAGGGACGCGTCGTGTGGCGACGCGCCGCGGGGACGGCGAGGCTTCGAGCTCATGGAGCGAACGGTTCCCTGGACGCCGCACCCGCACGGGGGCACGGCGCCATCAGTCAGGAAAAGACGAGGCTCCACACCGGTGCCCGAGCACCGGAGCCAGCGGGTCCGTTCAGCGGTGAGACGGAACGCGCCCGGCTACGCGAGCAGCAGCGTGGAGAGACCAGAGACACCGTTTTCGACACGTCCCATGGCACACCTCCCGCCGCGCAAGGAGCATCCGCGCGAACCAGACGCCCAGGATGGGCACCCACACAGCCTGTGTCAATCCCCGAGCGCCGAGCCCCAAGGAAGGATTGCTCCCGGGCAGGGCGGACAGCAGGATGAAGACATGGCTGACAAATTCATCCTCAGTGACGAGGAGTGGAGCAAGCGCCTGACACCCGAGGAGTACCAGGTGCTGCGCCACCATGGCACCGAGCGCCCCGGCAGCGGGTGCTTCCTCGGGACGAAGACGCCCGGCACGTACGTCTGCGCCGGCTGCGGCAACCCGCTCTTCAAGTCCGGCGAGAAATTCGAGTCGGGCACCGGCTGGCCCTCCTTCACCCAGCCCCTCGGGCCGGATGCGGTGACGGAGTACCAGGATCGCTCGTACGGCATGCTGCGCACCGAGGTGCGCTGCGGCCGGTGCGATGGCCACCTGGGACACGTCTTCCCGGATGGTCCGCCGCCCACCGGACTGCGCTACTGCATGAACTCGGTGGCGATGAAGCACGTGCCGGAAGGCCAGCCCCTCCAGCTCGCCACGAAGTGAGGACTACCGGCGCGCGGCGCGCTCGGCCTCGGCCAGGCGCTTCTGCGACAGCTTCAGGTACTGCTCGTCCATGTCGATGCCCACGTAGCGCCGGCCCAGCTTCATCGCCGCCACACCCGTGGTGCCGCTGCCGTTGAAGGGGTCCAGCACCACCGCGTCCTCGGGGGTGCTCGCCTCGATGACGCGCTCGAGCAGCGACACCGGCTTCTGCGTGGGGTGGCTGCCGTGCGCCTTCTCCTCGCGGCGCGGCGCCGTCATCGTCCACACGCGGCCGGACTCGTCCGCGGCCAGCTCCTCGTCCCCCGTGCGCGGCAGCGCCCACACGTCGCGCATCTGCTTGCCGCCGTTGTCCGCCTTCATCTTCGAATAGTTGAAGGTGTGCTGCAGCTTGGCCGCCGGCTTGGGCGAGGCCCAGATGAGCAGCTCGGAGGAGTGCGTGAAGTAGCGGCACGCCAGGTTGGGGCTGGCGTTGGGCTTGTACCAGGTGACGGTGTTCAGCAGCTTGTAGCCGAGCTTCTGCATCGCGAAGCCGACCGAGAAGATGACGTGCTGCGTGCCGCTCACCCAGATGGTGCCGGTGGGCTTGAGCACCCGCTGGCAGGCCTTGAGCCACGCGGTGGTGAAGGCGTGGTCCTCGTCCACCCCGCGCGACACGTCCCAGCCGCCCTTGTTCACCGCGGCGCGCTTGCCGTTCTTGCAGGTGAAGCCGCCGTTGGACAGGAAGTAGGGCGGGTCGGCGAACACCATGTCGAAGGTGCCCGCGTCGAACTGCTCGAGCAGCGCCAGGCTATCGCCCTGGTACAGCCGGTAGGCATCGCTCTTGGCGAAAAGGCTCTCGCGCAGAGAGGGCTGCTGAACAAGCTTCAGGGCAGTGGCTTCCGCGGACATCTCGCCTCCGTCAGGGGTCGTCGTGACGGGCGGCAATGTGCGGGCAACAGCGTGCTACGTCCAAATTTTGGCCTGTAGCACCCTGAAACTTGACGTGGAACGCGGGTGCCAGAAACGCCGCGAGCACGGCGGGAGTGCCTCTCATCGAGGCCTTCCAGCGCCGTGCTCGGCGGGTGCTACGCGGTGAGGCGGAAGAGACTAGGCCTTGGCCTTCTTGGCGGCGGTCTTCTTCGCGGCGGGGGCAGCGCCCTCGGCGGGAGCAGCGGCCGGAGCAGCGCCCTCGGCGGGAGCAGCGGCGGACGTCCCCGCCCCCGTGCCGTACTTCTTGCGGAACTTCTCCACGCGGCCCGCGGTGTCGAGCAGCTTGTACTTGCCGGTGAAGAAGGGGTGGCAGTTCGAGCAGACTTCCACGGTGAACGAGCCACGCGTGGACTTGGTCTCGACGGTGTGACCGCACGCGCAGGTGATACGGGCGGCGGGATAGACCGGGTGCAGATCGGGCTTCATTTGGACAACTCCCTGCGCCTTGCCCCCACACCGGGGTGGGAGGTCTGGCGTTCTAGAGGTAGGCCGGCGCTTATAACGGCGGACCGGCCCTGGCACAAGGCCCGCGACCGGGCCCCGTCCAGACTAATGAGATGCGGAACCCGGGGGTTCGATTCGCTCCACCCGCTTCTTCACCTCGGCATCATCCCGCACGTTGCTGCCCAGTTGGATGTACGAGAGGCGGTGGGTCCGCTCGAGCCCCTGCTTGCCCGATTCCACCTGCAGTGCGAGCGCCTTCCTGCGGGCCTCGAAGCTGGCGATGGTCTCCTCCCAGGTCTTCCGGGTCCGCTCGTCCTTGGCGGCCGCCAGGCTCCGCCGCGCCTGCTGGAGGTTGGCATCGAGGATCCGCAGGTTCTGCTGGGCCCGCTCCGGCTCGGAGAGGTCCACGAAGGGCCCCTTGCCCCCCACGGAGAGCGCCAGGTGGCCGATCTGCCGCCCCCGCTCGCCCGTGGGGACGAGGGTGGCGAAGTCGTTGCGCTGCGCCACGCCCTGGCCCCGGTTGTCGTGCGACTGGAGGATGAAGTCCACGGAGTTGCCCGCCTCCTGGGAGAGCGCGAGGGCATCCGGGTAGGGCATGGCGGCGAGCACCACCACCACGTCCACCTTCTCCTGGGTGCGCAGGCGGCGGGCCTCGGCGATGGCCGCGGGCACCGGAGGCTTGCCCACCACGCCCTGCTGCGCGCCGGCAGGCCCCTCGGGGGAGAGGCCCACCAGCCCGAATTTCACGTCGCCCACCGTCACCACCGTGGAGGCCGGGAAGAGCGGCTTGCCTCCCGCGCCCACCAGGTTGGCGGACAGCAGCTTCAGCTTCTTGCCCTTGGTGGTGCGGACGAGGAAGTCCGTCCCGAGCGTCAGGTCACGCGAGCCCACGGCCATGGCCGTGGTGCCCATCGCGTCCATCAGCTCGAGCAGCAGCGCGGCCCGCTCCTTCTCCTTCGGATCCCCTCCCGGCCTGGAGGATTTGAAGAGCGCATTGCCCGCATCCAGCACCAGCACCGGCCCGCCATTCGCGCGCTCCTGCGAGAAGGCCGTCTTTCGTCTGGCCAGACCGCCAGACGGGTTGTGGCGTCAACCACAGGGGGCGATCTCGCCCCCGTTGTCTCCGGTGAACAGGAGCACCACCTGCTTGGACGCCGCGCCCGACACCAGGGGCGTCAGCAGCAGCGAGAGCACGGCCAGCAGCGTCAGACGCCAGCTCATTTCTTTCCACCCTTCTTGGGATCGGCCTTCTTCGCCTTGTCCAGCTCTGCCAGGCGCGCCTTGGCCGTCTTCGCCGCCTCCGACTTCGGGTAGCCCTTCACGAGCTCCTCGAGCGCCAGCCGCGACTCATCCTGCATCTTCAGCTTCTTGAAGCACTCCGACGAGCGCAGGTACGCATTCGGAGTGGACTCGGCCTTGGGGTACTCCTGCAGCAGCTTGCCGTACTCGTGGAGGGCCTCGCGGCACTTGTCCTCGGTGAAGTACGTCTCCCCCAGGCCGAAGTGGGCCTCGGAGGCCAGCGCGTCCTTGGGCCACTTCTTGAGGAACTCCGAGTAGAGCTGCCGGGCCACGGCCACGTCGCCGCCCTTGGCCTTCTCCTGCGCCAGCGCGAGGAACTCCTTCTTGTCCGTGGGCCGCTTCAGCTCCTCGGCCTTCTTCTTCGCCTCGGCTTCCTTCAGGGCCGCCTCGCCCTTGAGGGCCAGCAGCCGCTTCTCCGTCTCCTCGTTCGTCTTGGTGAGCGCGCCCTCCAGCTCGCCAATCTTGTAGAGGTACGTCTCCACCTGGCCGCGAAGCTGGGCCAGGTCCTCCACCGTCTTCTGGAGCTGGATGCCAATGTCCGCGCCCGAGCGCCGCGAGGCGTTGTCCAGGCTCTGCAGGGCCTTGGAGACCTCGGCGATCTTCGCGTCGATCTTCGGCAGCGTGGCGTCGAGTTGCTCGCGGGTCTGCTTCAGCTCCGCCTGGAGCTGCGCCTGGGTGGAGTCGAGCTTCGCGAGACGGGTCTCCAGGGCACGCCCGCGATCCGCGGGGTAGAAGCAGCCGGAGAGCGCGAGCGGGAGGGCGATCAGGGCAAGCCTTCGCATAGGGGGCGCATCTTACGGTCAAACCCCCGGGCCCGCGCGGGCTTCTTCACGTCCTCGCGGCCCGCCTGCCTGCCCGTCAACGCGCCGGAGGAGGACCGGCGCCCCGCTCCACCCGCTCGATGGCGCGGGCACAGGCCACCTGGAGCCGGGCGTTGTTGAGGAAGAAGGGGGTGGCGCGCGCCCTCCCCTCCTCCAGCGAGCGCAGGGCCCGCCGGTATTCCGCGGCCGCCTCGGCCAGCGCGCCCCGCTGCTCCAGCAACATCCCCATCAGGTAGCGCGCCGCGGACAGGTCTGGATCCAACGCGAGGCAGCGCCGCAGCGACTCCGCCGTCTGGGGGCTCGCCTCGCCGCCCGAGGAGGCCCACTCCAGCACCTTCGCGAAGAGGGCATCCGCCTCCGAGTGCGCGCCCGCATCCCCGGGTTGGACCTCGGTGGAGCCCTCCGGCTTCTGGGGTGCCACCGCCGGAAAGCGGCCCGAGGTCGCGGTCCGCAGCGACGTCGAGGCGCCCACCGCCGGCAACCCGCTGACGCTCGGCGTCCTCGGCAGGGGCTGGCGGGTGCCCACCGCGGGCAGGCCACCGGAGCTCGGCGTCCTCGGGGCCCCGGGCAGCACCGCGTCGACGAAGGCCGTGGCCTCCTGCGCCCGGGCGTAGAAGAAGGCCTGCTCGAAGCGCACGGTGCGCAGGCTCGGCGGGGTGCGCAGCAGCGGCTCGGCGGCCGAGAGCACCAACATCCCCTCCGGCGCCAGCCGCGCGGCCAGCGACGCCACCACCCGCTCGAAGGACTCGGGCGAGAAGTAGATGAGGACGTTGCGGCAGACGATGACGTCGAAGCCCTGCCCCTCCACCGCCGTCGGGTACGGCAGGTCCATCAGGTTGTGGCACTCGAAGCCGGCCCGATCCTTCAGGTGCCCCACCAGCGTGAAGCGGCCCCCGGGAGCCGGCAGGAACCAGCGCTCGCGCGCCCCGGACGGCACCCGCTGGAGCTGCTCCGCGCTGAAGCACAGCTCCCGCGCCCGCGTGATGGCCGTCTCCGAGATGTCCGTGCCCAGCACCGTGCTGGAGGACTCCGCCCCCACCTCGGCGAGCATCACCAGCAGCGTGGCCACCTCCTCGCCCGTGGCGCAGCCGGCGCTCCACAGCCGCAGCGGCCGGCGCATCCTCGCCACCATGGGCCCCAGCACGTGCGCGCGCAGCGCCTCCAGTTGCGACTCGTCCCGGAAGAGCTTCCGTCTTCTGCACGGAGATGGCGTCGATGAGCTCGGCCAGGTCCGCCGCGCCCGCCGGAGACTGCAGGTGCAGCAGGTACTGCGGGCTCAACCCCCCCGGCCGTGCCGTCAGCTTCTCGTCGAGCCGCCGGCACTGCAAATCACTCAACGCCATGCCCGTCCGCCGCGCCACGAAGGCGTGGAAGGGACTGGAGGCCAGCGGGAAGGTGGGAGGGGCCACCGGCGCTCAGCGCCCCGCGGCGAGGGACTCACCCCGGGCGAGCCGCACCAGCGCTCCCGCGATGTCGTCGCCGTGGACGAGGTGATCCACCGCCTTGCGCGCCACCGACGCGCCCGGCATGCCGAACACCACGCACGACTCCTCGTTCTGCGCCAACGTCATTCCGCCCGCCTGCTTGATGGCGAGCATGCCGTCCGCCCCGTCCTCGCCCATGCCGGTGAGGATGAGCCCCAGCGTGCGCCGCCCGTAGGCCTTGGCCGCGCTCTCCAGCAGCACCGTGCCCGAGGGCATGTGCCCGTCCCGCTCCACGCCCTGCCTCAGCGCCACCCGCCCCCGGAAGGGAATGGACATGTGCTGCCCCGGCGGGGCGATCAGCACATTGCCCGGCAGGAGCTGCTCGCCGTCCGTCGCCAGCCGCACCTTGAGCTTCGAGGAGTTGGCCAACCAGCCCGCCAGCGACTCGGAGAAGGCGGCGTTGATGTGCTGGACGATGACGATGGGCGTGGGGAAGTCCGCCGGCAGCTCGGAGAGCATCCGGAAGAGGACCTGCGGGCCTCCCGTGGAGCTGGCCACCGCCAGTACCCCGTAGGGCATGCCCACCACCGGAGCGGGCGTCGTCCCACTGCCCGGCAGCGGCGGCCGGCGCTTGCTGTTGTGGATGTGCCGGATGACGCGCACCGAGGACAGCAGCTTCACCTCGCGCGACAGGTTCCACGCCTCGGTGCCCGCGTCGATGGCCGGTTTGATCTGCAGCGCCAGCGCGCCCAGCTCCAACGCCCGGCACGTCAGCTCCGGCGCCTGCTGCCGCGGATCCGCCGTCAGCATCAGGATGGGAGTGGGCACCTCGGCCATGATGTGCTCCACGGCCGTGAGCCCGTCCATCACGGGCATCTCCACGTCCATGGTGATGACCTGCGGACGCAGCTCCCGCGCGGCCTCGAGCGCCTCCTTGCCGTTGGCGCAAGTCCCGACAACCTCCAGGTCCGGATCCCGGCCCAGAGCTTCGCAAATCAGCTGTCGGCAGATGTGCGAGTCGTCAACGACCAGCACTGACACTTTCTTGCCCATGTGGCTTCCATACCCCGTGCGCGACGCCCCGAGTATACCCAATATGGGCCCCAGTCCCGCAGGCGCATGTCAGCCCAGGAGACGGCCCACCACATCCACGAGATCCTGACGCACCAGGTCACCCTTGGTGATGTAGCCGTTGGCTCCGGCCGCCAACCCACGCTGCCGGTCCTCCTCGCCTCCACGCGTGGTGAGGATGACCACCGGGAGAACCTTGTGGGTTGGATGCTCCTTGAGGCGACGGGTCAGCTCCAACCCGTCCACCCGGGGCATCTCCAGGTCCGTGCAGACCAGGTCCACCTTCGGACCATTGGAGCCCCCATTAAGGTTCCCGTTGAGGTACCCGTTGAGGCTCCCGTTGAGCATGTCCAGGGCCTCCATGCCGTCGGTGGCCATGATGACGTCGTACCCCACGGCCTCCAGCAGGGAGCCGATCAGCTCCCGGGTGAGCGGGGAGTCGTCCACCACGAGGATGCGGCGGCGGGGGGCGGCGGGGGGACGGGCGGCCGCGGGCGCGCGAGGTATCCGCAGGCCCAGGGTGCCCTGGGCACTGGCGATGAGGTGGGCCGCCGACAGCACCATGGCGAGCCGGCCGTCCGCCAGGGTGGTGGCGCCCGTGAGGTGCGGGAAGTGCGCCATCAGCCCCTTGAGCGGCAGGATGGCCTGGACGCTCTCCTCCAGCACCCGGTCCACCGCCAGCGCGGCCGTGGCGCCCTGGCTGCGCACCACCAGCACCAGGGCCCCCTCGCCCGCCACCTCGTCCGGACCCAGCCCGAGCAGGGCCCCCAGCGAGGCGAAGGGCATGGGCTGATCATCCACCAGGAGCACCGCGCGCCCGGCGACTTCCTTGATCTGCGAGGCCTCCACCTTCATCGCCCGCGAGACGTGGACGGCGCTCAGACAGAGCGTCTCCTCGGCCACCTTCACGAAGAGCAGCGGGGACACGGTGAGGGACACCGGCACCCGGAAGCTCGAAGCGCGTGCCCCGGCCCGGCGTGGACGCCACCAGCACGTCTCCGCCCAGCGCCCGCAGGGAGCTGCGCACCGCGTCCAGCCCCACGCCGCGCCCGGAGATGTCCGTGGCCACCTCGCGCGAGGTGAAACCCGAGAGGAAGATGAGCTCGCGCGCCGCCTGGTCCGTCAGCGCCGACGCCGAGGCCTCGTCCAGGTAGCCCTTGCGCACCGCCGCCCGGCGCAGCAGCGCGGGCTCCAGGCCCACGCCGTCGTCCTGCACCCGCAGCACCAGCCGGTTGCCATCCCGCGAGGCCCCCAGCGTCAGCCGCCCGCGCGGATGCTTGCCCGTGGCCACCCGGTCCACCCGGGACTCCAGCCCGTGGTCCAGCGCGTTGCGCACCAGGTGCAGCAGAGGGTCTCTCAGCGCCTCCACCACCGCCCGGTCGGCGCGGGTGTCCTCGCCGTCCACCACCAGCTCCACTTCCTTGCCCAGCTCGCGCGCCAGGTCCCGCACCATGCGCGGGTAGGGCTCGAAGAGGACGGAGAGCGGCAGCATGCGCAGGCGCTGCACCTCCTCGGCCACGTAGCCCAGGTCGCGCAGCTCCTCGTTGGCCAGCAGCTTCGCCTCGCGGTGGAGGGCGGCGGCCAGCTCCTTCGTCCTGCCGAGCCGCTCCGACAGCGCGGCGGCCGCCGGTCCCAGGTCCTCCGCGGCCCGCGCCAGCAGGCTCAGCTCGCGCGCCAGCTCCAAGCGCCGGGCCGTCGCCAGCTCGCGGCGGCGCGACACCTGGGTGAGGTTCGTCACCGCGCTCGTCAGCAGATCCAGGCTCGCCACGCCGATGCGCACCGAGCCATCCGCACGGTCTCCCGCGCGCACGCCCGGCACCGAGCCCGTCCGGACGGGCACCTCGGGCGAGGCGGGCGGCATCCGGTTGATGGTGGTGGTGGCCACGGTCGTCGCGGAGGACTGGACCCGCGGAGGCTCCACCGGCACCGACCGGCCCACCAGGGGAGGCCGCTGCGCCGGGTGCGCGGGAGTCACTGGCGGAGGGGGCGGCGCCTGCCGGGACACCAGCGAGGGCATGGAGACGCCCAGCGGGGCCGAGCCCCAGGAGGGAGTGACCTCCTCCCGGTCATCCCGCTCCTTCTCGTGGACGTCCTTGCGCGCGGGGACGGTCGCGGGCTCTGCCCGGGAGTCGGGGGCCTGTGCCGGACCCGGGGGAGACGCGGGCACCGCCGGATTGGAAGCCTCGGCGCGGGTGCACTCCTTCAGCCACCGCACCAGCTTGTCCACCTCGGGAGGCGTCTGGGCCGGCTCGGGCGAGGCCCCGGCCAGCACCAGCACCGCGTCTCCGGCGTGGAGCAGCGCGTCGATGGAGCCCGCGGACATCGCATGCTCGGCGCGCTCGGTGCAGCGCACCAGCTCCTCCATCTCGTGCACGACGGAGTTGATGGCGTCGAAGCCCATCATCCGGGCCTCGCCCTTCAGGCCGTGCAGCTCGCGCAACACGGTGCGGCCGGCCTCCAGGCTCGCGCCCGCCTCCAACTCCACGATGCGGCGGTTGATGCGCTCCAGCCGCACCCCCACCAGCTCGCGGAACTGCTTGAGCAGCTTCTCCCGCGCGCTCACACCTTGCCTCCTGGCACCGGAGGATCGATCTGGAAGCGCTCCACCACTCCTCTCAGATCACGCGCCAGCGTGGACAGGTCGCCGTTGGCACTGATGACCTGCTTGGTGGCGTTGTGGCTCTGCTGGGTGATGCGCAGGATGTCCGCCATGGCCTCGGCCAGCAGATCCGTTCCGCCCTGCTGCTGCTGCGTGGCCAGCGAGATGGCCCGCACCGCGTCCGACGTGCGCCCGGCCAGCTCGACGATCTGCCGCAAGGACTCGGAGACCTGCTGCGCCAGCGAGGTGCCCGTCTCGGTGGCGCGCACGCCGCCCTCGGTGGCCATCACCGCGCCGCCCGAGGCGTCCTGCACCTCCTCGATGAGCCCTTCGATCTCCTTGGTGGACTCGATGACGTTCTCCGCCAGCCGGCGCATCTCCGCGGCCACCAGCGAGAAGCCCTGCCCCACCTCGCCCGCCTTGGTGCCCTCCAGCTCGGCGTTGAGCGCGAGCAGATCCGACTTGTCGGCCACCCCGTTGATGAACTCGACGATCTTTCCGATCTGCTGCACCCGCTTGTTCAACCGGGCCACCGCGGTGGCGATGGCCTGGTTGTCGTGGCGCATGCGGTTCATCGTCTCGAGGAAGGCCTCGGCGCTGGCCTGCCCGTTCCGGGCCGCCGCGAGCGTCTTGTGGGCGATCTCCGCCACCGAGCCGGCGTTCTCGGCGATCTGCCGGGCCGAGCGCGCCAGCTCCTCGGTGGTGGCGCTCGTCTCGTCCAGCGAGCTGGCCTGCTCGGCGGCACCGCCCTCGTAGCGCGCGGAGGTGGAGAGGATCTCCTCGGTGGTGGTGCCGATGCGGTAGCCGGCGCGCTGCAACTGGGCCAGGACGTCCGCCAGGTGGGCGCGCATGGTGGTGAAGGCGGCCGAGACGGCCCACACCTCGTCCTCGGCGGGGATGATGCGCGGGCGGCTGAGGTCCCCCTCGGCGATGCGGTGGGCGTCCTCCCCCAACTGACGCATGGGACGGCCCAGCAGCGTGCCGCCCAGGTAGGCGGCGGCCAGGGCCACCGCGAAGACGAGCGCGCACAGCGCTCCGCCGGACAACAGCGCCTCGGAGCGGAGCTGCTCGGCCAGTGCCACCTGCCGCACCGGGTTGGTCTCCGCCAGCACCTGATCGAACGCCCGGTTGGCCAGCGACGAGCACACGTCCCAGATGAGCACGGCCGGCGTCACCACCACGATGCCGGTGAAGAGGCTCAGCCGCAGGCGGATCTGCGAGCGCCGGGGCGCCACGGAGATGGCCAGCTCGGGCGTCAGGCCCAGGGGGGCCATCTCCAGCACCACGCGCCGGGCCCGCAGCGTGACCATGCAGTACGTCAGCAGCGCGGAGAGCGGGCCGAACAGCAGCCCCGGCCAGCTCACGCGCACCACCTCGTCCAGACTCATGGACGCGCCGCTCACCCACAGCCCCAGGTTGACGAAGACGGGGGTGAGCAGCCACGTGGCGAGCGTGCAGAGGAAGGTGAAGTCCGCGATGCGGTGGACCTCCAGCAGGGCCTGCCCGAGCTGCTCCGGCTTGCAGGGCCCCTCGGTGGCCTCCACGCCGAGCAGCACCCGGAGCCGGCGCAGACACAGGCCCACCTGCGCCACGATGGCGATGCAGGAGAACACCGCCAGCAGCTTGAGGATCAGCGGGAAGCTCTCGTCCAGCCGCTCCCCGAGGGTGAGCTGCGAGTAGCGCCCGCCGAGGATGAAGGTGGTGAGGTTGGCGTAGACGACCGCCATCACCAGGCGGAGGCTGAAGGGACGCCGCACCCGGAAGAAGCGACGGAGCTGCATCATCCCTCCCTCTCCGCCACGCGGAAGCGCTGCACCGTGGCCTTGAGGTCTCTGGCCAGCGCGGACAGGTCCGTATTGGCGGCCACCATCTGCTGGGTGGCCTCGGCGTTCTCCTCGGTGACGCGCAGGATGTCGCCCATGGCGGCGGCGAGCTGATCCGTGCCCGTCTGCTGCTGCTGGGTGGCCAGGGAGATGGAGCGCACGGCGTGGGACGTCTGCCGCGCCAGCTCGAGGATGAGGCCCAGGCTCTGATCCACCTGCGCCGCCAGCGAGGCGCCGCGATCCGTCGTCTTCAGGCCCGCCTCCGTGGCCATCACCGCCGCCTGGGTGGCGTCGCGGATTTCATCGATGAGCCGCTCGATGGCCAGGGTCGAGGACAGCACATTCTCCGCCAGGCGCCGCATCTCCGCGGCCACCAGCGAGAAGCCCCGGCCGGGCTCGCCCGCCTTGGTGCCTTCCAGCTCGGCGTTGAGCGCCAGCAGGTCCGACTTGTCGGCGATCTCGTTGATGAACTCCACCACCTTGCCGATCTGCTGCACCCGCTTGTTGAGCCGCACCACCGCGTCGGCGATGGCCTGGTTGTCGCCCTTCATGCGGTGCATGGCGGCGAGGAAGGCCGCCGCGCTGCGCTGCCCGCTCTGCGCCGCCCCGAAGGTCGTCTCCGCCATGGCCGACACCGACTCGGCGTTGACGGCGATCTGCTGGGCCGAGCGCGCCAGCTCCTCGGTGGTGGCCCGCGTCTCGTTGAGCGAGATGGCCTGCTCCCCCGCCCCGGACTCCTGGTCCGCCGAGGTGGCCACCAACTGCTCCGTGGTGGAGGAGATTTGAAGTCCCGCGCGCTGCAACTGCACGAGCGCCTGGGCGAGCTGCGCCTGCATGCGGGTGAAGGCGCCGGACACGGCCCACACCTCGTCCTCGGCGGGGATGAAGCGCGGGGTGCGCACCTCGCCCTGGGCGATGCGGGTGGCGTCCTCGGACAGGGCGCGCAGGGGCTCGGCCAGCGCCGTGCCCGCCACGTACGCCGTGCCCACCACCAGCAGCACCACCAGCCCGGCGAGCGCCCCCAGCGGCAGACCCGTGGCCCGGCGCGCCTTCTGCACCACCTGCTGCTGCACCTCGGGCTCGCCCCGGGCCTCCTGGATCTGATCGAAGGTCCTCAGCGTGCGGCTCACCGACACGTCGAGGATGAAGACGGAGGGGCTGAGCACCGCCACCGCGGTGAACATCACCAGCCGCCGCCGCAGCCGCAGCCGCTCCGAGGGAAGCGCGGCGATGACCTCCTGGGGGGACAGGCCCTGCGCGGCGATGCGCCCGGCGGCCCGGCGGCCCCGGCGCACCACCAACAGGTAGGCGAGCATGGCGGACAGCGGACCGAGTGAGATTCCCACCAGGCCGATGCGCATCCCCATGCTCCAGGGGGCGTCCGCCAGGGGCGGGAACGTCGCCGCCAGCATCAGCGCGCCGCCCAGCCAGCCCTGGAGCGTGAACCAGAAGCAGCGCCCGGGGATGCGGCGGACCTCCTGGAGCGCGCGGCGCAGGTTGTCCGGATTGGCGGGCAGCCGCCCCTGCTCCACCGCCCGCAGCACGCGCAATGCGTGACGCACCTGGGCGATGGACAGGACGGAGTTCATCACCAGCACCGCCAGCAGCAACCCCGCGAAGAGCCAGCCACGGCCCTCGGGCACCGAGTGGGTGAGGCGGCCGTAGAACAGCGCCAGTCCCAGCCCCACCATGCCGCCCAGCCAGGACGGACGCGTGGTCCAAGCCGCCAGGCCCTTCAGTTCCCCTGGGGCGCTCATGCGGCCTCCCGGACGGTGGGCGCCAGGAAGCGCCCGAAGTCCACCAATGACATCAAGGGCCAGAGTCCGCCGCGCACCTGGACGAAGCCGAGCAGGCTCCCCCCCGCCACCCGGCACAGCACCGTGGGCGCCGGCAACAGCGTGAGGGGCTCGGAATCGATCTCCAACGCGTCCACGCCCACCGCCTCACCCGTGGCGGCCACGAGGATGCGCTCGGCCCCGGTGACCGCGCCAAAGGCCCGGCACGCCGAACCGGCCAGGCCCCCGAAGGTGCTGGGAGACTCGATGGTGGCCACCTCGTGCGCGGAGAACGCCACCCGCTGGTGGCCCGCCCTGCACAGGAGCATGCCCGTGATGCTGCGGCTGCCCGTGGCCATGGCTCAGCCTCCCTGGCTGAGGTGATCGAAGAGCCCCTCGGGATCGATGACCGCCACGTCGCGCTCGGCGCTGCGGGCAGGCCCTCGCAGGTGGAGGTGCACCCCGTTGGCGCCCAGGGGCTCCAGGCGGCCGTCCACCTGGGACACGCCGGCGACCCGGCTGGCCGTGAGGGCCAGGGTGCCACGCGTCAGCCGCACCAGCACGGCGCGGCGGGTGGGCTCGTTCTCCCCGGAAACCAGCATGCTCATGTCCACCACGGGGATCACCTCCCCGCGGTGGGCGAAAACTCCCAACAGGTGCCCGGGGGCGCCGGGCACCCGCGTCAGCTCCGGAAAGCTGACGACTTCCGCCGCGCACTCAGCGGGTACGGCGTACCAGCTGCTGCCGCAGGCGAATACGAGGTAGGACTGCCGCGTCTCGGTCTCGGTCGAGGCCATTTCGCGCGCAGCCTACCTCAAGACGGCTAGCGCACGAACTCCACGCGACGATTGGCCGCCCAGGCGTCCTCGCCGGCACCCTGCTCGGCCGGCTTGTTCTCGCCGTAACCCACCGTCTTCAGGGTGTTGGCCGGCACGCCCAGGTCCACCAGGTACTTCTTCACCGAGGCCGCGCGGCGCTGGGAGAGCTGGAGGTTGTACTCCTCCGTGCCACGCTCGTCCGCATGCCCGGCGAGGCTCGATGCGGCCGCCCGAGTCCTTCAGGCACTGGGCCAGCTCACCCAGCCGGTTCTGGGCCTCGGGGCTGAGGGCGGCCTCGTTGAAGCCGAAGAGCAACGGCTCGTAGTTGCACTCGGCCTTCTGGGCCGCGGCCACACACTTGTTCTCCTGGCACTCCTGGTCCCCACCGCAGTCGGTGTTGGAGTTGCAGGCGCCCGGAGGCAGCGCGCAGCGGCCCTTCTGGCACTCCTGGGCCCCCTCGCACTGGCCCTTGGAGGTGCACTGCGGCTCGGCGCACTTGCCGGCCTCGCAGATCTTCCCGCCCGTGCACTGCTCATCGCGCGAGCACTCCGGGCCCTTGGGAACGCACTTGTTCTCCTGGCACGCGAAGCCCTCCTTGCAGTTGGTGTCGGAGGCGCACTCCTGGCAGGAGCCATTGACGCAGACCTCGCCCCGCTCCTGGCAGGTCTCATCGCTGTTGCACTTGGGATAGGTCGGCGGGCAGCCAGCCAGCACCGTCACAGCGAGGGCAAGCCCCGCGACCATCGAAATCCGACGCATTACTCCTCCGAGCAAAAGGGGGTCCTGTGGACGACTCACACCAGTCACGAGCCGTCCGCGTCTAGCCCGCACGGGAACGCGGAGTCAAAGCAATTTGTCCCTTTTGGAAGGTTGCACCCACCACCGAAGCCCTTGATAGGACAACGAAAATCCGGCGGCACGGGCCCCGCGCCCCCCGGGAGGAGCCGCCGGGATGTCAGCGCCGGTTTCCAAGGAGACGGGACCGCCCGCCTGGATGCCTGCCCTGCTTCCGGAGGGGCGGCCCACTTGCTTTCAACTCCCTGGACGGCGCGCGAGGCGTCCGTACCTTCCTTCGCATGACGAGGCTCCGGCGGTCCAAGGCCGGAGCCCCCTACGAGGAGGGGACATGACGAGGAAGGCACTGCTCGCCGTAGCGCTGGGGACCCTGTTGGCGGGAGTGGGCTGCCACCGCAACACCCGGGAGAGCGCCAAGGACGACGTGGAGCGCGCCGGAGAGAAGACGGAGGACGCCGCGGAGAAGGCGGGCGACAAGGTCGAGGACGCCGCGGAGAAGGCGGGCGACAAGATCGAGGACGCGACCGACGACTGAGCGGGCCCTCGGAAGTTCCTCGATACCCTGGCCCACGCCCCCGGTGTGCACCGGTGCGGCGTGGGCCGTGCTTCACGTTACCGGGCGAGGCACTGCCCGTCCTTCCACCGGAGCCGGGGCTGGCGCGTCAGGCCACAATTCGACTTGAGCCCCGCCTCCTCCTGCCACGCCTTCTCGGCCTCCTCGAGGGCCTCGAGCCGGGCCCGCAGCGTCTTCCCGTCCGTCGTCCGTGAGCACCAGGCGATGTACTCGCGCGGCCCGCCGCAGGGCTTGTGGCCGAACCCCGCCATCTCGCACTCCTCCACCTTCTCGCACCCGCGCGGGTTCGCCAGGGCCCGCGCTTCGCTCGCGAGCGTCTCCGCCCGCTGCTTCAGCGTCGAGCCGCCCGCCGCCTCCGCCCCGCCCGTCCCCATCAACAACATCACCGTCCAAGCGCCCAGTTGGGCCGTCAGTAACGCCATGCCGCACCTCCTCGCCTGAGTGCCCCACACCCGGGCGTTCCGGTCAACCGGCTCGTCTCCGAACACGGCGCTTGGCGCTTGAACGGACGGCGGATTTCCGGGACGGTGCGGTCCAGCGGCCACACTGATTCTGTTCCAAGGTGCTTCGACATGCCCTCGACCGTGCTCATCGTCGATGATGAGAAGAACATCCTCCTGACGCTCCAGACGTCGCTGCAGCTCGCGGGCTACCGCACCGAGCTGGCGGCCAGCGGCCAGGTGGCCCTGGACGTGGTGTCCGCGCGTCCCGTGGACGCGGTGTTGATGGACGTGAAGATGCCGGACATGGACGGGCTGACGGCCCTCGCCCGGTTGATGGAGCTCAGACCCGAGCTGCCCGTCATCATGATGTCCGGGCACGGCACCATCGACACGGCGGTGAAGGCCACGCAACTGGGCGCACGGGACTTCCTGGAGAAGCCCATCGCCCGCGACCGGCTGCTGGTGGCGCTGCGCAACGCGCTCAAGCAGCAGGCGATGCTCGAGGAGCTGCAGGCCCTGCGCGCCGAGGTGGGCCGCTACGACATGGTGGGCAGCGGCCCGGCCATGCAGCGCATCTTCTCGCTCATCCAGCGCACGGCCCCCTCCGAGGGCCGGGTGCTCATCACCGGCGAGAACGGCACCGGCAAGGAGCTCATCGCCCGCGCGCTGCACCAGAACTCCAAGCGCAAGAACGGGCCCTTCGTGAAGCTCAACTGCGCGGCCGTGCCCCATGAGCTGATCGAGAGCGAGCTGTTCGGCCACGAGAAGGGCGCCTTCACCGGCGCGGTGAGCGTGCGGCGCGGCAAGTTCGAGCTGGCCCACGAGGGCACGCTCTTCCTGGACGAGATTGGCGACATGCCCCAGGCCATGCAGACCAAGCTGCTGCGCGTGCTGCAGGAGGGCGAGCTGGAGCGGGTGGGCGGCACGGAGACCCTCAAGGTGAACGTGCGCGTCATCGCCGCGACGAACAAGAACCTGGAGAAGGAGATCGAAGCGGCACGGTTCCGCGAGGATCTCTACTACCGCATCAACGTGGTGCAGATTCACTCGCCGCCCCTGCGCGAGCGGCGGGAGGATCTGCCCGCGCTGATCGACGCCTTCCTGAAGGAGGCGTGCACGAAGAACGGGCGCCGGCCGCTGGCGCTGTCGCCCGAGGCCCTGGCGGTGATGTCCGCCTACGACTACCCGGGCAACGTGCGCGAGCTGCGCAACCTGGTGGAGCGGCTGGCCATCCTCTGCGAGGGCCCCGTCGTCACCGGCCCGGAGGCCGCCGAGCTGCTGCCCCGTGGAAGGGGCGCCATGCCACCGCCGGCTCCGGCCGATGCCTCCGCGCCTCGTCCCCCTCCCCTGCCCGTCCCCGCGGCGGTGTCCTCGGCCCCGGCGGCCACCAGCGGCTTCCGGCCCCGGGTGGACCGGACCTTCCGCGAGCAGGTGGAGGACGCCGAGCGGGAGATCATCCTCTTCACGCTCTCGCACACCCAGGACAACGTCACAGAAGCGGCGCGGCTACTCGATCTCGAGCGCGGTCACTTCTATAAAAAAATGAAGGCCCTGGGTCTTCGGCGCGGCGCCGAGAAGGACGCGGGCCCCAGCGGAGGTGAGGGATGATGAATACGCATGGGGCAGCAATCGGATGGACCCTGGTGCGGGTGGTGTTCGGCCTGACGCTGGCGCTCGGACATGGTCTGCCCAAGGTGACGGGAGGCATCAGCCGCTTCGCCGAGGGCGTGGCGGCGCTCGGCTTCCCCTTCCCCACCTTCTTCGCCTGGTGCGCGGCGCTGGCCGAGTTGGTGGGGGGACTGCTGGTGGCTCTGGGCCTCTTCACCCGGCCCGCCGCGGCCTTCGCGGCCTTCACCATGGTGGTGGCCCTCTACCGCCACCGGGTGGACCCCTTCGGGCGCATGGAGCTGGCCCTGCTGTACCTCTCGGTGCTCGCCGCGGCCGTGCTCGTCGGCGGTGGGCCCTACAGCCTCGATGCGAAGGTGCGCCGCCGGAAGGCCTGACCCGAGGCCCCCGCACCTTCTGCACCCGGCCGCACGCACGCATGCAGGATTTGCGGTCGGCCGGGCGTCTCACCGGGAGGCCCCCACCTCGCACGCTTGCTGCATCACGGCGGCAGCGGTCGCAGATCGTCTGTGATCCCGCGAGGCCCTCGAATGCTTCCCGTCCCCCACTTCCGCCCCGCCCGGCTGGCGCGGCCCTCGAAGCGTCACCGCGCCCACCGGGCCGCGCTGACGCCCGATGACCGCGCGCTGTTCGAGACGTGGCTGGCGGAAGTGCGGCGGCATCCCCTCCTCTCCCGCGAGGAGGAAGCGGCGCTCGCCCGGCACTTCCGCGAGTGCAGCGACCCGAAGGCCCAGGCCCGGCTGGTGGCCTCGAACCTGCGGCTGGTGGTGAAGCTGGCCCGGGAGCACCACCGCCCTCCCCTCCTCCTCATGGACCTCATCCAGGAGGGCAACCTGGGCCTGGTCATCGCCGTGGAGCGCTTCGAGCCCGAACGCGGCGTACGGCTGTGCACCTACGCGGCGTGGTGGATCCGCGCCTACCTGCTGCGCTTCATCATGGAGAACTGGCGGCTGGTGAAGCTCGGGACGACGGACGTGCAGCGCAAGCTGTTCTTCCGGATGAGGCAGGAGGAGGGCCGCCTGCTCGCCTCGGGCCTGGAGGTGAGCGCCGGGCTGCTGGCCGCGCGGCTGGGCGTCCCCGAGGAAGACGTCGTCGAGATGGATCAACGGCTGCGCCAGGACGAGGTGCGGCTCGACGCCACCGCCTCCGACGACGAGTCGGGCCGCCCCGCTCCGGCCCGCGCCCTGCCCTCGGGCGCGCCGACCGTGGACGAGGAGCTCGGACGGCGGAGCTCACGCGGTGGTTCCACGAGAAGGTCCGCCACTTCGCCCATGCGCTGCACGACGAGCGCGAGCGTTACATCCTGGAGCACCGGCTCCTGGCCGAGGAACCCGAGACGCTGCAGACCATCGGACAGCACTTCCGGGTCAGCCGCGAACGGGCCCGCCAGGTGGAAGCCGGGCTGATCGCGAGCATGCGGGAGTACCTGCACGAGCACATGCCAGACTTCACCTGGCTGGGCGCGGAGCCAGCGTCCGGCCTGCATGCACCGGCCTGAGCCGGGCTTTCTCACCAGTGGCAGAGGAGTTGCACGTGAGCATCGGGGAACACATGGGGACGCGGAGCGCCCCGAGGAGACGGCAGATGCGGATCGGCGAGCTGATGACGAAGGGCCTGGAGACGATCGAAGCGGAGGCCACCCTGCGCGCGGCGGCCGAGCGGATGCGCTCGTTCGGCATCGGGGCACTGCCCGTCATGGACGGAGGGCAGCTCGTGGGGATGGTGACGGACCGGGACATCACCGTGCGCGCGACGGCGGCGGGCAAGGATCCGAACCGCACCCCGGTGCGCGAGGCGATGACCCACGCCGTCATCACCTGCGACGCGGACGCCCCCATCACCGAGGCCGAGCACCTGATGGAGGAGAAGGCGGTGCGGCGGCTGGTGGTGATCGACACGTACAAGAAGCCGGTGGGCCTCATCAGCCTGGATGACCTGGCCACGGTGCCGGGCGAGGCGCGGCACGCGGGCGAGGTGCTCCGCGAGCTCAACACCCCTCAGTAGGCGCGGTGGCGAACCACTCGAAGAGCGGGACGGTGTCGCCGCTCAACCGGGCCAGGGTGTCCTCCATGGCATCCTGGTTGCCCCAGACGATGTCCCCGTCCCCGTGCCGCTCCACCAGCCCGAGGATGAGGTGGCACCAGTTGCCCGTGCCCCGGCTCACATAGAAGCCATACGTCCGGCAGGCCATGGGCCGGTGCGCGTACACCCGGCAGCCGCCGGACTCGCGGTCGAGGAACGGGCAAGAATAGGGCCGCTGCGTGCCCTTCAGCTCCGCCACGCGGGCCCGGATCTCCTCCCGCGTCTCCGGGGGCAGGGCCTGGAAGCCCTCCCAGAGATACGTCCACTCCAGCCGGGTGATGGTCAGCGGCGCCGCCAGATGACGGCAGCAGTGGTCGCACCCCTTCCGGCAGGGCCACCAGGCATGGGTCCCGGCAATGGGGGACACCCGCTCGTCGATGCGCCGGTAGAGATCCTCCAGCGTCTTACGTTGTGCTTCGGTGAGTGGCTCCATGGAGAGGGGACCTCGCGGCGGGAGGGGGCTCCCGCAGGAGAGCCCCAGATACCATGTGTGAACAAGCGGCCCAGAGAGCGGATGTCCTCCACCGGCCCGGCTCCCGGCGTGGCCGCGGGTGGAGCGGGGGCCCGAGCCACACGGGCCCGGGAGCGCATAGACTGCCGCCCCATGTCCGAGCTCTCCGAGCCGCTGCCCACCCCACCTCCCGACATGCCGCCGCCGCCGGCGCCCCTGCCGGAGCCGGAGGTCATCCTCCGCACGCAGGGGCTCACCCGCGCCTTCCACGAGGTGAAGGCGGTGAACGGGGTGGACCTGGAGCTGCGGCGGGGCGAGGTGTACGGCTTCCTCGGCCGCAACGGCGCGGGGAAGACGACCACGCTGCGGATGCTGATGGGCATCCTCCGGCCGGACCAGGGTGACATCGAGCTGATGGGCCAGCGGGTCCGCCGCGTGCGCGCCGCCCAGAAGCAGCACCTCGGCTACGTGTCCCAGGAGCAGGTCTTCTACCCGTGGATGACGGCGCTCGAGCTGGGGCGGTTCGTCTCCGGCTTCTACCCGCACTGGGATGACGCCCGCTTCCAGCAGCTCCTCCGGGTGCTGGACGTGCCGAAGGATCGCAAGTCCGCGCAGCTCTCCGGCGGCACCCGGATGAAGCTGGGACTGGCACTCGCGCTGGCCCACCGCCCGCCGCTGCTCATCCTCGACGAGCCCACCGCCGGGTTGGACCCGGTGGCGCGGCGCGAGTTCCTCGACATCCTCCGCGACCAGGTCCGGCGCGAGGGACAGACCGCGCTCTTCTCCTCGCACCTCGTCGGCGAGGTGGAGGAGGTGGCGCACCGCATCGGCATCCTCCACGAGGGCCGGCTGCGCTACCAGGGGAGCCTCGACACGCTGCGCCAGTCCGTCCGGCGGGTGGTGCTGGAGACGGCACCGGAGCCGCTCCCGCCCGGCCTCTCGCTCGTGAGGCGCGAGCGCCTGCCGGAGGAGGGACGCCTGGCGCTGGTGCTCTTCGGGACGCCCGGGGATTGGGCCTCCAGCCCCTTCGCTCCCGAGACGGTGGAGACCCTGTCCCTGGAGAACATCTTCCTCGCCTACGCGCGGAGGTCGGACGAGCCATGAGCCGGGCCCTCCTCCTCAAGGAGTGGCGCGAGCACCGGGGCGCGTGGTTCCTGCTCAACGGCTTCCTCTGGCTCGTGCTGTTCCTCATGCTCCTGGCGCAGGAGAACACCGCCGAGAAGGGCAGCCTGTTCGCCCTGCTCCAGGTGCCCGCGATCATCCTCGCCAGCGTGGGCGCCCTCTTCGTGGGCCACCGCCTGGTGGTGCGCGAGTACGGCCAGCGGACCCAGCTCTTCCTGGAGGCGCTTCCGCTCTCGCGCCCGCGCATCCTCGCCACCAAGCTCGTGCTCGGGGCCGCCGTGCTGCTGCTCCCGCTCGCCGCGACCCTCCTCTTCCTGTGGAGCAGGGCCCGGGTGAACGAGGACGTCACCGCCCGCTTCCTCCTCCTGCTCTCCCTGCGCGCGGCCACCCCGGTGCTGCTGGGCTGGAGCTTCTTCGTGCTCGCCGGGCTGCTCGGCCGCTACCGCAATCCCCTCTACATCTTCCTGGTCATCGCCGCCTTCGCCGCGGACCACCTCACCGAGCTCGATCTCTCCACGGCCGGGCCGTTCGGGCTGCTCGGCGCCGACTTCGCCTTCGAGCGCACCCGCATCCCCTGGGACGACCTCGTGGGGTGCTGGGCCTTCACGGCGGCGGCGGTGGCGCTCAGCTTCGGGCTCATCCTCTACCGGGACGGGACCCTGGCCGAGCTGTTCTCCCAGAAGATGAGCCACCGGGAGAAGGTGTTCATCGCGTGTGTCCTCGTCGGGCTCTTCGCGGTGATCTCCATGATGGGCGAGGCGCGGAAGCGGCAGCCCTTCGCCCTGCACGAGGCGGAGCAGACACAGGTGAAGGAGTCGGCCGTCCAGGTGGCCTCGGGGGTGG
Source organism: Archangium gephyra (assembly GCF_049060025.1). GTDB lineage: Bacteria > Myxococcota > Myxococcia > Myxococcales > Myxococcaceae > Archangium > Archangium gephyra_A. The sequence goes on from NZ_JBMEQQ010000002.1 coordinate 3,507,171, forward strand.
GCTTCCCGCGGGAGCGGGCCCAGGCGCTGGCGGAACGGCTCGCCCAGGAGTTGCTCGCGCTGAGCGAGTACCTCGGGCTCGAGCGGCTTCCGGCCGTGGCGGTGTTGCCCATCCGCGAGCTGGATGCGGACGTGTTCCAGCGCGCGAAGCTCGAGGAGGCCGATGGCGTCGTGGTGCGGGCGAACCTCGCGGCTCCGGATTTCGATGCCCGGGCCTTCGAGGCCTTCCTCTTGCGCGAGGTGCTCATCCACGTCAGCGAGGGCGTGGTGCTGCGGGAGGAGCGGCAGTGGCTGCTCGATGGCTTCACCACGTGGTGGGCGCACCGGAGCCGTCCGGAGGAGCGGCTGTCGCTGAGGGCCGCGGTGGCCTCGCGGGAGGGCTTCGACTCCCGGGCCTGGTTGACCACGCGCGAGCGCCTCGGCCCGTGCCTGTCGGGCGCACTGGCCGCCCAGGGTGTCCAGGTGCTGCACACGAAGCTCGGGGAGCGCTCCTTCCAGGAGCTGATGCGGCGCACCCTCGCACAGCCGCCCGGCACGGGCCTCTGGGGATTCTGGAATGAGCCCCGGCTGGCCTCGCTGCTGCGCGAGCAGGAGGGGTTCTCCGAGGAGGAGCTGCTGCGGCGCTGGTCCGAGGCGCTCCGGCAGAACCGCGAGACGCACGCGAAGGAGCTGGAGCGGGTGGCGGGCATGACGCCCTCGCTCTCGCTGGTGGCGGAGTCGGCGGAGACCTTCCGGCTGGAGCACACCCTCCAGGCGGCGGAAGGACGGGCGCTTCCCACCCGGTACGCGCTGCTCCACCACAAGCTCGAGCCCTTCGAGAACGAAGTGGCCGCGCACGAGCTGTCCCGGCAGGACACGGTGCCCTCGGCGAGCGGGGCCCGGCTGCCGGTGGGGCTCGCGCGAGGGGACCGGTGGCTGTTCGTGGTGCAGGTGGAGTCCGAGACGCTCGGGTGCCCCATCCGCCTGCTCGCGGAAAGGAAGGAGATCCGATGATCCGCCCCCTCGTGGCCAAGGAGGTGCGCGACCAGCGGCCGTTCCTCTGGCTCGCGATCTTCTTCATCGCGCTCGACGTGTTGTCGGACCTGTGGACCGAGCCCCTGGGGTTCTCGCCCTACGCGGACACCTTCAAGCGGTTCAGCCCGGACGGCGACCTGTCCCTGATGACGTTCATCCTCACCTTCGCGCTGGGCTGCGGCCTGCTCGTGCGCGAGCAGGATGACCGCACGCTGGAGTTCCTCGACGCGCTGCCCACCTCCCGCTGGACGCTCTTCTGGGTGAAGCTGCTCGTCGCGCTCGCCACCGTGCTGGTGTTCCCGCTGGGGACGATGCTGTGGATGCTCTTCCACCAGCTCGTGTCCAGCACCTCGCTGGAGCCGGGCCTGCACCTGGACGTGATGGCGGTGGCCGCAGTGCTGCGGGTGGCGCAGACGATCACGGTGCTCGCCCTGGCGCTGGCGCTGGCGCCCTTGCGGCGGCTGTGCTGGACGGCGCTGGCGGTGCTGATGCTGAGCCAGTCGATCCTCGAGGACCGGATGCCGTGGCTGTCCGCCCTCAACCCGTTCCGCCTCACGGCGCCGCGGTTCGAGGGCACCACGTGGCGCTGGCCCGTGGAGGCCCTGCGCCTCCAGCTCTCGGTGGCCTGCGTGCTGCTCGGCCTGGCCCTGGCGCAGTTCCTCGGGTGGGGCGAGCGGCTCACCGCTTCCGTCCAGCGGCGGCTGCAGGGCTCGTGGATGGGAACCCTGGCCACGCTCGCCACGGTGGGACTGTTCATCGCGGTCTCCGCCCGCACGCTCGACGGCGACGACACGGAGAAGGACAGCGGCGGCGGCGAGGGCCCCCAGATGGAGTTCCCGTCCGTGGCCACCGCGCAGGCGGCGACCGGGCACTACCAGTTCAGCTACCCCGCGAGCCTGAGCAAACGCGCCGGGCCGCTCGTGGATGGGGCGGATGGCTCCTTCGAGAAGGTCCGCACCTTCCTCGGAGTGGAGGCGGGGGAGCCCATCCGCGCGGACCTCAGCGGGAGCGCGAGGCACACGGCGGGCACGGCCTACTGGAACACGCTGCGGATGAACCTCGCGGGGATTTCCCAGCCGGAGGAGGGCTTCGCGGTGCTCGGACACGAGACGACGCACGTGCTCGCGCAGCGCATCGCCGGGGTGGAGGCGGCGCCTCGGCTGGCGACCCTGAAGCTGCTCAGCGAGGGGCTGGCCAGCTATGTGGAGTACCGCTTCTTCCACCCGGCCGGAGCTGAGGAGGAGTACCAGCTCATCGCCGCGGCGGCCCGGGCCCGGCGGGAGGTGAAGACGGAGGAGTTGCTGGACCTGGAGAAGCTCGCGGCCGAGCGGGACGAGAATCAGGTGTACCCGTTGGGCAGGGCGTTCATCGAGGTGCTGGTGCGGCGGCATGGAGACGAAGCCCCGGCGCGAGTGATCAAGGCGCTCGGGAGGAAGGACGCCCCCGAGGGACTGGAGGGCGCGCTGGCGTGGCAGGACGCGTTCCAGACGGCGGGGATCGACCTGTCCCAGGTGTTCGACGACTTCTTCGCGTACCTGGACGAGCAGGTGGAGCGCCGCCGCGAGGTCATCGACTCACTGCCGCGTCCACGAGGAGCCGTGGAGCGCGAGGAGGGGCAGGTGGGCATCCGGGCCGTCGTGGACGGGAAGGTGCCCGAGGGATGGGAGGTAGTCTGCCGCTTCCGTTCGGACAAGACGTCCAGCGTCCACACGTTCGATGGGCCCTACTCCGGAACGGGCCCCCACTGGCGAGCGCCAGCGAACATCTCGGAGGGGCGGCTCTGGTACCAACTCGGGCTCAGGGCCCCGCAGGGGTTGGTGCTGTATGAGCCCTGGACGATGGTGCGGGTGGAGTGAAGCGCCGCGCGAAGTAGAGGTTTTCCCGGGTACTATTCACTGCAGCAGGAACTCATAGGATAAGACCTCGATGGCTTTCAAAAACCGAAACCTAGCCAAAAGAGTCGCCAAGCAACCATGCCGATGGTGTGGATGGTCGGCAGGTCGTCGGCACGCAGCACACATCGTGGATGAGGGTCCAGAGGAAGAATGGAATGCAATTCCCTTGTGCCCAAACTGCCATACTGTTTTTGAAGAAGTCATTAGGCCACTTCTCTATACCGCGCTCGACAAATCCGGAGCCTTTGGACTCCCACGCTCATGGAAGAAAGACAACAAGATCACCGACGTGGATGATCTTGATACTTCACCACTGACTTGAGAGTCCTTTCAAGTGATATGGCCAATGAGTCAGCAGCAGCGACAAGATCACATCCACATCATCTTGCGACAACTCGCCTGACTCAAAGGCCTTATCAGTCACAGGACTTATCTGGAGAAAGTTCCTCAGCACATCCGAGATGTGAAAGGCCATCTCATCACGGACCTTGTCATCCGGAACGGCCTTGGCCATGGCACGGCCCAGGACATGAGTCAGAATCTGCGCCTTCTCGGCATCGAGCATGAATGACTCCAACGATTCAAACACAGGCCACGAGCACCCGGTACGAGCAGCGCAGCCTGCTCCTGATGAGGCCGTCTGACGTGTTTCACTCGGGCCGCTCGAAGCGGCGCGTCACCGTGAGGGGCGCCTGTTTGGACACAATGACGGTGCCCGGCTGCGGACCCGGCTTCTTCCAGTAACCGCCCCGCTCATCGAAGCCGAGCACCGCACACAACGGCATCTCCCGGCCATCGGGCATCTCGGCCCGGGTCCAGTAGACCTGGGTCTGCTCTCCCCCCGTCCACATGTGCCCGTACACCTTCGTTCCCAACGGCAGCAACCGGCTCGGTTCCCCCTCGGTGAAGACACTCACGATGGGACCCGCCCGATAGACGCCGTGCTCGGATAACGCTCCCGGCTGATTGATGTCGAGGACGATGTAGGCCTGACGACCTGGCTCGAAGCCCATCAGCTTCATGACGGCGAGCGTCTCGGGAGGACAGTCCCGTGGCCACGTGGGATTCACCGGCACGCCGGCACACCCGGTCGACACCAGACACACGGCCATCGCGAGCGACTTCATGAAGTCGAATTCCAGGGGAGACAGCTTCGCCTCGGGAGCCGGCAAGGAGCCGGCGGGGGTCTTCGGTTCATCCACGGTTGCACCTTCCTGGGTCGGGTGACTCGGTGTGAAGGGTAGACTGCGGATGGCCAGCCCGGACGCGAATACAGCCATCAGGACGGCCCCCACCACGAGCGCCGTCCCGAGCCCCGGCAGCCAGCGGCGCGCGAGGCCTCCGAGTGCCTCCATGAACGAGACTGGCAGGCGAAGAAGCGGGTGTGGCTCGCGTGCGGCCTCCGTGGTGCGCGAGTGCGGCGAGGCCCCCTCCTTCCGCTCGAAGAGCTGCGCCTCCAGCTCGGGGCCCCCGCTCCGCATCAACGTGTCCACCTGCTCGGCCACCTCCCGCGCGCTCGCCGGCCGCTCCTCGGGACGCGGGGACAGCAGCCGCAGGACGAGGTCGCTGACTGCCTGGGGCACTCGCGGATTGAGGGCAGAGGGATCCTCCGGCCGCCGGCCCTCCAGGTGCGCCCGGTAGGACCCCACCTCCCCCTCGGACTCGAAGGGAAAGGTATCGGTGAGGAGCCGGTACCAGGTGACGCCCAGTGCATACAGCTCGTCCGCGAGGCTGAACGCGTAACGTTCCTCGAAATCGCCCAGGTGCTCCCTCTGGAAGCGCAGGGCCTCGGGGCTGCGGTAGGGCGCCGTGCCGGGTGGGAGCTGGGTGCCGGTGAGCGTGGAGGCCCCCTCGTAGTCGCCCACGCCCAGGTCCACCAGCACCAGCCGCCCGTCCCCTTCCCGGACGAGGAGGTTCTCCCCCTTGATGTCCCGGTGCACCGCATCCGCCTCATGCACCGCGTGCAGCGCCAGCGCGGACTGCCCGAGGAGCTCCAGCGCCTCACGCACCCGGCGGTTGCGCTGCGAGGCCCAGGCATAGAGGTGCGAGCCCGGCACGTACTCCATGACGAGGAAGGGGAGAGGCTCCCGCGTACCCGGCGGCTCCCAGAGACCGGTCTCGAGGAGGCGCACCACGTGCGGGTGCCGCACGCGCTCCAGCAACTCCGCCTCCCGCGCCAGGCGCCTCGCGACCGCCCCCGGCCGCAGCGCCAGCTTCAACGCGGCCTGACGCCGGCGCCCGCGCAGGCTGCGCACGAGGTACACCGCCCCATAGCCGCCCCAACCCAGCCTGCCGATGACGCACCAGTGCCCCACGTGCGTGCCCGTGGGCAGGTCCATGGGATCCAGCCTTTGTTGCGCGTGGGCCTCCATTCAGTGGCTCTCCTCCAGCCGCACACTCCGGCTCCCGTCCTTCTCCCGCACCTCCAGGCGCACAGGGGCACCACTGGACGTCCCCACCTGCTCCAGCATCACGAGCCCGCTGCCTCCCGGCTCGATGGGAGCATCCATGAAGACCTTCCACCGCTCGCCTTCCGCGAGCACCGCGCCCGCTGGCGCCAGGGGAACGGCCTCCGATGCGCGCCAAGGCCTCGCGCCCACGGGATTGCACACGAGGACTGAAAGGACCCGTCCATGAACTGCCCGGTAATCCCAAGACTCCCTGGCCATCACCCCGGTGCCCACGGCCGATCCCTTGAACATGGAGGCGGAGACCCCCTGTTCTCCCATCACCCCCGAGAGCACGAAGCGGGAGAACAGGCCCTCCTCGCGCCGGGGGGCTGGGGCCTCCGGTTCCCCCTCGTCCCGGTCCGAGCGCGGGCGCAACTCCACCTTCACCCGCGTGTCCACCTCGCCAGGGGCCGAGACGAGCTGGAAGGTCAGCCGGGTACGGACCGCCCCCTGGACGAGGACCACCTCCAGCGGCAGCCGCTCGCCGGGAGCAAGCTCTCGCGGCGGTTCGATCAACAGGGCGCGCGTGGCTACGTCCACCCAGGAACCACGCGCGGGTTCCTGCCCTTTCACCCCGGCGCCTTCCACGTCCGCGTCGAAGCGCACCACGGTGGAGACGCCCGGGGCCACCCGCAGCTCCGGCTCACTCCCAGCGGGCATCCGGGCGGGTACGAGTTGCTGCTCGCGCCGCACGCGCACCACGGGTGGCTGCTGGGCTCCCGCGACGGTGCTACAGACGAGCAGGGCCACTCCGGCGGCCCGATGAACAGGAGATGGCAAGCGCATGACCTCCGACGTTCCTGCATATAGCATGACTGGAGAGGTCCAGCACCTTGAACCCCCCGGGAACCCAGTGCGCATGAGTCCGGACCCCCAGTGATGGTGCCCGTGCGGCACCCTGCGCTAGCTTCCCGTGCAAATTCCTTCACCGGAGCACCTGTCCCATGCGCTTGCGCTGTCGCGTCCTGAAACGCCGTTTCGACGGAGCGGCCTTCCTCGCCGATTGGAGGGCGTAGGTGGCGCAGGACAAGCGGGAGCTGAAGGAGAACTCCGGGTTCATCTTCTTCCTCAACGGGCCCTTCGGCGTCCTGCTCGCCGTGCCACTCGCGGCGAGCATGCGGCTGTTCGGCGTGTTCGAGGCCCTCATCTCGGGAGCCCGTCAGGTGGAAGCCACCGAGCTCGAGGCCACCGAGAACGGGCTCCAGGCGCAGCTCCTCACGGGACGCGTCAAGGCGACCAACCGTGTCCGCTCCCGCGAGGACATGAAAACGGCGCGGGGGCTGTGCCGCCTTCCCCGCGCCGCCTGAAACTCCGAGCCCTGAATCGAGCGCTTACCGGGTGATGCTCACCACGGCGTCAAATACTGTTCGTTTTGGCAAGAATGGATTCGCTGAGTTCGACTCCCTGTTCGAAACACTTCTGGACAACAGCCATATTGGGAGCGCTCGACCCGCTCAACACTTCAGGGCGGCCAATCAGCGGCTGTATGAAGCCATTCGTGGGGATCCAGCTCTGGCACGAGAGATTGGCCTCTCATCAGAGGAAATTGCTCGCCTTCCTGCGCGCATGGACCCTCCAAATGGCTTTGTCTGGCACCATCATCAAGACGCTGGAAGAATGCAACTCATTCGTGAAGGCGCACACCGTCTTGCCAATCCGCATACGGGAGGCATGGCCATCTGGGGTGGCGGATACCGCCAGCTCGCGACTGGGAGAGGAACCCCGAAATGAACATCCGCTGGGAGCCCTACGTCTGGAAGGAAGCCCACCCTGTAGAGCCTGTTCTGGCCGAGAAGCTCGAAGCAGTATGGGGCATCCAGCTACCCGAGGAGTACAAGCAACTCGCTCCTCTGCACCATGGCATGAGTCCCATCCCCAATGTTTTCGACATCGGGGAGAGCGACAATGCATTCACCTGTCTGCTGACCCTTGACTCGGAAGAGTCCAAGGCAGGGTATGCCATCTCCACCATGTACAGCCTCATCAAAGCCCACGTGCCAACGGGCATCTTCCCCTTCGGGATGACTCCAGGAGGAGAGAGCATCTGCTTTGACTACCGCGACGCGCCGCCTGGGCAACCCAGGATCGTCCTCGTCACCATTGCGCTGGAGGTCTACTCCATCGCCAACAGCTTCCGCGAATTCCTGGAGGGGCTGCACGAGCTGCGAGATTGATCAGCAAGGGGCGCACATGAAAACGGCGCGGGGGGCCTGTGCCGCCACCCCCGCGCCGCCGGGTACTCCGAGCCCTGAATCGAGCGGCTACCGGGTGATGCTCACCGCGGTGTCATCGAGGAAGAAGCTCGTGGCCAGCGACGAGTCCTCCGTGCCGTTGAAGTAGACGCGGATGGTCTGGCCCCTGTACGCCGACAGATCGAGCGTCTTCTGCACGTAGCTCGTCGACTTGTTCAGGTTGCTGTAGGTGGCCAGCGTCGCCAGCACCGTGCCCGAGCTGTTCCGCACCTGCACCGCCAGCTTGTCGTAGGCCGTGGTGGTGGTCGTCTCGGAGCTGGTGATCTTCACCCAGAAGCTCAGCGAGGCGCTGCACGCCGTGGAGGGGATGCTCACCTGCTGGTACGCGTACTCGGTCCGGGTGGTGCCAGCACCGCCCAGCCACGCCTTGTAGCTGCCCGTGCGCGCCGCGCTGCCCGAGGTGGTGCCGTCGATGACGCCCGTGCTCGCCGTCCAGCTCACGTTGCCGCTCTCGAAGCCGGCGTTGGCCAGGAGCTGCTCGGAGATGGAGCAGCTACCCGTGCCGTTGCTCACGGTGACGGACACCGCGGACGAGGCGCCCACGTTGCCCGCGGCGTCATACGCCTTGGTGGTGAGCGAGTAGGTGCCGTTGGCCACGCTGGCGGTGTTCCAGTCGAAGCTGTACGGGGCCGTGGTGTCGCTGCCGAGCAGGCTGCTGCCCAGGAAGAACTCCACCCGGCTCACGCCCACGTCGTCCGAGGCGTTGGCGCTGACGGTGGTGGTGCCGCCCACCGTGGAGCCGCCCGCCGGAGCGGTGATGGAGGTGCTCGGCGCCGTGGTGTCGCCGCCGCCTCCGCCGCCGGTGATGAACATGCTGTAGAGCAGCCGGTTCGGCGAGCCGGTGCCCGGGCTGGTCACCTTGCTCGGGGTGGCGTTGGTGGTGAGCGCCGCCATCGTCTCGGCCGGGGTGGCCGAGGGGTTGGCCTGCAGGTACAGGGCCGCCACGCCCGCCACGTGCGGCGAGGCCATGGACGTGCCGCTCATGGAGGTGCTGCCGGTGTCACTGGATCTCGAGGCCGAGGTGATGCTCGAGCCCGGCGCGAAGATGTCCAGGCAGGTGCCGTAGTTGGAGAAGGACGAGCGGGCGTCGCTGCTCGTGGTGGAGCCCACGGTGAGGGCGTTGGGCGTGCGGGCCGGCGAGTAGCTGCAGGCATTGCCGCTGTCGTTGCCCGCGGCGACGGCCGTCACCACGCCGGCGGTGATCATCCGCTCCACCGCGTCATCCAGCGCCTGCGACGCGTCGCCACCGAGGCTCATGTTGGCCACGGCCGGCTTGACGTGGTTGGCCGCCACCCAGTCCAGGCCGGCGATGACCTGGGCATCGGAGCCATAACCCGTGCAGTCCAGCACGCGCACCGGGTGCAGCGTCACCTTCTTGGCCACGCCCCAGGTGGTGCCGCCCACGGTGCCCGCCACGTGCGTGCCGTGGCCGTGGCAGTCGTTGGCATTGCCGCCCGCGGTGATGGCGTCGAAGCCGTTGCCCACGCGCCCCGTGTACTGCGAGTGCGTCAGCCGCATGCCCGTGTCGATGATGTACGCGTGCACCCCGGTGCCATCGAAGTTGTAGTTGTACGTCGAGTCACGCGGCAGGTTGCGCTGGTCGACGCGGTCGATGCCCCACGTCGCGCTCGTCTGCGAGGCCGACGCCGACACCACGCCGTTCTCCTCGATGTAGGCCACGCGCGGATCCGCCAGCAGCTCGCGCACCTGGGCCTCGGACATCTTCACCCAGAAGCCCTTGAGCGCCCGCTCGTACGTGTGCAGCACCTGGCCGCCACGCGCCGCCACCAGCTCGCGCGCCACGTCCGAGGAGCCGCGCAGCGCCACGTCCTTCACGTCCTCGCGCAGCACGACGATGTACTCGCCCGGGATGGACTTCGGCTTGCGCAGGAGCTGGGCCATCTGCCCCACCTCCTTCGACGGGAGGACACCCTCCTCCTCGGGCAGCGGGCCACCGCAGGCGGCCACGCCCAGCAGGGAGCAGGTGAACAGCGCACGGCTCAGTTTCAGCTTCATGAACGATCTCCGGGGGGCAAGGACTACGGGTGAAGAAAACGAGCGCAGCCCGTGGAATTAGTCTTTCCGGAAGCAACCGGTCAAGACGGCTAATCTCGTTTTCTCCGATTCCGTATCCCCGGAGACCGTGCGTCTACTGGCCCGGGGCCACGTTGGGCCCGAAGCCCAGGGCCAGGGTGGGCAGCACCTTCCACTCGGTCCACGCCGGGCGGGCCCAGGAGGCCTCGGACGAGGCGCTCGCCCCGACGCCCAGGCGCAGGAAGCCGAAGCGCCAGGCCACGCCCGCGTGGGCGCCGTAGGGCATCAGCAGCCGCGTGTGCACGCTGGCCGTCCAGAAGAGGCCCCGCCCGTCCTGGGAGCGCCACAGCGGCCCCTCGTAGGAGAGCGACTGCGAGGCGATGGAGGCCCCCGCGTACAGCCCGCTCACCGGCAGGGAGAGCACCACCTTCACCTGCTCGACGAAGCGCACGCCCGTCATCGCCGGGTAGGCGGGCGCCATGGGCACCTCGTAATGCAGGAAGGTGCCCGAGTCCTCGCTGAGCACGTCCACGCGGTCCAGCCGCACCGGCGCGGCCAGGGTGAGGCCCGCGGCCACCAGGGAGAGGGTCAACGGCATGGCGCACGCTCCACGTAGTCGGTGATGAGGTAGTCCAGGGGCCAGCGGCAGTAGGCCGCGAGCTGCCCCTCGGTGTTGGGCGTCCACACGGCCGTCTTCAGCCCGGCCTTGCGCACCGCCTCCAGGGCGGCGCGGTCCGCCACCGGGTACGCCACGGCGATGCCATCCGCCCCCGCGTCGCGCGTGAGCTGGATGAGCTCCTGCACGCCCACGGTGCGCTTCAGCTCGTTGACGAGGCCCACCAGGGTGGTGTTGTCGTCCGCGGCGAAGGCCGGCCAGATGAGGAGCGTCTCCACGTCCTGGCGCGCCTGGAAGGCCTTGAGCAGCTCGCCCCGGGTGGAGGTGACGAAGAAGCGGTTGGGCAGCGCCGCCGCGTTCCAGCGGGCGAGGATCTCCTCGGCGAAGATCTCGGGCGGCTCCGTGTAGTCCGGGTGCTCCTTGACGTCGAGCTGCACCACCGTGTCCGGGGAGCCCTTCAGCGCGGTGAGCAGCTCGTCCAAGGTGAGGTAGCGGTCCGCCACCTTGAAGGCGCCGATCATCGCCGGATCTCCCAGGCCACCGCAGCGGTAGTCGCGCTGCAGCTCCGCCAGGGTGAAGTCCTTGATGGGGAGGCGCGAGCCCTCGGGCAGCCGGCGGGCTTCCGTCTCGTTGGGCTGGAGGGTGTACGTGCACAGCTCCGCGTCGATCCACGCATCATGCGAGAGGATGGGGATGCGATCCTTGGTGAGGACGACATCCACCTCGATGGCCGGGTAGCCCTCGTGCAGCGAGGAGAGCACCGCCGAGCGCGAGTTCTCCGGGTAGTGGCCCGCACCGGCCCGGTGCGCCACCACCCGGGGTTGACCCGGAGCGTCCACGAAGCCGCAGCCCGCGGCCAACAGCAGCGCGCAGGTGAGCGCGCCTCCTCTTTGATTCCACCTGGTCGTTGTCATGGGGGGCCCGATTCGTACCACGAGGGCTCCCCCTCCAACCATGCAACCGCCGTGAAGCTCAGGCCCCGATCGCGGTGGGACGCGCGGCGGTCTCCCGCACCTCCGCGTCCACCTGCTGCCGGGCGGGGATGAAGGTCATGGCGCGCTCGGCCAGCGCGGTGATGGTGAGCGAGGGATTCACCCCCGGGTTGGCGGAAATGGCCGAGCCGTCGATGACGTACAGGCCCTCGTAGCCGAAGAGGCGGTGCTGGGAGTCGATGGTGCCCGTCCGGGGCGAGTCCCCCATGCAGCAGCCGCCGAGGATGTGCGCGGTGGTGGGGATGCCCATCAACGACTCGGAGGCCAGCGTCATGGGCAGGCCGTCCAGCTTCTCCGCCACCCGGTGGGCCAGCTCGGTGGCCTCGGGGATGTGGGCGGTGGGCGCGGGGCCCTCCTGCAAGCCGGTGGTGAGCCCCTTGGTTCCGCCGGTGAAGAGGCCGCGCCCACGCCGCATGCGCAGGTGCCCGTCCAGCGTGCGCATGTAGAGGAGGATCATCGACCGCCGGGCGAAGTCGCGGGCGAACCACGAGCCGAGCGTCTTCAACGGGTGGCGCAGGAAGAGGCCGGCCAGGTTCGCCAGCCGCGACAGGGCGGTGGCGCCCCCGACGTGCGGCGCCATCAGCGAGCGGAAGAAGTCCGAGCCCGCCGAGTAGCGCACCGGCTCCAGGTGCGAGTGCGCGTCCGTGTGGAGGATGGAGCCGATGGCGATGCCCGTGGACAGGTCCTTGCCGTGGAAGCGCTTGCCGGCGAGCACGCCGATGAGGGCCTCCGAGTTGGTCCGCACGCCGTCGCCGAGCCGGTCCGACAGTTGGGGCAGTCCGTCCGGGTCGGCCTTGAGCTTGAGCAGCAGGTCCACCGTGCCCAGCACTCCGCCGGAGAAGATGACCTGGCGCGCGGTGAAGCGCCGCTTGCGCCGGGAGAAGCGCGAGGTCCCCTCGAGGGCCTCCACCTCGTAGCCGCCGCCGGGCAGCGGGCGCACCCAGGTGACCTCGGTGTCCGCGTGGAGGGTGAGGCCGCGCTTCTCGGCGAAGTAGAGGTAGTTCTTGTCCAGCGTGTTCTTGGAGTTGAAGCGGCAGCCCGTCATGCAGCCGCCGCACGCGTTGCAGCCCGTGCGCTCGGGGCCCTCGCCGCCGAAGTACGGGTCCGGCACCGTCACCCCGGGCTTGCCGAAGTAGACGGCCACCGTGGTGGGCTGGAAGTCCTCGCGCCCCATCTCCTTGCCCACCTGCTGGATGATTTCGTCCGGCAGCGTGCGCAGCGGATTCACCGTGGCCCCGAGCATCCTGCGCGCCGTGGCGTAGTGCGGCGTCAGCTCCGTCTTCCAGTCCGCCAGCGCCCCCCAGGAGCGCGCCTGGAAGAAGTCATCCTTCGGGATGGGCAGCGTGTTCGCGTACACCAGCGAGCCTCCGCCCACGCCCACGCCGGACAGCACCGTGACGTGGCGGAAGAACGTCATCTTGAACAGGCCCCGCCACCCGAGCTGCGGCATCCACAGCCACTTCTTCAGGTTCCAGTTCGTCTCGGGGAAGTCCTTGGCCTGCAGGCGCCGGCCCTTCTCCAACATCACCACCCGGTACCCCTTCTCCGTCAGCCGCAGCGCGCTCACGCTGCCCCCGAAGCCCGAGCCGATGATGAGCCAGTCGCAATCGAAATCCATCGTGTCCTCCCCCCTTACGGGGATGGTTCACAGACTACCCGGGAGCGTGCTGGGTGCGCTCCTCTTCCCGCTCGGAGGGCAGACATTCGGGCACGGCACGGGGTTGAACCTGGGATGCGGGCACCCTCACCCCGTCCCTCTCCCGAAGGGAGAGGGGAGTGGGGCTCGGTGTCACTCGATTACTCGGATGGAGTCAGTTTCTGGCGGGCCGTTTCCCGGCGCTTCGCTCGCACCTTGCCCGCCACGTTGAGCAGCAGCCGGTCTCGCTCCCAGCGCTCACGCGTCGGTGCGTCCACCTGCTCCCAGAGCGTCCCCAGTCCGTCCACCCTCCTCCGGCACAGGTCGATGGCACCGGCCAGCGCCAGGTGCACCGCCGGAGAGGTCGCGTCCGCCTGTGACAGTCCCCGCATCGTTACCGCGAGTGCCAGGAGTTCCTCGCGCACCTCGTCCGGCCAGCCCGCGCGCCGCGCCACCTGGAGCAGCCACCCGAGCACCGCCGCGAACACGTGGCAGTCCTCCACCGTGCGGAACGGTTTGACGTAGCGCTCGTAGCCATCGCCCGGCAGCACCTCCTCGGGCGCCACCGCCACCTCGTGCAGCCGCAGCTCGGCGTGCGGTACCTCGGGGACGAAGGGTGTCTGGGGCAGCTCGGTGAGCGTCACCCCCTCGCGCCGGGAGTCGATTCGCACGAGCCGGAGCCGGTTGCGGCCCTGCTCGTCCTGTCCCTCGCTGGCCACCACCAGCAGCTCGTCCGCCGCGGTGCCCAGGGTGACGAAGGCCTTCGTGCCCTCCAGCCGCGGCGGGCCCTCGCCCGGGCCGGTGAGCCGGGTGAGCATCGCCGCGGGGTGTCCGCCCCCGGCTTCGGTCACGCACAGCGCGTAGCGGTGTTGGGGCGGCAGTTGGGGCAACAAAGTGCGCAGGGCCGAGTGGTAGCCCGAGGCGAACGCGTAGCCCAGCCGATCTGCCGCGAAGCCCCCGGCGAACGCCACATCCACGGGCAGGGAGAAGCGCGTGGACAGTTCGAGGTGACGCGTCCACCAGTCCTCGACGGAGCCCTGGGGCGCCGGAGTGGGTGGCTCGGTGAGGAGGAACCGCAGGAGCTCGTCCATGCGCCCACTCTAGACGAATCCCGGATGCCAGAGACCCTCCGGGCCCAAACGCGAGCAACTGGTCCGACTGTTGGACCAGTTGGTGAAGCGCGCGCCCGGGAGGCGGTCCGGGCACGCGGTTCCAAAAGGTGTCCGACTGTTGGACAACTTCGTGAAGCGCGCCGCCAGGGTCAGTCCTTGAACTCGGTCCAGACCGGCGCGTGGTCCGAAGGCTGCTTGCCCTTGCGCGCGTCGCGGTCCACTCCCGCCGCCACCAGCCGCTCCACCAACGGCGCCGTTGCGAAGATGTGGTCGATGCGCAGCCCCTGGTTCTTCGGGAACGCCAGCATCCGGTAGTCCCACCAGCTGAACTTCTGCTCCGCCGGGTACAGCTTGCGGAACGTGTCCGTCAGCCCGAACGCGCACAGGTGCTCGAGCGCCTTGCGCTCCTTGTCCGTGCAGAGCGTCTGACCCTCCCACAGCGCCACGTCCCAGACGTCGATGTCCGCCGGCGCCACGTTCCAGTCCCCGCACAGCACCAGCGGCTCGTCCGGCTTGTGCCGCGTGTCCAGGTAGCGCCTCAGCCGCCCGTACCACTGCAGCTTGTACTCGTACTGCTCCGAGCCCACCGACTGCCCGTTCGGCGCGTACGCGCTCACCACCCGCACCCCGTTCACCGTCGCCGCGATCAGCCGCGCGTGCGTGTCGTCCACCCCGTCCGACAGGCCCTTCACCACGTCCGTGGGCTCCGTCTTCGCCAGGATGCCCACCCCGTTGTACGTCTTCTGCCCGTGCACCACGGCGTGGTAGCCCGCCTCCCGCACGGCCTCCATCGGGAACTCGGTGTCCTGGCACTTCAACTCCTGCAGGCACACCACATCCGGTTGAGCGCTCTTCAGCCAGTCCACCAGCCGATCCTTCCGGGCGCGGACAGAGTTCACGTTCCAGGCGGCGATCTTCATCCCGTCCAACGTCGCACGTCACCTCCCACCTCGCCACGGTTTTTCCCTTTCCCCTCCCAGGTACACCCTTGTAGGTCCTGTAGCGCGTTGTGGCGCCGGGGCCTTTGGACTCCTGGGGCTCCCGGGTGTGGCCCACCGGCCGCACAGGGGCCGCCTGGGGAGCGGGGAGGCGTCCTCGTAGACCCTCACCCCCGCCCTCTCCCAGAGGGAGAGGGAGTCTGGAAGGCGGCTGGCACGGGCATCGCAGTGGACTCCTCCCGAAGGAGCCGCACCATGAAGAACACCATCCTGTCCGCCTGCCTCGCCGCCCTTTCCCTCACCGCTTGCGATGCCAGCCAGCTCCGGCGGCCCCAGGGGCTCCTCTCGTCCTCTCCCAACCGCCTCACCCACCGGGTGAGCCCCTCCTCCGAGGCCCCCTTCCCTACTTCACCCGGGATGCCCTCGCCGGACGAGGCCCTGCCCGAGACGGCCGCGCTCCCCATGCCGTCCGAGCCCGGGGCCGAGGCCCTCCCACGGCCCGAGGACCTCCTCCCCGCCGAGCCCGCGGATACCCTCTCGCTCCCCCACGAGCCGCACCTCTACCCCGTGGCCCACCTCGATCGCGCCCGCGCGCTGCGCGAGGAAGGTGACCTCTCCGGTGCCCTCACCGAGGCCCGCCGCGCCGTCCACGACGCCGCCGACGATGTCGACGCCGCCGAGCAGGCGCTCGAGGTCCTCATCCAGCTCGCCCGTGTCTCCGGCCAGAAGCAGCTCGCCGCCGAGGCATACCGGGAGCTCGCCATCCTCTTCCCCGATGGCTCCGAGCCCCTCATCCAGCAGGCCCGCCTCCTCCTGGAGCTCGGCGACACCGAGGGCGCCTTCCGGGCCGCCGAGGCCGCGCTCGAGCTCGACATCGAGTACCCCGAGGTCTACCAGGTGCTCGGCCTCATCCACCTCGCCGCCGGCCAGCCCGCCGAGGCCATCCTCCGCTTCAAACAGGCCGTGCACCTCGACCCGTACCACGGGTATGCCCTCAACAACCTCGGGCTCACCTACCTGCGGACCGGCCAGGACGCACTCGCCGTCGAGGCCCTCGCCCAGTCCGCCTACCTGCTTCCCCAGGTGGGCTTCGTCCACAACAACCTGGGCCTCGCCTATGAGAGGCTCGGCCGCTACGAGGAGGCCCGGATGGCCTTCGACACCGCCACGCGCCTGTCCCCGGGGGACCTCAAGGCCCGCTTCAACCTCCAGCGGTTGAATCGCGAGGCCCGCGCCTCCGTCGATCTCCAGGCGCTCCTGGGGGAACGCTCGTCCCCGGGGTGCCCGGAATAGCCGGGGGCCCCATGTGTCCCGGGAGGCCCCCCGGCTGGCGGGCCACCAGCCCATTCCGGTTCTCCGCCCGCCGGTTTAACGTCGCCCACCTTTGTTGTCCCCGCGCCACATGAACCCGGCCCGCGAGATGAGCTCCCCAGCCCTCCTCCCTTCCTCCCGCCACTCCTCCGGCTCCCCCGGCTCCTCCGGCCCGTCCCAGCCTGGGCGCCCGGCTGTGGCTCTGGACGAAGCGGCTCCTCGTCCTCGCCGCCGTGGGCGCCGTGCTGCTCGTGCTCACCGTCCTGGGCACCTACCTCTACTTCAGCCGGGATCTCCCCTCGGTGGAGGCGCTGCGCAACTACAGCCTGCCCCAGGTCACCAAGGTGCGCTGCGCCGACGGCTCCATCTGCTCCGAGTTCTTCCAGCCCCAGGGACGCCGCACCGTGGTGGACATCACGGAGCTGCCCCCCCACGTGCGCAATGCCTTCCTCGCCGCCGAGGACGCCGACTTCTACAAGCACGAGGGGCTCGACTTCTTCGGCATCGTCCGCGCCGCGGTGAAGAACCTCATCCCCGGCCGCCGCACGTCCGGCGCCTCCACCATCACGCAGCAGGTGGTGAAGAACATGCTGCTGACGCCCGAGCGCAAGCTCTCGCGCAAGATTCGCGAGTGGATCCTCACCCCGCGCGTGGAGCAGGCGCTCACCAAGGATCAGATCCTCGGCCTCTACATCAACCAGTCCTATTACGGGCAGGGCCGCGACGGCATCGAGGAGGCCGCGCTCTATTACTTCGGCAAGCAGGCGAAGTTCCTGAGCATCGGCGAGGCCGCGGTGCTCGCGGGCACGGTGCAGTCGCCCAACCGCATCAACCCGGAGAAGAACATCGTCAAGGCCAAGCAGCGCCAGACCTACGTGCTGGGGCAGATGGCCGGGCAGGGTTTCGTCCCCAAGGAGGTGGTGGAGAAGGAGCTGGCCAAGCCCATCGTCCTCGCCCCGCGGCTTCCCCCCGAGGTGGGCCCCTACTACGCCGAGGAGATCCGCCGCACGCTCGTCGCCCGCTACGGCGGGGACGCCGTGCTCACCGGCGGCCTGCGCGTGGACATCGCCATGGATCCCAAGCTCCAGGCCATCGCCGATGAGTCGGTGCGCAAGGGCCTGGAGGCCGTGGACCGGCGCCAGGGCTACCGCGGCCCCGTCGGCACGATGGATCCCGCGCGCTTCGAGCAGCTCAAGCCCTTCATCGCGAAGCAGATCGAGGAGGCGGGCCGGCGCCAGAAGGAAGGCGCCTACGTGGCCGACCTCTCCTCGCTCGCCCAGTCCACCCCCACCCCTCCGCCGGCCGGGGAGACGCCGGTGGTGGTCACCGAGACCGAGCAGGAAGAGGAGGCCCGGCTCTCCGCCGACGAGAAGCTCGCGCTCGCCGTGCCGCTGCAGCCCCTCCAGGAGGGCCTGCGCCTGCACGGCGTCGTCACCCAGGTGGATGACACGGGCAAGAAGGCCCGCGTGGACCTGGTGGGCCGCGCCGCGGAGATCTCCTTCTCCACCGTCACCTGGGCCCGCATGAAGGGCAAGGGCGCCCCCGCGAAGATGTCCGACGTGATGAAGCCCGGCGACATCGTCCGGGTGCGCGTCACGCGCGTCATGCCCGCCCCCTCGCTGCTCGAGGCCACGTTGGATCAGGTCCCCCTCGTGCAGGGCGGCCTCGTCGCCATCAACCCGGGCAACCGCCACGTGGTGGCGCTCGTGGGCGGCTACGACTTCGCGGCCTCGCCCTTCAACCGCGCCACCCAGGCCCGGCGCCAGCCCGGCTCGTCCTTCAAGCCCTTCCTCTATGGCGCCGCGCTCGGCAGCGGACGCTTCACCCCCCTCAGCACGGTGAACGACGCCCCCGAGGCCATCCGCGACCCGTACACCGGCAAGACGTGGAAGCCGCAGAACTACGACCGCGCCTTCGACGGCCCCATGACGCTGCGCCAGGCGCTCACCAAGTCCAAGAACACCGTGTCCGTGCGCCTCATCGAGGCCATCACCCCCGCCACCGCGATCGACTTCGCGCGCCGCGCCGGCATCCGCTCGGAGCTGCCGGAGAACCTCACCCTGGCGCTGGGCACCGGCGAGGTCACCCTGCTGGAGGCCGCCAATGCCTACGCCACCCTGCAGGCCAACGGCCGCTACGCCGAGCCGCTGATGATCCTCAAGGTGACGGACGCGCGGGGCAAGGTGCTCGAGGAGCACCAGCCCGCCTTCGAGGAGACGCTGCCCCCCGCGGTGGCCTACCTCACCACGTCGCTCATGCGCAGCGTGGTGGAGGAGGGCACGGCCCGGGCGGTGACGGAGCTCAACCGCCCCGCCGCCGGCAAGACGGGTACCACCAACGAGAGCCGCGACACCTGGTTCTCCGGCTACACCGCCGACTTCGTCGCCAGCGCGTGGGTGGGCTTCGATGACCACTCGCCCCTGGGCAGCTCCGAGACGGGCGGCCGCGCGCCCCTCCCCATCTGGCTGGACTTCATGCGCGCCGCCCACGAGGGCCTGCCCTCGCGCGAGTTCCAGGTGCCACCGGGCGTGGTGCAGGTGCGCATCGATCCCATCACCGGCCTGCTCGCGGGCAACTCCGTGCCCGGCCGGCTCGAGTCCTTCCTCGATGGCACCCAGCCCACCGTCGAGGCGCCCCCGCCCGGCCACGTCAGCCCGAGCGACTTCTTCCTCCAGGAAGGTAGCCGGGGGGGGTTGTGAGCCGGGCCCTCGCCGCCGCCCTGCTGCTGGCCGCGCTGCCCGCTCCGGCCGCTCAAACGCCTCCACCACCGGCCCCCGCGGCCACCCCGGCCACGCCCGCCCTCGAGCGGCTCGCCCAGGCCGTGGCCACGGACGTGCGGGCGATGAAGCCCGAGCCTCCCGTGGCCCTCCACCTCTCCGGCGGTGCCCCGGAGTTGCGGCGCGCCTTCGCCACGCTGCTCGCCTCGCGTCTCGCCTCCGCCGGGCTCGCCCCCGTGGTGCTGGAGGCCCCCTCGCCCGAGGCCGCCGAGGGGCTCGCCCGTGAGCAGGGCTCCCGCGCCCTGGTGCGGCTCACCCTCGGCGTGGAGGCCGGAGAGCTGCGCGCCCGGGGCGACGCGTTCGGCACCTGGGTGAACTTCTGGTCCGGCCGCTCCGCCACCCGGGCCCCCTCGCCCGCCGCCGCCATCGCCCAGGCCGTGGAGGCGGATGCCGCGGCGCTCGCGCTCGCCGCCGTGGAGCCTCCGCGCACGCCCACCCCGGCCACCGAGGGGCCGCGCCCCCTGCACCTGCTGGGCGCAGTGCTGGCGCGCCTGCCCTCCCCTCCCGCCGCGCTCGCCGCGGGAGATCTCGATGGGGACGGCAAGGACGAGGTGGCCGTGCTCACCGCGCGCGCCGTGCACGTCTTCGCCGCGGATGGGAGCCTCGTCGCGGAGCGCTCGCTGGAGGTGCTGCCCCCCGGCCCCGCGCCCACCCGCGAGCCCTTCGGGGCGCTCGCCATCCTCTCCGGGCCGCCGCGCCTCGCCGCCTGGTCCACCCGCTTCGCCCACGGCGAGGTGCTCACGCTGGAGAACGGCGCGCTGCGAGGCGTGTCCCGGCTCGAGGCCGTGCCCCTGGGCCCGGAGGCGCGCGGCGGCTTCATCCCGGGCCAGACGGCCTTCGCGCCCGAGGTGCGGCTCGGCACCGGCGAGCAGCGGTTGGCGGGAGTGACGGCCCGCTTCACCACCTTCAGCGCCGCCCAGTCCCGCGTGCTCCTCGTCCACCCGGATGGCTCGGCCTCCTTCTTCGCCCGGCCCGGGGGGGCGCCCGTGCCGATGTCCGGCCTCGGCGCCGGCAGCGCGCTCGGGGACCTGGACGGAGATGGGACGCCGGAGCTGCTCACCACCTCGCCCGAGCTCCAACCGTCGCCGGACGTCCTGCGCGTCTTCAAGACGAACGGGAGCGATCCCACCGCCCATGAGCCCCTCTGGCAGGGGCCCCTGCCCTCCGGCCGTGCCCTGCACGTGGTGACGGCCAACCTGGACGGGGACAAGCGCCGCGAGGTGGTGGTGGGCCTCACGAAGCCGGACGGTACCGGCGAGCTCTTCCTCCTGCGCCAGGGTGCGCCATGACGTTCCGCCACGCCCTCGCCAGCCTCCTCCTGCTCGGCGCCACGCCGTCGCTCGCCGCCGGCCGCGTCCCGTACGGAGGGGAGCTGCGCGTCGCCCACACCGGCCCCGCCGAGCCCGCGGAGCCGGCCCTCGCCGACAGCCCCCTCGAGGCCACCCTGCTCGGGCTGCTCTCGCGGCCCGCCTGCCACCTGGCCCCGGACGGGAGCCTGTCGCCCGCGCTCGCCCGAGAGCTGTCGCGCCCCGCTCCGCAAGTGGTGCGCCTCACCCTGCCCTCGCCCGCGCAGGCCACCGCGCTCGCCCGGGCGTGGGTCCGGCTCGCCAGCACCGAGGCCCCCTCGCCCTACCGCGCCCTCCTCTTCCCGCTGCGCGGAGAGGGCCGCCTGCTCTCCCCCACCGGCGACACCCTGGAGCTGGCGCTCGGCTTCCCCTGGCCGGACATGGAGCGCGCGCTGTGCCACCCCGCGCTCGCCCTGCCGCGCTCCGCCCCCGCCGCGCTCGGCCCGTTCTCCGCCGCCAGCGCCAACACCGTGGAGGCGCGGCTCGCGTGGAATCAGGGCCGGCCCTACCTGGACAGACTGCGCCTGCAGGCCACCGACGAGCGCGGCTTGTCGCGCCTGTGGTCGGCGCAGGAGGCCCAGGTGGCGCTCGGCGTGCTGGCCGATGCGGGCACGCCCTCCGGCGCGGCGCTGTACGCCACCTACCTGGCCTGGTCTCCGCGGCGCGTGCCCCCGGACTTCCGGCAGGCGGTGGAGAGCGCCCTGGACCGCGAGGATCTCACGCGCCTCTTCGTGCGAGGGCCGGCCGTGCCCATGCCGAACCTGCTGCCCCCCGCGCTCCTCCCGGTGTCCCCGGGCGCCCGCCCCACGCCGCCGCCTGCCGCTCAGGCCGGACGCAAGGTGACGCTCCTCTACGACGCGGGCAACGAGGACCAGCGCGCGGTGGCCGAGCGCCTCCAGGTGAGGCTGTACGACCGGGGCTATACCGTGGCCCTGCAGCCCCTGCCGCGCGCCGAGCTGCGCGCCCGCTGGGCCCGGGGTGAGTACGAGCTGATGCTCCACTCGCTGCTGCTGCCGCCCGTGCCCGGCCCGGCGCTGGCCGTGGTGCTGGACGCCGCGGGCCGGAAGGATCTGCTCGGGGTGGAGCTGCCGCGCATCGGCGCCCTGCCGGACGCCGCGGCGCGAGACACGAGGGCGAGGGAGCGGGCCCTGGCGCTCGCTCCGTCCGTGCCGCTGCTGCCCCTCTACGCGCAGGGGCTGGCACTGCGCGCGGCGCCGGAGGTGGGAGGCCTCGTCTTCGACGCCCAGGGGCTGCCCATGCTGGACGGCGCCTGGCTGCAACCGGCCGTGACGGGTATCCCGGGAGCCCGGAGATGAGACTGAGGACGAGGCTGGCGCTCGCCTTCGCCCTGCTGGCGCTGGTGCCGCTGGCGGTGATGGTGCCCTTCACCCTGACGCAGCTCCGCGCCACGCTGTCGCGAGGGCTGGACGCGCGCATGGACGCAGCCACCGCCTCCGCGCAGGAGGCCGTCGAGCGCGCCGCCGCCAACGCGCGCCGGGCGGTGGAGGAGCTGGTGGAGAAGCTCGGCCATGGAGGACCTGGCGCGCGAGGCCCGCGAGTCCCCCGCCCGGGCCATCCGAGCGGACACCGCCCAGCCGCTGATGAAGAGCCGGGGCCTCACGGTGCTGTCGCTCTTCGATCGCAAGGGCACCACGCTGTCCTCCGGGCACCTGCCCGCGCGCCGGGGAGATCCGGATCCGGTCCTCTTCGGGGTGACGCGGGAGAAGTCACCCAAGCCCGTGCCGGTGAAGGTATCGGTGCGAGGAGACCAGGGCCTGCGCGAGGTGCCCGCGCTCGTCACCGCGAGGCCGGTGGACTACGGGGATTCGCGGCTGTGGGTGGTGGGTGGGGTGCTGCTGGACCAGGGATTGGCGGCGCACCTGTCGAGGCTCACCGGAGCCGAGGTGGCACTGCTGTCCGGGGACACGGTGGTGGCGAGGGCGGGGAGCGTCACGCCGCCCACGGTGGCGCGCGTGCTGCCGCTGGGCGAGGCCGCCACGGTGCGGCTCGTCTTCAGCCGGGCGGCGGAGCGGGAGGCGACGGTGGGCGTGTTCCGCTCCTTCCTGCTGTTGGCGGGGCTGGGGCTGAGCTTCGCGGTGCTGCTGGGGATGTTGATGTCCCGGCGGATTACGCAGCCGGTGGAGGCGCTCACCTCGGGAGCGAGGCGCGTGGGCGAGGGCGCGTGGGACGTACAGGTGCAGGTGAAGGCCACGGGCGAGGTGGGCGAGCTGGTGAAGACGTTCAACCACATGACGACGGAGCTGCGCTCGACGACGGAGCGGCTGGTGGCCACGGAGCGAGTGGCCGCGTGGCAGGAGGTGGCGAGGCGGCTGGCGCATGAAATCAAGAACCCGCTGACGCCGATCCGCATGTCGCTGGAGACGCTGATGGCGGTGCAGGACGCGCGGGACGAGCGCTTCCCGGCGCTCTTCCGGGACAGCGCGGGGGTCATCCTGGAAGAGGTGGACCGGCTGAAGCGGATTGTCGACGAGTTCAGCCGCTTCGCGCGCCTGCCCAAGCCGCAGTTGGAGCCGGTGGACCTGGGCGAGCTGGCGCAGAACGTGCTGTCGCTCTACGCCTCACCGCCGGAGGGCATCCGCATCCACTCGGAGGTGCAGCCGGGAGTGGTGGCGAAGGCGGACCGGGACCAGCTCACGCAGGTGTTGGTGAACCTGGTGAAGAACGCCGAGGAGGCGATGGCCAAGGGGGGCGGGGCGCTGCACGTGCGCGTGCGAGGCAGCGACCAGGAGGCGGTGGTGGAGGTGCAGGACAGCGGCCCGGGGATTCCACCCGAGCACCGCGCGCGCATCTTCGAGCCCTACTTCACGACGAAGGACGGCGGCACGGGCCTGGGACTGGCGATCGCGGCACGCATCCTCCAGGAGCACGGCGGCAAGCTGGACGTGGGCGGCGAGCCCGGCCAGGGCGCCTGCTTCACCCTGTCGCTGCCGCGCGAACCTCGTTGACAGCACTTTTCATTACGTCCGAGGCACGTTGCTGCTTTCTCATTCGTTTCAGGTTGACGCATCAGACCTGCGCTGATTCGCCCCCCTGCTCAAAGCAGGCCGGCCCCGTGCTCCTTCTGAACCCTGGCGACCACATCGGCGATATTTCCGTAGACTTCATGCTCCCAGATTCGAATCACCCGCCAGCCGAGCTTCAACAACTCACCATCCACCCGTTGATCCCGCCTGCGATTGGTCTCCAGCTTGGACAGCCAGAACTCCCGGTTGGCTTTCGGTTCCGTGTAATGCACGGGACAGCCATGCCAGAAGCAACCGTTGACGAACACCGCAATCCTCTTTGATTTGAAGATGATGTCGGGCGATCCGGGCAGAGCACGAGTACCGAGGCGAAATCGCAGTCCGGCTCGCCATAGCGCCCGTCGGAGCAACACTTCAGCGTCGGTATCCCGGCTCCTGACACGTGCCATCTGCTCCGATTTCGTCAGGAGCCTATGTCCGTGCGGCTTGAGACGTCTCCGACGCTTGGGAGCGGTGCGCGAGGTGCGCATGCTCATACGTGGGTGCCCCCAGCCTTCGCGGTTGCCGCGGCGGCGAAACTGCCGGTCCCGAGGATGCTTGCACTGATTACTCCCGGATCAACACCGAGCTGAGCCAGATTGACTGCGCAGAGACGCACCCGTGTTCCTGTAACGGAAGTTCCCAAGTCACGTACTTCGAGGCGGTCGTGAGGGTAGACCAGCACCGCAGCTTCTACCCCGAAGGCCGATGCATGGACGAGCAACTGGTAGATATCGCTTGCGGATGCGCTCCCGCTCCATTCCTTGTACTTCACATCCCCGATGAGCACGGCCTTGCCCGCGGCAAGAACCACGATGTCGGGGTTGGCTCGGTGGGTGTTCGGTTGCGAGGGAAAGATCGGCTGCGGCTCTTTCCGGCCGGCTTGGACGGTTGCCGCAGCACCGAGACTCCTCGCGAGCATCGCTCGCACGGCCTTCTCGAACACGTTCTCGAGGTTCAGGAACCATGCACGAGGTACCCGCTTCGAGGTGGGAGCATCCTCGCGCTCGAAGCTCTCGTGAGAGAGGATGACGGCCGCAAGCGAGAGCACGTCCGCGACGAGCTGGTCCTTCGCTCCCGCGGCCAGAGACTCCGCCGTCCTGGCGGCATCCTCACGCCTGCCGAAAAGGACACCGCTATCACGGCAATCCGCAAAGAGAAGGGCCATGGCTCGAGCGGCAGTGAGCGTTTCTCCGGGAATCGGAATGAGTTTGGCGACGTGTTCAACTTCGGCGAGTGCGGCCAGGATTGTCTTGTTGATCGGCACGTCGAAGACAATCGTGTTCTTTTCGAAGGCGGCGAGATGAGCCAGTCCCCGAGCCCTCAACCGTACGGTGCGTGTGACGTCGAGCCTTCCGCCGATGAGCGACCCCACCCGTGGCTCCAGGGCATAGCGGAAATCGCGTCCCCGTGAGGCATACCTGCGAACGGACTCGACGAATTGCGAGACGATCAGCGCAATGAGCGGTCCGAGCTCCGACGCCGGCGAGGCAAGCCGCTCCGTCCGGAAATCCACTCCCGTAGCGGCTCGAAGCAGTGACGCGACAGCTCCGGGCACCTTCTCATGTGCCTCGATGGTGAAGTCCTCCGAGACGTCAGCAATCCCCACGTAGGAGCTGCCGTACAGCCGCACACGCCCCGCCGAAAGCTGCTCCACTTTGAGTACGCCGCGTTCGACGAGCACCCAGAATCGGGGCTGACGCGACAGCTCCTTCCAGAGGTGGCCCGGCACCTCGTCGCTGCGACCTCGCTCCGGCACCCTGATCGTGACACGACTCATGGCAGCTTGAAGTCACGAGACGATCGCCAGACGTACAATTTTTCGATCTCCTCCGTGAACGGATGAGGCTCGACAAGCGGTCGTCTGAGGAGGTGCGCGATGCGCTCCCTCCAGAGCAAGTGGAGATCCGGTGATTCCGCTTGGACATCGGCGAAAATCCCGTGGCCGAACGGCATGAGGTACTCATACTCCGAACCGTAGCGGCGTTCGCACTCCGTGAAGAGCGCCTGGAGCTTTTCGATCACCTTCGGCTCGAGGCGAGACTTCAACATCTCCGAGAGCTGTTCCGTTGACGGAGCAAACCGGATGATGCGCAGGCGCCGGAGAAGAGCGTTGTCGAGCTCAATGGCCGTGCGGTCCGTCGGATTATACGTGGCGAGGATGGTCAGGTTCTTGGCGACATAGATGGGGCGCCGGCTGTAGACCGAAACGAAGGGCCGGTCGCGATGCTCGAGATAGGTCATCAACTCGCCAAGCACCGCGGCGAGATTGGCGCGCGTGAATTCCTCGATCAGGAGCACATACCACCGATCGGGATCATCCAAGGCCCGTTGGTTCCACTCGAGGAAGACACCGGGCACGACGGTGACGCCGGAGGACTCGTCGATTCGCAGCCCTTCGATGAACTCCTCATACGAGAACGACTGATGGAACTGGATCTCCCGAACCAACAAGGGCTCGCCGCAGAACCGCTGCGCGGCGATAGAAGCGACGAAGGATTTGCCCGTACCGGGGACCCCGGCCAGCGCGACAATCGAGCGCGCCCCATATCTTGAGCACGCCTCGACCACGTTCGTGATCATCTCCTCAGTGGCTTGCCCATAAGCTGTTTGGCTCATCTCAAGTCTTTCGGAAGCGCGGCGCAACGAGAGACATGCTCGATGTAGTCAGGCACTGAAGCAAACTCACGGTGCGGATGTTCGATTCGGGCCGCCTCGCGGACAAGAGCAAGCGTGTCCGGGAGGAGTTGGTAGAAATCATTGCTCCCCTTGTCCGAGAACAGCGTCCAACCGAACGATGCGAGAGACATCCACGAGATCATTCTGTCGTTTTTCTTCTCATCCGTGAGGGTTTCCTCTCCGAGCAGGCCGAGGTCCTGGAGCTTCCCGAGCCCGCCGGATCTTCCGAATGCACGCTTCCAGTTCATCCGGATTTCTCACCCTCAACACCGCCCGGTTCAACTCCTCTGAACGGAGCCGCCCGTCGAGCGCCAACATTGCCCGCCAGATGAACGCAAACGGGAAGACTTCCATCGACTCCGCGTATTTCTGCCCGGCGCCCGTTGGATTGCGCAACTGGCAGGCGGCCAATGCATACGCGGCGTGCCTGGCAAGGACGATGCAGTTCTTCGGTGTGATGATGTCCAGCCAGCGGCGGACCGCGACACCCAGCTCGGTGACATGAACCACGCCCGCATCTTCGTAGAGCAGCCCAACGGTTTGATAGACCTGCTTGCCGTCCCGATATCGTTTGGGATCCGGCCCCGGCCTCTTGCCACCGGCGCGAGCGCTATCGTACGGAAGAAGCCCGAGCACTTCCTCCGGCTTGAGACCATGAGCATCCAGAAAGGGACGAAGATTACGGGATTGCGCCTGGACCGGCAGAAGACGGAACGTCGAATGAAGTGAGCCGCCCCATGTCGTTACGGTCCCCGGCATCAGCCACCTCTCTCCTGTTGGAACAACAGCATCTGTCGAGAACCGTGCGCACTTTTCCGTCGAGTCCCCGTCGAGGACTCGCCGAGCGGCGAGGCGGCGAGACAGGCGGCGGCCGCACGACCGAGCACCTCGGCGAGCAACGGCGGCACGGCATTGCCGATTTGAGCCGCGACGTCTTCCTGGTTCCCCGCGAACAGGAAACCATCGGGAAAGGTCTGAAGCCTCGCGCCCTCACGAAGGGTGATGTTGCGGTCCTCGAACGGATGCGCGAATCGTCCCCGCGTGAAACTATCGAACCGCGCGGTGATGGTGGACGCGGGCCGATCAGGCGCGAGCCGTCCGTAAACATACCGATGCCCGATGCGATCCGCTCCGGCCTTATGACAGTCGACCCGCAGGTGAACGGGCAGATCTTCCATTCCGCCGCCGGGCGGTATGTGCCGCAGGCGCTGCCTGTTGAGCTCGGAAAGCCGCGTCTGCCTGTGCAAGGGATCGGGCAACAGGGCGCTGTCCGGCGCAGTCGGCGCGGGCAGATCTCCAATCGCATCCCACACAGTGCGGTACTCTTCTTCTTTGAAAGATGCGCCCGGCAGGAGGAATGGAGCCGTATCGGCGCGACGTCGGCCGAGGACGACCACTCTGCGGCGCACCTGAGGCACACCATGATCGGCGGCGTTCACGAGATGCGCTTCAGCATCGAAACCAGCAGCGTCCACTGCCTCGAGAAAGGATTCGAACAGCGCATGGCCGCGCTTTCCCACAAGCCCCGGCACATTCTCCATGATGAAGAGACGCGGCCTCAACTCGCGGACCATGCGCACGAATTCGAGGACGAGGCTGTTTCTCGCATCATCATCGGAGCCGATGCGCTGGACCGAAAAGCCCTGGCAGGGCGGCCCTCCGACGACGAGGTCCACAGGAGACCCCTCGACGTCGGCGCGGCGAAGAAGCTCGCCTGCGCTCATTTGGGAAATGTCGGCGCATACGATGGGATGTTTGAAATTCCGGGCGTAGGTTTCGGCGGCCAGGTTCCACGAATCCACCCCGCAGAGCACATGGAAACCGGCCCGCTCGAGTCCGAGGGTGAACCCCCCTGCCCCGCAGAAGAGATCGACGACGGTCAGCGGCCTGTCCGCTCCCGCCGCCGAAGGTCGCTCCCTGTTTCCCTTACGCATCGCAGTCCACTGCGCCCTTCCGATACCCGGCCTTGAGCGCTGGGATCAGCCGTGAGAATGAGGGCCCCACAGGTGCCGTGATGCCGGGATCAAACCGCTGCGGAGGCTGTGCCGCGTTGAGCTCAACGAGAACATGCACGGCGAGGTACGCTGCGAAGGCCGGAGGAACGGCGTTCCCGATTTGTCGGAATCGCTCATCGAGCGACCCTTCGAAATTGTAGTTCGTCGGAAAACTTTGAAGAAGCGCCGCTTCGCGCACCGACAAACCACGATCCTGCTCCGGGTGAGTATAGCGGCCGCTCGCCGGGTTGCGGGCATAGGCCGTCACCGTGATGGCTGGTTTGTCCCAGAACAAGCGCCCATAGACGTCCTCATACGCAGCCCGCCCACTCCGCGCCTTCGCACGTCTCAGACACTCAGGGCCGACGTCTTCGGGGCGGTTCCCGCCGTTCTTCGGCACGGCGCGGATGGTGGCCAACGTGGATTCCTTGTGACCCGCCGTATAGTGCATGGGATCATCCGGATGGCGTTCACCGGCACGAACCGCGGGCAAACCTCCAATCGCCTGCCGGACCGTCCGAAATTCGCTGCGAGAGAGAAAACCCTTCGGCGGGGAGAATGGACGCCTCATCGCAAGCATGAGCGCCCGAAAACGCTCTTGAGGCACCCCGAACTCCGCCATGTTGTGAACCCCGACGTGCACATGATACCCGGCACGCACCAGGAGTTCGCGCGCTCTGTCCACGAAGGGCCAGTAACGGTCCGTCAAGAGTTCCGGTACGTTCTCCACAATGACCGCCGCCGGCTGAAGCCTGGTGGCGATGCGAGCGAAGTCGACAAAGAGGGAGTTGCGCGGGTCAGCGGAACCGGCCTCATTCCGATGGGAGGAAAAACCCTGGCAGGGAGCGCAGCCGATCAGTACGAGCGGACGCGTGTCGTCCGTTCGAGCGGCGCCCAAAGTCTCATTGAATACCTTGGGGCGCCGGGCCATTTCTCCGATGTCGACGTTGAACGGTTGTATGCCGATGTTCTGTGCATACGTGCGGTTGGCAATGGAGTCGATATCCACCGACCCCACCATGCGGAAGGCCGGAACCAGGCCATTCACGGAGAGAAAGCCCGCCGACATCCCTCCGCAACCGCTGAACATATCGATCACATCGACCGGACCGGATGGTGCAATCCGGGCACGCTCCCAGTTCACGTTCAACTCAAGCGCTGCGGCTTGAGCCGCCGAACCGCTGCATTGCGTGAGAGCACGTCCGACTTCTTCGAGAGAAAGTGATGACGCCGACTCTACGAGATGCGGGGTATCAATCGTTGATGGGGCGTGGCGAAGCATCAATGGATTCTCCAGCGCACAGGTACGTGGATCAAGCAGCACGTGCACGCACGCCTTCACGGTGCTGCCTGGCAGGACGACTGCGCCATCCGACATCCGCACAGGACTGGGGCCGGCGAATGTGCCACGGAAGCCCTCGCCGTCAAATTTGCAAGAGCGGCTGATACGCCCGCAGTCCCCGCGCAAGGCGCTCAGCAGCGTCGGATACCCCTTCCACCCATAGAGCCCGCCTCCTTCCTTCGACACCGGATGCACGGACGCATGACGTCCGCTGTCTGCTCCTCCGATTGATGGAACACCGCCGGTCGGGTCTGGATTCCTACCTCCATGGTTACCTGGCACTCCCCGGTGACATCATAATAGGGGGCGCCGAGGCCTTCATCCCCATTTCCCGCCCGCTCGTCCTCCGACGAGCCACGCGCACCGCGAGGCCGGTCAGTCCCGGCTCCGAGCGTCAGTCCTTCGTCCGCTTCGAGCGCGGGCCCTTTCCGTGCGACAGCGCGTGCCGGCCCGGGGCCTGTCCTGGCGCCTTCTTCGAGACGCCGTGGTCCTTCTGCGGCGGGCCCGGGTCGCGCGCGGCGGCCGCGAGGCGCTCCAGCTCCGCCTTGAAGACGGGGTCCTCTCGCGGCACGGCGGCGCGAGGAATGTTGGCCCGCATGATCTGCTCGATGCGCTCGGTCATCAGCCTGTCCTTCGCCGTGACGAGCGTCGAGGCCACGCCGCTCGCGGAGGCGCGTGCCGTGCGGCCGATGCGGTGCACGTAGTCCTCCGGCGCGTGCGGCAGGTCGTAGTTGATGACGTGCCCCACGTCCTCGATGTCCAGCCCGCGCGCCGCGATGTCCGTGGCCACCAGGCACCGGTACGTGCCCTCGCGGAAGGACTTCAGCGCCTGGTTGCGCTGGCTCTGCGTCCGGTCCGCGTGCAGCACCCCGCACGTGTACCCCGCCCGCTCCAGCGCCTTGTGCACCTTGTCCGCCCGCTCCTTCGACGCCGCGAAGATGAGCGCCGTCGCCTCGTCCCTCGCCAGCAGCGTCAGCAGCAGCGCGGACTTCTCCTCGGGCTTCACCACGTACAGCCGCTGCTCGGCGCGCTCGGCGGGCGTCCCGCTGCGCGTCACCTCCACGCGCACCGGCCTGTTCAGCTCCTCGCGGGCGAAGCGGCTCACGTCCGGCCCCAGCGTCGCGGAGAACAGCAGCGTCTGCCGGCGCCCGGGCAGCGCCGCGAGAATCGCCTCGAGCTGCGGCTGGAAGCCCATGTCCAGCATCCGGTCCGCCTCGTCCAGCACCAGGGCCTCCAACTGCGGGAACGCCGCGGTACGCGATTGCAGCAGGTCCACCAGCCGCCCCGGCGTGGCCAGCACCAGCGTGGGCCGCCGCTTCAGGGCCTCGGCCTGCGCCGCCATGTCCTCGCCGCCGATGACCACCGCATGCGTGACACCGCGCGAGCCGCCGAAGAACTCCACCGGCCCGGCGATCTGCTGCACCAGCTCGCGGGTGGGCGCCAGCACCAGCCCCAGCGTGCCCTTGCGTCCGGCGAAACGCTCCACCAGGGGCAGCACGTACGCGGCCGTCTTCCCCGTGCCCGTGGCGGCGCAGCCGATGACGTCCCGGCCCGCGAGCGCCGGGGGAATGGCCTGCGACTGGATGGGCGTCGGCCGCTCGAAGCGCGCGCGGCGAACGGCCTCCAGGGACTCGGGGGACAGGCCGAGCTTTTCAAAGGTGTCGTTCACGGCCTGGGGGTACCACGCCGCCGCCGTCAGGACCACCCGGCTCGTGTCCGTTCGTCCGCTCGCGAGCCCTCAGAAGCGGCCGGCCAGCACCAGCGCCTGGTGGCGGGAGGAGAGGACGAGGGCCGGCCGCACCTCGAGCCCCATCGCCTTCTTCCGGAGGCTGGAGGAGAGCTCGTACCCCAGGAAGGCGCCCACCACCGGCAGGGGGATGGCCACGCCCGCGAGGAGGCCCGAGAGCGGCTGGCCCGAGCGCTCCGACACACTCCACAGGCCCACCGCCGCGAGCCCTCCCACGGCGGCGCCCCCGAAGGTCGCGAGCAGGCTCCCCTTCCCCGCCATCAACTCGCCGCCCCACCAGACGCCCAGCGGGAAGCCGAGGGCCGCTCCCGCGAGCGCGAAGGGAAGGACCGTCGGGCCCTCACCGGGCTCGATGAACTGGAGCGTGTTCCCGAGCATGAACAACCCCACGCCCACGAGCGCTCCCGCCACGCCCGTGCCCACGCCCGCCCCGCCCTCGACGAGCAACCGTTGCCACAAGGGGTGCACGGGCGGCGCCACCTCCACGGGGTCCGGAAGGAGCCTCGGCGTAGTGTCCACGACGGGCGCCTGCAGGAGCCGCAGCCGCCTCGGGCTCCCGCCTTCGGAGGCACCGGCCCAGCCCCTCCCCTCCCCGGCCCGGGCGGCGGCGGCGGGAAGCAGGAAGAGGAGCACCAACATCCACCGCACGGCCACGCATCTGGACAAGGGGAACCTCCCGCCGGTGTCGTTCAGGCGGGCCTTAGCACACGCGCTCCCTGCCCGGGGCGGTCAGCCCCACGGCCGGGAGTCGCACTTCGCAGAAGTCGCCATTTCCCGTCAGGATTTCCCGGCCCGGGGCGTCGGTACGCCCTGGATTCCTTCTTTCCTTCCGACGGCCATGACCTCCTTCGCGCCCACGTCATCAGTCTCAGTCTCAGCGGCGAACCGCTCGTCGCGAGACCCGCGTGTGCGGCGCGAGGAGGCGCTCTGACCGGCTGAGGCCGTCAGCGCCTTCCCGTCCGACCCCTCGGGCCCGCGTGGCTCGAGGGGTTTTTCCCGCAACTCCCATGGGCACCAAGACGCACGTCAACGTTGGCACCATCGGCCACGTGGACCACGGCAAGACGACGCTCACCGCCGCCCTCACCCAGGTGATGGCCGCGCTGCATGGCGGCAAGGGCCTCGGCTACGAGCAGATCGACAGCGCGCCCGAGGAGAAGGCCCGCGGCATCACCATCAACATCACCCACGTCGAGTACGAGTCGGCCACGCGTCATTACGCCCACATCGACTGCCCCGGCCACGCCGACTACGTGAAGAACATGATCACCGGCGCTTCCCAGATGGATGGCGCCATCCTGCTGGTGGACGGCTCGCAGGGGCCGCAGCCGCAGACGCGGGAGCACATCCTCCTGGCCCGCCAGGTGGGCGTGGAGCGCATGGTCGTGTTCATCAACAAGGTGGACGTGGCGGACCCGGAGCTGCTCGGGCTGGTGGAGCTCGAGACGCTGGAGCTGATGGCGGCCCACGGCTACGGGGACGTGCCGGTGGTGAAGGGCTCGGCGCTCAGGGCGCTCGAGGCCGTCATGGCCGGGCGTGTGGAGGACGAGGCCACCCGCTGCATCCGTGAGCTGGTGGACGCGCTCGACAGGCACATTCCGGACCCGGTGCGGGACTACACCTCGCCGTTCCTGATGCCCATCGAGGACGTCTTCACCATCTCGGGGCGCGGCACGGTGGTGACGGGCCGCATCCAGCGCGGGGTGCTCACGGCGGGGGCGGCGGTGGAGCTGGTGGGGCTGGGCGGGCCGGAGACGCGGGAGGTGGTGGTCACGAGCATCGAGTCCTTCCACCGCCAGTGCCCCGAGGCCCGGGCGGGTGAGAACGTGGGGTTGTTGCTGCGCGGTCTCAAGCGCGAGGAGGTGGCTCGCGGCCAGGTGCTGTGCGCGCCGGGATCCATCCACCCGCACGCGGCCGGTGAGGCCGAGCTGTACGTGCTCTCCGCGGGCGAGGGGGGCCGCCACACGGCGTTCGGCACGGGGTACACGCCGCAGTTCTTCTTCGGCAGTACGGACGTGACGGGGACGATCGAGGTGAAGGGCGAGGGGCTGGTGGAGCCGGGGGGCCGGGCCCAGGTGGGCTTCCGGCTGCTCCACCCCATCGGCGTGGAGCCGGGCATGCGCTTCGCCATCCGCGAGGGTGGCAAGACGATTGGCGCCGGGGTCGTCACCGCCGTGAGGTGACATGGGGAGCGCCGCTTCCGGAGACGGGGGCGGCGCTCTTTCAATCTCTCTTTCAATCTCTTGAGGAAAGCGGGCGAAGCCATCCCCTCTCCCGGAGGGCGAGGGGAAATAATCTCGGTCAGGCCACGGGGACAGGTGCGTCCATGCGCGGTGGGGAGACCTCTCCAGCGCCCGCGGACATCGGTCCGGGGGGGGTCCTGGGATCGGGGCCTCCCCTTCCTGGAAGCCCTTTAGGGCCGGGGTTCAACTCCCCAACGAAAGCTCCGGGAGCCTGGCGCCCTCGAGGCGCACCGTGCGGAACGGCCATGCGGGTGAAAAGCCCCCGCCGCGCCGCCGGAGGCTCCCGGAGCCGACGTCTTTCACTGAACGAGGTGGGACTGGTGGACGCGTTCCGATTCTTTCCGTTGCTGGTGCTGGTGCTCGTGCTGGGCGCGGTGGCCTACAAGCTGCTCGTGCTCCAGGTGGTGGTCCCCGAGGGCTTCACCGCCC
Organism: Archangium gephyra; assembly: GCF_049060025.1. Lineage (GTDB taxonomy): Bacteria > Myxococcota > Myxococcia > Myxococcales > Myxococcaceae > Archangium > Archangium gephyra_A. The sequence continues at coordinate 3,541,000 of NZ_JBMEQQ010000002.1, forward strand.
TGCTCTACCGCCGGGGCCGCTTCGTGCGCGTGCTGGCGCCGGGAGCCCACCGGGTGCCGCGTCCGGGCCGGAGCACGCAGCAGGTGGACATGCGCCAGCGCTACTTCACCGTGCCCGGCCAGGAGGTGCTCAGCCAGGACCAGGTGGGCCTCAAGCTGAGCCTCACCGTGCGCTTCGCGGTGGCCGAGCCCGAGCCCGCCCTGCACCGCGTGCAGAACTTCACGGACGCGCTCTACCAGGCCGTGCAGCTCGCCCTGCGCGAGGAGGTGGGCCGCCATCCCCTGGAGGAACTGGCCGCGGGCCGCCTGGACCTGGGGCAGCGGATGCGCGAGCGCGTGGCCGCGGAGGTGCGCGCCTTCGGGCTCTCGGTGGTGGCGGTGGACGTGAAGGACGTGATGCTGCCGACGGACCTGCGCCGGGCCTTCTCCGAGTCGCTCAAGGCGAAGAAGGAGGCGCAGGCCATGCTGGAGAAGGCGCGCGGCGAGTCGGCGGCCCTGCGCAACCTCGCCAACGCGGCGCGGCTGGTGGAGCAGCACCCCTCGCTCCTGGATTTGCGCATGTTGCAGACGCTCAGCGGCGCGAGCACCACGCCCGGCAACACCTTCGTCCTGGGCGTGGGCGCGGAGCTGGCCCCCCGCGCGCGCAAGCGCCCGGCCCCCGGTGGTGCGCCCATGCCGCCCTCCGAGGAGGACGAGCCCGAATCCACCTGAGCCAGGAAAAGCGAGAGGGCCCCAGGTCGCGGAGACCTGGAGCCCTCGGGAGACAACCGTGCCGGGCGCGTCAGTCCTTGACGGGCGTCGCCTTGAGGGCGGCCTTGCCCTCCTTCACGTACACCTGGAAGCGCACCGTCTTGCACGCGTACTTCTGGACGAGCTGCTCCTTGTTCTTGCGCAGCTTGGCCACGAACTTGTCGTACGTCAGGCCGTCGTTGGGCTCACCGCACTGGTCGCGCGTGGCCGCGAACTCGCGGAACACGTCCTGGAAGTGCTGCTCCTCGGCCAGGGCGATGGCGCCACTGCCGGTGGGAGGCGGCGGCGGAGGCGGCATGCCCATCATCCCGGAAGGAGCGGCCATGCCGGGATGACCCGTCCGCTGGGGCATGGGGACCTCGGCCGTGTTGGGACGGGCCGAGCGCGCCAGCAGCTCCTGGGGGATGGCCGCCACGCGGGTCGTCTCGGGAGGAGAGTCCTCGCCGAAGGCCGGAGCCCTGGCCGCCTGCGCGGACGCCGCGGCGAACGGATCCGCCGCCTGCTGCAGCGTGTAGGCCGCCGTCGGCTGGTCCTCGAAGGCGAACGCACCGCGCCGGGCCTCGGCCGTGGCCACACCGCCCGCATTCCCCGTGGGGAACGGGAAGGCATCCGCGACCCCGGCGGCGGCGAAGGGATCCTTGCCGGGCACCGTGGGCGAGCCGTACGGATCCGCGACGGGAGGCGGCGGGGGGAACGGGAACGCATCCCCACCGGAAGCCGGGGCCGCCGCGTACGGATCCGCGACGGGAGGCGGCGGGGGGAACGGGAACGCATCTCCACCCGCGGCGGAGGCCGCCTGGGCGGGGGCGGGAGACGCCGGGAAGGGGAAGTCGTCCGGGCCGGGCACGGGGGGCTCCGGCGCGGGCGCCACGGGGAGCGCCGCGGCCTGGGCGGGCGCGGGAACCTGCTCGCCGGCCTCCTCCTCGCCCTTCTTCCCCTTCTTCTTCTTGTCCTTCTTCTCCCTGGCGGCGGCCGGAGCGGCGGCGCGGGCCGAGCCCATCACCAGCAGCCACACCAGGGAGAAGCCCAGCAGGCACATCAGCCCGAAGAGGGCCATCTGCTGGTAGTCCGCCAGCGCCGTCATGAAGGGAAGCACGCTGGAGACGGCCACGATCTCCATGCCCCCCTCGAGCGCCCGGCGCGAGCCCACCAGCAGCGGCGCGTCGCCCCCCTTGACGTCCTCGAAGCGGGTGAACAGCGGCAGCTTCACCTGCGGCACCTGGGGGAGCCACCCGCGCACGCTGCCACTGCGCACCACGTGGCCGAACTGGCCCTTGCGCAGCACCTTCATGCCCTCGGCGGCGAGCTCCTTCTGCGAGCCGGCGGTGCCCAGCACCTTGTCCCCCTGCACCAGCGCGAGCGCGGCGACACCGGAAGACAGGGCCGCGGCGTCCAGCGCCTGGGCCTCGATGAGCGGCGCGCCCACCACCAGCGTCGCGGCCACCTGGGACTGGCCGCCCTCGGCGTTCCACAGCACCGGCACGGAGTAGAAGACGTGGGGCGCGTCGAACGCGTCCACCAGCACGCCCTCGCTGCCCGCCTTCAGCAGCGCCTGCACATCCAGCGTGTCATCCGAAACGGCCTCCCCCTCGGCGCGCGCGTACAGCGAGCCCTCGGGGGTGGCGAGCGCCAGGACGAGGGAGCCCGCGAGCGGCGCGGGCACCAGTTCCCTGGCGGCGGCGCGCAGAGCGGTGAAGCGCTCGCCCGTGGGCGGCTCCTCGATGCGGATGCCCTTGCCCTTGGGCAGCGGCACCACCTTCGGCTGCACGGCGGTGGCCACGTCCGGGCTCGCCGCGAGCTTCAGCGCCAGGCCCTGCACGGCGAGCCGGCGCACGTCAAAGGCTCGGGACACCTCGGCCATGGCCGCCGTGGCCGGTGCCGAAGCATCCTGGGTGGCGCGCTCGCTCAGCGCTCCCGACACCAGGGGGAGATGCGCCACCCCGAGTCCGAGAACCACGAGTGCGAAGATGAAGAACTTGAAGCGGACCATCGCCGACCTTTAGCCCGGGGGTGAAGTGTCCGCTTATAGCGTCCACCGCTCGGGGCCAGCAAGAATCCGGGTACGTCCGCCTGGGAGCCCGGACACCAGGCAAGGGGTCCGGGCTCCGGCCGCGCGCTAGAAGCGCACGTCCTGGGGAAGCCCCTGGCTGCCCTGCTCCCGGCGCTTCTCCAGCGTCCGGGTGATCATCTTCTCCAGTGTGTCACGCGCCGCGTCGATGGCATGGAACATGGTCTCCGCCGTCTCCGTCACGTGCATGCCCGCGAAGCCCGGCATCCGCACCGTCACCCGGCACTCCTGGTCCACCCCCCCCTTGGGACCATTGATGTCCACCATGGCGATCTCGAGCTCCGTCGCCTCGTCATCAATGAACTTGACGAGGGGATCCACCAGGTGCCGGTTGGCGTAGTCCCGCAACTCGTCCGTCAGTGACAGGTGGACTCCTCGCATCAGTACCTTCATCGCGTCACCTCCCTTGGCCCCTCAAGATGGACAGCCCGCCGACATTCGGTGAGAGGCCGCCGGGCCCGCTCCCTCGGCCGCTCCCCGGGCGGGGGACGGAGGGCCGGAGGGGCGCGGACGTTTCGGAAGGGCTCTTGGGTTGCTCAGTCGCATGGGAGAGCGAATCAAGGTGCTGCTGGTCGAGGATGATGGCGACAGCCGGGAACTTCTCGCGGAGTTGCTCGAGATGGACTTCGACGTCGTCACGGCGTCCGACGGTCTGGCCGGCTTGAAGGCTTTCGAGCATGACCACCCGGACGTGGTGGTCACGGACGAGTCGTTGCCCGGCATGTGCGGAACCGAACTCGCCCAGGAGGTCAAGCACCGCCAACCCAAGGCGGGCGTCATCCTCGTGTCCGGTTACACGAATGTGGACGCCCACTTCTGTGACCTGGTGCTGCGCAAGCCCATTGATGTCGAGCGTTTGTCAGCCGCCGTGGGCAGCTTGGGGGAAGCAGCCAGGCACTGAGGCGGTGCGTGCTAACCTCGTGCCCGGTTGCCAGGGTGTGGTTCCTGGAGGGAGGCACGATGAAGTACTGCATGCAGTGCGGTTCCGAATACCAGGATGGCGTGAAGGAGTGCGCTGACTGTCCTGGCAGTGCGCTGGTGGACGCCGAGGCCATGAGCCAGCGTCACATCCCGCTGTCCAGCGAGAGTGACACGCGCAAGTTCGTCCGGGCCATCACCGCGGATGATCCGCTCACGGCCGAGGACTACGTGCGCGTGTTGGAGGCCGAGCGCATCCCGGTCTTCATCCGACCGCGCCGCGGAGGCGCCGTGGACGTGCTCACCACCGGCACCCTGGAGCCCTGGTGGGAAATCATGGTCGGCGAGGAGCACCTGCAGCGCGCCCACCCCCTGCTCCTGCAGGAGAAGGCCCGCCTGGACTCCACCGCCGATGAGGCCGCCCGCGCCGCCGAGGAAGAGGAAGCTCGAGACGGAAGCCACCGCGCCCCCGCCCAGCAGCCTCTGAGGGGCTCACTCGTCGTCGACTACGAGCGGAAGATACGACCTCCACCTACATCACTCGTAGTCGACGACGAGTGAGGGGTGGGGGGGGCAGGGCCGTCACGGAGAGCGCACGAGCTCGCCACCGCCCGAATCGGGGCGGCGCGGCTCGTAGAGGCTCACGCCGGACACCTTCCACTTGTCGTACTTCGCGTTGCGGGCGAGGAAGGTCTCCAGGTCCTCGTCCACCACCCGGCCGTTGCCATCCACGCCGCGCCGGGCGTGCCGCAGCCAGGTGCGCTTGCCCTTCTGCACGACGAAGCCCAGGTGCGTCACCCGGGTGGCCTTGAGCGGCAGGTCCTCGCGCAGCACGACGAGGATGGTGCCCGAGGGCACCTTGCGCGCGTGCGCCATCACCCGCTCCAGCGGAATCATGTCCAGGCTGTAGGTGCCCCGCGGCTGGCGCGTCTTGGGCAGCCCCAGCGCCAGCGAGGAGCGCGAGGTCCACGTCACCGCGGTGAGCGTCTTCTGCACCCGCACGGTGTCCTCACCGCCGTAGCGCCGCGTCACGTCCGCGAGGAAGCCCTTGCGCTGGTTGTTGGGCAGCCACTGGGCCTCCATCAGGTGGTTGCGGTCCTCGTAGGTGGGCGAGCTCGCGTAGCGCAGGCGCTCGAGCACCCCCGTCACCTCGGGCTCGGCGGTGGCCAGGCTCATGGCCAGCGCCTGCTCCACGAAGGTGAGGCAGTCCACCGCGTCCAGCCGGAAGGTCGGGTCCGGGTCCACCCCGCTCCCCTCCCCCAGCGGAGAGTGGACGTAGGGCGTGCCCAGGAAGCGCTCGCTCACCCGCAGCAGCCGGTCCTTGAGCGGCAGGCCCGCGTCCCCGGTGATGAAGCTGGCGCGCTCCTGCGGGCTGAGCGAGGCCCACACCACCTGGGGCTCGTTCATGGGCTGCTTGAGCGTGTTGCGCGCGGGCCCGGCCGGAGCCGGCGAGGAGCCGACGGCGGGCGTCTGGGCCAGCAGCGCCGAGACGAGGGCGAGGGCCTTCACTTCACGACCCCCGCCTTGCGCAGCAGCGCCTTGCGCTCGTCATCCGCGAGCTGGAGCGTCTCCAGCTCCTTCTCGTAGGCGAGCTTCTCCTCGCCCTGGGCGTTCCACGAGGCCAGCACCAGCCAGGACATCATCGTCTTGTCGCCTCCCTGGTAGAGGATGCGCGCCGCGCCGGCCGCGACCGGCCGGTCCTTGTCCTCCAGCAGCGGGCGGAGCGCGGAAGCGGACTGCTTCGCGGACACCCCCTCGTAGAGGGCCAGGCCCTGGCGGCGCACGTACTTGTCCTCGGAGGTCAGCAGCTTGCGCGCGAAGGCGAAGCCCTCGGGAGTGCCCAGCAGGCACAGGCCGCGGGCGGCGGCGAAGCGGGTGCTCTCCGAGCTGTCATCGAGGAATGTCTTGAGGGCCGGCGCCTGCTTCTTGTCGCCCGAGGCGCCCACCGCCTCCAGCAGCAGCACGCGCGTCTGCGGGTCCGTCTCGGTGCGCGCCGAGGTGAGCAGCGCCTTGCCCACCTTGGGGTTGCCGCTGGCTCCGAGGGCGCGGGCCACCTCGCGGCGCACCCCGAGCGACTTGTCCTCCAGCAGGGGCAGCATCACGTCCACGCGCCGGCTGCGCAGCCGGCCCAGGCCCTGCACGGCGTACATGCGCACCGCGCCGTCCCCGTGCCCGGCCAGGTCCACCAGGGTGGGCTCGGCCACGCGCGTCTCCAGCCCGGCCAGCACGGCCGTCACGTCCCGCAGGCGCCGGGGCTCCAGCACCCGGGGGAGGAACTGGATGAGCAACTCCGCCGCGTAGGGCTCCTCGCGCAGGATGCGCAACCGGGAGGTGGCGGTGGGCACCGGCAGCCCCCCCTCCAACACCTGTTGGACGAGCTCCTTCGTCTCCGAGCGGCGCTCCAGGCGCTTCTGCACGGAGGGCGGAGCGGCCTGGACGGCCGGGGTGAGGAGGGCGAGGGCGAGCAGCAGGCAGGCTGGCAGGGTGCGCACGGGCGGCCACGATGACAAGGCCCGAGCAAGGCTGTCAAAACCCCGGCCCGGCCCGCTCCCTCCCTCGGGGATGTACGACTGACCGATTCTTGACCCTCCCCGAGTCGATTGATACGACCAGACTCCAGTGTCTTCCAGCCCTTATCCCGAGGCCCCTTCCATGAAGCGACTCCTGGTACTGGTGGCTGCGGCGGGAGCCGTCGCCGGATGCGGCCCCCTCAGGTCCACCACGAACCTGCTGGACGCCGAAGTGCAGATTCAGGCGGCCCGCACCGCGGGCGCCGAGAAGCTCGCCCCGTTCGAGTGGACGGCCGCCAACCTCTACATCCGCAAGGCGCGGGAAGAGGTCGGCTATTCGGACTTCCAGGCCGGGGTGGACTTCGCCGAGAAGGCCGCCCGTTTCGCCGCCGAGGCCCGTACCAAGGCCATGGCCAACGCCAACGGGGAAGAAGCCGCTTCCCCCAGCCCCAACCCCTGACGCGAGAGCACCCTCCCGATGCGACGTCTCATCGCCTCTTCGTTGCTCCTGCTGTCCGCGGCCTGCGTGAGCGGTAACAAGGTCCGGGCGCAGTCCGAGGTCCTCCAGGCCGACATCGAGCGCGCGCGCCGCAGTGGCGCCATGCGCTGCGCCCCGGTGGAGCTCGCCACCGCCGAGGCCCACCTCGACTTCGCCCGGGGCGAGTTGAGCCAGGGCACCAGCTTCCGCGCCTCCGAGCACATCCGGGTCTCCGAGACCGCCATCAAGAAGGCGCTGGAGGCTCTCCAAGGGCTGCGCCCCCTCGCGCGTCACGGTGAAGGACACGCCGGACGCCCCCACGCCCCAGCCGCAGCCGGGTCAGCCCACGGTGGAGATCACCCCCAAGCCCTCGCAGCAGGTGGTGGTGCAGATCGAGGAGCGGGACACCGACGGCGACGGCATCTTCGACAAGGATGACCCGTGCCCGGACCGCGCCGAGGACCGCGACGGCTTCGAGGACTCGGACGGCTGCCCCGAGCCGGACAACGACCGGGACGGCGTGCTGGACGGCAACGACAAGTGCCCGCTGACGGCCGGTCCGCTCTCCAACCAGGGCTGCCCCGAGGAGGCCGCGGGCGACAGCGACAATGACGGCATCCCCGACAACCTGGACAAGTGCCGCGACCAGCCCGAGGACAAGGACGGCTTCGAGGACTCGGACGGCTGCCCCGATGCGGACAACGATCAAGACGGGTTGATGGACACCTCGGACAAGTGCCCGGACGCGGCCGGCCCCATCCAGAACATGGGCTGCCCGCGCACGGACAAGGACGGGGACAACGTCGAGGACTCGCAGGACAAGTGCCCGGAGGAGCCCGAGGACAAGGACGGCTTCCAGGACGAGGACGGCTGCCCGGACCTCGACAACGACGCGGATGGGATTCCGGATGGCCTGGACCGCTGCCCGCTGAAGAGCGGCCCGCTGGAGAACGGCGGCTGCCCGGACGATGACAAGGACGGCGACGGCGTGGTGGACCGCATGGATGTCTGCCCGGATCAGCCCGGCCCGAAGGAGATGCGCGGCTGCCCGGATCCGGACAAGGACAGCGACGGCATCCCGGACCGGCTGGACTTGTGCCCGGACGCGGCCGGTCCCCAGGAGACGCGCGGCTGCGCGGACGTGGACACGGACAAGGACGGTCTGGTGGACCGCCTGGACGTGTGCCCGAACGAGGCCGGTCCCAAGGAGATGCGCGGCTGCCCGGATCCGGACCGGGACAACGACGGCATCCCGGACCGCGTGGACGTGTGCCCCGAGGAGCCCGGCGTGAAGGAGGAGCGCGGGTGCGCCAAGAAGTACAAGATGGTCGTCGTCAAGAAGGGCAAGGTCGAGATCAAGAAGCAGATCCTGTTCGCGTCCGGCTCGTCGAGGATCATCGGCAAGCAGAGCTTCGCCGTGCTCGACGACGTGGCGCAGGTGCTGCGCGACATGCCGTCCATCAAGAAGATCCGCATCGAGGGCCACACGGACTCGCTGGGCAAGGACCTGGTCAACCTGAAGCTGTCGCAGGCGCGCGCGGACTCGGTGATGGCGCAGCTCATCAAGCGCGGCATCGACCCGGGCCGGATGCAGGCGGTGGGCTACGGTGAGGAGAAGCCCATCGACAACAACGGGACGGCGAAGGGCCGCGCGAACAACCGCCGCACCGAGTTCAACATCGTCGAGCAGTAACCCCCTCCCCCACCGGGAAGGGCCAGGAAGAGGGTGCCGCGAGCCTCCGGGCCGCGAGCACCCTCTTCCTTTTTTGGAGGAAGCGGGAGCGCGCTAGGGAGCGTTGTCGCGCGCGGTGGCCAGCTTGCTCAACACCCGCTCGAGGTTCTGCTGGTAGGCGGGGTGCACCTTGTCGGCCTTCACGCCCAGCTCGAGCGCGCGCTGGTAGCTCGCGAGCGCCGCCTCGAGCTGGCCCGCGGCCTCCAGCGCCTCGCCCAGGCTGTCGTGGACGTTGGGCGAGTCCCCGTGCCGCTCCACGTTGCGCCGGAAGGCGGAGACGGCGGCCTCCACCTTCCCGCTCCGCAGCAGGGAGTACCCCATGATGTTGACCAGTTCCTCGGACGGCGGGAACGCGTAACCGAGCCGCTTCGTCAGCCGGGCGTGCCTCGCCTCCACCTGCTCCGCCTCGCCCTCGCGCGCCAGGGACTGGGAGAGCCGCAGGTCCTCGAAGAGGGCCTCCAACCCATCGTAGAGCGTCCGGTGGGGCGTGCTGCCGTGATGGTCGTTCTCCAGGAAGGAGTAGCGCCACGCCAGGCGCGCCGGCCTGGCCCGCTCCAGCTCCGCCGCGAACCGCTGGATGGGCCCGAGCATGTGCTCCCCCTCGCTGCCCATGCTCATGTAGAGGAAGCGCTCCTGCTCGGGCAGCCGCTCGAGGGACTTCACCGCCCCGGCCACCAGCTCCCCGTCGTTCCACCAGAGGCTCGGGCTGATGGCGATGTACGCATGGAAGCTCTGGGGGTGGTTCATCAGGACGTGCAGGGCGAAGAGCCCGCCGAACGAGTGGCCCACGAGGACGCGGTACGGCTGCGTGCGGTAGCGCGCCTCGATGTGCGGGGCCAGCTCCTCCGTCAGGAAGCGCAGGAAGCGATCCGCGCCTCCGGCGGTGGGGAACGTCTGCGCGTAGCTCCGCGGCCCGGTGTTCCCCGGCCTGCGGAAGACACCCTCCGCCATCTGGAGGTCATCCCGCGCGGGCGGGGTGAGATCCCTCCCGCGATTCGTGTTCGACACGCCCACCACGATCATCGGGGGGATGTGCGAATTGCCGGCGAGGAACTGCACGATGCCGGTGGAGTGGTGGAAGTGCTCATCCCCATCCAGGAGGTACAGGACGGGGTAGCGCTCCGAGGACGTCCCGTAGTCCGTCGGGAGGTAGACACGGAAGCCGCGCTCCTCCTCGAGGATGGCGGAGCGCAGGCCGTGCTTCGCCCCGAGCACGAGGGGCTGTCCCTCCGGAGGAGGGCTGGTGCCCACCCGGGAAGACATGGACTGGCAGGCGGAGAGGAGGAGGACTGCACCCATCAGAGAGAGGAGTTGGCGCATGAGGCCGACGCTAGCACTGCTCGCGGCCCTCCCCTCCCCGGGCCAGGGCGCTCAGGCCCAGAGTTCCTGCTCGAGCGTGGCCACCAGGGAGGCGGCGACCTCCGGCGCGGGCATGCCGGCCTCGGTGACGAGCTCGGCGTCCAGCGGCAGGGCCACCTCCTCGCGCAGCGTCGCCACGGCCTCCCGCTGGGCCTCGCGCAGGGCGGCGCACTCGGCGGGGGACAGCCGCTCGCGCGCCCAACGGTCGATGGCCCAGGACAGCTCGGCGTGCCGCGTCTCGTCGTCGGCGATGCGCGTCATGGCCTCGCGCACCTCCGCGTCCTGTGCGTGCAGTGCCTGGTGATGCCCCACCAGCGCCCCGAACGTCTCGCGCACGCAGCCCTCCACCGCGTTCTCCAAGGCCACCTCGAAGAGCGAGCGCAGGGGCAACTCCTCCACCTCGGGCCGGCAGGGCGACGCACCGAAGCGGCGGGCGAGCCGCGTGCTGACGTCCGTGTGCATCACCTCCTCCAGCGCGCTCACCAGGGCCGCGTCCTGCAGCGCGACATCCGCGCCATGCAGGGCCAGCTCCTCCCTCAGCCGCAGGAAGGCCTTGATGGAGGCGGCCTCCAGGTGCGCGGCCGACGCGAAGTGGCGCCCCAGCACGTCCGTGCAGGCCACGCCCTCCGAGGCGCGCAGCCCCACGGGCCTCCGGCCGATGACGCAGTTCGGGTTGCCATGCTCGAGGACATGGCTGCTCACCTCCTTCACCTCGCCCGAGACGGACACATCCAGAACGGCCTGGACCAGCGCCGTGCCCGCCCCGCAGCTATGGCCGCGGGTGCCAACGACGCTGAAGCCGCCCCCCTCGTTCGCCTTCACCGCGCCGCGAGCCAGCTCCCCGCAGGACACGTTGTAGCTGGACGCGAAGGCGAGCAGCGCGGCCTCCTGCGCCGTGTCGATGGGGCCCAGGAAGCGCTTGAGCGCCTCCAGCGAGGTGTGGGCCGCCACCTCGTCACCCCGCGTCGTCGCGAGGTAGTACGCGCTGCACAGGCCAGCACAGGTGGTGTTGAAGCCGCTGCGCGAGGTGAGGTTGCTCAGGGCCGACTCGCACGCCGCCTTGTCGGAAGCCGTCGCGCACGCCGTCCCCGAGGAGCTCATCACCGCCTCGTTGTGACGCTCCCCGCTCGAATCCGTGGAAAAGGACCGCAGCTGCATGAGGTCCACTGGCACCGCGGGAGACAGGCCGCTCAGCGCCAGAATCCCGTTATCACCACAGGCGGGCGCGGAGTAGCCCGTCAGGTCCGCGCCTCCGCAGCCGGCGATCACCAGCGGAGAGGCGAGCGAGGCGCGCAGGGCACGCGAGAAGAGTTGGCGCAGCAAGGGTGAAGTCATGGAGGGCTCCAGGGGAATGAGGTGCGCCTCCCTGGAGCAACGGGGATGCCATGACCCTCCTTCCCTCCGCCCCGAGCGCCGCGGCGCCCTCCCGGGTTCAGAAAGGCGCCATTCCGGCCACACCCGGACTCAGAAACCTGAGGCCCGCGTCAGCCGTCCTTGAGCAGCTCGTGGAGGACCTCGGTGGCGTAGGAGCCCTTGGGCAGCTCGAAGGTGAGCACCAGGTCCTCCCCGTCCACCTCCAGCGAGGGGTTGCCGAGCCGCACCCGGTAGGGCCTGCGCCCGCCCTGCGTCTCGTCGCCGCCGCGCCGGAAGTCGTCCAGCGTCACGCCCTCGTCCACGAGCAGCTTCGCCTCGGCCTCGGCCACGGCGTGGGCGGCCGCGGTCATCTTCGGGCCGAAGAGGGGCCCGGCCGGGCTCACCTCGAAGGCGGCGGCGCGGGGCCCATCCACCTCGGGCGCCTCGCAGACGAAGAGGCCGCCCGAGTCCTCCTTGCGCAGCACGTCGCCCAGGAGCGCCGTGTCGAAGGTGCCCGCGCGCAGCCGGTCCACCAGGGCCCGGTTGAAGAGGCGGGACTGGAAGGCCGAGAGGTACAGCTTGCGCTGGAACTTGTCGGGGCGGCGCGGCAGCCGCTGGCCCAGCACCAACAGGCGGCCGAAGTCCGCGTTGTCGCCCTCGCGGCCGAAGCGCTGCTCGCCGAAGTAGTTGGGCACGCCCCGGGTGCCCAGCCGGGTGAAGCTCTCGCGCGCCGCGCCCACGTCCTTCACGCCCCGCAGGCGCAGCCGGAAGCGGTTCCCCTTGAGGTGCCCGGTGCGCAGCTTGTTGCCATGGCGCCGGCTCCACAGGACGCTCACGCCCTCCAGGGAGAACTCTGGCAGGCGCGCCTCGGCCTTCGCGGGCACCGAGAGGAGCTGCCGGGTGATGGCCTGCCGGTCCTTCATCCCCGCCACGCCCACGTCGCCCTCGTCCACGCCCAGCGCGGTGGCCAGGGCCTTCACCACCTCGCGGGTGTCGCGGCCGCGCTTCTCCAGCCAGAGGTAGAGGTGATCCCCCTCCCCCGACGGCTGGTAGGCGGGCAGCTCCTCCACCTCGAAGTCCTCGGGGACGAGCTTGAAGGCGCCACCGCACCCCGGCACGTCCTCCGTCAGCCGGGGCCGTTCGGCGCTCATGTCAGTTCCCGCCGAGCGTGGAGAGCATGTCCTTCACGCGCCGGGCGAGATCCTCGTCCGCGCGTGACTCGAGCAGCTCTCCCGCCTGGAAGAGGAGGAAGAACATCACGTCGCTGAGCGCCTGCCGGAAGGAGGCCAGCGGCTCCGAGCCCAGCGAGCCGCGGAACTGCTCGTAGGAGCTCACCAGCTTCGTGTCCGGCAGGCTGCCGTCCTGCGAGAAGGCCAGCCCCGCCAGCACCGGCGAGGAGGACAGCGCCTGCCCCGAGAGCGCGGCGTTGGCCGACGCGATGAACTCGCGCGCCAGGCCCTGCTTGGACACCTCGGCGGCGATCTCCCGGAAGATGCGGTTGAAGACGCGCACCACCTCGCGCACGTCCATCACCGGGGCCTGCTGCGGGGGCTGGGTGATGGCGCGCAGGCCCGACTGCGAGTGCCGCACCGAGGGAAGCCCGGTGGAGGACGGACGCACCACGGGAATGCCCATGAACGTCTTCGGGCGCACCGCGGGAATGCCGGACAGCGACTGCATGGAGCCGCCCAGGGGCTTGTCGGAGAGCTGCACGAAGCCGCCCTCCAGCAGGCCGTAGATGACCTTGGTGACGTCGAACTCGGACAGGCGGGAGCCCTGCCCCAGGTCCAGCACCGTGCGGCGGCCATCCACCAGGGCCAGCACCTTGTCCTCGTCCGGCTCCAGCTTGGCGTTGGCCATGCCCTTGCGCAGCACGTAGAGGCGGCTGTGGGGGATGCGTTTGCGGAAGTGCGCCAGCTCGTCGATCTTCCGGATGCTGTCCATCAGCAGGCTCTGCGTGGACAGCTGGATGTTGTGGCCGAGCTTGTCCTCCACCGGCTGGTCCACCAGGAAGAAGCTGCCCTCCCGGCACAGGACGATGGCGTGGAAGATCTCACTCACCTGGTGGGTGACGCACTTGAAGAGATCGTGCGCCTGGAGCATGCCCCGCTCCACCAGGGTGCGGCCAATCTTGGAGGGCGGCTGCTCGCGCAGCACGGACTCGAGCACGGTCCGCTCCAGGTAACCCAGCCGGACGAGCACCTCGCCGAGCCGGTCCGCGGCCACGTCCGAGGTGGCCCCGCGCACCTCGCCCTCGCGCAGGATGACCGAGCGCTCGCCGCCGGGGGCCTGCACGCGCACAACACCATTCCAGCGCGCCTGGCTGAGGAAGGCGATGAGGTCCGACAGGGGGAAGCCGGAGGCGTCCCCGGAGAGCACCACGCGCGGGGTGGGCAGGGAGCCGCCCTCGGCCGGCGTGCGAGAGAAGACGAGCAGGTCCGGCGAGGTGGGCTGAAGCACGTAGGAACCCGTGCGGCCCGCCAGCGCTGGCGGCTGCGGCTGTTGCGACCCCTGGCGCTCGTCGGGGACGAGCTGGGGGCCATCGATGCGGAAGCGCTGGCTCATGTCACCGTCAGTCGGCGGCCCACGCGTTGTTGTTCGCGCGCCACTCGAGCTCGTCTTCCAGGGAGTGGGTGAGCGCCTCGTCCGTCAGGCCCATCTGCGTGTCGTAGGGGCGGCCGTTGAAGAAGAGGCTGGGCGTGCCGCGGATGCCGGCCGCGTTGCCCAGGGCCTTGTACTTCTCCAGCTCCTTGGCGTAGGTGCCGGCCTGCAGCGCCTTCTGCAGCTCGGCGCCCTTGAGGCCCAGCTTGTTGGCGATGCCCACGATGGAGGCGGGCGACAGGTTGCGCGAGCTCTCGAAGAGCGCGTCGTGCATCTCCCAGAACTTGCCCTGGTCACGCGCCCAGAGCACCGCCTGGCCGGCGGGCACCGCGTTGGCGTGCATGGGCAGCGGGAAGGGCACGTTGCAGAAGCGCACCCGGCTGGCGTTCTTCTTGGCGAAGGCCTCCAGCAGCGGGCGGGCCGTGCCGCAGTAGGGGCACTCGAAGTCGGAGAACTCCACCAGCGTCACCTGGGCCTTGGGGTCCCCCATGCACATGCGCGGGTCCACCTCGAGCGTCTTCCGGGGCGCGCGGAAGGCAGAGTAGTACTCGGAGAGGGCGACGATGATCTCCGTGGCCGGCACTCCGGCGACGGCCTGCCGGGCGGCGAGCCGGGCCATGCGCTTCGCGTGCTGGCAGGTGGTGTGCCCCTTGAGGCACTGGCCCAGGGTGTGGGGGCAGCCGCAGTAGCAGAACTCGTCGGTGAAGACGGTGGACAGCTCGCGCTGGGCGGCGGGCGGCAGGGCGGAGAAGTCCATGCCGGGGATGCCGGTGAGGACCGAGCCCCCCGAGGCCCCGGTGGCGGGCGCGGCGGCCTGCGCGGGCGGAGCCGCCGGGGCCGGAGTGGACGGCTTGGGCGCGGTGGGCTGGGCGGGCGGAGCCGCCTCGGAGTTCTTGGAACAGGCCGAGAGGGCCGTCAGCGCCAGGGTGAGCGCCAGGAGGACACGGTTGCGGCGGTCGGGAAGCACCAGCCGGTCTTAGCGATGCGCGCGGGGCTTGTAAAGCGACGCCGGCTCTGCCAGGGAGGGACCCCGTCCCATGCCCAGAATCCTCCTGCTGCACACCGGCGGCACGTTGGGGATGGCCGGAGGCCGGCCGTCCGCGCTGCGCCCCGCCGCCTTCTTCAAGACGCTCGAGTCCCGCTGCCCGGAGCTCTTCCGGCTCGCCGACATCGAGCTGGAGCTCTTCTCCAACCTGGACAGCTCGGAGATGCAGCCGGAGCTGTGGAGCGGGCTGGCCGCCCACCTGCACCAGCGGCTGCCGGACTTCGACGGCGCCGTGGTGACGCACGGCACCGACACCCTTGCCTACACCGCGAGCGCCCTCTCCTTCATGCTGCCCGGGCTGCCCAAGCCGGTGGTGATGACGGGCTCGCAGCGCCCCCTGGGTGAAATCCGCTCGGACGCCCGGCTCAACCTCATTGACGCGGTGCTCTCCGCCCTCCAGGGCCCCCCCGAGGTGAGCATCTGCTTCGACTCCCACCTCTACCGGGGCAACCGCACCCGCAAGGTGAAGGTGTCCGAGTACGACGCCTTCGAGAGCCCCAACTGCCCCCTGCTGGGCACGCTGGGAGTGGATGCCACCTTCGCTCCGGGTCTGCGTCAGAAGGGCCCCTTCCGCCTGCGCCAGAAGCTGGAGCCCCGCGTCTTCCTCCTCAAGGTCTTCCCGGGCCTGGACCCCGCCCTGCCCCTGGCCCTGCTGCCCCATGTGCGCGGTCTGGTGCTGGAGGCCTACGGCGCGGGTAACTACCCCAGCGATCCGTCGCTCGGCCGTTCCCTGCTGCCCCTCTTCCAGGAGGCCCGGAAACGGGACGTGCCGGTGGTGGTGGTGAGCCAGGCCTACCGCAACGGGGTGGACCTCACCCTCTATGAGTCCGGGGCGGCGGCCCTCCGGGAGGGGGCGCTGAGCGGGGGGGACATGACCCCCTCGGCGGCGCTGGTGAAGCTGATGCAGGGCCTCGCCTACCATCGGGACAGGGAGGCGCTGGCCCGCTTCATCCAGACCTCAATTGTCGGGGAGATGACCGAGCGGGCGGCCACCGCGCCCGAGTTGCCGGTCAAAAAGTCGAGGCGAGCGCGTTAGGAGCCGACCATCCAGGGGCGTCCGTCCCGAGGTCTGCTTGCTGCTAACAATCCTCGACCCATAAGATGGGGGTCACGATGTCCGACGAGAAGACCGCCGTCCATTCGATTTCGGACCTGCTGGGGGACGCCCCCCAGCAGCAGAGCGCGTATCTCATCGTGATCAGCGCCAAGTCCGCGGCCGGAATCGGCCGGATGTTCAAGCTGGACAAGTCCGAGACGGTGCTCGGCCGCAGCGTGGAAGCGCAGTTCCAGGTCGAGGACGATGGCATCTCGCGCAAGCACGCGAAGGTGGTGTCGCTCGGCGAGGGCCGCTTCCAGCTCGTGGACCTGGGCAGCACCAACGGCACGTTCCTCAACGGCCTGAAGGTGAGCGCCGCGCCGCTCTACGACGGCGACAAGATTCAGATCGGCTCCAACACGGTGCTGAAGTTCTCCATCCAGGATCAACTGGAGGAGGCCTACCAGCGCAGCATCTACGAGTCGGCGACGCGCGATGGCCTGACGCGCCTGTACAACAAGAAGTACTTCATGGAGACGCTGCGCAAGGAGTTCGCCTACTGCCTGCGCCACCGGGTGGCCCTGTCCCTGGTGATGTTCGACGTGGACTACTTCAAGAAGATCAACGACGTGTACGGGCACCCGGCGGGTGACTACGTGCTGACGCGGATCGCGCAGCGGGTGAGCGACACCATCCGCACCGAGGACGTCATCGCCCGCTATGGCGGCGAGGAGTTCGCCCTCATGTTGCGCGAGTCGGCCGAGGAGCAGGCGCTGGCGTGTGCCGAGCGCTGCCGGGCGGCGGTGGACCGCACCGACTTCATCTTCAGCGGCACGCCCATCAAGGTGACCATCAGCCTGGGCGTGGCCACGCTGCACGACACGGACTTCGCGCAGGCGGACGATCTGATCGGCGCGGCGGACAAGTACCTCTACCGGGCCAAGCGCGCCGGCCGGAACCGCGTGGACGGCAAGGCCATCAGCGGCCCGTAGCCGGTTCTCCCCCGCGCTCCCTCTCCCTACGTCCCCTCGATTTCGAGTCCCGGCGTCTCCGCGAGCATCTCCACGCGGTTGCCGCCCGCGGCCTGGGCGGACTCGAGCGAGCTCTGCGCCTGGCGGACGAGGTCGGCGAAGGACACCTCGCGCCCGGGGGTGAGCGCGGCCAGTCCCACGGACACGGTGGGGCGGACCACCTGGTCATCGAAGGCGAGGCTGGAACGGGACACGCGCTCGCAGACGCGGCGGGCCAGGGTGTGGGCTCCGGCCAGGTCCGTGTGCGGCAGCAGCAACAGCACCCGGTCCGCCGAGTACTGCACCGGGAAGTCCGTGTCGCGCAGCGAGCGCCGGATGGCGAGCGCCAGTCCTCCATGGAGCTGCTCGCGCAGCTCGCGGCCCGCGCGCACCGGGAGCGGATCGAACGCCACCAGCGCGAGCGCCAGGGGCAGGCCATGGCGCCGCGAGCGCTTCACCTCCACGAAGACGAAGTCCTTGAAGTGCGCGAAGACGTAGAACTGGGTGAGCGGATCCAACAGCGGCTCCCCCGTGGCGCGCACCGGCTCGGCGGGAGCGGCGCGAGCCTTGCGCACCGGCGTGCCCCGCGAGAGCGTCCGCAGCTTCACCAGCTCGGGCAGCCGCACCCGCAGGTCCTTGCCGGAAACGGGCAGCGGAAGGACGCCATCCGCGAAACCGGCCTTGCCGGGCGTCTCCTGCGCGGCCAGCACGAGCGCCTGCGGCAACTGTCCCCGCACCGCGCGCGCCACCCGCGCCGGCCGCTCCACCGAGGGCCCCAGCACCACCACCTGGGCTCCCCTCCCCGGCGCCTCCTCCCACCCCGCCACGGCGGACACCTCGAGTCCCGCCTTCTCCAGACCCTCCTTCAGCTTGCGGCGCCCCGCCGCCCCCGGCTCGATGACGATGGCTCGTGTAATCTTCATACGCACTTCTCCAGACCTGGAACCATATCCGCCCACCTGAAGCCGCTGCAAGGACTCGCGTTCAGGGAGGCCGGAAGCCGAGCCGCTCCAGTCCCCGCCGGGCCACGTGCTGGACATGGGAGTCCGGATCATTCGCCAGGGCCTGGCTGAGGGCGGAGGCGGCGAAGGGTCCACCGAGGAGGGCCAACGTCTCGGCGGCGGCCACGCGCACCGAGGCGACGCTGTCCTCCCGCAGGGTCTGGGCGAGCGGCTTCACATGGTGGGGACGGCCGATCCGCTCCAGCGCGCGGGCGGCGGCCTCGCGCACCTGGGCATGTGGAGAGCCGAGCAGGGCCACCGTGGTCTCCCCCAGGGACAACTGACGCTGCTGGCTCACCACACCGAGGGCCGCGGCCACCACCTCCGGCGCCGGGTCCTCGAGCGCGGCGGCGACGGCGGCATCCGCCTCCACCGAGCGCGGCATGGCGAGCGCCCGCACCGCCCCGGCCCGCACCGGCCCCCGCGGATCCTTCAGGAAGGGAGCCAGCAACTGGAAGCGGCGCCCGGCCCTGCCGTTACAGTCGGAGAGCATGGCCACCGCCTCGCCCCGCGTGTCGGCGGGAAGCCCGGTCTCGTGCGCCACCTCCAGGAGGAACTGCTCACAGGATTTGTCGGTCGCCGCCACCTCCAGCCAGACGCGCCGGGTGGCCAGCGAGGCCCCCTCCGCGCGGACCCTCCGGCCCGCGGCCTCCATCAGCGGCAGGCCCTCGGACTCGGCGAGCCCCCGCGCCGCCAGCCGGCGCACCTGGGCCTCGGTGTCGGCCAGGGCGCGCTCCAGTTCGCGCTGCGCCAGGGGACCGTAGCGCCGCAGCGACTGCACGGTGACGCGCCGCTCGGTGACATCCTTGGAAGCCAGCCCCTTCCGCAGCGTCTCCAGGTCACCCGAGTAGACGGCGAAGAGTCGGTTGATGAGGGCCTCATCCGGCGGCTTCGCCTCCGCCAGCAGCATCCGCCCCACCGAGGTGTCCTGCTTCTCGGCCACCGCGAGGAGCGCGGAGGCGGCGGCCGCGTCCCCGGACTCGGGGCGCCGGGCCATGGCCTCCAGCAGCACCCGGGCGGGCGGCCTGCCCATGAAGGTGGCGAGGTGGACGAGCGCCTCGCCCCGGAGCCCGGCCTGCTCGGAGTACACCTCCACCTCCAGGACATCCCGGACGGCCTCCCGATGGGCCCAGATGCGAGCGGCGGCCGCCCCACCCTTCCCCCCCGCATCCTTCATAAAGGAGGCAGTGGACTGGCCCGAGCTGGCGGCGGCTCGCGCGGCGGTGATACAGACGAGCCCCTCGTCCCTGGCCGGGGCCTCGGCCACCCAGTCCGCGAGGGTGCGCGGCTCTGTCTGCCCCCGGGCTTTCGCCTGAGCCCGCAGGGCCGCCCACCGCACCCGCCATTCCGGATCCGTCAGCGCCGAGCGCAGGGCCTCCTGGGCCGGGGGGCCAGGCTTACGTCCGAGCTTCCAACACCCAGGCATCGGAGCGTCCGGTGGTGACACACAGCTGGCAGACCCGGGCGCGAAGGGCCTGATCCTGCACATGCCGCTGGCAGGACGACCAGCAACCGAGTGCTCCCTGGCCGCCGTGCTGGCCGGCCGACAACAGCAGGACGAGGAAGAGTGCGGGGCTCACGGGGGTCCACTCTAACCTACCCGGCAGATCCTTTTCTGCGGGCGTCCTTGCGTTTTCGCGCCCGCTGCGTCATATCGGCGCCCCTTACATTTCCAGGCACACGGAAGGAGGTGACACATGCCCGGCATTCGAGTGAAGGATGGTGAGTCCATCGAGAGCGCTCTCAAGCGCTTCAAGAAGGCTACCGAGAAGGCTGGTATCCTCTCCGAGATCCGCAAGCGTGAGCACTACGAGAAGCCTTCCGTGAAGCGCAAGAAGAAGGCTCTCGCGGCCAAGAAGCGCGCGGTGAAGAAGGCGCGTAAGACGTACTAGCCGTCCTTTCGTGAGCCGGGGTCGCGTCAGTCGAGCGCCCCGGCTTTCGTCCGTTCAGCACCCTTCCCACACATTCCTGGAGCCCTGCCATGGCCACCGTTAGGGAGCGCATCGACGCCGACCTCAAGGACGCGATGCGGTCGAAGAACGAGCTGCACCACCAGCGTCCTGCGGATGCTCAAGAGCGCCGTCAAGTACAAGGAAGTGGAGCCCGGCGCCACCGGCCCTCTCGACGAGGCCAGCATCCTTCAGGTCATCGGCACCCTCATCAAGCAGCGCCGCGACTCGGTCGAGCAGTTCAAGTCCGGCGGCCGCCCCGAGCTGGCCGAGAAGGAAGAGCAGGAGATCTCCGTCCTCCAGAACTACCTGCCCAAGCAGCTCACCCCGGACGAGCTGCGCGCCGAGGTCCAGGCCGCCATCACCGAGGCCGGTGCCAAGAGCGCCAAGGACATGGGCGCGGTGATGAAGGTCCTCACGCCCAAGCTGCAGGGCCGTGCCGAGGGCCGCGCCATCTCCGAGGAAGTGAAGAACCAGCTCTCCAAGCTGTAGCGGTCCCGGTCTTCCGGCCTCGAACGGCGCCGGGTGGGTTCTTCAGGAACTTGCCCGGCCGCTGATCGGCCATTAAGGGTATGCGGTCGCTTCCCGTCCACCCTTCCGGACGGTTTCCGACGCGCTGACATGCCCTTCCTTCTCCACATCGTCGACTCTCGCTGGACCACCCGCGGCCATGTCAGGGGCCGGGCCCATACTCGTCCGCAGGGGCTGGTGTGCGAACCATGGCGGTCCGGACACGCCGGGCGGAGGGGGTGGGACACGTGATCCCCGAGCATAAAATCCAGGAAGTCCTCGATCGGGTGGATCTGGTCGGGCTCGTCTCGCGCTACGTGGAGCTCAAGAAGGCCGGGCGCGAGTTCAAGGGCCGCTGTCCCTTCCACCAGGAGAAGACCCCCTCCTTCTATGTCGTCCCCGAGAAGCGCTTCTATTTCTGCCACGGGTGCCGCGCGAGCGGTGACGCCGTGTCCTTCGTGCAGCGCTACCTGGGCAAGACGTTCATCGACGCGGTGAGGGACCTCGCCCGCGAGGTGGGGGTGGACCTGGAGGCCGCGCAGGACCCAGGTGCCCGGGAGCGGCAGCAGCTCAAGGAGGCCACCGACCTGGCGGCCGAGCATTTCCGCTCGCTGTTGTGGGAGGAGGAGGGACGCCGTGCCCGCGCCTACCTCGCCAGCCGCGGCATCTCCGACGAGACCGCCCGGGCCTTCGGGCTGGGGTGGGCCCCCGCCGCGTGGACGTCGCTGGCGGACCGCCTCACCAAGGCGGGAATGATTGAATGGGGCCTCAACGCGGGCCTCGTGTCCAAGCGGAACAAGGGCGACGGCTACTTCGACTTCTTCCGCAGCCGCCTCATCATCCCCATCCGCGCCCCCGAGGGCCGCCCCATCGCCTTCGGCGCCCGGCTGGTGGACGCCGAGGAGGGGCCCAAGTACCTCAACTCCCGCGAGTCCCGGCTCTACAACAAGAGCGAGACGCTCTTCGGCATGGACCAGGCGCGCGATGAGATCCGCCGCCGCAAGGCCGCCGTCCTCGTGGAGGGCTACTTCGACTGCATCGCCCTGCACCAGGAGGGGGTGAAGCACACGGTGGCGCTGTGCTCCACCGCGCTCACCCCGGGCCACCTCAAGGTGCTCGGCCGCGCCGAGGCCCGTGCAGCTCTTCCTCCTGCTGGACGGAGACCAGGCCGGCCTCGCCGCCGTGGAGCGCCTGGCCGGCCCCCTGCTCGCCGCGGGAGCGGCCGCCAAGGTGGCCCTGCTGCCCCAGGGGGATGACCCGGACAACTTCATCCGCCGCGAGGGCTCCGTCGGCCTGGAGCGGCTGCTCACCGAGGCCCGGCCCCTCACCAGCCACGTCTTCCTCACCGTCCTGCCCCAGGGGAAGGAGGCCAGCTTCGAGGAGAAGATGGCCGCCCTCGAGCGCCTCAAGCCCGTGTCGGCGCAGCTCCCGGTGGGGCTGGTGCGCTCGGCCTTCTTCTCCGCGCTGAGCGGCTGGTGCGGCCTGCCCGCGGCCGAGCTGGAGTCCTCCCTGCGCAGCAAGGCGCCTCCCCCGGCGGCGAAGCCCGCTCCCAGGCCCGGCCAGCAGCCAGGCAGGGGAGCCGCTCCCCAGGGCCCGGCCGCGCCCCGCCCCGCTCCGGTGAAGCCCCCGGACGCCCTGGAGACGCTGTACGTGGCCGCCGTCCTGCGCGAGCCCCGGCTCGTGGTCCGCGACACCTTCCGCGTCTACGACGAGCTGTCCCACCCCGGCCTCCGGCTGGTGCTCGCCCACGCCACCTCGGGCCATGGGGCCGAGGACGCCCTCTTCGAGGCCCACGACACCATCAAACGCGCCGTGGAATCCGCCATGCGCCAGCTCGCCGAGCAACAAGGCTCCGCCCTGGAGCATTACTTCCTCCAGGTATGCCGGGCCATCATGCTCCGCCGCATCAACCAGCAGCTGGACTACATCAAGCGGACCACCAGCCAGACGAGCGGCGCTCTCGACTTGTCCGAGGAGACCAAACAGCTCCTCACGCAGCGCATGGAGCTGCTTTCCCTCAAGAAACGCGTGGAAGAGGAAATCCGCCCGTCCCCCCCGGGAACAAAGGCCCCCATGCAACCGGTTTGAGTTCGCGTTTGTAAGAATCCTCTACTTTGCGATAGATCGGCCGGCTCCCTCCAGGCCAGGTCCCTGTTTTTCCAAGGAGAAGTACCCGAATGCCCACGCAGAAGCCCTCCTCGAAGGTGGCCGTCAAGCCCAAGAAGAAGGTGGCCCCGGAGATCCGCAAGAAGAAGAAGCCGGAGGAAGCCTCGGCCAAGGGTACTGACAGCGCTGAGGCCAGCTCCGCCGCGCGCAAGGCGGAGAAGGCCGACAAGGCCGAGAAGACCGCCGCCGCGGAGAAGGCCACCGAGACGCTGAAGAAGCGCAAGGCCGTCACCCAGGTGGACGACGGCGACGTCGACCCCGAGGAGGCCGCCGAAGAGGCCGCCGCCGCCGTCGAGGTGGACCCGGACGCCGTCGAGGACGAGGTGGATGAGGAGCCCATCGCGGACCGCAAGGAGGTCAAGGATCTCCTGGCCGCCGGTCGCGAGAAGGGCTTCCTCACCTACGACGAGGTCAATGACGCCCTGCCCGCGGACATCGTGTCGTCGGATCAGATCGACGACGTGATGAGCATGTTCGGCGACAACGACATCGAGATCGTCGACGCCCAGAAGGCCGCCCAGAACGCGGAGATCAAGCCCACGGTCGCGGTGGAGGAAGAGCGCGCCGAGGCCGACGAGGACGAGAAGGACGAGGACGACGAGCCGGGTGGCAAGTCCAACGATCCCGTCCGCCTGTACCTGCGCAAGATGGGCAGCGTGAGCCTCCTCACCCGCGAGGGCGAGGTGGAGATCGCCAAGCGGATTGAAGACGGCGAGAAGGAAGTGCTGCGGGCGCTGCTGGCCTGCCGCGTGGCCATGGTCGAGATCCTCGACATCGGCACCCGGCTGAAGAACGGCAAGCTGCGCGTGCGCGACGTCATCAAGGACGCGCCCGAGGAGACCCAGGCCGAGGGCGAGGAGCCCGAGGTCGAGGCCGTCGAGGAGGGCGCCGAGGGTGAGGGTCAGCCGGCCCAGCTCGCGCAGAGCGAGCTGAACAAGATCGAGCAGATCAACAAGCAGATCGAGCGCATCCGCAAGTTCGCCAAGGACTGCGAGGGGCTCGAGGCGGAGCTGTCCGGCAAGAAGAAGCTGACGGACGTCAAGAAGAAGGAGCTCAAGCAGGAGGTGAAGGATCTCCGGACCAAGATGATGGAGGTCCTGGAGGAGATGCGGCTGAACAAGAAGCAGGTGGACCGCATCGTCCTGAACCTCAAGGGGCTCATCGAGCGCGTGGAGAAGGCGGAGTCGGAGCTGCGCGAGATCGAGCGCCGCTACGGCGTGCCCATGGACACGCTGCGCGAGCTGCTGCGCGAGGCCAAGGAAGATCCCGAGGCCATGAAGAAGGCGCAGCGCAAGCTCAACGCCACCGGCGAGCAGATCGAGTCGGTGGAGCGCGACGTGCGCACGGCCACGCGCAACATCAAGCGCGTGGAGGAGGAGGCCAACCTCGAGGTGGAGGAGCTGCGGCGCAACTACGAGGCCATCCGCATGGGTGAGCGTCGCGCCGAGCGCGCCAAGACCGAGCTGGTCGAGGCCAACCTGCGCCTGGTGGTGTCCATCGCCAAGAAGTACACGAACCGCGGCCTGCAGTTCCTGGACCTCATCCAGGAGGGCAACATCGGCCTGATGAAGGCGGTGGACAAGTTCGAGTACAAGCGCGGCTACAAGTTCTCGACCTACGCCACGTGGTGGATCCGTCAGGCGATTACGCGCGCCATCGCGGACCAGGCCCGCACCATCCGCATCCCGGTGCACATGATCGAGACGATCAACAAGCTCATCCGCACCAGCCGCTACCTCGTGCAGGAGATCGGCCGCGAGCCGACGCCCGAGGAGATCGCGGAGAAGATGGAGCTGCCGCTCGACAAGGTGCGCAAGGTGCTGAAGATCGCCAAGGAGCCCATCTCCCTGGAGACGCCGATCGGCGAGGAAGAGGACAGCCACCTGGGCGACTTCATCGAGGACAAGAGCCTGGTGTCGCCGTCGGACGCGGTCATCAACATGAACCTGGCCGAGCAGACGCGGAAGGTGCTGGCCACGCTGACGCCGCGCGAGGAGAAGGTGCTGCGGATGCGCTTCGGCATCGGCGAGAAGAGCGACCACACGCTGGAAGAGGTGGGCCAGGACTTCGAGGTGACGCGCGAGCGCATCCGTCAGATCGAGGCCAAGGCGCTGCGCAAGCTGCGTCACCCGAGCCGCTCCAAGCGCCTGCGCTCCTTCGTGGAGAGCTAGGCCGCCTCCCCTCCCTCTCCCCCCGGGAGAGGGTCGGGGTGAGGGTGCCCGCCCCCCTGGGTCATGCCCCGAGGGCCGGAGAGTGACGTAAGAAGAAGCCCCCGTTCCCAAGAGGACCGGGGGCTTTTTCGTTTGCGATCCCCTCTCCCTCTGGGAGAGGGCCAGGGTGAGGGATTGCCCTGCAGGGAGTCCGCATGCCGGCGAGACGGAAGACCGCGAAGCCCCCCAAGCCCCTCCCCTTTCCCGAGGCGGTGCGCCGGGCGGTGCGAGCCATTCCGCGAGGCGAGGTGCGCTCATACGCGCAGGTGGCGCTCTACGCGGGGAGGCCAGGGGCGGCGCGAGGGGTGGGACGGGGAGCTCAAGACGCTGGAGAACGTGCCGTGGTGGCGTGTCATCCGCTCGGACGGGATGCTGGCGCCGGCGGTGGCGGTGGAGCAGGCCCGGAGGCTGAAGGCCGAGGGGGTGCGCCTGGAAGGCCAGGGCACGCACTGGCGCGTGCATCGCTGAGCAGCGGGGCACGCGCCCTCTTGCGCGCGCGCGGGGTGCGCGATACTTCCCCGGTCAGTGCGGCGCTTCGGCGCCGTCCGTGCGTACCTTGGGGGCCCTTAGCTCAGCGGTTAGAGCTGTCGGCTCATAACCGATTGGTCCCTGGTTCGAATCCAGGAGGGCCCACTCCCCGTAACTCCGCCCCGTGCCTCGGGATTTTCCTCCGAGGCGCGGGAACGGAATCCCCCCTCTCCAGATTCCGCACCACCGGCGCACCATGCGGGCCGCCCACCGCCAGCGGAAGCACCTCGGCACGGGGCTGTGCTCCCCTGAGATGTGGAGACTGGTTGCTCCAGCGCTCCGGCCCTCGGAGCCCGGTCACCGCATATGCGCGTCGAGGAAGGAGTTGATGTGCTGAGCGAGCGCCCGTGGGTGCGTGAGGGGAGCCAGGTGGGGGGCTTCGAGAAGTTCGACCTCGATGTTCGGCTGACGGTGGGCGAGCGCCTGGAGGTCGCGCGAGAGGCCGCTCGCGAAGCACTCGAGGAACTTGGGCAACCAGGGAGGGCCACCAGGGACCGGCGCGGCGGGAGCGGTCAGGATGTAGACGAGCAGGGAGCCGGTCACCCGCGGGTAGAGCGCGAACAGGTCCGTCTCGTCCATGGCCTCGTGGATGGCGCGAAGCGCTTCCCCTGACGGTCGGAGCCGGTAGTTCCCCTGTGCGTCACGCACCGCCGAGCGCTCGGTGGATGCCGCCAGCAGTTCGGCTGGAACCCCGAGCTGCTCCACCAGGGCTGCTGCGCGTGGAGGACGGCGCCGAACCCGGCCGCGGAGAGAGGGGCGCCCATGGCGGAGGCCTGTTGGCGCATCCACTCCCGCATGTGCGAGAGCCGCTCCCTCGCGATGTCCGGCGGGAGGCCCGGGAAGGCGTCGGGTGGCAGCCAGGTATGTCCATCGATGTTGACCGCCGCCGGGCAGTCGGGATGCCGCGCGGCGTACATCGTCGCGACGACGCCGCCCAGGGAGTGGCCGATGATGGCGGCGCGGCCCAGGTCCAGACGCCGCACCACCCGCTCGAGGTCGGCCACGACGTCCTCCCACGCCCAGCCACCATCGCCCGAGCGGCCATGGCCTCGCAGATCCACCGAGACCACGCGATGCCCATGACAGAGGAGCGGCGCGACGAGGCTCCAATCCTCGAGGGTTCGTCCGATGCCATGAACGAGCAGGACTGCCAGACCCGCGCCTCCATGATCCCGGATCGCGAGCGGGGGAGCGCCATCGATGGTGCCGTCATGAAAGGTCACGGGAGCGTCCACCTCGAATCAAATCAATATGGAGTGGGAAGCCGCGCGGAGGTGACGGCCGGCGGATGCCGTACCTTGGCCTTGCGTGCGAGCAGCCCGCGCGAAGCAGTCCTGGCCGCCTTATGAGCGGACGCGAGGCACGCTCGTGGTTGTTGATCAACACAGGAGCGGCCCACGACACCTGCCCCGCGCAGATCGGTTGCCCGGAGGGATGGTCGCATGACGACGCAGAATCCCGCGCAGCTCATCCGAGACCGAGGGGCGTGGCTGCCCGGTCTGAACAAGGCGTCGCTGTCTGTCAGGGGGGCTGTATATTGCTCGTCTGCCCCCACGCCCCCTCCCCCTCCGCCTGCGCAAGTGGCAGGGGCACGACGAGTCACCATTCAGACCTTGGGCTTACCTATGCGCACAAAATCGACCAAGAGAACTTCAACGGGCGAGGTACATCCATTCATTCGGACCGTCTTTGATGCTGGGCGTCAGTGGCAGGACAAGTTCGCGGAAGCACTGACGCGGAACGGAATCCGTCCTGGCCCGAAGGTGGAGGTAGAACGTAAGCGCTCGGCGGACCACACCTTCCGAGTGAGGGAGGAGGCGTTCAGCGTCGCGTTCCAGGAGGTGTAGACATGGGACGCAACACGGAAGAAGTGGACGCAACGCTCGCGAGGGCCGCGGCAAGCAACTACTGGACGGAGGCCGAAGCGCAGGAGGTGCTCGAGGCCTACGAGGAGAGCGGGTTGTCGGTGGCGGAGTTCGCCCGCCGCCATGGGCTTACACCGCAGCGGCTGAGGTGGTGGAAGAAGCGGCGGGCCGAGGAGGCGGGCCCGGCGCTCTCGTTCGTCCCGGTGCACGTCGCGGCGCCACCGTCGACAGAAGCACAGCGGGCACCGGGCACAGCCAGCATGGAGGTGCTACTGGCCAGGGGCCGGCGCATCCGTGTGGAGCCGGGCTTCGACGCGGACGCGCTGGCGCGGCTGGTGAGGGTGCTGGAGGAAGCATGCTGACACTGCCCTCCTCGGTGCGCATCCACCTGGCGAGCCAGCCGGTGGACATGCGCAAGTCCTTCGACGGGCTCTCCTTGCTGACGCGACAGGTACTGCGGGAGGACCCCTTGAGTGGACACCTCTTCGTCTTCTTCAACCGCACGCGCGACATGGTGAAGGTGTTGTGGTGGCACTCCGGTGGCTTCTGCCTCTTCTCCAAGCGCCTGGAGAAGGGCAGCTTCCGCCTGCCGCGCTCGCTACCGGAGGACACGGGCGCCGTCACCCTGGACGCGGTGGAGCTCACCCTGCTGCTGGAGGGGATTGATTTGAAGGCCAGTGTCCGCCGGCCTCGCTGGCAGCCCCCACCTCTGAAGTCGGCTGCTTGAGAATACCTCTTGCGTCCAGGGGCAGCTCCATGGCTCATGTCCCGGGACATGAGCGGCGCGGCCCCCGGCAAGAAGACGACGGACGTACACGGCGTGGCGGCGCTGTTGCGCACGCTGCTGGCCGAGGGCCAGGACGAGCAGGTGATTGAGCTGGTGGTGGGCCTGCTCTCGCAGTTGGTGGAGAAGAACACCGAGTTGGAGTTGCGGCTGCGCAAGGAGATGCGCCAGCGGTTTGGCCGCCAAAGCGAGAAGCTATCCGCCGAGCAACTGTCGCTGTTCCTGGAGCAACTGGGCCAGGAGAACGCCGGGGCCCAAGAGGCGGCGGCGCCTGAGGCCAGGGACGCAGGCGTCGCGGCGGGCTCCACGCCGCCCTCCAAGCCACCACACGAGGAGTCGCGAAAGAAGGAGCGCAAGGGGCACGGGCGCCGTCCGCTCCCCTCCAGCCTGCCGCGCGAGCAGCGCGTCCACCAGCCCCCGCCCGAGGCGCTGCGGTGCGAGGCATGCGGGCGGGACAAGACGTGCTGTGGCGAGGAGAGGAGCGAGACATTGGAGTGGGTGCCCGGTCACTTCAAGGTGATTGAGGAGGTACGGCCCAAGTACGCCTGCCGGCCGTGTGGTGACGGGCTGGTGGTGGCTCCTCCCGCCGACAGGGTGATTGAGGGGGGATTGCCCGGACCGGGCCTGGTGGCCCACATCCTCGTTTCCAAATTCAAGGACCACCTGCCGCTGCACCGGCTGAGCGGCATGTACGCGCGCCATGGCGTGCAGCTGCGTACCTCGACGCTCTCGGACTGGGTGGCCGCGGGCGCCGACACCCTCCAGCCGCTGGCCCGGGAGGTGGCCCGGCGGGCGCTGGACTCGCACGTGTTGCAGAGCGACGACACGCACCTGAAGGTGCTCGACAGAGAGCACCCCAACGGCCTCAAGCGCGGGCACATGTGGGTGTACTTGGGGGACACCACCTGGGCGGCCTTCGTCTACACGCCGGACTGGAAGGAAGAAGGGCCCCTGTCCTTCCTGGACAAGCGTGAGGGCTGGCTGCTGGTGGACGGGTACAAGGGCTACGACAAGCTGTTTACCCGCCAGGGCGCCACCGCGCTGGAGGTGGGGTGCTGGAGCCATGCCCGTCGCTACTTCGTCGAGGCCTTGGACGCTGGTGACACACGAGCGGCGCTGCCGCTCTCTCTCATCGGCCGGCTCTTCGAGGTGGAGCGCGAAGCCGACGAGCAACAGGTGGACGAGGCCGAGCGGCTGCGCAGGCGCGACACGCTCTCACGCGCTGTCACGGAGCACCTGGGGCGCTGGGTGGCCGAAGTCTACAACCGGGAGCCGCCCAAGAGTCCGCTGGCGCGGGCGTGCCGCTACGCCATCAACCAGTGGAAGTCGCTGACGCGCTTCATGGAGGACGCGCGCCTGCCGCTGCACAACAACGCCTCGGAGCTGCGGCTGCGGGAGATTGCCGTCGGCAGGAAGAACTACCTGTTCGCCGGCAGCGACGCGGGAGCCGAGCGCGCCGCGTGCGTGTACACGCTGGTGGCCACGTGCGTGCTGGCCGGGGTGGAGCCGTGGGCGTACCTGGCTGACGTGCTGGAGAAGCTCGCCCAGGGCTGGCCGCAGCGCCGTCTCGATGAACTGCTGCCGCCCATGTGGAAGGCCGCGCGCGCGGCTGCCGCGCAGATGCCCTCCACCTCTTCTGCCGCGACCTGAGCACCGCCCATCCCCGTCGGCAGACCGGCGGGCGGCGCACCCGTTATCACATCTGCGCCGCCCCTCTGCACCGCTCCACCGAGTGGATACGGTAGAACTCTCACTTGGGGAACTCTACCAATCGGAGGTCTTCCGTTACGCAATGCGCCTTACGGACCTTCCCGAACAACTCCGCGTGGTCGCCAACTTCCTGGTTCACCGCCCAAAGGGCCGGGCATTCAAGAAGCTCGGGATTCGCAGGGGAGAATACGTCACCTACCACTATAGGAGTTTCATTGTGCTCCTACAGACCGCTTCGGACGTTGCCATACGCCTCACAGGCATGACTCTGGCACTCGGGCTAAACCCGCGAGAGATGAAGTACAGCACGGTCGTTGAGAACGACTGGGCGACTCGCTGGAAGCTGAAAGCGCCCTTGGATCGAGTCCAGCAGGTAACCTCCCCACTCAAGCGAACCCGCAACGAATGGATCCATGCTGGCGAAGCGCCTCTCATTGAGTCCACCCATATGGTCGATCTTGTCGAGTTCACACAGCACCTGAGTGGGGGGACCGAACTCTGGCTGAGTGAGAAACAGCTGGAAGAGGCCTTCGATGAATCCTGCGATGAACTCGCAGAGCAGATTTCGGAACGCGCGAAGGCTCTTCATGACGCTGTCGAGGTGCTTTTGACCGCTCTACAAGCCCCGTTTGGGTACTGGTCCCGCCGACTGGAGAGCGACTGGCGCTCGCGATGACCTACTGTCCCGCGCTCTCACGCGTGATTCGCGGTGCCATCCGGATATGAAAGAGACTAAGGAGCCTCGTCGGTTCCGCGCGGATCTTTAGGCGCCCCGAGCATGCCCACTACGGCAAGCCAGCGCGGGGGCTCGCGCTACAAGTCACGGAACTCAACTGGTTACAAGTCCCTGCTGTAAGGCCGAGAACCGGGAACTACCGGCCGCACCACAGCACCGTCCCCGGACGAGGAGCGCATCAAGCGACGCGGCTGGGATGCGGATGCAGCGCCCGACCCACACCCGCTCCAGCTCCCCGCGTTCGAGGAGCGCGTAGACGGTGGCCCGGCAGACGGCCAGCTCTTCCGCCACCTCGCGCACCGTGAGCATCGGCGGGCCCACCGGCCGCACCACGTTCCGCACCACGGGCGCACCACGGCCAGTCGAAACGGTGGAAACGGTGCCAACCGGCACCGGCCCCACCCCTTGCGGAACCCCAGTCTTTTCCGCAGGTTGCGAGCCGGTGACAGGGGCGGCGAACCCCTGCCAACCCGCCCGCTCCCGGCTCATAACCGATTGGTCCCTGGTTCGAATCCAGGAGGGCCCACTCCCCTTCCCCCGCGCACCCCGCTCAGCCCCAGGCCTCGCGTCAGGCCTTGGCGCCCTCGCGGTTCTTCTCCTTCTCGTCGCGCCCGTGCACGGACGCCGGCGGGCTGGTGGCCTCCACCGCGGTGAAGGACTCGAGAATCTTGTACGTGTGGCTGGCCCCCCTCGGTACGAGCCACGAGTCTCCGGGGTTGAGCAGCAGCACCTGTCCCTCGAGGTGCAGCTCGGCGCGGCCCTTGATGACGTAGCCGACGGTTTCGTAATCGCGCACGGAGGGAGGCAGCGGCTCGGCCGGCTGCTCGTTCTCCCACAGGCGCATGGAAACCCGGATGCCCCCGGCCAGGTACTTCTGCCCCATCTCACCCTTCGGGGAGTGCTGGGAGTCGACCTTCTTCACGCTGGTGTCGCCCATCTCGTCTCCTTCGCGGACGCTGGCGGTTGTCCTTTGCCGGACAAGGTAAGGAGCGCCGGGCGACACGTACCCCGCAACGACACGCCCGCTCCCCCCTCGAAGGGAAGAGCGGGCGTGAGAGACACGGCCTTCAGGCCGTGAATGCGGGGCCTGTCACCCCGCCGGGCGCACGTTCTGCGCCTGAAGCCCCTTGGGGCCCTTGGTCACTTCGTACTCCACCTTCTGGCCCTCAGCCAGGGAGCGGAAGCCATCCATGTTGATGGCGGAGTGGTGGCAGAACACATCCTCGCCACCCGCATCCGGCGCGATGAAACCGAAGCCCTTCGCGTCGTTGAACCACTTCACGGTACCAGTTGCCATGTACTTCCCTGCTTTCTGCACGTGCGTTCTACGGACTTCCAGACAGACACTCCGACCCATTGAAGTGCCTGCGGGGGTTAACGGTCCGTACCTCCCCCCCATTCCAGTCGGTGGCCTTCACACTTCTTCATAAGTACTGGGCGCCCCCTTCACACCCCCCCCGTACCTTCTGCACCAACCGATGGATGCCGGGCCCCTGAGTGCCCGGCCGCTCACGGAAGGAGCAGCACATGTTCGGATTCGTTTTCGGTACCGCCTGCCTGGCCGGTCTCCTCTACACCCTGCGCCGCGGCCGCTGGCACCACCGCCACGGAGGCCCCGGCCGCTGGAGCTGGCGCGGCCGCCTGCGCTGGCTCTTCGAGCGCCTGGACACCTCGCCCGGCCAGGAGAAGGTGCTCGTCCAGGCCGCGGATGATCTCACCGAGGCCTTCGCCAAGATGCGCGACGAGCTGAGCGCCACCCGCGCCGCCATCGCCCGCTCGCTGCGGGGCGAGTCCTTCGACGCCGCCGCGCTGCGCGAGCTGGACGCGAAGCACGACGAGCTCATCGACAACCTGCGCAAGACGCTCCGCACCGCGCTGTCCCGGACCCACGAGGCGTTGGATGCGAAGCAGCGCCGCGAGCTGGCGGATCTGCTCGAGCACGGCTGGGGCCACGGCTACCGCCACTCCGGTTACGGCGGCTGCGGCGGCTGGCGCGGCGCCCGGTCCTGCTGAGCACTCCTCCCTCCCGGACAAAAGAAAGGACCACCACCATGCGCCGCCGCGTTCTCATCGCCCTGCTCGCCTTTGGCACCCTCGCGGGCTACTCCTCCGGTTTCGCCAGCATGTACCGCTGGCACCGCTACGGGCACACCTCCGGTGGGCACTGCCGCCAGGGCCGGGCCCATGACTTCAACTCCCGCCACGCCACTCCGTCGTGGGCTCCGGCCCAGACGCCCCAGGGCCCGCAGGTGCAGGCCCAGGCGTCCACTCCCGAGCCGCGTTAGAGTCGATGCCCGCCCATGGCCACCCGCGTCCTCCTCATCGACGATGACTCCCGGATGTACGAGCTGCTCGCGCAGTACCTCGGGCAGAACGGCATCACCGTCGCCCATGCACCCGATGGAGGACGCGGCCTGGCCGCGCTGGAAGCCAGCACCTACGACGCCGTGCTGCTGGACGTGATGATGCCGGGCATGGACGGGCTGGAGGTGTGCCGGCGCATCCGCGCCAAGAGCACCCTGCCCGTCATCATGCTCACGGCGCGCGGCGACGAGACGGACCGCGTGGTGGGCCTGGAGGCTCGGCGCGGATGACTACCTGGCCAAGCCCTTCAGCCCCCGCGAGCTGCTCGCGCGGCTGAGGGCCGTGCTGCGGCGCGCCCAGCCCTCGGCGGTGGCCGAGAAACTGGAGTCCAGCGGCGTGTCCATCGACGTGTCGGCCCGGGAAGTCCGCGCGGGCGGCCGGCTGGTGGAGCTCACCGGGCTCGAGTTCGATCTGCTGGTGGCGCTGGTGCGGCGGGCCGGACGCGTCATTCCCCGCGAGGCGCTGCTCGGCGAGGCGGGCCGGAGCGACACCGTGGTGGGCGAGCGCACCGTGGACGTGCACATCTCCCACCTGCGGCAGAAGCTGGGAGACGAGGGCAACCGCCTCATCAAGACGGTGCGCGGAGTGGGCTACCTCTTCGCCAAGGACGGCCCCTGAGGCGGACCATGAGACACCCCCCGCACGGGCACCCGCACCATTCCTCGCACAGGCTCCGGCACGGGCACCCTCGCGGGCCCATGAGCCGCCTGGGGAACTTCATCCGCGCGCGGCTGCGCCGCAGACTCTTCCTCTGGTTCGGCGTCTCCATCTTCACCACCGCCCTGGTGGTGGGCACGGTGATGACCGTGATGGGCGGGCTGATGGGGGATGGCTCCTGGCACCAGGAGGCGATCCGCGCACGCACCTTCGTCAGCAACCGCCTCGCCGAGGTGTGGGACGATCCCGTGCGCCGGGACGCGCTCGTCCGCTCCGTGTCCGAGGATCTGCTCGTCAACGTGGAGCTGCGGGATACCTCGGGGGCGCTGCTGGTGCGCACCGGCGAGCCCTGCCCCCCTCGCGCGGAGATGTCCGTGCCGGTGGAGCGCGGCGGGGTGCGGCTGGGCACGGCGCGGGCCTGCTCCGGAGCCACCCGGACCCGGACGCCCTGGCGCGGGCCGATGGTGCTGCTTCTGGCCGGGACCACGCTGTGGATGGCCTCGGGGTGGCTGGCGCGGCGGCTGTCGCGGCCCCTGGACACGCTGGCGAGGGCGGCGCAGGAGCTGGGCGAGGGCAAGCTGGACACGCGCGTGCAACTGGGCCGCTACGCCACCGGGGAGATGTCCGTGCTGGCCGACGCCTTCAACGAGATGGCCACGCGCGTGGAGCGGCAGATGGCGGACCAGCGCGAGCTGCTGGCGGCGGTGTCCCACGAGCTGCGCACGCCGCTGGCGCACCTGCGCGTGCTCGTGGAGCTGATGCGCGACGCGGGAGGCCCGGAGCGGACGGCGGACGAGATGGAGCGCGAGGTGGTGGAGCTGGACGCGCTGGTGGGCGAGCTGCTCGCGAGCTCGCGGCTGGACTTCGGCCAGTTGACGCCCCGGGAGCTGGACGGGAAGGACCTGGCGGCGAGGGCGCTGGAGCGGACGGGGCTGCCGGCGGAGGCGCTGTCCGTCGAGGTGCCCGAGGCGAAGCTCACGGGAGACGCCACGCTGCTGGGGCGCGCACTGGCCAACCTGCTGGACAACGCGCGCAAGCACGGCCACGGGGTGGAGGCGCTGCGGATGCTCGAGCGGGAGGGGCAGCTCGCCTTCTGCGTGGACGATCGCGGCCCGGGGCTGCAGCCCGGCGAGGAGACGCGCATCTTCGCGCCCTTCTACCGGAAGGACCGGGGGGGCGAGGCGCGCGAGGCGGGCTCCCTGGGACTGGGGCTCGCGCTGGTGCAGCGGATTGCCCGCGCACACGGCGGAGACACCTTCGCGGAGAATCGTCCGGGAGGAGGCGCCCGGGTGGGCTTCACCCTGAGGCGCGAAGGCCCGGCCTCGATGAAGGCCCCACGAGCGTAAGGGCCCACCCGCCGAGGCCCCAACGTGCCTACTTCACGCCACCGAGGGCCGTCCCCTTGGCCTTGTCAGCGGAGAACTCGAAGGAGGCCGTCACGCTCTCCCCCTCCTTGACGATGACCTCGGCGGTCTGGGTGCCGAGCGTCTCGTGCCAGGCCTCGAGGGTGTAGCTGCCCTCGGGCAGGTGCTCGATGGAGAAGGAGCCATCGGCGCCGGAGGTGGCGAAGTACGGATTCGGGTTCACCACCACCCAGGCGGCCATCCACGGGTGGATGTCGCACTTGAGGCGAATCACCTCGGCGTCGGCGGGCAGGGGGCGAGGCACGGCCTTGGCGTTGGGCGGCTGGGCCACGTTGAAGACGGTCTTCGTGCCGGTGAGCGCGCGCGCGTTGTGCAGCGTGCCGTCGCTGTTCTTGATGAGGACGGGCTGACCGGCGGTGACGCCCTGCACGCGCGGCGTATAGGTGCACTTCTGCTGGTCGATGAGGGCGGGCTGGGCCGGGTGGGAGCGGGGCACCAGGCCGCGCACGCGCACGAGGACATTGGCCAGCTTGCCGTCCGTCACCAGCACGGACTCGTCCTTCAGCGCCATGCCGTCACAGGCGGGATCATCGCTGGGCGTGACGGCGGCGGGCGTGGGAGCAGGACCCTTGAAGGTGACGGTGCCCCGGACGGTGGCCCCGCCGGTGACGGGCGGAGCGGGCTGCGCGGCGGGAGCCTCGGCCTTGGGCGCGGCAGCGGGAGCCGGAGCCACGGGTCCACGGGCGGCGGCCGCGGGGGCCTCCTCCTTCTGGCAGGCCGGCAGGGCGGCGAGTCCCACCGCGCCCAGCACCGCGACACCCAGCGTACGCAGCTTCATGTGAACACTCCCTCGTGTCGCCGGCGCGTGTCGGGTCGCACGGGCGGCCAGATTTGATGGGGCCCCCTCGTAACAGAAGAGCGGACCCGTAATCCAACGGAAGAACAGCGATTCAGGTTATTCCCGCCGGCTGACGCTGAGGGTGGCGAGCCCCAGGAAGACCGTGGCGAAGACGAGCAGCACCGGCACCTCGAGACCCGCGCCGGAGGAGGTGGTGCCCACGGCGAGCGAGGCCTCGGCGCCGTACAGCGCGCGCCGGACCCCCTCCACGGAGAAGCGCATGGGGTTGAGGCGCATCACCCACGCCAGCAGCGGCCCGGCCCCCTTGAGGGGAAACATCGCACCGGAGAGCACCCACATGGGCAGCAGGACGATGCTCATCACCGCGTGGTAGCCGGCGGTGGAGCGCACCCACCAGGCCAGGGCGATGCCCATGCCGGTGAGGCCCAGGGCGGAGAGCACCATCACC
Organism: Archangium gephyra; assembly: GCF_049060025.1. GTDB lineage: Bacteria > Myxococcota > Myxococcia > Myxococcales > Myxococcaceae > Archangium > Archangium gephyra_A. The sequence continues at coordinate 3,577,010 of NZ_JBMEQQ010000002.1, forward strand.
GTCACCAGCAGCGGCACATCCAGGGTGGCGGCCTTCACCCCGGCGAGCGGAGCGAAGAGGAGGAAGAGCGAGGCCTGCAGCAGCGCGATGGCCGAGGAGCCCAGCGCCTTGCCCAGCACCACCGAGAGGCGCGAGCCGGGCCCGGCCAGCACCGACTGGAGGAAGCCCTCGCGCCGGTCCTCGATGACGGAGATGGTGGCGAAGATGGCGCTGAAGAGCACCACCATGGTGACGACACCGGGGAAGGAGAAGCGCTGGTAGTCCAGGCCCTGCGCGCCCTCGACGCGGAAGGAGCCGGCGAAGCCCGCGCCGATGACGAACCAGAAGAGGATGGGCTGGGCGAGCGCGCCCACAATCCGGCTGGGCTGGCGGAAGAAGCGCACCACGTCGCGCGCCAGCAGCACGCGCACGGTGGCCCACTGCAGCGCCAGTCCTCCCGGGGCGTGCGCCTCCCCGGTGGAGGCGGGGGTGTCCACCCGGCGGGTCATCGCGCGCTCCGGCTCTCCCGAGGAGTCAGGAACGGGAACGGTGGTGGCGGGGGCGGTCATCGACGGCGGCTCCTGCGGGCGGGCTCGGCGGTGGGCTGGTCGGCCCCGAGCACGCGGCCGGTGAGTTGAAGGAAGACGTCCGCGAGCGTGGGACGGCGCAGGGACACCGAGGCGAGCCGGCCGGCCGGGAAGGCCTCCACCAGCCGGGGCACCAGCGCATGCCCCTGCTCCACCTCCACCTGCACCCGGCCCTCCACCACGCGCGCCTCCAGGCCCAGCCGCTGATGCAGCTCGGCCGCGAGGGCCTCGGGCTCACGGGCCTCCAGGGTGAGGATGTCTCCCCCCACGCGCGCGGCCAGCGCCGCCGGGGTGTCGGTGGCCACCAGCCGGCCCGCGTCCAGCACCGCGAGCCGGTCGCACATCTCCGCCTCGTCGGCGCGGTGCGTGGTGAGCAGCACGGTGAGGCCCTCGGCGTCGCGCAGGGCGCGCAGGTGGGACCAGAAGGAACGGAAGGACGCCTCGTCGAGCCCCTGGGTGGGCTCGTCCATGAGGACGATGCGCGGCTGGTGCACCAGGGCGCGCGCCAGCTCCAGCCTCCGGCGCATGCCGCCGGACCAGGTGGAGACGCGCTCGCCGCCGCGGTCCTCCAGGCCGATGAGGCGGAGCATCTGCTCCACGCGCTCCTGGGCCCGCGCGCCCGTCAGCCCGTACAGCCGGGCGCCGAGCATCAGGTTCTCCCGCGCGCTCATCAGGTCATCCAGGCTGCTGCGCTGGAAGATGATGCCCAGATGCCGGCGCAGGGCCGGATCATGGAGCGACAGGGGCCGCCCCTCGAACAGCACGCGCCCCGAGTCGGGAGCGAGCAGGCCGGCGAGCAACTGGAAGGTGGTGGATTTGCCCGCCCCATTGGGGCCGAGCAGACCGACGATTTCGCCCGCGCCCACCGCGAGGCTGAGCCCATCGAGCGCCACCCGCGCCTTGAAGCGCCGGGTGAGGCCGTCGAGCTGGAGCAGCGGCGCCATGGAGCGCGCGGTGGGAGAGTGGGCCGGGAGGGCCGGGGTCATCCTCGAATCAACCGTGTCCCCCGCTGTCGAGCATCAGCGCGGCGAAGAGGCCGGCCAGGTACAGCAGGCTGAACAGGAACGTCTGACGGGCCCAGGGCCTTCCCAGCCGCCGGAAGAGGCCGGTTGCCCCCAGTCCCAGGAAGGACAGGCCCAGCACCACCGCGGCCGCCAGGTACCACGCCCCGGCGATGTGCAGCTGGAAGGGCAGCAGCGTCATGGGCACCAGCGCCACCAGGTAGAGGACGATCTGCAGACGGCTGGAGTCCTCCCCGCGCTCCATCGCCACGGTCTTGAGGCCGGCCGCCGCGTACTCGTCCTTGCGGAACAGGCCGATCGCGATGGTGTGCGGAATCTGCCACAGGAAGAGGATGGCGAAGAGGACGTAGCCGCCCGCGTCGATCTGCCCCGTGACGGCCGTCCAGCCCATGAGCGGAGGCAGCGCGCCGGGCACCGCGCCCACCAGCATGGAAGCGGAGGTGCGCGCCTTGAGCGGCGTGTACGCGAGCACGTAGCTGAGCAGCGCCACCAGGCCCAGCCCCGCGGTGAGCAGGTTGGCGCCCAGGGCGAGCGCCGGCAGGGAGAGCGCCGCGAGGGCCAGCCCGAAGGCCAGCGCCACGCCCGGCTCCATGCGCCCCGCGGGCAGCGGGCGGTTGCGGGTGCGCGCCATGAAGCGATCGCTCTCCCGCTCCCAGTAGCAATTGAGCGCGTTGGCGGCGCCCACCGTGCCCGCGGTGGCCAGCAGCGTCACCAGGATGCGCGGCACCGTCAGCTCGCCCGGAGCCAGCCACATGCCTCCGGCGGCGGTGGCGATCACCAGCCCGGACAGCCGAGGCTTGGTGAGGGACAGCAGATCCGAAGCGAAGCTCGACTCACTCACGGCACGCGCGCTCACGGCTGACTCCCCAAGGCGCAACAGGCTCGCTGCTGTCGCGGTTGGACCTCCCCTTACACAGGGGGAAGTCCTTCTTCAAGCAAACGGGCGCGGGATTTTCACCATCCCCGCGCCCGTCGATATCAGCGCCGCTTGTCGGAAGCGGCAGCCCTGCTCACAACGCGCCGGCCTGCGCCACGTACTCGCCCTTGGGCGCGCACGTGATGTACTGCTGCGCCAGCGGCTTGGCCTTGGTGGCCTGCTTCGGGTCCTTCTTGAGGAACGCCGCGTAGAAGTAGTAGGCCGGGCAGTAGTTCTCGTCCGCGTTGAGCGCCTTCTGGTACGTCTCGTCGGCCTTGGCGGCGTCGCCCTTGCCCTCGAGGACGCGCGCCAGCTCGAGCAGCGCGATGGCGGCCCGGTCCGGCTGACCGATGAACTCGGTGCTCGCCTTCTCCAGCGTCTCCTGCGCCATCGTCCACTCGCCACGCTCGCGGTAGATGGTGCCCATGGCCAGACGGGCCTCGGGGTTCTTCGCGTTCGGCTCCTTCACCGAGCGCTTGTACGCGTCGAGCGCCTCGTTGAGCTTGTTCTGCTTGCGGTAGGCGTTGCCCAGCATGGTGAGCAGCTTGGGGCTGTCCCCCATGGTCTTGATGGCGGTCACCAGGGCCTCGGCGGCCTCCTTCTCGCCACCCGTCTTGCCCATGAGGGCCTTGGACAGCTCGACGTAGAACTGGGCGCGCGTGGCGTCGATCTTGATGGCCTTGCGGATCTCCTCGGCGGACTGGTCGAACTGGTTCTCGGAGAGCAGCCGGCGGCCCTTGATGAGCGACAGCTCGGGGCTCGTCTTGTCCAGCGTGAAGCCCGTCTCCTCGGCCTTGGTCAGCTCCTGGCGCGCCTTCTCCTTCTCGGCGGGCACCCCGGTGGCCTCGACGAGCTTGGCCTGCTCGTCGGGCTTGAGCTTCTCCATGGCCGCGGACACGCGGGAGATGAGCAGCGAGCGCGCCAGGTTGGCCGCCGCGAGCTGGCGCGGCGACGGGGGCGGCTCGGCCTCCAGCAGCTTCTTGATCATCTGCGCGGCCAGCCCGAAGTTGGGCTCGTCCTGCTCCAGCATGAGCAGGGACTTGCCGAGCAGCGACTCGTGGTGGTCCTTCTCGTAGCGCAGCGAGAAGTCGTAGTTCTTCCAGGCGATGGCGTCCTGGCCGAGCCGGCGGTACGCGGCGCCGAGCGCGGCGTAGATGCGCGGATCATCCGGAGACAGGGCCTGGGCCTTCTCCAGGTTGTCCTTGGCACGGTCGAGGTCGCCCGCGTTCATCTGGATGAGGCCGAGCGTGAGGTACAGCAGCGAGCTGCGCTTGCCCTCGTCGTCGAACTTCTTGACGCGGCCCTCGAGCTCGGTGAGCGCGTCCTTGCCCTTGCCACCGTACGTCTTGACGAGCGCCTCGGCGGCGTAGAGGTGCGAGCTGATCTCCCCGCTCTTCTTGGCGGAGGCCAGGTGCTCCTCGGCGCGCTTGCGGGCGTCGTCGCCGCCGCCGTGCTCACCCCAACGGATGGCGTAGGCGTAGGCCAGGTAGCCGTGGGCGGCGGTGGAGGTGTCATCCACCTCGAGCGCCTTGTCGGCCGCCTCGCACGCCTTCTTGTAGGAGGCGAACGAGTCGTGCTTGAGCTGCTCGGTGGCGGCGTCGAGCTGCTTCTTGATTTCGCGGTTGCGCTGGGCGGCCAGGCGCCCCTGGACGAAGTAGCCGCCCAGGATGATGGGCACGGCGATCACCAGGGCGAGCGTGATGTACTTGCTGTTGCCGCCGCCCTTCTTGCGCGACTTGCGAGGCGCGTCGTCGTCATCGGTGTCGACGTCATCGTCCTCGTCGACGACCACCGGCGCGGCGCGGCGGGCCGCGGAGCGCGCGGGCTGCTCGGCGCGGGCCTTGGGACGCGGGGCCTCCTCCTCGTCGTCCGCGGCCACGGGGCGCTTGCGGGCGGCGGGAGCCGGAGCGGGCTCGGCGGCGGGAGCGGCGGCCACGGGCGCCGGAGCAGCCACGGGCGCGGCCACCGGAGCGGGCGCGGCCACGGGAGCCGGAGCGGCCACGGGCGCGGGTGCCGGAGCGGCGGCCTGGGGCGGCTGCACCTGGTACTGCTGCATGGCCGCGAGCGTCTCGGCGTCCGCGGGGTCCGCCGCGTAGGCCTTGAGGAGGTTGGCCTTGCCGGCCTCGCCCTCGCCCGTCTTGAGTTGCAGCGCACCTGCCATGCGCAGCGAGGCCTTGTCGGTGGGCTGCACCTGGAGTGCGCCAAGCACCTCTTCCAAGGCCTTCTTGTCCTTGCCCTGCTCCGCGTACACGCGAGCGAGGAGAAGGCGAGGGTCCGCATGATCAGGGTGAGCTTTCACCCCTTTCTTGCAGACGACCATCGCCTCCATGAAGCGGCCGGCGGCCAGATAGGCCTCGGCCAACGGCTTGTACGCGTCGGAGGAAGGGTCGGAAGCGAACGCTTGCTCCAGCTTCGTAATCTCGGCCGGGCTCAACTTCGATGAGGGAGTAGACATTCCGATGGTAGGCGCCTGATGGGAGGGGGTTCTTATGACACCCGAAGTTGCCGCGCGTCAATCGCGCAAGAGGCCCCGAAGATTCCCGGCTTGACACGTGGAATAGGGTCCTGTAATTGCCCGTTCGTCTTTCGGCGGCGAGAAAAAGCCCCGCTGGCCGGCAGGACACGCAGTCGTTGGGATACATAGTGGTTGCGGGGGTGTAGCTCAGTTGGGAGAGCGTCGCGTTCGCAATGCGAAGGTCGTCGGTTCGATCCCGTCCACCTCCACCATGCAACAGAGAAGGGCCTCACTGGAAACAGTGAGGCCCTTTTCATTTGGGCTACGAGTGAATTGAAAAGCTCCGGGGGTCTGTTATCCGGAGCCGATGACCGACCAGCCTTCGCTCTCGTTCTTCGCTCGTTTCTGGCTCGCCTTCGTGTGCTTCTGGCGAATCTGGGCGAACCCGGCGTTCGCCCAGGCCGTCTTCCCCCTGAAAGAGGCCGACGCGGCGGGCCAGCTCCCGGCCGGGACGCCACCCTCCGGGCAGCCAGCCGGGCCGCCGGTTCCGGAGAAGAAGGAGCCGGTTGCCGCCCTGCCCCCCGAGCGGGAGCACGCCGCGGCCCTGCAGTTCCTCGCCATGTTGCAGCGCGAGGGGCGCCTCATCGACTTCCTCCAGGAGGACGTGGCGGCCTTCCCGGACGCGGACGTGGGCGCCGCGGCCCGTATCGTCCACGAGGGGTGCCGCAAGGTGCTGCGCCAGTACCTCACCCTGGAGCCGGTGCTGCCCCAGTCCGAGGGGGACCGGGTGAACGTGCCCGCGGGTTTCGACGCCCAGCGCATCCGCCTCACCGGCAACGTGGCGGGCCAACCTCCATATACCGGCGCGCTCAAGCACCACGGGTGGGTGACCACGGCCGTGAAATTCCCGTCCACCAGCGCGGCGATGGATCCCCGGGTGCTGTCGCCCGCTGAAGTCGAGCTGTCCTGACACCAGATTGGAGCGCATATGGCCCGATACGCGATTGGAATCGACCTCGGCACCACGCACTCCGCGGTCTCCTACTTCAACCTGGAGGAAGCGAAGGCGCGCGGCGCGGCGCAGTCCATGCTGCCCATCCCGCAGCTCACGGCGCCGGGCACGGTGGAAGCCCGGACGTTGCTGCCCTCGTTCCTCTACCTGGCAGGCGGCCAGGAGTTCCCCCAGGGAAGTCTGGCGCTGCCGTGGAACCCGGCGGCCACCACCATCGCCGGTGAGTTCGCCCGGACGCACGGCGCCAAGGTGCCCACGCGGCTGGTGTCCTCGGCGAAGAGCTGGCTGAGCCACCCCGGCGTGGACCGGCGCGCCGCGCTGCTCCCCTGGCAGGCCCCCGAGGAGGTACAGCGGGTCTCCCCGGTGGAGGCCTCCACGCGCTACCTGCGCCACCTGCGCGAGGCATGGGACCACACCTTCGCCCGGTCGAAGGAGGACGCCGGCAACGCCATGGCCGCGCAGGACGTCATCATCACCGTCCCGGCCTCCTTCGACGCCGCCGCGCGCGATTTGACGCTCGAGGCCGCCCGGGCCGCGGGCCTGGAGAACATCATCCTCCTGGAGGAGCCGCAGGCGGCGCTCTACGCCTGGCTGGAGGCGCAGGGGGAGTCGTTCCGCAAGCGGGTGAAGGTGGGCGAGGTCATCCTCGTGGTGGACGTGGGCGGCGGCACCACGGACCTCTCGCTGATGACCGTGCGCGACCGCGGAGGCGACGTGGAGCTCACCCGCGTGGCGGTGGGTGACCACATCCTCCTGGGCGGCGACAACATGGACCTGGCGCTGGCGCACACGCTCAACCAGCGCCTCACCGCCGAGGGCAAGAAGCTGGATGCCTGGCAGTTCAACGCGCTCACCTATGGCTGCCGCATGGCCAAGGAGACGCTGTACGGCGATCCGTCCATGGCCAAGGCGCCCATCTCGATTCCGGGCCGCGGCTCGTCGCTCATCGGCGGCACGCTGCGCACGGAGCTGGCCCGCGAGGACCTGGACCGTGTCCTCACCGATGGCTTCTTCCCGCCCTCCCCTGTCGCGGAGCTGCCGCGCGTGGCCCGGCGCACCGGCCTCGCGCAGATGGCGCTGCCGTACGCGCAGGACCCCGCGGTGACGAAGCACCTGGCCGCCTTCCTCACGCGGCAGGCACAGGCCCTGGCCAACTCGCCGGACTCGCCGGTGAACGTGGGCGGCAAGTCCTTCATCCACCCCACCGCCGTGCTCTTCAACGGCGGCGTCTTCAAGGCGGGCCCGCTCAAGGCCCGGGTGATGGAGGTGCTCAACGCGTGGCTCACCGCGGACGGTGGCCAGCCGGCCCAGGAGCTGTCGGGCGCGGACCTGGACCTGTCCGTGGCGCGCGGCGCGGCCTACTACGGCTGGGTGCGCCAGGGCCACGGCCTGCGCATCCGCGGCGGCACGGCTCGCGCCTACTACGTGGGCGTGGAGACGGCCATGCCCGCCGTGCCCGGCATGGAGCCCCCGGTGAAGGCCCTGTGCGTGGCCCCCTTCGGAATGGAGGAGGGCACCCAGGCGGACGTGCCTCCGCAGGAGTTCGGCCTCGTCACCGGTGAGCCCACCAGCTTCCGCTTCTTCGCCTCGTCCGTGCGGCGCGACGACAAGGTGGGCGTCCTGGTGGACGACGTGGACGGCAATGACGAGTTCGAGGAGCTCGCCCCCATCGAGACGACGCTCCCGGGCACGCCCGCACCGTACGGGGACCTCACCCCCGTCAACCTCCAGGCCGCCGTCACCGAAGTGGGCACGCTGGAACTGCGGTGCCTGCAGAAGGACGGCCCCGGCAAGTGGAAGCTGGAGCTCAACGTCCGCATGAAGGAGTAGAACCCGCGCGCCTATGCACATCGTCGGCATCGACCTCGGAACCACGCACTGCGCCGTCGCCTCGGTGGACCCCTCCAAAGGGCCCACCGCTCCCGTGGAGGACTTCCCCGTCCCCCAACTGGTGCGTCAGGGCGAGGTCAGCCCGCGGCCCCTGCTGCCCTCGTGTGTCTACGTGCCCGCCGGCCATGAGCTCGCCGCCGGGTCGCTCCGCCTCCCCTGGGGCGAGAGCGGCTCCCAGGTGGTGGGCGAGCTCGCCCGCTGGCAGGGAGCCCGGGTGCCCGGCCGGGTGGTGACGTCCGCGAAGAGCTGGCTGTGCCATCCGGGCGTGGATCGCTCGGCCCCCATCCTCCCGTGGGGTGCTCCGGCGGACGTGGCGAAGCTGTCCCCGGTGGAGGCCAGTGCCCTGCTCCTCCAGCACATGGCCCAGGCGTGGAACCACGCCCACCCCGAGGCCCCGCTCGCACAACAGGAGGTGGTCATCACCGTGCCCGCCTCCTTCGACGAGGCGGCCCGCGCCCTCACGGTGAGCGCCGCGCGCAAGGCGGGCCTGGAGAAGTTCACGCTGCTGGAGGAGCCGCAGGCGGCCTTCTACGACTACACCGCGCGCCACCGGAAGGACCTGGGGCAGTCGCTGGAGAACGTGCGGCTGGTGCTGGTGGTGGACGTGGGCGGTGGCACCACGGACTTCACCCTGGTGCACGCGGGCGTGTCCCCCGAGGGCCCCATGCTGCGGCGGCTCGCCGTGGGCGAGCACCTCATGCTCGGTGGCGACAACATGGACGCCGCGCTCGCCAGGCGCGTGGAGGAGAAGCTCTTCCCGGACGGCAACCGGCGCCTGTCCGCCACCCAGTGGACGCAGGCCATCCAGGCGGCACGCACCGCCAAGGAGGCCCTGCTCGGCAACAACCCGCCCGAGCGTTATGGCGTGTCGCTCGTCTCCGAGGGTAGCCGGCTGCTGGGCGGCTCGCTGTCCACGGAGGCTCACGCGCGAGGAGGCGGAGAGCCTCGTCATGGACGGCTTCTTCCCGCGCTCGGGCACGCAGGAGCGGCCTCGGCGCGTGTCGCGCATGGCGTTGCAGGAGCTGGGACTGCCGTACGCGCAGGACGCGGCCATCACCCGGCACCTGGCGGCCTTCCTCGCGCAGCACGCGGCGGCGGGATTCGCGGCGCTAGGAGAGACGGCCCCCGCGGAGGGTGCCCTCCCCCGCCCCGACGCCATCCTGCTCAATGGCGGTGTCTTCAACTCGCCCCAGCTCGCCGAGCGGCTGGTGGAGGCGGTGAGCGCGTGGTGGCCGGGGGCTCCGCGCATCCGGCTGCTGAAGCACGAGTCGCTGGAGCTGGCGGTGGCACGCGGCGCGGCCTACTACGGGCTGGTGCGGCGCGGGCACGGCCTGAAGATTGGCGGCGGCGCGGCGCGTGCGTACTACGTGGCCTTGCAGCGCCCGGCGGACAGCACCGAGCAGCCGGTGCTGTGCCTCATCCCCCGCGGCTTCGAGGAGGGCAACCAGGTCGACATCGGCGAGCGCTCCTTCACGCTGACGCTGGGGCGGCCGGTGCAGTTCACGCTGTACTCCACCACGAGCGACCGCATCGACAAGCCGGGCGACGTGGTGACACTGTCGGAGGAGCTGAAGCCGCTGCCGCCCATCCACACGGTGCTCAAGGGTGCCGCGGGGAAGACGGCGGACGTACCGGTGCACCTGCAGGCGGGGCTCACGGAGATTGGCACGTTGGAGCTCTTCGCCGTGTCGAACGTGGCGGACGAGCGCTGGCGCCTGGAGTTCGAGCTGCGGGGCACGGGCGGCGAGCGGGAGTTGACCGTCACCGAGTCCATGCCCGCGCGCTTCGCCGAGGCGAAGGAGAACGCCGAGCGGGTGTACGGCAACAAGCCGCTGCCCATTGGCCCCAAGGACGTGAAGCAACTGTCGCGCACGCTGGAGAAGGTGCTGGGCCCGCGCGAGACGTGGCGGGTGCCGGTGCTGCGCGAGCTGTGGAGCTCGCTCTTCGCGGGGGCATCCAAGCGGCGGCGCACGGCGGACCACGAGCGCGTCTTCTACAGCCTGACGGGCTTCACGCTGCGGCCGGGCTTCGGCTACCCGCTGGACCACTGGCGGGCGGAGCAGACGTTCACGCTCTTCGAGCCGCTGGTGCAGCACCACACCGAGAAGTCGGTGTGGATCGAGTTCTGGGTGATGTGGCGGCGCATCGCTGGCGGACTGAGCGAGGCGCAGCAGTGGAAGCTGTACGACTACCTCAAGCCGCACCTGGCGAGGAAGGTACCGCTGGACGCTCCGCAGCCGCAGGGCAAGCTCAAGGGCATCCAGCCCGAGGGCCTGGACGAGATGGTGCGCACGGCGGCGTCACTGGAGCACCTGGAGCCCGGGGACAAGGCGGAGCTGGGCGGATGGGTGGCGGCGCGGCTGAAGGCGGAGAACAAGAGCGGCGGCCCGTGGGCGTGGGCACTGGGACGGCTGGGCGCTCGGGTGCCGCTGTACGGCAGCAGCCACAAGGTGGTGGACGTGGAGGTGGCGGAGGCCTGGCTGTCGCTCCTGCTGGAGCTGGACCTCAAGCGCATCGACGGAGCACCGTTCGCGGCGGCCCAGCTCGCGCGGCTCACGGGAGACCGGATGCGGGACATCAGCCACGAGCTGCGAGCGAAGACAGCCCAGGCCCTGCGCACGGCGAATGCGGCGGACACGTGGGTGCGGATGGTGACGGAAGTCGTCGCACTCGAGGCCGCGGATGAAGCGCGAGCCCTCGGCGACACCCTGCCCGCGGGCCTGCGGCTGTAACGGAAGCCACCTCCCCCCCACTTCCCCTCTCCCCCCGGGAGAGGGACGGGGTGAGGGTATCCGGCTCCCGGGTTGCCCCCGTGCATCCCCCGTGCGGAGACCTCAAGGAGGAGGAGCCTGCCCGGTGATCTTGTCGAGCACCCCTGATCGCTGAAGCCAGATCATCAACGAGAAGTTGATCGTATTGAACGCGGCGTGGGCGAGCATCACGGAGGCCAGGCGGAAGCGGCGGACGAAGATGAAGACGAAGCCGAAGTAGGCCCCGAGCACGGCGGTCTGCACGACGGCGAGCGTCCCCTCGTAGAAGTGCCCCAGTCCGAAGAGCGCGGCCGAGAGCACGACCGCACCGGGCCAGCTCTTCAGCAGCACCTTCAACCGCGGGACGAGGAAGCCCCGGAAGGCGATCTCCTCGAAACCCGCCACGAGCACCATCGCCGCGGCGAAGACCGGCACACTGATTCCCATCTCCACGAGCCCGGTGGCCACCTCCTTGCGCGCGACCATCTCCTTGTCGGTGAGCTTCAAGAGCATGCCAATCAGGCCGAGCGGGATGGAGACGGCGATGTTCGCGGCATACGCGCCGACGACGACAGGAACGGCGATGAGCATCTCCCGCCCCAGCCCCTCGCGAACGAGCCCGAGCTGTGCCGGCCCCTGCCCATTTCGCCAGAGCAGCAGCCCCACCAGGAGGCACACGCCGATCGCACGGAGGCACAGCCACAGCATCGCCCCGGGCCTCTTGAAGGGACTGGCATTCTGCGCGGGCCCGACGGGCACCGTCACCTCGTGCGCCTCGCCCTTGCGCTCGAGGGTGAAGCGCATCTCGGTGCTCTTCCCTCCCCCCGCCGTCCGGATGCGCTCCTGGAACTCCGCCTCGGGGTCCGAAGCGGACAGCGGCTGCCCATCCACCGCGAGGATCCGGTCTCCCACCTCCAGGCGCCCGTCCGCTGGCGCTCCCGGCACCACGCGGGTGAGCTCGACCACCTTCCGCACCGCCTGCCCTTCCCCTTGCACGGAGACGCTCGTGTGCCGCACCCCGAGCCGGGGAGGCGGCACGACCCCCTCTCCTCCGAACCAGCCGCTCGCCATGGACGCACCCAGCGCCAGTGCGAAGAGCAGGGCCCCCCCAACGGCGCGGCTCCGCTGGCCCGAACGCCAGTCCGCCCAGGGACGCAGGAGCAGGAGCCCCCAGGCGGCCAGGAGGCAGGTGATCGCGAGGCGCGGCGCCAGGTCGAGCAGGGCGAGGGACCCCGGGACGAACACGATGACGAGCACGAACGCCGCTTCGGCCAGCGCCCGGCGGCGTGAAGGAGCATTCTCGAGGAGCGGATCGGCGTTGGACACGCGCCCAAGCTACTCCCTCTAGGATGCTTCGGGGAGGAACTCCCGCTCGCTCCGCGCCGCTCTCGAGAAGAACCGTTCGCACCACACGAGCGCGGCCACTCCGCCCGCGATGGTCGCCACACTCCCCGCGATGAAGACGCCGTCCCGGCCCCACAGCCACGCGCCCGCGTACGCCAGGGGAAGGTAGAGGCCAAACATGCGCACCAGGGTGAGGGTCGTCGACACGAGCGGCCGGTTCACCGCGTTGAACGCCACGCTCACCAGCATGCACACGCCCTGGAAACCGAAGCTCAGCGAGAGGATGCGCAGGTAGCTCGTGGTGGCCGCCGCCACCGCCGCGTCCGAGGTGAACCAGGACGCCACCCACGGGGCCGCGAAGAGCAGCACGCCCCAACACGCCGCTCCCCACGCGAGCGTGAAGAGCACCGCCACCCGCATTCCCCTCCAGGCCCGCTCCTTGTTCCCCGCTCCCCAGTTCTGCCCCACGAAGGGAATCAACGCGGTGGACAGCGCGCCGATGATCATCATCACCAGGCTCTCCACCCGGTTGCCCACCCCGAGCGCCGCCACCCCCTCCGGCCCGTGACGGGCGATGAGCCCGGTGAGCAGCATCATCGACACCGGAAACACCAGCCGGCTGGCGGTGGCCGGCAGCGCGATGGAGAGCAACGGCCCGAGCGACTCCCGGAGCTTCCGAAGCCCGGGGAATCGAGCGCTCCAGCATCCCCTCGCGCGAGAACAGCGTGAAGAGGAACGCGCCCAGCATCACGGCCCGGGAGACGGCGGCGGCCCACGCGGCCCCGGCCAGCCCCAGTCCGGACAGCGGCCCGAATCCGAAGATGAGCAGGGGATCCAACGCGGCGTTGATCACCACCGACACCACCAGCACCACGGCGGGAGTCCGGGCATCGCCCATCGCCCGGATGACGCTGCTGCCCACCATGGGCACCAGCAGCAGGGGCAGCCCGCCGTACCAGACCGTCATGTACCCGCGCACCAGCGGCTGGAGGCCTCCGGCGACACCCCCAACAGGCGCATGAAGGGCCCGAGCGTCAGCAGCCCCACCCCGGCCAGCACCAGGCCCAGCGCCGCGGCGCTCCAGAGCGCATGGCTCGCCGTCCGTGCGGCACGCCCCTGGTCCCCCTGCCCCACCGCCCGCGACACCACCGAGGTGGCCGCCACGGACAGTCCCCCCGCCATGTTCGTCAGCACCAGGGTGATCGGAAAGGTGAAACCCAGCGCGGCCAGCGGCCCACCGCCCAGCCGCCCCACGAAGTACGCATCCACCACGTTGAAGAGGGACGTGGAGGCCAGGCCCAGGCTCATGGGCAGCGTCAGCCCCATGAGCACCCGGGGGATGCTGTCCTCCAGGAGCGAGGTCCGCGCTCGCGCCACCGCACTGCCACCGGCCATCGTCACTTCCGCGCCGCCACCCGCCGCATCGGCGCGGCCTCCAGCGGCGGCAGCAGCTCCACCACTTCCGCCAGCACCCGCTCCCCCTGCCCCAACAGCCGGTTCCACCGCCCGAAGAGCCGCTGCGCTCCCGCCACGGCCAGCGCCTCGCTCATGGGCGCATCCGCCTCGGTACTGAAGAAGCACTCCGGCCTGCTCGTGTACTCCAGCCGCGAGTCCTCCAGCAGCCGGCCCAGCGGCACCCTCCCCTCCAACACCAGCGCCATCGCCCGCTCGTCGAAGCAGGTGAGATCGATCCGGATCGCCCCCAGCTCCACCGGGCGGCCGCCCACGCTCTCCGTCAGCACCACCTGCCGCCAGAGGCTGCTCCCCGTGCGCTCCTGGGCCAGGACCCTCAGCGCCAGCCGCTGTCCCAGGAAGCCCTCCAGCATCTGCGTCATGGTGCCGTCATGCACCAGCAGCTCCCGGTACGGCGAGGGCAGCTGCTTCGGCTCCACCACCGTCAACCGCGGCGGGGGCAGGCCCTCGTAACAGCGGGCCAGCGGCTCGGGCATCCAAGCGGGCTGTAGGAAATGGGTGCTCATCGAAAGCCGTGACAGACCAGCGTAGCCCAATCTCCCTTCAAGACAAGCACCTTGTAATCTCCAGTATCAAACGGTAATCCTGAACAACCCTGATTCAGTAGAAGCCCCGAGCCCATGTCTTCGTCCGAGAGTCCCAGCGTCAACCCGTGGCTGCGTGGCGCCATCGCCGCGGGTGCGGCCCGGGGAAACACGCTGAGCGACGGCCGCTTCCAGGTGCCCTACGCGGCGCTCGAGGCACTTCTCACGGAATGGGAATCCTTCCTCGCCCGCCACGGGGTGACGCGCGAGGGGCCCGTGGTGCTCGAATGCGCGGCCTCCGTGCCCGGCGTGCTCACGGTGCTGGCGCTCCTGCGCGCGGGCTCCAGCTTCGCCCTGCTGCCTCCTCCGGCGCGCACGGGCACGCCGCCTCCGCCTCCGCGCTTCTTCCCCCTGCGGGTGCGGGTGCGCAGCCTCTACGACCTGGAGCCCAACGCGCCCCTGAGTCCCGAGGCCCTGCTGGAAGTGACGTCCCTCGAGGGTGCCCGCTCGCCTCCCGAGGGTGAGGCGGGTGCACCCGGACGCCTCTTCCTGCGCACCTCGGGCAGCCTCGGCACGCCCAAGCTGGTGGTCCACTCCCAGGCCCTGCTGCTCGGCAACGCCCTCCACTGCGTCGAGCGGCTGCGCCTCACGGCCGAGGATCTCATCTGCCTGCCCGTGCCCATCGCCCATATGTACGGGCTCGGAGCGGGCCTGCTGCCCGGGCTGGCCGCGGGGGCGTCCATCGAGCTGCTGGAGGGCGCCAACCTCCCGCGCTTCCTCGAGCGCGAGGCGCAGGTGCGCCCGACCGTGGCATTCCTCACGCCCAACCTCTGCACCATGCTGCTGCGGCGGCGCACCGCGCCCGGGCACTACCGCCATGTGGTGGTGGCCGGCGACAAGCTGAAGCCGGAGTCCTTCGAAACGGCGGAGACCCTCTTCCGGCGCGTCGTCAATCTCTACGGGAGCACCGAGCTGGGCGTCATCGCCACCGCGGACGCGGAGGAGGCGCGAGGCCCCCGCTCCACCACCGTGGGCCGGGCCGTCCCCGGAGCCGGCATCCAACTGCGGCCCGTGGAGGGCTCGCAGGACTTCGAGGGCGAGGTCGGCGAGCTCTGGTGCCGCCACCCCTTCCCCTTCCTGGGCTACGTGGACGAGGACGGCCAGCCCTGGCAGGGCGAGCCCCCCTTCCAGGACGGCTGGTACCGCACGAAGGATCTCTGCCGCCTGCACGCGGACGGCCTGCTCGAGGTGCTGGGCCGGACCGACCATGGCGTGAAGCGCGACGGGCGGCTCGTCATGCTCACGGACCTGGAGCGCACCGTGGAGCGCGTGCCCGGCGTGGAGCGGGCCATCGCGGTGCTCGGCGGCGAGAGCCTTCGGGGCCAGCGCCTCGTCGTCTTCTGCGTGCCCCGGGACGGCCAGCCGCTCGAGGGCGACGCGGTCCGCACCGCCTGCTTCGAGCTGCTTCCCGCCTACGCCATCCCGGACGAGGTCCGGCCTCTCGCCACCCTTCCCCTGCTGCCCAGCGGCAAGGTGGATCGCAAGGCCCTGCGAGAGGCCGCCACGGCCCCGGCACCCGTTTCTCCGTCCCAGGAAAGGACCTGACCATGAGCACGACCGCATCGACCGCCCCCCGCCTGGAGACCAGCGGCCAGCCCGCCCCCGCGGACACCGCCGCCATCATCGAGCAGCTCAAGAAGATGATCGCCCACGAGCTGGACGTGCGCATCCCCGAGTCGAAGATCGACGCCACGGTGGCGCTGCTGGAGGGCGGCCTCGCGCTCGACTCGATGGTGCTCTTCGAGTTCGTCACCCTCATCGAGAAGCGCTACGGCATCGAGTTCGCCGACCAGCACCTGCGCCCCGAGGTGTTCGAGAACCTCACCGTGCTGGCGGGCTACGTGCAGCGCGAGCTGGTGCGCGCGGGCAAGAGCGCCGCGGTCTGACAACCCCCCGGGAGACGGCACCATGAGCAGCACGGACAATTCCTCGCAGAACGAGCTGACGCGCCGGGGGTTCGTCACCAACTATCCCCCCTACCGCTACTGGCGGCCCGAGGCCATCCAGGGCGTGCTGGAGCCCCGTCCCCTCAACGTCTACGTGCACACGCCGTACTGCGTGCAGCGCTGCGCGTACTGCCACTACAAGACGACGACGCTCGGCGAGAGCCGCAAGCCGGAGATCGACGCCTACGTGAGCGCGCTGTGCCGGGAGATCGAAATGGTCTCCAAGCGCTTCCACCTCAAGGAGCGCCCGACGGCCACCGTCTACTTCGGCGGCGGCACGCCCACCCTGCTCTCCAAGGAGAACCTGAGCCGGGTGATGGAGGCCCTCCACGAGCACCTCACCCTGAAAGATCCGGAGATCACCGTCGAGGGTGAGCCCGTGACGCTCATCCAGGCCAAGGCGGATCACCTCAAGGCGCTCGGGGTCAACCGCATCAGCCTGGGCATCCAGTCCTTCTGCGACGACATCATCCAGAAGACGGGGCGCCGCGACACCGAGAAGCACGCCTTCAAGGCCATCGAGATGGCCAAGGCCACCGGCGCCGTCGTCAACGTGGACCTGATGAGCGGCCTGGCCGGGGAGACGGACCAGACGTGGGCCTACACCGTGGAGCGCGCGCTCTCCGCCGACGTCCACGCCATCACCGTCTACAAGACGGAGGTGTACGCCAACACCGAGTACTACTCGGAGATGAAGAAGAACGCCCTCACGCTGCCCACCGACGACGAGGAGGTGAAGTTCACCGCCTACGCCCTGGAGCAGCTCGACCGGCACGGCTACCTGCCGGCGAACTTCTTCACCTTCACCCAGGGCGGGGCCTACCGCCAGCGCCACATCAGCACCCGGTGGATGGGCACGGACACCTATGGCTTCGGCGTCTCGGCCTTCGGCTCCATGGGCAACCACGCCCTGCAGAACACCAGCGAGCTGCCGCGCTACACGCAGTCGCTGGAGGCCGGCGAGCTGCCCCTGGCCCGCGGCTACCAGCTCTCGGCCCGCGAGCTGATGACGCGCGAGGCGGTGCTCGGCATGAAGCTCGTCCACCTGGACCTGGACGGCTTCCAGCAGCGCCATGGCTTCGACCTGGTGAAGCTGTGCGCTCCCGTCATCGAGGAGCTGGTGAAGAACGATCTCGCCGGAGTGCACGGCCGCACGCTCTCGCTCACGCGGCGGGGCATCCTGTGGGGCGACTACGTCGGGCGCAGGCTCGCGTCCCACATCGAGTCGCTGGCCTGAGCCATGATCATCACCGACGACTTCGTCTACATCCACCAGCCCAAGACGGGGGGCACCTTCGTCACGCACGTGCTGGAGCGGCTCTACGAGGGCCGCCACTTCCTCAACACGCACAAGCACGGCACGTGCAGTGACATCCCCGCCGAGCACCTCGGGAAGCCCATCCTCACCACGATGCGCAACCCGTACGACCGCTACGTGTCGCAGTACCACTTCGGGTGGTGGCGGCGGTACCCGGACGCGTACTGCGGCGTCGAGGAGATGCGGGCCCACTACCCCACCTACCCCGAGGTGACCTTCCCGGAGTTCGTCCGGATGGCCAACTCGCTCTTCCTCAACCGCCACCAGCGGCAGGAGACGGGCTTCCGCAACGAGCGTTTCCCCGAGGAGCGCAAGCTGGGCTGGCACACCGAGCAGTTCGTGCGCTTCTACTGCCGCGAGCCCCGCGCCGTCTTCCAGGCCCTGGACGAGGAGAGCCTCGCGAGCGGCCGCTACCGGGAGACGCTCTTCCCGCTGCACATCACCCGCTCCGAGCGCCTCAACCAGGAGCTGTACGACTTCCTGCTGGGCCTGGGGCTGCCGCGCGAGCGGCTCGCCTTCATCCTGGATGCGCAGAAGGTGTTCCCCGAGGGCGGTGGCCGCGAGGACGAGGATCGCTGGCAGGACTACTACACGCCCGAGCTGAAGCAGTTCGTGCGCACCCGGGAGCGGATGCTGTTCCAGCTCTTCCCGGACTACGATGTTCTGAGCAAGGAGTCAGCGCAGTGGAGCAACAGAGAGTGGCGCTGGTCACGGGCGCGAACCGTGGCATCGGGTTGGAGGCGTGCCGTCAGCTCGCGAAGCTCGGCATCCACGTCATCCTGACGGCCCGGCGGGAGGACAAGGGCCGGGCGGCCGTCGAGGAGCTGGCCGCCGAGGGACTCAAGGCGTCCTTCCTCCCCCTGGATGTCACCTCGGAGAAGGACCGCAAGGCCATCGCCGAGACCATCACCCGCGAGTACGGGCGGCTGGACATCCTCATCAACAACGCGGGCATCTCCATCGACTTCGACGTCCCCGCGCTGGAGGTGAGCTTCGACGAGGTCATCCGGCCCACCATGGAGACGAACCTCTATGGCCCGCTGCACCTCACCCAGCTCTTCGTGCCGCTCATGCGCCAGCACAACTACGGGCGCATCGTGAACGTGTCCAGCGGCCTGGGCTCCTTCTCGAAGATCACCTCCGGGCGCATCGGCTACCGCCTGTCCAAGGTGGGCATGAACGCGATGACCAAGGTCTTCGCCGACGAGCTCAAGGACACCAACATCCTCGTCAACGTGATGACGCCCGGCTGGGTGCGTACCCACCTGGGGGGCGTCAAGGCGGAGCGCTCCGTCGAGCAGGGCGCGGAAACCATCACCTGGCTGGCCACGCTCCCGGACGACGGGCCCCGCGGCCGCTTCTTCAAGGACCGCCAGGACTTCCCCTGGTAGCGGCGCGGCATGCGCAAGCCGAACTTCTTCATCGCCGGGGCTCCGCGGTGCGCCACCACCTCGGTGTACACGTACCTCAAGCAGCACCCGGACATCTTCCTGTCGCTGCTCAAGGAGCCCATCTTCTTCGGCTCGGATCTCACGCGGCAGCCGCTCGCCATCTCCGGGGAGGAGGCCTACCTGGGCCTCTTCGCCGGGGCGGGTGAGGCCCGCGTCGTCGGCGAGGGCTCCGTCTTCTATTTGATGTCGGAGCGGGCCGCGGAGGAGATCCACGCGTACTCGCCCGAGGCGCGCATCCTCCTCATGCTGCGCGAGCCGGTGGAGATGATGCAGTCGCTGCATGCGCTCTACCTGCGCTCGGGCAACGAGGAGCTGGCGGACTTCGAGCAGGCGCTGGAGGCCGAGCCGGCACGTGCCCGGGGCCAGCGGCTGCCGGCGGGCGTGTACTTCCCCGAGGGGTTGCAGTACCGCTCCATCGCCCGCTTCGCCGGGCCCGTGGAGCGCTTCCTGCGCGTCTTCGGCCCGGAGCGCGTGCGCGTGCTCGTCTTCGAGGATCTGCTGAAGAATCCCCAGGGCGAGATGCGCGGGCTGCTCGAGTTCCTCCAGGTGGATCCGGACTTCCCCTTGGAGTTGGACCCGGAGCGGGCCACGCAGCGCATCCGGCCCCTGGTGCTGCGGCAGATGCGCTCGGCCACGCCCGAGGTGCTCGAGAAGCTCAAGCGCAAGACGGCGAAGAACCTCCACCAGGGCGCGCGGGGAGCGCCCCTGCGGCCGGAAGTGCGGGCCCGGCTCCAGGAGGAGCTCCGGCCCGACGTGAAGCGGTTGGAGGCGGTGCTCGGGCGCACGCTGTGGTGAGGGAGGACGAGGAGCCATGAACGCACCGGACAACGGCGCCTTCCGCATGATGCGGATCATCCGCCAGCTCAAGGATCGCCTGGGCATCCACCACATCGGCGGCGAGCCCATCGAGCAATTGGTGCGCCGCTGGTCCCGGGTGGAGACGCCGGAGCTGCGCCTGGAGGTGCGGGCGTACGATCCGGCCTGGCCGCTCCTCTTCGAGCGCGAGCGGCAGCGGCTCCAGGAGGCCCTGGGGGAAGAGGGGCTGCTGGACATCCAGCACGTCGGCAGCACCTCCATCCCGCCGATGCCGAGCAAGAACGTCATCGACCTCGCGGTGGCGCTGCGCCCGCCGCTGGGCACCGCGCGGCAGCGGGAGGTGCTCGAGTCGCTCGGCTACCGCTTCCACGGAACGAGCCCCATCGATCCGGGCTTCTTCTGGTTCTGGCGGATGGAGGAGGCCGGAGCCCTGGTGGTGCACCTGTGCGACCCGGAGGCCGCCTGGTACACGAACCTGCTCCACTTCCGGGACTACATGCGCGAGCACCCCGCCGAGCGCGAGGAGTACGAGCGGCTCAAGCGGGAGCTCGCCGCCACGCACGGGCATAGCTGGCTCGAATACAGCGTCCTCAAGCGCCACCTGCTGCAACAGCTCACCGAGCGCGCCAACGCCTGGGCCGCGGCCCGCGCTACCCGCTGAGCCCGCGCCTCACTCCCTTCAGGGAAGATTACTGCTCCCTCTCCCCTCGGGAGAGGGTCGGGGTGAGGGTGCCCGAGCCCGTTCTTCAACCCGTGGCCCGCAGTGGGGGCAAGGGGTTCAACCCGGGTTCACCCGATACCCTCACCCCGACCCTCTCCCGGAGGGCGAGGGGAAATGGCCGCGGTTGTCAGCGCAAAGGGGCTCAAGCCAGCACCTTCCGGCCGCGCGGCGTGCCGACTGGTCCGACCATCGGACCAGTTGCTCTCCATCGCGGCCGGAGCCTCCCCCCTGAAAGGACCTACCCCTCCTGGCTCAGGAGGCGAGCACCGTCTCCAGCGGGGCCGAGAAGATCCACGCCGTGTTCAGGCTCGGGTTCATGTTGGGATCATACCCTCCGAAAAACACCGTCCGGCCGTCGAAGGGCGACAGGGCGATGCTCCGGGTGGCGACCAGCGACGGCATCGGCACCAGCTCCGGGTCGATGATGTGCCGCAAGGCGTAGCGTCCCTCTCCGTGACGGATGAGGTACCAGCCGCCGGGATCCCACCGGTCCTTGGGGTGCGAGGACAGATCGGGCTCGAAGGTGGCGCCCACGCCCATCAACAAGACCGGCGCCCCCGTCTCCGGGTGACGCAGCTCCGTCAGGTCGTCGTAGGCGGCGATGGCGTAGGTCGGCCGCCATCCCCAGCGCTCGCCCAGGAAGCCGAGCACGTCCAGCTCGAGCGTGTCCCGGTAGCCCGCCGCCGGATCGATCCGGAGGACGCGGGCGCGATCTCCCTCCAGCGCGGCCAGGAGCACCTCGCCCTCTCCGGAGGGATGGGGAATGGCCGTCAGTCCGCGCAGGCCGCTGCTGATGGGGATGACCTGCTCCGGGAGGGTGTAGACCTGCTCCCAGCGGGGCCGCTCTCCGTCCACCCGGCGGTAGATGCCGGGGTGGATGATGACGTGCAGCACCCCATTGCACTCGGCGAACCCCATGGGCCGCTTGCGGTAGCCCTCCAGCTCGGGCCGCGCGTCCCAGCGGAGGCTCCCGGGCGCGTCCGGGTCCAGCACCCCGCTGAAGATGCCCAGGGGCGCCGTGCCCGCGAAGAGCCGCTCCACGCCGGTGACCTTGTCCCGGTACACGCAGAAGCTGCGAATGCTCGCGGTGCCAGGGCCCTTGGCCAGCGGGACATGGGTCCAGGCACCCGACGCGTCCAGGACCTCGACGGCCAGACGCCCGATGCGATCCGTCGGCGCCGCGAGCAGCAGGGAGCGCGGCCCGGGCAGCGTCCTCCCCCGGCCATCCTCCGTGAAGGTGACCGAGCCCAGCGTCAGCCGCCAGTTGTACGGGTTGAAGTCCCGCTCCACCCGCCAGCCCGCCTCGGGGCCATCCAGGACGAGCACCTGGGGCCCCATCTCCTTGGGCGCAGCCGGCGCATGCACCTGCTGCAGCGTGGAGGTGGCCGCGTAGAGCCGGCCCTCATGCGGCACCAGGTGCATGATCTCCGTGCCGCCCATGTAGCGGCCCGCCACGTCCCACGTCCCCGCCTGGTAGACACGACGAAAACCCATGCCGCCTCCCTACCTTCCCGCCCCGTCCAGGGCGGTGAAGACCTCGTCGAGCACCTTCCGCGACGCCTCCTGGTGGACCCAGCCGTCCAGCCGCCGCCGGAACTCCTCCCAACGGCCGGACCTCGGGCCGAGGTGGTTGGGAATCCACAGCTCCAGCCGCTTGCCCATGCCCTGGATGTCCCGGTCCACGCAGCGCCGCAGGTACTCCTCCACGTTGGGCGCCGGCACATAGCCACGGCCCAGGAACTGGATGATGCGGAAGCTCAGGCGGTAGCCCGCGTCGAGGATTCGCGGGTGGCAGATGAGGCGCAGCGTCCGCGAGCGCAGATCCTCCAGCCCGCAGCCGAGCGGATCCATCAGCGCGCCGTCCCCATGGCAGGCGTAATAGAAGGCGTTCACCGAGAAGTCCCGGGTGAGCGCGTCCTGCCGCAAGTCCTTCCGGGCGGCGAAGGTGGTGGTCCACATGTCGCCGTTCTGGATGTCCCCGGGATCGCGGAGGATGTTGAGATCGACCCCGCCGGAGCTGGCGCCGCCCCACCTGAGCACGCCGAAGCGCGGGTTGTGGAAGAGCACGGGATCGATGCCGGGAAACGCCTCGCGCAGCACCCGGTGCGTCTCCTCCAGGGGTGCATCCACCGCCAGATCGATGTCCTTCGCGGCCTGGCCGGAGAGCCAGTCGCGAGGTGTCCCGCCCACCACGTAGACACGGCGGCCCGCCTCCACGAGCGCGGAGATGACCTCACGCACGCGCAAGGTCCACCGGTCATCCTGGTAGAGGAGCCGTCCCAGACCGTCCTCCACCACGGCCGGATCGACCGGGTGGCGCGGAAGGTCCTCCGTCATGTCGTCTCTGGCGGGCACGGGCCCGCATCATGGCACAGCGGCGTCAGTGGACGCGTCCCCACCCCTCGCGGGCACGGGCCCGCGGGCGCTCACTCCTCGGAGGAGGCGGGGGGGTAGATGACCTGCAGGTTCGGGCCCGCCGCGACGGGAGCGGGAGCGATCACGTTCGCGGGAGTGGCCTCGGCCTGCTGCTCCTTGGGCTTGCGGGTCCCCGCGCCCGAGCGGCACCCCCGGCACCAGGGCTGGTTGCGGATGGCCCCGTCCGCCATCTTCCGCAGGCCGAACTGCGCCAGCGGCTTGAGCGTGCGGCACTTGAGGCACATCAGCGAGATGAGAACCTCGTGCCCCTCGGCGTCATAGACGGCCGACTTGCGCCGCTTGCGCGGCTGCCCCGGCTCACGCGGCTTGGATTTCTCCGGCGCCTGCGGAGGCATCATCGGGGTGACCTTGTAAAGCATTTCATACCCTCCCGAACTGCCGGCACGGCCCGCCCAGGCCCCCACGAGGAGAGTCCCCGAGGGGCGGACACGACGTTCCGGCCCCTAGAGTAAGGAGGAAATCGGGCGTTGAAAACTGATCGGGAGCCGATTTTTCGGCTCGGGAGGCGATCCGCAGAGATCTCGGCCACTTGCCAGCACTCCCCCGGGGAAGGGGGAGCGGGGATCAGCGCTTGCGCCGGGAGCGGGCCTCGCGCTGGGGGCATTGGGCCCCATCCTCCACGTAGCGGATCCGCCCCGGGGCGGGCGCCACGAGGGGAGTCTTCCGGGCACCCCAGCGGGCGATCAGCGCCTCGCGCAGGTTCTGCTCCCGGGTGGTGCCCAGGTCGATGCGGCCGGCGGGCAGCGAGCCCAGCACGGCGGAGAACCCCTCGGCGCCCCGGGCGAGGAAGTCCGGCATGACCCCGCGGTAGAGCGCCTCGGGCTTCAGCGGCCGGCCGTCCGCGAGCGTCACGTCCCGCAGCCGGTCCTTCGCCGGGCAGCTCGCGAGCGTCACGTTCAGGCCGGACACCTGGAAGACGGAGACGCCCCCGCCATAGGCCAGCTCCAGCAGGCGCCGCAGCTCCGCCCCGGTGAGGGTGACGACGGCCACGGTGTTATCGAACGGTAGCACCCTGTAGATGTCCCCATAGGTGGGGGTGCCGGCCGCCAGCTCCGCGCGCAGCCCTCCCGGGTTCACCAGGGCGAAGTCCGCGCCCTCCATCTCCCGGAGCTCGTCCGTCAGCACGTCCCCGAGCGCGCTCTCGTCCTCGTAGTTGCGCCACAGCGGCGCGGGGACGGTGACGCCGACCGGCCGGCGCTGCACCTCGTCCACGTGCGCGAGCGCGGTGCCCACCAGCGTCCCGACGGTGGCATCCGGCACCACGGGCTGTCCGAGGAAGGTGGCGGGCACGAACCGGGCCGTGGCGGCCGCGTCCCTCAGCTTGCGTGGATCACACGTTCCACTCTTCTCCTCCACCCGGGCGCACACGGGCACGGCGGCCTGGAGGCGGGTGCTGGCGGGCAGCACCTTGCGGCTGATCGGGTCCACGAAGAGCTCCACCAGGCTGAAGGAGCGGCCCAGGCCCGAGGTGGCCAGGACGGGCACGTCCCCGAAGAAGTGGCCCATGGGCTGGTGGGTGTGGCCCGCGAAGACGGCGTCCACGGTGCCCGGCGGCAGCGCCTCGACGAAGTCGAGAATCTCATCGTCCTTGCGATCACAGCTCGAGTTGTCACGCGGGTTGGAGAGGTCCGAGCACTTGCCACCGGCGTGGGCCAGGCCCACGACCACCTCGGCGCCCTGGGCGCGCAGGCGCCGGACGGCCTCCAGAGTGGTGGGCACCATGTCCTCGAAACGCAAGGAGGCGACGTGGGCGGGGTTGGAGATGTGCGGCGTGGACGGGGTGGTGAGGCCCACCACGCCGACCTTCACGCCCTTGAGCGTCACCAGCAGGGTGCCGTCATTGCCGAGCCACGCGGGGGTCTGGCCGGAGGCGGAATCGCGCACGTTGACGGTGAGCAGCGGGAAGCGCGCCTGGCGGATGCGCGCGGTGAGCGCCCCGAAGGCGTCCTCGCCCGGCCCGGGCACCGAGCGGGGCCCCACCGGCCCGTAGTCGAACTCGTGGTTGCCGAGCGCCGCGGCGTTGTAGCCGAGCTGGTTGTAGAGCTCGATGACCGGGGCGCCCTCGGAGAGGTTGGAGGCGAGCGTGCCCTGGAAGAGGTCTCCCGCGTCGAGCAGCAGCACGCCGCCCGGGTTGTCCGCGCGCAGCCGGGCCAGGTAGCCGGCGAAGACGGCCCCCCCACCCTGCTCCACCTCGAGCCCACTGGGGAGCGAGGTCTTGTGGGGCATCAGCCAGCCGTGGAAGTCGTTGGTGGCCACCAGGGTGAGCCGCACGGGCTCGGCGGGGGCCTGGAGGGCCTGGGAGGAAGGAGAAGAAGCCGGGGAGGACTCCGCGGGACGCGGAGCGCTGGCACAACCGGCGGCCACGAGGGCCACCAGCGCGAAGAGGAGTCGGGAGGGATACATGCGGGTGGCGAGTTGAGCCCAGCCGCCCCCCGCAGGCAACCCGCATCAGGCCCTGGGGCGCCGGCGCGAGAGCAGCAGCACGCCCGCCAGCACGAGCAGCACCGAGCCCGGCACGGACACCGAGGAGCAATAGCAATTGGGGCCATTCTCGTTGTAGCCCGGCGGCGGCGAGCCACCGGGGCCCGTCGGAGGGAGGCCGGAAGTCGGCCCTCCGCCCCCGCCATCCGTCCCGGCGTCCGGCGTTCCACCATCCGCGGGGGTGTTGGTGTTCCCCGTGTCCACGACGAGCGGCGTCGCGAACCCGGTGGCGATCGTCTGCCACGGGATGAGCTTGAAGTTCTCGTTGCCGCCCGTGGCGTTGGTGCCGTCATGCACGGCCACCATTCCCAGGGGGAAGCGCGTCCCCAGGGATTGGTTGCTCACCACCACGTGGCGCGGACGATCCACCGGGTCGATTCCACCGGCCTGGGCGACGGTGAAGCTGCCCCGGAACGTATGGGCGGAAGGAGCCCGCTCGTAGATGCGCACCGCGTTCTCGCCCCCGCTCACCGCCAGCAGATAGCCCCGGATGCCGGACGCCGTGTAGAGGGCCACCCCGCCCAGGGGTGCGCTGAGCCCCCCCCCGGTGACCCCATCCACCAGGGTGCGGGCGTCCCCACGCTCGGGCTCGGCGCCGTACTGCCAGATGCCGGAGCCCTGCTCGACGACGTAGAGCGTGCCCTGGGCATCGTCCACGGCCAGGCCCACCACGGAGTCCCCCACGTCGAAGAGGCGCACCAGGGAGGCCTGGACACCCCCAGCCCCCACCTGGCCGGTGAGCTCGAACTGCGCGACGACGCCCGTGGCGCTCCCGGCGAAGGCGAAGAAACGCCCGGAGGTGGGGCTCACGTACATAGCCACGCTGTTGGGGACGAAGCCCTGCGTGGTGATGGGAGACAGCCCCGCGCCGCGGATGCCGAGCGTCGTGGGATCGATGATGTAGGCCACGAGTGCCTGGAGGCTCGGATTGGCCACCATCACCAGGGACTGGGAGATGCCCGTCACCTGGACGCGCTCCTGCACGTCCACGCCCGAGGCCACGCCCTCGGAGGACTGCGTCGCCAGCAGGGTGCCGTCGGTCCGGTAGAGCAGCAGCCCCACCTGATTGTCCGCCACCAGGAGCAGGCTGCTGGCGGGATCCGACGGGTGTACCCACAGGGCGGCGCCCTGCACCACGGTTCCGGAGCCGAGCACCTGCGCCGTCTCCAACGTGGGCGACACCTGGAGGGATGACTGGGCGCGCGCGGGCAGGCCGGCGAGTAGGACGGCCACGATGAGAAGTGTGCGGAAACGCACGACGGCCTCCTGGGCGGTATTCGAGGCAACGGGTTGGCCACGAACTCCCACCCGCGCAAGGAGGACCGGGCCGGAGACGTTCACCGGCGAGCGCATCCTCCGGGGCTCCGGTCTCCTCGTGGACATGCACACCGGTGAGGGGACACCCAGGGACGCGCGGGCAGCGCGACGTGAGCCCGCCCGGCGTGGCCCGTTCAGCCCCGGGGCCACGAGGGGCGGTGGTAGGCTGACCGGCATGGCCAGCAACATGTCGTGCATCGGCATCACCGCGAGGGATCCGCAGGACTTCGGGCGCCGCATGTCGTTGCTCCTGGAGCGCAGCGAGCCCGCCGGGAAGGTGGGAGGCCACGAGCTGCGCGTCTGGTCGGATGCGAGTGGAGCCAGCGTCAGCTTCGTCCTGTCGGAGGACGGGGTGGAGTGCGCCACCCCGGGATTCCGCGCCCGCTCCCGGCTCCATGCACGCGCGACGCGGTTCGCCAGCGATCCGGATTGCCGCTTCTGCGACCCGCTGCTCGTGGAGATTGTCGACGCGCGGGGCGAGCTTCTACCCGCTGGCCACGCAGCTCGATGACCTCCTGCTCACGCGCGAGCGGGTGAGCGGGGGCGCCATGCTCGAGCTGGGCCTGTGCGCCTTCGCCCACGGCCTGGAGGTCTGGGCGGACGAGGCGGCCTTCACCACGGCGCAAGCGGACGAGGAGGTGAAGTTCGCCGCCGAGTCCCTCATCCCGGCGGGCCTGTTCTCACCGGAAGGACCGGAGCGGCCCGAGGCGGCCGAGGTCTTCCTCACGGGCCGGGTGCTGGAGGCGGGGCTGCGGGAGAACCTCGCCACCGGGGAGACGTTCCAGCACGCCATCGTGCGGACGCTGGGAGGGAGCTACGACGTGCTCGCCTCGCCCCGGGAGCTGGCGGCCCCGCTGGAGCCCGGAAACATCATCCAGGGCGAGTTCTGGCTGGTGGGGAGGGTGATGTCGGGCCTCGCCGAGGCGCCCCGCCCCGGGTTGATGCACCGGCTCGTCCGCGCCTGAGCGTCCGTGCCGCCGAGCGGGAATCCTCCGAGGTGAGGAGCCGGCATGGCGAACCGGGCTGACGCGGCGGGACGGCCTCTACCCATGAGGTAGATTCCGGAACCATGCCCCTGAGGATATTCGCCGCTGCGCTCCTCCTCACGTTTGCCCCGGTACGGACCGCCCTCGGTGGGCCTGAACGGGACGTGTCCGTCAACGTGAGCGCACTGCCAGGAGGACGGCTGAAACTCTCGTTCGAGCACGCCCCCCTCCTGTCGCGGGACTTCACCGTTGACGAGGCGCGCTCCATCCTGGCCCTCCAGCACCAGTCGCGGACCGCCCCTGAACCACGAGGGCCCCTGCTCGCCACCGCGGGTATGGTGCCATGTGCCTCGGGTTGCACGTCTGTCACTTGGGAGAAACAGCTCCGCGAGGAATACCTCGCGAAGTACGGCTCGCCGACCCTGCACCTGCCGGAAGCGCTCGAAAATAGCCGACAGGTGATGGCCCTCCGCCTTTCGACACGGTCCATGGGCAGTGGCTTCCGGAATGCCGCGCATGAGCTGTTCAACGATCCGCTGTTCGTTTCGGGCGTGGTCCTCTCCACGGCCCTCTACATGGCCGCGTGGCTGGCGCCCGAGCCCCTCTTCTCCAAGGCGTTCGCCGCGAGGCTGACCCTCGTGCTCCTGATGAGTTTCACCGTGGCCGAGCTTCGCAACGTGGCCGTGACCGTCATGCGGCTGTACAAGGAGGCCGAGCAGGCCCGGACGGTGGCGGAGTTGGAGAAGGCAGCGGAGCGATTTGGAAAGGCCCTGGGAGGAACCGGGCTGAGGCTGCTGGTGATGGTGGCGAGTTACGGATTGGGCAAGGCACTACCGGGCGTTCCACCCGGCGGCATGCGAGGCAAACAATGGGCCCCGGCCGGTGCGGCTGCGCTGGATGATGTCCTGATGACCGAAGCGACGACGGTGCAGGTCGTTGCGGATGGCAGCGTCGTCATCGCGGGAGCGACGCTCGGCAACGCGGCAGCCGCCACCCGGGCCGAGAGCATTTGTGATGACGGCTCGAGCAAGAACGGCGAGTGGCACCACCTCGCCACCGTCGGCAACCGGAAGTCGTCCGCGCGGGGTGGTCCGTGGACCCCAAGATTCGAGGAACTCTTTGAACAAGTAGGGATGAGTCTCAATGACTCCGCGAATCTCATCCACATCCAGGGCCATGAGGGACCTCACTCCGAGCAGTACCATCAGACGGTCTATGACCGGCTCTTTGGAGCATTGAGCCAATGTACAAGTTTGGATGAATGCAGGCGGGCATTCACGGATGAACTCAAGAGCATTGCTGACGAACTCTGCACCCCTGGGTCGAGGCTGAACAAAATGTTGATCAAGAAGGTCCGCCCATGAATCTTCGCGATACCACACCCTCCACCTATTTCCGACTCACCCAGAACGTCTATGCCCCCGACGGAAGTGATGGTTGGGTGTTTCAAGGCCCCTTCAATGAGCAAGGCACGAGGCTCGCTGACCCCTGGCGATACACCGCTGGGCAGCGTCTCGATGTAAGAGACCTGGCGGAGCCATCCACGTTCCGAATCGCTCAACCTGCAGGAACTCCGCTCGACTTCAACATCTCGGGTCTGAACATTCCCGTTGTCCCTGAGCGCGTCGTACGCATCTTCGAGCGGATGGGAACAACAGACGTGCAATTCCTACCGGCGAAGATCGCCTCACGCGAAGAGCCCTGGTTCATCCTCAATGTCACTCGGGTCGTGCGCTGCATCGACGACGCTCGCTGTAGTGAGGTGGTGTACTGGAAGCCAGAGGATGGACAGCCCAAGAAGGTTGGAACCTACCGGGCCATCTACGACATGCGCATCGACCCGACGAAGGTCGAAGGTGCCCGCATCTTCCGGCCTTGGGGATGGCTCGTCGCGATCATTGTTTCCCAGGACATCAAGGAGGCTCTGGAGCAGGAGCACGTCACCGGAATCAAATTCATCGAAGTGTGAGTGCAACGATGAAGCCCGCCCTGGGCGCGACAGCCTTCCTGCTCGGATTGATGGTGGGGCGGCCAAGAGCCGTCTGGCCCCGTCTACTCGTAGTCGACTACGAGTGAAGCCACACATCCACCTACACCACTCGTAGTCGACTACGAGTGAGGCTCACCTGGGGTCAGTTCCCCTCAGCGCCGCAGCGTCTCCTCGTAGGCCGCGAGCGTCTCGTCCGCGCAGCGCACCCAGGTGAACAGGGACGCCTGCCGCTTCCCCTCCTCCGCCCAGTGCCGCCGCTCTGTGTCCGAGCACAGCAGCCGGTCCATCGCCTCCGCCAGCCCCTCCTCGTCATCCGGCCGCACCGCCAGCGCCCCCTGTCCGCACACCTCCGGCGTCGCTCCCGTGGTGGACACGATGGCCGGCGTCCCCAACCGCATGGCCTCCAGCGGCGGCAGCCCGAAGCCCTCGTACTTCGACGGGAACGCGAACACCGTCGCCCGCCGCATCAGCTCGTAGAACACGGCCTCGGACTGGTACCCCAGCAAGCGGATGTCATGCCCCTCCGAGCGCATGCGCGCCACGCGCGACTCCACCGTCCCCGAGCCGAACCAGCTCTGCCCCACCATCACCAGCGCCGCCGGCCGCCCCCGCGCCTTCAGCCGCTCGAGCGCGTCCAGAACCAGGCTCACGTTCTTCCGCACGTCCAGCGAGCCCGCGTACAGCACGTACCGCTCCGGCAGCGACTGCGTGCGCAGGAAGTCCTCGGTGGTCGCATCCGGCACATGGCGGTCCACGTGGTCCACCCCGTTGTAGACCACCGACACCTTGCCCTCGGCCTCGGGGTGGCGCGCCAGCAGATCATCCCGGGTGCACGCACTCACGCAGAGGATGCGGTCCGCCACCCGGACACTCCGGGCCAGCCACAGGCGGAACTGCCAGCGGTACGCCCGCGACACCGTCTCGGGCATCAGCAGGGGAATCAGGTCGTGAACGGTGACGACGTACGCCTTGCCGGGGGTGCGCATCAGCGGAAGGTTGAAGTTGCCCAGCGCGTGGTACAGCCGCGCCTCCGAGTCCCTCAGCACCTGGGGCAGCCGGCCCAGCACGTAGGCGGTGCGTCCCAGGTGGCCTCTCGGGTCCTCCCCCGAAACCCGGGCGCCCCACCGCTCCAGGCGGACGCCCCGGGCCTCCAGGCCCTCGGCCAGACAGCGGGTGTAGAGACCAATGCCCGTGGTGGGCTCGTCCCAGAGACTCGCATCGAAAGCGACAGGACCGATTGACACGGTGCGCCTCATAGCACGGTGCTGTGATAGGCAGGGTTCCCCTATGGCGGTCCATCAGCTGATTCCGAGCTTCGTGGCGGGCGACGCCACCGGACAGGCGGCGCTGCACCTGCAGCTCCTGCTGCGCCGGCTGGGTCACTCCGGCGAGCCTCTACGCGGGCGAGGTCGGAGCGGGCCTGGAGTCCCTGGCGCATCCCGTCTCGGCCCTGCGCCCCGGTCCGGACGACCTCGTCCTCTACCACCACGGCATCGCCTCGCCGCTGAGCAGCCGGCTGCTGCACCTGCCCTGCCGCCGGGGCATCGTCTTCCACAACATCAGCCCCGCGCGCTACTACACGGGCACTCCGCTGGCCGAGGCGCTCCTCACGGGGCGGGCGCAGCTCGCCGCCATGGCCCCCTTCGTGGACGTGGCCATCGGTGTGTCGGACTACAACCGCGCCGAGCTGCGCGAGGCCGGCTACCGCGACGTCCACACCGTCCCGCTCTTCGTCGAGCCCCAGCGCTTCTCCGAGGCCAACGCGGACAAGGCGCTGCTGGCGCGCCTGGCCGGGCCCGGCCCGGTGGTGCTCTCGGTGAGCCGGGTGGCGCCACACAAGCGCTTCGAGGACCTGCTGGCGCTGCACGCGGAGCTGCTCCGGCTGCGGCCCACCGCGCGCCTCCTCGTGGTGGGCGGCTACGAGCCGGGCAGCCGCTACTTCAAGTCGCTCCAGCACAGGGCACGCGAGCTGTCCGGGGTGCACTTCCTCGGGAGGCTCAACCACGCGGAGCTGGTGGCCGCGTACCGCACGGCCGACGTCTTCGTCTCCATGAGCGAGCACGAGGGCTTCGGCGTCCCGCTCATCGAGGCCATGGCGGCCGAGGTGCCGGTGCTGGCCTACGCGGCGGCGGCCGTGCCCGAGACGCTCGGGGGCGCGGGCATCGCCTTCGACCAGAAGCGCTTCGCCTTCCTCGCCGAGCTGGTGGTGGACCTGTGCGAGGACCCGGCCCTGCGCGAGCGCCTGCTCGCGGGACAGGCCCGGCGGCTGAAGGACTTCTCCGCCGATGCGAGCCGGAAGGCCCTCGCGAAGGCCCTGGGCGAGGACAAGCGCCCCAGGCGCCGCGCCCCGCCGGGGAGGAAGAAGCCCCGGGTGGGCGTGGTGGTGCAGCGCTACGGCGAGGTGACGGGCGGAGCCGAGCGCCACGCGCAGCAGGTGGTGGAGCAACTGGCGCCGCACTGGGATCTGACAGTGCTCACCACGTGCGCGAAGAACCACCTCACCTGGGAGAACGTCTTCCCGCCGGGCGAGGAGCAGGACGCGCACGTGGAGGGCGTGAAGGTGCTGCGCTTCCCGGTGACGCGGGTGCGGAACATCCGTCCTTTCAACGGGCTGTCCAAGCAGGTCTTCGACAAGCCCAACGAGCGGCTGCGCGAGGAGCACTGGGTGGCCGAGCAGGGCCCGCTGGCCCCCGGCCTGCTGGAGCACCTGGACGCGCACGGGGCGGACTACGACGGCTTCGTCTTCTTCACCTACCTGTACGCGCCCACGGTGTGGGGCCTGCCCATGGTGGCGGACCGGGCGCTGATCGTCCCCACGGCGCACGACGAGCCGCCCATCCGCTTCGGCGTGTACGCGGACGTCTTCGAGCGCCCGCGCGCCCTGCTCTGCAACACGCCCGAGGAGGTGGAGCTCATCGGCCGGTACTACCCGGACCATGCGCCCGCGCGGGTGGTGGGTGTGGGGGTGGACGTGCCGGAGAAGGTGGACCCGCGGCGCTTCCGCGAGCAGTACGGCGTGCGCAACCCGTACCTGCTCTACGTGGGGCGGCTGGAGGCGGGCAAGGGCATCCCCGAGCTGCTCGCGCACCACCGGGAGCTGCGTGCGCGCTTCCACGACGCGCCGGATCTGGTGCTCGCGGGCGAGGCGCACATGGACTTGCGCGGCGAGGGCGTGCGCCACGTGGGCCGCATCAGCGAGCAGGACAAGTACGACGCGCTGGCCGGGGCGCTGACGGTGACGGTGCCCTCGCGCTACGAGAGCCTCTCGCTGCTCACGCTGGAGGCCTTCGCCTCGGGCACGCCGGTGCTGGTCAACGGGCACTCGGAGGTGCTGGTGGGCCAGGTGGAGCGCAGCCGCGCGGGCCGGACGTACACGGACCTGGAGTCCTTCATCACGGGCCTGCGCGAAGTGGGCGAGCAGCGCGCGGTGATGAGCCGGCGGGCGAAGACGTACGCCGCGAAGTACACGTGGCCCCGGGTGGTGGACGCCTACCGGGAAGAGATGGAAAGCATCCTCAGGGAGAAGAGCCGATGAAGCTGATGGGACGGGACATCCCCGCGCGCGAGCTGCTCGCGCGCATCGAGGATCGCCTGCGCACGAGGGGCCTGCCCACCTCGGAGCCGGCGGACGTGCCGGACGAGGGCGTGGAGCCGCGGGTGGATCCGCTCTCCTTCAACCTCCAGGCGCTGGAGGAGAACGCGGACGCCACGCGCGCGCTGCCGCTGCACACCCACCGGGGTGGCGCGGGCCAGTTGGTGCTGGTGGCCAAGTGGGCCTTCCGCAAGACGTGCCAGGTGTTCATCAACGAAGCGCTCTCGCGCCAGCGCGTCTTCAACGGCCACGTGCGTGACTCGTACGCGCAGCTCTCCGCCGAGGTGATCCGCCTGCGCGCCGAGGTGGAGACGCTGCGTGCCGCCCAGGGGGCCTCCCCGGCCCAGCCGCCGCCCGCCGAGGCTCCGGCGCGACCCCGTCGCACGGCGAAGCAGGCGAAGGCCTCGGACGAGAAGTAGCCCCCCTTCTCCCCCCCTGGAAGCGTGCTAGAGAGGGCCTCCCCGGAGAACCTCCGTCCGCGCCCAGGGGGGATGCACCCATGCTCAACAACAAGAAGATCTGCGTCGTGATGCCCGGCTACAACGCCGAGCACACCGTCCAGAAGACCTACGAGGAGATTCCCAAGGACATCGTCGACGATGTGATTCTCGTCGACGACGGCTCCAGCGACCGGACGGCCGAGGTCGCGCGTTCCCTGGGAGTCCACACCCTCGTGCACCCGAAGAACCGGGGCTACGGCGGCAACCAGAAGACCTGCTACACCGAGGCCCTCCGGCGCGGCGCGGACATCGTGGTGATGGTCCATCCGGACTATCAGTACACCCCCAAGCTCATCCCCGCGCTGGCCTCGTGCATCAGCAGCGGCGTCTATGACGTGGCGCTGGGCTCGCGCATCCTCGGCAACACGGCGCTCCAGGGCGGGATGCCGCTCTACAAGTTCGTGGCCAACCGCTTCCTGACGGCGGTGGAGAACATCCTCGTCGAGCAGAAGCTGAGCGAGTACCACACGGGGTACCGGGCCTTCTCGCGCGAGGTGCTGCTCACCCTGCCGCTCGAGGAGAACGACGACGGCTTCGTGTTCGACAACCAGATGCTGGTGCAGGCCATCCATTTCGGCTTCCGCATCGGCGAGGTGAGCTGCCCCACGCGCTACGAGGACCAGTCGTCCTCCATCGGCTTCATGAAGAGCGTGCGCTACGGGTTCGGCGTGCTGGAGGCGGCGGCCCAGCTGCGGCTGGCACGGATGGGGCTGGCCCACCCCCGCTTCCTCTCCAAGAATGGGCGCAAGCTCGAGCTGGAGCCCGAGCGCGCTCCCGCCACCCGAGAGGCGATGTGAGGCCCGAGGCCTGCGCCGGATGTGGGGGCGCGCTGCGGCCGCGCTTCGCCCGGGTCGAGGACCCCCAGACGCGAGAAGCTCTTCGCGATCGACGAGTGCCAGGACTGCGGGCTGGGCCACACCACGCCCCAGCCCGAGCAGCTCGCCCCCTATTACGGGCGGACCTATCACGGCGGCCGGCATGGGGTGACGGCGGCGTACTGCAACGCGCGGCGGGTGGGACTGGTGCGGCGGGCCATGGGCACGGGCGCGGGGCGTCGGTTGCTGGATGTGGGGTGTGGGGACGGCGCGTTCCTGCTGGCGGCGCGAGCACGGGGCTGGCGGGTCTCCGGCACGGAGCTCAACCCGCGCCTGGCACGCGAGGCGGGTCTGGAGGTGCGGGAGAGCATCGACGAGGCGCTTCCGCTGGGACCCTTCGACTGCATCACGGCCTGGCACAGCCTGGAGCACCTGAGAGATCCGCTGGCGAGCCTGCGCACCCTGGCCGGAGCGCTGGCACCGGGCGGCGTGCTGGTGGTGGCCGTGCCGGACGCGGACGGAGTCCAGGCCCGCCTCTTCGGGGCCTCCTGGTTCCACCTCGACGTGCCCCGCCACCTGTACCACTTCGGCCGCGGCTCGCTGGAGCGGATGCTGGGGCGCGCGGGCTTCCGGGTGGAGCGCACCTGGCACCAGGAGGCTCGAGTACGACTTGATGGGCTTCGCGCAGAGCGCCCTCAACACCCTGCTGCCCCACCCCAACGTCTTCTTCGACCGGCTCACCGGGAAGCCCGCGCGGGGCGGCTCCGCCGAGGTGGCCGCCAGCTTCGCGCTGGGCCCGGCCTTCACCGCGATGGCCGTGCCCGCCACGCTCGCCTCCACCCTGCTGGGGCGCGGGGGGACGCTCATCGTCTCCGCCCGCGCCGTCACCTCATGAGCGCCCCTCCGCCGGAGAGCCCGCCCGGGCCCTCCCGGGAAGAGGGCGCCCTGTTCGCGCCGCTGCTGACCGTGGCGGCCGTGGCGCTCGGGTACGCC
Organism: Archangium gephyra; assembly: GCF_049060025.1. Taxonomy (GTDB): domain Bacteria; phylum Myxococcota; class Myxococcia; order Myxococcales; family Myxococcaceae; genus Archangium; species Archangium gephyra_A. The sequence continues at coordinate 3,612,384 of NZ_JBMEQQ010000002.1, forward strand.
ATCCAACGCTCCAACGGAGCCCTCCACCCCTCGGCGGTGAGCCTGCTGACGGTGGCGCTGGGCGCCGCGCTGCTGGCCCTCTCGCTTCCCGCCCCCCGGCAGGCCTGGCTGGTGCGGCGGGCCGAGCACGTCGCCGTCCTGCTGCTCGGCCTCGGCCTCGTCCTGCAGTTCATCCAACTGGGCACCAGCGCGCCCGCCATCTACCTGCGCCCCGGCCCCACGGGCTTCGCCCCCTTCCTGGGAGGCATCGTGACGGCGGCGGTGCTGGCCGGAGCGGGCCTGGGTGGCACCCCCTGGCTGGGACGGCTGCGGCTGCCGCTGCTGGTGGGCGTGCACCTGACGCTGGGCGCGTGGATCCTCCACCACTCGCCCCGGCCGGCCATCGACGTCTACGCGTGGCACGTCGAGGCCTTCCAGGCCCTGGGCCAGGGCCTCAACCCGTATGCCATCACCATGCCCGACATCTACGGGCACGATCACTTCTACGGGCCGGGGCTGCTGGTGAACGGGCGTGTCCAGGTGGGCTTCCCCTACCCTCCCTTCAGCCTGCTGCTGGCTGGCGCCGGACACCTGCTCGGGGGGGACTACCGCTTCGCCAATCTGGCGGCGATGGGCCTGGCCGCGCTGCTGATGGGCACCTGCCAGCCGGGGCGTTGGGCGCCCGTGGCCGCGGCGCTCTTCCTGTTCACTCCCCGCTCCTTCTTCGTGCTCGAGCAGGGCTGGACGGACGCGTACCTCGTGCTCCTGCTGGCGGCCACCGTCTGGTGTGCCTGCCGGACGCCCCGGCTGCTGCCGGTCGCGCTGGGCCTGCTCTTCGCCACCAAGCACTACCTGGTGCTCGCCACCCCGCTCGTCGTGCTGCTGCACCCCGGTCCCCGGCCCTGGCGGGACACGGTGCGCACGCTGTGGAAGGCCGCGGCGATCGCGGCGGTGGTGACGCTGCCCTTCGCGGTGCTGGATCCAGCGGCCTTCTTCCATGATCTGGTCGGCTTCCAGCTCCGCCAGCCCTTCCGCAGGGATGCGCTCAGCTATCTGGCCTGGTGGGACGTGGTGAAGGGCCAACGGCCCCCCACGTGGCTCGGCTTCGCGGCGCTGCTGCCCGCGCTCGGGCTGTCGCTCTGGCGCGCCCCCCGGACGCCGGCGGGTTTCGCCGCCGCGGTGGCCCTGACGTTCCTGCTGTTCTTCGCATTCAGCAAGCAGGCCTTCGCCAACTACTACTTCTTCATCATCGGAGCCCTGTGCTGCGCCATCGCGGCCTGGAGGCCTCCTCGGTGGGAACAGGAAACCTCGCCGTGACGCCGGGCCCGGCGGCCGACAGCCCGCGGCGGGTGCTCGCGACGGGCGCGCTGCTGGCACTGGGCACCCTGCTGTTCCGCCTCCCGGTGTTCCTCAACGCCGAGGCGCTCGACTCGGACATCGCCGTCGTCGGCCTGCAGGCCTGGCACCTGGCGCGCGGGGAGTTCTCCCCGCTGCTGTGGGGAACGAACTACCAGGGCATCACCGCGCCCCTGGCCGTGTTGCTCGTCGAGACGCTGCTGCCCGTGCGTCCCTCGCTGGCCCTGGCGCTGTCCTCGGTGCTCGGGCACGTGGTGCTGGTGCTCGCCTTGTTCGGGGTGCTGAGGCGGGTGCTGCCCCTGCCGCTGGCGGCGCTCGGCGCGGGCAGCGTCGCGGTGTGCCCCGAGCCGCTCAACTTCCTCACCTACAGCGCCTTCCGGATCTGGGCCTTCACCCTGGTGTTCCTGGGGCTCTACCTCGCCGAGCGGGCCGCGGGCACGGCCCGCCCCTGGAGGCGCCTGCTGCTCGCCGCACTGGCCGGGCTGGCGGTGGGGCTGGGCTACTACTCGGACCTGTTCGTCCTCCAGCTCCTCCCGGGACTGGTGCTGTACCTGCTGTGGTGGACGTGGGGGGTGGCCCGGCCGCGGTGGCTCGCCCTGGGGGCCGCGCTGGCCGGTTACGGGGTGGGCAGCATCCCCCGCCTGCTCGCCGCCATGCAGCCGCCCCAGCTCAGCGAGCTCACCACCGCCCATCTGCCGCGGGTCTGGCCGCTCTTCTGGGAGAAGTGCCTGCCCTACCTCACCGGGGCGAAGCTGTTCGCCTCGGCCACCGGGTTCGATCGGCCGGAGCTGCGGCCCGAGGGACTCGCGCTGCTGCTGGTGGTGCTGGGACTGGGAGCCTTCCTGCTGCTGGTGCTCGGAGGCGGCGTCATCGCCCTGCTCCCCGTGGCGGACAGGACCGCCCGCCGGCTGGCGTGGTGTGGCGCGGGTTGGATGGGGGTGTCGATCATCGGCTTCCTCTTCACCCACCGGGCCATGGATTTGATGAGCGCGCGCTACCTGGTCCCCGTGCTGCTCGGCTTTCCGCTGGTGGCGGCCCCGGTGCTCGACAGGCTCGTGCGCACGGGGAGGACGAAGCTGGCAGTGGTCCTGCTGGGGGTGGGGGTGGCGCACTTCGGGGTGGCGGGGTGGCTGGGTTATGGCGGCTGGCTGGAGGGCGGCCTTCCGACGGTGACGCGCTACGGGAGCGGAGAGGACGAGCGGGCCCTGCTGGCGGCGCTCCAGGCGCGGGGCGTGGAGGCCGCCACGGGGGACTACTGGGTCGCCTACCGGCTCACCTACCTCTGGAGGGAGCAGCTGGTGGTGCCGCCGTCCTCCGGGGTGGAGCGCTATCGCCCGTACCGGCAGCGGCTCGCCTCGGCCCGCAGGACGGCGTTGATCTTCTTCCCCCACATCCCGGGGAGCCCGTTCCGCGTGCCCGAGCCGTGGGAGGCCCGTTTCCGCCGCGAGGGGCGCCGCTTCGAGCGGCTCACGATGGGCCCCTACACGGCGCTCGTCCTCGATTGAGCCCCGCCCCGGCGCAAGACGACGGAGGCCCGAGCAGGCAGGCGGGAACCCCGTACAGGCCGATTGAAGCGGCTCCAGTAGCCTGGCTGATCGAGTCTGCTTGATTTCCAGCCGTCGGGCCGCGAAATAGGGCCCGTCTGGTAGCCGTTTTTCCCTGGTTGCCTTCTAACACTCCTAGTGACATGCGCCCCTTGACCGCCCTTCCTACCCACGACGGCTCCACGCTGACCCTCGGCATCCCCGGCTTCAGCTTCGAGGACCTGTACCGCCCCCGCGGCCTGCGGCGCCTGTCCGAGCGCTTCGACGAGCAGCTCGCCGCCGACGAGCCCGAGCTCTTCAAGACCTTCGAGGCCTACCGGAAGTCCGGTGGCGAGAGCCTCACCGGCCCGGCCGAGTCCGAGCTGCTCATCCGCGTGTCGCGCCACGTGTCCGCCTTCGTGACCCGGCTCTTCGGCCTGGAGACCGACACGGACCGGCTGGCGCGCCACCTCAAGGGCGAGCTGCCGCTCTTCGACTTCAAGCGCGAGTTCATCACCCGCCGGGTCTTCAAGAAGGGCGCGGCGGACCGGCCGTCGCTCTCCGAGTACCCCTCGCTGGACGCGCGGATGCGGCTGATGCTGTCGCTCGCCTTCCCCGAGGCGCTCGCCAGTGACGACGTGGAGCGGGCGCTGGCCGAGTCCATCCTCACGCTGATGGACCTGGAGCGGCTCTTCTCCAACACGTCCGGCAACCTGCCGCCGCTGACGCCCGAGCAGGGCGAGGCGCTGCGGGTGAAGTGGACGAGCATCCGCACCGCGCTGCTGGCCGAGGCCGAGGGCAAGGAGGCGTTCGGCTCCAGCCTGGTGATGCACGGTGACGACGCGGCGGAGCTGCAGTCGGTGCGCAACCTGCTGGCGCTGGCGGACCGCTGGACGTACGCCCGCGCGCTGCACCCGGAGATGAAGGAGCTGTTCCACAAGTGGGCCACGCACCGGGTGCCCAAGCCCCTGGTGTTCGACCAGCTCGTGCAGCTCGAGCGTCCGGACGAGAAGCTGCCGGAAATCACCCAGGGCTCGGACCACCACCTGCGCTACCGCGACGGCTTCAAGCTGACGGATCCGCGAGGCACGCCGCGCGAGGTGATGGGCGAGGTGGACTACTGCGTCATCTGCCACGAGCGCGAGAAGGACTCGTGCTCCACGGGCTTCAAGGCGAAGGACGCGGTGGCCGAGGGCCACACCTTCAAGAAGAACCCGCTGGGGATTCCGCTCACCGGCTGCCCGCTGGACGAGCGCATCTCCGAGGCGCACGCCCTCAAGCGCGAGGGCAACTCGCTGGCGTCGTTGGCGGTGGTGATGGTGGACAACCCGATGTGCCCCGGCACCGGCCACCGCATCTGCAACGACTGCATGAAGGCCTGCATCTTCCAGAAGCAGGAGCCGGTGAACATCCCCATGGTGGAGACGGCCGCGCTGACGGACGTGCTCAACCTGCCGTGGGGCTTTGAAATCTACGGCCTGCTGACGCGCTGGAACCCGCTGAACGTGCGCCGTCCGTACGCGCTGCCGTACGTGGGCCGCAACGTGCTGGTGGTGGGCCTGGGGCCCGCGGGCTACACGCTCTCGCACTACCTGCTCAACGAGGGCTTCGGCGTCACGGGCATCGACGGCCTGAAGATCGAGCCCTTCGAGGACGACCTGGTCGGCCGCAACGGCAAGGCGATGAGGCCCATCCGTGACTGGAAGGCGCTCACGCGCGAGCTGGACGAGCGGATTCTCGAGGGCTTCGGCGGCGTGTCCGAGTACGGAATCACCGTGCGCTGGGACAAGAACTTCCTCACGCTGATGCACCTGACGCTGGAGCGGCGGCAGAACCTGCGCATCTACGGCGGCATCCGCTTCGGTGGCACGCTGACCATCGAGGACGCGTGGCAGATGGGCTTCGACCACATCGCCATCGCGGCGGGCGCGGGCAAGCCGACCATCATCGGGATGAAGAACAACCTCATCCGGGGCATCCGCAAGGCGAGCGACTTCCTCATGTCGCTGCAGCTCACGGGCGCCTTCAAGAAGGACTCGCTGGCCAACCTCCAGGTGCAGCTGCCGGCCATCGTCATCGGCGGCGGTCTGACGGGCATCGATACGGCCACGGAGCTGCTGGCCTACTACCCGGTGCAGGTGGAGAAGACGCTCGAGCGCCACGAGAAGCTGGTGGCCGAGCTGGGCGAGGAGGCGGTGCTGGCGCGGCTGGATGCCGACGAGAAGGTGACGTACCAGACCTTCCTGGAGCACGGCCGCGCGGTGCGCGCCGAGCGTCAGGCGGCGCAGGACGAGGGCCGGGCGCCGGACTTCATCCGGCTGGTGCGCAGCTGGGGTGGCGTGAGCCTGGTGTACCGCCGTGGGCTGACGGAGTCGCCGGCCTACCGCCTCAACCACGAGGAAGTGGCGAAGGCGCTGGAGGAAGGCATCCGCTTCATCGAGCGCATGAGCCCGGTGGAGGCGCTGCCGGACGAGAAGGGAGCGGTGAAGGGCATCCGCTTCGAGCGCATGGTGACGAAGGAGGGCAAGCTGCGGGGCAGCGGCGAGTTCTTCGAGCTGCCGGCGCGCACGGTGTGCGTGGCGGCGGGCACGGCGCCCAACGTGACGTACGAGAAGGAGTACCCGGGCACGTTCGAGCTGGACGAGAACGGCGAGTACTTCAAGAGCTACGAGCTGGCGGAGCAGGCGGACGGCTTCGGGCTGGCGCCGGTGGAGCCGGTGGAGGACATCGCGGCGAAGGTGGGCTTCTTCACCTCGTACCGGAAGGACGGGCACCTCATCTCGTACTTCGGAGACAACCACCCCACGTACGCGGGCAACGTGGTGAAGGCCATGGCGAGCGCGAAGGACGGCTACCCCGAGGTGGCGCGTCTGTACGCGAAGGAAGTGGAGGCCATGGACTTCCACGACGAGCTGGCGCAGGCGCGGCGTGACGAGAAGCTGGCGGCGCACTTCGGGGCGCTGGACGAGGCGCTGCTGGCGCGGGTGGTGACGGTGAACCGGCTGACGCCGACCATCGTGGAGGTGGTGGTGAAGGCGCCGTTCGCGGCGAAGCACTTCGAGCCGGGCCAGTTCTACCGGCTGCAGAACTTCGAGCGGAGCGCGCCGGTGGTGGACGGGGTGCGCCTGACGATGGAGGGCCTGGCCCTCACGGGGGCGTGGGTGGACAAGGAGAAGGGGCTGATGGGCACCATCGTGTTGGAGATGGGCTCGTCGTCCCGGCTGTGCGCGGCGCTGAAGCCGGGCGAGCCGGTGGTGGTGATGGGCCCCACGGGTGCGCCGACGGAGATCGGCCACAACGAGACGGTGTTGCTGGTGGGCGGAGGCCTGGGCAACGCGGTGCTCTTCTCCATCGCGCGTTCGCTCAAGGCGGCCGGGTGCAAGGTGGCGTACTTCGCCGGCTTCCGTCAGCGCGCGGACGTCTTCAAGCGCGAGGAGATCGAGGCGGCCACGGACCAGGTGGTGTGGTCGGTGGACGCTGGAGAGATGATCGAGGCGCGGCGGCCGCAGGACACGTCGTTCCGGGGCAACGTGGTGCAGGCGATGCTGGCCTACGCCAAGGGAGAGCTGGGCGTGGCGCCGGTGGCGTCCTTCAAGGACGTGCAGCGGATCATCGCGATCGGCTCGGACCGGATGATGAGGGCGGTGCAGGAGGCGCGGCACGGGGTGCTGCAGCCGTACCTGAACCCCGAGCACGAGGCGATCGGCTCCATCAACTCGCCGATGCAGTGCATGATGAAGGAGATCTGCGCGCAGTGCCTCCAGAGGCACGTGGATCCGCGGACGGGCAAGGAGACGTGGGTGTTCTCCTGCTTCAACCAGGATCAGCGGCTGGACCAGGTGGACTTCGTGAACCTGAACCAGCGCCTGCGCGGCAACACGGTGCTGGAGAAGGTGGCGGACCTGTACCTGGCGCAGCTGCTCAAGAAGGTGCCGGGCCTGCGCCGCGTCTGACCCGCCTCATCGCCGTCCCCCTCACCCCAAGAACCCCTCTCCCCCCGGGAGAGGGACGGGGTGAGGGTTCCCGGGCCCCGGGTTGAACCCGTGAGAAGCCCCTACTGCGCCTTCCCGCCGAAGGACCTGAGCATGTCCTGGTAGTTGCGCATCAGGTCCTGCTCGCGAGTCAGGACGAGGTCCACGTTGGCGTCTCCGTGGATCTTCCGGACGGCCACGAGCTTCTCCGTCTCCTCCACGCGCTTGCGCATGACCTCGATCTGGGGCGCGAGATCCTTCTGCTGCTCGGGCTTGAGGCGGGCCTGCATCTCCTCGAGCTTCTTGAGCTCGCCGGCGAGATCCAACACGGCGGCCATGTGGCGCTGGGTGATGACGTCCATGACGAGGGAGCCGATGCGGTTGACGTCATCCTCGGTGAGGCCGGCGTCGCGGCGGGCCTTGGCCTCGGACTCGGCCTTGCTCTCGATGGCCTTCATGGACTCGCTCATGCCCATGGGCCTGCCCTGGGCGTCCAGCGTGCCGGCCGTGAGCCGGACCTTGGCGGCCTGGAAGCTCGCGGGCCATGGCGGCGTAGGCGTCCAGCACCTGGCGCTGGTAGCCGACGTAGGCATCCAGCTTCGCCTGGGTGAGGGCGTAGGGCTTGCTGTCATCGAACGCCTCGACGGCGTCGGCCGGGGAGGCCCGCGAGTCCTCTCCGGCCGCCACCCCGGTCTCCTCCCGGGCGGGCGCGGAGGCCTCTTCCTTCTTGCAGCCGGACAGCATTCCCGCGGCGAACAGCACCCACAGCAGCTTGCGCATCCACACTCCTCCAGGGGTCCTCCCCGGTGACCCGAGGGGCGGAGTATACGTCCACGCACAGTTGGCCACGGACGGGATTGCATCCGCCCGGGGCGGAATGGCCCCGGCTGCCTGCCCCCCCAGCGGGAGGGGGCCGTCACCAGCCAACATTCGCCGTATTACCTTTGACCAACCCTGGCGCGGTCGTGTACGAACCGCGGTCCGTTCAGAGCGGTGGAGGCACCTTGAGGATCTTCCTGGTAAGGCACGGCGAGGCGGACGCGGAGGCCCCCGAGGGTCTCGGAGACGAGGCGCGCGCGCTCACTGCCAAGGCCCGAGCCAGCACGGTCGCGCATTTCGCGTCACTGGCGGAGCGTATCGGTACGGTCTCGCTCATTCTCACGAGCCCGCTGGTGCGCACCGTGCAGACGGCGCAGTTGCTCTCCACCGTCCTCAAGCACGAGGGCACCCTGCGCGCCCATCGCTGCCTGCTGCCGGACATGCCGGTGGGAGCCGTGGCGCCCGTCCTCGACGAGCACACGGGTGAGAACATCGTGCTCGTGGGGCACCAGCCGTCCATGGGAGCGCTGGCCACCCACCTGCTGGGCATGCAGTCCTTCCCCAAGCAGGTCAACCCGGGCACCATCATCGCCATCGAGCGCCCGGACTCCACCGAGCCCGGTGCCGCGCCCGCTCCGGCGAAGCTGCTGTTCTTCGCCGCCCCCGGCCAGCCGGTCCTCGACGTCATCCAGTAGCCGCTCCGCCCTCCGGGAGGGTTCGCCGATGATGGACGAAGCCAGCTACAACCAGCTCGTCACCACGGCGTTCAAGCGCATCATGGCCGCTGCGGATGCGCTCGACCCCGATGATCTCGAGGCCGAGAGCACCGGCGACATGGTCACCCTGACCACGCCCTCCCGCGAGAAGTGCATCATCAACACCCAGCGCGCCGTGCGGCAGATCTGGGTCGCCGGCCGCTCTCAGGGCATCCACTTCTCCTATGACGCCGCCAGTGGCTCCTGGCTGGACGACAAGGGCAAGGGGCTCGAGCTGTTCCGCTTCGTGGCCGACGTGGTGCGCGACATCTCCGGCCAGGAGGCTCGCGTACCCGGGGTGAGTAGCGAGACCCCGTAGACCCTCACCCCGACCCTCTCCCAGAGGGAGAGGGAGGGGTTCGCGGAGTGAGGGCACGGCCTACTCGGTGATGGGTTCCGCGACGGGAGTCTGACGGCCGCCTTCGACGCGATCTCCGCCCGCGGCCTGGGCCCGCCGCAGCGCGTCTCCCGCCTCCTTCATGAGGCTGCCGAAGCTCACCTGCGCCTGGCCCTTCTGCGCCGAGGGCTCGAAGACCGCCAGGCCCATCGACGCCGTCAGCCCCGGCACCGACTCCACTTCCTTCACCCGCTGCCGCAGCCGCTCCGCCACCACCATCGCGCCCTCGTGGGGCGTGTACGGCAGGAAGACGATGAAGCGTCCCTCGGCGAACGGCACCGCCACGTCGATGTCCCGCAGCCCCTCGGAGAGCCGCCGGAGCACCTCCGCCAGCGCGGACGTGCGCTGGGCCGCCGGCAGCGTCGCGAGGCGCTCCGCGTACCGGTCCGGCTCCAGCAACAGGTAGGAGATGGGGTAGCGGTAGCGACGGCTGCGCTTCACCTCCATGAAGAGCAGCCGCTTGAGGAACTCCAGGTCCGCTCCCGAGGTGCTCGACTCGCGGCGGGGCCCCTGATGCTGCATGAGCTGCATCTCGGTGCGCACCACCGACACCGTCTCCCGGGCCTGCGCGAGCTGCATCATCAGGCTCACGCAGGACACCACGGTGGCCCGCTTGAGCGGCCCCACCAGGCACGCCTCCGCCCCCGCGGCGGCCGCGCGCGCCTCCGGCTGCTCCTCTTCCGGCAGGTACAGCAGGAGCACCGGAATCGTCGGAGCCTCCTCCTTCACCTGCCGGCAGAGCGTCTCGCCGTCGAAGCTCTCGGTGACAGAAGCCAGCACCAACGCGGGCGCCAGCTCCCGCACCCGTTCCAGGGCATCCCGGACGTCGCCCGCCACCGTCACCTCGTGGTGGGCGTTCTCCAGGAATTTGCGCAGCGCCCCGGCCACCGCGGCGGCCGGCTCCGCGACGAGAATGAAGGCCATCTCAGACCTCCATCACTTCCTTCTCCTTCTTGGAGATGATCTCGTCGACCTTCTTCACGCCGTCGTCCGTCTCCTTCTGCACCTTGTCCGTCAGGCGCTTGGAGTCGTCCTCGGTGATCTTCTTGTCCTTGAGCTGCGCCTTGAGGACCTCGTTGGCGTCGCGGCGGATGTTGCGGATGGCGACCTTGTGCTCCTCGCCCTTGGTCTTCACCGCCTTGGCGATCTCCTTGCGCCGCTCCTCGGTGAGGGGCGGGAAGGGCAGGCGGATGACCTCACCGTCGTTCATCGGGTTGATGCCGAGGTTGGCCTCGCGGATGGCCTTCTCGATGTCCTTGAGGACGCTCTTCTCCCACGGCTTGATGATGATGAGCCGGGGCTCGGGCGAGGTGATGTTGGCCACGCCGCTCAGCGGGGTGGGCGTGCCGTAGTAGTCCACCCGGATGCCGTCCAGCAGGTTGGGACTGGCCCGGCCCGTGCGCACCTTCGTCAGGTCGCGGCGGAGATCATCGAGCGTCTTGTCGATACGGCCCTTCAGTTCGGTCACGACGTCTGCCATGTGCAGGTCTCCTTATGAAGCGCGTCCGTGCTTCTCTCAGGCCCAGGCCGTCTCGCCCACGCCCACCACGGTTCCGATCTCGCCCGCGTCGCCCAGGATCGCCTTGTGGATGTTACCGCGCTGGGTCAGATCGAAGACGATGATCGGCAGCTTGTTGTCCATGCAGAGCGAGATGGCCGTGGAGTCCATCACGTTCAGGTTCTGCTTGAGGACGTCCATGTACGTCAGCGTCCGGTAGCGGCGCGCCTCCGGGTCCTTCTTCGGATCCGCGTTGTAGATGCCGTCCACCTTGGTCGCCTTGAGGATGACCTCGGCGTTGATCTCCATGGCGCGCAGGGAAGCGGCGGTGTCCGTGGTGAAGTACGGGTTGCCGGTGCCCGCCGCGAAGATGACGATGCGGCCCTTCTCCAGGTGGCGCACCGCGCGCCGGCGGATGTAGGGCTCGGCGATCTGCTCCATCTTGATGGCCGAGAGCACCCGGGTGTGGCAGCCCTGCTTCTCCAGCGCGTCCTGCATCGCCATGGAGTTGATGCAGGTGGCGAGCATGCCCATGTAGTCGGCGCTCGCGCGATCCATGCCCTCGGTGGAGCCCGCCACGCCGCGGAAGATGTTGCCTCCGCCGATGACCACCGCCATCTCCACGCCCGCCTCCACCACTTCCTTCAACTCGGAGGCGATGCGCGTCAGCGTGGGAGGATGGATTCCGTACTTCCCCTCACCCATCAGGGCTTCACCCGACAGCTTGAGGAGGATGCGCTTGTAACGACGGGCCGTGGCTGGAGCGGACATTGGTCCCGCTTCTATCCCTCGCCCCGGCGGCGATCAACGCCGGAGTGCCCTGGCCGTCCGCCAGTGGCCCCTCCCCCGCCACCTGGCCCCCCCGAACGGCAAGGGCCGCGCCGCTCCGGGAATACCGGAACGCGCGGCCCTCGGGACGGCGGGAGGCGGACGGCTAGGCCTGGCCCAGCGTCTTGGCCACCTCGGCGGCCAGGTCATCCTTCTTCTTCTCGATGCCCTCACCCACCTCGTAGCGCACGAAGCGGCGCACGGCGACCTTCTCGCCGATCTTCGCCGCGCGCTCGGTGATCATCTCACCGACCTTCTTCTTGTCGTCCTTCACCCAGAGCTGGTCCACGAGGCACACCTGCTCGTAGTACTTCTCCACCTTGCCCACGAGGATCTTGTCCCACATGGCCTCGGGCTTGCCCTGCTGCTTGAGCAGCTCGCGCTGGATCTCCCGCTCCTTCTCCAGCTGCTCGGTGGGGACCTCCTCCCGGCTCACGAACTTGGGGTTGGCCGCGGCGACCTGCATGGCCACGTCCTTGACCAGGTCCTGGAAGTCCGTGTTGCGGGCCACGAAGTCCGTCTCGCAGTTGACCTCCACGATGACGCCGATGCGGCCACCGTGGACGTAGGTGCCGATCATTCCCTCGGCGGCCACGCGGCTGGCCTTGCCCGCGGCGCGGGAGATGCCCTTCTTGCGCAGCCACTCCTCGGCCTTGACGAAGTCGCCACCGGTCTCGGCGAGGGCCTTCTTGCAATCCATCATGCCCGCGCCGGTCTTCTCGCGGAGCTCCTTCACCATCGTGGCGCTGACCTCGGCCATGTTCGTCTCCAGGGACCCACCCCGTGACTGGGGGGGATTGAGGTTTGAAGGTACTGCTGGGTTGAAAAGGAAAAGCCGGGCGGCGACCAAGCGCCGCCCGGCTGGACTCCACGCGCTCCTCGGGGGAGCGCGGCGGCACTACTCGGCGGCGGGGGTCTCCCCGCCAGCCTCGCCGCCACCCTCGGTGCCCTCGCCCGCGGCAGCGGGAGCGGCGGCGCCCTTCATCTCCACGAGGGGCCCGCGGCGCTCGCCGCCACGGTCACCACCACCGCGGCGGTCACCACCCCGGTCATTGCGGCGCGGCCCGCGGCGGTCGCCACGGTCGTCGCGGTCGCGGCGGTCACCACGCTCCTGCTGCTCGTCCTCGTCACGGTCGGCCGCCCCGCTGGCGCGGTAACGGGCCCCGCCCTCGATGCAGGACTCGGCGATCTTCGAGGTGAAGAGCTTGATGGAGCGGATGGCGTCGTCGTTGCCCGGGATGACGAAGTCGATGCCGTCCGGATCGCAGTTGGTGTCCACCACGCCGATCACGGGGATGCCGAGGCGGTTGGCCTCGTGCACCGCGATGTGCTCCTTCTTCGGGTCGACCACGAAGATGCACTTGGGCAGCTTGGCCATCTCCTTCACGCCGCCCAGGTTCTTCTCCAGCTTCTCGCGCTCACGCTCGAGGGAAGCCACTTCCTTCTTCGGGAGGCGCTCGAAGGTGCCGTCCTCGGCCATCTTCTCCAGGGTCTTCAGACGGTCGATGCCCTGCTTGATCGTCTTGAAGTTGGTCAGCGTGCCACCCAGCCAACGGCTGGTGACGAAGAACTGACCGGCGCGGCGCGCCTCCTCCTGGATGACGTCCTGGGCCTGCTTCTTGGTGCCCACGAAGAGCACCGAGCCGCCACGGCCGGTGATGTCGGCCACGAAGCGGAAGGCCGCGCGGGCCAGGTTGACCGTCTTCTGCAGGTCGATGATGTAGATGCCGTTGCGGGCGCCGAAGATGTAGGGCTTCATCTTCGGGTTCCAGCGCTTCGTCTGGTGGCCGAAGTGAACACCGGCCTCCAGGAGCTGCCGCATCGTGATGCCGCTGGCGGCGGCCATGGCCTGCTGCTGAGTCGTATTGTCCTGAGTTTCCATCTCGGTTCTTCCTCCACGTTCCGTCAACGACTCCGGCCGTTTGCTCCCAGACAGGAGCACCGAGGACCGGCGGGAACGTGTGCGTAGTGGGTTGACTGAAACGACGAGCCCACCACCAGCCTGGGCTGGCGGCGGGCGGGCTTCTCTAACAAAACCCATGCCGCGGGTGCAAGCTTCGCGACGCGGGGTGGGGAGAGGTGGACGGGAGCCGGGCGCCCAGGGGAGCTGGGGCCCGGTCTCCCCCCTGGGGAGCCGGCCTAGACGCTGGCCTCGGACGCCCCGTGGCACTTCTTGTACTTCTTGCCGCTGCCGCAGTGGCAGGGGTCATTGCGGCCCAGCTTGGGACCGGCGGCCGGAGCGGCCTGGCGGGCGGGGCCGGGACGGGCGGCGGCGGCCTGGGCCTCGTCCAGCTTGCCATCGGCGTTCGCACGGCCCTCGTGCATCTGCCGCTGGCGCTGGGCCATCTGCCGGGCCAGCCGTGCCGTCTCCTCGGCGGCGGCGGCGGCCCCCTTGGCCTGCACCCGCATCATCTGCATGGCGAACTGGGTGCTGATGGCCCCCAGCATCTGCATGAACCCGTTGTAGCCCTCCTTCTTGTACTCCTGCTTCGGGTCCTTCTGGCCGTAGCCGCGCAGGCCAATGCCCTGACGCAGGTGGTCCATCGCCAGCAGGTGGTCCTTCCACAGCGTGTCGATGGTGACCAGGTAGCGCACCTGGAGGAAGCGCAGGAACTCCTCGCCGAACTCCTGCTCGCGCGCCTGGATGACCTTCTCCGCCGCCTTGTAGATGTCCTCCTGCAGTTCCTCGCGCGAGTTCACGTTCGTGAAGGACAGCTCCAGGTTGAGCGACTCCTTCACCCCGCGGGTGAGCGCCTCCAGGTCCCACGACGCGGGGTTCCTGGACGGGCAGTAGGTGTCGGTGAGCGACACGATGACGTCCTCGACCGCGTCGAGGAGCAGCTCCCGGTAGTCCGCCCAGGAGACGGTCTGCTCGGAGCGGATCTTCGCCTTGGTCTTCTTGTCCTCCTCGTACTCGACCAGCGGGATGCCGGCACCGGCGGCCAGCACCTTGCGGCGCAGCTTGTAGATGGTGCGCCGCTGCTGGTTCATCACGTCGTCGTACTCGAGCAAGTTCTTGCGGATGTCGAAGTTGTGACCCTCGACGCGCCGCTGGGCGCTCTCGATGGCGCGGCTGAGCCACACGTGCTCGATGACCTCGCCCTCCTCCATGCCCAGGCGCTCCATCAGCCCCGAGATGCGCTCGGAGCCGAAGATGCGCATCAGGTCGTCCTCGAGCGACAGGTAGAAGCGGCTGCCACCCGGGTCTCCCTGGCGGCCGGCACGGCCACGGAGCTGGTTGTCGATGCGGCGCGACTCGTGACGCTCGGTGCCGATGATGTAGAGGCCGCCGGCGGCCACCACTTCCTCGCGCTCCTTCTGCGTCTGCTCCTTGAACCGGGCCAGCACCGTCTCGTAGCGCTGCTTGTACTCGGCGAGCGCCTGCTCGTAGGCCGTCAGGTCCACCGGCTGGCCGTCCGGCCCCGTCGTCACGGCGGGAGCCTCGGGCTCGGGGCCCACCTCGGAGCGGGCCATCACCTCGGGGTTGCCGCCCAGGAGGATGTCCGTGCCGCGGCCGGCCATGTTGGTGGAGATGGTGACGGCGCCCTTGCGGCCCGCCTGCGCGACGATCTCCGCCTCGCGCTCGTGCTGCTTCGCGTTGAGCACGTTGTGGGGGATGCCCTGCTTCTTGAGGAAGTTGGCCACCACCTCGCTCTTGGCGATGGACACCGTACCCACCAGCACCGGCTGCCCCTTCTGGTGCAGCTCGACGATGTCCTTGGCCACCGCCTCGAACTTCTCGCGCTCCGTCTTGTAGACGACGTCGTCCTGATCCTTGCGGATCATCGCCCGGTTGGTGGGCACCACGCGGACTTCGAGGTTGTAGATCTTCGCGAACTCCTCGGCCTCGGTGTCGGCGGTGCCGGTCATGCCCGAGAGCTTGGAGTACATGCGGAAGTAGTTCTGGAACGAGATGGTCGCCAGCGTCTGGTTCTCGTTCTCGATGTTCACGCCTTCCTTGGCCTCGACGGCCTGGTGCAGGCCGTCCGACCAGCGGCGGCCCGCCATGAGGCGGCCGGTGAACTCGTCGACGATGACCACCTCGCCGTCGCGCACCACGTAGTCGCGGTCACGCTTGTAGAGCGTGTGGGCGCGCAGGGACTGCTCCACGTGGTGGAGCGTCTCGATCTCGCCCGGATCGTAGAGGTTGCCGATCTTCAGCCGCTGCTGGATCTTCTCGATGCCCGAGTCGGTGAGGGACACCGACTTGTGCTTCTCGTCCAGGATGTAGTCCTGGTCCGGCACGAGGCCCGGAATCACCTTGTCGACGATGTAGTACTTGTCGGTGGTGTCGTCCGTGGGGCCGGAGATGATGAGCGGGGTGCGGGCCTCGTCGATGAGGATGGAGTCCACCTCGTCGACGATGGCGAAGTTCAGCTCGCGCTGGACGTAGTCCTGCAGGCGGAACTTCATGTTGTCGCGCAGGTAGTCGAAGCCGAACTCGTTGTTCTGCCCGTAGGTGATGTCCGCCCGGTAGGACTCCTGGCGCTGACGGTCGTTCAGCTCGTGGAGGATGCAGCCGGTGGTCATGCCCAGGAAGCGGTGCACGCGGCCCATCCACTCGGAGTCGCGCCGGGCGAGGTAGTCGTTCACCGTCACCACGTGCACGCCGCGGCCGGACAGGGCGTTGAGGTACGAGGGCAGCGTGGCGGTGAGCGTCTTGCCCTCACCGGTGCGCATCTCCGCGATGCACCCCTGGTGGAGGAACATGCCGCCGATCATCTGCACGTCGTAGTGCCGCTGGCCGATCACCCGGCGGGCGGCCTCGCGTGTGATGGCGAAGGCGTCGAACAGCAGCTCGTCCAGCGGGCGGCCGTTCGCCACCTCCTGCTTCATCCGTGCGGTGGCGGCGGGGAAATCCTCATCCTTGAGCGCCCGCATCTTGCTCTCGAGCTCATTGATGCGGGCTACCTTCGGGAGCGTTTTCTTGAGCTCGCGCTCATTCTTCGTCCCGATGATCTTCTTCAGCGTCCATTCGATCATGCGATTCTGACTCTCTCGCCCGACAATCCTCGAAGGGACGCGGCGAGTGAAGGGAAATCCCTGGATTGTAGGTGGGATGCAGGAAGGAAACCATGCGTTTCTCCCGCGTCATTCCACCTGATTGGCCGCCGCGCGAGCGGCAGGACAGAGTAAAGCGGAACCGAGGCCACGCAATGCCCTCTCGTCGAAAAGAGACCAGTCGTCCCGCAAGGCGCCCTGCTCAACGCCCTCAGAAGGGCCCTCCCCCTGCTCGGGGAGCGAAGCGGGCGCCCGTACCACTTCCCGCAGTTCCACCCCGGGTGAAGTCACCGCCGATACCGGCAGTTACCCTCCCCTCTCAACCCGGGCGGTGGCTATGGACCTGCCGCGCCGGTTTCGAGCCCCACCTGTTCGAAGAGTTGGCATGGGCGGGAGCTTCCCCCCGGATGCTCGGCGAGGTGCTCGTGGAGAGCGAGAAGCGCCCCTCCGAGCCCCCCGTCTTCGCCCGCACCGGCATCCGCGTGCAGGCCTCCCTCCCCTCCGAGCAATCGCCCGAACTCCTCGCCGAGTCGATCTCCACCCGGGTGGCCGAGGCGTTGCCCAACGGCTCGCTCGTGTTGCAGGCATTCACCCCCGACAGCCCGGCCGGCAACCGGATGGCCGACGAGGCGGATGCCCTGCTGGAGGCGGTGCGGGCTCGCCTGCCCGCGGACCGGCTGCTGGAGGAAACGTGGCGCGCCCGGGAGGCCGGGGCGACGCTCGTCGAGCTGTGCGTGGCGCCCGGGGTGGTGCTGGTGGGCTCGGTGCCCGCCCGCGAGGCCCTCTCGCTCTCGCCCGGGGGACGACAGCGGATGCGGCGCTCGGCCGACTCCCCTTCCCGCGCGGCGATGAAGCTCGAGGAGGCCCTCGTCAACCTCCCCTTCGAGCCGGGCCGGGGTGAGGTGTGTGTGGACCTCGGCGCGGCGCCGGGCGGGTGGACACAGCGGCTGGTGGCCCGGGGAGCCCGGGTGGTTGCCGTGGACCCGGCCAAGCTGATGCCCGAGCTGGCCCGGCAGCCCCGCGTGGAGCACATCCAGGAGAGCGCCTTCGCCTACGCCCCCGAGGAGCCGGCCGACTGGCTCTTCTGCGACATGGCCTGGCGGCCCATCGAGGTGGCGCAGCTCCTGGCCAAGTGGGGCCGGCGCGGCTGGGCCTCCCACTTGGTGGCCAACATCAAGCTGCCCATGAAGGACAAGAACCCCATCCTCGTGCGCGTGCGGCACATCCTCACGCAGGAGGGCGGCTGGCAGGGGCTCACCATGCGCCAGCTCTACCACGACCGCGACGAGGTCACCGTCACCGCGCACAAGGTGACCTAGCCCTCCCCTCGCGGTTAAAGAGCGGCCATGCCCTACGCCATCGACGAAGCCATGGCCACCGCGCTGGTGACCCTCTACCCCCGGCTCGTGCAGCGCTCGCCCGAGCCCGTGAAGGTCGCGCTCCAGCGCCTGCTCGACGAGGAGCACGCCCGCCGCGGCGTGCCGGACGCGACGGGCGCGCTCAATCCGCTCGCCCTCACCCAGGGGACGCTCCTCAAGGAGGAGTTCGACCTCTCCACCCACGCACACCACGAGGGCTGGACGCTCGGCGCCCTCATTGCCGACGTGAAGGGGATGATCCACGTCAACGCGCGCCACGGCTTCCCCGCGGGCGATGCCCTGCTGCGCGCCGTGGTGGAGTCCCTGCGCGCCCAGTTCCCCGGGGCCAAGGTGGTGCGGCTGCAGGGGGACAACTTCGCCGTGCTGCTCGTGCCCACCTCGGGGCTGCCGGTGACGGAGGGACTGCGCGAGCCCACCCGCTCCCGGCTCGCGGCGGACGCTCTCGCCGCGCTCCCCGCGGGCGCCGAGGCTCCCGACTTCACGCTCGCCCTGCTGGAGCTCACCATCGAGCAGCCCACCCACTGGCAGGTGCTCGGGCCTCTCGTGTGGGGCGAGCTCGAGCGCGCCTACACCCTGGAGCGCATGGGCAACGCGGGGGGTCTGCAGCGGCGGCGCCTGCAGCTCGGCGGCTTCGTGCCCGGCCGCTCCGAGCCCTGAAACGCGAAAGGGGCGAGGGTCCGAAGACCCTCACCCCAGCCCTCTCCCAGAGGGAGAGGGGGCATACGCGGGATTCAACCTGGGAGGCGAGGCACCCTCACCCCGTCCCTCTCCCGGGGGGAGAGGGGTGGATTACTCCTCGAGGATGAACTTGCGCGGGTTCTGCGGGATGCCGTTGACGCGCACTTCGTAGTGCAGGTGCGGACCCGTGGAGCGGCCCGTGTTGCCCACCGCCGCGATCAACCCGCCACGCTTCACCCGGTCACCCGCCTTCACCAGGATCTTCGCCAGGTGGCCGTAGCGCGTCTTGATGCCGTAGCCGTGGTCGATGACGATCACGTTGCCGTAACCGCCCTCGAGGCCCGCGAACACCACCGTGCCGTCCGACGGCGCGAAGACGTCCTTGCCGTGCGGCGCCGCGATGTCCATGCCCGCGTGCATCACCCGGTCCGCCGTGTACGGATCCAACCGCGAACCGAAGTCGCTCGTCACCCAGCCGCGCGTCGGCCACAGCGACGGCGTGGAGGCCAGCAGCGACTTCTGGTCCTGGAAGTAGGCCTGCAGCTCGTGGAGGCTCTGCTCCTGCCGGGTGGCCTCGGCGCTCAGCCGATCCAACTTCCCCGTCAGCGCCTTGGGCGACTCCATGCTGGCCAGCTCGGTGAACGCCGTCTCCGCCGTGGGCGAGCCCACTCCCGGCTCCTGCTCCACCGGTCCCATGGCCAGGTTGCGTTGCGGATCCGACAACAGCGTGATGGCCCGCAGCTTCTGGTCGAACCGCTCCACCCGGTCCAGCGTGGAGCCGATGTGCTCGATGCGCTCGCGCACCGACTTCAACTGGCCGCGCAGCGTCAGGTTCTCCTCACGGAGGATCCGGTTCTCCGCCGCGTCCCGGGCCACCTGGAAGTAGTGGAGGGTGGCCCCCAGGGCCAGCCCCGCCAGCAGCAGAAGCCCGCCCCCCACCTGGAGGAACAGCGACTTCTGTACGCGGTAGCGCTTGACCGGAGATTCGTGGTCCGGGACCACGATCAGGGTGTAGGACTTTTTCGCCAATGCCAGCTCCCTATAGTGCGCCTCAGCGCTTCGGCGTGCGAACCCGGGGCCACAATCTAGGTCATGCCCGAGTGCGCTTCATCTCCCCCACGCCCCGACACCCACCCATCCGTCATCCAGCGTGCCTCTTAAAGCACGGGAATCGTTTGGGCAGCTACCACCCGACCTCTCAGGGTGTCAAGTAAGGACACACGACACCCAACGTCCCACGTCCAGTCGCGTGGAACAATTCCAGGCGCCCACTCGGAGCGCCCTGATTTCAGGCTGAAACCTGAACGACGATGACCGTGATGTTGTCGTCGCCGCCACGCTCGTTCGCCAGGTCGATGAGCCGCTTGGGAACGTCGGCGAGGCTGGCCGAGGCCTGCACGGCTTCGTGCAGTTCCCGGTCCTCGACCATGTTGGCGAGCCCGTCCGAGCACAGCAGGAAGACGTCTCCTGGCTCCGCCACCACACCCATCACGTCCACCTGGACTTCTTCCTCGAAGCCCACGGAGCGCGTGATGATGTTCTTGTAGCGGGAGTGCTTGGCCTCTTCGGGGGTGATCATCCCGGCCTTGATCTGCTCGTTGACCAACGAGTGGTCCTCGGAGATCTGCTGGATGAGGGGACCCCGGACGAGGTAGGCCCGGCTGTCGCCCACGTGCGCGAAGAACGCCTGATTGTCGCGCACGACGAGCGAGATGACGGTGGTGCCCATCCCCGACAGGCGCGGATCCTCCTGCGC
Organism: Archangium gephyra; assembly: GCF_049060025.1. Taxonomy (GTDB): domain Bacteria; phylum Myxococcota; class Myxococcia; order Myxococcales; family Myxococcaceae; genus Archangium; species Archangium gephyra_A. Next base: position 3,632,324 of record NZ_JBMEQQ010000002.1, read on the forward strand.
GGTGGTGAAGATGGCCAGACAGGCCCTCTCCACCGCCGTACGCAAGGCATCCGGCAGGAGCGCGTCCTGCAGGTTGGACGTGGTGACAAACGGGTTGTCCCGGCCTTCACGGGCCCGTCTGAGCTCCTTGTCGATGGTCTCGACGGCGATGCGGGAGGCGGTACCGCCCCCAGCATGGCCACCCATGCCATCCGCGACGACATAGAGCTGTAGCTCGTCGTCGATCAGGAAGCTGTCTTCATTATGGTTGCGCTTACGCCCCACATCCGTGAGGCCGGCCGAGACGACCTTCATGCGGGGAGCCGCGGTCTGCCCTGCGGTTCTGGACACGGGCTGGATGCTATGTGAGGGACCTTATCGGAGCAAGGAGGCGTTGCACGTACCTGTCTACGCACTGCGGCGCAGCCTGCCCCGGGAGCCGCCATCCGGGGTCTGATCCCGCCGGGCCCGGGGGGGTCCGGACGCCCGATTGGCCGAACGGACCAGGGCCTCGGCCGCCCCCAGCGCCTCGCGCGTCACCTCTACTCCGGACATCATCCGCGCCAACTCCTGGGTGCGCTCGGCTCCCGCCTCCAGAGGCACTACCTCCGAGACGGTGCGCTCGCCCTTGAAGCCCTTGCGGATGAGCAGGTGGGCGTCCGCGTAGGCCGCCACCTGCGGCAGGTGGGTGATGGTCAGCACCTGACGGTGCCCGCTGACGTCCCGAATCATCCGCCCCACCACGTCCGCGATGGCGCCGCTCACCCCCGAGTCCGCCTCGTCCAGGATGTAGCAGCCGCAGCCGTCACTGTCGGCCAGTGCACGCTTGAGGGCCAGGAGGAGGCGCGAGGCCTCACCTCCCGACGCCACCTTGGCGAGCTGACGGGCGGGCTCGCCCGGGTTGGCGCTGAAGAAGAACTCCACGTCGTCCAGGCCCTCGGCCTTGAGCTGGGTGCCGGGCGTCACCCGCACCTCGAAGGCGGCCTTGCCCAGCGCGAGCATGCCCAGCCCCTCGCGCACCTGGGTGCCGAAGGAGACGGCGCACGCGGTGCGCGCCCGCGACAGGGCCTCGCCACTGCGGCGCGCCCGCTCCTCCACCGCCTTGCGCTCACGGGCGAGCTGCTCCAGCACCTCCTGCCGGTTGTCCAGCGTGGACAGCTCCGTCTCCAGCGCGTCGCGCTTCTGGAGAACGCCGTCCAGGGTGGTGGCGTGCTTGCGGCACAGCCGCTTGAGGGCGTCGAGGCGATCCTCCACCTCCCCCAGCCGGGCCGGGTCGGACTCCAGGCCCTCCACGTACCGGCTGAGCCGGCGCTGCGCCTCCTCCAGCTCCGCGAGCGCGGACCCCAGCGCATCCGCCACCGGGGCGAGCGTGGCATCGCACTTCACCGCCTCGGTCACCAGCCCCAGCGCGCGGCCCACCGTCTCCACGGCGCTCGACTCCTCGCCGGAGAGCAGCTGCTCCGCCTCGGCGCCCTGCCGCTTGAGCTTCTCCGAGCCCGCCAGCCGGCGCCGCTCGGCGTCCAGCCGCACGTCCTCACCGGACTCCGGCTCCAGGCGGGTGATTTCATCCAGTTGGAAGCGCAGGAACTCGGCGCGCTCGCGCAGCCGGGACTCGTCCCCGCCCAGCGCCTCCATGCGCGACACCACCTCCGCCACGGCCGCATAGTCGCGCCCATAGGCGGCGAGCTGCTCCTCCAGCCGCCCGTAACGGTCCAGCAGCACCCGGTGCAGTCCGGAGTCGAAGAGGCTCACGTGCTCGTGCTGGCCGGCGATGTCCACCGTGCCGCGCATGAAGCGGGCCAGCACGCCCACCGTCACCAGCGAACCATTGATGTAGGCCTTGGCGCGGCCATTGCGGCCCACCACCCGGCGCACCAGCACCTCTTCTCCGAGGTCCGGCACGCCCAGCTCCTCCATCCGGGTGGCCAGCACGGGAGTGCGCTCGAACACGCCCTCCACCGAGGCCTCGTCGCAGCCCGAGCGGATGGCGTCTGCATCCGCCCGCCCGCCCAGCAGCAGCCCGAGGGCGTCCACCAGGATGGACTTGCCCGCTCCGGTTTCGCCCGTGAGCACGGTCAGGCCGGCTCCGAACGTCACCTCCACCTCCTCAATCACCGCCACATTCGAAATGCGCAAGCCCAGCAGCACGGTGCCCTCCTTCGCCATACGGACCGTACCTGAACAACCTAGCAGTGGGCTCTGACACTGCACAAGCGTTCCGTCCCGTGGCTCGTGCGCCAGCTTGCATGCACGGGGGGTGATGTGAGGCGTCGGACTCTCTTGTAGCCCTCCAGGGTTACTCGCCCTGGAAGAGGTCGACGATGTCCGACTCGGTCAGCAGCTTGCCGAAGTCGCCATCCGCACTGAGAACCCCCGCGGCCAGGTCCTTCTTGCGTTTCTGGAGGCTGAGAATCTTTTCCTCCACAGTGCCGCGCGTAATGAGCTTGTAGCTGATGACGGCGCGCGTCTGGCCGATGCGGTGGGTACGGTCGGTCGCCTGGTCTTCCACGGCCGGGTTCCACCACGGATCGTAGTGGATGACGTAGTCGGCCGCGGTGAGGTTGAGGCCGGTGCCACCCGCCTTGAGGCTGATGAAGAAGAGCGGAGGCCCGTCCGGACGGTTGAACTCGTCCACCTTGCCCATGCGGTCCTTCGTCCGGCCGTCCAGGTAGAGGTAGCGCAGGCCCCGGCGGTCCGCCTCGCCCTTGAGCAGCTCGAGCATCTCGGTGAACTGGCTGAAGACGAGCGCGCGGTGGCCCTCGGCGACGAGGTCGTCCACGAGCTGGCCGAAGCGCTCCAGCTTCGCGCTGGCGGGCAGCAGCGTGCCGGGAGGCATCTTGAGCAGCCGCGGATCGCAGCACACCTGGCGCAGGCGCATGAGCGCCGCGAGGATGGAGACGCGGCTGCGCTTGAAGCCCATCTTCTCGATGGACTCGTTCACCTTGCGGCGGCTCTCCTCGAGCACCTCGCGGTAGAGGGCCGCCTGCCCGGGCTCCATCTCGCACCAGGCCACGCTCTCCGTCTTGGGCGGCAGGTCCTTGGCCACCTCCGTCTTCAGACGGCGCATGATGAAGGGCTGGATGCGGCGGCGCAGGCGGTCGCGCACGTTGCTGTCGTTGGCCACCTGGATGGGCTGCTCGAAGCGGTCGCTGAAGCCCTCCGCGCTGCCGAGGAAGCCCGGCATGAGGAAGTCGAAGAGGCTCCACAGCTCGCTGAGCCGGTTCTCCAGCGGCGTACCGGTGAGCGCGAGCCGCGTGTCGCTCGGCAGCGACTTGCACGCCTGTGCCGTGGCGCTGTCCGCGTTCTTGATGTTCTGCGCCTCGTCGAGGATGACGTAGCGGAAGCCCACCTCGCTGAGCGCCTCCAGGTCGCGCCGGACCAGCGCGTAGGACGTGAGCACGAGGTCCGCGCCCTTGAGGTCCTCGACGCGCTCCTTGCGATCCTGGCCGTGCCAGACGATCGTCTTCAGGCCCGGGGTGAAGCGCTCGGCCTCGCGCTCCCAGTTGGCGAGCACGCTGGTGGGCGCCACCACGAGCGACGGCTTGCGGCCCTCCTCGTTGGCCACCTTCTGCAGGAGGCTCAGGGACTGGATCGTCTTTCCGAGACCCATGTCGTCCGCGAGGATGCCGGACAGCCCGTGCCGGTGGAGGAACCAGAGCCAGGACAGGCCCGCCTCCTGGTAGTGGCGCAGCGTGGCCTGGAGCCCCTCGGGGAGCCCCACCTTGGGCACGCCGTTGGTGTCGCGCAGCTCGGTCATCGCCTTGCGCGCCTTGGCCTCCACCTCGGTGTACTCGCCGAGCTCCACCAGCAGATCCAACGCGACGGCCTGGTGCAGCGGCAGGCGCGTGCGGGTCCGGCCGGGCATGGCGCCGGCCTCCTCCAGCAGGTCCGCGGCGCGCTTGATCTCCGCGAGGTCCGCCTCGGCGTAGGTGCCGTCCTTCAGGGGCACGAAGCGGCGGCCCGAGTCGAGAAACATGCGCACCGCGCCCAGGTCCACCGCCTGGTCATCGGTGACGAACTCGGCATCCAGCTCGAACCAGCTCACCCCGCTCATGCCCACGCGGATGCGCGGACGCAGCTTGGGCCGCAGGCGCACCTTGGGGGCCTGCACGCCGTAGCGCTCCCAGTCGTCGGGCAGCGACGCGAGCCCGCGAGCCCAGAACTCGATGGCCCCATCCCCGCTCGTCTCGTAGGCGTGGGTGTGGCTGTCGTAGCGCATGCCCAGCTCCTGCAGGCGCTTGCCCGCGGCGCGCTCCAGCTCCTCGCGGCGCCGGTACAGCTTGCGGCCGTCGGTGCCCACGCCACTGGCGTAGCCCAGGTGCGAGGCCGTGGGGGACACGGGCACGGTGGTCTGCCCGTAGCGCGCGGCGAGCTGCACCTTCACGCGCTCGGCGGTGCCCTCGAGCGTGAGCAGGAAGCGCGGCTCCACGGACTCGTCCACGTCGATGTCGTCCGCCTTGAGCGCCATCTGGAAGCGCGGCAGGTGGGCGGCGAAGAACGTGAGCACCCGGTCCAACTGCCCCACCGGGAAGGCCATGGTGGGCTCCAGCAGCCACTTGCGCACCAGACGCGGCGGCAGATTCGGCTCCACCGGCGAGAGCGTCTGCCCCGTGATGATGTAGGTGCGCATGCCCGCCAGCAGGATGGCATCCTTGAGGGACAGGCTCGTCCCGTCCGGCATGAGCAGCTCGATGCGGGCGGTGGCGCCGTCCGGGCGGGACTCGAGGTGGATCTGCGGCCGCACCGGCTCGTCCGAGAAGAGCAGCGCGGTGCCGCGGTAGATGACGCGGCGCGGGCGCAGGAACTCGAGCATCTCGCACAGGTCCTCGTCGGAGAGGACGATGCGCGAGTCGTACCGCTGCTCGTGCTTGGCGAGCAGGATGAAGACGCGCTCGTCGGCCGGGGCGATGCGGGTGCCGGCCTGGAGCATGCGCTTGATGTGCACGGGCCCCTTCATCTGCGCGTCCTGGCGGCGCACGTCCATCAGCCAGTGGCGCCCGCCGGGACCCGTGTTGGAGGGGGTGAGCCGGTAGAGGAACTCGTAATCCGGCTGGGAGGAGAGGCCCAGCCAGCTCTCCACCTTGGCGAGCGCGGGCAGGCTCACCGCGTCCATCAGGGGCCCGTCCGCCGAGGGGACGGGAGCGTCGAAATCGGCGTCCGCCTCGCCGTCTGGCGAGGGCTCGTCGGAAGCAGTGTCGGGCACGGCGGCCACCGGGGCGGCGGCGGCGGCCGAAGCAGCGGCGGCGGCGGCGGCCGAGGAGGCGATCATCGAGGCGCGCAGACGCGCGGCATAGACGAGCGCCGCGGCCACCACGTGCTCGCAGTGCAGCCCGGCGGCGTTCCAGGCCGGGCAGGTGCACTTGGAGGTGGGCTTGCCGTTGCCCACCTCGAGGGCGACGTCGTAGCGCTCCTGGGAGGAGGAGGCGGCGGCCACCTGGGCGCTGATGAGGTCTCCCTCTCGTTGGAGGCCGAAGACGCGGCGCGTCTCCGCGACTTCGCGGCCCTTCTTGAAGGTAGCGGGCTGAACTTCCGCCTTGAGGGCGCGCAGCCACTGGCCATCAGGCGGGAAAGAAGCTTCTCGGGTGTCGGCGGTGGAGGGCACGTTCTCGTCAGTCCCTTCCCCCCGGTACGAGGGGAATCCATTCGATTACCACAGACGGGGCAGCCTCCGTCGTGGGAAAAATGCAGGTCGATGGCCGGGCGATGGTTGCTCGGTCATCCACCGCACGGCTCACGGCTGTGCGAGCATTGGCGGTCGAAATGGAACGCCCCACCCGCCCCCGAGTTTTCGTCACGCGACAACTTCCCGGAGACGCGCTGGCCCGGCTGGCCGCTCAGGTCTCACTCCGGGTATGGGAAGAGCAGTTGCCTCCCCCACGGGACGTGCTGCTTTCGGAGGCCCGGGAGGTGGACGGGCTCATCACCCTGCTGACCGACCAGGTGGACGAGCCCCTGCTCGACGGCGCCCACCGCCTGCGGGCCGTCAGCAACGTGGCGGTGGGGTACGACAACATCGACGTGGCGGCGTGCACCGCGCGGCGCATCCCCGTGGGCAACACGCCGGGGGTGCTCACCGAGACGACGGCGGACTTCGCCTTCGCCCTGCTCATGGGTCTGGCGCGGCGGGTGGCCGAGGCGGACGCGTACGTCCGGGCCGGCAAGTGGCGGACGTGGGAGCCCGGCCTGCTGCTGGGCACGGACGTGTACGGGGCGACGCTGGGCCTCGTGGGGCTGGGCGCCATCGGCGCGGCGATGGCCCGGCGGGCGCGCGGCTTCGGAATGAGGATCCTCTACGTCAACCGCCGGGCCCGGCCGGACCTGGAGGCGGAGCTGGGGCTCACGCGCGTGGACAAGGCCACGCTGCTCGCCGAGTCGGACTTCGTCTCGCTGCACGTGCCGCTCAACGCCGAGACCCGGCACTGGCTGGGGCGGGCGGAGTTCGCGGCCATGAAGCCGGGGGCCCTGCTGGTGAACACGGCCCGGGGGACGGTGGTGGACCAGGCCGCGCTGGCGGAGGCGCTCTCCGGCGGGCACCTGGGCGGCGCCGCGCTGGACGTGACGGACCCCGAGCCCCTGCCCTCCGACAGCCCGCTGCTGAACCTCCCCAACGTCCTGCTCGCCCCCCACATCGCGAGCGCCAGCCACGCCACCCGTGGACGCATGGCGTCCATGGCGGTGGATAATCTCCTCGCCGCACTGCAAGGGCGGAAACCGCCTCACTGCGTCAACCCGGAGCTCTTCCCATGAGCAACACCCCTTCCCTCTTCATCCCCGGCCACGACTCCAACCTCGTCGAGGACGTGAAGGCCCGCATCCGCGACGTGCCGGGCTTCCCCAAGCCGGGAATCATCTTCAAGGACGTGACGCCGGTGCTGGCGGATCCGCACCTCTTCGGGCGGGTGGTGAACGCGATGGCGGCGCCCTTCCGGGGCCGTCACATCCACAAGGTGGTGGGCGTGGAGGCGCGTGGCTTCCTGGTGGGAGCCCCCATCGCCCTGGCCCTGCACGCGGGCTTCGCTCCGGCGCGCAAGCCGGGAAAGCTGCCGTACAAGACGGTGACGGAGCGCTACTCCCTGGAGTACGGCGATGACGGGTTGCAGCTCCACGAGGACGCGGTGGCCCGCGGGGATCGGGTTCTCATCGTGGACGACCTGCTGGCCACGGGCGGTACCGCGGAGGCGACGGCGCGCCTGGTGACGAAGCTCGGCGGCGAGGTGGTGGGCTTCAGCGTCCTCATCTCGCTGGACTTCCTGCCCGGGCGCGAGCGGCTGGGCCGCGAGAAGGTCTGCTCGCTGCTCTCCTACTGAGACAACCACGCTGAACCCCGGAGTCCCGGTTGACGCCGTGGGTCCACGGGCTTATAAGTTGGTCAACCAACCTAGAAACGGAGCCGAGGATGGCCCGCCCATCGAATACGGAGGAGCGCCGGCAGCAGATCGTCTCGGGACTGCTGCGCGTTATGGCCGAGCGCGGCTACGAGCGCGCGTCCATCGCGGAGATCGCGAAGGCGGCGGGGCTGAGCCCAGGGTTGGTGCACTACCACTTCACGGAGAAGCAGGAGATCCTCCTGACGCTGGTGGAGCAGCTCGCCGGGCGCGTGCGCGAGCGGGTGAAGGCGCGGCTGGAGCGGGTGAAGGGTGGAGCCCGGGCGCAGGTGGACGCCTTCCTCGACGCCTACCTGGCCACGGGGGAAGACTCGGATCCATCCTCGGTGGCCGCGTGGGTGACCATCAGCGCGGAGGCGGTGCGGCAGCCCGAGGTGCGCGCGGCATACGAGAAGGTGGTGCGCGCGGACCTGGAGCACCTGGAGGAGCTGGTGGGCGCGGTCATCGGCCGCCGGAGGGCGCGGGCGGTGGCGGCGGGCCTCTTCGCGGCGGTGCAGGGCTACTTCGTCCTCTCGACGGCGGCGCCGGGCCTCACGCCCCCGGGCTCCGCCGCGGGCACGGTGAAGCGCATGGCCGCGGGGCTGCTCGACACGGCGGAGTCCCCGGAGGGCACATGAAGACCTCGCTGACGACGCCTCAGAAGCTCGGGTTGCTCACGAGCCTCTACCTCTCGCAGGGCCTGCCCTTCGGCTTCTTCACCCAGACGCTGCCCGTGCTGCTGCGCACGCAGGGCATGTCGCTGCCGGACATCGGTCTGGCCAACCTCCTCGCCCTGCCCTGGGCGCTCAAGTTCCTCTGGGCCCCGCTCATGGACCGGTACGGCTCGGAGCGGCTGGGCCGGCGGCGCGGCTACATCCTCCCGCTGCAAGTCCTCTCGGCGGCGCTCCTCCTGGGGCTCGCCCTTCCCGAGGGCGCGGTGAGCATCCCGGTGCTCCTCGTGGCCGTGCTGCTCGTCAACCTGCTGGCGGCCACGCAGGACGTGGCCACGGACGGGCTCGCGGTGGAGCTGCTCGAGCCCCACGAGCGCGGCGTGGGCAACGGCATCCAGGTGGCGGGCTACCGGGTGGGCATGGTGCTCGGCGGTGGGGTGATGCTCATGGTCATCGACACGCTCGGCTGGCGCGCCACCCTGCTGAGCATGGGGACGCTGCTGCTCCTGGCCACGGTGCCGGTGGTGCGCTTCCGCGAGCCCCCTTCCGCCGCGCCCCGGCACGGGTCCGTGAGCACGTGGCACTGGCTCCGGGAGACCCTGCTGTACTGGAGCCGCCGCCCTGGCTCGGGCGCGTGGTTCACCCTGCTCGTCCTCTTCAAGGCGGGCGAGCACCTGGCGACGGGGATGCTGCGCACCTTCCTGGTCGACGCAGGACTGCGCCTGTCGCAGGTGGGGTGGATGCTCGGCGTCGTGGGCTTCACCACCGGGCTCCTCGGCGCGCTCGTGGGCGGGGCGCTCGTCAACCGGCTGGGCCACCGGCGTTCGCTGCTCGTCTTCGGCACCCTGCAGGCCGGCGCGGTGCTCCTCTACGCCCTGGCCACACGGAGCACCTCCATTCCCCTGCTCACGTTCGTATGCGGCGTGGAGCACCTGACGAGCGGCATGGCCACCGCGGCCCTCTTCACGGTGATGATGGAGCCCTGCCGCCCCGAGCACGCCGCCTCCGACTACACGGTGCAGGCCTCGCTCGTGGTGCTGGCCACCGGCGCCGCCGCAGCCGCCAGTGGCTTCAGCGCCCAGGCCCTCGGCTACGCGTGGCACTTCGCGCTCTCGGCGGCCGTCTGCGCCCTGGCCGTGGTCTGGGTGGCCCTCACCTTCCATCCTCCCCGGACGCTCGTGTCCGGGGCTCACCCGGAGGTGTCGTGATGACCATCGCCGTCTATGCCGGGAGCTTCGATCCGGTGACCGCCGGCCACCTCTCCGTCGTCCGCCAGGCCGCGCGCCTCTTCGGCCACGTGGTGGTGGTGGTGGCCATCAACCCCGAGAAGCGCACCCTCTTCACCGTGGCCGAGCGCATGGAGCTGCTGCGCGAGGTGGTGGCGCTCCACCCCAACGTCACCGTGGCCAGCACCGAGGGGCTCATCGTGGACTACGCGCGGGCCATCGGCGCCAGCGTGCTGCTGCGCGGGGTGCGCGGCGCCACGGATGCCCAGTTCGAGACGACGCTCGCCCAGGCCAACCGCGCCCTCGCCCCGGACCTCTCCACCCTCTTCCTCCCCGCCGAATCCCACCTCGCCGAGGTGAGCAGCAGCCGCCTCAAGGAGAAGCTGGCGCGCGGCGAGGACGTTTCCGACTTCTGCCCGCCCGCCGTCGCGGCGAAGCTGCGCCTGCGGTTGTCCCCCTCCTCCCTCCGGAGTCCGTGATGAGCCTGTCCTTCGTCACCCTCGGCGTTGGCGATGCCTTCTCCGCCCTGCACTACTCCTCGTGCCTGGCGCTTGAAGCCGAGGGGCAGGTGCTCCTCATCGACTGCCCGCACCCCATCCGCAAGATGATGCGCGAGGCCAGCCTCTCCTCGGGTGTGACGCTGGACGCGGACCGCGTGTCCGGCCTCGTCCTCACCCACCTGCACGCGGACCACAGCTCGGGTGTGGAAGGGCTCGGCTACTTCTCCTTCTTCGTGCTCCAGCGGAAGCTGCAACTGCTCGCCCACCCGGACGTGACACGGCGGCTCTGGGACGGCCACCTCGCCGCGGGCATGGAGGACCTCATCCGCAAGCCCGGCGGCGAGCCCCAGCGCCATGGTTTCGAGGACTACTTCGAGCCCCACCCGCTCTCCACCGGGGCCGCCGTGCGCTTCGGACCCTTCTCCATCGAGAGCCGCCTCACCTACCACCACGTGCCCACCACGGCCCTGCGCATCCGGGCCGGCGGGCGCTGCCTGGGCTACAGCGCGGACACCGCCTACGACGAGGGCCTCCTCTCCTGGCTCTCCGAGGCGGACCTCATGGTGCACGAGACCAACTACGGCGTGCACACGCCCTACGAGAAGCTGGCCGCGCTGCCCGCCGCCACGCGCGCGAAGATGCGGCTCATCCACTACCCGGATGACTTCGACCTCGGGGCGAGCAACATCGAGCCGCTCGCGCAGGGTCGCCGCTACACCGTATAAGCGCTGCTCTCCGAGCGAGCGGGCGTGCTCTCCCCCCGCCGCCTCCACCCGCGGTCAAGCGCCTCCGGGCCACCCGCCGCCTCCAGGGCGAGGAGGGAAACGAGCCTCGCCACACCGCGTCACGCCGGTGTCACGCGAAAGGATGCACCCGCGCGCCGGACGTGGGACATTGGACACCCCGACGATCTCCCATGTCCTTCCCGTTCCGCTTGCCGAGCCCCCTGGCCACACTCCTGGCCGCCCTGCTCCTCGCCGCCGGTTGCGCCTCGCTGCCAGGGAGCGCGCCCACGTCCTCCGCGGGAGCGGGGTCCAAACCTTCCGAGAACGCGGCTCCCGAGTCCGAGCAGGACGATGAGCCCACCGTCACCCTCACCCTGCTGCACGTCAACGACGTGTACCAGTTCACCCCGGTGGACTTCGGGGCCCGGGGCGGACTGGGGCGGCTGTCCACGCTGCGCAAGCAGGTGCTCGCCGAGTCGCCCAACACGCTGTTCCTCATGGCCGGTGACACGCTGGGGCCCTCGGTGGAGTCCACCGTCCACAAGGGCAAGCAGATGATCGACGCGTGGAACGCGCTGGGCCTGGACTTCGCGGTGCTCGGCAACCACGAGTTCGACTTCGGCCCCGACGTGCTGCGCGAGCGCATCCAGGAGTCCCGCTTCACCTGGCTGGGCGCCAACGTCATGGACAAGCGCACCAAGAGGCCCTTCGCCGACACCCCGCCCTTCGTCATCCGCGACGTGGGCGGCGTGAAGGTGGGCCTCTTCGGCGTGGTGCTGGGCAAGACGAAGTACAGCTCCAAGCCGGGGCCGGACGTGTACTTCACCGACACGTGCGCCAAGGCGCGCGAGCTGGTGCCGCAGATGCGCAAGCAGGGCGCGCAGATCATCATCGGTCTCACGCACCTGTTCGTCGCCGAGGACAAGGTGCTCGCCCGCTGCGCCCCCATCGATCTCATCATCGGCGGCCACGAGCACGAGATGATGCAGGCGGTGTCCAATGGCACGCCCATCATCAAGATGTCCTCCGAGGCGCGGGAGCTGGGACGCGTCACCCTGCACGTGGGCACCCGGAGCGGCAAGCTCAAGAGCATGGACTTCGGCATGCTGCCGGTGACGTCCGAGGTGCCGGAGGACCCCACCTTCGCCAGCGCCATGCGCGAGTACGACGCGATGATGGCCGAGCTCTCCCAGCCGGTGGGCCGCACCCAGGTGCCCCTGGACGCCAGCGAGGAGGCCAACCGCAACCACGAGACGAACCTGGCCTCCTTCGTCGCGGACGCCTACCGCCAGGCCACCGGCGCGGACGTGGCGCTCATCAACGGCGGCTCCATCCGCTCCGACTCGGTGCTCAGGCCCGGCCCGCTCACCCGGCGCGACGTGCTGGCCGTCCACCCCTACCCGGGCTCCGTGGTGAGCATCGAGGTGACGGGCGCGGTGCTGCTCCAGGCGCTCGAGCACGGCGTCAGCCGCAGCGCCGAGGAGACCGGCCCCGGCCGCTTCCCCCAGGTCTCCGGCATCCAGTACGCCTTCGACGTGTGCCGCCCCGCGGGTGACCGCATCGTCCGCGTCACCGTGAATGGCGAGCCGTTGGAGGCCAAGCGGACGTACTCGCTCGCCACCAACTCGTACATGTCCGGCGGCGGTGACGGGTACACCATGTTCAAGGGCGCGAAGTACCGCGTCTCGCCCGACAAGGGCCGCACCACGCAGGACGTGCTGCGCGAGGCCTTCGCCTCCGCCCAGGCCATTGCTCCCGCCACCAGTGGCCGCATCGAGCGGCTGCGCGGCGGCGCCCGGGAAGCTCGCCAGCAAGGACGACAAGGACGACAAGGACGCCATGGCCTGCCCGGGCACGGCGCGAGCGGCTCAGTAGGGCGACGGGGAAAGAGAACGGGGACGGCTACCCTCACCCCAGCCCTCTCCCGGTGGGAGAGGGAGTCCAGCCGCGCAGCCGGTAGACGAGGCGCCCGAAGAGCTCCCGCAGCGCGTCCGTGCCCGCCGACAGGTTGGAGGCCCGCGGCTGCCACCACGCCCCGCGTAGGTGCCACTCGTGCGCGCGCACGTCCACCACCAGCGTGTCCGGCTTCAGCCCCACCGCGTGGAACGTCCCCAGCGCCCGCGGCATGTGCGCCGCGCTCGTCACCAGCACCAGCTTCTGCCAGCCCTTCTCCCGGATGAGGCGCTCCGACTCCACCGCGTTCTCCCGCGTGTTCCGGCTGCGCCCCTCCAGGACGATCCGCTCCGGTTCTATCCCCCACAGCCGGAGCTGCCCCGCCAGGATGTCCGCCTCCACCAGCGCCCCGGGCCGCCTGTCCAGCGTGCCTCCGGAAATCAGCACCTGGCGCGCCCTCCCCTGGAGCAGCAGCTCGTAGCCTCGGAGGATCCGCTCCACCGGGTGCGTGTATTCGGGCAGCCCCGAGCGCTCGGTGGCGTCCGCGTCCACCGCTCCGCCCAGCACGATGACGGCGTCGTAGACCGTGTCCGGCCGGTACGTGGACACCGCGCCCGCCTCCACCCACCGCTGCAGGCCATTGGCCGTGGGCTCCAGGGAGAAGACGTACACCACCAGCAGCCCCAGCCCCTGCAGCCCCGCCGCCAGCCGTGCCCGCCTCCGGCTCAGCAGCAGGCCCACCCCGCCCAGCAGCAGCCCCCAGGAGAGCGGCGCGAGCAGCAGATCCAACACCTTCGACAGGAAGACGAACACGCCGCGCTACCGCTCGCCCCAGTGGAGCTTCTGCCGGAGGATGGTGAAGTAGCCCACGCGGGTGTTGCGCACCAGGTTCACCCGGTTGGGCGAGCGCACCACCTCGATGCTGTCGCCGCACTGCAGGCTGTGGCCCGTCTGCCCGTCCAGCGTGAGGAAGGTGTCCGCCGTCTCGGTGGCCAGGGTGACGCGGATGGTGCGGTCCGCCGGCACGACGATGGAGCGGTGCGTGAGCGCGTGCGAGCAGATGGGCGTGAGCACCGTGCAGTCCACCGAGGGGTGGACGATGGGCCCGCCCGCGCTCAGCGAGTACGCGGTGGAGCCGGTGGGCGTGGCCAGGATGACGCCGTCCGCCTTGTACGTGGCGATGGGCACGCCCTCGATGGACACCTCGTGGTCCGCGATGCGCGCCAGCGCGCCCTTGTTGATGACGATGTCGTTGAGGACCTCGTCCTGCACCAGCACCTTGCCGTCGCGCACCAGCCGCGAGCAGAGCTTCATCCGGGAGTCCGTCTTGAAGCGGCCGGCGAGCACCTCGTCCAGCGCGAGGAACAGCTCCTCGACGGGGATTTCCGTCATGAAGCCCAGGCTGCCCAGGTTGACCCCGAGAATCGGCGTGGGGCGCCCGTCCAGCAGCCGGGCCGCGTGGATGAGGGTGCCATCTCCGCCCAGCACCACCACCAGCTCCGCCCGGGAGGCCAGCTCGCGGTCATCCACCCGGGGCCAGCCGAGCGTATGGGCCAGGAGGCGGTCTCCCAGCACCTCATGCGAGGGGTAGCGTTCCCGGATCCGGGCGGCCAGCTCCGCCGCCTCGGGCTTGTCCTTCTTCGCGACGAGCAACAGGGTGTGCACGATGGGTCCAGGTTCTAGTCCAGGCGGCCAGGGGAGCGCTGGACGAAATGGCCGCTTCGATGACCCTGTGACACGTGGGACCCGGACGCCAGGATTGCCGCATGGACCTTTTCGAGCATGCCAGCCAGAAGGACCAGGCCACCCTGGCCCCCCTGGCCGAGCGGATGCGCCCCACCCGCCTGGAGGAGTTCGTCGGCCAGGAGCACCTGACGGGCGAGGGCCGTTTCCTGCGCCGGGCCATCCAGCAGGACCAGGTGCCGTCGCTCATCCTCTGGGGCCCCCCGGGGACGGGCAAGACGACGCTCGCCTACGTCATCGCCCACTTCACCGGCTCCGCCTTCGAGTCGCTCTCCGCCGTGCTCTCCGGCGTGAAGGACATCCGCGAGACGGTGGCCCGCGCCCAGGAGCGCTGGAGGATGAACCGCCAGCGCACCCTGCTCTTCCTGGATGAGATCCACCGCTTCAACAAGGCGCAACAGGACGCGCTGCTGCCCCACGTGGAGAAGGGCACCATCACCCTCATCGGGGCCACCACGGAGAATCCCTCCTTCGAGGTGAACGCCGCTCTCCTGTCCCGCACGCGCGTCGTCACCCTGCGCGGGCTGGAGGAGGAGGAGTTGGTGGAGCTGCTGCGCCGGGCGGTGGAGGACCCCAGGGGCCTGGGCGGCCGGGTGGAGGTGGACGACGAGGCCCTCACCTTCATCGTCGAGTCCTCGGGAGGCGACGCACGCCGGGCGCTCACCGCGTTGGAGGCGGCGGCCGCGCACGGGGGCACCCGGGTGGACAAGGCCATCGCCGAGGAGGCGATGCAGCACAAGGCGCTGCTCTACGACAAAGGCGGCGAGGAGCACTACAACGTCGTCAGCGCCTTCATCAAATCCATGCGCGGCTCGGACGTGGACGCGGCGCTCTACTGGATGACGCGCATGCTGGAGGCGGGCGAGGACCCCGTCTTCATCTTCCGGCGCATGGTCATCTTCGCCTCGGAGGACATCGGCAACGCGGACCCGAGGGCGCTGGGCGTGGCGGTGGACGCGCTGCGGGCCTTCGAGCTGGTGGGCCTGCCCGAGGGCACCCTGCCCCTCACCCAGGCGGTGACGTACCTGGCGCTGGCACCCAAGTCGAACGCCGTGCTCACCGCGTACGCGGCGGCGCGCGCCGCCGTCACCGAGGGCGGGCCCCTGCCCGTGCCCCTGCACCTGCGCAACGCGCCCACGAAGCTGATGAAGTCGCTGGGGTACGGGGCGGGCTACAAGTACCCGCACAACTTCGAGGGCAATTACGTCCCCGAGGACTACCTCCCCGAGGCCCTGCACGGCCGGCACTTCTACCAGCCCACGCGCAACGGCTTCGAGGAGGAGCTGTCCGAGCGCTACGAGGACATCCAACGCCAGCTCGCGGAGCACCCCCGCGAGCCGGGTGAAGAGGGCTGAGCCCGCTCCCTCACGTCAGGAAGCGGCCTCGAGCGCGTCGTCGTCTCCGTCCTTGCCGCGCTTCATGGAGCGCCCGGCCACCTCGTACTGCTTGAGCAGGCGGCGGAAGTTGGAGCGGTCCACGCCCGCGGCGCGCGCGGCGCTGGAGACGTTGTGGTTGTGCTTCTCGAGCAGCGCGGTGAGGTAGCGCCGCTCGAAGGCGCGCATGGCCAGCCGCTTCGCCTGGGCGTACGGCAGGTGCGCGAGGCTGAAGACCTCCACCTGGGCCCCGGCCTGCGGCGCGTCCTGGAAGCCCGGCGGCAGGTCGTCGACGTCCAGCACCTCCTTGGAGGTGAGCACCACCGCGCGCTCGATGACGTTCTCCAGCTCGCGCACGTTGCCCGTCCACCGGTTGCAGGTGAGCGCCTCCATCGCGCGCGGCGTGAAGCCCGTCACCCGCTTGTCCACCTTCGCCGTGTACAGCTTGAGGAAGTGGTGCGCCAGCAGCGGCACGTCCTCGGGCCTGTCGCGCAGCGGCGGCAGATCAATGGTGATGACGTTGAGCCGGTAGAACAGGTCCTCGCGGAACTTGCCCTGCTCCTTGGCGCGGTTCAGGTCCACGTGCGTGGCGGCGATGACGCGCACGTCCACCTTCACGGGCTCGTTGGCGCCCACCCGCTTCACCTCGCCCTCCTGCAGCACGCGCAACAGGCGCACCTGGGTGGCGGGAGGCACGTCACCAATCTCGTCCAGGAAGATGGTGCCGCCGTCGGCCGCCTCGAAGAGGCCCTTCTTGTTGGACGTGGCTCCGGTGAAGCTGCCCTTCACGTGGCCGAAGAGCTCGCTCTCCAGCAGCGTGTCCGACAGCGCCGAGCAGTTGACGGCCACGAAGGGCTTGTCCTTGCGCGCGCTGCGGTAGTGGATGGCCCGGGCCACCAGCTCCTTGCCCGTGCCGCTCTCGCCCTGGATGAGCACCGTCGCCGTCGAGTGGCTCACCGTCTCCACCAGCTTGAAGACGGCGCGCATCTGCCCCGACTGGCCGATGAGCTCCTCGAACTGGTTGCGCGCGGTGAGCGCCTCCTCCAGCGCGCGGGCCCGGTCCCTCAGGGCCTTGCGCTCGGCGGCCTTGGCCACCGTCATGCTCACTTCGTCGATGTTCTCGAAGGGCTTGGTGAGGTAGTCGTACGCCCCGGCCTTCACCGCCTCCACCGCCGTCTCCACGGTGGCGAAGGCCGTCATCATGATGACCTCCACGTCCGGCCGCGCCGCTTTGATCCCGCGCAGCAGGTCCATGCCGGACAGGTTGGGCATCTTGATGTCCAGGACGGCCACGTCGATGGACGGGTCCTTCGCCGCCGTGAGTCCCTCCACGGCGTCGTCGATGGAGACGACCTGGTAGTCCTCCCGCTTGAGGATGGACGTGACCGCCTTGAGGACGATCGGATCGTCATCCACGACCAGG
Organism: Archangium gephyra; assembly: GCF_049060025.1. Lineage (GTDB taxonomy): Bacteria > Myxococcota > Myxococcia > Myxococcales > Myxococcaceae > Archangium > Archangium gephyra_A. Next base: position 3,649,221 of record NZ_JBMEQQ010000002.1, read on the forward strand.
ATCTTGGCGCGCCGGGCGCCGGTAGGGGCTGGCTGTGGAGTCACGGCAACCTCTCGAGCTGCAAGGGAATGGGGATGTAGACGGTGAAGCGCGAGCCCTCACCCACCTGGGTGTCCACCTTGATGACGCCGCCGTGGTCCTCGACGATGCGGTAGGCAATCGACAGCCCCAGGCCGGTGCCCTGGCCGGGAGGCTTGGTGGTGAACGACGGCTCGAAGATGTGCCCCAGGTAGCGCTCATCGATACCCGTGCCCGTGTCGGCGACGCGGAAGTAGCAGCGCTCGCCGTCCTTGCCTGTCTCCAGGGACAGCACGCCACCTTCGGCGGGCAGCGCGTACAGCCCGTTCTGCAGCAGGTTGAGCATCACCTGCGAGAGCTGCCCCGGATCGCCGAACAGTTCCGGCAGCTCCGGCGCCAGGCGCAGCTCCAGCCGCACCTTCGAGTACGCCTTGAGCTGGGCCCCGAAGAGCACCGCCGAGTCCTCCGCGCACTTGTTGAGCTGGAAGGCGCGGCGATCCTCCGTCCGGCTGTGGCGGCTGAACTTCAGCAGGCTCTCGACGATGCGCTTGCAGCGCAGCGCGCTCTCCTCGATGAGGTCCAACGACTCCAGGTCCGAGGCGTTGCGGCCCTCGTCGCGCTTCATCAACTGCGCGAAGGCGAGGATGCCGCCCAGCGGGTTGTTGATCTCATGCGCCACGCCGCCGGCGAGCTGGCCCACCGCCGCCATCTTCTCGGTGTCGATGAGCCGGCGCGTCATCTCGCGCTCGTCGCTGATGTCCCGGTAGGAGCACACGGCACGCCCCTCGGTCGTCAGCGGGTAGGCCGCCATGGCGTAGGTGCGCCCACGCTGGCTGATCTCCGCGCGCCCGCCCTTGCCGCTCTGCACCGCCTCGGGCAGCGGGCAGCCCTGACAGGGCGTGTCCCGATCGAACAGCAGCTTGTGGCAGAGCTGCTCGGCGCCCTCCTCGGACAACGGCTCCTTGAGCCGGTCTCCGGCCAGGTCCGTGTAGGCCCGGTTGGCGCGGCGCACCCCGTAGTCCCGGCGCACCACCGCCAGCGGCGTCTCGATGGAGTCGAACGACAACTCCCACTCGCGCTTGGCCTGGCTCAGCAGGTGCGTGCGCAGCGCCACCCGCGTCTCCAGCTCCGCGTTGAGCCGCCGCAGCTCCTCGTTCTGCTGCTGCGTCACCCGCAACAGCCGCTCGTTCTCCGCCTGGAGCGCGTACTGCTCGAACGCGCTCTTGACCGTCAGCACCAGATGGCTGTCGTTCCAAGGCTTGGAGATGAAACGGAAGATTTCCGACCGGTTGATCGCCTCCTCGATGGCCTGTTGATCCGCCTGCCCGGTGAGCATGATGCGCTGGGCCCGCGGCACCTGCGCCTTCACCCGGCTGAGGAACTCCACGCCGTTCATCCCCGGCATCCTGAAGTCGGAGATCACCACCTCGGGCGTGAAGCGTTCGAGGGCCTTGAGGCCCTCCTCCGCATCAGAGGCCGTCTCGATCTGCCAATCGCCGCGACGGAGCACCCGCCGGATGGACTTCAGGATGTATTCCTCGTCGTCCACCAGCAGCAGCCGTCCGCGTGGCACCGCTCCCTGTGTCTGCGCCAGTTCCAGTGGCAACCTCGTTGGGTCCGAGACCCGAGCTTTTGCAATGACGCTGCCAACGTCCGCCACCTCGCAAAGCCCTCTGATACCGGGTGCTTCCGCACCCGGGGCTCGCGACCACCCTGGGTCCCTCCATACCCCGACCGATGAATCGGGTCAATGTTGACCCACTCGGAGTATGGGGAGCGGCCTAACGAGGGGTGGGCCTATCGAAGGGTGAGGGGGCGACGTAGAGGCAGATACGGTTCCGGCCCTCGTCCTTGGCTCGGTAGAGGGCCTGATCGGCGGCGCGCACCAGCAACTCCGCGCTGCTGACGGCGTGGTGGGGGAAGGTGGAGACGCCGAGCGAGGCGGTGACGCGCAGGGTGCGCTGGGGGCCGGTGTGAAGCAAGCCCAGCTCGCGCCAGACGCGCTCGGCCACGGTCAGAGCGCCGGCCAGCGGGGTGCGCGGCAGGAGGATGGCGAACTCCTCGCCTCCATAGCGGGCGAGCAGGTCCGTCTCGCGCACGCTGCGCTGGAGCGAGGCCGCCACGTCGCGCAGCACGATGTCGCCCACCTGGTGGCCGTGCGTGTCGTTGAAGGCCTTGAAGTGGTCCAGGTCGATGAGGATGAGCGAGAGCGTGTCGTCGTAGCGCTGGGCGCGCCGGAACTCCTCGCGCAGCCGCTCCTGGAAGTAGCGGTGGTTGTGGACGCCGGTGAGCCCATCGGTGACGGACAGGCGCTCCAGCGAGGCCACGCGGGTGAGGAGCGAGGTGAGGCGCTCGCGCTCCTGGAGACAGCGGCCCATGCGGGCCACCAGCTCGTCCGGGTCCACGGGGGTGCACACCACCTCGGCGCCCAGCCGCAGCACGGCCACCACCGCGGCGCGCTCCTCGGTGGGCACCAGGGCGATGATGGCGGGCCCCTGCCCTTCGTCGTCCCGGCCTATCAGGTGCTGCAACAGCGCGCGCGAGGGCCCCCCGGCGGGACCCAGGACGAGAAGCACCAGCGCGGCATCGGCGAGAAGGCGTTGAGCCTCCGGGCCGGCCGACACCAATCGGACGGAGAATCCCTCCTGCTCCAGGGTGCTCGCCAGCTCGGCCTGCCGCTCGGGCAGTTCGTCCACCAACAGAATGAGGCGACTGTCTCCCACATCTATCCCCGAAACCAACCCAAGCTTCCACGCTACCACGCCCGAGCGAAGGCTCGCGACCGTTGGATTGCGCTTGCCCTGCGATGTTTGATAGCCAGCCGCCCCAGTTCCGCTACGCCTGTCACAGGGGCACATCACCGAGGTCACATCGTGGGTCAATCTCCCAGCATCAGCCTCTTCCTTCCCGCCTGGAACGAGGAGGACTATGTGGAGCGCACGGTGTCACGCGCCATGGAGGTGCTCCCCCGGCTGACGGACGACTTCGAGATCATCGTCGTCAACGACGCCTCCACGGACCGGACCCAGGAAGTCTGCGAGCAGCTCGCCGCGCGCATCCCCCAGTTCCGGGTCATCACGCACCCGGTCAACCTGAAGCTGGGCGGGGCCATGCGCACCGGCCTGTCCGCGTCCACCAAGGACATCGTGGTGTACTCGGACATGGACCTGCCCTTCGACCTGAAGGAGCTGGAGCGGGCGCTGCACCTGATGAAGTACCTGGAGGCGGACATGATCTGCGCCTTCCGGTTCGACCGCACCAGCGAGGGGCCCAAGCGGATTGTGTACTCCTTCGCCTACAACCTGCTCATCCGCACGCTGTTCGGTGTCCAGGTGAAGGACATCAACTTCAGCTTCAAGGTGATGCACCGGCGGGTGCTGGAGGCGGTGGAGCTCAACAGCCAGGGCTCGTTCATCGACGCGGAGCTGGTGGTGAAGGCCATCCATCAGGGCTTCAAGGTGTTCCAGATGGGCGTGGACTACTTCCCGCGCACGCGCGGCATCTCCACGCTGTCCTCGCCCACCGTCATCGCGAAGATGATGCGGGAGCTGGTGAAGCTGTACCCGGAGACGCGCCATCCGCGGGCGGCCAGGCGTCCGGTGCGGCTGCCCCCGTCGGTGGCCCCGCTGCATGGCTCGGCGCGCGAGCGCGACAAGGCGCGCGGCCACGGGTAGCGCGGTGGGACGCGCGCGCACACGCCTCGTCGTCAACGCGGATGACCTGGGGCTGCACCCGTCCCTGGACGCGGGCATCCTCCGGGCGCACCGCGAGGGCATCGTCACCAGCGCCACCGTGCTGGTGATGGGCCCGAATGCGGAGCAGGCGGTGCCCCAGGCCCGGGCGCGAGGGCTGGCCCTGGGCGTCCACCTGGCCTTCTGCACGCGGCTGCCCCCGGCGGCGCCCGCCTCGCACGTGCCCACGGTGGCCCCCGGAGGGCGGCTGCGCGGGAGCTGGGCGGACTTCGCGCGGGCCTGGCTCACCGGGCAGGTGCGCCGCGAGGAGCTGGAGCTGGAGCTGGCCGCGCAGGTGCGGCGCGCGCGGGAGCTGGGCGCGGAGGTGGACCACCTGGACGGCCACCAGCACCTGCACCTGCTGCCCGGGGTGCGCCCGTTGGTGGAGGCCCTGGCGATGCGAGAGGGACTGCCCCTGCGCTGGCCGGACCGGCTGCCGCGGAGGTCGTGGCTGCGGGCTCCCGGGCCGGCGGTGAAGACGTCGCTGCTGTCGCTGCTGGCGCGGAGTGCACCGGGGCCGCTGCCGGGCGTCCGGCGGGTGAGCGCGGGAGGCATCTTCGAGGCGGGCCAGCTCACCGAGTCCGCCCTGCTCGCGCTGCTGGAGGCGCTGCCCCCGGGAGACTTCGAGCTCGGCTGCCACCCGGGCGAGGGCCGTCCCCACGTCCCGGAAGACCCGGCGTGGACCTACGGCTGGCAGTCCGAGCTGGACGCGCTCACCAGTCCGCGCGTGCGGGCCCGGCTCGAGCAGCTCGGGGTGGAGCTGACCACCTACGGCGCGCTGTCGGCCGCCCCGTCCCCGGCGGTGGCCTCCGCCACGTAGAGGATGTGGGGCGTGGAGTAACCCTCCCCCAGCTCCACCGTCTCGCGCGGGGTGAAGCCGGCCTCGCGCAACAGGGCCCGCATCGCCTCGCGGGGCTGGAGCACCAGCGCGCCTCCCGCCTTCGTCCGGCCGAGCAGCTTCACCATCACCACCTCCTGGGCGAGGCACTTGAAGTGCTTCCAGGAGCGGTCGCCCTCGGCCTCCTTCAGGAGGAGCCGCCCACCGGGACGCAGCAGGCGCCGGGCCTCGCGCAGGAAGCCGGGCCAGCGCTCCACGGGGAGCAGATAGAGGACATCACTCACCACCACCGCGTCGAACTGGCCGGCGTACTGCTCGGCGAGCGACTCCACGGTGCCCACCTCGGCGCGCACGTTGGGCAGGCGGCCGACACCGCTGCGGGCCCACTCGATTTTACGTGGGTCAGGATCGACCCCATGCACGATGCGCCGGGAGTCCCCGAGGGCCAGGAGGGCGGAGAGCAGGCCGTGGCCGCATCCCACATCGGCCACCCTGCCCCCGGCGGGCACGCGGGAGGCAACGGCCTCGAGGGGCGCGGAGAAGGCCCGGGCGTGCACGTGGAAGCGCTCGCTGAGCGGGAGGTGGGAGAACAGCGCCAGAGCGGGAGCGAGGGGAGCGTTCACGAGATGTAGTGGTCCAGGGCGAAGGCGGCCGTCAGGAAGACGAGCGACACGGCGCCCACGGCGAGGAGGCCGTGGCGGACGCGCGGGTGCTCGCGCAGCAGCAGCGCGAGGGTGAGGAAGAGGGGGAAGGCGGAGATGAGGTAGCGCCCCATGCCCATGAAGTCCTTGGTGGACACGGTGGGGATGCCCACCAGCACGGCGCAGTACACGCCATAGCCCCACCCCAGGCGCTTGAAGGTGGGCCACACCAGCGCGAGCGCCCCCAGCGTCAACAACGCGTGGACGCACAGGCGCACGATGGTCTCCCGGTTGGAGTCGGGGGAGAAGACGGTCTTGAACCAGGACAGCTTCAGCCAGGAGCGCCAGCCTTGCTCCTGGCCCCACGCGGCCTGGGCCTCGACGAAGGCGAAGGGCGCGTCGAACCGCTGGTCCAGGTAGAGCATGTAGAGGATGAAGCCGAGCGCGGACAGGAGGGGCAGGAAGTCGAGCGCGGTCCAGCGCTCTCCCCGCTCGCGCTTCCACTCGAGCCGGCGGGCCAGCAGGCCGAGCACCACCGCGGGCGCCACCGGCCGCGCCGCCGTGGCCACCACGCCGAGCAGCACGGCCGGCCCCAGGTGCCCCTTCTCCAGCAGGAGGAAGGCGCCCACCACGAGCAGGAGGAAGAGCGCGTCGGAGTACATGACGCCGTAGAGGAAGAAGGTGAAGGGGTAGAGGGCGAGCAGCAGCGCGGCCTGGAGCGCGAGGGGCTCCTCCACCCGGAAGCGCGCCCAGCGCAGGAAGAGCATGAGCGCGAGCGGTCCACACAGCAGGGTGACGAGCACCCCGGCCTGGTACACGTTGGGCCCGAGCACCTCGACGGCGCGGATGGCCAGCGGGTAGACGGGGAAGAAGGCCACGGAGCTCTGCTCGCCGGGCGTGAAGCGGTAGCCCTCCTCGGCGATGCGCATGTACCAACTGGAGTCCCAACCCACCCAGCCCATCACCACGTACTCGTCGAGCCGCACCACCGGGTTCTGGGGATTCTTGTGGTGGAAGCGCCAGGCGCCGAGCCCCGCCGACACGGCACAGGCCAGGACGGCGGCCAGGATGACGAGAGCCAGGGTGCGGGAGGCGGAGCGGGACATGCGGCGCAGGCATCATCCAGAAACGTGCCGGGGTCAAGGACGGAACCCGGACCCCGGGTGCGAGAGCGCCCCTGCCCCGCGAGCACGAGACAGCGCTTTCCGCACCGCCACCGTTCATCGACAATGCCCGCCTTCCCCACCAGGAGAGTGGATGCACCTCATGTTCCGCAGCCTCATGGTGCTCGTGCTTGTCGCGCTCGCCGGCCCGGCGAGGGCCCAGGCCACGAAGCCCCAGCCGCCCACCGCCGAGTCCGAACGCGCCGAGTACATCCGCTCGCGCTACACCAAGTTCGAGTACCGCGTGCCCACGCGCGACGGGACGAAGCTGTTCACGTCCGTCTACGTCCCCAACGACGCGAGCCCCGGCAAGCGCTACCCCATCCTGCTCGTGCGCACGCCCTACACGGTGGCGCCATACGGCCAGGACCGGTACGCGCGCCGGCTCGGGCCCACCGCCGAGTACGAGAAGCAGGGCTTCATCTTCGCCTTCCAGGACGTGCGCGGCCGCAACATGTCCGAGGGCGAGTTCGTCAACGTGCGCCCCCACGTCGCGAAGAAGAGCGGGCCCAAGGACATCGACGAGAGCACCGACACGTACGACACCATCGCGTGGCTGGTGAAGAACGTGCCGGGCAACAACGGCCGCGTGGGCCAGTGGGGCATCTCGTATCCGGGCTTCTACGCCTCTGCGGGCGCCATCGACTCGCACCCGGCGCTCAAGGCGGTGTCGCCCCAGGCACCCATCGCCGACTGGTTCTGGGACGACATGCACCGGCATGGCGCCTTCAACCTGGTGCTGGCCTTCAACTTCTTCTCGGGCTTCGGCAAGCCCCGGCCGCAGCCCGTCGCCAACGAGAACTGGCACCGCTTCGACCACGGCACGCCGGACGGCTACCAGTTCTTCCTCGACCTGGGGCCGCTGGCCAACGCGGACACGCGCTACTTCAAGGGTGACATCGCCTTCTGGAAGGACATCGTCGCGCACCCCAACTACGACGCCTTCTGGCAGGCGCGGAACCTCCTGCCGCACCTGAAGAACATCAAGGCCGCGGTGATGACGGTGGGCGGCTGGTACGACACCGAGGACCTGTACGGCCCGCTGCGCACCTACGCCGCCATCGAGAAGCAGAACCCGGGCATCACCAACACGCTCGTCATGGGCCCGTGGCCGCACGGCGGCTGGACGCGCGGGGACAGCACCGCGCTCGGCGACGTCGAGTTCGGCTTCCGCACGAGCGACCTCTACCAGGAGCTGGAGGCTCGCCTTCTTCAGGCACCACCTCAAGGGGGGCGACAAGCCGGAGCTGCCCGAGGCCCTGGTGTTCGAGACGGGCGCCAACCGCTGGAGGCGCTTCGACACGTGGCCGCCCAAGGGCGTGCGCGAGGCGAAGCTCTACTTCCAGCCCAAGGGCGGCCTCTCCTACGCGCCCCCCGCGTCCACCGAGGCGGCCTTCGACGAGTACGTGAGTGACCCGAACAAGCCGGTGCCCTACACCACGGAGCTGACGACGGGCTGGACCAAGAACTACATGACCGAGGACCAGCGCTTCGCCTCGCGCCGGCCCGACGTGCTCGTCTACGAGACCGCGCCGCTGGAGAAGGACCTGACGCTCGCGGGCCCGCTGGAGGCGGAGCTGTGGGTGTCCACCACGGGCACCGACGCGGACTGGGTGGTGAAGCTCGTGGACGTGAACCCGGGGAAGATGCCCGGCGCCAGCCGTGGAGACTCGGAGGAGGGCAACACCCGCAACCGCGGAGGCCAACAGACGCTGGTGCGCGGCGAGCCGTTCCGCGGCCGCTTCCGTGACAGCTACAGCGAGCCCAAGCCCTTCAAGCCGGGCGAGGTGACGAAGGTGCGCTTCGTCATCAACGACGTCTTCCACACCTTCAAGCGTGGGCACCGGGTGATGATCCAGGTGCAGTCGAGCTGGTTCCCCTTCATCGACCGGAACCCGCAGACCTTCGTGCCCAACATCTTCGAGGCGAAGGAAGAGGACTTCGTGCGCGCCTTCCACCGGGTGCACCGCTCGGCGGCGCACCCCAGCTCGCTCAAGGTGGGCGTGCTGCCGGCGGTGGACGACTGACGCACCCGGGAGGGCGGGGAGCAACGGGCCCCCTGCCCTCCCCTCCCGAGTGATTGAGCTCCTGCTCCCTCTCCCCCCCGAGCCCGTTCTTCCAACCCGTGGCCCTCAGTGTGGACAGGGGGTTCAACCCGAGGCCCTGGCACCCTCACCCCGTCCCTCTCCCGAAGGGAGAGGGGATATCTTCGCGGACCTACCTGAAGGGGATTAGCGCGGGTAGAACGTCTTGCCCGCCTTCACCATCTCCACCAGGGACGGCGCGGGGGTGAAGCGCTCGCCGTACTTGTCCTGGTAGTGCTCCAGGCGCCGCAGCAGCTCGGCGGGGCCGAGGCTGTCGGCGTAGCGGAAGGGGCCTCCGAGGAACGGCGGGAAGCCGAGCCCGAAGATGGCGCCCACGTCGCCGTCACGCGCGCTGCGCAGAATGCCCTCGCCCAGGCAGCGCACCGCCTCGTTCACCATCTGGAGGGCGCACCGCTCGGCCATCTCGCGCGCATCCAGGTTCTTGCGGTTCTTCCCGTGCGGCAGGAGCTCGTAGACGGTGGGGTCCACCTCCTTCTTCTTCTTGCCGTCGTAGGTGTAGAAGCCCTTCTTGTTCTTGCGGCCGAGCCGTCCGTCGGCCACCACCTTCTCCAGGGCGCGGGGCGCGGCCATGCGCTTGCCGAAGGCGGACTCCATGATGGGGCCCACCTTCTGCGCCACGTCGATGCCCACCTCGTCCAGCAGGGTGATGGGGCCCACGGGGAAGCCGAACTCCACCAGCGCCTTGTCCAGCTCGGCGATGTCGGCGCCATCGGCCAGCAGGTGCGCGGCCTCGTTCATGTACGGCGCGAGGATGCGCGAGGTGTAGAAGCCCGGCCCGTCGTTGACGACGATGACCGTCTTGCCCTGCTTCTTGCCCACCTCCACGCAAGTGGCCGTCACCCAGTCGGCGGTGCCCTTGTGGGTGATGATCTCCAGCAGCGGCATCTTGTTCACCGGGCTGAAGTAATGCATGCCGATGACCTGCGCGGGCCGCCGCGAGCCCTTGGCCAGCTCGGTGATGGGGATGCTGGAGGTGTTGGAGGCGAAGATGCAGTCCTCGCGGGTGACGGCCTCCACCTCGCCCATGATGCGGTGCTTGAGGGCCAGGTCCTCGAAGACGGCCTCGATGACCACGTCCACGCTCTTGAAGCCCTCGTAGCCGGTGCCACCGGTGACGAGCGCCATCTTCGCGGCGGCCTCGCGCCACGTGAGCGAGCGCTTCTTCACCCGCTCATCGTAGAGGCCCTGCACCTGCTTGAGGGCCCGGCCCACGCCCGCGTCGTCCTTGTCCTTCACGCGCACCGGCACGCCCTGCAGCGCCGAGCTGACGTAGGCGATGCCGCCACCCATCAGGCCGCCGCCGAGCACGCCCACCTTCTTCACCTCGCGCGGCTTCACGTCCGCGCTGGCCGTGCCGTTCTCCTTCTTGAGCGCGGTGGTGGCGAAGAAGATCTCCACCAACCGCTTGGAGACGTCGGACACCACCAGCTCGCCGAAGAACCGGGCCTCGGCCTCCAGACCCGCCGCGCGGCCGGACTCCACGCCGATGCGGATGGCCTCGAGCGCCCGCTCCGGCGCCGGGTACTTGCCGCGCGTCTTCTTGCGAAGCTGCTTGCGCGCCTGATCGAAGAGGATCTTCCGGCCCACCGGATTGTCCTCGAGCGCGACCTCGGCCCACATCTCCTTGTTGGCCAGCCCCAGCAGCAGTCCGCCCAGGCCCTTGCGGCCCTGCTGTGCCACCGCCTTGAGGCCCTGGCCACGGGGACGACGCTCCGCCTTCAGCATGCCCTCGGCCAGCTCGCGGGCGCGGCGCACGGCCAGGGTGCGGAGGATGGGCGCGGGCACCACCTCGTCCACCAGGCCCAGCTTCCTGGCCTTGGCGGGCTTCACGTTCTTGCCGGTGAGAATGAGATCCAACGCGGCCTGCACGCCGATGAGGGCCGGCAGCCGCTGGGTGCCGCCCGCGCCGGGGATGAGGCCGAGCTGCACCTCGGGCAACCCGAGCGTCGTCTTCGGGCTGTCCGTGGCGATGCGGTAGTCACAGGCGAGCGCCCACTCCAGGCCGCCGCCCAGGCACGCGCCGTGGATGGCCGCCACCACCGGCTTGGAGAAGGCCTCCAGCCGGTCGAAGCCCTGCTGCCCCTGACGCGAGGCGGCGGTGGCCTCGGAGGCGGACTTGAGCGTTCTGGAGGAAGTCGATCTTCGCTCCGGCCACGAAGCCATCCTTCTTGCCGGAAATGAAGACGACGGCCTTCACCGTGGGATCCTTCTCCGCGCGGGTGAGCAGCGTCGAGAACACCTCGCCCGTCTCGGGGGAGAGCGTGTTCACCGGCTCGCCCGGCAGGTCCAGCACGAGGAGCGCGACACCGTCCTCGACGTGGTAGGTGAAGCCCTGCTTCGCCTCGAGCTCCTGAGCCATCATCGCAGCCATCACGCACGCTCCAGGACCACCGCGGCTCCGAGGCCACCGGCGGCGCAGACGGTGCACAGCACCGTGTTCTTGTTCTGACGCTTCAGCTCATGGAGGGCCTGGGTGACGATGCGCGCCCCCGTGGCCCCGAAGGGATGGCCGATGGAGATGGAGCCACCCGACAGGTTGAGCCGCGTACGGTCCACCTCGCCCACCGGCGCGCTCCAGCCGGCCTTCCGGGCGAACTCCTTGGAGGCCAGCGCCTGGATGTTGCTGGCCACCTGGGCGGCGAAGGCCTCGTGCATCTCCACGAGATCGATGTCGGAGAGCTTCATGCCCGCGCGCTGCAGCGCGATGGGGGCCGCGTACGCCGGGCCCTGGAGCAACTGATCTCCGGGGTCGGTGGCGGCGTAGGCATGGGCGCGCAGGTAGCCGAGCGGCTCCAGGCCGAGCGCCTTCGCCTTCTCCTCGCTCATCAGCAGCAGCGCGGCGGCGCCATCGGTGAGGGGCGAGGCATTGCCGGCGGTGACGGAGCCGTACTTGCGATCGAACACGGGCCGGAGATGGGAGAGGGCCTCCAGGCTGGTGTCCTCGCGGACGATGTTGTCCTTCTGGGACACCTTCTCGTACTTGGGCGGCACCACCACGTGCATCACCTGGGCGTCGAAGAAGCCGTCCTTCCAGGCGCGCGCGGCGTTCTGGTGCGAGGTGAAGGCGATGGCGTCCTGCTCCTGGCGGGAGATGCCATTCTCCTTGGCCATCTTCTCGGCGCTCTCGCCCATGGTGAGGCCGGTGGAGTACTCGGCGATGGCCGGGGGCACGGGCACCAGGTCGCGCGGCTTGAGCGTCTGGAAGGCCTTGAGCTTCTCCGGAAGGCTGCGCGCCTTGGAGGCGGCCACCAGCGCCTGGGCCAGCGGCCGGCTGGTGAAGATGGGCGCGTCCGACATGGACTCGGTGCCACCCACGAGCGCCACGTCCGCCTCGCCCACCGAGATGGCGTTGGCCGCGGTCGTCATGGCCTGGATGGAGGTGGCGCAGGCGCGCGCCACGGTGAACGCTTCAATCTTGCGCGGCAGCCCCGCGGCCAACACCACCTCGCGCGCGATGGACGGCGCGGTGAGCGTGGGGATGACCTGGCCGAACACCACCTGGTCGATCTCCTGGGGATCGATCTCCGCGCGCTGCACCAGCTCCTGGACCACCATGCGGCCCAGGTCCAGCGCGGTGAGCCTGGCGAAGTCGGTTCCCGCCTTCACGAAGGGCGTCCGCAATCCGCGGACGATGGCCACCCTGCGGTGACCGTTACGCTGCTTCTCGCGAGCCATGTGTGCCTCACCTTCACGACGTAGGTGAGGCGCATCTAATGGGCCGTGTCGCATCGCGTCAACGGGAGATTGACTCCGGAGTCAACCGGGTGGAACGAGGCCCCCTCTGCCCCTCGGTGGGCGGCTCAGGGAGCGGTGCCCGGCTGTTGAGCAGCCGACTTCTCCAGGAGGAACTCCTCCAGGGGACGCAGCTCCGGAGCGGCCCAGAGCGAGGACAGGTCCGCCTGCTCGAGCTGGCGCAGCAGGGCCTCGGGGAAGGGCCGCACCCCCGCCTGCGCGAAGAGCTCGGCGAGCACCCGGTTGGGCTCGTAGCGGCCCCGGATGAGCTGCTCGAACGAGGGCTCCACCGGCAACAGGGAGCGCAGCAGGTGCTCGTCCCGGAAGAGGAGCGTGGCGACCTCGGGCGCGATCAACAGGACCCGCCATTCACTCAGGGGTCCCCCTGCCCCCACGATGTACTCCATCAAACCGCGCTGCTCCGCCATCACATCCAGCGTGAGCGTCTCCGCATCGCCCACCACGGCCACGGGCTCCCCCTGGAGCAGAAGGATGTCTCTCGCAATGGATGAAGCTGAACCATTGCCCGTCGCTGTCTCAACCTGGATGCCCTGCTCTCGCAGACGGGGATGACCTGCCACCATCCGCTCGAAAAGCCCTCCCGCCACAGCTCCCGTGGTCACGATGACCGCACTCATCGGGCGTTCCTCCCTTTCACCAGATTCAAATCCGCGAATCCCATCTCCACCGCGTGCCGCAACTTCCTCCTCATCCCCTCGAGGAGCCGTTGTCCCTGGAGGGCAAAGTCAATCTCATCTTCCTCCCACAGCAACACATCCGGCGGCGGGAGCATCGGCAGCAACGACAGCGCAGTGGGCGAGAACCTGCCCGTGTTGAACACCGCCCCAATCGTCGTTCTCGGACGGCGCAGGAGCTGCGACTTCAGCTTGACGATGGCAATGGCATCTACCGCTCTGGTCACATCCTTGGACTCTACCAGACAGGACACCCCATCGAAATAGATGATTCCATCGATCTGCTCCAGGAGGACCCTCGCCTGGTAGACCCGGTAGGGCCAGGTCACCTCGGCGCCCTCCAGTTGGAAGGCCCTCAAGAGCAGGTACTCCAGCAGCACACCGGCGGGCCACTCGGGGGGCGAGACTCCCGCCCGAAGGCCCTGCCACAGTTCCATCAACCCTGAATGATCGAGCGCGAGCACCCTGCGCTGGTACTCGCCGCCCCTGCCCTCATCTGTCACGGCACCCGTCCCCTTCCCCGACCCCACTCACGCCACCCTACCGGGTGCCCCTGACATCCCCGGCCGACTCACGGGGTCACGTCATCAAGTGCCCTGGCGGAGCGCGGCACCGTGCTTGTGCACGGCGTCCACCATGAACTTCGCGGCGTCCGGATCCGTGGGCGGGAGGATGCCGTGGCCCAGGTTGAAGATGTGCCCCACGGACCCGGCGCGGCGGAGGATGTCCACCACGCGCTGCTCCAGCTCCTCGCGCGGCAGGAAGAGGTGGAGCGGATCCAGGTTGCCCTGCACCGCCACGTCGGGCCCGAGCACGCGCCGGGCCTCGTCGATGGGCGTGCGCCAGTCCTGCCCGATGACGTCCGCGCCGGTGCGCTTGAGCAGCGGCAGGTGGTTGGACATACCGGTGCCGAAGACGATGACGGGCACGCCCTTGGCCTGCACCTCCTTCACCATGCGCGTGAGGTACGGCAGGCAGAAGCGCTCGTAGTCCCAGGGCGACAGCTCCCCGCCCCACGAGTCGAAGATCTGCACGATGCTCGCGCCGGCCTCCACCTGCATCAGCAGGTACGGGATGAGCGTGCTCGTCAGCTTCTCGAAGAGGGTGTGGGCGAGCTTCGGCTGCTCGAAGAGGAGCCGCTTGATCTGGATGTAGCTCTTGGAGCCGCCGCCCTCGACCATGTACGCGGCGAGGGTGAAGGGCGCGCCGGAGAAGCCGATGACGGGCACCGAGTCATTGAGCGCGCGGCGGGTGCGGCGGATGGCCTCGGCGACGAAGCCGGTGCCCTGGACGGGGTCGGGCACGCCCAGCCGCTCGATGTCGGCGGCGGAGCGCACGGGGTTGGGGAAGTGCGGCCCCTTGTCCCCGAGCTCCAGCTCGATGCCCATGGCCTCCACGGGGATGAGGATGTCCGAGAAGATGATGGCGGCATCCACGCCCAGCCGGGTGATGGGCTGGACGGTGACCTCGGCGGCGAGGTCCGGGTTCTTGCACAGGTCGAGAAAGGCGATGGTGCCGCGAATGGCTCGGTACTCGGGGAGGTAGCGGCCGGCCTGGCGCATGAGCCACACCGGCGTGGTGTCGGTGGGCTGGCGGCGGGCGGCTCGCAGGAGGCGATCGTTCAAGGGGTGGGCTCCGTGTCTGCCCCCTCTTCCCTGAGGAGTGGGCGGGGGCGAGGGTTGTCAGGTGCCATCGCCAGGGTCAACGCTCGTGTCAGGGCGGTCCGGAATGATCCGTCCGTCCAAAACGTATGCTTGACAGTGACGGGCGTGGCCGATACAAGCCCGCCCCGTCGCAACGCGGTGACGCAAGCGAGGGGCGGATAGCTCAGCGGTAGAGCGTCGCCCTTACAAGGCGAGGGTCACAGGTTCAATCCCTGTTCCGCCCAAGCAGTAAGAGTGGTAGAGCAGCACAGCGGTGTCGTGGGGAGTTAGTTCAGTTGGTTAGAACGCCGGCCTGTCACGCCGGAGGCCACGGGTTCAAGTCCCGTACTCCTCGCCAATAGAAGGGCCCGGAATCGCAAGGTTCCGGGCCCTTCGCCTTTTCTGGCCCACCTGCCCTTCCTCCGGCCGCAGCACGCTCACCCGTCTCCAAGACTGGAGCTCGCACGAGCTCCCGGTCATGGCAGACGAGATGACAGCGCCCCCGGGCTCTCGGCAGGCGCCGGCAGTCTCAGCGGGAGACCACGGGCGCCGCGTCACCGGCAGGCCGGTCCGCGCGGCGCTGCAGCTTCACCACCTCGGCCGTCACCGTCACGCTGCTGGGCAGCGGGATGAAGAAGAGGATGGCGCCGAACACCTTCGTCACCGGCAGGTACTGCGTCTGGCGGAAGCGGACGTTGATGGCCCCATCTCCCCCCATCTCCCGCACCTGGGGGATGAGCACTTCCTTGAAGCCGGCATTCAGGTCCGTGCCAATCACGTCCACGAAGCCGAAGAGCAGCACGCCCGAGCGCGTGGCCTGGACCATGCCGAGCGTTTCATAGGGCTCGGGGATGTCGCCCGCCGTCACGAAGACGTCCCTGCCGCTGCGGTCGGACGGGACGGAGGCGGTGTTGATGACGGTGCAGCCGGTGAGCGCCACGAGCGCGAGCGCGACGAGGAGACGCATGGAAGGAAGTCTCACGGTTGGGAGGAGATGAACTGGATGACTTCGCCGGTGACGAGCACGTTGCGGTCGCGCATCTTCACGCCGCCGCGGCCGCTCGCCACGTTGGAGATGGACTCGGACAGCTCCGCCGCGCGCTCCACGCCGGTGGGCGGATTCTCGTCCTCGAACTCGATGTTGATGACGCCATCGCCGCCCATCCGCAGGGCCGTGTCCACGAGCGACTTCTTGATGGCACCGTCGATGGCGGCATCCCCCATGTCCGAGTAGCCCGCGACGGTGACGCCGTAGCCCAGCACCTGGGCGAAGCCGAGGGTGCGGTAGGGCCGTGGCGAGCCGCCGGTGCTGAGGTAGAGGCCACGCCCACCATCAGGCGGACGGTCCGACAGCTTCGAGCCGCGCGACACGGCGGTGCAGCCGACGCACAGCAGCAGGGGGAGCAGCAGCGGGAGTTTCACCGGGTTCTCCAGGAGCAGAGCGGTTTCAACGCGACGAGGTACCCGCCGACGGCGGCGCGGCGCCCGGACCGAGCTTCACCACCTCGCCGGTGAGGGTGACCTCGCTCGGCAGCGGGATGATGAAAAGCAGGGCGAAGAGGATGCGGGTGGGAATCGTGTACTGAGTCTGCTGGAAGCGCACGTTCATGATGCCGTCCCCACCCAGGCGCCGGACCTCGGGGATGAGCGACTCGCGCAGCCCGGCCTCCAGGTCCGTCCCCGCGGGGTCCGCGAAGCCGAACAGCAGCACCCCGCGCCGCGTGGTCTGCACCACGCCGAGGCTCTGGTAGGGGCCCTTCACGTCCCCCGTGGAGACGAAGACATCCCGTCTGTCGCCCATGGACGGGACCCGGGCCACGTTCACCGAAGTGCAGCCCGCCAGCACCATCACCATCAGGAGTCCGAACGTCCCACGCATGCGATCTTGCCCTCCCTCGTCCACGCGAACGCGGAACATCGGCGCGGATGGCTCGCCAGGGCAAACTCTTTTTCGCAGCTTGACTGCGCGGCTCCCAGCATTCAGAACGCGCGCGCACCCGAGGGGACCCCCCATGACTCGCAGACCACTGATCCTCATCACCCTGCTCGCCGCCCTGCTGTCCTCGTCCAGCGCCTCCGCCCAAGTGTGGTTCGAGCTCCTGCACGCGCCCTGCCTCACCGGCAATGAGAGCAACCTCAACCCCGTCAGCGGCCGCTACCGGGGCGCGGTGGACTGCTTCAACGAGGACTTCAACGGAGGGGGCGCCCGCAACACGCTGAGCATCAAGGCCTTCCAGGCGTGGGAGTTCGGGACGATGTTCCTGTATTACGACATCACCGGCCCCTTCAACAGCGCCCTGGCCGACGTCGCGAGCGTCAACGAGAAGGGTGGTTTCTTCGGCGGCATCACGGTGACGCTGTCGGGCAAGTTCCTCGGCGAGAAGCTCCTCAACCGGAAGCTCGATTGGGGTCCGCTCTCCAACGTCTCCTTCAAGTACGAGGCGGAGCACGTCTCCAAGTTCGGCATGCTGAACTACTACGGCCTGCAGTGGGACTTCGCGGTACCGTTCCTGGACTTCGTGACGGTCACCACGGTCATCCGCGACGACTACGTGTTCCGCGGCGTGGACTTCCAGCTCGGCGCCGCCTGGCAGAAGTCCTTCTCGCTGGGCAGCCAGGACTTCAAGTTCCTCGGCTTCTTCCAGTGGGGCCTCTTCGGTGAGGGCGTGCACCGCAACCCCGGCCCCTTCGACCTCGCCCGGGGCAATCGCTTCTTCCTCGCCCAGCCCCAGCTCCTGTGGGACTTCGGCAAGGTCCTCACCTTCACCCCGGGCAAGCTGTACGCGGGCCTCGAGTACCAGATCGCCTTCAACCGCTACCTCATCCCGGGCAAGGCGGAGAACGTGCTCCAGGGCATGATCCGCTGGAACATCTGGCAGTAAAAAGCGTGAAGGGCGGGGTGCCCGCCCGGGCTGGGGCATGACGCACAGCCTGGAGTGGGCGCACCCGAGGGACAATCCGGCGCCACTGTTTCGTGGGAACGCCCCAGGGAGGGGTTGGGTTGCGCAACCTCCGCGAGGTGCCCACCCTCCCCCTGGATGAACCGCGAAGACATCCCCCAAGGTCCGTACCAGGCGGAGCCCGAGCGAGCCCCTCCTCCTCCGGTGCGCCAGCCGTGGCCTCCGGTGTGCGCGGCCATCATCGGGGGCTCGGTGGCGCTCTACCTCCTCGATTTCCTGCTCGCCCGCTCCGCGGCCAGCCCGGGAGCGCTCGGGCCCGTCTTCCAGCGGATTGCCCTCTTCGGACCGCTCGTCCAGACCGGGGAATACTGGCGGGTGCTGAGCTGCGTCTTCTCGCACGGAAGCCCCCTCCACCTGGCCTTCAACATGTGGGTGGGCTACTCCATCGGCCTCCCCTTGGAGCGGAGCATCGGCAGCGGGCGCTTCCTGGTGCTCTCCCTCATGGCCGCGCTCGGCTCCTCGGCCTTCGCCCTCTTCTTCAACTTCGACGTGCCCACCGTGGGGGCCTCGGGGATGATTCTGGGCTGGGCGGGGGCGATGATCGTCACCGCCACGCAGGAGTCCCGCAGGAGCCTCCTCGTCTGGCTGGCCCAGGTGGCGGTGCTCAGCCTGCTGCCCGGGGTGAGCTGGGCCGGGCACCTCGGCGGCTTCCTCTTCGGCGTGCCCGTGGGCTTCACCCTTCGCGCCGGGCCCCGCGTCTTCGCGAGCACCGCGCCCTTTCTGCTCGCCCTCGCCGCGGCGGTGGCCTACCTCACGGCGCACCCGGAGCGCTTCGGCGGTCTGAGCTGAGGGCGTCGAAGCCGGCTGACGGCGAGTGGCCACGCATCCGCTGCTCGTGCTCCAGCAGCCACTGCTTCGTGGGCACGCCCCCCGCGTACCCGGTGAGCTTCCCGCTGGTGCCCACCACCCGGTGACAGGGGACGACGATGGAGAGGGGATTCCTCGCGTTCGCGGACCCCACCGCCCGCGACGCCCCCTCCCGGCCGATGTGGCGCGCGAGGCCCGCATAGGACCAGGTGACGCCCAACGGAATCTCCCGGAGGGCCTTCCACACCATGTGCTGGAAGGGCGTCCCCACCGGCTCGAGCGGAAGGTCGAAGGACACGCGCCCGCCCGCGAAGTACTCCTCCAACTGGCGCTGTGCCTCCCGTAGCACCGGGTGGCCGTCTCCCTCGCTGGCCACGAGCACGGGTGCCCGCTTGTGGTTCTCCAGGTAGATGGCGGTGAGCGCCCCTTCGTTCGCGTACAACCGGAGGGGCCCCACGGGGCTCTTCGAGGTCGTGGTGTACAGCTTCATCCGCCTGCTCCTTCCGAGAGAGAAGTCCAGAGGTGTACCGCCGCGTAGGACCGCCAGGGCCGCCAGGCCTCGGCCCGCGCGCCGGCCTCCTTCGCCGTCACGCCGCCGAGCGCCTTGCGAATCCCGAGATCGCTCGCGGGGAAGGCATCGGGCCAGCGCAGGGCCCTCATGGCCACGTAGTGCGCCGTCCAGGCCCCGATGCCCGGCAGCGCCTCGAGCGCCGCCATCGTCCCGTCCACATCCGCGTGCCGGTCCAGCCGCACCGAGCCCTCCGCCACCGCCCGCGCCACCGCCAACAGGCTCCTCGCCCGTGCCCCGGGAAGTCCCAGCGACGCCACGTCGTCCTCCGACGCCGCCGCCAGCGTCTCCGGCAGCGGGAACAGCCGGGAGAAGCTCCGCGTGCGGACCGTCCACGGGTTCGCCGAAACGCGCCACGAGTCTCCCGCTCAGCGTCGTCGCCGCGCGGACGGTGACCTGCTGCCCGAGGATGGCGCGCACCGTCAGCTCGAAGGGATCGAACGCCCCCAACACGCGCAGCCCCGGGTGCGCCTGGACGAGCTTCGCCAGGAGCGCGTCGCGTCCGAGGCACTCCGTGATGACCTCCGGCCGCGCATCCAGATCGAAGAGCGCCCGCAGCCGCGCCGACACCTGCATCAGCACGCCCGCCAATGACAGCGAGACCTCGGCCAGGAGCGCGGGACGCTTCGGATCCTTCCGGACGGAGAGCCAGCCCGTCTTGCCGCCCAGCCGCACCGTGCGCCGGTACTCGGCTTCCCCCGCGTGCTCCACCCCCGGAATGGCGCGTCCCCGGAGGTAGAGCAGGAGCTGCTCCCAATCGAGCGGCGGGCGGTAGTCCAACCGGAGCACGAGCGAGCGCGAGCCCACCGCCTCGTCACTCGCGCGCCGCAGCGCCGAGGGAGGCCTGCCGAAGCGCTCCTGGAAGAGCGCGTTGAAGCGCCGGACGCTCTGGAAGCCGCTCGCGAAGGCGACCTCGGCCAACGGGAGCGCGGTGTCCTGGAGCAGTTGCTTCGCCAGCGCGAGCCGCTTCGACTGCGCCAGCTCGACCGGCGACACGCCGAGCTCCGCCTCCATCGCCCGGCGCAGGTGCCGGCTGGTGACGCCCAGCTCCCCCGCCAGCTCTTCCAAGGACGACTCGTTGAGACACCCTCCCTCGATGCGCGCGACCGCGGCCGCCACCAGCCTCGGGACGGAATCCACCGGCGCGCTGCCCGGAGCCAGCTCGGGGCGGCACAGCAGACAGGCCCGGAAGCCCGCGTGCTCGGCCTCGGCCGCCGTGCGGTAGAAGGCACAGCGCTCCTGGCGGGGCGTCTTCGCCGTGCACACCGGCCGGCAGTAGATGCCCGTCGTCGACACCCCGACGAAGAACAGCCCATCGAAGCGCCGGTCTCGCGCGGTCAGCGCCCGGTAACAGGTTTCGGTCTCCAGCGTCCGCATCACGGGGCTTTCGTAGCGTGGCCGCACACCCCTGTCTGGCCGTTTTCGGACCTGACCGCGAAAATCGGGTCACCGCCCCCGCTTCCCTGTCCCCACTGTAGTCTTGCAACAACCTTGCAACGCGCCGGGGAACCGATGGTTGCCGGATGGGCACCGGAAAACCTGAGAGCCGGGCAAGGGTGTTATCGTCCCCCGTCCGTCGCAGCCCGCCCCACTCTCAGGAGGAATCCCCGGTGACACCGGGCCTCGCTCAAGCCTTCGTCTCCGCCCGTGAGGGCTCTCTCGTAGGGGAACCGCTGGCCACGTTGGAGGAGCGGCTCGGCCGAGGGCTGAGCACGGCCCGCGCCGCCTGGCCCGATGTGGCGCTGGACGGTGCGCGCTTCGCCGCCCACATCGCCCGGCACCTGCCCGCCGACAGCCCCGCCGAGGCCCTGGAGCGGCTGCACCTGCCGGATTTGTACCTCGCCTGCGCGTGCGCGGAAGGACTCCCCCTGGCCCATGCCGCCTTCGAGGCCCGCGTCCTCCCCGAGGTGCACGTGGCCGTGGCCCGCCTCAAGCTGCCCCCCTCCTCCGTGGACGAGGTGCGCCAGCTCGTGCGCCAGAAGATGCTCGTCCCCGGCCCCGACACCCCCGCCCGGCTCGCCGCCTACCCCGGCACCGGCCCCCTCTCCGGCTGGGTGCGCGCCGCCGCCCTGTGGATCGCCCTCGACATGCAGCGCCAGCGCTCCAACCAGGACGTGTCGATGGAGGACAGCACCCTCTCCCTCCTCGTGGACCCCGGCGATGACCCCGAGCTCGTCTACCTCAAGACGACCTACCGCGCCGAGTTCAACGCCGCCTTCACCCAGGCGCTCGCCAACCTCTCGCCCCGCGAGCGCAACACCCTGCGCCTCAAGTACCTGGATGGCCTGAGCATCGATCAGCTCGGCGCCCTCTACGGCGTGCACCGCGCCACCGCCGCCCGGTGGGTGGTGGCCGCCCAGCAAGCGCTCCTCGAGGAGACGCGACGCCTGCTCACCGAGCGCCTGCGCCTCACCGGCTCCCAACTCGACAGCGTGCTACGCCTCATCTCCAGCCAGCTCGACGTGAGCCTCAGCCGGCTGCTGCGCTCGCGCATCGACTGAAGCCCCATGGCCTGCCTCGACGAATCCACCTTCATGGAGTTGATGCTCGGCGGCCTGCCGCCCGAGCGTGCCGCGGAGGTGGACCGGCACCTGGACGCGTGCCCCACCTGCCGCCGGCTCGTGGCGGAGGCCTTCCGCGCCCGGACGCCCACGGGCCTCGCCGAGCCCGCCACCCTCCAGTCCCCCGCTCCCGCCGCCTCCGTGGAGGCCGTGCTGCCACGTGGGACTCCGGTGGGGCGCTACCTCGTGCTGGAGCGGCTCGGCGCGGGCGGCATGGGCGTCGTCTATTCGGCCTATGACCCCGAGCTGGACCGCCGCGTGGCCCTCAAGCTGCTGCGCGTCGCGGCGCTCGGCCTGGACGCCGAGGAGGGCCGGGCCCACCTGCTGCGCGAGGCCCAGGCCATGGCCCGCGTCTCCCACCCGCACGTGGTCTCCGTCTTCGACGTGGGCACCTTTGGCGAGCAGGTCTTCCTCGCCATGGAGTACGTGGAGGCCCAGACGCTGCGCCAGTGGATGCGCGCCGCGCCGCGCTCCTGGCGCGAGGTGCGCGACGTCTTCGTGGACGCGGGCAAGGGCCTGGCCGCCGCGCACGCCGCGGGGCTCGTCCATGGGGACTTCAAACCGGAGAACCTCCTGGTGGGCGGACGCGTGCGCGTCACCGACTTCGGCCTCGCCCGCCGCACCGCGCCCGGGGACGCCCTCAAACCGGTGGGCGGAACCCCGGCCTACATGGCGCCCGAGCAATTCGGCCCGGGCGGCCACGCCGACGCGCGCTGCGACCAGTTCTCCTTCTGCATCACCCTGTACGAGGCCCTGTACGGCGAGCGCCCCTTCGTGGGCGACACCGAGCGGACGCTGGTGGCGGAGATGCGCGCGGGCCGGGTGCGCCCCGTGCCGAAGGGGACGGACGTGCCTCCGTGGCTGCACCGGCTGGTGGTGCGCGGACTGGAGGTGGACCCCACCGCGCGCCATCCCTCGATGGAGGCCCTGCTCACCACGCTCCAGGGAGAGCCGGCGAAGCGGCGGCGGTGGTGGCCCCAGCTCGGCGGAGCGCTGGCGCTGTTGCTCTCGGTGGGCGTCACCCACGCGGTGCACACGCGCGCGGCCCGGGCCTGCGAGGGCGCGGCAGAGAAGGTGGCCGGCATCTGGGGCCCGGAGCAGAAGCAGTCGGCGGAGACGGCCTTCCTCGCCACCGGCCGGCCCTTCGCCCTGGAGGCCTGGAAGAGCACGCAGCGCACGCTGGACGCGTACACCGCCGCCTGGGCTTCCCTGCACACCTCCGCCTGCGAGGCCACCCGCATGCGCGGCGAACAGTCCGAGGAGCTGCTGGGCCGGCGCATGCGCTGCCTGGACCAGCGGCTGGCCGAGGTGGCCGCGCTGACGCGCCTCTTCGCCCAGGCGGACACCCGCGTGGTGCAGCACGCCCCGCGCACCGCCGAGCAGCTCTCCCCCCTGGCCGGGTGCTCCGACCTCGCGGTGCTCGAGGCCGCGGGGCCCACGCCGGAAGACGCCGCCGCGCACGCGCGCACCGAGGCCTTGCACGCGGCGCTGATGGAGGGACGCATGCTCGGCGTGGCGGGCCGGTACGCGGAGGGAGCGGCCCGGGTGCTCCCCGTGGCCGAGGAGGCCCGCGCCGCCGGAGACCGGTACGGCAGCGCGGAGGCCCTCCTGCTCGTGGCGGAGCTGCGAGATCAGGCGGGGGACTACCGCGGCGCGGAGAAGCTCATCCAGGAGGCCGTCTGGGCCGCCGAGGCCAGCCGCCACGACGCGGTGGCCGTGCGGGCCTCCACCCTGGCGGTGCGCATCACCGGCGAGCGGCTGGAGAAGTACGAGCTGGCGCACCTGTGGCAGGAGCGCGCGGACGCGGCCCTCACCCGCATGGGGAGTGATGAGGTGCTGCGCGCCCGGTTGCTCAACAACGTGGGCCGGGTGCTGGCCATCGAGGGCCGCTACGCGGAGGCCGCCGAGCGGCAACAGCAGGCCCTGGCGTTGCTGGAGAAGCACCAGGGGCCCGAGTCCCTGGAGGTGGCGGACGTCCTCGTGGAGCTGGGCACCTCGCTGATCACCCAGAGCCAGGTGGACGAGGGGCTCGTCCACGTGCGGCGCGCCCTGGCCCTGCGCGAGCGGGAGCTGGGCGCCGCCCACCCGGACTCCGGACAGGCGCTGCTCGCGCTCTCGACCGCCTCGTGGGTGAAGCGCGAGGTGGCGGAGGGCAGGCGGCTCACCCGGCAGGCGCTGCAGGTGCTCGAGCAGGCCCTGGGCCCCGACCACCCCATGGTGGCCTACGCGCTCAACGACTACGCGATGCACCTGCTCTATGGCTCGAGGGAGGATGCGAACGAGGCCATGCCGCTGATGCTGCGCGCGCTGCGCATCATCCAGACCGCCGAGGGCCCCGACGGCACCAGCGCGGCCATCTTCACCAGCAACCTTGCGCAAGTCGAGATGAGCCTGGGCCGCCTGTCGGAGGCGGAGCACCACTTCCGCGAGGCCATCGCGCAACTGGAGGCGAAACGGGGCCCCGAGCACGTGACGCTCTGCTCCCCGCTGCATGGGCTGGGGAACGCGTTGCAGCAGCAGGGCCGGGCCGAGGCGTCCCTGCCCTACTTCGAGCGCGCCGCCACCATCCACAGCGCCCAGCCCATCGACTTCCACAACGCCCGGGCGGAGCTGTTGATGAACCTGGGCAACGCCTACCTGTTGGCGAAACGGCCCCGCGAGGCCATCGCCCCCCTGGAGCGCGCGCTGGCCTTCATCGAGAAGTCCCCCCATGCCGTCCAGCTGCACCGGGTCCACATCCGCTTCCGCCTCGCCCGCGCCCTGTGGGACTCCGGCGAGGACCGGCTCCGCGCCCGGCAGCTCATCACCGAGGCGCTCGGCCTGCTCGAGCACGAGCGCGCCCCCTGGGCGCGGAAGCTCCAGGAGACCCTGGAGCGGTGGCTCGCCGAGCGCCCGCCCGTCATCGCCCCCAGCCGCTGACGCCGCCCGTCAGTGACTCGTCCACGGGTGCCGCTCTCCCGCCCTCCGCTCGGCCTCGTCGGAGGGGATGAGCTCGATGGGCCCTTTGTCCGACTCCGCCTCGTCCCGGGCCTCCCGCAGCTCCTCGAGCGCCTCCTTGCCCCCGTAGGGCCTGCCCGACGCGCCGAGACACGCCTCCAGGTCGGTCTTCAACGCGGCGGCGGTGGCATAGCGCTCCGAGGGATGGCGGCGCAGCAGCTTGTGGAGGATGCGCCGCATGGGCTCGGACACGTTCCGCATCAGGTGCTCGATGTGCTCGGGACGGAAGGCCGCGGCACGCCGGGCCATCTCCTCCACCGACGTCCAGCTTCGCAGCTCGGACACCCAGCGCTCCTCCCCCTCGCCACCCGGGTGGCCCGGAGGAAGCGCCGCGGCGGCCTGCTCCACCTCGTCCGTGCCATAGAGCTGCTGGCCCGTCGTCATCTCCAGCATCACCAGGCCCAACGAGAAGAGATCCGCGCGGGCATCCACCTCCCCCTCCGGCATGGGGAACAGGCGCTCCGGGGCGGCGAAGTCGAGCTTCTCCCCGGAGGACATACGGGGGGACCGGCTCGCGTCCGGGCAGCCGCGAGCAGGCCGACATGAAGTTCGCCAGCATCACCGCGCCATCGTGCCTCACGATGATGTTGTAGGGGTCCACACTGCGATGGAGGACGCCCAGCGGCCGCCCCGCCGCGTCCGTGAGCCCATGCACGTAGGACAACACGCCCGCCACCTCGGAGGCGACGTAGAGCATGAAGGACTCGGACAGGTTCCGCTGGCGCACGCAGCCGTAATGCCCGGCCATGTTCACGCTGATGCCGGACACGTACTCCGTCACCAGGTAGTGGGAGTCCTCGTGCCGGAACAGTCCGTGGGTGCGGGGAATCGCCGGGTGTGACAACAGCGCGCCCAACGCCGCCGCATCCTCGAGGCGCGCGAGGCGCTTCCAATGCGCCTGCGGCTCCAGCACCGCGACTTCCACCAGCGGCCCTTCCCGGCCCCCGGTGCGAGGCAGGCACAGGAAGCGCTTCAGCTCGTCCGGCCCATTCGCCAGCTTCCGCAGGCGCAGATACTCGGTGTCCCCCTGGGAGAACAGGGGGGGGCGCCTTCTCTCCGAAGGGCCCTGCTGGGGCGGATCACGGTCAGACATGGAGGACACTCAAAAGCCCTGGGAAGTGGTGCGAAGGTGCGCGGAGGTTACTGGAGACATTCTCCGGAATGGAACGACCTGTGGGGTTGTGTGAGGGCGACTCTGCCTGGCGGGCGCTCGAAAGGCCGTGTGCCGGGGGGTGGCAGGGGGCCCGGTGGCTGCCAGCCAGGTCCCTGGCCAGGCTGCCCGGGGAGCCCCGTGGACCGCCCGCCAGGGAGACCCACGAGAGAGAATCTCCGGTGCTTCGAATGCGTTGGCTTCCGTCCGGAAGCGAAGGAACTCCACGACACCTGAATGAGCGAGCACATCGACGGGACCCTCTCCATCCGAGCCGAGTACCACAAGGCCCCTGCCCTCCTGCCCCGAGACGCGGATGACGTCTTCACGGGCGGTGGAGAGATGGGCGCGCACATGCGCGCCTTCGATTGGCCGGCCACGTCCCTCGGGCCCGTGGAGGGCTGGTCCCAGTCGCTGCGCAGCGCGGTGAGCATCTGCCTCAACTCGCGCTTCCCCATCCTCCTCTACGCCGGGCCGGAGCTGCTCGTCCTCTACAACGACGCCTTCATCCCCTACTTCGGACGCAAGCACCCGGAGCTGGCCCTGGGCCGGCCGGGCCGCGAGGCCTGGGCGGAGATCTGGCACGTCATCAGCCCCATGCTGGAAGGCGTCTTCGCCACGGGCCAGGCCACGTGGGCGGATGATCTGATGCTCCTCATCGACCGGGCCGGCTTCCTGGAGGAGACCTACCGCACCTTCTCCTATAGCCCCATCGGCCTGGAGACGGGCCGGGTGGAAGGTGTCTTCACCGCGGTGAACTTCACCACCGAGCGCGTCATCGGCGAGCGGCGGCTGTACACCCTGCGGCAGCTCGCCGGGCACATCCGCGAGGCCCGGTCTCCGGAGGAGGCGTGCCGTCAGGCCGCGCGGACGCTGTCGGCCAACCCGGCGGACGTGCCGTTCGCGCTGATGTACCAGTGGGACGAGCAGCGCGCCCAGGCCACCCTGGTGGCGAGCGCGGGGATGGACGGGGAGGTGGACGCCAGCCGCTGGCCCCTGGCGCGCGTGGCGGCCACCGGGCGCCTGGAGGTGGTCACCGACGTGCGTGCGCGCTTCGGAGACCTGCCGGGAGGACCGTGGGACGAGCCGCCGCACACGGCGGTGTTGCTCCCCATTGCCCAGCCGGGACAGAAGGCGCCCTACGGGGTGCTGGTGGCGGGCGTGTCCCCGCGCCTCGCGCTGGACGAGGCCTACCGGAGCTTCTTCGAGCAGGCCACCGGGCACCTGGCCTCGTCCGTCGACACCGCGCGGTACGCGGCCGAGCTGGAGGCCAAGCAGCGGCTGCTGGACGCGGTGCTCCAGCAGATGCCCGCGGGCGTCATCATCTCCGAGCCCTCGGGCCGGCTGGCGTTCTTCAACCACCAGCAGGAAGAGCTGGTGCGTGGCCCCATGCACCACGCCAGCGGTGTGGCAGAGTACTCCGAGTTCCGCGGCTTCCACCCGGACGGCCACCTCCTCCAGCCCGAGGAGTGGCCGCTGTCGCGCTCGCTGCTCCAGGGCGAGGTGGTGACGGACCAGGAGCTGGAGCTGGAGCGCCGGGACGGGAGCCGCGCCACGGTGCGGGTGAGCGCCAGCCCGGTGAGAGACCCCGAGGGCCGGCTCATCGCGGGCGTGGCCATCAGCCGGGACGTGACGCGGCAGAAGGAGCAGGAGGCCGAGCTTCGCCGCCGCGTGGAGTTCGAGCAGCAGCTCATCGGCATCGTCAGCCACGACCTGCGCAACCCCATCCACGCCATCACCCTGGCGGCCCACGCCCTGCTCCGGCATGAGGAAGCTCGACGCGCGCGCCACCCGGGCCTCCAGCCGCATCCTCTCCTCGGCCGAGCGCGCCGCGCGGATGATCCGCGACCTGCTCGACTTCACCCAGGCCCGCCTGGGCGGAGGCATCTCGCTGGAGCGCCGGCCCACGGATCTGCGGCAGCTCGTCCACCAGGTGCTGGACGAGGTGGGCGTGGCCTGGCCGGAGCGCCACCTCCAGGTGAGCCAGCGGGGCGCCGCCACGGGTGAGTGGGACTCGGACCGCATGGCCCAGGTGGTGTCCAACCTGGTGACCAACGCCCTCAAGTACAGCCCCAAGGCCACGCCCGTGCGCGTGGAGCTGCGCACCGAAAGCGACTCCGTGGAGCTGGCGGTGCACAACGAGGGGCCGCCCATTCCGCTCGACGTCCTCCCCCGCCTCTTCGAGCCGCTCCAGCGCGGCACGCCGCAGGTGGACCGGGCCAGCCGCAGCATCGGGCTGGGCCTCTACATCGTGAAGCACCTCGTGGAGGCGCACGGGGGCACCGTGGCCGCCCATTCGGAACAGGGCCTGGGGACGACCTTCACCGTGCGGCTCCCCCGTACGCCCGGCGCCCTCGCCCACCACTGACGGCCGCGCGGCTCACCGCGGGCGGGCAGCGAGTGCCCGCGCCTGCTCGACGCTCGCGGCGCAGCGGAATCCGAAGTGGTGGAAGATGGGCCGGTTGGCGGGCACGTGGGGCCGCCGGTACACCGTCGTCGCGTACGAGGCCGGCCAGAACCACGAGCCCCCTCGCACCACCTTCCGCGTGTGGCCCGGGCAGGGCTCGCGTCCCTCGCACGGGCCCTGGGGGTCCACTCCCCGGCACGCCTCGCCACAGTCCTTCCACGAGGGCGTGTACCAGTCCGCCACCCACTCCCACGCGTTGCCCGCCATGTCGTGGAGCCCGTAGGGGTTGGGAGGCCGCGTGCCCACCGGCTCCGGACGCCCCACGTCGGCGTGCGTCTTCGAGCGCTGCTTCTTCCCGCAGCTCCGCCCCCGGCGGTCCTGGATGACCGCGCGCTCGCAGGTGGCCGGCTCGTTGCCCCAGGGGTAGAGCCGCCCATCCGTGCCCCGCGCCGCCTTCTCCCACTCGGCCTCCGTGGGCAGGTGCTTGCCGTGGGCCTCGCAGTAGCCCTTCGCGTCGTACCAGCTCACCCCGTTGATGGGCTGCCGCGGGTGGTCGAAGTCGCGGTAGTGCGGCCCGCCCTTCCCGCACCGGCCCTCCTTCTCGCAGGCCTGGTAGTCCCCGTACGTCACCTCGTGGGTGTCCATGTAGAAGCTCTGCACCCAGACCTCTGACTGGGGCCGGGCCGGTGCGTGCTTCCCCGTGTTCACGCCTCGCGGGAAGGGACCGCCGGGAATGCAGGCCATACCCGGCACGGGTGCGTCGAGGCAGGGCAGCACCTCGGGCGCACCGGGGAACGGCGTCCCCGCCTCCGGAGCCCCCGCCCACAGCAGTCCGAGCACGAGCGCGCACACGCTCCCGCCCCTCATTGCACGGCCTCGGCCCCCGCCCGCCGGAACAGGCCCCTCGTCCGCTTCCCCCTCTTCACCTGCCGCTTGGCGAGGAGCTTCTGCTTCATCACCTCGCGCGCCTCGGCCGGCCCGATGTCGAGCCGCGACAGCCCGTACACCTCGCCGCCCCCCGGCGCGTACCGGAGCATCCCGCGCACATCCCGCGTCTTCGCGTCCGCCAGCCAGGCCAGGAAGCTCGAACCCGACTGGGTGTTGTAGTGGTAGTAGGTGCCCCTCACGTGCGAGATGCCCCGCTGGCCGCTCGTGCGGACCACCACGCTGCGCTCGTCCAGCGGCAGCGCGCGGATGTTGCTCCGGTACTTCGCCTCATAGGGGAAGTACTGCTCGGCGTTCGAGAGGTAGAGCACCCCCACCTTCTTCCCCGCCCGCGCCGCCGCCCGGCCGATGGCGCTCACCGTGCGCCGGGCGGTGAGGTCTCCCCGCACCATGAAGACCTTGTCCTCCTGGTAGAGGCGGCGAATGTGCGCGTACTCGGCGGCATCCACCAGGAAGCAGGGCAGCGACGCCTTCGCCATCTGCTCCACCACACGATTCAGCCGCCGCTCCACCGCGCCTCGGGCAGTGCCGAGCGCCCGGAGCGCACCGGCCCGCTCCTTCTTGTCGGGGTAGCCCTCGGCGATGAGGCGGCGCAGCTCCGCACGGTTCTCCCTCCGCCACAGGCGCAGGAAGTCCTCGGGCGTCTCCGCCGCGAGGAAGATGACGCGGTAGACGCGGTGGAGATCCACGATGGACTGATCGAAGTCCATCAGCACGAGCAGCTCCGCGCGGGCCCAGGCGCCCAGCAGGTAGTTCTGATCCGAGCCCACCCCGAGGTAGAGGCCGCCCTTGTCCTTCACCGCCTCGTGGAAGAGCCCGAGGTGGTCCTCGTTGGAGATCCAGTAGTGGCTGTCGCGGATGAGCGCGGGCGGGGCGGGATCCGCCGGGAGCTGGGCGAAGGCATCGAGGGCCGGCTCACTGGCGGTGGCCGCGGAGGTGGCCAGGAGGACGGCGAGGGCGAGAACAGGCATCCCGGGCATGATACCGCGCCGCGCGTGGTACGCTCGGGGGGCCCGTATGTCGGCGCATCTCTTCGCCTCCTCCGTCGTCGCGCTCATCGTGGCGCTCTTCAACGGCCTGCTGGCAGGCTACGTGCTCGCCTCCGCGCGTGGGGAGCGGCGCAAGCTCTTCTTCGCCTGCGGCCCCACCGGCGTCGCCCTCTTCGCCGCCGGGTGGTTCGTCGTCCTCCTGGAGCCCCGCGCCCGGGAGTCCGTCCGCGTGGCCGTCGGGCTCGCCGCGCTCATGTCCGTCTCCGGCTTCGTCGCCGATGCCCTCGCCGACCTGGGGCCTTCCCGCGCACGCCAGCGGCTCCTCTGGGCCCTCCTGCCAGCCGGGCTGGCGCTCCTCGGGCTGTCCGCCTGGGTGGCCACGGCTTTCGACCAGCCGCTCCTGGCGGTGTTCCCGCAGGTGCTGGGACTCGCCGGAGTGGGGTTGCTCGGCGTGCTCCGCCTCGCGCTGTGCCGGCACGAGAACGCCTCCATCCGCCGGCTCTCCCGGCATCTGACGGCGCTCATCGGTGTCTCGCTCCTCGTCTGCCTGCTCCGCACGGTGTTCGAGCTGCTCCAGGGGGCTCCCGCCGGCAATGGGATGATCCTGTGCATCGTGCTCGCCGCCGAGATGGCGACGCTGAGCTACACCCTCCACGAGCGGGTCGCGGTGCAGCTTCCGGTCTCCCGGGCCCTCACCCATGCGGTGCTCGCCATCGCCGTGGCCTGCGCCGTCGTCGCGGTGTTCCGGGTGCTCGGCTACCCGGTGGACCTCGTCCAGGTCTCCGTCTCCGTGGTGGTGGCGCTCCTGGCCTCCCTGCTCTTCATCGGCCTGGGCGAGCAGCTCAACCGGGGCATCGAGCAGCTCCTCTTCCCCAAGCAGGTGCGGCTCTCCGAGCAGCTCTCGGCCTCCCGCGCCGAGGCGGCGGCCCTGCGCGGCCGGCTGGAGCGCGCCGAGCGGCTCGCCATCGCCGGGGAGCTGGCCGCCTCGGTTGCCCATGAGATCAAGAATCCCCTCGCCGCCGTGCGCGGTTACGCCGAGCTGCTCTCCGGACAGGCCGGGCAGGTCTCCGCCGAGCACCGCGCCCGCTTCGAGAAGGCGGTCCGCATCATCCGCGAGGAGAGTGATCGCATCGACGCGCGGGTCGCCGAGCTGCTGAGCCTCGGCCGGGCGCCGCGGGGAGAGAAGAGCGCGAGCCCGCTCGACGTGTCGCGCATCGTCCTGGAGGCGGTGGCGGTGGCCGAGGGCGAGCCGGGCTTCCCCACGCTCGTGTCCCGGTTGGACCCGGACCTGCGGGCGGTGGGTGACGAGGACACGCTGCGCGGGGTGCTGCTGAATCTGTTGAAGAACGCCGCCGAGGCCATGCAGGAGGCGCACACCGGGCGCATCGAGGTCGTGGCCCGGAGTGAGGAGGGCCACGTGGTCGTCGAGGTGCGCGACGAGGGCAAGGGGCTCGAGGCCGTGGATCGCGAGCGGCTCTTCCGGCCCTTCTACACGACGAAGGCGGATGGGACCGGGCTGGGGCTGGCCATCTCGCGCTCGGCCATCGAAGCCGCCGGTGGCAGGCTCGGGCTCCTGCCGCGCCCGGATGGGCCAGGAGCGGTGGCCCGCGTGGAGCTGCCCGTGGCGCCAGCGGCTTCCGGCCCGGCGAGGGAGGACGTGCGATGACGGTGGATGCCGCGGTGGACGGGCCCGAGGTGGCCCTCGTGGAGGACGAGCGCAACCTGCGCGAAGCTCTACCAGGACGTGCTGGGAGCGCGGGGGCTGCGGGTGGTTCCGCTCGATTCGGTGGCCGCCGCGGAGGCGTACCTCTCGCGGCATGCGCCGGACCTCCTGCTGCTCGACGTGAAGCTGGGCGATGGGGATGGGCTGGTGCTGCTCGACCGGTTGCGCAAGCAGGGGCTGCGCATGCCCGTCATCGTGATGACCGCCTTCGGCACCGTGGAGCGCGCGGTGCAGGCGCTGCGCGCGGGCGCGGCCGACTTCCTCGTCAAACCCTTCGCCAACGAGCGGCTCGTCTCCGCCGTGGAGGCCGCGTTGGAAGCGGGGCGCCGGCTGGTGGAGCTGGAGCTGGCCGCCCCCACGCTCACTCCGGACACGGAGACGGGCCGCGCGCTCATCGGGGCGGATGGCGGGTTGCGGGATGTGGCCGCGCTCCTGCCCCGTGTGGCCGCCTCGGATGCCACCGTGCTCGTGCGCGGTGAGTCCGGCACCGGCAAGGAGCTCGTCGCCCGCGCCATCCACGCCGCCTCGCCCCGGCTCGATGGACCCTTCGTCTCCGTCAACTGCGCCGCCCTCCCCCCTTCCCTGCTCGAGTCCGAGCTGTTCGGCTTCGAGCGCGGCGCCTTCACCGGCGCCCACTCCCGGCGCAAGGGACTCATCGAAACGGCCGACGGCGGCACGCTCTTCCTGGATGAGATTGGAGACATGTCCCTGGAGGCCCAGGCCCGCCTCCTCCGCGTGCTGCAGGAGCGGGAGATCACCCGCATCGGCGGACGAGAGACGGTGAAGGTGGACCTCCGCGTCATCTCCGCCACCCATCGGGATCTGGATGCCATGGCCTCCAGCGGGCAGTTCCGCTCGGATCTCCTCTACCGGCTCGCCGTCATTCCCATCCACCTGCCTCCCCTTCGCGAGCGCGCCCGGGACATCCCCGGCCTCATCGCGCACTTCCTGGAGAAGCACGCGGTGAGGAAGGGGCTCACCGCGCCCCGGCCGGATGCGGAGACCCTGCGCCGCGCCTCGGCGTACCCCTGGCCCGGCAACGTGCGCGAGCTGGAGAACTTCGTCGAGCGCGCCGTCGTCCTCGGCCACTTCGATTCCGACTCGCTCCGGGCTCCCCAGGCGGCTCGGGTTTCCTCCCCCGCTCCAGCTTCGGCTCCCACGGAGGCTCCGGTCCCGGCGCCCACCGTGATGACCCTGCGCGATGCCGTCGCCAGCGCCGAACGCGCCGCCGTCATCGCCGCCCTCCAGGCCTCCGACGGGCAGAAGACCGCCGCCGCACGGCTCCTCGGCGTGAGCTACAAGACCCTCTTCAACAAAATCCATGAACACGGCATCCGCGAGGAGCTCCACATCGGCTGAGCGGGTGGTGGCTTGGGGCCTTCACTCGTAGTCGACTACGAGCGATGTAAGCCATTGTCCGACATCACTCGTAGTCGACTACGAGTGGCGCATGGCAGCCCCTCGATCCAGAGCAGCCGCTGAGGGGCTCGCCGCGCCGGGGAGGCCTGTGTAACGCCTTACATACCTCTGTCTCCCGGCTCCCAGGTGGGCCTGGGCATGGTGGCGGCGCTCACGGGTAGGAATACGGGCACGGGCACCCTCACCCCGTCCCTCTCCCGAGGGGAGAGGGGAAATTGGGCGTGAGCGGGGGAGGTTGGGCGTGATGGGTTCGGGGCCGAGGCATGGGGCTTGCTCATTCCCGGGTCGCGCGATTCCGCGCACCTGAGGAGGCCTCATGGGCTCTGCATCTCCCGGGGCGGCGATGGGCCGCCTGGACCTGGTCAATTCTCTCCTGCGCGCCGTGGACCGGCCCGCTCGCGAAGCGCTCGACATGGCCCGGCGTCCAGTCGCCGCCACCCTCGCCCCCGCGCTGCTCGGCATCTTCCTCGTGGCCGCCACCTCCGCCACCGCCGGCTTCGTCTCCCCCGGAGGTCTCCGGCTCGCCCCCAGGCTCGATGCCCTGCGCGCCGTCTTCGAGGCCCTGCTCGTCGTCGTCCCCGGCACCCTCGTCTTCGCCATCTACCTGCGCCTTCGGCTCACCACCCGCGTCCTGCTCGCCGCTACCTCCATCGGGCTCCTCGCCGCCGGGCTGGTGGCCACCTGTGTCATGCCGCTCATGGCCTTCCTCGTGCTCATCGCCCAGGACGCGCCGCTCATCCTCGCCCTCCCCGCGGTGTTCGTCCCCGGCCTCGCGCTCGCCACCCTCGCGGCCCTGCCCGTGCGCGTCATCACCTCGCTCGATTCCTCGAAGGCGGCCTGGTGGATGTCGCGTGCCTTCGCCTTCTTCCTGGGCGCCGTCTTCCTCCTGCGCGTCCACGCCTTCTTCCTCACCTTCTGGTCCTGACGAGGTCTCCCATGGAAGCGGTCTCCCGGAGTGTCACCTTCACCGCCGAGCCCCTCACGCCCTTCATGCCCTGGTCCGTGGAGGAGCGCGCCCCCCTCCCCGAGCCCACCGTCCCCGCCGAGCCCGAACGGCAACTCCTCGTGGAGCTCCTGCGCGAGCCGTCCGCCATCGTGGAGCGGCTGCTCGAGGCCTCGCGGCTCCAGGGCCTGGTGGTCGGCTCGGTGGGCGTCATCGCCGTGTGCACGAGCGTCTTCGCCGCCACCGCGAGCGCCGCGCGCGGCCATGGCGAGTCCTGGGTCCTGCCCGCCACACTGGCCTCGACGAATGTGTTGATGGGACTCGCGGCGTCGCTGGGCCCCATCTACGCGGCGAGCATCCTCGTGGCGGCGCGCGTGCCCCTCGCCCGGCTGGTGGCGGCGCTGCTGGCCTCGGCGGCCACGGGCTCGCTGCTGCTCGCGGGGCTCGCGCCTCCGCTCTACCTGCTGTGGAGGCTGGATGCCGAGTGGGCGGGGCCGTTGCTGCTCACCGCGGCGTTCCTCCTGTCCGGCTGGGCCGCCGGCGCGCGCATCCACCGGCTGCTGAGTCTGTTGGCCGAGTCCGTCACCCGCACCGCGCTGGGTGACGCCACCGCCGTGCTGTCCGCCGAGGACGCGTACCGCGTGGGCATTCTCGCGCGGGTGTCCTGGATGATGGTGGCGTTCACGTCGGGCCTGGGCTTCTGGGCCTTCAACGCGCTGGGCTGAGGAGGATGGACCATGACGGCACTCGTGATTCTCACGGCCTATGCGGTGCTCGGAGCGGTGGCGGCGGTCTGCGCCTTCGTCCAGAAGCGGGGAAGCCCCCTGGCGGAGCGGCTCGGACAGGCCCTGCAGGCCCTGGTCCTCTGGCCCTTCCTGCTGCCCGTGATCCTCGGTCCGGGGGACGCGGCCCTCCGCCCGGAGCGTGGCGCCCGGAGCGAGCGGGCCCGGCGGCTGGAGGAGGTGACGGGACGGCTCGAGGAGTGCTGGAGGCAGGCGGCGGTGGAGAACTCGTGGGCGGCGGAACAGGCGCGCGAGCACCGGCTGCTGGACGGGTTCATCGGGCGCCTGCGGGCGCAGGAGAAGCGGCTGCTGGAGATGGAGGCGGCGCTGGCCAATGCCCCCGCGAGCGTGAAGGAGCGGCTCACCCGGCTGTACGAGCACGCCGCGGCCGAGCTGGAGCACAGCATCGGGCTCGTCGAGGAGCTGACGGCCCAGCTCACGCTGCTGCGCTTCTCCGGCCTGGGCAACCCGTCCGCCGCCCGCGTCGAGCGCGGCCACATCGAGGAGCTGCTGCTGCGCATCGAGGCGCTCGCCGAAGCCTCCCAGCCTGGCCCGAGCGAGGCGCCGCCACCGGCCCAGGTGGCCCGGGCGTAGCCAGCGCCTCGGGTCAGCTACGCCGAGTTCCCAGGGCACCGCGACACTTGTGGTGATTCAGTCGGGAGGGAGTTGGCGCAACACCTGCGCGGCCTCGTCGAAGACCTTGGCAAGAATCGGCTCCGTCGGCCGGTTGGCCTCCAGAAGAGGAGCGTCCTCGCGCTGGCCCACGTGCTGCAGCACGACGGCAGCACCAAGGCTGCAGTTGGTGGAGAGGGCCGCCACCAGACGCCGAGCCAAGAAGCGCAGCTCGGCACGAGCATCGCTTGGGAGCGCGGGCAGCAGGCGCTCCCGGTGAAGGAGCACCAGGGTGAAGAGCCGGTCACAATAGTAGGAAGCCGTCCCTTTCTGCCCAACGGCTGTTTCGACGAGGGCATGGGCCGCGGAGATGAACGCGGGTAGGACGGCGAGCAGCTCGTCCGGGATGTCCTCCTCGAGAAGCGTGAGGGCTCCCGTCTTGTGCTCGACGGGCACCGAGGGCTCTCGAGCCCAGGCGCGAAGTTCCTCTGGAAACTTCTCCAGGAGTGCCAGCAGGCCGTGCAAAGAGCGCGAGACGGGGGGGGCGAGCCGCTGCAGGGCTTGCCGGACGATGGGAATGAGCTCCGGGTGGCGTCTGCGCCACAGAGAGCGCGCCACCGTGCTCACATCCGAGTGCTCGGGTGCAGGGCTGGCCACCAGCCGGTGCAGTCTGCGCACCAGACTCGCTCGAGCGCCTGCGTCCTCGAGCCGCCCGAGCGCCTGGGTGATGACTGTCGCGACAGACTCGCCATCGTAGTCCCCACGCGCTTCTTCCAGGGCCAGTTGCTGCTCGAGGCGTCTGGCGCTGGCGGCTCCTCCCAGCTCGCCCAGCGCGAATGCAGCCGTCTGGCGCACGAGTGCATCTGCGTCCTCGAGCATGACCTCCAACAGAGCCCGGGTCTTTCGAGGCTGCGCACTGCATTGGGCCACCATGGCACGGGCTCGAGCCTCGTCCCCACTGTGGAACACCGCGACCAGTTCCTCTTTCCACTGATTCATGTCTGGCTCACGTGCCATCAGCTCGCCCTGTCCTCGCGCCTAAGGGTAGCTCACGCCTGGCGGGACGAAACGTCTGACCAGCGTTCCATTGAGCTGATACAGCTCATGAATGGCTCCCGGGTCCGAGCGAACCATGGACTCGAAGGCCTCGAGCTCGTCCTTCAGGTTGCGCGGGTTGGAGACGTAGTTGGTGTTATGCCGCACTCCATCAGGTCTCACCGACGAGGCATCTGGTCTCCGGAATCGAACGCCGTTGACCGGTTGGCGATCCAGGACACGCTCACCCATGGCATCCAACTGCGCCTTGTTCTTCTCGAGCCTCGAGTGCCCCGCTGCCTCTCTCGCAGCCAGTTCCTTTTCAATGGCCTCGTTGTGTGGCCGGTTCTGGCGCGTGTGTGGCGGACCGTAGCGGGTGGAGAGCCGCGCCTCCTCCTTGAAAGCACCGCCCGTCATCATGGTGCATAGCCCAGACTTGGAGCATGCGGACGCCGCCACTTCTCCCACCGCCGTGCCGGTGACGATGAGGGTGCCGTCCGCCACCACCTCCGCTGTCGCGATGGTGCCCAGCATGACCTGGGCTCCCTCCGACGTGGCGCCCAAGGACGGCAGCAGTGACCAGATCCCGCCCTTTGGCACCTGCGGAATCATCCGTCCCATCCCCATGCTCACCACCACCACCAGGACTCTCAGCCCGGTTCCCCCCATCACCTTGCCGAAGCGCGCCGAGGCCGCCTCCACCTCCTGCGGCGTCCGGGCCGCTTCCACCTGCTGATACAGTCTCAGGCACGCCTGGGCCACCTGCCCCAGTTCCACCAACCCCACCAGGAGCGCCAGGCGCAGCGTGAGGGTTGCCGCGAATGCTTTGGAGAAAAACGGTTCCGGTGCCAGCCAGGCGGCGAAGTACACCCCGATGGACAGGCCAACGCCCAGGACAAAGGCGGGTGAATTGAAGAGTTCCCGCGCCGCCTCGCGGACGCCCTCCCCCATGTAGCGGGTGGACAGTTGCAGGGCGAGCAACAGCCGGCTGGACGCCAGCGACTCGGGCAGTGGTAGCAACGCGGGGCCGAATTGGTTGAGAAACTCCTCGTGCAGCTTCGTCTCGGTCCGCGTCGCGGCACCCCGAGACAGCCCCACTCCCGGGGATTCCAACAGGCGAAGCCGAGGTCCCAGCGGTGGGTGCTAGGGCGCGAAGGCTGTCAGAAGCGGGCGGACTTCCTCCACGCTCAGCACCTCCAATGTGAGGTCGGGCGGCCACCAGGGGCGGAAGAGCTTCAGCCGGCCGTCGCCCATCTCGCGGAGGCCCACGGGCAGCGGACGCGCCTGGATGCGTCCACCTCCAGGCTCCTGGGTGCCACTCGAGCGAGGCGCCAAGGAACCTGGAGCCCCACTGTCGAAGACCACCGGCCCTTGCGGCCGGAGGGTAGTGGCCCCTGCTCGCCCCGCGACGGCTTGGGGCGCATGCACCTCGGAGGTGGCACATGCGACGGACCACAGCAAGAAGCCCGAGGCCAGGGCCAGCTGGGCGAACGCAGGGAGTCTCTTCATGGGCGGGGAGTATGCCCCACGTCCACGAAGTCCTTGGGCAGGCGGCCAGGCAAAGCTCGAGCGTGAAGCGGGGCCCACCTGTCGACATCCCGGATGCTTTCCGGGAGGCGGAAGCCGCGAGCCGCGCCATACTGTGCGCCGCCATGAATGCCCAGGACCTCCTCGCCAGACTCCAGGATTCCTCTCCTGACGGTCCGTTGGATCGCCTCGCCTCGCTCGTCGTGGAGCACGAGCTCGCCCAGCCCCTCGAAACCCTCCTGCCGCCCGCCCTCGTGGCGCGCGCGCTGAGGGCCGCCCTCGAGGGCTGGCTCGCTTCCGACACCGCGGACCGTGAGCTCGCCGCCGCGCTCGAGCACCTCCAGCACCAGCTCACCGGGGATTCGCGCACCGTGCGCGAGGCCGTGCCACCGGAGCTGCCCAAGATGCTGGCGGAGCTGGCCTCCCGCCGCTACTCGCCGGACCGGGCGCTGGTGCTCACCGTGCTGGACCGTCCGCCCGTCCGCGCGCTGGCGCGAGCGCTGCTGCTCAACGTGCTCATCGAGTTCAGCCGCAAGGTGAGCGCTCCCGTGACGGAGAACCGCCTCGCCAAGGGCTTCTCCGGCCTGGCGAAGTTCGCGGCCGAGCAGGCCAAGAGTTCGGGCGGGACCCTGGGTGGCATCGCCGGCGCGCTCTCCGATGAGATCGAGCGCCAGGTGGAGAAGCGGGCGCGCGACTTCGCCGACTCGGCGCTCACCGGCATCTTCCAGCAGCTCGCGGACGCGCTCACCGACCCGAGCCGGGCCGCGGATCAGGCGGAGATGCGCGTGGCCATCCTCGATGGGGTGCTGAGCCTGCCCGTGGCGAAGCTCGGACGCGAGCTCTCACGCGCGGACGTGCCCGGCAGCGCGGCGGTGGTGCGCAAGGCCCTCACCCAGTGGCTCGCCTCGCGGGACGCCAGCGCGGAGCTGGAGGGCCTGCTCACCCGCGTGATGGAGCGGGACGGCAAGCGCCCGGTGCGCGAGGTGCTCGAGAAGCTCGGCCTGTCCGATACCTTCCAGGAGCTGGGCCGCGAAGCACTGCGGAGGCGGCTGGGGCCGGTAGTGGCGTCGGAGCCCTTCGCTCGCTGGATGGAAGAGTTGATGAAGTAGAGGAGACACCGACATGGCACTCACAGATGACTTCAGTTCCGCGCAGGAGCGCGTGAAGACCCTCAAGACGCGCCCCTCCAACGACACGCTGTTGGAGCTGTATTCGCTCTTCAAACAGGCCACCGAGGGGGACGTGCAGGGCAAGCGCCCGGGGATGCTGGACCTCAAGGGACGCGCCAAGTACGACGCCTGGGCGGGCCGCAAGGGCCTGGGGAAGGAAGCGGCCATGCAGCAGTACGTGGCGCTCGTGGAGCGGCTGTTGCGCGGCTGAACGGTGCCACGGCTCAGGGGTCCGCCGCGTACCGGATCTTCATCCGGTTGATGGGACCGGCGGCCCCCGCCCGATTCACCGCCCGGACCTCGAGCGTGTTGAGCCCCGCGTGCAGCTTCAGGGGCACCGTGTCGCCGGGCACCCGCCTCCACTCGCCGCCGTCCACCCGCAGCTCGTAGTGCGCGAACCAGGGCATGCCGTGCTGGAGGGTGAGCGTGTAGTCCGGCCGGGCGGCGAACAGCGGCCGCTTGTTCAGGAACTCCTGCTCGGTGGTGATGCCGTGTTCCTGGATGAGGTCGATGGGCCGCCGCGCGTTGTTGTACGTGAACAGCACCTGCGTGTGATTGAGCGGGAAGTAGAGCTCCCGTGGGTCATCGGTGAAGAGCAGGCCATCCGCGTGGAACCCCTGGAAGGTCGCGAACTGCCCCTTGCCCTCCAGCGGCAGCACCAGCGTGGCCTTCTTCCCGTCCCGCAGGTAGGGGATGTTCATGTAGCCGAAGTAGCGGCCGATGAACTCCCGGTACTGCGTGTCGAGCTCCTCCGGCGTCTTCTTGTGGCGCTCCAGGTAGCGTGGGGAGGGGGTGAAGCGGATCTCCCCGAACCGGCCCTCGCGCTTGAGCTGGTACATCTCGTGGAAGCTCAGGTAGCGCCCCTGGTAGGTGGCGGCCATGCTGAACTGCGGATCGATGAAGATCCACTTGTCCAGC
The DNA here is from genome assembly GCF_049060025.1 of Archangium gephyra. Lineage (GTDB taxonomy): Bacteria > Myxococcota > Myxococcia > Myxococcales > Myxococcaceae > Archangium > Archangium gephyra_A. The sequence continues at coordinate 3,689,299 of NZ_JBMEQQ010000002.1, forward strand.
GTGTTGGACCAGACCTCGGACGCCACGTGGGATTGTCCGAAACCCCCATAGGCGGGATCCGCCGTCATGATGCCGAGCGGCCGCGACGGGTAGCCCAGCGACAGCAGCAGGTCCGACACCACCGTGCCGTACTCCACGCACCGGTAGCGCTGCCCCTGCTTCACGTTCTGGAGGATCTGGTACGACGACGTGCCCGGCGCGGGCTCGTTCATCCCGTCATGGTCCCACTGGATGCTCACCCACTCGAGCGCGGCCAGGATGACCTCCGGGTCCGAGCGGCGCGACAGGTCCACCTGCTTCAGGACGTGCTCGCGGAGCTGGCGGAGCTCGGGACTGTCGGGGCTCTCGGGCAGCTTCAGGGTGCGGTAGCGGTCGTCCAGCTTGAGGTTGGAGGACTCGACGATGGAGATCTTCTCGAGCGGGCCCGGGGTGGCGGAGGGGGCCCCGGCGAGCGCGGCCGGCGCGGTGCCCAGCAGGGCCAGCAGGACGGTGAGGGACGCGGAGTGTCGCATGCGCCCCTTTACGGCCCCCACCCGGGGCGATTGCCTGCGATAATCCGCGACGTGATGAGCACGCCTTCGCTTTCCCATGAGCCGTCCCTGCGGCCCGAGGATCTGTGGCCCCGGATCGTCGCCACGACCCGGCACGCACTGGCCACGGGTGCCCTGCAGCCGATCGCCACCGACTGCCAGACGCTGGAGCACCGGGGAGTCCCCTTCCAGGTGCGCGTGCTCGGCCGGGCCCACCTCAAGGACGAGCGGGCGAAGCGCGAGAAGCCCCGCACGGTGCCCTTCGATCCCTTCGAGAACCCGGATCCGGACCTCGTGGTGGGCGGGCTCTCGCCCACGCACCTGTGCCTGCTCAACAAGTTCAACGTCGTGGAGCACCACCTGCTCATCGTGACGCGCGCCTTCGAGGAGCAGGAGTCCCTGCTCACGACCGCGGACTTCGAGGCGCTCGCGCTCTGCATGGACGGCCTGGACGGGCTCGGCTTCTACAACTCCGGCGAGGTGGCCGGGGCCAGCCAGCCCCACAAGCACCTCCAGCTCATCCCTCCGCTCGGCCCCGACGGGTTGCGGGTTCCCATGGAAAAGGTGCTGCCAGGGGCCCCGGACTTCGCCCACGCGGTGAGGCGCCTCGGACCGTGGACGTCCTCCCCCGCGAAGGACGGAGCCCGGCTGCTCGAGACCTATCAGTTGCTGATGTCGGAGCTGGGCATCGGGCGCGCGCTGCCCCTGCCTCCCTACAACCTGCTCACCACACGGGATTGGATGATGCTGGTGCCTCGCGCCCGGGCCGAGTCCCACGGCATCAACGTCAACGCCATGGGCTTCGCCGGCTCCCTGCTCGTCAAGAACACGGAGCAGCTCCAGCGGCTCCAGGAGCTGGGACCCCTGGAGTTGCTGAGGCAGGTAGCCCCCTGAGCCCAGGCACCGCGCTACTGCCCGGTGATGAAGTGTCCGTCCTTGCCCAGCGCGAAGCGTGACGTGCGCTCCAGCTTCACGTCCAGGTAGAGCCGCTTGCCCTTGGGCTCGAGGCGGACCGAGGGCACCAGGAGCTGGTGCTCCGGCGGTTTGCCGAGGGCGATCCACGCGCGCCCTCCATCGGTGCCCAGCACCACCCACCGCGTCTCCTCCCCTTCCGAGCCCGGCGCCACCACCAGCTTCACCAGGAGGATGGCCAGCTTGCCGTCGGGGGACGTCCAGGCGGAGTCCAGCGTGTACCGCGTGTCCGAGGACTGCCACGTGGACCAGGTGTTCACCACGCAGTAGCCGTCCGCCTCCGGCCGCAACAGCACCAGGCCCGCGCCGCTCTGGAGCGTCACCCCCACCAGCTCCACGGGCCCGTCGGCGAGCGTGAGCTGGGATTGGAAGGAGCCGCGCACCTCGGGCCCGTCCGAAGCGCCCAGCAGCCCGAGCTGCGTCAGCGACAGGCCCGGCACGAAGGAGCGAGGCCCCAGCGAGCGCACGAGGTCCGCCTCCAGCGGCTCCTCCAGGGCGATGCGCTCCGGACACTTCGGCGAAGGCACCCGCGCCTGCACCTGCACCACCCGCGGCGGAGGCGCCGGGGGCGGATTCAACGCGGCACGCAGCTCCGCGCACCCGGAACACACCAGCACCAGCACCCAGGACAGCCTCCACGGCCTTCCCACGGCCTCGACTCCTGCTCGCATCCGTTCTCCCCTCTTGGATGCCCGAGCCCCGCCCCGGAGGAACCCGCCCGGAGGGCTCAGGCCTCCGTGAGGATACGGTGCCGGTAGAGCTCCAGCAGGATGTCTTCGTGCAGATCCGCCTGCTTCTCCTTGCGCAGGCGCTCGCGCACCGCCTCGACGGGCTCGCGGCCGGTGAACTCCACGAGGAGCGCGTAGGCCAGCCCGGGCAGCGCCACGGCGTCGTACTCGCTATACGCCCCCAACGCGACGCTCCCATCCGCCAGCCACTTCACCGTGGCCTCGGGGTTGAGCTTGAGCACCTTGGGGAGCTGGGGCGCGACCGCATCCCGGAGGCTCTTCTCCAGCACCTTCAGCTCGATGACCCCATCCAGGCCCATGATCTTCTCCACCTGCTCCGGCGACAGGGCGCGGATGGTGTCGAAGCAGGCCCGGTAGAAGTCGTCCTCGCGGCCCGCCCACTGGCGCCACAGCGCGGCGTACTCCTTCTCGGGCAGCGGCTTGTCATCGAGGTCCTCCAGCGTCGGCGTCTCCGCCGGGTCCGGCTTGTCACGGCCGGTGAGGATGTACTCGGGCAGCAACTGGAGCACGGCGTAGCGCGAGAGTTGGATCTCCGCGAGCGCCAGGTACGTCTTGAACGTCATCCACAGCTTGCGCCCGTCGGCGCCCGCCACGTACTTGCAGAAGAACGTGGAGCACACGGCCTCGCGGTAGGGCCAGATGGTGCAACCGCCCTGCTGCTCCTCGAAGTACGGGCAGCGCATGGAGAGCGCCCGGCCGAAGAACTGGCGCGAGTTGCGGTAGAGCAGGTTGTAGCGGGCCGACGGGCGGAGCCACTGCGGCGTCACGCCCACGTGGCCGGCGATCTTCTCCCCCACGCGCCGCCGCCCCTCGCCCAGCTCGTCGCGCGTGTCGGACAGGAGCGCGCCCACCAGGTAGTTGGGCAGCTTGGGGTAGTAGGTGCAGCACTTGGTGTCCGGCCGGAAGAGGCGGCTCACCCCGTCCACGGACTCGACGGCCCCCGACGCGGAGGACGGGCACATGGCGCACGAGGAGCACGTGGCCTTCTCCTCGTTGGGAATCTGCGCGCGGAAGAAGTCGGGCAGGAGGTCGCGGTAGAGGACCGGCAGGCTGTCGAGCATCTGGGGCATGGGCGGGGCTCCTGCGGAGGGGGCGGGGTCTGGCTCAGGACAGGATGCGGAGGAGGATCATCACGCACAGCGCGAACATGCAGAGCGTCCCGATGCCGAAGGTCATCGAGCGCCAGGGCTGCATGGCCTTGATGTAGGCGACGCTGTACGCCACCCGGGCGGCCGTGTAGGCGATGAAGCAGATCCGCAGACCGAGCACCGGCGCGCCCGCCAGCACGGCGATGAGGCCGAGGATGAGAAAGCCCGGGATGTTCTCCAGATCGTTCCGGTGGGCGCGCAGCACGCGCTCCACGTCCGGGTGCTCGGTGGTCGTGAGCTGGGCTCCGAACCGGGCCGCGTCCTCGGCGTTCGTCGCCAGCTTGAGCCGGGAGCGCGTGCGGACGGTGTAGAGACCCACCGCGAACATCTTGATGACAAGGATGACGGCGCACAGGGCGTAGAGGCGGAAGCCTGGGAACGCCAGCACCAGGTTGGAGGTCATCTGCGGGAAGAAGTCGCTCATGGCCCGGGCCATCTACCAGCAGCGCGGGCATTTGGACAGCCAGCGCGTGCGCCCCCGGTGTACCGTGCGCGCATCATGCTCTCCCTCCTCCTCCTCGTCCTCGCGGCCCAGCCCACGGCCGCGCCCGCTCCCGCCAAGGCTCCCGCCATGGAGCCCGCCTACGTGGCCTACACCACGGAACTGGAGCAAGGCATCAACGCGGGTGATGCCTCCATCCTGGACGCGCGCATCGACCTGGAGCTGCTCCTCGCGCGCGCCACGCGCGGCACCTCCGTCCCCCCGGCCTTCCACGACGGCTTCGCCTCGGGCATGCGCCGCTCGGGCATGCAGCTCGGCAAGCAGCTCGTCGCCACGCGGGAGGATGAGTCCTCCTTCCGCATGCTGCGCCTGCGCATGGAGGGCGGCGCCCCGCACGCCCTCTTCCGCGTCATCACCTCCCAGGGCGGCGTCAACTACCTGGACCTGGAGCTGGCCCGGAAGGCGGATGGCCAGGTCGTCATCGCCGACTTCTACCCCTACATCACCGGCGAGCTCTTCAGCGAGACCATGCGCCGCATGTACCTCCAGGCCGCCAAGGAGGCCGGCTACGATCTCGTGGACAAGATGATGGGCAAGGAGCAGGACTTCCTCAAGAACGCCTCCAAGCTCAAGGAGATGCAGCAGCTCGTCCAGGAGCAGAAGTTCGCCGAGGTGGTGAAGACCTTCGACGCGCTGCCGCGGTCCCTGCGCCAGAGCAAGCCCTTCCTCCTCCTGCGCCTCACCGCCACCGCCCAGCTCGAGGAGGCCGAGTACCAGAAGACCATCCAGGACTTCGAGAAGGCCTTCCCCAACGATCCCAGCCTGGATCTCATCTCCATCGACGGCCACATGATGCGCAAGGACTACGCCACGGTGATGAAGATGATCGACCGGTTGGATCAGCGCGTGAAGGACCCCTACCTCCAGTACCTGCGCGGCAGCGTGATGCTGGACAAGGGAGACCGCAAGACGGCCCTGGGCCACTTCAAGGCCGCCGTGGCCCAGGAGCCCACCCTCGCCCTGGCCCACTGGGTGCTCATCGGCCTGTCGCTCCAGGACAAGCAGTACAAGGACACCGCCCGCTACCTGGACGCCATCGAGCGCGACACCCGCGTGGAGCTGAGCGAGCTGGAGGGCATCGAGCAGTACGAGGGCTTCGTCAAGTCCCCCGAATTCAAGGCCTGGAAGAAGAAGCGCGCCGCCCGGACGCAGGCCGCACCAGCAGTGCCTTGACGGCAGGGCCCGGCTTGTCCAAGTTGCCGGGCTTCATGCCAGTCCTCAGTGGTGCAGTGACCTTCTCGCGCTTCCGGTCCGAGCCGGCCGGAAACGCCCCTTCCGATACGAAACGCTGGCTCGCCAAGGGCTTGAAGTCCGGGGCCTTCGAGCCCATCGACCTCAAGAAGACCGAGGACGAGCGGGCGGCGGGCTTCGTGGAGCTGGAGAACCATGACTCCACGGACTTCTCCGCCGGCAGCATCCTGTACGGCGACTACGCGCTGTTCGGCTTCCGCATCGACACCGTCAAGGTGCCCGCCGCGCAGCTCAAGGCCGAGCTGGACAAGTGGGCCACCGCCTTCGAGAAGCAGAATGGCCGTCAGCCCACCCGCGGGGAGAAGGCGGAGAACCGCGCCTCCCTGCGCCACATGCTGCGCCAGCGCTCCGTGCCCTCCACCAAGGTGCACGACGTGAGCTGGAACCTGCAGACGCAGCAGGTGCAGATCTGGGCCGCCTCGCGCAAGGCCGTGGATGAAATCCTCCTGGCCATCGAGACGGCCTTCGAGGTGAAGCTCCAGCCGCTGGTGCCCGCCTCCCTGGCCGCGCGCGCCGGCATCAAGGACGAGGAGCTCGTCCCCACGCCGGAGCTCATCGGCATGGAGATTTCCCACAACGAGATTCCCAGCAGCGAGGTGAGCCATGGGGAAGCGTGAGCAGGCGAGAATCGAAGCGGCCTTCATGCGCGGCGACACGGGCGTCGACGGCGGGGCCACCGAGGAAGAGACGCGGGACGAAGCGGAAGTCGAACGAGACAAGGCCCGCGAGCAACTGCTGCGCGGCCGGGCCTACCTGGGCCGCGAGTTCCTCACCTGGCTGCTGTGGCGCTCGGAGTCCGGCGATGCGCTGGTGGACTTCGAGGGCACCGGCCTCGTCGTCCTCTACACCGGCCGCTGCACCCTGCGCGGCGTCAACGGCGACGTCACCGAGCTGATGGCCCGCGGCGCGCTCGCTCCCTACTCGGAGCAGGTGAAGCACTCCATGGACCGCGGCCTGCTCGTCCACCAGGCCCGCTGGCGCCTCACCCACGGGGAGAAGGTGTACGAGGTGACGCTGGACGCCGAGTTCCTCGACATCCGCGCGGCCAGGCTGCCGGAGCTGATGGCCGAGGAGGAGGATGACCGGCTGCTGGAGCGGCTCTACCTCACCGAGCAGCTCTCCGGGATGGTGGACACGCTGGTGCAGGCCTTCCTCCAGGTGCGCGCCAGCCGCAACTGGAGCAAGAAGGTCGTCCCGGCGATGAAGAGCTGGATGAAGGGCGAGGACGAGGCGCCTCGCGCCACCAAGATGCAGCTCGCCCGCGCCGCCCGCGGCTGAGCCGGCCCCCGGGCCCGTCCCCGCTCACTGGGCGGGCCCGGTCCGGTACCCCGGCACCGAGAGCACGAACCGGGCACCCCTGCCCGGCGCCGAGTGGACCTCCAGCGTCCCGCCGTGGGCCACGGCGATCTGCCGCGCGAGGAACAACCCGAGCCCCAGCCCCGAGGAGCCGGGTCCCCGCGCGAAACGCTCGAACAGCCGGGGCAACAGGTGGGGCGGCACTCCGGGCCCCTGGTCGGTGACGGAGATGACGGCCCAGCTCCCATCCTCGCGGGTCTGCCGCTCCACCTCCACCGTCACGGCCCCTCCCGGGGGCGAGTGCTTCACCGCGTTGGCGACGAGGTTGGAGAGCGCCTGGCGAAGCTTCTCGGGGTCCCCGATGAGGACGAACTCCTCCGGTCCCCGGCGCTCGAGCGCGTGGGCCTGAGTCCTGGTGGCCGCCAGCACCTCTTCCACCAGTTGCATCACGTCCAGGGGATGGAGGCGCAAGGTGAAGAGCCCCTGGTCCAGCCGGCTCACGTCGAGCAGATCCGCGGTGAGCCGTGCGAGACCGTCGAGGCTCGCGAGCGCCGCCTCGGCATCGCGCAGGTCGTCGGCCTCCTTCGCCCGGACCGCCCGCCGGCGGATGAGCTCGATGCGCGCACGCAACGGGGCCAGGTAGTTGCCCATGTCATGGGCCAGCACGGTGATGAGCTCATCGGCCACGCCCCGGCGGCCCTGCTCGGTGGCCGCTTTCGTCAAGGACTCCACGAGCTCGGCCCGGTGCGCCACCATGCCCACCCACCGGGAGGTCACCTCCAGGAAGCGGAGGTCATCCAGGGAGAAGAATTCCGCCTCGGCCGAGGAGCACTCCAGCACGCCGCGCCGCTCTCCCCCCACGTCGAGCGTCACCGCGATGGCGGACCGGATGCCCAACCCGAACTTGATGCCGGGCAGCTCCTCGGGGTCCTCGTCCTGATGGCCCGTGTGCCAGGACTTGCCCGTCTCGAAGACCTGGACGATCCGGCCGCGATTGGCGAGCTGCAACCGGTTCAGCCCGAGGCTCTTCTGCTTGCGGCCCATGGGGGTGTCGCTGACGCCGGCGGCCACCAGCGTCTGGCTCGAGGGCTCCAGGAAGAAGATGTCCACCTTGTCGGCCGCGAAGAGTTCCGCCAGGAGCTGGCTGACACTCCCCATCGTGGACACAACCTCGGCGGCCGGCAGCTCGAGGAGCTTCTCGAGCGCGGACCAGAGCTGCTCCCGCCGCTCGCTCTCATTCTGTTTCTTTTCAGACCGCACAATGACAACCCTGCGGACGAAGACCGGGAATGGCATTGGACGTGGGAACACCTCTCGTCCGGATTCCAGGCAGCCGTCCCTGGCCCCGAATGCCTGTCAGCCCCGCCGCGGCTGAGCCGCTACTGGACGAGCCGGTGGATGTCACCGCAGGCGATGTAGGAGCCGCCATTGGCGGTGGTGGTGATCTCCTCCACCACGTACAGCACGTTCTCCTCGCGGATGTCGCGCGGGAAGCGGATGTTGAGGTTCGGGTCGTACCCGTCCGACACCACGCGGGCGCGCAGCTTGCTGCCCTCCTTGATGCACTGGACGATGACGCCCGTGCCCACGGAGCTCGTGGTGGGCAGATCCGCCGCCGAGCCCGCCGTCACCTTCGACGCGGTGGGCTTGCCCTTCTTCACCCCGGTGGCCCCCGCCGGACGCGCCGCGCGCTCCTGCCCCGGCAGCACCAGCCGCTTGATGAGGCCATTGACGCGGTAGAAGGTGCCGTCTCCCGACAGCTCCAGCTTGTCCACCACGTACGTGACGCCCTCCTCGCGCACGCTCCGGGGGAACTGCACGTTGAAGCCCGGGTCGTACCCCTCGGAGGCGGCGTGGATGCGCAGCTTGCCGCCCTCGCGCACGCACTCGAGGATGATGCCATTGCCCGCGCTGGCCACCGCCTCCAGGCTGTCCGCCGAGCCGCCCTCCGTGCCTCGCAGCGCCAGGTCCCCACGGCTGCGCGTGCCCGCCTGGTAGGACTGATCCCTCAGCTCCTTGCGGATGACGGAGTCGTACTTCCTCGACTCCAGGCGCTGCGCGTAGTGCGCGAGCTGCTCCACCTCCTCGGCGATGTCATAGGAGGCCTTGTCGAGCGTCGCGGACAGCTCGCCGATGACCTGCCGCAGCCGCTGCGAGGCCGTGGTGAGGTCCCCCTTGTCGGCGAGCTCGACGGCCTGGTCCTTGACGCGCGCGATGCGCAGGCGGTTCGTCTGGGCCAGCACGTTCTTGTCCGCCGACACCGCCGCGGACTCGGAGGCCGAGGCCAGGTTGACGACGATGGGCACCTCGCCGGAAATCTCCCGGATGGCGCCGTCCACCACCGCCTGCGCCCGGTACACCAGCGTGGCCAGCGTCACGGGGCCGGCCGCCGCCCCCGCGTCCACGGACAGCTCTGCCGCGAGCTGCCGCTCCTCGCTGGAGTACACGTCGCCCAGCCCCACCGCCACCTCCTGGCCCCGGGACTCGAAGCGGTAGCGGTTGAGCACGCTCGCCACCTTCACCGTGGGCGCCGGCTTGAGCGTCACCTCCAGGTTCTGCGCGATGAGCGAGCCGAGCCCCTCCATCTCGATGCCGAAGACGCCCTCGGCGTCCGTGGGCGACTGGATGTAATAGAAGTGCCCCTCGCCGGCGTTGGCCATGCCGATGAGCAGGTCCTCGTTGAAGTTGGCGCCGAAGCCCAGCGTGGTGGTGATGACGCCCGCGGCGGACTTCTCCCGGGCCGTGGCGATGAGCGTCTCCGGCTGGGTGATGCCCGCGTTCGCCTGGCCGTCCGTCAGCAGCAGCACGCGGTTGATGCGCTCGCTCGCCTTGTAGGCGTTCACGTGCTCCACGCCCTTGAGCCAACCGCCGCTGAGGTTGGTGCAGCCGCCGGCGCGGACCTTGGAGAGCACCGCGCCGATGGCCGCCTTGTCGGTGACGCGCACGGGCGCGAGCACGGTGGAGACGGAGTCGTCATAGGTGACGATGGAGAGCCAGTCCTCGGGCCCCATGCGCTCCACGAGCTGGCGCGAGGCCTGGAGGGCGTGCTTGAGCGGAAGTCCGGCCATGGAGCCCGAGCGATCGATGACGAGGCCCAGGTTGAGCGAGCGCTTCGCCGCCGCCGCCGGGGCCTCCGCCTTGAACGACACCAGCAGGTCGATCTTCGAGGAGGTACCGACGGGAAGCACCGGACGGCTCAACGTGTAGGACGCCTTCATGGCCAGGCCCTTTCGAGGAGGAGGCGAAACAGCCTAGTCTCACCCTCTGTCATGCGTCACCCCGGGCCTACCCGCCCTGACACGTCGGACGCATGCAATAGGGAAGATGGGGACCCCAATGATCTGCCTGGTCTGTGCCGAGCTTCGCGAGGAAGAGACTCGCGACACCTGTCCGGACTGCGGCGCCATGCTCGAGCCCGCGACGCGAGCCCAGGTGGACAGGCTCGTCCGCGAGAAGCTGAAGCGGCGGATCGCCGACTGGCAGGCCACGCGGCTGCTGGATCCCTCCACCGCGACCCAGCTCACCGCGTCCCTGTACGCCGCGTCCGCCGCGAGCGCCGCCGTCGCGGTGCCGCTGCTCGAGGACGCGAGCACCCTGGAGCAGAAGGCCGACGCGCTCGCCGGGAAGCTCGGGGAGCTCGAGGACTGGCGCCCCACGTGGGGCCAGTCGTTCTTCCAGGCGCTGGAGAACGCGGCGCGCGAGGAGCGCGAGCGCGAGGCCGGATCGCACACCCGTGAGGAAGGCATCGGCCTGGCGTCGGACTCGGGGCAGGCGCTCTTCCAGACCGGGGACGCGGGCGCGCTCGGGGGCGGGCTGGATGCGATGGTGGCGCTCGATGACCCCGCGAGCGGCGCGGCGCCCAAGCTGCACGAGTACGTGTGGTGGTTCCTCGGCGCGGTGCTGGTGCTCGGCGGCTCCCTCATGGGTGTGCGCGAGGCGTGGCGCGCGCTCGGAGGCGTGCCCCGGCAATTGCTCGTCACGGGCGCCCTCTTCGCCTACCACGCGGCCTTCGTCGGGCTCGGGGTGCTCCTCGCCCGGCGCTCGGCCTCGGCGGGACGGGTGCTCGCGAGCATCGGTATCGCGCTGCTGCCCGTCGTCTTCGTCGCGCTGTCCTCCCTGGTGGGTCTGGCCCCGGTGATGGGCTGGCCCGCCTCGGCCGGAGTCGCCGCGCTCGCCCTGCTCACCCTGAGGCCCACGGGACGGCTGTTGTACGGGGCCTCCCCGGTATCGCTCGGGGTGGCGCTGCTGCCCTCGCTGCTGGCCGGACTGCCCTTGATGGGGCTGGACGAGGCGCCCTGGACGCGCACCCTCTGTACCTTCGCGGGTGTGGCGGCCTTCGGGGCCTCGGCGTGGCGCGCCCGTCAGGAGGAAGCACGGGCCGGGCTCTCCGTGCTGACCACGAGCCTCTATGGCGCGGCCGCCCTCGCCGTCTTCTCCGTCGCGAGCACGCCGTCTGGCTTTGACGCCTTCTACCCGGGAAGCCCGCTCTTCGCGGGAATGACGCTGTGGGCGATGGCGCTCGCCGCGGTGGCCGCGGGCGTGAGCAGCCAGCCCTCGGCGCGCGAGGCCCATCCGCAGGCGGCGCCCGTGGTGGAGACGCTCGCGCACGCGGTGCTGGCCAGTGGCGCACTCGCCTCGGCACTGGCGGCCTTCTCCGTGCAGCCCGAGGTGGACGCCTGGGTGGACCTCGCGTCGGCCCTCACGCCCCTGGCGGCGGCGCTGACCTTCTTCGTGCTCGAGCCCCGGCGCCGGGCCCTCGTCCATCCGGCCGTGCTGGCCCTGGCCCTGGCCGGTGTCCTCCTGGCCCGGCTGATGATGCCCCTCGAGCCGCGCGGGTGGATGGTGGGCATCGCCACCGTGGGAGCGGGGCTGCTCGCCGTGGCCCGGCTGGGCCCACAAGGCAGGCTCGGCTTCTGGCTGCTCGGCTGGAGCGTGGTGCTCTCGCTGGCCTCGCTGCCGCTGACGTCGTACGGCGTCACGGGTTGGGGCTCGGACACCGGGTGGCCGGAAGTCGCCGCGGGCGCGCTGGTGGCCGTGGCCGCGCACCTCACGGGCGGCTACCGCTGGCGGGCGCTGCATTACCTGGGAGGCGTTGCCGCCGTCTTCGGCGCCTTCGGTGCCATCGACGCCCTGGGCGTGGAGCCGAGGGACTGGGCGCAGCTCTCCGTGCTCACCCTGGCGGCGGCGCTCTACGGCGTGGCGGGGCTCCTCCAGAGCGACGAATTCCAACCCCTGGATGACCTCTCGCTCGCCCTGGCCTCGTCGGGGGTCCTGCTCGCCCTCCCCGGCGTTCAGACCAGCGTCAACGGAGAGCCCCCGGGCTTCCTGAATGCCGCGCTCGGCTGCATGCCGCTCGTCTTCGCCTCGGCGCTCCTCCTGCTGCGTGTGAGGCGGGACCGCAGCCGGCTCGTCAGCACCCTGGCCGCATGGGGTCTCGCGCTCTCCGCCGTGGTGTTCATCCAGAGGCTGATCGTCACGGACCTCGCGGACCGTGCCCTGCTGCTCGCGAGCATCGTGCTCGGCTTCTCCGCCATCGCGTCGCTGCGAGGACGCGGGAACGAGGCGCCCACTCCCGCCCCGCGAGGCCGGCGGCTGATCGGATGGATCCGGCTGCCCTTCCCCGAGTCGGGCCGCGCGCTCTACACGGATGGCTTCGCCGCCGTGTCGGCCGTGGGGGTGGCGTTCACCCTCCTCCTCCTCTCGAACTGGATGCAGTTCCCGGCGGACGCCGAGCGCTCCAGCGCCGTGCTCGCCGGTGCCCTGCTCACGGGGAGCGCGGGGCTCGCCTTCCTCTCGCGCGGCTTCACCCCGTGGCGCCTGCGGGGCACGGTGGGGATGCTCGCCATCGCGGGCCTCTTCATCGCCTTCACGGCGGTGCTCAACCGCGCGGGACGCCCGCTCCCGCCCGACGTGAGCGCCTTCCGCCTCCCGTTCATTGGCGTGGGCCTCTGGCTGCTGGCGCTCGCCACCCGGCGCTTCGGGCCGGGACTCGGGCGACTGCTGGAGAAGGAGCGCCACGGCCGCATCTACCACCTCGTCCCGCACGCCGGGGTGGCCGCGCTGGCCGTGGTGCTCACGGTCAGCGCGTGGAGCACCGGAGTGCCCCGCCTCTCGCGCGCGCTGACGGTGGTGCCTCCGCTCCAGTTGCTGGGCGCCGGACTCCTCGCGCTGCTGCTCGCCTTCTCCTTCCGGGCCGCGGCACTCGCCCACCTGGGGTTGCTCCTGGGGCTCCCGGGCGCCGCGCTGTGGGCCGTGCATCACACCGTGCTCGGACATGAGCTGGTGGCGACGGTGCCTCCGGGGGCGCAGTGGGTGCGCGCCGAGTTCCTGGAGGCCGCCCGGGCCGGCCACTGGCTCGCGTCCGAGGCGTGGCTGGCCTCCGGGGAGACGGTTCCCCAACTGTGGTACCGGGCCTTCGCGGGCATCGCCGCCGCGGGGCTCGCCTATGCCGGCGCGGGGTTCGTGCTGAGTGCGGTGGGCGCACGGGTCAACGTCGTGCGGAACTTCCTGTTCGGGGAGTCCGGCTCCGACTCCTTCGGCCCGGGGCTTCAGGAGGCGCTGCACCGCTGGTCCGGCAACGCCGCGGGGCTCGTCTTCGCGGCGGCGTTCTTCCAGCCCGGGCTGGAGGCCGCCGGGCTCACCTTCTGCGCCGGGCTGTTGTTGCTCGCGGCGCGGGCGCGGCCCCAGGGTCATCTGGTGCCGGGCCTCGGCCTGCTCCTGGTCATCCATGCCCTGGCGCATCGCGAGCCCACCGTGGGCGCCTGGCCGGGCCCCGTGCTCGCCCTCGTGGGGTTGGCCGTGGTGGCGCTGAGCCCGTGGCTGGCCCGCCGGCGGGGACGTGACGAGGGCCATGCTCGCGCTCGGGCGCAACTGGGCGCCCTCTTCTACGCCCTGAACGCGGCGGTGTACGCGCTGGCCGCCGGTGGCGCCACCCTCGCGGACACGGCCGTTCCCAAGCTCCTGCTCTCAAGCGCCTACGGCCTCGGTGGGGACTGGATGCGGTCCGTGGCCCTGCCCCTCACCACGGTGCTCGTGGCCGCCACGCTGTTCATCGGCGCGTCCCAGTGGAAGGGCGCGCTCGCGCGGCTGGGCGCCGGATGGGCCACGGCGCTGGCGGGACTCGCCGCGCTGACGGGCCTCTCGGTGGCGCTCGTGGCGGGCGCGGAGGGGACGGGGTACGAGGCCCTCCTCACGCGGCACGGCCCGGCCCTGGCGCTCTGCGTGGCCGCAGTGGCGGCGCTCGCACACGCGGCCAACCGCGGGCTGCGGGAAGGACGCGAGGATCTCGCCCGGGGGCTCACCTGGGGCAGGGACCTGTGGCTCATCGCGACGGGTGGGTTGCTCGCGCTGGTGGCGGCCTGGACGAGCACCCCGGACGAGCAGGCGCTCCCGCTGGCGGGCTCGGCCATCGCCCTGGCGGTGGCGGTGTCGCTGCACTGCGCGTGGCGGGAGATGACGGGCCGGCACGTGTACTTCGTGCAGATGGCGGTGGTGGGCGTGTACGCGCTCGTGAGGGCCCTCCATGCCCAGGAGCTGCGGCCCGAGCACGATGCCCTCTTCGCCCTGGCTCTCGGCTTCGTGCTGGTGGGGGTGACGGTGCTGGCGCGGCGGGCAGGAGTTGCGCCGGTGGAGCGGGCGACACGCCGGTTCGCGGCGCTGCTGCCCGTGGGCATGGCGCTGGTGCTGCCCGGCGAGGCCACGCAGGAGGCCGCGCTGCTCGCGGGTGGCTCGGGCCTCCTGTACGCGGCCCTGGGCGCGGTGGAGCGCAGCCGCCTGTTCGGCTCGCTCGCGGCCACGGCCTGCAACGCGGCGCTGCTCATCGGCGCGCTCTCCATGGACATGGAGGGCATCGAAATCTACCTGGCGCCGCTCGGCCTGCTGCTGTTGATGCTGGGGCAGCTCTTCACGGGCAGCCTGCCGCGCGCGGCGAGGAACGCGGTGCGCATCCTGGGCGGCATGCTGCTGTACGTGCCCGCGGCGGCGAAGCTGGCGCTGCAGATGGGCCAGGCGGCGGACGGCACCTATGCCCTCGTGTTCGGCGCGGCGTGCCTGCTGGGCGTGGCGGCCGGCATGGTGCTGCACATCCGCGCCTACCTGGCCCTGGGGACGCTCTTCCTCACGCTGGACGTGGCGGCCACGCTCGTGCACGCCGGGTTGAGGGACCACCGCATCGGCTTCATGGTGATGACGCTCACCGGCCTCTCCATCGTGGGCGGCCGGGTGTTCGCCACCCTGCGCCGTCAGGAACTGGACCGGTGGCTCCGGGGCGTGCGCGTCGCGCTCAGGGGCTGGGACTAGGCCGGAAGTCCCCGAGGACGACGCGGGCCCGGCCCTCCATGGGGAGCTCCTGCTCCTCCACGTGAGGGACGCCGAGCTCGCGCGCCAGGTCCGCCAGGTACCGGCGCCACGGGTTGTACGGCATGCTGTTGTCCGAGCAGCACGGCACCACGGCGAAGGGCAGCCGGTGCTTCGCCGCGTACTCGATGATGATCCGCGTGGCTCCGTCCGGGTGCATGCCCACGAGCAGGTCGCACTCGCACGGCTCCTCCAGGGTGAACATGCGCTGCTCGTAGCGGACGGGCAGGTGCTTGTGGCGTAGGTCGAAGGTGGTGACCGTGCGGCCCAGCTTGGACAGGGCTTCATTCAACCGGCCCTGCCCTCCGGCGATGTCGTAGATGCGCGGAGCGGGAAAGCGCTCGGTGATGAATTGGGCGAAGAGGTCGAAGCGGCGCTTGTCGGCCATGCCGCCTCTCTACACCAGGTTGGGCCTCCCTGATTCCCGGAAGAGGGCCTCGGACCCCATCGAGGCCGCTCAGGCACCGGGCAACCGGGCTCGGCTCAGGAGAAGAGCCTCGAGCAGATCCTCGCGGGTGATGGCCGTCGCGCCCGCCGCCTCGCTCAGGGCCGCTTCGAAGAGGGCGCGCTTCTTCTCCTGGAGCCCCAGAATCCGCTCCTCCACCGTGCCCTGCGACACCAGGCGGTACACCATCACCGGACGCTCCTGGCCGATGCGGTGGGCGCGGTCCGCCGCCTGCGCCTCGGCCGCCGGGTTCCACCACGGGTCCATCAGGAACACGTGGTCCGCCGCGGTGAGGTTCAGACCGGTGCCACCGGCCTTGAGCGACATCAGCAGCACCGGCGCGCCCTCGGGCGTCTGGAAGCGCGCGGTGATGTCCCCGCGATTCGTCGTCGTTCCGTCCAGGCGATCGAAGGCGATTCCGGACGACTTGAGGTGCGGCTCGATGAGATCCAGCAGCGAGGTCCACTGCGAGAACACCAGGGCCTTGTGGCCGTCCGACACCGCGGTGCCGAGCGCCTCCACGAGCGTCTGCACCTTCGACGAGGAGCTGGCCTGCTGGCCCGGGACGAGCGCCGGGTGGCAGGCCGCCTGACGCAGCCGGAGCAGGGCCTCCAGGGCCTTGAGCACGCTGCCGCCCTCGTTGAGCAGGGCGACCACCTCGGCACGCGTCGCCGCCATCACCGCGTCGTAGACGGAGCGCTCCTTCTCATCCAGGGACACGTGCATCACGGACTCGGTGCGCGGCGGCAGCTCGGGCGCGACATCCCGCTTGAGCCTGCGCAGGACGAAGGGCCGGATGCGCTTGCGCAGCTGCTGTGCCGCCTCGGTGCTTCCGTCGGAGATGGGCCGGGCCACCTTCTCCTCGAACTGCCGGCGTCCCCCGAGCAGGCCCGGGTTGGTGAAGTGCATCAGGCTCCAGAGCTCCTCCAACCGGTTCTCCAGCGGCGTACCACTGAGCGCCAGCCGGAAGGGGGACTGGAGCCCGAAGGCGGCGCGCGCCACCTGGCTCTCGGGATTCTTGATGGCCTGGGCCTCGTCCAGCACGACGGCGTCCCAGGTGCGCCCCCCGAGTACGGCCGCGTCCAGCCGGAGGATGGCGTACGTGGTGATCGTCACATCGGCGGCCTCGTCCAGGGCGCGGCCGGGCCCGTGGTAGACGCACACCTTGAGCGACGGGCGGAAGCGCTTGAGCTTCCGCGGCCCAGTTGGGGAGCACGCTGGTGGGGCAGACGACGAGCGTGCGAGGGCCCAGCACACAGATGGTCTGGAGCGTCTTTCCGAGGCCCATGTCGTCGGCGAGGATTCCGCCGAGGCCCGCGCTCTTGAGGAAGCCGAGCCAGCTCACGCCCTGCTGCTGGTAGTGGCGCAGCGTGGCCGTGAGATCCTCGGGCAGCGTGGGAGCGGGCAGCTTCTCGAAGCCCTCGACGAGCGGCGCCAGCTTGTCGAGCCCCGGCGGAGGCGGCTGCTCGAGCGTCTCGCACAGCGCGCTCAGCTCCGGCAGGGCGTGGTTGGAGACGCGGCCATCCGCCTGCCGCGCGGCCAGGAGGTCCGCGACACGCTGCCCGTTCTTGTCCAACCAGGCGCGGGGCAGAGGCGCCCAGCCGCCGCCCTCCAACGGGACGAGCCCCAGCCCTTCGTTCCACGCGCGGATGACGGCGGCCGCGTCCACGGAGTGCGTCGCGCCCTTGTCCCCTTCCACCTGGAACTCGAGCGTGAAGCGCACGTCGGGAATCCCGGGCCCGGTGACGGTGGACTGCACCTCGAGCTTCGGCCGGAGCTGGACGTTCGGGCTCACGATGCCCGCGGCGTCGCCGGAAAGATCGCCCCGCCAGCGGCGGATCTTGTCCGCGAAGCGCACCATCTCCTGGCCTTGCACCGTCAGCCGCCGGCCGGGCACCAGGTTCAGCTCATCCCGCAGCGAATGGAGGAGCCGCTGTTCGGCCGCCTCGTCGCGCAGGGGGACGGCTCCGCGCAGGTAGACCATCCGCCCGTTGTCGATCCGCACCGAGGGCGGCGCGCCGTAGACGAGCGTGGGCAGCACGGACAGCCCGGACTCGAGCTGATTGAGCTTCCAGCAGGATGCGCGGCTTCAGGTCGCGGTCGATGGAGGGCAGCCGCTTGCTGCGGACGTCGATGGGCATGCGGCGGCCCAGCTCGGGGAGCACCTTCGAGGTGATCTCCCCCATCTGCTCGGCCGCGAAGGTGCGGACGACCGGAAGGTTCTGGAGCCAGGGGCCCGTCATCGCGGTCTCGCCCAGGCGCGCCAGCGCATCTCCGAGCAGCGCGACCCCCGGGCTCACGACATCGACGACACGGGGATCCTTCGCCACCGTCACCACCAGTTGCCCGCCCCGGTCCTCGACGAGGGCCCGGGGAAGGACGACCTCGTCCGAGACGGCGACGGGCCGCCCGTCGAGCAGGACGTTGCGCGCGGATTGGAGCACCTGGAGCAGCGCATCCAGCCGCTCGGGAGGAAGCGCGCCCCGGATGCGTTTCTCCAGGAGACGATCCGCGAGGAGATCCGACTGCTCGATCTGGAGGGTCGCGGCCTTGGCCGGCCTGGCGACGATGGAGGCAAGACTGTCCTCGAGCGGCTCCTCCTTCCCATCCGGGTGCGCGAGCGTGCGGTGGAGCTCCAGCCCTCCGGAGACCCGGGTGAAGTGGTAGACGACGCGGGACCACTTCTTGGTGACCGTCTCCAGCGGGGTGTCCTGCTTCTCCGCCTGCTGGACGAAGATGGCCGCCGCCACCACGTGCTCGCACGGATCCACCCGGCCGGGGCAGTCACACTCCCAGACGGCGTCGTTCGGGTAGAGGGTGACCGTGAGAGCAACCGGGCGGCCTGGCGCCTTGACCCTCAGCTCCAGCTCCGTGGGCTTCTGGGACTGGAGCGAGACAGCCCCATTGCGGGAGAGGTTCACCCCGGTGGTCCAGATGCCGGGGCGGGCTTCCTTTCGAACGGCTTCGAGCAGTTGAGCGGTCGCGGACATGGGAGATGGGACTCCCTACGCTCCGAGGACGCGCGGCGCAACGCCGATGTGCCCACCCGGGCACAAAGGAAACAAGAAGCCGCTCCGTGTGTCAGTCAGCGTCCACCGGGTTCAGCCGGGAGCGCTCAGCCGCCCTGGAGGCAACGCTGCAGCACGGAGACGAGTGTCTCGTAGCGCAGCGGCTTGCCGAGCACCCGGCTCGCGCCCAACGAGCGGGCGACCTCGGACGCGAGCGAGTTCACCTGTCCCGTCACCACCAGCACGGGCGTGTCCGGCCGGAGTTCGCGGGCCGTGCGCACCACCTCCAACCCCTGGCCTCCGGGCAGCACCACATCCGTGATGACCGCGTCGAAGAGCTCGCTGCGCAGGCGCTGGACGGCCTCGTCCGGCGTGCACAGGCCCACCGTGACATAGCCGTCCATCGACAGGAGATCACACAGCGCGCCCGTCGCCACGGGCTCGCCGTCCACCACCAGGATGCGCTTCACGGGCTTCAGGGTATTCATCGCCCGACCCACGGATGGGCACGGACGCTGCCCGGGCGGCGCACGGTGGGCACGGGCAGGGGGAAGGCCAGCTCCAGGGCATCCGCCGCGTCGGCCAGCGGCCCATGCGTGGCCTCGATGCGCGCGAACTTCGCCCGCACCCGCTCCATCACGTCCACCGGGAGCAGCCGCCGCACCATGGGGAAGAACCGCATCTCCTCCGCCTCGGTGTGGCCCCTGTGCAGGCGCACGTAGCGCTCGGAGAGGGTGAACAGCGCCTCGGGCTCCTTCTCGCCCTGCGTGACGGCCCGGACGGCCTCGCTCAACTCCGCCGCCAGCTCGCGCCCCGCCGTATGCTGGGCGGAGAGCGCCGCCAGCACGCCCGCGCCGGGGAGCAGCCCTCGCGAGGTGATGGCCTGGAACACTTCGTCCTCCTTCGCATCGTGGCTGCCGTCCACGAAGGTGCGGAGGAAGTGAGCAGCGCGCTCGAAGAGCACCGGCGACACATCTCCACCTCCGCGGCCGTACTCCACGGCCCGCTCGAGCACGTCCATGACGCGCTCGATGTGGCGATGCTCATTCACGAGAATATCGATCGCGTCCATGCTCATACCGTCCGGGAGAAACGGGGCCGCTCGGCCCGGCGCAGGTAGGCGTCGAACACCATCGCCACGTTGCGCACGAACAGCCGCCCCAGGGGGGTTACCTCGAGCTGGCTGCCCTCCCGCCGCACCAGCCCATCGTCTTCCAGCGGCTCGAGCCGCTCCAACTCCAGCGCGAAGTCGCGCGGGCCGTCCTCGCCCAGGTCCACCCAGAAGTTGCACATGAGCTGGGTGATGATGGCGCGGCGGCGGCGGTCGTCCTCGGTGAGCTGGATGCCGCGCTCGGTGGCGAAGCGGCCCTCGCGCACGCGCTCGTAGTAGTACGGCAGGGCACGGACGTTCTGCGCGTAGGCCCCGCCCACGTCACTGATGCCGGTGGAGCCGAGCGCCACCACGTCCTGCGCCGCCTTCACCGTGTAGCCCTGGAAGTTGCGCCCCAGCGCGCGCCGCTGCTGGGCGAGCGCCAGCTCGTCCTCGGGCACGGCGAAGTGGTCCATGCCGATGGGCAGGTAGCCCGCGTCCACGAAGGCCGCCCAGGCGGCGCGGAACAGCCCCTGCTTGGTGCGCGCGTCCGGCAGGGCCTCGGCCGGCATGCGCTTCTGGTGCTTGAGCACGTCCGGGATGAAGGCGAAGGAGTAGACGGCGAGCCGGTCCGGCCGCAGCTCCAATATCTGGCGCAGCGTGCGCTCCCAGCTCTCCGGGGTCTG
This sequence comes from Archangium gephyra, assembly GCF_049060025.1. Classification (GTDB taxonomy): domain Bacteria; phylum Myxococcota; class Myxococcia; order Myxococcales; family Myxococcaceae; genus Archangium; species Archangium gephyra_A. The sequence goes on from NZ_JBMEQQ010000002.1 coordinate 3,709,331, forward strand.
GTACGGCAGCCCGTAGATGAGATCGAAGTTCACCCCGGAGAAGCCCAGGCCGCGGGCGTGGTCCAGCAGGGCGCGCGTCTGGGCGAAGGGCTGGTGGCGGTTGGTCACCTCCTGCACCTTCGGATCGAAGTCCTGCAAGCCCATGGAGACGCGGTTGAAACCGAGCTGCCGCAGCAGGGTGAGCTGGGCGGGCGTGGTGATGGCGGGGTGCACCTCGATGGCCACCTCCGCGTCCGGGAGGGGCGAGAGGCGCCGGGTGATGCCGCTCCACAGGCGCTCGATCTGCGATTCGGTCAGGAAGGTGGGCGTGCCGCCGCCCCAGTGCACCTGGGACAGCGTGCGCCGGCGGCCCAGCCGGTCCACCACCTGGTCCAGCTCCTGGAGGACATGGTCGATGTAGACGTCCGCCGCGCCGCGGTCCTGGGAGATGACGACGTTGCACCCGCAGTACCAGCAGAGGCTGCGGCAGAACGGCAGGTGGACGTAGAGGGAGAGGGGCTCCTCGGCGCCCGCCCGCCCGGCCGCGTCGAGCCGCTCGGCGTAGTGCTCGGTGCCGAAGTCCTGCTTCCACTCGGGCACGGTGGGATAGCTGGTGTACCGGGGGCCGGCGACGTCGTAGCGGCGCATCAGCGCTTCGGAAGGAGTCGGAATGTCGAGGGATGCCACCATCGGTCCCGAGCCATTCCAAGCACCGTGCCAACGCCGGGTGCCCTCGGAAACCCCCGTCCTGACGGGGTTTTCGGGTGCAAGGGCTGCGTCCGGGCGCAAGGGTTGCGCGGGTCCGCGGACCCGGGAGGCGGGCTTCCAACCCTTATGCCTGCCCGGACGCCTGGCGGATGGCCTCAGCCGCCCCGCCCTTCAAAGCCCAACGGGTTCGAATCCCGTCGGGGACACACAAGCCGAGGCCGGAAGCCGCTGAGCCATCAGGGGGTTTCCGGCCTCGGTGCTTGCAGGCTTCGTCCGCGTCTCCAGAATGTCTCCACGCCGGAGAATCTCCCCGTCCCTCCTCCATCACCCGTATGACGAGCCACCCTCTCCTCCTCCGCACCTGCGTGGGGGACCAGAGATTCCAGGGCACCTGTGAGTAGGCCTCCACCTGACGAACCAGGCACCTCCTGGAAGTCGGGCTCGGTCCATGCGAACAAGAGCATCTGGCCTCCAGCAGGCGGAGAGGCCAGCGAGGAGGCACGCGTGGACGAGGAGAAGAAGTCCGAAGCGAGCGGGGAGAAACCGGAGCGGTTGGGGCCGTACCTGATTCAGGAACAGGTACAGCAGTCCAATGACAGCCAGGAGGGGCTCTATCTGGCCACGCACGAGACGAGCGGGGCCACGGCCCTGGTGCGCAAGCACGCCACCGAGGAGAGCGCGGCACCGCGGAAGGACTGGCGAGTGCTCCTCGGCTCCTGGGCCTCACCGGGTTACTCCGCCATGGAAGTGGAGCACACCGACTGGGCCAGGGCCCAGGACAGGCAGTCGGCGGAGTCGCTGCTGCTCACGTTGGAAGGTGTGCTCGAGGAAGTGCGGCGCATGGTCCGCGCCGTGTCCGACACCCACGAGCCCCGCCTCCGGTGGCGCCTGGGATGGGGCGTGGTGAGCGCCACCACGGTGTGCGCCCTGCTCCTCACGCTGGTGCGTCTGGCCTCCGTGTCCCAACCCCCGAGCGCCCCGCCCACCCCCCTGAGCCACGAGGCGCCCACGGCAGCCGGGACGTCGGACTTCCGCGCGGCGCTGGCGGAAACCACCCCCCAGGAGCAACCCGTGCTCACCCGGCCTCTCCCGAAAGAGCCCTTCAAAGGACAGAAACGTCCCCCCTGCACTCGCTACACCGAGGTCGAGCTCGTCGGCGCCTGCTGGATGCCTCACAAGATCAAGGCCCCGTGCCCGGAGGACCTCTTCGAGTACCAGGGGGAGTGCTACGTGCCCTCGTTCAGCGCCAAGCCGCCGCCCTCGTCGCTTGGGCGGTGAGGGAAATTCGAGCACCTCTTGCGTCTCGACAGGTTCTAGCCCCACCCAGGAGAACACCATGAAGCGCATCCTCTCGACGCTTTCCCTCGCCAGCCTCTTCGCCGCTGCGCCTCTCGCCTGCGGCCCCAACAACAACAAAGGCGGAGAGCCGGCGGCTGTCTGTACGGACCTGTGCACTACCTCCGGCTTCACCAGTGGGAGAGCCGAGGTCTTTCCACACGAGCTGAACTGCTTCTGTGAGGGCGGCTCGGCCTCCGCCCAGGTCACGGCCGCGGCATGCACGGAGACCTGCACGGACCTGGGCTGGTCTGCAGGCAACGCTTTTTCCACCAGCGCCTGCCAGTGCGATTGAGGCGGGGCCCCGGCCCAGCCCAATCGGGGTAATAGAACCAGGAAACCCGGCTACTTCGATTTTTTCCCAAGAAAGCGAAACTTCGGAACCCCAACGGCCGAGAATCCCCGCACGGCGTCCCCCCTCAGCCCGATAGCGGTCCCGCCCCATGACCTTCGTCAACAAGTTCCGGCCCGTCCCCAAGCCCGTCACCGCCAAGACGACCCAGCCCCAGCAGCCCTCGGCCAAACCGGCGGCGAACACGGCGAAGCCGGCGGCGACCCCTCGGGCGGACACCTTCGAGCCTTCGCGCAAGACGGATCCCGTGGTGTTGAACCCCGCCGCCGCGGCCCCCCACACCGCCACGGCCGCCACCGACACCCCGGCCGCCGCCGCCACCGACACCCCGGCCGCCGCCACCACACCGCAGGCCCAGGCCCAGCAGGACGCGGCGCGGGTCGAGCAGGCCTATGCCCGGGGCGGCGCCACGGAGGCCGCCAAGGAGCTGGAGACCCTCGTGGCGGACCACCCGGGAGATACCGCGTATGCCGATGCCCTGCTGCGCGAGGCCCAGCCCACGTTGGAGAAGATCTCCACCGAGCTCGGCGACCGGGTGCGCGACAACCAGGATGACTCGGGCTCCAACAAGGTGACGCGCGACACCCTCACCTCCCTGGCCAAGGTGGCGGACGCGGCCGGCCCCGAGGGGCGGGCGCAGCTCGGCACGGCGCTCGCCGCGGGCCTGCCGGATCAGACGGATCTCAACCAGTTCGACGACGTGCTCTCGGATCTGGCCGATGCGGGCCAGGGCCACGCGCTCTCCAGCGCGATCCTCGGCGCGCTCGTCGGCACGAAGCCCCAGGCCGCCCAGGAGCTCTCGGAGCTGGCGGTGGATCAGGTTCAGGAGGCCCAGGACACGTACGCGGACGCCGTCCAGGCGCGCGACGAGATGGAGGCCCGGCTCGCCGAGGATCTCGCGGCGTTCGGCGGGGCCCTCACGCCCGAGCAGGTGGAGGCCTACAAGGCGGAGTTCCGCGCGAAGCACAAGGAGGTCTACGACGCCGAGCGCGCGGCCTCGGACGCGCTGGCCTCCACGCTGGAGACCAACCGGCCGGCGCTGGAGAAGCTGGCCGTCGAGGGCAACGAGGACGCGGCCAAGGCGCTCTACGAGGGCTACAACGAGCTGGCCCGCAGCACGACGCACGCGGATGACGCCATCCGCTGGGTCTCCGAGCTTCTCCCAGAAGCCCGCGGGCGAGAACGCGCTCTTCCGGGCGATCGACGAGGCCACCTCGGGCAATCTCGACGAGAAGCTCGAGAACGAGCTGCTCGCCACGGCGGTGCCCAACGCCCAGGCGGAGATCCTCGGCGGGGACTACCCGGGCACGCCGGAAGAGGGCGCGCTGGCGGCCTTCGAGGACCTCAAGATACTGCTGGAGCCGCTCAAGGCGGCCAAGGCGCTCTCGAAGGTGCCCGGCCAGGTGGGCGAGTTCCTCGACGCCACCCGGACAGCGGTGGTGGATCGCAACTGGGACAAGGTCGGCCAGAACCTGCTCGGCAAGTGGGACGAGAAGAGCGCCTTCGGCAAGGCGCTCGGGGTGGCCGCGGTGGCCCAGAGCGCCTACGGCGCAGTGGACGCCTTCGCCAACGGCCGGTACCCGGACGCCATCAAGAACTCGGCGGCCTTCGCCAGCGGCGCGCTGGAGCTCACGGCCGGGGTGCTCAAGACGCTCGGGAACGCGAGCGGCCTGGCGACGGACGCCGCGAAGTTCGCCGCGCGGGCGGCGCCGGTGCTCGGCCTGGTGGTGGACGCCGTCCAGTTCGCCCAGGACGTGCACGGCATCTTCAATGATCCGGCGAACGCGGGGAAGTGGATCCAGGCACTGGGCACGACCATCTCGCTCGTGGGAGACGTGGCGGGCGCGGTCCCCGTCCTGGGCACCGCGGCGGACCTCCTGCTGGGCACCATCGGCGCGGGCATCCACGCCATCGGCGGCTTCATCAGCAACGTCATCACCGGCAATCGCGAGCAGGAGGCGCTGCGCGCGGAGCAGACCGAGCTGCTGCGCGAGGTGACCGGGCTGAACACGGAGCAGGTGCACGAGCTGCTCGACGCCGGGGCCAAGGACATCGAGCGCCTGCGCGGCCTGGGCCTCACCCCCGAGCAGATCCAGGAAATGGCCACGGACGACAGCATCGACCTCGGGTCGATGGAGACGGCGGTGCTGCTCAAGAACGCCGCGGCCTTCGGATTGGAGGGCGAGGATGTGATCGATCTGCTGCGCGCGGGTCAGGACAGCGACGAGCTGGAGTTCATCCTCGTCCAGCTCCTCAACTCGCCGGAAGCGGTCCGCGGCGCGGCGCAGGGCGATCTCTCCGAGTACCAGGAGAACCTCCTCCGGACGCTCGAGGCGTCCGGGGAGCAGGGCCAGCGGGTGGCGGAGATCCTCCGCCGGGGCTCGGGGGAGACGGACTTCAACGTGTGGGGCCCCGCCTACGACATCCTCGAGGGCGATGGCCGGATCGTCTCGTCGGCCTGAGCGTCCCTCCACGTGTGATGCGGAGAATTCGAAACCCCGGCACCGGGGTATAGAACGCCTTGATGGAGCCTCGAATGAGAACACGCATGCACGCGCGCACGGTGGCGTTCACCCTGCTCGCGCTGACGTTGTGGGGATGTGGGCCGCAGGAGCCGCGGACGGACGAGAGTCTCGCTGACACGGGCTCCACAGAGGCGGGTCTGGAACGCCCGCTGACCATGGGCGGCTTCTACAACGTGCTCATGCAGGACGGTGCCGATCCCTGGGTGTACCGGCACACGGACGGCTACTACTACTTCACCAAGACGACGGGCGGGGACGTGACGCTGTGGCGCTCGCGCACGCTCACCGGTGTCGATGCGGGCGAGCGGAAGACCATCTGGTTCCCGCCGGCGTCGGGCCCTGGCAGCAAGGGCCTCTGGGCACCGGAGATCCACTACCTCGATGGCAAGTGGTACGTCTATTACGCGGCGGACGACGGGAACAACGCCAACCACCGCATGTACGTGCTCGAGAACGCGAGCGCCGACCCCTTCCAGGGCACCTGGACGAGCAAGGGGCAGATCACCGACTCGACCAACCGCTGGGCCATTGATGGCACCGTCCTGGTGGTGGGCACCGAGAAGTACTTCCTGTGGTCCGGCTGGGAGGGCACGGTCAACGACAAGCAGCACCTCTACATCGCGCGCATGAGCAGCCCGTGGACCCTCGGCTCGGCCCGGGTGCGCATCTCCACCCCCACCTATACGTGGGAGACCAACACCTCGCCGCAGGTGAACGAGGGGCCGCAGATCATCGTCCGCAACGGCGTCATCAGCCTGGTGTACTCGGCCAGTGGGAGCTGGACGGACACCTACTGCCTGGGACTCATCACGGCGCGGGTGGGCACGGATCTGCTCAACCCCGCCTCCTGGACGAAGCGCTCCACTCCCCTCTTCCGCAGTGGCAACGGCCTGTACGGCCCGGGGCACCACGCCTTCACGAAGTCGATGGATGGGACGGAGGACTGGATCGTCTACCACACCGCGCGATGGCAGGGCGCTGGGTGGACCCGGAACATCCGCGCCCAGCGGTTCACCTGGAACGCGGACAACACCCCGAACCTCGGTGTGCCGGCGGCGCCCAACCAGCCCATCCCGCTCCCGTCCGGCGAGCCGAGCCGGAGCCACTACGAGGCCGAGCGGGCCGCCTTCGCCAATGGCCCCCGGGTGGTGGCCGAGACCACCGCGGCCGAAGGGTCCAAGCTCAGCTATATCGACACCACGCAGAGCTACGTGCAGTTCACCGTCTCCGTTCCCCGCGCGGGCGAGTACATCGTCGCCGCGCGCACGGGAAATGGCACCTCGGGCGGGCCGTGGGCGGTGCACACGCTCTCGGTCAACGGCGGTCCGGGTACGGACTTCTTCATCGCGTACTCGGGGTGGAACCGGTGGGGCAACGCCACGGCGCGGGTGCAACTGCTCGCGGGCAACAACACGCTGCGCTTCACCAAGAAGGAGCACTACGCCGAGTTCGACAGCATCGACGTGTTCCCCACCAATACCCTCGCGGGAGGCGCGATCGCCGACGGCACCTACCGGCTGATCTCCAAGAGCAGCGGCAAGGCGCTGGACGTCGGCGGGTGCTCGCCGGCGGATGGCACGGACGTCATCCAGTGGCCCTACACGGGCGGGGAGTGCCAGAAGTGGCGGGTGCAGCACGTGGGGGGCGGCTACTACGCGCTGCTGGCGGCCCACAGCGGCAAGGCGCTGGACGTGGCGGGGTGCTCGGCGGCGGATGGCGCGGACGTCATCCAGTGGCCCTACACGGGTGCGAGCTGCCAGCAGTGGCTGCTGGAGCGCACGGATGACGGCGTGAGTTTCCGGCTCCTGGCCCGGCACAGCGGCAAGGCGCTGGATGTGGCGGGGTGCTCCACGGCGGATGGCGCGGACGTCATCCACTGGCCCTACTCGGGTGCCAACTGCCAGCGCTGGTACCTCCAGGCACCCTGAGCCGTGAGCGGGGTTGGAGTGGAGAGACTCCTATCCCTCGTCACTGGCCCGGCGCGGACGGCGGCGCGCGAGGACGGGCACGAGCAGGGAGAGGAAGACGGCGGCGAGGCCGGGGCTGGTACTGCAGCCGCCCTCGTCGTCCTTGGGCTCCGCATCCCCGGCGTCCAGCCCGCCGCCCGTGCCCGCATCGAAGCCGCCATCCGCTCCGCCCCAGGTGCCACCGTCACCGCCCGTCCCCGTGCCGGCATCCGCCGGCGTCCCCCCGTCCGGGGGTGTGCCGGTGCCGCAGTCGCCCAGCGAATGCTCCAGCGCACCGAGCGTGTAGGCCCCCGCCGACGGCCGTGGACGGGCGCAATGGTCATCCGTCACCGAGGCGCGCGCGGCGGCGCCGCCGATGAGCGGGGCGACGTTGCCCTCGATGCGCAGGTCTCCGGCCAGCGGTGCCACGTACCAGGAATCCCAGGTGGCCGAGGCCACGTTCATCAGGTTCGTGCCGGCGGTGAAGGTGCCGCCCTCGCGGGTGCGGATGACGGAGGACAGTACGTTGCCGTGGGCCTCGCCGGTGGAGGAGGCGAAGCGGAAGTCCACGCCGGTGGTGCCGATGAGCGTGTTGAACAGCACCTTCGTGTTGGCGGCCTTGTTCAGGTAGATAGCCACATCCGAGCAGTTGATGATGACGTTGTTGCGCAGGATTCCATCCGAGTGCTCGGGGTTGCAGGGGACGTTCACGTCGAAGGCCGGCGCGCAGTAGGCGTTCCCCGTGCCGCCTCCCCCGAAGGACAGGCCGATGCGCGTGTTGCCGGCGGGAGCATCCTTGGTGCAGATGACGCGGTTGCGCTCGAAGACGCCGCGCTTGCCGCCGCTCTTCATGAACGCGCCGTAGGAGATGCCGCTGTTGGCCTTCGAGAAGTCGTGGATGTAGTTGTCACGGACGACCCAGTCGTCACCGGTGTCGATGTTGAGCTTGGTGACGGGCGTCGACGTGTTCCGGACGCGCGTGTCGTAGATTTCATTGTTCTCGATGAGCCCCCGGTGAGGGATTTCGTAGACGCCGCTGGCGTTCGGCACCGCATTCACCTTGAGCTGGGCGTTGAAGTCGCGGACGCGGCTGTTGCGCAGGACGAAGTTCTCCGCGTGGCCCGTGACATGGAAGGCGTGCTCGCAGTTCACGTCCTGGGCGCAGACCCCCTCGATGGTCAGGCCGTCGAAGACCCAGTACCGGCCTGACACCTTGAAGCCCTCGGTCGCGTTGAACCGGATGAGCGCCGCGTGCCGGTTCGCGGCCCTCACGACGATGGGTTGGGACGCGGTGCCATTCGCCGCGCAGTTCAGGTTCGCGTTGACGGCGTACGTGCCGTCCGTGAGGACGATCTCGTCGCCGGCCTGGGCGGAGGCGAGCGCTGACTGCAACTGGGTGACGGTGGAGACGTTCTTCACCGCGGCGAGGCTGGTGCTGGAAATCAGGAGCAGCGTCAGGAATGGGATTCGCATGGTCAGATCCAGTATGGCTTGAGCAGGTCCAGCTTCACGGGAGGGAACTTGTAACCGGCGCGGCACAGGCACTCGACCCTGGTCAGCGGCGCTTCTTCGCCGCCGTGCCACGCCTGGCCGTCGCGTTCCTGGCGGGGGTCTTCGCCTTGGCCACGGCTTGCTTCGCCTTCGCCGCGACCTTCGTGGCCGCCTTCTTCACCGTCTTCTTCGCCGCCTTCGCCGCGGTTTTCACCGCCTTGCGTGGCGAGGACGCGGCGCGCTTCTGGTATTTCGGCTCGTAGAGCTGGACGCGGAGGCCGCCGGGGATGGTGAAGTACGTCACGTACCCGTAGCCGTGATCCGCGACGTCCGCCTCGAACGGGACGCCCCGCGACTTCAGGTCCGCGACGGTCCCGTGGATGTCGTCGCAGTAGAACGACACGTCGTGACTACCGCCCGCCCGGCCCGGATCGACGGGGTGCACGCCGAGGTCGGCCTCGGGCAGATCGAAGATCAGCCAGCCTTCACCGACGTCGGTGTGCGGGAGCTTCAGCTTGTCGCGCAGGAACTCGCGCGCCGCTTCCGGTTCCGATGAATAGAACAGCCCATGCAGTCCGCGGATCATGTGTCTCCTCCCACCCGAGCCGTTGTGTCGGGGTTCGATTGAACGCCACATAGCATCTTTGGCGGAGTTCCCGCTCAACTCGACCCACGAGCATCCACGCCGCCGCCCTGGGGACGCCATGGGCCGGATGGCCGCTCCGTGGCCGTCGGGCACATGCCGCGGATGACGCCTCCCTTCGAGATGGAGCTTCCTCGTGGTGGACATCACGGACGAGCCGGGCCTGTGGAGCTATCCGCGCGGGCGTTGAGGCCCCGGGGCTTCACGCCCCCCGGCCCAGGTCCCCGCGGTAGCTTGCTCCAGGAGAGAGGGAGCAAGGAGCGAGGGGGCATCCGAGCGCTGGCTCAGGGACCGTTCGCTCTCGTACACGCAACCCCGTGCTACTTGCGAGCCCATGGGATTCAGCAAGAGCCTCGCGACGAAGCTCCTCGTCGCTCTTTGCAGCGTCATCAGCATCGCACTCGGCATCCTCGTTCTCGTCGTCAGCAGGCAGTCCTCGCGGGTCGCCGAAGAGCAGGCGAACCAGATGGTCACGCAGATGGCCGAGCGCTACGCGCGCATGGTCAACTCGGAGCTCGACGCCGCGTTCATGCCCGTCCGGACGCTCGCGCAGGCGCTGGCGGCCCAGAAGACCGCCGGTCTGGCCGATCGCCGGCTGGCGGATGCGGCCATTCGTGAGGTCGCCGAGGCCAACCCCAAGGTCCTCGGCATCTGGACGACGTGGGAGCCCAATGCGTTCGATGGGCTCGATGCGAAGTACGTGAACACGCCCGGCTCGGACGCCACCGGGCGCTACATCTCCAATTGGTCCCGCGGCTCCGGACACATCGCGCTGGAGCCCAACGTCGATTACGAGGTGGAGGGCACGGGCGACTACTACCTCCTCGCGCGCAAGACCCGGAGGGAGACGATCGTCAATCCCTATATCTACCCCGTCGGCGGCAGGCCCACCCTCATCACGACCATCACCGTGCCCATCCTGCTCGACGGCAAGTTCGTCGGGAGCGTCGGCGCGGACATCTCGCTCGAGCAGATCCAGAAGCAGGTCTCGGAGATCACCGCCTTCGAGAAGGGGTACGCGCTGCTCGTCTCCAACAATGGCTCGCTCGTCGCGCACCCCTCGCAGGAGCGTCGCGCGAAGCAGCTCGGCGACTCGCCCGCGGAGGCCCTGGTGAAGACCGCCCTCTCGAGCGGCACCGCGCTCTCCGACCGCGTCTACTCGGAGGTGCTCGGGGCGGGCGCCATCGAGGTGGTGGTCCCCATCAGCATCGGTGAGACCGTGACGCCGTGGGCGCTCGCCGTCTTCGCTCCCCTCGATGGGGTGCTCGCGCCGGCTCGGGAGCTGCGCGAGTTCACGCTCCTGCTCGGGGCGCTCGCGCTGCTCGCGCTCGGTGGCGCCGTCCTCCTCGTCATCCGCCGCATCACCCGGCCGCTCGAGACGATCTCCAGCGTCGCCACCCGCATCGCCAATGGCGACCTCACCGGAAGCTTCGAGCACCACTCGGAGGATGAGATTGGCGTCCTCGCCGACGCGTTCCGCTCGATGCGCGACCGGCTGGCGCAGGTGATTGGCGATGTCCGCGATGGGGCCGCGGCGCTCTCGTCGGCCGCGTCACAGCTCTCTCAGACGTCCCAGGCGCTCTCGAGCCGCGCGACCGAGCAGGCCGCCACCTTCGAGCAGATGACCACCAACCTGGAGACCATGAGCGAGTCCATCGTCAAGAACGCCGACAGCAGCCGCCGGGTGGAGACGATCGCGGCCAAGGGAGCGGTCGACGCCGAGAAGAGCAGCCGGGCCGTTGGCGCGACGGTGGAGGCCATGAAGCAGATCGCCTCGCACATCTCCATCATCGAGGAGATCGCCTATCAGACGAACCTGCTCGCGCTGAATGCCTCTATCGAGGCGGCGCGCGCGGGCGAGCACGGCAAGAGCTTCGCGGTCGTCGCGTCCCAGGTCCGCAAGCTGGCGGAGGGCAGCCAGACGGCCGCCAGGCAGATCAGCACGGTCGCGTCGGACAGCGTGAGGATCGCCGAGCAGTCCGGCCACCTGCTCCAGGCGCTCGTCCCATCGATCGACACGACGTCGCACCTGGTGAAGGACGTCGCCGCCACGTCGAGCGAGCAGTCATCGGGCGTCAGACAGCTCAACAAGGCGATGCTCGGCCTGAACGATGTGACGCAGCAGAACGCGGCGGCCGCCGAGGAGCTGTCGAGCACCGCGGAGGAGATGGCGGCGCAAGCGGAGGGCCTGCTGCAGTTGGTGGGATTCTTCCGGGTGGACGGGGCCGAGGACCCGGGCGCACCGCGCGGCCGTCCTGGTGCGCGGGCCTTCGAGAGCAGGTCTCCTGACCTCCGGTTGGTGAACCCCGTGCCCCAGGCGCGGCGGCACGAGCAGCGCATGTGAGGGCCCGCCGGGGCTTCCACGAAGGCCCCGCCTGGACAGGCTCGCACGCAAGAGACTTCATCCACCCGATAAGGAACCTCACCCCGAATCGTGCGGACGGGTGTCCTGCCTTGACCAGGGGCTTTGCAATCGCCACTGAGTTGCATATAGATGCTGTGCCGGGACGGTGGAGTTCCGCGGGCTGCCGCGGAGGATGCGAAGCGAGGGAAGCATGTCCGACGTTGTGAATACCGGCGCCTTGGAGGCGCTCGGACTCGAGCACCGCTACGGGTCGAAGTCCGTTCTTCGAGGGCTGAACTTCACCGTGAAGCCTGGGCAGATCTATGCCCTGCTCGGCGGCAACGGCGCGGGCAAGTCGACGACGCTCAGCATCTTCCTTGGCCTGGTTCGCCCGACGGCGGGACAGGCCCGGGTCTGTGGCCACGACGTGGCGGTCGATCCCCGGGCCGCTCGGTCGCGGCTGGCCTATGTCCCCGAGAACGTGGCCCTCTACGAGCATCTCAGCGCGAGGGAGAACATCGACTACTTCCTGACCATCGCGGGAAGCGAGCAGCGGTCACCCGCGAACATCGACGAGGCGCTGGAGGCGGTCGGACTGGCACGCGAGGCGTGGGAAAAGCGCGTGGGCGGGTTCTCCAAGGGCATGCGCCAGAAGGTGGCGATCGCGCTCGCCATCGCTCGCCGTGTGCCGGTGCTCCTGCTGGACGAACCGACCTCCGGCCTGGACCCGAGGGCGACCGGCGACTTCAACCGGCTGCTGGACACGGCCCGCCTGCGCGGCGTGGCCACGCTGATGGTGACGCACGACCTGCTGAGCGCTGCCGAGATCGCCGACCGGATCGGCTTTCTGGCGCAGGGCCGGCTTGAGGAGGAGCTGGCCGCCACCGGTGAAGAACGGTTCGATGTCAGGGCCCTGCATCAGCGCTATGCGCATGCAGGGGAGGCCGCATGAGCCTCCAAAGCACGAAGGTGCTGAGGGTCACCACCGAGGAGTGGCGGGCCCTGGGGCGCAACCGGGTGGCGATGATCGCCAGTCTCACGCTCGTGGCCCTGATCCTGACCTCCGCCCTCCTGGGGATGGAGCAGCGCAACGCCACGGAGGCGGCCAGGGCTCGCTACCAGGCCGCGTCGGACGAGGCGTTCGACGCCCAGCCGGACCGCCATCCGCATCGGATGGTGCACTACGGACAATTCGTCTTCCGGCCTCTCTCGACGTTGGCCTTCTTCGATCCGGGGGTGGACGGCTTCACCGGCAACACGGTGTTTCTGGAAGGTCACAGGCAGAACAGCGCCAACTTCAGCGAAGCGCGGCAATCCTCGTTGCTGCTGCGGTTCGGCCAATTGACGCCGGCCTTCGTGCTGCAGACCCTGGCACCGTTGCTCATCGTCTTCCTCGCCTTCGGCGCCGTCGCGAGGGAGCGTGAGCAGGGAACGCTGCGGCTGCTCCTGGCCCAGGGATTGCGGCCGTCCGAGCTCGCCACGGGCAAGCTGTCGGCCTATGCCGGAGTGGTGGCCGTGCTCGCCGCGCCGGCGCTCCTGGTGCTGGCGGCCGCGGCGCTCGCCGGCTGGGCGCCGCCGGTTCCGAGCGTGCTGCTGGTGTCCGGCTATCTCGTCTACCTGTCCATCTGGGCGGCCGCGGCCCTGCTCGTGTCGCTGCTGGTGGGGCGCGCCCGAGACGCGCTGATCATCCTGGTCGCGGCCTGGATGGGAGGGATCATCCTCGTTCCCCGGATTCTGCCCGAGCTCGCGCTGGCGCGAATCTCGACGCCGACACGCATCGAGACGGACGTGGCGATCCATCATGAGCTCAAGCAGATCGGCGACAGCCACAATCCGGACGACCCGTACTTCGCGGGCTTCAAGGCGAAGACCCTCGCCAGATACGGCGTCGAGAAGGTGGAGGACCTGCCAGTCCAGTGGGCGGGGCTGGTGGGCATGGAAGGAGAGCGCCTGACGAGCGAGCTGTTCGACCGCCACGCGCGAGAAGCCTTCGAGAGAGAGGCCGAGCAGAACCGGCTCGTGCGCCAGTTCGGGAGCATCAGCCCGCTCATCGCCATGCGTCAGCTCTCCATGAGCCTGGCCGCTACCGATACCGAGAGCCACCAGGACTTCCTCGAGCAGGTGGAACAGCACCGCTATCGCTTCGTCCAAGCGCTGAACCTGCTGCAGGTGACGAAGATCCCCAACCAGAACGCCGGAGCGGACCCCCGGATCTCCGCCGAGCATTGGAAGGCGCTGCCGCGCTTCACCTATCGGGAACCGGACGTGCTCCAGCTCGCGGGCGACCGGATCCGGGCCAACCTCGTGGTTCTGCTCTGCTGGCTGGCGGCCCTGCTCGCCGGTTGCGGTTTGGCTGCCCGTCGTCTGGGGGAGGTCGCGCGATGAGTGCCTGGAAGGCGGATGCGAGATTGCTGTTCCGGGCGCCGTTGAGCGCGGGGGCGCTCCTGCTCCTCCTGCTCCTCACGGCCCTGTCGGTAGCGGCCGGCCTCGCGGCGACCGCTCGGCAGGAGGCCGTCATTGGCCGGGTGGAAGCCGCCCAGCGGATGGACCTGGCCTCGGTGGCCAAGGATCATGGCAAGCCCAACGGAGACGCGGGCTCCGCCGCCTACTACACCTTCCACCTCACCACGGATCCCCCCTCGCCCCTGGCCTTCGCGGCGCTCGGACAGCGGGATGTGCAGCCCTATGTCCTGCGGGTGCGGCTGCTGGGCCTCCAATCGCAGCTCTACGAGTCCGAGACCTTGAACCCGGAAGCTCGCGCTTCCGGGCGCCTTCGACTTCGCTTTCGTGCTGATCTACCTGGCGCCTCTGGTCATCATCGCCCTGATGCACGATCTGGTGTCGGGCGAACGAGAGGCCGGGCGGCTCCGGCTCCTGGTCTCCTTGCCGGCGTCCGGCCGGGGGGTGTGGGTGCGTCGCAGCGCCCTGCGCTATCTGCTGGTCTTGGGCGCCCTGCTGGGGCCGTTCGTGATGGGCTCGGTGATTTCCAGGGCCCCTGTGGCGGGGACCCTCGCGATCGTCCTGGCGGCGGCGCTCTATGTGGCGTTCTGGTTGGGGTTGGCACTTCTTGTCGCCGCTCGGGGCCGGAGCTCGGCGGCCAACGGCGCCGCGCTGGTCGGAGGCTGGATCGTGCTGACCCTGTTGGCGCCCGCGCTGGCCAACGCCGTGATCTCCCGCGCCATCCCCGTGGCCAAGGGCATCGACCTGACCCTGGCCCAGCGTGAGCTGGTGCACCGCGCCTGGGACATTCCCAAGGACGAGACCTTCCGTCCCTTCTTCGTCAAACATCCGGAGTGGCGCGACACGCCGCCGGTGCTCGGCCGCTTCCATTGGAAGTGGTACTACGCCATGCACGAGGTGGGCGACGATGGGGTCTCAGCCGAGGTCGCTGACTACCGCCAGAGCCTGAGGGCCCGCGAGGTGTGGACCGCCCGGCTCGGCTGGCTCCTGCCGGCGGCCGCCGTTCAGACGCTCCTCCACCGGGCCGCGGACAGCGATCTGCTGGCGCATCTGGCATACCAGAGCAGCGTCGAGCGGTTCCACACACGGCTTCGCGACTTCTACTACCCGTACATGTTCCATGAGCGGCCGTTCCAGAAGGCCGACTTCGAGCAGGTGCCCCGCTATCAGCCCAGGCCCTCGAGCGCCTCCCTTCCGATCTCACCGATGCTCGGGCTGCTGGTGCTGGCGGCGCTCGTCTCCGGCGCCGCCGTCACCGGCGTGAGGAGCCTGTCGTTGTCCGCGGCTCGGGGGTGAGCAAACCTGCGAGTCCGCCCCCTCAGGTACGCGTTGCCTCCTTCGGCGCGGACGGCGCCCGGGCGCCCACCATCCAGCAGGCAGCGTTGAAGCGGACTTCCGCTCCGTGCACATAGGGCTCGAAAGCGGCGCAGACCGTTTCGATGACCTGGGTGCGGGTCCGGTCGTCCACCTCGTGAAGAATCAGGCCGAGGGGACCGAGCCGGGTCAGGTAACGGATCAACTCCTTCTCGGGCAGGGTGCAGGCCACATCGATCGGCCGGATGTCGATCCCGGCCCAGCCGCTCTCCTCCAGAATGCGGTGGACCCGGCGCTGGTCCGCGAAAGCGAACTGCCCCGGCGCGTCCGGCCGGCGGGCGGGGAGGTTCGGCAGGAGCGGTGCCGCGGCGCGCTCGGCCGTCGTCATGAACGGGTTTTCCGAAGGACTCCGCCAGGCGACGAACCGCAATTCGGCGTCGTCCTTCGCGGCACGCTTCAGGTTGGCGAAGGCCTGAGCGAAGTCGTCGAAGAACATGACGCCGAAGCGCGAGATGATCATGTCGAAGCTCGCGGGCTCGAAGGCGTGGTTTTGCGCGTTGGCGCGGATGAAGCTTGCCGGCGTGCCATCCCGTTCGGCGCGGGCCCGGGCGGCGGTGATCATCGGCTCCGAAATGTCGATGCCGGTGCAGCGGCCCTTCGCGCCCAGCAACCGCGCGACGGCGAGTGTTGTGCTGCCCGTACCGCAGCCGACGTCGAGCACCTGGCGCCCGGAGCCGGCGACCGCTTCGACGAGCAGATCTTCAAGCGGCTTGAACATCTGATCGAGCACCTCCTGCGCCTCGACCCAGGCGCGTCCAGCCGGGCCATTCCAAAGCGTCGTCTGCTCGTTATCGGGCTGGCGCGTGACATTCATGATCGTCCCCTTTTGCGTGCCTTCAAGAATCGAAAGCCGTACTGTGCCAGTTCAAGTCGACTTGAGGTCAAGCGTTTGAGAGACCTGGACATCACCGAGGTGGCGCGGCGGTCCGGCGTTCCCGCCTCGACGCTGCGGTTCTATGAGGAAAAGGGGCTGATCACCTCGATCGGCAGGCGGGGCCTGCGCCGTCTGTTCGATTCCGGCGTGCTGGAACGGCTGGCGCTGATCGCGCTGGGGCGCGCCTCCGGCTTCTCGCTCGATGAGATCGCGCGGATGTTCGCGCCGGACGGGAGGCCGCGCATCGACCGGCAGATGCTCGCGGCCAAGGCGGAGGAGCTCGACAGGACGATCCGCCAACTCAGCGCCATGCGTGATGGCCTACGGCACGCGGCTGCCTGCCCCGCGCCGAGCCACATGGAATGCCCCACCTTCCGCCGCATGCTGCGGGCCACCGCGTCTGGAGCGATGGGTGCGCGAAGGAAGAGGGCTCCGCGGCCACCAGTGAAATAGCTCCAAGGAACACGGGCGAATCATGAAGGAGCCAGGATGAACGGTAAGGAGTGGAGTTGGGCCTCCCCCTCCTGGCTTCCACGAAGCACTCGCGCTGCATCGCGAGTGAGGGGCCCACCTGATGACGTGAGAGCGGCCGTTCCCAGGCGTCAATCCCGCATCAGGGTCCGGAACACCGCCGGCAATTCCTGACGGCCCAGACCCTCGCTGAGAGCGCGCTTGTAGTTCTCGAGCAACTCCTGCGGGAAGCGCGCACTGATGCGGGCGTCCTTGCTCAGCCGGACGATGTGCTCGATGGCCGCGACGTGGGTATCGAGGCTGCACTGGTCGCCCGAGAAGTCGTTGCGCTCGACCATGCCCTGCGCGGCGTCGGCGGTGACGGAGACCAGACCGAGGAAGGAGCTCTTGTGGGAGAAAAAGATCTTCGGATCGAGCCCTTCCGCCTTGCACATGGCCGCGGCGTGCAGGAACGCCAGGGAGCTGCCGTAGTACGCCTCGAGAATCGCGCAGTCGAGCGTCGCGGCGGAACCGATTTTCTCGTCGACATAGACCGAGTTCTTGGCGATCGCCTGGAGGGTGGAGAGGTGCCGGTCGAAGATCGCTCGCGACCCGGCGTAGAAGACCGTGGCGTAATGACCCGGGCGCGGGTCCGGCCGTCCGCCTCGCGGCTGAATGAATATTCCGCCGGTTTTCCCGTTGATTTCCGCACTCAACGCGATTGCGGATTGTTCCTTGAACGTCCGCCGCATCTACGTGGAAGGCACATGCATTCGAGCGGGAATGACATTCAGAAGAAGAGGTGGGCCGGACTGCTGGGAGGGTTCCTCCTGGCAGCCTGTGGCGCGCCGGACCTCGCGAGTCCGGGCGCCGGCGAGGAGCTGCCCGGCTCGCCAGGCGTGGCCCAGGCGCCGCTCGCCGAGACGATCTACGCGGCCTACGATCCCACCCTGAAGGCCTTCAAGTGCGACGGTGTGACCTGGAATTGCGATCCGGGCAGGGATCTGGATGGCCGCGGGCAGGTCATCACCGAGCACTACGCTCCCAGCACCCTGGGCGGGACGTGCCTGGATGGCAATCAGGGCTCCTTCATGGACGGCGAGTGGGTCCGCACGGTGCGCATCTTCACCGAGGACCAGACGCCGTTGACCCAGGGCCGTCCGGCGAGCATCGAAGTGACGGTCCAGATGCCCACGATGCCGCAAGGCAACTTCCTGGACCTCTACTCCTCCTCGTCCGTGACCAGCCCTTCGTGGACGTTGATCACCACCCTGACGCCGACGGGCACCGACTCACAGACCCTCAAGGCCACCTACACGGTTCCGGAGGGCTCGAAAGTGCAGGCCGTCCGCGCGGCCATGCGCCGGGGCGGAACCGCGAGTCCTTGCACCCTCGGGGACTACGATGATCGCGATGATCTCGTCTTCACGCCGGCTCCGGCGTACGTGAGCGGCGCCAAGGCCACCAGCGTCGCGTCGGGGAGCATGCACTCGCTCGCCTTGCGCGCGGACGGGACCCTCTGGGGCTGGGGTGACAACTACTCCTCCCAGCTCGGCGCGGGGGCCAGTCCTTATGTGAGCACGCTTCCCGTCCAGGCCACGATCCTGTCCGGCGTGAAGTCGGTGCATGCGACGAGCGACTCCTCCCTGGCGCTGCGCACGGATGGGACCGTGTGGGCGTGGGGTGGTAACAGCACGGGAGTGCTCGGCAACGGGACCACCACCGCGAGCGCGACCCCTGTCCGGGTGTCTGGCCTGACGGGCGTGACGGCGCTGGCCGCGGGCAGGTCTCACGTCCTGGCGCTCAGGGGCGACGGCACGGTCTGGGCCTGGGGGGCCAACGGCTCCGGGCAGCTCGGCAACGGCACGCGCATCAACCGGACCCTCCCGGTGCGGGTGGGGACCCTGACGGGCGTGACGGCGCTCGCCGCGGGGCGGAGACACTCGCTCGTGCTCAAGAGTGACGGCACGGTGTGGACCTGGGGTGACAACAGCCACGGGTGCCTGGGCAATGGGACGACGAATTCGAGCTCCGTTCCCATCAAGGTGGCGGCGATGGCGGGAGTGACCTCCATCGCCGCGGGCGACTCCTTCTCCCTGGCGATTCGCGGCACGCGGGAGCTGTGGGCCTGGGGCGGTGGGCCGCTGGGGGACGCCCCCTGGAGCAGCCATCCGACGCCGGCGCGGACGTACGTGTGGAACTCGGGGACCTTCTCCGTCTTCGCGGGCCCGACCCACGCGGTGGCGCTCGAGCGCACCCAAGGCACGCCCTGGACCTGGGGGGACTTCGGTTTCCAGGCCAACTGCGCGTCTTCGACGGTGAACTACGGCGCGATCCCGGCTCCAATCCTTGGCCTGACCGGGGTATCGGGGGTGAGCATCGGCGAACGGTATGCCGAGGCCTTCCTCACGGATGGCACGGTCTGGGGTTGGGGAGACGGCTTCTTCCAGAAAGGCACGGACCAGGGGGGCACGGGTAGCTGCGCCCCCTTGAAGGCCGCCCTGCCCTGACCGGAGTGCCCGGGGCACGCCTGCGACTCCCTCGTACCAGGGAAGCCCGGTCGAGGCGATTCACCGCGGGAGTGGCCCCATCCGGTGCCGGCTCGATGGCCCGGCCGAGGCGCTCCCGTCCCCGCAGCTTGGGAGCTCTTCACCGGGCTGGGCGCCGATGGAGCTCCGTGAGGCCGCCTTCAGCCCACGTTCGAGCGTCGGAGCGACGGCGGAACCGCCGCCTTCGCGGCCGAAGGAGCCGTCGCGGTCTTCGCCCGGAAGGTGTGAACCGGAACCGAGGCCTCCTTCCAGGTGACGTGGTAGGCGCAGCGATCGCTCCCGTGCTTGCGGCACCGGGAGGCATCATGGGTGAGCACGGCCGAGGTCTGGAACCGCTGCGCCATGGCGATGATGATGCCCTGGTCGAAATCGCAGGGATACGGCGTGGTGCTCTCGATGGTGATCAGGCTCGTGCCCACGGCGTGTGAATAGCCGTAATGGCCAATCCCCTCGAACATCTGGCCCGTCCCGGGGTTGAACATGGGCTGGCCGAGCACGGCGTGATTCATGTGGTACGCGATGTCGATGCACTGCAGCGCACTGCGGATGTCCGTCACCGTCGGCGGGAAGACCGCGTTCTTCGGCGTGGTCATCCCCGACTGATGCAGGAGCGCATGGCCGAACTCGTTGCCGATCCGCCGCAGCGCGTTCAGCCAGAGGTCGAGCGAGTACCACTTGTCCGCCTGGAACTTCACCGTGCCGGAGCCATCATCGGTGCCCAGGCCCTCCTCCAGGAGGATCCGGTGGGCGATGAGCGTGAAAGAGCCGAACCCGTCGATGACGATCTGCAGATTCGCACCCAGCACCTGGAACTGCGCGGAATCGATGTGGTTTCGCATGTTCTTCACCTTTGTTGAGTCGCTTGAAATCCCACGTGGTGCCGCTGCGCTTCGTCCTGCTCCAACTCTCAGATGCCGCGCACGTCGCCCGGGCAGCTCACCGAGGTCTCACCCGGATCCGCGACCGCGTTGCCGCAGGTCGCGAGGCAATCGGAAGGGCTGTTCACATGGTTCTCGCCCGCGCTCACCAGGCAGAGCCCGTCCCCGGCGAACGGCGCCGGCAGCGAGGACGCGTTCGGCCACACGGTGGGCAGCCCCTTGTCCCCCAGGGCGAACCGGAACCAGAGCCCCCACACGAAATGGGTCACATCCTGCGTCTTCACCCAGCCCGGCCGCGCGAGGCGCGCCCCGAGCGAGGGCGCCGACTCCAGCGCCGAGAAGGTCCCGAAATCCGGCACCCCGGGCACCTGCTTGCCCCCGCGCTCGAGCGTGTACACGAAGGCCGCGAGCCGCTCCTCGGCGTTGTAGACGAGCCACACGCTGGACATGCCGCGCGCCTGCGCCTCCACCACCAACTGCTTCCAGCGCGACTCGAGATAGCCGCGGTGATTGCCCGCCGGCAGCTTGAAGCGCTCGGTCCGCATCACGTGGTGCGTGGAGCGCAGCGGCTTGATGTCCTGGGTGCCGATGACGCTGTAGGCCGTGCACTCGGTCTTGACGAAGTAGGAGCGCTCCGGGAACAGGACGCCATCCAGCGTGAACTCGTTGAGGATCCAGTGCCCGTAATCCTGGGCGTGCTTCACCGTGTCCACCAGGTAGCGCCCACCACTGTAGATGAACGGATCGCTGGCCGTCGGCAGGGACAGCGGCAGGTACTTGAAGGTGACGCCCGGCTGGGCCGCCATGTACATCCGGTCGCGCTCGATGAGGGCCGGAGCCGTGTCCACCGGAAGCGTGGGGAGCAGCTTGTAATCACAGAAGGTCGCGCCCCGCGCGCCGCGGGAGATGCCCTCCACGCCCTCGGAGGCCTCGATGCGCACCTCCTGGGCCGCCGACGACATCGACTCCGGCGAGAGCTCGCTGCCAGCCCCACAGCCCATCACCAGCATACTCAGCGCAAACAGTCTCTTCATGGCAGCCACCCTGGAGGTCTGATCGGCATCACCGCGGCCTGGCGGGTTCTCCGATGAGCAAGCCATGTGCCCCGGCCGGCGGGTGGAGCGCGTCCACAAGCGGCTGGGAAATTTCTTGACCCGTGGCGCCAGAGCCCGGGTAAAGCCAGCGCAGCCCGGTAAACGCCTTGAAGTCATTTATGACCGCGACGTCATTTATGACAGCACGCCGGGGTGGCGCAGACCGCGCGGATTCCCGCAGCCACCTTGGAATCCGCGCGCTCCGTTCCGGGAGGAATATGGGGCCACCGGAATTCCGTCCGTACTGCTTGCATCATTGCGTCACGGGTGGTTCCGAGGATCTTCCCGGGGGGTCTTTTACATCCCAGGTGGGCCCGGCACTCAGCGCCGGGTGCCGTGCTCGTCCCGATCCGGCAGCCCGAGCTCCCGCGCGGCCTCTCTCATCATCCGCTGCTTCTCCTCATCATCCGGGAGGCCGTCTTCGCTCCGATGCGGGCTCGCGCCCACGTCCTCGGCCAGACCGCTGCCCCGCCAGCTCTCGGCGGGACCTCCGCTCGCCGTGTCCATCCCGAGCGACGGCGTCACCGTCCCCGAGCGGAGCCGGGGCGAGCGCCACGTCCCCACGGCGGCGAACATGTCCACGAGCGTCACCCCGGTGACCGCGGCGGTGATGGCTCCCAGCCAGCCCCTGTTCGCACGTGGGCGCCGGAAGGACACGCCCAGGAGCGAGAGATCGAGGGCATCACCCGCGACACGGGCCCAGACCCATTCCCGCCGATTCGGCTGGAGGAGCAGCCCCAAGCCGCTGGCGACCTCCCGGAGGCCAAGAACCCGCACCAGCCCGGCGTGACGTTTCGAGACGCCCAGGATGCGACAGAGGCCTTTCGGAAAGGTCAGCTCCGTCAGTCCGATTCCCAGGCTCACCCATCCGAGAGTCCACGGCAGCCGCTCACGCATCATCGAGGACGACCTCCCTCGGACAAGGTGAGACCACCCATGCGGCCGGAACAGCCCCAGGGGGAGCCCCGCCGGATACCGGACAGGCGAGCGGGCGTCTCATCGGGCGCATGGCGAGCGGACCCTGGAGAACCGCCCCCATCATGTAGACTCGGCGACCCAGAGGGTCCTGCACATGGGCGAAGACAAGAGCCTGCTCGAGCCCGGGGAGCTCCTGGACAACCGTTACGAGGTGGTGCGCAAGCTCGCCGAGGGCGGCATGGCCAGCATCTACCTGGTGCGCCACCTGGGGCTGCAGAGCCTGCATGCGCTCAAGGTGCCGGATCCCCGCATCTTCCACAGCGCCGACGCGCGCCACCGCTTCACCACCGAGGGCCGCATCCAGGCGCTCCTGCGCCATCCCCACATCGCCCAGGTGACGGACATCGTCATCAGCCCGGTGCCGGGCCTGGTGATGGAGTACGTGGAGGGCGGCACGCTGGAGGAGTTGCTCGGCCAGAGCCCGGGCGGAAGAGTGGAGCTGCCCACCCTCCGGCAGATCTTCCTGCCGGTGCTGGACGCGATGCAGGAGGCGCATGGCCACCGGGTGGTGCACCGCGACCTGACGCCCAGCAACATCCTGCTGACGCGGGGGCACCCGGGGCGGATGCATCCGAAGGTGACGGACTTCGGCATCGCCAAGGTGACCCAGGAGGAGCCGGGCGAGAAGTACCGCACCCGGACCGGAGTGCTGCTCGGGACGCGGCCCTACATGAGCCCGGAGCAGATCGGCGGGGCGTCCGAGGTGGACGCGCGCACGGACATCTTCGCCCTGGGCGCCATCCTCTACGAGGCAGCCACCGGCCGGGTGGCCTTCGACGCGGCCAGTGACTTCGAGATGATGAAGCGCATCACCGAGGGCCACTTCACCCCGCCCGAGCAGGTGGTGCCCGAGCTGCCCGAGGGCCTCTGCCAATGCATCCGCAAGGCCATGACGGTGGACCCGGCGGGGAGATTCCAGGACTGCGCGGCCTTCCGGGCCGCCCTCGAGCAGGCGCTGGAGGTGCCGGCGCCAAAGTCAGCTCCGGTAGAACCGGTGGTGCCCGCCGTCCCGGTCCCCTCCCCTGCTCCGGTTCCGGTTCCGGTTCCGGCACCGGCTGCTCGCGGCCGTGGGCTCCTCGCGGGGTTGATCCTGCTGGGATGCCTGTCGGTCGTGTTGTTCGCGGGGCTGGCGTCCACTCAGGGGGACCTGCACGAGCTCCGAGCGGACACCCAGCGTCTCCAGGCGAGCTACCAGCAGGAGCAGCAGGACACCCAGCGGCTCCAACGGGCGTTGGACATCGCGAGGACTCAGGCCACGAGATCCGAGGCGGAAGCCCGGGACCTGCACGCCAGGAATCAGGGAGCCCTGCAACAGCTCCAGCAGAACGAGCAGCTCAAGACGGAGCTTCCAGCAGTTCCAGCACCAGGCGCTGAAGTTCCTGGAGGGGACCCTGCTGGACACCGCCGTCCACAACAACCTGCAGGCCTTCCGGGTGCTCAGGACCTGCAACAAGACGGGCACCGTGTTGTCCTATCAGTACATGGACGATGAGAGGAATTGGTCCGAGCGGCTGGTCCTCAAGCCAGGGAGCTGCATCTCCCGCTGGATGACGGGCTACCATGCCCATGTCCCGGTGAGGGTCACCTCGCTGAGGGACGGCCTCACCGTGGAGGACAAGGCCCTCGCTGGAATGGTCGTCGGGCGGATGCCCGATACCGATGCGGACTGGAGACCCTGGGAGAATCAGCTCGTTCCCAGCCAGGAGCACGGCATCCAGCTCAAGCCGGTCTACCTCGAGACCGGAACGCTGAGACGCTCCTCACAGATTGAGTGAGCGCGGGCGCCTCAGCTCTCTCCGAGCAAGGCCTTGGCTCTCTGGAGCAGGGCTCGATAGCCAAGCCGGTTCGCTTCCTGGCGCATGGACAGCAGCTCCTTGCGCACCGTGGCGGCCTTCGCCTCGGGGTTGAGCTCCACGCGGAGGAGCCGCGCCTCGAGCGCCACCCGCTTCATGCCACCGCGAGCCGCCCGCGCCGCGAGTGACTGGAGCTGCCGTGCCGCCTCCTCCCGCTCCGAGGGCCCACCATTCCGCCGCAACAGGGCCGCGCCGGTGAGCTGCACCTCCGCCGCGATGAACACGTCCTCGCTGCCACCCGCGAGGGTCCGGGCGCGTTCCAGGGCCTCGCGCGCCGCCGCGGCCTTCCCCAGGGTCATCAACGCCCGGGCCTTCACCGCGTTCGAGCGTCCTTCCCCATCCAGGCTCTTCAGCGCCGCATAGGCCGCCAGCGCGGACTCCGCCACCGCGAGTGCCTCCTGCGGCTTCCCCTCCTCCAGGGACAGACACGCCAGGCCCAGCTCGGTCTCGGCCACGAAGCCCCCGAGGCCCCGCGCCCGCCGCAACGCCAGCGCGCGCTCCAGTTGATGGCGTGCCTGCGCCAGCTCTCCCAGGTCCATCAACAGACAGCCCAGCTCGTAGCGGCCCCAGGCCTCGGCGTAGCCGTCCTCGAAGAGCACCTGGGCCGCATGGCTCCCTTCCTCGAGCAGGCGTTTGCCCTCGTCCAGCCCTCCCATGAGCCGCCGCACCATGCCCTTCAGGATGGTGCTGGAGTTCATGTCGGAGAGCCGCCCGCGCTGCCGGAAGAGCTCCTCGGCCCCGGTGGCACGCTTCAGGCCCTCGGAGAGCTGGCCCAGACGGCAGCTCAACCCACCGGCGCACAGGAGGGCTTCGGCCTCCAGCGAGGCGCCCTTGATCTCCCGGGCGGCCTCGATGGCGGAGACGAACACGCGCTCGGCCTCGAGCAGCCGTCCCATGTCGATGAGCGCCATGGCGTGCACGAGCATCGAGCGCGCCGCGCCTCCCCGGTCCCCTCCCCCCAGGAACAGCCGCTCCGACTCCTCCAGCAACTCGACGGCGCGCAGGGGCTCCCCGAGGTTGCGCGCCGCATAGGCCTCCATGATGAGCGCGGAGGCGGCGAGCTGGCCCTGGCTGGCCGCCTGGGAGCGGGACACCGCCGCCTCGGCATGCCGCCGGGAAGCGATGAAGTCCGCGGTCGCGCTCGTGGCCACCGCCGCGGCCAGCTCGATGCGCGCGTCCTCTCCCAGGGGAGGCGGGAGCCGGCGCAGTTCCTCCAGGGTGGACTGGGCCTCCCGGTTCTGCCCCGCGGACACCTGTGCGAACACCAGCGCGGTGCCGTACTCCACGTTGTCCGGGAAGAACTCGAAGAGCGTCCGGTACGCCTCGATGGCTCGCGGCCACTCGGCCTGGGCCTCGTGATGGCGGGCCGACACCAGGAGGCGCTCCTCGCGCGAGAGGCTCGAGGACAGCTCGAAGGCCCGGCGCGCGGCCTCCTTCGCCGCTTCCTCCTGGTAGAGGTACTGGAGGGCGGCGGCCAGGGCCGAGTGGGCGGGGGCGAAGGCAGGCTCCTGCTTCACCACGCGCTCGAAACACTCCAGGGCGCTGGCCGCGTCATGGCCACGCAGGGCGGCGAGCCCCTCGGCATAGAGCCGTGCCGCCTCGGGCGCCGCGGGCATCGCGCTGCGCACCCCGTGGGCCTGCTCGGTGGTCAGCGGCGCCAGCCCCAGGCGCTTGCGCAAGGCGGCGCCCACGCGCGAGACGAGCTCCAGCAGCTCCTGCTCCGCGCCCACCTCCGTCAGGTGGGCCAGCGTCTCGCCCGTGGTGGCCTCCTGCAGACGCAGGTTGAGCCGCAGCCGCGCGTCCTCCTCGCGCCCCTGCACGAGGTACGCCCCGGTGAGCACCAGGTCCACGCCGGAGTGCGCGCGGATGCGCTGCAGCGTGGCCGCCGCGAAGCCCTCCTCCTCCGGGAGAAGGAGATCCCTGCGCATCTGCACCACGCCTTCCCCGGGCAGCAGGCGGAGCTGTTCCCCCATCGCCAGCTCCGCGGAGAGCAACTCCGCCAGGGCGGTGGACAGCCAGGCCAGACTGGCCTTGGCCATCAGGTTGCGCGGGGCGAGCACCGCCACCACCCGCCGTGCCAACGGCTGCGTTCCCGGGGGGGCCACCGCCGGGGGAGGCTGTTTCGCCTGGGGCCGCTTCCTGACCGGACCGCGGCTCACGAGGGCCGGGGTGGCCTCTCCGCTCCGCAGCGCGGCGATGGCCTCGGACGCGGTGGCGAAACGCGCCCCTGGCTGACGCTCCAGGCAGCGCAGCAGCACCTCTTCCCAGGACGAAGCCAGCTCTGGCGCCAGCGCGAGCGGAGAGGGAGGCGCCTGGCGCAGCCGCAGCAGCGAGGCGGCCGTCGGCGTCTCCGCCACGAAGGGCCGCCGTCCCGTCACCATCTCGAAGAGCACCAGCCCGAAGGAATAGATGTCGGAGGCGGGCGAGAGCGGCAGGCCCTCCAACTGCTCCGGGGACATGTACGAAGGGCTGCCGATGATATGGCCCTCGCGCGAGGCCGTACCATCGCCCTCGAGCAGCTCGCCACGGGCGAGGCCGAAGTCGGTCACCACCGCGCGCAGGCCGCCCACCGCGGGCGGCGCGGGCACCAGCATCACATTGCCGGGTTTGAAGTCGCGGTGGATGATCTGCGCGGAATGCGCCGCATCGAGCGCGCCCGCCATCTGCTCGGCCAGCCGCAGCACCTGCTCCGGCGGCATCTTCCCGTGGCGGACGAGCTGCTCATGCAGCGTGCGCCCCGCGAGCAGCTCCATGGTGAGGAAGACGATCCGGTACGGGGTGCCCCGCTCCGGGACGACCTCGTGCTCTCCGATGTCGAAGACCCGGCAGACGTTGGGATGCGTCACCCGGCGCGCCAGCCGCAGCTCGCGCTTGAAGCGCAGGAGCGCCTCGGGTGTGGCGGCCAGCTCCGGGCGGATCGTCTTGAGCGCCACGGGCTCGTGCAGCGAGAGATCCTCCGCCGCGTACACCTCGCCCATGCCTCCCCGGGAGAGGAAGCGCTCCACACGGTAGCGCCCGGCCACCTCCGTGCCCTCGGCGAACGCCTGCCGTGGAGAGGGAACGGAAACCGGACCCGAGAGGGTGGGCTCCACCGCCGCACCGCCACGCGTCAGGGTGGCCGTGCTCTGCGGCGGCTTGGGGGACTTCCGATCCATGGCTCGGTCATACTCCCGTCACAGCGGAGGCCGGTCACCCTAGCATGTGACGCCGAGCGCCGTGACGGCCACCCACCGGTGGGCCCCTCCTCCCTCACGAAGCAGCGAGGCCCCGGGCCCGGTGGACATTCCACCGGACCGGGGCCCCTGCTCCGTGGGAGCGCTGCTACCTGCCGCCGACGCTGAACAACTCGGTGGAGGACTGGTCGGTGTTGCTGACGCCCGCGGTGGACAGCACGCGGCCATCATCGAGCAGCGTGGCCGTGTGGCCGTAGCGGTCCACGTTGAGGCTGCCCGCGGGGCACCAGGTTCCGGTGGCCGGGTTGTACACCTCCGCGGCCTTCAGGATGCCGGTGGCCTGGTGGTAGCCGGCGGTGGCCAGCACCTTGCCATTGGGGAGCAGCGTGGCCGAGTGGTAGCGGCGCGGCGTGCTCATGCTGCCGGTGGCCGACCAGGTGCCCTTGGCCGGGTCATACAGCTCGGCCGAGGAGCTGCTGGCGATGTCCCAGCTCCCACCGCCCGCCACCAGCACCTTGCCGTTGGGAAGCAGCGAAGCCGAGTGGAAGCGGCGCGGCGTGCCCATGCCGCCCACGGACGTCCAGGTGCCGGTCTCCGGGTCGTACAGCTCCGCGGAGCCCAGGGTGTCGTTGGAGTCGTTGCCACCGCCCGCCACCAGCACCTTGCCGTTGGGGAGCATCGTGGCCGTGTGATCGCGGCGGGCCGTGCCCATGTTCCCGGCGAGCGAGAAGGTGCCGGTGGCCGGATCGTACAGCTCCACGGAGCTCAGCGCGGCGCCGGAGGTGTCCTCACCGCCCGCGATCAGCACCTTGCCGTTGGGGAGCAGCGTGGCCGAGTGGTGGGTGCGGAAGACGACCAGGCTGCCGGTGGCCCTCCAGCGGCCCAGGGCCGGGTAGTACACCTCGGCGGTGGCGAGCGTGACGGGGCACGTCCCGCCGCCGGCGATGAGCACGCGCCCGTCGAGCAGCCGCGTCATCGAGTGGTACTGGTGCGTGGCCAGCGTGTCGCCGGTGCGCTTCCAGGTGCCCGTGGCCGCGTCATACAGCTCCGAGGTGGTGTTGAAGCCGCCCGCCACCAGCACGCGGCCGTCCTCCAGGAGCGCGGCGGTGTGCAGGATGCGAGGCAGCGCCAGGCTGCCGGTGTTCTCCCAGGAGCCCGTCACGCGGCACAGGGGAGCGGCACCCGGAGCGTTGGAGCGGAAGTTGTTGAGGCCCGGGGTGAGCCAGTTGGCCTTCGGCTGCGCCGGGATGGAGCCGTCGTCGTTGACGTTGGTGATGGAGTAGGCGTGCTGGTTCCAGATGCCGCGCGTGCCCACCCAGGCATTGTCACGGTCGCCGTACACGCGGATGCCGTTGAAGCCCGGGGCCCCGTGGTTGTTCTCCGCCACGATGATCTCCGCGCTGCCGTCGGCGTCCACATCCACCACGAGGGGAAGCTCGTGCGCGGTGCCGGAGCTGTGACGGGTCTGCCAGCGCACCGCGCCGGTGACACCGTCGAAGACACGCAGGAAGAGCTCGTCGGCGTAGATGACCTCGGTCCTGCCATCGCCCTCGAAGTCGAAGGTGGTGGAGGTCGTCTTCCCGGAGCTGTACTCCTGGATGGAGTGGGTCCACTTCACGGAGCCATCGGCCGCGTAGACGGTGTAGTTCCAGTCACCCGCGAGGCCGATCTCCACCTGGCCGTCACCATCGAAGTCCGCGATGTTGGGCGGGCCACCGTGGCCCGGCTGGGTGGGGAAGGGCTGCCCCGGGTCGGTGTAGTGGACCGAGCGGGTCCACAGCAGCGTGCAGTCGTCATCGAGCAGGCTCACCTGTCCGTGGCCCGCCACGGCGATCTCCGCCGCCGGATCCTCGTCGAAGTTGGCCACACCGGCGAAGCCCTGGGGAATCTCGGTGTTGGCGCACTTGAGGCTGCCATCGGCGCGGTAGACGGCGCGGCCGTTGACCACTTCCTGGATGCCGTCCTGATCGATGTCCGCCGCGAAGGAGACGGGGCCCGTGTACAGGGCGCCGCCCATGCCATCGGAGCCCACCCACTTCAGCGCGCCGGTGTGGCTGTAGACGCGGTTGCCGTCGAGGATCTCCACGGTGCCGTCGCCCTCGAGGTCCGCGAGCGAGGGGCCACCCCACTCGTTGTAATCGTAGGCGTCCGGAGCCGAGCGGAACTTGAAGGTGCCGTCGTTCTCGAAGCAGATGATGCCGCGGCCGTTCTCGGGGATGCCGCAGATCTCCACCTTGCCATCGCCATCGATGTCACCGGCGGCGATGCTGGCGGCGGGCTTCACCCGGGCCGACGCATCCGTCGCGGCCCACAGCTCGTGCCCATCCTTGCCACTGATGGCCCGGAGCACGCCATTGCTGTTGCCGTCTCCGCCGTTCTTATAGGTCTCGTTGTAGTAGTCGCCGTCGAAGGTGCTGAAGACGATGTCCGGGATGCGGTCCCCGTTCACGTCCACCACCACGGGCGTCATCATCACCTGCTTGTGCGCCGGGAGCACCGGGCTGCCCGTCCACGCGAACTGCAGCTCCGCCGCGAGGCCGGCGGCGGCCGGAGCGGTGGACGTGGAAGGGACGGTGTCGGTGGCAGCGGGAGTGCCGGTGGCAGCGGGAGTGCCGGTGGCGGGGACGGCAGGGGACGGCAGCGCCTCCTCGGACGGCGTGGCGCGGGTGATTTCCTGGGCCGATGGAACGTGCCCCAGTTGTTCCTCTTCGCGAACCTCACTGCACGCCGACAACGCCGCCAGTGTCAGTACCGCCGAGCCCTTCAGCGCTGTCCGAGCACCAGCGAGTCTCCACGACCAGCTTCGGGTCCTCATCGTCATGCACGTCCCTCTTTCCATGGATCGGCCGTTCGCCTGCCACTCGGCCAAGGAAGGCCGGGACGAGCATGAAGAAGAGACACCTCTCGTTCCAAGCAAAAACATGGATTCGAGCTTCACCCTCATGTGCCGGATGTAGGCACCGCTCGTTCAGCAAAATCACCGGGGGCCAAGACACCTACACGGCCGTACGACCGGGCCGGTGTGACGAATTCACACGACAGGTGTGAGCCGATTCACAGCCTCACACGGGGCGTCCCTCTATAAGTGGGGATGTGATGGACACGGTGGAGACCGGACACAGCCTGTAAATCCGGATGTGCGCCGTTGTCCTCGATACCTTCGGAGGGACAGATGCAGAGCGTGGAATTCTCGTGGACCCAGGCGCCGTTCGACTGGCAGCACGACTGCGGAACGCGGATGTCGCAGTGCACCCCGCAGGACACCGCCCGCGGCATGTTCCTGAATGGCATGTTGAAGTCGATCCGCACGCTGGCCGGAGAGGCCGTGGCGAAGCGCTGCCTGGAGGCCACCGGGCATGAGCGGCTCGTGGACGTCTTCAACTACCCCGCCACACTGCAGCTCCAGTTCCTCTCCATCGCGATGCCGGAGCTGCTGGCGCGGTGCGGGAGCTACGACACGGCGATGCGGCAGCTCGGCCGCCACGCGGTCATGGACTTCCTGGGGAGCACGGCGGGCAAGATGCTGCTGACGCTGGCGCGCAAGGATCCGAAGCGTCTGGTGGACAGCCTGCCGTCCGCCCACAAGGTGTCCGTGAACTTCGGGACCCAGGTGGTCGAGTGGCTGGGGCCGAAGCAGGGCCGCGTCATCCTCAAGCGCGAGTTCCTGCCGCATGCCTACCACGCGGGTGTGGTGGAAGTGCTGCTCGAGGCTCGGAGGCGCGACCAAGGTGGGCGTGCGGAGCTGGCAGACGGCGCGGCTGGACAGCGAGATCGCCCTCACCTGGGACTGAGGCTGGCGGAAGCGCTCCCGGGTGAGTCGTGCGAGACTCGCCCGGTGGAGTGCACGCCATGAACCTCATCACGCTGTCCATCCCCCTCTTCTTCCTCTTGATGGGCGTCGAGTGGCTGTGCGGACGCCTTCGGGGCCGGAGCGTGTTCCGGGGACCGGATGTCTTCGCGAACCTCTCACTGGGGGCCGCGCAGACGGTCTTCACCGCGGTGACGGTGGGCCTGCTGGCCGGTGCCTACCTGGCCGTCTACCAGTACCGGCTGCTCGACATCTCTCCGTCCTCGGCGCTGGCGTGGGGGGTGCTGATGCTGGGCGTCGACTTCGCCTACTACTGGTTCCACCGCGCCTCGCACCGCATGAATCTGGCCTGGGCCGCGCACGCGCCACACCACCAGAGCGAGGACTACAACCTGGCCGTGGCCCTGCGTCAGGGGCCGCTCCAGCCGCTCGTCTCGCGCTTCTTCTATCTGCCGCTCGCGTGGATCGGCTTTCCCCCGGCCATGTTCGCCACGGCGGCGGCGCTCAACACGCTCTACCAGTTCTGGGTGCACACCGAGCTGATCGGCAAGCTCGGGCCGCTCGAGTGGGTGCTCGTCACGCCCTCCCACCACCGCGTGCACCATGCGTGCAACGGCCGCTACCTGGACAAGAACCACGGCGGCATCCTGATCCTCTGGGACCGGCTGTTCGGCACCTTCGAGCCCGAGGAGGAGCGCATCACCTACGGCACGGTCAAACCGGTCCGCACGTTCAACCCGCTGGTGGCGGCCCTGGCCCCCTTCGGAGAGCTCGTGGCGCGCGCCTGGAAGGCCCCCCGGGCGTTGGACAAGCTCAAGGTGTGGTTCATGCCGCCCGAGTGGTCCCCGCAGGGAGTAGCCGCCGCGGCCACGGACGCCGTGGAGGGCCGGCCCAGGTTCGAGGTGAGCACCTCGCGCCGGGTGGCGCTCTACGTGGGGGTGGTGGGCCTGCTGACGTTGGCCCTCACGGTGCTGTTCCTCGTCCGGAGCCGCTCGCTGACCCAACCCGTGCAGCTCGCGTTCGCGGGTTGGTTCCTCGCGTCCCTCGGCGGGCTGGGCGGAGTGCTGGAGGGCAGGCGCTGGGGGCCGGTGGTCGAGGCGGTGCGGCTCGTGGCGGCACCCCTCATGGTGGCCGCTGCAACCTCCGGCCCTTGAGGCTGGGTGTGGACGCCGAGGCAACACCCGCGTCCGTTCCTTGTTGCCTGGAAGGCATCAACCGCCTGCGTCAGCCGCCCACGGTACTCTGCCGAACACCCGCCTGACGGCTACGTACGAATTTTGCACTTCTCAACGGATTTCAGAATCCGTGCCAACCTCCAGCACCCGCCCGTGCTCGAGCGGATGGCCGGCCGTGTCGAAAACAGGACCAACGCCGTGCTCCGCCCAACCAAGACGTTCACCTGCAGCGCGATCCTCCAGAACGACAACCCCATCCTCCGAGACCACCGGGTGCATGGTGTCCGCATCATGCCGGGGGTGGTGTTCCTCGACATGGTGTTCCGCGCCCTCCGGGACAGAGGGTTCGACATCGCGGACGTCGAGTTGCGCGACATCCTGTTCATCGAGCCCATCGCCACCACGGAGCGGTTCGACAGGAAGGTGAGCCTGAGCTTCACGCCCCACGACGCCCAGGGGCTGCGCTGGCAGGTGACGGCGCGGAGCTGGCCCCTCCAGGCGGAGGATGGAGCCGGGAGCACGCCCGCCGAGAATTTCCGCTGCGAGCTCTTCATGGGAAGGCCACCGCTCGAGGGGCGGCTGGAGGTGGAAGCGCTGATGCAGCGGGCCCAGCGGACCGCGGACGCGGACGACGCCTATGCGTACGCCCGCGGCGTCTCCATCGAGCACTTCGAATTCATGAAGGGCCAGGGGCGGCTGTACTTCGGCGAGGACAGCGTGCTGGCGGCCTTCCACCTGGGGACGCTCGCGCGCGAGTACCTGGACGACTTCCTGTTGCACCCGGCGCACCTGGACAGCTCCACGCTGGTGCCGTTCCTCTACCTGCTGCAGCAACAGCCCGGCGCGGCCCGCCAACCGTTCATCCCCATCCACATCGAGTCGTTCCGCGCGATCCAGCCCTTGGGCGAGCGCGTCTTCGTCCAGGTGCGGCAGTCGAGCACCGGGCTCGTCGCGGACGATCTCTTCCTGAGTGACATCGACTTCTACTCCCCCCAGGGAGAGCGCCTCGCGTCCATGCGCAAGCTCTCCACCAAGCGGATCCGCTCCGAGGCGCTCATCTCCCGGCTGCGGCAACCCGGGAGCGAGGAGCACGCCGCGGCTCCCAGTCCCGCGTCCCCTCCCGCCTCCCCGCCGGCCTCCCCGCCGGCCACCGGAGAAAAGGACTCCGGGCTCCTCGGCTACCTGCGCCACCTGCTCTCCACCGAGCTGGGCGTGGAGGCCGGAGCGCTCGATGTCCGGGAGAACTTCTACTCGCAGGGCCTCGCCTCGACGAACCTGCTCCACATCGTCCAGGTCCTGGAGCGCGACCTCGACTGCAAGCTCTACCCCACCCTGCTCTTCGAGCACAGCACCCCCGCCGAGCTCGCGGCCTATCTCGAGGAGCACCACGCCGAGAGCGCGCGGCGGCTCGCCCGCGAGCACCAGGCTCGTTCCCCCTCGCCCACCCGCAGCCCCCCGGCCCCCCCTCCGGAAGCGGCGCCCCTCCGCTCCCCCCTCCCGTCCCCATCGTCCCTCCCTCCCTCCGAGCCGATCGCCATCATCGGGCTCGCGGGCCGCTACCCCATGGCCGAGGACCTGGAGGCGTTCTGGGACAACCTCCAGGCCGGGCGGGACTGCATCACCGAAATTCCCCGCTCGCGCTGGGACCCCGGGACGAGCGCCTTCAAGTGGGGCGGCTTCCTCGAGGGCATCGATCAATTCGAGCCCCGTGTCTTCAACCTGTCCCCGCGGGAAGCCGAGCTCATGGATCCCCAGGAGCGGCTGTTCCTCGAGACGGCCTGGCACGCCCTGGAGGACGCGGGCTACGGGGGCAGGGCGCTCAAGGGCCGGCGGGTCGGCGTCTTCGTGGGAGTGATGTGGGGGCAATACGCGCTGCTGGGCGTGGAAGAGACGTTGAAGGGCAACCCGCTCGCCCCCATGTCGTTCGCCTCCTCCATCTCCAACCGGGTCTCCTACTTCTTCGACCTCCACGGGCCGAGCCTGTCGCTGGACACCATGTGCTCGTCCTCGCTGACCGCCCTGCACCTGGCCTGCGAGAGCCTCCGGCGCGGGGAGTGCGAGCAGGCCCTGGTGGGCGGCGTCAACCTCATGCTGCACCCCAGCAAGTACCTGTTCCTGAGCGAGAACCGGATGCTCGCCAGTGACGGACGCTGCCGCGCGTTCGGCGAGGGCGGCAGCGGGTACGTGCCCGGAGAGGGCGTGGGCGCCGTCCTCCTCAAGCCCCTGTCCCGCGCCGAGGCCGATGGGGACCACATCCACGGCGTCATCCGGGCCACCACGGTCAACCACGGGGGCCGCGCCAACGGCTACACCGTCCCGGACCCCGACGCCCATGCCACGCTCATCTCCGAGGCCCTTGCCCGCGCGGGCGTGGAGCCCGGAAGCCTCGGCTACATCGAGGCCCATGGCACCGGCACCAGCCTGGGAGACCCCATCGAGCTTCTCCGGGCTGGGCAAGGTGTTCAACGGGAGGACGCCCCCCGCGTGGACGTGCGCGCTCGGCTCGGTCAAGTCCAACATCGGCCACCTGGAGGCCGCCGCGGGCATCGCCGGCCTCACCAAGGTGCTCCTCCAGTTCCGCCACCAGCGGCTGGTGCCGTCCCTCCACTCGCAGCAGCTCAACCCGTACATCGACTTCACGGCCACGCCCTTCCGCGTGCAGCGAGAGCTGAGCCCGTGGCCGGTGCCCAGGACGTCCGACGGGCGGCCCGCGCCCCGGCGCGCCGGGCTGAGTTCGTTCGGTGCGGGAGGCTCCAACGCCCACGTCATCCTCGAGGAGCACCTGGCCTCGCACCCCGTGGCGCCCACGGAGGAGCGCGCCCGCCTCGTCGTCCTGTCCGCGCGCAAGGAGGAGCAGCTCCGGCCCCAGGCAGCGCGGCTCCTGCGCAGCCTGGAGCGCCAGGCCTCGCCGGCGTACCCGGGCCCACGCGCGGACCTGGCCCGGATCGCCTATACCCTGCAGACGCGCAACGAGCCCATGGACGCGCGTCTGGCGCTGATCTCTCCGAGCCTGGAGGTGCTGCGCACCCAGCTGGAGCGATACCTCGAGGGACGGAGCGAGCCGGGCCAGGTGCTCCAGGGTCTGGCCCATCCCGAGCGGAAGGCACTCCCGGCGTCCATCCGCGGCGTGGACACGGCGGCGCTGCGGGACGTCGCGGCGCAGTGGACGCAAGGCGCCGAGGTGGATTGGAAGCTGCTCTACCCCGAGGGGACACCCCGGCGCACGCCCCTGCCCCCCTACGCGTTCTCCCGGCGCTCGTACTGGCTGCCCCGCTCGGAACAGGCCACTCCCGCCGCCCCGGGACGCGTGCACCCGCTGCTGGGCCACAACACCTCCACCCTCGAGGCCGTGCGCTTCACCACCGCATTCACCGCCGGCGAGGCCCTGCTCGCCGATCACCGCATCGGTGGACAGCCCATGCTGCCGGGAGTCGTCTGCCTGGAGATGGCCCTGGCCGCGGCCCGGCTCGCGGGTGTACCGGCCGTCCAGGCCCTGCGTGACATCACCTGGCTCCGCCCCGTGGTTCCCACCGCCGAGGGCCCCGCCCTCGAGGTGTCCCTCGAGCTGCGGCCCGTGGGCGAGCACCTCCAATTCCAGCTCACCGGGGCCGGCGGCACGCTCCACGCCCAGGGCCAGTTGCTGCGCGGCGAGCCCTCGCGCCATGCCGGGCCCCGCTCTTCCCCCGAGGTGCTCCGGGCCCGCTGCCCGCGGCACCTCTCCTCGGAGGCGTGTTACCGCACCCTCGCCGAGCGAGGCCTGGAGTACGGCGAATCCATGCGGCCCCTCCGCGCGCTCCACATCGGACGGGACGAGGCGCTCGCCGAGCTGCGCCTGCCCGAGGCCGCCGCCTCCTCCCCCGCGCTGACACTCCCGCCGTCCCTCTTCGATGGTGCCCTGCAGGCGGTGATCGGACTGCTGGCCGAGGCCCCCTCCGGAGAGGGCGAGCGCACCTGGCTGCCCTTCTCGCTGGGCGCGGTACACCTGCACCAGCCGCTGCCGGCCGAGTGTCTCGCCCACGTCGTGCGCAAGTCACGGCGCGAGGACGTGGAGTCTTTCGACATCCAGTTGCTCGACGGGGACGGAGCGCCGCTCGTCCGGCTGGAGGGCTTCGCGATCCGCGAGCTCCCGGGCCCTTCCTCGCGCAGCAGCACGCGCGTCATCGGCGAGACCTGGGTGCCCGAGCCCCTCACGCACGCCCCGGCCGCCCCCTCGGGCCCCCTCCTGCTCTTCGGCCGCGACACCGCCCTGCGCGACGCGCTCCGCTCCCGGGCCGGTGTCCCCGTCCTGCTCGTCCAGCCGGGCACCGGCTTCCGCGCGCTCGGCGATGGCGTCTATGAGATCGCCCCGGCCCGGCCCGAGGACGTGGAGCGCCTGCTCCAGGCACTGAGCCAGGACGGGATGATGCCCTCGGCCGCACTCCATGCCTGGTCCCGGCAGAGTCCCCTCGAGCCCGGCGAGGCCGCCCTGGACGAGGAGCTTCTCCCAGGGCCTCTACACCCTGCTCCACTTCACCCGCACCTGGCTGCGCCACCGGCCGGTGCCCCGCCTGCAACTGCTCTGGGTGTGGCCCGGGGACGAGGTGTCCCATCCCCACCACGCGGCGATGTCCGGGTTCTGCAAGACGGTCAACCGCGAGCACCGCGCGCTGCGCTACCGCGCGGTGTCCCTCCTGGACGAGACGGTGCGCGTCCCCGGGACCGCGGCGGAGCTGCTGCTCGCGGAAGCTCTCCCGGCCGGGCGAAGCGGATGATGTCGTCCGCCACGGCCGCACGGGCCGCGCGCGGTTGTGCCTCCAGCGGCTGGAGCTGCCAGGGGACGGTCCGTCTCCCGCGCTCCGGCATCAGGGCGTCTACCTCATCACCGGCGGACGCGGCGGGCTCGGACACCTCTTCGCGGAGGAGCTCGCCCGCCGCTACCAGGCACGGCTGGTGCTCGCCGGGCGTGCCGAGGAGGACGCGGAGATGCGCGCGCGCCTCCAGGCCCTGGCCGCCCATGGCGCGGAGGCCCTCTACCTGCGGGCGGACGTCTCCCGCCGCGAGGAGGCCGAGGTGCTCGTCACCCGGGTGCTGGGCCGCTTCGGCGCGCTCCATGGCGTCATCCACTCGGCCGGCGTGCTGCGCGACGGGATGCTCGCCAGCAAGCGCGTCGAGGACGTGGCCGACGTGCTCCGGCCCAAGGTGCTCGGCGCCGTCCACCTGGACCAGGCCACCCGCCTGCTGCCCCTCGACTTCTTCGTCCTGTTCTCCTCGCTGGCCGGGCTCATCGGCAACGTGGGGCAGTGCGACTATGCCTTCGCCAACCGCTTCCTCGACGCCTTCGCGCGCAGGCGCACGGAGCAGGTCCGCGAGGGCCAGCGCAGCGGGCGCTCCCTGTCCATCGCCTGGCCTCTGTGGCGCGAGGGCGGAATGCGCGTGGACGAGCAGACCGAGCAACACCTGCTGCGGACACTCGGCATGAAGCCGCTGCGCACCGGGACCGGGCTCGGCTTCCTCCCCCGCGCGCTCCGTTCCACCGAGCCGGTGCTCGCGGTGGTGGAGGGAGAGCTCGCGGCCATCGATCGCGCCTTCTCGCTGCGCGAGCCGCCCCCGGCGTCCCCGGAAGTCCCCGGGTCCGCGCCCTCCAGCACGAACACCGTGGTGGACACCGTGGTGGACACCGTCACCGAGCTGCTCTCCCTGAGCCGCACGGCCCTGGACCTCGACATGTCCCTGGAGGAGCTCGGGTTCGAGCCGGCCACGGCCACGATGCTGTGCGGCCGGTTGTCGGAGCGCCTCGGCCTGGAGCTGAAGCCGAGCCACCTCGCCGAGCACTCCTCGCTGCGCTCCCTGTGCCAGGCACTGGCCGGTGCGTCCACGCGGCACGCACCCACTCCCTCCGCGCCTCCTCCCAGCGCCTCCGCGTCCTCCCAGCGAACGCAGGTGCAGGCCCGGGTCGTCAGCCTGGCGGCGTCCATCCTCAAGATGGACATCGAGGACGTGGACCCCACCACGGATCTGCGTGACTTCGGCTTCGACTCCATCTCCATGACCCGGCTCGCGAGCGCGCTCCGGGAAGCGTTCGGTGTGGACATCACGGCCGCGATGCTCTTCGAGCACGACAGCCTGGGCGCCCTCGTCGAGCACCTGCTCGCCCACCACGCCGAGGCCCTCGCCTCCCGGCTGCCCGCCGAGGCTCGCCCTCCACCGGCCCCCGCCCCCACTCCGGCTCCCGCTCCGGCTCCCGCTCCCGAGCCCGTGCAGCCCCGGCCCCAGCCCCGCGCGACCTCCTCCGAGCCCATCGCGATCATCGGCGTGAGCGGCACCTTCCCGCGCTCGGCCGACCTCGACGCCTTCTGGCGGCACCTGGAGCAGGGGAATGATCTCATCGAGGAGATTCCCCCCTCGCGCTGGGACTGGCGCGCGGTCCACGGCGATGCGCTGAGCGAGCCGGATCGCACCCACGTGAAGTGGGGCAGCTTCATCGACGGAGTGGAGCACTTCGACGCCGCCTTCTTCCGCATCACCCCCCGCGAAGCGGCGCTGATGGATCCCCAGCACCGCCTCTTCCTGCAGACCGCCTGGCACACCCTGGAGGACGCCGGCTACCGCCCGACGTCCCTCGCCGGGAGCAGGACCGGGGTGTTCGTGGGGATCGGCACCACCGACTACCACGACTTGCTGCGGGACTTCGGGCTCCCCGCGGACGCGCACTCCGCCACGGGCAGGGCCCACTCGGTGCTGCCCAACCGGCTCTCCTTCCTGTTGGACCTCCACGGCCCGAGCCTCCCGGTGGAGACCGCGTGCTCCAGCTCCCTCGTCGCCATCCACCAGGCCGTCCGGGCCCTGCGTGAGGGCGCGTGTGACCTGGCGCTCGCGGGCGGCGTCAACCTGCTGCTGAGCCCGCATCTCTACTTCTCGTTCAGCCGCGCCGGCATGCTGTGCGAGGACGGCCGCTGCAAGACCTTCGACGCACGCGCCAACGGCTACGTGCGCGGCGAGGGCGTGGGCGCGCTCCTGCTCAAGCCCCTCTCACGGGCCGAGGCCGACGGCGACACCATCTACGCCGTCATCCGCGGCACCGCCATCAACCACGGCGGCCGGGCCAACGCCCTCACCGCCCCCAACCCCAACGCGCAGGCCGAGCTGCTCGTGGCCGCCTACCAGGACGCCGGCATCGACCCGGCCACCGTCGGCTACATCGAGGCGCACGGCACGGGCACCAGCCTCGGCGACCCCATCGAGGTCATCGGGCTGCGCAAGGCCTTCTCCCAGCTCTACCAGCAGTGGGACCGGCCCGCCCCCGCGCAGCCCCACTGCGCGCTCGGCTCGGTGAAGACCAACATCGGCCACCTGGAGACCGCCGCGGGCATCGCGGGCGTCCTCAAGGTGCTGCTCGCCCTGCGCCATCGCACCCTCCCCGCCAGCCTCCACTTCCAGACGCCCAACCCCCAGCTCCGGCTGGAGGGCAGCCCCTTCCTCATCAATGGCCATACGCGCCCCTGGCCCGCGCTCCTCGAGGCCAACGGCGTGGAGGCCCCCCGGCGCGCGGGCGTGAGCTCGTTCGGCTTCGGCGGCACCAACGCGCATGTCGTCCTCGAGGAGTACCGCGCGCCGCCCCGCCCCGGGACGAGCGCCGGACGTCCCCAGCTCGTCGTGCTGTCGGCCCGGGACGCTGAGTCGCTGCGAGCCTCCGCCGCGCTGCTGCGCGAGGCCCTGGGCAAGCCCACGCGGCCCCTCCTGGAGGATCTGGCCTACACGCTCACCACGGGCCGCGAGCTCCTGGAGGCCCGCCTCGCCACCGTGGTCCAGGGATTGGACGAGCTGGCCACCCGGCTGGGCGACTGGCTCGCGCGAGGTTCCGCCGAGGGTGTCCACACGGGCACCGCCAGCCCGTCGAATGCCCAGCAGTCGCTGCTCGAGGGTGACGCGGGCGCCGCCTTCCTGGAGTCGCTGATGGCGGGCGGAGAGCTGGACAGGCTCGCCCGGCTCTGGGTGACCGGAGCGCTCTCTGACCTGTCGCGGCTGTACCGCGGCCGCCAGCCCCGCCGCGTCTCCCTCCCCGGCTACCCCTTCACCCGGACCCGGCACTGGTTGCTGCCCGCTCCCGCCGACCGCGTCTTCACCTCCCGCTCCACCGCGCGCATGGAGCCCACGCCCGCGCCCGCGCCCACGCCGGAGCCCGAGGCGCCGGTTGCCGCCGGGAACCTCCACGCCGCCACGGTCCGCTACCTCACCCACGCCCTCGCCACCACGGCCCGGCTCGAGCCCGGCTCCATCCAGCCCACGGCCGACTTCGAGAGCTACGGGATGAACTCCATCCTCATCGCCGAGCTCCACCACCAGCTCGAGGCGAGGTTCGGCAAGCTCCCCGTCACCCTGTTCTTCAAATACAAGAACCTCGCGGACCTGGCCTCCTATCTGCTGGAGGAGCACGGCGAGCCCGTGCGGCGGATGCTGGCCACGCTCCAGGCGCCCGCGCCCGAGGTTCCACGCGAAGTGCCCGAGGCGCCCCGCGAGGAGCCGCCACACCGCTCCCCGGTACGGGCCACCGCCTCCCGCCACACGTCCGGGCCCACCGACATCGCCATCATCGGCATGAGCGGCCGCTACCCCCAGGCCCGGGATCTGGAGCAATACTGGCGCAACCTGGAGACGGGGCGTGACTGCATCGTGGAGATTCCTCCCGAGCGCTGGGACTACCGCCCCTTCTTCGAGCCCTCCGCGCGCCGGCCCGGATCCATCTACAGCAAGTGGGGCGGATTCCTGGAGCACGTGGACCGCTTCGACGCGGCCTTCTTCCAGATCTCCCCGTTGATTGCCCGCTACATGGACCCGCAGGAGCGGCTCTTCCTGGAGACCGCCTGGGAGTGCCTGGAGGACGCGGGCCACACGAGGCTGAGCCTGGCGCGGCCGGACGCCGGAGACCGGCGCGCCCCCGTCGGCGTGTTCGTGGGCGTCACCTATAATGAGTACGCCCTGCTCGGCGCGCAGGAGTGGGCCCGGGGCAACCGCATCCCCTTCAACACCCAGACCTTCTCCATCGCCAATCGCGTCTCCTACTCGCTCAACCTGAGCGGCCCGAGCCTCACGGTGGACACCGCCTGCTCGTCGTCGCTCAACGCCATCCACCTCGCCTGCGAGAGCCTGCGCTCCGGAGCGTGCGAGCTCGCCATCGCCGGCGGCGTGAACCTGTCGCTGCACCCGGGCAAGTACGTCATGCTGTGCGCCAACCGCTTCGCCTCGAGCGACGGCCGATGCCGCAGCTTCGCCGAGGGAGGCGACGGCTATGTCCCGGGCGAGGGCGTGGGCGCCGTGCTGCTCAAGCCCCTGGCCCTGGCCCTGCGCGATGGCGACGCCATCCACGCCGTCATCAAGGGCAGCGCGCACAACCATGATGGCAAGACGCACGGCTACACCGTTCCCAACCCGGTGGCGCAGACCGAGGTCATCCTCACCGCCCTCGAGCGCGCGGGCGTGGACGC
Organism: Archangium gephyra; assembly: GCF_049060025.1. Classification (GTDB taxonomy): domain Bacteria; phylum Myxococcota; class Myxococcia; order Myxococcales; family Myxococcaceae; genus Archangium; species Archangium gephyra_A. The sequence goes on from NZ_JBMEQQ010000002.1 coordinate 3,750,781, forward strand.
CCGCTCCATCTCCTACGTGGAGGCCCACGGCACGGGCACCAGCCTGGGAGACCCCATCGAGCTCACCGGGCTGACGGACGCGTTCCGCCGCCACACCGGGGAGCGGGGCTTCTGCGCCATCGGCTCCGTCAAGGCCAGCATCGGCCACCTGGAGTCCGCCGCGGGCATCGCCCAGCTCCACAAGGTGCTCCTGCAGATGAAGCACCGGCGGCTCGCGCCCACCCTCATTCATGGAGGACGGCTCAACCCGCATATCGACTTCGCGAGCACCCCCTTCCAGGTCCACCGCGAGGCCTCGCCGTGGAGGGCGCGTCCCGGAGAGCCCCTGCGCGCGGGCATCAGCAGCTTCGGCGCGGGCGGCGTCAACGTGCACCTCGTGCTGGAGTCCTGGGACAGGGAGCAGGCCCCGAGTGCTCCGCGGGAGGAGCCCGCCATCATCGTCCTGTCGGCCCGGATACCCGAGCAGCTCCGCGCCCAGGCCCGCCGCCTCCTCGACTTCCTCGACGCCCGGCGGGAATGGGGCGCGGGCGAGCTCGAGTCCCTCGCCTACACACTGCAGCAGGGCCGCGAGGCCATGCCCGCGCGCCTGGCCTTCGTGGCCAGGGACCTGGACACCTGCCGTGAGCGGCTGCGCACGTGGCTGGCGCGAGACGGTGGGACTCCGGCGCTCCCGGCCCACGGCCTCTTCTCGGGCACGCTCTCCGGGCCTCCCGCCGCGTCCGCGGAGGCCTCGGAGTCCACCCTGCGCGAGCTCGCCACGAAGGGTGGGCACGAGGCCATCGCCCGTGCCTGGGTGGAAGGCACCCCGTGGCCCTGGTCCGCGCTCTACCCGGCACGCCAGCCCCGGCGCATCCACCTCCCCACCTACCCTTTCGCCGGCGAGCGCTTCTGGATTGAAACCACGCCCACGCCTCCACCGCCGCCCGAGCCGGTGAGCCCCACCCCCTCCCCCACCCGGGACGAGGGACGCGGCCGGACGATGCGGGAGCGGCTGGCCGAAGTCCCCCAGGCCGAGCGGCACACCCTCCTCGTCCACCTGCTGGGTGAGGAGGTCGCCCGCCTCCTCGCCTATCCGCCCTCGATGCAGCCGGAGCCGCACCAGGGCTTCTTCGACATGGGCATGGAGTCCGTGCAGGCCACGCAGCTCGTGGAGCAGCTCGAGGATGCACTCGGCCTCGAGGCTCTACCCCACCCTGGCGTTCGACCACTCCAACCTCCACGCCCTGGCCGCCTTCCTGCTCGAGCGGCTCCCCCTCCAGAGTGCGGCAGAGGCGCCCCCGCCGGCCCGCGAGGAGTCCAGGGGAGAGCTGGTGCTCGCCCGGCAGACGTGGCGGGAGGCTCCGCTCGCCCAGACGCCAGCAGGTGCCCTCCGGGGTGTCCTGCTGCTCGGTGCGGAGGAGGCCCACGCACGTGCCCTCCGCGAGCTGCTCCAGGCCCGCGGGCTCGACGTGCCGGTGCGCCTCGTCCAACTGGGTGAGCGCCTCGTGGAGACGGCCTCCGGCTTCGAGTTGAATCCAGCGGATGCACGCCAGGTGGAGCAACTGCTCGCCTCCTTCTCGCGAAGCGGCTTCCAGCCCGGCCACGTCTTCCACCTGGGAGCCTTCGGCACGGGCACGGGAGAGGAACCCACCCGGGGCTTCGCGCACATGCTGGGCCTCGCCCAGGGCCTGCTCGCCCACAAGGGCGAGGGCTCTGTGCGCCTGGGGTACGTCTACCCGCTCGTGGACGGGCTGCAGCCTCCGCGGCATGCCGCCGTGGCCGGCTTCGCGCGAGCGCTCGGGCTGGAGACGCCGCGGCTCTCCTGCCAGACGCTGGCGCTGGACACCCAGGCGCGGGAGCCCGGGACCCTGGCCCGGCTGCTGCTGGCCGAGAGCGCCAGCACGGAGCTCGAGGTCCGCTACGTCGCGGGCCGCCGGCACGTCCGCGAGCTGACCGGGCTGGCGACGGAGACGCCGGGCCCCTCGCTCCTGCGCAAGGGCGGGGCCTACCTCATCACCGGCGGCGCCGGCGGCCTGGGCCTGCTCCTGGCCGAGCATCTGGCCCATACGTTCCAGGCGAGGATCGCCCTGGCCGGGCGGGGTGAGCTCGACGCGGCCCGGCAGCAGCGCCTGGAGCGGTTGCGCGCGGCCGGTGCGGAGGTGGTGTACCTGCGCGGCGACGTGAGCGAGCGCGGCGCGGCCTTCCGCGTGGTGGACGAGGCTCGCGAGCACCTGGGCACGCTCCACGGCGTCATCCACGCCGCGGGCGTGACGCGCGACGCGCTCGTGGTGGCCAAGGTGTGGGAGCAGATGTCCCAGGTGCTGGGGCCCAAGGTGCACGGCACCCTGCACCTCGACGAGGCGTGCGCCAGCCTGCCGCTGGACTTCTTCGCCCTGTTCTCGTCCACGGCCGCCATCACCGGCAACGTGGGGCAGAGCGACTACGCCTTCGCCAATGCCTTCCTCGATGCCTTCGCCGCCGAGCGCGAGGCCCGGCGGGCACGCGGCGAGCGGCACGGCCTCACGGTGTCCTTCAACTGGCCCCTGTGGGCCGAGGGCGGCATGCGCGTGGATGCCCAGACGCTTCGCTTCATGGAGCGCCGCGCCGGCCTCACCCCGCTGCCCACCTCGCTGGGCCTCGCCACCTTCGAGCAGGGCCTGGCACTCGGAGGAAGCCAGCGCGTCGTGTTCCACGGCACCCGCGACACCATCGTCCAGCGGCTCGGCATCTCCTCCGGCCCCGCCGTGGAGTCCCCCATCGAGGCCCGGGACGAGGCCCCCGTCGCCGAGGCTCCCGTGGCCCCGGCGCCGCGCGTGGCCGTGTCCTCCACCCATACGGCTCCAGTCCGGGAGCCCATCGCCCTCGTCGGCATGGCCTGCCGCTTCCCCGGTGGTTGCGACAGTCCCGAGGCCCTGTGGCGCTTCCTCGTCCAGGGGGGGGATGCCATCACCCCCATGCCCCCCGGGCGCTGGGACATGGACGCCTTCTACAACGCCGATCCCGAGGCGGCCGGCACCCTGTACGTACGGCAGGCCGGATTCCTGCGGGAGGCGCCCTCCCTCTTCGATGCGCGCTTCTTCGGCATCTCCCCACGCGAAGCCGCGGAGATGGATCCCCAGCAGCGCCTGCTGCTCGAGGTCTCCTGGGAGGCACTCGAGCGCGCCGGGCTCGCACCGGACGGGCTCGCGGGCAGCCCCGTGGGCGTGTTCGTGGGCATGTGCGGCGCCGAGTACGGGCTGCTGCCCCGGGACGCGCGGCAGTTCGGCGCCTACACCGCCACGGGCGTGGCCACCAACATCGCCTCGGGACGGATCGCCCACCGGCTGGGGCTCCAGGGGCCGGCGCTGACGGTGGACACCGCGTGTTCGTCCTCGCTCATGGCCGTCCACCTCGCGTGTGACAGCCTGCTGCGCGGCGAGTCCGACGTGGCGCTCGCCGGCGGCGTCAACCTGATGCTGTCGCCGTACACCTTCATCTCCCTGTGCCGGCTGCGTGCCCTGGCCCCGGATGGCCGCTGCAAGAGCTTCGACGCCTCGGGTGATGGTTATGGCCGCGCCGAGGGCTGCGGCATGGTGGTGCTCAAGCGGCTGTCGGACGCGCGGCGCGATGGAGATCCGGTGCTCGCCGTGCTGCTGGGCTCCGCGGCCAACCACGACGGCGCCAGCAGCGGGCTCACCGTGCCCAACGGGCTCGCGCAACAGGCCCTGCTGCGCAAGGCGTTGGAGTCGGCGCGGCTGGAGCCGGGACAGGTCTCCTTCGTGGAGGCGCATGGCACGGGCACCGCGCTCGGGGACCCCATCGAGATGCAGGCGCTCGGCGCGGTGTACGGACAGCGCCGGCCGTCCGAGGGGGACTTCACGGTGGGCGCGGTGAAGGCCAACCTGGGCCACCTGGAGGCCGCGGCCGGAGTCGCCGGCCTCATCAAGACCGTGCTGTGCCTGCGGAACCAGGCCATCCCGGGGCAGGTGCACCTGCGCGAGGTCAACCCGCGCATCCGCCTGGAGCGCCTGCGCGCCCGCCTCCCGAGGGAGACCGGGCCCTGGGTGGCGGAGCGGCGGCTGGCCGGAGTGAGCGCGTTCGGCTTCTCGGGGACCAACGTCCACGTCCTCGTGGGCGAGCCCCCCGCCGCACCCGCGCCCCGGCACAGGCCACGCTCCAGCCCGGAGCCCACCACCACGGCCTCGCGTCCCGTCCACCTGCTGCCGCTCTCCGCCCGGGACGAGCGCGCGCTCCGGGAGCTGGCCCTGGCCTGGAGGGAGCGCCTCGCGAGGGAGGACGGAGACACCCTGGCCAGCCTGTGCGCGGCGGCGATGGCGGAGCGCGGCCACCTGGAGCACCGCGCCGCACTCGTGGCCCCGGATCGCCCCACCCTGCTCGCCGGGCTGGAGGCACTCGCCGAGGGGCGTGAGCATGGGAGCGTCCTGCGCGGCACCGTCGAGGGCGGAGCGCCCCGGCTGGCATTCGCGCTCCCCCATGAGGACGGTCTCGCGACGCTGAAGGAAGCGCTGTACCCGGTGGAGCCCGTGTTCGCACGGGCCCACGACGAGAGTGCCTCGGTGGCAGCGGAGCTGCTGGGCGTGTCCCTCCGGGAAGTGCGAGGCCCGGCCGCTGCCTTCTGCACCCGGCATGCGCTGCTCACGCTGCTGGCGCACTGGGGCTACGTCCCCGACGCGCTGCTGGCCGATGGACAAGGACTCCTCACCGCCGCGCACGTGGCCGGGGTGATGGAGCCTCCGGGACGCACTGCGCTGCGTCCTGCACGGACAGGGGCTGGTGGGCGCCGTGACGCTGGAGCCCGGCCGGCTGTCGGCTCCGCGCCTCCGGCTGCTGCGCGCGAGTGCCGGAGCGCCCCTCGACGCCCGGGCCGCGGCGGCTCCCGCCACCTGGGAGCGGCCCCAGACTCCGGCCGGAGAGTGGAGCGCCGCCCTGAGCGGACTGGACGCCCGGGAGCGCCGGGTGGTGGTGATGCTGGGAGACACCGTGCCTCCAGCGGCTCACGGCACCGGGGCCCCCTGGCTCGCCCTCACCCCGGCGCGGGCACCGTGGGAGGCGCTGCTCACCTGCGTGGCGCGCCTCTACACCCTGGGGCTCACCCCGGACCGGCGCCGCTTCACCGAGGGCCACCCGCGCCCGGAGCGGCCCTTGCCCACCTACCCCTTCCAACGCAAGGCCCACTGGCTGCGGCCTCCCCAGGAGGCCGGGAGCGCCCCGGACAGCGTGTTCGACGGGACGCCGCTGGCCTCGCCACGCCGCGAGCGGGAATTCTCCTACCGCTTCAGCCACGCGCGCCTGCCAGACTTGGCCGACAACCACGGCATCGCCCACATCGGCCATCACCAGGAGCTGATGGCCCGCGCCGCGCACCAGCACCTGGGCCTGAAGCCCCATGCGCTGAGGGACGTGCGCTACCTGGTCCCCCTGCACGTGGCTCCCGGCGAGGAGCGCGAGGTACGCCTCGTGGTGGAGCCGGGAGAAGACGGCACCTCGAAGCTGAGCCTCCACGGCCTCGAGCCGAAGCGCGCCCAGTGGACGCTCCACGTACAGGCCCGGCTGGAGGCGGCGGCGCCCGCGACGGTGGGGCCTCGGGGCCTCCCCCACCTGGAGGGAGGACTCGTCTGGGACGGCGACACCTTCTACCGGCGGCTCGCCGCGCTGACCTTCCGGCTCGGCGAGAGTGTGAAGTGGGTGGAGGAGGTCCGCTTCCGCGATGGCGAGGCGCTGGCCCGCTTCCGCCATGACCCCGGCGCCTCGGGAGAGCGGGCGGGGCTGGGCTTCCACCCGGGAATCCTCGATGCCTGCGCACAGCTCTTCGCGGTAGCGGGGGCCGCATGGCTGGAGGAGCGCATGCGCTTCATGGTGGTGGGCTGGGAGCACTTCCAGTTCCACCAGGCACCGCGAACCGGCACGCTCCACTGCCATGTCGTCTTCCCCGAGCCGCCGGACGCGAGCGGCCGGGTCTCCGGCGGGTTCCGCCTCTTCGACGCGGAGGGGAACCTCGTGGCCGAGGCCCGGGGGCACCGGGTGCAGCGGCTGAGCGCCAGCCGCGTGGAGGCGCTCGAGCAGGCCCTGCTGCACGAACGCCCCCCCGCGCCTTCCCCAACGCCCGCCACCCAGGACCGCCCCCTGGCCGGGCGGAGCACGGCGGCGGACAGGGCCCACGTGGAGGACTTCCTGGCCGAGCGCGCGGCCCATCACCTCGAGATGGAGTGGGGCTCGGTGCCGCGCGGGGTGCCGCTGCGAGACCTGGGCTTCGACTCCATCACCGGCCTGGCCCTGCGCAAGGACATCCAGGAGCGGCTCTCCGTGCACGTCCCCGCCGAGCTGCTGCTCGAGGGCCCCAGCATCGAGGAGCTCGCCACCTCGCTGCTGCGGGAGCTTCGCCCCGGGGGGAGCCCCGGCCACCGCGGAGCAGACGAACCGGGACACCTCCGCGGGCTCCTGGTTCGCCCACGTGGTGCGCCGCGAGAAGCCCGCCCTGCGCCTGTTCTGCTTCCCCTACGGCGGCGGCGGTGCCTCGCTCTACCTGGATTGGAAGCGGCTGCCCGAGCACCTCGAGGTCTGGCCCGTCCAGCTCCCGGGCCGCGAGGGCCGCATCCACGAGCCGCCCCTCCACGCGCTCGAGGCGCTGCTGGATCAGCTCGAGGCCGCGCTCGTCCCGAGGCTCGATCAACCCTTCGCCTTCTACGGGCACAGCCTCGGCGCCCTGCTCGCCTACCTCACCGCGAGCCGGCTGCGGGCCCGCGGCCTGCCCCAGCCCCAGCACCTGCTGGTGGGTGGCTCCAACGCCCCCGTCCTCGCCCCCGGGCCCTTCCTGGCTTCGGTGCGGCGGCGCTTCCAGGAGGCCGGCCTGCCAGGCATTCCGCGGCCCTGGGAAGCTCGAGCCCCTCGGACCCCTCCTCGACATCCTCATGAGCACGGAAGAAGGCCGGACGCTGGCGGCCCGGGACGCTGGCTTCGCACGCGCCCTGCTGCCCATGCTGCTGGCCGATCTCAAGCTGATGGAGGACTTCCGCTACCAGCCCGAGCCGCCCTTCTCCTTCCCCATCACCGTCTTCCACGGTGCCGGGGATGACCGGGTCACGGAAGAGGGCTCGCAAGCCTGGCGCGCGCTCACCACGGGCGCCTTCCACAAGCACGTGACGCCGGACGGCCACTTCTTCCTGCGCACGGACCCCTCCCGCGACTGGCTGCTGCGGGGCATCGCCGCGGCCCTTCCCCCTCCCCCCCCCTCCTTCAACTGGAGAGCATCTTGAACCGCGCACACCTCTTCGAATTCAACGACATGCCCTGGCTGCCCACGCCCGTCCGCAAGACGCTCATGGAGCAGCTCCACCACATGGCCGTCCAGCTCCGGCTGTACGACGCGGGCTTCGACGCCATCTCGCAGGTGCTGGAGCGGGCGGGGACGCGGACCATCCAGGCCCTGTGCGCCGGAGATGGGGGGCTCATGCTCGCCCTTTCCCAGCACATGGGGCGGGACGACGTCCGCATCGTGCTCTCGGACAAGTTCCCCTCGCTCGAGAGCTTCCAGGAGCGGGAGCGGGAGAGCGGCGGGCGCCTGACGCACGAGCCCGCGTCCGTGGACGTGCTGGACGTGCCCGGGCACATGACGGGCCTGCGCCTCATCGTCAACGCGGTGCACCACTTCCAGGCGCCCATGGTGCGCGCCATCCTGGCGGACGCGGTGGCCAAGCGGCAGCCCATCGTGTTCATGGAGCCGGTGCAGAGGGATGTGCTGTCCATCCTGCGCTTCTCCGCCGCGGCGCCGCTGCTCAGCCTCTACTTCAGCGTGGGAGGCATCCGGCCGCTGAGCCTGCGCCGCACGCTGCTGGGCGCGGTGGCCCCGCTCGGCTCGCTGTGCTTCTTCTTCGACGGCATCGTCTCGCACCTGCGGGCCTACCACACCGAGGAGTGGGAGGCGCTCATCCGCGAGGTGGACGGCCACGAGGGCTACACCTGGGAGACGCGCTACCTGCCGGGCTTCCTGGGCTCGCGGCTCACCTTCCTGTCCGGCCTCCCCAAGGAGAAGGCCCTGGCGGAGCGGGCATGAGTCCCTCCACGGACGTCCTCATCGCGGGCGCGGGCCCCACGGGGCTCAGCCTCGCGCTCGCGCTCCACCAGCAGGGCGTGCGGGTGCGCCTCATCGACAAGGCCCCCTCCTTCTCCGGCGAGTCCAAGGCCATCACCCTCCAGCCGCGCACGCTCGAGCTCTTCCAGCTTCTCGGCGTGGCGGAGCGGCTCGTCCAGGCCGGAGTGCCCACCGGCCGCATGAACATGAACGTGGGGACCGAGCGCGCCTCCGTGCTGCGCTACGACCGGCTCCAGAGCGAGTTTCCCTTCTACCTGCACCTGCACCAGGGCCAGACGGAGCGGGAGCTCGCCCGGGTATTGGAGGAGCGGGAGGTGCGCGTGGAGCGCGCCACCGGGCTGGAGGAGCTCCACCAGGACGCCTCGGGTGTCACGGCGGGGCTGGTCCGCGCGGACGGCTCCCGCGAGCAGCTACGCGCGCGCTTCCTCGTGGGCTGCGATGGAGGCCGCAGCCGGGTGCGCGCCGTGCTCGGGCTCGGCTTCACCGGCGAGCGGCATTCCGACAACTGGATCATGACGGACGTGCGCATCCCCAACATGACGCTGCCCCGCGACGAGCGCCATGGCTACATCCTGGAGCGCATCCCCTTCGTGGTGCTGCCGCTGGGCGGCGGCTACTACCGGCTCATCTCCGCGCGCCCGCCCGGCTCTCCCCTCGAGGGGAAGAATCCCACGCTCGACGAGTTCCGCGGCATCATGACGCCGCTGGGCTTCGGGGACTGGCGGCTGGAAGAGCCGCTGTGGCTGACGAACTACCACCCCAGCCAGTTCCTGGTGACGAGCTACCGGGCGGGCAACGTCTTCGTCGCGGGTGACGCGGCCCACGTGAACACGCCCATCGCCGCGCAGGGCCTCAACACGGGCGTGGTGGACGCGCTCAACCTGGCCTGGAAGCTGCGCCTGGGCGTGCTGGGCAGGGCGAGCGAGCGGCTGCTGGACAGCTACCACGTGGAGCGCCACGCGGCCGCGCGCTCGATGTTCGAGGAGAACGACCGGCTCACCCGGCTGGTGTTCGGCGCCAACCCCGTCCTCCGCTACCTGGCCCGGAAGCGGCTGCGGCTGCTGAACCTGCCCGGGCAGAACCTGGACAACGTGCTGAAAACCTCGCAGCTCGGCCTGCACTACCGCCACAGCCCGGCGGTGCAGCCGGCCTTCGATGGCCGCGGTGTCCGGACGGCCCGCAGGGCTTTCGGCAACGCGCTGGCACTGCCGGGGGATCGCGCGCCCCACTTCACCCTGGACGCGGAGCGGCGCCTCCCGCTCTACGCGCTGCTGCGGCCGGAGCGCCACACGCTCCTGGTGCTGAGCGGCGGGCAGCCGGACGGGGCCGCCATGCGGGCGCTGGGTACCCGCGCACGCACGCGCCACGGGGACTGGCTGGACCTCCACTTCGTCTTCGAGGGGAGGATTCCCCCGGGCTTCGACGCCCACGGCCTGGGCCAGGCCTGGAGCGATCCACACCGCGGGGCCCACGTGGCGCTCGGAGCCCGCGGCGCCGGCTGCGTGCTCATCCGTCCCGACGCCTACATCGCCACGCGCTTCCCCCTGGAGACGCCCGAGAGCCTGGATGCCTATTTCGGTGCCATCCTCCAGTGAGGCTCCGGCCCCGGGGCGGTGGCCGCTACGCCGCCCCGCGCAGGGCCTGGAGCCGCTGCTCCAGCAGGGGCTGGAGCTGCAGCTCCAGCCACCCGGCCGTGGCGTCCATGAGCTTGAAGGCGAGCTCGTCCACGTGACGGTTGCGCCACGAGGCCAGGGGCGTGCCCCGCACCCACTGGTTGAACGAGCCCAGCGCCGACCCGCAGTGGATTTGATAGTCCGTGCGCTGCTCGCGGCTGCCGCTCAGGGCCAGCCGCGAGGTGTGGACGAAGTACCAGCGGAACACCAGGGCCATCTTCGTGCGGGGGTTGCGCTCGGCGCGCTCCACCACCTCCGGGTCCACCCGCAGGTAGTGCCGCCGCGTCTCCTCCCAGATCTGCTCGAAGGAGCGGTGGAAGTACTTCTCCTGGAGCTGCTGCCGCGTCTGCGCGTCCAGCTCGTCGAGCGAGCCATGCTGCTGGTAGAGGGCGTAGAGGCGGTTGGCGCGGGCCGGGAAGAAGAGCCCCTTGCGCACCACCTGGATCTTCGCGCCCAGCTCGAACATGTCGCCCGCGGGCGCGTATGCGACGTCCCGCACGTCGAGCGTCTCGAGCAGATCCTTCACGGGCTCGCTGGTGGCGGCCTCCACGGTGCACTGGTTGATGGAGCCCGTCGCGATGAAGTCCGCGCCCATGATGAAGGCGGACGCGGCAGCCTGGGGCGTGCCGATGCCACCGGCGGCGCCCACGCGGATGCGCGTGGCATAGCCGTACTCCGCCATGAGTTGCTCGCGCAGGCTCATCATCGCGGGCAGCAGCGTGCTGGCCACGCCCTGGTCCGTGTGGCCGCCGGAGTCGGCCTCCACGCAGATGTCCCCGGCCATGGGAAGCTCCCGCGCCAGCCGGGCCTCCTCGGTGGAGACCTTGCCGTCCCGCACCAGCACCTCGAGCAGCGCGGGGGGAGGCGGGCTCATGAAGACGCGGGCCACCTCGGGCCGGGAGACCTTGGCGATGATGCGGTGGGGAGCCTCGACGCCGCCATCCGGCAGGCGGCGCAGCCCCTGGACGCGGTAGCGCACCAGCGCCGGGGTGAGCTGCACGTAGGCCGAGGCCTCCACGTTGCGCACCCCGTGGCGCAGGTAGAGGTCCACCAGCGCCTCCTCGCGGGCGGGGCGCTCGATGCTGTGCAGCAGGTTCATCCCCCAGGCCTCGCCGCCGCGCAGCGCGGCCTTGATGGCGAGCAGGTCCTCCTCGACGCGCGCCAGCGGCATGCCGCCGGTGCCGAGGAAGCCCATGAGGCCGGCCTGGCCCATGCGGATGACCAGCTCCTTGGAGGAGATGCCCTTGTACATGGAGCCCGCGTAGTAGGCGAGGTACACGCCATAGGTACTCCGGAAGGCCTCGCTGCCCAGGCGCCAGGCGCCGGTCCCCCGCACCTCGGCCGCGGGAGCGGGTCGCGGCGGTGGAGCGCTCGGCAGGGCCGCCACCGGCGCGGGAGCAGGCGCCGGAGCAGGCACGGGCACGGGCGTGGCCTGGCGGATCTGCTTGAGGAGGTTGCTCAGCACCTGGCCGTGCCCCACCTCCACGAGCTCCTGCTCTCCCAGCCCGAGCAGGTAGCGCATGCTCTGCGTCCAGCGCACGGGCGAGTCGATCTGCCGGGCGAGCAGCTCGGCGATGCGCCCGTGCTCGTAGGGCCGGGCCTCCACGTTGGAGATGACGGGGAAGCGCAGGGGGGCGAAGGAGAAGCCGCGCAGGAAGTCCGCGAAGGCCTCGCGCGCGGGGCGCATGTAGCGCGAGTGGAAGGCGGCGCTCACCTTGAGGAGGATGACGTTGGCGCCCGCGGCCTTGAGCTCGGGAGCCGCGCGCTCCAGGTCCACCCGGGGGCCGGACAGCACCTGCTGGGTGGGCGAGTTGTCATTGGCGAGGTCCACGGTGTCCACGCCCATCCGGGTGAGCACCTCCTGGATGCGCTCGGGGGACAGCCCGACCACGGCGGCCATGCCGCCCTCGCGCGCCTGGGCCATCAGCTCTCCGCGCCTGCGCACCAGGCGGACCCCCGTGGCGAAGTCGAAGGCTCCGGCGGCCAGCAGCGCGTTGTACTCGCCCAGGCTGTGGCCCGCGGCGTGGTCCGGCTCCCGCGCGCCCTCGTCCCGCTTCGCCTGCCATGCGAGCGCGTTGAGCACGAAGAGCACCGGCTGGGTGTACTGCGTCTGATCCAGGCGCTCGTCCTGGCAGACCTCCGCCAGCTTCCAGCCCAGCAGTGCGTCGGCCTGCGCGGCCAGCTCGGGGTAGCGCGCGAGCAACTCCTTGCCCATTCCCCTCTTCTGCGAGCCCTGCCCCGGAAAGATGATCGTCGTCATGGCTGGAGTCCCTACCGTGTGGAGCGGAGGCTCCATGGTAGCCGTCCTCCCCGCCCGGCAGAAGCCACCCCTTCACGGCCGTCCACCTCACCCATGCCGAGCGCGGCCCTCGGCAGGAGCACCACACCATGAGCCAAGGACAGAAGCTGCACGTCAACATCCTGAGCCCGGAGTTCCAGATCAACCCCCACCCCTTCCTCAAGCGGCTGCGCGAGGAGGAGCCCGTCTACTGGAGCGAGGAGACCCGGCACTGGCTGCTCACGCGCTACGAGGACGTGCAGACCGGCCTGCGCGACGCCGCGCGCTTCTCCAGCCAGAGCAGCGAGACCTTCGTGGTGCGTGAGGAGTTCATGCAGCACCTGCGTCCCATCATCACCCACTTCTCCATGTGGGCGGTGATGAAGGACAACCCCGAGCACAAGCGCCTGCGCGGCCTCATCAACCAGGCCTTCCGCCCGGAGAACCTCAAGGACATCCAGCTCCGCGCCCGGCAGACGGCCGAGTGGTTGATCACCCAGGTCCAGGACCAGGGCGAGATGGACTTCGTCAACGACTACGCCTACGCCCTGCCCGCGCTCCTCTTCTCCGTGGAGATCCTCGGCATGGACCGCGCGGATCTGCCCACCTTCAAGAAGTGGAGCGTGGACCTGGCGCACGCCACCGGCCGCATCGACAACCTGGAGATCATGCTCAAGGGCCAGGAAGCCCTGCTGGGCATGACGGACTACATCACCCGGGCCATCCAGTCGCGCATCGACCAGCCCCGCGAGGACTTCATCTCCTTCCTGGTCAAGGCCTGGCGCGAGGAGAACAAGCTGACGCTGGAGGAGGTGGTGGCCCAGATGGTGCTGCTGCTCGCGGGCGGCCACACCACCACGCAGAACGTCATCAGCACCGGCCTGCTCGCGATCTTCAAGCACCCGGAGCAGTTGGCGCGCCTCAGGAAGAACCCCGAGATCAACCGGCAGGCCGCCGAGGAGCTCTACCGCTACACCTCGCCGGCCCAGGCGCCCACCCGCATCGCCGCGTGCGACATCGAGCTGGGCGGCAAGCTGATCAAGAAGGGCCAGGGCGTGATGCCGATGGTGGTGTCCGCCAACCGCGACGCCTCCGTCTTCGAGCGGGCGGATGAGCTGCTGCTCGACCGCGAGAAGAACCCGCACCTGGGCTTCGGCTCGGGCAACCACGTGTGCCCGGGCGCCTTCCTGGCGCGGATGGAGATCCCCATCGCCTTCGAGGTGCTCTTCCGGCGCATCCCCAACATCCGCCCGAAGAACAGCCACGAGGACTGGAACATGAACCTCAGCTTCCGGGGCCTGTCCACGTTCCCGGTGGCCTGGAGCTGAGGCTCACCCCTCGGGGCCCCTCTCACGCGGAGGCGTCGAACTCCAGCGCGATGAGGGGCCGCCGGGTGCGAGGCGCGGCCGGCCCGGGCTTCTCCAACCAGTAGCGCTTGCGCGAGAAGACGACGGGCGGCAGCGGCGCCCGCACGGGAGTCTGGCCCTCGGGAGCCTCGCTCAGCAGGGCATGCGCGTTGGTGCCGCCGAAGCCGAACGAGCTGAGGCCGGCGCGGCGCACGCCCTCCAGCGGCTCCCACGGACGCAGCCGCGTGTTGGGGAAGAAGGGCGACGCGTCGAAGCGGAAGCGGGGGTTGGGGGTGTGGCAGTGCAGCGTGGGCGGCAGCTCGCGGTGCATCAGCGAGAGCACCACCTTGATGAGCCCGGAGATGCCCGCCGCGCTCAACAGGTGCCCGAAGTTGCTCTTCACGCTGCCCACCGCGCAGAAGCCCGTGCGCGCCGTGGACGCGGAGAAGACCTCGGTGAGCGCCCTCAGCTCGATGGGATCGCCGATCATCGTCCCCGTGCCGTGCGCCTCCACGTAGCTGATGGTGCGGGGCTCCACACCGCTCGCGCGCAGCGCCGCCTGGATGACGGCGCGCTGGCCCGCGGGATCCGGCGTGGTGATGCCCATGGTGTGCCCGTCGTTGTTGACGGCGGTGGCGTCGATGACGCCGTAGACGCGATCTCCTTCCGCCAGGGCCTTGCGCAGGGGCTTGAGCAGGAGCACCCCGGCGCCCTCCCCCGGCACGAAGCCGTCGGCCTTCTCGTCGAACGTCTTGCACCGCCCGTCCCGGGACAGGGCACGGCTCTCACTGAGCGTGAGGTAGACGGACTCGTCGAGCAGGATGTCGACCCCACCGGCGAGCGCCAGCTCGGACTCACCCGAGCGCAGGCTCTGACAGGCCAGGTGCACCGCCATCAGCGACGACGAGCACGCCGTGTCCACCACCACGCCGGGCCCCTTCAAATCGAAGAAGTGGGACACGTGGGCGGCGATGAAGTTCTGCCCCGAGCCGATGACGCCATGGCGCGTCGGCGCCGGCATGCGCGAGGCGTAGCTGCTCATCCGCGACCCGGCGAACACACCCACCGGCCTGCCGGCCAGCTCGCTCCGGTTGTAGCCCGCGTGCTGGAAGCACTGCACGCTGACCTCCAGGAACTGGCGCATCAGGGGATCGATGCACGGCGCGTCCTGCTCGGCGATGCCGAAGTACCGCGGGTCGAAGAGCTCGATGCCCTCGATGAAGCCGCCCCACCGGCTGATGCTCCTGCCCGGCTGGTGGGTGGAGGCATGGAAGTCCTCGATGCGCCAGCGCTCCGGGGGCACCTCGGTGATGCGGTCGTGCCCCTCGCGCAGGGTGTGCCAGTAGGCCTCCAGGCCGGGCGAGCCCGGGAAGTGGCAGGCCATGCCGATCACCGCGATCGGCTCGAGGCCGTGCGGCACCGGGGAGGACACGGCGGCGGCCGGACGTGGCACGGCCACCGCTCGCGGTGCGGAGGAGACACCGGGGGCTGGAGGAGGTGCGGCCTCCACCCTGGGAACGGGCGCTGGCTCTGGCGGACGCGCACGGGAGAACTCCGGATGCTCGGCCTCGAACGCGGCCCGCACGGCACCGGGGTACGTGGCCACGAAATGGCCGCTCAGCTCCGCCAGCGTCGGGTGGAGGAGGGGCAGGCTCGGGTCCAGCTTCATGCCCAGCCACCGGTCCATGAACACCATCAGGTCGATGATGTGGATGGAGTCCACGCCGAAGGAGTCGAAGCTCGCGTTCGGATCCAACTGCCGCATGGACAGCTTGAGCTCCCGGGAGAAGAGCGTGCGGAGCCAATCCAGGGCATAGGCCCCCAGGTCCGGAGCCACGGAGGCGGGAGCGGCGGCCGGAGCCGGAGCCACGGCCGCGACTGCAACCGGAGCTGGAACCTGGACCGGTTCCGCGGGAGCGGGAACGGTGGGCACGGGCTGGACGGCCTGCTTCGGCGCGGCGGCCACGGCGCGAGGAGGTGCCGGCCGCGAGCGGAGTTGCAGCAACGAGCCGGCGTCGAACCGGTCCGGGTCCACGAGGGCGGGCAGGGGCACGGCACAACCGGAGGCCATGGCCGCGTCGAGCATCGCCAGGCCCTCGGCCGTGGAGTGGGCGGTGAAACCGAGCGCCCGGTAGGTCACGCTGCCCACCTCGCCCATGCCCACCTCCTTCCAGTTGGGCCAGATGATGGACTGGTAGCCGGTGCGGCCCTGGGCGCGGCGCTGCTCGGCCAGCA
This sequence comes from Archangium gephyra, assembly GCF_049060025.1. Lineage (GTDB taxonomy): Bacteria > Myxococcota > Myxococcia > Myxococcales > Myxococcaceae > Archangium > Archangium gephyra_A. Next base: position 3,766,381 of record NZ_JBMEQQ010000002.1, read on the forward strand.
GGTTCATGAAGCCGTTGGCGGCGGCGTAGTCCGCGATGCCCACCGACAGCGCGGGCACCACGCTCGACACCGAGGAGAAGAGGACGAAGAAGTCGAGCGCATCCGGAGCGAGCGCCCGCTCCAGGGCCTTCAGGCCGGCCACCTTGGGCTCCAGCACCTGGCGCAGGGTGTCCGGGGGCTTGCTGGTGAAGGCGGGTGGCTCGAAGAACACCACCCCCGCGGAGTGGAAGCAGCCGGCGATGGGGCCCAGGCCGGCGCGGACCTCCCGGAAGAGCGCGTCGAGCGCGGCGTCATCGGTCAGGGCCCCCGTGTGGACGCGCAGGGTGACGCCCTGGGACTCGAGCGCATGCAGCGGCGCGAGGCGGTCGCGCAGGTTCTTCGGAGTCTGGGGATCGCCCAGGAGCGTGGGCCACTGCTCCCGCGGCGGCAGCGGCTGCACGCCCATGAGGACCAGCCGCCGTGCGCCCTTGGAGACGAGATGGCGCGCCACCTCCAGGCCGATCCCCCGCACGCCCCCCGTGATGACGTACACCTTGTCGGCGGAGATGCGCGGCACGGCTCCGGGTGGGTTCTGGAGCGGACGCAGCCGCGGCACGTACCTGCGGCCCAGCCGGTGGAGCACCTCCCCGTGGACATCCCGCGTGGCGAGCTCCTGGCGGATCACCTCCACCAGCGCGCCGGGCTCGGTGAGGGAGCAATCCACGTCCACCGTGCGCGCCTGGAGGTTCGAGTATTCGGCGCCGAGCTTGCCCACCAGGGCGGCCATCACTGCGCCACCCGCGTCGAGCGGACCAGACCAGGCGAAGGGCCGGAGTCCCCGGGTGACGTGCAGCAGGGGGAAGGACTCGCTCCGGCAGCGCCGCAGCAGCGTCTGGAGCAGACCGAGCCGTCCGGCCACCCGCTCCGTCAGGGCGCCTCGCGGCTCGCCGCTGGTGCGCAGGTCGGACAGGTCGATGATGCCCGCGATCCACCCGCCCCGGGCGTCGAACTGCTGGCCGAGCCGGACACCGGCCTCGTGGCTGTCGAAGTCCAGGATCGCATCCACCCGGGAGCCCTGGCTCTTCGTCGGTACCCGGTCGGAGATCAGGAACGGGCGCGTCCCCCGCCAGGGCGCGAGCACCGCGTCGGCCAGGGAGAGCGTCTCCTCATTGACGAGCACGATCAGGTTGCCGTGCAGCTCCGGCGTGCCGGGAGTCTCGTGCGGCCCCTCCGCGTGCCACACCGTCTCGAGCAGGACCGCGTTGCCGGGCAGGTGCCGCGGTGGCGCGGAAGGTACGTCGGAGAGGGGCGAGGGGTGCACCTCGCGGCGGCCTCGGGCGCTGATGACGCCATGGATGTGGTCTCCCGCGGCGAGCGCCTTCGCCAGGGGCTTGAGCACCACCACGCCCACGCTCCCGGGGGGAACGGACCCGGCGGAGACCCCGCCCGCGATGGCCAGGTCCACCAGCCCCGCGCGTAGCTGCTGACACGCCTGCTGGATGGCGGCCTGCGAGGACGTGCACTCCGCGTCCACGGTGAGCGCGGACCCTTCCAGCGCGGGGAACCGGGACAGCCAGGCGGACAGTACCGCGGTGCCACCACCGGCGGAGGGACTCAGCCCCAGGAACACCCCGGCCCGCGTGCCTCCGGACGCCGAGCCCGGCAGCCCCGCGTCCTCCAGGGCCGCCCAGCACTGCTCCAGCACGTGCCGCTGCCGCGGCTCCATCCCCTCCGCGTTCCCTGACAGGAGGCCGAAGAAGCCCGGCTCGAAGCACTCGGCCCCCACCAGCTCCACCCAGAAGGACTTCACGTCCTCCGCACCGGGATGCCGGCCGGAAATGCCTACGACGGCAATCCCCTCGAGTTCAGCCATGACGGAGTTCCCCTGTACGGTCAAACCTCCAACCGCCAACAAAGGAACGGTACATTCGTGCTGAAACGAAGGAAAGCCGTTCTGCCGGAGAGCCGTCAGCCGCCGATGGGGGTGGTGCCCACCAGGCTCCGGCCGATGGCCAGGATGCCGCCGATGACGAGCACGAGCGCCCCGCCCACGCCGATGAGCGGCAGCAGGTAGCCGGGGTTGGGACGCTTCCGGTTCATCACCAGCAGCACGTGCGCCAGCACCGCCGCCAGCACCATCATCACCAGGTGGCCCGAGAGCGCCGGGTAGAAGGGCCAGCCCGAGCCCAGCAGGGCAATCCCCAGGAGGATCTGCGTGTCGAGGAGACCGGCGAAGCTGGAGCCGAGGATGCGCACGGACTTGTCCACGGGCCGCTTCGTGGCGAGCCCGAAGGCGAAGTACGCGACGGCAACCAGCCCCAACAGGAGCACGAGGTAGCGCAGCCCGGAGTGGGCGTAGAAGAGCATTCTCATGGCCGCGCTTCCTAGCGCCCCCCAGGCCGGGAGGCGAGCCTTTACGTCGGATCCGGCTTCGGGGTGGTGCGCGTGCTCGGCGGGAGCTCGGGAGGCGCGAGCACCTCGGGCCCGGGCAACTCACCGGTGAGGCTCTTCAGGAAGGCCACGATGTCGTCCACCTCGGCGTCGCTGAAGGTCATGCCGAGCTGGTGCCTGGCCATGAGGCGCACCGCCTGGGGCAGCTCCGTCACGGAGCCGTCGTGGAACCAGGGCCCCGTCTTCTCCACGTTGCGCAGGGTGGGCACGCGGAACTTGTGCAGATCCTCCTCGTTCTTCGTCACCTCGAAGCGGCCCTTGTCCCCGGTGGGGTACTCCTCGATGAGGCCCAGCTTCTGGAAGGAGGTGCCACCCACCGCCGGCCCGTTGTGGCACGTGGTGCAGCCCGAGGCGGCGAAGAGCTCCAACCCGCGCCGCTCCTGCTCGGTGAGGGCGCTCTCGTCACCCGCGAGGAACTTGTCGAAGCGAGCGGTGGTGAGGAGCTTGCGCTCGAAGGCGGCGATGGCGCGCGCGGCGTTGGCCACGTTCACGGGCTTCTTGTCACCCGGGAAGGACTGCTTGAAGCCCTTCACGTACTGAGGGATGGAGTTGAGCGTGGCCAGCACGCGCTTCTCGTCCGGCATGGCCATCTCCACCGGGTTCATCATCGGACCGGCGGCCTGCTCCTCGAGCGTCGCGGCGCGGCCATCCCAGAACTGGGCGATGTGGCCCGCGGCGTGGAAGACGGTGGGCGCGTTGCGGGTGCCCTTCTGGCCCTTGTGGCCCTCGGAGGTGGGCTTGCCGTCCACGCCGAAGGTGGCCAGGTCATGGCAGCTGTTGCAGGAGATGTCGTGGTTCTTCGAGAGGCGGTTCTCGAAGAAGAGCAGGCGCCCCAGGGCGATCTGCGCCTCGGTGTCCTCCGCCTTGACGGCCTTCACGGAGGCCGGCTGGCGGAAGAAGGAGAGGAGCTTCGCGTAGCTCATCCTCGGCTTCGGCGGCTCCTCGGGAGCAGGAGCGGGCGCGGGCGCCGGAGCAGCCGCGGCGGCGGCGGGGGACTCGGGCGGAGCGGGCTCCTTGCTGCACGAGGAAGAGAAGGCGCCCAGGGATACCAATCCGACGCCGAGCCAGAACCGATTCCGCATCATCACCACCCACCTCCCAAGAGGAGCAGTACCACCGCGCCATTCCTACCATCACCACGCCCCCCTTGGGGATGACCCCCCGCGTTCAACGACACGGCCAGGGTGGGACGCCTCCCTCCTGGGAGCCCTGCCCTGTCCGCCTGGGAAGCAGGCGCCCCGGCGTCGCGCTGGAAGAAGAGCCGGTCCACGGCCCAGGACAGGCCGAGCCCGGTGGCCGTCCCCAGCACGTCCCACGTCAGGTCCTTGAAGGAGAAGTGGGTCCCGCGCCCGGCGTCGTAGATCTCCTTCGCCACGCCCGCGCCGAGCGCCACGCCCGCGCCGGAGAGCCACCGTGCCTCGGGGGCCTCGAAGAGCAGCGCCCCACCGGCGTACCCCGCGCCGGCCAGCCCCACGCTGAGGCTGTAGTGCAGCGCCTTGTCCTGCCCGAACCAGTCGTCCCCGGAGGCCCTCCCGGGCTCCGCGCCCCGGGCGGAGAGAGGCACGAGCAACGACAGACACACCACGGCCAGGAGGTTTTCACGGACGGTCATATGACGCGCCATGACACCACCCCTGGGGGCCCGCGTCAGCGTCCCGGAGGCCGTTTTCGAGACGAGCGGCCCGCTTGCACGTATGCTTACGATCCGTGACCCGCCCCGGTACTTCCCTCTTCGATCTCCGCAAACCCTCCTCGCGTCACCCCGGACTCGACGGGGCACGAGGATTGGCCGTGGTGGCGATGGTGTTGGGGCACACGCTGGACGCGCTGCTCTCGCCGGAGCTGCGCGCCGACGAATGGATCCAGCGCTATTGGGAGCTGCGCGGCGTCACCGCTCCCCTCTTCCTGCTGGTGGCCGGCTTCGCGGTGGTGGCCGCGCTCGGCACCTCCCAGGAGAGCGCGGGCCGGACCTTCGGCCGCCGGGCGCGTCGCGCGCTGCTGCTGCTCTTCCTCGGCTACCTGGTGCACTGGCCGGGCTGGGACACCGCCCATGCGCTCGGCTGGGGCGAGCCGCTGCGCTCGCTCGTCTTCGCCTTCGACGCGCTGCAGAGCATCGCGGTGAGCCTGCTGGTGGGCGCGGCCGTGTTGGTGATGGCGCGCGGTACCTGGACGCGGGCCCTGGCCCTCGCCGTGCTCGCCGTGGGCATCCCCCTGGCGAGCACCTGGATGTGGGGCGCCGCCACCGGCTGGCCCGTGGAGCTGCGGCAGGCGGTGGGCATGCCGGGCGCGCGCTTCCCGCTCTTCCCGTGGGCGGGCTTCTTCTTCGCCGGCGCGCTCGCGGCCCACCTGCTGCGGCTGCTGCGGCCCGGCTGGCCCCAGGGCCTGGCCCTGCTGGCGCTCGGCGCGGGACTGCTGCTGCTCACGCGCCAGCTGCCCTCGGACTGGAGCCCCACCAGCGCGTGGCTCGTGGCCTTCCGCGTGGGTCAGGGATTCCTGGTGCTGGGCGCCATCAACCTGCTGCCCCGGGTCATCTCCGGCCTGCTGGCTCCCCTGGGCCGAGCGTCCCTCTGGGTCTACGTGCTGCACCTGCCGCTCGTCTACGGCTGGGCGGGCACGGCGGGCCTCGCCGGGCGCCTGGGCCCCACCCTGGGACTGCTGCCCGCCCTGGGCGTGGGCCTCGCACTGCTCGCGGTGTGCTTCGCCGTGGCCCGCCTGTGGAACCTGGTGCGCGGGGGCCGCCCCTCCTCCGATGCCACCACGTGGCGCGCACGCCCCGTCCCCCTGGTCGGCGCCGCCCTCCGTTCCGGCCAGCGCATCTAGAGGGGATTTACATCCACTCCGCGCACGGGTAGATGCCGTGCCGCTTCACTCCCAGGCAGTTCAAGCGAGGAAACATGCACCTGCTGCGCAAGCTGTCCGCCGTTGCCGTCCTCTGCGTTGCCACCACCGGCCTGTCCGGCTGCGCGGGCATCGCCTTCGCCGGTCCTGGCGCGATCGGCTTCTCCACCCTGTACGCCAACGTCACCGGCAACAACTTCATCAATGAGCAGACCCGGCTGGGCTCGAAGTCCGGCGAGGGCTGCGTGACGTCCATCCTCGGCATCATCACCACGGGTGACGCTGGCGTGCACGAGACGGCGCGCAAGGCCAACATCAACCGCGTCAGCCACATCGACTACCGGTTCGAGAACATCCTCGGCTTCTACGCCAAGTACTGCGCCATCGTTTACGGCGAGTAGCAGTTCCCCGGTGCCGCGTCCCCGCCCACGAGGCCGAGGGACGCGGCTTCCCGCCCGGCCGAGGGCTCAGCCCCGGGGCACCCTGCCGCACCGCGTTTCCCCCGAGCCCCCGAGACTGCTACTTTCCGTTGGCTTCCGGCCTCCCCCCACTCTCTGGCCGCGAAGCTCAGTGAGAGAGCAGACCCCATGAAACTCAAGACCCTCGTTCGACCCCTCGTCCTGGTCGCCGCGACCGCGGGCGCCGCTGCCTTCGCGCAGGCGGCCAAGCCGGCCGCTCCGGCCGCCCCCGCGTCTCCGGCCGTCCAGAAGGCCGTCATCGACCGCGCCCTGCTCACCGTCTTCAAGGCGCTGCCGGCCCGCTTCGAGGACGCCAAGAACCCCATCACCGCGGAGAAGGTGGAGCTGGGGCGGATGCTCTACTTCGAGAACCGCCTCTCGAAGAACCACGACCTCTCCTGCAATAGCTGCCACGACCTGAACAAGTACGGCGTGGACGGCAAGCCCTTCTCGCCGGGCCACAAGAAGCAGCTCGGCGGCCGCAACTCGCCCACCGTGTACAACGCCGGTGGCCACGTCCTGCAGTTCTGGGATGGCCGCGCCCCCAACCTCGAGGAGCAGGCCAAGGGCCCCATCCTCAACCCCGTCGAGATGGCGATGCCCAGTGAGGCGCGCGTCGTCGAGACGCTCAAGTCCATCCCCGGCTACGTCACGGCCTTCCAGAAGGCCTTCCCGGGCGAGGCCGATCCCGTCACCTACAACAACCTCGGTCTGGCCATTGGCGCCTTCGAGCGTCAGCTCGTCACGCCCTCGCGCTTCGACAAGTACCTGACCGGTGACGAGAACGCGCTCACCGAGGCGGAGAAGGTGGGCCTCAAGAAGTTCATGGATCAGGGCTGCCAGACCTGCCACAGCGGCCCCGCCATGGGCGGCTCCCTCCAGAAGCTCGGCCTCGTGCTGCCCTACCAGTCCAAGGACCAGGGCCGCTTCGATCACACCAAGCAGGAGTCGGACCGGATGATGTTCCGCGTCCCCACCCTGCGCAACGTGGCCAAGACGGCGCCCTACTTCCACGACGGCTCGGTGAAGGATCTGCAGACGGCCGTGAAGCTGATGGCCCAGCACCAGTTCGGCAAGCAGATCAGCGACGAGGACACGAAGCACATCGTGACCTTCCTCGACGCGCTCACCGGCGAGCTGCCCAAGAGCTACATCGCCAAGCCGAAGCTGCCGGCCAGCGGCCCCAAGACGCCGAAGCCGGATCCGACGTAATCCCCTGAAGTACCCGCCCCCGCGCCCCCTTGGGTGACGCGGGGGTCCTCCGCCCGGCGGGAGTGGCTACGACGCCATCCGCTGCCGGGGCGGGGGTTGGGTGGCCCGGCCGCGCTCGTCGAGGGCCCGGACCACCGCCTCCAGGGCCGCGATGCGCCGCCCGGCGCGCCCCAGGGCCCACTGCTCGGGAAGCCGCGAGCCGAGCTGCTCCGCCCCCTGCTCCACCCCGCCCGTCTTGTTCTTGAGCGCCCGCGCGCACGCGAGCCGCACGTTCACCGCCTCGGGCACCGGGAAGCCGTCGCGCCGCAGCAGATCCAACGCGAACGTCGTCCACACCGCGAGCTTGTCGCCCGGGCGCAGGAAGGCCTGGAAACGCGCGAGCCCGGACTCCACGGGCTCGCCCGCCAGCAACCGCTCCTCCGGCATTTCCACGTGCAGGGAGGTGCTGCGCGCCAGCGGCTGGCGCGGGGCGAGCACGGCCTCGAAGCACTCCCCCGTGGCCGGGCGCATCGCCACCAGGTGCACCAGCTCGGAGGGAAGGGCCTGCTCGGCGGGGTGGGCGTTGGCCTCCGCGTAGAGCAGCACGAGGTGCTCGAAGTTCTCGGCGATGGTGCGCAGCTCCAGGGGCGGCTGCCACGCGGACTTGTAGAGGCGCTTGCGCGGCGGATCCGTCCGGGTCTCCTGGCGGTCGAGCTGCGTGTCCACCATGAACTCGAAGGGTTGCAGCAGGGAGTCGAAGCGCTCCTGGTGGCCCTCGAGCGCGCCGAGCACCTCGACCACCGCCTCGATGGTGGAGACGCAGTGCTCGGCCGGCTCGGCGCGGATGCGGTAGTTGCTCGGGCGGCGCGGGACGAAGCCGATGCGCGGCAACCCGGCCAGCAGCGGGTTCGTCTTCACCAGCTTGCGCGCCAGCGGCCAGGTGCCGTCCACCACGATGAGCGTCTCGGGAGGGTTCAGCCGCGCCTCCTCCAGGGGGATGGCCTCCTCGCCGGGGAAGAGGACGGCGACGCGCTCGGGATGGGCGGCGAGCGCCTCGAGCCGGGCATGGCCGGAGAAGTCCACGCCGATGTGGAAGCTCGGAGTTGGGCAGCGACAGGTGCGCCATGCGGGCCGTGCCGATGGCCACCCGCCGCTCACGGGGGTGCTGCAGGAAGACGACCCGCGTGCGCGAGTCCACCTGGGGCACGCGCGCGCAGTAGCACGTGGACTGGGGACGCAGGCATCGGAGACAGAGGGAGCGCACCCCGCCGCTTTAACGGCTCCTCGGGGGGGCGGCAAGGTCTGGCGGCGGGAAGGGGGCCAGGGAAGGCCCGGCGTGCCCGGCCGCCTGGAGGGGGACGAGGGAGCGAGGGGCTCGTCAGTCCAGGAAGCGGCGCTCCCAGCGGAGCATGTCCTCGGGGCGCATGGGGCCCAGCCTCCTTGTGCGGTGATGGAGATGGGGTTCGAGGAGCCGGGCGAGCGCGCGGTGGAGGGAGAGCGTCTGGCCCGCCTCCACGTCGCCTGTTTCCGGCTGCTCGCCGAGCGTGATGAGCACCCGGTCCCCGCTCATCTCCTGGAGGCTGATGCCCGGGAGCGACAGATGCTCACGCAGCCCCGCCACACCGCCTAACTTCCCGAGCACCGGCTGCCCGAGGAAGTTCATCCAGTGCACGCCCTCCACCCAGGTGTTCATGCGCAGCTCCGCCTCGTTCGAGGCGAGGTGCACCCCCGGGTAGCGCGGCCGGATGAGTTCGATGGCTTCATGGAACTCTCCGGTGTCCGCGCAGAGGACGAAATCCACATATCCCGAGTTGAAAGGCAGTTCCACCGCCAGGTCGAGGGCCAGAGTACGGACCCTCTCCGGGCCCTGCTCTTCCAGGTACTCCGTGGGCAGGCGCAGGTACAGGACGCTTACGTCATCCTTCCGGTCCGGCCAGGGGAGAGGGACGACGTCCAGCCCTCTATAGTCCACGTGGAATCCAGCGAACCTGCCGGGGTCCTCCCACAGTTGTACGAAGGCGGCCATGTCAGGGCCTGGATGCAGCGTTTCCTTGCGGATTGCCTCCCATGCGGAGTCATCGAGTGACTCGGCTTGTCCATCACCAGAGTACCAGGCGAGTTGGTAGGGACGTATCCGTTCGCGGAAGAGCTCCATGGTACGGATGACGGCGGGTGCTATCCGCTCGTTGGGATGCTGCATGTAGAAGCACATGACCACGGCATCGCTCGTGACCAGCCCACCGCGAAAATCGCGGTGCCGCAATCTCGGGTATCGCTTGGGCGGCATTTCTTCCTACTCCTTCCGTACTACTCCCTGTCGTGGAGAAACGAGCCTGGGTTTCACTTGAAGGGCATCATCATAGACACGGCCTTGTGTTTCATCCTTCCAACGACCTCCCCTGTATCTTTCCCACTGAGCGTCATTAGCCTTGGGGCAGGGAAACTTGAGATCGTATACATGGACGATGAATCCCTTCGCATCCATGAGAACGACGTCCGGCTCGATGGTGCCCCACAGCCCTTTCCAACCGTACTTTGACACAAGCTCTTTGACCTCTTGTTCTTTCAAGAACTTCCACGAACCAGTCACATCATCTAGCTGGAAACGGGGGTGCAGCAGGTAGCGCTCGGGCAGCAGCTTGTCCAACGCCTCGCGCAGGCAAGGCCAGGACTCCTCGTGCTTGAAGAGCCCCAGGTACGCGGCCCAGGTCGTCCGCTCCCCCACCTTCACCTGCTGGCAGATCTCCCAGCTCGGGCTCCTGCCGTTGAAGTGGTAGTCGTTGACCTTCTGGTCCGCCCGGCGCACACACCGCTCGATCTCCCTCTCCACCTTCGCGAGCAGGTCCGTGGCCAACGCCACGCCCCGTCGCTCGGCCGAGTTGATCTGGGGTCTCATCGCCGCCCCCATGACCGCCGCCGTGGCGCCGGCCACCGCCTTCATGCCCGAGGAAGCGGAGCGCTGCGCCGTCTCGGCCACCCGCGCCATCTCGGACGAGCCGGTGCAACGCTCCCACTGGCCGGGGTTCTGCTTGAGGCAGCACTCGGGCGTCAGATCCCTCGGGCCGCACTCCCCCACCACCTCCACCGAGTCCAGTTCCGACAGGCACCCCGCCTGGAGTACGGCCAGGAGCATCAGCCACCCCGGCAACCTGCTCCGCGCGCAATGAGGCATGGTGACTCATGGTACATGGGGCTTCTCCATGAGCGCATCGACCAGGGACGGACAAAAGAGTCCAGAAAGCGGGACGCCTCCAGAGGGAACTGGAGCGGGAACACACCGGTGGCCTCGCCGCCGCGTGTTGCGCTGGGCCCTGGGACTGGTGCCCGCCACGGTAGGCGGTGGCTGGACCACCGTCCGGTGGCTTGGCGAGCGCGAGCGGCGCAGGCACGAGGAGGAACTGGGGCCGGAGGACGGGTGGGAGGTGGAGGGCGGGCGCGTCTTGAAGGGGGGCCCCACGGAGGAAATCGAGGACCCAGAAGCCGAGGCCGCGCGGCTGGCCCAGGAAGCCGCCTGGTACTCCTTCGCGGGCGACTCGAGCGCCAGCACCTTCACGAAACTGGCCCTCGACACCTTTCCGTCCTCCGCGCCAGCCCGGCTGGTGAGGGCCTGCTGGTACATGCAAAAGGACGCGTGGAAGGTGGTGCGGGAAGATCTGTCGGCCCCCGCCCTCCGCGACACCCCGGAGGCGCGTCTGTTATTGGAATTCACCGAGCGCCTGCCCCGCTCGCCCGATTGGCGCCATGCCTTCTTCGACGCCTGGAAGGCCCTTGGACAGCCCGACTTCCGCAAGAGCACCGTGCTCCCCGCCCCCATCGAGTGGAATCGCATGAATTCAACCATGCTCACCCAGGTGCATCCTGGCGAGGACTGGCTCTTCCCGGTGGGAATCGTGTCCCCAGGCACGATGGCGGGAAAGGAGCCATGGATGCGCGAGCGGGTTCTCGGCTGCCAGTCGATTCCCCTGCTCATGGCGATGCGCGAGCAACTGCTCTCCCTCGAAGAGGCGGCGCCCATGCGCCAGGCCTGCTTCGCGGCGGTGGAGGAGCGGCTCGGGCAGCTCGCCGGGCCCGCTCCTCGCACCCTCCAGCTCGCCCTCATCCCCTTCCTGTCGGGCACCTCGTACTCGGCGCCCTTCGAGCGGCGGGAGCTGGAGGCGCTCGAGAAGCTCGTCGCGCTGCGCGAGTGGAAGCAGCCCTCCAACGAGGAGGTCTTCCGGGAGATGCAAGGGCATATGGACGTCGTGTACGGCCCCGCCCACCATGCCTGGATGATGACCTCGCTGGCCCAGGCCACCTCCCACGGCACGTGGCTCCTGGATCGTGCCAGGGCCAGCAAGGCACACCTGTCCGAGGACGAGCTGCGGTGGCTGGGACGGCTGCTGTATGAGGTGGGCGCACGCCTGCGCGCGCAACCCTCCCGTCTGGAATTGGAGATGGGGCTGCGGCTCCAGATGTCCGGCTCCGAGTTGATGCAGCACGTCCCCACCCGCGAGGAGTGCATCGCCGCCTGGATTCAACTGGGCAACTGGGAGGACGCCGTGAAGAAGGCGGCCTATGACCGCTGGCCCATCGCCAGGCTGCGCGAGGAGTCCTGCGAGCACCGCGCCCGGAACGAGCTCGCGTGGATGCAAGCCTTCGCGGGCACGGGCGAGCTGCCCTGAATCGCTCGATTCCTACCGTGTCTGTCTGGATTGGACGAGCCCCTGCTCCCGCAGGAAGGCCACCGTCTTCTCCACTCCCTCGGCGAGAGGCGTGGGGTTGAAGCCGAGCTCACGCTGGGCCTTGTTCGCGTCCACGCGCACGTTCCACAGCAGGAAGGACAACTGCCCCGACGCGATGAGCGGGGTGAAGCCAAACGTCCTCGCCAGGGGCGCGGACACCGCGGCGAGCACCTTCATCACCGCCGCGGGCGTGGTGGGCGGTACCCGGGCTCCCGCGCCCTCCACCCGGAGGATCTCCCGCGCAAGCCCCGCATTGCTCACGTGGGTGTCGGCCACCAGGTAGCGTTCCCCCGTGACACCGCGCTCGGCCGCCGCGAGGTGCGCGTCCGCCACGCCGTCCACGTACGCCACCGGCATCCCCCCGGGCGGCAGGGCCGGCACCTTCCGGTTGAGCACCTGGAGGAACAACGAGTTGAGCCCCACGTGCACGGGGGACGGCCCGTACACCGCCCCCGGGTTCACGTAGACCAGCTCGAGCCCCTCGCGCCGGAGGACCTCGGCCTCCCGCTCCGCGGCCTGCTTCGAGCGCTCGTAGGCGGTGGGCTTCGGCTCGGGGTCCAGGTTCGTCTCCACCAGCGTGCCCCCTTCGGGCGCGGCGAAGACATCCATCGTCGAGGTGTACACCACCCGATTCACCCGCCCGGCGAGCGCGGCCCGGAGCACGTTCACCGTCCCCTGGCGGTTCACCCGGTCGAAGATGCGCTCATCCGGCTGCCACTGCTCGGGCATCCCCGCCGCGTGGAACAGCCACTCCACGTCCCGCATGGCCGCCGGGAGTGAGTCCGGCGCCGTCACGTCGCCTCGAACCAATTCCACGCCCTCCGGGAGCAGCCGCGCGGCCCGCTCCGGGTCTCGCACCAACGCGCGCACCTGGTGTCCCCGCACCATCAGCCGCCGCGCAATGGCGTTTCCAATGAGGCCCGTGGCCCCCGTGACCAGCACGTTCATCGTCTTCCTGCCCTCTCGGGGTCCAACGCCCCATGACGAGCAGGCTCCTGGCGCTCTGTGACGGCTCCGCGAGCCCCTCGGCCTGCTCTTGCTCTCCCAGCATGCGGCCCTCCCCCCGCATGCGTCCACCCCGGCCCCTTCCCGCGCTCATCACAGCCCCCACTTCCCAACTCTGAACAAGAGAGGACCCGACCCACCGCGAGCCCCAAGAGGAGCCCTCCCGCTCATGCCTTTCACCCCTGACCTGCTCTTCCACGAGACGCTGTCCGGCCCCATGGCGCTGGGCAAGCAGGGCCGCGAGTACCCCGCGCGTCACGGCCGCACCACCCGGCTGTCCCTGCACGCCACCATCCGCATCGACTCCATGGAGGACTTCCTCATGGACCCCGAGCACGTGGCCTGGTTGGGCGGACACCTCTCCTTCCCTCCCTTCTCCAAGTGCCTCCCCATCCGCGAGGGCCGCTTCCAGCTCTTCTCGCCCTCGGACGACCCGCGCATGCGGTTGATGCACTACGACGCCCGCTTCGAGCACGAGGGCCGCACCTGGTTCCTGTCCGGCACCAAGTTCCTCCGGGATGATCCGGGGCCCGACCTCTGGGCGGACACCACCCGGCTGCACACCACCCTCCACGAGGGCCACGACGAGCGAGGTCCGCTGGTGAGCGTGGGCGTGCTCTCGGTCGGCGTGCGCGAGCTGCTCGCGCTCATGGCCAGCATGCGCTCGCCCCGGGGCGGTCCCCAGGCGCTGGTGCGCTTCGGCCAGTTCTTCCTCGGCAACCTCTGGGAGCTCTACGCATGAGCCCTCGGCCCGAGCACTTCGACGCCATCATCGTCGGCTCCGGTTTCGGCGGCTCGGTGATGTGTCACCGGCTGGCCGAGGCGGGCCTGCGCGTCTGTCTGCTGGAGCGGGGCAAGGTGTACCCGCCGGGATCCTTCCCGCGCAGTCCCCGCGAAATCCGCCACGGCTTCTGGGACCCGGCCCGGGGCCTCCACGGGCTCTTCAACATCTGGTCCTTCCGGTGGCTGGGGGGCGTGGTGGCCAGCGGCCTGGGCGGCGGCTCGCTCCTCTACGCCAACGTGCTCATCCGCAAGGACGAGCACACCTTCGTCCGCGAGGACCGGGCCTCCGGCGGCTATGAGCACTGGCCCGTCACCCGCCAGGAGCTGGAGGTCCACTACGACCAGGTGGAGGCGATGATGAAGGCGCAGCGCTTCCCCTTCGAGCACGAGCCCTACCGCTCCACCCCCAAGACGCAGGCGATGAAGCAGGCCGCCGAGCGGCTCGGGTACGAGTGGTTCCTCCCCAAGCTGGGCGTCACCTTCGGCAACCCGGGGCAGCGGCCCGTCCCCGGCGAGCCCATCCAGGAGTCCGCTCCGAACCTGCACGGCCGCACGCGCCTCACCTGCCGCATGTGCGGCGAGTGCAACCTCGGCTGCAACTACGGCAGCAAGAACTCGCTGGACTTCACGTACCTGTCCGCCGCGAAGCGCCTCGGCGCCGAGCTCCGCACCCGGTGCGAGGTGAAGGCCTTCCGCCCCGACGTGGGCGGCGGCTACGCCGTCGAATACGTGGACTACAGCGGTGTCACCGAGGGCGAGCCGCTCCCGCGAGAGCCTCGCCGCCACCTCATCACCGCGGACCGGCTCATCCTCGCGGCCGGCACCTTCGGGACCAATCAGTTGCTGCTGCGCAACCGGCACTCGTTCCCCCGCATCAGCCGGCAGCTCGGCATGCGCTTCTCGGGCAATGGCGACCTGCTGGCCTTCCTCATGGGCAGCAAGGAGAGCGGCTCCGGCACGGCACGGCCCCGAGTGCTCGACGGCGGCAATGGCCCCGTCATCACCAGTGCCATCCGCGTCCGGGACTCGCTCGAGGGCGGCAATGGCCGGGGCTTCTACATCCAGGACGCAGGCCACCCCGAGTTCCTCAACTGGCTCTATGAGTCGCGCAACCCGCTGCCGGTGATGCTGCGCTCGCTCAAGCTCGTCGGGCGCCTGGCCCGGGAGTGGACGCGCACCGAGCGCCGGAGTGACATCGGCGCGGAGCTCGCCGAGGCGCTCGGTCCCTGTATGGACTCGGCCACGTCGATGGCCATGCTCGGCATGGGCCGGGACATCCCCGATGGCAAGCTGCGGCTGACGCGCCATGGAACGCTGGACCTGGACTGGAGCCCGCGAGGCGGCTCGGCCGGGTACTTCCGGCGGCTGCGCGGCGCCATGCAGGAGGTCGCCGCGGCGCTCGAAGGGGAACTGGTGCACAACCCGCTCGGGTACCTGGGCCAGATGGTCACCGTGCATCCGCTCGGCGGCTGCGCGATGGGGCGCGACAAGCACGAGGGCGTCGTCGACGCCCACGGCGAGGTCTTCGGCTACCCCGGCCTGTACGTGGCGGATGGCTCGGTGATGCCCGGGCCCGTCGGTCCCAACCCCGCGCTCACCATCGCCGCCCTGTCGGATCGCTTCGCCGAGCGGATCCTCGCCCGGCGCCCCGCCCGCCCGAGCCCCCAGGAGCAGACCGGGGCCGAGGCGGCTTGAACCCCGGTGGCGCCCCCTCACGAAGGAAGACACGCATGAACGTTTCACCGAAGACGAAGGACACGAGGGCGCTGGAGCACGAGCGCGTGGTTCCGCGCTTCACCTTGGAGGGAGTGCCGGACGCCGACGTCCGCATCTACCCTCTCACCACCGAGGACAAGCTGGGACTGAGCATGCTGCGCTTCCAGCGGGAGCCATGTGAGGACGTGGTGCTCGTCATCCACGGCCTCACCACGTCCAGCGACATGTTCATCATGCCGGAGCACGAGAACCTGGTCCGGTACCTGTTGGATCATGGGTTCACCGACGTGTGGACGCTCGACTCCCGGATGAGCAACCGGCACCCGTACAACCTGCTGCGGCACCGCTACACGTTGGACGACGTCGCCGCGTTCGACTACCCGGCGGCCGTGGCCCGCATCCGCCAGGAGATCGGAGACAAGCGGTTGCACGTCATCGGGCACTGCCTGGGCTCGGTCACCTTCATGATGAGCCTGTTCGGCGGCGTGGTGGAGGACATCACCAGCGTCATCGCCAGCAGCGCGGCGCTCACCCCGCGAATCCCCACGTGGTCGCGCCTGAAGCTCGCCGTGGCGCCCTTCCTCCTCGAACGCGTGCTGGACATGCCGTACCTCGACCCGAACGCCAGCCACGAGCCCCTGCTCTCCCGGAGCGGCCTGCTCGGGCGGGCCGTGGATCTGCTCCACCCCGAGTGCGACGTGCCGGCCTGTCACATGCTCAGCATGATGTGGGGCACCGGCTGGCCCGCGCCCTACCACCACGAGAACCTCCATGACGTCACCCACCAACGCGGCGGGGATCTCCATGGCGCCACCAGCGTCCACTACTACCGGCACCTGCGGAAGATGGTGAACGCCGGCGGAGCCGTGAAGTACGACCCCTCCGACCCGAGACTCGACCATCTGCCCGACGACTACTTCGACTTCGCTGAGGAGATCGAGACACCCGTCCTGCTCGTCACCGGAGAGAGCAACCACGTCTTCACCGATTCGAACATCGTCTGCTACCAGCGGCTGGAGTCGCTCGCACCGGGACGGCACTCACTGGAGATCATCCCCGGCTACGGGCACCAGGACGTCTTCCTGGGCAAGGACTGCGCGCGCGACGTCTTCCCACGCTTCGTGCGGTACCTGAACGCGCACCGGGGCGAACGCAGGCATTGAGACGTGTGAAATTGCTTACCTCGCGGGAGTGAGCCCGCTCACAGCACCCAAACAGCACTGGCCTCAGAGTGACTCATGTCAGGCAATCAATCCCTGACACTCCGAGGAGGGAAGCCATGTCGAGCGCGGCCCAGAAACTCCAACTCAACCCTGTCAGTCCTGAGAATCTCCTCGACCCCACCCCGCTCTATCAGGTCCTCCGGCACAACGTGCCGGTGTACTGGTCGGACGCGGTGAATGCCTGGTTCCTCACCCGTTACGACGACGTGGTGGCCAGCTTCCGCGACCCGCGCCTGAGCGCGGATCGGGTGGGCTTCTTCGAGGCCCAGCTCCAGGGCCTCAACCTGGAGGCCATCCGCAAGTTCGTGGACACCTTCCGCCGGCAGATGGTCCAGAAGGATGGCATGGAGCACCTCCGGCAGCGCCGGCAGGTCAGCCCCAGCTTCTCGCCCCAGGCGCTCGATGTCTGGCGGCCGATCATCCGCCGCATCGCGGACTCGCTGGTGGACCGGGTACAGGACTGGAGGCGGATGGAGCTGGTGCGGGAAATCGCCTATCCGCTGCCGCAGCTCGTCATCGCCGAGCTGCTCGGAATCCCCGCGGAGGACCGCGAGCGCTTCTGCGGATGGTCCAAGCCCATCGCCGAGTTCTCCGCCCCCACGGCCAACTCGGACAGGCTGGAGGTGGCTCGCCGCGCCAACACGGCGGTGGAGGAGTTCAGCGAGTACCTGACCCGCGTCATCGCGGAGCGCCGGCAGGCTCCGGGCAGGGACGTGCTCAGCCGGATGATCCAGGCGGGTGGGATGAGCGACGAGGAGTTGGTCGCCAACGCCATCCTCATGCTCTTCGCCGGGCACACCACCACCACGGACCAGATCAGCAACCTCTTTCATGAGCTGCTCATGCACCCCGAGCAGTTCCAGAAGCTGAGGGAGGATCGCGGCCTCATCCCATCGGCGGTGGAGGAGTCGATTCGCTTCCGGCCGGCGGTGCCCAGCATCTTGCGCATCGCCAAGGAGACCTTCCAGCTGCGTGGCCGCACCATCCGCAAGGGAGACATGGTGTTCCTCATGCTCGGCGCCGCCAACCGTGACCCGGAGGTCTTCCCCGATGCGGAGCGCTTCGACATCACCCGCGACCACGTCCACCAGAAGCATGTGAGCTTCGGCTTCGGCGCCCACCACTGCCTGGGTTCCGGCGTGGCCCGCCGCGAGCTGGAGATCATCCTCGAGGTGATGCTCGACCGCATGCCCGGACTGCGGCTGGAAGAGGGGCACCTGCCGGAGCACAAGTGCCACCACCTCACCTTCCGCGGCTTCGACTCACTGCGCGTGCGGTGGTAGGCGGGCGCAGAGCGGACTCGAAGGCCCCTGGAACCCGCGTGGAGATGGGTTTCCGGGCGCCGCCGGGACTCGTGTAGGCTCCCGCTTCCGGACATGGAGCAGCGAGGGCCCGCATGCGATTGAGGAGTCTGGTGGTGGCGTTGCTCTTGAGCGGCTGTCAGCAGCCCGCCCAGCCCGAGCCGGCGAGTGGGCTCGAGCGGCCACCTGGCGCCGGGAAGGACCCTGGCGCACAGCCCTCTCCTCCGGAAGCGGCCGCGGAGCCCCAGCCCTCCGAAGCCCCCGCCTCCGAGGCCCAGCCCTCCGCGACCCAGCCCGCGGAGGCCCCGCCGTCTCCGGCGGACGAGCTTCCCGAGCAGACGTGGTCGGCGCGCTCCTCCGACGGGAACGCCGAGGTCCAGCAGACCGCGTTCCGCAACGGCAAGGCCACCCGGTGCACGAGTACCTCGACGTGGTCCTCCCCGTGGGATGACAAGAAGGTGATGTGGCGGTGGGACACCTGCATCGCGACGCGGGAGCAGCTCAAGTTCGTCTCTCCGGACGGCACGCGGGTGCTCGTGGTCGATCCGCTCCCCGCGGCCCTCCAGGCGAAGGCGAACTGGCAGGACCTGGAGGTGGCCACCCTCTACGAGCATGGCGTGCGCGTGAGGGGCGCGAAGGCCGGGGCCCTCGTCCGCACGCCGATCGAGGTGCGGGAGCCCTCCCTCCGCATCGTCTGGGTGAAGGGCCATGGCGGCTTCCCGGGAGCGCCTCCGCGCTACGCCTCCGGCGGGAAGGCCGTCGAGCTCGACACGGTGGACGGACAGGCGTTCAGCCTGGGCTTCGACGGTGAGGGCTTCCCGGCCGCGCCCGAGGACAAGCATGTCTTCGCCGGAGCCGCGAGCATGTACCAGTACGAGGATGACCAGAAGACGGTCAACTTCGTGAGCTCGCTCGACGGCATCCCCGAGAAGTACCGCGCCCGGGCCAGGCCGGTGGAGGCCCAGGTCCTCACCGTAAGCGGCTCCCTGCGCCTCGGGGAGCCGCGGGCTTCCGAGCCCACGCCGGAGCCCTCGTCCCCGGTGGATGCCGGCAAGGAGCCGAATCCCAAGGAGACCTTGGAGAAGGCCCGGATCGCCTCGCCCGCGGAGATCCTCGACAAGGCCCGCGATACCGTGAAGCAGGTCGAGGAGGTCCAACGCACCCGGGAGCAGGTGGTGAGATCCATGCTCTCGGAACCCGACGAGCCACCCGCTTCCGGGTCCCCGTCCTCGCCCGAGACCGGCGCGAACCGGAACCCCGGGGCCCCCCTGGAGAAGGCGCGCATCCCCACTCCCAATGAGCTCCTCGACAAGGCCCGCGAGACCGTGAAGAAGGTCGAGCAGTTCCAACAACAGCAGGACAAGGTGATGGGCGGGAAGTGAACCTGCTCCTCCTTCAAGACTCCGACTTCCTCCCCGACGGCACCGTCCAGATGACGGGCCGCCGGGCCCAGCACGCCCGCGAGGTGCTCCGCGCCGAGCCCGGCGAGACGCTGCGCGTGGGCAGGCTCGGTGGGCTCGTGGGCACCGGCGAGGTGCTGGAGAACACCCCGGGCCTGCTGCGCCTGCGCGTCGCCCTCTCCGACCCGCCTCCTCCGAGGGCCGGGGTGGACCTGCTGCTCGCCATCCCCCGCCCCAAGGCTCTCAAGCGCGTGTTGCCCGCCGTGGCCCAGCTCGGCGTGGACCGGGTGGTGCTCGTCAACGCCGCGCGCGTGGAGAAGAGCTACTTCGACTCCAAGGTGCTGGCCCCCGGCTTCGTCGAGGAGCTCCTCCTCCAGGGGCTCGAACAGGCCCGCGACACCCGGCTTCCCGAGGTGCTCATCCGCGAGCGCTTCCGCCCCTTCGTCGAGGACGAGCTGGATGCCGTCTTCGGCACCGGGGCGCTCCGGCTCCTCCCCCACCCTCCCGCGCAACAGCCGCTGCACCGGGTCGGTGTGCAGGAGGCACCGCGCGTGGTGATGGCCGTGGGACCCGACGGAGGCTGGGTACCCTTCGAGGCGGAGCTGCTGGAGGCCCACGGCTTCCGGCCCTTCTCGCTCGGCCCTCGCATCCTCCGGGTGGAGACGGCCGTTCCCGTCCTCCTCGGACAGCTCGCCCTGCTACGCGAGGACACCGCGCGCACGGCCTAGGCGCTTCGTTGCCGTCCGGAGGCACTCCACGCGCGGCAGCAGCGCGCTGGCCCTTACCGTGAGGAGGGCCCCTTCCGCTGCGTCGAGGGCCTCCTCCGCCTGCTCGGGCGCCTCTTCCAGCCACCGCTCCGCCAGGGCCAGGTTCACCAGCCCCACCTGCAACACGTTGCCCGTGGCCTCGGCCAGCGAGAGCGCGCGCCACAAGTGCCCCTCCCCCTCCTGCCCTGGCACCAGGGACGCCAGTGCGCGGCGCGAGAGGATCTCATCGAACGGATTGGCGAGCACCGGCTCCAGGGAGCGCCGCAGCGCCGCCTCCGCGGCCTCGCGCGCGGCCTCCGGACGGCCCTGAGCCAGCTCGAAGCGGGACTGGTAGACGCGCACCAGCGTCTCCATCCGGAAATCCCCCGCCCGTGCGGCTTCCAGCGCCTTCGGCAGGGACTCGCGCGCGGCGGCCACGTCCTCGAAAAGGACATCCCGGCACGCCGAGTACACCAGCACGTACAGCTTCAGCCAGCGATCCCCGGGCAACACCTGGGAGAGTTGCTCGCCCCGGGCCACCACCGCGGCCACCAGCTCGTGCTCGCCGCGCTCCAGGTAGTAGGGCGGCGTGTAGATGGCGAGGTTGCGCTCCGGCAGGCGCGGGTGGCCCAGGAGCCGGATGAGCTCCTGCTTCTCGCTGAAGGGCGGGACGAAGGCCGAGGCATCGCCGATGAAGGAGGCCCGGACGATCTGCGACTGCAGGTGGTAGATGCGGATGTCGGTGAAGCCGTAGGTGTCCGCCACGTCGAACCCGTCCTGCGTGGCCACCTCATCGAGCGGCTCCCCGCGCAGGGCCAGGTTCATGTTCAGGAAGTAGCAGCCCATGCCGAGCGCCCACGCCAGGCGCCGGGGCGGCTGCTCCACCGCGTCTCGCAGGGCGCGCAGCCGGTTCACCTCCGCGCGCTGCGCTTCCACCACGCCCGCGAAGCGGCCCGTGTGCGCGCTGAGCCCGCCCCGCGCGATGAGGGCCCCGGCGCGGTAGGGTGACTCCACCGGGTGCTCGGCCTGCACGCGCTCCAGCAGCGCGTGGAACTCCGCCGTGCGCCCCATGATGGCCAGCGCGATGCTCTGCAATATCTGCAGCTCCGCCTGCTTCCAGAAGACCTCCGAGGGCTCCATCCGCGCCTCGATGGGAATCTCCCGGATGACACGCCGCAGGGCCTCGGAACGTCCGGTCTCCGGAGCCGCGCAGGCTTCCGCCAGCCGCGCCAACGCCTCCCGCCGCCCCTCGCCCAGGTCCATCGTGGCCGCCCAGTGGGCGAAGAGCTTCTCCGCGTAGAGCAGCGAGGTGGGCGGATCGCTCACGTAGCCGATCTCGATGAGCGTCACCCAGGTGCGGATGAGCTGCTCCACCCGCTCGGGCGTGCGGGGCCCGGCCTCCAGCAGCGCCGCGGCCTCCTTCAGTATCAGCGTGGCATCCAGCAGGGCCTTGGCCTCGATGGAGGCCTGTCCGGCGCGCAGCAGCGGAACGACGGCGCGCTGCGGCTCGTTCGAGCGGGTGAAGTGGTAGCCCACCGCCCGTGCCACCCCCGGCCTGTTGCCTCCCAGTTGCTGGAGCGTCTCCGCGATGCGCCCGTGGTGCGCCCTCCGCTCCGTCTCCGGGGTGCTCTCCTGGAGCGACTCGTGCACGGTGTCATGGGTGAAGACACAGCGGCCCCCCACTCGCTGGAGGAACTGCCGCTCCACCAGCTCGTCGAGCGCCTGGAACAGTTCCACCTCGGGCAGGTCCGACAGGGCGCGCACCAGGGGCAGCTCCAGGCTGCGTCCCGCCGGGGCCAGCCGCCGCAGCAGCGCCACCCGGTCCTCGGGCAGGGTGGCCAGCCGCGCCAGCACCGCCTCCCGGATGCTGCCCGGCAGCGCACGCTCCTCCAGGTTCCCCACCACGCTCCAGCGCCCGCCCACGCGCCTCAGGGCGCCCTCCTCCACCAGCATGCGCAGGCACTCGGTGGCGAAGAAGGCATTGCCGCCCGTGGTGGCGTGCAGCCGGGCCACGAAGCCCGCGGGCACCTCCAGGCCGGGCAGCACCAGCCGCACCAGCACCTCCAGGTGTCCGTCCGTCAGCGGCGCGAGCTCCAGGCGCGAGGTGAGTCCCTGGTCCACCGTCTCGAAGGCCAGGCTCAGGCGGTTCAGCTCGTTCGAGCGGAAGGCCGCCACCACCATGCCGCGCGTCTGGTGCAGCGAGCGGATGATGACGTTGAGCACCTCCAGCGACGCGGTGTCCGCCCAGTGCAGATCCTCGAGGCACAGCACGAAGGAGCACTGGTGCCCCAGCGTCTGCAGCCACTCGGCGAGCGCCCCGAAGACGGCCATCTTCTCGGCGCCCGGATCCTTGAAGGTGGGCGCCGCTCCGGTGGCGAGCGCCGGCACCAGCTTGCCCAGCAACGGCCCCAGCCGCTCCAGCAGCTCCGCCGGGGTGCGCGGCACCAGCACCCGCAGCGCCTGTCCGATGGGCGCCAGCGGTGCCAGTCCCTCCGCGCGGCACTGCCCCACTCCGACGGGGATCTCGGCGAGCTGGGCCTGCAGCTCGAATTCCTGCAACAGGCGCGACTTGCCCACGCCCGCGGGCGCCCCCAGCAGCACCGCGCGCGACTGGCCCTGGCCCGCCTTCTGGAGCGCCCGCAGCAACAGCTCCAGCTCCGCCTGCCGCCCCACCACTTCCGGGACGTGCAGGTAGCTGGCGCGCGCCGCCAGCGGCTCCTCGGGCAGCGGCTCCCCACTGGCGTGACACAGCGCCGCCAGCAACTCGGAGGCGTCCTGGAAACGCTCGCGCGGATCCTTGGCCAGCAAGGTGAGGATGATCTCCTCCAGCCGCGAATCCACCGGGCCGAGGCTGGAAGGCCGCGGCGGGGGCTTGGAGAGGTGATCCGCCAGCAGGGACGCCGGGGTGTCGCGCTTGAAGGGGAGCTGGCGCGTGGCCAGGAAGAAGGCCATCACCCCCAGCGAGTAGAGGTCCGCGCGCCCGTCGATGCTGGCGCCGCGCTGCCACTCGGGGGCGAGGTACTCCAACGTGCCCTTGAGGCGGCCGGAGACCGGGGTGCCGAGCTGGTGCATCACCCCGAAGTCCATCAGCTTCACCGCGCCGGAGCTGGTGATGCGCACGTTGCTGGCCTTGATGTCGCAGTGCACGTAGAGGCGCGAGTGGATGAAGGCCAGCACCTGCGCCATCTGGATGAGGACGCGGTAGAGGCCGCGGGTGTCGAGCACCTGCTCACGCGCCAGCCGGCTGAGATCCTGGCCGTCCACCGCCTCCATGGTGATGTAGCGGTGGCCCGACTCGGTCAGCCCGCAGTCGAAGACCTTGAGCGTTCCCGGGTGCTGGAGCCGCTTCATCGCGAAGAACTCGTGGCGGAACATCAGCACGAGCTCCTCGACCTTGCCGGGCGGCAGGCCCTCGGGAACCTGCATCACCTTGAGCGCCACACGGCGCTGCTCCTGCGCATCCTCGGCGAGCCAGATGCGGCCCATGCCGCCTTCGCCCAGCGGCTCGAGGATGTGGTAGCGGCCCGTCACCCACATTCCCGGCTCGAGCGAGCGCCGCGCGGCGATGGGGACACCCGGGGTGGTGATGGGCGTGCGGTTGTCCAGCGAGCCAAACGAACCGTTGCCAAACGAGCCGTTGGAGAGAAGCCCACGGCTGCTGTCGATCACCGCTGTCTGCTCTTCGTCGCTCATCACGGGGCCGCGGGTCCCACAGCTCACGGAAAGCCGGGGAGACGAGGAATAGCATGACTCACCAGGGGAGCGAGCACCACTCCGGATGGACACTGCACGCACAACGCGGTGCATCGGGCTTGAAGGGGCGCGATGGGTTGTTGAAGAGTCGTCCCATGGCGAAGAAGACCCCATCCAGAGCCCAGGCCCTCGCGGCCGCCGAGCAGGAGCAGGCGCCCGAGCAGCAGCCCCTCATCACCCCGGAGTCGGAATCGAAGGCGAAGCCCGCCAGCCACGACTCGACGCCGCCCCAGGCGCTGCTCGACTTCATGATGCAGGGGTGGAAGCCCCAGGCCGGCAAGCCCGTCCCGAAGATGAAGAACGCCGAGGTCTTCGAGGCCCGCCGCCGGGAGCTGTCCAAGCTCTTCCCGGGCGAGACGCTCGTCATTCCCACCGGCCACGAGAAGGTGCGCGCCAACGACACCTACTACCGGTTCCGTCCGGGCACCGACTTCTACTACCTGACGGGCAACATGGAGCCCGACTGTGTGTTGGTGCTCCAACCGAAGGAGGGCGGTGGCCACACGGACATCCTCTTCGTGGAGCCCAACCCGGGCCGGAGCGACTCCACCTTCTTCACGGATCGCGTGAAGGGCGAGCTGTGGGTGGGCCCTCGGCTGGGCGTGAAGGAGAGCCAGGCGCGCTTCGGCGTGCACGAGGCTCGCGGCCTGCCCGAGCTGCCGGGCTTCCTGGAGGGCCTGCGGGGCGCGGCCGTCATCCCCACGCGCGTGCTGCGCGGCCACTCGGCGAAGGTGGACGGCTCGGTGGCCGAGCACACCGAGCGCGACAAGCAACTGGCCACGGCCCTGTCCGAGATGCGGCTCATCAAGGACAAGCTGGAGGTGCGCGAGCTGGAGACGGCCATCGACTCCACGCACCGGGGCTTCGAGGACGTCATCCGCCGGCTGAAGGCGGCCCGGAGCGAGCGCGAGGTGGAGGGCGTCTTCAGCCTGCGCGCGCGGGTGGAGGGCAACGACGTGGGCTACGGCACCATCGCCGCGGCCGGCCACCACGCGTGCGTGCTGCACTGGATGCGCAACGACGGCGACCTCAAGAAGGGCGAGCTGCTGCTGCTGGACGCGGGCGTGGAGGGCAACAGCCTCTACACGGCGGACATCACGCGCACGCTGCCCATCTCCGGCAAGTTCTCCAAGGAGCAGCGCGAAATCTACGAGCTGGTGCTGGAGGCGCAGCACCAGGCCATCGCCGCGGTGAAGCCGGGCAACGACTTCATGGAGCCCAACCGGGTGGCCATGCGGGTGCTGGCGCATGGCCTGTACGAGCTGGGCATCCTCAAGTCGACGCCGGAGGAGGCGCTCAAGGAGGAGCACCAGTTCTACAAGCGCTACTCGCTGCACAACGTCAGCCACATGCTGGGCCTGGACGTGCATGACTGCGCGCAGGCGCGCCAGGAGGCCTACAAGTTCGGCAAGCTGAAGGCGGGCATGGTGCTGACGGTGGAGCCGGGCCTGTACTTCCAGAAGGACAACCTGACGGTGCCGGCGAAGTACCGGGGCATCGGCGTGCGCATCGAGGACGATGTGCTGGTGACGAAGACGGGCTGCCGCGTGCTGTCCGAGGACATCCCCCGCGAGTCGCGGGACGTCGAGGACTGGATGAAGCAGATCTGGAGCGAGAAGCAGTAGTCCCGGCTACGCGCGCGGAGGCTCGGGCGCGCGCAGCGGCAGGGCCACGGTGAAGCAGGAGCCGTGGCCCGGCTCGCTCTCCACGCGGATGTGGCCCCCATGGGCCCGGGCGGCCGCCTGCGCGATGAACAGCCCCAGCCCGAAGCCCCCGTAGTGGCGTGTGGAGATGGCACGCTCGAAGCGGCCGAACACGCGCTCCACGTCCTCGGGCCGCATCCCAATCCCCTCGTCGCGCACGGAGATCAGCGCCTCCCCGGCCGTGGCCTCCACGCGCACCGTGACGGGCTTGCCCTTCCCGTACTTGATGGCGTTGAGCACCAGGTGGGTGAGGAGCTGCTCGAGCTGGCGGCGGTCGAAGCACCCCGCCGCGGGAGCACACGCCTCCAGGCGGAGGTCCGCGCCGGGCGACAGGTCGCGCACACGCTCGAGCAGCTCGCGCGTGAAGTCCCCCACCTCGAGCGGCTCCAGCTCCAGCTCCAGCTCGCCGGACTCGATGCGCGAGGTGTCCAGCACCGCCTCGCTGAGCTGCCCCAGGCGCTTCACCTGCCGGGTGGCGCGCTGCAGGCTCGTGGCGAGCAACCCGCTCACCCCGGCCGCGGACGCCTGCCGCCCCATGAAGGTGAGCTGCAACGTGAGCGCGGTGAGGGGCGTGCGCAGCTCGTGCGCCGCGACGGTGAGGAAGTCCTCGCGCACCGCCAGGGCCCGGCGCAGCTCCGCCTCGCGCGCCTCGAGCATGCGCAGCAGCGCCTCCAGCGACGCGGAGAGCGCGCCGATCTCATCCCCCCGCTTTCCGTGCGGCAGCCGTACGTCGTACTCGCCCGCCCGCAGGCGCTCGGCCGCCGCCGCGATGTCCGTCAGGGGCCGCGCCACGCGCCCGGCGAGCGCCCAGCCCACCACCGCCAGCAGCAGGCCCGCGAGCAACCCCAGCCCGGTCAGCCGCTCGCGCACGGCCACCGCCGGCTGGAAGGCCACCTCGGACGGCTGCAGCACCATCACCGTCCAGCCCAGCGCGGGCGTGGTGCCAGTGGCGCGCAGCGGGGCGATGCCCGTGAGGTAGGCCCGGCCATCCTCCCACGTCGCCTCGGCCCAGCCTCCCCGCTGGACATGCGGCTCCAGCGGCGCGGGCAGGACGGCCCGGCGGAAGGTCTCCGCTCCCGTGGGCGGCTCGCTCAGCAGCGAGCCGTCACGCCGCAAAAGCCGCACCTCGAGCCCCGCCCCCGCCGTCTCCGCCAGCGCCCGCTTGAGCGCGCGGCCCCAATCCCAGGTGAGGTGCGCCGCCATCACGCCCTTCAGCGTGCCGTCCGGGGCGTGGACCGGCACCGCCAGGTCCAGCAGGCGCAGGGGACCTTCCGGGCTCTCGAGCAGCCCGGCGAGCCGCACCGCTTCGTGTGCGTCACCGACGAAGAGGCCCCGGCTGCCCTCGCGGAAGGCAGGGCGCTCGGAGCTATTGGCCCCTTCGAGCAGGCCCCCGGTGCTGTAGCGCACCACGCCCGAGGCATCGAGGAAGCCTACCCAGGCGAAGCCCGGAGTGCCCCGCTGCAGTTGCTCCACCACGGCCCGCCGCGCCTCGGGCCTCTCGGGCATCAGCCCCTGGCGCTCCAGCTCGGCGAGCATCCTCACCTGCTCCAGGCGCGAGGCCAGTTGCGCCTGCGTGCGCTCGGCGAGCAACTGCGCCACGGTGGCCAGCCCCTCGCCTACGCGCGCATCCACATCCCGCTCGGCCAGGCGCCCCGCCACCGCCCCCACGCTCGTGACGGCCACCACGGCGAAGAGGCACACCAGCAGGCCCACCCGCGTGCGCAGGCTGAAGACGGCCGAGCGCCGGGCGCCGGAGGGGGGAGGTTCGGAGGGGGCCAAGTCGAGGCAAAGGCTATCGCACGCGTTGGAGCGCCTCCATCTCTCATGCGCACGCGCGGCCCATGGGAAAGCCGCGACATCCACCAGAAGACATCGGGCTCAGCCCTTGGGTTTCGAAGGCGGTGAGGGCGCGCGGTCGTAGCAGGCGAGCAGCCGCTGCGCGCGGGCGGGCCCCGGCCGATGGCCCCACGGCACCACCGCCGGCGCGTTCAGGAAGTAGGACTGGAGCTTCGCCCACCTGCGCGCGCGACAGGCGCCCCTCGCGCTTCAGGAGTTGGACGGCCCCGCAGTCCGCGCTCTCCTCACGGGCGCTCTCCCCGCTCACCGCGTGCGCGCACGCATGGCCGAACCAGAAGAGCTGCACGCCAGGCGGCAGCCGCGCCAGCAGGCCGGGGTTGTACTCGACGTGCGCGGGGACACCGGGCCACCCGGAGAACCACAGCCCCACGTCGGCGAGCGAGGTATTCGGCACGAAGGCCACCGGCATGCCCTGGGAGGACATGCAGGACATGGGCACGCCCGCGATGCGGGGGTGGTACGGCGTCACGGCCTGGGCTCGTGCGAGGCCGGGAAGGCCCACCCACACCGTGAGGAGCAGGAAGAAGGCGCGCATGCCGCGAGACTCTACCCCGCGTCCACCTCGAGCTCGCGGGGGATGCTCCCCATCTCGCACAGCAGGCGGGCGGGCTCCCAACGTTACGCGCTGAACCCCCTCCTCCCAGGCGGCCATGGCCCACGGGCCTCCTCGCACTCGCGGCACTAGCGTCCCCCATGCGACGCGGCGTCCCGAGACTGGCCCTGGTGGCCCTGGTGCTCTTCGGTTGCTCGGTCATCAGCCCGCGCACGGTGCTGTACGAAGCGGACTCCGCGTACAACCACCTCGTCGTCAGCGAGGATCACCAGGGCTGGCGCTACCTGCAGTTCGAGCAGGGCGGCGCGACACAGAGTCAGGTGAGGCCAGGCCATCCGTTGGAGCTGAAGCTGCCCTACACGCGGGTGGCGATGGCGGGGCTGGCCTTCGTGCCGGAGCCTCGGCGCATCCTCGTGGTGGGCCTGGGCGGGGGTGCCATGCCCATGTTCCTGCGCGCCGTGTGGCCCGAGGCGCACATCGACGTGGTGGAGCTGGATCCGGCCGTAGTGGAGGTGGCGCGGCGCTACTTCGGCTTCCAGGAGGACCCTGCCCTCCGCGTGCACGTGGGCGATGGGCGACGCTTCATCGAGTCGCCCGGCCCCGCGTATGATCTCCTCTTCCTGGACGCGTACAGCGCGAGCTCCATCCCCGAGCACCTGACGACGCACGAGTTCCTCGGGGCGGTGCGGGCGCGTCTGGCCCCGGGCGGTGCGGTGGTGGCCAATGTGTGGGAGCGGCCCAATCCCCTGTTCGGCCCGATGGTCCACACCTACCAGGCGAGCTTCGCGCGGCTCTACACCTTCGATGTGCCGGGGAGTGCCAACCGCATCCTGGTGGGGCTGCCGCACCCGAAGGCGCACTCGCGCCAGTCGCTTCAAGCCCGCGCCGAGCGGCTGGAGCGAGAACGGGGCGTGCCCTTCGACCTGAGTGCGCTGGTGGCCCGTGGATATGAGGACGCCACGGAGCGTCCGCGGCCCGGGCGGCTCCTCACGGATCCGCCCGGTGCCAGGTGATTCAGGGGTCCGCCGCGCTCAGGCGGGCGTCTTGCCAGCGACCATCTCCGCCAGCTCGCCGCGCTCTTCCAGCTCCATGAGGATGTCCGAGCCTCCCACGAACTTCCCGTTGATGAACACCTGGGGAATCGTGGGCCAGTTGCTGTACTCCTTGATGCCCTGGCGCACCTCGGGATCGGCGAGCACGTCCACCGTGTGCACCTGCCCGTGCTGCTGGAGGATCTGCAGCGCGCGCGCGGAGAAGCCGCACTGCGGGAACATCGCGTTGCCCTTCATGAAGAGGACGATCTTGTTGTTGCGGACGGCCTCGTCGAAACGGGCCTTCAACTCGGGGGTCATCATTCGGTTACCTCGGTCAGCGATTGCCGAACTTCTTCCACTGTTCGGGCGAGTAGGTCTTCAGGGCCAGCGCGTGCAGCTCGCCGGTCTTCAGCCAGTCCTGCAGCGGCGCATACACGAGTTGGTGCTGCTCCACCATGGACTTGCCCGCGAAGGCGGGGCTCACCACGCGGGCCTCGAAGTGGTCTCCGGTCCCCGTGGTGTCGCGCACGTCCACTTCCGAGCCGGGCAGCGCGCCGACAATCCGCTCGCGGATGGCATTTGGATCAAGCATCAGTTCAGTCCCTTTCCCTTCAGGAGCATCGCGGGATCCACGCCCATGCTCTTGAGCGAGTTCTCCCAGAGCATGCCCGGATCCCCTTCGAGCACGGGCCGGGCGGAGGCCTCGGCATAGAGCCAGGAGCCGGAGGACATCTCACTCTCGAGCTGCTGCGCGCCCCAACCGGCATAGCCCAGGCAGAAGCGCAGGTGGGCCGACGGATCCTTCAAGAGGGGCCCGAGCGAGTCCAGGGTGAGGCTCAGGAAGAGGCCGGGCACCACCTCGTGCTTCTCCTGCACGCTCTCGACGTTGTGGAGGACGAAGCCGCGGTGGTTCTCCACGGGGCCGCCCATGAAGACGGGCTGGTCCACCCGCTCGGGGGCGATCTCGAGGGACTGGTTCTTGGCCAGCTCCCCCAGCGTCAGCGAGGCGCCGCGGTTGATGATGATGCCCATGGACCCGCCCTCACTGTGCTCGAGCATGAGGATGACCGAGCGGCGGAAGTTCGAGTCCGTCAATTGTGGCGTGGCCACCAGAAGGCCGGGAGCGAAGGTCTGCACAGAGGGAAGTGTCGGCGCTTCCCTCCCTCCGTGCAACCGAATCGTCTCAGTGCCAGCTGGTGTGCCGGGACTGCAGCGCCTGGGCGAGCTTCTCGGGCGCCAGCGGCTTGCCGATGAACAGATCCGCGCCCAGCCCCTTGCACTTGCGGGCCATGGACGCATCGCTCATCGCGCTCACGCCGATGAGCACGGCCTGGGGGAACTTCTCGCGCAGGCGGGCCATGAGGTTGGTGCCGCTGCGGCCCGGCAGGAAGACGTCGACGATGGCCGCGTCCATGCGCTTGTTGCGCACGGCGAACTCGGCCTCCTCGGCGCTGCCGACAGGGAGCGGTGCGTAACCCCACTGCGTGAGCAGTTCCACCAGCAGCTCGCGGTGGGCCGGATCGTCCTCGACGACGAGGACGGTGCCCCGGACGGGTTCCAGCTTCAGGTTGTCGTCGTCCCGGGTCTTGGAGCGGGCGTGACCCGTGGCGATCGGAAGCTCCTCGTTGACGATGGACATGGCAACCTTCTGGGAATGGGGTTCGTGTGGTACCAACGTCCACCGCACTGCCAGTAATTCCACACTCGCATCGGCTGAAGGGGCGAACCGCCGCTCCCCTCAGGCGCGGCGCGTCCCGGCCCCGAGTGCCTGGGAGGAAAGCGAGGCGCCGAGCACGAGCAACACCAGCAGGCCCCAGGCGGGCAGCACCACGCGGGCGCCGCCCTCGTAGATGAGGGCCGCGTAGCTGGTGCCGAGGTAGCGGCCGAGCGACATGGGCTCCATCCGGGCGATGCCGAAGAAGCTGACGGTGGACTCGGTGAGGATGGCGGTCGGCAGGCGGCTGAGGAAGACGGCGAGCACGAAGGGGCGCAGCGCGGGCCAGAGGTGGACGCGCAGCAGGTGCCAGCGGCCGGCGCCGAGGGCCCGGGAGGCGGCGATGAATTCCTGGCCCTCCAGCGTGGCCAGGCGGTTGCGGAACATGCGCGCCGGGCCCGCCCAGCCCACCAGGGCCAGGGACACCACCATGAGGCCGAAGGGGCCCAATCCGCCCGCGTGGCCCGCGTCCAGCATCGACTGCCCGGCGAGCTGGAGCACCATCACCACCAGCACGTCCGGCAGCGCGAAGACGGCGTCCACCGCGCGCAGAATCCAGTGCTCCACCACGTCGCCCGCCGCCCGGGCGCTCATGGCCACGCCGAGCCCCAGCACGGTGGACAGGGCCCCGGCGGTGAGGCCGATGGCCAGGGAGACCCAGAGGCCGCCGAAGGCCAGCTCGCACACGGTGCGATCCGGGTGGGTGGGGTCCATGCCCAGGGGGCAGGTGCGGGCGAGCGCCTCGGGGAAGACGCGGCCCATGAGCCAGCTCGCGAGACCCAGGCCCACCAGCAGCACGAGGCCCACCCAGGCGCGCGTGGGAATGCGAGGGGCGCTCATGCGCGGGCCTCCCGGGCACGCGGGTCCACGAGGAGCCGCACGAGCTCCACCGAGAGGCCCACGAGGACGAGCAGCGAGGCGAAGACGGTGGTGGACACCACGACGACGGCCACCTGCTTCTGCAGCACGGCGAGGACGTAGAGCTGGCCGAAGTACGGCAGGCCGAAGACGCGCTCGGCGGCGAAGGAGCCGGCGAGGAGCGCGGTGGCCACGGGGCCCACGGCATCGAGCAGCGCGGGCAGCACGTTGGGCAGCACGTGGCGCCACAACACGGCGCGGCGGGACAGTCCCTTGCCGAGGGCGGTGCGCACGTAGTCGCGGGCCAGCTCCGTGTCGAGCGCGTCCGCCACCAGGGTGCCGAGGAAGATGCCGGGCCAGACGGAGATGACGAGCGCGGCGCTCAGCTCGGGCAGCAGGTGGCCGCGCTCCACCACGGCGGGCGCGAGCAGCAGCGCGGGGATGAAGACGGGCGTGCCGAAGGCCACGGCGGGCAGGGCATCGCCGAGCACGGAGAGCCGGCCGCGCCGCCAGCGGGCACGGAGCAACGCGAAGGCCAGGGCCCACCCGAGCGCGAGCACCAGGGCCACCAGTCCCACGCCCACGCTGCCGGAGAGCTTCCACAGCAGCTCATCCCCGGTGATGCCCTGGGCGCTGGTGCCCAGCCGCTCGCCGCGGAAGAGCTTCTCCCACGGGCGGAGGAAGCCGAGCGGCTGCCCCAGGCCGAGGTCCCTCCGGTAGGACGCGAGCACCTCGGGGGCCACCTGCCGCTTGGCGTCGTCCTCGGTGGTGAGGGGCAGCGCGGCCATGAGGAAGTAGGACGCGATGGCGACGATGGGCACGAGCACCAGTTGCCGGCCGAGACGCAGGAGCGCGGGGGGCATGGCTCAGCGCACCTCCACGGGAGTCCCGCCCAGGCGCAGCTCGCGCAGGGAGAGGAAGTTGAAGGGGTCCACGTCCACGCCGTGGAGGGAGGCGCGCGTCCGGAAGTACCGGTCCGGGTGGTAGAGCGGCGCGATGACGGCCACCTCGTCGAGGAGCACCGCCTGGGCCTGGCTGTAGAGGGCGCGCGAGCGGGCCTCATCGGGCTCGGCATCCGCCTCGTCGAGCAGCCGCTCGAAACGGTCCATGGGCTCGCCGCCCTTCTGGGTCTCCCAGCCCGTCTGGTGGAGACCGTTGCGCTCGAAGAGGGTGAAGAAGGTGTTGGGGTGCGCGTAGTCCGCGCCCAGGCGGCGCAGGTACAGGTCGTAGGCGCGAGGGCCCTCGGCGGAGCGGCGGGCCACCTCGGCGGAGAAGTCCGAGCGCGCATCCAGCGTCACCTTCACGCCCACCGCGGCGAGCTGCGCGGCCAGGCGCTCGGCGATGGCCACCTCGGGCACGAAGGAGTCTCCCGAGCGGTAGACGAGCCGCAGCGGCCGGTCCATCCCGGGGACTCCGGCGAGCTCCGCGCGGGCGCGCTCGGGGTTGAACTGGGGCAGGCGCGCGGCCTCCTCGGGGGTGGCGGCCCCGGGCAGCTCGGGCGGGAGGAGGACGTGGCTGGGGCGCGTGGCGGGCAGCAGGCCCGTCATGAGGGCCTCACGGTCGATGGCGCGGGAGAGGGCGCGGCGCACCTCGGGCCGGTCGAGCGGCGGGCGCTCGGTGTTGAAGGCGAGGAAGTAGGTGGAGAGGAGCGGCTCGCGCTGGAGGTCGTCCGGCCCGCGGCCCTGGAGGGCCACGGCGCTGTCCACGAAGACGAAGTCCACCCGGCCGCGCTCGTAGAGGGCGGGGCCGATCTCGGACCTGAGGAGGGTGAGCACGGGCGCGGGACGCTCGCCGGGGCCGAGCGGGGGCTGGAAGGCGGAGTGCGGGTTGTGGACGAGCCGCACGCGCTCGCCCGCGCGGTCCCAGCTCTCGACGCGGTAGGGGCCGAGTGACAGGGGGTGGCCCTCGCGAGGCCGGTCGAAGTAGTCGCGCACCGCTTCCTCGGACTTGCCGGCGAGGAAGGAGGAGGGCGTGGGGAAGAACAGGTAGACGTTGGCGAGGCGCGCGAGGAAGTAGCTGCGAGGCCGGGCCAGGGTGACGCGGAGGGTGTGTGGGCCGAGCGCCTCGACGCCGGTGCGTGAGAGGGCGGCCTCGAGCTGCTCGCGGGGAGCCCCCTGCTCCTGGAGGGCGAGCACCGCGTCGGCACCGGCGAGGTCGGCCAGTTCCCCGCGCTCGCGGCCCTGGAGGGCACGGTGCCAGCCGGTGACGAAGTCCTGGGCGGTGAGGGGGGTGACGCCGTCGGACCAGCGCACGTCCTGGCGGAGGTGGAAGGTGTAGACCTCCTGGCCGGTGGCGGTGCGGGAACGATCCCAGCGCTCGGCGAGCCCGGGCTGGACGGAGTGGTCCGGAGCGAGCGTGGTGAGCCCGCGCTGGGTGGCGAGCATGACGGGGTAGTTGGCCCAGCTATGGGGGTCGGAGTAGCTCCAGTCGAGCGTGGTGGGCATCGAGGGGACGACGACCTTGACGCCGGGGTCGGGCTGGAAGCCGCAGCGGCCGCAGCCTCCGGCCACGAGGACCAGGACGAGCATCAAGGCGAGTCGGGACGAGCGCGGAGCCACTGGGGCGGGGTTGTACCGCGCCCACCGGGGCCCGTGGGGTGCGGAGTGCGCCCCCCTCCCCTCGCCCCCCGGGAGAGGGACGGGGTGAGGGTGCCTCGCATCCCTGGTTGCCCCCCGAAAAGACAACGGGCCCCAGGGGAGTCCCCGGGGCCCGCGAATCACTTCACCCTCTGGCCTGCCGCTACGCCGGCGCCGACACTCCGGTAGCGGGATGGGCATCCGAGGACTTCTGCTGGTCCTTGCGGCCGAACTCCTCGGGCTTCTCCAGGAGGAGGGCCTCGCGCAGCACGTCGTCCACGAACTCCACGGGGACGATGCGCAGCTGGGCGCGGATCTTCTTCGGGATGTCCTTCAGGTCCTTCTTGTTGGCCTTCGGGATGAGGACGGTCTTGATGCCCGCGCGGTGGGCGGCGAGCGTCTTCTCCTTCAGGCCGCCGATGGGCAGCACCCGGCCGCGCAGGGTGATTTCACCCGTCATGGCCACGTCCCTGCGCACCTGGATGCGGGTGAGCGCGGACACGAGCGCGGTGCACATGGTCACACCGGCCGACGGACCGTCCTTCGGGATGGCTCCCTCGGGCAGGTGCACGTGGATGTCGTAGTTCTCGAACATCTTGCGGTCGATGCCGAACCGCTCCGCCCGAGTGCGCACGTACGACATGGCCGCCTGCGCCGACTCCTGCATCACCTCGCCCAGCTTGCCCGTGATGATGAGCTTGCCCTTGCCCGGCATGACCGTGGCCTCGGTAGTGAGGATCTCTCCGCCCATCTCGGTCCAGGCCAGACCCGTGACGATGCCCACCTGGTCCTCGCGCTCGGCCACGCCGTAGCGGAAGCGCGGGGTGCCCAGGTACTTCATCGCCTGCTTGCGGTCGACGACGATGTCGCGCCGGCCGTTCTTCAGGATGTCGCGGGCGATCTTCCGGTACACGCCGCCGATCTCACGCTCCAGCGAGCGCACCCCGGACTCACGCGTGTAGCGGTGGATGATGGTCCGCAGCGCGTCACTGGTGATGTCGATCTTCAGGTCCGCGAGCCCGTTGGCCTCCTGCTCCTTGGGGATCAGGTAGCGCCGCGCGATGTTGAGCTTCTCGGGCTCGGTGTACCCCGCGATCCGGATGACCTCCATGCGGTCCTGCAGAGGACCGGGGATGTTGTGCATCGTGTTCGCGGTGCAGATGAACATCACCTTCGACAGATCGTAGTCGAGGTCGAGGTAGTGGTCGTTGAAGTTGTGGTTCTGCTCGGGGTCCAGCACCTCCAGCAGCGCCGCGCTCGGGTCGCCACGGAAGTCGGTGGACATCTTGTCGATCTCATCGAGCAGGAAGACGGGGTTGTTGCTGCCCGCCTTCTTCAGCGACTGGATGAGCTTGCCCGGCATGGCGCCGATGTACGTGCGCCGGTGGCCGCGGATTTCCGCCTCGTCACGCACGCCGCCCAGGGACAGACGCACGAACTTGCGGCCGGTGGCGCGGGCGATGGAGCGAGCCAGCGACGTCTTGCCGACGCCCGGAGGCCCCACGAAGCAGAGCACGGGGCCCTTGAGCTTCTTCACCAGCTGCTGCACGGCCAGGTACTCGAGGATGCGCTCCTTGGGGCGCTTGAGGCCGTAGTGGTCCTCGTTGAGCACCCGCTCGGCCTCGACGACATCCAGCCGATCCTGGGTCTCTTCGTACCAGGGCAGGCTGATGATCCAGTCGATGTAGTTGCGGACGACGGTGGCCTCGGCGCTCATCGGGCTCATCATCCGGAGCTTCTTGAGCTCCTTCTTGACCTTGAGCGTGGCCTCCTTGCTCATCCGCTTGTTCTTGAGCTTCTCCTCGATCTCCTGGATCTCGTTCTTGAACTCGTCGCGCTCACCCAGTTCCTTCTGAATGGCCTGCATCTGCTCATTCAGGTAGTACTCCTTCTGGGTCTTCTCCATCTGCTTCTTGACGCGGGTGCGGATCTTCTTCTCGACCTGCAGTATCTCGATCTCACCCTGCATCAGCTCGTAGAGCTTCTCCAGCCGCTTGGCCGGGCTCTCCGTCTCGAGCAGCGCCTGCTTGTCGTTCAACTTGAGCGACAGGTGGGCGACGATGGTGTCGGCCAGGCGCGCCGGGTCGTCGATGCTCGCCACCTGCATGAGCATCTCGGGCGGAATGCGCTTGTTGAGCTTGACGAAGGCCTCGAAGACCGAGTGCACGCTGCGCACGAGCGCCTCGAGCTCCACGGACTTCTCGCTCTGCTCCTCGACCTCCTCCACCTCCACCATGAAGAAGGCGTCGTTGGGCATGAACTTCTTCACGCGCGCGCGCCGCACGCCTTCCACGAGCACCTTCACCGTGCCATCGGGCAGGGGGAGGAGCTGGATGACGTGACCGATGGTGCCGAAGTGGAAGATGTCCTCCGCCGTCGGGTCATTCGTCTTGGCCTTCTTCTGGGCGGCCAGGAGGATGACGGCCTTGTCGTCGGGGCCCTTGTGGGCCATCGCGTCCTTCAGGGCCGCGATGGACTTCTCCCGGCCGACGAACAGCGGGACCACCATGTGCGGAAACACGATGATGTCCCGCAGCGGGAGGAGCGGTACGGTGCTCCCACGCTTCTGGGCATCCCTCTTGTCGTCTCGTCCGAAGAACATGTATTCGCCACCTGCCTGCTTGCCACGCTGGGTAGCAAGCCCCTGGTAAAGTTGCCCGCCCGCACACCGAGAGTACGAACAGGTAAGACGGTCTCTATAACACGGCCCCTCCGGCGGCCGTTCCCCGCGTGAAAGATGGGGAACGTTGGCCTGCAAGCAAGGGAACACCTCGGGGCCAACGGGTGTCCGGCCGCTGGTTTAGCGGGCCCGATTTGCGTTCGCAGCGGATGCAATGCCGCCCGCCTGCACGCCAAGCACTTCGAAAAGGAAGCTGTAGAGGTCCACGCTGGACTCGATGGCCTTGGCCACCTGGTCCGCCCCGCCGTGGCCCGCGTTGGCTTCGATACGTAGCAGGGCGGGCGCGGCGTGTCCCGCCTTCTGCACACGGGCCACGAACTTCCGGGCGTGCAGGGGGTCGACCCGGTCGTCATGGTCCGCGGCCATCATCAGGAGGGCCGGGTAGCGCACGCCCGGCCTCACGTGGTGGTAGGGCGAGTAGGCGTGGAGCACCCGGAAGTCCTCCGGCTTCTCCGCCGTGCCGTACTCCGGAATCCACGTCTTGCCACTGCCGAACAGGTGGTAGCGCACCATGTCCAACAAGGGCACCTGGCACACCACCGCCCCATACAGCTCCGGGCGCTGGGTCATCGCGACCCCCACCAGCAGGCCGCCGTTGCTGCCGCCCTGGATGGCCAGCTTGTCGGGCCGGGTATAGCCCTCGCGGATGAGGAACTCGGCGGCCGCGTGGAAGTCGTCGAAGACGTTCTGCTTCCGATCCAGGCGGCCGGCCTCGTGCCAGGCCTTCCCGTACTCCCCTCCCCCGCGCAGGTTGGCCACCGCGTACACGCCCCCCGCGTCCAACCACGGGTAGATGCTGGAGCGGAACGACGGCAGCATGCTGAGGTTGAAGCCGCCGTAGCCGTAGAGCAGCGTCGGGTTGTCCCCCGTCTTCTTCAGGTCCTTGCGGTACACGAGGAAGAGGGGCACCCGCGTGCCG
Organism: Archangium gephyra; assembly: GCF_049060025.1. Taxonomy (GTDB): domain Bacteria; phylum Myxococcota; class Myxococcia; order Myxococcales; family Myxococcaceae; genus Archangium; species Archangium gephyra_A. The sequence goes on from NZ_JBMEQQ010000002.1 coordinate 3,803,840, forward strand.
TCCTTGGAGCGAGAGAAGGCCTGTTCCACCGTGTAGCGCTCGGGCTGGATGGGCAGGTCCACCCGGGCCCACAGCTCCACCCGCCCGCTGGACACGGACGTCTTGTAGACCTGCGGCGGGGTGCTGAAGGAGCTGAAGACGAACCACGCCTCGTCGCGGTCTTCCAGGCCGAAGAGGTTGCTCGCCGCGCCCACGCCCGGCAGCGCCACGTCGCGCACCGGCTGGCCCTCGAGCGTCACCAGCCGCACCCGCGTGGTGGCGTCCTTCAGGTACGCGAGCGCCAGGTGTCCGCCCACGATGTTGATGCCCTGCAGCGCCGCTCCGGGGTCCTCGGGAACGAGTTCCTTCCACGCCGCGCGCTCGGGCCGGTCCGGAGACACCTTGAAGACGCGCTCCATGGGCGCCCCCTCGTCGGTGAGCACGTAGAACCAGTCCTCCCAGACGTCGACGCCGTACCGGGCGCCCTCGCCCTTCACCAACAGGCGGAAGTCCTTCTCCCCCACCCGCTTCCACCAGACGTCGTTCTCGCTCCAGCCGCGGGTGATGTAGACGAAGAGGTACTTGCCGTCCCGGCTGACGCCTCCGTTGAGGAACGTCTTCGGGTCCCCCGTGCGCGGGTGCACCTGGGCGTCCGTCTTCGGATCCGTGCCCAGCCGGTGCAGGCGCAGCTCGGTGTAGCCGGGGCGCTCGGCCACGGGGATGGACGGGTCCGTGGGCAGCCACGCGTAGTAGAAGGACTCGTTGTCCGGCGTCCAGCTCGGGGAGGCGTACTTGGCCCCCTCGATGACGTCCACCTCGCTCCACTTCCCCGTGTCCACGTCCAGCACGTGGAGGATGGCCTCGTCCGCCGCGTTCGGCTTGCGGCTGAAGGCCAGCTTCCGGCCGTCCCACGAGGGCGCCCACATCCCCAGCGACACCGTGCCGTCCGTGCTCCAGGTGTTGGGGTCCAGCAGGACGCGCTCCTCGCCCTTCTCGCCCTCGCGCCAATAGAGGACGGCCTTCTCCTTGTCCTTGTGCGTACGGACGTAGAAGTACCGGTTCCCGCGCATGGCCGGCGCGGACAGGGACTCCACGTAGAAGAGCTCCGTGTAGCGCTGGCGCAGCGCCTCGCGGCCGGGGAACCGCTCGAGGTGCTCCCGGGCGAAGGCGTCCTGGGCCTTCATCCACGCCTGCACCTCGGGGGACTTCTCGTCCTCAAGCCAGCGGTACGGGTCCGCTACCTCCACCCCGTGCAGGGTGTCCACCACCGCCTCCGCCCTCGTGGCCGGGAAATTCATCCGCTTCGTCTCCATGCGTGGGACAGCAGATAAGGCAACGCCCCCGTCCGTCCCACGAAAAGTGCGGGACTGGCGGGGGCGTCCGTGACGCGCGGTGGGGGCACGGGCTCAACCTGGGGCCCGGATACCCTCACCCCGTCCCTCTCCCGGGGGGAGAGGGGTTCTCGCGCGCGGGTGTTTGCGCGCGGGCGCTTGGGCGCGCTTGCGACTAGGCGCTTTCCTTCTTGGGCTCCGTCTCCTTGTTGTCCTGGGAGTGGAGCACCACCGGCTCGCTCTTCTTGAGGATGACCTCCTCGGAGATCACCACCTCGCGCGCCGTCTTGCGCGAGGGCAGCTCGTACATCACGTCCAGCATCGCGCTCTCCAGGATGGAGCGCAGGCCGCGCGCTCCCGCCTTGCGGCGGATGGCCTCAGAGGCAATCGCCTTGAGCGCCCCGTCCGTGAACTTCAGCGAGATGCCGTCCAGCTCGAAGAGCTTCTTGTACTGCTTCGTCAGCGCGTTCTTCGGCTGGCTGAGGATGTTCACCAGCGCCGACTCGTCCAGCTCCTCGAGCGCCGTGACGATGGGCAGACGGCCGATGAACTCCGGAATCATGCCGAACTTCAGCAGGTCCTCCGGCTCCACGTTCTTGAGCAGCTCGGTGAGGTTGCGCTGCTTCTTGGACTGGATGTCCGCGCCGAAGCCCAGGCTGCGGCCACCCAGCCGCCGCTCGATGACCTGCTCCAGCCCGCCGAAGGCGCCGCCGCAGATGAAGAGGATGTTCGTCGTGTCCACCTGCAGGAACTCCTGCTGCGGGTGCTTGCGGCCACCCTTGGGCGGAACATTGGCGACGGTGCCCTCGATGATCTTCAGCAGGGCCTGCTGCACGCCCTCGCCCGACACGTCGCGGGTGATGGACGGGTTCTCCGACTTGCGGGCGATCTTGTCGATCTCATCGATGTAGACGATGCCGCGCTGGGCCCGCTCGATGTCGTGGTCCGCCGCCTGGAGCAGGTTGACGATGATGTTCTCGACGTCCTCACCCACGTAGCCGGCCTCGGTGAGGCACGTGGCGTCCGCGATGGTGAAGGGCACGTTGAGGATGCGCGCCAGCGTCTGCGCCAGCAGCGTCTTGCCGCTGCCCGTGGGGCCCAGCAGAAGGATGTTGCTCTTCTGCAGCTCCACGTCGTCCATGGCCACCTTGGACTCGATGCGCTTGTAGTGGTTGTGCACCGCCACCGAGAGCGTCTTCTTCGCGCGCTCCTGGCCGATCACGTACTCGTCGAGGATGGCCTTGATCTCACTGGGCCGCGGAATGCGCAGCTTCGTGTCCTTGGTCTCCTCGCGGTCGATCTCCTCCGCGATGATGTCGTTGCACAGTCCGATGCACTCGTCGCAGATGTAGACCGTCGGTCCCGCGATGAGCTTCTTCACCTCTTTCTGCGATTTTCCGCAGAACGAACAGCAGAGGGACTGGTTGTCTCGCTTCTCCACGTTCTTACCCGCCATGTTTGCCCTCGCTGCAACTGCCTGGAGGTGCGCTCCCCAACCGGCCCGCCCCCCTGCCTTGAAGCCAATCTAGTCAGCCCCTGTCCGGGGCGTCCACGCACCTGCCGGATACTTAACAGCCGAAAACGACAGGCGCAGAAAACAGAAGCCGGAGACGCGGTGCAGCATTCCCCGCGGCTCCGGCCCGTATGCCCCGCGAGGGGGCGCCTACTTGTTGCGCTCGCCCGTAGGGGGCGTCAGCACCTTCCGGGGGTTCTGCACCTCGTCGAGGATGCCGTACGCCTTGGCCTCCGTCGCCCCCATGAAGTAATCGCGATCCGTGTCCTTCTCCACACGCTCGATCGGCTGGCCGGTGTGCTTGACGATGAGCTCGTTGAGCTTGGCCCGCATGCGGAGGATTTCCTTGGCCTGGATCTCGATGTCCGTGGCCTGCCCGCGCACTCCGCCCAGCGGCTGGTGGATCATGATGCGCGAGCTGGGCAGGGCGTAGCGCTTGCCCTTGGCCCCGGCCAGCAGCAGCACCGCGCCCATGGAAGCCGCCTGGCCCACGCAGATGGTGGACACCTGCGGCTTCACGTACTGCATGGTGTCGTAGATGGCCAAGCCCGCCGTCACGGAACCACCGGGCGAGTTGATGTAGAGGTTGATGTCCTTGTCCGGGTCCTCGGACTCCAGGAACAGGAGCTGCGCGACGATGACGTTGGCGACGTCATCGTCGATCTCCGTTCCCAACATGACGATCCGGTCCTTCAGGAGCCGGCTGTAGATGTCGTACGAGCGCTCCCCCCGGTGGGTCTGCTCGATGACGTAGGGAACGGGCATGAAGGGCATGACAACCTCGTGAAGGGTCGAAGGAAGAAGAACTCCTAGGAATACTTCGCCTGACCCTTCAGGAATTCAATCGTCTTTTCTTCGCGGAGTCGAAGGCTCAACCCCTGACGCTCCTCGGGGCCCTTGAAGTACTTGCGGACGACGGCGATGTCCTGCTTGGCCTCCTTGGCGAGCTCCTCGAGCTTCTTCTCCACGTCCTCGTCGCTGGCCTGGATGTTCTCCTTTTGAGCAATGGCCTCGATGAGCAGCGCCCCCTTCACTTCCTTGGTGGCCTCCTCACGCAGGTCCTCGCGCAGCCGGGCGAAGTCCAGGTTGAGCTGGCGCGGGTCCATGCCCATGCGGGCCATGGCGCGCAGCCGGTTCTCCAGCATGTTGTCGATGGTGCGCTCCACCATCGACTTGGGAACCTCGAAGGTGTTGCGCTCGATGAGGGCCTTGAGCAGCGCGTCACGCTCCTCGCCCTGGGCCTTGTTGCGCTTGCCCTGCTCCAGGTCCGAGCGGATCTTCCCGCGCAGCTCCTCGAGCGACTGGGCCTCGCCCGTCTCCTTGGCGAAGTCGTCGTTGAGCTCGGGGACGACCTTCTTCTTCAGGCCCTTGACGGTGAACTTGAAGCGGGCCGTCTTGCCCTTCACGTCCTCCACCCGGTAGTCGGCGGGGAAGCCGTAGTCCAGCTCCTTGGACTCGCCGACCTTGGTGCCCTCGAGGGCGGCCACGTTGGACTCCACCAGCTCGCCGGCGGCCAGCTCCACCGTCACGTCGTCGGCCTTGCTGCCGGGGAAGTCCTTGCCGTCCACGGTGGCCACGTAGTCCACGGTGGCGAAGTCACCCATCTGCGCCGTGTCACGGCCCTCGACGGGCTCCAGCCGGGCCATGCTCTCCCGGAGCTGGGTCAGCCGGTCGTCCACGTCCTTGTCCTCGACCTTGGTGTCGGAGCGGGTGAGCGGCAGGCCCTGGTAGTCCTTGGCCTCCACCTTGGGCTTCACCTCGACGCGGGCCTCGAAGGTGAAGGGGGCGTCGGCCTTGAGGCCGGAGTTGTTGGTCACCTGGGGCGGGGCCACGGCCTCCACCTTGTGCTCCCGGGCGGCCTCCAGCCAGGCGCTCTGCACCACGCGCTGGATGACCTCGTCCTCCACCTGCTCCCGGTAGCGCTGCTCGAGGATGCGGCGGGGAACCTTGCCCTGCCGGAAACCGGGCAGCTTCACCTGCTTGCCGAGCGCGTTGTACGCCCGGGTGAGCTCCTCGGTCACGCGGGAGTGCTCGACCTCGATGGAGAGCTTCTTCTCGATGGGAGAGAGCTCCTCGATCTGGACCTTCATGGGGATGCCTCGCTCGCGCCGGGCGCACCGTGGACGCCGGCGTGTCGAATGGGTGAAGACACTGAAGATGGGACGTGCGCGTTTAGGAGATAGGTCCGATCCGGTCAACGCGAAATGGCCGGAGTGTGGGCGAGGAGGGACTCGAACCCTCACACCTTGCGGTACCAGATCCTAAGTCTGGCGCGTCTACCAGTTTCGCCACCCGCCCGGGGGCTGACCGTGCGTTGTAACCCGAAAACCGGGGCCCGGCGCACGCGAATCCAGGACCCCAAAAAGGAACCGGGGCCCCCTCATCGCTGAAGGGGCCCCGGTCTGTGAGAGCGGAGGGAATCGAACCCACAACCTATGGATTAAGAGTCCATTGCTCTACCAATTGAGCTACGCTCCCGACTCTTGTGCGCCGCCGCGGTTCGTCACCGCGCGTCGACGGGGACGGCTTGTACGGTGCGACGCGGTCCACGTCAAATGCTTTTTTTCGGACCCCCGCGCAACCCCTCCAGACCCCCGCCGCTGAGCCCGCCTGCCCTCCGAGCTGGCGCTGGACAGGTGTTCAGTATCGGGATGCCAAAGCACTCCGTCCAGGGTTGAATCCTCCCCGAGGTGCGGGCGGACGGTGGTCGTTCGCCCTTTTCGCAGGCGGAGACAGAGCAGCGGCATGGAAGCACACAACAAGGCGGAAACCGCGTCGGGCCAGTGGAGCCACGAGCGCGTGGAACTCATCAAGCGGACCATCTGCCCCCGAGGCATCGGGGAGGACGAGTTCGCCCTCTTCATCGAACAGTGCAAGCGCTCCGGGTTGGACCCGTTGCTGAAGGAGGCCTTCTGTGTGGCCCGCCGGCAGAACGCGGGCAACCGGGAGAAGCCCAATTGGGTGACGCGCTACGAGTTCCAGCCCTCCGAGGCGGGAATGCTGGCGCGCGCGGAGCGCTTCCCGGACTTCAAGGGCATCCAGGCGAGTGCGGTGTACGCCGAGGATGAGATCATCGTGGACCAGGGCAAGGGCGAGGTGGTGCACCGCTTCAACCCGGCCAAGCGCAAGGGCAGCCTGGTGGGGGCCTGGTCGCGGGTGGTGCGCGATGGGAAGTTGCCGGTGGTGGTGTGGCTGGACTTCGCGGGCTACGTCCAGCAGACGCCGCTGTGGGCCAAGATTCCCACGACGATGATCGAGAAGTGCGCGCGCGTGGCGGCCCTGCGCAAGGCGTACCCCGAGGCCTTCGGCGGCCTGTACGTGCGCGAGGAGATGCCGGCCGAGGAGTTCGAGCCGGCGCAGGCCGAGCCCGCGTCCTCGCACGGCGGCTACGAGGTGCTGGGCACCCGCTCCGGCCCCGTGAAGGCGTCCTTCCCTCCCCTGCCCACGGCTCCCCGTGAGGCGCGCGAGGAGAAGGAGCACGCTCCCACTCCGGCCCCGGTGCAGGCTCAGGAAACGCACAAGGAGACCGTGCGTGAACCCGAGCCGGTCCGCGAGTCCGTGAAGGCGCGTCCCGCGGCCACCTCCGCCAAGGAGGTCCGCGAGCCGATGGTGGCCAAGGACACCGCCAAGGCGAAGGACGTGAAGGCCGAGGTGAAGGCCAAGAACACCCACCTGGAGCCCGTTCCGGCCGCCGAGCCGGCACCGGCCCTGGAGGCTCCGGCGAAGCTGAAGAGCTCGTCGGTGGTGGTGGCCTTCGGTCCGCACAAGGGCAAGACGGCCTCGGAGCTCAGCGACGAGGAGCTGGCCGAGACGATCGACCTGGCTCACGAGAAGCTGATGGAGCAGCCCAAGGCGAAGTGGGCCCGGCCGATGCGCGAGAACCTCGCGGCGCTCGAGGCCGAAGCCGAGCTGCGCTGCCGCGTTCCCGCGGTGGACGGCGCCAAGGCCTGAGCGAGCCGTAGCAGCACCCTCGAGAGGGGGTGCTGCTGTGCGCCCAGAGGGACTTGAACCCCCAACCCTCGGCTTCGAAGGCCGATGCTCTATCCAGTTGAGCTATAGGCGCGAAAAGCGGGGGGGATTCAAAGAGGGCGGCCAACCGGGATCGAACCGGTAACCTCAGGAGTCACAGTCCTGCGCTCTAACCAGTTGAGCTATGGCCGCCGTTACGACGAACAACTCGCGCTGGAACAACCGCGCTGAAACGTGGCGGCTTCCCTACCGTGGAAACCGTTACGGTTCAAGCCCCTTTTGTCACAACGGAGATGGTGGCGCGCCAGGCGGGACTCGAACCCACGACCCTCGGCTTAGAAGGCCGATGCTCTATCCAGCTGAGCTACTGGCACCCAGTCTTCTCCGTTACCGCGGTGCTGCTGTATCGGGGCGAGAGGATTCGAACCTCCGACCCCCTGCGCCCAAGGCAGGTGCGCTACCAGGCTGCGCTACGCCCCGATGAAGTTCAACATTGTTGAACCATCCGGAACGGACGCGCAAGGCAAACGTTCCTGACGCCTGCTCACCCCCCGACAGGTTGTCCGCCCGCCATCGCTTGGAGATGGGGCAGCATCTTCTGGAAGGCGCGGCCTCGATGGGAGATGGCCGCCTTCTCCTCGGACGTCAGTTCCGCCAGCGCCCTGCCTCCCGGCAGGACGAAAACAGGATCGTAGCCGAAGCCGTGGGAGCCCCGGGGCTCGTGGCCGATGCGCCCCTCGCAGCGGCCCACCTCGATGATGGCGCGGCCCCCGCCCGGCTGAACCAGGCAGAGCGCGCACATGAAGGCCGCGGTGCGCTTCTCCTCCGGAACGCCCGACAGCTCGGCGAGCAGCTTCTGGTAGCGCGCCTTGTCGTCGCCCTCGGCGTAGCGCGCCGAGTGAACCCCGGGCCGTCCTCCGAGTGCGTCCACACACAACCCCGAGTCATCCGCGAGCGCCGGCAGTCCGGAGGCCTCGGCGTAGGCGCGGGCCTTGAGCTCGGCGTTCTCCTCGAAGGTGGCACCCGTCTCCTCGGGCTCGGGGATGGGCGGCAGCTCCTCGAGGGAGACCACCTCCACCGCGTCTCCCACGAGGCCGCGCAGCTCGCGCAGCTTGCCCGCGTTGCCCGTGGCGAAGAGCAGACGGGGCTTCATGCGCCGAGCACCTTCTGCTGGGCCTCGGTGAGCTGGCGGATGGTGGCCAGTCCCGCGTCCAGCATCGCGTCCATCGTCTTGCGATCGAAGAGCTGGTGCTCGGCGGTGCCCTGCACCTCGACGATGCGGCCGTCATCGGTGGCCACCAGGTTCAGGTCCACGTCGGCGGTGGAGTCCTCGTCGTAGTCGAGATCCACCCGCACCTCGCCCTTCACCACGCCCACGGACACGGCGGCGATGGGGGTGAGCTTCGGCATGCGCGACATTACCCCGGCCTTGTGCAGCTTGCGCATCGCGAGCACCAGGGCCACGTAGGCGCCGGTGATGGAGGCGGTGCGGGTGCCGCCGTCGGCCTGGAGGACGTCGCAGTCCAGGGTGAAGGTGCGCACGCCCAGGCCCGGCAGATCCACCGCGGCGCGCATGGAGCGGCCGATGAGCCGCTGGATCTCCAGCGTGCGCCCGGTCTGCTTGCCCTTGGCGGCCTCACGCTGCGTGCGGGTGTGCGTGGAGCGCGGCAGCATGCCGTACTCGGCCGTCACCCAGCCGGAGCCCTTGCCCATCAGGTGGGGCGGTACCCGCTCCTCCACCGAGCAGGTGACGAGCACGCGGGTATCGCCGAACTCCACCTGGGTCGAGCCCTCGGCGTGACGGGTGATGGCGGGGGTGAGGGTGACGGGGCGCATGTCCAGCGCCCCACGGTTGAAGGACCGCATGGGGAGGCTCCTCGGAAGGGGGAAACGGGCCCGCCTCTCTAGCAGACGAGCCGCCCCGCTGTCCGTCGTGAGTGCGCGCCTCTGTCAGGGAGTCGCGGGAGCCGCCACCTTCGGGCCCTTCGGGGAGTCGCGCCGGCGCACCTCGGCCAGGAAGGCCCGTATGCCCTCGGTGATGGCCGCGGCGAGCCGCTCCTGGTACTCGGCGCGGGCCAGCCGGCCTCCCTCGTCCGGGTGCGTGAGGTAGCCAATCTCCACGAGGACGGCGGGGGCCTCGACGCCGTTGAGCACATAGAAGGGCGCCTGCAGCACCCCCCGGTCCGCGCCTCCCGTGGCCGCGATGAGCTTCTGGTGGATGGCGTACGCCAGGCGCGAGGAGTCCTGGTGCGCTTCCGTGCGCGCCAGGTCGTGGAGGATGAAGGCCAGCGTGGAGTCTCCCCGTGCCCCCCGCGCCGCCGGGGCCTCGGCGTTCTCGCGGTCCGCGGCCGCCCGCGCCGCGGCGTTGGAGGCGTTGGCCGAGAGGAAATACGTCTCGATGCCCTGGACGCGCGCGCGCGTGCGCCGGGTGGGCATCGCGTTGCAGTGGATGGACACGAAGAGGTCCGGCCGCTGCTTGTTGGCGAACTCCACCCGCTCGGGCAGGGGCAGCGACTGGTCCTCGTCCCGCGTCATCAGCACGTGCGCCCCGAGCTCCTTCTCCAGGCGCTCCCGCACCCGGTGGGCCACCTGGAGCGACACGTCCTTCTCGAGCAGGCCCGAGGGGCTCGTCGCCCCTCCCTGGTCACCACCATGGCCCGGGTCCACCACGATGCGCGCGGGGCGCTCGGCCGCGCGCGAGGACGCGGGCAGACAGAGGAGGACGAGCACACTGACGAGGGCGGGGAGTCGGAGCGTCATGGCCGGGAGGGATCGTAGAGGCGCTCCCGGCGGACCGCCAGCGGCCGGCGGTACGGCCGGGTCCGCTCCCCTGCCCTCACCCCACCTGGAGCAGGAGTCCGGCGAGCGCCGCCGCGCCGATGACCAGCGGTATGAGGAATTTCGAGTGCCACCGGAAGAGCACCGCGAGCGCCACGGCGAAGATGACCACCGGGGCAATGCCGGTGAGGCTGGCGCGCATCAGCCCCACCGTGGTCGCGGCGATGAGCCCCACCACGCCCGCCGTCACCCCCTCGAGGAAGGAGCGGAGGCGGGGGTGGTTCAGCGAGCGCTCGAAGAAGTCGTGCCCGAGGAGCGTGAAGGCGAAGGCCGGGAAGAAGATGCCCGCCGTCAGCACCAGCGCGCCCGCCAGCCCGCCGCCGAGGTAGCCCACGAAGGTGGAGAAGATGATGAGCGGCGCGGGGATGAGCCCGGAGAGCGCGAGCCCATCGAGGAACTGCGCGTTGGTCATCCACGCCCCCGTCACCACCGCGTCCCGCTGGAGGAAGGGGATGACGGTGTACGCCCCGCCGAAGGTGAGCATGCCGCTGCGCAGGCCCGACCAGAGGAGTTGAGGGAGTGACGCATGGCCCTGGACAGTGCCCTGCCCCACGTCCGCCCCACCCGCTCCCATGGGGGCGAAGCCGTGCAGCACCAGGAAGAACCCCACCGCCACCGCGCAGGCTCCGGCGAACGCCACGGCCGGCAGCCGCAGCCCCTTCCTCGCCAGCACGAGAATGAGGCCCGAGGCCACGAGCGAGAAGGCGAAGTGCACCCCCGCCCCCTGCGCGAGCGCGGCGAGCACGGCCACGCCCCAGGACCAGCGGTCCACGAGGACGTGCTGCCCGATGCGCGCCACCGCCCGGACGATGAGCGCCGCCACCGCGGCTTGCACCGCGCCGAACACCGCGCCCACCCAGGGCTGGCCCAGGCCATAGCGGAGGTAGAGCCACGTGAGGCCCAGCATCAGGACGAAGCCCGGCAACATGAAGCCCAGCCCCGCGAGCAGGCCACCGATGCGGCCGCGCGAGAGCATCCCGAAGTAGACGCACAGCTCGTGCGCCTCGGGGCCCGGCAGCACCTGGTACACCGCCAGCGCCCGGTTGAAGTGCTCGCGGGTGACCCACTTCTCCTTCTCGACCAGGTCGTGGCGGATCATCGCGATCTGCGCCACCGGCCCGCCCCACGCGAGCAGGCCAAAGTGCAGGAAGCGCAGGAAGAGCCGCCCCAGGGGCTCGTGGGGGACCGCCACGTCCTTGGCGTCCCCGGCCACCACCGCCGTACCGGCATCCCCACTCGTCATGAGGCGGATTTCGCGCTCACGGACAGGGGCGGTCCATCACTCCCCGAGCGAAGTGCCGTTCACCCAACGACTTCGATGCCGGGGCGGCCCTCGCCCACTTCTCCGATGAGGGCCACGTCCACGCCGGCCCGCTCCAGGGCCCGGTACGCCTTGGCCACGTCCTTCGCAGGCACCGAGGCCAGCAGGCCCCCGTTCGTCTGCGCGTCGGCGAGCACCCACTGGATGTCCTCGGGCAGACCCTTGGGGAAGCGCACCTTCTTGCCCACGTGGGCGAGGTTGGACTTCGTCCCGCCCGGCACCACGCCCTGCTGTGCCAGCGACGGCACCTCCGAGAGGATGGGGATGCGCTCCAGGTCCAGGAAGGCCTTCATCTTCGCGCCCGTCATCATCTCCAGCAGGTGCCCGAGCAGCCCGTAGCCCGTCACGTCCGTGAGGGCGTTCACCTTGAACTTCCCCGAGGCGAACACCTCACCGGACTTCTTGTTCAGCTCCGACATCAGCGCCACCGCGCGCGACGTCAGCTCCTTGGAAGCCACCCCGCGCTTGATGGCCGTGGTCGCGATGCCCGAGCCCAGGGGCTTCGTCAGCATCAGCACGTCCCCCGGCTTCGCCCCGGCGTTCGTCAGCACCTTCTTCGGGTGCACCTGGCCCGTCACCGCCAGCCCGTACTTGGGCTCGGGGTCCTGGATGGAGTGCCCGCCCAGGATGGGGATGCCCGCCTCGTCCGCCTTCGCCTGGCCTCCCGCGAGAATCCGCGACAGCTCCTCCATGGGCCGATCCTTGGGGAAGCCCACCAGGTTGAGCGCGAACAGGGGCTTGGCCCCCATGGCATAGATGTCCGACAGCGCATTCGCCGCCGCGATGGCCCCGAACTGGTACGGGTCGTCCACCACCGGCGGGAAGAAGTCCACCGTGCTCACCAGCGCCAGCCCCGGCGCCACGCGATACACGGCCGCGTCATCGTTGGTGTTGAAGCCCACCAGCGCCCTCGTGTCTTTCGAAGTCTTCAGTTGGCGCAGGACCTGCGCCAGATCCGCGGGACGGATTTTCGCCGCTCAACCCGCGCAATGCGCCAGCTCGGTGAGCCGGCGCGGCTTCTGCTCTTCGGACACGGTGGACCTCGAAAGTCGAGTAGTGGCTAGCTGGCGCGCACGTAGTCGCGCTTGATGAGCTGCAGGACCGCTTCGGCCGCCTGCACGTCGTCCTGCTCCGAGTGGTCCAGCACCCCACCCAGCGAGCCGTAGTTGTGCACCTGCTGCAGCACGTCCAGCAGCTCCGGCGTCAGCTCGCGCAGCGGCGCCGTCATCGGCATCGCCAGCGTGAGCTGCGTGCCCATGGTCGGCAGGTCCTTCTGGATGCGCTTGTACTCGTCGAGCTGCCTCAGCGCGTCCATCAGCAGCGCCTCGGTGGACGAGTCCAGCTCCACCATGAACTCCTGGGGGTCGGCCGGCCGCAGCTCGAAGTCACCCTGCTCCCAGGTGATGATGCGGTTGAAGCTCTTCTGCGGCCCCAGGTTGTGGTTCTCGTCGATGACCGCGTAGTACACGCGGCCCTGGCGCAGGTAGATCTTCGCCTCGTGGTCGTTGGTGACCACCAGCACGCCGTTCTTCTTGGACGTGTGGAAGAGCTGCAGCAGGTCCGGCAGCGGAATCTCCTCGATCTTCCCCGTCATGGACGAGGCCTTCGTCGAGGTGCGCGCCGCCTGCACCGCGGCCTCCTCCAACCGCTGCTTGGCCACCACCTCGTCGACCTCGCCCACCCCGGCGCCTTGCAGGATGAGCTTGAGGATGGAGGTCCCGATGAGGATGCGGTCCCCCTCCTTGAGCGTGGCCTGCTTGACCTTCTCGCCGTTGACGAACGTGCCGTTCGTCGAGCCGAGGTCCTCGATGGAGATCATCCCGGTGCCGTTGACCATGATGCGCGCGTGCTTGCGCGACACCATGTCCTCGACGAGCACCATGTCCAGCTCGCTCGAGCGGCCGATGACGATCTGCTTCTCCGCCTTCAGCGGGAACTCGCCGCCCTGGTACTTGCCGGAGATGAACTTGAGCGCGTACGTCTTCGCCGGCGATCCGCTCGGAGTGCTCACGGTGCTACGACCTCGATGATGAGTGTGGCCATGGCCCTCGGCTTCCCTCCCGCTGCTCCACCCATCCCACCCCAACCGAGCCCAACTGAGAACGGCGACTAGCCTACATGAGACCGGACGAAAACAAGAATTCCTCTCCGTGACGAATCAGCGAGAGCCGGCGCTGGCCCTTCTCGTCCACGGGCCGGGAGAGCAACTCCCCCTCCAACCGCCACGTCTCGGTGGCCACCGCCTCGTCCCGCTCGAGCCGCAAGAACCACGTCTCGGCCCGGTAGCGGCGCCGCTGGAAGCTCCAGCACCCGCTCCAGCTCCGCCTCCCCTCCCCCCATATTGGCCTCGAGGCCGGGGGCACGCAGGCCCGCCAGCGCCTGACGGTTTCCCGACTCCAGGGCCCGGCGCCGGGACTCCAGCGCCCGCACCACCGCCGCCAACCGGGGCGCGGCCAGGTTCTCCGGCACCCACTCCCGCCCGCGGCGGACGAAGGGCACCCGCTCCACTCCCAGCGAACTGATGGCCGTGGCGCCCAGCTTGCCGTCGAAATCCAGGGTCGCCCAGGCCACGGCCCGCTCCCCTCCGGGCTCCACGTTGACGGTGATGCGCGCGAAGTAGTGCTTCTGGGACTCGAGCGGCGCCTGCACGCCGGGGAGGGTCATCGACAACCCCTCCCGCTCGGTCGTCTTCAGGGCGGTGATGATCTCCGCCTCGGGACCGGCGGCGACGCCCAACAGGCGCGGGACGAGCACCACCATGGCGGCCGCGGCGGCCAGCACGATGATGAGCCCGCCGCCCAGCCGGCTCCAGTCCTCGGTGCTCCTCACGAGCCCATCATCCGCCGGGCCCGCTCGGCGGCGGGAGTCCCCGGCAGGCGCTCGATGACCCGTTGCAGGGTCTGCCGGGCCCGCTCGGTGTCGTTGAGCTTCACGTAGGCCTCGTGCAGGTCGAAGAGGGCCTCCTCCTCGATGGCGGTGCCCGGGTAGTTCTTCAACAGCCCCTCCAGCCGCTGCACCACGGCCTTCCAGCGCTCACGCCGGGCGTAGAAGGAAGCCACGTACAGCTCGTGCTCGGCCAGCTTGCGGCGCGTCTCCTCGATGTTCTTCTTGGCCTCGGGGACGTACTGGGAGTTGGGGTACTGGCGGACGAAGTCGTTGAGGGAGACCAGGGCGGCCCGCACCTCGGTCTGATCCTTCTCCGTCGAGGGAGGCAGGATGAAGAGGTCCGCGGGGATGTCGGCGAAGTGGGAGAGGGCCGAGCGGTACGCGGCGTAGTCCACCTTGGGGTGCGTGGGGTGGAGCTTGATGAAGGACTGGTACTTCTCGCGCGCCTCCGCGTACGTCTCCTGGGCGTAGGCGAGGTCCGCCAGCTTCAGCTCGGCCTCGTTGGCCACCTCGAGGTAGGGGTACTTGGTCCGGACGTGCTCGTAGTACCGCTCGGCCTGGAGGAAGTCCTTGCGCTCCAGGGCCTCGTCACCCAGTTGGAGGTTGGCGGCGGCATCCGCGGCGAAGTCGGGATCCCCGCTCTGGCCGGTGGAGAGGGCCGCACAGCCGGCGGCGGTGCACAGGAGGGCAGTCAGGCAGACAGCTCGAAGAAGACGCATGGGTAGGGAAGCAAGCTAATCGTCCGCGCCCGAAGGTTCCAGCGTCGCGTCACCGAGTACCCGCTGGATGACGTCCTCGGAGAAACCCCGGCTGAACAGGAGACGGCCAGCCCGGGCGTGCTCCTTGGGCTCCAGTTTCCGGCCGGACAGGCCCCGCTGCTCCAGCACCTGGCGCGCGGCCGCCTCCGCGTCGAACTCCACCGCGCCACGGGCCTGGGCCACCGCCTCGCTCGCCGCCTCGCGGCTCAGCCCGTGGGCCTGGAGCCGCTGCTCCACCGCCTGGGGGCCGTACCTGCCCTTTTGCAGCAACGCCGCCGCGCGATCCCGGGCGAAGCGCTCGTCATCGAGGTAGCCCCAGCCCGTCACCTGCGCCAGCGCCACGGTGCGCACCGGCTCGGAGAAGCCCTTGCGCTCGAGCGCCGTGAGCAACTCGTGCCGGCTGCGGGCGCGCACGGCCAACAGTCGCAGGCACGCGTCCGTCGCACGTTTGACTTCCTCGGGGGGGGTGTCCTCGGAGTCCATCGCCTGCTCTCTAGCATGTGGTAACAGGCGCGGCATGCACCCCCTCATCGCCCGCTACCTCAGCCCCGAAGCCGCCCGCGAGACTCTCGAGAAGGAGAAGAACGGAGAGCCGCTCGGGCCCGAGGAGCGGCTCTTCGCCCAGACCGCCTCCGCCCACCCCGACAAGCGCAACGAGCTGATGGGTGGCAAGGGCAAGCGCCACCTCTCCTCGGATGCCGAGGCGGCCGTCGTCTTCCTCGCCGCCTACGCCGCCACGCGCGCCATCGCCAAGGACCCCGCCCTCCAGGACGCCACCCTCAAGGCCCGGGAGGCCCTCAAGGCCGAGGGCGCCACCGACGACGAGACGGATGCCTTCATCGCCGCCATCCTCCTGGAGGAGGCCTTCGGCTACGAGGAGGAGGTGGAGACGTTCGACAGCTCGTTCGTCCAGGAGGCGCTCGGCGAGGTGCCCTCCCTGGCCGCCCTCACCCGCGAGCAGGTGGATGCCCTCATCCTCGGCTTCGAGAAGGGCGCCAAGGATGAGGCGGAGCGGACGGTCCGCGCGCTCATCTCCCGGGCCCTGGTGAACATCGCCTGGGGCGAGGGGCCCACCCCCATCAACCCCGAGCACATGGAGGCGCTCTACGAGACCGAGATCGCCGGCAAGCCCGAGGCCGGGATGGAGGTCGGGCTGCGCGCCATCGTGGACTTCCTGCAGGTGCTGGCCAAGGAGGGACTCATCGGCACCCAGCGGCTCTCGCGCCTGCGGGCGCAGCTCGGGGACGAGGAAGGCGAAGACGAAGAGCTTCCCTCGTAGAGCAACCCCCGTAGAGCAACCCCCGTAGAGCAACCCCCGTAGCTGTCCCCTCTCCCCTCGGGAGAGGGACGGGGTGAGGGTATCAGGTGGACTCGGGTTGGATCCCCTTGAGCCCGCGCCACACGGGTTGGAACACGGGGACAAATACCCTCACCCTGACCCTCTCCCGTAGGGAGAGGGAATGATTTCCCGTCAGAAGCGCTCGATCTGGAAGTCGTCGTCGGCCGCGGGCGCCTTCGGGGCCGCGGGAGCGGGCGCCGGAGCCGCGGGACGGGCCGCACCGACCGCAGGGACTCCCGCGCGAGAGGCGGCGGCGGGCGCGGCGGGCACGCCCGGACGCGGCACCGAGGCCGGAGCACCCGGACGGGGCGCGGCGGCAACACGGGCCGGCGTCGCGGCCGGCGCGGGCTGCTGGTTCTGGCCGAAGCTGGCCGTGCCCGGCACCGGCTTGGCGGCGCTGCCGTCGAAGTTGTCCCACTTCGAGTCCGAGGTGGCGCTGATGCCGGAGAAGCGCAGCGCGAAGTCGTCCGGGTTGGTGGCCTGCCGGTGGGCCTCCTCGTAGGTGACGAGCCCCTGCTTCACCAGCGACATGAGCGACTGGTCGAAGGTCTGCATCCCGTAGGTGTCGAAACCCTGCGAGATGGCGTCCGCGATCTCCTTCGTGCGGTCCTTGTCCTCGATGAGCTCCTTCACGCGCGCGGTGCAGCGCAGCACTTCCACCGCGGCCACGCGGCCCTTGCCATCCGCGCGCGGAATCAGCCGCTGGCTCACCACCGCCTTGAGCACGCTCGCGAGCTGGATGCGCACCTGCTTCTGCTGGTACGGCGGGAAGGCCGAGACGATGCGGTTGATGGTCTCCGTGGCGTCCAGCGTGTGCAGCGTGGACATCACCAGGTGGCCCGTCTCCGCCGCCGCGAGCGCCGTCTCGATGGTCTCGTGGTCTCGCATTTCGCCCACGAGGATGACGTCCGGATCCTGCCGCAGCGCGCTCTTGAGCGCCTGGGCGAACGACATCGTGTCCACGCCCACCTCGCGCTGGTTCACGATGGAGCGCTTGTCCCGGATGAGGAACTCGATCGGATCCTCGATGGTCATGATGTGGTTCGTCTCGGTGGCGTTGATGTGATCGATCATCGCCGCGAGCGTGGTGGACTTACCCGAGCCGGTGGTGCCGGTGACGAGGATGAGGCCGCGCTCGTCCAGGCAGATCTTCTCCAGGATGGGCGGGAGCATCAGCT
Source organism: Archangium gephyra (assembly GCF_049060025.1). Classification (GTDB taxonomy): domain Bacteria; phylum Myxococcota; class Myxococcia; order Myxococcales; family Myxococcaceae; genus Archangium; species Archangium gephyra_A. The sequence continues at coordinate 3,820,952 of NZ_JBMEQQ010000002.1, forward strand.
CCTTGATGGCCATCACCTTGGTGGGGATGACGCGCATCACCGCGCCGATGGTGCCGCGCTGCTGGAAGACGTTCACGCGGAAGCGGCCGAGCCCGGGGACGCCGTAGGCCAGGTCCACCTCGTTGCTCTGCTTGAACTTCTCCTTCTGGAACTCGTTCATGATGCCGAAGACCATGCGCGCCACCTCCTCGGGAGGCAGGCGCTTGGCGTCCTTCAGCGGGACGAGCGAGCCGTCGACACGGAACATGGGCGGCAGGCCCGCCTTGAGGTGGATGTCGGACGCACCGCCGCGGAGCGCAATCTGGAGGATCTCGTTGAGTTCCATGGATGCGCCGATGGTAGCACGTCAAACCGTGCCGACGAGGGGGGCCTGGACGCGGCGCGCTCGCCTGCCCCGGCCCGCAAAGCACAACGGCGGAGGCTCCCGAAGGAACCCCCGCCGTGCGTGTACTCCAGCGAGACCGTGTGCGAACGGCTTAGCGCTTGGAGAACTGGAACCGGCGACGCGCGCCCGGCTGGCCGTACTTCTTGCGCTCCACCGCGCGAGCATCACGCGTGAGGAAACCGGCCTTCTTCAGCGCGGGACGGAACTCGGGGTTGTAGTTGCACAGCGCACGGGACAGCCCGTGGCGGATGGCGCCGGCCTGGCCGCTCAGACCGCCGCCGCGCACGTTGACCTCGATGTCGATCTTGCCCTTCTGCTCCAGCACGTCCAGCGGCTGGTTCAGGATCATCTTGGACGTCTCGCGGCCGAAGTACACGTTGATGTCGCGGCCGTTGACAATCACAACACCAGTGCCCGGGCGGATCCACACGCGCGCGGTGGCCTCCTTGCGGCGGCCGGTGCCATAGAAACCCTTCTCGGTGGCGGTAGCCATGTCGTCTCTTCTCTAAATAGGGTGCGGAAAGTGGGGAAGGTAGGACAGCGCTTACGCCTCGACCTCGCGCGTCGCGGGCTTCTGCGCGGCGTGCGGGTGGGTGTCACCGGCGTACACCTTGAGCTTGGTCATCATCTGACGGCCCAGGGCGCTGCGCGGCAGCATGCGGCGCACGGCGTTGAGGACGATGTCCTCGGGGTGCCGGGCACGCAGCTTGGCCAGGTTGGTGCTCTTCAAGCCACCGGGGAAACCGGCGCGGGAGTGCCGGTAGTACATCTTGTCCTGCTCCTTCGTCCCCGTCACCTTCACCTTGTCGGCGTTGATGACGATGACGTGGTCACCCGTGTCGATGGACGGGGTGTACGTGGGCTTGTGCTTGCCCTTGAGCAGCGTGGCGATCTGGCTCGCCGCGCGGCCCAACACCTTGCCGTTCACGTCGATGATGTGCCACTCGCGCTTGATATCCGCCGACTTCGCGCTGTAGGTCCTCTGCGACATTGTTTGAACTCCAAAAGCATGGTTGGCGCCGTAAGCGCCTGTAGCCGTAGCAACCACGGGTCTGGCCTGTAAACTTCCAAACCGGCCCGGAAAGGCCGACCGTCTTAGAGGCGGGCGGGGGGCAAGTCAAGGTCGCACTGCGTTCACCGTGCTCCACCCACGGCCGGTTTGGGGCCAGGGGCCACTCCCCCGCTCGTCCCCGGTGCCTTGAAGCGCTCCTTGAGGTTGGCGAAGAAGTTCTTCTCCTGCTCGCCCGGAGGGCCCTTGCGCGGTGCGTCAAGGTCGATCAGCTCCACCAGCTCCGGGGGGATGTCGTCCAGGAAGCGAGAGGGGGTGCGCGGCACCTCCTTGCCCCGCTTCACCCGCATGGCGGACCGGGTGAGGTAGAGGAGCTCCTTGGCCCGGGTGATGCCCACGTAGCAGAGCCGGCGCTCCTCCTCGAGGTTCTGCGCCTCGCCCTGCATGCCCTTGTGGGGCATGAGCTCCTCCTCCATCCCGATGAAGAAGACCACCCGGTACTCCAGGCCCTTGGAGGCATGGAGGGTCATCAGGGTGACGGCCTTGTGGGCGCCGGGGACCTCCTCCTCTTCCTGGCGGGTGTCGAGGCTGAGCCGGTTGAGGTAGGTGAGCAGGCTGGCCTTCGGGCCCTCGCGCTTCTCGAAGGACTCCAGGGAGTTGAGGACGTGGTCGATGGACTTGAGCTTCCGGTCCGCGCTGGCCTGCGAGGTGGTGAGCGACTTCGCGTCGTCCTTGTAGCCGATCTCCTCCAGCAGCTTGCGCGTCACCTCGGCCAGCTTGCCGGTCTCGTACGACTGCCGGTAGCGCTCGACGAGCTGGAGGAAGTCCTTCACCTTCTCGGCCGCGCCCTTGGGCAGGTCCTCGTAGCCATCGGCGCGCTCCATGGCGCCCCAGAGCGACACGCTGTCGCGCCGCGCGTGCGACACCAGCCGCTCCATGGTGACGTCGCCGATGCCCCGCGCCGGGACGTTGATGATGCGCAAGAGCGCCGTCTCGTCCCGCGGGTTGGCGATCAGCTTGAAGTAGGCGATGACGTCCTTCACCTCGCGCCGGTCGAAGAACTCGCTGCCCGACACCACCTCGTAGCGGATGCTCTTCTCGCGCAGCATCTCCTCGATGGGGCGCGCCTGGCCGTTCACCCGGTAGAGGATGGCGATCTCATCCGCCGGAATCCCTCCGGCCATCAGCCGGGAGATTTCGGTGGCCACGTACCGGGCCTCCTCCTCCTCGGTGGGGGCCGTCACCACCTTGATGCGCTCGCCGCCCTTGCGGTCCGACCACATCTTCTTGGCCTTGCGCTCGGGGTTCTTGGCGATCACCGCGTTGGCAGCGTCCAGCACCACCTGCGTGGAGCGGTAGTTCTGCTCCAGCCGCACCTCCTTGGCTCCGGCGAAGTACTTGTCGAAGCTGAGGATGTTGCGCACCTCGGCGCCGCGCCAGCTATAGATGCACTGGTCGTCGTCCCCCACCACGCACACGTTGCGCGTCTCGCCGCTGGCCAGCAGCGTCAGCAGATCGATCTGCGCCTGGTTGGTGTCCTGGAACTCGTCCACCAGCAGGTAGCGGAAGCGCTGGGTGTACTTGTGCCGCAGGTCCTCGTGCTCGCGCAGCAGCCGCGAGGGGAGGATCAGCAAGTCATCGAAGTCCACCGAGCCCTGCGCCTTGAGCGCGAGCTGGTAGCCCTCGTAGACCATGTGGGCGATGAGATCGTAGTCATCCCCCATCCCCTCCCCCAGCGGCTCGGGCGTCTTGCCGGCGTTCTTCGCCTTGGAGATGAGATTGAGCACCTTGCGGGCATCGAAGGTGCGGTCGTCGATGCGCCGCTCGCGCATGGCCCGCTTGATGATGGCGGCCTGGTCTCCCTGGTCCGCGATGGTGAACTTCTTGGGCCAGCCCAGCCGGTAGATGTCCTCGCGGAGCATCTCCGCGCCGAAGGCATGGAAGGTGCACACCAGCACGTTCTGGGCCCGGGGGCCCGCCATGTGCACCAGCCGCTCCTTCATCTCCGTGGCGGCCTTGTTGGTGAACGTGACGGCCAGGATGTTGCGGGCCAGCAGTCCACCCGGCCGCTTGTCGAGCAGGTGGACGATGCGGTTGGTGATGACGCGAGTCTTGCCGCTGCCAGCGCCCGCCAGCACCAGGAGGGGGCCCTCGGTGGTGAGCACGGCTTCGCGCTGCGGGGGGTTGAGCTTCGAGAGGTCCATTGCGCGCGGCTCGGGGATACCCTTTGATTCCCCCGTGCGCGACTATTCTTTCCTCCAGCGGCTCTTTCTCCTCGCGCTCGTCGCGGGCACCGCCTGCACCGGTGGTGGAAAAAAAACACCGGCAGACGCGGACAGCACGGCCGCCAACACCCTGCCCCCCTTCCCCTGCGCTCATTTCGAGGACTTGCGGGCCTTCCTTCCGGAGAGCCTGCAGGGCCTGGAGCGCTCCCAGGAAGCGGGCTCCACCGGCCGGTACGGGGACGTGTCCGTCAGCGAGGCCGAGCGCAGCTTCACCCAGGGTGAGGATCGGGAAGTGAAGGTGCGCATCGTGGACACCTCCCTGGGCAAGAAGCTGGGGCAGGCCATCCGCGCCGCGGCCGACGAGGGCCGGAGCCGGGCCACGAATGATCCCACCGCCCCCATCTTCTGGAAGGACAAGCAGGCGGTGGGCTTCGTACGCTACGACGCCTCGAACGGACTGGCCGAGGCCAGCCTGCTGGTGGGCAACCGGTACGTGGTGGCGGTGAGCAGCAGGGGATTTCCGGGCACGGTGGAGGTGCGCCGGGTGGCACAAGACATCGACCTCGAGGGGCTGGCGCGGCTGCACCAGGCCTCCGGCGGCACGGACCGCCAATGAAAGGAGCTTCCGTGGTGAAGGACAGAGGGTCGCGGGGGAACGTACCGGAGACGCTCGCTCAGGAGGCCCAGGCGCGCCAGCAGGTGGCCGGCATGGGCAAGCGCGAGTTCATGGAGCAGTACCAGCGGCTCGCCAAGCTGTACACGGCGGACCCGGGCAACCCCGGCTCCTACGCGTGCGAGGGCTGTGAGCGGTGCGCCAACTGCATGTTCTGCAAGGACTGCGATAGCTGCTACCAGTGCACCCACTGCACCCGCTGCGAGCTGTGCAACAACTGCTCGCACTGCGTGGACTGCAAGCAGTGCCACAACTGCGCCTACTGCGTGCAGAGCGAGAACTGCACCGGCAGCGCCTACCTCGTGCTCTGCCGCAACATGTCCGACAGCAACTACTGCTTCGGCAGCGTGGGCCTCTCCAAGAAGGACTTCCACATCCTCAACGTCCCCTTCCCCCGCACCGAGTACTTCAAGCAGGTGAAGCGGCTGCGCGAGGAGATGGGCATCTGAAGAGGCCCGCCGCCGGGGTTACAGCAGGACGCGGACGAAGTAGGCCTTGAGGTACTCGGTCTCCGGCAGGCCGCCGAGTACCGGGTGGTCCAATCCCGCGCCCCGGCGCTCGAGAATCTGCACCGGCCGCTTCGCATCCGCGGCGGCCGAGAGCACCATCTCCTCGAAGGCCTCGCGCGTCAGCTTCCCGGAGCACGAGCAGGTGACGAGCAGGCCCTCGGGGCGCAGGCACTTGAGGGCACGCAGGTTGAGCTCGTGGTAGGCGCGCAGCGCGGTGGCCAGGCCCTCGCGCCGCTTGGCCAGCCCCGGCGGATCCACCACCACCGTGTCGAAGCGGCGGCCGGACTCGGAGAAGCGGCGCAGCACGTCGAAGGCGTTGGCGTTCTCCACCGTGACGTTGGTGCGCCCGTTGCGCGCGGCGTTCGCCCGGGCCCGCTCGGAGGCCTTCGGGTCCTGCTCCACCGCCAGCACCGAGTCACAGGTGCGGCTGAGCGCCAGTGCGAACCCCCCGTGGTAGCTGAACAGGTCCAACCCCTCGCCCCGGGCCAGCTCGCCCGCGCGCACGTGGTTCTCCACCTGGTCCAGGAAGGCGCCCGTCTTCATGTCGCCCAGCAGGTCAACCTCGAAGAGGTTCTCCCCCTCGTGGTAGCTGAAACGCGCCTCGCCCTGGCCGTGCAGCAGCTTCACCTCGCGGGTGAGGCCCTCGAAATCGCGGCCCGAGGCGTCGTCGCGGCACACCACGTGGGTGGCCCCGGTGAGCTCCGCCAGCGTGCGCGCCACCCACTCCTTGCGCACGTCCATGCCCTCGGAGAGCGTCTGCAGCGACAGGCCCGCGCCGTACCGGTCCACGAAGAGGCCGGGCAGCAGGTCCGCCTCGCCGTGCACCAGGCGCACGCCGTCCCGCTGGCGCAGTGGCGCGCGCCTCGCGATCGACAGCTCCAGGCGGTGGCGCAGGAAGGCCTCGTCCACCTTCTCCTCGGCGGGGCCCTTGCGCGTCATCAGCCGCAGCGCCAGCGGCGAGCGCTGCGCGTAGAAGGCCTGGCCCACGGGGTTGCCCTGCGGGTCCACCACCGACACCACGGCGCCGCGCTCCTGCGTCTGGGGCGGCTCCAACAGCTCGGTGCGGTACAGCCAGGGTTGGCCCTTGCGCAGGGCCTTGGCCCCCTTGAGGCTCACGCGGGCGGTGGGGGGGGTTGGGCGAGCCATGTCTCGTGTCACTCCAGGCCGCGAGCGGCCAGTTCCTGATCGTCCTCGCCCCGAAGGTGCCCCACTTCGTGGAGCAGCGTTACCTTTATCTGCTCGCGCAGCTCTTCCCGGGTGCGCACCGCGCGGGCCAGGTTGAGCCGGTAGAGGGCCACCGAGCGGCAGGGGGTCTCCGAGCCGTCGCAGGGCTCGCCCAGCGGCGGGCCCCGGAAGAGGCCGAGGATGGCGGGTGACAGGGGCGGCTCACCGGAGAGCAGGTCCTCCTCCGCGGGCAGCTCCTCGGCGCGCACCGGCACCCCGGTCAGATCCTTCCGCATGTCCTCGGGGAGGGCGGACACCGCGCGGGCCACCTCGTCGCGGAACTCGGCCTCGGTGGGCGTGGGCGGCGCGGGGAAGTCCTCCGGCGAGAGGGCCCGCGCCTTGTCGAAGTGCTCCTGCGCCTGCTTCCACTTCCCCTGGCGCTCCATCAGCAGCCCGAGGTGGTAGTGCGCGTGCGCCCCGCGTTGGGGATCCTTCAGCAGGGTGCCGAAGGCCGCCCGGGCCTCGGAGAAGCGACACAGCTCGAAGAGAGCCAGGGCCCTCTCGTAGGCGGCCTCGCGGTTGTCCGGCTCGCGCGCCAGGACGAGCTGGGCGCGCTCGAGCGCCTCGGCGGCCTGTCCCAGGTCGTTGAGCGCCATGGAGGCCACCAGGGCGAAGCGCGGCAGCAGCTCCGGTGCCACGTCCGCCTGGGAGAGCCCCCGCTCGGCGTAGAGGGCCCCCAGTTCGTCGTACTCGCGGCTGGAGGGCAACTGCACGGCGTAGAGGTGCGCCGCGCCGAGCAGCGCGTCCGGTTGGCCCGGATCAATGGCCAGCGCCCGGGCATAGGCCACCTGCGCCTCCGCCGTGCGTTGCAGGGCGGCCAGCGCCTCGCCCCGCGCCGAGTGGGCGGCGGCCGAGTCCGGCTCCAGCGCCGAGGCCTGGGCCGCGCAGGAGAGGGCCTCCGGGTACTTGCCGCTGTCGAGGTAATCCAACGCCGCGCTGAGCGGACTGGAGCCCCGCGCCCGGCACGGGGGAAGGGGCTCGGGCACGGGGGCTGCCGCGGGCACCGAGGCGACCGGCGGGAGACCCGCGTCGGGAACGGCCGGAGCGGACGTGGGAGACGTCCACTGGCAGGAACCCAGGAGAAGGAAACAGAGGGCGAACGGACCGCGCCGGGACATGGAGTGCCGCAGGCTACGGCATCGCCCGCGGCACGGGAAGGTGTCAGGTGCCTGCCCGCCCGGTCTCCAGGGCCTCCCCGGAAAGCGGCGGGGCCCGCCCTCGCCGCGCGGCGAGGACGGGCCCCGGAGTGCCACGCCAACCCCGGCCTACAGCTCCGAGGGGATGCAGAACTCCTTGCCGCCCGCGGCGTCATGCCGGCACGAGTGCAGCGCACTCGAGACGGGCAGCTCGTAGATGTACTGCAGCACGTCCCGGTCGGACGAGACCTGCACCCCGGTGGCCTGCCCCTTGCCCGGCTCGAAGAAGTTGACGCCATAGACGACCTGGCCCGTCTTCGAGATCTGGATGCTCATGGACGGCTCGGGAGGAGGCGCCAGCACGGAGCGGTTCTGGGCGCGCGCGAAGGCGTTGCCCTCGATGAAGCCCGCCGCGCAGTTGGGCGCACCCGTGACGAAGTCGGCCTGGAAGAGCCGGGCCAGGTTGCTGTTCGCGCTGCCGCAGGCTCCGGCGGAGGACGGGCCGGGGTACATGGAGTTCCACAGGGTGCAGCTCGAGAGCACCGCGGCGCCGCTGGCCGTCTTGTGGGGCAGACCCTCGTACTCGTAGTACCAACCGTAGCTGTCCGCGCCCGCCACCACCTTCGGGGCGCACGACTTGCCCGTCTCGCACTTGCAGTTGCCCAGGGCATCACACTGCACGTTCGTCACGTTGGTGAGATCGCCCGTGCCCAGGCCGCCGCCGGTATCCGTCAGCCGCCGCGAGTCGTAGTCCGCGGCCTTGTTCTTCGAGTCGCCCGCGGAGTTCTCGTCGAACATGCGCTCCGCGACGCCGCCGTAGGCCCAGATGCCGTAGAAGCGGTTCTTCCCGAGCGAGCTCGGCGTGGAGGACGCGCTCAGGTCCAGGTCGTTCATGTTCAACGTGTTGCCCGGGTCGGTCACCCGGCAGTCGAACACGCCCGACGCATCCTGGCCGCACTGCGCCTTGGTGCGGGCGAACTCGTAGCTGACCTTGCTCCCGCCGCTGGGCGCGGGGCAAAGGTTGGCCTGGCGGTACTCGAACTCGGCCTTGAGGACGTCCGTGTCCCCCGCCGTGCCGCAGAAGTGGGTGGAGCCCGTCGCCTCGGAGTTGAAGGGCGTGTAGCGGCCCTCCGAGTAGAGGCGGTTCGCCCACTCGTTGCTCAGCCACTGGAAGTCCGAGTCGTTGCGCGTCAGCTTGTAGGTGGACTTCGTCGAGCCGCACCCCAGCTTGGAGCACGCCTGCGGGTTGTCGAAGCGGCAGATGCCGGCGCCGTTGTCGAGGAGCTGGTAGCGGTTGCCCGAGCCGACGAAGGCACGCAGCGCCCGGTTCTCCGGCTGCAACGCCAGGGACGTCAGGTAGTAGAAGGGCGAGCGGCTGGCGATGCTCTTCGCATTCCCCCCGTTCACCCCCTTGCTGTCCATGGTGAAGGCGCGCGCACCGCTCCAGTTGCCGATGAGCTTCGTGGAGGCATCGCGCACACCCGGCTCGTGGAAGCGCATCGTCCAGATCTGTCCGCCCAGGTCACCCACCACCGCGGTGTCGAAGAAGCCGTCGAAGCGCACCTTGGTGTTGGAGCCGTAGTCCGCCAGGGCCACGGGCGCCGCGAAGCCGTACAGCATGTCCTTGCGCGGATCCGCGGTGCCGGAGAAGGAGTCCGAGTACTCCCACTTCCACAGCAGGTTGTCACGGCGGTCCGGCACGGTGCCGTTCCACACGTCCACCATGTAGATGCCGCGCCCCTTCTCGTTGGCGGGAGACCAGCCACCGGACAGCACCGCCACCCAGCGCTCGGAGCTCAGCAGCTTCTTGTCCTCGTGGCGCGACAGGCCCGAGTCGGACGCGAGCAGCACGGGGCCGATGGGCGGCGGCTTGGGGCTCAGGCTCATCAGCGTCTTGCCGAAACGCAGCGCCTCGTCCGTGCACGGCTGCGGGAACATCCAGCGGAAGGCAGGCGCCGGCTTCGCGGCGGACGCCAGGGTGGCGCCGCCCTCCCACTGAATCTCCAGCGCGAAGTAGTGCGTCCCACCCCGGCCCTCGGCCACCACGGCCACCGTGTGGAACTCCTCCATCTGCTTCTTGCCGTCGTTGTTGGCGTCCGCCCAGATGTCGCGGACCATGATGTCGCCGTCGATGTAGTAGGCGTGGCCCTGCAGCATGTCCTGCAGCCGCGACAGCAGATCCGCCGGGATGAAGGCCCACCGCTCCGTGCCTCCGCCCGTCGCGTTGCTGGGGTACGTCACCTCACACTTGCCGTCCTCCTGGCCCTGGCCGTCGCTGAAGGCGTGCAGCATGCCGTCGTTGGCGCCCACCAGGATGAGGCGCTCGCGCTTGCGGTTGATGAAGTGCCAGGCGTCATAGGCGTCGCGCTGCGTCTCCGCCGCATCGTTGCAGGAGGTGGGCTGCGTGTAGTTGATCAGCTCCGTGGACTCCACGCCCGTGCGCTGCTTGGTGGCGTAGAGCGTGCTCACGCACTGGTTGCTGATGCCGATGTCGCACAGGAACTTGTCCACCGGCGGATCCACCACCACCGGCGACGAGTGGAAGATGTCACCCAGCACGGACGGCCGCGTGTCGTCACGCTTGCCGTCGCCGTTCTCGTCGAACAGATCCTGCCCGCGCACGTACTGCATCACGAGCGCCGCGCACAGCAGATCATACGCGGCCTGCGTCGTCGGCGTGGCCGGAATCCCCACCAGGCCCTGCGCCGTCATCAGCGTCACGGCCTGCGCGAGATCCAACGTGGACGTCATCTTCATCCGCTCGAGGATGAGCCCCGGCTTGTAGGTGAGGGCCAGGCCCGTAGGACACAGGGGCGCGCCGCTCACGGCCAGGTACTGGCGCAGCTTGCCCAGGTTGCCGAGCGTGAACTCGACGACGTCATCCTTCTCCGTCATCAACCCGTCCTGCGAGCCGCCACCGTTGTTGTCCGTCACCGTCCAGATCTTGCGGTTCTTGTGGCCGAGCTCCTGCAGCTTGTTGTTCGCCTCCCAGAAGGGCTCGGCCGCACTGCCGAAGGTGGGCGTGCCGCCCGGGCCGCCCGTGGGCGAGAGCACCTTGCGGTACTCGCTCGAGCTGTCCTCGGCCACCAGCGTTCCCGACTTGTCCATGAGGAAGACGTCGGAGCGGTCACCGTCGCCATTCCGGTCCTGGTCCTCGACGAACTCGTTGAACTGCTCGTAGCGGTAGAGCCTGCCCGCCCAGGAGCCGTTCTTGGCCGGCATCATGCGCGGGATGATGGCCGTGGCCGACACGCTCTGCGTCTGCAGGGTGTTGACGGCCGCGGAGGAGAAGGCGGTGTTGCGCGCGTTGATGTCGTCCAGGATGGTGAGCATCACGCGCTTGAGCTCGCTGGTGCTGCGGGCCGGGAAGAACTTGCCGCCGCCCAGCCGCGCCGTCTCCTGCAGCAGCTTGCTGTCGTCCACGTCCTCGGAGAAACCGATGGTGTAGGTGGCCACGCGCTGCTGGCCTTCCATGTCGAAGCGCAGGTCCTTCTCCCACATCATCTTGGCCACCTTGTGCAGGTGGCTGGCCGAGCAGCCCTCGCAGGGCGTGTCGTCGTTCTTGATGGTGTCCGGGAGGGAGACCACCTTGCCCTCGTCATAGGGCTCGCCGTCCGTCAGCAGGATGACGGCGTTGAAGCCGCACTCGAAGCACACCCCGTCCGCCGCGCTGAAGTTGGGACTCGTCGGGTGGGTGCCCAGGTAGGTGGAGAAGGGCGTGGGAGCGCCCTTGGACTGGAAGTAGTAGCCCGCCGAATAGAGCGCGTCCGCGAGCGGGGTGTTGCAGCCATCCCAGCCCAGGCCGATGTTGTTGTTGGCCTTGACGTTGGTCAGGCCGTTGAGGACCGCGTTGCGGTTGCTGTCCACCGAGCTGCTGTCCAGCGGGTAGGACTTGTCGCAGGTGGGGCCCATGGGCTCCTGGAGGCACAGGCACTGGGTGCTGGTGCCCGCCTTCTTGCCCCAGCACGTCTTGGCGGCGCGGGTCTGGAAACCCATCACGCCGAAGCGCACCTCGCGCAGGTCGCGGATGACGTCCGCCATCACCTTGACGGCACCCGAGTCACGCGGCGCGTAGAAGTTGAGGAAGTTGCCCTTCACCCGCCGGGTGCTGCTGTTGTGGATGTAGTAGCCCCGCGTATCCAGGCAGCTCCGACAGGTGGTCTGGTCCGCGGCCTTGATGTCCTTGATGGACGAGCACGCGTTGTTGGCGTCCGCCCAGGTGTTGGTGTTCTGCGGGCTGCCCCCGAAGATGACGCCGTACCCTTCCGAGGGCGCCTCGTAATACTTGCCGTTGGCGAACCACTCGTCGGACTGGGAGTTCAGACCCGTCCACAGCCGGGGGTACTGCTCGGAGTTGGTGTACCCCAGCCCGTTGAGGAAGGAGTTGGAGCACCCCTTGGTGGTGGGCCAGGACTTCGGCCACGCGTGCATCGAACCGGAGGTGTCGATGACGAAGAGGATGTTGGGAGGCCCGCCCGGGCGCGAGAAGAACTTCTCGTCGCTGCCCTTGACCGGATTCATCAGGGCGTCCAGACGGGACGTGGTGGGCAGGCAGCAGGCCGCCTGATCGATGGCGGACGCGGTGTCGGCCCGGAGCAGCACCACGAAGAGAGCAACGAGGCTGAGCGTCAACTTGCGGAACATGGCGCCTTTCCTCACAGTCCGTAACGGAAGAGGAATTCGACTTCGGACTCGCGGCCCGCGCTCTCGTGGCACTTGACCACCACGCGGTAGTACTTGCCGCCCAGCGTGCCGCCAGAGTCGGTCACGGTATTGGCGATGTCACGGGACTGCTTCGACGCCTCGCCCATGGACACCGCGTTGACGGACACCACCGTGCTCTCGGCGGGAGAGCCGTAGTGGCCCGTCATCATCTGCGAGCGAGCGCTCGGATCCGGATCATCGATGAGCGTCGTGTTGAGGATCTGCAGCTCGCTGGTGGCGCGGAACAGCCGCAGGCGCGACAGCAGATGGCGGCGTGCCGCGTCCGCGCACGAGCCCACACGATCACCCCGCAACTTCTCGGCCGTGGCCTCGCGGTTGTAGTTGGTGAACTGGATGGCGCCCCCCACCAGAACCATCAGGACGGCGATGGAGATGAGGGTCAACATCAGGGCATTGCCGCGGGGGGCCCTCTTCCTGAGGTGCATGTTGGTCAGCCTCCCCACACGTTGGCGCCGGGGTGGAGCTCCCCCACCGGCGGGTTGAAACCAGAGCGCGACAGCAGGTTGGGCACGCGCACGGTCGTGGTCATGTTGGTCCGGTAGAAGCCATCCGGAGGATTGGCCTCCTCGGAGTCCTCCAGGTTCTCGCGCTCGAAGGCGCGGCGCCCGCTGGCCTCGCGCGTCGTCGAACGCAGCGACAGGCTCAGGCGCACCCCGCGGATGTTGGCCGGGTGGCGCGAGTAGCGGACGGCGGCATCGTAGGGATCGTTGTACTGGGGCTCCGGCAGGAGCGGATCCCTCGGGTCCGGAGTGCAGTCCCTGTCCGCGCTGTTCACGTCTCCCAGCACCCAGTTGGGCTCCGCGGAGGACACGTCCACCGGCGGCAGCAGCGCGTGGGGCCCAGCCTGCGGAGGCCGGTTCATGATGTAGGCCACCTGGAAGGACTCCACATCCGCGACCAGGGGGACGGCGCTCTCCATGTTCAGCTCATCCAGGCCCTGGAAGGCCATGAGGAACGGGCGGCCCTGCAGGTCCATGATGCGCAGGCGCACCTCGTGCAACAGCATGACGTAGGGCGCATCCAGCGGCCCCGCCTTGCTCAGGCATGTGTCGTCCGCGGGGATGGAGGACAGCGCCAGGTCCACCGTGAAGTTGGCGGACGAGGCGGCGTTCTTGGACACCCCGCCCGCGCCGACCTTCAGCACCAGGTACTTCTTGCCGTTGGTGCACGAGACGATGAGGCGCTGGCCCGCGCGCAGATCGATGCCGAACGTGCTCGCCTCCAGAACGACGCCGCCCCCGCCCATGAACCGCCCCCGGCGCAGGTAGGCCGAATCCCGGTAGCGGAAGGCCAGGTCGTCGGTGACGGACCGGGGCAGGCCCTCGGCGAACACCAGGGTGTGGTTGGACTTGCTCTGCCCGGGCAGCACCGCGGCGTTGAAGTCGAAGGCGAAGCGCGGATCGATGCCGTAACCGGCCAGGCGCACCCGCTGCTCGATGAAGTGCGTCGCCGTGCGCAGACCCTCCACCGCGACCTTGATGCGCGACTCGGTCTGGTAGGAGCTCTGGATGCCCATGAAGGACACGGCCACCGCGGCGAGGATGATGGTCGTCGTCGCGGTGCCCACCAGCAGCTCGAGCAGCGTGAAGCCGCCCGGCGCATGGGCCTGGGTGTTTCTCGATGGGGCCATGTGTGACCGCTCAGATCTCGACGTAGGTTTCGTTTCCGAAGGGGCCCGAGTCGTAGAAACCGAAGTTCTGACGCACGAACCGGCGCTTCCCCAGCTCCGTCCACGATACCACGACTGTCACCTGGTGGATGGTGACGCCCGAGGCCTCGTCCTCCTTGTCGATGACCACCAGGATGCGCCGGTAATGGCTCATGTCCGAGGCCGCATAGCTGGGGAGCAGGCGCACGGAGGGGTGCGCCACCTGCTCGAAGGCATCCAGGTCGAAGATGCAGCTCACCCGCCACCGCTCGCCGCTGGCGGGCTCCATCGTCTCCATGCCGCCCGCGAGCTCGCGCACCTCGTCACTCGGGTTGCAGCGCTGGCCGACGAGCAGCCCGGGACGGTCCGGCGTGCCGATCACCCGGGCAAAGCCCAGGGTGTCCAGCGCCACGCGCACCTGCGAGGCGATGCCCGAGGCGCGGGTGGCCTGGTTGGCCATGCTGTTCTGCCGGCTGGCCACCAGGATGCCCTGGAAGATACCCACCATGCCGATGAGCAGCACCACGGAGGCGGTCATCCCCTCGATGAGGCTCACACCGCGGCGGGCGGCACGGTTGCGGCGGACGGGACGGCGGGAAGTGGAGTCCACGGCAGATCCTCCGAAGTTAGAGCTTGTCCGGGCTGGAAACCGCCATGTAGCCAGAGGGGCCAGAGATGGCGAAAAGCTGTTGGGCGCGGCCCTCCACACTGCGGAGGGCCATGGATTGATTGGTGGCGGCGGCGTAGCTGCCCGCGCCGTCGACGAAGCGCGCGCTGCCATCCGGGAAGTAGCCGATGGCGCCGGCCCCGGGCCCGCCCTCCGAGCAGAAGCTGCACGTCCGCGCCGCCAGCGTCTGGAAGGGCGCGCTGAACAGGCCCACACGTCCGGGCGTCAGCGTCTCGAAGCGCACCTTCTTGTTGTAGTCCTCGAGGAAGTACACCGCCGACACGCTGCCCGTGTCGCCCACCACGTTCGGCTTGAGCTCCAGCGCGAAGAGGTTGGCCGGGGTGCGCATGTATTCGCTCTTGCGGTCCTCCACTACGATGAACGCGCCCAGGCCACCATTCAGCCCCGCGCGGTTGGCCTTCGGGTAGAGCACCACCCACACCGGGTAGCCGCGAGACACCGCACGCGTGCGCGCCGACATCATCGCGGCCTGGAAATCGAACGTGGCGTTCTGCAGGGCCCCACGCCGCCCCACCGCCTCGAAGGTCACCACCGCCATCCCCGTCAGCACACCCAGGATGGCCAGCACGATCAGGATCTCGAGGAGCGTGAAGCCCCTCGCCCTTCGTCCGTGGTTGGCTGGTTTTGCGTGGTTCATCATTCCTGCGTCTCTATAACGGAGAACAGATTACCCTGGGTTACACAGAAAGCAAAAGATTCTTAACCCACTGAAAGTTGGGGAGCCAACAGCCTCGTGGAAGAAAGCCGCGGCATGGCGTCGAACCCCTTGCGCGGAAAGGATCCCCCAACGCCCCGAGCAGAAGCAAACCGGCCCGCCCCGAGGGGAGGCTCACAGGAAAGCCCGAGTACGTCTATTCCCAGGCAAGCCACCGCCAGGCGGCTCGCCCTCTCGGGGCCGACCCGCTCGGACCGGCGCCCGGGATTGCGAAGCTGCTGGAAAAATTGGAGGAGGCCGTTCACAGCCAGGACGCCAAGCAAGTGTCAGGCCGCCTGCCAACCCCCCGAAAGCACGAGTGTCCGATGGCGATCACCGCACGTGTTGCGGCCTGAAAGCTCGCAAATTTTGCGAGGTCCGCAAAATGTAGCGTGTCGGGATTAAGCGGACAGCTCGGACAGGATTTCCATCCAGGCGGAACGGGCGCGCGCAATCTCCCCGGCCTTGAAGCTGATGGCGGCCACCACGGGGTGCCCACCGCCGCCATAGCGCGAGGCGATGGCGGCCAGGTCATGCCGCCGCTCCTGGGGACGCCACGGGTTGGAGCCGAGCGACACCTTGGCGCGCGAGGGGCCCTGCCCCACCCAGAGGGTGTAGCGGGCCTCGGGATAGAGGGCGTAGGCGATGAACTTGTTGAGGCTGTCCACGCCCTCGTCCGCCAGGTCGAAGGAGACGACGCCGTTCTCGTAGCGGGCCTTGGCGCGCACCAGCTCAATGTGCTTGCGGTGGCGCTCGAGCAGCGGCGCCAGCGGCGTGGCGATGAGCGGCGAGGCGGCGATGGCGGCCAGCGAGTCGGTCTGCATCCGCTCGATGACCTGGGGGATGAGGGCGGGATCCTTGTTCGCCTCGAGCACCGTCATGATGCGCAGGGCGGGCTCCTCCAGCGCCACGGCCATCTCCGGGTTGGGGAAGAGCGCGCCGTCGATGATCTCCGCCCAGTGCAGCAGCTCGCCCAGGGGCGAGGGATCCCACCCGAAGCGCTCGCGCGCCACGTCCGCCAGGTACACGGTGCAGCTCTTGCGGTGCGCGTCGTGGAACTTGTGCCCGCTGGTGTCGGCGCGGAAATGGGCCTCGTCACCGGGCTGCTGGAAGGCCGAGACGTGGTGGTCGAACCACCAGGTGAGCCGTGGATCCTGGCTGTACCGGAAGTCGACGATGACGTTCTCGTCCCCGGTGAAGACGGCGGGATCAATGGCCGCGCCCCCCGCCTGGTGGGACAGGCCGCGGTAGCTGAAGCGGGCGTCCGGGCGCACGCGCTCGCGATAGAAGCGGGTGAAGACCGCCGCGCTCGCGGCCCCGTCGAAGCAGCTATCGTGGAAGAGAACCTGGACGTTCATGGCGGTGGCCTTACCTGACTCCCCTGTCAGATGTGTACGAAAAGCCTCAACGAAACGAGGCATTCCCCCCCAGAAGATTGAACGAAGTTTGGAATCCCTCCCCAGGGTCCGAGGCGAGTGGTGACTGCAAGTCCCTGATTCTTCATGGGAGGCAGGCGGACGAGCCCCTGGCACGCCGCATGCAAATGCTACAGGGCTGATCAGTCCATCAACCCACACGCGGCAGGTGGGAGGACACCATGGCCAAGACGGCGACACGCAAGAGCGGTTCGGTCCAACGGCAGGGGCGCCGGACGATGCCCAAGCCCCGGAGGACCACCCATCGCAAGGCGGCCCCAGCGCTGCTCACCCTGGGAGAAGCTCATCGCGGCGGCCTACGACACGGCCGGCGGAGAGAGCTTCGAGGTGCTCAAGCTCGTCACCTCGCCGCAGATGACCCGGGTCCTCGGACGGCGCATCGTCCTCGAGGGCTGAGTCTCCCCTCCCCTTCCGGCCGCAGGGCCCTCGGGGAAGGGTGAGCCCCCGCGGAGGCCCTCAGGGCACGTCCGCGATGGAGATGTATTGCTTGTCGGTGGGCTCGCCCGCGAGCAGCCTGCCGAAGTCCCCGGCGTTGTTGGGGTGCACGAGGAAGGTGCCCGCGGGCGTCTCCATGCGCACCGGCTCCGGTACCGCCCGCACGTCTCCCGCGGGGCCACCGCTCCCGGAGAGGGGCTCGGACCGGGTGGACAGCGGCGACGCAACGGTCGCGCAACCCGTCAGGGCCAGCAGGCAGAGCACGGCGTGGAGCTTCATCCAGGATCCTCCCAACGCAAGAGCGGCCCGCGAGTCGCGAACCGGGGGCGCCTGGGTACGTCGCTTTGCCGTGGGAGGCAAGTCCCCGGCCTCCCGCCGCGGCCGAGTGTACACAGGACAACGCCCGCGCCCCGTGGCTTCCGGGACGCGGGCGCCGGGCCCTGCTCCGCGCTTCAGAGGACTCGCGAGAGGACTACCGGGGCTGCCAGCGCGGGCGGTGGTCGTCGGCGCGGTTGCTCGGGGTGGTGGTGCCCGTCCAGGTGTGGGTGATGACGGGGCCCACCTTGAGCGTGGCCGCGTCCGTGGCCTCGGGGTTGATGCGCTGCACCCTCAGCCTACCGCCCGAGAGGTACGCGATGAAGTGACCGTCCGGAGAGAACGACGGCAGCGTCGCCTCGGACGCGAGCTCCACCTCGGCGCCCTGCGGCGTGCCGTTGGCGTCCACGCGCCGCACGAAGATGACGTTGCCCTGCCTGCCTCCGCAGTCGCTCCCACCCGCGCAGAGGGTGGCATCACCGACGGCGGGCTTGACGTAGTAGACGCGGACGTAGGCGGCGTGCGTGCCTCCCGGGGCCCAGGTGTGGTTGGCGATGAAGGACCTGACCTCACCGGGCGGCACCGTGACCGCCTCGCTGGTGGTCTCCGCGATGGTCTCGCGGGCCGGCACGGGCACCTCCGCCGTCGCGGGCCTGAGGGTGTAGAGCCGGGTGAGCGGCGTGGCCACCCCGCCGATCGTCTCCGTCTCGCCGTTGGCATCGAGGTAGAGCAGGACGCCATTGACCTTGTTGTGAAGGGGCTGCTCGCTGGTGGGGGCCGAGCCGGCCACCGGGCTGCTCGCCGCGCCACCGAGCTCCTTGGTATTCAGGCCGAGGGTGCTCACGCTGTAGGTGAACCGGCTGCCGTCCGCCGTCCACGAGGGGAAGACGCCCTCGGTGGTGGCCGACTGCACGGTTCCGCCCGTGCCGGGGATGACGGAGATGCCCGAGATGCTGCCCGACGCCGCCGTCGTGCTCCAGGCGAGCGAGGCCGAGGGCTCCCACTCCAGGTGGCGGAAGTCGATGGTGCCGCCCGCGTTGGCGCCCGTGGTGAGCGGGGTCGTCCCCCCCTCCGTGAGCGGAAGGTTCCGGGTGACGAGCGTCACGGCGTTGCCCGTGCCCTCCTCCACGAAGGCCACCGCGGTGCCGTCCCGGTTCCAGCGCGGGAAGCGGCTCGGGCCCGTGCCCTCGCTGAGCTCCGTCACCGCGGTGGTGCCGGTGGCCGGCTCGGAACCGGGCGTCTTGTAGCGCACGACCACGGCCTCGGTCGCCCCGCCCGCCGTGGCGGCCGTCGTCAACGCGATGTGGAGCGGCTCGCACTTCCTGGAGCCCGTGGCACCCTCGCAGTACAGGCCCGCCATGCAGCTCTCGGTGGTCGTGCAGTCACCACCCTCGGCGATGGTCATCGTGCCCGCGTCCGTCTCCGTGCCCGCGTCCGTCTCCGTGCCCGCGTCCGTCTCCGTGCCGGCATCCGTTTCCGTGCCCGCGTCCGTCTCCGTGCCCGCGTCCGCGCCCGGCGCGGGAGTGGTGTCCTGGGTCTCGCACTCGTTGTCGACGCAGACCCACTGCTTGCCTTCGCCTGGCTCTCCCCTCTTGCTGCGGCAATCGGCGCGGTCGACGCACTCCTCAGAACAGCCCGTCACCACCATCATCAGCGCGCTCACGAGCGCACCGAGGACAACACGCTTGGTCATAGGGACCCTCCAAAACCACCGCGTGCGTATAGGCTCGCTCCGCGGCCCCGGGGGCTGAACCCGGTACCCACATCGCGGCGGTTGTCTCGGGCTGAACGACGGACGAACGAAGTGCCACCGGACCTTTCCGATGATTGACACCCACTGCCATCTCGACGCGTCGCGCTTCGACCCGGACCGGGACGAGGTGCTCGCCCGCGCCTGGGCCGCCGGACTGCACGGCATCCTCGTCCCCGGGGTGGGCCCGGACAACTGGGAGCCGCTGCTGGCCATGTCCCGCGCCGAGCCGCGCCTCCAGGTGGGGCTCGGCATCCACCCCCAGCTCCTCCCGGACCTCCCTCCCGAGGAGGACGAGGCGCACCTCGAGCGCCTGGACGCGCTGCTCGGCCAGGGGGGCGCCATCGCCGTGGGCGAGTGCGGGCTGGATGGGCCCTCGGCCGCGAGCGCGCCCATGGAACGGCAGGTGGCGGTGCTGCGGCGGCACCTGGCGCTGGCACGCAAGCACGGCCTGCCCGTGCTCATGCACTGCTTCCGCGCCCACCCCGCCCTCATCGAGCTTCTCAAGCAGGAGCCCCTGCCCGAGGCCGGGGTGCTGATGCACAGCTACGGCGGGGGCGTGGACCTGGCGCGCTTCTACATCCAGAAGGGCTGCCACTTCTCCTTCGCGGGCCCCGTCACCTGGGCCGAGGCGCGCAAGCCGCTGGACGCCCTGCGTGTCATCCCCCCGGACCGGCTGATGGTGGAGACGGATGCCCCGGACCAGGCCCCCACGCCCCACCGGGGGCGGCGCTCGGAGCCGGGCTACCTGCCGCGCATCCTCGAGGGCATGGCCCGGGTGCTGGGGGAGCCGGCGGAGGTGCTTGCCCAGCGGACGACCGAGAACGCCCGCAGGTTGTTCCGGGAAGCCTTTCCCCGGCCTTAGCGGTAGGGAGGCGGTCGCGCTATAGAGGCCCCCCATGAATCCGCAGCCCACTCCCCCGGAAGCCGTCCCCGCCGCCACTGGCACCCCTGCTCCCTCGGAGCCCAAGCCCTTCAAGCTGCACCGGCGCTTCGACCGCACCGGCCGCCTGCTCGGGGATCCGGCGATGGAGCGGCTGGCCAAGGCCCGGGTGATCGTGTTCGGCCTGGGCGGCGTGGGCAGCTACGCGGCCGAGGGCCTCGTGCGCAGCGGCGTGGGCCAGCTCACGCTGGTGGACTTCGACACCGTGTGCGTCACCAACGGCAACCGCCAGCTCCACGCCACCGCGAAGACGGTGGGCAAGCCCAAGGCGGAGCTGATGGCGCAGCGCTGCAAGGAGATCAACCCCGACGTCCAGGTGCAGGGACTGCGCGAGTTCTACCGCGACGAGATGGCCGATCAGCTCCTCGCCCCGGGCAGCTACGACTACGTGGTGGACGCCATCGACAACGTGAAGGCCAAGCTGCACCTGCTGCACCGGTGCGTCAGCCTGGGCATTCCCGTGGTGAGCTCCATGGGCGCGGCGGCCCGTCTGGATCCCACCGCCATCCGCGTCGAGGACCTGTGCGAGACGCACATGGACCCGTTCGCCAAGGACATCCGCAAGCTGCTCAAGCGCAAGTACGGCGTGCCCACCGAGCGGCCCACGGGCATCACCGCCGTCTACTCCATCGAGCAACGGCGCCAGCCCCTGTCCCTGCGCTACGACGCGGACGACGGCTTCTCCTGCGTGTGCCCCAACGACAACGACTTCCATAGCTGCGAGCACCGCAACCAGATCGACGGCAGCGTCGCCTTCGTCACCTCCGTGTTCGGCATGAACGCGGCCGGGGTCGTCGTGCGCCGCCTGTCCCAGGGACGCTGAGCGTCCCCGCCGGAAGTCGAACCCGTGGAGGAGGGGGGGCTCTAAACTCGGAATGGGACCCGCATCTCGCTGAGTCCTGGGTGAATCCGGGCTCTTTGAGTCCACAAGGAATGGGCTTGCCCCACAAAACCGGGGCAGGCTCATGACTCAAAGGTCTCACTCCAGCGCGCGTTTCTCGAGAGAGGGGGCCGGGAGTAGCAGCCTCCTGTCGAGGTGGCGGAAGTAGAAGACGGAGTAGGGCTGGCCGGAGACCAGGACAAAGGCCCCATGAGGCGGCTCAGGGTGCTCCTTCAACCAGGTCTCCGCCTCCTCGCGAGAGCCGAAGGACGCCACCGTGGGAAGAGTGCCCCCCGGGCTATTCCAACTCTGGAGGAAGGCCTCGAACGGGTAGAAGTTGCCCGTCACCTCAATGAAGTCCAGAGCGAAATAGGCAACCGCCAGGAGCTCTTTGTCTTCGGACGAAGCGCTTGTCCGAAGGCGCACGAGCAACTCCTGCACCTTGGGAAGAAGTTCATGCATGTTCATGGAGACACCGTCGCGAGGTGCGGGTCAGCAATGATTCCTGCCGATGTCCACAGCACGGCGGGTGCGAGCACGAGTACTCCAGCCCCAGCGGAAGCCACGACAAAAACCACCCCCGCGATGACGACAACGCTTCCCACCAGAACCGTCTTGCGATTGTGCTTCAGCCATTCAATGGCATTATCTGTCGCGGTGAATTCGTGAGTTTGGCGCCCTCGCAGATCTTGCAGATCCTCGCAGTCCCGGTAGGCCTGCCAGCAGCCATCCCTGCAGATGCGACTGTGTGCGCCGCTCCCATGCTTGACATGTTCGTAGCCAGGGGCAAGGGGCCGTTTCAAGCAGTTGTCCTGACAATCATTGAATTCCGCATGGCAGTCCCGCAGTCTGGTTGCCGCCAAGATAATGCTACCTGACGGCCTGTTGCCGCCCGACAGGTGGCGAGAATGCGAGAGACCGAAATCCTCGACGCGCTGCCAGGAGTGAGTTGTTTGCGCATCGGGCGTCTCCTCGATGAGGAGCACGAATCCCATGAGTTCTTCAGGGCTGGCAGGGGCTGTGTGGCGAGTGGCACTACAGGACGTCAGCAGGATGATGAGGATTGGGGCAAGGAGCCTTGGTGATGTCCGCCAGGGATTCATCCGGGCATTCTGAGTCCTGACTGCGGATGATGTCAAAGGCGTTGACACACTCAACTGATGGCGCAGCGCTGCAAGGAGATCAACCCCGACGCCCAGGTGCCGCCTGGATCCCACCGCCATCCACGTCGAGGATCTGTGCGAGACGCACATGGACCCGTTCGCCAAGGACATCCGCAAGCTGCTCAAGCGCAAGTACGGCGTGCCCACCGAGCGGCCCACGGGCATCACCGCCGTCTACTCCATCGAGCAACGGCGCCAGCCCCTGTCCCTGCGCTACGACGCGGACGACGGCTTCTCCTGCGTGTGCCCCAACGACAACGACTTCCATAGCTGCGAGCACCGCAACCAGATCGACGGCAGCGTCGCCTTCGTCACCTCCGTGTTCGGCATGAACGCGGCCGGGGTCGTCGTGCGCCGCCTGTCCCAGGGACGCTGAGCGTCCCGGACGCCTTCTCGTGGGCCCGGGAAATGGGGCTGTAGCGGGCCCTACGGCTCGAAGAGCTTCGATGCGTCGACGTACGCGTTGTACTCGGCCAGTTTGCCGCCCTCGAAGCGGGAGATGGTCGCCCACGGCACGGTGAGCTTGCTGCCGTCCTTGCGCACGTAGGTGACCCACCCGTTGGCGAAGGCGCGGTCCTCCAGCGTCCAGCAATTCTGGAACTGGTGGCTGATGCCGCCGATGGCCGAGAAGAACCCGGCGATGAAGTCCTCGATGCGGCCACGGCCGGCGACCGGCTCGTTGTTCCCGAAGCGGAAGACGCCCCCTTCCGTGAAGAGCGACGCGAAGCCGCGGGCGTCGAGCGCATCCACCTGCGCGAACATCTCGTCGAAGAATCGCTTGTGCTCCATGGGGGCATTCTCCTGGTGCGGTCGCACGGCCAGTAGGGCAGCGCGTCGGCGTCGCGGCTCCGCGCGAGCTCCTTTCCCCGCTCGTCGAGCACCCGGAGCGTGAGGCGCAGGTAGGGCGCCACGGCATCCGCCCGGAGGGACTCCTCGGGCACGTCGAGCTCACCCGGCCAGGGCACGCTCACCGGCCCGGGCTTCACGTCCCGGTCCGTCTGCAGGGGGAACTCCGGGTACCTCGCCCGGACTCGCGCCACGCACTCCTCACAGCCGAACGTCGCATCCCAGTGCCCGCACTTCGGTTTCTCGCTCATGCCCGTCTAACGCTCGGGTTCAGCGGCGGGCCGCGCAGCGGACCGTCCGCTGCAACCCGTTGTTAGCCGCGCGCGCGCCGGTAGTGCATAGCGACGGCGCCGTTGCGGAGCGGCGTCGCCGAGATCAACTCGAGCCGTCGCGTGCTGGGTAGCCCGCTCTGGTACAGGGTCGGGCCGTGACCGGCGACCCTGGGGTGGAGTAGGAACTTGTACTCGTCGATCAGATCCAGCCGGTCCAGCTCGGTCGCGAGCTTGCCGCTACCGAGGAGCACGCCGGCAGGGGTTACGTCCTTGAGCTTCTGCACGCTCGTACGCAAGTCGCCGGTGATGTGGTGGCTGTTGGTCCACCTGAAGTCCGTTCGCGTCGACGACACCACGTACTTCGGCTTGGCCTCCAGCTTGACCGCCCACGCGCGCATCGCCGGCGGCGCCTCCTCGTCGCCGCGAGCGACCGCCGGCCAGTAGCTCTCCATCATCTCGTAGGTGACGCGGCCCCACAGCATCGCCCCTCCCTCGTCCATAAGACGGGTGAAGAAAGCGTGTGTCTCGTCGTCGGCGATTCCCTCCCGGTGGTCGACGCAACCGTCGAGGGTGACGTTGATGCTGAAGGTCAAGAGTCCCATGGCGACGAGTCTACTCCGAGTCCCCTGCCCTCAACCGTGCCCCTATTTCTCTTAAGTATAGGACGGATAGGAGCCCTGTTGAGAGGTCGCGGCCTGGAGCGGAGGTGGCGAGGAGGGCGTCCGAGGACGGCAGCATGGGGGGCGACGACATCCAGGACCACGTCGCCACGAACATGGTGGACCCCATCGCGCGTGTCCCCGGCGTCGCTTGGTAGATATTCTGGCTTCTTCCATTATCGCCCGGAAGTCTCGAATTCAAAGGAGGAGCTCATCGGCCTCCATCGAAGACGAGCACCTGACCGTACGGCGCTAGGCCGGAGGGCCGCGCCTGCTCTGGAGGACATCCGCCGAGGCCACGAGCTGGTGGCAGAGCGCGCGCACATCTTCCGGACCCTGTCGTGCGGCCTCATCGAGGACCGCCCTGAGCTGCTTCGCGATCGAGGGCTCGAGCCCGTCCAACACGCTGAGTGCCGCGAAGCGGTGCTCCGCCGTGTCGCTGAAGAGCAGCTCCCGTAGCCTGGCGGGCGCCTCCGTGCTCCCGGCTCCGCGCCGCAACAGGGCAATGGCTGAATACGCCGCCACATCCGGGCTCGGGTCGCGCAGGGAGCGCTCGAGCGCACCATTCCCCTCCGCCGGACCCGAAGACGCCATCCCGAGCAGTGCCGCCGCTTCCAGGCGGACAGCGGGCTCTTCATCGGCGAGCCCGAGCAGCGCGACGGCGCCGAGGTTCTGCACGCCGGCCAGCGGATGCCCAGCGCGATACGGCTCCTCGAGGAGACCGCGAAGGCCCGCCAGCGCCAGATAGCGACGCGCGCCCTTCGAGCGCTCCGCCTCCGCGAGCAGGGCCGGTGCGATCGCCTCGGGCGCGAGCGACCCCAGCGTTCCGAGCGACTCCAGGGCCGCCCCCCCGACTTCCTCTTCCGGCGCGCGGAGACATTCAATCAGCAGCGGCAGCGTTCCGAGCGCCGCCTCGCCGATCCGTCCCACCGCCCCCGCCGCGGCGCGACGCACGGTGGGCGCCGGGTCCCGGAGCGCCGCCTCGAGCGCCTCGAGCCGGGACGTATCCTCACGGCCCAGATGGCCGAGGAGCAGCGACGCGTCCTCCAGCGCGGGCGCATCCAGCGCCATTCCGCGGACCGCGGAGAGCACCGCCGCGACCGCCTCGGGGATCAGCTCCCGCGTCAGCGGCCACCACGACGCCTGCAGCAGCGACAGCGCGGCCTCGCTGTTCTTGAAACCGGGACGCGCCAGCGCGGACAGCACCTCCTTCGCGGCCTGGGCCCGCGTTGGCTCGTCCTCCGCTTCCAGCCCCGCCGCCCACTTCGCCAACTCCTTGTCATTGCTCATGAACCCACCTTGTGCGCGCTTGACCCACATCATTTTAGCGCATTCACCGGCAACTGTCGGAGGGCATCGATCGATAATCACCGTCGAAAGCTTCACGAATTCCAAGGAAACAGCCATGGCCCACAAAATCCGCCCCGGTGAAACGCTCTCGGGAATCGCGCAGCGGTACGGAACGACGGTCTCCGCGCTGGCGCGGGCCAACAACATCGCGAATCCGAACGTGATCCGCGCCGGGGCGACGCTGAACATCCCGGGCCGCTCGGACAGCTTCGCCGCACCGAGCGGCGGCGGCGGGCGGCATGTGGTGCGCGCGGGAGAGACCCTCTCGGGGATCGCGGGCCGCTATGGGACGACGGTCTCCGCGCTGGCGCGGGCCAACAACATCGCGAATCCGAACATGATTCGCGCCGGGGCGACGCTGAGCATCCCGGGCCGTTCCGGCGGCAGCCCCGCCCCGTCCCGCCCGGCTCCGTCCGGCCCCGGCCAGGTCTCGAACTCGCCCGGCCAGTTCGGCTCGCGCGCGCAACATCTGGCGAACGTCGCACGCGGCGTGGCCTCGCAGATGAACACCCGCGGCTGGTGCGCGCGCGGCGTCTTCAACTCGCTGCAGGCGGCCGGCATGGCGATTCCTCGGTCTCCGTCCGCTTACATGGCGGCGGCCACGCTCGCGCGAGACCCCCGTTTCCGCGAAGTGAACCTGAGCGATGCGCAGATCCGCGCCCTGCCTCCCGGAGCGATCGTCGTCAGCGGTGCCTACAACTCCCCCGGAAATCCGCACGGGCACATCGCGGTCACGCTGGGCAACGGCATGGAAGCGAGCGACCACATCGCGCGCATCGCCACCCACGGCACGCAGCGGGTCTTCATCCCGCGCTAAGAGCGCATTTCAAAAATGGACCAGGGAAGGCAGGTAACATGACCTGCTTTCAGGGCTCGTTTCATAAATGGGCTTGCCCGGTTACGTGGACAGTAGGGTTATGCTGCCAACTTCTGCGGTAAGGCTGCAAGCTCAAAATCCACTGGACTGACGTAGCCCAGCGAAGAGTGCCGCCGCTGGCAGTTGTAGAAGACCTCGATGTATTCGAAGAGGGCCAGCCGGGCCTGCTCGTGCGTGGCGAAGGCGGTGGTGTAGACGAGCTCCTGCTTCAAGCTGCTGAAGAAACTCTCCACCACGGCGTTGTCCCAGCAGTTGCCCTTGCGCGACATGCTGCATTGAATCCCACGAGCAGCCAGTGCCTGCTGGTAGTCGGTGCTGGCGTACTGGCTGCCCCGGTCCGAGTGGTGCAACAACCCCTGCGGTGGCTGGCGTCCCTTGAGCGCCATGTCCAGGGCGTTGAGCACCAGGTGCCGATTGAGCCGCTCGCTCATGGACCAGCCCACCACCTTGCGCGAGAAGAGGTCCATGACGACGGCCAGGTAGAGCCAGCCCTGCCCCGTCCCTACGTAACTGCTGGCCGTGGCCCAGGTGCTATTGGGCTGGCCGGGGGAGAAGTTGCGCTCGAGGATGTTGGGGGCGACGGGCTGGTTGTGGCGTGAGTCCGTCGTGCGCACGAAGCGACGTCTCTTGCGAGCAGCGATGTCGTGCTCGTTCATGAGCCGGGCCACACGCTTACCACTCACGCGCTGCCCCCGGGCACGCAGCTCCGCGTGGACGCGAGGACTGCCGTACGTGCCGCGGCTGTCCCGATGTATCCGCGTCACCACCTCGGCCAGGTCCCGGTCCGCCTTGTCCCGCTCGGATTCCGGGCGCTCCTTCCAGGCGTAGTAGCCCGAGCGCGACACGCCCAGCTGCTGGCACATGAAATCCACAGGGAAGTGGGCCTTCTCCGCGTCAATGAACTCGAACTTCACCTCGAGGTCTCCTTCGCGAAGAAGGCCGCCGCTTTTTTAGGAAGTCGCGCTCCATCTCCAGATGACGCACCTCCTTGCGCAGCCGGACCAACTCCTCCCGCTCGGTTGCGCAAAGCGCGCCTGCTGGCTCCTTGCTCTTGCCCCCGTTGGCCTCGCGCACCCAGTTGCGCAGCGCCGACTCGGTCAGGTCCAGGTCCTTGGCGACCTGGGGCAGGCTCTTGCTGCCCTCGCGCACCAGCCGGACCGCATCGGCCCTGAACTCCGGATTGAAACTCCGCCTCTTCCTTCGCTCCATGAACACTACCTCCCGTGTAGCCGACTTATGAGGTGTGTCCACAAAACCGGGGCAGGCTCAGTGCAACGCGGCGACGGAGATGTGGAAACAGCGCGCCCCCCCGCTCGACTGGCAGGGGCGGCGCTCAGTTCCGGGAGGGCCCTTACTCCCGGGGGAGCTTTTTGCCACCTTTCGTGGTGTCAGGATACAGAATCGAACTGGGAATGGGCTCGAAGAACTTACGCAGTGCGACTTCACTTGACCGATACCTCACCTCGAAATGGGGAGTCTCGCCACTGAGGTCGCGGTGCGCGTACGTGGCAGCTATGGGATAGATGCCAGGTGGCAGCGACAGGGCCGACGCCGCGATCGAATACACTTGCGATGAGGTGTCATAGGGCGGCAGTTGATGATAATCAGGCAGGCTCGTCACATCGACAGCAGCGTTCTGGATGAACTCTCGTTCTGCCGTCCACTTCGAGAAGTTTGTTTCCGCTTTGATCGAAGAGGGTCATACGTCCGATCGAGTCATGGTCCGTGCGCACTTCAAATGTGTAGTCAAAGGCAAGCTCTCGGCCCCGCGGCAACGGAGGAATCTCGATAAATCCAGCGGCGCGTACCGAGAAATCGTCTGCCGCCGGCTTCAACGGTACCGCACCGAAGCCCCGGACCGTTTGGATCGACTCGGGTCGAGCGAGATCAAAATCGTCCTCGCTCTCAATATATTGGTCAAACAACTGCGCGGTAAGGCCATTGATCGTCTGACTGTTCTGTTCACCCTGAAAACTCGCCCGGACTTCGTATGGACCCATGGAGCCATAGTCCGTGTACCCCCAGGCATTCTCGGGAGCGAGCGGCTCGCCGAGGCCAACGCCATCCACGACCAGGAAGAATGGAGGAGAAAAATGCGACAGGGTGTCGGCTGGGACATCGATACGTGCATCTATTGAATCCGCCGGATCCGATTCAGCAACAAGAGCATCGTTGGAATCGTAGAGTTTTACGCCAACATCAAGACTGGACACCTTGTAGGAGACGTAGGTCACAAAGGTGGCTGAAACCTGGATCGACAGAGCCGAACCCGCATCGGGCATGAGCTTGAACCAATCGATGTCAGTGTTGCGGCCGATGATTCCCCGAACGGATTGATCCGGGCCGAGAGGGGTGGCCCGTTGCCGGTAATTGGAGTGATCGTCAGGGCGATATCCAACGTGCTCGGCTATTTTGCGCAGTGCATCCGAGCCGCCGTCGACCAGAGGAACGCCATCCATGAGAATACTCTCATAGTGGCTGTTCCGGTATTCGCCCTTTGTCCACTGAATGACTCCAGAATGGAATGGATCATGAACGGATGACCATTGCGGCAGCTCTTTCATTCGCGTTGGCTGTGACGTTACATAGGTATGACCCACGCCGAAGGTGTGGCCATATTCATGCGTCGTTTGGTGTCGAACTGTGACGACCGCAGTATTGCCGTCTTGCCCGAAGAAGTGTCCGGCCACACCGCCTGCCGGCGTGTGAAGAACGCGGCTCTGAATGGCGATGCCTCTGTTGACTTCCGGGACAGCAAGGAACTCGTCCAGGCTCGTCGTCACGTTGATATTGAAAGGAGAGAACATGTATCCCACGAGGGTTGAGGCATCGCGCAGGACCTTCTCTTCTTCGGGCTCCAGCGTGTCGCCGAAAGGCGCCTTGCAAACCCGGGAGCCTTGCGGCTCGCCACAAAAATCATAGTGCATCGGCGCGAGGTCCTCTCCGTCCCAGTCGAGATACAGAACAGATTTTCCTTGAGGATACGAGCTCAGTATCGGAATCTCGTACGGCGTATAGTGCTTGAACTCCCGCTGGAAATGCGAACGCAAGTAGTAGTAGTTGTCGTCAGGCGCAAGATAGTAGTACGGCTTGTATTGCTCGTAGTTCGGGTGTTTTTCGAACGCGCTCTTCTCGAATCCCCCGCCGTGGGGTAGTTTCAGTCGGTACGCGCCACAACTCGTGTCACTTCCCATGTTCCTGGTGCAACTGGAGCAGCCCCGAGGGAAGCGCGCGACGAACTCATTGACGAGGCATTCCGCAAGCGAAGCATTGTCTCGAATTGTCATCGGGTTCTGTATGTCACCAAGAGCCCTGAAGCCATCCAGGCTTTCGAGTGCCGTCTGCTCGATGCGCAGGGAGCCCAGACTTTGAACCTGTTCAAGGCCCTCAAGTCCCTTCAGTTCCTGATTGCCAAAAAGGGAGAGTTGCCCACGCACCGAAGTCAGTCCTCGCAGGCCACCCAGGCCAGTGAGCACCTGGTTTCTCCAGATGTCTAGATTATTGACGGCGGTCAGATTCTGAAGACCCTCCACGCTCCGCAAACTGTCGTTGAACGCGATTTGAATCGAATCACCTACGGATCGAACACCTTCGAGCCCTTGAGGGCTCGTCAAGCTCGGATTGTTGGTGATTTGCAGGCCGCCTCCGATTGAAGTCAGATTGCGCAGTGCGCCGAGACTCGCCAGACCCGCATTATTATAGATGGCGAGCGAGCCCTTGACCGAAGTGACGTTCAACCCATCCAGGTCCTTCAGAAGGGGGTTGCTGCGTATCCACTCGGTGGAGCGGTGCAGAGGGGCGGCGCAGATGTGATAACGGGTGCGCCGCCCGCCGGTCTGCCGACGGGGATGGGCGGTGCTCAGGTCGCGGCAGAAGAGGTGGAGGGTATCCACTCGGTGGAGCGGTGCAGAGGGGCGGCGCAGATGTGATAACGGGTGCGCCGCCCGCCGGTCTGCCGACGGGGATGGGCGGTGCTCAGGTCGCGGCAGAAGAGGTGGAGGGCATCTGCGCGGCAGCCGCGCGCGCGGCCTTCCACATGGGCGGCAGCAGTTCATCGAGACGGCGCTGCGGCCAGCCCTGGGCGAGCTTCTCCAGCACGTCAGCCAGGTACGCCCACGGCTCCACCCCGGCCAGCACGCACGTGGCCACCAGCGTGTACACGCACGCGGCGCGCTCGGCTCCCGCGTCGCTGCCGGCGAACAGGTAGTTCTTCCTGCCGACGGCAATCTCCCGCAGCCGCAGCTCCGAGGCGTTGTTGTGCAGCGGCAGGCGCGCGTCCTCCATGAAGCGCGTCAGCGACTTCCACTGGTTGATGGCGTAGCGGCACGCCCGCGCCAGCGGACTCTTGGGCGGCTCCCGGTTGTAGACTTCGGCCACCCAGCGCCCCAGGTGCTCCGTGACAGCGCGTGAGAGCGTGTCGCGCCTGCGCAGCCGCTCGGCCTCGTCCACCTGTTGCTCGTCGGCTTCGCGCTCCACCTCGAAGAGCCGGCCGATGAGAGAGAGCGGCAGCGCCGCTCGTGTGTCACCAGCGTCCAAGGCCTCGACGAAGTAGCGACGGGCATGGCTCCAGCACCCCACCTCCAGCGCGGTGGCGCCCTGGCGGGTAAACAGCTTGTCGTAGCCCTTGTACCCGTCCACCAGCAGCCAGCCCTCACGCTTGTCCAGGAAGGACAGGGGCCCTTCTTCCTTCCAGTCCGGCGTGTAGACGAAGGCCGCCCAGGTGGTGTCCCCCAAGTACACCCACATGTGCCCGCGCTTGAGGCCGTTGGGGTGCTCTCTGTCGAGCACCTTCAGGTGCGTGTCGTCGCTCTGCAACACGTGCGAGTCCAGCGCCCGCCGGGCCACCTCCCGGGCCAGCGGCTGGAGGGTGTCGGCGCCCGCGGCCACCCAGTCCGAGAGCGTCGAGGTACGCAGCTGCACGCCATGGCGCGCGTACATGCCGCTCAGCCGGTGCAGCGGCAGGTGGTCCTTGAATTTGGAAACGAGGATGTGGGCCACCAGGCCCGGTCCGGGCAATCCCCCCTCAATCACCCTGTCGGCGGGAGGAGCCACCACCAGCCCGTCACCACACGGCCGGCAGGCGTACTTGGGCCGTACCTCCTCAATCACCTTGAAGTGACCGGGCACCCACTCCAATGTCTCGCTCCTCTCCTCGCCACAGCACGTCTTGTCCCGCCCGCATGCCTCGCACCGCAGCGCCTCGGGCGGGGGCTGGTGGACGCGCTGTTCGCGCGGCAGGCTGGAGGGGAGCGGACGGCGCCCGTGCCCCTTGCGCTCCTTCTTTCGCGACTCCTCGTGTGGTGGCTTGGAGGGCGGCGTGGAGCCCGCCGCGACGCCTGCGTCCCTGGCCTCAGGCGCCGCCGCCTCTTGGGCCCCGGCGTTCTCCTGGCCCAGTTGCTCCAGGAACAGCGACAGTTGCTCGGCGGATAGCTTCTCGCTTTGGCGGCCAAACCGCTGGCGCATCTCCTTGCGCAGCCGCAACTCCAACTCGGTGTTCTTCTCCACCAACTGCGAGAGCAGGCCCACCACCAGCTCAATCACCTGCTCGTCCTGGCCCTCGGCCAGCAGCGTGCGCAACAGCGCCGCCACGCCGTGTACGTCCGTCGTCTTCTTGCCGGGGGCCGCGCCGCTCATGTCCCGGGACATGAGCCATGGAGCTGCCCCTGGACGCAAGAGGTATTCTCAAGCAGCCGACTTCAGAGGTGGGGGCTGCCAGCGAGGCCGGCGGACACTGGCCTTCAAATCAATCCCCTCCAGCAGCAGGGTGAGCTCCACCGCGTCCAGGGTGACGGCGCCCGTGTCCTCCGGTAGCGAGCGCGGCAGGCGGAAGCTGCCCTTCTCCAGGCGCTTGGAGAAGAGGCAGAAGCCACCGGAGTGCCACCACAACACCTTCACCATGTCGCGCGTGCGGTTGAAGAAGACGAAGAGGTGTCCACTCAAGGGGTCCTCCCGCAGTACCTGTCGCGTCAGCAAGGAGAGCCCGTCGAAGGACTTGCGCATGTCCACCGGCTGGCTCGCCAGGTGGATGCGCACCGAGGAGGGCAGTGTCAGCATGCTTCCTCCAGCACCCTCACCAGCCGCGCCAGCGCGTCCGCGTCGAAGCCCGGCTCCACACGGATGCGCCGGCCCCTGGCCAGTAGCACCTCCATGCTGGCTGTGCCCGGTGCCCGCTGTGCTTCTGTCGACGGTGGCGCCGCGACGTGCACCGGGACGAACGAGAGCGCCGGGCCCGCCTCCTCGGCCCGCCGCTTCTTCCACCACCTCAGCCGCTGCGGTGTAAGCCCATGGCGGCGGGCGAACTCCGCCACCGACAACCCGCTCTCCTCGTAGGCCTCGAGCACCTCCTGCGCTTCGGCCTCCGTCCAGTAGTTGCTTGCCGCGGCCCTCGCGAGCGTTGCGTCCACTTCTTCCGTGTTGCGTCCCATGTCTACACCTCCTGGAACGCGACGCTGAACGCCTCCTCCCTCACTCGGAAGGTGTGGTCCGCCGAGCGCTTACGTTGCTGCCTATAGAGAGTTTGCCTTCAATCGAGCGCAAACCGCTCAACCCCCGAAGACTGGTAAGCCTGGGATTCATCCCAATGACGAGGTCTCCCTCCACGCTCCGCAGTCTCTGGAGCGCGTCCAAGCTGGCCACCCGGTCGTTGTCGAACACGGAGAACCCGCATCTGTCCGCGCCTTCCGGACAGCGGACCGACTCCAGGCACGCGAGCGCGTCGAGCGAGTCAACCTCATCATTGAGATACACATCGACCAGCCCAACAACGGTTCGCACGCCTCGAAGCGCTTCGAGCTTCTTGTTTGGTTGTCAGGATGAAGCGGCCTTGAACCTCGCGGTCACACTCCGGGAGCACGCCACCTGCCATGCCGTTCAGAATGACCTTGGCGCTATCCAGCCTGCCACGACTGCAGTCATTCAACTGAGTCACTACGATACGATTGAGCCCCGTCGTCAGGAGGTCGGCAAGATCGGCGGTACCAGCGCCGCCCAGGAACACGTAGCTGCCGTCGACAACCAGTCCGCTGGGATGTCGGCTATTGTAGATCGTGACCCGTGCACCGTCGTCCAACCCAGAGAAATCCACGGTATGGGTCTTGACGGACACCTCCGAGGGAATGTTCACGAAGGTTTGGAAGTACGTGTAGTCCACCTGCTTGAGGCAGGCGAGAGCCGACGTGCCCTGAAAGTTGATGGTGTCGCCGTTCGGCGCGGGCAACCACGCGGAATCGTCGCTCGGCGGCACCACCGCCGCTTCGTATAAGCATACATCACCATGTTTCTTCGTAGTGCATGGCGCATCGATCACGAAGTTGGAGCCTGTCGCTCCAGCTTCGAAACCGCCTACATGCATCTCCCATTGAGTGCGGGCAAGCGCCGTGCCCAGCCTGGCTTGGATCTGGTCAGGTACGTTGAAGGCATCTGGGGTGTTACTGCCGGGTGAGCCAGCCCAACCACCCAGCAAAGGTAGAAGCCACGCCAGTGATACAGCGAACAACTTGAGCGATTTCCTCGAGTATTCCGGTCGCTCTTCTGAAGTACTGTGCGTCGTTCTCCTGGACATTGGACTCCTCCTTCTTTGGCTGAAGGCTTGCTCCACGGTTTCCGCTCGTCAGAACGGGTGGAGTCCGAACCCCTCGCTCGTGATGGGGCGCGTCCCGGCGGGATGGCCACCCAGGGGCGGAGAGCACCCGCCTCCGCTGTCGGCAGGCATGGAAGGGCGAGCCACCGGTGGCAGGGAACCGCGGGTGGAGAGCGAGGAAGTGACCAAGGGGCCCGTGAAGGACGAGCGGGAAGTGGCGCACCTGCCGAGGAGGAGGGACGGCCGGGGGCACGAGGCCTCCTGGCCCGAGCCTCACGGAGTGTACCGCGAGACGCCCCGTGAATAGACTGGAAGCCGTGCTTTCATGGACTCCACCGTGCTAGAACCGGGGACGTGCCACCGCTCCCGCTCCCCAGGTGGCTCGAAACATTGATTTCGGTCTGACGGCGGAGGAGGCCATCGTGCGGCGCGCGGGTGCGGCCTTGCGCTCGAGCCGGGCCTGACGACGTCGCTGGGGCTCCACCGGAAGCCGCTGGCGGACCTCTGCGCAAGCCCGTCCCGGCCGGGTCCCCACTCACCATCTACTCCACGAAACACATTCACGAGCCGCACGGCATCCGCCGGTGGCCCCTGCGCCGGGGCCAGCTGAGCAGGCCACGAGGGCAGCCCCAAGTACGTCTGCTCGACGATGTGGTGCCACTCCTTCCCTGGGCCCGCCGAGCCCATGACCCGCTTGACGCTCGTGTACGAGCCCCACGCCCTGAAGCCGTTGGGAGGAGCCTTGGCAGCGGCGCCGCTCATGGCCCGAGCCGTCATGGCGACAGCACCAGGAGCAAGGGCGATGGTGACGGACTCGGCGCTCACGGCGACCATCTCCACTTGCCCCACCGCCGCGAGACGGATATCCACCTGCGTCTCCGCCTGCACGGCCGCCCCGATGGTTCCAGGCCCTTCGCCTTTTTCTCCTGGGTGGCCAGGGGTTGCCGGGCGTAGTGGCGCGGCTCACCCGGCCCATCGCGGGTCGATGACCTTGAGACGCGCCAGCTTGAGGACCCCATAGGCGGCCAGGAGGCGCTCCCAGGTCCACACCTTCCCACCCATCCACAGGTCCGGGTTGCACCACCAGTCCGGAGGCGGCGCGAAGCCGAACTGCTCGGCATTGCCCAGGCCGCGGAAGCCAACGCCGCTCAGCCCGTAGGCGGCATTGGCCTCCAGGGTGAGCACGACGCCTTGACGCTCCGCGACGACGAGGAAGGAGTGGCCTCCCTTGAGCGGATTCAGGCTCTTCCAGCCCTGGACGAGCGTCCAGGGCGGAGGGGGCGCGCTCGGGTCCGCGAGGGGCGTGGCCATGCCCGCCTCGACGACGGCCCTCACCGGGGAGAAGACGTCCTTCTTGCCGAGAATCATCATCTGGTCGTGGAGGCTCCGGCTCCAGCTGAAGCGCCCGGGCAGCGCATCCTCCCAGGCCTTGACGAGCAGCGCCTCGACGAAGGTGCAGCAGTTGATTTTCGGCGTCGGCAGACCGGTGGGCACCTGGACACCGGGCAGCGGCCACGGGTAGCTGATGTTCTGGTGCATGTCGTACCCGTAGCCGCGGAAGTCCTTGAGGCGCGCGACGAGCAAGGACTCGGGAATGGCCATGGCATCGGAGAGGCTCTCCGTCACGGAGGCATAGCGATGGTCCTTCCAGCGGGAGCAGATCCACGCCTGTCCCGTGCCGATGCCAGGGGTGGACAGGAGCAGGTAGTCCGTCTCTTCGCTGGGGCAGGACAGGCGCTCCTCGATCACGTTGAACCGCTGCCGAGGCAGCCGGCCGAGCTCCCGCGAGCGCGTATCCGGTTGACCATAACACTTGAGTTCTTGTTCCAGGGTGACTGCCTTGTCAGGGTTCATGGGGGCCCGCGTGTCGAGTGGATGAGGGATTCACCCACCTCTCCAGGTGAATCCCCAGGAGGGACGCGCGGGCGGCGGGTTGTGACAGCCGGGGACGATGCGCGGGGCGGGTGTCGACATCCGCACGGCTGGCCGTCTGTCAGGTGGAAGCTTCTTCAGCCCTCCTCGCCCCGCCACCAGCCTCCTCCGTAAATCCTCGCCCGGAGTGACGTGAGGAGTCCGGCAGGAGCATGTCCGTCGCCTTCACGAAGGAGGAGGGACAGCAGCCTCTCGCGTCGGCGCGCCTGCCTGCGGGAGTGGCCCCCCTCCAGCACCAGCAGCCCCAGGGCCGCCCCGCCCACCTTGCGCAGCAGCTCCCGCTTCTCCTCCTGGAGGTGGCCGAGCCGGTGCTGCACGTCCAGCGCCTGCGCGCGCCAGCGCTCCAGCTCCTCGAGGGTGAGCAACGGCTCGCCGCGCAGCCGGTCCTCCGTCTGCCCCACCTGCTCGCGCTCATCCCCGTGCCCCTCCTCCTCCCGCTGCTCGCTCATCACGGCACTTCCCGGGCGCGGCTCAGCTCTGTCTTCAGCCGCCAGGACCTCCCTCTCCGAGGAAGGTGGAGCCGGTCTCATTCCGGGCGAAGCTCGAGCGCCAGCCAGGAAGGTCGCCACGCTCGGCGGGCGGGTGCCCGGTCGGGGACGCGGCGCCCGCGGGCCGTCAGGCGTGGCGCCCCGCGCCATGAAGAGGGAGAGGAAGTTGAGGAGGAACTGCACCACCAGCAACCCGCCTCCGGCGGTGAGCAGGAGTAGCCAGGGCTGGAGCGCCTCGCGGACCTCCCCGGCGGCCGCTTGGGCCACGGACGCACCGAACGCGGCCAGCCCGGCCTCCATGCAGGTGCGTGCCGCTTCCCCCCGCAACCCCTCGCACTGAGGGAAGACCGCTCCCGGCTCGCTCTTCGGCTCCTCGATGACCGGCTCGGCCATCTCTCCGGCCAGGTTCGCGCCTCCGACGCCCGGACCTTCCCCTGCCGCCCTCGGGCCCGCGGTGGCCACCGGCCCCTCGGCAGCAGAGGGACCCTCCCCACCCGGCACGCTCCGCGGCGGCTGGCTGACCCTCGCATCGACGCCCCTCCGCGGTTGCGCCCTCGTCTCGGGCTCGGCGAGCGCGTCGGTGATGCCCTGCCGCGCCTGCTCCCCGGTGGGGCGGGGGCGGGAGGCCACCTCCTCCTGGCGCATGGCCCGCCGCTGCTCCTGGCGGGCCTCCTCGCTGGCGCCCGCGGTGGTGGCTCCGCCGGGCTGGCGGGCTGCCAGGCCGCAGCCCCCTCCGTATGACAGACACACGAGCGCCACCGCGCTCGCGAGGCCTTTGCTGGACATGGTGGTTCCCCCGCGACGATCCGCCCCGGGCCGTCCTCCGTCGTAAGGTAGACATGGGTCCCGGCCCCGCCATCCGATGGGCCGCCACCTCGGTGCCGCGCCGGCTCCGGCTGCCGTAGTGGTTCTTGCGCCCCAGCGCCAGCCCGCGCATGGCGCGCTCGGTGGCGCCATTGTCCAGCGGCACCCGCGGGTCCGTCAGAAACCGCGTCAGCCCCGTCCACCGGTTGCTCATGTACTTGATTGCCTGGCTCAGCGCCGACTGGGGCAATGCGCGCTGCTCGCACGCCCACTGCCGCAAAAGCTCCAGCCCGGTGAAGAGCAGGTGCGTGGTGCCGTCCGGCAGCGGGCGCTTCATTCGCCAGGCGATGCGGCCGTCCTCCGCTCGTGACAAACGCTCCAGCGCCAGCGCCAGCGCACCGCGCGCCCCGTAGCGGCACAGCCGCTCCAGCCCCAACCTGTCGTTGGCGTGCAGGTGCGTGTTGGCATGCAGGGAGAAGCCCTCCAGGACGGCGCACCGGGGTTGCTTTCGGGGCGGGGGCCGCACGTCCACCTCCGTCCAGCGCAGCCCCGGCTGGGCTCGTGCCGCTGGGTGGCCGAGCACCAGAACGTGGTGATTACGGGAGCCACGGGCACCGGCAAGACGTACCTGGCATGCGCGCTGGCGCAGACCGCGTGCCGCAAGGGCTACAAGGCGCTCTACCGCAGGGCGCCCCGGCTCTTCGATGAGCTGACGCTGGCACACGCGGACGGCTCGTACGCGCGGGTGCTCGCGCGTCTGGCCAAGGTGGACGTGCTGGTGATTGATGACTGGGGGCTGGCGCCGCTCAAGGTGCAGGAGCGCAGGGACATGCTGGAGATTCTCGAGGACAGGTACGGCAACCGCAGCACCCTCATGACCAGCCAGCTGCACGACCACCTGGGTGACCCGACGGTGGCCGACGCTATTTGCGACAGGGTGCGACATAACTCCCATCGGGTCATGCTAAAGGGCCCCTCCCGCAGGAAGGAGGAGTCTGCGGAGAAGTAGGTCCCCGGTCAGCGTCGCTTCGCTCCGATCACTATGACCGATCCAGGTGATCACGATCGACCGATCTGGGTGATCACGATGGCCGGAATACGCATTGGGGCTCAACACCACGCGCGCTGGGCGAGCCCCTGCGCTGGAGCCGTGGTGGTGCACCCTCGCAAGGTGCGTGCACCGGACGAGTGAGTGACACCCAGATGTCGCCACGCTCCCTCACCACGCCATCCCCTGCCCGGGCCGGTGTACCTGGGCCGCGTATGCGAGGCGGCACTCGTCCTGACTTCGCAGAACGAGAGAATCTCTCTCTTTCACCTCTTGCAGGTGAGCACCTTCAGCCAGTGAATACTTACGACATGCTCGCGGCATGGTGAGCGTTCAGTGCCTGGTGGCAATTGAAGCAGGCCCTTGTCCACCACGCCATGCGTCTTCACCTTGAAACATTGCAAGAGCAATCACCCGCCCCGAAGAAACCAAAGGCACTCTTGCGCCAACCTGGGAGAGAATAGTGTTCAAGAACAAGTTGATGGGGAACAAGTTGATGGGTATTTCACTCGTGATGGTTGTTCTCATCACGGCGTGCGGGGTCGACATGCCACCCGACACCGAGTCCGAAGAGCCTGGGACCGTCCAGAGTGAGTTGTTGAGGTGTGGCGCCCTGTGCCCGTACGGCTATCTCCCCAGCTACTATCTCTGCCTCAGCAGCTGCGGTACCTGCTCCACCGGCGGGGGGTGGAACGCAGTGCAGTGCGACTACGTAGGGACGCGGGCTTCCATCAGCGCGAGCCCACAGACGGTCTCGGTGGCGGCTGGGGCGGCGGGTACCACCAAAATCTGCTGGTCGACCACTTTCCTCACCCAACCGGTGTGGATCCGCGTGCGCGTGGACGGGGGCCCAGGCAAACTGTTCACGAAGGAGAGCGACAACGGCTCTGCCTGCGAATACGCCAAGTGGATCGTAGCGGGTCATAGCTACGTCTTCAGTATCCACACCTCCGACTCGGACAGTGCGCCCGTGCTCGCCAGCACCACCGTGACTGGCGTACTCGCGCCCTGACCGCAAAGGCAATCCCAGCACCGCTCGATGAGGAACTCTTGCGGCGCACCTGCTCCAGCCCGGCGTATAGGAGGGATGGGGGCCGTGTTGAGGGAGAGGGCAGGAGCCGAGGGGCCGCGGAGGGCCGCTGACGGGAGCCCCCCGGGCTGTGCGCCAGGCCGGTGCGCAGAGCGTGCAGCCTCCTGGAGGCACACGCCGGCCCAAGCGGCCCCGCCTCCTGGAAGGACGCAGCAGGGGCGTGGGCATGTGGGGCAGCGCGACTGCTTGGGGCTCAACACCACGCCAGCTGCGATGGCCCCTGCGCCGGGGCCAGCTGAGCAGGCCACGAGGGCAGCCCCAAGTGCTCCCCGAGAGGGTGTCAAAGAATTCGTGTGAGGGGACTCGGCCCGAGAGGGTGTCAAAGAATTCGTGTGAGGGGACTCGGCACGACACGCGGCGGGAAGGAGTAGAGCGGAAAGGGGGCCGAAAAGTCCCCTCGCCTCCACCGAGCTGCCGCCTCGCGGAACGCCGCGACGAAGGTCCGGTACTGCTCGCGCAACTCCCTCAGCGCCTGGCGCGTGGAGGCATGACCCAATGGCCGCGGGCTGCGCTTGAGGTGCTCGGGCCGGGTATGCGGGTGCTGGGCCCGCACAGCTCGAACCCCCATGACAGGCTTGTCCCGTGCGCGAGCCTCGGACTCCACCGCCTCCACCAATCCCCGCACCGCACGCCGCCGCTCCTCCTCCCCCAGTCCTTTCCAACACGGGAGGGGCTCCACCACCAGCTCCACTGGCTCGGCGATTTCCTTGGCGAAGCGCCCCTCCCCCGCCTCCAAGTCCTCGCTCCTCCTCTTGCTCCAGCGCTTCGTCCAGCTGAACCACTGAAACAGCCGCCTCGCCGGCCCCAGCAGTTGCGGCAGGCACGAGAGGCCCGGCCACTCGGCGCTCCTCTCCACCAGGCCCTCCTTCACCCCATGGGCCAGCACGTAGCGCAACCGCCCCACCAGCGCCTCGTCGTCCAGGACTGGCTCGGCTGAATAGCGCCTCTCCCAGAAGCCGCCGCTCCAGTCCACCAGTCGCCCCACCTTCCTGGAGAGGTTGGCGCGCAGGTACTGCATGAAACCGGCGAGCGCTGCCCCCCGGGCCCACACCAGCAGGTGGAAATGGTTGGAGGCAAAGGTGAAGGCGTGGACACCGTTCCGGGGAATCCTTTGACACCGTTCCGGGGACACCGTTCCGGCCGTCCTGGCCGTCCCGACAGACCCGACTTTCACCCCCTCACCGGGTAACCGTCAGGACCGTGCCAGACAGGCCTCTTCGTAGTCCCACCGGTCCTGCGCTCGGCCTGTATCCAGCACCCGCTTCAGGGCATCCCATGGAACGGATGGAGGCACGTCCACCGCGATCAAACCTCGCAGGTGGCTCTGTTCCGTCGAGCAGCCCAGTTGCTTGAAGAGTCCACGCACCCCGGGGACCTCATCATGGTTATACACGACGACACGGAAGGTGCTGTGCCCCGAGGGATGGACGACCTCTTTGTAGACAAGCATGCCCGCCTCTGGCTCCGCCGAGACGATGTCCTCCACGGCAATGCCCGTAACAAAAAAAGGGATATTGTCGATCTTGTAGAGACCGTCCCCCATCTCGATGGCCCAGAGTGTCTCCACACGGGCTGGAGGATATCCATCCTCATCCTGCTCAAGATGAAACAGGACTTTGACATGGTGTTCGCTTGATGTCCCTGTCATGGCGATGAGGCTCAAGGAGCTTTGTCACTCTTCTTGATGTTGCAATCCCGGAGCCGCTCGCGTCTAGCGCAGCGCGGCGAGGGCCGCGCCGATCTTCGCCACCGTCACCGACACGGGCGTCGTCACCTCCGGAGCGAAGATGGCCACGCGGAGCTCCTCGAAGGCCCACCGCAGCTCCTGCGCCGCCTCCTGGTCACGCACGGTGGCGCGCCTGGCGAGGAAGGTCTCCCACAGGGGGGTGAAGGGCGCGGCCTTCCCTGCGTCCTTGCCGGGGTTCGCCACCGCACGCGACAGCCGTGCCTGGGCTGCGCGGAGGTAGCGCGGGTAGTTCAGCAGGCGCACGAAGGGAATCCACTCGATGAGGTTGGCGGGGAACAGGTGCCCGAGCTGCGAGCGGATGTCCCGCACGGCCGCCGCGCCGCTCGGCCCCTTGGAT
This sequence comes from Archangium gephyra, assembly GCF_049060025.1. Lineage (GTDB taxonomy): Bacteria > Myxococcota > Myxococcia > Myxococcales > Myxococcaceae > Archangium > Archangium gephyra_A. The sequence continues at coordinate 3,861,819 of NZ_JBMEQQ010000002.1, forward strand.
GCCGCCTTGAGTGCGGCGAGCGTCGTGGCGAGCTCCATGGAGGTGACAGCGACGGTGTTCGCCCAGTCCCGGGCCGCAGGCTCGATGCGCGGTGAGCCCTCACGGACCAGCGCCTCGAAGGCCGCCTTCGTGCGGGGCAGCGGCGCACCCGGTGCGAGGTTGAACGCATCGTCGACGCTGCGTGCGAGGACGAGCGCCCGGAAGGCGTCGGCCTGGCCCCGCGCGGGCGGCGCGCCGTCCAGGGACGGGAAGGGCAGCGGCATGCGCGCGGCGCTGACGGCCACGTGTCCGCGCGCGGCGAGCATCAGGAGCCGGCGGACCCCCGTGCGCGTGGCCGCGTCGGCGGCGGAGGAGGTCTCGAGCAGCACCAGGTCCACGGCAGCGCCCCGGTCGACGAGCGCGGGGTAGCTGCGGAGCCTCGAGCCCGCCGACCCGCCGGGTGACCACGGGGGGCAGCTCTCCGAAGGTCCAGGCCGTCAGCCCCTTGCGCTCCCAGTCCGAAGCCGGTGCCGCGCTGCGCAGCCTCGCCCGTGCATGTCCCCCGTACTGCTCGAGCAGCGCGTCGGCGTCGCGGCTCCGCGCGAGCTCCTTTCCCCGCTCGTCGAGCACCCGGAGCGTGAGGCGCAGGTAGGGCGCCACGGCATCCGCCCGGAGGGACTCCTCGGGCACGTCCACGCCGCTCAGCCGGTACACCGCACGCGCGAGCGCCGGAATCATCGGCCCGCGGAAGGGCACCAGCTCCTTCTCGAGACGGTCGACCAGGTCCGGCACCGGCCCCAGCTGCTTGCGCTGGGCGCGAGGGAGCTGCTCGAGCAGGGCGGTGAGTTTCTCCCGCTGCCACCCGGGGATGGTCCAGTCGAGCTCACCCGGGACGAGCTGGGCGAGCAGCAGCAGCGGCACGCTCAGGGTGATGCCGTCGTCCTCGGCCGCGGGGTCGAAGGTGTACGTCACCGGCACGGACGCGCCGTGCAGGGTGATGGCGTCCGGGTAGTGCGCCGGGGACAGGCCCGGGTCGTCCGCGAGGGCATCCTCCATCGAGAGGACGAGCACGTCGGGGTCGGCCGCCTCGGCCTTGCGGCGCCAGGCCTCGAAGCTCGCTCCGTCCGTCACGTCCGCCGGGACGCGCTGGTCGAAGAACGTCAGCAGCGCCTCGCTGTCGAGCAGCTCGCTGCGCCGGGCCTTGTCCCGCAGGCGCGCCACGCGCTCGAGCACCTGGCGGTTCTTCTCCTGGAACGCCCCCCGGGTGCGGTACTCGCCGCGCACCAGGGCATGCTCGAGGAACATCAGCCGGGCCCGGGCGGGGTCCATGCTGGCCAGGGCCACCGGGCGCTCCTTGAAGACTTGAAGCCCGAAGAGGGTCGCGTTCTCCTTCACGACGGCGCGCGCGGACTTCTCCGACCAGTGCGGTTCGGAGTAGCTGCGCTTGAGCAGGTGGGGGGCCGCCGCCGCGAGCCACTCCGGGTCGAGCTTCGCCACGGTGCGCGCGAAGAGCTGGGACGTCTCCACGAGCTCGAACGCCATCACCCAGGCAGGGGGCTTCTTCGCGAGCGCCGACGAGGGGTGAAGCATGAAGCGCGTCTGCTTCGCGCCCGTATAGTGGCGCTGCTCCGGATTCCACTGGCCGATGCGGGACAGGAGCCCGGTGAGGAGCGCCTGGTGCAGGACGTCCCCGCGCGCCGGGGCGCCCCGGCCCTTGCGCGGCAGGCGCAGCTCGCGGACGGTCTCCTCGAGCTGGCGCTGGACGTCCCGCCACTCGCGCACCCGCAGGAAGGACAGGAAGTTGTCCCGGCACACGCGCCGCAGATGGGACGTCCCCCGGCCCTCGGCCTCGCGCACGAACGCCCACAGCTTGAGGAGCCCCGTGAAGTCCGAGTGCTCGTCACGGAAGCGCCGGTGCGACTCGTCCGCCTTCTGCGCGAGCTCCCGTGGCCGCTCGCGCGGGTCCTGCAGGTTGAGCGCCGCGGCGACGATGAGCACCTCGTCCAGGCACCCGTACTCGGCGCCGGCGAGAATCATCCGCGCGATGCGCGGGTCCACCGGGAAGCGCGCGAGCTGGTGCCCGAGCGGCGTCAAGGTGCGATCCTTGCCCTCGATGGCCCCGAGCTCCTCGAGCACCCGCCAGCCCTCGGCGATGGCCCTCGGCTGGGGCGGGTCGAGGAAGGGGAAGTCCTCGACGTCACCGAGGCCGAGGGACTTCATCCGCAGGATGACCCCCGCGAGCCCGGTGCGCTTGATTTCCGGGTCGGTGAAGGCGGGCCGCATGGTGAAGCCCGCCTCGTCGTAGAGGCGCACGCAGATCCCCTCGCGCACGCGTCCGCAGCGCCCTTTGCGCTGGTCGGCGCTGGCCTGGGAGACCGGCTCGATGTGCAGGCGCGTGGTGCCCGAGCGCGGGTCGTAGCGCGACAGGCGCGCCACCCCCGTGTCCACGACGTACACGATTCCCGGGATGGTGACCGACGTCTCCGCGACGTTGGTGGCGAGGATGACCCGGCGCTGGGGAATGGTGGAGAAGACGCGCGACTGCTCGGCGGCCGACAGGCGCGCATACAGGGGCTGCACCACCGTGCCGCGGAGCTCGCGCGCGTTCAGGGCACTCTCGGCCTCGCGGATTTCCCGCTCCCCGGGGAGGAACACGAGGACGTCCCCGTCCGGGTCGAGCGAGAGCACGTCCGCCACCGCATCGGCGACGGAGTCGGCGAAGCTCGGCGTCCTCGGGGGGCGGCTCGTAGAGCACGTCCACCGGAAAGGTACGGCCCTCCACTTGGATGACCGGAGCCCCCCCGAAGAACTGGGAGAAGCGCTCGGTCTCGATGGTGGCCGAGCTGACCACCACCTTGAGGTCGGGGCGCCTGGGGAGGATGCGCTTGAGCCACCCCAGCAGGAAGTCGATGGTGAGGCTGCGCTCGTGGGCCTCGTCGAGCACGATCGTGTTGTAGCGGCGCAGGAGCGGGTCGCTGTGAATCTGCGCGAGCAGGACCCCGTCGGTCATGAACTTCACGGCCGTCTGCCGGGACGAGCGGTCCTCGAAGCGAATCTGGTAGCCGACGTCCGTGCCCAGCTCCGTGCCGAGCTCGCGTGCCACGCGCGCCGCCACGCTCGTCGCGGCGATACGCCGGGGCTGGGTGACGCCAATCTGGCGCGGGCGTCCGCGCCCCATGGCGAGCAGGACTTTTGGCAGCTGCGTCGTCTTCCCCGAGCCGGTGGCCCCCGCGACAATGACCACCTGATGGGCGGTGATGGCCGCGGTGATGTCCTCCACCCGGCTCGAGATGGGGAGCTGGGGGGGAAGCGCAGGGTGGGCAAGCCGCCGGGAGGGGGGATGGGTGAGTCGCCGGGCATGGCAGCATCGGGCCTGAGGCTCAGGCCACCTTCGCCGCCGCTGCCTCGCGGCCACAGGGGCGGCGGAAGGCGCAGCGGGTGCACGCCGACAGGTTCTCCGTCTGCGGGAAGGCGGACTCGTCCTTCGGCGTGTTGGTGGCCGGGTCCGCCAGCAGCTCGCGCATCCGCGCCACGCTCTGCGCGAAGCGGGCCTTGAAGCCCTCCACCGCGTCCGCGTCCACCTGCACCTGATGCTCCACCCCGTCGTTCAGGTACACCAGCGACGCGCGCACCTTCTCCATCGGCAGCCGGTAGCGCTGCGACACGTACAGGCCGTAGCCCAGCACCTGCTCGTCATACCCCTCGCGCGCCTTGCCCGTCTTCCAGTCCACCACCACCGGCGAGCCGTCCGCGTCCACGTAGGCGAAGTCGGGGATCGCGAACACCTTCACCCCGTCCATCGTGAAGGTGGAGAACTCGGCCCCCGCATCCACCTCGAGCCACTGCGCGGGCTTCAGCCCCCGGGCCAGCTCCGGCCAGCGCGAGCTGAAGAACCACGCCAACGCCGAGCGCACCGTCTCCCAGTTCTGCTTCCAGGCCTCGTCCGCCACCTGCTCGTCGTACTCGTGCTCCACCAGGCCCGAGAACGTCTTGCGGTACTTCTGCGTCCAGTACGACTTGCCCCGCGAGTGGCGGAAGTCGTCCTGCATCAGCTTGCGCGCCCGAGCCTCCACCTTCTCCGGCTCCACCGCGCGCCCCGCTCGGATGTCCAACAGCGCGTCCTTGATGGCGTCGTGCACCACGCTGCCCGCCCAGGCGTAGCGGTTGCCCAGCTTCTTGAGCACGTACAGCTCCCGCACCTCCTTGGGCGCCCCCGACTCCCAGCCGCCCCAGGAGCGGTAGTAATAGAGGTAGTAGGCCCTCAGGCATTCCTGGAGCTTTTCGTGCCGGCTCTTGGACCAGGAGAAATCGTTGGCGAAGGAGGTGCGCCGCATGGGAGGTCGCGCATCCTAGACGGTGGCTCGCTGAAGTCGAAAGAGGGACAAGCGTGCAGGCACTCCCCAGCAGGTCCTTTTCCCCCACCTGAGAGCCGCTAAGGTGCCGCGCCTCATGGCCAACAAAGACTTCCAGGGGAAGGTGGTCCTCATCACCGGCGCCTCCAGCGGCATCGGCCGCGCCGCCGCCACCGCCTATGCCGCCCAGGGCGCCCACCTCGTGCTCGCCGCCCGCCGCGAGTCCCAGCTCCAGGACACCGCGCGCGAAGTGGAAGCACTCGGCGTGCGGGCGCTCGTTGTGCGCTGCGATGTCACCGTGGAGGAGGATGTGATCCGTCTCATGCGCGAGACGGAGGCGGCCTTCGGCGGGTTGGACATCCTCGTCAACAACGCCGGGCTCGGCCTCTACGGCCCCGTCGAGGGCTTCAGCGAGGCGCAGCTCCGCCACGTCTTCGAGGTCAACTTCTTCGGCCTGGTGCGCGTCACCCGCGCCGCCCTGCCCCTGCTGCGCCAGCGCGCTCCCGGCTCGCAGGTGGTCAACGTCAGCTCCGTGCTCGGCCACCGCGGCCTGCCGCTGCTCGGCGGCTATGGCTCCTCCAAGGCCGCGGTGAACCTCCTCACCGAGTCCCTGCGCGCCGAGCTCGCCGCCGAGGGCATCTCCGTCCTGCTCGTCTCCCCCGGCCTCACCGAGACGGAGTTCCGCGACTCCCGCCTCAACGCCGAGGGCTGGAAGCAGGACGCCATTCCCCTGAACGCGATGAGCTCCGCCGCCGTGGCCACCGCCATGGTGCGCGCCAGCCGGCGCAAGCGCCGCGAGACGGTCCTCACCCTCCCCGGCCGTGTCATGGTGCTCGCCAACCGCTGGGTCCCCGCGCTCTTCGACCGCGTGGCCCGCCGCATCGTCAATCCCGCCAAGGCTCCATGAGCCCTCCGCGCAAACGCAAGGCGTCCTCTCCCTCGCCCCTCGTCGAGCCCGCTCGCCGCGAGTCCCTGCGCGCCTCGCTGCTCGCGTGGTACGACCGGCAGAAGCGCGACCTGCCCTGGCGCCGCACCCGTGACCCGTACGCCATCTGGCTCAGCGAGGTCATGCTGCAGCAGACGCAGGTGGCCACCGTCATCCCCTACTGGGAGCGGTTCCTCCAGCGCTTCCCCACCGTGGAGACGCTCGCCGCCGCGCCGCTGCCGGACGTGCTCGCCGGGTGGCGCGGGCTCGGCTACTACTCGCGCGCGCGCAACCTGCACCGCGCCGCCCAGGAGATCGTCTCCCGCTTCGGCGGCAGGCTCCCCTCCACCGCCGCCGAGCTGCTCTCCCTCCCCGGCTTCGGCCGCTACACCGCCGGTGCCGTGGCCTCCATCGCCTTCGGTGAGCCCGCCCCCCTCGTGGATGGCAACGTGGCCCGCGTCCTCTCCCGCCTCTTCGAGGTGGAGGGGGCCCCCGGTGACCGCGCCCGCGAGGCCCGGCTGTGGGAGCTCGCCACCGCGCTCGTCCCCGGCGAGCGGCCCGGGGATTTCAACCAGGCCCTCATGGAGCACGGCGCCACCATGTGCCGCCCGGAGAATCCCCTGTGTCTTCTGTGCCCCGTGCGCGAGCAGTGTCTCGCGTACCTCCATGGCCGCGTGGCCGAGCTGCCCCCCGCCAAGGTGCGCGCCGCCCCCAAGCGGATGACGCTCGCCGTCGCCGTCTGGGCCCACGAGGGCCGCCTGCTGCTCGCCCGGCGCGCCGAGAAGGGCCTCTTCGGCGGCCTCTGGGAGCTGCCCGCCGCCGAGGTGCAGGACGATACGGCCGACCCGGAGTCCGCCGCGAAGCTCGCCGAGGCGCTCGGTACGGACGTCTCCGTGAGGGGACACCTCGGCACCGTGCGCCGGCAGCTCACCCACCGATCCCTCTCGCTCCGGCTGCTGCACGTGACGGGACAGCAGCACCCCACCCGCGCCCCCGCCTTCCAGGAGCTGCGCTGGTGCACCCCCGGCGAGGCCTCCTCGCTCGGCATGAGCACCGCCATGCACAAGGCGCTCGAGGCCGCTGTCACCGCCGGTGCGCTTCGCGAGTGAGGAGCGTCCTCTAGAGGACAGGCCCGGGTCCGGCGTGTCGCTCCGGCAACGGAGGGCCCCGGGTCCAATTCCCCTCCCGCTCCCAGGTGCCGATGCTGCGGTCCGCAGTCTTCCTTTGCTCCTGGAGGAGAGCTCCGCATGGCACGTACGCACGCCAAGACGTCCCACCCCACGCCGACCCAGCAGATGCCGGAGACCACGGCTCGCAATGCCGCGGCCTCCAACCGCACCACCCCCACTCATGAGCAGATCGCCAGGCGCGCCTATGAGATCTTCCTCGCTCGCGGCGCCGGCCACGGTCAGCACGAGCAGGACTGGGCCCAGGCCGAGCGCGAGCTGAAGCTCGGGCGCTGAGGTCCTCGGCCACGGATTCAACCTGGGATGCGCGATACCCTCACCCTTTCCCTCTCCCGGAGGGCGAGGGGTGGGGGGCTCGGATTCAACCTGGTCGCTAACGGATCAGCTCGCGTACGGGGACTTCGGCGTGGATTGCTCGGCCGTCAGCGCCTCCTGGAGCCTGCGCTGTGCGACCTTGAGCTGCTCGAGCACCCGCTCCGCGTCCACCACCGTGCGCATCGCCAGCCCGCATGCCGGCGTCAGCAGCACCTGCGAGCCCACCCGCTCGAAGGCGTGTCCCGGTGGCAGCGCCGCCTTCAGTGACACCTCCACCGCGTCCACCAGCTCCTCCACCGCGTAGGTGGAGGCCAGGTCCGTGGGGATGATGCCCAGGCTCAGCGTCGCCCCCGAGTCCAGGAAGCGCGAGAACGCCCCCGAATCCTCCAGCACCGCGTCCAGCGACAGCCGCACGTCCAGCGACAGCATGTCCAGCCCCGCGTCCAGCAGGCTCGCCCAGTCCGTGTTGCCGCAGCAGTGCACCCCCACCAGCGCGCCCTCGCGCTGCAGCGCCACCACCAGCAGCCGCAGCTCCTGCATCGCCAGCAGGTGCCTCGGGTTGGAGCGCTCGAAGGCGAACAGGCCCGGCTCGTCCAGGAAGAAGAGCGGCGTCGTCCCCGCCCGCCGCAGCGCCTTCACCATCGCCAGCGAGCGCGCCAGCACCAGCCGGAAGATGGCCTCGTCCAGCCCCGGCACGTCCAACGTGGCGTGTCCCTCGCTCGTGCGCGCCACCGAGCGCACCGTGAAGGGGCCCGCGAGCTGCGCCTTCGCGAAGGCCAGCTTCCGGTTCTCCACCTCCCAGAGGAACGGCCTCCACGCCCGGCAGTTGTCCAGCGAGGGCTCGAAGCTCTCCAGCGCTCCCGAGGACAACGCTCCCTCCAGCCGCGCCAGGAAGTCCGCGCGCCCCGCCTCCCACGCCCCCAGGTCCACCGTGCACATGCCCTCGTCGTCCCACCGCACGCCCGGCAACCCCTCGAGCGCCTGCGGAATCATGAACTCCGAGGGCCGCCCCACGGGAAGCTGCGGCAGGAAGGGAATGTCCAGCACGAGCGCGGCCTGCAGGCCCATCTCGAGCTGGGTGTGCGGAAGACTCCCCACACCCGTGGTGGCACAGGTGGGAAGGAGCTGGATGGCCCGGCGGATGTTCGGCGCGCTCATGACTCCCAGTGTAACCGGAGTCGGGTAGCCTGCCGCGCCCATGCTCGGACTTCCTCCCCTTCCTTCCTCACTCCAGGCCTGGCACGAGCGTCTCGAGTCCGTCGCCGCGCCCTGCCTCCTCTTCTCCGCCCGGGACGCGGAGGATCCCACCCTGCCCGGGTGCCGCTATGGAGGACACCCGCTCGTCCCACCGGGCACGCCATGGCCCCGCTCGCCCCGGGGCCCGCTCGTCTTCGTGGGCCAGTTGGATTTCGCCGAGCTCGCCGCGTGCCGGGGCGAGGCCCTGCCCCACCTGCCCCGCGACGGTGTCCTCGCCCTCTTCTACGACGCGCAGGAGCAACGCTGGGGGTACAACCCCAAGGACAGCGAGTATTGGAAGCTCCTCTGGACCCCCCACAGCGCCGAGGCCGTGCCGCTCGCGCCTCCGAAGGAGCTGGAGGACGCCGGCCTGGCCTTCGACCTGCCCCTGCGCTTGGAGCCCCGGCTCGGCGTCTGCCTGCCGGACCCCGCGGACCGCCGCGCCCCCGTGCCCGCGGACGATTGGGGCCCGGAGCAGGCGGACGACTACCTCGTGCTGCGCGAGCGGCTCTCCGGCGGCGAGCACGCGCACCAGGTGGAGGGCCATCCCTGGTGGATACAGAACGACGCCCGCCTGGAGGCGCAGCTCGTCTCCCACGGCATCTACTGCGGCGGCTCGCGCGGCTACGACTCCCCCGAGGCGCGGCGGCTCGAGCCCGGGGCCTCCGCCTGGCGCCTGCTCTGGCAGATCGGCTCGGATGACCAGACGGGCTTCACCTGGGGCGACGGCGGCAACCTCTACCTCCTCATCCGCGAGCAGGACCTGCGCGCCTGCCGGTTCGACCGGGCCTGGCTGGGCCTGCAATGCAGGTAGGGTCCGGGGGGCCTACCGCGCCCGCCTGCTCGCCGCTGTAACAATCCAGCCTCGCTGTCTTGGCGACCCCCTGGGTCAGGGTGTAGGACTGGACTTCCATGGAAGCCCCCGCCCCCGCCAGTCCCCCCCCGGCCCCTCCTGACGCCCCCACCCTCACCGCCGTCACCACGCCCAGGCCCATCCCCCGGTTCCCGGGCCACTTCCTGACGGGGAACCTGTCCGGCTTCCGGCACGACCGGCTGAAGCTCTTCCGGGACCTCAAGGAGACCTGCGGAGAGATCGGCACCATCCGCGTGGGCCCGCTCCCCATCACGGTCGTCACCTCCGGCACCATCGCGCACACCCTGCTGCACCACCACGCCAACGACGTGGATGGCGGCCCCCTGGTGAAGACGTTCATCCCGCTCGTGGGCGAGCGCAGCCTGGTGCTGCTGCACGGGCCCCAGCACCGCAAGCAGCGCAAGCTCCTGGCGCCTGGCTTCCAGCGCGAGCAGCTCGCCCACTTCACGCAGACCATGGTGCAGTACACCCTGGATGCCATCGCGGGCTGGAAGGACGGCCAGGAGTTCGACGTCCACGACGAGATGGCCACCCTGACGATGCGCATCATCGGCAAGACGCTCTTCGACGTGGACTACCGCCACGAGACGAACGAGCTGCTCGGCGCGATGGGGCAGGCCCTGCAGCACATCGAGTACCTCACCTCCAGCCTGGTGCAGATTCCCCTCTCCTGGCCCACGCCGCGCAACAAGCGCGTGCGCGAGGCCCTGCGCACCATCGACACGACCTTCCGCGGGATGATCCGCCAGCGGCGCGTGGACCATGGGCAGCGCAAGGACATGCTGTCCTCGCTCGTGCAGGTGCGCGACGAGGAGGGCCAGCCCATCAGCGAGGATCAGCTCCACAACGATCTCATGACCATCTACTCCGGGCATGAGTCGACGGCGCTCTCGCTGGGCTGGACGTGGTACCTGCTGGCCCGGCACCCCGAGGTGCTCGCCCGGGTGCGCCAGGAGGTGGACACCGTCCTGGGTGGGCGTCCGCCGGCATTCGAGGACCTGCCCCAGCTCCGCTACACGCTCCAGGTCATCAAGGAGTCGCTGCGGCTCTACCCCGTCATCTTCATGCTGGCACGCGCGCCCACGAAGGACCTGGACGTCGCGGGGTACCGCCTGGCCAAGGGGCAGATGGTCCTCATGCCGCCCTACATCATCCACCGGGACGCCACGTTCTTCCCGGACCCGGAGCGCTTCGATCCCGACCGCTTCCGGCCGGAAGCTCGAGAAGCAGCTTCCGCGCTACGCCTACTTTCCCTTCGGCGCGGGCCCGCACACCTGCATCGGCAACCACTTCGCCATGATGGAGAAGCAGCTCATCGTCGCGACCATGGTGCAGCGGCTGAACGTCGAGCTCGTCGACGACAAGGAGCTCCCCCGAGGTCCTCACGGTGACCCTGCGCCCCTCGCACCTCAAGATGCGGGTAAAGCACCGCGAGGACGCCGCCACCCGCGACGCGAGCCAGGTGGCGTAGCGCAACCACCCGCTCGAAGCCCGGGGCACCCGCGTGGAGTGCCCCGAGGGCCTCAGCCGCCCCCGCGCTCCTTCGACTTGCGCTGGTCGAGCATCAACATGGCGCTCAGCTCGAAGATGGAGTCGATGCGGTCCACGCGATAGAGCTCCTTCGCGATCCAGCACTTCACCTTCGTCTCGGGACGGGCGAAGGGCCGGTAGTTCTGCAGCATCCACGCGAAGGCCCGGTCCAACGACAGGACGATGCCCTGGTTGGAGAAGCCCTGGCGCTCCAGGTAGGCGAGCATCAGCACCGCGTAGGCCGTCTCCGTCAGGTTGGAGGGGCCGTTGGTGCTCCAGCCGCCGTCGCGGTTCTGGCACACGAGCACGGCCTCGACGGCCTCGCGCAGCGCCTCCACGTGCGGAGAGCCGACGAGGGCGATGGCCGCGTGGCCCGTGGTGTACAGCCAGGAGCGGTTCCACTTGTCCACCGTCCAGCGTCCATCCGCGTCCTGGCGGTCGAGCAGGAAGCGCTGGAAGGGCGCGACGTCCTGGCCCATCACCACCAGGGCGTGGATGCAGCGGGCCGTCACCGTCGGCGAGGGGTGCATCTCCCCCGCGTAGGCGACGAAGTGGTCGTCTTTCTGGAAGCGGTAGAGGACCGAGAGGTCGACCGGGTAGCCGAACTCGTGCAGGAGCATCACGGCCGCCGCCGTGTCATCCCCGTCCTGCAGGAAGTGGTCGCTCATCGCGATGCCCTTGGGAGTCAGGGCGGTGACCAGCTCCTTGACGATCGGCATCACCACGCCCTCGAGGCGCGGATCCTTGAGCACGCCGGCGATCTGCAGGGCGTAGAGCGAGAAGACCTGCTCGTAGCGCTCGAAGGGGTAGATGGTCGAGGTGACGCCCGGAATGCCCATCTCGCACGCGCGCTCGGCGTTGGACAGGTACCGGCGCGCGCGCTCCACGGTGTCCTCCAGCTCCGGCCGGTCCGAGGCGGCCTTCACCCACGCCGCCGTCGCCGCCGGGCTGTGACTGAGGCCTCCCGAGCCGTCGATGATCCGCGGATCCGGCTCGGTGCCGGTGATCTCCCAGACGTGGTTCCAGGGCATGCCCGGCAGCATCGGCAGCTTCGCGACGGACTGTCGCTTGCGCTCGCCGAACTCGATCAGCTTGCCGTAGGGCCTGCGGGGGATGTGCATCTCCCCGGCCGCGTCGAGCTGATTCAACAGGCCGGGCAGGACGATCTCCCCACCCACGGGCAGATCGTCATGGGCCATGGTGGCCCACAGCGCCGCCTGCTTGCGCAGGAACGCCACGCCCTCCTGGATGGCGGAGCGGGTTCCCTGGCGGCGGCCGTACTCCCGCAGCGCGAGCACGGCCGCGAGGGTGGGAATGTCGCGGTGCAGCGGCATGGCCGGATCACCCCAACCGCCATCGGGATGCTGCTGGGACAGCAGCCACTCCACGGCGGGCCAGCCACCCTCCGCTGGAGGCAGGGTGAGGAGCATCTGCGCCGTGTCGTAGACGGAAGGGCTCATCAACCCGCCCTTCGCGCCGAGTGAAGACACCAGCGAGTGCAGCTCCGCCAACAAGACATCCTGGATACGTTTCATCAGACCTCTTCGGGAGGGACTTCGGCGGAAGCGTGGCGCGCCTAGCCGCTGGACTCGGGGTGGTGGAACTCGCGCTGCATGTAGAACATCCGGCTGAAGTGGCCCGTGGCCACCAGCGTCTTGCCCCAGGGACGCAAGGCCTCGGGAAGCTGTCCGGCGACGTTCGAGAGCGACTCGAGGTGCTTGCCGGAGCGCTCCACCGCCTCGCGCTCGGCCTCCGCCTCGGGCATCCCCGCCGCGCACAGCAGGGTGAGGCTGTTGAACTTCCCCTCGGCGCGCTCGCGCTCCAGGCTGCGCACGTCATTCATCCACCGGCCCAGCAGCCCCATGTCCGACAGGGCGTGCTCGACGAGCGGCTCCTGGAGCGGCTCCCCGGCGAAGTCCGGCGCGAGCACCACGAGCGCCGCGCAGTGGTACATGGGCGCGCCGCAGGTCCACCGCGACACGTCCAGGTAATGCTCCAGCGTGGGCAGCGCGCCCTCCCGCTGGTAGCGGCGCTTGTCGCGCAGCTCCGTCAGGTGGCCCGCGCCCATGCGCCGGAAATGCTCCTGCCAGAGCGACAGGAAACGCCCCGCTCCGGGCGCCGCGTGGAGCTGCCTCGCCACGTCCTGCACCGCGCCGCCCACGAAGCTGGCCTCGTCCGCGCCCGCCCACTCCAGCGAGTCCGGCGCCCGGACCGTCTCCACGTAGCGCTCGAGCACGCGCTGCACCTCCGCGTCCTCCAGCGCGCCGATCTCTCCATCGGCGATGTCGTCCACGGCGAACACCAGCAGCCCCGCCTTGGCGATGAGCAGGTGCTGCTCGAGCGTCAACTCCGGGTGCCCGGCCACACTACCCAACGTGGCGGGTTTGAGCCGCGAGGCCATGATGGCCGGGAAGCGCTCCCGCCAGGCCATCAGGGAAGGCACCAGCTCCTTCACCCGCGCCTGGATCCGCTCCAGGTGCTCCTCCGGAACCCCCGGGGACCGGGCCTCCGCGTACTGGTTCTTCAGCTCCCGAACGACTCCGAAATGACGGCCTTCCGAACTGCGTGTGCTCATGGGCCTCCAGGATGAGGCATTCCGCCCCACCGCGCTACCAGTGGGGATGGACTTCTACCATGATCTCGCACGTCGAGTATCGGGGATGACCCACCTCTGGGACAAAACTGACCCAGGTGTTAAAATGTGGGCTTCACGCCCCCATGAACCCTACTTTGGGGTCAACCCTCTCACGACACTGAGAAGTAGTGTGCCTGGGGGTGGTGGAAGACGAGCGCGGAGACACTGGCCTCGGGCTCCATCATGCAGCCGTCGGTGAGCTGGACGCCGATCTCCTCGGGGCGCAGGGCCTGGAAGAGGAGCGTCTGATCCTCCAGCCGGGGGCAGGCGGGGTAGCCGAAGGAGTAGCGCTTGCCCTGGTACTCGGCGCGGAAGCGTTCGAGCATCGTCATGTCCGGCTTGTCCGGGAAGCCCCACATGCTGCGGAGCTGGGTGTGGAGCATCTCGGCGTAGGCCTCGGCCGTCTCCAGCGCGAGCGCCTGCACGGCGTGCATCTTCAGGAACTCGCCCCTGGCCTTGTACTCCTCGCTCAGCTCGCGGATGCCCTGCCCGGCCGTCACCACGAACATGGCCACGTTGTCGCTCGCCGCGCCGTTCTCCAGCGGCTTGACGAAGTCGGCCAGGCACAACCCGCCCGGCTTCTCCTGACGCGGCAGCTCGAAGACGACGCCCGGCTGGCCCGTCTCGCCATCGAAGAGGTGGAGGCGGTTGCCGTCACTGCCCGCCTTGAAGAAGCGGAACACGGCCTTGGCATGCATGCGCCCGCCGCGCAGAGAGCCCTTGATGCTCTCCACCTGCTCCTTGAGCGCGAGCGCCTTGCGGCCCTCCTCCGTCTTGGCCAGGTCCGCCTCGGCGGGGGTGCCCAGCGCGCGGGAAGCGGTGCGCAGGCCCAGGTGGCGGCCGTAGAGCATCACCGGGTTGATGAAGCGCCAGATGGTGTCCAGCGGCGTGTTGGTCAGCACGTGCCGCACGTAGTCCGGCGCGGGCGGCACCTGCTCCAGGATGGAGACCTCCTTGCTGCGCACCGCGGCCACCGGGGCGCTGGCCTTGGGCCGGTCCTTGTCCTGCTGCGACAGCTTCGTGCGGCGGTCGGCCAGCTCGCCCTTGAGCTTCTCGTGGGAGGCCGGGTCGACGATCTGCTTGGCCAGCTCCAGGCCGCTCATGGCGTCCTGCGCGTACGCCACCGTGCCGCCCCCGTAGGCCGGCGCGATGTTGCGGTCCACGAAGTTGCGGCTCAGCGCGGCGCCGCCCACGAGGATGGGCACGTCCACGCCCTGGCGCTTGAGGTCCTCCGCCGTGGCCACCATCTGGTGCGCGCTCTTCACCAGCAGGCCGCTCAGGCCGAGGATGTCCGGGGAGTGCTCGCGCACCGCCTGCACCAACTGCTCGGGCGGCACCTTGATGCCCAGGTTCACCACCTCGAAGCCGTTGTTGGCGAGGATGATCTCCACCAGGTTCTTCCCGATGTCGTGCACGTCGCCCTTCACCGTGGCGAGGACGATCTTCCCGCGGCTGGCCGCCTGGGCCTTGCTCATGTGCGGCTCCAGGTAGCTCACCGCGGCCTTCATGAACTCGGCGCTCTGGAGCACCTCGGCGACGATGAGCTCGTTGGCGCCGAAGAGCCGGCCCACCTCGTCCATGCCCTTCATCAGCGGGCCGTTGATGATGTCCAGCGGCGCGTACTTCGCCATCGCCAGGTCCAGGTCCGCATGGAGGCCGTCACGGCTGCCCTCGACGATGTAGCGCTGCAGCCGCTCCTCCAGCGGCAGCGTGCTCACGTCGGCCTTCTTCGGCTTGCGCTCGCGGAAGTGCGCGGCGAAGGGCGTGATGGGATCCGCGCCCCGGTTGTAGAGCAGATCCTCGGAGAGCTGGCGCTCCTCGGGAGGCAGCGACGGGTAGCGCTCGAGCTTCTCCGAGTTGACGAGCGCCATGTCCAGGCCCGCCTGGACGCAGTGGTAGAGGAAGACGGAGTTGAGCACCTCGCGGCCCGCGGTGGGCAGGCCGAAGGACACGTTGGAGATGCCCAGCACCGTCTTGCACTGGGGGAAGCGCTGCTTGATGAGCCGCACGCCCTCGATGGTCTCCACCGCGCTGCCCGTGTACTGCGCGTCGCCCGAGGCGCACGGGAAGACGAGCGGATCGAAGTACAGGTCCTCCGCCTTCATGCCGTACTTGCCGGTGAGCAGCTCGAAGGAGCGCTCGGCCACCTCCAGCTTGCGCTGGCGGGTGACGGCCATGCCCTTCTCGTCGATGCAGCCCACCACCAGCGCCGCGCCGAACTCACGCGCCAGGGGCACCACCTTCTCGAAGCGCTCCTCGCCGTCCTCCAGGTTGACCGAGTTGATGATGGCCTTGCCCTGCGAGTACGTGAGCGACATGGCGAGCACGCGCTCGTCCGTGGAGTCGATCATCAGGGGCACGCGCACCTTCTTGACGACGACGTCCAGGAAGCGGCGCATGTCCTCGAGCTCGTCCCGGTCCGGGTTGGCCAGGCAGATGTCGATGACCTGCGCGCCCCGCTTCACCTGGGCGCGGGCGATCTCCGAGGCGTCCTCGAGCTGCCCCGCGACGATGAGCTCCTTGAACTTCTTGCTGCCGATGACGTTGGTGCGCTCGCCGACGATGACGGGGCGCTCCTCGTTGCGCACCTCCAGGAAGTCCACGCCTGAGAGCGTCGAGCGCGGAGGCGGGAGCTGGCGGCGAGGCGTGAGGCCCTTCACCGCCTCGGCGATGGCGGACACGTGGCCGGTGTGTGTGCCACAACAGCCACCCACCACGTTGAGCCAGCCCTGCTCACAGAAGCGGCGCAGCGAGCGCGCCAGCATCTCGGGGGACTCCAGGTAGTGCCCGTTCTCGTCCGGCAGGCCCGCGTTGGGCACGCACGAGACGGCGAAGGGGCTCATGGCGGCCAGCGAGCGGATGTGGTCCGTCATGAACTCGGGGCCGGTGGCGCAGTTGAGGCCCAGGTAGAGCAGCTCCACGTGCTCCAGCGAGGCCGCCAGCGCCTCCACGGACTGGCCGGCCAGCATGGTGCCCATGGGCTCGATGGTGCCGGACACCGCCACCGGCAGCTTCCACCCCAGCTTGCGGAAGGCGCGCTCGCACCCGAGCAGCGCCGCCTTCACGTTGCGCGTGTCCTGGCACGTCTCGATGAGCAGGTAGTCCGAGCCGCCCAGCGCGAGCCCCTCCGCCTGCGCGGCGAAGTTGTCCACCAGCTCCTCGAAGGTGATGCCACCCGTCACGCTGATGGCCTTGGTGGTGGGGCCGATGGAGCCCGCCACCCAGCGCATCCGCCCGTCTTTCGCCTCGGCGGCCTCGGCGGCCCGGAGCGCCAGCTTCGCCGAGGCGATGTTGATCTCCATCGCCTTGTGCGACAGGCCGAACTCGCCGAGCACCAGCGGCGTGCCACCGAAGCTGTCCGTCTCCGTCACGTCCGCGCCCGCGGCGAAGTACGCGGCGTGGATGCCCTCGATGACGTCCGGCCGGGTGAGGACGAGGTACTCGTTGCAGCCCTCGTACTCGGCGCCGCCGAAGTCCGCGGCCTTGAGGTTCTGGTTCTGCAACTGGGTGCCCATGGCGCCATCCAGCACCAGCACGCGCTCGCGCATCGCGGCCCGCAGGGCCTCCACGCGGCGGCCGTGCTGCCCCGGAGGAGGAGGAAGAGGAGCGGGAAGGTGGCTGCTCATGACTGTTTGACTCCGGTGAGGAGGAAGACGCGGAAGGGGCTCGCCCCCTCGCGTGCATGCGTTTCGCGCGTGAGGGCGCCAAAGCCCACCTCGCGCAGGGAAGCCTCGAGCGTCTCCGGGGCGAAGCCGAGGTGCCGGTGGCCCAGCCGCTCCAGCACCCACCGCTCGTCGTGGGGCATCAACTCCAACAGCACCAGCTTGCCCCCGGGCTTGAGGATGCGCGCGGCCTCGGCCAGCACCGCCGGCGGGGACTCCGTGTGGTGGAGGCTCTGGGAGATGACCACCAGGTCGCGCTCGCCCGCCGGCAGCGACAGCCGGTGCAGGTCCTCGCGCAGGAAGGTGATGTTGGAGCGGCCCTCGCGGGCGGCGCGCTCGCGGGCCTGCACCAGCGCGGCCTCGCTCTGGTCGATGGCCCACACCCGCGAGGCCCACCGGGCGATGGCCACCGAGAGCACGCCCGTGCCGCACCCGAAGTCCGCCACGTCCAGCGCCGGCAGCAGCGAGGCCAGCGCCCCCGCCCAGAGGAACCAGGACTGCCCCGGCTCCAGCAGCCGCTCGTTGAGGGCCTGCCGGTCCTCGCGCTGGCGCAGGAGATCCTCCAGCCGGGCCAGGTCCCCCTCCTCGTCCGCGGCCTCGCGGGCCAGCCGGATGAGCGGCCAGCGCGCGTCCTGGGGCTCCAGCGCCAGCGAGTAATAGGTGAAGCCCGCCTGCCGCTCCTCGCGGATGAGGCCCAGCCCCTTGAGCTTCCCGAGGTGGTGGGACACCGAGGACTGCGCCACCCCCACCAGGGACACCAGCTCCGACACGTTCAGCGGGGCCCGCGCCATCAGCCGCAGGATGCGCAAACGAGTCGGGTCACCCAGGGCCCGGAAGGATTGGGACAGCTCTTCCATATCGGTGAATCAACATACGTCGATATGACGCGGAATGCCAGGGAAGAGCACCGGGGCGACGCGGCGCGTTGCCATGTGGGGAAGGGTCGTCTAGAGACGCGCCATGGCCGCTCCCTCCCTGCACCAGCTCCTCGAAGGCAAACGTTTCGGACTCGTCCTCTCCGCCGGGTACTTCGGCTTCTATGGACATGCCGGGTTCCTCAAGGGGCTGGCGGCCACGGGGTTGAAGCCCTCGGCATACGCCGGGACGAGCGCCGGAGGCCTGGTGGCCGCGTATGCCGCCGCGGGGGCGAGCGTGCACACCATCGAGGAGCTGGTCCTCAAGCAGACGCGGCAGGCGTTCTGGGATCCGGATCCGATCGGAGCGGTGCTCAACGCGTTTCCGAGCGAGGGCCATGGGGCCACGGGCCTGCTCAAGGGCGAGCGCTTCCGCCGGCTGCTGGAGGACACGCTGCCGGTGCACGGTTTCGAGGAGCTGCCGCACCCGCTGCTGCTGGTGAGCGCCAACCTCACGCAAGGGACGCATGAGGTGTTCACCTCGGGCGAGCTGGCGCCGCGGGTGCACGCCACGTGCGCCTACCCGGGCCTGTTCCGCGCGGTGCGGCTGGGGCGGGACCTGTACTGGGACGGAGGACTGGTGGACAAGGCGCCCGCGCTGGCGATGCGGGACAGCGCCTTCGGGAAGGACCTGGACGCCATCCTCGTGCACTACCTGCCGAGCCGCACGCGCAAGATGCTGGGAGGCCCCATGGCGTACGCACAGGGGATTGCCGCGGGCTCGGCGGCGCTGAGGCAGGACCACTTCCGGCTGCAACTCTCGCTGCTGAAGGAGCGCAACGTCCCCGTCTACGTGGTGGTGTCCACCCTGCCGCCGGTGTCGCCGTCGCAGATGGAGCGGGGCTTCGATGCCCTGCACCAGGCGAAGCTCAGCGCCGAGCGCGCCATCGCCCGGCCTCCGGTGCCCTTCGAGCAGGCGTGACCGCAGGAGGCGGTCAGCGCCCGTAACGCCGGTGGTCCACCATCAGGCAGCGGTCCTGCACCACCTGGATGCCCGCCTCGGCCAGCCGCCGGGCCGCCGCGTCGTTGCGGATGCCCGACTGGAACCAGACGGCCTTCGGCTTCTTGGCGAGGATGTCCTCCACGTGCTGGTCGATGTCCTGCGGCCGGCGGAACACGTCCACGAGGTCGATGTCCCCCGGGATGTCCACCAGCCGCCGGAACACGGGCTTGCCGAGGATGTGCGTCACGTCCGGGTAGTAGACGGGCACCGGCACCACGTCCACGCCCGCGTTCGCCAGGTATTGCGGCACGTAGAAGGCCGGCTGGCCGCCGTGCTGCTCCGTCTTGATGCCCAGCACCGCCACGCGCTTGCTGGCCTGCACCACCGCGCGGATGCCCGCCTCGTCCTCGATGAGGTTCTGCTCGTAGCTCATCACCGCTCCTCCTCGGGCGCCTGCAGCGACTCCAACTGGGACTTCGCTGCCCACGTCCAGGTCTCGTCACCCAATGTGGCCCGCAAGGTGAGCCCGCGTCGCACCGGGATGAAACGGCCTCTGCCGAGCAACTGTTCTCCCTCGCACTGAACCCCGGGCGTCAGCTCGGGGTCTCCCGCCTGGCTCAACGCCTCGAGCACCCGCGGGGACGCCTCCGCGCCTGGCGCCGCCAGACAGTGCAGTGAGAACACCATCGCCTCGCCGTGCTCGGTGGGAAGCGTCCCGGTGAAGGTGCGCTCCAGCAGGTACGTCACCTCGCGCCCGCCCAGCGGCACCGTGCCCACCACGTAGGACTGAGCGCCCGGCTCCCAGGCGCGCCCGTAGAGGCCGCCGTACTTCGCCTCCCACTCGGCCCGCGTGCGCGCCTCCAGCGCCTCCGGGGCGAAGAAGCCCTCCAGGAGCGAGACGTCCTGTCCCGCCGGAGCCACCGCCGCGAGCGCCGCCAGCGCGGCCTCCGGCTCCACCACGCCCACGAAGGTGCCATCCCCCGCGAGCCGCACGCGCAAGGGGAAGCGCGTGAGGACGTCATCCACGAGCGTCTCCACCGGAGCCCCCTCCCGGGTGTAGCGCGCCTGCGTCACCCGCTGCGTGAGGAGCCAGCCGCTCTGCTCGGGAGTGAAACGCGTGACGGTGGTCAACTCCGCGTCCTGCGTGCCCGGTGCGCCGCTCCACCCCACGGAGCTCTTCAGCGACTCCGTGAGGACCGCACCGTCGGGAGGCTTGAACTCGAGCCGAGCGGGAGGCGGCGCGCCCGGCGCGGGCACCAGCGAGGGGGCGTTGCGGCTGCACGCGCTGACCAGGGCCACGAGGAGCAGCAGGAAGCTCGAATGGAGAAGGCGCATGACGGCCGCGCACGCTGGCAGAAAGCCCCGGGACTCGCGAGCGGTTCGAGGGCACGGGCGCGGTCTTCCAAAAGCTGTCCGACTGTTGGACAAGTTCGTTCAACTCGCGGCCGGAAGGCCCATCCAGGGGCGGAGGCAATCTCCGAAGTGGGCTCTCCCTGGCTGACCGCGCAAGTGGGTTTGTCCTTGCCCCCACGAGCCGACCGCCCCTACCCTGCGCGCCTGCCCTGAGAGTGCTCACGTGCGCCCTGGTTCCTGGCTCCTCGTCCTGTCCCTCCTGCTCTCCGCCCCGGCCTCTGCGCAGGTCCGGTTGGATTCACCGTGGATCCGCCGGCGCATGCTGGTGGCCCCTGTCCGGCCCGAGCAGGTGCCCCCCCTCGCGCTCCAGGTGCGTGCGGGGATGGCCTCGCTCCTTCTGTTCGAAGCCCCCCTGAGACTCGGAGCCGTGACGCTTCCCGCGGACGAGAAGCGCCTCCAACTGGTTCCGATGGATAACGGCTCGCTGATCATCGTTCCCACCACGGACCTGGGAGAGGATGAGCAGATCCCCCTCACCGTGGAGACCGGGCCCGATGCCAGACCCCTCCGCTTCGTGCTCGTCACCCGGAGCGACGCGGTGGATATCCAGGTGCGCGTGGTGAAGGGCGAGCCCTCCACCGATGCGGCCGCCGTGGAGTCCCTGGCCCGGGGCCTCCTGTCCACACCCGACGGCCGCGCCACGCTCGGCGTCCCGCAGCAGACGGTGGACCTCGAGACACGAGCCTCGCGGGGAGAGGCCGAATCCGTGCTCTGGATGGAGCGGCGCTTCTTCGCCACCGTGGCCCTGCGCAGCCGCAAGAAGGGCACCTCCCCGTGGCGGCTGGTCCAGGCGCGACTGCGGGCGGCGCTCACGGACGGCGTCCTCCTGGAGTGGCCCACGCACCTGGTCTCAGGAGAAGCCGGGCCGATACGCCAGCGCCACATCCTGACGGGTGTTCTCCCGGAAGGTGCCTCGCGGCTGGAGCTGGCGTTGGACGGAGAGGACTCACCTGGGGCCTTCCAGCCGCTCCCCCTCGAAGAAGTGCGGACGCACCCATGAACCCGCCACTGAGCCCCCACCAGCTTCGCTCGGGGCACCGCATCCGGGACTTCCTCATCGTGCGCCGGCTGGGCGTGGGTGGCTTCTCCTTCGTCTTCCTGGTGGAGCGCGAGGGCCGCCGCTATTCATTGAAGATGGCGGCCCGGCCCGCCTCGAAAGAGGACGAGGATCGGGTGGATGACTGGATGCGCCGCGAGGTGCTCTCCCTGGAACACCTGGAGCATTCCCAACTGCTGCCGGTGCTCGAGTGGGGCCGGTGGCCCGACCCGGAGAAGGGCTACACCTATTTCGTCACACCCTACGTCTCCGCAAGCACCTTCCACGTCTGGCGTTGGGACGAGCGCGTCACGTTGCAGCGGACCGTGGGCGTGCTGTGCGAGTTCCTGAAGACGCTCGAGGTGCTGCACGAGCGCGGCATCTGCCACCGGGACGTGAAAGCGGAGAACCTGCTGGTGCGAGAGGGAGACGACACCCCCTTTCTCATCGACTTCGGCACGGTGCACCTGCCCTGTGCGAGCGTGCTGACGGATGGGCTCGCGCCGGGGACGCTCCATTGCCAGCCACCCGAGGCCGTCCTCTTCCTGGCGTCCCTGATCTCGGAGACTTCAACCCGGGACTCGCGGCTGGAAGCCCGTCCCGCAGCGGATCTGTATGCCGTGGGCGTGCTGCTGTACGAGACACTCACCAACTGCCGTCCCTTCAGCACCCGGGTGCCACTGGAGCAGTTGCTGGCGGCCATCGCCACCACGCCGCCGCTGGAGCCCGGACGGCTCGAGCCCGGTGCGCCCGAGTCGTTGTGCGTGCTGACCCTTCGGCTGCTGGCGAAGGACCCCGACCAGCGCCCTCCAAGCGCCAGGGCCGTACGCGAGGAGCTGGAGCGGCTGCTCGGGGAAGAGGGGCACACCGCGCCCTGGCAGGCTCCGGCGCAGCGCCCCTCCGAGTGCACGCGGGTGAGGGAGCTGTTCCCGGAGGTGGACATGCTGGAAGAGCCTCGGGAGGAACTCCCGGAGCCAGAGCCCTCTGCCCCTCCTCAGGAGAACCCTCCGCCCGCCCGCGCGTGGTGGGAGGGAAGGCGGCTCCGGCACTTCGCCGCGCTGGCCCTTGGGCTGGGAGTGCTCGGGATAGGGTGGATGCTGCTCCACGCGGAGCCCACCGCGCTGGCCACTCCGGCGCATTCCGAGAAAGGAACACAGCCCTTGCCCACCTCTTCCCACTCCGAAGCCCCCGTGGCCTCCCCCACTCCGCCTCCGGCGAGCTCGCGCAGGTGCGCGCTACTCACCAGCCTGCTGAGTGCGGCCTCCGCGCAACTCCTCGGGTGCGCCACCACTCCCGTGCGGCCCGATCCCATCGGCTACCTCGCGAGCTGCTCCCCCGAAGCCCGTGCCACCCCCGCCAGGTTGGGCATCAAGCCCGACGAGCAGGGCTCCTTCATCGAGCCGGAATCGGGCACTCCGGTTTCGGATGAATCCATCGAGGATGGAGGCGCCCTCAACCTCAAGCCGGGCCCCGTCGCCGCCTCCATGTTCGTGGAGATGAACGGCCAGGAACTGTACCTGAAGATCACCGGCGAGGCGGTGACGACGCCCAACCGCGTCTACATCCAGTTCGACCGTCTCTATCTATCGGACGGCACCTCGTATCCCATCTGTGGCGTGGCCGTGGATGGCAAGCACCAGTACGGCATCCCGACGTACGCGAAGCTGCCGATGCATGGCGCCAAGGTGGACCCGGCGCGAGTGGACAAGAGCCCGGGCAGCGCCGTGCTCAACGATCCGCGCTTCGAGACGGTGTTGCAGGGGCCCGAGGGCTACTACGTGCCCCGCGTCAACATGGCCCCGCCGGACTGGCGCTGAGCCATTCCACTCGGGCCTGTGGGCACCGTGGCGCTCCGTGCGCCGCGTGCCTCCGGGAGGAGGACCCGAAACCGGGCGCTCCTCACTTGCCAGAATCGACGATACAAAACCCGGGTTGGCTCTCGGAGAATCCCACACACTTCTGCCTCGGCCCGCAGGCATCCGGAGCATCCGAGTTGCACTGTTGGAGGCAGCGCTCGCTCATGCATGAGTACCCCTCGGGGCACGAGGGTCCCTGCCCGCCACACGCAAGCGCGCACTTCATCCACACATCATTTTTCAACTCTTGGGCTGAGACATCGCACACCTGATCCGCCGGGCAGGGATTGAGCTGGCAATCCGTTCCATGTACCCGCGCGCACACGGAGGCTCCGTGCGGCAGCGACACGCACCGTTGTCCCTCCGGACAAGCCTGGCCCTCACAGCTCGGCAGGCACACGGAGCCCTTCACATCCGCGGCACTACAGAAATGCCCACCGGGACAGTCCTGGGGCTCCTGGAGCCGACAGGTGCGGCGGCATCTCTTGTCGGTACACATCAGACCCGGCGCACACCCCATTTCAGGTTTGAGGGGCAACTCCACACAAAACATCCCCTCTGTCGCCCTGCCTGGAGCCCCACACCTGCGTACCACGCGTTGGCCTGTCCGGATTGAGTAGCATGAGAGGCCCTCACTGCAATCCTCATCCGTCGCACACTGACTGGCCACGCAGGCAGCCTTCCACAGCAACTTTCCTCGTAGACAGACGAGTGGAGCATCGCAGTCCTCATCCGCGCTGCACGGCTTTTCAAAGGTGAGCAACCGTCTCGACTCGTCTGGCGCAAGGATTGGAACAATCCTGCTGCCATCCTCGCGTGTTCCGGATGTCTTCAGGCCCCCCAGCAGCAGCCCGTTCAACGCCCACATCAACGGGATTGCCAATGAAAATGCCAGGAGGACGGCAAGCCGGGCTCGCCACGTCATTTCCGGCTCCTTCTCGCCAGCTCCTCCTCACAGGCGGCCATACAGGAGTTCGCGCCCTCATTGCCCGAAGTTGAAAATACACACTCCTGGGGAGCGCTCCGAAAATCCCGCACACTTCTCCAGAGGCCCACAGGCGCCCGGCTCGTCGGCTTTGCATTGCTGACGGCACGTCTCCCCGATACACGAAAACCCCTCGGGGCATGGTAGCCCCTGCTTGCTACATGCAGGCGCGCACCTCATCCCCACCCCAGCTTGTGACTCCCGGACCGAAACATCGCATACCTGCCCCGCCGGGCAGGGTTCGAGCTGGCAATCCGTTCCATGCACCCGCGCGCACACCGAGGCTCCATGCATCAGTGACACGCATCTTTTTCCCTCCGGACAGGATTGCCCCTCACAGGAAGGCAGACACACGGGGCCCTTCACATCCGCAGCGCTACAAAAATACCCACCGGGGCAACTCTGGGGATCCTGAGGTTGGCAGGGGCGGCGACATGCCATCTGGGTACAGACCAGGCCCGGTGCGCACGCCCAGCTCCGTTCACGAGGAAGCTCCGTACAAAATTGACCCTCCGAGACCTCACCTGGAGCACCACACATGCGCACCACTCGTTCGCCCACTGCGACGGAATAGCAGGAGAGGCCACTGCTACAGTCCGCATTCGTTTCACAGGTGCTCGCCACGCAGGCTCTCTTCCACTTCAACTGGCGCAGACAGACGAGCGGGGCCTCACAATCTTCATCCCCCGCACAGGACCTCGCGAATGTGAGTAATCGGCTCGCCTCGTCGGGTGGGAGCATGGGGACAAACCTGCCCGCGTCCTCTCGTACAATGGGCCCAGTCAGCGCACCTACCAGCAGCCTGTTCGCGGCCCAGATCAGTGGAACTGGGAGCAGGAACGCCAGCAGGACAGCAAGCCGGCTGCGCCACTTCATCTCCGGTCCCTCCTGTTCATCTTCTCGATGCATGTCTCCAGACAGGCATCGTAGTACTGGTCCCCACACCGCTCCTGAAGATCCGCGGGTTGGCAACCGTCTTGAGCCATTTCATTGGCGAGGTCCTTGAGCATGGCCTGGCGCAGAATTCCCGCCTCCCCACCCACGGGACACGCGGTCCCGATCATCAGCACCAGCATCCCTGCCATCACGCGCACGCGGTTCATCGCCCTGGCCCCCTGAGTCCGTCGTGGCTCGGAGCCTACACAGCGGACCGCGAGCGAAGCCATCGGGTGCCAGTAAAAACACAGCGCCCGCGAGGACCGGCACGTGGCCGGCGCCCGCGAGCGCCTCGACTGCACGACTCGTCACCCGTGACTACGGATGCCGCTGGTTCCCATCCGGGGCGTTCTCCACCAGGTCGCGGCCGATGTTGCGCCGATCCCGATCCACCCCATCGTCACTGTAGTCGCGGCCACCCAACGCGAAACGCCGCGCCGCCTCCGCCAGATCCCTCATCACGTCTTCCCGGGACTGGTACTCCTCCTGCGGCAGCGACTTGAGGACGTTGATGATGTCCATGTAGGCGCCGTTGTCCGCCGCGGCCGAGACGATCTGCTCGCGCGTGGCCGGGTAGTCCACGGAGTCCAGGTGGGGCGTGATGGAGAGTGCCGGGTTCTCCGCAAATCCGAATGCCATCTCGTGTCCTGTGCCTTTCCGCCCGGGCTTCCCTCTCCGCTCCCGGGCCTCGGCTTCAAACTGTGGATGGAATGTCTGGCGGGCCACCTCGTCATGACCCTTTCGGCCGTGCCTCCCGGGCAGCCATCCAGCCAGGGCCAGGGTAGAGTGCCGCTCCCCAGACCTCCTCCGGGACTTCCGATGCTCTCCACTCCCCTGCTCGTCACCTGGCTCGCGCTCGCAGCGCCTCCCGCCGCTCCCTCGCCCGCTCTCCAGGCCTCCGAGGCCACGTCCTCCGCCTCCGACGCCACGAGCGTCTACTCGCTGGGGGATGGTGCCTTCGTGGACCAGGCCCTGCGCGACCTGGAGGCCGTCGAGCGTTACGCCCAGGGCCTGCGCGCGCTGCAGGAGCAGATCTCCAAGACGCGCGGCCTCTACCACCGCAAGCAGGACATCCCCTACACGCCGGACGAGAAGCGCACCCTGCTCACCACCTGGGCGGCCTTCTCCGACTACTTCGCCTCGCTCGAGCTCATCCGCCAGCGCTACTGGGACTTCATCAAGGTGCCGGCGCTCACCCAGCAGACGAAGCACGCCTGGGGCTTCCTGCTCACCCACGGGGCGCTCACCACGGAGCTGGCCCACGGGCTGACGTACGCGGAAGCTCACCAGCGGCCGCAAGCAGCTCGAGGTGCTCCTGGACGAGCCCGCCGAGGAGTACGGCCTGCCCGCGCGCACCTTCGCCCGCTTCAAGGAGAAGGCCATCCACGTCTCCACCAGCACCCAGCTCATGACGGGCGACACCTACGGCGAGCAGCTCCGGCCCCTCTTCAAGAAGACGGGCATCCTCAACGTGCGCCGCGCCGTGTGGCTCCTCCAGGAGATGCGGCACAACTCCAAGGCGGCCCGGAGCAAGCTGCTCGAGCGCGGCTTCACCCTCTTCGCCAAGGCCGGCGCGGACGTCCTCAAGGACTCCACCGCCCAGGCCGTCTTCCCCGTGCAGCGCTCGGTGGCCGAGTGGATGGGTGACACCCGGGTGAAGCGCATCGGCCAGCCCCTCATCCGGCGCGAGCAGACGCTCGCCCTCCTGGCGCGCATGCAGCCGGGCGACATCCTGGTGGCCCGGCAGAACTGGTACCTCTCCAACATCGGCCTGCCCGGCTTCTGGCCCCACGCCGAGCCTCTACGTGGGCACCCCACAGGACTGGGCCACCTTCCTCGATGGCGACGCCGGGGTGCGCGACTGGCTGAAGACGCTGCCCGGCTCGCCCCAGACGCTCGCCGGGCACCTGGCGCGCGAGTACCCCGCCAAGTGGGCCACCTACACCGCCCCGGACAGCCACGGCGACGCCATGCGCATCATCGAGTCCATTAGCGAGGGCGTGTCCTTCACCGGCCCCGAGCACGGCATGCACGTGGACTACCTCGGCGTCCTGCGCCCGCGCCTGTCCCCGGTGGAGAAGGCCCGCGCCATCGCCCGCGCCTTCCACTTGCAGGGGCGGCCCTACGACTTCAACTTCGACTTCTTCTCCGACTCCACCCTCGTGTGCACCGAGCTCGTCTACAAGTCCTACGCCCCCTCCCAGGACATGCGCGGGGTGCGCATCGGCCTGGTGGACGTGGCCGGCCGGCGCACCCTTCCCGCCAACGAAATCGTCCGCCTCTTCGACGCCGAATACGGCCAGCCCGGCCAGCAGCTCGATTTCGTGGCCTTCCTCGATGGCCGGGAAGAGGAGCGGGACGCGGTCGAGGGGGATATAGAGTCCTTCCGGCGCACGTGGCGCCGGGTGAAGTGGGACATCGCCCAGCACTGAACCGAGGAGACCATGACGGAAGAGAGCGGACTCGAGATGCTGGAGATTGCCGGCAAGCTCTTCGAGCGGATGATTTCCCAGCAGCAGGCCAAGGTGCTGCGCCTGGCCCGCGAGGTGGTGCCCAACATCACCCCCGAGGAGCTGCGCAACCCGCATGACTTCCCCAAACTCAAGGAACACCCGACTTTCGAGTTCGAGGACGGTCTCCTTTCGGGACTGATTTCGGCCCAGGTGGCGATGCGGGCGGAAATCAAGGGGCGGCTGTTGCCCCCCGAACCCCCCCGGAGCTGACTGCCTGCCTGCCTTTGCCGTTCCCTCTTGCCTGGGTTAGTCCTTCCCGCCGTGAGCATCACCTCGACCTTGAGCCCGCCGGTAGCCCGCGAACGCCTGGTATCCGCGCTCGCGTCGGATCCGCCGCGGCTGGACCTGGCGGCGTTGGCCATCGCCACGCTGAACCGGCCGGAGCTGGACGTCGCGGCGTACCTGCACACGCTGGACGCGCTGGCCGCCCGGGTGCAGTTGGAGATGGAGCGGCACACCGGCCATGGCGAGGTGATGGCCGGCCTCACCGCGCTGCGTCACGTGCTCGCGGACATCGAAGGCTTCCGCGGCAACGAGGACGACTACCAGGCGCCGGAGAACAGCTTCCTGGACCAGGTGCTGGAGCACAAGGTGGGCCTGCCCATCACGCTCTCGGTGGTGTACCTGGAGGTGGCGCGGCGCGCGGGCATCCCCCTCTATGGCGTGCCCTTCCCCGGGCACTTCCTGGTGGCCTGCAGCGCGGGGGACCACAAGCTGGTGGTGGACCCGTACAACGGTGGAGAAATCCTGACCGAGGAGGGCTGCAAGGAGCTGCTGGAGCGGGTGGCGCCGCAGCTGCGCTTCACGCCCGCCATGCTGGCGCCGGCGCCGGTGGAGCTCATCACCTACCGGATGCTCTCCAACCTGCGCCGGGTGTACCTGGAGCGCGACGAGAGCGAGCGGGGGCTCGCGGTGGTGGACCTGCTGCTGATGCTGGCCCCCAACCATCCAGGCGAGCTGCGCACGCGGGCGGCCCTGCTCGCCAACCTGGGGGCCTACCGGGCGGCCCTCAAGGACGTGGAGCGCTGCCTGGAGCTGTCGCCGGAGGCGCCGGACAGGGATCGGCTGGAGTTGACGGCCCGGGAGTTGCGCGAGCGCGCCGAGCTGTTGAACTGAGCCGATGAGCCCCATCAAACCGTGGCCCCGCCTTCGCCGGGGCCTGGAGCACGACTACCGCGTCCTCAAGGTCCGTCAGGACGTGGTGGCGGACCCGCGCACCGGCCACGAGCAGCCCCGGGTCGTCATCGACAGCGCCGACTGGGTGAACGTCGTCGCGGTGACGAAGGACGACCAGCTCGTGCTCATCCGCCAGTACCGCTTCGGCACCCAGGAGACGACGCTGGAGATTCCCGGCGGCCTCGTGGAGCCGGGAGAGGACCCCGCGGCCGCCGCCGCGCGCGAGCTGGAGGAGGAGACGGGGTATGTGCCGGGCCGCGTGGTGAGGCTCGGCCAGGTGCACCCCAATCCCGCCATCCAGAGCAACGTGTGCCACAGCTACCTGGCGCTCGACTGCGTGAAGGCGCACGAGGGCAAGCAGGACGCGGGCGAGGACATCACCGTGGAGCTGCACCCCCGCTCGGCGGTGCCCCAGCTCGTGCTGGGTGGGGCCATCACCCACTCGCTGGTGGTGGTGGCCTTCTACCTGGAGCACCTGCGCGCCCAGGCCGGCGAAACCCGCTGAAATTCGCCGGGGGGTCCTCCGCGTTGGACGCCCGCGTCACGCGGACGGCAGCCCACTCCCGGGCCCCCCGTGACACCCTCAGCGCACCACGCGGCGCAGCCACTGGTCGATCGCCGCCCAGCCGCGCTCCTTGCCGTAGTGGCCGTTGAGGACGTGCCCGGTGTTGGCGAGCGTGTCCACCCACACGGACGGGGCATTCGGGTACATCGTCGACTCGGCCTCGGCGTAGGCGCCCGACGCCACCAGGTCCAGCTCCCCGAGCTGCACCATCACCGGCACCCGGAGCTCCGCGGCGGGAATGAGCTGCGGGGAGGCCAGCACCGTCAGCAGGTCCAGGTACTGGCCCCGCGTCACGGCGTCCGCCACCTCGTTGTCGTGGGCCATCACCGCCGGGGACGCGTTCGCCGGGTTGTAGAAGAGGGCGCTGCGCATCTCCCCGGGGAAGCGGATGTAGGGGCCCTGCTCCAGGAACGCCAGGAGCACGCTCCCATCCACCGGCACCTCGTGCTGGGTGTTCAGCCAGCCCGTGTTCACCACCGCCTGGGCATCCCCGTGCTGCGCCTGCGCGACGGTGGAGATGAGCGCCCCGAAGGAGTGCCCCACGTAGATGAGCGTCTCGAAGGTGTTCTTCTCCGCCGTGGCCCTCAGGTGCACCGCCACCTGGTGCAGGGCGCTCGCCGCCTCGGCCAGGTTCAGGGCATCCCCGTCCAGCTTGTCGCTCTCCCCCGTGCCCGGCAGGTCCAACGCGAGCACCGCGTAGTGCCGGCGGGCCATGTAGCGCGCGTACGAGTACCCCTGGCCGTCGAGCTCCGGCAGGTCCCAGTAGCCGTGGTTGTAGGTGATGCCGTGCGAGAGGATCTGCACCGGCCGGTTCTTCAGGCTGCCCTGGTAGTAGAGGTAGCCCACCACCGTGTAGCTCTGCCCGTTGGCGAGCCGCACCGGGAACTCCCGCCGCTCCACCTTCACATCCCGAGGACCCGTGGCCTCGGCCGGTACCGGAAGCGCCAGCACCAGCAGCAGCGCCATCCAGGTTCCCATCACGCGGCTCATCGTCTTCATCTCCACCCTCCCTCTGCACGGCTCATCTGGAAAGCAGCGCTTCCCATAAAATACGGGTGGGCCTGATATTCCTGACATCCAGACATAACCAATGAAAATAACTTTTCACGGAGAACACAAGGTATGGGGAGGTGGGCCCCCCAAGCGGAATCTGACACGATGGAGGGCGGTGTCCCTGGAGGGGGAGAAGGCGTGAAACGCGACGAGTCGGTGAAGGAGCGGCTGGAGCGGCTGGAGCTGCCATTCAACGCGTACGGGGTGGATCCCTACGGCGTGTCGAAGTGGCACCTGGGGGTCATCTTCGAGTTGATGTCCTTCTTCTACCGGAGCTACTTCCGGGTGCGCTGCCACGGCATCGAGCACGTGCCGGCGCGCGGGAGGGCCATGGTGGTGGGAAACCACTCGGGCGGGGTGGCGGTGGACGGGGCCATGGTGGTCACCTCGTGCTTCCTGGAGATGGAGCCGCCGCGGCTGGCGCAGGGCATGGCGGAGAAGTTCATCAACGCCACGCCGGTGGCCTCCACGTGGGCCAGCCGCTGTGGCCAGTTCCCCGGCCTGCCCGAGCACGCCATCCGCCTGCTGGAGGAGGACCGGCTGCTGATGATCTTCCCCGAGGGCGCGCGCGGCACCGCGAAGCTCTACCCGCAGCGCTATGACCTGGTGGATTTCGGCACGGGCTTCATGCGCCTGGCGCTCAAGACGCGCACGCCCATCATCCCCTTTGGCTTCCTGGGAGGCGGGGCGGCCATCCCCACGGTGGCCAACCTCTACGGGTTGGGCAAGGTGCTCGGAATGCCGTACGTCCCCGTCACTCCGTACCTGCTGCCCGTGCCCCTCCCCGTGCCGCTGGAGATCCACTACGGCGAGCCCATGGTGTTCGAGGGCACGGGCAACGAGGAGGACACGGTCATCCAGGGGTACGTGGAGCAGGTGAAGGAACGCATCGCGGGCATCGTCGAGCGGCGCCGTCACGAGCGCTGGAAGGGCGTGGAGTCATGAGGATCCTCATCCTGGGGATTGGCGGAGCGGTGGCCCGGCGCGTGGCGCTGCAGTTGAGGGACAAGGGCCACACGGTGGCGGGCATCGACACGCGGCCGTGGGAGGACGCGCCCTCGGACATCGAGGTGCACGAGGTGGACCTGCGCAAGCGGGCGGCGGAGGACGTGTTCCGCACGCGGCGGCCCGAGGCGGTGGTGCACATGGCCACGGTGACGTCGCTGCGCGTGCAGGGCGAGGAGCGCCACCGCATCAACCTGGGCGGCACCCGCGTGGTGTTCGAGCACTGCCGCGAATACGGGGTGAAGCACGCCCTCTTCGTGGGCCGGCACACCTTCTACGGAGCGGCACCGGACTCGGCGCTGTACCACACCGAGGACGAGCCCCCGAAGGAGCTGGCCTCCTTCCCGGAGCTGGGGGACCTGGTGGCGGCGGACCTCTACGCCTCCACGGCGCTGTGGCGCTACCCGGAGCTGACCACGTCGGTGCTGCGCGTGTGCTACTCGCTGGGGCCCTCGGCGCAGGGCACGCTGGCCACCTTCCTGCGCGGCCGGCGGGTGCCCATGGTGGCGGGGTATGATCCGCTCTTCCAGTTCCTGCACGAGGACGACGTGGCGTCGGCCATCACGCTCACGGTGGAGAAGCGCGTGCGCGGCGTCTTCAACGTGGCGGGTCCGCAGCCGCTGCCGCTGTCCGTCATCATCCGCCAGGCCCAGCGCCAGCCGGTGCCGCTGCCGATGATGGTGCTGCGCCAGCTCATCGGCCGCTTCGGGCTGCCGCGGCTGCCTCCCGGAGCGCTCTACCACCTGCAGTACCCCATCGTGGTGGACGCGCGCGCCTTCAAGGAGGCCACCGGCTTCACCTCCCGCTACGACGAGGTGCAGACGATCGAGTCCTTCCTGGCGGCCAACCCTCCCCCGCGCCCGCGCCGGGAGGAGCTCTTCGACCGGCTCGAGGCACTCGGGGTGCTGAGGTAATAGGGCCCGAGGGCTCGCGATCCGGGCCCCATCCCGGTTAGCCTCCGCGGTGCAATCCCGACCGAGGGGGCTTCGATGGTCGTCGTACCGTCCACGCTGGATGCCGTCACCGTGCATGCCGAGGGCGCGCTCTGCACACGCCTGGCCGCGGTGCCGTCCGACAACGGCCGGCTTCCCAGACAGGTGCGCATCGAGGGCCTACCCCTCGGGCTGCGCACCGGCTCGCTCCGGGCCGCCGTGCTCAAGGGCCCTCGGGGGCTCCAGGTGCGGGACATCCGCCCCGCCTACGATGTGCGGCTGCCCCCGGAGACGGACATCCCCGCCGCACAACGCGCCCTGGAGGAGGCCCGGGACAAGCTCGCCGCCGTCAACGCGGAGATGGAGCGCGTGATGCGGGACATCGCGGCCCTCCAGAAGCTCAAACCCTCCTTCCCCCCGCGCAAGAAGGACGAGCCGCACGAGCCGCGCGAGTCCTCCCTCACCGCCATCCTCTCGCTGGCGGGCTTCGTCGATGCGGAGCTTCGCCCCCCTGCACGACCGGCGGATCGCGCTGGAGCGGCAGCAGGGCGACCTGACGGAGGAGGTGAACCTGCGCCAGCGGCGGGTGAACGAGGAGCTCGTCCGCGGTGCGGGGCCACCGTGCCCAGCTCTACCGGGCGGCCGTCATCACCCTCTCCGAGGTGGGCCCGGCGGACGAGGCCGCGCAGCTCGCGCTCGAGTACGCGGTGCACGGTGCCCGCTGGGTGCCGGGCTACGACCTGCGGATGTCCCGGACGCTCGATGGCGGCGTGCTGCGCATGCGCGCCTCCCTCATCCAGCGCACCGGCGAGGACTGGAGCAACGTGCGGCTGGCCCTGTCCACCGCGCACCTGGAGCGGCGTGCCGACGTGCCGGAGTTGAAGGCCCTGCGCATCGGCCGGCGTCAGCCGCCTCCGGCCCGCTCGGGCTGGCGCGAGCCGCCCCCGGGACTCGAGGAGCTGTTCGCCGGCTACGACACGGCCCGGCCCCCGAGCCCGTCCCGTCCTGATTCCGGCATGGTGTTCGACGGGATCGGTGCTGCGGCGGCCGGGCCAGTGCCCCAAAAGGCTCCGGTGCTGAGGGATGAGCCCGTGACAGGGGGCGCCCCCAAGCCCATGGCTCCACCCGCACCGATGCGCGCCTCCCAGGCCATGCCTTCCGTATCCGCGCCGCCCCCCCCCATGTCCGCGCCCAGGCCCACCGGCGCCTTCCGCGCGGGAGGTGCCCCACCCCCTCCGCCCGCCCCCGGCGCGGCACCCGCTTCTCCCAAGAAGAAGAGCGCCAACCTCATGCGGAGCCGTGCCGTCCCCGACGAGGCGCCCATGGAGCTGGAGGAGGAGCCGTCCGAGGAGGCTCGCGGATCTGGACGGGTACGGCGAGCAGTCCAAGGAGGAAGGAGGCTTTGGCGGCGGTGGCGGCCTCGCGGAGACCCGCTCCCGGCCCACCGGGCTGGAACCGGCGGTGGATCTGCTCGACTACGGCAACCTGGAGCTGGGCGGCGCGAATCATCCCGAGCTCCGCGGACGGCTGCAACCCCAGTCCGAGGACATGTCCCGGGAGCTGCTCGTGCTGCTGGGAATGCACGTGCGCGTGGACGTCTTCGCGCTGGTGGCCCAGTACGAGCGCACGGTGGCCACGGTGCAGCACGCGCCGCTTCCGGCCTGGTCCGTACCGCCTCGCCAGTCCACGCCGCACTTCGACTACCGCTTCGACGTGGAGACGCGCGTCGACGTGCCCTCGGACGGCGTGTGGCACAGCGTGCCCGTGTTCTCCGCGCCGGTGGGACTGAGCGCCGAGTACGTCTGCGTGCCCTCGATGGAATCGCGCGCCTTCCGCACCGTGAAGGTGGAGAACCGCACCCCGCACGCGCTGCTCGCCGGCCCGGTGGACATCACCCTCGGGGACGAGTTCCTGATGACGTCTCCCCTGCCCACGCTCGCGCCCGGCGCCACGCAGCGGCTGGGGCTGGGCGTCGAGGAGTCCATCAAGGTGTCGCGCAACACGCGCTTCGACGAGGCCTCCGGCGGCGTGTTCGGCGGCTCCAACGTGCTCACCCACCATGTCTGCGTCGAGCTGGCCAACCGGACCGCGCAGCGCGTCACCGTGGAGGTGCTGGAGCGGGTGCCCGCGGTGCCCTCCGCGGCGGAGAAGGACATCAAGGTGGACGAGGCCGAGGTGAAACCCGCCTGGAGCAAGCGCGCGCTCCTGCCCGGCGAGACGCCCGTGGAGGGCGAGCGGGCCTGGAAGGTGACGCTGCAGCCGGGTGAGACGCAGACGTTGAACGCGACGTGGGCCGTACGGATTCCCTCGAGCAAGATGCTCGTGGGCGGCAACCGGAGGACGTGATGAGCACCCCCATCCATCTCCCCGTCGTGAAGGTGACCGTCCTCGAGGACCGCGCGCTGGTGGAGCGCCGCGCGGACGTGGTGCTGCCCGCCGGGTCCCAGCGGCTGCGCGTGGAGGGGCTCTCACCGCTCGCGGTGGACCCGTCGCTCCAGGCCCAGCTCACGGGAGGCACCGTGGCGCAGGCGCGCGTGAGCCGCACCTGGAAGGAGAAGCCCCGCGGCGAGGCCGCCCGTGCGCAGTGGACGGAGCTGCGCCGGCGCGAGGAGGAGCAGGAGGCCGAGTGGAAGCGCGCGCTGGCGGATGGGATGCGGCTGCAGGCGCGGCTGGAGGTGGTGAACGTGGCCCGCGAGGACGTGCTGCGGGCCATCGCCGAGCTGTCGGGCGCGGGCCGGGCGAAGCCGGAGTCCTGGCGCGAGCAGCTCGAGGCGGTGCGCAAGGAAGCGGCCTCCACCGAGGAGGCGATCCGGCAGGCGCGCAGTCACGCGGAGGTGCTGCACCAGCGGCTGCTGGAGACCCGGACGGTGCGCCAAAGGAGCGAGCTCCCGGAGCAGGAGCTCGTCACCGCGGCGGAGCTGGAGGCGAACCACCCGGCGGGAGGGACGGTGTCCCTGCGCGTGACGTACCTGGTGCCCTGCGCCGTGTGGCGGCCGGCGTACCGCGCCACCCTGGCTCCGGGCGAGGGCGGTGAAACGGTGACGCTCGAGTGCGAGGCCGTGGTGTGGCAGCGCACGGAGGAGGAGTGGAAGGACGTGGAGCTGCTGTTCTCCACGGCGCGGCCGACGCTGGGAGCCTCGCCGCCGCGGCTGATGGAGGACTGGCTGCGGCTGCGCGACAAGAGCGAGCAGGAGAAGCACACCGTGGAGGTGAGCATCCGCGAGGAGGTCATCCAGACCACGGGCGAGGGCGGGGCCAGCCAGGTGGAGTCCATGCCGGGCCTGGACGACGGCGGCGAGGCGCTGACGCTCCGGGCGGCCCACCGGGTGACGGTGCCGTGTGACGGAGCGCCGCACCGCGTGCCGCTGTTCCAGTTCAGCGCTCCGGCGGCGTCCGAGCTCATCGGCTACCCGGAGCACTCGCCGCTGGTGCACCGGGTGGCGCGCTTCGACAACCGGGGCCCGGCGGTGCTGCTGGCGGGCCCGGTGGACCTGGTGCGCTCGAGTGGCTACGTGGGCCGCTCGCAGCTCAAGTTCACCGGCGTGGGCGAGAAGCTCAAGCTGGGCTTCGGCAGCGAGGACACCCTGCGCATCTCCCGGCTGGTCGACTCGAAGCAGGACACCCAGCGCATCACCGGCAAACGCACCCGGACGCACCAGGTGAAACTGTTCCTCTCCAACACCGGCACCTGCGCCGAGAAGGTGGTCCTCGAGGAGCGCATGCCCGTCTCCGAGGTGGAGGCCGTGGAGGTGAAGCTGCACCAGGAGCAGACGAAGCCCGCCCCCACGAAGGTGAGCGAGGACGGCATCGTGCGCTTCGAGTTGGCCGCCCCACCCCGCTCCCAGCAGGAGCTGGCCTTCGCGTACTCGGTGGCCAGTTCCGCCAAGGTGGCCGGGCTCTAACCATGAAGAGCCCCTTCCTCGTCGCGGTCGGCGGATTGTTGATCGTGTTGGGCGCGCTGATCGGGATCATGACGCTGCTCGATGAGAGGGCCTTCGATGCGCCCATTCTTGGCGTCATCTCCGTGCCGGCCGTGCTCGGCCTCCTTTTGGTGATGCTGGGACTGCGCAATCCCTACGCCGCCGCCCATCGCGACGTCATCACGCGCAAGGCCACCCCGAAGAACTTCTTCGTGGGCCTGGGGATCGTCCTCGGCAGCATCACCACCATCTATCTCTTCTACAACCTCATCCCCGTCATGCCGCAGCTCGTCGTCGTCGGAGCCATGCTCGGCGTGCCGGTGGGCATCTTCATCATGGCGTCCCTCTTCGCGGAGGCCTGCGCCCGGTGTGACCGGCTCCTCCAGCACATCCGCATCAGTGCCCCGCAGCCGAGGTTGGAGCGCATCGTGGAAAGCCTGCGCTCCGGCGACATGGACACCGCCCTGCAACTCATGGCCGCCCAGGCGCCCGAGCATTCGCCTCAGCTCGAGCTCGCCTTCTGTCCCTCGTGCCAGGCCACGGCGGTGTGCAAGACGGCCAAGGAGCCCGTGGTCCTGCGAGGCGCCAGCGCCACGCAATTCATCTCGGCGCTCCCACGGCTCCCCCACTCCCGAGTGGACTGACCGCAGACTACATCCGCTCGAGCCGGAACTGCTGGCAGTCGTTGTTGGACCAGATCCACTGCTGGATGTTGGCGCCATCCCCGCTGCTCCAGCAGTTGGCCACGTCGATCACCTTGCCGCTATGGCGCGCCTCGAACCTGTACCAACCATCGCCGATCAAGATGGGCTTGAACTGCTGGTTGGCCGCGTTGAAGGAGGTCCACTGCTGGATGTTGGCCCCGTCGGCGGTGCTCGGGCCGGCGACATCGAGCACCTTGCCGCTGTAGCGCGAGACGAACCGGGAGTAGCCGCTGTCGGTGGGCTCCATGGCCCACTGCTGGCTGGAGCCGGTGTGGCAGGCCCACTGGTGGATGTTGGCGCCATCCGAGGTGCTCGGACCGGCGACGTCCACGCACCGGCCGGTCGCCCTGTTCACGAGCCGGTAATACGCACGGGAGTCCCACTTGAACGAGGCCACCGAGCGGGGCGGGAGCGTGTAGTCGAAGGACTGGCCGGCCCAACGCACCTTGAAGGTGAGGGAGCTGGTCTCGTTGGAGTTCAGCGCCACCAGGGCCAGCGAACCATCCGGGTTCTTGAAGGCCACGGTCTCGATGTTGCCATTGCCCCGGGACGTCGAGCCGATGCGCACCGCGCCGGTCCGCACCACCTTCGCCAGGTGCCCCCAGCTATAATACTCCTCGTTCTTGGTATAGGTGCCCGTGGCCGTGTTCACGGTGATCATCCCGCGGCAGTCGACACAGCCACCCACGCGCGGGCCATGGTTCTGGTCGAGCGCGATGTTCCAGTACAGCGAGCTCTTCGCCCAGTTGCGCAACGGGCCGATGACGTTGTTCTGGAGCGTCCACTTCAGATTGCCGGCCTGGTTCGTCGCCCAGTCGCCACCGGAGCACTCGGTGAAGTGGACCTCCTTGTTGGGATAGGCGTTGCGGAAATCCGTCTGGAGGCTGTAGCTGCCGTCGGGGCTCTCGTAACAGTGATAGGCCACACCCGCCACCGACGAGAGCGCCTGGCTGTTGTTGTGGCTCATCACGTCGAACGGGAAGCGCGCGGGGCCGCCGTTGTCGTACCAGTTGTGATCCCACCCGAGGATCTTCACCGGCCCGAGCCCGGCGTTGTTCAGCGCGGGCCGCAGGTTGTGCGTCGCGAAGTTCGACTGGTCGTTCGGCTCCATCTGCATGGACGCGTAGGAGGAAGCCGCATGGTGCGGCTCGTTCTGCATGCTGACGGCGTACACCGGGAGGCCATGGCTGTCATAGGCCTGGAGGAAGCGCACGAAATAGTTGGCATACAGGCCATACAGATCATTGCGCAGATACCCGCCTCCCAGCAGCGAGTTGTTGAACTTCATCCAGGCGGGAGCGCTCCACGGCACGGCCATGAGCTTGAGCTCGGGATTGAGCTGCCGCGCCTGCTGCAGGAGCGGGATGATGTAGGCGGTGTCGTGGTTCACCGAGAAGTCATTCAGATCGCAGCAGGTGTCATCGTAGGTGTAGTGACTCCGTGCGAAGTCGGACGAGCCCATGGGCACCCGGACCAGGTTGTACCCGGCCCCACCCC
Source organism: Archangium gephyra (assembly GCF_049060025.1). Taxonomy (GTDB): domain Bacteria; phylum Myxococcota; class Myxococcia; order Myxococcales; family Myxococcaceae; genus Archangium; species Archangium gephyra_A. The sequence goes on from NZ_JBMEQQ010000002.1 coordinate 3,899,962, forward strand.
CGACGCTGAACAGGTCGTTCATGATCGCGTTGCGCTGGGGTGAGTTGTAGATCACCCACGCGGAGGAATCCGTGAGCGCGCCGCCGAAGCCATCAATGCTCTGGTAGGTGGCCGCCTCGTTGATGTCGATCACCCTCGACGTGCCACTCTCGGGCCCGAAGCTCCTGGCCGGCTCGAGGCTGAGCCGCTTGGAGAGCACGTTGTTCGAGGTGGTCGTCAGCCAGACCTGGACGGACTCCCCGGCGGCCACCGCGCTCGTTGGAGAGAAGGTGCAGAAAAGAGCCGCGGCCGTGAGTCCGCGCCACGCGCTCCGGCGCTTGGAAATACCCATGTGCATAGGAAACCCCTGAAGTGAGAAGGTCCGCGCCAATTACAACCACGAACAGTCAAAATCCAGCGGTTTCCGCTTTATCGGGTTCAAACCCATTTCATATGAAAACGAGCGAAGAACGAGGGTGGTGACTCCAGACATCAGGTGGTGACTGCTGTCATCAGGCCATTCATGGCGAGGTGGTGACTGCTGTCACCAGCCGTTCGTGCTGGCAGGCAGCTCAAGCCCATGAAATCATGGAACCCGGCACATTCACGGAGGGCCGTGAAGAACTGGCACGCCAGCCGCAAAGGGACCGCCGCGGCGTCATCGCCCTATACGACCACTCGATTCACCCCCACAGGAAGCTCCACATGAACCGTACATTCCGCAGCCTGACCCTCGCGACGGCGCTGTTCGCCGCACCGGCCGCCCTCCTGCCCACCACCGCCGTGGCGGCCCCCGCCAAGGAGGCCGTGCCCATGCCCGACGCATCACCGGAGCTCCTCTCCGCGATGCAGCGGGACCTCGGACTCAACGGAGAGCAGGCCCGGCGCCGGCTGGTCAGCGAGGCGAAGGCCGCCCGCCTCGAGCAGAAGGCGCGCGAGAACCTGGGCACCACATTCGCCGGGGCCTGGCTCAACCAGGACGGCAGCACGCTCATCGTCGGCGTCACCGACGAGGCCAGCGCCCGCCAGGTGCGCACCCTCGGGGCCGAGCCCCGGCTGGTGGCCCGGAGCGAGAAGCAGCTCGACAAGGTGAAGTCGGCGCTGGACCGCAACTCCAAGCGCGCCGACAGGACCATCCACGGCTGGTACGTCGACCCCGTCACCAACAGCGTCGTCGTGTTCGTCCGGGACCCGTCCCTGTCGAGCGTCGGGAAGTTCATCGCCGACAGCGGCGCGGCCGACGGCTCGGTGCGCGTGGTCGCCTCCAGTGAGGAGCCCCGCCCCATGTACGATCTGCGCGGCGGTGATGCCTACTACCCGGGTAACTCGCGCTGCTCCATTGGCTTCTCCGTCCACGGAGGCTTCGTCACCGCGGGCCACTGCGGCGGCGTGGGCACCACCACCTCCGGCTCCAACGGCGTGGCGCAGGGCACCGTGCGCGGCTCGACCTTCCCCGGCGGTGACTACGGCTGGGTCCAGGTCAACTCCGCCTGGGCTTCCCAGCCCTGGGTGAACAACTACGCGGGCGGCATCGCCAACGTCGCCGGCTCCAACGAGGCCCCGATCGGCGCCTCCATCTGCCGCTCCGGCTCCACCACCGGCTGGCGCTGCGGCGTCATCCAGGCCAAGAACGTCACCGTCAACTACCCTCAGGGCGCCGTCTACGGCCTCACCCAGAGCAACGCCTGCTGCGAGGGCGGTGACTCCGGTGGCGCCTGGCTCTCGGGTGACCAGGCCCAGGGCGTGACCTCGGGCGGCGCGGGCAACTGCACCACGGGCGGCACCTCCTTCTTCCAGCCGCTCCGGCCCGTCCTGGCCACCTACGGCCTCACGCTCACCACCACGGGCGGCACCCCGGGCGGCCGGGCCATCGTCTCGAACTGGAATGGCAAGTGCATCGACATTCCCAACTCGAACACCACGGACGGCACCCCGCTCCAGATGTGGGACTGCAACGGCACCGGCGCCCAGAGCTGGACCTTCTACTCCGACGGCACCGTGCGGGCGCTCGGCAAGTGCATGGACGTGGCCTGGGGCTCGACGGCCAACGGCGCGGCCATCCAGCTCGTCGCCTGCAATGGCAACCCGGCCCAGAAGTTCGTGCTCAGCGGCGCGGGTGACCTCGTGAACCCGCAGGCCAACAAGTGCGTGGACATCAAGGAGTGGAACTCGGCCAGCGGTGCCCGGCTGCATACCTGGGAGTGCAGCGGCAACCTGAATCAGAAGTGGCACCTCCGCTAATCACTCAGCTTCGCCACCACCGCCTCCAGTTCCGCCACCCGGCGGGCGAGCTCCTCGGGCCCGCCCGCCGGTAGCGCCGGGGGCGGCTCGCGCCGCGCGAGCGGGGACAGATGCGGATCGCTCTTCCAGAAGTCCATTCCCATCTCGACGGCCTTGTCCACCGAGCACACCACCAGCCGGACCTGAATGGTGAGCAGTTCCACGTCCAGCAGTTTGATTTTGATATCGCCCGCGACCACCAATCCCTTGTCGAGGACGCGGTCCAGCACATCCGCGAGCGTGGCGTTGCGAGGGCCCTGGATGATGCGTTGTGACGTCATGCGTCCTCCTCACAGCAGCTTGCCGAGCGGGCCCAGGTCCAGGTTCAGGTCTTCTTCCGTGAGCCCGAACTCCAGACGGAGCCGCTCGATCTCCTCCGACTGACGCATCAGGGCCGTCCCCAGTCTTTCAATCTCCTCGTCACGCAGCGAGCCGCCCTCCATGCGGCGGATGGCCTGCTTCTCGAGCAGCTCGTGCAGCAGCTTCACCAGGGTGAGCACCAACTGCCCGAGCCCGTTCTTCAGCTTGCCCTCGTCCAGCGAGAGCCGCCGCACGGGAGGAGCGCTCTGCTGCTGGAGGACCGCCTCCCACCCGCTTCCCACGCCGTTCATGCCGTCCCTCCGCCGGGCGGGGACGGGACGAGTCCCGCGCGCCGCGCCGTATCCGTCGAGCACAGGACCAGTTGCAGGCCGAGGTAGACCAGATCCACATCCGCCACCGACAGGACGATGTCTCCGCGCAGCGCCACGCCCTTGTGGAGCACCCGGTCGAGCGCCTCACAGAGGGACAGCGACTCGGACTCCTCGAGCCGCACCTCGTCTCCGAGCCTTTCCAGTTCCAGGGTCACGCCGCCCTCTCTTCATCGCCCTCGGCGGCCTCGGCCTCCTCCTGGCTCGCGAGGATGGCGTCGAGCCGATCCAGCACCTCCGCCTCCCGCGCCTCGAACTCCTCCTCCGAGAGCTGGCCGGCCTCGAGCAACTGGTACAGCTCGCCCAGCCGCGTCTTGAGCGCCTCCTCTTCCCGCTCCTGCTCCTGGCCCATGGCTTCGTCGACCTTCCGGGCAACCCAGAGCAGGCCATGCAGCGGTGAGAACAGAATGTCGTCGATGAGCAACATCTTCACTCCTGCGCTGGCGTGGCCGGAAGCTTCAGCTCCGTGAAGCTGTGCGGGGCCCACGGACCGTTGAATTCGAAGGTGAAATGATCATCGAAGCCCTCCGCGGCGGCTTCGACCAGCTTCTCGAAGGTCTCCAATCCCTCTCGTGGCAGCAGACAGGAAAGGCTCATCACCTCGTTCTCCCCACGCGTCGTGTTCCACTTCAGCTCGATGCCCCGCTCCCGGAGCACCGCCGCCACGCGCTCGGAGTGCGCCTGCCGATCCGCTTCGCGGAGGTTCTCGAACAGCTTTCCCACCTCGATCAGCTCCTCGCGGCCGATATCGTGGCGGCCCTTCATGCGATCCCGGGCCGCCCCCAGCTCGGGGTGGGCGGCGACGAAGTAGTCGAAGAGGTTCGAGGTGCTCCAGCGCACCTTGAGCCCCATCTCCACCTTGCCCGCGACGTGGCCGAGCTGCGCCCGGAACAACTCCTCGTTCTCGAGCAACCGGGCGCGCACGGCCTCATCGCTCCGGGCGACGAGGCCGAACGCCGCTGGCAGCACGGTGGTGTGCTCCATCAAGCGCCGCAGGACCGCTTGATGCGCCAGGACATGCTTGCGCTCAGGCCGGAGGCGCGCCCGGCCCACCCTGCTCACCACCGCCGAGATGTCCCCGGCGGTGATGCGGTAGACCTCGCCGCCCTCGATACCCGTCAAACCCTTCTCTCCGGCACCTGCTCCGCCGGCAAGTACGGCATAGAGATACGTGCCTCCAGCCTGAGCGCTCATCATCTCCCGGACTCCCTTCGTGTTGTCGTGATGAGGGTTCGTTCCGCTACACGCCCATCGCCACCGCGGGCGCGCCAGCCGCCGCCATCGCCGGAGCCGGCATCGGCAGGGCCGCGTTCTTGCCCTCGTGGAGGGCGCTGCTGGTGCCAGCCGTCAGACCGATCGCCGCCGCGTACTTCAGATACGTCTCGACCGAGGCGATCACCACACGCGCCTCCACCGAGAGGATCTGGATGCCCACGAGCGAAACCGTGGCCCACACATCGATCACGATGCCCTTATCCAAGATGATGCTGATCACTTCCGCGAGGCTGGACGAATCGGTCGACTTCGTGATGGCCGCCATGACTGCCTCCTGGTTGTCGTGTTGGGCTCGGACCGTGGTTCCCGTCCTTGCTTGCCTTCACGATTAGCAGGAGTGCCTGACATGTCTTTCAATGGACAGACTCATGCCACGAAATTGAAGGGCGGCCACGGACCGCTCAGCGCGAGTTCTGTATGACTTTGAACAGGGATTGACGGCACCGCCATGCGGAACGCGAGGACCTGCTCGCGCGGCACCAGGAAATACAGTGAGCAGAGCGCGGGCTCGCCCGGGCGCGGGGCCGGAAGCTCCATGCGGTGCTCCCTGCACAGCGGCGCCACCTTCGACAACAAGGCCTGCTCCAGCTCCACGCACCGGTCGCGCAGCCGGTTCTCCGCGGAATAGTGCCGCCGCCGCGCCTCGAGGTAATCGGCACCCGAGCGGCTCATCGGCTTCACGGCCGTCTCCGGCGCGGTGGGCGGAGGCGCGGAGAGCAGCGCTCGCACTCCCAGTTCCACGCAACCCGCGATCCGAGTGAGTGCACGTTGATAGGTCTCCCGTTGCTCGTCGAGATGCGCGCGCACCGCGGCCTCTCCCGAGAGCACGCTGCCAAAGCGCATCGGCAGCACATCGGCCACGGCGTGCTGCGAGCGGATGACACGCTCGTATCCGAGCAGCTCCGCTTTCGTTGGCGCGTCCACCCGCCCGGGCTCCGCGAGGGGTGAGACCACGGCCGCCAGCCCGCCGTGCACGATGCGCAGGAGCCCACCCGCTTGCCCTTCGCGCGGCAACGCAGCCGACGCGTCCGCGATGCAATAGAGCAGCAGTCTGGTCCCGTCAGTCATGCGTCCGCACCTCGTTCCCGTCGCCGGGCACATCCCCGAGTCGCGGCGCGAAGTTGTAGGCCGGCCAGGGCCCTCGCGCTGACAGGTGCAGGCCGCGCGCCGACAGTGGCTCTGCCAGGGGTTCGAGCCGCCTGGCCAGCTCCGCCTCCGCGCCTCGCGGCACGAGGAGCGCCCAGTGAAAAGCGCCCTCCCGTCCTGGCTCGTCCGGGTTCCTCGGAGGGGGCCGCAGGGAGTGCCGTTCGAGCACCAGTCCCTCGAGGGCCCGTGAGATGTCCGCCTGGATCTCCTGGGCCCACCCGCGTGCCGCGCGCACCGCGTCCTTGCGCAGCTTCTGCTCCATGAGATAGCGCGCCCCCGCCTGCGCCGGCAGCTTCGCCACGCGAGGGTCGGCGGCGAACATCGCCTCCTCGCAGGCCCTCACATCCAGCGAGCCCTGGAGCGACCACTCCTCCTCGTGCGCCGCCTTCTCGATGAAGGCAGAGATCCGCGCCCGCTCGCGCCGGAGCAGGGCCTCGAGCCGCTCCGCCGACGAGAACAGGCACCCGAAGCGCAGCGGCAGCACCGGGGAGGCAGCCATCATCTGCTCGATGACCGCCTCGTGGCGCAGGGCGCGCGGCCCGAGCCAGCCCAGGTCCTTCAAGTGGGCCTCGCCCGCCTCCCCCGTCCATTCGTGAAGTGGCACCTCGCAGCAGATGGCGGCGATGTCCTCGTGCACCTTCGCGTCGAGGCCGTGGTCCACCGCCACTCCGGCCGCACCCGCGCGCGCGAAGCAGAAGACGTACAGCCCCACGCCTTCATCACCCGTGGAACGGGCGGTCTCTCTTGCGTTCATGGTGCCCCGGAGTGTCCCACCCGCCTCCGACAGGAATGGGGTGCTCCGCGAGCGCCATGCCGTCAGGAGCGGGGCAGGCCCTCCCGGGCGGAGGGCCGGTGTGTTGGCTCCTGGATAGGGGACAGTTCGCCCATGACGTGCGGCTGGCCGTCCTCGGACTTCACGCGGTAGGCGACGGCGCCGTCCCGCTGCGCCGCTGTCTGGAAGACCACTCGCGAGGGCAGCAGAAGCGGCCGGCGGAACACCGAGGACAATGTGAGGGCGGGAGCCTCGGCCGCCTCGCCCAGCTCCACCACGCAGCGGCCCACGGTCCACATGCCGTGCGCGATGGCGCGTGGGAATCCGAAGAACCGCGCCGAGAGGGCGTGCAGGTGGATGGGGTTGTAATCCCCCGAGGCCCGCGCGTAGCGCCGCCCGGTGTCCTCGGGCACCGTCCAGGGCGCGGGGCGGCTCTGGGCAAAGAGCGCGTCCTCCTCCGAGACAGCGGCCGTGGAGCCCGCTGGCCGCTCCTCGCGCGGGCGCTCACCGGTGCCGGGCAGTCGGCGCAGCATCGTGGTGACGGCGCTCCACACGAGCGCCCCGCCCTCCTCCACCTGGGTGTGCAGATCCAACTCGCGTCCCAGCCGGACCTCGCGCTGGCCCTCCACCCACGCGAGCACCGAGAGCGAGGCTCCCTCCGCCAGCCGCCGGTACTGTTGGATGTGGTTGCGCACGTGGATCATCCCGAGCAGCCGGTAGGGGAACTCGGGGCGGTTGAGCAGGGCGAGGTGGAGCGGCGCGGCGAGCACCTGGGGAAAGGGCAGCGGCAGGTGACCGTCCGCCGGGAAGCCGCACACCTCGCGGTAGAGCGCGAGCTGCCGGGGGTCCGGCGTGAAGTGACGCACGCGTACCTCGAGCCGGGGCACCTCGCCCGGGCGCGCGGGACGGCGGGCCACGGCGGCTCGCAGCAGTTCCACGGCGAGGGACGGAGGTTCGGTGAGCTCGAGGACTGGCGGAGAGACGGACAAGGGGGCTCCTGCGGTGTCTGGGTATTTGGCCGGGTTGTCGCTCCCGCTCAAGTGACCCCACTGGGGTGAGCTTGCGTCCACAGCGGGCGCAGGCCAACACCTTGGCGCAAGTGGGGCCTATTCGTCCCGCAGGGCCGATGCGAGGTCTGCCCAGAGCTCCTCGACATTCTCGATTCCGACGCTCAATCGGAGGAGTGAAGGGGGCAGGTGCTCCTGGCCGGGGATGCCGGCACGGCGCTCAATCGTCGACTCGACGGCACCCAAGCTGGTGGCGTGATGAATGAGCCTGACCCGCGAACACACCGCGTCGGCCGCCGCGGCGTCGCCGCGAACGTCGAACGAGATGATGGTGCCGAAGCCTTTCAACTGAGCGCGCGCGACCGGGTGTGTCGGGTGGCTGCTCAGTCCCGGGTACCGGGTAAGGGCGACACGCGGATGTGCCTGCAGGCGCTCCGCGAGGACCATGGCGTTGGCCTGGGCTCGCTCGAGCCTGAGCGCCATCGTGCGTGCGCCACGCACCGCGAGGTATGACTCGAGTGCACCGGGAGTGGCTCCGTTCAACTCACGCGAGCGCCGCAGGGCCGTGCGGAGGTCGTCACGCCTCACGGTGACCACCCCCGAGAGAAGGTCTGAGTGCCCCCCGATGAACTTGGTTGCCGACTGGAAGGAGACGTCAGCGCCCAGGTCGAGCGGCCGCTGATTCAGGGAAGTCGCGAACGTATTGTCGACGGCCACGAGGGCGGTTGGCTTCCGGGCGGCCGAACAGATGGCGCGCACATCGGCCACGGCCAGCAACGGATTCGACGGAGACTCCAGCCAGATGAGGTCCGCGTCCGCGCAGGCCCGTATCCACCCCGCCGTATCGTCGACCGCCAGTCTGCGGAGACTCCAGAAGCCCTTTTGCTTCCCGAGCTCAGCGAGCCCGGCCACGCCCTGATAGCAATCGTCCGGGAGAACGACCTGCGACCCGACGCGCAGTTGGTCGAAGACCGCGGCGATGCCGGCCATGCCCGAGGCGAACGCGACGGTATGACCTCCTTCCAAGAGCCCGACGATCTCCTCGAGCGCTTCCCACGTGGGCGTGCCGTCGTCTCGTGCGTAGGCGCGCTCGGTACCGAGGACGAAATTCGAGGCTGGAACGGGCGGCCGGTTCAGCGGCGCCCCAGGGCGCCGGTCGCGTCCCGCCGCGACGAGCAGGGATTCGGCTGACGAGATCCCCGCGAGAGGTAGGTCCGTGCTCATGCTCTCGAAGGTACACCTCGGTCGCCAGGAAATGCAGTAACCCCCGTTTCGACCGGGCAGAGGCCGGTTCAGCAGGGGACAGCATTCCCTGAAGAGGATCAGCCGACGGTGTAGATGCGGCGGTGCTCGCGGATCTCCGCGAGGCGGAACTCCCCCGGCGCCGGGGTCAACGACTCCGGCGCGTCCGAGGCGAGCCGCATGATGCGCTCGTACTCCTCAATCGAGACGCGCTCCCGCTTCGCGAGCACCGACTCCACGTCCGCCTGGACCATCCGCCTCGCGGCCGCCTGCCCCTCCACGCCCGAGTAGAACTCCGCGGCGCAGCCACTGCCGTAGGACAGAATCACCCGGAGGAGGCGGAAGCACTGAAAACAAGGGGTTGGCGGCCGGCTCCTCTCCGAGCGGGAGGGCCAGGGCTCGCTGCGGCACGCATACGGACATACCCACCTTCCTGGCACCAGAGGCACGGCAGGAGGCGGAAGATGGTTCTCAATCTGAAGAAGCGACTCGCGGTGGCCGGGGCGGTGCTCGGGGCTTCGCTGTTCACGTTGGCGGTGGCCAACGCGCAGCTCGATCCCAACACGGGTGCACCTGGCTCGCCCGGCATCTCCCCGACGCCCCCGGGGCTCTCGCCTCAACCGGGTGTCTCGCCTTCTCCGGGGAGCGTGCCGAGCCCGACGCCGTCCCCCTATGACAGCCAGGATGGCGGCCTCGGGGGCTCGGGCATCACGCCGTCCTACCCCTCGCCGTTCGAGACGAACGACGCGGGGATGGGCGGCTCCGGCGGGCTCATGCCTCCACCGATCCTCGGTCCGCTGGACGCGGGGCTGCGCTAGCCGAGGCGAACCGCAGCAAGGCCTCGGCGGCACGGACCGCGCCGCCGCCCTCGCGCACGGAGTCCTGGAACCGGGCGACGCGCTCACGCCAGGCGGGCTCGGTGTCCAGCCGCTCCACGAGTTCGCGCAGCCGCTTCGGGTCCGTCAAGCCCTCGGTGAGCGAGAGCCCCAGCCCGAGCTCGGAGACGCGCTCGGCGAAACGCAACTGTCTTCCAATCAACACTTCCAGCAGAGGGGTCCGGGGCGGTGCGGACCCTTCGGCACCATGAACGCCCGCGCGGATGAGCCGCGCCGGGTGGAGGTGCACGTGCGTCGATTCATCGTAGGTGTCTCGCTGGCATTGGGCCTGGGCGTGGGTTTCGCCGCCGGGGCGGGGACCGGAGCGGAAACCGGGGTGGTGGACCGCGGCGGTTCCGCGACCATCTGCATGGAGCCGTGTGACGAGCACTGCCGGGAGATGGGCTACTCCGACGGCTACTGCTCCGGGCGCAGGTGCGTCTGCGTCGAGTGAACGCTCCCGCTCCCTGCGCAGAGCCGCCAGACGTTGCGTTGGCTCAGTGGGCGCGCGGGCCCGCGAGGGTCTTCTCGAGCGTCCCTGACGCGCGCAGCTCACGGATGGCATCCATGATGGAGCGGCACTCGCCATCCGAGTTGTAGAAGTGCGGCGAGATGCGGATGCCCCCGTTGGGCCGCCAGTCCACCACGAAGCCCTGCGCGATGAGGCGCTGGCACGCGTCCTCGCTGCCCTCGAAGTCCAGGCACACCGTGTTGCCCCGCCGGTGGGGCGCGCGGGGCGTGTTCACCTTCAGCCCCTGCTCGTCCGCCAGCGCCATCAACAGGGACGTCTGCCGCAGCGACTTCTCGCGGATGGCCGCCACGCCCACCTCGCGGATGATCTCATAACCCGCGCGCGCCGCGTGCAGCGCGGGCACCGACGGCGAGCCGCCCATGAAGCGGTGCGCGTCCGCCGCGTACTCCACATCACCGAAACGGAAGTCGAACGGGTGCGCGTCCGAGAACCACCCCGTCATCCTCGGCTTGAAGTCCGGGATGATGTCCTGGCGCGCGTAGAGGTACGCCGCCCCGGGGCCGCCGCACAGCCACTTCACGCTGCCGCCCACCAGGAAGTCCACCCCGAGCTTCCCGCACGTCGATGGGCACCGCGCCCGTGGCCTGGTAGCAGTCGAGAATCACCAGCGCGCCGTGCCGATGCGCCTTCTCGATGACCGGCTTCACGTCCACCAGCCCCGAGGAGCGGAACAGCACCAGGTCCAGCGACACCACCAGCGTCTCGTCATCGATGGCGGCGAGCAGATCCTCCGTCTCGACGTTCAGCCCGCCGTCGCGGCTCTTCACCGCCTCGATGCGGGCGCCGCTCCTGCGCTGGGCCATCCAGTTGTAGACGACCGAGGGGAAGTTCAGCTCGGTGAGCACCACCTTGTTGCGCCGGCCCGAGAAGGACAGGCCCGAGATGAGCACGGAGATGAGCGTGCTCACGTTCTGGTGCATCGTCATGGTGCCCGGCGGGGCGTTGATGATGGAGCCGAGCAGGTCCGCCGTCTGCGCCACCATGGGCAGCCACGTGTGCCACGCCACCACGCCCTCGGTCTCCCAGAGGTCCGCGTAGTCGTTGAGGTACTGGCGCGCCTTGCGAGGCATCGCGCCCAGCGAGTTGTTGATGAGGTAGCCGGCCTTGCGCTCGAGGATGGGGAACTCCGAGCGCCACTTCAGCAACGAATCGGTCTGGGCGGGAGGCATGCCACTGCCCAACACGCCTCATGCCCGGGGTCCTTTCCGCGAGGACCCCGGGTTCCCTCTCCGAGCAGGACTACCGGCCCGACGGGCGGGCGGCCTTGCGGCGCGATTTCGTCGCGGACTTTTTCGCGGGAGCCACCTCGCGGTCCCACGTGCCGGAGCGGCCGCCGGACTTGTGGTCGAGCTGCACCTGCTCCATCACCATGCCCCGGTCCACGCTCTTGCACATGTCGTAGACCGTGAGGGCCGAGGCGCATGCCGCCGTGAGCGCCTCCATCTCCACGCCCGTGCGGTCCACCGTGCGCACCGTCACGCGGATCTCCAGTGCGTCCTTCTGGGGCTCCAACTGCACCTCCACCCCGGAGAGCGCGATGGGATGGCACAGGGGAACGATGTCCGGCGTCCGCTTGGCCGCCATCACACCCGCCAGACGGGCGGCCGCCAGGACGTCCCCCTTCTCTACCTTCCCCTGAAGAATCCGCTCCAGCGTCGCGGGAAGCATGCGCAGCCGGGCGGTGGCCACGGCCACGCGCTCGGTCTTCTCCTTCCCACCCACGTCCACCATCTTCACCGGTTCATCGCCTCCGACACCGCGGCGAGCAAGTCGTCCGCGATGTCATCCGGGTCTTCCAGGCCCACCGAGACGCGGATGAGGCTCTCGCCGATCCCGGCCGCCTGCCGCTCCTCGGGCGTCATCCGCCGCGCGCTCGCGCTCGCCGCGTGCATCACCAGCGTGCACACGTCCCCGAGCGACGGCGCCGCCCTCGCCAGCTTCACCGCCTCCAGGAAGCGGAAGCAGTCCGGCCGGCCCGCGCCTCGGATATCAAAGGCCACCATGCCGCCGAAGCCCCCCTCCAGCACCTGCTTCGCCACCGCGTGGTCCGGGTGGCCGGGCAGTCCCGGGTAGTGCACGCGCTCGACGAGCGGGGACTCGGAGAGCCGCTTCGCCACGTGGGCCGCGTGCTCGCAGTGGGCCTTCATGCGGATGGGCAGCGTGCGCACCCCGCGCAGGGTGAGCCACGCCTCGAAAGGCCCCAGCACCTCACCGCCCAGCAGGCGCGCGGCCCGCAGCGGCGCCAGCTTCTCCCGGGTGCCGCTCACCGAGCCGCCCAGCGCGTCGCTGTGCCCGTTGAGCCACTTCGTCGTGGACTGGATGGCGTAGTCCGCCCCCAGCTCGCACGAGCGCTGCCCGTACGGAGACGGGAAGGTCGCATCCACCGCCAACGCCGCCCCCACCTCCCGGCACGCCCGCGCCAGCACCCGGATGTCCGGCACGCGCAGCAGCGGGTTGGTGACGCTCTCGGCCAGCACCAGCTTCGGGCGCAGCGCGACGATGCGCTCGGCCGCCGCCGCGTCGGTGAGGATGAGCGCCTCGATGCGCACCCCGTTCCGCGCCGCCAGGTTCTTGAAGAGCGACCGGGTGACGCCGTAACCGTCCGCCGGCATCACCACCACGTCGCCGGCCTTCAGGTTCTGCGCCTCGAAGACGGCCTTGAGGGCAGCCATGCCGCTCGCGTAGGCCACGCAGGCCTCCGCGCCCTCCAGCGCCGCCACCGCCTCCTCCAGCAGCGCCGCGTTGGGGGCGGCGATGCGCGAATAGACGTAGTCCTTGCCATCCAGCGCCGCATCCAGCTCGTCGCTGTTGTCGAAGTAGCTCACCGCCGACACGTGGATCGGCGGCACCACCGGCTGGGACTTGCTGCCCGTCAACTGCGAGCCCGCGTGCACCGCCACCGTCTTCCGCTTCGTGCTCATGGATGTCTCCCGGGTGCCCCGCCGCGCCTACTCGCCGTGCTCGATGAGCCAGCGCTCGGCGTCGATGGCCGCCATGCAGCCCGTGCCCGCCGCGGTGACGGCCTGCCGGTAGTAGCTGTCCTGCACGTCGCCGCAGGCGAACACGCCCTCGATGTTGGTGCGGGTGCTGCCCGGCACCGTCTTCAGGTAGCCGGAATGGTGCGTCTCCAGTACGCCCTGGAAGAGGCCCGTGTTGGGCGTGTGGCCGATCGCCACGAACAGGCCCGTGGCCGCCACCAGCTTCGTGTCGTTCGTCTTCAGGTTGCGCACCACCGCGCCCGTCATCCCCTTGGCGTCGCCCATCACCTCGTCGACGGCGCTGTCCCACAGGAAGGAGATCTTCGGGTTGTTGAGCGCCCGGTCCTGCATCACCTTCGAGGCGCGCAGGCTGTCGCGCCGGTGCACCACCGTGACGCTCTTGACGATCTTCGCCAGGTAGGTGGCCTCCTCCATCGCCGTGTCGCCGCCGCCCACCACCAGCACGTCCTGGTTCTTGAAGAAGGCGCCGTCACACGTGGCGCAGGCGGACACACCCCGGTTCTTGTAGGTGTCCTCGCCCTTCACTCCCAGCCACTTCGCGGTCGCACCCGTGGCGATGATGACTGTCTCCGAGTAGCAGCTCTGGCTCTCGCCCTCGATGAAGAAGGGGCGCTTGGAGAAGTCCACCTTCACCACGTTCTCCATGTGGATGACGGTGCCGAAGCGCTCGGCCTGCTTCTGGAAGCGCTCCATCATCTCCGGGCCCGTAATACCCTCGGGGAAACCGGGGTAGTTCTCCACGTCCGTGGTGACCATGAGCTGGCCGCCCGGCACGCGCTGGGGGTCCTCCAGGGTGGGGCCACCCGAGAACATGACGGGCTGCAGGTTGGCACGCGCGGCGTAGATGGCCGCGGTGTAGCCTGCGGGCCCCGAGCCGATGATGGTCACCTTGTTGATCTTCTCCGCCACGTCGTCGCTCCTGTGTTTCCGTGAAATGGGGGCGCCACCGTACCAGAGCCCCCATGGGTCGTGGTACGAACCAGCGCCACAATGGATGCCGCGATCCTCCAGAAGGTTGCGCTCTTCGAGGGCCTCACCCAGAGTCAATTGCTGCGGGTAGCGGCGATCGCTCGACCCCGGGGCCACGAGGCGGGCGCCTGCTTGTTCCGCGAGGGGGAGACCGGCCGGGACATGTTCATCATCCTGGAAGGCAAGGTCCGCATCTCCCAGCAGGTGCCCGGCATGGGCGAGGAGGCGCTCGCCATCCTGGAAAAGGGCCAGTATTTCGGGGAGATGTCCGTCATCGAGGACATCCCCCGCTCGGCCGACGCCTATGCCCACACCTCGTGCACCCTGTGGGTCATCGAGCGCGAGCAGTTGGACCACCTGATGTTCACGGACAAGGACCTGGCCTACGTGCTGCTGTGGAGCTTCGTCCGCACCCTCTCCGTGCGTCTGCGCGAGACGAACGAGAAGATGAAGACGTTCCTGGCGCTGTCGCGTTTCTGACGCGCCGCCTTCCCCCGGCCGGGCCGCCTCCCGCCCGGTGGCCTGGGGTCCCACCAGGGTGTCGGAGGTGTGAGAGGGGGAGCCCCACTCCGCGTGAGCCCCGGATACACTGGGTCCGGGCGTCCCTCCGCGCCCCCGGGTCTCCCCCCTCCATGCTCCCCCCTCCCCTTCCGCCCGATGAAACGAGGCGTCTGGTGAAAGCCGGCCTCGGCGCCCGCGCCCGAGGCCGAGCAGCCCCGTGTGCTGCACATCCCCGCCGCCCAGAGGTTCCCCATGACGATTCGCAAGGTGCTGCTCGTGGACGACGAGGACGACATCCGCACCATCGGCCAGCTCAGCCTCGGCCGCGTGGGCGGCTGGCAGACGGTGCTCGCCGCCTCGGGCGCCGAGGCCGTCACCAAGGCCGCCGCCGAGCAGCCGGACCTCATCCTCCTGGACGTGATGATGCCGGGCATGGACGGGCCCACCACCCTGGGCCAGTTGCGCGCCCAGGCCTCCACCGCCCAGACGCCCGTCATCTTCATGACGGCCAAAATCCAGAAGCAGGAAGTGGCGCGCTACCTGGAGCTGGGCGCCGTGGGGGTCATCGGCAAGCCGTTCGATCCCATGACCCTGCCCGCGGAAATCAAGAAGCTGCTGCCGCCCGCCTGAGGTCCCCGTGAAGACCCGTCTGTCCAAACGCTCCATCGTGCTCGCGGCGGGGGCGCTCGCGCTCCTGTGCGTGCTCTTCGCCCTGGGCCGTCCGATGCGGGCCGACGAGCATGACAGCTACCGGACCCGGCTGCGCCAGCTCCGCGTCCTGAGCGCCGAGGTGGAGCAGGATCTCCTGCGAGCCCACGTGGGCCTGCCCCGGCAGCATGGCGCGCCGAGGGAGGAGCTCGCCGGGTTGCGCACCCGGGCGGAGGAGCTGCGCGCCTTCCCGTCCTTCCTGACGGAGCCGGAGCGGCGGACGCTGGGCGCCGTGCTGGACGACTACCTGCGCGCCCTCGCGGACGAGGAGGCCCTGCTGGTGCGCCTCCAGGCCCAGCAAGGCGCCGAGGCCGAGACCACGCTCCGCGAGCTGCTGGACAGCCCCGCCAGCCCCGAGGCCGAGCGGCTCATCACCACCTACCTCCAGCTCTACGAAGGGGCCCTGGCGCGCGCCGAGCGCTTCCGCATCATCCTCTTCGCCGTCTCGCTGCTGCTCGTCGCCTTCGTCCTGGTGGTGCTGTTCCGGCTGGCGCGCACGGGGGCCGCGCTCGACGCCCTCAACGCGCAACTGGAGGCACGTGTGGAGGAGCGCACCGCGGCCCTCTCCACCGCCAACGCGGAGCTGCGCGAGAGCGAGGCCCGCAAGGCGGCCATCCTGGAGAGCGCCCTCGACGGCATCATCTCCCTGGACGAGGCGAGCCGCATCCAGGAGTTCAACCCCTCGGCCGAGTCCATCTTCCGGCTGCCACGGGCCCAGGCGTTGGGCCGGGACTTCCTGTCGCTGGCCCTGGCCGCCACCGTGAAGCCCGAGCAGCGCGCCACGGTGGCCCGCGCGCTCCGGGCCGACGCCGCCCCCGGCCGCGCCACCCGCCTGGAGCTGCAGGGGCTGCGCGCCGACGGCGGCACCTTCCCCGCCGAGCTCACCCTCTTCCGGGTGCGCAGCGAGGGCCCCCCGCGCTTCACCACCTACGTGCGCGACATCACCGAGCGCCGCGAGGTGGAGCGGATGAAGAATGAATTCGTCTCCACCGTCAGCCACGAGCTGCGCACGCCCCTCACCTCCATCCGCGGCTCGCTGGGCCTGCTGGAAGGCGGCATCCTCGGCGAGCTGCCCGCCCAGGCCCAGGACATGGTGCGCATCGCCCGCACCAACACCGAGCGCCTCATCCGCCTCATCAACGACATCCTCGACCTGGAGAAGATGGAGTCCGGCAAGCTGGAGCTGAAGCTCCAGTCCGTGGAGACGGCCGAGGTCATCGACGCCACCTTCAGCGGGGTACGGGGCATGGCGGACGCGGCACGGGTGAGCCTGCGCGCCGACGCGGTGGGCGCGGGCCCGGTGCGGGCGGACCGGGACCGGCTCATCCAGGTGCTCACCAACCTCGTCTCCAACGCCATCAAGTTCTCCCCTCCGGACAGCGAGGTGGCGGTGCGGGCCGCCCGGGATGCTCGCGGCCAGGTGCGCTTCTCCGTGGTGGACCAGGGGCCGGGCATTCCCCTGGATCAGCGCGGCCGGCTCTTCGGCAAGTTCCAGCAACTGGACAGCTCGGACACGCGCACCAAGGGCGGCACCGGCCTGGGCCTGGCCATCTCCCAGGCCATCGTCGAGCAGCACGGCGGCCGCATCGAGGTGCACAGCGAGCCGGGCCAGGGTGCCACCTTCACCTTCTCGCTGACGGCGCTGCGCGTGGGCTCGGGCCCCAACTCCGTCGTGATGGACGAGTCGCGCTACACCGTGCTCGCGGTGACGCAGGACTCGGAGCTGTCCGGCCTGCTGCGCGGCCTGCTCACCCAGGAGGGCTACCGCGTGCTGCGCAGCCCCACCCTGCAGGAGGCGGAAAAGCTCATCGAGGTGGGCGCGCCGGACATGCTGGTGCTGGACGCGCAGTGCATGGACGGCAGCGAGCTGGAGCTCGTCCGCAAGCTGCGTGAGGAGCCGCGCACCCGGGAGCTGCCGGTGCTGATGCTGGCGGGGCGCTCGTCCCAGCAGGAGGGTGTCGTCCAGCCGCTGCTGGTGGACTGGATGGAGAAGCCCTTCGACGAGACGCGCTTCCTCCTGGCGCTGCGCCACGCCATCCGCCGGCCGGGCCAGGCGCGGGTGCTCATCGTGGACGATGACGTGAGCACGCGCCAGGTGCTGCGCGCCCAACTGGAGCGGCTGGGCGTGGCCTGCTACGAGGCCGAGGACGGAGAGGGCGCGGTGGCGCTGGCGCGCACGACGCCGCCGGACCTCATCGTCCTGGACGTGGGCCTGCCCCGGCTGGATGGCTTCGAGGTGGTGGACATCCTCCGCCAGGGCAAGGGCCGTGGCACGCCGCTCATCGTCTTCACCGGGCGCGAGCTGTCGTCGGTGGACCAGAACCAGCTCACGCTCGGCATCACCCGCCACCTCACCAAGGCGCGCACGTCCGAGGACGAGCTGCTGGCCTCCGTGAGGGAGCTGCTCAACGGCCTGCTGGCCCGCAGACAGGGCGGCGAGGAGCCGCGCAAGGAGACCTCATGAGCCGGGGAACGCTCCTCTTCCTCGAGGACGACGCGCACCTGCAGTCGCTCGTCTCCGCCGCCCTGAGCGAGCGGGGCTATGAGGTGGAACCGGCGCGCACCGTGAAGGAGGCGCGCACGGTGCTGGCCTGCATCCGGGTGGATGCCGCCATCGTGGACGGCCTGCTGCCGGAGGTGCGGGAGGGGGACTTCCTCCAGGAGCTGCGCCAGAAGCACCCCGCCCTACCCCTCCTCCTGGCCTCCGCCTTCTGGAAGGACCCCCGGAGCCAGGAGGCCCTCACCCGGCAGCTCGAGGTGCCGCGCGTGCTGAACAAGCCCTACACGCCCCAGGAGCTGCTCCTCCGGGTGGAGCAGATGCTGGCGGTGAGGCCCCCGCCCCGGCCGCCCGTGGCCCAGACCGAGGCACAGGACTCCAGCGATGACCTGGACGCCACCTTCCGGGCCCTGAGCGCCGGGTACGCCGCCCGCCTGGGTGAGAAGCTGCGGGAGTTGGCGGCGGCGCTGGAGCGGGCGCGGGCCGGGAGCGCCGAGGCCCTGGACGAGGCGTACCAGCTCGCCCACAAGCTGCATGGGACGGCGGGCTCCTACGGCCTCCACGCGGTGAGCGGAGCGGCGTGGCACCTGGAATCGCTGCTGCGGCGGGCCCGTGACGGGAAGGGAACCGCGGACTGGAAGGCCCTGGAAGCGGCGTGGCAGGCACTCCGGAAGACCGGGGACTGATGGCGCCGAGCCGGCTCAGGCACACGGGGACAGGGGCGCCGCCAAGGGCAGGAGCTCCTCGGCCCGGTAGCGGTTGAGGGATCGCTTCACCCCGAGCCGGATGAGGAAGAAGGGCCGGGCCTGCTTGTAGTGCCAGTAGATGGCGACGATGACGCCGGTGCGCTCGGGGTCCTTGCGCAGGCGCACCGCGCTGCCGATGTCGAACGCGGGCGGGGGGACGGGCTGGAAGAGCTCCGGCCGGACGCGGAAGGTGCTCTCGCCATAGCGCAGCACGATGAAGCCCTGCTCCGCGGCCTCGCCGAGCCGCTTGAGCACCTTGCAGTAGGGCCACAGCAGCTTCAGCCGCTCGAAGTCCTCGGGGTGGACGAGCGCGCGCTCGGACTCGGATTGCCCGTGCCAGGGGTAGAGCCCCCACCTGCGTTCATTCATCTGCCCGGAATCGGCGGCCATGGACGACCTCCTCGCGCTCTTCGGAGTTCCTGCACACGGACTGATCGCACTGGCCTGACGTGACACAGTGCGGCATGTGCCGCCAACCGTCCCCGTCCAGACGGTGGGCCGCTCCGCACACAATGAGACGGTCGCCCCCGGAACGCCCCAAGGGCCGCCTTTATTTACCCGCGGGGGCCGGAGTCACCCCTTCGACCCGCGTCTTGCCGTCCTTGTCGACCTCGAGCCGCAGGTGCGGGTTGCCCTGGGCGTCGTGGAGGACGACGCTCGCCACGCCCTTCTCCACACCGATGACGATGCGCTCCTTCCAGTCGTGACGGAAGGTGATGTTGGGCTCTCCCTTGATGAGGCCCATGCACATCGCCTCGTAGCCCTCCTTGCTGTCGAAGCACAGCCCGGTGACACCGATGGAGTCGAGCATGGCGAGCCCGCCGATCTCCTGCCCGTCCGGAGCCATGAACTGGATGCCCACGGCCTTCACGGCGCGCTTGAGGCCCTGGGGATCCGGCAGCGGCGCGGCAATGCGGAGACGCGCCTGGCCGCGCTCGTCGACGATGTTCAGCTCGCGCACCGAGAGCGACGCGGTGGGCTGGGTGGCGGCCGAGACGCTCGAACACGCGCCGAGGGCAAAGACAGCGCAGGAGCCAGCAACCCACAACACGAGATGGCGGAGGACATGGGACATGGCGTCACCCTAGGGAAATCCACGTCCCGCTGATTCATGGCCGCGCGGTCCTTTCGTCATGGTTGTGCCATGGCCCGTCACCCGTCACCCGTCCCCGCCGCGAGCCGCTTCACGCGCAACGGGACGGTGAAGCACGGCCTCTCCGAGGGGAACACCGTCGGCACGCGCGTTGCTCTACCGGCCCGGCACGGATGAAGGGCGGGATGGTCGGGCGGGCGGCGTGGGTGGCGGTGTGGTGCGAAGTCCGTAGCGCGGACGGAGGGCGGGATGGATCGAACGGCGGTGGTGGCGACGGTGGGGTGGGAGGAGTCCGCGGGCGATGGGTCGGTGAGGGAGAAGCTTCCGGAGGCGGAGAGCCCCCGGGAGCGCCTCTTCCGGTTGGGGGCGGCGGCCCTCACCGATCCGGAGCTTCTCTCCGTGTTGATGGGCTCGGGCGCGCGCACGCAGGCACTGGCGGAAGTGCTGCTCGCCACACGCGGGGGACTCAAGGAATTGGTGCAGCAAGACCCGAGGGAGCTGTGCGCCCGCCCGGGAATGGGGCCGGGGCGCACAGCGCAGGTGATGGCGGCGCTGGAGCTGGGACGCCGCGCCCAGCGCGTCACCGAGCGGAGACCGCGCTTGCGCACTCCGAGGGAGATCTACGCGTACCTCGCGCCCAACCTGAGCGCGCTGCGGCGTGAGGTCTTCCATGTGCTGTGCTTCAACGCGCGCAACGTGCTGCTGCACGACGCCCGGGTGGCCGAAGGCACCATCAACGCGTGCCCGGTGGATCCGCGCGAGGTGTTCGCCGCGGCCATCACCTCGCGGGCCTCGGCCATCGTGCTGGCCCACAACCATCCCTCGGGGGACCCGGAGCCGTCGGGACAGGACCTGGGCCTCACCGCGCAGCTCATCGAGGCGGGCCGGGTGCTGGGCATCAAGGTGCTGGACCATGTGGTGATTGGAGATGGGACGTACAGCTCGCTGCTGGAGCGGGGCGAGCTGCCACTGTTGGGCGGGGAGACCCGAGGGTCATGGAGCATGGCGGGAGAGCGTGGATGATGCTGGGGGCACTGGGTGTTCTGGCGTGCGGTGGTACGGGCGGGGCGGTGCAGGTGGAGGTGCTGGAGGACGAGGTGGCGCAGGTGGTGCCCGTGGGCGGCGGCAAGGCGCGCATGGTGCCGCGCTCCACCCTGCCCCCGGAGGCCCGGGAAGGAGACGTGGTACGGGACGGCCGCCTGGATGCCGAGCTGGGAGCCCGGCTGGCCCGCGAGGTGGCCGAGTGGCGGGCGCGCCTGGCCGTTCCGGTACCTGACGGGCTGGATCTGGACTCAGGAGCCTCTGGGTCGTTGACGGCTGATAAGGAACGTTGAATATGCGGCGGATGCCGGAGGCCCTCCCCTACTACGAGCAAGCCCAGGAGGGTCTGGTCCGCCATTTCGGCTTGAGCGAGTTCAGGCCGGGGCAGGCCCAGGTCATCAGCTCCATCATGAGCGGGCGCAACACCGTGGTGATGATGCCCACGGGCGCGGGGAAGAGCCTGTGCTACCAGCTCCCCGCCATGCTGCTGCCCGGGGTGACGCTCGTCATCTCCCCCCTCATCGCACTGATGAAGGACCAGGTGGAGCAGCTCACCGGCCGCGGCATCTCCGCCACGTTCATCAACTCGTCCCTGTCGGACCTGGAGCGCGCGGACCGCATCCGCCGCATGCGCGCTGGCGAGTTCAAGCTCGTCTACGTGGCGCCCGAGCGCTTCCGCAGCCCCAGCTTCCTGGAGGCGCTGAGCCAGGTGGGCGTGGACCTGCTCGCGGTGGACGAGGCCCACTGTATTTCCCAGTGGGGCCATGACTTCCGGCCGGACTACGCGCAGCTCGGCCAGGTGCGCAAGCGCCTGCGCCCGCCGCGCACCGTGGCCCTCACCGCCACCGCCACCCCCGAGGTGCGCGACGACATCGTCCGCTCCCTGCTGATGAAGGATCCGCAGGTGTTCGCCGAAGGCTTCGACCGGCCCAACCTCTTCCTGGAGGTGTTCCAGGTGAGCGGGGACGAGGACAAGCGCCGGGCCTGCGCGGGGCTGTCGTCCCTGGGCGGCGGCAGCGGCATCATCTACTGCTCCACGCGCAAGTCGGCGGAGAACACGCACTCGGCGCTGCTGGAGCGGGGGGTGAACGCCATCCTCTACCACGCGGGCATGGACGACGACGCGCGGCGCCGCGCCCAGGACGACTTCATGTCCGCCAAGGAGGCGGTGGCGGTGGCCACCAACGCCTTCGGCATGGGCATCGACAAGCCGGATATCCGCTTCGTCGCCCACGCCAACATCCCCAAGGCGGTGGAGGCGTACTACCAGGAGATCGGCCGCGCGGGCCGTGACCGGGGGCCGGCCTTCGCCGCGCTCCTCTTCAACCACGCGGACGTCTACACGCAGGAGCGGCTCATCGAGAGCAACCACCCGTCCGAAGCGGTGCTCTCGGACCTGTGGAACGTGCTGCGCTCAGTGCCCGAGTACGACAAGGGCCAGCACGTGCTGGCGGCCCAGGCGGGCGCGAGCGAGTTCGAGATCTCCGCCGCGCTGCGCATCCTGGAGCGCGAGGGCAAGATTGAACGCGGCAGCCGGGGCGAGGGCGAGTACGGCATCACCCTGACGGAGAAGGCGCCCAGCGCGCAGCCGCATGCCCCGGATGCCCGGCGCCTGCTGGCCTCGCTGCTGGAGACGTTCCCCGTGGGGCGCTCGGCCACCACCGAGCTGCCCATCCTCGCACGGCGCACCGGCCTGTCCGGCGACGAGATTCAACACGCGCTGAAGCTGCTGGAGCGGGCGGGAGCGCTGAATGTGCGCCGGCCCTTCTCCGGCCGCACCATCCGCGCGCTGTCACCGGTGCCCTTCCGCGAGCTGGGCGTGGACCTGAGCAAGGTGCGCGAGCAGGAGCGGCGCTCGCTGCTGCACCTCAAGCAGATGACGGACTACGCCTACACGAAGCGGTGCCGGCGGGCCTTCATCCTCCAGTATTTCGGGCAGAAGGACGTGGAGGCCACGTGCGGCAACTGCGACACGTGTGCTGGCAGCCGGCTCAAGCGCCTGGAGGGGCTCGACCGTCCCGCCACCGCGCCGCGCGCCACGCCGACGCTCGCCCCCGGGCGCCCCGACGGCTACAGCGAGCTGGCCGCCACCGAGCTGCGCCGCTGGCGCAAGGAGCTCGCGCGCGACCTCGAGGTGCCTCCCTTCATCATCTTCAATGACGAGACGCTGCGCGGGCTCGCCGCCGCCCTGCCCATCGACCGCGAGTCCTTCCTCACGGTGAAGGGCACGGGCGAGAGCCGCTGGGAGCGCTTCGGTCCCAAGGTGGTGGAGATCTGCCTCATGGCCCGCGCCGCCGGCCACGAGCCCATCCCGGTGGCTCCCGTGCCGCCCCGGGTGCGCAAGTCCCGCACTCAGAGTCCGCGCAGGTAGCGGATGGCCGCGGATTCGCCTGAGGTCGTCCAGCCCTGCTCGAGGAGCTGGATGAGCAGATCCTTGAGGCTGGAATCCAGCTTCAGCGCATGCATCACGGACCCACCTTTTGACTTCACCAGATTCACATAAGCCAGCGCCACATCGTCGGAATCCGAGGAATACCGTTCGGCCAGTACGGCGAAGACAGACTTGACGAGACTTGTATCTATCCCTGCATGCTCGTAGAGGGCGCTCGCGAGTCCTTCTTCATCCGTGGAGAACGGCATCGTGTGCGGATCGAGGATGGCATTCACACTCCTGGAGCCCACGGGAGCGAGTTCGACGAACAATTCGTCAGAGCAGATGGAGCCCACCACCCCGCCGATCGCTGCGCCGACAGCAACACCCACGGGCCCGAACCAGATCCCCGCCAGTGCTCCACCGGCGGCGCCGCCCGCGAATCCTCCAGCGATGCTCACGCCTTCCCGAGCAGCCGCTTGAGCTTTGTTGTCGGAAACGGCGATGTTGTAGACAGCAATGGCAGCACCCAGCACCCAGAGCGCTCTTGCTGCCGCACCAAGCCGGGCGGCCTTGGCGTTGAACTTCGGGTTGGGGCGCCCAGAAGCGTCTACGACCTCGAGAAGAACCTGGTTCCGCTGCTTGGGCCCCAGTTGCTCAAAGGGCTTCTTGAACTTCTCGCCGCCCGCTTGTCCTGCGTGCAGCGGTAGGCGAAGTTCAGCGCCTGCGTTTCGAGCTGCTGGAGGGCATTTTCAAGAACAGGATCTTTCTTCGCGGGCATGACTCCTCCTGTGGCGCTGATGACTCAGGTATTCCTGACGGACAGATAGTGCTTGCCCAGGAATCGATGTCTGAGTGGCCTGACGCGTGGTGGCAATCTTCTGATGAGCTGGGTGAATCCCTCAGGATGAAGCTGGAGGATCGTCCGGATGCCGGAGAAGAAAGCGAAGCTGAGCTGATTCTCACCTTCCTCGCGGATGTCGGACAATATTCCAGGAGTGTACATCCCTCCCAGCTTGACGCCGTCCATCAGCTTCAGGTGCTTGTCCAACAGGATGATCTGCAGTTCCTCTTCGTAAGGGCAGTCATCCGTGAAGAACAACAGATAGAGATCAGGCTTCATCGAGAACTGCGCGTTGAGCACGGCAGCATGGATTTCGAGGCCAGTCTCCCGTCCCTCATGGAGCAGGGCTCCGGGCCGGGCTGATTCCTCGAGGGACTCTCTGCGGAGTGTGAAGCCTGATATCGGGGTCATCTTCGGCTTGAGGCAGTGATGCTGACGGATGGGCGCTCAGCCCACCGGCCGCGAGCGCTCGTCCTTCTCCACCGTGGGCTGCACGTCCGTGGGCCCGGGCCAACCCGGGCTCTCGTCGAGCTTCCCCGCGCCCGCCTGGACTCCCGCCGCGGGCACCGACGCCGCCGTCCAGAGCCCCTCGCTCTTCGCGATGTACGCCGCCGCCACCTGGTCTCCCGCGACGTTCACCACCGTGCGCGCCATGTCGAGAATCCGGTCCACGCCGAGGATGAGCGCGATGCCCTCTCCCGGCACGCCGAACATCGCCAGCACTCCAACGAGCAGCGGGATGGAGCCGCCGGGTACCCCCGCGGCCCCCAGCGCGGTGATCACCGCCATCAGCATGATGAGCGCCTGCTGGCCCACGTCCAGCGTCACGCCGAACGCCTGCGCCAGGAAGATGATCGTCACGCCCTCGAAGAGCGCCGTGCCATTCATGTTCATCGTCGCGCCCAGCGGCAGCACGAAGCCCGCCACCTTGGACGGCACGCCCAGGTTCTGCTCGACCACGGCGATGGACCTGGGGAGCGTCGCATTGCTCGAGCTCGTCGAGAACGCGGTGACGAGCGCCGCCTTCACGCGCGAGAAGAACGTGAAGGGCGAGAGCCCCACCAGGAACCGCAGGATGAGCGGGAAGGTGATGATCGTGTGCAGGAGGAGCCCGGAGAGCACCACCACCACGTAGACGGCGAGCGGCTTGAGCAGCACCCAGCCAAAGCGCGAGGTGACGCCGAAGACGAGCGCCCCGACTCCAATGGGGGCGAGCTTCATCGCCATCTCGACGATCTTGATGACGATGTCGTTGAGCGCCTCGAGCACACCGATCATCGGCCGGGCCCGAGCCGGGTGGATCATCGTCAGCGCCACGCCGAAGATGATGCCGAAGAAGATGATGCCGAGCAGATCCAGGTTCGCCGCCGACGCCACCGGATTGCGCGGGATGATGTTCACGAACGTCTCGATGCCGAACGTGGACTGCTGCGACGCCTGCACCTTCGAGGCAGCGTCGCTGGCGTATGTGGCCATGAGCTCGGTGCGCGTCTCGGGCGAGATGCGCGTGCCGGGCCGCAGGAGCTGCACCAGCCCCAGGCCGATGGACGCCGAGATGAACATCGTGATGAAGAAGAACGTGAGCGTCTTCAGGCCGATCCGCCCCACCCGCTTCAGGTCGCCCAGGCTCGCCACGCCGAGCGAGATGGAGGCGAAGACGAGCGGAATCACCACCATGAAGAGCAGGCGCAGGAAGATCTGCCCGAGCGGCCCCGCTACGTAGCGGTTGAGCACCTTGACGGCTTCGTGCTCCGCGCCGAGCGTGAGCTTCAGCACGAGCCCGAGCACCGCTCCCACCACGAGCCCCAGCAGGATCTTCGTGTGCAGGGGCATGGACTTGCCGGTTGGCTCGCTCTGGGTGCTCATGTCGTCTCCTTGGGGGCGCGGCACCATAAGCGCCCGGGCGTGGTACCGTCCACGCCCGTGCGGCCCTTCCACTTCGCCTTCAACGTCCGAGACCTCACCTCCACCCGTCGCTTCTACGGCGAGCTGCTCGGGTGCCGGGAAGGGCGGAGCACCCAGACGTGGGTGGACTTCGATTTCTTTGGCAATCAGATCTCCGCCCACCTGGGCGAGCCCACCGTCACCCGGGACACCGGACGGGTGGAAGAGATCGCGGTGCCCATGCCGCACTTCGGCGCGCTGCTGGGCTGGGAGGAGTTCCAGGAGGTGGCGAAGCGGCTGGCCGCGGCGCAGGTGACGTTCATCATCCCGCCGCGCATCCGCTTCGAGGGCCAACCCGGAGAACAGGCGACGATGTTCCTCCGGGACTTCAGCGGCAACGCGCTCGAGTTCAAGGCCTTCCGCCACCCCGAGCACGTCTTCACCGCCTGAGCCAGGGCATCCAAGACTCCGGGGGGGTAGGACCGCCGGTCAATTCCATCAGGAACCGGGGTTCAACCCCGGCACGCCCACCCGCGCGGGAGGGAGCCCGGCGTGATACGAGGGTGTCATGTCGACCTCCTCTTCCCCGCGCCCTCTCGCCGTACTGGTGGGCGTCCAGCTCCCGGGCGTCTCGGACACTGACCACGCCGCCGATCTCGCTGAGCTGGGACGGCTGGTGCACACCCTCGGCTACGAGGTCGTCGCGACCGTGAGCCAGCGCCGCGAGCGCCTCGCCGGAGGGACGGTCCTCGGGACCGGAAAGCTCAAGGAGCTGGCCCATCTCACCGGGGGCCGCGGCACCGTGTCCTCGGGCGCGCAGGAGCGCAAATCGAAGGCCCGTGAGCGCTGGGAGGCCAAGGCGGAGGAAGCCGAGGCGGAAGCGGCGGGAGAAGAGGCCGAAGTGGAGGAGGAGGACGAGGAGCTCCCCGTGGAGGAGCTGGCGGCCGAAAGCGACGAGGAGCCCGCTACGGCGAGGCCCACGGTGGTGGTGGTCGACCATGAGCTCTCGCCCAGCCAGCTCAGCAACCTCGAGCGGGCCACGGGCGCCCAGGTGCTCGACCGCACCGGCGTCATCGTGGACATCTTCCACCGTCACGCGCGGAGCCGCGAGGCGAAGATGCAGGTGGAGCTCGCCCGGCTCAACTACCTCGCCCCGCGAATGCGCGAGTCGACGGGAAGCCGCGAGCGCCAGCAAGGCCGGGGCTCCGGTGACTCGGCGGTGGAGTTGGATCGCCGCAAGATTCGCGACCGGCTCGCCGAGCTGCGCGAGGGGCTCGCGTCCATCCAGCAGGACCAGGAGAACCGGCGCTACGCCCGGAGGGACCAGCTCCGGGTGGCGCTCGTCGGGTACACCAACGCGGGCAAGTCCTCGCTCATGCGCGCCCTGACGGGCAGCGAGGTGCTGGTGGCCGATCAGCTCTTCGCCACGCTCGACACCACGGTGCGCGCACTGCAACCGGAGACCCGTCCGCGGGTGCTCGTCTCCGACACCGTGGGCTTCATCCAGAAGCTGCCGCACGATCTCGTGGCCTCGTTCCGGTCGACGCTGGATGAGGCGCTGGAGGCCTCGCTGCTGCTCTACGTGGTGGATGCCTCCGATCCCACCTGGGAAGCCCAGCTCGAGGTCACCCGCTCCGTGCTCCGGGAGATTGGCGCGCAGAGCGTCCCGAGCAGGCTGTTGTTCAACAAGGCGGACCGGCTCTCTCCCGAGGCCCGGGAGGCCCTGCTCCAGCAGCACCCCGAGGCGCTCGTCCTCTCGGCGCACTCACCGGACGACGTCGCGGCGCTGCGCCTGACCCTCATCGAGTTCTTCGATCGCTCGATGGTCGAGGCGGAGCTGGTGATTCCCTACTCCCGCCAGGCGCGCATCGGCGAGGTGTACGAGCATGCCCGGGTCATCTCCGAGGCCTTCGACGAGACGGGCCGGCGGCTGAAGGTCCGGGCGCTCCCGGCGGCGATGGCCCGGTTGACCCGCGCCTTCGAGGCGTGAGCCTCAGCCGATCTGCAGGCCGGCGATCTTGTGCGCCTTGTCGCTGATCTTGTCGATGAGCTTGGTGATGCCCCAGGTGAAGAAGCCCACCACCGCGCCGACGGCGGCGCCGATGGGTCCACCGAAGGCGCTGCCCGCGGCCACGGCGGCGGCTGCTCCGCCAAGGCCTCCCGCGATGCTCACGGCGCCCTTGGCGATCTGCGCCCCATCGCCCGAGCGCGCTCCGTCGACGATGTCCTTGATGCCCAGGCCCGTGCCCACCAGCGCACCGGCCACGTTGGCCGCGCCGCCCAGGCCCTTGATGGCCCCGAGCACCTTGGTGCCCGCCGAGGTCTGCGCCAGCTTGTCCAGCCCCGTCGCCTTGCCCAGCCAACCACCGGCGAGCCGGGACGCATCGTCGGAGGCCTCCAGCGCGAAGTCCGACACACCCTTGATGGCGTTCCGGAAGGACTGGGTGCCGTTGTAGAGGTCCAACGCGCCCACGCCCACGTCCGCCAGGCCCTGGAAGATGGAGGACACGTTGTGCTCGCGGATGCCCTGGGCGAGTTGCAACCCGCCCGCCACCACACCGGCAGCGCCGCCCAACGAGGACACGCTTCCCTTCGCCCCCTGCAGGGAGTTCTGCACGGACTCCTTGCCGAACACCCGGGACGCCTTGCCCAGCGGCAACTGGTCCGCGCCCGCGCTCAGGCCGTGGAGTGCCCCGAGCGCCCGGGTGCCCCCATTGCGCAGGAAGTCCTGGACGGTGTGGGTGGTGGACACGCTCGCCTGGAGCAACAGGTCCTTGCCCGCCTCATCGTCCTTCAAGTCCTCCGGGCGGGCGACGGTGCGAGGGTCCCTGCCCCCGGGGCCCGAGAGCGTCATCTTCTCGCCCTGCTTGCCCACCTCGGAGACGGCCTGCCGCCCGTCCGGGTCCGTCACCGTGTTGCGCGAGCCGAGCAACTGCGCGCCCTGGCCGGAGAGGAGTGACGTGTCCTCCTGCTTCGAGGTGAACGTCTTGTCGTCCTTCGTGCGCTTCGTCTCCAGCGTCTCGTTGAGCTCCAGGCCCTTGTCCGTGGGCTTGCGCGTGCTGGCGTAGTGCTGCTCCAGGTCCGTGCCGTCCGCCTCCTTGCGCTTCGCGTCCATCTTCTCGATGGAACCGTCCTGGGCGTAGGTGCGCGAGGACTCGCCCTTCACCTCCGCCAGATCGCTGGAGCCGGGCTTGAAGGTCTTCCCCGAGTAGCTCTCGCGCACCTGGCTGCCCTCGCGGGACAGGTGGGTGACGACGGTGGCCTTGGGCGAGCCCTCGATGAAGGTCTGCGTGTCCTTGGCATCGGGGCCCTTCTGCACCTCGACGAACCACTGCTTGGGCGTCTTGCCCTTCTTGGTGCCGTCGTTGGCGTCATAGTTCTCGCCGCCGTGCTTGGAGTACTCGTCGCGCAGGCGATCCACGTCCTCGCGGTTGTGCGGCCCCTGCCCCGCGTACTTCGTGTGACCATCCAGCTCGCGGTTGACGATGGAGGTGGCTTTCACGTTCTCCTGGGAGAAATCCTGGGTGCGCTGGTACTGGGGATTGTCCTGGGAGCCATCCGCGTTGGGCGCTGGAATCGAGTACGAGTAGGTATCCGCCCGATCCACCGGCTTCTTGTAGTCGAAGGGCTTGTCCAACTTGTTGTCGATGCCCTTGTCTCCCTTCTGTTGGTAGAACGAGGTGCGGCTGGCCTTGATGGCGCCGTCGGCCTGCGCGTATGCGTCGACCTTGAGCCGCCCGTCCTCCACGCGCACGTGCGTGTCCGAGGAGACGAGGTTGCGCTCCCGCGACCTGGCGATGTCATCGAAGGACTTGAGGCCGCCGGCCTCGTTCGTCTCGCCCTTCCACTCGGCATGCCGCACGCGGGTGCCTCTGCCCTCGAGCACCTCCATCCGGTCGCGCTTGTTGACGCCGTTCGCATACGTCGCGGAGTCCAGCGAGACCGCGCCGTCCTTGCCCCGTGAGGCCACGGTGCGCTCGAGCACGCCGCCCTTGTTGTCCCGGCGCACCAGCTCCGCCTCGGTGTCGGAGAGCTTCTTCACCTCGGCGCCCGGGGGCACCACCGCCTTGCCGTTGGCCATGGCGAGGATGTCATCGGCCTGCTTGCCGGTCTCCTCGCTCAGCTTCTTCTGCGCCTCCTCGGTCTCCACGCGGCGGTCCGCCACCGTCTTCACGTCCACTTCCTTCCCGGCGCGCTCCTCGCCGGAGACGGTTCGCGGGGGAGGCGGCGTGGCGGGACGAGGTGCCTCGGCGGCGAGCGTCTTCCCGGCGGCGGCGGTCTCCTGGAGGCGCTTCGCGGCCACCGCGGGAGCCACGGCGGGCTCGAAGGTGTCGCGGCCGTTGCGAGCAAGGACCTCCACGGGCTTCTGGGCGGAAGCGGCCGGAGCCGGCTTCTCCACGGGGGTGCCCTGGGGGAAGGAAGACCGGTGGATGAGGGGCTGCCTGGACAGGGGCGCGATGGGCATGACGGGCCCTGTTGCGTCCGTCATGCCAGCCCGGGGGCCTCGTGTTTCCGGTGAGTTGCGCCACCCAAGGGAGCGCCGCCCCTGGTGACACCCGTCACCACCTGGTGTCTGGGGTCATCACGTGGGGCTGAAAACAAAACCCCCACAGCGCCATGAGGCACCGTGGGGGCTGCACTTCGCGCCCGGGCACGCTCGCAGCGGCCCAGTTTAATGAGAGGTGGCGGGGCCCAGTGCGACTGCTCCCTGGGGCTCCCGATTGACCCTTGGCCATCAAGAGACTCGAGGTCCGAGGGCCAGACAAAGCGGCTCCGTGGATCACCACCCGTGGGGATCTGGAGACCGCTCACGCAAGTATGACTCCAGACTAGGACGGGCCAGGTTGTTTCCTGGCAAGGTGGGACACGGAGACTCATGTCCTGGTACCTCCTCTAAATTGCTCCACGAACAACACCTGCGGCCTTTGAGCGCTCAACCCCGTGCAGACACCTCCATGTTCATCAGAGTGAAGACGGCTGGAGTGGCGATCCTTGGACATGCCCGGAAGTGCCATGGGAGTGACTGCTTCCTGAACGAGCAGCCAACCCCCTCGGGAGACAGTCAGACCTTCCGGGGCGGTGGCTTGATTTGCAGGAGATGACTGCGGAAGACCGGATGCACGTCCCACCGCGCCGCCCGAGCCTCGTTGACGTGGGCCGGGTCCGTCAGCTCCGGCCTGTCCGCGAAGGTCAGGTGCCGGTAGCCCCTGGGCTGGCCCGGATCATCGACCCGCGCATTGATGAAACCCGCCTCGAAGAGGAGCGCGTGGAGTTGAGCCGCGGCATCGTGCGAGTCGGGCCGCAATGACTTGCCACGGAGCTGGATGGAGAAACGGGACGGGAGCTTCGCGAGATGCTGATGGAGCTCGTCATACCTGAGCTCGGACGAGAGCGTGCAGAAGGACTCCGCGACCGCGAAGAACTGGGGGCAGGCCTTGCCCACCTCGGTCGAGAGATCCTCGAGCCGCGTCTTCGAGAAGCGCGGGAGCGAGCGCGCGACGTCCGATCCCGTGATTCGCGCCTGCGGGCCAGCATTCGGCTCCGTATCCGCGATGCGGGTCTTGGCCGTCTGCAGAAGGAAGGAGACGAACTGGATGAGGTCCCGCGGGCGCTCGCGCGAGTTGGTCACGAGGAAGGATCTCCAGCCTCGCGTGTGACCCGGACCGGCCCCGGGGATGTGGACCTCGCTGCCCTCGAAGAAGAGGGCCCAGGGGTCTCGCACCGGCCCCTTGGAGGCCTTCTCCGCGGCCTTGAGGACCCGGCGCTGGACGATGCGGTCGAGGAGCTCTTCCGAGCCCTTCAGGTGCATGATGCATCCGTGGAAGTGGTCGAGCGTTTCGCGGTTGCCCACCGGGTCCCGCAGCCGGGTCCACACCTCGGAGCGCAGCGTCGCGACGACCTTGATCTGGGGAACCCTGCTGGCCAGGTCCCGCAGCGCATGCAGCATTCCCCAGATGCGGTTGAGTTCCTTCGGCTCATCGGGCGACGCGACCTGGTCGGTGTCATCGAAGAGCACGAGCATGACCGACTCGCTTTCCTCCATGTGGCCGGTGATGGAGTTGAGCAGCGCGGCATCCGACGTTCCACCGGCCAGATCCTTGGCGAGCTGGGCGAAGTCCACCTGGGTGGTGGGCCTGGCGACGGCCGCCAGGAGCTTGATCCCCCGCTCGATGAAGTCTTCTTCGATGAGGCCCTCCTTCAACGCCTCGTCCCGCAACTTCTTGTCGGCGTTGCTGAGCAACCCTGCCAGCTGGGTACCGATATGCACGGCCACGGCCCTGACCAGGCACTGGAAGAGCGTGCGCTCGATGGTGGCGAGGTCGTTGTGGCCCTGCAGCGGGCGGAGATCCAGGTTGCTCGGCGTCAGGAACAGGGCGGGGAGCTTCTGGGCGCGCGTGGCGTCGTAGAAGCGGTTGAGCATGGCGCTCTTCCCCATCCCCTTCGAGCCCACCAGGATGCGCGGGTTGCCCTCCGGCAGGTTCAGCACCTCGGCCATCTGCCCCGGCGGGATGAAGACCTCCTTGAGGATTCGCTTCTCCCCTTCGGCCGTGCCGGAGAAGAAGTAGGGGGCCAGGACGTCGAGCGGCGTTTGAGGCATGACAGGGTCGCCTCCTGCTGACGGACTGCGCAGGGAGGTTCTTCCCAGCCTCACCCGCTTGTAAAGCGGCGCCTCCGCCGAGGGACCGAAACCACACGCCAGGACACGGGGGGGCCGCGAGAGGCGTGCGGGCGTGGTGGAGACAGGACGGTGGAAGGGACCCCAGGGCCTCCCGCACCAGCTCAAGGAGAGGCGGTTAGAAGGACATCGTGACGCCCGCGAGGCACTTGCCCCCCTTGCCCCCTTCTGTCTCGGGCAGGACGGCGAAGAAAGGTACCGCACCGCCCAGCACCTTCGACTGTGCCTGGGTGAAGCTGCCGTTGTAGCTCTCTGCCGCCGAGCGCAGCTGCCCGTCCGCGATGAGGGCGAACGGAATGGCAAGGGCGATGGTGCCGGCCCCCACCAGGGCTGGCGTCCAGTCCGCCTTGCCCGTCTTCATGAGGTTGTCCCCCACGTTCCACCCGACAAGGCTTCCGCCGACACTGCTGAGAATCAATCCGGTCCACTTCATCGCCTTGTAGCCGCCCATCTTGGTCCCGGCGGACGGATGCGCCGCGAGCTTCTCCTCGAGGTCAGACACCAGGATGGGTTGGTCGCCCTGGCGGTAGGTCCCTCCGTCGAGCTGGAGCGGCCTCGTGGTGTCGAAGTTCTTCGCTGGGGTGGTGGCACAGGCCGCCATGAAGGCGGCGAGCAGTACGGCGGGCGCAGTCGTGTAGCGCATGTGGTCTTCCCCCGACGGGAGCTGCGCTTGCGAGATGCAATGGCGGAGCTCCCATCTCTCATGAGCCAGGGACCCGGAAAATCATGCAGAGAATCTTCGGGCCGCGCGATCTGGAGACGCGGATCGAGTCCGCGCCCATCCAGGGGCCGACGAGCCGTCCGACCCCCTGGGCCGGGTCAGAAGGTGTAGCCGAGCGCGAGTCCCAGCGAGATGCCGTTGCCGTACAGGAGCTCGAAGACCTGCCGATGCGCTTCGGTGGGGGTTCCGGAGACAACCTCCGGATTCTGGGTGAGGGCGAAGGCATAGCCGGCGGTCGCCATGATGCTGAAGCCCCCATCCGCGACGTACTCCAGGCCCCCCACCACCTGGGCGAAGGGAGCGAGCCCCACCCGGGCCAGGACCGTCCTGGTGCCGTCGTCAACGGAGAGGGGCTCGTCACCCGCGCCCGAGCCGATCATGAGTCCCGCGCCGAGGAAAGGCGTGAAATTGGAGGTGACGAAGTTGTAGCGGGCGCGCGCGCCCGCCTTCCAGCCCAACGCCGACAGCCCCCCCGCCACGTCGAGCGAGAGCTGGGGCATGAAGTGGTAGCTCACCTGCATCCCCACCCCGCTGAGGCTGTTCCACCCAGCCTCCGCCATGATCCCGACGCGGCGCTGAGAACGGATGGACGTGGAGGCCGGCTCCGGCGTCTCTTCCCGCGCGAGTGCGCTGGACGGAAGCGCGAGCGTGGAGGCGAGGAGCGGGATGACGGCAAACGAGCGGAACACGGACTTCCCTGCGGACAGCTGCATCGGTTTCATGCACTTCCCCCTCTTGGAATTGAATGCCCTGCCTTGGGGAAGAGCCGGCGAGCGGGAGAATCATGCAGGAAATTCGCGGGCTATTTCTCCGGGGCTCCTGGAAGCCCCGGCCTTGAAAGGGATGGGGCTCGGGCCAGGGCTCCGGGAGTGCCAGGCGGCGGGTTCGATTCCCGCCACGGAGGCTGATCGCAGCGACCTCCTCTCTCAAGTGCTCCCTTCAAGCCGCTGTCCTGCTCGAGCATCTGGGCCACCCGGAGGATGCAGCGCGCTAGAACGCCAGGGGCAGGCTCACCAGCCCACGAGACTGGGCACTCGGGCGCCACGCGAGCTTCTCGGGCGCCGTGGCCAGACGCATCCCCGGGAGCCGCTCCAGCAGCAACTCGAAGGCGACGATGGCCTCCAGCCGGGCCAGGGGCGCTCCCAGACAGAAGTGGATGCCATGACCGAAGGCCACGTGCTTGTTGGGCGTGCGCCCCACGTCGAACCGGTCCGGCTCGGAGAACTGCGCGGCATCCCGGTCCGCAGCCAGGTAGTTCACCCGGACGGCCTCATGGGCCTGGATGCGCTGGCCGTGCAGCTCCAGGTCCTCCTTCGGGAAGCGCAGGATGCTCAGCTCGAACGGGCCGCAGTAGCGCAGCATCTCCTCCACCGCCGAGGGGATGAGCGAGCGATCCTCCCGCAGCCGTTGGAGCTGATCCGGATGCTGCAACAGCGCCAGCAGGCCGTTGCCCAACAGGTTCCCGGTCGTCTCGTAACCACCGACGAGCAGAACGAAGACCATGCTCGTCAGCTCCTCGGCGCTCAGCCGATCCCCCTGCTCCTGCACGGCGAGCAACGCGCTGATCAGATCGTCCCCGGGCTGCTGACGGCGCTGCTCGAAGATGTCCTCCAGGTACTGGATGAAGCGCTGGTGGGCCTCGCGGGTCTTCTCCTGGGCGTCCTTCGACGGAGGGGTGAAGAACGTCTGCGTCCACTCGCGGAACCGGTCCCGGTCCTCCGAGGGAATCCCCAACAGCTCGGTGATGACGATGACGGGCAGCGGAAAGGCGAGCTTCCTCGAGGAAGTCCGTCCCGGGGCCCTGGGCCTTCAGCTTCTCCAGCAGCTCCGAGCAGATCGCCGTGATGCGCGGGCGCAGCTCCTCGATGCGGCGCGGGGTGAAGGCCTTGGACACCAGCGAGCGCCTCCGCGTGTGGTCCGGCGGATCCGCGGTCACCAGGTGCTGGCTGAGCGCCCTGTTCTTATGGCTGAAGTACCGCTGCCGGACCTCGTCGGGCAGGCGGGAGGGATCCTGCGTGAAGCGCGGATCCCTCACGATCGAGACCACATCCGCGTAGCGCGTCAGCAGCCAGAAGTGCATCCCCGTCGCCGGATCCGTGATGCGAGCGGCGGGGAACTCCTCCCGCATGCGCTTGTAGAGGGGGAACGGGTTGGCGCGCACGTGGGGAGACCACAGCGTCTCTCCCTCCGCGAACAGGGGACTGACCGTCATGGAGCGCTCCTTCGCAGGCAAAGCACCGACCTTAGAACTTCGAGGCCGGGGGGTATAGACGCGCGCCTTCCGCCAACGCGGCTCCGCCTGGGGACCCCGTGGCGGGCGTGCAACAGTCCTGGAAATAGGGGTGGCGGGCTTCCGCTCCCATGTCGAAGATGCGCGGCGGGGCCGGAAACTCATCACCGAGGAAGAGCACGTTCATGCGCTCCTGCATTCTGGGTGTCGTGGTGTTGTGGCTGCTGACGGGTTGTTCCACCCCGGCGCGGATGCGCCCCATGCCGGCGTCTCAGATCGTCCTCTCGAAGGACGGGCGCATCGCCGCCGCCGAGGACAAAGGGGTGCGGCTCGTGGTGAGCGCGGACACCTGGAAGGGGGCCCCCTCGGATCTCCCCAGCATCCTCACGCCGGTGGAACTCGCCCTGGAGAACAACAGCGGCCGCACCCTGCACGTCCAGTACGACGGCTTCTCGCTCGTGGGGGAGGCGCACTACGCCGCGCTCCAGCCCAACACGCTGGCCCGGCCCAGCTCTCCCCGGGTGCCGACACCGCCTCCCACGTATCGCCCGGGTGGCCAGTTCACCCGGGATCCCCAGGTCGCCTGCTACACCTGCGTAAGCGCCGGGCTGCCGACGACGGACATGCTGCGCCAGGCCTTCCCCGAGGGCGTCCTGAAGCACGAGTCCTCGTGGACGGGCTTCCTCTACTTCGAGAGCCTCGGCGCCAACGAGCGCCAGCTCATCCTCCAGGCCCGTCTGGTGGACGAGAGTACCGGTGAGACGTTCACCACGCTGAGCATCCCATTCCAGGTGCTCGATTCCTCCCGCTGAGGAGCCGGGTTCGATTCCCGCCGCCTCCAGCCACTACCGCCGCGAGGCCCGGCGCAGCGCGAGGCTGCGCAGCGAGCCCATGAACACGCCCACCACCACCGCGAGCAGGAAGAAGATGATGATGGTGGTGACGCCGAAGACGAGGCGCACCACGGACTCGCGGATCTGCTGGGTGAAGTAGGCCTCGCGCAGCGACTGCCTTCGAAGCGCTGGCTGGGGCATGCTCCCGAAACATGAGCAGAACCCCTGCATCGCCGCGTATGGCCCTGGTGTTGAGCTTCGCTCTCCTGTCCACCGCGTGCGTCACCTCGAGGGCGACCGCCGATGAAGGAGGAGCACGGCAGGCTCCCGATACTCCGGGTGTCCATCAACGTGGGGGCGCCCGCGCCAGTGCCCCCCAGCAACGCCAGGAGCTGGTCATCAAGCAGCAGGCACCCACGGGACCTGCGCAGGTGCGGTTCCTACCGGTTGGCCTCCGCGAGTTACCAGGGGATCGCCGGCAGCTCCTCTTCCCTCTCCGTCCGCCCGACTCCGCCCTGGAGGTGTTGAGCCTGGAGGAGGTGAGCCCCTTTCTCGCCACCTTCTCACCCCTTGGCTCGCCACCTCGCCCTCGGCTGCATCTGCTGGAAATACCCGGTGCGGGCAATGCCGGCCAGGACACGGCGCCCCCATGGGAGTCGCGGCTGCGCGAGGAGTTCCTCTCCCACTTCGGCCCCCCATTGGTCCCCCTGCCTGGGTCCCTGACATCCAGCCGCCTCTTCCTCGCCCTTCAACTCTCTACCCGCTACATGCACGAAGGGATCCGCGAGGCAGCCATCGCGCTCTTCACCTCTCCCGCCTTCGTCATCAGTGTCTGCATCTCCATCGGGGTGTACTTCGCGGCCTGGCTGGCCCCCGAGCCGTTGTTCTCGAAAGCCTTCGCCGCAACCCTCACCCTGCGCCTCTCGCTGGCGGTGGGCCTGATCGAACTGGGCCATGTAGCCCTGGCAGGCCTGCGCCTGTACCAAGAGGCGGAAGCCGCTTCCACGCCCCAGGAGTTGGAGGCTGCCTCCGCACGCTTCGGCAAGGCCATGGGCGGCACGTACCTGCGGGTGCTGGTAACGGTCGCGACCCTGGGAGTGGCCAGACTCATTCCCCAGGTGCCCGAGGGCGGAATCTGGCGGCTACTGCCCTCGGTGACGCCCGAAGGACTCGTCCTCCTGGAGCAATCCGTCTCCACCGCTCAGCTCGTGGCGGACGGCTCCCTCATCGTCTCCGGTGTGGCCGCGGGCGCCGCCATCTGCTCCAGCCTGGCTCTTTGCGCGACCAACGCTTCGGGAAGCAATTCCAGCGGAGCACCCACGCTCGCCACGCGCTACGGGCAACCCCACACCCGGCAGAACCCGGCTCACAACGAGACCATCGAGCGGGACCTGGCCTCACGGGAAGCGGCCGGGCATACGAGTCTGAGGAAGGACAGGGTCCAGAGGGATGCAGCGGGCAAGCGCGTCTATGATGAAGCACCCGTGAAGGACGTTCGCTTCCGGAGACCGGATGCATCGTCGGTGCGGCCGGATGGGGTGCGGCACAACACCAACTATGTCTCCAACCCTCGGGACTTGAAGCGTGAGCTGGAAGCTTTCGAATCCATGAAGCGGGCGGACCCGGACGCCATTCTCGAGCTGTATCTACTCGACGGGACGCTGGTGGGAAGGTACGTCCCTCCCGGAGTAGGCTTTCCGTAGGAAGAGGACCAGGGCGAGGCATGGCGCAGAGGGAGGATGTCACGCAGTGGCGGAACGGGTTCCTCCAGGCATTCAGCGAGGGCGATGAGGCCCGCGCGCGTGCCCAGGTGTCCCAGCTCGGCGCGCGCAAGGCCCGGCCCCTGTTGGAGGCCATGCTGGAGGACCCGGAGGCAGCCGTGCGTCAGGCAGCGGCATTCGGCCTCGGCGAGCTGGGCGGTGCCTCCAGCGCCAAGCGACTCGAGCACCAGCTTGCCCTGGAGGAAGCACGGGGAGGCCACGATGGAGCCGCCGTCGTGGAGGCCCTCACGCAGGCACTGGGACGCATCAAGGGCGCGAGCGCAAGGGCGAGTCTGGCACGCAGGCTGGAGCGGCTGGTCGCCCATGGCAGGCCCGAGGCCGCGGACTTGAATGACGTGGCTTGCGCTCTGTGGCGCCAACGGCATCCGGACCTGATTCCTGTCGTCCGCCAGGGGCTGGAGAAACTCGAACATTCAGCCCCCACAGCCCTGCACGGCCTGCGCGTACTGCTGGAGAAGTCCCCGGAAGAGCTCCGTGCCTGGGCCAGCGATGACTCCGTTCCCATCGGGCTCAAGGGCGAGGTGCTCACGGTGCTCACCGAGGAGATACCCGAGGCACTTGTCTCCACCCTACCCGCCTTCATCTCCTCGGCATGGCCCCTGGTGGACACGGCCGTGAAGTACAAAGGCGTGGCCTCGGGCTACTGCGTGGATTTGTTCTCTCTGCTCCTCCTGCGCCCGGAGTGGCTCCTCCCCATGCTCCGGGAGGCAGAACTCGACAGGCTACGTGACATGGCCCGGAGGCTGGTCGCGGCGACCTCCTCTCTCAAGTGCTCCCTTCAAGCCGCTGTCCTGCTCAAGCACCTGGGCCACCCGGAGGATGCAGCTCTCCTCGAAGCACACCGGCCAGCAGATCCCGGTCTGGCCAAGGTCTTCGATGATGCGGCCCTCGTGCTGCGCGGACGCCCCTCCACGGGAACGCTTCTCTAAAGGGCCCCTTCTGGGGACGGCATCTACCGGCGCGAGGCCCGGCGCAGCGCGAGGCTGCGCAGCGAGCCCATGAACACGCCCACCACCACCGCGAGCAGGAAGATGATGATGATGGTGGTGACGCCGAAGACGAGGCGCACCACGGACTCGCGGATCTGCTGGGTGAAGTAGGCCTCGCGCAGCGGCTCCATCAACCCCACCAACTCCAGCGCCCGCGCCGGCAGCGAGTCGAGCGACAGGGACAGCCGCTGCAGGAAGATGGACGGCCACACGCGCCGCGCCCCCTCCACCACGATGCCCACCAGCAGGTAGAGGACGGACAGCAGGAAGGCATTGCCTCCCATGATGCGCATCAACGGCAGCGGTGGCGGCAGCGATGACTGGGGCTGGGGTTGTTGCACGCTACCGGCCTCCCAACTTCTTCTGGAGCGGCTTGAGGGCCTTCTTCACCCGGGCCGCCTCCGGCGAACCGCCCGCGAGCTTCAGGAACGTCCCATAGGCCTGCACCGCCCGCTCCGTCTCGGCGGGGTTGCGCACCAGCGCGTCCGCCAGCGCCAGCCACGCCAGTCCGTCCACGGGCTCCAGCTCCACCGCGCGGTTGAGCGCCTTCAGGGCCGCGGCCTCGTCACGCTGCCTCAGCGCCACCTGCCCCAGCACCAGGTGGTTGCGTCCGGAGAAGGGCTCCAGCCGCACCGCCTCGTCCGCGGCCGCCCGCGCGTCCTTCGCCGCTCCGGCGGCCAGCAGCACCCGAGCCATGGCCGCCTGGGCGAATGACTTGTCCCACGTGGTGGAGGCCTTCTCGGCGATGCCCTGCAGCACCTTCGCCGCGGCCCGTCCGCCCGAGTCCTCCACCCAGTGCTCACCCGAGCGGCCGCACGGCGTCTCGGGACCCTCGCGCCGCGCCGCCTCGTAGGCCTTGCCCGCGTTGGCCACCAGGCCCTGCCGCAGGAACGCCCGGGCGATGCCGCAGAAGGTCTCCGCCGACTTGCTGTCCAGCTTGTTGGCGCTCTCCAGGGCGCTGAAGCCACCCCGCGTGTCTCCCAGCGCGAAGAGGATGTCCGAGCGCACGCGGTGCGCCTCGGGATCGTTCGACACCAGCTTCACCGCGCGCCCGGAGGCCGCCTCCGCGTCCTTCATCTTCCCGGTCTGGTAGAGGGCCATCGCGAAGCCCTTGTGGGCCCCCGCCGCGCCCGGGTTGTCGAGCTGCCACTCCTCGAACTGCTTGAGGGCCTCGGTCGTGCGGCCCAGCGCCAGCAGCGCCCGGCCGAGCGCCTCGCGCGCCTCGCCGTGCGCGCCGTTGCGCTCCACCGCCTGCGTCAGCGGCTTCATCGCCAGGTCCGGCAGCCCCCGGGCGATGAGCAACCGGCCCAGCGCGCACGAGGCCTCGTAGTCCCGCGTGCCCTCGGCCACCGCCGCCTCCAGCAGGGTGCTCGCCTTGTCCAGGGCCTTGTCCTGCCAGTGCAGTTGCCCCAGCGCCGTGCGCACCTCGGCCTTGGCCTTCTTCGTCGCCGCGAGCGTCTTCTCCAGCGCCTCGTACGCCCGGGCCCGCTCGCCCTCGGCGGCGTCGGCCTGCGCCAGGTAGATGATGGCCTCGGCGGGGTAGCGGTCCTCCACGCGCGTGCGGGCCAGCTCCACCCGGGCGCGCTTGAAGTCTCCCAGCTTCGCGTACGCCGCGGCCCTCACCAGCGCCACCTCGGGGCCCTCCCCTTCCACCCGGGAGAGCACCTCGCGCTCGCGATCGCGGTCCAGCAGCGCCCGGCCCAGTCCCGCCGCGGCCTCCTCGCTGCTGGGCTTCAACGTCAGGGCCTGCTCGAAGGCCCGCTGCGCGGCGGCCATGTCCCCGGCCGCGCGATTCGCCTCGCCGAGCGCCAGGGAGATCTCATAGGCCAGCGGGCCCTTCACGCCCTCGGCCAGCAGCGTCCGCGCCTCGCTGGCCTTGCCCAGGGCCGTCATCAACCGGCCCCGCACCAGCCGGTGGCGCTCGCGCAGGGAGACCGGCAGCGCGTCACCCTTCAGCCCCTGCACGTCCGCGAGGGCCTGCGCCAGCTCCTGGCCGAGCGCCAGGCGGCTCTCCGCGACACCGAGGCGCGCCACCGGGTGCTCGGGGGCCAGCTTCGTGGCGGCCGAGTACATCTTCAGGGCGTTCACCGCATCGCCCGCGTCGCGGTAGTAGGCGCCGAGCGACACCAGGGCGCGCACGTTGCGCGGCGACAGCTTCAGCGCGCGCTCGAGGCGCTCCAGGCCCTCCTTCTCCAGGCCCTGCTCCAGGAGCACGCCACCGGCCAGGCCGTGCGCCTCCGGGCTCTCCACCTTCGCGGCCAGCAGCGCGCGGCGGGCGGCGTCACGGCCCTGCGCGTCGGCCACCAGCGCGTCCACGACCAGGGAGCTCACCGGATGCTCCGTGCGCACCCCGGGGCGGCCGAGCGCCTCGAGCGCCTGGGTCCGCTCCTCGGCGGAAGCCGTGTCCGCGTACCGCAGGGCGTGGGCATAGGCCGAGAGGGCCCAGGCCCGGGTGTTGTCGTCCTCCAGCGCCACCACGTGGGAGAGCAGCGAGAGCGACTCCTGCCGGGAGGCCTCCGTGTCCTGCTCCAGCAACCGGGAGACGCGATCCAGGGCCGAGGCGAGCGCCTGTCCGCCCTGCTTCGCGCGCACCACGAGGAACACGCCGCACAGCAGCACCAGGACGGCCGCCGCCGCCGCCACCTTCATCGCCCGGGGTGGGAGGAAGGAGGCCGAGTCCTTGGGAAGCAGCTTCTCGCGCAGCTCGCGCTCGTAGGCCGCCGTGAGGGCCGCCACGTCCTGCACGGGCGGCCGGGCCACCGGAGCGGCGGCCTGCGCGGGCACCACCGGGGCGGCGCCCGAGGCCTCGGGCAGCTCCGCGAGCAACCCGCGCCGGGAGCCCGTCCCGCCAGGCTGCGCGGTGGGCACGGAGTGCAGGGCCGGGGCTTCGGGCTCCAGCGCCTCGGGAGCGGCGGGCTCGGGCTCGGACTCCAGCGGCGGCAGCTCCGCGAGCAGTCCCTCGTCGTCCGCGGCAGCGGCCTCGGCCGGAGCCGTCTCCAGCGCCTCCGGACCGCCG
Organism: Archangium gephyra; assembly: GCF_049060025.1. Classification (GTDB taxonomy): domain Bacteria; phylum Myxococcota; class Myxococcia; order Myxococcales; family Myxococcaceae; genus Archangium; species Archangium gephyra_A. Next base: position 3,941,658 of record NZ_JBMEQQ010000002.1, read on the forward strand.
GAAGCCTCGGCCGGGCCGGCCAGCGGCTCCTCCTCGACGGTCAGCGCCTCCTCGGGGCTCCCGGCCGGCGCGGCCTCGGACGGCGCGCCTCCGTCGATGTCACTGGCCTCCAGCGACAGCTCGACGGGCGCCTCGTCCGGAGCGGCCTCCACGCCCTCCAGCACCGGCTCGGAAGAAGCCTCCGGGGCCGGCGTGGATTCCCGGGCCTCCGCGGCCACCACCGTCTCCGCGGTCACGGCCTCGGGCGACAGCTCCGGGGCGGCCGGCGCCGCGGGGGCCTCGGCGGAAGCCTGCTCGGACGCCTCCGCGGGCGCGGCGGTCTCCTCCGAGCTCTTGGGCTCGAGGGCGTTCAGGTCTCCGAAGGCCGGGGCGGGTCCACCCGCGAGCGCGGCCTGCGCCTGCTCCATCCATCCGCGCACGCGGGCATCGTTGGGCTGCAGCGCCAACGCCTTGCGCAGAATGGGCAGTGCCGAGCGGTAGAGGCCCCGCTGCAGCAACACCTCGGAGATGAGGTTGTAGGCGTGCGGGTTTTCCTTGTCGATCGACACCGCCTGATCGAATTGCGCCATCGCCTCGGCGGGGCGCCCCATCAGGATGAGGGCCTTGCCCCACAGCACCCGCCCCGTGACCGAGTTGGGATGGTGGGAAATGCCCTGCTCGCACACGGCGATGGCGCGGGCGTGCTCGCCCTTGGCGACCAGCGCCTTGGCCAGCTCGACGAATACCGATGAAGCAGGATCCTGGGCGAGGAGCTGCTCGTAGCGCTCCACCAACGATTTGGCCATGCGGCCCGGGACCATATCACCGGCGCCTCTTCCGTTTCTCCCCCTCTGGAATGGGTGCTAGCGTTCCCCGGGTGATTCGCCTGCTTGCTGTGCTGCTCGTTTTCGCTCTCAGTGGGGGCTGCGCCCACACGAAGAAGAAGTCCGACCTGGAGACGCTTCGCCCCGTGGTGGAAAGTTTCCACCAGCGCGTGCGCTGGAAGGACTACCGCATCGCCACCCGCTTCATCGTCCCCGAGCGCCGTCAGGATTTCGAGAGGGCCCGCCGGGAGAAGCAGGACGAGCGGGACTTGTCCATCACCGACTACGAGATCGAAGAGGTCGAGGTCGTCGAGGAGGGCGAGCGGGCCATCGTCACCAGCCGCATCAAGTGGATGCGCCTGCCCTCGGTGTCCGAGCAGAGCGACACCGTCACCTCCGAGTTCATCTACCGGGAGGGGAAGTGGCTGCTGGAGAAGCAGTCCGGGGGACCCTTCGACGGAGAGCTCCCCTGAAAAAAAACCGCCCACCGTCCCGGGGCCGGCCGGAACGGTGGGCGTCGAAGGTTCCCCCATGGAACCCCCTAAGGAAGTTGATGGGGTACATAGCAACGCGGGTGCCAGTCCCCTGGCCGCCCACCGCCTTCCTGAAATCAAGGGGTTGCATGCCCCCCGTCGGGAAAAGCCCGTACCGGAAAAGCCAGGGGGCCTGACACGGATGTCAGACCCCCTTTTGAAGCCCCGTGGCTCGGGACCCTGACAGCGGCGTCAGCGGAACCCCTTACTCGCCGATGACGGAGCGGATGGTGTCGCGCATGGAGAAGCGCGGCGTCCAATCCACGTCCTGGCGCCAGCGAGAGCCGTCCACGTTGCAGAGGAACTGGATGTGGTCCAGCTCGGGCGGGGGGAAGTTGGCGATCCGGTACTTGAAGAGGAGGCCCAGGAGCGGCCGGGCCACGGGGTGCGGCACGGGGATGGCGCTGTGGCCCAGCTCGCGGTGGATGGCGGACAGGGGCACCTCGCCGGGGCCCACCACGTTGTAGACGCCCTTGGGCTCGGGGCGCAGGGCGGCCTCCACCATGGCGCGCGCCACGTCGTCCACGTGGATGAGCTGCACCATCGGATCGAACCCCGCCAGCACCCACGGGCGGCGCAGCCGCAGGTAGTTGCTGGGGGCGTTCTTGATGGTGGGACCCACGATGTGGACGGGCCGGAGGATGACCGTCTGGACAGTGGGGTGCTTCCAGAAGAAGCCATGCGCGAGCATGTCCACTTCGATGAGATCGCGCACGCCCGAGAAGCGGCTGGCCGCCATGAGCGGCGCGTCCTCGGTGAGGAAGTTGGAGTTGTCCGGGCTGGGGCCGTAGACGTTGGCCGAGGAGAGGACGACCACCTTGGGCACGCCGTATTTGGCGCAGTACTCGAGCAGGCGCGTGGTGCCCACCACGTTGAAGGAGTGGTGCTCCTCCTCGCTCATGCGCGGGTCGTGCATGATGCCCATGTGGATGACCGCGCGGATGTCGTTCTTGCGGAAGACGTCCTCCGCCTTCTTCTTGCGCAGGTCCAGCTGGTGCATCTCGATGTCCTTCGGCCGGCCCACGAAGGGGCGCCGGTCGATACCGATGATGCGCTCGTGCTTGTGCAGCACCTTGGCGAGGGCCCGGCCCAGGTTGCCGCTGATGCCGGTGATGACGACGGCCGGTCTCTTGGATGGATCCTGATTCATGGCGAGGGTGCCGGGCGCGTCACCAGAAGACGCCCTGACGCTCCTTGAGTCCCTGGTTGAGCATGCCCTGGATGGCGGTCTTCACGGTACGGACCTTCTTGTCCAGCTCGCTGTCCTCGTCGTCGGCGCGGCCGGTGAAGCGCAGCGGATCGCCGAAGTAGATGCGGTACTTGGTGGGCAGGGGCAGCGGCATCCCGGTGACGGTGAGGGGGAAGGAGGGGAAGCCGAGCAGCTTCGCCAGGGGCTTCACGTCCACCAGCGCGGGGGACTGCTCCTCGGCGCCCACCACGGCGATGGGGACGATGGGGGTGTTCGTCTCCAGGGCCAGGCGCATGAAGCCCAGGCCGAAGTCCTGGAGCTGGTAGCGCTGGGGCCACAGCTTGCCCAGGCCGCGCACGCCCTCGGGGAAGACGAGGATGGCCTCGTCGGCCTCCAGCAGGCGGCGGCAGTTCTCCGGGGTGCCGACGATCTGGCCCACGCGGGCCATGAAGGTGGAGACGTAGGGCAGCGAGGGCACCCACTTCTCCACCATGCTGCGGATGGCGCGCGGCGGGTCCGCCTCCAGCAGCAGGGCCACGCCGATCATCGCCCCGTCCATGGGGAGCTGGCCGGAGTGGTTGGAGATGAGGAGGACGCGGCCCTTGGGCACCTTCTCGATGCCGAAGGTCTCCACCCGGTGGTAGTGACGGTAGAGCCAGAAGAAGGGGGCGAGCGCCGACAGGCTGTAGTCGAGGTTGAAGCCGAACGGATCCACCCCGTACTCATTGCCGGTGCGGGCGAGCGCCTGCAGGCGCTCCTTGCGCTCCGGGCCCACCATGCGCTCCGTCCACTCCCGGGCTCCTGCTTCACCTTGTCGGAGAGCTGCTCGAGCATGGGGGCGTGTCTACACCATCGCTTCCCACGCTGGGAGGGGAACGAGGCCGGAGGGTCACCGCTACTCTACCTCCCGGGTTCGGGGTAAGACTGTCCCATTGGCGACAGTCACTCCCGGGGAGGCACGCACATGAGCGAGGAGGGGCCACGGGCGAAAGAGGACTCGGGCACCGGCACCCTGGAGGAGGACGCCACGGTGGTGCGCTCCCAGGCCGCCCCACCGGCTCAAACCCTCCAGTTCTCGGATGCGCTGGGAGAGGCCGCCACCCAGGTCCGCAGCTTCGCCACGCCGCTGTTCTCCCAGGAAGCCTCCCCCTCCGAGCCCCGCCGGAGCGGACCCGTCTCCACCGCGCCGGGACAGACGCTGGCCGGCCGCTACACCGTGCTCAACCGGCTCGGCCAGGGCGGCATGGGCGAGGTGGTGGCCGTCTATGACTCGCGGCTGGACCGGCGCGTGGCCCTCAAGCTGCTGCGCCGGGATTGGGACCCCGGCCTGTCCCAGCACGACCTGGAGACGCGCATGCTGCGCGAGGCCCAGGCCATGGCGCGCCTCTCGCACCCCAACGTGGTGGCCATCTACGACGTGGGCACCCTCGAGGACGGCGCCATCTTCATCGCCATGGAGATGGTGGAGGGGCAGACGCTGCGGCGCTGGAGCGAGCAGGCCCCGCGCACCTGGCGGGAGACGCTGGACGTGTACCTGGAGGCGGGGCGCGGGCTGGCGGCCGCGCACGAGGCGGGCCTCGTGCACCGCGACTTCAAGCCCGAGAACGTCCTGGTGGGCAAGGACGGGCGGGTGCGGGTGACGGACTTCGGCCTGGCGCGCGCCGGCACCACCACCACCCCGGTGGCCTCCTCGAACACGCCCCTGCCCCTGCCGCCGGGCGCCCTGGACAGCCCCCTCACCCTGCAAGGCACGCTGCTGGGCACGCCCCGCTACATGGCCCCCGAGCTGCTGCGGGCCGGGCCGGCCGATGCGCGAAGCGATCTGTTCGCCTTCTGCGTGGCCCTCTACGAGGCCCTCTACCGGCAACACCCCTTCTCCGGCGCGACCCAGGCCGAGTCCACCGAGGCCCAGCTCGAGGGCCGGGTGAAGCCCCCTCCAGCCAACACGGACGTGCCCGGCTGGGTGGCGCGCGCACTGGTGCAGGGGCTGCGGGCGGACCCCGCGCAGCGCCCCGCGTCCATGCAGAAGCTGGTCGCGGCGCTGGAGGTGGACCTCGATGCGCGGCGGCGGGCCCGGCGGCGCAAGACGGCCCTGGTGGCCCTGGTGACGGGCCTGGCGGGACTGACGCTCTGGAGCGCGCTGCTGCACACGGAGCAGGAGCCGGGGTGCGCCAGCATGGAGCGCGGGCTCACCGGCACGTGGGACGAGACGGTGAAGGCGCGGATGAAGCGGGCCTTCCTCGGCACCCGGCTGCCGTATGCCCAGGACACCTTCACGCGCACGGCCTCGCTGCTCGACGGCTACACGGGCACCTGGGTGCGGATGCGCACCGAGGCGTGCGAGGCCCTCCAGGAGCCCTCGCCCGGGAAGCTCGACGTGTTGAAGGTGGACTGCCTGGAGCGGCGCCGGGGCCAGTTGCGGGAGCTGACGGAGTTGTTCGCCCGCGGTCCCGACCGGGACAACCTGTCCAAGGCCGTGCAGGTGGTGCAGTCGCTGCCGCCGCTGAGCGCCTGCGCGGATGTGAAGGCGCTGACGGCCACGGTGCCCCTGCCGGAGGATCCCTCGGTGCGCGCCGCGGTGGAGACGCTGCGGGTGCAGGTGGACCGGCTGGCGACGCTGCGAATGGCCGGCCAGTACCGCGAGGCGCTGGCCCCCAGCGAGGAGCTGCTGCCGCGGGTGGAGCAGGTGGGCTACGGGCCGCTCGTGGCACAGGCCCTGTATGAGGCCGCATCGCTGAAGGACCAGGGCGGGGATTACGCGGGCGCCGAGGCCCTGGCGCGACGGGCCATCCTCGTGGCCGCGAGGAGCAAGGATCAGGTGATGGTGGCCAAGGCCTGGACGCTGCTCTTCCGGGAGGTGGGGTGGAGGCAGGCGCGCTACCAGGAGGCCCAGGGGCTGACGCTGGCCATGGAATCCGCCGTGGAGGTGGCGGATGACGACGAGACGCGCGCGGACTCGCTCAATGACCAGGCCATCGCGTTCCAGGAGATGGGCCGCTATGAGGAGGCCCGGAGCCTGTACGAGCGTGCGCTGGAGCTTCCGGCGCCACGTGCTGGGTCCCGAGCATCCGAAGGTGATCTCCGCGTACAACAACCTGGGCGTCGCGCTCGGGGCGCTGGGCAAGTACGAGGAGGCGCGGACCGCGTACGAGCAGGCGCTGAGCCTCCGGCGCAAGACGCTGGGGCCGGACAACCCACTCGTCGCCAACTCCTACAGCAACCTGGGCACGGCGCTCGGGCAGCTCGGCAAGCACGACGAGGCGAGGGAGCTGTACGAGCACGCGCTGGCCATCCGCAAGAACGCCCTGGGCCCCGAGCATCCCGACGTGGCCACCTCGCGCAACAACCTGGCCGTCGCGCTCGACGCCCTGGGCCGGTACGAGGAGGCGCTGAAGGAGGCTCGAGGGCGCGCTGGCCATCCGCGAGAAGCTGCTGAAGCCGGAGCATCCAGACATCGCCAACACGCTCAACAACCTGGGCAACGCGTTCCGGGGGCTGGGCCGGTACGAGGAGGCACGGCGGCGGCTCGAGCGCGCGCTGGTCCTGCGCGAGCAGGTGCTGGGAGCGGACCATCCCGACGTGGCCACCACGCTCAACGACCTGGGCGAGGTGCTGCGGCTCCTGAAGAAGTACCCGGAGGCCCGGGCGCGGCACGTGCGCGCGCTGGCCATCCAGGAGAAGGCCCTGGAGGCCGGGCACCCCGACATCGCCCTGTCGCTCAACGGCCTGGGCAACGTGCTCCGGGACCTGGGGAAGTACGAGGAGGCGCGGGCGCTGCACGAGCGGGCGCTGGCCCTGCGCGAGAAGGCGTTGGGGCCCGAGCACCCGCTGGTGGCGGAGTCGCGCGAGACCCTGGCCCGGACGCTGGAGCGGGCGCGCCCGGGAAGCACCCGGAAGAAGAGCGAGAGGACGACCCTGGCGGTGCCCGTCCCCTGAGCGCGGCGGCTACACGGTGAGGGCGAGGTGGGAGGCCGCATCGCGCAGCGTCACCACCTCGTAGTCGGACTTCAGCCAGCCGAAGAGGGTCCTCAACCGCTCCAGCTTGTGCGCGGCGGGCACCCGCAAGTCCCTCTGCTGGCGCACCAGCTCGGGCGGGATGCCGTCCTGGGCGTCCAGCACGTCCGCCGCGTGCAGCTCGAGGTTGAAGAACGTGTCGCCCTGGAGGGAGCGGTACGCGGCCCGGATGGCCGGCAGGGGCAGCGTGAGGGCGAAGGTGCCGATGAAGGGGAAGCGCACGCCGGGCGTCACCGCCATGGGCAGCTCCAGCACGGCCCCCGAGCCCCGCTGGTAGGGCCGGGCCGGGTCTGGCCGGTACGGCGTCCGGGGCGCGAGCAGCACCCGGGGCGAGTCCAGCACCGCCCGAGAGGGGCGCCCCAGCAGGGCCAGCGAGCCCATCACCGCCGCCTTGGCCGTGTAGTACGGGACGGCGGGAAAGGCGGAGGAGCCATAGCGGTAGCCGCGCTCCACCGTCGCCGCGTACAGGGCGGCGTTGAGCGTATAGCCCGGCGCGCGGAAGCCCACCGGACGCACGCCCGTGGCCGCCTCGAGCACCTCGTCCGCGCGCCGAAGATCCTCGCGGATGCGCTCGGGAGGGCGCCGCGTCAGCGCGTAGTCGTGCGAGAAGCTGTGACTCGCCACCTCCACACCCGCCCGGTGCGCCGAGCGCAGGGCCTCCGCGGCCCCCGCGTCCGCCGCCACGTCCTCGCCGATGGCGAAGAACGTCCCCGGCACGCCCACCGACTCGAGCAACTGCCTCAGCCGGGGCACCGCCGTGGTGTAGACTAGCCCCCGCGCCCTCGCATCCAGCAACGACTCGGGCAGCCCGTGGATGCGGCAGTAGTGCGGCAGCGAGTCCAGGTCGACGGAGATGGATGCGAGCCGCCGCGCCACCCGCGCCTCCTCAGGTGCCGCGGATGCGGATGACGTAGAAGAGCTTGCCCACGTTCCTCAGCACGTTGGGCACGCGCCTGAAGAGGTGGATGGAGGGCTGGCGCTTCTCCTGGAGCTGGATGGGGATCTCCACCACCCGCAGCCCCTCGCGCCAGGCGCGGATGACGAACTCGCTGGCGAACACGTCCATGTCCACCACGCACTTGGCCACCACCGGCATCAACGCCTCGCGCCGGAAGGCCTTCAGCCCGTGCGTGTCCGTGCCCTGGAAGCCCAGCGTCACCCGCAGCAGCCTGGTGTGCACCCGCGTGGCCACGCGCCGCACGAGGGGCCGCTGATCACTCGCGCCCTTGGCCGCCTTCGAGCCCACCACCATGTCCGCCCCACCCTTCTCCAGCACCGGCAGCGCGGCGTCGTAGAAGCTCAGGTCGCACAGGTCGATCTCATCGCAGAAGACGTAGGTGCCGCGGGCCTTCTCGATGCCCGCCTTCAGCGCCACGCCATAGTTGGGCCGCTCCGAGTGGAACCAGCGCAGGCGCGGGTTCTTCGCGCACAGCGCCTCCAGAATCTGGGGCGTGGCGTCGCGCGAGCCGTTCTCCGCGAAGATGATCTCGTAGTCCCACCCGCGCGCATCCAACCCCTGCGAGAGCTCCGCCGCGGCGGAGGCGACGATGGACGCCTCGTTGTAGACGGGAATGACGATCGAGAGGTACGGGGCCATGGGCGGACGTGCGACCTAGCACGCCCCCGAGGGCCCCGTCGATGCACAACTACCGCCGGCGCCCGCCCTCCGTCAGCCGTTCAACCGGCGCGCGAAGGCCCGCCCACCGAGGATGGCGTCCTCCATGGACGAGTACTCCCACTGCCCGTACCGCCCCGCGATGTGGATGCGCGCGTGCTCCAGGAAGTGGAGGATCTCCGTCTTCGCCGGCCCGTACGCCTCGTCATAGAGGACATAGGCGTGGGGAATCTCGCGCGCCTGGGCGAAGAGGATGTCGTCCGCCGAGTTCACCATGCGCGAGCGCACCAGGTCCTCCACCGCGTACGCCTCGGCCTGGGCCATGGAGACCTCGCCGTGGTGGCTGTACTCCACATAGAAGGTGGAGGTGTCCGGAGGCGCCAGCGGCGCGTACACCGCCGAGGGCGAGCCGATGCGGTACGTCTTGAACTCGGGCTCGGGCAGGTAGATCCAATGCCACGGCTGCGGATTCTTTCCCCGGGCGGCCACGCACACGTACGTCACCGTGGTGGCGCGCAGACGTCCGGCAGCGGCCAGCACCTCGTCGGGCACCCCGGAGCCGCCCTTGCCCACCAGCCGCACCAGCCCCGGCAGGGAGATGGTGGAGAGCAGCTCCGAGTAACCGAGCGTGCGCCCGTCCGACAGTGTGAGCTGCCGGGCCTTCCAGTCGATGGCGGTGGGCTCGGTGTTGACGCTCAACTCCCCGCCCTTCAGGTGGGCGAGCATGGCGCGGGCGAGGCTCTCGATGCCGCCCTCGCGCGGGTAGACGAAGGAGGCGTTGTAGCCCAGCGCATCGCTCCCCACGCCCAGCGCCCCGTCCACCACCTCCTTCAAGGTGGGGCGCGGCACGAACCGGCCCACCCAGGCGGCGGACAGCTCGGACGGGTCCACCGTCCACAGCTTCTTGTTGTAGGGGAACATGAAGTTCTTCGCGAACCCCTCCCCCATGTAGCGCAGGATGAACTCGGCGAAGTCGCGCGGCTCGCGCTCGCGCAGCGCCCGGCCCTTCTCCCCGTATACGGCCTCCACGTAGCCGATGAGGTTCTCCGCCACCACCTCGGGGGGCAGCCCGTGGGTGTTGACCTGGTACGGAAAGCGCGTGAAGACCCCCCGCGAGTAGACGGCCGCCTTTCGTTGAATGGTGACCAACTGGCCGGGGAGCCAGCGGGTATCCACCAGTTCCTTGATCTCCGGGTCTCTGAGGTGCAACCAGTGGCCGGTGGGATCGAAGGCACACCCGTCGATGACCTCGGTCTTGATGAGACCGCCGACCCGCTCGGACTTCTCGATGAGGCGCCAGGGGCGCTGCAGGAAATGAGCGGCGGACAGCCCCGCGAGGCCCGCGCCGAGGATGACGATGGGTTCCATGGAAAAGCCGGGTCTACCACCTTCGGAGCCCCCCCGGGCAACCGGCACGTGTCACCCGGCCCCCCCCCGGAAAGGGGTCCCCTGCCCGCCTGCCCTGCCGCCAGGGCTCGTCCGATGCGGCGTCTCGTTCTTTGCCGCCTGGAAAATGCCTCTGATAACCTTCGCCCGCCGCGGGAGCGCGGCCGTTCGCGACCGTCCAGCCCCCGCTGAAGGAAACCCATGAAAGTCTCCTGCCCGTCTTGCCAGACGAATTACAACATCGATGACAAGCGGATCCCGCCGGGCGGCGCGAAGCTCAAGTGCGCCCGGTGCCAGAACACCTTCCCCATCAAGGCCGAAGAGCCGGTGAGCGTGCCCGCTCCCGCCGCCATTCCGCTGCCCGGCGCCACCGCGCCCCAGGCGGATCCGTACGCCGGCTACGACGACTTCCAGCGGCCCGCGGAGTCCGAGGCCACGCGCGTCGTCGCCCTGCCCGTGCCGAGCGCGGCCTACCGCGACGTCACCGCTCCGCAGGCCATTCCGCTGCCCGGTGCCGCCGTGCCCTCCGGGGACTACTCCGATCCCGCGCAGGGCTACGACGCGAGCGCGGGCGGTGCCATCCCCCTGCCCGGCGCGAGCGATCCGTACGCGAACAACCCGTACGGCGGCGCGCAGCAGGGTGAGGCCGTGCCCCTGCCCGGAGCCTCCGACGGCTACGCGGACAACGCGGGCGGCTTCGACTACGCCGATCCGTACGCCGCCGCGCCCCAGGGCGACGCCATCGCCCTGCCGCCTCCTCCCGCCGGCAACCCCTACGGCTCGGACCCGTACGCCGCGGATCCGTATGCCGCGGACCCGTACGCCGCGGATCCGTACGCCGCCGCGCCCCAGGCGGACGCCATCGCCCTGCCGCCTCCTCCCGTCGGCGCCGAGGAGCCCTACGCGTACGCCGCCACGCCCGGGGGCGCCATCGCCATGCCGCCTCCTCCGGCCGACAACCCGTACGCCACCGGCGACTCGTTCCTGGACGAGGCCCCGCGGAACACGGCCGAGGTGGACACGTTCGCCCTGCCGCCTCCTCCCGAGGCCGATCCGTACGCCGCTGCCGGTGGCGAGGATCCGTTCGGCCTGCCTCCCGCTCCCGTCGAGCCCGAGGCGGATCCGTTCGGCCTGCCGCCCGCGCCCGAGGCCGATCCGTTCGCCGCCGGTTCCGGTGCGGACGACCCGTTCGGCCTGCCGCCCGCGCCCGAGGCCGATCCGTTCGCCATGGCGCCCGCGCCCACGCCGTCCGCGGATCCCTTCGCCGACGAGGATCCCTTCGCGCTGCCGCCCGCGCCGGCCGCCCAGGCAACGGACCTCGACTTCTCGGAGCCCGCGCCCTCCACGGTGGACGTGGGCATGGACTTCTCGGAGCCTCCGCCCGCGGCGCCCATGGCGTCCGCCGGTGCCTCCATCCCCGACGCGCTCGAGTTCGATCCTTCCGCGCCCTCCGGGGCCGGGGGAGATGACCTCGAGGCCGATCTCTCCGCGCCGCTGCCGCCGCCGCCCACCGCGGGCACGGCCGATGGCCTGGAGATGCTGAGCTTCATCGACGACGCGGCCAAGGACAACGGCGCCAACAAGGCGAAGTCCAACGTGCGCCGCTTCCACGTGCGCCGCCGCTCCGGCAAGGTCTTCGGCCCGTTCGAGGAGGGCGTCGTCGTCAAGATGCTCGAGGACGGCCAGCTCCTGGGCAACGAGGACGTCTCCAACGACGGAGAGTCCTGGACGCCCATCGGCACGGTGCCCACCTTCGCCGCGGCCATCCAGAAGCTGATGGAGGGGCCGGGGACGCCCGCCGTGGCCGCCCCCGCTCCCGCCCAGGCCGCCGCCGAGCCCGGCTCCAGGGCCAACCTCAACTCCGCCGCCAACATGGAGAAGCTGCAGCAGATGTACGGCGGCCGCATGGCGCCGGTGGCGGTGACGGACAGCACCACCAAGATGGAGATCTTCCTCGGCAAGGTGAAGCAGCGCCTGCCGCTGGTCATCTCCGGCGCGGCGGTGGTGCTGGTGCTCGGCGTGGGCTTCAGCTTCAGCGCCACGCGCTACGGCGCTTTCGGGTTGAAGAAGTTCCTCCCCACGAAGGTGAAGGACGGCAGCGCGGAGCACGCGGACGTCGAGGCCGCGCGCAAGGCGATGCTGCAGGACTCCTTCCAGGGCTACAAGCAGGCCCACACGCTGACGGCGAAGGTGCTCTCCGGGAACGAGTACCCGGAGGTGCGCGCCATCTGGTGCCAGGCCGTCTTCCACCTCCAGCGCCGCTACTCGGCCGCCAACAGCGGAGACCTGTTGCGCTGCCGCTCCGAGGAGGAGGCCGCGAGCCTGGAGCTGCTGGGTGAGAGCAACGTCGAGTACACCAAGTACCGGGTGGGCAGCTCCATCATCGCCCGGGACTACGGCACGGCCATCCAGCTCGCGAAGGACGCCTGGAGCCGCGACGCCAACCAGGGGGATGCCGAGCTGGGCCTCCTGCTCGCCGAGGCCCAGGCCGCCCAGAAGAAGGACAGCGTCGAGGCCATCGACACGCTCAACCGGGTGCTGAAGGCGCAGCCGGACCTGGCCCGGGCCCACCATGCCCTGGGCAACGTCTACCAGGCCGGTGGCAAGGCGGATGAGGCGGCCAAGGCCTACGAGGCCGCGCTCAAGGCGGACGCCACCCACCTCAGCTCCTCGGTGGAGCTGGCCGCGGTGGAGCTGCTGCTGCGCAAGGACGCGCAGAAGGGCCTCGCGGCCGCCGAGCTCGCGCTCGAGGAGAAGAGCCAGGCGCAGATGAGCGCGCCGGAGCTGTCGCGTGCCCGCACCTTCAAGGGCATCGCCCTCTTCCAGCTCGCCCGGCTCGACGACGCCGAGAAGGAGCTGCGGGCCGCGCTGGAGAAGGACTCCAACGCCCTCATCCTCAAGAACTACCTGGCGCGCGTGCTGCAGGCCCAGCGCAAGTTCGAGGACGCCCTGCCCTTCTTCGAGGCGGTGGCCAAGGCCGAGCCGCAGAACCTCGAGGCCGCGGATGGCTACATCAGCATCCTGGTGACGCTCGGGAAGATCGAGGCCGCGCAGAAGCAGGTGGAGGAGGCCGCCAAGCGCTTCAAGGACAGCGCCCGCATCGCATACCTGAACGGCCGCGTCGACGAGGCGCGCGACAGCAACACCACCGCCGAGCAGCACTACGCGCGCGCCATCAAGGCCGACGAGAAGCTCGTCGAGGCCCACGTCGCCCTGGGCCGCTTCCAGTTGCGCCAGCGCCGCAATGAGCAGGCCAAGGCCAGCTTCGAGGCGGCCGCCGCCCTCGCTCCCGAGAACGCCTGGGTGCAGCTCGGCCTGGGTGAGCTGGCGCTCGCCGAGGACGACACCGTCCGCGCCCAGGAGGCGTTCACGCGTGCCGTCACGCTCGAGGCCACCCTCGCGGATGCCCACCTCGGGCTGTCCCGCCTGGCGCTGCTCGCCGGGGACCTGGAGAAGGCCCAGCAGGAGGCGGAAACCGCGCTGCAGTTGGATCCGCACACGCTCCGGGGCGCCCGCCTGCATCGCGGCCTCGTGCTGTGGCGTCAGGGCAAGCTGGACGATGCCCTCACCGAGCTGACCGAGGCCAAGAAGGCCGAGCCCCGCTCGGTGCCCACGCTCGTCACCCTGGCCGCCGTGCAGATCGACAAGGGCCATGCCACCCCGGAAGACAAGCCGGCGGAGGCCTCCAACCACTTCAAGGAGGCCGAGGTCAACCTCACGATGGCGCTCAAGAGTGAGCCCTCCAACGCCGAGTCCAACTTCCACATGGCCATGGTGAAGACGGCCCAGGTGAAGGCCCAGGTGAAGGCGGCCCGGGCCAAGGCCATCAAGGAGAAGGCGGATCCGGAGACGGTGCCGGCCGGCGACTTCTCCCAGGCCATCGAGAGCATGAGGGCCGCGGTGGATCGCTCCCCCAAGCGGGCCGACTACCGCTACGCCTTCGGTGCCCTCTACCGGGACGCCAAGCAGCTGCCCGAGGCCATCAAGGAATGGCAGGAGGCCGTGAAGCTCGAGCCGAAGATGGCCGACGCCCACGAGGCCCTCGGTCTGGCCCACCTGGAGCGCGGCGAGTTCGACGAGGCCCTCACCGCCTTCCAGGCCACGCTCAAGGCCGAGCCCAAGCGCACCCGGGTGTTCGCCGCCATCGGCAACACGCACTTCAACGCCACGCACTGGCGGGAGGCCGTCCGCGCCTACGAGCAGGCCCTCAAGGCCGACCCGGCTCTGACCGAGGTCTTCTACAAAATCGGCCGCGCCTGGAGTGAGCAGAACCAGTACGGCAAGGCCATCGATTGGTACGTGAAGGCCACCAAGGTCGAGCCCGTCGAGCCCGAGACCTGGTACCATCTGGGCTTCGCCTACAAGGAAAAGGGCAAGAAGAAGGACGCCATCAAGGCCTTCCAGGAGTACCTGGGACGCAAGCCCGAGGCGGTGGATCGCAAGGAAGTCGAGGACGAGATCAGCTTCCTCGAGTAGTCCGCCGGACTCCCCGGGCGTCCGTTTCCGGGCGCCCGGGTGCTTCCTGCCTTGCCGGGCCCGCGCGGGGTGACTACAACCCGCCCCGCCATGTTGGATCTCAAGCACGTCGCGCAGAACTTCGATGCGGTGGTCGCCCGGTTGCAGTCCCGCGGCGGCAGCCTGGACCTCGGCCCCTTCAAGAGTCTCGTGTCGGAACGGCGCGACCTCTATGTGGCCATGGAGTCACTCTCCGCGCGCCGCAACACGGCCAACGAGGAGATGAAGCGCAAGGCCAAGGAGGATCCGGCCGCGCTCGAGTCGCTGCGCGGGGAGATGCGCGCCGTCTCCCAGACCATCAAGGAGAAGGAGGCTCGCCTCAAGGAGGTGGAGGAGGAGCTCAGCCGCATCCTGCTGCTCATCCCCAACATCCCCCACGAGTCCGTGCCCGTGGGCGGCGGCGCCGAGGACAACGTCCAGGTGCGCATCTGGGGTGAGAAGCCCAACCTGCCCTTCACGCCCAAGCAGCACTTCGAGCTGGGTGAGAAGCTGGGGATGCTGGACTTCGAGCGCGCCGCCAAGGTGTCCGGCTCGCGCTTCGCCTTCTACAAGGGAGCGCTGGCCCGGCTGGAGCGGGCCCTGGTGAGCTTCATGATCGACGTGCACACCCCCAAGGGGTACGTCGAGATGCTGCCGCCCTACCTCGTGCTGCGCGAGACGATGATGGGCACCGGCCAGCTCCCCAAGTTCGAGGACGACGCCTTCAAGACGGTGGGGGAGACCGAGCGCTTCCTCATCCCCACCGCCGAGGTGCCCGTCACCAACTATCACGCGGACGAGATTCTCGACGCGGCCGAGCTGCCCCGGAAGTACTGCGCCTTCAGCCCGTGCTTCCGCGCCGAGGCGGGCTCCGCGGGCAAGGACACCCGCGGCCTCATCCGCCAGCACCAGTTCCACAAGGTGGAGCTGGTGAAGTTCGCCACCCCGGAGTCCAGCCTCGACGAGCTGGAGAAGATGACGGACGACGCCTGCGACATCCTCCGGCGCCTGGGGCTGCACCACCGGGTGATGCTGCTGTGCACCGGGGACATGGGTTTCGGCGCTCGGAAGACCTACGACATTGAAGTTCTGGCTGCCCGGCCAGGGGACGTACCGGGAGATTTCGTCCTGCTCGGACTGCGGCGACTTCCAGGCCCGCCGGGCGAAAATCCGCTACCGGGCCCAGAAGGGGGACAAGCCCCAGCTCCTCCACACGCTCAATGGCAGTGGCCTGGCCGTGGGGCGGACGACCATCGCCCTCCTCGAGAACTACCAGCGCGAGGACGGAAGCATCGTCATCCCCGAGGTGTTGGTGCCCTACATGGGAGGCCTCAAGGAGCTCCGGCCGCTGTAGCAGGCGGTATCGGCGTGCTGTCAGCTTCCGGGGCCCCATAACGTTGTTGCAATGGGCCCCGGATGATGTAGAAGGGCGGCCCACGCAGTTCGGGTGGCCCGCGCGGCTCCAAGCAGTGGAGGAGTGGCCGAGCGGCTGAAGGCAGCGGTCTTGAAAACCGCAGGTGGCGCAAGCTTCCCGTAGGTTCGAATCCTACCTCCTCCGATGTTGTTGTTGTGGTATGCGGTTCTTTGACAGGCAAGGCAGTGGAGAGATGGCCGAGAGGCTGAAGGCACAGGTTTGCTAAACCTGCATACTCGAAAGGGTATCGAGGGTTCGAATCCCTCTCTCTCCGCCACTCATCTTGGTTGTGGTAGCGCGAAAGTGGTTGTGGTACAGAGGTCGCGGTTGTGGTAGATGCGGTGAAGGAAACGGCAAGCTCCCTTAGCTCAGCTGGATAGAGCGTCGGACTACGAATCCGAAGGCCGGAGGTTCGAATCCTCCAGGGAGCGCCACCCTTTCCCCTCATCTCATTCCCTCATGAGTCTGGACGAAGCTTTCATGCAGCAGGCGCTCGCGCTCGCGCGGGAAGCCGCTGGACTCGGGGAAGTCCCTGTCGGTGCGGTAGCCGTTCACGATGGCAAGGTCATCGGGGTTGGCTTCAATCGCAGGGAGATCGACCGGAATCCCCTGGCCCACGCGGAGATCTTCGCGCTGGACGCAGCGGCCAAGGCGTTAGGAGCGTGGCGGCTCACGGGTGTCACCCTGTATGTGACGCTGGAGCCGTGCGCGATGTGCGCCGGTGCGCTGGTTCAGTCGAGGGTCACGCGGCTGGTTTTCGGAACGATGGACCCGAAAGCCGGAGCCGTTGGTTCGCTCTACAACCTCGCCGAGGAGCCCCGGCACAACCACCGGCTCCAGGTGATGAGTGGACTATTGGCGGACGAGAGCCGTCAGATGCTGAAGGATTTCTTCGAGCGGTTGCGCGAGAAGAAACGCGACAAGTGAATATCTGGAGAGCTGGCCGAGTGGTCGAAGGCACCTGACTCGAAATCAGGCATACCGGGAACGGTATCGTAGGTTCGAATCCTACGCTCTCCGCAGAGTGTCTCATGGAGAGGTGGCCGAGTGGTTGAAGGCGCACGCCTGGAACGCGTGTATACTCGAAAGGGTATCGTGGGTTCGAATCCCACCCTCTCCGTAGTTGTTGTCACAAAGAGCTTGTGGTCGGGACAACGTGGGGACGTGAACCCCGCCAGGTCCGGAAGGAAGCAACGGTAGCGCACCTCCGCGTGTGTCCCGGCCGTTCTTGTGAAGGAGCCGAGTCTTCGAAAGAGGACTCGGCTCCTTCTTTTTTTGCCCTTCAGTCCCGCGCGAGCACCGTCTCGCGGCCCACCTGGCCCACCACCCGGAAGCCGGCCGCTTGGAGTTCCGCCAGGGCCCGGCCCTCGAAGGTGACGGCGCGGTTGAAGCGCGCATCCCTCATGGCCGCCTGGAAGCTGGCATCCCGGGGCCAGTCGCAGGTGGACCAGGGGATGTTCTTGCCGATGTAGAAGAAGCCCCCCGCCCCCCACAGGCCCTCGTTGACGATGAGCAGCCCGCGCGCGCCGTCGTCCCGGGTGGCCGCGACGATGGCGCGGAACTGGTCTCCCCGCAGGTCCCCCGGTGGGAAGAAGTGTCCCGCCAGCAGTGCGGTGGCCAGCGCGGCCGTCCCCAGGGCCCACCTCGAGCGGGCCGCCTCGCGTCCGAGCACGAGGGTGGCCAGGGCGGGAGCCGCGGCCAGCGTCAGGAGCACCAGGGCCGGGTAGAGGAAGCGCTCCTCCTTGTGGGCCGTGGTGGTGATGGCGAGCAGGTAGGCCACCGCGCAGAAGAGTGGAAGCGGGACGGCGAGCCTCCGGCGCAGGGAGGACAGTCCCTGGGGCACCACGGCCAGGAGCCAGAGGGGCAGCCCGGAGAGGAAGGGCCACAGGTAGAAGCCCGGGGGTGAAGCGCCGAACTGCCTCGCGGCCTGCCCGGAGAGGACATTGAAGTCCACGTAGGCGAAGAAGGAGTGGAAGGGCTTGCCCCACGTCGCCCAATCGAGGGCCCCCAGGCCCAGGGCGATGCCCAGTCCCCCGAGGCAGGTGAAGGCGAGCACCCGCCACCGCCGGGCAGCCGCCAGCCAGACGAGCGCCGCCAGCACCATCACCGCCGAGCCGTAGCGCGCCACCACCGCCAGTCCCAACGCGAGTCCCCCCACCAGCCCCGCTCGCACCGGGCGTCCGGGCCGGTCCAGCGCCTCCAGGGCCACCACGAGGAAGGCGGTGGAGAGGGACTCCCCCAACGTCCGGCCCGCGAAGACGAGCACCGGCCCGTAGAGACCCAGGGCGAGCAGTGCGAAGAGGCCCCCCGAGGGTCCCGCGCGGCGCTCGGCGTAGCGGTACCCGGCCCACAACATCCACCCGTGCAGCGCCACCTGCGGCACGGCGAGCAGCGCCCGGTACGCCACCGGGTGCGTGAGGCCCAACACGTCCGCCAGCCGCAACAGCCACGCGGCCACTCCGGGCATGGCCCAGTTGCGCAGGCCCACGCGCCACTCCCAGGCCAGCACCCCATAGCCGTGGGCGCGGAACCAGGCCGGCTCGAGCAACTGATACACCTCGTCCGGGTGGATGCGCCCGAGCTGCGCCACCGCGATGAGCGCGGGCAACAGCCCCACCCCGCCCAGCAGCACCACGAGCGGCCAGCGCCGCTGTCCCCCCGAGCGCGGCACCTCGGAGGCGGGGACGGCGGACGGCGGAGGACTGGAGACGGGCGCGGGAACGGTCATGAGAAGGGCCTCGCGACTCTCCCTATCCTCTCGGGGAAGCACAGGCGAGGGGCATGCGGGACACTCCGAGTGAAGCACCCGACTCCAGGCGTCCCATTCCTGGACAGCCGAAGCTGACTTCTGGGGTCAAGCAGCCACGGAGTCTCCTGCGAGAAAGGAAAGTGGTTGCATGCATGCAACCGGCGCGTTCCCGTGTTTAGACTCCCGGCCCCCATGAGCTACCTCGTTCTTGCCCGTAAATGGCGCCCGCAGACCTTCGACGACATGACCGGCCAGGAGCACGTGGTCCGGACGGTCGCCAACGCCATCAAGATGAACCGGGTGGCGCACGCCTACCTGTTCTGCGGCCCGCGAGGCGTGGGCAAGACGACCGCCGCCCGCCTGCTCGCCAAGGCCCTCAACTGTGAGCACGGCCCCACCCCGGAGCCCTGTGGCAAGTGCCAGGCGTGCACGGAGATCGCCGCGGGCACCTCGGTGGACGTGGCGGAGATCGACGGTGCCTCCAATAACGGCGTCGAGAACGTCCGGGAGATCCGCGAGAACGCCAAGTACCTGCCGCAGCGCGACCGGCACAAGATCTACATCATCGACGAGGTCCACATGCTCTCGGGAGCCGCATTCAACGCGCTCCTGAAGACGCTCGAGGAGCCGCCCGGGCACGTGAAGTTCATCTTCGCGACCACCGAGGCGCACAAGCTCCCGGACACCATCCTCTCGCGCTGCCAGCGCCACAACTTCCGCCGCATCTCCGGGAAGGTGATGCTCGAGCGGCTCAAGTACATCTGCGAGCAGGAGAAGGTGGCCATCTCGGACACCGCGCTCGCCATGGTGGTGCGTCAGTCCGAGGGCGGCATGCGCGACGCGCTCAGCCTCCTGGATCAGATCTTCTCCGCCTGTGGCGCCGAGCCCAAGGACTCGGACGTCGCCGACGCGCTGGGCACCATCGATCGCACGGTGGTGCAGGACTTCGCCGAGGCCCTGGTGCGCAAGGACGCGAAGCGCGTGCTCGAGCGCGTGGAGGAGGTCTTCAACCGCGGCACGGACCTCAAGCGCCTCACCGAGGAGCTCGCGCTGCAGCTCCGCCACCTCTTCGTCACCAAGACGCTGGGCGAGGCCCCCGCGGAGCTCGCCGAGTCCGAGCGCAACGCGCTCACCGCGCTGGCCAAGGACGCGGAGCCGGCGCAGATCTCCCGTCTCTTCGACGTGGTGCACGGGTGCGTGTGGGACGTGTCTCGCGCCGCCCATCCCCGGCTCGCGCTGGAGATGGCGCTGCTCAAGGCCATCCAACTGTCGCCGGCCGGCTCCATCCCGGAGCTGCTCGCCCGGGTGGATCGCCTCGCCTCCGGTCTCGGACCCGAGGACGCGCGCAAGGTAGCTGCTGGGGCGCCTGGAGGTCGCCCCAGTCCCGCCAACTTTCGCTCCCACTGAGCGTCCCCCAGAGCCCACCCGCTCCCCTGCCCCGCCGCCTCGCGCGCCCGAGCCCGCCGCACCTCCCGCGGCGGCGCAGGCCCCGTCGCGTCCGTGGGAGGCCCGGGCTCCAGGTCCCGCGGCGCCCTCCCCCGCTCCGGCTCCGCGCGTCCCGGCTCCTGCCCAGGCCTCCGAGCCCGCGCGGGCCGCCATGCCTCCGGCCTCGTCTCCGTTTGGCATGTCCCGCGGGGGCCCCGTGCCCGTCGCGCCGCCCCCCGCGGCTCCCGCTCCCACGCAGCCCGTGGTGCGCGTGACGAACGTGCGCCTGCCCCCGCAGCCGCCCCAGCCTCCGCCTCCCGTCGACGACGAGCGCTACTTCCCCGAGGAGGGCTCCCCCGAGGGCTGTGCCTCCGGCGAGTGCCTGCCCGACGTGCCGCCCGTTCCTCTCGCCGAGCCGGAGCCGGAACCAGAGGCCGAGTCCGTCCGGCCCTTCGACGTCCACCACGCCGCGCGGGCCGCGGCGCCCATGGCCGCTTCGGGCCGCGACAACCTCCGGCGTCCGCTCCAGGAGCGGTGGCGCGCGGCGGTGGACAGCGTGCGCGAGGCCTCCGGCCGGCACGCCAAGTCGCTCGCCTGTGGCCGCCTGCTGTGGATTCGCGAGGGCGAGGTGGCCATCGCCTACACGCCCAAGGACGGCTTCCACAAGACGACCGTGGCGGGCGGTGCTGGACGCGGCATCGTCGAGAAGGCCCTCTCCGAGCACTTCGGCCGGCCCACGAAGCTCGTGGTGCAGGACTGCGCCGAGAACGAGGCCCCGGGTCCGGGCGCGGGCCTCATCAGCATCGCCCAGGAGGACGCCCAGGAGCGCGCCGCCCACGAGAAGAGCACCGAGGGCCGGGTGCGCGGCCATCCCGCGATTCGCGCCACCCTGAAGTTCCTGGGGGGCGAGATCGAACACATCCAGATCTATGACCAGCCCGCGCGCCCGGTCGCCGCCCCGTCGAACGACCTCCCCGACGAGAGCCCCTGACAACCGGCTCGCCCGACGCTAGGGTGCGCGTTTCGCACCACACCGAGCGGTCTTCCGATGCCCGCTCGCACGCCCCACGAGGAAGCTCATGCCCGGCATCGACTTGAACTACTTCATCCGTCAGGCCAACAAGCTCACGGAGAAGATCGAACAGCGCAAGAAGGAGCTGGCCGAGGAGACCGTCGAGGCCCAGGCCGGCGACGGCCGCGTCACCGTGGTCGCCAACTGCGTGCAGGAGATCAAGAGCATCAAGATCGACAAGTCGCTCGTGGACCCCAACGACCTGGGCATGCTCGAGGACCTGGTCACCGCCGGCGTCAACGCTGCCCTGGCGAGCAGCCGTGAGAAGATGCAGCGCGAGCTCGGCAAGATCTCGGGCGGCGTGAAGATCCCCGGCATTACTTGATACCGAATGACTCCTGATCCGCTCAACCGGCTGGTCGCCCAGCTCGCGAAGCTCCCCGGCATCGGGGAGAAGACCGCGCAGCGGCTGGCGTTCCACATCCTCCGCGCCCCGGGCGAGTACGCCCAGGAGCTGTCCCAGGCCATCCGCGAGGTGAAGGAGAAGGTGCACCTGTGCGCCCGCTGCTTCTCCCTCACCGACTCGGAGCTGTGCGGCTTCTGCCGGGATCACCGGCGCGACGAGCGCACGCTGTGCGTGGTGGAGACGTTCGCGGACCTCATGGCCCTGGAGCGCACCCGCGAGTTCAAGGGGCGCTACCACGTGCTGCACGGCGTGCTCTCGCCGCTGGACGGCGTGGGCCCCGAGCAGCTGCGCATCAAGGAGCTGCTCACCCGTCTGGGAGATGGCCATGTCGAGGAGATCATCCTCGCCACCAACCCGGACGTGGAGGGCGAGGCCACCGCGCTCTACCTCACGCGGCTGCTCAAGCCGATGGGCATCCGGGTGAGCCGCATCGCCCAGGGCCTGCCCATGGGCGGCGACCTCGAGTACGCCGACCAGGCCACGCTGGCCAAGGCGCTCAGCGCCCGGCGCGAGCTGTGAGCCCTCGCGGCTACCGCGTCACGCGGTAGCCGAAGGGCAGCACCACCGTCACTTCCTTGTCCCGGTGCGGAGGGAAGCGCAGGCGCGCCACCTGCTTCTCCAGGCACTTGCCCACGGGCTTCGCCGCCAGCGGCCCCTGGGTGGCCGCGTCCGCCTTGCCCGAGGAGAAGATGGTGAAGCGCACCTGCACCTGGCCCTCGTCCGCGGGCAGCTCGCGCTTGTACTGCTCGAAGCACGACATGATGCGCGCCCGGTTGCGCGACACCACCCGTTGAATGTCCGCGGCCTCCAGCGTCACACGCTTCGCCGGAGTGCGCGCCGTCTTCGCGGCGGGTGGCTCGGCCTGTTCGGCGGGCGGAGCCTCGGTGGGCTCCGGCGCGGCGGCCAGCGCCGTCTGGGCGGGAGGCGGAGCCTCGGCGACGGCGGCCATGGCGGCTCCGGGTGCGGCGGTTTCCGGTGCCGCGGCGGGAGCGGGAGTGGGCTCCACCGGAGCCGGGGCGGAGCGGCCTGGACCACGGGCTGCGGCGCCGGCGGCGCCATCTGGCGCCCCACCACGAACGCCCCACCCGCCAGCAGCAGGCAGCTCGCCACGACGCCCACGGCGATTCCACGCCAGCGCGAGCCCCCGCCCATGGCGCCGTTCGTCCCGGGCGGAGGGGGAACGACCCCCGTCCGCGCCTCGGAGGAGACCGAGGGCATGGAGCCCGACGGCATCAACGCGGCACCGGGGATCGTCACCGGAACGGAGAGCCCGGACTCCTTCAGCGTCGTGATGGTCGGGATGCGCGTCTTCTCCGCGTAGCGCTCCTCGCCGAAGCTGCCGCGCAGGTACGAGGCCAGTGCGGAGCCCGTCGGCCGCTGGGGCTCCCGCGACAGGAGGTGCTCCAGGTCATCCGCGAACTCGGCGGCGGTGGCGTAGCGCTCGTCGGGGTCGTAGGCCATCGCCCGGAGCACCACCATCTCCAGCTCCGGGGACAGATCCGGCCGCAGCTCGCGAGGCGGCTGGAAGTCTCCGTCCAGCAGCGCGCTGAGCACCGCCAGGTTGTTGTCCCGGGCGAAGGGCCGCACGTGGGTGAGCGCCTCGTAGAGGCTCACGCCCAGCGCGAAGATGTCCGCGCGCCGGTCCACCTGGCCGCCCCGGGCCTGCTCCGGCGCCATGTAGATGTACTTGCCCTTCACCACGCCCGTGCGCGTCTGGGCCTGGCGCGACTCGTACTTGGAGATGCCGAAGTCCAGCACCTTCACCTGGCCCTCGTACGTCACGTACAGATTCGAGGGCGAGATGTCGCGGTGGACGATGTTCAGCCGCCGGCCCGACTCGTCGGAGAAGTCGTGGGCGTAGTGCAGGCCGCGCGCCGCGTCCGCGAGCACGCGCATCACCAGCGGCACCGGCACGTACTCGCCCCGGAAGCTCGCCGTGCGCACCGTGGTGGAGAAGTCCTCCCCCGCGAGGTACTCCATGCAGATGTAGTAGCACCCGTCCGTGAAGCCCAGGTCCTGGATCTGCACGATGTTGGGGTGCGACAGCTTCGCCGCCAGCCGGGCCTCGTCGCGGAACATCTCCACGAACTCGGGGATGCCCGACAGGGAGGAGAGCATCCGCTTGATGACGACATTGCGCTCGAAGCCGTCCGCGCCGAGCCGCTTGGCGAGGAAGATCTCCGCCATGCCGCCCTCGGCCAGCTTGCGCACCAGCACGTACTGGCCATAGGCCCGGAGCTGGGTCTCGGGGCTCCCTCCAACTACCTTTCCGGCATCGGGGGTCGTCATGCGGGCCTCACTTCAGGGTGCGCACCGTATAGACGTCCGGTGCACCGGGGCGGGACAGCTTGAACACGACCTGGGGCGGCCGTCCTTCGGGAACCACCCAGGTATTGAAGCGGTGTTTCGAATCGAGCGTCAGGGGCTGCCCGTTCACGAAGAGCTTCGCATCCACGGGAGCCACTCCGGCCACGCGCACGCGAGGGCCCGCGCGCAGGCCCTCCCGGGGAGCGTTGACGATGAGCGTGGGCACCGAGTTGTCGAAGACGAGCTCCAGCTTGTTCATCCGCCCGCCGCGCAACGGCCGGCCAGCGGCCCCCACCGGAGTGATGGACCAGACGAAGCTGCCCTCGCCCAGGGTGCCCGCCTCGAGTGGAACCCGCGGCTCGTCGGCGGAGCGCTCCGCCACGGGCTTGCCCAGCGCCCCGCTCCGGTACACCGCCACCTTGTAGGAGGCCGCGCCCTGCTCCGCTTCGCAGGTGAAGGTGACGGCCGGGGGCTTGTCCTGGAAGAAGATGGTCGTCTTCTCCGGGCCCTCGGGCACCCGGTTGCGCAGCCGGTCCAGCTCGCCCTTCGTGGAGCGCTCCGGTCCGAAGGTCGCACTGCCGTGCGCCACCTCCGAGCCGTCCACCCGCTTCACCCGCCAGTACAGCGAGCCCCGGGCCGGAGGCATCACGTTGACGAAGCCGCTCCGGGCCGTGCCCTCCAACACCGGCATCTTGAAGGCCGCATCCGAGGCCACCTCCACCCGCACCTCGCCCGCCTCTTCCCACGTGAGGGCCACCTCCGACGGGCGCCGATGGAACACCTGCTGACGCTCGGCGGAGGGCAGCGCGAACGGCGCCCGCTCCAGCGCCCCGACCTGTGCGGTGGCCTCGCCCGTCACGGTGGCGCGCTCGCCCGCCCGAAGGGACTCACGGGCCCCTCCGCGCACCAGCGTCACGTCACCCACGCGCGAGTCCACGGTGAAGCCATCCCCGGTGCGCCGCACGTCGAGCCGGGCGGCCCCGTTGCTCTCCAGCGAGAGCCCCGGCAGCACCACCCGGCTGGCGCGGCCCGGCGCCAGCATCAGCCCCAGCTCGCCCTTGCGCAGGTCCAACCGCGCCTCGTCCGTCGAGCCCGCCCGGGCCACGTCCTCCACCACCAGCTCGCCACCCGAGCCCAGTGACAGCGTGGACTCCGAGCCCTCCAGCTTCAGCAGCGCCGTGCCCTGGCGCACGCGCACGCTGTCTCCGGACTTGAGCGCCTCGCCGTTCCGGGCCACCCCGCGCCACCGGGCACTGCCCTTCTGGCGCCACTCGGCGCGGCCCGTCCCGGCGTGCACCGTCACCTCGACGGGCGCCAGCTCCAGCACCCGCGTCGTCACCCCCTCCACCTTCACCGACGCCACCTGCCCCTGCTCGGCCCGCACCGTCTGCCCGTTCTTCGCCACCACCTCCACGGTGCCCAGCAACACCTCGACGCGGCCCTCGTCCGGGCCCACGTCCACCTTCACCTCGCCGCCGTCCGCGCCCACCCGGGTGAGGCCGAAGGGGGTGAGCAGGGTGAGCTGCACGCTCGGGCCCGCCGACCCCGGCCTCCGGTCCGCCGGCACCCGCGCCAGCACGAGGCCGCGCGACACCGCCATCACCACGCCGCTCGAGTCCTCCTCGAGGACGAAGCGCGCATCCGGCCCCACCTCCACCGTGCGCCCATCGGCGAAGCGCACCGTGACGGCGCCGTCCGCGCCCGTCTCCACCGCGTCACCGCGCGACAACGGGCCCGGCGCCGCGGGCGACTGCTTGCCTCCGCGCTCCAGCCGCGCCTCGCCCGTCACCACCACCAGTTGTGCGAGCTCCACCCTGCCCGCGTCCGGCACCGCCACCTCCGCGGGCTTCTCCGCCACGGCAACAGCGGGAGGCGGCACGGGAGGAGGCAACGGCTCCTCGTCACCACAGGCGGAGGCCAGCAGCAGACACAGAGCGGAGACGATGCGAGGGCGGAAGGGGCTCACCGGGATTTGGGGAAGAGATCGACGTTGAAGATGGCTTGTTCGCCGTCGCGAACGGTGACGACCTTGGTCTGGGACACGTGTCCGGGAGCCGAGAAGATGAGCCGATACCTACCTTGCTTGAGCTGGACCTGGAAAGTCCCCCGGGCATCCGTACGGCGCCGTATCTTCGCCTCGGGAATGACGAGCAGGGCCTTCAGCGGCTTTCCCTTCCGCACGCTCCGTACCTGACCGGACAGGGTGGCGAGCGCTCCCTGACGCCCGGACACCAACGAGACGGCCAGCTCCGTCTCCGTCCCGGTGACGATGACCACCGCCTCCTGGATGGCCCGGAAGCCCTCGGCCGAGATTTTCACTTCCAGCGGACCTGGACCGAGCCCCTCCACGCGCACCTGGCCCGCCGCGTCGGTGACGCGCTCGGTGGTGCCCACGGCCACGGCGGCGCCCGGCAGCGGCTTGCCACCGCGCGCATCCGTCACCGTCACGAGCAGGGTGCCCACGCGCGGCTCCGGGCTCGCCCGCACCACCAGCTCCGTGCGCCCGCCAGCCGTCACGGTGGCGCGCGCCTCCGCGGGCAGGTAGCCCCCCGCCTCCACCCGCGCGAGCACCTCGCCCGGCGGCAGCACCACGTCCGTCAGCCGCCCATCCACCCCCGCCACCCGCGGCGCCTGCGCCACGCCGTCCGCCGTCAGCACCACCCGCGCCTCGGGCAGCGGCAGGCCGGAGTCCGCGTCCACCACCGACAGGACGAGCTCGCCCGTCTTCGGCCTCACGTCGGCGTCCGCGCCCCCCAGGGAGAGTTCGAACGCCACGCCCGCGCGGCTGATGCTCTGACGGGACACCCCGCCATCCGCCGTCGTCAGCGCGTCGCGCACGTACTGGTACTCCAGCGCCAGCGCCCCACTCCACTCGCCCCGCCGCAGCACCGGGACGAGCAGCGCGCCCCCGGCCGCGAAGCCATTCGACGAGGAGCCGATCGCCACGGGCAGCTCCCCGCGCACCTCCGCGCGCAGGCGCCAGGGCAGCGGCACCAGCACCCGGGCGCCCAGCAACGCCGCATGGCGCGCCGTGGGGACGAGCTGCACCTGTCCCGAGCTGGAGGAGAAGGCCGGCAACTGCGCGAAGCCGTAGCCGGCGCTCAGCTCGGCGCGCACCGGCCCCAGGAAGACGCGCGCCGCCGGGCCCACCGAGGCCCGCACCAACGCTCCGCCGGTGATGGCCTCCGAGCCCAGCGAGAGCCGGAAGCCCTCGCGCTGCACGCTGGCCCACGCGCCCAGCCAGCCCTCGCCGAACGCGGAGACGCCCAGCGCCACGTCATTGGGCGTCATGCCCGCGTACGACACCGTGGGCCCGGCCTCCTGAGCCCCCTCGCGGAAGGCCAGCCCGTAGCGCAACCGCACCGACGCCCGCTCCGCGGGTACACCCTGGGCCCACGTGCTGATCGGCACCCCCAGGGTGAGCACAAGTAGGAGAACGGCGAAAAAGGGACGGGAGCGGAACGCCACGGCCGGAGTATAGTGAATACTCGACAGGTCCCCTCCAAACTGGACGCGATCCGAATTCCACGACGCCTTCCTACCTCGGAAGATACCCCCGAATGAGTCCCCCCAACCCTTCCACGCCCCCCAGCAGGCGACCTCTGTGGGCACGTGCCTGCACGCCAGCCCTCGGAGCACATGGTTCCAGGGATAGAGGTGGCTTCTTGCCGGGTTGGAAGGGCTTTGCTAAAGCTCCCCCGGTCGGGAGCGCCGCACCTAACCTCCGAAATTCATTCCGGAAACCTTCGGGGGCCGCGGGAGTCAAGGTCGAGCGAGACGCTTAGGAGCGTAAACGCCCATGGGCACGCAACTGGTGATGTATGAAGAGGAGTTCACCAAGATCAACGCGGTTTGCGACCGGCTGACCAAGGACGCGAACGCGAAGGTGGTGTTCCTCGTCGACAAGAACGGGCAGCTCATCTCTTCCGCGGGACAGACGCAGAACATCGACACCACCTCACTGGCCTCGCTGACGGCCGGTAACGTGGCGGCGATGGGCGGTCTCGCGAAGCTGATTGGCGAAAACGAGTTCCCCCATCAATTCCACGAAGGGGCCAAGGACTCGTTGTACATGACCATCGTCGGGAGCCGGGTGGTGCTGGTCGTCATCTTCGACAACCGGACCAGCCTCGGCCTGGTGCGCCTGCGCATCAAGAAGGCCAGTGACGAGCTGACCAAGATCTTCGAGAGCCTCGTGAAGAAGACGGATGGTCCCGGGGCCGGCTCGCCGTTCGCCGAGATTTCCGACGACGATATCGACAACCTCTTCAGCGAGTAACCCGAGAAGCCATGTCCTTCATCAACTACTCGTCTCGCGAAATCAACTGCAAGATCGTCTACTACGGTCCCGGGTTGTGCGGGAAGACGACGAACCTGCAGTACATCTACAACAAGACCGCCGCGGAGACGAAGGGCAAGCTCATCTCGCTCTCGACCGAGACGGATCGCACCCTCTTCTTCGACTTCCTGCCGCTGTCGCTCGGTGAGATCCGCGGGTTCAAGACGCGCTTCCACCTGTACACGGTGCCCGGCCAGGTCTTCTACGACGCCAGCCGCAAGCTCATCCTCAAGGGCGTGGACGGCGTGGTGTTCGTGGCCGACAGCCAGGTGGAGCGCATGGAGGCCAACATGGAGTCGTTGGAGAACCTCCGCATCAACCTCGCCGAGCAGGGCTACGACCTGAACAAGATTCCGTACGTGATGCAGTACAACAAGCGGGACCTGCCCAACGCCGTGACGGTCGAGGAGATGCGCAAGTCGCTCAACCAGCGCAACATCCCCGAGTATCAGGCGGTGGCGCCGACCGGCGTGGGCGTCTTCGACACGCTCAAGGCGGTGGCCAAGCTGGTGCTGACGGAGTTGAAGAAGGGCGGCTAGAACGCTGGGCGGGCCTTCGGGTCCGCCCGCAGACGGGGTCGCTCCTTCGTGCGCTCGGCATCCTCCACCTTCCGTGCGCTGGCCGTGGCGGTCACGGCCCTGTGGGCCCCTGCGTTCGCGCAGCAGGGCCCTTCCGCCGTTTCCACGCCCGCGCCCTCGGAGGCCGCCGCGCCCGCCGCCCCGGCCCCTCAGGCGCGCACGGCGGACGAGGCCTTCAACACCCGGGTGAGGGCGCTCGAGGAGCAGGTGGTCGATCTCAAGGAGAAGATCTACCGCTCCAAGGCGCGCCTGCAGCTCCTGCAGGAGACGGTGCTGGGGGGAGATCTCTCCACCGGAGCGCGCGCGGTGCTCTTCCACCGCAACGAGATGGGCGACTCGTTCGTGCTGGAGTCGGTGGCGTACGCGCTGGACGGCGCGCCCATCTTCACCCGCACGGACGAGACCTCCGAGGAGCTGTCCAAGCACAAGGAGCTGGAGATCTTCAGCGGCCGCATCGTGCCGGGCCAGCACCAGGTGGCCGTGCGGCTCGTCTACCGCGGCCATGGCTACGGGGTGTTCAGCTACCTCGAGGGCTACCGGTTCAAGGTGCAGTCCAGCTACACCTTCAACGCGGAGCCGGGGAAGGTGACCACCGTGCGCGTGGTGGGATTCGAGAAGGGGGGAGTGACCACGGACCTGCAGGACCGGCCGGCGGTGCGCTACGACATCGAGTCGTCGCGTGACTCCGGAAAGCAGCAGCCGGCCCCGGACGCCGCCCCGCCGCCTCCCGCCGCGGCCTCCGAAACGAAGTAGGGGGCCGGCCTTGAGCACGTCGCGCCTCCACGCCCTGCTGCTCGCGGCGGCCACGCTCGGGGCTCCCGGCTCCGCGCGCGCCGCCGAGGCCCCCCGCCCTTCCGCCCGTGAGCTGTCCTCGCGATTGGACCAGGTGTCCGGGCAGCTCAAGGCCGCCGAGGAGAACCTCCGCTTCGTCGAGGCCCAGTTCACCCAGCGCCCCGAGCCCGGTGAGGACGAGCTGCGGCTGCGGCGCTTCTCCGACGGAGAGATTCAATACCTGCTGGAGGACTGGGCCGCCGCGTCGGTGCTCTTCTATGACCTGGTGGGCGACCCGAAGTTCCGCGCGGAGGGACGCTACCCGGACGCGCTCTTCTACCTGGGGGACTCGCTCTACCGGCAGCAGAACGACATCGGCGCGCGCATCTACCTGCGCGAGCTGCTCACGCTGAGCGACACGAAGCACTACCGGAACGCGCTCGCGCGCTACCTGGAGATCGCCAGCCGGCTCAATCAGTTCACGGGGCTCGACGAGTACATCGAGCGGGCGCGGCGCCTGTCGGGCGGCCAGCTCCCCCCCGAGCTCGAGTACGTCTACGCCAAGTGGATCTTCAAGCGGACGGACCTGCCGGACGCGGAGCGGCGCCAGCGGGCCCGCGCGGCCTTCCAGCCGCTGGCCAGCACCGCCGGGGGGCGCTTCCAGCCGCAGAGCGCATACTTCCTCGGAGTGCTGTCCGTGCAGGAGGGAGATTACGCGGGCGCCGTGGAGCGCTTCCGTCCCCTGGCCTCCAGCACGGCCCAGGAGCCGGAGGCCTCCAGCGGCTCAAGGAGCTGGCGAGCCTGTCGATGGGGCGGCTCCTCTACGAGCTGGGACGTGCCGACGAGGCGCTCGACCGGTACGCGGAGGTTCCGCGCGAGAGCGAATCCTTCGTGGACTCGCTCTATGAGATGGCCTGGGTGCACGTGAAGCGGGGGGACTTCGAGAAGGCGAAGAACGCCACGGACATCCTCCTGCTGGTGGGGCCCGAGTCCCCCGTCGCCCCGGATGCCCGCCTCCTCCAGGGCCACCTGCAGCTCAAGCTGCGCAAGTACGACGAGGCCACCGCCACGTACGAGGACGTCATCGGCACCTACAAGCCGGTGCGCGACCAGGTGGACGCGCTGCTGAAGGCGAACCAGGACCCCATCGCATATTTCGACAGGCTGCTGGCGCGCAACGCGAGCACCCTGGACGTCACCACGCTGCTGCCGCCGCTGGCGCTCAAGTTCGCCACCACCCAGGAAGAGCTGGCGAAGGCGGTGGGGATGCAGAAGGACCTCGACAGCAGCCGGGAGGGCGTGGACGAGTCGAAGGCCCTGGCCACGCGCATCCTCCATGCCCTGGACGAGCGCGGGCTCCAGGTGTTCCCCGAGCTGCAGGAGGGCTATCAGCGGGCGGACGCGGTGGACAGCGCGCTGGTGCGGGCGGAGCAGGGCCTGGTGCAGGTGGAGGGCGAGGTGCTGCGGGAACGGCTGCGGCCCGAGGAGCTCACCGCGCTGGCGGGCGTACGCCGCGAGCGCGAGGCCCTGGGCACGCGCCTGGCCACCCTGCCCACCACCCCCCAGGAGATAGACGCGCGGCGGGAGCGGATGCAGACCCGGGTGGACGAGCTGGACCGGGACGCGTTCCAACTGGGCTTCGAGCTGCAGAGCATGAGCGCCATCTCCACCGCGGTGCGCCAGTGGCTGGACGACACGCGCGCGGAGCGCACCCGCCAACCCGAGGAGGAGAAGGAATTCCTCACCCAGCTCCACAACGAGGAGCAGACGGTGGCGGCGCTCGAGGCCGAGCTGAAGCTGCTCCGCTCGCGGCTGGCGGATGAGCGCGCCTCCGCCAGTGCCTTCGTCTCGGGCGAGGACATCCTCCGCGGGCGCTACCGCGAGACCCTCCAGCGGGAGCACGCGCTGCTGGCCGCCGCCGAGGAGCGGCTGTCCGGAGAGGACGCGGCGCTGGTGGCCCGGACGCACGAGACACGCCAGCGATCCGAGGCCCTGCGCACCCGGGTGGACACGGCCCGGTACGTGCTGCGCGCCCAGGTGCAGCGGCGCGGGGAAATCATCAAGGGCAAGGTGCTGGCCGAGCAGCGGCTCCTCCAGGACTACCACCAGGAAGTGGCCAGCGTGTCCGGCGACGCGCGCCACATGGTGGGCCGCATCGGCTTCGAGAGCATCCAGAAGGTCCGCAAGCAGTTCTATGACCTCGTCCTCAAGGCGGACGTGGGGCTGGTGGACGTGGCCTTCACCCGCAAGCAGGACAAGACGACCGAGATTCAAAAGCTCTCCGCGCAGAAGGAGGCAGATCTGCGCGACCTCGAGAAGGAGTACGAGGAAGTCCTCAAGGACGAGAACTAGCGGGCGTCCTCCCCAAGGGTTGCGCGCGTTTCGCGAGGCCACGTGACGCGACTGTCGCGTCCCACCACATGACTTTTGAGGTCATGTCCGGTAATATCGTGCCTCGATGTTGTCCCGATGCCTCAAGGACTGCTACGCTCTCCGTCTTATAGGGTTTCCATGCTTTGCCTGGAGATTCCTGGTACGCGGTTTGGGGTTGGTGGATGGGGAGGCCGAGAGAGAACAAGAGCGCACAGGTACTGGGAGCGAATCCTGGCCACCGGAAGGAGCCCATGGCGTACGAGAATTCACGCAGATGGCTGCCAGGAGCCTTGCTGGCTTCGGCCCTGATGGGCTCGGGATGTTCGTCGCCCCAATCCATTGAGGGTGTCGTGCGCCCCAAGCCCGGAGAACCTCTCCTGAAGAGTCTCCCAGGCCCAATGCCGGACTTTGGTTCTTTCGACTCCTACTCGGATGCATTGCTCGCCGCGTGCCCGCTTATCCTTTCCAAGCCGAACGCGACCGCAGGCCGCGTACAGGATCAAGACTTCCCGCTGCGTTGGCGAATCTCACGCGAATACTGTGCCTGGCTCTATTACACCCCAGACCACAAGTACGAGATGAGCATGCTGACGGACCAGTCTCAATCCGACGATCTGGACAGAAAGAAGAGCTGCGTCCTTCCGCCCATCGTGGATGACCAGCGCTACCCACAAGGCAGCCTCAAGTACGTCTTCGCGCTTCACAACCACCCATACGAGGCACAACTCTCCAGGCACGATATCGACGCCATCGTCCGCAAGGGAAAGCTTCACGGGTTCGACTTCGAAGCGCGCACTGCGAAGAACAAGAAGGAACAGGTCCAACTCGCCGTCATCGCGTTCTTTTCGAACTCGAGCGACCTGAAGAACCCCAGCTGCGACGGGTTCTTTCAATATATTCCGCTCGCAGGTCAGTTGCGGAAGTGGACCCGCACCCAGGACACATGGCTCTGCCAACAGACTGGTACCGTCAGGTGGCTCAGTTCAGAAGACTTTCGTATCGAGAACAAAACAGCCCCCTGCCAGAACTCCACCGAGGGCGCGCCATGAGACTGAGAAACCTGCCCCTCGCGCTGACTGTCATCCTCTCGAGCTGTGCGCTGTTCCAGAAACCAGCGCTACGCCAGGAAGACACCTCCATCAGGTTCCCCAATTTCCACGAACACTTCGCAACCATCATTGGTGAGCAAGGCAAGCCTTACGAGTTGGACGGCGCAACGCTGCGAGCCATCACCATCGCCGCCAATGATTTCATCCCGCCCAATGGAAGAGAGCGGCAGTGTTGGGAGAAACAAGAAGCACACCGCTATCGGGTCATTCGGCGGGATGACATCATCTTCGTGGAAATTGGCACGGACCCCAAGGCGTGTGAACCAACCGTCATCCCATTGGACGGTGGAGCGAGGTACGCCATCAGCCTCGATGGACGCATCCTCCGCCGCTTGTTCGACGGCGAGCCCGAGGATTTGAGCCCGGCTTCCGAGACTGGCGAGCAGGAATCGCAGGGCACGCCCGTTCCCGACTCCCAGGTGGGCGGCGTCTGGGGCAAGGTGGATCCCAACCTCCCTTCATCCTGGTTCGACGGAGGCACCCGCCGTCCAACCCCGGATTCCCCCCCCACTCCGGCCCCTGCCCCCAACTCGCCTGACGCGGGCTCCCTGGTTCCCGATGGCGGCGTTCCGACTCCGGACGGAGGTTCACCGGCAGTCCCGGCCCCACCGTCCTCCCCTGACGCGGGTTGAGCGGCGAGGGCCTCTGGCCTGGCTGTGCTCGCCTGCCTGACCCGGCCCGACAGTCCTTGGGAGCCATCCATCGCGTTGGCTAGGATGCGGCGGATTCAATGCGCCGCCCCCTGCTGCTCACCCTCCTGACGCTGGCCACCGCACACGCCGCCGCGCAGGACGTGGCACGTCCGGAGCCGGCCCCCTCGCGCTTCTCTGGGCTCGGCCGTACGCCCGAGCAGGAGAAGCTGCTGGAGGAGCTGAGCGAGGCCGTCCAGCGCTACGAGGAGGAGTCTCGCGAGTACAAGCGGGAGATCCAGCTCCTCATCCAGAAGAAGTACCAGGACAAGCGCGGCCGGCTGGCGGACTCGTACGAGAAGGCCATCTCCAGCATGGAGGTGCAGGAGCGCCAGGAGCGGCTGGAGGCCATCGCGCGCTTCGAGGAGTTCCTCCGGCGCTACCCCGACGAGCCCCGCTACACCCCGGACGTCATGTTCCGCCTGGCGGAGCTGTACTACGAGCGCTCCAGTGACTCGCACCTCGTGGCCATGCGCGAGCAGGAGGAGACGCTGCGCGCGCTCCCCGACGGCGCCGAGTCTCCGCCCGAGCCGCAGCCGGACTTCACCCCGTCCATCGCGCTCTACCGGCAGCTCCTCTCGCGCTTCCCGGACTACCGGCTCAACGACGGCGCCTGGTACCTGCTCGGCTACTGCCTGGAGAAGCAGAACGCCTTCGAGGACGGCCTCGCCGCCTACCAGAAGCTCATCGTCCAGTACCCCTCCAGCCGCTTCGCCACCGAGGCGTGGGTGCGCGTCGGCGAGTACTACTTCGACGCCTACAGCGATCCCACCGCGCTCTCCAAGGCCGCCGAGGCCTACGAGGCCGCCACCCGCGACACCTCGCACCCGCTCTACGACAAGGCCCTCTACAAGCTCGGGTGGACGTACTACCGCATGGACCGCTTCGACGAGGCGGTGGACACGTTCATCGCGCTGGTGGACCTCTACGAGGCCCAGCGCGCCGTCCAGGGCGACGAGGCCGGTGGCGGAGACCTGCGCAACGAGGCCCTCCAGTACACGGCCATCTCCTTCGCCGATGAGACCTGGGGCGGCCTCGACAAGGCCAAGGCGTACTTCGCGAAGATCGGCCCGCGCTCCTACGAGCCCGAGGTGTACCGGCGCCTCGGCGACGTCTTCTTCGATCAGACCCACCACGAGGCGGCCATCGCCGCCTACACGCTGGTGCTGCGGAAGGCTCCGCTCTCGCCGGATGCCCCGCTCATCCAGCAGAAGATCGTCCAGGCCTACGAGCGGGACCGCAGGCTGACGGAGTCCTCCGCCGAGGCCCAGAAGCTCTCCGAGCTCTACTCGCCCGGCTCCCGGTGGTACCAGGAGCACCAGCGCGACCCCGACGTGCTGGCCACCGCGAACGACCTCACCGAGAAGAACCTCTACTCCAGCGCCATCTACCACCACCAGCAGGCCCTGGTGTTCAAGCAGGAGGGGAAGTTCGACCAGGCCAAGGCCAGCTTCGAGCTCGCCGCCTCCGGCTACAGCCGCTACCTGGAGCGCTTCCCGCGCAGCAAGAACGCCTACGAGCTCGAGTTCTACGCCGCCGAGTGCCTCTACAACTCGCTGCAGTTCGCCGAGGCCTCGAAGCACTACGAGGCGGTGCGCGACTCGGTGCTGGGCGACAAGTACTTCGCCGAGTCCGCCTTCAGCGTGGTGCTCTCCCGGCAGAAGCAGCTCGAGGTGGACGTCAAGGCGGGCAAGCAGCCCGCGCCCACCCCGCGGCGCTCCAGCGAGCGTCCCGAGGGCCAGCCCATCCAGCCCTCGCCCCTCACCGCGCTGGAGGCGAAGCTGGTGGCCGCCTCGGACATGCACGTGGCGAAGCTGCCCAGGAGCGAGCGCACCCCGGGCATCGCCTACAAGGCCGCCGAGCTGTACTACGCCCACGACGACTTCCCCGAGGCCCGCCGCCGCTTCGAGGCCATCGTGAAGGCGTACCCCCAGCACGAGGTGGCCCGCTTCTCCACCAACCTCATCGTCGAGACCTTCCTCATCGGCCAGGACTGGAAGAGCGTCGAGGAGGTCAGCGGCCAGCTCGCCTCCAACAAGGACGTCATCGACCCCCGGAGCGACCTCCACAAGGACCTGGTCCGCTTCAAGCTCGCCGGCCGCTTCAAGCTCGCCGACCAGCTCCTCGCCGAGGGTAAGTACGACGAGGCCGCCGCCAAGTACATCGAGCTCGTCAACGAGGCCCCCCGCCACGAGTTCGCCGACAAGGCCCTCAACAACGCCGCCGTGGCCTACGAGAAGACGCAGCGCTTCGACTCGGCCCTCAAGCTCTACGAGCGCATCTACCGCGAGTACCCCACCTCGCCCCTGGCCGATGGCGCCCTCTTCCGCGTGGCCGTCAACGCGCAGAACTCCTACGACTTCGACAAGGCCGTGGAGAGCTACCAGAAGCTGGTGAAGGACTACCCCGCTTCCAAGGACCGCGAGGCCGCGCTCTTCAACGCCTCCACCCTGCTCGAGGGCCAGCAGCGCTACGCCGAGGCCGCCGCTTCCTTCCAGCGCTACGCCGAGCTCTTCCCCAACGCCGAGGACGCCCCGCGCAACCAGTTCCGCGCCGCCCTCATCCTCGAGAAGCGCGAGGACTGGAAGGGCGAAATCCGCGCGCTGGAGGCCTTCGTGCGCAAGTTCGCCTCGCAGCCCGCCCAGGTGGAGCTGGTGGTGGACGCGAAGCGCCGCATCGGCGATGCGTGGGCGAAGCTGAAGAACGAGAAGGAAGCCCTGCGCGCCTATGCGGCCGCCGCCGACGAGTTCGACCGGCGCAAGCTCCAGCCCGAGGCCCAGCCCCGCGCCGCGGATGCCGCCGCCTACAGCCGCTTCCAGCTCGCCGAGGCCGAATTCCGTGGCTTCGACAGGCTCAAGATCGGCGGCAAGGGCAAGGCGCTCGAGCGCAGCTTCACCGCCAAGCGCACCGGCGCGAAGTCCGTCAACGACGCCTACGCCCGCGTCTTCCCCTACAAGCGCCTGGAGTGGACGCTCGCCGCGCTCTACCGCCGCGGCTACGCCCTGGAGCGCTTCGCCAACACCATCATCGAGACGCCCGTCCCCCCCGACGTGAAGCGGCTCGGCGAGGAGGCCGTGGTCGCCTACCAGGACCTGCTCGCCCAGCAGACCGCCACGCTCGAGGACGCCGCCGTCGAGAGCTACGCCGCCACCCTCCAGGAGGCGCGCAAGAACCGCATCTCCAACGAGTGGACCAAGAAGACCCTCGAGTCGCTCCACCGCTTCCGGCCCAAGGAGTACCCGGTGCTCAAGGAGCCCAAGGACGCCATCGCCTCGGATCAGCTCTACCCCGAAGGCCTCATTGGAGGTGGCAGGTGAGCCCGCACCGGTTGCTCCTCCCGGGCCTGTTGCTGCTCGCCTCCACCTGCGCCACCACGCCCAGGCCGGAGGCCCCGGCCGCCGCCGTTGCGCCCTCCGCCTCCGCCACGCCGGCTGAGGCGCCCCCGGCCACCGCGAAGAAGCAGCCCGCCGCCCAGGACGCCGCGAAGAAGGCCGACGCCGCTCCTCCTCCCGCGGATGCGCTGTCCGTGGCCCAGCGCGGCGAGCTGACGGCCGCCGAGTCCAGCTACAGGACCCAGACCGAGCGCCGCCCGAAGGATGGCGCGGCCTGGACGAACCTCGGCATCTCCCAGGAGCGCCTGGGCAAACACGACGAGGCCGAGCGCGCCTACCGCCAGGCCCTGGAGCTCGCGCCGGACCAGCAGGCCGCCTGGGACAACCTCGCCCGCCTCCAGTGCCGCACCGGCAAGGCCGCCCAGGCCGAGACGTGGCTCCGCGAGCAGCTCCAGGCGAAGCCGGACGCCATCGCTCCCCGCACCGCGCTCGTGCAGGCGCTGCTGTGCCAGAAGAAGCTCGACGCGGCCGCCACCGAGGCCAAGCGCGTCCTCAAGTCCGAGGAGCGCAACGTCCGGGCCATGCAGTTGCTCGCCCAGGTGTACTACCGCGAGCGCAAGTACGAGCTGGCCCGGATGGTGCTGGAGAACGCCCGCACCGTCGCGCCCAACGAGGCCGCCACCCACAACGCCCTCGGGCTCGTGCTGCTCGCGCTCGGGACCAAGCCCGCCGCCCTCGAGTCCTTCCAGAAGGCCTCGGAGCTCAAGCCCGACTTCGCCGAGGCCCGGAACAACCACGGCGCCCTCCTCAACGAGGCCCAGGACCACGCCGCCGCCGTCCGGGAGCTCGAGGCCGCCGTCCAGGCCGCCCCCGACTTCGTCTCCGCCCGCCTCAACCTCGGCAACGCCTACCGCGGCCAGGGGGACTTCGCCCGCGCCCTCGCCGAGTACCAGCAGGTGCTCCGCCTCGCCCCCGCCCTGCCCGACACCTGGTTCAACCTCGCCATCCTCCACCTCGACGCCGAGCCCAAGGAGCTGGACACGCTCGCCCGGCTCCAGGCCTGCCTCTCCTTCTTCGAGCAGTACCGCGCCCGGGGCGGCCGCGACGAGCGCGTGGACGGCTACGTCAAGGACGCCCGGAAGGGCATCGAGAGGGAGGAGCGGCGGCGCGAGCGCGAGAAACGCGAGCAGTTGCGCAAGGCCCAGCAGGCCGAGGCCCCTCCTTCCGACGAGTCTCCTACCTCGGATAGAGTCACCGAGGACAAGAAGTGAGCCCACCCATGCGCCCTGCCCTCCCCCTCGTGCTGCTGCTCGCCGCCGCGCCCGCGTCCGCCCAGGACTCCGCCGCGTCCACGCCCAAGCAGACCCAGGGCTCGGCACAGGGCACCCAGGCGGCCCCGCAGAAGGACGGCAAGAAGCGCAAGGTCATCCGCCTGGAGGCCATCACCGTCGAAGGCAACATCCAGAAGCCGCAGGCCTTCTACATCCTCCAGCGCTCCCACCTGAATTTCGACGAGCTCAACCAGGCCGAGAGCTTCACGCCCAAGGTCGTCAAGAGCGTGGAGAAGGAACCCTTCTAGGGTAGGAAGGGCTCCGAGAAGACCATGGCTTCCCCCCAGCCGCACAACCGGATCCTCCGCGTGGGCCTCCTCCAGGGCACCCGCATCCTCGAGGAGCGCCACCTCCACAAGCCCGGTGACTTCACCGTCGGCCAGGATCCGAAGAGCACCCTCGTGCTGCCGCTGCCGGAGATACCGGCCAGCTTCCCCGTCTTCGAGTACCGCGCCAGCCAGTACAACCTCGTCTTCAACGAGGCCATGCAGGGCCGGGTGAACCTCGGCTCCTCGGACGTGGACTTCCACACCCTGCGCTCGCAGGGCATGGCCATGCAGCGCGGTGACCAGTACATCCTCCCCCTGCAGGAGAGCGCCCGCGGGGTGGTGGAGCTCGACAAGGACCTCCACCTCTTCTTCCAGTTCATCCTCCCCCCGCTCCCCGCCGACGCGCCCCGGCTCCCCCCGGACCTCCAGGGCAGCGCGTGGCGGGGCATGGACCGGATGTTCCTCGGCATCCTCGCCGCCTCGCTGCTGCTCCACTTCGCCGGCGCGGCCGTCATCATCGCCTCCGAGCCTCCTCCCGAGCCCGAGCTGGAGCTGGACCAGTTGGATGACCGCTTCGCCCGGGTGCTCATGCCTCCCAAGCAGGAGGAGCCCAAGAAGCAGGCCACCGACACCGCCCAGGCCGCCGCCGACACCGAGAAGGACAAGCCCAAGGCGAACGACTCGGACGAGAAGCCCTCCGCGGACAGCACCTCCAGGCCCGCCACCGCCGAGGAGGCCGCCGCCCGGCGCGCCGAGGTCGCCAAGAAGGTGGCTGGCAAGGGCCTGCTGAAGATTCTCGGCTCCTCGGGCAGTGGCGGGGGCGCGTTCTCGGACGTGCTCGGCGGCAGCACGGGTGGCGGAGACATCGCCCAGGCGCTGGCCGGCGCGGGCGGCGTGGGCATCGCCACCGAGGCCTCCGTGGGCGCCAATGGCCCGCGTGGCGGCGGTACCGGCAAGGTGGCGGGCATCGGCGACCTCGGCACCAGCGGTGGCGGTAACGTGGACCTGGGCTCCAAGAAGGAGGTGGAGGTCTCCGGCCGTGTCACCACCTCCACCCCCGAGGTGGAGAAGCTTCCGAGGTGGACCGTGAGGCGCTCGCGCGCTTCATCAAGTCCCGCCTCAAGTCCATCCAGGGCTGCTACGAGAAGGAGCTCAAGCGCAACCCCAGCCTCAAGGGCAAGGTGATGGTGCGCTTCACCATCCTGCCGTCCGGACGCGCCGGGGAGATCGAAATCGAGGAAAACACCCTGGGCAGCGACGCGGTGGCGAGCTGCATCCGCACCGTCGTCCGGGGCTGGATGTTCCCCTTCAAACCAGATGACGAAGTCCCGGTGGCCTACCCGTTCGTCTTCACCCCGGCGGGGTAGACTGGGGCCAGCAACCTGCATCATCCCGGGGGGTCGGGGGTCATGGAGAAGCTGGCCATCATTTCATCCTCGCCGCTGTTCGAGATGCTCTCCAGCACGGAGCTGGCGCATCTGGCCGACCTGGCCGAGCAGCGGCGTTACGCCGATGGGGAACACGTCTTCGAGGAGGGCGAGCTGGGCGACAGCCTCTACGTCATCGTCCGCGGGGAGGTGGAGGTGGTGCGGCGCGACAGCGGCGGGGTGAACCGGCCCCTCACCGTGCTCACCGCCCCGGACTTCTTCGGGGAGATGAGCCTCATCGACAAGGAGTACCGCTCGGCCACGGTGCGGGCGCGCACGGAGGCCGTGCTGCTGCGGCTCACCACCCAGCACCTGGCCACCTTCCGCCAGACGCACCGCGACGGCTTCACCTTCGTCGTCATCAACATCGCGCGCATCCTGTCGGCCCGGGTGCGCGAGGCCAATGCCCGGCTCACCGCCAGGCAGGCGTGAGCGGTGCCGCGCGTTGACACCCCCTGCCCGCCTCTCTAGCGTCGGGGGCATGCACCGCGGCCCTGGAGTGGAGCACATGCCCTACATTGGAGTACTGGCCCTGGTGCTCACGAGCGGGCTCGTCCTGGCCCAGCCCGCCCCTCGTCCCGTCCCGGCCCCCGCGGCTCCCGCGGCCCTGCAGGCGGAGAAGGCCAGTGACGTGCCGGACGAGAAGAAGCTCGAGCGCAGCAGCAAGTCGCTCGGGGCCATGCGCGAGGTGCTCCGGGACGTGCTGGGCAAGCTGGACGAGGCCCGGCGCGCCAAGGACGTGGTGAAGCTCAACTGCGTCAACGAGAAGCTCACTCAAATCAAGGGCCTGCTGCGCATCTCCGAGCAGGCGGACGTGGCGCTCCAGGAGGCCGTCTCCAACCGGGAGCGCACCGCCGGTGAGCACGAGTACACCAAGGTGATGATCGCCCAACAGAAGGTGTCCCAGCTCCGCACCGAGGCGGAGAAGTGCATCGGGCAGTTGGCCTTCCAGGCGGACGAGAACATGTCGGTGGAGGTGGAGGAGCCCACGAATCTGCCCGGGGGAGACCCCACCCGGCCGCTTCCGGTGGAGAACATCGTCGTCCGCCCGCCGCCCGCCAGCGCCGTGCGGTGATTCCAGCAAGGCTGGCTCCCCGCTCCTCGGACGGCCGTGGCCGTTCACGGGAGGCCCAAGTCATTTCGAGCACGGACGATGTGCGTGCTATGACCCGGAGCCGGGGTGTTGACCGTTTCATGACGCGGCTTGCCAACAAGTGGAGGGCCTGGAGCCTGCTGGCCATGGTGGCCTCATGGCCCGCGTCTGGCCAGGCGCCCGCGTTGACGGGCGGCCCCCACACGGGTGGCAACGGCATCAAGGTGGGAGATGGCAGGCTGCATGCCACCTTCGACTTCGAGACGCGCTACGACAGCGCCGCCGGCTACTTCCCTCCGCCGGGCAATATGGACCCCACGGTGGTGTCGGACCAGCTCTCCGGGGAGGCCCTGCTGCACATCCGGCCCGGGCTGCGGCTGGAGCTGCCCGGCAAGCTGGTGGAGCTGAACCTGCGGGGGTACGCCGACTACGTCCACTACACCGGCCTCTTCACCCCCGGCTCGACCAACACCTCCCACCTGCAGGCGCAGGCGGACCTCGACGTCGTCTTCAACCAGGAGGGGCAGATCGGCGTGGAGGTGGCGGACCACTTCCAGCGCTCGGACCGGACGCGCAGCGCGGCGATCGGCGCGGGCGTGCTGTCGCTCTTCAACGAGTTGAAGTTGCGCGTGCCCCTGCGGCCCGGAGGAGGCGCCCTCGAGGTGGTGCCCCAGGTGTCCTGGGGGATGGAGTCCTTCCAGCCCATGGGAGCCCTGGCCCCGGTGGGCTGCGGCGGCATCGAGTGCGACCCGGCGCAGGTGAGCCGCTTCAACTACAGCGACCTGCGGGCGGGCTTCGATGGCCGCTGGCGCTTCCTGCCGAAGACGGCGGTGGTGGCGGACGTCGACCTCAACCTGCGCGACTACACGAACGGGGACACCCCGAACGCCCTGCTGCTCAAGGCCAAGGGAGGCCTCGCGGGCCTGGTGACGCCGAGGATCGCCGTCACGGCCATGCTGGGGTGGGGCCAGGATTTGAGTGGAGGCCTCGGAGGCACCCTGCTCGCCCAGGTGGAGGGCAGCTACATGGTGAGCCCGACCACGACCCTCAAGGCGGGCTATGCGCGGACGCTGGAGCCGGTGGCGGCGTTCGGCCAGTTCCGGGATGACCGCGCGTACCTGGAGGGGCAGGCCCTGCTCGGCGGCCGGCTCACCCTGCGGGCCAGCAGCGCGCTGGACTTCCTGAGCTTCTTCGGGGACCGGCGCGACACCGTCTTCAAGCTGGACGTGGGCCCCCAGTACCAGTTCGAGCGATGGCTCATCGGCGGGGCTGGCTACCTGCTCAATACCCGGACGTCGACGCTCACGGGCGCGGGCATCAACTACTCGCGCCACGAAGGGTATGTTCGGATGACCGTGACGTACTGAGACGGCCCCCTCCGTGATGCGCTCCCTCCGCTTCCTCGTGTTCCTGCTCGGCGCGCTGACCGCGTGCCGCACTACTACGCCCTCCCAGACGATCGACGCCTCGGCGCTGCCCGGGTCACGTGCCTCCGAGGGCGCGGAGACCCGCCGCACGCTCGGCCCGGGAGACCTGGTGGACGTGCGCGTCTTCCAGGAGCCGGACCACTCGGGCATCTGGGCCGTGTCTCCCGAGGGCACCATCGACTACCCGCTGTGC
The DNA here is from genome assembly GCF_049060025.1 of Archangium gephyra. Lineage (GTDB taxonomy): Bacteria > Myxococcota > Myxococcia > Myxococcales > Myxococcaceae > Archangium > Archangium gephyra_A. The sequence continues at coordinate 3,983,996 of NZ_JBMEQQ010000002.1, forward strand.
GGCAAGGTCCACCTTGCGGGCCGCACCTCGGGCACCGCCGCGGACGCGCTGCGCGACTGCCTCACCCGCTACCTGCGCCACCCCGAGGTGTCCGTCTCCATCCGCGAGTACAACTCGAAGAAGGTCTTCGTCTTCGGTGAGGTGCAGAAGCCGGGCACGTTCTCCTACGAGGAGGGCATGACCATCATCGAGGCGGTGACGCTCGCGGGCGGCTTCACCAAGCTGGCCTCGCCCAACGGGACGCAGGTGGCTCGGCAGGACGAGGGCCAGCAGTTGAAGATCCGCGTCCCGGTGAAGGACATCCGCGACGGCGCGGAGAAGAACTTCAGCCTGCGGCCGGGTGACATCGTCTACGTGCCGGAGAGCTTCTTCTAGGCCGGGGGCGTCCAGCCGAGGTCGGCGAGGAACCCCTGGCTCTCGGCGATGAGCGCGGAGGCCAGTCCGGGCGCGCACGCGAGCACGTCCCCGATTCCCACCTGGAACGGGGCTCCGTCGATGCGCACCATCACCCCACCCGCCTCCTGCACCAGCAGCGAGCCCGCGGCCACGTCCCACGGCTTGAGGCCGAACTCGAAGAAACCGTCGAACCGCCCGGCCGCCACGTAGGCCAGATCCAACGCGGCGCTGCCCGTGCGGCGGATGCCCTGCGCCCGGACGATGAACCGCCGCAGCAGCCCCATGGGGCCCTCGGGCTTCTGGTGCACGTCGTAGGGGAAACCCGTGCACAGCAGCGCGTGCGACAGCTCCGTGCAACCCGAGGCCCTCAGCGGACGCCCGTTGAGCGTGGCCCCCTGCCCTCGCGCGGCGGAGAAGAGCTCGTCCAGCATGGGGTTGTAGATGGCACCGGCCAGCACTCCGCCCGGCCCCTCCACGCCCACGCTCACACAGAAGTGCGGCACCCGGTGCGCGTAGTTGGTGGTGCCATCCAGCGGATCGACAATCCACCGCAGCTCCGAGCCCTGCGAGGCCCCGCTCTCCTCGGCGAGAATCGCGTGGCCCGGGTACTGCTGGCGGATGAAGCCGAGCACCGCCGCCTCGGCCGCCCGGTCCGCATCGGTGACCAGGTCGGTGTCGATGCCGCCCTTGTACTCGATGGTGCGCTCGCCCAGGAAACGCTCGGAGAGCACCTTCCCGGCGAGCCGGGCTCCCTCCTCGGCGATGCGGCGCAACGTGGCGGGCGACTCATCGGACATGGCGGCTCCTCCTTGGGCTACTTCTTCGCGGGCTCGGCGAGCAACTCCTCGATCTCCGCCTGATACTTGGTCAGGTACTCCTCGGCGAAGCCCTCGTGCACGTAGCGCACCCGGCCCTGCCGATCGAGCAGCACCGTGGTGGGCATGCCGCGCACGCGCAGCACCTTCTCCGACACCTCGGCGTTGGAGTCGAGGAGCACGGGCAGCGTCACCTTCGTCTCCGCGAGGAACGGGGGAATGGCGCGGGCGTCCTCGTCCACGTTGAGCGCGTACACCTTGAGGCCCTTCCCGGCGTAGTGCTTGGCCAGGTCCTCGTACATGGGCAGCGCGTCCTTACAGGGCTCGCACCAGGTGGCCCACACGTCGAGCAGCACCACGCTGCCCCGGTCGCTGGCGATGGCGTGGGGCTCACCGCCCGGGTAGCGCTTGACGGTGAACTCCAGCGGCATGGACTCGGAGGACGCCAGTGCCGCCGAGCCCGTGGCCAGCGCGGGAGCGGTGAGTGACGGCATCTTCTGGGCGGCGCACCCGGACAGGGCGAGCGTGGCGAGGACGAGGAGGAAAGGACGCATGGGGGTCATTTTTCCCCGAAGCGGGCCCGCAGTGCGACGAGCAACTTGTCGATGAAGCCTCCGAAGGCGCCGTTGCTCATCACGAGCAGCACGTCCCCGGCCTGGGACTCACGCGCCACGCGCTCGACGAGCGAGGGCACGTCCGTGGTGGAGTCGGCGTCGATTCCCTGGGTCTTCAGCGCCTCGATGACACGGGGCACGTTCAGCTCCTCGTCCACGGGCACCTTGTCGTGACGCTCGGGCACCTTGAGGCTGGCCAGGTTGGCGCCGGTGAAGGCGTGGGCGTAGTCCTCCTGGTGGATGTTGCGGCGGCTGGTGTTCGAGCGCGGCTCGAAGATGGCCCACAGCCGCCTGTCCGGGTAGCGGTGGCGGATGGCGGCGATCGTCTCCCGCACCGCCGTGGGGTGGTGCGCGAAGTCATCCATCACCATGACGCCGCCAATCTCCGCGCGCACTTCCTGGCGCCGCTTCACGCCCTGGAAGCTGGCCAGACCCTGGGCGATCTCCTCGAAGGACAGGCCCAGCCCCCGCGCCGCGGCGATGACGCTCAGCGTGTTCTCCACGTTGTGCATGCCCGAGAGCGGCAACAGCACGCTGCCCAGCACCGTGCCGCGCTCCACCACCTCGAAGCGCGCGCCCTCGGGGCCGAAGCGCACGTTGCGTGGGGTGAAGTCGGCGTCGGCGCCCTCCTTCGCCACGTACGTCACCACCTGCCCCGGGCACGCCTGCGCCAGCTTCACCGCGTTGGGGTACGCCGCGCACACCACCAGCCGCCCGTCCTTCGGAATCAGCCGGACGAACTTGTCGAACGTGGCCTCGTAGTGCGGCAGGTCCCGGAAGATGTCCGCGTGGTCGAACTCCACGCTGGTGAGGATGGCCGTCTTCGGCCGGTAGTGGAGGAACTTGGAGCCCTTGTCCCAGTAGGCCGTGTCGTACTCGTCACCCTCGACGACGAAGTGCGGGCCCTTCCCCACCCGGTAGTTGCCCGAGTAGTTCTGCGTGACGCCGCCCACCAGGAAGGACGGATCCTTCCCCGCCGCCACGAGCACGTGGGCCATCAGCGAGGACGTGGTCGTCTTGCCGTGCGTGCCGGCCACCACGACGGAGTGCGCGCGGTCGAGGAAGAGCGAGCCCAGCGCGGCCGGGAAGCTCATCTGCGGAATGCGGCGCTCGCGGACGGCGGTGGCCTCGGGGTTCACCCGGCGGATGACGTTGCCGATGATGACGAGGTCCGGCTTCGCCGTATCGAGATTCCCCGGATTGTAGGGCGTGAGCGCCTGGATGCCCCACGCGCGGAGCATGTCGCTCATGGGCGGGTAGACGTTCTCGTCGCTGCCGGTGACGTCGTAGCCCGCGGCCTTGAGCATGCCGGCGAACGAGCCCATGCCGGTGCCAGCCACGCCGACGAGGTGGATGCGGCGCACGGCGCCGGGGGTGATGGTTTCGAGGACGTTGCCGTTGTCGTCAGCCATGTGCTTTCGGGGTCAGGTCGTTGAGGCCGAGTGCTTCCACGATGAGGTCGTGGAAGACGGGACGGAATTCACGGATGCGCACTTCCTTGCGGCCATGCGCCACGCGGTTGGTGACGAGCGCCACCACGAGGGAGCGGCGCAGGTCCACCCAGAGGCTGGTGCCGGTGAAGCCGAGGTGGCCCACCGCGCCCGGAGGCGTGTCGCCGATGAAGTGGCCCGCGCTGGACAGGCCCTGCGAGGGCGTGTCGAAGCCCATGGAGCGGGTGCTGCCCTGCACGAGCGGATCATTGGCCAGCGCGCGGTGCAACAGGGGCGCGGGCGCGAACGAGGGCGCCCCCGCGCACCCGGCGAGGATGGCCTGGCCGAAGCGGGCCACGTCCACCGCGGTGCCGAAGAGGCCGGCATGGCCGCTGACGCCGTCCATCACCCAGGCGTTGTCGTCGTCCACTTCACCGGGCACGGCGGGACGCGAGGGAAGCTCCCCCCACAGGCCCTCCTGGCCGGGAGCGGGCTCTCGGGGACGGGTGGCGCCCGTGGGGGCGACCCGGCCATCCGTGGGGAAGTCGGTGAGCCGGTGGAAGCGCGCGGAGAGGCCGAGCGGCTCGGCGACGTGACGCGAGAAGAGGACATCCAGGGACGCGCCACCCGCCCGGGAGAGGATTTCACCCAGGAGGATGAAGCCCACATCGCTGTAGGCGGTGGCGGTACGCAGCGGGGCCACCAGTGGCGTGCTCGCGGCGGCCTGGATGACCTCGTCGCGGACGCGGGCGCGGGTGGCGGAAGCGCAGCCGGGATCGAGCAACTCGGGGTGCGCGGTGAGCGACTGGGCGAAGAAGGGCACGAAGGGCGGCAGGCCCGAGCGGTGGTAGAGCAGGTCCGCCACCGTGGCGCCCGCGTCCCCCACGGGCGAGCCCGGGAAGTAGCGGGCCACGGGCGTCTCGGGGCCGACCTTGCCCTCGGTCCAGAAGCGCAGGAAGAGCGCGGTGGTGCAGAGCACCTTGGTGACGGAGGCCAGGTCGAAGCGGGTGTCTCCCGTGACGTTGCCCGCCACCCCGCCGAAGACCTGGACGCCCCGGTGCATCACCACGGCCTGGGCGGCCGGGAAGATGCCGAAGGTGACGGACTCCTCCAGGACGGTCTGGAGATTGGCGATGGGGTGGCTGCTCATGCCTGCACCGCTCCTTCCAGGAAGGTGAGGCGGGCCACGCCGGCATCCAACCGCACCCGGGTGCCCAGGGCGACGGGGTAGTTGGGGATGTCGTGGCCGATGGGGAAGCCGGCGGCGCACGGCAGCCCCGTCTCCTCGGCGAGCGAGCGGAGGACATCCGCGCTGCTGTAGGGGGCGTCCTTCTGCTCGCAGCCGGTGAAGTCGCCGAGCACGATGCCTCGCACCTTGTCGAACACGCCCGCGAGCCGCAGGTGCGTCCAGATGCGATCCAACCGGTAGGGGGCCTCGCCCACGTCCTCGAGCAGGAGGATGGCCCCGTCGAGCGTCGGCATGTACGGAGTGCCCAGCAGCCGGGAGAGCACGGAGAGGTTGCCGCCGAGCAGCCGGCCCTCGACGACGCCGGGGACGTAGGAGGCCTTGCCCTGGAGGGGCGGCGGGGGCTCGGGGGACTCGAGCAGCCGGAAGAGGTACTCCTGGACCTCGGGAGGCTGCTTGCCCAGGTGGGTGACGACGGGCCCGTGGATGGTGACGCGGCCGAGCCCCTGGAGGGGCAGGTGCAGGGCGGTGATGTCGGAGAAGCCGACGAGGGCCGTGGGCGCCATGTCCGCGAGCGGGAGCGAGGGGAGCAGGCGCATGACGCCGTAACCCCCCCGAGCGCAGAAGATGGCGCGGGCGTTGGAGTCGGTGAGGGCGCGGGAGAAGCTCCGCGGCCCGGCGCGAATCAGGACCGGCGAGGTAGCGCCAGGCCTCGTAAAGGTCGGGCTGGTAGACGGTGTCGTATCGCTGAGCGAGGACGCCGAGGCCGACCTCGAAGGTAGGCGGGTCGAAAGGCCCGGCGGGGGCGACGACGTGAACGGTGTCGCGAGGACGCAGCAGGGGGGGCTTGAGCCAACGCACGGCGCCTTCATAGCACCGGGGGCGCGCATGTCTCGGGCTTCGAACACCCCATGTCCGAGGGACAACCTCCCCTCTCACCCCGGAAGAGAGCCAGGGTGAGGGTGCCTGCCCCCTACCCGCCCACCCGTTCCAGCACCGCGGCGAAGAACCCATCGGTCCCGTGCAGATGCGGAGCACAGAACAAAAACCCCTCCCGGACACACGAGGCGTCCAACCACCCCGCCCCGGGAGGCACGAGCCGGAACCCGGGGGACTCGCGCAGGAAGCCGAGGACCACCTCCTCGTTCTCCGCGCGATTCACGGTGCAGGTCGCGTAGACGACCCGGCCCCCGGGACGCACGAGGCGGCCCGCGCGCGCGAGGATGTCGCGCTGGACGCGAGGCAGCTCGGTCAGGGACGCGGGGCTGAGACGGAAGCGTGAGTCCGGCCCACGCCGCAGGGAGCCCAGTTCCGAGCACGGGGCATCCGCGAGCACCCGGTCGGCGAGCACGCCCTCCGGAGGCGTGCGGAGCACCTGGATATGGGAGACGCCGGCGCGGGAACAGCGCTGCAGGAGCCGGTCGAGCCGCCCGGCATCCGGGTCGTACGCGAGGAGCCGGCCCCGGTTCTCCATGGCGGCGGCGAGCTGGAGCGTCTTGCCTCCGGCACCGGCGCACAGGTCGAGCACGGTCTCCCCGGGCCGGGCCTCGAGAAGCAGGCCGAGCAACTGGCTCCCCTCGTCCTGGACCTCGAAGAGACCCTCGCGCAGGGAGTCGAGCCCATAGAGGTTGGGCTTGGGGCCCACGATGTGGAGCGCGAGGGGGCTGAGCGCCCCGGGCCGGGTCTCGACGCCCTCGGAACGGAGCCGTTCCGCGAGGGCTTCACGAGTGGTGCGCAGCGGATTCACCCGGAGCGTGATGGGGCCGGGGACGTTGAGGTGGGCGCAGAAGTCCTCGGCGGCGGGGCCGAGCCTCGCGGGAGAAATGCTCGGCGAGCCAGTCGGGCAAGGACCAGCGGAGGGCGAGGGACGGGGGTTCCCCGGCCACGAGGGGCAGCGGGGCCCCCACTCCCGAGAGCCGGGCGGCCTCCTCTGACGAGAGGCCGGCGAGCCGGTGCAGGAAGGCGAAGAGGAGCGCGGGAGGGGGAGCGTCGGGGTTGCCGAGGAGGAAACCGAGCCGGCGGCGCCACAGGCCGACATTGAAGACGGTCTCGGCGAGGGCCTGGCGCTGCTCGCGGGAGAAGTCGCGGTGGGCGCGGAGGGTGCGGTCGAGCACCCTTTCGGCGGGACTGCCCGAGAGAACATGAGAGAGGGCCTCGGCGGCGATGGGGGCGATTCCATCGAGTGCCGGCCAGGGGACCGAGCGAAGCCGGGAGAGCGGGTCGAAACGGGATGTTGACAGGACGGACTCCGTTCTTTAGAAAGCACCTCGTTGTCGCGGCGGTCCACACCGGCCACCGCGCAGCGGGCATATTCCCCGATAGCTCAGCCGGTAGAGCGGGTGACTGTTAATCACTAGGTCCGAGGTTCGAGTCCTCGTCGGGGAGCTGGAAGAGGGCGTCAGACGAAAGTCTGGCGCCCTTTTTCTTTTGCCCTCCCCTGGCCGTGGGCACAACACGGGCAACCCCCGGACGTTCTCTCCCATGGAGGGCGCAGGCGCCTGGGTGAGAGCACGGGCAAGAGCCAGGACTACGCGGTGACGTGGGAGGGTGGGCTCATCCGCCACGACTCCAGGAGTCGCAAGGTCTACGTCATCCGCCGCATGATCAACGGGCGGAACTACAAGGTCAGCACGCGGGCGACCACGCTCCGGGCGGCCATGGAACAGCTCAAGCGATTCGAGACCGACCCGAAGCACTACAACCCGGCGGGCTCGTCCCACGAGGAGCCCATCTACCTCGATGCGCCGCTCGCGGCTGAATTCCTCGCCTACTCGCGCGACGTGGACAAGAACAGCCCTACCTGGGTGAAGAAGCAGCAGGGTCACCTCGCGTAGTGGGCCCACCAGCTCAAGGACCAGGACCTGCGGAAGCTCACGCTCCTCGATGACATCCTCCCCGCCCTGGAAGGGGCAAAGGCCCGGGGGCATCGGATCGCGGTCCTCAAGCGCGTCTACTCCTGGTTGCGCAAGGTGAAGCACGTCCTCTCGGTAGCCGAGGACCCCTTTGGGCGGCTCACCGTGCCCCAGACCAGGCCCGAGCAGTGGAAGCGAACCAAGGTCATTCCCCGGGAGCACTACCTGCTCGCCTATGAGCACCTTGCGCCTCACTGGCGCGACAGTATGGACGTGCAGGCGGGCACCGGCTGGCACGTCTCGGAGCTGGTGCGCTTCGCCAAGATGGGCAGCGCGGAGCCGTACCGGGGAGAGGCCGAGGGCATCGCCGGCGTGCTGGTGTGTCCGCAGACCAAGAGCGGCGAACCCTTGCGCACCGCCGTGTCCGCCGAGGTGCTGGAGGCCGGGAAGCGGATGTTGGCGCGGGGCTCGTTCAGCTTCGAGAAGTACGGCTTGACCATCAAGGGGGCCTGCAAGGCGGCAGGCATCCCGCCCTTCACCCAGGGACGGTTCCGGCATTCCGTCGCCACCTGGGCCATCGAAAAGGGCGCGGACCCGGCTTCAGTGGCGGCCTTCCTCAACCACAAGAGCCCGACCACCATGCGGCGCTTCTACGCGACGCACGCCGTCTCGACGAAGGTTCCCACCTTGGTTTAGAGACCTAGATGTGGGAGGGCCCTACTCTTCAAAAAGTAGCCGGACCTTTGGTCATTCCACATAACCCATTGAAATTACGTGACCTACTCACATTCAGAGCGAGTTCATGGGGAGGATCCCCACCAAAATATCCGCCTGGCGGAACTCCCAATTCGGCCAGGTGTCGCACAAATAGCCAGACCTTGAGACAATCGTATCGCCAGGCGTTGACACTGTCCTCTACCTCGTGGAGTATGCGTACCGCCTGGTCGTGGCGGACTTACCGCCAGGCCAATCGAAACTCTGGGCCTGGTAGCTCAGGAAAGGACGCACAATGTCGGATAACAACGCCACCACCGTGTCGAAGACGCACACCGCCTCCTCAGGCGAAACGACCCTCGCCGATGTACTTGAGTTCGCCGGGAGCAACCGCTTCATCGAGTTGCGTGCGAAGCGGTCGGTCAACCTGGGCTCGAACACGATGGTCACCACCATGGACCTGGGGACGTTCCTGCTCCAGTCGATGGTGGGGAATGACCCGCTGAAGGGGCCGGTCACCCAGCGCAAGCCTGATGTGCCCCACGCTCAGAAGATGGCGCGCTTCATCTTCAAGGGGTTGGTCAACTACACGTTCAAGAAGTGGGAGGACGCCAAGCGGAAGATTCCCGCCGATGTCGTGACCATCAAGAACGACCTCGGGGACCAGCCGTATTACGCGTGGGCGCCGATCGTCGCGTCTATCCGGGATGAAATGCGCGAGATCACGGTGGCTCCGGTCCAGGACTCGCCGGGTGAACTCATCCTGAAGCTGCGCTCGAACCAGATGCTCTGGGTCGTGGACGGACAGCACCGGCGAATCGCCTGGGGGCTGGTGCGGGACTACCTCCAGCAGCTAACGCGCGACCGCAAGTACACCAAGTCCGGTGGCCTGGTCCCCGCCGAGCTGAAGCAGGTGTCCGACGAGGCGGCGCCCTTCTGGCACGAGGCCACGACCATCTTCACCGAGCGCTTCTCGATCACCATCGAGATTCACTTCGGACTGTCGATCGACAAGGAGAAGCAGCTCTTCCACGATCTGAACAACCTGCAGAAGACCGTGTTGACCAGCCAGGCGCAGGCTTTCGATCAGTCAAACCCGATCAACATCTTCACGCACCGGCTCAAGGACCAAGAGTGGTTCGAGGGAGTGTCGATCGTGGAGGAGGGGCGCGTGGACTGGGAGGACCCGGCTTGGATGAAGCTCGACTCGCTCAACGCCGTCAACGCGCGTCTCTTCCTCAACCAGACGACCATCTCGGGAGCAACTGCGTCCATCATCACCGAGCGGGAGGAGGATGCCTGGTCCTTCTGGGCCGTGGTGACCAAGATCCCCGGGATCTTCAACCGCAACGAGTCCGTGGCCGCACAGCCCGCCCTCTTGAAGTCCATCGCCCGCGTGTACTTCGAGATCCTGTGGGGCCGGAAGCCGGAGGGGAAGGAGGTCGCGGAGCAGTTCCTGTCCCGCTTGCCGACCATCGACTTCTCCCACAACAACCCGCTCTGGAACATCGAGCACCTCAACGACGAGAAGTTGTCGCACTACCCGGCTCTGCCGGACTACCTGCCCGACAACTGGCGCCAGAAGTCCATCGGGGGACTCATCGACGGCAAGCTCCGCTTCGGCAGCCGCCACAACGAGTCGATCTTGGTGCTGCCGGGCATCATCCGCTACCTGGCGAAGCTGAGCCCGCGGAAGTAGCTGGCGAACTGGATTCCAGGTGCCTCTAGCGTCCACTCCTACTCCTTTGAAGGAGTGGGCGCGGTACCTGCCCGTCAGCATGTCCTGCATCCGTCCCCACGAAAGTACCTATCTTCAGGAGATCAGCATGTCGCTCAAAGCGCACCTCTTCAGCGCCTACGGCGGGTTCGCCGATAAGCGCATCAAGAACCTGGATAAAGGCAAGATCTTCGCCATTGATGACCGTCAGGAAAGGGACGTCGGCAGTGATGGTGATCTCTACAGCTACTTCTGCACCATGTTCGTCACCGTGAGCGAACCGGATGAGCTGGAGCTGATGCTCGACCGCAACGCCCCGTACAGCTCCCAGGTCGTGGACTACGTGCGCAAGCATGGAGGCCAGCTCAACGGAGGATCCGGCTCCGCGAATCTGAAGATGCGAATCCGCCCCCAGGATGCCGCTGTGCTGCGCGGCCTAGCCGCTACCATGCGAGCCATCACGGCTCCAGGGATGCGCTACACGGTTTCTAACTACAAGTACGTCGTGCCACGCACCGCCACCTCCCTGGAGCGGCTCGCCGACGTGCTGGACGACTACTCGAAGCCGACGATCTGATCACGGAGGAAGCTCCTCCACCTGCAACGGGAGAGGAATCGGAATCGAGTTGGAGGAGAGTTCACTCCCCCAGCCAGTAGAGGCCGCGCCGGGTGCGCAGTACCTGCTCCAGGAACTCCGAGAAGGAGATGGCGACTGGCCCGCAGTACTTCGGGTTGGGCCATGCCTCGTGGTAGCCGTCCGTCAGGGGGTAACGGCCATTCTCCTGCCGGGCCACGTCCACCAGCACGTAGTTGCCGTCCTGCACGTCGCAGATGGCCCACATTGACGCGGGCCCATGCGCGTCATCGTCGTTCTTCTTCCCGAAGATGGCCACCCGCGCCCGGACGATCTGTGACAGCGGGAGGATGCGGTAGGGGGAGTCCGGCAACCGCTCAATCAGCTCTGCCCCGTTGCAGTGCAGGTAGAAGGCCCGCAGGTCCGGGTCCAGCTTCCAGCCCACCCGCCGCTCGAACTCCTCGATCTCCTCGGGCGTGGCGGGGGGATAGGGGAAGTGGTCGCGGGAGACCTCTTCGAGCAAGCGGCTCATGGACGTGGCCATCGTCAGTTGTCCGTGTAGGGCAGGTTGGGGCCCACTGTATTCCAGGGGGCCTGACCGGCGTAGCAGACGGGGTACTGCTCGTTGTACACATCGTGAACGTCCGCTTGCGCAGGAAAGACGTTGTTGGGGTCCACCGGGTCCCCGCCGTGCCAGAGGTCTCGGATGTGGTGCCCCGGCCAGGACACCCCGCCCTTATCGGGCCACTGACCAAACTTCTCGCTCCAGTCCTTCCGGAAGGAAGTCCGAAACCTGTTCCACGCCTTACGTTGAGCTGCATTGTCCTCGGGTGACAGCTCGGGGTAGTTGCAGCAGCAGTGATAGATGCCGTAACGGCTCCCGGCCTTGACGGGAACGGGCAAGACAACGAGGCGTCCCTCCCAGTCGAACTTGAGATCGGCCAGCCACATGCACCCCTTGAGCGTGTAGCCCTCGCTGGCGCACTCCCTCTGGCACCCGCTCATGAACTCCCGGCGGCACTGCCAGGGGCCGTAGAAGAGGGTCGTCTTCATGCGCCCGCCCGGCACGTTCAACCAGGGCAGTTCCTTCTTCACGGCGGGCTTGGCCCCCGGTGAGGGCGAAGGGCCAGAGCCCCCCGTTCCTGGGCCATCCGCACCCCGGGTCGTCGCACATCCGGCGAGGCACACCAACAGCACCACCGCTCCGGCCAGCTTCATGGGAATTCCCCGTGGTGATGGCCACGCCCCGATGGGTAGCCGATCCAATGGAATACCCGATGAGACTGACAACTCCTGGGGCTCACCGTTCTCGGCGGCATCATTCGGGGAGATCACCAAGAACGCCGGTGCTTCGGCATAAGGACCTTGGCGGCCATCCCGCTGACGTCCTGGCTGCTTGGCCAGTACGTCATCATCCAATCCACCCGAGGAGGAGCACAGGTGGAACACATCAGCCGCTCGGCTGAGCTGGGGGATATTCGTTACGCCATCGAGGGCGCCCACTGGATCGCGGACAGCGTCGCCATGGGCGCGGTGCCCGACCCGGATCGGACGCACAGCGCGCCCGTCATCATCAGCGCCATCCTGCTGTTGGTGGAGAACAGGCTGGTGTCGAAGAAGGAGGCCGCCCGTCGCCTCGGGGTGGACCGGGCCACCACCCTGGCGCAGTTCATCGCCTCGGGTCGCATCAAGACGGTGGACGTCAACGGGCACCAGCGCATCCCCGTGTCCGAGATCGAGCGCATTTTGAGCGAGGGACTCCCCGCTACCGAGCCGCAGCCTTCCAGGTCTCGCCGGGCCCCGAGGACGGCCACCTCCAGGCCCTCGGAGTCGCCCGCCGATGCGATCCGCAAGCTGAAGTTCTAGACTCCTCCGGCCACTCGCCAACTCGACTCAGCACCTGCTCGCATGGAACTTCTTGTCCTTCTTTTCGGCCTCTGGGCGCTCAGCACGTGGTGGGAGGGAAACGTCACCTGGTACGAGTCGCACGGCTGGCCCGTCCTGCTCCCGCTGAACCTGGGAATCGTCTGGTTCTTCGGCTTCCCGTATTACGTCAGCCGGGCATTTGACATCCGCTCTCCCGGGATGGGCGGAAGAACGCTCCCCCTCTGGCAGTCCGCCCTGATTGCGCTCACCTGGGTGGGTGGGATGCTCCTCCATCAATATTGGTTCGACCGAGCGATGGAGGCGGAGAAGAGGAGGAAGGAAAAGCCAGAGCGGTGAGCACAGGGCCTTCGGAGGCCAGCCGTGCAGCAACCGTCCGATTCTTCGAGAAGACCATGGGCAAATTACGGGCAACCACCTCTCCCGTTTTCGACCGTTCCAACCCCCTCGCCAGAGGAGGAATGGTGGCCCGCCCGTCATTTTCACGACTGTTAATCACTAGGTCCGAGGTTCGAGTCCTCGTCGGGGAACTGGAAGAGGGCGTCAGACGAAAGTCTGGCGCCCTTTTTCTTTTGCCCTCCCCTGGCCGTAGGCGAGCGGTACGGCCAGTTCATGGGCCGCAACGCGGCGCGAGCGTTCGCCATGCTGGCCATGGCGGCCATCGGCAACACGGCGCCGGGGCTGGCCGCGAAGGTGCCGGCGCTGCCCGGCTCGATGCAGGCGGCCGTGCAGGCAGAGACGCAGGTGGGTATCCGTCTCGTGGCGGTGGGGCATGTGGAGACGGTCGCCGTGAGCGCCGAGTCCGTCACCATCGCCCTTGCTCCTGGTGCTGTCGCCATGACGGCTCGGGCCATGAGCGGCGCCGCTGCCAATGCTCCTCCCAACGGCTTCAGGGCGTGGGGCTCGTACAAGAGCTTCAAGCGGGCCATGGGCTCGGCGGGCCCAGGGGAGGAGTGGCACCACATCGTCGAGCAGACGCCGGGCAACGTGAAACGCTTCGGAGCCCAGGCCGTTCAAAACACCGAGAACATCGTCCCCTTGGACAAGGGCATCCACACCCGCATCAGCTCGCTCTATTCGTCGGTCCGCCGCGATATCACGGGCTCGCCCTTGACCGTGCGCAAGTGGCTGAGCACGCAGTCGTACGAGGCCCAGCGCGAATTCGGGCTGCTGGCCATCGAGAACATCAGGAAGGGGATCTGGTGATGAAGTTGGAGGAGCTAGTCGAGCAGTTCGCTCTGAACGTGGCCGCGCAGACCGAGGCCATCTGGAGAGGGGACGCCAAGACCGGGAACAAGCACGCCAGGAAGTACGGTGCCGCAGTCGATAAGCTCCTGGCCCACGGCGATGCCGGGCGTGATGCACTCCTCGTGTTGCTCAAGCACGAGCGTATGGACGTGCGCGTCATGGCCGCCGCGCATCTGCTCCGCTACCGGACGGCCGAGGCCAGAGCGGTCCTGGAGGAGGCCGCGAAGGGCGAAGGAATGATCCCCTTCTGTGCACAGCAGGCACTGAAGCGGTGGGAGGAAGGCACCTGGGCCCTTGACCCAGGGTAGCCACCATGAAGCTCAGGGCCGCCGCCCCTGCTCCAGCCTCGGACGTGACTGTTAATCACCAGGGCCGTGGTTCGAGTCGGGGCGACAGCAAGGGGCCAGGCTTCCAGAAGTGGGTCACCGCGAAGCTTTTCTAGAAGTCTCCGCCGGGCAGACCGGGCGCGGGCTCGTGGTAGCGCGAGCGAAACCTGTAGAGTGCGCGACCACCGGCCATGCCTCCTCGCCACGCGCTTCGCGCCCTGCTCACCGGGCTGCTGCTCGCTTCGTCCGTCAGCGCAGCATCCTCCCCTTCCTTCCGCGAGCAGGCCGACGCCTATGCCCGCGGCCTCTCCCTCACCGTGGACTGGGTGTCCAACGCCCAGCTCGACGAGGACCCCGAGTTGGAGCACCTGGCCCGGCTGTGCAAGCCCTCGGAGGCAGACAGCTCCGGGCTGTACGTGTTGGAGCAGGCGCCGGGCGTTCTCTGGACCGTCAGCCCGGACTCCGAGAAGCGCCCGTGCCCCTCCTCGCCGCCGGAGAAGAGACCACGGCCCACCCGGCTGGAGCTGTCGACGGACGAGTACCGGGTGTGGTCGAGCGCCAGCGTGGCCTTCCGCGAGGGAAGGCCCGTCGTGCTCGAGTCCTCCGAGGGCAGTGCCTTCCAGGGCGAGAGCTTCGGCAGCTCCTCCGAGGATGAGGACTGGGAGTCGCTGACCTTCGGCAGCACGTCCGTGTACACGACAACCGCCGAATCACGAGACACCCAGCACCAGACGTCGTTCGCGGGAGCCCTCCTGCCGGTGCTCGCCTCGCCCGAGGTGGCCGCCACGCTCCCGCCCACGCACAACCAGGTGACCCACGGCGCGAAGCACCGGAGGCGAGAGCAGGACGCCTCCTTCCGCGTGGCCGCGCTCGCCCAGGGCCCGGATGCGGTCCGCCTGCGCATCCAGGTGCGCGACGACATCACCGTTCCCGCCACCTCCGGGATGAGCGACCGGGACCTGCTCGGCACGGATCATCTGGAAATCTGGTGGGCCAGCCAGGACGGCCAAGGCTCCTCGACACGCCAGCTCGCGGTGGCACGCACCGGCGAGGGCACCCTGCTCTCTCGCTGGTTCCACCCCGCCGGCCTCACCGAGCCCCTGCCCATCGTGGCGCTCGACGGCAACACCTTCGTCGTGGACCTGCCACTCTCCAGCCTCGGCGTGACCCGGCCGGAGGAGTCCTGGCAGGTCCCCTTCACCGTGGCCTTCTCGGACTCGGACGTGCCCGGGGCCGGACAGCAGACGTTGGTGGCCACCAGCACCCTGCGCTGGAACGAGCCCGAGACCTTCGGACGGCTCGTCTCCTTCCCGGGCCATACCCGGTATCCCCCGGTCGAGCTGTCCCGGTGGGACCGCGCCAACATCGCGCCCCCGAGCCGCATCGAGCTCACCGCCGCGGGTCTGCCCGTCATCTCCGAGCAGACCCCCTCCGCCGCACAGCCGGCGTCCCCCGCGGCCCAGGAGTTCCCCTCCCCGCCCGAGCAGTCCCGGTGGGTCCAGAAGGCCGGGCAGTTCCTCCCCTACCTCCTCATGGGCGCCCTCTTCGTGGCGATCGTGGCCGCGACTTCCCGGCGCGACACGAGCCGGGTCCTTCTGGTGCTCGGAGGGCTCATCGCCGCGCTGGCCGTCTCCATCCCCTTCTCCCTGTCCTTCGACAAGCACCCCGACGCGCTCTCGGGGCTCATCATCCTCCCGGTGTTCGCCGTGACGAACCTGGTGCTGCTCCCCGTCTCGGTGGTGCTCACCCGGAAGCTGTCTCGCACGCCCGGCCGGAACCGCGTCTGGCTCGCCTGCGCCCTCGCCAGCATCTACCTGCTGAGCGTGCTCGCCATGTTGAACGGGTAGCGCGACCGGACTTCGACTTCCCAAGGACGGGGGCGGCCGGAGCCCAGCTCCCCGCACCGCGAGGGGAACTTCTTGAATCAGGAACGCGGGGGCGCCCAGATGGCGCTGTGGGCCTCCGGTGCGTCCGGGGACACTTCCGCCGTGTAGAAGTAGGCCGCGACCGCGGCTCGACCCCGTCCCTCGGGACACTCCAGCGGGGAGGGATGGCCATGCCAGTAGTCATCCCCATGCGCCATCACGACCAGCCGATCCAGCAGCGGGGCGATCTTCGTCTCGCACCGGGTGAGGCCGGCGTCCCACAGCTCGAGGTCACCGCCCCAGGCGGGTTCCCAGCCGGGGTTCAGGTAGTAGAGGACGGTGAGCCGCCGCGAGAGCGCACGGAAGCGATCCCGGTTGAAGTCCGCGTGGAGCGCGAGATGGCCTCCACGCAGCGTGAGGTGCAGCCCGGCGCCCCGGAAATGCGGATCCGCGATGAGCCCCTGCACTCCGGTGAGGCTCTCCAGGAAGTCGATGAACGACATGCTCGAGAATTCCGAGAGCAGGTGCCGGAGCGCTCCGTGCACCCCCTCGAACGCCTTGCGCTGGAGCTGTCCCAGGCGCGCCGCCTGTTCCTGGTGATCGCGCCGCTTCCAACTGGCCTCGGTGGCGCCCGGGAAGACCTCGGCCAGCCCGGACGCGAGCCGCTCTCCCAGGAAGCCATCGATGACGACGTGCGGATAGGGCCGTGCGGCGCCGTAGCTGTCACGATGTGCCAGCGCGAGCGAACGCAGCGCCGTACGGGAGAGGAAGAAGCTCGGCCCCAGCAACGGGCCTTCTTCGAGGGTCGCGACGCTCACGAAGGCTCAGCCCAGGTTCAATTCCAGCCGCGCGAAGGGCCGCTCGGCGTGGATGCCCCGCTCCCGGCAGTACGCGATGAACTTGTCGGACTCGAGGATCTGCGGCGAGGTGGCCGTGTACGCCAGGCCCATCACGTGGCCCAGCCACGGCTCGAGCCCCATGGAGTAGTTGTACACCCGCTTGGGCCCGAGCAGGTCCACCAGCGGCGCGGCCCTCGCGAAGTTGGCCCCATTGAGCCGGCGCGCCTGGTCCATCTTGCGCGGCAGCGGGCTCGTGAACATGTGCCCGTAGCCCCAGCTCATCGGAGCGCCCTCGGACTCCATGCTCAGGAAGAGCGCGTCCAGCGCCCCCACGTCCTCGCGGAGGTACTCGTACACCCGCGGCTCCAGGCAGTTGGTGTCCGAGGCCGCCAGCACCGAGCGCCCCTCCAACTGCACCAGGTAGACCAGCTTGGCCCTCACATCCAGGTCCGCGTGCTCGCCCAGGAAGGGCAGCCCCAGAATCCTCCCGCCCGGCAGCTCGATGCTCTCCAGCTCGTCCAGGTCCATCACGCGCGGGAAGCCGATCGCCCTCAGCAGCAGCTTCAGCGACAGGTCCGCCATGCCGCTGCTGCTGTGCGGCACCACCACCGTGCCCACCTTGTGACGCAGTTGCAGCAGCGTCTCCAGGTTGATGTGGTCCCCGTGCCCGTGGGTGATGAGGACGTAGTCGATGCGCTCCGGCAGGTCCGCGAACGTGAAGCGCGGCAGCTCCGTCGGGTACTCATACGAGATGCTCGGGTCCACCAGCACGGTGACGTCGCGGGACTCGATGAGCAGGCAGGCATGGCCGAAGTAGCGCACCCGCACGCCCGGGCCCGCGAAGCGCTCGGCCCGGACAGGCGCCTGCTCGGTGAAGAACGCGTGGAAGGCTGCCTCCTGCCCGGCCTCCACCCCCAGCCGCTCCTGGATCTCCCCCAGCGGCGCGGCGTGCTCCCTCATCCGCGCGAGCGCGGAGAGCCCCTCGTGGCGGAAGGGCAGCGGCAGGAAGACCTGCCCCTCCTCGGCGAGCCGCGGCGTGCTGTAGGCGAAGGGCCGCACGTCCGAGCCTCCCCGGCTCAGCACCACGCTCTGGCAGCTCTCCTTGTAGAACCGGCCGCGGTAGAGCAGCGGCTCGAAGAAGCGGAAGGAGGGCCGGTGCTGCATGTCGTACTTGCAGCTCGACGTAGCCGCGCAGCGCGTCGGGCAGCAGCGGATAGAGCCGCTCCAGGCCCTCGCCCGAGGTCTCCTGGGCGAGCAGCTTCTCCAGCGCACGCACGGCCCTGTCGAACTCGATGAACTCGGGGTTCTCCCGCTGCGTCTTCTCCAGCAGCTCGCGCACCTCGGACACGCGGCCGGGGTCCACATTGAGGAAGGAGCCGCCCGCCATCCCCGGCGTCTTCAGCGCCTGCGCATGCCCCTGCGGGTAGTCCACGAAGGACTTCATGATGCGCAGCTGCTTGTTCACCACCATCATGGCCGCCGACACCGGCGGTACGAGGGTGTGCACCGCGAACCACTGATTCACCAGCGGTTCGAGCATCACGTCGGGCCGGAGGAAGACGGGGGTGCGGGCGTCCATGACCGACCTTTGTCAGGGAAAGAGACAGGTCTGTCAACCGAGGGCGCGCCGGGCGGCCCACGGGGACAGGCCCCGGGGGGTCTCCCGTCCCAGGGGTGACTGAGATAGCTTCGGGTCCTTCATGCAGCCCCCCGCCCCCGACACCCGCCCCCGCACGGAATTCCGTGAGCTGTGGAAGTTCGCCTTCCCCATCACCCTCGCGCACATCGGCCAGTCGATGATGGGGTTCGTGGACACGGCGGTGCTCGCCCGGGCCGGCACCACCATGCTCGCGGCCTCCGCGCTGTCCAATGCGCTCCTCATCCTGGTGCTCAGCTTCGGCGCGGGGTTGATGGTGGGGCCGGATCCGCTCATCTCCCAGGCCTTCGGCGCCGGTGACGCGGCGCGTGCACGGGGGCTCGTGTGGCAGGGGGGCTACGTGGCCGCCGGGGCAGGCACCCTGCTCGGGCTCCTCGTCATGGGGGGCGCCTGGCTCACGCCCCTGCTCGGGCTGGGCTCCACCGAGCAGGCCGCGGTGCAGGACTACCTTCTCTGGCGTGCCCCCGGCCTGCCGCTGATGCTGCTCTTCATCAACACGGCCACCTACCTGCAGGCCTCGGAGCGCCCGGGCGTGCTGGTGGTGTCCACGGTGGCCGCCAACGTCCTCAACCTGGCCGCGGACGTGGTGCTCGTCTTCGGCGGCGCCGAGCTCCCCGCCTTCTTCGGGCCGCTGCGCGCGGTGCCCGCCATGGGGGCCGCGGGGGCGGCGCTCTCCACCACGTTCTGCACGGGCCTGCAGTGGTTGATCGTGACGCTCGCCCTGCGCCGGGTGCCCGTTCCCGAGGGCATGCCCTCGCGCCGCCCCTCCCGCCAGGACATCCAGCAGATCCTCCGGATGGGGTTCCCCCTGGGGCTGCAGTGCGTCGCGGACGAGGGCTTCCACGGCCTGTCCGCCCTGCTGGCCCGGGGCCTGGGTCCCGAGAGCATCGCCGCGCATCAGATCGCCATGTCCCTGTGCATCTTCTCCTTCATGATCTCCATGGGCATCGGCAACGCCGCCGGGGTGCGCGTGGGCTGGGCGGTGGGCGCGGGCGACAGGGCCCTGGCGAGGCTGCGCGGACAGGTGGCGTTCGTCTCCGTGGGCGTCTTCATGCTGTGCAGTGGTGTCATCTTCGCGCTCTTCCCCCACACCCTGGCGAGGCTGATCGGCACCCCCTCGGAGGTGTTGCCCGTCCTGCTCCCCCTGCTGCTGGTGGCCGCCCTCTTCCAGCTCTCGGATGGAGCGCTGGCGGTGGGAGGCGGGGTGCTGCGGGGCTTCGGGGAGACGCGCTTCACCTTCTACGCCAACACGGTGGGGCACTACCTGGTGGGCCTGCCCGTGGCGCTGCTGCTGGCGTACGGGCTGGGGTATGGCGTGCTGGGCATCTGGTGGGGCCTGTTCGCGGGGCTCACCACCATCGCCGCCGCCCTTCTCTGGCGCTTCGAGCGTCTGAGCTCGGGCTCGCTCCAACCCCTGGCCGCCCAAGCGTGAGCCCCATCCTTCCGACCGAGGTCCTCCCCATGTTGATTCCCACTCCCGCCCGCCCCACCCCGGCTCCCGGCGAGCCGAATCTCACGCTCCCCCGCACCTTCTGGAAGGACTTCGGCCGCGAGCACTGGGACCGCAAGCCCGCCGTCTTCCGGGGGCTGTTCGCGGCGCACTTCCCCACCCTCGAGGAGATCTTCGCGGGGCTGGTGGAGGGCAGCGAGCGCGCGCTCCGGGGTGAGTTCCCGCCCCTGCGCGGCCTGCGCTTCTTCATCGAGCACGAGGACGGCCCCGCCGGCATGCCGTACTACTCGGTGCTCTTCAACCTCGCGCCCCACTTCCTCCCGTCACGCGAGGACCGGGACGCGCATGCGTACGTGGAGCGCGTCACGCGCGTGCTGGGCGGCAAGCGCTTCGGCCTCGTGCTCAACCGCGCCCAGGCCTGGCACTGGGGCCACTGGCTGCAGATGCACAGCTTCCTTGCGGGCTTCCACCAGACGCTCGGCATGCCGCTGAGCGGGAGCGACTCGGCCGTCTTCTTCGGCAACTACCGCTACACGCCCTTCGGCATCCACAAGGACGAGCTGCACGTCTTCTACTTCGTCGTCGAGGGGAAGAAGACCATGAGCATGTGGCCCTTCGAGGCGCTCTCCCACCGCGAGGAGGTGCCGAAGGATCCGGGCTTCATCCACCGCCCGGGCGGCATCCAGGTGCGCGACGCGGCCGAGGAGAAGCAACTGCTCGCCCAGGCGTCCTTCCTCGAGGGCCGGGCGGGAGACCTGCTGTACTGGCCCGACTCCTACTGGCACCGCGCCGAGCCGTCCGAGGGACTGTCCGTCAGCGCCTCGCTCGGGGTGGGCACGAGCCCGCCCGAGTTCACCATGATGGGCGCGCCGGGAGAGTGGCCCGCGCGCCTGCGTCCCAACGAGCTGCCCAGTGCCCGGGGCTGGCAGCCGCCGGCCGCGCTGCGCAAGGCGCTCCAGCAGCACACCCGCCGCCCGAGCCTGCTCGCCCTGCAGCGTGAGCGCACCCTGGAGTGGGCCCGCCTCCTCTCCAGCGGCACCCTGGATGGTGCCGCGCCCGAGGCCCAGGAGGCGCCCCTCACGCCCTCCGAGTGGATCCGCGCCAGCCCCCGGCGGCCCCTCCTCGGCCTGCCGCTGCCCGGAGGCCCGCTGCTGGTGTCCGCCAACGGCCACGCCCAGATTCTCGAGCCCTCGGCCACGGCGCGCCGCCGCCTCGAGCACCTCCTGGAGACGCTCAACGGCGGCAAGCCCCAGCAGGTGGAGACGCTCGCCCGGGACTTCTTCCACCGGCTGCCGGCGCGCGCCTTCCCCCCGCGTTCCTTCCACGCACTGCTCGATTCCCTGGTGCGCTGGCGCGGCGTGGAGCGCTGCGAGCCCCCCTCCTCCCGCCGCCGCTGAGCCGGCTCGTAGCGGGGTGCCCGCTCCTCCGGGTGGCTGGTTTCTCAAGCCCCCGGGAGCGGGGGGAACACGAGCGACGGGGTGCCACACCCCTCGGCCGTGGGGAAGAACGTCAAGTCCGCGCCCACGCCCCGGAGCACGCGGAACGTCTCCAGCACCGGCAGGCTCAGCTCCATCGGGGCCACCCGGCGCACGCGGCGGCCCTCGTGCACCTCCCAGCCTCCGGCCACCAGCGACACCGTCCCGGGACGCGGCATGGTGGTGAACGTCTCGATGCGCGCCACCAGCTCCGTGTAGTGACTGGGGAGCGCGTCACCCCGCGGCACGATGAAGAGGTTCACCGGCGAGGGCGAGGGCGGCGAGGACTCGGCGCGCAGGCCCCGGCCGTTCGGCTCCGCGCCCAGCGAGGCCGCCGTCGTGGCCGAGTGGAGGAAGCCCTGCAACCGGCCCTCCTCGATGAGCCGGGACACACGCATGGGGACGCCCTCGTCATCGAGGCTCCGGAGCTGCGTGCCGAGCGGATGGAGCGGGTCGTCCTCCACGCTCAGCACCGAGGGGAAGAGCTTCTTGCCCACCGCGCGCGCCAGGGCGGGAGTCGACGCCACCACGTCCCCCCGCAGCATCCAGGCCAGCGCCGCGACGAGGGGCGCCGCGACGGCGGGCCGCAACACGAGGGGCAGCCCCGGGTCCGCCGCCTCCGCCGGGCCCTCCAGCGCCTCGACGGCCTCCGCGAGCCGTGCCTTCAGGGCCGCGAGATTCCACGTCCCCTCCAGCGGCGAGGCCACCGCGTCCACGAGGGCGCCGCGCGACGTCTCGCAGCGCACGAAGGCCTCCTCCCGGGAGGTGCTGCCCACCTGGAAGCCCCCCTCCCCACGCACGAGCGCGAACCACGCCGCGGACTGCGCGAGCACGGCCGCCTGGACCACGACGCCCGGAGGAATCACCTCCTGGACGAGCTGCCCGGCCAGCCCTCGCAGCCGCGAGGCGGAGAGCTCCGGCAGGTGGAAGAGCGGCGGCCCGGCCGGTGACAGCGGTGGGGGGAGCACCGGGCGGGGACCCGAGCCCATCCGCTGTCCGGCGGCCCTCAGCACGCGCCCGACATCCGCGGCTCCGCCCACGGGCAGCACCGCATGGCCCGAGCCCTCCTCCCGCCAGACGCGCGCCGCGGCCCACACGGACCCGCCCCCATTGAGCAGGGAGGCGCCCGTACCGGCCTCGTACTCCAGGGACAATCGCCTGCCCGCCTGGAGGAAGAGCTCGACCGAGGCCGGCGCCCGCTCTCGCACGAAGGCGTCCACCTCCGCCCGGGCCGCCTCGGCCAACGCACGCAACTCCAGCTCCTGGGAGGTCACCGGCATGACGGGCCCATCATGCCCCATCCGCACCGCGGCACGGGGATGGTAAGAAACGGGCAGGAGGCACATCGTCTTGTCGCGGGATTGGTTCGTGGAGCGGCGCGAGGTCACCGAGGTCACCCATCATCGCTCGGGGCTTCGCGTGCAGGCGCCCGTCTGCGAGCGCGGCCATGCCGCCCGCCGGGAGGTGCCCGGAGGCCACGAGCAGGTGTGGACGGAGGTGGCCGGGGGCCCGCTGCCGCCGGGAGCGCTGCCCGCGGACGTGCTGGCCCCGGCGCGCGAGCTGCTCGAGCCCGAGCCCGAGCCGGCTCCGCCGGACAGCGGCGTGGCGGTGGAGGTGGTGCGGCGGCTGGTGGACACGGCCCGGGCCGCGGGCGCGGCGCACCTGGACGTGCTGCTGCGCGAGGTGGATCAGCGCACCCTCCTGGCCACCCCGTCCCGGCTGGCCGCGGATCGGCGGCACTACGCGCTGCTCGAGGTGAAGGTGTACGGCGGCCCTCCGGGCGGGACGGCCGAGCTGTGGCGGTGTGCGGCCTACCCGGACGGCGCGGGAATGCTCGCGGCCCTGCCTCAGCTCGAGTCGCTGGTGGGCGGGCTGGTGCGGCAGCTCCAGGAGTGCACGCCCCTGGTGCCATGCCCCTCGGGCCCGCTGCCGGTGGTGTTCCCTCCCGGCTCCGCCTCCGCCTGCTTCTTCCATGAGGTGTGCGGGCACCCGCTGGAGGGGGACGCCGTCGCACGCGGCGGCTCGTACCTGGCCCACCGCCTCGGACAGCGCGTCGCCGCGCCCTTCGTCTCCATCTCGGACGACCCCACCGACGGATGCGGGGCGCTCGCCTACGCCTGGGATGACGAGGGCCACGCCGCCCAGCCCGTCCGCCTCATCCACGAGGGCCGGGTGGGCACGCCCCTCCTGGACTCGCGCAGTGCGAAGGTGCTGGGACTCGCCCCCAACGGCCACGGCCGGCGGGTGGGCTTCAAGCACCCTCCCCTCGCGCGCATGGCGCACACCCGCGTGGAGCCGCACGAGGGGCACCTGGAAGGGCTCCTCGCGGACGTGCCCCACGGGCTGCTCGTGCGCCACCTGACGCCGCGCCACATGAACCTGCTGTCGGGGGACTTCAGCTTCTACATGATCGAGGCGCAGGAGATCCGCGACGGGCGCCTGGGGCGCCTGGTGTCTCCGGGCATCCTCAGCGGCAACGGCCTGGAGGCGCTGGCGGACATCGACGCCGTCGGCGCGGACCTCCAGAACCTGTTCGCCACCCGGGGCTGCCGGAAGCTGGACCATGGCCCGCTGCCCGTGTCCTTCGGGCAGCCGTCCCTGCGCTTCCGGCGGCTCCACCTGCGGCCGTGGCGGTGAGCCCGCTCGCGCGGGCCCCCAGCCGCTACTCCCCCGGCGGAGGCTCCGGCGGATGCATCGGCATGCACACCCAGCTCATGTCCGGCTCGGGCGGGAACTCGTCGTACGCGTCCTCGGGCGGACCGCCCGGCGGCTCTCCACCCGGGAAGGCGTGGACACGGGCCATGGACACGCCCGGCTGGGGCTCCGCGATGACGGGCGGGATGCTCCACGGACGGGTGGGATCCGGCGAGCCGTCCGGGTACGTCGAGCCCGTATCCGAGAACGACACGATCAGCGGCTCCGGCGGCACGTCCCTGGGCAGCACCACCGCGTAGTAGCCGACGTAGCTCGGCGCGCCCCGGCCGGCCATGTAGCCCAGCTCCGTCTGCCCCGGAATGCCCATCGACGGTGCCCAGTCGATGCCGTAGAGCGTGCCGTAGTTGGTCTCGACGGCGACCTGATGGTCGGCCGGCACCACGATGAGATCGAGGAACTCGCTGGGCGCGTACACCCACGTGAGCACCACGCCGCCGAACTGGTTGGGATCCATCAGGTCATCCGGAGTGACCGTGCGGCCCTGCTCGTCCGAGATGGCGAAGGCCAGCGCGCCGAGCGCCCCGGCGTCGCTCACCATGGTGGCCACCTGCAGGTTGCAGAACGGCCCGCTCGCCACGATGGGGCGCAGCGTCGTCGTCGGGTAGTACTTCGCCGCCGCGGGCATCGGGACGGGCGGCGGCTCGTGCATCTCCGCGCCGAGCGTCACGCCCGAGGCCGGAACCTCGGAGCGCATCAGGTACTCGGTCGACTCGCTGGCCGGCACGCCGTACACGTTGAAGCCACCGCGCTGCGTGGTGACCGCGGACGTGGGCGCGGCGGGGACGCCGTGGTCCACGAGGTTCACGTGGGCCCCGGTGATGCTCGAGTAGCTCAGGATGGGCGAGCCCTCGAGGAGCAACGGCCCCGGAGCCATCTCCGGATGCTCCGGATCCATCGGCCAGTTGGCCATCAGGTACCAGAAGGCCTCCGGATCGTGCACGAAGCCCGAGACGGTGCTCGTGCGCGGCGTGGCGTCCACGTAGGGGTTGCTCGGGGGAACCACCGGCGGCTCCTGCCCGAGACAACCGGACAGGGCGGCCGACAGCATGACACTGGAGAAGACGGTCGAAGCCCTCATGTTGGCGGTCCTCGGTGGGCTCAGTTTTCCGGCAGGATGTGGCGGGCCGGAGGAGTCGAGACGTGGCAGGCCTGGGCGCAATTGCCGTAGGCGTTGGGAGCGTTCTGGTACGGCGCGAACTTCATGTCGAAGAACTCGGTGCCGTGCGACTGCAGGTGGCAGCCGTTGCAGGCCATCATGCTGGGCCGCACGGTGCTCTCCTTCGTCAGGTGGCACATCCGGCAGTCCTGCTTGTTCTGCGCGTACTTGCGCGAGCCCATGTGGATGCGGTGGATGGTGTCCGGCAGGAAGCCGATGGACTCCTCGTTGTGGCACGTGGTGCACGCCTCCACGTTGTCCACGGACATGCCGTGGTGGAGGTTGCTCAGCGAGTTCACGCCGTTGTGGCACATCTGGCAGTTGCCCACCCGGCCCGGGTACGTCGTGGCCTGCTCCTGGCCGACCTGGAAGAAGAACGGCTCCAGCCGGTTGAGGCGCTCGCCCATGAAGTTGCGGTGGCCCTTGAGGAAGATGGCGTAGGTGCCCGGCTTGGCGTCCGGTGGCAGCTTCACGGCCCAGCGCGCCGGAGGCGTCTGCTCGGCGGCGCGGGGCAGGAACTTCGCGCCCGGATCCAGGTAGTAATAGGGCTCGCTCGCCTGCGGATAGGAGAAGTAGGGCCGCGTATAGGTACCGTAGACGGGCCGGAACTCCTGCAGGGGGCCCACCACCTTGAAGCCGGACTCGGAGCTGCTCGCGTCACGGTAGGTGGTCAGCATCGAGTCGTTGAAGTAGGCGATGCCGTTGGACTCGCCCGCCATGTACTGGTTGTAGGAGGGCAGGCCATCGCGCGAGTGCAGGCCGTTGCCGTCGCCGTCACGCAGGGAGATGGTGAAGTCCACCGTCTCGCCGGGCTGGAAGAACTTGCCGTTCGCCGGCCGGGAGATCAGCGCCGCCTGCTGCAGGCCGAAGCCGCAGGGCACGCGCTCGGTGGTGGCCAGCCCGCTGGCGTCCAGCTTGTAGCAGGAGGGCTCGCGGCTCTGCTCCGGCACGAACGTCACCGGGAAGAGGAAGGGCTCCTCGGGCATCAGGCTCCAGGTGACGCGGATGACGCCCTCACCGGTGAGCTGCGGCATGCGGAAGCTCTTGAAGGGATCCGTCGAGTTGGCCAGCGACACCTTCACGCCCGTCAGGAAGACGGGCGGCGGACCCATGAGGTCCACGTGCATGGAGGGATCGTTGGGGAAGAGCGGACGGGTGAGGCCCATCGTCGTGAAGCTCACGCGGGTGCGCCCGGTGACGTGGGTCTCCGCGAGGAAGTCCTTGCGCTTGTAGGTGGTGGAGGAGCGCACGGTGCCGCCGGCGTCCAACACCTCGAGGGTGAACGTGTCGTCGTCGGACAGCATCCACCCGGCGTTCTCGTAGAAGATCTCCCGCTGGTAGGAGGCATCGTTGTTCAGGTTCTTCCACTCCTCGCGGCCCACGGCCAGCCCGCCCCAGTCCAGGCTCTTGAAGCGCGACTGCCTGCGCATCCACACCGTGGGCGCACGCCAGTCGTTGAACGTGGCGTCGTCCTGGACCGGGTCCATCGTGGCCAGGCTCATCATCATGTCCATCGCGGTGAACTCGCGCAGGAAGTAGAGCGCGCCGGGCGTCACCTGGAAGGTGGCGGACGGCGGCCGCTCGGGCCCCAGGGGGATGCCGTCGTTGAGGTGGCGGCACTGCTCCGGGTAGCCGGGCAGCTCCAGCGAGCCACGCGACACCGGCTCGCCGTTGGGCAGCATGGCGCAGCCGTTGAACTGCAGCAGCGTCAGCGACAGGGCGCCGGAGGCCGAGCTCGAGTAGGGATCGAAGGCCGTCGCCCCACGCCCCCGAGTACCTTCCGCATCGGTGATGTTGAAGAGGTCGCAGCCCGAAGCGAGCACCACGGTGGACAGGAGAAGGATCTTCTGGCGCAGGTTCATGTCACTGGATTTCGGGTCCTGTATTCACCAGCGCAAAGCCAGGACCTGGGGGGGGAGAATCAGCTGCTCGGAGGCCCCACTCTAGCGGGGACCTCCCTTGAAATCCATACCGCCCCCCAGCCCTCAGGCCGGGGTGGGGAGCTCGACGGGGCCACCGGTGCGCAGCGCGATCACGCCCCGGCGGTACTCCAGGGGCAGGCGATCCGCCCGCACGTGCACCTCACCGGAGAAGTCCAGCGGGTGGGCCCTGGGCCGCTGCCCCTCGGCGATGAGCCGATCCTGCTCGAGGATGGCCAGCTCGCTCTTCACGAAGATGTCCGGGAAGTGCCGCAGCGCCGGGTGGTACGAGGCGAAGTAGAAGCACTGCATCTTCTCCTCCGACCAGGGTGAAGCGATGGCATACACCGTGTGCGGGAAGAAGAGCGTGGGCTTGAAGGTGAGGCGCGCGGCGAACGGGTAGAAGACCTCGTAGACGAGCGTGGTCTTGTCCACCTTGGGCGGCGCGCCGTCCAGCGCGGGCGCCAGCGCGGGATAGGAGATCTGCGCCCTCAGGCCACCGGCCCGCCGCTCCACCTCATAGGGCGCCACCTCCTGCTGCTCCGGGTTGCCGAACGTGCCCCGGTGCACCCAGGACAGGTGGGTGACGTCCAGGACGATCTCCACCATGCGGCCCGCGGACACCTCCCAGTCCAGGCGGGGCAGGGCCACGGTGGCGATCTTCCCCGTCTCCAGCTCCGGCCACTCCGGCAGCGGGGCCGCGGGCTCCCGGGCCAGGCACACCCAGATGAGGCCATAGCGCTCTGCGGCGTGGAACGAGGAGACGGCCGCGGCGGCGGGGATGGGCACCCCGGGCTGCGAGGGAATGCGCACGCACCGGCCGTCCGTCCCGTACGTCCACCCATGGAAGGCACAGCGCAACCCCTCGCCGGAGACCTCCCCGGCGCACAGGTCCGCCCCGCGGTGCGCGCAGTAGCGCCGCGTCGCGGCGACGCCGGAGCCCGTGCGCCACAGGGCCAGCTCCGTCCCCAGCAGACGCGCGGGCAGGGGACGCTCCTTCAGCTCCTGCGAGAAGGCGACGGGATGCCAGTACGGGGAGAAGGCCTCTTCGTAGGAGCGCACGCTCGAATCCATGTCTGAACGCATCGACATGGCCCCGCGGCCCTCCCTGGACGGGCAGCCGCGAGGCCCGGTCCGCTCACGCCAGCGCGAGCGGGGCGATCTTGCTCTCGATCTCCTCGAGCAGGAAGTTGATCTCCTCCAGCTCATCGAGCTTCTCGGGAGCGGCGGCGACAGGCGCGGCGAGAGACTCGGCGGCCTGGGCGACGACAGGCGCGGCGGACTCGGCAGCCTGGAGGGGATTCTCTTGCGATGCCATGGGACCTCCTGGGGGGACGAAGGATCGGAAACGCTGCAATCCAGGATGGTCCCGTGAAGCGGGGGCGGCTGTCAATGTACCCGTGGATCATTCCACTGGGATTGGAGCCGCCGGAGCCCATCCGCTACGCTGCGCGGATGGCGATCCGCTGGGAAGGTCTGGCAGCGATGGGTGGAGGGGCGCTGTGGGTGGTGACGTACGTGGGCTCCGTGCTGCTGGGCCGGCAGGGAGAGCGGCCCCACACGGACGTGAGCGCCGCGTGGCTCCCGTTCTTCGCCGCGTTCTGCGGAGCCATCCTCCTGCTGGGCACGAGCCTGCTGGGGCTCCATGCCCGGCAGCGGAGCCACGCGAGGTGGACGGCGCGGGCGGGGCTGCTGCTGGCGGCCCTCGCCGTCGCGACGGCGGGCGCCAATCTGGTGCTGCTCACGGGAGCGGTGGGGCCCGCCCGGTTCGGTCCGGACCTCGGAGGCACCGGCGTCATGGCCGTCTGCGCCAGCACGGTGCTGCTCGGTCTCGCCGCGAGGAAGGGGCAGGAGCCGCTCCCCTGGGCGGGCCGCACGCTGATCGCCCTGGGAGTCTCGACGGTGGTGCTGATCGCCGCCTCCACCCTGTCGTTCGGCTCCGTGCCCGCATATGTCGTGGATGAGCTCCCCTTCGCGCTGGCGGGCGCCGTCTGGCTCGCCCTGGGCCTGGCGATGCGGACGCGGTCCCTTCCATCCGTTGGCGCGCAAACGTTACAATGATGCTCCCCCGCCTCGCCCCCCTCTGCTCATGCTGACACCGACCTCCGCCGCTCGCGCAGCCATCCTCCTGGCTCTTGTCTGGAGTTGTACCGGAGCCGCCAGCGAATGGCAGGGGAGCACACCGGGCGTCACCACGATGCAGGAGCTCCTCCAGTCGTTCGGCGAGCCCGCCGAACGCACCTCTCCGGATGGAGAGGAGATGGTGCTGGACTACTGGAGGGAGAAAGCGCCCGAGGGGACGCGCGGTGCGCGGTTCCGCATCTCCATGGAGAACGGACTGCTCCAGCGCATCGACGTGTTCCCCGAGACGCCGCCCACGCGCGAAGCGCTCGAGGAGCAGTTCGGGCCCCCCTGCGTGAAGGCGGGCAAGGCCGCGGGCAAGGTCCGGACGCCCGGCGCGAAGGCGGGTGGCAAGAAGGTCCGCAAGCCGGTGTCCTGCTACGAGGTCAAGGTCACGCCCGGCAACCGCGTCTACTTCCACTACGCCAGGTCCGGGCTCGCGGTCTTCTTCGAGGGCCAGCGGGTTCACTCGCTGGCGTACCTGGTGCCGCCCCGTCCGGGGCGCGGGGTCCGCAAGCAGCCGCCCCTCGAGGAGCCGCCGGAGCTTCCCGCGCCCGTCCTCGCCGCCGCCGAGCCCGCTCCCGCCGAGGAGCCTCCGCCCGCGCCCGCCCCGAGCCCCACCGAAGTGGCGGCCAACAGCCCCACGTCCGCCGCCGGCAACGAGCCGGGTGCCACGGAGGAGCCGGATCCCTTCAGCACGGCGTTCCGGCCCGTCACCGTCTCACAGGCCGCGGTGGAGCAGACCGGGCCCACCGACGAGCCCTCCGCCGGGCCCGCTTCCGAGCCCGCCTCCAGGACCACGACCGAGCTCCCCCCGGCCATGAGCGCGGAGAAGGAGAACTTCCTCACCCTGGGCGGGCTCTTCTACCAGCGCATCGATGTGCTCGGCTCGCGCCTGGGCGGCACCACCTCGGCGAGGCCCAGCCTGCCCGCGCTCGTGAACCTCTACATGGATGCCAAGCCCTCCGAGAGCCTGCGCGGCTTCGTGGTGGGGCGGCTCGTCTATGATCCGCTGAACGCGGCGGGCGCCGGTCCCCAGGCCGTGCTGGATCAGCTCTGGTTCCGCTTCGACATCGCCAGCCGCGTGTTCATCACCGCGGGCCGGCAGCAGATCAAATGGGGCAGCTCCCTCATCTGGAACCCCACCGACTTCCTCCAGTCCCCCAACCAGCAACCGCTCGAGGGAATCGACCTGCGGCTGGGGGTGGACATGCTGAAGGTGAACATCCCCTGGGAAGCGATGGCCTCGAACCTCACGCTGCTCGTCACGGCGGACCTGAACGGGCCCGGCGAGGACAAGCTGCGCTACGGGGCCGCCGGACGCGCCGACATCGCGCTCGGCAACTTCGGAGAAGCTCAGCCTCATCGCGTCCTTCCTGCAGAACCGCCGCCCCCGCTACGGCCTGGACTGGAGCATGGGCCTGGGTCCGCTCGATCTCAACGCCGAGCTCTCGCTGGTGCAGGACACCGACGTGCGTCTCTGGCAGCGGAACGACGGCGGCTTCTCCGAGCGCAGGCTCGACGGGCCGACGCTGCTCGCCAGTGCCGGCGTGGGCACCCAGTTCCGGCTCGCGGATGTCTTCCGCGTCGGCGTGCGCTTGGAGGGTTTCTACAACCCGCTCGGCTACACCGATCGGGCCTTCCTCACCTGGCTCCAGTCCACGGGTGACTACCGCCCCCTCTTCTTCGGCCGCTACTACGGCATGGGGCAGATCTCCATCAGCCGCCGCAGCATGTACGCGCCCACGCTGAACTTCACCGGCCTGGCGAACATCTCCGACCGCTCCGTGACGGGCCGGGTGGACTTCAGCATGGCGCCGACCACCGCGGTGCGGGTCTTCGTCTTCGTGGAGGCCCCCTTCGGCGAGCGCGGCGGTGAGTTCCGCTTCCAGCCCGACCTGTCGGTGGCCGAGCTCCCCGTCGAGGGACTCGGGCTGCTCCGCGCAGGCATCAACGTCCGCATGAGGATCTGACAGGCCGCGCCTGCCCGGCTCCTCACACCGTCCCAGATTCTTCTCCCCCCTCCGTCCTCCATGGCTTCCAGAAAAGACTCCGCCGCCGTGCCCTCCGTGTCGCTGAAGCACCTGGAACCGCACAACATGGGCGCCGCGCGTGACTGGGCACTGGACACGTGCGTCCACGAGCTCGTCTCCGCCCAGGCCCGGCGTACGCCCCACCAGGTGGCCCTCGCCTCCAGTGCCGGCGTCTGGTCCTACGCCGACCTCGAGGCCCACACCAACCGCGCCGCCCGCCGCATGGTCGCCCAGGGTGTCGGCCCCGAGTGCCTCGTCGCCGTCCTCTGCCACCGCTCCGAGGCCCTCGTCCGCTCCGTCCTCTCCCTCCACAAGGCCGGCGGCGCCTACCTTCCTCTCGACGCGCGGCTGCCTCCCGCCCGCCTCGCCCAGCTCCTCTCCGAGAGCCGCGCTCCCTTCGTCCTCTCCCTCGGCGACTGCGCTCCCCTCCTCGAGGAGGTGCTCGACCTGCTGCCGACCCTCCAGCAGCCCCTCGTGCTCTCCCTGGATGGGCTCGACTCCGAGAGCGCCGAGCCCCTGCCGCCCCGCGCCACCCCGGACAACCTCGCCTACGTCATCTTCACCTCGGGCTCCACCGGCACGCCCAAGGGCGTCATGGTCGAGCACCGCGGCATGCTCAACCACTTCCTGGGCCTGCACGAGGTGCTGAACTTCGCGCCCGGTGACGTCAACGCCCAGACGGCGTCCATGGGCTTCGACATCTCCCTCTGGCAGATGCTCGGAATGCTCCCCTTCGGAGCCACCACGCACGTCTTCGAGGACGACCTCGTCCGGGACACGCCGCGCCTCGTTCCCGCCATGGAGCAGGCCGGCGTCACCCTCGCGGAGATGGTCCCCACCCTCCTCCAGTCCATCCTGGAGGACGGCGACAACCCGGACCTGCCCGCGCTCCATCGCGTGCGGGGGATGATCATCGGCGGACAGGCCCTGCCGCCCGCGCTGTGCGAGGCGTGGTTCGAGCGCTACCCCCAGTCCACCCTCATCAACGCCTACGGCCCCACCGAGTGCACCGACATCGTCACCGTGCACCCCATGCGGTCCGCTCCCTCCGGCGCCTTCACCCCCATCGGTCTGCCCAAGGCCAACATGGAGGTCTACGTCCTCGACGACGCCCTCCAGCCCGTTGCCCCGGGCGTCCTGGGTGAGCTCTACGTCGGTGGCACCGGCGTTGCCCGCGGCTACCTGCTGCGCCCCGAGCTCAGCGCCGAGCGCTTCGTTCCCCACCCCTTCTCCCCTTCTCCCGGTGCCCGCCTCTACCGCACCGGCGATATCGTCCGCCTCAACTCCGACGGCCTGCTCGAGTTCGTCACCCGCTCCGACTTCCAGGTGAAGGTGCGTGGCTTCCGCATCGAGCTCGGTGAGGTGGAGGCCGCTCTCCACTCCCTGCCCCAGGTGCGTTCGGCCGCCGTCTCCGTGCGCGAGCGCAAGCCCGGCGACCACTTCCTCGTCGCCTGGGTGGTGGCCTCCCTCCCCGGCGTCACCGAAGCCGCCCTGCTCTCCTCCCTCGAGCGCACCCTGCCTTCGTACATGGTGCCCTCGCGCCTGGTGCTCCTGCCCGCCCTGCCCCTCAACACCAACGGCAAGGTGGACTACGACGCCCTCGGTGCCCTTGCGCTCGAAGCGTCCGGCGCCCAGCAGCAGGGTGCGG
This sequence comes from Archangium gephyra, assembly GCF_049060025.1. Lineage (GTDB taxonomy): Bacteria > Myxococcota > Myxococcia > Myxococcales > Myxococcaceae > Archangium > Archangium gephyra_A. Next base: position 4,016,630 of record NZ_JBMEQQ010000002.1, read on the forward strand.
CCCCCATCGGCCCCATCGAGCAGCGCATCGCCCAGCTCTTCTGCGAGGCACTCGGCCTCCAGTCCGTCTCGCGCGAGGACGACTACTTCGACCTGGGTGGCCACTCGCTCAGCGCCATCTCCCTCACCGCCCGCATCCGGCAGCTCTTCGACGTGGAGCTCCCGCTGGAGTTCCTGTTCGCCCACCCCACCGTGGCGGGACTCGCTCAGGAGGTGGAGAAGCTCCAGGGCAGCGCTCCTTCCCTGCCCGCGCCCACCCCGCTCCCCGCGGATGCGACTCCGGTGCTGTCGTTCGCCCAGGAGCGCATGTGGTTCCTCCAGCAGCTCCAGCCCCAGCTCCCGCTCTACAACATGCCCCGGGCCGTGGAGCTGAGCGGCCCCATCGACTCCGAGCTGCTCGACTCGGCGCTGCGCCAGCTCCTCGCCCGCCACCGCTCGCTGCGCTCCTCGTTCCCCTCGCGGAGCGGCCTTCCCCGCCTCACCTTCCACGACGTGCCCGCCCGGGTGCTCACCGTGGAGGAGCTCGCCGGAGGCCAGGACGACACCCTCCTCTTCCAGCGCCTCCAGGAAGTGCTGCGCGGCCCCCTCGATCTGGCGCACGGGCCGCTCTACCGCTTCCACCTCTTCCGCCTCTCGCCGCACCGGCATGTCCTGCTCGTGGTGCTCCACCACCTGCTCTTCGACGGCTGGTCGTTCAACCTGTTGATGCGTGACTTCGGGGCCCTCTGCGCCGCGGCGGGTGCTCGGGAGTCCTCCGCCCTCGAGGCGCTGGAGTTCGAGGCCACGGATCTCTCCGCGTGGCAGCGCGCCTCCGTCACCCCGGCCCGCGAGGCCGAGCTGCTGGAGTACTGGAAGCGCCAGCTCACCGGCGCCCCCGAGGCGCTCCGGCTGCCCGCCGATCTGACGCCCTCGAGCCGCACCAGCCGCGCGGCCGAGACGGACCACCTGCCGCTGCCCGCCGCGCTCACCGAGGCCGTGCGCGCCTACTGCCAGCAGCACCAGGTGACGCCCTACATGGTGCTGTACGCCGCCTTCGCCGCGCTGCTGCACCGCTACTCGCGCCAGGCGGACTTCTGCGTCGGCACCCCCACCTCCGGCCGCACCCATCCGGCCTTCGACAAGGTCGTCGGCGCCTTCATCAACACCGTGGTGCTGCGCACCCGCGTCGAGCCCTCCGCCCCCTTCTCCGCCCTGCTGGAGCAGGTGCGCACCACCACCCTGGAGGCCATCGCCCACCAGGAGCTGCCCTTCGAGCGGCTCGTCACCGCGCTCGGCGCGGCCCGGGGTCCCGGCCAGACGCCCCTCTTCCAGGTGCTGTTCGAGCTCTATCAGGAAGAGGGCTCGCTGGAGGCCGCGCTCTCCCACTTCGGCGCGCGCCCGCTGCGGCTCGACAACCGGGCCGCGCTGTTCGATCTCGTCCTCACCGTCACCGAGCGCTCGGGCGGCTTCGACATCCTCCTGCGCTACAGCGAGGACCTCTACACCCGCTCCACCGTGGAGCGGATGCGGCGCCACTACATCCAGCTCCTCACCCAGGCCCTGGGCGCCCCGGAGACGCGCGTCGATGCGCTGGAGCTGCTGACCGAGGGCGAGCGCCAATCCGCGCACCGCACCTCGCGGCGTGACTGGGCGCTGGACACGTGCGTCCACGAGCTCGTCTCCGCCCAGGCCCGGCGCACGCCCCACCAGGTGGCCCTCGCCTCCAGTGCCGGCGTCTGGTCCTACGCCGACCTCGAGGCCCACACCAACCGCGCCGCCCGCCGCATGGTCGCCCAGGGTGTCGGCCCCGAGTGCCTCGTCGCCGTCCTCTGCCACCGCTCCGAGGCCCTCGTCCGCTCCGTCCTCTCCCTCCACAAGGCCGGCGGCGCCTACCTTCCCCTCGACGCTCGGCTGCCTCCCGCCCGCCTCGCCCAGCTCCTCTCCGAGAGCCGCGCTCCCTTCGTCCTCTCCCTCGGCGACTGCGCTCCCCTCCTCGAGGAGGTGCTCGACCTGCTGCCGACCCTCCAGCAGCCCCTGGTGCTCTCCCTGGACGGGCTCGACTCCGAGAGCGCAGAGCCCCTGCCGCCCCGCGCCACTCCGGACAACCTCGCCTACGTCATCTTCACCTCGGGCTCCACCGGCACGCCCAAGGGCGTCATGGTCGAGCACCGCTCCATGCTCAACCACTTCCTGGGTCAACAGGAGGTGCTGGGCTTCGCCCCCGGTGAGGTCAACGCCCAGACGGCGTCCATGGGTTTCGACATCTCCCTCTGGCAGATGCTCGGAGCGCTCCCGTTCGGCGCCACCACGTACCTCTTCGAGGATGAGCTCGTCCGGGACACGCCGCGCCTCGTTGCCGCCCTGGCGCGGGCTGGCGTCACGGTGTTCGGCACGGTGCCCGCCGTCATCGAGTCCATCCTGCGCGATGGCGATGACCCCAACGTCCCCGCCCTCCATCGCCTGCGCTTCGTGATCTCCGGCGGACAGGCCCTGCCGCCCGCGCTGTGCGAGGCGTGGTTCGAGCGCTACCCCCAGTCCACCCTCGTCAACGCCTACGGCCCCACCGAGTGCACCGACATCGTCACCGTGCACCCCTTGCGGTCCGCCCCTTCCGGCGCCTTCACCCCCATCGGTCTGCCCAAGGCCAACATGGAGGTCTACGTCCTCGACGAGGCGTTGCGGCCCGTTCCTCCGGGCGTGATGGGTGAGCTCTACGTCGGCGGCACCGGTGTCGCCCGCGGCTACCTGCTGCGCCCCGAGCTCAGCGCCGAGCGCTTCGTCCCCCACCCCTTCTCCCCTTCTCCCGGTGCCCGCCTCTACCGCACCGGCGACATCGTCCGCCTCAACTCCGACGGCCTGCTCGAGTTCGTCACCCGCTCCGACTTCCAGGTGAAGGTGCGTGGCTTCCGCATCGAGCTCGGTGAGGTGGAGGCCGCCCTCCACTCCCTGCCCCAGGTGCGCTCGGCCGCCGTCTCCGTGCGCGAGCGCAAGCCCGGCGACCCCTTCCTCGTCGCCTGGGTGGTGGCCTCCCTCCCCGGCGTCACCGAAGCCGCCCTGCTCTCAGCCCTCGAGCGCACCCTGCCTTCCTACATGGTGCCCTCCCGGCTGGTGCTCCTGCCCGCCCTGCCCCTCAACACCAACGGCAAGGTGGACTACGACGCCCTCGGTGCCCTTGCGCTCGAAGCGCCCGGCGCCCAGCAGCAGGGCGCGGCCCCCATCGGCCCCGTCGAGCAGCGCCTCGCTCAGCTCTTCTGTGAGGCGCTCGGCCTCCAGTCCGTCTCGCGCGAGGACGACTACTTCGACCTGGGTGGCCACTCGCTCAACGCCGTCACCCTCATCGCCCGGGTGAATCAGCTCTTCGGCGTGGAGCTGGCGCTGGACACGCTGTTCAACACGGCCACCGTGGCGGGACTGGCTCGCGAGGTGGAGAAGCGTCAGGGCGCCGCCCCTTCGCTGCCCGCGCCCACTCCGCTGCCGGCCGGAGCCCCTCCGCTGCTCTCCTCCACGCAGGAGGGCCTGTGGTTCCTCCAGCAGCTCCAGCCGGACTCCAGCGCGTACCACATCCCCGAGGCCGTGGAGCTGACGGGGCCGCTCGACGTTCCCGCGCTCGAGGCGTCCCTGCGCTGGCTGCTGGAGCGTCACGCCGTGCTGCGCATGGCCGTGCCCGCTCGCGAAGGCCAGCCCTCCCCCGTCCTCCTGCCCGTGCCCGAGCAGGTGCTGTCCCTGGAAACGCAGGCGCGCGCCGGCTGGCTGGACGAGGAGATCAACCGGCCCTTCACCCCCGGCGGTCCGCTCTACCGCTTCCGGCTGCTGCGCCGGGAGCCCCAGCGCCACGTGCTGCTGCTCGTCTTCCACCACCTGCTGGTGGACGGCCTGTCGGTGGGCCTCCTCGTGCGCGAGCTGGGTGAGGCCCTCGCCGCCTTCAGCCAGCACCAGCACCCCGAGCTGCCCGCTCCGCGCCTGAGCCACTGGGACCTCAACGCCTGGCTGCGCACCGAGCCGCTGCGCGCGCGCGAGCAGCAGCACCTGGAGTACTGGAAGCGCCAGCTCGACGGCGTCCCGGGCGTGCTGCAACTCCCCACGGACAAGCCGCGTCCCGCCGCCCTCTCGCACCACGGAGGTATCGTCTACCGCTCGATGTCCCCGGCGCTCGCGCGGGCCGTCCAGGACTTCTGCCGCCAGCACCAGGTCACTCCTTATATGGTGCTGTACGCCGCGTTCGCCGCGCTGCTGCACCGCTACTCGGGCCAGGAAGACTTCTGCGTCGGCACGCCCATGTCCGGCCGCACCCACCCGGCGGCCGAGAACGTCGTCGGCCTGCTGCTCAACACCGTGGTGCTGCGCACCCGCCTCGAGCCCTCCGCTTCCTTCTCCTCCCTGCTGGAGCAGGTGCGCACCACCACCCTGGAGGCCATCGCCCACCAGGACGTGCCCTTCGAGCGCCTCGTCCAGGCCCTCGCCGTCGAGCGCAGCACCAGCCACTCGCCGCTCTTCCAGAGCATGTTCGAGCTCAGCCAGGTGCAACACTCGCTGGCGGACATCTTCCCCGGCCACCAGCCCCGTCCGCTGAAGCCCGGGGCCGTCAGCAGCCTCTTCGATCTCTCGCTCAGCGTCGCCGAGCGCCCCAGCGGCACCGAGCTGCTCATCCAGTACGCCACGGACCTCTTCGAGGCCGGCACCGTGGAGCGCATGCTGGGCCACTACCTCCAGCTCCTCGAGAGCGCGCTGGCCTCGCCCGCCACGTCCGTGCAGGCCCTGTCCCTGCTCAGCGCCGCCGAGCGCCAGCAGGTGCTCCACGCCTTCAACGACACCGACCGGCCCTTCGACGCCGAGGCCACCATCGCCTCCCTCTTCGAGGCGCAGGTGGCGCGCACCCCGGAAGCTCCGGCGGTGGTGGCCCCCGAGGGCACGCTCACCTTCCGCGAGCTGCACACCCAGGCCTCGCGCCTCGCGGTGCACCTGGCCGCGGCGGGAGCCGGGCCGGAGACCGTGGTGGGCCTGTGCCTGGAGCGCTCGCTCGACGCGGTGGTGTCGCTGCTGGCCATCTTCCTGAGTGGTGCCGGGTGTCTCCCGCTGGAGGCCTCGCACCCGGCCGCCCGCCGGGCCGCGCTGGTGCGCAGGTCGGGCGCGAAGCTCGTCGTCAGCCGCCCGGCGCTGTTCGACGGGGCCTCGCTCGACGTGCCCCTGGTGTCTCCGGACGTGCGCACGCGGGAGCCGTCCTCCGCCGTGGCGCTCCAGCCCGCCCGCGCCGAGCACCTCGCCTATCTGCTCTACACCTCCGGCTCCACCGGTGAGCCCAAGGGCGCGGAGCTCACCCACCGCAACGTCGTCCACTGCTTCGCCGCCTTCGACACGTACTACGCGACGGCTCCCGGCGACTGCTGGGCCTCGTCCGGCAGCCTCTCCTTCGACATCCACCTGGAGGAGCTGCTCTTCAGCATCACCCGGGGCGCGCGCACCCTCCTGCGCGAGGTGGGCCCGCTCGGACTGGGCCGGGACATCTCCCGCCATGGCATCACCCACGTCGTCATCACGCCCTCCTCGCTGGCCACCGCGCTCGAGGAGCCCGGTGCGCTCGAGGCCTTCCGGTCGCTGAAGGTGCTCGTCACCGGTGGCGAGGTGTTGCCGGATCCGCTGGTGCGGCAGCTCGCCTTCACCCGCACGCAGCTCATCAACACGTACGGCCCCACGGAGACGAGCATCAACGTCGTCGCGGAGCGGACGATGCCGGAGCGGCCCGTGCGCCTGGGCCGCCCGCTGGACCGGTGCCGCGTGTACGTGCTCGACGGCCGCGGCGAGCCCGTTCCCCCCGGCATTCCCGGCGAGCTGTACATCGGCGGCACGTGCCTGGGCCGCGGCTACCGGGGCCAGCCGGAGCTGACGGCCGAGCGCTTCGTGCCGGATCCGTTCTCCGGCCAGTCCGGCGCCTGCCTCTACCGCACGGGGGACCGCGTCCGCTGGAATGGGGATGGCTCGCTGAGCTTCCTGGGCCGCACCGACTTCCAGGTGAAGGTGCACGGCGTCCGTATCGAGCTGGAGGAGGTGGAGGCCACCCTGCTGCGCCAGCCCGGCGTGCGCCAGGCGGCGGCCATCGTGCGCGGCAAGGGCAAGGACGCGCGGCTGGAGGCCTTCCTCGTCCTGGACGGTGACGCCGCCCGGGCGGTGGGTGCCCTGCGCGAGACGCTCACCCGCACGCTGCCCGACGCGATGGTGCCCTCGCGCTTCGTCGCGCTGCCCGCCCTCCCGTTCACCACGAGCGGCAAGGTGGACCGCAAGGCCCTGGCCGCGCTGCCGGCGGAGGACACCGGGGCCCCGGAGCCGCGCCGCGGCGAGGCCCCGCGTGGCCCGGTGGAGGAGCTGCTCGCCGGGCTCTTCTGCCAGGTGCTGGAGCGGGTGACGGTGTCGCGCGAGGACGACTTCTTCCACCTCGGCGGCCACTCGCTGAGCGCCACCCGGCTGGTGGCCCGCGTGCGTCAGGCCTTCGGCGTGGAGCTGCCCCTGGCGGCCCTCTTCACCTCGCCCACCGTGGCGGGACTCGCGCGCCAGGTGACGGAGCTCCAGGGCACCTCGCCCCATGCGCTCCCCGCGCCCACGCCCCGGCCGGCGGGCGAGCCTCCGCGGCTCTCCTTCGCCCAGGAGCGGCTGTGGTTCATCCAGCAGCTGCACCCCGGCTCCAGCGCGTACCACATCCCCGAGGCCGTGGAGCTGACGGGTCCGCTCGACACGGGCACGCTGGAAGCGGCCCTGCGCTGGCTGCTGGAGCGCCATCCCCTGTTGCGCCTGGCCGTGCCCTCGCGCGAGGGAATGCCCCGGCCCACCGTCCAGCCGCTGCCCTCCGAGGTGCTGACGGCGGAGGTGCTGGAGGCCGCCTCGCCGCAACGGGTGACGCAGTGGCTGCGCGAGGAGGCCCACCGGCCCTTCTCCATGGACGAGGGCCCCCTCTACCGCTTCCGCCTGCTGCGCACCGGCCCCCGGCAGCACGTGCTGCTGCTCGTCTTCCACCACCTGCTGGTGGACGGGCTGTCGCTGGACACGCTCGTGCGCGAGCTGAGCGAGGCCTGGCGCGCGCTCTCCGCGGGCCAACCGCCCGCCCTGGCCCCGGTGCGCCTGGACTCCGCCGACATCGCCGCCTGGCAGCGCACCGCGCCCCTGCATGCGCGTGAGCAGACGCAACTCGACTACTGGAAGCGCCAGCTCGACGGCGCGCCGGAGCTGCTGAGCCTCACTCCGGACAAGCCCCGTCCCGCCGTCCTCTCCCACCAGGGTGGCTACACGGGCCCGCATGCGCTCCCCGCCTCGCTCACGCGGGCCCTGCACGCCTTCTGCCGCCAGCACCAGGTGACGCCCTTCATGGTGCTGTACGCCGCGTTCGCCACGCTGCTGCACCGCTACTCGGGCCAGCAGGAGTTGTGCGTGGGCACGCCCACCTCCGGCCGCACCCACCCGGACACCGAGGGCGTCGTCGGCCTGCTCGTCAACACCGTGGCCCTGCGCACCCGCGTGGCGCCCTCCGCCTCCTTCTCCTCCCTGCTGGAGCAGGTGCGCACCACCACCCTGGAGGCCATCGCCCACCAGGACGTGCCCTTCGAGCGCGTCGTCCAGACGCTCGGCGTCGATCGCCGCTCCAGCCACTCGCCGCTCATCCAGGTGCTGTTCGATCTCAACCGGGTGGAGCGCGCCCTGACCAGCGCCTTCCCGGGCCTCCAGGGCCGTAGCCTGCCGCTGGAGTCCCAGAGCAGCCCGCTCGACTTCTCCCTCGGCATCCAGGAGGGGCCCGAGGGCCACGCGCTCGCCATCCGCTACAGCACCGATCTCTACGAGGCCGGAACGATGCAGCGCCTGGCGGGCCACTACGTCCAGCTCCTCACCCACGCGCTGCGCGAGCCCCACAGGCGCCTGGACGCCCTGGAGCTGCTCACCCCGGACGAGCACCAGTCGCTCATGCGGGCCGCCTCCCCCACCCCGCGTGACTGGAGCCTGGACACGTGCGTGCACGAGCTCTTCTCCACGCACGCCCGCGCCATGCCCCAGCAGGTGGCCCTCGCCTTCGAGGGAGGACAGTGGACGTACGGAGAGGCTCGAGGCCCACACCCACCGCGCCGCGCGGCGGCTGGTGGCCCAGGGGGTTGGCTCCGAGTCCCTCGTGGCCGTCCTCAGCCACCGCACCGAGGGCCTCATCCGCTCCATCCTCTCGCTGCACAAGGCCGGCGGCGTCTACCTGCCCCTGGATGCGCAGCTCCCCGCCGCGCGCCTCGCCGGCCTGCTGGCGGAGAGCCGCGCGCCCTTCGTCCTCCCGCTCGAGGGCACCGGTGAGCTCCTCGCCGAGGTGCTCGCCTCGCTCCCCGGGCACGAGCGCCCCCGCGTCCTGTCCCTGGAGGGACTGGACACCGAGAGCCCGGAGCCGCTGCCCCGCCGCGCCACCCCGGACAACCTCGCCTACGTCATCTTCACCTCGGGCTCCACCGGCACGCCCAAGGGCGTGATGATCAGCCACCGGAACATGCTCAACCATGCGTTGGGCAAGGCGGAGGACCTGGGGCTCACGTCGAAGGACGTGCTCGCGCAGACGGCGGCCATCGGCTTCGACGTCTCCATCTGGCAGATGCTCGGGGCCTTCTGCGTCGGCGGCACCACGTACGTCTTCGACGACGCCCTGGTGCGCGAGCCGCCGCGTCTGGCCGTGGCGCTGGACCAGAGCGGCACCACCTTCGCGGAGCTGGTGGCACCCATCCTCCAATCCATCCTCGAGGACTCGGATCCGGCCGAGGCCCCGGGCTTGCGCCGCCTGCGGTGGATGCTCACCGGTGGGCAGGAGCTGGCGCCCGCGCTGTGCCGGGCCTGGATGGAGCGCTACCCGGCGGTGCGCTTCGGCAACCTGTACGGGCCGTCCGAGTGCACGGACACCGCCACGATGCACCTCCTGCACGCGGCCCCGCGGGGAGCCACCACGCCCATCGGCACGCCCCGGGGCAACGTGGAGGTGTACGTCCTGGACGAGTCCCTGCGGCCGGTGCCCCCGGGCGTGGTGGGCGAGCTGTACATCGGCGGCGAGGGCGTGGGCCGTGGCTACCTGGGCCGCCCCGACTGGACGGCCGAGCGCTTCATTCCGCACCCCTTCAGCACCCGGCCCGGAGCGCGGCTCTACCGCACCGGGGACCTGGGGCGGATGAGGACGGAGGGCGTGCTGGAGTTCGTCACCCGCGTGGACTTCCAGGTGAAGGTGCGCGGCGTGCGCATCGAGCTGGCCGAGGTGGAGGCCGCCCTGCGGGCCCTGCCCCAGGTGCGCGAGGCCATCGTCACCGCGCGCCGGGAGCGGCCGGGTGAGACGTCCCTGGTGGCCTGGGTGGTGCCCACCAGCGCCGAGGTCAGCATGACCGGGCTCTCGGCGGCCATGGCCCGCACGCTGCCCGGCTACATGGTGCCCTCGCGCTTCGTGTCCCTGGAGGCCCTGCCGCTCAACAGCAACGGCAAGGTGGACAGGAAGGTGCTGGAGTCGATGCCGCTGCAAGGCACCGACACGAAGCCCGCGGGCGAGCCCCCACGCGGCCCCGTGGAGGAGCTGCTCGCCGGGCTCTTCCGGCAGGTGATCGGCGTGGACGCGGTGGGTCGCGAGGATGACTTCTTCCGCCTGGGCGGCCACTCGCTGAACGCCACCCGGCTGATGGCCCGCGTGCGCCAGAGCTTCGGTGTCGCCCCGTCCCTCGCCGATTTCTTCTCCGAGCCCACCGTGGCGGGCCTGGCCGGGAAGCTCGCCCAGGCCCCCGGTTCGCGGGTGGAGTGGAAGCCGTCCGGCCCCCGTCCCACGCGCCTGCCCGCCTCGCTGGTGCAGGAGCGCATGTGGTACGCGCTGCAACTGCCGGACGCCCCGCCCTTCGTGATCGTCACCGGGCTCGTGCTCGAGGGCTCGCTCGACGCCGCGAAGCTGGAGCGGGCGATCGAAGCCGTGGTGGATCGCCACGAAACGCTGCGCAGCACCTTCGCCCATGAGGGCGGGTCCCTCTTCGTGCGGGTGAACGCGAGGAGCGCGCCGGTGCTCGTGCGGACGGACCTCTCGCACCTGCCGCCCGCCGAGGCCCGCAAGGCGGCGAGCGAAGCCACGAGCCGTCACGACCGGCAGCACTTCGACCCGCACGACGGGCCGCTGTACCGCTTCGAGCTGCTGCGCCTGGACGCGGAGGGCACGCGGCACGTGCTCATCACCGCGGTGAGCCACCTGGTGCTGGACGGCATGGGCCTGCAGGTGCTGCTGGACGAGGTGTCGGCCGCGTACCGGGCGGCACTCGCGGGCCAGCCCACGCTGCTGCCCCCCGCGCCCGCGCAGTACACGGACTTCGCCCTCTGGCAGCGGCAGCCCGAGCAACTCCACCGGCTGGACGAGGGCCTCGAGTCCTGGAAGCGGGCACTGGCGGACGCGCCGCCCGTGTTGGATCTGCCGCTGGACTTCCCGCGCCGGGCCCCGGCGGCCAACGCCAACATGCGGCCGGTGCGGCTCTCGCTGCGCGGCGGGGACATCGCCGCGCTCAAGGCGCTGGCCCGGCGGGAGGGCGTGTCCACCTACACCGCGACGATCGCCCTGGTCCAGGCGTGGCTGCACCGGCTGACGGCCCAGCAGCACGTGGTGGTGGCCTCGCCCTTCTCGGGACGGCTGCTGCCGGGGACGGAGAGCCTGGTGGGCTACTTCACCAACGTGGTGCCGCTGTGCACCGACGTCTCGGGAGACCCCAGCTTCCGCGCGCTGCTCAAGCGGGCCCACGGCACCGTGGTGCACGCCACCGCGCACCAGGAGGTGCACTTCAAGCGCATCGTCGACGCCGTGCAGCCGGAGACGAACATCCCCGCCCCGCCGCTGGCCCAGGCGCTGGTGAACCTGGACAGCCTCGACGCCCCGTCCTTCGAGGGGCTCTCGGCCTCGCACCTGGAGGGCGAGGGCGTCATGGCGGCCTATGACGTGGTGGTGCACCTCATCGAGAAGCCCGAGGGCAGCACCATCGGCCTCATCGCCACCGACAGCGCCCTCTTCACCCCGCGGACGGCCGAGCGCATGGCCCGCGCCTTCGAGCAGCTGCTCTCCGAGGTGGTGCATTCCCCGGACGTGCCCCTGTCGCGGTTGTCCCTGCTGTCTCCGGAGCAGCGCGCGCAGGTGCTGCGGGCGCTCGACGGTGGAGCGCAGGAGGTGCCGGCCGGGGCCTGCGTGCACACGCTCTTCGAGGCCCAGGTGCGCCGCACGCCCCACGCGCCCGCCGTGGCGCACGGGGACACCACGTGGAGCTACGCCGAGCTCAACGCCCGCGCCAACCTGCTGGCCACGCTCCTGGTGCAGCGGGGCCTGGGCCCCGAGGCTCGCGTGGGCGTGGTGATGGAGCCGTCCGCGCAGGCCATGGCGGTGCTGCTGGGCATCCTCAAGGCGGGTTGCGCCTACGTGCCCCTGGACGCGGGCTGGCCCGAGCCGCGCAAGCGCGCGGTGCTGGAGCGCTCCGGCGTGAACCTGCTGTGGGTGGATCCGCAGGTCATGTACGAGCACGAGGGGCTGGTGCCGTGGGTGGAGATGCCGCCCCAGCCGGACCTGGTGGCGGAAGACCTCGGCCCCGGCCCGCGTGCCGTGTCCGACGGGCAGCTCGCGTACCTCGTCTTCACCTCCGGCTCCACGGGCGAGCCCAAGGGGGTGATGGTGGAGCACCGCTCGGTGGTGAACCACAACCTGGCCATCGCCGCGCGCTTCGGCCTGCGTCCGGGCGATCGCATGCTGCAGTTCGCGCCGCTGAGCTTCGACGCGGCGGCCGAGGACCTGTACCCGCCGCTGGCCATGGGCGCCACGGTGGTGATGCGCAGCGGGCTCGTGCCGGCGTACGCGATGACGCCGTACCTGGAGCAGACGGACATCACCCTCATCAGCCTGCCGCCCACATACATCGAGGAGTGGGTGCGGGAGATGGAGGCGCAGGGCCAGCGCGTGCCCCCGCGGCTGCGCCTGCTGGCGCCGGGCGGAGACGTGCTCAAGCGCGAGACGTTCGAGGCCTGGCAACGGGTGGGCGGCACGCACGCGCCCTGGGTCAACGTGTACGGCCCCACCGAGTGCACCATCACCTCGGCCACCTGCGACATCCCCGGTGAGGAGGGCGTGGGCACCGCGCCTACCTTCCCCATCGGCCGGCCCATTCCGCGCGTCCGCTTCTACCTGCTGGACGAGCACTTCCAGCCGGTGCTGCCGGGCCTGCCGGGCCGGGTCTACATCGGAGGCGCGGCGCTCTCGCGGGGCTACCTCGGCGCTCCGGACATGACGGCAGAGCGCTTCGTGCCGGATCCCTTCGCCACCGAGCCCGGCGCGCGCATGTACCACACGGGTGACCTGGCCCGGCTGCTGCCCGACGGACGCCTGCGCTTCCTCGGACGGGCGGACCACCAGGTGAAGATCCGCGGCTTCCGCATCGAGCTGTCGGAGATCGAGACGTGCCTGCGCCAGTGCCCGGGAGTGGAGGAGGCGGTGGTGCTGGCACGGACCTCGGCCGCGGGCGTGCAGCAGCTCTGCGCATGGGTGCAGGCGCCCAGGACGGTGAGCGCGGAGGCGCTGCGCGAGCACGTGTCGGAGCGGCTGCCCGCGTACATGGTGCCCGCGGTCTTCGTGGTGATGGAGAAGCTGCCGGTCAACAACAACGGCAAGGTGGATCGGCAGGCGCTGCCGGAGCCGGAGCAGGCGCCGGTGGTGGCCGAAGCGGCGGGGAAGCGGGAGACGGCGTTCCGCTCGACGCTGGAAATGACGCTGCAGCGGCTGTGGGGCGAGGTGCTGCACCGGCAGGACATCCGGGCCGAGGACGACTTCTTCGAGCTCGGCGGAGACTCCATCCTGGCCATGCGCCTGCTCGGGCGGATGGAGGAGGAGCTCGGCATGCCGGTGCCGCTGGCGGTCCTCTTCCAGAGCCCGGTGTTGAAGGAGACGGCGGACGCGGTGCGCGAGCTGCTGGCGGAGGGCCCGCCGCGGACGAGCGTGCTGCGCCTGTCGGGAGCGGAGGTGACGGAGGACGCGCCGCCTCTCTTCGTCATGCACCCGGGTGACGGAGAGCTGCACCACTACATGGAGCTCGTCCGGAAGCTGGAGCCGAGGGTGCGCTGCTACGGCCTCCAGGCGCCCGAAACGGTGTCGAAGCGCCAGCTCGCCACCTTCGCGGAGCGCGTGGCCGAGTACGCCCGGGACATCCGGGCCACGCAGCCTCACGGCCCGTACCGGCTGCTGGGGTTCTCGTTCGGCGGCTACCTGGCGCTCGGTGTGGCGGCGAAGCTCGAGGCGGCCGGGGAGCAGGTGGAGCTGCTGTCGCTGCTCGACACCCTGCCCTCGCACACCATTCCGCGGCTGGAGTCGGAGGATCCGGTGCGGGTGATCGCCGACGAGTTCACCTTGCTCGACGAGAGCCTGGAGCGCGAGCTGGCTCCGCTGAGCATCGAAGCGAAGTGGGAGCTGCTGGCGGAGAAGGCGAAGGAGCGAGGCATGCTGGCCCCGCACTTCCAGGGAGCGCAGCTCGCGCGGCTGTGGCACATCCTCGGGGAGGTGCTGACGCCGCAGGCGCGGGAGTGGACGGTGCCGGAGATCCGCGCGCGGGTGCTGCTCTTCACGTCCGCCCAGTCCCGGACGGGCCGCGACGAGACGATCGGGTGGAGCCAGGTGCTGCGGCGCGAGCAGCTCGAGCTGGTGGCGCTGGAGGGCAACCACCCGGACCTCATCCGCCCGCCGAGGCTGGACGAGGTGGTGACCGGGGTGCTCGCCGCGCTCGACCGGAAGGACTGAGGAACATCCCCTCTCCCTCTCCCTCTGGGAGAGGGTCTAGAACAGCCCCGCTTCGATGTCCTCCAGCACGTCCGTGGCCTGGGCGCGATAGAGGGGCACGACCTCAACGGCGAGCACGCCTTCCATTTCCCTGCGAGCGCCCTCCAGGTCTCCTGCTTCCCGGAGGGTGTACGCCCGCTCGAGCGCCTGCATCAGCCGATTGGAGCCGTCGCGGATGCGCTGGCGGATCTCTCGTAGCAAGGTGCTCGCGGTGGACTGGCTGCGAAGAGCGTCCTCGGCATCCTCGGAGCTGATGGCCACTTCACGGGCACTCTTCCGCAAGAGGGCGAGCGTTTCGTTGGTGAGCTCCAGGGGCTCGCCTTGCGTCAACACACGCTGAGCCAGCGCCCGGATCGGGTTCCAGTCGATCTCCTCGGACACGGGCTCACCTCTTCTTCCTGGGCGGGAAACACATGTCGGTCGGCCAATCCTGCTGGCCCTCGCAGACGCGGAGGCAGTCGTCACACTTGCCGTTCCACCCGTAGTCCACACACCGGACGTAGAACTTGATGCACCACTGCTTCCACTCAGGAAGCGAGGCGTTGTTCGCGAAGTCATCCTCGTCGACTTGCGACGCCATCCTGAGCGCCTGCTCGATGTCCGACGCGGTGGCACCACAAGCGCCCACGGGGTCGGCCGGGAACTTCTTGATACAGCAGGTCATGGAGGTGTCCCCGGCTCGGCAATCCGACGGGAGCAAAGCGGCAGAACCCGCCGAGCAACCCGACGCGAGCACACCCCACCACCACAGAGCCGCCCCTCGAACCGGAGCACGGCTCACGCGCCCGGAGGCGCGTTCACCAGAATTCATCGACACGGGAGTGCCAGGCTGGAACTAACGCGCGCGCTGCTCGAGGAAGGATTTGGTGAACATGTTCGGGCTGAGCGGCTGGAGCACCACCTCGTCGTACTTCAGCAGCATCTGCGTGCCCTCCTCCTCCTCCACCTCGAGCACTTCCTTGTAGTGGTAGACGATCTCTCCGGAGACCGGATCCTTGAGGCGCTGATAGCTGCGGATGTAGTCGGAGCGCAGCGTGCGGCCGGACGGCGCGTACCCCACGCGCTTGACGATGTTCAGGTCCGAATCCACCCAGATGCGCAGCAGGGGGAAGGGCTGCTCGACGCCGGGCTTCAGGCTCAGGAAGATCTTCCGGTACTTCGTGCCGTCGATCGTCTCCTCGCCCTCGTCCTTCGCGTCATAGTCCTCGGAGAGCCGGGAGCGGTCGAAGTCCGCCTCGCACGTGAAGGTGCCGGAGATGTTGGCCCGCACGGTGGTGCGCGTCCACTGGCCCACGGTGGGATCGTACTCCCAGAGGTTCTTCCCGATGCGCAGGTACCCGCTGCCGTTGAGGATCTTCGGCTTGGTCGTCATGAAGAGCAGATCCCTCGTCGAGTCGCGGCGGTAGACGACGATCTCGTACGCGTTCTCCACGCCGTTCTTGCGCCGCTCCAGGATGCGCACCGTGCCCTTGTAGTCACTCTGCAGGGACATGCGCTTGTCGATGCGGCGCACGAGCTCCGTGGCGGAGAGCGGGGGCTCGGCGGCCAGGGCCGGCAGGGACACGAGGAGCGCGAGGAGGAGCGACGGCAGACGGGCGGCACGCGGATTCATCACAGGGACTCCATGGCGGAACGGGGGGAGAGCGCGGCGGCGCGGGCCGCGGGGATGATGGAGGCGAGACATGCGCCCAGGGAGACGAGCACCACGGCGAGCACCGCGCCCGGCAGGTGCGGCTCCAGCGGGAGGGTGCTGCTGAAGAAGAGCTTGGCCATCTGCGTGGGAAGGGGAATGGCGCCCCGCAGCAGGACGCTCAGGAGCGCGGACACCGCGGCCCCGGTGGCCGAGGCCAGCAGCCCCATCAGCAGGCCCTCGAGCAGGAACAGGCCCACCACGGAGCGGCGGTGCATCCCCATGGCGCGCAGCGTGCCGATCTCCCGGGTGCGCTCGCGCACGGAGACGCTCAGCGAGACGAACAGCCCCACCATGACGACCAGGATGGCGATCAACCCCACCAGCACCGTCAGGGCCGCGAGCCCGTCGGTCACCAGCGCGAGGAAGGAGGCCTCGTCCTCGCGGGTGCTCACATCCAGCCGCTGGCCGGACCAGTTCTCCCGGAGCAGCGGCGCCACCTTGTCGCCGTAGGCCTCGCGCGAGGCCGGAAGGACGTCGAAGCCCGCCTGACGCAGCGCCTGGCGGAAGGTGTCGTCCAGGGGGCCGGGCTCCGCCCCCCCGGCACAGGTGAGCTGCAACACCCCCGCGGCCTCCGGGCGCAGCCCGCCCAGCTCGCGCAGGGTGGCATTGGAGACGAGGATGGCGGCCGACTCCCCCAGCAGCCCCGCGGGCTCGGTGAGGGCCACCACCTCCACGTCGAGCGCGTTGCGCTTGCCGCCCACCATCTCCGAGAAGAGCGTGGCCACGTCGCCCACCTTGACGCGCAGCCGCTCGGCCAGGGAGGTGGAGAGGGCCACCGTGCGCGGCCTGTCCAGCGCCTCCAGCGAGCCCCCCGCGAGCCGGATGCTCGCGAGCGTCTCGGGCTCGCGCGTCACGTCCAGGCTCGTCATGAAGGAGCGGCCCCGGTGCCGGCCCGCGCCCACCGAGGCCAGGCCCCGTCCGCGCTCACGCAGGCCACAGCCGGCGGGCACGAGCGGCTCCACCACGGCGCGCACGCGGCGCGCATCCCCCATCACCGGGGCGATGGTGTCGGGGTGCACCTTGAAGTACCCGCCGACATTGAGCTCTCCACTGAGCAGCGTCAGCACGGCCTCGCGCTGCGCGGAGGCGACTCCCGACGTCAGCGACATCATCCCGACGAGCACGGCGCTCGCGCTGGCGATGAGGAAGAAGAGCAGCAGTCCGCGCTCCCGGTCGATGAAGAGGTTGCGCAGGGCGATTCGCAGGAGGTTGCTCATGGCTCAGTCCTCCCTCCGGCGCATGGCCACCACCGGCTCGACGGCGCTCCCGCGCCAGGCGGGCACCAGCGCCGCCACCGTCACCACGGCCAGCACGCCCAACGTCACCGTCAGCCCGTGCCCCACCCCGAGGTGCGGCCGCAGCACCGCGCCTCCGAGGAAGAACTGCAGCTCGTCTCCCACGGGCATCCCTCCACCCACGACAGCCATCAGCAAACCCGCCCCCAGGGCGGACCCGAGCACTCCGCCCAGGCCCCCGAGCACCAGCCCCTCCAGCAACATGCCGAGGAACACCTCCCGGCGCTGCATGCCGATGGCGCGCTGGGTTCCCACCTCGCCCACCCGCTCCTTGGCCATCAACAGCAGCGTGCCGGCGGATACCAGCAGCACGAAGAAGCCGAGCAACCCGGCGAGCACCAGCAGCACCACCTGACTCATCTCCACCACCCCGCTGAAGGCGCCGCCCACGTCCTGCCAGCCCGTGATGGCCAGCGTCTGCTTCCGCTCGCCCGCGAGCTGGCGGATGCGCTCGGAGACGAGCTCGGGCGAGGCCCCGGGGCGCAGCAGGATGGCCGCCTGCAGGACGCTGCCGCCCAGCAGCTCGCCTTCCGTGAAGGTCTCGGGCAGCACCTCCTTCGAGGTGGGGACGGGCACGGCCTCGGCGGCCTCCGGCTCCGGATCGACGATCACCGGCCGGCTGAACCCACCCTCGGACAGCTTCTCCCGGTCCATGCCGAACGCCTCGATGAGCTCCTGGGACTCCCGCGCCTGCTCCTGCGTCTGCCGGCCCGCCAGCAGGCGCGCGGAGACGAGGTCCACCAGGCTGGTGGCGTTGACCTGGCTGGAGTCACCGCCCAGGCCGCTGAAGCGGAAGGTGCCCCAGATGCGCACCGGCACGCTCGCCGCGGTGAGCACGCGGTTGCGCAGCGTGAGGGTGTCGCCGGGGCGCACCCGGTACAGCGGAAGGTGCGGCGCCAGCTCGGAGTAGAAGAGTCCGTAACGGGACTCGAAGTTCCCGTCTTCCACCGAGAGGAACTCGCGCAGCAGCGGCTCCAGCTCCCCCGGGTGGCCCAGCACGCGCGCGAGCGCCGCCTGGAGCGCCGAGGAGCGCTCCACGTCGAGCCGCGCCAGCAGGTCCGGCAGCTCCGCCAGGTTGCGCTCCACCAGGGTCCGCAGCCGCTCGTCCCCGGCGAGCTGGCCCCCGCGCGACAGCTCCCGGCGCAGCTCGTCCATGCGGAGGGCGATGGGCAGCTTGAAGTTCTGCTCGTAGGCCGCCTGCCCCAGCAACACGCCCCGGCTGCCGGGCGGAGGGAGCTGCCCCGACACCAGCTCGAAGCGCGGGAAGGCCCGGGCGAAGCGCACCGGCTCCGTGCCCAGGTAGTCCAGGGGGAGCGACTCGCCCTCGCCGGCCAGCTTCGCCACGCGGTTCTCGATGAGCTCCAGGGCGGGCAGGGGCTCGGCGGTGAAGCGCGTCCAGAAGGCCTCCGAGGACACCTCCTCCAGCGCGAGCCGATCCTCCGCGACGATGCCCTCCCCGGTGAAGGCCTCCTCGCGCCGGCGCTCGTCCTGGACCACGCGCTCCATGGTGCGCCGCAGGTCGGCCGCCAGCCGCCCCAGCCGGGCCTCCCGCTCCGGGGAGGCCGGCTCGCGGGCCACGGCGCGCACCACGGCGAGCTTCTCGTCCAGGTAGTTGCCGCGGAAGACGGTGGCCGTCCCCGCCTCGAGGGGCACCACCTCCTGGACGCCCTCCACCTCGCGCACGAGCGCCTCGGTGGCGGGGTAGTCGTCGAAGGGGACGAGCTCCGGCGCGCCGGCCGGGCCCGTCAGCAGCACGGGCGTCTGCGGCGAGCCCGAGTGGTACACGTGCAGGTGCCCGGCGCCGCTCTCGATGAGGCTGCGCCGCGTCCCGTCATGAATGCTCTCCACCAGGGCCAGACCGGGCGTCAGCAGGGCCGCCGCACCCGCCGCGAGCAGACCGACCCACCAGCTCCGGCGACGCGCCAGGATGCCCTGCAACGTCAGCAACAGCAGTGTCAATGCGTACTCCCTCTCACCGAAGGGTGGAAGTTAGAAAAACATGCCAATCCTGGCAAGCCATGGGGCCATGAACTCACGGCCCCCCGGGTTGCGGAACCCCGAGGGAAGCGGCGAAGCTAGGGGCCCCCCGAACGAGGTACCCATGACGGCTCCGCGGAGCGCCCCGTCCCCTTCCCTGGCGCAGTCCCTGCATTTCTGGGCGCGCAATGCGTCGAACGAGTCGGCGCTGCTGCGCACGTCGCTGGCCGTGGGCCTCTTCGACGCCCTGCCGGTGGAGGGCGAGGGCGCGCCGGTGACGGCCGAGCAGCTCGCGGCGAAGGTGGGCGCGTCGGTGCGAGGCGTGCGCTCGCTGGTGGAGCTGCTCGTGTGCCTGGGCCTGGTGCGGATGGATGACGCGCGCGGACTCGTGCTCGCCCGTCCGGTGGCGGCCTTCCTGCGAGACGCGGCCTTCCGCGAGCGGCTCCAGGAGGCGGCGGGCTGGTGGGGGGCCATCGGCCGGTTGGAGGAGGCCGTGAAGACGGGCGAGCGCCTGGGCCAGGACGGCTGCCGGGACGTGCTCGGCTATTACGAGCGGCTCTTCCTGGGGCCGGTGCCCGCCCCGTCTCCCGAGGCGGAGGACTTCTTCGATCGCTTCGCGCGCGGCGCCGCGCGCACCTGGCTGCTGGTGACGGTGGGCCGGCTGGGGCTGCTCGAGCAGCTCGCCACGGGGCCCCAGGACGAGGCGGCGCTGCGGGCGGCCACGGGCGCCAGTGAGCGGGGCCTGCGCACGGTGCTGGAGGTGCTGGCCCACCTGGGCCTCACCCGGACCGAGGGCACCACGAGCAGCTTCACGGACGAGGCGCGCCAGGTGCTCGACGGCAAGGCGCTGCCGTACCTGCTGCGCTCCTTCTCCGTGTCCGCGCAGTACTGGGAGGCGCTGGAGCGGCTCGAGGAGACGGTGCGGCACGAGCGCTTCATCCTGGACCTGAAGGATCCCGAGGTGAGCCGGCGCTTCTACGCGGACAACTCGAATCAGATCACGGCGGTGTTCGCCTCGCACTTCCAGCTCAGCCGGCGCGCGGCGGCGACGCTGGCGCAGGTGCGTCCGCTGGCGGGGGCGAAGGTGCTGGACATCGGCACGGGCTCGGGGGTGTGGGGCGTGGCCTTCGCGCGGACGGAGCCCACGGCGCACGTCACCTACTTCGACCAGGAGGTGGTGCTGGAGCAGGCGCGGCGCAACGTGGAGCAGCTCAAGGCACTGGGGCAGGCGCGCTTCTGGCCGGGCAACCTCTTCACGCAGGACTTCGGCGAGGCCGCGTACGACTTCATCATCCTCCCGCAGGTGCTCAACGTGCTGCGGCCCGAGTCCCTGCCGGACATGTTCCGCCGGGTGGCGCGCGCGCTGAAGCCGGACGGCATCCTCGTCATCGCCGAGTACGTGCTGAACGAGCGGCGCGACGGCCCGTTGGATCACCTCTATTTCGGCTTCCGGCGCTTCCTCACCAACGAGGGGGATCTGCTCTCCCACTCGGAGTACGCCCGGCTGCTGGCGGACGTGGGCCTCGCCTCCACGGTGTGCCTGCCGCTGCCCACCCAGGAGCTGCTGCTCGCCGCGCGCGCCGGGGTGCCTCTGCCGGAGCGGCTCGCCCCGCCTCCGCGCACCGAACGCAGCGCGGCGTGAGGGCCCCACCTCCGGGGCGTGGCTTGCTCCACCCCCCGGTCCGGGATTAGACTTATTTTCCGTTAATTTCGGAAAAGCCCCGCCCCCGGAGGGACAATGACGATGACCGCGACGGATTCCCAGGCGCTCGACCGCGAGCTCAGTTTGATGGAGGCGCGGATGCTCGAGCATGCCGCCGTCAAGGAACTGGCGGCCTTCGGCAAGCTGCTCGCCAGCAAGCCGCTGGACGCGCGGGAGCTCAAGACCTTCTTCGCGACGATGGGCGCGTTCTTCAAGACGGTGCCGACGGGCATCCTCGCCCTGGCGCTGAAGATTTCCGATGACTGGATGGCGCGCGGCGACCGCTATGGCGCCACCGCCATGGGCGCCTACATCCTCTTCGCGGACGTGGACGAGTTCGGTCTGCATGATCTGCGCAACGGGATGCAGCGCACGCACCACCAGCTCTTCCAGGAGCTCACCGCGCACCTGAAGGTGAGCGAGGCGGACATGCAGGACCCGCGCTACCTGCTGCCCGTCGGGCAGATCCTCGGAGAGCGCACCACCGAGTACTACCGGCACCGCTCCATCGGCGAGGCGCTCGGCTTCCACCTCGCCTCCGAGGTGACGTCCTCGGAGGAGTTCGTCTACTTCCTCAACGGCTTCCTGAAGTACAAGGAGCACTACGGAGTGAAGGACGACGCGGATCCCGTGCTGCACTTCTTCCGGGTCCACACCGTGGTCGAGCCCATGCACAAGTCCATGGGGCGCTCGATGATCGAGATCTACGCGGCCCAGGATCCGGCCATCCTCAAGCAGGTGGAGGCGGGGGCGATGGCGTTCTGCGAGGGCTTCGCCGACCTGTTCCGCGCCCTCAACGAGGCGCTCTCCGCGTCGGCGCCGGAGGCCCGGCGCAACGTGGGGTAGAAGCGGCGGCCTGGCCCGCTGGCACCGTGTCAGCGGGCGGGAGTCCCATCCGGCCAGGAGACGTCACCCCGTGAGGCGACGACGACCTGCTGGATGGGCATCTCGAAACCACGCGAGGACGTGAGGCCCACGGGCTCGAGCAGCCGCCGGAAGTCGGGCATGGACAGCACGTCGCCCTCATTGGACACGTAGCGGCGCAGCGCGAAGTAGAGCGCGTCCAGGGGACCATCGCGCCGGTCCGTGAGCAGGTAGCCCGAGATGAGGAGCAGTCCCTGGGGACGCAGCGCGCGGGCGAGCTTCCCGAAGAGCCGCGGCAGCTCCTCGGGAGGCAGCGCGGGGATGACCTGGGGCAGGAGGATGAGGTCGTACTGGGACTCGCCGTAGTCCACGGAGAGGCAATCCCCGGCCCAATACCGCGCGCGCCCGTCCAGCTTGAGCTTCGCGATGTTGGGCTTCACCTGCTCCAGGACGTGCTCGGAGTCCAGGTAGGTGACATGCACGGTGGGGTGGGCCAGCCCGAAGGCGGCGCCCCAGACCCCCGAGCCGGTGCCCACGTCGAGCACGCGGACGTTCTCGAGCGGGCGCATGGTGGCGACGAGCGCGGCGGCCTTCCGGCCCAGCTTCACGTGCGAGGCGAAGATGCCGGTGATGCGCGAGGCATTGCGCTGGTAGATGCGCTTCGCCGTCTCCGGGTCGCGCAGATCCAACCGGAACTTCTGTTGGGTGACGGCCTCGTCCAGGTGCCCGAAGGCCTCCCAGTAGTCCAGGGTGGCCGGGAACGCGCTCTGGAAGTACGGAAGGCTGCTCGCGTCGAGGCAGCGGCCGGCCAGCTCGGTGAACCCGAAGGCCTCGCCCTCCTGCCGGACGAGGCCCATGGACGCGAGCACCCCGAGCAACACCCGCAGGGCCTCGGGCTGGGAGCCGGTGGCCTTGGCCAGCTCCGCGAGCGGCCGGGGGCCGGACACCAGCGCCTCCAGCAGGCCCACCGTGCCGCTCGTCAGGAGCGCCTGGGTGCGCAGGAAGTTACGGACGGCCCGGTCCTCGTAGTCCGCGGCGGTGGGGCTCGGCGCGGGCGCGCGGGGCGCGAGGAACTCCTGGCGGTACCACCCGATCAGGTCCTTGGACCCGCCCCGCCACTCCACCGGGGCGCCCGAGCGGACGGCCTCGGGCAGCTTCGCGGACACGAGCCACCCCTCCAGCGCCTCGCGCATGCGGGCGGCGAAACCCGCCTCGCGCAGGACGGCACTGGACGCCGGGAGCGAGTAACCCCGCCCCTCCTCCAGTTGGACGAAGCCGAGCCCGACCAGGGGCTCGATGACGGAGCGCGTGCCCCGCACCGTGCCTCCGATGCGCTGGGCGAGCGACTCCAGGGACACCGGCGCGGAGGAACCCGCGTCCGGGAGGTGCGCGAACATCCCGAGCGCGAAGGCGCCCAGGAGCGCCGCGGACTCATTGCTCGCGTCGCGGGCCCAGAAGTTGAGCTGTTGGACGAACGCGGTCTGGGAGGGCGCGGGGGTGGACTCGGACACGGGGCATGCCTCGGGGTCGGGGAGCCGGAGTATGGCCCAACCGATTGCCGCTTTGCACCTGGGCTCCCGCTACGCGGGCACGTAGCACAGCACCACCTTCCCGTTGCCGAAGGTCCGCGTCTGGGCCGGCTTCAGGCGCAGCTTCTCCTGGAGGCCCTCGAACATCGTCCTCCCCTGGCCCAGGACGATGGGACTCACCACGAGCTGGAACTCATCCACCAATCCCGCCCGCGCCAGTTGGGCAACGATGCTGCCGCTTCCCAGGATCGTCATGCCCTGTCCGGGCGCTTGCTTGAGCTTGCGGACCTCCTCCACCAGGTCGCCCTTCACCAGCTTCGTGTTGCTCCAGGACGCCTGGTCCAGGGTCCTCGAGAACACGACCTTCGACATGGCGTTCATCCGCTCGGCCACCACGGGATTCATCTGGGCCGCGGCCGGGGTCGGCCAGAAGCTGGCCATGAGCTCGTAGGTCTTCCTGCCGAACAGCAGCTCACCTCCGCCACTGGCATTGCCCGAGACGAAGGCATTCCACTCCGGATCCTGCGTCCCCTCGTGGGCCCAGCTCATGTCGCCGTTCGCGTCCACGAAGTAGCCGTCCACCGACACATTGTTGAAAACGATCAGCTTCCGCATGTCCCTCTCCCTTGTTCCTGCTCGCACCAGGGCGCGGCGCGAGTGTGTCAGCGGCGGGCCAGGCGCTCCCAGGCGGAGGCGAGCGCCTCGGCGGCGGCGGCCACATCCTCCCGCGTCGTCGTCCGGCCCAGGGACAGGCGCACCGAGCCGAGCGCGGCCCCGGGCTCGAGGCCCATGGCGGTGAGGACGGAGGAAGCGGACTCCTCGCCCGCGTGGCACGCCGAGCCCGTGGACGCGGCCACCCCGGGAGCCGCCGCCAGCAGCGCGGAGCCACTCACTCCGGGAAAACGCACGTTGAGCGTGTTGGGCAGCCGCTCCGCCGGATGACCATTGAGCGCCAGTCCCGGGACGCGCGCCCGCAGCCGCTCCCACAACTCGTCGCGCAGCGCCCGCACCCGCGCCGGCTCCGTCTCCACCGTGCGCAGCGCCACCTCGCAGGCCACGCCGAGCCCCACGATGGACGCGACGTTCTCCGTCCCCGGACGCAGGCCGCGCTCGTGCCCCGCGCCGAGCAGCACCGGACGCACCGTCGTGCCCTTGCGCACGTACAGCGCCCCCACGCCCTTGGGCGCGCCGAACTTATGGCCCACCACCGTGAGCAGGTCCACGCCCAGCCCCTCGACGGACACGGGCAGCTTGCCCACGGACTGGGCCGCGTCGGTGTGCACCCAGACGCCCCGCGCCCGGGCCTCGCGCGCCACCTCGGCGATGGGCTGCAGCACGCCCGTCTCGTTGTTGGAGTGCATGAGCGTGACGAGTGCCGTGTCGCTCCGCAGCGCCGCCACCGCCTCGGCGGCGCGGACCCGTCCCTCCCCGTCCACCGGGAGCCAGGTCACCCGCCCGCCGTGCTGCTCCAGCTCGCGGCACGGCTCGGCGGTGGCCGGGTGCTCGATGACGGAGGTCACCACGTGCCGCCTGTCCGGCCGCGCCGCCAGCACGCCCCGGATGGCGAGGTTGTTGGCCTCGGTGCCGTGCGCGACGAAGAAGACCTCCTCCGCCGCCGCGCCGATCAGCGCCGCCACCTGGGAGCGTGCGCGCTCGACGGCCTCCTTGGCGCGGCGCCCGTAGACGTGAGCACTCGACGGGTTGCCGAAGTGCTCGCGCAGGTACGGCACCATGGCGTCCACCACCTCGGGCAGCAGCGGCGTGGTGGCGTTGTGGTCCAGGTAGATGGGATCCAGGCAGATGGGATCGTGGAGCTCGCTCATGACGGGCACGGGAGGGGCACGAGCCAACGCTCCGCCCCGGCTGCCGGGCTTACGGCTCCACCTCATCCACCCGGGGGAACATGTTGTGTGCGTTGAGGTTGCGCTCCACCAGGGCGTCGAGCACGCCGGGCAGGGTGGGATGCGGATCCCCGTTGGCCTGGAAGACGAAGTGCTCGTAGTGCCGCGCCAGGTGCTCGCGCAGGATGACCGGGATGCGCGCGGCGAAGTCCCGCGTCGCGAGGCGGTGCTGCCTGTCCTCGGGGGTCTCCTCCACGCCCTGCTCCCGCGGGGACGCGGCGGCCGCTCCAGGCCCGAAGACCGTCTCCCGGTAGAGCGAGAGGGCCTGATTGCGCTGCGCCTGGGTGCGGGGGACGAACAGCCGCATGGCCTGCGACAGGTTCGTGTACGCCTGATCCAAATCCTGGAAGGAGGCCATGAACACCCGGCTGTTGACCATCATGTTGAGCCCGTAGGACTCGACGTGGTGCCACCACATGGGCGGCATGATGAGCACGTCACCGGGCTCCAGGACCGCGACGATGGCCTGCTCGAGGGCCCGCTTGAAGCGCGGATAGCGCTCGAAGTCCGGCTCCAGCACGCGCACCAGGCTCGACTGACAGCCCTCGAGCATGCGATCGAACGGCGCCAGGTAGAGGTCGGGGAGCGTCTCCGGAGGCAGCAGGGTCACCCGCTTCACCCCGTTGACCATGCAGAGCACGGTCATGAAGTCGTCGTAGTGGAGGTTGATGACCTGGCCGTTGGAGCCCACCCAGATCATCGCGAGCTCATGGCCCTCCGGGAAGAAGGGCAGGATGTTGGGCCCCAGGGCGCCGAAGAGCGGGCTTCCCTTCTCGATGAAGTTCGCCTGCATGTAGACGGCGTCACCCGAGGCCCCGCTCAGGCACTCCTGCATCCGGCGCGAGAACAGGTCGAACGGGACGTTCTCGCGCCGCGTGGCGTCGCCGAACGTCAGCCGGTCCGGCGTGCCATCGAAGTGGAACTGGCCTTTGAAGTGCTTCGGCAGGTCGTGGAAGATCACCGGCTGCTGGCCGATGTACGAGCCCAGCAGGGCGAGCTTCTGCTCGGTGCTCTCCCGCGCCCGCATACCCTGGAACAGCGGCCAGTCCTCCATGCACCCGGTCACCACCACCGGCTCGGTGATGGCGGAGGGGACGAACTCCTCACGAGACAGCCGGGCGATGCGGCGGACGGGTCTGGCTTCGAAGGGCAGCGGCGGCAGGTTCATGGGGGCTCTCACGCACTCGAAGGGCAGGACACTCCCTTCCTCAAGCCATGAGAAAACCGCTCACCTGGAAAGTCAATCCCGGCCGGGAGGCGAGGTAGCGCAGCAGCGAGGGCGGGTGGAGGAGCGGGTGGATGGGTGCTCGACGCACTGCGTCTGCATGTCGCGGGGCCGCTCGAGCCCTGACGGGCCGTCAGGGTTGCGCCCGGTGGGACGTCCGGTTCCAGACGCCCAGCCGCCATGCAGGCATGGCCCGAGTCCTGCTTGGTTGACCGGCCGCACGCAGGGTCAAAGGATTGAGTCGTGATGAGAACGCAAGAGCCGAGGATCGTGGTCACGTCGACCGACATGGAGCGGCTGCGGACCCTCATCGACACGACCGCGGGCGACAAGGCGGACGCGCTCGATGCGGAACTGCTGCGCGCGGAGGTGGTCGAGCCGACGCAGGTGCCGCCGGACGTGGTCACCATGAACAGCCGCGTCCTGTACCGGGACGAGGACACGCAGGAGACGCGGGAAGTGACGCTCTCCTATCCGCAGGACGCCTCGCTGGAGCAGGGGCGGGTGTCCGTGCTGGCGCCCGTGGGGGCGGCGCTGCTCGGGCTGTCGGTGGGGCAGGAGATCGACTGGCAGCTTCCCGGCGGGAAGACCAAACGCCTGCACATCCTCTCGGTCACCTACCAGCCGCAGGCCGCGGGCCACTACCACTGAGCCCAACAACCCCTCTCCCATCCCGGGTTGAACCCCGGAAGGGCGGGCGGAGCGGGCCCACGGAGCAACCCGGAGCGCGAGCCTGGGGACCTCTGTTACAAGCCCTGCGCCCATGCCGGTCTCCCCTGCCCCGCCCCCGCTGAGCCGCGAACGCTTCGAGGCGCTCGTCGCGGAGGGCTACAACCAGGTTCCCCTCGTGCGCCCGGTGGAGCTCCATGGCCTGAGGGCGGTGGACCTGCTGCGCGTCCTGCCCGCGGGCCACCGCTTCCTGCTGGAGAGCACACGCACCTCCAGCGAGGGCCGCTACTCCTTCGTGGGAGCGAAGCCCTTCCTCACCTTCCGGGCCAAGGGCCCCCGGTGCGAGGTGAACGGAGAGCCGCACCCGGGCGAGCCCCTGTCCGTGCTGCGCGAGCTGCTGAAGCGCTGGCGAGGGCTCCGGCTGCCGGGGATGCCGCTCTTCTGTGGTGGCGCGGTGGGCTTCTTCGCCTACGAGGCCGCCCACTATTTCGAGTCCCTGCCGCGCCACCCGAACGACGACCTGAACATCCCAGACATCGCGCTGGGCTTCGTGGACACCTTCGTGGCGGTGGAGCCGCAAGAAGACCGCGCGCTCGTGGTGGCCACGGGCAGCGACTACGACGACTGCACGCGGCGGGTGGAGGCCCTGGAGCGCGAGGTGCGCGAAGCCTCGGCCCGAGGGCCCACGGCGCCTGGCTGGCACCTGCCGGACGGGCAGACTCCGGACGTGGCGTGGCGCTCCAACTTCACGCAGGAGGACTACCTGCGCGCGGTGGAGCGCGTGCGCGAGTACATCCGCGCGGGGGACACGTACCAGGTGAACCTCTCGCAGCGGCTGGAGGTGGAGCCGCGGCTGTCCGCGCTGGAGCTGTACGAGGCGTTGTCCGCGCTCAGCCCCGTGCACTTCGCCAGCTACCTGGAGGTGGACGGCTTCGAGGTGGTGAGCGCCTCGCCCGAGCGGTTGGTGCGGGTGGAGGACGGCCAGGCCCTCACGCGGCCCATCGCGGGCACGCGCCGCAGGGGGACGCCGGAGGAGGACGCCCGCTTCGTGCACGAGCTGCGCACCAACGAGAAGGAGCGCGCCGAGCACGCGATGCTGGTGGACCTGGAGCGCAACGACCTGGGGCGTGTCTGCGCCTACGGCAGCGTCCAGGTGACGAAGCTGATGGAGATCACCGAGTACGCCCATGTCATCCACATCGAGTCCGAGGTGGTGGGCCGGCTCTCGCCGGGAGTGGAGCCGCTCGACGTGGTGGCGGCGGTGTTCCCGGGCGGCACCATCACCGGCGTGCCGAAGATCCGCACCATGCAGATCATCACCGAGCTGGAGCCCCACGCCCGGGGCCTCTACACGGGCTCGCTCGGGTACGTGAGCTTCACGGGCGAGCTGGACCTGAACATCGTCATCCGCACCATGGTGCTGAAGAACGGCAAGGCCCACGTGCAGGTGGGCGCGGGCATCGTCCACGACTCGGAGCCGAGGCGCGAGTACCAGGAGACGCTGCACAAGGCCCGCTCGCTGCTGCTCGCGCTGTCCGCGCGCCCGGAGGGAGACGCGGCATGATGCTGCTCATCGACAACTTCGACTCCTTCACCTTCAACCTCGTGCAGGCGCTGGGAGGGCTCGGGGCGGAGCTGAAGGTGGTGCGCAACAACGCCCTCACGCTCGCCGGGGTGGAGGCGCTGCGGCCGGACCACATCGTCATCTCCCCGGGCCCATGCACCCCGGACGAGGCCGGCATCTCGATGGAGGTCATCCGCGCCTTCGCGGGCCGGGTGCCCATCCTCGGGGTGTGCCTGGGCCACCAGTCGCTCGGGCAGGTGTTCGGCGGGCGCGTGGTGCGCGCGCCGGTGCCCGTCCACGGGAAGACGGCCGACATCCACCACGATGACCGGGGCGTGTTCCGGGGCCTGCCGGGGCCGTTCGTCGCCGCGCGCTACCACTCGCTGGTGGTGGAGCGGGCGAGCCTCCCCGAGTGCCTGGAGGTCTCGGCCTGGTGCGGCGAGCTGGTGATG
Source organism: Archangium gephyra (assembly GCF_049060025.1). Lineage (GTDB taxonomy): Bacteria > Myxococcota > Myxococcia > Myxococcales > Myxococcaceae > Archangium > Archangium gephyra_A. The sequence goes on from NZ_JBMEQQ010000002.1 coordinate 4,045,295, forward strand.
GGCCTGCGCCACCGCGAGTACCCGTGGCTGGAGGGCATCCAGTTCCACCCCGAGTCCTTCCTCACGCCGCACGGCAACCAGTTGCTCGCCAACTTCCTGGAGGCGCGCATCGGATGATGGGGACGGTCGCGGTGAACGGCGAGGTGTGCCGGCTGGAGGACCTGCGGCTCCAGGACTTCCTCCAGTCCTTCTTCTTCGGCGCGGGCTTCTTCGAGACGCTCCTCGTCGAGGAGGGCGCTCCGATGTTCCTCGAGCGGCACCTCGCGCGGCTCCGCGAGAGCCTCGGGGCTCATGCGGGCTGCGTGCACGCACCTCCGCCGGAGGTACTCACCCCCGAGGCCGTCCGCGAGGCGCTGCGCCGGTGCCTGGAGGCGGATGCCAGCCTGGGGCCACGCTTCACCGGAGTGGCCAAGCTCGTGGCGGGAGATGGGCGGTTGCTGCTGTCCTTCCGCTCCCTGCCTCCGCGTCCCCCGGAAGAGGGGGTTGCCCTCCAGGCGGTGGAAGAGCGCTGCTACCGCCGGGGTGACCCCACCCTGAATCACAAGAGCGTCTCGTACCTGCGCCAGTACGCGCACCTCGGACGGGGTACCGTCTTCGTCAACGAGGCCGGGGAGCTCTGCGAGGTCCCGAATGGGAACCTGTTCTTCCTCGTGGGGGACTCGGTGGTGACGCCGCCGCTGGAGGCTCCGTGCCTTCCCGGCATCATCCGCTCCGTGCTGCTGGTGGAAGGACGGCTCGCAGGACGGCCCATCGTGGAGCGCCCGGTGCGCCGCGAGCAGGTGGGGGACGTGCGCGGCTGTGTCCTCACCAACTCCGTGAGCCTCGCCCTCGCCGTCCCGCGGCTGCTCGGGCGGGAGTTGCCCGAGAGCCACGCCCTGGCCGGGCACGCCCGCGCCGTCGTGCGGGAGTCCGCGCGGCGGAACGGGGACTGACCCTCACCCTGGCCCTCGCCCAGAGGGAGAGGGGATGTCCTGGAAGCCGAGGCCCTGCTGTACCTCGGCGTCCATGAGCAGACGGCAGGCGCCCTCCGGCACGTCCAGCACCAGCGTCCCCACGGCCTCGCGGTGCAGCGTGCGCACCGGGTGCCCCACCGCCGCCAGCATCCGCTTCACCTGATGGTGCCGCCCTTCGGTGAGCACCAGCTCGACGCGCCCCGGTGCCAACAGCCGGGCGCCCGCCGGCCTGGTTGGTCCATCGTCGAGCATGAGGCCCTCGCGCAGCCGCTGGAGGGCCGCCTCCGAGGGTGCGCCCTCGACGTCCGCCACGTACCGCTTGGGCACGTGCGTCTCCGGCGAGGTCGCGTGCGCCACCAACCGCTCCTCGTTGGTGAAGAGCAGCAGGCCCGTGGTGTCCCGGTCCAGGCGCCCCACCGCGTACCACTCATGGCCTCGCAGTTCCGGCGGCAGCACCGCGCGCAGCCGCTCGAAGACGGTGCCGAGGCCTTCGGGATCGCTCCCGTGCACCACCACGCCCGCGGGCTTGTGGAACATCAACGCCAGCGTCCGCGCCTCCAGCGAGCGCGGTGTCCCATCCACCCGCACCGCACTGCCCGCGTGCACGGGCGCGAAGGGCTCGCGCTCCACGCGCCCGTCCACCTCTACCCGTCCCTCACGGATGGCCTGCTCTGCCTCGGACCGGGGCATCACCCCCGCCCGGCCCAACGCTCGCGCCAGCCAGTCCGCGCGGCTCCCCTCCGGCACCGGCTCCTGGCGCCGGCGCGCGGCCTCCAACCACCGCGGTGTCTTCGGCTTCCTCGCCATCAGCGACTCCCCTCCTGGGGCGCGTCTTATTCCTATTCCTGAGCGCCGGTACCCCTCTCCCCTGCCTGCTTCGCGAGCGTTCCCCGCTTCCTTCCTGGCGCATTCCTGAGCGTGCCTAGCTTGAAGCATGTGTGGGCCATTCCCGCATGAACACCACCTCATTCCAACCTACTCGGAGGAGAGCGCATGGCAACCGTGACTGAAGGGGGAATCCAGGGTTCCACGTATACCGGCCAGTCCATCGGCGCGGAGCAGGACACCGGTTTCACCGCCCACGGCAAGGAGCAGGTGAAGCGCTTCACCGGCGTGACGCGGGATCGCGTCTACCACCAGATCGACGACCGCAAGGGCGATCTCATCAAGGGCCTCCAGGGCTTCGTCTCCACGCTGGAGAACGCCTCGCAGAACGCGGACGGCTTCTCTCAGCAGATTCTCCATGGCGCCGTGGGCTACGTGCGCCAGGTCTCGGACCGCATCGAGAACGGCAGCACCGAGGAGCTGGTGCGTGACGCCAAGCAGTTCATCCGCGAGAAGCCCGCGCCCTTCTTCGCCGGCTGCGTCGCCCTCGGGTTCCTCGCCGCCCGCATCCTCAAGGAATAGGAGAGGACACGATGCAACCCGGTAATCCAGATACTCGAAGAGGCTTCGACTACGAGGACCGCACGGTCCCAGGTGACGGCATGTCGGGACGCGCGTTCGGGTCCCTGCTGAGCGAGTTCTTCGACCAGGGCAAGCGGCTCATCCGCGCGGAGATCGCCCTGGCGAAGACCGAGCTGCGCCAGGAGGTGACGAAGGTCAAGGCGGGCGGCATCCTGGTGGGCGCGGGGGGCCTGCTGCTGTTCATCGGCGCGCTCCTCTTCGCGGCCTTCGCCGTGGTCCTGCTCCAATACGTGCTGCCGCTGTGGGCCGCCACGCTCATCGTCACGGTGGCCTTCCTCGCCATCGGCGCGGGCATCGCCATGGCCGGCATCAAGCAGCTCAAGCAGATCCACGCCCCCAACCAGACCATTCAAACCCTGAAGGAGGACAGTCAATGGGCGAGCAAGACGTTCCAATCCGTGAAATCTCAGATGCACGGGCACGCATGAGCGAGCTCGCCGATGAGCTGGCCCGGCGCGTGGAGCCGGAGCACCTCAAGGCACTCGCCGTGGACAAGGTCACGGACCTCAAGGAGCAGGCCCGGGACAAGGCGGTGGAGAAGGTCGACGAACTCAAGACACAAGCCAGGGAGACCGTGATGCGCAAGGGCTACGAAGTGAAGGAACGGGCGGACACGCCCAAGGGCTGGAGCATGTTGGGAGCGATCCTCGGCGCCGGAGTGGGCTCGGTGCTGATGAAGAAGGCCTTCGACGTGCGCCACCAGTCCGACTGGAACCGCCGCATGTACGGCGACTATGACCGGGGCACCCCGTCCCTGGTTCCCGCGCCCGATGGGGGCCTGATGAGGCCCACCGGGGATGCGCGGGGCTCGCTGGGCGCCGACATCGGCGTGCGCACCAGCACGGATGTGGGCACCAGCTCCTCCATGAACATGGGCGGCGGGGACAGCGGCGGCGGCCTGAAGGAGCGCGCCTCGGACGCCGTGGACATGGCGAAGGACAAGGCCTACGAGCTCAAGGACCGCGCCAGCGGCCTGGTGGACCGGGCCATGGACAGGACCCATGGGCTGCGTGAGCGCATCCCGGACCGCGGGCAGATCCGCCACCAGGCCTCGGACTGGTACGGCACCGTCTCCGAGAACCCGGCGCTGCTGGCCATCGGCGGCCTCGCCCTCGGCGCGCTGTTCGCCAGCTTCATCCCGGTGACCAACCGCGAGCGCCAGCTCATCGAGCCGGCCAAGGCCAAGGTCAAGGAGCGCATTTCCACCCTCGGCGACCAGCTCGAGACGAAGCTCTCGGGTCAGACCGGGGAAGAGGGCGATCAGGAGGACGAGTTCCAGGCCTCGGCGTCCTCGGAGAGCGAGCGGGAGCGTGGCGCCATTCCTCCGCTGCCGCCCCTCGATGACTACACCTCCGTGCACTGAGCCAGCCGCCCTCTGAGAGGGGCGTGCTCGCACCCATGGAGCGCACGAGGCCGGACGGGGCGTCACTCGCCTCGCCCGGCCTTGCTCTGTCCGGCGGCTAGCGGGCCGGAGGCAGGGCGCGCCACTCGCGCTCGAGCAGGGCGTAGATGAGGGAGTCGCACCACTCGCCCTTGTAGAAGCCGTTCTCGCGGAAGTGGGCCTCCTGGCGCATGCCCAGCTTCTCCATCACGCGGAAGGAGCCGGGGTTGCGCGGGTCGCAATCGGCCCACATGCGGTGCAGGCCGAGCGTCCCGAAACCGAAGTCCATGAGGGCCCGCGCCGCCTCGGTGATGTAGCCCTGGCCCCACCGCGAGCGGTCGAGGATGTACCAGAGGGAGGCCTCGCGCAGCTCGGGGTCGGTGATGCGCATGCCGCAGCGCCCGATGAGCCGGTTCCCGTCGCGCAGCACCACGGCCAGGTCATAGACGTGCCGGGGCGTCTCGCGCGAGAGGGCCATCACCCGGAGGATGTAGTCCCGGCTCTCCTCGGGGGTGCGGACACCATGGGACTGGTAGCGCACCACCTCGGGGTCGGACTCGTAGGGGTGGGTGGCGCGCCAGTCGTCCTCCTCGAATTCGCGCAGCAGCAGGCGGGACGTTTTCAGGGGCGTGGTGAGCAGCATGGCCTTCAGGACTCCGGGCCCGGGGTACTGGAGAAGAAGGGCTGGGCCTTTCCCTGCTCGTCCACGAAGGTGAAGTCCTGGAAGCGCACGGCGTCCGGAGCGTCCGGGTGCTGGCGGGCCTCGGCGAGCCGTGCGTGCGACAGGGAGGAGAGCTCCTCCTCCTTCACACCGGCGAGCGCGAGGAACCCGGGGCGGCTGTCGCCGTCACGCAGCAGCGTGGGCCGGTGTCCCTTGAAGTCGAGGGCGGTGGAGACGCGCTGGAGGGCGGCATGAGCCTGGGAGAGCTGCTTCGCGGTGCGCAGGCGCAGGGCCACTTCCTCCCGGGTCTGGCAGGAGCCGTCCGAATGGACGCTGACGCGCAGGGAGTCCTGACCGATGGAGAAGACGAGGACGCGGCTCTTGGGGAGCTCGCCGGAGAGGGCACTGGCGGCCTCCTCGGCGGCCTCGCCCTCGGCCCGGGGCCACAGCCGCAGCGCCTTGCCCGGACCGGCGGCGAGGAAGGCCGGCAACTGGCGGGAGCCGAGCCAGCGCTGCACCTTGGTGCGAGCCGCTCCCAACACGATGAATCCCTGCGCGAAGTCACTCATGGGCCGTAAGAGCACGGCGAAGCGGCGCTTTCGTCAAGAAGAAGGAACGACCCGCCACGCCTGAGAACCCTTGCCTTCCTCGAGAACCATCCGGAGCGGCCTGGCCTCGACGAGCCCCGTCTCCTCGAGCGGGTACTCCTCGACGGGCTTGTCCACCATCACCATGAGGCAGAGGAGCCTCTCCGCGGGCTGTCCCATGGGTGCCGGAGCATCGACGCGCTCCCACTTGGAGACGGTCGTCTTGTCGACGCCCATCTTGTCCGCGAAGTCCTTGCTGGAGAGCCCGAGGTACTTCCGCAGGAAGCGGATCTCCTTCGGGCCGAGCTTTTCCCGGCGCCGGGCAACCGCCATGGCCAGTTGGCGGTGCATCTCCACGATCTTATGGATGCCCAGCAGACGCTCGCCGCACTTGAGACACCGGTAGACCATGACCCCCTTCAAGGTGACGCCATCCAGACCGATGAGGTCATCCTTGATGTTCTCCCGGGTTCCCTTCATGGGCGTGCCGCATGTGAGACACTTGTTGTTCACCGGTTCCTCCGCATGGCGGTCACCCACCTGACTCCGTCCGTCCCCCATCCTGACATGACCTGACACATCAACCCGCAATGCGCCCTCCTGGTCTGCCGTAGGGCAAGCGGGCGGGTGGAGGGAGTGACACAGGCTTCGTTTGACTCACCAGGAACGCTCTGCCATGTGCGGCCTGTGCTCCCGGCAGAACAGCTCTTCGCGCTCCAGGCCGCGCCACCTCCTCCCGTCCCGGCCGTGTCGTTCACGCTGCGCCTCGGGCAGGCGCTGCACCGCTATGGCACTCCCGCCCACCAGCTCGAGGAGCAGATGCGCCTGGTGGCCCAACGGCTGGGCTTGGAGGCCCGCTTCTTCTCCACCCCCACGTCCATCTTCGCGTCCTTCGGCCCTCCCGAGGCCCTGCGCACCTCCCTCATCCGCGTGGAGCCCGGAGAGATGGACCTCGGCCGGTTGGCCCGCCTCGATGCGCTCGCGGACTCCGTCATCCGCGGAGAGCTTCTCCCCGAGGAAGGCGCCGAGCGCGTGGAGTCCATCCTCGCCGAGCCCCCTCGCTACGGCAGTCCCCTCCTCCTGCTGTGCTGGGCCCTGGCCGCCGTCGGTGGTGCCCGGCTCTTCGGCGGTGGCCCGCGCGAGATGGGGGTGGCCGCGCTGATCAGCCTCCTCATCGGCGGGCTGGACCTGTGGACGCGCCGGCAGTCCTCGACCATGTGGGTGCTGGAGCCGGTGGCCGCCATCCTCTCCTCGGCCCTCGCCGTCATCGCCGCGAGCCTCGTGGGGCCCCTGTCCGTGCAGATCGTCACCCTCGCGGGCCTCATCGTGCTGCTGCCCGGCCTCAGTCTGACGGTGGCCCTCAACGAGCTCGCCACGCGCAACCTCATCTCCGGCACCTCACGGCTCACCGGCGCGGCGATCGTGTTCCTGGAGCTCGGCTTCGGTGTGGCGCTGGGCACCCGGCTCGCGGAGTGGTTCCCCCTGCCCGCGAAGCTCGGCCCCGGGCCCGAGCTCCCCGCCTGGACGGAGCCCATTGCCCTGGTGTCCATGCTGTTCGGCGTGAGCGTGCTCTTCCGCGCCCGGCCCCGTGACTGGGGGTGGATCGGCCTCACCGGTACCCTCGCCTACGTGGGCTCGCGCCTGGGCTCCGAGGTGCTCGGCACGCAACTGGGCGCCTTCGTCGGTGCGCTCATCGTGGGGGTCGTCACCAACCTGCTCGCCCGCATACGCAACCGCCCCGCCGTCATCACCCTGGTGCCCGCCATCATGCTGCTGGTTCCCGGCAGCATCGGCTTCCGCAGCATGGAGTCCCTGCTCGCCCGCGATGTGCTCGCGGGCGTGGACACCGCCTTCTCCATGCTCATGGTCGCCGTGGCCCTCGTCGCCGGCCTCCTGTTCGCCAACGCCCTCGTCCAGCCGCGCAAGGCGCTCTGACACTCAACCCCGGTGCCGCTCGGCGGCGCGGTAGAGCCGCGTCAGCGAGAAGTCCAGCAACGCCTGGCACGAGCGCATGTAGTGGCGGGCGCGGACGAAGGGCAGCCAGACACGGTTGCCCACGAGCACCTGGGCCTCCTCGAGCGTCTGGCGTGGTATCCACCGGCCTCCGAGGTGGCGCACCAGCACCTCACCCAGGTACGCGCCAATGGCGGGCACCGCGTATGCGTCGATGTTTTCCCGCAGGCGGCTCTTCGGGAAGTCCTCGAGCCAGAAGTAGGAATCGATGTCCGTGAGGGACTCGGGCGTCTGCTCGAAGACGGAGGGCACCTTCGTGTGCAGCAGCGCCACGAGGTGCTCGGCCAGGCCGCTGTAGTGCTCCATGGCGCGCCCGGGGTTGTCCACGTCCGCGGGCAGGGCGGAACTGGCGGGGCGCCACTCCTCGGGCTCGGGCGGCTGCCAGGCATTGAGCTCGGCGATGGTGCGCTGGCGCTCGTGGCTGGCGGCGCTGTCCACCACGCGCAGCAGGAGCGGGGCCACGTCCGGGTGGAAGCGGGGCTCCACGGGGGCGAGCGTGGCGCTGCGCTCGCGCAGGGTGCGCAGAAGGGTGTCGAAGTCCAGGTCCGGCCGCAGGTGGGCATGGGCACGGGCCTGGGCCTGGCGCGCTTCCTCGCTGGCGAAGTCCGCGGCGGTGGGCCGCGTCACCAGCAGGACGCAGCCGTTGGGCAGCTCCTCCACCCGCCACGCTGGCGTGGACAGCATCCGCTCGCGGCCCACGCTCTCCACCAGCTTCGGGCCGAAGACGTTGAGCCAGAACACCTCGTACACCTTGTCGAAACCGTCCCGAATGGAAGTCTGCATGTCGCGACCGAAGCGGGGAGAACCCGCCAGCTCCGCGTCGTCAGCGCTGTGGGCCGCCGCATGGGAAACCGGGTAGCGTACGGCCCACGCCCGCACCATCTCCACCAGATGGAGGCAACGCTCCGCCTCCGCGAAGAAGGAGAGCGGTTTCACCTTGAGCATGATGTCCAGCCTGGGTGGAAGAGGCGGGAGGAAGAGACCGAGCGACATGTCCAACGCGGGCCACTTCGTGCGATAGAGCCCGCAGTGGGTGTATCGGTCACCCCCTCGCTCCTCCAGCGCCTTCCAAAGGGCAGCGCAGGTGTACTTCCGCTGCCGCTTGCCTCCTACGACGTCCGGCATCCACTCGCCCGCGTGCTCCTCGAGCACTTGAAGAAAGGGCTCCAGCTCGCTTTCTCGTGCGGCCCCCGGGTCGAACGCCCCCCTGAAGGTGAGACGGAGGCTGTCTCCCGCCTTGATGTCGTGAAGCTCCAGCACCTTCATTGCAATAGCACCTCCACCCCCGGAACCCTTTCCGTGACCGCTTCCACGGCAACATCCAGGTCTGCGACCTGCGAGGGCTTGAGCTTGCCGCCCTCATAGACGAGGCGGACCCGTTGGACGGGCACCTCGCTACTCCCGGAGAGCAAGGAGTGGACGGAGTTCCGGCGGATATCCAGCGTCCCTCCGTACTTCTGGAGCGCTTCACTCGCGTCCTCGACCATCTGCGCTATCAGCTCCCCGCCTTTCAAGAGTGACAGATCTCGGCTCTTGAAGCTGAAGGTCTCGACGCGAAGTGGCACTCCAGCAGGCCCGCCCTCCTCGATGACGAGCACATCCGCATAGCGCAGGCCGCTCTCCGGCTTCGTCACGCCCACGGACCGCAGGATACGAGGCTGGAGGAAGGCTCCGAGGAAGCGGCGCTCGGCCCGGGGCCGTTTCGCGTCGGCCTCCAGCAACTCCACCATGAGGCGCTCGAAGGCCAGCCCCCGGGCGAACCACCCCCGCATCTGCTCGTAGGCTTCCCAGCGCATGGGGGCCTTGGCCGCCTTGCCCTGTTGGATTTCCCGCAGGCGCTCCTCGTAGTAGGCGACGTACTCCCCCCAACGCGGATTGCCCCCGGCTCCGGGCGGCGGAGCCCGCGGGGAGGGCCGCTGCTTCTCCAGCACCGCCACGTCCCGGGGCAGACGTGGGCCCGGGGCCTCCAGTTCCACCAGCGCCAGCCGCGCCTCCACCACCTCCCGGGCGAGCCCCGCCCCGTCGTCCACCAGCGAGGCCAGGCTCCCGGCGCGCCCGGCAGCCTCGTGGCTGGCACGTACGGCGTCGTCCGCCATGGGGGCCACCTGCCCGGCGCCCCGGTGGGCTCCGCTCCTCTCCGACGGGGAGCCCGTGGACCCGGGCCGGGCCCTGGACATCACCGCCTGCGCCCGGGCCACATTGCCCCTTGCCTCGTGCAATGCCAGCGCCGCGTCCACTCCTCCCACGGCCACGAAGTGGCCCACCTCCCGGCGCTCTCGTATCCACCCGGCCAGCTCCCGCAGGCCGCCCACGCCAAGCCGCGTCTCCACCTGCCGCGCCAGCTCCTGGAGGCCCCGTAGGCGCTGCTCCATCACCTGGAGACCGCCGAGCGCGGGCGTGCCGGCCCCCCGGGCCTGGGTCAGGGCGCGCAGGCCCTTGCCACCGGCGTACAGGGTGCCCAGCAGCAGGGTGGGTGCCAGCTCGCGCGTGGCCTGCTCGTAGTGGCCCTGGCCGAGGGAGTACGCCCCCTGGCTCGTGCCGGCCACCAGGTAGTAGAAGCCCAGCGGAACCCCGAACGTCATGGCGTCGAAGGAGCCCAGCGCCACGCTACCCGCCGAGAGGTGCCGCAGCGCCAGGGCCCGCTCCACCTCGCGGGCGGCGTGCTGGTAGGGTGGAGGCAGGTGCGCCCACCGCCCCACCAACTCCGTGTAGCGCCCGCCGTCCACCAGGGGACTGGTGGCGAGCGCATCTCGGGCGGCGCGGCCCAGGCCCCGCAGCACGTCCCCGCCCCGCGCGGCCCGTTCCGGGTAGAGGGAGAGGGGCAGGCCGCGCGTCTCCAACTCCTGGCGCACCGCGGGCATGAGGGCCAGCGTCTGTCCCAGCAGCTTGTCCCCGGCCAGCAGCCGCAGCACCGCGTCCACTTCGTCGTCATGGGCCGAGTGCAGCACGAAGAGGGCGAACACCTCGGCGTGGAAGGGGCCGTAACGCTCGGTGGCGCTCACCAGGAAGGCGGCGCGCTTGCGTTGCAGCAGGGCGGCGGCGTCCTCGCGCACCGGGCCCAGGGTCCCCAGCCGCACCGCGCTCCACTCGTCCAGGGCCTCCACCAGCCGGGGCATGTCCACGCGCTGCTGCAGGGCGACGTACTCGGTGGGCGAAGTGCAGGTGAGCAAGGGCGCCAGCAGCGCCTCACCGCCGGAGGAGTAGTCGGGCCAGCCCCGGGGCACCGTCTGGCCGCCGCAGGTGGCCGGACCCTGGGGGACCATGCCCCCGCTGGCCACACTGTGCATGGCCGTCTCGCCCGCGCCCAACAGAGTGGCGTCCGAGCCCAGCCCCCGGGCGCCGCGGCGCCGGTGCAACCGCTGCGGCTCGTCCTCCATGGAAGCGGAGGAGGTGGGCGCCTGGAAGGGGGAAGTCTTGGACAGGAGACGTGAACCCGGCGTGACGCAGCCGGGAGTGAGCAGGAGGGCCACCAGCAGCAGCACACCCCATCGGGGCGCGCCCGCCGCCGGACGCGGAGTTTCACGACGGTTGGACACGCGGCACCTCCCCGCCCGCCGCGCTCATGGGTGGGGAGCGGCTGGAGCGGGGGAGGAGTCTACCGGTGCGCCTGAGCAGCCCACGTGCCGCCAGCAGTCTTGACCGCTCGCCCCTCGTCTGGCATCTTCATTTTGAAAACGATAATCAGAATCAACATCACCCACCAACGAGACGCCGAGGAGGTCCGCCGTGCCGACTCCCCCCTGCTGCCGCACCATCCTGGCCCGTAGTCCCAGCGCGGAGGTGGCGCGCTGCTCCTGTGGGCACCTGCACCTGACCCTCGGGCCTTTGACGATCCGCATGGACGAGGGAACGCTGCACGCGACCTGGCACACGTTGGGAGACGCGCTGCGGACGCTCGCCTCGGCGCCCCAGGCCGAGCCCGAGGCCGCGGCCACGGGAGGGTGGAGACAGTGAGCACGTTGACGGAGCTGCTGCGGCGGGCCACCGCCCACGAGTTGCGCGCCGCGGCGAGCACCCCCTTCGCCCAGCGGCTCGCGCGCGGAGAGCTGGACCGGACGCACTACGTGCGGCTGCTGGCCAACCTCCAGGCCCTCTACGCGGAGTTGGAGTGGTCCTTCATGTGGAACCGCCAGCTCCCCTCGGTGGCGCCCCTCTGCCTGCCCGAGCTGTGGCGCAACGAGTTGCTGCAGGACGATCTGCGCACCCTGCTCGGCCCGGGGTGGTACTCGAGCGCGCCGCGGCAGGACACGGTGGCGCACGTGGAGCGGCTCGGCCTGCTCTGCGATGAAGCCCCCGGGCTGCTCGCCGCGCATGCCTGGGTGCTCTACGCCACGGATCTGCCCGGAGCCGGCCAGGGTGGCGCCGGGATTGCGCGCGCCCTCGGGCTGCGCGGGAAGGAGGGAACCGTCTTCCTCCGTCACGCGACCCACCTCGACGGCGAGGCCTACCGGGCGCACCTGCTCGACACGCTGGATCTGCTGCGCCTGGACGAAGCCTCTCGCGAGGCCCTCGCCGCGGAGGCCCGGCTCGCCGTCCGCGGAGTGCACGCCCTCTTCCAGGCCCTGGGCCGCAATCTCACCGTGCCCCACGGACGGCGCGAGAGCGTGACGCCGCGAGGCAGGTGGCCGTGGCCGCTGGAGCTGGCGCGCGGCATGTCCTGAGCACCTGGCGCGCGGCGGCGAGCGCTCCCGCTCCGCGCCTCAGGCCTTTCCGTCCGGAAGCGCTCCCGCGGCCCGCGCCACCTCCACCGCGCGCAGAATCGCCTCCGGCGTCGCGGGCGAGGCCAGCTCCACCGGAGTCCGCGGAGGACCGAAGGCGGCCACCGCGTGCCGCAGCGCCGTCACCGCTCCAATCGCCAGCATGAACGGGGGCTCGCCCACCGCCTTGCTGCCGTGGATGCTGTTGTCCTGCGGCGCGCGCTCCAGCAGGGCGACGCGGAAGTCCTCGGGCGCATCCCCCACCGCCGGAATCTTGTACGTGTCCGGCGAGTGCGTGACGAGCCGTCCCTTCGCGTCGAAGAGCACCTCCTCGCACGTGAGCCAGCCCAGGCCCTGGATGAAGGCGCCCTCCACCTGGCCCCGGTCGATGCTCGGCACCAGCGAGGTGCCCACGTCGTGGAGGATGTCCACCCGGCGCAGGCGGTGCTCGCCGGTGAGGCCGCTCACCTCCACCTCCACCACGGCGGACCCGAAGGCGTAATAGTGGAAGGGCTTGCCGCGCCCGGCCACCCGGTCATACGAGATGTCCGGCGTGCGGTAGTAGCCCGTGGCCGACAGCGACACCTGCGCCAGGTACGCGGCGTGCACCACCTCGGCGAAGGACACCGAGCGCTCGGGACGCGCGGGCAGGAAGACCCGGCCCCCCACGAAGGCGAGCGCATCCACCTCGCCCCCCCGCTCGGCCTGGAGCAACCGCGCGGCCACCGGGCGCAGCCGCTCGCGCAGCACCTCGCACGCCTGCTTCACCGCCATGCCGTTGAGGTCCGTGCCACTCGAGGCCGCCGTGGCCGAGGTGTTGGGCACCTTGTCCGTCGCGGTGTTCATCACCCGGATGCGCTCGGCGGGGATGCCCAGCTCGTGCGCGCACACGGCCCTCATCTTGGTGTGCAGCCCCTGCCCCATCTCGGTGCCACCGTGATTGAGCTGCACGCTGCCGTCCGTGTAGATGACCACCAGGGCCCCGGCCTGGTTGAGGAAGCTCGTGGTGAAGGAGATGCCGAACTTCACCGGCTGGAAGCCGATGCCCCGCTTCGTCCACCGCGAGCGGGCGTTGAAGGCGTCGATCTCCGCGCGGCGGCGGGCGTAGTCGCTGGAGGCCATCAACTCCGCGTGGAGGCGCGGCAGCCGGTTGCCCTCCACGGGCTGGCCGTAGTGGGTGAGGTTCGCGGGGGCCTGCCCGTAGTAGTTGCGCTCGCGCACCACGGCCGGGTCCAACCCGAGCAGCTCGGCGGCGCGGTTGAGCACCTCCTCCATCACGAACATGCCCTGGGGCCCGCCGAAGCCGCGGAAGGCCGTGTTGGAGGGCAGGTTCGTGCGGGCCACCCGGCCGGTGAAGCGCAGGGCCGGGACGAAGTACGCGTTGTCCAGGTGGAAGAGCGCCCGGTCCAGGATGGCGTGCGACAGGTCCGTGCTCCACCCGCCGTCGGAGACGAGCTCGACGTTGAGCGCGAGCAGCCGCCCCTCCTTGTCGAGCCCGGCCTCATAGCGGCCCCAGAAGGGGTGGCGCTTGCCGGTGAAGGCCATGTCCTGGTCGCGGTTGAGCCACATCTTCACCGGCCGCCCGGTGGCACGTGCGCCCAGGGCCGCCAGGGCCGCGAAGGGCGCCGCCTGCGTCTCCTTGCCGCCGAAGCCGCCACCCATGCGCGGCACCTCCACCACCACCTGGTGCCGCCCCGCCCCCAGCACATGGGCGACGATGGCCTGCACCTCCGAGGGGTGCTGGGTGGAACTCCACAGGTGCACCGAGCCGTCCTCGCCCGGCACCGCCAGCGACGCCTGCGTCTCCAGGTAGAAGTGGTCCTGCGCGCCCGTCATGCACTCGCCGGACAGGCGCACCGGCGCGGCGGCGAGCGCGGCGTCCGGCTCTCCCCGGCCGATGACATGCGGGGTGGTGAGGAAGGAGCCCGCCTCCACCGCCGCCTTGATGGACAGGAGCGCGGGCAGCGGCTCGTACTCCACCTCCACCAGCGCGGCGGCACGGCGGGCCACGGCGGCGTCCTCCGCCAGCACCAGCGCCACCGTCTGCCCCTGGAAGTGCACCTCGCCGTCGGACATCAGCGGCTCGTCGTGGATGACGGGGCCGACCTGGTTCTCCCCGGGGATGTCCTCGGCGAAGAGCACGGCGTGGACGCCGGGAAGCGCCCGGGCCCGCGAGGCGTCCCTGCGCCGGATGCGCGCGTGCGCGTGCGGCGAGGTGACGAGGTGCCCCACCAGCATCCCCGGCGGCGAGGGCAGGTCGTCCACGTAGCGGGCCTCGCCACTGGTGTGCTTCAGGCCGCTCTCGTGCGGGGCCGGGGCGTGCAGGGGCGTGGGGGTGGGCCCGGGCTGCTGGGCGGGGAGGGTATCGGGAGAAGAAGGAAGCGTGCTCATCCGGGTCACCTCACCTGCACCGTGGCCGAGTGGCCCTCCGCCAGCCGGGGCACCGGCGTGGAGAGCGTCTCGTGGAAGAAGCCGCGCAGCAGGTTCTTCGCCACCTGCGCGCGGTACCAGGCCGAACCGCGATGGTCGGACAGCGGCTTGAAGTCCTCGTCCAGCCGGGCCAGGGCCGCCTCCACCGCGGCCTCCGTCCAGGGCTGGCCCACCAGCGCGGCCTCGGTGTGCCGGGCCCGCGAGGGCGTCGCCGCCATGCCTCCGTAGGCCAACCGCGCCTCCGTCACCTTCCCCTCCCCGTCCACCACCACCCGGAAGCCCGCGGAGACGGCACTGATATCCAGCTCGCGCCGCTTGGACACCTTGTACGCCAGCGCCCGCGAGCCCTCCGGCTGGGCCGGCACGTCCACGCACGCCAGCACCTCACCGCGCCCGAGCGCCGTGCGCCGGTAGCCCTGGAAGAAGTCCTCCAAGGGCATCCTCCGCTCACCCGCCCGCGAGCGCAGCACCGCCTCGGCGCCCAGCGAGAGCAGCACCGGCGCCAGGTCTCCAATGGGCGAGGCCGTGCACAGGTTGCCGCCCACCGTCGCGCGGTTCTTGATCTGCCGCGAGCCGAAGTAGCGCAGCATCCGCTCCAGGGGTGGGCAGGCGACGCGCGCGTAATCCTCCAGGTCCGTCAGCCACACGGTGGCGCCCAGGCGGTGCCCACCGGCACGGGGCTCCAGCACGTGCAGCTCGGACAGGGCCTCCAGCGATACCAGCAGCGGAGGCTCGGCGTAGCGCTTCGTCACCTCCAGCGACAGGTCCGTCCCGCCCATCACGAAGCGCGCCTCGGGGTGCGTGTCGAGCACGTCCCAGAGGGCCTCCAGCGAGCCGGGGGTGAAGAAGCGCTGGGCCCCGGCCTCGTAGGCCAGCGCCATGGGCTCGGGCCGCGTCTCCGCGAGCGCCCGGGCGAAACGGTCCTCGGGGCGCAGGCCGGCCACCTGTTTCGCGGCCTCGCGGATGGGCCGGTAGCCGGTGCAGCGGCAGAGGTTGCCGCACATCTGCGCGTCCAGCTTCCAGGGCTCGTCCATGTCCCGGCGGTGGCAGGCCTCCAGCATGGCCATGGCGATGCCCGGGGTGCAGTAGCCGCACTGGGAGCCCAGCTCGCGCGCCAGCGTCTCCTGGACGACGTGGTACTGGCCGCCCTCCTTGAGGGCCTCCACCGTGTAGACGCGCTTGCCCTGCAGCATGGGCAGCAGCACCAGGCACGAGTTCACCGCGCGCAGGGCGGGCGCCCCCTGGCTGTCGTGCTCCAGCACGGCGACGGTGCAGGCCCCGCAGTCGCCCTCGGCACAGCCTTCCTTGGTTCCGGTGAGGTTCACCCTGTCGCGCAGGTAGCGCAACAGCGTGGTGGTGGGAGAGAGCCCCGTCTCCTCGACGGGCTTGTCATTCAGGAAGAAGCGCAGGCGTTCCATGGGCCTCCTCCGGTCCCCTCCATCGCGGAAGGGCCGGGGGGCCAGACTACTACGGCTCGCGCCCGAGGGAACCCGGCCCGGTGCGGCCGGGGCGCCGGACGGCTCAGCCGCGCATGACCAGCAGGGCCAGCAGGCTGACGAGGAAGTACGGCACCAAGCCCCCGGCGCCCGCGTAGTCCTTGGCCATGCGCTGGCCGAAGAAGAGGGCCACGAAGGACAGGGCCGAGAGGGCCGCGCCCCACAGGGCCACCCGGGTGCCCCCGGAGAGCACCAGGACCACCAGCCCGGCCGCGCTCACCGCGCCCGCGGCCAGCTCCATCAGCGTGAGGGTGGCCAGCATGGGCGCCACCACCCCGCGCAGGGGCGTCTTGGAGAAGTGTCCGGTGAGCCACCCCAGGTTGCCCTTCCAGTCGATCACCTTGTCCAGGCCGGACTGGAGGAAGGTGATGGCGAGGAAGAGGGCGCACAGCGCCTGGACGAGCCAGAGGGGGAAGAGGTTCGAGTCGAAGGACGGCATGGGGCGCGCACTCTACCCGGCCTGCCTGCTTCCCCAAGAACCGAGCAGCCTTGGAGAGCGGGCAGCCGGGCGGCCCCACCCCTACCGGTCACCGGGTGGCGCCCCCATCGTCCGCCCATGGCCACTGAACAAGGCGCCCGAAGGGTCCTCATCGGGCTCATCGTGTTGTCCATCGCCCTGGTGTTTTGGGTCTTCTCTCCCTTCTTCGAGGCCTTCTTCCTGGCCGCGGTGCTCGCCGGGGCCTTGTACGGCCTGCACCGGTGGTTGACGCGGCGCTTCCACGGGAAGGACGGGCTCTCGGCCGGCCTCATCTGTCTGGGCGTCATCGTGGCGGTGCTCGCGCCCCTGGCCAGCATCACGGCCTTCCTGGTCTCCGAGATCTCCAAGGGGGTGGCCTTCATCGCCGACACCGTGGAGCGGCGGGGGCTGGAGGGACTGCTGGCCTACGTCCCCGGCCCGCTGAAGGAGCACGCCGGGCAGATGTTGGAGAACTTCCAGACGCGGAGCGCCGGGCTGTGGCAGACCCTGCAGGAGCAGGTGAGCACCCGGGGAGCCACCGCGGCCCAGACGGTCGGTGGGGTGGTGATGACCACCGGCACGGTCGTCTTCCAGACGGTGATGATGCTCATCGCCTTCTACTTCCTGCTGGTGCAGGGCAAGCAACTCGTCGCGTGGCTGGAGAGCGTGTCCCCGCTCAAGCGCGGGCAGACGACGGAGCTGCTGATGGAGTTCCGCCGCGTCACCAAGTCGGTGCTGGTGTCCAGCATCGCCACCGCGGGCGTGCAGGCGGCGGCGGCGCTGGTGGGCTACCTCATCACCCGCGTGCCGGTCCCCATCTTCTTCGCGGCGGTGACGTTCTTCTTCGCGCTCATCCCGGCCGTCGGCGCCGCCGTGGTGTGCCTGGCCGCCGCCCTGCTGCTGCTCGCCACCGGCCACCCCATCGCCGCCCTCGTGCTGGCCATCTGGGGCGTCGTCGTGGTGGGGCTCTCCGACAACGTCATCAAGCCGATCCTGGCCAAGCGTGGCATGCACATGCACGGCGCCATCGTCTTCTTCTCGCTGCTCGGAGGCCTGGCCGTCTTCGGCGCCGTCGGCCTGCTGCTGGGGCCCCTCATCGTGGCCTTCTTCCTCGCCGTGCTGCGCATCTACGAGCGCGACTACGGCCGGCCCTCGTCCCGCCCCGGGGACCCGCCCACGCCTCCGCGCAACCAGCCCACGGTGGCCGAGGGCGAGGAGTTCGAGCCCGCCGGGCTCCACTCGGGTGACGCCCTGCTGGACAGCCACCACCACTGACCCTCCTCCAAGGGAGGGCCGTCTCCAGGGCTCCCGGGGCTCGAGTGCCCCCGGGAGCCCTCGCTGCCTTCGGGGAGGCTACGGCTGGACGCCGGCCCCCGTCACGAGGAGCGAGTAGTTGCTCATCGCGCCCGAGTAGCCCACCACCTTCACGTAGTACGTGCCCGCGGCGGGTGCCTCGTAGGTGCCCACCTCCGGGTTGCTCGTGGTGTAGCCGCGCACCTCGAAGAAGCTCAGGTCGGACTCGGTGAACAGGTACCAGTCCAGATCCCCGCTCCCGGGCATGGTCAGCTTCACCGTGACGGTGCCCGGCTCGGTCACCGTGAACTTGAACCAGTCCGCGTCCGTGCTGGTGGAGATGCTCCCGCTCACGCTGGTGCCCGCCCCCACCCGGCCGTTGGCCGTCGCCGCGGTGTTGTTGGACTCCGTCTCCACGGTGATGGCGCCCACGGGCACCGGCACAACGGTGATGGTGAAGGCCGCGTTGCTGGTGTCGGTGATGGAGGGCCTGGCCGCGTCGCTCACCCGCACCTTCGCCGCCGTGGTGGCCGTGCCCGGCACCACCCAGGTGTAGCTGCCCGCCGAGGCCGGCGTGCCCGCGGAGATGAGGTTCCACGTGCTCCCGTCCGTCGTGTACTCGAGCTTCACCTGCGTCACGCCGCTCGCCGTCCACGTGATGGTCTGGCTGCTGCCCCCCGCCCAGCTCTCGCCACCGTTGGGAGAGCCCACCGTCACGCTCCCCACGGGCGTCGTCCCATCATCCCCCGGCAGGAGGAAGTCCTTGATGATGGCCATGTGCTGCATGTTCGAGGCGCCGCTGTCCCCCGACTGCGCGGGGGAGATCTCCGAGAGGGGCGAGTACACGCGCGTGTCCACCACCAGGCCCGCGCTGAACGAGCTGGAGCCGATGACCGTGGCCGTCTGGTAGGCGCGCAGATCCGAGTCCACCAGCACGTGATCGTACGGCTTGGAGCGGCCGGCGTTGGTGTTGACGTTGCCGTTCTTGTCCGCGGGGTGCGGGCCGCTGGTGGTCACCACCTGGCTGAAGGTGCTGAAGCAGCTCTCGGAGCGGCTGTCGGTGTTGAGGTCACCGGCGATGGACAGGTAGTCCCCCGTGGGAATGTTGTCCTTGATGCGCTGCACCAGACTGACCGCCTCTTCGTTGCGGACGCCGCTTCCCGAGGTGAGCAGATGAACGCTCACCACCCAGAGATCCTTCGGACCGGGGATGTCGATGCGCGCCCAGGCGAAGTCCCGGTTGCCGACCTTCGGGTCCACCCACTCGCCCGAGGCGATGATGGGCCAGCGGCTGATGATGCCGTTGGGAATCTGCGCCCCCGTCTCCCGGTAATAGTGAAAGCCCGGCCCGAAGGCCGTATCGACGAAGCCCCGGATGGCGGCGGCCGAGTTGTTCCCGTAGTTGAACTCCTGGATGGCCACCACGTCCGGCTTCGTGCCCTGGAAGATGCGGGTGCCGTGGCCCGGGTCGTAGCTCTGCAGGTTGCCGCTGGTGATGTTGGCGGCCATCAGGCGCAGCCGGAACTCCCCGAGCGCCGCCCCTCCCGCGGACAGCTCCTCGTTGGCGGACTCCTCCCGCGGGTCCACGGCGGAGCCCTCACCGCATGCGGCGAGGACCAGGGTGAGCAGTGGAACCAGAAGCCAGGGGCCCAGGCCCGAGCGCTTCGAGGAAGGGTAAGACTGTCTCATCGGAAACACTTCCTGCCCGCGACGAGCGGGCGATGGGGGGAATGCGGGCCCATCATCGCAGTCTCACGGTGAAATTCCAGCGGGGGTTGCCGCGACGACGGAGAGCGCGACAAAGAGGTAGCGCAGCCCCTTGCCCACTGTGACGAAGCCGACGAAGGGCCCCCAGCGCACGCCCACGAGGCCGGCGGCGAGCACGAACACATCCCCCACCACGGGCACCCACGCGAGGGCGAGGGCCGGGGCACCCCAGGTGGCCAGCCGCTCCTGGGCCCGGGCCAGACGGGGGCCCTCGCACTCACGGCGGCGCTGCACCCAGCGTCCCACCGGGCCACCGCCCCCGCGCGCCACCCAGCGCCCCAGGACATAGAGGGTGAGGGCCCCCAGCACATTGCCCGCGGTGGCCACCGCCACGGCCGGAGCCGGGGACACCCCTCCATAGACGAGCGCGGCCAGCACCGCCTCGGAGGGCGCCGGCAGCACCGAGCCGGCCACCATCGCCACGAGGAAGAGCCCCGGCAGTCCCCAGTCAGCGAGCGTGGACGCGTCGGGCATCGTGGCGCCCACTTTAGGACCTTCCGGGCCGCGTCCGTGCAGCCACGGACTCCCCGTACTCCTGGGAGGGCTGGACGCCTGCCTGCTCATTCCTACCTTCCAGCCGGCTCCCACCCCCTACCGAGGTCCCCACATGAATGCCTTTCGCCGGCTAGCGTGTCTCGCCGTGAGCCTCGCGCTCGGCACCACCGCGGGGGCCACGGTGCCCGGGAGCGGGCCGGTCTGCGAGGCGTCGCCCGCGTCGCAGAGCATCAAGAAGGTGGGCGAGGAGGTGGTGCACCGCCTCGAATCGCCGCACCCGTACACGGCGGTGGAGCAGCGCGCCGCCAACGGAGCCCTGCATCGTGGGACACTCACCCACCCCGGGGCCTCGTACATCGCCCCGCACTTCGCCACGCTCGAGCTGGAGGAGGGGGACTTCCTCGTCGTCCGCGCGCCGGACGGCTCGCGCTCCTGGCGCTACGACAACACGCACCCGGGCGCGCGAGATGGCTTCTGGGGCATCCCCATTCCGGGGGACACCGCCATCATCGAGCTGCACGGCACGGCGGTGGATCGCCGGGGCGTGCTCAACAAATACGGCTACCGCATCGACAAGTACGCGCGCGGCTACACCGCCCAGGAGCTGGGCCCGAGCGGCGTCCAGGCCGAGGCCCTGTGTGGCGCGGACGAATCCGGCTGGGCGCGGTGCTACGAGGGCAGCGAGCCGCAGATCTACAACCACGGCCGGGCGGTGGCGCGCCTGCTCATCAACGGCTCCAGCGCGTGCACCGGCTGGCTCGTGGGCGACCAGGGCCACCTGCTGACGAACAACCACTGCATCAGCAAGGCCACGGACGCGCAGAACACCACCTACGAGTTCATGGCCGAGGGCGCCACCTGCGCCACCTCCTGCGGCTCCTGGGGCGCATGCCCGGGCACGGTGGTGGCCACCAGCGCCACCCTGGTGAAGACGGACGCGCCCCGCGACTACACGCTGGTGCAGCTCCCCACCAACCCCACCAGCACCTACGGCTTCCTCCAGCTCCGCCCCACCGGCGCGGTGGTGGACGAGCGCATCTACGTCCCCCAGCACCCGGCGGCGTACGGCAAGAAGATCGCCGTCACCTCCAGCGCCACGGCCGACGCCTCCGGCTACGCCGAGGTGTACAGCCTCAACGAAGCGGCGTGCCAGAGCAGCGGGCCCAATGACGTGGGCTACTACGCGGACACCCAGGGCGGCTCCTCGGGCTCGCCGGTGATTGCCTATGCCGACCACCAGGTGGTGTCGCTGCACCACTGCGCCAACTGCCCCAACCGCGGCGTGCCCATCCAGGACGTCATCACCCACCTGGGCACCAGCCTGCCGCGGTGTGCCCTCCGCAGCGCCACGTGCCCGGACCCGTGGGGCGCCAACGGCGAGCCCCCTCCCCCGCCGCCTCCGCCTCCCCCGCCGCCGGCCGAGTCCTTCACCTTCAGCGCCACCAACACCCACAGCGCCCAGCAGAACACGGTGAACAAGAGCCTCACCTTCAACGCGGGGGACGTGGTGGAGGTGGGCACCTGCAACCTCACCGGCGCCACCGCCAACGGCGACACCTACCTGCGCCTGTTCGATGGCGCGGGCATCCAGACCGCCGCCAATGACGACGCCTGTGGCGGCCACTCCTCGTACTTCAAGTACACGGTGCCCGCGGGCAAGGGCGGCACCTATCAAATCCGGGCCGGCTGCTACTCCAGCGGGAGCTGCGACGGCACCGTGGTGTGGAAGCTCACCGCCGCCCCCCCGCCACCGCCCGGCCCCATCACCGCTTCGTTCACCTACGCCGCCAGCAGAACCCAGAACGCCACCCGCAACACCACCCACCGCAACGTGACGGTGGCCGCGGGCCAGACGCTCGAGGCTCGGCACCTGCACCCTGGCGGGCGCCTCCGGCAGCGGCGATACATACCTGCGGCTCTACACCTCCACCGGTACCCTGGTGGGCTCCAACGACAACGCCTGCGGCTCGCTCTCGCACTTGAGCTACACCGTCCCGGCGGGCAAGGGCGGCACGTACCAGCTCCGCGCCGGTTGCGCCGCCAACCGCGGTTGCAGCGGCACGGTGGTCTACACCGTCCAGTAAGGCCGCGGGTCCCGGGCGCGTTCGCTGAAAACCTGTCCAACAGTCGGACAAGTTCTCACGCAGCGCGCCCGGAGTGCCTGCCCCCTCTGAGGTCACCCTGCACTGGGAGACCCCAGTCACCCGCCCGAGCCGGTGGGGATGCGGATCAGCATGCGCAACCTACGCCTGCGATTGTACCCCACGGAGTAGAGGTCGTTCCCGATGGCGACCACTGCCGGAGGCGGAGGCTCGGGCTGATTCTCGAGCCATGTGTCCACATCCGCTCTGTTCTCGAAGGACTGGAGAGGACGTGAGGTCCGGGCGGAGTGGACGGTCTCCAGGTACGCCTCGAATCCATGCTCCTCCCCCTCATCCATCACGAAGTGGAAGGAGATCCTGGCGATTCTGATGGCCTCGAGCTCCTCGGCGGAAGCAATACGCTTCTCCATTTCGTAGAGGTGGAAGAAGGTCCAATTGGCGAGGCGAAAAAGGCTGAACCTCGTGCCGTGACCTGGTTCTTGGGGCTCGGGCGCATCCTCGGCTTCTGGTTCAGGGTCTTCCCCGGCCTCCTCCATCTGCTTCCACTCTTCTTCAGAGGGGAGGCGAAGCAACTTCCGATGCTCGAGTTCTCGAGAGTACGCGACGTGATAGCGAGCAGTTCCTACCCCAATGACGGCTCCATGGGGCGGGGCGGGATGATTCCGCAGCCAAACGTCCGCGTCTTCCTTCGTCGCGAAAGAGAGAACCGGAGGGTTGGGCGTAGCCCCGAAGCCTTCGAGATAGTCCGCGAACTCACCTGCCTCACCCCGCCCCATGATGAAATGGAGTGTGAGCATGGAGTTCCTGAGCGCCTCATGTTGCTTTGAGGTGAGGGCATGCCGCTCCACCTCATGGAGCAGGGTCAAGGTTCTGATGAGATCGGAGTTCATGCGGGCACTCCAGCGAGCACTGTGAAGCGCATACTCTTCAAGTTGCCACGAGCACGATGGGTGCCAGCACGACGGCCCCTGCGCCAGCGGAGATGGTCACGAATGCAACACCGGCAATGATGACCACCGAGCCGAGAAGGAGTTGCTCGCGATTCCGCTTCAACCACTCGACCGCGGAATCCACAGCATTGAATTGCAGGGCATGCTGCTTCTGCGACTCCAAGCAATCCATATACTCCTCCAGACACTCCTTCTCACAAAACCTCTTCTTGCCACCGTCCTCTCGCCTGATGTGACTGTAATTGGAAGGGAGCCTGCGCTTCATGCAGGCTTGGACGCAGTCGACTTGCTCCTGATCGCAATCCCTGGGGCGGCGTGAAGCGAGCACGATGCGTCCCACGCTGGAGGGAGGGTCATACCGAGGCAGGTTCAATTCGGTAGCTCGCTGCCAGGAGTGGCGGACCTGGCCATCCGGGTCCTCACCCATGATGAGCACGAATCCCGTCAGTTCGTCGGCGCCTGGGGAAACGGTATGACGAGTGCTCCCGCAGGAGACCAGCAGCAGGGCGATGCATGGCACGAGCGACCTGAAAAAGGCCGTGCAGGTTGTCATGGGGTCGAGCATTGCCGGTTCGCGAGAGAGCATGGGAGTGGCCATGCTCTCTGCCATGGCCCGTCATCGGAGCCAAGTCTCGAAAGCCGGTGAGCGCCCAACGAGCACGGCGTCACGCCGCCGCGGCGTGGTCCAGCGAGCGCCAGGTGCCCAGCGCCCAATCCTGCTCATCCGGATCATCGAAGCTGACGACGCACAGGGCCCGGTGCGTGCCGGACTCGCACAGCGCCGTGAGCCGGCAATCCCCCGGCTCCACGTGCAGCGTGGCCCGTCCACTCACCCGCTCGCCCTGGTGCTGGAACTCGTACGGCAGGGACTGCTCGGGACCGGGGGCAATCCCTTCCACGTCGTCCTGCAGCGGCACGAAGCGCACGCTGCGGCGATGGTCTCGCGCCACCCAGCTCCCATCGGCCAGCCGCTCCTCGGCGAGCGAGCCGGGGATGCGGATCTCCCAGCCCTCGGGCAGCGTCACCTGCACGGCGCCGCGCCGGTAGCCGATGAGCGGACCCGAGGGCGCCTCGATGGCGCGGCGGGAGACCTCCTCCGCCAGCGTGCCGCCCACGCCGAGATAGCCCAACACCTGCTGCCACTCGCGCCACGGATAGGCCAGCTCCGGCGACTCCCGCCATGCGGACTCCAGCAACCGGGCCACCTCGCGGAAACGGTGGCGCTCCTCCTCGAGCAGCGGCGGGCGCCACACCATCTCCGTCCAGATGAGGCTGAGCGCCCGGCCCAGCTTCGTCGCGGCGCCCTGCCCGGGCTCCCACCACGGAAAGATGTCCCGGCCACTCAGCGGCTCCTCATGCACGGCGCGCAACCACGCCTCGTCCCGCGGACCCATGGGCGTCAGCAGGGCCCCGGGGTGCTCGAAGCCGTGCCCGGGGCGCAGCGAGAGCGTGGCCCCCGAATGGCCTTGCCTCCGGAAGTCCAACACCCGGCCGGCCATGCTCCCCAACCAGGCGAGCATGCGAGGGGCGATGTCACTCGCGTCTCCGGTATGGAAATACCCCGTGGGGTCTCCCACTCCCGCCACCGTGAGGGCCGGCTCCGCCCAGTCCACATGGAGCGCGTCCCCCAGGGCATGGAGCAGATCACACAGGTAGCGGTGGTAGCCCGGCCCCACCATGGAGGTATTGGCCAGGACGACCACCCGCCCCTGCCCGGCGGCGACAATGGCCACGTCCTCGGCCGCCGGGTGCAGGCGCAGGAACAAGATGGGCCCCCGAGGGCCCTCCACCGTGCGCGAGCTCTCCAGCAACTCCTCCGCCGCCCCCCTCACCCACCGCTCCACCCGCCGCAGCCAGGGCCAGGGCGCTTCCGGCGCCGAGAAGAGCGCCCCTCCACCGTACCAGCCTGCCAGCAGCAGCTTCACACCCATGACGTCCTCTCCTCTCCCTCGGAGTGGGGCCTCCCTCCCAACGCAACGGGCGGAGGGAAGGGATTATGTCGAGGCGCGCGGGCCTGGGACGGAGGAGCCAGCCAGGCGCCCCCTCCGTGAATCGCCCGCTCCTGTCCGAGGCCCCTACAGCCAGCTCACTTCATAGTCCACGTCGAGCGGTGACAACTGGCGCCCCCGCACCACCAGCTCCCGGGCCGTCGTCTGCTCCATCGCGGCGAGGAGGACGCCTTCGTTGTACGCCAGCGGCAGGAAGTCCCGGCGCGCCATCAGCCGCGCCTGCTTCTCCCCGAGCCGCTCCACGGAACGGTCGCCGTAGCTCAGCGAGGCCCGGTAGGCACTGGGAAAACTCGCGAGCAGCCGCTGCGGATCCGTCCCGGCCAGCGCCATCATCGTCCTGCCCACGGTGGAATGGAGGAAGTCCGCCGTGGCCCGGCGCCCGAACTGCCGCAGCACCATGCTCTGTCCCGCCGGCGCCGGCCCCCCGAGCACCTCCGCGGCGGTGAAGATGGTCTTGAGGAAGTCCGCCACCGGGTAGCTGAAGAAG
Organism: Archangium gephyra; assembly: GCF_049060025.1. Lineage (GTDB taxonomy): Bacteria > Myxococcota > Myxococcia > Myxococcales > Myxococcaceae > Archangium > Archangium gephyra_A. Next base: position 4,070,540 of record NZ_JBMEQQ010000002.1, read on the forward strand.
TCGACGTACTTCTTCTCCCCGGCGGCCACGTGGCACTTCAACCGGGCCTCCTCGCCTCCCAGCGAGCGTGCCGCCTCGAATGCTCCGTTGAAGAACATCCCACGGCAGGTGTCCATGGGAGTGGCCAGGGTGAGCAGCAGCTCCAATCCGGGGGCGGGAATGGGGGCGGCGGAGAGGGTCACGGTGGAGGGCTCCAAGGGGGGTGCACCATTAGAGCCCAAAACCCGCCTTCCGGGTGTCAGGCCGTGCGGATCGCCGAGGCGGACTGCAGCCCCAGCTCCGCCACAGCGACCTCCCGCATCCTGAATTTCTGGATTTTTCCAGTCACCGTCATGGGGAACTCGTCCACGAACTTCCAGAAGCGGGGAATCTTGAAGGTGGAGATGCGGCCTGTGCAGAAGCGGACCAACTCCTCCTGGGTGAGGGCGGTGCCGGGCTTGGGCTTCACCCAGGCCATCACCTCCTCGCCGTACTTCTCGCTGGGCACGCCGATGACCTGGGCCTCGCTGACACCGGGGTGCGTGTGGAGGAACTCCTCGATTTCGCGCGGGTACACGTTCTCGCCGCCGCGGATGATCATGTCCTTGATGCGGCCGACGATCTTCACGTAGCCGTCCTCGTCCATGGTGGCGAGATCGCCGGTGTGCATCCAACCGGCCGCGTCGATGGAGGTGCGGGTGGCCTCGGGGTTGTTCCAGTAGCCGAGCATCACGCTGTAGCCGCGCGTGCACAGCTCGCCGGGCGTGCCCCGGGGCACCACCCCGCCGGTGCTCGCGTCGATGATCTTCACCTCCACGTGCGGGTGCACGCGGCCCACGGTGCCCACGCGCTTGTCCAGGGGATCATCCAGCGCGCTCTGCGTGGACACGGGCGAGGTCTCCGTCATGCCGTAGCAGATGGTGACCTCGCGCATGTTCATGCGCGCCTGCACGTTCTTCATCACCTCGATGGGGCACGGCGAGCCAGCCATGATGCCGGTGCGCAGCGAGGAGAAGTCGAACTCGGCGAAGCGCGGATGGTCCAGCTCGGCGATGAACATGGTGGGCACGCCGTAGAGCGCGGTGCAGCGCTCGGCGCCCACCGCCTGCAGCACCGCGAGCGGCTCGAAGGCCTCGCCCGGAATCACCAGGGTGGAGCCGTGGGAGGCACAGGCCAGGTTGCCCATCACCATGCCGAAGCAGTGGTAGAAGGGCACGGGGATGCAGACGCGGTCCTCCGTCCCGAGCCGCAGCGCCTCGCCCACGAAGAAGCCGTTGTTGAGGACGTTGTGGTGGCTGAGCGTGGCGCCCTTGGGAAAGCCCGTGGTGCCGGACGTGTATTGGATGTTGATGGGATCGTCGAACTGGAGCGTGGCCTCGCGGTCCGTGAGCATGCGCTCGCTCACGCGGGTGCCGTTCTCGAGCAGCAGCTTCCAGTCGTCGTCCAGCACCAGGGAGACGCGAAGCTGGGGGCAGCGCGGGCGCACCTCCTCCAGCATCTTGCGGTAGTCCGTCTGGCGGAAGCCTCGCGAGAGCAGCAGCACACTGGTGCCGGACTGGTTGAGCGCGTACTCCAGCTCCGCCGTCTTGTAGGCGGGGTTGAGGTTCACGAGGATGGCGCCGATGCGGGCCGCGGCGAACTGGGACACCACCCACTCGAAGCGGTTGGGAGACCAGAGGCCCACGCGGTCGCCCTTCTCCACGCCGAAGGCCAGCAGGCCCAGGGCCACCTTCGTCGTCTCGTCCCAGAACTGGCGCCACGTGGCGCGGTAGCCCTGCGAGAGGACGACGAGGGCCTCGCGCTCGCCGTAGCGCTCGACGGTCCGGCGCAGGTTCTGGCCAATGGTCTCCCCGAGCAACGGGGTGGTGCTGGTTCCGTGGACGTAGGAAGGAGAGGACATGGCCGATGATGTTCGCGAGTCGGCACCGCCCGCAAGCGTCCGTTCCCTGGTGGATGTGCCGCTCAACTTTTGCGCGCCCGTCCTTGCCTCCGCCGCGGCGATCCGGGAGCACGGCACCCGGGACATGCCGCACGCGAAGGGGGGCACGGATGGACGCCATCACGACCATGAACGTCCACGCGGAGGTGCTGTGGGTCTGCGGCTACGCGCTCTTCCTGCTGGCCGTGGCGCGCGCACTGGTGGCCATGCGACGGCGGGCCCGTGCGAAGGATGACACGTGGCCGCGCACGGATGCCGCCCGCTTCCACCATGGACTGTCCATGTTCCTGGTGTTGCTGGCTGGACTGCTCGCCGGCGCCTGTGCGGTACGCCACCCCGAGGGTGTCGAGTTGGGGATGCTCGGCGGGGTGTCGCTGACGGTGGCATGGATGGCCCGGCGCACCTGGATCGAGTGGTGGGCGGAAGCCTCGTCCCGCGGGGAGGGATAGCCGGGCGGCCTGCTCCGGACGCCCCCTTGCCGGAGGTGCGAGCCGGTACGACCCTCTGGGCGATCCATACCCCAAGGAGGCGGCGATGGCGGACAGGCGGCGGTCGGACGTGGAGTGGCAGGGCCGGGGCCAGGACCCGGAGCGCGGCAACCGGCGTGACACCACGGAGCGCGGGCGGGACATGGGCCGCGTGCGCGGGTACAGCGGCGAGGACCGGGGTCCGGGCCGGGGCCGTGACGAGGACCGGGGCCGCGGCCGCTCCCACCGTGGAGGCGGCGGCGGAGGAATGCGGGGAAGCGGCTTCGGCGATCAGGACGTGGGCCGCTACGGCCGGGGCTACGAGTACGGCGGTGACGAGGACCGGGGCCGTTTCGACCAGGACAGCCGCGAGGAGTACCACCGCGGAGGACTCGATGCGGGGCACGCCGGGAGTCCGCCGCGCGGGTGGGCCCGGAGAGGAATTCGGCGAGGGCTTCTGGAGCGAGGTGTCGCGCGAGCGGGTGCGGGGAGACTTCGACCGCTACGGCGCGCCCGGCGCCCAGCCTACCCAGCCCTACGACACGGATCGCTGGAGCGCGGGCCAGTACGGGCTGGGGGCGAGCGGCAGCCGCGAGGACTACGACCGCTACGGCTGGGGCCAGGGCTGGAGCCAGGATCAGGGCCGCGACCGGGGCTACGGCACCCGGGGCTTCGGCGATGACGACTACCGGCCACCGCGCGTGCAGTCCTCGTTCATCGAGCACCAACCGCGCACCGGCTACTCCACCAGCACCACGCGCGACATGGACCGGGAGATGGGCCACGGCGCGGGCCGCGGCGGCATGCAGGGCGCCTACCCCTACTACGAGCAGTCCCCCGAGCTGCCGCGCCGCCAGGGCCGCGGACCGCGCAACTACCAGCGCTCGGATGACCGCATCCGCGAGGACATCTGCGACCGGCTGATGCAGGGCTGGATGGATGCCGACGACGTCACCGTGCGCGTGGAGAAGGGCGAGGTCACCCTCACCGGCACCGTGAAGAGCCGCGACGAGAAGCGCGCCATCGAGGACCTGACCGAGGAGGTGCTCGGGGTGAAGGAGGTCAGCAATGAGCTCCCGGGTCGCCCGCGAGCAGCAGCGCGAGGAGGACTCGCGGAGAGAGCCGGGAGACCCGCAGGGCCGGACGCTGCACTCGTGAGGGCGGTGCCCCACACATCTGACAGGAGAGGAGTCCACATGGCACAGCGAGACAACGACAGCCCAGGCCAGGAGCAACGCTTCCCCGTGCGCGCGCGGCGGATGGAGCGCCCGGTGCGCGACTACGGAACCGAGCGCGGAGAGCCGGGCCGCCCGGGCTACGGCTCGTTCGGCGCCGAGCGCGCCTACAACCAGGGGGGCTACGGAGGACTCGGCGCCTACGAGCGCGGCTACGCCCCCCGCAGCTATGACGCGAAGCTGGACCGGATGGAGGCCCGGCGGGGCCCGGTGCGTCCGCCGCGCGGCTACCAGCGGGCGGATGACCGCATCCGCGAGGACGTCTGCGAGCGGCTCATGGAGGGCCCCGTGGACGTGGGTGACGTGGAGGTCACCGTCAGCAATGGCGAGGTGACCCTGAGCGGCACGGTGGAGGGGCGCTGGGAGAAGCGCACCATCGAGGACATCGCCGGCAACGTGCGCGGCGTGCACGACGTCCACAACCGCGTGCGCGTGAAGCCCATGGGGGACAGACCCATGGCCCAGGAGGCGGCGCGCAAGAGCGACGAGCAGCCGCGGGAGCACGGGGACGCGCAGCCGTACATGGGCGACTGAGCGTCCGTGACACCCCGGAGGGCGTGTGGGGACCGTGGCCTCAGGCCATGCCCTCCACGCCCTCCTCGCCTTCCAGCTCCTGCTGGTCCCGGGGGATGTCCACCAGCGCGCCCAGCGGGTAGATGATGAGGTGGCGCTGGGGCTCGCTGCCGTGGCTCACCGTCTCCAGGTGGTAGCGCGAGACGAGCCGGTGCTGCAGCTTGCGCAGCCGCGGAGGCCTCGGGGCCAGGGGCACCACCACGCTCTCGCTGAGCACGCGCTGGATGGCGTGCTCGGCCTCCATGACGGCCTCGCGCACCTGGTCCTCGTCCACGCCCTCGGCGATGAGGAAGACGTCGCGCAGCACCCGCCGCATCTCCGAGGAGCTGTTGCGCTTGATGGCCAGCACGCGCGCCCCCGTCTTCTCCGAGACCTTGCGCAGCTTCGGATCATTGGCGCGCGAGCGCAGCGTGAGGATGACGTCCGCGTTCTCCAGGCGGCCCACCACGCGCGCATCCGGGCCCAGGTCGCGCAGCACCCGCTCGAGCAGGTCGCGGCTGGCCGCGTGGGCGTAGATGCGCGTGGTGCCCTGGCGCAGGCCGGGCTGGGCGCCCGCGCTGGCACCACCGCGGCGCGGGGCCGCCCGGGAGGCAGGAGGCTCCGAGGTGCGGACCGGCAGCGGGGCCACCGACTGCGGCTCCTCCTTCACCTCCACCTGGCCCTCGACGAGCTGGCGCCGCTCGCCGCCCACGTTCTCCCCCGCCAGCAGCCGGTCCACCGACTGGGCGGTGTCGCGGTGCACCAGCACCTCGTCGCGGCTCACCATCTCCACCACCACGTCGAAGGTGGGCGGCGCGCGGCGCTCGTTGATCGTCTTCTGCGTGCGGCGCCGCCGTGCCTCCTCGTCGCTGAGCGTGACGGTGTGCACGCCGCCCACGAGGTCCGACAGCGTGGGGTTGAGCACCAGGTTCTCCAGCGTGTTGCCGTGGGCCGTGGCCACGAGCTGCACGCCGCGCTCGGCGATGGTGCGGGCCGCGGAGGCCTCGGCCGAGGTGCCTATCTCATCGACGATGATGGCCTCGGGCATGTGGTTCTCCACCGCCTCGATCATCACGTCGTGCTGCTTGTCCGGCCGGGACACCTGCATGCGGCGCGCGCCGCCGACGCCCGGGTGGGGGATGTCGCCGTCGCCACCAATCTCGTTGGAGGTGTCCACCACCATGACGCGCTTGCCCAGGTCATCGGCGAGCACGCGGGCCACCTCGCGCAGCTTCGTCGTCTTGCCCACGCCGGGCCGGCCGAGCAGCAGGATGTTCAGGCCCGAGGCGATGAGATCCTTGAGCATGTCGATGGTGCCGAAGATGGCGCGGCCCACGCGCAACGTGAGGCCCACCACCTTGCCCTGCCGGTTGCGGATGGCGGAGACGCGGTGGAGGGTGCGCTCGATGCCGGCGCGGTTGTCCTCGCTCACCGTGCCCACCTGCGAGAGCACATGGGCCAGGTCCTCGCGGGAGATGGGCTTCTCCGAGAGGCGCACCACCCGCCCGGTCAGCCGGGCCTCGGGCGAGCGGCCGAGGTCCATCACCACCTCGAGCACCTCCCCGGGAGGCAGGTCCCGGACCGCGGCCTGCAACGGCTCGGGGAGGACACCCATGAGGAGCTGGAAGTCGTCATCAGGAACGGCACTGGCGTCGCGTTGACTCATAACGTGTCTAAAGGTGAATCCTTCCGAGCCGGGTTGCACGTGGTCTGGCGGCCGGGGGGCAGCGGAGCACCCGATGCGAGCGGGCATCCAGGGGCAGCGCCGCTCCCTCGTGACTGGGTGCTTCCCACTGTCCTGCATAGCTCAGCGGAAGGGGGCATGACCCGGGGGCTCCCCGCCCCCTGCCCCCGCCCGAGGAGCGACCCCATGGCCCGGTACGACAAGGACCCCGACACGCAGATCATCACCAACCACAGCAAGCCCCCCGACAAGACGAAGGGACGGATGAGCGTCCGCGATGCGGCCGCGATGGAGATGCCGCAGCAACACCTGGAGACCCACATGCCGGGGACGGTGGTGCACGGCTTCGGAGCCGGCCAGCCGGACACGATGAAGCGGCACACCTCCACCGGAGACACCTGGACGCCGGGCACCGGGGACACGGTGACGGCGCTCATCGAGCAGATCTTCCAGCTCCCGTTCCAGGCGCAGCTCGGAGTGATGCGGATGATCGCCCCCCGGATCCTCGGCGCCATGGACGCCCGGGACCAGGAGTCCTTCATGACCAACCTGCGCATGGAGGCTCGACAGCCACATGGGTGACGAGGGCATGGGGACGCAGTCCATGGACAACCCGGACATCCAGGGCACGTGATCGACTTCCTCTGGGGACCGCGCTCCCTCATCGCCATCCAATCGTGGCTCGGGGACGCGCCCGGATGGACGCTCCTGGCACAGGTGCTCTCGCTGCTGGGGGACACCGCGTGCGCGCTGGTGCTCTTCGCGCTGGTGCGCTGGAGGGCGGGGCGCGGGGCGGCGCTGTCCGTCGCCAGCCTGTTCATGCTCACGGGACTGGTGGACCTGGCGCTGTGGGAGCTCGTGGACCTGCCGCGCCCCCGGGAGCCGGGAGTCGTGGTGCGCGATGACCCCGCCGTGTCCTCGTTCCCGAGCGGGCACACGGTGACGTCCGTGGCGCTCTTCGGGTGGCTGGCGCTGCGGGGGTGGATTCCCCGCGCGGTGCCCTGGCTGGTGGTGCCCGGGGTGATGCTCGCGCGCCTCTACCTGGGGGCGCACTACCTGGGCGACGTGGTGGGCGGGCTGCTCATCGGGCTCCTGCTGCTGGGCGGCTATGCGCGCCTGTGGCCCGCGTTGTGGCGCTGGGGCGAGCGGCGCCCCTTCCGGTTCTTCGCGTCGTTCGGACTCGGCATGGTGGCCACCATGTCCTCCGGGGTGTTCCTCTTCGGAGGAGACAGGCGGGCCTGGCAGGTGCTCGGCTTCGCCGCGGGCCTCGTCCTCGGCGTGCTGGTGGACTCGAGGCTTCGGGGCGACACATCCGTCCGCGCGCCCCGTGTCCAACGCTCCCGTGGGTTGGCGCTCGGGTCCGCCGTGCTGCTCGCGTTGCTGGTGCCCGCGCACCTCGGCGCGGCGCCGCCCCTCCAGGGGTTGCTCTACTTCCTGGCGATGCTGTGGGGCGCCCTGCTGTTCCCGAGAGCCTTCCATCTCCACCCCGCGGAAAGAACGGTGGCTCGCCCGGAGGACTGTCCACCCTTCCGCCGCCAAACCACCCCGCCCAGCTTCTGACCGATGCACTGAAGGTGCGCGGGGCGGGAAACCTACGCGTCCTCGGGCCTCTCGCCGCCCTCCACCACCGTGGCGCCGAGTTCCTTGGTCAGCCGCACCGGGTCCGCGCGCGAGCGCCTGGCGATGGCCTGGGCGAGGGGCTCCGCGTGGGTCGTCACCCAGACCTGGCTGTGCATGGAGGCATCCACGATGAGCCGGCCCAGGGGCTCGAGCAGATCCGGGTGCAGGCTCGTCTCCGGCTCGTTGAGCGCGAGGAAGGCGGGAGGCCTCGGGCTCAGCAGCGCCGCCAGCAGGCACAGGTAGCGCAGGGTGCCGTCCGACAGCTCGCGCGCCGCCAGGGGGCGCCGCAGCCCCGGTTGGTGGAGGAAGAGACTGAAGCGGCCCTGCGGCGCCTGGATCTCCACCCGCGAGCCGGGAAAGGCATCCTCGAGGGCCCGCTCCAGCCCTTCGGCGTCGCCAATCTCGATGATGGTCTGGAGCGCGGCGGCCAGGTCCCTGCCGTCATGCGCCAGCACGGGCGTGCGCACGCCCACCTGGGGCGAGCGCTGGGGCGCCTCGGGGTCCGTCCGGAAGTGGTGGTAGAAGCGCCACAGGCGCAGCGCGCGCTGCACCTCGGCGAGGCGCGGGAAGCGGTGCGGCTCGGAGAGCTGCGCCATCACCGACTCACCGGCCCAGAGCTGCATGGGGAAGGTGGTGCGGTTGCCCTCCGAGTCACGCAGGAAGGCGGTGCGGTCCTTGCGCTCCATCAACACCGCGCGCCGCCGGGCCTCCACCGTCCACAGGTATTCCTCCTTCACCTCGGGGTCCAGGTTGAAGAGGCTCGGGGACTCCCTGTCCTTGCCCGAGGCGGGCGGCACGGGGCCGAGGCTCAGCTCGTAGGCGAGGTCATCCACGGTGACGCCGACCGTCATGCGCACGGGCTTCTTGTCGCGCGAGCCCGCCCACAGCACGCTGGGCATGCCGCCCTCCTCCGCGAGCGTCTGGGCCAGCCGGCCATCGGCGGCGGCGGCCAGCAGGTAGAGCGAGCGGTAGAGGTTCGTCTTCCCGCTGCCGTTGGGCCCCACGATGACGGTGAGCGGCCCCACGGGGAGCGCGAGCTGGCGCACCGAGCGGTACCCGGAGACCTCGAGCTGGGTGATGGGCATGGCGGCGCACACCCTAAGCCAGGCAAGGCCGGAAGCTGGTCACTTGTAGTCGACTACAAGTGAAGAATACAAAATATGTAAGATAAGCAAGTCTACACTTGTAGTCGACTACAAGTGACACCCGCAGCGGTACACCACCGGGCGGAACGGCTACTCGGCTTGAACAGGAACGAGTGCTCAACCTGGCCGTCATACGCAGCCGAGCCACACCACCGTGAACGCCCCTCCGCCAACCAGGCCCATTCCGTAGAAGGCCGCTGTGGCACCGCTCGCATGATGACGGACGTCATGTAGAATGAGCCTATGCCAGAGGTCAACAAGGCGGCCGCCTACGACGAGATTCAAGCCCTTGTGCGTTCGGATTGCCCGGTCGCCGAGGGAATGGCGCACGTCATCACGCACTGCGAACGCCAGCATCCGCACCCAGCCTGGAAGCGGCTGAGTGCCCTCGATGTGGACAGCGACATCCAGCATCTCGAGCGCTGGTTGACTCACCTATTCCAGTCCGCCCCCCCACCCCCCGAGATGACCGGTTTCTGGTTCGGTCTCTTCAATCCGTATCGAGGCGACGAGCCCTCCGCGGACCTCTACGTCGCTGGCAACCCCTACGATGCCAGCAAGGGTGATTGGCCCTGCGGTCCCGCATGGTTTCCAGAAGGGCGCTACGCACATTCGCAGGTGCTCTCCCGCGTGTACTCCATCGCCTACGGTAACTCGCAGGGGGCGTTGATGAATGAAGCGACCTACCCTCTCAACCTCGCCTTCGCGGCCTTGAGCGTGAGGACGCTCGCGCAGAAGCTCGACAGCAAGCTGCTACTCGCCGGTGCGCAGGAGCGGATCTTCGTGGTCGGCTTCGACTCCGGTGACGAGATGGTGCTCGGACGACTTCACGAAGGCGGATTCGATAAGGCGTAACGCAACAATCTTCGCGGTTCTCAAACACCGGGCCAGGTCGAGCACCGACTCCGGAGCCGTCGAGCATCAGCACGGGCTCAGGTAGGTTCATCGCTCGATCCTTTGCGCCTGTAGGCGCGAGCCTCATCGCTGCTGGGGCTGGGACCAGTAACTTCCGTGAAGCCCCGCAGGGCGGACCTGTTGTTCTCCACGGTGGCGCTGCCAGGAGGTTGAACCCCCCTGCGGTGCGCCACTCCGGGGCTGGAGGCCGTTGAGCGGAACTGCCGTCGCTTCTGCTAGCCTCCCCACTCCGGAGGTTGAGCGCATGACCGAACTCCCGCCGTCCCCTGCCGGTGTCTCCGGTGGAGGGAGGCCGTGAAGCACGAGCCGGTGGAGGAGGTGGTGCCGCCGGGCGTGGTGGTGGGCGGCTACCGGGTGGAGAAGAAGCTGGGCGCCGGGGGCCAGGGCAAGGTGTACCTGGCCTGGCGGGACGGGCGCCCGTATGCGCTCAAGTTCATCCACCTGGCGCGCGTGGGGGAATGGGGCTGGCGCGAGCTGTTCATCCTGCTGCGCCACAAGTTCCCCAACGTGGTGCGGCTGCTGAGCCATGTGGAGTGGCCGGAGGACCAGCCCGAGTTCCTCGTGCTCGTCATGGAGTACGTGCGCGGCCGGACGCTGCAGCGGTGGGCGCGGGAGGAGAACCCGTGCGCGCGCGTGGTGGCCGTGGTGCTGTGGAAGCTGGCGCGCGCACTGGCGAAGGTGCACGCGGCGGAGGTGCTGCACCGGGACCTGAAGGACGACAACGTGCTGGTGCGCGAGGCGGACGGGGAGCCGGTGCTGGTGGACTTCGGAGCCGGCGGAATGCCCGGCGCCCCGCGCGTCACCCGCGGCGCGCTGGCCCCGGGAGACCTGCACTTCCGCAGCCCCGAGTCCGTGGCCTTCTTCCTGCGGGAGAGCCGCGAGCCCGGGGAGCGCTACCACTACTGCCCGGCGGACGAGCTGTACGCGCTGGGCGTCATCCTCTACGCGCTGCTGACGGACACCTACCCCATCGACGATGCGGAGCCGCTGATGCTGGCGGAGATCCTCACGCGCCAGCCCGTGCCGCCGCACGAGGTGAATGAGCGGGTGCCCCGGGCGCTCAGCGTCCTGTGCATGCGGCTGCTGGAGAAGCAGCCCACGGCGCGCCTGGCGAGCGCCGGGGCGCTGTGCGAGGCGCTCGAGGAGGTGCTGAAGGAGGCGAAGGGAGACGCGGCCTGGGACGTGCCCCTGTTCCCCGGCTGGGACGAGGACGGGAGCGGCGAGGAGGCGTTGGGGGACGCGGAGCAACCGGCCTGGCTGCGGCGGTGGGTGCGGCAGAAACCCCGGCGGGGCAAGCGGCCCGCTCCGGTGGAACCCTCCTCTCCGGGCCCGCTGCCGCCCGCGCTGCCCACGCCCACCTCGGCCCCCCTCACCTGGCCCGCCGCCGTGTTCCGCCACGCGGACGTGCTGGCCTCGCTGCTGAAGGCGGCGGTGGTGCTGGGCGTGCTGGTGCTGGCGGGCCTGGGGGCGGACCAGCTCCTCCAGCGCTGGTGGCCCCCGCCGCCGCCCGCTTCCAGCCAGGGCCCCCTACCCTTGGACTTGCCCTGGACGGAGCCAACCTGGGCCGACGGGGGCGGCGGCGAAGTGGCGCCCAGGTGGCAGCCGCCGGAAGCTGACCGGGCCGCAGCTCCGCCCCCGGCGGAGGCCACCCCTGCGGCCGCCGCCCCTCTCGCGGCGCCCTCCAAGGACAACGCCTCCGTGAAGAAGCAGCCGAAGACCCCCCGCCCCCAGGGGGACACGAAGCAGAAGGGCATGGGTGCCGTTGTGCGCGGTGCCTGCGCTGGCCTCGTCGGAGCCGCCCTGCAAGCCTGCACCGGCGGCACGGCCCCCCAGGTGCGCCCCACGCCCGCACCTGTCGAATGCCCCGCCGATTGGAAGGCGTCACACGAAAGGTTAGGTATTTTCAGCGCGGGGGAAACCGTCGTGCTGCAAGGGTACGAGGGGGAGAACACCGAGAGGGCCCCCGTGCGGGAGGGGCCCGTTACCGTGGTGCTGGGCGGGGACGGCATCGGCAAGCTGCCTCGGGGTGCGTTGCTTTACGGGACGTTGCAGCTTGGGGAAAGCCGCTTTTATGGCACCTTCACCCGGGCGCAGATTCCAGGCGGGGACGCCTACCCCGTGTGTCTGGTTATTGGCCTGGAGGTCCCGTCAGCCATGCCGGGTGGACCGGATTGCCCCGCCGGACTGGGCGACTGCCCCGCGCACGAGAGCAGGCCCGGCAACGTGAAGATGTTCACCCGCTTTGACGTGTTCCCGAAGGGCTCTAGCTACCAGGGCGGTTATTTCTAGACATGCCGCCGCACCCTTGCGCCTAACACGGGCCCGCCAGCTGTCTGACGCGGGCCCGCTTGCATTCTGGAGGTTGGATTCCCGTGCTGCCCCCGTCCCCTGGCGCCCTCTTGGCGCTCGCCCTTCTCGCTGGCGCCTGAGGCATCCCCTCATCTAGCAAGCAGGCGAGGAAGCGTGTATCTGGCCATATGGTTTGAGCAGTAGGGTCATGGATGTTACCGGAGAAGTGGGTACTCAAGCCATCAACGAACAGCAGGTGCACGAATTCCTCGCCGGACTCTTCGGAGAAGACCTCCACGCCAAGAGGGTCCTGTCGCTCTCCCTGGCGACGCTGGGCGTCATCCACGCCGCGAGCCTCTCGGTGTACGCCATAGGGCAGGCGCTGGCAGTGGCGAGGGGGAAGAAGGGCAAGCACGGGGTGAAGCAGGTGGACAGGTTGCTGTCCAACACGGGAGTGGACGTGTGGCACCTGCTTTCTCTCTGGGTGCCCTACGTCATGGGACAGCGAACTGAGGCTGTGGTGGCCTTGGACTGGACGGACTTCGACGATGACGACCACACCACGCTGGTGGCCTCGCTGCGCACAGGACACGGGCGCTCCACGCCCCTGGTGTGGCTGACGGTCCACAAGTCCGCGCTCAAGGGAATGCGCAATGACGCCGAAGACAGCGTCCTGCTGCGGCTGCGGGAGTTGATTGCGCCCGAGGTGAAGGTGACGATTCTGGCCGACCGGGGCTTCGCGGACCAGAAACTCTATGCCCTGCTCGAGCAGTTGCGCTTCGAGTACGTGGTGCGCTTCCGCCAGCGAATCATCGTCACCAGCGCGCAGGGAGAGCGCCGGACGGCAGCGGAGTGGGTGCCCACCTCAGGCCACCTGCGCAAGCTCAAGGGCGCACGCGTCACGGCCGATGAGGTGGAAGTCGCCGCGGTGGTATGCGTGAAGAAGAAGGGCATGAAGGAGCCCTGGTGTCTGGCAACCAGCCTGGGGGAGAAGCTCCGGAGCCCAGGTGGTGACTCTCTACAGCGGGAGATTCACCATCGAGGAGAGTTTCAGGGACGTGAAGGATTTGCGCTTTGGCATGGGCCTGTCCTCCTTCCGAATCGCGGAGACGGACAGGCGTGACAGGCTGCTGCTACTGAGTGCCTTCGCATGTGCCCTGCTGACGCTGCTGGGGGCTGCTGGCGAGAGCCTGGGTATGGAGCGCCACCTCAAAGCCAACACCTCCAAGAAGCGCACCTACTCCCTCTTCCGCCAGGGCTGCATGTACTACCAGGCTCTGCCCAATATGCCCGAAGCCCAGTTGCGGCCTCTCATTGATCGCTTCGCCCAACTCGTCTGTGAACAGCTCGTTTTCCGTGAAGCTTTCGGCCTTATATGAGGGGATGCCTCAGCGCTGGCGCCGCACAGGCCGCCGAGCCGCCGCCCCCCGTCCCCCTCTGTGCTGCTACCTCCCGCATCGACGTGGCGGCGGACCCCACGGGACAGGCCCCCGAGGTGTGCGTTAGTCCGAACGAGACGACAACGTTTGCGTTTGACTCCCGCCTTGCTGCGGGGGCCGTGGAGGTCCAGCCAGAGGGCCGCCTTGCGGATTGGACCCCGGGCAAAGAGGGTCTGACTCTCCACGTCATTCCCAAGGGGGATTTTCTGCCAGGGGAGAGGGTCAAGGTAACGGTGCGCTTTGCGGATGGCGCGGCCCCGGCAGGTGCAACCTTCTGGCTCGTGGGCCATGCGGCAAGGGGGGCGCGGCGCGTGGAAGTGTTCCGCAAGCCCCGCCCGGCGGACGTGCTCCAGAAAGAGAAAGACGAAGCACAGGCCGAAGCCCGCCAATGCCAGGAGGACAAGACGCGGCTTCTGGCCGAGCGCAAGGAGCCCGGCGGGCTCATGGGCGCCGCGTGGCTGGAGCGTGAAGAGGCGGTTGATTCGCGAGACATTGGGAGGGAGTTGAAGCACGACCCGGCCAACGCACTGCGGACAGAGGCGGCCCGAAGTTACAGCCAGCGCAAAGGCAAAGCTCGCCCGGGAAGCATGGCGGTAAGGCTTCGACTCGCAAACCCTGGCGCCGAGCCCTGGACGGCGGCGGGGGCGGTGTTGAAGGACGCGACGGGCGCGGAGGTGGAGCTTTCCGCGTGGCAAGAGTCGGCCATTGCCCCCGGCGCAACGGGCTTTGTCGTGGTGGGCGCGGAAAGGGAGCCGGGGCAACTCGCCTGCCCCTGCACCCTCAAGCTGTGGGAGGCGCAAGGGCCCCGCACCGTCACCCTCGGGAACGTCACGTTCCCGGCTGAGGAGCAAGCAGGGAAGCAAGGCGCGGCGCGCGAGTAGCCGCCGCCCCACGGCGGCCCGAGGGAAGCGTAACCTACCCGATGGGTTTTCAGCACCTCACCAGACCCTACGGCTTGACCTTACTGTCCGCCACTCTCTGTAATCGACGGGTTTGGGCTTTCAGCTCGGGCGGCTCGCCCGGAGAGGTGCGGCAATGTCTAGGCATTCTGTCGATACTCGCCCCGTGGACACACGGCGGCCCCTGCGCGCGGGTGCGCTGGCCCTGGCGGCGCTGATGCTGGTGACAGCGTGCGCCACGGGGGCCCCCATGGCTGGAGGCTTGGCGGCTTCCCGTTACCGTCCACCCGTGCCGCACGACTCGCCCGAGCCGTGGGCGCTGGAAGGGGAAGCCGAGGACGGGAGCCAGGAGGGAGAGGCTGTCTTTGCCAAGCTGCCTACGGACTTCGCGCCGGTGCAGGTGAGCGACGCCGAGTTTTCGGCGGCCATGACAACGCTTTGGCTCAACATTCCTCTTCGGGTGGCCGCGTCCCGTCCCCCGTTGTATGTCGGCCGTAGGCTGGCGTTGGCTTCCGCGCCCGTGAGTGGCGAAGCGTGGCAATCAGACTTGGCCCGCTCGTATGGGCGCCACTGCGAGCGGTGCGGCAGTCCGGGGGACTGTCTGACACTGTTTGAGGATGGGCCCGGTTTCCAGGATGACGACAAGCGCAGCCTTGCGCTTGCTCTGGCGGTGGGCCCTGCCCTGGAGGGCATAAACTCGGAAGTGCGGGCCATGCTCGACCCTACGCGGATGCTCGCGATGGTCAGCATTAGCATCACTGTTTATATGGCGCTGCTGCTGGCGCCCGTGCCCGATCCGATAACGAAGGGAGCGGCTCTGGTGTTTAGCGCCGCCCTATGGGGCTATCTTGGTTATGAATTCTTCGACCTGCTGCGGGCCTATGCGCAGCTTTACGAGGATGCACCCCGGGCCTCTACCTTTGCGGAGTTGCGCGAGATTGGCGAGCGTTTCGGGCGTGTCATCGGCCCTAACAGCGTGCGTATTCTCGTGGTGGTGGCGACAGCGGCGATAGGAGAAACGGCGGCGCTCGCTTCCAAGGCCCCGAAGCTGCCCGGATTTACGCAAGCGTCGGAGAGAGTCGCGACTCGTACCGGGTTGGGCCTGCTGGAGACGGCAACCGGAGCCGAGCGCCTTATTGTCTCTGTGCCAGAGGGGACGATCCGCGTGGTGTTGGCTCCTCATGCCGTGGCCATGGCCGCCCGGGGCGTTGGCGCTGGGAGTCCTGCCCCGACTCGGGGTAAGCTCCTGCCGAACGGACACCGGGCGTGGGGGTCGTTTAGTGGCTTCAAGTCGGCCATGGGGCCAGCGGGCAAAGGCAAGGAGTGGCATCACCTAGTTGAGCAGACCAAAGGGAACGTCAAGCGATTTGGAGGCGAGGCTATACACAACACCGAGAATGTCGTTGCTCTAGACAAGCCGCTACATGACGAGGTGAGCGCCTTCTATTCGTCCATCCAGTGGACCGCAACCAAGTCCTCACGCCTGACGGTGAGGCAATGGCTCAGCACTCAATCCTACGAGGCGCAGCGAGAGTTTGCCTTGCTTGCAATTGAGAACATCAAGAATGGGGTGTGGTAATGGATCTGGGCAGCATCGTGGAGGACTTCGCCCTGAATGTAGCGGCGCAGACTGAGGCAATCATGCGCGGCGATCGTAAGGGGGGGAACAAATATGCGAAGCGATACATAGCTGCCTACAAGAAGCTGCGCGACCAAGGCGAGGCTGGGAGGGATGCTCTCGCGGGACTGTTAGTGCATCCGCGCATGGATGTTCGAGTCAACGCGGCGGCCTGTTTGCTCAGTGATAGGCCCGAGCAGGCAAAGTCCGTCCTTGAGGAAGCGGCCAAGGGGAAAGGCATGGTCCCTTTCTTGGCGTCTCGCGTTTTGAAGTATTGGGACGAGGGCACCTGGAAATTGGATGTTGATTAGGTGCCGCTCAAGACGGGAGATGTGGCCTGTGTTTGGTTGGTTCTCCCGTACCTTTGCTTAGTTTTCATCCCATAGCTTTTTGACGGCCTGCTTTGCCATTTCGACCTTGGCTGCGTCGCGATCAGTCATTACCGTTCCAAGGACCAAATCGAACGGACGCGCATGGACTCGCCCGGACAGATGGGCGCCCCATTTTCAGAGGGAAAACGGGGGTGTGCCTCTGGTCCCGAGTGGAGGCAGATCCGCCCTTGGCGGCTTCGATTCCCGCCGCCTCCAATAGAGGTTGCCCGCCGCCTTGAGTCGAACCCACCCCTAACTGAGGAGGCGTGGAGCATCTTGGGGGACCAAATCGGTTCTTGTCGGACCAAATTTGGACCAAATCCGTACGCCTCAAGCTGTCCACCCTCGCCGTCCTCTCGCTGCTCTCCCTCTCCACCCCGGCCCTGGCCGACCCGCTGTCGCCCACGCCCCTGGTCCAGGTGGCCGAGGCCGATCTGCCCGCGCTGGCCCCGTCCCCGCGGGGGAGATGAAGGAGGTGGGGGCGCTGGTGGCGCGGGCCCTGGAGACGAAGGACAGGGGCCTCCTGGCCTGTGACCTCCCGACATTGCCCTGCCGCCGGTGAGTTCGATCGTCAGTCTCGCGCAAATTTCAGGCCAATGGATGCTCTTGGCTCGGCTTCCTCAGATGCCTTAGCTTATCGGGGTTCCGGACGATGTAGATCGCCGCGATCCTTCCGTCACGAATATCGAGCGCGGTTGTCTGCACGACACCGCGGTCGATACTGATGTAGCCCGGCAAGCCATCAATGACGGAGGTATGCAGCAATGTGGGCGACGTCGCGTTCTTGCGCCGAAGCCCGGCGAACAGGCGCAGCGCACGATCGAGACCGCGGATGATGTTGCGGAAGGCCAAGACCTTACCTCCGCCATCGGTGTGGATCTCGACCTCATTCGCCAACAGCGAGGCGAGCGCTGCGATGTCACCGTCGCGCGCGGCAACGAAGAAGGCTTGCGTCATGCGGTTCGCCTCTGCCGCTTCGACGCTAAAGCGCGGCCGGGCGGCCTGCACATGCTTGCGCGCGCGCGAAGCCAACTGGCGAACCGCCGCAGGCTCCCGGCTGAGCGTCACGGCGACGTCATTCAGTGCAACGTCGAACACGTCGTGGAGCAGGAACGCCGCCCGTTCCAGCGGCGACAAGCGCTCCATCGCGAGCATCAGCGTGACCGTGATGTCGTCGGCGATGGCCTCATCGGGGTCAGTCGAGCCCATCAGCGGGTCCGGTAGCCACGGCCCGACATAAGTTTCCCGGCGCGCGCGTGCCGATTTCAGCTGATCGAGGCACAGGCGCGTGACGATGCGCGTCAGATAGGCCGCCGGGGCATCGACGCCGCCTTCGACTTGCTCCCATTTGAGCCAGGCATCCTGCACGACATCCTCGGCTTCGCTGAACGACCCGAGCATACGGTACGCCAGGCGTACCAGCCGCTTACGTTCTCGTTGAAAGTCCGAAAGGCGAGGGGTCTGCTGCGGCGCTTGGCTCGCCACCTTCTCGCTCTCGCTCCTCGTCACTCACGGCTCCTCTTTGGATTTGCTGATGTGGCGAGCCAGCCCGCCACATTGTGACACGATCGCACGCTGATCGAAAATTTTCCACGGCGTGTCACACAACGGACGGCCCGCTTCGTCAATGCAGCGAGCGTCGCTTGGACGCCGCTGACAAAGGAAGCAGGCATGAACGAGATCAAGAGGCTGGTCTGGCACGAAGTGGCGCCGAAAGGAGCGCAGGCGCTGTTCGGTGTGCATCATTATGTCGCCACCGGCACCAACCTGCCGGAGGAAATGATCCATCTGGTGTTCCTGCGGGTGTCCCAGATTAACGGCTGCGCGCATTGCATCGATCTGCACACGCGCGACCTGCTCAAGACCATGCCAGTGGACAAGGTGGCGCTCGTACCGGTTTGGGCTGAAGTGCCGCACTTGTTCCCACCGCAGTATCGCGCGGCGCTCGCATGGGCGGAAGAAGTGACGCGAGTCAGCGAAACTCATGCCTCCGACGAAGCCTATGCCGCGGCGGCCGCTGCGTTCGAGCCGAAGGATCTCGTCGATCTCACGATCGCGATCGCCGCGATGAACGCCTTCAACCGGCTCGGCGCGCCCTTTCGGATGCCGGTCAAGGCACAGCCTTAAGGCCGTCCCCCGCTCGTGACAAACGCACCAGCGCCAACGATCCACGTGCTCCATAGCGGCACAGCCGCTCCAGCCCCTGCCTGTCGTTCGCGTGAAGGTGCGTGTTGGCCCCGAGAGGCCCGAGAGGGTGTCAAAGAATTCGAGCAACGCGGCCCGGCACAACCCGAGGCGGGAAGGAGAAAAGAGGAAAGGGGGCTGAGAAGTCTCCCAGCTTCCACCGCGCGGCCGCCTCTCGGATCGCCGCGACGAAAGCCCGGTACTGCTCACGCAATTCCTTCAATGCCTGGCGCGTCAAAGCATGCCCCAACGGCCGAGGGCTCCGCTTGAGGTGCGCGGGCCGGGTATGCGGGTGCTGTGGGTAGAATTCCGGCAAGGAAGGGCACTGGGAGCGAGCTGCACATTCAGAACGGCCAAGGGCGCGGCAAGCCACTCAGTTCTGAACAGCCCAACGGTGGGCAGCACACCCTCGCCATGTCGCGCGTATGTCGCATGAACATGCGGAATGACCTGGAACGGGGCGGGACAGGGTGGGACGCGGCGGAATATCGACTCCCAAGCATTCCGGACGGTTACGAGGTAAGGGCGCGAATCTGCTAGAGTTTTCGCACCGCCCAGCGCGGGTTCGATTCCCGCCGCCTCCACTGGATGGCGAGCCTCAAGAGATGGAACGCCCGCCGATCTCCGGGAAGCGCTCATAGGCCCGTTCAAGCGCGTCCAGGTGCGCGGGGTTCTCCAGGTCGAGCGGCGCCTCGGTGAGTCTGACCACCCACCCGCCCGTCGCGGTACGCCGTGAGCGCGACAGCAGCTCCGCGTCGCGGGCCGGGTCCGGGAAGCCGATGGCCTGTGCAGCGGCGTCTGACCAGTCGTTCAGCCACCCGAGGCGATGGGGAATCTCAGGCGAGCGCATGGCACCAGGGGACTTGAGCACCGGCAACCCACGGGGACGCGGCTTCAGGTCATCTGGCCGATTCTTCGTCTGGCGTGCGCGCGGCGCGGGGCGCGCCCCACGGCCCTGTTCTCCTGGCCCACGTCACCGTTCTGTCCTGACGGGTCGGGTGACAACCCCGACTCGGGCAGTGGGCCCACTCTTCCCTTCCACGGCCGGGCATGATACCTGAGTGGTCCTCCAAACCAGAGCAACGGACCTTTTGGATGAGCAAGGGCCGCCGTGAGGACCCTGCCCGGAGCGCGCCATGGACACGCCAATCAGTTCCGAGTTCCCCATCCGCCCCCAGGGGCCCAGCCCCCTTCTGTTCCAGGGGGCGGAGTACCGCTACGAGTACCTGCGCACCCTCCTCGAGCATCAGGACTACAGCCCCACGGTGCTCGCCAGACGCGAGCCGCTGCGAGGCGGCGAGCCCGCGAGTGTCGTCATCCTCCGGCGCGTGGTGATGCCGCCCCGGCCGGAGCGGCGCCAGCGGGCCGTGGAGGAGGTCCAGCTCGCCGCGCACCTTGACCACCCCAACATCGCCCGGGTGTTCGGACTGGAGGAGCATGAGGGCCGGCCCTACGTGGTGACGGAGTACATGGCGGGTTGCCTGCTCGACACGGCCATGGCCGCCGTGCTGCTGGAGGGCCGCCGGCTGTCACCCGCCTTCGCCTGCTACATCGCCGCCGAGGCGGCTGACGCCCTCCACCATGCCTGGAACAGGAAGGGCGAGCGCGGCCAGCCGCTCCACGTCGTCCACCGGGCCGTCAGTCCCATGACCCTCCGGCTGGGCCTCCAGGGACAGGTGAAGCTGACGGACTTTGGCGTGGCCTGGTCCGAGATGACGGGACGGGTCCGCACCGCGCCCCGGGTGCTCCGGGCGGACGTGGCCTACGCGGCGCCGGAGGTGCTGCGCTTCCAACCGCCGGATGGAAGGGCGGACCTCTACTCCCTGGGCATGGTGCTGCTGGAAATGCTGGCAGGCCAGTACCCATTGGACCCGCAGGACGTGAACCTGCCGCCCGGCGAGTCCCCGGAGGTGGTCCGCTACAACTCCACCGTGAAGGCCGAGCGCACCACCTGGGCCAGCGTGGGAGAGCTGGCCGACCGGATCCTCCGCTTCGGTCCGGAGGACGTGGAGCGGGCGGCCCAGGGAGTGCCGGGTCAGCTCAAGCGCATCGTCCACAAGGCACTGCGCGCGCGCCTGGAGGAGCGCTATCAGAGCGGCGCCGAGCTGCGCGAGGACCTGCGGACGTACCTGCGCCTGGGCAAGCCCTTCGGGGCCCAGGAAGCGGCGGCGGAGCTGGCTCCCCTGGTCTTCAATCAGAAGCCCGCTCAGGACACGCGCGCCTTCCCCACCGAGAAGGGAGTCCTGCCCACCCCCGAGGAGGAGGCGCAAGGCGAGGGAGGCGGGAGGAAGCCCCGGCACCGGCCATGACCATGACGCCAGACACGCCCTCTCCCCAGAAGAGAAGGCTGGCCCATCATGCGGGAGAAGTCTTCCGTGAGGCCCGGCGGGCTCTCCAGATGACCCAGGCGGACGTGGCCGAGCGGGTGGGCGTCGTTACCGAGGTGTACGGGCGGATGGAGCGCGGACACCTGATGCCAAGCCCGCCCAAACTGCGGAAGCTCTGCATGGTGCTGCGGGTGGACGCCAACGCCGTCCTGGGACTTGGCACCCGCGAGACGGCAGCCTGGCTGAGGACAGCGACACCCACCGCCGAGGACCCGCCCGCGCTGCGCCGCCTGCTGCGCACCCTGCGCCTGTTGGACGAGGAGCAGCTCGCCGTGCTCAGTGCCATGGTGACGGCACTGGTGAAGCTCACCGGCAGGCGGCAGCCCCCCGTGGGCGAGGAGCAGCCCGTCTCCGGGAAGCTCACGTCGTGAGGTGGGAGTCTGCCGTCTCCAACAGTTTGCGCAGGAGCGCCAGCCGTTCCGGAGGCCAGCCGTGCAGGATGTGGATGATCCGACTCAGCTCCGGAGGCTCCTCGGACTCCTGCCGTCCCAAGGACAGGAGCGCATCCGCGGAGATACCCAGGGCCACGCAAATGCGCCGCAGCGAGGGCACACTGGGCATCATATGGCCCCGCTCCACCCGGCCGTAGACCGCTGGATCCAAGTCAACCTTCCCGGCGACCTCCGCCTGTGTGAGGCCCAGCCGCAGCCTCGCGGCTCGAGCCGCTTCCCCCAGGAGGTGTTGCAGCTTCTCGTCCATGGGCTGCGTCTACCGCAAAGGGAGTGGCGCCGCGAGGACACGTGCACACAAACGCAAGGAGGGGCGCCCACCCTCGCGGATCGGCGCCCCTCCCTGTCAGGGCCTGGCCTGCAACGACGAGCGCTCCAACGCGAGGCACTCCTGGAGCACCGCGATGAGCTTCTCCAGTTCCGCGACGGGTACCTCCTGGAAGGTGACGAACGCCTTGTCGCCCTCGGCCCGGACGCGCACCTCGGTGGTGGCGAAACGCTGAGGAATGAGCTGCCTCAGGAACAGCCAGCGCAGCCGCTCCCGGATGCGGACGTGCTCCCAGACAGGCTTGGGCCTGGGCGGGGAAACCGCCCGCCGCATCTCCTCCAGGCTGCAGTCCGCGAAGGTCTTCACCACCACCGTGCCCTCCGGCTGCGGCACCCGGATGGACAGGAAACCCGGATCCGGGTCCGGCCATTGGCCAATCCCGGGAGGGTTCGCCCGCAGGTACCTGGACAGGAGCTTGAGCCGCTCCACGCCGTACTTCCGGGTGACGGCGCTCCCCCAGTAGGTGGCCGCATCGGTGTACGTGTTCAGTGTCGCCCGGGTGAGTCCCTTCACGTTCCGGCTCAGGTACTCCCACGCGTTCTTGTAGCCCGCGCGCTCCGCCAGATTCCTGCTCAGCGCGGAGTGGTACGCGAGGCCGAGCTGGTCCTGGACCGAGCACCCGGTCGAGAAGAGCGTGTTGAGCTGGGTGGCCACCTTCTTCAACTCCGCGAGGGCTTCTTCCCTCGTCATGACAGTCATGTGTGCTACCTCCCCTCGGGAAGCGCCGCCGTCGGCGGCGATGAGGGCAGGGGGGAGGGCCCACCGGCCCGGACTGGCCGGAGCCCCTCCCCTCCCGCCTGGCTCATGTCAGGCGGACGCGAGCGTCTCCGTGTCCGCGAGGGTGGGCTCGGCGCTGATGCCGTCCTGGATGGCCTCCGTGAGCCGCACCAGCTCCGTCATGGGCACGTCCTGCAGGCTGACGAGCGTCTTGCCCCCCTTGTTGCGCGAGGAGAAGCGGACCTGGGCCACCCCCGAGAACCGGGTGACGATGCTGTCCTCGAGGAACAGCAGGCGCGCCTGGTCCGCGATGGGGACGCGCGAGACGGGCGGCGCCCGCTTGGCCCGGGTGGCCCGCTCCAGCTCATCCACGCTGCACTCGGAGAAGGGCTTCGTCACCACCTTGCCGTCCTCCTGCGGCACCTGGATGCTCATGGGCCCCGGGTCCTCCGGGATGGAGATGTTGGCCACGTCCGCGTAGCGGAGGAGCTTCCCGCAGGTTGCCCATGCCGTGCTGCGTGCAGACGGACTCCGTGAAGTTGCGCGCCACGGTGCCGTAGAGGGACAGGGTGGACTGCGCGAGCGCCTTCACGTGGGCGATGAAGTAGTCCTGCGTGCTCTTGTACCCGGCGATCTCCGCCAGCCGCCTGTCCACGACGTGGTTGTAGAGCACGCCGATCTGGTGGTTGGCGGTGCTGCCCTGCCGGGCCAGCGCGTTGATGGTGTCGCGAATCTGGTCGAGCGTCATGTCGACGCCCACCGCGGTCATCGTCTTGTTCATGGTACGTCCCCCCTCAGGGTGGTGTGCATCGCCACTGTGAATCAGCGGCACACGGAGACAGAGCAGGCCGCGGGCCAAAGACAGACACGAAGTGTTTCAAAGAGTTACGAAGAGGAGATGGGCGGAAAGAGTCCACGTTCTCCACGCCCCGTCCACAAGACGGGACGGTCCTTCGCTTCTTGCCTGGGGGAACCCGTGACTCGTATACCGGCAGGCAGTGCGCCACTTGTAGTCGACTACAAGTGAAGCAAGGCAAATATGTAGGATGAAACAAACTTCACTTGTAGTCGACTACAAGTGAGGAATGCGCGAACCCAAATCCTGACAATTGGCAGAGCCAGCGATGAGCGAGCACTACCCGCGTGTACGGATCGACAAGGGCGATAAGGAACAAAGATTCCTCTGCATCCGGGAAAGCGTGAGCATCACCTTCTACATGAAGCGCTCCCACCAGGAGGTGGTGCAACAGGTGCTGAACGCCCTGGACGTGTACCGCCGTGCGGTGGGCCCCCAAGCCCTCACCAGCTACGCCCATCCCTACGACGAGGACTGGTATGAGCTCGATGACAAGGGCTGGGCCTACATCCGGCAGCACATGCTCGAGGAGCCCGCCGCCTACCCCTGGTTGTGCCAGTCAGACAGCGAAACCCTGGGCTACGAGTTCAACTACGACGGACTCATGCTCGAACTCTACGAGAAGGATCCCGCGAGCCAGGTGTCCTTCTTCCTCCCTACGGAATACCTGGAGGAGCAAGGGCCGGGGCGCGTGCGGGAACTGGCGCTGGAACTGGCGGCGGAGCTGCCCTTCAACTCCGGCCACGCGGGGCTCTGTTTCCACTTCCCGGACACCCTCCTTGGCGTTACCCGCCCCATCCGTGACTTGTCCTTCCGCTACCCCGGAATGGACATTCCGGAAGCACGCTTCATCACCAGAACCATCGGCACGCGGGTGGACGGGGTGCACTGGCTGAACTTCCTGGCCCCCCCTGTGCTGAGGGAACTGGGGGGCGCCGCCGGTCTACGCGCGCGCCTGCACTCACCCGGCACCACCGTGCAGGAGCTCGACGGAGAGCGGGTGTTGGTGACACTGGGGAAATGGCCGGAGGCGGGCGACACGGAGCAGGGCCATACGCTGCCCGCCTGGCGCGAGTTGGCGCGCGTGCTGGAGCCCTGGTTGTACATGAACCGGCCTAAAGAGGACGGCTTCAGCGAGGAGGACATGCGCCGCTGGCAGCGCCGCTTCCTCGACTGACGGCGCGCTGCACACCGCCGCCCGGGCCTGTGCGCGCCGTTGCACAGCCGTTACACACCGCGCCCCGCCCTTCCCTCTGAATGACGCACAGCGCCACGGTTGGCTCGCGCGGTGCAGTGGACCCTCGCCCGGAGGGTCCGAATCGATGAACGCAACGATGTCGACGAAGTGGGATGTGCGGGTGCTGGCCGTGGCGGGCGCGGGGATGATGGCGCTGGCAGGCGTCTTCCTCTGGCGGGACTTGCAAGTGCCGCACGAGCTGCTGCTCGCGGTGGCCGCGGTGCTGGCCTCCTCGGTGGCCCTCGCCGAGGTGCCCCGCCATCGCCCGCTCGTGGGCCCCATCGCCCTGCTCCTCACCGGCCTCATGGGCGGCCTCTGGTACGCGGCGACGAAGTCCGGACTGCTGCTCACGGGCCTGGGCCTCACCGTCCTCGCCTCGGCCGTCACCGTGGCGCGCACCTGGCGCCGCACCGAGGCACGCGAGGACAAGGTGCAGGCCTTCCTCCTCTGGTACGGGCTGGCGGCGGCGGTGATCGCCGCCTCGTGGGCCTTCTACTTCCACTTCTTCACCCTGGGCTTCGCCGCCGATGACCTCGGCCGCCGGCTGGTGCTCACCCTCGGCTGGCTCGCCGCGGGCGTGGGCCTCGTGGTGTACGGCCGTCTGCGTGGCGAGAGCGTCATCCGCGACGTGGGCTTCGCCTTCATCGCCGTGGCCCTGGGCAAGGCGCTCGCCTACGACACCACGCACCTGAGCGGCACGTTGCGCGTCGCCTGCTTCGCCGGCGCGGGCGCGCTCATGCTCGGCGGCGCGTGGCTGTCCTCCCCCCGCACGCCCCGGAGCGCGTGACATGCACCCCCTCGCCGCACTCGTGATGATGCTCGCCGCGGGCACGCCCGAGGGCCCCTGCTTCGTCCCCTCGGACCAGACGGCGGGGTGGAAGCGCGTGGTGTTGCCCGAGGAGGCCCCGGCCCTCGCCGCCCCGGCGGACGTGGACTGGTTCCGCTCCGGCGAGCCCGCCCTCCTCTTCGAGCAGGACGCCTCCGCGTACACCGGCGCGGACTCGGTGCGCCCGGGCCGCATGGCCTACTCCTTCCGGGTGCCCCGCGACGGCCGCCGGCTGGAGCTCGGCTTCCTCGGGGACCTGCGCGGCGCGAAGGTGGACGCCGTGGCGTACGCGGGGGGCCGCTCCTTCCCGCTGCTCGACGAGAAGCGGCTCGCGGGGACGCAGCTCGTGCTGGAGTGGACGATGGAAGGTGTGGACCAGGTGGTGGTGTCCGTGCACCACCACTTGCGCGAGAAGCCGGTCGTGCGCACGTGGCGCGTGGGCCGCCTGCTGAAGCCCGGAGAGGACGCGGCCATGCCCGAGTCCTTCCGCGCACCGCGCTCCCTCTACTTCCTCCACCCGGGGGGCCGGCGGCTGGAGCTGTGCGACGCGCCGGGGCGCACGCCGCGGCTCACCCGCTGGCCCGAGAGCGCCAACGCCTCCGAGGTGACACTGCGCCGGCCGTAATCCCTCACGCGTGGTGAGAAGCACCCCTCCCGGATTTTGAGAGCGGGCGAGCCGCACGGACGCGGTGTCGGGTAGCTCGCCCGCCTGCTCCCTGGCGTGCATGTGTGCCGTGCACGAGACAACGCAGGCGAGCAAGGCGCCGTGCTCCCACACTCCCGGTCCCATTGCACCATTCCTATTTCCTGGTCCTCACGCGCGGTGCGTGCCTCGAACAAGGGGAATGGGTGTGGGACTGGAAAACGCGGCGCTCCGAGGCCTCCTGCGGTACACGAACCGGCTGTTGAGCTGGCCGCTCGTGGCGGCCCTCTGGGTGGCGCCCGCCGCCCGGGCCGAGGCCCAGCAGCAGACACAACAGCAGCAGCCTCCGGCGGGAGACATCTCCAATCTCGCCGAGAGCGCTTCCTCCAAGCATCAACTGCCCTCCTCGCTGGACAGCGAGAACGAGGAGGCCGAGCCCGAGTTCACCATCGGGCCCACCGAGCCCGTGGCGCCCGGTGAGCGCCGGTGGGTGCGCAAGTTCGAGCTCGCCGATCTCAAGTCCTACTTCGCCGAGGGCGTGCTGTCGAAGGCGAAGGACGCGTATGATGGGGGCCGCTACCGCACCGCGCGCCAGCTCCTGGAGGACCAGGAGGCGACGCCGCCGGTGCGCTACCTCCGGGCGATGAGCGCGCTGCGCATGGGCCAGTGGGCCACGGGCGCCGAGGAACTCGCGGCCCTGGCGGAGAGCCACCCGCCCCTGCGCGACTACTGTCACTTCGAGGCCGCGAAGGCCTATGAGCGGCTGCGCAAGTGGACGGAGGCCGTCCACCACTACGGCGCCGTGTCCCCCGGCGCGCGGCGCTTCGAGGATGCGCGCTTCGGCATGGCGGCCATCCTCGAGAAGAAGAAGCGGGACTACGCCGGGGCCGTGGCGGCGCTCACGCCCATCGTCCAGACGGACTCGCCCAAGCCGAACAACCCCCGGCAGGCCGAGGCGTGGCTGACCATCGCCCGGCTGGCGCGCTACCAGGCCGACTACAACGGCGAGCACCGGGCGCACCTCGCCGTCTGGGCGCTCCACCCCTTCTCCAGGCAGGTGCACGCGGCCGTGAAGGGCCTGCGCGACTTGCCCTACGTGCCCAAGTGGAAGGTGGCGCGCGCGGAGACGCTGCTCTCCCTGCACCACAACCACGAGGCGCTGGACATGCTGGAGCGGATGCTCCCGAAGATGGAGCTGCCGGATCCGCTCGCCTGCCGCGCGCACTTCGCCTACGGCACGGCCATGCGCAAGGAGCGCAAGCACTCGCTGGCCATCCGCGCGCTGCGGCCCGTCGTCGAGCAGTGCCAGGACGAGGCGCTGCGCCCGCGCGCCCTCTACGTGCTGGGCTACTCGGAGTCGGTGGTGGAGCCGGACAGCTCCATCTCCACCTACCTGACGCTCGCGCGGGACTACCCGAAGCACCCGTACGCGGATGACGCGCTCTTCTACGCGGCGCACAAGGCGCTGGACCGCGGCAACAAGGCGGCGGCCATGGCCGCGTTGGATCAGCTCATCTCCCACCACCCGGATGGCAACTTCGCGGCCGAGGCCCTCTTCCAGCGCTTCTGGGTGTACCGCGCCGAGGGCCAGCAGAACGAGGCGCTCGAGGCCCTCTCGCGGATTGAAGAGCTCAGGGGCAAGGGCTCCACGCACGAGTCGGTGCAGCGCGCCCGCTACTGGCGCTCGCGCACGCTGCTGACGCTGGGCCGCGCCGAGGAGGCGCACGCGCTGATGGAGCGGGTGGCGGCCGAGGGTGCGGCCACGTGGTACGGGCTGATGGCGCGCTCGCGCCTGGCGGCCGAGGCGCCGGAGCGGGCCCGCGCCGTCAACGAGCGGCTGCGCAGCCCCAGCGACGCCATGTCCGTCTGGCCCCTGGACGCGGGCAACCTCGCGGCGGATCCGCACTTCGTCACCGGCATCGAGCTGCTGAAGCTGGAGCACCGCGAGGCGGCCTCGGAGCTGCTGGCGGTGGACCGCAAGGGCCGCACCGAGGAGTCCATCCGGCTGCTCTTCCACATCCTCCACGCCACCGGCTACAAGGGCCATGCGCGCTCCATCGCCTGGTCGCTGCGCCGTGAGGGCCTGGCCGCGCCCACCGAGGCCGAGACGCGCCTCATCTACTCGGCCGCCTATCCGCATGCCTTCCGCAACCTGGTGGTGCAGCACAGCCGGGCGGCGCGGGTGAATCCGGACCTGATGCAGGCCCTCATCCGCGAGGAGAGCGCCTTCAACCCCAAGGCGCGCTCGGCCACGGGAGCGCTGGGCCTGGCCCAGCTCATGCCGGCCACGGCCTTCGCGGTGGCGCGCCAGCTCAACGTGCCGTTGACCACGCCCGCCGCGCTGCTCGAGCCCCGGGAGAACATCCGCCTGGGCTCGGCGTATCTGGGCAGCCTGCAGCGGCGCTTCGCGGGCAACCCGGCCTACGCGGTGGCCAGCTACAACGCCGGCCCGGGCGCGGTGGACCGCTGGCTGTCGCGCTTCCCCGACGCCGAGCTGGACGAGTGGGTGGAGCAGATTCCCGTGGAGGAGACGCGCCACTACGTCAAGCGCGTGCTGGGCAGCGCCTCGGCCTACCAGTTCCTCTACGCCTCGGGAAAGATGACCACGCTGGCCTTCGGGGAGCGCGGCTCCAATAATGCGGGCTCTCGCTGAGCCCGGCATGTCCCACGACGAGATCCACGAATCCAACACCCAGTTGCACGGTTCCTGGCGCTTCTTCGCCAGGAACAGCGTTGCCGGAGAAGTGCTCGACCTGCCCGAAGTGAGCATCGCGTCGAGCAACGTCTCGTGGTCGATGATGAACGCGGCCTTCCTCCCCACCCGGGTGGAGACGGAGGAGGCCCTGGAGCGGGCGGCCGCCACCGCCGCCCGCCACCTGGCACCCAAGGGACGGGGATGGATGCTCGCCCTGTGTGAGGACCAGGTGCCCCCCCGGCTGCGGGAACGGGCCGGGGAGTTGTTCGCCCCTCACGGGTTGAAGCTGTCGATGGTGGCCACCGGCATGGTGGCCGAGCGCCTCGCCCCCGCCATGCGGCCCCAGCCGGTGCTGGAGGTGCGCCAGACGACGGACGCCCAGGGGCGCCGCGACCTCGCCGACGTCAACTCGCGCTGCTACGACGTGCCGCTCGCCACGGGCCGCGAGGCCTTCGACGTGCCGGGCCTCTTCTCGGGGGACGGCACGGGCTTCGTCGGCTACCGCCACGAAGAGGCCGCCACCAGCGCGGCCGTCATCCGGGTGGACGGCGTGGCCTATGTCTCGATGGTGGCCACCCTGCCCCCGCACCGTCAGCTTGGCTGCGCCGAGGCCGTCATGCGCCACGCGCTCGGCGAGGCGGAGCGGGCGTGGGGCATCCAACGCACAGTGCTGCACGCCACCCCGGCGGGCCTGCCCGTGTACCGCCGCATGGGCTACCGGCCCGTGACGCGCTTCCACTTCTACATGGCGGCGCCGCCCCAGGGCCGGTGAGCCGGCGTCAGCGGCTGGCGCGGGGCAGCGCGAGCGCGCCCTGCAACTCGCGCAGCTTGGCTTGAATGGCGCGGGCGTTGGCCGGCCCCATGCGCAGCAGGTGCTTCTGCGCGGCGCTGAGCTGCTCCAGCTCCGGCGCGGCGTAGGCGTAGTTCACCCCCGGCGTGTCCACCACCTCGAGCTCGGCCTCGGGCACCGGCGTGTCCAGCAGCCGCTGGATGGCGTTGGAGAGCGTCTGGTCGAAGCGCTGGCCGGGGCGGCTGATCTCCTTGTAGGCGCCGTCGATGAGCGGCTTGAGCGTCTGGTACGCGCGCACGCTGGCCTGCGTGTCGAGCGAGGTGAAGACGCGCGACACCGTGTCGTAGCGGGCGAAGCTCTCGGGGGCGATGAAGGTGCGGCCCTCGCGCTCGACGACCTGAAAGGTGCCCTGAGGCGCCATGAAGGAGAGCGCGGCGCGCGGGCTCTCCCCCTCGGAGACGTTGCCCGCGGCCGTGGTGAAACGCCGCACGAGGTCCTCGGCGGAGGCGAGCCACTTCGCCAGCTCGGGAATGGAGGACAGGGGGCCCACGAGCTCGCGCACGCGGGCATCACTCTGGCCGAGCGGAGGCAGGGGCACGGCGGGCGCGCCCGGGGCCGCCGGCTCCGCGCCGGGCGTGGGGGCCGCGGCCACGGGCGTGGGAGGCGGGGCGGCGGGAGCGGGCACCTCGGGCTTGCCGCGCAGCACGAGCCAGAGGAGGCCCAGGCCCACCACGGCGAGGGCGGCCATGCCGGCCACCAGGGGCTTGCGCGAGGGAGCGGGCTTCGGTGCGCCGGCGGGTGCCCCCTGGGGCGGCTGCTGCGGGTCGCTCATGATTCCTCCACGGAAGGGTGTGGCATTGCCACGTACTGCTCCATCCGGGTGATGCCCAGCTTCTTCATCCGGCTCTGCAGGGTGGAGGGTTTGAGACCCAACAACGCCGCCGCGCCCCCCGGCCCGTAGATGCGGCCCTGCGTCAGCGTCAGCACCCGCAGGATGTGCTGGCGCTGCACCTCCTCCAGCGTGGGCACCGCGCCCTCCACCAGCGGCGGCGCCTCCACGGCGGCCTTCGCCCCCGGCAGGCGCAGGGGCAGATCGAACGCCTCGGCGCCCAGCTCCGGCTTGCGCGACAGGATGGTGGCGCGCTCCAGCGCGTTGGCCAGCTCGCGGATGTTGCCCGGCCAGTCGTACGCCGCGAGGCGGACAATCCCCTCTCCCGTCACCGTCATCCCCCGCCGCCCGGTGCGCCGGGCCTGCTCGTCCAGAAGGAAGGTGCACAACTGGGGCAGATCCTCCAGCCGCTCGCGCAGCGGAGGCAGCCGCAGCGGGAAGACGCTCAGCCGGTAGTAGAGGTCCTCCCGGAAGCGGCGCTGGGCGATGGCCTGCTGCAGATCCACGTGTGTGGCCGCGAGAATCCGCACGTCCGCGCGCACCGTCCGGTCGCTTCCCACCGGCTCGAAGGTCTTCTCCTGCAAGGCGCGCAGCAGCTTGGCCTGCAGCTCCACGGGCAGCTCGCCCACCTCATCCAGGAAGAGCGTGCCCCCGTGCGCCATCTGGAAGCGCCCCGCCCTGTCCCGCGTGGCGCCGGTGAAGGCCCCCTTCACGTGGCCGAACAGCTCGCTCTCCAGCAGGCCCGCGGGAATGGCCGCGCAGTTGAGCGTCACGAAGGGCGCCTCGGCGCGCGAGCTCCACCGGTGTACCGCCCGCGCCAGCCGCTCCTTGCCCGTGCCCGTCTCCCCCAGCAGCAGCACCGGCGTCTCCGTCTCCGCCACCTGCCGCGCCCGCCGCGCCAGCTCGCGCACCGCCGGGGCCCGCGACGTCTCCAGCACCCCCACCTCGTCCCCGCCGAGCTGCGCCTCCAACAGCCGCGCGTGCTCGTGCTCCCGCCGGTGCAGCCGCTCGAAGGTGCTCTTCTGCTGCGTCTCCTGCAGCGTGGTGGCGAGCATCTGCCCGTACACCTCCACCAGCTCCACCAACTCCCGCGGGTACGTCTCGCACTCCGTCCTGTCCAGCGTCAGCAGGCCGTAGCAGCTCTCCCCCGCGCACAGCGGCACCACCATGCACGAGTGCCCGGGCGGCAGGTCCAACACCCCGTCGAACGGATCTCCGTCCCCGTGCGCGTGGTCCTCGTGGGTGAAGGCGCGGGCCCGGCGTGTCTCCAGCGCCTGGCGCAGCGTGGGGAAGTCCGTCAGCTTCAGCTCGTGGCGCCGCACCTTGTCCGAGGCCAGGGGCCCCCGCGCCGCCACCGCCACCAGCTTTCCTTCTCGCAACAAGAAGAGCGTGGCCAGGTCGAAGCGCACCACCCGGGTGAGCCAGTCCAGCCCGCGGCGCAGCAGCTCCGCCACCGTCTCCTCCGAGACCGCCAGCTCGGCCAGTTCCCGGGCCTGTTCACGAAATCCGCTCCGCGTCACAGAAACGATGTCATCGGCCATGCGTCTTTGTAGATAACCGGAGCGCCACCGAAATGTCAGTGGCGCTGGGCACCGATATTTCGGTATGCACCGATACTGCGGCACCGTCCGGGGAGTGGGTAGGAGTCAACCCTTTGGAATCACAGGTGGAGTTTCCCTGGCACGGACGCTGCTCCCAGTAGTACGCGACGAAACCCTGTCCGGTCTGCCAGCAGGCAGGCCTCAACCCCCAAGGAGTCGAATCACATGCTGACCGTTGGCGACAAGATCCCCGCGTTCAACCTCACGGCCGTCGTGAGCCTGGAGAAGGGCAAGGAGTTCAAGGAGATCAACCAGGACAGCTACAAGGGCAAGTGGCTGGTGCTCTTCTCCTGGCCCAAGGACTTCACCTTCATCTGCCCGACCGAGATCGCCGAGTTCGGCAAGCGGGACAAGGACTTCCAGGACCGCAACGCGCAGGTGCTGGGCCTGAGCACCGACAGCGAGTACGTGCACCACGCGTGGCGCACGCACCACCCGGACCTCAAGGGCCTGCCCTTCCCGATGCTGGCGGACATCAAGCGCGAGCTGAGCGCGGGCCTGGGCATCCTGCACAAGGACGCGGGCGTGGCGCTGCGCGCGACCTTCATCGTGGACCCCCAGGGCATCATCCGGCACGTGTCGGTGAACGACCTGTCGGTGGGCCGGAACGTCTCCGAGACGCTGCGCACGCTGGACGCGTTCCAGACGGACGAGCTGTGCCCCTGCAACTGGCAGAAGGGCGAGGAGACGCTCACCAAGAAGCTGGCGAAGGCGGGGTAATACGTCATGGCGTCGCTCGAAGTCGTTCGCGGTGAGTTGACGGATGCCCACCGGGATACCCGGCTCAACCTCCAGTCGGTGCTGGAGAACAACAGCCTCACCCCCGAGCAGCGCTGGGGGGTGGCGGTGGGCAGTGCCTTCTCGGCCCGGAATGAGCGGCTGAAGGAGGCCCTGCTGCACGAGGCCCGTCAGGCGCTGGGTGAGAAGGCGGATCCCATCATCGAGGACGCGCGCGCCGCGGCCTCGCTGATGGCGATGAACAACGTCTACTACCGGTTCCGCCACATGGTGGGGAAGGAGTCCTACTCCGCCAAGCGGGCCGGCCTGCGGATGAACCGGCTGGTGCAGGTGAGCACCAACAAGGTGGACTTCGAGCTCGTCTGCCTGGCGGTGAGCGCCATCAACGGCTGTGAGACGTGCGTCCAGTCGCACGAGAAGGTCGTCATCGAAGGCGGCCTCTCCGAGGACCAGGTGCACGACGCCGTCCGCATCGCCTCGGTCGTCCACGCGGCGGCGGTGGGCCTCGAGTCGTAGACGTTCCGCTACACGCTGACATCAGACACGCCCTCCGGTGGCAACACCGGGGGGCGCGTCACTTTGCGGGCCCACGCATCTCATTCTCAAACACACACGAAAGGAATGAGCGCATGTACCGCAGCCCCAGCCCCCTCTCCGAGCAGACCCGCACCGCCGTCTCCGCCACGCTCAATGAGCGTCTGGCCGATGGCTTGGATCTCCATAGTCAGATCAAGGTCGCCCACTGGAACATCAAGGGCCCGCAGTTCGCGGCGCTCCACCC
Source organism: Archangium gephyra (assembly GCF_049060025.1). Taxonomy (GTDB): domain Bacteria; phylum Myxococcota; class Myxococcia; order Myxococcales; family Myxococcaceae; genus Archangium; species Archangium gephyra_A. The sequence goes on from NZ_JBMEQQ010000002.1 coordinate 4,103,813, forward strand.
GCTCTTCGAGACCTTCGCGGTGAGCCTGGCGGCGCACAACGACTCGGTGGCCGAGCGCGCGGTGACGCTGGGTGGCAAGGCGTACGGCACCAGCCGGCACGTGGCGAAGACGAGCCGGCTGCCGGACTACCCGCAGGAGACGTCGAAGGACCTGGAGCACGTGCGGCTGCTGGCCGACCGCATCGAGTCCTACCTGACCGGCGCGCGAGAGAGCCGCAAGGTGGCCGAGCAGCACCAGGACACGGACACGGTGGACCTGCTCACCGGCATCATCACCGAGTTCGAGAAGCACGCCTGGTTCCTGCGCGCCTCGCTGGAGTCCTGAGACTGACGCTCCCCCACGCGCTCCGGCGTCACTCCTGGGGCGCCTCGTCCGTCGGGCCCTCGTCGATGATCTCCACGTCCTCCTTCACCTCGCCGGAGCCACCGGTGGCCTCGTCGCCGTCCTGGGTGGCCGGGGTCTTTGGCTCCTGCTCGCCGGGCTCCCCCGTGACGTCCCACCGCTTCCCATCGCCCGTGGTCACCGTGGAGTGCTGGCCGCTGTCCCCAGACACCTCGCCGTCATAGACGGTGGGGGCGTCCTCACGGTCCTCGCGCGCCCGCTCGTGGTAGGGCTGCCACACCGCTTCTTCGTTGGAGGGCTCCTCGGCATCGCGCGCATTCGAGGTATTGGCGCAACCCACGAGGCTGAGTGCGAAGGTGGCGGCGGCCAGGATGGAAAGCTTTTTCACGTGGCATCTCCTTGTCCAAATCGTTTCCGGACAAGGTGGATGCCCTTCGGTGTGAGGCAAGGAAGCGGGCAGGCACCCGGGAATGCGCCCGGATGGCTGCCCGCTTCAATTCAGCACCGGAGCTCAGCGCGACTGGTCAGCCGCGACGGCCTGACCGCCGCCCAGACCCATCTGGTGCAGCGTGAAGGCCCACAGGTCCGTGTACTCCTCGATGATCTTCCCGGTGGGCTTGCCCGCGCCGTGACCCGCCTTAGTCTCGATGCGGATGAGTACCGGGGCCTCACCGGCCTGCGCCGCCTGGGCGGCCGCGGTGAACTTGAAGCTGTGGCCCGGTACCACGCGGTCATCGTGGTCCGCGGTGTGGACGAGCATCGCGGGGTAGCGCGTGCCCGGCTTCAGGTTGTGCAGCGGCGAGTACGCGTAGAGCGCCTTGAACTCCTCCGGGTTCTCCGCGGAGCCGTAGTCGCTCGTCCACGCCCAGCCGATGGTGAACTTGTGGAAGCGCAGCATGTCCATCACGCCCACGCCCGGCAGGGCCACGCCGAACAGCTCCGGACGCTGCGTCACCGCCGCGCCCACCAGCAGGCCTCCGTTGGAGCGGCCGTTGATGGCCAGGCGCTGGGTCGAGGTGTACTTGTTGGCGAGCAGCCACTCGGCCGCGGAGATGAAGTCGTCGAAGACGTTCTGCTTCCGCAGCTTCGTGCCCGCCTCGTGCCACTCGCGGCCGTACTCACCACCGCCGCGCAGGTTGGCCACGGCGAAGACGCCGCCCTGCTCCATCCACACCAGGTTGGCCACGCTGAAGCCCGGCATCATCGGGGCGTTGAAGCCGCCGTAGCCGTACAGCAGCGTGGGGTTGGTCCCATCCAGCTTCAGCCCCTTCTTGTGGCTGAGGAACATGGGGACGCGGGTGCCGTCCTTGCTCGTGTAGAAGATCTGCGTCGTCTCGTACTGCGACGGATCGAACTTCACCTTCGGCGCCTTGAACACCTGGCTCTGGCCGGTCTTCAGGTCGTAGCGGTAGATGGTGGTCGGCGTGGTGTAGCTGGCGTAGGCGTAGAAGGTCTCCGTGTCCTGGCGCTTGCCGCCGAAGCCGTAGGTGGTGCCCAGGCCGGGCAGGGCCAGCTCGCCCTTGGCCTTGCCATCACGCGAGTACAGCCGCACCTGCGAGCGGGCATCCTTCATCACGCTGACGACGAACTGATCGTTGATGAAGCTCACATTCGACAGCGTCTCCGCGCCCTGGGGGAGGATCTCCTTCCAGTTCTTGCGCTCCGGCTTGCGCAGGTCCAGGGCGACGAGGCGGCCGCGCGGCGCCTCCAGGTCCGTCTTGAAATAGAAGAGCGTGCCGTCGTTGCCGACGTACTCGTAATCCGCCTCCCACTCCTTGAGCAGCTCGACGACCTGGGCCTTGGGATCCTTCAGGTCCTTGTAGAAGACGAGGTTCTTCGGCGAGGTGCCGTGCGAGACGTTGATGAGCAGGTAGCGCCCGTCATCGCTGACGAAGCCGCTGAAGCCCCACTCCTTCTGGTCCTTGCGCTCGTAGACGAGGACGTCCTCGGCCTGCGGCGTGCCCAGCTTGTGGAAATAGAGCTTCTGGTAATAGTTGGCGCCGCTCATGGCCTCGCCGGCCTTGGGCTCGTCATAGCGGCTGTAGAAGAAGCCCTTGCCGTCCTTCGTCCAGGAGGCACCGGAGAACTTCACCCACTTGACGACGTCCGGCAGGTCCTTGCCCGTGCGCACGTCGCGCACGCGCAGCTCCTTCCAGTCACTGCCGGCGGAGGCCACGCCGTACGCCATCAGGTTGCCGTCGTCGGTGATCTCCAGGCCCGAGAGGGCCACGGTGCCATCCGCGGACAGCGTGTTCGGGTCGAGCAGCACGCGGGGCTCGGCCTCGAGCGAGTCGGCCGTGTAGAGCACGGATTGGGCCTGCAGGCCGTTGTTGCGGTGGAAGAAGTAGCGGTTGCCCTCGCGCCAGGGCACGCCGTACTTCTCGTAGTCCCACAGCTCGGTCATCCGCTGCTTGATTTGAGCGCGGGCGGGGATCTTCTCCAGGTAGCCGAAGGCGAGCTGGTTCTGGGCCTCGATCCACTGGCGGGACTCGGGCGAGTCGGGGTTCTCCAGCCAGCGGTACGGATCGGCCACCTTCGTGCCGTGGTAGTCGTCGACCACCTCATCCTTGCGCGCGGCGGGATAGCTCGGACGGGAGGAGGCCTGGGAGGGAGCGCTCGCCGAGGCGGCGGGTGCGGGGGCGGGCTGGGACGCGCTGGGGGCCTGGGCCTCCAGTTGCGTCGGAGCATGGCTGCAGTGCGTGAGCCAGAGGGCGCACGCGGCGGCGGAAAAAGCGCGGATTCGCATGGTGGCGCGCGAACCTATCAGCCCGGGGGCGTATTTCCGAAACGGCGAAGGACTCGCATGACTCGCCGCGTCGGAAGCGCCCCCGGGGGCACGCCATCACTGAAAAACTACCAGACCTTCACGCGCTGCTCGGGAGGCAGATACGCGCCGTCACCCTCCTTCACACCGAAGGCGGAGTAGAACTCGGGCATGTTGCGCACCACGCCGTTCACCCGGTACTCGCCCGGCGAGTGCGGATCCGTGAGGAGGATCTGCCGCAGGGCATCGTCGCGGTGCAGCGTGCGCCACACCTGGGCCCAGCCGAGGAAGAAGCGCTGGTCACCGGTGAAGCCCTCGATGGCGGGAGCCTCCTGGCCCCCCAGCGACAGCTTGTAGGCCTTGAAGGCCACCGTCAGGCCGCTCAGGTCGCCGATGTTCTCGCCCAGGGTCAGCTTGCCGTTGACGTTCATCCCCTCGAGCGGTTTGAAGGCAGAGTACTGCTCGGCCAGCATGCGGGTGCGCTGCTGGAAGGCGGTCTTGTCCTCCGCGGTCCACCAGTCGCGCAGGTTGCCGTCACCGTCGGAGCGGCTGCCCTGGTCGTCGAAGCCGTGGCTGATCTCATGGCCGATGACGCCGCCGATGGCGCCGTAGTTCACGGCGTCATCCGCCTCGGGATTGAAGAAGGGAGGCTGGAGGATGGCGGCCGGGAAGACGATCTCGTTCATCGTCGAGCTGTAGTAGGCATTCACCGTCTGCGGCGTCATGCCCCACTCGAGCCGGTCGATGGGCTTGCCGAGCTTGTCGAGGTTGCGGTGGAGCTCGAACGTGGTGGCGCGCTTCAGGTTGCCCACCAGATCGTCCTTGCTGACGGTGAGCGCGGAGTAGTCCCGCCACTTCTCCGGGTAGCCGATCTTCACGTTGAACTTCGCCAGCTTCGCCTTGGCCTGGGTCTTGGTGTCCGGGCTCATCCACTCGAGCTGATCGATGCCCTTCTCGAAGGTGACGCGCAGGTTCTTCACCAGCTCCTGCATGCGGGCCTTGCTCTGCGGGCTGAAGTGGCGATCCACGTAGAGCCTGCCGAGCACCTCGCCCAGCGCGAAGTCCACCGCCTCCACCCCGCGCTTCCAACGGGGGCGGTTCTCCTGGAGGCCCTGGAGCGTCTTGCCGCGGAAGACGAACTCGGCCTGCTCGAACGGCGAGCTGAGCAGGGGCGCCATGTCGTCGAGCAGCTTGAAGGTGAGGTACTGCTTGAGCACGGGCAGCGGCGTGTTCGTCAGCGCCGCGGCCATGGCCTGGAAGTAGTCCGGCTGGCGGACGATGACGCCGGGCGTCTTCTCCGCGCCCAGGGCCTCGAGGTAGCGCGGCCAGGAGAAGCCCGGCGTGAGCTGCTCCAGCTCGGCCACGCTCTTGAGGTTGTAGGTGGCCTCGCGGTCCCGGTTGCGCACGCGGTCCCAGTGCTTCTCCGCGAGCGACGTCTCGAGCGCCAGGATGGCCTTGGCCGCACCGGCCGGGTCCTTCTCACCCGCCAGGCCCAGCAGCGTCTCGATATAGGTGAGGTACGCGGCGCGCGTCTCGGCGAAGCGCGGCTCCTGCTTGAAGTAGTAGTCGCGATCCGGCAGGCCGAGCCCGCTCTGGCTGACGTAGGTGATGTAGCGGGTGGCCTGCTTCGCGTCCTGACCCACGTACAGGTTGAACGGCGTCTGGACGCCCAGGTGCATCATCGCGGCGAACAGCTCCGGCAGCCCCTGCTTGTCCTGGAGCGCGGCGATGCGCTCGAGGTCCGCACGCACCGGCTGGAGGCCGAGCGACTCGATGCGCTCAGTGTCCATGAAGCTCTGGTAGAGATCGCCCACCTTCTGCGGGTCGGTGCCGGCCTTCTTGTCCTGGGTGGCGGCGGCCTCCTCGATGAGGGTGCGGAGGGCGGCCTCGCTCTTGTCGCGCAGCTCGATGAAGGAGCCGTAGCGGGCCTTGTCCGCGGGGATCTCGGCCGTCTTCAACCACGTGCCGTTGACGTAGCGGAAGAAGTCATCCTGCGGGCGCACGCTGGGGTCGAAGTACTTGGTGTCGACGCCGAGGGAGCGGGGCTTGGAGGCCTGGACGGCCACTTCCGGCTGGGTGCTCCGAGAGCTGGCCGTGCATCCCAGGAGGAGACAGGCGCCGAGCGTGGGAGCCCAGGAAAGGCGGAGGGGCTTCTTGCTGTTCATGCGTTCTCGCTGTGCTGTGTCGGGTGAGACGAAGGGAGGTAACCCTGGGAACGGCGGGGAATTCCCCAGGATCGTCCGGATTCCCCCGCTTCGGGTGGCGCGCATGCTGCCCGAGCCGCTCGCGAGGCGTCCACCCGCCCCCGGTGGACCCTTCGACACGGAGCGTCGTGACGAGAATGCGCCGCGACAGGGCACACAATCCGTGCGAAGAGCGGCCGGAGAGGAGGGAGTGACGATGCGCTTCGAGCGTCTTCTATCCAGCGGGGCTCCGCCCGAGACACTGCTCATCCGGGTGATGGTGGGAGCGGTCTTCCTGTCCGAGGGCATCCAGAAGTTCCTCTACCCGGGGGAGCTGGGCGTGGGCCGCTTCACGAAGATCGGCCTGCCCGCGCCCGAGGTGCTGGCGCCCTTCGTCGGGGTGGTGGAGATCGTGGGAGGCACGCTGCTGCTGCTCGGCCTGCTGACGCGGCTGGCGGCGGTGCCGCTGATCATCAACATGCTGGTGGCCATCGCCAGCACGAAGGTGCCCATCCTGCTGGGCCGTGGCTTCTGGAGCATGGCCCACGAGTCCCGGACGGACTTCTCCATGCTGCTCGGCGCCCTCTTCCTGCTGCTCGTCGGAGCGGGGCCGTGGTCGGTGGACGCGCGGCTGTCAGCGGGAGCGGAGCGGCGGAAGTGAGCCAGGAGGGTGCGCTGCGGGAGCTGGCGCTGCTCTTCCTGCGGTTGGGGACGACGGCCTTCGGAGGCCCCGCGGCCCACATCGCGCTGATGGAGGACGAGGTCGTCCGGCGCCGCAAGTGGCTCACGCGAGAGGAGTTCCTGGATCTGCTCGGAGCGGCCAACCTCATCCCCGGGCCCAACTCGACAGAGCTCGCCATCCACATCGGCCACCGGCGGGCGGGCTGGAGCGGCCTGGTGGTGGCGGGCACGTGCTTCATCCTCCCGGCGTTCCTCATCGTGTCGGCCATCGCCTGGGTGTACACGCGCTTCGGGCAGCTCCCACGGGTGGGGCATGTCCTGTATGGCGTGAAGCCCGTCATCATCGCGGTGGTGCTGCAGGCCATCTGGGGACTGGCGCGAGGGGCGGCGAAGACGAAGCTGCTGGCGGCGGTGGGCGTGGCCTGCGTGGCGTTGGGATTCCTGGGTGTGAACGAGCTGCTCCTGTTGCTGCTCGCGGGCGGCGTCGTGACGGTGTGGCGGCTGGTGACGCGGAAGCGCGAGGGCGGAGGCACGGCGCCCCCGGCGGTGAAGGCGCTCCTGCCGGGGCTGCCACTGGGCGGGGTGTTGGCGGCGACAGCGGCCCCGGCCTTCAGCCTCGGAGGCCTCTTCCTCTTCTTCGTGAAGGTGGGCTCCGTCCTCTACGGCAGCGGCTACGTGCTGCTGGCCTTCCTGCGCGCGGACCTGGTCGAGCGCTGGGGATGGCTCACCGAGGCGCAATTGCTGGACGCGGTGGCGGTGGGCCAGGTGACGCCCGGGCCCGTCTTCACCACGGCGACCTTCATCGGCTACGTGCTGGGCGGACCCTGGGGCGCGGTGGTGGCCACGGTGGGCATCTTCCTGCCCGCGTTCTTCTTCGTCGCGGTGAGCGGCCCGCTGGTGCCCCGCATGCGCCGCTCGTGGGTGGCGGGGGCCTTTCTCGACGGCGTCAACGTGGCCTCGCTGGCGCTGATGGCCACCGTCACCTGGCAACTCGGACGCGCGGCCCTGGTGGACGTGTGGACGGTGGGCCTCGCGCTCGTCAGCGCCGTGTTGCTCATCCATTACCGCGTCAACTCCGCCTGGCTCGTGCTGGGTGGCGCGGTGGTGGGGCTGCTGGTGGGTTGAGCCAGCGCTCTGCACGACGCTCTGTCCAACCAAGGCTCAGGAATCGACGAATCTCCTGCTCTTCCAGGTAGCTGGCTCTTCCATGTTCTTGGGGAGAGCTTCTGGTGGGAGGGGGTCCTTCATGCTTGTTTCTCTTTTGGCATTCGTCCTGGCCCAGGCTCCAGGGCCCTGTCTGGAGCGCTACCAGAGCCTTCACCCCACCTGTCCTGGGGGCGTTGGCTGTCCTTCGAGCGAGCCGGAGGCCTGTTCGCTCCTGGTCAGCACCTTCGCGGTGGATGAATCACGCCTCGGACAGCTCCTCCGGGAGGACGAGGCCGTCGAGGTCATCCAGCGCGAGGCGGTCCAGCCGGTCCTGGGTGTTGGCGTTGCCGGCACCCCCGGCCAGATCGATGCCACGGTCTCCGTCCAACCGGTGGGGCTCGTGGGTGCCTCACTGGGCGTCGTGTCCAGCGATTACGGCCGGGCCCATCTCCTCACCTTCTCGGCCAACCCGCTCGCCATCGCGAGCAAGGACCCGGGCTCCCAGGCGCGGCTGTCGCGTCTCTTCGATGTCAGCGTCGTGCTGCCCGCTCCTCTCGGGGATGAGCAACCGGCCGGATTCTTCGGCTTGCGGTCCAACATCGACTTCCTCGGTGCCGCGGTGGCCCACCGCGAGCTCGAGACCCTGTCCGCCGCGGCCCTCCAGGCCCAGCGCCAGGCGCTCTCCGCGGGGGGCGGAATCCGCGAGGACTTGCGGCGCGCGCTCGACACGCTCCCCCCCGAGCAGCGTGCACGGTGTCTCGATGCCCTCTTCGCTCCCGGCGGCACGCTCGAGGGGCTCGCCGCCGCCTGCTCCCCCGGGCTTCCCGCCCGGCTCCGGACCGCGGCGGCCGCGAGCCCCCGGTTCCAACAGGCCCTCGACGATTTCGAGGATGCGGTGGACTCCGCGCATGGAGGACTCCAGGTGCAACTGGACGTTCCGGCGACCCGGTCCAGTCCCGTGCCCTTTCGCGCGGCGCTCCTGGGCGCCGGCACGTACAGCCTCACCAGGGACCTCCGCGCACCGTGGCGGGTCGACGCCATGGCGTCGTTCGGCCCGGATTACCTGCTCAGCGCCGGGGAGGGAGCCCTGGGCGCCACCCTCGCCGTCGCGCTGGGCGTGAAGGCACGGCTCCTCCGTGGCATGCCGAGGCTGCATTCGAGCCTCGGACTGAGGGGCCATCTCGGCCAGTCCTCGCCGTTGCGGCCCCTCAGCGTCCCGAGCCTGCCCGGTAACTACCTGCAGGCCCAGCTTGGCCTCAGCCTCCCCATCGGGAGGACAGGCCTGGCCGTGGCCGGCGGCATGAACTGGTCCATCGCGGGCGGGTCCTACTACGGACAGACCGCCTTCTCCGCGAACCTCATCTATTCGCTGCCGGGACGGACACGATGAACCCCAGAGGGGGCCTCACCCGGCGGGAGCGAGGGTCAGGCTGCCCACCACCGCGTCGGCCAGGACCATGGCCTGCTCCTGAGGCAGATGGAGCCTGGAGGCATTCTGCAGGGTCGTCTCGCGCACGCGGGTGAGCATCTCGGGAGTCAGCGTCGGTACCTTGGGCCGGGAGATGCCCATCCGCTCCTTGAACTTCTTGAACATCCCCTTCAAGAGCTTCTCCCACGAAGCCGAAGCTCTCCGTCTTGAGCTGCTTCTTGATCTCAGACGCCAGGAACGCGACGACCTGGGTCACGACCGCCAGGATGGCGGGCGTCATCTGGGCCAACGTCTCTCCCATGCCGAAGTCGAGAATCTCGTCCTGGGCCGGCGCCCCCCGTAGCACCTTGTCTGGATCCTCGAAATAGGCCGCGCGGGTCGCCTCGAACCGCGGCAGCTCTCCAGGAGCCATCTGGCTGACCAGATCTCGTGACAGCTCCGAAATAATCTGCGCCTGGTCATGATCAATCACGGGCTACTCCTTCGGCTCGTCCCTTGGACGGAGATGGAGCTCAGCCCTACATTGATGTGATGAGCCCCGAACGGGAAGGGGGCGCACGGAGTCATGGGCTTGCCGCGACGTACACCCCCGCCGGAGTCACCCGGGGAGACCCTCGAGCTCCTGCTCGCCAGGGCTGGAGATCATCAACCCTTCCTGCCTTCCGGGCTGGCTCCAGAGGCCATCCAGGGCGCCCCCCGGCCCGAGCGGTTGCCACGCCGGGCGGAGGTGCCCCTGCTCGACAGACCGGATGCGGACCCCAATGCCTTGCCAGAGCAGCGTTGGGGAGTGATCGCGCCCGAGGGAAGCGAGGGGGACTCACTGTTGCGAGCCATTGCCCCGCTGGTGGAGCACCGGGCGCGGCAGCAGGACGCGGAGGTGAAGGTCTACCGGGTGCCTCCGGACATGGAGGCGGCCCAGGCGGTGGAGTGGAGGGAGCGGGTCTATCGGAGTGAGAGCGTCCCCCAGGAGGAGCGGCCGAGATACCTGTTGGTGCTCGGGGCACCGGACCAGGTCTCCCTCGAGCTCCAGCACGTCCTGGCCCAGGGGGCCTTCGTGGGGCGGTTGCACTTCGCGACACCGGAGGGAACCACGGACCTCGCCAGCCATGCCGCCTATGTGGAGAAGGTGCTGGCGCACGAGCGTTCCCCTGGAGAGGCCGAGGCTCCCGACGTGCTGCTCTACACGGCCAGCGATGGCTCGCGGGCCACGATCCGGGGCCACCAACTCCTGATGGAGCCCTGCCGGAAGGTGGTGGAGTCGCGATGGATTCCCAGACATCTGGCGAGGAGACTCGTCCTGCCCGGCGAGGAGCCGGAGGCGCTGCCGCGCGTGGCTGGCGCGGTGGGCCCGGGGGTGTTGCTCTCGGTGTCGCACGGGATGGGAGCGCCGCGTGAGGGATGGGCCTCCGACGAGCAGCAGCGGGCGAGGCAGGGAGCACTCTGGCTGACGCCCGGGCTGGAGGCTCACCGCGGACAAGGTCCGGCAGCCGCCCTTCCTCCCGGGGGGCGTATGGTTTTGCGTGGCGTGCTTCGGGGCCGCCACTCCACGCAAGAGCGCGTTCCACGCCTGGTTGTCGATGCTGGCGCGGCAGCAACTCTTCCCTGGCAGCCCCGAGGCCGTGCTCGAGAGCCTGCCCCGGCCCGGGGAGCCGCCCTTTCTCGCCGCGCTTCCCCAGGCCCTGCTGGCCAATCCGCGCGGTCCCCTGGCCTTCCTGGGGCATAGTGATCTCGCCTGGAACTTCGGGTTCGCCAACCCGGACGACCTCACCGAGAGCCGTGCTTCGCGCATCCTCTCGGCGCTCGAGGTCCTGGCGAAGGGCAGCCGCGTGGGGATCGCGCTCGATGCATTGATGCGCTCGTTCCGGGACGTGAATGACAGCTTGATGTCCGCCTACCAGGAGCGGCAGGAAGCGGCCGAGGAGGGGCGGCCAGATCCCACCCATCCCAGGCAGGTCGGCTACCTCTGGATGCTCCGCAATGACTTGCGAGGCTACCTCCTGCTGGGAGATCCAGCGGTCCGGCTTCCACTCCGGCGGGCCACGGGGTGAAGCGAGCCCCGGGCCTTCATGAGGAACCACGGCCATGGGAGCGTTCGCAGCCGGTGTAATGCCCGCGGGCCCGCGTTTCTTTCTCGTAGAGATAGGTTTCACGCAGGTCCGGTGGCAGGCAGTCCTTGTTGTCCTCACGCAGGTGCCGTTGGAGCGCGGGGATGGAGAGCAGGGGCCAGTTCCTCGCGGTCCCGTCACTGCCAGCGGTGACGAGGCGTTGGCCATTTGGGCCGAAGGCGGCGGATTGGACCGGTCCGGTGTGTCCTTGCAGCACGAGGGGCTCGCCCGTCCCATCCACCCGTTGCACCCGGACCGTTCCGTCATCTCCCGAGGTGACGAGGCGCTGGCCCTCCGGGCTGAAGGAAGCGGACCGGACGGGCCCGGTGTGCCCTCGCAGCACGAGGGGCTCGCCCGTTCCATCCGCCCGCCACACCCGCGCCGTCCCGTCCGCGCCGCCGGTGACGACGGACTGGCCATCCGGGCTGAAGGCCGCGGACGTCACCACGCCCGCATGCCCCCGGAGCACCACGGGCTCGCCCGTCCCGTCCACCCGCCACACCCGTGCCGTGCCGTCCCACGAGGCGGTGACGACACGCTGGCCATCCGGGCTGATGGCGGCGGACTGCACCTGCGCCGTGTGTCCCCGGAGCACCACGGGCTCTCCCGTGCCATCCGCCCGCCACACGCGCGCCGTCCCGTCCGAGCTGGCGGTGACGATGCGCTGGCCATCCGGGCTGAAGACGGCGGATGTCACCACGCCCGCATGCCCCCGGAGCACCACGGGGGAGCCCGTGCCATCCGCCCGCCACAGGCGCACCGTGCCGTCCCACGAGGCGGTGACGATGCGCTGGCCATCCGGACTGAAGGCCGCGGACTGCACCTGCGCCGTGTGTCCCCGGAGCACCACGGGCTCACCCCTCCCCTCGGCCCACCACACCCGCGCCGTGCCGTCCCACGAGGCGGTGACGATGCGCTGGCCGTCCGGACTGAAGGCGGCGGACGTGACCGTCCCCGCGTGTCCCCGGAGCACCACGGGCTCGTCCGTCCCCTCGGCCCGCCACACCCGCGCCGTGCCGTCCCACGAGGCGGTGACGACGCGCCGGCCATCCGGGCTGAAGGCCGCTGACATGAGCAACCCCTTGTGCCCCTCCAGCTCCACGGGCTGGCCCGGCCCATGGCTCCGCCACACCCGCGCCGTGCCGTCCCACGAGGCGGTGACGACGGACCGGCCATCCGGGCTGAAGGCGGCGGACTGCACCTGCGCCGTGTGCCCCTTCAGCACCCGGAGCTCGCCCGTGCCATCGGCTCGCCACACCCGCGCCGTGCCGTCCCAGGAGGCGGTGACGACGAACTGGCCATCCGGGCTGAAGACGGCGGACATGACTGCTCCCGTGTGTCCCTTCAGCACCCGGGGCTCGCCCGTGCCATCCACCCGCCACACGCGTGCCGTCCCATCCTCGCTGGCGGTGACGACCCACTGGCCATCCGGGCTGAAGACGGCGGACATGACCGCTCCCGTGTGTCCCTCCAGCAGACGGGGCGCGCCCGTGCCATCCGCCCGCCACACGCGTGCCGTCCCGTCCGAGCTGGCGGTGACGACGCGCTGGCCATCCGGGCTGAAGGCGGCGGACTGCACCCGGGCCGCGTGCCCCCGGAGCACCACGGGGGAGCCCGTCCCGTCCACCCGCCACACCCGCGCCGTCCCATCGAAGGAGGCGGTGACGACGGCCTGGCCCTCCGGGCCGAAGGTGGCGGTGACGACCGGCCCGGTGTGCCCCTTCAGCACCCGGGGCTCGCCCGTTCCATCGGCTCGCCACACCCGCGCCGTCCCATCCCAGGAGGCGGTGACGACGGACCGTCCGTCCGGGCTGAAGGCCGCGGAGGTGAGCAACCCCTCGTGCCCCTTCAACTCCACGGCGGGGCCCGTCCCATCCGTCCGCCACACCTGGGCCGACCCATCCTCGCTGGCGGTGACGACGTGCTCTCCATCCGGGCTGAAGCGGGCCGCGTAGACCGCTCCCGGGGCGCGGAACGTCACCTCTGGAGCGCTGTGTGCCAGGGTGCCGTACGCGAGGCTCCTCCACCCTCGAGTCCGCTCCGGCCGGTGGATTTCGAGCAACAGCTTCATCGCCATCGCGGGCTGGCCGCGCTCCAACAACTCCCGTGCCCCCGACATCAAGGACTGGCTCCGGGCCCGCTCCGCCTGCGCCAGCGCCCACAAGAACAGCCCCCCCATCGCCACCGCCACCGCCAGGGCCAACACGGAGATGAGCCGCAACCTGCGCGAGCGGGCGCGCTCCCGTTGAAGCCGCCGCTGGGCCTCTTCCTGCCGCAACCGCTCCCGCCGGAAGCCTCGAAGACCTTCCTCGCCAGCCAGTCGTGGCCCAGCTCGAAGTAACGGCTGCCGTGGTGCTCTCCGGCCAAGAGCACCGCGGTTCTCTCCAGGGTGGTCAGCACCCGGTCCGCCTGCCCCGGGGGGAGCGCGGCGCGTGCCTGACGCTCCGTCAGCAGCGTCCGGCTGCCATCGCAGGCCACCAGGTGCTCCTCCAGCAGCCGCCGGGCATCCGCCGCCAGGGGCCCCAGCCCTTCCAGCGTGACATCCAGGTAGCGGTGCAGGATGGGTTCGGCCTCCACCGGCCCATTCACCGCTCCCCCGGCGGCGCGCTCCTCCCAGAGCGCACGGCAGACGATCTGCGCGAAGGCCGTCTGGACCTCGGCCTCGCCCGTGGCGTCCTGCCCCGGCATCCGCACCTGCAACATCAACTGCCACAGCTCCTGCTCAGGCCAGGATTGAGGGGGCATGCCGGAGGCCGCCAGCCTGCGCGCCACCTCCCCCATCTCCCGCACCGTGAGCGGGCCGAGCCGGAAGCCATGCTCCATCAGCTCGCCCGAGCAGCACGGCCGCGCCCGGAATCGTCCCAGGTAGTCCTCGCGCAGCAGCAGCACGAGCTGGAGTCCCGGGAAGGGATTGCGCACCAGCCGCACCAGTCCCGCGAGCAGCGCGTCCGTCTGCTCCAGGGAACGCCCTGGCAGGAAGAGTTGCTCGAACTGGTCCAGATAGAAGCAGCACCGGTCTTTCCGAGCGCCGCTCCGCCCGCCGCACGGCCTCGTCGAGCGCCTCGTAGGGGTCCATCCCCTCGGGCACCGGGCCGAGCATCAGGTCCGCGAACATCGCGTGGACGAGCCACTCGAGGGGTGTGAAGCCAGACAGCCAGGCCCCGACGTGGACCACGCGGAAGCCGTGCTTCTCCTCCAACAGGGGCATCACCCCGGCCTGCATCAGCGAGGACTTGCCGGCTCCCGAGGGGCCGAAGAGCAGGAGGCAGGGCCAGGCCAGGATGCATTGCACCAGCTTGCGCGTGGACTCCTCCCGGCCGAAGAAACGGTCCCGTTCGCTCGCGCGGTAGGGCTGGGGTCCCAGGAAGGGATTGGCGGAGCCGCTCATGGCGCCCTCCCGGCCGCCAGCGTTTCGAGCCAGTCCATCAGCTCCTCATCCGTCGATTCGAGGGCCCTCACCCCGGTCCTTCCTGGCAGTCCCCGCCCTTCTTCCCACACCTCCTGCTCATGCATGTGGGGGTCGAGGACAGCCACGCTGCCGTGCATCAACGCGCGTCTGCCGAAGAGTTGGTAGAGCAGCATCCGGTGGCACCAGGTGAGCTGGGACAACCCGACGAGCAGGAGCGGGCGCTGGCTCAGGACGCTCTGGATGGGATCGGCGAGCTCGGCGGGCAGCAGGCTTCCCAGGCCGCGAAGGCCCAACAGGTAATCATCCTCGGTGAGCAGCGGCCGGGTGAAGTGGTGGGCCGGCAGGTAGCCGGAGCACAGCCGGAGCACCACCAGCTCGCGCGTGGTGTCCAATGAGGCCGGGAGCTTGTTCACCCGCTCCCAGCGGCTCGCGCCCGCCTGGCGCCGCATCACCAGGGCGTGCCTGTCCGCGCGCGAGGAGGGTTGGATGACGTGGAGCGTGAAGTCCGGATGCTGCTCGGCGAGCGCCTGCTCCAACACCGGCAACCGCAGGAGCGTGATGTGAACCCCGGCACCGAGCCGCCGCGCCAGCAACGGCACCAGCGGTGGCATGAAGTCCGTGTGGCCGAACACGTCCTGGAACTCATAATCCAGCTCCTCCAGCCCGATGCGCAGCGCGAAATGCTGCGCCAGGGTGATGAGAGGGAGCTCGGGCGTCACGGCGCCCGTCTTCTGGGTGAGCTCGCCCTGGAGCCGTTCGCGCAGGTTGCGGAGGGTGGGCTCCTCCTCCTCCCAGCGGTCCCCCAGCATCAACGTGAAGGGCTGCTCCAGGAGCCGCACCAGGGCCGGAGACGGAGGCGACGCTCCCGGACGAGCGGACGCGGGCGGCGGAGGCAGGACCCTGCGCGCCTTGAAATCGAACAGGACCGGATCGCGGCCGCGCAGGTACAGCACCGGCGAGAACGCCTCGGCACTGCCCTCCAGCTCCGCCAGCACGCTGCGGCGGGCCTCGTTGAGGCTGAGCGCCACGTCCCCCTCCTGCTGGGCCGCACGGGTGAGCGCGCGGTAGAAGGCGCGCGAGCACCGCAGGGTCACATCCGTCCTGACGGGCCAGAGGTAGGCGACGACGGCATCCGCCGCGGTGCGCGTCAGCAGCTCGGCCGCGCTCGCCAGGGGGCCAGGGCTCGCCCCCTCACAGGCATCCAGGACGATGAGCCGCAGGGGACCCTTGCCCCAGGTCCGGTGGAGCTGCTGCGCCAGCAACTCCACCGGGAGCCAGCTCTCCTCGCCCTCCTCGTCCGCCAGCCGGAGGACGGGCAACCCTTCCTGCAGACCCGCATGGCCGATGAAGTGGATGATGTGGGGCTCGGGCTGGCGCCTCAGACGCTCGAACAGGGCGGCTCTCCGGGCCCGGGGTCCGGTGAGGGGTTCGAGCCACTCGATCTCGCCCGCGGCGAGACTTTCGTGGAGTGTCCCCTGCAACTGCGCGAGGGTGTGCGGGTGCAGTGGCGCGATGGCCAGGAGCCCCACCGCGCCTCGCACCTCGCGCGGCTGCCAGGGCTCGGGCGAGCGCACGCCGCGCACGGGCAGGACGCTCGCCGAGTTCCCGAGGAATCCGAAATCCTTTCCGGGCTCGCAGAGGGCTTCCCAGGGGAAGCCCTGGAGAGCCGCTTCCTGGAACATGAACCGCAGCAGGACGGGCCGGCCCGCGGCGGCCTCGCGCAGCCGCGCGAGCACTCCCTGGAGGTCTCCCTGGAAGAGCGCCCGGTGGAGCGCCTGGACCTGTTGTGCAAGCTGGGAGTCGAGGCGCCTGCCCTTCTCGGCCGCTGCCTTCACACGCCCGGCGAGGGCATGCAGGGAGTCCGCCGTGAGCTCGGGCCCTAGCGGGTGCGCGCCGGGCTGCTCGTGGCGGCTGCCCAGGGCCCGGGCACGCAGGCCGGCACCCGTCCACTCGATGTCGATCTCCAGCCAGCTCCCGGCAGAAATGGCCTCCTCCTTGGTGGAGTCCCTGAGGGAGAACATACGGACCCTCCATGCCGCGCGGAGCCATGGAGGGAGAGCAGGTAGAACGGTGTCTGGGGATTCCCCCGAGGACTCGCCTGGGCGGCGGTAGGGCGGCGGGTGGGTGGATGAGCACCGGCTGGTGAACCCGGCAACACTCCCACGCCCCCGGGGGCCAGTTCCCCAAATGAGGGGCAGACCTGACCCTCCCGGCGGTCCCAAGGGAGGTGCATGGTCGATGCGAGACAAGCCAACGCGTCCCACCCGGAAGAAGGCACGGAAGCGCCCCAATACGGTAGCGGCTCGCAAGAATGTGCAGGCCGTCGCGCCTCTCGAGTTCGATCCCTTCACCCCAGGGCGTGAGCACCCGGAGTGGGTGAAGAAGAACTTCCCCACCTATGTCGAGCACCGGCACGAAAACCTCGTCCGCAGCGATCGCGTGCTCGAGCATCGGGGCAACACCATCACCATCACCACCATGTACGAGGTGCGCGTCGAGGGACGCCTCGTCACGCTGCACATGATGGTGGACGAGGAGGGGCGGCTCTGGTCCCACCTGTGCCCCTACCTGACCTTCGCGACGGCGACGGGCTCGTGCTCCACCTCCTCGAACGCATGCCGCACCTGTTCGAGGCGACGCAGTCCACGCCCCCCGGTGACGAGGCCCGAAGCACCCCCGAGGACCACGGCGGCCATGACCACCACGCGGCGCACGGGCGGGGAGGTAGACGATGATCCGCCGGAACATCCTTTCCGATGAGGGCCTGCGGCAGCGGTTCATCGACGGGGTGCTGGCCCTCAAGGATCCGGAGCGCTTTCCGTGGCCGGGACAGCAGGGGCTCTCCATCTATGACTTCTTCGTGGCGTGGCACCACCAGTCGATGATGCTCTTCACGCCACCGACGCAGCGAGACCGCAACGCGGCCCACTCGGGTCCGGCCTTCCTGCCATGGCACCGCTACTACCTGCTGCGTTTCGAGGGGTACCTCCGCACCGCGGTCGGAGACCCGGAGTTCCGGCTGCCCTACTGGGACTGGGCCGCGGACGCGGCGCTGACGAATCCACGCCAGTCCCGCATCTGGGCCGGAACGGCGCTGGGCCGCTTCACCGGCCCTCGTGTCTGGCAGGTGCGTGTCGTCCCGGCGGAGAGGGGGCTGACCCGGTTGGCACAGCCGCGGCCGTTGCAACGTGCACTCGGAAACCAGGGAGCACTGCCCACGCGCGAGGCGATCCGCACGGTGCTGCGCGACCAGCTCCTCTATGACGCCCCGCCCTACTCCAGTGCCTCGAACGGCTTCCGCAACTACCTGGAAGGCTGGGAGGGGCCCGCGAGGATTCACAACAGCGTGCATGTCTGGGTGGGCGGCGACATGACGGACAGCACGTCGCCCAACGACCCCACGTTCTTCCTGCACCACTGCAACATCGATCGCATCTGGCATGCGTGGCAGCGCCGGTACCCGGACGCACCCTACCTCCCCGCGCAGAGCGCGCCCGCCAATCTGGCCTTCCACCGGATCGATGACGCCCTCTACTCGGTCTTCAGGGAGACCACGCCGGTCACACCGCGCAGCGTGCTCGACCCCCTGCGCCCCGGAGCCCCCTTCCGCGCGGCCGATCGCTACGACTACGACACGCTCATGGACCTGCAGGCCTGAGCGTCAGCCGGAGCAGGAAGACGCTCAGGCCGCGAGCGCCCCCGCCGCCTGAGTCCACCCGGGAGCGTCCGGTGTCTCCGGACGTTCCCGGCAACCTCAGCCGTTCGCCGCCGCGAGGCCCGTGCCGAAGCCCCGCGCCACGCGCTGCCGGTCCTCCCGGTAGCGCCGCAGCAGCCACTGGCCCGCGGGCCGCGCCAGGACCGCCATGCGCATCTCGGCGATCTCCTTCGGCACCTCCTCACCGGGCCGCACCGCGTACGGAGAGCCCTCGGCGGCCACCAGCGGGCTGTAGAGCGACGCCGCGCTGATGTCCGCGATCGACAGGGACGAGCCCACCAGGTAGCGCGACGGGTCCCCCTGAATCTCCCGCTCCAGCCTGTCCAACCCCTCCAGCATCTTCACCCGCGACTCCTCCACCTTGTCCGGAGTCAGCGCGTACTGGCGCCGGATGGCCTGCTTGATGACGGGGAGCAGCACCATGCCCACCAGACGCAGCGGCAGCGGGAACGCACCGAACATCAGCGGCTTGATGTCCGCGCCACTGGCGAAGAGCGTCGCGTACACCCAGCGGCGCACGTGCTTGCCGGCCATCTCGTCGAAGTACGCCTCCAGCTCGAGCACCCGCTCACGCTCGGGCCCCTCGGCCGGAATCAGCGCGGGAGCCGACGCATGGGCCCGCTCCAGGTGCAGGGCGATGTCCGTGGAGTCCGTGACCACGGTGCCCCGGTCCACCAGCACGGGCACGGTGCCCCGGCCGCCCTTCGTCAGGCTCTTCGTCACGAAGCGGTGCGGTCCGGGAATCAGATTCTCGATGACAAAGGGAATCCCCTTGGCGTCGAGGTTCCAGCGGGTCTTCTCGCAGTAGTGCGAGATGGGGAACTGGTACAGCTTGATCTCAGGTGGGGACATGGGCGGGGAGCATGCCCGCTCCCACGCCCCCGGGTACAGCCGGGCTTGCGCGACGGGCCCCCTCGCAGAGGAGAATGCCCCCCATGAGAATCCGCGCCTGCCTCGCCCTCGTCCTGTTCGCCACCGCCTGCGGCCGGGAGCCGCCCACCCAGGAGGAGATCGAGGACGCGAAGTCGAGGGTGGACCTCGCCGTCCACGCGGCCCATCAGGCCCGCCTCGCGCTCGAGCTGCTCGGAGTCCTTCCCGTCTACACCTGCGGCGAGCCGCGGCGCACCTTCGTGGGCAAGGTCACCGAGGGCGTCCGCGTGAAGGTGGCCTGTGTCACCGCCACCGCCGAGGCCCAGGACGCGTCCACGGACGCGGTGGTGCTCTCCTTCCCCGAGGGCTCGTGCTCGGTGAACGGGCACACCGTGTCGGGCCGGAGCGCCTTCGTCTACCACGGGGGCGAGGAGCGGATGGACCTCTCCGCCGATCTGAACGGGCTGACGGTGGACGGCCATGCACTCCAGGCCCGGGTGGGCTACGGCACCTGCGGCGACGAGAAGCGCTTCTGGACGACGGCCGCGGGCACCCTGCCGGGCCGGACTGGCAGCAGCTACCGCGTGGATGGGCGGGTGGGCCTGCGGGATGGCGCGCCGCTCTTCGGGAGCACCTCGCTCGTGTTCGACGGGCCGGGCGAGGTGTCCGGACCGCTGGGCACGGACCGTGTCACCTTCACCGGGCTGGAGTACGAGGTGGGTGAATTCCTGCCCAAGAAGGGCCAGGCCCTCATCGAGACGGCCCGGGGACACCGGGTGAAGGTCGACTTCAGCGAGGTGCTCTGGCGGGTAGGCAAGGTGGAGGTGGAGATCGACGGCAAGGAGCCGGTCACGGTCCCCATCGTCCGCTGAGCCGGGAGCGAGGTAGAGTGGGCGGCATGACCGCCCCCGATTCCCGTCCCGCCCCTGGCCTGCTCGCCCGCGCACTCAAGAAGGTCGGGCAGCTCACCAGCCCGGAAACCCGCTCGGGCAAGGTCTTCATCAAGGCCGAGCGGGGTCTCACCAAGGTGGCAGCGCACCTGGCCGAGAGCCCCACCTTCCTGCGCGTCAGCGGCGGGCTCATGCGCCGCGGCTTCACGCTGCAGATCCGCCGCACTTCACTCATGGAGAATGCGCTGCACACCCTGCGCGTCCCCACCTCCTCCGAGGTGGACTCCCTGCGCGACCAGTTGCGCCGCATGGGTGACCAGGTGGAGGCCCTGGGCTCGCAGCTCGAGCACGTCGTCGAGCTCCTGGAGCGCCAGGAGCAGCCGCCGGCCGCCCTCGCGTCCTCCAACACCGTCTCTCCCCCTGTCCCGGCCTCCGAGCCCGCGCCCGCCCCGCGCCGCCGCCGGGCCGGCTCGGCCAGGTAGGACACCCGCCATGATCGCCCTTGCTCCTGGAGCCCTCCCGTGAATCGGCCCGCCCAAGCCTTCCAGCGGATCCGCTCGTTCGTCTCGTCCCAGGTCGACGTCTCGCGCTCGCTCGCGCAGGCCCTGCAGGACCGCTCCATCAATCCGTATCCGTACCTCAAGCCCATCTTCGAGAAGGCCGCCGGGGTGCGCGAGCCGCCCATCAGCCCCACCCCGCACTCGGTGGTGTACACGCGCGGCAGCATGCGCCTGTTGCGCTACGCCGCGCCCCGGCGCCGCTACCGCACGCCCATCCTCTTCGTCTATTCGCTCATCAACCGCTGGTACATCCTCGACTTCCTGCCCGGCCGCAGCCTCATCGAGTACCTCACGCGCCAGGGCTACGACGTCTACGCCATCGACTGGGGCTTCGCCGGGCAGGAGGAGCAGAACCTCACCTGGAGCGAGCTGCTCGGCGGGCACATCCGCACCGCCGTGCGCTGGACGCAGCGGGTGAGCGGCAGCGAGGACGTGACGCTCTACGGCTACTGCATGGGCGGCACCATGGCGCTGGCCTACACCGCGCTCCACCCCGAGGGCGTGCGCAACCTCGTGGTGCAGGCCACCCCGGTGGACTTCAGCAAGGGCGGCATCTACTCGCTGTGGACGCAGCCCCAGCACTTCGACGTGGACTCGCTGGTGGACGCCTACGGCAACGTGCCCACCTACGTGCTGGAGAGCGGCTTCTTCATGGCCAGCCCCGTCCAGCGCATCACCAAGTGGCTGGACCTGTGCCGGCAGATCGACGACCCGGCCTTCGTCACCACCTTCCTCGCGCTGGAGCGCTGGGGCGCCGACGCCGTGCCCTTCCCGGGCGAGGTCTACCGGCAGTACATGCGCGACTGCTACCAGCAGAACCTCTTCTGCCGGAACCGGATGGAGGTGGGTGGCGAGCGGGTGGACCTGGGCCGCATCCACTGCCCCGTGCTCAACATCATCGCGGAGCAGGACAACATCGCCCCGCCGGCCATGAGCGAGCCGCTGCAGGGCCTGCTGGCGGGCACGAAGGACAGTCAGACGATGCGCTTCCCGGTGGGCCACATCGGCCTGTCGGCCTCCAGCAAGTCGCCGGTGAAGGTGTGGCCACACATCGACGGCTGGATGAGCCAGCGCTCGCGTCCGATGGAGGGAGCAGAATGAACGAGGCACCGGTACGGGAAGTCCGTGTGCAGTCGCGGGAGGGCGCCGTGCGCCTGCGCGACGGACGCAAGCTGGCCTACGTGGAGTCCGGGAACCTGGAGGGCATGCCGGTCATCTTCATGCACGGCAACCCGGGCTCGCGCTACATGCGGCACCCGGATGATGGCCTCACGGCGAGCCTCGGGGTGCGGCTCATCACCCCGGACCGTCCGGGCTATGGGCAGTCCGACTTCAAGCGGGGCCGCACCCTGCTGGACATGCCGGCGGACATCGAGCAGTTGGCCAACGAGCTGGGGCTGGGCCGCTTCGCGGTGATGGGCGTGTCCGCGGGAGGCCCCTACGTGGCGGCCTGCGCGTACCGCCTGGGCGAGCGGCTGTCGGGCGCGGCCATCATCTCCGGCTCGGCGCCCTTCAACCGCACCGACGCCATGGCGGGCGTCAACCGGGACTACCGCGCGGCCTACAGCATGGCCATGTGGCCGGGCTGGCTGCTGGAGCCGGTGATGCGCCTGCACGACCGGAGCGTCCGCCGCAAGCCCGAGTCCGCCCTCGTCGCGCTGATGCGGGAGTGCTCGGCGGATGACCGGGCCGTGCTCTCAGATGCCGCCATTGCCAGGCAGGTGAAGGGCTTCCGCTTCGAGGCCTCGCGCCAGGGCGTGCAGGGGATGATTCAAGAGGCCCGGCTGCTCACCTCGCCGTGGGGCTTCCCGCTGGAGGACATCCGCATCCCGGTGCACCTCTGGTACTGGGAGGGAGACTCCATCGTGCCCTTGCAGATGGGGCGCTACCTGCACGCGCGCATCCCGAGCACCGTGCCCCACTTCCTGCCGGGCGGGGGACACTTCTCCCTCTACTCGAGCTGGAAGGACATCCTCACCACGCTCGTGCGCTGACGTGAGCGAAGACACCCGCCTGCCCCCCCGGCACACTGGCAGCGAGTCCCTTCCCTGGAGATACCCCTCATGGATCATCCGCACTACTACCACTCGCACGACCTGGCCCGCTTCCCGGACATCGGGAAGAACCGGCCCGAGCTGGCCCAGAAGTTCTTCGACTGGTACGGCGCCGTCTTCGCCGAGGGCGCCCTCTCCGCGCGCGAGAAGTCGCTCATCGCCCTGGCGGTGGCACACGCCGTCCAGTGCCCCTACTGCATCGAGGCCTACAGCAAGGACGCGCTGGAGAAGGGCTCGGACCTGGATCAGATGACCGAGGCCGTCCACGTCGCGGCGGCCATCCGGGGCGGCGCCTCGCTGGTGCACGGCGTGCAGATGCGCAACCACGTGGACAAGGTGGGCATGTAGGAAGCCCCGCCATGTCCAAGAGCACCTTGCCCTCCCTCCAGGCCCGGAGGAATCCCCTCGCCTCTCCCGCCACCCAGCGGGAGACCCTCCGCCAGGTGCCGCTCCCTCGCGAGTTCGACGAGGCGCTGCGGCAGTCCGGGCTCCACCCCCTGCGGCCCGGCCGGCTCGACATCTTCCAGATGAACCTCGGGAAGATGTGCAACCAGACGTGCCGCCACTGCCACGTGGACGCGGGGCCGGACCGGCGCGAGGTGATGAGCCGCGAGACGATGGAGCTGTGTCTCGCGGCCCTGGCGAAGACGTCCATTCCCACCGTGGACCTCACGGGCGGCGCGCCCGAGATGAACCCGCACTTCCGCTGGCTGGTGGAGGAGGTGCGCAAGCTCGGCCGCCATGTGATGGACCGCTGCAACCTCACCATCCTGGAGACGAAGCCGCACTACGAGCTGCCCGGCTTCCTCGCCGAACACCGGGTGGAGGTGGTGTGCTCGCTGCCCCACTACCGGGCACTCAACACGGACAAACAGCGCGGCGAGGGCGTCTACGAGCAGTCCATTCGCGCGCTGAAGCGGCTCAACGCGCTCGGGTACGGAGACGGCCAGAGCGGCCTGCGCCTGGTGCTGGTGACGAATCCCGTGGGTGCCTTCCTGCCCGCCGGACAGGCCTCCTTGGAAGCGGAATGGAAGCGGGAGCTGCTGCGCAATCATGGCATCCGCTTCGACAGCCTCTATGCCCTCACCAATATGCCCATCAGCCGTTTCCTCGAGTGGTTGCGGGAATCCGGCAACCTCGAGACGTACCTGCAGCGGCTCGTGACGGCCTTCAATCCGGCCGCGGCCCAGCGGGTGATGTGCCGCAACACCTTGTCGGTGGGCTGGGATGGCCAGCTCTACGACTGCGACTTCAACCAGATGCTGGAGCTGCCGGTGGAGGCCGGGGCTCCGCGCCACATCCGGGACTTCGACCTGGCGGCGCTGGAGGCGCGGACCATCGTCACGGACCGGCACTGCTTCGGTTGCACGGCTGGTGCCGGGTCGAGCTGCGGCGGCGCCACCACCTGAAAAAGGCGTCAGCTCACGGCGCCGCGCTCACAAATCTCATCACGGTATCTCCAATGGAAGGCGATGGGTGACCCCCATCCATCCCAACACATACGGAGCAACCGAATGAGCATGATGCGATGGAATGAGGATGAGGCTCGCCGACTGATTCTCGGGCAGATGGTGTCGCTGATCGACGGGATGAGGACGCAGGCCATCCGTTCCAGCACGGGCAAGTTCCGCAAGCACGAGCCCATCTCCGTCTTCCGGCCCCAGACGCTCCAGGAGTTGATGGCGCAGATGGAGGCGGAGCTGGAGAAGCTCGTCGCCGAGCACGGCCAGCTCCGCGACTTCGCCGAGTCCATGCGCACCCTGCTGCGGCGGCTGCCAGACTCCAGCCTGCTGGAGATGTATGACGCGGTGATGGACGCCTCGGAGCAGTGGTTGGGCGACGTGGCGGTCGAGGACGCCGACGGCCTGCGCACCGACGCGCAGCACCCCACCCGGCTCGAGGAGGTCTCGCTTCTCATCGACGACCTGCGCCGCGAGCGCCGCAAGCCCACCCGACGCGAGAAGCTGGCCATCCACATGGCCCACGAGGCGTTGGCCAACGGGTCCCGCCTGCAACTGCCCTACAAGCCCCTGCCCATCCCGGGCTTCGGCGACACGCAGACGTATATGTCCGTCACCGATCCGGGTGAGGGCCACCTCGCCGGCACCACCACCCGCGAGGACTGGATGCGCGGCGTGCTCGTGCACGTGGAGCACCTGGAGCGTGGACATCAGGGCCGTGAGTCGGTGGAGTCCTACCGGATTCCCCGCATCCTCAACGTGGCCAAGGTGCGGCTGCACGTGGCCGGGCGCGCGCCGGTGACCAGCTTCATCGGCCGGCCCATGTTCGACAGCGGCAAGTTCCACCTGGACCTATGGAAGACGGTGCAGACCATGTCCGGCACCTGCACCGCCATGTTCCAGATGGGCGTCGCCGAGTGCAAGGTCGCCATGGATCGCATGACGGCCTCGCAGATCGTCGAGTTCATGCGCTGCCTGCGCAGCAACATCCTGCGGGATTCGCGCACCCAGCTCCTGTCCGCGGCCTTCAACCTCAACACGCCCCTGGTGGATGACCGCGACGGCCGCTCGCGCGTGGTGGTGGGCCGCAAGGAGATCGGCCTGCTCGGCATCGAGCTCGTCAAGGCGGGCGGCTTCGACAAGGTCACCTGGGACGGCGCGGCGGACACCTACCCCAGCCTGCCGGTGATGGAGCAGCTCACCCACGCCGAGGCGCTGGAGCTCGTCCACCGCGCCCACGAGCGCGGCCTGCGCACCTACTTCTCCGCGGGCTTCCGCTTCCCCCACATCCCCCTGGCCGTCTACACCGGCGTGGACGGCGTGGGCATCGGCGGCGCTCAAATCCTGCGGTACATGGACTCGCAGACCGGCTTCCACGGCCCCTTCCAGCCGGAGAACATCTCGCGCATCCTCGCCATCCGCGACGAGGCCGCGCGCAGCCCCCTGGGACGCGCCGCCGCCCTGCTCGCCCGGCTCGACTGGCTGCACTCCCAGCGCCGCCTGGATGATCGCCAGGAAGAGCTCCGCGCCGGCCTCTACGAGGCCCTCTCCCGCCAGCAGGTGGACTCGGTCCTCCAGGACCTCGAGCCCCAGCCCCTGTCCGCCACGGCCTGAGCGCCCGCTGGGCAGGCGGGCAGGCTTCCAGGGGGCGTCCGGACGCGGGCAGCCCGCATGGCCCGTCACATCACGGCCTCCTTTTCTCTATCCCCGCAGCAGGAGGCGGAACCCAATGACCGGGACGCCCTCACGCGGCCTCCTGAGCAGTGACCAGCGTCCCGCAGTCAGGAGCAACCACGATGTTGCATGGCGAAACCCAAATTCGAGGCCACAACCCTCCCGAGTCCCAATTTCACGACCGGGGCCGCTTCGGCCGGCTCTTTCCGGGCCTGCCGGTCTTCGCCCCCGACAATGAGAAGGTCCGCAAGGCGCTCTTCGAGCTCGGCAAGCTCGGGGGATTGATGGACGCCCTGGACCCCCCGCCTCCGCCGCAGCCCGCGGATCCCAAGGCCAGCAACCTCGACAACGAGACCGTTCCCGCGGGCTTCACGTTCTTCGGGCAGTTCGTCGACCACGATCTGACGTTCGATCCGACTTCCATCCTGGAGCGGCAGAACGACCCGGAGGCCATCGAGAACTTCCGCACACCGGCGTTCGAGTTGGACAACGTGTACGGCGCCGGTCCCCGGGTCTCGCGCCACCTCTATGACGCCAGGGATCCGGCCAAGTTCCTCATCGAGAAGCTCGGCGGTCCCGACTCCAACGATGACCTGCCGCGCAACAGCCAGAACACCGCGCTCATCGCGGATCCGCGCAACGACGAGAACACCATCGTCTCGCAGTTCCACGTGGCCATGCTCAAGTTCCACAACGCCGTCGTCGATCACCTGCGCAAGAAGAACCCCAACGACCCGCAGGTCTTCGAGAAGGCCCAGCGGATGGTGCGCTGGCACTACCAGTGGATCATCCTCCATGACTTCCTCCCGAGGATCGTCGGGAAGGCGGTGTTGAACGACGTGCTGGACGACCGCCCTCGCGAGCGATTCTTCCGGTGGAGGAACGAGCCCTTCATCCCGGTGGAGTTCTCGGTCGCCGCCTACCGCTTCGGGCACAGCCAGGTGCGTCCCGCCTACGGACTCAACACCGGCTTCGGCGCGCCCATCTTCAACGACACCCTGGACGCGGATGCGGCGGACCCGAACGATCTGCGCGGGGGCAAGCGCGCCGCCCGGCGGTTCGTGGAGTGGGCGCGGTTCTTCGAGGGGCTGGGAAACGCCACCGTGCCCAACCCCACCCCCAGCAAGCGCATCGACCCCCGGCTGTCGACCCGGCTCTTCAAACTGCTCATCGGAGCGCCTGGCCAGGTGGGTGGAGATGGCGTGGGGAGCATCGTCAATCCCCAGTCGCTCGCGCAGCGCAACCTGCTGCGAAGCCTGGCCCTCCGGCTCCCCTCGGGGCAGGCCATGGCGAAGCGCCTGGGCATCAAGCCCCTGAAGCTCGAGGAGCTGAAGGAGTTCGGTGTCGGGTTCGAGAGCTCCACTCCGCCCTGGTACTACATCCTCCGGGAGGCGCAGTTGGAGAAGGACAACGAGGGCAGGCGGCTCGGGCCGTTGGGCGCGCGCATCGTGGCCGAGGTCTTCGTCGGCGTGCTCCGGGGCGACCGGTTCTCGTTCCTCAACGCCAACCCGAACTGGAAGCCGGAAGCTCGCCAACGCCGAGGGCAAGTTCGTCATGGCCGACCTGCTGAAGTTCGCGGGCGTCCCGTTGGCGCCCCCCGTGGCGGCCCCGGCGCCCGCGTCGGCCCCGGCGGCGTAATCCCCTGAGGGGGAGCTCCCCCACGAGGGAGCCCCCCCTCTTCTTCTTTTCATCCACCCGGAGCAGGACGAACCATGAACGCACGTGAGCCTGGCCATTCGTCGTCGAAGACGGCGGAGTTGCTGTGCATCGGGCTGTCCTACCGGACGGCGCCGCTGACGGTGCGCGAGCGGCTGGCCCTGCCCGGGGAGGAGCAGGTGGCGCTGCTGCGGCGGCTCGGGCAGGCCCCGGCCGAGGCCCTGCTCATCTCCACCTGCAACCGGGTGGAGCTCTACCTGGCCACGCCGGACCTGGCCCGCGCCCGCGAGCAGGCCCGGGAGGAGCTGGGCAGGCTGGGAGGCCCGGAGGTGCTCGGGCAGCTCTACGAGCACCAGGGAGAGGCCGCGCTCACGCACCTCTTCCGGGTGGCCTCCAGCCTGGACTCCATGGTGCTGGGCGAGGCGCAGGTGCTGGGCCAGGTGAAGGACGCCCTCGAGGACAGCCATGCGGCGGGCACGGTGCACGGCGAGCTGTCGCGCATGTTCGCGGCGGCCTTCCGGTGCGCCAAGCGGGTGCGCACGGAGACGGCCATCGGCCTGGCGGCCACATCCATGGCCAGCGCGGCCGTGGCGCTCGCCAGCAAGGCCTGGGACGGGCTCGCGGAGCGGACGGTGCTGGTGGTGGGCGCGGGCGAGATGTCGGCGCTGGCCGCGCGGCACCTGCGGCGGGCGGGCGTGGGCCGGCTGGTGGTCGTCAACCGCACGCTCGCGCGCGCCGAGGCCCTGGCCGCCGAGGTGGGTGGCACCGCACGGCCCCTCGAGGAGCTGTTCACCCTGCTCGCCTCCGCGGACGTGGTGGTGAGCGGGACGTCCTCGCCGGTGCCCCTCTTCAACCGGGAGAACGTGGCGCCGGAAGCTCGAGACGCGGCAGCGGCCGCTCGTCATGGTGGACCTGGCCGTGCCGCGCGACATCGCTCCCGAGGTGGGCTGGATGAAGCGGGTGCGCGTGCTCGACGTGGACGACATCCAGCGCTTCGTCCTGGAGAACGCGGCGGCCCGGGCCGAGGAGGCACGGAAGGCGGAGATGCTGGTGGCCGAGGAAGTGGCCCGCTTCATGCGCGAGCGGGCGGTGCGCGACGGCGTGCCCGTCCTCTCCCGCCTGCGCCAGCACGCGGACACCATCGCCCGCGCCGAGGTGGAGCGCACGCTCGCCTCGCTCGGCGAGACGCTCTCCGACAAGCAGCGCAAGAGCGTCGAGGCCATGGTGCGCGCCATCATCAACAAGCTGCTGCATGAGCCCACGGCGCGTCTGCGGGCGGTGGGCACCGAGCCGGAGGACGCACTGCTGGCCCACGCCACCGCGGAGCTGTTCGGCCTCCACGGCTGACCGTCCTGGCCGCCCTCCCTCCAGCCGGCCGGGCATCCAGGCGAGCAGGTACGCGTCCCCATCCGCAAGCTCTTCCAGAAGAGAGGACTGGCTTGCGAGACCTGAAGCGCCTTCTTCATCCCGCCCACCTGTGGGACCTTTTCGTGACATCCGACCCGGCGCTCGGCCGGTTGAAGCAGGGCACGCGCGCCGTCGTGAGCGCCGCCCTGGCCGCCCTGATCGTCTCCCGGCTGGCCCGCTGGCTGGGCGAGCCGCCCACCGTCACCCTGGTGGCGACCATGTTGGCGATGATGGGCTCCCAGCTCGCGACCGACCCCTCTCCCCGGGAGCAGCGGCGCACGACGCTCCTCATGGTGCTCCCGGCCCTGGCGTCGCTCGTCGTGGGCACGGTCGCCTCACGCATCCCCCTGCTCGGCGCGGCCGCCTTCGCGGTGACCATCTTCCTCGCCACCTACGCGCAGCGGTTCGGCCCACGAGGGCTCGCGCTCGGGATGATTGGTTTCTTCGCCTTCTTCAACGCGCTCTTCTTCCACGCGCAACTGGCGCAACTGCCCGCCCTCCTCGGCGCCACCGTGGTGGGCATCGGCATCGCGTACACGGTGCGCTTCGGGCTCATCCGCGACCGGCCCGGCCTCGACCTGCAGCGCTTCCTGCGCACCTTCCGGAAGACGGTCGCCATCGTCCTGTGGAATCTCACGAACCTCCCCGAACGCCCGCGGATGAACCGCTCGATGCTTCGCCGGCTCCGCCGCGAGCAGGATCGCCTGAATGACTCGGCGCTCGCGGTGGAGGGGCTGCTCGCCCGGTGCCAGCCCGCCCTCCGGCTGCGGATTTTCGACCTGGAGCTCGCGGGCAGCCGGGTGCTCGGCGCCGTCCAGCAGGTGGTGGAGTCCGGTGCGCTGGTGCCCGACGCACGCCGGGAGATCCGGCAGGCGCTGGCCGCCGCACGCACCTTCGTCCGGGAGGGAGACCCGGCCGCCCGGCGGCTGATGCACGAGCACCTCGAGCACGTGCGGCAGTCGGTGTCGGACATGCCTGAAAACGCGCCAGGCCGTGCGGACACGCGGCGCCTGAGCACCTCCATCTCGGATCTGGTGGAGGCCGCCGCACAGCTCCCGGACACGGTTCCCCGGCTCGAACCGGGTCAGCCGGCCGCCGCTCCCGCGGGCACGCGTCCCCCCGAGAAGCCTGTGGAGAACGGCCTCCACCCCGCGACGCGCCAGGCCATCCAGGTCACCGTGGCGAGCGTGCTGGCCATGGCGGCGGGCCATGCCCTGTCCTCCGATCGCTGGTACTGGGCCGTCATCACCACGTTCGTCATCTTCACGCGGACGAGGACCCTGGGCGACACGCTGCAACGTGCCTGGGCCCGGGTGCTCGGCACCGTGCTGGGAGTCGTCGCCGGGCTGCTGCTCGCGGGGCTCGTCAGTGGCCACCGCAACGTCGAGCTCGCGGGCCTCTTCGTGTGCGTCTTCTTCGGCTTCTACCTGATCCAGCTCTCGTATGGGCTGATGGTCTTCTGGTTCACCACGCTCATCTGCATCCTCTACAGCCTGCTCGGCCTCTTCTCTCCCGGGCTCCTCTACCTGCGCATCGAGGAGACACTGATTGGCGCGGGCCTCGGCGTGCTCATCGCGGGCGTCCTCCTCCCGGAGCGGACGACGGTGCACATCCACGCGGCCGCCCGGCAGGTCCTGTCCGCGGTGCACGACTACCTGGAGGAGGCGGTGGTGAACCGCTCGAGGGACTCGGACCCGGCACGGTTGATCGACGTGTCGCGGACCCTCGACGCGCGCCTGCGCGACCTGAGAACGGCGGCCCGGCCCCTCACCGGGAGATTCGTGCGGTTCGCCCCACGCACGGCGCGCACGGTGCACTCCATCTCCGAGCTCGTCCTCTTCGTCCGGCACCTCGCGCTGGGGAAGGGAGTGCCGGAGGTGAACGAGGAGGCCCGTGAGATGATCCGCCAGGCAGGAGCCCGGCTCGCGAGCAATGCGCGTGCGCTCGAGCAGGCCCTGGAGCGGAAAGAGGCGCCCACCCTCGAGCCCGCGACCGCGCTGCTCGAAAAGGCCCGGACATCACTCGTCGGTGAGGAGACCGTCCGGAAGGGTCCGGCGAGCCCGCCCATCCTGCTGCACTGGCTCGCGCGCGTGGACGACACGCTCAACCTGCTGGCCAGAACGGTGGGCGCCTTCCGTGGGAGGCCGCTCGCGCAGCGGACCTGAGCCGGGGCCCTGCAAAGTCTCATGTGGGTGAGACAGGAAGACCAGGCGCTGCCGTCCGCTCAACTGGGATGCTCGCTGCTGGCGCGTTGGATGGCCTCTCGCAGCGCATGCTTCAGTGCATTCACCCCCTCCTTCGGAGCAGGGAGGGTGATGGGAGGCCTGCTCTCCAGAACGAGGGCTTCGCCCTCTGGCTCCTCGAAGGTGGACCACTCGACGACAGGGGTCTTCAGCGACAGGGGGCGGCGACGCCAGCGCACCCCATACCAGGTGCGCTGGTAGACCATCCCTTCCGGCGCTATCACCAGACGGTAGCCGAGCCCCCCGCCCACGACGAGGCAGGCCAGGAAGGCCACGAGCGCGGCCCACACACTGACAGCCAGCAGCAGGGGAAAGAGCAGCCCCGCCACCACCAACGTCACCACCAGCCCCTGTCGTGAAGCCCAGCCATGAATGATGGTGACTCCCGCACGAGCGCCTTGCCGTACATGCCAGCCGTCTGGAAACCTGGGGAACACCATGTCAGTCATCCTCTGCGCCCCTGCCGCTGGACTGCCTCGCGGGGTTCAGATTTTAGGGCCCATTCCCTGCCTGACGAGCATTAGCCGTCCAGGCGGGCGGCCCCGGGTGGCTCAGCGCGGAAGCCCGGCACGCAGGCCCAGCAGCCCAGAAGCCATCTGGAGAGACACGCCCCGATGACTGAGCAGACCCACGCACAGCTCGACCTGCTCCTGCCTCTGCAGGAGGAACTGCAGGGGAGGCCCACTCCTCGGCTCCAATACGAGCGTGGCAAGCCCCTGCCATGCGAGCTGGGCATACCAGGGCCGCGACTCGAGCCGAGCGCCCTTCAGTTCCTCGAGCTGGAGCTGGAAGTTCGCGCGATGGTGCAGCAACAGCGCGTCGATGTCGGCGGAGGCGAACACTCGATGCAGCGCGGCGCGCCGCCGGTCCCGGAATGCCTCGGCCTCGCGCTGGAAGAAGAAGCTGAAGGCGCCCACGTCGTACTCGGTCAGCGGCTCCCCGGAGAACTGGCCGCCAATCCGGACCGCGACGAGCCGATGGTTCGCGACGAGGAGGGCATACTCGATATCCGGCTTCCAGACGCTCGTCCTGCGCGCCTCGAACCAACCGAGAACGGGCTCCGAGGGCCGGTCGCGCATCACCGGCGAGAAGCGCTCCGCCGGGGCCTCGCCCAGGCGCCTGCGCCGGGCCGTGTAGAACACAGCCGCCGACGCGAGGCCGAGAAGCACCGCGAAGACGGAGAGCGTGAGGACCACTCCCTCCGGCATGGCGCCACCGCGCACTCCGACTCCGATGAGGAGGCCGAGCGAGACCAGCCATCCGAGCACGCCATGCCAGACCTTGAAGGGGATGTTCGCTCGCGAGAGCACCGCGCCCGCGGCCATCACCCCGATCGCCGCGGCGAGCAGTGCGAACTCGATGAGCTGTTCACTCACTTCCATGAGGCCACACCCTAGCCCGGGTCCAACCAGGAGGGCATGGCCTCACGCGGCGTCGGAGCGGGTAACACTCAGAGCGACTTCAGGTATTCGATCAGGTCGCGCTTCTCCTCGTCGGACAGGCCGGTTCCGTACTCGTGCCCGCCGTTGCCGTTGCCGGGCATCGACACGTCGAAGGTGAAGCGGGGCGTGCCGGAGACCTCGGTGACGTAGCCGACCTTCTCCGGGTCGTACTCGTGCTGGCCCATGGGAAAGCGTGCCGGGCGCCGCGCCACCGGCTGCAGGAGATCCCACAGCGTGGGCACGGAGCCGTTGTGCAGATACGGCGGGCTCGCCCAGATGCCCGCCAGCGGCCGGGACACGTACCCCATGGGCGCGCGCCAGTAGACGATGCCCGGCTCCAGCGGACGGATCTCCTCCGGGCTCATCGCCTCGCGCGCATACGCCCGCTGCTTCACCCGGGAGAGCAGGTCCTGCAACGCCGCCGGGAACTCCATGTCCCCCACCATCGACGCGAAGCTCCGCGCCCGGTTCCCATCCGTTCCCACGACCTCCAGGGGAATCACGCCCGGCTTGTCATGGCAGCCCTGGCAGTTCTGGGCGAAGAGCCCGCGCCCCCGCTCGATACGCGCCGCATCCAGCGCCCCGAAGGCCTCCTCGGGCCACCGGGGAGAGACAATCTTGCGCGAGAGCCTCTCCATCTCCGCCAGGTTGCGCGGAAGCACGGAGGACTCGAAGGTCCGCCTGTCCACGATCGCTCCCATACCGAGCGCCTGGCCGATGTTGCGCTCCATGATGGAGTTGGTGTTCCCATCCCAGTGCAGCCACGGGCTCGTCTGGAACTCCCAGAGGCAGGGGTAGCTCACCGGCGCATCCAGCACGCCCGCCGCCTGCGGCCCGAAGAGCACCCCGCGCGCCACACCAAAGGCATCCACCCGGCCAGGGCCCGCGTGGGTGGCGAACCGCAGTTTGCCCAGCCGCATGAAGTACAGCAGGTGTCCGCGCAGCACTCGGATGGCATCGGGCACCGTGCGCACCTGCCTGCGGCTCAGCTCGTGGACGTACTGCACGAGCTGCTCATCGAACTCCCGCAGGCGCGCCGGCTCGGACCCGAGCACCGGGGGCCGGCAGGGGCTCGTCTCCTGCGAGCCGCAATACCACTCCACCTCGGCCACGAGCTTCTCCCGTGCGCTCGAGTTCCCATCCGGCGTGAGGTCCGTGTCGGGATAGGCCTCCTGTAGCCGCTCATCATCCAACTCCTCCAGGCGCGGCGGAGGGCCTCCCCGCGTCTGCTCGGGCAGGTACACGGCCAGCCGTTCGAGGAAGGCCAGGAGCTGCGTCCGGTCCACGAGTGTCCGGGCCAGCACCTCGACCGCCTCCCGGTTGAAGTCATCCATGTTGAGGAGACTCGGTGCGCCATCCACCCGCACCCTGGCGTCGCCGTAGTGGAACTCGCCGACGTGGCAGGCGGCGCAGTTGATACCCACGCGCGCCACGGGATGGCGCTCGGTGGCGGGCACGAGCGCCACGCCCACCGGCAATACCTCGGGACTGTCCGGGTCCGACAGCAGGCCGAAGCGCTCGGGCTCGTCCAGGAAGGATTGGAACCCGGCCACCCTCCCCTCCAGGGTGCTCCGGCTCGGCAGCGCGCGGAGCACGGCGAGCCAGAGGTGCTCGTTGCCCTGGGCCAGGTGGTAGAAGCCCTCGCGCTCCCGCTCGGACAGCCCTGCCGGTGGGCCGCTGCCTCCCGCGTTGGGTGGTGGCGAAGAGCGTGAAGCCGATGCACAGCTCCCCAGCACCCCCGCGAGACACAGCCAGACGAGCACCGCGTTCTTGCCGTCCATGCAGACCCCTCCGCCTCTCCCTCGTGGGAGAATCAGGCGTGCCCTACTTGGGAAGTATCGAGGGGTGCTTCAAGTGCCCGGCCGCGCGTCTCGCACCGTGGCCCGATGGATGGACCCGATGTCTGACAATGCATTGGGTCCGCGGGGAGGATTGCTCCGTCCGCTCCCGCTCACTTGCTGAAATCCAACGCGTATTCGCGTGAAGCCCGGGACAACTTGCGCTCCAGGCGTTCGACGCGGCGCCGCACCGCGTCGGAGCTTCTCGGCGGGCGTGGCGAGCCGCGCGTGGTGCAGGGCGCGCGGGAAATCCTTGAGGCCGTGCTCGTACAGCTTGGCCAGCGAGAGATGGATGGGCGCCACCTGGTCCGCCCGCGCCGACGCGAGCGCCCGCTGCAGGTTCGCCACTGCCGTCCGGTCATCCCCCACCCGGCGCGACAAACGGGAGGCCATCGCGAGCGCCTCGGCGCCCACCGCGCCCGTGTCTCCCGCCGCGGCGGCCCGGGCGAAGGCATGCGCCCGCTCGTAGTCCCGCGCCCGGAGCGCCACGCCCGCGAAGCCCAGCAGGTCTCGCGGATCCTCGCCCTCGGCGCCGCTCGCCCGGAAGCGCCGCCCCAGCACGCCCAGCAGCGCCGCCAGCAGCAGCAGGTCGTTCGCGTTGTGCTCCAACACCGGCGTCAGCGCCGAGCCGTCCCCGCCCCGCAGGAAACGGAAGTAGAGGTCCGGAATCAGCGACCCATCCACGTCCCCCACGCGGTGGTAGTCGAGCACCTGCTCCTCCAGGTGCACCAGCCGCGTCCCGGAGCCGCGGTACTTGAAGACGCGGCGCGCGCAGTGCAGCAGGTCCAGGTGCGGAAGCTCGGTGGGCGGGGCCACGCGGTTGAGCACGAAGCGCGTGCGCAGCAGTGGCCAGTCGAAGCTCTTGCCGTTGAATGTCACCAGGCAGGAGGACTCCGCCATGCGCCCGGCCAGCGCCCGCAGCAGCGGCGCCTCCTCACCCAGCCGGTTCAGGAAGAGCTGATGCACCCGGAGCGAGCGGCCCTCGAACCACGCCAGGCCCACCAGGAAGGGCACGGTTCCCGTGCCTCCCGCGAGCCCCGTCGTCTCCGTGTCCAGGAAGAGCATCCGCTGGAAGTCCACGCCCGCCAGCCCCGGCTGCAGCGCGAGGCTCGCCACCAGCGGAGACTCCACGTCCAGCGCCTCCGCGAGCGGGGCGTTGCCGTGATGGTGCTCCGGTGGGAGCAGGCGCTCGGCGACGTGGATGACGCCGTGCGGTGTCGTCCGGGGCTCCGCGGGCAGTGGACCCGGACGCGGGGCCGTGGAGGGACCCCGGCGCGCCACCGCCGCGCCCTGACGCTCGGACCAGTCGCCGAGCATCCTGCGCAGCGCGACGATTCGCGGATCCAACTCCTTCCGCGGCTCCGCCTCCGGGGGTGTCTCCACGGGAGGAGGAGGCAGCTCCACCGGAGGCGCGGCGGAGGCCTCCGGGGCTTCCGGAGCGGGAGACGGCTTCGCCCCCGGCTTGCCGCCAGGACCGATACCGCCAAGCCTCGCCAGCTTGCGTTTCAAGTCCATGGCGCACCTCGCCTACTGCAGGGCCACGACCCCGAGGGCCGAGAGGATTTCCAGACCGAGCCGCTTGCGCGGGTGCGCATCCACCGGTGCGCTCCCGGGCATGGCCCCCGCGGCCGGACCAATGCACGCGGGGCACCCGTCCTCGCAGCCGCACGACTCGAGCAACCGCCGGGCACGGCGCAACAGCTCGTCGCGCTGGTCGAACAGGCGCGCGGCCAGCCCCACGCCGCCGGGGATGTTGTCGTAGAGGAAGATGGTCGGATCGAAGCCCACGCCGCCGTCCTTGCGCGGCGGCCCGTCCGCGTCGTCCTTGCTCCCGAGCGTCTTGCCCAGGTCCCTCGGGTCGATCATCAACCCCACGCAGGCCACCGTCCGCAGCGCGCTGGCGATGCCCCGGAGCGCGTCGATGACGGCGGGCCTCGGCGCCCCCAGCGAGCGCACCACCGTCTCCGGCACCGTCAGCCAGAGCGACGTGGTGTGCATCTGCATCTCGGGCAGGTTCACGTCGCCGTAACCCACGTTCTCGTGCGTGTGGTACTTGATCTTCTTGTAGCCCACCACCTTCTCGATGACGCTCACCTCGCCCATGCCCGCCTGGAGCGAAGGGCTCATCGCGGCGCCCTGGTCCTCCTGGATGACGTTGACGCGCACGTACGTCATCGCATCGGTGAAGTAGTCCGGCGCCACCTTGCGCACGTAGGCCTTGTGGTTCTCGTAGTCGAAGCGCTCGACCTGGTACTGCTCGGCCTCGTGCTGGTAGATGGCCTGCTCGTGCAGCATCGTGTGCGCCGAGCGGAAGTCCATCTCCGCCAGCGTCCGGTCCGTGCCCAGCTCGATGATGACCACGTTGTCCCAGCCCACGCTGCGCAGCGACACGTGGTTGGCCGGATACGCGTCCGCGGACCAGTGGAACATCTTCTTGCCCTCGGCACCCGGCGTGGGGTGCACCACCTCGTGCTGCGCGAGGTAGCCGAGCGCGTCCGCCGTGGACTCGGCCGGCACGTCCCCGAAGGTGTCCCCCTCCTCGAAGGGCAGCTCGAAGGCGGCGCACTTGAGGTGCTGGACGAGGATCTCCACGTTGTCCGGGTCGATGCGCGCGTGCTCCACCGGAGCGCCGGTGAGGGAGCGGGGCTCGCCCGCGAGGTACTGGTCCAACGGCGCGCTGGAGGTGACGAGGAGCGCGAGGCTGCCCGCGCCCCGGCGTCCCGCGCGGCCGAAGCGCTGCATCAGCGCCGCCACCGAGCCCGGGTAGCCCGCGCACACCACCGCGTCCAGCGAGCCGATGTCGATGCCCAATTCCAGCGCGTTGGTGGCCACCACACAGCGCACCTCTCCGGCGCGCATGGCGGCCTCGGTGGCCCGGCGCGTCCCCGGCAGGTAGCCGCCGCGGTAGCCCTGGATGAGGTTAGGGTCCATCTTGTCCGCGATGAACTGGTCGCGGAGGTACTTGAGCATCACCTCGATGTTGTTGCGCGACTGGCCGAAGAGCAGCGTGGACACCTCGGCCCGCACCAGATCCGACACCAGCCGCACCGCGCTCTTGAGGTAGCTGGCGCGGATGCCCAGCTCGGCGTTCACCACCGGCGGGTTGTAGACCATGACCCGGCGCTCACCGGCGGGCGCGCCGCTCTCGGAGACGAGCGCCACCTCGCGGCCCAGCATCCGCTCGGCGTGCGCCTTCGGGTTGCCGATGGTGGCCGAGGCCAGGACGAACACCGGCGACGAGCCGTGGAAGGCCGCCACGCGCTGGAGCCGGCGCAGCACGTTGGCCAGGTGCGAGCCGAAGACGCCCCGGTACGTGTGCAGCTCGTCGATGACGACGTAGCGCAGGTTGGAGAAGAGCCGCGCCCAGTTGGCATGGTGCGGGAGGATGCCGGTGTGCAGCATGTCCGGGTTGGTGAGCACCACGCCGCTGCGCTCACGGGCCGCGCGCCGTGCGTCTCCCGGCGTGTCCCCGTCGAAGGTGATGGCGCCGTGCTCCAGGCCCGCCTCGCGCATGAATACGCGCAGCGACTCCTCCTGGTCCCGGGAGAGCGCCTTGGTGGGGAAGAGGTAGAGGGCGCGCGCCCCCGGCTCCCGCGCGAAACGGTCCAGCAGCGGCAGGTTGTAGCAGAGGCTCTTGCCCGAGGCCGTGGGCGTGGCGATCACCAGGCTGCGGCCGGAGCGCGCGAGCTGGTAGGCCTCGGCCTGGTGGGAGAAGAGTTGCTCGATGCCGCGACGCTGGAGGGCCTCGCGCACCTGGGGCGCCACCTCCGCGGGGATGGGCGCGTAGGAGCCCTCGCGGGCCGGCTTCACCTCGTCGAGGACGAAGTTGGGCGAGAGTTGTCTGTCCTCGCGCCATCCGTGGAGGACGGCATCGAGACCGCGGGGACCCGACCAGGGCTTGCGCCGGGAGCCGGTGAAAGCACCTTCTTCCTTCTCTCGCTTCATGGGGCCGGGCACTGTACAGACGTGCACCCGGCGAGGCAACGCGCGAGCGCACTCCTTCCCGGAGGGGTGGCTGGCGAGCGTCGTGACATGGACTCGCGGGTGGGTTCTCTGCGTTGCGGCACCTGGGAGCACACCGCACGTTGTGCGCAAATGGATGCCCCCTTCCGTCACCGGGCCGAGGCGGGTGAGACGCTGGCCCGCTCCCTCCTGCACCTCGCCGGGCGCGAGGACGTCACGGTGCTCGCGCTGCCCCACGGTGGCGTTCCCGTGGCCTTCGAGGTCGCCCGTGTGCTCGAGGCGCCGCTGGATCTGGCCATCGTCCAGCCCGTCCTCCACGCGATGGGGCCGCCCCGGCGTGAGGTGACGCTCGGGTGGCTGGGATATCCCGAGGCCTTGCAGCTCCACGAGGCCACGCTCAACGCGCTGAACCTCTCCGAGGAAGCGCTCGGGCAGGCCCTCTCCCACGCCCGGCGGCAACTGCGCCAGCGCGTGCGCGCCCTGCGGCCGGGTGGGCCCGCTCCTTCGCTCGAGGGCAGGAGGGTGGTCGTCGTGGATGACGGCACGGCCGCGGGAGTGGCGCTCCGGCGCGCCGCCGGGGTGCTTCGCAGGGCCGGTGCGCGCTCCCTGGTGGCCGCCGTCCCCGTGGCCTCCGAGGAGGCGCTGCGCCTGCTCGCCAGCGAGTTCGAGGAAGTCGTCTGCTGCTCGCGGCCCGAGTCCTTCGTCTCCGTGCTGGGCGGATATGGGAGTTACACGGATGTAGCGGATGCGCAGGTGCGTGAGTTGTTGACGCGGGCGCGGGACATCCACGGGGGCAACCCGGGATGCTCGATACCCTCACCCTAGCCCTCTCCCGGAGGGCGAGGGGACATCCACGGATCCAACCTGGGAATGCTCAGGCCCTCCCTCCTCCGGGGCTCGCGGGCTTGTCCAGCTCCAGCGCGCGCCACAGGTACCAGCTCGCCACCGAGCGCCACGGACGCCAGCGCTCCCCGTACGCCAACAGCTCCTTCGGGCGCGGCAGTTCCTCGAGGCCATAGGTGCGCATGAAGCCCTTGCGGACGCCGTAGTCGTCCACCGGCAGCACGTCCGGCCGGCCCAGCCGGAACATGAGCAGCATCTCCACCGTCCACTGCCCGATTCCGCGCACCTTCGTGAGGTGCTCCACCAGCTCGGCGTCGCTCATACGTTTCGCCCGGGCCAGCGTGGGGACTTCGCCCTCCAGGGCCTTCGCCGCCAGGTCCCGCAGTGCCGCCGTCTTGGCACCTGACAGGCCCGCCTCGCGCAGGCCCTCCACCGGATGGGCGAGCACTGATTCCGGCGTGAAGCGCCGCCCCTTGCCCACGCGCTCGCAGACGCGCCCGAAGATGGTGGCCGCCGCCTTGCCCGTGAGCTGCTGGTAGACGATGGACTCTGCCAGCGCCAGGAAGGGGCTCTGGATCGAGTTCACCTTCATGCGGAAGGGCCCCACCTGCTTCATCAGCGCGCCAAGCGTCGGATCCGCCTTCACCAGCTTCCTGCGCGCCGCGGGCGTGAAGCCCTCGGGCAGGAGGGTGTCGGCGGATGGCAAGGCGTCGGTGGTGGGAAGGGCACAAGCTGTCGCGGCGGGCATGGGCCCATCGTGCCACCCGCGCGCGCCCCGCGCAGCAACAGGCTCAATGCGCCTCACTTCGCCGGCAGGGGCTGGAAGGTCACGCCGTCGAGTCCCAGGCGCTTGCAGGCATCGGCGAAGCGCTTCGTACAGACGATCACCTGGGAGAAGTCCCCCAGCCGGAAGAGATCCGTGTCCGTCGGAAGAGTCGTAACGTCCAGCACGAGGTCATCGGGCAGCGGAACGGAATTCCGGCCACAGCGCGGGCAAGGCGGCTGGTAATCCGGAGGCAGACAAGCCCGGTGCAGGCGGCCCATGGGGAGGATCTCCAGTTCGAACAACTCGGGCGAGTTTCGCTGACGGAAGCGCAGCTCTGCACGGCAGCCCTTGAGTCCTCGCAGGCCCTCGGCCTGGAGCTTCTCCAGCGCCTCGCGCTGCACCATCAGTATCCAGGAATAGTTCATGACGAACTGCCCGAAGCGACCCTGCGCCTTGCCAATGGATGGGCCGAAATCCGACCCGGGTCGCAAAATGGCACCTGGAGGCAGCAGGGGACGCACCAGCTCACACAACCGTTCATACTCCTCGATGGGCTCGGGCCGGGGCTCCTCGAAATCAGCCAGGGCGGCCACCGGGGTCAGATCCACGCAAGGGTATGAGAAACCGCCCGCCCAAGTGGCATCGCAGGCTGGGCAGTGGACCCCCGGTAGCCCCCACTTGTTCGTGGCTTCAACGAATCCCGTGTAACCGGCGGATTTGTCTTCCTTGATGACGAAGTACTGCATGCGTGTGTTCGCCATATGCTCAATCGCAGTAGTAGGGCACGAGTGGCCCGTTCACACCAAACCGGCTCATGAGCTCGCCCGCGAACCGCCACATGTCCTCCGCTTTGGCGGTGGTCTGGTTCTTATCCATGAACTGCCGCCACGCTTCATTCCATGCCCACCTTCGGGCCCACCACTGTGCAGCCACTGGTGAAAGCTCCTGGGCAGGCGGATGGTGAAGGCATGGATGTCGATACCCTGACCCTTGAACCACCTGGCCAGCCGTGGCTGCTGCGGAAAGATGTGGTGCTTCTCGAAGGGCTCCCGGGGAATGAGGCACTTGCTGAGGTAGAGCCTGCGCGACTTCAACTCCCGGATCTTCCAGTTGTGCCAGGGGATTTCGAAGACGGGGGCTGCGTAGTGGGGCTCGGCCAGGGGGTGTCCCCACCAGCGGCTCGCGCTGGGACCCGGACCCAGGGGCATGGGAAGCGCCGTCTCCGTCCGAGGCACCACCACCTGGGCCAGGAGCACGGGGTGGGCATCCCCCTCCGGCACATCCTGGCAGCGCCAGATGGCACAGCGCGCCTCGTCGCACAGCGGCACCACGCACGTCGGGTCCGCGCGAGCGTCCTCCCAGGATGAGGACACGACCTCGGGCACCTCGACGTCCTCGCGCACGGCCGGTGCCGAGGAAGCACAAGCGGTCAGCAACAGGCCGAGGAGCGCGAGGCCCCTCGTGGAGAGAAAGAAGCTCATGCGGCCCATGTTACGGGCCGCGGCCCAGGCTCAGCGGATCTTCTTCG
Source organism: Archangium gephyra (assembly GCF_049060025.1). Classification (GTDB taxonomy): domain Bacteria; phylum Myxococcota; class Myxococcia; order Myxococcales; family Myxococcaceae; genus Archangium; species Archangium gephyra_A. The sequence goes on from NZ_JBMEQQ010000002.1 coordinate 4,144,782, forward strand.
ACGGCAGCGGCTTCACGGCGGGGCCGTTGAGCACCTCGCCCGTCGGGCTGAAACGCGACCCATGGCAGGGGCAATCCCACGAGCGCTCGCCCTTGTTCCAGTGCACGTAGCACCCCACGTGCGTGCACACCGGGCTCACCGCGTGCACCGCCCCGCTCTCCTCGCGGAACACGGCCACCTTCTTCCCGTCCACCTCCATGATGCGGCCCTCTCCCGGCGGCACCTCGGACAGGTCCTGCGCTTCTGGCTTCGCCAGCCGGTCCGCCACGAAGCGGAAGGCCACCTCCGCGTTCTCCTGGATGAAGTCCTTCGCCCCCGCCTTCGGCTTCACCCGCGTCGCGTCGTAGAGCGCCGCGTAGGGGTTCTGCTTCCCCAGAATCAGGTCCGTCAGAATCATCCCCGACAGCGTCCCGAACGTCATGCCCGTGCCAGAGAACCCTGTGGCCACCCACACGTGCCGCGAGTTGCTGTTGCGTCCGATGTACGCCAGCCCGTCCGCCGGCTCGATGACCTGTCCGGACCAGCGGTAATCGATCTGCGTCACCGGGAAGCGCCGCCGCGTGTACTCCTCCAGCGCCTCGTAGCGGCGATCCGTGTCCTCCTCCGAGCCCACCTTGTGGTCCTCGCCTCCGACGATGACGTAGTCCACGCCCTCCACCCGCTGGGTGCGGATGTAGTGATACGGATCCCGGCTGTCGTAGTAGAGCCCCGCCTCCAGCGGGCCCTCCAGCCGCGCCGCCACCGCGTACGTCCGGTACGCGTACAGCTTGGTGTGCAGGAAGACGCGGTTGAGCGGCGTCGTCGTCGCCTCCACCACGTCCCGGCAGGTAATGATGCCTCGCGGGGTGTGCACCCGGCACGGCACCCCCTCGTACAGCTCCGTCACCTGCGTCTCCTCGAAGACGTAGCTGCCGTCCCCCTGAATCCCCTCGGCGAGCGCCAGCAGGTACTCGCGCGGGTGGAACTGCGCCTGATCCTCCACGCGCAGCGCCAGCTTCACCGGGTACGGCAGCGGCACCTCCTCCGTCAGCGCGCACATCAGCCCCGCCTGCCGCGCCGCGGAGGCCTCTCGCTCCAGCTCGCGCGCCTCCCGCTCCGTCTCCGCGTAGCGGTACCCGGGCAGCCGCTGGAAGCCACAGGAAATCCGCAGCCGATCCACCAGCCCGGCGATCTGCTCGATGGCGGCACGGGTGGACTCGGCCGCCAGCCGTGCCCCCTTCTCCCCGAAGTCCGAGGCCAGCGTGGCATAGGGCGTGTCCAGCAGCTCGGTGAGGTGCGCCGTCGTCTGCCCCGTCTGCCCCGTCAGCAGCCGGTGCATCTCCACCACCGCCACCTTCTTGCCCTCCTGCTTGAGCAGGTACGCCGTGGTGAGGCCGGCGATTCCTCCGCCAATCACCACCACGTCCACCTCGAGGTCCCCCTGCAGCGCCGGGTAGCGCCGTGCCGGGGCCGACACCGTCCACAACGACTTGTGCGTGCGCTCTTCCACCATGATCCAAAGGCTAGGAACGAGCCCGGGGGGCGGTAGGGCGGGCAGCCGGGCATCCACGCTTGCCTGCCTGTCCTCCACTGAAGCCTCGGGATGTGCAAGAACCAACACCGGGTCCCGACGATGTTGGCCATTGGGGGCAGCCAACTCACATCCGTGGGGATCCTCTGCTCTACTGAGTAGTAACTTCTTCGACCTGTATCCCGAGGACACCGGAGCGCCGCGTCTTGCCTTCTACCGCCGCCCTGCCGTCGCCGTCCGCGCCCGGACCCGAGGCGCGACTCGCCTTCGCCGAACTGCTGCTCGGGTGCGAGGATGCCAGGATCTGCGCCGAGGCCGCGGTGGCGTGGCTCGTGCACCACGCTCACGTGAATCAGGTGCTGTGCCTGGCGCCCGATGAATCGGACTCGCACTGCCTGGTGCCGCTCGTCTGGCACGGCCTGCCCGCGCCCGAGGGCTTCACGCTCGCCCTGCACGACTCGAAGCACCCGCTGGTGGAAGCACTCCAGTGGAGCGAGCCGCGCTGGTTCCATCCCGGCCAGTTGCCGGCGGAGCTGCCGCTGTCGAGCCAGGGCCTCTTCACCCTGTCGCTCGGCCGTGCCATCGCGGGCACGCCCGCGCCCGGGCTGTTGCTGGTGGCCGCCCCCGAGCCGGTGCTCTCCCCCGACGCGCCGTGGGTCGCCGGCCATCTGGGTGTGCACCTCACGCGCCTGTACAAGGGCCGCCAGCTCGCGCGGCTCGAGGAGGCCTCCTCCGAGCTCGCTGCCCGGGTGAACGCCGCCACCGAGGAGCTCGCCACGCAGAACGAGCTGCTGCGCCGTCAGGCCATCCAGCTCGAGCAGGCCAGTGCCGCCAAGTCGCAGTTCCTGGCCAACATGTCCCATGAGCTGCGCACGCCGCTCAACGCCATCCTCGGCTACACCAACATGCTGCTGCAGGGCGTCAACGGCGAGCTCGCCCCGCCCCAGCGCCGCAGCCTCACGCGCATCGACTCCAACGGCCGCCACCTGTTGGAGATCATCAACGAGATCCTCGACATCACCCGCATCGAGGCGGGCCGGATGCCGCTGCACCTGTCCGAGTTCCGGCTGCCCGAGCTCATCCAGGAGGTCATGGCCGAGCTGGATCCCATCATCGCGCGCTCGAAGCTGGCGGTGAGCGCGGCGTTGGATGCCAGCCTGCCCGCGGTGTACAGCGATCGTCAGAAGGTGAAGCAGATCGTCGTCAACCTCCTGTCCAACGCCCTGAAGTTCACCCACGAGGGCTCGGTCAAGGTGCTGGCCGCGTACGAGGTGGCCACGGCCACGCTGCAGATCTCCGTGGAGGACACGGGCATCGGGATCGATCCCATCCACCAGGAGAAGATCTGGGAGGACTTCCAGCAGGTGGATAGTTCGCCCACGCGGGCCTATGGCGGCACGGGCCTGGGGCTCTCCATCTGCCGCCGTCTGGCGGCCATGCTCGATGGGCGCATCTCGCTCAAGAGCGCCGCGGCCCAGGGCTCGACGTTCACGCTGCACCTTCCACGACGCACGAGGCGGACATGAACAGCCCTCGCAACGACACGGCGCCCCTCGTCCTGATCGTCGATGACTACCAGGATGCCCGCGAGATGTACGCGGAGTACCTCGAGTACTCGGGCTACCGCGTGGCCGAGGCGCGCAACGGGCTGGAGGCCGTGGAGAAGGCCTTCGCGCTGCACCCGGCCGTCATCCTCATGGACCTGTCCCTGCCGGTGATGGATGGCTGGGAGGCCACGCGCCGCCTCAAGAGCGACGCCCGCACGCGCTCCATCCCCGTGGTGGCCCTCACCGGCCATGCGCTGGATGGGCACTCGCGCGAGGCCCAGGACGCCGGCTGCGATGCCTACGTCACCAAGCCGTGTCTGCCGGACGCGCTGGTGCGCGAGGTGCAGCGCGTGCTGGCCACCGTGGCTCCGGCCGCGTAGGGCCCACGGGCTCATGGTGCCCGCCCGGCTGGTGGGCGGACAGGCTCTGATTTTCCCCCTTGAGCCTCACGCGACGTGAGGGTGTACCCATCCTCTCAGCCACACACCGGTGTGGTCGAAAGGAGCGTGCACCATGCAGCCCGAACCCCTGAAGGTAGGCGAGCTCGCCCGGCGGACCGGGCTGTCCATCCGTACCCTGCACCACTACGACGAGCTGGGCCTGCTCTCGCCGTCATTGCGCACGGCATCCGGCTACCGGCTCTACACCCAGGAGGATGTCGCCCGGTTGCAGCGCATCCTGTCCCTCCGCCAGCTCGGCTTCGCGCTGGAGGAGATCAAACGCTGCATCGACGAGCCCGGCTACTCGCCTGTCCGGGTGCTCGAGCTGCATCTCGCACGGGCTCGCGAGCAGCTCGCCGTCCAACAGGAGCTGTGCAAGCGCCTGGAGGCGCTCGCCACGCAGCTCCGCTCGGCGGAGACACCGTCCGTCGCTCAACTCGTTCAAACCATCGAGGTGATGACCATGTTCGAGAAGTACTACACCCCGGAGCAGCTCCAGGAGCTCGAGGCGCGCCGCCAGGCCCTGGGCGAGGACGCCATCCGCCAGGTCCAGGAGGAGTGGCCCCGGCTGATCGCCCAGGTGAAGGCCGAAATGGAGAAGGGCACCGATCCGGCCAGCGAGCCCGTGCGGAAGCTCGCCCGGCGCTGGCAGGAGCTCATCCAGGCCTTCACCGGCGGCAACCCCGGCATCGAGAAGTCGCTCAACACCATGCACCAGCAGGAGCCCGGCATGGGCGCCCGCTTCGGGATGGACCCGGGGCTCATGGATTACGTGGGCCGCGCCATGGCCGCGCTGAAGAAGCCCGAGTAGCACGCACCGGCCGCGGGGCCACTCAGCGCCCCGTGGCCACCTTCTCCGCCTCCAGGACGATGGAGTCCGCCCAGGGAGGCAGCTTCGCCCAGCCGGGAGTGTACTCGGTGCGTGCGTAGAACTCGCCGCCCGCGCCGCGCGCCACCGTGAGCTGGCCGATGCGCTTCTCCCCCAGCAGGTACTCCACGCGGAAGGCCTCCCGAGGCTCGCCCCCGGGAGGCACCTCTCCCCGTCCGAGGAAGTCCACCTGCGCTGGCGCGAGCAGCCACACGCGCTCGTGCCACTTGCGAGCCGTCTCGTCCGGCGCGTCCGGTGCGCCTCGGGGCAGGAGCTCCGCGGACCGCTGCGCCCGTGCGCGGACGAGGAAGGTGCGTGAGGTGCCCCCCGCGGTGACGGTGAGGGTGTCGTACGCGCTGGCCCCGAAGGAGTGCAGCGTCCGGTCCACCAGCCGGTGGGCGGCGTTCTCCAGATCGGGCAGCAACGAGGGCGGGAGGAGGAAGACGTGCCCGTCGGTCTCGCGCCGCAGGTACGGGCTGCCCCAGCCAATCGCGGGGGCCGCCAGGGTGAAGGAGTGCTCCCCGCTGGCCAGCTTCACCGCCAGCTTCCGGGGGCTGTCCTTCAACCCCACCTCGGCCAGGCGCTCCGCGTCCAGCACGCCCAGGCTCCGCGTGGCCCGCAGCGGCGCGAAGCGGGTGAAGAGCTGCTCCGCCGTCTCGTTGGCGCGCAGCTCCCTCGGAGGGGCCGTCACCGGCTTCGTCCCCAACCGCAGCCACAGCGCGCCGTCCTCCGTGCCCTCGCGGAACAGCTCCACCTGGACGGACGCGTCCTCGTAGCGCACGCGCTCCAGCGCCCGCTTCGGCGCGTCCAGCACCACTACCTCACCGGGAGCGCCCACGGGCTCCCGCTGCCAGACGAAGAAGGCCGCGGCCAGCCCCGCCACCGCCAGCATGCCCTGGAGCACCACGCCCCGCGTCCTCATCGCGCGCCCCTCCGTCTCCGGCGCCGCGTCACGAGAAAGCCCGCCCCCACCACCAGCGCGGGTGCCAGGAAGACGGCCGAGTAGAACCACACCACGTCCTGCTGGCGGGTGTGCTGCAGCGGCACGTCCTCCTCGTTGGAGAGCACGCCCGCCAGCTCCTCCTCGCCGAGGAGCCAGAGCACCGTGTCCATCAACAGGTAGGGGTTGCCATAGGCGCGGGGGCCCGCATCGGTCATCACGTCCGAGTCGCCCATGGCCACCACGCGCGCGGGCGAGGCCCTCGAGACACCGGCCTTCTGCACCGCCACCACCAGGGGCCAGGGCCGCCGTGGCTCTCCCTCGTCCGGGGTGAAGTCATGGTCAGTGTCCTGGAAGGTCTCCGCGGGCGCCCGCACCGAGACATCGTGCACCACTCCCTTGGGCAGGGGCTGCACGGACTCCAGGGCCGCCGCACCGGCGAAGACGATCGCCGCGTCACTGCCCAACGAGGCCAGCGTCGCCACGGAGGCGTGCGAGGAGAAGCTCGCCGTCACCAGGTTGCCCAGATCGCTCCGCTGGTGGCTCATGCGCAGGTGGCGCAGCTCGTTGGCGAGCGGCACGCGCTGCAGCTTCAACCCCAGGGGCTCCAGCAACGGCTCCAGGCCGGGCCCGTCCGGCTCCAGCGCGAGCCACAGCCGTCCACCGCGCTCCACGTACCGGCGCAGCGTGGCGAAGGCCTCCGGGGAGAAGTCCCGCTCGGGCCCCACCACCGCCACCACCGCCGCGTCGCGAGGCACCTCCGTCGCCAGCCCCTCGGCCATGCCCAGCGTGCGCACCTCCACGTTCAGCACGCGCAGCCACTCCTCCAACTGCGACAGGCCGGGCCGCGCCTTCTCCAGGGCCGTGGCCGCCTGCGGTTGCAGGCCCCGCTCGCCCTGCCCCGCCGTGAGGTACAGCACCCGCCGGGGACGGGACACCACGCGCAGCCGCCGGTACACGTCCTCGTCCAAACGCTGAAGCTGTGCCCGGGCTCGCTCCAACTCCAGCGGCACCTTCAGCCGCTCGTGCCGAGGGCCCCGGCTGAACACCACCGAGCCGTTCTCCCCCACGCCCAGCTCCTTCGCCCGGGCCCGCGCCACCGCCTGATCCAACACCTCCACCTCGAGGTACCCGGACTCCCGCGCCAGCTCCCGGAAGTACTGCTCCAGCGCCTGCCGCACATCGTTGGCCGGAGGGAAGAAGAGCGTCACCCGCACCGGCTCGGGGAGGCGGCGTGCCAGCAGGCGCGTGGCGGCGCCCGGCCGCGCGGTGCGGAAGTACGCCAGGTCCCACGAGACATCCGCCCGCGTGGCCACGTACATGGCCGAGAAGGCGAAGATGAGCGCGAAGGCCAGCCCCAGCCCCGAGTTCAACGCGGCTCGCACCCTTCCCAGTTGCAGCACCGGCGCCCGTGCCATGGCCGCCGCCGCCAGCTCCACCAGCCCGAGCGGCAGCAGCGTGGTGGTCAGCAGCGCGGGGAAGAGCGCTCCCAGCACCACCGCCGTGGAGCCCCTCGCGCGAGCCTGGAGGAAGTAGAGCGCCAGGCCGAGCCCTCCCAACAGGAAGAGGCCGAGCAGCCAGCGCTCCAGCACCCGCCAATCCCCCGAGGCCCGCCCCACCCTCACGCCGCGCCACGCCACCGCGAGTCCCACCAGCCCCAGGCCGAGCCCGCTCAGCACGAGCCGCTGCGTGCCCGCGCCCGCCGCGCGCTCGCCGAGGAAGACGGCCAAGAGGCCCACCGCGTACAGGACGGACACCCAGGGGTTGGGCCGGAGGCTCATCGCCACCTCCGCGCCTCGAGCACCCGCGTCGCGGCGAAGAGGGCCACGTAGGTGACGAGCAGGTAGTAGACGACGTCGCGCACGTGCACCACGCCCGCCTGGAAGGGCTGGAAGTGCTGATTCCACAGCGCCAGCGCGCTGAAGATGTCCGAGAGCGGTTGCTGGGTGATGCGCGCCAGCAGCCAGCACGTCAGCAGCGCCACCAGCATGCACCCGGAGAGGACGGCGGCCAGCACCTGGTTGCGCGCCAACGCCGAGCCGAACGTGCCAATCGCCAGGGACGCGCTGCCCAGCAGCAGCAGCCCCAGATAGCCGGCGGCGATGTGCCCCAGGGACAGATTGCCGTGCACCATCACCAGCAGCGGCATGAACACCGTGGCCAGCGTCATCAGCGCCAGGAAGGCCAGCGCCGAGAGGAACTTGCCCAGGACGATCTCATGGTCCCTCACCGGCGAGGAGTACAGCAACAGCAGGGTGCCCGCCTGCCGCTCCTCGGCCAACAGCCGCATGGAGATGAAGACCGACGCCACCATCGTGGTGCCGCTGGAGAACTGGAAGAAGAGGGAGAGCACCTCCGAGGAGCGCTTGCTCACCCCGCCCAGCGCGAAGGCGTTGAAGAGCAGGCCGTCCACCGCCAGCACCATGGCGATGATGAGGTAGCCCTGGAAGGTGCGCAGGTAGGCCGCGAGCTTCCCGGCGCGCGATGAGCAGCGTCCGCATCATGGCGCGGCCTCCTCCCCACCCTGGGTGAGCCGCAGGAAGAGTGCCTCCAGCTTCTCCGCGCCCCGGTCCAGCCGGAGCAACTCCAGGCCCGCGCCCACCACCACCCGCGCCACCTTCGGCCTCGAGTCCGCCGGGGCCTCCACCCGGAGCGTCACCACGCCCTCCGCCTCGCCGACGACGCGCACCGGCCCCACGCCCGCGAGCGCCGCCAGCACCCGTTCCCGCTCGCCCCGCACCTCCACCTCGATGAAGCCCCCGCTCCCCAGCCGCTGGCCCAGCTCCTCCTCGGTCCCCTGTGCCACGAGCTCCCCATCCTTGATGACCAGGAGCCGGTCACACGTCTGGCTGATCTCCGGCAGCAGGTGGCTGGAGACGAGCACCGTGTGCTCCGCCCCTCGCAGCCCCCGGATGAGCGTGCGCATCGCCACCATCTGCCGGGGATCCAACCCGCTGCCCGGCTCGTCCAGGAGGAGCAGCGCCGGTCGGTGGACGAGCGCCTGCGCCACACCCACGCGCTGCCGGTAGCCATGGCTCAGCGAGGAGATGGGCGCACCATGCACGTCGCGCAGGCCCGTCTTCTCCTCGGCCTCGGCGACGCGAGCGGACACCTCGCGCGAGGGCACGCCGCGCAGCCTCGCCACGAAGGCGAGGAACTCCCCCACCCCCATCTCGTCGTAGAGCGGCGGCGTGTCGGGGAGGAAGCCGATGCGCTGGCGCACCTCGTGAGGGTGGCTCACTACGTCGTAGCCGTCCACCACCGCCCGCCCCGAGGTGGGCAGCAGCACGCACCCGAGAATCTTCAGGGTGGTCGTCTTCCCCGCGCCGTTGAGCCCCAGGAAACCGATGACCTCGCCCCGCTCGATGCGGAAGGAGAGGCCGCGGATGGCCGCGTGGCCGCCGTAGTACCGGGTCAGCCCCTCGACGTGGATCATCTCGGCGTTCTCCGTCAGCCGTGGCGGAAGCGCGGCCCCTCGCTCGTCTTGCCGAGCGTGAAGCGCAGGGTCTGCTCCAGCGTGGGGTGGAGGAAGGTGAAGCCCTGGCGCTCGGCCACCTCGGGGCGGATGCGGGAGCTGAGCAGGAGCGTCTCCTGGCCCATCTCCCCGAAGGCGGCCCGCACCGCGGCCGCGGGCAGCGGCATCACCGCCGGCCGGGAGAGCACCTGTCCGAGCGTCCGGGCCAGCTCCTCTTGGCGCACGGCCTGGGGCGCCACCGCGTTGACGGGCCCTCGCAGGCCCGGGGTGAACAGGGCGGAGTGCACGAGGCCGATGACGTCCTCCAGCGACACCCAGCTCATCCACTGTTGCCCATCCCCGATGCGGCCGCCGGCTCCGGCCTGGAAGGCGGGCAGCATCTTCGCCAACGCGCCCCCCTTCGCGCTCAGCACCACGCCCAGGCGCAGGTGCACCACGCGGATGCCGGCCTGCTCCGCCGGGGCCGTGGCCGCTTCCCACTCGCGCGTCACGTCCGCGAGGAACCCCTGTCCGGGCGGGCTGGACTCGGTGAGCACCTCATCGCCCCGGCTGCCGTAGAAGCCCATCGCCGACGCGCTCACCAGCACCTTCGGCGGACGCGCCAGCCGCGCGAGCGACTCGCACAGCACCCGGGTGCCCTCCACGCGGCTGCGGCGGATGAGCTCCTTGCGCTCCTCCGTCCAGCGGCCCTCGGCGATGGGCGCTCCGGCCAGGTGCACCACCGCGTCCACGCCCTCCAGGGCGATCATGTCCATCTCGCCCTGGCCCGGTGCCCAGGCGATGTCCCCCGCCTCGGGCCGGCCCCGCACCAGCCGCCGCACCCGGTGGCCTCCCGTCGTGAGGAAGGGCACCAGCGCGCTGCCCACCAGTCCCGATGCGCCGCTCACCGCCACCGTCAGCGGCGGCTGCCCGGCGAAGGCCGCATGGCGCCGCAGATCCTCGCGCGTCACCGCGTGGCGGTAGGCGAACATCCGCTCCAGCCGATGCCGCGCGTAGCCGCCCCCGAACATCCGCCCGAGCGCCCCCACCGGCAGCGCGTACTCCACCTCGTCCTCCAGCATGCCGCTGCCCGCGGGCTCGTCCCACATGCGGTGCGTGTGCACCCACCGGGCGAAGGGCCCCGACTCCTGCTCGTCCTGGAAGAGCGAGCCGGGGACGTAGCGCGTGTGCCGCGCCACCCACTTCAGGGACGCCGGCCCCACCTTCATGCGCAGCACCACCCGGGTGCCATCTCGGATGCCGTCCCCCTGGTGCTCCACCACCTCGACCGGCTCCCAGGGGGGGGTCAGGCGCTGGAATGCCCCCTCGCGGGCATGCCAGGCGAACACGCTCCCGGCCTCGACGGGCATCTGGCTGCGCGCCTCGAACACCTGTGACTTGCCCATTGTCCCCTCCGGGCGCCAGATTGCGCCTCACAGGTATGCTTACCTCGGACATCCTCACACGGGCAGTGGAAACCCTCCGGCGCGGCGGCGTCATCGCCCTGCCCACGGAAACGGTCTACGGATTGGCGGCCAATTGCGAGGACGAGCTGGCCGTGCGCCGCGTCTTCGCCATCAAGGGGCGCCCCGCCACCCACCCCCTCATCGTCCATGTAGCCCGCGCCGCGGAGCTGCCCTCCTGGGCCCGCCACGTCCCCGAGGAGGCCTGGCGTCTCGCGGAGGCCTTCTGGCCCGGGCCCCTCACGCTGGTGCTGCCGCGCACCCCGCGCGCCACGGACGCGGTGACGGGAGGCCAGGACACGGTGGCCATTCGCGTCCCCCACCACCCCGTGGCGCAGGCCGTGCTGGACGCCCTGGGCGGAGGCGTGGCCGCGCCGAGCGCCAACCGCTTCGGCCGGGTGAGCCCCACCACGGCGGAGCACGTGCGGGCGGACCTCGGGGACGAGGTGGACCTCATCCTCGACGGAGGCCCGTGCACGGTGGGCGTGGAGTCCACCATCGTCGATTTGAGCGGCAAGGAGCCGGCGGTGCTGCGCCCCGGAGGCCTCGCGGTGGAGGAGCTCGAGCGCGTCCTCGGGCGCAAGGTGCCGGTGCGGACCTCGGCCGCGGTGCGCGTCTCGGGCAGCCTCGCCTCCCACTACGCGCCCCGGGCCGGCGTGGTGCTCTCCGAGCCCGCGGATGTGGGTGCCCGCGTGACGTCCCTGCGCGCCCGGGGACACAACGTGGGCGTGCTGGGCCCGCCGGGCCTCATGCTGCCCCCGGGCGTCCCCCTCTACGACGTGCCGGAGGACCCGGCCGGCGCCGCACGAGCCCTCTACACCCGGCTGCGCGAGGCCGACACGCAGGGCCATGACGTACTCGTCGCCTGTCTGCCACGCGCCGAGGGACTGGGCATCGCCGTGAGGGACCGGCTGGCCCGCGCCGCGGCCCCTCGCTCCTCCGGGGGCTGACGAGCGCCGCCAAGGGAGAGCCGGCTCAGGCTTCCGGGCTTCCGGAAACGACGGGGTGGAGCAAGCCTCTCGCGAGCAGCACGTCCTGGACACGCCGGGCCAGGGCGACGTGCTCGGGATTGACCGCGCTCAACCGTTCTGGGCCGAGAAGGACGAGCGTTCCCTTGTCCTCCACAGGGAGGATGCGCGCCGGCTCCGGTAGCGGCGGCACTTCTCCCATTCGATGCCGCGAGAGATAGGTCAGCCACCCCACGAAGGTTCCGGCCTGCCCCTTCTCGGACAGGGTATCCCGCAGAGCAGCGGAGGTGACGACGCACCAATCCGGCTCCCAAGCCAGTACCAGGGCGCGCATGACCTCCACCTGCACGGAAGGCGAGAGGACGCGCTCCAACTCCGGCTCTTCCTTGGGAAGATGGAGAAGACACACATTGCTGTAGAAGTTCGAGCAGGAGCCGCATGTCAGACTCATCATGCCGCCGTGCCCATCCTCTTCATGTCCCGTCCAGGCAGAGAAGGAAAACCCATCTGGACCGTTTTGATAGGCCTTCTTCCTGAAGAATCGCATGAAGGTTTCAAAGGTGGGCTCGAATTGGAGTTGGAGCGCCTTCTTGAGCGAGTTCGCCTGCTCGAACCAGCGGACGTAGATGGAATCGCATCGGGATAGATGGAGGAAGAAGGCTTCCGCCCGCCGGGCGGACTCCTCGGCGGACTCCTTGCGGCAGGCCCAGTAAGCCCCAGCGTAGTAGGTTTCTTTCATGGCGCGCGCCACCTCATGGGGTGGTTGGGGTGTAGACTACTTCGATACCTACGACACCGTCCGCTTTGAATAGCCTTTGGAGGATGTCCACCATTCTGGGCTCTGCCACGTGCCAACGGATAGGCACGCCGTTGGAAACCCGCAGCTGCCGCTGGGCCTGCTTGACGAGTCGCTTCGCACCTTTGAAATACCGCCTGGCCTCGAGATCAGCGCCAAAGTGCTTGTCATAGCCCAGGCCCTTGGTCTCTTGGAGCACACCCGCGTCGAAGCCGTCGAAGTCGGCCTTCTCGCCGTTGCGCCACACGCGGTACACCCAGCCTGCGGGGGCCTTCGTCACCTTGTGCTGGAAGGTGCGCGAGCGCGGTGACATCCGCTCGTTCTTGGGCACCCACTTCCCCGGTCCACCCACCGGCGGCACGTGGTTGCCACCTCCGCCCGAGCCCGAGCCCACCTTGGCCAGGTGCACGCCCCAGGTGACGCTCAACCCCTGGCCCGCCACGGCCACGGCCCGCCCGGGCACCGCCACCAACCGCAGCACCAGCTCTCCTTTCTTCGTCAGCATCAGCAGGGGCACCGACAGCCGGCCGAGCTTCTCGCCCCACTCCACCGACTTCACCGCCCCCGCCCCCGAGGTGCCCACCGTCAGCAGTGCGTTGGCCATCAGCCGCGACACCGTGCGCACCTGCTCGCCCCTCGGCTTCTGGCGGAACGCTTCCCAGTACTCGGGGGCGTTGCGGAAGAGAGCGCGCGCCACCCCCGGCAACTGGGCGAGTCCCTCCAGCGTCTCGCCCGGTTTGACGACGAGCCGGTAGAGCGCCTCCACCGTATCCCCCAGCGCCAATCCCACCCCATCCAGTGCCGGCAGCACCACGCCGTCATCCGGCACGTAGGTCCCCAGTGGCTTCGCGCCCCGGGGCACCTCCAGCCCCGTGTCCACCGGCCACAGCTTCCCGTCCTCCACCGCGTGGAAAGGGCCTACCTCGTAGCGGCCCGCGCGCAGCGTGCCGTCCTCGGCCAGCCGCACCTCTCCGGCCCGCTGCACGGCCTCGCCCGTCACCACCCGCACCACGTAGCCGTCTGGCCGCACCACCCGCAGCCGGTGGAAGCGGTCCATGCGCGCGTGCAGCTCCTCGCGCGTTACCGACCTCTCGCCCGTAGCCACCTCCAGCAGCAGGTGCGCCGCCATGCGCTGGCGGGGAAACTCCACGAGCCCCGCCTCCGCCTCCAGCAGGTGCCCCAACAGTTGCACCGCCTGCTCGGGCGACAGGGTGCGTCCGTCCTTCGGCAGCACCTCGTGGGGCACGCCTACCTGCGCGAGCAGGCCCTGGAAGTGGTCCAGGCTGAAGGGCACCGGGGAGGGGCGCCCATCCCCCACGCCATCGCGCCAGCCCACGGGGCCTTCAAACGCGTCCTCCGGCGGCGCCTCCTCGAAGTCGTCCTCCGGGTCGTCATCCTCGTCAGGCGCTGGGGAGTCCTCCGCCAGTACGGAAGCCCGCGCGGAGCCGGTCACGGACCGCTGCTCGCGGGCTCCCGTGGAGAAAGCCGGTGTCAGACGGTGGGCGCGCGGGCCCGGCAACAGCCCGGCCACAGGCGGGCCGCTGACACACCCACCCAGCAGCAACAGGGCCAGCGTGAGCACGACGGCGGCGGAGCGCCTCCACCCGCCAGGGCGAGAGCCAGGTGAATGCGGGCGCATGAGGGGACTCCCGGGGAAACCGTGCTCCCCACTGTACCTGCTCGGGTTTCCCCGCCATCCTCCCCAGGGAAGGCCCTTCCCCACCGGACAACGCCTACCGGGCCCGCGCCGCGGCCCCTCGCTCCCCCGGGGGCTGACGCGGTGCGGCACCCAGGGAAACCCGGTCACGGCTCACGTGCACCCGGAGGCTCGCCTGCCGTAGACTCCTGAACACTGATGACCAGGAGCCCCTTCTTGAACCGGCGCACCCTCGGCCTGCTCGCCGCCCTCTGCCTGACCTCCGCCTGCAACGACGCACCCGTGGGCGAGATGACCCCCATCCCCCGCCCGGCGGACATGCCCGCCGAACCGGCGCAGCAGGCCGAGGCGCCCAAGCCGGCCGCCGCCGAGCCGCCGCCGGACCCGTCCAAGGTGGTGCTGCGCTGGAAGCTCGACGCGCCCACCGCCTTCAAGCTCACCACCACCGGCACCGGGTCCGCGCCGGCTCCGGCCGCCAAGGGCAAGAAGGGCAAGAAGGGCAAGGACCCCGAGCCCACGTCCGGCTCGAGCGCGACGGAGGCCATCTTCGTCCTCCAGAAGACCGAGTCGGGTGACTACGCCTTCCGCATCGTCCCGCAGGGCAAGGGCGGCGAGGCGGAGCAGGGCTCCATGAGCGAGCGCGGCTTCGTGATGGACGGGCTGGCCGGGCCGCTGCGCAACACGGCGGTGCTGGTGCTGGAGCTGCCGAGAGAGCCGGTGGGCCCGGAGGCCACCTGGGCGCTGGGGACGGATCTGGTGGACCTGGGCTCCGTGCCGGGCTTCGTCGAGAAGAAGGCCGAGCGGCGCAACCAGGTGAAGCTCACCGCGCTCACCCCGGGCGAGAACGGGGAGCAGGTGGCGACGCTCGAGTACGACCTGTCCGAGAGCCTCTCCGGAGAGCTGCGCGCCACCCGGGCCACGCACTCGAAGACGGACGGGCACGGGCACGAGGAGGAGGAGGAGAAGCCCTCGAAGGGCACGCAGTCCGCCCTCGCCGAGATGCGGGTGAAGGGCCGGGGCGAGTTCCTCGTGAAGGCGGGCCGCTGGCGCTCCTGGGAGGCCACGCTCACCACCCGGAGCGAGGGCACCACCCTGCCCGGCACGGCCAATGGCGAGCGCACGCTGCGCCTCACCCCGCTCGACTCGGTGCCTCCGGAGCTGCTGCTGCCGCAGGCGCGGAAGTAGCCACCGCCTCCGACTCGCGCACCAGTTGCACCACGGCGTCCACCCAGGCGGGGTGGGCGTTGAGCGAGGGGACGAGGGTGAGTGCCTCTCCCCCGCTCGCGAGGAACTGCTCGCGCCCGCGGATGGCCACCTCTTCCACCGTCTCCAGGCAGTCGGCGACGAAGGCCGGGCACATCACCGCCAGGCGCTTCACCCCGCGCGAGGCCAGTTCCGGCAGCACCACGTCCGTGTACGGCTTCACCCACGGCGTGCGCCCCAGCCGGGACTGGAAGGACACGCTCCAGCCCTCGGGCCCCAGCCCCAACCGGCTGGCCAGGCCCCGCGCCGTGGCGAAGCACTGGGCCCGGTAGCAGTGGCGGTTGGCGTCGGTGAGCACGTCACAGCACCCCTGCGAGGCCAGGCAGTGTCCCCCGGAAGGATCGCTCTTGCGGATGTGGCGCTCGGGCACCCCGTGGAAGCTGAAGAGGACGTGGTCCGCCCCCATGCCGGAGATGACGGGACGCGCCACCTCGGTGAAGGCGTCCAGGAAGGCCGGGTGCGAGTGGAAGGCCGGCACCGCGCGCACGTTGGGCACGTCCCAGGGCTCGGACAGCACCTCGTAGGTGCGCGCCAGGGACGAGGCCGAGGAGGACGCGGCCTCCTGCGGATAGAGGGGCAGCACGGTGAACTCCGAGACGCCCCGGGCCCGCAGCCGCGCCACCGCATCCGGCAGGGACGGGTTGCCGTAGCGCATGCCCAGCTCCACCTCGTACTGGCCGGAGAGCCGCCCGGCCACCGCCGCCGTCAGCGCCTTGGAGTGCACCATCAACGGCGAGCCCTGCTCCGTCCAGATGGTGCGGTAGGCGTGCGCGCTCTTGGGCGAGCGGAACGGCAGGATGATGAAGTTGAGCAGCAGCCAGCGGCCCACGGGGTGGATGTCCAGCACCCGCGGATCACTGAGGAACTCGCGCAGGTAGCGACGGACGGGGCCGGTTTCGGGGGCATCCGGAGTGCCCAGGTTGACCAGGAGGAGTCCCTTTTTCGCCATGACTGGTCAGTGCAGCGAATGGGGTTGTGTGAGGGCGAACTCGCCTATCCGAGCCTCGAACTGGCGGCCATCCGGGCGCTCCATCGTGTAGGAGCCCCTCATGGAGCCGAACGGCGTGCGGAGCTGGGCCCAGCTCGTGTACTCGAAGCGCTCCCCGGGGGCCAGGCGCGGCTGCTTGCCGACGACGCCATCCCCCCGCACCTCCTCCACCTTGCCGGTGGCGTCGGTGATGATCCAATGACGGCTGCGCAGTTGGGCGGGCTCGCCGCCCACGTTGAGGATCTCCACCGTGTACATGAAGGCGTACTGGTGGGACTCCGGGTTGCTGCGCTCCGGCCAGAACGTGGGCTTCACGGTGACACGGACGCCTTCGGTGGTGACGGAGGACATGCCACACAATTGGCTGGCCCGCCGCCCGGACGCAAGCCAAACGCACCAGCCAATCGTGGGCTCAGCGCCCGGCCTCTTCCCGATCCCCCCCGGGGCGAGTCACGTCCGTGGGGACCCCGGGCTCCGCGGCCGCCTTGGGCCAGATGAGCGAGGCCACGATGGAGGCCAGCAGCACCCCGCCGATGACGGCCAGCGACACGCCGATGGAGACGTGGATGTCGAAGAAGGTGATGAGCATCTTCGTGCCCACGAAGCCGAGGATGACGGCCAGGCCCAGCTTCAGCAGGTGGAACTTGTCCATCAGGCTCGACACCACGAAGAAGAGCGAGCGCAGGCCGAGGATGGCGCACACGTTGGACGTGTAGACGATGAAGGGATCCTGGCTGATGCCGAGCACGGCGGGGATGGAGTCCAGGGCGAAGAGCAGGTCCGTGGCCTCCACCACCAGCAGCACCAGGAAGAGCGGCGTCACCTTGCGCCGGCCATCCTCCATCGTGAAGAAATTGCTGCCCTCGCCCTGGCGGGCCACCGGGAGCATGCGCCGGGCCATCCGGACGATGAACGTCTGCTCGGGATCGGCGGCATCATCGTCCTTGGAGAAGGCCATCTTCACCGCGGTGAAGACGAGGAAGGCGCCGAAGATGTAGAGCAGCCAGTGGAAGCGCTGGACGAGCGCGGTGCCGGTGACGATGAGCACCGCGCGCATGAGGAAGGCGCCGACGATGCCCCAGAAGAGCACCCGGTGCTGCACGGTGGGCGTCACCCGGAAGTAGGCGAACACCATCAGGAAGACGAAGAGGTTGTCGACGGAGAGCGAGTACTCGACGACGTAGGCCGTCACCCACTGCAGCGCCTGCTCGCGGTTCCAGTAGCCGAAGTAGAACAGGCCGCCGCAGAAGAGCAGGCTGATGGTGATCCACACGCCCGTCCAGGCGCCGGCCTCCTTCGGCGACACCGCGTGCTCCTTGCGGTGGAAGACCCCCAGGTCGAGCGCCAGCATGGCGACGACGAAGAGGTTGAAGCCGATCCAGAGCGCGCTTTGAGTATTCACGAGTGTGTTCCCCTGCCCCGACAACCTTCAACGTTCAACAGCCCTACTCCCGCGCCTCGTCCGTGGCCGGGCGGCGCAGCACCACCAGGGCACGGCCGGCCACCATCACCGCGCCGCCCGCGGGGGTGTGGGTGTGCAGCGTCACGCGGGACTCGCCGGTGTCCACCACCTCTTCCCAGTCCGCGCCCCATTCGATGTCCGGGAGCTGGAAGGTCATGGGCTCGTGGTGGGCGTTCATCAGCACCAGGAGCGTGTCCCCGACGATGCGGTTGCCCTCGTCGTCCGGAGTGAGGAAGGCATCGCCGCCCAGCAGGAAGGAGACGGAGCGCACATAGGGCTTCTCCCAATCCTCCTTCTTCATCTCCTGCCCGTCCGGACGGAACCAGGCGAGGTCCTTGAGCTCGCTGTCCCACAGGCGCGCGCCGCGGAAGAACTTGCGCTTGGTGAGCACGGGCTGCTCCCGGCGCAGGCGGCTGAGCGCGATGGTGAAGTCCAGCAACTTGCGCTGGGACTCGGTGAGGTTCCAGTCCACCCAGGACAGGGAGTTGTCCTGGCAGTAGGCGTTGTTGTTGCCCTTCTGGGTGCGGCCCATCTCGTCGCCGGCCAGCAGCATGGGCACGCCCTGGGACAGGAAGAGCGTGGCCAGGAAGTTGCGCTTCTGCTGCTCGCGCAGGGCGTTGATCTCCGGCTCCTTCGTCTCGCCCTCCACGCCGCAGTTCCACGAGTGGTTGTCGTTGGCCCCGTCCCGGTTCTCCTCCAGGTTGGCCTCGTTGTGCTTCTGGCTGTAGGTGACGAGGTCGTGCAGGGTGAAGCCGTCGTGGGCGGTGATGAAGTTGACGCTCGCGGTGGGCTTGCGGCCGCTCAGCGCGTACAGGTCCGAGGAGCCGGTGAGCCGGTAGCCGATCTCCGCGGCCTGCCGGTCATCACCCTTCCAGTAGCGGCGGATGGTGTCGCGGTACTTGCCGTTCCACTCGCTCCAGAGGACGGGGAAGTTGCCCACCTGGTAGCCGAAGTCGCCCACGTCCCAGGGCTCGGCGATGAGCTTCACCCGGCTGAGCACGGGGTCCTGGTGCACCATCTGGAAGAAGGCGGCGCGGGTGTCGTAGCCGTGCCGGTCGCGGCCCAGGGTGGTGGCCAGATCGAAGCGGAAGCCGTCCACGTGCATCACCTCCACCCAGTAGCGCAGGCTGTCCATGACGAGCTTGAGCGCGTACGGGTGGGTGGCGTTCCACGAGTTCCCCGTGCCGGTGAAGTCCTGGTAGTAGCGCGGATCCTTCTCCATCAGCCGGTAGTAGGCGGTGTTGTCCAGGCCCTTGAAGGACAGGGTGGGCCCGAGGTGGTTGCCCTCGCAGGTGTGGTTGTAGACGACGTCGAGGAGGACCTCGATGCCGGCGCGGTGGAGCGCCTTCACCATGGACTTGAACTCGGCGACCTGGCCGCCGCGCGAGCCCGAGGCGCTGAAGCGCGCATCCGGCGAGAAGTAGCCCAGGGTGCTGTAGCCCCAGTAGTTGGTGAAGCCCTTGTTGACGAGGAAGGGCTCGTCCACGTGGGTGTGGATGGGGAGCAGCTCCAGCGCGGTGACACCCAGCTTGCGCATGTGCTCGATGATGGCCGGGTGGCCCAGGGCCGCGTAGGTGCCGCGCAGGTGCTCGGGGATGTCCGGGTGGAGCTTCGTGAGGCCCTTCACGTGGGCCTCGTAGATGAGCGAGCGGTGCAGGGGCACCGCGGGCGCGCTGTCTCCCTCCCAGTCGAAGTCGTCGGTGATCACCACGGCCTTGGGGACGCCCGCGGCGCTGTCGCGGATGTCGAAGGCGAGATCCTGCTCCTCCTCGCCCAGCTCGTAGGCGTAGACGGGAGCGGAGAAGTCCACCTGGCCGTGCAGGGCGCGCGCGTACGGGTCCACCAGCAGCTTGTGCGGGTTGAAGCGCATGCCGCGCCGGGGCTCGTAGGCCCCGTGGGCCCGGAAGCCGTAGAGGGTGCCCGGCTGCAACCCCGGGATGAAGCCGTGCCACACGTGCTGCGTCTGCTCGGGCAGCACGTAGCGGCGCAGCTCGCGCGCGGGGTTGTCCGGATCGAAGAGACATACTTCGATCTTCCGCGCATGCTCGCTGAAGACGGCGAAGTTGACTCCGTTACCAAGGTACGTGGCGCCCAGGGGATACGGCTTGCCTGGCAGCACCTCGGCCCGTCTCATCCATCGCTCCTCTCCAGCAGCACCAGCGGGAAGCCCGCCAGTAGCGGCGCGAGGGGCAGCACCGCGCCACCCTCCCGTCGCCCCGGCCGCACTTCCCGGCCGGTGAATACGTCCCGGAACGTCATGCTCGCATAGGACTCGGGCAGATCCAGGGACGTTTCTTCATAGGCCCCCGCGAGGCCCCCTGGGGACTCCAGGGCGGAGAGGGTGTAGCGCGGTGCGGCGCAGATGACCACGGACTTCTCGTGCTCGCGGACGAAGGCCACCGCCGCGTCGGCGCGCGGGCCCACCAGCTTCAGCGCCCGGTATCCGCCGTGGCGGAAGAGGGCCTTCTGGCGCTGGCGCAGGCGCAGGGCCTGGGCCAGGACGAAGAGCTTGATGCGGCCATCGTCCATGTCCGCCACCAGCCGGGAGCACAGCCCGAGCCGGTCCGCCTCGGCCTCCCGGTCCAGTTCCTCCAGCAACCGGGCCCGCAGGCCGTAGTCCACCGGCCGGCGGTTGTCCGGGTCCACCAGGGACAGGTCCCACAGCTCGCAGCCCTGGTAGGTGTCCACCACCCCGGGCGAGCCCAGCTTCAGCAACTGCTGCCCGAGCGCGTTGTGCTGGCCGGCCCGCTCGATCCGGCGCTTGAAGGCCTGGAGATCCTCGAGGAAGGCGCGGCTCTTGCTCTCGTCCAGGCAGGCCTCCACGAACTTCGCCACGCCCTCCTCGTAGACGGGGTCCGGGTTGGTCCACGAGGTGCGGACCTTGGCCTCCTTGATGGCCTTGAGCATGTAGTCGCGGATGCGGCCGCGGAGCTCCGCGAGCGTCTCCGGGGAGATGGACGGGCCCATGGGCCAGGCGCCCACCACCGTCTGGTAGAAGAGGTACTCGTCATTGAGGGACGGCGCGGGCCCCTCGGGGCGCTCCATGCGGTGGAGCCGCGTGTGCTGGGACCAGCGCTCCACCCGCTGACGCCACTCGCCGGGAAGCTCGGAGAGGACGTTGATGCGCGCGCGCACGTCCTCGCTGCGCTTGGTGTCGTGCGTGCTGGTGGTGAGCATGCTCGCCGGCCAGTGCGCCGCGCGCTCCTCGTTGCGCGAGTGGAAGACCTCGTCCGTGGTGCCGAAGTGCTCCGGCTCGCCGCCCACCTCGTTGAGCGAGTCGAGCCGGTGGTAGACGTAGAAGACGGTGTCCTCCAGTCCCTTGGCCATCACCGGGCCCGTGAGCTGCTGCACCTTCATGGCGAAGGCGAGCATCTCCGCCCGCTCGTGCGGCCCCAGGTGCTCCGGGTAGCGCCGCAGCAGCACGTCCCCCAGGAAGTCGAAGATGGTGGCGTTGAGGGTGACGTTGCGCGCCTTGGCATGGCGCAGCGTGTCCCGGATGTAGCGCACGTCGCGCTCGTCCAGCTCCGGCCGCCAGTCATCCACGTAGGTGCGGTAGACGGGGAAGAGCGCGATGAACTCCGAGAGCGCCCGCCGCAAGCTGTTGAGCGTGAAGTCCCGCGAGCGCCGGTTCATCTCCGACACGCGGTTGAGCCGGTGGGCGAGCATGTTCAACTCGCTGGACATGAAGTCGCGCAGGATGAGGCGCTTCTTCTCGTACACCAGCTCCTCGAAGTGGGGCGCCTCGCCGATGAAGCGGTGATAGGCCTCCGTCAGGGGCCCCTCGGCGTCCGGATGCACGAAGACGCCTCCCACCGCGTTGGCGAAGCGGTAGCCGGTGGTGCCGTGCACCGCCCAGGCCTCGGGGATGCGCTCACGGCCGCCTTGAATCTTCTCCACCACCACGTAGAGCGCCTTGCGCAGCGGCGAGTCCACGTGGGCCCCCGCCTCCGCCTGCCAGCGCTCGCGCAGCCGCCGCTCCACTTCCGGCCAGAGTTCCGCCCGGTGGCCGTGCTCCGCGTCGAACAGGGCCCTCGCCCGCTCCACGAAGTACTGCTCCTGCAGGTTGAGGAAGTAGGCCGTGGGATCGTAGAGCCCATCCGGGTGATCGATGCGCAGCCCGGTGATGCAGCCCTGGCGCAGCCACTCGAAGATGCGCTGGTGGGCCTCGGCGAAGACGTCCGGATCCTCCATCCGGAGGGCCGCCAGCCCGTTGATGTCGAAGAAGCGGCGGTAGTTGATCTCCTCGCCCGCCACGCGCCAGTGGGCCAGCCGGTAGCTGCACCCCGCCAGCAGCTCGTCCAACGCGTCGAAGGAGCGCGGGTCGCCGGGGGTGCCGTTGATGGCCTTCACGTTGGCCTCGATGTGGGCGGCCACCTCGGGGCTGGACCCGGCGAGGGCTGCCAGCCGGCGCTTGATGACCTCCTTCTCCCGATTGCGCTCGACGACCCGGGCGCGCCCGGTCTCCGTGCGTGGAGGCAGGTGGTTGATGGCGGTGAGGATGGACTGCAGCTCGATGAGGTGCGCGTGCTCGGCCCCCAGCCGGGCCTCCAGTGCCTCCAGGCCGCGCCCCAGCACCTGCCCGTACTGTCGAGGAGCCAACGGGAGCAGGCGGTCGTAGTAGTGGATGAAGAAGGCCCCGTCGCGGAAACCCAGCTTCAGCTCGCCGCGCTCCAGCACCACGCCGTACTGGTCCCCGAGCACCGGCAGGAGGACCTTGCCCTCCAGCTCGTCCTTCACCGGGGTCCAGTCGATGTCGAAGAAGCGCGCGTACACCGACGACGGTCCGTTCTCCAGCACGTCGAACCAGAGCGGGTTGAAGGTCTCGATGCCCATGTGGTTGGGCACCACGTCCACCACCTGGCCCAGCCCATGGTCTCGCACGGCGGAGCAAAAGGCCGCGTGCTCCTCGGGCGAGCCCACCTCCGGGTTGAGCTGCTTGTGGTCCACGCAGTCATAGCCGTGGGTGCTGCCCGGGCTCGCCTTGAGGTAGGGCGAGCAGTACACGTCCGTCACTCCCAGCCGGGCCAGGTAGGGCACCGCCTCGCGGGCCGCGTTGAAGGGGAAGGCCTTGTGAAGCTGCAGCCGGTAGGTGGACAGCGGCATGGCCCCCGCCAGCAGCTCCTCGCGCACGCGTCCGTACAGCTTGCCCGCAAGAGCCTCCCCGCCCACCTGCCCCGCGTCTCCACCCGACACAGCCGAACCCTCGAGTCTCATATGGCCCAAGTCGTAGGTCCGAAGAGCCCATCTGACCACCACGCAGACGCCCTTCCGCACGCTATCCAACGCTCGCCAGCCGCTTGGCCCCTCGGAGGTTGTTCTTCTTGAAGTGCAGAGGGCCCGCCACTCTGGTGACGAGCCCTCCGGGGACAGCGACCGGTACATCCGGGGGTGTGGCTCAGGTGAGGTTCTTGTTCACCAGCGCCGTCATCTCGAACATGGTGACGGACTTCTTGCCACCGAAGATGGGCTTGAGCTTGTCATCGGCGTTGATCTGCCGCTTGTTCTTCGCGTCCTGGAGGTTGTTCTTCTTGATGTAGTCCCAGATCTTGCTGACGACCTGGGTGCGGGGAATCGGCTTGTTACCGACGATCTCCGCCAGAGCGGCGGACGGCGTCATCTCCTTCATGAACGCAGCGTTCGGCTTGCGCTTGCCACCCGCGGCAGCGGTCTTCTTGGCGGCGGGAGCCTTCTTCGCGGCAGGAGCCTTCTTCGCGGCGGTGGTCTTCTTGGCGGCCATTTCGTTCGGATCTCCTCCCCCTGTTCGAGTGTCCGGGGGCGTTGCACGGCTTGTTCACACCCTGAGCCGTCGGGCGCGTCGTAACACGCCCGAGGCCGAAAATCAGCCCTCCGCTGCATTTTTCCCTCTGAGGGCCGAGGGGAAAATAGTGTTTCTCCCTCGGAAGGGAAGAGTGTTTTCTCAAGGAAAGCCCTCGTTGTTGAACACACGCGCCCTCGGAGCGAGCGCTCGCGAAGACCTGTAGCGGCCTGTGTCACGCGTCCCGGAGTCCAGTCGAGAACACTGCGCCCACCGCGCGGAAGACCTCGTCCAACGTGTTCCGGAGCGTCTGGAGCTCGAGCGAAGGATGCGTGCCGCTTGACCCCACCGGAGGGCTCTTGTCTCCTCGCCGGGTGCACGCTCCTCCTTCCGCTCCCCCCGGCCCGGTGGAGGCACCACCGCGGATCCTCCTGGTCACGGCCCACCCGGACGACGAGACGCTCTTCGGCGGCGCCGTGTACAAGCTCTCCCGCTCGCTCGGCGCGCAGGTGGACCTGATCGTGTTCACCCGCGGCGAGGGAGGCTACCGGACCTCCACCCTGGCCGAGCCCCTGTATGGATTGAAGCTCACGGATCCGGAAGTGGCGCGCGTCCACCTGCCGCGCATCCGCGAGCAGGAGCTCCGGGCCGCGGCCCGCATCCTCGGGCTGCGCGAGTGCTTCTTCCTGGACCAGCCAGACCCTGGCTACACGCTGGCCGCGGACGCCGCGGTGGGCGAGGGCTGGGACACGGAGCTCATCCGGCGCCGGCTGCGCGAGCGGTTGCTCCAGGGCCGGTACGACTTCGCCTTCGTGATGCTGCCGCTGCCCCAGACGCACGCCCACCACCGCGACGCGGCCCTGCTCGCGCTGGAGGTGGTGGCCGGACTGGCCCCGCACGAGCGGCCGCTGGTGCTCGGCGCCACCGGGCACACCCGCAGCCGCGAGGTGGCCGAGCAGAACCGCCAGGGCTTCCCCATCCCGGAGGCCGAGGGCTTCGCGTACACCGGCGTGCCGGGCCACCCGCTCGCGGACGTGCGCCCGGGTGCCGTGTTCGCGTTCGACCGCACGCGCAAGTTCGGGTTCCGCGACCGGCTCGACTACAACATCGTGGTCGACTGGGCCATCGCCGAGCACAAGACGCAGGGCGTGATGCAGCTGCGCCAGGGCGCCATCGAGCTGGAGCGCTACTGGTACCTCGCGCTCAACCCCGTGGAGGCAATCGCGCGAGCCCGCACCCTCTTCGAGCGCCTGGAGCAAGCGCCTCCCACCTGAAGTGAAGGCTTCGCGTCATGTAGGATAAAGACAACTGTACCCGTTGACATCGACAACGAGTGCAGCGGCGCGGCGCGGCTGAAGCGGGCATGGATGCGTGCGCCAGCCCGGCGGCTCCATCGCCCTCGGAGCACCGCGTAGCGGACTACGCACCAGGGCCACCGCGTTTCAGCGAATTCCGCCCCCTATCGCGCGGTTGACACACGCCGGACTCCGGTGTCAGGAAGCCCGCCTTGCCCATGCCCGCGAAAGCCGCCTTCTACGATGTCGACGGGACGTTGATCAAAACCAACGTCGTCCACGTCTACGCCTACTACGCCATGAACCGGGGCTCCCTCCTGGGCATCGCCGGGAGGACCCTGGCCACCGCCGCCAGCGTGCCCCTGTTCGCGGCCATGGATGCGTTGGACCGCAAGACGTTCAACGAGTTCTTCTACCGCTACTACGCCGGCATGTCCGAGGACCGCCTCATCTCCGTGGCCGAGGACATGTTCGAGGACGTCCTCAAGCCGGCCATCTACGAGCAGACGCGCGACCTCATCGACCAGGCGCGCCGCGTCGGCTGCCGCATCGTGCTCGTCACCGGAGCGCTGGACTTCAGCATGCGCCCGCTGGCCCGCTACCTGGGCGCCGACGACATGATCGCCAACAAGATGCAGTTCGTGGGCGGCAAGGCCACCGGCAAGGTCATCCCCCCCATCATCGAGGGGGCCAACAAGGCCAACGCCATCCGCTCCTACTGTGTCCGGGAGGGTCTGGCGCTGGACCAGTGCCACGGCTACTCCGACAGCTCCTCCGATTACGCCATGTTGTCCGTGGTGGGCCGCCCCACGGCCGTCAACCCGGACATGCGCCTGCGTTCCATCGCCCGGGCCTACAACTGGCCCATCCTCGACCTCAAGTAACCGAAAGCTCCGTTCGACATGCGCCCGCTCAAGACGCTCCAGAAGCTCTACGACGAGGAAAGCCAGGTGGTCATCACCGAGAAGGGCAGCCCCCCGCGGGCGCTCTTCTACGGGGAGAACTTCCTCCTCGAGGACCTGCCCGTGGGCACCCGGGTCATCTTCCCCCGGCCGCCCCTGGCTGGCGTCCCCAATGTCAAGGCCGCCATCCGCTGGGCCATCAACCACCCCGAGGGCATGGAGCCGCTGCACGCCCTGCTCCGGCCGGGGATGAAGCTCACCTGCGTCATCGACGACATCTCCGTGCCGCTGCCGCCCATGGCGACGCCGGACGTGCGCCAGTCCATCCTCGAGGTGGTGCTGGAGCTGTGCGCCGATTCGGGCGTGGATGACGTCCACCTCATCATCGCCAACGCCCTGCACCGCCGCATGACGGAAGGCGAGATGCGGCGCATGGTGGGCCAGAAGATCCACGACGCCTTCTACCCGGACCGCTACTACAACCATGACGCCGAGGACCCCGACGGCATGGTGGAGCTGGAGCGCACGCCGTGCGGCTCGCACGTGGTGGCCGTCAACCGGCGCGTGGCCGAGAGCGATCTCATCATCTACGTGAACGTGAACTTCGTGCCGATGAACGGCGGGCACAAGTCCATGGGCACCGGCGTGGCCAACTACGCCAGCCTCCGGGCGCACCACAACCCGAAGACGATCCGCGAGTCCAAGAGCTACATGGAGCCGGGTCACAGCGAGCTGTACAAGCGCAACGAGCGCATCGGCCGGGCCATCGACAAGCACCTCAAGGTGTTCCACATCGAGACGGCGCTGAACAACCGCATGTTCGGCCCCGGCGTGGACTTCCTCCACAAGAAGGAGGAGGACTACACCGAGGGAGACCGGCTGAAGTTCCAGGCCATGCGCTACGCGCTCTCGAAGATGCCGCGGGCGGCGGCGCGCAAGGTGCTCAACTCCATCCCCGCGCCCTATGACGTGACGGGCGTGTTCGCCGGAGCCACCGAGCCCACCCACGCCAAGACGCTGGAGAAGAGCTGGCAGCAGTACGTGGTGCCGGTGCAGGGACAGAGCGACATCGTCATCTTCCCCATCCCGTTCATCTCGCCCTACAGCGTCAACTCCATGCTCAACCCCCTGCTCGTGCAGGTGATGGGATTGGGCTACTTCTTCAACCTCAACCGCGGCGTGCCCCTGGTGAAGAAGGGCGGCGTGCTCATCCTCACCCACCCGGCCTTCGACGAGTTCGATCCGGTCCAGCACCCCAGCTACATCGAGTTCTTCAACCGCGTGCTGCCCGAGACGCGCGACGCCGTGCAGATCGAGCAGAAGTACGAGCGCGAGTTCGCGGAGAACCCCAGCTACGTGCACCTGTACCGCAAGGGCAACGCGTACCACGGCGTGCACCCGCTCTACATGTGGTACTGGGGCGAGAACGGCCGTCAGCACGTGGGCAAGGTCATCCTCGCGGGTGGAGAGAACAACCACGTCCCGGCCCTGCTCGGCTGGGACCGTACCGACACCCTCACCGAGGCCATCGAGGAGGCGCGCGGCTTCATGGGCCGCTCGGCCAGCATCAGCCTGCTGCGCATCGCCCCCACCGTCATGGTCGACGTGAAGTAACCCCCCTGGGCTCCCCACGATGAGTGTTTCCGAGCTGAACGTCACCGAGGTCTTCACCGGCAAGCGCCTGCTGTTCGCGGGCTCCACCGGCTTCGTGGGCAAGGTCACCCTGTCCATGCTCCTGTCGCGCTACGGCGAGACGCTGGACAAGCTCTATGTGCTGGTGCGCAAGGGCAGTGCCCCGTCCGCCGAGCGGCGCTTCTACGACAAGGTGGCCACCAGCGAGCCCTTCCAGCCGCTGCGCGACACCTATGGCGATGAGGGCGCGATCGAGTTCATCCGCCGCAAGGTGGAGGTGCTCGACGGCGACATCACCGATCCGCTCATGGGCCTCACCCGGGAGCAGGCGGATGAGCTCACCGGCAAGGTGCACGCCATCATCAACTGCGCGGGCCTGGTGTCCTTCAACCCGTCGCTGGAGGTGGGCCTCAACGTCAACACCCACGGCGTGAAGTACACGGTGGAGCTGGCGCTCAAGTGGAACGTGCCCCTCATCCACATGTCCACGGCCTTCGTGGCGGGCAACCGCAGCGGGCTCGTCTTCGAGGACGAGGAGGTGGTGGGCTACTTCCCGCGCCGCGAGGACATGGACGGGCGCGACTTCAGCCTCGAGCAGGAGCTGGTGGACGCGGAGAAGATCGTCGCCCGGCTGCGCGAGCAGGCGGATGACAAGGCGCTGGCGTCCATCTTCCGCAAGAAGGCGTTGGACCGGCTGGAGCAGGAGGGCCGCGACGCCACGGACGAGAAGACGCTGCGGCTGGCCATGGGCCGCGAGCGCAAGCTGTGGCTCACCGGCGAGCTGGTCCGCGCCGGCATGGAGCGCGCGCAGCACTGGGGCTGGCCCAACACGTACACGTACACCAAGAGCCTGGGCGAGCAGGTGATGGCCAAGACGCCGGGCCTGCGCTACGCCATCGTCCGGCCCTCCATCGTCGAGTCCGCCCAGCACTTCCCCTTCCCCGGGTGGAACGAGGGCTTCACCACCTCGGCGCCGCTGGCCTTCGCCGGCATCAAGGGCCACCGCAACATCCCCGCCGGGGACAAGGCCATCCTGGACATCATCCCGGTGGACCACGTGGCCGGCGCCACCATCGGCATCACCGCGCACTGCATGCAGGTGGAGGAGCGGCGCGTCTACAACCTGGCCTCGGGTGACGTGAACCCCTTCTACGCCAGCCGCTCCATCGAGCTGGTGGGCCTGTACCGGCGCCGCTACTACCGCAACAAGGACTCGGGCAACGCGCTGATGAACGAGGTGCGCTCACGCATCGAGCCCGTGCCGGTGAGCCGCGCGGTCTTCGAGAACCTCAGCGCCCCCATGTTCGTCAAGGGCGCGCGCTTCCTGCGGCAGGTCATCGACGAGGTGAAGCCGGCCTGGGGTGCCCCCCGCGTGCAGGCCGCGCTGGAGAAGGCCAAGGAGACGCTGGACGAGGTGGAGAACCAGGCCCTGAGCCTGGCAGGCCTCATCGAGCTCTTCCTCCCCTTCCTCTACGACAACCGCTACGTCTTCCGCTGCGACAACACCCGCTCGGTGTACGCGCGCATGGCCCACCATGACCGGGTCCGCATTCCCTGGGCCCCGGAGCACATCGACTGGCGCGTCTACTTCCTCGACACCCACCTGCCCGGCCTGGAGAAGTGGGTGTTCCCCGGCCTGGAGGAGGAGACGAAGAAGCGCACCGTCATCCCCGCGCACCGCGACCTGCTGGAGATGCTCGAGGCGAGCGTCAACGCGTGGCGCCACCGGGTGGCCTTCCGCTACGCCGCGGACGAGAAGGAGGAGCGCCTCACCTATGGCGAGGTGAACCGCTACGCCAACCGCGTGGGCAGCTTCCTGATGAAGGAAGGCGTCAAGCGCGGCGACCGGGTGATGCTCCTGGGCGAGAACCGGCCCGAGTGGCCCGTCTCCTACTTCGGCATTCTGCGCGCGGGCGGCGCCGCCGTCCCCGTGGACCCGAGCCTCACCGAGACGGAGATCATCAACATCGCCCGGCGCGCCGAGGCGAAGGTGCTGCTGCTCACCGAGGAGGCCGCGAAGGATCTGCCGGGCCTGGAGGCCTCGCTCACCGCAGCGGGCCTGTCCACGCGCATGGCCAGCATGGCCGAGGCGATGAGTGGAGACCCGGCGTACCCGGACAACATCGGGCCGGTGCGCCGCACGGCCGCCCCGGACGACGTGGCCAGCCTCATCTTCACCTCGGGCACCACGGGCACGCCCAAGGGCGTGATGCTCACCCACCGCAACTTCGCCTCCCTCATCGCGAAGCTGGCCGGCGCCTTCAACGTGGGCATGGGGGACTCCGTCCTCTCCGTGCTCCCGCTGCACCACACCTTCGAGTTCTCCGCCGGCTTCCTCACGCCCTTCTCGCGCGGCACGGAGATTACGTACATCGACGAGCTGCACCTCGGACCGGCTGGGCGAGGTGTGGGAGTCGGGCCGCGTGACGGCGATGATCGGCGTGCCCGCGCTCTGGCAGCTCCTGCACCGCAAGGTGACGCAGGAGATGGCCAGCCGGCCGCCCATGGTGGAGCAGGCGCTCAAGACGCTCATGTCGGCGCACGGCGAGCTGCGCAACCGCAGCAGCCTCAACCTGGGCAAGCTGCTCTTCTGGCCGGTGCACCGCAAGTTCGGCGGGAAGATCAAGTTCCTCGTGTCCGGAGGCTCGGCGCTGCCGGACGACGTGCACAAGGCCTTCCACCAGCTCGGCTTCAACATCATCGAGGGCTATGGCCTCACCGAGGCCTCCCCGGTGCTCACGGTGTCCGAGACGAACGTCAACAAGCGTCTGCCGGGCACGGTGGGCAAGGCGCTGCCGGGCGTGGAGCTGAAGATTCTGGAGCCGGACAACGAGGGCATCGGCGAGGTGCTCGCCCGCGGCCCCAACGTCATGGCCGGCTACTTCGGCGACAAGGAGGCCACCGAGGCCGTCCTCAAGGAGGGCTGGCTCTACACGGGAGACCTGGGGCGCCTGGACGCCGAGGGCCGCCTGTACCTGGTGGGCCGCAAGAAGGACGTCATCATCGACGCCAACGGGAAGAACGTGTACCCGGACGAGCTCGAGGACACGTACGCCCCCCACGAGCACATCAAGGAGCTGTCCATCGTCGGCCTGCCGGACGAGGCGGGCGGGGAGAAGGTGGCCTGCCTGTGCGTGCCGGACTACAAGGACCGGCCTCGTGAAGAGGTGCGCCGCGAGCTGGAGGAGCACTTCCGCAAGACGGGCCAGGAGATGCCCTTCTACCGCCGCGTGAAGGTGCTGCGCTTCTGGGACGGCGAGCTGCCGCGCACCTCCTCGCGCAAGGTGAAGCGCAAGGTGGTGGTGGAGGAGCTCAAGCGCCTGGAGAAGCTGGCCTCCTCGGGCGAGAAGGCCCGCGAGAAGGTGCAGCAGAGCACCGGCGGCGTGTCCGACTGGCTCTACCCGCTCATCGCCGAGGTGGTGAGCAAGCCCCTCTCCGACATCCGCCCCGACGCCCGGCTCTCGGTGGACCTGGGCCTGGACTCGCTGATGCTCACCGAGCTGTCGGTGGCCCTGGAGCAGGCCGGCGTGCCGCTGCCCGCAGTGAACGATTTGACGCACGTGCAGACGGTGGACGACCTGCGCAAGCTGGTGGTGTCCAGCGGCCGCCGCCCCGCCGTGGAGACGCGCGCCAAGGACATCAGCCGCGAGACGGAGAAGGCCGAGGAGACGGAGATTCCCGTGCCGGAGCCCGTCATCACCGTGGGCCGGCAACTGGTGCGGCTGGGCCAGCAGGCGATCTTCGGCGGCCTCTTCGACGTGAAGGTGACGGGCAAGCCCTTCATCCCGATGAACCGCAACTTCCTCGTCATCGCCAACCACACGAGCCACCTGGACATGGGGCTCGTGAAGGTGGTGCTCGGCGAGCAGGGGGAGCGGCTCACCACGCTGGCGGCCCGTGACTACTTCTTCGATACGCCGCTCAAGCGCGCGTACTTCGAGAACTTCACGGACCTCATCCCGATGGACCGGCACGGCTCGCTGCGCGAGTCGCTGCGGCTGGCCGGCAATGCGCTGCGCCAGGGCTTCAACCTGCTCATCTTCCCCGAGGGCACGCGCTCGGTGACGGGCGAGCTGCTCGAGTTCAAGCCCACGCTGGGCTACCTGGCACTCACCTACGGGGTGGACGTGCTGCCCATCTACCTGAAGGGCGCCTTCGAGGCGCTGCCCAAGGGCCGCATGGTGCCCAAGTCGCGCGAGCTGGAGGCCCACATCGGCCCCGCGCTGACGTACGAGATGCTGCGCACCAAGACGCAGGGCATGGCGCGCTCGGAGAGCTACCGCTACGCCACGCGGCTGGCGGAGGACTCCATCCAGGCCCTGGCCGCCGGCCGGGTGCTGAGCTTCGATGAATCGGCGACGGTCGAGGATCAGCGCCGCGCGCTGTCCTCGGGAGGGGGTGAGTCGTGAAGCTGCTCGTCACCGGAGGTACTGGTTTCCTGGGCGCGCACCTGGTGCCGCGGCTGGTCGCCGCGGGCCATGAGGTGCGCATCATCGGCCGCTCCAAGCCGGCGGGCCCGGGGTTGGAGAAGGCGGAGTACGTCCAGGGAGACCTGAAGAACCGCGAGGTGGTGCGGCGGGCGCTCGAGGGCGTGCAGGCCGTCTACCACCTGGCGGGGCTCGTCTCCTTCCAGGACAAGGACGCGCGGCGCATGTACGAGCTGCACGTGGACTCCACGCGCGAGCTGCTGCGCGACGTGCGCGAGTCCGGCGTCCAGCGCGTCATCCTCGCCTCCACCTCGGGCACCATCGCCGTGTCCAAGGAGGAGCGCGTGGGCACGGAGGACGACGGCTACCCCATCGAGGTGGTGGGGCGCTGGCCGTACTACCTGTCGAAAATCTACGAGGAGAAGCTCGCGCTGGAGTACTGCCGCCAGCACGCGATTCCCCTGGTGGTGCTCAACCCCAGCCTGCTGATGGGCCCGGGGGATGACCGGCTGAGCTCCACGTGGACGGTGATGAAGTTCCTGCAGGGCGAGATTCCCGCCATGCCGGGGGGCGGCATGTCCTTCGTGGACGTGCGCGACGCGGCGGATGCGTTCGTGAACGCGCTGACGCGGGGCGAGGTGTACGGGCGCCACCTGATGGGCGTGAACCTGTCCATGCCGGACTTCTTCGAGCGGCTGGAGCGCCTGTCGGGCGTGAAGGCACCGCGGCTGAAGCTGCCCTCACAGGTGAACGTGCTCGGGGCGAAGGTGCTGGAGCAGGTGGCGAAGTGGCGTGGGACGAAGCCCACGTTGGATCCGCAGGAAGTGGACATCGGCGAGCACTGGTTCTGGCTGGACGCCTCGAAGGCCGAGCGCGAGCTGGGCTTCAAGGCACGGGACGTCCACGAGACGCTGCACGACACGGTGCAGTACCTGTACACGCGGATGGCCCCGGGCCACCTGCCGGGCACCAAGGGCCGGCTCGAGGAGCTGCGCGAGGGGACCTGAGCGAAGTCACCAGCGCCCCTTTCCCCCAATTTCCCCTCTCCCTCCGGGAGAGGGACGGGGTGAGGGTTTCGGGTGAACTCGGGTTGAAACCCGCGCCCCCACTCCGGCTCACGGGTTGAAGGACAGGGACAGGCACCCTCACCCCAACCCTCTCCCGAGGGGAGAGGGAGGAGTCGGCGGAGAGGGAGGAAGGGGCGGTTGGGTTGACGGGGCTACCAGACCACCCGGTTGCGGCCCGTCTTCTTCGCCTTGTACAGGTTCGCGTCCGCCACCTTGATGAACTGCAGCGGCTCCACCATGTCCGGCGTCATGTCCGCCACCCCCAACGACAGGGTGACCGGAATCTCCTGGTTCTCGAAGACGAACTGCTTCTTCTCGATCGTCTGGCGGATCTTCTCCGCGAAGATGCGCGCCTTCTCCAGGCCGTCCTCGGGCACCACCAGCGCGAACTCCTCGCCGCCGTAGCGCGCGAAGCACTGCTCCTTGCGCACCATCCGCTTGATGGTCTGCGACAGCTCGCGCAGCACGTAGTCCCCCGCCAGGTGCCCGTGCACGTCGTTGATCTTCTTGAAGAAGTCGATGTCGAACATCATCAGCGTCAGGGGGCGCCCGTAGCGGTGGCACCGCCCCATCTCCCTCTCCAGGTACTCGAGGAAGTAACGCTTGTTGTTCACCCCGGTGAGCCCGTCCACGATCGTCAGCGTGTAGATGGTCTCGTGGTACTGCAGCTCCACGTTGTCACCGGTGAGGAACTTGAAGATGGAGCCGCCCACCTTGATGAGATCGCCGCTGCGCAGCGCCGTCTCCTGCGTCACCTCCTGATCGTTCAGGTAGGTGCCGTTGGTGGAGCCCAGGTCCTTCACCAGCATCCGCCCCTGCTTGCGGATGATCATCGCGTGTCTGCGAGACACGTTGTCGAGGTCCACCACGATGTGGTTGCCCTCTTCCCGCCCGATGGTGAACTCGGTTTCCTGGAGCGCGTACTTCTTCCCCAGCTCCGGCCCATGGATCTGGACGATGCAGCATTCCGCCTCGACGGGGGTCGCCAGTTCCTTGATCGAGGAGATCTTGGTTACTCGGGTTTCGTCGCCAGCCATCGATTAGAAGACATAGCACGGCTTGCCCGGTGGAAGCCACGAGGGCCCGGCCCTCCCCCCCGGTTTGGCTACTCAACGATGCCCCTCCAACGGCCTTGAAGGGCTCGGAACCGGGGGTAACGTGCCCGGTCATATGGCCAAACTGCTGGCAATGATCCTCGCAGGGGGCGCCGGAACCCGGCTGGAACCCCTCACTCGTGAACGCGCCAAGCCCGCGGTGCCCTTCGGCGGGCGCTACCGCATCATCGATTTCGTGCTGTCCAACTTCGCCAACTCGGGCATCTACCGGGTGAAGGTGCTGACGCAGTACAAGAGCGACTCGCTCAACAAGCACCTGTCCCGGGCCTGGAGGATGTCGGCCTTCCTCGGACACTACGTGGAGACCGTCCCCGCCCAGATGCGGACCGGCATGGACTGGTACAAGGGCAGCGTCGACGCCATCTACCAGAACCTCAACATCATCACCGACGAGGAGCCGGACCAGATCTTCGTCTTCGGGGCGGACCACGTCTACCGGATGGACTGCCAGCAGATGCTGGACTTCCACGTCTCCCGGAAGGCCGCCTGCACGGTGGCCGCCATCCCGGTCCCCCTCGAGGAGGGCAAGGACTTCGGCATCATCGACGTGGGCCCGGACGGGCGGATGAAGGGCTTCGTGGAGAAGCCCAAGAACCCGCCCCCCATGCCTGGCAACCCGAAGATGTGCCTGGCCTCCATGGGCAACTACCTCTTCTCCACCGACCTGCTGGTGAAGGAGGTGGTGCGCGACGCCGCGGACGAGGCCAGCGCCCACGACTTCGGCAAGTCCATCATCAGCGAGCTCTACAAGCGCGAGCCGGTGTACGTGTACGACTTCGCGCAGAACGCCATCGTCGGCCAGGAGGAGAAGGAGCGCGGCTACTGGCGGGATGTGGGGAACATCGACACCTACTACCAGTCCAACATGGACCTGGTGGAGGTGGACCCCATCTTCAACCTCTACAACGACCGCTGGCCCATCTACACCCAGCCCAACAACTTCCCGCCGGCCAAGTTCGTCTTCGCCGACCGGGAGCACAACCGCGTGGGCAACTCCACGGACTCGCTGGTGAGCGAGGGCTGCATCATCTCCGGCGGCCATGTGCACCGCTCGGTGCTCTCCCCCAAGGTGCGCGTCAACTCGTTCTCCGAGGTGCAGGACTCCATCCTCTTCGAGAACGTCACCATCGGGCGGCGCTGCCGCATCCGCCGCGCCATCATCGACAAGAACGTGGAGATCCCCCCGGGAATGACCATCGGGTACGACCTGGAGGAGGACCGCCGCCGCTTCCACGTCACCCCGGACGGCGTGGTCGTCATCCCCAAGGGCATGAAGGTGGCCTGAGCCCCCGGCTCGGCCGTGGAAGGCCCGGGCGCTGTCTACCCGGGCCCTCGTGAAACGCGCCCTTCACCTCAGTGGAAGGCGTTCCGCACTTCCTGCCGGCTCAGCACCACCAGGGCCCAGATGCCCACCGGCAGGCCGATGACGCAGCAGCAGCAGGAGAAGCACGGAATCGTCGCGACGATGGAGGCGGCGATGGCCAGGCCGTACATCCTGAGCTTCGTCATCTGCAGGCCGCCGAAGGCGATCAGCCCTCCCAGCCCCACCCCCAGCAAGCTGAAGAGGATGCTCCCCACGCCCGGGCCCTCGGCCTGGGAGCGCATCATCCCCTCGAGGAGCTTCCCGGAACGGCGCCAGGTTCGGGTCGCTGTAGAACTGGGGCGGAAGCTCGCTCGGGCCGCTCCCGACGCCGGTGACCGCCGACAGCAGGTTGAACAGCCAGAAGAGGGCGACCAGGGCCCCCGTTCCCATCAGCAGGTAGGCCGGGATGCTCACGGCCTCCCGTATCGCCCTGTCCGGCACTCCCGGCGGGTTCTCTGGAATGTGGTCCATGTGTGTGATTCCCCTTCGCCGGCCGATTCCATCCGGTGGCGGGGAGGAGCGCCAGGGAATTGACGCTCCCCCCTGGAGAATCAGGGGTTTCTCAGGCCTTGAAGGTCATCAGCGGGGCCATCCGCGCCACCTCCCGGACGATGCCCGCCTCCACCTGCGAGGCCACCACCGGGCCAATGGGCTTGTAGGCCGCCGGCGCCTCCTCGATGCGGCGCTCGGCCCGGAGGGTGATGCAGTCCACCCCCGTGAGGCCCAGCGCCTCCTCGCGCCGGTCCGCCCCTCCCCGCGCCATGGAGAAGCGCGAGCGCGCCCGCCCCGCCCCATGCGACGCCGACGCCAGCGCCTCCGCGTTCCCCTGCCCCACCATCAGGTAGGATGCCGCCCCCATGGAGCCGGGGATGATGACCGGCTGCTCCGCCTCCGCCGGACACGCCCCCTTGCGCGCCAGCCACCCGCCCTCCCACGGCAGGGTGAGGTTGTGCGGCACGTCGTAGACGAGCGGCGCCTCCACGTCCCCGAACAGCTCCCGCAGCGTCTGCCGCAGCAGCTCCGCCAGCAGCAGCCGGTTGAGGAAGGCGTAGTTGGCCGCCGTCGCCTCGGCCCGCAGGTACTCGCGCACCTGCTCCGGCTCCACCAGCGGCAGGATTCCGCTCTCCGGCAGCGGCGTCCCCACCGGCCAGGCCGCCCTCACCCGCTCCCGCCACGTGTTCCCCACGTGCAGGCCCATGTCCCGCGAGCCCGAGTGGATCATGAACGCGAGCTGTCCCTCGCGCACACCCCACTCCCACGCCCGCGCCCGGTCCACCACCGCCTCCACCCGCTGCACCTCGACGAAGTGGTTGCCCCCGCCGATGGTGGCCAGCCCCGGGTCTCGCACCACGCCCTCCCGGCGCAGCCCCGTGGGCGCCCACGCCGGGTCTCCCTCCAACGCCCCGCCCAGGTACACCCGCGCCGACTCCCGGCCGAGCTGCGCCAGGTCCGCCCGGGCCACCAGGCCCAGCGGCGCCTCCCTCGTCTCCAGGAGCCAGCCGGGCAGGCCGTCGCGCAGCAGCGCCTCCACCGCGCGCGAGCCCACCGCCACGTCCCGCGTGCCGAAGAAGTAGTGGCCCTTCATCCGCTCGACGAAGGCGTCCCGCCGGGCGAGGAAGGTCTCCACGGGGAGCTCCGCGACGTGCAGGCGCATGCCGCAGTTGATGTCGGTGCCCACCGCGGCGGGCACCACCAGGCCCTCCGTGTGCACCACCGAGCCGATGGCCACCCCGGAGTCCCCCGGGTGGAAGTCCGGCGTGGCGCGCACACGCTTCACGCGGCCACCGCCCGGGTGCTTCAGCGCGGCGAGCGCGGCGAGCTGCTGGAAGGCCTTGCCCTCCACGGGCAGTTCGGGTGGGAGGAGCACCTCGGCGGGCGGCGCGTTGGAATCGCCCTGGAGGCGCACGGTGTAGACACGACCGTCGTACGTCACATCGAGCCCCTCACGGGCGAGTGCCCGCAGGAGCCGGTTCAGTTTCGGCTGCATGACCTTCTCGGAATCTGGCCCGCGCCCGGAAGGGCACGGGGGACGTGTGCGAATGGATTCGAGACCTCGGGTCAGCAGCCGCGGCCGTGGACGCCGGAGCGCCCGCTGCCCCAGGGACGGACGCACCGCCCGCGCCTGACAGGGTGGTCTCCGAGGGGGCCGAGATTCCCCGGGACTCCACCCGTGTTGATTTCCGAGGGCCCCCTGTACCGCGGCCGGGGGGCACTCGCGCTACGCTGGCTGGCAAGGGAAAGGGAGCGCCATGGCCCACACACAGAGGAGTGCGGAGCGGCTGGACATACCCGGTCTGGCGAGCCCCTCACCGCTGCTCTGGATAGGGGGAGGCCTCCCACCGCGATTCCGCTGGGTGAGCCCCGCCCTGCTCCACGCCCTCGGCCATCCCCTCGAGGCGTGGAGGACGCGGGGCTTCCTCTCCCAGCTCGTGCACCCGGAAGATCTCGACCGGTTGCTGGAGACCTGGGGCGAGGTGGCCAGGACGGAGAAGACCCGGACCGTCGAGGTGCGCGCGGTCTCCGCCGAGGGACGGCTCGTCTGCCTGGCAGTCGAGCTGAACGCGATCGAGCCCTCGCCGGATGGGGCCGGAGAGCTCGTCGGCACCGTCCGCGTCCTCTCGCCCTCGCCGCGGCCCGAGTGGCTGGAGCGCGCGGCCGGAAGCGCGCAGGGCCTGGAACAGACTCCGGTGTCCTGTCTCTGCCTGAAGCTGGCCGGGCCCACCCCTCCCCAAGGGGAGCCCCCCCCGGAGGAGCCGCGCGAGACGCTGGACGGACTGCCCGGCCCCGCCTGGATGGTGGGGGGAGACCTGTCCATCACCTGGTGCAGCCCGACCCAGCACGGACACGGCGCCGAGGCCATGCTGTGCGCCGCGGCACGCGCCGCGGATCCACGGGGCTGGGCCTCGGCCCACCGCCGGGCGCTCACCGGGGAGACGGTGGGCTTCGACTTCGCCACCTGCGGGCGCGCCTGGCGCTGCCAGGTGGGGCCCGTGAGGGATGCCCAGGGCACCATCGTCGCGGCCCTCGGGGTCGCCACCGACGTCTCGGACCTCGACGAGGTGGCCCGGGAGCTCAGCCGCACCCAGCGCCTGCACGAGGAGCTCATCGACGCCATCGACGGCATCGTTCTGGGAGACCGACGCGAGCTTCCGCTTCACCTTCGTCAGCAAGCAGGCCGAGCGCCTCCTGGGCTACCCCGTCCAACAATGGATGCAGGAGCCGGACTTCTGGCTGAAGCACATCTACCCCGACGACCGGGACTGGGCCTCCGCCTACTGCCTGAAGTCCGCCATGGAGTGCAGGGCCCACGAGTTCGAGTACCGGATGGTGGCGGCCGACGGGAGCAGCGTGTGGCTGCGCGACATCGTCACCGTCGTCTCCGAGGGCGGCATCCCCCGCCAGCTCCGGGGCATCATGGTGGACATCACCGCGCAGCGCCGGGCCCGGGAGGACCTGGAGCAGACCGTCTCGCTGCTGCGCGCCACCCTGGACTCGACCGCGGATGGCGTCATCGTCATGACCCCGGACTGGCGTGTCACCGCCTTCAACGGGCGGTTCCAGGAGCTCTGGAACATCCCCGCCGCCCTGCTGGAAGGCCGGGATGGCAAGGCGCTGAGTGAGCACATGCGCCCGCAGATGGAGAACGCGGAGCAGATACACCTGCGGACCCAGCAACTGCTCGCATCCCCCGAGCAGGAGGGAATCGACGTCCTGGAGCTCCGGGACGGGCGCATCCTCGAGCGCTACTCGCGCCCCCAGCGGGTGGGAGACACCATCGTCGGCCGCGTCTGGAGCTACCGGGACGTGACGGTGGAGCGCCGCGCCCAGGCGGAGAGCGAGCGGCTGCTGCGCGAGGCCCAGGAGGCCATCCGCGTGAGGGACGACTTCCTGTCCATCGCCTCCCACGAGCTGAAGACGCCGCTCACCCCGCTCAAGCTGCACCTGCAGGTGCTGAAACACCGGATGGCGTCCGGACAGCCCGTCCCGGCCCAGCACGCGGAGAAGGCGCTCGCCCAGGTGGCGCGGCTCTCCGGGCTCATCAATGACCTGCTGGACACCTCGCGCATCCAGGCGGGACGGCTGGAGCTGCGGCACGAGCCCGTGTCACTCCGGGAGCTCACCCACGAGGTGCTGGCGGACCTGCGCACCGTCAGCCCCCAGCACACGCTCGAGTACGAGGAGCCCGGCGAGCCGCTCCTCATCGAGGGAGACAGGAGCCGGCTCGCACAGGTGCTGGTGAACCTGCTGGAGAACGCCCTCAAGTACAGCCCCACGGGCGGCACCATCCGCGTGCACGTGGAGCAGGAGGGGGCCCAGGCCCTCGTCTCGGTGTCGGACTCGGGCATCGGCATCCCACCGGACCAGAAGGCCCACCTCTTCGAGCGCTTCTTCCGGGCACGCAACGCCCCCATCTCCGGCTTCGGCGGGCTGGGCCTCGGCCTCTACATCTGCCGCGACATCGTCGAGCGCCACGGCGGCCGCATCTGGGTGGAGAGCGAGGTGGGCCACGGCTCCACGTTCCGCTTCACCCTCCCGGTGCTGGAGGCCGAGGCGCACGCGCCCACCGGCCTCGCGGCTATACCGCCGGAGACAGCCCCCCATCCACGTTGAGGGCCGTGCCCGTCACGTTCCCTCCCGGCTCAGGCCGGCTGCTTCACCGCGTGCGGCCGCTTCTCGAAGGCCGCCAGCGTCTGGGCGATCTCCTGGTTCACCTGGCGCAACAGGTCCTGCTTCTCGCGGAACGGCAGGAAGGCGCTCTTGAAGCCGGAGACGAGGATGGTGGTCAGGTCCTCCAGCGCCAGCCCCAGCTCCTTGTGCGCCACCCACAGCTCCTTCGTCACCGTGGTGTCGGTGATGAGGCGGTTGTCGGTGTTGATCGTCACGCGCAGGCCGTAGTCGAAGTAGAACTTGAGCGGGTGCGCCTCCAGGCTCGGCACCGCGCCCGTCTGCACGTTGGAGGTGGGGCACACCTCCAGGGGGATGCGGTGATCGTTCACGTAGTTGAGCAGATCCCCATCCTCGCGCAGCCGCGTGCCGTGGCCGATGCGGTGCGCGCCCAGGTAGTGGATGGCCTGGGAGATGGACTCGGGCCCGAAGGCCTCGCCCGCGTGCGCCGTGCAGTTCACGTTGTTCTTGAGGATGAGCTGGAAGGCGTCCTTGTGGTCCTTGGCCGGGAAGTTCGCCTCGGCGCCCGCCAGGTCGAAGCCGATGACGCCCCGGTTCTTGTAGGCCACCGACAGCTCCGCCAGCCGCATGGACGTCTGCGGGTTGATGTGGCGGATGCCGCAGATGATGACGCCGTACTTGATGCCCGTCTCGCGCTTGGCCACGCGCAGTCCCTCGAGCACCGAGTCGATGACGGTGGTCATCTTCAGGCCCTTCTGCAGGTGCAGGGCCGGGGAGTAGCGCACCTCGAGGTAGCGCACGTTCTCGGCCGCCGCGTCCACCGCCAGCTCATAGGCCGAGCGGTAGAGGGCCTCGGCCGTCTGCAGCACCGAGAGCGTCACGTCGAAGGCCACCAGGTAGTCCTCGAGGTTCTTGCACACCTCGCCCATGTGGATGGCCTTGGCCAGGGTGTCCTCGGAGTCCGCGGGCAGCTTCACCTTCTGCTGCTCGGCCAGCTCGAGGATCGTCTTGAGCCGCATGGAGCCATCGAGGTGGCAGTGCAGGTCCGTCTTGGGGAGCGCGTGGAGCAGCTCCATGGTGACGGGGATGGCCGGGGGCGGGGCCCAATCGGCCCGGCGGGCGGATGAGGGAATACCAGTCGAGCTGGGGAGCTCGTCGTCGCGAATCGAAGCCATGTCAGGTTCCTTCCTTGCCAACCATCCTAGGGTCCTGAAGATCCTCCCTCAACCATGCCGCCACCCCTCTATCAGCGCCTCGTCTTACCGCTCGCCATGGCGGTGCTGATGGCCGCCTGCCGGCAGCCCACCCACCCGCTCTTCACCTTCTCCTCGGACGCGCCCTCTCGCGTGGGGCTGCTACCCCTGGAAAACGGCGTCCTGATGGGCAACGAGGCCGGCCGGTTCCTGCGGCTGGACCCCCAAGGGGAGCCCGTCTGGCGGGTGGAGCTGGGCCGCGAGGTCGCCGCGCGCCCCACGGTCTCGGGAGACAGTGTCATCGTGGGAACGGTTGGCGGGACTCTCGTCAGCCTCGCGCTCGCCGATGGCTCGGAGCGCTGGCGCCTCACCGGGCAGCCACCCGTGCTCACCCCGCTCGTCTCGGATGAGGGCTTCGTCTACGTCGTGGCCCCGGATGGGGCGGTGCGGGCCCTCGCCGCG
This sequence comes from Archangium gephyra, assembly GCF_049060025.1. Lineage (GTDB taxonomy): Bacteria > Myxococcota > Myxococcia > Myxococcales > Myxococcaceae > Archangium > Archangium gephyra_A. The sequence continues at coordinate 4,185,975 of NZ_JBMEQQ010000002.1, forward strand.
GACTCGGGGGAGCTGCGTTGGCGCCGGGCCCTCCCCACGGGCGTCCCCCGTCCCGAGGCCACCCGGCCCCAGCCCCCCCCGGTGCTCGCCAAGGGACTCCTGGTGGTGGTGCTCGGGGACGCGGGGCTGTTCGCACTGTCCCCCCAGGACGGCACCGTGCGCTGGCGACGGCCCCTGGCCCGGGTGCTCGGAATGGAGGCCCAGGGGGAGGTGCTGTACGTCTCCACCCAGAAGGGCGAGGTGCTCGCGCTCGGGCTCGCCGACGGACAGGTGCGCTGGCGGCAGACCCCCGCCTCCGCGCTCTCGAGCCCCCCGAGCCTCGTCCAGGGTCAGGTGTGGGTGGGCACCGAGGACAAGCTGCTGCTGGCCCTGTCGCCCCAGGACGGGCGGGAGTCCTTCCGGCTGGCCCTGCCCGCGCCCCTGGTGACGCAGGTGGCCGGGTTCCACGAGTGGTTGTTGGTGCCCACCCGCGACAGCCAGGGCTGGTTGCTCGCGCTCAAGCCCCGCGAGGGGCCGCCCGTGTTCACCCTGCGGCTGGATACGCCGCTGCTCACCCGGCCCGTGGTGCTCGGGGACCAGCTCTTCGTGCTGGGACAGGATGGACGGGTGCTCTCGTGGCGGCTCCAGCCGCCGAAGCCGTGAGTCCGGCGTCCCGGAGCGGATTTCCTCACGACGAGCCGAGGTGGGCTTCAGGTGTAGACGTCTACACCTGGGGTGTCATTTTCACCTACACCGAGTGTAGGCGTCTACACCTGGGCGGGGATGAAGCCCGCGTTTTGAACTACGAGGTGCTGCGTGTTCACCCGTCTCGTTGGCCTGAACGTGTTGGCGCTGGCCGTGCTCGTGGCGCAATGCGCGTGTGTCACCACCGCGCCCGGCAGCACACGGGGATACTACGGCTACAGCAACGCGCCTGTTGGCATCGACTCCCCGTCGGCCACCTGTCGCAACAGCCCCTCCGCATGCGTCGCGCTTTACGGCAAGGAGATGGCGTCCACCACAGCCGTGCTGAAGGTGGTGCTCGACACGACGGTAATGAAATCCATCGAGGAGGAGCCCAAGAAATGCGCCGAACTGGCGCGTTCGGAAGTTCTCCTCCGGTATCCGAAGCAGTTCAAAGGCCCTGCTCCTGACGCAAGCGAGTGCAAGCAGGAAACAAAGCCCAGGGGGAGGCGAATCACGTGGGCCATGCGGCTCGGTATCGAGATGCATGAAGTCGCCCGGAACTGCGCCGAAGAAGCACTGGGCAAGATGAGGCCAGGAGGGTTCAGCTTGGAACAGCGCTATCGCCCTGACATGGAAACAGGGGAGAAGGAACTGGTCAGCGCCCAAGAGGAGCAAGCGCTCGAAGAGTCCGGAAATGGCGGAGAGTTGAAGGGGACGCTGAAGCCCGATGTGGTCATCCACCAGGGCGACCCGCTCAATGCACTCGCCGTCTATGACTTCAAGTTTCCCTGTGTGAGCTCCGACTCGATACCTGAGTGGACTCAATACCCCGATGGACATCCGTTCGCGGGGTTCAGCCAAGGAGAGATGTACCAGAATTTCATTGCCTTTCTTGTGGCGCGAATCATCCCCCGGCTTGGAGTTGTCTATGGTTGAGAACCCTCCTCGGATACGAATCCATGCCGAGAACGGGTACCTGCTGGTCAGAGATGGACTGGCGCTGACGTTCTTCATGCGCCATTCCCACGCGAAAATCTCGCAAGGTGTGCATCGCTCGCTCGAGGCGTACCTCCGTGCAGTTGGCCCCTCCGCACTCACGTTGTACGCAGACGAAGATGGTGATCATCAATCCCTCGATGGTGCTGGCTGGGTACGCGTCCATGGCACCATGCAACACCCTCGTATGGCCATGGTTGACCTTTCGGGGGCGGGGAACAACCAGCAAAGCTATCGGGTCATCTACCGCGGCAGGTTCCTGGAAGGTCCATCCCTCAAGAACAAACCGGGCGCGGTCTCCGCAATCTCCTTCTGGCTACCTACCGAATACCTCGAGGGGCATGGCCCTGAGCGGGTACGCGAGCTCGCGATGGAGTTGGCCTCGCCCCTGCCATTCTGCACTGGCTACGCGGGGCTCTCCCTCAACTGCGCTACCAAGCTGGAACATATGCAGGGGGACACTCCCAAGCTGCGCTTCCGCTACCCGGGCATGGATGTTCCCGACATGAGCTGGGTCTCGTTACACATCGGCACCCAGGTGCGGGGCCCCTCCTGGCTCACCTTCCTCGGACAACCCGTGCTGGGAGAGTTGGGCGGTGTGTCCGGACTGCGCGCCCAGTTGCGCCATCCGGAAACCACCGTCCAGGAGATGGAGGGGGACAGGGCCGTTGTCTGCCTGGGTCCCTGGCCCGAGGCAGGGGACACCGAGCAGGGAAATGTCCTCCCCGCCTATCGGGAACTGGCGCGCGTGCTGGAGCCCTGGCTCTACCATGAGCCGCAGCTCCATACCGTCCAGAGCATGGAGGACACACGGCGGTGGGAGCGCCGGTTCCTCGATTGATTCACGGCTCCGCAGGTGAGCCAACCCGAGGGCCGGATACCCTCACCCCGTCCCTCTCCCGAAGGGAGAGGGGATGTTGGGGGAAATTGGGGCAGGGTTCGGGCGCAGTGAGGCTTGGGCTGCTCAGCCCGGCATCAGGAAGCGGGCGATGACGCGCTTGAGGCCCACTCCCCCACCGAACTCCACCGTCACCTTCGCGTTGGGTCCGCTGCCGTCCGTCGAGATGATCTTCCCCATCCCGAACTGCTCGTGGCGCACCCGCATCCCCCGCACGTCCCCGCTGATGCCGTCCATGTCCGATGCCTGCGAATAGGAACGGTCGATGCGCGGCCCGTCGTCCTCCTCCGCCCAGTTCCGCTTGCGCGTCATCATCGGTGACGACTTCGGCGCCGGTGTCTCCAGCTCCTGCTCCGCGAAGCCGAAGAGCGACTGCGGCACCTCCCGCAGGAAGCGCGAAGGCGGGTTGTAGCGCAGCTCGCCGAACAGCGAGCGGCACTGCGCCAGGCTCACGAACAGCCGCTTCCGCGCCCGCGTGAAGCCCACGTAGCAGAGCCGCCGCTCCTCGGCCATCTCCTCCCCGTCCGGGTCATCCGCCGCCAGCGAGCGCGAGTGCGGGAAGACTCCGTCCTCCATCCCCGTGATGAACACCGCGTCGAACTCGAGCCCCTTCGCCGCGTGCAGCGTCATCAGCGCCACCCGGCCCTCCCCTACGTCCGCGTCCGCCTCGCCCACCAGGCTGATCTGCTCCAGGAAGGCGTTGAGCGCCGGCACGTCCGCCGTCAGCGGCGACGAGTCCAGCCCCTCCTCCTCCGGCGCGACCGGTGGGGTCTCCTCCCCCTCCTCGTCGTCCCCGGCCACCGCCGCCGCCACCGCCGCCGCCGCCCGGTTCAGGTCGAACTCCTGCGCCGCGCCCAGGAACTCGCGCAGGTTCTCCGCGCGCGTCAGCGACTCGTCACTTCCCTCCGTGACGAGCGACTCCACCAGCAGCGACTCCTTCAACATCTGGTCCACCGCGCTCGCCGCGTCCTTCGCCTCCTGCGCGCACGCATGCAGCGAGGACACCACCGCGTGGAACCCCGTCAGCCGCCTCACCGCCGCCGTGTTGAGCCCCGGAATCCGCTCGGGCGCCGCCGTGGCCTCGTACAGGCTCACTCCCGCCTGGTTGGCCCAGTCCTGCAGCCGCTCCACCGTCGTGTCGCCAATGCCTCGCGCCGGCGTGTTGATGATGCGCAGCAGATCCGCGTCCGAGCGCGGATTCACCATCAGCCGCAGGTAGGCCGCCGCGTCCCGCACCTCGGCCCGGTCGTAGAAGCTGCGCCCGCTCACCAGCGTGTACGGCACCCGCGCCAGCCGCAGCCCCTCTTCCACCACGCGGCTCTGCGCGTTCGTGCGGTAGAAGACCGCCATCCCCGAGTACTTGATGAAGCCCTCGCGCTGCAGCTCGTGGATGCGGCGCGCCACGTCCTGGGCCTCGGCGCGCTCGTCCCGGTTCATCATCAACTGGAGGTTCTCGCCCTTGGGCCGATCGCTCCACAGCTTCTTCGGCATGCGCCGCCTGTTCTGCGAGATAACCGCATGGGCCGCGTCAAGGATGGTCTGGTCCGAGCGGTAGTTCTGCTCCAGCTTCACCACCCGCGCGCCCGCGTACGCCTCCGGGAAACCGATGATGTTGTCCACACTCGCGCCGCGCCAGCGGTAGATGGACTGGTCGTCATCGCCCACCACCACCAGGTTGGGACGCCGTTCCGGCGGGGCCAGCAGGCGCAGCATTTCGTACTGCACGGGGTTGGTGTCCTGGAACTCGTCTACCAAGACGTGCTGAAAGCGCCGCTGGTACAGGTCCAATACGCCCGAATGCTTACGCAGGAGGGTGACTAGCAGCAGGAGCAGGTCGCCAAAATCCACCGCATTGGCCGCACGCAAAAGCCGCTGGTAGGCCCGGTAGGTCTTCTGCACCACCATCCCGCGCAGATCCTCCGAGTCCACCTTCATGTCGTCTGGAAGACGGGCTGAGTTCTTCTCCTGATCGATGCGATGGAGAATTTCCCGTGGCTGCATGAGGGGCTCCACAGCCGCCTCGCGCATGGCGCGTTTGATGAGCTGGAGCTGGTCTCCGTCGTCGTAGATGACGAATGAGGACGACAGCCCCTTCAGCTCGTCGGGTAGCGACCCAGCCATGGTCAGGTCCTTCATCACTCGCCGCAGCATCTTGGCTGCAATGCCGTGGAAGGTACCCACTGCCATATCGAAGGCCTCAGGAATGAGGAGCTGGTTAAGCCGCTCCCTCATCTCGCGTGCAGCCTTGTTGGTGAAGGTAACAGCCAAGATCCGCCAGTGGGGTACGTTACGTACCCGCACTAGGTGCGCCACCCGGCGGGTGATGACGCGCGTCTTGCCGCTGCCCGCGCCCGACAGGACGAGGAGCGGACCATCCCCGTGGAGGACTGCTTCCTTCTGGGGCTCGTTCAGGTCTTTGAGGAGTTCGTCGGCGTTCAAGGCAAGGTGCTTTTCTAGAGGCAAACCTTGCTTCTAACGAGTTTCCGTCCGACTGGAAGGACGTTCCACGCCGGGGCCCCCATGCCTGCCCTGCGAGGGAGCCTCCCCGAGGCCCTTCAACACCCGCAGTCGCAGTTCGCCACCACCGCCCCGGCCAGCTCGGAGCCGTCCTCGTGCAGCAGCCGCACCGCCTGCGCGGGCCAGGACTCCTGCACGAGCAGCTCCACCTTCCCGTCTCCCTCCAGGTCCAGCACCCCCACCACGTCCTCTCCCGCCAGGTTCTCGAGCGGGAGGCCGCGCTCCCCGCCGCCCGGCCCCAGCACCACGGCCCGGGTGACCTGCTGGTCGTAGTCGCCCCCGCACAACGAGTTGCCCTCGCCCGTGCGGAAGCGCGCCACCGTGAAGACGGCGTGCGTGCTCCCGGAGGCATAGCGGAACGACTTCACCTCCTGGCGCAGCCGCTCCTGCACCTGCTCCGCCTGGATGGCGCCCTCGGCACGCAACGCGGAGAAGCGCGCGGAGCGCCGGAGCGCTTCCTCCTGGGCCGCCAGCACCTCCGCGGGGGGCCCCTCACCGGCCGCGAAGAACACCGGCGCCTTCGTGCCCGCGGGCAGGGCGAACGCCAGCGCGTCCGGCGCCACCTCGCAGTCCAGCTCGGCGAAGGCCCAGGGCCGGCCACAGCCCGGTGCCTCGGGAGGGGGCTCCTGCTGGAAGTAGCCGAAGTGCGGCACGCCCCGGTTGATCCACGCGAACCCCTTCACCGTGCAGCCCGCATGGACGAGCCCGGCCGCGCCGTAGAGGTCCACCGTGTCGCCCTTCACGAACAGGCCCGTGGGGTCCTCCCCGGCCGGGGCCATCCACACGCTCCGGCGCACGTCCACCGGCTCGAGCACGACACTCGTCGTCCCCTCGCCCAACAACATGAAGGTGCGCCCGGCGTGCGACTCCACGAAACGCGGCACCGTCCGCCGGCTCAGGGCCCCGGCCCGGGCGGCTTCGGCCTCGGCCCCGGCTCGGCAGGTGGCGTCCTTGCGCTCGCGCTCGGGCGCCAGCGGCCCGGCGTTCTTCACGTACGCCACCACCCCCGCCTGGGAGAGCTGCTCGCGGAAGCCCTCCGCCTCCGCCCTCGTCCCGAACACCTTGGCCACCACCACCTCCAGGCACGGCCGCAAATCCTTGAAGGCGTTGGTGGACAGCCGCAGCGGCTCCGCGGCCAGCCCCGTCCGCCGCAGCGCCTCCAGCACCCCGCTCCCCTCCCCCGGCATGGACGAGGAATGAACGATGACCAGCCACTTCTTCGCGTAGCGTGCCTCCGGCGGAGGCGGAGCCACACCCGGAGTGGAGGCGTCCGGCGCCCCCGCGTCCGGAACCACGGCGGCCTGGACGGGCTCCGGCTCGGAAGTCCCGCACGTGCATCCCGAGACGGCCAGCAGGACAAGGACGAGCAGTCGCGACAGGCGAGGCATGGACGCCTTTCTACCAGTAGAGTCCACGCCATGTCCGAAGCCGGCACCCGTCCCACCCAGGAGCAGCTCGATCGCTACGCCGAACAGTTCAACCAGAGTCAGACCATGCGTCTGCTGGGTGTACGGTTGAGCTTCCCCCAGGGTGAAAAGGCCGTCATCACCCTCCCCGAGGTCCGTCCCGAGCACCGGGGGGGCCTGGGCACCGCGGCCATCAACGGCGGCATCATCTCCGCCATGTTCGACTACGCCATCGGCTGCACCCCCGCCCTGGTGGATCCCTCCCGCCGCTGCGCCACCATGCAGCTCTCCGTCAGCTTCGAGCGGCCCCTCCGGGGCAACACCGTGCGCGCCGAGGCCATCATCGACAGCGTCGGCACCTCCACCCTCTTCGCCTCCGCCCGGATGTACGACGAGAAGGGGCAGGTGTGTGCCCGCTGCCAGGGGGTGGTCAAGATTTCCCAGATGAAGTGGGCCTCGGGCGAGAGCCCGGCCGTCAACTGACGCCTTCCGCCACCCCCCTCCGATATGTCCTCCGACACGGGACGTTTCCCAGGCACCGGGCAGCAGCGAGACCCCGGCGGGCCCGTGGAAGCTCGGGAAGACACGATGGGTGTGGCCTTGGTGCAACCGATTCGGAGCGTGGTGCGACAGCCGGAGGACAGCGCGCGACCGGGGGGGAGTGCGCTGGAGGACGAGGCCGGGCTCGCGAGACGCGCCCTGGACGGAGACCGTGCCGCCTGGAACGTCCTCATCTCCCGCTACCACCACCGGATCGTGGTCTCGCTGCTGGCCCGGGGAGTCCGGGTGGACCGGGCGCATGAGCTCGCCCAGGAGACGTGGGCGCGCCTCATCCAGCAGCAACAGAAGGGGTTGCTCACCGAGCTGCGCCTGCCCAACCTCGCCCTCACCCAGGCGGCCTTCCTCGCCGCCGACGAGGCGCGCCGCGCCCGCCGCGAGTCCCTCGCCGGACCCGTGGAGGAGCTGCCCGAGGCCCACCACCCGGTGGACCCCTCGGTGTCCGCCGAGCGGCGCCTGCTGTCCGAGGAACAGCTGTCCCGGGCCCAGGCGGCCCTGCGCGAGTGCTCGACGAGCGCCCAGCGTGTCTTTCAACTGGCGTGCGACGGCCAGGAGCTGCCGCACGCCGAAGTGGCCGCGCGCGCCGGCTTGTCCGTGCAGCGCGTCCGTCAAATCTTGTGCGAGGTCCGCAAGAAGCTGCGGGGCGTCCTCGAGGAGGAAGCATCATGAACCAGCCGCACATCCATCCGGCCGACGCCGAGCAGTACGTGCTGGGCGCGATGGAGCCAGGAGCCGCGGCGGCCCTCGAGGCCCACACCCTCGCCTGCTCGCCCTGCGCCCTCCTCCTCCAGCGCGAGGCCCTGCTGGAGGAGCAGCTGCGCGAGGTGGCCCAGGCCCCCGCGCAGGAGGCTCGGAGCGAGGCGAAAATCATCCGCCCGGCCCGGTGGAACCGGCCCCGGGTGTCCGCCTCCGCCGCCGTGGGGGTGATGATGGCGGCCGCGGCGGCGGTGACGCTCCTCGTCCTCCGCCCCGAGCAGGCCGTGCAGCCGCCCATCCAGGACGAGGACTTCCCCGTGATGGCGCTGCCGCTGGAACTGCCGGAAGTCCCCGAGCGGCTGGTCGCCTGCCCGGATCTGACGAGCCAGGAGACGTGCGCCTCGGAGGCGCTGGCGCGCGGGCTGCTGGTGCAGTACCCCCAGGGTGTGGGCGAAGTGCCCCGCTACGAGGGCCACTCGGGAATCCCACCGGACGCGCTGAGCGCCGCCGGGCCCTATTCGCTGTGAAAGGCACCGCCATGACCGACCGGATGAAGCAGATCCTGACGCTCCTGTGGGTGGCGGCGCTCGCCCTGGGGGGCTCCGCCTCGGCCGCCGAGGGCAAGAAGACCCTGCCCCCGGGGTGGTTCGTCACCGAGAGCACTCCCAAGCTCTACGAGGCGGGCCTGGACACGGAGAGCCCGTGCGAGGGCAACCGCAGCGCGTACCTGCGCTCGCTGCACGCGGTTCCCTCGGGCTACGGCACCTTCATGCAAGCCTTTGGCGCGCAGACCTTCCGGGGCAAGCGGCTGCGCTTCTCCGCGGTGGTGCGCACCGAGAACGTGCGGGGCTGGGCCGGCCTGTGGATGCGGGTGGAGGGCGAGGACCCCAAGGAGCCGCTCGCCTTCGACAACATGCAGTCGCGCGCGCTGGTGGGCACCACGCAGTGCAAGCGCTACGAGGTGGTGCTGGACGTGCCCCAGGAGGCCAAGGCCATCATGGCCGGGCTGATGCTCAGCGGCACGGGCAAGGCGTGGATGGGCGCCGTGCGCTTCGAGCCGGTGGACGCCTCGGTGCCCGTCACCAACCTCATCGCCGAGCGGCCCCAGCGCCTGCCCGCTGGCCGCATCGGGGATGTCTGGTTCAGCGCGGAGAAGGTGGACTCGCCCGTGTACCGCTCCCTGCCGCAGCCGGACGGCTCCTGGAAGGACAACCGCTCCCAAGTGCTCACGCTCGTGGACGGCAACCGGGTGAAGGGCACCCTGGGCAACCTGGAGGTCAACGTCACCATCAAGACGGGCGGGCCCTCCACCGTCATCCAGGGCCAGTGGGGTCCGGATCAGGTGTTCATCGAGCTGGGCGCCGAGAAGCTCGTCATGAAGAGGGGCATCCACTCGCGCGACCTGGTGCGCGAGGACGAGCGTCCCCGCGACGACGGGCGCTGCATCCGCTACCGGGACGCCGGAGGCATCTACGTGAGTGACTACCTCGACGTGTGCGGCCTGGCGCTCAGCAAGAGCCCGCCGCCACTGCCCCTGGTGCTCGCCTTCCTCACCAATGACTTCCGCCCGGTCTCCGCCCAGCGCGGCGGCGTCATCCCTCCCCGGGCGCCCGTGGATCGGCTCTCCCAGCCGATGCGATAGGCCAGCGTCCCCCCTGGCGCCAGCACGCGGGTTGTGCTGAGCATCCCGCGCATGGACACGCAAACACGCACCGCGCTCGTGGCTGGCGCGAGCGGGCTCGTCGGAGGCTTCCTCCTCGACGCGCTGCTCGAGGCGCCGCAGTACCGGGAAGTGCACTCGCTGGGCCGCCGCCCGCTGCCCCGGCAGCACCCGAAGCTCGTGCAGCACACCGTGGACTTCGCCCGGCTCGGCGGCGAGGCCCTGCCGCCCGCCCAGGAGGCCTTCTGCTGCCTGGGCACCACCATCAAGAAGGCCGGCAGCCAGGAGGCCTTCCGCGCCGTGGATCATGACGCCGTGCTGGCCTTCGCGAGCGCCGCGAAGAAGGCGGGTGTGCAGCGCTTCCTCGTGGTGACGGCGCTCGGCTCGGATGCGCGCTCGCGCGTCTTCTACAACCGAGTGAAGGGCGAGACGGAGGAGGCCCTGAAGGCCATGGGCTTCGAATCGCTCGTCATCCTCCAGCCGTCACTGCTGCTGGGAGAGCGTGCCGAGAGCCGCCCGGGCGAGCGCGCCGCCATCATCGCCTCGCGCGTGCTCGCGCCGTTGCTGCGCCCGCTGGCCAGCCGCCCCATCGAGGCCCGCACCGTCGCACGGGCCATGGTCGCCCTGGCCCAGGCCGCGCCCCAGGGTGTGCGCGTGGCTCCGTCGGGAGAACTGCAGGAGCTCGGCCGGTAGGGCGGACCTGGAACGGCCTTCATCCGTCGTGAAGCCCCTCCAGGAACTCCTGAAAGCTGTTCGCGACGGGGTAGATGGACAGATCGCTGGTCACGAGAACGACCCTCGGCGAGTCAGGAGCGTCCCTGAAATCGAAGCACAGATACTCGCCGCCGGGGGTTCTCCCGAATGGGAAGATTCCTGGCGGGAGATGGGGCGCGAGCACTTCGTGGACCCGCATGACCGAGTACGATTCCCTCCCCTCGATGGGAGTGATGGTCAGGAGGTCGTTGAAGACATCCTCGGCTCCGTCGACATCGAAGACACAAGGCTCAGGGGCCATGCCCTGGTAGCAGCAGACGAGCTGCTTGTACGCGTCAGGGAGCCGGACTCCCCAGGCCTGCTCGACAGGCTGGAGCCTGTCGGCGTCGATGGGGTGAGACTCATCTCGAAGGTAAGGCTTCCAGCGAATCGCCATGGTCACCGGCCTCCACCCCAGATGGCCATCCCTCCCGTATGGGAATTGGCCAGCAGATGGTCTCCGTCCGGCACGAGTTGCATCCTGCCGACGTCCTGGTGGTGATGCCAGGCGTAGCCGTCCGGAGCCCGGGCGGAAGTCCGCAGAGCCTCGATACTGCTCCGGGAAAGGCCCAGCTCCCGTGCCAGGGAAGGATCAGCCTCGATTGCCTGGAGAAGCTTCTGGTTCGCGGCTCTGTAGTGCCCGGGCCGCGAGCGACTGCCGATGTGGATGGCGTCCAGAAGGGTTTCGAATTTCGTCTTGAACGCGGGGAAGCCGTTCTCGTCGAAGCGAATGGTCCTCTGCCCGTCGGTGACGGTCTGCCCGGCGCGATTGCGGCCCAGGTTAGTGATGGGCTCGGGAGGGCTCCTCGACCCCTTGTAGGGCACGATCCTTCCATCCTCGGTGAACTGGGGCTTGCGCCAGGACTCGACGGATTGGATCCGGTACTTGTCCGAGACAGGAGAGGCCGGGGAAGCCTCATCCTCGTGGCGAGCACCACCACCATCACCCGTGGACACCATGGCCAATGCATTGGGAGCGAAGGACGCGATGATGCCGGCCTCGGAGAGCGCTATCGCTCGCGCCCGGAGGAGGACCAGGAGGCTGGCTCCGGCTTTCAATTCGCCAAGCGCAGGCAAGCCTGGCCCCGGCGGCCCCCTCATGGCGGCGTGGCTCGTGGAACCAAGCGCCATGGTGGTCAGCATGACGAGCACGCGCGCCGTCTGTGCCCCGATCAGCGAACCAAAGTGCTCGCCGGCTGCGCGAAGCTGAGCGAAGGAGTGTGCCCGGAGCGCCACAGCCCGCATCTGCCGCCAGCCTCCAAGCAGGCTCTTGACGGTATCCGTCCCCAGATACGCCACCATCCAAGCGGTGAGGGTGATCGCGATGACTTTCGAGACGGGCTCGGGCAGTAGCAGGAGCGTGAGATACATCGACAGGGAGGAGATGACCGCGGTGTAGAGCTGCGCAGGGTCCACGAAGTCCTGCACGGTGGCATGGGCTCCGGCCCACACTCCGTCCACGGCGAAGGACAGGGCCATGTCCACCTTCTCGTCAGGCTCCAGGGAGAGCCCCTCCTCGGCCCAGGGAAGACAGTCGCCGGGACGGCGGGTGCACCAGTTCCGATACTCCCTGATGAGAGCGGCCTGCTCGCCGCTGGAGAGAGGAGGTGCCCAGGAGAGCGTCAACCTGGGCAGCAGAGGACGCAGGGGCGGGGACAATCCAGCAGCCAGTCCGGCCATGGCCAGCTCGAACCGGGCTTGAGACACCTCTACAGTCGCATGGCGCGGCAGCGGAGGCAGGGCGAAGAGGCGACCCTGGCCGTCATCCAGAAAGACCCGCGGTGTGTTGGCGGCCTCGCAAGATGCCGCCAGCGATATGTCCTCCGTGAGTTCGTTGCGGACACGCCGCCCGTCATCCGTGGCGCAGGCCATGGCCAGCAGGAGCACGACTGGTAGCCATGCCCTCCCTCCACGTGAGATCCTCTTGGAACGAATCAGGAGAGGAGACGCTCCACGGGCTCCATCACCGGGCTTGTGCGTCTCCTGTTTCTCTCGGCTCCTCGGCATTGGCCGAAGATCATGCCCGGAACGAGCACCCGAGGGAACGAACGGACTGAGCGCCCCATCGAGGCCAGCGTGGCTCCGTCGGGAGAGCTGCAGCAGCTCGGCCGGTAGGGCGTGCGGACCTAGAAGGAGAAGTCGCGCTCGAAGATCTCGCTGTTGCCCACCCGCACCATCAGGTGGGCGGTGCGACCGCCCCCGGTGCCCAGATCGAACTGGAGACCTTCGGGGCCTTGCTGAGGCTTGAGCGAGGGCTTGCCGGGAGCCAGGAAGACGGCCGCCGTCACGGCACGCCCCGCGAGGGGTTGAACCAGGAGCCGGGCCCGCTGACGCTCTCTCACGAGCACCACGCGGAACTCCCGCCGCTCCTCCAGCACTTCACGCTGCTCGGGGTGGCGCGCCGCTCCAGGCCTGCGCGCGGTGGACTCGGCGGTGCGCGCGGTGCGGGCCGCGGGGGCGAACTGCTCGTCCAGCGCCTTCTCGATGGCCTCGTCCCCCTCCTCCAACGCCCAGATGGCCTGTGCACACTCGATGCATTTCTCCGTATGCGCATCCACCCACTTCAACTCCGTGGCCGACATCATCCCCATGTCGAAGCGCCACAAATCATCCGCGCTCAGGTGCCGCTTGGGGGGAACTTCGACCGTCTCGCTATTCGTCAGGTCCGCGCGGCAATCGGAACAGCTTTGCAGATGGGGACTCGACCGCTCGGGCCGGGTGCTCAGCGCGGCCAGGAAGTCGTCACAATCCGCCCGGTCCGTGAACCACCAGGCCCGGGTCCGCTCGGCCGTATCGAGAATGTCGCGCTCTGCTCTGCGCTGTGGGTTGAGCGGTATGAACCAGCGGGCCTTGGGGCGGAGCATGGTGTCCAGACGTCCCAGGCCCTCGCGAAATGACTTCAAGCGCGCCGCCGCGTCTCCGTCGAGCGCTCCATGAAGTGATTCCCACTCGCCGATGGCACGCGCGGCGGACTCGGCCCGGTCACGCGCGGCAAGTCCGTCCAGCGAGGACGTGCGCCACACCTCGGCTTCCTCGCCCTCTTCTCCCAGCGCGGCCTCGGCGGCTTCCTCCGCGGCCCGCAGCAGCGCCGGCTGAAGTGCCTCGGGCTTCTGCGCCCGGAGCCAACCGTCGATGTCCGCGCGGGACAACCCCCGCAGGGCCTGCTCGACGCCCTCTCGGCCCAACCGCTCGGCGCGCCGGAGGATGTCTCCAATCGCCTCGAGCGAATCGCCGTTGGAACCGCCACCCCGGACGAGCTGCTCACGCCGGGCTTGATAACGAGAGAGTGCGTCGACGACCATGCGAGTACCCTCCTCCGGGTACGTGGGGCTCACTCGTGCCCGCCCTCCTGTTGGAGGTCGAGCAGATAGAGCCGTAGGTAGGCTTGTGCGCGGCTGACGCGCTTGTACGAGTTGACCACGCTGATGTTCAGGCGCCTGGCGCATTCCTCGTGGTCCTCTACGTCCTGGTGGTGGTACAGCTCCCACGCACCAGCTTCCTTGGGGTGCTCCTGCTGCAGGCGCTCGAAGGCACGCCAGTAGAGCTCCTGGGCCTCGGAGCGCTCCTCGCCGCGGCGGGACAGCTCCACCGCGCGAGCGACCTCGGAGGCCGGCTCCTCCATGGCCTCATCGGGGTCCGACGACGCGGGCGCGAGGTCCTCGCGCTGGCGCCGGTAGAAGTCGATGGCCACGTGCTTGACGATGCGCAGGAAGAACGTCTTGGGAGACGCGCTGCGTCCGGGCATCTGCTCGGACACTCCCCGGAACTGCTCCAGGCCGCGGTCGAGGAACTTGCCGACGGCGTCCTGATAGAGCTCGTCCGCGTCCGCCGGAGAGCCACGGCCATAGCTGGCCTGAATCTTGGAGATGACGTAACGGGCCGGACGGGCCCAGCGCTCACACAGCGCACCAAGCGGCGCCCCCACGGCCTCGCCTCCGGCGCGGCGCTGGAGCACCTCTGCGAACAGTTCGTCATCCGTGAGATCGTCGAACACCGGAAGGTCCTCGGAACGCCGCCAGGAGGCACGAGCCTCCCACCTGGGCAGGGTGGGGTTCGGTGAAACGGCGGGTCAAGGTAGCACGACGGCATCCGAAGGCGGTCTCCCGATGACACGGCCCCCGAATGTCCGACAGCAGGCACACGAGGGGTACTGGAGGACAGCGACGGAACCGCGTCGAGATTCCTGACGGCGGGGATTTTCCGGCCCATTTTCCGGCCGGTTTTCCGGCTTCCGGCCCGCGGCCGGGCGGGCTTCGCCCCGGGTGCCAGGCGGCCCGGAACGACGGGGGACGCCCTGGGGGTTGCCCAGATGTCACCCCTTGAAAGCCCGGCAAGGGGGAGGAGGACAGGGGATGTGGGGAACCCAGCCTGAAGCCGAACCCCCACCCGTTCCCGACCGGCCCCGTGATGCCACGCCTCCTCCCATCACCCCCCTGCTGGTGGTGGGAGCGCCGGGCTCGGACCTGGCGGACCTCGAGGCCATGCTGGCGCCCCTCGGCCAGCCCGTGCGCGAGGCCGCTCCCTGGAGCGAGGAGCTCGCCGCCCTGCTCGAGGAGGACGTGGCCTGCATCCTCGTGGACGCGCGCCCGGGTTGGTCCGTGGGCTTCGAGACGGCCCAGCGGCTGCGCGGCCACGAGCGCTCCCGCCACATCCCCCTGCTCCTCCTCGGGGACAGCGCCTGCGAGGAGGCGGACCTGTTGCGCGGCTACGGGCTGGGGACGGTGGACTGCCTCCTCGCGCCCTTTCCCCCGGAGGTCCTGCGCGCCAAGGTGGGGATGTTCCTCGAGCTGAAACGGCGGGAACAGATGCTGCGGGCGGCGCTCGAGCGGGCGGAGAAGGCCGAGGCGGCCACGCGCGAGAGCGAGCGCATGCTGCACACCCTGATGGGAAACATCACCGCCTTCAAACGCGCGGAGCGCCACCAGGCCTTCCTCTCCTCGGTGAGCGAGACCCTGGCCAGCTCGCTCGATTACGAGGACACGCTGGCGCACGTGGTGCAGCGGGCCGTGCCGGAGCTCGGAGAGGGGTGCCTGCTGGACATGGCCGAGCCGGAGGGCCCCATGCGCCGGCTGGCGGTGGCCCACGTGGACCCGGCCCGGGCGGAGCTGGCGTGGGAGCTGGCCCGGAGCTACCCCCAGCAGCTCGATGACCCGGCCGGGGCCGGGGCCGTCTTCCGCACCGGGAAGACCGAGCTGCTGGAGAGCTTCTCCGACGAGCAGTTCGTCCGGTACGCCAAGGACGCCCGGCACCTGGAGCTGCTGCGCAAGACCGGCGTCACCGCCATGCTGACGGTGCCCCTGCGCGCCCGGGGCCGCACGCTCGGAGCGCTCACCTTCCTCTCCTGCGACGCCAGGCGCCGCTACGACGCGGAGGACCAGCTCCTGGCCGAGGATCTGGCGCGCCGGGCCGCGCTCGCGGTGGACAACGCCCGGCTCTACCGCGAGGCCCAGCTCGCGGTGCAGCTACGCGACGAGTTCCTCTCGGTGGCCTCCCACGAGCTGAAGACGCCGCTCACGCCCCTGCACCTCAAGCTCACCGCCCTGTCGCGCGAGCTGCCGCGGTGCTGCGCCGGGGATGCCCGCTCCCAGGGGCTCCAGCGCCACGTGGAGGTGGCCAAACGCCAGGTGCACAAGATGTCCACGCTCATCAACGCGCTGCTGGACGTCAGCCGCCTCTCGCGCGGGAAGCTGAAGCTGGAGCCCGCGGACACGGACCTGGGCGAGGTGCTGGAGGAGGTGGCGGCCTGGTTCGCCCCCGAGGCGGCCCGCGCGGGCTCGGAGCTTCCGGGTGGATGCCCCGCCGAAGGTGCACGGCTGGTGGGACCGGCTGCGGCTGGAGCAGGTCGTCACCAACCTCGTCTCCAATGCCATCCGCTACGGTGCCGGCCGCCCCATCCACGCCCGCGTGGAGGTGGTGGGAGAGAACGCGCGCCTGGTGGTGCGCGACGAGGGCATCGGCATCCCGCCGGAGGCCCTGGAGCGCATCTTCGGCAAGTTCGAGCGGGCCGTCTCGGAGCGCCACTCCGGGGGCCTGGGGCTGGGGCTCTACATCACCCACAGCATCGTGGAGGCCATGGGCGGCACCATCCGGGTGGAGAGCCGCCCGGGCCAGGGCTCCACCTTCACCGTCGAGCTGCCCCGCTCCCCTCCCCCGGAGACCCGGCGCTAGCTGCACGGCGGTGCGGCCCTCCCGCCCGCATGGAGACCTGCCGGGGGCTCCTGGGCCCCCGGGCCGGACTCACACCGGACGGGAGGAAGTGCGGACGGCGCGGAGTGTGTACAACGTTGTCCCATGACAACCCCTGGCATGGACCCGGGAACGGGAAGGAGGACAGGGGTATGTGGGGAACGCATCCGGAGTCACAAACCCCACCCGCTCTCGCGCGCAAGCCGGACGGAAGCGGGGGAGCTCTCGGAGGAGACGGCCAGCTCGCTGCTGCTCGTGGGGGAGCAGTGGGAGGACCTGGCGGGATTGGAGGATCTCCTCGCGCCCCTGGTGCATCCCGTGCACAAGGCGTTCCCCTGGAGCGAGGACCTGGGGGACCTGCTCCACGAGTCACTCGCCTGCATCGTCGTCGACGCGCGGCGGAGCTGGGCCGTGGGCATCGAAACGGCCCGGCGCCTGCTCGCGCACCCGCATGCCCCCTACATCCCCGTGCTCTTCCTCGGAGCGAGCTCCTGTGAGGAGGCGGACCTGCTGCGTGGCTACACCCTGGGGACGGTGGACTGCATCCTGGAGCCGCTCTCCCCGGACAGCCTCCGCCTCAAGGTGGGAATGTACCTCGAGCAGCACCAGCGCCAGGCGCTGATGCGGGCGGCGCTCGAGCGGGCCGAGCACGCCGAAGCGGCCGCGCGCGAAAGCGAGCGCATGCTGCGCACCCTCCTGGGAAACGTGCCGGGGATGGTCTACCGCAGCGCCCCCCAGGAGCCGTGGACCCTGAGCTATGCCAGCCAGGCCGCCCTGGCCCTCAGCGGCTATCTCCCCGAGGAGCTCATGGAGCGGCGCGTGACGTGGGCGGAGTTGATCCACCCCGAGGATTCCCTCCGCGTCCAGCAGGAGAGAAAGGAGGCGCTCGCCGTCCGTTCACCCTTCACGCTGACCTACCGCATCCGCACCCGCACGGGGGAGGAACGCTGGGTGTGGGAGCGCGGCGTGGGCATCCTCGGGCCGGACGAGCAGGTGCAGGCGCTGGAGGGCTTCATCTTCGACATCACCGACTTCCGGGGGGCGCAGCGGGAGCAGGAGCGGCTCCATGAGCAGTTGGAGTTCCAGCACCAGCGCCTGGAGACGATCCTCCAGCAACTCCCCGTCGCGGTGCACATCGCCGAGGCGCCCTCCGGGCGGACCCTGAACTTCAACGCCCAGGCCGAGCACATCCTGGGCCACGCCATGATCGCGTGCACGTGCGTGCGGGACTACGCCCAGTACCACGCCATCCATCCGGATGGGCGGCGCCTGGCGGCGGAGGAGTATCCCATCGCCCGGGTGCTGGCCACCGGCAAGCCCCAGCCCCAGGAGGAGCTGCTCTACGACCGGCCCGATGGCTCCGTGCGGGTCATCCTCATCAATGCCGGGCCCATCTTCGATGCACAGGGAGCGTTGCAAGCGGTGGTGGCCAGCTTCATGGACATCACCGCGCTCAAGCGCGCCGAGACCCGCCAGAGCTTCCTCGCCTCGGTGAGCGAGACGCTGGCCAGCTCGCTGGACTACGAGACCACGCTCGCCCACGTGGTGCAGCGGGCCGTGCCCGCCCTGGGGGATGGCTGTACGCTGGACATGCTCGAGCCGGACGGCAGCCTGCGCCGGCTGGAGGTGGCCCATGTGGATTCGATCCGCAAGGAGATCTCCCGGGAGCTGGCCCACCACCATCCCTTGCGGCTCGAGGATCCCTCCGGACCGGGAGCCGTCATCCGCACCGGACACACCGAGCTGCGGCCCGAGCTCACCGACGAGATGCTCGTCGGGTACGCGAGCGACGCCCGGCACCTGGAGCTGCTGCGCGGCACGGGAGTCACCTCCTCGCTGATCGTCCCCTTGCACGCCCGCGACCGCACCTTCGGAGCCCTGTCCTTCTTCTACTGCCGGGGGGGCCTGCCTCGCGCGAGCCGCCACTACGGCCCGGAGGAGCAACGGCTGGCCGAGGAGCTGGGGCGCCGGGCCGCGCTCGCGGTGGACAACGCACGCCTGTACCGGGAGGCCCAGCTCGCGGTGCGGGTGCGCGACGAGTTCCTCTCGGTGGCCTCGCATGAGCTGAAGACGCCGCTCACGCCTCTGCACCTCAAGCTCTCCGCCCTGTCGCGTGAGATTCCCCGGTGCTGCGCCGGGGATGCCCGCTCCGAGTCGCTCCAGCGCCACGTGGACATGGCCCGGCGCCAGCTGCGGAAGCTGTCCACGCTCATCAACGCCCTGTTCGACGTCAGCCGCATCACCCAGGGGAGATTGACACTGGAGACGGCCGAGACGGACCTGGGCGAGGTGCTGGGCGAGGTGGTGGCCTGGTTCGCGCCGGAGGCGGCCCGGGTGGGCTCGAAGCTGTGGGTGGAGGGAGAACCGCACGTGCCCGGCCGGTGGGACCGGCTGCGGCTGGAGCAGATCCTCACCAACCTCATCTCCAACGCCATCCGCTACGGCGCCGGCCGCCCCATCCACGCCCGCGTGGAGAGCGAAGGGGACCGGGCACGGCTGGTGGTGCGCGACGAGGGCATCGGCATCTCGCCGGAGGCCCAGGAGCGCATCTTCGGCAAGTTCGAGCGGGCCGTCTCGGACCGTCACTATGGGGGCCTGGGGCTGGGGCTCTACATCACCCGCAGCATCGTGGAGGCCATGGGCGGCATCATCCGCGTGGAGAGCCGCCCGGGCGAGGGCTCCACCTTCACCGTCGAGCTGCCCCGCTCCCGTCAGGAATGAGGGAGGCCCCACGTCCCTGGAGGCGAAACGAATTTTCGGGCACCCGGCCGGAGAGGCCCTACAAGCCTTGGTGGTTCGACTCCACCCACCCCCGCTCCATGGGGGTGACGCCGGCGGCCGGCACTGAACTCCGGATTCAGCCAAACCGGCTTCTCCACTCGGGTGCCCACCCTTTAGAAAGAAGCATCATCATGTCCCGTACCATCGTCATCGGAGACCTCCACGGGTGCTACGACGAGGCCCTGGAGCTGCTCGACAAGGTGGGCGCCACCTCGAGTGACCGGATCATCTTCACGGGTGACCTGGTCGACCGCGGCCCCAAGCGCCGCGAGTGCGTCGAGCTGGCCATGCGGCACGAGTCCATCCTCGGCAACCACGAGGAGAAACACCTGCAGCAGCGCCGCCGCAAGGACGCCGACCTCGTTCCGGACCACCTGGAGACGCGGCAGGTCCTCGGCCCCGAGCACCTCGACTACTTCGCCACCCTGCCCCACTTCATCCGCCTGCCCGAGCACAACGCCGCCGTGGTCCACGCGGGCGTGCTGCCCGGCAAGCCCCTCGAGAACCAGGACTCCTACCACCTGCTGCATGCCCAGTGCGTGCGGCCCCCGGAGCGCAAGAGCTTCTGGCCCTCGAAAGCGCCGGCCAACTACCGCTTCTGGACGCACCACTGGAAGGGGCCCGAGCGCGTCATCTTCGGACACACCGTGTTCGACCGGCCGCTCGTCACCGAGTACGCGGTGGGCATCGACACCGGGTGCGTCTACGGCCGCTCGCTCACGGCGGTGGTGCTCCCCACGTGGGAGCTCGTCTCGGTGCCCGCGCGGCATGCGTACCGGGGCGGCAAGGACGTGGCCCTGCTCCCCGTCCACGGCGACGTGAACGTGTTCTCGTGAACCCCAGCCAACACCCGCCCCCGCCCGAGCGCGAAACGTCCGGACGGCGGAGCGGGTCATCGGGGATGATGCGGTCCTTTCCTGAACCCCTGGGAGGACTTCATGCATCGCAGCCGGCTCGCGGCCTTCGTCATTGACTGCAAGAGCGAGGATATCGAAGCGGCCACCGCCTTCTGGAGCAAGGCCCTCGGCAGGCCCGTCGTGCCGCATACACCCGAGGATCCCAACTACCGCGAGCTTCTCGGCGAAGGCCGAGGAGCCGATGGTCCTCGTGCAGAAGGTGGACCACCCGGGCCGCATCCACCTGGACATCGAGTCCGATGACCTCGAGGCCGAGGTGAAGCGGCTCGAGGCGCTCGGAGCGAAGCGGGTGGAGTTCATCAAGCGTTGGTGGGTGATGGAAGCGCCGACGGGCCAGCGCTTCTGTGTCGTCCGCCCTCAGCGCGGCCCCCTGGAGTCGCGCGCCAACGAGTGGAGCGGCGAGGGCTGAGGCACCTCGCCCGGGAGCGGGCAGACTGGGCTCCCCTGGTGCGTTCCACATGAGGACTCCCCCTCTCCTCTTCATCCTGCTGGTGGTGGCAATGGCCGCGTGCCGGAGCCACACGGACAGCGTCGGGGGCTCGCGCCCGGACTTCGCCATGAGGGCACCGGGTGTGGACACTCCACTCCCGAGTGGAGTCCACCGGCCCGGTGCGCTCGGCGGCCCTGCCTCAAGCGCCTTATGAGGTCTTCCTGCGCCGCCACTGGGAGAAGCCACCACCCCCGGGCCATTCCCAGGAGGAGCGCGGCGAAGGAATGGCCGCGCTCAAGAGACTGGAGCAGTGGCTCCTGCTGCAGCCGGAGGGGACGCTGAAAGAGGCCCCTTCTCCCCTGGAGAAGTACGTCACGCTGCTGGAGGAGGAGCAGCAGCGAGAGGTGCGCTGGCGGGCCGTGCAACGCAAGCTGGCCGAGTACGAGGCGTGGGGAATGAAGCTGCTGGACACCTACGCCCCGCCTCCACGCCGCCTCGCACCGGGCTACCTGCTGAGCGAGTCGCCCCTGCGCGAGCAGTCGTTGCGAGCACTGGGGAGTGCCACGCTGGCCTGGGCGTACGCGCACACGGAGGATCCGGACTTCCTCAGGCGCACACCCGACGAAGTGGCGCTCTACCTGCTGGCAAGCCGCTCGGCACTGGCCTCCGCCGTGCATCTGGGCCGGATGGCACCGGTGCAGTTGGACTACAACGAGGCCTTCGACCCGGAGGTGTACACCGCTGACGAGCTGGTGCTGGAACTGCTGGTGGGCCTGACACCGGGGGCAGGTGAGGTGGTGGACGCGAATGCGGCCGCCACGGGCAAGAGCCTCACCGGCCATCAACTCACGCGCACCGAGCGAGTGGTGTGCGCGCTGGGAGTGCTGGTGCCCTTCGTGGCCGGCGCCGTGCTGATACGAGGTGGTGACAAGGGAGCGGAGCAACTGGCGCTGCTCACCGGCCGCAGCCTGGACGAGGTGCGGGTGCTCTCGCGCGTGGCCTCGCATCTGTCATCGGGAGACACGAAGGAGATCGAGCGCTTGATGGCGGCGGCCTCCCGAGGCCACACCTTCACCGAGGAGGAACTTCAATTCCTCCAGCGGGTGGCGCGCGGGTTGGAGGCGCCGCTGCGTGAGGCAGCCGGGGCACTGAATGCGGGGCAGAAGGTCGCACTGCTGGGTGTGCGAACACTTCCGGATGGCAGCCGGCTGCTACCCGGCACACCCATGCACAAGGCGCAGCGCTGGGTGGACTACCAGTTCCGCCACCCGGAGAAATACCGCCGCTTCTCCTTCCAGCCGGACTCCGACTGGGAGCGGATGTATGAATCCATTCTCAAGAACCGGCAAGCGGGCAACGCCTTCGAGGATGCCATCCTCCAGACGGGAAGGTACGAGCGCAATGCAGCGATGATGATGCCGCCGCCGGGCAGCCGGGCCCAGGGATTCATCCCCGACTCGGTGAAGGGCAACCCGTCGGAGCTGGTGTGGGGCCAGCCCTACTCCTTCGTCGAGGCCAAGGCACGCAAGGAGTTGTCTCTCTCCGGAAACCTCGAGGCGATGATTGAGTATGTGGAGAAGTACGACGGCCACCTCGAGCTTCTGGGTCCGCTCCAGTCACCATGCCGATGGACCCACATATCTTTCAAAGCCACTTCTCAGACGATTGGCGAGCTTGAGACGTACTGGTAACGCCATCCTGAAACACCATCCATGAAACACTCAAGTATCCCGGCAGTCTCTGCCCTCGCCTGGCCATGCCCGTCAAACACCTCGACCTCCAGATAAATCTTCCTCCTGGCCGTCCCTCGGGCGAAGTCGTAGGAGAGTTCCTCGACCTCATCTTTCGCAGATACCGATGGTTCGAGCCCAGGCGCTACAGTTCCGCCTCGCCTGACCGCGAGATGGACCCGGTCCCCACGGAATTTGCGCCACTCGTTGCCTATTACGAGGAGCACAACCACCTGATGGTTGCCGCCAGAACGGATCGGGACTTCCTCTCGATTCAGCCCACCCCTCGTGGCACTCATCCCTACGTGGGCTCCATTTACTGGCAGACGTCCGTCACTTCCGCCTCGAAAGCCGCCTGGCGCGCGGCGCATGCCCAGCAGGTGACTGAGCTGATGCGTCTCGTCCAGTCTCCCCTGGCGCTGGCCGGATTGGAGCCGGATCTCCACGGCAAGCAATGGCGGCTCGTTCACAAAAGCATTCCCACCGACACAGGAAAGGACTTCACCTGGTCGGAGGAGGAGTTCACCGTGCGCGACTACAGCGAGGGGCTCCCGGGCCTCGTCTGGCGCAACTTCTACGGGCCGCCCTTCGTCCGCATGTTCGGCGAGCGCTTCGACGCGCTGCCTCCCGGGTGCCGCAATGTCTTCGGTGAGGACATCGTCCTCGTTCAGCCCTACGAGCTGCCCACCGAGGCCGGCACCGAAGCGGGCACCGCCCGCGAGCGCGAGCTCATCTCCCTGCTCGGTCCCGAGTGCTTCTACGACCACGAGCGCCGCACCCTCCCGGCCCGCCGCCCAGTCCTCGACACTCTCGGCCAGCCCCTTCACTGAGCCGACAACCCTCGACGCCGGGGCGGTCCCGCGTGCAAGCTGCCCCCCGCCCGACCCCCTGGAGAGACGCTCATGGCCATCGACGATGTGCAGGGACCATCCGCGCAGGAACTGCTGGCCCTCCCCCGCCTCGCTCCCCTCGTCCCCATGCTCTACGTGGCCTGGACCGACGGCGAGCTGACACCCGCGGAAATCCGCGCCCTGGGCGCCGCGGCCCGCTCGCAACACTGGTTGGATCTGCGCTCCGCCGCCGTGCTGGCGAACTGGTTGGACCCCCTCAACCCGCCCAGCCCCAGCGCCCTGGCCCAGGTCGGTGAGCACATCCGCCGCACCGCCGAGCGCCTCTCCCGCAGCGACCAGAAGAGCCTCGTCGAGCTGGGAGCCCAACTGGCCGAAGTCATCGGCGGCAAGGACGCCCTGCCCGCTCCCATGCCCGAGCTGGCCCGTAGCCTGGCCCCCGTGGAGACGGCGCTCGGCGTGTCCGGCGCCGAGGCCGTGCGCACACTCGTCCCCGGCCCCAAGCTCCACCTCGTCAAGCCGGCCGAGCCCCACTCCTTCAGCGTGGACGCGCTGCGCGCCGTGCTGGAGCGCACGTACACCGCCGAGCGCGCCAGCGTCCGCGAGTGGCTCGCCGACCCGAGCTTCCGCTACCTGGACGAGCGGGACACGGCCGCCTACCGCGCCCAGGTGCTGGCCTGGCTGAAGCAACTGGCCGGACGCGGTCTGGGCAGTCTCGCGTACCCGGACAATCTCGAGAAGGTGGACCTGGGCCGCTTCATCGCCGCCTTCGAGACGCTGGCCTTCTTCGACCTGAGCCTCGTGGTGAAGGCGGGCGTGCACTTCGGGCTCTTCGGCGGAAGCATCTACTTCCTGGGCACCGAGCGGCACCACCGGGAGTACCTGCCGCGTGTGGCTTCGGTGGAGCTGCCCGGCTGCTTCGCCATGAGCGAGCTCGGCCACGGCTCCAACGTGCGGGACGTGGAGACGCTGGCCCGCTACGACGCCGAGCGCGGCGAGTTCGTGGTGCACACCCCCTCGGATGCGGCGCGCAAGGAGTGGATCGGCAACGCGGCGCAGCACGCGCGTCTGGCCACGGTGTTCGCGCAGCTCGAGGTGAACGGAGAGCGCCACGGCGTCCACGCGCTGCTCGTTCCCCTCCGTGACGAGCAGGGTCAACTGCTGCCCGGAGTGCGCGTGGAGGACTGCGGCCTGAAGATGGGGCTGAACGGCGTGGACAACGGGCGGCTGTGGTTCGACGGCGTGCGCGTGCCTCGCGAGAACCTGCTGGACCGCTTCTCTCAGGTGAGCCCCGAGGGCAAGTACACCAGTGCCATCACCGGTGTCTCCAAGCGCTTCTTCACCATGCTGGGCACGCTGGTGGCGGGCCGGGTGAGCGTGGCGTGCGCGGCGCTGAGCGCGGCCAAGAGCGGGTTGGACATCGCCATCTCGTACGGTGACGAGCGCCGTCAGTTCGGCCCGGCCGGTGCGCAGGAGGTGCGGCTGCTCGACTACCAGGCGCACCAGCTCCGGCTGCTGCGTCCGCTGGCCACCACGTACGCCCTGGACTTCGCGCTCAAGTACCTCGTGAAGCGCTACGTGGGACGCACCGAGGAGGACGCGCTGGAGGTGGAGTCCCTGGCGGCGGGCCTCAAGGCGTATGCCTCCTGGCACACCACGCGCACGCTCCAGGTGGCGCGCGAGGCGTGCGGTGGCCAGGGCTACCTCGTGGCCAACCGGCTGCCCTCGCTCAAGGCGGACACGGACGTCTTCTCCACCTTCGAGGGCGACAACACCGTGCTGCTGCAACTGGTGGCCAAGAGCCTGCTCACCGGCTACCGGCAGCAGTTCGAGGACGACCGGGTCTTCACCGTCATGCGGCTCATCGTGGACCGGGCGTCGAGCGCGCTCGGGGACCGCAATCCCTTCGCGGTGCGGCGCACCGGCAGCGAGCACCTGCGCGACGGAGACTTCCAGCTTCGCGCGCTGCGCTTCCGGGAGTCGGACCTGCTGGCCTCGGCGGCGCGGCGGCTGCGCAAGCGGCTGAGCGCGGGGGTGGACTCCTTCGAGGCCTTCAACCAGTGCCAGGACCACCTGCTGGCGCTCGCGCACGCCCACGTGGAGCGCGTGGTGCTGGAGCAGTTCCTCCTGGGCGTCGCCGAGGTGGAGGATCCGGCGCTCAAGACGGTGCTCGGCCGTCTGTGCGACCTGTACGGCCTGGGCTGCCTGCAGGACGCGAGCGGCTGGTTCCTGGAGAACGATCACATCGAGGGCGCCAAGGCCAAGGCCATCCGCAAGGAGGTGACGCGGCTGTGCGCCGAGCTCCGCCCCGATGCGGTGGCGCTCACGAAGGCCTTCGGCATCCCGGACACGTGCCTCGCCGCCCCCATCGGGCTGGGCAGACCGTCTCCGTGAGGCACGGGCCTCCGGCCGCTCCAGGGCTCACGGGCCCAGCGCGGCCGGGGGCTTTCGAGGCAGCCGGATGCCGAAGAGGGTGCCGTCGGCGTCCGTGGAGCGCACGTGGATGCTGCCCCCGTGCGCCCGGACGATGTGGTCCACGATGAAGAGGCCGAGGCCGATGCTGCGGGCCGACCGGTCGGCCCGGGCCTGGACCTCGCCGCGCCGCATGGGCTCGAAGAGGTGGGCGAGCACGGCGGGCGGAATAGGTGGCCCCTGGTTGTGGACCTCCAGCTGCACACTGGCGGGCCCGCCGAACGTCCGCACCAGCACGGGCGTCTCCGCCGGGCTGTACTTCAGGGCGTTGGTGATCAGGTTGGTGAGCACCTGCGCCATCCGGTCCCCGTCCCACTCCCCCTCGCCATTTCCGTCCGAGAGGACCTGCACCTCCCGCTCGGGGAAGGACATCTGGACCTCGTCCACGACGAGCCGGGTGAGGTGATGCAGGTCCATGGGCATCCTGAGCAAGTCGATTCCTCCCCCCAGCCGGGCCTTCGTGAAGTCGAGCAGGTCGCGGATCATCCGCGTCACCCGCTCCGCCGAGGACTGTATCCGCACGAGCGTCTTGAGGGCACGCTCATCCAGGTCCTCGCGGCGCAACAGGCTCGCGGTCCCCAGGGAGATGGCGGTGATGGGGTTGCGCAAGTCGTGGCTGACGATGCCGATGAGCTGCTGCTCGAACTCGGCGCGCCGCCGCTCCTCGGCTCGGGCCAGCTCCTCGCTCCGCTTCTTCTCGCTGACGTCCCGGTAGAGGACGGCGATGCCCCCGTCCTGCGTGGGGTAGACGCCGACGTCCGTCCAGCGGTTCAGGGGCGGGTAGTATTCCTCGAAGTGCACCGGCACCCGCTCGCGCATGGCCCGGTGGTACTCGCTCCAATACTTGCGGCTCGGATCCGCGGCCTCGGGCCACAGCTCCCAGAAGTTGCGGTCCAGGGTCTCCCGGATCGGCTTCTCCGAGAGGCGCTCCTGGCTCTTGTTGGCGAAGACGACGCGGAAGTCCTTGTCGAGGATGAGCAGGGCATCCCCGTGCTCCAACACCTCCAGGGCCAGCCGGAGCCGCTCCTCCGCGCGCCCCGCCCGCGTGCGCTGCTCGGTGAAGCGCCGGCGGATGTCTTCCTTCTCCACCGCGTTGCGCACGGCCCGGTAGAGGCTGACGGGTGTCACCTCGGACTTCACCAGATAGTCGGACGCCCCGCTCTTGAGGGCCTGGACGGCGATGCGCTCGCTCCCCCGGCCGGTCACCATCACCACGGGCGGGGTGAGGTAGCCCTCCTCGTCCTCCAGCCGGCGGAGGAACTGCAGCCCGTTCATGCCGGGGAGGTCGTAGTCCAGCAGGACGCAGTCCACGTGCTCACGCACGCAGAAGCTCGAGCGCCTTGTCCGCGTCCTCCTCCTCCAGGAAGCGGAAGTCGTACTCCCCCGTCTCCTCCAGGTACGTCTGGAAGACATGGCGGTCCTCGGGGCTGTCCTCGACGAGCAGCACCGTCAGGGCGCGGCGGCTCATCTCGCGGCACCCTCCCGGCCCTCGCTTCCGGGGAGCACGATGTGGTCCAGCCAGAAATCCTTGAAGAGCTGAATCATTCTCTCGAACCTGGGCAGGTCCACCGGCTTGAGGAGGTAGCCGCTCGCTCCGTGGGCGTAGGCGCTCTGCACGTCCTTCGGGTTGTCAGAGGTGGAGAACACCAGGACGGGGATGCTTTTGAGGTGGGGCTCATTCTTCATGTGCTCGAGCACCTGCCTGCCGTCCAGGCCGGCGAGGTTCAAATCCAGCAGGACGAGGCCCGGGCGAGGGGCCCGCTCCGGCTCGGCGTAGCGGCCGGTCTGATGGAGGAACTCCAGGGCCTCCTCGCCCTCGGTGCAGCGATGGAGGGGATTGGGGATGGACACACGCTGGAAGGTCATCTGGAGCATGTCGAAGTCCTCGTCGTTGTCCTCCACGACGAGGATGGGCAGGGCGCGGTTCACTTGGAGCCCACCCCGGTGACGGGCTCCGCCTTCTCGCTGCCCAGGGTGAAGAGGAAGGTGGTGCCCGCGCCCGGCTGGGACTCCAGCCAGAGGCGGCCGTTGTGCCGCTCGATGAGCCGCTTGACGATGGTCAGTCCCGTGCCGGTGCCGCCGCCGTACTTGTCGCGTCCATGCAGGCGCTTGAAGATGCGGAAGATGGTGTCGTGGTACTCGGGCTTGATGCCAATCCCGTTGTCGCGCACGTAATACGCGGTGCCGCCGTCAGGCGTGCTCGTGGTGCCTATCTCCACCCACTTCTTCTCCTTGTCGTTGTACTTGATGGCGTTGGTGAGGAGGTTGGTGAAGACCTCGGCCATCCGCACCCGGTCACACCGGGCGGGAGGCAGGGGCCTGGGGACGCGGACCTCCACCTGGGCCTCGTCGATGCGCGGCTTGAGCACCTCCAGCACCGACGCGAGGACCTCGTTGAGGTCCGTCTCCCGCACGGACAGCTCGGTGCGGCCCACCTGGGCGTAGTGCAGCAGCGAGTTGATGAGGCTCTCCATGCGCTGGGTGAGCCGCACCACCGTGTCCATGCGCTTGAGGTTGGTGGGCGAGAGACTCTCGGACTGCTCGCGCAACACCAGGCTGGTGTAGTTGTGGATGCCGCGCAGCGGCTCCTTGAGGTCATGGCTGGCGGCGTAGGCGAAGGAGTCCAGCTCCACGTTGCTGCGCTCCAGCTCCATGTTGAGCTGGAGCAGCTCCTCGCTGCGCTGCAGGACGATGTCGATGACGCTCCTGCGCAGCTCGCGCGCCGCCTCCACCTCGTAGTCCTTCCAGGGCAGGGACTTGCCGCGCACCGTCTCCTTCCAGAGCGCGAAGGACTTGCGCGGGTGCAGCCGCGGTTGGTCGTCCTGGATGTCCACCGGCTTGTTCGGGTTGCCACCCCACTCCACCGTCTGCACCACCTCGGGGCGGAACCACAGCACGTAGTTGTGGCGGCCGCGTGACATGGAGGCCGCGATGAGGCCCGCCGCGACGTCCTTGAACTCCGCCGCCTCGGGGTAGTGGTTGGACAGGCACGCGGTGCAGAACAGCTCCTGCGGATCCGGCTTCGCGGCGAGCCAGGCGAGGAGCCCCTGGAGCTGCTCGTCGCCGGGGGCCTGCCCGATGATGGTGGTCCTGCCGTTGAAGTAGACGGCCGCCCCCGTGGCCCCGGTGAGCTCGAGCAGCTCCGGCGGGGGCTGGGTGAGCCCCACGGCGAAGTCGGGGTGGCGCGTCATGCGCTCCAGCAGCCGGACCTGGATGGACTGGGCCCGGATGCGCTGATCGTAGTGCTCGTGGCCCTCCTTGGTGACGAGGAGCGAGGACATGAACTCGCCGACGAACTCGCACGCCTTGCGCACCTCGTAGGGGACGTATCTGGCGCCCGACACGTGGGTGCAGGAGATGAGGCCCCAGAGGCGGCCGTCCTTGATGAGCGAGATGCTCATCGAGGCGGGCGCCCCCATGTTGCGCAGGTACTCCAGATGGACGGGCGACACGCTGCGCAGCACGCAGAAGGACATGTCGAGTGGCCCCTGGCCGGCGTCCTCCGGTAACGAGAGGATGCGCGCGGGTACGTAGTCGACGGAGGGAATGATGCGCAGCCAGTTGAGGGTGTAGAGCTCGCGCGCCTGGCGGGGGATGTCCGAGGCGGGGAACCACAGGCCCAGGTACGAATCGGCCGTCTCCAGCCGGTCCTCGGCGAGCACCGCGCCGTTCCACTCCTCGTCGAAGCGGTAGGCGATGACGCGGTCGAAGCCGGTGAGCCGCCGCACCTCGCGCACGGCCTCCAGGCACAGGGCGCTCAAATCCTTCGCGTCACGCAGGCGAGACATGGAGCTGCGAGCCTGATGGTAGAAGCCGAAGAAGGGCCGTGACTCCTGCTCGGACGTGGGCTCCAGCTCGAGGATGAGCCGCCCCTGGTGCCGGTGCGCGATGCCGTTGAAGAAGTGCTCCCGGCCGCCCGCGCGCGTGGTGAGCTTGAGGGGGTTGTTGTCCTCGAGCCGCTCCGAGAGGAGGCACGCGCGGATGTTCGCGGCCTGTGACGCCACCAGGAGGGACTCGAGCGCCGTCCCCAGCAGGGCGCGGGCGGGCACGCCCAGCAGCGCCTCGGCGTTCTCACTGACCTGGCGGATGGTCAGGTCCGGCTCCTGGAGCACCAGCAGCACGCCGTGCGGCTGGATGCCTCCGGGGATGTGAATGGGCTCCTTGTCGCAATTGGTCAGGTCCACCACTTGCCCGGGCCTGGCCCCGTCCGTCTGCATCGCACTTTCTCCCTCGCGGCACACCGGCCGGGAGCCACATCCCTTCCCAACCTGCCGGGCCGGCGCAACGTATAGGCCCGCGGGCCGAGCCGCCTGCCTGCCTTTCGCTCCGGCACCCGCTCGCATTCGGAATGTTCATCTCCCATCAGCTCGCCGGCTCCCCTGGCATGGTCCCCCGTCAGGAACCCCGGGGCGCGGCGTCCATCCGGGCAGAACGAACCATCGCGCCCGGCCGACCCGGCCCTACACGCACGAGATGCGGGTTCGAATCCGTCAGCAAGACGGCCAGGTCACTCGGGCGCGACCTTTTTGGAGGGGCACATGACGACGCACAACCAGACCACCCCCACGCTCCCCGAGGCCCAGCGCGGCCCGGCGGAGAAGCTCCTGGACCTGGTCCTCGGGGGCTCGGCCCACCTGTGGCACAACCGTCCGGGCCTGGACGTGAATGGCGTCTGGCATCCGGCCCAGGGCGCCGGCGCGGACCTCGTCCGCCGCGGCACCCCGGTGAAGCCCGGCCTCTTCGTGCCCGCCGCGGTGAAGCTCTACCGCCAGCTCCTGGACATCTACCGGCTCAACACGGACCTGATGGCGCACTTCGCGTCCTACGCGCTCACCCAGACGGACTGGCGTGACCTGAAGGTGGCCACGTGCGCGCTCATGCTCGTGCAGAGCCACTCCGGCCAGCCCGTGCGCGAGGACGACGGCACCATCGCGTTCCACGACGACGACTTCCGCGTCATCGGTGAGGCGATGATCCTCCACTACGAGCGCAAGTCCACGCGCATGCTCACGCCCAAGGCGGTGCTGCGGGTGGCCGAGCTGCTCGAGACCCCGGAGATCGCCCGCCTCAATCGCGAGGCCGGTTTCGGTGACCCCGCGTCCCGCAAGCCGCCGCTGGGCCGGTGGAAGAGCGTGGCGACGAAGTGGCTGCGGCTGCGTGAGCAGAACCTGCCCATGTTCCAGGGCCTGGTGAAGGCCGGCTACAAGGAGACGCTGAAGAGGATTGCCCGCAAGGCCGGTTACAAGCCGGTGACGCAGGCCTTCTTCGAGGTGCTCGGCTGGAAGCAGAAGCAGGCGGCCGCGGGCCACCGCTCGGTGGGCCTGGAGGGTCTCAACCTCGTCAAGCGGGAGCGCTTCGATGGGCTCTCGGAGGCGGAGATCTGCGAGTGGATCGAGCTGGAGCGCCTCTCCTACAAGGAGGTGGTGGGCCGGCTGCCCAAGGACCTGGGCCTGACGCCGGCCATCATGGCGGCGCTGCTGCCCTCGCTGTCGGACCGTGACTTGCGCATCCTGACGCCGACGCTCGAGGAGCTGGGGTTGATGACGGACCCGGCCATCCGCGGGCGGTGGGAGAAGGCGGTGCAGACGGCGACCGACCAGCGGTCGCTCCACATCGTGAAGAACGTCCGCAGCCAGGAGCTGAAGGCGAAGCTGGAGGAGGCGAGCGACAACGCGGCGAAGGCGGCGGTGGCGGAGGCGACGGCGGAGATGGACGTGAGGGTGATGTTCCTCATCGACAAGTCCGGCTCCATGGAGGGCGCCATCGAGAAGTCCAAGGAGGCGCTGTCGCGAATCCTCGCGGGCTTCCCGCTGGAGAAGCTGCACATCGCGTCGTTCGACACGATGGGCACGGTGCTCAAGCCCAAGGCGGCGAGCCGGGCGGCGGTGCAGCACATGCTGCAGGGCATCCAGGCGTCGGGCGGCACGACGCACGCGGCCGGTGTGCATGCGCTGCACCGGGCGGGAGTGCGGGTGCCGGAGGAGGCGAAGCTCATCTGCATCGTCGTGGGTGACGAGGCGGGTGAGGCGGGGGACCAGTTCGCCCGGGCCTTCCGCGAGTGCGGCTACACCGTGGCCGCCATGGCGATGCTGGTGAGTGTGGCCAACACCGCCAACCGGGGCAACACCGTGCGCACCTGCGCGGGGCAGCTCCGGGTGCCGTTCAGTGAAGTGTCGGTGGACCAGTTCGAGGACCCGTACCAGGTCCCCCGGGCGCTGAAGGCGCTGATGGACGCGCCGACGGCGGCCGGGGCCAGCCAGTCCGGCTGGGTCGAGCGGGTGATGCGCACGCCGCTGCTGAAGGTGGCGTGAGAGAGGAGTGGGTGTCGTGGACTACCGGAAGTTCCTCGGGAAGGTGGAGTCGGCGGTGTTGCCCTACTTCGGTGGGGCCTCGGTCGACGCGCCCTCGCGGCGCCTCCGCGTGTCCACGCCGCCCGCTCCGGGCTGGTGGCGCTTCGACGTGCAGGGGCGCACCGCCACCGCGCGGGAGCCGGCCGGGCCAGAGGGGCTCGGCGGGCTCCCGCTGATTCGTGGACATCTGTGGGGCACGCGCCTGGTGCGCGAGGGCGCGGTGGCCGAGCCGGTGCATCTACTCCCCGAGGAGGAGCCGCCGCGCTTCTCACCGGTGCGCGCCCGGCGCTGGCATGACGGCTCGCTCGTCTTCGAGGAGCTCGAGTTCGAGGGTGAGGCCGAGGGCACCGCGCGGCTCATGCTGGAGGAGAGCCGGACGCTCGCGGAGGTGAAGGCCGTGCCGGCGTCGCTGCGGGCAGCCTTTGGTTACGCGGTGCTGGAGGGTGCCTCGCGCGCGCTCGGCATCCGCTTCTCCCCCGTCGAGGTGCGGAGTCAGGTGCTGTCCGTGTCCGAGGGAGGCCGTCCCGAGGCCGAGGCCCGGCTGCGGGCACTGGTCTCCGAGCGAGAGGCGCACGTGCGAGCAGTGGAAGCGCGGCTGTTGGCCCTGGAGGCGCAGCGGCAGCGGCTGGAGGAAGCGGCCCGGCTCGACGCGGAAGTGGCGCGGCTGAGGGGCCGTCCGCGGCATCTGGAGCGGCAGGCCCAGGGTGTCACGCGGGTGGAGCGGGCGCTGGAGTCGGCGGGAGCGCGGCTGCTCGACACGCGGCGACTGGGGATCGAACGGCTCGAGGTGACGTTTGGCTTCATGGGCGAACGCTTCATCAGCATCGTGGAGGCGGACACCTTGCAGGTGGTGGACGCGGGCATCTGCCTCGCGGGGTCGGACCGGGAGGTGAACCTGGAGAGCCTGCCGTCGGTCATCCGCGAGGCCATCGAGGACGACGTGCTGGTCATCACGCGGCACGCCTGAGACTCCCCTCTCCCCCCTGGGAGAGGGGCGGGGGTGAGGGTCTTCCCATGCGACTGCGAGAGGTCTGTCTGCTCATCGGCCGGGGCGGGACGGTGCTGTGGAGCGATGCCTCGGACAGCCCGGTGTGGCTGCCGGACTCGCGCGCACGCTGGGAGGCCATCTGGCGGCTGCGTGGGGAGTTGGAGGAGATCGCGCACAGCCACCCGGTGGGGCCGCTGGGCTTCAGCGCCGAGGACGAGACGACGATGGCCGCGCTCACCGAGGCGCTCGGGAGGCCCATGCGCTTCTCGGTGGTGGCACCGGACGGCATGGTGGTGCGCGAGAACGGCCGGGACGTGCGCGTCACCGAGGAGCCTTGCTGGACCGGGCGTCTCCGCGTGGAATCCGGCATGCCCGCGCGAGATGCTCCTCGCTAGCTCTCTTTGCCGGAAAGTAGTGACGTTGCTCCGAAGGTCAGGCCACCTTGTGCTGTGACGCGAACTCAGCGGCGAACTCAAGGAACTTCTGGATGGCGCGCAGGTGGTCTCCGTCACAATCCTCAAGACATTTCCTGGCCCAGCCGCCTCCCTGCGGAAACTCCTGCTTCACGTCGCGAAGCCAGGCGAGAAACTCCTGGTAGGAGTCATTGGGAACACGGTTGTAGTACAGGGTGAGCTCGCTACCTTGGACGAAGGCGTTGAAGCGATGGATGTCCACGGCCCCGATGAACATCTCGAGCATGGTTCCATTGCGAAGCTCATCCCGGATGAACAGCAGGATGTCGAGAGTGCTGACGTGGCGGCCTCTCCAATCCATGGGTGGACGCATGTGACTCAAGGGGACACGACCGTCTTGATGATGGGCTCACCAGCCATGATGATGCTTTGGAGGTAATTTGCACATTGAAAGTGGTGGGGCTCAGCGCCGCACCTCCAGCCGCCGCCACCCTGCGTCCACCGTGAGTTCGAGCACCCCATCCCGCATGCGGTGCTCCCGCGCGCCCACCACCTCTCGCGGCGCCAGCAATCCGTAGAGGCGCAGCGTCTCCGTGTCACGCGCCAGCGGCAGCGCGCCCTCCGTGCTCCGCTCCAGCACGAAGCGGTCCCCGGTGAGCCCTCCGGACAGGCGCGTCAGGCGCGACTCGCCGTAGCCCTCGCCCGCGTCCTCGTACAGGCGCGCCTCCACCCGCTCCGCCACGTGCACGTGCCAGGTGAGCTGGGACCAGTTGGCCGAGGTGGTGTGCAACGCGGGCTCGGTGAGGGCCAGCGCACCTCCCGCGCGCAGCCACAGCGGCACCGTGCCCAAGGACGCCAGGGCGATGACATGCTGGCCGCCCTGGACCGCCTCCTCCGGAGCGCCGAGGTTGAAGAGCGGGAGCCACCGCCCTTCGGGCAAATACACCAGCCGCCGCGTCTGGCCCTGGCGCACCACCGGGGCCACGAGCAGGTCCTTCCCGAAGAGGAACGCATCGTCCGTGCGCAGTGCCTCCTCGTCCCCCGGCGCGTACATGACGAGCGGGCGCAGCACCGGCAGCCCCTCCACGGACGCCTCGTGTGACAGCGTGTAGAGCGTGGGCAGCAGCCGGTAGCGCCGCTCCAGGCACTCGCGCGTGAGGGAGAGGTACGGCTCGCCAAAGCGCCAGGGCTCCTGCGGGGGTGTCCCCTTTCCCGAGTGGTTGCGCATCAACGGGTAGAAGGTGCCCGCCTGCATCCAGCGCACGAGCAACTCCCCATTCGCACGGCCGAGGAAGCCGGGCACGTCCACGCCCGCGAAGGACACACCGGACAGGCCCAGTCCCAGCAGCATGGTGAGCGAAAGCTCCAGGTGCGCCCAGTAGCTGGAGTTGTCTCCCGTCCACACCGCCGCGTAGCGCTGGATGCCGGCCGAGCCCGCGCGCGTCAGGATGAAGGGCCTCCGCTCGGGGGCCAACTCGCGCATGCCCTCGTAGGCCGCCCGTGCCATGCCGAGCGCGTAGACGTTGTGCACCTCCAGGTGGCGCCTGTGTCCGTGCCGCGCGTCGTGCGGCAGCGTGGGCCCCTCCACCTTCCCCAGGTGCGCCGCCGGGGCCGTCTTGATGTCGAAGGTCTCCCGGCCGTTGAGCAGCGAGAAGCAGGCCGGCTCGTTCATGTCGTTCCAGAAGCCGGCGATGCCCGCCTCCAGGAAGCCCTGGTGCCAGCGGCCCCACCACGTGCGCACCTCCTCGCGGGTGAAGTCCGGGAAGGTGGCGGGCTTGGGCCACACCTCGCCGAGCAGCACGCTGCCCCGGTCGTTGCGCACGAGGAAGTCCCGCTCGAGTGCCTCGTCATAGACGCGGTAGCCCGGCTCGGCCTTCACCGCCGGGTCGATGATGGTGACCAGCTTCACCCCCTGCGCGGCCGCCTCGCGCGCCAGGCCCGCGGGGTCCGGGTAGCGGGTGCGGTCCCACGTCCAGACCTTGTAGCCCTCCATGTAGTCGATATCGAGGTACACGCAGTCCAACGGCAGCCCGTGGGCCCGGTAGCCGTGGATGACCGAGCGGATGTCGCCCGCGTTCTCGTAGCCCCAGCGGGACTGCTGCGCGCCCAGGCTCCACAGCGGCGGCAGCGGGGGGCGCCCGGTGAGGGCGGTGTAGCGGCGCACCACGTCCCCGGGCAGCGGCCCGGCGAAGAGGTACGTGTCCAGCTCCGGCCCGGCGGACTCCCACTGCACGAGCGAGGCGTCCTCGGCGCCCACGTCCACCTCCATGCGCCACGACTCGTCGAGGAAGAAGCCCCAGGCGAGCCCCTCGCGCAGGCCGAGGCAGAAGGGAATGGACTGGTAGAGCGGGTCCGTGTCCGGGTGGTGCGGCATCACGTCCGTGTTCCAGAAGACGAAGTGCAGGCCGCGCTTGTCGAGCGCCCCCACCTTCTCGCCGAAACCCAGCCAGGCCTCGTCCGGTGGCGCGTGCAGGGCGAGCCGCGAGCGGAAGCGGTCGACGGGGTAGTCCGGCATGACCTCGCCGGAGAAGTCCTCGCACCGGGCGAGCTCCCGGCCCGCGGCGTCGAGCAAGCGCCAGGTGCCTCGGGCCAGCGATACCTCCAGTGAAAGCTCCTCCGTCACCACCACCGCCACCCCACCCTGCGCCTCGCGGCGGACCGAGAGCGGCAGCTCCCGGTGCTCCACCACGGCCCAGGAGTGTTTGGGCGGCAGCTCGCGAGGCCCGGGCGCGGTGTGCTGGAAGGCCGGCAGATGTCGAAGCCGCAACACTCCGGGCAGGGGGCAGCTCACCTCCAGTGCGGCACGCGGGCCCCAGAAGGTGACACGGGTTGGCTCAACGGACAGGTCTTCGAGGCGCATGGTCGGGCTAGGATGGGGTCCGTGAGCACGGACAACACTGAAGACGGCGGACGGACGGATCGCTGGCAGCGATTGGTGGTCGGAGCCTTCCAGCTCGATGAGGCCCTGGGGTCCAAGGAGGGCTCCGGCGATGGCTCGGGAGCGGCCGCTCACGCCCAGCTCTACCTGGACAGCCTGCTCGAGGTGTTCCCCTCGAGTGTGGACCCAGTGGAGGACTTCGAGGGCTACGCCGTGCGGCGGATGGTGCTCGCCCTGCGGCGCGCCCTGGAGCAACAGGGCGGCCGCTGAGCGCTCCGGACGGAGGCGCTACACCGGACGGAGCTCGGGACGGGCCTCTCCCGGCTTGACCGCGGGCTGCTCCAGCTTCTGTTCGATGGCCGTCACGCCGAACGCGCTGGGATCCAACCGCTCGCGGCCGGAGAAGACCTGGCGGGCGCGGCCCAGCAGCCACCCGAGGCCCTTCACCGCATCGCGCACCAACCGCGCGGGCGCCTGGCGCGAGGCCAGCGAGGGGCTGAGCTGGTCGAGCTCCTCCCCCTTCATGGTCAGCTCCTTCACCCCCACGCCGTGCGTGTAGACCATCTCACCGCCCAGCCAGCCGGTATAGGCGGCCAGGGCGAACGCGCCCAGCCCCACGAAGCTGGAGACGGGCGACGAGCGGTGCCCGGTGCGCCACACGGCGACGCCGAAGGCGCCCAGCACGATGCCCACGTTGCCCAGGCCGTGCAGGAACATCATGTCGCGCGAGTGCTTGTCCGCCTTCACCTCCTGCGAGGCGGCCATCCCGGCGAACCCGGCCATCAGCCCGCTCGCCGCCGTGGCCCACCACAGCGTCCGGGCCGCGTCGTCCAGCTTCCGGTTGCCGGTGAACGCCGCCGCCAGGTCGACCACCACCGTCGACGGCAGCAGGGCCAGCGGCGCGTGAATCAACGTCGGGTGCAGCTCGTGTACGCGCATTTCCATGAAATTCCTCCCCTTCGTCCTGGGAAGCTTGGGGCGCATCGCCCGGCGGACAACCCGCCCCTCCGGACTCCTGGATGCTCCACCCCCAGGCAGCACACGTCCGCCGGGGAGGGGCGGACGAGGAGGCGTCCTCCTTGTCGAAGCCGCCAGGAATGCGCAGGCCTCTCGGCCGCTCGCGCCCGGTGCCGCTCGCGCCGCGCGCCTTCGTCCCCCACCCGCGCCTCGCGCGCTCAGCGCTTCACCCCCTCGAGCGCCGCGGCTCCAGCTCCCGCAGCGGCCCGGCGCGGCGGCACGGCACCGTGTCCACGCACCGCCATGCGCTCACGCGCGCGGCGCGATGCCACTTCGCACCGCGCTCCTTCGCGTTGCGCCTCCGCGCGTTCGAGCATCATCGCCGCACGATGCTTACGCATTCGTCGGGTGGAGTTCACTCCGCCCATCCAATGCTTGGGCACTGACACCCAGTGGCTACGATTGGAGCGCTCTCGAAGGAGGAGCACCGCATGTCGATCGAATCGAATCGCCCGCCGCAGGAAGCGGAGCATGAGAACACCGCCGAGATGATGGCCCCCACCGCCAACCCGCCCGGGCAGGCCCCCGCGTCCGTGACGCCCACGGGTCAGGCCGGTGGCCGCCGCAAGATGGGCAAGTCGGGCCCGCCGGGGCCGGCCGCCAAGGGCCGCACCGTCGCGAAGCGCAAGCCGGAGAAGAAGCGCCCAGCTCCCGCGAAGAAGGCACGCGCCAAGAACACGCGGGCCACCACCAAGACCTTCCGCGAGAAGGCGGGCTGGGACACCGGGCCCAAGGTGGGAGGCCGCAAGCCCTCGGCGGATCAGAAGAAAGGCCCCACCAAGAAGGCCGGCCCGGCCCGGAAGACCCTGGCCAAGCGCGCCGCCACGAAGACGGCCACCGCCGCCAAGCGCGCTCCGGCCGCCGCCAAGCGCACCGCGAAGCGCGCCACCGGCCGCCGCTAATCCCGGGAGGGAGCCCCGTGCGCCTCCTCGCTCCCCCGCCTCCCAGGTGATGGACGGGCCCCGGAGGTCTTGTCATGGTCGGGCCATGCGCATTGCACGGCTGCTCACCCTCTCGACGCTGGCGTTCGCGGCCCCCACGCTCGCCGCGCCCCCGTCCAAACCCGCCATGAAGAAGCCCGTGAACACGAAGCCCACCGACGTGAAGCCCACCGACGACAAGCCTTTCGACCTCGAGGCGGAGACGCGCGCCTGGCACCAGAAGCGCATCGCCAACCTCACCTCCGAGGACGGCTGGCTCAGCCTCGTGGGCCTGCACTGGCTGAAGGAAGGCGACAACCGCGTGGGCTCCGCCGAGGACAGCGAGGTCGTCTTCCCCGCCGGAACGCCGGCGCACCTGGGCACGCTCACGCGCAAGGGCGGCACGGTGACGCTGGCCGTCCAGCCGGGGCTCTCCCTCACCCGGGCGGGCCAGCCCTTCACGGGAGGGGAGCTGGGCGACACCGAGAGCGAGAAGGACGTGCTCGCGCTGGACTCGCTGCGCTTCTACCTCATCCGCCGGGGTGAGCGGCTGGGCATCCGGGTGAAGGACTCGGAGGCCCCCGCGCGCAAGCGGTTCCACGGCATTCCCACCTGGCCGGTGAACGCGGCCTGGCGTGTCGAGGGCCGTTTCGAGCCGGCGGCCAACCCGCGCAAGGTGCCGGTGCCCAACGTGCTCGGCACGGTGGACGAGATGACCTCGCCGGGCACCATCGTCTTCAAGGTGAACGGCGAGGAGTACCGGTTGGACCCGGTGCAGGAGAGCAGCACGGAGCCGCTCTTCATCATCTTCGCGGACCAGACCAACCGCACGGAGTCGTACGGAGCGGGGCGCTTCCTCTACGCGGACCCGCCAAAGGACGGGAAGGTGGTGCTGGATTTCAACCGGGCCTACAACCCCCCGTGCGCCTTCTCGCCCTACGCGACGTGCCCGCTGCCGCCGCCGCAGAACCGGCTGAAGCTGCGCGTGGAGGCCGGCGAGAAGCGCTACGGCGACCACTGAGCGTCAGGAAGCGCCGCCCGCCCACGTCCCCAGGGCCATGAGC
Organism: Archangium gephyra; assembly: GCF_049060025.1. Taxonomy (GTDB): domain Bacteria; phylum Myxococcota; class Myxococcia; order Myxococcales; family Myxococcaceae; genus Archangium; species Archangium gephyra_A. The sequence goes on from NZ_JBMEQQ010000002.1 coordinate 4,225,119, forward strand.
CCGGCTCGGGTGCCTCTCCACGAGGCCCGGGCCGGGCCGCCCAAGGAGGCGTGAGATGGCGACGCTGAACATCACCTACAACGGCCTGTCCTCGGACCTGCCCCTGGAGCTGGACGGCCACGTGTCGGACGTGGACGTGCGGCGCATCGCCGTGGAGGTGGTGCGCGCGGGCGGGGCGCCGGGACTGCACATCGCGAACCTGCGCGAGGACGCCTTCGTCCACTACGTGGTGGACCGGTTCCGCGGCCCCCGGGGCGAGGAGCGCATCTACCTGCGGCCCAAGGTGCCCTTCGGGGCGTGAGGAGGGCCCGCCATGCGCATCCTCTTCTGTGGCGTGGGGGCCATCGGCTCCACGGCGGCGGTGCTGTGCCGCAACCTGGAGGCCACGCTCGTCTTCATCGACTTCGACCGGGTGGAGTCCAAGAACCTGCTCGCGCAGGCCTTCGTGAAGCCCTCGGTGGGGAAGAACAAGGCCGAGGCGCTGAAGCTCCAGCTCCTCAACCTGCACGGGGTGAAGTCCGAGGCCTTCGGCGTGCGGGTGACGCGCGACAACGTGGCGGCGCTGTGCGGGAGCGCGGACCTGCTCGTCGACTGCTTCGACAACCAGGCGAGCCGGGTGCTCCTGAGCGACTTCGCGCGCACGGCGGGCAAGCCGCTGGTGCATGGGGCGCTGGCGGCGGATGGCACCTTCGGCCTGGTGCGCTGGGACGAGCGTTTCGTCCCGGACGCCGAGGACACCGCGGGCCAGGCCACCTGCGAGGGAGGGGCCCACCTGCCCCTCATCGGCCAGCTCGGCGCCACGCTCGCGCGGGTGGTGCAGGACTTCGCCAAGCATGGCGCCCGCCGCGACGCGATGGTGAGCCTCGTCGCGGTGACGCCCACCACTGCCTAGGAGCCCACTCCCGGGCGGCTTCCTTCGAACCCACCACCGTCATGTGCGAGGCCCGGCCTCACGGCACCGGCAGCGGCTTGGGCCCGAGCCGGCGGGCCGCGCGTCCGGAGAGCACGTCCGCCAACGCCTCGTCCACGGGCAGCCCCGGGTTGCGCATCAACCACATGAACTCGCCCGCCGGGTTCACCTCGAGGAAGACGTGCCGGCCCTCGGGCGTGACGATGAAGTCGAACGCGCCGTAGTTGAGCCCCAGCGCATCCATCAGGCGCAGCACCTGCGCCTCCAACGGCGCGGGCAGCGTGTAGGCCTTCCACGCGTCGATGAGCGCCGCGCCCTCGCGCCGCCAGTCCTCCCGGGCCTTGGGCAGCGCCTGCGAGTCGATGGCCGCCGCCATCACCTTCTCCCCCACCACCGTCACCCGCAGCTCCACCGCCTTCGCCAGCCGCTCCTGGAAGGTCATCGGACACAGGTCCAGTCCCTCCAGGTCCTCCAGCTCGCGCGCCTCCAGCGGCGTGGTGAAGACCACCTGCTCCCGGCCCCGCTCGTCGTAGACGGCGAAGGACGACATCATCTTCGTCACCACGCCGCCGGGGCAGCTCGCGGCGAAGGCGCGCACCGCCCCGGGGTCGTTCGTCATCAGCGTGCGCGGCACCTCCATGCCCAGCGCCCGGGCCAGCTTGAGCTGCAGCGGCTTGTGCTCCGCGCGCCGGACGACCTCGAGCGCGTCCAGCTGGAACACCCCCAGCGCCGTCATCATCCCGAACACCAGGCGCCGGCTCTCCTCCACCGAGGGCTTGCGCAACTGCGCATCCAGGTCCTTGGGAATGCCGGCCCCGGTGGCGTTGCGGCGGTACCAGACGGCGGAGACCTCCGAGAGCGTGAGCACCCCGTCGGGCCCGGACAGCCGCCCTTCCCCCGCCTCGTCGAGCGAGAGCTGGAGCTGGGTGGGGAACAAGTCCGAGTCGAACCGGTAGACCCGCTCGCCGCGCGCCTCGAGGGCACGCCGCACGGCGCGGGGCGCCTCGTTGTCGTTGGAATGGGTGACGATGAGGATGGCCATGACGCTCCTGCGTATGCCGTCAGGGGGTGCCGCCCTCGGACGCGAGCGCGCCGGCCAGGGCCGCGGCGATGGGCAGGCCGAGATCCTTCTCCAGCATGCCCCACTCGCCCCCGGGGTTGACCTCGAGGAAGACGTGCCGTCCCTCGGGTGTGACGATGAAATCCGCGGCGCCGTACACCAGCCCCAGCGCCGCGACCAGCCGAACCAGGCGCTCCGCCACTTCCGCTGGCAGCTCGCCCTTCTCCCAGTGGACCTCGTCCGGCCGCGAGCGCCGCCAGTCCACCTGCCCCTCCGCCGAGCGCGACGCGTTGATGGCCCCCACGAAGCAACGCCCGCCCACCACGGCCACCCGCAGCTCGTGCGACTTGTCGATGCGCTCCTGGAACATCATGGGACTGTGGCGCAGCCCCTCCAGCTCATCGAGGTGCTCGGGGCCAATCGCGCTCGTGTAGACGAAGGGCTGCCCGCCCGACATGGACTGCGTCAGGGGCGTCTGCATCTTGGCCACCATGCGGCCCCGCACCTGCTCGAAGAAGGACCGGACACGGGCCTCGTCATTGGTGACCAGCGTGGGCGGCACCTCCAGCCCCTGTGCGACGGCCAGGCGCAACTGGCGCAGCTTGTTGCCTGCCTGCTCCACGCCGAGCGGATTGATGAAGCGGCAGCCCGCGGCCTGGAGCCCGTCGAGGAACCCCTCCAACGCCGCCTGCGACTCGCGCACGCAGCTCTCGCGCCAGTCCTCCTCCAGTGACTCATCGAGCCGGGGGGACACCAGCCGGCGCACCCACACCGACCGCACGTCCTCGCCGCGCAGCTCGCCCGCCGCCGTGCGCAGCACCACCTCGTCTCCACCGGGCCCCAGGGTGGACGTCAGCTCCAGCTCCGCCGGAAAGCCGTCCGTGTTCACCCGCACAGAACGAACCCCCCGCCGCGACAGCTCCTCCACCACCCGGTCGACCGTGTAGAAGTCGGCGCTGTGAGTGAGGAGCAGGACGATGTCGCGGGCGGGGGGCATGGGAGGACGAGGCGCTCAACCGCGCGCCAGGCAGTGGTTAGATGCCTCTGTCGAGATCGTCGGAGTCCGAGGGGTACTTCAGGGTGCCGTCCAGGGGCTCCTTCAGGTTGGTGTCATCACCATCCGAGGGGTACTTCATGGTCACGTTCGCACCACCCGTGGCCTGCTCCAGCTCCTGGTCCTCGAGCAGACGCGCGAAGAACGGCTTCTTGGTCGTGTCCTTCTTCATGTGCAGCCTCCTTAGGGGTTGCCGGGCCTGACAACGAGGGGGGGGGGGCCCGAACAGCCCAGCACACTATGGAATTCCCGCTTACCAAGTTCAAGACATACCGGTGGAATTCACTCCGCCGGGGCCTGGGCCGGTGCGGGGACGCGGCCGTACTTGCGCAGGGCCTGGACGAGCCGGTCATCGGGTAGGGAAAAGACGCGGATGCCGTCGGCGCCCGTCATGGTGTCGGCCCTGCGCTCGCGCCCCCGGGGCAGCACCGCGGTGACGCCCGTGCGCACCGGCCCCTTGCCAGTCACGAGCCTGCCCTCTCCCGAGACGAGCGTCGTGTGGCCCACCTCCACCCCCGCACGCCGGAAGCGGGAAGGAAAATCACCGGAAAATACCCCGTCAGGAAACCCGGGGCCCGGCGTCTCTTCCTCTTGAAAGGAGCGGTGACGATGCGGACCACGACGATGAAGCCGGGAATGATGAATCCGAAGCAGCACAACAGCCCTGCCGGTTTTCGCAACGTGCGCGTCAGTCGCTTGCCGGCACCCTCCTCGCAGCCGCGGTATCGCCAGTTCCGCGTGCCATACCCGAGCCTCTTCTGATGCTCCGCCTCCAGACGTGAGGCGGCGCGACGAGGCCGGGCTCCCGAAAGGGTTCCCGGCCTCTCGCATTTCCAGCCTCATCCATCTGGGGACGTAGAGCGTTACGGAGACGCGCCGGCCTGTAGAGCCGGAGCCCGACAGGGCCCTTCTGGGTTCGACTCCCAGCGTCCCCACTCGCAGTGCGCAGCAGCTCTCTGACAACTGAATCGCAGTGGTGAAGCGCCGCCTGCCCTCATGAGAGGCGGCACACGCCTCCGTAGCTCATCGGTAGAGCACCCGCCTCTTAAGCGGGTGGCGAGGGTTCGAATCCCTCCGGAGGTACTCACGCGGGTGTCGTCCAGTGGCAGGACGCCGGTCTCCCATACCGGAAACACGGGTTCGAATCCCGTCACCCGCTCCACTTCATTCCGGGATCGTCCAATCGGCAGGACGGCGGGCTCTGACCCCGCCAATGCAGGTTCGAACCCTGCTCCCGGAGCTCTTCGATGCAATACTTCAATGCAACACATTCCACAGTAGCTCAAGGGAAGAGCGGGCGCCTGTTAAGCGTCAGGTTGGGGGTTCGAATCCCTCCTGTGGAGCTTCCTCGGGATGTAGCTCAGCCTGGACGAGAGCGCGTGCTTGGGGTGCACGAGGCCGTCGGTTCGAATCCGGCCATCCCGACTCTGTCTGTCGCAGTCGCAGTGAAGCCGTTGCCGTTGCCGTGCCTGGGTGTGGCTCAATTTGGTAGAGCGCGCGGTTCGGGTCCGCGAGGTTGCAGGTTCAAATCCTGTCACCCAGATGTGTTTCATGGCTCCGTAGCTCAGTTGGATCAGAGCGCTCGGCTACGAACCGGGAGGCCGCAGGTTCAAGTCCTGCCGGAGCCGCTACTTCCTTCGCCCCCGTAGCTCAGTTGGAGCAGAGCGCTCGGTTCCGAACCGAGAGGCCGCAGGTTCGAGTCCTGCCAGGGGCACCCGTCTCGATGCGGAGTGGGACCGGACGTCCCACCGGGCCTCATAAGCCTGGGCCGCAGGGTTCGACTCCCTGCTCCGCAACTGTTTCATGCCGTCCTGGCGTAGGTGGTCCGCGCGCCCGTCTGAAGAACGGGAGGACCAGGTTCGATTCCTGGGGCCGGCACTCGCAGCACCGTTTTGCCCCTGTAGCTCAGATGGCAGCAGCACCGGTTTCGTAAACCGGGGGTCGTCGGTTCGATCCCGACCGGGGGCACTCCTCACCTTACCTTTCAGAACCACTGGGGAAAAGTGAGCGACGCGCTGCGTCGAGCGCAACCTGGGGAGAAGCAACTACGTCGAGCCTCCGCCCGATAACCCCAGGCGGCCGTCCCCCCACCCGGCCCCAGGAGCCGGTCATGCAACACGCCCGTGTCGCCGGTAGGGGCCACTTGTGCCCCTCGATCTGTCTCGCCGTAGGTGTGGCCCTTCTATCTTCTGGATGTGCACACGTTGGGGAGTGCAATCCGACCGATAGCACGGTCTCCTGCTGCCTGAAGGAAAACCCCGGCCAGTATGAACGGTGCACGGCTGTGGCTCCACCGAATCCGCAGTCACAACCGAACCGGGTGTTACCAGAGTCAGCAGCCACACCGCAGCCCGAATTAGAAGCTGTGCCGATCCCCGAGCTTCCAACACAAGAGGAGAGGGAACGGTGGGATCGGGACATCTGCCGACCACATTATGTAAAGTGCATGGAAACAGGCGGAAGACACAATGGACGGGTCTGGGGTGAGTCCCAGTGTAAGGCATGCTTCGCCGCCTGCATGCGGCATGGGTTCTGGCCGTTGCGTGCTAACGAAAAGCCGTGTCCAGGAGCGTGATCATGGTGACTTCACGCAAGGAGCGCGCCCCGACGTTCGGTGAGGAGCTCGATCTTCTCTACCTGGAGTTGATCAAGGCGAATGCGCCATACGAGGACTGCAAGCGCGAGTTCCTGAAGCTGGAGAAACGCTGGGTTCAAAAAGCGAAGACCACCCACCAGCGCCTCGCGGTGCAGCGCATCATCACAAGCACCATTCTCACCGAGGCCTACGGCGAGAGGATGCCGTGGAAGGAGTTCGGCCGGTGGATTCGCCGTTTCCAGCAACTCGGCTTCCGGGATCTAGGGATGCGAGTTCACGTCGCCTGCCTCTACGTGCAGTCACTTCACCGATTCCCTCGTCAAGCCCGCCAGGCATGGGACATGTTGGAGGACGCGGAGCAGAGAGCGCTCCGGCTTCGTCGCGATCGTCCCCTGCGGCAGGAACATCTGGAGTCGATCGCGCACGCGAAGAAGGTGGCCAGGGTTCCGCGCCCCCCTCCCCAATGACGTGAGCAGTCGGCCTCACCTTCCTCACCTTTCATCTTTCTTCCGCACGCCGAGCCAGCTGGAGACGGCACTGGTCCCACACACCAGGTCTGCTGGGTTCGATCCCCAGGGCGTGTACTGCAACAGGCTCCCCAACCCGTCCGCGTGGCCCAATCGGGAGAGGCGGCTGGCTCAAACCCAGCTCAGGTGCGAGTTCGACTCTCGCCGCGGACATAGAACCCCAAGAAGGAAACCCGAGTCATGGAGACGCTGGTCCTCAACCAGTCGTATGAACCCGTGGCACGGATCTCCTGGCAGCGCGCGATGATGCTGCTGTGGCAGGGGAAGGTCGAGGTGGTCGAGGAGTACGATGACCGCCTCGTCCGCTCCGTCACCCTCGAGATCCGGATGCCCTCTGTCATCCGCTTCCTGCGCGGCGAGCGGCGCAAGGGGCGCGGCATCAAGTTCAGCCGCGACAACGTGTACATGCGCGATGGCTGCAAGTGCCAGTACTGCGGCCGGAAGGTGTCGCGCCCCGAGGCCACGTACGACCACGTCGTGCCCCGGGCCCAGGGCGGCCGCACCACCTGGGAGAACATCGTGATCGCGTGTGTCCCCTGCAACCAGAAGAAGGGGGGCCGCACGCCGCTGCAGGCGGGGCTCGAGCTGCTCTCCACGCCGGAGAAGCCGCGCAAGCTCCCCGGCTCGGTGCAGCTCACGTTCTCCTACGAGAAGGGCATGCCCGTCTCGTGGCGCAAGTTCCTCCGTGACGTCGCGTACTGGCACACGGAGCTCGAGGAGTGAGCGGCGGGCACAGGGGCGCCTCCTGAGGGGGCACCCCGGCCCCGCTCCGTGACAGGAGCGGGTGCATGAAAGGGGAGGCCGGAGGCGTCCCCGGCCCGTACGCCCCGCGCGCCCCTTTCCTTCCGTATTCCGTCTCTCCTGGAAGTGTGAACTGGCGATGGCGCCAGGCCCCGTTGCTAGCGGGTGCGGACCGGCTCCCGGTCTGGGGTTCGAGTCCTCCGCCTTCCGTTCTGTAAAGAGCCCGTAAACCTGGAAAAGTTGGGAACCTGTCATTCGGGCCCTCCGCTGACGCGCGGCGTAGTGAATCCACACGGGCGGTGGGCGCATGGATGCGCGCTCACACCATCCCCACGAGGAGGATCCACATGGAGTGGCTCGAGTTCGATCGTTTGTCTCCGGAAGTGGCGCAGCTCCTGGCGCTCCAGGCGGCCCGCCTGAGCGCCACGGTGCAGCCCCCCGTTTCCCCGAAGCACGAGAACGCCAGCGCCCGGGCCCAGCGGCTCGAGGCCCTGCTGCGGCAGACGCCCGCCTACAACCCCTGGGGGCACCCGGTCGCCGAGTGCTGATTCCGGCCTGGGCGGCCATGGACGGAGCAACGGGGTCCACCACTGCGGTTCAGCACGTTAGAGTGCCACCGCGCCCTCCGAGGCGATCCCGACCATGGCCACCAGGAAGAGCGAGGACAACGAGAGGCTCATCGACCGAGACCTGACCGCGCTGGCGCGGGAAGGGAAGCTCCCGGCCGCGCACGGCGTGGACGGCGCGGTGATGGAGGTGCTGGGCCTCCTGTCACGAGGGGGCAAGCACCCGCTGCTCTCCGGGGAACCGGGCGTGGGCAAGTCCGCCCTGGTGCAGGAGGTGGCGCGCCGCATCATCGAGGGCCGCGTGGACGCGGAGCTCGCCAACGCGCGGATGGTGGAGGTGTCCGTCGCCAACATCCTGGCGCGCAGCACCCAGCGGCAGGCGGCGGAGACGTTCGAGGAGCTGCTCGCCTGGCTCAGCCGCCACCCCTGCCCCATCGTCTACATCCGCGACCTGCCCGCGGTCATCGGCGGGCCGCTGGCCCCCGTGGCCTTCCGGGCCCTGCGCACCGGGGGCATCCGCTTCATCTTCGAGACCGAGCCCAAGCGCGTGCAGGAGTTGCTGCGCGCGGACGAGGCCTTCTCCGAACGGCTCCACCTGGTGCCTCTCAACGAGCCGCCCGCCGAGCGGGCCCGGTGGATACTGGGCCGCGTGGCCGAGGAGCTGGAGCGCGAGCTGCACCTGCCCATCGATCCCGCGGCGTGCGACCTGACGCTGCGGCTGGCCTCCAAGTTCCTGCTGGCCCAGAGACTGCCGCGCAAGGCGATTGAACTGCTCAAGGAGACGGCCGCGGAGGCCGCCGGAGGCGCCAAGGACCGCGTGGGTCCCGAGGACGTCCTCACCCGCTTCTGCGCCACCACCCGGCTGCCGCGCTTCGTCGTGGACGACGCGATGGCGTTGGATCTGGAGGAGACGGAGCGCTTCTTCGGCGAGCGGCTGCTCGGGCAGACGGACGCGGTGCAGGCCGTGCTGCGCTCGGTGGCGCTGCTCAAGGCGGGATTGAACGACCCGCGCCGGCCGCTGGGCGTGTTCCTCTTCGCCGGCCCCACGGGCGTGGGCAAGACGCAGCTCGCCAAGCTGCTGGCCGAGTACCTCTTCGGCTCACAGGACAGGCTCGTCCGCCTCAACATGGCGGACTTCCCCAATGACGGCGACGAGAGCGTGCCTTTCGGGGCCTCGTGGGCGCCCGCCATCGAGACGAAGCGCGGCGAGCTGACGGCGCTGTTGGAGGGGAAGGTGTTCACCGTGCTGCTGCTCGACGAGTTCGAGAAGGCCGCGCGCAGTGTGCACGACCGCTTCCTGCAGCTCTTCGACGAGGGCACCTTCGTGAACGGGGCGGGGGAAACCATCTCCTGCAACAACACCGTCATCGTGGCCACGTCCAACGTGGGCGCCGAGGTGTACCGCGAGCCGGCCATCGGCTTCATGGGCTCGCGCCGTGCCGAGGAGCTGCATCACCGAGGTGGACCGGCGCATCGCCGAGGCCTTCCGCCCCGAGTTCCTCAACCGCTTCGACGCCATCTGCCACTTCCAGCCGCTGACAAAGGTGGAGATCCGCAAGATTGCCCAGCGCGAGGTGGGCCGGGTGCTGGAGCGCGAGGGCATCCGTGCGCGCGCGCTGGACGTGGAAGTGACGCCGGCGGTGGTGGACCTGCTGGTGGAGCGGGGCTACTCGCCGCAGTTCGGCGCGCGCTACCTGCAGCGTGAGATCGAGAAGACGCTCACCGCGGCGCTGGCGGTGGAGATCGCCCGCCGGCCGCTGCCTCCGGGAGCGCCGGTGCGGGTGGAGACCCGGCCGGGCGGCAAGGTGGTGGCGGTGGCCGAGCTCGCACCGCGCCCACGTGAGGAGACGGCCCAGCTCGCGCTGCCCACGGAGAAGTCCGTGTCGGCGGTGAAGCGGCGGCTGGACAAGAAGTCGCTGCTCAACGAGATGGACCGGCTGGTGGGACGGGCGCGGGCGCTGGCGGTGTCGGCGAACCGGCCGCGGCTGGAGGAGCGGCGCGCGGAGCTGCTGGCGGCGACGCAGGCGCCCAACCTGTGGGACGAGCCGCAGCGCGCGGCATCGACGCTGAGGGCCTTCCGGACGGTGGAGGCGCAGCTCAACGAGCTGGACCGGATGGAGGAGCGGACCACCTTCGCGCGGCGGCTGGTGCGCGAGGCGAAGGGCGAGGCGCAGCTCTCGTCGGCGGCGAAGCAGGTGGAGGAGGTCGCACGCGAGGTGCAGATGGCCAAGGTGCTGGGCGCCGCGGGGGCCTCGGACCACGGCGACGAGGCGCTGGTGGACATCTGCGCGAGCGAGACGGGCGAGGGGCAGGACGCCTGGGTGCAGGAGCTGGCGACCATGTACCTGGGCTGGGCGGAGCGGCGCGGCTACGAGGGCATGGCGGTGGCGGAGGCGGAGGAGCCCTTCCGGGTGGTGGTGCGAATCGCCGGACCGGGGGCCTACGGCTACCTGGCGGGCGAGGCGGGCCTGCACCGGCGCATCGACGAGGAGAAGCGCCAGCGGGCCTACGTGCGGGTGCACCGGGGCGGGCCGGTGGAGGAAGAGGAGAGCCTGGACGTGGACGGCCGCGAGGTGAGGCGGCACGAGGGCACCTACCTCGAGCGGGTGAAGACGGAAGTGACGGTGAAGGACGAGACCACGGGCCGGATGATGACGCTGGCGGGCGCGGGCGAGCTGGACGAGACGAAGGACATCGCCTCGCGGGTGGTGAAGGGCCAGGGCGGCAGCAACACCGCGGACGAGGCCCGGCGCTACCACCTGGGCCGTGGCGCCCGCGTGGAGGACCCGCGCACCGGCGCCGGCACTCCGCGCGTGAAGGACGTGCTGCGCGGCGAGCTGGACGTCTTCATCGCCGCGTGGATCTCCCGCCCGCCCCCCGGGTCCGCTACCTCCGTCACGAGCTGAGCAGCCCCGGCCGCCCTCCGTCCAGGGCTCGACGTGGGCCGTGCTCGCGAGGGGAGCGCGGGTTGACGCCCCGCGCTGGGGAGGCAGAACCTCCCCGGCATGCGCGCCATGGCTGCATTGCTGGGTCTATCGGTCCTGGCCGGGTGCTCCGGCCGGGTGGAGCAGCGGAGCGAAGCGGCTCCCACGGTGCCACCTGCCCCCAGCGCCGGGCCTTCTCCCGAAGGAGCCTCCCAGAGCGAGCGCTTCCTGGGGGTGGTGCTCGCCAACGAGGCGGTGGAGATCAGCACCCCGTTCGAGGGTCTGCTGGCCCGCGTGGGCGTCCAGCCCGGGGATCGCGTCAAGGCGGGAACGGTGCTGGCGAGCATGTCGCTGGAGCCGTTGCGCAACGAGGAGCGGATCGCCCAGGCCCAGCTCGAGCAGGCCGAGGCCGCGCAGCACCGGGCCGCGCTGGAGGCGAGCGAGGCCGCGGAACGGCTCCAGCGCTACGTGAAGCCGCCCTCGGGTGCGCTCTCGACCGATGAGCTCTCCGAGGCGCGCTACCGGGAGAAGACGGCGCTCACCGAGCTGGCCTCCGCCCGGGCGCGCATCCGGGAGCGGCGAGCGGCGCTCGCGCAGATCCGCCAGCGGCTCGCGGAGGCGGAGTTCCGCGCGCCCTTCGACTGTGTGGTGGCCATGCGCTACCTGGATGCCGGCACCCGGGTGCAGGCCGGAAGGCCCATCCTCCGGCTCATCCAGGCGGGCGGATTCCGGGTGCGCTTCGCGCTTCCGGAAGAGCTCAGCGGCAGGGCCACCGTCGGCCTCCCCGTCCGCGTCTTCCTCCCCGCCCTGGGCAAGGAGCTTCCCGGGCAAGCTCGAGAGCATCTCCCCCGAGGTGGACTCGCCATCTCGAATGGTGTTCGCCCTGGCCACCCTGCTCTCCCCCGGAGACACCGTCCGGGCGGGCATGGTGGCGCGCGTGTCACTGGGAGGCGACGGGCTCAGCCCTCCCGCTCCGTCTTCCGCTGGCGGGCAACCTGGGAAGAATAGTGGCGAGTGAGTAGCTCGTAGAGGACCAGCTCCTGCGCGCGCGCCGCCGAGCGTGCCATGCGGTTGGCATGCATGTGCAGGAAACTCCCGGCCAGCCCGGGGAGGGAGACGCTCAGCTTCCCCGCCGCCTCCAGCGCCTTCAACCCGGCGGCGATGGGCGCCAGTCTGTCGGAGCGCCGCTGGAGCACCGCCAGCCCCTCGGCCAGGACCGGGGACCTCGCCCTCCTGGCCCCCAGCAGCTCCTCCAGGCTCCGGCGCTCCTGGCGGAAACGCTCGTTCATCTGCCGCTCGAGGGTGCGATCGACCTGGAACTCCCGGCCGAAGCCCTCGCGCAACGCGGTGACCACCTGGAGCCTCGCCTCCAACCCGAGCCCCAGGTCCAGGAGCAGTTGGTCCATCCCGCACAGCAGCAGGCGCCAGCGTGCATCCGCGCCCTCGTCTCCCGGAAGCAGCTCGAGCAGTTCCAGCACCGCCTCGCTGTCCACCTGGAACAACCGCTCGGCGAGGAGGATGGCCGCTGGTCCCCCGTAACGCTCCACCTCGCGCTCATAGGTGTCGAGCTGCACCTTCCACAGCAACTGCTCCTCATGAAGCGAAGCGAGCATTTCGGACAGCCCACCGGCCAGCGCCCTCAGCCACTCGGGGGAGCCGTGGAAGCGCAACCGCAGGTGCCAGTCCGGATCGCCATAGCGGATGAAGAACCATCTGTCCGCCGCTCCCGAGCCCAGCGCGGTCTTCACCAGCGGGGCCACCGCCCTGGAAAGGAGGCGATCCGCCGTGGCGGACCCGGTGTAGAGCTTGAGGTACAGCCACTCCGACCCGGGCAGGAAGCTGCGCACCGGGGTGGACGGCCGGGGCTCCTCCAGGGAGAGGCGGGGAGCCACGGAAAGCCGCTCCGGCTCCGCGGGACGGGTGCGGAGGAAGGGCACCACCAGCTCCTGCACGAAGCGGCCCTCGGGGCCCTCCGCACACAGCGCGTCCGGCCCCGGGAACATCTCCACCAGGGTCGCCCCGGGCCGATCCTTGATGAGGTGGATCAACGTCTCCACGCCGAGCACGTTGTCCAGGTCGACGGGGAGCAGGTTGTCCCCGTCCTCCAGCGCGACGAAGCGCGGCATGCGCCGCTCGGCCCGGAGCGCCTGGAGCATGGCGAAACCTCGCGCCCCACCCGCCTCGCCGAGCTCCTCCAGCGTCTCGCGCCAGAGGTTCCACATGGCCGGACTGAGCACCAGCCGACCCTGGGTGACCCTCGGCAGGAAGCTGAGGTGGGCCAGCGGTCCCCAGCTCCACATCAGGCCTCCACAGCGTTGCTGGTACTGCAGCGAGCAGAGGAACCGGTAGAGACCGAGGTTCTGGAACTGGAAGTTGTGCGCGTTGGTCATCCGGGGAATGACCTCGCGCCCCAACCGCGCCGAGCGCAGGACGATCCGGGAACCCTGGACGGAGACCCTCAGGTCAGAGGGCTCGAGCTGCCGCTCGGGCGGAGCCCCGGACCGCCCCAGGAAGGGAATCTCGTACTCGCGCAGCACCGGGCGGGCGAGGATGTTGCCAACCCGGCCCTGGGGCAGGTGGACGATCTCCGCGAACACCGCGTCACGCTGGAGCGACTCCTCGGCACGCAGCAGCCCCTCCACCTCGCGGTGGAGCAGGGAGTCTCCATGACAGAAGCGGCCCAGGAGGTTGGCACCGGAAGCGGCCGCCGCGGAGAGCTTGAGCTGGAAGCGGCCCTGGGCAATCGCCGCCTCGGACTCCGCCGCCACCGACGCCATCACCGCGAAGGAGTCCGGAAGGGGCTGGCGCTCCTTGTTCTCCAGGCACTCGACGAGCGCATCATCCAGCTCGAGCACCTGGCTCCCCGTGCGCACGGTCTCCTCCAGCTTGCGCAGGAGGAGGCTCTCTCGCTCCCCGAAGCCCTCGCCCGTGCCGCCGTCGGCCGCCCCGCCCAGCGCCATCCCGGCCAGGAGCGGCGCCGCCTCGGCACTGGAGGCGTTGGAGGCGTCGAATCCGATGCCGGCCTCCGCGTCCAGCGCCTCCAGCAGGGGAACCTCGCGCGCCTCGTACCGTTGGGTGAAGGCCTCGCGGAAGTGCTCCAGGGCATCCCGCCTTGGCCTGGGGGTGAGCCGGTGCAGCAGCCGCACGCCGCGCTCCAGCTCCCGGACCACCTCCCGTCCCAGCACGGCCTCGGGGGCGGGCTTGACCATGTCCACCTGGAACAGCCGTGGCAACTCGACGGGAGCGGGGAGCCCCGAGAGCATCCGGGACACCTCCAGGTAGTGCTCGCTCGATGCACCGAGCCCACCCGCATCCAACTGCTCGAGCGCGGCCCGCACCGGGAGCAGCGCGTCGACGAAGAGCGCCCCGCCGGGAAGCCGCTGGAGCTGGGAGATCAGCTCGGGGAGTGCCTCCGGTCCCGTGACCGGGGGCTCGAACTCGGGCACCAGGAGCTGGCTGTCGATGAGCTCCGTGACGTACTCCGCCGCTTCCTCGAGGCCGATCTCCGGATCCGCCTCGGCCAACGCGCGCGCCAGCGCCTCGGGCGAGGCCCCCTCCCGGGCCCGGGCCAACGTGGCCTCGAGGTACTCGGACGGCTCGACGGCCACCAGGTGGTACGAGCGGACCTTCTCCCGCAACCGGCCCTCGGCGTAGCGCAGCCGGCCGCTCGCGCGGTACAGGCTCGTGTTGGGCCGGTAGGAGATGTGCTGGCGCAGCTCCGGCGTGCGCGCGAGGGCCTCCGTGAGGAGGCAGGCGTAGTCCATGTCCAGACGAGTGTGGCGCTGGTAGCTGGAGCGGGGGCCGAGCCGCAGCCGCGTCCGCTCGCCGAGCGTCCCCACGGAGCAACCCGCGAACAGGCCGAAGGGCGTGGGCCGCCCCACCATGCGCAGCACGTAGCGCACGAGGCTGCGCTCGATCTTCTGTCCGCGCTCGCTCTCCGGCTCCCGCTGCCAGAGGCCCAGACACGCGTGGAGGCTCGGCGAGGCCACGAAGAGGGCCTCATGCACCTCCGGTTGCCGGAGCAGTTCGCCCAGGCGCGCCCGCAGGGCCGTGCGATCCTCGCGCAGCGCCGGCTCGAAGCTTCCGGCGAGTCCGACGGACACCGTGGAGCCCGCAACCCCTCGCTCCACCTGCTCAGCTCCTGGAAGGGCAACAAGGGCGTGCGGAGCGCGAAGAACCCCGCTGGGGAGAACTGCTCCTCGGAAAGACTGTGGGCCATGGGCGGGCGGGGTCAGGCGGGAATGGAGGCCATGAACATGCCGTCCCACGAGGGTGGGAAGGGGTGACACGCCGCCAGCAGGGCCAGCGCGATTCCCGCGGCACCGGTGAGCAGCGTTCCATCCGGCACCCAGCCGACCTCCTCCAGGCCGGGCACCGCGGACCAGGAGAAGTACCCGGCCACGCCCTCTCCCGGACGCCGCAGCTCCAGCGTCCGGGAGAACCACGACGTGGCCACCTCCTTGAACAGCGGCTCCCGGGTGACCTGGTAGAGCCGGTTGTAGAGGTGGCCGAGGCCCGCGGCCCCGTGGCAAACCCCGGCGTCCTTCACGCCGCAGTCCTCCGCCGGGCGCCGGGCGGCCTCGCGCGCGAGCTCCAGCGCCGCGCGTTCGAGCTCGCGGTCCGGCAGGGCCCGGGCGGCGACGAGCAGACAGAGGACGACGCCGGGGTCGCCATAGCACCAGGCGGAGCGGGAGAAACGGGGGGGAACGCCCGGCGCGATGCACGGGAGGAAGCGGGCTCCCGGGCTGTCAGGTGAGGCATTCGCCAGCAGCCAGCGCGCCCCACCCGCGGCGAGCTCACGCGCCTTCGCTCCCGCCACTCCCGCCCGGGCGCACAGGGCCAGCAGGGCCACCACCGCGGGGACTCCATGCGCCGCGCCGAGGTTGAAGTACCCATCCGGGTACACCGCCCGCTGATGCTCCGGCAGAAGCTGGGGCGGGGTCCACCAGGAGAGCCCCGGTCCGGCGGGGATGGCACGCTCCTCCAGGCGGGCCACGATCTCCTCGAGACACCGCCCGGCCGCCGGACGCGGCAGCCGCTCGAGCGCGTAGACGCCCAGGCCCACCAGCCCGGCGATCAAGTCATAGTCGGCGTTCCACGGCCGCCGGGAGACCAGGCCCAGCAACGCCTCGTCGATCTCCTCGAGCCCGTCGATGGAGGGCACTCCCAGGGCTCCGAGCCGTTCCATGGACCAGGCGATGCCCGAGAAGCCCGCGTAGAACCAGGGTGGGAGCGGCTGCTGCTCGATGGCCTCCGCGGCCTCCTGGAGGAGCCGCTCCGCCCGGGCCCGGTGGCCCTTCCGGGGCTGCCCCCGCTCCAGCTCGGCGAACAGGAAGGCCAGCCCCGCGAGGCCTCCCGCGAGCGCGGCTCCCTCCACCCCCTGGCCTTCCCGGAGCGCGTCGGCGATCTCCTCCACGGTCCGCAATGCCTGCTCACGCAGGGCACCTTCGAGGAGTGCTGTCCATTCCGCCATGGAGACCTCCTCCACCTCCCGTACCACGCACCCCTCGCGCGAGCGATGCGGCGCCAGGGCAGGCATTGCCAGCCTTTTCAACACCGTCGCGTCCACGACACGGATCTACGCCCGGGGGACGAAGGCACCGAAAACCTGCATCGGTTACACAGGTTTTCCCTCCCAGCTTCGAAGTGGGGACATCTCTGATGGAAGATCCCGAGCAGATATTCCGAAGAGAGGCACTCGACTACTACGCCGGAGCCCAGGAGCACGGAGACGTGCTGCGGCTGACTCCGTCCTGGACACGCTGGGCGTTCTGGCTGCTGTTGACGGTGGTCGGGTTCTACGGCGCGTTCGGGGTGTTGGGATGGATCTCCGAATACGCGACTGGTCCGGCGGTGGTACGGGCGGAGTCCCGGGTGGAGGTGACGGCGCTCGCGTCCGGGCGGGTCACCTCGGTGGAGGTCCAGCCCGGGCAGCGGGTGAAGGAGGGGCAGATCCTGGTGCGCTTCTTCGCCGGAATGGAGCAGGCCAGCCTGGAGCGCTTCAATCAGGAGTTCGAGCTGCATCTGCTGCGTCGGATGAGGGACCTCTCGGACGAGGGCGCGAGCCAGGCGCTGAGCACGCTGCGCGCCGAGAAGGAGCTGGCGCAGTTCCAGCTCGAGCAGCGGGTGGTGCGGGCGCCCCAGGCGGGAGTGGTGAGCGACGTGCGCATCCGGCGGGGCCAGCACCTCACCGAGGGCGAGGTGGTGGTCTCCCTCGTCCAGGAGGACTCGCCGCTGGAGATCATCGCGATGCTTCCCGGAGGCTCCCGCCCGCTCCTCGCCAAGGGAGGGACGATCCGCCTGGAGCTGCAAGGCTTCTCCTATCAATACCAGGAGCTGGTCATCGACGAGGTCGGGGATGAGCTGGTGGGACCTGGCGAGGTGCGCCGGTACCTCGGCCCCGAGCTGGCGGAGAGCCTGACGGTCAACGGGGCGGTGGTGCTGGTGCGCGCCCACACGCCCTCCCGGTTCTTCGAGGCGGATGGCAAGCGGCTCGCGTACGTCGACGGAATGCTGGGCACGGCCCATGCGCGGGTGAAGTCGGAGCGCATCGTGACGACCATCGTCCCCGGTTTGAAAGCCCTGTTCCCCTGAAACAACTCCATGGCCAGCACACTCCAATCCCTGTTGAAACGCTTTCCGGAGCTGCTCCGGCTGGGCCTCCCCGGGAGACTCAGGCGGATTCCCTACATCCAGCAGTTGGATGCCAGTGATTGCGGCGCGGCCTGTCTGGCCATGGTGCTCGCCTACCATGGCAAGGCCGTGCGCCTGGAAGACATCCGCAAGGTCCTCGGCCTCGGCCGGGACGGCGCGACCGCGCTGCGCATCCTCGAGGCCGCCCGCTGGTATGGGCTCCGCGGCCGTGGGGTGTCCCTGGAGGTGGAGGATCTCGGCTATCTCCCGCCGGGCTCCATCCTCCACTGGGAGTTCCGCCACTTCATGGTCTTCGAGCGCCAGGGCCCGGGCTGGGTCGATCTGGTGGACCCCGCGTTGGGCCGGCGGCGGGTGCCGCTCGAGCAGTTCCGCCGGTCCTTCACGGGCGTGGCCCTGCTGCTCGAGCCCGGTGACACGTTCGTGCGGGAGAAGGGCCAGGGGCGGCCCATCGTCCGCCACCTGAAGCAGTTGCTGTTCCAGTCGGGGCTGCTGCCGCGCATCCTCCTCACCTCCGTGTTGGTGCAACTGTTCGCCCTGGGGCTGCCAGCGCTCACCGGAGCCCTCACGGACCGGGTCGTGCCCCGGGGCGATTACCGGCTGTTGCTCGTGCTGTGCGTGGCGATGGCCTCGCTGATCGTCTTCCAATTCCTGGCGGCGATGCTGCGGGCCTTCCTGCTGCTGCACCTGCGCACCGAGCTGGATGCACGGATGACGCTCGGCTTCGTGGAGCACCTGGTGGAGCTGCCGTATGTGTTCTTCCAGCGGCGCTCGGCGGGCGATCTCATGAATCGCCTCAACAGCAACACCACCATCCGCGAGATGCTCACCTCGGGCGCGCTCTCCGGCCTGTTGGACGGCTCCATGGTGGTGGTGTACCTGCTGGTGTTGTTCATCGTGAACGTGCCCCTGGGGTTGCTGGTGCTGGGGCTCGGAGCGCTGCAGGTGGGCGTGTTCTGCTGGACGTACCGGCGGCAGGCCGAGCTGATGGCCCGCAACCTCGAGGCGGATGCGAGATCCGAGGCCTACCAGGTCGAGTTCCTCACCGGGATGGAGACCTTGAAGGCGATGGGCGGCGAGCACCGGGCGGTGGACCGCTGGTCGGGGCTGTTCGTGGACGTGCTCAACGTCTCGCTCGAGCGCGGCCGGCTCAATGCCATCGTCGAGTCGCTGATGAGCACCCTGCGCGCGGGGGCGCCCCTGGTCATCCTGTGCTTCGGCGCCTGGCAGGTGCTCCATGGAGCGCTCAGCCTGGGCAGCATGCTCGCGCTCAACGCCGTGGCGGTGGGCTTCCTGGGGCCGCTCTCCAACCTGGTCACCACCATGATGCAGTTGCAGTTGCTGGGCAGCTACCTCGACCGCCTCAACGACGTGCTGGATACGCCCCGCGAACAGGAGGTGGGAAAGGCGCGCCGGGCGCATGCCCTCACGGGGAGGATCACCCTCGAGAACGTCTCGTTCCGCTACGGCTCCGACGCTCCCCTGGTGACGCGCGAGGTCTCCGTGGAGATCCAACCCGGACAGCTCGTGGCGATCGTGGGCCGCTCGGGCGCGGGCAAGTCCACCCTCGCCAACCTGCTGCTGGGCATGTACCTGCCCTGCTCGGGGCGCATCCTCTATGACGGGGTGGATCTGCGCGAGCTGGACCTGCGCTCGGTCCGCCAGCAGGTGGGCATGGTCCTCCAGGCTCCGGCCCTGTTCAGCGCGAGCATCCGCTCCAACATCACGCTGGCGGATCCCACCCTTCCCCTGGATGCCGTGGTGGAGGCCGCCAGGCTGGCGCACCTCCACGAGGAGATCGTCGCCATGCCCATGGGCTACGAGAGCCTGCTGATGGATCGCGGCACCTCGCTCTCCGGTGGGCAGCGGCAGCGGCTCGCGCTGGCCCGGGCCCTGGTCCGCAAACCCGCGCTCCTGCTGCTGGACGAGGCGACCAGCGCCCTGGATGCCATCACCGAGAGCAAGGTCCACCAGGCCCTGGCGGCCATCCAGTGCACGCGGATCGTGATCGCCCACCGGCTGAGCACGGTGGCCCGCGCGGACCTGATCCTCACCCTGGAGGATGGGGCCCTGGTGGAAGCGGGGACGCACGAGGAACTGCTCGCCCGCGGAGGGTTCTACTCCAGGCTGGTGGCGGCGCAGTTGAACTGACGCCCATGCCTCCGAACGCCGGGTGACGTTCGGAGGCCCCCCTCAACAAACGGCGCCCCCCCTTTGTCTGTTCTCAGCCGGGGAGTGTCATTGCATCGGCTCGCGGCCGGCTAGCAGATGATCGAGCAGCCGACGCACGCCGTGAACTTGACCTGCGAGACACAGATCAAGCCGGTCTGGCCCTTCTTCTTGCCACCGGCAACCTGCTCGAGGCTCTCATCCGAGAGGTTGCGGATGGTCTCCTTGTTGAGGCGGAGCTTCTTCTCCTTCTTCTCGTCCATGACGCTGCTCCTTGCTGGTGCTGCCGCCGGAATTGGCGGCACCAACGATTTAGGCCGCACGGCCACGGACGCCCATCGCGCCCAGGGATGGCTAAGAATCTGAGAACAATCAAATCATGCATCCCACATGCAAATACTTTCACACCATCCCACCAACCCAAAGTCAATCATCCACTGCTCCACCAGGGATTGTCCATGCCGCCGCGACAGGGTTTGTCCAAACCCATCATCATCACCCTGGCGCCAACCCTCCCGAGAGGCCGGATGCGTCATGCGTCTCCCATGCGCATTTCCCCACCCCCATGAGAGAGACCCACTCACCGCCGCGCCCCCATCGCTCCTGGCCCCTGCTGGCACTGCTCTCCTCCATGGCCTGTACCTCCATGGAACCGGAGGAGGGTGAATCCCTCCACCGGACGAGAGGCGAGGTCGTCTACGGCACGGACAACCGGCAGGACGTGTACGCGCACCCGGACGCCACGATGAGGGCGCGCGCGCAGCAGTCGACGGTGGCCCTGATGTTCGCGGGAGTCCTCAACACGGTGGATCCCAACGACATCACCTTCAACGCCCCGACGCTGGGGGTGCGCCACAACCTCTGCGCCACGGAGCGCTTCCGGGAGGATCCGGCGGCGGCCATCTGCTCCGGCACGCTCATCGACGATGACGTGGTGCTCACCGCGGGCCACTGCGTCAGCACCTCGTCGGACTGCGCCAACATCCGCTTCGTCTTCAACTACTACCGGCCCTCCGAGGGCGCGCTGCAGACGGTCACCACGGCGGACGTCTTCAGTTGCGCCTCCGTCGTGGCCCGCAAACAGGGCTCGGTGGATTTCGCCCTGGTGCGGCTGGACCGGCCCGCCACGCCACGCTTCACGCCAGCGCCGGTGAAGACGGGCAACGCCGCCATGGCCAGCGGCCAGAACCTGGGCATCATTGGCAGCGGCAGTGGCATTCCCTTCAAGGCCGACACGGGCGGCTCGGTGCGCGACCCGCGCGCGGGCACGCTGGACTACTTCGTGGGCACCACGGACACCTTCGCCGGCAACTCGGGCTCGGGCGTCTACGAGACGAGCGGGTACTCGGTGGCGGGCATCCTCGTGCGCGGGGATACGGATTACGTCGCCAATGGCGGCTGCAACGTGGTGAATGTGTGCCCCCAGGCGGGCTGCCGCGGCGAGGACGTCACCTACGTCTACCCGGCCATCGAGGCCTTCTGCCGCGCGACGGGCAATGCCAGCGCCAGGCTCTGTGGAAACAAGAGCGCGGACTTCAACGGAGATGGGAGCCTCGACGTGCTGTGGCAGAACCGCACCGAGGACAAGTCCTCCATCTGGTTCATGAAGGATGGCACGCAGCTCTCCCAGGCGGAGGTCCCGGGCACCCAGGACGTGAACTGGTACCCGGTGTCGACGGGCGACTTCGACAGCGATGGGAACCTGGACCTCCTGCGGCACCATCGCACCCGGGGCCAGCTCGCCCTCTGGCTCATGCAGGGAGGCACCCGGGTCTCGGAGGTGGTGCTCCAGGGCCCCACCGATGTGAACTGGCGCCCGGTGGCCGCGGCGGACCTCGACAGCGACGGCAACCTGGACGTCCTCTGGCACCACCGCACCCAGGGGCAGCTCGCCCTCTGGTTCATGCGCGCGGGCACCGTGCTGTCCCAGGTGACGTTCCAGGGCTACCCCGATGTGAACTGGCAGCCGGTGACCACGGCGGACTTCAACGGTGACGGGGACCTGGACCTCCTCTGGCACCACCGTACCCGGGGACAGCTCGCCTTCTGGTTCATGCGCGCGGGCACCGTGCTGTCCCAGGTGACGCTCCAGGGCCATCCCGATGTGAACTGGCAGCCGGTGACGGCGGGAGACTTCAATCGGGACGGGGACCTCGACGTCCTGTGGCACCACCGCACCCGGGGACAGCTCGACTTCTGGTTCATGCGGGCAGGCGCCGTGCTCTCGAGCGTGAGGGTGCAGGGCTATCCCAACGTGAACTGGCGTCCGGTGTCGGCGGGGGACCTCGACAGGGACGGGAACCTGGATGTCCTGTGGCACCACCGGACGAACGGGCAACTCGCCTTCTGGTTCATGAAGGGTGGCACCCTGCTCTCGAGCGTGGTGCGTCAGGGGTTCTCCGATGTGAACTGGTACGTCGTCAGGTAGAACCCGGGGGCATGAGCCCTCTGAAATCAATGGGCGTGGCCGTCCTGCTGGCCGCGCTCAGCGGCTGCCGCACCCTTCCCGTCCAGGTGTCTCCC
This sequence comes from Archangium gephyra, assembly GCF_049060025.1. Taxonomy (GTDB): domain Bacteria; phylum Myxococcota; class Myxococcia; order Myxococcales; family Myxococcaceae; genus Archangium; species Archangium gephyra_A. The sequence continues at coordinate 4,246,840 of NZ_JBMEQQ010000002.1, forward strand.
CAGGCCCGCGAGCTGCGATTCGGTGGCCGGGTAGACCGTGGAGACGCCCAGGGTCCCCGCCTCGCCTGGGGTGGCACGTCCCTCACCGTGCGCTTCACCGGCACCTCCCTCGGTCTGCGCCTGCTCGACCTGCCCAAGGTCGAGGAGCTCGCGCCCAACCGCTTCCGCTTCAGCGTGGACGGTGCGCCCTTCCGTGACCTCTACGTGGGCGAGGGCCGCATGCTCTACCGCATCGCCGAGGGGCTCTCCGAGGGCGAGCACGTGCTCCGGCTGGAGAAGGAGACCGAGTCCGTCGTCGGAGAGACCCAGTTCCTCGGGATCGAGCTCGACCCGGGCGCCCGGTTGCTGCCCGCGCCTCCGGGACCCACGCGCCGCCTGGAATTCATCGGTGACTCGGGCCTCACCGGCTTTGGCATCGAGGGCAAGAACGAGGCGTGCAGCTTCAACGTGGAGACCCAGCGCAGCTCCCTCACCTGGGCCGCCCTCACGTCACAAGCCCTCGGCGCCGAGTCCTCCATCGTCGCCTTCTCCGGCAAGGGCGTGGCCGTCAACTACGCCAACGACCCCACGCCCACCCTGCCCCAGCTCTACACGCGCACCCTTCCCCATCGAGAGGACAGCCGCTGGGACTTCACCTCCTGGGTGCCCGACGCGGTCGTCATCCAGCTCGGCGCCAACGACTTCTGGAAGGAGCACCCTGGAGAGGAGCGTTTCCGCGACGCCTACCGCGCCCTGGTGGACGGCATCCGCGGCCACTACCCCCAGGCCCACATCGTCTGCGTCCTGGGCTCCGGCATCACCGACAGCCACCCCAAGGACGTCAAGGCACGCCGCCATGCCCGAGCCCTCATCTCCAGCGTGGTGGAGACCCTGCGTCAGGCCGGAGATTCCCGCGTGCACTTCGCCGAGGTGCCGCCCAATCCCGGGGACGAGGGACTCGGCTGCCTCTGGCATCCCAGCCGGAAGACCCACCAGCGGACGGCCGAGCAGATGACGCCCCTGCTGCGCGAGCTGCTCGGCTGGAAGTAGCTCAGAGCCTCACGGAGCCGGTGGCGCGGGCGGCACGGCCGGAGAGCTGCCCGGTGTCACCAGCGCGTCGCACGTGGCGCCCGCCATCCACTGGCGCTTGCAGGCCTCGCGGACGAGCGGCTCGCGGAACTGCCAGAGCAGCACGAAGAGGACCCCGAGCCCGATGGCCAGCCACAGGCCCGGCGAGCGCGGCTCCTCCTCGTCGTCCTCGCGCACCCTCACGAGGACCGAGCGCAACACATCGGTCCGGTCCACCTTGGCGTTCTTCGGCAGCCTCGGCCGGCGGGTGATGAGCGCCGCCAGGTCCGGCGTGAGCCTCAACCGGTCGTTGAGCGCCCAGCCCGAGCCCTCCAGCAGCAGCGCCAGGTTGCGCTTGCGCAGCTTGAGCCACCCCAGCAGGCCCGAGGGCAGCATCACCACCGCGGCGACAATCATCGCCGCCGAGATGACGTCGAAGACGGTGAGCGACCGCACCTGCGTCACGATGAAGGCCAGCGACGAGCCCACGGCCGCGAACGCGATGCCCGTCGCCGCGATGAAGCCGCCCGGTCCCGCCGCCGCGGGGGCCGCGGGTGCCGCCGGAGCCGGCACGGCCGGAGGCGCCAGGGTCCCCTGCCCGTAGCTCTTCTCCAGTGACTCATCGAGCGACTTCTCCCCGGCCGCCGCCATCCCCTCGATCTTCTTGGAGATGAACTGGCCGATCCGCCCGAAGGGCATCGTCATCGCCTCCCACAGCGACACGGGCTGGCGGATGATCTGCGTCACCACCGCGTCGAACTCACGGCCCTCCACGTCGTAGAAGACGCCGCGCTTGCCCACCACCAGGTCCGCGCTCCGCCCGCGCGTGGCGGGCACCGCCACCTCGTAGCTCTCCCCGCCGTCCTTCGCCGCCACCTGCACGTAGAGGGTGCAGGTGGTGCCCTGGCCCGTCAGCGCGGCGTGTGCGGCCCGGTTCGTCACCAGCACCGACAGCCTGTACCTCCGGCCCCCGAGGATGAGCGTCCCCTTCTCCATCAGCGCGCGCCGCTTCGTCTGGTACAGGTCCGGCATGCTGATGAAGTTGTTGGCGAACGTCAGCAGCCAGCGCTGGTAGAGAATCAGCCGCTCCAGCTCGTCCACCGCGTCCAGCTTGTCCTTCAGCGCCAGGTCCGCCCGGCACGCCGCCTCGAGGGCCTCCAGCTCGGACTCGGGAATGCCCGCCAACGTCTCCACCAGCCCGCGCAGGGGGCTCGCCTCCAGCCGCGACTGCCACGCCAGGATGGCATCGGCTCTCGCGCACAGCTCGCGCCAGGCCGCGTCCACCAGCGTCGCCATGTCCCCCGTGAGCGGCACCGCCACGTCCTTCCGGAAGGCCTCGAGCCGCTCGAAGGCCTGGCCCCGGTACAGCCGCGACCACCGCAGCGCGCCCCCGGGCTCCGGAGGCGCCACCGGCAGCTCCGACACCACCCGCGCCAGCGCCTGCGTGTCCCCCAGCGCCCCCTGCACCCGGCCCGCCTCCAGCTTGAGGCTCGACACGGCCTCGGGCTGCGCCGCCACCAACCGGCACTGCAGGAAGTACGTGTCCAGCAGCGGCCGGATCTCCTGGATGCGCCGGGCGTGCTCCACGCTCCGCTCGCCCCACACCAGCACCGACGCCTTGTCCGCCAGGTGCACCAGCAGCGCGCTCCGCTCCTCCCGGAAGCGCTGGAGCAGGGGCAAGTCCACGCCCGCCTGCCCCGCCCGGTTCTTCACCTCGGGGAAGCAGGCCATGAGCTTCTCGGCCAGCGACCGCGACGGCTCGGGCAGGAAGGCCGGGGCGACAATGCCATCCCCGTTCTGCCCCGCCTCCCGCAGCGCCTTCTCGCTGGTGCGCACCTGCTCCAGCGAAATGCGCGTCCGGTCCCCGGCCTTCAGCGTCTCCAGCAGGATGCCCGCCACGTCCCGGAGCTTCCCTCCCGCCTCGGAGAGCTCGTCCAGCGCGAGCACGTCGCTCGCCGCGTCCGCGCCCTGGTGCGACTTCAGCAACTTCGCCGTGTGCTCGACGGCGGCGCGGAGCTCGGCCACGCGGATGCGCTTGTTTCCATCCGCGTCGACGAAGGCGAGGAAGCGCGGGTCGCAGTGGAGCCCCTCGAGTGGGCAGGCCGTGGCCAGCCACTGGGTCTCCGGAATGCGCACGGCTTCCACCAGCACGTCGAAGGAGGGAATGGAGACCTGCAGCGAGCCTCCATAACGGCGGTACACGAGAGGGCGCGTCATGACGGCCCACCAGAGCACAGCCGCCCGCCCGGTGGGGTAGCGGTTTCAACTTCCGCCATGACGAACCGGGCAACGCCCACTCCGTCCAGACACTCAAAGGAGGTGGGAGAACATGGTGGACGCGATCGGAACGGGGTTGTTGGGGACGGGGTTGCTGGCCAGCCTGGGCGCGGGAGCGGCCACGGGCCTGGGCGCCCTCCCCATCCTCCTCTCCCCGGACTTCGGACGCAAGGCGCTGGACCGGATGCTCGGCTTCAGCGCGGGCGTGATGCTCGCGGCCACGGGTTTCTCCCTCATCCTCCCCGCGCTCGGCCTGCTCCTCCAGGGGGGCACCGCGCCGGGCGGGGCCCTGCTGAAGGTGGGCCTGGGCATGCTGCTCGGCGCCCTCTTCGTGCGCGGCTGGCACGCCCTCATGCCCCATGCGCACGTCCCCGAGGACCTTCCCGCCCAGGCCGGCTTGAACCGGAGCCGGGTCATCCTGTTCGTGCTCGCCATCACCCTCCACAACTTCCCCGAGGGCCTGGCCGTGGGCGTCAGCTTCTCCGGCCCCGAGGCGCGGCTGGGCCTGGCCGTCGCGCTCGGCATCGGCGTGCACAACATCATCGAGGGCCTGGTGGTGGCGGTGGCGCTGCGGGGCTCGGGCATGAAGGCCGGCCGCTCCGCCGTCCTCGCGCTGCTGACGGGGCTCGTCGAGCCGCTCGGCGGCCTGCTCGGCGTGAGCGCACTGTCCATCAGCACCCGCCTGCTCCCCTGGGGCCTCACCTTCGCGGCCGGCGCCATGCTCTACGTCGTCACCCGCGACGTCATCCCCGAGAGCCGCCGCAGTGGCTTCCACCGCGAGGCGACCAACAGCCTGATGTGGGGTTTCGCACTCGCCCTGGCCCTGGACGTTTCGCTCGCCTGAGTGCCTGCTCTCCTGGCCGCGAGAGGAGGGCGCGCCCCTCTGGCCCATGCCTCGACCTGCTTGCATCTGGCGGCGCCACGGGGCATGTCTCGGGGTGTGAGCCAACAGCACCAGCAGACCGGGCAGGGTGAAATGGACGCGGCCGAGCAGGATGACTTCTTCAGCGCCTATTCGAAGAAGCAACCTCGCCGCCCCAAGCGCATGCTCCTGCTGTACCCCGCCGCGGCGCTGTTCCTCTTCGTGGTCGGCAAGTGGTTCGTGGCCATGCAGCCCGAGGCCATGCCCTTCCGCGTGGACACGGCCTGGGGCCTCCGGCAGGTGAACAAGGGCATGTCGCCGCAGGACGTCTCCGGCATCCTCGGCCAGCCCACCAGCAAGGAGCGCCGCGGCAACCAGGAGTGCTACCAGTACGGCAAGCCCACCATCAACGCGCCCACCTTCGTGCTGCACGTCGTCTGCTACGAGGACGGCAAGCTCATCGAGGTGTCCGAGAAGCGCTACAACTCCTGGGTCGTCACCAACGACATGGCCATCTCCCCCGCCCCGCTCGAGTACGAGCTCACGGACGAGGAGAAGCCCGCGGATCCGGCCAGCCCCGGCGCGCCGGGCGTCGCCGGTCAGAACCCCCCGTAACCCCCCGCGCCGCCCGCCTCAGCGCGAGAGGTACCGGACGAGCGCGTCCGCGAAGCGTGCGGAGGCGCCCTCGGATGCGCCGAAGAAGAGCCGCGGCTCGATGACCTCCAGTTCCTGCAGCAGGGGCGTGCCCTCCGGACCGGTGGCCACGTCCACCCGCGCATAGAGGGTCCGTCCGGGCGTGGCGGCCAGCACGCGCTCCGAGAGCGCCACCTCGTCCGCGCGCGGCGCCAGGGCCACCCCATCCGGCAGGGTGCCGCCCTCGGCCTCCATGGTGCGCGCCCGCACCACCGCGTGCGAGAAGACTCCGTCGAAGAAGATGTAGGAGCGCTCGCCGCCCTCGTGCAGCGCGGGCAGGAAGGGCTGCACCAGCGCATCGCCCTCGGCGAGCACCGCGTCCAGGTGGGCCTGCCCCTCGTCCGCGAGCCGCGCGGGCTCGAAGCGCCGGGTGAGCCGCCCGCCGCCGGACACCGCGGGCTTCACCACCACCTCACCCCATCCCCGCTCCGCCACGAGCGCCGGCAGCGAGGCCGCCCGGCCCCGGGGGCAGAGCGCCGTGGGGGTGACGGGGACGCCCTTCCCGGCCAGCTCCAGCAGATAGGACTTGTGGCTGTTCCAGCGCAGCACGCCCGGGGGGTTGAGCACGTCCACGAGCGGGGGCACCCGCTCCAGCCACGCCAGGAATTCCACCGGTTTGAGAAAATAGTCCCAGGTGGTGCGAACCAGGGCGAGCCGGTAGCGCGCCCACTCCACCTCCGGGTCGTCCCACCGCACGACGTGGGGCCGCAGCCCCCGGGCGCGCAGCGGCTCGAGCAGCCGCTGGTCGTCCTCCGTCATCTCGGGCAGACCCCAGTAGGTGATGAGCGCGATGTCCATGTGCGGTCTGCTTCTCTCCTACCGTGGACTGTCTGCCAAGGGACCTATACCGCGAGCCAGCCATTCTTCACCCGGCGTGCGATGATGGCGCCTTACCTCCGGCCCACCGGAGCAGGGTGACCTGGTCGTTCTTCGCGGCGAGCTTCGCCGTCCTCTTCTGCGTCGCGCTCGTCCTCTTCGTGGTGACGTAGCTTGGTGAGGGAGAGGGAGGGAGTGGAAGACCACTGCCGGGCGCCGACAGGGCTGTGCGCCGGGCCGGTGGAGCGGGGGTGCAGCCCTCTTCTAGAGGCCGGGCTCATCAAGCGGATGCGCGAGTACATGCGCGAGTAGATTCCGGACTTCGACCTGGTAGCCATGCCCAAGGGGTGAGGCTGGCTCCACAGGGGGGCTCATGGCTCACGACGACACCAGCGTGAGCCCTCCCCGCTGACGTTCCGCCTGGGCGTTCTCTCCGACATAGGCCTCCAATGCGGCATCCCGCTGGATCCCCTTGCGAGCTACGGAGAGTATCTTCTTCGCCCAGGTCTGAAAGGAGGCGGGCTTCTCAACCCAGTTGCCCGTCTCATCATGGAAGCCCCGGTCATAAAACAGGCGTCCGACGCGAAGGAGCTTTCCGTCGTAGAAACAGCGGCTCAATTCGATGATGGGGGACCGCAGCAGATCCACTGTCCAGTAGCCCTGCTTCACGACATGCTCGAATCTGAGAGCCTGCAATGATTCTGGCGGTGCCAGGAATATCGTCAGCCACGTTTTGCTGAACTCCGCCACAGCGAGCGTGGAGAGCAATCTTGGAGCAGGCTGTTCCGACCTGTAGTCCAAATAGACCACTGGACAGTGCGCCTTCAGCCGCTGCTCGAGGAGCTGAAGGTCCGCGGGAGTCAGGAAGAACCTGAGCTGGTGTCCCATGTGAATCGGCTATTTATCTGTGTATGGGTGGAACTTCGGACGGTCGCCTGTCGCTTCCTGGATATCATCCAGGGCTTTTCTTTCGCGCGCCACTGGCTGGCCATCCTTCGTTTGGCGACCCACCTGATGCATTTCCTCGACAGTCCCTGTCGACGGCTCCACGCCCGCCACATCAACGAACCGCTTGCTCCTGGAGCCTTGGGGCGTCTGAACCATGTGCTCCCGCTTGGGAACCAGTCCACGGTCTTTGACGTCCGCCTCCACTTCCTTCACCTTGGCCTGGTGCTCCGTCCCCCCCTTCCTTCCATTGGGATTGGGGATTTTCGCGCTCTTGACGGTGGCGCTCCTGGACGCAGCTTTGGGGCGGGGTGGAGCAGCGAGAGCGAGGCTACACCACAGTATCCAAATTACCGCGAGCAACCTCGTCATGGGCTCACTCTCTTCTTGACTGCCTGTTCAACACGAAGCGGCGGAGCGTAGCAAGGTCAACGGGCGCTATCAGCTCAAGACCGCCTGGCACCGGGCGCGGACAGGCGGGCCACCCCACTTCCAGGTGGAGTGCGCCACCGTGTCCCTGCCGCGCCCCTCCTCCCCCCGAGTCCCATGTCTTGCCCCATGGGCCAGCCATTCTTCACCCGGCGTGCGATGATGGTGCCTTACCTCCGGCCCACCGGAGCAGGGTGATATGCGCTGGCTCCTCTCGGTGCTCTTCTGGTCGTTCTTCGCGGCGAGCTTCGCCGTCCTCTTCTGCGTCGCGGTCATCATCTTCGTGGTGACATGGCCCTTCGACCGCAACGGGCGGGTGCTGCACCTGTTCTCCTGCGGCTGGGCGCAGCTCTACTTCTGGGTCAGCCCCGGCTGGAGCCTGCGAATCGAAGGCCGCGAGCGCCTGCCCTGGCACGGGCCCGCGGTGCTGGTGGCCAACCACCAGTCCCTGGGCGACATCCTCGTGCTCTTCGGCCTCTACCGGCCCTTCAAGTGGGTCTCCAAGGCCAGCAACTTCCGGCTGCCGTTCCTCGGCTGGAACATGCACCTCAACCGCTACGTGTCGCTGGTGCGCGGGGACAAGGAGAGCATCGCGAAGATGATGGCCGCGTGCGAGCGCTGGCTGGACCGGGGCGTGCCGGTGCTCATCTTCCCCGAGGGCACGCGCTCGCCGGACAACGAGATGCGGCCCTTCAAGGACGGCGCCTTCCGGCTGGCCCATGCCAAGGGCTGCCCGCTCATCCCCATGGTGCTCACCGGCACGGGGGACACCCTGCCCAAGCACGGGCTGCTGATCCACTTCCGGGCGGACTGCCGGGTGAGCGTCCTCGAGCCCGTGGACCCGCGCGCCTTCCCGGACCCGGCCGCGCTGCGCGACCACGTGCGGGCCCTCATGGAGCGGGAGAAAGCGCGCCTCGAGTCCGGGGCAGCCGCACCGTGAAGGTGGTGCCCTCCTCCGCGGTGGAGCACACCGAGAGGGTGCCCCCGTGGGCGCGGACGATCTGCTCCACGATGTAGAGCCCCAGCCCCAGGCCCGAGGCCGGGTGCGGGCTGTCCCGCGAGAGCCGCCGGAAGGGCTCGAAGATGGTGGGCAGCAGCTCGGCCGGGATGGGCGGGCCGGCGTTGTTCACCTCCAGGACGACGCTCTCCCCCTCGTCGCGCAACCGCAGGCGCACGGGCGTCCCCTCGGGGCTGTAGTCGAGCGCGTTCTTGACCAGGTTCCCCATCACCTGGGAGAGCCGGTCCGGATCCCACTCCCCCTCGAAGCGTCCCGTGCCCTCCAGCCGCAGCTCGCGCCCGGGATGGCCCGCCTCCAGCTCCTCCATCACATGCCGCACCAGGTGCCGCAGGTTGAGGTGCTGGGGTGACACGGGGATGCCTCCGCCCAGCCGCCCGCGCGTGAAGTCCAGCAGCTCGCCAATCATCCGCGCCATGCGCTCGGCGCTGGTGATGATGCGGCGCACGGGCTTGAGGTGGCGGGGAGCCAGGTCCTCCGCCCGCATCAACGCGTTGGCGGACAGGAGGATGGCATTGAGCGGGTTGCGCAAGTCGTGCGAGACGATGCCCAGGAAGCGCTCGCGGAACTCCGCCGCCCGGCGCAGCTCCTCCTCGGTGCGCTGGCGCTCGGTGATGTCCACCACCACCGTGCCCACCCAGCGCACCACGTTCCGGATGTCCCGCACCGGGTAGACGCTCAACAGGTAGTGGTGGATCCGGCCCTCGTCGGCCGCCGTGGCGATGGCCACCTCCCGCTCCCGCAGGGGCTCGCCCGTCTCGAAGACGTGGCGCAGCAGGGGCTCCAGGGAGGCGCCGGACTCGCCGGGGAGCACCTCGCGCACGGCGCGCCCCAACATCGCCTCCATGGGCGCCCCGTTCATCTCCGCGAGCATGCGGTTGACGCGCACATAGCGCAGCTCCCGGCCCACGAAGGCCAGGCCGATGGGCGCGGTGGACAGCAGCGAGTCCAGCAGCGCGAGCGTCTCGGACTGCTCCACCTCGTGCCGCAGCCGCTCCGTCTCGTCCCGGGCGGAGAGCACCGCGCCGGCCGGAGTGCCGTCCGGAAGGAGCACGGGCGAGGCGGTGCCGCTGAGGATGCGCACCGAGCCATCCGGGCGCCGCACCTTCCAGCGCGCCTCGGTGACCGTCTCTCCGTGGAGCGCCCGGTACAGGGGCGTCGCCTCCAGCGCCAGGGGCCGCTCCTCCAGGTCGAGCAGCCCATAGGTCGCCGTCCACTCGGGCGCGGCCACCTGCTGGCGGGTGACGCCGTGCTGGCGCTCGGCCTCCGCGTTGAAGATGCGCAGCACGCCCCGCTCGTCCGTCACGATGATGGCGGCCCGGCTCTGCTCGATGACCAGGCGCAGCATCTCCTCGTGCGTGCGCATCGCCTCGCGCGCCTCGCGCTCACGGCTGGCCAGCCGCGTCTGCACCAGCAGCGCCGAGGCCCGGCTCACCATCGCCCGGAAGAGCAGCTTGTCCTCGTTGGAGAACTCGAAGGCGGTGATGCTGCCCATGTGCGCCACGCCCACCACCTCCTCCCCGGCGATGAGCGGCACCCCGTACAGGGCGCGGGTGCCCCGCCGCCGCAGTGCCTCGCTCTTCACCAGCGGCTCCGCCGCCGCCGAGCGCACCTCCAGCGGCCGCCGCTCGGCGGCGATCTTCCCGGCGAAGCCCTCGCCCACCCGGAGCTGGAAACCGGCGGTCACCTCCTGCTCCAGGCCCACCGAGGCGCGCGCCCGCAGCACCTCTCCCTCGCGCAGCAGCAGCGTGACGGAGTCCACCGACTCGGTCGTCTCCAGCACCACGCGCAGCAGCCGCTCCAGGAAGGTGTCCAGGTCCTCCGTGCCAAGCGCCGCCTCGGAGATCCGGTCGAGCGCCACCAGGGTGCGCTCGCGGGCCCGTGAGTAGCGGAACACCGCGGTGGCCACCGCCTCGTCGAACAGCTGGTTGAGGCGCTCGAGCTTCCCGCAGCAGCATCTCCGCGTCCCCTCCTCCCTCGCGCCCCAGGTGCTGGCCGTAGAGCCGCAGGATGCAGGCGCGCAGCAGCGCGTACTCGTGCGTCACCTGCTCCAGGTCGAACCCCACGTCCAGCCGCTGCAACGCGTGGATCTCCGGCCAGTCCTCCAGCGAGCCCAGGACTCCGGTGTGGACGTCCTCCACCCGGTCCGCCATCCGCGCCAACAGGGGCGGCAGATGGTCCAGCAGCCGGGATTGGGACAGCCGCCGTGCCTCGGGCATGACCCGCACCGCGCGCTCCCACTCCTCGAGGATCAGCGTGTGCTGCTCCCGGATGAAGTCGCAGAGGCGAAGCCGCCCCTCCCTCCCGGACACTGGCTCGTACGTCGCCATATCCGGAAAATGTGAACGTCCTCGGGCGCCGGAGCCCGGCTCCAGGCACCCTCCATCGCTCCCCCGCCCGCCCTACGGCCGATCCGCCTGGCGCCCCGCCCTCCCCTAGAGATCCCGGGGGAGACGGCGCGCCACCTCCAGCAGCAGCACACGCTGGAGCTCGTGGTCCACGTCGTAGACGGCGATCGCATCATCCACCACCACCGAGGGGGTGGAGGCCGGGCGCCCGGAGGCCTTCACCGTCCCAGGAAGGACCTGGCCGCCCTCGCCCAGGGCCGTGGCGACGGCATCCAACTCGTCCCGGATGCGCCGATAGGTCTCCAGCGACAGGTGGGCGAGTTGATTCCAGGCGGGGGGGCTGATTTCGACGGTGTACACGGTGCGCAAGCCTAGGGAGAGGTTCGTCGTTTATCATTTGAGCACAAAGCAGACCCGTCAAATTCCCGTGAAGTCCGGCACTTACGTGGGGGCTGTTCAGTGGCGAACGGTCCTGGCCACCACCACTGGACGAAAGGATTTTCCGTTCTCCTCCCTGCGCGTGTGCACCCACACGGACGGTGAGAAGCCCTCAGGAAGCGCCGTGAGACCCACCGCCCCCAGGGCCAGGGCACCTGCCCGCTGAAGCCCAACTCCCCGCCCGCACCATCCACCAGCGGACGGACGTGGAAGCGCTGCCCTCGTGTGCTGCTGAGCAGTACGCACGCCCCGCTACAGCTTCGCGCCACCTTCCATGAGGGGGGGGCGGTTGATTGGAGCGTGCGCCATGCGAATCGATGCTCTTCGGGCATTCGCCTGCTTTCTCTTGCTGTGGGGCTGCGCGGAGGAGGAACCCTCCATGAGCCCGCAGCGGCAACGCACGGAAGCGGCCGCGGTGCCCACCCGCTTCACGGACACGCTGGTCGTCGACGGGCTCGACGCGGCGACCTCCATGGCCATCGCACCGGATGGACGCATCTTCGTGTGCGAGCAGGACGGCCGGCTCCGGCTCATCCAGGACGGGAAGCTGCTGAGCGCGCCGTTCCTGACGGTCACCACGGATCGCAGCGGGGAGCGGGGCCTGCTCGGCGTGGCGTTGGATCCAGACTTCCCCCGCCAGCCCTACGTGTACGTCTATTACACGGCCACCACGCCCCAGGTGCACAACCGCGTCAGCCGCTTCACCGCCAACGGCAACCTGGCCGTGCCCGGCAGCGAGCGCGTCCTGCTCGAGCTCGAGGCGCTGGGGGCCAACAACCACAATGGAGGCGCCCTCCACTTCGGGCCCGGCGGCAAGCTCTTCGTGGCCGTGGGGGAGAACACGCGCTCGGACCGGGCGCAGAGCCTCACCTCGTTGCTGGGCAAGATGCTGCGGCTGGAGAAGGACGGCACCCTCCCCACGGACAACCCCTTCTACACGCGCACCACGGGCAGCTACCGGGCCATCTGGGCGCTCGGCCTGCGCAACCCCTTCAGCTTCGCCGTGCAGCCGGGCACCGGCCGCCTCTTCATCAACGACGTCGGGGCGAACAAGTGGGAGGAGCTCAACGAGGGCGTCGCCGGCGCCAACTACGGCTGGCCGGACACCGAGGGCCCCACGACGGATTCCCGCTACCGCGCCCCGCTGTTCGCCTATCCGCACGGCTCGGGCACCAGCAGCGGCTGCGCCATCTCCGCGGGCGTCTTCTACAACCCGGCTCAGCCCCACTTCCCCGCGGAGTACACCGGGCGCTACTTCTTCTCGGACTACTGCGGCGGGTGGATCCGCACCTATGACCCGAGGGATGGCGCCGTCGCCGTCTTCGCCACGGGATTGAAGGCGCCGGTGGACCTCGACGTCGGACCGGACGGCAGCCTCTACTACCTGGACCGGACGGAGGACACGGTGCGCCGCATCCGCTACGCGGGGGCCGCCGAAGCGCCCACCGTCGCGAGCCAACCCGAGAGCCTGACGGTACGGCCCGGCCAGTCCGCCACCTTCACGGTGGGCGCCACCGGGACGCCGTCGCTGCGCTACCAGTGGCAGCGCAATGGCAGCGACCTGGCGGGGCAGACGTCCCCGAGCCTCACGCTGGCCTCGGTGCAGCTCTCGGACTCGGGGACCCGCTTCCGGGTGCGGGTGTTCAACGACTACGGCTCGGTGCTGAGCAACGAGGCCACCGTCACCGTGCGGAACAACACCCCCCCCACCGCCACCTTCTTCCTGCCCGTGGAGGGGACGCTCTACAGCGCGGGGAACGTCATCGCCTACGAGGGCCGGGGCACGGACGCCGAGGAGGGGACGCTGCCGGACAGCGCCTTCACCTGGCGGGTGGACTTCCACCATGACGACCACCTGCACCCCTTCGTGCCGTCCACGCGCGGGGGGAAGAGCGGCAGGTTCACCGTGCCGGAGCGGGGCGAGACGGCCGCCAACGTGTGGTACCGCATCCACCTGCGGGTGGAGGACTCCAGCGGGGCCACCCACGAGCTCTTCCGGGACGTGCGGCCCCGGAAGGTGAAGCTGCGGCTGAGCACCGAGCCCACGGGGCTGCAGGTGACGCTCGACGGGCAACCCCAGCCGGCTCCGCTGGAGGTGGAGACCGTGGCGGGGGTGGTGCGCGCGCTGGGCACCGTCTCTCCCCAGGCGAAGGACGGGAAGACGTACGTCTTCGACCGCTGGGCGCACGGGGGGGCCATGACCCAGGAGGTCCGTCCCACCGGGAACTCGCAATACACAGCGGTGTTCCGGGACGTGAGCGGCCCGGGCAACGGCCTGCGGGCAGAGTACTTCAATGAGCTGGACTTCAAGGGCCTGAAGGTGGAGCGGGTGGACCCCACCGTGGACTTCCGGTGGGAAAGCGGCTCGCCGGACCCGGTCCTGGACATCAACACCTTCTCGGCGCGCTGGACGGGAAGCGTGGTGCCCCGGTACTCGGAGACGTACACCTTCCATACCCAGTCCAATGACGGGGTCCGGCTCTGGGTGGACGGCAAGCTGCTCATCGACGACTGGACGATCCACGCCACCAAGGAGAACCGCGGCACCGTCACGCTGGAGGCGGGCCGGGCCTACTCGCTCCGGCTGGAGTTCTTCGAGCAGACGGGCCTGGCCCTCATGCGGCTGCACTGGTCGAGCCCCCGCCAGCGCAAGCAGATCATCCCCACCGAGCAGCTCCGGCCGGTGCTTCCCTGACGGCGAAGCGGGCGGACGGGCATCTCCGTCATTGATTCGCGCCCCGGATTGCGGCACCAAGTCCCTTTCTCCTCGCAGCGAGGTACCGCCATTCCCAGCACGCACCTGACCTTCCCGTCCGCCGAGGCCCACCAGAGCTGGCTGGAGCAGCAGTCCGCCCTGCCCCGCGGCTTCCGCGTCGGGCGCACGCGCCTCGAGTTCATGCCCGCCGAGGTGGCCAAACCGGCGAAGATGAACCTCACGCTGCTGGTGCTCGACGAGCCGACGCCGGCGTTCGCGGCGGTGTTCACAAAGAACGCCTTCCCGGGAGCGCCGGTGCTCATCGGCCGCAAGCGGCTGGAGGAGCCCACGCTGGGCGCGGTGGTGGTGAACAACAAGGTGAGCAACGTGTGCGCGCCCGGAGGCGTCGAGGCCTCCGAGCGGCTGTGCGCGGCGGTGGCGGGCTCGCTGGGGCTGAGCGCCTCGCAGGTGCTGCCCTGCTCGACGGGCGTTATCGGCTGGCGGCTGCCGGTGGACGCCCTGGTGGGGGCGGTGCCCCAGGCCGTCTCGGCGCTCGCGGACAAGTCGGTGATGCCCGCCGCCGAGGGCATCATGACGACGGACCTGTACCCCAAGGTCCGCCGGGCCCAGGTGGGCACGGGGAGCATCGTGGGCATCGCCAAGGGCGCGGGGATGATCGAGCCCAACCTGGCCACGATGCTCGTCTTCCTGATGACGGACGTGGACGTGCCTCGCGAGGCCCTGCGCGCGGCGCTGCGCTCGGTGTCCGCGAAGACGTTCGGCTGCATCAGCGTGGACAGCGACACGAGCACGTCGGACACGGTGGCGCTGGTGTCGTCGCGCAAGGTGCCCTGCCCCAGCTTGAAGGAGTTCGAGGCCGCGCTGGAGCAGGTGTGCGCCGACCTGGCCGAGGACATCGTGCGCAACGGCGAGGGCGTGCACCACGTCATGCGCGTGCGGGTGCACGGGGCCCCGAGCGAGGACGTGGCGCGGGGCATCGGCAAGTCGGTGGTGAACTCGCCGCTGTTCCAGTGCGCGGTGAACGGGAACGATCCGAACGTGGGCCGGCTGGTGATGGCGATTGGCAAGTACGTGGGAGCGCACCACCCCGAGGTGGACCTCTCGCGCTGCACGCTGCGCATGGGAGGTCGCGTCATCATGGAGAACGGTGCCTTCCGGCTCGACAACGAGGCGGAGAAGGCCCTGGTGGCGCACATGAAGGGCGCCGAGCTGTACACCAGCGTGCCGCCCGCGGACGGGCTCACCTTCCGCCCGCAGGTGACGTTCCCTCCGCACGAGCGCTCGGTGGAGATTGAAGTGGACGTCGGCGCTGGCACGGCGGCCTGCACGGTGCTCGGCGCGGACCGCAGCCACGAGTACATCAGCGAGAACGCGGACTACCGGAGCTGACTCGCCGCGGACGTCCCCTCTCCCTCTGGGAGAGGGAGCATGCGGAACCCAATGTCTCCGCTATGCGGCCCACCCGACCTGCTTCTCACTCCAGGTCCACAGCCGCTCCGCGAGCTCCCGGTCCTGGGCCCTCTTCGACACGGGCGCGCGCTTCTTCTTGTAGAAGTACTCGCCCGAGACCGAGGTGACCTCGTCGCTCGCCGCCAGATACACGGACGTCTCGGCGCCCTGCTCCGGCGTCAGGAAGAAGAGCCCGAGGAACTTCATGATGGGCTTGCCGAACCCCGTCTGCCGGTCCACGCCGAGGCTCGTCCCGACCGCGCCCGGGTGCAGGCTGTTGGCGGTGATGGCCGTTCCCCGGAGCCGCTCCGCGAGCGCCTTCGTGAACAGGATGTTGGCGAGCTTGGACTGCGAATACGCCTTCCACACGCCAAAGCCCTGCGTCAGGTGCGGATCCTCCCAATGGATGGCCCCCGTCTTGTGCGCCCCCGAGGACACATTGATGATCCGCCCCTGGGGCGCCCGCCGGAGCTGCTCCAGCAGCAGGTTCGTCAGCAGGAAGTGGCCGAGGTGATTGACCCCCAACTGGGACTCGAACCCGTCCCGCGTCGTCTCCCGCTTCGTGGTGATGACGCCCGCGTTGTTGATCAACACGTCCAGGGCGGAGTGCCGGGCCTGGAACTCGCGAGCGAAGGTGCGGATGCTCTCGAGCGAGCCGAGGTCACACCGCATGAGCTCGAGCTTGTCCGAGCCGCTGCGCTGCCGGGCCTCCTTCAGCGCCTGCTCGCCCCGCTCGGGACTGCGGCAGACCATGACGACGGTGGCGCCCCTTCGCGCCAGCTCCGTCGCGGTGGCGAGCCCCACGCCTGAATTCGCTCCGGTCACGACCACGGTCTTCTCGTTCATCTGGCGGCCCCGCCTCCCAGGCCCATTCACCAGTGGGCTTCATCCACCGGTTCGGAGGGGCGAGTCTCGGAGGGAAAGCGTGGCAGGCGCAACTCGAAGGTGGAGCCCTCCCCCGGCCGGCTCCGGACCGTGAGCGTCCCCCCGAGCCGCTCGGCGATCCGCCGGGAGATCCACAGCCCCAGGCCGAGCCCCCCATAGTGGCGCTCGGACACCGCGCGCTCGAAACGCTCGAAAATCCGCTGCTGGTCCTCGGGGGCGATGCCGATGCCCCGGTCCCGCACGCGGATGAAATACTCGTCCTCGTCCCCCTCGATGGAGACGTCGATGGGCTTGCCCTGGCCGTACTTCCCCGCGTTGGAGAGCAGGTTGGTGAGGATCTGCTCCAGCCGCATCGGGTCCACGCGGGCCGCGTACCCGCCGCGGAGCTGCACCCGCAGCTCGGAGCCACAGTGCCGCAGGAGCTGCCTCTGCCGCTCCAGCAGCTCGCGCACCATGCGGGCCACGTCCACGGTCTCGAAGCGGAACTCCATCCGCCCCGAGTTGAGCCGGGAGATGTCGAGCAGATCACTGACCAGCGTGACCAGACGCTGCACCTGGTACTCGGCGAGCGAGAGCTTCTTCGTGGCGCGCTCCGGGGAGAAGGCACTCCCCCCCTTGGTGGCCAGCATGCGCAGCATCTGCAAGTGGAGCTGGAGCGTGGTGAGGGGCGTCTTCAGCTCGTGCGAGGCCACCGACAGGAACTCGTCGCGCAGGCGGATGGCCTCCTGCGCCTCGCGGTAGAGACGGCTCCGTTCTTCCTCGGCGCGCCGCCGCCGGGTGATGTCCGCCATGGCGCCGATCATCCGCACGGGACGGCCGCCCTCGCGCAACACGTAGCCGTGATCCCTCACCCAGACCTGGTCCCCATCCGCGCGCAGGAAGCGGTACTCGGCGTACCACCGCTCCTCCCCGTGCTCGATGGCGCGCACCAGCGAGGACAGCACCGCCGCCCGGTCCTCCGGGTGGATGCGCGCCTCCCACCAGCTCGGGTCACTGGCCGACTCCCGCGCCGGGTAACCGAAACGCTCCAGCGCCTGCTCTCCCCACTCCACCCGGTTCTCGACGAGATCCCAATCCCAGATGGACTCCCCCGTGGCACGGCTCACCAGGCGGTAGCGCGCCTCGCTGCGCTGCAATTCCATCTGCGCCTCGTAGCGCTCGGTGACGTCCCGGCTCACCACCGAGAAGCCCCGGAGCCCGCCCTCCTCCATCCACAGCGGGAACACCGTGTCCTCGGACAGGAAGCGCGAGCCGTCCTTGCGCACGCACCAGCTCTCCGCCTCGACGCGGCCCTCTCGCGCGGCCTTCGCGAGCGCCTCGCGCAGCATGCCGGGGCGCGCGAGTTCCCCCTCGTGGATGAAGGCCACCTCCCGGCCGATGATCTCCTCCGCCTTGTAGCCCTTGAGCCGCTCCGCGCCGCGGCTCCACCCCGTCACCCGCCCCTGGGTATCCAGCCCGATGATGCCCTGGTCCTCGAGCCCATCCACCATCTGGCGCAGCTCCCCCTCGCGGCGCCGCAGCTCGCGCTCGGTCCGCTTCAGGGCGGAGATGTCGAGCGCCATGAGCCCCGTGGCGTACGGCGTCCCACCCGGCTCGCGGAGCGGGAAGCGCTCGGCCAGGAAGAGCAGCCGCCCCTCGGGAAGCGCGAGCTCCTCCTCGAACTCCCGCGGCTCGCCCGTGGCGCGCACGGTGTCGTCATGGGCGTGCATCATCCGGGCGGTGTCCGCGGGGAAGAGCTCCTCGTCGGTATGTCCGAGCACCTCCTCCACGGGCTTGCGCAGGTAGGTGGCGAAGCGGCGGTTCACGTAGGCGTAGCGTCCGTCCGGGCCCTTCAAGCCGATGACGAGGGGGGAGCCCTCGAAGAGGGCCTGGAGCCGCTCCACCTCCGCGCGCCGCGTGCGCGTCTGGTGCTCGCGGGAGATGGCCGCCCCCAGGAGGTGGGCAACCGCCTGGAGGAAGGACAGGGCATCCGCGTCGCATCGCCGCTCCGGCAGCATGCCGAGCGCGAGCACGGCCACGGCCTCTCCCGAGGAACCGGGCAGCCGCACCAACAACCCCTGGGAGCCCGGAGCGAGCGGCGTGAGGGGAACGGGCGCTTCCTCTCCAAACACCTTCGCGGTGAGGGAGGGCGTCGCGAGGAGCGCATGCCACTCGCTGGCCTCCGCGGGCTCCACGAGCTGCCCGGGCCGCGGGGATGCTCCGAAGCTGGCGACACACCGGAAGCGGCCCCCGTCGAGCAGCTCCCACAGCGCGCCCTGGGACAGCTCCAGGGTCTCGAGGAGTTGGGCGAGCGACTCGCGGGCGAAACACGGGAGGGAGAGGTCTCGAAGGGCGAGCTGGCCGAGGCTCGCCAGCACGCCGTACCGCCGGAGCTGGGCCTGCTGTGCCGCCTGCTGAAGGTGGGCGACTGCCGCGGGGACACGCCCCTGCTCCGTTCCAGGATGCGCTGGCGAGACCATGTGCACCCTCCTAAGAGGGATAAGATGCACACCTTCGCGCGGGGGTGCGCCATGCCGCCCGCTCGGCGGCCCCCTCCTACTGGAGGGCGGACTGTTGGGCCTCGCGCCGCGCGTAGTCGGCCATGCCCTCGAAATCCAACATCAGGCACGTCTTGTCACCCAGCACCCACGCGTCATGCCCTGGAGGGATGTAGGCCACGTCGCCCGCGGTGAGCAGGGCCCGGGTGCCATCGTCCATGAGGATCTCCATGCTCCCGGAGACGATGTAGCAGGAGTGGGCCGCCTGGCAGCTCCGGGTACCGGCGATGGGTTGGACGTCCTTCGACCACTTCCACCCCGGCTCGAAGACCCCCATCCCGATGTTGCTGCCGCCGAGGTGGAGGAGGTCCAGATGCCCGTGCGAGAGGAAGGACCGCCGCTCATCGGGCTGCGCGAACTTCTTGATGACGAGCTGGCTCATGGCATGCGCCTCCGCGGCCGCGGGCGAGACGCGGTAGGCGCCTGTGGACCCGGGCGGCCGCCATTCAGGGGAAGGTAGGGGCGGCTCCAGGCTGGAAGCAGGCACCAGGGAGGCCTGGGGCTGGACGCGGGGACGCTCGCGTCTGGCAAGGAGCGGGACTTCGGGCGCGTGCTGCGCGTGGGAAGCGGTGCCACCCTGGCTCAGTAGCCGAAGACCTGCTTCTCCTTGCCCTTGGCGAGCAGCGCATCCTCCTGGCGCTGCTTCTGCCGGACCCAGGCCTGCCCCTTGGCCCACTCCGCGTCGAGCTCGGCAGCGACCTTCTCCCAGTCCCTCGCCTTGTCGGCGTAGGCCTTGATGGTGCGAAGCAGCTCCTCGCCATGCTCCCGCGCCAGGGGATGGCCGAGCTGCTCGGCGCGGCGCATCGCGCGGATGGCGAGGTTCTTGTGGCCGCTCCATGCCAGCGAGATGCCCAGGCTGAACCACAGGTGCCGGCTCTTCTCGCCGCTGCCGAAGCGGATCATCCCCACCAGGCCTTGCAGCACGTCCTTGGGAAGCTCGGGGACCTCCTTCCGAAGAATGGTCTTCTTCGGATTCATGACGAAGAGGTAGCGGTCCGGCTCGAGCGGCAGGCCGAGGAACTCCTCCTTCTGGACGAGCTCGGGAGCCGTGGCCAGGCGCTGCAGGTACTCGATGGCCTTCACCTGGTACTTCTCGCGGCCGAAGTGGGCGTCCGGGTTGAGGACCAGGGCGCGGCGCAACTCCTCGAGCGCACGCGGGTAGTCGCCCGCGTGGGCGTGGAAGGTGCCGAGGTTGGCCGCCGTGGTGTACAGGCCGGGAAAGCGCTTCTCCTTGGCCTCCATCGTCGCGATGGCCTCCTGGGTGCGGCCGAGCTTCTCGTACGCCACCGCGAGATCGTCGTACCGCTCGGGCTTCACGTCCGCCTGCTCCAGCAGCGGCAGCGTGTAGGCCACCTTGCGCTCATAGAAGGTGGCCGAGTGCTTGAGGATCCTCCCGCGAAGCACGTTGGCCACCTCGTCGAGGCCAATGGACTCCTCCTTGAGGGTGTCACTGTCCCACAGGCATGCGAGGGCAGGAGGGACGGCCAGCAGGACGGCGGCGAAAAGGAGAGCACGCAGCGGTTTCATGGCGCCCACCTTAAATCCGGACCGGAAAAAAAATCCCCCCCGCAACCGCGGGCGCCCGTCCCGGTACTCCCTGGCAACGGGAGGGAAGTGCCCTCCTTCGCTAGGTCTTCCGCAGGCGGACGCGGCGCACCTTGTGGTCCGCGCCCTTCATGAGGATGAGCCGTGCGCGCGAGCGGGTGGGCGCGATGTTCTGCGCCAGGTTGGGGCCGTTGATCTCCCCCCACACGGACTCGGCGCGGGCGATGGCCTGCTCCTCGGTGCAGCTCGGCGAAGCGCCGGAAGAAGGAGCGCTCGTCGCGGAACGCCGTCTGCCGCAGGCTCAGGAAGCGGTCCACGTACCAGCGGCGGATGTCCTGCTCGCTCGCGTCCACGTAGATGGAGAAGTCGAAGAAGTCCGACAGGAAGGTGTGCGGCAGCTTCCCGCCCTCCACCGGCCCCGTCTGCAGCACGTTGAGCCCCTCGAGGATGACGATGTCCGGCCGGCGCAGCCGCACCGCCTCGCCGGGGACGATGTCGTAGACGAGGTGCGAGTAGACGGGCGCGAACACCTCGGCGCGTCCGGACTTGAGCTCGGCGAGGAAGCGCACCAGGGCGCGCCGGTCGTAGCTCTCCGGGAAGCCCTTGCGGTGCATGAGGTCGCGCTCGGTGAGCACACGGTTGGGGAACAGGAACCCATCCGTGGTGACGAGCTCCACGTGCGGATGGTCCGGCCACCGGGAGAGCAGTGCCTGGAGGATGCGCGCCGTGGTGCTCTTGCCCACCGCGACGCTGCCCGCGATGCCGATGATGAAGGGCACCTTCTGGGTGAAGCCGCCGAGGAACGCCTGCTGCGCCGCCCAGAGGCTCTGCGTCGCGGCCACGTGCAGGTTGAGCAGCCGGGAGAGCGGCAGGTAGACGTCCGCCACCTCCTCGAGGTCCAGGTGCTCGCCGAGCCCGCGCAGCCCCTCGACCTCCTCCGCGCTGAGGGGAAGCGGCGTCGCGGCGCGAAGGGCCCGCCAGGCCTCACGCTCGAAGTCGACGAACATGGACGCGGTCTGGGGCTTGGGTGCGGACATGGGGCCGTCCTCCGTGACGGCATCCCCATCCTACCCAAGTGTCCGGCCGCTGACGGCATCCTCTTGAACTGTCCGCCGCTCCACGCCTTCTCCATCCAGGACCAACGGTTGGGCGGCGCACTGACGAATAGGCCTTACATGAATTGCTCGAATGGCGGCATTTAGTCCTGGGGCCCGTTTCCGAAAACACCCGGCCACCACAGGGGGGAAGTGTATGGAGACCACCATCCGTCGAGGCACCTCGGTGCTGCTGCTGCTCGCCACCATGGCCTGTAACCCGGTGGACGAAGCCTCCGAACGCCAGGACGAGCCCACCCGCCAGCGCCAGGAGCTCGAGGCCACCAACGGGGAGACGCTCAACGGGCTGGCCTTCAATGGCCTCGCCTTCAACGGGCTGGCCTTCAATGGCCTCGCCTTCAACGGGCTGAGCAGCCCCGAGTTCTCGTCCTGGTTCGAGCAGAACGACACGCTGGCCGAGACGGTCATGCGGTACATCGTCGCCTGTGCCGTGCGCGGCGGAGAGACGCGCACGTACACGGATGGCAAGGGGAGGACCTACGTCTGGGCGGGCTCGCTGGGCCTGACACCGGACTGGGCCAGCGGGCAGCCGGCGAGCGAGACCGAGCAGCAACTCGTCTCCGCGTGTCTGGCCGCCCACGTCAACAAGTTCGGGCGCACCGTCGCCATCTCCGTCCAGGGCAGGAACGCCCATGGGGAGCCCATCGCCACCACGTCGGCGGAGCTCCAGGAGTTCTCGCAGCGGGAGGGCTGCTTCTTCGGCAACCTCTTCACGAACGAGGGCATCTTCGCCGGCTACGACGACAGGCCGTTGGGCAACCACGAGAGCAGCGTGCGGGTGTGCGCGCTGGGCAAGCCCGGAGCCTGCGCGCCCATCGTCCAGACGGGAAGCTGTGCCGAGAGCTGCACGCGCGACGCCACGAACACGTACTACACGCAGTGCACGCGCAACGGCATCAGCTACGTCCCCATCACCACCCGCCTCCACCCCCGGGACATCTACAGGTGCGGTGACCTCAAGTGCCAGTTCACCGAGTCCTGCGGCCTCGGGCTCGCCACCGTGCAGTGCACCCTGGACTGCGGCATCTGTCTCTTCTGAACCCCCGGCCGAGCCTCGCCACCTCCCCTCGCACCTGTGGCACAGTCGCGCACGTGAACCGCTCCACGCTCCTCCTGTGGCTGCTCCTGTCCTGTGCCGTGGCCTGCTCGCGCAAGACGGAGCTCAACACGCTCGGTGTCCAGTACGAGCCTCCCTCCGGGATGGCCCTGCGTGGCGAGGAGCCCGGCCCACCGGCCGTGGCCCGCTTCGAAGGAGGCCTGGAGCTGCGCTCGGTGCAGGGCACGCCGCCCAAGGTGGATGCGCCACCGGAGGAGGTGCTGGGTGCCGCCGGTGTCCCGATGCCGGACAAGCGGCTGAACGCCACGAGTGGGACGCTCCCCGCGGGACCGGTGGCGCGCTACGAGTTCCAGCAGGGCACGTCACGGACCCTCGTGTACTTCCTACCCCTCGCGGACCGGTCCGTGCTCGTCCTCTACACCGCGCCGGAGCGCGACTACGGGCCCGGCTCGGCCCGGGTGGAGCGCTCGCTCTCCACGCTGAAGCCCACGCGCTGAGGCTGCCTCGGAAACGGGTAGCACGGACTTCCCTCCCCGTCCTCCCTCCTGGGAGTATGCGCCCGTCATGTTCCTCCCGCGATTCCTCCTGCTGCTGACCGCTCTCGCCACGCTGCCCGCCCGCGCCGAGGAGGCCCGTGTCCCGCTGACCGATCCTCCCTCCTGGGTCGAGCCCACCCGGGCGGACACGGAGCGCCCGCTGCGCGAGCAGGACGCCGTCTCGGGCCTCCACGTGCTGCTGTCCGAGGAGCAGGTCCGCGTCTCGCCGGAGATGACCGAGCGCTTCGTCCGCCAGGTGCGCCGCGTGGTCAGCAGCCGCGGCGTGGAGACGGGCTCCCAGCTCAAGGTGGAGTTCTCCAACACCCACGAGCGCCTGCGCCTGCACGGCGTCTGGCGCACCCGCGACGGCGTGCGCACCCAGCTCCTGCGCGCCGAGGACGTGAAGGTCATCCAGCAGGAGCGCGAGCTGGACATGGGCATCTACAGCGACGAGCGCACCGCCCTCGCCTTCCTCCAGGACGTGCGCGCGGGAGACCTCCTCGACGAGTCCTGGACGGTGGAAGAGGCCCACCCGCTCTTCCGGGGACACCACCTGGATGCGATCTCCCTGGCGGACAAGGCGCCCGTGGCCCACTTCGTCCACCGGCTGCTCGTCCCGGCGGACCTGAAGCTTCACTTCAAGACCCACGGCGTGGCGGCGGCGGAGCCCACGATGCGCGACGTGGGAGGCCTGCGCGAGTACCGGTGGGAGCGCAAGGACATGCCCACCTTCACCGGGGAGGACGGCGTCCCCGACGACCTGGAGGTCTGGCCCCACGTCCAGGTGAGCAGCTTCCAGAGCTGGGAAGCGGTGTCCACCTGGGGGCTCCCGCTGTATGAGGGACTGCCCGGCTCGCCCGAGCTGACGGCGCTGGCCGAGTCCTGGCGCTCGCTGCCCACCGAGGAGGCGCGCTTCCTCGCCGCGGTGCGCTTCGTCCAGGACGAGGTGCGCTACCTGGGCATCGAGCTCGGCCCCAACACCCACCAGCCCCATGCACCGGGCCAGGTGCTCGCCCAGCGCTTCGGCGACTGCAAGGACAAGGCACTCCTGCTGGCCACGCTGCTGCGCCCCCTGGGCATCCCCGCCCACGTGGCCCTGGTGCACTCCCGCCTGCGGGGGGGCGTGGCCTCCAAGCTCCCCTCGCCCTACGCCTTCAACCACGCCATCGTGCGCGCCCGGGTGGCCGGGCGGACCGAGTGGGTGGATGCCACCATGACCCATCGGCGGGGCCGGCTCGGCGCGCGAGGCCCGCTCCCCTACGCCCGGGCACTCGTGCTCGCTCCCGGCACCACCGCCCTGGAGTCCATTCCCCAGCCGCTCCCCGAGGGGCCGGAGGTGGACGCCCATTACGTGCTCTCGGTGAAGGACGATGGCACCGGGACGCTCACCGTCACCAACCGCTACACCCGCTCGGAGGCGGACAGGGCCCGCTCGTGGCTGGCCGGTCTGTCCGCGGAGCAGCTCACCACCCAATCCCGCGACCTGCGCCGTGCCCTCTTCCCCAAGCTCGAGCCCGAGGGCACACCGCGCGTGCAGGACGACACGGACGCCAACACGGTCACGCTGGAGGAGCGCTACACGCTCACGGACGCCTGGGCCGGCGGCGGACTGCGCGTCGCCGC
Organism: Archangium gephyra; assembly: GCF_049060025.1. Taxonomy (GTDB): domain Bacteria; phylum Myxococcota; class Myxococcia; order Myxococcales; family Myxococcaceae; genus Archangium; species Archangium gephyra_A. The sequence continues at coordinate 4,271,173 of NZ_JBMEQQ010000002.1, forward strand.
CACGCGGATCGGCGGAGAGATGGTCCTCCCCCGCCGCACCGAGGGGCGTATCCACCCCGTGGAGGTCGACCACCCGACGCACCTCCGCGTGCGTTGGGAGGTCCACGCGGACTCCCTGCTGAACGTCGCCCCCTCGGAGAAGACGGTGGAGGGCCCGGCCTCACGCCTGGAGATGTCCGTGGTCCCCAGGTTCGGCGGCTTCACCTATCAGGTGGAGTACCGGAGTCTGGCGGACCGGGTGGCGCCGGACGCGCTGGCCCGGCATGTCGAGGCGGTGAAGGAGATGAGCTCGCAGCTCGGCATCTCCTTCGCCGCACCGGTGGGCGTCGTCCCCTCTTCTTTCACGTCCAGGGACCCGCAGCTCTCGCGCAACACCAGCCTCGCCATCAGCGGCGTGTTCCTGGTGGTGGTGGGTGCCCTGGCGCTGGGCATCCCCCGGCGGCTCCGCCAGTTCATGCACGAGCGCAAGGTCCGCAAGGCCGCGCCGCTCCGTCCCGTGCGGCACCTGCGCGAGCAGGAACAGGGCGCGACCGTGATGGTCGTGGAGAGCCTGGACCAGGCCGATCAGCGCATCCGCGGCGAGCGGTGCTCCTGCGGCGGCACCTTCGAGCGCGTACCGGACGCCCTGCAACTGCGGCACACGGGGAGTGACGGCCGGTCCATCACCGTCCTGCGCGTGCGCTGCACGTCCTGCCGGGCGCCCCAGTTCCTCTCCTTCGACGTGCGGCCCAACTGAGCGGGAGGGCCCGCGCCTCAGAAGGTAGCGTACGAGGTCTCCCCGCCCGCGCACCTTCCAGCCGGGACCTTGATCGTCTTGGACACGCCCTGCTCGGGCGTGGTCACTGGCGCCGGGGGCATGCCGGCATTCCCTACCGTGCCGCCCTGCACCTGGCACTGGCTCTCCGCGAGCCCGGGCGCCGGAGCGATCCACACCGTCACCTCGAGATCCTCCGGCAGGCAGCCCAGCTCATCCACGAGGCCCTCGAACGTCACGGCGGCATCGGCGGCCTCGCAGAAGTAGCCCAGCCGTTTGTCATTGTGGAGCGGCAGGTTCACCGACTTCGACGCGTAGCGGAGGCCCACCTCCGCCGGGAAGCCCTTGTCCCAGTCCGTCTGGAATTGCTTGGAGAAGGTGACCTCCACCGGCACCGTGAAGGACGCGTCACAGGCGGCGAGGCACGACACGGCGGCCAGGGGGATCAGGAGACGGCAGAGAGCCTTCGTCATGGGTGTTCCTCCGAGAGAAGAAGCTCACGGCTGGGATTGCCGTGGCAGGCCCGGAGCTTCGCAAATCACGTGCCGCACCCCGTTCCCTCTCGGAGGCGCTCGAAGGGGCGCCGCGAGCACGCCCGGCCGTGACGCGCGTGTCGCGAGGTGACGCGGCTTCCCCGTGACAAGCGTGTCAGACATGAAGCGGACTCCTGGGTGGAATCCGTGGTTTGCTCCTGGCGCATGCGCACCCATCAAGCCAGTCGAACAGCCGTGAAGGTGGGCCGGTTCCTGGCGGCGCTCGCCCGCCAGCCCCGGCTCGCGCCCCTGATACCGAGGGGAGCCGCGGAGTCCATGGAGCGGCTCATGTTGCACACGGGGCTGCTGAAGCCCTGGATGCTCCGGCTCTATGGCGCCTCCTGGTACAAGCGCCTCATCGCCTCCATCGAGCAGTGGACCGTCCCGGGCCAGTTGCTGAGCATCGGGCTGCGCAAGCGCTTCATGGATGACGAGACCCGCGCCGCCCTGGCGGAGGGAAAGCGGCAGGTGCTCGTCGTCGGAGCGGGGCTCGACACGCTCTGCTGGAGGCTGGCCTCCGAGTACCCGGAGGTCACGTTCATCGAGCTGGACCATCCCGCCTCCCAGGCGATGAAACGCGAGGCACTGGAGGGCATGGGACCCCTGCCACCCAACCTGCACCTGGTGGGCATGGACCTGGCCCGCACGCCCCTGGAGGAAGGCCTCTCCCAGCTCGCGGTGTGGCGGAAGGACGCACCGAGCGTCGTCATCGCCGAGGCCGTGCTGATGTACCTGGAGAAGGCCCACGTCTCGGCCTTCCTCGAGGCGCTGCACCGGTGCACCGGACCTGGAAGCCGGCTGCTGTTCACCGGCTTCCGCTGGGAGGTGGATGGGAGGCCCATCGCGGGTGCGGGCACGCGGCGGTTCTATGAGACCTCGCTCCGGCTCGCGGGCGAGCCGCTCCTGTGGATCGTCCAGGACGGAGAGCTGGGCCCCTTCCTGGCGCGGCATGGCTTCCGGCAGGACGCCACACCGGAGCGCGTGGAGCTCCATCGCCGCTATCTGGTCCCCGCGGGCCTGCCCGAGGTGCCGGTGTCCGAATTCGAGTTCCCCGTCGTCGCCGACAGGGAGTGAAGCCCTCCGCACGCGGAGCAGCGGCGAGCACTCGCCCCTCCCCGGGCACCACTGGACGAATCGCCTCACTCTCCCCACCCTCCCGTACCAACGAAGACATGGGAGGTCGGGGATGCGTGTGTGGCGTAGCGCGGTACTGCTCTGCTCGCTGGCGGTGGGGTGTGGCGGAGGGCTCCCGGAAGAATCCATCCAGGAGGACGAGCGGCCGGAAGCCCGCTCACCCGGGGAGGAAGGGGACGAAGCACCCGAGGCGCAGTGGGGCCGCGTGGAGCTGGGGACGGCGAGCCTCGTCAAGGACATCTTCCCACCGCCAGGCGACGTGCCGCCGTGGTTCGCTCCGGGCCCCTCCAGCCTGGTGGAGCTGCGCGGGAAGCTCTACTTCGCCGCCAACTTCGAGGGCGGCAGCGGGGGCTTGTGGAGGAGCGATGGAAGCGGCACGGGCACCGTCCCGGTGAAGGCGTTCCCCGCGCCCCCGAGTCCCGCCGCCCCGGTCCCCGTGTCGGAGCCGACGCGCGTGGACACCCGGCTCTTCTTCGTGGCGGGTGACGAGGCGCACGGCGGTGAGTTGTGGGTCAGCGATGGCACCTCCGGGGGCACGCGGCTCGTGAAGGACATCACCCCCGGACGGGGTGACACGCTCCCGTACAACCTCACGGCCGTGGGGAAGACGCTGCTCTTCTTCCGCTACGTCCCCGGCACGCCAGGTGCGCCCGGGAGCACGGAGCTGTGGCGCAGTGATGGCACCGCGGCCGGCACGGTGCGGGTGCGGGACATGGGGCCCGACTCGTCGCTGATCTTCTCGCAGGTGCTCGTGGGCGGCACGCTCTTCTTCGTCTTCACGGATCCGGTGCACGGCACCGAGCTGTGGAAGACGGATGGAACCGGGGCCGGCACGGCGCTCGTCAGGGATCTGCGGCCGGGCCCCGACAGCTCGAATCCGTTCTACCTGCGCGCCGTGGGCCGGTACGTCTTCTTCCTCGCCCAGACCTCCGATGGGATGAGCGAGCTGTGGAGGACCGATGGCTCCGGGAGCGGCACGGTGCTCGTCGAGGCCTTCCCTCCGGGCCCGGGCACCTACAATCCGCGGCTCCTCGGGGTGGTGGGAGGACGCTGCCTGTACCTCACCCTCACCAACCTGTCCGATCACCGGCTGTACCTGTACCGGCTGAAGGTGGACGAGGCGGGCGGCGTGTCCAAGCGGCTCGTCTCGGCGCTGCCCAATCCCTTCGCCGGAGAGCCCGACGCGGACCCGTACATCACCACCTTCACCGTCGCGGGCAGCAAGCTCTTCTTCGGGCTCGGCATCTCCACCTCGGGCCCCGCCCCGCGCGACGTCCAGCTCTGGGTGACGAATGGGACGGGCGCCGGGACGAAGCTGCTGCACCGGCCGCTGAGCCTGTCCGACGAGTTCGAGTCGCAGCTCTACACCCTGGACGACCGCATCCTCTTCAGCGGCATCGGCGAGGGCACGGGGCTGGAGCTCTGGGTGAGTGACGGGACGGTGCCGGGCACGCGCATGCTGCAGGACCTCCATCCGGGGCCGGGCTCCTCGTACCCGCACGGCTTCACCCGCGTGGGCACCTCCGTCTTCTTCGTCGCGCAGGACCCCGCGCATGGGAGCGAGCTGTGGGTGCTCCCGCCGCGGAGGCTCCCTGGCCGTGCAGTAGTCCCGGGCATCTCGCGTGAAGAGGCCCGGGACCTGGTCAGCGGCCCGGGCCTACGCGCGCAGCAGGCTTCGCACGCCGAGCACCGTGTACGCCGCCGACACTCCCGCCATCACCGATTGGGAGATGACGGCGGCGGGCCGCTCGAGCTTCTCCCCACGCAGCAGGGCGGGCAGCAGACGGAGGCCTCGTGCGGCCCCCAGGAAACCAAGCAGCCCGACGAGCGCCGAGCCTCCCAGTACCCACCGCTGGGAGGACACGCGGCGCGACAGCAGGCCCAACCCCAGCGCCGCCGAGCCGAAGCCCGCGGGGATGAGCGCCGTCTTGTGTTGCCTGCCCGTCGCGAGGAATCCCCCCAGGCCGAGCGTCGTCAGCAGCGAGCCATAACCCAGCGTCCAGTTCTCCATGCCGCACCTCCTCGATTCCGGATCGTCCCGGCCCGGGGAATGTGGACATGGCGCGGGCCCGCTGCCGGAGTCCTGGAGGCGAGCAGGGGCCCGTGGTGGACAGGTATGACACGTGCGGAGCGTGCGGCCACGGCCCTCGCCATCCCCGGCGGGATGGGCCAGCATCCGGGGCCCATGGACTACTACGCAGACGTGCTCGACCACACCGGGCGGACTCCCCGGGAGTTCGGCGCCATCCACCTCCACGTGGAGCCCGTCACGCGCGGGCCCCTCGGGGATGCCGTCGCCGTCCTGTGGCTGCAGAGCGCCTTCGAGCCCCTGGCCTCCAGCGGCCACTCCCTCCTGGTGATGGGCCGGCAGAAACAGGGCTCCGCGCAGCGGATGCTCGGCCAGTTTCCCCTGCCGTCCCTGGAGGGAGGCCGCGTGGTGCGCTGGCGACTGCCCTTCTCGCTCCCTCCGGAGATCGACGAGATTCACTTCCAGGTGAGCGCGAAGCTCCACCCCAAGGCCGAGCGCGTCCGCCCCGCCTGGAAGCTCTTCGATACCTTCGAGATTCCCAAGGAGAGCGAGATGAAGACGGTGAACACCTCGCCCGAGATCGGGGTCAACGTCACCGAATCGGTGCTGGGCTCGGTCCTGTCGGGAGGGCTGTCCCTCTCCTTCTCGGTGGGCTTCGGCTCCTCCCAATCGCCGCGCCTCACGAGCGCCACGGCCGGCAAGCTGCACGCGGCGGCACCGGCCCCGGACTTCTTCACCGCCGCGGTGGTCGAGGGCACGGTGCAGGTGCTGTCCGAGCCCCACGTCGAGACCCTCTGGACACCGGGCATGCCCCTGCCCGAGGCCACCGTGTCTCCCGTCTGGCAGCAGCCCCCGGCCGCGCAGACGCCCGGGGGCAAGGCCACGCGCACCTGCTACGCCTGCGGCTTCGAGGGCCGGAGCGCCGATTACGAGCGCGCCACGCTGTGCCCCCAGTGCGACTCGCACTGGAGCTAGGTCAAAGCGAAGCCGGGTCTACGGCTCCACCCGGGTGAGCGTGGCGTTCTGGAAGAAGGAGCCCGGGTACATCCTCCCCCACGCCGTGGCCGTCACCGTGCCCGCCATGTCGAACCGGCCGCTCCCGCCCGAGAGCGAGAGCGTGCCACGTTCGAGCGTTACGGTGAGGGTGAGGCCGTTGTCACCCGGGTACGTGCAGGAGGAGCCTCGCCTGAGGACCACCGCCTCCCCCTCGACATCCGCGAGCAGGAAGCACCGTCCCGCCGCATCGGTGAGGAGGAGCTCCGAGACCGTGCCCTCCGAGACGCGGAAGGTGTCCGAGACCTGGGAGGAATAGTGGCCGATGTCCTGGATGCTGTAGTGGGCGGTGCCCGTCACCGCGTAGACGCCGTGGAGCTCCTGGCCGGCGGAGCCACAGCCCAGGAGGGCGAGCAGGAGGAAGGGAAAGGCGCACGGGCGCTTCATGAAGGTGCTTCGTGGGATGGGACGCATGCGCGGCGCCCTGTGCAGAGGCCCTGCCACTCCCACCGCGAGGCCTGTTCCGAGGGACACGCCCGCCGGGACGCGCCACCGCCCATCCAAGAAGCGGGATGGGCATCGCGCCAGCGGAACGGCTCGCGCCTCAGTGCAGCAGGGACGAGGGCATCTGCGAGGAGCGGCGGGGCAGCGCCACCGTGAAGGCCGAGCCGGCGCCCGGGGTGCTGTTCACGGAGATGCTGCCGCCCAACCGGTGGACGATCTCCCGGACGATCCACAACCCCAGCCCGAAGCCGCTGTAGTGCTGCTCGGACACGGCGCGCTCGAAACGCTCGAAGATGCGCTCCTGGTCTCCCGGCGCGATGCCGATTCCCTCGTCGCGCACGGTGAGCCACACGTGCTCCTCGTCGTGCCTCAGCTCCAGCGAGATGGGCCGGCCCCGTCCGTACTTGATGGCATTGGTCAGCAGGTTGATGACCACCTGCTCCAGCCGCAGCCGGTTCCACCGCCCCACCACGGGAGCGTCCAGCCCGGACAGCACCAGCCGGATGCCCGGACGCAGCAGCTCCTCGCGGAAACGCGCCACCACCTCGCGCACCAGCTCCGCCAGGTCCACGTCCTCGAGCTGGAAGGACAGGTACCCTTGCGTCAGCCGGGAGATGTCCAGCAGCTCGTCCACGAGCTGTCCCAACCGGGCCACCTGCCGGGAGACGAGCCGCGCCTTGCGAGCGAGCTCCTCCGGCGCGACCGGCTGCGCCGCGCGGCTCGCATCGCGCAACAGCGTCTGCGCCTGCAGCCTCAACGCCGTCAGGGGCGTGCGCAGCTCGTGCGAGGCGATGGAGAGGAACTTGTCCCTCAAGAGGATCGCCTCGCGGGACTCCTCGTACAGCCGGGCGTTCTCCACCGCCAGCGCCATGCGGCGCGCCACATCCCGCGCCAGGGCCATCTCGATGTCGCCCAGGGGGCGCACGGGCCGCAGGGTGAAGGTCACGGCGCCGAGCACCCGGCTGTGACCCGTCAAGGGCAGCCGGATCGAGGCGCCCTCGGGTCCGGTGAGGCGGAGGTGCCCTGCCACCGAGCGTGCATCCTTCCCCTCGGGCGCGAGCAGGGCGGACGGCTCGGGCAGGGAGCGCAGCCGGTCCTCCTCTCGCGGGTCCCTGTGCGCCACCGCCGCCCGGTGCAGCCGGCCATCCGCATCGAGCAGCTCCACCGAGCAGCCATCCGCCACCAGGGGAACCACCCGCCGCACGGCCCGGGCGAGCACGGCCTGGAGATCGAATCCCTCGGCGAGCACGGCACTCAGCTCGGCCAGCAGGGCGAAGCGCTGACGCGCGGCCTCCGACTCGGCCTGGGCCGCCTGGGCCGCCCGGGCCTGCGCCTCCATCTCGCGGGTGGCGCGCAGCTCGATTTCCGTCATCACCGAGGCCCCCAGCTCCTCCAGGACGTACAGGTCCTCGTCCGACCAGACACGCGGCTGGGTGTCGATGACGCAGAAGGTGCCGATCGTCTCACCCTCGGACGCGGTGAGGGGCATGCCGGCGTAGGCCACCACCCCGAGTTGATCCACGGCGAGGTTGTCCCGGAGCACGGGGTGCAGACGCGCGTCCTCGATGATGAGCGGCTCTCCGGTGGCCACCACGTGCATGCAGAAGGAATGCGTCAGGGGCGTCTGGCGCATGTCGCACCAGGGAGCGGGCAGGCCCACGCAGCTCTTGAAGAACTGGCGGTCCCGGTCCACCAGGGTGACGAGCCCCACGGGGACCCCAATCACCCGGGTGGCCAGCCGGGAGAGCCGATCGAACGCCTCCTCGGCGGGAGTGTCCATGAGGGCCGTGCGGTGCAGGGCTTCCAGCCGGCGCTGGCGGTGGAGGGCCCGCTGAATCTCCCGCAGCACGTCCTCCCTGCTGGCCTCCTGCTCCTCCATATGAGAGTGCGACACGTCCCCTCCTGAAAGGAGGAACAGCATCCGGATGGAGCGGATTGCGGGCAGCGGGAGTGCGGAGCGCACGAGCCCCCGCCACGGCTCAGCGTGCGCGAGGCGGGCCGAACTCCGGCTTCAAGGCCATCAACAGCACCGGGCTCAGGAATGCATCCGCCAGGCCCGCCACCCACAGCGTCAGCCCGGTCAGCAGGCCCAGGTGGGCGATGCCCTCGAAGCGCGAGAACTGCAACAGCAGGAAGCCACCGGCCACCGCCGCCGAGGTGACGAACATCGCCCGCCCGCACTCGCCCAGCGACTCCAGCGCCGCCTGCTTGTGCGGCTCGGAGACACCGTCCTCCTTCAGCCGCAGGTAGCGCCGCTTGAAGCGCACCAGGTACTGCAGCGTGTCGTCGTCGGCGATGACCAGCGCCATGCTCGCGATGATGACCGTGGAGGGCTTGAGGCTGATGCCCAGCAGCGGCATCACGCCGAACAGCACGCCCACCGGCAGCACGTTGGGAATCAAGCCGATGAGCGCCAGCTTCGCGCTGCGCAGCACCAGGAAGATCGCCAGGAAGCTCACCGCGAGCGCGGACAGGAAGCTCTGGAGCAACCCCCGCGTCAGCATTCCCGTCACGTGCTCGGTCATCGCCAGGTTGCCCGTCACCGTCGCCCGGTACCCCGCCGGTGCCTCGCGCGACACGAACGCCCGCGCCGACTCCACCAGCTCCTGCATCCGCCCCGCCCCCACGTTGGGCAGCAGCGCCACCACGCCCGCCGCGCTCCGGTCCTCCGACAGCACCGTGTCCAACGGCTGGTAGCGCGCCAGCCGCGTCACCGCCTTCTCCGTTGTCTCCTCCGTCCGCAGCAGCAGCCCCGGCCCGAAGAGCGCCTCGTGCACCGGGTCCACCAGCCGGGGCAGGCTCACCACCGGCGGGTGCTCGGGCAGCGCCGAGAGGTACGTGTCCGCCCGCTCCTGGAAGGCCATGGCCTCCGGGGACAGCGCCGCTCCCGCGCGAGCCCCCTCCGGCTCCAGGAAGATGGCGAGCGGCACCAGGCCGCCGAGCGCGCCCTCCGCGTACGTCAGCTCGGCCGCCAGCGGCGAGTCCTGGCGCAGGTCGTCGAAGACCCGGAACTCATGCCGCAGCCGCGTCATGGACAGCAGGCTCAGCAGCGCCACCACCGCCGCCACCGCCATGACGCGCCGGGGACGGTGCACCACCTGCCGCTCCACCCACCCCAGCACCGAGTCCAGGGGCCGCGTCCGCGAGGCCCGCAGCTCCCGCCGCGCCCGGGCCGCCGAGGCCCGCGAGCGCAACGTCATCACCCACGGCAGCACCAGCATGTTGGCCGCCCACGCCATCATCACGCCCATGGCGGTGGCCAGGCCGAACTCCCACACGGCGGTGAGGCCGATGAAGCCCATGGACAGGAAGCCCGCGGCGATGACGAGCTCGGTGGCGAGACACGGGCCCGCCGCGCCCGCCATGGCCTCGGTGAGGGCCCGCGCGTACGGCGTCCCCGCGCGGCGGCGCTCCTCCAGGTCCGACAGCACGTGCACCGTGTCCGTCAGCGACACGATGAGGATGACGATGGGCGCGAACGAGGTGAGGATGCCGAAGGGCACCCCCACCCAGCCCATGGCGCCCACCATCCACACCCACGACACCACCAGCGTCGCCGCCGTGGCGAGCACGGACCACACGTCGCGGTAGGCGAACGCCACGAGCCCGAGGATGACGAGCAGCGCCAGGGGCAGCAGCCGCCCCATGTCCTCCTCCACCATGAGGGCCAGCGTGGCGCGCACCGCCGGCGCCCCCGAGAGCGTCAGCTTCAGCTCCGGCCCCGCGTGGCGGGCCAGCAGCGCCCCGGCCTGGAGGGAGAAGGTGCGCTCGGCGAGGATGCGCTCGGCCCCCGCGCCCGACGCGAGCGACACCTGCACCACGGAGAGCTCCCGCGTGGGGTGCACCAGCACGCGGGCCAGCGGATCCTTCCGGGCGCGAGCGAGCGCCTCCTTGAGGGACGCCAGCGCCTCGCGGGATTCCTCGGGGAAGAGGAGCCCCTCCGCCGTCCGGGCCGAGGCGGGCCCCACCACGTGCTGAACCCGGGGCAGGCCGCGCAGCTCCTCCTCCAGCTTCGAGAGGGAGACGAGCCCGCCGGGCGTGAAGACACCGGGGCCCTCGACGATGACGAAGACCTGGGAGTCCTCGCCGGGGAAGGCGCGCCGGTAGCGATCGAAGTCCGCCTTGGCCGTGTCGCCGATGGGGTGCATCCGCTCGATGGAGGGGTCCATCGGCACGCGGGCGGCGCCGAGGCCGGCCAGCACACAGAGCGCGAGCAGCCCCAGGCCGAGGCGCCACCGGTGCGCCAGCAGACGCTCGAAGAAGGCGAGCCAGGTCACGAGCGCTGCCTACGCCAACCCGAGAGGAAGTACAGCATCTCCTTGCGGTAGCCGAAGGGCTCGCGGGACTGCGGCGGCAGCCCGACGGGGGCGGTGGCCGTCTCGGGCTCGGGCCAGTGCACGGTGCCGAAGACGACGTCCCACACCGTCAACGTTCCGCCGTAGTTGCCCTTGCCGACCCGGCGGTGGTGGTGGCGGTGGTAGGCCGGGCTGATGATGAGCCAGTCCAACCATCCCAGCGAGTACCCCAGCGCCGAGTGGTGGTACGTGAGCCCCACCGAGTACACGGCGAAGTAGAGCTGCACCGACAGCGGGGAGAAGCCCAGGGCGGCCAGCAGCGCGACGAGCGCCGAGCCCGACAGCACCACCTCCAGCGCGTGCGTGTGCGTCACCATCCAGACGCTGAAGTGCTCCTCGCGGTGGTGCTGGAAGTGGAAGCGCCACAAGAAGGGGTGCTGGTGCTTGATCCAGTGGCTCGTCCAGCTCACCAGCTCGGCCACGAGCATGCAGGCGACGAAGTCCAGCACGGGGGGAAGCGTCCCCGGCCGCATCAACGTGGGCAGGTGGGTGTGGAACCACGCCCCCGCGGACTGAACCAGTATCGTCGGGACGAAGCTGGTGACGAAGAAGGCCCAGTTGCGCCGCCGCCTCGGTCCCGCCGCGAAGCTGTCCGCGCGGAACTGCGGGTCGCGCAGTTCCAGGAGCACCAGCGCCATCATCGCCAGCGCCGTTCCGGTGTGAATCAGTCCCAACGTGTTCATCCGCCAACAGAATTGCACGAGCCGGGCCGGGCCGCCCAGTACCCCCCGCCCCTGCTTCCCGGCTGGCAGGGGGTAGGACCTGTGCAGGAGGCTGTACGGAGCCGTGCACGGGCGGGCACGGTCTCGAATCCATCAGGGCCCCTACACGGCAGAGCGCTCGCCCGTCCGTACTTCCCCGCTCAGTCGAGGAAGAAGTCCTGCATCGGCTCCGTGCCGGGCTTCACCAGATACTTGGAGAAGTCCGTCACGCCGCTCTCGCGGAGCAGGTCCTCGTCGATGAAGAAGTTGCCGGTGCTCGAGCGGCTGTCGCGGGTGAGGATGAGGTGGGCCGCGTCGGCCATGATCTCCGGGGTGCGGCTGGCCTCCATCATGTCCTGGCCGCCGATCATGTTGATGGCGGCGGTGGCGATGACGGTGCGCGGCCAGAGCGCGTTGAAGGCCACGCCCCGGTCCCGGAACTCCTCCGCCATGCCGAGCACGCACATGCTCATGCCGTACTTGGCCATGGTGTAGGCCACGTGGTTCTCGAACCACTTGGGCTTCATGTTGAGCGGCGGCGAGAGGGTGAGGACGTGCGGGTTCTTCGCCTTCAGCAGCTCGGGCAGACAGGCCTGGGTGGTGGCGTAGGTGCCGCGCACGTTGACGCCGAACATCAGGTCGAACTTCTTCATCGGCGTCTCCAGCGTGCCCGTCAGGCTGATGGCGCTGGCGTTGTTCACGAGGATGTCGATGCCGCCGAAGCGCTCCACCGTCTGCTTCACCGCGGTCTGGAGCAGGTCCTCGAAACGGATGTCCACCATCAGGGGCAGCGCCTTGCCACCCTCCTTCTCGATCTCCTCGGCGGCCGAGTAGATGGTGCCGGGCAGCTTCGGGTGGGGCTCGGCCGTCTTGGCGGCGATGACGACGTTGGCGCCGTCCCGGGCCGCGCGCTTCGCGATGGCCAGGCCGATACCCCGGCTCGCGCCGGTGATGAACAGGGTCTTCCCCTTCAGCGTGTTCACAGAGGATCCTTTCTCCCGCCCGGAGGAGCGGGCCATTCCGTCCCTTGCGTACTGCGTCCCGGGGGGGAGCGCCAGCGACTCGGAGGGGGGACGCGGCGAGGGCGGTTTGACGGCAGCGCCTTCATGGCTACGTTGAGGCCCGATGTCCGGCCCTCTGCACCACATGGCTCGCTGGCTGAGGCTGGCGATGGCGTGCCTCGCGCTCCTCGGGGCCAGCGCGTCGGCGCACGCGCTCCCGACCGCCGCGGCCGTGGTGGCGGTCTGGGTCGAGCGGCACGAGCCCGAGAAGCCTCGCACGGTGGCCCAGGCGCCCGTGCATCGCGGGCAGGAGGCCTCGGAGGGGATGCTGCGGCCCGCCTCGCGTCCGCCCTCCACGGGCGGCATCCGCGAGGCCCGTGCACCGGGGCCACCGCGCCGCCTCTTCCTCACGCATCGCGCGCTCCTCCGCTGAGCCTCTCCGGGGTCCCGTTCCTGGAGAGTCCTTCAGCTTGAGGAGTACGCCATGCCCTTGCTTCCCAAGGCCGTGCGCACCTTCGTGCGCGCCAGCCTGCGCTTCGCCTTTCGTATCGTCCGCTTCCTCTTCATCCTCGGGCTGGTGATCCTGCCCGCGCCCCTGACGGCCTGGGTGGTCATCATCCTGGAGCCGCTGCGCCGCAACGTGCCCGCCGAGGTGCTCCGGCAGGAGGAACGGCCCCCCCAGTGACAGCCGGGCCGCACCCCTCCCCTGGGTGCAGGTGGCGCGTCAGGAGGTCGCCACCAACCTTGCGAGCCTTCGCACCCACCCAGGGAGAGCCGGCTCATGCGTGTTTCCACCTTCAGGCGCTTCATCCTTCCGTCCTTGCTGCTCACGCTCCTGGCCACGAGCGGGGGATGCGACTTTCCCGAGCCGGGAGAGCCCGGCTACTTCGTCGTGAACAGCACCATCGACAGCGTGGATGCGTTCCCCGGCAACAGTGTGTGTGCCACCTCCTCCGGCGCCTGCACGTTGCGCGCCGCCATCCAGGAGAGCAACGCGATGGCGGGGGACAACACCATCGAGCTCCCCCGCCGGCACCTACCTGCTCACGCTGCCAGGGAGCGGGGGGGCCGCGCAGGGAGATCTCAACATCACCGGCTCCGTGCGGATCCTCGGTGGGGGGGTCGCCAACACCCGCATCGACGGCAATGGTGCCCGGCTGAACACCCGCATCTTCCAGGTGCAGTCCGGCAGCCTGCAGGTGCAGGACGTCACCCTCCGGAACGGAGGCAGCATCAGCGTCGGGGCCGGAGGAGGCATCCGGGTCGACGCGGGCTCCGTCTTCCTCACGCGCGTGGTGATGACCGGCAACGAGGCCTTCTCGAACGGAGGAGCCATCGCCCTGCTCGCCGGGCTGCTATCGATCACCGACTCGACGATCGACGCCAACCGCGTGACGAGCCGCGGGGGTGGCCTCTACGCCTCGGCCGACACGAACATTGGCATCACGCGCAGCACCTTCAGCAACAACCAGTCCACGCTCGGCGGTGCCATCCAGAGCTTCGGCACCCTCACCATGGAGAACAGCACGGTGAGCGGCAACTCGGGCAGCGCGGGCACCGGCGGCATCATCAACGTGGGAACGATGGACCTGAACAACGTCACCATCACGAACAACACCTCGGACGAGGAGAGCGCGGGCCGCGCGGGCGGCATCTCCGGCAATGGAGGCGTGCTCAACCTCCGCAACACCCTCATCGCCGGCAATCACAACACCGCGGGGGGAAGCCCTGACTGCGCGGGCACGCTCACCTCGCAAGGCCACAACCTCATCCAGGACACGACGGGCTGCACCCTCGTGGGAACGGCGACGGGCAACAAGCTGGGGGTGAACCCGCTGCTGGGGCCGCTCGCCAACAATGGGGGGCCCACCCGTACGCACGCGATCGGCGCCACGAGCCCCGCGCGCGAGGCCGGCAACCCCGCCGTCCCCGGCTCCTCCTCCACGGCCTGCCGGACGACGGATCAACGGAGCGTGAGCCGTCCCCAGGGGGCGCGCTGCGACATCGGCGCCTTCGAACGGGAGTAGCTCCCGCCAGGGGTGAGGGGGCGGGCGGGCGATTCCTGAGGCCGCCTGCCCCTCCGTGCCCATATATGTAGAGCATGCTCCATGTGATTCCCCTCGGAGGACTGGGCGAGATCGGCCTCAACGCGATGGTCATCGCCTGCCGTGGGGAGATGCTCCTCATCGACTGCGGGCTGATGTTCCCCCCCATCGGCACGCTGGGCGTGGACATCATCCTCCCGGACTTCACCTACCTGCGGCGCAACGCCTCCCTGCTCAAGGGCATCGTCCTCACCCACGGCCACGAGGACCATGTCGGCGCCCTGCCCTTCCTGCTCAACGAGGTGCCCGTCCCCGTCTACGGCACCCGCTTCACGCTCGCCATGGTGCGCCACCGGCTCCGGGAGCTGGGCGTGGAGGCGGACCTCCGCGAGATAGAGCCCCGCAACCCCTTCAAAGTGGGCGCCCACTTCAAGGTCGAGGCCACCCGCGTCACCCACACCGTGCCCGACGCGGTGGGCTACATCGTCCACACCCCCGAGGGCCCCGTCATCCACACCGGGGACTTCAAGCTGGACCCGGACCCCATCGACGGCCAGCGCACCGACCTGGAGCGCTGGGGCGAGCTCGGCGACCAGGGCGTGCTCTGCCTCCTGTCCGACTCCACCAACTCCGAGCGCACCCACGAGACGGGCAGCGAGCGGCTGGTGGAGCAGACCTTCGAGCGGCTCTTCCAGGACGTGTCCGGCCGCATCGTGGTGAGCATGTTCGCCTCCCACCTGCACCGCATCCGCCACGTGCTGGACCTGGCCCGGACGCTGGAGCGCAAGGTGGTGATGATGGGGCGCAGCCTGGTGCGCAACATCGAGATGGCCCGCGAGCTCGGCTTCCTCCCCTCCGTCACCGACGGGCTCTTCGTCCCCGTCGAGAGCGCGGCCAGCCTCCCCCCGGAGCGCCTGCTGGTGCTCGCCACCGGCTCCCAGGCCGAGCCCCGGGCCGGCCTCTCGCAGCTCGCCTCCGGGGACGGCCCCCTGCGCCTGGGCCCCGGGGATCTCGTCGTCCTCAGTGCCCGCGCCATTCCCGGCAACGAGCGCGCCGTGTCCGGCCTCATCGACCAGCTCCTCTGGCGCGGCGCCCGCGTCGTCTACCCGGACCTGGAGCCCGGGGTGCACGTGTCCGGCCACGCCAGCCAGCCCCAGCAACGGCGCGTGCTGGACCTGGTGCGCCCCAAGAACTTCGTCCCCATCCATGGCGAGCTGCACCACCTCCACCGACACCTGGCCACCGCCAAGGAGTCCGGGCTGTCCCCGGCGCAGCTCCTGCTGGCCCAGGATGGGGATCTGCTCGTCTTCGAGGAGGGCCAGGGCCGCTTCTCCGGCAGCGTCCCCACGGGCCGCATCTACCAGGACCGCTTCGGCCAGGGGGTGGTGACGCCCGACATCCTCCAGGAGCGCACCCGGATCGCCGAGACGGGCATCATCGTGGCGGCCCTCGTCATCGAGCGGGCCAGCCTGTCCCTCCTGGGGGGCCCCCAGCTCACGGGACAGGGGCTCAACCTGGACGAGCAGGTGCTACTGCCCCGGGTGGCCGAGGATGCCCGGGCCTTCTTCCTGGAAATGTCCCAGCAGCTCCGGGGGGATGACGCCCGGGTGCGGGAGGAACTGGCACGGGCAGTGCGCCGGGCCTTCAAGCTGTATACAAACAAGCGGCCCGTCGTGGTGCCGATGGTCATCAAGGTGTGATAAGGGCGCGAACTGCCATGCCTTCCTTCGACGTCGTCTCCAAAATCGACATTGCCGAGCTGGACAACGCGGTCAACCAGACCAAGAAGGAGATCTCCACGCGCTACGACTTCCAGGGCGTCAACGGGGATGTCGTGCTCGCGCCGGACAGGACCTCCATCACCGTGAAGGCCAACAGTGAGGAGAAGGTCCAGGCCGCCAAGGAGGTTCTCCTGAACAAGCTGGCCAAGCGCGGCATCTCCCTGCTGGCGCTGGAGTACGAGCCCATCGAGAAGACGGGCCTGGCCAACGTGAAGCAGCTCATCAAGCTGCAGCAGGGCATTCCGGTGGAGAAGTCCAAGGAGCTGGTGAAGCTGCTCAAGGACTCCAAGCTGAAGGTGCAGGGCTCCATCCAGGCGGATCAGCTCCGGGTGACGGGCAAGAACAAGGATGACCTGCAGGCCGCCATGGCCCTCTTCCGCAAGGAAGCCGACAAGCTGCAGCTCGACATGCAGTTCACCAACTTCCGGGACTAGCCGTGCGCTCACTCGTCGTTTCCGCCCTCCTCGCGGCGCTCGTCCCGGGGGCTGCCTCCGCCCAGGAGAAGGCGCAGGCCCCCGCGAAGCCCCGCCCGGTGAAGTCCGTGCCCTCGCTGCCGCGCGCACCCAAGCTCGACGGCAACCTCAAGGACTTCCCCGCCACGCTCACCCTCAAGCCGCCGGCCTCCGTGGACGCGAGCGCCTCCTTCACCGCCCGTGCCGGGTGGCGCAAGGACACCCTCTTCGTGGGGGTGGAGGCCACGGATGATCAGCTCCAGGCCGGGGACGTCATCACCCTGACCCTGTTCTTCCCGGACGCCGGCGCCACCGCCACCGGCCACGTCTTCCGCTTTGCCTTCGATGGCAAGCGCGCCTCGCCCGCGGACAGCGGCACCTCCGAGTTCGCCCAGAAGCTGGTGGACGTGGGGGTGAAGCGCCAGGACAACGCGCTGGCGCTCGAGGTGGCCATCCCCGCCCGGGCCCTGCCGCGCTTCCCCGCCGAGGAGCCGCTCACCTTCGACCTGTGCCTCACCTACGAGGACGTGGACGCGGCGGACTCCAAGCCCCCGGCCATCTCCAACTGCAAGGACGGCGGCATGCTGGGCGAGGCGCTCCGGTTGCCGGACGACTTCCGCAAGGGCCTGAAGCTGAAGCCGCCCAAGGGCCTCATCGCGCTCGAGGGACAGCCGGACGGATGGCTGGGCTACGGCATCCTCCATTACCCGTCCTGGGTGGAGGCGGACGCGCGCCTGACGCCCGGCCTGCTCAAGGTGCTGGTCACCCCCGACGCGGTGGAGGCGGAGTCGGCCGGGGTGAATGTCCCGGAAACCCTCTCCCTGCCGAATGGAACGCCCCTGCTCGCGGTGTTGTCGGGCGAGAGTCCCTACCTCGCCAACGGCACGTGTGACTCGGACAAGGAATTGCGCCTCGGCCTCTACCTGGTGAAGGGGAAGACGGCGCAACGGGTGCTCGAATGGCCGGCCGCTACCTGTGCGCTGGGACGAGCCACCTCTGTGGTGCTAGATGAAGAGGGTGCGTTGAGCATCGGTTACTCGAACGGCCCGACCATCAACTTTGCTTGGAGTGGCGACCACTTCGAGCGGACCGAACTCGGAAAGCGGTAAGCGCTGTGCAGAATCCCCCAGAGACCAAGAGCCTCTACATGATGACCCTCGGCTGCCCGAAGAACCGGGTGGACTCCGAGGTGATGCTCGGCACCCTCAAGCAGCGGGGTTACTCGCTGGTGCAGGATCCCGCCGCGGCCCAGGTCATCGTCGTCAATACCTGTGCCTTCATCGGGCCCGCCAAGCAGGAGTCCGTGGACTCCATCCTGGAGATGGCCGAGTACAAGAAGTCGGGGGAGTGCAGCACCCTCGTCGTCACCGGTTGCCTCTCGCAGCGCTACGGCGCCGAGCTCTCCAAGGAGATGCCCGAGGTGGACCACTTCCTCGGCACGAGCGCCTACGCCCAGATTGGCGATCTGCTCGCCGCCGAGGCCAGCCCGCGCCAGGTGATTCCGGATCCGGACTACATCCACGACGCGCAGACGCCGCGTGAGAACTCGATGCCGTCCTACACGGCATACCTGAAGATCTCCGAGGGCTGCGACAACGCGTGCGCCTTCTGCATCATCCCCACGCTGCGCGGTGGCCAGCGCTCGCGGCCCATCGCGGACATCATCGCCGAGGCCCAGCGGCTGTCCGAGCAGGGCGTGCAGGAGCTCAACCTCGTCGCGCAGGACCTGACGGCCTACGGGCACGATCTGCCCGGCAAGCCCAAGCTGCACGACTTGCTGCGCGAGCTGGTGAAGGTGGACGTGAAGTGGATCCGCCTGCACTACGCCTACCCGCGCGTCTTCACCGACGAGCTCATCGAGCTGATGGCGACGGAGAAGAAGATCGCCCGCTACCTGGACATGCCGCTGCAGCACGCGAGCGACAAGCTGCTGCTGTCGATGAAGCGGGGCCGGGACAGCAAGTTCCTCAAGGAGCTGCTGACGAAGCTGCGCGCCCGGGTGCCGGGGCTGGTGATGCGCACCTCGATGATCGTCGGCCTGCCCGGCGAGACCGAGGAGGACTTCGAGATGCTCAAGGAGTTCGTGAAGGAGCAGCGCTTCGAGCGGCTCGGCGTGTTCCAGTACTCGGACGAGGAAGGCACGGCGGCGTACGACTACGAGAACAAGGTGCCGAAGCAGACCATCGAGCGCCGCTGGCGCGAGGTGATGGCCATCCAGAAGCGCATCAACCGCGAGCAGAACAAGAAGCTCGTGGGACAGCGCATTGAAGTGCTGGTGGAGGGTCCGAGCGAGGAGTCCGAGCACCTGCTGGTGGGCCGCCACGAGGGCCAGGCGCCGGAGATCGACGGTCTGGTCTACATCAACGACGGTCTGGCCTACCCGGGCGAGTTCGTCACCGTGGAGGTGACGGAGGCGCACGACTACGACCTGATCGCCAAGGTGGTCGAGCGCCCCAACCCGAAGGACCGCGTGCACAAGCCGCGCGACTCCTTCCCCATGCCCGTGGTGACGTCGCAGCGCTGACGTCCCCGCGGTAGAGCCTCAGCGCCGCTCCAGGCGGCGCCATGAGCCCGCGCGCCCGGTCTCCTCGAAACCCGCGAGGCTGCCGGGCAGCGGTCCCTCCCCGTACACCAGCAGCGTGTTGAACGGAGCCAGTTGCTCCGCGGAGCCAGCGTCCAGCCACTGCGGCAGCGACTGGCCCGGGCGGAAGCGCACCGGCTGGTGGTCCGCATCGGCGAAGAAGTGGTGCCCCACCCCGCCCTGCGTCGCCGTCCACCACTGGCCCAGGTGCTCCAGGTAGACGAGGCGGCTCCCCTGGGCCCGGTTCCCCACGAGCGACAGGTAGCCGTGCACCCCCGGCGGCGGAGGGCTCGCCACCAGCGTCTCGAGTCCCGCCACCTCCTGTTTGAAGCGCCAGTGGTAGCGCGCCGTCTCGGCGAGCGAGGCCACCACCACGAGCAGCAGCAGGAGCCGCAGCCGCCGGGCGATGCGCGCCGGGTCCACCAGCACGAGGGCGACAATGCCCGCGAGCACGGGCAAGCGCACGTGGATGAGCCACGCTCCCGAGAGCGCCTTGGGCGTCACCAGGAAGAGAGCGCCCAGCGCGAGGAAGAGCACCCAGGGCGCCCGGGGCTCCTCGCACCGATGGCGCAGGTACGCCACCACGAAGACGAGCGTCACCAGCACGGGGCCGATGACGGCGAAGCGGCCTTCGGGGCGGTAGTTGCGCAGGAGCCAGTTGAAGTGGGAGCCCCACCCGTAGTCCGTGGCCATGTGGTTGCCGGGCGTGACGGCCCTGGACGCGAGCGTCACCACACGGGCCGCACAGAGGGCCAGGGGGAGCGCGAGGCCCGCGGCGGCGAGACCTATCGCCCGTCTCCGGGACTCGGAGGTGAGCGCGAGCGCGGCCACGCCGACACAGAGGGCCCCAAAGGCCACGAGGTGCGAGAGCATCGTCGCCGTGGACAGGAGCGCGAGCCCCACCACCGCGCCCACCATGCGTCCGGTGCCGCGCAGCGCGTGCAGGTAGAGCGCGAGCGAGAGCAGGGCGAGCGGCAGGGAGAAGAGGCTCGGCAGGAAGCCGTACCAGTAGGAGATGTTGAAGGCGAGCGGGAGCCCGAACACCACCGTCCACGAGGGCCGGTGCAGGATGCGCGTGAACGCCAGGTGGGCCACGGGGAAGAGCATCAGGGCCGTCCAGGCGGCCAGCCGCGCCGCGAAGGCCCCATTCGTCAGCAGCGTCACCGGCAGGAAGAGCCAGATGGGCAGCCCGTAGCCGAGCGGGACGTGGGCCTCGTAGTACGCGGACACCTGGGGATTGCCCCGGACGAGCTCCGCGAGCGTCTGCATCTGCGCCGCGTGGGCCGGTAGATCCACGGAGGGAGGAATGCCGCTCACGCACCAGGCGGCGAAGCCTCCCCAGGCCACCAGCAGGGCGATCGTCTTCCAGGGCTCGCGCGGGGAGATGGGTGCGGCCAGCGGCTCTCGGGACATTTCCGCTCGCCTTATACCGCTCCTCTCCGCCTGGCGAACTCCCTGGGAACCACGGCCCGGAGGAGGACCCGCGCGTCAGCGGCGCGAGCCCCCTCCGGTACGTGTGCCGCTACGGTGTGACGGCCGAGCCAGACACATTGAGCGTGTAGCTGCTCGTCGCGCCCGAGTAGCCATCCACCTTCACGTAGTACGTCCCCGCCTGCGAGACGGTGTAGCTGCCCTGCTCGGGGTTGCTCGTGGTGTAGCCGCGTGCCAGGTACGAGCTGGTGTTGGACGCGCTGTACAGGTGCCAGTCCAGGTCCGCGCTGCCCGGCATGGACAGCTTCACCGTGACGGTGCCCGCCGCGTCCGTCGTGAAGGCGAACCAGTCCACGTCCGTGCTCGTGGAGATGGTGCCGCTCACGTCGATGCTCCGCCCCACCCGCCCGTTGACGGCCGCCGCGGTGTCGTTGGTCTCGGACTCCGAGGTGATGACGTCGCTCGGCGTCCCCCCGTCACTGCCCGTGCCGCCGTCCGTGTCTCCGCCCCCCGTGCCGCCACCGAAGTCCGCTCCATCCACCCTCTTGCCCGGCGAGGAGGAGAGACTCGACAGGCTCGTGTGCAACGCGAAGGAGCCGCTGGCGCTGGCATCCGGGGCGCGGTTCATCGACACGCCGTCCGTGCCCGACAGCGACGAGGGATAGGTGAAGCTGTCCACCAGGGTGCCGGACGCGTTCTTCACCGTCACCGTGTCCCCACCGTTGCCCAGCACCAGGGAGCCCGTCGAGGCCGCCACCGCGTTCGTCAGGCTCGAGGGGATTCCCGCCGCGCCTCCGAAGACCACCAGCGCCGTTCCGGCTGGCAGGCTCGTGCCGCTCGCGAAGGCGTGGCGCAGGCCCGCCCCATCCGAGAGCGTCCACCCACCCAGGTCCGCCGGCCCACTCCCCACGTTCAGCAGTTCCACGAACTCGCCGCTCGTGTCCGAGCCCGGCTCGTTGGCCAGGATCTCATTGATGATGACCTGCGGAGTACCCGTTCCCGCGTCGGTGCCCGCGTCGGTGCCCGTTCCCGCGTCGGTGCCCGTGCCCGCGTCGGTGCCCGTTCCCGCGTCCGTGGACGTTCCCGCGTCCGTGGGCGTGCCCGCGTCCGTGGACGTGTCGCCCGGGATGAGGAAGTCCTTGATGACGGCCATGTGCTGCATGTTGGTGGAAGCGCTGTCGCCGGACTGCGCGGGATGAATCTCGGAGAGGGGCGAGTACACGCGGGTATCGACCACCAGGCCCGAGGAGTAGGAGCTGGAGCCGATGACGGTGGCCGTCTGGTACGCCCTCAGGTCGGCATCCACCAGCACGTGGTCGTAAGGCTTGCCGCGGCTGGCATTGGTGTTGCCGTTGCCGTTCTGATCCACCGGGTAGGGCCCGCTGGTGGTCACGACCTGGCTGAAGGTGCTGAAGGCGCTCTCCGAGCGGCTGTTGGTGTTGAAGTCACCGCTGATGGACAGGTAGTCCCCCGCGGGGATGTTCTCCTGGATGCGCTGCACCAGGCTCCTCGCCTCGTTGTTGCGCGTGGTGGCATCCGAGGTGAGCAGGTGCACGCTCACCACCCAGAGATCCCTCGGGCCCGGGATGTCGATGCGCGCATAGGCGAAATCGCGGTTGGAGACGTACGGGTCGTCCCACTCGCCCGCGGCGATGATGGGCCAGCGGCTGATGACGCCGTTCGGAATCTGCGCCCCGCCCTCGCGATAGTAGTCGAACCCCGGCCCGAACGTCGTATCCACGAACTGCCGGATGGCGCTCGCCGAGTTGTCCCCGTAGCTGAACTCCTGGATGGCCACCACGTCCGGCTGCGTGCCCTGCATGATGCGGATGCCGTGGCCCGGGTCGTAGCTCTGATAATTGCCGCTGGTGATATTGGCCGCCATCAGCCGCACCCGGACGCTGGAGAGCGAGGAGCCGTTGACGTCGAGCGCATCTGCCTCGGGCTGCTGCTCCAGGGCGCCCTCACCGCACGCGGCGAGCCCCAGGGCGAGCACTGAGGCCTTCAAGCGCAGCCAGCGGCTGGCCCGGGTCGAGGGAGGTGGGTTCTGTCGCATGTACGTCTCCTGCCCGCCTGTGGCGGAACGATGAGCGGTGTTGTGCCCCATCATTGCCGCACAGTCCGGCTGGAGTCTTGCCGTGTCCCTGCTTTTTGGTGAGCTGTTGCCCTGAAGCCGGAGGAAAGCGGAGGGCGAGGGGAGATGGCGGCCCCGTGGGGTTACCGTGGGTCCTCGGGCTCCTGCTCGCGTTCCTTCTTCGTCGGCGGCTTCGACGTCTTGCTTCGCTGCGGCGTGGCCACCGCGTCTCCCAACGGCGTCGGCTGGCACTCGCAGACCGTGCGCCTCGTGCTCCCCTGGTGCACGAAGATGCAGGCGTTCGGGCACTCCTGGAGCTGCCCTTCCTCGAACAACGCCAGCGCGTACCCCCGCACCGACTTCAGGGCCTCGGCGCACTCGGGCATCGCCTGCAGCAGCCTCGGCCACGGCACCAGGTGCTGTGTCGTCACGCCCCGGCTCGTGGGCGCGAACGAGAAACCCACCTGGCAGTCCATCGTCAGCGGCTTGCCGTCCTCGCCCAGCGGCTCCAGGTGCACACGGCCGCCCTCGGGCAGGTCCCGGAACGCCGCCCCCGTGACGGCCATCCGCCCGTCCCCGCCCCGCCGCACGTGCAGCCCGAAGCAGGCCTCCTCACGCGCCTCCTCCGGATTCTGGGAGCCCGGACGCGCGCAACGCTGGCGGCCCTC
The DNA here is from genome assembly GCF_049060025.1 of Archangium gephyra. Classification (GTDB taxonomy): domain Bacteria; phylum Myxococcota; class Myxococcia; order Myxococcales; family Myxococcaceae; genus Archangium; species Archangium gephyra_A. The sequence continues at coordinate 4,294,209 of NZ_JBMEQQ010000002.1, forward strand.
GACGGCCTGCACGCGCGGCCGGCGCAGCACCAGCGTGTCCCCCTGCACATCCACCGTGGTGCGGAAGCGGCCCCAGACGTCCGGCCCCAGCCGGCCCAGCGTCATCGGGTTCCTCCACCCCACCCCGGCCTCCATCACCAGGGGATTCACCCCCACGCCCGACGTCACCTCCACCGCGTCCAGCAGGTAGGCCCTCGGCGGCAGATTGGAGGCCGTCTCCAGTGGCTGGAGTCCTTGCGCCTCCGAGGCCCCCATCGCGAGCCGCGAGAAGGGCTCGCGCGAGCCCAGCACGAAGGGGCCCGTGAGAGTGGCCTCCCCCTGCGTCACCCGCGCCGCCAGCAGCGGCCAGTCGCCCACCGGGTCTCTCGCGAGCTCGATCCGATGCACCTCCTCGGCCGGGTCCGCGCCAGGAGCAGCCGCCTCGGCGAGGTACTCCGCGCGCGGACGCGACTTCTCGAAAGTGACTTCCCGGCGCAGCGGGTCCACCGTGAAGGCATAGGGGGCGAGCACGTCGGCCCCCAGCGTCACCGAGCAGACCCGCTCGTCGGTGAGCCCCATGCCGCGAGGCCCCAGGGCCACGCCGCCCACGCGCAGGCCCGGCAGGCGCACCAGCGGCCAGTCACGCAGGGCCCCGGGCACACCGTACACATCCGGAACACGCGCCGAGCCCATCACGGGCGGAGGAGGCTTCTTCGCATCCCAGCAGGCCGAGGACACCGCGGAGAGCGCCCGGGCCACATCCAGCACCACCGGCACCGGGCGCCCGTTCAACTGGCCCTCCACCACGAGCCGCAGGTTGGGCGAGGGCAGCAGGGGCAACGTCTTTCCCGCGAGGCTGCCCGGAGCCTCGGGCGCGGCGGGGCCCGCCCCCCGGTGACACCCGGCGAGCAACAACAGCAGGGCCCCGAGACGCGCGCTCCGCACGGCCTACTTCCGCGGCTTGGTGTAGTCGTCGATGCGCGTGCCCTCGGGGGGATTGATCTTGAAGGCATCCGCCCCGACGCCCACGTTCGTCTTCAGGTTGAGGAAGGCGATGGCGTTCTCGCTGCCGTCCGGATCCACCACCGTGCTCTTCAGCACCTGCGCCGTCTTCGGGTCCACCTCCAGGCGCACCTGGCGGAAGCGCGGGTCCGGCTTGAGCGGATCCAGCACCAGCAGCGTGCCCTTGCAGTCCTTGCACGCGCCCTTGCTGATGGAGAACTCGTCCGCCAGCTTCCCCTGGCCGAAGAGGAACGTCACCGACGCGGAGAGCTGGCTGGTGTCGATGCGGCCCACGCTCAGCGTCTGCGCCTCGGGGTCGTACGCGTACACCTTCTCGCCGGCCAGCACGAAGGTGCGCGCGGAGGGCTTCTGGTACTCCCAGCGCATCAGGCCCGGCTTCTTGTAGATGACCGTGCCCGTCGAGCCTCTGCGTGCGCCGCAGGGCCTTGTACTTGTAGTCCTGCTTGAAGTCGGACGAGAAGTCCTGCGTCTTCTCGTAGAAGGCCTGCATCCGCTCCACCAGCTCCTTCACCTCCGGAGCGAGCTTCTTCTCGGCGGTCTTGGGAGCCTCGGCGGCCTTCGGTGCTTCCGCCTTGGGAGCCGCGGGAGCGGGCGCCTGCTGAGCGGGCGCCTGGGCGACCACCTGGTGGGTCACCGTGGTGGGCACCGGAGCAATCACCGGCGCGGCGAGCAGGGTCACGAGCAGCTTCTCGAGGTACATGGCTTGAGTTCTCTCCAGGCGGGCGAGCCGCCTTCGGTTCCAACTGTACCTACAGACGGGCCGCCCGGCCCGGCATTCAAGGCCTGGCGGGGGGCTGCTTCTTGAAGATGCGCTTCCGCTGTTTCACGGCGAGCATATAGAAGCGATCACGCAGCACCTGGGCCTCGGCCTCGGTGAGGTCTCCCACCCGCCCGAGGTGCTCCTCGCGCCAGGAGATGGCCCGGGTGACGCAGGCCGAGGCGGCCGCGGAGATGTTCAGGCTCTGGCTGAAGCCGCGCATCGGAATCCAGAAGGTGCCGTCCGCGCCGTCCAGCACCTCCTGGCTCACCCCGTCCCGCTCGTTGCCGAAGATGAGGGCGATCTTCGAATCGAAGCGCATCGAGTACAGGCTGGTGGCGTCCTCGCGGATGGCCGAGGCATACAACGAGAAGCCGCGCGACTTGAGGTGCTCGCGGCACGAGGCGAAGTCCTTGTAGAGCTTCACGTCGAGCCACTTGTCGCACCCCTGCCCCACCCGTGAGTTGGGCATGAAGGGCGCCGCGGGGTTGACGATGATGTGCACCTCCTGGAGGCCATTGGCCTCGCAGGTGCGCAGCACCGCCGCCATGTTGAAGCTGTCCTCCAGCCGGTCCAGCACGATGGTGAAGGTGCGCGTGCGATGGGAGATGACCTTGTCGATCTTCTCCTTGCGCACGTCGAGCAGGAGGGACTCCGGGTCGATCGGAGCCTTCTCGAGCTTCTCGTAACGAGGGCCGCCACCCGCCATCGCGTCAGGACCTCCGGGCCCGCTTCGGCGCGGCCTTCTTCGCCGCCGCCGCCCTGCGCGCCGGGGCCTTCTTCGCCGCCGCCTTCTTCGTGACCACCCGCTTGGCCGCCGCCTTCTTCACGGGAGCCTTCTTCGCCGCGGCCTTCTTCATGGGGGCCTTCTTCGCCGCCACGGCCTTCTTCGCGGGAACCTTCTTCGCGGGCGCCTTCTTCGCCACCGCCACGGCCTTCTTCACGGGGGCCTTCTTCGCCGCCGCGGCCGCCTTCTTGGCGGGAGCCTTCTTCGCGGGGGCCGTCTTCACCACCACCGCGGCCTTCTTCGCGGGAGCCGGAGCCGTCTTCTTCTCCACCCGGGGCTTGGGCGGCGGCTCCACGTGCAGCTTGTCCGTGCGGCCAGTGAAGAGCACCTCGGCCACCGCGTCCAGCAGCGGCTGCATGCCCATGCCCGTGGCGCACGAGACGGGGAACACGGCGATGCCGCGCTTGCGCATCTCCTCCGTCAGCTTCCCGAGCCGCTCCTGCGCGTGCGGCAGATCCAGCTTGTTGGCGGCCACCACCTGGGGCTTGCTCGACAGCTCGTCGCTGTACTTGCGCAGCTCCTCGTTGAGGACGTCGAAGTCCTTGAGCGGCTCCCGCTCCTCGACCTCGGTGCCCATGTCCAGCAGGTGGATGAGCACCTTGCAGCGCTCCACGTGCCGCAGGAACTGGTGCCCCAGCCCCACGCCCTCGCTGGCGCCCTCGATGATGCCGGGGATGTCCGCCATCACGAAGGACAGGCCGTCCTTGTACTGGACCAGGCCCAGGTTGGGCACCAGCGTGGTGAACGGATAGTCGGCGATCTTCGGCCGCGCCCGGCTCACGACGGAGATGAGCGTGCTCTTGCCCGCGTTGGGGTAGCCCAGCAGCCCCACGTCCGCCAGCAGCTTCAGCTCCAGCCGCAGGGTGCGCTCCTCGCCCTGGGTGCCGTCCTGGGCGAAGCGCGGCGTCTGCCGCGTGGAGGTGGCGAAGTTCATGTTGCCCAACCCGCCCCGGCCGCCCTTGCACACCACCTTGCGCTCGCCGGCCGTGTTCAGGTCCGCCAACACCTCCTCGGTGTCCACGTCGCGGATGATCGTCCCCAGCGGTACCTTGAGGATCAGATCCTCGGACGAGCGGCCATTGCAGTCGCTGCCCATCCCGTTCTCGCCACTCCTCGCCCGGTGGTGCTGCTGGTAGCGGTAGTCCAGCAGCGTGGTGAGCTGGGGATCGGCCTCGAAGATGACCGAGCCGCCGTTTCCTCCATCCCCACCGTTGGGGCCGCCGCGATCGACGTACTTCTCCCGGCGGAAGGCAACGGCCCCGTTGCCCCCGTCCCCGGCCTTCACGAAGATGCGGACTTCATCGACGAATTTCATCCCAGACCCCAGAAATGCGGAACGGGCCGCCTCCATGTCCCACGCCGGAGGGCGTGTGGACCGGGAGCGACCCGCTCACGAGGCAAACAGGGAACCGGACGAGGCCGAGTCCCCTTTCAGACGAGACGCGGACTAGGCGCTCGGCTGGGCCGGGAACACGGAGACCTTCTTGCGGTCCCGGCCCTGGCGCTCGTACTTCACCACTCCGTCCACCGTGGCGAAGAGCGTGAAGTCACGACCGAGCTTCACGTTGGAGCCCGGGTGGATGACCGTGCCGACCTGCCGCACGAGGATGCTCCCCGCGCTGACGGTCTCGCCCGCGAACACCTTCACGCCGCGGTACTTCGGATTGGAATCGCGACCGTTGCGCGACGAACCCTGACCTTTTTTATGAGCCATGACACCGATTCCTGATGCTGCCGGCGCGCCTCGCAGCGCTCCGGGAAGTGGTAACCCGGACTAGCCGGAGATGGAGGTCACCTTGACCTCGGTGTAGGGCTGACGGTGGCCACGGCGGCGCGTCCAGCCCTCCTTCTCCTTGCGGAAGTGCAGCACCTTGCGGTGCTTGTCCTGGGCGAGAATCTTGCCCACGACCCTGGCGCCCGACACGGTCGGACGCCCCACCTTCGGGCTGTCGGTCCCACCGAGCATCAGAACGTCGTTGAAGGTCACCTCAGCGCCGACGTCTCCCGTGACCTTCTCGATCCGGAGCACGTCGCCCTCGGCCACGCGGTACTGCTTCCCGCCCGTGCGAATGACTGCGTACATCGTTGAACCCCTGAGTTTTGTTCCGGGTTGATTCAACCCGTGAAAGGCCGGCGTGCATTTCGGACGTGAAAAACCGTCCTACGATGCAAAGGTCGCCCGATCTACGGGAGAAGGACGGGGGAGTCAAGGCAGATAGCAAGCTGTCGAGCTGCCCACCCGTGGACAGGCGGTGCTCCCCGCCTGCCCGGCCGCCTGCCCGGCCGCTAGGCTGGACCCTTCCCCTTCTACAAGGAGCGCTCCCGATGCGGAAGTCCCCATGGATGCTCGCCCCCCTGGCGGCCGCGGCGGTCCTCGGCGGGTGCCGGAGCACGGCCTGTGAGGATCTGGCGGCGGCCTATGCCGGGGTGGACCGGAAGTCCCAGCCCTGCGTGGAGCGTACCCCCCTGCCCGCCTTCGATCCGGCCCGGTGCGAGCAGAACCTCCAGGAGTGCGGCGGGGCGGACCTGGAGCAGCTCGAGGCCCAGGTGGAGTGCTACGAGCGGCTCGGCACCTGCCAGCCCGAGCAGCGGACGTCCTTCTTCCAGGCCCTCAGCGCCTGTGACAGCAACGCCGTCAGCAATACGTGTGAGGCGGCCATCTTCTAGGCCCCGGCGGCTCCTGGACGGGGAGCCAACCGGGCTCGGAACGGACTCCGCTCGAGACGGGAGCGGAGCGTCCGCTCAGCAGTTCGGGACGTTGCCGTAGCAGTTCGCGAAGTTCGTGCAGGACTTCAGCTCCAGGCAGTCACCCATGATGTTGTACCAGTCCGCGCGATCCGAGGACGTGAGGTCCTCCGTGCACTGGGTGATCCTGTCCGTGCACTCATCCGCGCTCAGGCCCGCCGGGAGGATGTTGCACTCATCCGCGCGATCGCAGAACTGCGCCTCGGTGGAGCTGCAACCAACGACGAGCCCGCAGCAGGCCAGGGCCACGGCCATCCGAATCCGGAACGTCCTCATGGGTCTTCCCTCCCTCAACACACTTCGTGTGGGGCGCGTGACTGCCGGAGAAAGGTTCGCCTGTCAACCGGAGGGGGCCACGCCCCTGGTAGCGGGGGCAGTTCCCGTCCCACCGGGATGACGGATAGAGTGCACCCGCCATGTCCCGCACGACTCGCCGCATCCCCCTCGTCAACCTGTCCCACTACCGCTCCGGCAACCCCGAGGAGCGTGCCCGCTTCGTCCGGGTGTTCGGAGAGGCCCTCAAGGAGTTCGGTTTCGTCTCCGTCGAGGGCCACGGCATCGACGATGGGCTCATCCGCCGCACCTACGCGGACGTGGAGGCCTTCTTCCGCCTGCCGGAGCAGGTGAAGCACCGCTACCACGTGCCCGAGTTCGGCGGACAGCGCGCCTACACCCCCTTCGGCAAGGAGCACGCGAAGAACCGCACCGTGGGCGACCTCAAGGAGTTCTGGCACGTGGGCCGGGATCTCCCCGAGGGCCATCCGCGCCGCCCGGACACCGCCGCCTACAACGTCTGGCCGGAGGAGGTGCCCTCCTTCCGCACCCACACGCTCTCGCTCTTCACCGCGCTGGATGAGGCCGCGGGGCTGATGCTGCAGGCCGTGGCCGAGTACTTCGGCATCGAGCGCAACACCTTCAGCGACATGGCGCAGGACGGCACCTCCGTGCTCCGCGTCATCCACTACCCGCCCCTGAAGGAGAAGTTCATCCCCGGCGCGGTGCGCGCCGCCGAGCACGAGGACATCAACCTGCTCACCCTGCTGTGCGAGGGCACCGCCTCGGGCCTGGAGATCCTCACCCGCGATGGCGAGTGGATTCCCGTGGACACGCTGCGCGGGCAGATCGTCGTGGACTCGGGCGACATGATGAGCCGGGTGACCAACGGCGTCATCCCCGCCACCACCCACCGCGTGGTCAACCCGCCCTCGGCCGCCGAGGACAACACGCGCTACTCCATGCCCTTCTTCGTGCACCCCTATCCGGAGTGCGTGCTCGAGGCCCTGCCGGGCACCGTGACGCCGGAGAAGCCGGGCCTGCCCCCCATCACCGCCGACGCCTTCCTCAAGCAGCGCCTGCGGGAGATCGGCCTCATCAAGTAGGACGCACCTTCGAGGGTCAGGAGCCACCCGGACATGACCCTTCCCGCCCGCTCCCACCTCCGCGCCCTGCTCCTGCTCGGAGGGTTGGCAGTGGCCTCCGGTGCGGCCGAGGCCCAGGAGCAGCCCCGTCCCCTCCTGCGCCCGGGCAACGTCGATCTGCGCGTCGAAGGAGCGGCTTCCCTCCTCCCGCTCTCCCTCGAGGCCGGTGCCACCGTGGAGGTGGGCGTGCTGCCGATCGCCACCGGCACGCTCTCCCTGGGCGTGGAGCTCAGCGCCAACCTGTGCGCGCTCGCCTGCTGGATCCCCAATCTCTTCCTCGAGCGGGACACCTCGCGCTGGGACCTCTCCGCCGCGGGCCGGCTGGGCTACCACTTCACCCTGGCCAACCGGCACTACAGCCGATTCGACCTCTTCACCTTCGTGCTCGGCGGAGTGATGGAGCCGCGCACCACCGTCACCACCCCCTCCTACCGCTACGAAGGCCGCGGCCGGGGAGCCGTCTTCGGCCTGGGCGTGGGGGGCAACTACTTCCCCTCTTCCCGCTTCTTCCTGGGCGCCGAGGCCCGGCTGCGCTTCTCCACCGGCACCTATGACCTCACCCTCACCCGGGGCACCTACGACTTCACCCCGGGTGATCTCCGGTGGCTTCGGCTCGGCCTCAGTACCGCCTTCTTCGTAGGGGTCCGCCTCTTCTGATCGGCCGCTCCCCGTGGCGCACGGGTGATGATGACCCGGTGCGTCATGGAGCCCTCCCCCGCCTTGCCGGAAACCACGCCCCCGGGCGCAACTCTGGGCCGGTGCGTGCGAAAATCCCATGGAGTGCCGTCCGTGTGGAGCCGGACGGCCCCAGCTTCGAGGCCAATGCCATGAGCATCACTCGCACCGGGCAGAACACTCCCAACATCCCGACGCAGCGCACCACCACGGCTGCCACGGGGGGGACGCAGACCCCGCCGACCTCGAAGCAGCAGCCGGCTGCGGCGACGACGCGTACCGCCGCGTTCACGGATGGCTTCCAGGCCGCCCGGGCCGCTCCCGTGGCCCTCGCCGCGCCTCAGGCCCAGACCTTCCGGGAAGTCCTCCCCCAGCACGCCTCCCAGACGACCACGGCGGGCGTCCCCCTGGGCAAGGCCGCGCTGGACCGCGTGGTCGCCCACCTGGAGCAGAGTTCCGGCCGCAAGTTCAACGACGTCGAGCGCGCCGCCTGGTTCCACGAGGCCTGGGAAACATCCAAGAAGGGCGGCAGCGAGGACGACACCTGGGGCGCGGTCTTCACCAGGCTCAACTCGGCCGGCAAGAACACGCCTCGTGACCAGAACGTGCTGCCGAGCGCCGCCTCCGAGACGCCCAAGGAGGGCGAAACCCTCAGCTCCAAAGCGCTCGACCGCGTGATGGAGCACGTGCAGCAGACCGCCGGCCGCCAGTTCAACAGCACCGAGTACGCCGCCTGGCGCAATGAGGCCGCGACGATCTCCAAGAAGGGCGGCAGCGAGGACGACGTCTGGGGTGAGGTCTTCACCAAGCTCCACTCGGCCGGCAAGAACACGCCTCGTGACCAGAACGTGCTGCCGAGCGCCGCCTCCGAGACGCCCAAGGAGGGCGAGACCCTCAGCGCCAAAGCGCTCGACCGCGTGATGGAGCACGTGCAGCAGACCGCCGGCCGCCAGTTCAACAGCACCGAGTACGCCGCCTGGCGCAACGAGGCCGCGACGATCTCCAAGAAGGGCGGCAGCGAGGACGACGTCTGGGGCGAGGTCTTCACCAAGGTCAACTCGGCCGGCAAGAACACGCCTCGTGACCAGAACGTGCTGCCGAGCGCCGCCTCCGAGACGCCCAAGGAGGGCGAGACCCTCAGCTCCAAGGCGCTCGACCGCGTGATGGAGCACGTGCAGCAGACCGCCGGCCGCCAGTTCAACAGCACCGAGTACGCCGCCTGGCGCAACGAGGCCGCGACGATCTCCAAGAAGGGCGGCAGCGAGGACGACGTCTGGGGCGAGGTCTTCACCAAGCTCAACTCGGCCGGCAAGAACACACCTCGTGACCAGAACGTGCTGCCGAGCGCCGCCTCCGAGACGCCCAAGGAGGGCGAGACCCTCAGCGCCAAAGCGCTCGACCGCGTGATGGAGCACGTGCAGCAAACCGCCGGCCGCTGGTTCAACAGCACCGAGTACGCCGCCTGGCGCAATGAGGCCGCGACGATCTCCAAGAAGGGCGGCAGCGAGGACGACGTCTGGGGCGAGGTCTTCACCAAGGTCAACTCGGCCGGCAAGAACACGCCTCGTGACCAGAACGTGTTGCCGAGCGCCGCCTCCGAGACGCCCAAGGAGGGCGAGACCCTCAGCTCCAAGGCGCTCGACCGCGTGATGGAGCACGTGCAGCAGACCTTTGGCCGCCGGCTCAGCGCCAATGAGTACACCGCCTGGCGCAACGAGGCCGCGACGATCTCCAAGAAGGGCGGCAGCGAGGACGACGTCTGGGGCGAGGTCTTCACCAAGCTCAACCAGGCCGACAAGAACGTCAACCGGTAGGCCCGGCAGGACCTCCGCGTCCTCCCCCGCGCCTCAGTGCACGAGTCTCCCGGGCGCGGAGGACGTCTCCTCGCGCACGGGAGCACCGCCCGCCTCCAGCAACTGGAGGAGATCCTTCGTCGTCAGCCGCGCCGCGGCGTCCGTCCCCTCGAGAATGCCGGCCACCAGGGCGCGCTTGTCCGCGTGAAGCGAGAGGATCTGCTCCTCGATCGTTCCGCGGGTGACGAGCCGGTACACCGTGACGGGCCGCTCCTGCCCGATGCGATGGGCCCGGTCCGTGGCCTGATCCTCCACCGCCGGGTTCCACCATGGATCCAGGTGGATGACGTAGTCGGCCGCGGTCAGGTTGAGCCCCGTTCCGCCCGCCTTCAGCGAGATGAGGAACAGGTCTCCCTCCCCACGCTGGAACGCCTCCACCCGCTTGGCCCGGGCACCCGCCGGGGTCGCGCCATCGAGGTACTGGTAGTGGAACCCCGCCCGGTCGAGCTCTTCCCGCACCAGGGCGAGGTGCGAGGTGAACTGGCTGAACACGAGCGCGCGGTGCCCCGCGCCCCGGAGCTTCCTCGAGCAGCTCGAGCAGGCGGCGCATCTTGGAGGAGCTGACGCTCGATTTCGAGTCGTAGAGCCGCGGATGGGAGGCCAGCAGCCGCAGGCGCGTCAGGGCCGCGAGCACCTGGAACTGCTGCTGCTCGTTGCGCACGCCCTTGCCGTCCTTCGTGACCTCGGCCACGGCGGCCAGGCGCGCATCCTCATAGAGCGTCCACTCCTCCTCGGAGAGGGCGATGGGGACCTGGACCTCCGTGCGAGAGGGCAGCTCGCGCGCCACTTCCCGCTTCGTGCGCCGGAGCAGGAAGGGCTTGAGCACCCGGTAGAGCGCCGCGCGCGCCTCGGGATCCTTGCTGCGCTCGATGGGCCCGGCGAAGCGCTCGCGGTACTGCTCCCAGCTTCCGAGCAGGCCGGGGAAGACGATCGAGAAGAGGCTCCACAGCTCCCCGAGGTGGTTCTCCAGGGGCGTGCCCGACATCGCGAGCCGGAAACCGGCATTCAGCTTCCGTGCGGCGCGAGCCCGGTGCGTGATCGGATTCTTCAGCGCCTGCGCCTCGTCGATGATGAGGGTGGCGAAGGTGACCGCGCTCAGGCTCGCGATGTCGCGCGTGAGCAGGCCATAGCTGACGATCAGCACGTCCTTCTTCGTGAGCTTCGCGAGACACGCCGTGCGATCCGGCTGCTCGGCGTAGAGCAGGGGGCGGAGGTCCGGCGCGAACCGGCGGATCTCCTCCACCCAGTTGAAGCCGACCGACGTGGGGACGAGCACGAGCGCGGGCCCGATGCGCGTCCGGTCCAACAGCACCGCGATGGCCTGCAGCGTCTTCCCGAGGCCCATGTCGTCGGCGAGACAGGCTCCGGCGCCCCAGGCGGCGACCCGGCTGAGCCACGCATGCCCCTCCACCTGGTAGTCGCGGAGGGTCGCCTTGAGTGCCGCGGGCGGTTTCGGCCGGAGCGACAGCGAGGCCGCGAGGCGCTCGGTGAGCAGTTGCCAGGAGGGAGCCGCCTCCACCTCCGCCCCCGCCCCGCCGAGCGCGTCGATGGCCGGGACCGCTCCGGGCGACAGCTCCGCCCGTCCATTGCGAATGAAGGTGTGATCCGCGATGGCCTGGAGCCGGTAGCGCAACGTATCGCTGAGCTCGACCCAGCGCCGCTCGTCGACCCGCACGAACCGCTGCTGCCGCCGCGCCGCATCCAACAGCACCGCGAGCTCGAGCCGGCCGGTCTCGACCTTGAGCTGGCCATTGATGCCAAACCAATCCCGCTTCCGGTCGATGTGGACCTTGAGCGCCTCGGGGCCCACGGAGGACAGGATCCGCGGCTTCTCATCGAGCCATTCGACGGCGAGTCCGCGCGGGGGATTCTGCAGGGCGGCGACCAGCTCCAGCGCCGAGTCGGTGTCCCTCATCCGGAAGCAATACGGGGGGCCTTCTTCCGCGCCGGCGAGCGGAAGCGTCGACATCATCGCGCGCGCCCGCTCATCCTCGGTGAGGAGGGAACGCCGCACGTACGCACGCTCGGCGCCCCGCAGCAGCAGGACGTCCCGTGGGCCGACTCCCGGATGGAAGAGCGGCGCACCCGGACCCGGACGCACGAACAGCTCGAACTCGAGCGACACGTCCGGCAACAGCCGCAGCCGCACCACCGTCTCGGGCTCGGAGGAGATCTCCCGGCCCTTGAGTGACTCCGGGACGACCAGCGGGAGGCGGGCCTCCAGACGCGAGAGCCGCTCCAGCAATGGCTGCTGCGCCTCGGGTGGAAACCGCGCGCCGTGCTTCTGGAGCAGCTCGAAGAGCTGACGGGCCTCGTCGCTCACGTCGATCAGCAGACACCGGCCCCGCTGCTCCTCGGAGGTGAAGAGCGGCTCGCCCGGGGCGAAGGACTTCATCAACGAGGACAGGAGGCGTGCGTCGAAGACCTCGCCGTCGACGGAGGGCTCCAGCCGGATGTGATCGCCAGCGGGGACCGCGATGAAGCCCAGCCGCACCCGCTTCAGCTCGAGCGGCTCATCGGGCGAGACGTCAAGCGCCACCCGCGGATGCCCCACCAGCGCGAGAAAGGCCCGTGCCGCGTACGTGCTGCCCCGGGCTCCCGCGCGGGCCGACCAGGAGGACAGCAGCTCGGCGACGCGCAGGTCTTGCTCGGAGAGGGAGTCGCGGTGCTCGTCGAGCAGGCGCGCCGGTGTCGTGCGCGCACCCGACGTCAGCACGCCCCGGCGGTTCCGCTTCTTCACCGATGGCACCGCGGTGAGCATCCCGAGTTCGTGCTCGATGCGCCACCACACCTCGATGAAGGCGCGCGGCTCGGCGAGCTTCGCCTCGAATACCTCGAGCGCCTTGAGTGCGCGGGCCCAGGACGGCCTCAGGAGCTCATCGGCGAGCACACGCGCCTCGTCGCGCCGCGACGGGTCCTCGAGAAGATCCAACGTGGCATCCACCAGCGCGAGGGCGTGCGCGCAGCCCCCTGCCCGGGCCTCGCAGCTACACTCGAGCCGGGGCTCGCCGTCAGTCGGAAACGACAGCCTCGATTCGGCCGCGAAGGAGCCGTACGACGGCCCACCGCGAACGCGCCGCCAGCGCTCCTTCCAGGCGACGGCACAGGGCTCGGCGAGAAACGACCAGGAGCCCGAGGCTCGCGCGGCACGGGACCGGGGAAGCGCACGCACGCGCAGGCCCCGCCGGAGTTGCAGCAGCTTCGTCCAGAACACCGCGAGTGCGGGGTCCTCGTGGGACTCCGGGCGCGACGCCTCCTCGAGCACTCCGAGCCGGATGGACTCCGCTTCATCGGCCAGGAACGCGGCCGTCGCCAGGGGAACCGCCTCCACGAGGACGCCGCGAGCGCGCGCACCCAGATAGCGCGAGGCGCCCTCGTGAGAACCGACGTCCCGGACCGACATGCCGCTGAGCGCGTAACGCAGGCTGTTCTTCTGCGCCTCATCGACCGCGAGCGCGGGCAGCAACACCTCCGCCGCGGTCGCCAGGGCGTCCTGGAGCGAGTGGGACTCCGCCCATTGCTCCAGTTCCTTCCGGGTCCCGAAAGGCGGAGGGGGAACGAAGGGTCCGGGGGCAGCGGGAATTCGAGGCGTGGGGAGGGACACGGAGGCGGCGGAGTGTAATCGCGGAGGAACGCCGGTTCAGCCTCGGTTCTGACGCCTGGGCAGCGAGTAAGCAAGGACACTCGAAGAGAAGATGGACCCCATAGGGCACGGGCGGGAGGGGACTCCTGTGGAGTAGCATGGACCCTACCGTGCCCCAGATCGGAGCCGCCTCGGCAATCGGTCAAGGACCTCATCCATGAGAATCATTCTCTGTTGTTTGGGGCTTCTATTCGCGGCGCCCTCATTCGCCGACTCGGTGGAGGATGGGCTGTGCCATGCGCGGCCCCAGCCCGTCGAGAAGATGGAGAAGCCAGAGAAGCTCTGCCGCGCCTTCGTACGCGCCATGGAGAGGCTACCGGGGGAGACGATGAAGGAAGTGCAGGCGATGGTGTCTCCCGAGAGCCTGACACTCATGGGAACGCTGACCACGGCATGGATTGGCAGCCAAGGCATTCCCGTGCTCGGCCAGACAGTGGACGCGGCGCTGCTCGCACTGGGAGTCACGATGGCCGCAGCGCAAACGGCCGCGGTGAAGGACTCGCTGTGGAACTACGCCAGGTACGCAAGCGAAGCGCGCGATGAGGCGGGCCTCGACACGGCGGCGGCGTACCTTGCGAGGGCTGTGGCAACGGTGGGCGTGAGTGTCGTGACCTTCATCTTGATGAAGAAGGTGTCGGGCAAGGCACAGAAACAGCCACGGCCACCCGAGCCTCCCTTCAACCTGCGGCCTGAACTCGTGCCGGTGTCCGGAGCCGGGTACGTGGGCAGTTCAGTGGGAACCACGCCGGGTGTCGTGCCTGGGACTGGTGTAGCGCCCTCGCTGGCCGTCGCCGGGGGACGCTCGGGAGGCGAGCAGGTGCCACCGGAGCACGCGAAGCCCAAGAAGGTGGACCTCAAGGCATTCAAGGCGTGGCTGCAGAAGGTCAAGCGGCGGCCTGCCCGCGCGGATTCGGAGGCCTTCCAATACCAGCGAAAGCACGCAGGCCTGGAGGAAATGCAGGTTTCTGGAGGTGGAAAACAGGTCTGGGCAGACGGTGCCCGCCCGGACAGCGCGAGGATAGTAGAGGTCAAGCACATCGGTACTCCTGACAGGAGCCCGTTCATACCCGGTTCGAAGTGCGAGGAGGGCGTCCGCCTCGCCATCCAAGGGGGCGTCATCGCGGAGTTTGAACGCTACGCCGCTGTCATCAAAGACCCCAACAACCCGATTGTTGCGCTCGAGGTCATCGTCAACGATGGGATGGCTGTTCCCTTCTTCGAGTCCCTCCTCGTGAGGTTTGCCATCCCTGGCGAGGTTCTCGTTCGCCCCTGATGCGAGGAGAAAGTACATGAAGTACTACATCATCACTGAGACAGCGGGGCTTCCGTCGGCGTCTGATTTTACTTCCAGGCTGATTGCGCGATGGCCTGGGACCACGGTGGAGCAGATTTCCAATCCTGAGAGTCGCTACGCCCTGGAGTTCCAAGTCCCCATGGCTCATTCCCATGTAGAGGGTCTGCTCGACCGGACCGGGAGTTCCATCAACTTCGAGGGAGACCTCCGGGATATGTCCGAGTTCGTTCAATGGTGCCGCTCCCTCATACCGCCTCACCTCCGCCTCATTTTCTGCGATGAGGGAATGAATGGGGAGGTCAAGGTGACTCCGCCAATGACAGCCGCGGACATCCTTCAGTCATTCTACGCGAGCGGGGGGTGAGCCCCCCGGGCGCGTCTCTTCAGGAGGACTACTCCCCGATCTTCTTCTTGAGCAGCTCGTTGACCAGGGCCGGGTTGCCCTTGCCCTTCATCGCCCGCATCACCTGGCCCACGAAGAAGCCGAAGATGTGCTTCTTCCCGGCCTTGTACTTCTCCACCTCGCCCGCGTTCTTCGCGAGCACCTCGTCCACCACCGCCTCGATGGCGCCCGTGTCGCTCACCTGCGCCAGGCCCTTCTCCGAGATGATGGCCTCCGGGTCCTTCCCCGTGCGGAACATCTCCCCGAACACGTCCTTGCCCGCGTTCGCCGAGATGCTCCCCTTCTCCACCGCCGTCAGCAGGTTGGCGAACTGCACCGTGGAGAAGCGCAGCGTGGTGACGCTCCCGCCCTCCTCCTTCAGCAGCCGCAGCAGCTCTCCGAGGAACCAGTTCGATAGCCGCTTGTAGTCCTTGAAGTGCTGCGCCACCGCCTCGAAGTAGTCCGCCAGCGGGCGCTCCGCGCACAAAATCTTCGCGTCATACGCCGGCAGCCCGTACTGGCTCGTGAAGCGCGACACCTTCGCCCGCGGCAGCTCCGGCAGGGACTTCGCCACGTCGTCGATCTGCGCGTCCGTCAGGTGCAGCGGCGGCAGGTCCGGCTCCGGGAAGTAGCGGTAGTCGTGCGCCTCCTCCTTCGAGCGCATCGAGCGCGTCACGCCCTTGTTCGGATCATACAGCCGCGTCTCCTGATCCACCTTCCCGCCCGACTCGAGCAGGTCCACCTGCCGGGAGATCTCATACTCGGTGGCCTGCTTGATGAACCGGAACGAGTTGATGTTCTTCAGCTCCACCCGCTGGCCGTACGCCGTGCTGCCCTTGCGCATCACCGAGACGTTCACGTCACAGCGCAGCGAGCCCTCCTCCATGTTCCCGTCGTTCACCCCGAGGTACACCAGCACGTCCCGCAGGGACCGGAGGTACTCCACCGCCTCGTCCGCGCTGCGCAGGTCCGGCTCGCTGACGATCTCCAGCAACGGCACGCCCGCGCGGTTCAGGTCCACCAGGCTCTCGGCCGCCGAGGCGTCGTGCACGCTCTTGCCCGCGTCCTCCTCCATGTGGATGCGGCGCACGCGGATGACCTTCTCGCCCTCGGCCGTGTCGATGGCCAACTGCCCCCACTCGCAGATGGGCTGGTCGAACTGCGTAATCTGGTAGCCCTTGGGCAGGTCCGGATAGAAGTAGTTCTTCCGGCTCCACACGCTCGTCTTCTTGATGGTGCAGCCGAGCGCCAGTCCCGTGCGGATGGCGAACTCCACCACCCGCGCGTTGAGCACCGGCAGCACCCCGGGCAGGCCCAGGCACACCGGGCAGGTGTTGTGGTTGGGCTCGGCGCCGAAGCTGGTGGAGCAGCCGCAGAAGATCTTCGTGTGCGTGAGCTGTTGGGCGTGGACCTCGAGCCCGATCACCGGCTGGAAATCGCTCAGGGGCATGGCGTCTCCGGAAGTCCTCTCTAGATGGGGGCCTGGCGGCGCACGTAGTCGTGCTCGCGCTCGAAGGCCCGGGCGATGCGCAGCAGCTTCGCTTCATCGAACGGACGGCCCATGAGCTGCAATCCCATGGGCAGTCCCGCCTTCGTGAAGCCGCACGGCAGCGACAGGCCGGGCAGTCCCGCCAGGTTGCACGGCAGCGTGCACACGTCCATGAGGTACATGGACAGCGGGTCATTCACCTTCTCGCCCAGCTTGAAGGCGGGCACCGGCGAGGTGGGCGTCACCAGCGCGTCCACCTGGGTGAAGGCCTTGGCGAAGTCCTCGCGGATGAGCGTCCGCACCTTCTGGGCCTTCAGGTAGTAGGCGTCGTAGTAGCCCGCGCTCAGCGCGTACGTGCCCAGCATGATGCGGCGCTTCACCTCGGGGCCGAAGCCCTGGTCGCGCGTCAGGCCGTACATGTCCTTGAGGCCCTTGGCGTCGCGCGCCCGCAGGCCGTAGCGCACGCCGTCGTAGCGGGCCAGGTTGCTCGACGCCTCCGCCGGGGCCAGCAGGTAGTAGGTGGCCAGCGCGTACTTCGTGTGCGGCAGGGACACGTCCACCAGCGTGGCGCCCAGCCGCTCGTAGGCCTTCAGGGCCTCGCGGACCGACGCCTCCACCTCGGGGTCCATGCCCTCGACGAAGTACTCGCGCGGCACGCCCAGCTTCAGCCCGGCCACCCCGTGCTCCAGGTCCGCCAGGTAGTCCGGCACGTCCGCCGGTGCCGAGGTGGAGTCCCTCGGGTCATGCCGCGCCAGCACCTGCAGCAGCGCCGCCACGTCCCCCACCGTGCGAGCCATGGGGCCCGGCGCATCCAGCGAGGAGGCGTAGGCGATGACGCCGTAGCGCGACACGCGCCCGTAGGTGGGCTTGAGGCCCACGGTGTTGGTGAGTGCCGCCGGCTGGCGGATGGAGCCGCCCGTGTCCGTGCCCAGCGTGCCGAACACCTCGCGCGCCGCCAGCGCCGCCGCCGAGCCTCCCGAGGAGCCTCCCGGCGTGCGCGTCACGTCCCACGGGTTGTGGCAGGGGCCATGGGCGCTCGACTCGTTGGACGAGCCCATCGCGAACTCGTCCTGGTTGAGCTTGCCCAGGATGGGCGTCCCCGCCTCCTTCAACAGTTGCACCGCGGTGGCGTCGTACGGGGGGACGAAGCCCTGGAGGACGCGCGAGGCACACGTCGTCTCCACGCCCTCGGTGAGGAAGATGTCCTTGACGGCCACCGGCACGCCATCCAGCGGCCCGAGCGGGTTGCCCTTCTTGCGCCGGGCATCGCTCGCCTCGGCGGCCGCGAGCGCGCCGGTCTCGTCCAGCCGCAGGAAGGCCTTCACCTTCCCGTCCACCTGGGCGATGCGTGCCAGGCACGCCCGGGTGGCCTCCACGGAGGTGGTTTCCCCCGAGGCCAGCTTCGCCGCCAGCTCCAGCAGGGTGAGGTCGGTCAGCGGCATGGCGTCACTCCAGGATTTTCGGGACGGCGAAGCTCGTGCCCACCCTGGCCGGTGCGTTGGCCAGCGACTTCTCGGGAGGCAGCGAGGGCCGCATCACGTCCTCGCGCAGCAGCGAGGACGCGAGCGTGGCGTGCGAGGTGGGCTCCACTCCGCTCACGTCGAGCTCCTGGAGCTGTGCCACCGCGTCCAGGATGGCGGAGAGCTGCGTGGCGTAGCGCTCCTCCTCCTCGGACGAGAGCGACAGCCGGGCCAGGGTGGCCACATGCCGGACCTGCTCGACGGTGAGCTTCATGGAGCGAACCTCCAGCGGGCTACTTGTTCTTGAAGAGGTTGAGGACGGCGCCCATCCACTTGCCGCTGTTCTCGGTGCCCGACTGCTTCATGAGCGCGTCCAGCTCTCCCGCGTCCAGGAAGATGCCCTGGCAGTTGAAGCAGGTGTCGATCTCGATGTCGCCCCGCTTGAGCGACTGCAGGTCCATGCCGCACTTGGGGCACTTCATGTAGTGCAGCTTCTTGAGGTCCTCGCGCTGCTGGGCGGCCATGGAGTGCGACTGCTCGATGGCCAGCTTGCGCTTCTTTTCGATCTCCTCGCGCGCGAAGTACTCTTCTTCAGTCGACGACGGCTTGTCCGGGGTGGCCATGATGTAGGTCTCCTTTGGTTCCGCTACGCGGCGAAAGCAACATACATGCTCCGCCCCCGGCTGGTGCCTCAAAGTGGCCGTGCCGTGTACCGCCGGACGGCCCGCCGGAAAATTGACCGGACCCCCTCCCTCCCTACACTCCGCGGACGGCTGCTACAGCCCGCTACGGGGAGTGTGAGGAAGTCATGGCGGAACGGAAGGCCAGAGCGGAGAAGACGGTCCTTTCGCGGCAGGAGATCGCCACGCGCCGCAGGGCACTGGCGGAGAAGAAGGCGCAAAAGGGAGTGGCGGAGGCGGGACCCGGACAACGGGCACTGCTGGGCCTGTTCCTGATGGCCGTCTCCATCCTGTCGTTGGTGTCGGTGGCGACCTTCAGCGCGAAGGATCGCAAGGGGCCCGGCTTCGAGAACGCGGTGGGACCCATGGGCCACCTCATCGCCGAGGGCCTGCGAGGCATGCTCGGGGTGTGGGCCTACCTGCTCCCCCTGTGTGGCGTCTATGCCGCCATGGTCGTCTTCGTGGGCAACCGGGAGCGGCGCCGCTGGCCGCAGCTCGTGGCCTTCGTGCTGCTCACCCTGAGCGGCGCGGTGCTGGCCCAGCTCTTCCTCGGCAACCAGCCCGGCCAGGCCCACCCGCCCGGGGGCTACGTGGGCGCCACGCTCGGCGGCATCCTGGTGGGACTCTTCTCCACCGTGGGCACCATCATCCTGGTGACCACGGTGTGCGCCGCCGCGCTCATCGTCGGCACCCAGTACACCTTCCTCAAGCTGTGCTCGCTGGCGTGGGCCGGGGCGTGCGTGCTCGGCCGCCGGGTGCAGGAGAACGCCCTGCTCTTCTGGGAGCAGCAGAAGGAGGCCTACAAGGAGCGCCAGGAGCGCGCCGCCAAGGACAAGGAGGAGGAGGACGCCTTCCTCGCGCAGCTCGAGGAGGAGGAGGCCGAGCTGGAGGAGGCCGAGCGTCTGGCCCTCGAGGCGGAGGAGGCCGAGCAGGAGGCCATGGCCGAGGAGGCCGTGCGCCTGGCCCGTCAGGAGGAGAAGGAGCGCGCCGCCGCCGCGAAGCAGGCCGCCAAGGATGCGCGCGAGACCGCGAAGCAGACCGCCCGCGAGGCCCGGGAGAAGCGGCCCGAGCTTCCCGCTGGCCAGCAGCCCGTCATCGTGACGCCTCCGTCCGCGCCCGCGCGCCCGGCGCAGGGAGCGGATCCGGTGTGGGCGTCCTTCCTGTCGCCCTCGCCCGCCGCCAACGCGGTGCCCAACGTGCCCGCCGCCCCTCCGGCCGACGCCGCGAAGGGCAGGCGCGGCAAGACGCCGAACATCGTCGCCGGCCCGGCCTCCGAGCTGTCCGCCGACGCGCACGACTCCGAGCCCCTGGTGGCCGCTCCGCCCATGGCCGCGGCACCCGCGCTGGCGGCCCAGGCTCCGGCCTCGCCCTCGGCCATCGTGCCGGCTCCGCCCTCGGCGCTGGCGCGCACGCCGCTCATCGTGGAGCCCAAGGCCCCGCCCAAGCCCACCGCCGTCGCCGTCAAGAAGAAGGACCAGGAGCAGTTCCAGTTCGTCGGTGGCCGCACCAGCTTCTCGCTGCCTCCGCTGGACGTGCTGGAGATCGAGAAGAAGGAGCGCTCGGCGCTCGACAAGGACGCCTTCCTCACCACGGCGGAGAAGCTGCGCGCCAAGCTGGCCGACTTCGGCATCTCCGGCGAGGTGGTGGAGATCCGCCCCGGCCCCGTGGTCACCATGTACGAGTTCCTCCCGGGGCCCGGCATCAAGGTGAGCAAGATCGCCGCGCTCCAGGATGACCTCGCCATGGCCATGGAGGCCATGCGGGTGCGCATCGTGGCGCCCATCCCCGGCAAGGGCGTGGTGGGCATCGAGGTGCCCAACCGCGACCGCGAGACGGTGTACCTCAAGGAGATCGCCGAGCAGGACGTGTTCCAGAAGGCCGGCAGCCGGCTCACCATGTGCGTGGGCAAGGACATCGAGGGCATGCCGTACGTCTTCGACCTGGCCAAGGCGCCCCACCTGCTCATCGCAGGCACCACCGGCTCGGGTAAGTCCGTGGCGGTGAACTCGATGATCATGAGCATCCTCCTGAAGTCCACGCCGGAGGAGGTCCGCTTCATCATGGTGGACCCGAAGATGCTCGAGCTTCTCCGTGTACGAGGGCATTCCGCACCTGCTGTTGCCGGTGGTGACGGATCCGAAGAAGGCGGCGCTCGCGCTGCGCTGGGCCGTGGAGGAGATGGAGCGGCGCTACCAGATGCTGTCCGAGGCGGGCGTGCGCAACATCGCCGGCTTCAACAAGTTCGTGGAGACGCAGGACGCGGAGAAGGGCTCGGCGAAGCCCGCCGAGGAGTCCGCGAAGAAGGCCGCGCCGAAGAAGCCCAAGAAGGTGGTCGTGGTGGACGTGGCCACGCCCGAGGACGCGGCCTTCGAGGAGTCGCATCCGGCCAGCGCGAGCACGGGCCCTGGGGTCGCCGCGCCCAGGGAGGACATGGAGGACCTGCGCGAGGCCCTGCCCGAGCCCGAGGAGGCTCCCGAGAGCGTCCAGGCCGCGAGCGAGGACGAGGACGACGACGGGATGTCCGATGCCGTGGAGGCCGCGCTCGAGGCCGCCGGGGAGTCGGAGTCGTCGAAGGAAGAGAAGCGCGAGTGGAAGAAGCTGCCCTACATCGTGGTCATCATCGATGAGCTGGCGGACCTGATGATGGTGGCGAGCCGCGAGGTGGAGACGTACGTGGCGCGCCTGGCGCAGATGGCTCGCGCGGCCGGCATCCACCTGATGGTGGCCACGCAGCGCCCGTCCACGGACGTCGTCACGGGCATCATCAAGGCCAACTTCCCCACGCGTATCAGCTTCATGCTGCGCTCGAAGCCGGACTCGATGACGATTCTGGGTACGGTGGGCGCGGAGGCCCTGCTGGGCATGGGCGACATGCTCATCATGCCGCCCACGAGCGCGCACCTGCAGCGTGTGCACGGCGCGTTCGTCTCGGAGAACGAGATCAAGAAGGCGGTGGATCACCTCAAGGCGCAGGGCAAGCCGGTCTACGACGAGTCCATCCTCAAGCCGCGCGACGAGGAGGGCGAGGGCGGTGGTGGCGAGGAGGACGAGCTGTCCGACGAGCTGTACGACCAGGCGCTGGCGACGGTGAGCGAGATGAGGGCGGTGTCGATCTCGATGCTGCAGCGCAAGATGCGCATCGGCTACAACCGAGCGGCGCGAATGATCGAGCGGATGGAGCGCGACGGAGTGGTGGGCGCGGCGGACGGAGCCAAGCCGCGCGAGGTGCTCATCCGCGGAGTGGGCGACATGCCCGGAGCCGGAGCCGCCTGAACCTCAGGGGTCCCAAGCCCCCACTCCCTCCAATATCCCCTCTCCCACCGGGAGAGGGACGGGGTGAGGGTGCCAAGACCCCAGGTTGCCCCTGTGTAAAGCCCCCTCTCCCTCTGGGAGAGGGCTGGGGTGAGGGTCAGTATTCCTACCCCGTCCTGCGCACACTGCGAGCGGCGGACCGCATGCGGGGCAGGAGATCTTCCCTCGCGACCGCGCTGGCCCGGCCCTGGACGAGCACGAACCCGCCGGGGCCCGCCAGCAGCAGTTGATAGATGAAGAGCGCCCGGCCCGTGTCGCGCTGCGTGGCGTGAGCCACCAGCTCGTACCCGCGCATTCCCCCCACGAGCACCGGTCCCGACGACTCGAGCTCCACCGCATCGACGCCGGGCATGCGCTCCAGCGACACCTCCGACAGCTCGCGTGGAGAGATCGACTCCGAGGCCCCGGGCAGCGGGGTGACGATGAGGTAGGGCGCTTCACTGCCGGGACCAGGAACCCGTCCTGTCTCGGTGAAAAGCACGCCGTGCTGGATGCGCTGGGCGGGTTGAAATCCGGAGGGCGAGTCGAGCAGGAAGGGCGGAAGGTCGGGCTGTTCCGCATCGGGCTCCCAGCGGGCGGCCATCACCAGGGTGCGCAGCCGCGAGGACAGCTCCGAGGCCCGCTCGGCACGGCAGCTCGCCACCACCATCACCGAGCTGCGCGAGTCCCCGAAAACAGCCATCCACTTGTCGAAGAGGATGCCCCGCTGCTCCTGCTCGACGTGGAGGAGCGTGCCCTCGTGGGGCCCTGCCCGCAGCGGCTCACGGGAGAGCAGCCGGATGCCCTGAGGCGCCAACTGCTCGGCGGTGAGCCCCCGGGCGAGCGCCGGGTACGGATCGGGCAGCTCCGTCACGGCGATGACGGCGCCGCTCCGCGGGTCCCCCAGACCGGGAAACTGGGTGGTCTCGACGAACCCGTCCGGCCGGGGCAACCAGACGTGCGTGCCCTGCACGCGGGTCATCGGAGGGAGGACATGGAGGCTCATGCGCGGGAGGAGTATAGGAAGAGGACACATCCCGCCATGACCGTTGCCCCCACGATGATCGTCACCATCAACCGCTTCCGGACCTCCGCCGAGGAGGCCGAGCGCCTGGAGGCCTCGTTCCGGGAGCGCTCGCGCCGGGTGGACCAGTACGAGGGGTTCCTCGGACTGGAGGTCATGCGCTCCTTCGAGCCGGAGCCCGAGTTCCTGCTGGTGACGCGCTGGAGGGACCGGGAGTGCCTGAAGGCCTACTTCCAGTCGGAGGACTTCAAGGCGACCAAGGCGGCCAGCGCCCGGCAGGATGCCACCTTCAGCATGTACGAGGTGGTAGCCCAGTGAGCAGCTTGATAAGGCGAGCGCCCTATGGCTGAACGTCTCGCCCTTTTCGCCACCACCGCCCGCGGTACCGAGGACCTCCTGGCCGAGGAGCTGAAGGAGCTCGGAGCGCGCCGCATCCGGCAGGACCGGGGCGGGGTGCGCTTCATGGCCTCGCTCGATGAGGCGCTCAAGGTGTGCCTCTGGTCGCGCATCGCCATGCGCGTGCTCTACCCGCTGGGCGAGTTCGAGGCCCACGGCGCCGAGGGCCTGTACGAGGCGGTGGCCAGCGTTCCGTGGGAGGAGCACCTGACGCCGGACACCACCTTCGCGGTGGAGGCCACGCTCAAGGACAGCGAGCACAGCCACACGGGCTTCGTGGCGCTGAAGGTGAAGGACGCGGTGGTGGACCGGATGCGCGACAAGCTGGGAGCGCGGCCGGACGTGGACCCCAGGAACCCGGACGTGCGCGTGGTCGCCCATCTGGTGCGCGAGCGGCTGTCGCTCTCGTTGGACCTGTGCGGCGAGCCCCTGCACCGCCGCGGCTACCGCGTGCGCCCCACCCCGGCCCCCTTGAAGGAGACGCTGGCGGCGGCCCTGCTGCGCGCGGCGGGCTACACGGGCGAGGAGGCGCTGGTGGACCCGATGTGCGGCTCGGGGACCATCCTCATCGAGGGCGGCCTCATCGCCCGGCGGCGTGCGCCCGGCATTGCCCGGGATTTCGCGGTGGAGAAGTGGCCGCACCTGGGCGCGCGGGCCCGGGAGCTGCTCGAGGATCTGCGCGCGGATGCCCGCCGCAACGAGCGCAAGGTGGCCGTCCCGATTGTCGGCTTCGACAAGGACCCCGAGGCGCTGGAGGCGGCGCGGCGCAACGTGAAGGCGGCGAAGCTGGCCGAGGAGATCCTCCTCGAAGAGGGGGACGCGACGAAGCTGCCTCCCCTGCCCGCCTCGGGCGGCCTGCTGCTCACCAACCCGCCCTATGGAGACCGGCTGGGCTCGGGGGGGCAGAAGGGCATGAAGAGCTTCTACTTCAAGCTGGGCGACAGCCTGCGGGCGCAGTCGGGCTGGCGTGTCTGGGTGCTCTCGGGCAACCCGGCCTTCGAGAGCGCCTTCCATGCGCGCCCGCGGAGCCGGAGGGACCTGTGGAACGGCCCCATCGCCTGCACGCTGCTGGGTTATTCGGCGGTGCCAGTGCGCGGAGTCGAGCTGAAGTCAGAAGCGCCGCTCGGTGTGCCGGAGGAGGCGCTGGATGTTGCTCCGGTGCGTCCAGACGATGAGGGCGAAGAGCAGGGCTGAGAGCCACGCGTACTCGGGAGCGCGGGCGGTGAGGGAGGCGACGGCCACGGCCGTCACCCCACCGGCCAGGGAGCCGACGGAGCTGACGCGCCAGGCGGCCACGAGCCCGGCGTAGACGAGGGCCCCGGCGAGCGCCCCCAGCGGTACAAGCACGACGAGCACCCCCAGCGCGGTGGCCACGCCCTTGCCACCGTGGAGCTTGAGCCAGACGGGGTAGACGTGGCCGAGGAAGGCGGCGAGCCCCACGGCCGCGTGCAGGCGGGGCGCCTCGGGCACCAGCCAGAGGGCCAGGACCACGGCCAGGGCGCCCTTGAGCGCATCCAACAGCAGCACCACGGCTCCGAGCTTCTTGCCGGCCACGCGGGTGACGTTGGTGGCGCCGATGTTGCCGCTGCCGCTCTGGCGGACGTCCACGCCCCGGAACCAGCGGGTGAGCAGCACGCCGAAGGGCACGGAGCCCGCCAGGTAGCCGAGCAGCAGGAGGGCGGCGGCGTGCACGGGAGCGTCCTAGGTGAGCAGGTGGGGGAACTTCGCCTTCACCACCACCCAGGCGTAGTTGAGCAGGACGACGGTGGCGGTGGCGATACGGGCCCAGTGCCACTCGGTGGGAGACAGGTGGAAGCTCGGGGATGGGCATGGCGAAGACGAGGTGCAGCACCATGACCACGACCATGAGGGCGAAGAAGAGGGCGGCCACCGTGCCGAGCGGGTTGGCGTCCCAGGCCCCCGCGAGGTTGAAGTGGGCCACCCGGTCGGCCACGCGCGTCAGTCCACAACCGAGACAAGGCCAGCCGGTCGTCTCTCGCAGGGCACAGCCCCAGAAGGGGACGAGCCGGGCCACGGGGATGTAGCGGGCGATGAGCAATCCGACGAGGCCCACGAGACCGAGCACGTCGGCGGGGCCGAAGGTGCGGTTGGGCTTGGGGAGGGTGACCTTCACGTCCGGTAGTGTAACCGGGATGGCGGGCTCCTTGCCCGGACAAAGGCTTCGGGCTATCCGTGAGGGATGAAGACCTTCCGCTCCGCCCTGCTGACGCTGTTGGCCCTTCCCCTCGTGGCGCTCGCCGAGGCCCCCGCCTCGAAACCAGCCGTTCAAGAGGACTGCCCCCACCCGCCGCCTCCGGCCGAGGCGAAGCCCAACGCGGGCTGGACGCTGACGCGCGGCGAGGCCCTGAAGGGGGCTCCGGCGGTGAAGCTCGCCGAGCTGCTGGCGAAGCCGCAGGTGCACGAGGGCAAGACGGTGCGCGTGGAGGGCCAGGTGCGCAAGGCGTGCGAGAAGAAGGGCTGCTGGATGGAGCTCGCCGAGGGCGCGAAGGGCGCCGGGGTGCGGGTGACGTTCAAGGACTACGGCTTCTTCGTGCCGCTGGACTCGGCGGGCTCGGCGGCGCGGGTGGAGGGCGTGGTGAAGGTGACGGAGCTGAGCGAGTCCATGGCGAAGCACTACGAGGCCGAGGGCGCCATCGTTCCCCGCGGTACGGACGGCAAGCCGCGCGAGGTGCAGCTCGTGGCCACGGGCGTCGAGCTGCGCCGCTGAGCGATGGCGCGCGGCTTCAGCATGAGGGGCGTGATGGGCGCGGCCGATCGGGCCGTGCAATACGCCCGGAACTGGTTGCTGGCGACCGAGCCCGGCTCGCGCGTCCATGACGTGCAGGACGACCCGCGTTTCCAGCACCGGGGGGTGGACCTGCTCTGGGAGCTGCCCTCGGGAGAGGTGCGCGGCATCGAGGTGAAGGGTGACCGGCAGCCACGCCGCCGGCGCTACTTCTTCGAGCTGGTCTCGAACCTGGAGCGGGACACGCCGGGGTGCTTCCTCTACAGCGGCGCGGACCTGATGGTGTACGTCTTCCTGGCGCAGGGAGAGCTGCACGTGCTGCCGCTGAAGGCGGTGCGCGAGTGGTTCCTGCCGAGGGCGAAGTCGTACGAGCTGCGGCACACCTTCACGCAGACGGGGGCCATCCGCTACACGACGGTGGGGGCGGTGGTACCGGTGAAGGACGTGCAGGAGGGGGTGCCGGAGGTGAAGTACATCCCCCTGCCCCGCCGGGGACAGACGGAGGAGGACATCCAGGCAGCAGGGGAGGCACAGGCCGCACAGGCGGCCCAGCAGCCGCCCCCCGAGGAAGACGTCCCCTACTGAGCCCCTCTACCCGCGCGCATGTCCCCGCGCGCATGTCCCCGCGCGCATTTCCCCGCGCGCATTTCCCCTCTCCCCTCGGGAGAGGGACGGGGTGAGGGTGCCGGGACACCAGGGTTGAACCCGTGGCTCCACGGGGGGACCAGGGGGAGGGAACACCGTGACGGGAACCCTCACCCTGACCCTCTCCCGAGGGGAGAGGGGTATTGACTCAGTGCTGGTGCTGGTGACGGCGGTGGCCCGGGTGGGCCTCGTCGTGGGCCTTCTCGATGCGGGCGCGGTCCTTCTCGAGGGCCGCGAGCGCGGTGCGATCGCCGAGCTGCTTGTTGGCGTGCTCCAGGCGGGCGACGAGATCCAGCGCGAGGTGCCAGTCCTGGGTGCGCTCGGCCTCCTCGAGGAGGGGGCGGCCCACGGCGGCGACCTTGTCATTGGCCTTGAGGTGCAGCAGGCCATCCAGGGCGAGCACGCGCGAGATGGGCGTGCGCGCGCTGTCGGTGGCGGCCTTCTGCAGATCCTCGAGGGCCGCATCCCGCTCACCGCGCGAGGCGCGGATGATGGGCTTGGCGATGCCGCGGCGATCCGGCAGGAGAAATTCCTCCAGGTCGGCGAAGGCATCGGCGTGCTCGCCGTGGCCGGCCTTGGCGAGCATCTCGGCCAGGTCGTCGAAGGCGCGGGCGGCGCGCTCGTCGAACACGCGCAGGGCCTCCTGCATGAAGCCGGTGTCGGGCTCGCCCTTGTCGTTGACGGGCACGCGCTTGCGCACCTCGTTCATCCGCTCGAAGGAGGAGGCCACGGGGGCCTGCTGCACGCCCTGGAGGAGCTGGCCGAGGGCGCCCATCAACTGGGCGAGGCTCTCGGAGAAGCTCATAGGGGGCGAGCCGGTCGCCCAGCCAGCGCTTCCACAACTCCCCGGCGGCGGCATACGGGTAGGGGGCGAACTGGCCGGTGCCCTTCCACTTGGGCATCCAGCTCTCGGCGATCCCGGCCGGGTACTGCTTCTCGGCGAGCTGGCGGAAATCCGCCTCGCTCACCGTCACGCCGTAATGCCCGAGCGTCCCGACAATGGCCTCCGTCGAGTAGTCCTTCAGCCCCTTGCGCTGCCACGCCTTGTCCACGCGATCCGTGCTCACTGCAGCAGAAGCCTCCTGGCGCCTGGAAGCGGCGCGTGCGGCCTTCTAGCAGAGAGCGGGCGGCCCGGGGCAAGGTCTGACCGGGCCAGTGTCAGACGTAGGGTGGAGCGACGTTCTCCACCTTGGGCCACTCGGTGGGGCGGCGCCGTCCATCCTCCACCCGGCGGGCGACGAAGGGTTGGCAATCGCGCTCCTGGAAGGCGCGCTTGAAGGCGGCGAAGCTCCCACCGGCCTTCCAGGCGTCCATGGCGGCCAGGCCCGCCTCGGGGCCGCACTGGGCCAGCATGTACTCCACCCAGGCCCACCGGGCCGAGGTGGGCCGCACCTCGGCGCGTCCCCGCAGGCCCTTGCGCAGCCGCTCCAACCGGCCCTCCACCTCGCGGATGCCGGCGAAGGGAGCCCCATCCAGGGGCGTGTTGCGCTTGGCCACGAAGGGCGCCACGCCCAGGGCCACCGGGAGGATCTTCGACAGCTCCGTGGTGAAGCGGGCCAGCTCGTCGACGTCCGCGTCTTCCTCCAGCGGCAGGCCGACGACGTTGTACACCTTGAGCTGCCGCATGCCGGCCGTCTTGGCGAAGTTCGCCGCGCGGATGATCTGCTCCTCCGAGTGCTTGCGGTCCACCAGGTCCCGCATGCGCTGCGAGGCCCCATCCGCGGCCACGGTGAGGTTGGTGGCGCCTCCGCGCCGGAGCTGATCCACCAGTTCCTGAGTGAGCCGGTCCGCGCGCAGCGAGGACACGCCCACCTCGCGGCCCGAGTCCACCAGGGTGCGCAGCAGCTCGACGATGCGGGGGTGATCCGTCACGGCGGCGCCCACCAGTCCCACGCGCTTCGCATGCGCGGGGATGAGCGAGAGCACCCGCTCGGGGGGCACGGTGCGCATGCCGCCGTTGGTGGTGCGCCGCATGACGCAGTAGTGGCATCCGCGCGAGCAGCCGCGCTCGGGCTCGATGAGGAACATCGAGCGCAGCTCCGTGTGCGGGGTGACGATGACGGAGCGCGCCGGCAGCCGGGAGTCCGTCGCCTTGGCGACGTGGTAGCGCTTCCCTCCCCGCCCGGCCACCCGGAAGCCCGGGATGCCCGCGAGGTGCGTCAGCAGGGCATCCTTCTCCATGGACGCCGCCGCCTCGAGCAGGACGTGGATGAGGTCGTCGGCCTCGCCCTGCACGAGCACGTCCACGAAGGGCTCGAGCGGATCCGGATTGGAGAAGGTGAGCGGCCCGCCGGCCACCACCAGGGGGTGGCGCTCGCCGCGCTCCTCCTTGAGGAGGGGGATGCCGGACAGTTCCAGCATGGAGAACAGACCGCTCAGCTCCAGCTCGTAGGCCACGGAGAAGGCCAGCATGTGGAAGCTGGAGACGGGGGCCTGCGTCTCGAAGGTGAAGAGGGGCGTGCGCGTGCGGCGGTACGCCTCCACGTCATCGGGCAGGAAGGCGCGCTCGGCGGTGGCCCCCGGATGGGCGTGGATCTCCCCGTACATGGCCTGGTAGCCGAGCGAGCTCATGCCTACGTGGTAGGGGCTCGGGTAGCAGAGGGCCACCCGGTAGGGGGCCTCCTTGCGGAGCGTCCCCTGCTCATCGGCCAGCAGCGCCGCGACACCTTCCACCAGTGAGTACCGACCCTCCATGCACCTTCCCGGAAAGACTCGAAACGGGGTTCAAACGTCCATAAACACCGCGGCCCCGGGATGCTACTCCCACGTGGGGGAGGAGCAACCGGGGCCGCGATTCACTTCAGCTCAGCCTCGGAGAGGCCGAGTGAGGATTACTTCAGCGCGCCAGCCTTGCCGTTGGGCACGCAGCCAGCCGCGCCACCAGGACCGATGCCCGCCACGCACACCGCGTCGAAGTCCGGGTTGAGTCCGGAACCCTCGCCGCAGCGATCCGCCGAGTTCTCCTCGGTCGGGTTGGCGAAGGCCTCGGGCTTGCACGTCACCTGCGGCCACAGGGCCAGCATCGTGTACTCCGCCTCGCAGCCCGTGCCGTCCGAGTAGGTGAACTCGCCCTGGAGCTGGGTACCCGGGGCCTGGGCCGCCGAGTAGATCTCCACCTTGTTGTACTTGTAGGTGGCCGTCTCCGCGGGCACCAGCACCTCGTCGGTCTCCTGGTGGATGACCTCCGAGGCCGTCACCGTGGCCTCACGGGTGAAGCCCTCGGCCAGGCACAGGCCATTCTCGTCCGGCGCCTTCGCGAGCGAAGCCACACCCGAGGTGGCGGCTTCCTTCGCGGTGATCGACTGGCCATCACTGGTCGACGTGAGCTGCTCCGGGTCGATGCGCTCGACCGTGACCTCTTCCATCACCGGCTCGCCGTCTTCATCCACCTTGGGCGTGCCGTCCTCGTTCTTCTCCTGCACCTCGTAGGTGTAGGCGAACCGGGACGCGGTCCCGTACGGCCGGACGACGAACTGGTTGGTGGGGTTCGTGAGGGGATCCTTCACGAACTTCCACACACCAATCATCTCACCCTTCAGATTGCCGCACGACTTGGACGCGTCAGCGGGGTTCTTCAGGGTGTAGGCCGCCTGCCAGGGGTGGTCCGAATCCTGGACCTGGCACCCGGGGGAGGGCTGCTCGAGGGCACAACCGGAGATGAAACCGGCAGCGCCGAGGACGGCTACCGCAGTTGCAATGCGCTTGCTCATTTCTTGAAATCCCAATCCGGCTGGAGGTCTTAGAACGTGTACTTGAGTCCGAGGCGGATCTGCCGCGGCTGCTGGTACTGGGTCGGCTTCCCGTAGTTCAGGTTGCGATCAACATCGGCCAGCGGCTTGCCGTCCGCCGCCCGGGTGACCTGATCCGCCGTCAGCTCACCATTGGCCTTGCCACCCTCGATCGGGAGCACGGCCACGTTGGTGTAGATCTGATCGACCGCGGTGATGCCCTGGAAGTTGAAGATGTTGAACACGTCCATCGTGAGCGAGATCACGTTCGTCTTGGACAGGCGGTAGTTCACACCCACGTTGCTGTCGATGTTGTTGACCCAGGGGGTGCGGCCCAGGCTGCCGCGGTCCACGATGAACGCCTCGCTCGGGCCATAGATTTCGTGGGCACCGATGGCGCTGATGGGAGTACCGGAGTTGCCGCGGTAGGACAGACCGATGCTCGCGCTCAGATCGTTGGAGAAGCTGAACTCCTTGGCGCCGAAGACCTTGATGGCGTGGGTCCGGTCGTAGGGCAGCAGACCACGGCGGTTCTTCAGCAGGGAGATCAGGTCGAAGTCCGAGAGGATGTTCGGATCGAGCTGGGAGTTCTCCGGACGGAACAGGCCGGGGTAGTTACCCTCGAGGCGGGACCAGGTGTAGCTCGCCTGGGCCAGCCAGCCGTCGCCGAAGGTGCGGTTGAGGAACACCGTGACCGCGTCGTAGTTACGCACCGGCTTCGGGAACTCCTTGGCGAAGCCCTGACCCGGGTTGCCCAGGAAGTACGTGTTGCCGTCGTCGCGGCTCATGTCCTCGATGACCGAGTTCATGTAGCGGTGCGTGTAGTTGGCACCCACCCGGACGTTGGCCAGCACCTCGTACTCGGCGCCGAGCAGCAGCTCGTCCGAGGACTGGGCCTGGATGTTGGGGTCGACCGGCGAGCGGTCCACCTTGCCACCCGCGTGCAGGAAGCTCGGGTTGAGATCGCCCGGCGCGTGGACCTCCTGGAGGTTGGCCTCCTGGTTGCCCTCGCCGAGGCACTGCTGCTGACCCTCGCGCGTGTCGATGGTGGCCGGATCGCAAGCGCCGGCGCCGGGGTTGCGCTGGACGTAGTAGCTGCGCTCACCCGGGAACTGACGGTCCAGGAGGTTGAGCGGAACCTGCTCGTAGTAGCGAGCGAAGTTCGCGAACACCTTCATGCGGCCGTTGGCGAGCGGGTCGACGATCACACCCAGGCGCGGGGAGAGCTGGTTGCCCAGCACGAACGCCAGGCTCTTGTCGGCGCCGTACAGCCACTGGGTGTCGTACCGGACGCCCACGTTGAGCGTCACCCGGTTGGCGATCGTCCAGCTGTCCTGGATGAAGCCACCCACCGTGGTGCTCGTGGTGGAGGAGCTCTGCGAGAACTCGGAGACGGCGGCGTCCGGTCCGTTCTGGTAGCCGTAACGGCGGTAGTCCTGCCAGTAGGCGCCGTTGGTCGCCTCGCGCAGGAACACCCGGTTGGTGTAGGCCTTCTGCAGCTGGTAGCCGAGCAGCTCAACGTCGGCACCCGCCTTGATCACGTGGCTGCCGAGCAGATCCAGCAGGTACGTGCCCTTGGCGTTCATCTGGAGGCGATCCAGGTTGCCCACGGAGATGAGGCCCGGGCCACCATCCCGGTAGTTCGTGGTCGGGCAGGCGACCGTTCCGGAGTTCGCCTCCGAGACGCCCGGGACGTTCTCGTTGCAGTACGCCCGGATGCCCTCGACGTCGCGCTCGTAATCGTAGGACCAGATGGCGCGCCGCTGGCGGTACTGCACGGCCGCCAGACCCGCCAGGCCATCCTGGGAGCCCAGCTCGGAGCCGTCCGACGGCAGCGTGGACACATCCTGGTGGAACCAGCCGACGTTCGCGTCGACCAGGAACTTCTTGTCCGAGAACGAGCCCGCGTACTTCATGGCCACGGACGTGGAGCCAGAGCTCTCCACGATGTTGGCCAGGCTGTTGGGGTTGCCGTTGAGCGTGGCGAACAGACCGCCCGTCTGCGGGTCGATCGACAGGACGCCCGTGGAACCGGACGTGCTCGGCGTGCCCGCGACGGACACGGACACGTTGTGGTCCTGGTTGATGAGGTAGGTCAGCTTGCCCATGTACTGCAGGCTCTGAGCCGACGCCCCGAACGTGCGCTCGGATCCCGGGATCGTGGTGTACCGGTTGAAGCCGTTGGCGTCCTTGAGGACCCGGGCCTTGATCGAGTCGTCCGCGGTGCCCTCCACCTTGTCCGCACCCAGGTCGGTGTAGAGCTCGGTGTCGTAGCGGTTGAGGGTACGCGTGTGGGTGTAGCGGCTGTAGGACGGGGCCACACCGGCGAAGAACCAGAGCTTGTCCTTGATGATCGGACCACCGAGCGTGGCGCCGACATCACCCATGACGTCCAGCGCATTGCGGCCGCTGACCACCGACTGGGCGCTCACCACCTGCTGGCGCCGGCCCTCGAAGAGACCCGGGGTGACGGTGCCATAGACGGAGCCGTGGAACTCGTTGGAACCCGACTTCGTCACCGCGTTGAGCACGCCGCCCGTGGAGCGGCCGTACTCCGGCATGTAACCACCGGTGATGATGTTGACGTCACCCACGAACTCCACGCTCAGCGGGCTGGCGTTGATGCCGAAGGCCGGATCGTTCGTGGACAGACCGTCCACCACGTACCCGTTCTCCGGAGACGTGGTGCCGTTGATGGACACGCCGTACGCGTCGCTCTGCGCGCCCGGGGCCAGCTCGGCCAGGGACTCGAAGGAGCGGGTCGCACCGGCCTTGCCGCCGGGGCGGTTCACCGAAATGCGCTTGATGAAGTCCTGATCGACGTTCATGCCGACGCTGGTCGAGCCCACGTCGATCGTCGGCGGCGCGGCCGTGATCTCGATGGTCTCGCCGAGGCTGTCGGGCAGCAGCTCCACGTTCACGCGGATGGTGCGATCCAGGCGCAGCTGGATCTCCGAGCGCGAGAACGGCCGGAACGACTCCTTGTCGAACCGCAGGGTGTACACACCCGGCGGGAGCTGGGGAATACGATACTGGCCCTGAGCGTCCGTCACCACGACCTGCTCGCCCTGAAGGTTGGGCGAGGTCGCCGTGACGACCACGTCAGCGACAGGCTTCTTGTTATCCGCACCGACAACCGTACCAATGATCACGCTGTCGGCGTAAGCTGCGGTCCCGTACGACAGGCTCGCGACCACAACCACTCCGGTTGCCCGGAGCATCCGTCTTACTTGCATGCTGAGAACCCCTCCAAGGTGGGCTTGCACTGCAACTAAAATGGTACGGGAAAATACCTGGGGTCCACCAGTTGTCAATATGCCGTTGCTTTTTGGTGACTTGTGGGGCATTGGCCGATCACGCAGGTGGCCTTCCAGGGTGGGGTCACTTGCACCCGTCCCCGGTTTTTGTAATGTAGCTCGCCTTTTGCGATCCGGACGGGACGTGGTGGGTGTCCACCGGAGTTCAGGAGCGTAGCGCATGTTCGACTCTGTCCTTGACCGCGGACAAGGCCCCAAGACGCGTTTCGGCGTGGGGACCGTCATCTCGGTCGTCCTGCACGTCGGTCTCTTCGTGTTCGCCGTGTGGATTTCGGCGAACCCCCCGAAGGAGAAGGAGAAGGAGGTCGAGGTGACCTTCAAGCAGGCGATGGCTCCGCCGATGACGGCCGCGCCTCCGCCTCCTCCGCCTCCTCCGCCTCCGGCGAAGAAGAGCAACCCCACCAAGAAGCCGGTGGTGAAGAAGCCGGACGTCATCGTCCAGCCCAAGGAGATCCCCCAGGAGAAGCCGGCGGAGGTGGAGCCTGATCCGAACGCCGGCGAGGAGGAAGAGGCCAGCGAGGAGGAGGTGGAGGGTGGTGTCGAGGGAGGCGTGCCCGGCGGTGTGATCGGCGGCGTGGTGGGTGGCGTGGTCGGCGGTGTGCTCGGCGGCCAGGTAGGTGGCACCGGCACGGACGTGCTTCCGTTCGGCGCGGGAATGACCCGCCCGGAGAAGCTGTCGGGTCCGCAGCCTCAGTACACCCGCGAGGCCCTCGAGGCGCGCGTTCAGGGCCTGATGATCGTCAAGTGCGTCATCACGACCGAGGGAGCGATCGAGCGCTGCCGCATCATCAAGCCGCTGGCCCATATGGAGCAGGCCGTGTTGAACTCGTTGTATGCTCAGCGGTACAAGCCGGTGACGTTCCAGGGTCGGCCCGTCCAGGTCGACTACACCTTCAACATCCGTCTGAGCCTGCCCCACTAGTCAGGGCACCGCCGTTTGTCGTAATCGCCGTACCCCAACCGCGCTCGAGGAGGAGCGCTTCCCCCAACCATGCAATTCACGCTTGCCGAAATCTGGGCGCACACGGGTCTGTTCGCCCGTAGTGTTATCTTCACTCTGGCGATCATGTCCGTCGCGTCGTTGGTGGTCATGGCGGAGCGCATGATCGTCTTCCGCAAGACCCGCAAGGACTCGCGCAACTTCGCGGCCAAGATGGGGGCCATCCTGGCCAAGGGCGATCTGCAGCAGGCCGCCAACACCAACATGGGCAAGGAGGTCGGCCACCTGGGCCGCGTGATCGGCTCCGGCCTGACCGCGTACCGGATCAGCCCTTCCGACAAGGAAGTGGCGGTCGAGTCGGTGGCGCGCGCCCTGGAGCGCCAGGCGCAGCGTGAGGTGCAGAGCCTCAAGCGCGGCCTGGGCATCCTGGCCACGGTGGGCTCCACGGCCCCGTTCGTGGGTCTGCTGGGCACCACGATGGGTATCGTGAACGCCTTCCAGCTCATGGCGGCCGCGGGCTCCGGTGGTCTGGGGACCATCTCCGCCGGTATCGCCGAGGCGCTCATCACCACGGCCTTCGGTCTGTTGGTGGCCATCCCCGCGGTGATGGCCTACAACTTCCTGCAGGGCTGGGTGGACGCCCGCTCGGTGGACATCTCCGAGTCCTCCAACGAGTTCCTGGACGTGGTCGCGCGCAACCTGGGTGGTTCGCACGCCCCTCAGGCCTAGTCCCCCCGAGAGCCAAAGGCCCGCCTCCGCGTGTAACGGGTCTCCGCGAACCGGAGACCTCACGTGGGGCGGGCGCTCTCCTCTCCAGGAACAGGTGCACGCATGGGAATGTCCGCAGGCGGCTCCCAAGGGGGGCCCAAGAGCGATATCAACGTCACGCCGCTGGTAGACGTGGTGCTGGTACTCCTCATCATCTTCATGGTCGTCACGCCCATGCTCCAGCGTGGCAAGTCCGTCACCCTTCCCAAGGCGGCCAAGGTGGAGGCCGAAAAGGAAGGGACGACCGACCCGGATCCGATCATCCTCTCCATCACCACGGACAAGAAGATGTTCGTGGAGCAGGACGAGTATGACGCGGCCGGGCTGGAGGCGAAGCTGAAGGACACGCTCTCCTTCCTGCCCAACAAGAAGATCCTCCTCAAGGGTGACAGCGCCCTCACCGTGGGCGATGTGCGCCAGGTGATGGAGGTCACCCGCAAGGCGAAGGCCAAGAAGATCTTCCTTGGCGTCGAGGAGTTGAAGAACTAGCCATGAGCACCAAGCGCAAGTGGGTCAAGGCCTCGACGCCGCCCAACTCCGACATCAACGTCACGCCGCTGGTGGACGTGGTGCTCGTTCTGCTCATCATCTTCATGGTCGTCACGCCGCTCCTCGAGAAGGACATCGAGGTGCGCATTCCGGAGACGGAAGACGTGCCGGTGGAGCAGATGCCGCAGGACAACAGCCAGCTCATCGTCAAGCTGGACGTCGACGGCACCTACTCCATCAACACCGAGCCGGTGCAGAAGGACGAGTACGTCAACAAGCTCAAGCGCATGCTGGCCGCCAAGAAGAAGGAGGACCGCATCGTCTTCTTCGTGGCGGACGACAAGGCGAACTACGGTCTGCTCGTGGGTGCCTTCGACGGCGCCAAGCAGGCTGGAGCCTTCGTGCTGGGCATGGCCACCGAGGACATCCCTGCCGCCCCCGCGGGCGTCCCGGGTGATCCGGTGGATCCGGGCGCTGCCCCGGCCCCGGCCCCGTAGTCCTAGTGCGATTCACAACCAGGGAGCTCGTCGGCTAGAGTGGACACCCCTCTATGGCCGACGAGCTCCTGGTATTTGAGCAGACCCTCGAGGCGGTCTTCGTGCGCGGCCTGCACGGGCGCCTCACGCCGGCCTGCAAGGCGCGCCTGCGCCAGGCGGGCCTGGACCTGGATCAGAAACTCCGCCCCTCCTACGCCTTCGACGCGTGGATGACGTTCCTGCGCATCACGGCCCAGGAGCTCTACCCCGACGAGCCGCTGGAGCAGGGCGCCTTCAAGATGGGCGAGGCCTGCATCCACGGCTTCCGCGAGACGATGCTGGGGCGCGCCGTGCTGTCGCTGCTGCGCGTGCTGGGGCCCCGGAGGTCCCTGATGCGGGCCACGCAGAACTTCCGGGCGGGCAACAACTACACCGAGTCACGTCTCAAGGAGCTGGGCCCGCGCCAGTTCGAGCTGTGGATGAACGAAGTGGGCCCGCTGCCCACGTTCACCGCCGGCATCATCCACGCGGGCCTGCGGACGGCCGGCGCGGAGGACATCCGCATCGATCTGTCCGGCCATGACGGCCACGCCTGCACCTACTGCATCAGTTGGAGCGAGGCCTCCGACTCCTCGGGCGTGGCCGGCAAGGGCGACTCCAAGGCCGCCACCAGGTCCGGCTCCATCCACTCCCTGTAGATGAACTCCGCGATCAGCCCCGTCACCCTCCAGATGGGCAGGACGTAGCGCGACGTCACCTCCCAGGCGGGGAGCGTGGAGTCCTCCGCCGTGAGACGAGCCATCCAGGTCCGGGGACCCGGAGGCGCGCGGTGCCCCTCGGAGAAAGGCCGGTACGCGCATTGCTCCTGCGTGGCGAGGACCATTCGGAGGGCGGGACATGCTGGCGCGGGTGCGGTCGGGCGCGTTGATGGGAATCGACGCGGTGGTGGTGGAGTGCGAGGTGGATATGGCCCTCGGGTTGCCCTATTTCAACGTCGTCGGGCTGCCGGAGGGAGCGGTGCGTGAGTCCAAGGTGCGCGTCATCTCCGCACTGAAGAACTGCGGCTTCGAGCTGCCCTCGAAGCGGATCACCGTGAACCTGGCTCCAGCGGACATCCGCAAGGAAGGGGCGGCCTTCGAGCTGCCCATCGCGCTGGGGGTGCTGGCGGCCGCGAAGCTGATGGAGGAGGAGCCCCTGTCGCGCTACCTCTTCGGCGGGGAGCTGTCGCTGGACGGAGGGGTGAAGCCCATCAAGGGCGTGCTGCCGCTCGCGGTGGCGGCGCGGGATGGGGGCTACCAGGGGGTGATGGTGCCAGCGGCCAACGCGGCCGAGGCGGCCCTGGTCGCGGGCATCCACGTGCTGGCCGTCCACCACCTGCGTGAAGCCGTGGACCACCTCACCGGGGAGCGGCCCCTGGCCCCCTTCACGCGCGAGGATTGCTCCCCTCCCCCCTCTCGCGGGCGCCAGACCGCTCTGGACATGTCCGACGTCCGGGGACAGGCGGACGTCAAGACGGCGCTGGAGCTGGCCGCCGCCGGGGGCCACAACATCCTGATGTGCGGTCCACCGGGCTCGGGCAAGACGATGCTGGCCCGGCGGCTGCCCGGCATCCTTCCGGCGATGACGTTCGACGAGGCGCTGGAGGTGACGAAAATCTACTCCGTGCTCGGACTGCTGGGAGACGAGCAGACGATGATGCGCGAGCGGCCCTTCCGCGCTCCCCACCACACCATCTCCGACGCGGGGCTGGTGGGCGGCGGCCCGGCCACGAGGCCCGGGGAGTTGTCCCTGGCACACCACGGGGTGCTCTTCCTCGATGAGCTGCCCGAGTTCCGCAAGAACGTGCTGGAGGTGCTCCGGCAACCGCTGGAGGAGGGCACCATCCATCTGGCCCGGGCCGTCCAGCACGTGACCTACCCCTGCCGGGTGATGCTCGTGGCGGCGATGAACCCGTGCCCGTGCGGCTTCTTCAACGTTCCCGGACGCAGATGCTCGTGCCAGGAGTTCCGCGTCCATGACTACCACTCGCGGGTGAGCGGACCGCTGATGGACCGCATCGACATCACCCTGCAGACGCGCCCCGTGGAGTACCACCACATCGCCCGGAATGATGGGGAAGAGCCGACGAGCGCGTACTACCGCGAGCGCGTGGAGGCCGCTCGCGCGCGGCAGCGGTTCCGCTTCCGCGACGAGCCCGGGGTGTACTGCAACGCGCAGATGCCCACGCGGCTGCTGCACCGCTACTGCAAGCTGTCCCAGAAGGCCGGGAGGAAGCTGGAGAAGGCCATGGAGCAGTACGGCCTGTCCGCGCGCGCCCATGACCGCATCCTCAAGCTGGCGCTGACCCGGGCGGACCTGGAAGGTCACGAGCGCATCGAGGACGCCGACGTGCACCTGGCCATCGACTGCCGGCAGATCGACCGGCGCACCTGGCTGCACACCAACACCCTGGGAGGCCCGCCGCCCTGGCAGGAGGGCGTCAACCCACCGCCGCGTCCCGGGCGGGCGCCTCAGTCCCCGGACGACTCTTGAGCGGGCCCTCCCCTGCCCTCTCCGGCCGTACCAGCACGGGCAAAGGGCCGGTGATGAGGCGGGCCGAGCGCTTGAAGGCGATGAACGAGTACGCCCAGTTGATGAGCACGGCCAGCTTGCTGCGGAAGCCGATGAGGAAGAGGACGTGGATGCCCAGCCACGCCAGCCATGCACTGAAGCCCGAGGACTCGAAGCGCTGGAAGGCCACCCCCACCGCCTTGCCGCGCCCGATGACCGCGTAGGTGCCTCGATCCCAGTAACGGAAGGCCTCCATCGGCTTGCCCTGGAGCTGCTGGCGGATGTTGCGCGCGGCATGCTTGCCCTGCTGCATGGCCGCGGGCGCCACCCCCGCAATGGGCTGGCCGTCCTGGACGAAGTGCGCCAGGTCGCCGATGACGAAGACGTCCTGCCGGCCGGGAAGCGTGAGCTCGGGCGCCACCTTCACGCGCCCCGCCCGGTCCAGCTCCACCCCCAACGAGCGCGCCACCGGCGACGCCGCCACTCCCGCGGCCCAGATGATGCTCCTCGCCCGGAGGTGCTCCTCGCCGATGAAAACGCCCGTCTCGTCGATGTGGGTCACCCGCGTGTCCGTGCGGACCTCCACCCCCAGCTTCTCCAACGAGCGGCGGGCCTTCTCCGAGAGGTGCTCCGGGTAGACGGGCAGCACGCGCGGCAACCCCTCCAACAGGAGGATGCGCGCCTGTGAGGGGTCGATGTTGTGGAAGTCCCGCGCCAACGAGTGGCGGGAGATCTCCGCGAGCGCCCCGGCCATCTCCACCCCCGTGGGCCCCGCCCCGATGATGACGAAGGTGAGCAGCTCGCGGCGGCGGACCGGATCCGGCTCGCGCTCGGCCATTTCGAAGGCCAGCAACACCCGGCGGCGGATCTCCAGCGCGTCGTCGATCGTCTTCAGACCCAGGGCGTGCTTCGCCCACTCGTCGTGACCGAAGTACGAGTGCGTCGCCCCCGTGGCGATGACGAGGTAGTCGTAGGACAGCTCCCCGTCCGCCAGCAGCACGCGCTTGCCCGCCACGTCCACGCCCGTCACCTCGGCGAGCAGCACCGTCACGTCCCTGCCCAACAGGCCCCGGATGGGCGAGGCGATCTCTCCCGGGCTGAGGGTGGCCGTGGCCACCTGGTACAGCAGGGGCTGGAAGAGATGGTGGTTCTGCCGGTCCACCACGGTGATGCGCACCGGGGCGTTGCGCAGCGAACGCGCCGCGTACAGACCGCCAAAACCACCACCCAGGATGACGACATGGGGAAGCGTGTCGCGTGGGCCTGTCATGTTCAGGATGTTCCTCCCGGCCCGGGGAACTTCAATGCAATCGACGTCCCCGCGTCTACCCCGTACCCGCTCGCGGTTGGGCGAGCTAGAAGGCCGGGTGATGATGCTCCTGTCACCCCTCATCGCACTCTTCCAGGCCGTCTTCCTGGTTCTGTGGCTGGTGTTCTGGATTACCGTGTCCGGGCTGGCGGCCATCCTCACCCTCAACGGAGAGGTGCCGCTGATGATGGCGCGGCGCTTCTGGGCCCCCATGCACTGGCGCATCACCGGCTCGCCCCTGCTAGTGGAGCCCCTGCCGGATGTCGACTGGAGCAAGCCCCACATCTTCCTGATGAATCACCAGTCCGCCTTCGACATCCCCGTGGCGTTCGCGGTGATTCCCGTGAACATCCGCTTCATCGCCAAGCACGTGCTCAAGTGGATTCCCTTCCTCGGCTGGTACATGGCGGGTACGGGGATGATCTTCCTCAACCGCTCCAGCCCGCGCGAGGCCATCCGCAGCCTCAAGCTGGCGGGCGAGCGCATCCGCGCCGGCTCCAACCTCCTCGTCTTCCCCGAGGGGACCCGCTCGATGGACGGGCGCATCCTCCCCTTCAAGAAGGGCTCCTTCGCGCTGGCCGTGGAGGCCGGCGTGCCCATCATCCCCATGGCCATCGAGGGCACGCGCGAGATGCTCCCCCGGGGCAGCATCCGGCTGCGGCGCCATCCCCTCCGGGTGAAGGTGGGCCCGCCCATCTCCACCGCCGGACGCAAGGGGGCCCAGCGCGACGCCCTCCTGAACGAGGTGCGCGACGCCATCCTCCAGCTCCACCGGGACATCGGCGGCCAGGGCGGCGTGCCCCAGGACGCGCTCACCGCCGGAAACGACAAGGAGCTCGAGACTCCCGCCTGAGCTCCGCCGTGCGGGACACCTCGCGCCAAACGAGACACCCGCGCTCCACGCCGCCCGAGTGAGCCGGGCACGGCACGGCCGTTGCTCATGCTCCTCGCGGCGCGCCCGGGCCATTCCGGCTCCGAGGCGAGGCGCCACTCAACAAGGGCGGCGAGGAGCGACGATGAACAAGCTGACGGAGAAGCTGAAGGCGGTGGCGGCGGCGGTGGCGGCGATCGAGAAGCAGTTCGGCAAGGGCGCGGTGATGCCCCTGGGCGGCGAGGTGCGCGAGCAGCGCGTGGCGGTCATCCCCACGGGCTCGGTGGGGCTGGACCGGGCGCTCGGGGTGGGCGGCTACCCGCGCGGGCGCGTGGTGGAGCTGTTCGGCAACGAGTCCTCGGGCAAGACGACGCTCACCCTGCACGCGATTGCCCAGGTGCAGGCGCAGGGCGGCGTGGCGGCCTTCATCGACGCGGAGCACGCGCTGGACGTCAACTACGCGCGCAAGCTGGGCGTGCGCGTGGAGGAGCTGCTCATCTCCCAGCCCGACACCGGTGAGCAGGCGCTGGAGATCACCGAGCAGCTCGTGCGCTCGGGGGCGGTGGACCTCATCGTGGTGGACTCGGTGGCGGCGCTGGTGCCGCGCGCGGAGATCGAGGGCGAGATGGGGGACGCGCACATGGGCGTGCAGGCGCGGCTGATGAGCCAGGCGCTGCGCAAGCTGACGGGCGCGGTGAGCCGCTCGGGGTGCTGCATCATCTTCATCAATCAGATCCGCATGAAGATCGGCGTGGTGTTCGGCAACCCGGAGACGACGACGGGCGGCAACGCGCTGAAGTTCTACTCCTCGGTGCGCCTGGAGATCCGCCGCACGAGCAACCTCAAGGACGGCGAGAGCGTGGTGGGGACGCGGGCGAAGGTGAAGGTGGTGAAGAACAAGGTGGCCCCGCCCTTCCAGGAGACCGAGTTCGATCTGCTGTACGGCGTGGGCATCAACCGCCCGGGCGAGGTGCTGGACCTGGGGGTGCAGTCGGGGCTGGTGGACAAGGCGGGCAGCCACTTCAGCCTGCGCGGGGAGCGCATCGGCCAGGGCCGGGAGCGGGCCTCGGAGTGGCTGCGCGAGCACCCGGAGGCCATGGAGGCGCTCGCCCGTGAAGTGGTGGGGATGTCCCTCCCCGTCCCCGCTCCGGGCCCGGCGGCCGCAGAGATGGAAGCGCCGGCGGCGATGGCCTAGGTGCCCAGGGTGTCGAGCGGCACCGGCACCGCGAGACGGCGCTGGCCGGCGCGAAGGTAGAGCTGGCCGCCCTCGTCCTGCTCCATCAGCTCGCCGAGCTGGTATTGGGCGTCCCGGGAGAAGCGCGCCTTCGCCCGGCCACGCTTCACCTGGCAGGTGAGGACGCCCTCCGCGTCCACGGCGAGGGTGGCGGGGTCGAGCGCCTCGGCGGTGCGGTCGCTCAGGCGCACGGACACCCGCTCGTCCGGGGTGACGTCCACGGTGCGGACCTCGTAGGCGGGGCCCTCCACCTGGACGTAGCACCAGTCCTGGCCAATCTGGAGCTGGTAGCGGCCCTGCTCGTCGAGCACCAGCGAGGCGTTGAAGAGCTCGATGATGCGCGGGTGCTCGATGGGCTCGTCGTCGTGCCACCAGCGCAGCCGCGCATCGAGCCGGATGCCGCTGTCCTCGCGGGTGTGCCAGCGCTTGCCGGGAGGCGGCGGTCCCGACGGAGGAGTGGGTCCTGAGGGCGGTTGTGTCACATCCCGTTATCTGCTCGCCCCGGGACGGCCGGTCAAGCCAACACGCCCGGCCCTACCAGTTCCGGACAAGCTCGGTGTAGCCGCGGAAGGCCACCGCGCCCCAGAAGTTCACCAGCACCCCGAGCACCACCGCGGCCTGCACCGCGCGGTTGCGCAGGGACCAGCCGCCGATGGCGAAGAGGAGCAGCAGGTAGGGCGTGTAGTCGATGCTGAACCGGAAGCCGAACTGCATGTAGCCGGTGTTCTGGTAGAAGAGCCCGGGCAGCGCCGTCACGGCCACGGTGAGCCACAGCGGCCAGTGCAGGCGCGGCCTCCGCTTCGGCACCACCAGGAAGACGAGCAGCGGCAACGTCAGCAGCAGCGACAGGCCATGCGGATCGTAGCCCAGCCGCAGCGGGTTGAAGGAGAGACTCGGCAACTTGAGGAAGGCCGCCTCCAGGTTGCGCGACAGGTACACCGGGTCGAACAGGCCAAAGCGGTCGATGTCCACGTTGACACGGTTGTTGTAGAGGAACGAGTGGCCGAACTCGCCCGGGCTGCCGAAGCGGTAGAAGTTGTAGGCCGCCGCCAGCAGCGCGAGCGGCGCGGCCCCCAGGGCGAACAGGCCCAGCTTGCGCAGCACGGGCTTCCAGTGCTCGCCCAGCGTCTTGAGCTGCCCGAGCCGGTCCGGACCGGGGCACAGCACCTCCAGCACGAAGAAGAGCCCGGTGAACAGCAGCGGCGTGCGGGTGAGCGTGGCCATGGAGAAGAAGAGGCCCGCGAGCACCGGGCGGTGCGCCCGCACCGCGTTGCGCACGTAGAGGCACGTGAAGGCCACGCCCATCACTTCCGCGCTGAACCACACCTCGCCGCGGATGGCCGCGTAGAAGAAGAGCGTGCCGAAGGCCAGCACCAGCGCCAGGACGATGTTCTCCGTGCGGTCCCGCTCCGTCTCCCCCTCCTTCGCGAGGAAGCGCAGCAGCGAGTAGAAGAGCGCCACCGCCAACGCCCCGACGATGACCCCGAACGAGGTGTCGTTGAACTGGTAGCCGTGCAGCGCCACGAAGGGCAGCATCACCACCGCGGGGAACGACGGGAAGCTCACGAACCAGCGGTCCCCGGGCCGCACCCGGCCCTCGCACCGGAGCTTCGCCCCCGCCACCTCGCGCACGCACGCCCAGTCCTCCAGGTTGGGC
Source organism: Archangium gephyra (assembly GCF_049060025.1). Lineage (GTDB taxonomy): Bacteria > Myxococcota > Myxococcia > Myxococcales > Myxococcaceae > Archangium > Archangium gephyra_A. The sequence continues at coordinate 4,337,835 of NZ_JBMEQQ010000002.1, forward strand.
AACACCTCGGGGTCCAGGTCCAGCCGCCCCTCCAGCCACGCCTTCGACTGGTACACGAAGTGCGGCGCCTCGCTCTGCCGCAGGAAACGCTGCGAGCTGAAGCTGGCCAGCACCACGAAGCTCACCAGAAAGAGCACCACCTCCACCCGGTACGCCGAGAACCAGATGCGCAACGCGGCTCCCGCCACCCCGCCTCGCGCTCCCGTGGACACGGAGGGCTCCACGGGCCGCTCGGAAGGGGTGGACTCCGGCGGGGTCGTCCGAGGTTCGCTGGCCGGCTCGGGAGACGGCGCGGAGCCGGAGGCCTGGGCGGAGGACTGCTTGGGACGCTTGGACTTGGAGCGGCTCATGGGGCGGAAGGCGAGGTCAACAGGCGCTCACGCAGCAGCTCGAGCGCGTAGGAGGCGGCGAACAGGCGCACGAGGTCCCGATCGCCTGCGATGGAAAAACGCTCGCAACGGGTGGGAATCCCCTCCCCGGCGAGCGCACAGTAGACGGTTCCCACGGGATCCTCGGGGGTGCCCCCCGTCGGGCCCGCGAAGCCCGTCACGGACAGGCCATAGGTCGTCTTGCAGGCGGCGCGGATGCCCTCGGCCATGGCCACCGCCACCGGGGCCGACACCGCTCCATGGCGAGCCAGCAGCTCGGGCGACACTCCCGCCCACTCCGTCTTCATCGGCTCGGTGTAGACGACCGCTCCGCCCAACAGGAAGCCGCTCGCACCGGACACCCCGGTGAGCTGCGCCGCGATGAGCCCTCCGGTGCAGCTCTCGGCGAGCGACAGCGTGGCCCGCGCCTCCGTCAGCAGCTTCCCCAGCACCACGGGATAGGAGTCCCCATCCGCGCCGTACACCGCCAGCCCGAGGCTTCCCGGCGGGCGGCGGCCTCGGCGGCGGCCAGGGCCGTATCGGCCTCGGCCTGCGAGGGAGCCTCCGCCATCAGCTTGAGCTGGTTCTCCGGGGCATGCGTGCGGAAGCCGAACACCACCCGAGGGTGCGCCGCCGCCAACGGGGCCACGCGCGCGTCCAGCACGGACTCGGGGATGCCCACCGTGCGCAGCAGGCGGAAGGCGCGGTACGTGCGCCCCGGCCGCTTCTCCAGCGCCTCGCGCACGCGCGGCAGCACCTCGCCGTCCACCAGCGCCCGGTACTCGCGCGGCACACCGGGCAGGAAGAAGAGGCGGCAGTCTCCCATCCGGACGATGAACAGGGGCGCGGCCCCCACCGGGTTGGGCACCACCTCCGAGCCCCCGGGCACCAGCGCCATGCGCGCCACGTTGGGCGTCAGCTCCCGGCCCCGCTTCGCGGCGCGCTCGCGCAGGAACTGGAGCGTCCCGGCGTCCTCGACCAGCGGCACACCGGCGGCCTGGGCGGCACACTCGACGGTGAAGTCGTCCGCCGTGGGACCCAGCCCTCCCGAGACGATGACCACATCCGAGCGGGTGGCGGCCTCTTTCAAGGCCCCGGTGATGTCCTCGCGAACGTCCCCCACCAGCACCACCCGCGCCACCTTGATGCCCAGCTCGAAGAGCCGCGCCTCCAGGTACGGGCTGTTGGTATCGGGGGTCAGTCCGGTGACGAGCTCGTCACCGGTGCACAGCAGCTCGACGCGCATGGGCGGCGCATCCTAGCCGCATGCGGCGTCCCCGGCACGTTCCAGGAGAGCGGCGCGGTTACGCCATCTTCTGCTCGTCCTCGTCGTCCAGCTCCTCGTCCTCCTCCTCGAGGACGGCCGCGACACCGGCCCCCGGCCCCATCTTCCGGGCCACGAGGCGGTTGCGCACCAGGAAGGCGGACTCGACGAGCCCGAAGGCGAGGTAGGCGAACGAATAGGCCACCAGCACATAGGCCGGGTGGAAGCGGGTGCCGATGACGACGCCACTGGCGAGCATCAGCATGAGGACGAACGCCGAACGGCGGGACAGGCGCAGGTCCTTGAAGGTCCGGTAGCGGACGGTGGACACCATCAGCAGCGCGAGCAGCGTCGACGCCACCGCCACGGGGCCCCGGGCCGCGTCCTCGAGCGCCTCACCGGCCGTGGCGGCGTGGTGGGCGATGATCATCGAGACGAGCACACCGGCGGCCAGCGGGATGGGCAGGCCCACGAAGAAGCTCCCGCCACCGCCCTGGGGGCTGCGCATGGCCAGCACGTTGAAACGCGCGAGCCGCAGCGCGCCGCAGGCGACGAAGGCGAAGGAGAGGAAGAGGCCGAGGAAGCCCAGGGGCTCGAGCGCCCACTTGTAGGCCAGGAGGGCGGGCGCGGCCCCGAACGAGATGACGTCCGCCAGGCTGTCGAGCTGCATCCCGAAGTCGCTCTGGGTCCTCGTCATCCGGGCGACGCGGCCGTCGAACCCGTCGAAGAACATGGCGAAGAGGATGGACAGGGCCGCCTGATTGAACTGCGCCGGGCCCGGCTGCCCCGCACAGAGGATCATCGCGTAGAAGCCGCAGAGGATGGAGGAGACCGTGAACAGGTTGGGCAGAACGAACATCAACTTGTGGGGTCTCATCGTTCTCCTGACTCCATGTGTCGGCCACTGGCCGTTCCGGTGAAAGCCGGGGGAGAACGAATCATATCAAGGTTTTATTTGCCCGGGCTTCGCGGAGGGCCGATGGACGCAGTGCGTTGGACATTGTGGATCTTGCTCGCCGGACTCGCCCTGTTGGCGGTGAACGTCCTGTGGGTGCTCGCCGTGCGCGGGTGGTACCGGCTGCGCACGGACGAGCCCGAGCGCGTGAAGGTCCGCTGCCAGGATGGTTGGGAGCTGACCGTGCACGTGCGGCGCGCCGCACACCGGCGCTTCGAGGAGCCCGTGCTGCTGTGCCATGGGCTCGCCGCCAACCGGTGCACCTTCGATTTCGAGCCGCCCTACTCCCTGGCCCACTTCCTGTCCGAGGCCGGCTTCGACTGCTTCAGCGTGGAGTGGCGCGGCATCGGCCACTCGCGTCCCCCGCCCCCGGGCCGCCGCTGGGCCGACGTCACGGTGGATGAGCTCATCGCCCAGGACGGGCCCGCGCTCATCGAGCTGGCCCTGGCCCAGACGGGCGCCCGGCGCGCGTTCTGGGTGGGCCACTCGCTGGGAGGACTGGTGGGCTATGCGGTGGCGCAGGGCCCCGCGGGGACGAAGCTCGCGGGACTGCTCGCCCTGGGCTCGCCCGTCTTCTTCCCGCCGGATCCGCTCCTGCGCCGGCTCATCTCCGTGGGCACCATGGCCGCCTGGCCGCGCGGTTTCCGCAACGAGTGGCTGAGCCGCTCGCTGGCGCCCTACCTCGGCTACCTCACCCTCCCCCTGTCCGACGTCATCATCAACCCGAAGCACATCCTCCCGCCCATCCAGCGCAAGGTCTACGCGAACATGATGGCGTCGATGAGCCGCAACGTGCTGCGGCAGTTCCAGGATTGGATCGACCACGACGCCTTCCGCTCCTACGACGGGAGCGTGGACTGGCGCGCGGGACTGGCGAAGCTGGAGCTGCCGGTGATGGTGATGGGCGGGAGCGCGGACCGGCTCGCCTCGCCGAAGAACCTGCGCGCGCAGTACGAGCTGGTCGGCTCGACCGACAAGAAGCTCCACGTCTTCGGCTGCGAGCGCGGCGACAAGATGAACTACGGGCATGGAGATCTGCTCTTCGGCACGGGCGCGCCGATCGAGGTCCATCCGGAGATCCGCGACTGGCTGGCGGCCCGCGCCACGCCCCTGCGTCAGGGCGAGGAGCTCGAGACACAGGCCAGCCCGGCCCCCGTCTCCCTCGGCACGCCCTGACCCGACACGCGGCCCAGCGTCACCCGGGTCGCGCCCTGGCAATCGGCCATCACGAGCCCCGCGGCGTTGTCCCGCGCCAGGAGCGCGTCCACCCGCAGCACCCCGTCCTCCAGGGCCACCAGCGCGGGCCCGCCCGAGCCTCGCACCTCCAGGCCCACGGCCGTGACGCGCGCCAGCGTCTCGGCCCACACCCCGGCCTCCCGGCATGACTCCAGCGACGCCTCGCGCAGCACCACCTGCGAGCCCTGCGCCGCCAGGACGCCCACGCCCGCGGCCTCGCGCACCACGAGGCCCTCCGCCTCCACCCGGGTGTCACGCAGGTGCAGCCCGTCCCCCGCGTCCCCGTCGCGCGTCGTCAGGCGGGTGAGGACCGCCCGCTCCAGCCGGAGCCGCCCGCGCGTGGCCGTGAGGCCATACTCCTCCGCCCCATCCACCCGGAGGCCGCGCAGCACCGTCTCCGAGGCCACCAGCGACACCCCACCGAAGCCGCCGCTGCCCAGCACCACCGTGTCCTCCAGCTCCGCCTGGGAGCCCACGAGCGCCAGGCCCGCCCGCACCGCCCGCACCGAGGTGAAGCCCCGCCCCTCCAGCGTGGCCTTCATGGACTGGAGGCCATACTCGTGCCCGGTGACCGTGACGTCCTCGAGCCGCAGCGTGCCCCGCTGGACGAAGAGCCCCACCTCGCTCCCGCCCTCCACCGACACGTCCCGCAGCCGCACCCGTCCCGCCTCCTGGTAGAGCGCCGTCAGGGGCCCTCGGAAACGCACGGACTCCAGCTCCGCCTCCGAGTCCCGTGCCTCCATGGCCCGCCGGAAGGCGCCGGTGAACGTGGCCTCACGCACCTCCGCGCGCGAGCCGCCCACCAGCAGCACCCCCACCGCTCCCGTGCCCCCCGCCTCGAAGCCGCCTCCCACCACCGTGAGCTGTCCCGCCTCCACCCGCACCGCCCCCGTGCCCTGCCCCCGGAAGCGCACCGCCTCCAGCCGCACCGGGCCAGAGGCCTCCAGGCCCCAGCTCCCTCCCTCGAGCACCAGGTCCTTCAAGAGGCCGCCCCCGGGCGCGCGAATCACCGGCTCCGTCCCCCCGCCATGCAGGACCGCCCCCGCCCCCACCAGCTCCAGCCCGGCGGGCAGCACGAAGGGGCCCGGATAGCGCCCCGGCGCCAGGTGCACCCGGCGGGAAGAACCCCCTCCCGGAACCCGCGCCAGGGCCTCGGACAGGGTGCCGAAGGGCCTCGCCCGCGAGCCGTCACCCGCCCCGCTCCACGCCCCGTCCACCCACACCCCGTCCGGCCCGGCGGACTCCCCGGGGGCGATCACCCCGGCGGTTGCACGGCAGGCCGGAAACGTCAGGAAGAAGATCATCAGCAGGCAGCGGAGCATTCGATCGCACACTCTATTACCTGCCAGCCTTTCGTGCCCGTCCGGATCAGCGGACGCCACGCAAATGATCGAAATGACAAAGGAAAACCCTCTCAATCGATCACATCCTCGCCTCGAGGGCCCGGAGCCCCGCGGCGCGAGGGCGCGACGAGCGCCGGACGCATTCCTCCTCTCTAGAGGAGCCGCGTGCTCCGTCAAATTCCTCGCGGATCGCGCGGAGGCCGATCTACCGGCCTCGCAATGGTTGCCAGCATTGACAGACAAAAGAGCGATTTGTTACCAACCTCGGACTTTCGAATTTCAACGCTGACGGAGGAGAGCGCGGATGACCAAGGCAGAGGCTCGTGGAGGCGGTGGCGGCGCAGTCGCGGCTGACGAAGAAGTCAGCGGCGGAGATTCTCGACATCGTCTTCGCCAACATCGGCAAGGCGGTGAAGAAGGACCAGCGCTTCAGCTACCCCGGCTTCGGCACCTGGTCGGTCCGCTCTCGCAAGGCGCGGAAGATCCGCAACCCGCAGACCAACGAGATGATGAAGCTCAAGGCCTCGAAGACGGTCGGCTTCCGGCCCGCCAAGGAGCTGAAGAACTCGCTGTAGTCCGCGGGAGCCCGCGAGCGCGCTCCGGCCTCACCGGGGGCGTCGTCCCACAGGACGGCGCCCCTCGCGTTTGGAGGCCCCGGCCGGCACCGCCTCCCGCTGCACGAAGGAGGGCTCCTCGCCGGAATCCGTGGGGCCCAGCTCGTCGAGCGGATCACACGGCTGGCCGTCCCGCCACAGCTCGAAGTGCAGGTGCACGCCGGTGGCCTGGCCCGTCCTGCCGGCCGCGCCCACCACGTCCCCCTCCTCGAGCACCTCGCCGGGCGTCACCAGCACACGCGACAGGTGGCTGTAGCGGGTGGTGACGTTCCCGTCGTGCTGGAGGACCACCTGGTTGCCGTGGCCCCCATTCCACCCGGCGCGCACCACCACGCCCTTGGCCGCGGCCGTGACGAGCTGGCCCCGTTTGGCGCCCAGGTCCAGGCCCTGGTGCTCCCGCTCCTCACCGGTGATGGGGTGCACCCGGCTGCCGTAGACACTGGTGATGACGACCGGGTCCACCGGCCAGACGAACTGGAGGGGCTTCTTCGAGGGCTTGAGCTGCAACATGCGCAGCTCGGCCATGCGCCCCGCGAGCTGGTCCATCCGGGCGAGCACCGCGTCGGCCAGGTCCGCGGGCATGTCCCCGTAGGTGCGCGCGTCCTCCTCCAGCTCGGCCTCCAGCGTCACCCGGGCGCGCACCACGTCCAGCGAGGACGTCTTGCGCGCGGACTGGCTCAGGAAGGCGTCCAGGGTGGCGTTCATCTCCCGCCAGTTGAGCACCTGGGCGTCCGGCATGGCGCTGCCCCGCTGCACCTGCGCCCGCGCGGCGCGCGCCTGCGTGGCGAAGGTGGCCAGCGCGTCCCGCAGCGCCTGGGAGGCCGGGGCATCCTCCAACCGCGCGCCCTTCCTCCGGGCCTGGGGCATCCGCTTGGACGTCCCACCCGGGGACGCACCGGGAGCCTCCGCGGCCACCCGGGCTGGCGCGGGCTTCTTGGAGTACAGCTCGTCGAAGCTCATCTTCTGCCGCGCGCGAGGAGCGGCACACGCCGACAGGATGAGCAGCATGAGGGCGGCAAGACGACGCAAGGCGCCGCCCAGTCTACCAACCTTCCGGGAATCGGCCAGCCAACGCCCCGAAGGGGCGGCCCGGCCCCTCGCCAGGACCCGCCGGGGGTGTCCCCCAGCGGACGGAGCGGAGCCCGGCGCCCGAGGGGCCGCCCCCCGGAAGGTCGGGTGAGCTGTCCTGAGAGGTAGTGGAAACCGCTTTACGTCCGAGGTCGGACTGTCATAGAGCACCCCCGTGTCGCGCGAGTCGATGGAATCGAAGCGGAAGCGGGCGGTGGACGTGATGGACCGGCTGGAGGAAGCCATGCCGGACGTGCGCATCGAGCTGGATTATCGCACCCCCATGGAGCTGCTGGTGGCGGTCATCCTCTCCGCCCAGTGCACGGACAAGCGGGTGAACCTGGTCACCCCGGCGCTCTTCCTGCGCTTCCCGGATCCGTACTCGTACGCCCGGGCGAGCGTGGAGGAGCTGGAGCCGTTCATCCAGTCGTGCGGCCTGTACCGCGCCAAGGCGAAGAACATCATCGCCGCGGCCCGGGCCCTGGTGGACGAGCACGGGGGCGAGGTGCCGCGCTCGCGCGCCGCGCTGGAGGAGCTGCCGGGCGTGGGCCGGAAGACGGCGGGCGTGGTGTGCATCCACCTGGGCGGCGACGATGCCTTCCCCGTGGACACCCACGTGAAGCGCCTGGCCTACAGGCTCGGCTTCTCCCGCCACGAGGACCCGGACAAGGTGGAGCTGGACATGCAGGCGCTGCTGCCGCCGGAGCGGTGGGCCAAGGGCCACCAGCTCCTGGTCTGGCATGGGCGGAGGACCTGCTTCGCGCGGGCGCCCGCGTGCGAGCGCTGCCCCGTGGCGGACCTCTGCCCCAAGAAGGGCGTGCGGACTAGACCGACGCCCGCTCCTCGCGCGAAGCCTTGACGCGCTTCATCCGCTTGCGGATGAGCTCCCGCTTGAGCGTGGAGACGTGGTCCACGAAGACGGTGCCATTGAGGTGGTCCGTCTCGTGCTGCACCGCGATGGCCAGCAGCCCGTCGCACGTCAGCGTCTGCTCCCGGCCCTCGGGGTCCAGGAACTTCACCGTCACCACCGCGGCGCGGTCCACGTCCTCGGCCTCGCCGGGGATGGACAGGCAGCCCTCGGTGTAGGTCGTCTTCCCCTCCAGCGCGATGATCTCCGGGTTGATCATCGCCAGCGGCTGGGACTCGGGCTGGCGCGGCCGGGTGTCCAGCACGATGACCCGCTGCAGCACGCCCACCTGCGGCGCGGCGAGCCCCACGCCCTCGGCGGCGTACATGGTCTCGAACATGTCCTGGACCAGGGTGCGGAGGGAGTCATCCACCCGGGCCACCGGCCGGGCTTTCTGCTTCAGGATGGGATCAGGCCAGATGAGGATTTGGCGAACCATGGCGCCCCTCTTAACTCCGTGGCCCCGGACGGGCAACCCGCCCGGAGGGCCCGTCCGGGCGGAGGGCGGCCTTCCATCTACCGGACAACCTTCATACCTTCCTCCACCAGGAGTTCAATTTTCCAGTACCATGGGTGCGGTGGGGAAGGCGCGACGACGAAAAGCCCCCGGGCCGCTTTCCACCCGGCATGAGGAAGGGCACACTGGCGTCAGTCTGCATTCCCCGGTAGACCGGTACAGGAGGGTTTCGCCGTGCTCCGGAAGATCGCGCTGCTGTCGAGCCTGGTGCTGTGCGCTTGCGAGCCCTACGCGTCGCCTCCGCCGAACATCGTCTCCATCGAGCCCGAGGAGGTGGTGAGCGGCGAGACGGCGGAGATCTCGCTCAAGCTGGACGCCCCACTGCCGGTGAAGGTGGACTACGGCCACGGGACGGCGACCCTGCTGACTCCCACGCTGCTGATCGGCGGGCAGACGGTGACCATCCTCCGCGTGGAACAGGATGGGACGCTGCAGGCCAGCGTGCCCGGGAGCCTGTCGGCCGGGCAGCAGGATGTCCGGCTGGAGATGGGGGACGGAAGCGAGTCCGTCAGCGAGCAGGGCCTCACGGTACTCCCGACGCCTCCGGTGATGACGCCCCGGAGCGCGGATGGCGGCCCGGCGGACCCCGAGGCCGATCCAGCCGGGGGCAGGGACCTGCTCGTCACGGGTGTGCGCATCGATCCCATCCCGGATCAGGTCCGCGGCGTTCCGTTCTCCATCACCCTGCGCGCCGAGGGCCCGGAGGCGGCCCTCTTCGAAGGCCAGGTGCTGCTCTACGCCAACAAGGGGCACGTCAGCCCGAACCTGAGCAACCCCTTCCGCCAGGGCGTGCGGCAGGAGCAGGTCGTCATCGACAAGCAGGGCGGCAACGTCGTGCTCACCGTGCGCGCCGGCAAGACGATCACCGCCCAGTCCAATCCCTTCAAGGTCTCGGTGAAGTAGGACGGGCCGGCGGCACGCGGCCGCCGCTCAGTCCAGCAGGCTGCGGGCGTACTCCTCGCGCAGCCGATCATCCGCGAGCGCCCGGGCCGCCTCGGCCAGGGCGGTGGAGATCTGCTGGGCCCGGTGCTGGAGCGCGGGATCCGGGTGCCCCGCGAAACGCAGCGGGTGGAACTCGGTGGTGAGCAGCGTGTAGGCGCGCTTCACCTCCTCGCTGCCCGCGGAGCGCGAGAGCCCGAGCACGGTGAAGTAGTCCGCCTCCTGGATCTCCTCGAACTTGGACTCGAGCCGGCGCACGTCCAGCTCGCCCGGAGCCTCCTGCTCGGAGCCGGAGGACCTGGAGGCGGGACGCAGGGTGAGGAGGCCCAGGGCCCGGGCCACCGCGAACACCTTGAGCGCGGTGTCCTGGGGCATGCCCGCGCCCAGCAGGAGTTGCTCGAGCGTCTGCTCGCCGTCGATCTCCTCGAGGAGCCGCAGCTCGCGCGAGGAGAGCCCGAAGGCCTCCGGGGCCGGCTCGGGCTCGCCGCGGACGACCACGGCCCGCAGCCCTCCGGCGGCCTCGACGAGGGACTCACTGGAGACACCGTTGCGCAGGGACTCGGCCAGCAGGTGCAGCAGCGGCCGCGTGGAGGCGGCGAGGGCCACCTCGTGCGGAGGCGGCTCCTCGGCGAGCCGGTACAGCGACGAGGACTCGGAGAGCGCGTCCAGGGCCACCTGCTCCGTGTAGCGCTGCACGAGCGGGACGAACTCGTTCTCGCGCAGGTAGCCGCGGCTGCGCATGGCGTCGAGGAGCGCCCCCGTGGAGGCGCTGCGCACCAGCCGCAGCTCGTTCTCCTGGCGCGCGTCGATGAGCCCATCCGCCCGCGCCCGGTCCACGAGCGACTCCTCCGGGGCGGAGGACACCGCGCCCACCAGCGCCCCATCCTTCAACCAGAGGATGCGCAGGGCCCCGGCCACCTTGAGCTCCAGGCGGACCTGGGCACGCGCCTCCTGGAGACGGGTGACGAGCCGTGCCAGCCCCTCCTGGTTGACGCTGCCCGCGCGGGGGATGTCCACCTCGAACCTGCCGGGCACCTGGAGGGAGACGATCGCCGCCCGGGCCCGGGCCGCCAGCTCCTCGGCCTCGGCACGGGCCTTCGCGAGGGCCGCATCCGTCTCCGCGCGCACCCGGGTGACGGTCTGCTCGGCCTCGCGCAGCGCCTTCTCCTCGGCCTCGTGGCGGGCCTGCTCGGCGCGGGCGACGCGCTCGGCCATCTCCGCCTCGGCCTGGGCCCTCGTCGCCTCGAGCCGCTCCACCTCGTGGGCGAGGAACTCCCGCTCCTCCCGCTCCTGCGCCAGCGTCTGCGTGAGCCGCTCCACTTCCTCCCGGGCCTCGCGCACCTGGGACACCTGGCGCGCCACCGTCTCCTCGAGCCCGGACAGCCGGGCCTCCAGCTCGGAGCGCACGCCGGACAGTTCCTCGCGCGCCTGGGACCCCGCCTCGGCACGGGCTTCCGCCTCCGTCCGGGCCTGCTTCTCCTCCGCGGCCTTCGCCTGCGCGGCGGCACGCGCCTTCTCCGCGCGCTCGACGCGGGCCTCCAGCTCCACGCGCAGCCGCTCCACCGTCACGGCCCGAGCCTCCGCGTCGGCCCGCGCCTGCTCCAGCTCCCCGGCGTACCCGTCCGACGTGGCGCGCGCCTTCTCCAGGCGCTCGAGGCGGGACTCCAGCTCGGCGCGCGAGCGCTCCGCCGTCTCCGCGCGCGTCTCCGCCGCGGCCCGCTCCCGCTCCTGCGCCTCGGCCCGCGCGAGCGCCTCGGCCCGCTCCTGCTCCGCCTCGACGGCCCGCGCCTCCGCCCGCGCCCGGGCCTTCTCCATCCCCTCGGCGCTCTGCTCCGCCTTGGCCCGCGTCCGCGACTCCGCCTCGGCGCGCGCCTCCGCCTCGGACCGCGCCTGCTCCGCCGCCTCGGCTCGCGCCTCCGCGTCCGTGCGGGCCTTCATCTCCGACTGCACGCGCGCATCCGCGCTGGTGCGCGCACGGGCCTCCACCTCGGCCCTCGCCTTCTTCTCGGCGTTGACCCGCGCCTCCGCCTCGGCCAGGGCCTTCTCCGCGGCGGCCAGACGCTCCTCGGCCGCCACCCGCGCCCGCGACTCGGCCTCCACTCGGGACTCGGCCTGGGTGCGCGCCTGGTGCTCCGCCTCGGCTCGCGCCTCCGCTTCCGCCCGGGCCTTCGCCTCCTTCTCGGCGCGCGCCGTGACCTCCTTGCGCGCCTTCGCCTCCCCATGCGCCCGGGCCTCCCACTGCTCGCGGGACTTCGTCTCCGCCTGGGCCCTCGCCTCCACCTCCTCGAGCCGCGCGTCCACCCGCGCCCGGGCCTCCGCCTCGGACGTGGCGCGCTGCTCCGCCTCGGCCCGCCCCCGCTCCTGCTCCCCGGCCTTCTCCCGCCACTCCGTGAGCTGCTGCTCGAGGGCCTCGATCTTCTGGCCCAGCCGGGAGAGCTGCTCCTCCTGCCTCGGCTGCTGTTGGGCCTCGCGCTGCTCGAGATCCGCCACCCGCGCCCGCGCCGCCTCCATCTCCCGCTGCAGCGACTCCAGCCGCGCCCGGACCTCGCCGGCCTCGCGCCGCAGCGACTCCTCTCCCGCGCTCGAGGCCTCCTGCCGCGTCTCCAGCGAGGAGCGCAGCCGTGCCACCTCCTCCTCGAGCTCCGTGCTCTTGCGCTCCGCCTCGCGCCGGCGCGCCACCGCGCCGTCCCTCTCGGACAGCACCTGCGAAATCCGGCGCTCCGCCCGCATCAGGCGCACTTCCAGGACCGCCACCGCGTCATCCGCCGGCAGCGACGTCACATCCGGCGCATCCGCCGCCCCCGGCACGGGCCTCAGCGGGAACTTCGCCGTGGTCTCGAGAGTCTTCTTCGACTCGGACCGGGCACCCTCCCCGTCCTCCGGCTCCTGTCCCGGTGCCGCGTCCGGTGCCGGCGAGGCCTTCACGGGTCCGGCATCCACCGGCCCGGCCTTCGTCGGCCCGGCCTTCGCAGGCCCGGCCCCGGAGTCGAACCAGTCCGAGCCCACGCTCTCCTGGTGCGGTTCCTCCCACCCTTCTGGCGCGTCGCCTTCGGACGGCAGCGGCGCATCCTCGGGCACGGGCTCCAGGTCCGAGCCATCCAGGGGCCGCACGGACATGGGCGTCTTCGGGACATCGAAGAAGCCCTCCTCCCCGAGCTGAGGCCCAGCCTTCCTGGGCGGCTCGGCGGAAGGCATCGCCTCGGGCGCACCCGGCGACGCCCGCTCGCGCGCCAGTGCCGCTTCGATCTCCTGCTGGGCGAGGCGCTCGGCTTCCTCGCGGGCCTGCGCCTCGACATCGACGACCTTCACCGCGGGCAGCGGAGGCAGCGAAGCCAGGGGCACCACCGGCTCCGGCGCTGGCCCTACCACCGGCCCCAGCTCGACCGGAGTCGGCGCCGTGATGATGGGAATCGCCATGCCCATCGCGGGCGTCCGCGCGAAGAGCCCCGCCGATGACGACTCGGGCAGCGAGGACTCGTCCTGCCTCATCCGGCGCCGGGAGGCGGCCTCGCGGCGCACCTCGTCCTCCACGCGCCGCATCTCGTTCTCGTCAGGGCTGGAGGGCGCCTGCGGCAGCACCTGGGCGGAGCCGGCCACCGCCTGCTCCGTCGCACCGAAGAGCGACTCCGCCTCGGCGCCCGGGTCCGGCTCGGTCACCACCGGGGCCTTCGGGGCCGGCGCCTCCACCCCGGGTGTGGGCGCCGGGACGGTGGCCACCGCCTGCTCCGTCTGGGAGAAGAGATCCTCGGCATCGAGGGAGGACGGGGAGCGCCGCGACTCGTCCCCCTTCGGCAGGTCATCGAAGAGCGCGTGCTCCAGCGCGGCGTTGCGGCCCGGCGCGGAGGACTTGTGGACGAGTCCCGGCGGCCCGGACAGCATGGGGGCCGGTGACACCACCTCCACCTCCTCCTTCACCGCGAACCAGGCCTCCGGGCCCGCGGGCGAACGGAGGACCGTGGACACCTGCTCCACGAAACCCGAGCCATCCAGGGGCAGCGGCGCCATCGGCGCGGCACTGCCGGGGACGGACTCGCCGAGCAGCAGCACGCGGGCGAGCCGCATGTCCGGATGCTGGCCGAGCTCATCCAGCACGAGGTGGCCGCGCCCGCCCTCCATGCCGGGCGCCAGAATCATGAGCGCGGGCAGGTGGTGGCCAAAGGCAATGAGGGCATCCGCCACGGAGGTCGCGAGAATGACCTCATACCCCTCGCGCGCGAGCAGACGGCGCACGGTGGCGATGGTGGCGATGTCGTCGTGAACGAGGAGGACCGATTCGGCCATTGGAATCGCGGGCGAGTCTACAGCATGGCCGCCGGATCCACGTCGATCGTGACACGCACGGCGGACGGAATGTCGACCAGCTTCGCCTCCAGGCGGGCAAGCAGCGGGGCGAGCGCCGCATGGGTGGGGGCCTTGAGGAGCAACTGCCACCGGGTGCGGCCACGAATCCGCGAGATGGGCGCCACGGCGGGCCCCAGCAGGCGCACCCCCCAGGAGGCCGGAGGCATCTGGCGGGCGATGAAGTCCCCGAGCTGCCGGGCCACGCTGGCCGTCTGCTCGGCGCTCTCACCCTCCAGGCGCACCGCCGCCATGCGGGTGTAGGGCGGCCAGGCGAGCACCTTGCGCCGCTCCAGCTCCCGCTGGGCGAAGCCGTCGAAGTCATGGACGAGCATGCGCTTCACCGGATCCGCCTCGGGGTTGTACGTCTGCACGAGCACCCGCCCCGGGTCCTTCCCGCGTCCGGCCCGCCCCGCCACCTGGGTGAGGAGGTGGAAGGTACGCTCGGCGGCGCGGAAGTCCGGGATGGCCAGCGAGGTGTCCGCCATCACCACGCACACCAACGTCACCCCGGGGAAGTCGTGCCCCTTGGCCACCATCTGCGTGCCCACCAGCACGTCGATCTCCCGGCGGGCGAACGAGGCGAGCATCTCGGTGAGGCGCTCGGCACTGGTGGCCGAGTCCCGGTCCAGCCGGGCCACGCGGCCCTGGGGAATCCGCTCGGCGACCTCCGCCTCCACGCGCTCGGTGCCGACGCCCATCTTGAGCAGCGGCCCGGTGCACTCGCGGCAATGGTCGGGCAGGGGGTGGGCCACGCCACAGTAGTGACACACCACCCGGTTCTGCGAGCGGTGGTAGGTGAGGCACACGTCGCAATCGGCGCACTTCACCGAGTTGCCGCACACCTCGCAGATGAGGAAGGTGCTGTGCCCGCGGCGGTTGAGGAAGAGGATGACCTGCTGGCCCTTGGCGATGGTCTCCGCCATGGCATCGAGCAGCGGCGCCGAGAGGATGGGCGCCTCCTCCTGCACGAGCGGCTCGCGGGGACGCTCCTGGCGCAGGTCCACCAGCGAAATGGTGGGCATGGGCCGGTCATCCACGCGGTTCTCGAGCATCAGCTTGCGGTAGCGCCCGCGGCGGGTGTTCTCCAGCGTCTCGAGCGAGGGCGTGGCCGAGCCGAGCACCACCACCGCCCCGGCCTGCTTGGCGCGCACCACGGCCAGGTCTCTCGCCTGGTAGCGCAACTTGTCCTCCTGCTTGAAGGAGGGGTCGTGCTCCTCGTCCACCACCACGAGGCCGAGGTTCTCCACGGGGGCGAACACCGCCGAGCGCACCCCGACGGCGATGCGCACCGTGCCCTTGCGCAGGGCCTGCCAGTGGAAGAGGCGCTCGCGATCCTTGAGGCCCGAGTGCAGCACGGCCACGTCCGCGCCGAAGCGGCTGCGGAAGCGACCCACGAGCTGCGGCGTGAGGGCGATCTCCGGCACCAGCACGAGGCTGCCCTTGCCGTGCGACAGCGCGCGCTCCACGGCCCGCAGGTACACCTCGGTCTTGCCGCTGCCGGTGACGCCGTGGAGGAGGAAGGGTTGGAAACCGCCGGTGTCGATGGCCGTGTGGAGCTCCTTCACCGCCACGTCCTGCTCGGGGGTGAGCTGCGCGGGACGGCCCTGGGCGAGCCCTTCCTTCACCCCGGGGGCGATGACCTCCTCGTCGATGCGCACGAGGCCCCGCTCCACCAGCTTGCGCAGCGTCTCGCGGGCCCCGGGGATGGCGTGGGCCACCTCCTCCAGGGGGGCCCGGCCTCCCACCGCGAGGAGATAGGCCAGCGCGGCGGATTGCGCGGGAGCACGGCGGAGAATCGCGGGCGCCTCGGTGACGAGCGCCACGGCGAACTCCTGCACGTCGGGCTTCGCCTCCTTCTCCATCTCGGTCTTGGTGAGGCCGGGAGGCAGCGCGCTCTTGATGACCTCGCCGAGCGGGTAGCGGTAGTGCTCGGCGGCGAAGCGCAGGAGCGCGATGAGGTCCGGCGGGAGGGAGGGCGAGTCCTCCAGCACCTTCATGATGGGCTTGAGCTTGACGCTCTCGGCCTCGGGAGGCGGCGTGGCGGGCCCGAGGAAGAAGCCGAGCGACATGCTGCGGCCGAAGGGCACGAGGATGCGCTGGCCCGGCGACAGCCTCCCGGTGAGACCCTCGGGGACGACATAGGTGAACTCGCCCCGGACGGGACGGCCGACTGCGACGGAGGCGAGGTTCGAGGGGCTCACGGCGACCTGTGAACCACTGTAGCGGCGCTCCCTGACACCGGTAGTTTCTGACCGGAGTGTCCGCCGTGGACACATCCGTGGACACATCGGGCCACACCCCCAGTGGGGGGCAGCGCATCACGAGACTCGAATGGCACCTCTTGCCAAGAGGGAAGTCCGTGGTGATGATTTCCCAGGTCACCCCAGAGGACTTGACCTGACACATCACCCCGGAGCCCGTTTGCCATGGGAGCAGCACTGACGGATGACGAGGCCCGCCTGGGTGAGGCCATCGCCTGGTACTGGAGGGCTCGGAACCAGCCCACCAGCCGGTTGGAGGGCTTCCACGCGCTCGTGAGCCGGATTCTGGCGGACAACGGCCTGCCCGAGGCCCGTGTCCACACGCGCCAGGGGCTGGAGCTCCCCCGGCTTCTTCCTGCCCACGCGGCCCTGGGACCTCGTCGTGATGCATGAGGGAAGGCTCGTCGCCGCCCTCGCCATCAGGTCGCGGACGGCGCGGTCGCTGGAGAGCGGCTTCGTCGCCCTGGGCGAGGAGGCCATCACCACGGGCAAGGAGATGGAGGCCCTGTGCCGGAAACAGGCCTTCGGGCCCGGGCTCCGGCCGTGGTTCGGATGGCTGGTGCTCCTGGAGGAAGGCTCAGCCCTCACGCGGCCAGCGGCCGTGGCCCCGACCCTCCTCCAGGTCGTCCCTGAGTATCGCCACAGCACCCATGCCCAGTGGTACGAGCTGCTGCTGCGCAAGCTCGAACGCGAGCGGCTCTTCGACGCCTGCGCACTCCTCCTGTGCCCCGAGGAGCGGAAACCTTCCGCCCACTACCGCGAGCCCGCTCGCGATCTCGGCGGCAAGCGGTTCCTCGCGCATCTGGCCAGCCATGCCGGAGCGTTCGCGGCCTGTCTTTGAACCACGCTCACTCGGGCCGCTCGAAGCGGCGCGTCACCATCACGGGAACCTGCCTGGTGATCTTGAAGGTGCCCGGCTCCGTCCCCGGCTCCTTCCAGAACCACCCCCCCCGCTCGTCGGCGCCGAGCAGCATGCACACCGGCATCTCTACGCCCCCGGGCATCTCTGCCCGCGTCCAGTAGACTTGAATCCTCTCGCCGCCCGTCCACATCTGCCCGTACAGCTTCGTGCCCACGGGCAGCATGCTGTCCGCACTGTCCCCCTCCTCGATGAAGCTCACGATGGGGCCCGCGCGGAAGTCGGCGTACGGGCTGTAGGCGGTCAGAGGACGGTTGATGTCGAGCGTGAGATGGCCCCACTTGCCCGGCCCGAAGCCCCGGATGCTCATGGCCCTGAGCGCCTCCTGGGGACAGTCCTGAGGCCACGTGGGATTCACGGGAACGCCCACGCATCCCGCCGTCACCAGGCACACGGCGGCCGCGAGCGACTTCATGAATGCCATGTCCGGTGTGGAGGGCTGTACCTGGGAAGCCGGCGAGGAGCTGGCGGGAGTCTTCGATTCGCGCATGGAGGGATGTTCCTGTGTCGGGTGATTCGATTCAAAGGGTAGGCCGAGGCAGGTAGCGCGTCCCACCGTGAGCGCGGCCATCAGGACGGCCACCAGGAGGAGCGCGCCGGGCCTCTTCAGCCGTGGCACCTTCTCGCGGGCAGGAGGGCTCGGCGTGGACGCTTCCGTGGCACGCGAGTGCGGCGTGGCGGCCTCGCCCTGGACGAAGAGGGGCTCCGCCAGCCCGGGCCCTCCACGGCGAAGGAGCGCGTCCACGGCCTCGGTCACCTCCCTCGCACCGGCTGGACGCTCCTCGGGCCGGGGCGACACCAGCCGGGACAACAGCTCGCTCACCTCCTGGGGGACGCGCGGATTGAGGGCGGCGGGAGCCTCGGGCGCCCGGCCTTCCAGGAGCGCCCGGTAGGAGTCCTCGGGCCGCTCGGCTCCGAAGGGAAACGAGAGGGTGAAGGCCCGGTACCAGGTGACGCCCAGCGCGTACAGGTCGTCCGCGTGGCGGAACTCGTAGCGCAACTCGAAGTCGCCCAGGTGCTCCCGCTGGAAGCGCAGGGCCTCGGGGCTGCGGTAGAGCGACGTGCCCGGCGGGAGCTGGGTGCCGGTGAGCGAGGCCGCTCCCTCGTAGTCCCCCACGCCCAGGTCCACCAACACGAGCCGCCCGTCCTCTCGGACGAGCAGGTTCTCCCCCTTCACATCCCGGTGCAGCGCCCCTGCCCCATGCACCGCGTGGAGCGCCAGTGCCGACTGCTTGAAGAGGTCCAGCGCCTCGCGCACCTGGACGTCGCGCAGGGAGAGCAATGCATACAGGCAGGGGCCCGGGACGTACTCCATGACGAGGAAGGGCAGACGCTCACGAGCACCCGGCACGAGCCAGTGACCCGCATCGATGAGCCGCGCCACGTTGGAGTGCTTCACGCGTGACAGCAGCTCCACCTCCCGCTCCAGCCGGAGGGAGACCGTGCCCGGCCGCAGCGCCAGCTTCAGCGCGGCCTGACGCCGCAACCCGTGCTCCCCACGCACGAGGTACACCGCCCCATAGCCTCCCCAGCCCAGTCGGCCGATGATGCGCCAGTTGCCCACGCGAGTGCCCGCGGGCAGGTCGATCGGGTCCAACTTCCACGCGGCCTGGGCATCCATTCAGCGCGACTCCTCCACCCGCACGCCACGACTTCCGCCCTCCTCGCGTACCTCCAGTACCACGGGCGCATCGGCCCCCTGCCCTGCCGACTCCACCACCACCCACCCACTGCCTCCAGGCTCGATGGGGCGCTCCATGGCGACCGTCCACCGCCCATTCCCCTCCCGTCCTTCACCCGTCAGCGGGAGCTGCACGGCCTCCGTCGCGAGCCACGGCCGCGCTCCCGCGAGATTGTGGACGTGAAAAATGATGGCCCGCCCACGTTCCGCCCGGTACACCCTCGGACTCTTCACGACGACCCCAGTGCCGACGAGACTTCCCCGGAACATGCTGGGGGTGACGCCCGCCTCGCCCATCACCCCCGAGAACACCATTCGGGAGAACGGGCCCACCTGGCGCCCGGGGGAGACAGCGTCCGGCTCCGGTTCCGACCGGGCCGAGCGCGGGCGCAGCTCCACGTCCACCCGCGCGTCCACTTCACCGGGATGAGAGACGAGTTGGAAGACCAGCCGGGTACGGGTTTGTCCCTGCGCGAGCACCACCTCCAGGGGCAACCGCTCGCCAGCGGCCAACTCCCGCTGCGCCTCGATGAGCAAGGAGTGCCCGGCCGGGTCCACCGAGACGGAGCGCCCGGCGCCCTCGCGCTTCAGCTCGGCGTGAACCAGTTCCGTATCGAAACGCACGAGGGTGGGGATGCCGGGAGCCACCCGCAGCTCCGGCTCGCTCCCAGCGGGTATCTGGGCGAGCACGAGCTGCTGCTCGCGGCGCACACGGACCACGGGCTGTTGCTGGGCCTGCGCGACGGTGGCACAGGCGAGCAGGGCCGTCACGGCGGCCCGGGAGAGAAGGGATGGCATGCGCATGACCTCGGAGGTTCATGCGTATACCATGACCGGAGCCGTTGAGCGGCGAAGGGCCGGGGGCGATTTATTCATCCCAGGCGAAAGCGGCCAAGAGGGTGTTGAACAGGATCAGTCAGGCGAGCCGACGGCGCCAGCCGAGAGTTCGCACCCCGCGCCAGCGCTTGGGTTGCACGACGAATCCCCGCCGCTTTCCTTGGCCTCTGCCCGCCCCCCGATCAGCCACTGAGATGCGGCCCCATCCCATGGCGAAGACACGGGCAGGGCCCACGGCCTTGATCGGCATGTCAGCCCCACATGGCTTCCTCCCCGACCGCACCGGGGAGGAGCATGTTGGACATGAAGAACAGTGGAACCAGGTTGAGGAGCACCTTGGGGCTGGCGGGTTTTCTCCTGGTGCTCGTGACGGCCCTCGGTGCCCAGGCGCAGCCGCCCTCCTACAAGATCCCTGGCCGTCACCCGGACTCCAAGGAGCCCTGGGACGCTTTTCTTGGCAAGGCCGCGCATGAGGTCATTGGCCTGGAGTACCGCGTGCGGCATCCCTCCCACGCCGTCTTCCTTGACCCCGTCAATCTCTACAGAATCGTGAAGGTGGGGAAGTTGGGGGATCCCGAGCGTCTTTCGGAACTCGTGAGGCTCTTGCGCCCGGACATCACCGATATCGACGCCCTCGTGCTGTTCGAGATCAAGCCGGACAATGAGGAGTCGCGCTTGGAAGGGAGAGAACAGGCGGGGCGCTACCTGGCGGCGCTCAATGAGGTTGTCACGCCTGACAAGAAGCTCGCGGGAGGCACCGGCTTCGAGGGGTCGCTCTTCCTCGAATTCGAGAACGGGGGAGCACTCTGGCAGTTGTCCTGGCGCACGCCAGAGCCCGGAGTGACGCTCTACCGCTGGAGCTACCGGCGCAAGAAACCCGGTGCTTCCTGGAAGGAGCGGGCGGCCCAGAAGGCAGAGGAGTTACCCCGGGAAGAAATAGAACAGCGCGGCGAGTTGGCCGAGCAGGCGATCCGGGCTGCCTATGAAGGGGGCGAACGCCCCAAGGGCTTCCAGGGCCAGGTCTACCTGTCTGGGGACTGCCGCTGAGCGGGCGGGAGGAGTCCGCCGCCCTCGGAACGAGCGAAGTGCCTGGCGCTTGAGGCGCATCAGACCGCTGTGGTAGCGCGCAAGGCCATGAACACGGAACAGTCCCCTGTGCTCGAGTTTCCAGCGTGGCTCCACGGCACCACCGCTGCCATCCTCCGCAAGGGGAGAGCCGAGGGACGCTGGTGGGCCCGGGAGTACCTCGAGACCGGTGCCTTTCCCCAGCCCCGGCAGATGCGCCAGGTGCTGCCCGGCGAGGTGCTGGTCATGCGCTCGGGAGGCGACTTCGACCTGGGCCGCACGCGCTGGTGGGTGCACATGTTTGGCGACGTCTTCATGGGCTTGGATGAAGGCGTCCCGAAGGAGGAGCGTCCACGCACGGAAGAGTCCTTCGAGTCCTTCTGCCTGAGCACTCCGTGGGGGGCGCTCTACCATGCCGCGTCTCCGCACCCTCCGCGGAGCGCGGAGCGCATGGCGAACCGGCTCGCCTCGCTGCTCCGCTTCTGGGACGTGCTCCAGAGCCCTCGCTACGCGTTCTGGCCCGGTAGGAAGTACACGCTGGAAGAGCTCATGGAGGATATCTACGGCAAGACCCTGGAGGCCTGGTGCCCCGAAGGCCCGGCATCGGTCCGCGAGCACCTGGCCCTGACGGTGGAGCGCATGGCTCGCGCTACCCGGGAAGAGTGCACGGAGGCCGTGCTCCGGGTGATGCCTGTCGTGGTGGAAATGGACGCCGACTTGAAGCACCGCGAGGTGCTCAGTGACCCGGACTTCCTGCGCGAGCGCCTCCGCACGCTTCCCCCGGAGGACTTCGAGGATGTTTCCAGCGCCGACCGATACGCGGTGAGCGGGCGATTGTGGGCCTGGTCCAGGGAGTTGGGGCGGCATTAGCATCCGCTGTCCCATTCCCATTGCTGAACATGAACACGAATCGGCGAGAGGGAAGCACTCGCGTTGGTGCCCAAAACGGCTGATCGTTCCAGCCATCGGTTGCACGACCTCCGAGGCAAACCAGGGCCGCGCACCCACGGGGTTGTGGACGAAGAAGACGATGGCCCGTCCACGCTCCGCCCGGAACTCCCTCGACTCCTTCGCGAGAACCCCGCTCCCAACGGTTCCTCCCCGGAATCACCCCCGAGAACACCATTTGGGAGAACGGGCCCACCTGGCGCCGGGGAGAGGCAGCATCCGGTCCCGGTCCCGGTTCCGGCCGGGCCGAGCGCGGGCGCAGCTCCACATCTACCCGCGCGTCCACTTCACCGGGGTGCGAGACGAGTTGGAAGAGCAGCCGGGTACGGGTCTGTCCCTGCGCGAGCACCACCTCCAGGAACGGCCGCCTCCCGTGACGTTCCCCCGCTGAGCCGTCAGGGAAGCCCATAGACGTACTTGATGGGAGCAAGGGCTCCGCCATCCACGTCCCACGGCCAGAACACCGTGTGCACGCCTCCCTGGGGGAGCGGATCTCCAGCCACGTCTTGTACCTGGATGGAGTGAAGGACGTACAGGGCCATCCTGCCCTTGTTGCGTCTCGCGAACTCCACCTCGCCGCTGGTCAGGAAGACACTGGAGCCCGCGGATTGTGTGCCTTTGACCTCGATGAAAACCTCGCTCGTGCTGTTTCTCGCGAGAAGGTCGAAGGGCCTCTTGCTTGAGACATCTTCGATCGAGGTAAAGCCTTGCGACTGAAAGTACTCCCTGGCCCGCTGCATGGCGTGGAGCTCAACGGCCTTGCGAGTCCTTGAGTCAGTAGAAAACCCCTGTCCCGAGGGCCTGCTGGCATCGGCCGCCGCGGGAACGTCCATGGCCTCCGCATCCAGTTCCACGGGGGGCGCGGGTCTGGAGCCACTGAGCCATGCGGTCCACATCTCGGGGGCACCACGCTGGGCCTCCAGAAGCGTCCGAGCCTCGCGGCGCGCGTGCAACCATTCGACCGGGACCGGATCCGAACCCAGGATACGAAGCCGGCAGCGGTAGTTCTCGACGCGCTGTCCGTCCTCATCAAAGCGGTCAGACCACAGCGCCGTCAGCGCGCAGAGGCCCGTGAAGCGGACCCAACCCATTTCATCCTTCACGAAATGGAGGATCGGCGGCACCTCGTCTCGCTTGCCAGCTTTGACAGCCTTCCAGACGCTCTCAAGGATGCGGTTGCCACGAAATTCCGTGTAGTGCTTCCCGGGTTTCAACTTGGCATCGCCCCAGTAGAGGACCCACCCCTGCTTCGGCTCGACGATGTCCTCCCAGGGTTTGTAACTACCGCCCTGGGAGACATGCGTTGTCAGCAGGACCAGGAAGGCGGGCAGCTCCGTGAACGACGGTTGGGAAAAGTAGCGGAGCGGCCGGATCCCCGGTCCGTTCTCCATCCCGCTGCCGTCACGATTGATCCACCGCATGAACTGGTCGTCAGGCGCGCTCGGGGAGCCCCGGTTCCGGTAGCGCTCGCGCGGCTTGAAGAATTCGTTCCTGGCCATGTTCCTGGTGGAAATCGGGCCTGACCTTATCCCGACCCGCCAGTGCTGCAAAACCGCGTGAGACCTGCTGGGTCCTCACGGGTTGTCCCCAGGGCCTGAAAACGGCCGCGCGGCGAGCCAGGCTCCGAAGAACCCGACCCGCCGCGCCCCTGACGGCCCGCGCACAGGCCGCGCTTTCACTTCGTCATGCCCTCAGCGGCTTCACGCTCAGCGGGCACTCCCAATAGGTGTACTCGCACGTGGCCGACGCGGGATCGCACGGCACCCGCATCACCGTGACGAGCTCGCACGGGTGCTTCGGCGCGTCGAACACCGGGCTCGCGGGCACCTCGACCGGCGAGAGCGGCTCGGCTCCGTGGCCCTTGAAAGGCTGGCTCGCCTGCCGCGACACGCTTCCTCGCGACTGCTCCTCCTTCGTCTGCTGCGTCGAAACCTCCGGCATGCACACCACCGGCAGTACCGACGCCGTCCCCAACACCGCCCCCAGCACGCACAGCTTCGTTCGCATGGAACCCCCTTGCCGGCTGACACCCTCCTTCACGCCGATGGCGCGTCGGTTCCGGTTCAGCGGCAAGGACGCAAACTACTCGCCGGGTCTGACATCCCACGGCGCATCCAGCACGGTGGAGCCACTCCCTCCCAGGGGAAGACACATGTCCCACCCCCTGTGGTTTCAGGCACTTACGATCCAGCCCAAGAGGGCGGGATCATATCGACCCACTCCAGCGGTCATGTCATCGTCATTTGCCTGACGGTGCCCGGAGTCCAACACCCGACCCCCAGAGCACTGGCCGGACACGTCATCCGTGACGTGGTAGTCCCACACTACCTCGCGAGGGTATCGCCATGAACACGCGCAATCGCACCTCGGACGTCATGGACCTTCTCGCGCGGATTCGCGCCAACACGCCCTCCGCGGAAGAAAAAGCGCTCCTCGAGACCGCCATCAACGCGCTTCTCTTCATCACGTCGACGGGTCGGCGGTACGCGTTCTCGGACTTCCTTGAGTACCTCGAGTCCAACGCTCCCCCGCCCGTGGTCGCCTCGTTCAAGACACGCGAGGAGGCGGAATCCTGGCTGCACAGCCACCCGGAACCACCCGATTCGACGCTCGTGCTGATCGCGGGCCAGTACCACACCGTCGCGTACATCCGCGAGCTGAACCACCGCCGCCTGCTCCCCCTCACCGTGATCGAATTCCATCTCGGCCGGCTCAAGCGCGAAGGTCTCCCTCCAGCCGCAGCCTCGTTCAATACACGCGCGGAGGCGGAGGACTGGCTCATGAACCAGGCCGAGCCGCCCGAGCAGACCTTCATCCAGATCGCAGGCGACGACTACCTCGCAGTGTGCCATCGCAACGTCAATCACCGCGCGCTCTACCCGTTCGCCATGGCCCTCGATGAAGAGGCGCAGGGAGAGGACGGCGCCTGACGCCCCCTAAGCCAGGAGGGGTAAGTCCTGTCAGGGGAGAGGTTCCGGCCGCGAGGGGGAGCAACTGGTCCGATGGTCGGACCAGTCGGCACGCCGCGCGGCCGGAAGGCGCCCCGTGCTTTCCTGCGGGAGCACCCCCTGACAGGACTGACTCCAACTGGCTTAGCCCCGGAGCATCGCGAGCGCGCGCTGGAAGTCCTCGGGCAGCGGCGCCTCGACGCTCACCACGCCCCCCGTGGCGAGGCTCGGCAGGGCCAGCCGCACCGCGTGCAGCGCATGACGGCCGATCTCCTTCGCCGCCGGGTGCGCGCGCAGTTCCTCCGGGCCGTACAGCGAGTCCGCGAGCACCGGGTACCCCGCCTCCGCCATCTGCACGCGAATCTGGTGCGTCCGTCCCGTCTCCAGCTTCACCTCCACCAGCGTCGCCCCCTTCAACCGCTCGCGCACCTCGTACGAGAGCGCCGCGCGCCGAGCCGAGCGCACCTTCGTCGTGAACAGCCTCGGGTTCCTCGGATCCCTTCCATACGGCGCCTCGAGCCGGTCTCGCTCGGGCGTCTCGCCCAGCACGATCGCCCAATAGCGCTTGTCCACCTGCTTCTCCTGGAACGCCCGGTCCAGCGCCGCCACACCCGCGTCGGTGCGCGCCAGCGCGAGGCACCCGCTCGTCTCCCGGTCCAGCCGGTGCACCACGCCGGGCTGCGCGAGGCCCTCCACGTCGAACGGCGGCAGCCTCGCCGCCAGCAGCTCCACCACCGAGGGCACGGTTCCCCCCGCGGGCTCCACCACCAGCCCCGCCGGCTTGTTCACGATGACCAGCGCGGCGTCATCATGAAGCACGGGCAGCTCGGGTCCCTCGGCCGAGCGGCTCACCGCGGCGCGAGTCGGGGCGCGCGGCGGGGGCCGGCTGAGCTCGATCTCCTCTCCTCCCCACAGCTTGCGCGAGGACTGGCACTTCTTCCCGCGGATGAGCACATGGCCCTTCTCGATGAGCGCGCGCGCGCGCTCCACCGAGAGCCCGGGCACCTGGGCCGAAAGGAACTTGTCGAGCCGCTCGCCGGCGGCCTCGCGGGGGACGGGAATCTTCTGGGGCGGCATGGGAGGTCGCATTCTATGGCCGAGGACCTACCAGCACCTGCTCGTTGAGCGCCGCCAGTTCCTTCAACTTCAATTCATAGAGAGGAAACTGCTCAGGTGAATGGAAGTTCCGGCCTCTCGAAAGCTCGTTGTCGCGAATGATCCACTCCACAAGAGACCGCAGTTCCTGAAGCTCAGCCCGCCCCTTGTCACGCAAGTCGAGTGTGTCCACACCCGCGTCAATACAGAATCGTATTTCTCCGGCTAGCAGCGGAGCACGCTTCAGATGAGGCAAGCAGTCTTCGAAGAACCCACGGGAGATCCAGTTGCTCACCAACCACGCCTGATCTTCGGTAAATAAAACGCTCATGGCCTCGGAAACACCGCCGCGCGCGCGCGCTCCACCGAGAGCCCGGGCACCTGGGCCGAAAGGAACTTGTCGAGCCGCTCGCCGGCGGCCTCGCGGGGGACGGAGATCTTCTGGGGCGGCATGGAGCCCCTCTTCTACGGTGGAGCCGTCCGGGAAACCACCGGGACCTCCGGGCATCCCACGCGACGCGTGGGAATGGACGAAAGAAGGTCCGGCGGCCCGGCTTCCGGGCTACGACTGGGGCCTCAACGGGCGTCAGGAGCAGGGCATGGCACGCGGCATCGGGCGATGGGCAGCGGCGATGGTGGCGGTGGCGGCAGGGGTGCTCGCCTTCAAGCTGCTGCCCGTGGACACGTGGCTGCTGGGCGTCGTCGAGCACATCCGTGGCATGGGGATGGCCGGCTCGGTGCTCTACATCGTCCTGTACACGGTGGCGACGGTGCTGATGATGCCCGCCTCGGTGCTGACGCTGGGCGCGGGCTTCGCCTACGGGCCGGTGTACGGCTCGCTGCTGGTGGTGCTCGCGAGCAACCTCTCCGCCCTCGTCTCCTTCCTGCTCGGGCGCACCGTCCTGCGCGAGCGGGTGGGCCGCCGCCTCGTGGGCCAGCCGAGGTTCACCGCCGTGGACTCCGCCGTGGCCGCTCAGGGCTTCAAGGTGGTGTTGCTGCTGCGCCTCTCGCCCATCTTCCCCTTCAGCGTGCTCAACTACTCCCTGTCGCTCACCCGCGTGCGTCTGCGCGATTACCTCCCCGCGACCTTCCTCGGCATGCTGCCCGCCACGGTGCTCTACGTGTACCTGGGCTCCCTCGTGACGAGCGTGGCCCAGCTCTCCCGCGGCGAGCGCCCCGACGCCGGCCTCTCCGGGCAGCTCCTCTTCTGGGGCGGGCTGGCCGCCACCGCCCTCGTCACCGTGTACGTCACCCGCCTCGCGCGCCGGGCCCTCGCCGCCACGCTGAAGGAGACTCCGACGTGACCGTCCCGCACCTGCTCGAAGGTGATGCGCACGACGCCGCGCTCACCGCGCTCACCCACCCGGCGGACTGGAAGAACCCCACCCCCTCGGGGCGCTACAACCTCGTCGTCATCGGCGCGGGCACCGCGGGCCTCGTGGCCGCCGCGGGCGCGGCCGGGCTCGGCGGCAAGGTGGCCCTCATCGAGCGGCGGCTGCTGGGCGGCGACTGCCTCCACTTCGGCTGCGTGCCCTCCAAGGCCCTCCTCGCCTCGGCGCGCGTGGCCGCCACCGTGCGCGGCGCGGGCTCCTGGGGCGTGGAGGCCGGCGAGCCCCGGGTGGACTTCGCTCGGGTGATGGAGCGGGTGCGCTCGCTGCGCGCGGGCATCGCCCCCCATGACTCGGCCGAGCGCTTCCGCGGGCTGGGCGTGGACGTGTTCCTCGGCGAGGGCCGCTTCGTCGCGCCCGATGCGGTGGAGGTGGCCGGCCAGCGCCTCACCTTCTCGCGTGCCCTCATCGCCACCGGGGGCCGCCCCGCCGTGCCGGAGCTTCCGGGGCTCGCCGAGGCGGGCTACCTCACCCACGAGAGCGTCTTCACCCTCACCGCGCTGCCTCCGCGGCTGGTGGTGCTCGGCGGAGGCCCCATCGGCTGCGAGCTGGCCCAGGCCTTCCGGCGGCTCGGGGCCCGCGTGGCGCTCGTCAGCCAGGAGGACCGCCTGCTCCCCAGGGAAGACCCGGACGTGAGCGAGTGTCTGGCCCGGCGTTTCGAGGCCGAGGGCATTGCCCTGCACCTCGGTGCCCGGGCCACCCGGGTGGAGTCACAGGGCTCGGTGAAGCGTGTGCGCTTCGAGCGTGACGGTGTGGAGGGCTCGGTGGAGGGCGAGGCGCTCTTGGTGGCCACCGGCCGCGCCCCCGAGGTGGGCGGCCTGGGACTCGAGGCCGCTGGCGTCCGTCATGGCCCTCACGGTGTCGAGGTGGATGAGCACCTGCGCACCTCCCATCCGCGCATCTACGCGGCGGGGGACATCTGCTCGCGCTTCAAGTTCACCCATGCCGCGGATGCGCTCGCCCGGGTGGCGCTGCAGAACGCCCTCTTCTTCGGCCGCAAGAAGGCCAGCGCGCTGGTGATTCCCTGGTGCACGTACACGGACCCCGAGGTGGCCCACGTGGGCCTCACCTCGCACGAGGCCGAGGCCCTCGGCGCCGTCACCCTCACCGTGCCCATGTCCTCGATGGACCGCGCCATCCTCGAGGGCGACACCAAGGGTTTCGGGCGCATCCACGTGGACGCGAAGTCGGGCCGGTTGCTCGGCGGCACCCTCGTGGGCTCGCACGCCGGGGAGAACATCGGCGAGCTCTCGCTGGCGATGACGGAGGGCCTCACCGTGGGAGCCCTGGCCAACACCGTGCTCCCCTACCCCACCCGGGGCGAGGTGCTGAAACGGCTCGGAGATGCGTGGAACCGGCGCCGGCTCACGCCCCGGGCGAAGGGTTTCCTCTCCGGGTTGCTCGCCTGGCGGCGATGATGCGCGCATGGCGCCGATGACTCCCGAAGCCGCCCTCTGTGTCTTCGCCAAGCCGCCCCGCGCCGGAGAGGCCAAGACACGCCTGACTCCCGCGCTCGGAGCGGAAGGGGCCGCCCGGCTCGCCCGCGCTTTCATTCAAGACACGTGGGCCCTGGTGACGCAGGTGCCGTGGGCCGCGCCGGTGCTGGCCTCGCCGTCACCCTGGCCCGAGGGCCTGCTGCCCGGTCCGGTGGAGGTGTGGCCCCAGGGAGAGGGGGACCTGGGCGCGCGGATGGAGCGTGTCCTCCTGCGGGCCCTGGAGCGCTACCCGGCGGCGATTGCCCTGGGCGCTGACAGTCCGGGCCTGTCTCCCGGGCACCTGGAAGCGGCCCGGGCGGGCCTCGCGCACGCGGACGCGGTGTTCGGACCGAGCGAGGACGGGGGATTCTACCTGCTCGCGCTGCGGCGCCTGCCCGTGGGTGCCTTCGTGAACCTGCCCTGGAGCCAGGCCGAGACGCTCGTGCGCACCGAGGAGCGGCTGGTGTCGCTCGGGCTCACCGTGGCGCGCGTGGCGCCGTTCTTCGACGTGGATGTTCCCGAGGATCTCTCGCGCCTGGAGTCGGAGCTGGCCTCGGGGCGGCTGCGGGCTCCCGCCACCGAGGCCGCGCTCCGGGAGCTGCGGCGGTGATCTCCCTCATCCTCCCCGTGCTCAACGAGGAGCAGCGCATCGGCCAGCGGCTCGCGGAGCTGGCGGCGCTCGGGCCGGAGATTGGCGAAGTGCTCGTGGTGGATGGCGGGAGCACGGATGCCACCGTGGCTCGGGCCCGCGAGTACCCTGGTGTCACCGTGCTCTCCGCGCCTCGGGGGCGGGCCTCGCAGATGAACGCGGGCGCCGCCGCGGCCCGAGGCGACGTGCTGTGGTTCCTCCACGCCGACGTCGCCCTGCCCCCCGATGCGCTCCGGCACGTGCGCGACGCACTGGAAGATCCGCGCGTCGTGGCCGGAGCGTTCAAGACGTGGACCGTGAACGACACCGGCCGCCGCTCGTGGCTCGGTCCGCTGCTGCACCTGGCGGACCTGCGCTCGCGGTACACGCGGCTGCCCTACGGGGATCAGGCGATGTTCATCCGCGCCCGTGTGTTCCGCCTCGTGGGCGGTTTCCCCGCACAGCCGCTGATGGAGGACCTGGAGCTGTCCACTCGGCTATGGCGCGAGGGCCGCATCCGCACGGTGGAGGCGTGCGTCACGGTGTCCGGCCGGCGGTTCCTCGCTCGGCCGGTGTTCTACTTCCTCGCGGTGAATGGCTTTCCGCTGCTGTACCGGCTGGGCGTGTCACCCGCCACGCTGCTGCGCCTCTACGCTCACGTGCGCTGAGCCACCCTCGCCACCAGGCGGGCCTCGTGCCGCCCTTCCTCCGTCCACCCCTCCGTGTACGAGGCGATCTCCAGCCCCTGGAGCAG
Organism: Archangium gephyra; assembly: GCF_049060025.1. GTDB lineage: Bacteria > Myxococcota > Myxococcia > Myxococcales > Myxococcaceae > Archangium > Archangium gephyra_A. The sequence goes on from NZ_JBMEQQ010000002.1 coordinate 4,367,386, forward strand.
CCCGGGCAGCTCGCCGTCCTCCAACAGGAAGCGCGCCGAGGGATGTGCGTGCCTCTGGAGGTTGCTCCGCGTCGGTTGGGCGAAGATGAACAGCCCGCCCGGCGCGAGGACCTTCGAGACACCGGCGAACAGCGGCCTCCAGAGGAAGTTCAGGCAGAGCACGACGTCGAAGGGCCCGGGTGGCAGTGGCTCTGTTTCCACGTCCAGCCGCTGGCGCCGCAAGGGCACTCCGGCATCTCGCGCTCCTTCCGCCGCCCTCTCGAGCGCGACATCCGAGATGTCCGTCAGGGTGACGTCCAGGCCCCGCCTCGCGAGCCACAGGGCGTCGTGTCCGGCGCCTCCCGCCACGTCGAGCGCTCGGCCCGTCTTCGGCAGCCGGTCCGCCAGGGTGCGGAGGAACGGCGCGGGCTCCCGCGTCCCCTGCTGCTCGCTGTAGCGGATGTTCCACCTCTGCCGGTCTTCCTCGGACATGGCTCCTCCAGCGCGAACACCCTCACCCCAGCCCTCTCCCAGAGGGAGAGGGAGCATGCACGGGCTCAACCTGGGATACGTGGCACCCTCACCCCGTCCCTCTCCCGAGGGGAGAGGGGTTCTTGGGGGAGAGTGGGGGTTCTTGGTGGTTCTTGGGGGTTCTTGGTGATGATTGGGCTCAGAAGAGCGTGTCGGCGAGCTTCGCCCTCGTGTCGCCCGTGAGCACCGTGAAGCGCATCACCCGGTCCGCCCCACGCCAGACCTCGATGCTCCGCGGCAACATCTCGCCCGTCGCCGGTGAGGTGTAGTCCAGGAAACGCACGTCCCACGCCGTCCCCTTCCCGTCCTTGTACTTCAGCCGCGCCGGCAGGAAGCCTTCCTTGTACACCCAGAACTGCGGCTTGCCCTCGCCCTGCTGCCCCAGCACGTACACCACGTCGCCGCCAAAGCGCGCCAGCGACGTCGTGCGCGGATCGATGCCCAGCGAGCGCAGGTGCGCCTCCACCGCCTCGCGCCCCTCCACCGCCGACGCCGCACGCACGCCCAGCACCGCGCACACCTGCTGCACCGCTTCCGACAGCGCCGGAATCTCCGCTCCCTCCACCCGCTTGCGGCCTCCGGAGGACACCGAGGCCACTGTGTTGCCCTCCCGCGCCTTCGCCTCGAAACGGCAGCGGCCCGGCAGCTTCAGGTACACCGTGCCGTCCGCCTGCAGCTCCGGCCGGTCCGTCGGCAGGCCCAGCGCCCCTCCCGCCTCGTTCACCACCGGCCCGTAGAAGTGCAGCGAGCCGTCCGCCTTCAGCGCCGAGTACGGCATCTCCTCACGCGCCGCCACCATCCGGCGCAGGATGGCTCCGCCGGGCAGCACGTACGCGCCCGCGCTCATCGCCGCCAGGACTCCCAGCGCGAAGACCGCGCGCTTCATCACGGCCGCTCCGGCGGGCTTCACGTTCTTGCGGTTCAATGGCTCTTTCATGGGGCGGCGAATCTAGTGATGGCCCTCCCCTCCATCAAGGCAGTTAGGATGCCCTTCCATGTGGATGTGGCACCGCTTGACGCTCCTGTTCGTCCTCCTGCTCGCTCCCCTCTCCCAGGCCCAGGAGGCCTCCGGGCCCGATACCTCGCGCCAGCCGCGCGCCGAGGACCTGCGCGAAATCCTCAGCGCTCGCGCCCATGGCATGGGCGGCGCCTGGCGGGCCCTCGGCGTCGGAGCCGAGTCCGGCACCGGCAACCCCGCCGCCCTCGCCGCCTTCCGCACCTACCGCGTCGAGCTCACCGGCGCCTGGGACTGGGCGGGCAAGGACGCCTTCGGCATGGTCGCCCTCGCCGACTCGGCCACCAGCCCGCTCGCCGCTGGCGTGAGCTATCAGCTCATCTCCCTCGGCCAGGGCGTCGAGCGCGCCACCGGCCACCTCAACACCGTGGGCCTGGCCATCCCCTTCGGCAACAGTCTGATGGTCGGCGTCTCCTCGCGCTATCTGCTGCTGCGCGGCGCCCGCCAGGCCAACGCCATCACCGGTGACGCCGGCATCATCTTCCGCCCCGCCCCCATCATCTCCCTCGGCATCTCCGGCCATAACCTCATCGGCACCGGCAACGCCGAGCTCACCCGGTACTACTCGGCCCACGCCGGAGTGTTCGCCGGCCTGCTCACCCTCGCCGCCGACGTGCGCGCCGATTTCGAGACTCACGGCCGGACCACGCTCACCTACAGCGGCGGCCTGGAGTACCTGCTCGGGCAGACCTTCCCGCTGCGCGCCGGTTACACCTGGGATGGTTTCACCCGCTCCTCCCAGCTCGGCGTGGGCATCGGCGTGATGACGCCCGGAGGCGGCATCGACCTGGCGTACCGTCACGACTTCGGCGGAGAGAACGGGCGGCTCGTCGCCCTCACCCTCAAGGTGCAGGTGCAGTGAGCCCTCAGCCGCGCAGCGGGAGGTAGCGCTCGGAGGCGGAGAAGCGCACCAGCTCCACCAGCTCCTGCTCGCTGGACTTGAGCACCCTCAGCGCCGCCACCGCCGGCCCCGGGCCTCCACACGCGACGAGCCCCGCGCGGTTGGCCGAGTGGCGCGCCGCCTCCGCGAGCGCCGCGGCATCGAACTCCCGCTGGGCCGACTCCAGCAGCGCCAGGGCCCGGGCCCGCGCGTTGGGGTGCAGCGCCTCGCGCACCACCCGGGACTCGGGGCCGAACTCCGTCCCGCCCCGCAGCACCGAGGCGAGGATGGCCACCGCGCGCAGCAACTGGTCCTTCTTCAGGCAGCGCAGCGCGAGCAGGTCCGGCCCCAGGCAGGACAGGGCCCGTCCCGCGAAGAAGCGCAGCTCCGTCTCCGGCAGCACCTGGCGCACCGCGAGCCGTCCCACCAGCAGGCGCGGGGCTCCCGGGTGCACGAGCGAGAAGGGCGGACCGTCATCCTCGGAGAGGTAGAGCTCCGGGAGCCGCACGTCGAGCAGGCGCGCCACGGACTGCAGCACTTCCAGGGCGGCGCGGGCGCCAGGGCCCGAGTCCGGCCGGAGCGGCTCGTTGGAGCCCGAGGCCCGGCCAAAGGTGGGAAAGAGGCGGACGAGGGCCTGGCCCACGGAGGCGAGCAGCTCGCCCGCCGGGTTGCGCAGGCCGGGGTGGCGCAGGCCCGCGCGCTCCTCCGGGGTGAGCTTGCGGCGCGGAGGCATCGAGCCGGTGTCCTTCTCCCCCAGGAGCGCCGCGGCCACTTCCGCCATCAGCGAGCCTCGCGCCGCGTCTCCACGGTTCGTGAAGAAGGCCGAGAGCTCCCGGTAGGCCGCCGCGTCGAGGGGCCGCTCCCGCACGCGCTCGATGGCCCCCGGCCGGGCGCTCTCCATCTGGGCTGGAACCGGAGCCGGGGCTGGAACCGGAGCCGGAGGTGGTGGAGCCGGAGCAACGGCCGGGGCCGGAGTCAGCGCGGGCCTGAGGGAGGAAGCGGAGGGCGTGAGCGGCTCGGGCGAGTTGACGGAGCCGCTCCCCCGGGCCCGGCGGCGCCCGGGGACCATCTTCCCCGGGGGCGCCTCCCAGGCGATGAACCGGGTGCTCTCCACGGGCATCGGAGCGTCGGGAGGCTCCTCGGGCGCGGCCGGAGCCGGCGTCTTCGCCGGACTCGCGGGAGCGGGCAGGACCACCGCGGGCATCTCGAGGACCGTGGGCGCGGACTCGGGGCCGGCCGAGGGCGACGCCGCGGCGGGAGTGGGCGTGAGCTCCACGCCACCCGGCGGCGGGATGAGGATGCCCGTGCGCGAGCCGGTCGACTCCCGCTTGGGGACGGCGCTGCGCGGCGGCTCGGGGTGCAGGGCGGGCGCCACGCGCTCGGCGATGGCCTTGCGCAGATTCTCCGCCCGGTTGGCGTACACCTGCGCGCGCGCCGCGTCTCCGAGCACCTCGCGGCAGAAGCGCGCCAGCCGCTCCCAGGTGCCGAGGCGCTCGTCATCATCCTCCGTGGCGGTGGCGGCGTGCTCCATCGCCCACGCGGCCTCGCCGTTCTGCCCGAGCGCGATGAGGCGCTCCACCAGCAGCAGCCACGCCTCCTTGTGGCCGGGCTCGAAGCGCACCGCCTGGCGCAGCTCGGTGAGGGCGGCGTCGCGCTCCCCTCCGGACTCCAGCGTGGCCACCAGCTCCAGGCGGACCTTGCGCGTGGCCAGTCCCCGCGGCTCACGGGCGATGCGGGAGCGCAGCAGGCGGCTCAACCCCACCTTGTCGCCGAGCTGCCGCGTCACCTCCACGAGCTGGTCCTGCGCGAGCATGTCCTCGGGGTTCTCCGCGAGCACTTCCGACCAGGCCCAGTGGGCGAGCCGCGCATCGGCCAGGGGCCCTCCCGCGACCTCCGCGAGACGCCGCAGGCCCTCGGCACGGTGGGGCGTACGGCGGGGCACGGCGGCGAGCGCGGCGCGCAGACGCTCGGCGGCCCCGGCCCGGTCCTCCCCGGAGACGCACCGGGCGAGCCCCATCAACCCCGGCAGCGAGTGGGGGGAGATGGCCACCGCGGCCTCGAAATCCGCGCGGGCCCGGGCGGTCTCCCCGGTGGACAGCAGCCGCTCGCCGCGAGCCAGGAAGGCGGCGGCACGGGCCCGGGGGTTGCTCGCGCGCTGCACCGCCTCGTCGAGCACGCGCCACACCACCCAGTCATCACCATCGGCGCGCTGGGACACGAGCCGCACCTGCTCGGCGAGCGCGGCATGGTCTCCGGTGAGGGCGACGATCTGCCCGTACACCCGGGCGGCGCCCGCCAGGTCCTGCAGCTCGTTCTCCAGCAGCTCGGCGAGCCGGGTGAGGGTCTCGGCGCGGACGTCCAGGTCCTTCGAGCCATCGGCGCGATCCAGGTAGAACTGCGCCAGCTCTGGCCAGGCCCGGCGCGCGATGAGCTGGGCCTCCTGGCGCGTCTCCTCCGGATCCTCCCGCCGGGGCACCAGGCGCCGGGACGGCTCGGTGTCCTCGTCGCTGCTCCAGGGAACGGGGCCCTCCGTCTTCACCCCGGCCGGTGGAGGGATGAGCGGGGACTCGGACCGGGAGACAGGCGCCCCGGCGGAGGTGTCCTCGTCCTCCGGAAAACGCTCGGTGATCTCGAGGGTCGTGCGCCGGTGGCTGGAGGCGTCCCCGGCGAAGTCGTCCCGGGGAGGCGCGGCGGGAGTCCCGGAGACCGCGAAGGGCAGACCGGACGCCTCGGAGGTGGCCTCCTCCTCCTCGACGTGGGGCCAGATCGCGGGCAGCTCCAGCTCGAGGACGGTCCTGTGCCGGTCATCAACGGGAGCCGCTGGGGCAGCGGGCGCGGGGGCGGTCCCGGCCCGGGGTGGGGAGGCACGCGTCACGAAGCGCGCGTCCGGCGGGCCCGAGGCCTCCACGGTGTGCTCCTCCTCCAGCCAGGGCGAGGAGAACTCGACGGTCTCGCTCCGGTCCTCGGCGGCGCGCGTCTCCTCGGGCGCCGGTTCCTCCACGAGGGCCTGGCCCTGCACGATGGGGACGGAGAGGGCCTCGGCCTCCTCGTCGCGCTCGGCGGCGTGGCGGAGACGGCGGAAGAGGACGTCGAGCAGCCTGCGGGCGCGGCGGTCCTCGGGGGACTCGTCGACGAGTGCCTGGAGCGACTCGACGGCCCTGGGGAGCTGGCCCACCCGGCGCAGCACGCGGGCGAGCTGCAGCCGCACGGCCCGGCGGACCTCGCCCCGGGTATTGCCGAGGGCGGACGAGAGCAGCGCGATGACGGCGGCCTCGGTGCCCGCGCGAAGGGAGAAGGTGACGAGCGCGGAGGCGAGACGCGGCGTCATGGGCAGGGCGCGGCTGGCCCGCACCAGCTCGCCGAAGGCGTGGGCGGCGTGACCCTCCTTCAGCAGGCGGGCGGCGCTCTGGCGGTGACGCTCCACGAGCTCGGGCACGCCGGTACCCGGCCCGGACTCCGGCGAACCGGCGTCATTGCCGTTTCTCACGACACCCATGGGTGGGGCAGTCTACACAGGATGCCGCCTCCGGTCGTCACCGTCCTCCTGCCCGCCCGAAACGCCGAGCGCACCGTGGCGCGCGCGGTGGAGAGCGTCCTGGAAGGCACTCTGCGTGAAATCCGGGTGCTCGCGGTGGACGACGGCTCGACGGACGGGACGCGCGGGGTGCTCGAGGGGCTGGCGGCAAGGGACGCCCGGGTGGAAGTGCTGGAGGGAGGGGGCCGGGGGCTGGTGGCGGCGCTCAACCTGGCGCTCTCGCATGCCACCTCCCCCTACGTGGCGCGGATGGACGCGGATGACGAGGCGCTACCGAGGCGCCTGGAGGCGAGCGTCGCGGCGCTGGAGGCGGACCCCAGCCTGGGCGGGGTGGGCACCGGGGTGGAGATGTTCCGGGAGGATCAACCGGTGAGCCCCGCGATGAGGGATTACGCGGCGTGGCTCAACGGGCTCACCACGCCCGAGCGGCTGCACCGTGAGCGCTTCGTGGAGAGCCCCATCTGCCACCCGTCGGTGTGCCTGAGGCGGGAGGCGGTGGTGGCGGTGGGAGGGTGGGAGCACGGCGACTTCCCGGAGGACTACGACCTGTGGCTGAAGCTCATCCACCAGGGCCACGGGATGCACAACCTGCCCGAGGTGCTGTTCCGCTGGAGGGACAGCTCGGAGCGGATGACGCGCACGGACCCGAGGTACGCGCACAAACGGTTCATCTGGGTGAAGGCGCGCTATCTGGCGCGCAGCCGCGAGGTGGCGGGGCGTCCGCTGACGGTATGGGGCACGGGCCCGGGAGGGCTCATCCTCACGCGCTTCCTGCTGGCGGAGGGAGCGCGGGTGGAGCGCTTCATCGACGTGCACCCGCGCAAGGTGGGCACACGCATCCACGGGATTCCGGTGGACGCGCCGGAGTCACTGGGAGCGCCGCCCGAGGACACGCACCTCATCGCGGCGGTGGGAGTGCGAGGCATCCGCGACGAGATCCGAACCGCCCTCACCACTCTGGGCTGGGTCGAAGGCGTGCACTTCACCTGCGCCGCGTAACCACCCCTCTCCCCTCGGGAGAGGGACGGGGTGAGGGTATCGGATGAACCCGGGTTGCACCCACGCACTGAGTCCAGGCTGTGTGAGGAGTGTCCCTCCCGTGCGGTAACATCGCGCGCGCGGCCCTTCACCCAGGGCCCGAGCGAATCAATAGAGGAACCCATGACCCCCACCGGCCGAGTCACCCGGTCCCCCCTCCACCTTGCTCCCCTGCTGCTCCTGCTCGCCCTGGGAGCCTGCGGCGACAACCCCAAGCCCACCGCGGATGCAGGCATCGGCGATGGCGGCACGGAGCAGCCGGACGCTGGCACCGAGCAACCGGACTCCGGCACGGAGCAGCCGGACGCTGGCACCGAGCAGCCGGACGCTGGCACGAATCAGTGTGGCACCAGCCTGCTGCCGTTCGCGGAGGCGGTGGCGAACAAGGCCCTCCTCCAGGACACGTCGGTGGACATCCTGGAGCGGCTGCGCGCCATCCCCGGGCTCACCGTGCAGGAGAATCCCAACGGGGCGCGGGTGCCCACGGGCTACCGCTTCTTCATCATGCAGTACGACCAGCCGGCGGATCACTCCCGTCCGGAGTGCCAGCGCTTCCAGCAGCGCCTGACGTTGCTGCACACGTCGGACACGGCGCCCATGGTCCTCTACACCGGCGGCTACTACGTCTCCGTGAGCCCGGGCCGCCGCGAGCTGACCTCGCTGCTGAGCGCCAACCAACTCTCCGTCGAGCACCGCTTCTTCCTGCCGAGCCGCCCGGAGCCGGCGGACTGGAGCCAGCTCACCCTCCAGCAGTCGGCCGCGGACTTCCACCGCATCGTGCAGGCCTTCAAGCCCCTCTACGGAGGGCGCTGGCTGTCCACGGGAGCCAGCAAGGGCGGTGAGACGGTGGTGTTCTTCCGGCGCTTCTACCCGGACGACGTGGACGCGACGGTGGCGTACGTGGCGCCCATCGCGCGCAAGGACGACGCGCGCTTCCCCGCCTTCCAGGACGCTGTCGGTGGCACCGCCCAGGCCGCCTGCCGCGAGCGCATCCACACCTTCCAGCGGACGGTGCTGGAGCGGCGCGAGGAGATGCTGGGGCTGTTGCGAGCCTACGCACAGGAGAAGGGGCTGACGTACACGCAGCTCGGCTTCGAGAAGGCGCTGGAGCACGCCGTCATCGAGACCTATTTCGCCTTCTGGCAGTACAACTCACCGGCCAATTGCGACCTGTTCCCGGGGAGCGAGGCGACGGGGGCGGAGCTGCTGACGCGGATGAACGAGGAGGTGGGCCTGGCCACGTTCGCCGACAATGGCACCAGCGGCCTCGGCCACTACGCGCCCTACTACTATCAAGCGGCGGTGGAGCTGGGCTGGCCCCGGCCGTACGAGGCCTTCCTGGGAAGCCTCATCCACTTCCCGGACACGGACACCGCGCCGGTCTATTCACCGCCCGGCCTGCCGCTCGTCTTCCGCGATCAAGCCATGCAGGACATCCAGGACTGGGTGTCCACGCAGGGCGAGCGGTTGATGTTCATCTACGGCGAGTTGGATCCATGGAGCGCGGCGGCCTACTCGCTCGGAGGCGCCAGGGACTCGTACCTGTACGAGGTGCCGGGTGGAAACCACGGCAGCAACATCAGCCGGCTCCCCGACGAGCAGTTCTCCCAGGCTTACGAGACGGTGCGCCGCTGGGCGGGTATCGCCACCACCGGGCTCAAGCACGCGCCCCCGGCCCGGGTGGAGCCCCAGTTCGAGGAGTTCGCCCCGCACCTGCCGCCGCGCCTGCGTCAGCGCACCGCCCCGTAGGCGGCCGGACGGGGGCAACTCACTGCCAGGAGAAGTCGCACACGATATCGAGCTTCTCCCTCCGAGCGCGCGGTGGCCTGGCTTCCCCGGGCCCCCGCCGCCTCGAGCATCTTCAGCACCAGCCCCTCGTGGACCGGAGGGGGCATGAAGCCTCCCCGCGTGCTGAGACGTCCCTCGCGTGGCCCCAGCCATTCCACCTGCGAGCTTCCGTAGCTCATCGCCACGCGGAAGGCGGCCGGCAGGCTGCTGATCAACGGCTTGGGACTCCCCTTCGCCAGCAGCAGCATCGCCCTGCCAGCCACCGAGGCCAGGAAGTCGATGGAGGACTGACGACCGATCTGCCGCAGTGCGGCCTCCGCGCCCCCATGCCGCTCGGCGAGCGTGGGCAGCGCGGTGAACAGGATGGGAAACATCAAATCCATGGGGTAGCTGAAGAAGTCCACGAAGCGCTCCTGGCCACACGCCTCCAGGCAACGGCTCACCAGCGCCTCGTCCCCCAGCGTCCGGAGGTTCTCCAGCAGGCCCTTGAAGAAGAAGCCGCGGATGGTGTGCTCCGGCTTCACGAAGGTCCTGCGCCGCGCCAGGTCCTCGAGCCAGAACTCCAGGGGCTGCTCCGTGCTCCCCATGCGCTCCCCCGTCATGACCCGGCGACACCCGCCGCCGCGAAGAAGCGCGCGAGATCCTCGGGAATGGGAGCCTCGAACCGCACCGGCCTGCCCGTGCTCGGGTGCCCCAGCGCCAACGCCTGGGCATGCAGCAGGCACCGCGGCGCGGCAAGCCCTCCCGCCTGCGCGGCGCCGCCGTAACGCTTGTCCCCGAGGATGGGCGCGCCCAGTGCCGTCAAGTGCGCGCGGAGTTGATGCGTCCGCCCCGTCTGGGGCAGCAGCTCCACCAGAGAGAAGTCCGCCCCCGCGTGCAGCACGCGGTACTCCGTGAGCGCGGGAATCCCATTCGCCGCGCGGGTTGCCCGCCAGCGTCCCGGACGGGAGGGATCCTTCGACAACGGCAAGTCGATGGTGCCCGTCGAGGGCAGCTCCACCGGCCCCACCGCCGCCAGGTAACGCTTGCGCGCCCGGCCCTCGCGGAACTCCTCCGCGAGCGCCGTCGTCGCCTGGGGCGTCTTCCCGAACACCGTCACCCCGGACGTCTCCCGGTCCAACCGGTGCACCAGGCCCGCCGGGCGCTTCAGGTACTCGCCCACCCGGTCCACCAGGCTGTCGCCGACCCGCCCCTCCGTGGGCTGCGCCGTCATCCCCGCGGGCTTGTCCACCGCGATGAGCTCGGCGTCCTCGTGCAGGATGCGCAACGCCGGTGCCGAGGCCGGGGGCGCCGCGAGCGGGCTCTGTCCGCCCTCCTCCAGCACCACCGTCACCACCTGCCCCGCCGCCAGTCGCGTCCCCGCGTCCCGGCTCCGGCGCCCGGCCACGTACACCGCGCCCACGCCCACCAGACGCTCGGCCTCCTCGCGTGGCACGCCCAGCTCCCCCGCCAGTGCCTCTCCCAGGGGACGGCCCGTGTGGGCGGCTTCGACTCGGAAGGTGCGGCGCTTCATCCGCGGGTGACTACCGCGTTTCCGGCCCGGGCTCCAGCGGGGGGAACTCTCCGGCCGTCTTGAGGAAGACCACGGCCTCGACCCATCCCCCCTCTTGCGAGAGCGACAACCGGAGCTCCTGCTCCCGCCGCCGGAAGAGCAGGGGCGACTCCTCCTTGAACCCGGCGCGCGTGAGCCGTTCGCGATACCAGGCCCGCACGTCGGCCTCCTTCGCGGGCGCCCGGTAGGTGAGCGTCCGCGCGCCCTCGAGGTCCGCGGAGAGGACATTCATCGCCCCGGCGTACACGGGCAACGAGCTGGGGAGCGCGGCCGGTTGCGCCTCCCCCAGCCTCGCCCGGCCGAGCACCACCGTCGTCAGCCCTCCCGGCTCGGGCGTGAGGATGACGGTGTACGAGGTGAAGGTCCGCGTATCCAACGCGGTGAGGTGGGGCTCGGCGGCCAGCCGGGGCTGGTGCCGCTGGAGGTAGAAGCCGGCCTCGTCGAAGGCGGTGGCGAAGTATTGGAGGAGGCGCTCCAGCTTCTCGCGGGAGGTGTACACCCGGATGCGGACGGGGATGCCGCCCACGTTCATCCGGTCCGGCACGTCCACCGTGGACACCAGCCCTGGCACGTCCCAGCGGAAGGGCTCGCGGGAGGACTCCGCGGGCGCCGCCGCCAACAACAGCTCGAGCACCAGCAGGCAGCTCAGCATTCCCGCAGCCCCAGGAAGCACTTGTTGGACGGGCGGCGCTTGGGCGACGGTTTGTGATCCACGCCGCCGGTGTTCCTCGGCCGATCGATCTCGTCCTGGGACTCACCGCGGGGAGTGTCCCGCTCGATGTAGTCGTCCTCCTCGCCGCGGTAGCTCATGAAGAAACCGCTCTCGTCGATGGGGCTGTGGCCCACGAAGAACTCGGCGAACTCGGAGGCATCGCGTCCGGCGGAGCGCCCGTTGGCGTCGAATACCTTCCGGGCCGCGTAATAGAAGGCCCGATTCTCCGAGCAGGGCACGTCCGGCTGCTCGGGCTGAAGGGGGCAGTGCTCGCTCACCTCGGGATCCGAGAAGCCGTAGTCCCCCAGCAGGAGGCCGTAGCGGCCCTGGCAGGTGCCTCCCACGGCCCGGCCCGCCGCGCACACCTTCATCTTCAGCAGCGTGGCGTGCTTCTCCCCGAAGAAGCCCCCCTCCCCTTCCATGAAGCGGGTGGGCAGCGTGGGCAGCCCCTCCAGGTGGGCCTCCGCGGCGCAGCTGATGCCGCCCACGTTGTCGTAGATGCCATCGAGCACGCTGTCCGTGGGCTCCCCCACATCCTGCCCGGGCGGGTAGGTGCCCCAACTGCCGGGCAGCGGTGAGCGCAGCGCGGGGCGCCGGCTCCGGGGAAGGTCGAACTCCACCTCCTCGTCCCGGGCGCACCGCACCTGCATGTCCCTCACGCGGGTGAAGACCTGGGTGACCTGGGTGCGAGGCCCCCGGGTGGAGCTGCGTCCGTCGAAGTCGCGGTAGCGCTCGCGGGCATTGGCCATCACCCGGGGGGCGATGGAGGGGAAGGCGCTGAAGTCGCCGATGGTCTCCCGGTTCTCGAGCATCCGGTGCACCCGGAACGCCGTGCTGTCCCAGAGCGGAGAAACAGCCGCCTCGTGCACCTTGAGCGAGAGGTAACCCACCTCGGCGAAGTGGATGCCGAACATCACCACGGTGACGAAGACGAGCAGGCACAACGCCAGCTCCGCCGTGGACTGTCCCCGGGGGGCCCGCCGCGCTGCCCTCATCAGTGCACCCCCTTGTAGCCCGCCGAGATGAGCTGACGGTAGGCCTCGGCCGCGGGGCCTCCCACCGTGTCCGGGATGTCGGTGCCGCCGCGCCGCAGATCTCCCCCGGTGTCGATGTCCGCGGCCACGAGCGTGGCGCGCCAGAAGGGATTCCAGAGGTTGGGCGGCTCGTTCCAGCGTCCGCGCCGGTGGTAGTAGGCCAGCCCCGTGGCGAGCGCGGCCTGCACGCTGATGTCCGTGCCGTCCGCCAGGTGCAGGCCGTGGCTGTCGAAGGTGCCGTTGCTCTCGGGGGTGAAGCGGAAGCGGAAGAGGAGGTTCCAGGGATCGCTCCGCAATCCCCTCACCTTGTAGTCCCGGTGGGCGAGCGCGAAGAGCTTCGGCTGGGCCCAGAGGTTGCCGTTCGAGTCGTCGGCCGTGTTGTACGTCATGCCGCCGATGAAGGTGCTCGGGCAGTAGATGCGGGGCCAGCAGGACTGGAGCGAGTGCCGGTACTGCTTCTCCATGCCCGGGTCTTCCGCGCCGAGCGTCGGGGAGGCGGGCGTCCACCAATGGTTGTCGCTGCCATCCTCGAGGTCGGTGGCCTTGATGCCCGCCGTGGCCCTCACGCGGAAGGGGGCGCAGCCGGGGAAGGTGACCTCCACCAGGGCATGATCCTCGGCCCAGGTGAACCACGCCTTGTCCGCCCGCCCGCCGTGTCCGAGGGCCGAGCCCCAATAGGAGCTCCCGCCGCCACCGATGATGCGCGCACGGCCTCCCGCCGCCCCCAGCGCGCCCAATATCCCCTTGTCCCCCGCGAAGGCCGGAAGCCCCTGCCGGCTCGTCGTGAACACATAACCCCGGGTGGCCATGGCCATGTCCAGCCCGTGGCTGTTGCCCCCGGAGGTGGCATGCACCAGCTCGTTCACCGACACCTGCGTGGGCCCCGCGCGCAGCTCCTCGTGGAAGCGGCTGCCCTTGCTCGCCATGGATGCGAGCTGCGCGACGAACGAGGCATCCCCTCCGGCGACCCCCTCCCGCAGCCGGCCGAACATCTCGCCCTGCATGCTCGACAGGTGGCCGCCCAGCGTCTGGATGTTGTAGGCCTGCACCCCGGCCCGGGCGTCCAGCTCGTGCCACTTGCGCTCGATCGCCGCGTTCTGCTCGTCCAACGCCACCAGGGCCTCGGCGGCGGCCGGGCAGCCCTGCGCGGCCATCCGGGCGGCGTTGAGGTTGGCGCGCATCATGCTCGTCCAACTGGTGAGGCTCAGCACCCCGGACATGGCCACCAGGTGGGCCGTCTGGGCGCGGCGCATGAGGGCGATGCTGTTGAAGGTGCGCGCGGTGGCCACGGCACTGCTGTAGGCCGCCAGGTCCGCCACGCTCTGCGTCTCCATCTTCTCGCGCACCTTCATGGAGAACGAGAGCGTGAGGCACACCATGACGGTGACGAGCAGCAGCGTCAGGCAGAAGAGCACCATCGCCTGGCCGCGCGGGGGGGGACGGCTCATACGCCCTCCGGGGTGAGGGGGCAGTTCTGTTGGCGGAAGTAGCGGGGCCGCGCCGGCGTCATCATCCGCATGGCGTAGGTGGCCTGGAGCGGAAAGACATACTCGCGGCGGGCGGCGCGCTCGAGCAGCTCCTCGCGGATGGCGATGTCCAGCGCGGGAGGCGTCCGGCCCACCCAGTGCGCCGGGCGGGCCGGTTGGAGCGGATCCGTGGAGGAGTATTCACGCAACCCCAACTGGGCCAGGAACATGCGGCCCAGCACCCAGTTGGCGAAGGGGATGCGCATGGGAAACCAGAAGACGAGCCGCGCCTCCAGCCGCACCACGTCCTCCACGCCGGCGTAGCGGTTGACGTCGTCGAAGGACTCCTCCTCGTCCGAGCGGAGGGTGCTGCCCAGCGGGCGCTCCCGGGCAATCCACACGATGGTGCCGGTGTGCCCTCCGGAGTGGTAGCGGTTGTCGCGGTGGGTGCGGAAAGCCGCCCCGAGCGCCGCCGGCGAGTCCGTCCGGGCGAACGAGGGCAGCAGCACGCCGAGCGCCGCATGCGTCATGGCCTCGCAGTCCCCGTGCTTGACGCTGCCCGTGCGCACGGCTCGGAACGCCGCGTACTCCGTCAGCGCCCGGGCCTGCAGCAGCAGGAAGAGCTGCAGCGTCCCCAGCATGAGGAAGATCGTCAACGGCAGGGTGAGTGCCGCCTCCACCGTCGCCTGGCCAGACTGTCTGCCCTCGAGGCGGTTGCGACGGCACATGGCGGCGTACTCCGTACCCTCCCCTGTCACGAACTCCATACGACATCCAGACGAAACCGTGAGCTTCCGGTTTCCCAGAATGTGGAATGGATTGCAGTCCGGCCTAGGAGGACTCCCGGCCGAACCTGCGCCAGTTGGAGCCACCGCCCGGGGTGTTGCCGAGGGCCTCCGCGTTCTTCTCGGCCTCCTGGGCCAGCACGGGCGCGGGCGCCGGGGTCTCCGTGTTCTCCACGATGAGCATGCCGCCGGACTGGTGCTGGTTGCGGCCGGAGTCGATCGCCTTCGTCAGCTCCTCGGGCTTCACGAAGTAGCTGGAGGCGGTGCCCGGATCCTTCACCATGTAGCGGCCCTTGTCGTCCATGCCGTCGATGACGACCCAGTGCGCCTTGCCGGTCTCCTGCGCCTCGCCGCGGGTGGCGATCTTCTTGGAGTCCACCATGGCCACGGCCTTGCCGCCGTTCTGCAGCGCCCCATCCAGCGCGTCCTTGTCGAGGCTGGTGGCGCCCTTCTTCACCGCGATGCCCTCGTTCGCCAGCATGTTGGCGAGCTGCTTGGGCGTGGTGCCCTCCTTGGTGGCGAAGCGCGAGCCCAGCTCACCCATGAGCTGCTCGTCGGACACCGCCTCCTTGCCGCCCTTGGCCTTCGTCAGCATGGCCACGGCCGCCGCGCCGCAGTTGGCGTCCTCGGTCTGCTGGAGCACGGGGGTGGCGCTGCTCCACTTCCCCTTCTGGACCTGCTCGTCGGCCACCACGTTGCGCTTCTCGTTCACCGAGTTGACCAGGTCCTTCAGGGACTTCGTCTCCACGGGGGCGAGCTGCTCGAGCTTCCGGGGCGATCGCATGGATGGCATCCGCGAACTTCGACTCCCACTCCTGCTGGACCTTGGAGAGCTGCTCGAAGACGTCGGAGCCCCCCGGAAGGGCCGGGCTCGGCGTGCAGGCCGGGGTGGGCGTGGCTGACGGAGGCGCCTGGACCCTGGACGGAGAGGCGCTCTCCAGCGACCGGGAAAGGGCACTACCCACCAGCGAGGACAGTTTCACGCTCATCTCGAACCCCACCTGACTTTGGAAAATCGCGAATCTTGCGTATTTATCGACGCACGCCGTCAAAAGTTTCTTCGCGTAGCGCACAATGTAGCCTTTTTGGACCGAAACCGTCCAGGTAGAATGTTTCGAATCCCATGAAAGAGCCGAAGAGCCGGAGCAAGGGGAAGAGCACGCAGCGGTCCGCGCCGAACACGGGCCGTTCCCAGCGGGGCCGGGCGCCGGAGGACGTGCCGCCTGTCTCGCAGGTGGGGCGCTACCTCTTATTGGAGCGGCTGGGCCAGGGCGGCATGGGGGTGGTGTACGCCGCGTTTGATCCGGATCTGGATCGCAAGGTGGCCCTGAAGTTGCTGCAGCCGGACGGGCAGAGCATCTCGGAGACGTCGCGGGCGCGGCTGCTGCGCGAGGCGCAGGCCATGGCCCGGGTGTCCCACCCCAACGTCATTCCCGTCTTCGACGTGGGCGTGTTCGGGGATCAGGTGTTCCTCGCCATGGAGCTGGCGGACGGGGGCACGCTGAGCGGCTGGTTGGAGGAGGAGCGCTCCTGGCGCGAGGTGCTGGAGTACTTCCTGGCCGCGGGCCGGGGCCTGCAGGCGGCGCATGAGGCGGGGCTGGTGCACCGGGACTTCAAGCCCGCCAACGTGCTGGTGAGCCGCGCCGGGCGCGTCTACGTCACCGACTTCGGCCTGGCCCTCCAGGTGGGGGCACCCGAGCAGGCGGAGGACACCCTGTCCGAGGAGGCCCGGCAGCTTCTGCCGCCCGAGCGCCGGATGCTGGAGGCCACCCTCACCCAGACGGGCGTGGTGCTGGGCACGCCCAACTACATGTCCCCGGAGCAGTACCAGGGGCGAGAGGTGGACGCGCGCTCGGATCAGTTCAGCTTCTGCGCGGCGCTGTACTGGGGCCTCTACCGCAAGCGGGCCTTCGAGACCTCGCGCATGCGGGCGTTCGCGACGTCGCGCTCGCGGCCGGACATGACGGATCGCACCGAGCCCATGGAGCCGGAGGCGCTCCCCGCGGATCTCATCCAGGAGCCGCCGAAGGACAAGAAGGTGCCCACGTGGGTGCGGCAGGCGCTGATGCGCGGGCTGGCGCTCGACCCGGCGGCGCGCTTCCCGTCGATGAAGGAGCTGCTGGCGGCGCTGTCGCAGGAGCAGCGGCGCGTGAAGCGGCAGCGGTGGGTGGTGGCGGCGTGCACGGCGGCGGCGGTGCTGGCGGTGGTGGGCGGCACGGCGTACCGGCAGTCCCAGGTGTGCGCGGGCGCGGGAGGGTTGATGGCCGGAGTGTGGGAGCCGGCGGCGCGCGGCAAGCTGGAGGCGGCCTTCCTCGCCACCGGCAAGCCCTTCGCGAAGGAGACGGCCTCGCGCGTCTCGGGCGTATTGGAGGAGTACGCGGCCGGGTGGACGCGGCAGCGCACCGAGGCGTGTGAAGCCACGCGCGTGCACGGGACGCAGCCCGAGGAGTTGCTGTCACGGCGCGTGGTGTGCCTGGAGCGGCGGCGCAAGGACCTGGGCGCCCTGGTGGGGCTGCTGGCCGAGGCGGACGGGGCGCTGGTGGAGAAGGCGATGGACGCGGCGCACGCACTTCCCGCGTTGCAGGAGTGCGCGGACGCGGAGTCGCTCTCCGAGCAGCAGCGGCTGCCGTCGGACCCGGCGAAACGCGCCGACATCGCGCGGCTGGAGGAGCGGCTCGCCGAGGTGAAGGCGATGGTGGACGCGGGCCGCTACCCGGCGGCGCTGGAGAAGGCGCGCCAGTTGGAGGCCCCGGTGCTGGCCACCCACCACCTGCCCCTGGTGGCCGAGCTGCGCTTCCACCTGGGCTGGCTCCAGGAGCAGATGGGCGAGTCCACCGAGGCCTCGAAGCTGCTGTCCCAGGCCGTCTACGACGCCGAGGCGGGACGGGCGGACCGGCTGAAGGTCTCCATCCTCAACAAGCTGCTCTTCGTGGAGGACGGGCAGAAGCACTTCGGGCAGGCGGAGGGCTGGGGCGGACTGGCCGAGGCCACGCTGCGGCGCCTGGGCGGTGAGCCCGTGCTGGAGAGTGACGTGCTGGTGAACCGGGCCAACCTGGAGATGTCCCAGGGGCACCTGCCCCAGGCGCGTGCGCTGCTGGAGCAGGCGCGGGTGCTTCAGGGGAAGGCGCTGGCGGCGGGCCATCCGAAGCGCGCGCGCACCACCTTCCTGCTGGGGCGCGTGATGCTGGAGCTGGGCGAGGGCCCGAAGGCGGTGGAGCTGTTGGAGGAGGCCCTGAAGCAGACGGAGGCCTCGGTGGGCGCGCAGCACCCGGACATGGCGCGGCGCCACCTGATGCTCTCCTACAGCCTGCGCGAGATGGGACAGCACGCCCGGGCCCTGGAGCACGCGCGCGCGGCGGCTGGCATCCGCGAGGCCCTCTTCGGCAAGGACAGTGCGCAGGCCGCGGAGGCCGTGGACGAAGTGGGCATGTGCCTGCTGGACTTGAAGCGCCACGACGAGGCGCTCGCCGCGTTCGAGCAGGCGCTCGCGGCCAAGCGCAAGGCGCTGCCCCCCGGGGACGAGCAACTCCAATACTCGTATGACGGCGTGGGCCAGGCGTTGCTGGGACTGGGCCGGGAGGAGGAGGCGGTCGAGCCGCTGCGGCAGGCCGTCGCCTTCGCCTCGGCACCGCCGGACGTGCTGGCGGTATCGGGCTTCGCGCTGGCGCGTGCGCTCTGGGTGACGGGCCAGCAGCCGGAGGCGCGTGCCGAGGCGGCGCGGGCCCGCGAGCGCTTCGCCCAGGCCGAGCTGGCACCGCGCGTGTCCGAAGTGGACGCGTGGCTCGAGTCGCTGCCGAAGGAGGAGGCGCCCAAGAAGAAGGAGAAGTCCAAGCGCCGCCCGACGAAGCCCTCGCGCCGCCCGACGCGCCTGTAGTGGGTTCCGCATGCCCCCTCTCCCTCTGGGAGAGGGCGGGGGGTGAGGGTCGTCGCCGGGAGAGGGGATATCGGTGACAAGCCGTGTCACGGGAATACGGAGCGTGGTAGCGTCCGCCCGTGGCGTCGCACGAAGACGAAGAGACCTCGGGCGCGACAGCGACCCTGCACCGGGCCGGTCCAGGACGGGTGCGGATGAAGCTGCTGGTGCTCTCTGGAGCGGAAGCCGGGCGCAGTCATTCGCTCGAGCATGGCGAGTACACGGTGGGCAAGGCGCCCTCGTGCGACATCGTCCTCACTGACAAGACCATCTCGCGGCAGCACCTGAAGCTGCAGGTCCGCGAGGAGCACGTGCTGGCGGTCGACCTCGAATCGCGCAACGGCTCCTTCTGCGAGGGGCTGCGCTTCTCCCAACTGGAGCTGCGCGCGGGCAGCGTCATCACCCTGGGCACCACCGAGCTCAAGCTGGTGCCGGAGGACACGCGGGAGCGCTCCCTGCTGCTCTCGGCGCGCGATCACTTCGGCGCCCTGGTGGGCAGCAGCCGCAAGATGCGCGAGGTCTTCACCCTGCTGGAGCGCATGGCGCCCGGCGGCTCGGACGTGCTCATCCAGGGAGAGACGGGCACGGGCAAGGAGCTGTGCGCCGAGGCGCTCCACCAGGAGAGCAAGCGCGGCAAGGGCCCCTTCGTCATCGTGGACCTGGCGGGCATCGCCCCCTCGCTCATCGAGTCGGAAGCTCTTCGGCCACGTGAAAGGGGCCTTCACCGGCGCGCAGAGCGACCGGGCCGGGGCCTTCGAGCGCGCCGGCGGCGGCACCGTCTTCCTCGACGAGGTGGGCGAGCTGCCGTTGGATTTGCAGCCGAGACTGCTGCGCGTGCTGGAGCGCCGGCAGGTGAAGCGGGTGGGCGCCAACGACTACCGCACGGTGGACATGCGGGTGGTGGCGGCGACGCACGTGGACCTGGAGAACGCGGTGAAGGAGGGGAAGTTCCGCCGCGACCTGTTCCACCGGCTCGCCGTGCTGCGCGTCACGCTGCCGTCCCTGCGCGAGCGGCCCGAGGACATTCCCCTGCTCGTCGACAACGTGCTGGAGCGGATGGGCAAGCCGCCCAGCACGCTCTCGGCCCAGACGCGGGCGATGCTCACCCAGTACCCGTGGCCGGGCAACGTGCGCGAGCTGCGCAACGTGGTGGAGCAGGTGGTGAACCTGGGCGAGGAGGCCCTCCCGGACATGCCCCCGCACCCCGGTGAGGGCGGCGGAGACGGGCCTCGCACCACCACGGCCGAGCTGGAGCTGCCCTTCAAGGAAGCCAAGGAGCGGCTCATCGAGGGCTTCGAGCGCGACTATCTCAAGAGCCTCATCGAGCGCTGCGAGGGCAACATCTCCCGGGCCTCGCGCGAGGCCGGCATCGACCGCGTCTACCTGCGCAAGCTGCTGCGCAAGCACGGGCTCGAGGACCGCGACGGCGGCGCGTGAAGTGAGGTGGTGACAGCCGTCACCACCCCGTGACGGCAGTCACCAGGGGGAGACCGGTGCGGCATGGTGACGCGAGTCATCAGCCCCGGTGCGAGTCCCGTGGGCAGGTCGTGTGAATTCAAGAGCTTCGGGTTCGAGTGCCATAACGCAACGCGTTGGCACACAACCTGCTCTGCACTGCGCACGAGACCTACTCACAGAAAGACTCCCGCCATGCAGATCTCCAACCGCCTCCAGAAGCCGTCCGTTGCCGTGACGCCCTCCACCCCCCGTGAGCTTCCCGGCGTCCTCGCCGAAGGGCCAGGGCCGTGCCGCCTCGGGTTTCGAGTCCGCCTCGAGCTTCGCGCCGTCCACCGGGCGCACCGCGGTGGCGCTCACCGCGCAGCAGGCCGCCTCCCCCACCACCGGCCCGCTGGCGCTGAGCAGCCCCCAGGCCCAGTCCGCCATCCGGAAGTCGCTCGACTTCCTCCAGCAGCAGACGGGCTCGCTGGCCCGCGGCGTGGCGCCCGGCGCCGGCATCTCCCAGTCCGTCACGCCCCGCTCCGTCGAGCGTGATGCGCTCGGCATGACGCACGTGCGTCTGGACCGCAAGCACGAGGGCGTGAAGGTTTTCGGCGAGCAGCTCATCAGCCACCTCGACCCGCAGGGCAAGGTGTCGGGCCTCACCGGCAGCGTCTCCACCATCCCCGCCGGACTGGGCTCGCAGCCGGTGAAGCTGACGGCGCAGGACGCGCTGGCCATCGCGCAGAAGGACTTCGCGGGCAGGACGGACCGCGCGCCCACCGCCGAGCGCGTCGTCTTCCAGGGCAAGGACGGCAACTACCACGCGGCCTACCACGTGGAGCTCACCCACACGAAGGGCCTCGAGGGCAACGAGCGCCCCCGCCGGATGAACTACCTCGTGGACGCCCACAACGGCGAAATGCTCACGAGCTTCAACCAGATGGGCGGCATCGAGCTGCCCCACGCGAAGGCCGGCACCACCCCGGGTGGCGCCACGCAGGCGCCCGTGCCCGTGCCCGTGCCCGGCAAGCCCACCCCGCCCACGACGGGCAAGGCGGATGACACCACCCTGTACAGCGGCAAGGTGGAGCTCTCCACGAAGAAGAACACGGACGGCACCTTCAGCCTGGAGGACGCCAGCCGCGGCAAGGGAGTGGTGACGTACGACGCGCAGAACAAGGAGCAGGCCAGCCGGCCGGTGAAGATCACCGACAAGAACGACGTGTGGGGCGAGGCGACGGATCCCACGCGCAACCGGGCCGCGGTGGACGCGCACTACGGCGCGCAGATGACGTACGACTTCCTCAAGGACGTGCTCGGCCGCGACTCGCTGGACGGCAAGGGCGAGAAGCTCGTGTCCAACGTGCACATCGGCAACAACTTCGTGAACGCGTACTGGGACGGCACGCAGATGAACTACGGCGATGGCGACGGGAAGACGGCCGGCCCGCTCACCACGCTGGACATCGCCGGGCATGAGATCGCCCACGGCCTCACCGAGCGCACCGCGGGCCTCATCTACGAGGGCGAGTCCGGCGGCCTCAACGAGGCGATGAGCGACATCATCGGCTCGGGCGTGGAGTGGTACGCGGCGCAGAAGAACTCCGCCGTGGAGTTCGACTGGAAGGTGGGCGAGGACGCGTGGACGCCGGCCAACGGCAACGGGGACGCGCTGCGCTACATGGATGACCCGACGAAGGACGGCTACTCCGTGGACAACTACAAGAACTACCCGAAGCAGACGGAGGTGCACGGCTCCAGCGGCATCGCCAACAACGCCTTCTACCTGCTGGCCAACGGCGGGAAGAACCGCACCTCGGGCCTCGAGGTGAAGGACGGCGTCGGGATGGAAAAGGGCCTGAAGATCTTCGCTCGCGCCCTGGAGCACTACATGACGCCGAAGACCACCTTCGCCCAGGCCCGCGAGGCCACGGTGCGGGCCGCCACGGACCTGTACGGCGCCAACTCGGCCGAGCTGAAGAAGGTCCAGGAGAGCTGGACCGCGGTGGGCGTGAACTGAGCCCAAGCCAGTGGAAGTCAGTTCTTCAGGGGTGCTCCCGCGGGAAAGCACGGGGCGCCTTCCGGCCGCGCGGCGTGCCAACTGGTCCGATTGTTGGACCAGTTGCTCCCCCTCGCGTCCGGAACCTCCCCCCTGTCAGGACCGACCCCTCCTGGCTTCGGTCTCCGGCGTGCGCGCCTCCCGCACGAGGGCGAACACCTCCCCGTAGCGGCCCTCGCCGAAGGCCTTCCTCAGCTCGGGAAAGCCGCCCTGCCGCAGCGCGCGGAGGTGGCGGTACTTGGCGGAGTGGTAGGTGGACACGGCCCAGGCCAGCCGCAGCGCGGTCAGCCCTCCACGCCAGAGCGCACCATGGATCAGGCAGTCGCGTATCAGGTGTGCCGGGCGCTGGAGGGCGGCGGGCTTGAGCCGCCTGCCTTCCGCGAAGGCGCGCACGGCCCAGAGCAGGGCATAGCGCTCCTCCTTCTCCGCGCGCCCCTCGATCGAGGTGGCGAAACGGTGATCGATGGGCGCATGCAGGCGGGGGGCAGGCATCCGGGGCAGCGCCTCGTGAACGATCATCTCCGGGCGCCAGATGGCGACGTCCCGGCGGACCAGGCGCGCACGCCAGTGGGTGCGGTAGCGGAAGCGGTGCTCCTTCAGCTCGGCCCAGTCGCGGCAGGGCAGGCGGTAGGCGGGCTCCGCCGGGTGGGAGTCGCGCCAGGCCCGGATGACGGGCAGGGCCTCCGGCGCCAGACGCTCGTCCGAGTCGAGATACAAGACGTAGTCACAAGGGCCCAACGCCTCCACGGCGGCGGCCCGTGCGGCCCCGTACCCCCGCCAGGAGTGGGAGACCGAGCGGACGCCCATGCTCCGCGCGAGCTCCACCGAGCCATCCGTGGATTGCGAGTCCAGGGCCACGACCTCGTCGCAAACGGCGCGCAGGCTCTCCAGGCACGCTCCGAGTGTGTCGCGGTTGTTTCCGTGGATGACGTAGCCGCCGAGCTTCATGGCTCCAGCTCCGGAGGCCATCGGCCTCGTTTTCAGTGCGCCGCCGACCACGGCACCACTGAGGGGGCGGCTGATTACCTGATCCAACCAGGGAATTGAAGCCACTCAGCGAGCAGGCTCCACCGGGGCCGCTCACAGCCGGAAGCCGGAGAGGGCCTCGGTCAGCCGCGCCGTCGTGCTGCGCAGTTGCTCGGCGGACTGGCGCATGGCGTCCACCGACACCACCGCCTTGTCCGTCGTGCGTGACAGCTCGTTCACCGCCGAGAAGATCTGCCCCACGCCCTCGTGCTGTTGCTTCACCACCTTCACGATGCGCCGCAGGCTGGTGCTCGACTCCTGGAGCATCCGGGTGAGCTCCTCCAGGCGCTCGCCTCCCGTGCGCACCTGCTCGAGCTCCTCCTCCATCCGCGCCCGCCCCTTCGTGGTGATGGCCACCGTGTTGCGCATGGCCCCACTGGAGCGCCTCAACTGCTCGCGCACCGCCACCGTCTCCTTCACCGAGCGGTCCGCCAGCGAGCGGATCTCCACCGCCACCACCCGGAAGCCCTGCCCTTCCTGCCCCGCTCGCGCCGCCTCGATGCCCGCGCTCAGCGCGAGCACGTGACTCTGCTCTGCCAGATCCCTCACCGTCTCCGTGAGGGTGGACACCTTCACGCTGTGCTCGGCCAGCTCCACCACGTGCTGCGCAATGGCGTCGAACTGGCCGCGCAGCTCCTGGATGCCCCGCAGGCTCTCGGCCAGCACCTCCATGCCCGAGCGCCCCACCTCGTCGGCCCGCTCGGCCGCGCTCAGCACTCCCGCCGCCTGGCTCGCCGCCAGCTCGGACGTCTGGCTGATCTCCTCGGCCACCGCGTTCGTCTGCGTCACCGCCGAAGCCTGCCGCTCGATGCTGCGCCCCTGCTCGTCCGCCGCCTTCGCCAGCCGCTCCACCTCCTCCGCCATCTCCAGGCCCGCCTGGCGCACCGCCCGCATCAGCTCGCGCAACTGCGACACCATCTGCCCGAGAATCCGTGAGAGCTGGCCGATCTCGTCCTCGCCCGGGGTGGCGAGCTGCAGGGACAGGTCCCCCTTCTCCACCTGCCGCGCCGCCACCATCAAGGCCCGCAGGGGCTCGGTGATGGAGCGCCCCACCCCGATGAGGAACAGCAGCAGGAAGAGCCCGAGCCCCACGCCCGCCGCCGCGAGCCCCCACCAGGCGTCCCGCAGCGTGCGTCCCACCTCGAGCTCCAGCTCGCTCGAGCGCAGCCGCAGGCTGTTGGCCGCCGCTTCGAGGAGCTCGGCCAGGCGCGCATACCGGCGTGTGTGGGCCCCCTCCAGGAAGTCCGCGAGCACCCGGCTCCGCTCGGCCTCGGGGGCGGCGAAGACGCGCGCGCGCACCGCCCGGGCGTAGCCGTCCCAGGCCCCGCGCGCGTCCTCCACGTACAGGCGCGCATCCGGGGCATCCGTCACCGCCAGGGCCCGCTCGAAGCGCACGTCCACGCCCGCGGCGATCTCCTCCCATTGCCGGCGCAGCAGCCGCGCCCGGTCCTCGCTGGCAGGCGCGAGCATCAGGTGCAGAACCGCGCGGGCGGCGTGCAGCTCCCCCAGCAGCGACTGGACCGTGCCGTACGTCTCCGACTGCAGCTTGAGCTGCCGGTGCACGGGACCGCCGACCTGGAACTGATTCAGCGCGTACACGTGGACCGCGTGGCTCGCCACGAACACCGCGAGGAGGAGGATGATGAGCAGCGAGAGCTTGTGGCGGACCTTCAGGCGGCGCAGGAAGGACATGGCGCTCAGCGGGCCTCCCGGACGGGAATGAAGGAGCGCGCGACGATGGCCTGGCCCTCGGGCGACATCACGTAGTCGAGGAAGGCCTTCAGCGGCCCCTCGGGCACGCCCCGGGTCGCCAGCACCAGCGGCCGGGACAGCGGGTAGTCCGCCGTGCGGATCGCCTCGGGCTCCGGCGCCACGCCCTCCAGCGGCAGCACCCGAATCCCCTGGACGCCCGGTGCCAGCGTCCCGAACGACAGCGCGTGCGGATGCGAGGCCACGTAGGACAGGACCTCCTTCGGATGCTTGAAGGCACGCGTGGGCGCGAACGGAGCGCTCTCCATCACCGCATCCGCGAAGAAGTCCGTCGTGCCCGAGCCCGTGGACAGCTCCACCGTCACGAGCTCCACGGGAGCATCCGGCCCGCCCACCTCCTTCCAGTTCTTCAACTGGCCGGTGAAGAACGCCTTGAACTGGGCGCGGCTGAGGGCCGGGACCGGATTGTCCGGGTGGACGTACACCGCGAGCGCGGCGTACCCGATGATGACGTAATAGGGGTGCTGGGCCTTCTCCGTGCTCTTGAGCGAGCGCGCCAGGCCGCTCAGGTCCGCGTGCCCCTCCATCAGGAGCTTGAAGCCCTCCGCGGAGCCGACGTACTGCTTCACCTCGACGGGCCGCCCTCCCCCGCGGACGAAGCCCTCGCTGAGCGGAGGCAGGACGGTGTCGCTGATGCTGCCGGAGCCCACGTAGACGAGGGGGGTATCCACCGCGGCCTGCCGCTGACAGCCCGAGCCGCCCCCGAGGAGCAGCGCCATCCCGAGCACCCACGCGCGGGCTCCCACCCGGAGGCGAGCCCCCCGAGGCTGGGGAGTCTGGAGATTGGAGACGAGCAAGACAGCCGGGGAGTGTAACGAATGGGAACCGGCCGCGGTGCATACGCGGAGTACGGGCGGAGGGCACAGGGCACGCCTGCCCCCCCGCCGCCTTTCTCACGGCCGGGAGATGGAGCAAAAGTCACGGCGCACCCGCCGCCACGACAGTAGACAGCCCCCATGAAATTCCTCTTCTTCCCCATGCAGGCCCACGGCCACGTCAACCCGATGCTTCCGCTCATCCAGGAGCTGGTCTCGCGCGGGGAGGAGGCCGTCGTCTACACGACGCGCGAGTTCGAGGCGGCGGTCCGCAACACCGGGGCCTCGCTCCGGTTGCTGGATGACGCGCTCGCCATTCCTCCCTCCTTCCCGGGTCTGCAAGGCGTGGGGAGCGGACAGGCGATGAAGGAGATGCTGCCGGTGCTGCTGAGCATCATGCGCCGGAGCCTGCGCGAGGCCCCCCGGGTGGTGGAGCAGGCCCGGGCGGAGCAGGCGGACTGCATCGTCTACGATCCGATGGCCTTCTGGGGCCGCGCCGCCGCCGCGAAGCTGCAACTGCCGGCGGCCATCTTCCAGACGAGCTTCGCGCTGACCCACTCCCCCACGCTCCAGCGCGCGCTGCGCGCGAACATGAAGGGCCTTCCCTCCCCGCGCGCCCTGCTGGCCATTCTCCGGATGCTGTGGACTTCCGAGGTGCTTCACTGGCGCCACGGGCTCCCGCGCATGAGCCTCGGGGCGGCGTTCACGACCCTCGAGGAGCTCAATCTCATCCCCGTCACCCGGAAGTACCAGCCCGATGCCGAGGCCTTCGATGAGCGCTTCCTCTTCATGGGCCCGTCGGTGCTGCCGCGCAATGACCGGGGAGACTTCCCGCTGGAGCAGCTCGAGGGCAAGCCCGTGCTGCTCATCTCGCTGGGCACCACGCCCATGAACCTGCGGCCCGACTTCTACAAGGCCTGCTTCGAGGCCTTCCGCGACACCCGCTGGCAGGTGGTGATGGCCTGCGGCATGGGCCTGGACCCGGCCACGCTCGGACCGGCACCGTCCAACGTCCTCGTGCGCCAGCGCGTGCCCCAGCTCGAGGTGCTCGAGCGCGCCCGCGTCTTCCTCACCCACGGCGGCATGAACTCCACCATGGAGGGCCTCTGGCACGGCGTGCCGCTGGCCGTCTTCCCGCAGTTCGGGGATCAGCCGGTCAATGCCTCACGCGTGAGCGAGCTCGGGCTGGGCGTCACGCTGTCGGCCCAGCAGGCCCTGGACCCGAAGGTGCTGCGCGAGACCATCGAGCGCCTCGACACGGACCCGGGCTACCGCACGCGCCTCTCGGAGTACCAGAAGGAGCTCCGGGAGGCGGGAGGGCACCGCCGCGGGGCGGATGCACTCCAGCAGTTCGCCGCCGCCCGCCGGGGAGGCCCGCGTCAGAAGGCGGCCTGAGCCGGCGGCCGCACCCACTCGCGCTGGAGGGTGAAGGCGGCGCGGGCGCGGATGTCTCGCGAGGAGCTTCCCACGAGCACCTCGAAGCGGCCCGCCTCGGCGACCCAGGCGGCTCTCGCGTCATCGAAGTACGCGAGCGCCCGCATCCCGAGCGTCAGGGTGACGCTCTTCGTCTCGCCCGGCGCCAGGTCCACCTTGAGGAAGCCCTTCAGCTCCTTCTCGGGGCGCGGCAGGCTCGACTGCTCGTCGCGCACGTAGAGCTGCACCACCTCCTGCCCCGCGCGCTGCCCGGTGTTCGTCACGTCGAGCGTCACCGTCAGCGTCTCCTCCGGCTGAAGGGCCTCGGCGCTCAGCCGGAGATTCCCGTACGCGAAGGACGTGTAGGACAGGCCAAAGCCAAACGGGAACAGCGGAGGGAGGTGCTTCGTGTCGTGGTGACGGTACCCGGCGAAGATGCCCTCGCCGTAGCGCACCCTGCCACTCGCACCGGGGTAGTTGCCGTGGGCGGCGTTGTCCTCGAGCCGCACGGGGAAGGTCTGCGGGAGCCGGCCGGAGGGCTCCGCGGCGCCGAAGAGCACATCGGCGATGGCGTTGCCGGCCTCCTGTCCGGGGTACCAGGCCTGCAACACGCCCGCGACCGCGTCCAACCAGGGCATGGCCACGGGCGCGCCCGTCTGCAACACCACCACGGTGCGGGGGTTGGCGCTCGCCACCCGCGAGACCAGCTCGTTCTGGCGGCCCACCAGGTCCATGTGGGGACGATCCACCGCTTCCGTGTCCCACTCCCCGTTGTGGCCGACGAACACCAGGGCCACGTCACACCCGGCGGCGAGCCGCACGGCACGCTCGAGGTGCGCGTCGCCCAGCGGCCGGGTGACGCCCACACGCACGGCCCGCATCCCCTCCGCGGGGCTGGCGTACTCGATGGTCACCTCGTACGCACGGCCGGCCTGGAGGTCGAGCGTCCCGGTGACTTCATCGCTGCCACTCCCGAAGTAGGTGTCGCCCTGCTTCCACGCGCTCCAGTTGTCCACGATGAGCCGCCCGTCCATGTACAGACGGCTGAGGCCCGCGCTGACCAGGCCGAAGTGGTGCACGCCGTCCTCGTCCGGCGTGAAGCGCGTGGAGAGGCGCGCGGAGAAGGTCTCGGCGGTGATGCCCGGTGCGGGCTCGTCGTTCCACATGACCTCCGCCTGGGCCAGGCCGGCGCCCGATACCCCCTGGCCCGATAGGCCGCGGTTGTTGAAGTACTCGGCGCTGAGCGGCTCCTGGAGCAGGGGCAGCAGCTTGTGGTTCGAGCAGCCGAGCTCGTATCCGAGCACGACGCTCCCGCCGAGCTGAGCCTGGATGCCCTCGTGGGGACTGACGCGGTAGTGCGCGTTCACCTGCGCGCTGCCGCCCCCCATGATTTGCGCCGTCTTCGCATTCGGGCCGATGAGGGCCACCTTCTTCAGGCGCTTCGGGTCGAGCGGCAGCACCCCCTCGTTCTTGAGCAGCACGGTGCCTTCCGCGCCGGCGCGGCGGATGAGGGCGCGGTGCTCGGGCCGGTCGATGGCCTGCTCCTCGGCGGGCGCGGGACGCTCGAAGGCGCCCACGCGGGTGAGGAGACGCAACATGCGCCGGGCGCTGTCCTGGATGGCCTCGGCGCGGACCTCGCCCGAGCGGACGGCCTCGAGCAGCTTCTGGCCCCGGTACTTCGCCGGGCCGGGCATCTCCAGGTCCAGGCCCGCGTTCAGGGACTCCGCCGTGGAGTGCGTGGCGAACCAGTCGGACATCAGCACGCCGTCGAAGCCCCACTCTCGCTTGAGGATGTCCGTCAGCAGGCGCCGGTTCTCGCTGGCGTACGTGCCGTTCAGCTTGTTGTAGGAGCACATGACGGCCCAGGTGCCCGCCTCCTTCACGGCCGCCTCGAAGGGCACGAGGTACAGCTCGCGCAGCGCACGCTCGTCGATGTCGGAGCTGATGGACATGCGCTCGAACTCCGACTCGTTGCCCACGTAGTGCTTCACGGTGGCGCCCACGCCCTGGCTCTGCACGCCCTGGATGTACGCGACGCAGAGCCGGGCGGACAGGAAGGGGTCCTCCGAGTAGCACTCGAAGTTGCGGCCGTTCTGGGTGGAGCGGTGCAGGTTGACGGTGGGCGCGAGCAGCACCTGCGCGCCCTTGGATTGCGCTTCCTGGGCGAGCGCCTCGCCCACCCGCGTGACGAGCCCGGTGTTCCAGGTGGACGCGAGGGAGATGGCCACGGGGAAGGAGGCGGCCTTCACGCTGCCCACGAGGCTGCCGGCGCCCCGGACGCCGTTGGGGCCGTCACTGACCTTGAGGGAGGGAATGCCGAGCCGCTCCACGGGAACGGTCGTCCAGAAGGAGGCTCCGGCCAGAAGAGAGACCTGCTCCTCGAGCGTCATGGCGTTCAGGAGCGTGTCGATGCGCTGCTCGTTCATGGTGGACACGCTCATATCCCGGAATGCGCACGGCGAGGCCACTGCTTCTGCGCAGTGCGTCAGGAGGGGGCTCGCGCGTGGACCGGCCGCGAATGGCTTTCGAGTCCGGGGCTGTGTCACTCTCACCTCTCGGGTGTCAGTCGCTCACGAGGTGTTGCATGCCCCCTGCCGCCGCGGCCTCGTCGCCGCACCCCGCCCCCCGGCGGATGCGTTACGCCCCCCTGGAAGGGCTGTTGCGGAGCCTCGACATCTCCGAGCGCTCCGCCGAGATGAAGGAGATCGTCCGGCTGAGCGGTGGGACGGACTACGTGCCCTCGGAAATTCCGGTGGAGAACTTCGCCGAGGTGCTCCACTTCCTCGCGCGCACCCGCTTCTCGTCGTGGGCCTCGTCCGAGGGGCTCTTCCGCGTGGGCGCGTGTCTCTTCGAGGGCTACCGCAAGACGCTGCTGGGGCAGATCCAGCTCGCCGCGCTGCACCTGCTCGGGCCGGATCGCCTGATGCGCAAGGCGCCCGATTTCGTGGGCCGCAGCAGCAACTTCGGCGTGCGCACGGTGGAGCAGCTCGGCCCGAGCCACTACCGGATGGATTTCCGCGGCGTGCCCCTGCCCGGCGACTACTACAACGGCATCCTCCACGCCGCCCTGCGCGCCACCGGGGTGAACGAGCCCCAGACGCACTGGGAGCAGACGGGCCCCGAGGACATGAGCTTCGACGTGCGCTGGTAGCGTTCAGGCGAGGGAGAGGCCGGACGCCCGGGAGCACAAAGTCTCCGGTATGACATTGTAGGTCGCCCCGCGCGTCCGGGCGTGATAGCCCCTGGGGTGTGAGCAATTCCTTCAAGACCCTCGGCCTTTCTCCTGAGTCACTCGGTGCGGTGCGGCGCGCCCGCTTCACCGCGCCCACCCCCATCCAGGCCCAGGCCATCCCCCCGGCGCTCGCCGGGCGTGACGTCATCGGCTGCGCGGCCACCGGCACGGGCAAGACAGCGGCCTACCTGTTGCCCCTCATCGAGCGCTCGGCCGGTGAGAAGGGCCCGGTGGGCCTGGTGCTCGCCCCCACGCGCGAGCTGGTGCAGCAGATCGCCGAGGAGGCCGCCTTCTTCGGCGAGCCGCGCGGTGTCACCCGGGCGGTGGTCATCGGCGGCACGGACATGAGCGCCCAGGCGGAGGCGCTCGGCCAGCGTCCCACCCTGGTGCTCGCCACCCCGGGCCGGCTGGCCGATCTCATCAAGAGCCGCACGGCGAACCTCTCGGCGGTGCGCATGCTCGTGCTGGACGAGGCGGACCGGATGCTGGAGATGGGCTTCCTGCCCGAGCTGCAGCAGATCCTCGCCGCCCTGCCCCGCGAGCGCCAGACGCTCCTCTTCTCCGCCACGCTCGGCCACAACGTGACGCTCTTCGCCCAGGAGCTGCTGCGCCGGCCCGTCAAGGTGGAAGTCACGCCCAGCGGCACGCCCGCCGCGCGCGCCGTGCAGCGGATGTACGAGGTCGACGCGGACGAGAAGTACCCGCTGCTGCTCAGCCTGCTCGCGAAGGATCAGCTCAGCGCGCTCGTCTTCACCCGCACCCGCGAGCGCGCCGAGAAGGTGCAGGAGATCCTCAAGGCCGGGGGCCACAAGGCCTCCATCATCCACTCCGACCGGACGCAGGGACAGCGCCGCCAGGCGCTCGAGGGCTTCCGGCGGGGGCAATACCGCTGCCTGGTGGCCACCGACATCGCCTCGCGCGGGCTGGACGTGGAGGACGTGGGGCACGTCATCAACTTCGACCTGCCGCACTCGCCCGAGGACTACGTGCACCGGATCGGCCGCACGGCGCGGGCCGGGGCCAGCGGGCGTGCCTCGACCTTCGTCACCGCGCGGGACGAGGAGACGCTGCGCGCCATCGAGCGCATCATCCGCATGCCCGTGCCGCGCGCCGAGGTGCCGCGCACGGACCCCGTCTTCCGCGAGGAGATGGAGAGCTACCGGAGCGGGCAGGAAGAGGCGGAGGTGAAGAAGTCCGGGGCCATCCCGCTTCCCCGCGCGCCGGAGAAGGCCCGTGCCCGCCCCGCCCGCGCGAGCGGAGAGCGGAGCGAGACCCGTGGTGCGGGCTCCCGTGGTGCGGGCCCCCGTGGTGCGGGCCCCCGTGGTGCGGGCTCCCGTGGTGCGGGCCCCCGGCGTGAGGGGCAGGAGCGCCGCGGTGGGGACACCCGCCGCCGGGAGGCTCCGGGCCGAGGCAGGGCTCCCGCCCGTGGGAAGGAGCGCGGGTCCGAGCGAGAGGAAACGCGTGAGCGGGGCCCCGGCCGGGGCTCGGCTCCCCGCCGTGGGAGGGAGGAGGCTCCGCGAGGAGCGCGCGCATTCGACCGGGAGGGCACCCGCCGGGGGCCGCCCGCGCGCCGCGGTGAAGGTGGGAGCGGCCGGGAGGGTGCCCGGGGCGCGAAGGAGCCTCGCGGGAGGAGCGCGGGCCCGGGGAGGAGCGCGGGCCCGGGGAGGAGTGGTCCCCGTGGTACCGAGCGCCCGGGTGGCAGGGCGGGAGGCCGCAAGGGCGGTCCCTCGCGTGGGGCGGGCGCCGCTCCGCGAGGCCGTGGCGGCGGGGGACGCCGGGGCCGGTAGGCGAGCAGGTCCATTCCCCAGCGGAGCGCCACGGCAGGGCGATATGCCCCTCGCCTGCCTGGTTTCTCCTTATTGAGAAGCCCGGATCCGGATCAAAATGTCACCCTGAGCCGTCGAGGGCCTCCCCCTCCCTCGCGATGGCTCCCCTGACATGGCGCTCCCTTCCTCTTCCGAGACAAGCCAGGACGTTCCCAACCCCCACGAGCCCCGAGCCGTGGCCGCTCCGGGCTCCGAGAGAACCCCGGGGCTCCTGGGCTGGCTGGACTTCTTCCTCTCGGATGCCCTGCGCAACGCGCCTCCCGCGGAGCTCGTCCGTCACCGGGTACTCGTCGCCTCGACGTGTTTCATGCTCCTGCTCGCCTCGCTGTACCTGGTGAGCACGCTGTTCGCGCCGTACTCCCCCATCCCGGGCATCGCGGGCGTGCTGTACGTGTCGACCCTGGTGGCCACGCGCAGGGCCACGACGATCACCGTTCCCGCGGTGGTCATGTTGGCGACCCTCACGGCCGGCTTCGTGGGAGGCATCTTCGCGAACACGGCGGACCTCCAGGGTGGCGTGCACGCCATGAACCTGCTGCTCCCCGCCTTCGCCGTGTACCTGCTGAGGCCGCGCCAGGCGCTGATCTACACGATCTTCATCGTCGTGCTCATGAACGTCGTCCATCCCCTCGTCGTCACGCACCACGCCGACCTCTCCGCCCAGAACATCTCCCTGTCGCGCTTCTGGGTCCGGCACTTCATGTCGGGCGTCTCCTTCCTGGCCATCTGGGGCATCAGCGCGTTGCACAGCACCGCGCGCAACGCGGCCCACCAGTCGCTCGAGCGGGCCTTGAAGGAGCTTCCGGGGCAGCGAGAGCAAGCTGGGCAGCATCATCGAGAGCACCGACGACATCGTGGCCTCGCTGGATCCCGAGGGGCGCCTGATCGTGGCCAACTCCGCGATGAGGCGCTTCTACCGGCGGCTGCTCGGCACGGAGCTCGAGCTGGGGCAGCCGCTCTTCCGCCACTCGAAGCCGGAGCGGATCCAACTCTGGCAGGGCCGGCTCGCCCGGGTGCTCGAAGGCCAGCGTCAGCGCTACGAGGAGACGTACGAGCAGGGAGACTCCCGCCTCGTGCTGGACGTCAGCCTCCACCCCATCCTGGCCGAGAGCGGACAGCCGGTGGGGGTGACGCTCTTCGCCCGCGACATCACCGTGCGCAAGGAGGCCGAGACCCGGCTGGGGGAGATGCACCGCACCCTGGTGGATGTCTCGCGCCAGACGGGCATGGCCGAGGTGGCCACCGGCGTGCTGCACAACGTGGGCAACACCCTCAACAGCGTCAACATCTCCACCACGCTCGTCACCGACCAGCTCCGCCGCTCGCGCGTCAGCGGGCTGGCCAAGGCCACGAACCTCCTGCGCACGCACGCCACGAATCTCGCCTCCTTCCTCACCCGCGACTCCCAGGGCCAGCAGCTCCCGCCCTATCTCATCGCGGTGTCGGAGCAGCTGGTGGAGGAGCGGGACGCCATGCTCAAGGAGATGCAGTCGCTCGCCCAGAGCGTCGAGCACATCAAGTCCATCGTCAGCATGCAGCAGAAGCACGCGCGCTCGGCGGGGGCGGTGGAGCAGGTGGACGTGCCGCAGCTCATCGACGAGGCCCTGCGCCTGCACGCCGTCTCCTTCGAGCGGCTGGCCATCCGCATCGTGCGGGACTACGCGGACGTGCCCCTCATCTTCGTGGACCGGCACAAGCTGCTGCAGATCCTCATCAACCTGCTGAGCAACGCGCGCCATGCGCTGGTGGACAGCGCGCAAGAGGACAAGTGCCTGAGCATCCACGTCCAGCGCGCGAACGGTGGAGAGCGGCTGCGCATCCACGTGACGGACAACGGGGTGGGCATCGCCGAGGAGAACGTGGCGCGCCTGTTCACCCAGGGCTTCACCACCAAGAAGTCGGGGCACGGCTTTGGCCTGCACATCAGTGCCCTGGCCGCCGAGGAGATGAAGGGCCGGCTCACCTGCACCAGCCCCGGCCCCGGCCAGGGCGCCACCTTCTCGCTCGAGCTGCCCGTGAAGGGCGAGGGCGCTTGAACCAGGAGGGGTAGGTCCTGACAGGGGGGAGGTTCCGGCGGCGATGGGGAGCAACTGGTCCGATTGTTGGACCAGCCGGCACGCCGCGCGGCCGGAAGGCGCCTCCACTGGCTTGGGACCGCGGCCAAGGCATCGCCTGCTGACCTGGAAACCTTGACGGGGTGAGGTAGAACGGCACGGCCATGGCCGAAACCCAGCTCTCCGCATCTGTCTCCGAGACCACCAAGGAACTCGTCGAGCGATATGTAGAGGCCCATGGGGTGAAGAGGGGCCACTTCATCGAGCAGGCTTTGCTGCACCACCTTCAGGCGCTGCGTGAGTTGCCCGCCGACCTGCTCACCCCTCCTCGAATCGTGGTGGGTCAGGAAACATTCGAGCGTGTGGCGGACCTGACCAGGCACCCTCGCAAGCCGACGAAGGCACTCCGCGAACTGATGGGCGGAAAGAAGGCGCGGTAGCTTTTCGGAAGAGAGGGTCCAGCGCGGCACGCTCCGCCGACTCGGCTCTTTTCCCCCGTGGCCGAAGTGTCTACCTTCCGTCACGCCATGGACCGCCCCATCCCCGCCCTGCGCGCGAGCCTGGACGACTTCCTCGCCGAGCTGGCCACCCTCCAGTACCGCCACGCCGCCGGCTTCGCCCAGGATCTCCCCCTGCGCGCGCTCTACGAGGACTCGCCCGAGATCGCCTCCCCCGAGGCCTTCGCCGCCGTCACCGAGTCCATTCCCAAGGCCCAGGCCAAGGGCGACCTGCTCGGCGTGCGCCGCCTGCGGCTGCTGCGTGACTTCATCGCCACCCAGATAGAGGAGGCCCTCGCCGCCCCCGCCGCCGAGGCCGTCGCCCAGCTCGAGGCCCGCTCCCGCCTCTCCATCGACGACCAGACCCTCTCCTTCGGCGAGGCGCTCGGCCAGCTCCCCCAGGAGCCGGAGCGTGGCCGGCGCGCCCTGCTCGAGGGCGCCACGGGCGGCTTCCTCTGGGACAACCGGGGCCGCTACGGCGATCGCCGCGAGGCCTCCTTCCGCGTCACCGAGCAGCTCCGCGCCCCGAGCTACACCGCCCTGCGCGAGGACGTCTCCGGCATCGCGCTCGAGCCCCTCGCCGAGGCCGCCGCGCAGACGCTGCGCCTCACCGAGGACGCCTACCGCGACGTGCTCGCCTACGTCCTCAGGAAGGTGGAGCCCCACCTGCGTCCCCTCCCCTCGGGGCACGCGCGCAGGCATGACCTGCAGGCCGCCACCCAGGTGCCCTGGCTCAGCGGCTTCTTCCGCCGCGAGGACACCCTGCCCGCCGTCGTCCGCTGGCTCGGCGAGTGGGGCTTCCACCCGTCCGCCGAGGGCCGCATCCGCCTGGATGACGAGGAGCGGCCCGGCAAGGCCTCCCGTCCCTTCACCGCCGCGGTGCGCGTGCCCGGCGAAGTGCGCCTCGTCTTCCAGCGGCGCGCGGGAATGGACGCCCTCGGCAGCCTCCTGCACGAGTACGGCCACGCCCTGCACCACGCCCATGTGTCGGACCAGTTGCCGCTGGAGCTGCGCCGGCTGGAGGACGCCTCGGTGACGGAGGCCTACGCCACCCTCCTCGAGCGGCTCCTCACGGACGAGGAGTGGCTCAAGCGCTACCTGCGCCAGCCCTCGGCCACCGCGCGCGATGCCTCGCGCATGGCCGCCTTCCAGGCCCTCACCGTGCTGCGCCGGCACTGCGCCAAGCTGCCCTACGAGCTGTCCCTGTACGAGCACGGCCCCTCGCCCGAGCGGGCCGAGGAGTACGCCGATGCCCAGCGGCGTGCCCTCTTCGTCGAGGCGCACCCGGGCTTCTTCCTCTTCGACGTGGACCCCCAGCTCTACGTCACGCGCTACCTGCGCGCCTGGGCCCTGGAGACGCGCCTCACCGCGCACCTCACCGGCCGCTTCAACGAGGACTGGTGGCGCAACCCCACCGCCGGCCGCTGGCTCCAGGGGCTCTTCGCCAGGGGCGGCACCGACGACGCCGAGGCGCTCGCCACGGAGATTTCGGCAAAAGGACTCACGCTCCCCGAGGCGGGTGCCCGCCTCGTGGCTCTGCTCGACCGATGAGCGCAGTCCCCTGGGAGTTGCCGGGGGACTACTTCTTCTTGCGCAGCGCGCGGACGATCTTGTCCTTCGTCGCGTTGGTGCCGGTGGCCGCCGCCTTCGGCTTGCTCGCCGAGCGCGCCTGGCCCGTGCGCTCGCGCATGGCCTTCATCAGCTGCATCTCGATGAGCAGCAGCTCGTCACCGAGCTGCTCGTTGTTGCCCGCGGCACGCGGGAGCGGCGCGCTCTTGCTGGGAGCACCGGCTCCGTGCCGCAGCCGCAGCACCTTCTCCTCCTCGGACGTCAGGGTTCTGCGTCTTCTCCAACGCGGCCTTGACCTCCTTGGACGTCACCGTCGTGCTGCTACCGACCTTGCGCTCCATCTCCGCTCCCTTGCAGTGGGTACCTGAACATCCGCTCATGTCGGATGCGTCCGGTCCGCAACCGTAGAGGATTCTAGAGATCGCAAGTAGCGGGTCAAATTTTCTTCCAACAGGCCGCTGCCTCCCTGTAGCGGCCTGACTCCCTTGCAACACCTGCCAGGTTCAGTTGCCCTCTTCGTCCGCGGGCTCGTCGGAGGGCTGCGCGGCCCCCGGCGGGGTGGCGCCCTCGGGCTTGTTGCGGGGGATGCCGAAGCGGTCCAGCGCGTCGGCGATGCCCTGCGGCTTGTCCGCGTCCGGCAGGAAGTTCTCCGGCGGCTTGAGCTGGGGGTCCTGGCCGATTTCACTCAGCGCGGACTCGAGCACCATGCGCAGCTCGGCGGCGCCCCCGGCGTCATTGGCGGGGACGACGATGCGCCCGTCCAGGCGCGTCTTGAGGACGACGGACGTCTCCTGGTCCACCAGCACCTCGCCGCTGAGCGACTTGGGGGTGCGGTTCTCGAAGAAGGCCAGGCGGCGCTTGGTGGTGTCGTCCCGGCCGCCCTTGGGCTCGAAGAGGGCGGGCAGCACGGCCGGCGCGGTGCCGGTGTCGCCCTCGGGGCCGAGCGACACGTTGTAGCGCCAGGCCGTCCGCCCCTCGTGGGTGACGGTGCCCTGGGGCGACAGCAGCAGCCGGCCCCGGAAGAGCGTGTCCAGGTCGCGGATGGCGCCGGTGAGCTCGGCGCGGGTGCGCTCGGCCATGCCGCGGTCGCGCAGCCGCTGGCGGAAGGTGCCGTAGCGGTTGCGGGCGTACACCTGGCCCTCCACCCGCATCACCTCCAGGCCCTGGTCCCGGCTGTTCTCCAGCACACCGTGGAAATCTCCGCTCACACCACCCCGGCCGGCGCGGAAGGTGCGCGTCTCGGTGAGCTTGGTGGGCACGGTGCCCTGGGCGCCCGTCCACTCGTAGCTGACGGTGGCCTTGAAGGCGTGGGGCCCCAGACGCTCGGTCACCTCGGCGGCGTCCATGGAGAGGATGCGGCGGGCCACCCGGGGGTTGTCCGCCACGTCCTCGGGCGGAAGCTTCTCGGCGGCCGAGGCCACCACCTTGGGCGGGTCCTCGGGCGAGAAGATGCGAGCCTTGGCCGCCTTGTCGACGGGGTCCTGGCAGGCCACGGTGGCCAGGGCCAGGGTGGCGGCGAGGGCGAACTTGGGGAAACGGGTCACGACTCCTCCGGCTCCATACGGGGTTGCCCAAATTACGGGGTGGGTGATGGAGCGGCAAGGGACGGCTTGCGCGCGCCAATGTACGGGATACAACGCCATCTATGCAGAACCTGCGTGACAAGCTCTTGAAGGCTGGCCTGGTCTCCGAGGACCAGGCCAAGAAGGCGGACACCACCGCCCCGACTGCTCGCCGTCCCGCCCCGTCGCAGGAGGCCCGGCGCGAGGGCCCGCCTGCCCGTCAGGACAGGGAGCCCCGTGAACCCCGTGAGGCACGGGGGCGTGACGATCGTCCGCCCCGCCGTGATGACCGCGGCGGTGCCCGTCCTCCGCAGGGCGGTGGCCGTCCGCAGGGCGCGGGAGGCCGGCCCCAGGGTGGCCGTCCCCAGGGCCCCGGTGGAGGCCGCCCGCAGGGTGGACGTCCCCAGGGTGGCCGGCCGGGCGGTGAGCCCACGGGCGGCATCGTTCCCAAGCTGCCGCCGCTGCCCGGCTCGAAGGCCGCCCAGCGGATGGAGTCCAAGAAGCAGGTGGAGCTGGACCGCAAGCTGCGCGAGCTGGTGCTCAACGGACAGGTGCCCGTGGACGTGGGCGCCACCGTCTTCTACTTCATGACGCGCAAGGGGAAGCTGCGCCGCCTGGAGCTGACGGAGACGCAGGCCAAGCAGCTCGAGGAAGGCGCGCTGGGCGTGGTGGAGCGTCCGGAGCCGGCTCAAATCGAGCACTCGCTGGTGCCCGCCGCGGTGGCCGAGCAGATGTACGCCATCTCGAAGAAGTCCGTGCGCTTCCTCAACCGCAAGGACGCGCCCGTCGGCTTCATGAGCGACGACCAGGTGAAGGAGCAGCAGGAGGCCGAGGCCCGCGGTGACGCGCCGGTGGACGAGGGCGGCGACGAGGAAGCCGCCGAGGGCGAGGAGTCCGCTCCCGCCGAGGCCGCCGCCGAGGGCACTCCGGCCCCCGAGGGCGGCGGCACCGAGCCCACGCAGTCCTGAGCTCGCGGCCCCCCCTCCGGGTGATGACCGCCGTCACCACCTGATGACGGCGGTCACCAGGCTCCCGGGCCTCCCGGTGGAGCCCGGTGACACCCGGAGAGACGGCTCCTCGGGCCCTTCCCGAGGAATTCCGGGCAGTTGCCGGGCCCCCGAGGGGCGTGGAGGTGGCTGGCACACCTCCTGCTCTGGGGTGAGCACGCCGCCCACAAATGGGCGCCTCCCTCACCACCTCTCGGGGTCCAAGCCATGAGCATCTCCTCCATCAAGGGCAGCGCGGTCGGTTCCTTCTCCAACATCTCCCGTTCGTCGCCGGTGGGCGGAGCCCCGCAGGCGGGCGCGGCGAAGCTGGACAGCCTCGTCTCGGACATCACCCAGAAGCTGACCTCGGGTGACCTCAAGGGCGCGGTGGAGGGCATCAAGAAGCTGTGTGAGACCCTGGGCGTGGACTCCAAGAAGCTGCTCGGCGCGCTGGGCCTGGAGGGCGCCGGAGCCAAGGGCGGCGCCGAGGGTGCCAAGGGCGGTGGCGCCGAGGGTGCCGGTGGGGCCAAGGGCGGTGGCGCCGAGGGTGCCGGTGGCGCCCAGGGCGCGAGCAGCCTGCTCGAGCTGCTGAAGAAGCTGCTGCAGCAGAACCCGGAGCTGGCCAAGCAGCTCATGCAGAATCCCGAGCTGCTCCAGCAACTCGCGCAGAACCCCGAGATGCTCCAGCAGCTCGCGCAGAATCCCCAGGCGCTGCAGTCGCTGCTCTCGGGCGCCCCGCCGGAGCTCGCCGGCATCAGCCAGTTCCAGGCCGCCGCGCCCCGCGCGCCCGTGGCCCTCTCCTGAGCATGCGGCGGACACACGAAGGCCCTGGCCCCAGGAGAGGACCAGGGCCCGCGTGTGAAGCCAGTGCCTAGCGGTTGAAGTGCGAGGCGATGACGCTGGCCACGCAGCAGGTGAGCTTCTTGCCGGTGGGGATGTGGAGGAACTCGTTGGGCCCGTGCGCGTTGCTGTTGGGGCCGAGCACGCCGGTGATGAGGAACTGGGCCTCGGGGAAGCGCTTGCCGAGCATCTCCATGAACGGGATGGTGCCGCCCTCGCCCATGGCCATGAAGGGCTTGCCGAAGAAGGAGCGCGAGGCCTCGTGCGTGGCCTGCTCCAGCCACTTCTCGAGCGGCGGCGCGTCCCAGCCGGCGCTGGCCTTCTCACCCTCGAAGCTCACCTTGGCGCCGTAGGGGGGATCCGCCTCCAGCGTCTGCTTGAGGGCCTCGATGGCCGCCTTCGGGTCCAGGCGCGGAGGAATCCGCATGGACAGCTTCACCGCGGTGAAGGGGCGCAGCACGTTGCCCGCGCTGCCCAGGGTGGGCATGCCCTCCACGCCCGTGACGGAGAGCGCCGGGCGCCAGGTGCGGTTGAGGATCTGCTCGGCGCGGTCGGTCACCATCGGACGGGAGCCGGGCACCCAGGGGAACTTCGAGTACACCTCCTCGCCCAGCACCTCGGCCACGGCGGCGGCCTGCTCGCGGCGCGCCTGGGGGATGTGGACGTGGAGGCCGTCCACGCGGATGCGGCCCGTGTGCTCTTCCTCCACGCGCGAGAGGAGCTGCCGCAGGATCCGGAAGGACGAGGGCACGATGCCGCTCGCATCCCCCGAGTGCACGCCCTCGCCGAGGATGTCCACGCGCAGGTTGCCGGAGACGAGCCCGCGCAGCGAGGTGGTCATCCACAGCTGCTCGTAGTTGGCGCAGCCGGAGTCCAGGCACACCACGAGCGACGCCTTGCCGATGCGCGGCGCCAGGTGCTCGATGTACGCGGGCAGGTCATAGCTGCCGCTCTCCTCGCAGGCCTCGATGAGCACCACGCAGCGCGCGTGGGGAATCCCCTGCTCCTTGAGCAGCCGGATGGCGGCGAGCGAGCCGAAGGCCGAGTAACCGTCATCGGCGCCACCGCGGCCGTAGAGCTTGTCGCCCTCGCGCACCGGCTCCCAGGGGGAGAGGCCCGCGCGCCAGCCCGTCATCTCGGGCTGCTTGTCCAGGTGGCCG
Organism: Archangium gephyra; assembly: GCF_049060025.1. Taxonomy (GTDB): domain Bacteria; phylum Myxococcota; class Myxococcia; order Myxococcales; family Myxococcaceae; genus Archangium; species Archangium gephyra_A. The sequence goes on from NZ_JBMEQQ010000002.1 coordinate 4,407,863, forward strand.
TAGAGCACCACGGTCTCATCCCCGGTGCCCGGGATGTCCATGTAGATGACGGGGGTGCGCTCCTCGCCCTTCTCGTTCTTGAGCGTCACCACCTCCACCTTCAGCCCGGGGATGTGCTTCGCCTGGGACTCGCACCAGCCGGCGATGAGCTTCACCGCCTTGTCCATGTGCCCCTTCTTCGCCCAGTCCGGCTCGAAGGCCGGGGACTTGTTGGGGATGCGGATGTACTCGTGCAGCCGGGGGAGGATCTCCTCCTCCCAGATGCGCTCGGACGAGGTGGCGGCGGTGGTGGTGTTCAGCCGGGGGCTGGTGCTCATGGACATGGCTCCGGGTCGAGACGGAAGGCTCCCCCCATCTACACCACCCCGGGCCACAATGTGCGGGCGCGGACATGACGCAAAGCGCCATCGCAGGTAGGCCGCCCGCTGCCCAACCCGGGAAAGCTTCTTCCCACCCCGGGCCACGCCCGTACCCACTTCGTCACGCCCACCCCTCCACCGGACGTACATCCCGGGGGCACACCGGGTGCACACGGCCCACGCGCGGACAACCAACCCCCGGGAGGCGGGATGAGACACAACGGGTCGTGGGGCAGACGGTGCATGGGAGGGCTCGCGGCGGTGGCACTGCTCGCCCACTGCGGTGGTGAGCAGACGGAGGAGCGGTCCACGCAGGAGGTGAGCCCCGAGTCTCCGGCGGTCCTGCGGCAGGCCGTGGCCACGACCCTGACGTTCCCGGCGAGCGCCGATGCCCGCGTGGAGCGGGACCACCCCACGCTGAACTTCGGCGGCGAGAGCAGGCTGGTGGCGGACACCTCCCCGTGGGCGGACAGCTACCTGCGCTTCCACGTGAGCGGGGTGACGGGCCCGGTGAGCCGTGCGGTGCTGCGGCTGTACGCGCTCGACGGCACCGCGGACGGGCCGCAGCTCCAGCGCGCCGGCAGCGGCTGGACGGAGGCGGGCCTCACCTGGGACAACCATCCCGGGCCCATCAGCGGCATCCTGGCGGACAAGGGGGCCATCCCCAACGGCACCTGGGTGGAGTACGACGTGTCGAGCGTCGTGCACGGCAATGGCCAGGTCGACTTCCTCCTGAGAGGCACCTCGGGCAACGGGACGGACTTCGCCTCGCGCGAGCACAGCCGGACGGACTTGCGGCCCCAGCTCGTCCTCACCGCGGAGTCCGGGCCCGGCTGCATGCCCCGGACGGAGACGACCACCCTCGACATCCAGGCGACCTACGACGGGTATGCATCCCAGAGCCAGCCCACGCGCCGCACCGGGAGCGAGCCGGTGCTGCGGGTGGACGCGGCGCCCGAGCGGCTGGAGGCCTTCCTCCAGTTCCGCTTCAGCCTTCCCGAGGAGTGGAACGTGCGCCAGGCGAAGCTGCGGCTCCACGCCACCGACTACACCCCGGACGGCCCGGTGCTCTACCGCGCCAGCGATGACTGGCCCACGCCCCCTGTCCTCGACTTCGATTGGAACACCCGGCCCACCCTCGTCGGCGGCCCGGTGGGCAACCTCGGCGTCGTCGAGGTGGGCACCTGGGCGGAGTACGACGTGTCGTCCATCGTGACGGATGACGGCATCTACAGCTTCGGCCTCCTGCCCGAGTCCACCAACGGAGTGGACTTCCATTCGGTGGACACGGACTGGACGCAGTACCCGCTGCGCCCGCACCTGCTCATCACCGTCGAGTCGGAGCCCTACTGCACCTACCGCGGGACGGGGGGCGGCCTCACCGGGTGGACGCGGCACTACGGCGGCGCGGGCCCCGAACGGCTGCACGCCCTGGCCACCGACGCACAGGGCCACTTCGTGGCGGCGGGCCTCTTCGGTGACGCGCCCTTCCCCAATGAGAAGGGCTTCGCCCTCGCGCGCTACACCGCGGACGGGACGCCCGTGTGGACCCGCCAGGTGACCACCGGCAACGCGCGGGTGCGCGCCATCACCGTGACGCCCCTGGGCAACATCCTCGTGGTGGGCAACTACGGCGGGGCGCCGGACCTCGGCACCGGCCCCCTGCCCTACGTGCCCACGAGCTTCAATCCCGCGCTCTTCATCGCGAAGTTCTCCCCCTCCGGGCAGACCGAGTGGGCCCGCGGCTTCTCCGCCACCTACGTGCGTCCGCCCGAGGGCGAGCTCGAGCACTGGGCGGTGATTCCCATGTCGGTGGCCACCGATGCCAACGGCAGCCTCATCGTCGGCGGTGGCTACCACGGCCAGATGGACCTCGGAGGCGGGCCGCTCTTCGCGGGCTCTGCCAGCGTCTACCCGGAGGATCCCTTCCCGGGCGGCTTCGTCGCGAAGTTCTCCTGGAGCGGCCAGCACCTCTGGTCCAGATCCTTCGAGGCGGGCAACTATGCGTTGCAGGGCTGGGTCCGGACCGTGGCCACCGACGCCTCGGGCAACGTCCTCGTGGGCGGCCACATGAACAACAACGCCGACCTCGGGGATGGGCAGACCGGCACGCGCGCGCCCTTCATCGCGAAGTACGACGCCTCGGGTGCCTTCGTGTGGAAGCGGCTGTTCTCCGGCGCCTACGGCGAGGTCGTCGGTATCCAACCGCTGGGCACGAGCGGCGTGGCCTTCACCGCCAACCTCGGCGACAGCTTCACCTTCGGCGGCACCTCGTACACCGGGGGCAGTCCGAGCGACCCGGGCGGCCCGGACAACGTCAGCGGCTTCACCGGCACGCTGAGCGCCTCGGGGGCGGACGGATGGATTCGTGGCATCGACGCCGTGGCCCGGGGGCTCGTCACGGACGCCAGTGGAGCGCTCACCGTCACCGGGTACGGCTACAGCTACAACGTGGGCGGTGGCCCCCTGGGCGCTCCGGCCGGCTTCGGGCTCACGCCCTTCGTGGCGCGCTACTCCGCGTCGGGCGGCGCGCACCTCTGGTCCCGCTCCTTCGACCGGGACTTCCTGGGCGGGGACTACTACCCCACCCTCCACCTGGCGCCACAGCCGGGGGGCTCGGTGCTGGTGGGTGGTGACTTCGCCTTCCCCGTCCACCTGGACGGGCGCGACTACACGCCGCGCGGCTCCAGCGACCTGCTCTACTTCCAGCTCAAGCCGTAGGCCCACGCACGGAGCGGGAGGAGGGCGCGTCATGCTCAAGGTGCTCACGCTGAACATCGCGCAGGGCGCGCCCACGCTTCCCGTCCCCCTGCCCTTCCTGCTCCCGCGCCACCGGCTGCTGGGCCACCTGGACCAGATGGCCGGGCTGCTCGCGCGGGAGAACGCGGACGTGGTGGCGCTCCAGGAGGTGGACCGGGCCGGGCTGCTCAGCGGGAAGGTGGATCCGCTGGAGCGGCTGGCGGAACGCGCGGGCTACGCGCACGTGTTTCACGGCCCCCACCTGCACCTCCGGGGCTTCTGCACCCGGGGCACCGCGCTGCTCTCCCACCGGCCGCTGGCGGAGACGGCGTCCTGGCGCTTCGAGGGCGTCCGGCCCGTGGACAAGGGCTATGTGCTGGCGGCCGTGGACCTGGGCGGCGGCCGGCTCGTGGACGTGGTGTCGGCGCACCTGGACTTCTCCTCCGAGCCCCGGCGCCAGCAGCAGGCGCTGCGCATCACCGAGGCCCTCCAGCGCCGCCCCCGCCGGCCGCGCGTGGTGATGGGAGACATGAACTCGCGCCGGGGCAACCCGGGCGTGGGCCTCGAGCGGATGATGGAGACGCTGTCGCTGCACACCCACGCGCCGGGCGGCGGCGAGCCCACCTACAAGGCCCACGCGCCCAGGCTGCGGCTGGACTGGATTCTCGCCTCCCCCGAGCTGCGCTTCACGCGCCACCACACGCTCGCCGAGCCCGTCTCCGACCACCTCGCGGTGGAGGCGGTGCTGGAGTGGACCGGCTGAACCCCCGGCACCCGCTCAGGAGTCGGCGGGCAGGGTGAAGAAGAAGGTGCTGCCCACCCCCACCTGGGTCTCCACCCAGAGGGTGCCGCCGTGCGCCTGCACGATGCTCTTGACGATGCTCAGCCCGAGCCCGGTTCCCCGCTCGTTCACCCCGGAGGCCCGCCAGAAGCGCTCGAACAGATGCGGCACGTCGTCGGGCGCGATGCCCGGCCCGTTGTCCTTCACCGAGATGCGCACCATCCCATCCACCTTCCGGGCCCGCAGGGTGACGGTGCCGCTCGAGGGGGTGAACTTGATGGCGTTGCCCACCAGGTTGGAGAGCACCTGCAGCACGCGCTCCCGGTCGGCGCGCACGCGCGGCAGTCCCGGGCATACCTCCATCACCAGATCCTGCGACTTGTTCAAGGCCAGCGGCCGGAGCACCTCCGCCGCCTCCCGGAAGAGCTCGTCCACCGCCCAGGGCTGGGGCGCCAGCGGCATGGGCATTCCCTGCATGCGCGCCCGGTCGAGGAGGCCGCCGATGAGATCTCGCATCTGCCCCGCCGCCAGCAGGATGTTCTCCAGGTGGCGGCGGCCCTGGCGCCGGCGCTCGTCCGCGGGCGGCCGCGCGGCATGCAGGAGCATCTCCGCGTTCATCCGCACCACCAGCAGCGGCGTCTTGATGTCGTGGGAGACGACGGCGAGCAGCTCCTCGCGCCAGCGCACCGCCTCCTGCGCCTGCTGGAAGAGCAGCGCGGAGTCCACCGCCGCCGCGATGCGCTGGGCCAGCGTCTCGAAGAGGGTGACGTCGGCGGGGCCATAGCGCTCCGGCCGGGCGGAGATGAGGCTCAGCGCCCCGAGCGTGCGGCCCCGCACGCGGATGAGCAGCCGCAGGTTGGAGGGAAAGCCGGTCCACTCGGCCCGCTCCACCGGGGTCTGCGCCTCCGGCAGGTTCTCGGGGCTGGCCGGGAAGGCCACCCAGGGATGGGACGAGAACACCTGGGCCACGAAGGACCCGCTGCCGAGCGGGTGGCCCGCGGGCTCCACGGCCATCATGGCGATGCGCTCGGCCCCGTTGGAACCCAGCAGATCGATGGCGCAGCAGTCCGCCCACGCGGGCACCAGCAGGCGCGCGAGGTTGGGAAGCGAGGTGCGGTAGTCCAGCGAGCCGGCCAGCATGGCGCTCGCCTCGGCCATGAAGGCCTGGCGCCGGTGGGCCTCCTCCGCCGCCTGGTGCGCCAGCCGCTCGCGCTGCAACAGGTCGCGCTGCACCCGCTCGAACAGCTCCGCGCGCTCGCGCAGGCGCACCTCGCGCCGCAACGCGTAGTGCCGGTCCAGGGCCAGCGCGAGCTGGTTGGCCACCGCGTCGAGGAAGGCGAGCCCCTCCTCGGCCAACACCCCTTCCGGCTCCACCTGGAGCGTGCCGAAGGTGAGCCCCTTGGCCACCAGCGGCAGGGTGATGAACGCCGCCTTGGCCTTCATGGGAGGCTCGGGAAGGACCCAAGAGCCCGACCCGTCCAGCTCCTCCCCCATGTCGTGCTGGGGCTCCACCGCCTCCTCTCCCACCATCCAGGCATACGTGGAGGCGGCCTGCTCGGCGGCCACGGTGAGCCGCGCGGCCGACACGCCCTCCGCGTGCCAGCCTGTCAGGACGGGACGTTCCGGCTGGGCATCACCGCCTGAATCCAACCCCATGAGCAGCAGCGCGGTGCGCAGGGGGTGTGCCTTGGAGGCGAGCGTCATCACCTCCGGAAAGGTGCGCTCCACCCCCTCGAAAGCCGCGAGCCGCTTGCTGATCTCATACAGGTGGTCGAGGTGACGCCAGGCAGGCTCGCGTCCCTGGAAGGAAGGGGACGGGACTGCCTCGACATTCGCTGGGCTGCCTTCCTCCACGGCACGACCTCCTGACGGTAGCCCGCTCGCCCCCCTGCCCTACTTCCGGCGCCCCTTCTTGGGGCCGGGCCCCCGCTTGGGGCTGGGGGTGCGCTTCTTCTTCGTCGCGTCCTTGGAAGATGGGGGCGCGGCCTCGGGCACGCCACCCAGCCGCATGCCCCCCTCGCCGATGCGGATGCGATGGCTCGCCCGGTCGTGGGCGCTGCCGCGCGTCTTCACCACGGTCAGCATCGGGACGAGCCCCTCCGCCTCCTGGACGTAGCGGAACATGAGGATGTTGTCCGCCAGCGGAGACAACCCGCGCTCGCTGACGATGTCGGACATGAAGAGCGAGCGCGCCTCCAGCGTGAAGAAGCTCGTCACCCCCAGGGTGCGCAGGCGGATGACCAGGCCGTAAAGCAGCAGCCGCAGCTCCTCGGACACCAGGCCCAGCACCTCGATGTCGCTGGCGCTATCCAGCACCACCCGGGTGGGCTCGAGGCGGGAGATGTTGTCCTCCACCACGCTGAGGAAGCGCGCCGCGTGCAGGTGCTCGCGGGGCAGGAAGAGGACCTCCACCTTTCCGGAATCGAGCGCCTCGCGCAACGGCAGCCCCAGCGACTCGGCCTCATGCAGCAGTTGGCTGGGGCCTTCCTCCAGGCTGATGTAGAGCGCACGCCCCCCGGTGCGCCCCGCCTCCAGCGCGAACTGCAGGCCGAGGGTGCTCTTGCCCGTCCCGGGGCTTCCCGACACCAGCGTCACGCTGCCATCGAACAGCCCGCCACCCACCAGCGCATCCAACTGGGGCACGCCGGAGGAGATACGCCGCCGGCCAGGCGCGAGCGGAACGGTCTCCACCTCGGGCAGCGCCTCGTCCACGCGCGGGAAGATGCAGATGCCCCCGGGGCGAATGGCCATCGAGTGCTTGCCCCGGGCATGCCCGGTGTTGCGCAGCTTGTTGACCTCGATATAGCGATGGCGCTCGAGCCCCTCCTGCTCCATGGAGAGCAGGATGAGCCCGTCCATCACCGTCTCCTCCACGCCGAAGCGGGTGTGCTGCGACGAGCCGGCGGGGACGTCGTTGGCGAAGAAGCCCACCGCCTCCTGGTTCTGCACGATGTTGGCCAGCCAGAACACCTTGTCGCGCACGATGCGCTTGTCGTCGATCTTGTGGAGGAAGACCGACATCGAGTCGACCACGATGCGCCGGGCCCCGAAGTCCTCGACGTGCCGCTGCATCTCCAGCAGGTGCCGGTCCACCAGGATGTCCGGCTGGGGGATGAAGACGATCCGCACCATCCCCCGGTCGATCTCCCGGTCCAGCTCCCAGCCCATCCCCCGGGCGGTGGAGCGCAGGCGCTCGTCGGTCTCCTCGAAGGAGAAGTAGATGCCCTTCTCGCCGAAGTCCCGGGCGCCCCGGTAGAGGAACTCCAGCCCCGAGACCGTCTTGCCGGTGCCCGCCACGCCCGAGACGATGATGCTCGAACCGAGGGGAATGCCCTCGCCCAGGAGTTCATCGAGCTTGGAGACCCCCGTCTTCATGCGGCGCACCTCCGCCGGGCGCTGCCCGGTGACGCGGTTGCGCCGCAGGGTGACGCTCGGCGCGTAGACGTCGACTCCGTCGGAGGTGACGATGAAGGGGTGCTCGTCGCGGCTGTGCGAGGTGCCGCGCATCTTGATGACCTGCAAGAGCCGCTGCTGCTCCCCGGACAGCACGCTCTGCTTGAGGGTGATGATGCCGTCGATGGCGGAGTAGGCCGGGTGCTCGAACTGAGCCGGGTTGTACTCCCCGAGCAGGAAGGTGGTGCACTCCCAGGCCATCAGCCGGACGGTGAGTTCGTAGGTGAACTTGCGCAGCTCCTCGGCCGACTTGGCCAGATCGTCGAAGACCTTGTAGCTGTCGATGACCAGCATCGAGGGCTTGAACTGCTTGAGATGCTCCATCACCAGGTTGGCCGTCAGCTCCAGGCCCTTGTTCCGGAGAATCACGCCGAGGTCGATGAAGCGGATGTGCTCCTCGATCAGCTTCGGGTCGAAGAAGGCGAAAGGCCGCAGGTAGAGCAGCGTCTTCGCGGTCGGCTCGGAGAGGGTGTTGAAGTAGAGGACCCGGCCGCCCTTGGCCGCGTGGTGGAAGCACATCTGCTGGGTGAGGGTCGTCTTTCCCGAGCCCGGAGGACCGGCGATGACCGACACACTCCCCTTGGGCAGTCCGCCGTGGAAGATGGCATCCAGATTGGAGATGCCCGTCTCCAGCCGGGGGAGGATCGGATGGTCAGCTGGGCCGCTCATACCTTGCCCCCCTCGTCATCCATGGGATGGACACGCACCTTGCTCAACTCCGCATGGAGGCCCGGCGTGAGGATCTCTCCGGTGAGAGTCCCGAACACCCGCAGCAGTTCGACGACCAGAAACGCGAGCGACTCATCCAGGAGCGCCGGGTCGACTCCCTGCGCGGCCACGCGCAGCGCTCCGAATTGCACCCCGCTCGTCTCGACCTTGAGCGCCGCGAGGTGGGGGAACTTCCCGGTTCCATCGTGGAGCACCCGGTCCACGATGGCCATCAGGGTGATCTCCCCCAGGCTCAGGTGGGCGCGGCGCCAGAGCGCATCCAGCGCACGCTCGTAGACATTGACCAGCGCTTCAGGCGACATGGTCCCCCCCCAGCCGTCGCGCCAGGCCTTCACGGTCTTTTTATGGATGTTCCGCTCGGGCATCTGGGGTCACGGGCCTGATGGAGGAAGCGGGCCCCCCCCGGCACACATTTAGTCACTGTGACTTCATAAGTCCACGATGCAGGAGGGCGGCCTGTCGGGTGCCCACCAGGACGGCGCTTCACGGAAACCTCACTCCGTCGAAGAACTCGCCCCCGCTGCCTGCCTCCTGGCCCCACCACTTAGAGGGGCACCGTCAGTGCATCCGAGGATGCGCAACGGTCGACCTCCCGATGACGACCGTGGGCCCTGTCCGTTGCTAATGCCGCCCCAACTCCCTGTCCCATGCGTACAACTGCCCGTTCACCGCGTATTTGCTAGCGCTGGAGAAATCCTCGAACCTCTCCGGGGGAAGCGCGGAGAGGCGCTCGCGCAGGAAGTCCGGGTCGCTGAGCACCTCGCGGTGTTTGAGATCGGTGTTCGCCTCCACCACGAGAGGCATCACCCGGAGCACGGCCTCCAGGCAGTCCTCTCGGGTCGCGCGAGCCATGCGCTCCACCGTCAGGGCCAGGTGCTCGCGGACCGAGGCAGGGCCTCCGGGACACCAGGCTTCCAGGGTGTTGCGGTACATATCGTCCAGGAGCTCTTCCAGCGTGTACTTCTTCCCGAACCAGAACGCGTAGCGAGGGACCTGGAGCACCTCCCAGAAGCGGAGCACCGAGGCGAGCCGGTTCGCCATGCGCTCCGCGCTCCGCGGAGGGGGTGGGGATACGGCATGGTAGAGAGCGCCCCACGGGGTGCTCAGGCAGAAGGACTCGAAGGCGTCTCTCATGCGCAGGGAGTCCTCCTCCGGGACGCCTTCATCCAGGTCCATGAAGACATCGCCGAACATGTGCACCCACCAGCGAGTGCGGCCCAAGTCGAATTCACCCCCCGAGCGCATCACCAGTACCTCCTCGTGCGGCACCTGGCGCATCTGCCGGGGCTGGGGAAAGGCACCGGTCTTGCGGTATTCCCGGGCCCACCAGCGTCCCTCGGCTCTCGCCTTGCGGCGGATGGCGGCGGTGGTGCCGTAGAGCCACGCTGGGAACTCGAGCACCGGCGATTGTTCCGGGGTCATGGCTTTTCGCCCTACCACAGCGGTCAGATGCTCCTCAAGCGCCAGGCACTTCGCGCGCTCCGAGGGCGGCGGACTCCTCCCTCCCGCTCAGCGGCAGTCCACAGGCAGGTAGACCTGACCCTGGAAGCCCTTGGGGCGTTCACTCCCTTCATAGGCAGCCCGGATCGCCTGCTCGGCCAACTCACCGCGCTGCTCTATTTCTTCCCAGGGCAACTCCTCTTCCTTCTGGGCCGCCCGCTCCTTCCAGGAAGCACCGGGTTTCTTACGCCGGGAAGCTCCAGCGGTACAGCGTCACTCCGGGCTCGGGCGTGCGCCAGGACAACTGCCAGAGTGCTCCCCCGTTCTCGAATTCGAGGAAGAGCGACCCCTCGAAGCCGGTGCCTCCCGCCAGCTTCTTGTCAGGCTCGACAGCCTTGTTCAGAGCCGCCAGGTAGCGCCCCGCCTCGGCTCTCCCTTTCTCGCGTGACTCCTCATTGTCCGGCTTGATCTCGAACAGCACGAGGGCGTCGGTATCGGTGATGTCCGGGCGCAAGCGCCTCACGAACTCTGGAAGACGCTTGGGATTCCCCAACTTCCCCTCCCCCACGATTCTGTAGAGGCTGATGGTGTTGAGGAAGACGGCGTTCGTGGGGTGCTGCAAAGTGTACTCCAGGCCAATGACCTCATGTGCGGCCTTGCCAAGGAAAGCGCCCCAGGGCTCCTTGGAGTCCAGCTGACGGCCAGGGAGCTTGGCGGAGGGCGGCTGCGCCTGGGCACCGAGGGCCGCCACGAGCACCAGGAGAAAACCCGCCAACTCCCAGGTGCGCCTCGTCCTGGTTCCACTGTTCTTCATGTCCGACATGCTCTTGCCCGGTGCGGTTGGGGATGGAAAGCGGCATCGTTTGGCCGAGAGCGAGTATAGGGGGGCAGAGCCGACGCCCGAGGAGCGGGCGGCGTTCTGGGCCATCTTCCATGCGGAACCCGGGACCATCGAGGTACTCGGGGGACGAGGTCGTGGACTCGTGGATGAAGCTGGCGGGCTCGGGCCAACTACCTGCGGACCATGTCGTCTTCCTGCCCAACGACATCATCTGAGCGCTGGCTACGGGAACGTCACTCCGTCGAAGAAATCGCCCCCGCTGCCTGCCTCCTGGCCCCACCACTTCAGGGTGAAGGTGCCGCGCGCCTCCTCCTCCGTCACCTCCACCTCCATCATGACGGGGTGCTCCTTGCCCGGGGCAATCGCCTCCAGCGGCCACACACCGAGGGCCTTCCACTCCTCACCCCTGGGCCCCCGCAGCACCGCCCCCGCGGGGGTCCAAGGCGTGCTCCCGAGGTTTTTCAACAACTGCTCCACGGCCAGCCGCACCACCTCGCGCCCGCCCTCCGTAGGCGTGGTGTCCGAGCGGTAGCTGAGGGCCTTCATACTGGCGAGCGTGTTGCCCGGACGCGAGGTGACGCCCGGGGTGATGTCCTTGCTGGGGATACCGTCCTCCCCCAACAACCCCTGGGCACGCAGGCCGAGCAGTCCCCGCTGCCCGCCGCACTGAGCCTCCAGGCGGGCCTTGTCCGCCCTGCACGCCTGTGCGTCCGCCCGCGCCTGCCGCTCTCCCTCCCGGTAGGAGTCGAGCGAGCGCGGCCGGCGTGTCACCCGCACCAGTCCCGCCGCCTCGGAGGGGTGCACCACCAGGGTGAAGGTGACGCCCGCCGGCTCCGTGCCCTCCTGGAAGGAGAAGGTCAGACGCACGCGCTCGCCCTTCTCCAGGGCCTGGGTGGGGACGAGGGCGAGCCCCGTGTCGTCCCGCGTCACCAGGAAACGCTCCCGCCCGGGCAGCTCCACGTGCGCCAGCTTCGCGTCGAAGAAGAAGTGGGTGGGCTTCCCCGGGTGGATGCACACCGCGAGCGCCTCGCCGGGCGTGTCCGCCGTCAGCGCCAGGTGGTGCGTCCCCGCCTCACAGGCAAGAGGCGCGGAGGGCACGGGGGCTTCCACGGGAGCGGTGAGCAGCACGAGCCGCAACAGGGCAGCGGAGGACAGCACGGGCATGGGGCGGGCACCTCACGTGGACAGAACCGGAGGGGTGGGGCTCTACCACACCTCCTGCCCGGTCGTGTCCGTCCCGCCCGCGGGACGCCCCTACCGGAAGCGGTCCACCACCCGCAGCTCCACGACAGCGTTCACCATCATCTTCCCCGGCGCGCTGCCGGGCAGCAGCTCCACGCCGACGTTGCCCCTCGTATCCAGCAACTCCAGGCACACCGGGTACGTCACTCCGAGGGGCGTGCGCGCCTCGGTGAAGCGGCCGTACACCCGCCCCTCGTGGACGTAGAGCCTCCCGGAAATCCAGGTCCAGTCTGGCAGCGCGACCTTGTCGCCCCGGCCCCGCACATCCCGATTTGCCTCCCAGTCGCCCGGTATGAAGAGGGGCGTGTCCGCGTCCACGCGCACGGGCTTCTTGTTCATGATGTTGGGCTCGGCCCACGCCATGCTTTTGCGCTCCCCGAGGCGCAGGCCGAGCATGTCCGTCATGGTCTCCACGGCCCCGGCGGGACATGCCTGGGGAGGCGGGGCGGGGCGCTCGGGGGGCACCTGCTGCGGGGCGCTCATGCACGCCTGGAGGGCGGCGCCGGTGAGGCCCAGACACGCGGCGCGCACGGCGGCCTTCCGGCGCGTGGGGACGGCTTCGGGCTGGGGGCCAGACGTCTGCGGCTGCTGCTTCACGGGGGCACTGTCCTTTCGGGGCGCCTCGGGGCGAGGCGCGGCCACGGCCCGCACAGGTTCCGGCGCGCCCCTTCCTGTCGCCACTTCCTGGCCAGGAGTGAGCCACCAGGCCGCCAGTGCCACGGCCAACCCCACGCCCACCGCTGCCAGCACCCGGGCCTTGTGGAACCACGGCTTCACGGCGGGCCGCCGCTCCGGGAGCAGCGGCACCGACCAGGACGCGTCCGCTCCGGCCTTCAGCGCCTCCAGCGCCCCATACAGCGCCACGGCGTCCGGGTAGCGCGCCTCGGGCGTCTTGGCCAGCAGCCGCAGGCACACCGCCTCCACCGCCAGGGGCACGCGCGGGTTGACGAGGTGCGGCGGCAGCGGCGCCCGGTGCAGCACCGCGTCCACGTCCTCGCCCCCGTGCTCGGCGGGCCGGAAGGGGAAGCGGCCCGTCAGCAGCCGGTAGAAGACGACGCCCAGCGCGTACAGGTCGTCCCCCACTCCGGCCCGGTAGTGCGCGCCCGGCTCGCCCGCGTGCGCACGGCCATAGGCCCACGCCTCGGGGGCGCGGTAGGGCAGCGTGCCGGGGGGAAACATGCCTTTCGTCAGCGTGGGGTAGGCCGGGTGGTAGCCCACCCCGAAGTCCACCAGCACCGCCTGCCCGGTGCGCTCGCGCACCAGGATGTTGGCTTCCTTCACATCCCGGTGGAGGACGCCGGCCTCGTGCGACACCGCCAGGGCGCGCGCCACCTCCAGCACCCGCTCCACCACCTCGCCCAGGGTGCGCCCCGGCGCCCACTCGTCCAGCGTGGGGCCGTCAATCAGCTCCAGCTTCAGCCACACGAAGCGCGGGTTGTCCGGAGGCCACTGCCCCGCGCCGAGCTGGCGCACGAGGTTGGGGTGGCGCAGGCGCGTGCCCAGGGACATCTCCCGCCAGGCGCGCGCGGCGCGCTCGGGGCCCTGGTCCAGCGGCAGCAGCTTGAGGGCGGACAGGTGGCCCTCGGGGCCGCGCACCCGGTACACGGTGGCGAAGCCGCCGCTGCCCAGCACCCCCTCCACCACGTCCCCGCCAATCCGGGTGCCGACAGGCAGCGGGGACTCGTCGGGCGGATGCAGGGCGCCCTCGCCGTGAAGGGGGACGGGGTGCTCGGGCCTGGGGGACTGCGTCTGTGTGGACACGCGGGCCTACCTCGGAGGACCTCAACGTAGCAGGTCGCGCGTGCCGGCAGTCTGGCAAACCCTCTCAGCCGAACGCGTCATGGCCGGTAGGTCATGTCTCCGCACGCCCACCGATCTGCGGGAATCGCTCGTAGGCCTGTTTGAGCGCCTCGAGGTGGACGGGCTTGTCCAGGTCGAGCGGCGCATCGGTGAGGCTCACCACCCACCCTCCCGACGCCGTCCGCCGGGCCCGCGCCAGCAGCTCGGCATCGCGGGAGGGCTCCGGAAAGCCGATGGCCTCCGCGGCGGCCGCGGACCAGTAGTTGATCCACCCCAGATACTGGGGGACCGTGGGCGAGCGGATGTTCCACGGGAGCTTGAGCATGGGCAGCCCGTGAGGAGGACGTTCCGGTCCCCTCGACTTCGGGCCCGTCTGCGCCGCGATGACCAACCTCACGGGGCCGGGCGCCACGACGCCCCACCGGGCACGCACGCCTTCCGCGACATTCTCCAGCATGTCCACTGCCGCAGCCACAATGGGCTCGTCCTGCGGGAGATTCGCGTGAACAGTCAGCAGCGGCTCCCCCCCCGGACTCGAAATCGCGCTCCCGCGTCGGCCCCCCATCGTCACCGGGTAGCTCTCATTGCCATTGCACAACAACCCAAACTCGCCATCCGCGGCCGACCTGGCCAGCCACGCCGCCCGTTGCGGAAGCGCGATGGGGCGCCCCGCGTCCGAGAGCCGCCACGCCAACTGCAACCCGGGAATTGCCCGCTCCATCCCTTCAACAGCCGCGAGCGGGCGCCCGTCGTCGCTCGTGAGAGCTGGCGCGTAAACGTGTAGATACAACTCGGCTCGAGCGGTCATCATTTGCACCCTGTGACGACGATATCAAAGCTGGCGTCTTCCTTCAGGAGCGCGGCCTTGTGGGCCTCGCTGATCACCCCAACCTTGAAGGCATAGCCACAGGCCAGCGCGATGTCCCGGTATTTGGTGAACTCCCTCATCTCCTTCGCGACCGTAATCTTCTTCAAGAAGTCACTGTATTCGTCGAACTTCTCGACCTTGATCTCCCACAGCACACGCACTCCCACCTGAAGCGCGTCGAAGTCCCTGCCATCTACACGTGCATCCATCCCGGGCCAGCGGTTTGGCGGATACCAGTCGGCGCACGTGTTGTGCGCCTTGTTGCCGCCTGAGTGCGGCACCGGCATGGCCTCGCACCTGCGGTTGCGCTCCCTGTCCGTGGGCTCGGGTGGCAGCGGGGGCCGCCCGCCCTCTCCCTCCGGCTCCGGCTTGGGCCGCCGCTTCTTCTTGAGCTGCTGAGGGACGGGCTTCGTCTCGGTCACCGGTCGCGCTTCTGGCACCGGCCGCGTCTCCGGCACCGGCCGCGAAGGCGGCGGCCGCGAAGGCGGCGGCCGAACCTGGGGACGCCCACGCTTCTCGTACGCCTCCAGCGCCTCCGAAATCGCCAAGCCCACCACCACCACACCGGCGACGACTATCGCTCCGACGATGATCTCCGGTGCCGCCAGGACGCACAGCCCGACTCCCACAGCACCCGCCCCAGCAGAGGCGACCGCGCACCGCCCGGTACGCTCGTTGAAGCGGACACGCTCATGGTCGAGCACCTGGTAGCACCGCTCCGCCAGCACGGGCCAGGGTTGGGAGGCCTCCTCCACGACACACCGCCCTCCGTCCGTCCAGGGCAGCTTCGCCGCTCGCCGGAGGTTGGCGAGCACCTGGTCCTCGCTGGACCCCTCGGACCACA
Source organism: Archangium gephyra (assembly GCF_049060025.1). Taxonomy (GTDB): domain Bacteria; phylum Myxococcota; class Myxococcia; order Myxococcales; family Myxococcaceae; genus Archangium; species Archangium gephyra_A. The sequence goes on from NZ_JBMEQQ010000002.1 coordinate 4,422,959, forward strand.
CCGCGGCCGCCCCCTGGGCCTCACCGCCCCGCTGCCAGCGGCGCGCCGTTCCGGTGAGCGTCCCGCCCATGGGGTAGCTCGTCGCGCACGCGGCCTGCAGCGAGAGAACGAGAAGCACCACGGCTCGCGGGCCAGGCCACGGCCTACCCCGCGCGCTCCGCCGAACCTCACGCTGCGTGCCGCCGCCCTCCCCCACAACGGGACTCCGGTGCTTCTTCGACATGGCGCGGGCCTCCCCCAAGTGTAGCAGTCCTGAAAGATAGGGTGCGGGACGGCCAACCCTAAAGGGGTGGCGGGCCCGCACAGGCCCGGCTGACAAACCCTCTCACCCGAACGCGTCATGGCCGGTGATGGCCTTGCCGAGCACCAGCGTGTGCACCTCGTGGGTGCCCTCGTAGGTGTATACACTTTCCAGGTTGAGCAGGTGGCGGATGGGCGGGTAGGCGTCGGTGACGCCGTTGGCGCCGTAGATGCTCCGGGCCACGCGGGCGATCTCCAGCGCGGCCTTCACGTTGTTGCGCTTGGCGAGGCTCACCATGACGGGGGTGGCCTTGCCCTCGTCCTTGAGGCGCGCCAGCCGCAGGGAGAGGAGCTGCGCCTTCACAATCTCTTGCAGCATGTCCGCCAGCTTCTCCTGGGTGAGCTGGTAGGCGGCGATGGGCTTGTCGAACTGGCCGCGGGAGAGCGAGTACTCGCGAGCACCCTCGAAACAGGCGATGGCGGCGCCGGTGACGGCGAAGGCGATCGTCATCCGGGCGGTGTTGAGACAGGACAGGGGGCCGCGCAGGCCGGTGACGCCGGGGAGCACGTTGGCGTCGGGCACGCGCACGTCCTGGAAGGACAGCTCGCTGGTGGTGGAGGCGCGCATGGAGAACTTGCCGGGAATCTCGCGGGCGGAGAAACCGGGCATGCCCTGCTCCACGAGGAAGCCGCGGATGGACTCGGGGCCGCCCTCGTCCGTCTTGGCCCAGACGACGGCGACGTGGGCGATGGAGCCGTTGGTAATCCACGTCTTGGAGCCGTTGAGGACCCAGGAGTCGCCGTCGCGGCGGGCGCGGGTGCGCATGCCGCCGGGGTTGGAGCCGAAGTCGGCCTCGGTGAGCCCGAAGCAGCCGATGAGCTCGCCGCGGGCCATGGCGGGGAGGAAGCGCTGCTTCTGCGCCTCGCTGCCGTAGGCGTGGATGGGGAACATGCAGAGCGAGCCCTGCACGGAGGCGAAGGAGCGCAGGCCCGAGTCGCCGCGCTCGAGGCTCCTGGAGGATGAGGCCGTAGCTGACGGTGTTCAACCCGGCGCAGCCGTAGCCCTGGAGGTTGGCGCCGAACACGCCCATTTCACCGAGGCGGGGCACGAGGTGGGAGGGGAAGGAGCCCTCGCGGAAGTGCTTGCCGATGATGGGGAGGACCTCGGAGTCGACGAAGCGGGCGACGGTGTCGCGGGCGGCCTTCTCCTCGGGGGAGAGGAGGTCGTCGATGCGGAAGAGGTCGGTGATGTCCGCGCGAGACATGGGAGGGGCCTCCAGGGGGGTGGGACGGGGCTGGGGGCTTGTATCACCGGGGGGGCGAGGGGAACGAGGTCCGGGTAAGGTCGGGGACCATGACGACGACCCAGAAGACGGCGGTAGTGACGGGCGCGAGCCGGGGAATCGGCAAGGCGCTGGTGCAGGCGTACGTGAAGGAGGGCTACCAGGTGTGGGCGCTGGCGAGGGCGGCGGAGGCGCTGGAGGAGTTGGCGCGCGAGTCGGGAGGAGCGGTGCGCCCGCTGGCGGTGGACGTGGCGGACGAGGCGGCGGTGCTGGCGGCGAGCAAGAAGATATTGGAGGCGGGGACGCCGCGGGTGCTGGTGAACAACGCGGGGATTTCGGTGTCGGCGCCGCTGAACAAGACGACGACGCAGGACTTCCAGCGGGTGATGACGGTGAACGTGACGGCGCCGTTCCTGTTCAGCCGGGAGCTGATTCCGGCGATGGCGGCGGCGGGAGGGGGCCGGGTGATCAACATCGGGAGCATGGCGGCGACGAGGGGAGTGAAATACACGTCGGCGTATTGCGCGTCGAAGCACGCGCTGCTGGGGCTGACGAAGTCGCTGGCGGTGGAGTGGGCGCGCAAGCAGGTGACGGTGAACATCGTGAATCCGGGCTGGGTGGAGACGGACATGCTCACGAACGCGAAAGCGGCGATCTCGAAGAGCACGGGCCGCACGGAGCAGGAGGCGCACGCGGCGCTGGCGAACATGAACGCGATGGGGCGGGTCATCCAGCCGGAGGAGGTGGCGGCGCTGTGCCTCTTCCTGAGCTCGGACGCGGCGGCCACCATCACCGGGGCGGCCTACAACATCGACGGTGGCGAGGCGGGTTGAGCCCCATACCCCCCAACATCCCCCAATATCCCCTCTCCCTTCGGGAGAGGGACGGGGTGAGGGTGCCACGGTCCCCAGGTTCCCACTGTGAATGCTCCCTCTCCCACTGGGAGAGGGCTGGGGTGAGGGAGTAAATGACCAGGAATTGTGTCAACTCACGCCCGAAGGGCACGCGGCGGCCCTTGCGAGCGGGTGCACTGGCGCTGGCGGCGTTGATGCTGGTGACGGCTTGCACCACCGGGGTACCCACGGGCGGAGCACTGACGACGTCCCCGCACCACACGTCCACGCTCGAGGGTGAAACCGTCTTTTCCAACCTGCCCACGGACTTTCAGCCGGTGCAGGTATGAAGAACAGCGCACCTTCGGACTGCTGATCCTGAGACGCTTTGGAATCATCCCATGAAGAAGACCCAGATCAAGAAGCTTCCAACGGAAGAGTTGATCGAAAGAATCAGGACCCTATCCGCCGAGAGGTGGCCCGCGATCTACGCGGGCAAACCGAGAGAAGCGAACCGCATGTATGATCTTCTCGTTGCAATCGAAAAGGAACTCAAAGCGAGAGGTATTGAAGCGCAGCGCCAGTTGTTGAAGTTGCTCGATGACCCAGACCCGGGAACCCGTTGCTGGGCTGCGGTCTCGGTATTGGAGTTCGCACCAGGCGAAGGGGAGCGGGTGCTGACAGACATCGCCGCGCATGTTGACGGGCTGGTCGGTTTCTCCGCGGAGAGATCGCTGGAGCAATGGAAGGCAGGAACCTTCAACCCTCGTTAACTACGCCCGCGCCGCGAGCACCATCTGCCGCAGGTGGTAGTCGACGGACACGGCGGGGCCCGGGTGGGCCGTCTCCGCCGCGCCGCTCACCTCATGCACGAGCCTTGCTCATGGCTCACCGGCCGCCGCTTCAGCCTCGGAAGCTTGCACCGGTACCGGCACCGCGCCGGGCGGCGTATCCCAGGAGCCATTCTCGCACTGGAGCAGCCGATCGAGGACGGAGAGCGCCTGGGGAGACGCCGAGGCCCGGAGCTTCTCCTGCATGCCGATGTTGATCAGCTCCATGTAGAGGCGCTCGACATAGGCCACGGCCTCCTCCGTGCGAGGCATCGTGGTCTTGAGGTTGTCGCGCACGGACAGCTCGGGGAGGAAACCCAGCCGGGCCACGAGCGACTCCACGACATACCGCTGCTCCGGGCGCCCGCCGCGCAGCACCTCCAGGATGGGCGCGGAGAGGAACCGTCGCCGGTCGCGCCGCGTGGCGCGCCGCTGCAACCATGCCTCCGAGGTGGAGATGGGCAGATCCGTGGTCTCGCCATCCACCTTCGCGAACGCGTGGGCCTCCGCGTAGCTCACCCGACCATCCCCGTCATGATCGGCCGAGGCCACCGCCTTGCCCATCCGGTCCCGCCCACTGAGGCCCGCGAAGAAGCTGGAGCTGTAATCCTTGTAGTCCGCCTCATCCACCTCCGGCGTGCAGCCGACGGAGGGGAGGAAGTCCGTGGTGGCGAAGAAGCCACAGCGGGGCTGGGCCACCACCGGCCGTTTGGGATTGGCGTCCTGGTAGATGAAGTTGGCGAACGAGCCGGCGTAGCACTGGGCCATCACCGTGACCACGGGCGTGGTGCTCGGGAGCCGGTTCAGGAAGAGGCCAAAGGCCCGCACCGTCAGCGTGTCCCCCTCCCAGAGCGCCAGGTGGTTGTTGTTGCGGTGCCGGCTGTTCAAGCCTCCGTGCCCCGTGAAGTAGATGAAGGCCGGTTGATGGGGCGTGTCCCGCGCGCTCCGGTCCACCCACTCCAGGAAGTGCTCCAGGGTCGCCGGTCCCTTCAGGTGGGGAATCTCCAGGGCCTTGAATTGCTCGCGCGCGCCTTCCCCGAGGTAGCGCACGGTGGCCTGTCCATCATTCCCATTGGCGAAATAGACGGAGGCGGAAGCGGGCGCGAGGCCCTGCGCCTCGAGCGTCCGCTGGAAGTAGCGGACATTCTTCTCCAGGGCGATCTCATTGCTGGAGGGCTCGCCGCCACCGCCCAGCACCAGGAGGTTGGAGGCGCGGGGAGGCGCCGGGAGCGGCGCGTGGGGCGTCACGGGCTCGGCGGACTCGATCTTCTTCTCGTCCTCGGGGGCGGGCTCGGGCCAGTCGGCGAGCGCGTCCACATCCGCGTCCTGGACAACGGGAACCCGGGCACATCCCTGTGCGCCCATCCACAACAGCACCACCGCGCCACTCCTGGCCCAGAATCGCCGCGTCATGCCGGAGAGTCTACCGCAGGGGAGTCAACGCTTCCCGCCCGTGCCGCCGAAACCGTTCTCCGCGAAGCATGGGGCGCGTTAGAACCCGCCCCATGAAGGTCTACGAGATTCGTGACGGATTCGGGCTGGACAAGCTGGTGGCCGCCGAGCGGCCGGACCCCGTGCCGGGACCCCTGCAGGTGCGGGTGCGGGTGAAGGCCACGAGCCTCAACTACCGCGATCTGATGATGGTGGAGGGGCGCTACAACCCGCGGCAGAAGCTGCCGCTGGTACCCAACTCGGATGGAGCGGGCGTGGTGGACGCGGTGGGACCGGGCGTCACCCGGGTGAAGCCCGGGGACCGGGTGATGAGCCTCTTCGCGCAGGCGTGGCTCGCCGGAGAGCCCTCGCGCGCCGTGCAGGGCAGCACGCTGGGCGGGCCCCTGGATGGGGCGCTCGCGGACACGATGGTGCTGCACGAGGACGGCGTGGTCCCCACCCCCGCGCACCTGACGGACGAGGAGGCCTCCACTCTGCCGTGCGCGGCCGTCACCGCGTGGAGCGCGCTCGTCACGCACGGCGGGCTCCAGGCGGGAGACACCGTGCTGCTGCAGGGCACCGGGGGTGTCTCCATCTTCGCGCTGCAGATCGCCCGGATGATGGGGGCTCGCGTCCTCATCACCTCCAGCCGGGACGACAAGCTGGAGCGGGCCCGTGCGCTGGGCGCCCACGAGGGCATCAACTACGTGACGACGCCGGACTGGGACAAGGCGGCGCGCACCCTCACCGGCGGCACGGGCGTGGACCATGTCGTGGAGGTGGGCGGCGCCGGGACCTTCGAGAAGTCCCTGCGCGCCGTGCGCGTGGGGGGCACCGTGTCCGTCATCGGCGTGCTCAGCGGTGGCGCGGGAGCCATGCCGCTCACCCCCATCCTCATGGGGAACCTGCGCGTGCAGGGCATCCTGGTGGGGCACCGCCAGTCCTTCGAGGCCCTCAACCGCGCGCTGACCCTGCACGCGGTGCGCCCGGTGGTGGACCGCGTCTTCCCGTTCGCCGAGACGCGCGCCGCCTTCGAGCACCTCAAGAGCGGGGCGCACTTCGGCAAGGTCGTCATCCGCGTGGCGTGAGGACCGACAAATTCTGGTCACTCCCCTGCCCAGACTTGTCACGGCATGGAGAGCAGGCAGGCAGGCGTCCAGCGATTTCAGCGGTTTGGCGGATTTCAACTCCTGGCACGCCGGGTGCTCAGGGCATGGCCGCTGGCGGGAACCCGCCGGCACTCATCTCAACCTCGAGGAGAATCCATGCTGAGCAACATGCCCAAGTCTGTCTTCAACGGTCTGGCGGCCCTGACGGTGGCGCTCCCCATCCTGGCCTGGAGCAACATCCTGCCGGTCCACAACGTGCGCTCGTCGGCCCTCAACTATTTCAGCGAGACCAACTACGTCCAGGGCCAGAACACCAGCCACACGGTCACGGCGGGCTTCGCGACGTTCAGCTGGCAGGAGAACACGCTCCAGGGATTCGGCAACGCGCGCGCGAAGGTGGCGACCGGCGACACGTACGAGTTCAAGCTGGTGCGCATCACCTCCTCCGACGCGGATGAGCTCAACGGCGAGTGGGACGTGTTCAAGAATGGCGATCCCACGTGCGCCGGATGCAAGGGTTTCCTCTACGTCTGGGGCGATCTGAAGTCGGGGGGCGAGCACCTCAAGGGCTCCGTCTACAACGACAAGGTCGGCTATACCTTCTCTGGAAGTCTCGACGCCAACACCCGCTACGACTACTGAGGCGAAGAGGGCTCGCGCTTCTGGTGCGGAGATCCGCGCCACTCCGGGCTGACCGCGCCTCACGTGTCTTCCAGCACCGTCCCGCCCGTGGAGCCACCCGCGCCGCCCTGCTCCAGCCCCTCGACAACCCACCGGGCCAGCTCCGGCGGCCCGGCCTCGGCGCGTGCGCGGCGCGGCGGGGAGAGCATCCGGCGCAACGCCTCGGCCGAGCCCGGCCTGTCCTCCGGCCGCCGCGCCAGACAGGCCCGGAGCACCGGGCGAAGGTCCTCCTCCACGTCCGCGAGCGGCCCCACGTCCGCCTCGCGGATGCGCTCCATCGTCTCGAAAGGCGTCTCCCCGTCGAAGGGCCGGCGCCCGGTGAGCAGCTCGTGCAGGGTGGTGCCCAGCGAGAAGAGATCGCTTGCCGGCCCCAGCGCGCCGCCTCGCACCTGCTCGGGGGACATGTACGCGTAGGTTCCCTTGCGCACCCCGGCGCGCGTCTGCTCCCGCAGCAGCGTGGCCTTGGCGATGCCGAAGTCGGCCAGCTTCACTTCGCCCAGCCGGGACACCAGCACGTTGGACGGAGTGACGTCCCGGTGCACCAACCCGAGTGGCCGCCCCGCCTCGTCCTCCAGCCCGTGCACCGCGGCGAGCGCCAGCGCGAGCTCGTCCGCCACGAAGAGCGCCAGCGCCGACCCGGGCCGCCCGCGCGCCAGGAGGCTCGCCAGGTCCGCGCCCTCCACGTAGTCCAGCCGCACGTAGTAGGCCCCGTCCGCGTACCCCAGGTCGTGCACCCCCACGAGGTTGCGGTGGCTCAGCCTCGCCCCCAGCCGGCCCTCCTCGAGGAACATGCGCTCATAGGTGGCATTGCCCACGTGCTCGGGACGCAACACCTTGAGCACCACGCGCTTCTCGAAGCCGCTGGCGCCGAAGGCCAGCGCGAGGAACACCTCGGCCATGCCCCCCGCACCGAGCCGGCGCACGAGACGATAGGGACCGAGCTGTCGCGGCAACTCCCTCACCCGCCCTAGACTAGCCTGGCCACCGTGTCCAAGACCGCCCTCTCCACCCAGAATGAGTCCTCCGGCAGCACCACCGCCCGGCGCTGTCAGCTCGTCGTCATCGATGGGCCCGACGCGGGGCGCGCGGTGGCGCTCGGGAAGTCCCCCATGCGGGTGGGCACGCGCGAGGGGTGCGCGCTGCGGCTGAGCGACCCACGCGTCTCGGGCGAGCACCTGGAGATCCACTCGGAGGGGGTGGACTTCGTGGTGAGGGACCTCGGCAGCCGCAACGGCACGCTGTACGAGGGCTCGCGGATTGGCGAGGCACGGGTGCGGGTGGGGGCCACGCTCAAGGTGGGGCGGAGCTTCCTGCGCATCCAGGCCGAGGGCCAGCCGTGGGAAGTGGCGCCGAGTCAGGCACGGCGCTTCGGAGAGTTGGTGGGCGAGAGCCTGGCCATGCGCGAGCTGTTCGCGGTGCTGGAGCACGTGGCGCCCACGGACACGACGGTGCTCATCCAGGGCGAGACGGGGACGGGCAAGGAGGTGGTGGCGCGCGCGCTCCACGAGGCGAGCGCGCGGCGCAAGGGGCCCTTCGTGGCGGTGGACTGCGGCGCGCTGCCGGAGGGGCTGGTGGAGAGCGAGCTCTTCGGCCATGTGCGCGGAGCCTTCACGGGAGCGCTGGCGGCGCGCTCGGGTGCCTTCGTGCGGGCCCAGGGAGGCACGCTCTTCCTCGACGAGCTGGCGGGCATTCCGCCGTCGGTGCAGGCGCGGCTCTTGCGCGTGCTGGAGGAGCGCCGGGTGCGCCCGGTGGGCGGAGACGTCGAGCAGGCCGTGGACGTGCGGGTGGTGGCGGCCTCGCGGGTGGACCTCTCGCTGGCGGTGGCCGAGGGCACCTTCCGGCCGGACCTCTACTACCGGCTGGCGGTGGTGACGCTGCCCCTGCCCCCGTTGCGGCAGCGCCGGGAGGATCTGCCGTTGCTGGTGGCGGAGCTGCTGCGCCGCCGGGGCTTCGAGCCCGGACCCATCCGGGGCCCCGGGCTGGAGGTGCTCTCGGGGCACGACTGGCCGGGCAACGTGCGCGAGTTGCGCAATGTGCTGGAGCGGACGCTGGTGCTCTCGCGAGGGGCGCGGGGTTTCGAGGAGCTGCGCCTGTCGCTCCAACCACAGGGGACGGGGCCGGAGGTGCCGCTGCGCACGGACCTGCCCTTCGCGGAGGCGAAACAGGCGCTGGTGGAGTCCTTCGAGCGGCACTACCTCCGGGACGTGTTGGCACGGGCGGGCGGCAACCTCTCGGAGGCGGCGCGGCAGGCGGGCGTGGATCGCAAACACCTGCGGGCCCTGGCCCGGCGCCATGGCCTGCTCCCCGAGGAGCCCGACTGAATCCCCCCGGGTTGCACCCGTGTCCCCTACTCCGTGCCCACGCCCACCACGATGGCCGTGATGTTGTCCCGGCCCCCCGCCGCATAGGCCTCCTGCACCAGCCGCTCAGCCACCCCCGCGGCCCGCCCCTGCCCCAACCGGGAAGCCAACCGCTCCGGCCCGAGCGGCTCGTACAACCCATCCGAGCACAGCAGGTACACATCCCCCGGCCGCACCTCGAGCCGCCGCACGGTGGGCTCCGCGTTCTGGGTCCCCAGCGCGCGGGTGATGACGTGCCCGTAAGGACTCTCCCCGCGCCCGGGCGTCTCGACACCGGCCTCGCGCATCTCCTCGAGCACGGAGTGGTCGCGGGTCAGCGCCTCCAGCCGCCCGTCGCGCAGCCGGTAGAGCCGGCTGTCCCCCACGTGCGCCACGGCCGCGCCCCGGGGCCCCAGGGCGAGCGCCACCACGGTGGAGCCCATCTCACGCAACTGTCCCACGCGGCGCGAGAGCACCGCACGCTGGGCGAGCACGGTGCAGTTGAGCAGCAACGCCTCCTCGTGGCAGTGGCCCGGCCGCGGATGGTGGGGCCAGGTGGCCTCGGGATCCCTGGCCACGCGCTCGCAGAAGCCGGAGAAGGCTTCCACCACGCACCGGCTGGCCACCTCACCGCCCTCGTAGCCGCCAATCCCATCGGCCACCACGAACAGGCCCAGCTCCGCCCGGGCCACCCAGGCATCCTCGTTGTGGGAGCGGCGTCCCACGTGCGTCCATCCCGCGCTGTCGATTCGCATCGGCTCTTCCTCCCCGCCCCGGACAGGAGCAAGGCGGGGGCCGACGCCAACCCCGCGAAAGGACTCGGGCGCCTGGGGTCTCGCATCCCCACCTCCCCCGCCCGGGAGTCCACACACCGGGGACTCCAGACCCCACCCCACGGTCTGGTCTAACGTCGCCAGCCCCAGGGAGGGAGCACCCATGCGGATCCCATCGCGCGAAGCACTGCTGTCGGAGCTGGACTCGTTGGGCTACGGCGCACGCGTCGCGCGGGCCGCCAGGCTGGGCCGCGATGGCCGGGACAGCCCCGCCCTGACGCAGCTCATGGACGCGCTCCTGTCCGGCGAGGCCTACGAGGCGAGCCTCGCACTCGCGCTGGCCCGTGGCGCGCGAGACGAGTCCCGTGTGCTGCGAGCCCTCGCCCACCCCTCCGGCCTCGTGCGTGGCCAGGCCGCCGCCCTGGCCGGGAGCTTCATCCAGGACGACGCCGCCCTCGAGCGGGTGCTGCCGGAGCTGAGCCCCTTCATCCGCCGCCGCGTCCTCAAGGGCGTGGCCCTGGCCCGGAGGAACGCGCTGGCGGCCCGGCTCCTCCCGCTCGTCCTCACCCGCCACGGCGCCGCGGAGGCGGCCCTGCTGCTCCCCGCGCTCGACGCGGACACCGTGCGCCGCCTGCTCCCCGGGCTCGAGCACACCTTCCACGCCTGGCGCCCGCTGGTGCGCCGCCACCCGGACGAGGTGCTGGTCTTCCTCCGCTCGCGCCTCACCCACGCCCCGGAGCGCGAGCGCAGTGCCCTCCTGTCCACCTACCGCATCGCGCTGATGGAGCTGACCCACTCCCATGGCGAGGCCGTGCTCGTCCTCGCGCGCGACTTCTCGCCTCCGGATGAGCTTCCGCGCTTCGTGAGGGACACGCTCCCGCGGCTCGCGCGCAAACACCCCGAGCAACTCTTCGCGCTCCTCCACCGTCCCGCCTACCGCGCCGCGCGGCTCGCCGACGTCTCGGAGCTGACGGCCGGCCTGCTGCGCCAGCTCCGCTTCTTCTCCCGCGACCAGCTCCTCGGCCTCGCACGGGCCCTGGCGAACAACCCCTACCACCTCGCCCGCTTCCTGGACGCCCTGCCCCCCTCCCGGCGCGCCGGGTTCTTCGCCCACGCCTTCGAGGGAGCACCGCCCCGCGAGTTGTCCGAGGACCTGCTGCGCGTCCTCCCCCATGAGCTGCGGGATGCCGAGACCGCGCGCCAGCTCGGCCTGCGCGAGGTGCGGGAGAACCGGGACCGGCAGCTCGCCCTCCAGGCGCTGCGCACCATCGAGCACGCGCGCGAGCCCCTCCAGAAGGCGGCCTTCGCGAGCAAGGCCGAGGACCGGGCCCGGGCGCTCTCGCTGCTGGTGTCCAGCACGGGCCTGTCCCGCCGGGGCCTGACGGAGACGCTCACGTCCCTCGCCCGGCTGAAGAACGAGCAGGATCCGGTGCGCCAGGAGGCCCTGAGCGCGCTCGCGAAGGTGCCCCCGTCCGTCTTCGAGCCCGGGCACATTCCCGCCCTCGAGGCGTTGGTGACGTACGTCGTCGAGGCCCGGGACAGCTCGCGCGGCACCCATCTGGCGCTGCAGGAACTGGCCTTCCGGCTCATCCGCGCCCACGCCACCGCGCCTGAAAATCCCCTCTTCCGCTTCGCCCTCGACACGCTGAAGCGGCTGGCCGGACAGTCCGGGACGCTCGCCCTGCCTCCGCTGGAGAGGGATCTGCCGCGCGGCACCGAGCACCACCTCTTCACGGCCCTGCTGCCGATGATCCGCTCCGCCGGGCAGCGCGAGAGCTACGACCTCATCCTCGCGCTCACCCAGGCGCTCGGCCGGCGCGCGTGGAACGTGGACATGCTCCAGGCGATGCTCGAGCCCATCACCGAGGCCACGCCCACGTGGCTGGCGCAGCAGGCCATCGGGCTCTGGCTCGCCCCGCCGCGCACGAAGGACGTCCGGGTGCGCAAGCTGCTCGACCGCGACGAGAGCACCGTCACCCTGGCCCCCGTCTTCGCGCACCTGCACCGGCGCCGGCAGGAGTGGTTGGACCCCTACCTCGAGGGGCGCGGCCTGAAGGGGCTCTTCAGCACGGGGAAGACGGGCTGGGTGCCCTCGGTCCAACGCGGCTTCCACCGCTGGCTGCCGCGCCAGCAGCTCCGCTACCGGGACCTGCTGCTGCGCATGGCCCGGGACACCGAGCGCAGCGCCTTCGAGCGGATGAGCGTGCTGCGGATCCTCCCCCGCCTGCAGGTGGTGGAGGTGGACACCCTGAAGCCCTTCCTCGGCTCGCCGGACGTGCCCACGGTGGAGGCCGCGCTCGGGGCGCTGGTGTGGCTGGACAAGCCGGAGCCGGCGCTGCCCCTGCTGCTGGAGAACCTCGACGGAGACCGCGCCCGGGTGGCCATGTACGCGGTGCCCCGCGTGGCGAAGCGCGTCTCCTCCGAGACGCTCGCCTCCACGCTCGGCGCGTTGCTCTCGCGCGAGAAGCTCAAGGTGACGGTGCACAAGGAGGCCCTGCGGCTGCTCGGCACCTTCCGCTCCCCGCGCAGCCTGGCGCTGCTCCGCCAGCAGTGGGACAGGCCCCAGCTCCACCGGGACGTCCGCATCGCCGTGGGCCACGCCGCGCGCCAGTTGCTCGACGAGCCGGCCGCCTGGGAGTTGCTGGAGAGCATGGCCCGGAGCCCGGACGAGTACGTGGCCACGAGCCTCCTCGACGCGCACCCCGGACAGATGCCCCTGGAGACCCGCCCCCGTTACGCGGCGCTCGTGCTCCAGGTGTCCCGCCACCCGGACCTCACCGTGCGCCGGAGGGCCTTCACGGTGCTCCCGGGCTGGTCCGCCGGAATGGAGGAGCAGGTGGCACAAGAGGCGGCCGGGCGCGTGCTGGACCTCTCCGGTGGCGCCGAGTGGCGCGAGGCCGCCTGGGCGTTGGTGGAAGCCACGCGCGAGGGGAAGGCCTTCGAGCAGGTGGTGGCCTGCGCCTCGCGGCTCGTCTCCGAACCCCCGGCCCCTGACGCCACGCCCGAGCGGGACGTGCCCGCGCGCCAGCGCCTCAGGGTATTGCACCAGGTGCTGCTCGAGTTGCCCCGGCCGGTCCGCGTGGGCCTGAAGGCGCGCTTCGATGAGGTAGCGCGGGTGCTCGCCCGGGACGCCTCGCTGTGGCCCGAGAGCGCCGCGCTCCGGTTGGCCAGCCTGGAGTGGCGCGAGGCCCGGGCCGTCTCGGAGGTGCTGCGGGGACTGGCGGCGGAGACGCGGGAGGAGCCCCTCTTCGCGCGAACCCTCGCGGACGGGGTGGCCACGGAGCTGGAGGACGCCAGCGCCGGGTGGACGCCCGAGTTGCTGCTGGAGGTCGCGGACCAGGTGGGCCCCGAGCTGCCGCTGACGGCGGTGGAGCTCATCTCGGTGGCCGGGCAGCGCCTGCACTGGCGCGAGGACGCGGCGAGGCGCCTGCGAGCCCTGCGGCAGCACCCAAGCGCCGCCGTCCGCGCGGCCGCCTACGCCACCGTCACCGAGAGAGAGTGAGCACGGCCACCGCGAGCCGTGCCGCGCATCAAGGGGCTGTGCGCCCGCCAATCTCTGGGAAGCGCTCGTAGGCCCGTTTGAGTGCGTCCAGGTGGGCGGGGTTGTCCAGGTCGAGCGGCGCATCGGTGAGCTGCACAACCCACCCGCCCGACGCGGTACGCCGTGAGCGTGACAGCAGCTCCGCGTCGCGGGCCGGGTCCGGAAACCCTATGGCTTCTGCGGCAGCGGGCGACCAGTAGTTCAGCCACCCGAGGTAATAGGGAATCTCTGGCGAGCGGATGTGCTCGAAGAGCTTCAGGGCGGGCAACCCCCGGCGTGGGGACGGCGGCCCTTCAAGCGTGGGTGCCGTCTGATACGCGATGTCCACCGCAGCGTCGTGTGGCGTCGCACGCCCCCAGAACGCGCGTGTGCCCTCCGCTACACGCTCCAGCATCTCCCCCGCTGCAGCAATAACCGCCGCATCTAGCGGCAACTTCGCATGGACTTCAAACAGGGCCTGACCGCCAGGGCTGAAGAGTCCCGAGCTTCCCCTCCCCATAACCGTCACGGGGTAACTCTCGTCCCCGTTGCACACAAGGGGGAAGCCCCCGTCCTTAATCTTTTCTACGATCCACGCGTCGCGCTGTGGCAACGCAGCAAGCCGTCGCCCCCCGGTAACTCTCCACTCTAGACGCAAGCCGGGGAGCGCCTTTTCCATCCCATGAACGGCAGCGATTGTGCGTTTGTCGTCACCCACGAGCGCAGGCGCGTAGACGGTCAGAACGAGGCGATTCTGGGTGGTCATCGTTTGCATCCCGTGACGACGATCTTGAGGGAGGGAACAACAGCGAGCAGCGCTTCTTTGTGCCCTTGGGTGCTCACCCCAATGATGAAATCATACCCACACGCCGCCGCAGCTTTTCGCTCTTTTTCTATTTGCTCCAACTCCTTCTCAATCTCCCGATCCCGGATAAAATCAGGATACGTGTCAAATTGATGGGTCTTGATTTCCCACAGCACACGAACGCCGACTTGCAGCGCATCGAAGCTCACACCGCCCACGAGCACATCCATTCCGGGATAACGGTTGGGAGGAAACTGATCGGCGCACTTGTTATGCGCGTCATCCTTGCCCGCGTGCGGCACTGGGACGGGCTCGCACCTGTGGCGATCTCGCTCCGTGACTTCGGGTGGCTCCAGAGGAGGAAAATCCGGCCCTTTTGGCTCCGGCTTGGGCCGTTTTTTCGGCGAGGGCTTCTGCGGGGCGGGCGCTGTTTCAGGCACGGGCCGCGTTTCAGGCGCGGGCCTTACCTGGACCTGGGGACGGCCCCTCTTCTCCGCGTAGGTATCCAACGCCTCTTTGATGGCGAAGCCCACCACCACCACGCCCGCGACGATCACCGCTCCCACGACGATCTCCGGTGCCGCCAAGACACAGAGTCCGACGCCCACTGCCGCACCTGCGGAGGCGACGGCGCATCTGCCCGTGATGTCCCGAAACCGAACCCGGTCATGGTCGAGGGCATAAAAGCACCGCTCCGCCAGCACGGGCCAGGGCTGGGAAGCCTCTTCGACGGCGCACCGCCCCCCGTCCGTCCAGGGCAGCTCCGCCGCTCGTTGGAGGTTGGCGAGCCTCTGGTCCCGGGCTGCTGGCTCTCTTGGGCTGGGCACTGACGTAGCGCAGGCTGAGACATAGAACAGAAGTGCGATGCACGCTCGGAAACGCATGGCTACATCCTCCAATCAAGTCAGGACCTCATCCCCTTCAGGTAAGTCCACAAAGGCCCTTCCCTCCTGACTCTTCGGAAATTCTGCCGAATGGAATAGTGCCTGATATTGGCTTGATGCTGCTTCGGAGTGAGAATCTGGACGTAGGGACGTGGAGTCTTCATTTCAATGTGACGACCGTCTCATCCCGGAGGTCCAGTAGGAAGACGCGGTCAAACTTCGACTGCATGTTCCGCTCCTTTACCAAAGGTAAGCGTTCACCGCCTCGGAGAGGCCGGGCGGTGGTCGCCATTCAAGAGACAGGCAGAAGAGAGGGAGCAGCATGTCCATGCAGGTGCGCATGCATGGCCTCGGTCAGGTAATCGAGCACATGGCGCTGCTGCTGCTTGAGCGTGGTGACTGCTGTCAGCATCCGCTCGATGTAGCGGCTGCCCTCGGGGCTGTGGGTGCCGAAGCTGCCCTTGCGCATGCAGACGGCGGGGCGCAGCGCACGCTCAGCCCGGTTGTTGGTGGGCTCCACCTCCTCCATATGCACGAATGCCCACAGGGCTGGCTCCAGCTTGAGGATGGCCTCGGCCATACCGGCTACCTTCTGGTCCGGGCACACGCGTGCCTTGCGCAGCAGTCGAGCCACCGCCGCCTCTACCTCGCCCATGTGCGCCTGGAATGCAGGACGCGGCAGAGTCCCGTCTCGCCACTGGTGGTAGAGCGCGAAGAGCTTCTTGGTCTGCCCCAGCAGGGCCCGGCCCAGGGGCTTTGCCGCTCCGCCCCTGTCCACCCACTTCTGGAAGTCGCGCCGCAGATGCGCCCAGCACAGCTGCCTCAGGTTGATGTCCACCCAGTTGTAACCGCTCCACCTGTCGCTACCCACGAAGCCCACGAAGTCCTCGCCCAGCAATTGCCGGGCGGCCTCGCCGCTGCGCTCTCGGTTGATGGAGAACACGGTTACCAGTGCCGTGGCGGCCACCCACAACCACGCCTTCTTGAGCTTCTCGCGCCAGCTGGTTTCATCCGCATTCACACTCAAGGCCTCGCGCACGTACGCGCGCGCCTCTTCCACGGGCGCTTGCAGCGCGGCGCTCATGCTCCGCTCCAACTTGGAGATGCTCCCCAGGGCCACCTCCACCCCCAGCACGCTGGAGGCAAACTCCTGCACCAGCCGCTTCGTCAGCCGCAGCCGGCCTGTCAGCAACGCCACCACCGCGGTGAGCCTGGGACCAAAGGCTCCGCTCGGCACTCCCGGTGGCAACTGGGCCTGCGTCCACACCTCACACCTCGCACAATGCCCGGAGCGCAGCTGGTACTCGGTGACGCGCGGCTTCACCTCGGGCAGCTCCACCACCTGGTGCCGCCACGCTGCCGGCCCCTCTTCCCTCTGCTCGAGCTCTCCGCCGCACCGGCTGCACCCCTTGGGCTGCACCGCCACCACCTCGTCCACCTTCTCGGGCGGCAACAACTCACGCCGGTGCCCCTTGTGCCCGGGCTGTCCTCCCGGCTTCCTCCCGCTGGGCTCCTTGCGCTCCCGCTTCACTGCTGGCCCATCAGAGGAGGGCGGCTTGTTGGAGTTGCGCGAATTCTGCCCCAACCGCGCCCGCAGCCCGGCGATTGTGGCCAGCGCCTCGGCCAACTGCTTCTTCAGCTCAGCGACTTCGGCTTCGAGCTGGGCGATACGCGCATCTCTGGGGTCAATCTCGCTCACGCGATGGCTGGTACACCACGTCAGCCGTCACCCTGTCCAGCACCACTTCTCCGGTCAGTTCGCCCCTGCTCACCCCTCAACCAACCCAGACGCGTGAACGCTTACTACCAAAGAAGCATAGACGTTCTGCTCGAATCGCGCGCCTGTCACGAAGAGGAGCCATACATCACCATCTCCGAGAATCCTTCTGTATTCGGGTAGCTTGTCTTCCTTGTCCCGAAGAGCTGTCATGATTCCGGATGCTCCCTGTGCCCACGCCATTGGAATCGAGAGAACCTCGGGTTCAGTGAGGTGGTCCATCTTCCGAAGCACCAGATCGGACAACTCGGCCAAGTCAAGGTCCTGGAGTTGATGATCTTCCTCGTCACTGAGAACGAATTCGTCGTCACCCAAGGAGGGAGCCTCCTTGTTGATTACTGCCATGAGCTTGTCGAGGAACACCCTGAGCCTCTTAGGGTTTTCCGAGAACTGGGTGAGGTCGAACTTCCAAATCAACTGAACCTGGAGGACGTATCCCTGCTCACGAAGAGCCGCATCGACCTTCTGCGCTATATGCCGATCGGCCATCGCGTTGTTCTTCCTCTGGGCCTCGTCGTCTACATCGACCAACTCCACCCCCACGCGACAGCCACCCCCAAGGTCGAGAATGAAATCGAGGGGATCGCCCGCCCTAATCGCTTCTGATCTGATGCCCTGTAGAGCAAGAAAACGATCGAGGTGCTCCTGTTCCCTGTCTTTCTTGGCTTGTCTCTGGTTCTCGAGCCACAGTGTCCCATAGTGCAGCGTCACCAACCAAGACGGCCGAGCGCGACCTCATGTCGTCAGGTGCGCTGCGGAATCCACCTTCGTTCCGAGGGAGGGCATTCAGGCCGCTCCCGCCTCGCTTGCCGTCGCCGTCATCGCTCCGGTTGAGCCCCCGCAGCCGTCAGAACCGATGCCCCCTGCCGCAGCAGCTCCGGCACAGGAACCCGGCAGCGGGGGAGCGGGCTGCAAGTCCGGGAGGGCCCCGCCAGTCACACACCGCCCGGCGTGGGGCGGGCCGCTGGCGGGGAGGTGGGGCGCATGTGCCCCCAGTGTGCCCCTCCAGCGGGGTTAGAGGCTGCACCCGGGGGAACGGCGTGGGACGCGGCGGGATGACGAACCCGAGGAGAATCAAGGCGATAGTGGGTAACAGCGCGTCCTGCTTGGGGTTTTCTATCGCCCTGCCCACGGGTTCGATTCCCGCCGCCTCCAATAAAGGTTGCCCGCCGCCTTGAGTTGAACCCCCTCCGAACGAGGAGGCGCGGATCGCCTGCGGGAACCAAAAAGGGAGTCAGGGTGAGGGTCTCGCCCCCGTCTTCGGCGGCAACGCGAGGGGCCACAGCCGGGCGAGGTCGCCGCGCAGCGCGGCGGCGCTCGGATAACGCTGCTCCGGGTGCTTCTGCATCAGCTTGAGCACCACGCGCTCGAAGGGCTCGGGCAGGCTCGGGGTGAGCGTGCGCGGAGGCACGGGGGGCTGTTGCACGTGCAGGAACATGAGCGGCACGGGCTGCGGGTGGCGGAAGGGCAACTGCCCGGTGAGCAGCTCATACGCCACCACGCCCAGCGAGTAGAGATCGGTCGCGGGTGAGACGGCGTGCGCACCGGAGATCTGCTCGGGCGCCATGTACTCGGGAGTGCCGAGCACCGCGCCCTGCGCCGTCACGCCGGCCACGTGCGAGCCTCTTGGCGAGCCCGAAATCCATCAGCTTGAGGATGCCCGGCTTCGTGAGGAAGAGGTTGCCCGGCTTCACATCGCGGTGCAGCACGCCGCGCCCGTGCGCGTGCTCCAGCGCGGCGGCCGCGTGGGTGAGCCACCGCAGCGCCTCGGCCAGCGTCGGGCGGTTGCCCATCAGCCGGCGCTTGAGGTCCATCCCCACCAGCAGCTCCGTGGTGATGAAGTGCCGGTCTCCATCCACTCCCACGTCGTGGACGCGCACGATGTTGGGATGGTCCAGCCCCCGCGCGTGCTCCACCTCCTGGCGGAAGCGGGCGATCTGGGACGCATCCGCACCCGGCACGGCCAACACCTTGAGCGCCAGGTGCGCGCCCGTGGTGAGGTCCATCACCTCGTGCACCATGGCGCTGCCGCCGGAGCCCAGCCAGCGCTCCACCTGGTAGCGCCCGGCCACCACCTGCCCCGGAATGAGGCCGCGCACCGCCGCGTGGCCCTGCTCGCCCACCGGGTGCTCACTGCTGCCCAGCAGCAACGTGCGCGCCGGCCCGCTCCCCCGCGAATCACTCGCGGGAGGTGGCCTGGCCACGGGAGGCGGCACCACCGCCCCCTCCTCGGGATTCAGGTACGCCACCCCGCTGTCGTGCTCCTCGTCCGTCACGGCAGCCTCCCCTCCCCTCACCCGGCCTCAGCCGGCGAGCAGCGACACGTTGGACGCCATGCCATTGCCCTCGATGTCCAGGTGGGGCGTGGGCAGGTTGTACTCGGCGGCGGCGGTGGTGGCCTCCATCATGATGGGACCGGCGATCTCCGGCGGCTCGCCGTGGCACAGCAGCTCCACCACGTGCTCCACCGTCCAGCGCCCCAGCCGCTGGATGGACACCTGGCCGTTCTGCACCTTCGCCGTCTCGGCCAGCTCCGTGCTGCCCATCAGCTTCTCGTCCGCCGAGTTGCCCAGGTAGCCGCGCGCCAGCGTCAGCACCCGATCCAGCACCACGTTCCACGCCTGCAGGTGCGAGCGGTCCTGGGCCTCGTCCATGATGTCCAGGCCCACCGGCAGCTTCTCCATCCGGTCCAGGAACGTCTGGATGAGCGGCCCGCGGATGAGCCGCCCGTGCTGCGGCGCGATGATCTCCACCGCCGGCTCCAGCTTGCGGATGACGGCCACCACGCGCTGCAGGGCCAGGTTCACCGGCATGTAGATTTGGTGGAAGGCGCGGATGCCCGTCCAGTCCGACTCATCCGCCCACAGGCCCTGCGCGTTGACGTCCGTGACGCCGCCGAACAGGTCGCCGGTGAAGAGCACCCGCGTCTCCGGGTCGTAGAGCATCACCGCGCCGCGGAAGTGGCAGAAGGGCGAGGGCACCGGCAGCAGCTTGTGGCCGGTGGGCACGTTGAGCCCGTGGCTGAACTTCTCCGTGGCGATGAAGCGGCCGCGCGGCAGGTTCTGGTGGACGATGAGCCGCCAGGTGTCCTCGGAGCAGAGGATGCCGGCCTTGGGCGCGTAGCGCGCCGAGATGATGCTCGCCGACGAGCCCACGTCCGGGTCCTGGTGGTTGATGAAGACGGCGCTGAGCCGGTCCAACCCGCCGATGAGCGACGTCACCTTGGTGGACACCTGGGCGAAGTCACTGCTCGAGCCCGGGTCGATGAGCAGGTTGAACTCGTTGGCGCGGCCCGTCTTCGGATCCGTGCCCCGGAAGCGGCGCAGGTACGGGTTGGCGTAGAAGATGTTGCCGGGATCCCGCTTGCCCACCCAGAAGGTATCCGGAGCGATCTCCACGGGAACCAGCCGCAGATCATTGCTCTGGCTGTCGGACGGACGGACGTTGCTCGGGGGGGTGTTGCGATTCGGGGACGCCTGGACGCTGCTCATACGGGCACTCAGACCTGGGGGATATGGGCCCCTCGGTGAGGGGCGCGAACACCCTCAGGCCATAGCAAGGTGCGGGCCGACCTCCCCGGCGCTCTGACTCCCCTGTCTCTCCGCTCGGAGCCGGAAGACGCCGTGTGCCCGCGCACGCAACCGCTGCGTCGCCCCGCGTCACGGGACCGCAAATCGTGCGCCCGCCCATGAGCCGGGCGGGCGCATTCGAGCAGTCCGGCTTCTAGGGGCCCTTGGGCTGTCCGGACAGCCCGCCGAGCGCATCCTCGGCCTGCGCCACGTCCTTGGCGTACTCGTCCAGGTAGCGCTGGCGCTCCTCGCTCGTCCACTCGTCGGGGGAGAACCGGTCCAGTGTGTACGGCTGGGTGATGTGCACGGGGCCGTAGAGCGCCTTCACCAGCTCGCGGTCCGGATCTCCCTGCTCGCGGAGGAGGAAGCCCTCCACGTCGCGCAGCCGGAGGGGGAAGTCCGGGTTCTCGTCGTGGAGCAGCAACCCGAAGACGGTGAACTTCACCTCGCGTGCACCGGCCTCCAACTCCTCGTTGAACTCCACATAAGCAAACGGAATACCCCCCTCGTCATCCACGCGGCCGGCCATGACATAGCGGCCGGGCTTGCGCACCTGGAGGCCCACGTAGAGCTGCAGGGAGCCCTTCTCCACCACCTCGCGCACCTTGCCGGTGAAGGCGGCGGGCGCGGCCGGGGTGAAGACGATGTCGAAGAAGGCACCGCCCTCGGCGCTGCCGTTGGCGCGCACGCGGAAGTCGACGCGCAGCGTGCCCTCGTACATGGCGAAGCCCTGGCGCGAGGGCTGGAAGCTCCCCGTCCACGTGCCGTCACCGGCCACCTCGTCGCCGCCGCGGCCCAGGTCGTTGAAGTCCAGCGGCACCGCGCCGGCCCCCCCGGCCTGTGTCAGGTGCGGCGCCTCGCGGGCCACGGCGGAGTACACCTCGCAGGGCAGGGGCTGGCTGGTGCTCGCGTTCTCACAGCCCACGAAGAAGCGCACCACCTCGTCGCCCACGACGTAGATCTTCTCCTGCTTCAACTTCAGCGCGATGTCCCTCTGCTCCTTGTTGAGCGGCTGCTTGCGCTCGGGCGAGGCCGGGTACACCAGGTCCGGGTGCTCCGAGATGGGCCGCGACTCGTGCGGGTAGCGCGTGGACTGCCGGTAGGAGTCGAGCGTGAAGCGGGCGCGCTCCAGGCGCTTCTCCCACAACTGCCGCTGCGCCTCGCGCTCGGCCTCCTCGGGCGACAGGGCGGGCCCGGGGGGCTGCCGCGCGGGGACGCCCGCGGAAGAGCGGACCGGACCGCGAGACGGTGGCTCGGCCGGGCTGTCCGGGGACCGCGGACCGGGCGCGGACGAATCCGCCGCACCCGGCCCGGGACGGATGAGCCCCACGGAGAGCAGCAACCCTCCCACTCCCAACACGAGAGGAACGAGCAGGAGAAGCCAACGGCCACGGCGAGAAGGGCGCTGAGTCATGGGGTACATCCAATGCTGCCAGAAACCGCTTACCTGGCGTAGTTGACCATGTCGGTGCGCACGGGCCCGACGATGCCCGCCCAGTTGCCGGCGGCGTAGTGATCGTAGGCCTCGCCGTCATCGCGCAGCTCGACGGTGTGGTAGCTCCACTTGGCCTTGCCGTTGCTGGTGGCCGCGGTGCCGGTGTTCAGCGTGCCGTCGCAGAACCAGTCGCCGGGGTTGCAGAAGCCGCCGGTGGCCGAGACGCCGCCGGTGGAGTGGTAGGCCACGGCCTCGTCATCCTGGCCGGGGAGCACGCCGGAGTAGGCCGTGCCCCTGGAGCCGGCGAACATGTAGAACCAGATGGAGCGCGTGGTGTTGTGGTTGTACATGCCGCGCGCCGTGGAGGTGACCAGGTCGCTGGTGAGCGGCTCGCTCGTCGCCCAGTCGCCGTAGTTGGCCAGCTCGCTGCCGCCGCCGGCGCCCGAGGCCACGTCCACCCACTTGATGTTCCAGCCCACCTGCGTGGTGCCGTCCGTGTTGCCGCACACACCCGAGGAGTTGGGGACGGCGTTCTTCTTGTAGCGCGCCGAGCCGCCGTACATGGACAGCGCGTAGCCGATCTGCAGGTTACCCGCGCTGTGCGCCGCGATGTAGCACCAGTTGGCGCCGGTGCAGAAGCAGTCCAGCGCGTCACGCACGCGGAAGTTCTCCACGGAGATGCGCTGCGTGCCGTTCCAGTTCACGGCCTTCTTGTTGATGCCGGCCGCGGTGCTGCTCGGGCCCCAGTAGCTGAAGTCGGCGTAGTTGCCGCGCTGGGTGCTGCCGCCGTTACGGCCGTGGATCCACAGCGTGTAGTTGGTGGCCGACGCCTCCGCGCCCACCAGGGCGGTGGCGGCGATGATGGCCGTGCTCAAAAGCTTCTTCATGAGAGAGAGCCTCCTGCTCTTGCTTCCAAGGGAGTACCCGCCCGGCTGGCTGCCGGGCAGGTGAGGCCACTCTACTCGCGCATTCTCACAAAACGAAAACCCTCCATTCTCATTGAAAGACAGAATCCTGACACAACGAGTCAGAACCGGATTCCTCGACGCAGCATGTCAGGGACCGGGCGGGGAAGCAGGCGCCGTGTGCACCGGATGGGGAGGGGACGGGTGGAGGGGGGGCGTCCGGGGCGCGGGGCGTGGATGCCTAGCTTGAATCGCGTCCTCTCCACCCTTTGAGGAGGCCCTGCCCATGTCCTCGATGGATGTTCCCCTGACGCTGTTGGATCCCGAAGGCGGTTGGATCAATGCCCCCGTGCACGTGCACGATCTGCGGGGCCGGCCCACGCTGCTCTACTTCTGGTCGGAGCTGAGCAAGACGAACCAGGAGCAGTTGCCGCTGGTGAAGACGCTGCTGGACGAGTTCATCCCCAAGGGCCTGCAGGTCATCGGCGTGCACGTGCCGATGGAAGGCGAGGACCTGGGCCATGCGCTGGATACCAACGACATCGAGGCCATCGTGAAGCGGATGGGCTTCCGTCACCCGGTGGCGGTGGACGACGGCTCGATGGAGAAGGCGTACGGGGTGGAGGACGTGCCGACGTTCCTCGTGTACGACGCCTTCGGCATCCTGCGCTTGCGCGTGGCGGGCGAGGCGGTAGGGAACCCCGAGTTGCGACGGCTGTTGGAGCGGCTCACCGGCCCCGAGGCCACCTCTGGCGCGTTCGCGCCCTGAACCTCCGCACACGAGGCACGACATGGCAGGCCGGAACAAGAAGGAGGCCTCCCGGGTGTCACTGGGAGCCCTGACCGCCGCGGGAATGGGGGCGGTGATGGGGCTCCGGGCGCTGCTCCGGGAGAAGGTGAGCTTCGAGGGCCGCACGGTGTTGCTGACGGGCGGCTCGCGGGGACTGGGATTGGTGATGGCCCGGCAGTTCCTGGCCGAGGGGGCGCGCGTCATCCTCTGCGCCCGCGAGGAGGTGGAGCTGTCGCGGGCGCGCGACGAGCTGGAGGGCATGGGGGGCGAGGTGCTGGCCATCCCCTGCGACGTGAGTGACCGGGTGCAGGTGGAGGCGATGGTGGCCCAGGTGCACGAGCGTTTCGGCGCGGTGGACGTCCTGGTGAACAACGCCGGAGGCATCCAGGTGGGTCCGCTCGAGTCGATGACGGAGGAGGACTTCGCCGAGGCGATGAAGGTGCACTTCTGGGCCGCGCTCTACACGTCACTGGCGGTGCTGCCGGAGATGAAGCGGCGGGGCTGGGGACGCATCGTGAACATCTCGTCCATTGGCGGGAAGGTGAGCATCCCGCACCTGGTGCCCTACAGCGCGAGCAAGTTCGCCCTGGTGGGCCTGTCGGACGGGATGAGGGCGGAGCTGGAGCAGGACGGCATCCTGGTGACGACGGTGTGCCCGGGGCTGATGCGCACGGGCAGTCCGCCCAACGCGTTCTTCAAGGGCGACCACGAGGCGGAGTACGCGTGGTTCGTGCTGGGAGACTCGCTGCCGGGGATGTCGATGAACGCGGAGCGGGCGGCGCGAAAGATCCTCGAGGCGTGCCGCCGGGGTGACGCGGAGGCGCTGGTGGGCATGCCGGCGAAGCTGGCGGCCCTGGCGAGGACGCTGGCCCCGGGCCTGACGGCGGCGGTGATGGCGCAGGTGAACCGGATGATGCCGCAGGACAGCAGCACGGACCGGTACCGGGGGAGGGACAGCGAGACGCCCCTCACCCGCTCCTGGGTGACGCGGCTGACGCGGCAGGCGGCGCAGAAGAACAACGAGGATCTGCTGCACTGAGCCCGCGCAGGCTCCCTCTCCCTCTGGGAGAGGGAACATCCGTCAGGTCGGGAGGGGAAGCCGGAGGCTGAAGGTGGAGCCGAGGCCCAGCTCCGACTGCGCGCTCAGGGAGCCGCCGTGGAGCCTCGCGAGCGCCGCGGCGATGTACAGGCCCAGCCCGTGCCCGTGCCCGCCCGCGCCGTCGGCGCGATGGAAGCGCTCGAAGATGTTGCGCAGCTCGGAGGCGGGGATGCCCACGCCCCAGTCGCGCACCTGGACGATGGCCAGACCCGGCGAGACGGAGAGCGTCACCTCGACGCGCCGCTGCTCTCCGCCGTACTTCACCGCGTTGGAGAGCAGGTTGTTGAGGATGTACCGCACGCGCTCGGCATCGAAGGACAGCGCCACCCGCTGCGCCGCCCCCGTCAGGGAGAAGTCCACCTGGGGCTGGAGCTCGCGCCACTCCTGGACCACATCCTGGAGGAAGGAGGAGAGCTCACCGGGCTCACGATGCAGCGCCACCTTGCCCTCGGACAGGCGCGCGGCATCGAGGATGGAGGTGACGAGCGAGTTCATCCGGTCGAGCTGGCGGAGGATGGCCTCGGAGCACTTGCGCTCCTCGTCGGCGCCGCGCTCCCCGTGCTTGCGCAGCAGCAGCTGGGCATTGAGCCGCGCGGAGCTCAGGGGCGTCTTGATCTCATGGGCCACCCAGTTGAGCATCTCCTCGCGCACGGCGCCGCCGGCGTGGCCCGCGCGGTCCCCCGCGGTCATGGCCTCCTCGCGGGACTCCGGAGCGGCGGGGCGCGAGCGCAGCACCTGCTGCACGGCGGCCTCGAAGGTGTCCAGGTCCACCGGCTTGGAGAGGAAGGCATCGGCCTCCTCCAACCCCTTGGGCTGCGCGGCGCTCAGCAGCAGGAAGGGCACATTGTCGAGGCGAGGGTCGGCCCGCAGCGTCCGGAGCAGCTCCACCCCGGTGCGCCGGGGCATCATGTGGTCGCTCACCACCAGGTCCGGCCGCTCGGTCCGGGCCAGCATCAGGGCCTCCTCCCCGTTGTGGGCCCGCAGGGTCCGATGACCCAGCTCCTCCACCACCTGGGCGAAGATCTCCAGCATCGCCTCCTCGTCCTCCGCGATGAGGACGAGGCTCATTCATCCCCCCCGCCGGTGCGTGAGCCGATGGGCTGGGCCAGGCCCGTCAGCAGGCCCGCGGCCGAACGCATGGGACTGAGCACGCGGATCCCCGCGTCGTTGATCTCGAACTCGCGCAGGTCCCCGTCGTACTTGCTGTCGCGCATCTTGAGGATGGACATGACGCGGTGGATGCGGCCGCGCAGCTCCACGTAGCGCAGCAGCAGCAGGTTCTCGCCGAGGATGGCGATGGGGGTGTCGCTGAAGTCCAGCTCGGTGCCGGCGATCTTCGACACCTCCTTGGTGAACAGGGACGTCACCCCCGCGGCCCGCAGGTGCACGCTGAAGGCGCCCAGGAAGGTGCGCCGCCGCTCCGGGTCCACGATGGCGAGCTCGAGATCCGTCAGCCCGTCGATCACCAGCCTCCGGACTCCCTGCCGGTCCACCTCCCGCAGGATGCGGTCCACCAGGACATCCGCCTCCAGCTCGGAGGGAGGCAGGTGCATCAACGCCAGCGCCCCGCTCCCCAGTGCTTCCCGCACGTCCAGACCGATGCGCTGGGCCCGGGCCAACAGCGCGGAGGGAGGCTCGAAGAAGGAGACGAAGAGCGTCTTCTCCCCCTGGCGGGCCCCTTCCGCCGCGAAGTGCGCGGCGAGCAGCGTCTTGCCGATGCCCATGCTGCCCGCCAGCAGGGTGGTGCTCTGGAGAGGCAACCCGCCATCCATCAACCCGTCGAACTCGGGCAGGCCGAAGCTGGCCCGGGTACGAGGCGGGACGAAGTCCTTGTCGGAGGGAACACGGGCCTCGAGCCGCGGGATGATCTCCACCCCCTCGCCACCAATCTGGAAGAGGTGCTCGCCTTGCAGGTGGGGCCGGCCGCGCAGCTTGACCACCTCCACCCGGCGATGGCGACGCCCTCCCTGGTGGCTCACCCACAGCGAGACGATGCCATCCACCGTCGTGGCTTCCGGCAGCGTCATCAACTTCTCGATGGGGTACTCGGTGGTGAAGAGCCCGATGCAATCCATGGTGGACAGCCCGATGCCCAGCTCATAGAGGAACTCGCGCAGCCGGGCCTCGTCCTGCCACAGGTCGCGGATGGAGCGCAGCCCGTCGATGAAGAGCATCTTCGCGCCGCGCTCGCGCACGGTGTGCAGGAGGGTGTCGCGCGCCTCCTTGGCACCCTTCTTCAGCGAGGCGTAGGCGCTCACGAGGAAGAGCTTGTCCCCCAGCAACTCGTGGCGGAAGAAGGAGAAGCCGGAGAGCGCGTCCACCAGCTTGTCGTGAGGCTCGGAGGTGACGGTGGCGAGCACCACGGGCAGCCCGCGAGCGGCGGCGAGGAAGGCGATCTGGCTGCTGAGGATGGTCTTCCCGCAGCCGGGGTTGCCCGCCACGATGAGGGTCTGGCGCCTGGGGATGCCACCGCCCAGCAACAGGTCGAAGCTCTGGATGCCGGACTCGAACAACTTCGGGGGGCTGCGGCTGTCCATCATGGGGCTCGGTGCGAAAGGAGGGGACCATGCGCGAGCCCTGGCGAAGGCGCGCTCTCTGGAGAACAGGCTCCAGACGCATGTGCCGGTACGCGCCTCCTAACATGGAACCCGCCCGTCAGGACGGCGGCCAGCGGAGCCTCTTCCGGAGGGCTCCCGCCGGCCGCGCACTCCGATGACAACCCAACGATTCGCCGCCCGGCCGCCTGGGCTCCTGGCGGCCTGGGGTGAGGCTCACGCCTTGGAGGGCTGGCCCAGACCGGGCTCCTCCCACCAGCGGCCCTTGTACTCGGCGGCGCGGGTGATCTGCTCGCGCAGGGCCGCGATCATCTTCACGTTCCCGTCCTGCTCATAGCCCTCGAGGGCCTCCTGGCACCGGGGCACGCGCTGGAGGAAGTCGCGCAGGCGCTCCAGGGTGAGCTCGGGCGCGTACATCCCGTAGCCCAGCCGCTCCAGGTAGAGGGCGTTGAGCACCTGCTCGAACTGGCCCTTCACGGGCAGGGAGAGCACGGGCTTGTGGAGGTAGACGGCCTCGCTCATGAGCGTGTAGCCGCCCCCGGCGACGACGGCCCGGGCGGTGCGCAGGTCGTCGATGAAGCCCTTCTCGCTGAAGGGGCGGTAGAGGAGGTTGCCGTCGCGCACGTCCTCGGTGAGGTCGCGGCGCAGGCCGTAGATGTGGCAGGGCAGGCCGCTCTGCTTGAGGATCTCCGGCAACCGCGTGTTGGTGGTGGAGGTCTGGTAGACGAGCAGGTGCTCACCGGGCTCGGACTTCGCGGCGATGATCTCCGGCCGGAGGATGGAGGGCAGCAGCGTGGTGCGCTCCTTGCGGACGGGCGGATAGAAGAAGGTGGTGACGAGGTAGTGGAAGCACCCGGGCAGCTTGGACTTCACCAGGGCACGGGTGGCCTCGAAGTCGTCCTCGAAGCCGGCGAGCAGCGAGGCATCGTGCTTCGCGCGGTTGATGATCTGCATGTTGTCCACGCTGATCACCGGCAGGCGGTGGTTGCGGGCGAAGAGGTAGCTGAAGCTCTCGAAGTCGCTCACCACGACGTCCGGCTTGAACTCCTCGACGAGGTCGAAGTACTGGCGCACGTTCTGCGGCCAGCCCTTGACGGCCCCGGTGAGGTTCTGCAGCACCGTCTGCCACTTCTTCACCGAGTTGCCTTCATAGGCGATGGTGAAGCCCCAGATGCCATGCACGTTCTCGAAGCGCCTGGCCAGGTAGTCCTTGGCGCGCCCCGAGACGACGATGTGGACTTCATGCTCCTTGGCCAGTTCCTCGAGGAGCACGCGGGAGCGGGTAGCGTGCCCCATGCCTTCGCCAACGACACCGTAGAGGATTCGCATGGGGCGAAAGCATACGCGGGATGTGGCGCGCGAGCCCATGCGGCGGTAGCGTCTCCGCCATGCAACACCAAGGAACGGATACCAGGAGCCCGAAGGGCACGGAGGCCTTGACGCGGGCGGCCCTGCTGGGGCTGTGCGGCGGCATCCTGCTGGGAGGCCTCTTCCTGCTGGGCGTCGGAATCAAGACGAGCCTGTCACCGGCGGACTGCACCGACCTGTCCGAGGTGGAGTGCAGCTTCCGGCGGGATGCGGACCAGGAGATGGGCCGCATGCAGGTCATCGTGGGCTGTGGCCTGCTGGCACTCGGGGCAGCCGTGGTGGTGCTGCTCCGCTCGAAGGCGCGTCCGGCCTCGAGCTGAGGACGTTTCGCCCTCCAACGAGGCCCCTCCCCTCCTCCGACAAGCCCCTCCTCCGTCAAGCGACCGGACGAACAGGCGGGGTAAGCGCTTTTGCCGGTGCGGCGTAGACCGGCTAATTAGCTCTAGCCTCGACATTAGGCTTCGGTTAGGAGAGGCCCCCTCTTATGCAGCTTGAATCCTTGAAGATGTTTTGTGACGTGGTGGAGACGGGCTCCTTCTCGCGGGCCGCGCAGCTCAACCACGTGACGCAGTCAGCGGTGAGCCAGCAGATCCGCGCCCTGGAGAATCGCTACGAGCAGAAGCTCCTATCGCGCAGCGCGCGCCAGGTGACGCCGACGCCCGCGGGCGAGCGGCTGTTCCGTGGGTGCAAGGAGATCCTCGCCCGGTTCGCCGAAGTGGAGAATGAGATCCGCGAGCAGTCCACCGAGGTGCAGGGCACCACGACGGTGTCCACCATCTACTCGGTGGGTCTGCACGAGCTGCGCAACGTGCAGAAGCAGCTCCTGAAGACGCACCCCAAGGTGAACATGCGCCTGAACTACCGGCGCAATGATCAGGTCTATGACGACGTGATCCTCGGGGCGGCGGAGATTGGCATCGTCGCGTACCCGCAGCCGCGCGCGGGCGTGGACATCCACCCGTTCCGCGACGACAAGCTGGCGGTGGTGTGCGCGCCCACCCACCCGTTCGCCAGCAAGGCGAAGGTGAGCCTCACGGCGCTCTCGGGCGTGCCCTTCATCGCCTTCGATCGCGAGGCCCCCACGCGCAAGGCGCTGGACCGGCTCTTCCGGGAGAAGAACCTGGACCTGAACCCGGTGATGGAGATCGACAACGTCGAGACCATCAAGCGCGCGGTGGAGATGGGCATCGGCGTGGCCATCCTCCCCATGGCCACGGTGGCGGCCGAGGTGGCGCAGGGCTCGGTCGTGTCCAAGCCCTTCGCCGAGGGTCCGGTGTCGCGGCCCATCGGCCTGCTCATCCGCAAGGGCAAGTACCTGGATCGCTCGTCCGCCGCAGTGCTCGAGGCCTTCAAGCTGGCCGAGGCCACGACCGAGGAGCACTGACCCGTCCCGGTATTGTCCCGGTACCGGCATCCGGCCCCGTGCCGCCCCTTCCGGGTGGCATGGGGCCTTTTCTTTGCTCAGGCGGCGGTCTCGACACCCGGGGCGGGCGCCAGCGCGTGCAGCCAGGGCGTCAGCAGCCGCGCGCACTCACCGGGGTGGGTGAAGTAGGGCACGTGGCCCGCGCCGCGCAGGAGAAGCTGGGGCGTGCCCGGAGGCAGCGAGGCCGCCAGCCGCGCCATCGTGGACGCGGGCACCAGCACGTCCCGGTCCCCCTGGATGCACAGGCACGAGACGGGCAGCGGGCGCAGCTCGGGAGGAGGGGGCTCTCGGCGGCTGGCGAAGGCGCGGTGGAGCGTGGTCATCCGCTCCAGCGCCGTGGTGGGCACCACGTCGGGCACCTGCTCCGTGGGAACGTGCTTCCACGAGGCCAGGGCCGCCGTGAGCGGGCCGGGGCGTCCCAGGAGGGCGATGGGCCCCATCATGGGGATGAGGTGGCCGCGCAACCCCAGGTGCTCGGGCCGGGAGAAGGAGCTGATGAAGGCCACCGCGCGCACGGCGCCCGCGGCGGCCAGGTGTCCGGCCACCATGCCCCCGTAGGAGCTGGCCACCACCGCGTCCACCTGCCCGGCCGCCTTCAGCACCTGGCTCGCGAGTTCGCCTGCCCCACAGGCGGCGTGGCTGCCTTCCGGGTACTCGACGAGGACGGGACGCGCCACGAAGGAGAGCCGCTCGGCCAGGGCCCGGAACCCCGCGCCCCGTGCTCCCAACCCGGGCAACAGCAACACCCGGGGCCCCGTGCCTCGACCCATCTCCGTCAGCTCAACGAACCGGCGCATGTGCCTCCTTCACGAACGCGCTCCGAACACCGCTCGCGCGCCGCTTCTGCCCGCCCGTGCACGCTTCCCTGCCTACCAGGAGACCTCGACCTCCGTCTCGCTCAGGCTCACCTGCCGTCCGGTGGCCTTCACATCCGCCACCTGGCTGGTTTCGAAGAGGCCCTGCACCGCGCCCACGAGGTAGTCGCAAGGCAGGGTGCTGCCCTTGATGACGACGACGCCGCTGCCCGGTCCGGTCCATCTCACCGAGCACTCGCCATGCCGCACGGACGTCCGCCAGGCCGAGGGGAAACCGTTGAGCATCCGCCTCGGCTCGCCCCCGGCCAGCATCATCAACACCCGCCCCGCGCCGGACTCCAGGTACTCCGGCGCGACCCGGTGCCCCAGGCGCTGCATCGCGGGCTCGAATCCTCCATGCCGCTCGCTCAGCACCCACGCCGCGGCGTAGAGCAGCCGGTTCAGCGCGCCGACGGGATAGCTGAAGAAGGCCATGAACCTGCTGCCTCCGGCCGCCTCGATGCAGCGCCTCAGCGCCATGTCGTCGTCCAGGCCGCGCACCACCTCCAGCGCGCCCGTGAAGAAGAAACCGCGCAGGGTGTCTTCCGGCCTGCTCAAGGCCAGCCGTTGCTCCAGTTCCTGCGGTGAACCCTTCTCCATCGCGTCCCGGCCGTCCTTTCGCATCGCGAATATTGGACCTGCCTGGATGGAATCAAGACGCGTCGCGGGAAACCGGGTGCACGAGGAAATCCCGAGCTGGAGAACACGTGGGAGCAGGTCGCCCATGGGAGCAGACGCGTGTTCGGGGATGGACGTCAGCGGGGAAGGCCCCCTCCCGTGCACGAGGGGCCTCCGGTCTACACTTTAGGGTCATGAGCGCGCTGACCGCAGGTGACGTCCTCGGAGGGAAGTGGCGCATCGTCCGTCCGGCCATCGGGGACGAGCCCGGCTCGGAGTACCGGGTGGAGCCCCTGGAAGGAGGAGGAGCCCGGCGGCTCACGCTGGGGCGCACGCTGCGGGCCCCCACGTCCGTCGAGCTGAAACGCTTCGAGGTGCTCGTGCGAGCGGGCGAGCGGACCCGGCACCCCGCCTTCCAGCCGGTGGAGGCCGTGGGGTACGACCCGGCCCTCGAGGCGCTGTGGATGGTGCGCCCCTGGTGGAATGGCGAGTCGCTGCCGTCGATGCTGGGGGGACTCCATCCGGTAGGGCTCGATCTGCCCTACCTGCACTCGCTCGCGGACCAGTTGGCGCAGGCGCTCGGCGCCGCCCAGGCCGCGGGGCTCGCCCATGGCCGGTTGCGGCCCACGCGGTTGCTCGTCGCGCCCGGGGGCAGCAAGGGCGTGCGGCTGTGCATCCTCGACCTGGGGCTGGAGGTCTTCCGGCGCGACCACGCCCCCACCTGGCTGAGGGCGCCCCAGATGGGTGCGGCCTATATGGCCCCCGAGCTGGGGGAGACGGGTCCCGTCCCGGCCTCCGCCGATGTCTTCTCCTTCGGGCTCATCGTGCGGGACATGCTGGCCACGCGGCGGGATGGGGCGTGGCAGGGGCGCTGGGAGCACTGGGTGGAGCAGGCCACGTCCCCGGAGGCGGGCAGGCGGTTCGGCTGCCTCACCGAGGCCATGAAGACGCTGGTGCCGGTGCTGAAGACCCTGCCGGATCTCCCGCCGCCCCCTCCGTCGAACTACGAGCCCGAGCCCCCTACCGCCTAGCGCTCAGTACATCTTGCGCAGGCGCGCGGCGAAGAAGCCGTCCCAGCTCTCGGGGCCCGGCAGCGTGCGCAGGTACGCCTGGGTGAGCGGGAGCTTCACCGCCTCGTGCAGCACCGGCGGCTCCGCCGTCCACTCGGGGTGGCTGCGCAGGAACATCTCCACCTGATCCTGTCCCTCCTGCGGATCCAACGTGCACACCGCGTACACCAGCAGGCCTCCGGGCGGCACCGCCTCCTGACAGTTCTCCAGGATGCGCCGCTGCAACACCGCCAGCCGCCCGATGTCCTCCGGCTTGCGCCGGTAGCGCAGCTCCGGGTGCCGCCGCAGCGTCCCCAGGCCCGAGCACGGCGCATCCACCAGGAACGCGTGGAACTCGCCCCACTCCTCCGGCCAGGGCTGCGACGCGTCATGGGCCTTGGCCTGTAGCCGCTCGGAGAGGCCCAGCCGCTTCGCCTCGGACTCGATCTTGCGCAGCTTGTTGGCGTGGAGGTCCGTGGCCACCACCTCGTGCTTCTCGGCCTGGTGGCACGCCTTGCCGCCCGGCGCCGCGCACGCATCCAGCACCCGCGCCGTCTCCGGGATGTCCCCGTACACGCCCACCAGCTGAGCCGCCTCGTCCTGCACCTGCCACAGGCCCTCGGCGTAGCCGTACACGTCCTCCAACCGGCCCACCGGCGGCAGGACGATGCCCACCGGAGACACCGCCGTGGGCCGCACCTCCATCCCCGTCTCGCGCAGTTGCTCCAGCAGCGCGTCGCGCGTCACCTTCGCGCTGTTGGCGCGGATGACCACCGCCGGCGTCTGGTTGTTGGCGACGAGCATCGACTCGGCGCGCTCGCGGCCGAACTGGCGCACCCAGCGCTCCACCATCCACTTCGGGTGGCTCTCGCGCACCGACAGGTGCTCGATGAAATCATCCTCCGGCGGCAGCGGCGGCGAGGGCAGCGAGGCCAGCTTGCGCAGGATGGCGTTGGTGAAGCCCGCCGCGCGCGACAGCCCCACCTCCTTGAGCGCCTGCACCGTCTCGGCTACCGCCGCGCGGGCCGGGACCCGCGTGTAGAAGATCTGGTAGGCCCCCACGCGCAGCGCGGCCAGGACCTTGTCCTCGAGCGCGTCCAGCTTGCGATCCGCGAAGCGGGTGATGGCGTAGTCCAACGCGAGCTGGCGGCGGGTGGCGCCGTAGGTCAGCTCGGTGATGAGCCCCGCGTCCCGGGGATCGGCCGGCGGCGCTTCCGAGAGCACCGTGTCGAGAACAACGTTGAGGTACGCCTCCGTGGCCCGGACTCGGCTCAGGACCTGGATGGCGATGGCGCGTGCATTCATCCTTCCCTCCCCGTACCACACTTCCCCCGTCCCTGGTGCCCTACCTGCCCATCACCTTGGTGGCCCAGCGGCGCGTCGTGTCATCCACGTTCTTCATCAATGCGTCGAAGCGCCCCGCGCGCATCAACTCCACCAACCGCTCGTCCCGCGCGAGGATCTCGGTCGCGTGCCAGGGGAAGTAGAGGTCCCTCTCGCCCGTCTGCTGGTAGTGCGAGTCCGCAGCTTCCAAGTAGCGTGAGTAACTATCGAAAAAGCGGTCTACGTTCGAGGCGATGGGCATGACCCGAAAATCGGGCTCGTAGGTATCTATCTGCACCACGGGCTGCCTTCCCTGTTCATCCGCGAGGCCCGGCACAGTGGCGTAAGCATGGACGTCACCGCCAAAGACAATCACGGGCGCACCCAACTCCTCCCACCATCTATCCCGCCCTATTTTATTGATCTTCTCAAAATCTCGCGACTCTTCATCATCTCCATAGAGTGCCAGGGTACTCAACCTGTCAGCGAACACCGCATGCCCCAAGCGCGAATACACACTCGCCAGTACAGGATCGAAGGAAACGCCCTCCAACAAAGTCCCAACCTTCAACGGCTCGCGGGTGGGCGGAGAGGTCTCCAGACCCAGGTTCAACCGCTGGCATACGCCCAACAGCCGCTCCAAACCCGGCAAATTCATGATTCCATCACTCCTTCTGATTTTAATTGAGACCAGGGAATTGGTTCCGCAAATCGCGGAGTGCAGCATCCCTGGCTTGCTGGGTAGTTTTCAACAGTCCTGAAGGATCCTTGGCACAGTGGTACCAGGGCTCGAATTGCTTATCGATGATTTCGGTGGCCCGTCTCACTTCGTCCGCTGTCGGGTCTGGCCGGGCCTTTCGAAACCTCCCCCACAAGAAGTTGATCTCCTCGTGAACGTACTTCTGCAGCATCGCCAGGTTCTCCGCAGCATTGATGTTTTCATCCGGAAAGAGGTGTGCATACTGGAGCGGGCGCCGATGATGGACGGGAAGCAAAATCCCCTGCTCCGAGAGGAGCTTCTTGAACTGCGGATACAACTCCGCGTAATAACCGCGAGCATCCGCTCGAAGTGTGTCTTTCAAATTAGTATCGAGTGGCTCCCGGATGGCCTGCTCGAGGCGGACGAAGAGTCCTCGCAGCGTCTTGCGCTCGCTGCGGCTGAGGGCCTGCTCGCCCTCCAGCGACACCTTCCGCCAGAGCTGCCCGAAGGTTTTGCTTTCTTCCGGAGTCAGCCGCTTGAGCGCGGTGCGCAACCACCCGGCCACCACCTCGGGCTCGCGCCCCAGCGCCTTCGTCACCCACTCCAGCCCCTCGGTGGCGAAGAAGCCCAGGCCCTTGGCGATGATTCCCAACGCGAACCACAGCGCCAGTTCCTCCCCCCCCCGCTGTGCCAGCCAGGCCGAGCCCTCCACCACACCCTCCCGCCAGCGCAGCAGGGTGGCCTCGTGCATGGACAGGTACCAGCTCTGCCCCGGCCGAGGTGGCGGGCGCTCCACCCGCGCAGACTCCACCCGGCCTCGCGCCCGCGCCTCTCCCATCCGGTGCTCGGCCCGCAGCACCATGCGCACCGTGCGCGGGCCCAACCCCTCTGTGAAGGGCAGCAGCACCTGGACGAGGTGCCCCGCCACTTCCGGTGACAGAGAGAGAGGGCTGCCTCCCGGCCCCTCGCGCGTGCGCCGCACCTCCCTCAGCTCCCCTCCGGCGAGCCGGCCGTCCTCCAGCCGCACCTCGAGCTCCACCCGCGCCGCGCCACCGGCCGGCACCTGCACGGCACGCATCCACCTGCCGGCCAGCTCATGGAAGGTGAGGAAGGTGCCGGCCGGCGTGCCCGGCATGCGTACCGGGAGTCTCCTGGCCTCGGAAGGCCGGGCCACCGTACGCGCGGCGTCGTAGTCCACCGCCCAGCGCGCCTCCTCGCGCCGCAGCCGCAACACCACCTCTCCGGTGCGCCCTCCCGCGTACTGGGTGAGGACGAGGCGCAGCACCCGCGCCAGCTCTTGCGCCTCCACCGGCCGCCCCTCACGCCCGCCTCCACGCTCCTCCTCGTAGCCCACCAGCGTCAGCGCGCGCCCCTCCACCCAGAAGGTGAAGGCCAGCACCGCCCCCACCTCCTCCACCCCGCTGCACAGGCCCTCCACGCGCGCCAGTGCCCTGTCCGCCTCCGCCCCCCGCGCCGCTTCCGGATTCCTCCCTTCCCGCTGCGCCGCCCGCACCAGCGCTTCCGCCCGCTCCTCCTCCACCCGGCGCGCCCGTGCCCTCACCTCCTCGGAGCTGGCCATGCCCCCCGGCCCGCCCGCCCACACCTCCTCCGAGGTGTCCGCCGAAGCGGGGGGCACTCCCGCGCCCCCACCGCTCGCGGAGGCCGCGGGACCGCGCGCGGGCACTGCTGCGTTGAAGAACTGAGGGGTGGGCGGCCGATGGCCCAGGCCCATCAGCGTGCCACGCCTGGGGACCCCCGTGGCGCACCCGGCCTGCAACACGAACACGAGCAGCACCCACCCCACCCACAAGGGGGGTGGACCCGCCGAGCACGCATTGCCTGGACGAGTGGACATGGCACGCATCCAAGCAAGGCGTGGAACCTGGAAACCAGGATCCGGCACCACGGAGGAACCTGTCTGCACAGCACCCGACAAGAAGGTGGCGAGGGGGAGGATGTGCCGGGGAGCCATCCCCTACGGGAACGTCACCCCTTCCAGCGAAACGCTCGGGGGCTCGCCGTCCTGCCACAGCAGGAGGGTGAAACGGCCCCGCGCCTCCGGGGCCTCGGCCTCCACCACCACGCGCTGCTCCGTCGCACCCGGGGCAATGGCCTCCAGTTGCCACACCCGCAGCACCTTCCACCGCACGCCGTCCTCACCCACCAGCACCGCTCCCGCCGCCGTCCAGGGCCGGGCAGAGAGGTTTTCCACCTCCATGTCCAGCGCCACCGTGTCCCGGGCGCGGTAGCCCGTCGCCTTCCACACCTTGAGGGGCTCGCCGGGGCGCTGGGTGAAGTCCTGGTGCGGAAAGAGGACGCGGGCGGTGACGCCCGTGGAGTCCAGTTGCCCGGTGGCGAGCAGGCCCGTGATGCCGTCCGGGCGTTGCCGCACCCGCGCCAACTCCGACTGGCACTGCCGGGCCATGACGCGCTCCGCCTCGGCCTGCGTCCAGCAGGCGTCCGGCACGGGCGGGCGCAACTCCACGTTCACCTGGGGCTCGGCGCGGGAAGCGTCCACCACCAGAAGGAAGTCCGCGCTCGCGGGCCGCGTCCCCTCCACGAAGCGCACCTTCAGCCGCAGCCGCTTTCCCGCCCCGAGCGCGCCGGAGGGCACGAGCGCGAGCATGTCCTCCAACACCTTCACCCGGGAGAAGCGCTCGCGCTCCTCCAGCTCCACCCCGGCCAGCCGCAGGGGCGCGCCGAAGAGCAGCGTGGTGAGATGGTCCGGGCGGATGCGCACCTCGGGTACCTCCCCCTGGCCCGCCGGTGACAGCACCACGGCGCGAGGCTCTCCCGGCGCTTCACCGCCTGGGGTGGCGGGCTGTGCAGCGGCGGAAGGGGTGGCGAGGAGCAGGAGCAACGCGAGGGCGGCGGGAGAAGGAGTGGGCATGAGACCTCCGGAGTGGTGCACCCTAACAGGAACCTCCCGCGTTGGTCTCTGCCCGCTTCACCCGGCCGCTCGCGTCGGCGCCCTCCTACTCGAAGCGCTCCACCGCACGGACGTCCGGGGAGGGGATGACTTCTGTGGTGTCCGCGCTGCCATCGAGCTTGGGGACGAGGCCCCGAATGGGAACGCCCTGCCAGGCACTCCGGACCTCCAGGCAGACGCGGTAGGTTTCCCCACCCGGACGCTGGGCCTCGGTGAAGCGACCGTACACGCGCTCCTTGCCGAAGAGCAGCCGCCCCGTCAGCACGGTGCCCGCCTCCAACTGGCCCATGTCGCCTCTCAGCACGAGCCGGGCGCCCGGCCCCTCGCGCACGGTGATCCAGCCCGGCTCCACCACACCCGCGAACTTGGCCCCAGCCTCGTCCCCGGTGCGGATGCCCAGGCGCTGCATGGTCTCCAGGGCGCCGGGCGGGCACGCCTCGGGCGGGGGCGTGGCGCGCACCTGGGCACCGGGGCACCCGGCGGCGAGCGCGCCCACGGCGGCGGTGCACAGGGTGGTGGCCACGGCGGTGCGCACCGGGCCCTGCTGCTTCTTGTGCTGCGTGCTGGCGTCCTTCCGTGAAGTCTTCACGCGCGTTGTGTCCTCGGGGAGCGCCGCCTGGGCGACGGGCGCGGGGGTGGCCGCCCACGCGGGCGCCGCGCCTCGTCCACCTTCGAGCGGGCACCACGCGGGCGCCACTTCCTGGCCGGACAGGGCCCAGGCCACCCACGATACGGGCGTGGCGAAGCGTCCGGGCAGGGCGTGCACCGCGGACGGAGCGGGCGGGGCGTGCACGTGCGCGCTGGCCAGCAGGGCCGCCGTTCCCAGTGCCAGGGCCCGGCCCCACCCGCGCCAGGAGACCACCAGCCCTGGTGCCAGCGCGGGCTCCCGCGTGACCGCCTCCAGCCCGGCCGCCACCACCTCGGGCACCGCGCGGGTGTCCTCCCTCGGGGTGGGCCCGGTGGCGGGTGCCCCTTGCGGCGCCGCTCCCGTCCGGGTGTCCACCGCCTCCTCGAGCGGCTCCTCCCCACCGGGTGAGGACAAGCACGGCTCCCTCTGGGTGGGCGTGGGCTTGCCACGCCGGGGGAGCTCGCGCTCGTACGCCAGCACCCGCCGCCCGCGCGCCCGCGCCTGCTCCCAGTCCATCTCCTCCTGGTCGCGCGTGGTGGCGTTGTCTGGCACCCACGGCTCGCACAGCGCCACCTCCCAGCCCGCGTCCGCCCCGGCCAGCACCTCCTCCAGCGCCGCGCACACCGCCCGCGCGTCCGGGTAGCGCGCCTCGGGCGCCTTCTCCAGCAGGCGCAGGCACACCTCGGAGAGCGCCCGGGGCACACGGGTGTTGCGCTCGTGCGGCGGCACCTGCGCGGTGTGCAGCACCGCGTCCTCCACCTCTTCCTCCGTGTCGCCCTCGAAAGGCCAGGTGCCCGTCAGCAGCCAGTACAGCAGCACACCCAACGCCCACAGGTCGTCCCGGGCGCTCGCCTCGTACGCCTCGTTCGGCTTGCGCCCGCGCTGGAAGCGCCACGCCTCCGGAGCGCGCAGCCGGGCCACGTTGGGCAGCTTTCCTCCGGACACCTTGAGGGCCCCGGGGAAGGTGCCCACCCCAAAGTCCACCAGCACCGCGTAGCCGTCCTCCTCCACCACCACCACGTTGTCCGGCTTGAGGTCGCGGTGCACCACGCCCACCGAGTGCGCCACCACCAGCTGCCACGCCAGCGCCAGCACCGCCCTGGCCGCCCACGCCGCCCCGGGGTTGTGGCGCTCCACGTACGTGTCCATGGGCAGGCCGGGCACGTAGCCGGTGACGAGGTAGAGGAAGAGCGGCCCGGCCTCCGGGTGCTCGCCGTACTGGCCATGGCAGTCCACCTCCACCAGCCGCGCCTGGTGCAGCCGCAGCAGCACCTCCAGCTCGCGCCACGCCCACGCGCCCGCGTGCGGCAGGTACAGCAGCTTGAGCGCGTACAGCCGCGTGCCGCGCCGGGCGCGGAACACCGTGCCGTAGCTGCCCGCCCCCAGGCGCGCCTCCAGGGTGAAGCCCCCCACCACTTCCCCCACCTTGGGCAGGAATTCCTCTTGCGCCCCTTCCCGGCACAGCCGCCTGCGCACCTGCCGCCACCGGAAACGGGCCAGGGCCTGACGCCGTCGCTCCGTGCTCCCCACCGCTGCCTGCTCCATGCGCACCACCTCCGGGGTGGGGCAGCGTAGCATGACGCCCCCCGTCACCGGCCGCGCGCGGACAGGCCCTCTGGCGGGCTCCACTTCCAGTCAACTGGAAGCATCACGCATTTACACACCACTTCCAGTCAACTAGAAGTAAGGGCCCCTCTCAGCCTTCCAACCGGGTCATCATGTCCACCAACTGTGAATCCGACAGCTTGCTCGCGGGCAGGGTGGAGAGGGTGAGCAGGGAGTCCTCCAGCATGTCCCGGTAGCCGTTCTCCGCCGGGCCTCCGCGCTGCACCTCCGACCACTTCGAGCGCGCCCACGCCGCCAGTTCCGCCGGAGTCAGCCTGCCCGCCAGCCGGTCGGCGATCTTCTGCCGCACCAGCGCCCGGGTGAGGAAGTCCGCCGCGGGCGTCCCCTGCCCGCCCTGCACCTTACGGCCCAGCGTCTTCGAGGGCGCGGCGGACGCGGCCGGTGCCTCCACCTTGCGGCCCAGCGTCTTGCGGCCTCCGTCCGAACGGGCCGGGGCCTTCGCGGGTGCATCGGCGGCACGCGCCAGGGCCCCCGATGGCCTTACCGCCAGGGACTTCTCCCGGGGAATGTCCTTCCCGCGGCGGCCGAGCGTCTTCGCCTTCCCCTCCGGCTCCCCGGCCTCCTCGTCGTCTCCGGACCAGGCGGCATCCACCACCCCGTCGTCCTCCGCCTCCACCTCTTCGTCCTCCTCGGAGGCCTCGTCCTCGTCCTCCGCCGCCTCGTCCTCCTCCGTCAGCTCCCCGGCGAGGTCGCCACTGGCGAAGCGCTCGAGCGCCTCGAGGTACGAGTGGAAGCCCTGGCCCTCGATGGTGGCGGCGCAGACCTCGGCCACCACGGACTCCCGCTCACCGAGCCGCTCCAGGTACACCTCGATGGCGGGCACGCCCACCGCCTCGAGCGCCTCCATGAGCGGGTAGGAGCCGAAGAGTCCCGCGGGGCTCACCACCACGCCGTCCAGCCGGGAGCGCTCGGCATGCAGGGTGTCGATGAGGACGCCCTCGTGGTTGGACTGCACCACCTTCACCTCCAACCCCAGCTCCGCGGCCCTGGCCGTCAGGGCGGCATCGAGGTCCGCGAGCCGTCCTCCCTGCCTGCCCTCCCGCTCGCCCAGCAGGTTCAGGTTCGGCCCGTGCAGTACCAACAGCCTCTTGCCCATGTCGCGTGTCCTCTTCCTACGTCCTACGTCTCGAAGGGCCGGCTGCCCGGCGCCAGTTTCCGGCCCGCGAGGAACTCGCCCGCCGTCATCACCCGCTTGCCCTCGGGCTGCACCTCCAGCAGCACCAGGGAGCCCTCGCCACACGCCACCTCCAGCCCCTGCGGACTCACGGACACCACCGTGCCCGGCGCGCCACTCCCCTGCCCCACCTGCGCCCGGTGCACCTTGAACAGCTTGCCCTCCAGCGTGGTGAAGGCCCCGGGCCACGGGGTGAAGGCCCGCAGGCGCCGCTCCAGTTCCACCGCCGGCCGCGAGAAGTCGAGCTTCCCTTCTTCCTTCTCGATGATGGGGGCGAGCACCACCCCCTCCGAGGGCTGCGGCCTCGGCTTCAGCTCGCCACGCAGGTACGCGGGGAGGCACTCGCGCAGCAGCGCTCCGCCCAGCTTGGAGAGCTTGTCGTGCAGCGTGGCGCTCGTCTCGTCCGGGGCGATGGGCAGGCGCTTCTCGGCCAGCACCGGGCCGGTGTCGAGGCCCTCGTCCATCACCATCAGCGCCACGCCCGTCTCCTGGTCACCATGGGCGATGGCCCACTGGATGGGGGCGGCGCCCCGGAAGCGCGGCAGCAGCGAGGCATGCACGTTGAGGCACCCCTTGGCGGGTGTCTCCAGCAGATCCTTGGGGAGAATCTTGCCGTAGGCCGTCACCACGGCGACGTCCGGGGCGAGCTTGCGCAGCTCCTCGGAGAAGGGAGGGGTGCGCAGCTTCTGGGGCTGCAGCACGGGCACGCCGCGCTCGAGCGCGTAGGCCTTCACCGGGGAAATGGCGAGCGCCTGTCCACGGCCCTTGGGTTTGTCCGGCTGGGTGACGACGGCCACCACGTCTCCGATGTCGAAGAGGGCGGCCAGGGAGGACACGGCGAACTCGGGCGTGCCCATGAAGACGATGCGGGGACGGGTCATGGAGAACGCGTTCTGCTGCACCCGGGCGCTTCAGGCAACGGACTTCAGCGCGCCCGAGGTGGGACCTTCGGTGGCCTGACGTTTCCGGGCCCGGAGGGAGCCGAGGATGCTGATGGCCGCCTGGGCGTCCTGGGTGGTGGCCAGCGGCTCCAGGGCCTCGATGACCTCGGAGAGGAGCCGAGCCTCCTCGGCCTCGCGCTCGCGGATGCGATCCACGGCCTCGCTGAAGCGGTCGAAGAAGCCGCGCAGCTCGTCCTTCTTGCGCAGCGGGCGCATGCGCGGGTAGCGGCCGGCGGCGAGCGTCGCGATGTAGAGGCTCATCACATACACGGGGCCGGCCACGCGGTGGGTGAGCACGAGCCCCATGAGGGCCAACAGTCCGGCCATGCACAGCGCCCCGAGCCCGGTGAGCCACAGCATGGTCTCGCCACTGGCGGCGAGGGACAGGGGGAGGCGCCGCTGTCCACCGCGGCCTGGTGCGCCCGGTACGCCAGCACGCCCACGAGCAGCACCCCGCCTCCGCCGAGCGCGGCGAGCCGGAGCATGTACCGGAGTTGGAACCCGGCATCGACCAGGTATTTCCGGCGCACGACATGAGGACGGGTGGAAGGTTGAGTATCGACGGACATGGCGTTGAGGAGCGTACTCCAATCTCCCGGGTTGGTTTGCTCCTTCCGACAAGATGGGTTTACAGGGAAAGCACCTACAACCCACTGGGGGGTCCTATGTCTCGCCTACTTGCCGCAACGAGCCTGGCGCTCGTGCTCCTTCTCTCCGGGTGCAAGGTGGACCCGGCCTCCCCGGAGTACTGGGAAAAGACACTGGGCAAGGCACGACGGGCCCAGGACAAGGTCCGGGTGGTGGAGACGCTGCGCAGCTCGGGCCACCTCAACGCGAGCTTCCTGCCCTTCCTGCACGGGCAGCTCGCCTCGGACCAGAAGCCCGAGGTGAGGGCCGCGGTGGCGCGGGCGCTCTCCGACGTGAGGAACCCGGCCTCGGTGGAGCCGCTGGGCAACGCGGTGGACCTGAGCGCGACGGACTCGGCGGGCAACCAGTTGAACAAGGAATTGGCGTCCGCACTGGGAGAGATTGGCGACCCCAAGGCCGTGCCCGTGCTGATGAAGCTGCTGAAGGCCCGGGACGACTACACGCGGATCGAAGCCGTGGAGGCCCTGGGGCAGATGCGTGTGAAGGAGGCGGTGGAGCCGCTCATGGCGCTGGCCACGGATGAGGGGGCGAAGCTCTTCCTGAACAAGAAGGCGATCGAGGCGCTGGGCCGTATCGGGGACGCGCGGGCGGTGCCGACGCTGGTGCGGATGCTGACGAAGGAGCGCCGGGGCGTGTCCTTCTACGTGGAGAAGCTCGTTCTCGCTCTTCCAACTGGGCCAGCCGGCGTCGGACGCGCTGCTCGCGGTGCTGGAGGGCAAGGACACGGAGCTGTCGAGCTGGGCGCAGCGCAACGGCATCAATCCCGCGAGCTACTCCTTCAAGGCGGCGCAGCTGATGGGAGACATGCGGGAGCGCCGGGCGGAGGCGGCGCTGGTGAAGCAGCTCGAGTTCAAGCACGAGGACCCGAGAATCCAGGCCGTCGTCCGGACGCGGGCGGCGGATGCGCTGGCGAGGATGCGCTCGGCGGCGGCGGTGAAGCCCCTGGCGGCGCTGGTGTCCGAGCCGGATGCGGGGGTGCGCGGGGAGTACACGCACGCGCTGGCGCGGCTGGGCGGACGAGACGCACTGCCGGCGCTGGAGAAGGCGGCGGGACAGGGGCACTGGTACGCCCGGGAGGCGGCGCTCGAGGCGCTGACGATGCTGGGAGACGCGCGGGAGCAGCCGGTGCTGGAGAAGCTGGCGGCGGCGGAGCCGGCGAAGACGGCGGCCGAGTGCGAGGCGCTGGGAGGCGAGGGGTGTGGAGACCCGGAGGCGCTGGCGAAGAAGCGGGTGGAGATGATTGCGCGGCACGGCAAGCGGCTGGAGGCGGCGAAGGCGTGCGGGACGGACACGGGCTGCTGGGTGAAGAAGCTGGAGGACGCGGACAAGGGCGTGGTGTCGCGCGCGGCGATGGAGGTGGGGCGAGGCAGGTCGGCGGCGCACGTGGGGGTGCTGCTGGCGCGGATGACGGAGAAGGACCCGGACACGCGGATGGCGCTCATCCTCGGGACGGAGTGGCTGGTGGAGGACGCGAAGGACGCCGCGGCCCTGGCACGCAGCGCGCTGCCCACGCTGGAGAAGCAGCTCTCGGAGGAGAAGAGCAGCACCGAGTACGTGAGGTCGAACGAGGACCTTCGGCGGCTGGTGGCGAGGCTTCAGCGACAGAAGTGAGAGGGATTGTCGCCCCTGGCCGCTGGACGGGCCG
Organism: Archangium gephyra; assembly: GCF_049060025.1. Classification (GTDB taxonomy): domain Bacteria; phylum Myxococcota; class Myxococcia; order Myxococcales; family Myxococcaceae; genus Archangium; species Archangium gephyra_A. Next base: position 4,466,743 of record NZ_JBMEQQ010000002.1, read on the forward strand.
TCAGCCCACCTTGCGGACCGGGGGCTCGTCCCCGCCGCCCGTGCCATCCTCATCGGGACTCGCGGGCTCGGGCTCATCCTGGAAGGAGCTCGGCAGGAGATTGAAGGGCAGCACCTTCGCCAGGGCCACCAGCAACAACATGCCTCCCGGCGCCGCGAAGATGGCGAGCGCCGGAATCGCTTTCGCCACGTCAATCAATTGCGCCCGCATCCGCTGGCGCTCATCGGCCGTCAGCGTCTGGCCTCGCGCGACCTTCGTCAGCAGGTGGTACAGCTCGCCCGTCTCCCGCACCTCCTGCATCAGCCGGTGGAAGTTCCGCTCCAGCGTGTTCTGCATGCGGGACACCATGTCCTCGCCCAGCAGGTTCGCGGCGGAGGACACCGTGAAGACATCCACCACGGAGCGGTTCTTCGCGTAGAACTCGGCCACCTCCAGCTCCAACTGGTGCACCGTGCTCTCCGGCACCCGGAGCGCCCGCGCGAGCTGATCGATGAAGACCCGCTCGCCCCGCGTCCGCCGGCCATCCACGAGCGAGGCCAGCAGCGTCTGCTCCAGGATGAACCGCCGCAAATCCACGCTGCGCACGTCCTTCACCGCCGCACTCAAGGAGCGGCGCCGCTCGAAGGACTGCCGCACGGCGCCGCGCAGCTCGCTCTCGAGCTTCTCCCGGCAATCCCAGATCCTCCACCTGCCGGAGGATGGCCCGGCGCGCGGAGAACGTCGGCTTCCGGTCCACGCAGGCCAGGCCCGTGAGCACCTCCACGAGCAACGCCTTCTGCCGGGCCGCGAAGTCGATGCGCCGCCGGGCCATCTCGCGGTTCAACCCTCCGCGCGAGAAGTAGTCGAGCGCCTGACGGCCGAACATGTGCGCGTCCGCGTAGAGGGCCCCGTTGTGCAGGACGAGCCCATACGCCGGGTCTCCCGACAGCGAGAGGGCGCGGCGCTCCAGCGCGTCCTCCACCCGGCCCCACAGCCGCTTCGGGGCCTCGTGCCCCAGGCGCAGCTTCTCCTCGAGGGCCTGGGCCTCGTCGAGCTGTCCGGTGAGGACGGCGAAGAGAAGCAGCAATTGCTCGCGGCGGGGACCCGGGGGCATACCGGCCAGGGCCGCGATGTCCAGGGCCATGCGCGCGAAGGTCCGCACCACCGCGCGGAAGAGCACCTCCTCGGGAGCCGCCGTCCCCGTGGACTCGGAGGACGCACCCTCCGTGGGAACCCCATCGTCCGCGGGTGTGCCGTAGAGCAGTCCGCTGGCGCGCAACATCCGGCGCAGGTACGAGCGGGCGCGGGCCCGGCCGGAGCTGGACTCGGAGAGTCCCGGGGGCACCAACGGGGCTGGCACGCGCGCATGGGCCGCGACCGACTCCTCGAGCATCGAGGAGAGCCAACCCGCCTTGCCAAGATCCATCGGAAATCCACCCCAGATGCCGCACCAGGCAGCCAGCCAGGAGATACCCCACTTACCGTCCCAGCGCCAACGGCCCCACCCCCGAGGGGGGCAGGGCCGGTACGTCGAGGGCCTACAGCGCGGTGGCCTTGCCGATCTCCAGCGACTTCACCTTCGCGGCGCTCTTCGCCTTCTTCAGGTCCGCCTCCAGCTTGTCGGGCGTGCCGGCGAGCAGGGGGAACGTGCCGTAGTGCATGGGCACCACGGTGGGGTTGCCGAGCAGCCGGGCGGCCTGTGCGGCTCCGGTGGGATCCAGCGTGAAGTGGCCACCGATGGGCAGCAGGGCGTAGGTGGGCTTGAAGCGCTCGGCGATCTGGCTCATCCCGCCGAAGAGGCCCGTGTCACCGCCGTGGTACAGGGTGGGGCCGTTGTCGATCTGGATGACGAAGCCCAGGGGAGCACCCGCGTACTGAGGGGGGCTCTTCTCGTCCGCGGCGTAGCTGCTGGAGTGCACCGCCTCCACGAAGTGGATGGTGGCGTCCTTCACCTTGAAGGTGCCGCCGACGTTGCCGCCCACGGCCTTGTCCTGGGGCACGCCCAGGAGGCTCACGAGCTCGTAGCAGCCGAACACCTGGGCGCCCGTCTTCTGCTGCAGCGCCTTGGCCTCGCCCACGTGGTCGAAGTGCCCGTGGGAGACGAGGATGGCGTCCACCTGCTCGGGCCACTGGGCGCCCTGCGGGGCCTTGGGGTTGGTGAACCAGGGGTCGATGGCCAGCGTGGCGCCCCCGGGGGTGCGGATGACGAAGGCCGCGTGGCCCCACCAGGTGAGCTCCGTCTTGCCCGCCGTGGCCGCGGCCGCCTTCTTCGCCGGACCCTTCCCGGGAGGCGGCTGCGCGGCCGCCGTTCCGGACAACCCCAGGAGCGCTCCCACCGTCACTGCCATGAGCTTGTTGCGCATTGCGTACTCCTCCTCGAAACGAGACAGGTCTCCCGCGGTGCCACCCGGGCGCCCCGCGGTCGAGGGGCCGCATATTCGGCGAGCAGGCAATCGTCCAGCGGCAAATCTGGCGGCTGTCCACAGTCCGGTGGACAGCACTACCAGTGAGGGCGTACGCGTCGCGGCATACCCGCTATAGGCTGCGCCGCCCGTGGACCATCGCTTCCAGGTCAATCTCCGAGGAGTCATCGAGCTTCTCTCCCACCACCTCTACAGCACGCCCGGCGTGTTCGTGCGCGAGCTGCTGCAGAACGCCACCGACGCCATCCGCGCCCGGCGGCATCTGGAGCCCGCCCATGAGGGCACGGTGCGGATGGAGCTCATCGAGAAGCAGGACGGTGGCCTGCCCACCCTGCTCTTCAGCGATGACGGCGTGGGGCTGACGGAGGAGGAGCTGCACCGCTTCCTGGCCACCATCGGCGAGAGCTCCAAGCGCGAGACGCTGGAGGCGCGCCGCGACGACTTCATCGGCCAGTTCGGCATCGGCCTGCTGTCCTGCTTCATGGCATGCGACGAGCTGCTGGTGGTGACGCGTTCGGCGAAGGGAGACGGGCGCACCATGGAGTGGCGGGGCCGGCATGACGGCACGTACGCCGTGCGGCCATCCGAGCACCCACTGGAGCATCCCGGCACCCAGGTCTTCCTCGTCGCCCGGGCGGACGCGGCCGAGCACTTCACCGCCGAGCGGGTGCGGCAGCTCGCGGTGCACTACGGGGGCCTGCTGCCCTTCCCCATCCACCTCACCTCGGAGGGCCGCACCGAGCACCTCAACCCGGCCCCTCCGCCCTGGCGCCGCGAGTACGAGAGCGTGGCCGAGCGCCGTGCGGCGCTGCTGGCCTACGGACGCGAGGTGTTCGGCCAGGACTTCGTGGACTGCATCCCCCTGCGCGCGGAGGCGGGCCGGGTGGAAGGAGTGGCCTTCGTGCTGCCCTTCTCGCCCCACTTCAACGCGCGCCAGAAGCACCGCGTCTACCTCAAGGACATGCTGCTGTCCGAGAGCGCGGAGAACCTGCTCCCGGAGTGGGCCTTCTTCGTCAAGTGCGTGGTGAATGCCCAGGGCCTGCGCCCCACCGCCAGCCGCGAGGCCTTCTACGAGGACGCCACGCTGGCGCACGCCCGCGAGTCGCTCGGCCAGTCGCTGCGCCAGTACCTGGTGGACCTGGCCCACGACGACCCGCGCAACCTGCAGCGGCTCATCGCCCTGCATGGCCTGTCGGTGAAGGCGCTCGCCCTGGATGACGACGACTTCTTCCGGCTCGTCATCCACTGGCTGCCCTTCGAGACGACGCTGGGAATGATGACGCTGGGGCAGTACCGGCAGTCCTTCCCCACGGTGCGCTACGTCAACAACCTGGATGCCTTCCGGCAGGTGGCGCGCGTGGCCGCGGCGCAGGGGCTGTGCATCCTCAACGGGGCCTACACGCATGACACCGCGCTGCTGGAGAAGCTGCCGCGCGTGCTGCCGGACACCCCGGTGGAGCTCTTCTCCGCGGCGCAGCTTCCCCAGGGTTTCGAGGAGCTGACGGCGGAGGAGCGGCAGGACGTGGCGCGGCTGCGGCAGGTGGCCACGCAGGCGCTGGAGCCGTTCCGCTGCGAGGTGAGCATCAAGAAATTCCTCCCTCCCGAGGTGCCCACGCTCTACGGGGACGTGGACGACGGGGCCTTCCGGCGGGACGTGGAGCGCGCCCGCGAGGGGACGGACGAGCTGTACGCCTCGATGCTGGAGGGAGCGCTGGCCGGCGCCCCCGAGGAGGAGCGGCCGCAGCTCTGCTTCAACCTCCGCAACCCGGTGGTGCGCCGGCTGGCCCGGGTGCGGGACGCCGCGCAGCTCAAGCTGTCGGTGGAGATGCTGTACGTGCAGGCACTGCTGCTGGGGCACCGCCCGCTCAACGCGCGGGAGATGACGCTGCTGAACCAGGGGCTGCTCGGCCTCATCGCCGCGCGCCTGGACGATGACGAGGGCACAGGAGGCATGCATTGACGGAGCGGGACTGGCGCGAGCAGGTGCGGAACCTGCTCGGACGCGCGCAGAGGCTGGAGCCGGGCGAGGCCAAGGTGATGGCGCTCGAGGAAGCAGCGCGGCTCGCGGACGCACACGCGGACATGCCATTGGCCTACGAGACGCGGGACGCGCTCATCGACGCGGCCATCTTCGGCGGCTTCCCGGACCGGGCGCTGGTGGCCTTCGCCTGGTGCCGGGGGCAGCAGCAGCGCGACCCGGAGCGCTATCCGCCGGAGCCCCTCCTCTGGAAGCAGAAGTGGGTGGTGGGACGGCTGGACGAGTTCCCCCACATCAGCCGCAAGCAGATAGCGGGCGCCCTGGATGACGTGGAGCAGTGCTTCGCGAAGGCGGGGGCGGGACGGCGGGCCGTGCTGAAGCTGCGCTACCAGGCCGCCCGGGACATGGGCGACGACGCGGTGGCGGCGGACTTCTGGGCGCAGTGGGTGCGCGAGCCGCGCGACCACCTCACGGACTGCCGGGCCTGCGAGCTGGATGACGAGCTGGACCACCACCTCGACCGGGGCGAGTACGCCCAGGTGCTGGAGAAGGCGAGGCCCCTGCTGGAGGGGCGCACCGCGTGCGCCGAGGTACCGCACCTCACGCTGGGCACCGTGCTCTACCCGCTCTTCCACCTGGAACGGCTGGAGCAGGCGCGCGACCTCCACCTGCGCGGCTATGCCCTGGTTCAGCGCAACCGCGAGTTCCTCGCCACCGTGGGCGAGCACCTGGAATTCCTCACGCTGACGGGCAACGTGGAGCGGGGGCTGAAGCTCTTCGAGCGCCACGTGGGGTGGGCGCTGGAGCACGCCAGCCACCGCGACCGCTTCACCTTCCACTGCGCCGCGCTCGCCCTCATGGAGCGGGCCCTGGCGGAGGGACGGGAGCGGGTGGCGCTCTGCCTGCCTCGCGCCTTCGCGCTGTACTCGCCCGGGGACACGTACGAAACCCGGACCCTGCGGGGCTGGCTCGCCTCCCAGGCCGAGGGCATCGCGGCGAAGTTCGACTCGCGCAACGGCACGGCCCGCTTCCACCAGCTGCTCGCGCGCACCAGGCGGCTCGCCCATGAGGTGGTGCCCTTTCCCATCGACAGCCCTCTCCCGGGATAAGAGGCAGTTCAGGAAAAAGCCGCGCCGCTTGTAGTAGGCTCGGGAGCTTCACTCATGCTCCCGAGGGGTGCGTCGTGTCTTTCAAAAGGTCGTTGTTCTCCGTCCTGCTGTCATCGCTGGCGCTGGCTGGCTGCGGATCCGGAGTGGATGGGCAGCCGGATGATTTCAACGATGGGCGGGACCCCATCGTCTTCCCCGAGGGCACGAGCCTCGTCGCGGACGGCGGTGTCGATGCCGGCAACCCGTATGAGGTGAGCGGCAGCCGGGTCATGCACTACCGCCTCGACATCGGCGACTTCACCCAGCCCGTGACCGCGGATCCCCTCGCGTCCGAGCTGAAGGCCTTCACGCTCCAGGATGGCGGCACGCGCGCGCTCACGGTGCAGTCGTCGCCGAACGGCACCTTCCGCGTCACCGACGCCCCCGCCGGCCGTTACTACCTGCAGCTCGGCACCTTCTACGTCGTGTCGGACTCGCGCACGATGAACCTGGATCGCTATGACCTCGGCCGCCGCGATCGGGCCACCGCCCCCTCCGTGCCGTTGACGATCTCCGCGTCCAACCTCGAGCCCCAGCCGTACGAGGACTACCCGGGCTTCGAGGCCGTCAGCTCCAACCTCGGCGCGGCGGCATCCCTGTACGCCAATGCCCCCGTGCCCGCGGGCGCGACGTCCGTGGACAAGCTCCCCGTGGGCCACTACTCGATGACCTCCCCGGACGAGCAGATCGTGGACGCGTCACGAGGCGACCGCCTGTACGTCAATCACTCCACCACCCGTGATGCCGGCGCCTTCAGCTACACCACCATCGACCGGTTCTTCACCCCGGGTCCCGTCACCATGAGCCCCACCGTCAGCACCGACCTGAGCGGCACCTTCCAGGCGGCGCCCCAGTACACGGCGAGCTTCGAGTGGTGGCGCTCCCGTTTCGAGGCCTATCAGGTCCAGGTGCACCCCCAGTCGCGCCCCACCGCCCAGTGGCTCAGCATCTCGCCCACGCCCTGGACCTCGGAGTCCTGGTACGGCTACTCGGCGGACCTGATGTATGGCAGCCTCTCCGGCATCACCGACCTCGTCGCGAACGTCACCTACGGCAATCCCTACCCCTTCAGCTGGGGCGCCGTGGCCAGCTTCTCCCACAACTTCAGCACCCCCACGCTCCTGCCCGGGACGACGTCCGGCGGCATCACCGCCAGCCTGTCCGACACGCGGAAGTTGAGTGTCGCCACCGCCGGGCCCATCGCCCCGCGCATCACCCCGCCGTGGGACCTCGCCGTGAACGGGCTCAAGGCCCACCAGGAGCTCACGCTCAGCTCCCTCACGCCGCGCATCACCTGGAAGGCCCCCCTGGTGGGCACCCCCTCCGCCTACCGGGTCCGTCTCTCCCGGCTGTCCGTGAGCGGGACTCGGACCGTCGCGAGCGCCGTGGGCACGATCCACACGACCGAGACGTCCGTTGACGTGCCTCCGGGTGTGCTGCAGTCCGGCCAGAAGTACGCCATCACGGTCTATGCCTACGTCACTCCTGGCGTCTCCTTCGCCGTACGGCCCTACGCGCTCGAGTCCCTCGTCGACATCGCCAGCGCCACCACGGTGAGCAGCATCCTCACCACCCCGGTGTTCGCGGGTCTCGCGCCGGACCTCCAGGCCGCGCCGGAGCCGTCCTTCGAGCCCGAGCTTGGCATCAAGCCCACCCGCCAGTACCTCATGCGTGAGCAGCTCCTGATGAAGCACTGAATTGCTCCGCGGGTTGGAGCACCGTGACGGGCACCCTCACCCCGACCCTCTCCCGGAGGGCGAGGGAGGGGGTGCACCGTGGGTTGACGGTGTGGGGGGTGCACCGTCTACGGCCGCTTGTCCGGGGCCATCTGATGCGTCTTCGCCGGATCCTTCTCCACGGCCGGCCCGAGGATCTCGTCGATGCGGCGCATCACGTCCCCGCTCAGCTTCACCCCCGCCGCCTTCACGTTCTCCTTCACCTGATCCGGCCGCGACGCGCCGATGATCGCCGAGGCCACGTTCGGGTTCTGCAGCACCCACGCCACCGCGAGCTGCGCCAGCGACAGCCCCACCCCGTCCGCCACCGGCTTCAACTGCTGCACGCGCGTCAGCACGTCATCCGTCATGAAGCGCTGGATGAACCGCGAGCCCCCCTTCTCGTCCGTCGCCCGGCTCCCCTCCGGCGGCTTCTGCCCCGGCTTGTACTTGCCCGTCAGCACGCCCTGCGCGATCGGCGACCAGACGATCTGCCCCACCCCCAGCTCCTGCGACGTGGGCACCACCTGGCCCTCGATGACCCGCCACAGCATCGAATACTGTGGCTGGCTGGAGATGAGCTGGAAGCCCAGCTGCCTCGCCAGCGTCACGCCCGCGCGAATCTGCTCTGCCGTCCACTCGGACACCCCGATGTAGAGCGCCTTGCCCTGGCGGACCACGTCCGCGAAGGCCTGCATCGTCTCCTCGAGCGGCGTCTCCGTGTCGTAGCGGTGCGCCTGGTACAGGTCCACGTAGTCCGTCTTCAGCCGCCGCAGCGAGCCGTTGATGGACTCCAGGATGTGCTTACGCGACAGGCCCCGGTCATTGGGACCCGGGCCCGTCGGCCAGTACACCTTGGTGAAGATCTCCAGGCCCTCGCGGCGCTGGCCATGGAGCGCGCGGCCGAGCACCTCCTCGGCGCGCGTGGCCGCGTAGACGTCCGCGGTGTCGAAGGTGGTGATGCCCTCGTCGAGCGCGGCGCGGACGCACGCGAGCGCCGCCGCCTCTTCGACCTGGGAGCCATGGGTCAGCCAATTCCCGTAGGAGATCTCGCTGACCATCAGACCGCTGCTGCCGAGATGCCGGAAGTTCATGCGCCAGCATTAACCGGCTGAACGCGACGGCACCACCGGAACCTGTCCCTCCTCCACCCGTGGACGCGCCGGCAATGAAACGGTGAACACCGTCCCATCTCCCGGCACGCTGCGCACGGCGATCTCTCCCCCGAGCCGGCGCACGATGTTTCGGCTGATGGACAGTCCCAGTCCCGTCCCCGTCGAGCCCTTCGTGGTGAAGAAGGGCTGGAAGAGCCGGGACAGCACCTCGGACGGGATGCCGGGTCCCGTGTCGCTGACCTCGATGACGGCCATGTCCGCCTCGCGCCGGGCCGTGACGCGGATCTCCTTGCGCGCCCCCGTCCCCGCCTCGAGCGCCTGGGCCGCGTTGACGAGCAGGTTGACGAAGACCTGCGAGACGGGCCCCGGGCTCCCCCGCACCTCCAGGCCCCCGGGCAGCTCCGTCTGGACGCTCGCCTGCTTCATCGTGTCCATCTGGGCGATGCGCAGCGCCGAGCGGATGGCCTCGTTGAGCTCGAACCACCCGCCGGCCTCCTCGTCCGACTTCCCCAGCGAACGCATGTCGCGGACGATGTCGCTGATGCGCAGCGCTCCCTCTCGCGCGTCCAGCACCGCCTGCTCCAACTCCTCGAGGTCCACCGGCTCGCCCTGGCGCAGCGCCACCACCTGCTCCTGGATGTAGCTCAGGTTGCTGAGGACGTAGGCCGCCGGGTTGTTGATCTCATGCCCGATGCCGGCCGCCACCTGGCCCAGCGTCGCCAGCCGCTCGGAGGACGCGAGCTGGCACGCCAGGCGCCCGTTCTCCAGCGCGAGCACCACGTGGCTCGCCAGCATCGCCGCGCGATCCAGCTCCTTCCTGCTGAACATGCGCAGCCCGTCCCTGCGCATCAGGCCCAGCACGCCCAGCACCCGCTCCCCCACCGTCAGGGGATGGAGGATGACCGACGCCCCCCTCCCCAGTGCCTGCAGGGAGCCGAGCCGCCGGTCCTCCAGGCCGGGAGCCGCCAGCGCCGGCGTCCTGTCCGAGGGCAGCGATTGGACCACCCGCTCGCCGAGTTCGCTCAGCACGCCGCCCTCGGCCTCGGACTCCAGGCCGCACGCGTGCGCCACCTGGAGCCGCCCCTGCACGTCCTGCATCAGCAACACCACCGCGTCCGCCGCCATCAGGGTCCGGCTCCCCTCCACGATGGTCTGGGGAATCCGATCGAACTCGTTCGTCTCGAAGAAGGACTGGCTGGCCCGCACCAGGTCCGCCGAGGCGTTGAGCCGGTAGCGGTCGAGCGCGCGCGTGACGCACGCGTACATCTCCCGGATGTTGAAGGGCTTGCGGAGGAGGTCGAACGCACCGGCCCGCATGCACTCGATGGCCGTCTCCACCTCGGCATAGCCGGTGGCGACGATGACCTCGGTGGCCGGCAGCACCTGCTTGACCTGGCGCAGCAATTCCAGCCCACTCATGAAGGGCATGCGCACATCGGTGATGATCAGGCTGGGCGAGCACTCGCGCAGGAGCTTCAGGGCGGCCTGGCCGTCGGACGCCTCGGTGACGGCGTAGCCCTCCTGCTCGAGCTGGTAGCGCAGCAGCAGGCGCATGTCCCGCTCATCATCCACGACGAGGATCTGTTCAGGCAGAGGGGAACTCACGCGGAGACCTCCGTGGGGTGCGACGGCGCCACCGGGAACCACAGCCGCATCGTGGTGCCGGCACCGGGGGCCGTCTCCACGCCGATGCGGCCACCGTGCGACTCGACGATGCTGCGGGTGATGGACAGTCCCAGCCCCGTCCCCTTCCCCTCCGGCTTGGTGGTGAAGAAGGGATCGAAGATGCGCTGGCGCACGTCCGGGGACATGCCGCTCCCGGTGTCCGTCACGAACAGCTCCAGGCCGTCGCGCGCCGGGGTGACACGCGCCCCGATGGACACCGTTCCTCCCGGAAGCGTGGCATCCACGGCGTTGCCCACCAGGTTCAGCAATGCGGACTCCATCTCCGGCACGTTGCCCTCCAGCCCGGGAAGGTCCGCCGGGGATTCGATGATCTTCAGCAGCACCTGGCCGCGCTGGGCCTCGCCGCTGGCCAGCTCGCGCACGCGCTCGAGCATGCACCCCACCTCGATGCGCTCGCGCGAAGGCCCGCTCCTGCGCGAGAAGTCCAGCAGCGTGCGCACCAGCCGGGCACAGCGCTGGGTATGCGTCTCGATGTACGTGAAGGCCGAGCGCGACGCCTCGTCCAGCGTGGGCCTCATCAACTGGGCCTGCGCGAAGCCGAGGATGATGCCCAGGGGGTTGTTGAGCTCGTGCGACAGGCCGGCCACGAGCGTGCCCACCGCCGCCATCTTCTCCGACTGCACCAACGACTCGCGCAGCCGCTGCACCTCGCGCAAATCCCTCGCGATGCAGACGTGCCCCAGCACCGCTCCCGCCGCGTCGAGGACACGCGACAGGGTGAGCTGCACGGGGATGTCCCCCGCCTGCCGCGTGAGGAGCGAGAGCTCCGCCTCCACGGGCTCGCCGCCCCCCGCGCGGGCGAACAGCCCGGTGACGAGCTCGCGCGACGCCTCGGGCACCACCCGCTCCAGGAAGGACATCCCCAGCATCTCCATCCGCGGCCACCCGAAGAGCTTCTCCGCCGCCTCGTTGCACACGAGCACCCAGCCCTCCGCGCCCACCATGAGGATGGCGTTGGGCGAGGAGGAGGTGATCTGCGCCAGCAGCGAGAGGTGCTCGCGCGAGCGCTCCAGCTCGGCGCCGCGGTGGGCGAGCCGCTCGAGCATCAGGTTGAAGGTGCCCGCGATGGCGCCCAGCTCGTCCCCGGTGCGGACCTGGATGCGCTCGCTCAGGTCTCCTCCGTCGATGATGCGCCGCATGGAGACCTGGAGCTGATGGAGCGGGCGCATGAGGAGCCGGGTGCGCCAGAAGATCAGCAGCAGCAGCAGCACCGCCGTCACCACCCCGCCCTGGATCATCCGCTGGCGCAGCACCTCCACCGGGCCGGAGATGCGCTCGGCCGGCACGGAGAGGACCAGGGACCAGCCGAAGCCATGCTCCCGCGCGAAGCCCTCCACCGGGACCACCAGGTAGAACATCCCGTCGATGAGCGCCGTGTTGTGTCCGCCGGGCCCGGTGGACAACGCCTTCAGCTCGCCAATCACCCGCGCGGGCAGCTCACCGGTCAGCGCCCGCTCCCCCTCCAGCAGCACCACCCCGAGCCCCTGGCGCGCGGCGCCCCCTCCCACGAACGAGAGATCGAACCGGGCGACCAGGGCCCCTTCGGTGTGCTGCTGGTAGAGGACGGGGAAGGCGAAGAGCACGCGCGGCCCACTGCCCTCGGAGATGACCAGGGCCTGGGGCTGGCCGTCGCGGACCCCGGGCCACCAGGACGCCTCCGCGAAGGACTCGACGCTCTCGCTCCGGCCATTGCGGGCGATGACGCGCCCCATGAAGTCCAGCAGCCAGAGATCGCCCTCCTCGCTGCCCTGGCCGGGCAGGCTCAGCCGCTGCATGAGGGGCTCGAGGTAGTCGCTCCGGCCCAACGTATCGATGACGCTGTTGGTCATGAACGGGTTGGAGGCGAGCGACTGCGCCGCGTTCCACCGCAGTTGGAGCTGCTCGTCGAGGGTGTCCGAGGCGAAGCGGGCCAGCTCGAGCAGATGCTCCCGGCTCGCCGTCTCGAGTGCCCCATGCGCTCCGCGGGACACGGTGGCGACGAGGACGCCCACCATGACCAGATCGATGAGCAGGAAGAAGAGGAGGAGCTTGCCTTGGAAGCTCCGGAGGAGGTTCACGGTGGTTCCTACGGCTGGGCGGGCACCAGCACGCCGCGTGGGTTGAAGGTGACCATCCTGAAGTCCGAGGGGCTCAGCGCCTCGTGGCGGGATGGAGTGAAGGCGGGGCGATAGGTGCGCACCAGGCCTTCGTAGGGGCCCAGATGCTCCAGCGCGTCGCGCACCCGGGCACGCTCGGTGGACTTCGCCTTCTGGATGGCGAGCGCGAGCAGCCAGACGGCGTCATGGGCCTGGGCCGTCCCCGCCGCGCTGAAGATGTCCTCCTCGGAGCGGGTACCGAACATCGCGTGGTACTTCGCGGCGGCCGCCCTGGCGCGCGCGCTCCGGTTGCCCACGAAGGAGAAGGTCTGCACCACCCGCAGGTCCACCGCGGAGAGGGCCTCACCCGCCCGCTGCGCGAAGTCCCCTCCGGTGATGCCCGAGTGCGCATAGAGGGGAAGCCGGTGGCCCGGAGGCCTGCGCGCCACCGTCTTCACGAGGGCCGCCCCCTCGGGCGCGTTGGCCACCAGGAGGAGGGCCTCGGCGCCCGCCCGCTCCACCGCGGCCACCTGCGGCTCCATGTCCGCATCCGCCCAGTTGAACCACTGCACGGACACGGGCTTCCTCCCGCGCCGGGCCAGGGCCGCGGTGATGGCCTTCTCGTTGCTGCGGCCCCAGGCGGTCTTCTCCAGGATGACGGCGAGCCGCTCGTGACCCCGCGCGAATGCCCGCGCGACCAGGAAATCCCCCACGCGCTCGTCGTCCAGGGAGATCCGGAAGGTGTAGTTGGGCGTCAGCTCGTGCTGGACCACGCCGGTGGCCGCCGCCCAGGGGCTCACGATGATGAGCTGGTGCTCATGGATGAAGCCCAGGTTCTGGATGACCGGAGGGCTGTGCAGCCCCGTGAGGATGGCCACCAGGTGGGGCATGCGCGCGAGCTCCGGCAACTGCTCCGTCGCCCGCGCGGGCACGCCGTGGTGGTCCCTCACCACCAGCTCCAGCTTCCGCCCCCCCAGCAGCCCTCCCTGGGCGTTGATCTCCGAAATGGCGAGCAGCGCCCCCCGGCGGATGGCCTCACCCGCCAGCGCCGAGCCGGGCTCATGTCCGCGTGCAGCGCCAGGACGATGGGCGCCTTCTCCTGTGCCACGGCCACGCCGCAGCACAGCAGCGCGAGGCCGAACAGTCCTGGCAGCAGTCGTCTCATGGCGCCCCCGGAGAATCCTGGGAGGCCAGACTATATGCGCCCGGCGCCCTGGAGCCACGCCGCCCGGCGTCCCGGCGCTCTCTCAGCGCTTGAGATTGCGGAAGGGGTTGTTGAAGGGCTCGGCCGAGGGCTTCTGCGCGGCCGGAGCCTTGCCGCTCCCCTGCTTGTCGGCCGCCGGAGCGGGCGCTGGGCGTGCCTGGTTCCCGGAAGAGCGAGGAGCCCCGACGGCCGCCGCCCCCGAGGTGCCCTCCGTGACGGCGCGCACGGACAAGGCGAGGCGCTTGCGGACGAGGTCCACGCTCAACACCTTCACGGTCACCCGGTCACCCACCTTCGCCGCCTCGCTGGGGTCCTTGATGAAGCGGGTGGAGAGCTGGGACACGTGGACGAGCCCGTCCTGGTGCACGCCCACGTCCACGAAGGCCCCGAAGGCGGTGACGTTGGTGACGACGCCCTGGAGCACCATCCCCTCCTTCACGTCCTCCAGCTTCTGCAGGTCCTCGCGGTAGGAGGGCGCGGTGAAGTCGCCACGCGGATCCCTGCTGGGCTTCTCCAGCTCGGCGAGGATGTCCTTGAGCGTCAGCTCGCCCAGGTCCGGCCCCAGGTAGCGCTTGGGGTCGATCTTCCGCACCAGCGCGGCGTTGCCCACGAGCTGCTTCACGTCCACGCCCAGGTCCTTCGCCATGCGCTCCACGACGCCGTAGCGCTCGGGGTGCACGGCGCTCGCGTCGAGGGGCTCGGGGCCATGGACGCGCAGGAAGCCGGCGGCCTGCTCGAACGTCTTCGGGCCCAGTCCGCTCACCTTGAGGATCTCGCGGCGCGTGGTGAAGCGGCCCTTGGCCGCGCGGTGCGAGACGATCTTCTTGGCCAGCGTGGGGCCGATGCCGGACACGTGCTCCAGGAGCTGCGGCGACGCGGTGTTGACGTCCACGCCCACGGCGTTGACGCACGAGTCCACCACCTCGCCCAGCTTCTTCTTGAGCATGCCCTGGTCCACGTCGTGCTGGTACTGCCCCACGCCGATGCTCTTGGGGTCGATCTTCACCAGCTCGGCGAGCGGATCCTGCAACCGGCGGCCGATGGACACCGCGCCGCGCAGCGACACGTCCAGGTCGGGGAACTCGTCGCGGGCCACCTCGGAGGCCGAGTAGATGGAGGCGCCCTGCTCGCTCACGGACACCACGGGCACCTGCGAGCCGAGCGCCTTGAGCACCTCGCGCACGAAGGTCTCCGCCTCGCGGCTGCCGGTGCCGTTGCCCACGGCGATGCAGCTCGGGCTTGTGCTTGAGGATGATGGCCCCGCACTGCCTGGCGGCGGCGGCGCGCTCACTGCCGCTCTTCTCGGAGTAGAGCGTGGCGGTGTCCACCAGCTTGCCGGTGCCATCCATCATGGCGGCCTTGATGCCGGTGCGCAGGCCGGGGTCCAGCGCGAGCACGGGGCGGCTGCCCGCGGGCGCGGTGAGCAGCAGGTGGCGCAGGTTCTGCCCGAAGACGCTGATGGCCTCGCGGTCCGCGCGCTCCTTGAGCTCGTTGCGCAGCTCGGACTCCAGCGAGGGGCCCATGAGCCGGTCCCACGAGTCCTCCACCGCGGCGCGCAGCTCGGGGGCGAACGGCGACTGGGGCTTCGTCACCACGCGCGAGGACAGCGTCCCCTTCACCTCATCATCCGGGAGGGCGAGCTGGATGCGCAGCACCTCCTCGGCCTCGCCGCGCAGCAGCGCGAGAATCCGGTGCGAGGGCGCCTTGGACAGGTCCTCCTCGTGGTCCGCGTAGTTGTCGAACTTGGTGGCCTCGCCCTTCTTCTTGGCGACGACGGCCGAGCGCAGGCGGCCCTTCTGCACGCACATCTCGCGGGCGGTGCGGCGCAGGCCCGCGTCATCGGCCACGCGCTCGGCGCAGATGTCCCGCGCCCCGGCGAGCGCCGTCTCCAGGTCCGGCACCTCCTTGCCCGCGTCGACGAACGCGCGCGCACGGGCGGCCACGTCGTCCTTCTTCCCGGCCTCCTGCTTCCAGAGCAGGTCCGCGAGCGGCTCCAGGCCCCGCTCCCGGGCGATGGCCGCGCGGGTGCGCCGCTTGGGCTTGTAGGGGAGGTACAGGTCCTCCAGTTCCGTGCGCGTCCTGGCCCGCTGGAGCGCCTGGCTCAGCTCCGGGGTGAGCTTCCCCTGCCCCTCGATGGTGCGCAGGATGGTTTCCCGGCGTGAGTCCAGCTCGGCGCGCTCGGCGGCCCGGTCCAGGATGGCCTGGATCTGGACCTCGTCGAGGCCGCCGGTGGCCTCCTTGCGGTAACGGGCGATGAAGGGGACGGTCGCCCCCTCCTCGCTCAGGGCGAGGGTCCGGTCCACCTGCTCGGGCTTGAGGCCCAGTTCCTTCGACAGCTCGATGGCGTAGGCGTGCATGGCGACACAAACCCTACACCATCCCACATGAAAAGGCGAGCCCCCCTCCGGCGCCTCTGACAGCCCCTCCGCGCCCCCACCGGCCAGGCGGGGACGCGGAGGCCCTGACGCGAGCCTCAGGGCTTGTCGGACGGCACTTCACCGGTGAGCACGCAGAAGAGCGCCACCGGGTCGCACTTCACCGGGAAGGTGGGGTTGATGCCCGAGCCGCGGTAACGGCCCACGGACGGATCCGGGTTCGGATCGCACTTGGTCTCGTCGGGCACATTCACCTTGTCCTTCTTGCCATCGCCATTGGCATCGGTGTCGAGCTCGATTTCCTTCGAGCAGCTCACCACCGGCCAGATGCCCTTGACCGTGTACTCGGCGGTGCAGCCGTTCTCGGAGTAGTGCAGCTCGGCGGTGAACTGCGTGCCCGGGATTTCCGGCGTGTTGTAGATGCGCAGGTTGGACCACGCGTAGGTGAGGCTGACGGGAGCCTTGCTGACGCCGCCGTACCGCGACTCCAGCCGCGCCGCGGTGAGCGTGGGCACCTCGCAGAAGTTGTCCTCACCCGGGGCGTCCGTCATCAGCTCGCCCACCGAGTTCGGCTGTAGGGGAGCGTCTGGATCGAGCAGCGTGTCCTTGTGCGCCAGCTCGCCGCCGATCTTCTGGGGGCGCATGGTCACCGAGTCCGGGGCGCTGGGGTCCTCGCTGAAGTACTTCTCCAGGCCCACGCGCTCCGGCTTGAGCTGGGCGCACGCCTGGCTCGCGTCCTGCCCCTCCTTGAGCGTGTAGACGGTGGCGAAGGTCCCCTTGGCCACCACGCACTGCGGATCCTGCTGATAGGTGCCACAGGCACCCAGGGTGGAGACGGCCAGCACCGCGCCCGTGCCCAATCCAATCAATCGAAGGTTCATGGCGTTTCTCCCAGGTGCTCGCACTAGAAGCTCAGCTTCATCCCGAAGCGGATGGACCGAGGCGCCTGGTATGAGGTCGGCTTCTTGAAGTTGGGGTTGATATCGCCCGAGGGGAGACGCGCGGGCTTCTCCACCGGCGTGTTGGCGGCGTAGACCTTGACCTTGCAATCGCCCTCCGGCTGCCGGCAGGCCTCCACATCCGCCGCCGAGCCGCCCCCCTCGATGGGGTGCACCTGGGTGAAGGTGAACGTCTGGTCCATGCCCGTCACGCCCTGGAAGTTGAAGACGTTGAAGACGTCCAGGGTGAGGCTGAGCGTGTAGTTGCCGAACAGCTTGCGGTTGATGCCCACGTGCGTGTCCAGGTTGTGGATCCACGGCAGCTCGCCCGCGCTGCCACGCGGCAGGATGAACGTCTCCGAGCCGCTGCGCCGCGGGTGGTAGCCCAGGTAGTTGAGCGGCGCGCCCGAGCGGACCCGGTAGCCCCCCCCCACGTTGAGGCTCAGGTCCTTGCCGAGCTGGAACTCCTTGGCGCCGAAGGCCTTGAAGGCATGCGTGCGGTTGCCGGGCAGCGGGCCGTCACGGTTGACGGTGAGCGACAGCAGATCGAAGTCGCGCGTCAGGTTGGGCGAGAGCTGGCCGGTATCCGCGCGGAACAGGCCCGAGTAGTTGCCCTGCAGCGAGGACCAGGTGTAGCTGACCTGGGCCAGCCACTGATTGGAGAAGGCCTTGGTGTAGTAGACGTTCACCGCGTCGTAGTCGCGGCGCGCCACCGGGAAGTCCCCCGAGTAGCCCTTGCCCGGGTTGCCCAGGAAGAAGGTGGTGCCGTCATCGCGGCTCATGTCCTCGATGACGTCGTTGAGGTAGCGCCGGGTGTACATCAGGCCCACGCGCCCGAGCAGCACCTCGTACTCGCCGCCCACGACGAACTCGTCGCTGGACTGGGCGCGAATCCTCGGATCCACCGGCACGCGATCTCCGCCCTCGGAGAGCCACTTCTGGCTGGAGCTTCTCCGGGCCACCGACGACCCGCCGGTTGTCGTCCGTGTTGCAGTCCCCACCCGGCTGCAGGTCGGCGGCCTCCAGGGGATTGCACCGGGGCGCGTTGTAGGTGGCCGACAGGAGCTGCTGCTGGGGGAACGACAGGACGGCCATGTCGAGCGGGATGTTCTCGTAGAAGCGCGCGTAGTTGACGAAGAGCTTGGAGCGTCCCTGCTGGGTGAAGTCGTAGATGACGCCGATGCGGGGCGACCACTGGTGGGGCAGATGCAGGCCCACCTTGCCATCCAGGCCCCAGATGGTCTGCGTGTCGTAGCGCACGCCCGCGTTGACCGTCACCTTGTCGAGGATGGACCAGCTATCCTGGACGAAGCCACCGATCGTCATCGAGGTGGTGGTGCCCCGCAGGCTGCGGAGGGGCACGGGCTGGTCCGGCGCCTCGAGGTAGCCGTACTGGACCCGGCTCTCGAAGCCGGTGCCGTCCAGGGTCTCGCGGAAGGTGGTCAGCCCGGTGCGCGCGCGGTCGAGGAAGAAGCTGGCGCCCTCGGCGTCCACGCCGGCCTTGATGACGTGGTGGCCGAGCGCCTCGAGCAGGTAGGTGCCCAGCACCTTGCCCTGGTAGCGGTCCATCTTCGAGATGTTGATGGTGCCGGACCCACCGCCCACGTACGAGGTGACGGGGCAGCGGGTGGCGTACATCCCCGCGGGCATCCCCGCCGGAGAGTCACAGACGGATGGGTCCGCAAGCTGCTCGTACTCGGTGATGCTGTGCCAGTCGCGCCGCGTCACCCCACCCGACACGTTGCGCGAGCGCCGCCAGGTGACGTTGGGCATCGCGGAGAGCCCCCTGTCCGAGGAGAGGCCCGAGCCATCGGACGGGAGGGTGGTGGCGTCCTGACGGTGCCAGCCGGCCATCGCGTCGATCAGCAGCGACTTGTTGAAGAAGGAGGAGCTCTGCTTGGCCACCACGTCCATCGCGCTGCTCGTGCGGCGCGTGGCGATGGAGTCATAGGCCCCCTGGACGTAGGCCGTGCACGACAAGCCCTCGCACACCTCGGGGGCGCCATCGCGGCTGAAGGCGTAGCGGTTGGCCCCGCCCGACCAGGTCGGCGTGCCGTACACCGACAGCGACAGGCTGTGGTCCTGGTTGAAGAGGTAGGTGAGCTTGCCGATGTACTGGATGGTCCGCTCGTCCGCGAAGCGCTCCGTCCGGGCGCCCGCGATGGGCGTGGCGATCTGGTAGCCCGTGGCGGTGTCCTTGCGCGGCACGCCAATGTCCGAGCAGCCGATGTCGTCGTTCTTCTCCGTGCAGATGTCCAGGACGCTGAGCTGCCGCGCCACCTGGATGCGGTTGAACGCCGGAGCCACACCCGCGAAGAACCACAGCTTGTCCTTCACGATGGGGCCACCCAGCTCGAAGCCGAAGTCCCCCTGGTTCCACGGCGTGCCCTTGGCGGAGATGACGCTGCCGGCCTGCTGGATCTCCGGACCCGCCGTCTGCAGGATGCCCGGGGCCACGTTGCCGAACACGGAGCCATGGAACTCGTTGGAGCCGGACTTGGTGACCACGTTCATCACGCCGCCCGTGGAGCGGCCGTACTCGGGCATGTAGCCACCGGTGATGACGTTGACCTCCTTGACGAACTCCACCGAGAGCGGCGTGCCGATGGTGCCCACGGACGGGTCGTTCACCGACAGGCCATCCACCACGAACTGGTTCTCCGGCGAGGTGCCACCGTTGATGCTCACGCCGTAGGTGTCCTCCTGGGCACCCGGCGCCATCTCGGCCAGGGACTCGAAGGAGCGCGAGGCCGAGCCCTTCGAACCCGGACGGCTCACCGCGAGGTTCCTCAGCATGGTGGCGTCCACGCTCATGCCCGAGGTGCTCGAGGCCACGTCCACCGTCGGCGCAGAGGCCGTGACGGTCACTTCCTCGCTCAGGCCCCCCTCCGGCAGCAGCTCCACGTTGAAGCGGATGGTGCGGTCGATGCGGAGCTGGATGTCACCGCGCGAGAAGGGACGGAAGCCCTGGGCGTCCACGCGAATCGTGTAGTTGCCCGGCGGCAACTGCGGAATCCGGTACTGGCCGCTGCCATCGGAGACCACCGTCTGCTCGCCCTGAAGGCTCGGAGAGGTGGCCGTCACCACCGCGTCCTGCAGTGGCTTCTTGTCGGCCGAGTTGATGATTTTGCCGGTGATGACCGCGGTGCCGGCCCATGTGCTGGTCCCGGCGAGCAACAGCAGGACACACCACGCGCGAGCAAGTCGTACGTGCGAAGACAAGATGAAGACCCCTCCTGGGAAGTGGGTCACACCTTAGTCACATTTTCGAAAGTTGGGAATTCAACGCGCGTAGCGCAGGATTCGCTCCACGCGGTAATGGCCCGGCGGTTCCACCGGCCGCAGCAACATCAGCTCCGCGGGCAGGCCCACCCGCAGGGCGCGCTCGCCGCGGTGCGGCAGGGGCAGCGTGTCCCCCACGTTGATGTCCCTGGAGCTGTCCCCGGAGGGCAGCGGCACGGCGGTGAGCCCGGTGCCGTCCACCTCCTCCACGGCGCCGTAGACGCGCAGGTCTCCCAGCTCCTCGATGACGCCCGCGAGCACGACGGAGGCCGTGCCCTCGTGGGTGCGCACCGCCTGGGCCGCGGCCACGCCCACGTCCGCGAGGAAGGCGTCCCCCGCCTCGCCGAAGACATGCGCGCCCCGGATGACGAGGTGCAGCATGCCCTTGCTGTCATTGAGGGGAATGGACTCGTAGCGCTGGAGGTCCGCGTGCTCCACCGCGCCGCTGGCGAGTGCCTCCAGGGCGGACACCAGGGCCACGAAGTTGAGCCGGAGCAGCGGCTCGTCGGGCTCGGCCGAGGGCCACGGGCCGGTCTCGATGAGCACGGTCGGGGTGCCCCAGCGCACCAGGTTGTCGCCGAAGGCGCGGACCTCGAAGGAGTCGTCGTAGCGGCCGATCTGCCCGGGCGCGAGCGGCTCGAGGGCATCCCGGATGACGGCGCAGACCTTCTTGGCGAGCACCCGTCCCGGGTTGTCGCTACGCGATGCGTCGAAAGGCGGGGCGAGCAGGGAGATGGAGGCGGGCCGGCGCGAGCCCTCCCCCACCGCCGTGCGCCAGCTCTGGTTGTGGAGGTTGAAGCCGAGCGACGGCTGGAGCCTGTCGCGGAGCGCCTTGAGGGTGCGGCCCTCGGGCGTCTGGAGCGCCAGGGCGTCGCGGTTGACGTCGATGCCTTGCGCGTTGCGCCGTTGGAAGCGCTCGGCGCCGTCGGGGTTGAGCATGGGTACGGCGTGCAGAGTGAGCGCGGAGAGCAACCGGGCCACCCGGGGGTGCTCGCGGTGGCGGCGGAGGTACTCGAAGAGGTCCAACAGGGCCGTGGTGGCGGTGGGCTCGTCCCCGTGCATCTGGGACCAGAGGAGGATGTGCCGGGGACCGGAGCCCACGCGGACGAGGTGGAGCGGGCGGTCTTCCACGGAGCGTCCTACCTCTTCCACCTGGAAGAGGTCCGGCGCCGACTGGTGGAGACGGCGGAGCTGCGCCTGCACGTGCGGGTGGCGGACGAGCGCGGGGGGCGGCAGGCCCTGGAGGCGGACGTCGGCCCAGAGGGCGAAGAGCTGCCTGGGGGGTGGAGGGGGCGGTCACGATGATCCTCTCTTTATCCGGTGGGTGCCCCGGAGGCGCGGATGGGATTATGACGGGAACCCATGCTGCCCGAACCCATCCGCAACGCGATCGACGTAGCCAGTAATGCCGTCTGGGGGCCCTGGACGATGGCCCTCTTGTTGGGAACTGGTGTGTTCCTGACGGTCCGGCTGCGGTTCGTACAGGTGACGCACTTCCGCGAGGGACTGCGGGCCATGGTCCCGGCCCGGGCGAGCGGCGCTGGAACGCTGAGTCCCTTCCAGGCCTTCATGACGGCGCTCGGCGCGTCGATTGGTACGGGCAACATCGCGGGCGTGGCCACGGCCATCGTGAGCGGCGGACCGGGCGCGTTGTTCTGGATCTGGGTGTACGGCTTCTTCGCCACGGCCATCAAGTTCTGCGAGGCCGTGCTGGGCATCCAGTACCGCAAGGTGGAAGGAGACCGGCTGTCGGCGGGCCCCATGCACTACCTGAAGGACGGGCTCGGCTCGCCGAAGCTCGCCTGGCTCTACGCGGCCATCGCGGGTGTGGCCGCGCTCACGACGACGCCCTTCACCCAGCCCAACTCCATCGCCGTGGTGCTGCAGAGCCAGTTCGCGATTCCCCCGCTGTACTCGGGCCTGGGCCTCGCGGTGCTCACGTGGCTGGTGGTGATTGGCGGCGTGAAGAGCATCGGCCGTGCGGCCGAGAAGCTCGCGCCGCTGAAGGTGGGGCTGTACCTGGTGGGAGGACTCATCGTCATCGTCACGCACGCCGCGCAGCTGCCGTCGGTGTTCGCGCTCATCTTGCGCGAGGCGTTCGCCACGGAGGCGATTGGAGGAGGTGCGCTCGGGGTGGGAATGATGACGGCCATGCGCTACGGGCTCGCCCGGGGCATCTACGCCAACGAGGCGGGGTACGGCACGGCGGCGGTGGCGTACGGCACGGCGCAGACGGATGCACCGGTGAAGCAGGGACTCCAGGCGGTGATGGAGGTGTTCATCGTCTCGTGCGTCACCTCGACCATCAGCGCGCTGGTGATTCTGGCGAGCGGTGCGTGGACGTCCGGGCTGACGAGCACGGCGGTGGTGGCGCAGGCCTTCAACACGGCGATTCCCACGGTGGGCGGGTGGGTGGTGGCCTTCTGCGCCTTCCTGTTTGGCTACACCACGCTGATTGGCTGGGCGTACTACGGCGAGCAGTTCCTCGAGTACGCCTTCGGCCTGCGCATCACCAAACCGTACCGGTGGATCTACTGCGGCCTGGTCGTCTTCGGCGCCATCGGCAAGGTGGAGACCATCTGGGCCTGGGGCGATCTGATGAATGGCCTGCAGGTGTTCCCCAACATCGTGGGCCTGATTGGCTTGAGCGGCGTGGCCGCCTCGGTGCTGCGCAAGCCCAAGACGCAGGCATCACAGGTGGGCACCGCCACGCCTCCGCAAGCCTGAGGGGGTAGCCTCGGAGACATGAGCCTTCCGGCTTCCATGAAGGGGTGGGCGCTCCTCGGTGTGCTGCTGAGCGCCTGTGTCACATTGGACCTGTTCCGCCTCGAGGACCTCTCCTCCGTCATCGTCTGCACCGAGCGCTTCGTCGACGCCTGCAAGCGCCTGGGCCTGGACGGCGTGGTCTTCCATCCCCTGCCAGCCAGGGCGTGAACACCTCTCCACTCAGGAGGAGAACGTGATCAGCGACAGGCTCAGCGCTCGAAGACGGCCTGCCCGCCCACCACCGTCAGCACCACCTTCGCATCACGAATCGTCTCCGGCGGCACGCGGGTCAGGTCCCGGTCGATGAGGACGAGGTCCGCCAGCTTGCCCGGCTCCAGCGTGCCCTTCTCCTGCTCCTCGAAGGAGGCATGGGCCCCGCCGAGCGTGTAGGCCCGCAGCGCGTCCTCCACGCCGATGCGCTGCTCGGGCACCCAGCCGCCGGGGTTCCGGTCATCCAGCGTGCGCCGGGTCACCGCGGCGTAGATGCCCTCCAGCGGCGTGGGCGGCGCCACGTACCAATCACTGCCGAAGGCCACCCTCGCCTCCGCGTCCAGCAGGGACTTGAAGGCATAGGTCGTCTTCGCCCGCTCGGGGCCGATGACGCGCTCCGCCCAGCGGCCATCGTCGATGGCGTGGTAGGGCTGCATGCTCGCGATGACTCCCAGCTCCGCGAAGCGCTTCACGTCCCCGGGCGCGATGTGCTGCGCGTGCTCGATGCGGAAGCGCCGGTCTCTCGGCCCGTTCTCCGCCGCCACCCGGGCGAAGGTGTCGAGCTGGAGCCCGATGGCCCGGTCCCCGATGGCGTGGACCATCACGTGCAGCCCCGCCTTGTCCGCGCCGGAGACCCAGCGGTAGAGGTCCTCGGGCGTGTTGACGAGCAGTCCCTTGTCCGCCGGTGCGTCGGTGAAGGGCTGGTGGAAGGCGGCGGTGTGTGAGCCGAGCGAGCCGTCCACGTACCCCTTGAGCCCACCGATGCGCAGCCACGTGTCGCCCCGCCCGCGCCCGGCCACGGTGTCCCGCAGGCGCTCCCAGGTCTCGAGTGGAACGGCGGCGTAGATGCGGGTGCGCAACCGGCCGGCCGCGTGCGCGCGCTCGAAGATGGCCAGCTCCTCCCAGGTGCCCATGTTCTGCACCGAGGTGACACCCTGCTCGGCCACGTAGCGCATGGCGGCCTCCAGCGCGCGGTCGCTCAGCTCCGCCGGGGGCGGAGGCCTCACCCGGTCCACGAGCGCCTGGGCGTTGTCCTTGAGGATTCCGGTGGGCTCGCCCTGGGGGCCTCGCACGATGGTGCCGCCGGGCACCTCCTGCGTCGCGGCCGTCACCCCCGCCGCCCGGAGCGCCGCGCTGTTGGCCAGGCTCATGTGCCCGTCCAGGCGGTTGACCCACACCGGGTGGTCCGGCGTCACGGCGTCGATCCACTCGCGGCGCGGCAGCTCCCCGCCCCACAGCTCGTGGTCCCAGTCACCACCGGTAATCCACGTGCCTTTCGGGACGGCGGCGACGAAGGCCTTCAGGCGCGCGGTGAACTCGGCGGGCGTCTTCGCTTCGCGAAGCTGCACGGAGGCGAGCCGGTGGCCACCATCGATGAAGTGCACGTGCGCGTTGTTGAAGCCAGGGACGAGGAACTGCCCCTTCGCATCGATGACGCGCGTGCCGGCGCCCACGAGTCCCCGCACCTCGGCGGTGGAACCCACGGCGGCGAGCCGCTCGCCCCGGATGGCCACGGCCTCGGCCCAGGGCTGGCGCGGGTTCCCGGTCCACACCCGGGCATTCAGGACGGCCAGGGTCGCCGGCTCCCCGGAGCCAGGAGCCGTTCGAGGCGACGTGGCGCACCCCACCAGGGTGAGCACGAGGAGGATCATCACCATCGGACGCATCACCGGCAGCTCCTTTGTCGCGAGTCTCAGTGGATGATTCGGTGCACCTGCTCCAGCAGCAGCGCGCACACCAGCCCGCCGTAGGTGCCCAGCACGTAACCGGCCACCGCCAGCATGACCCCCACGGGCGCGAGCGATGGGTGGAAGGCCGCCGCCACCACCGACGCCGAGGCCGCTCCGCCCACGTTGGCCTGCGAGCCCACGGCCGCGAAGAAGACGGGCGCCCGCAGCAGCCGCCGCGTCCCCAGGATGAAGGCGGCGTGGATGGCCATCCACACCATGCCCACCGCCACCAGCGCGGGCGCGTCCAGCAGCCGCCGGAAGTCGGCCTTCGCGCCAATGGTCATCACCAGCACGTAGAGGAACAGCATGCCCACCCGGCTGGCTCCGGCGCCCTCCAGCTTGCGCAGGGGGGTGAACGACATCGCGACGCCCACCGTCGTCACCAGCAGCACCACCCAGGTGAAACCCGTGATGATGGTGCCGATGTCCGGCAGGGCCTTCGCCAGCGCCGTGCACGCCACCGTGGTGCCGAACCCGAGGGTGAGGATCCACACCAGGTCCGTGAGGCTCGCGGGCCGGAGCACCGAGGCCTGGAAGCGCTCCATCTGCCCGCGCACCACGTCGATGGCCCGCCGATCCGCGCCCATGCGCGTGTCCATCGCCAGCTCGCGGCCCGCGAAGTAGAGCAGCACCGCCGTCCACATGTTCGACACGCCCACGTCCACGACCACCATCATGCTCAGGACGTCTTCCCGCGTGCCGACGCTCTGCCCGATGGCCACGAAGTTGGCACTGCCGCCGATCCACGAGCCGCTGAGCGCCGCCAGTCCCTTCCAGGCCTGCTCCCCGAGGTCCGCCGGCACCAGCCAGCCCAGCAGCAGGTAGGCGATGGGCCCTCCGAGCACGATGCCCGCCGTGCCCGCCAGGAAGAGCACCACCGCGCTGCGCCCCAGCCGGGAGATGGCCGGCAGATCCATCGACAGCACCTGGAGCACCAGGCTCGTCGGCAGCAGGTACGCCGACACGAAGCCGTAGAGGTCCGACTTCGTGGGGATGATGCCCGTGTTCGACAGCAGCGTGGGCACGAAATAGACGAGCACGAGGATGGGCAGGACCTTGAAGACGCGCCCCACCACCGGGTGCCGCTCGGCGTAGAACAGCAGCGCCAGCACGGCCAACAGCACCGCGAGCACCGCCACCGGACTCTGGATGAGCGGCTCCGTCATGGAGTGGACTGCGGCTCCACGCCGAGCCCGGGCCCGTCACCCAACCGGATGCGCCCCTCCACCACCGGGTGCCCCCGGAAGGGGTCCGCCGAGATGAGCAGGTTGCCGTCCAGGTCCAGCCAGTCCACCAGGGGCCCCAGGTGCGCGCCCGCGGCGATGCCCACCGACGTCTCCACCATGCACCCCAGCATGATCTTCAGCCCGCAGGAGCGCGCCGTCTCGATGATGCGCAGCGCCTCGCGGATGCCGCCGCACTTCTGCAGCTTCACGTTGATGCCGTGGTAGCCCTCGGCCAGCTTCGGCACGTCCGAGGCCATCATCAACGCCTCGTCCGCCACCAGCGGCAGCGGCGAGCGCTGGCGCAGCCACTTCGCGCCCTCGACGTCCGCCGCCGGGAGCGGCTGCTCCACCAGCTCGACGCCCTGCGTCGCCAGCCACTCGATGTGCTTCAGCGCCTCGTCCGGCGTCCAGGCCTCATTGGCATCCACCCGCACCGTCTTGGGGGTGGCGGCCCGCACCGCGCCGAACATCTCGCGCACCGACTGCGCGCCGAGCTTGATCTTCAGGATGGGGTACGGCTCGGCGTCGCGCACCTTCTGGGCCATGGCCGCCGGGTCGTCGATGCCGATGGAGAACGACGTGATGGGCATCCGCGACGGGTCCAACCCCAGCATCCGGTAGAGCGGCACCCCGAGGCGCTTGCCGGCCAGGTCATGTAGCGCGATGTCCAGCGCCGCCTTCGCCGCGTGGTTGCCCGGCAGGGCCTCCTCGATACGCTCGGACAGGACGCGGAAATGACGCGGGTCGCCATCGAGCGCCGGGGCGAGCTTCTCCATCGCGGCGGTTACCGTCTCGGCGGACTCGCCGTAGCGGACGTTGGGGGCGGCCTCGCCCCGGCCGACCAGGCCCCCTTCGCGGAGCTCGACGATGACGTTGCGCTTCGAGGTGCTGGTCCCCCGCGCGATCGTCCAGGCGTGGCGGAGGGGTAGCTCGATGACTCGGACATCCATCGGAAGTGACATGCGATGAGCCTCCCAGGGAGAGCCGCCATTACCATAGACTGGCGGCATGCGCCCCCTGTTCTTCGCTCTCGCCCTCCTGGCCGTGCCGGGTTGTGGCCATGCCGCAGCCCCGTCCCGAAGCGCCCCGCCCCGGGCGGCCGAGGAGATGCGCACGCTGCTCACCGAGCTCATCGCCGTGGATACCTCCAACCCGCCGGGCAACGAAACCGCCGCCGCCCAGGTGGCCGCGCGGTGGCTGCGCGAGGCCGGCATCGAGTCCCAGCTCTTCGAGCCCGTGCCCGGACGCGCCCACCTGATCGCCCGCCTGAAGGGCACCGGCGGCGCCCGCCCCGTGCTGGTGCTCGCCCACCTGGACACGGTCCCCGCCCGCAGGGAGGAGTGGGCCTCGGACCCGTGGACGCTCACCGAGCGCGACGGCTTCCTCTACGGGCGCGGCGTCCAGGACAACAAGGGCATGGCCTCGGCCAGCGTGCTGGCGCTGCGGCGGCTCAAGCGCGACGGGGTGAAGCTGAAGCGCGACGTGGTGCTGGTGCTCAGCGCGGACGAGGAGGCGGGCGGCAAGGCCGGCATCGACAAGCTGCTGGAGCACCACCCCGAGCTGCGCGAGGCGGAGCTCGCCATCAACGAGGGCGGCCTCACGGAGCTGACCGAGGACCGGAGCCGGGTGCGCTTCGTCAACCTCCAGGCCGCGGAGCGCGTGTCGCGCAACGTGACGCTGAAGGCCACCGGCCCCGGCGGACACTCCTCCGTCCCGCCGGCCGCGCCCAACCCCATGGTGCGCCTGGCGGCGGCGGTGGCCCGCGTCGGAGCGCTCACCTTCCCCACGCGGCTCACCCCCGTCACCCGGCTGAACGTGGAGGGCCGCGTGAAGGTGACGGGCGGCGAGCTGGGCGAGGCCCTCAAGCAGCTCGCGGCCTCACCGGACAACCCGCCCCAGGAGGCGGTGGACGCCATCGCCCGGCTGGAGCCGGCCCTGGCCGCCGTGCTGCGCACCACCTGCGTGCCCACCATCTTCAACGCCGGCACCCGGTCCAACGTCATCCCCGCCACCGCCGAGGCCACCGTCAACTGCCGGCTGCTCCCGGACGAGGACATCCAGGCCTTCCGCGCCCGGCTCGTCGAGGCGGTGGGTGACAGCGGCATCCAGGTGGAGCTGAACATGACGCCGCCGGACTCGCCCGCCTCGCCGGTGGGCGACAACGCGATGTTCCGGGCCGCCACCGCCGCCGCGAAGAAGGTGTGGCCGGGCGCTCCCGTCTTCCCCCGCATGTCCACCGGCACCACCGAGTCCAGCGAGCTGCGCCGGGCGGGCATCCACGCCTATGGCATCGATCTCTTCGCCCTCACGCCGGACGACGCCCGCACGGCCCACGCTCCCAACGAGCGGATTCCCGCGGCCTCGCTCCAGCCCGGCGCCGAGTTCGTCTACCAACTCCTGTCCGAGCTGACGAAGTAAGCGCCCGGACCCCTTCCCCAGCAGCACCCGAGCGAGCCCCCATGAAGACCCCGACAAAGACCCGAGTTCCGCTGTATCTGGTCCTGCTGGCCTCCACGCTGACGGCGTGCGCGTGGCAGGCAAGGCCCACACCCGAGGAGCAAGGCCCCGTGGCGAAGATCTGGAGGAAGAGCGCGCAGACGCGTGACTTCGAGCGTTTCATCCGCGAGGGCACCGCGCTCACCGCGGAAGGGGCGCTCGAGCTCGACGCGGCGACGGCCCGCTCCGAGGCCGATCCCTTCCCCAGCCACACTCCGCCCAACGCGCAGACGCCGCTGGCCGCGGGCAGCTACGTGTTCGGCAACGCCGCCTCGGAGGAGCACACCATCTCCGGCGGCTTCGACAACGTGGTGCCCTCCTTCGACGTGCTGACGCCGCCGGGCACGTGGGTGCGGCTGACGCTCGCCGCGCGCGTCGAGGGCCAGTGGACGAAGGACTACGACTTCGGCGTCTGGGCCTTCGACAAGGGCACGGTGGCGCGCCACAGCAAGGACCGGCAGGAGGACGAGAGCGGCAAGGTCTTCACCGACACGCTGGTGCTCAAGAAGAAGGCCGACGCCCTGCGGATGAAGGTGTGGCTCTTCTCCTCCAAGCCCGGGGTGAGCCCGCGCGTTCGTGCGCTCACGGCGGCGATGACGGACTCGGGCCGCAAGGCCGCGGACGAGCCCTCGGACAAGCGCGCCTGGGGAACGGTGCTGGAGGTGCCGGGCCGCTCGCAGATGCTCTACCCGCCGGATGGAGGCGTCTGGTGCTCGCCCACCTCGGTGTCGATGATCCTGGCGTACTGGGGCAAGAAGCTGGGCCGCAACGAGCTGGTGGTGCCGGTACCGGTGGCGGCCGAGCACACGTATGACACGGTGTACGAGGGCACGGGCAACTGGCCCTTCAACACCGCCTACGGCTCGGCCATCGGGGACGGGGCGTTGACCGGGCTGGTGGCGCGCTTCGACTCGTTCACGCAGGTGGAGCGGCTCATCGCCGAGGGGATTCCCGTCAGCATCAGCATCGCCTACGAGAAGGGGGAGCTGAGCGGCTCGCCCGTGCAGCGCTCGGACGGGCACCTCATCGTGGTGAAGGGCTTCACGCCGGAGGGGGACGTCATCTGCAATGACCCCGCCTTCCCGAACGACGAGCTGGTGAACGTGACGTACAAGCGCCAGGAGCTGCTGAAGGCGTGGGACCACTCGCGCCGCTCGGCCTACGTGCTGTGGCCGTCGGGCACTCCCCTGCCCGCGGGCGCGCTCACCTTCGTGCAGTGAGGCCTGTGGGGCTCAGGAGCCGCTGCGGGGGAAGTAGAACTGCACGGTGTAGTCGTAGGCCGTCAGGTCGAGCCGTTGGTCGAGAAACGGCGAAAGCATGGCGGCCTGGGCCTCTGTCTCGATGAGGTACCAGCCCGCCATCGGGTTGTCCTCGCCGAGACCGAGGATGCGCCGCAGCCGCTCCTTCGTGGCGCCGTGTAGTTCATAAGCGGCCACCAATTCTTGTGGATGCGCTTGAACCGGTTTCACGTATGCCAGGACACAGGGCCGGGTCCTTTGAGCCTCCCAGTGGTCGAGGGAGTAATCGTAAGGAGCCGTGAGGTCGAGCGGGAAGCGCAGGTAGGGCGCCAGCCTGTCAGCCACCTCCGGCTGGGTGATGCGCCATCGGACGTGGTGACCCACGTCCTCCACCGGAGGGCCCAGGAGCGCACGCGTCTGCGCATCAGGTACGAGCGGGAGCTGATACTCGAAGACGAGATCATCTTCGTCTTTCCGGAAGACGAGTATCTCCCAACGCGCCGGCTGTCTGCCTGGAGAAGAGTCCGCAAGAGGCGTACGCGTATTGACCTCGCCTTCAAGGAAGTAGTCGTAGGTGTCGAGCTGGAGCGGCATACCCAACAGCCGTTCGAACCGGACAGCCTGCTCGCCCGTCTGAATGGGATAGGAGTGGAGCAGATCGGGCTCGTTCTCATCATCGGGGAGCCCCAACGCATCCCGGAGCTGGGCCGCGGAGGCATCGGGCAGGGCATGTCTGGCGACCAGACTCTCTGGCAGGTCTTTCCTTCGAGCGGAGATGATCCAATCCGAACCTGTTGGGACCATTTCATTCCTTGTAACAGTTCTCAGGGTTCGATGGTTCTGCCAGGGACTGAAGGTTTGAGCTGTTCGCCGGTGTTCGGGTCGAACTCACCCAGGTGATTGCCCCCCTTGTCATAAACCTCGAGCCTGCCGTGCCGGCTATCCCATTCGAGAATCCTGTCGCTGTCCACCCAACGCTTGCGAAGCTTGCCAGGAATATCCTTGATGGGAGTCTTGCGTTTCGCATCTTTGGCATCAGGAAATCCTGGCAATGATTTGGGTGGAGGGAGGTAGGACGAGGACTGGCTGACTTGTCTGGCTGTCTGGGCTGCGGCCTGCATCTCAGCCAGCACCCCGCGCCACGCCTTGTCGACCTCCGTCTCCGGCGCGGGTGCCTGAGTGAGCAACTGGGTGGCGAGCAGGCCGAGCCCCACCACAGGGAGCAGGAAGTCGTTGGCGACGCCGACTCCCGTGATGTCATCGGCCACGAGCGTGGCCCCGGCCGCGGCCAGGGGAACCATGAGCCTCGTACGCTTCTTCCCCCGGTTGGAAAGCTCCAGGTAGCGCTGGAGGGCGGCCTCGGTCTTCTCCAATCCGCTGGAGAGCGCCCGGGCGTGGACTTCCTCGAGCAGGACATCCGGGTGCTCGAGTACGGCCCGGGCCCGGGCAAGCTGTTTCTGTATCTCTTGCAGCTCATCCTCGGTCGGTCCTGCCGCGTGCGCGTGAGCGACCACGAGCAGAAGGCCACAGAGGAACAGGGGCCACCATGTGTCCCGGAGACCTCGTCGAGTCATTCGTGCACCCCTGCGCGCTTCAGACCGACTGCCGGACGAAGCTATCGCAGCGGGACCTGACTCCACCCATCCTCCAGGGGAGGATGTTCATTGCCGTCCAATGGCTGCTTCATGTGCTCGGAGAGGGGCACCGTCTCCAGAGCACCGCCCTGCCCCACCGCCGCAGGACGCAGAACCCGGCCGCCTCCACGTGCGGCGCCCCGAGTGCCGTTCCGTTCACGAGCACGTGCGAGAACTGAGGCTCCGTGAGTGCACCGTCCAGTTCCCGCACCCGCTGCTCGGGGCGCACGAGCAGCGGCACGTCGCGGCGCAGATAGAAGCGGCCGCTGATGTTCCATTCCTTCTGGCCAGCGACGATGAGCCCGGTGAGCGAGGCGTCCTGTCCCGCGAAGACGAGGGCATCAATCTCATCCGTGGCCAGCCCGTCCGGCATCTGCACGGTGGCCGCCGCCAGCGAGGAGAGCGCGTACACCCCCACGAGCCCGCCCATCACCCGGCGCGAGCGGACCCGCTGCGAGAGCGTGCGCCAGGCCGGTCCCGCGGCAATGGCCACGAAGAGCGGCAGCAGCGGCGCGAGGAAGCGGACCTCCTTGTGCGCGAGCAGGGACATCACCCCGAAGTAGAAGACGAAGGAGCCCCCGAGCAGATCCCACCGCGCCAGCCCGCGCCCGAAATGCCAGACGAGCAGCAGCGGCACCATGCCCGCCAGCGTGGGCAGGTACCACCACCCGGGCTTCGTGCCGAACTTCGCCGAGCCTCCGCTGAGGATATTGAACTCGAAGTACTTCCAGAGGGTGTGCCAGGGCGCGCCCCAGGTGAGCCAGTCGAGCAGACCGAGCCCCAGGAGCACCGCGCCCACGCCCAGCGCACCGCCCGCCAGCGAGCGCCAGCGCCGCGCCGCCAGCAGGCTCACCGCGATGGGCACGCCAAAAACCGCCGAGGGGTAGCGCACCACGAAGGCCATGCCGAGCAGGAGGCCACTCCAGAATCCCTCGCGCAGGCCGTCGCGGGCACGGGCGCGCCAGGCCCACAGGAGCGCTCCGAGCAACGGGGCCACGCTCAGCGAGTCCGCCAGGGGCCTCGCGGCGTAGAGGAGCCACCCGCCCCAGGTGACGTGGACGGCCGCCGCCAGGAGCGCGGCTTCGCGGCCATCCCGCTCCTCGACGAGCCGGAACAGCGCCAGGGTGCCCCACGCCTGCACGGCGGCACAGCAGACCCACACCACCGTGGCCAGCGCCCACGGGTGCTCGAGCCCCATCCGTCCGCACAGCGCGAGGATGCCCCCGAGCACCCCAGGCACGACCCAGTTGCGCAGGCCCTCCACCCACTCCCAGGCCACGAGCCAATACCCGAAGGCCAGCCCATGCGCCGGCTCCAGGAACTGGAAGACCTCGTCCGGATGCTGCCGGCCTCGCTTGAGCGCCACCACCACGACGGCGAGCAGCGCGCCCGCGACGGCGATTCTCCGCTCCCACGCGGGCTCGAAGGGTGAAGAAGATTTCATCGGGATGAAGTCAGCGCGGGCAGGTGCTCGGCAAGCTGGCGGTGGAGGCGGGTCTTGCGAATCACCGCCTGGATCTCCGCGGGGCTGAAGCGCTGCGCGGATTGCAGCGTCAGCCCGGTTTCATCCTCACCCACGAGGCGCCAGGACAAGGCGTTGATGCGCCGCTTCTTGCCGCTCCGGTCCCGCAGCTCGTAGTACCACCCCGCACCGGCCCGCCCGCCGGCCGCCGCTCTCAGCGTGATGTGTTCGATCTCCTCCCACGCCAGTTCCCAGCTTGGAACCAGGCGATGGAGAGGCGCGAGCAGCCCGCTGAAGGACGAGACATAGCGGAGGCCCCGCGCATCGAGCGACAGGCGCTCGTGCCTGTGACACTGGAAGTGCCAGACCGCCATACAGCCCAGCCCCACGATCTCCAGACCCAAGAACCAGACGATGGGCCCCCAATTCCAGTCTCCGGAGGGCCTGAGGACAGCCATGGAGCCCACCAGCATGAGCGGCAGCAGCAAGCACAACAACGCGTAGGGCACCGCCATCAGCAGGCCGACGCGCCGTACCTCACGCGCGTCCAGGACCGTGAACCGCCGCTGGAACAGGTATTCGCCCCGCAGTTCCCGCGACCGGGACTCCGGATTGCGGTACGGCTCGCCGTCACCGGCCAGGGACTCCACCGGACCGCTCACCCACTCCTCGGCGGTGGCCGCCTTGCGCTGCATCCACAGCGCGGCGATGAGCATGGGCAGCGAGACGAGCAGGAGTCCGATGTAGCTCCCCTTGAACACGAAGCCGAGCGTCCTGGTGCGGGTAGCGAACCCGGCCAACCTCGCCTTCAGCTCCGGCGAGCCGAAGTCCGACATGCGCGTCCCGTCGAGGGTGAACCGGTGGATCCGGTACACGCCGCCGTCGGGCAACAGCACCGAATCGGCCAGCGCTTCCGGGAACATCGTGTCCGTGTTCTCCGGCAGGGGAATGCGCGTGGGCGTGCTGGCCTCCCTGCCCAGCCGGTAGAGCTCACCGTTGCCGATGTTCTCGTCCGTCATCACGATCCAGCGCGTGCCGTCCCCGGTGATGGCGACCCCTTTCGGGCGCGTATGACCCGGCTGCGCCGACCAGCCCTGGACACTGAACTCGCCGAGCTCCTTGCCGAAGTCCTCGTCCCGGCCGCTGACGCGCACGATGCGAGCCCCCCGGGTATCGGAGACCAGGAACTCGTCCTCCGCGATACGCGCCATCGCGCTGGGGTACCGGCAGCTCCTGAACTGCCTGCTCAGGACGCGCCCTTCGAAGTCCGACAGCAGCACCTGATGGTGCGCGGTATACGCGACCCGGATGCGCTGATGGGGCTCATCCACCGCGAGCCGGAACGCAACGCCCACCTGGAGCGATTCGCCGCCCGCCCCGTCGAGCTTCCCGGCACTCACCGGTCTTCAGCGCGCAGCGTTGCAGCGGCTCCTCGCCCCGGACCCGGCCGCGCTCGAGGATGATGCTGTCGTCGGACAGCACGGCGAAGTCGCCCTCGAAGTGCTGCACGCCGAACCGGCTGAGCGGAATGACCTCGAGCGATTCGCCCGTGGGGCTCTCCACGTAGAGGTTCCCATCCAGCAGGACGAACACCCGGCCGTCCGGCGCCGCGTGCACCAGCGAGAACAGGGGCATCTCGTCGCGGGCCACGGTGGCCCAGGTCTGCACGCCGAGCAGCGCGACGATGGAGAGGATGGCGACTCCGGCGAGGAGGACGGATGTCCGGCTATTGCTGCGCATGAGGCTCGAGAAAGGGGGACAATGGGGGGCGCGCGTCAGGGCGGTCCCACAGGGCGAAGTGGCTGCAACCCTCCAGCTTTACCACGTTCAGCCGAGGCCCCGCCTGCTGGGCGCTCTCCAGCATGGAGCGGGAATCCAGCACCCGGTCCTTCCCCGGGACCAGCACCGTGCCGCGCGGGATGTGTTGATAGATTCAGCGAGGTGCCTGGACGTCTCGCGTGAGGTACTCCAGCAGCTCGCCCTCGTCCTTGGAGATCATCCGTTCGACGCCGTCGCGCCGGGCATGACGCTGGATCTGCAGCAGGCCCACGCTGCTCCGCACGAGCACGCCGATCCTCCGGAAGCCGCCGGTCCAGAGGGGACGGAGACGCTCGAGGGCCGCTTCGAACTGGGGATCGTTCCGGCCAGGAGTGGCCCGGAGATCGGCGAGAATCCCATACCGCGAGCGCCCCACCGCATCCAGGGCCGCGGCGAGCCGGGCGAAGATGCCGTCGAGCTCCTCGAACGAGTCGAAGGGTTTCTCGCTGCGAACGGTGCGGACGATGCGCATCCGCTCATCGACGAAAACGGTGAAGTACTCGTCCTGGAAGACCTGCTTCATCGCTTCAAGCTCGCATGGTGAATGGGGCCGAGCCAAGACGCGAGAGGGAACCGCCCCCACAAGCGGTGGCGGTCCCCTCGGGCAACCTACGCGTGCGGCATCAGAGCGACTTCAGGAACCGGAGCAGCGCGTTGCGCTCGGTGCTGGTCATCCGGACGAAGGCCTGCTGCGCGGCCTGCGCCTCACCGCCGTGCCACAGGATGGCCTCGGTCAGGTTGCGCGCGCGGCCGTCGTGCAGGTAGGCCTCGCCGCCGCTGACGCCGGCCGTCAGGCCGATGCCCCAGAGCGGAGCCGTGCGCCACTCGGAGCCGGAGGCCTGGCCTTCCGGCAGGTTGTCCGCGAGGCCCGGGCCCATGTCGTGCAGGAGCAGGTCCGTGTACGGACGGATGGCCTGGTTGCGCAGCTCCGTGTGCGGAGCGTACGCGCTCGTGGTCAGCGACTCCGTGTGGCACTTCGCGCAGCCGGCGTTCCGGAACAGCGTCTCGCCCTGAAGGGCCTGGGTGTCGCGGTAGTCGCGGCGCGCCGGGACGCCGAGCAGGGCGATGTAGCGGGTGAGCTTGTCGAGATCCGTGTTGCTCAGCTCCGTGCTGGTGCCCGAGCAGCCCGTCTGCGACGTGCCACAGTCCAGCGTGGTGAAGACGGGGCTGGTGACGCCGATGTCATTGCGGAGCGCCTCGGCGACCTGGTGACGCACCCGCGCCGAGCCGGCCTTCCAGCCGAAGCGGCCCAGGCGCACCGCGCCCGTCTCCGGATCCGTCACGGTCTGCATGCGCCCGGAGATGCCGTCGCCGTTGCTGTCGGTGGGATCGGCCAGGCCGGCGATGGCCGACTCGGGCACCGCCTCCAGCAGGCCGATGCCGACGAGCTGCGGGGTGATGCGCGCCGAGTAGTTCGTGGGCGTGACGTTCAGGAAGCTGTAGTTGGGCTTGCGGAGCTGGTAGGGCGTGCCGTCCGTGAACGTGCCGCTGGTGGTGGTCCAGCTCGCGATGCGCACGTCACCCTCGGGCGTGCCGCTGGTGCTGCGCGGCTGGATGCGGTAGCCGAGGAACGGATCCGCCGTCACGGTGGTCCCACTGACGCGGCCCACCTTGACCGTGTAGTTGCTCAGCGAGGTGTTGACGGCGGGCGGCAGGCCGCGGCCGTTCTGCACGTGGCAGGAGATGCAGGAGCGCGCGATGTAGTTGGGCCCGAGCTTGTTCGCCTGGACCGTGAAGAGGGGGTTGTTGGGCTCGGAGTGGCTGCCATCACCGAAATCAGTGTGGTGGATGCGGCGGCCCTCGACGAAGGGCTGCGCGTTCGCCGGCGCCATGTTCAGCGCCATCTGCAGGAAGTGGTTGTCCGGCTCGTTCGACAGGTGCTGGTTGCCCGTGGTGCGGCCGCCGCTCTGGCCGATCGCCGGCATCGGGAAGGAGTCCTGGACGGCGCCGGAGACCTCGAGCGGCACGATGCCGCCGGTGCCCACCATGTACAGCATGATGGTGGAGTAGTAGTTGAAGCGGCCCTCCACGGGCTGCCGCAGGAACACGCCGATCTCCAGCTCCATCCGGTCACCCACGCGGATGGCGCGGCCTTCCTTGGCGTTGAAGTTGACGCTGGCGGTGTGGTGGTAGTCGTTCACCTTGATGAAGTCCGCGTTGTGGAAGTACTCGGCCTCCGTGTTGAGGCCGCGGAAGAACGCGCGGAAGTCCGGGCTGTCATACGGGTAGATGGAGTGGAGGTTGACGACGATCCGGCTGCCGCCCTTGGCCACCTCGTCCACGATCTCGATGTAGTGCGTGCGGTTCTCGAAGTAGCGCGACAGGTAGTGGTCGTAGGCCTGGTACTGGTCCTCGCGCGCATGACGGTCGCGAACGCGGTCACCCACGCGGGTGATGATCGCCGTGGACGTGTCCTGCACCGTGGCCGGCTCCAGCGCCGTGGTGCTGTTGAAGAGGGGAACGATGGGGCCCGTGTTACCGCCGGTGCCCGCGTCCGTGCCGCCGCCGGTGCCCGCGTCCGTGCCTCCACCGGTGCCCGCGTCCGTGCCGCCGCCCGTGCCGGCATGGGTGTAGCGCGTCCACGTCGTGTCCACGGCGCAGTTACAGGCCAGGTCCCAGTAGGTGAAGGAGTAGTCGACGAAGTGGCCCGCGGCCAGGCCCGTCACCGTGTACTCGTTGCGGCCGTTGACGACCGTCATCCGCACGTTGAGCTGGCCACCGTTGTTGACCTTGTAGTGGATGTCCGCCCACGACGTCGTGTTGATGAAGAAGATCGCCGACGAGCCCGAGGGTTGGACCCCGAACGTGGCGGCCGCGAAGGCGGCACTCACCAGCATCGTGGCGACGGCTAATCCGACTGCCATTCCTGCAGCTTTGGTTCTCATATGTGTTTTCTCTCCAGTCGAGTCCTCCGCACGGGAACAGAAGAAACTCCATCGTCCGAAGGAAGTCCCCATGTTAGGCTCGTAGGCCCGAATTCCTATAGAGTTCGGTAAACCCACCTAATAATGTTGACTTTGTAACAACTTCTGCGCTGCCGGGTGGACGAAACGCCGCACCGCGGCATGCGCGGACCAGCGCGCTCCCCCCACCTGCAACCACCAGGATACTTGCAATCCCTAGCAGGTCGCTGGTACTTTCTTCATCACTCGAACGAACTCAGGCGCGTTCACGAGGAAATGGGGAGGGGACCCGGAGTCACGGTGGGCCGCACCGGGCGTGCGTCAGGGCGGTTTTCCCTCTGTCGCAGGGCGTCCCCGGTGACGCGGCGCGCAACGCGGACCCGGTTCTCCGCAACATCCTGTTTCTTCGGCGTACGCACGAAGCCACCGAGCAGAGGAGGGGTGCCAGCGATGCAGCGATACCGAGGCCACCTTCCTGGTGGGCATGGGAACGGGCGTGGAGGGCTTTCGACGGGAGTTGAAGGAAGTCCCGCTCACGACGGTGCCGAAGCAGTACACAATCGGTGTCAGCCGCGTCCGAGACCGGAAGGTGGGCCCCCCCATGGCTTCCACGCGGCGGAACGGAGCGTGAGCGCACAATGAGAGTGGGAACGGCGGAATCGACGGTCGACGCGGCGGGCATGCGCGCGCAGAACAGCAGCCTGTTGCTGAACATGATCTGGCGCGAGCAGCAGCTCTCCCGGGCGGAGATCGCCCGGCGGACGGAGCTGAGCCCGTCAACGGTGTCCGCCATCGTCGCGGACCTGGAGCAATGCGGCCTGGTGCGCAACATCGGCGCCGGGGTGTCGCGGGGTGGCCGCCGCCCTACCCTCATCGGCTTCTGTGATGATGCCTTCAGCATCATCGGCGTGGAGCTGGGTGCCACGCACGTGACGGCCGTCCTCACGGACCTGCGCGGGCGCGTGCGCACCCACCGGCACTCGACCCAGGCGGTGCGTGATGACCCCAAGGGCACGCTCCAGAAGGTGCGGGACCTGGTGCAGGAGTGCCTGGACGCCGAGCGCGTCCCCCGCCGCTCGGTGGTGGGCATGGGCGTGGCCGTGCCGAGCCCCGTCCACCCGTCCGCCCCGGGCAAGCTGTCCCCGCTCATCGTGCCGGCGTGGCGCGATTACGACCTGCAGGAGTGGCTGAAGTCCGCCTTCGGCATGCCGGTGTTCGTGGACAACGACGCCAACCTGGGCGCGCTCTCGGAGTGCTACTGGGGCGCGGGGATCGGCGGCGAGGATCTGACGTACATCAAGCTGGGCACGGGTATCGGCTCCGGCTTCATCATCCACGGGGACGTCTACCGTGGCTCCGGCGGCACCGCCGGTGAGATTGGCCACATCGCCGTGGATCCGTCCGGGCCGCAGTGCGTGTGCGGGCTGCGCGGGTGCCTCGTCACCCTCATTGGCACCGCGGCGCTGATGGAGCGCGCCCGGGAGCTGATGGGTCCGCGAGGCCGCCGGACGCTCACGGTGCGCGAGCTGGTGGAAGGCGCGCGCGCGGGAGAGCCGGCCGCGCGGCAGATCATCGACAGCCTGGGGCACTACCTGGGCATCGCCGTGGCGGGCCTGCTCAACCTGCTCAACCCGGCCATCGTCGTGCTCGGCGGGGAGATCTCCTCGGTGGGAGACCTCCTGCTGGATCCCCTGCGCGCGTCGGTGCGCAAGCGGGCGCTGTCCACCTCCATGGCGGAGACGCGCATCGTCACCTCCGCGCTGGGCGCCCGGGCCATCGCCGTCGGCGCGGCCACCCTCGTTCTCCAAGCGGCGCTGCGCGACCGCTCCCTCTTCACACTCCAACACGTCAGGAAGACCGCATGACCCGCTCCCGTCTCCTCCCGTGGCTCGCCGCCCTGGGTACGCTCGCGTGTGACCCCGCGGCCAACCGGACCACCAAGCCCGACGCACCGGCCAACCCCTCGCAGCCAGGCCCGGAGTGGCAGCTCGTGTGGCAGGACGAGTTCGAGGGCACGGCGGGCACCCCGCCCTCCGCCGAGCGCTGGATGCACGACGTGGGAGGACACGGCTGGGGCAACGAGCAGCTCGAGTTCGACACCGCGAGGCCGGAGAACGCCTCGTTGGACGGCACCGGCAACCTGGTCATCACCGCGCGCAAGGAGAACTACCAGGGCAAGAGCTACACGTCCGCGCGCATCAACACGAGCGGGCGCTTCGAGCAGACCTACGGCCGCTTCGAGGCGCGCATCCAGCTTCCGGTGGGGCGCGGCATCTGGCCGGCGTTCTGGCTGCTGGGCGCGAACATCGGCGAGGTGGGTTGGCCGGAGTGCGGGGAGATCGACATCATGGAGTACCGGGGCCAGCTCCCGGCCATCACCCGCGGCTCGCTGCACGGGCCGGGCTACTCCGGCGGGGGCAACATCGGCTCCGATTTCGCCGTCAGCGGCGGGAAGCTCTACGAGGACTTCCACATCTACGCCTTGGAGTGGGAGCCGAACCGCATCCGCTGGCTGCTGGACGGCGTCACCTTCTTCGAGGTGACGCCCTCGAAGCTGCCCCCCGGGACGCGGTGGGTGTACGACCATCCGCACTTCATCATCCTCAACGTGGCGGTGGGCGGGAACTACTTGGGGCCGCCGGACAGTTCCACCGTGTTCCCGCAGCAGATGAAGGTGGACTACGTCCGCGTCTACTCGAGGGCCCCATGAAGCCCGCGCTCTGGCTGCTGCCCCTCGTGCTGGTGCTCCTGCTGCTGGTGGCCTGCACCTCGGAGTCCCGCCCGCGGCCCCCGAGCACACTGTTCGTCTCGGTGGAGCAGCAGAGCGCGTGGGTGCGCAACTTCAACCCGCTCTTCACCGGGGCGGGGGCACGCTGGCCCACGCGGGCCGGCGTCTATGAGTGCCTGGAGCTGTTCATCCCGTCCACCGGCCAGTGGACGCCGTGGCTGGCCACCGCGCACACCTGGTCCGAGGACCACCGGACGCTGCGATTCACCCTGCGCGAGGGCGTGCGCTGGAGCGACGGGCGGCCCTTCACGGCCGAGGACGTGGCCTTCACCTTCCAGTTGCTCAAGCAGCACGCGGCCCTGGACGCGGGGGGCGCGTGGCGCTTCCTGGAGGACGTGCGCGCGGAAGGGACGCACACGGTGGCGTTCCAGTTCTCGCGCGTCTACATCCCCGGCTTCGCGGAGCTGGCCCACCAGCCGCTCGTCCCGCGCCATGTCTGGGAGCACGTGAAGGATCCGGTGACGTTCACCAACCCGGAGCCGGTGGGCACGGGGCCCTTCACCCAGGTGAACGTCTTCCGCAACCAGGTGTACGAGCTGGGGCGCAACCCGCACTACTGGCAGCCCGGCAAGCCGGCCGTCTCCGCGCTGCGCTTCCTCGCCTTCCCCACCAATGACCAGGCCAACCTGGCCCTGGTGGAGGGCGAGGTGGACTGGGCCGGCAACTTCGTCCCCGCGGTGGACCGCACCTTCGTCTCCAAGGACCCGGCGCACCACGCGCGCTGGTTCCCGCTCTACGGCAGCACCGTCTTCCTCTACCCGAACACCCGTCGGCCGCCCTTCGACGACGTGCGCGTGCGCAAGGCGCTGAGCATGGCGCTGGACCGGGAGCGGCTGGTGGACATCGCCATGTACGGCTACACGCGCCCGGCGGACGCCACGGCCCTCAATGACTCCTATACGGGCTGGCGGGACGAGCAGGCCGCCAACGGCGCGTGGGTGCGCCACGACGAGGCGGCCGCCAACCGGCTGATGGACGAGGCGGGGCTCAAGCGCGGCCCGGATGGTCTCCGGCGGATGCCGGACGGACAGCCGCTGGAGCTGGAGGCTCGAGGTGGTGGGCGGCTGGTCGGACTGGGTGCGCGCCGGGCAGGTACTGGCGCGGGACTTGAGAAAGCTCGGCATCCAGGCGCACCTCAAGACGTACGAGTTCGGCGCCTGGTACGCGCGCCTGCAGAAGGGGGAGTTCCAGCTCGCCATCGCCTGGTCGTTGGACGGGCCCACGCCGTACACCTTCTACAAGTGGCTGCTGTCGCCGCGCACGGTGCGCCCGGTGGGCGAGGTGGCCGCTGCCAACTGGCACCGCTTCGGCGACGTGGAGGCGGACGCCCTGCTGACGCGCTTCGAGACGGAGAGCTCGCCCGAGAAGCAGAAGGAGCTGATGGCCGGGGTGCAGCGGCGCTTCTCCGAGCTGGCGCCGGCCATTCCCCTCTTCCCCAACCCGTCCTGGGGCGAGTCCAGCTCCAAGCGCTTCACCGGCTTTCCGAGCGCACAGAATCCCTACGCGCGCCTGTCCCCCCATGCCGAGCCCGACAGCCTGCTGGTGCTGACGACGCTCGCCCCGAGGGAGCCCTGACGATGAACTACGTCTTCCGGCGGCTCGGCTTCTACCTGCTCGCGGCGTGGGCCTCGCTCACGTTGAACTTCGTCATCCCCCGGCTCGCCCCGGGTGACCCGGCCTCCGCGATGTTCGCGCGCTTCGAGGGCCGGGTGCAGCCCGAGGCCATGGAGGCGATGCGCGCCGCCTTCGGCTTCACGGATGCCCCGTTGCACATGCAGTACCTCACCTACCTCCAGCACCTGTTCACCGGGGAGCTGGGGCTGTCCTACGCGTACTACCCGTCCCGCGTGTCGGAGGTCATCGGCACCGGGCTGGTGTGGACGCTGGGGCTGGCCGGGTGCGCCGTCATCATCAGCTTCGTGCTGGGCTCGTTCCTCGGGGTGCTCGCGGCGTGGAACCGCGGTGGGTGGCTGGACTCGGTGGCGGCGCCCGCGTTCGCCTTCCTGGGGGCCTTCCCCTACTTCTGGCTGGCCATGCTGTCGCTGTACCTCTTCGGCTTCGGGCTCGGCTGGTTCCCCCTGCGCCACGCGTACTCGCATGACCTGGAGCCGGGGCTGTCCTTCACCTTCGCGGCGGACGTGGCCCGGCACGCGGTGCTGCCGGCGGCCTCCATCGTGGTGGCCACGCTGGGCGGGTGGATGCTGGGCATGCGCAACACCATGGTGGCCACGCTGGGCACGGACACCCTCCGGC
The DNA here is from genome assembly GCF_049060025.1 of Archangium gephyra. Lineage (GTDB taxonomy): Bacteria > Myxococcota > Myxococcia > Myxococcales > Myxococcaceae > Archangium > Archangium gephyra_A. The sequence goes on from NZ_JBMEQQ010000002.1 coordinate 4,509,185, forward strand.
TCGCCCACGCCAAGGGGCTGCCGCCCTGGCAGGTGATGATGCGGTACGCCGCGCGAAACGCGCTCCTGCCCAACGTCACCAGCTTCGGCATGGCCCTGGGCTTCGTGCTGGGTGGCTCGCTGCTGACGGAGATCGTCTTCTCGTACCCCGGCACCGGCTACCTGCTCATCCTCGCGGTGCGCAACCAGGACTACCCGCTCATGCAGGGGCTCTTCCTGGTCATCACCCTGGCGGTGCTCGCCGCCAACTTCGCCGTGGACCTGCTCTGCCTGTGGCTGGACCCGAGGACCCGCGCCCATGCGTGATTCCATCCGTCGTCTGTTCCGCCACCGGAAGGCCGCGGTGGGCGGCGGCATCCTGTTGTTCTTCCTCGTCCTGGCCCTCGTGGGGCCCTGGCTGGTGATGGACCCGAGCGACCTGGTGGGCCGTCCCCACCAGCCGCCTTCCCGTGACCACCTCTTCGGGACGACGGGCCAGGGACAGGACGTGCTCGCGCAGACGGTGGCGGGTGCGCGCGAGACGCTCGCGGTGGGCTTCGCGGTGGGCCTGCTCGTCACCCTGGTGGGCGCGCTCATCGGCGTGACGGCCGGCTACCTGGGCCGCCGGGTGGACGACGCGCTGTCGCTCACCACCAACGTGTTCCTCGTCATTCCCGGGCTGCCGCTGGCCATCGTCCTGGGCGCGTACCTGCCCTCCGGGCCGCTGAGGATGGTGGCCGTGCTGACGGTGGCGGGCTGGGCGTGGAACGCGCGCGTCTTCCGCGCCGAGGCCCTGTCCCTGCGCAACCGGGACTTCGTGGCCGCCGCGCTGGTGGCCGGGGAGAGCCGGGCCCGCATCATCGCCCGGGAGCTGCTGCCGAACATGGCGTCGCTGATCGCCTCCTCGTTCATCGGCAACACGCTCTACGCGGTGGGCGCCCAGGTGGGCCTGGAGTTCCTCGGACTGGGGGACGTGGGCTCGGTGACGTGGGGCACCAACCTCTACTGGGCCTCCAATGACGCGGCGCTGCTGACGCGCTCGTGGTGGATCTTCGTCCCCACCGGCGTGTGCATCGCCCTGGTCGGCTTCTCGCTGACGCTGCTCAGCTCCGCCATCGACGAGCTGACCAACCCGGCGCTCAAGGCCCCTCCGGCGGTGGCTCCCATCACCCCGGTGGTGTCGGCCGCGCAGGCCGAGCCGCAGCCGCCCGGAGTGCTGCTGAGCGTGCGCGAGCTGTGCATCGAATACGCGACGGAGCGCGGCCCCGCCCGGGTCGTGGACAACGTGTCGTTCGACATCGCGCCCGGCGAGGTGCTGGGACTGGCCGGCGAGTCCGGCAGCGGCAAGTCCACCATCGGCTTCGGGCTGCTGCGCCTGCTGCCGCCCGCCGCGCGCATCACGCAGGGCCGCATCCTCTTCAACGGTACGGACGTCACCGCCCTGGACGCCCCCGCGCTGCGCGCCTTCCGCTGGTCCCAGGTGTCCATGGTGTTCCAGAGCGCCATGAGCGCGCTCAACCCCGTGCTCACCCTGGGCGAGCAGTTCCACGACACGCTGGCGGCACACGGGCGCACCTCGCGGGCGGCCGCCTACGCCCGGGCCGGGGAGCTGCTGGCCATGGTGGGGCTGTCGCCGGAGCTGGTGAACGCCTGGCCGCACCAGCTCTCGGGCGGCATGCGCCAGCGGGTGGGCATCGCGCTCGCGCTCGTGCTGGAGCCCAAGCTGGTGGTGATGGACGAGCCCACCACCGCGCTGGACGTGGTGGTGCAGAAGGAGCTGCTCCAGCGGATGCTCGAGCTGAAGGAGCGGCTGGGCTTCGCCGTCCTCTTCATCACCCATGACCTGCCGCTGCTGCTGGCCATCTCCGACCGCGTGGGCATCCTCCAGGGCGGCAAGTTGGTAGAGGTGGACACCTCGGAGCGCCTGCGCACCGAGGCCCGCCACCCGTACACGCGCCTGTTGCTGTCGTCCTTCCCCCACCTACCGGACCTCGCGCTCGCGTCCAATGCACCGGCGCCCGCACGGGCCGCGCTCGGAGGAGGCCACTCATGAGCCCTCCCCTGCTGGAAGTCACCGGGCTGTCGCGCAGCGTCCCCGTGGGAGGCTTCCTCTCGCGGTCCCGCCGCACGCTGCTCAATGGTGTGTCGTTCACGCTGGAGCGGGGTGAAATCGTCGCGCTCGTGGGCGAGTCCGGAAGCGGCAAGAGCACGCTGGCCCGGGTGCTGGCACGGCTGGACATGCCGGACGGCGGGAGTCTGCGGCTCGGCGGCAAGGACGTGCTCGCCGGAGAGAAGGGCGGCGCCTCGCTCGCCTACCGCGGCCGCGTGCAGATGGTGTTCCAGGATCCGTTCGCCTCCCTCAACCCCGTGCACACCGTGGCCCACCACCTGGAGCGGCCCCTGCTGCGCCACGGGCGGGCCACGCGGGCGGAGCTCCAGACGCGCGTCCACGCCCTGCTCGAGTCGGTGGGGTTGACGCCGGGGGCGTCCTTCGCCCGGCGCTTCCCGCATGAGCTGTCCGGCGGCCAGCGCCAGCGCGTGGCCGTGGCGCGCGCCCTGGCGGTGGAGCCGGACGTCATCATCGCGGACGAGCCCACCTCCATGCTGGACGTGTCCACCCGCAGGGAGGTGCTCCAGCTCCTGCGCGGCCTGACGCAGGAGCGCGGCATCGGCATCCTCTTCATCACCCACGACCTGGCGAGCGCCCGGCACCTCGCGGATCGCGTCATGGTGCTGTACGCGGGCAGCGTCGTCGAGTCGGGGCGGACCGCCGACGTCCTCGCGGCCCCCCGTCACCCGTACACGCGGCTGCTGCGCTCGGCCGTGCCGGACGGCGCGGACTTCCTCCGGGCTCCCCTGCCCGTGAAGGCCGCGGCCGGTCCGGTCCCCCTGACGGGTTGTGCCTTCGCGCCCCGCTGCCCCCACGCGGACGAGCGATGCCACGCCACCCGTCCTCCCGAACACCACCCCGCGGCGGACCATCTCGTCCGCTGCCACCTCGAATCCTCGAAAGGAGTCCTCGACAATGCGGCAGTTCCCTCCTGACTTTCTCTGGGGCGTGGCCACCTCCGCCTTCCAGATCGAAGGCGCCACCAGCTCCGATGGGCGCGGCGAGTCCATCTGGGACCGCTTCTGCGCCACGCCGGGCAAGATCGCCGACGGCACCGACGGCAAGGTCGCGTGCGACCACTACAACCGCTGGCGCGACGACGTGGAGCTGATGCGCTGGATGGGCGTCAAGGCGTACCGCTTCTCCGTCGCCTGGCCCCGCATCCTCCCGGCGGGCCGCGGCAAGGTGAACCAGGCGGGCCTGGACTTCTACTCGCGCTTGGTGGACGGGCTGCTGGAGAAGGGCATCGAGCCCTTCGTCACGCTCTACCACTGGGACCTGCCGCAGGCCCTGCAGGACAAGGGCGGCTGGCCCTCGCGTGACACGGTGAGCGCGTTCGTCGAGTACGCGGACGTGGTGAGCCAGGCGCTCGGCGACCGCGTGTCCCGCTGGATTACGCACAACGAGCCCTGGTGCATCAGCTTCCTGGGCCATGCCAACGGCGAGCACGCGCCCGGGCACAAGAACCAGTGGGGCGAGATGCTCGCCACGGCCCACCACCTGCTGCTGTCGCACGGGCAGGCCGTGTCCGTCATCCGCGCCAACGTGAAGAACGCCGAGGTGGGCATCACCCTCAACCTCGTGCCCTCGCAGCCCGCCTCGCCCAGCCCCGAGGACCTCGACGCCACCCGCGCCTTCGACGGCAGCTTCAACCGCTGGTTCCTGGACCCGCTCCACGGCCGCGGCTACCCGAAGGACGTGGTGGCGGACCACCTGGCGGCCGGCCGCATCTCCTCCGACACGCTGGACTTCGTCCGGGAGGGAGACCTGAAGGCCATCGCCACCCCCACGGACTTCCTGGGCGTGAACTACTACTCGCGCGGCATCATCCGCAGCGACCGCATCCCCGAGGAGAAGAACGCGCCTCGCACCGTCCACGCCGAGCCGGAGCGCACGGACATGGACTGGGAGGTGTACGCGGGCGGGCTCACCAACCTGCTGACGCGCCTGCACAAGGACTACCAGCCGCGGCGCATCTACATCACCGAGAACGGGGCCGCCTACGCCACCGGTCCGGACGCGGACGGGCGCGTGCGTGACACCCAGCGCGTCAGCTACCTGGCTCGCACCTGGAGGCGTCGCTGGATGCCATCCGGCAGGGCGTGCCGCTCGGCGGCTACTTCGCCTGGTCCCTGCTCGACAACTTCGAGTGGGCCTTCGGCTACCAGAAGCGTTTCGGACTCGTCTACGTGGACTACGCCACCCAGAAGCGGATTCCCAAGGACAGCGCGCACCTCTATCGCGCCGTGGTGACGCAGAACAGCCTGGACGTGGAGAAAGCGGCATGAGCTCCCTCACCCTCGTGACGTGTCTGGCGATGACGCTGTCCCAGACGCCCGCCCCCGCCGAGCCCGCGGCCGACGCGCCCGTCGTTCCGGCGGCCCCGTCCCTCCAGCCCACGGCGGCGGTTGCCCCCGTGGCCACGCAGGCCGTGCGCGTCCACCGCGACGAGCGCGGCTTCAAGCTCCAGGTCGACGGGCGGGACTTCCCCATCCGCGGCATGAACTGGGGCTACACGCCCATTGGCGAGAACTACCGCTACTCGCTGTGGAACCAGACCGACGACTTCATCCGCTCGGTGCTGGCGCGGGAGATGACGCTGCTGCGCGACATGGGCGTCAATGCCATCCGCCAGTTCGACGACATCCCCCCGCAGTGGGTGGAGTACATCTACCGGAACTACGGCATCTACACCGTGGTGAACCCGTTGATGGGCCGCTACGGCACCAACGTGGACGGCGTCATGGTGCCGAACACGGACTACTCCAATCCGGTGCACCGCAAGGCGCTGCTCACGGACCTGGCGCAGCGGGTGGAGCGCTACCACGACACGCCCGGCGTGCTGATGTGGATGCTGGGCAACGAGAACAACTACGGCCTGCACTGGACGGGGTATGAGATTCAAGCGCTCCCCGGCCAGGAGGACGCCGCGCGCGCCGAGCACCTCTACTCGCTGATGGGCGAGGCGGTGCGCACCATCAAGGCCCGGGACACCCACCACCCGGTGTCCATCGCCAACGGCGACGCCCAGTACGTGGACCTCATCGCGCGCCATGCCCCCGAGCTGGACATCTTCGGCGCCAACGTCTACCGCGGCGCCTCCGCGCGGGACTTGTTCGACGTGGTGCTCCAGAAGCTGAACAAGCCGGTGATGTTCACCGAGTTCGGCGCGGACGCCTATGACGCGAAGGCCGGGCGCGAGGACCACCTGGCGCAGGCGGAGTACCTGCGCAAGCAGTGGGAGGAGATCTACTCGCAGAGCTACGGGCACGGCCGCGCGCAGAACGCGCTCGGTGGCTTCGTGTTCCAGTGGGTGGATGGCTGGTGGAAGATGGGGCAGGAGTCCAACCTGTCCGTCCACGACGCCACCGCGTCCTGGCCCAACGCTGGCTACCCGAGCGACTACGTCGAGGGCCAGAACAACATGAACGAGGAGTGGTTCGGCATCAGCACCCTCGGTCCCGAGGACGAGGCGGGCATCGCCCGGGTGCAGCCGCGCACGGCCTACTACGTCCTGCAGGCGGCCTTCCGCCTGGATCCGTACGCCGCCACCACCACCACCGACACCATCCGCCAGCACTTCGCGGCCATCCGCCCCACGGAGATGTCCCGCGGCTACGAGTCCTCCATGGCGCTGGCGCGCACGGAGGAGCTGAGCGCGGTGCGGGTCTCCAACCTGCGGCTGGTGATGGACAGCTCCATGTCTCGCGGGAGCATCGCCACGACGCGGCCCAACCTGGACACGGTGGACCACACCGAGTCCATCTTCTTCGATCTGGCGATGCAGCCCACCTCCGGCGTGTACGGGCGCGCGTCGTTCAACATCGTGGGCAACGTGGCGCAGAACCGGCTCAACAACCTCTTCTACGAGAACCGGGGCACGCAGCCCACGCCCACGACGGGCGTCGGCTCCACGCCGATTCCGGGCTCGGGCAGCGGTGCCGTGGGCCAGCCGCTGGGGCTGGAGCGCTTCGCCCTGTACCAGGCGGAGTTCAAGCTGGACCGGGAGGACTTCAACCTCGAGGGCTTCTATCGCGTCGGCCACACGCACTGGGGTGAGGAAGGCGACTTCTTCAACCTGTACCGCGAGGCGCACTACGGGCCGAACATCGACATCTACCACGGCAACGCGCCCTTCGGCGTCGTGTTCAGCGGCAAGAAGGCGCTGGACGGCTTCAAGGTGGCGGTGGGCCCGGAGCTGTTCTGGGGCGCCAACCCCTCCATCGTGGCCAAGTACCGCAAGGGCGTGGGCCCGGTGATGCTGACGCTGGTGCACCAGGAGGACCTGGCCCGGGGCGCGGTGCAGCAGACGGCCTCCGTCATCCGCGAGCGCGTGGCGCGCAGGACGGCGCTGGGCCTCGAGTGGAACCGGGGCCCCATGGGCCTGGAGGCTCGGTGGCATCTTCGCGGCGCCGCAGCGCATCGGCGAGGAGTTCATCTGGACGCGGCGCACCGACGGCGCCAGCTACCTGGGCAGCGGCTACGAGGTGCTCCGGGACAAGGTGCAGTTCCTGGACACGCTCGGCGCCAAGGCGCGGTTCACCTATGACCTGGGCATGGTGCGCATGTTCGCCCAGGCCTCGTTCCGCGGGCTGGTGTCGGACGCGGGCCCCGAGCAGCGCACGGTGCTGACGGGCTGGAGCCTGCGCGAGAGCGGCCGTGGCAACCACTACGCCGGCCAGGCGGGCATGTCCGTGCAGCTCGGCACCCTCCAGGTGGCGCCCAACGTGCTCTACCAGAAGCCCCTCATCGGGCCGAACCCCACCATCGCCGACACCTTCGATGCGGAGACGGGGCGGTACTACCCGGGCGTCCGGCCGCGCAGCGTGCTGACGGACTCGTTCAGCGTGTTGGACAACCGCGAGACGCTGGGCGCCGAGCTGTTGATCACCTTCGACCCGACGCCCGGCACGTGGTTCTGGTCCTGGGACCGGGACATGCGCGAGGACGCTCCCTTCGCCGCGGGCCTGGACCTCGTCTACCGGCACCAGCCGACGTCGCGTGACGCCGGCATCGCCATCCTCGCCAACGGCAGCACCATCGCCTTCGGCAAGGCGCCGCCCGCCGCGGACGAGTGGGAGGCCACGCTGCGCATGGTGGGCAATCCCACCAAGCGTCTGAAGCTGTATGGCACGGCCATGGTGGGCAACAACCAGTCCTCGGGCGAGGACGCACGGCAGGTGCTGCGCTACGGCGTGGACGGCTCCGTGCTGCTGGACACGTTGATGCTGACGGCCCAGCTCCGCATGAACGATTGGGGACCGTACGACTACCACCGCGTCTTCAACCTCACCTACCCGCTCCAGGCCGGAGGAGACCTGTCCTATGGCCTCAAGCGGCCCGTGCTCGGCGCGGTGACCACCCGCTTCGGTCTGCGCGGAATGGTGCGAATGCTGGACCAGTACTCGGAGGGCCTCAGCACGGCGGCCCTCGCCGAGGGTCTGATGGGCCGTGAATACGAGGTGGGCGCGTATGCAATCCTGTCGCTCTGAGGGAGGCCGTATGAAGGCGTGGCTTGTGCTGGCCGCGGCGGTGGGCATCTCCGGGTGCTACGAACCCGCCCATTTCGTGTATGGCGAATCGCTGGAAGATCTCACGTTCCAATTCCACAGCTCCAACGTGGGCATCCACCCGGACAACTCGGTGCTGGAGGATCCCCACAACCCCTTCGCGCACACCACGCCGGGTGTGGAGACGAAGTGGAAGATCCAATCCAGTGGAGCGCACGTAGCCGCGTTCTACTCGTGGGCCACCCTGCTCGCGCGGGAGCCCGGCGGCGAGGCCCAGTTCTACGTGGGCAACACGCTGCTGGCCGTCTACCAGAGCGGCGCGGCGAGCCAGGAGGAGCTGCCCAGGGTGAAGGCGCAGGCCATCCGCGCCTACCAGTCCGTGCTCGACAACTTCCCCGACGCGGTGACGTACGACGCCACGGGAACGATTGCCTATGACCTCGTGACGCCCGCATACAAGGGCATCGTCGAGATGGGCGGCACGGTGCAGGGCGGCTGGACGCTGGTGAAGCTGACGAACGGTCAGGACAGGGCGGTGAAGCCATGAAGAGGATCGCTGGATACGCCGTGTTGGCCCTGCTGGCCGCGTGCAGGCCGGAACCGGGGGACTCGGACTACGAGAACCAGGGACCGGTCACTCCCCCTGGAGGCGGCACGGACCCGGACCCGGACGTGCTCCCGGGCCCGTTCCCCTACGAGGCCGGGCAGCGCCGCCTGGGCGTGGGGTTCTACGAGGGGGGCCGCTCCGACGACATCCCCGTGGATAACTCCACCACGTTCGTCTACCTGTACGAGGGTACCGCCACGATGGAGCCCTCCTCCACCCGTGTGGAGGGCAAGTCGGCGGACCTCGTCGTCCACGCGGGCAAGGCGTGGCTGGGATTCGGCGTGCACTGGAACACGCCGCGCAACCTGAACACGTGGAAGCGGCTGCACGTGAGCCTGCGCTCGTCCGACCCTGGCTTCGCCGTGGTGGAGGTGGCGATGAGCGACGACGTCAAGGACGTGAAGATCAACGTGGAGAAGTACGGGTACGTGAACGACGGCGCGTGGCACCACCTGTCCATTCCGCTGACGGACTTCACGACGGGCGGCCTGAAGCTGGGGGTCATCGACGCCCCGTTCGTGCTCCTCGCCGGCGGGGGCGCGCCGGCGGACAAGCTGCTGCTCGACAACCTGTACTTCACGGCGGAGTAGCACCGGAGTGCATGCCGGCGGCGGCAGGTCCTTCCCGGACCTCCGCCGCCGTTCTACGTCTAGGCGAGTCAGGGTGTTCCTGCGAGACTGCGGGGGTCTATCGAAAGGCTCCCCATGAGCGACAAAGACTCCAAGGTCAGCTCGCCGTCCCAGCAGGAAGGCACCCGTGACGGGTCCGACTACCACCGCTTCCTGGAACGCCTCCAGGCCAACTTCGCGGAGCACGTCGCCCAGCGGCAACTGTTCACCACGAATGCCTCCGCTCTCTGGGAAGCCTTCCTCGCCGCCATCCCCGAGAACCAACGCCAGAGCAATGACTGCACGAGCTGCCGCCGTTTCGTCGAGCGCTTCGGCCACCTGGTGACCCTCGACGAGACGGGCACTCAGCGCAGCCCCTTCTGGAGCGAGCACTCGGCGAGCTCCGAGAACTTCGCCGCCGTGCAGCGGCTGCGGGAGATGGTCGAGAACGCGCACGTCAACGGCGTGTTCCTGTCGTCCCAGCCTGTCTGGGGCACCCCGGTGACGGGCGTCTGGAAGCACATGGCCGTGAGCGTCCCCCAGGCCAACGTCTTCCAGCCGGGCCTCCTCAGTGCCAGCCAGAAGATGGCCGAGCTTCAGGAGCACCACCGCTGCTTGAACGTGGCGCTCAGCGAGTTCCAGGCCGGGCTTCTGGAACAGGCCCGGGTCGTCCTTCAGGCGGACGCACTCACGCGCTCCGAGAAATTCATCGGCGTGGTCGAGTGGCTCCTCGCCCGCCAGCGCGAGCGCACGCTGCCCCATGGCCGCAACCTCATCTGGAAGGCGGTGGCCTCGGCCCCGGCGGGCTTCTGCACGCCGCGCAGCTCGATGGTCGGCACGCTGCTGGAGGATCTCGCGGCGGGCCTCCCCTTCGAGACGGTCAAGCGGAAGTTCGACGACAAGATGCACCCGCTCCGCTACCAGCGCCCGCAGGCGGCCCCGTCCGCCGGGAACATCCAGCAGGCCGAGGAGGCCATCGCGAAGCTGGGGCTCGCCCCCGCGTTGGAGCGCCGGTTCGCCACGCTCGCGGATGTCCAGCTCACCTGGAAGCCCAGGTAGGAGAAGCCCGAGAAGGCCGGGAGTGTCTTCGGGCATCTCAAGCCCAAGGAGGCGCCTTGGAGCGAGGACCTCCAACTGCCTGGCAAGACCCTGACCTGGGTCAAGTTCCGCGACACCGTCCTGCCCACGGCCGAGAAGATGGAGTTGAGGGTTCCCGCCAGCAGCCCGGCGTTCTCGGCCCTGGTGACGGCCGTCCATCCCGATGCGCCGCCCCTCATCCAATGGGACAGCCCGGAGCAGCGCAACACGGTCACCTGGTATTTCTACCACCAACCGAGCACCGCGAGCAGTTGGTGCCTGTCGCCGGGCTACGTGGAGCTCCTCGGTCTGACGATGAAGCCCAATACCTGGTTTGGCGATCGCTTCGCGCATCAGGGCGTGGGCGTCTTCTTCATCCTGAAGGGTGCGCGCGACACCCGGAATGACAACATGGGGTTGTTTCCCGAGTTCCTGCGCAGCGAGTTGCATGGGGTTCGCGCGACCATCGAGGCGTTCTCACGCAGCCGCAAGCTGGCGATTCCCGAGGGGGAGCCGCTCGCCAGCGGGCTCATGTTCACGCCCGCCGCGAACCCCTCCTGGGACCTGGAGCTTCGCGTCACGAGCAAGGGCGCCGTCACTACCTACAGGCTGGATCGCTGGGATTGAACGAGGACCGGCGCTCCAAGCAACGCCCCGACGGACGGAACCTGTCGCGGTGCGTGCGTCGTAACCTGCCGGAATTACTGCTGTGGCGAAAATGGGACGCAACTTGTAGTCCCCTGGGGGCGATAACCTTCGAAAGGTCTCATTTCACGAGGTTTTCGAAATGCGTGTCTCTGCCGCCCCGCGCAGCACCTTCTCCGCAGCCAGATCGCCTTCGAATCCCACCTTGAAGCTCGGCGCGTCCGGCGCTTCGGTGAAGACTCTTCAGCAGGCGCTGGCCAACGCGGGCTTTTCCCCGGGCGCGGCCGACGGCCAGTTCGGTCCGAAGACGGCCGCGGCGGTGAAGGCCTTCCAGAGCGCGAAGGGCCTCGTCGCCGACGGCGTCGTCGGGCCGAAGACCTGGGCCAGGCTGACCGCGGCTCCCGCAGCGACCCCCACGCTCAAGCAGGGGGCGACGGGCGCCTCCGTCACCAACCTGCAGAAGCGCCTCGCCCAGCACGGCTTCAACCCGGGCGCGGCGGACGGCCAGTTCGGTCCGAAGACCACCGCGGCGGTGAAGGCCTTCCAGCGTGCGAAGGGCCTCGTCGCCGACGGCGTCGTCGGGCCGAAGACCTGGGCCAAGCTGAATGGCGCGGCGGCTCCCACGGCGCCCGCTCCTTCGACTGGCGGTAGCGGCCCCACGCTCAAGCAGGGCCACAGTGGCGCTCCGGTGAGCGCGCTTCAGAACCGGCTCAATCAGCTCGGCTTCAATGCCGGTGCGGCGGATGGCCGGTTCGGTCCGAAGACCACCGCGGCGGTGAAGGCCTTCCAGAGCGCGAAGGGCCTGGTCGCCGATGGCGTCGTCGGGCCGAAGACCTGGAACAAGCTCGGCATCACGGTGAGCGGCACGCCCACGATCCCCCCCGGCACCGGTGGCGTGCGCGGCAACTCCGCTCTCGCCAACAACGCCCGCTCGGTGGCGTTGAGCATGGGTGGCTACTCGAGCCAGGGCCTCTGCGCCACCGGCGTGAGCCGCGCCATTCAGCGCACCTACGGCATCAAGGTGTGGGGCGACGGCAACGACATCGACAACAACCTGCCGAGGGACAAGTTCAAGCAGGTGAACCTGTCGCTTGCCGAAGCGCTGAAGATTCCCGGCCTCGTGCTCACCTGGGAGAAGACCTCCACCCGCCTCGGCAGCATCTACGGCCATACCGCCATCACCTCGGGCGACGGCCGCAGCTCCTACAGCGACTTCGTGGAGAGCAACACCCTGGGCGCGGGCGGCCGCAGCGGCTTCAAGGTCTTCATGCCGATCTAATAGTACGAAACCGCCGGAGGGATGTTCACCCACGAAGAGGCCGAAGTCCGAGGCTTCCCGCGCTGCTGCGACTGTATGGCACCCGCCATACAGTTGCCGGAGCGGAGCGACGGTGGGCTTGCCCCCATTCCTCTCATGCGCCTGAGCTACCAGATTTCCTTGAGCGGCTTGAGCAGCTGCAGTGCAACCAGCGTCGTGAGCGACAGAGTCGCCCCGAGCAAATAGAGCCCATAGGCGACAGCAACCCCGACCGCGGCGGTAATCCAGATGCACACGGCGGTCGCGATCCCCTTGACGTTTCCCTGGCCCTTGAGGATGGCGCCTCCGCCGATGAAGCCGATGCCGCTCAACACGGCCTGAAAGGCATAGGCCTGAGCGCGCGCCTCGCCGGGGAAGACATGCTGGGCGATGAGCAAGAATGCACACGCTCCGGTGGCGACGAGCGGAAACGTGCGCAGTCCGGGCGAGAACTTCCGGTGTTCTCGTTCCCAACCCACGGGCAACGCCAGCGCGAAGGCCACCGCGAGGCGAAGCAACATGCCCGGAAACTGATCGAGTCCTTCCATCCGTGGCCTCAGTCCTGATGGAGCTGTTCCTCGAGCAGCTCCGCCATGCTGCGTGGCGTGGCCTCGCCGAGCTCGAATTCCACCCGGTCGATGATTCCGTTGAAGCGGAAGGGAAGCCGGTCGCGGTAGCCGGGCCAGACCGGAGAGAGCGTGTCCTCTCCGACATCGAGGGTCTCGCCGAGGCCGAAGTACCCTGGCACCTGCCTGGCGATTCTCCCCTCGCCCACTGCGGCGCCATTGCAGAGGAGCCGCACCACGGCCGGCCCTCCTGGGCTCCCCGGCGTCTCGCAGCGGAACTCCATCCGCAGCTCGGCCTCGCCGCCAGGCAGTGCTGTCTCGGAGAGGACGTCGAAGCGCTCGAGCCCGAACCAGTTGTAGTGGTAGCGCATCCGCCCGTTTTCCACGAACAGGCTCCATCCCGCGGTATCTCCGCCCAGGCACACCAGCACGCCCTCGGCGCCCCCCTCGGGAATCCGCGCGTGGAGGGTGATGGCGTGGTCCACGTTCGCCAGCTTGGGTCCGCTGCTCTCCGGCAACCGCACCATGCCCGGGTAGAGGGTCAGCCGCCTGCGACCGACGAAGAAGCCCGGCCGCAAGGTGACATCCGCCCGCTCCGCGAAGCGGTCATCCAGGGGAAACACGCCGTACTTCGCCGCTTCCAGCAGGAACAGGTCCTGAAGCTCGCGCAGCTTCTCGGGGTAGCGGGCCGCCAGGTTCTCGGCCTGACTGAAATCCTCATCGATGTCATACAGCTCCCAGGTGTCCTCCTCGAAGTCGGCACTGCCGCCCCGGGTGACCCAGGGGAGCCGCCCGTGCCGGCAGCTTGCAATCCAGCCGTCGTGGTAGAGCGCGCGGTTGCCCATCATCTCGAAGTACTGCGTGGTGCGCGTGCTCTTCGCCTCCGCATTGGCCCGGTCGAAGGTGTACGCCATGCTCACGCCTTCTATCGGCTTCTGCGGCACGCCGTCGACGCTCACCGGCTCGCGGATTCCGACGGCCTCGAGGAGGGTGGGAACGACGTCGATGACGTGGTGGAACTGGAAGCGCTTCTGGCCCTTGTCGGCGATCCACGCGGGCCAGCTCACGATCATCCCGTTGCGGGTGCCACCGAAATGGGACGCCACCTGCTTCATCCACTGGAACGGGGTGTCGCCGGCCCAGGCCCAGCCCGCCGCGTAGTGCGGCGTGGTTCCCGGCAGCCCCCACTCCCCCATCCGCTCGAGACTCGCCTCGATCGGCGGTTGGATGCCCTGCATGCTGGCGGTCTCGTTGAAGGTCCCGGTCAGCGTCCCCTCCGCGCTCGAGCCGTTGTCGCCGAGGATGTAGATGAAGAGCGTGTTCTCGAACGCTCCCAGCTCCTCGAGGACGTGTACCAGCCGGCCCACTTCGTGGTCGCAGTGCTCGAGGTAGTCCGCGTAGTTCTCGGCCTGGAGGCGGAGCAGCGCCTGCACCTCGGCATCGAAGCTGTCCCAGGCCGGCAGCTCTTGCGGACGGGTGGTCAGCCTCGTGCCCGGGGCGATCACGCCCAACTCGAGCTGCCGCGCGTAGACGACTTCGCGGTAGCGGTCCCAGCCCATGTCGAAGCGGCCGGCATTCCGCCCGCGCCAGTCGAGGGGCGGCTGGTGGGGGCCATGCGCCGCGGCGGGGGCGAAGTGCACGAAGAACGGCCGCTCCGGGGCGATGGCCTTCTGCGCTCGCATCCAGGCGATGCAGTCGTTCGCGAGGTCTCGGGTGAGCTGGTAGCCCTGTTCCGGCGTACCCGTTGGATTGACGGGGGTCGTGTTCCGGTAGAGCGCCGGATAGAACTGGTCTGTCCCTCCGCCGAGGAACCCGTAGAAGTAGTCGAAGCCACGCCGGGTGGGCCAGTGCGTGAAGGGCCCCGCGGCGGAGGCCTGGTTCAGCGGGGTGGTGTGATTCTTGCCCCACCAGCCGGTGGCGTAGCCGTTGGGGGCCAGCAACTCCGCGATGGTCGCGCAGCTCCGCGAGAGGATTCCGCTGTAGCCCGGGTAGCCGGTGGCCATCTCCCCCACCACCCCGCAGGAGGCCGAGTGGTGATTGCGGCCGGTGAGCAGCGCCGCCCGTGTGGGAGCGCAGAGCGCGGTGGTGTGGAACTGGCAGTAGGTGAGGCCCTCTTTCGCCAGCCGCTCCGAGGTGGGCATGCGCACGAGTCCGCCGTAGCTGCTCGGCCACGCGTAGCCCACATCGTCCAGCAGCACGAGCACGATGTTCGGCGCGCCCGGCGGTGCCCTCTGGACGTCGGGGTAGTCCGGTTCCGAGTCCTTCCAGGTCATCCCGATCTTCGCCTTCGGGAAGCGGTGCTCGGGCCTCGGGTAGGTGTCCCGTTCAATCCGCCCCGGAGTCCGGCCCTTTTTCCTCGCCATCGTCGCGCGCCTCCTTCCGAGAGATGAGGACGACGAGCGAGACCGCAAGCCGCGGGCCTGGTCCGGCCCGCCGGAGCCCAGGCATCTCAGCGACCGCCAGGCAGGCGGTTCACGGATAGGGCCCAGGGGATGCGGTCGTCCCGGAGGGCTTGCGGTTTCGTGCGGGCACGGAGAGCTTCAAGGCATGATGGGCGGGTTCCTTCAGGCGCTGTCGAGCCTCGCGATCGTGGTGTTCTCCGTCTGCACCATGCTCGCTGTCGGATTGGGCCACACGCTCCGCGAGATACTCGGCCCGATGCTCGACTGGCGTGGGGTCGTCCGTGCGCTGGTGGTGAACTTCGTGCTCGTCCCGCTGCTCGCGTACGGCGTGGTGCAGGTGGTCCCCTTGGACAGGTCCTATGCCACCGGCCTCCTGCTCATCGCCACGGCTGCGGGTGCCCCCTTCCTCATGAGGCTCACCGCGGCCGCGGGCGGCAACATGCCGTTGAGCGCGTCACTGACGATGCTCCTCGTGCCGGCCACCGTCCTCTTCATGCCCCTGGTGGCCCCGCTGGTGGCGCCGGACGCGAGGGTGAGTCCGGCGGCCATCGCGTTGCCTCTGCTCTGGACGATGATGCTTCCCCTGGGCGCGGGGCTCTACGTCCGGGCCCGGCACCAGAGGCTGGCGGAGCGGCTCGGTCCCTGGCCGGGCAAGCTCGCCAGGGTGGCGTTGGCCGTGCTGGCCGTTGCAACCCTTGGCGCCAACTTCGAGGGCGTCGTGCGCATCATCAACACAGGCGCCATCCTCGCCCCGCTGCTCCTGATTCTGGGCGCCTTCGGCATCGGCTGGGTCTTCGGTCGCGAGTACCGCGGAGGACACGTGGTGTTGGGGCTGGGCACCGGGCAACGCAACATCGCCGCGGCGATGGTGGTGGCCACCCAGGGGGTGGGTGACCCGAACATCGTGGTGATGGTCGTCGTCTCCTCGCTGGTCGAGTTCGCGGTCCTCTTCCCGATTGCGTGGCTCCTCGCGCGGCGCGGCCGGCGGCAGCGGCCGCTGCGGCACGGGCGCATGGTCCGCGCCTGAGCTCCTGGAGAATGCTTCGGAGTCATCGATGCTGTGCAGGGGGTCCGTTCTGGAGGAACGGTAGCTCCAGTGTGAAGGTGGCCCCGCACCCCGGCCCATCGCTGTGCGCGACCAGCGAGCCGCCCAGCATCTGCGCCGCCGTGGCGCTGGAGTGCAGGCCAAAGCCGTGCCCCTCCTGGCGGGTGGTGAAACCGTACTGGAAGATGCGCGTGAGCAGCCCGGACTCGATTCCCACGCCGCTGTCGCTGACCTGGATGCGGACGCGGTCCCCGGTGGGGCCCTCCAGCCTCACCCGCAGGCGGCGCTCCTCTGGGGGGGCGGCGTCCAGGGCGTACCTGGCGTTGCTGATCAGGTTGACCAGGATCATGAGCACCTTGTGCTTGTCCGTCACCACCGGCGGGAGCCTGGCCAGCTCCAGCTCGACCTGGACCTCGTGGCGCTCGAGCGCGGTCGCGTTGATGCGCAGGGCGTCCTGGAGCAGTTCCGCCAGGGAGACGGGCTCGTGCACCAGCGGAGCCCGGGCGTAGCCTTGCTGCAGCTTGACGATGGTGCCGATGTGATCGGTGTACTTGCCGACCTCATCGAGCAGCATGGTGATCTCACGGCGGTCGTCCTGCAGGTGCATCCCCAGGCGGCGCAGGAAGGGGCTCACGCACCGCCCGCGCTCGTCCTGGGTGAGGAAGGTGGGGAGATCGGCCTGGTGCTCCTCGAGCATGGCCGCCACCTTGCCTACCTGTTCGAGCCGCAGGCCAGCCAGCCGCTCCTTGGCCAGTGTCGCCGAGGTGCGGACGCTGTTGAGCACGTTGCCCACGTTGTGCAGCACGTTCGTCGCAATCTCCGCCATGCCCGCCTGCCGCGCGGCATCCACCAGCCGCCCGTGCATGTCCCTCAACTCCCGGGTGCGCTCCTCGACGCGCTGCTCCAGCCCCTCGTTGGCCTGCCGCAGGGCCACCTCGCGCTGCTGGACCTCGCTGGCCATCCTTTGGAAGGCGCGGGACAGCCGCCCCAGCTCGTCGTTGCGCGACGTGTCCAACCCGACCTCGAAGTCGCCCGTCGTCACCCGCTCGGAGGCCTGGGTGAGGGTCCGCAGCGGCCCTGAGACCTGGAGCTTCAGCACCCAGTACATGATGGTCAACGCCAGGAGCAACGCCACCACGCCAAGCACCAGGACGTAACGCGCCGCGTGGAAGGCGGGCCGGGCCACCACGCTCCTGGGCAACACCGTGACGAAGTTCCACTCGGGGCCCTTGAGCCGGGCCACCGCGAGGTACATGTCGTTCTCTTCATCCTCCAGCACCGACTGGCCAGCCTGACGGTGCTTCACCTGCTCGAAGATGCCGCGCAGGCGGGCCCGCTCCGAGGCCAGATGTGCCTCCACGGCCTGTGCACCCGGCTGCTCGCCAGCGGTCAGGATGTTGTATTCGCTGGAGGCGTCCTCCTTCATCAACTCGGGATGGGCGATGAGCAGGCCGTCATCCCGGAAGATGATGTTGTACGCACCGGGCAGGTAGTCGTTGAGGGTGCGGGCCATCAACTCCCGGAGGAGGACGTCGTGGCTGAGGGTCGCCACGTGCTGGCCGTCCATGTCCAAGGGAGTGGAGACCGAGACCATCCAACTCTTGATGACCGTGTCCGTGAAGATGCCGGACCACGCCGTTTGCCTTCGAGGGTTGTTCTCGGGCAGGCTGTTCGTGAAGAGCTCGAGGCTGGTCAGCGGCGAGTCAGGCGCGGCGTCGTGGCTCCAGGAGGGGTTCTCCGGCCAGTAGATGACGATCAACTTCTCCGGCAGCGTGATGTACGTGTTCGTGAAGCGCGTGTGGAGGAGGGGACCATTTCCGGCGAGCACGTCGTACACGGCCAGGGTCCGGCTGCGGAGCTCGTCATCCAGCCGCACCCCTCCGGAGATGAAGATGCCGGGCATCCGTGTGCCATCGAAGTGCTCGGGGGAGTGGCGCACCGTGCCATCGGGCATCCGCGTGACCAGGTGGCCGAAGCGGTGGGCCGGCTCCTGCTGGCGGTAGGCCCGGATCCGCTCCTCCAGGACCTTCTTCAAGGCGGCATGGTTGTCCTCGGCCAGGACGAAGATGGCCTGCTCCCGATGGGCGCGCTCGCGGGCATACCGCTCCAGGTTCGTCAGGGCCTCGACACGCAGGGAGCGGATGAGCTGGAAGTAGCCGATGAAGGTGGCCAGGGCGATGATCGCGGCGATGCACACGCCCATCTTGATGAGCGTCGCATGAGCCAGGGAGGCACTCGGGCGGAGGAAGCGGAAGGAGGACATGAGGCTCGCTGGCTCCGGTATACACGCAATGCATGAGGACTGGAGCCGAGGGGCCGAGGAGGGCCGCTGGACGGGCCGTACCGCCCACCGCAGCCGGGCGAGCCCGGCCGCGACCGAGCAGAAGCGGCCGTGAATCAGTGGTTCAGAAACGCCTGCTCCAACAGCTCCAAGGAAAGGGGTTCCCATGCCGCGTGCCCGAATCGTGAGGTGGAGTCCGATGTTGGTGCTGGTGCTCGTGGCCGCCTGTGCACACCCCCCACCGAAACCGGGCGGGAGCATGACCGCCACCACTGGTTGCGCGGCCCCGGAGACCCTGTGCTGGGACTTCGAGGAAGGCGCGCTCCCCACCGGCTGGACGGTGCATCGCGATGAATTCAGCGGCCAGCTCCTCGTGGATGACACGCGGGCCTGGTCCGGCAGGTACGCGCTGCACGCCAGGCAGCTCGTGGGTGGCAAGGAAGGAATGCAGGGCGGCCCCAAGAAGACCATCCGCTTCGACCTGCCCGCCCACTTCGGTCCCGTGCTATGGGGCCGCGCCTACGTCTATACGACTCCCGAGCGGCCTGCCTCGCACGCGGGGCTCTTCAGCGCCCGGTATCCCCGGCCTGGAAGCGCCGGCCGCGCGTTCGACACGCTCGACTGGTACGAGCTCGCCACCTACCAGCGGAAGTACATGGCCATCTGGCATCCACCCGAGCCTCCAGGCTTTCCGGAGTGGGTGCTGGTCTCCGGTACACCGCTCGTGCTCGATGGCTGGGCCTGTCTCGAATGGCTCTTCGACGGGGCCAATGGCTCTCATCCGGAAGCCGCGGAGCCACGCGTCTGGCTCGATGGTGCCGAGCTCGAATGGCCCGAGCGGTTCGTCTTCTCCGATCCGCCCACGACGACGCCGCCGGTACGCGAGAAGGCCACCGACTTCACGGTGCTCGAAACCGGCGTCGTCCTCTACCAGGGGCTCTCGGTGCCCACGGACTGGTGGATCGACGACCTGGCCATCGGCAAGCAGCGGATCGGCTGCGGCCCCCGCGGAAAATAAGGGAAGGGGCCGCCCCCCTCGCGGGAGACGGCCCCTGGGTACTTCATGCGGGAAAGGCCCGGACTACTTCGCGGCCTTCACGCGCTGGCGCTTCTCGGTGTGGCCCTCGGCGGGAGCCTCCTCGGTGGGAGCCGGGACGGCGGCCAGGGCCGGCTTGCCGATGCCGTACTTCTCCATCACCTGCCGCTCCACCTCCACGCGCACCTCGGGGTGGTCGCGCAGGTAGTCCTTCGCGTTCTCACGGCCCTGGCCGATGCGCTCGCCCTTGAAGGAGAACCAGCTTCCGCTCTTCTCGATGATGCCGTCGTTGGACGCCAGATCGATGAGGTCGCCCTCCTTCGAGATACCCGTGCCGTACATGATGTCGAACTCGACCTCCTTGAACGGAGGCGCCACCTTGTTCTTCACCACCTTCACGCGGGTGCGGCTGCCCACCACGTTGTCGCCATTCTTGATGGCGCCCACGCGGCGGATGTCCAGGCGCTGCGACGCGTAGAACTTCAGCGCGTTACCGCCCGTCGTCGTCTCGGGGTTGCCGAACATCACGCCAATCTTCATGCGGATCTGGTTGATGAAGATGACGCACGTCTGGCTCTTGCTGATGGTACCCGTCAGCTTGCGCAGCGCCTGGCTCATGAGGCGGGCCTGCACACCCATGTGCGCATCGCCCATCTCGCCCTCGAGCTCGGCCTTGGGAACGAGCGCCGCCACCGAGTCCACCACCAGCACGTCGATGGCGCCCGAGCGCACCAGCATCTCGGCGATTTCCAGCGCCTGCTCACCCGTGTCCGGCTGGCTCAGCAGCAGGTCATCGGTGCGCACGCCCAGCTTGCGCGCGTAGCCGATGTCCAGCGCGTGCTCGGCGTCGATGTAGCCGGCCACGCCGCCGCGCTTCTGCGCCTCGGCCACGATGTGGAGGCAGAGGGTCGTCTTACCGGAAGACTCCGGCCCGTAGATCTCGACGATGCGGCCCTTGGGCACGCCGCCAACGCCCAGCGCGATGTCGAGCGAGACGCTTCCCGTCGAAATGGCCTGAACATCCCGGACCAGCGGCTCCTCGTTGCCGAGCCGCATGATCGACCCCTTACCGAACTGGCGCTCCACCGCGGACATCGCCAATTCGATCGCCTTCTCCTTCTCTGGATTCACGGCCATTTCGTCTTGCTCCTTGCGTATGCGGCGAGCCACCCCGGCCCACCTGAACTCGCGTTTAGTATCGCGTAGGGATAACCCTAGTCCATCCCTCTGACATGACCCACGGCGTTCAGCGCCGAGGCAGCATGAGGAGCAGCCAGGCCAACAGTCCAGCTCCTCCGCTGAGGGTCCCGTAGTAACCGCCGAAGACGCCCAGGTATAGCTGAAGGAGTGACAGGACGAGCAGGCCCAACAGGCCCGCCCGCTGTGACGCCGAGCGTTCAGGGCCCAACACCCCCGGCACCAGGGCCATCAGCGACAGTCCCATGAGGAGGACGAGGGGCACCAGCGGCCCCTCCCGGCTCACCCCTTGGAGGAGGGGGCCCGCCCACTCCGCGACGATGCCCGCCACCAGGAGCGCCCCGGCCGCCGTGGGCACCCAGGGGAAGCCCTGGGCCTCGTCCTGGCCGCGCAGGAAGGCCAGGTCCTCCGGGCGGACCTCCAGCGCGTAGGGAAAGCCGAGCCGCGTCAGCGCCTCGGTGGCCGCGGCCCGGCACGAGCGGCCCCCCGCGTCCGCCAGCCCCGCCAGCCGGCCGCTCTCCAGGAGCTGGTGGAGCAGGTCCGCCACCTCCCGCGAGCCCCCTCCGGCCGCCAGCGCGTCGAGCTGCTGGTTCAGCTCCCCGGCCACCCGGGCGCGCTCGGCGTCGCTGGCCGCCACCCGTGCCTCCTCGACGAGGGCGCGCACCTGTCCCGGCGTCGCCTCGGGGACGTCGGGGATGATCGGCGCCTCCCAGGGGGCCAGCGAGGGCAGCTCCGTGCGCCCCTCTTCCCCCGGCTCCCCCTGACGGGGACCGGAGCCGGGCGGACGGGTGTGGGTGGTGTCGGACACGGCCGGGACTCTAATGACCGGCGCCCACCGCCTTCAAAGCTTCCGGGCCCTCCCCTCCCCCGGAGCTTCCTCCAGCCGACGCCGGAGCCGCCCGGTGGCACCCGGAAGACAGCGCCCCCGCCCTCCCGGGAGGCATGTAGGCATTCTCCCCACCTTCACGGTACGCTTGGGCGCGAAAGGGCCTCGCAACTACAAGGAAGAGTAGGCTGGCGGGCGTGCAGCCCTCCCCCTCGAAGACCGTGGAAATCCCCTCGCGCCGTTTCGGGCGCTACGTGCTCCGTTCGCGCCTGGGCTCGGGGGGAATGGCGGAGGTGTTCCTCGCGGAGGCGAAGGACGAGAAGGGAACGCCCTTCAAGGTGGCGCTGAAGTTGATGCGCAAGGACGTCACCGCCGAGGCCTTCGCCGACGAGGCGGATCTGATGGGCCTGCTGGAGCACCCCAACCTGGTGAGCCGGCTGGAGATTGGCGAGGCCTTCGGGCGCTACTTCATCGCCATGGAGTTCCTGGTGGGCGGAGACCTGGAGGGGATGCTCCAGGCGCACCAGCGGCAGGGGAAGCGCATCCCGTTGGCGGCGGGCGCCCACGTGTGCATCGAGGTGCTGCGGGCCCTTGCCTACTTCCACCAGGCGCGCACGCGCAGCGGCCGGCCGCTGGAGCTCGTCCACGGGGACGTGAACCCCTCCAACATCTTCTTCTCCGGGCAGTGCGAGGTGAAGCTCGGCGACTTCGGCGTGGCCAAGGCGCGCGGGTTGGACCTGGGCCCGGAGGACGGGGTGACGGCGGGCAAGCTGCACTACCTGTCGCCGGAGCAGACGCGCGGGGACACGGTGACGCTGGCCTCGGATCTCTTCTCGGTGGGCATCGTCCTGCACGAGCTGGTGTTGGGCTTCCACCCCTTCGAGCGCGGCAGCGATGATCCCGAGCTGGTGATGGCGGCCATCCGGGCGGCGAAGCTGAACCTGCCGGACACGCTGGACAAGCGGCTGGCGGCGGTGGTGCGCAAGGCCCTGGCACCGGATGTGAACCAGCGCTACCGCACCGCGGGTGAGTTCGCGGGAGCACTGCTGGCATGGGCGTTGGACACGGGCCAGCCCTTCGGCCCGCGCGAGGTGCAGGCGGGTCTGCAGCAGGCGCTCTCTCTCGCCCTCTGGGAGCGCGAGAAGGGCAACCCCCGGCAGGGCTGATCCTTTGACACCATGGGACACCGCCCTTACGGTGGCGCGCGTCGCTGGTGCCCGAGCTTCGGCTCTGGCTTGAAAGGGAATCCGGTGTGAATCCGGAGCTGCCCCCGCAGCGGTAAGCGAGAACGAACCCGTCCACACCACTGGCCGCGAGGCTGGGAAGGGGGCGGTAGTAGGAGCCGGCGATGAGCCGGGGGCTCGCGAGCCCGAAGACCTGCCAGCACCTGCCCCCGGGGAGAAATCCAGGGGTGGATCGACCTGGACGCCTCGTGGGGAGGCGGGAGGTTCCGTGCGTCACGGGCTCTCCCCACGACGTCCGGCCCGTCCCCTCTCCTCCCGTGGTGCTCCAGTCGCCCCACACGGTCGCGAATGGAGGAGGAGGAGAATGCTGAACAGAAGCCACGGCACGGGACGCGAGCAGGGTTCGCCGCCCATGGCCGCCCAGACGACCCCCACCACCATGAGGGTGCGCAAGCGCAACGGGGCGCTCGAGGGCGCGGACCTGAACAAGATCGTCCGGGCCATCAGCCGCTGTTGCGATGGGCTGCACCAGGTCGATGCCATCCGCGTGGCGACCAAGACGATCGCCGGTCTCTATGACGGCGCCTCGACGCAGGAGCTGGATCAGCTCTCCATCCAGACCGCGGCCTCGCTGACGCTGGAGGAGCCCGAGTACGCGAAGCTCGCCGCGCGGCTGCTCGCCACGTACATCGACAAGGAAGTCTCGGGGCAGGAGATCCACTCCTTCTCGCAGTCGATCGCCGCGGGCCACCGGCTGGGCCTCGTGAACGAGCGCATCGCCCGGATGGTCTCGACGAATGCCCGCAAGCTGAACGACACCATCGATCCCTCGCGCAACCGGCTCTTCGAGTACTTCGGGCTGCGGACGGTCTATGACCGCTATCTGCTCAAGCACCCGACGACGCGCGAGGTGCTGGAGACGCCGCAGCACTTCTTCATGCGCATCGCGGTGGCGCTCGGAGAGTCGGTGCCCGAGGCCCTGGAGCTCTACCGGCTCTTCTCGATGCTCGAGTACGTGCCGAGCTTCCCCACCCTCTTCAACTCCGGCACGTGCCACGAGCAGCTCTCGTCGTGCTTCCTGCTCGACTCGCCCGGGGACGAGCTGGAGAGCATCTACCAGCGCTACACCGACGTCGCGATGCTCTCGAAGTTCTCGGGAGGCATCGGCCTCGCGTACCACCGGGTGCGCTCGCGCGGCTCGCTCATCGGGAGCACGAACGGGCACAGCAACGGCATCGTCCCGTGGCTGAAGACGCTGGATGCCTCGGTGGCGGCGGTGAACCAGGGCGGGAAGCGCAAGGGCGCCGCCTGCGTGTACCTGGAGACGTGGCACGCGGACCTGGAGGAGTTCCTCGAGCTGCGTGACAACACCGGCGACGAGGCGCGGCGCACGCACAACCTGAACCTCGCCAACTGGATTCCCGACCTCTTCATGAAGCGCGTCGAGGCCGATGGGAACTGGTCCCTCTTCGACCCG
Organism: Archangium gephyra; assembly: GCF_049060025.1. GTDB lineage: Bacteria > Myxococcota > Myxococcia > Myxococcales > Myxococcaceae > Archangium > Archangium gephyra_A. The sequence continues at coordinate 4,533,031 of NZ_JBMEQQ010000002.1, forward strand.
AAGGGGGTGCCCCACCTCACGGACCTCTACGGCGAGGAGTTCGAGCGCGCCTACGCGCAGGCGGAGCAGCAGGGACTGGCGGCGCGGACGATGAAGGCGCGCGAGCTCTACGCGCGCATGATGAGGACGCTGGCGCAGACCGGGAACGGCTGGATGACGTTCAAGGACAAGTCCAACCGGGCCTGCAACCAGACGGCGCTGCCGGGCCGCGTCGTGCACCTGTCGAATCTCTGCACGGAGATCCTGGAGGTGACGTCGAGGGACGAGACGGCCGTGTGCAACCTCGGCTCCATCAACCTCTCGCGGCATACGTCGGTGGACGAGAACGGCCGGGTGTCCTTCGACTGGGAGAAGCTCGCGCGGACGGTGCGGACGGCGGTGCGGCAGTTGGATCGGGTGATCGACCTGAACTACTACCCCATCGACTCGGCGAAGCGCTCGAACCTGCGCTGGCGCCCGGTGGGTCTGGGCGTCATGGGCCTGCAGGACGTGTTCTTCCAGATGCGCCTGCCCTTCGACAGCGCCGAGGCGCGGGCCGTCTCGCGGAAGATCTCAGAGGACATCTACTTCCACGCCCTCTCGGCCTCGGCGGACCTGGCGGCCGAGCGCGGGGCACACCCGTCCTTCTCCGAGACGCGGGCGGCCCGGGGTGAGCTCCAGTTCGACGCGTGGAACGTCGTGCCCGAGGACACGGCGCGCTGGGACACGCTGCGCGCCCGCGTGAAGCAGGTGGGCCTGCGCAACTCGCTGCTCATCGCCATCGCCCCGACGGCGACCATCGCGTCCATCGCGGGCTGCTACGAGTGCATCGAGCCGCAGGTGTCCAACCTCTTCAAGCGCGAGACGCTCTCGGGGGACTTCCTCCAGGTCAACCGCTACCTCGTCGAGGAGCTGAAGGGACTCGGGATGTGGAACGAGGAGATGCGGGCCCGCATCAAGCTCGCGGAGGGCTCCATCCAGCCGCTCGAGGAGATTCCCGCCACCGTGCGGGCCATCTACCGCACGGCGTGGGAGCTGCCGATGCGCTCGCTCATCGACATGGCGGCGGACCGGGGTGCCTTCATCGACCAGAGCCAGTCGCTCAACCTGTTCATGGAGTCGCCGAACATCGGCCAGCTCAGCTCCATGTACATGCACGCGTGGAAGAAGGGGCTGAAGACGACCTACTACCTGCGCTCGCGGCCGGCCACGCGCATCGCGAAGACCACCGCCGCTCCCGCTCCCGCCCCCGAGTCGAAGCCCACCGACGAGCAGGCAGTGGCCTGCTCCCTGGAGAACCCCGAAGCCTGCGAGGCCTGCCAGTGATTGCCTTCACGACGTCCAACAAGACCTCGCACGCGGCGCCGAAGACGGGGGCGCGCCTGCTCGACCCGGGCATGAACCTCACGCTCCGGCCGATGCAGTACCCCGTCTTCTTCGAGATGTACCGCAACGCCATCAAGAACACCTGGACGGTGGAGGAGGTGGACTTCTCGACGGACGTGGGGGACCTGCGCTCGAAGATGACGGCGGCGGATCGCCACCTCATCCAGCGCCTGGTGGCCTTCTTCGCGACGGGCGACTCCATCGTGTCGAACAACCTCGTGCTGAACCTCTACAAGCACGTGAACGCGCCCGAGGCGCGCATGTACCTGTCGCGGCAGCTCTACGAGGAGGCGCTGCACGTGCAGTTCTACCTCACGCTGCTCGACACGTATGTGCCGGACCCGGCCGAGCGGGCCAAGGCCTTCGCGGCGATCGACACCATCCCGAGCATCCGCAAGAAGGCGGAGTTCTGCTTCAAGTGGATGGACTCCATCGGTGAGCTCGAGCGGCTGGAGACGCGGGAGCAGCGGCGCAAGTTCCTGCTGAACCTCATCTGCTTCGCGGCCTGCATCGAGGGGCTCTTCTTCTTCGCGGCCTTCGCCTACGTGTACTTCCTGCGCTCGCGCGGACTGCTGCACGGGCTGGCCGCGGGGACGAACTGGGTCTTCCGCGACGAGAGCGCGCACATGGCCTTCGCCTTCGAGGTGGTGAAGACGGTGCGCCGCGAGGAGCCCGGCCTCTTCGACGCGGAGATGGAGCGGGAGGTCGCCGCCATGCTCGACGACGCGGTGCAGTGCGAGCTTCAGTTCGCCGAGGATCTGCTGGGGCTCGGTGTGGCGGGCCTCTCGGTGAACGAGATGCGGCAGTACCTGGAGTTCGTCGCCGATCAGCGGCTGGTGATGCTGGACCTGCCGAAGCGCTACGGCGCGAAGAACCCGTTCGGCTTCATGGACCTGCAGGACGTGCAGGAGCTGGCGAACTTCTTCGAGCGCCGCGTCTCGGCGTACCAGGTCGGCGTCGTCGGAGAGGTCTCCTTCGACGAGGCCTTCTAATCCCCTGAGAACATGCGCTGACCCATTTCCCCTCTCCCCTCGGGAGAGGGACGGGGTGAGGGTATCGGGTGCACCCGGGTTGAACCCCCTGTCCCCACTTCGGGCCACGGGTTGAAGAACGGACTCGGGCACCCTCACCCTGACCCTCTCCCGAGGGGAGAGGGGACATCAATGAAAACGCCCGGGGGCCTCGCGAAGAGGCATCCCCGGGCGGGCTGGATCGGCGAACCGATCCGGGCCGGACTACTCGACCGTCACGCTCTTGGCGAGGTTGCGCGGCTGATCCACGTCGTTCCCGCGCATGTCCGCCACGTGGTAGGCGAGCAGCTGCAGGGGAATGGTGGCCACCACCGGCGCGAGCAGCGCGCTGGCGGCGGGGATGCGGATGACGTGATCCGCCAGCGAGGCCACGTGCGCGTCATCCTCGTCGATGATCGCGATGACCTTGCCGCCGCGCGCCCGCACCTCCTCGATGTTGCCGATGATCTTCTCGTAGGCCACGTGCGGCTGCTTGGGCGCGATCACCACCACCGGCATCTTCTCGTCGATGAGCGCGATGGGACCGTGCTTCATCTCGCCGCCGGCGTAGCCCTCGGCGTGGATGTAGGAGATCTCCTTGAGCTTGAGCGCGCCCTCGAGCGCCACCGGGTGCATGGGGCCGCGACCGAGGAAGAGGAAGTCCTGGGCGCCCATGAACTCACGCGCCACGCGCTTGACCGAGGGCTCGCACTTGAGCACCTCCTCGATCATCTTGGGCATCTCGGTCAGCGCGGTCAGGTGATCCTGCGCCGCCTTGACGGTGAGCGTGCCACGCATGCGGCCGAGCTTCACCGCCAGCAGGTAGAGCCCCACGAGCTGCGTGGTGAAGGCCTTGGTGGAGGCCACGCCAATCTCAGGGCCCGCGTTGGTGAGGATGGTGATGTCCGCCTCACGCGTCATGGCGCTGCCGATGACGTTGCACAGCGCGAGCGACGTGGCGCCGCGCGCCTTGGCCTCCTTGAAGGCCGCCAGCGTGTCCGCCGTCTCGCCCGACTGGCTGATGGCGATGGCCAGGTGCGAGGACTCCACGATGGGATCGCGGTAGCGGAACTCACTGGCCAGCTCCACCTCCACCGGGATGCGCGCCAGGGACTCGATCATCGCCTTGCCCGCGATGCCCGAGTGCCACGAGGTGCCGCACGCCAGGATGGTCACCTTGGTGATCGCCCGCACCTTCTCCGGGCTCAGGTTCCAGCCCTCGAAGTGCACGTCGCCCTCGGAGAGGAGCATGCGGCCGCGCAGCGTGTCCGCCACCGCGCGAGGCTGCTCCAGGATCTCCTTGTGCATGAAGTGCTTGTGGCCGCCCTTCTCCGCCATCATCGGCGTCCAGTCGATGCGGCGGGTGGGCCGGTTCACCTTGGTGCCCGAGCGGTTGAAGATGTCCACGTGGGAGGCGGTGATGACGGCCATGTCACCCTCCTCCATGTAGACGAAGTCGCGCGTGTGCTCGAGCAGCGCCGGCACGTCACTGGCCACGAAGTTCTGCCCCTGGCCCAGGCCGAGCACCATGGGAGAGGAGTCCTTGGTGCAGACGATCCGGTTCGGGTCGCTGGCCGTCACCACCGCCAGGGCGTAGGTGCCCTTCACGTGGGAGATGGCCGCGCGCACCGCCGCGGGCAGATCCAGGCCGCTCTTGAGCTCATCGGAGATGAGGTGGGCGAAGACCTCGGAGTCCGTCTCGGAGGAGAAGTGGTGCCCCCTGGCACGCAGCTCCTCCTTGAGGGCCAGGTGGTTCTCGATGATGCCGTTGTGCACCACCGCCACATCACCGTAGGTGTGCGGGTGGGCGTTCTCGTCCGAGGGACGCCCATGCGTCGCCCAGCGCGTGTGGCCGATGCCGATGGTGCCCTGGGGCACGTCAGTCTGGACGCGGTTCTCCAGGTTCTTCAGCTTGCCCGTGGCCCGCACCACGTTCAGGACGTTGCGGTTCACCACCGCCACGCCCGCGGAGTCATACCCCCGGTACTCGAGCTTCTTCAGCCCGGACACCAGGATGGGAGCCGACTCCTTATCCCCAACGTACCCAACAATGCCGCACATGTTGTCCGTCCTCTCTCACGCCCGACCCCCCGATGGCAAATTCGGGGGGTATTTCCACCCACATCGGGCGACACCTGTCACCCTGACGACAAGCAAAACGCGGGCCGACTACCCCGCGGAGGCCTTGTCCGACTTGGAAGGGCCTGCTTCCGCGGACTTGGCCATCCGAGCCTTCTTCCTCTCCACCCAGCCTTCCATGTTGACCTGTGGCGTGCGGGACACAGCGAGGCTGCCGGAGGGCACATCTTTCGTCACCGTGGTGCCCGCACCGACATACGCACCGTCCCCGACCTTCACAGGGGCCACGAGCTGGGTGTCCGAGCCGATGAAGACGCCATCCCCCAGCTCGGTGACGTGCTTGTTCACCCCGTCGTAGTTACAGGTGATGGTGCCGGCGCCCACGTTGACCTTGGAGCCGATCTTCGCGTCGCCCAGGTAGGCCAGGTGGTTGGCCTTGGAGCCGCGGCCGAGGCGGGCCTTCTTCGTCTCCACGAAGTTGCCCAGGTGCACCTCCTCGGCGAGGTCCGTGCCGGGGCGCAACCGGGAGAACGGGCCGAGGATGCAGCGCTCCCCCACCCGCGCCTCCTCGAGCACGGTGTAGGGCTTGATGGTCGTCCCGTCGGCCACCGAGGAAGCATGCAGGACGCTGCCCTGTCCGATGGTGACGTTGCGGCCAACCACCGTGGCGCCGGAGATCGTCACCATGGGGGCGAAGCTCCGTGTCCGAGCCGATGGCCACGCCCTCCTCGATGTAGGTGGTGGCCGGGTCCGTCAGGGTGACGCCGTTGCGCATGTGCCAGGTGTTGATGCGCGCCTGGAGGCTCCTTGGCGCGCGCGGCCAGCTCCACCCGGTCGTTCACCCCGGCCGTCTCGCCGAACTCGGCGTCGATGGAGCCCACCGGGCCCTGGGCCGCGGCCATCTCCACCAGGTCCGTCAGGTAGAACTCGCCCTGCGCGTTGGTGCTGCGGATGTTGGCCAGCGCCTTCCAGAGGAAGGAGGACTCCACCAGGTAGATGCCGGCGTTGCACTCACGCACCTGGCGCTGCTCGGGCGTGGCGTCCTTGTGCTCGACGATGCGCACCACCCTGCCCATCTCGCGGATGACGCGGCCGTAGCCGGTGGGGTCCGCCGGAGAGGTGGACACCAGGGAGAGCACGCCGCCGCTCTTGTCCTGCGCGGCGGAGAGCGCCTCGAGCGTCTCGCGGCGCACCAGCGGCACGTCCCCGTAGAGGATGAGCACGCGCCCGTTGAAGTCCTTGAGCGCCGCTTCGGCCGAGCGCACCGCGTCCGCCGTGCCGCGCTGGTCCTTCTGGAGCGCGAAGCGCAGGGGGGCGGTGGGGAAATGGGCGCGGATGGAGCGCTCCACCTCCTCGGCCTGGTGGCCCACCACCGGCACCACGGGAGAGGCGCCCAGTTCCAGCGCTCGCATGAGGGGATAGGCACAGATGGGCTTGCCGAGGATGGGGTGAAGGACCTTGGCCTTCTCCGACTTCATCCGCGTGCCCTTGCCCGCGCACAACACCACCGCCGCCAGAGGAGCTGTCATAGGCGGCGATTACTAGGGATGGGAAAGCGGCGCGTCAACCGCGAGCAGGTGGGCGCGTGGGGCGGATGCCCTCCGGACGAGCCTTCACGGAAACGGACAGCGTGTTGCTCTGCACGGTGATACCGAACGTCGGTTTGAGGAACACCGTCGTCACCGCGGCATCCGGCGGGGTCGACGTCGGCTTCAATGTCGTCAGGTTGGCGTTCATGTTTCCCCCGGCGCGACGAACCGTCCTGCACAGGATGCCCTCCCCTGTGCCCCGGTCAAACTCCAGGCCGGACGTGCTGGTGTCAGCCGGACACTTCTCGATGTCGAAACGTTTGTTGGCGGGTCCGAGCGGCGGCCGGGGATACTCCAGAACACGCACTCGCGGAAGCGCCTGTTGAGGGCCCGGACGGAGGCTTTTCACGTGGAGACGGTAAAGATGCGGACTCACCAGAACGGGTGGGCAGTGGCACTGATGGCACTGTTAATGGCGTGGCCCGCGTGGGCGGCGCGGCCCTACCGGGGCGGAGCGGTGGCCACGGCGCACCCGATGGCGAGCGAGGCCGCGCTGCGGATGCTGGAGAAGGGCGGCAACTCGGTGGACGCGGCGGTGGCGGCGGCCTTCACCCTGGCGGTGGTGGGGCCGTACCACTCGGGCATTGGCGGCGGTGGCTTCGCGCTGGTGCATGACGCGAAGACGGGCGGGACGCAGGTGCTGGACTTCCGCGAGGTGGCGCCCAAGGGGGCCACGCGCGACATGTACCTGAAGGACGGACAGGTGGTGCCAGGGCTGTCCACGGACGGTGCGACGAGCGTGGCGGTGCCCGGCGCGGTGGCCGGCTACCTGGAGCTGCTGGAGAAGCACGGCAAGCTGCCGCGCGCGGTGGTGCTGCAGCCGGCCATCGACGCCGCCCGCAAGGGCTTCTGGGTGTCGCCCAAGTACCAGGGGATGGCCACCCTGCGGCGCGACTGCCTGCGGCAGGACCCGGAGGCCTCGCGCATCTTCCTGGCGAAGAACGAGAAGGGCGAACCGGACGTGCCGCCCATCGGCCACCTCGTGAAGCAGCCGGAGCTGGCCCGGACGCTCCAGACGCTCGCGAAGAGCGGCCCCAAGGCCTTCTACTCGGGCCCCCTGGCCCAGGCGATGGTGGACACGGTGAAGGCGGGCGGCGGCACGCTGTCGCTCGAGGACCTGAAGGCCTACAAGACGCGCGCCCATGCGCCGCTGGAGGGCACCTACCGCGGCCACCGCATCCTCACCATGCCGCCCCCGAGCGCGGGCGGACTGGCGGTGGTGCAGGTGCTCGGCGCGATGGAGCGGCTGCGCCCCCAGGGCCTGGACTTCCGCGAGCCGGAGACGCTCCACCTCTACGCCGAGGCGGTGCGCCGCGTGTACGTGGACCGGGTGAAGTACCTGGGGGACCCGGCCTTCGTGAAGATTCCCATGGAGAGCCTCACCTCCTCCGGCTACCTCGCGGACCTCGCGGGCAGCATCGACCCGAAGAAGGCCACGCCGAGCGCCTCGCTGCTGCCCCCGGTGGAGGGCGCCAGCGGCTCCACCCTGAAGAAGCAGGACGGCACCTGGTACGACCCCTCCAGCGCGCCGGAGAAGAAGAACACCACGCACATCTCCGTCATCGACAAGAACGGCAACGCGGTGGCCCTCACCACCACGGTGAACTACGCCTTCGGCTCGTGCGTGGTGGCCAAGGGCACCGGCATCCTCCTCAACGACGAGATGGACGACTTCGCCGCGCTGCCCGGCGTGCCCAACGCCTACGGGCTGGTGACGGGCGAGGCCAACGCCATCGCCCCGGGCAAGGTGCCCCTGTCCTCCATGTCCCCCACCCTCGTCTTCTCCAAGGAGGACCCCAGGAAGGTGATGCTGGCGGTGGGCAGCCCGGGCGGCTCCACCATCCCCACCACCGTCATCCAGGTCATCTCCAACATCGTGGACCACAAGATGGACGTGGCGCGCGCGGTGGGACAGGGCCGGGTGCACCACCAGTACCTGCCGGATGAGCTGTGGGTGGACCGCTTCGGCCTGGAGGCCGCCACGCAGGCCGCGCTGGAGGCCAAGGGTCACAAGATTCGCAAGCAGGAGGCCTGGGGCGACGCCGAGGCCGTCTACAGCGATCCGAAGACGAACCTGCGCTACGCGGCGAGCGATCCCCGCAACGAGGGCGCCGCCCTCGGCCAGGACTGACAGACAGGACAGAGCACACCGTGGCCACCCCTCTCCTCCAACTCTTCGACGCGCACCTCCACCCGGAGGCCCTCAATGACCAGGACCTGGAGTCCATGCGCTTCTTCGGGGTGGAGCGGGCGCTGGTGGTCGCCCACCACCTGCCCGAGCCCACCCCCAAGGCCCTGCGCAAGCACTTCGACGACCTGGTGCTGAAGCAACTGCCCCGCCTGGAGCGGCTGGGCATCCGCGCCTGGGCCGCGCTGGGGGTACACCCGCGCTGCATCCCCCGCCGCGGCCTGTCCGAGGTGCTCGCGAGCCTCCCCGACTACTTCCGGGGCGGACGCGTGGTGGCCCTGGGCGAGACGGGCCTGCACTCGGGCGGCATCGAGGAGGAGGAGGCCTTCCTCGAGCAGCTCGCGCTCGCGCGCCAGCTCAAGCTGAAGGTGCTGGTGCACACCCCGGTGCTCGACAAGGAGCGCCACACCCGGCGCATCCTCACCCTGCTCCGGGAGTCCGGCGTGCGGCCCTCGCGCGTGCTGGTGGACCACGCCAACGGCCGCACCGTGCGCAACATCCTCGGCTGTGGGCATTGGGCGGGGCTGACCCTGCACCCCGAAGCACTCAAGGCCGAACGCGCCGTGGCGCTGGTGCGCCGGCTTGGCAGCGAACGGCTGGTGCTCAATTCGGATGCCGGCGATGGCGCCGGGGACATTCTCGGGCTCGCGCGTGTGGCCAACCTGCTGGCCAAGGCGAAGCTGTCGGAACGAGTGGTGAAGCGCGTGGCTTTCGACAACGCCGCGCGCTTCTACCGGCCTCGTTAGTGAAGCGAGCTGGACTCCGACTCCGGGTGCAGCGTCAGCCGCTGCGCCTCGTCCAGCCTGGCCTGCACCGGAATGCCCCGATGCCGGTACTGCGCCAGCGAGTCCGCCACTTCGTCCAGCAACAACTGGTAGCGCTCGTCCAGCTCTACGGCGATCAACATCATCGTCTCGCCCGCGTCCTCGACGCCGGGGCGGTACACCTGGCAGCGCTGGAACCGCGCCCAGCGGCCATTCGCCATCTTCACAAGCTCGCCATCGTAAGCCATGCGCAGTTCCCCCTTTCGACCGTCTCGACAGGAAGTCGGGAAGTGAATGGCTGCACTGTAAGCACAAATTTTCCGCGCGTCACCCCCCCTGCTGAAAATTCGTGAAAGGGCCCTGATATTGGTCGTTTACCCGACGCTTTCCCTCGCGGCGGCCCCCCTCCCCAGCCGAGCGGAGACCAGCGTGTAAATTTGCTGGCCTGTTAAGTTGTTGATGCCCGCCGCTCCGCGTTGGCCGGATGCGTCAACAGGCCAACACTCGCGCGCGGGAGGATCAGCCCGGCCCCTCCCTGGAGGGAGCCCCGAGCGGCGAACAGCACCGGCGCGGTGCCCGTCAGTCCGGTGGCAAGCGGGCACGCCTTCCCTTAGATTGTGGGGGATGAAGTTGACCCAGTTGTTCCGCCGCGACCGGACCGTCATCAAGCGCGCGGACGCGCAGGACCAGGCCGAGAAGATTCTGGCCGAGTCGCTCCGTCTGCTCAGCCAGGTGTGCACCAAGGTCGCCGATCTCATCGAGACGCAGCGGCTGGAGCGCGCCGGTTACTCGAACAACGCCTACCTGCAGCGGCTGGACAAGCAGCAGCCGGGGGACGCGGAGCGCAAGAAGGAGTAGGCCTCCAGCGCGCATGGACCCCTCCGACGAGTCCCCGGCCTGCCTGGGCGCCGCTTCCGGCTGGCTGGCGTCTGGAAGCTCGCCTCTGCCCCTGCCAGCCCTGAATGACGAGGAGGGGCCCCGGCTGCCCGAGGGGCTGCCCCCCGTGGTGGATGCCCACGTCCACCTCTTCCCGGACGGCGTCTTCGAGGCCATCTGGCGCTGGTTCGACCAATACGGCTGGCCCATCCGCTACAAGCTGCACACGCCCCAGGTGGTGTCCTTCCTGCTGTCGCGGGGGGTGCACCGGGTGGTGGCGCTGCACTACGCCCACAAGCCGGGCATGGCGCGCTTCCTCAACTCCTACGTCGCCGAGGTGGCCCGGGCCGAGCCGCGCGTGTTGGGGCTGGCCACCGTGCTGCCGGGCGAAGAGGGCGCGGCGGACATTCTCGCCGAGGCCTTCGCGGCGGGCCTCAAGGGCGTGAAACTGCACTGCCACGTGCAGTGCTTCGCCCCGGACGCGCCCGCGCTGCACGAGGTGTATGCCGCCTGTGCCCGGGCCGGGCGGCCGCTGGTGATGCACGCCGGCCGCGAGCCCGCCAGCCCCCAGTACAAGTGCGACGTGCACGCCCTCTGCTCCGCCGAGCGCGTGGAGCGCGTGCTGAAGGACCACCCCGGCCTCAAGCTGTGCATCCCCCACCTGGGCGCGGACGAGTTCGACGCGTACGAGCGGCTCCTCGAGCGGTACGACCACCTCTGGCTGGACACCACCATGGCAGTGGCCGGTTATTTCCCCATTCCGGTGCCCCGCCGCTTGCTGGAAGTCCGCCCCGAGCGCATTCTCTACGGCACGGACTTTCCCAACCTGCCGTACGCCTGGGACCGCGAGCTCAAGCAGTTGTTGGCCCTCAAGCTCGGGGACGAGGCCGAGGCAGGCATCCTGGGGGGGAATGCCCTCCAACTTTTCGAGGGATGTTGAAAACCGGGCACACCCCTTCCGGAACCGGGAAGCCATTCGCATGTTGCCCCCCATAGAATCTGCCTTCCCTGCCGGAATAAGCACCGAGGCCCCGCCATGTCCTACATCCTGGTCGTCGACGACGACGCGAGCCACCGCACGCTCATCTGCGATGCCCTAGAGGAGATGGGCTATCGCACGGAGCAGGCCGGCAACGGCCGAGAGGCCCTCGACACCCTGGAGGGAGAGATTCCCCAGGCGGTGCTGTTGGACCTGCGCATGCCGGTGATGAGCGGCTGGGGCCTGCTGGACGCCCTCAAGAAGATGCCGCGGGCGCGCGGGCTGCCGATCATCATCATCTCGGGCTACGGCTTCGAGTGGGAGGCGGAGCTGGTGGGCGCCGCCGGCTACATCTCCAAGCCGGTGGACCTGGACAAGGTGCGGATGACGGTGCAGCGCATCATCGGCCCGCCCGAAGTGGCCATGGTGCACTGAGCAGCACGGCCTCCCCCACGCCACCTCCCCAGGTGCCAGACCGGGTTCCGCCGGGCCTCGGACATCGGGGGGATTGTGGGAGGGCGGCGGAGTCGGCTCTGATCCGGCCCGCGCATGTCCCCCACCCCCACTGACCTGGCCGTCGATGCCCACGGGCTCGTGAAGCGCTTCGGCGAATTCACCGCGCTCAACGGGATGGAGCTGACCATCCCCCGCGGCTCCTTCTACGCCTTCCTCGGCCCCAACGGAGCGGGCAAGTCCACCACCATCGCGCTGCTGACGGGCGTGTACGCGCCGGACGCCGGGCGCATCTCCCTGCTGGGCGTGGACACGGTGGCCCGGCCGCTGGAGGTCAAACGCCACATCGGCGTGGTGCCCGAGGAGCTGAGCCTCTTCGAGCGGCTCACCGGCCGGCAGTACCTCACCTTCTGCGGGCGGATGTACGGGCTGAGCGGGGACGAGGCCGCGGCGCGGGCCGCCGAGCTGCTCGAGCTCACGGAGCTGACGTACAAGGCGGGCGCGCTGGTGGCCGAGTACTCCAAGGGCATGCGGCGGCGGCTGGCCATCGCCGCGGCGCTCATCCACGCACCGGAGCTGGTGCTGCTGGACGAGCCCTTCGAGGGCATCGACGTGCTGGCCGCGGGCGTGATCCGCGAGCTGCTGCGCGAGCTGAGCCGGCGAGGGGTGACGCTGCTGCTCACCACGCACGTGCTGGAGATCGCCGAGCGGCTGGCCACGCACGCGGGCGTCATCCGCGGCGGGAGGATGTTGGATCAGGGCACGGTGCAGGAGTTGATGCAGCGATATGACGCGCCGTCGCTGGAGGCCGTCTTCGAGAAGCTCATCTCCGTACCGGCCGCGCGCAACGCGAAGCTGTCCTTCTACGGGGACGGGCCGCCCGCCGAGGTCGTACCGCTGCGCCGGGGGTCCGCGTGAGCCGGGTGGCCGCGCCGGGCTTCTTCCGGCACCTGTGGTTGTTGTGGGGCCTGCGCCTGGACATCGGGCTCAACCATGGGCCGGGCAAGAGCCGCTTCATGGCGGTGGCCGCCTTCCTGCTCTCGAGCGCGCCGGCCTGGGGCCTGGGCGTGACGTTCTACGGGCTGATGCGCCTGAAGCCCATCGCCGAGAGCGACGTCTGGCCCTTCTTCATCCTCAACCTGCTGTGCTTCGTCACGTCGGCGGTGTGGGTGACGTGGCCGCTGATGAGCGCGGGCGTGGATGACCACTCGGAGCTGAGCCGCTACGCGCCCTTCCCCATCTCGCCCTTCCGGCTGCTCATCGCCTCCACGGTGGCGAGCCTCTTCGAGCCGCGCGCGCTCGTCTTCTACGCGCCGCTGACGGGAGCGGCGCTGGGCTTCGCCTCGGTGCACCCGGTGCGCATGCAGTGGTTCGCGGTGCTGCTCTACGTGCTGTTCGCGCTGCTCAACGCGGCCTGGAGCCGGGTGGGCCTGCACCTGGTGCTCAACGTGCTGCGCGAGAAGCACAGCGCGCAGCTCATCGGCGGCGGCTTCGTGGTGTTCCTCGTGGGCGCGTCCCTGATTCCCCCCATCGACACCTCGTGGCTCACGGCCGTGGGCGAGGGGGGCGTGGAGAAGCTGGACATGGCCCTCATCGTCGACGCGACGATTGCGCTGGGCCGGGTGCCCTCGGGCTTCTTCGGGGACGCGCTGCTGGAGCTCACCTATGGATACCGGCGCAACGCCCTGGTGAACGGCGTGGGCATGGTCTTCTTCGCGCTGCTGGGGCTGGGGCTCGCCTACGCGCTGCTGCTGCGCTTCCACCGCAACGTGGGCCGCGCCGGCCCGTCCGTGAAGGAGTCCGGAGACAAGGATCCGTTCGCCCGGACGCGCACCACGTACACCACGCTGCTGGCACGCGAGGCGTTGGACCTGTGGCGCAATCCGCGCGCCCGGCTGCTGGCGTCCGTGCCCTTCGTGCTGGCCATCCTGCTGAAGCTGACCTCGGGCCGGGCCCTCTTCGAGTACCTGCTGGGCGCGAGCGCGGATGTCTGGTTGATGGGCGGCCTGTGCATCTACGGCGCGGTGGTGATGGCGTCCACGTTCTCGCAGAACACGTTCGCCTATGACGGGCACGGGCTGGCCATGCTCATCGCCGCCCCGGTGGAGCTGGGGGACGTGCTGCGGGCGAAGAACGTGGTGCAGGGCGCGGCGGCCGGAGGCATGGCCCTGCTGGTGGGCCTGTTCTACCGGGTGTACTTCGGCAGGGGCTCGGCGTTGGACTTCCTGTGCGCCATGGCGGCCGTGCTGGCCGTCGTGCCCGTGCTGCTCGCGGCGGGCAACTTCCTGTCCCTGTACTTCCCGGTGAAGTTCCACGCGAGCCTCAAGCGCCGGGACAAGCTGCCCCTCACCGCCTCCATGCTCGGCATCGTCGCGGCGAGCGTCGGCTGTGCCCCCTTCGTCTGGGCCCTGCGGTTCGCCGGGAAGAGCGGGCCCACCGGGCAGACGCTGGCGATGATCGCCCTGTGCGCCACGGTGAACGTCCTCATGTACCGCGCGCTGCTCCCCCTGGCCCTGCGGCTGCTCGGACAGCGGAGGGAAATCGTGCTGCGCGCGGTCACGCGGGAGTGACCCACGCCCAGGGCGGTCAGTAGCCGATCTGCAAGCCGTTGTTCATGCCGAATTGGGGCACGAACACGTGGGTGATCTCGACGATGTTGTGGGTCGGCACGCCCCAGTTCACCAGATCCGCGATGGTGGACTGGTAGCCAGGATCGGTGGCCCCCGGGTGCGCATAGGCAATGTAGACGCCGTTGTAGGGGCCCCCCCCCGCTCCGATCGCCGTCATCGCCGCCGTGAAGTTCCCGTGCGAGACGCTGCCCGCATTCGCGTGGAACACATAGGCGGTGGTGCTGTTGGCATTCACGAAGCAAACCGAGGCACACGTGATGAGGCCGATGGAGCGCACCACCGCTGTCACGGCACCGCCCTGGATGGGCGAGCCTTGCGACGGCCCCAGCGTGACGGTGGAACTCCCGAGCATGGGGAACGCAATGCTGGCCGGCGGATTGATACCTGAGACCGCCTGCAAGACGCTCGAGACGGTATAGGCGTTGGCTCCGAGGGACTGGGTGGCAGGGACGCGATAAGCCATGTTCTCTCTTCCTGGGTGGTTCCCCTCGAGGGGGTTCCCTCGAAAGACGCTCCCGGGGCGGCATTGTGAAGTGGGCCTCGTGGTAGAAAACGCCCCATGCCCATCGCCGAGCTCAACCACCAAGGCATCCACTTCGAGGACTCCGGCGGCTCCGGCCCCGCCCTCATCCTCGGCCACGGCTTCCTCATGGACAGCCGCATGTTCGACGCGCAGGTCCAGGCGCTCGCCCCCGCGTTCCGCGTCATCCGCTGGGACGCCCGCGGCTTCGGCCGCACCCGCTGGGACGGCAAGCCCTTCGACCTCTATGACTCCGCCGCCGACTGCATCGCCCTGCTCGACCACCTCGGCATCCAGCAGGCCGTCGTCGGCGGCATGTCCCAGGGCGGCTACTGCGCCCTCCGCGTCGCCCTCCGCTACCCCGAGCGCGTCCGCGCCCTCGTCCTCATGAGCACCCGCGGCACCATCGACGAGCCCGAAGTCCGCGCCGGCTACCGCCAGGTTCGCGACCTGTGGGGCACCCCGGGCGCCACCGAGAACATCGTCCAGAGCCTCGCCGGCGGCATCATCGGCGACTCCCGCTTCCACTCCCCCTGGCTCGACCGCTGGCGCCAGACTCCCAAGGACCACCTCGTCGCCGCCATGAACAACCTCATCGACCGCGACGACATCCAGCCCCGGCTCGGTGACATCCGCTGCCCCGCCATCGTGTTCCACGGCACCGATGACACCGGCATCCCTCCCTCCGAGGGCCAGTACCTCCACAAGACGCTCCCCGGCAGCACGCGCCTCGTCCTCGTCCTCGGCGCCGCGCATGCCGCCAACCTCACGCACCCCGACGCTGTGAATCCGCCCCTCGTGGAGTTCCTGCGCGCCCACGCGTGAGTCCCGCGTGCGCTGGCCGTAGTCAGCGCACCCAGCCCACGTACTCGACAAAGGCCAGCTTGGCCCCCCAGCCACGAGGCGGTGTGAGGGGCCTGCCGCGGCGCTTCAGCTCATCGATGGGCAGTTCGCTCGCGAGGTCATCCAGGCGCACCAGGAACAGCCGCTCGACAGGTTTCTCTCCGCAGTGGAGGTAGAACTGCTCGTCCTTGCCCGTGATGATGCCGGCGAGCGCATACGTGTCATCGGGGCTGATGGCCACCACGTTCAACGCGTGGGCATCTTCCCTCACCTGCTGGAGCGTCCCCGTCCCCAACTCCAGCCGGAACAGCCTCCGCGGCTGCGGGTAGACGCCGACGCAATCCAGAAAAGGCAACTCCCACTCGGTAGCGCTGAGGAGTGCGGCCGGAGTGTGGTGCAGCCAGGTGATGCGAACCCCTTGCGTCGTCTTGACGGGCAGCTCGAGGGTCACGGCGGGAGGCCCATCGAGGGCCTCCGTCCGGTAGAGCGTGGGTGGAGCATGGCCGTGCGGTTGCAAGGAGGTGAAGAGGAAAGCCCCATCCGGGGAGAGCGAGGGCGCGCGTGCCCGCTGCTGACGCATCTTCCCATCGCTCACCCGCACCTGGGTCACACGGCCTTTCGGAATGGGCATGGCATCGCCCTTCCGGAAACCGCACTCGTCATGGAAGACGATCTCCGCGCGCGCCGGGCTCCAGCCCAGCAGCGAGACGTCAGCCAGGGGACGTGACTCGAACAGGGAGGTGACCCGGCCCGAGGCCACGTCCACCGAGTGGAAGGTCACGTCCGCGCAGCTCTCGGGGTGGGCCTTCATGGGGCGGCTCTCGAGGACATACGCGAGGCTCTTCCCGTCATCGGACCAGTGGAAATGGCCTGCTCGGATGCGCTGTCCCTCCGGCACTCGCTGCTGCGTCAGGTCCACCAGCTCGCGGCGTCCCGTCCCGTCCGCGTTGACGACGAAGAGCTCGTTCCAGACCTCCACCCCACTCCTGCCCGGGTCAGGCGCAGCGGGAAGGTGGAGCTCGGCATACGCCACCTGCTTCCCATCCGGGGAGATGGCTACGCTCCGCCAGGGGCCCGGCATTTCCCTGGCGGGGGCGATCACCACCTTCCCACTGGACGTCAGGGGGCGGTGACGTCCGCTCTCCAGGGATTGGCTCCAGAGGTCGGTTCCCTTCTGGGGCTCGCTCCGGATGTAGAGAACCTCTCCCGCGCGCGGCTCGGGCTTCGTCCGGCCCGGGCCCATCGCCGTACAGCCCTCCAGGAAGGCCAGGAGGAACAGCACTGCCCATCGGTGCGACACGGTGGGGTCCGGAGTGCGAGTAAGGGACATGCGGCCCCAAGGTACTCGCAACCCGAGTGCTCCAGATACCCTCACCCCGTCCCTCTCCCGAGGGGAGAGGGGTCAGTAGGTCAGGCCGTGCTTCGCCGCCTTCTCCTTCACGCCCTTCATCACGTTGGCGTCGAAGGAGTCCTCCTTGTCCGCCACGTTCTTCGTCCTCCAGGTGTCCCGCTCCGCCGCCAGCTTCGCCGCCTTCTCCTCCAGCGCCTTCCGCTCTCCGGCAAGCTGCTTCACCTTCGCTTCCCTCGCCGCCGCGTCCAACCCCTGCAACTCCTGCGGCAACTCCTCGCCCTTCACGCTCGCCAGCGCCTCCGGCTGCGCCGCCAGGTCCACCGCTCCCCCCACCACCGCCGGCGCACTGCTCGGGGCCGGTGCGCTCGGCGCCCTCCCCGCTCCACGCGTCGTCTTCAGGAACTGGATGCGCTCGGCCGCCGCCTCCGGCGCCAGCTCCGCCATCTGCTCCGCACGCGCCCGGTTCGCCGCCTGCGCCTCCTTCTTCCCCGCGTACAGCGTCTTGCTCGCCAGCTCCGCGTTCACCTTCGCCAGTTCCGCGTCATACGGCGTCGCCACCGCCACCATCCCGCCCGACTGCTCCAACGACTCGTACCGCCCATCCGTCGTCTTCGCCGCCAGCTTCCAGTGCGTCTCCGTCTCCGGGTCCCCTCCGCAGCGCACCGTGTTCACGACGATGTGCTTCTCCGCCGCCCGCTTCACCCAGTGCTTGAAGTTCCAGTCGTCGTTGCGCTGCGCTGGCGGCGCGTCCCCCACCAGGAAGATCAGCTTCATCGTCTCCCGGCTCGGGTCCCACGACAGCTTCGACACCGCCTCGCCCAAGCCCCGGCCCACGTGCTCCGGCGTGTCTCCCCCTCCGTCCGCCTGCAGCTTCCGCAGGTGCGTGAAGAGGCCGTCCAGATCCTCCGTCAGCTCGTAGCGCTTCGTCACGTAGGCGTCCCCCACGTCCCGGTACGCCACCAGCCCCACCCGCACCTGCGGCGTCGGCTTGCCCTGCGCGATCCGCGACGCGATGGAGAAGATCTTCTGCTTCGCCCCCTCGATCAGCCCCGCCATCGAGCCCGTCGTGTCCAGCACGAAGACCACGTCGATCCTCGGCCGCGCCTGCTGCTGCTGGGACGGCGGCTGCTGGGACACCGGCGCTCCCTGCGCCAGGGGCGGCTGGGCGGGCTTCTGGGGGGCCTGGGCGAGGGCCAGGGAGGACGTGAACGCAACGAGGGCCAGCGCGGCCCCGAACACGGGGCGCGAAAAGGACTTCAGGGTCATGGCAGGGCTCCGGGGAGAGGTAATCCGGGTCGAAATTCCAGCGCGCTCGCTGGTGTAACGGACGAGCCGCCCGCCGGGTCTAACGCCTCCGGTTGCACCCGCTCCGCCCAGGCGCTACGCCTGTGTCCACCCGTGCGCGTCTTCCACTGCGATCAGTTCGTCGTCCCGCTCCCTCCCGGCCATCGCTTCCCCATGGAGAAGTACCGGCTGCTGCGCGAGCTCCTCCTGGAGCGCGGCGTCCTCTCCCCCGGCGGGCTCCGGGCCTCCGACCCCATCTCGCGCGAGGACCTCGAGCGCGTCCACACCCGGCGCTACCTCGACGCCCTCTGGACGGGCACCCTCTCCGAGGCCGAAATCCGCCGGCTCGGCTTCCCCTGGTCCGAGGATCTGCTCGTGCGCTCGCGCGCCTCCGTGGGCGGAACCGTGGGCGCCGCCCGCGCCGCCCTCGAGGACGGCATCTCCGGCAACCTCGCCGGGGGCACCCACCACGCCTTCCCCGACCATGGCGAGGGCTACTGCGTCTTCAACGACATCGCCGTCGCCATCCGCGTCCTCCAGGCCGAGCGCCGCATCCAACGCGCCGTCGTGGTGGACCTCGACGTCCATCAGGGCAACGGCACCGCCGCCGTCTTCGAGGGCGATGACTCCGTCTTCACCCTCTCCATCCACGGCGAGCACAACTTCCCCTTCCGCAAGCAGCGCTCCAGCCGCGACGTGGGGCTGCCCGATGGTGTGGATGACCGCGCCTACCTCGACGTGCTCGCCACCCACCTGCCCGAGGTGCTCAAGGCCGCTGGCGTCGACCTCCTCTTCTACCAGGCCGGTGTGGATCCGCTCGCCGAGGACGCCCTCGGACGGCTCTCCCTCA
The DNA here is from genome assembly GCF_049060025.1 of Archangium gephyra. Classification (GTDB taxonomy): domain Bacteria; phylum Myxococcota; class Myxococcia; order Myxococcales; family Myxococcaceae; genus Archangium; species Archangium gephyra_A. The sequence continues at coordinate 4,551,812 of NZ_JBMEQQ010000002.1, forward strand.
CCCACGCCGGCATGAGGGAGCGGGACCGGCTGGTGCTCGAGGCCGCGTGGCACCGCGGTCTGCCCCTCGTGCTCACCCTCGGGGGCGGCTACGCGAAGCCCATCACCGCGACCCTCGAGGCCCATCTGGGTACCTACGAAACGGCCCTCTCCGTCTTCCGGTGAGGCTCGGCTCCGGGCTATGCAGATCCGAGGTTGGATCATCCCCATGAGCGAGGAAGCCCGATGACTGGAAGGCTCGTTTCCCTGACGCGCGGCGCCCTGCTCGCCGCCTGGATGGCCGGTACCGCCGCCCACTCGCACCAGACGCCTCCCGGGGATGTCTACCCCGTCGTCACCCGCACGGACCGCGGCTTCACCTTGACGTACCGCTCGTCGATCGAGGACCGCGCCTACGCCCAACCGTACGGTCTCGATGGACAGCCCTCCGCCGGGAAAAAGGTCATCCCGACATCCAAGCTCCCCACCCCCGTGCGGACCGTCAACCGATGGCCCAGGCCCAAGGGCATGTCCGCCGACACGGAGCAGAACGTCCTTCGAGTCATCTTCCTGGGCTATGGGACGACCGCCGGTGTCGTGAGCGACAACACGCACGCGGAGTGGATCCGCATGGTGAAGGGAAACGCCTCGCTGTGCCGCTTGCGGATAGACACCCTGCAGCAGCGCTGTGACACGTTCGGAAGGGTCCTCGATGGTCCCATGGGGCTCGAGCTGCTCGATGAACCGCTGGCGCGTGGCTCCGAGCGCGCCGTCTTCTGGGTCAACGAACGGAGCCAGCTCATGTTCAGCTCCTGGGAGCGCTATTCCGATGCGCCCGTGCGCACCCGGCTCGTGGGGGACGGATTCAGTTGGAACACGGACCTCTCCTCCGCCGTGAACGGTGAGGTGGCCCTCGTGGCCGCCCACCTTCCTGGCCCGGACGGCCTGTTCCGCATCCGCACGTGGACCACGCCCTGGCCCGTGGGCCCCGGGACCGCTGGCAAGTAGCAACCCGGGGAAGTCCCCGTTGCCCCTCCCCTGTTCATGGTGGAAGGTGACCCCGTGACGACCTCCGCTCCCGATGTGCTCCGCTCCGTCTTCGGATTTCCCGGCTTCCGCGAGGGCCAGGAGGCCGTCGTCTCCCGGTTGTTGGACTCCAGGTCCGTTCTCGCCATCTTCCCCACCGGTGCCGGCAAGAGCCTCTGCTACCAGCTCCCCGCGCTCATGCTGGAGGGTGTCACGCTGGTCATCTCCCCCCTCATCGCGCTGATGAAGGACCAGATCGACTTCCTCACCAGCCGTGGCATCCCCGCCGCCCGGCTCGACTCGACGCTCGGGCCCGAGGAGATCCGCCAGCTCTATTCCGACCTGCGCGCCGGAACGCTCAAGCTGCTCTACGTCGCGCCGGAGCGTCTGGCCAATGAGCGCTTCCTCCAGACACTCCGCCGCCTGCGCATCTCGATGCTCGCGGTGGACGAGGCCCACTGCATCAGCGAGTGGGGGCACAACTTCCGGCCCGACTACATGAAGCTCGCCTCACTCGCGAAGACGCTCGGGGTGGAGCGGGTGCTGGCGTTGACCGCGACCGCCACGCCTTCCGTCGCCCGGGACATCGCCACCGCGTTCGACATCACCGCCGGGGATGTCATCCAGACCGGTTTCCACCGGCCCAATCTCTCGTTGCATGTCACCCCCACCTCGGGTGGCGACGAGCGCCGGGAGTTGTTGCTGTCGCGCCTGCGCTCCCGCCCTCGGGGCCCGACGATCGTCTACGTCACGCTGCAGCGCATGGCCGAGGAGACGGCCGCGTTCCTCTCCGGGAACGGCTTCTCCGCCAAGGCGTACCACGCGGGCATGGAGCCCGAGGTCCGCCACCAGGTGCAGGACTGGTTCATGGGCTCGCACGACGCCGTGGTGGTCGCCACCATTGCCTTCGGCATGGGCATCGACAAGAGCGACATCCGCGCCGTCTACCACTGCAACCTGCCCAAGAGCCTGGAGAACTACGCCCAGGAGATCGGCCGCGCGGGCCGGGATGGCCAGCCCTCCGCCTGCGAGCTGCTCGCCGCCATGGAAGACGTCACCGTGCTGGAGAACTTCACCTACGGCGACACGCCCACCCCCCAGGCCGTGGCCGGGGTGCTGCGGCACGTGCTCGGACAGGGAGAGACCTTCGACCTCTCCCTCCACGAGCTTCTCCGGGGAACACGATGTCCGTCCGCTCGTCATCGAGACGATGCTCACCTACCTCGAGCTGGACGGCCTGCTCGAATCCACCGGCCCCTTCTATTCCGAGTACAAGTTCCAGGCCCTGCGCCCACTCGAGGAGGTCTTCGCCGGCTTCGACACCGCTCGTGCCGAGTTCCTCCGGCGGGTGTTCGCCCTCGCCGAGCCCATGAAGACCTGGTCGCGGCTGAAGCTCGATGACATCTCCCGGAAGCTGGGCGAGCCGCGTCAGCGCATCATCGCCGCCCTCAACTACCTCGAGGAGCAGGAGGCCCTGAAGCTCCAGGTCACGGGCGTGCGCCAGGGCTACCGGCTCAAGCGCACCGGCTTCGACGTCGCCGCGCTCACCCAGGACATGGTGGGCCGCTTCAGCGAGCGCGAGAGCCGGGACGTCCGGCGGCTGCGGCTGGTCCTCGACTTCGCCGACCATGAAGGCTGCCGCACCCGCTTCCTGTTGACCTACTTCGGCGAGGACCTGGAGGCCGGCTGCGGGCATTGCGGTTGGTGCGCGGGCGAGCGCCCCGGCAAGCTGCCGCCCCCGGCCGTCAAGGCACCGGGGGTCAGCGAAGCCGCGAAGCTGAAGCAGCTGCGCGCCGAGCGCCACGAGGCCCTCACCTCCGCCCGTCAGGTGGCGAGGTTCCTCTGTGGCATCAACTCGCCGAGCGCCACCCGCTCCAGACTCACCAAACACAAGCTGTTCGGCCTGCTGTCGGAGGTGCCCTTCAAGCAGGTGCTCACCTTCGTGGAAGCCGAGGCGGCCTCCCCGTAGAGTGTCAGGGCACCATCAACGCGGCGAGCTTGCCCGCGAGCTCTGCCTCGGTCGGAAGCGCTTGATTTCACGACGCCGGGGCACATGCGGCCCCGCGGCCCCTGACAGACATGTCCTGGCCTAGCGCTCCTCTCCGCAGCCCGTCTCCACCTCGACCGGGAAGGCGGACTTCTGGTCCTCGCGCACGTACTCGCGGCCCTGGGAGAAGAGGCGCGGGCTCTTCACGATCACCAGGCCCCTGCTCACGTCCAGATCCCTCCAACTCACCGTCTCGGTGGTGCCGCTCTCGTACGTCAGCTCCAGCGAGTAGCTCCCCACCGCCGCGCCGGGACTCAACCCCGTCACCTTCGTGACCGTCCTCTCCTGACCGAGCTCGACCTCCAGCTCGCCGCTGGCGGGGCGGACGGTGATGCTCCGGGTATTCGCCGCGCAGGGCTCGAAGATGACGAGGCCCCTGCCCTTGCGCGTCAGCTCGAACCACTTCCCCGCCAGGGATTGGAGCGAGACCTCCTGCCGAGAGCAGTCCAACTGGCCGCGCTCGAGCAGGCCCGCCGTCGTCCTGCGCGCCCCCTTGAAGCGCGCGGGTACCCGGCGCGGCTCGGAGCCGGGAACGAACACCTCCACCGTGTCTCCGGCCACCACGTACGCCTTGCTCGGGGTGGACGCCTTCTGCGAGGCGAAGAAGTCCGCCCGGGCCTCCTTGACCTGGCACGAGCTCGGACCTCGCACCGCGTTCCGCTCGAAGCTGTCGCTGCCGGGCCAACCCAGGCCGCAGCACATCGGGTTCCTGCCCTCGAGCACGAGCCGCGTGGGCTCGAGCTTCAGGCTCCACGTGCCCCGCGGCCTGCTGGCCGCCTGGAGGGTCCAGCGCTCCCCGCTCTTCTGCTTCACCACGAAGGGGCAGATGCAGCTCCCCACGCTGGCCCCCTGCGGGAACACCGCCTCGTAATGGACGAGCGTCTCGTTCTCTCCCTCGACGATGATGAGCTCTCCCCCCTCCTTCTTGTAGCGCCCTGTCACGCTCCCCGAGTCCTGGGCCCTCGCGGACGTGGACGCCCCGAGCCAGAGGGTGAGCAGCACCACCACCGTCATTTTACAAATCAGACGCATTCGAGGCATCATCAGCAACTCCAACGCAGCCCGCCGGGATAATCAACTCAGGGGCCGGCACATCCGTACGCGCATGTGCATGGGCCCGAGGGGACCACATAACCATGAGCACGTATCGGATCCGTTCGGGTGACACGCTGTCGGGCATCGCCCGGCGCCACAACACCACCGTCGATGAGTTGGCACGCGCCAACAACATCGAGGACCCCAACAAGATCCGCGCCGGGGAGAGGCTCCAGATCCCGGATGGTTTCGATGCCCCGTCCACGCAGGGGACTCGCCGCCGCCCCCGCGGCCGCCCCGTGGACACCTTCACGCCCGCGACGAGGCCCCAGGCCCGGGCCTCGGCCGCGCCCACCTCCGCGCCGAGGCCCCAGGCTCGACCCGGGACCGCGACCGCCCCCACCTCCGCGCCGAGGCCCCAGGCTCGGCCCGTGACCGCGGCTCCGGCCGCGCCCACCGCTCCGGCGTCCGGGACCCGGCCCGCGACTCCGGCCGCGTCCGCCGCGCCGACTCCCGTGACCGCGGCTCCTGCCGCGCCCACCGCTCCGGCGCCCGAGACCCAGCCCGTGACCGCGGCGGCTCCGGCCGCGCCCACCGCTCCGGCACCCGAGACCCAGCCCGTGACCGCGGCTCCGGCCGAGCCCACGCCGGGGGCCGCGCCCACCACCTCGCTGAGGCCCACGCCCCGGCCCGAGAACCTCACCTCGCTCCCGCCGCTGGGAACGCTCAGCAGCCAGTATGAGTCCCGGGGAGACGTCGGCAGCGTCTCCAACAACCCCGGAGATGCCGGCGGCGTGTCCTACGGCACGTACCAGATCGCGACCAACACGGGCACGGCGCGGGAGTTCGTGGACTCGCTGGCCACCAGCCACCCGGACTACCACGCCGCGCTGTCCCCCCATCAGCCCGGCACCCCGGAGTTCGGCCAGGCCTGGAGAGATCTGGCCGCTCGCGATGCAGAGGGGTTCGGCCAGGCTCAGCACGATTTCATCGTGGACACGCACTACCAGCCGCAGGTCGACAACATCCTGGAGACCACGGGACTCGACTTGAGCACGCGCTCGGCGGCGCTGCGCGACGTGGCCTGGTCCACCGGCGTGCAGCACAGAAACCAGACGGACGATATCTTCGAGGCCGCGCTCGCGGGGCGTGACCCGGCCACCGTCACCGACGAGGAGCTCATCGCAGGCGTCTACGCCGAGCGCGGCCGTACCAATGCGGACGGCACGCTGGCGCGCTTCCAGAGCAGCAGTCCCGCCACCCAGCGGGGCGTGGCCCAACGCTTCGTGAATGAGCAGGCCGACGCGCTGGAGATGCTGAGCCGGGAGCGGGCGCTCACAGCCGCCGGCGCGATACCGGCCGCCGGGGCTCCGGGTGCCCAGCAGACTCCCGCCGGCCTGACGGCGCCGGCGTCCGCGCCGATTCCCCCGCCGCGTCCCGAGGGCCTGACGGCGCAGTCTTCCGCTCCGGTGACGGCGCCTCCGGGCACGACGGCCCAGGTGCAGGTGCCGTGGTACAGCCAGTTCGTGGGCGGCAACGGCTTCACCCCGGGCTCCCGGGAGTGCTTCCAGGCAGCCAAGGCCATGGCCCGCGACGCGGGCGTGACGGTGCAGGGCTCGGATCGCATCATCCAGGTCGGCACGAGCGAGAACGGCGAGGGCCGCCTCACGGTGGACTCCGCGCGCGCCCAGCAGGGCCGTGAATACATCGACGGCCAGCTCGACCGGGGCCGGCCGGTGGTGGTGGGCGTGAGCCACAAGGACGCCGACTACAACGTGGACGCGCTGACGGATCACTTCGTGACCATCACGGGCCGCGGCGTCGACGAGCAGGGCCGCACCTTCTACACGTTCCACGACCCGGGCACGAGCCACAGCCACATCGGCATGGACACCAACCCGGACAACCGCTTCTACATCGATGACAGCACGGGGATGATGTACCGGTCCGGGCAGGAGGGTGGCCAGGTCGATGATCGCGGCTACGACGTCTCGATGGTGCGCCTCAACGCGGAGTAGCCGCCGAGCCACGTGAAGTCTGGGGGGCGGCGGGAATCGAACCCGCGCCGGGCGGTGCGAAACTCCCAGCAGAATCGCGCCCTTACCTCGTAACCGCCTGGAACCCTTGGAAGTAGGAATCCCGCCGCGTCCCGCCCTGTCCCGTCCCATTCCAGCTCATTCCGCAGGCTCCTGCGACATACGTGCAACATGGCAGAAGACCCAACCGCGTAGCGGGTGCTCCCCAGGCATCAGGATTGGCGCCCTGCCGTCCATGCCGTGAAGAAGTCTCGGAGGTCCCGCCCCCGCATCTCCAAGTTTGGGCTAGTACACAAAATTCGTCGCCAGATCCATCACGCCCGAAGGAAGATTTTGCCCTTGCGCTCTTCCTCAAGACTAATCATGCGTTGAGCGAAGGCCGGACACCGCTCGGCGGAACGGTCTAGAAGGTGCGCCAAGGCGGATCGATTGCGCTCCGCCTGCTTCGAAAGGCCGACCAAAGCCATCTCGACTTCGCCGCCGTCCGTAGTCGTCAGCCAAGTGAAGAACTTTCCGAGCAGACCTACCACTACATCCGAGGTTTGCACGCCTGGCTCATCCTCGGATTTTTCTACAAACCTGAAATTCCGCAAAGGCCTTCCAGCGGAAACCAAGGTCAGTCCAGCCAGTCTGCGGGTGATTTCGGTTTCCATGTCGAGAACGTGGTCGGCGTTCTTCAACAGACAAATTCGATTCAGGTAAACGCTGGTGAAGTGTTGGATGAGGACGCTCGCAGGTTCATCTTTTAGAAATTCTAGTTCCGGCAGGCGGTACCCCATTTGGAGGAGGCCCTTAAGCATCTCTTGATCGAATTCTTTCAGACGTGCGCTTGTGACCACCCGCTCGATTATTTCATCTAGAAAAGGGCGAACTTGGTGAGATTTGATGTCGGGATAGCCGTAGCGCCGAAATAACGTAGCCGTCGCTTGAAGGTCGTCGCGAAGGGCGAGTAGCAGGGCGGTTTTGAACCCGAAACGATGAAATTCGAGCGGACCGGCATCTGCTGGGAGAAGGACACTGTCGATGATATCGACAACTGACCAATAAACAGGGTCAAGTACCGCGTAGTGAACGAAGAGTCCTTCATTGGCAAGCCAGGATAGGAAGGATTCCAATCGCGGGGATGCAAGCACGTCCAGGAAGTCGCCCTTGCCGATGTGCATCAATTTCAGTTCCTTCATCGTCGGCTGCGCTCGGACGGCGCGACGAAGGGGCGACAAGTCAAATTCGCGGCGGCCTCCGTCGTGACAAACACCGCCGAGGACGAAGCAGGCTGGGTCCGCGACGTTGAACCCCGCTTCGGTTACGTGCAGTCGCCGAATGTTGTTGGTCTCATCGTAATAGAGGGTGAAAGTGTCATCCATTCCGACCGGACCATTGGCTTGGATGAAGAGGGCGCGCAATTCATCAATGTCGATGATGTCACTCATCCGTGAGGATCTCCAATGACCATGTGGTTCACAACCTCAATGGTCGTTACGCACAATAACATAAACGTAACAAGAAGGAGGGGCATGGCTTTGGCCTGCACTCGAGCGCGCTGGCGGCGCAGGTGATGGGGGCCGCCTGCTGCTGGAGAGCGAAGGTCCCGGCAAGGGCGCTACCGCCACGCTCGAGTTCCCTGTCTCGCAGGCCCGCTGACAGGGAGGCTTCAGCGGGCCTGAAACCTCTGTCGTCAGGATGCGGAAATCGAGAGGGACGAGGCCCGCCGATCAGAAGCGGGCCGCGTGGTCGAGGAACAGGGCGAGCGCGACGTTGGCCTGGGTCGCCCACCTCACATTGTCGATGTTGACGTTCTCGGGGACGTCGTCCGTCTGGTGATACAGCGAGTACCGCCATTCCCCCAGGCTCGAAAGCCCCACGAGGCCGTGCACCGAGTACGAACGCTCGTCGGATTGGCACTCCGTTCCGATGTCCTCGGCATAGACGTCCAGTGGGATTCCGGCGTACCGGACAGCCATTCCATACATCCGGGCCAGCTCGTATGAGGCCGTCCCGCGATACCACAAAGTCAGGAACCGCGAATCCCGATAGGTGACGCCCGCGACGGGATACCCCGTTCCGGTCGTGTCGATGTTCAGGTTCGCCACGATGTTCTCTCCGGCACTCAGGCTGTTCTCGACGTGGGTCATGCTGCCGGGGGCATCGACATAGAGCTCTTCCCCCGCGAAGGCGATGAAGCGCAGGCTGTGCTGGTTCGGATAGCTCGCGAGCACGCGAGCCATCTCGAGGACGGTCGCGGTTCCCGTGGCGTTGTCTTTGGCGCCCGTCCTCGCTCCTTCGGCACCACCGTCATAATGGCCGGTGATCTCGATATAGCTGGAGGGGTAGGTGCTCCCGAGCCGGGTAGCGATGATGTTGTCTCCGACCCAGCGGCCCTGGAACGAAACGCGCTCGCGTCGCACGGCGTATCCCATGCGCGTGAACTGATCCGCCACATAGTTCGCGGCGGCATTCAAGCTCCTCCAGTTGGCGTCCGTTTCCGGCATGCGCCGGCCATTGGCGCAAATGGCCTCGATGTGCGACTGCAGCAGTGGGCCGCTGACCGCGGACACGTACGACGCGACCGGGACGGAGTCCACCGCCCAGGGAGCCGAGGTCTCGAAAGCGAGGCCCGTCGAGCGGGCCACCTGGATATCACCGGGCGTTCGCGCCACGAGATCCGCTCCGCCATCGCCCGTCACGTCACCCAGCTGGTACTCGGCTTGTGCGCTCCAAACCGTCCACGATCGGGGGGAAAAAAAGCCGCTGCCGGTGGAGAGCGCGACCTGGATGGGAATGGTCCCCGCGGCCCGGCCCACCACGTCCGCCCGTCCATCCGCATTGACGTCGGCCAGTTGGAAGTCGGCGGCGGAAGGCCAGGTGACCCATACGGTGGAGGGATTGAAGGACGTCCCCGTCGAGAGCGCGGCGTGCAGAGCGGTGGAGCCCGGCACCCGCCCAACGAGGTCCGCCCTCCGGTCATTGTTGACATCCGCCAACTTGAACTCGGCATCGGGGCGCCAGTAGGTCCACGCCACGGACGGCACGAAGCCGCTCCCTGTCGACAGCGCCACGTGAATCTCGCTGGAGCCCGGGAGGCGTCCAATGAGGTCCGCCCTTCCATCACCATTCACATCCGCCAGGGTGTAGCTCGCATCCTTGTTCCACGCGGTCCATGGCGTGGAAGGCAGGAATCCACTCCCCGTCGAGAGGGCAACCTCGATTTGCCCCACGCCATCGGCTCGGCCGATCAGGTCCGCTCGCCCGTCGTTGTTGACGTCGGCCAACTGAAAGTCGGCATGGACGTTCCAGGGCGTCCAGACCGTCCCAGGAGCGAAGCTGCTTCTCGTGGAGAGCGCGACCCGGATTTCCCTTCCATGCCGCCAGACCAGATCGCCATCGCCATCGCCATCCACATCCGCGAGGGACCGCACCCAGCTCGGCGGAACCTGCTTCGCTTCGACCAGCGGCTGGGGGGACATGGAACCGGGGCGGGACGGTTCTCCTCTGGTCGGGCTTGATGGCTCACTGCAAGCCGTGCACAACACCACGGCAATCAAGATTGGTGTCTTCGGAAAGAGCATTGTCCCGGTAGTACCAGAAGACGCGAGCGGGACGCCTGCCCTACCCGCCAGGGGGCCGCACGATTGCTTCATCTGTTCGCGGCTCGGAGACGGGTTCGAATCCCGTTGGCGTTCGCGGGCTGAAGCCCTGATTTCACTCGGGATTTTCTGGAGGACGGCCGTTCCCCCAAGCAGGTGCGGAAGCAACTTCTATTGGAAACGGCGGGAATCGAACCCGCCGCCGGAGGCTTCCGGCCGGAGCGTTCCAGCGCGGGTCTGCTGTAGCAATGAGCTTGCCCCGGTTACGAGGCTCTGCCGCGGTTTGTGCACTGGCGCCAGAAACTGCGCGTGGGACCACCCCCGCAGGTCCGACGACATCCCTCAGGGCCGGGGCCAGCAGGTAGGCCGCGCCGAACACCAGGCCCAGCGCCGCGAGTTGGCTCAGGCGCCAGAGGAGGCCACGGGGTGCGAGGAGGGCCCACTCGGAGGCGGTGAATCCCCGCACCGACAGCAGCACGAGGGTGGCGAGGGCGGCGGCGCCCATCGTCACCCGCAGCGCACGCCATGGGAGCAGTTCCCGAAAGGAGAGCTGTTCCCCCGCGGGAGACAGCGCCCGCCGCGGGCGCAGCATCAGCATCGTCTTTCCCACCGCTGTGTTAAGAGCTGGAGAGCCTCTCGACCGCCGCCGCGGTGCTCGCGACTCCGCTTCGCGGTCACCCTGCCAGGCCGGAGCCGACCCGTATGAGCCGCCCGACCTTTCGCCCCTCGACGCCCGCGGACCCGGCCCGGTTGCTGGAGATTTGGGAGGCCGCTGTGCGCGCCACCCACGGCTTCCTGACCGAGGCCGACATCGACGCCCTGCTGCCGCAGGTCCGGGCCTACGTGTCCGCCGCGCCGTTCGAGCTGGCCGTGGATGGGCAGGGGACCGTGCAGGCCTTCATGGGCATGACGGGGAGCAAGATCGACAGCCTGTTCGTGCATCCGGACGCTCACGGCCGGGGACTCGGGCGGGCGCTGGTCGAGCGTGCCGCGGCCCTGCATCCGGTGATGACGGTGGACGTCAATGAGCAGAACCCCGGCGCGCGGGCCTTCTACGCCCGTCTCGGCTTCGAGGCCATCGGCCGCTCGGAGACGGACGATGCCGGCCGCCCATTCCCCCTCCTGCATCTGCGCCGCTTCGTCTGAGGGCGTTTGGGAGGGAGCAACCGCGCAGCGAGCGGCGCAGCAGGGCAGCGTCGCGGCGGTGAGGCCGCCTCAGCCGTTCAGGCCGCGGGGGCGCTCCGGCGTGCGCTTCGAGCCGTTCGCCTTCATGCGGAGATGGGGAACAGGAGGAACCCAATGGAATATGAAGATCTGGCCAAATGGGTGAAAAGTGATTTGGAGAGGGTATTACCAGGGGCATTCAAGTTTTATAAAGGACCAGGTGTTCTAGTGGAGTGTCCGACAAGTTTTTCAACATAGTCAGGATAGGTGCCGGTCCACCCACGAACGCATCTTGGCGCGAGTCCAGGACCAGGTGAAGGGGTGGGCGTAGAGGCGGTTGTACTCGGGCCAGCTGGCGTCGAGGTGCTTGATGAGCTCGTCACGGCTGGCCCAGTCCCCTCGTTGCAGGTAGCGCTCGGTGAAAGCGCGAAGCAGCAACTCCACCTGATTGAGCCAGGAGGCATGAGCTGGAGTGAAAATCACCCGGACGTGCGGGTAGTGGGTGCGAAGGAAGTCGAGCGTCTGCCTGGCGGTGTGACTGGAGCCGTTGTCCCAGATGAGGTGGATGCGCCTGGCGTCGCGATGGTCCCCAAGGAGTTGCGGCAGTACGGCTCGCAAGCAGTCCCCGTTGTTTCTCTCCAGGTCCCAGCTGCGCATGCGGCCGGAGTGCACTACCAGCTTGGCCAGGAGGTTCACCGTACCGTGCCGCTTGTACTCGAACTCCCGGTGCTCGATGAGGCCGGGCTGCATGGACCGCACGGGCTGGTCGCCGTGCAGCACCTGGATGTTGGGCTTCTCGTCCACGCACAACACCACTTCGCCCTTCTGGGCCAACTGCTGCGCTTGCTCATAGCACCACAGCACCTGGGCCGCTTTGTGACGGAAAGTGTCGTCCAGGGTGGGTGTCTTCCAGTAACGCGTGCGGTGCGGCTGCAAGTCAGCGTCGTGCAGGATGAGCGCCACCGTGGAGTGAGAGATGGTGGGCGCAATGCCACGCTGACGTGCCACCAGGGCCAGGCTCCGGGTGGACCAGTGCGTCATCTCCAAACCGACGCCCGCCGGCTCACAACATGCCAACTGCTCCACCTCCACTCGCTGCAGGGGGGGAAAGCTCCCGCGGACGGCCGGAGCGGGGTGCATCCAGCACCACATCGACACCGTATGCTTCGTAGCGACGACACAAGTTCCAAATGGTGGTGCGCTCCAGTTCGAGTCTGTCGGCCAGCTCCGACACGACGATGTCCGGGGCGGTCATGGCCAGCAGGATGCGCGCTCGACGCGCGACGCGCTGCTCGGTACGTCCGTCCTCCACCAGCGTCTTGAGGTAGGCCACTTCCCCAGGCGAAAGGTGGAGGAGATGCGGCGGTCGTCTCCTCATCCACCCAACTTACCCGGTCTCTTCGTCCACCCAACCTACCCGCTGGCCCGATTATGTTGAAAAACTTGTCGGACACTCCACTAGGTGCCAAATGGAAGTACCCCGGTGGTTTCAAGCAAATCCTGTCATCCACCGTCCAATATCGTCCCGTCTACCATTCTTAGAGCAGTACGAGGCACTGGAACAGGTCAACAAGCATATCGAGTCGTTGCCTGTTCAAAATCTTTCCGGGTTCATCAGCGGCGATGTGGCGCTGAAGCGATTGGTCATCAAGAGGCTGTGTCACAATCCTGATTGGATTGACTATGGCCGGATGATTTTGGAATTCCTCAAGGAAAATGCCGTCAAGGAGCCGCGGCATTACAAGAATCTGGATGACGTTACGCAGGAGTTGATGGAAGTGTTGAGCGCATAGGGCAAATGGGAAGCCTGTTGAGGGTGTTTCCCCAGGCAACAGGATGAAGGTGCAGTAGCCCTCGAAGCCGCGGATGTCCAGGGGAACCCTGCGACCCGTCCCCCCCGAGTCCGTGCGGCCTGCTCGGTTGCCCTGTCCAGCCTCCTGCTCGAGTTCCTTCTCACAAACCGCCGGAGCCCCTTCTGTCTGGAGGAACATCCTCCCCCAGAAAGGACATCCTCCCCGTGGCTCGTTGGTCCTTCCTCCCAGATAACCTCCGGCCCGCACGCCAGCCCCGGCCGTTGCTCAACTCCGCGCCCGCCAGGCTGGACTACGGGCAGCCCTTCCAGCTCCACATCACCCAAACCACCGCCATTCACGAGGTCGCGCTGGTCCATATGGACCCGGTCTCGCCCGCGCTCGATGGGGACCCGCGCTACGTCAGCTTGCGTTTCACCCATGGCGACGGAGATTGGCTCGACGTTGTCGCGCCCCCGGACCACCGCATCGCGCCACTGGGCCAGTACCTGCTGTTCATCCTCGACGAACATGGGGTGCCGTCCGAGGGCCGGTTCGTGCACCTCGACATGACCCGCGCGTAACCGTCCGCTGACGAAGGCGCCTCTTGTTGAGGCACCGGAGAGCCTTGATATCCTCGTCCCGCCGCGGATTCTCCGGCGGTGTTGCCGCAACACAGGAGCAGGCAGAATGTCAGTGACGATCCAGGTCAACGGGAAAACCCACAAGGTGGACGCCGAGGGCGACACTCCCTTGCTGTGGGTCCTGCGTGATCTGCTGGACATGAAGGGCACCAAGTTCGGCTGTGGCATGGCCGTCTGCGGGGCTTGCACGGTGCATCTGGATGGCAAGCCGGCGCGTGCCTGCGTCACGCCGCTGTCCGCCGTGGGCAAGGCCAAGGTCACCACGATCGAGGCGATCGGACAGACCGCCATCGGCAAGAAGGTCCAGGAGGCCTGGCTGCAGGTCGACGTGGTCCAGTGCGGCTATTGTCAGGCCGGCCAGATCATGGCGGCGGCCGCGCTGTTGAAGTCGGTGCCGAAGCCGACCGACGCCGACATCGATGCGGCCATGTCCGGCAATCTCTGCCGCTGCGCGACCTATCCGCGAATCCGCGCGGCGATCAAACAGGCCGCCGGGCTGCCGACCACCGACTCGCGGGAGGGCTGAACATGGACGGTTCGACCCCCACCTCGCGCCGCTCGTTCCTGAAGGCTTCCGCTGCCATGGGCGGAGGTCTGCTGCTCAGCGTTTCCCTGCCGCTGCCCGCTGGCGCCAGGCCGGGCAGCAAGCCGGCCGCGCCCGCGGTGCTGAACACCTATGTGCGCATCGCACCGGACGGCATCGTCACCATCGTCTCCAAGTATCCCGAAATCGGGCAGGGGATCAAAACCTCGCTGCCGATGCTGATCGCCGAGGAGTTGGACGTCGACTGGAAGGACGTCCGGATCGAGCAGGCGCTCGCCGACGCGGCCCGATACGGCCGGCAGGTCGCTGGAGGCAGCATGGCGACGACGCTGCATTACGACGAGCTGCGCCGCGTTGGCGCCGCCGGCCGGCAGATGCTGGTCGCGGCCGCCGCCGCCGAGTGGAAGGTTCCCGAGGCCGAGTGCCAGACCCGAAGCGGAGCCGTTCAGCACACTCCCAGCGGCCGCACGCTGCGCTACGGTGCCTTGGCGGCCAAGGCCGCTCTGGTGCCGGTGCCCGAGCTGAAAAGTGTCACGCTGAAGGACCCGGCCCGGTTCCAGATCATCGGCAAACCGACGAAGGGCGTCGACAGCCCGCGCATCGTCGCCGGTCAGCCGATCTTCGGCATCGATGTGAAGGTGCCCGGCATGTTGTACGCGGTGTTCCAGAAGTGCCCGGTGTTTGGCGGCAAGGTGGTGAGTGCCGATCTGGAAGCGGTGAAGCGTGCACCCGGAGTGCGCCATGCCTTCATCGTGCGCGGCACGACGCCGAACGCGCTCTCCGATGGTGTCGCGATTGTCGCCGAGAGCTGGTGGCAGGCGCACAAGGCGCGGAAGTCGCTGCAGGTGATGTGGGACGAAGGTCCGGCCGCCGCCGAAAGCAGCGAGGGCCATGCGCGTCGCGCCGCCGAGCTGGCGAAACAGCCGCCAGCGCGCTGGCTGCGCAAGGACGGTGACGTCGACGCGGCGCTGGCGGGCTCGGTGAAGCGGCTGGAGGCCGCCTATTCCTATCCGTTCCTGGCACACGCCACCCTGGAGCCGCAGAACTGCACCGCGTCGTACAAGGACGGCAAGGTCGAGATCTGGGCGCCGACGCAGAATCCCGAACCGGGGCGCAAGCTGGTGGCTCAGGCGGTGGGCGTGAAGGAAAGCGACATCACCCTCCACATGGTCCGGTGTGGCGGCGGCTTCGGACGGCGCCTGCAGAACGACTACATGGTCGAAGCGGTGGCGATCTCGAAACAGGCCGGTGTGCCGATCAAGCTGGTCTGGAGCCGCGAAGACGACATCCAGCACGACTTCTACCGCCCTGCCGGCTTTCATTTCCTCCAGGCGGGTGTGGATGCCAACGGCCGCATCACCGGCTTCCGCAACCACTTCGTCAGCTTTGGCGAGGGTGAGACTTTCGCGCCCAGCGCCGGCATATCGCCCAACGAGCTTCCCGGCGCAGCTCGTGCCCAACATCGAGCTGGGCGCTTCGGTGATGAAGCTGGGTGTGCCGACCGGGCCGCTGCGTGCGCCGGGCAGCAACGCGATGGCCTTTGTCTACCAGTCATTCCTGGACGAGCTGGCGCACGCCGCCGGCAAGGATCCGTTGCAGTTCCAGCTCGAGCTGCTGGGCGAGCCGCGTGAGTTGACGGTGCCACCCAATCCGAATCCGAACGGCCCTCCACCGGCCGCCTTCCACACCGGACGCATGCGCGACGTGCTGAAGCTGGTCGCGGAAAAGTCCGGTTGGGGCAAGGGCACGCTCCCGGCACGCACCGGCAGGGGCATCGCCTGCTATTTCTCGCATCGCGGCTACTTCGCCGAGGTCGTGCGGGTTCATGTCGCCGATGACGGTGCGATCCGAATCGAGAAGGTCTGGGCCGCCGGTGACGTCGGCAGTCAGATCGTCAATCCATCGGGCGCGCTGCAACAGGTCGAGGGCTCGGTGCTGGACGGGCTGGGCCAGGCGCTGGGCCAGGCCATCACGATCGAGAAAGGCCGGGTCGTTCAGTCGAACCTGCACGATTTTCCGCTTCTGCGCATGTATCAGGCGCCGCCGATCGAAGTGCATTTCGTCCAGAACGCGTACCCGCCGACCGGACTGGGTGAGCCGGCGTTGCCGCCGATCCTGCCCGCCCTGTGCAATGCGATCTTCGCGGCAACCGGCAAGCGGATCCGCTCGCTGCCGATCGATCTGAACCTGCTGAAGTCGGTTCGAGCCGGCTCGGAAGGGTGAATCGAAAGGGCGCGAACACCGCTCGTGTTCGCGCCCTCGAGCACCCGGCTCCCGAGCGGGAGCACGATCGGACCCGCCGCTGGAGACTTCACGTCACCAGGCCGCGTCGAGCGGCTCGCGCGCCGAGAGCCACACCCGGGGGATGGACTCGCGCCCCGCACTCAGTGCCACGATGCCGCCCACGATGGCGCAGGTGGTATCGCGGTCCCCCATCCCCGCCACCGTGCTCCAGAGCGCCTCCTCATAGCTGTCCAGGTGCCGGGCCGCGCACCACACCGAGAAGGGCACGGTGTCCTGGGAGAGGACGCGCTGCCCGCTGCCCAGCGCCCGGGCCGCGGACGTGGGCGTCGCCTCGAGCGGCCACTCGCGCGCCTTCTCCAGTCCCGCCCGGGTCTCACCCGGGGGCGTGTGGTCCAGGACGGCCTCGAAGAGCTGGCGCGCGGGCGGGCGTGTCTCCCGCCATCGGTGCGCCCACGCGGCCGCCACGGCGATGGCGATGGCCCCTGCCTGTCCCTCCGGGTGGAAGTGCGTCACCTCCGCCGAGGCCCGCGCCTCGGACACCACCCGTCCCAGGTCCTCCGCGAACCAGGCTCCCAGCGGCGCCGCGCGCATGGCCCCACCGTTGCCCATGGAGCCCGTGCCCTCGAAGACCTCGGAAGACACCTCTCGCCAGGGCAGTCCCAGGTGGATCTTCTGCAGGATGTCGTGCGCGGTGGCGCCGTAGCCCCGGCGTGGGTTCCTCCGGTAGCGCTGGCCGAACAGCCGCGCCAGCGCGTCCTGGTCGATGCGCCCCTGCTCCTCCAGCACGCGCACGATGGCGAGCGCCATCTCCGTGTCGTCCGTATAGCGCCACGGCTCGCGCGGCAGGGCCCGCTCCTCCACCATCGTCTGGGCGACGGCTGGGGACACGAAGAAGCACTCCCCGAACGCGTCTCCCACCGACAGTCCTTCCAGCGAGAGGCGGGCGCGCTCCCGGCGCGTGGCGAGGTCAGCGGACTTTCCGGGCGTCGTCATGCTCCCCGTTCTCCGACACCCGGCATGTAAGTGTCAAGTCAACACGAACCCCGGAGGAGACTTCATGGACGGGGCGGTAGCACCGTTCCCGGCCCCTTCAACGACAGTGGGAACTACTCGGCCAGGGTGGTTGGCTCGGGCACCGTGAAGTCGAGCAGATCGAGGCCCTTGCGCATGTCCTCCCGTCGAGGTGGCCGTACACCTCCGAGGTAATGGCCAAGTCGGAGTGGCGCAGGATGCGCTGCACGGTGGCCAGCGGGACGCCGAGCGGTTGCAACCGGCGGTGCTGGTGGGCACGGGGGGCGTTGGAGTCGCTGTTGGACTGGAGCGGTCCTGGATGCTTGCCAGGTGTGTGGCAGGGGATGTCTGATTTTCAGTTCGTCGATGGCACCAAGGCATATAAGCGCTGGCGGAAAGTGATTCCTGAAACCAGTGACGCGCGGGCCGATGCATCTCTTGCCGTGCAGGTCACCTACCGCCTGGCACTGAAGCAGCCGCCGTGCGCCTCAGCCAGAAGCCCTCCTCGGAGAGCAGGCCCCACGGGCCCTGGAGGATGCCCGGATCGTCATCCACACGGGGCGGCGAGCGGGGAGCTCACCGGCCCAGCGTAGCGCAAGGGCACCGGGGCCGGCTCAGCGCGGCCCTTCCGCCGCCTGCCCCGGCGCCTCGCCGGCCGCGGGGGCGCTCGCGGTGGGCAGCGCACGGAGCGCCAGCAGGTACTCGTCCCCCCGCTTCTCGGCGAACAGGTCCAGTACCAGCATCAGCGAGGCCTGCATCACCAGCCCCACTCCCACGAGGATGAACAGCCAGCTCTCCGCCTTCTCCGCTGCGAAGCAGCCCACCATCTGCTCCTGCATTCCCATGACCCACCCTCTCGTCACGGTGCTCCCCCGCGACACTTGATGACCCTGGGTCACCGAACAAATGAGCGAGGGTCATCCGTCAAGCCGGGCCCTTGACGGGGGAGTGGAGGGAGGCCCCTTGGCAGGAATAGGAGGACAGAGCAAACACTCACATTGCTCCTCGGCTGCGGAAAAAATACCCGCACGATCCAGGATTGCTCCTTGGCACCAATATTCAGCGTGTCCTGTTTTGGTGTGTTCGAGGGCTCTTGCCCTTCATTCCAGGAGTGAATCCGATGAAGCGTATCCTTCCCGCGACACTCGTCACGTTGACCCTGTGGGGCTGTGGCGATTCGGAGAGCACGCGTGTCACCTCCACGCGCGAACTGGCCGCGGGCCCGGAGCGCACGGCGGCCGTCGAGCGCGCGGTCTCGCGCGTGCTGCGCGAAGGCGCGAAGCTGGGGGTGACGGCTCCCGAGGCGCTGTCCACGCGCGCGGTGCTGGTGGATGACGACGGCACGGAGCATGTCCGGCTCGAGCGGACCTGGCAGGGCCTGCGCGTCATCGGCGGTGATCTGGTCGTCCACCAGCGCGGGGGCGCGGACGCACGCGGCTTCAGTCTGGCGGGCCAGCCCTCGCTCGCGTCCGTGGCGAGCCGTCCCACGCTGGATGCGTCCGGGGCCGCCCTGCGCGCCCGGTCGGCCTTCGTCGGGCGCCTGAGTGGGCCGCGCACCGCGAAGCTGGTGGTGGACGCGCGCCAGGGCCACGAGCCCGCGCTCGCCTACGAGGTGGTGCTCGACGGCTACCAGCCGGACCAGACGCCCTCCGAGCTGCACGTGCTGGTGGATGCCACCACGGGCGCCATCCGGGGCAAGTGGGATGCCGTCCACACGACCGCGGCGGTGGGCTCGGGCCAGTCGCTCTACTCGGGGCAGGTGTCCCTCCACACGGATTCCGCGCTGCTCGGAGGCTATGCGCTGCGCGACACGACGCGCGGTGGGGGCTTCTACACGACGGACATGAACAACCTCGGCTCGGTTCCGATCGTGGGCGACACGCTTCCACTGCCCCCGCTCCTGCTGCCCGGTACCGTCTTCACTGACGCCGACAATGTCTGGGGAGATGGCACGCCGGGCAACCGCCAGTCCGCCGCGGTGGATGCGCACTTCGGCCAGCAGACGACGTATGACTATTACCGCGCGGTCCATGGCCGCGACGGCATCGATGGCGCGGGCCGCATGGGCTACAGCCGCGTGCACTACGGCGACAAGTACAACAACGCCTTCTGGTACGACCTCTGCTTCTGCATGACGTATGGCGATGGGGACGGCAGCATCCTCGCCCCGCTCACCTCGCTGGACGTCGCGGGCCACGAGATGACCCACGGCATCACCAGCCAGACGGCGGGCCTCACGTACGAGGGTGAGTCCGGCGGGCTCAACGAGGCCACCAGCGACATCTTCGGCTCCCTGGTGGAGTACTACGCCAACACCTCGCGGGACCCGGGCGACTACCTCATCGGCGAGACCATCTACACCCCGGGCACGCCGGGGGACGCGCTGCGCTACATGCACCAGCCCTCCCTGGACGGCAAGTCGCCGGACTGCTGGTCCCCCAGCCTCGCGTCGCTCGACGTGCACTACTCCAGCGGCGTGGCCAACCACTTCTTCTACCTGCTGGCCGAGGGCTCCAACCCCGCCAGTGGCCCGGCCAGCCCCACCTGCGATGGCTCGTCGCACGGGGGCATCGGCCGGCTCAAGGCCGGGAAGATCTGGTACCGCGCCCTCACGGTGTACATGACCTCGTCCACCAACTACGCGGGGGCGCGCGCGGCCACCCTCAATGCCGCGTCGGACCTCCATGGCGCGGGCAGCCCCGAGGTCAGCGCCGTGGCCGCTGCCTGGTCCGCGGTGAGCGTGAACTGAGCCGGGCGGGAATCGAACCCGCGTCCGGACTCACCGGCGGCGGTGCGCCAGGGCCGCCAGGCCGAGCCTCAGCACCCGCTGGCGCTCGGCCTCCGGCAACCCGAGGCGTTCGAGCCCGGCCTCCAGCTCCTCCCGCTTCAAGTAGCCGCCCACGCAGGCGTTGAGCCACATCGCCACGGTGGAGTCCTCGAATTCGCGCTCGCCGTAGCCGCTGAATTCCCGCATGAGGTCCGTGTAGCGGCGCAGGTAGTACTTCTGGTGGTAGTCCTCGGCCCGGTGGAACGTGGCCAGCGGCAGGACGGGCAGGAGCATGGGTCCGCTCCTCCCCGCCATGGCCTGCCTCGCCGTCGCGAGCGCCAGCCGTTTCTGCGACTCGTCCGCGTAGAACACGGCCGCCATGTACTGGCGGCTGTAGGGGCGCTCGGTGGGGTCGGCCTCCTTCCAGAACCAGCCCAGCAGCGTCTCGTACGAGATGCACGCCGGGTCGTAGTCGAGCTGGAAGGACTCCGTGTGATCCCCGAGCTGATGGTACGTCGGGTCCGGCTGGCCGCCGCCGGTGTAGCCCACACGGGTCCGGAGCACTCCAGGGAGACGCCCGAACCGGGCGTCAGGGCCCCAGAATCAACCCAACGAGAAGGTGGCCGTCTCCACGCGGGCAGGTGCCATCGCATCCACGGCCAGGAACCGGGAGGCGGGAGCTTCGGCGTGCTGCGATGGCTTCATGGCGTTTCCTCCACCTGCTTCCAAGAATGAACCCAGCCCAACGTGACGTCTCTTCCCGGCTCACGCCAGGTCGAAGAGCAGCGCCTCCAGCGGCTCTGTCGCCGAGAGCACCAACCGCGACTCGTCGGACACGGCCACCCCGTCCCCGGCCTTCAGTTCCACGCCATTGAGCGTGCCCGTGCCGCGCGCCACCTGCAACCAGGCGTGCCGGTTCGGAGCCAGCGCGTACTCCGCCTGCTCGCCCTTGCCCAACAGCGTGCTGTACAGCCGCAGGTCCTGGTGCACCTTCAGCGCCCCGTCCTTGCCCTCCGGCGACACCACCAGCCGGAAGCGGCCCTGGCGCTCCTCTTCCGTGAACGCCTTCTGCTCGTAGCTCGGCGTCAGGCCCTTGCGCTCGGGGAGGATCCAGATCTGCAGGAAGTGCAGCTCCTGGTTCGTGTGGTTCTTCTCGCTGTGCAGCACGCCCGTGCCCGCCGTCATCCGCTGAAGGTCTCCCGCCCGCAGCAATCCCACCGTGCCCATGCTGTCGCGGTGCTCGATCTCCCCCGAGAGCACGTAGGTGATGATCTCCATGTCCCGGTGCGGGTGCGTGCCGAAGCCACTGCGCGCCGCCACCCGGTCCTCGTTGATGACGCGCAGCGCGCGGAAGCCCATGAAGCTCGGGTCGTAGTAGTCCGAGAACGAGAAGGTGTGGTGCGAATCCAGCCACCCGTGGTTCGCATGGCCGCGTGCTTCAGAAGGTCGAACGATCATCATGGGGTACTCCTTGTCTCCAATCCGTTTGGATGCACCAGGGCCCGGTGGCGATTCGCCGCGGGCGAGCCGCGTCACGCCCATCAGGCCCGTCACTCCGGCCACCAGCCCGCCAGCCACCTGACGCCGGCTGAGCTTCCGGCCAGGCCCTCGCCTCACGCCGCCTTCTCCCCCGCCACCGCCTTCTTCAGCTCCGCCTGCGCCTTGAGCAGGTCGCCGTTCATGAACAGCCGCCCCTCGTAGCGGGTGAAGCGGCCGTGCACCCGCGCCACCACCATGTGCCGCACGGTGAAGCCGATGGAGGAGTGGGTGGTGTCGATGCGCCAGGTCTCGATGGCCATGGAAGTCGTTGGAGCAACCCTCGCGCCAACGCGCAAGCCCCTGGAATCACATGGGCAGCGGCCTCCCATCGGAGACCAAAGCTCTCAAAATGAGAGGGAGCACCTATCATCGGGAGAGCGCCTCCCCTTCCATCCGGGGGCCGCCCGCCCGGCCCTCCGGGGCCTCCGGGGCCTTCGGGCGAGCGCCCGGTGTTGAGCCCCACGCCGGTGCCTACCTCATCCGGGAGAAGCTCGAGCACGGGGGGTAGACACCATGGATGTCAACGAGGTCATCGACAGGGCCCGCGACTCCTTCAATGTCCGGCGCGTCTTCGGAGATCCCATCCAGCAGGGCGAGGTGACACTGGTCCCCGCGGCCCGGGTCACGGGTGGCGGAGGAGGAGGCGGCGGCGAAGGCCCCGCCGAGGGCACGCAGGGGGCCGAGAGCACCGGCAAGGGCTACGGCAGCGGCTTCGGCCTGAACGCCCGGCCCGCCGGAGCCTTCGTCCTGCGCAATGGGAAGGTGCGCTGGATGCCGGCGGTGGACGTCAACCGCATCATCCTCGGCGCCCAGGTGCTGATGGGCATCGTCCTGCTGACGTTCGGCCAGCGGCTCGCGCACTCCCTCTTCCAGGAGGGCAAGCCCCTGCACCGCAAGCGTTTCGCGCGGTGAGGCGCGGGGGGCGCGGCCCATCCCCTGGCTTCGGGTGGGCCGCGCGAGGGACTCCGGTGGCCGTCAGTCCTGCTCGATGACGCGGTAGCCCGCGGTGCCATCCCCGAGCTGCCCGTAATCGTTGCCGCCCCAGGTGCTGATGAGGCCGTCCGACTTCAGCGCCAGGGAGTGGGAGGTGCCCGCGGCGATGACCGTGGCGTCCGCGAGCTTCCGGCACCTGGAAGGCCAGGGAGCTGGGCGTGGCGGTGCCATCCCCGAGCTGGCCGTAGGTGTTGTCGCCCCAGGCCCACACCGTCCCATTGCCCAGCAGGGCCAGGGAGTGCGCCTGGCCGGCCGCGAGGGCCGTGACGTTCTCGAGGCCCTGCACCTGCACCGGAGTGGTGCGCGAGGTGGTGGTGCCATCCCCGAGCTGGCCGGTGGTGTTGGCACCCCAGGCCCACGCCGTGCCGTCCGGCTTCAGCGCCAGCGAGTGCGCGCCACCGGCGGCGAGGGCCTCGATGCCCGTGAGCGCCGGGACGAGCACCGGGAGGGAGCTCGAGGTGGTGGTGCCATCCCCGAGCTGGCCGGAGGTGTTGTCGCCCCAGGCCCACACCGTCCCATCGTCCAGCAGGGCCAGGGAGTGGCCGGAGCCACCCGCGACGGCCCTGACGCCGAGGAGTCCCAGCACCTGCACCGGAGTGGTGCGCGAGGTGGTGGTGCCATCCCCGAGCTGGCCGGTGGTGTTGTCACCCCAGGCCCACACCGTCCCATCGACGCGCACCGCCAGGGCATGGTGGGAACCCGCCCAGATGGCCACGACGTTGGTGAGTCCCGGCACCCGCGCCGGAGCGGTGTGCGAGGTGGTGGTGCCGTCCCCGAGCTGGCCGGAGGCGTTGTCACCCCAAGCCCACACCGTCCCATCGCAGCGCAGCGCCAGCGAGTAGAAGGCGCCCGCCGACACGACCTCGACGCAGCGGGGCTCCGCCAGCTCGAAGGGCGTCTCACTGAAGACGGCGTCCTCGATGCCGAGCTGCCCGTCGCTGTTGTTGCCCCAGCTCAACACGGCGCCATGGTTGCGCGCGTAGAGGGAGTGGCCGTTGCCCGCGGAGAGCCGCGCGGGGGGCGGATTGCCCCGCATCCCCACGGGGAATGGGTACGCACTGGTGGCCCCATTGCCGAGCTGGCCGTAGGTGTTGTCGCCCCAGGCCCACACCGAGCCGTCCTCGCGCAGCGCGACGGACATCCGGCCACCGGCCGAAGCGGCCGTGACGCGCGAGAAGCCCGGCACCCGCACCGGGGTGGTCACCGCGCTGTGGGTCCCCACGCCGAGCTGGCCCGTCGCATTGCGTCCCCACGTGAAGAGCTGGCCGTCGGTGCGCAGGGCCAGCATGTGGCCGCCACGGGAGGAGAGGGCCGAGATGGAGCCCGAGAGGCCCGTGACCTGGGCCGGCAGGGAGCGGGGGTTGAGGGTGCCATCCCCGAGCTGGCCGTAGAAGTTGTCCCCCCACGTCCACACCGTGCCGTCCCCGAGCAGCGCCGCCGAGTGGTAGGGCCCGGCCTCGATGGAGACGACGTTGGAGAGCCCCAGCACCTGCACGGGGAGACTGCGCGCGGTGGTGGTGCCATCCCCGAGCTGGCCGTAGGTGTTCTCGCCCCAGGCCCACACCGTGCCGTCCGCCTTCAGCGCCAGCGAGTGGAAGAGGCCGGCGGCCACGCGGGTGACGCCCGTGAGCGACGTCACCTGCTGGGCCGGGGTGCGCGCGGTGAAGGAGGTGGTGCCATCGCCGAGCTGGCCATAGGTGTTGTCGCCCCAGGCCCACGCGGTGCCATCCGTCTTCAGCGCCAGCGAGTGGTAGCCGCCCGCGGCGAGGGCCGTGACGTCCGCCACCCCCGGCACCTGGGCCGGCGTGGGACGCTTGCCCCCCGGCGTATCCCCGAGCTGGCCGTAGGTGTTGTCACCCCAGGCCCACGCCGTGCCATCCGACTTCACCGCCAGCGAGTGGAAGCTGGACACGGAGATGGCCGTCACGCCCGACAGCCCCGGGAGCTGCACCGGCAGCGGACGCACGGAGAAGGTGCCATCCCCGAGCTGCCCCTGGGTGCTGTCCCCCCACGCCCACACCGTCCCGTCCGGCCGCAGGGCGAGCGCATGCACGTCCCCGGCGGCGATGGCGGAGATGCCGGAGAGCGCTCCCACCAGGCCCGGAACGGGGCGCCAGCTCGCGCTGCCATTGCCCAACTGGCCAAAGGCGTTGGCGCCCCAGCCCTGGACGGTGGCGTCACTGCGCCCCGTCAGCACGTAGGAGTTGCCACAGGCAATGGCCTGCACGTTGATGACGTCGGGCACCCGCTTCGGCAGGCGCAGCGGGCCGGGAAGGCTCTGGCCCGCCTGTCCCTGGGTGTTGTCACCCCACACGAAGACGGAGCCGTCGATGTGCCGGGCCACGGAGTGGTGGCTCCCGCTGGCCACGGCCACGATGCTCGCCAGGCCGTGCACCAGCACGGGCGTGGTGGACGGGGCCGTCCCCTCGTCTCCGAGCTGGCCCCGGGAGTTGTCCCCCCAGGCCCACACCTGACCGTCGGCGTCGGCCGCCACCGCGTGGGCATTGCCCCCGGCGATGGACACGATGCGCGTGAGACCGGACACCTGCACCGGCATGGAGCGCTGGCTGGTGGTGCCATCCCCCAACTGGCCGGAGGAGTTGATGCCCCAGGCCCACACCGTGCCGTCCGCGCGCAGGGCCATGGAGTGGGAGTCCCCGGCGGAGATGGCCGTCACCTCCGTCAACCCCGGCACCTGCGTCGGGACGGAGCGGCTCGTGGTGGTGCCCTCCCCCAACTGGCCGAAGGCGTTGTTCCCCCACGCCCACACCGTGCCATCCGACTTCAGCATCAGCGAGTGGAGGTTGCCGGCGGAGATGGCCGTCACTCCCGACAGTCCCAGCAGTTGCACCGGCAACGGACGCGCCGTGGTGGTGCCATCACCGACCTGGCCGTCCCCATTGCCGCCCCACGCCCACACCGTGCCGTCCTCGGCCAGGGCCAGCGAGTGGTTGTTGCCGGCCGCCACGGCCGTCATGCCCGTCAGCCCCGCCACCTGCCCCGGATTCAGGCGCTGCGCGGTGGTGCCATCCCCGAGCTGCCCCTGGGCGTTGTTGCCCCAGCTCCACACCGTGCCGGTCGGCGTCACATACAGCGAGTGACCCAACCCCGCCGCCAGGCGGTAGGGCATGCCTTGCACGATGATGACGGGCGCCCGCTGCCGGCTCAGCCCGCCATCGTCCTCCCCTTCTCTTCCCCTACATCCCACCACCAGCGCGGTCACGGCCAGGAGGAGCGTCACCGACAGGCTCCTCGACAAGGTGCTTACCCTCATGCATCCCTCTCGTTCGTGCCTCGGCAACGACGGACTTCGAGGCAAGGCTTGCGTCATCCACACAGCCCCCCCGCGCTCCGACCCAGGGCTCGACGCCCCATGTCCTGACTCCGCCAGTCAGGCACTGAGCACACTCATATGCAGACAACCCCGACTTATAAGCAACTGGGTGACACACGACTCTCCGGGTGTCTCCAGTGTCCCAGGGGCTCCCCGGATATAGAGCGGCGCGTCATCCACACCCTCCGCGAAGTCAGGCCCATCCCACCTGCCCCGTCAGGCGCCGGGTGCAGAAGCCACCCCTTGCGACTACGTTGAGGCCCCCATGACCGTCGAACCCTCCCGCCGCCAGGCCGCGCTGGAAGCGCTCGCCTTGGATGACGACACCCTGCTCCGCGCCTGCGAGGTGGAGTTCTTCATCGCCTCGGGCCCGGGCGGCCAGCACCGCAACACCACCGCCAGTGGCGTACGGTTGACCCACCCCCCCACCGGCCTGTCCGTCACCGGTACCGAGCGCCGCAGCCAGTCGCAGAACAAGGGCGCCGCGCTCGAGCGCCTGCGCGAGGGCCTCAAGGCCCTCACCTACGTGCCCAAGAAGCGCCACAAGACGAAGCCCACCAAGGGCTCCCAGCGGCGTCGTCTGGACACCAAGAAGCGCGAGGGCGAGAAGAAGGCCCAGCGCAGCAAGAAGGGGCTGTGGTGAGCGGACCTACCCTGGAGGACGCCATCGCCCTGGCCGTGGAGGCCCACCGGGGCCAGCGCGACAAGGCCGGCCAGACGTACATCCTCCACCCCCTGCGGGTGATGATGCGCCTGGAGACGGAGACGGAGCGGATGGTGGCCGTCCTGCACGACGTGGTGGAGGACTCGCCCTGGACGCTGGAGCGGCTGCGCGGGCTCGGCTACCCCGAGCAGGTGCTGGGCGCGCTGGACTGCCTGACGAAGCGCGAGGGCGAGACGTACGAGGCCTTCATCGAGCGCCTCCTCCCCCATCCGCTCGCGCGCCGGGTGAAGCGCGCGGACCTGGAGGACAACATGGACGTGCGGCGGCTGCCGGCCGTCACGGCGAAGGACGCGGAGCGCCTGGCCCGCTACCGCGCCGCCTGGGCCCGGCTGCAAGAGGCGTGACGCCCCGCTACCAGGTGACCTCCAGCGCGATGCTCAGGTCCCCCGTCTTGCGCGCGGTGACGTTCACGTTCTTCACGCCCAGCTTCTTGGCGATCGCCTGCGCCCCACCCACATGGTAGGCGAGCGGCATGAAGGTGACCTCGATGGTGAGCACGCCCTGGTTGGCTCCGGGCCACGTCAGCGCGGGCTTTCCGTAGGTCGTCAGCACCCAGTAGAGCGTCTGCAGGGCGATCATGAACTGCTGGGGCGTGCCTCCGGCCTGCTGCAGCGCCGTGCGCCCCACCGGCGTCTCCATGTAGCTGGCGCCCGCCTTGAAGCCGATCTGCCGGAGCACCTCCTCGTAGCCGCCCAACTTGGGCGCCAGCGCCCCGGCCGCGGCGCCGAGCAACAGCAGCAGTGAGCGCGTGGGGTAGTTGAAGAACTCCACGAAGGCCTTCTCGCCGCTCGCCGCCAGGCAGCGCTTCACCACCGCCTCGTCCCCGCCGAGATCCCGGACCACCCGCAGCAGGGAGGTGAACAGGAAGCCGCGCGTGGTGTGCTGCGGCCCCGCCAGGCTCAACCTGTGCTGAAGATCCTGCTCCGCGCTCTGCACGGTGTCGTTGTCTGGAGTCGACTCAGTACCCATTCGCGTGTTCCGGCGGCCTCGGGCCGGGGGGGGGCGGCGCCAAGAGGACCCGGATACTACAACGGTTCATTCAAGGACACTGCTCCACGACCGCACTTGGGCCCAAAGCAGACGGCCCGGCGCGCCGCGAAGGGCACGCCGGGCCGCCTGGACAGCGGGCGGGTCTCCCAAGGGAAGAGGGAGACCTACACGGGACTACGCCTTGGCGAGCTGACGCATCACGTAGAGCAGGATGCCGCCGTGGCGGTAGTAGTCGAGCTCGTTGGGCGTGTCGATGCGGCACACCGCGGTGAACTCCTTGGTGCCGCCCTCGCCCGTGGCCTTCACGGTGAGCTTCTTCTGGGGCGCCAGGTCCGTGGAGATGCCGGTGATTTCGAACGTCTCCTGGCCGGTGAGGCCGAGGCTCTGCGCGTCCTGGCCCGCCTCGAACTGCAGGGGCAGCACGCCCATGCCGATGAGGTTGGAGCGGTGGATGCGCTCGAAGCTCTTGGCGATGACGGCCTTGATGCCGAGCATCGCGGTGCCCTTGGCGGCCCAGTCGCGGCTGGAGCCCGTGCCGTACTCGGCGCCGGCCAGCACCACCAGCGGGGTGCCGTCCTGCTGGTACTTCATGGAGGCGTCGTAGATGCTCATCCGCTCGCGGGTGGGGATGTGGACGGTGACGCCACCCTCCACGCCGGGCACCAGCAGGTTCTTCAGGCGGATGTTGGCGAAGGTGCCGCGCACCATCACCTCGTGGTTGCCGCGGCGCGCGCCGTAGGAGTTGAAGTCCTTGGGCTGCACGCCCTGGTCCATGAGGTACTTCGCCGCCGGGCTCGTCTTGGCGATGTTGCCCGCGGGCGAGATGTGGTCCGTGGTGACGGAGTCCCCCAGCAGCGCGAGCACCCGGGCGGCCTTGATGTCCGCGAGGGGCTTGGGCTCGGCCGGGATGTTCTCCAGGAAGGTGGGCTTGCGCACGTAGGTGGACTTGGGGTCCCACTTGAACGTGTTGCCACCCCCGGACTGGAGCTGCTGCCAGAGCTGGTCGCCCTCCATGGCGCGCGAGTACTGGCTGCGGAACTGCTCCGGCTTCACCGCGGACTTGATGAAGCGCTGGATCTCCTCGGAGGAGGGCCAGATGTCCTTGAGGTACACCGGCTGGCCGTTGCGGTCGGTGCCGACCGGCTCGTTCTCCAGGTCCTTGCCCACCTCACCGGCGAGCGCGTAGGCCACCACGAGCGGCGGGGAGGCCAGGTAGTTCATGCGCACGTGCGGGTTGATGCGGCCCTCGAAGTTGCGGTTGCCGCTGAGCACCGCGGCCACCACGAGGTCGCCCGAGGTGACGGCGTCGGCGACGGGGTCCGGCAGGGGGCCGGAGTTGCCGATGCAGGTGGCGCAGCCGTAGCCCACCACGTGGAAGCCGAGCGCCTCCAGGTAGGGCATGAGGCCGGCCTCCTTGAGGTAGTCCGTCACCACGCGGCTGCCCGGGGCGAGGCTCGTCTTCACCCAGGGCTTCACGTTGATGCCGCGCTCCACGGCCTTCTTGGCCAGGAGGCCCGCGCCCAGGAGCACCGCCGGGTTGGAGGTGTTGGTGCACGAGGTGATGGAGGCGATGACGACGGCGCCGTGGCCCAGCTCGTAGCTCTGGTTGCCGGCCTTCACGGTGACGGTCTGCTTGAGGCGCTCGGGAGGCACCGGGGCCGCGGGGGCCTTGGCCTTGCCACCGCCCTCATCGTCCTCGCCCTTGCTCTTGCCCGCCGACAGCATCTCCACGAGCGACTTCTCGTAGCCGGACTTCATGTCCTTGAGCGTGACGCGGTCCTGCGGGCGCTTGGGGCCGGCGAGGCTGGGCACCACGGTGGAGAGGTCCAGCTCCAGCGTGTCGCTGAAGACGGGGTCCGGGGTGTTGGCGGTGTGGAAGAGGCCCTGCTCCTTGAAGTAGGCCTCGGCCAGGGAGACGAGCTCCTCGGGGCGGCCGGTGAAGCGCAGGTAGTTGAGGCTCTCCTCGTCCACCGGGAAGAAGCCGATGGTGGCGCCGTACTCGGGCGCCATGTTGGCGATGGTGGCGCGGTCCGGCAGCGACAGGCTCTGGAGGCCGTTGCCATAGAACTCGACGAACTTGCCCACCACGCCCTTCTTGCGGAGCATCTGCGTGACGGTGAGCACCAGGTCCGTCGCGGTGGCGCCCGCCGGCAGCTTGCCCGTGAGCTTGAAGCCCACCACCTGCGGAATCAGCATGGTGATGGGCTGGCCGAGCATGGAGGCCTCGGCCTCGATGCCGCCCACGCCCCAGCCCACCACGCCCAGGCCGTTGATCATGGTGGTGTGGCTGTCGGTGCCCACCAGCGAGTCCGGGCACACCACGTTGCCCTGACGGAAGGCCACCTGGGCCAGGTACTCCAGGTTCACCTGGTGGCAGATGCCCACGTCGGGGGGCACCACGCGGAAGTTCTTGAACGCGTTCTGGCCCCAGCGCAGGAAGGCGTAGCGCTCCTGGTTGCGCTCGAACTCGAGCTTCCGCGTTGGCGCGGAAGGCATCCGTGGTGCCGAACACGTCCACCTGGAAGGAGTGGTCGATGACCAGGTCCGCCGGGTTGCGCGGGTTGATCTTCGCCGGGTCTCCCCCCATGGCGGCGAGCGCCTCGCGCATGGCGGCCAGGTCCACCACCGCGGGCACGCCGGTGAAGTCCTGCAGCAGCACGCGCGCCGGGTGGAAGGAGATTTCCGTGTCCGGCTCGGCCTTGGGGTTCCAGGCGAGCATCTTCTCCACGTGCTCGCGCTTCACCACGCGGCCATCCTCGTGGCGCAGCAGGTTCTCGAGCAGGATCTTCAGCGAGAAGGGCAGGCGGGCCACGGCGGCGTGGTCCTTGCCCAGCTTGGCGAGGCTGTAGAAGTCGTAAGTGGCCGAGCCGACCTTGAGCTGACTCTTGCTCTTGAAACTGTCCGTCATGTGAGTGCCGTCCTTCCGTCCATCCGCTGGAAAACTCTGCGGGTCTTCTAGGCCCGCCGAATGCGGCTTGCAAAAGGATCTTGCGGGCTCTGCCAGGGGCGGACAGTCGGAGAGGACTTCACCGGCCGTCCGGGTCCCCCGCCCAACCCTCCGGCTAACGGTCCCCGAGCAGCCGGGCCGTGCGCTGGAGGCGTTCGGTGCCAATCTTCAGCAGGGCGTCCCGCATGCCGGGCTGGCTGAAGATGTGCTTCTCGAAGGCGGAGCGGTCCAGCCGCAGCAGCACACTGGGGACATCCGCCCGCACCATGGCCGTCACCGGCTTGTCCATCAGCAGGGAGATCTCCCCGAAGACGTCCCCCTCGCGCAGCACCGGGTAGGGCGTCTCCTGGCCGTCCGGGTGCACGTGGTAGGGCGTGCACCGGCCGCGCAACAGCAGGTAGAGGGCATCCCCCATGGCGCCGGCGGTGAGCAGCGTCGTGCCCGCCGCCACCCGCTGAAGCTGGAATTCCCGGGCCAGCGCCCGCCGCTGCTCCAGGCGCAGCGGAGAGAAGATGGGGTGGGTGCGCAAGAGGTTGTCCGCCGCACGCTTGCGGCAGAAGGCCTGCACCACCTGCTCCACCAGCGGATGCTTCTGGGAGAAGCTCCACCATCCGCGCCCGCGTCAGCTCCAGCAGCACCGAGGGCACCGAGGGCATCACGGTGCTCAGCCGGGGCCCCTCGGTGATGAGGGACATCTCTCCGAAGACGCCGCCCTCCACCACCGGCCCCTCCAGCGGCCCCCGGGCCTCCAGCAGCCGCCAGACGTCCCCCTTCCCCTCCACCATGAAGAACATGGACGCGCCCGGGTCCCCCTCGCGAATCACCGGCTGGCCGGACACGTACGTGCGCACCTCCACGGCCTCCAGCAGCGAGACGAAGGCGTCCCGGCACAGCATGGAGAAGATGGGCACCGCCACCGGGTCCTCCCGCTCCGGGAGGAGCTCGAGCTCGGCGGAAACCTGGTCCGCCGCGCCCTCCTGGGGCTGCACCGGGTAGCGCGCGTAGAGGTTGGCGATGAAGGCCTGCGTGCGCGTGTGCCCGGGCTCCAGCCGCAGCAGCTCCTTGCACGCCACGATGGCGCGCAGCAACTGACTGCCCTGGGCCCAGGCCCTCGCGAGCGCCTCGAAGCCCGCGGCGGCCTCCTCGGGGTGGCCCTGCTGCTCCAACTGCCGCAGCTCGGCCAGGGCTACATCCACCCGCCCACCGGCGGCCAATTGCCCGGCCAGCTCCCGCGGCCGGAGAAGGTTGTCGGCTCCGTCATTCATCCGTGCTCACGCTCTCAGGCGCCGCACGCTACCACTCCGCCGGCCTCATGCGGGTGGAAGCGACTGTCCGCCAGCCAACGCTGGGGCGAACAGGTCGCCGGCCTTGTCCAGGCGCCGGCGCACGGTGTCGAGGGTGAAGCGCGTGGGATCCAACCGCGTCGTCACCTCGGACCAGGCGAGGGGCGTGGACACGGGCGCATGAGGCAGGGCGCGCAGGGAGTACGGCGCCACCACCGTCTTGCCCCAGGCGTTCTGCCCCGCGTCCAGGTACAGCCGGCCCTGGCGCCGCTCCTTGGAGCGCTCGACGGTGGCCAGCCGCGGGTGCTCGGCGGCGAGGGCCTCGAAGGCCCTGTTCGCGAACACCTGGGCCTGCGCGTAGGTGTGCCCGGGAGCGAGCGGCACCAGCACGTGCAGACCCCGCTTGCCGGACGTCTTCGGCACGCTGGCCAGCTCCAGCCCCTCCAGGTAGCGCCGCAGCGAGAGGGTCAGCTCGATGAGGTCGTCGAAGGTTCCCGCCGGCCCCGGGTCCAAGTCGAACACCACCCAGTCCGGCTCCTTCAGGTGCTCCACGCGGCTCGACCAGATGTGCAGGGTGAGGGCGGACTGGTTGGCGAGCCACAGCAGCGACTCGGGCCGGTCCACCACCACGTGGGGGAGGGAGCGGGCCTCGTGGTGGATGCACGCGGTGGTGAGCCACTCCGGCGTGCCCTGCACTCCCTGGCGGAAGAAGCCGGGCTCGTCCACGCCGCGAGGCCACTGCTGCAGCGTGAGCGGGCGGCCCGTGAGCGCCGGCACCATCAGGGGCGCCACGTCCCGGAAGTAGGCGAACACGTCCGCCTTGGTGAACCCCTTCTTGGGGAAGAGCACCCGCTCGCCGTGGGTGAGCACCACGGGCGCCACGGGGCTGGGAGCCCGGGGGGCCTGTTTCCGAGCCACGGCCGTCCTGCCCGCGGCCCGCGTCTGCTTGCGCGCCTTCGTGCCGGTGCGCCGGTGCGGGCCTCGCGTGGCGCGCACGGGGGTGCCGCGCGGCTTCTCCCGCACACACTCCTCGGGACGCTTGTCCGTGCGCAGCCCCTGGAAGGACGGGTGGCGCAACCGGCCATCCTCCGTCCACTCGGTGAAGGCCACCTGGGCCACGAGTCGGGGCTTCACCCAGAAGGCCTCCTCGTTGTGCAGGGCGTCGCGCACGTACGGGGCGTCCTTCACGGGAGGCTTCTTCACCACGTCGCGGGCCAGGCGCGTGCGCAACTCGCGCCGCACCTTCGAGGAGTAACCCGTGCCCACCTTGCCCGCGTACTGCCAGGTGTTGCCCTCGCGCACCGCCACCAGGAGCGAGCCGAGCTCCGGCCGCTCGTTGGCCATGGGCGTGAAGCCCACGATGGCGACCTCCTGGTTGGCCTGTACCTTGAGCTTGAGCCAGTCGGTGCCGCGGCCCGCGGAGTACGGGCTGCCCACGCGCTTGGCCATGACGCCTTCCAACCCGCGCCGCTTCGCCTGCGCCAGCGACTGCTTCGCGCTGCCCTCCACCTGCTCGGCGATGGCCAGCGGAGGCTTCACCCGCGCGAGCAGCCGCTCCAGCCTCGCCCGGCGCTCCTCCAGCGGCAGGGAGCGGACGTCCTCCCCATCGAGCCACAGCAGATCGAAAATGACGTAACGCTCCTCGACGCCCTTGCCGAGCAACTGGAAGCGCGAGCGGCCCTTCGGATCCAGGGCGACGACCTCTCCGTCCACCACGGCCTCGTGCTCGCCGAGCGTCTCCAGGGCCTTGAAGATGGTGGGGAAGCGCGAGGAGAGATCATTCCCGTTGCGCGATTGCAGGGCGATGCGGCCGCCCTGGAGCGCGGCGATGGCGCGGAAGCCGTCGTACTTCACCTCGAAGCGCCAGTCGGCGTCGGCGGTGGCATCCACCTGGGCGAGCGTGGCCAACATGGGCGGCCACACCTTGCCGAGCAGCGCCTCGGGCGTGCGGGCGCTCCCCTTGGCGCGGGAGGGGCGGGAGGCGCGCACGGGTCTGGCCGGGGCTCGCTGGGCGGCGGTGCGCCGGGTGCGGCGGGTGGGCCCGCGGGTGGCGCTCTGGCCGGACTTCACGGACTCGGGGTGCTCCACCGTGACGTCGTAGCCGGGCCGCTCGGTGCCATCCTTGGCCTTGAAGCACAACCACTGCGCCTTCTTGCCCACCGGGCGCGTGCGGATGAGGTGCCACCCGCCCTCGAGCTTCTGCCCGTGCAGCACCACGTGCAGCCGTCCGCGCGCGAGCTGCTCGGAGGCCTGGCCCGGCGGCACGGTGTCGAAGGTGCCCTCCTCCCACAGGAGCGAATCGCCCGCTCCGTAGGCACCATCGGGGATGCGGCCCTCGAAGGTGGCGTAGGCCAGCGGATGGTCCTCGGTCTGGACCGCGAGCCGTTTGTCGGCCGGGTCGTAGCTGGGGCCCTTGGGAATGGCCCAGCTCACCAGCACGCCGTCGATCTCCAGCCGCAGGTCGTAGTGCAGCCGGGTGGCGTCATGCTTGTGCACCACGAAGATGGGGCCGCCTTCACCGCGCGGAGCCGGGACTTCCGGAGCGGGCTCCGAGGTGAGGGAGAAGTCACGCTTGGCGCGGTAGGTACCCAAGCGCGTACGAGCGGAAGTCTTGGATCGTCGCGAGGTCGCCATCCCCTCAAGGGTCGGCATGCTCGGCCCGTCCGGCAAAAGGCATCCGGGGGTCACGCCACCGCCCGCTTCCTCTACCTTCCCCGTCAAGCTGACAGGATGACCCCAAGAGTCACGAGCGGTGAAGGGCAGCAGCTCCCCTGAGTGGTAGGCGAACGCTCGGCCTATCCTCTGGGGCGGTTGTGATTCCAACGGAGCGCCCCGCATGACGGAGAAGAATCGCACGCCCCTCGAGGGGAGGGCCCTCATCACGAAGGACAGGGGCGGCGCGCTCCTTCTGGCCTTGGCGGTCCTGGTGCTTCCGGGAGGGTGCACCGCTGGACGCGCCCCTGCCTCGTTCCCCTATACCTCCGGGCCACCCCAGCCGGCTGGCCGTGCCAGCGCGCAAGCCGGGTACCGCCAGGATACGCCTCCGCTGGATGGATGCGGAACGCCTCCCCCGGGATGGCCCGGCCAGTCCTCCAGCGACGCCGAGGAACTGCTCGCCCCTTTCCTCTCGTGCACCTCGCCCGCGGCCTTCGTCCAGTTGCAGCGCGGGGTGGACATGGTCCGGCTGGTGGAGCGGTTGGATGACTGGAGCGCCGTGCGGCTCGGCGCCCTGGGGCCCGTGCTTCCCGAGGCCACCGGAATCCTCAACCGCAAGCGCGCCTCCTTCCTCGTCGCCACCACCCGTGAGTACGGCCCCGCGCTCGCCGAGGTGTTCGCCCTCTTCGTCGTCCACTCCGCTTTCGACGACGATGTGAGGCAGGTGCTGCGCCAGCTCGCCCTCGACAAGCGGCTGGGGCAGACACTGGGGCAGATGGCCGCGGTCCGCGAGCACCTGCGGCAGCGGGGCCTCCCCTTCTCGGACTACGCGGACCGGCCCGAGCGCCCGGGCGATGCGCTGCGGGGCGCGGGGGAGGGAATGGGGGAGATGCTCTCCTCAGCCCCGCTCTTCCAACTGGGAGGGGGGCTGGAGTACGGCGCACGCAAGGCGCAGTTGCCTCCGTCCTACCGGCGCGCGCTGGATGAAGTGGAAGACGCGCTGGCCAGGCAGGCCCTGGAGCCGGGCAACGTGGCGCTGGGGGTTCTGGACGAGCTGACGTTCGGCGTGCCGCTGGGCTTCTACGCCCTGACGGCCGGGGTGGGCCACGGCGCCTACTCCCTGACGCAGGGCCAGTACGAGCAGGCCGCGCGCGAACTGACCCCCGCCGTGCTCATGGTGGCCCTGTACGCGGGAGGCAAGGGCGTGCGCGCCCTCTCCCAGGGACGAGTCCAGACCCTGGCGCCGCGCCTGGAGGAACTGAGGGCCACGGCGCAGCGCCTGCGGGAGCAGCTTGGAGGCGAAGGACTGCAAGAGGTGGCCCGCTACCTGCGGGCGGACCCCGAGGCGGCCCTGCTCGTCATCGACGGCGGGGAAGCCGGGGCGCTGGCCCTCCACGAGGCCCGGGGCAACGTGCCCAGGGCCCAGGCCTGGTTGTCCCAGGCGAAGTCCGAGCGGCCCGGTGCCCCCGGGAGGCGGGGCGGGGCGGGGACGAGTCCGGGCGGCGTGGCCTCACTCGCGGACGAGGCGGCGGGGCTCTCCCGCGAGGTCCTGGACTCCAAAATCCTGGAGCTGGAGCTCGACATCCCAGGCCCGCGCCTGTCCCGGGACGTGGCGGTGCTGGAGAAACAACTGGTGGCCCTGGAGAAGGCGCCGCCGGTCGGCGCCACGGAGCACGCGCTCTGGGGCGAGTACCTCCAGTACGGCAAGGGGCGCCTGGCCGACTTGCGGCAGGGCAGTCAGTTGAAGAAAGGCGGGCAGCTCGAGCCGCCCCTCAAGTGGGACGGCTACCAGCGGATGCGTGAGTTGCTCCTACGGGGGGTAAGGTTCGAGCGCGGCAGGGCGCAACTGCTGCGCGACGAGGCGGCCCTTCCCCGGGCGCAGCGCCAGCTCCTCCAGGACTTCGACTCCCCGCGTGTCGAGACCTACGTGGGCGTGCGCAAGCCCGAGAGCGGCCTGCGTTTCGCGGATGTGCTCGTCATCGAGCAGAAGCCGCCCGCCGCACAGGCTCCTCGCGTGGAGACCGTCAGCTTCAAGAGCCGCGACTTCTCGGGAATGGATTTAGGGTCCATACAAGCACGGATGAAGGCGGATGCGAGGGAAGCCTTGGCGTACTACGGTGAGACGTTGGACATCGTCCGTCCCGGGCTCAAGCTGCGCGTGAAGGTGCAGCGGGTCCGCCTCATCTACGAGGGTGGTCCACTCAAGCCCAAGGACGTAGACGCGTTGGAACAGGCCGTGAAAGAAGCCCAGAATCAGGTCCCAGGGGTGGAGGTGATGTTCCAATGAAAACCCTGAGTGTTCACAAGTCGAAGCCGGAAGACAAACTCTGGCTCGAGTTCGATGGTGCCTTCGACGACCAGGCGGCACGGCAGCGTGAATTGGAGCCCTTTCTCCAAGCGCTCGAACAGTACGCGGGCGGGTGGATGCCGGAGGTCGTCAAAGGCAAGCGGCACCGCAAATACTCCCGTGCCGCCATCTGCAAGGCCCTGGAAGAGGAGCACGACGACAGAGTCAAAACCATCGGCCTCTATCGGACCCAATGGCCCGCGTTGGACCTGGTACTCAGTCTCTGGCTCCAGCCTTCTCTCCTGAGATTCTTTGGCTATGTGAAGCCGCTTTCCTTCTTCGCGGAAGCCGAGCGCTGCCAGCACTTCGTGGAGATGGTGCGCGCCTGGGCTTCCCGCTACCCCGTCTCCCACGCCTCGGCTCACAGTTCTGATGACAGGGCATTGTCGGGTGCCCCCTACTTCGGCCGCGATGAGAAAACCTCACGAAGGGACGGCTTCGACAAGATCTACGCGGTGTGGTGGCTCAACGTCTTCGGCCCCGAGCTGGTGGAGAGCGTCGGCCGCGAGCGCATGCTCTCCACGCCCGCGCACCGGGTGGAGGAGCTGCCCAACGGCTCCATCCTCCTGGTGACGTGGCCCACCGCCGCGGACTTCGCCAGTGACGCGGCCCGCCTCGCCCAGGCCCGCGCTCACGTCCACCTCCGGCCGGACCTCGATTTCGACACCGTGCTCCACGGCCTGCGCGAGCGCAGCGCCGCCCTCGCCCCGGTGCAGCCCCACTTCCACCCGGAGGCCGCCTCACTCTTCTCGCGAGTCGTGGACCACGTCTCCAGCCACGAGCGCCCACGCAAGATCGCCGAGCTCAACGCCTGGCAGCCCCCCGAGCGCAGGCAGTGGCTGCCCGCCAGCGCCGCCCTCCCCTCGGACGTGGCCGACCCCCAGCGCGTCCTCGAGCGCTACAGCCTCCTCGCCGAGCACCTCGTGGCCATGCTGCACATCGAGGTGCCCTCCGTCATGCAGGCCCCCCCCGAGTCGCTCACCGACATCGACTTCTTCTTCTGGCGCGAGGACGTCCCCGGCACCCGCCTGCGCGAGGCGCTCGACACGCACGTGATGCGCGCCGTGGGCGCCTACCTGGGCCAGGTGCTGGTGCACCACCTGGATGGCCAGTGGATACCGCGCGACAAGCTCATGGAGAACCAGGTGCTCGTCGGTGAGCGCGTCTGGTTGCCCTTCATCCGCGCCTGGCACTACCTGCGCTCCCGCCAGTCCCTGCTGGACTTCTCCCTCACGCAGCTCTTCCGCGAGGCCGAGCGCCACCGCGCTCCCGAGCCGCCGCCCTCCGAGTGAATCGGCAGGGCCTCACTCATCGGGGATTGCCAGCGACAGATCGACTTGACCGAGCCTTGCCTGTTCTACGGCCTCCAGCCAGTCGTCCCAGACACCGGGATCCGATGGCGTGCCGTCTTCGAGCAGCGACATGCTGCCCAGGAAAACGCCCAGGTCGTCCGAGCCTGTCATGTCGTAGAGCATCTTCAGGTAGGCGTACATCGCCGCGTAGGCTTCCTTGGTCGTGATCTTCTCTTCCATGTCCATCTCGAGAACGGGGTCCGCCCCGGACCCCGCACTCGTTGACGTCAACGAGTGATGCAACCAGAGGTGTGATGCTCATTGACGTCAACGAGTGAAGCCGAGGTGGGGCGTGAGCCGGGCTCAGTAGCGCTGGCGCTTCGGCGGGTTCAGGATGTGGAGTTCCGGGGGCTCGTTGGGGTCCGGCTGAGGCACGTCGGGCCGAGGCTCCCCCTCGGGCGGCTCGATGGCGGTCTCGAAGCGGGGCATGTTGATGATGACGCTGCCCTCGCTCCGGTCCACCTGATCCAACGGAGCCCCGGTCGCCGCGTATCCCTCATACGTCGGAATACCGTACACCCGCTCCATCGAGCTGACGGCGGCTCCGCAGATCGGCAACCACGAGCCGTCAGGGCGTTGGATGCGGTTGAATCGGATGTAGACACGCATCGGCGTGACCTTCGCCTCGCCTTCCAGGTTGAACTCCCGGTCATCATTGAACGGCACCATGATGGCCGTGACAGGCCCGGGCTTGACGTTGAGGGGTCCACCCTCCTCGCGAGGATAGGCCGATGAGGCCGGAGTGCCTGACGTCATATAGGTGGGATAGAGGTATTCAGGCGTGAAGCCCAGCTCGAGCGGAGTGGCGCGGGCCTCGGGTGAGCACCGCGCGAGGAAACCAGCCGAGTACGGACGCACATCGGGCGTGGTGGCGCATCCGGCGAGCTGCACGAGCGCCGCCCCCCACACGGCGCGCATCGTGGCGCACCAGCGCGAAGAGGCCTCGCTCGACGGAGCGGTGACGGAAGGGTCCTGGCTGTTCTGGGAAGACGGCACGGGCGGTGCTCCTTGCTCGGAGAGCGCCAGCGGGGCCGGCGCGGTGGACTCCACGTGAGGGTGCAAGTGAAGCAGCCACCAACCTAACCCGAGCAGCCCCAGCACGAAGGCCCACTCCACGAGAACCACCGGCCAGCGCCTCGCACGGCCCGCGCTCGCGGAGTCCTCGGACGCCCCAGGGAGGCCCGACTCCGGTTGCGTGGCCTCCGGAGCCGGAGTGCTCCCGCGCTCGGAGAGCGGGACCGACGGCACCCGCCAGGACGCCAGATGCCCCTCCTCCGTCCGCAGCCGCTCCAGCTCCTCGCGCACGGCCCGGACGCTCGCGGGGCGCTGCGCGGGCTCCTTGGCCAGCAGCCGCATGGCGAGCGCGGAGAGGGAAGCGGGGACCTCGGGAGCGTGCTGCCGGGGCTCGGCGGGCGAGACGGTGAGAATGGCCACCAGTAGCTGCTCCAGCGGTAGCGCCGGGTCGAAGGGGCGCAGACCCGTGAGGGCCTCGTAGACGAGGATACCGATGGCGTACAGGTCCGCCGTGGGCCGGGCCTCGAAACGCGAGCCCTTCTCGAGGACCTCCTTCCCCAACAGGAAGCGGACAGCCTCGGGAGGCTGGCAATAGAGCGTGCCCGGGGCCAGCCCCTCCGTCAGCGGGCGCGCGCACGGCAGGTGGACGGCCCCCAGGTCGATGAGAAAGGGCCAGTCATCGCCCTCGCGCACCAGGATGTTGTCGGCCTTGAGGTCGCGGTGGCACACCCCGCGCTCGTGCATCGCC
This sequence comes from Archangium gephyra, assembly GCF_049060025.1. Lineage (GTDB taxonomy): Bacteria > Myxococcota > Myxococcia > Myxococcales > Myxococcaceae > Archangium > Archangium gephyra_A. The sequence goes on from NZ_JBMEQQ010000002.1 coordinate 4,591,608, forward strand.
TCCAGGGCGCGCAGGATTTCGATCAGCACGCCCACCCACTGGAGGGGCGTGGCCCGCTTGTTCCAGCGCCAGTCGTGGAAGGTGGCACCTGGAACATGGTCCGTGACGAAGAAGGAGTAACCCGTCCGGGGGTCCGGCCATCTCCCCATCTCGTGCACGGGCAGCAGGTTGGGATGTGAAAGGTGCTCCAGCGAGACCGCTTCCCGGCGCATCCAGCCATCGACGCGATCCTCGTCCGCATCCGAGGCCGGCTGCGACGCCATCTTCATGACGTACGGGTTGCCTTCGTGCTCCACCAGGAAGAGGAGGGAGAAGCCACCGACGCCCAGACGGCGCACCACGAGGTACTCCCGCACGCTGTGTCCCGAGCGCAACTGGTTGGGATGCAGGGCCTTGTTCATGGCAGCGCGAGAACGGCTTCCGGGAGAGCCGAGCCTTCCACCGACAGCAACAGGTGCGAGGTCCCTCCGGGAGGGGTGGCCACCACGGTGTGCCGGGAAGCGGCCTCTCCCGGGGAGGTCGGTGGAACATGGAGCAGGGGCAGCACCAAAAAGGAGCCATTCCCCAGGGACGCCCGGAGCTGGAGCCGCTCCCAGTCCCCCGCAGACGGCTTGCTCTTCCAGCCTGGCAGCGTGGACAGCGTGATGAAGACGTGCGGGCCAATCCGGAGGACCGAGTCGACCTTCGCCTGAATCACTTCTCGCAGCGTCACCCAATGTTTCGGCCGGGCCAGTCCGACCTGTGCCGCCGGTGCGGCCTGGAGGATGCGGGCCACGTCAGCCACGCCCTCCTGGCCAGCAGCGGGCGCCTGGAGGCGGACGAGCCGCACCTCTCCATCCACCTCGCCGCGGCGGGTGACGAGCGCGAGCTGGAGGGAATCGCCCGGCAGCAGCGGCACGGTGAGCACCGGGCGATCCCCCTCCCCGAGGTCAGCGGAGGGCAGGACGATGAAGGAAGTCCCATCCACCGGGACGAGCCGGACGCGCCCGCGCTCGTCCTGGAGCACCGGGCCACCGGGACCGAGCGGGACTCCAGTGGTGATGACGGTGGCGCTGCCGCCCGCGACGGACACCTCGGGGAGCGCCCCGCCGGGAGCCGCGGAGGCGTGAACGGTGCGCTTCCGGGACACGCGCTCGACGGGCCGCTCCCGAGCGGCGGCTGACAAGGACGACAAGAGGAGCGGCCCGAGGAGAGCCACCCAGGAGACGGAGCGCAAGCGGACCCTTCACCGTGAGACGGCCCAAGCTAACCGGGGCGGCGCCGGGCGGGCAAGCTTCAGTCCACTTCGGCGGTCCTGTCCGTAAACGTGACTTCCGGAATCCCCTGCGGTATGTGGAAACCAACCCAGGAGATATGATGAACCATCCTACTCGCGAGATAGCCGTCGCCGCCCGCCCCCTCCTCCACCTGTTGTTGCTGGTCCTTCCGCTGGCCGCGGGAGTGGCCTCGGCCCGGAGCAGCTCGCTGCCCGAGGGCTGGGAGCCCGAGGCTCGCGAGCTGAGGCTGCACGAGGGGCCCTCCGCCTCCGAGCGGGAGGTGCGCGTGACGCGGAGATTCCTCTCGGTGGTGGAGTTGATGGATGGGCGGGTCGATCTGGAGCGGAGCACGCTGGAGGGAGCCGGCGAGCGCATCCGGATGAAGCAGCAGGACGGCAACCTGCTGCTGCTCGATGTGGTGGGGGACCTGAAGCCGGGCGAGCGCCTGCCCCTGTCGGTGGCCTATGAGGACGGAACGCGGCTGGAGCTGACGCTGGTGCGGGGCGAGCTGCGCACGGACCTGAACGTGCGGGTGTACCGGCGGCCTCCGCCGACGACGGAGGAGAGCGCGGCGCAACTCGCGGAGACGCTGGCGGACTTCGCCGTGGCGTACGAGCACCACGAGCTGAGCCGGGGACAGATGAGGTGCTTTCCCGAGGAGCCGCGGGAGGGGCCACGGGTGGGTCCCGAGGGCGCCCAGGAGTCGCGCTTCCGCTGCGAGCCGGTGCCACACGAGTGCGGAAAGTTGCCCTCCTGGCTGCACCGGCGGGAGTCCCTGGGCCGCTTCACCGTCAATGGCAAGAACGGAGGCGGAGGCAAGGTGGGCATGATGGGCAACAGCATCGCCTACCAGATGCATTCACAAACGGTGGTGCTCATCTGGGTCCTCGACATGGACCCCGAGCGGCGCTGGCGGCCGGGCGAGTACGCGCTGAGGAGGGAGGCCACGGGCGAGGCGGTGCGCCTGCGTGCCGTGAAGGTGGAGGTGCCCGAGGAGGGATTGGAGTTCGGCACGGTGGGGTTGATGAGCTTCGTCATGGACACGCCGAGTTCCGGCACCGAGCGTTTCGTGTTGGAGGTGCTCGAGAAGGACGGCGGCCCGCGCCGGATTCGCGTGGAGGGCATGACGTTCGAGGCACCCGGGCAGAGCACTCCCGCCCGGTAGGAGAGCCTCGTCTAACGATCAGTTGCCGAACTCGGCATCGAACGCGGCAATCGCTTCCTCAATGGAATCGAATGGTCTTGAGCGCTCCTCGGGAGAGACCTCGCAGAACAGCTCCAGTAGCTGCCGCTCGTGGTGCCGCGTGCAGCCACCTCGAAGCACAGCTTCATGGGGATTCCTCATGGTCCTGGCCACCCCTCCATGGGTGGCCAGTCCAGAAGAATACCCCCGCGCCTCAGCGCCCCTTCGAGGTCTCGCTCTGCTCGAGCTGGAGGATCTCGTCCACCACCTGCGGCTCGGCCAGCGTGGAGGTGTCGCCGAGGCTGTCCGTCTGGCCCTCGGCCACCTTGCGCAGGATGCGGCGCATGATCTTCCCCGAGCGCGTCTTCGGCAGGCCACTCACCACGCGGATGCGGTCCGGCGTGGCCAGCGGCCCGATGATGCGGCGCACCTGCTCCTTCAGCGCGCCCACCAACTGCTCGGAGCCCATGTCTCCCGGCTTCACCGTCACGTAGGCGCAGATGCCCGTGCCCTTGATGTCGTGCGGAAAGCCCACCACGGCGGCCTCGGCCACCGCCTCGTGCGCCACCAGCGCGCTCTCGATCTCCGCCGTGCCCAGCCGGTGTCCCGACACGTTGAGCACGTCATCCACGCGTCCCGTAATCCAGTAGTAGCCGTCCTCGTCGCGGCGGCAGCCGTCGCCCGTGAAGTACATGCCCGGGTAGGTGGAGAAGTACGTCTCGCGGAAGCGCCGGTGGTCTCCCCAGATGGTGCGCGCCTGGCCCGGCCACGGACGCTTCAGGCACAGGTTGCCCGAGACGCCATTGCCCTCGATGACCGCGCCCTTCTCGTCCACCAGCACCGGCTCGATGCCGAAGAACGGCAGGGTCGCGCTGCCCGGCTTCGCCGGCGTGGCTCCCGGAAGCGGCGTGATGAGGATGCCGCCCGTCTCCGTCTGCCACCACGTGTCCACCACGTCGCAGCGGCCCTCTCCCACCACGTCGTGGTACCAGCGCCACACCTCGGGGTTGATGGGCTCGCCCACGCTGCCGAGAATCCGCAGGCTCTTGCGCGAGGACTTCTTCACCCACTCGTCTCCCTCGCGGATGAGCGCGCGCAGCGCCGTGGGCGACGTGTAGAGGATGGTCGCCTTCACGTCATCCACCACCTGCCACATCCGGCTCGCGTCCGGGTACATCGGCGTGGACTCGAACATGACCGTCGTCACGCCGTTCACCAGCGGGCCATAAATCAGATAGCTGTGGCCGGTGATCCACCCCACGTCCGCGCTGCAGAAGAAGACGTCCTCCGGGCGGATGTCGAAGACGTACTCGTGCGTCATCGCCGCGTAGACGAGATAACCCGCCGTGGTGTGCAGCACGCCCTTGGGCTTCCCGGTGCTGCCCGAGGTGTAGAGGATGAAGAGCGGATCCTCGCTGGACATCCACTCCACGGGGCAGGTGGAGCGGTGCTTCTCCATCTCCTCCTCGAGCACCTTGTCGCGGCCGGCCTTCATGGACACGGGCTTCGGGGTGCGGCGGCTGACGAGCACCGTCTCCACCTGGGTGAGGCCCTCGAGCGCCTGGTCCACAATGGACTTGAGGGCCACGGCCTTGGGGCCGCGCGGCGCCTCGTTGGCGGTGATGACGATGCGCGCCCCCGAGTCGAGGATGCGGTCTCTCAGGGACTCGGCGGAGAAGCCGGCGAACACCACCGAGTGCACCGCGCCGATGCGCGCGCACGCCAGCATGGTGTAGGCCACCGCGGGCGTCATGGGCATGTAGATGCAGACGCGGTCCCCCTTCTTCACCCCGTGCGCCTTGAGCACGTTGGCCACGCGGGCCACGTTGTGCTTGAGCTCGCGGAAGCTGATCCGCTGGTACTGCCCGGGCTCATTGCCCGCCCAGATGATCGCCGTCTTGTCCGGCTGGGTGTGCAGGTGCCGGTCCACCGCGTTGTGACAGGCGTTGAGCCGGCCCCCGCCGTACCAGGAGAAGTCCACCTCCTCCATGTCCGTGTCGAGCACGTTGGACGGCGGGTGGAACCACTCGAGCCGCTTCGCCTGCTCGCCCCAGAAGCCGGCGGGATCCTCCAGGCTCTGCTTGTAGAGGCGGTGGTACTCCTCCAGGCTCTTCACGCGCGCGCGCGCGGTGATGGGCTCCTTGGGCGCAACGAACATGGTGTCTCCCCCAGGGGATGGAACGGGTTCAGGTTGGAGTCCTACAACGCAAGCGCTATGCCTACCCGGAAATCTCGTGCTTCCGGTGGCTTGTGTACTGGACGCACCGCGTCGAGACGTCACGCGCGGAAACGGACCGTTACCTTCCGTAACATGTCGGCTACATGACGAGCCGGCCCCTTCGAGCCCACCCGTGAAGCCCTTCCTCCACGTCTACGCCCTGCGGCTGCGCCATAGCTGGAAGTTCATCCTGCTCGTGGCCGTGCTCGCCACCGCGGGCGCGGCGCTCTGTCAGAAATACGATCTGCTGCGGATGAGCGACGCCGAGCTCGGCGCCTATGACCAGGGGCTCACCTTCTTCACCCGGGGCCACCCGCGCTCGAAGGACGTGGTCATCGTCGGCATCGACGACAAGACTCTGCAGGGCATCCGGGACAACGAGACGTACGTGCGCAACTACGGCGTCTATCCCTACTCGCGCAACCTGTGGGCGCGCGTCTTCGAGCACCTCGTGGACGAGGGCGCCCGCGCCATCGTGTTCGACGGCGTGATGGACGAGCGCGGCACCGATGAGAGCAATGACCTGGCCCTCGCGCAGGTGCTGGAGGAGCGCGGAATACCCCTCACGCTCGGCTTCAGCATCAACGCGGGCCAGCCCGCCCTGCCCCGGGTGGAGCCCGTCAACCGGCTAGCCCACCGGCCCGCGCCGCCCACGCCGGACGTCCGCCTCGCCGCCGGCAGCGAGGACTCCACCGGGGACTTCACCGAGTTCGCCGAGACGGAGGGCCCTCCACCCCTGAAGCCGGAAGAGGTGGCCCGGGCGCTCGCCTTCCCCGTGCACCCCCCCGGCCTGCGGCTGCCCTCGCTGGAGCAGAAGCCGGGCGACACGGGCGCACGGCTCATGCGCCACCCGGTGCCTCCCCTGCCCGCCCTGGTGCGCTCCACGCCGGGCTTCGGGCTCGTCCTGCAGGAGGAGGACGAGGACGGGCGCCTGCGCCGCACCCGCTTCGCCTACTCGGACGGGGCCAACACCTACGCCACGCTGTCGCTGGCCGCGGTGGCGGACATCCTCGGCGCGGAGCGGGTCGAGCTGACGCCGGGCAAGCTGAAGCTCGGCGCCCGCGAGCTGCCCATCAACCCGGACGGCAGCGCCGAGCTGGACTTCGGCGGCACGTGGAAGGACCGTTTCGAGGCGCTGAGCGTGTACGCGGTGCTGGAGGACTGGGCACGCCGCCAGGAGCACCAGCGCAAGGGCACGCCCTACGTGCCCGTCATCCCCGAGGGCACCTTCCGCGGCAAGGTGGTGCTGGTGGGCGGGCTCTCGGTGGGCACCAGCGACGTGAAGTCCACGCCCTTCCAGAGCGACGCCCCCGGGCTCGTCAAACACGCGGTGATGCTGGAGGCGCTCCTGTCCGGCGGCTTCATCACCCAGGCGCCCTTCTGGGCCTCGCTGCTGCTCACCTTCTGCGTGGCGCTCTTCTCCGTGGCGCTCATCACGCTGGTGCGCGTGCCCATGCTGGAGCTCGCCTGGCCGCTGCTGCTCTTCTTCGGCTTCTTCCTCGTCACCGGCCTCTTCCTCGAGCACGGCCGGGTGCACCTGCTCAACGCCATGCCCGTCTACGCGGGGAAGCTCGCCGCGCTGTCCGCGGTGGCCTTCAACCACGTGTTCGCCAACCGCGAGCGCGAGCGGCTGCGTCTGGCCTTCAACCGCTTCCTGGACAAGACGCTGGTGGATCAGCTCGTGGAGCAGCAGAAGGTGCCCTCGCTGGAGGGCGAGACGCGGGAGATCACCGCCTTCTTCTCCGACATCCGCGGCTTCTCCTCCTTCAGCGAGCGCTTCAAGGATGACCCCAAGGCGCTGGCGGCCCTGCTCAACCGCTACCTCACCCGGGTCAGCTCGGTGCTGATGCGGCACGGGGCCTGCCTGGACAAGTACATCGGCGACGCGGTGGTGTGCCTCTTCGGCGCGCCGCTCAACATGCCGGACCACGCGGTGCTCGCCTGCCACGCGGCGCTCGCCGTGCGCGACGAGGTGGAGGCCCTGCGCGCCGAGCTTCCAGAAGGAGGGCCTGCCGGACGTCTACACCCGCATCGGCCTCAACTCGGCGGAGATGTTCGTGGGCAACTTCGGCAGCGAGCACCTGCTCGACTACACCGCCATCGGGGATGGAATGAACCTGGCCGCCCGGCTGGAGGGCGCCAACAAGGCCTACGACACCACCATCATGATCGGCCCGCGCACCTACGCCATGGCGCGCGAGCACATCGAGGCGCGGGAGCTGGACCGGGTGCGGGTGGCGGGCAAGGAAGAGGTGGTGACGGTGTACGAGTTGCTGGCGCGCGCCGGAGAGCTGCCCGCGGCGAAGCGCGCCACCGTGGAGCGCTACCACCGGGCCCTCGCGCTCTACCGCGAGGCCCGTTTCGAGGAGGCCGCGCGCGTGCTGAAGGAGGCGCTCGCGGCGGACCCTGAGGAGGGTCCCGGCCGGGCCCTCCTTGCGCGGTGTGAGCGTTACGCGTTGAATCCCCCCGCCCTCCCCTTCGACGGAGTGGTGAGCCTGGAGAAGTGACCGTGAGCCTCGAGAGACTTCCCACGCTGCTGGCCCTGGTGTGCGTGGCCACCAGCGCTACCGCCCTGGCCGTGACGCCCGGCGGCACGCTGTACATCAAGGCGAAGAACACCCACCTGAAGGCCTCGAACAGCCCCACCGCGGACACGCTCGTGGTGCTGCAACCCGGCAAGGCGGTGACGTACGAGGGCCGGCAGGGCAACACGCCCTGGTGCAAGGTGATGGTGCCGGGGGACAAGAAGGGCCCCGTCCAGGGCTTCATCTACCAGGCCAATCTCTCCGTCTCGCCGCCCTCCATGGAGGTCACCAGCAAGAACCCGGGCAAGCCGCTGTCCCCCGAGGCCTTCGCCTCCTCGGGAGCCGCCGTCAAGGCGCTGGGGCCCGGAGCCATCGCGTACGGCAAGACGCTGAGCCGGCCCGAGAGCGTCCAGCAGCTCATCGCGCTCGAGTCGCTCGCCGCCTCCATCGACTCGGCGCAGGTGTCCGAGTACGCCCGCGCGGGAGGACTGCCCGAGGTGGTGGGCCGGCCCGAGGTGGCACGCCGCTCCGCCCCGGCCTCGCGTCCGGCGAAGAAGGGGGGCCGGTGATGAGCCCGCGCCGCGTCCCCCTCGCCGTGGCGTGCCTGATGCTCGGCCTGCCGGGCTGCACCGCCGTGCGGCAGGTCCTGGGTCAGTCCGGTGGCACGCTGGGGCAGTACGCGAAGGAGGCGGAGGAGGCGGAGCTCCGCGCCGCCGAGCTGCGGAAGGACTGCGACACCCTGAAGGCCCGCGCCATCACCTTCGAGGAGGAGAGCGCCTTCGGTGGTGCGGTGAGCGTCAACTGGGTGAGCCGGGGCGGAGGGCTCACGCGCCGGCCGCGAGCCCAGGCGCTGCACGTGCAGCTCAACAAGATTGGCAAGAACCTCGCGGCCCAATCCAGCCGGCCGGACCTCCCCTGGACGTTCGGCGTGCTCCAGTCCGAGGGCATCAACGCGGTGAGTGGACCCGGGGGCTACGTCTTCGTGTCCGAGGGGCTGCTGGCGCGGCTGGACAACGAGGCCCAGCTCGCGGGCGTGCTCGCGCATGAGATTTCCCACATCACCCGCAAGCACGCGATGCGGGAGTACCAGCGCTACCTCGTGGACCAGTGCGAGGACGCGGTGAGGGCCGAGAAGTCCAAGCCGCTGGCGAAGGCCGCGTCCACCACGGCGAAGGAGCTCGATCGCGCGGTCGGGGGGCTCGGGCAACTGCTGCCCGCCGGCGAGCTGCGCGGCCTGTTCAAGCAGGCCGCCGGCCAGGTGAGCATCGACAAGTGGGGCAAGGAGGCCCTCCAGGCCTTCACCAACGGCTTCATCGCCCGCCTCACCGAGAAGGGCTTCGGCGAGCAGGACGAGTACGCCGCCGACACCGAGGCCGTGGAGTTGATGGCGGCCGCCGGCTATGCGCCCGAGGAGTACGTGGCCTTCCTGTCGAAGCTGCCGGACAAGGGGCTGTCCACCGAGCATCCCCGCAAGGAGAAGCGCCAGAGCCTGCTGCGCGCACATCTGGCGGAGCTGCGCAAGCGCGCTCCGGACAACGACTTCGTCACCTCCGTGGACCTCTCACAGACCCGGGTCATCCCCCTGCGGGACGCACTCCAGGCAGGCACACCGGCCACCGCCGCCCACACCGACTGAACGAGGGGCTGGCTCCTCCCCTCCCCGCACCATTTGAGGACGCTGGCGTGAGCGGGATAGCGTGGGGGCCAGCCTGTTCGCGACCCCATGCCCCCCCCAAAGAACCTCTATGCGTTCGTGGTCCTCGGAGGGCTTCCCTTCGCCCTCGCCCTCGGCGGACTGCTGTACTTCGTCACCGGCCACCCCCATGACGCGGCCGGATGGAGCGTGCTGCTGATCGGCACTCCGGTGCTGCTGGGGCTGACGCGCTACTCCTTCTGGTTCCTCGGGGAGGCCCGGCCCGACCAGGAGCGGACCCGCTTCCTCTCCATGCTGGCCGAGGGAGACCTCACCCACCCCGCCCACGAGAGCATCGGGGACCAGCGCGAGGTGCGCCGGTTGCTCATCTCCCTGCGCCGCGCGCTCAGCCAGGTGCAGCGGATGACGGGCAACGTGCGCCGCACCTGCCAGGGCGTGTCCGAGGAGGTGCGGGCGTTGCTGGAGGCCGCGCGCCGTCAGGGCGGAGCGGTGGAGCGCTCACGCGAGTCGACGGCCAGCATGGGCCAGAGCCTCGAGGCCGCGGGCAAGCGCGTGGCGCAGCTCGATACCTTCACGCGGGAGACGAAGGGCTCGCTGGTGGAGATGACCGAGCGGCTCGGGCAGGTGGCCGAGGCCTTGCTCGCGTTGGACGACTTCTCGCACCGCACCACGCAGCAGGTGGAGTCCATGAGCGAGCGGCTGCACCACATCGCCTCCTCGGGTGACGAGCTGGCCCGCTTCGCCAGCGAGGCGGAGGCCTTCGTGCAGGTGGTGCACACGGGCATCGATGCGGTGCGCCACCGTGCCTCGGAGACCAACCAGCTCGCCCACGCGGTGACGGCCACCGCCGAGCGCGGCGAGGTGCTCGTCAACGACTGCGTCCAGGGCATGTACCGGGTGGAGGAGACGGTCCGCAAGGCCGCCGGGCTGGTGGACTCGCTGGGCGTGCGCTCCACACAGATTGGCCGCATCGTGGACGTCATCCAGGAGATCGCGGACCAGACGAACCTGCTGGCGCTCAACGCGGCCATCATCGCCGCCCAGGCCGGAGAGCAGGGCCGGCCCTTCGGCGTGGTGGCCGACGAGATTCGCAGCCTCGCCGAGCGCACCGCGCGCTCCACGCGGGAGATCGCCACCATGGTGGGGGGCATCCGCCGCGAGGTGGACACGACGGTGTCGCTGGTGAAGGAAGGCCGGGAGCAGGCCAGCGCGGGCGTGCAGCTCGGAGACCGGGCCGCCGAGGCGCTGATGGAGATCCGCACCATCACCCAGCGCACCTTCTCGGCGGTGGAGGCCACGCTGGCCGAGACGAAGCGGCTGGAGGCGCAGGGCTCCACGGTGGTGGAGGCGAGCCACCGGGTGGCGCGGCGCGTGGATGACGTGACGCGGGCGGCCATGGAGCAGGCGGGGCACGGGCGCGAGCTGGTGCACCAGACGCAGCAGATGGCGAAGCTGGCGCAGGAGGCCTCGCACAAGGCCGAGGGCCAGGCGCGCACGGGCAGGGATCTGTCCGCCGCGGTGGTGCGGCTGAGCACGGCCATCGACGAGATCCGCGCGGCGCACGACGTGCTGACGCGGGGCGACGCGGCCATCGGCGACGAGGTGGCACGGGTGCACGAGGACGCGCTCCAGGTCATCCGCATCGGCGATGGGCTGAGCCGCACGGTGGAGCAACTGGCGCACGAGGCGGCCAGCCTGGATGGCGAGGTGTTCCGCTTCCGGCTCCCGGCGCCGAAGGCGGGCGGCACGCTGCGCGCGGGCCTCCACCAGACGTCCATGGTCAACGCGGTGGGCCGGTTGGATCCCCTCTTCAGCGTGGAGATCCAGATCGCCGAGCTGTGCGCCTGCGTCTTCTCCAACCTGCTGAGGCTGGAGGACGGTGTCCTGGTGCCGGACCTGGCCGAGCGCTGGGAGACGGACCCCTCGGCGTGCCGCTACCGCTTCCACCTGCGCCAGGGCGTCACCTTCCACGACGGCACACCCCTGACGGCGCGCGACGTGAAGCGCCACTTCGAGCGGCTGATGAACCCCGCCGAGAAATCGCCGGATCGGGGACTGCTGGAGGACGTGGAGGGCGCCAGAGCCTTCGCCGCGGGCCAGGCGCGCGAGGTGAAGGGCCTCGAGGTGCTGAACGAGCAGACGCTGGAGATCCGGCTGGAGGAGCCCAAGGCCTTCTTCCTCCAACTGCTGGCGCAGTCCTCCACGGGGGTGGCGCGGCTGGACGCGAGAAATCAGGTGGTGGGAACGGGCCCCTTCCGGCAGGTGGACTTCGGGAAGGAGCGCATCGTGCTCGAGCGCAACCCCACCTACTGGCGCCAGGGGCAGCCGTTGCTGGATCGGCTCGAGTTCCACCTGGTGAACTCACGCGAGGAGGCCATCGCCGCGCTGCGCAAGGGAGGCGTGGAGTTCGTCTCCTATCTGCATGCCACCCAGGTGAAGGAGCCCGAGCAGGAGGGCTGGCAGATCGCGACGGGCGTCACGCCGTCCACGTCCCTCCTCGGCTTCAACGTGCGCGACCCGATGTACAGCGATGTCCGGGTCCGCAAGGCGCTCCGGGCCGGACTGGACGTCCAGGCGCTGGTGGACCACTTCTACAAGGGGGCGCGGCTGGCGAGCACGCTGACGCCTCCGGAGCTGCTGGGTGAAGGGGGCCTGCTGCCCGAGCCGCGCCTGGACCTCGACCTGGCCGAGCGGCTGCTGCGCGAGGCCGGGGTGCGGCGGTTGCGCATGACGCTGTACCAGACGGTGGAGCGGGACACCTCGGCCGAGGACGCCCTGCTCTTCCGTCCGCTGGTGGAGGCGGGCCTGGTGGAGCTCGAGCACGTGAAGCAGGGCCCGGAGGAGTACTCGGCCCTGCGGCGCGAGGGGCGGCTGCCCGTCTTCCGGTTGCACTGGATCTCCGACTTCCCGGACCCGGACAACTTCCTCCACTTCCTGCTCAACTCGCAGGCGCAGAAGCTGTACGTGCTGGGCTACCGCAACGAGGAGCTGGACCAGCTCACGGCGGAGGCGCGCGTCACCATCGATCCGGAGCGGCGCAAGCAGCTCTACCGGCGCGCGGAGAAGCTCGCCCACGAGGACTGCCCCGTCGTCCCCCTCTTCCACCCCCGCGTCCACGCGGCGACGAGCGGCCGGGTGCAGGGGCTGCGGCTGCACCAGACGCCTCCGCAGGTGCGCTACGAGGAGCTTCTGGCTGGACCGGACGGGGGACGAAGAAGCGCGCTGACTCCCGCCTCAGAGCACCTTGCGGAAGGCGTACAGCACCCGCTCGACGAGCTTCTGCCAGAGCGGGCGGCGGCGGAACTCGTCCAGGTCCACCTCGCGGCAACTCTGGCAGTCGCCGCGGAAGGACTCCTCCAGACTGCGCCCCAGCCGTGGGTCCGCGAAGACGGCATTCACCTCGTGGTTGAAGAGGAGCGAGCGCCGCTCGAGGTTGAACGAGCCGATGGTGCCCCACACCCCGTCCACCACGGCCGTCTTCGCGTGGAGCACGCAGCGCTCCCACTCGAAGATGCGGACACCCGCGGTGAGCAGCTTCTCGTAGAAGGCGCGCGTGGCGTGCACCAGCCAGGGGTGATCGCTCTTCGCGTTGAGCAGCAGGCTCACTTCCACGCCGCGCTGGGCGGCCTCGCGCAGCACGGCCACCAGCTTCCGGTCCGGAATGAAGTAGGCGGCCGCCACCAGCACGCTGCGCCGCGCGCGGGAGATGGCATGCAGGTAGGCGCGGTGGATGCTGCGGCGGCTGGAGAGCACCGCCAGGCTCACGTCGCCGCTCCGCCGCAACCCCGCCGCCCTCCGACGCCGGCGCGCCTCACGCCAGGAGCGGAACCGGTCCTGGAAGGCCATGCGCCAGGTGGCCACGAAGCGGCGCTCCAGCTCGTACACCGCCGGCCCTTCCACGCGCAGCACGTCGTCTCGCCAGGCGCCGCCCTCGCCCTCGGGGGCCCAGTGGGCGGAGATGTTCACCCCGCCGATGAAGGCCACGTCCCCATCCACCGCCAATATCTTCCGGTGATCTCGCCGCAGCAGGTGGCGCAGGCCGCGGCCCAGGCTGGTGAGGGGCTTGAAGGGGCGGATGTCCACCCCGCGCGCGCGCAGGGCCTCGAAGAAATCACGCCGGCTCGTCCAGGAGCCCAGCGCGTCGTAGAGCACCCGCACATGCACGCCCCGCTCGGCCGCCTCCGCCAGCGCCTCGCCGAACAGTTCACCCACCGCATCGGAGATGAACATGTACGTCTCGAGGTGGATGTAGCGGCGGGCCCCCCGGATGGCCGTCAGCATCGCCGGGTAGGCCTCCACCCCGTCGCGCAGGAGCTGGCAGCCATTGCCCCGGAGCACCGAGTGCGAGCGCGGCAGGTAGTACCGGGCGAGCAGCGCGGAGGACACATGAGGGCTCCACACGGGCTCATGGGCAGGCAGGCAGCCAGCCGCCTGCCTGGGTGACTCCCCAGGCCGATCTTCCGCCTCCAGCTCCGTGCCGATCCCCACCTCCTGCTCGCCCATGGTGGGGAAAGGGTGGGAATGACCCGGCCATCCGGCAACCGGTGCGCCCGGCGCCCGGGTCAACTCCCGAGCCACCCCGGCGTCACCGGTTGGACACCCCGGCGGCTACAGCCCCAGGTCGGCGCGCTTGATTTCCGCCATGCGGGCGCAGCGCTGGTCGTACTCACCCGGGAAGTACTCACGCGTGTGGTCCAGCGTGGCCGAGGCCGCCTGCCAGTTGTTCTGGTTGACGTACCCCTCCACCTCCAGCATCAGCTTGGAGCAGACGCGGTCCAGCTCCGCCTGCGTGTCCTTCACGCGCTCGCGCGCCTCGTAATAGAGGTCCGGCTTGGGCTCGGGGTGGGCCTCCAGCAGCAGCCACGCCTCGCGGAAGGACTTCCACGCCTCGTAGCGGTTGCGGGCTCCCACTTCCTTGTTGTCGATGTTCTTGCGGGCGCGCGCGTACGACTTGCGCGCCTCCTCGACGAGCTGCTCGGGCGGAATCTCCGGCAGGAGCACCTTCTCCAGCCAGATGTTCCAGATGCGCCACTCGTCCTCGCCGGGCGGGTTCTTCGTGTTGTCGAAGGTGATGCGGTTGACCTCGCCCTTCTTGAGGAGCTGCGAGGGGATCATGATCTCCAGGATGCGATCCTGGCTGGCCAGCGTGTCCGGGGGCACCTTGCCCAGGTCCACGCCGTTGATCGACACCACCACCTCGCCCTCGGAGATGCCCTGCGCCTGGAAGTGCACGATGGCCATGGCCCGGGTGGCGGCGGTGTACTCCCACTCGAAGACCTTCTGGCCCGGGTTCTCCCAGATGACGCCCTCGCCCAGACCGAACGAGTCGTCGATGGGCGTGCCGCTGATCGCCATGGGCTCGGGGCCCCGCGCCACCTTCGTCTCGCCGCCGAGCACCAGCCAGTACACCACGCCCACGATGCTCAGCGCGGCCACCACGCCCAGGCCGATGATGCCGTTGCGCACGGCGGGGCTCGCATCGGCCCAGAAGAGCCGGGCCTGGGCCACCAGGCCGGGAGACTCACGCCGGATGCGGGCGCGCTCCGCGGCGGACAGTGCCCCGCCCTGGGCCGGCGGAGCCGAACGCGCTACCGCGTTGGACGTGGGGCGCCGGGGCGAGGCGGCGGGAGCGGACTCCGGAGCACGCGCCAGCGCGCCGGGCCCTGCCGCCGGAGCACTGGAGCGGGTGGAGGTACGCGGGGAAACGCCGCCCGGGGGCAGCGCGGGCTGCGTCCCGGGACGGGTGGAGGAGCGCAGCGTCTGGATGGGACGCGTGGTGTTGAGCCGCGCCTCCTCCAGCTCCTCCTCGTTGGCCCCCTCGGGGGCCAGGGCCGCGCCGCGGTTGCGCTGGCGCGCCACCGTGTCCACGGACACGATGCGCGTGCTGTCTGCGCTGACGCCGCCCGCGTCCGTGACGATGTCGCCCGCCACCGGCCTGAAGACGAACACCACCGGCCCGAGCGACAGCTTGTCGCCCTCCGCCAGGGCCTGCTTCTCCTTCACCAGCTTGCCATTCACCTGCGTGCCGTTGGAGCTCCCCAGGTCCTCGACGAAGTGCTGGCCTCCCTCGGCGAAGATGCGGCAGTGGCGGCGGGAGATGCCCGCGTCATACAGGACGACGTCACACTCGTTGACGCGGCCGATGAGAACCGAGTCCTGCTCGAACTCGAACTCCTTCCCGGCCTCCTTGCCCTCGGCGATCGTCAGCTGAAAGCTCATGAAAACCTCAGACTCCTAGCACGGCCTTCGCCGCACGGGCCACGGCCGCACGGGCCGAAGCGGGCTCGAGCACCTCGGCCTCGCCGCCGAACGATAGCACCCACTGGGTCAACCAGCGCTCGTTGTCGCCCGCCACCCTCACCTCGACTCCCCCATCCGCGAGCAGGCGAGCGTCCTCGCCGAAGCGCTCCCGGACATAGGGGGCCACCAGCTTGGAGAAGCGCACCCGCACGGCCGCGTTGGTCCGGGCCGGGTTGGGCACCTCGGCCCGGGCATCCTCCCGGGGCTGGAAGGGGGTGTCGGTGACGGTCAGGGCCTGCATCCGATCCACCCGGAAGAGCCGATCGTCCTGGCGGTTGAGGTCCCACGCCTGGAGGTACCACTGGCCCCGGTGGCTGAGCAGCTCGTGCGGCCGCACCCGGCGCGACTCGAGGGCGCCCCGGCCCGGGGTGGCGTAGTCGAAGGACACCTCGCGCCGCTCGTGGATGGCCCGGGTGAGCGGCCCCAGCGCCTCCGGGGCCTCCACCGCGGCGTCGATCTTCCGGTACATCTCCCGGAAGCGCTCGCCGGCGCCCGGAGGCAGCACGCCCTCCAGCTTCTCCACCGCGCTGCGGAGCGCATCACCCGCGGCGGGGCGCAGCAGCTCCGCCGAGGCGGCCAGGGCCGAGGCCTCGCCCACCGTCAGCCGCGGCGGCGCGGACAGGCGCTGGTCGAGGTCCACGTAGACGCGGTCGTTCTCGACGTAGATGTCGATGTAGTCGTCCGGGTTGAAGGGGGGCCGGCCCACGCAGGTGAGCAGATCCAGGTCCTCCAGCAGGTGCTCCCGGCTGACGTTGAGGGCGCGCGCCAGCTCCTCCACGGAGATGCCGGGGCGCGAGGACACGAAGGGAACGAGGAACAGCAGACGGCGCAGACGCTCGTGGACGCTCATGCCGCCACCTCCTCACGGGGTGCGTGCTTCTCGAGAATCCGCGCGGCCATCTCCGTCACCCGCTGCCGGGCATCCTCGGGAGCCTCCACGCGGCACTCCGGCCCGAGCTGCAGGCAGAAGCGCAACAGTCCATCCAGGAACGTCACCGGCAGCTCCACGAGCACGCCCTCGCCGTCCTCGGCCGGGGCCACGGAGGCGCCCGGGAAGAGCGAGGCCCCGCGGGTCATCAGCTCGCCGGTGAGCCGCAGGCGCGCGGTCTGGGGCTCGTGGAAGCGGTGCTGCCAGGGGTAGCTGGCGACGTGGTGGTCGAAGGCGAAGCCCTCGGGCACCTCGAAGTCCGGGGTGCGCGGGCGGGCGGTGTTCGCCTTGAGCGAGCGGATGCGGTGCACGTGGAAGGTCCGCACCCCCTGGCGCAGGTGGCAGTAGCCCACCAGCGTCCAGATGCCCCGGCGCAGCACCAGGCCGTACGGGTCCACCTTGCGCTCCGTGAGGTCCGGCCGCTTGGGCGAGCCATAGGACATCTGCACCCACTTGTGCGAGGCACACGCCTCCCAGAGCGACTCCAGGTGCGCGGCGAGCTGCGGCCCATCCTGCTCCGTGCCCAGCTCCATGCGCACGCGCGGGGTGGGCAGCGCATGGCCCGCGAAGAAGCCGATCTTCCGCAGCGCGTGCGACAGATCGTCCCGGCCGGGGAAGGCCCCGGACGTCAACGCGGCGCTGCCCGCGGCGTAGAGGACGGCCAGCTCCTCCTTGGAGAGGTCCACCTCGGGCAGGTAGTAGGCATCGCGGTCGACGACGTAGCCGTCCTTCCGCTCGTCGTCTCCCTGGATGTAGGTGAGGGGGAAACCCAGCTCGAGCAGTTCCGCCTTGTCGCGCTCGAACTTGCGTTCGGCGGCGTCATCGGAAATGCCCATGTAGTCGGCGGGGAAGTGCTCGCGCAGCTCCGCCCAGGAGATTGGTTCCCGAGCATCCAGGAACAGCGCGACGAGATCGAGGAGGCGTTCGGTACGGTCCATCGGAAGGTTTTCGACAATGCGCAAAAGCGTCAGGCCGGGTCAAGGCAGGGAGCCGTGTCGGCGGACGGATGCCCGCTCACGCTCCGTGAAGCCGTGGATCTACTCGCAGGAACTGTCACTGAACAGCTTTTTGCTGAACGCACATTCAGGTATGTCCATGGGTGAGCGGAACCGACCTGGGTTGGCGGGCAGGCGTTCGAGGGACCCGGGCTCGCGAACGGCGGGCAACTGGGATATTCCTTGGAATCGACGGCGTACATGCCTGATCGGGCGGGCTCGCCCGGCCGCATGCACTGCGAGGACCCACATGACGCGCTCCACCCTCATCAAGAAGGCATGGCTCGGGCTGGCGCTGGTGGGACTGGCCTGTATCGCCGGAGCGCCCAGCCAGGCGAAGGCCGAGCCGCTCTACTTCGCGCTGGAGGTGCGGCGCGAGGGACGGCTGGTGGCCCAGCCCAAGCTGCTCGGAGAGACGGGCCGCACGGTGCGCGCCGAGCGGCGCAAGCCGGGCGCGAGTGAGCCGGACTACCGGCTGGTGCTCACGCCCACGGCCGAGGGCGAGACGTTCCGCCTGGAGCTGGATCTGATGCTGCCGGAGATCAAGGGGCACTCGGAGCTGGCGCTGCTGCACGGCCAGGAGCGCCGGGTGCAGCTCGGCCGCTACCCGGGCGACCTGGAAGTCTCCCTGCTCCTCATGAAGGTGGACTCGCCCGAGTTCCGGGCACTGATGGACCTGACCGTGGAGCCCGCCGTGGGCGGCTCCGGCCGTCCCATCTGAAGCCGTCCGCCTACAGCACCGCCAGGTCGTCGCGGTGCACGGCCTCGTCGAGGTAGCGGTAGCCGAGCACGGACTCGATGTCGGTGCTCTTGAGCCCCGCGATGCGCCGCAGCTCGCCATGCTCGTAGGCGCTGAGCCCGCGGGCGAACACCTGCCCCTGCTCGTCGGAGAGATCCACGGGGTCTCCCCGGCCGAAGTCCCCCTCCACCGAGCGGATGCCCGAGGGCAGCAGGCTGCGCTTGCCACCGACGACGGCCTCGCGCGCCCCCGAGTCCACCACCAGCTTGCCCTTGGGCTTGAGCGCGTGGGCGATCCACGCCATGCGGGCGCTGCGCCGGGAGCCGGAGGTCTCGAAGAGGGTGCCCACCGGCTCGCCGGACAGCACGGAGCGCAGGCGGCCGGGCACGGCGCCGGAGGTGATGAGGCAGCGGACGCCGAGCTCGGTGACGCGGGCGGCGGCGCGAATCTTGGTGGCCATGCCGCCGGTGCCCACCAGCGAGCCGGAGCCTCCGGCCAGGGCGAGCAGCTCGGGGGTGACGGCGTCCACCTGGGGGAGCAACCGGGCGTTGGGGTCCTTGCGCGGGTCGGCGGTGAAGAGGCCCTCCACGTCCGAGAGGACGATGAGCACATCGGCCTCCACCACGCCCGCCACCAGGCCCGCCAGGGTGTCGTTGTCACCGAACTTGAGCTCGTCCACCGAGACGGTGTCGTTCTCGTTGATGACGGGCACCACGTTGGCCGCGATGAGGCGCTCCAGCGCGTGCTTCACGTTGAGGTAGCGCCGCCGGTCCTGCACGTCGCCATGGGTGAGGAGCACCTGGGCCACCCGCCGGTCCGCCTTGCCGAAGGCCTCCTCGTAGGCCTGCATCAGCCGGCTCTGGCCCACGGCCGCGCAGGCCTGCTTGCCGGGAATGTCCTTGGGACGCGCGGGCAGCCCCAGCCGCTCGACGCCGAGGGCGATGGCACCACTGGACACCACCACCAGCTCCCGGCCCTGGGCCGCCCACAGCAGATCCTCGCCCAACGCCTCGAAGTGGGCCCGGTTGAAGCGGCCCGTGGCGTTCGTCAGGGCGTTGGTTCCGATCTTCACCACCACGCGCCGCGCGGCGCGCACCGCGTCTCGTCCGGAGGAGCTCACGCACCAAAGCTATGCCATCCCGGTGTCAGGAGGGACACCGGAACTTCGTCCCTCCCCAGGAAGCACTCGCCGAGGAGGCGTGTTGTATGAGGTCGGGCATTCGGCACCCCCGGAGATGAATCCGGGCACGAAGGCACCTATCCTCTTAGAAGTGAAAAGGGGCAGGACGACGGCGTGGCGCGGGCGCCTTCCCCTCCGCGCGGGAGAAGGACACTTTTGAAGGAAATCTACGGAAACACCCTCGGACTCAAGGCAAGCGAGCAGAGCCGGCTGCGCAACACCTACCGCCGCCGCGTCTCCCCTCACGAAATCGTCTCCCCTGAGCTCGCCCGTCACCTCACCGAGTTGTCCCGGGAAACCAACCGCCAGGTCGGCGTCCTGCTCAATCGGAAGGGTGAAATCGAGTACGTGGTGGTGGGCAACGCCCACAAGCTGGAGCTGCCGGACATCGGCCGCGCCCGTGCCGGTCAGGTGCGTCTGCGTGGTCTGCGCCTGGTCCACACCCACCTCAAGAGCGAGCCGCTCACCAAGGACGACCTGACGGACCTCGCGCTGCTGCGCCTGGACATGGTCGCCGCGGTGGGCGTGAGCGACAGCGGTCTGCCCGGCGTGCTGCACTACGCGCACCTCGTTCCCGAGAACGGCACCGGCAACTTCTGGCAGGTCAGCACCCTGCCCGATGTCCACGACGGCCAGCCGGACCTGCTCGACACCCTCGAGGCCCTCGAGGAGGAGCTCAACCGCAAGGCCGCCGCGCGCACCGTCTCGGGCCGCGACAAGGCCATCCTCGTGGCCGTGTGCCTGGACGGCAACCGCGCCCACGCCGAGGCCAGCCTCGCCGAACTCAAGGAGCTCGCGCGCACCGCGGGCGTCGAAGTCATCGACAGCGTGCTGCAGATGCGCCGCGAGGCGGACCCTCGCTACCTCATCGGCCGCGGCAAGCTGGAGGACCTCAACCTGCGCTCCATGCAGGCCATGGCGGACGTCCTCATCTTCGACAAGGACCTCACCCCCTCGCAGGGCCGCCACATCAGCGAGGCCACCAGCCTCAAGGTCATCGACCGCAGCCAGCTCATCCTCGACATCTTCGCCCAGCGGGCGCAGAGCGCCGAGGGCAAGCTCCAGGTCGAGCTGGCCCAGCTCAAGTACCGCCTGCCCCGCCTGGTGCAGAGCGACACCTCCCTGAGCCGTCTGGCCGGTGGTATCGGCGGGCGTGGCCCCGGTGAGACGAAGCTGGAGATCGATCGCCGCCGCGCGAGGGACAGAATCAACCACCTGGAGAAGCGCATCGACGCGCTCTCCCGCGAGCGAGAGGTCCGCAGGGCGCAGCGCAACCGCCGCGAGCTGCCCGTCATCTCCATCGTGGGCTACACCAACGCGGGCAAGTCCACACTCCTCAACGCCATCACCGGCTCCGAGGTGCTGGCGGAGAACAAGCTCTTCGCCACGTTGGACCCCACCAGCCGCCGGCTGCGCTTCCCCCAGGAGCGCGAGGTCATCATCACCGATACGGTGGGTTTCATCCGGGACCTGCCCAAGGACCTGGTGGCCGCCTTCCGCGCCACGCTGGAGGAGCTGTACGACGCGGACCTGCTGCTGCACGTGGTGGACGCGAGCGATCCGTCCCGTGACGAGCAGGTGGAAGCCGTGGAGAACATCCTCGACTCGCTGGAGCTGATGCAGAAGCCGCGCCTCATGGTGTGGAACAAGGCGGACCTGCTCACCCAGGAAGAGGTGGGCTCGCTCCTGCGCACCCAGGGCGGCGTGGCCATCAGCGCCGCGAGCCGCGAGGGCCTGGCCGCCCTCCTGGCCAAGGCGGACACCACCCTCTTCGCCGAGGGCGCCTCGCGCAACCTCGGCGTCGTCACCGAGGACGCGTCGCACACCTACGGGTTCGTCCCGGTGGTGCCGCTCGAGGAGCCGCTCGAGGAGGAGCTCCAGGCCGACGAGGAGCCCACGCACAACCTCGGGGCGGCGTAGGCCCCGGGGCAGGGGTTGCGGGCGGGCACCGGGGCCTTCTACAGTCCCGGTGCCTTGCTCATGCCGCCCTCCATCCTCTCCCTGTCCCTGCTGGCGCAGCTCCCCATCCCCGGCATGGATCCGGGCCCTGAAAAGCCCGCCTCGTCGGTCGATCCGAACTACTTCGAGCTGCTCGAGCGCAACAGCCACATCGTCTACCCGGCCCTCGCCGTGGTGGTGCTGGGGCTCATCACCGTCGCCATCCTCCAGGCCTCCAAGGCCCAGGACATGGATGGTGCCGTCAAGGCCGAGTTCAAGAAGCTCATCGTCGATGAGCTGCGCCGCTACCCGGCGGGCCTGGAGACTCCCGCCCTCGCGGCGGCCACCGGCCTGGACCGCAGCAAGCTGGTGCGGCTGCTTCACCAGATGCAGCAGGATGGCGTGCTCATCTCGCACACCACCACCCAGCGCCAGACCGTGTGGCGCGTGAAGGGCGTGGGCGGCCGCGCGTACTGAGCGCCGCCCCTCGTCCCCTCCTCACACCAGCTCGGACTTGGGCTGGCGCGTCATCAGCTCCACCACCGCGGCGCGGGCACTCTTGCCCTCGTAGGCGATGGCGTACACCTGATCGCAGATGGGCAGCTCCACCCCCACCTTGCGCGACAGGTCTCTCGCGCTCTTCGCCGTCTTCACACCCTCGGCCACCTGCTTCATGTCGCCGAGAATCTCCTGGAGCGCGCGGCCGCGGCCCAGCTCCATGCCCACGTGCCGGTTGCGGCTGAGCTCGCCCGTGCAGGTGAGCACCAGGTCCCCCATGCCGGACAGCCCCGAGAGCGTGAGGGGATTGCCGCCCTTGCGCACCGCCAGGCGCGTAATCTCCGCCAGGCCGCGGGTGATGATGGCCGCGCGGGCGTTGTGGCCCATGCCCAGCCCATCCGCGATGCCGGCGGCGATGGCGATGACGTTCTTCAGCGCCCCGCCGTACTGCACCCCCACCACGTCATTGGAGGTGTAGGAGCGGAACGTCTCCGTCTGCAGCGCCTTCTGGCAGCGCACGGCCACCTTGTCCCAGTGCGAGGCGATGGTGACGACGGTGGGCATGCGCTGGGCCAGCTCCTTGGCGAAGCTGGGGCCGGAGAGCACGGCGATGTAGGGGTGGTGCTCCTCCGGCAGGCAGTCCTCGAGCAGCTCCGTCATGGTGAGGAGCGTCTCGTTTTCGATTCCCTTGGCCACCGTGACGATGGGGGCGTGCCTGGGCAGGTGGGGCAGCGCGTGGGAGACGACCTCGCGCGTGGCATGGCTGGGCGTGGCCAGCACCACCAGCTCCGCCCCCTCCAGCGCCGCCTTCAGGCTCGTCGTGGCCTGGACACGCGGGGAGATGGGGATGCCGGGCAGGTAGCCGGAATTCTCGTGGCGGGTGTTGATGGCGTCGGCGAGGGCCGAGTCCCGGCCCCACAGGCCCACCTGCTCGCAATTCACGGCGAGCACGTTGGCGAGGGCGGTACCGAAGGAGCCGGAGCCGATGACACTGGCGCGCATGGGGTGATTCTCCCGAGGAACGAGGGGGGTGGCGCAGCTTAGACCACACCCCACCCGGGAACGAGGCTTCCCAACAGGCAGGCGGCGCAGCGTCGGGCAGCAGGCAGGCCACACTTCCTCATGGCCACACGGGGGGCGGACCGGTCTACCATCCGCCGCCTCACGGGTTGCGAACACAGAGGGAGCCAGGGATGAGGGTCGGAAGGGGTGCGGGAGTGGTGCTGGCACTGGCGCTCGGAGCCTGCCGCTCGCGGGACGCGGGGACGCCGGACGCGGGCGTGCTGCCTCCCCCGAGCGCCCTCACCTGCGCCGGGCTCGTCACCCCCGAGATTCGCGACGCCCTGCCCGGCTTCACCGTGCAGGAGGAGCGGACGTGCCCCACCTGCGGGCCGCTCTGCACCTTCCGCTCGGCCGAGCAGAAGGACGTCACCGTCTCCATCGCCTACGACTGCCACAAGTTCCCCGACGGGCAGGACGTGCGCGGACTGCTCGCCCCCACCCTGCGCGCCGGGGGCGTGGAAGTGCCCGCGCTCGGCAAGGCCGCCGCCCGCCGCGAGCCCGTGCCCGGCATGATGCAGGTCGTCACCTGGGACGATGACACCCCCTGCGGCATCGTCGTCACCTGGCTGGGCAAGGACAGGGATAGAGCGCTCGAGCTCGCCCGCACGACGCTCTTCGGCATCACCCAGGAGCGCCTCCTGCAGGCCAGCACGCCGCCGCCCGCCCCGGCTCCCGACGCCGGCCCCCTCTGACGCTCCCCTCCTCCCTCCCCTGGCGGCCCCCGGGGGGAGTGAGCCCAACGAAGTCGAGCACCCCGCCCACCGGAGAGATAAAGGAGACGGGCCGTGCCAAGCCCTCAACCCTCCGTCCTCCTCAGCTTCCGGCGCACCTTCGCGCTGCTCATCATCCTGGTGGTGCTGCCCTCCGCCGGGCTCTCCGGCTTCGGGGTGGTGGCCATCATCAACGAGCGCGCCGCCGTGGAGAAACGGCTGGAGGCCGCCTGGCAGGGCACGCTCGAGACGCTCACCCAGGAGCTGCCCGCGGAGCTGCGGGCCGCGCGCTTCGAGCTCGTGGACGGCAAGCCCCGGCTGGTGACCTCCGAGGGGCGGCGCCTGTCCACCGAGGACTCCTTCCAGGTGGAGGGCAAACAGGTCAGCTCCTCCGACACGGAGCTCGCCGCCACCCTGCAGGCCGTGCAGTCCTCGGCCACGGACTTCCCCGCGGGCACCTCGTACTTCTCCCTCATGGTGGGCGGGCGCGCCACGCTCATCGCCGCCGAGCGCCAGGGCGACGTGGTGCACGGCGTCCGCCTCTCCCCGGAGGCCTTGGAAGCCATGCTCGCCGAGCGGGCCGATGGACACGTGACGTCCAGCGAGCCCGTGCGCTTCGTCCTCCTCGCCCGCCAGGAGGCCACCGGCGAGGGCCTCATGGGCAAGCTCGCCCTGGAGGTGGCCCAGGCCCGCGCCAGCGCCCTCGGGCCCCAGGTGCTCGCCGAGCAGGTGCTGCCCCCGCCGCTCCAGGACTTCCGGCTCGCCGTGGTGCCCACCGGCGAGGATCCCGTGGCCCGCGCCTCCACCCGCAACCGCGTCGTGTACGTGGTGCTGCTCGGCCTCTTCTACGTCACCCTCACCTTCGGCGTCGTCTACACCGGCCGCGTCCTCTACCGCGAGGCCCGGCTCTCCCGCATGAAGACGGACTTCGTCTCCCTGGTGAGCCACGAGCTGCGCACCCCCATCACCTCCATCCGCATGTTCATCGAGACGCTCGCGCTCGGCCGCGTGAAGGATCCCGCGCAGACGCAGCAGGTGCTGCAGCTCCTCACCCAGGAGACGGAGCGGCTGAGCACCCTCGTCGAGCGGGTGCTGGACTGGGCCCGCATCGAGAGCGGCCGCAAGGTGTACCACCCGGAAGTCCTCCCCGTCCCCGCCGTGGTGGACGCCGCCGTGACGGCCTTCCGCGCCCAGCGCCTCGAGAGCGAGCTGCGGCTCTCCGTGGACCTGCCCGAGGAGCTCCCCACGGTCCAGGTGGACAAGGAGGCCATCGCCGGCGCCCTGCTCAACCTGCTGCAGAATGCCTACAAGTACAGCAGGGAGGACAAGCACATCACCCTCACCGTCCGGGCCAATCGAAAATGGGTGGACCTCACGGTGGAGGACCATGGGATGGGCATCGCCCCGCGCGACCGCAGACGCATCTTCGAGCGCTTCTACCGGGTGGACAATCTGCTCACCCGCAAGACGGAGGGCAGCGGGTTGGGACTGGCCATCGCCAAGCACATCGTGGAGGCTCACGGCGGGCGCATCACCCTGAAGAGCGAGCTGGGCAAGGGCAGCCGCTTCACCATCCAGCTCCCCGTGGGGAAGGCATGAGCGACAAGCCAACACGCATCCTGGTGGTGGAGGACGACCTGGCCATCCTCACCGGCCTGTCCATGAACCTCAACTTCGAGGGCTACGAGGTCCTCCAGGCCCAGGATGGCCGGCAGGGCCTGGCCCGCGCGCTCGACGAGTCGCCGGACCTGCTCGTGCTGGACGTCATGCTGCCCGAGCTCAACGGCTTCGAGGTGCTCAAGGAGCTGCGCCAGCGCGGACGGGATCTCCCCGTCGTGGTGCTCAGCGCCAAGGGCGCGGAGATGGACAAGATCCTCGGCCTCAACCTGGGCGCGGACGACTACGTGGTGAAGCCCTTCGGCCTCCAGGAGCTGCTGGCCCGCATCAAGGCCGTGCTGCGCCGGCGCTACCCCACCCCCCAGGGACAGCCTCCCACGGTGGGCTTCGGCGACGTCCAGGTGGACCTGAGCGCCAAGACAGTCACCCGCGGCGGACAGCTCGTGGAGCTCACCGCCCAGGAGTTCAAGCTGCTGGCCCACTTCCTCGCGCACGCGGGGCGCACCTTCAGCCGCGAGGAGCTGCTCAGCGCCGCCTGGGGCTACGACTACGAGGGCAGCGCCCGCACCGTGGACAACTTCATGCGCCAGCTCCGGCTCAAGCTGGAGCCGGACCCCGAGCAGCCCCGGCACTTCCTCACCGTGCGCGGGCTCGGCTACCGCTTCGAGCGCTGAGACTCCGATGCTTCGCGGACGCTCCCTCAGCCCATGGGCCTTGCTCCTGTGTGCCACCGTCACGGGGAGCGCCCAGGCCACCGAGACGGACCAGTACTTCGCCATCGACAAGCCGCCTCGCGACTCCCTGGGCGTCCTCAACGAGAAGGTCAACCGGGAGCTCCTCGGAGCCGTGGATCTCGTCAACCGGCGTGCGAGCTGGGACCAGCACTCCTGCCAGGACGTCGCCCACCGCGTCTACCAGCGCTTCCGCATCTCGGGGCTCCATAAAATCGAGCTCTGGGCGGTGCACTCCCCCCGCATCGACCGGGTGCCGTCCGAAGAGGACCATGCGCGCTTCGTGAAGCAGTCCTCCATCTACCGCAATGAGCGGCTCTGGGACTGGGGCCTCGCCTTCGGCGTCAAGGCGACCTTCACCGTCGCCGGTGTCCACATGGGCGCCGACAAGCTCTCCCACTTCTTCCAATCGGGATGGAAGTACCACCAGCGCTACCGCGAGCTCATGGCCGAGGGTGTCCCCGAACGCGAAGCGCTCGAGGAGATCGTCCGCTACGGCGCGCAGACGGAGCGCAGCACCCTCGGCATGGCGACCACGGGCGTCTTCTCGTTCGGCGATCTCGAGGCCAACTACCAGGGGTTCCTCTTCTACCGGAGCCTGTGCCGGGACGAGGATCCGCTGCTGCGGAAGACCGCCGGGGGCTGGCGGCTGACGCGGCCCTTCGACTGGCGCGACTACGTCTCTCCCGGGTTCGACGAGACCTTCAACAACTCCGCCTACACGCCGAAGCGCTGGAACGAGGTCCGCGCCAACCTGCGGCGGGATTACTGCCCCCGGCTCGACAGCGACACCTTCGTGGAGCACTACCGCTTCTATGCGCGCTATCCGCGGAGGGCCGATGGCTTCAACACCCGCTACGTCCGGGAGTTGATCGACCGGGGGGAAGTCCCTCGCCGGGAGGACTTCTCCATCTGGGCCGCCTGTGGCCGGAGCCCGCCGGACTTCACGCAGCTCGCGGGCGGCTCGAGCGGAAGCGCCGGACCCGGGCCCGAGCACGGACTGGAGGGGCGCTCCACGCCAGCACCCCGCTACGAGGCCCCGCGTTTCGACGGGGCCATCTTCCAGCCGCTGCTCGAGGCCGGAGGAGGCGGCTTCCAGAACGCTGGCGCTGGCTGGAACGCCCTGCTCCGGACGCGCTTCGTGCTCCGCGAGACGGTGGGGCCGGAAGATGAGTGGGACGCCGTGCGGACCCCGGAGTACCTGCTCTGGGCTTCGCTCGACGGGCACCTCGCGCTGAACTCCGGCCCGGCGGGTGTCGCGCTGCCGTATGCCGACCTCCGCTTCACCCCGGTCCAACGGCGCTTCGAGATGAACAACGCGGCCACCGGCGAGGAGCTGGCCATCGGGGTGGCCCTGCTTCCCGCGCACTTCACGCGCTTCCTCGCGCTCGACCGGAGCCTCGGCGTCGAGGCCTCCCTCGCCGGAGTCCGTGGACGGCTGGGAAGGCGCTTCGGCGGACGGCGGCAGGTGGGCGTGTTCGCGTCCCTGGCGCTGGATGGGCTCGGCTACAAGTCGGCGCTCCGCCTGTCCGATGGAGCGTCCTTCCGGGGCCTGCATGCCGCCACCCTGACGGTGGAGACCGGCGCGGAGGTGCGGCTCGGAACACAGCTCCGGCTCGGGCTCGTCCTGGGCGGGAGCGCGGGGCTCGGCCTGGGGTGGGACCGCGGCGGGGGTGGATTCTCCGCCCCTTCGGACCTCGGGGCCTACGCCGAGGCCCAGGTGGACGTGACGCGCTTCTCCCGCCTCTTCGTCCGCGGCCAGCTCGACGCCTTCCATGAGCCCGGGAGGGACCGCATCCTGTCCACCCCGGCCCTCCTCGGCGGCGCCGCCTTCAGGTTCTGAGCTTCAGCCGTCCACCACGCCAATGTGCCGCGTGTCCTCGGGGTCGAACGGCTTGCCGTCGAAACGGCCGAACCGCTCGCGGGGCGTCAACCCACAGTCCTTCATCGCCGCGTCCAGCTCCTCGGCGGTGAAGGGCCTCAGCTTGAGGCGGCGGATGCCCAGCGGCGCCCCGGGCTGCCGGCGCTCGCGCAGGTGGAAGGCGAACACCGGCCGGCGCGGCTCCACCGCGGTGCCGGGCTCCTCGTCCTCGCGCGTGGAAACGGGCTCGGGCGCCGGGTTGAGCACGTCATAGACGAAGCTGCCCCCGGGCCGCAGGTGGTGCCGCACGGTGGACAGGAAGGCCTCCAGGTCCTCCGGCGTGGCCATCATCCCCATCGCATGTTGGGGAGCGAGCACCACGGGGAAGCGCTCGGACAGGCGCAGCGAGCGCGGGTCGGCGTGGAGGAAGCGCACGCGGCCGGCCACCTCGGGGGTCTCCGGCTTCCGGAGCCTCCTCGGCGGCCTGGATCATCCGCTCGGAGGGGTCCACGCCGAGCACGGACAGGCCCGCCCCGGCCAGCGCCCAGGCCACCCGCCCGTTGGCCGCGCCCAGCACCAGCACGGGGCCCCCATGCTCGGCCGCCTGGCGGGTGTAGAAGGCAATGTCGGGCTCCTGCCCGACGAGGGAGAGCGGCGTACGGCCGCCGCGTGTGTCATTTCCGGCCATCGCCTTCCGCACTAGCACGGTTGGAGGCGTAAAGGGGTCAGGACCCTGCCATTCCTGGGCACCGGCGTACCCAGGCGCTGTCCGGGAGCCGACGCATGCCCCCGTCTCCGAGACGGACCGGGCTGGCACCCGGCTTGCGATGTCCCGGGGCAGGGGTGCCCTGTGGGTACCCGGTTTCCTCAAGAACGGGTGGGCAGCGACATGAAGGGTGGATGGCGGTGGGCGGCGGCGCTCGTCATGACGGGCGCGGTGTGGGCGGGCTGCAAGCAGCAGACGGGACATCCTGACGAGTCCGAGCGGAACAACCCCGGACTGGACTCGCCCCGGGACGACGCGGGCACGGGGGGGGGCGAGCGTCCCGACGCGGGCACTCCTCCGCCCGACGCGGGCACGGGTGGGGGCCAGCGTCCCGACGCGGGCACTCCTCCGCCCGACGCGGGCACGCCTCCACCCGACGCGGGCACTCCGCCTCCGCCGCCGCCTCCTCCCGAGGCGGACATCCAGTTCACCTCTCCCCCGGGCTGGCGCTTCTACGGCACCCAGCACGGCGGGCCCCGGCGCGTCTACGGCATCAGCTCGGACGAGGGCGGCAACATCTGGGTGGCCGGCGGCGAGGACGGCCTCTTCCTGCTCCGTCCGGGCGCCGACTCCCTCCAGCGCTACACCATGGCGGACGGGCTGCGCCCCTACGGCTTCATGCCCAACGGCGGCGAGCCCCCGGGCGAGAAGTACCTGAAGGTCATCTCGGTGGCCGGCGGCCCCGCGGGCACCGTCTTCGTGGGCTACGAGGGCAGGCCCGGCAAGGGCTCGGACCACTGCGAGAGCAACTGGGACGGCCCCAACCCGGATCCCTCCCGCTACAAGAGCGGTGACGCGGACAAGGTGACGCTGCGCCCGGACGGCACCCTCGAGGTCGTCCACTACGACATCTTCTCCGGCCCCAACGTGGTGCGCGACGAGCTGCGCGGCCGAGAGAAGCTCTGCAACATCCTCCGCATCGCCTACGACAAGAACACCCACAGCGTCTGGTTCGGCGGCAACCACGGCTTCGCCCGCGGCGACGCCCGCTACACCGGCGACAACACCTGCAACGGACAGCTCTCCTGCTCGGGCGTCATGGAGCACGTGCACCCGCACATCAACGCCGTGGGCGACAACGGGGACACCGTGCTCCTCACCGACGCCTACTACGGCGTGGCCGTCCACCCCAGCGGGGATGTCTTCTTCGGCGGCTCCAACCGCTCCACCCGCTTCCGCTACGGCTCCAACAGCCACAACTACTGGCGCGCCCAGAGCATGAGCGAGGACAGGCCCTACGCCTGGAACCGCTTCGACCTCTGGCCGGACAAGGTGGGCGAGCCGAACATGCCCCGCCCCGCCGACCGCGTGGACGACCACGTGTCCGGCATGGCCGTGGCCGGTGATGACACCGTCTGGGTGAGCTCCTTCACCCGCGGCCTCGCCCGGATGAACGCGGAAGGCGGCGACGTGCGCTACCTCGACGTCGGGGTTCCCCACCTCTCCAGCGTGGCCGTGGACCCCGCCGACGGCAGCGTGTGGACCGGCGCCCGCTGGCTCGGCTCCGTCTACCGCGTCAAGGACGGCAGGGTGCTCACCTACGGCTGCTCCGAGTTCGGACGCCAGTTGTGCATGAGCACCGTCGCCGACATCCAGGTGGACCGCACCGGCGGACGCCGCATCCTCGTCGGCTTCAAGGGCAGCGACGAGTACCGCATCCCCGGTGCCATCGGTATCTACTCCGGGAACTGAGACACCGGGGTTGAAGAGGAGCTCACGGTTCCCCTCCGTCCTCACGGAGGGGAACCCTGTGTTTCAGGCACCCTCACCCCGTCCCTCTCCCGGGGGGAGAGGGGAAGTGGGGAGAGGGGAGATCAGGCGCAGGTGAACGACCAGCGGCAGTTGTTGGAGGCGCACTCGCGGTCGCTGGAGCACACCGAGCCCCGCGACTTCTTGTTCTGGCACTTGCCCGAGTTCGTTCCCCATCCGCAGTACTGGTTGCTCGCGCAGTGCGAATCGCTGTCGCACAGGCACGAGCCCGTGGGGTTCACGTAACAGTCCGCGCTGCACCGGTCCGTCGTGCACTCCGTATCCGCCTTGCAGCTCTGCCCGTACGCCTTGGAGCGCGGCGTGTAGCACCAGCCCACCGCGTCCGCGCAGCCACCGCACGCCCCGGACTGGCACTGCCCATCCCGGCTGCACGAGGCCCAGTTGCCCTTCTTCGCCACGCAGTCGTTGTCCCCCGGGTTCGCCGGAATCTCGTCCTGGCAGTAGCTCGAGGCGCCGCAGTCCCCATCGTCGTTGCACACGCAGCGCCCATCGAACGTCGAGCACAGCACCGAGGTGCACTGGTCGCTGATGCACTCCGCGTCGAAGCGGCAGCCCTGGTTCAGCGTCTTCGAGTCCGGCGCATACGCCGCACCGCACACCGTGGGGTAGCGCGCCTCGCGCACCGACTTGTCCTCGTAGGCCGCGATGCCACTCGTGTCGATGTCCCAGGCCGGATCCGCCATGCCCGCGCGCGGCCCGTTCGCCCGCTCCCACATGCGCAGGAACGTCTCCGACGAGCCCGACAGCCCCGCCGTGTTCGCCCCCAGGTTCCCCATGTCCCTCAGCAGGTCCGGCAGCAGGCCCACGTGCGCCAGGCCGTGCTCATCGAAGGCCGTGCCCAGCCGCCCCGGCCCGTACACGTCCTGCTGGTGCGCCTGAGCATCCGCCTCGGCCTGGAAGCCCGCCGAGCACGCCCCCTTCGAGCCGAAGCGCGGCCGCGTCTGCTGGATGAAGCCGTTGAAGTCCGCGCCAAAGGCCATGGGCACCTTCAACCCCTGGCGGCCGAACTCGTACGCCTGCGCCACCGAGCGGCTGGAGCCCTGGCAGTTGTTGGCGATGCCGGACTTCGTGTACGCGCGCGTCTCGTCATGCGCCGTGCGCAGGCCGAACATGCCGCCCGTCTGCCGCAGGTAGCGCACCACCCACGCCGGCGTCGTCTTCTCGTCCTCTGCCAGCTTCGGGTTCATCACCTCGCGGAAGTGGCCGTGCGAGATGTAGAGCGGGTAGTAGTTGTTCGCCTGGGCGATGGCGTAGGCGTCCTGGGTGCTCTTCTCGGACAGGTGCGCCATGTCCACCAGCATCCCCTTGGCCATCATCGCCTGCACCAGCGCCTTGCCGTCCGCGGTGAGCCCCTTGGTGTTGCGGCAGTTGCCAGCCGCGTCCCGCGCCACGTCGAAGCCGAGCGTGAAGGAGCCCGTCGTCACCCCGCAGTCGTAGTCGATGTGGCAGTTCTCCGTGAACTGGGCCGCCTGGAAGATGACGTTGTGCAGCGCCGCGCCGCCGAAGCGGTTGTCCAACTGGTGCACCGGCTGGATGGAGCGCACGCCCAGCGCGTGGAAGCGGTCCAGCTCGCTGCGCCAGTCCTTGGTGCCGAAGAGCTTGCTCGTCTCGATGGAGAGCAGCATCGCCAGCCTGCCGGACCCGATGATCTGCCGGGCATGCGCGGGCGACAGGGCGATCTCCGCCCAGTCCGTGCGCGCATCGAAGGCGCGGGCCATCTGCAACTGCACCTCGATGTCCGCCATCTCGTCACAGGGGCGCTCGAGGTTCTGGTACGGCAGCGCCTTGCACAGGAAGCCGTTGCTCACCAGCGACACCACCACCAGCGACATGCCGCCCTGGTGCGCCTGCCGCAGCCAGCCCTCCCAGGACTGCTGGTGGGCGATGGTGTCCCAGCGGGGCCACTCGGAGCCCACCTCGCGCCGGCCCAGGTGCAGGCCCGTGTCCCCCTGCGTGCCTTCAATCTTGCCGATGAACTCCGAGCCCACCGCGCCGCCAATGCCGAACAGGCCCGCGAGCAGGGGAACCCCGCTCAGGTCCACGCTGCCCGAGTTGGGGCACAGGTTGAGCAGCTCGCTCAGGTCCATGCGCACGCGGGCATGGTCACTCTCCGGAGCGCCTCCATCACAGCGCGTCAGCGAGCCGGTGTGGCCGCCATGGAACCAGCCACCCGCGAAGGCCTGCTCGGCGAACATGTGGTGGTGCAGCTCCGCGAAGCCGTTGACCACCCGCTGCTGGTTCGTGCCCACCTGGAGCGCTTCGGGCTCCTGCTGCTGCACGGGACTACAGCCCTGGGCCAAGACGAGCGCCAACGACAGGACGAGCACGGCTCTGCAATGAGGCAGGGATTTCATGAAAGGACTCCCTTGTCAGGAAGTCCCCCTGATAGCGCCGATGGCCCCTGGAACTGAAGGGAGGGGTCCAAAAAAGAATCCCCCGTTTCTTTCTCTTTTTCAGAGAAAAACGTTCCGCACCCGCTAACCGGTGCGCCGCTCGGCGAGCAGGCCGAAATGGCGCCGGACGCGCTCGGCGGGCGCGAGCAGACCCGCCAGCTCCAGCCGGTCCGCGGCCCACGTCACCGCCGCGGGCAGCGAGGAGGCGACGTAATACGGCGTGGGCATGGGCTTGAGGTGGATGAGGATCCTCGCCCCCAGGGCCATGAGGGGCGAGGTGACGATTCCCGCCGTCCCGAGCGAGCACTGGCGGAACAGGACCTCGTGCTCCTTGATGAAGTCCGCCTGCCGCTGGCGCTGCTCGGCGGACGGGTTCTTCAACAGGTGCGTGTCCAGGACGCCGACGTACCGCTCCCCCCGGCGCAGATAGGTGAGGAGCTGGCTCAGGTACTGCTCCTGCTGCGCGTTCGTGAACACGCGCGGGAATTTCACCAGCAGCAGCGGCCAGAGGGAGTCGTCAATCGTGATGGAGGCCGAGGGGTCCATACGGCTCCGGCGAGGCGGGAGGTTTCTCCCATCCGGCTTCAACAGGGCACGCTATTTCTCGTACAACACGCGTTGGCGGCTGGCAACCACCCGAGGCGCACCGTTCCACAACATCGGCATGCCGAAGCGGCGTGGCAGGTTTCGCATGAACGTCGAGCGGTTCTGGAAGCTCATCGAGTCATCCCGGAGCGGGTTCGACCCAGAGCGGATTGACGGGAACATGGAGCGGCAACGCGAGGAGCTCAGGCGCCTGCTGTTGCAGTTGTCTCCCGAAGAGATCCTGGACTTCCGCAACCATCTGCTCGAGCGGATGGCCGCGGCATTTCACTGGGACCTGTGGGGGGCCGCATACCTCATCGCGGGCGGCTGCTCGGATGATGGCTTCGCGGACTTCCGAAGCTGGTTGATCTCCATGGGGCGCCGCGTCTTCGAGGCCGCGGTGTCGGATGCGGAATCACTCGCCGACGTCGCCGATGCGCCTGGAGTCGAAGATGTCTTCTTCGAGGAGTTTCAATATGTGCCAGCCCAGGCCTACGAGGAGCTGACGGGCCAGGAGCCGCCCGAGTACGCAGGACCGGCTCCCGTGGAACCCGCCGGAGAGAGATGGAGCGAGGGGAACCTCGCGCAGAGGTTCCCCAAGCTCTGGGCCAGATACCAACAGGGATGAACCGGCCGCTCCGCCCTACTTCACCAGCGTGCGGTACTTCTCGTACAGCGCCTGCTGGCGGCTGGTGAGCGGCACCTGCTTCCCTCCCAGCCACATGCCCACCGGGCGGCTGCTCACCTCCAGCGGCTCGCCATTCCACAGCACCAGGTCCGCCACCTGCCCCGGCGCCACCTGGCCGCCCTCCAGCCCGAAGGCCTCCGTCACGTTGGACGTCATCGCCCGCAGCGCCTCCTCGTACGGCAGGCCCCACGCCACCGCGTTGCCCGCCTCCTGCGCCAGCGTGCGCACCATGTGCGGCTCGCCCATCGTGGAGAAGAGCACCTTCACCCCCGCCGCGCTCAGCAGCGCCGCCGAGTCCATCCGGCTGTTCAACCCGTCGAAGCTCGAGGGCAGGTTCTGCGTGGGCTGCACGATGACCGGCACCTTCGCCGCCGCCAGCTCCGGCGCCACCATCCACGCCTCACGGCCCCCGGCAATCAGCAGCTTCAGCCCGAACTCCCGCCCGAGCGCCAGCGCCGCCCGGATGTCCGACACCCGGTTCGCCGTCACCACCACCGGCAGCGCTCCCGTCAGCACCGGCTGCAGCGACTCCAAATCCAACCGGCTCGCCGCCAGCGCGCGCATGCGGTTCTGCTCGAAGTCCCCCTTGCGCTTGTTGTACTCGCGCGCGTCCGACAGCAGCTCCCGCAGGCGCTCCAGCACCAGCGCTCGCGAGCCGGACACCGCGTCACGGCCGGTGACTCCCAGGTGGAGATGCATGGCCAGCGGCGCGCGGCGCACCGTCCCGTCCGTGCTCACCCATGCGCTCTGCCCCGACACCAGCCCGCCCGCGGGCACCACGCCCGCCGCCGTGACACCGCCCAGCCTCGCCACCGGGAACGTCTCCGCCGCGGGGTTGACGCTGTCCGCGGCGCGCAGCGCGGCGCGAATGGGCTCCTTGGCCGCCTCGCCCCTCAGCGAGTCGTCCACCGTGGTCGCCTCCATCCCCACCTCCACCACGCCCAGGCTCGTGAGCGGATCCACCAGGCCCGGCGTCAGCACCCGGCCCTTGCCGTCCACCACGCGGCACCCCGCGGGCACCGCGCCCGGCGCCCCCGCCTGCACCCGCGTCACCTTCCCGTTCTCCACCAGCACCGAGGCGTGCGCCTGCCACGTCCCCCGAGACAGCACCGCCACGTCCTGGAACGCGGTGCACGCGCCGTCCTTCACCTCCAGCGGCCGGGCACACCCGTCGCCCTTCGAGGGCTCGCAGCGCGCGTCGAGCCCCACGTCCTTCAGCGCCGGCGTGGCCGAGGGCCGCACCACCAGCTTCGCCGAAGCCCCGGCACGCTCGCCCAGCTCGAAGTCGCTCGCCTCCACCGCGCCGCTGTCCGCGTCATAGGTGACGACGCCATCCGCCCAGACGCGCTGCGCGCGGGCGTAGACGGACAGCGGGTGGTTCTTCCACAGCACCACGTCCGCCATCTTCCCCGGCTCCAGCGAGCCCGTCCTGTCCTCCACCCCCATCACCCACGCGGCGTGCAGCGTCACCCAGCGCAGCGCCTCCTCCTCGGTGACGGGAATGCCGGACTCGCGCGCCCGCCACAGCGCCTTGCCCGCCTCCTGGTTGAGCCGCTGAATCCCCAGCGCCGAGTCCGAGTGGATGACGGCGCGCCCGCCCGCCTGTGACACCAGGCCCGCGTTCTCCGGAATCCCGTCCCAGGCCTCCATCTTGAAACCCCACCAGTCCGCCCACGTGGCCACCGCCACGCCCTTCTCCGCCAGCCTGTCTCGCAGCTTGTAGGCCTCCAGCGAGTGGTGGAAGGCGCGGATGGCGTAGCCGAATTCCTCGGCCACCTGGAGCATCACCGCCATCTCGTCCGCCCGGTAGCAGTGGTTCTGCACGAGGATGTTGCCGCGCATCACCTCCGCCAGCGTCTCCAGCTGCAAGTCGCGCAGCGGCGCGGGCCCCGCCTCCTCCGGCTTCTTCTCGCGCTTCTTCTCCCAGGTGTCCCAGCGCTCCTGGTACTCGCGCGCCTTGGCGAAGGCCTGCCGGTAGCCGGCCACGTTGCCCATGCGCGTGGAGGGCGCCCGGTGCTGCGCCATGCCGTAGACGCGGCGCGGGTTCTCTCCGCACGCCATCTTCAAGCCGTCCTTCGCCCCCGGAAACCGCATCTCCCGCGCCGAGCGCCCGAAGTGCAGCTTCACCGGGAAGGCCCGCCCTCCAATGAGGTTGGCGCTGCCCGGCAGCACCAGCAGCGAGGTGATGCCTCCGGCCGCCGCGCGGCGCAGGCCCGGATCCTGCGGCCAGAAGGAGTGCTCGGCGGACACCTCGGCCGTCACCGGCGCCGTGGCCTCGTTGCCGTCACTCGTCGAGGAGGTATCCGGCGAGGCGTACACCCCCAGGTGACTGTGCGCGTCAATGATGCCCGGCGTCACATACAGGCCTGTTCCATCCACCTCCTCGGCACCGGGCGGGGTGGCCACCTCCGCGTTCCGGCCCACCGCCACCAGCTTCCCGTCCACGAAGGCCACCGCTCCGTCCTCGATGGCCGGGCCCGAGGCGGGCATCACCGTCGCGTGCCGCACCACCACCGGGCGTGTCTGCTTCCACACCCGCGCTGGCACGCTCGGTGAGGGAGCAACCTGTGAGGGGGGGTCCACAACCGGGACTGTGCGGGAGGCGACGGTTGCGCAGGAGGTCAACAGCAGCAAAGGTAGGTGGCGGTAGCGCATGTCGGCCCTCGTATCACGGTAGAATCCCGGGCGACCATGTCCTCCGCCCCTCCCGCCCCCATTCCCACGCATACCGTGCTCGGTGAGCGGGCCCGGGGAGATCGGCTCGCGGCGCAGCACTTCCACCTCGTGCTGCTCGACACCGAGCGCGCGGGAACGCTCTACCCACTCGGTAGTGAGGTGCTGCGCATCGGCAAGGCGCCGGACAACGACGTCGTGTTGGATCATCCCACCGTCAGCCGCAACCACCTGGTGGTGCGCCGGCAGGGAGATCGCTTCCTCGTGCAGGACCTCGGCTCCACCAACGGCACCTTCCTCGACGGCGCCCAGGTGCGCGAGGCCTGGTTGCGCCCCGGCGTCCTCATCGAGGTGGGCGACGTGCGGCTGCGCTTCAACCCCCAGGTGGCTCCGGTGGAGATCGCCCCCTCGGACGAGGACAGGCTCGGCGAGCTGGTGGGGCGCAGCCTGCCCATGCGGCAGATCTTCGCGCTGCTGCAGCGCATCGCCCCCACGGACTCCACGGTGCTGCTGGTGGGCGAGACGGGCACCGGCAAGGGCGCCGCCGCCAAGGCGCTGCACAAGCTGTCACCCCGGGCGCCGGGCCCGCTGGTGGTCTTCGACTGCGCCTCGGTGTCCGACTCCCTCATCGAGAGCGAGCTCTTCGGCCACGAGAAGGGCGCCTTCACCGGCGCGGTGGGCCAGCGCATCGGCTGTCTGGAGCGGGCCCACGGGGGCACGCTCTTCCTGGATGAGATCGACGATCTGGCGCTGGAGCTGCAACCCAAGCTGCTGCGCGCCCTCGAGGACCGGGAGTTCCACCGGCTCGGCGCCTCCGCGCCCGTGTCCTTCGACGCGCGCATCCTCGTGGCCAGCAAGAAGGACCTGTGGGCCGAGACGCAGGCCGGCCGCTTCCGCGAGGACCTGTACTTCCGGCTGTCCGTCTTCACCGTGACGCTGCCGCCGCTGAGAGATCGCCAGGAGGACATCCCCCTGCTGGTGGATGCCTTCGGGGGCCAGGGGCCCTGGGCCCGGCTGCCCGAGCAGGTGCGAGAGGCCTTCCTCGGGCACACCTGGCCGGGCAACGTGCGCGAGCTGCGCAATGCCCTGGAGCGGGCCCGGCACATGGAGGACCGTCCCGAGCTGGCCGCGGAAGGCCTGCTGCGCGAGCCCGCCGCCGAGCCCCCGGCCTCCCCGGGCGAGCGGCTGCCGGTCGCCTACTCCGGGCCCTTCAAGGTCTGCAAGGACGAGCTGGTGCGGGCCTTCGAGCGCGAATACCTCACCCGCCTGCTCCACCGCACCAAGGGAAACATCGCCCGCGCCGCGCGCGAGGCCGAGCTGGACCGCAAACACCTCTACTCGTTGCTGCACAAGTACGGCCTCGTGCAGACCGAGGAAGGCTGACCTCCTCCCCTCCCCTCTCCCCCCACAGCCGCATCCCGAGCCCATGACCGCAGCCATTCCCATCCACTTCCCCAATCAATTCCGGGGCATGTTCCAGCGTGTCGAGTCCACCTACCGCCCCCTCCTGGTGGATGCGCTGAAGAAGGTCCACGAGGCTCCCATTCCCGCGGAGCTGCGGCCCTTCTTCGATCACGTCACCGTGGAGAGCACCCAGCCCGCCTTCATGCTCATCCCGCTGATGTTCCTCGCCGCCGCCGAGGCGTCCGGGGGCATCACCCAGCGGCACATCGACGCCCTGCCGACGATGCTGCTGAGCATGGAGGTGACGGCCATCGTCGACGACACCGTGGACCGGACGCCCATGCGCTCCGGGAGGATGAGCTTCCCCCGCCGCTTCGGCGACGTGAGCGCCACGCCCTTCACCGGCGCCATGCTCATGCTGATCGCCGAGCAGAACGGCCGCTGCCCGCCCGAGTTCCTCAACGCCACCATCCGCTACGTCCTCGAGCTCTTCTCGATGTTCCTCTGGGAGCGGCAGAACACCTACCCGGAGCGCGCCCTGTTCGAGCGCTGGCTCGAGCACCGCTACGCGGAGACGCGCGTGGCCACGCAGTTCGCCATCGACAGCTCCTTCGCCCTCAACGGCCGGCCTCCCCTGCCGCTCGCGGCCGTGGAGAGCTTCAGCTACATCTTCCAGGACGTGGACGACATCGTCGGCCTGCTCGAGCGCCGCGACGAGCAGGGGGAGAACGATGACCTGCAGATGGGCATCATCACCCGGCCCCTGATGCTGACGCTCGCCCGCCAGCCCGAGCTGGCCCGGAGCGTGGAGCAGCTCTGGGACAACTACCGCCCGCTGCTGCACTCCTCGCTGGTCGAGTTCCAGCAGCGGCACGCCGAGGTGTCGGACCGGACGCGGCTGCTGCATGACCGGATTCGCGAGGCCCTGCTGGAGGTCGGCGTCCCGGAGGCGGTCCGCCACATGGTGGGAGACATGCGCCGGTGCGTGCAGGAGTCCCCCGCGTCGATCCGTCCCTTCGTGCGGGACCTGGCGCTCTCGGTCATCGACCGCCTGCGCCGCTGCGATCGCGAGGACCTGAACCCCCTCCTCGAGGAGTGCTTCCGCGACTCGCCACAGGACGGGGAGGCCCCTACCTGGAGGACGGACAGCTCGCGCAAGGAGCCCCGGACCATCTGCGTCTACTGCTCCTCGAGCGGCATCGTGGACAAGTCCTGGTTCGAGCTGGCGTCCGCGCTGGGAGCGGAGATCGGCAAGCGCGGCGACCGGCTCGTCTTCGGCGGCAGCAACACGGGGCTGATGGGCGCGGTGGCCCAGGCCACGCGCGAGCACGGAGGCCAGGTCATCAGCGTCATCCCCGAGGTGATGAAGGGGACGCCCTATGTCTTCGAGCCCTCGTCCGAGCTCGTCGTCACGAGGGACCTGCGCGCCCGCAAGTCGGCCATGGAGATGCGCGCCGATGCTTTCGTGGTACTCCCCGGCGGGATCGGCACGCTGGACGAGACGTTCGAGATCCTCGCGTCCAAGCAGATGCACATGCACCGCAAGCCCGTCGTCTTCGTGAACACCAAGGGATTCTGGGAGCCGCTGGCCGCCCTCATGGAGCACCTCTTCAAGGAGCGCTTCGCCAGCGCGCAGCACCACCGCCACCTCTACCACCTGGCTCCGGATCCCGAGGGCGTCTTCGCCTACCTGGACTCCTACGTGCCGCCCCCCTTCCCCGCCAAATGGTTCTGAGCCCCGACACGCTTCGAGGAGAGCAGTCCGTGAAGAAGATCACCTTCGTGAGCACCAACCGCGGCAAGGCCAAGGTGCTGGAGCAGTGCCTGGCGGCGGTGGGCTACGGGCTCGAGCGTCTCGAGCTTCCCATCATCGAGCCCCAGGGCAGCAACCTGGAGGCCGTGGCCCTGGACAAGGCGCGGCAGGCCGCCGCGTATTTCGAGGAGCCACTGGTGGTGGAGGACAGCGGCTTGAGCGTGGACGTCCTGGCCGGCTTCCCGGGCCCGGTGACGAAGTACATGCTCGAAACCATCGGCGTGGCCGGCTTGTTGAGGCTCGTCCATGGGCAGCAACCGCGGACCTGCCGCTTCGTCGGCGCGCTGGTCTACATGGACAGGGACGGCGTGCCCCATACCTTCACCGACAAGCAGGCCCTGGGGACCCTGGCCCTGGAAGCGGACAGCACCCGCAGCACCGACGCGTGGTCGTCCCTGTGGAGCGTCTTCATTCCGGAGGGCGCCTCGGTCCCCATCACCGCGCTGCCTCCGGCCGAGCGCGACGCGCTGTGGGCCCGGTGGCAGTCCCAATCGGTGTACGCGCAGTTCGCCCGGTGGCTGGCGGAGCAGGAGCAGCAGCAGGGCGCCCCCGTGGCGCGACGGGCCCCCGGGTGAGCCCCGCAAGACACAGGGGGCACGAGGCCCGGGAATGTCCCGGAAGCCTCGCGCCCCCTGAGTGAAAGCCCGCCCCGGTGAGGGGCCTACGGATTACAGCTCGGACAGGTCGTAGTACTCGGCCGACGCCTGGTCCGTGTTGCTCACGCCGCCCACCGCGAGCACCGTGCCGTTATTGAGCAGGGTGGCGGTGTGCTTGTAGCGGTCCACGTTCATGGCCGCCGTCTCGCTCCAGGTGCCCGTGGCCGGGTCATAGAGCTCGGAGGCCGTCATGATGCCCGTGAACGGATGGTAGCCACCGGCCACCAGCACCCGGCCATCCGGGAGCAGGTTGGCGGTATGCCACCGGCGCGGCGCGCCCATGCTGCCCGTGGCCGACCAGGTGTCCGTGGCCGGGTCATACAGCTCGGCCGACGCGCTCAGCGCCACGTCCAGGCCCGCGCCGCCCGTCACCAGCACCTTGCCGCCCGGCAGCAGCGTCGCGGTGTGCGAGGAGCGGCCCGTGGCCATGGCCGCCACGGCCGTCCACGTCCCGGTGGCCGGGTCATACAGCTCCGCGGAGGTGATGAAGCCGTCGGAGGCATCGCTGCCGCCCGTCACCAGCACCTTGCCGCCCGGCAGCAGGGTCATGGTGTGGAAGGCGCGGGCCGTGTTCAGGCTGCCGGTATAGGACCAGGTGTTGGTGGCCGGGTCGTACAGCTCGGCCGAGGCCAGCGTGTCACCGTGGAACTCACCGGCACGGCCACCGGCCACGAGCACCTTGCCGTTGGGCAGCAGGACCGCGCTGTGGTGGTAGCGCTGGGTGTTGAGGATGCCCGCGGGCTTCCACTTGCCCAGGGCCGGCACGTACACCTCGGCGGTGGCGCTGGTGAGGGGGCACACGCCGCCGCCCGCGATGAGCACCCGCCCATCCAGCAGCTTCGTGGCCGTGTGACCGCGGTGCGCGCCCAGGGTGTTGCCCGTGGCGGACCACACCTTGGTCTCCGGGTCATAGAGCTCCGAGGTGGTGTTGAAGCCACCGGCCACCAGCACCCGGCCATCATCCAGCAGCGTGGCGGTGTGGAGCATGCGCGGCAGGGCCATGCTGCCCGTCAGAATCCAGCCACCGCTCCGGTCCTCGCACAGGCCCGAGGCGCCCGGAACGACGATGACCGTGCGGAAGGCGCTGCCCGTGTTGCCGGCCGCGTCCTTCGCCGTATAGGTGAGCGTGTAGGTCCCCGCCACGTGGGTGTTGACGGAGCCGGACACGGTCACCGTGTGGCTCAAGTCCCCGTAGCAGCCGTCGAAGGCCGCGGCGCCCGCCTCGACGTAGGGCTTGCCGCACTCGAGCGACACCGAGGCGTAGCCCACCACCGACACCTCGGGAGCCTGGGTGTCCACCACCGTCACCCGGCTGGTGCAGGTCGCGGCGTTGCCGGAGGAGTCCCGGCCGGTGTGCGTCACGGAGGTGCTCCCCACCGGGAAGCTGCCGGCGCCCGGGCTGCTCGAATACGTCACGCCGCTGCAGTTGTCGGTTCCGGACGACGCGCCCGGATCCACTTCCGCACCACCCGCGACACACTCGGCCAGCACGTTCTCCGGACAGAAGAGGGTCGGAGCCGTGGTGTCCACGACGGTCACCGTCGCCGTGCACGAGGACTCCAGGCCCGTCGTGTCCTTGCAGCGGAGCGTCGCGGTGGTGGCGCCCAGGCCGAAGGAGCTCGGCGTCTGGGTGCAGCCCGTCAGGTTGCCGTCCGGATCATACGAGCCGTCGTCGATGGAGCCGGAGGCGGCGCAGACGGAGCTGCCAGCCGTCAGGGTCACGTCCTTGCACTTCGCCACCGGAGCACGGGTGACGGCGACGGACCGGCAGGAAGCGCTGCACGAGCCGGAGCCGTTGGCCGCGCCGGTGTCGCACTGCTCGCCCGGATCCAGGATGCCGTCACCGCA
Source organism: Archangium gephyra (assembly GCF_049060025.1). GTDB lineage: Bacteria > Myxococcota > Myxococcia > Myxococcales > Myxococcaceae > Archangium > Archangium gephyra_A. Next base: position 4,633,599 of record NZ_JBMEQQ010000002.1, read on the forward strand.
CCAGTTCAGCCGGCACGTGGAGGAGCAAGGGGTGCCGGGCGTGCCGTTGTTGGCGCCGGTGTCGCACTGCTCGGGGTACTGCTGCACGCCGTCGCCGCAGTTCACGGGCACCGCGCCGCGGGCCAGGACGTAGGGCACGCCGTGCGAGCCGTCCGCGAAGTCCTTGGAGCCCGGCAGGCGCGAGCCGTACACCGGATCCCTCGCGATGACGAGCGGGGTGAAGTTGGCCTCGGGGTAGCTGTCGAAGGCCTCGTGCACGGAGCAGACCCAGTTGGACAGGAGGGCGTCCGACAGGCCCGACAGCGCCGGGTGCGAGGCCACCATGTGGACATCGTCGTAGCAGCCCACGCCCGTCACGGAGAAAGCGCCGAACGGCTCCAACACCTGCACCGGCGTCCTGGGGGCAGTGGCGTGGTAGTAGCAGCTCAGGTTGATGTAGGCGCCCGTCTTGCCCTCTTGCGCGGCGGCGAACTGGACGGCGTTCTTCGTGACCTGGTCCTTGAGGTGGAACACCGGATCCGTGCCCATGATGAGGACGTTGCCGTCCACCACCGGGCCCCAGGTGCCGCGGTTGTTCACCGCCGCGGAGATGAGGCTCAGGCTGCTGCTGCACGTGGCGTCACCGAGGATGATGGCGCGATAGCCCGCGAAGTCCGCCGAGCTCTTCGCGGCCCAGGCGGCGTCGGAGGCGACCTCCACCGTGTAGCCCAGGCTCCGGGCGGCCACCGCCTCGACGCTGTTGGTGCCCCCCGTCACGGTATTGCCCAGGATGAGCACCTTGTTGGTGCTGCCCAGCCCTTGCGGACGCGTGCCCACCGCCGTGGGCGCCACCGGCCCGGAGGCCTGGCTCTCGCCATCCGCCTCCGCCAGCGGCTCGCCGCCGCACGCCGCGGCCAGCAGCACACACACGGCCATCAGCATCCGGTTGCGGATGCCACTCCAGCTTCTCGTATGGATAGACGGTTGCATCAGCACCCCATCCCCTCTGTTCAGACGCATGGCGATCCCGCTCCTGAACCCAGAGGGCCAGGGCAAAGACGGACAAGTCGGTTTTTCAATCGGGAGTGCCTGGATAATAAAAACAGGCTTTCAAGGTGCCCATCGGACCAATGCCCGAATATCGCCTTGATGACGCGCTTTGATTGCCGAGTGTGGGGTGCCGTTCAGGGCCGGGTGCGTGCCACTTCCAGAAACGCGCCCAAGGTGCGTGCGTAGTCCACCCCCATCCGCTGGGGGACGTCGTCGTGGTCCGCACCCTCCACGAGGACGAGCTGCCTGGGCTCGCGGGCCACCGCGTAGAGGCGCTCGGAGAACTCGGGGCGGATGAAGTCGTCGGCGGTGCCGTGCAGCAGCAGCAGGGGCACACCCTGGAGCGAGCGCACCCGGCCCTCGGTGTCCCAGGAGCCCTCGGCGAAGAAGCTTCCGGGCAGGTCCATGTTGCTGGAGTCGCGCACCAGCCCCTGCACGGAGCTGAAGGGAGACTCGAGGACGAGGGCCGCGGGCGGCACGTGGGCCGCGAGCTGGCTGGCCACCGCCGAGCCGAAGGAGCGCCCGTAATAGACGATGCGCTCCGCCGGCACGCCCGCCCGCGCGGAGAGCCACGCGAGCGCCGCCCGGCTGTCCTCGAGCAGGCCCGGCTCGGTGGGCTCCAGGTCGCTGGAGGTGCCCCAGCCGCGGTAGTCGAAGACGAGCACGTCATAGCCCAGGTTGGCCAATCCCTTGGGCCGGGCGATGTGTTGGTTCAAATTGCAGCAGATGCCGTGGAAATAGAGGACGTAGGCACGGGGTGGCTGCTGTGTGGCTTTCACATACGCGGCCCCCAACCGCACCTGGCCGTCCACCACGAGCTCCACCGGCTCTATCTGCTCGGGAGCCACCGTCTCCTCGGGGGTGGAGCCCTCGGCGGGCAGCGTGTAGTGCTCCACACGCGTGCGGCTATAGAGGAAGGGGTCCAGGTCGTAGCAGGCCCCCACACCCACCATGGCGCTCAACAGCCCGGTTGCCAGCAGACGGCGGCTCATTCCTCGTCACCTCCGAAGCGGTAGCGCACACCCAGCAAGGCGCCCAGCGCGCCCATGCCGCCGGGCCCCTGCCAGTCCGCCGCGTTGAAGCGGGTGGCGTAATCCGGCTGGTACCAGCGCAGCTCCAACTGCACGCCCCACGAGGCCAGGCGCACCTCCTCGCCCACCGCCAGCGACAGCAGGGGCGGCCCGCCCGCGAGCTGCACCAGGCCGGTGGCCGAGGCATAGGAGAGGAAGCGCCCGCCCAGGAGGTAGCTGACGGTGGGCGACACCTCCAGGTAGGCGCGCGGGGGGGCCTGCCGCGAGGCGAGCACGTGGGTGAAGCCGTAGAGCCGCCCGCCCAGGGAGAGCGCCGGCACCGCGCCGTCCTGCGCCAGCGCCAGCCAGGTGCCGCCCACGTCCAGGCCCGCCACCCCGAAGGAGAGCGAGGTGAGGTGCACATGGGCCGCCACGTCGGCGCGCTCGGCCACGCCATAGCGGGCCCCCACGGTGCTCAGCGGCACGGGAATCACCGGCCCCACGCGCACGAGGGGTCCGCCGATGGCCCCCTCCACCTGCACGGCGCCTCGCGGCACCGGGCGCACCTGGGTGGTCAACCCGCATCCCGTGGCGAGCAGCACGGGCAGCAGCAACAGGACGGTTCTCATCACGTCCCGACCCATAGCGGAAACCGGGCCGCATTGCCCAGCCCCCGCCCCTCCCTCAATCCCACGTCACCTCGTACTCGTTCTCGGTGGGGCTCAGCGCGCGCGCGGTCACCTTGGCGCCCTTCACCTTCGCCACATCGCACATCGCCTGGAGCCCACCCGCGGTGTGCTGCCGGGGCATCACCTCGTGCTTGACGAGGATGCCGCTGCGCGGCCCCGTCAGCGTCACCTTGAGCTCCACGTGCTTGGACGCCGTCTGCATGCCCGTGGGGATGTTGCTCAGCAGCCGCCTCGGGTCCCCTTGCGCCATGAGGATGAGCACCTTGCCCGCCGCGGACGCGTAGAAGGACGTGCCGCCGTCGTAACCAATCTCCCACATCGCCCGCTCGAAGCCGCCGAACCTGGTGCTCAGCCGCCGCGCCGCCGCGTAGAGCAGTTTGATGTACGAGTGGTGGGCGTAGTTGAAGAAGTCCAGGAAGCGGGCCTCTCCACACACCTCCAGGCACTCCTTGACGGCTTCCTCTCCCTCCAGCTTCCGCACCAGCTCCAGCAGGCTGTTGTGGAAGAGCCCTCGCATGAGGTCATCCGGCGAGATGAGGGAAAGACGCCACTTCAGCTCCTCTTCCGTACCGAGCTGCAACGGCTGAGCGGTGACAGGCGTGTTCATGAACTCCCTTCCGACACCTGGGGCGCGAGGTCGCGGGAATAAGGGTAACCCGGTACGCAGGGCGAAGGTAGGGGGAGCAGGGTGTCGCGGCTGCATTCGCCGGGGCTCGCGCACCCCGAGAAAAGGGCCCCACACCCTCAGCGAGCGAACCCGGCCGGTCTACTGCCGCGGCTCGGGCCCGAAGCCTCCATCCAGCGCCAGGGCCGAGAAGCGCCCGCTCAGGGTGCGGCCCGCGCCGTAGCCCTCGCCCTTCCGGAAGGACATGGAGAAGTCTCCGCGCGTCGGCTCGCCCGGAGTGCCGCCCTCGTCCAGCACCAGGTCCCCCTTCTCCACCGGCGCGAGGACACGCACCGGCTCGCCCGCCGCCAGGTGCACCACCGTGGCCCGCGCGTGCCCCGCCGGAGTCTCCCCCGCCAGGTCCACCTTCTCCCCCGGCTTCAGCACCAGCCCCTCGGTGTCCACGCTCAGCCGCACCACCAGGTCCACGTCCGTGGACGTGCTGCGGTAGTAGCTCACCTGCAGCGCCTCGGCGTTGCGCTGCACCTCCACCCGGGACACCTCCAGCGGGAACAGGTCCCCCACGCTGCCCGACAGCGCGTTGTCCCCGCCGCACCCCACCAGCCCCGCCCCCACCAGCGCGCCGGACAGCCCCACCGCCGCCGCCACCCGCGTCACGCCCCTCACGGCTCCACCGCCAGCTTCACCCCTCCCGTGTCCGGCGCGCGGTACACCACCACCCGCTTGCCCGTGGACAGGAAGGCCAGCTTCGCCCCCCACCCGCCCGCCGCGTCCACCAGCACGTCCTGCCAGTTGCTCCCGATGAGCGCGGCCACCCGCAGCTCGTCCACGCGCGCGTCACAGCCCTGCTCGTTGGCGCTCGTGCTGTTGGAGCAGATGTAGAAGGCGATGTGCGGCTCGTGCTGCGCCGGGTCGAACGCCAGCGACGGGTACCAGCCTCCCGCCCCCGACTGGAACACCGGATCCGGCTCCGACCAGCTCACGCCATCCTTCGAGACGGTATAGGTGAGCTTGTTGCTCGCGCGGTCCACCACCGCCACGGCGTAGCCCACCTCGCTGTCCCACCCGAGGCTCGCGCCGAGCTGCGTGTCGGAGACCGTCTGCACCTGCAGCGGCGCCGTCCAGGTGCCATCCGCCTTGCGCCGCTGGAAGAGGACGTTGTGGCCCCGCGCGTCCGCGCCGTCCGCCACCTGGTCGTGCACCAGCGCCGGCAGCCTGCCCGCGCCGAGAACCATGGAGATGTGGCCGCCATAACCCGACTTGGTGTCGGCCGACATGGCCACCATCCGGCGCGTCCAGCTCGTCGGGCCGCCCTCGGCCACCTCGAGGTCGCTCCCCTCCCAGTCCTGCTTGCCGAACTGGCCGTTGTGGCCGTCCCGGTACGCGACATAGGCCTTCGTGCCATCGAAGACGATGGCGGGGTTGAGGCCCACCAGGAAGCCCGAGTCCGCCACGTTGTTGCCCGTCAGGGCGTCGTTGCTCCGGGTGGCCGCGATGCGCCGCGTCCAGCTCCCGGGCGCGCCGCGGTAGGCCACCGCCAGATCGCTCTGGAACCAATACGCGGACGCGTCGCTGCCGCCGCCGAGGTAGCTCACCGCCGCCTTCCCCGCCGAGTCATACGCCACGGACACCCCGCTCACCCGCTGCACCGTGTCGATGACCTCGGGCTGCGAGGCCTCGCCCTTGTTCCACTCGAGGAAGCGCAGCTCGTAGTCCGCCGTGTCCCCCACGCGGCTGTAGTAGGCCACGCCCACCACGTCCCCGGGCCCCACCGCGAGCGCGAGCGGCTGCAGCTCCCTCGCCGTCGCGTCGAGGACGGAGCGGCTGAAGGGGGACAGCTCATTGAGCTTGTCGGTGTTGTCCTCTTGCGTGCCCGCGTCGGGGCGGCGCGTCTCGGGGGTACACGCCAGCGCGAGCGCGAGGCCCAGCGCCCATCCGTGCCGTCTCATGCAGCGTCTCCTTGGTTGCGAACCGAGCAAGACACCCATCCTATGCCAGTCAGGCTAGGCTGGGGCGCTCATGGACCGGCGCTCCTTCCTCCAACGGCTGACCTTCTTCGGCGGCGGCGTGGTGCTGCTCGGCAGCGGTGCCTGTAGCAGGTGCGGCGCACCCGCCGGGCCTTCCGCTCCCCAGGCCCTCGCGCCCTCCGAACCGCCCCACCTCACCTTCACCCGGGCCGAGTACGCCGTGGTGGCCGCGGCCTGCGAGCGCGTCCTCCCGCGCGACGAGGACCCCGGCGCCCAGGACGCGGGCGTGCCCGTCTACATCGACCGCATGCTCCAGACGCCGGAGCTCACGCGGATGCGCCAGGACTTCATCCAGGGGGTGGCCGCCCTGGAGCGGCGCTCGCTGCGGATGTTCCAGGTGGGCTTCGCCCAGGCCACGCCCGCGCAGCAGGACGAGCTGCTCGCCCTCTTCAAGGACAGCCCGGCCGGCAGCGGCGAGGCGCACTTCTTCGAGCTGCTGATGGTGCTGACGCTGGAGGGCTTCCTCGGGGACCCGTCCTACGGCGGCAACCAGGAGCAGGTGGGCTGGAAGCTGGTGGGCTTCGACACGGTGGGCACGGTGGCCTCGGCGCCACCCGAGGGCCATGACGGCGCGAGGTGCCTGCACACCTGTGGGAGACAGCCGTGACGAAGGAGCCGGTGGACGTCTGCATCATCGGCAGCGGCGCGGGCGGCGCGCCCATGGCCCTGGAGCTGGGGCGCGCGGGATTCAAGGTGGTGGTGCTGGAGAAGGGGCCGCACTACCAGCCCAAGGACTTCATCCACGATGAGATCCTCAACAGCCGCCGCAACTTCTTCATGCCGCTGCCGTGGGAGGAGCCGCACCTGGTGCGCCAGGGCCCGGCGGGCCGCTACGAGCGCACCAACTCCGCGTGGACGGCCAACTGCGTGGGCGGCGGCACGGTGCACATGAGCGGCTACTTCTACCGGCTCAAACCGGTGGACTTCCGGCTGCGCTCGACGCTGGGGGCGGTGAAGGGCAGCACGCTCGCGGACTGGCCCATCTCCTACGAGGAGCTGGCGCCCTTCTACGACAAGGCCGAGGCGGAGCTGGGCGTGTCCGGCGAGGCCGTGCCCCACCCCTTCGCCGAGCCGCGCGGTGGGCCGTACCCGCTGCCGCCGCTGGACGTGCACCCCATGGCCCGGGAGCTGGACCGGGTGTGCGGGGAGATGGGCTGGCACGCCCTTCCCACGGCGCGCGGCATCATCAGCCGGCCGTACCGGGGCCGCGCGGCCTGTGCCTACTGCGCGCTGTGCGGCAGCTACGGCTGCGAGATGGGGGCCAAGAGCAGCACCCATGCGAGCCTCGTTCCCGCGGCGCTCGCCACCGGCAACGTGGAGCTGCGCCCGCGGTGCATGGCGCGCTCGGTGGAGGTGGACAAACAGGGCCGGGCGCGGAGCGTGGTGTACCTGGACGCCGAGGGCGTGGAGCAGGAGCAGCCGGCGAAGGTGGTGGTGGTGTCCTGCACGGCGGTGGAGAGCGCGCGGCTGCTGCTCAACTCGGTGTCCAACCGCTTTCCCCGGGGGCTCGCCAACGGCAGCGGGCTGGTGGGCCGCAACCTCCTCTTCAGCTCGTTCGGCGAGTCCCGCGCCACCTTCCGGGTGTCGAAGCAGCGGGCGGCGAGGCCGTGGCTGACGGAGCCGGCGCCCTTCGTGAACCGGAGCGTGCAGGACTTCTACCTGATGCCGGACGAGCGCTTCGGCTTCCGCAAGGGCGGGACGCTGGGCTTCATGTGGACACACCCGAATCCCATCTTCGCGGCGGTGGGACTGGCGGGCAGCGGCAAGGACGGCGTCTTCGGCAAGGCGCTGAAGGACCGGATGCGGGCGTACCGGGACTCGCGCATCCTCCAGTTCGAGGTGTATGGCGAGTTCCTCCCCACCCCCGGCACGTACGTGACGGTGGAGCCCTCGGTGAAGGACAAGTACGGCCTCCCGGTGGCGGCCATCACGATGGACCGGCACCCCATGGACTTCGCCGCCACGCGCTTCCTCGTGGAGCGGGGCGAGGAGATCCTCCTGCGCCTGGATCCGGACGACATGCAGCGGGTGGGCATCGCCGGAGAGACGACCATCCTGCAGCACGGCACGTGCCGCTTCGGGAACGACCCGGCCAGCTCGGTGCTGGACCGGGAGTGCCGGGCCCACGAGGTGCCCAACCTCTACGTGGTGGACGGCAGCTTCATGCCCACCGCGGGCAGCGTGCCCTCGACGCTCACCATCGCGGCCAACAGCTTCCGCGTGGCGCACGGCCTCGTGGCGCGGATGAAGCGCGGCGAGGCCCGGCCCTGAATCACGCGTGCCAGATGGCCTCGATGCGGGCGCGCACCTGGCGCCGCCCCTCGGAGAAGCCCGGCAACGTCCGGAGCGGCACGAGCGCCGGGCAGCGCTCTATCCACTCCAGGTCGATGAGCGCCGTCTCCGCGGCCCGCCGGAAGTACGCCAGCGCCGCCTCCGGCTGGCCACAGAGTCCCAGGATCTCGGTGATGAGCTGGCACAGCAGGGAGGCGAACCGCGGGCTGTTCGTCCGGGAGAAGCTCCTCGTCGAACATGGAGCGCAGCTCGAGCGCATCCTCCTCGCCCAGCACCGCGCCGGCGTAGTGGCCGACCATGGTGGCGATGTAGTCCGTATCCGCGGCGGCCTCGGCCTGGCACCGCCGCAGCTCCTCCACATCCCGGGTCCACCCGGCGACACGGGCGCGCAGCGACTGCGCCGCGGTCCGGTGCATCGGCGACGCGGTCAGCCGCTCCATCGCCCAGCGGTAGTCCTCCATCTGTCCACGCAGTGCGCTGCAGCGGGCGACCTCGAACAGCGACGACACCAGCGTGGGCGACAAGTCGTAGGCCAGGCGCAACCGGACGAGCCCCTCGTCCGCGCGGCCCGCCTCGCACTGCAGGCTGCCCAGGTACTGCAGCGTCGGGGCATGGCAGGGCGCGATGTCCAGGGCCGTGCGCAGGGACATCACCGCCGTGCGCCAGTCATCCGTCTGGGCGGAGAGCATCGCCCGGGCCAGATGCGTCTGGGCCAGTTCCGGAGCCATCCGCAGGGCCCGCTCGAGGCTGACGCGCGCGGCCGCGGCGAAGTCCCGCTGGGGGTCCTTCATGCCCATGAACAACGCGCGCATGCTCGCGATGGCATGGAGCGCCACGGCCGGCAGGAAGTCCGGCGCCAGCTCCAGGCACGACTCGAGCAGCGCCAGGGGGCCTCCGTCATGGCCCCCCCGGAAGGCCCCGTGCAGTTGGGCATCCGCCTGCCGGTACAGCGCCACCGCCTCGGGCGGAGTGCTCGCGCGCCAGATCGAGAGGACCACCTCGCCCCGCAGCTCCTCGGCGATGCGCGGCACCAGCCGGTCCTGCAGCTCGAAGGCATCGTTGGAGGCGTACTCGAACCGGCCGCTCCAGACCTGGGTGCCGGACTGCGCCTCCAGCAACCGGACGGAGACGCGCACCCCCGGGCCCGCGCTCTGCACCGTCCCCTCCACCACCAGCTCCGCCCCGAGCTCGCGCCCCACGGTGCGCGGATCTCGCTCGTTGCGGAAGCGCGCCGTCACCCCGCTGCCGGGCACGCGCAGCCCGCGCACCCGGGACAACTGGTCGATGAGGGCCTCGGTCAGCGAGTCCCCGAGGTACTCGGACTCCTTCGGGCCCTGGAAGCGCAGGGGCAGGATGGCCACGCCCTGCTTCGGCACCGGCGTGGTGGTCCGGGGCGTGTTGCGCGTGGTGAAGGCCGACGTGCCGGAAACGAGCGTGTAGCCCCCCGTCACCGGCCCCGGGGTGGGCGGGCCCGACAGGGTGGGCTCCCCCACGCTGATGAGCCAGTCCCGCAGCGTCCCGGCCACCTCGAGCGCGCTCGCGGGCCGCTCATCGGGAGCGCGGCCGAGGCACCGGTGCACCAGCTCGGCGAGGGGCGGAGGCACGGTGGCGCGCTGCCGCAGGTCCGGCGGGGACTGGCGCAGGCGGGCCATGGCGGCGGCCCAGGGCGTGTCCCCGGAGAAGGGCACCTCGCCGGTGAGCAGCTCGTAGAGCAGGAGTCCCACCGCGTAGAGGTCCGCGCGCGCGTCCACCGGCTCGCCGGACACCTGCTCGGGGGCCATGTACATGGGCGTGCCCACGGTGCCCATGGTGCGCGAGGCGGCCTCCCCCGCCACCGCCCGGGCGATGCCGAAGTCGGTGAGGACGACGCGCCCCCCGGACTCGACGAGGATGTTGGCGGGCTTGAGATCCCGGTGCACCACCCCGGCGGCATGGGCCGCGGCGAGCCCCTCGCAGATGGCCAGGGCGATGCGGGCGGCGCGGGGCGCGGCCAGCGGGCGCTCGCGGGCGAGCAGGGCGCGCAGGTCCTCCCCCTCGACGAACTCCATGGTGAGGAAGGCCTGGCCCTCGTGGGTGCCCAGGTCGTGCATCCGCGCCACGTGGGGGTGGGTGATGCGGCGGGCGAGGCGGACCTCGCGGGTGAAGCGCTCGATGGCGTCCGGACCGGCGTCCTTGCCGAGCTCCAGCGTCTTGAGGGCCACCACGTCGCCCACGAGGCTGTCGCGCGCCTGGTACACCGTGCCCATGCCGCCACGGCCGAGCATGCGCACGAGCGCATAGCGTCCGGCGAAGAGAGGCCCGGGCGAGGACTCCTGGGGGGAGGAGGCCGCGGGGCGGATGACGGTGTTGTCGCCCCCATCGAGGGCGGAATCGGGGGGTGGGGATTTCTCGGGCACGGCGGGCGCAATCTAACCCGGGGCCCCCCCGTCCCGCCATTCACACGGGATACGAAACCCGGCCCGCCCGAGGAAGGTTCCCCACGGCGGCCTCGCCGGGTGTGCATACACTTGGACCCGCGAATATCCGCGACCGCCGGGGCCCTGACGCACCGGGACAAGAGAGGCCCTCGATGACGGACACCCTCATCCGCGATTGTCACGCGCTCGTACCGGACGCGAGCGGCTCGCTCACCATCGCGCGCAACCAGGACATCCTGGTGCGAGGCAACCGCATCGCGGAGCTCCGTCCCACCGGGGGGGCCTTGGAGCCGGGCGTCACCGTGCTCGAGGGGCAGCGGATGCTCGCCATGCCCGGGCTCATCAACACCCATGCCCACGTCCCCATGGTGCTCTTCCGCGGGCTGGCCGAGGACGTGCCCATGGAGCGCTGGTTCAACGAGTTCATCTGGCCCCTGGAGAGCAACCTCACCGAGGCGGATGTCTACTGGGGCGCGCAGCTCGGCCTGCTGGAGATGATCGAAGGGGGCGTCACCACCGTGGCCGACCACTACTTCCACATGGACCGGGTGGCCCAGGCGGTGGAGGAGGCCGGCACGCGGGCGCACCTGGGGTGGGCCGTGTTCGGCAGCAATGGGCTCAAGGTGCTCGCGGACACCGCCGCCTTCGCCGAGCGCTGGAGGGGAGGCGCGGGCGGCCGCATCACCACCTGCATGGCCCCGCATGCGCCCTACACCTGCGATGACGGCTTCCTGCGCGCCTCGGCCGGGCACGCCAACCGGCTCGGGATTGGCATCCACATCCACGCCGCCGAGGAGATGAACCAGACGAACGCCAGCCTGGACAAGCGGGGGCTGACGCCCATCCAGGTGCTCAAGGACACCGGGGTGCTCGGCGTGCCCGCGCTCATCGCCCACGGCTGCGGTCTACTGCCCCAGGATATCGAGCTGCTCGCGAAGCATCGCGAGCACGTGGGAATCGCCCACGCGCCCAAGACGTATCTCAAGCTGGCGATGGGCATCACCCCCATCCGCGCCCTGCGCAAGGCCGGAGTCGCGGTGGGCCTGGCGACGGATGGAGCGGTCAGCAACAACACGCTCGATGTCTTCGAGAGCCTGCGCCTCATGACGTTGATGCAGAAGCACGAGGCGATGGACCCCGAGGTGCTGCCCATTCCCGAGGCGCTCGACATCGCCACGCGGGGCAGCGCGGCCGCACTGGGGATGGGGGACCGGATTGGAACACTCGCGCCCGGCTACCAGGCGGACCTCATCCTCGTGGACACGAGGGGTGCGCACTGGCAGCCGCCCCACAACCTGACCGCCGGACTGGTGTACAGCGCTCGCGCCAGCGACGTGCACACCGTCATGGTGGATGGCCGCGTCATCATGCGGGAGCGCCGCCACCTCACGCTCGACAAGGAGCGCATCCTCACCGAGGTGGCCAGCACCATGGAGCGCATGGCCAGACGCGTCCCCGAGTCACGCATCCAGAGCTACAAACCGTGAGGTGCGTGCTGCAAGACCTGGTGACGACACTCCAATGACATACGGATGAGATGTCCTGCCCTCCCCCATATATGGGGGGAGGGCGAACGGCCTGGACTCACCCCACCGCGCGCATGGGCTGGGGCTGGAAGCCATCCAGGAGCGCTTCCATGAGCCGCTCCACCTGGGCCAACGGCACGCCCTGAATGGTGAGGAGCGTCTCACCTCCCTGGATGCGCGTCTTGAGCTGCACACGGCCACCCTGGGCGAAATGCCGCGAGAAGCTGTCACGCATGAACTGGATGCGGGCGGCGTCCGTGGCGGGCATCGTGGCGCGAGACGGTTTGCGCTTGTGCTTCGCCGCCTGGCTCAACTCCTCCAGGCTGCACTGGGCGAAGGACTTCTGCTCCACCTTCCCACCCTCCCGGGGCACGTCGATGGGCGTGAGGCCCGGGTCTCCACTCGTGAGCTGGATGCCGGCCTCCTTCGCGTAGGCGCGCAGCGTGTAGAGCTTCGTCACACCGTACGTCCTGCACGCCTCCTCGGTGAAATCCCGGGCCACGGCGCCGTACCGGGTCAGGGTGGACTGCGAGAGCTCCTGGATGTGCTGATTGAAGTACACCTGGGCGCTCTCGTACTTCTTCTGCTCCGCCAACTTGTTGTCCACGACGTAGTTGTAGAGGCGGCCGATGTTGTAGTGCCCGGCGTTGCCCTCCTTCAGGTGAGCGAGGATGGCCTCCCGCACCTGCTCGAGCGTCAACGTGAGAAGACCACTGCTTGCGTTCGTTTCCATGGTTCCCCCCAAGAAATGGAGAAGAGGTGAAGACGCCGCGGTTCACCACGGCAGACCGGACACGTGGCACGTGCCGGGCCAGGGGAATGGCTCCGGAAATTCGCCTACTTGCGTGAGCAGTCCTCACAGGAGGGTCCCGGTTCCCGGAGAACACAGTCCACGACACGGGACTCCTCGCGTTCCACTCGTCACCGCTGACGAGTGAAACGAAGCAGGTGCATTCCACTCGTCAGCGCTGACGAGTGAAATGAAGCAGGCGCATTCCACTCGTCAGCGCTGACGAGTGAAACGGAGCGGGCATCCCGCCAGAGGTGTACAACGGCGGAATGAAGGAGGAGTCCACGCGTGGCTGAAAAGAAGACTTGGAAGGGCGGACGCCTGGGACCGTTCCACCTCGGCAAGCGGTACAAGAATGTGGGGGTGGACCTGGGCCGTCTCTACGCGGCGCACAATACAGACACGGGAAACGCGGCCCTGGTCGTGATGCCGGGGGCACGCACGGACTCGGAGCCCGGGGAGCCCTGGAGCGTCCGCGCCACCTCACAGGCCGAGCCTCCCTACTTCGCCTTGGAGGTAGAGCAGGCGCCCGACTCGGGCCGGCTGCAAGACTTGTCCAACATGCTCGACCTCCTCACTTCCGCCGTGGAGCGATTGGAGAAGAACGAGGAGGCCCGAGTCCATCTGACGAGCGGTACGGTGAGCGCCTGGAAGCGGTGGATGGGGCGTATGAAACGGCTGCTGCGCTCCCCCCGCGGACTCCTGGTCGCGGGCCTTACCGCGCTCGCCCTCGGTGCGCTCCTCTTGCCGCGCTTCTGGGGAGATTCTGAAGGACGCGATAGCGAGGAGCGGGCCAGCGCTGGCGTCGGCACGTTGGCGGTGACCGAAATCCAGGCGCCCACTCTGGTGGACCTCGATGACTCAGGCGTGCCGGCCATCACCTATCCGCTGCCCGCCAAGCCATTCAGTGACCAGGCCAAGGTCCCCTGCTTCCCCAAGTCGGGCGAGGTGGAGATCAACGGCGGATGCTGGGTAGCACTCGAGAAGCGCCCGCCCTGCTACGAGAACCAGGCCGAGTACCAGGACAAGTGTTACATGCCGGTCTCGGCGAAATCCCACGAGAAGAAGCGACGCGAGCCGCACTCCGTGCAGCCGTGACAGCGGCATTCCCGCAGCAGGCATGCGCTATGGTGCGCTCCCCTTCCTGGAGCGGAACGACGCATGAGAGGACGCCTCTCCCTGCTGCTGGGCCTGCTGCTGCTCGCGCCCGGTTGTCATCGAAGCACGAGGTCCGACGAGGCCACCGCCGACTGCCGGCACTCCGAATCCCTCTGCGGCAGAGGCACCGCCTGCGCCGCCAGCGGCCAGTGCCTGATGGACTGCCGGGAGGACCTCGCCGAGGCCTGCGGCCCGGGGTTGCTCTGCAACCAGGGCACCGGGGCATGCGTGGCCGCCCAGAAGCTCGACTGCAACGAGGTGCCCGGCCTGTGCTGGGAGAACCAGGTCTGCGACGCGCCCACCGGCTATTGCCGCGAGGCCTCCATCGACACCGCGCTGGCCTATGACGTCCAGCTCTACGACTACACGCTGCACGTCGACACCGCCGCGAGCACCTTCTCCGGGCAGGTGAGCATCTTCCTCGTGGCCACGCGCGGCGGCACGGCCACCCTCACCCTCGACGTGGGCAAGACCGTGGAGGTCCCCGTCGAGGGCGGCACGGCGCCGTACACGCCGTACACGGTCACCTCGGTGAAGAGCCGCTCCGGCGGCGAACTGGCCTTCACCCAGGACTCCTCCGCGGGCACCCTCACCGTGACACTCGGGACGCCGCTCGAGGCCAACGCCTCCGAGGTCCTCACGGTCGCCTACCACGGGCCCCTCAATCCCATCTCCGACAGGAAGCACGACCTCTACTTCACGGGCCTCATGAAGCGGGAGGGCAAGCTGGGGAACCCGCTCGTGCAGACCTTCGGGTGGCCAAACCACACGCGCCGTTGGCTCCCCAGCCATGACCATCCCCGCGACATCGCTCGCGCCATCGCCCGCGTCAGCATCGACAACGGCCTCCCCGCCCAGGCCAACGGCGTGCTCGTCCAGGAGTCGGGGGATGCCCCCCGTCGCCGCACCTTCCTCCTGCGCCAGCCGGTGCCCACCTACGCCCTGCACTTCATCGCCTCGGACTCCACCCGCATCCCGCTCGGAACCGTGGAGGGTGTCCAGGTGGACGCGTACATGTACCCGGTGGCCTCGGAACTCGCTGTCCCCCCGCTCCGGTGGACCGGGACGCTCGGGGCCATGAAGTACCTCAACGAGGCGCTCGGGCCCTTCCCCTTCGAGCGCTATTCCATGATGCAGGTGCCCTCGGCCCTGGGCGGCATGGAGCACGCCACGGTGGTGTCCATCGCCGACACCCGCACCGAGGGGCCCGATGAGGAGGGCCATGGGAACCGGCTCGTCATCCACGAGATGCTCCACCACTGGTGGGGGGACAGCGCCCACCAGGCGAGCTGGGAGGAGTTCTGGCTCAACGAGAGCCTCGCGTCCTTCTACACCGCCGAGGCGATCGGCGTGCTCGGCGGCAGGAGCGCGTTCCAGGCGGAGCTGGACCGGATGAAGGCGGCGATCTTCAAGGCGCCCGCCCGCTACGACGACGACGCGCTCCGCTGGTCCCGCCACCCCGAGGAGGTTCCCGGAGAAACCACAAAGGCATCCTTCGCCGCGCCCTACGTCAAGGGGCCCTGGGTCTGGCAGATGATCCGCCTGCAACTCGGCGAGCCCGCCTTCGCCGCGTTCATGAAGAAGTTCTACGCGGCCACGCGCTTCAAGCCATACAGCACCGCCCAACTGCTCTCCCTGCTCAACGCCGAGGGCGCGGTGGACTTCACGCCCTTCTTCAAGGAGTGGGTGTACGGCAGGGGCTGGCCGAAGCTCGCGAGCACCTGGAGCTATGACGGGGCCCGCCGGGTCATCCGCCTCACGGTCCGGCAGACCCAGGACGTGGCCCGTTACGGCACCTACAGCTTCAGCGGGCCGCTGGCGCTCACGTACGCCTTCGACGACCAGGACCCGGCCACCGCCACCTGCACCGGCGAGGTGACCTTCACCGGAGGTGCGCTCGAGTCCACGGTGGACATCCCGTGCGCCCAGGCGCCCACCACGATGAGCCAGCCGTTCACCCGGGACCTGCTCGTTGAACTCGTGCCGTAGCCGAGGACGCCATCACGAGCTGGCTCCCGCCCCACCGCCGCGTCTCCTCGACGGGATTGGAGGACCGTGGCCTGGATGGAGCCTCCACTCCGATTCCCTCTCCGACAGCATTGGCCCGGCTCGTGCTCAGAGCCGCCGACCATGTCCGGACCTCATGACCGCTTCATCCGCTACGTGCTGGAGCACTCCGAGCGGGCCGCGGCCCTGCTGCACACCGTGCTGCCCCCCGGCTTCGCCTCCCGGGTGGACTGGTCCACCCTGCGCAGCCAGCCCACCGCCCTCGTGGACACGGCCATCCGCGAGACCCGCGGCGACCTGAGCTTCTCGGTCCGACTGAGTGGCAGCTCGCGCCGAGCCTTCATCCTCCTGGAGCACCAGTCCCGCGTGGAGGGCCGCATGGCGGCACGCATGCGCCAGTACGTGTCGCGCCTGCTCGACCGGTGGGAGCAGCAACACCGGCGCACCAGGCACCAGCCGCTCATCCTCCCAGTGGTGCTCTACCATGGGCCACGGGGACCCTGGACGGCCCCCCGGCGCGTGGAGGAGTTGCTGGAGGTTCCCCTGGAGGAGGCACGGCGGGAGGGGTGGCTGAAGCACCTGTTACGCCTGGAGTACGTGCTGTACGACCTGATGACCCGGAGCGAGCAGGAGCTGAAAACGCTCGCCTGCCCGCCCCTGGTGAGGCTGGCCCTGGTGTTGCTGCGCCTGGCAAGCACCCAGGAGTTGAACGAGCGGCTGACTCAGCAGGTAGACCTGTTCAGGGAAGTCTACACTTCACCCCAGGGCGCGCGTGAGCTGGAGGCAGTCGTCTGTTACCTCCGGGAGCGCGGGACGGAGGTGACTGGTGAAGTCACCCGCCAGGTGTTAGGTTGTTTGATGCGGGAGCAGCGCGTGGAGGAACTGATGTGGACGGTGGGACAACGACTCCGGGCGGAGGGACGCCGGGAAGGGCGGGCAGAAGGGCGGGCAGAAGGACGAGCGGAGGGGCGAGCCGAGGGGCTGGCAGCGGGGGTGCTTCGGATCCTCGCCACCCGGGGCATCAGCCTGGATGACGAGTCCCGCCAGCACATCCTGGATTGCACGGACCTGGCCACGCTCGACCGCTGGTTCGAGCGGGCCTTGCGCGCCAACACCCTCTCCGAGGTGCTGGGCACCCCGGAACACTAGACGCCTCCGCCTCTCAGGCGCGCCTCAGTTCTCCACGGCGCCGGAGAGGAGCACCCAGTTCTCGATGGACTGGCGCTCCGCCTCGGGCAGCGGCGAGTTGCCGTTGAGCGGGTTGATGGGCATGCGGCTGCCGACGATGCTGCCGTCACCCGTGAGCTTGAGGACCAGGTAGCTCTTGTCCAGGCTGCCGGGCTGGATGAGGTTGAGCTCGGGCTTCTGGAGGGAGGGCTTGAGCACCAGGCGCGTATAGACGTCGTGGGAGGAGCCGAGCAGGTTCAGCCCTCCCTGCGGGTTCTCACCACCGTGGCAGCCGCCGCAGTTGGACTGGAGGATGGGCAGCACGCGCGCGGCCCACGTATCCCCGGAGCCCGCGAGGCTCAGGGCCGACGGGTTCGCCGAGTACGAGCACTTGTTGTAATCAATCGCCGAGCCCAGGCTCCACTGCGTGGCGGCCGGGTCGAGCCCCTCGATGAAGCACATCAGCGCCAGCATGTCCTGCACGTTGGGCGGCTGGTTGGCCAGCGGCATGCGCGTGCCGGGCACCGTCTGCTCCCCCATGTACCCGCGCAGGCGCGCCACCAGGTAGCTGTCCTCGGGCTTGCCCGGCTTGATGAGCGGCACCGTGTTGCCGAGGATGCGCGCGCCGTAGGAGCCGTTGCGGTTCTGGTCCCCCTGGACAATGCCGCTGGCCACCAGGCTCTCCACCGTGTCGCGCTGGTTCTCGTTCACCTCGGCGAAGAGGTGCCGCCGGTCATCGAGCACCCACCAACGCGTCTCGTAGCTGGCGAAGGCCAGCTCCTGCACGTTGCCCTGGTCGTTGATGAAGTTGCGCAGGAAGGTGCCCGTGGCGTTGAGCCGCACCCCCTCCACCGGCACCGGGTCATGCAGGTACAGGTGCAGGCCCACCGTGGAGGCGTCCGGCCGCGTTCCCCTCGGGTCCAACTCCGGGCTCTCCCCGGGGACGAGCTCGAACCAGCCGATCTCGATTCCCTTGAAGGCCGGCTCGGTGAAGCGGAAGCGGTCTCCCAGGCGCTCGCACCGGTCGAACACGCCGCTGGCGGTTCCCGACTGCACGTTGCACGGGGCGCCGATGGAGGCCACGAAGGCGCCCGGCGTATGCAGGTCCGGGTACTCCTTCTGGTTGTGGCACACGCCGTTGGTACCGCTGCAGGTGCGCATCACCAACTTGCGGTGCAGATCGATTCCCGTGGGGTACGTGAGCTGGGCGCCCAGCACGTCCACGTCCGAGCCCGTGTACGCGGTCACCTCCGAGGTGGTGCCCGGGGTGGGACGCTTCGGGTCGAAGGGGATGGTGCCCGGGTCATCCTTGCTGGGGTCCGGCGTGCCACAGGCCAGCGTCAGGGCACCGAGGGTGGCGGCGAGAAGAGAGCGCTTCATGCGAAGAAGTCCTGGATGGGGGCGTCGGCGGGGAAGATGCCCTGGTGGTCGGCACCGAGCAGGTCCAACATCGTCTTGAGCACGGAGCGGTACGAGTACACCTGTCCGGTGGCCTTGAGGTTCGAGCCGTTCACCGAGCCGAGGCTCTTGCCGCCCTTGCCGGCCGCGGTGATGACCCCGCCCATGAAGGGCATGGACATCCACCGGGTGGCCAGGTCGGGGCCGTGGTCGCTGCCGTTGGCGGAGTTGTAGCGGCTGCCGCCCGTGGTGCGGCCGAACTCGCTGCCGAGCACCACCAGCGTCTTGTCCCAGTACGACCCGCCCTCGGGGTGCTGCATCCGCTGGAGGGCCGTGCGCAGGCCACTCACCAGCCGGTTGGCCGAGTCCATCTCGCCCGGCAGCTCCACGTCCTCGCGCGAGTGGAAGTCGTAGCCGCCCTGGTTGAGGAACACCGCCGGGCAGCCGAAGTGGAAGAGGCGCAGCGCGAGCGCCGCCCGCTGACCCTGCGTGTCCGTGCCCAGCAGCGTGCGCAGCTCCCGGTTGCTGATGCCGTCCACCTGCTCCTGCGAGTCGCTGCTCACCCGCAGCAGGGGGTCGCGGAAGATCTTCCCGTAGTCGCTCGTGGCCTTGCGCGTCTGCTGGTACGTCTCCACGCCCCCGCGCAGCGCCGTGTGCAGCCGCGCGTGGAAGCGGGCGTCCATCTGTCCGGCCACCTTGGCCGCCCAGGGCGGCAGCGTCGAGTCCGGGTCCACGCTGAAGCGCTCGAAGCCGCTGCCCTCCAGCACGGGCGGCCGGTAGGTGGCGTACTCGCCCGCGCCCGTGGCCATGCCCGCCTCGCCCAGGCTGAAGGCCGGCAGCAGGGTGATGCCGCGGGCAGCCGCCTCCTTCACGCGCTCGCGCACCCCGTAGTTGACGAGCGTGAGGAAGCCGGTGGCTCCCCCCACGTAGCCCGTGAGGAAGCGCTCCAGGCCCGTGCCGTGGCCACCGTCCGCGCGCGCCGAGAAGGGCTCGTGGTCCACGCACGGCAGCACGCACATCTCGTTGGTGAATTCGTTGACGGGCTTCATCCCCAGCTCGCGCTGGGGCTCGCCGTCCTCACCCTCCAGCCAGGTGGCGCGCTCGAGCAGCTTGCCCGCGCCCCACTCGGTGCCGGGCGCACGCCTGTCCGAGGCGCCGAAGGGGTTGAACTCCGCGGCCACGTCGCTGTTGAAGGCGGTGGTGAAGCGGAAGCCGCCGGACAGGCGGATGTAGATGAGGTGGCGCACCTGGCCGTGCCCGGGCGTCTGGGCACGGGCCTCGCGCGGCAGCCACAAGTGGGGAAAGGCCAGCGCGGCGGTGCCGGCGCCCAGCCCCTGCAACAGCCGGCGGCGGCCGAAGGTGACGGACTTCGTGTCATCCGAGTCGGACATGGGAAGGGGGCTCCGGGGGTTAGTAGAAGACGCGCTCGGCGCTGGAGAGCAGCGCGAAGCAGAAGGGACGGGCGAAATCTTCGGCCGGGCACAGGGTGAGGGCGCACTCGGTGCCCGCCTGGCGGGCCTCGGCCTTCTCCGTGTCATCCGGCGAGCGGCCGAGCAGCAGCCGGTACTGGTGGGTGGCGATCTGCTCGGCCAGGGCCGCGTCCACCGCGCGGCGCGGATCCACGCCCTCGGGCAGCAGCTTCTCCACCGCGGCCCCCTTCACCCTGGGGTCCATCGTGGGGTTGCACAGCTCCTGCACGAAGGAGAGCTGGGTGGCGGTGGTGAGGATGCTCACCACGCGGAAGCGTCCGCCCACCACGTTCTCCGGGCAGCCGCCCAGGGTGCGCGCCAGCTCCGAGTAGCGCTCGTCCAGCTCGCCCTCGTCGTCCAGCTTCCAGCGAGACGTCTGCAGCACGCTGAAGCTGGCGACACTCCCCGAGCGCAGCAGGGCCTCCGGCTGGCTGATGCGGTGGTCGCACCCGGGCAGCTCGTAGCCGGTGTTGCGGGCCATGGAATCAATCCAGACTTCCGCCTCCACCTGCTTGAGCGGGCCGTAGGTCCACCGGAAGGCGGAGGCCGAGGCGCCCTCGGCGGACTGGAGGTAGGCGGCGGAGGTGGCCACCGCGTAGTGCACCGAGCGGATGTCGCCCTCGTTCGCCAGCAGCCAGCGCACCAGCTCCTCGCGCACCTCGGGCACGCGCGCGGACAGCTCATAGCCCAGGTACTGCAGGAGCACGTCGTCCACCGCGCGCTCCCAGAAGGTCATGTCACGCGAGAGGATGCGGCCCGGCGTCTGCAGCTTCGCCCACTCCTCGGGCTTGAGCAGGCCGCTCCACATCGTCGGCGCGCGCAGCGTCGGGTCGCGCGAGGCGCGCAGGTCCGGGGTGAAGATGAGCTCGTTGTAGCCCCACAGCACGCTGGCGCACTCGCCGCGGGACACCTCGTCCACCTGCCCGTTGTCGTCCAGGCAGCGGAAGCGGATGAAGGCGTCCGGCAGGCGCATGCCGAGCTGCGGATGGTCGTAGTAGCCCGAGTGCCACAGCTTGTAGAGCCGCGACATGTCCGCGCGCTCGTGCTCGAAGGGCGGGCGGCCCAGGAACTGGCTGAAGAGCGCCTCGGCCTTGTCGCCCGGGTCCGCGTAGCGGCGCGTCAACACCGGGTGGGCGCTCACCACCGCGGCGAACAGGTCATACGGCACCTTCCCGCGGTGCAGCTTCTCCACCAGCCGGTCCATGTCGTAGATGGCCTGGAGGCTCGTCACCTCGTTGCTGTAGAGGAAGCGGTCCGCGGCCCGGCGCTGCTGGGTGACGATGAACTCGTCCTTCTCCATCAACTGCTTCACCGTGGCGCCCCACCCGCCCGAGCACGTGGCCTCGGCCTCGTCCGCGCCGGGCACGCGCCCCAGCATGTCCACGAAGAGCCGGCGGCAGGCCTCGGCGTGCACGATGGGACGGTGGGACAGGCCCACGCCCCAGAGGCTGCGGCACAGCCCGCGGTTGACGGGGTTCTGCAGGCCCGCCCCGTTGCAGTACGCCACGCAGTCCGCGTCGCAGTCGGGCGGGCGCGTTTCGTTGGGCAGCGAGCCCACCGGGCGCGCCGCGGGCAGGGTGTCATCCCCTCCCGGGAAGGTGCCCGGCGTGATGGGGTCTCCGTTGCCCACCATGCCGCCGGGGCCCTCGGCCACATTCTCGGGCTCGAAGGAGTAGGTGGGCTGGCACGCGGCCAGCAGCGTGAGGACGGAGAGGAAGAGCGTCCGAGAGACAGTCATGCGCGACTCCCTACGAGAAAAGGGGTGCCTCAGAGGGAGAACTCGGCCCCGAACGAGAGCCCCAGGCGCAGCCCCAGGGTGCTCCAGTTCTTGGAGTAGCGGAACCCGGAGATCTCCTGGCTCGTGGCGAAGAGGTACTGCGCCCCGACCTGGCCGAGCAGATCCGCGCGCAGCCAGATGCGATCCGACATCCGCCGCCGCGCGCCCAGGGACGGGCCCACCAGCCAGCCCACGCGCGGCACGCTCCACACGTTCACGCCCTGGGCCTGGAGGTTGCGGATGGTCTCGGCGAACTCGAGGCCGGGGATGAGGAAGGAGAAGCCCGCGCGTCCGGCGAAGATGACCTCCGTCTTGTCCGCGACGGGCAGGCCGTACTCTCCGGAGACGAACGCCTCGTTGAGGATGCCGAAGCCGTACTGCTGGCCTCCGGACGCGGCGTAGTTGCCGAAGATGCGCACGCCCGCGCCCACCCGCAGCCGCTCGCTCACCGTGGGCACGGGCGTGGTCAGCCACGCCGTGACGGACAGGAAGCCCGCCGAGTAGCCGAAGGACTCATCCAGGCGCGCGGTGTCGATGTGCTGCACGCCCGTCAGTTGCGCCCCTTCCAGGAAGAGATCGGGACTCACGCCCACGCGCATGCGGCCCGGAGCAGCGGGCGGGGCCTTCGCCTCGGCCGCGGCGGAGCGGGACGCCCTGGGCGCCGGAGCGGGCCGGGCTTCAGCCGCCGGCTTGGACTCGCGGACGGGCCGGGCAGGCGCCTCGGCGGCCTTCGTCTCCACGGCGGGCGCGGGAGCCGGCTTCGCCTCGGCGGCGGGCGCGGGGGCTGCCGCGGGCTCGGGCGCGGGCTGGGCGGGAGCCGGCTGCGCGGCCGGAGGCGTCTTGGAGGCACCCTTCCGGGACGACTTCGAGGACTTCTTGGACGGAGCGGCCTCGGCGGCCGGTGCGGCGAGCACCAGCAACGCCGAGAGGAGGCCGCAGCAGACGCGAGGCAGCGGCTGGAACATGTTGCGCGAGCGGAAGGGGAGCAGCACGGGGGGACTCGGGAGCAGGAGGCAGGGACCGCGAACGTCTACTTGGGACTGCGCTCCTCCCGGGCCCCAGCCGGACACGGGAGGAGGTAGGGACAGCGAGGGGCTCAGTTGCGGCGGCGGCGCAGCATCGCCAGACCGGCGGTCAGCGCGAACGCCAGCACCGGAGCGCCACCCGTGGAGGAGCAACCACCCTCCTCCTCCATCGGCTCGTTGTTGCCGGTGACGTTCACGCTCAGCGACGTGAGCGCGGCATTGTCTCCGGTGGAGTTGTTGTCACCGTTGGCCGAGTTGCCGGCGGCGAAGATCTTCACGGTGCCGGCCGAGGGGGGCGCCACCATCGAGAAGTCGAAGGTGATGGCGCCCGCGGCGGCGGGCTTGGGCGCGGAGTGGGTAAGCTCGTTGCTCTGCTTCTTCATGCCCGCGCTGGGCTCGAGCGACGCCGCGGTGCTGTCCACAGCCACGTTGAAGCCGCCCCTCAGGCCCGGGCCCCCGGTGATGGTGAGCTTGTACTGGCCAGTAGCGCCCGCGGCGAGCGTCGTGGGGCCGGTGAGCTCGACGGTGGGCGCGGCACCGCCCGTGTGGCAGGAGGAGCACACATTGATCGAGCCCGGCTTGCCAGAGCCGTTGGTCATGCCCGTGGAATTCGCGAAGGCGGGAGTGGACAGCAGGCACGCCGAGAGGACTCCAGCGGCGGCATACGACGGGAACTTCATACAACCTCCATGAGTGGGGGTTCTCTTTTTAACTCGCTTCGCCCCCTTCCTCCCATGGCCCCCTGACAGCTCGCGGCAAGTCCGCCCTTCCCCGGACCGTACGGCCGGAGAAGAGCGGTGTGGCCGTAAGAGTTCCCTACATCAGACGCCTATGCACCCCTGAAATCCGGCACGGGGAGCGGGGCCGCCGGTGGACTCACGGGGCCGCGTGACACTCCCGTGGCTCGAGGTGGCGGTTGTCCAGCGCGGGAAGGCCCACGGAGCGGCACGGCAACACGGCGCGAGCCGGGGTGAGCCGTGGCTCCGACGACGCGGTCCCATCACCCACCGAGCCAAACAGGTTGTGACCCCAGCCCCACACGGAGCCGTCCTTGCGCACGGCCAGGGAGTGGGAATGCCCGGCCGCGAGGGCCACCACCTTGTCGAGCTGAGGAACCGGCGCGGGCGTGAGCCGGTGGATGCGCGTCCCGTCCCCGAGCGCCCCGAAGTGATTGCCACCCCAGGCCCACACGGTCCCGTCCTTCGCCAGGGCCAGGGCATGGCCATCTCCACCCGCGGCGGCCGCGACCTCCGGGAGACCCGGCACCTGCATGGGCATGGGCCGGTCGGTCATCGTTCCGTCCCCGAGCTGGCCGCTCCAGTTCCGGCCCCAGGCCCAGAGGGTCCCATCCGCGCGCACCACCAGGTTGTAGGCGCGGCCGGCATCGATGCGCTTCACGTCCGAGAGGCCAGGGACCTGCACGGGCAAGAAGCTGTTCTCGTGCGCCGTCGCACCGCCGAGCTGTCCGAACCAGTTGTTGCCCCAGGCCCACACGGTCCCATCCGCGCGCAGCGCCAGGGAGTGCTCTTCACCCGCCGAGATGGCCACCACGTCCACGAGGCCCGGCACCCGGACGGGCCTGTTCTTCTGATAATCGTTCCAGTCGAGGGGCACCCCCACCCCGAGCTGACCGCTCCAGTTACTGCCCCAGGCCCACACGGTCCCATCCGCGCGCAGTGCCAGGGAGTACCCGAAGCCCGCCGCGATGGACACCACGTCCGTGAGGTCCAACACCGGTGCCGCGGTGACACGCCACTCGTAGGTGCCATCCCCGAGCTCGCCGTTCCAGTTGCTGCCCCAGGCCGACACGGTCCCATCCGCGCGCAGCGCCAGACCGTGCTCGCCACCAGACGAGATGGCCACCACGTCCGTCAGCCCCGCCATGGGTGCCGGGGCCGGCCCCTGGAGGTAGGAGTACGGACTGCCCCAGACCCAGACGGTGCCGTCCGCGCGCAGCAGCACGGAATCGTAGGCACTGCCATCCAGCACGGTCCTCGCGAGAGGCTCCCAGGCCTTCCCGGGCTGGCTCCGGGCAACGCCACTCCCCAGCAGCACCGAGACCAGCGCTCCCAGCAGCACACTCCCCACACGGCTCTTCATTCGAAGCATTCGGCCCTCCACGTGTCCGACGGGTTCTCATGCCCCGGGCACACTCCGGCCCCGGCGGACACCGCGGCGGTGCCCGTCTGAAGCTCGAACCTGGAGGTGACCGTGGCGCCCGTCGCGTAGCAGCGGGCGTGCCATCTCCGCCTTCCGCGTAAGTCCCTGGAATGAGTGAGCGCACGCCAGGCACCCGCTGGCCGGGTGACATTTCGCGCGCATGCGGGTGACGTTTTTTGGAACCGGCGGCGCGGGGCCTCAGCGGTTGCGCAGCGGCACCACGTCCACCTTCACCACGTAGCGCGCCTGCATGTCGGAGGAGAACTCGATGAGGTGGTCTCCCACGCCGGTGAGGTCCGCCTCGCGGGAGAAGCTCCCCCTGCTTCTCCATCAACTCCAGCGCGTTGCGCCCGCTGAGGGCCTGCCGGACGCGGGCGCGGCAGCCCTCCTCGTGGAAGGTGACGACGGTTTCCTCACCGGCCGCGACGGCCTCCTCGAGGAAGAAGCGCACCCGCACGGTGGAGGCCTCCGGTACCTGCACGATGAAGCGGCCCTGTCCGGGGAAGCGGCCCTCGGCGTAGCTCTCCGGCCCGAGGATGCAGCCGGCCATGGTGCCGCACACCGGCCAGGCCTCGGCGCACGCGTCCTGCACACGGCTGCCGA
Organism: Archangium gephyra; assembly: GCF_049060025.1. Classification (GTDB taxonomy): domain Bacteria; phylum Myxococcota; class Myxococcia; order Myxococcales; family Myxococcaceae; genus Archangium; species Archangium gephyra_A. The sequence continues at coordinate 4,658,768 of NZ_JBMEQQ010000002.1, forward strand.
TGAAGTCGGCGCGCGAGCCTCCGCAGCCCAGTGTCATGGCCAGCAACAGGCCCCCCAGTGGTAGAAAACGGCGCATCGTCCGAACCTCACCCGAGCAGGAGCCATTCATGCGTCTGCGTCCCTTGTGGCTGTCCGTCATCTTCGTCGCGCTGGCGGGCTGTGGAAGCGAAGCGCCCTCCGAGCAGCCCGAGCTCTACGTGAACCGGGAGTCGCTCGACTTCGGACAGGAGGTGAAAACCAACGTCTACGTGAACCAGGAGGTCACCGAGTCGTTCTACATCGAGAACAAGGGCCTGGAGCCCCTGGAGCTCACCGCGGTGACGAAGTCCGGCCCGAGCCAGTTCACCCTCACCCTGCCCGAGCCGCTCAAGAATGGGGAGCCGATGCGGCTGGAGTACGGCAAGCGCGCCTTCGTCCAGCTCGGCTTCAAGCCCACCGAGGCGAAGAAGTACGAGGGCAAGCTCCTCATCAAGTCCAACGCCGCCAACGCACCGGAGAAGGAAGTCGCCTTCTCCGGCATCGGCGTCAGCCGCTGAGCAGAGGGGCGGGGATGGCCATGAGCGCCCCGCCCCGGATTCACGGCTGCCGGGTGAAGACGCACGCCGGCGTCATGCCGCCATCCGCCGTCACCCCACCATCCTGACGCGGACAGGAGGCGGTGCCCCCATCCAGCGTGGAGTACGTCCGCGGGTAGCTGGTGTGCGCGGTGCGCAGCGTGTAGTCCGCCTGCCCGTAGTCCATGCGGTCCACGGCGCCCACGGACACCTTGAGGGTGCCGCCCTTGAGGAAGCGCGGCTCGAGGCAGGAGCAGGCGTAGGGCTGCACCGTCACCCTCGTGACGCCGTCCTTGCGCTCGAGTGAGTACAGGGGCTGGAGGTTGCTGAGGCTACCGGCCGGCGAGTGCCAGGCACGCAGCGGCTCCCCGCGATACGCGAGCGTCAGCGGCGCCCCGGCACTGCCCGTGGACACCGGGGTGCAGGAGGTGCCCGCGTCCGGGCGGTTCGCATCACAGAAGGTCAGGTCCAGCGCGAGGCCGGAGGGCATGCCCCCATCGGGCAGGTCCGCCACCTCCCACTGCAGCTCCCAGGTGCGGTCCATCGGCTCGGGAAGAGACGAGGGCAGGAAGAAGACGTAGGTGTCCACGTCGGTGGGCACGGCGTCGTAGTCCATGGGGCCGCGCACCCCCTGCCCCTTCACCGGGTCATTGCCGGCGAGCCGGCCCATGCCATAGGAGATGGAGCCGCTCACCTCGTAGGCGGCCCCCCGGGGCGGCTCGGGGAAGGCCGTGCCGGCATCATCGCTGGCCATCTCCTTCGTGACGACCGTCTCCGTCGGCCCTCCCCCACTGCGGGTGGTCTCGTCCGGGTCGCTCCGCCACTCCACCTCCAGGCGGTAGTCCTTGTCGTCCGCCCAGCTCGTGCCCTCGTCCTGGACGAGGAAGTAGTAGCGCACGGTGGTGCCGTGCGGCGGCACCGGCAACGTGCCCTCGAGGTTGCGCAGGTGGGGGAAGTACTCGGACTCGTCGCGCGAGGAGTGCAGGCACAGCGGCGTGCTGTTGCCGCACCAGCCATTCACCAGGGCCGTCACCGTGGAGTCCGAGCCGTAACCGTTGCCCTTGGGGCAGACGTCCGCCTTCGTGGCGCAGTCGTTGGCCGAGAAGCCCGGCACCGGGGTGAGGACGCGCACCAGCCGGTCCGCGAGCCCGGGCAGCGGAGGGAAGCGGCCGCCCGTGGACAGCGGCACCAGCCGGTAGTGCAGCACCGTGTGCGTGGTGTTGGAGGGCACATCCACCGCGTACCAGTCCTTGTCCGGCACCGAGCCCAGGCGCCCGGTGAAGGACGTCTTCGCCGTCGACGGACCACCGCTGAGCAGCACCACCCTCGCCCGCGTCAGCTCGTCGTTGCCGCCGGCACCCTCATTCGGGTCGCCCTCGTCCAGCACCTTCACGTCCACCGTGTACGGCACGCGGGTGTCTCCCGGCGCCGGCTTGTCGTCGGAGGTGTCGCTGTCCCAGCCTCGCACCATCACCTGCCACGTCCCCGCCGCCGTCACCCGGCGCGCGGTGGCCAGGTCCGCGCGAATGACGTTGGTGAGCACGCGGCCCTCGGCCTCGGCGGTGCCGTCCGGCCGCAGCAGCCTGTACGAGAGGGTGTAGGCCGGAACCGGCTGGGGTGACAGGGTCGCCGTCGCCACCCGCACGTAGGCGATCTTCCCGGCCGGCACGTCGAAGGAGAAGAGGTCCACGTCCCCCGGGGTGGCCAGGTAACCGGAGGCACTCCCCGACAGGACACCGCCCGCGCTCGACAGCGGCAGGGGCGTGGCCTGGGCCGCCGTGTCGTTGGGCTCGTTGGCGTCCGGGTTGTCCAGCACCTCCACCGTGAGCGAGTACGGGTTGCGCGCGTCATAGCCGGGACGGTTGGGGTTGGAGGGCTCGTCGCCGAGCAGGAGGAACAGCCTCGCGCCCGGCTCGGTGAAGGGAAGGAGGAACTCGACGGGCTTGGGCTGACCCTGGCCGTGCACGTCCACCCGGCGCGGCGCCAACGCGCTGCCGTCCTCGCGCAGGAGACTGACGGACAGGTTCACCGCGGTGATGGGCACGGGATAGACGGCGGTGACGCGCAGCAGCGAGCGCGGCCCCACCGTCGCGGGCATCTGCACGCTGTACCAGTCGGTGTCGCGCTCGAAGGAGAGGTAGCGATCCTCCAGGGGCACGCCGGGCGTGAGCTGGCATTCGGGGGAGCTCAGCGCCTCCTCGCGGGAGTTGCAGAGGTCGGCGACCTCCTGCTCGCCTCCATCCGGGTTTCCATCCGGTCCCGGCGGGGGACAAGCGGTGAGGACGAGCAGCACGAGCGGCAGCAGTCGGACGGAGGTGTGCATGGGGAGCGGGGGGTGCGGAAGCTGCGGACGCCCGGCTCAGGGCGTCGGGGGAACGGGACGGCCGGGGCAGCCGTCGACGAAGTCCTCGGGGGTGACGCGGATGACGCCGTCCACGGGGGACTTGATGCCGCCCAGCGGGTAGCGCGCGCCCCGGAAGCGGAAGTGGCGCACCAGCGTGCGCGCGGTGGGGTCATCCGCGGGCACCATGGCGGCGGAGAGGTAGAGGTCGTTGTAGCCCGCGCCGCTCACCACCGTCCCGGCATCGTCGGTGTCGCCCTGGGTGGGGGCCAGCAGCACGTTGTCCACGCGGAAGTCGTAGCACTGGCGGCCCAGCTCATCCGGCGGCCCGGCCGCCCGCATCGTGTAGCGATAGCCGTCCGTGGACAGGTTCGCGGTGTCCACCTCCACCGGGCGCATGTGCATGCGCAGCTCGTTGCGGCTGCTCACCCCGTCGTTGTCCGGGTCCTGCTCCAGGTCGATGCTCGCGCCCTGCGTGCCCCCCAGCCACTCTACCCCATCCGGCACGCCGTCCCGGTCGCTGTCCACCCGCTCGGAGTTGGTGCCGATGAACTGCTCGTCGCAGTCCAGGAGCCCATCGCAGTCCGAGTCCACGCCGCGCAGCGCGGGCGGGCAGCCCGGATCCAACCCGCCACCGTCCGGCCGCGCGTAGCCGATGGGGTTGAAGTCCACGCCCAGCTCCCGGTAGTGCACCTCCACCCCATCGCTGAAGCCGTCCCCGTCCGTGTCCGCCTTGGCGGGGTCGGTGCGCAGCGTGGCCTCGCGCTCGTCGGTGAGGCCGTCGCCGTCCGTGTCCGCCTCGCCCAGGGGGCTGCCCGGGGGCGCGGAGAAGTTGGAGGCCACCAGTTCCTTGAGGACAAAGGAGCGCCGCACCTGGCCGAAACGGAAGTCCAGGAAGTTGATGGGCTCGTCGTTGCGGAAGTCGCGGAAGTTGCCGCCGCCCAGCTCCGCCATGCGCGAGAGCCGCTCCGCGTTCTGGTTGATGAGGAGCATGGGGCAGCCTCCGTCTCCCGTCAGGTCGCACACCGTGCTCACCGGCTGGAGGGGCTGGAAGACGTGCACCGTGTTGACGCGCACGTCCTCCACCAGGTCCGCGAGCTGGCGGATGCGCACCACGGCGTCCCCGTTGAGCAGCTCCTCGTCCTGGTCCGTGGTGGGTTTGCCGTCGGAGAGGAAGATGACGGAGTAGCGCGCCTGGGCCAGCGCCTCCGCGCCGCCGGGCTCCAGGCGGCTCAGGGAGATGTCCCGGTTGATGAGCGCGTAGATGTCCGCCAGCGGCTTCACGAAGTCGGTGGCGTCGCGGTTGGGCGCGGTGTCCGGGTTGCGGAAGGTGAGCAGCCGCTGGACGAGGTTGAGCCGCTCGTTGCTGTCCAGCTCGGACACCCGGACGAAGCCATCCTCCACGGCGGGCGGCGTGCCGGACTGGGTGAGATAGGCCGTGGTGCTGCCGGCGAACACCATCACCGCCAGTTCCACCTCGTCATCCTGGGGCAGGCTGTCGATGAGCTCCACCAGCGCGGTGGCGCGCGTGCCGTCCGGGTCGCTCACGTTCATGGACTGGCTGGCGTCCAGGGCGACGACGAGCTTGATGGGCCGCACCACCTGGTTGCTGCCCAGGGTGCACACCTGCCCCTCGAGCGCGACGGCCCGGTCCACCGGCACCTCCTGGTCCCTCCGCCCGTCGTAGAGGTAGGCGTCCGTGCAGGCCACCACCGTCAACAGGCCCGCCAGCCCCAGCAGCACAGCCACCGCCGCGCGGCTCATGGGCGCTCCCCCACGCAGCGGGCGCGGTACTCACTGTCCTCGTTGAGGCGGTCGGGTCTCACGAAGTGGCCATCCTCCAGCGTCAGTCCGGGGCCCAGCGGCACCCGCACGCTCGGCGGCGCGTACTGCGCCCAGGCACAGGCGGTGCGCCACTCGCCGTAGTCGGTGGCCACGCCGCTCTCGGGCGCCTGGGCGAACCACACCTTGAAGAGGTTGAAGCCCTGCTGCACGCCCGCGCGCGGCGGCGGAGTGACGAGCTGCAGGTTGGAGATGGTGAAGTCGTAGCAGACGCTGCCGTTCGCCTGCACCTCGGCCTCCACCTCGTACTGGTAGCCGAAACGCTCGTGGAAGGCCCGGTCCCTCCGGGTGGGGTTGCTCTCCGAGCGCAGCTCCAGCTCGTCGGGCGTCCCATCCCCGTCCGTGTCGATGCCGGAGGCGTTCGGCGTGCGTGCATCCAACCCGTAGCGGGCCTCCAGCGCGTCCGGCACGCCGTCACCGTCGCTGTCCACGATGCCCGAGTGGGTGCGCAGGTAGTCCTCGGCGTACTGCGACAGTCCGTCTCCGTCCGTGTCCCGGCACGCGCAGCCGGGCGTCAGCGGGGACGCCGGATCACACCCGCGCGTGTCCTTGGCGTTGACGGCCTGGAAGCCCTGGTCCGCGCGCAGCGTCTCGAAGCCATCGCTGAAGCAGTCCCCGTCGCTGTCCTGGTTGAAGGTGTTGCTGCCCAGCGAGAGGCTGTTGTCCCGCGAGTCCGCGAGTCCATCTCCATCGCTGTCCACGACGCGCGCCTCGTCGCCCGGCAGCGAGGTGAGCGACTCCACCATCAGCGTCTTCATCACGTTGCGCGAGGCGAAGGACGAGTAGTCCAGCGCGCCCAGGCCAATCTGGGAGATCTCCGAGAAGTTGTTGAACTCCTGGTACACGCCGCCACCCAGCTCCGCGAAGCGCTGGAGCAGCCACGAGGAGATCTTCTTCGCCTCGCGCGGGTACTGCGCCGCGTCCACGCCCGGATAGACGCCGTACAGGTCCTGGCAGATGGGGCCGCAGGCGCGCACCGCCTCCTCGTTGAAGAGGAGCACCGTGTGCATGCGGATGTCGCCCACGTTGTACTGCTGCTTGAGCTCCATGAGCCGCCGCACGTGGCTGAAGAGCTGGTAGTTCTGGTTGCGGTCCGTGCCGGCGATGTAGCCGGTGATGGCGTCCGGGTCCTCCGGGTCCATCAGGTTGCAGAACTCGCGCGCGCTCGCGGAGTCCTCCCACGTCAGGTCCGGCTGGTCCGGAGAAGCGTACTGGGTGAGGTCGTCGTTGGCCGAGCAGCGCGGGTACGGCGTGCCGTCGGTGAGGAAGACGACGACGTAGCGGGTGCGCGGAAGCTGCGCCGGGTCATCCCGCGCCACGTCGGTGATGTCGCCCGCGATGATCTTGTACGCCTCGGCCAGGGCGCCCTGGTAGTCCGTGCCCTTGCCGAGCTGGCTCTGCAGCCCGCCGATGTACGTGTCGATGCCGGAGGCGGTGGTGGGCCGGGCGAAGCGATCCCCCGTGCTCCCGGGCCACGGGTTGCGGATGTTCGTCTCGAAGGGGACGACGGAGACCTCCACGTTGCGCTGCGCGCGGAACTGGTTCACCAGCCGGCGCAGGGCCCGGACGCGCGCGGGCTCGGTGACGCCCGGCGGGACGATGGCCCTCACCTCGGTGCGCTCGCAGAAGCCCGTGCCCTCCTGAGAGCCCGGCGGATCCGACACGCACATGCTGCCGGACTGGTCGATGACGAGCACCACCTTCACCGGGAAGCCATCCGCGTCGGGCGTGCTGGTACACACCCGCCCCTGGAGGGTGAGCCGGTCATCCAGGTTCGTCTGCTCCTGCGCGAGCGGCTCGACGAGCGTGTCGGTGCAGCCCGGCGACAGGGCCAGGAGGCCCGCCACGAGCAGCGTCTGGAGTGTCAGGCGTCGCATGGGGTGTGGACCTCCCGGGGACAGCGGGTTTCAGGAGCGGCGGCGGCGGCGCAGCATCACGGCCAGGGCGGCGCCGAGCGCGAGCCCGCCCCCCGTCGCGGGGAAGGCGGAGCAGTTCCAACCGCCCTCGTTGGCCACCTGGAGGGCCAGCTCCGAGGTGGACTCGCGGCGGCCGGGGTACACCCGGTCATCGAAGGCCAGCTTCGCGTGGAGCTGGAGGACATAGTCGCCATCCACGTCCGCGGTGAAGGTGGGCTTCTCGCCCTCGGTATAGGCGTACGCCCAGTGGTTGCTCTTCGTCACCGCGCCCTGGGGGTTCTCCACCACGGCCTTGGAGCCCTCGGGGCGGCGCGTGACGGTCCACGTGTACTCGATGGCCATGCCGTTGCGGTTGGCGAACAGCGGCAGCAGGGCCTTCTCGCCCTTCTTCAGCGCCAGCGAGCCACCGCCGTGCACGGCGAAGGGGCCCTTCGGGTCCAGGCAGTTGTCGGGGTTCTCCGCGTTGACGACGACGCAGTAGTAGGCGTCGCACACGTCGCCCTTGCCGTCACCATCGTCATCCACCTGGTCCGGGTTGGCCTTCAGGGGGCAGTTGTCCGCGCCGTCGAGCTTGCCGTCCCCGTCCTTGTCCGCGTCACACGGGTCTCCCATCCCGTCCCCGTCCGTATCGGTCTGGTCGGGACTGGCCAGGCTGGGGCAGTTGTCGAAGCTGTCCAGCACGTTGTCCCCGTCCCGGTCCACGTTGCACTGGCTCCGGTCCTCCGGCAGCACCTGGTCCGCGTTGGACACGCGCGGGCAGTTGTCGTCGCCGTCCAGCACGCCGTCGTTGTCATCGTCCGTGTCGCAGACGTCGCCCTTCGCGTCCCCGTCCAGGTTCTCCTGGTTCTTGTTGGGCACCAGCGGGCAGTTGTCCTCCGCGTTGGCCTTGCCGTCGTTGTCCTGGTCCGGATCGCAATCGTCGCCGAGGCCGTCTCCGTCCGCGTCCTTCTGCTGGAGGTTGGCCAGCGCGGAGCAGTTGTCGCAGACGTTGCCCACCGCGTCGCCGTCGTCATCCTCCTGGAAGCGGTTGGAGACGAAGGGGCAGTTGTCATGGCCGTCCGACTTGCCGTCGCCGTCACCGTCATCCGTGTACGAGAGCGTCGTGCCGTCGTCCGTGTAGGCCACCCAGACGGAGCAGCCACAGCCGCACCCGCAGCCACCGCCCTCCTCCTTCGGACGGCCACACGTCTCGCCCAGGCACTCCGGGTTGTCCGCCCCGTTGGTCTGGGCCGGTGCCGGAGCCGGCAGCAGGAAGAGCACCCCGAGGGCCAGGGTGGGAGCGATGCGCGAGAGTTTCATGGTGACTCCTTTCAGCGCCGGGCCATTAGCAAGAGCCGATCCGGGGACCAGGGCCCGGGAAGGGCTGGAAATTCATGGGGTTGCGGACGGCTCGGGCGGCGGGGGACCGCGAGTGGGGGGTGTTCCCCTCAGCGGGCCTGGGGGGAGGACTCCACACCTGGGGGCTCAAGTCCCCAGGATGAAATCATCGGGGGTGAAGGAGCGGGTACCCGCGGGGTCGCGGCCCTCGTCCTCGGTATAGCGCAGGCGTTCGATGCGCAGCGAGCCGATGCCCGCGCCGCGTGGGTCGTTGTCCCGGCCCACCTGCATATAGAGGTAGATGTCGTTGGTGCCCGCGCGGATGCGGCGGCCGGGGATGGAGGGCTCGGGACGCTCGAGGGTGGGCACCAGGGTGACGTTCTCCGCGCGCACCGCGTAGCAGGCCCGGCCGTCCTCGGAGGGCGCCGCCTCGGTGATGGAGTAGCCGTAGCCGCGCTCCGTCTGGAAGGCGAGGTCCGCGCTGAGGGGGTCGGTGTGGGCCTCCGCCTCCTGGATGTTGGGGATGCCGTCGCGGTCGCTGTCCTGCAGGTCCTCGGGGACGAGCGGGTTGGTGCTGGTGAGGGCCTCGACGAGGTCCGGCAGGCCATCGCCGTCCGAGTCCCCCACACACGGGTCGGTGCCCAGCACGCGCTCCTCGCAGGTGTTGAGCCGGTCGCCGTCATCGTCCAGGGCCGGGTTGCAGCCGGGGATGAGATCCACCACCGCCGGGTTCAGCCCCATGCGCACCTCGATGCCGTCCATGAGCCCGTCCAGGTCGGTGTCCGGGAGCGTGGGATCCAGGCCGCGCGCCACTTCGTCGCTGTCCGCCAGGCCGTCTCCGTCGCTGTCGGCGAGCACCTGGCCGGCGCGCACCACCACGTTGCGGTTGAAGGCGAGGAAGCGCTTCAGCTTGAGGTTGCTCTGCAGCGACGCGTAGTCCAGGCCGCCGAGCGCGGTGCCCAGGGTGGTGAAGCTCGCCGTCACCGCCTCGGTGCCTCCGGCGTTGGCGATGGCGGCCACCTGGGCGGCGGTGTGGGTATCGGCCTCGGCGCGCACGTAGACGGGCTGCACGGACACCTCGCCGGCGCCGTACCGCTCCACGAGCGCCTTGAGCTTCACCGGTGGCGGCGGCCAGCTCGCACCGGCTGCAGGCCGCGGGGTCCGTCAGCCGCGTGCAGCGCGAGTCGAGGCCCGCGTTGAAGGCCGGGTTCTGGCAGCTCAGGTCCGCGCTCGTCATCACCACGACGACGAGGTAGCGCGTGCGGGCCACCTCGCCCGGGCAGCCCGTCTGCATGTCGCCGGAGAGGATGCTCCTGGCCAGCCTCAGGCCCGAGCGGACGCTGGTGGGCCCCGACTCCTGGTAGGTGGCGTAGCGAGGGAGGACGGCCTGGAGGGCGGTGGCGTCGTCGAAGCGTCCCAGCAGGCCCGTGGCCACGGTGTGGAAGGCCACCAGGCTGAACTGGATGTAGGGCACCGAGAAGCGGCTGGTGAGCGTGCCGAGCGCCTCGGTGACGGCGCCCGGCATGTCCGCGGGGAGTCCCGCCCCCCCCTGCACGGCGAAGAGCACCTTCACGGGGAAGGCGTTGCCCCCCGCGAGCGGCACGCACACGTTGCCGGCGAAGTCCGCGCGGTCCCTGCCGCTCGGGCCCCGGCCATCGAGCGCGTAGAGGCCCGCGTCGGAGCACGACAGCAGCAGCACGGGCACCAGGAGGCAGGCCATCCGCGGGAGGGTGCTCATCCGGCGGGATTGTAGAGCCCAGCCCGCGCCACGGGTGCAAGGACTCATGTCGAGGGGCCGGGTCATCCGCGCCCCTGGGTGGGTCAAGTCTTACGAATACCCACAAGCCCGGCGGGTGAGGATATGGTGCGGCCCTACCCGAATCACCTTGGCCCTCCGCATGTACCTGCGCAGCCTCACGCTCCAGAACCTCAAGCTTCTGCGGGATGTCGCCATCTCCTTCACCCGCCCGGACGGGGAGATCCGGCCCTGGACGGTCTTCGTCGGAGAGAACGGGCTGTGCAAGACGGCCGTCCTCCAGGCCATCGCCCTCGCCGCGAGCGGCTCCTCGCTGGGCAGCGAGCTCGCGGACGTCACCTCGCTGCCGGACCGGCGGCTGCCCTCCAGCGAGCTGATGCTCATCGGCGCCGAGTTCACCTTCGGCCAGGAGGGGCACAAGGCGCGCGAATACCCGGGCCTGGAGAGGAAGCACTCGCTGCCGCCCTATGTGCGGAGGCCTCGGTGGCGGCGAAGAACACCTGGCGCGAGCTGGTGGGCAACTCGAGGTACGTCGGCGTGGAGCACACGCGCGTGTTCGATCCCATCCGCGAGGCGCGCCGCACGCAGCTTCCGGGATGGTTCGTCGCGGGCTACGGCGTGGCGAGGGCCCTGCCCCGCCCCAACGCCATCCAGGGCGAGGGCCTGTCGGATCCCATCAAGCAGCGGATGGCGAACCTCTTCGATCAGGGCAGCCTGATCGCCACGGGCTTCGCTGACGTCTTCGAGCCGGCCCAGGCGAAGGCGTACACCCGGGTGCTGAAGCAGGTGCTGCTGGAGGGCAACCTGCTGCCGGGGCTCGTGGACCTGGAGCTGAAGAGCCAGGGGATCGTCCGCACGCGGCAGGACATGCTGGAGGCCCACTGCTTCGAGATGGACATGGGAGGCCAGCGCGTGAAGGTGCCGGCCACGTGGCTGTCTCACGGGTACCAGAGCTCGATTGCCTGGCTGGCGGATCTGATCGGCCACTTCCTGCTCGAGGCGGGCAAGCCCGTGGCGCCCGAGAAGATGGAGGGGCTGGTGCTCGTCGACGAGCTGGACCTGCACCTGCACCCGCGCTGGCAGACGGCGCTCGTTCCGGCGCTGAAGCGGATCTTCCCCCGGCTCCAGTTCATCGCCACCACGCACTCGGCGATGCTCCTGCCGGGGCTGGAGCAGGATGAGGTGCTGGTGCTGCGCCAGGAGGAGGACGGCAACGTCGACGTCGCTCCGGCGCCCGCCTCGCCCTCGTGGCTCACGGGCAGCGAGCTGTTCGACGTGTTCTTCGACAAGAAGGGCAAGCCGCTGCGCAGCAGCCGGAGCCCCGCGCCCCGGAAGAAGCAGCCCGCGCCGGAGAAGAAGCAGCCCGCCGCCAAGAAGGCGGCACGGACGAAGCGGAAGTAGGCGGCCTCAGCCCCAGTGGGCCACCTCCGCGATGAGGCGGCCCACCTTCAGCTCGCGCAGCAGCCGGAAGAGTCTGGGGGAGATGAGGTACTCGGGGTGGGGGTGCAGAACCCCCATGCGAGCACCAAAGAGTTGGCGCGTGCGAGCCAGGTCACTGCCGTCATGGCTGTCCTTCTTCAACCACAACTCGGAAATACGGTTCAGGCCGAGCACATGGCCCTGGGGGCATCTGTACTCCCCATTCGTATCCAAATCAAAAGGACCATTACCGGCCTGAGTTGGAGGAACGATGTCCACGGGTGCGGAGGTGACGACGAGTTGATGCCAGTTCTCAAGTACTCGTCCCGAGGTATCTCGCACGGCGAGGAAAGAGGCGCCTGTGATGCCATGGGCTTGGAACGCCTGCACGAGCCGGCTCGACATGATGATTTCCCCGGCGATGGTACGGTGCATGTTCCGCCTGGGAATGGTTTCAGGCTCGAGACGTAGATCTGTGCTCTGCCGTGCGCCAGCGCCGCAGTGGGGACACGCCGACGACTCGTCATACTTCGTGCCGCACATCTCTCCGCATGGCTCGAAGACGGAGCGGAGGCTCAGCTCGAAGATCTCCGCCGATTGAATCTCCTCGGGCGTGTAGTGGCGGGTGATGTCCCAGCCTCTAAAGAATGAGCCGCCTGCGCGGTGGAACTCGCTATTCAGCTCGCCGATCAGCCGGACCCGCTCGTCCTCCATGGGAAGCCGGACGCAGCGAACGAGTCCATCATCTCCCATTCTCCACCCCACCTCTCCCAGGTGCTCGCTCGCATCTGACTCCGAGATCCTGAACTCGATGAACTCTCGCATGGCTATGGATTGATTCCGATGAGCTGGGGAATGGGAAACTGGGAGTAGACCGTGAGCATGATTCCAAGACGCTCTTGGGCATCGGGGAGTCTTCTCTTGTCGTAGCCCCATTCCTTACGGAACGCCCGGGTGAGCATCTTGTGGTAGGCGGTGGGAATCCGGTACGTCGCTCCGCTCTGTGGCCCACCGAGGTACACAGGAATGAGGTGGTGGTCCTGGTATCCCGCGCTGTTGGGAAAGGCCGCCTGCGCATCCGCCAGCCGCTGTTGATAGAGCTTGCGCGCGGCTTGTATCGCCGCCAGGTCCGCCGCGCGCCGCTGGTTCTCCATCCTTTGTTGAGGCGTAGGCCGCGAATTGAGCGAGGGGGACAGCCGACTTCCGGTGGGTCCACCCCTGCCCCCTCTCCGGGGAGGACGCCGGCTCAGAAGCTCACCCGGTCCGCTTCCCGGGTCGTGGCTCCGCGCGGGCTCGAGGATGTCCTCGAACTCGACGACCTCGAGGCGGTAACCGGCCGCACGTAACGCCTCCGCGCTCCAGCCCTCCAGACCCGGCTCCTCCAACTCCACCGGGAGGAACACGGCCCCTTCGTCCGGTACGGCCTCCGAGCCACCACGTACCAGCAGGCTCGCCTCTACTGGTTCAGTGCCCCCCGGCTCCCGGCCCCCCACGTACGAACGGGAGGAATCCGAGGCACAGCCCACCAGCACCAGGAGGAGCACCGACAACCATGGCAGGCGCATGCGACGGCTCACTTTCCGCACCGGGAGGAGGAGACCGTCAGGTTGACACTCCCGGCGAGCACGGGCGAGCAGCGCCCACCGGCTGTGTCCGCTGCGCGAAGCTCAGCTCAGAGCGTGAGGAGCCACGCCAGCAGGTCGTCCTGCTCTCCGGGCGAGAGCGCCTTCATGTTGCCGTGCGCGGGGCCGGACATGTCCATCACCGCGCGCAGCGGGAAGCGCGTGCCCACGGCCAGCCGGTTGTCATCACGCACCTCGAAGCCCGCGGCGCCGCTACTCAACATGGGCCAGATGTCCCACGCGCCCACCAGCGAGGGCGGTGCGGCTCCCGGCACCAGGTCCTGCTGCTCCAGCCTCAAGGGCAGTGCATTCGGTGTCCCTACCTCCAGGTAGCGCCCGCGCGTCCTCGCGTCCTGGTCCAGCGTGAAGAGCGGCGCGGGGTGGCACCCCGTGCAGTTCCCCTTCCCCTCGAAAATCTCCTGGCCCCGAGCGGGACTCCCGCGCCGTCCATCCGGCAATTCCACCATCTCCAGGGGTACACCGTGCGCGTCCCGGAAGGGGTTTGGCGGCGTGGGCAGCAGTGAGACGTAGAGCGTGAGCGCCTCCACCTCCGCCTCCGTAAGCGCCGGTTTGTGAAAGCGGTTGCGGCTGCCCACCGTGCGCATCGTCTCCGCGAGGCTGTGCGTACTGGCCGGCGTGAAGTACGGCGGCGTGTCGCGGCTGCCGAGCACCGTGGTGGAGCGGTAGATGCGCATCGGCCGCGTCTTCTCGAAGAAGACGCCCCCTGTGTGGCCCTCGAGGTGGCACGCATCGCAGCTCATCGCCGTGCGGCCGAGGTCCGCGTAATAGAGCACCTGCCCCAGCCGCCGCTTCGCCTGCGTCCCCATCCGCGTCACCGGCCACTGCCGCACCACACGCGCACGGCCCGCCCGGGCCTCGGACACGTCCACCACCGCCACCGTCCCGGTGTGCCGGTTGAGCACGTGGAGGGTACGCCCGTCCGGCGCCAGCGCGAGCGCTCTCGGCCCGGCGTGCAGTTCCACTCCGGCCCGGCCCGCCGTCCCGAAGTCCGCCTCCGGCCGCACCAGCGGCGTGCCCTCGGGCAGCGGCATGGGCACCTCCTGCAGCACCTCCAGCCGGCGAGCGTCCAGCACCCGCACCCGGCCGAGCCCCACGTCCGCCGCGTACAGCAGCCCCGCCTCCTCATCGAGCGCCAGCCCCTCGGTGATGCCCGCCCCGAAGCCCCGGTGCCGCACCACCTCGCCGCGCTCCGGGTCCAATTCCGTCACGCCGCCGTTGGGGCTCACCTCCATGCGCTCGGCATTGGGCCCCACGTTGGGCCCCAGGCTCGCCAGGAAGAGCCGCCCCAGCTTCTCCGAGGCCACCAGCCCCCGTACCGCCTTGCCGCCCATCACCTGTGCGGAGAAGCGCTCCGTCCCGCCTCCGACGATGGGCACGCCCGGCTTCGGCACCACCGTTGCCACCGGCACGCCGTCCTCCCGCCGCAGCAGCTCCACCTGCCCCGTCTGCAGGCTCCCCACGGCGAGCAGCCCCTTCCAACGCACCAGCGCCCGGGGATTCGGGTCCACCTTCGCACGCCACACCGCGTGCCCGTCCTCCAACGAGAGCGCCTGCACCTCGTCCCGCACGTGCTCGGCCACGAAGGCCACGCCGCGAGCCCCGTCCACCGCGAGCCCCAGGACCCCGGCCGGCGCGGGCAGCACCCGAGGCGCGCTCCCGGGCGCGTCCAGTGCGTACAGGTGCAGCGCCCCGGTCCACAGGTGGGCCACCGCCAGCCACGGACGCCCTTCCGCGTCCTTATATGTATCGAGCGCGCTCGGCCCATCCCCCACCGCCAGCGGCTCCACGCGCCCACTGGCCACGTCCAGGGCGAACACCGTGTCCGTGGGCGGCGAGGCGATGAACAACGTGCGCCCATCCGGAGAGAGCACCATCGCCGTCAGGTCCGCGAAGGCGGCATCATTCACCACCGTGAGGCGTGCCTCGCCCTCGGGCGTCACGTCCGGAGGCCCGGCCAGCCGCACCGTCACCACGGCCTGTACCTGCTCCGCCGCCATTCCCAGGTCCGCGGGCAGGCGCGCGTACGCGTGCCGTGCGTCCACCACCACGAGAGGCAGCTCGCGCGACAAGGGCGGCCCGAGCACCAGCCGAAGCCCGGGCACCAGTCCCTCCCCATGAATGGCGAGCGGCTGCGAAGTCTGATTGCTCGTCAGCCGCGGGCCCACCGAGTCGAGCCGTGGAGGCGCACTCGGCCCAGGACGCGCGCCGTGGCGCCACAGCACCACCCCCGCCGCGGCCAGGAAGAGGAGCAGCACGGCGAGCGCCGCGAGGGGACGAATCGAACGAGTCACGAAGCCTCCACCACACCGACAGCACTCCACCTTTTCCAGCCTGACCGCAAGTTGCTGTTCCCGCGTTGACAGGTTGGTACGCGCATCGCGTAACCTGCCGGGCTGATGCGGCGCTTCCTCTCCTCCCTGGTGATCGCTGGCCTCCTCGGCCTTGCTCCCACGCCCCTGGGCAGCGAGGCCTCGGCCCAGGGCCGCGCACGCGCGAAGGCGGCGTCTTCCAAGGGGAAGAACCGCAAGGCGCCCTCCAAGGCCGAGCCCTCCCGGAAGGCCGAGCCCTCCCGACAGGTGGAACCCGCCTCGGCGCGGGTGAACGACCCTGTCTCCGGCGAGCCCGCTGCGGCCGCCTCGGCGGCGCCTCCCACGCGAGGCCCCGCCCGGCATCGACTTCGATGACCGGCTCATCCAGGGCCAGACCAACAAGTCCGGAGCCGTCTACCTGTACGACCGCAAGGAGCTGAAGACGCGGTCGATGATCCGCGAGCGCGACAACTTCCGCTCGGAGATCGTGTCCACCGTCTACGATCAGCAGCCGTAGACACCCGGCCGCGAGGCCTGCGTCAGGAGGATGAGCGTTGAGCGGCCAGCAGACGGTTCTCCAGGTCGTCATCCTTCGCGACGGGCTCCTCGTGGGCACGGAGGTGTTCACTCCGGGCACGTACGCGCTCGGCTCGGACGCGTCCTCGGACCTGCGGCTGGACGATGTCTCCGTCGCGCCCCGCCACGCCGTCCTCTATTTCCAGAACGGCCGCGCCGCCATCCAGGACGCGGGCTCGGGCCAGCCGGTCTACGTCAACGGCCACCGCATCTCCGCATGTGAGGTGCGCTCGACGGACGAGGTGCTCTGCGGCCCCTTCGTGCTGAAGACGCGCGTGCTCTCGCAGAAGCCCCGCGACGAGCGGGCCCAGCCGCCTCCCGAGGTGGCCGCGCTGCTCGGCGGTGCCCCCGCGCCCGCCTCCGCGCCGGTGCCGTCCCCGTCGCAGCTCTCCGCCACCCAGCCCATCGCGAGGCCCTCGGGCCCGGTGAGGCCCGTCGCCCCCGTGGCGCCTCCGCCGCCGCCCGCGGCCACGGTGCCGCGCATGCGTCCCGGCTCGGCCCCCACGCTTCCCGGAGTCCCCGCCTCACCCCCCACGCCGCCGGGTGCGACCGCCGTCTATGGCGTCGGTGCCTCGTCCGTCCCGTCCCACCCCGTCGCCGTGCCCGAGGTGCCGGTGGGCACCATGCCCTCGGCCCGGCGCCGCGCTCCGCAGCCGGTGCAGGCCACGGGCCCTTCGCTCGTGCTCGCGGATGGGCTGCTCGAGGATCTGCCACCGGAGCCGGGCCCCACCCAGGCACCCGCCACCGGCACGGACATGGAGTGGGAGCGCCCGGACGCGCCGCTGGATCGTCCCACGCACGCGCCCCGCCTGGACGCGGGCCGCAAGGGCTCCGCGCACCTGTACCTGGAGCTGTACTGGGGGGCCGTGCGCCGCGATGCGCGCCGCTTCGCCCCGGGGAAGAAGCCGGTCCAGGCCTCCGCGGACGAGCGTGCGCCCATGCCGCTGTGGGGCTTCCAGCTCCCGGACGAGCCCTTCACGCTGGCCGAGACCGTCAACGACGCCTTCCGCCTCTACGTGCCCAAGGGGGCGAAGGTGGAGCGCAGCGGCGCGAACGGCCGCTTCACTCCGGTGGCGCCCGGGGCCCTGGAGGTGAACGGGGAGCGCCCCTTCGTCACCCTGCGCCAGGGCACCGCCGCGCGCCTCTCCGAGGGCAGGATGTCGCTGGTGGCCTACGCGGCCCCGCTGCCCGAGAAGGTGCGCGTCAACCCGCTCAAGGGACTGCCCTGGCTGGCCGTGGGCAGCTTCTTGTTCTTCACCTCGGCCTTCGGTGGCTTCATCGCCGCCATGCCCGAGCAGCCGGAGGGGGCGGACTTCATCCAGAAGAACCTGCCGCCCATCGCCCTGCGCCTGCTCGCGCCCGAGCCGAAGAAGAAGGAAGAGGCGAGGAAGAAGCTCGAGGCCATCAAGCAAAAGGCTCCCAAGAAGCAGGTGGCCAACAAGGAGACGAAGGCGCCCGTGACGCCGGAGCCTCCCGCGCCCCGGCCGCGCAAGTCGCTGCCCAAGGCGGTGGCCGACGCACCCGAGTCCAATGCCCTCAAGGCCCTGGCGAAGCTGACGGCCGCGGGCCCCGCCACCAAGGACCTGCTGGCGGCGGTGGACAAGCTGGGCAGTGGCCCGGGCAGCAAGAACGCGAAGAACTCCAACTTCAAGCTCTCGGGCCTCATCGGCAAGGCGCCCATCGCCAACGCGGGCCTGGGGACGTTCGGCCTGGGTGGAGGGGGCAAGGGCGGCGGCGCCACGCTGGGCGCGGAGATTCTGCGAGGCAAGGGCGGTGGCGGCATCGGCGCGCTGGGCGCGGGCGGCGTGGGCAAGGGCAAGGTGGGCGGCACCGTGACGCGGGCCACCGCGCGCACCATCGCCGCGCAGGGCTCCATCGATCGCGAGGCCGTGGCCAAGGTGGTCAACAGCCACCTGCAGGAGGTGTACGCCTGCTACGAGCGCGCGCTGCTCAAGGATCCGGGCCTGGCCGGCAAGGTGGTGCTGGAGTGGACCATCGGCACCAACGGCCGCGTGGTGGCCACCAAGACGAAGTCCTCCACCCTGCGCAGCCCCTCCGTCGAGGCCTGCATCATCGGCGGCCTGAAGGCGTGGACCTTCCCGCCCGCCCGGGGTGGCGCCGTCATCATCACCTACCCGTTCATCTTCAACTCGGTCGGCTACTGATGCGCTCCCCGTCGCGTCCGGCCGGCCTCCACCAGGACCGAACCGTGCGATACGCCCTGCTCCTCCTCTCGCTCGTCCTGCCCGGGCTGGCCCGCGCCCAGGCCGAGGCCCTCGAGAACCCCGGTACCGTCTCCGCCGTCCAGGAGCGGCTCTACCGGATGAACCATGAGCTGACGCTCGGCGTGGGCGTGCTGCCCGCCGATGCCTTCTACAAGGGCGTGCTCGGCACCGTCGGCTACACCTACCACTTCACCGACAGCTTCGCCTGGCAGGTGGGCCGGGGCAGCTACAGCTACAACCTGAAGACGAGCCTGCGCGAGCAGCTCGAGCGCGACTTCGACGCCTCGCCCACCAGCTCCGCCTTCGAGGAGCAGGTGCAGTGGATGGTGGGCTCGGACCTCGTGTGGAGCCCCATCTACGGGAAGATGGCCGTCAACAACCGCTCGGTGGTGCACTTCAGCGCCTTCCTGCTGGGCGGCGCCACGGTGATGAAGCTCCAGCGCGCCGACGGCTTCCGCCCCGCCGTCAACCTGGGCCTCGGCGTGCGCGTCTTCACCGGCCGCAACCTCTCCTTCCGCTTCGATGTGACGAACAACACGGTGTTCGTGGGCGCTACCCGCCTCATCCAGGTGCCCACGCTCCAGCTCTCCACCGCGTTCAACTTCGGCGCCACGGAATGACTCCCCGCCACGATTCTCGCCGCGCTCGTCTCCTCCGCGCTGCTCGCCGCGCCCGCGCCTGTGTGGGCCCAGGCCAATGGTGCGCCGGCGGCCGCTCCCGCTCCCGCCCCGGCTCCACCTCCGGCCGAGAAGGTCCCGGACACGGTGTTCGACAAGGCGCTGGCGGACTACTTCGCCGGCAACCCGCGCGCCGCCGCCGGGCCGCTCCACGCGTGGCTGTCCTCGGCGCCCCGGACGCACGAGAACTACGCCTGGGGCCAGTACTTCCTGGCCCGCAGCCTCATCGACCTGGGCTTCACGCACGCGGGCAGCGTGTACCTGTCGCGCATCGCCCGTGAGCGCTCCAACCCCAACGTGCTGCCCCGCGCCCTGGAAACCCTGCGCGAGCTGACGGACCGGCCGCACGACGAGGTGATGATCGACGAGCAGGTCTTCGGAGCGCTGGACCTGGGCTTCCTCCCGGAGGAGGCGGGCGCCTACGCGCACTACCAGCAGGGACTGGTGGACCTGCGGGTGGGCAACGAGCGCTGGGCCACCACGCACTTCTCCAAGCTGCCCGAGGGCAGCGCCGAGGCCAGCCGCGCCCGCTACGCGCTGCTCGTCACCCGGCTGCGCGAGGTGAAGGAGCCCAACGACGAGCTCATCGAGGACTTCCTCGGGCTGAGCAAGGACGAGAAGCTCACCCGCGAGTCGCGCAACGAGGCGGCGCTGGCGGTGGCGCGCCTGCGCTACGAGCGCCAGGAATACCCGCGCGCGCTGGAGGCCTACGGACTGGTGAAGCTGCCGGAGTTGGATCCGGGCCGGGCCACGCTGTACCTGGAGGAGGCGTGGACGCGCTACAAGCTGGGCGAGGTGCGCGCCGCGCTGGGCATCCTCACCACGCTGGACGCGCCCTCCTTCCGGGACGAGTTCCTCCCGGACAAGTACCTGCTGCGCGCCCTCATCTACCGGGACCTGTGCCACTACCTGCCGGCCAAGCGCGCGGCGAAGGAGCTGACGCGGCGCTTCGCGGACTCGCTGGAGGCCATCCGCGCCCGGGAGGACCTGACGCAGGACGTGCGCCTGCGCCGGGCCGCGAGCGCCCAGGGCGCCACGAGGCGGGCCGCGCGCTTCCTGGAGGTGCTGGAGCTGGAGGGCGAGCGCCTGGGCCGCTACGCGGGCAGCTTCGGCGAGCGGCTCTACACGCACCTCACCAAGACGTATGACCTGGCGCACGCCGAGGCCCGGCGCGTCTACCAGGCGCGCCTGGAGGAGTCGGTGCGGCAACAGGCGGACACGCTGCTGCGCTCGGCCGAGCAGGTGCGGCTGATGGAGTACGAGGTGGGCCTGAAGCTGTACGAGCGCGTGAAGAAGGGCTCCAAGGTGGTGGCACCGCCCGAGGAGGAGTTGCTGTCGCCCTCGCAGGTGGGCTTCACCTTCGATGGCGAGTACTGGAACGACGAGCTGCGCTCGTACCGCGTCCGCCTCGAGAGCCGCTGCATCGAGGAGAACCCATGACCGGCCCCCTGCTGCTCATCGCGGCGCTGCTCGCCGCGGGCCCCGTCAACCCGCTGGCGTCCAAGGCGAAGGAACGGGAGGAACTCATCGAGAAGCTCCAGCGCGACATCTTCAAGGTGGACCGCGCCATCGGCGAGACGGAGCGGCTCATCGCGAAGAGCCGCAACGCGCCCTACCTGCCGGACCTGCAGTTCCGGCTGGCGGAGCTGTACGTGGAGAAGAGCCGGTACGTGTACTACCTGCAGGCGGAGCAGCGCCCGCCCGGGGCCAGCGGTGCCCTGGTGTCGCCCGAGACGCGCCTGCTCAAGCAGAAGGCCGTGCAGATGTACTACCGGCTGCAGCGCGAGTGGCCGGACTTCCACGACGGCGACAAGGTGCTCTTCTACCTCGCGCACGAGCAGCGCGAGCTGGGCGCCTTCGACGAGATGCTCAAGACGCTGGAGGAGCTGGTGCGCAAGCACACCGGCAGCCCGCTGCGGCTGGAGGCGCTCCAGATTCTGGGGGACCACCACTTCGACAAGGCGGACCTGGGGCTGGCGGAGAAGCACTACACGGCCATCCTGGAGGCGCCGCCGTCACCGGTGCACGACCTGGCCCGCTACAAGCTGGGCTGGATTCGCGTGAACCAGGGCAAGCACGCGGAGGCGGTGCCCTTCTTCGAGGCCGCCGCGGCCAGTGCCGCGCTGCCCGGCGTGGACGTGCGGAAGACGCTCAACGTGAAGCGCGAGGCGCTGGTGGACCTCGTCTACAGCTACACCGAGGCCCGGCCCGCCAAGGGCGCGCTCAACTACTTCGAGAAGCTGAGCGACAGCCGGGCCACCTACGCGCTCGCGCTGGACAAGCTGGGCAACCGCTACTTCATCAAGGCGCAGTACGAGTGGGCCATCCCCGCGCTGCGCAAGCTGATGGAGCTCCAGCACGACCCGGAGATGGACCTGGAGCGGAGCCAGAAGCTGTACGACGCGCTCAAGGCGGCCAAGGGCAAGGTGCTGCCCGAGCCGGAGGATCTGCGCTTCCTGGTGCGCGCGGCGGTGACGAGCAAGACGGACCCGCAGCTCGACGAGGCCGAGCGCAAGAAGCACCTCGCGGAGCTGGAGGAGATGGGGCGCGATCTGGCCACGCAGCTCCACGTGGCGGCGCAGAAGAAGGAGGACAAGGGGCTGTACCTGAAGGCGGCGGCGGCCTACCGCGAGTACCTGGGGCTCTTCCGGCCGGAGCAGTACGTGCGGACGATGATGAAGAACCGGGCGGAGGCGCTCTTCGCGGCGAAGGAGTTCCCCGGAGCGGCGCGCCAGTTCGAGGAGCTGGTCCGCTACGAGGAGAAGGCGACGGACGCCAAGGGCGTGGAGGAGGCGATGTACGGGGCGCTGCTGGCGCACTTCTCCACGGTGAAGCCGGAGGAGGCGCAGCGCCGCAACGCCTTCGAGGTGGCGGACGCGCGCCAGGCGCTCAAGCTGATGGGAGCGGACTTCGTGTCGCGCTACCCGCGGAGCCCCCACGTGCTGGAGGTGAAGTTCAACATCGCCCGGGCCTGGTACGAGGACGGCGAATTCCCCAAGGCGGCCGAGCTCTTCACCGCCTTCGCGCTCGCGCACCCCTCGCACAAGGACGCCACGGCGGCGGGCAACCTCGCGCTGGACAGCCTGCGGCAGGTGAATGACTTCAAGGGCCTGGAGGAGACGGGCCAGAAGCTGCTCGGCGCGGCGCTGCCGGCGGCCTTCCAGAACGACGTGAAGCGGATTCTGGCCCAGACGCGCGCCGAGGCCCTGGACGAGCTGGCGCTGAAGAGCTCGCAGGAGACGGGCGACGTCATCGAGGGCCTGCTCAAGGTGGCCAACGAGAACAAGGGCGCGGAGCTTGGCGAGAAGGCCCTGTATGGCGCCTTCACGGCGGCGCGCGACAAGAGGGATTTGGGGCGCGAGCGTGAGATTGGGAAGCGACTCACGGACGAGTACCCGAAGAGCCAGTTCGTGCCGGACGTGCTGCTGACGTTGGGCCGTCACGCGGCGGAGGCGGCGGCCTTCACCGAGGCGGCGGGCCACTTCGAGATGGTGGGCGGAAAGCTGGGAGCGGACGTGGCGGCGGTGGATGGCTGGCTGACGGGCGCGCGGCTGCGCCAGGCGATGGGCCAGTTCAAGGAGGCGGCGAGGGACCTGGAGGCGGCGGCGGACGTGGCGGGGGCGCGCAAGGCGGAGGTGATGGTGCTGCTGGCGGAGACGCACCTGCGGGCCCGGGACTACGTGAAGGCGAAGACGGCGGCGGACGTGGCGCTGAAGCTGGACAGGACGAGCGCTGCGGCGGTGGCGGTGCTGGCCGAGGTGCAGGCCACCACGGCGGTGAAGGATCCACCGGACGCGCTCATCAAGACGCTGACGGCGGCGGTGCAGGGCCCGGACGGACAGACGGAGGAGGCGGCCAAGGGCCTGTGGTACCTGGGGGAGATCCTCTACCGCGCGTACAAGGATCTGCCGTCGGACAAGGTGGAGGAGAAGGTGTCGGCGCTGCAGGGGCTGGAAGGCATCTACACGCAGGCGGCGTCGCTGGGGTACCCGGAGTGGGCGGTGGCCTCGCTGTGGAAGGTGGGCCTGGTGTACGCGCACCTGGCGGACGTGGTGGAGGCCACGCCGGCACCGTCGGGCGTGTCCGCGTCGGACGCGCAGGCGTTCCGCAAGGCGGTGGCCGAGCAGGTGGCGCCGTTGCGGCAGCGGTCCCAGGACGCCTTCGAGGCGTGTGTGTCGCGCGCGGAGTCGCTGGAGGTCTTCAGCGTGGCGGTGCTGGGCTGCCGGACGAAGAGCGACACGGCGGCGCTGCCAGTGCCCGCGGTGGGAACGGCGACACAACCCGCCTCGCTGGAGGAGCTGCGCAAGAAGGCGGAAGCCACCCTGACGGCGGAGGCGCTGGAGGCGCTGGGCCTGGGCTACCTGGGGGCGAACCAGTTCGGACTGGCGCAGCTGACACTGGGACGGGTGACGGAGCTGGCGGACACGAGGGCCTCGGCGCACAACGCGCTGGGCTGGGCGATGCTGAACCAGGGAGACGCGATGGGGGCGCGCGAGGCGTACGCGAAGGCGCTGGAGGCGGACCCCACGTATGACAAGGCGCGGCTGAACCTGGCGGCGCTGCGCTGCCGTTTCGGGGACACCGAGGGGGCGAAGCGGGAGCTCTCGGTGCTCAAGGACGTGGGAAGCCTGAGGGGCCCGGACGTGGACAGCGGGTGGTCCGCATGCAAATGACCATCTCTCGCCAGCCCCCGCGCCCCCCTCCCCTCTCCCTCCGGGAGAGGGACGGGGTGAGGGTGCCCGGACCCGTGCCCCCACCGTGCCCGCGCCCCCGTGCCCCCACCCTGCTCCTCACCCTCCTCCTGTCGGCCTGTGCCCCCAGGACACTCGAGGGCAGCGTCACGGAGTACCTGGACCTCACCTACGACCGGGCCGAAGCCCAGGCCGCCAACAACGAGGTGACGGTGAGCTTCCTGCGCCCCCGAGGCGAAGGAGAAGACATCCAGCTCAAGGTGGCGGCGAGGCTGGAAGGAATCTCCCTGGAGCCGAGGGCGGCGATCGACCTGGCGCAGCGGATGGGAGGCACCACGGGCCCACAGCGAGGCGCCGTGAGCCGGGGCGTGCTGGAGGAACCCGTCCGCCAATTCCCGGAGATCGCCCGGGGAGAAGCTCATCTTCGACGGGTACCTGGACTCGGGGAAGACCGTCACGGGCGAGTTGCACCTCACCTTCGTCAACGGCACCGACGTCTACTCCGGCCGGACCATTTTCGGCCGTTTCGAGGCGACCGTTCCATGAAGCGCACAGTCCTGCCATTCCTGCTGCTGCTCACGGCCGCGTGTGGCCCCCGCTACGGGATGCGAGTCCCGGACAAGCTGGTGGCGAAGCTGCCGTACGAGAGCCGCATCGAGCTGTTGGAGTCGGAGAACGACCTGGCGCTGGCCATCGACAAGGTGGACGAGGCCAGCAACGAGATCCTCCGGGCGAGGGAGGCCATCCGCCGGGCGAAGTCGCGCGAGCAGGCGGCCGAGGACGAGGAGAAGCGCGCCCCGGACGCGTCCTCGCGCGAGGTGGCGAAGCTGGCCATCGAGGAGGCGCGGGCGCGGGTGGAGTACCTGCGAGCGAAGCAGCGGCTGAACGTGGCGCTGCGGGACGTGGAGGAGCTAGCGATGCGCTGTGCCTTCGCGCGCTTCGAGCTGGCGCGGCTGCAGGCGGCGCGCAAGGCGAAGGTGGAGGGCAGCGAGAAGCTGGACCCGAAGAAGTACGAGACGCAGGTGTCCGGATGTGAGGGAGAGGTGAAGGCGGAGCGGGGAGCGTTGGCGGCGGACACTGCCCAGGAGAAGACAGCCCGGGAAGCATGGGAGGTGAAGAAGGCCGCCCTGTCGAAGAAGACTTTCGACGCACGTGCGAGTCCCTACGTGGAGAACCTCTGATGACGCGAGCCGGCCTTCTCGTCTTCCAGCTGCTCACCGCTCAGAGCCCTGAACCGGGTACACCGCCCCCGGAACCACCGGCCGTGGAGTCCACCCGGCGGGCCGGAGCACCGGCGGACACGGAGAAACTGTACCGGCTGGGAACGGCCTTCCTGGCGCGGGGCGAGCCGCGCAAGGCGGTGAAGCCGCTGACGAAGCTGGTGGAGCAGGCGCCGGAGCTGATGGCGCCGAAGCTGGCACTGGCGAGGGCGCTGCGGCTGACGGGTGAAACGGACAAGGCGAAGGCGCTGCTGGAGCAGGCCATCGAGGCCTTCCCGAAGGAGGAGGGGCTGAGGGCGGAGCGGGGGCTGCTGGCGCGGATGCTGGATGAGCGGGACACGGCCATCGCGCAGTTCTCGCTGGCGGTGGAACTGTCGCCGAAGGACGCGGAGCTGCGCTTCAACCTGGGCGAGGCGCTGCAGCGGGCGGGGAAGACGGACGAGTCGATCGCCGCATACCGCGCGGCGCTGAAGCTGGACGAAAAGCTGACGGCGGCGCGGGTGAACCTGGGCAAGGCGCTGGCGGACAAGGGGCTGACGGGCGAGGCGCAGGAGACGCTGCGGGAGGCCACGCGGCAGGCGCCGAAGGACGCGGAGGCGCACTACAACCTGGGCGTGCTGCTGATGCGGGCGGGCCAGTTGGACGGAGCCATCTCCGAGTACGAGAAGGCGCTGGCGGCGGTGCCGAAGCACGCGATGGCGCGCAACAACCTGGGCGTGGCGCTGGACGCGAGGGGCGAGCACCAGAAGGCGCTGGAGGCATTCCGCAAGGCGGTAGCGGCGGATCCGAAGTACGCGGAGGCGCACTTCAACCTGGGGATGGCGTACTACCGGAAGGACGATCACATCCGGTCGACGCGGCACTTCGAGAAGGCGCTGGCGCTGGAGCCTCAACGGGCGAGTGGCCCGTACACGCAACTGGGGGCGAGCTACCTGGCGCAGGGCAAGCGGGACCGGGCGGTGGAGGCCTACAAGAAGGCGCTGGCGGCGAGCGCGGAGGACGGCAAGCCGAACACGGAGGCGTGGCAGGGGCTGGCGAGGGCGTACCTGGGGCTGGGGCGGGTGGACGAGGCGGTGGAGACGTTGAAGAAGGCGGTGGACGGCTTCCCGAGGGACGTGAGCGCGCGGGCGGCGTACGGCGACGCGCTGCTGGCGAAGGGAGACCTGGACGGGGCGCTGGCCCAGTACGAGGAGCGGTTGGCGCTGGAGCAGACGACGGAGGCTCGGCTGGCGCTGGCGAAGGCGTACGCACGCAAGCGGATGGGGACGAAGGCGGCGCCGCTGTACGAGGCGGTGCTGGCGGAGGAGCCGGAGAACGCGGCGGCGAAGCTGGGGCTGGCGGACCTGTACCTGGCGATGGGGAACCACGACGGGGCGGAGAAGCTGCTGAAGCCGAAGGAGGGCGAGGAGGCGGAGACGGCGGCGCTGGCGCGGCTGGGCATCCTGCACTCGAGGCGGGGACGGCCGGACCTGGCGGTGGCGGAGCTGGAGGAAGTGACGAAGAGGGATCCCTCACAGCTCGAGGCGAGGGCGGAGCTGGGCTTCCTGTACCTGCGAGGCGGGGACAGGAAGAAGGCGGAGAAGGTGCTGGAGGAGGTGGTGGCGGTGGAGCCGAGGCACGCGCTCGGGCTGCTCTACCTGGGGCACGCGCAGTACCAGCAGGGGAACGCCCAGGAAGCGGAGCAGTCCTTCCGAGGCGCGGTGCAGGTGGACCCGGCATTCGGCGAGCCGCACTACGCGCTGGGCCAGTTGCTGGAAGCGGCGGGCAAGCTGACGGAGGCGAAGGCGGAGTACGAGAAGGCGGCGGAGCTGCAGAAGGACCACCCGGACGCCGCGGCGGCCGCCAGACGCCTGAGCAGCGCGAAGTAGCAAAAACAGCCTCAACCCCAACAACCCTGGTGCCCCCAACAACCCCTCTCCCGCCGGGAGAGGGACGGGGTGAGGGTATCGAAGGCCCCGGGTTCGACTCCCGTGAGCCCCTCTGTGTTGCCCATGTGCCGGAGCGGCTACGGCTTGGGGATGATGATCAGGTCCTCGTCCTGCTCCAGGCGGTACACCCCATCGGCTCCCCGGCAGCGCTCGGCGTGCAGGCGAATCTCGTCATCGAGCTTACGCACCTCCTCCTGGGAGAGGGCCGCGAGCTGCTCCGCGGTGAAACAGTCCTCGAGCACGAAGAAGCGGCAGAGCGTGTACATCTCCTCGAAGCTGGCCGCGGTGAAACCATTCATGGCCGCGACGACCTCGTGCGGAATCCGTTTCTCTCGCAGCGTGTCGATGATCCGATCGCTGAAGAGGCCCGTCTCCGTGAAGTCGCGATGCAGCCGGTAGTTCTGGCCACGGGCGGCGCTGAAGACGATCACGCAATACCCGCCGGGGCGCACGAACGAGAGCAGCCTGTCGATGAACCCACCCCAATCGGGGATGGGCACGTGGTACAGGACGTGTGAGCAGAGGACGAGGTCATACCGCTCGGGCGACGACCAGGACTCCAGGGTGCCGTGGAAGATCTTCGCGCCCTCGAGCGCGAGCGTGCCGATCTGCTCCCGATTGGGTTCGAGCAGGGTGAGCGAAGCGAAATGAGGCGAGAGCCGCTCGGCGACCTTGCCCGGGCCCGCGCCGACGTCGAGCAGCGAAGGGCGCTCGGGCAGCCGGGAGAGGATGCGCTCCTCGACCACCCGCCCGATGTTCTCGTGGTGCCTGGAGGTCAGCGAGAGGAGGCGGAAGGCCGTGGCGTAGTCATGCGGTGACATCGTGATGCTCATGCTGGCTCTCCTCGAGGATGCTCCGGCAGATGTCCGACTGCACAGGACGAAGGGGCGTCGAGCGAACCTTCGCACACCCCATGGCGATTTCAGCAGCGGGCGGGAGCTCGTCTCATCCACGAGAGGGGAGTCGCCCCAATAGACGCACCCGTGCAGGCGGTACCCTGTGCGGCGCCGCTGGCCCGCCGCGTGCTTTCTCCGGGGCCGCGTCATGCCCGGTCCTCATGATCTCTTCGCCCGCTACACCTTTGGTCAGCCCGAGCGGGCCGCGGCCGAGCTGCGCGCCGTCCTGCCTCCTCGGGTCGTCTCGCAAGTGGACTGGTCCACCCTGCGGCGGGAGTCCGGCTCCGTGGTGGACCCGGAGCTGCGAGAGACCGAGAGCGACCTGCTCTTCTCGGCTCGCCTGAGCGGTGGGCGTCCGCTGCTGCTCTACGTGCTGCTGGAACACCAATCCCGGGTGGACAGGTGGATGGCGCTGAGGATGCTGCGCTACGTGGTGCGCCAGCTCGAACACTGGCGCAAGGAGAACCCGGACAGTGAGGGACTTCCAGTGGTGGTGCCCCTCGTCATGTACCACGGGCCGGATGGCGCCTGGTCGGCACCCCGCCGGGTGGAAGAGCTCTTCGACCTGCCGGGCGAGGCAGAGGAGCACGAGGGATGGCGCGAGCTCGTGCCGCGCTTCGAGTACCTGCTGGATGACCTGACGGCCGAGCGTGCCGAGGCGTTGATGGCTCGCCCGGGCCCGGCCCTGGTCCGGCTCGCCTTGCTCGTTCTCCGCTACGGACGCACGGAAGAACTGTCCCACCGTCTACCGGAGTGGACGGCCCTGTTCGCGCAAGTGCATGCCACTCCCCATGGGGACGAGGAGCTGGGGCTGGTCATCCGTTACCTTCTCCAGATCGGGGACAAGACCGTCCGCGCGCAGATGGGCAGGGTGCTACATTCCGTCATGGAGACTCACCGAGCGGAGGAGCTGATGCGGACCTATGGCGAGGAACTCATCGAGCAAGGGCGTCTGAAGGGACTGGAGCAGGGCCGGGAACAAGGGTTGGTGCTAGGCCGGGCGCAGGCGGTGCTTCGGATTCTCACCGCGCGAAGACTGCACATCGACGAACAGACCCGGCAGCGCATCCTGACGTGCACGGACGTGGCGATGCTCGATCGCTGGCTCGATCGAGCCTCGACCGCCACCACCCTCTCCGACGTACTGGATGACCTGGCCCAGTAGAGGCGCCCACGGCCTCGGGTCCCCCGCTGTGCTCAGTCCTGCTCGGTGAGGTACTTCACCAGTTCGTCCTCGTCGTTCGTCACCAGCCGCTTCAAACCATCCTGCTTGGCGTAACGCTTGACCTGCAGCAGGCCAACGGCGCTCTGGACGAGCACGCCCACCTTGCGGAAGCCACCAATCCACTTCAGACGGACGCGCTGAAGGGCGGCTTCGAATTGGGGATCGTTCCGGCCGGGAGCGGCCCGGATGTCGGCGAGGAGCGCGTAGCGTGCCCGGCCCAGGTCATCCAGGGCCTTGATGAGCCCCTCGAAACAGGTCTCGACCTCCTGCATCGACGAGAATGGCTTGTCGTTGCGAATGGTGCGGACGATGCCCATCCGCTCGTCGACCAGGACGGTGAAGTACTCGTTCTGGAAGACCTGTTTGGGAACGGAAGGGAAGATCCCCGGCGAACCGGGGCGGCGCCCCGATGGAGGCTGAGTCATTGCCCGCCCCTTCTACACCGTGAGCGGCTCGGTGGTGAGCGCCTCGGAGCCGGGCGGCACCTCCGCGTCGGGCGAGTCCAGCAGGACCAGCAAGGGAATCGCCGCCCCCGTATCCCCGAAGCTGGCCATGCCCCGCACGGTGCCCTCCACGCGTGAGCCATCGGGCCGCTTGAGGGAGAGCGTCTGCCCCACCCGCACGATGGGCGTGCGCCGGGGAATGCCGGGCGAGAGCAACACCCCCCTGCCCTGCAACCGTTGGATGGCATCCACGGTGAAGAGGTAGCGCTCTCCGCCGCCCGCCCCCACCTGCCGCGCGAAGAAGGTGGCCAGCCGCTCCATCAACAACATCGCGTGTTGCTGGGCTCGCGCCACCCGGGGCCCCTCCCGCTTCTGCAACTCCTCGGCGGTGAGTCCCACACGGCCCACGTCCTCCTGCGAGCCGCGGACCCAGCGCTCGAACAAGCCCCCATCCACCTCGGGATGGAACTGCACGCCATAGGACTTGCCCACGCGGAAGACCTGGTGCGGGTAGCGGGCCGTCGAGGCCAGCTCCTGCGCGCCGGGGACCGCATCGAAGGTATTCCCCTGCCAGTGCAGGACGTCGAAGAACTCCTCGAAGCCGGCGAACAACGGGTCCGCCAGTCCCTCCATCGTCAACGACACCGGGTGCACTCCCAGGACGGGGCCCTTCTCACCCGGGTGGACGCGGGCGCCCGCCGCGGCGGCGAGCAGCTCCGCGCCCACGCCGATTCCCAGGCTCGGCCGGCCCGCTTCCAACCGGCGGGCCAGCAATCGCCGTTCCTCCTCCAGCCAGGCAGGAGGCTCCGCCGCCGGGTGGCCCAGCGACTTGCCCATCACCACCACCAGGTCCGCCTCCGTGTCCTCGGGGCGCGGCTCTCGCGAGCGGACATCCAGGGTGAAGCCCGAGCGCCGCAACGCGGGGCCGAGCTGCCCGGGACCCTCTTCTTCGTCATGGAGCAGGACGACGGCGGTTCGGGGGGACGGGGGAGGCGCGTTCATGCCGGGAACATTGGCACGCGGGGAGCGGAGTGCAGGGGCCGCGGGTCTCCGCAAGGGGGCTCCGGTGCCGTGCTCCATCCTCTGGGTGACAGTGTCCGGCGCCGAGCATTCACGGCCGGGGCCACCCCAGCAGCACGGCCCCCAGCATCACCAGCCCGGCGCCGAGCAGTTGCCGCCGCCCCATCCGCTCGCCCTGGAGCGCCCCCAGCCCCAGCGCGAACGCGATGGAGGTATTGCGCAGGGTGAGCACGGCGCCGGTGCCGCTGTGCACCAGGGCCAGGAGCAACAGCGAGAAGGACAGCGTACACAGCACCCCCGCCCCCAGCAGGAGCAGGGGCCGGGTCATCACCTTGCGGCGCAGCGCGCCCCAGCCCGCCTCCTCGCGGCGGCGCAGGAGGAGCATCAACGGCAGCGCCACCAGGAGCGACAGCGTGAACAGGGCCGGAGGCTGGGCGCCCTCGCCCAGGGCGCGCTTGTAGCCGAGGTTGAAGCCGGCGATGCACGCGGCGCTCACCAGGGCCCAGAGCACCCCCTCGCCCACCGGGCCCCGGGGCACCACGAGGTTCATCACCGCCATGCCCACGGCCACCAGCGCCGCGCCGGCCACGGCCCAGGGGGTGAGCTGCTCGCCCAGCCACAGCACGGACACGGGCCACACGAGCAGCAGCGCCCCACCCCGGGACACCGTGTACGCCAGCCCCAGCGGGGCCCGGTGCAGTGCCCGCGCGAGCGCGATGAGGTAGCCACTCTCCAGCACGCCGGCCACGACGGACCAGAGCAGGGCCGCGGACGTGGGAAACGCCGTCCCCCGCAGGCCGAGCGCCCACAGCCCTCCGCACCCCACGGTGACGGCGATGACGCCCACCACGGCGGACTCCGGATCCTCGTGACGCTTGAGCAGCGCGTTCCACAGCGCGTGGAAGAACGCGGATGACAGCACCAGCACCAGCGCCGTGGAGTCCAACGCACCTCCAGGGGTCAGGGGCTCGGGCGGGCCGGGCACGCTACTGCCGGGCCCGCGCCCGGCGCCAGTGATCCCGCATTCACACGCGGGCCCTCCAGCGCGTCCTGGGGGGGACATGGGTGAAGAAGAGAGAGCACTGCTGAAGAGCCAGTTCAAGGCTCACCTGGGCACCCTCCTGCTGGGGACGGCGCCCCAGACCTATTTGCAGGGACTGGTGCTCGGGCTGCAGGAGCCGGACCACATCCGTCAGCTCTTCCTGCTGAACGTGCCCTCCTTCCTGCTCCTCTATGGGCTGCTGGCCGCCGTGCCGTGCCAGGTCTTCACCATCCGCCATGCGCTGGCGCACATCCCGGGCGAGCCCCCCGGACGCCGGCTCGTGCGCCTGCTCGAGCTGCCCCGGATCCTCGAGCTGTCCCACATGACGGCGCTCGCCCTGCTCCTCGTCCTCATCAGCACGGTGGACTGCCTGTGGTTCGGCCGGAGCCTGCTGCTCGTCGTGCCCTGCACCCTCGTGCAGATCCTGTTCGCCCTCTTCGTCGCCATCCAGCACGGCTTCCTGATGGAGGATCGGATGCGTCCGCTCGCGCTGGAGGAGTTGAAGCGGGCCCCCGAGGCCCCACTCCCCTGGGAAGGCGGCATCCGCTGGCGCACCTTCCGCTGGTACCTGCCCTACACCATCGCCCTCACCTTCGCCTGCACCCTGGTGATGTCGGCCACCCTCCTCTGGAGCCAGGGCCGCAAGGTCTTCTGGGAGCTCGCGGCGGCGCTGGAGGCCCACCAGCTCTCCGGCGCGGCCGGGCTGCTGACGAGGCACGTGGAGCGGATGGGGGCCGAGAGCCTCGGACCCCTGCTCGTGCTGGGCGCGTTCATGCTCGTCTGCGGCACCCTGATGGCCCGGTGGACCGCGGGGCAGATCGCCCGCGGCGCGCTGGCATGCCGCGACTCCATCGAGCGCATGGCACTGGGCGCCTATCGCCCGCCGGAATGGATTGCCACCGACGAGCTGGGACGACTCTCGGCGGCCACCGCGAGAGCCTTCCAGGGCATCGAGAAACAGGCACGGCGCGTGCGCGAGTCGGCGGATGCGCTCGGCCGTGCCGCCCAGGAGCTGGACGAGGCACGCAGGAGCAAGGAGGGCAGTCTGTCCCGGCAGGCCGCGGCGCTCGAGGAGGTCCGGGTGGTGTCCGAGACCATCCAGCAGGCCTCGCTGCTGGCGGCCCAGAAGGCGGAGAAGGTGCTCGCCATGGCGGGCAACGCCGGCACGCTGCTCGAGGCGGGCGAGACGGCCTCCGCGGAGGGCCTCACCGGACTGGCCGCCATCCGCGAACAGGTCTCGGCGATGAAGGCGCGCGTCCGGGAAGCTCGAGCGTCATGCCGGGCGGGTCCGGGCCGTGGCCCTCCTGGTGAAGGGCTTCGCCGACCAGTCGCGGATGCTCTCGCTCAACGCGGAACTCGAGGCGGTGCGCGTGGGCGGTGGCCCCCTGGGCTTCCGGCACGTGGCCCTCAAGCTGCGCGCCCTGGCCGAGCAGTCCATCCAGTCCACCCACCGGGTGGCGGACATCGTCCAGGGCCTCTTCGGCGCCATCCGGGAGACGGTGCGCCTGACGGACCGCAGCGCCGAGCGGGTGGAGGCGAGCCTGCGGACGGTGCCGAAATCGGGCGAGGCGCTCCAGCAGCTCGGCGCCATCATCATCGACGCCAACCATGCGGCCCAGCGGATCTCCACCGCGTCCGCCCAGCAGCGCGA
Organism: Archangium gephyra; assembly: GCF_049060025.1. Taxonomy (GTDB): domain Bacteria; phylum Myxococcota; class Myxococcia; order Myxococcales; family Myxococcaceae; genus Archangium; species Archangium gephyra_A. The sequence continues at coordinate 4,691,459 of NZ_JBMEQQ010000002.1, forward strand.
GGGCATCCTCCAGTTGTCCCAGGCGGTCGCCGGCCTCTCCCACGCGGCGGCGGAGACGCTCCGGCAGCTCGAGGACTCGTCCCAGGTCACCCGCCGTGTCGAGCAGGCCGCGGGGCAGGTGCGGACCGCCCTGCGGGAGTGGGGCCGCGGGGAGGTGTCCGCCCCGGAGCCCTCCGCTCACGAGGCGTCTGGGCGCCAGCGGCTCCTGCGCGGGCTGTTCCTGTTGCGGCTGGCCTACCTGCCAGGCGTGCTGCTGCCCCTGGCGTACCTGGGGAGCGTCCTCCTCGGGCTCGAGGTGGCGGAGAGCCGCTCCGCCGCCGTGCGCGTGCTCCTCCCGCTCTGCGTGCTCGGAGGAGTGCTCCTTCCCTGGTGGATGGATCAACAGATGGTGGCGCAGGCCCTCGCGGAGGTGCCGGGGGAGTCCGCCTCGGCCCGGCTCGAGCGCCTGCTGGAGCTGCCCCGGCGCAAGCTGCTGCTGCACCTGGGGCTGCTCGCCGTGTCGTTCTCCGCGGCCCTGGCGGCGTGCTGCGTGTTGTACGGCCGGAGCCTCGCGCTCGTCCTGCCCTGTACCCTCGTGCTGATGCTGCTGTGCGCCTTCGCGGGCATCCCGCAGACGCTCTGGGTGGAGGCGTGCGTCCGTCCGCTCGCGCTCCGGGAGTTCCACCGCCACCCCGAGCCTCCCCTCTCCTTCACGGGCGTTTACTGGCGCAGGCTGCGCTGGCACCTGCCGTACCAGTTGGGACTCACCGCCACCTGCACGCTGGTGCCGGCCGTGGCCGTGCTGGCGCGCATGGGCGTCGAGGCCTCGCGGAGACTGACGGCGGAGTTGGGGCCCCGCCATGCGCCGATCGTCCAGCAGTCCCTGTGGGAGTTGCTGCGCGAGGCCGTGCCGACCGTGGTGTTTCTCGGCACCTTCCTGACGCTGTGCGCGGGCTTGAGCGCGTGGCGGATGGCGCGCCAGCTCGACCAGGGCGCGCGGGAAGCTCGAGGCCTCCATCTCCAGCATCGCGGCGGGCAGTCCGCGCCCTCCCACGTGGATCTCCACCGACGAGCTGGGCAGCCTCGCCGTCGCCACCCTCTCCATCTTCCAGCAGCTCTGGAAGCTCACCGATGGCCTGCATGAAGCCGCCGGGCAGCTCGGCCGCACCGCCGCGGCGCTGAGCGCCTCACACGAGGCCCAGACGCGCGGCCTCTCCGAGCAGATGGAGTTGCTGCGGCGCACGGGGGAGCTCGCGCAACAGGTGGAGCGGATGTCCAAGGATGCCTCGCGCGGCGCCGAGGCGGTGCTCGAGGGAGGCACGCGCGCGGGGAAGCTCCACCAGGCCGGAGTGGAGGCCGTGGCCCGGGGATACGAGGGGCTGACGGGCATCCGCCGGCAGGTGACGGCCCTGGAGGCCCGGCTCAAGCTGTTGGAACAGGACGCCCAGCAGATCCGCCACATCACCGCGTCCATCAAGGATCTCTCGGACGAGTCGGATGTGCTCGCGCTCAACGCGGCCATCACGGCCATGCAGTCGGGGGAGCCGGGGCAGACCTTCGGCGTGGTGGCCAAGGAGGTGCGCACGCTGGCGGACCGTTCCCTCCAGGAGACGCGGGAGGCGGGCCGGCTGCTCCGGGAGCTCATCCAGGCCATCGACGAGACGGGCGGGATGGTCCGCGAGGGCTCGGCGCGGGTGCAGGACAGCCTGGCGCGGGTGGACGCCTCGGGGGAGACGCTGCGCCAGCTCTTCGCCCTGGTGCAGGACGGCCACAGCAGCGCCCGGCAGATCGCCGCGACCATCCACCAGCAGGGCGCGGGCATCGCGCAGGTCTCCCAGGCGGTGGCGGACGTGTCCCGGATGATGGGCGAGATGACGGAGCGGCTGGCCACCTCGGCCCGGGTCGCCGCGGAGGTCGACCGTCTCGCGGAGCAGGTGAGGACCGCCATGCAGGGGCCCGTGCGGCTCTGAGGCATGGGCCCCCCTGCCCGCCCGCCCGCTCTTCCGAAACCATGCATCGCAAATGCACGATTTGCGGGCACCGGGTCCCGGGACGCACCCATTGCGCGCACGGAGCGTGTGGGCCCGGGGGAAGGGGGGGTGGAACGGGGCTTGCTTTGGGTCGCCCCAACCCACTGACACCCTCCTTTCAGGAGCCCCCGGTCATGCAACACCGCAAGCTCTGGCTCGGCCTCGGCGCCGTCGTCCTCGTCTCCTTCCTGGTGCTGGGAGGCCAGGGAGTCCGCATCTCGCGCACGCTCCCCCCCATCCCCGAGAAGGTGATGACGCCCGAGGGCACGGTGCTGCTCACGGGCGAGACCATCATGCGCGGGCAGAACGTGTGGCAATCCATCGGAGGCCAGCAGGTGGGCTCGGTGTGGGGCCACGGCGCGTACGTGGCCCCGGACTGGAGCGCGGACTGGCTGCACCGCGAGGCCACCTTCGTGCTGGACACCTGGGCGCGCGCGGAGGGCGCCACCTCGTATGCCGAGGCCCCGGCCGAGCGGCAGGCGGCGCTCCGGACGCGGCTCACCGCGATGATGCGCACCAATACCTATGACGCGAGCACGGGCACGGTGACGTTGGACCCGGTGCGCGCCGAGGCGATGCGCTTCAACGCCGCGCACTACGCGGACGTCTTCGCCAAGGGCCGCTCGGCCTACGCCATCCCCGAGGGCGCGCTCACGGACCCGGGGAAGCTGAAGGACCTGGGCGCCTTCTTCTGGTGGACGAGTTGGGTGACGTCGACGAACCGGCCCGGTGACACCATCAGCTACACGCAGAACTGGCCGCACGAGCCGCTGGTGGGCAACGTGCCGGCCTCGGGCGTGCTGATGTGGAGCCTGGCCTCGGTGCTGCTGCTGCTCGCGGGCGCGGCCGGGCTCATCTGGTACATGAGCGGAAAGAAGGAGGACGAGGAGCTGACGCCGCCGGTGAAGGATCCCTTCTCCGGGATGGAGCTCACCCCGAGCCAGCGGGCCACGGGCAAGTACTTCCTGGTGGTGGTGGCGCTGTTCCTGGCGCAGGTGGGGCTGGGCGGCGTGACGGCGCACTTCGGCGTGGAGGGCGGGGGCTTCTACGGCATTCCCCTGGCGAAGTACGTGCCCTACGCGGTGACGCGGAGTTGGCACACGCAGCTCGGCATCTTCTGGATCGCGACGGCGTGGCTGGCCACGGGTCTCTTCATCGGCCCGGCGGTGAGCGGGGTGGAGCCGAAGTACCAGCGCGCGGGCGTCAACTTCCTCTTCGTGTGCCTGCTCATCATCGTGGTGGGGGCGCTCTTCGGGCAGTGGGCGTCGGTGCAGCAGCGGATGGGCAGCGGGGACTACTGGTACTGGTTCGGGCACCAGGGCTGGGAGTACGTGGACCTGGGCCGCTTCTGGCAGATCTTCCTCTTCGTGGGCCTCTTCGTGTGGCTGTTCCTCACGGCGCGAGCGGTGTGGCCGGCGCTGAAGAAGCCGAGCGAGGGCCGGCCGCTGCTGGTGCTCTTCGTCATCTCGTCGCTGGCGATCGCGTCCTTCTACGGAGCGGGGCTGATGTACGGGCAGCGCAGCCACATGGGCATGGTGGAGTACTGGCGCTGGTGGGTGGTGCACCTGTGGGTGGAGGGCTTCTTCGAGGTGTTCGCCACGGTGGTGATGGCCTTCCTGTTCACGCGGCTGGGGGTGCTGTCGGCGCGCACGGCGGTGCCGGCGGTGCTCTTCACCACCACCATCTTCCTGCTCGGCGGCATCATCGGGACGTTCCACCACCTGTACTTCTCGGGCACGCCGGCGGCGGTGATGGCGCTGGGCGCGACGTTCAGCGCGCTGGAGGTGGTGCCGCTGGTGCTGGTGGGCCGTGAGGTGTGGAGCCACATCCGCCTGTCGAAGCTGCCGGGGTGGATGGAGCAGTACCGCTGGCCCATCCTCTTCTTCATCGGGGTGGCGTTCTGGAACCTGGTGGGTGCGGGCCTGTTCGGCTTCCTCATCAACCCGCCGGTCGCGCTCTACTACATGCAGGGCCTCAACCTGACGCCGCTGCACGGCCACACGGCGCTCTTCGGGGTGTACGGCATGCTGGGCATCGCGTTGATGCTCTTCACGTTCCGGATGATGCAGCCGGATGCGAAGTGGAAGACGAAGACGCTGGCGTGGGCCTTCTGGAACCTCAACGCGGGGCTGCTGCTGATGGCGGTGCTGTCGCTGCTGCCCATCGGGGTGCTGCAGACACAGGCGGCCATCGAGCAGGGCACGTGGTGGGCGCGCAGCGCGGAGTTCATGCAGACGCCGCTGATGGACACGCTGCGTTGGCTGCGGGTGCCCGGGGACGTGCTCTTCGCGTTGGGAGCGGTGCAGCTCGCGTGGTTCGTGGTGGGCCTGAAGACGGGCTGGTCGCTCGAGCGGACCGAGGCGCCCCGGACGAGGCCCGAGTCCGAGCGCCTGGGAGCCGCGGCCCCGGCCCACGCCGTCCTCCGGCGACGCTAACCCACCTCGCCCCATATCCCCCAATATCCCCTCTCCCTCCGGGAGAGGGACAGGGTGAGGGTGTCGAGGTTCCCGGGTTGGATCCCTTCATGCTGCCGGCTCGAAGCGGATGGGGAGGCGGGCCGGCCCGTGCACGTGGATGGCCTTGCGTGGCTCCCAGGGCGCGTCGCTCGCGAGCCGGAACCCTTTCACCCGCTCCAGCAGGACGGACAGGCCAATCCGGGCCTCCAGGCGCGAGAGCGGGGCCCCGATGCAGAAGTGGATGCCGTGCCCGAAGGCGATGTGCGGGTTGGGCTCTCGCGTGATGTCGAACCGGTCCGCGTCCTGGAACTTCCGCGGGTCGCGGTTCGCGGAGCCGATCATCGCGAGCACCAGCTTCCCGGCGGGAATGACCTGGCCGTGCAGGGAGACCTCGCTCCGCGTCACGCGGAACATCGCCTGGACGGGAGAGCGGTAGCGCAGGACCTCCTCGATGGCCGAGGGCAACAGGCCGGGCTCCGCCCGCAGGCGGGCGAGCTGCTCCGGGTGCTCGATGAGGCACAGGAGCGCGTTGTTGAGCAGGTTCGTGGTGGTCTCATGACCAGCCGAGAGGAGGAGCTGGAAGAAGCCCAGGAGTTCCTCCTCCGTGAGCCGCTCGCCGTCCACCTCGGCCTCGACGAGCCGGGTCAGGAGGTCGTCCTTCGGCGCCGCCCGCCGCTGCCCGGCGAGGTCCCGGACGTAGAGGCGCATCTCCTCGGTCACGGCGGCGAACTCACGCTGCACCCGGTCCGCCTCCTCGCTGCCGGCGACGGTGTAGCCGAGGGCCATGATGACGTCGCTCCAGTGCCTGAAACGCGGCGAGTCCGCGGTGGGGGCACCGAGCATTTCCGCCATCACCCGCAGGGGGAGCGGAACCGAGAAGTCCGCGGCCAGGTCCATCTCCCCGCGCTCGATCGTCTGGTCCAGCAGCGCGTGGGACAGCGCGTGGATGCGGGGCTCGAGGCCCGCCACGGCCCGAGGGGTGAAAGCGCGCATGAGGAGGGCGCGCAGCTTCGTGTGGCGCGGCGGGTCGGCGAAGACGAGCCACTGGGAGGTCATGGCGGACGGAGGCGCCACGATGGAGCTGAAGGCCTCATGGTCGTGGAGCGCGCGCTTCACGCCCTCGTAGTCGAAGACCATCCACAGGTCCGAGTGCGGCTCGTGAAGGACGGGAGAGCGGCCGCGGAGCTGCGCGTACGCGGGATAGGGATTACGGCGCACCTCGTCGGAGAAAAGGTTCACCATCGCGCACGGCCTCCAGGCCCGGAATCGAGGAACATGGAGATACGGTAGGGAGACAGGGCATGGAGTGCTTGAACGAATCGCGGATCGGCGCGGTCATCACGGATGCGTTCGCGGTGCGCGCGTCGACGGCGACGGCCTCGACACCTCACGCCCAGCACGGCGTGGGGTTGCTCGTCGGGCTGGACGGCGACGTGACGGTGACGGAGCCGGGCCGCGCGAGCGTGAGCGGACGGGTGGTCGTGGTGCCACCCCATCAGGAGCACGCCGTCCTCAGCCCGGGGCCCACCCTCGGGCTCCTCTACGACCCGGAGCTGGCGTCGCACGTCGCGGGCTACTCGCGCCTGCGGGGCGGAGCCTTCCCGCTGGAAGGCCGGCTCGCGGAGCGTCTCGGAGCGGCCCTGACGGCGCACCGCGCGTCCCTGTCCCGGCCCGACGTGCTCGCCGGCCTCGCACGCGAGTGCTCGGACTGGCTCGCGAGGGAAGCGCCGCGCCGCGAGCCGGACAGACGCGTCGCCCACGTCCTCGAGGCGCTGAGAGATCCCAGCGCCGACCCGCGGCTCGCCGTCACGCGCACCCGGCTCTCCCCGGCGCACCTGCGGGCGCTGTTCGTCCGCGACGTGGGGCTGCCCATCCGCACCTTCCAGCTCTGGCGCCGGCTGCTCGTCGCGGTGGCGGCGTCCGCGCGGCTCGACGCGACGAGCGCCGCTCACTTCGCGGGCTTCGCCGACCTCGCCCACTTCTCGCGCACGTGCCGCCGCATGCTCGGCTACTCCCCGACGGCCTTGCGCAGCGGGCTCCTCTCCTGACCCTCCCGGTCCACGATCATCAAGGGTCGTGACCCGGCACACCTGCCCGCTCGGCATGGCGCCAGGGGGCCGAGCCCGCCGGGAGCAGGGCCCCGGCCCGCGTTCGCGAGCGGGAGGCTACGAGCCGAGACGCTTGCGCAAGGCGCTGAGCGCCCACGTGCTGAAGAGGATGCCGAGCACGCCCAGGACCAGGAGCACGAGGGAGCGCTGCGCGAGGAGGCTGGAGCCGAGGTAGACCGTGCCCACGGCGTACGGCAGCTCCGCGATGGCCAGGACCGCCAGGTACCTGCGCAGCCCATAGCGCGCCAGTCCGAGCACGTAGCCAGGAATCTCGGAGGGGACCGCGAGCTGGAAGAGGAGCACCAGGCCGAAGGAGCTGTGCTGGGAGATGCGTTTCTCGTAGCGGCCGAGCACGTCACCGGACACGAACCGGCGCACCACCGGCCGGCCCCAGGAGCGGGCAATGCCGTAGGCGAAGGCCCCTCCGAGCATCCACCCGCACCAGAGCAGGACCACGCAGAGGGGCTCGCCCCAGGTGTGGATGGCCACGGGCACGAGCACCGCGCTGCTGAAGAAGGCCAGCATGGCCGAGAACGCGGACAGGAGGATGAAGAGCGCCGCGCCCCAGAAGGGATGCGCCTCGATGACGGGCCCGGCCTTCGCGAGGCCCCAGACCAGGGCGGACTGGAACGCGTCGGACGAGGCGAGCAGGACCAGGCCCCCGAGCAGGAGCAGCAGCACGAGCACCCGCTTCCACTCCAGGGAAGGAAGGTCCATCCGGCCCGGCGTCATCGTGCTCCGTCGCATCCCGTGTTCCTGAAAAGGGCGTCAGACATGAAGGATAGGCAGGGGAGAGGCCCCGCCCCGCTCTCCTGTCACCGTGCGCCCTCCAGTGCCCTCGCGGAGGAGCCATGCGGCCAGCCTCCCCATCTCCCGCACGGCGCGAGCCGGGAAGGCGCCTCCCCATCTTTGACGCGTGCACGCGAGGACACGGGGGGCGACATGCGATTGAGGACGAGAGGTCTGCTGGCCGGAGTGGCGGCGCTGCTCGTAACGGCCGGGTGCGAGAAGCGCGAGGCCCGGGAGCGGGAGACGGTGGCGGCGCCCATGCAGTCGGAGCCCGGCACCACGAGCGAGAGCCAGGCCGCGCCTCCCCCTCCCCGGGCCGCCCAGCCGCCCCCGCGAGAGGCGCCCGCACCGAGGGCCGAAGTGCAGCGTCCCACCGAGCCACCGGCTCAGCGGGAGCCGGACGAAGCCGCGCCGGACGCGACGCAGCCACGGCAGGTCTCGGGCGAGGTGCTGGCCTTCACCGGGAAGGAGCTGCACGTGCTGTCCGCCAGTGAGGGACAGGATGTGCGGATGCTCGTCATCTCGTTGACCGAGGTGCGCGTGAACGGCCAGCCCGCGACCCCCGCGGAGATCCGCGAGGGCGGCGAGGTGCGCGCCACGTATGAGATCGCCGAGGGCGAGCCCGTCGCCCTGCTCGTGGAGGTGAACAATCCCGGCGCGGCCCAGGAGCCCGAGCAGCCCCTGTTGGATCAGCCCAAGATTCCCAAGAGCGAGGACTGAGACCCGGAGCTCAGGTGCCCCGGGGCGTGCCGCAATCGCCGCAGAAGCGCGCGTTGGGCTTCATCTCGATGCCGCACTGGGTGCAGTGCACCTTCGCCGCCGCCAGCGGCTTGCCGCACTCGGAGCAGAACTTGCCTCCCTCCACCCGCGCGTTGCAGTGGGGACAGGCCGCGGCCGCCGCCGTGCGGTGCGCCTTCATGTCCAGCGACTCCACCTGGTCCACCTTGCGCGCCTTGTCCCAGGCCTGCTCCACCGACACCTTGGACTGGATGTGCGCGGCCTCCTCCTGGAGGTTGGGCGCGCACGCCTCGCACAGGCCCCGCGACTCGTTCCAGCACGCCTGCGGGCACACCCACTGGCCACAGCGGGTGCAGTGCTTGAAGTGCTTCTTCCCCTCCTCCACCGCCTCGGAGTAGGCGTCGTCCCACGCGCTGCCGCGCAGGGCGTCCTTCACGTGATCGCCCGCGTAGGCCGCCCTCGACAGCGAGCCCCCGAAGAAGGAGCCCGCCGCCTTCAGGAAGCCCGCGGCCATCCCCATCTTGTTGGCGATGAAGGGCGACATGTGCCCGTTGCGGCACTTGTCGCAGTGGAACTCGAACTGGAAGCCGTAGTTGTTGGAGCGGTCGGAGTAGTTACGGGTGAATTGGATCATCGCCATCGGCGCGAGCCCCCTTTCACCCGCAACCCTACCCGAGCCCGGCCTACTTCTTCCAGACGGCCCAGTTGGTGCCCGAGTTCACCAGCGTCCAGCCGGTGCCCGGCGACCAGGAGCCATGGCCGATCTTCATCGCCAGGCTGCCCCTGCTGCCGGTGACGATGGCGGCGTACTTGCTCGAGTCCGCGGCCTGGATGCTCACCGCGGAGGTGGACGTCACGCCCTTCTCCCTGCGCGCCGCCATGAGGCTCTTGATGGCGGCGGCGTGCCCCCAGTCATAGAAGTGCACCCAGTAGACGCAGGGGATGCCCGGGTGCGTGAGGATGTACGCGTAGCCCTGCATCACCTTGTCGCTGGGGAAGGGCCAGTGGTTCTGGCCGCCGCTCGGCGCGCTCGGGCCCGTGTCGTGGTTGTCGATGAACGTCACCGACCTGGCCGGCCACCAGCCGATGGCGCCCGAGGGCTTGCCCGCGCTGTCACGCAGCCGCCAGAACTCGTTGTACTGCACCGCCTGCTGGAGGATGCCCTTGGTGGTGAAGTCGAACGCCGCCGACTTGCCGCCCGTGGCGTCGATCCAGTTCATGAGCTGCTGGCGGTGGGCGTCGGGGTTGCCCAGGTTCAGGTCCGTCCACAGCTCGCCCACCGAGAAGTAGGGCACCGTGCCGGTGTTGTAGTTGCCCACGTACGAGCCGTTGAAGCCCTTCACGTAGTCATAGCGCCAGCCGTCGTAGCCGATGCTGGACTTGAGCCAGTTCATCCAGCCCTTCAGATCGTTCTGGACGGTGACGTGGGTGTGGTCCAGGTCGCGCGCGGCGCCGTAGCCGTCACCCGTGTCGTAGTTGCCGGTGGCGCCGGTCCACTCGTCGCCGCGCGTCACCGACCACGAGCCCCAGGTGGGGTTGGTGAAGTCCGCCCAGTTGCTGGTGCCCACGCGGTGGTTGACCACGATGTCCGCGATGGCCTTCACCCCGTAGGTGTGCAGCGCGCCGATGGCGCCCTTGAGCTGCGCGTCCGTGCCGTACTTGCTGTTCTGCACGTAGAGCTGCCGCGGCAGGTAGCCCTCGTTGGACGCCGCGTCGCTGGAGGGCGGGAACCACACCATCGTGAAGCCGCTGTTCTTGATGTCCGAGGCCCTGCCCTGGATGACGCCCCACCAGGGGTACGTCTCGGTGGACCGCCAGTGGAAGCCCTGCAGCATCACGTCGCCGCTGTTGCCATCCATCGGGCCCGCGTACGCGGCCGTCGACACCACCAGGCCCAGCGCCCACGACAGGGACACCACTCCGCCAAACACCTTCTTCGTGAACATTCTGCTCTCCATGGGAAACGAACGATAGCGGGGAGGCGCTCTACAGCCCGTCTACATGGCAGGCGAGTGACAGAATTGAAAACATTCTCAGCAGAACGTTTCCTTTCCCATCCCGTCAGGATGTTTTGGTTCCCCCCCTGGAGCGCCGGGCGTGGAAATCGGGTGGGGCGCGCGCCGGGTGGGGGTTAGGATGAGGGCAATGGCCGAACAGTCCCCCCCCTATTGGGTCCTCATCTCGGTCCTGTTCAGCTCCCAGCCGCTGTCGCCCGCGCTGGCCATGACGCTGCATCAGGTGGCCTACGAGCCTCTACCGGCGCGGCGACTCGGTGCAGCCGGTGGCGGGAGATCTGCTCACGGGCAAGGTGCACAACCTGCGCAAGGACGTGCAGATGGGCGCCATCTCGGGCCCCGCCTTCGAGGCGGAAATCGAGACGGAGCGCGGCTCCGGCGTGGTGCGCTTCCTCCTCACCCGCCAGGGGCTGGAGATGATGGAAGCCGGGCCTCCGCAACCGCCCGTGCCGCCGCGCCCCAAGTACCTCAATTAGTGCACGCGCACCTTCTCCACGCGCTCCTTGCGCGGGAGCTTGGGCCCGGCCGCGGCACGGGGCCGCTTGCGCGTCACCATGCGGGTGATGCCGTAGTAGAGCTGCTCCTCGGTGTACACCTTGCGCACCCCGCGCGTGCCGGGGACGTAGGCGGGCCCGGGCCGCTCCAACCACTGCAGCACCTTCACCTCGCCCGAGTACGCGAAGGCGTCGAGCATCTCCTTGGGGCAGTGCTTGAGGTAGCGGCGCACCAGCGGCCGCAGCCGCCGGGAGAAGTCCTTGCCCAGCACCGAGTGCCGGCGCCCCGCGTGCAGCGTGCCGTCGAAGCGCCGCGACATGTGGAAGAGCTCGTGCATCACCGTTTCGATGCGGGCCTTGGGCGTGGAGGAGCGGAAGAAGAGCGGGCGCAGGGTGATGCAGTAGAGCATCCGCTTGCCCTTGAGCCGGACGATGGGCTTGCGCCGCCCGCTGCGGTCCGTGCTCCGCCCTCCCCGGAAGCACAGCGGCTTCACCGTGCCGCGCGAGGCCCGCCGCGCCTCGCCCGCTATCACCAGGATGCGGCTGGCCTTCACATGGGCGAACTCGGGCATCTTCGCGGCGATGTCGCGAATGAGCGCGCGGATGTCCTTGTTGAGGTTCGGGCGACGGTGGGCCACGGTGTAGTCAACAGTGTACCCGAAATCCCCTTGAGACCAGCCCGAACCGGCCGCACCTTGGCGCCATGCGTTCCGCCCCGCGTGCCACCGTCCACCTCCTGACGCTCGCCGCCTGGCTGGCCGGGTGTGCCTCCACGCCGTCCGCGCCCCCCGTGGGCCCCGCCTCGCTCGGCGCCGAGGAAGCCACCGTCGCCTCCCAGGGCCTCACCGAGGTGAAGCTGCGCTACTCCGGCCAGCTCACCAGCCCCGGCCCCGCCGTGCTGGAGAAGGCCGACTACGAGCTCGTCTCCGATGGGCAGGTGGTGGAGAAGGGCTCGGCGCCCCTGGCCGTCCCCCTCTCCCCCAACGCCCCCACGCCCTTCTCCTTCCAGGCCGAGGCCGCCTACGTGCGCACGCCGGAGGACCTGCGGGCGCTGAGCCAGCGCAGCGGCACCCTGCTCGTGGCGCTGCGCGGCACGCTGACGGTGCGCGCGGGGGGCGAGCTGCGGACGCTCCCCTTCGCCGCCTCCCGGCAGGTGCGCGTGCCCCGGCTGCCCGTGGTGCGGCTGGAGAGCCTGGATGGGGCCCGCTACTCCGAGGAGCAGGTGGACCTGCTGCTGCGCCTGGGCGTGGAGAACCCCAACCCCTTCCCCCTGCGGCTGGAGGAGCTCACCTGGGCCGTCTCCGTGGGAGGCCGCAAGCTGGGCGAGGGCACCCGGGGCAAGTACGACACCGTGGACGCGTCGGCCACCGGGGTGTATCCCGTGGAGGTGGCGGTGACGAAGGAGACGTGGGGCCAGGACGTGCGGGCGCTCATCGCCAAGGGGACGCTGCCGTATGAGATCGCGGGCGAGCTCACGGGCCCGCTGGTGCGCATCCCCTACTCGCTGTCCGGAGACGTAAAGCTCAACGTGTCACAGTAGTGCCCATCTATCTGCTCGGAGAAGACCCGGAGCTCTTCCCTCCCCCGGAGAAGGCGGACCGGGGCGGACTGCTCGCCGTCGGGGGGGACTTGAGCCCCGAGCGGCTGCTCTCGGCGTACTCCCAGGGCATCTTCCCCTGGTACAGCCAGGGCCAGCCCATCCTCTGGCACTCGCCGGACCCGCGCTTCGTCCTCGTGCCGGACAAGCTGCACGTGGGCCGCTCGCTGCGCAAGACGCTCAAGGCGGGCGTCTATGACATCCGCTGGGACACCGCCTTCGAGGACGTCATCACCGCGTGCGCCAGCACCCCGCGCCCCGGCCAGGACGGCACGTGGATTACCCAGGCGATGCGCGAGGCCTACGTCAGCCTGCACGAGCTGGGTTTCGCCCACTCGGTGGAGGCCTGGGCGGAGGGCGAGCTGAAGGGCGGCTTCTACGGCGTGTCGCTGGGGGCCGCCTTCTTCGGCGAGAGCATGTTCGCCCATGCGCCGGACGCCTCGAAGGTGGCCTTCACCACCGCGGTGGAGCGCTTCCAGGCGTGGGGCTTCCACTTCATCGACTGCCAGGTGGAGACGGAGCACCTGACGCGCTTCGGCGCCGAGCACTGGCCGCGCAAACGCTTCCTCCAGGCGCTCGACCAGGCCCTTCAGGAGCCCACCCGCCGCGGCAAATGGACGGGGGCCTGAGCGGCCTCACGCCAGGGGCAGCTCGAGGGTGAAGGTGGCGCCCTGGCCGGGGCCCGCGCTCTCACACTGGAGGCCGCCCCCCAGCTCCTCGGCGGACAGGGCGCTGATGTGCAGCCCGAAGCCGTGCCCGTCCTTCTTCGTGGTGAAGCCCTGGGTGAAGAGGCGCTGCAGGTGCTCCGGGGCAATGCCCACCCCGTTGTCGGCCACGGAGATGCGCAGCCGCTCCCCGGCCTGCTCCACGCGCAGGGTGAGCTGCTTGTCCGGCCGCCCGCTGTCCAGCAGCGCATGGCGCGCGTTGCTCAGCAGGTTCACCAATATCTGCAGCAGCTTGTGCCGGTCCACCATCACCGCGGGGACCGGGGCGCCGTACTCGCGCCGCATCTGGATGCCCAGGCGCTCGAAGGACACGGCGTGCAGGCGCATCGCGTCGTCGAGCAGCCCGGGCACCTCCACCCGCTCCAGCACTCCGGCGAAGCGCGCATGCTCCTGCTGCATGCTCACCACGGACTTGATGTGGTCCACGCTCTCGGTCAGCCGCCGCAGCTCCTCCAGCACCGTCTCGCGCTCCTGGGCGAGCTGGCCCGAGAGCGCCGCCAGGTAGGCGGGGAACTGCCGGCCCCGGGGGTCTTCCTCGAAGAAGGCGCCCAGCCGCGAGCCATTCTCCCGCAGCAGCTCCACGGCCCGGTCCAGGCCCGCGGCCCGCGAGGCGCGCAGCCGCTCCACCACGAGGTTGGCCGAGACGTTGACGCTGTTGAGCGTGTTGCCCACGTTGTGCAGCACCCCGGTGGCGATCTCTGCCATGCCCGCGTGGCGCGACACGTCCACCAGGCTGCGGTGCAGCTCCGACAACCGGGCCTCGGCCTCCTTGTGCTCCGTGATGTCGCGGCTGAAGAGGGTCGCCCCCACCACCTGCCCGCCTTGCCATACCGGGTTGAAGGTGACGTCCAGCGTCCAGGACCCCGTCGGCATGGCGAGGGGGATCTCCACCCGCGTCCGCTTTCCCGACAGGGCCTCGACGAACATGTCCCAGAGCCCCGGAGAGGAGAGCCACTCGAGGTTCTCGCCCGGCTCGAGCGCCTTGCCGTAGAAGTGCTCGGCCACTTCCCTCGCCCGCTGGTTGGCGGTGACCACGCGCCCCTCCCTGTCGAGCGCCATCACCACGTCCTCGGTGCTCTCGATGAGGCTGACCAGCTTGCCTTCGCTCTCGTGCAGCGTCTTCAGCGCGCGCTCCAGCGCCGCGTGGGACTCCTCGCGCACGGTGCTGTAGAGCCAGCTCAGCGCCCAGCTCAGCAACAGGCTGAGGGCGGTGATGAGGTTGCTCATCCAGACGCCCGGGTCCCGGAAGAGCGGCCGCACCCGGCCGAAGCCGGAGTGGTAGAGCTGGTGGAAGAGCGCCGCGTAGAGGACGAGGAGCGCGGTGAAGAAGAAGCCCCGGCGCGGCCCCAGCAGGTAGACGGCGAGGGCCGGAATCAACATGCCCACCGCATGCGAGACGGCGCCCGGCCTGTCCACGGACACGGTGCCCAGGATGAAGCCCGCGGCCAGGGACGCGCACAGGAAGAAGGCCGGAAGGGTGGGTGATGACAGCCGGCGCACCAGGGTCGGCACCAGGCCGTAGCCCACCACGCACACCCCCGCCGCCAGCGCCTGCGGCAGGCGCTCCCCGGGCGGATAGGTGGGGATGGCGAACAGGTACAGGGCGTTGAGCAGGAACAGCAGGCCCGTGGCCCCCAACAGCACCCGGTAGCGCCAGAGCTCCCCGGGAGGCAGCCGGCGCTGCTCCGGCGTCAGCCGGGCGTCCAACCGCTCCAACAGCCATGCGCGCGGGCTCCAGCTCATGGACGTCCCCCCTTCAGCTCCCCACTCCGGTCCGAGGGCTCATCCGGAGCGCTTCCGCTCCAGCACGTCCGTCTCCAGCGCGTGCTCCGAGGCCCGGGGCAGCAGCACGTGGAAGGTGGTGCCCTGGCCCGGGGCGCTGTCCACGAGGATGTCCCCGCCCAGCCTCGTCACGATGCCATGGCAGATGGACAGGCCCAGCCCCGTTCCCGTCCCCACCGGCTTCGTCGTGAAGAAGGGCTCGAAGAGGCGGCTGAGGTGCTCCGGCCGGATGCCGCTGCCGTTGTCCCGCACCTCCACCGCCACCATGCCGTCCTCGCGCTGGCGGATGCCCAGCCGCAGCTCGGGCGCCTCGCGGCCCGCCAGGGCGTGGGTGGCGTTGACGATGAGGTTGAGGAACACCTGCCCCAGGCCGTGCTCACTGCCCCAGACGGGTGGCACCTCCTGGAAGTCCCGCACCAGGCTCAGCTCCGGACGCAGCGCCCGCGCCGCCATGGACAGGGTCAGCTCCATCACCTGGCGCACGTCCACCTGCTCCCGGGGCGGCTCGTCCATCCGGGCGAAGATGCGGACGTCCTGGACGATGCGCTCGATGCGCTCGGCCCCGAGCGCCGCATCCCGGCACGCATCCCTCAGGTCATCGCGGGCCTTGAGCCCCTCCTGCGCACACGGCAGCGTCTCCAGCCCCCGCACCACGTGGCGCAGGTTGGACAGGATGTAGCTCAGCGGGTTGTTGACCTCGTGGGCCAGGCCCGCCGACATGCGGCCCAGCGCCTCGAGCTTCTGGGCGTGCAGGAGCCGGGCGTTGGCCTCCGCCAGCGCCCGCGTCCGCTCGTCCACCATCCGCTCCAGGTCCTCCATCCGCTGGTGGCTGGCGCGCAGGAGCTCCCACTTCTCGCAGAGCGCGTGCGCCATCTGCCGCACCTCGATGCTGTCGAAGGGCTTGCGCAGGATGAGCAGCCGCTCGCTGGTGCCCAGCTTGCGCGACAGCTCGTCCCAGGAGTAGTCGGAGTGGGCCGAGCAGAGCACCACCTGCAGGTCCGCCTCCTCCCGCCACATCTCCAGCGTGGCCTCCACCCCGTCCATGCCCGGGGGCATGCGGATGTCCACGAAGGCCACGGCGTAGGGGCGCCCTTCACGCACCGCGTCGCGCACCAGGCGCACGCCCTCTTCCCCACCCAGCGCGAAGTCCAACTCGAAACGGGTGGTGCTGCTCCGGGGCGGGGCATCCCCGAAGAGCATGGACTCCATCTCATCCAGCTCCTCGACCCCCTGGCCAGACCTGGCGAGGATCTTCCGGAAGTCCTGGTGGATGGCACTGTTGTCGTCGACCACCAGTATCCGGCGGCACTCCCCCGTCGGAGGACTCATGGCTCTATGGGTACCACGTGACAAAAGCCACGGGCAATGTACTCGCCCGTGGCCCCGTCATGTCTCCGTGTGCCCACATCCGGCCGGGAGGCCCCGCCGCCCCGCCTGCCCGCTCACACCGAGGGTGGAGGGAAGAACCTCGGGAAGCGCGATGAAATCCTCATCAGCGCGTTCGAGGACCTTGCTCTTGGATGGGGACCAGGGGACTTCACGAAAGTCATTTCCCCCCACCAGTCGTAGTCGACTACGAGTGACGAAGCGGTGGGCGCTCGACCTGCTACGTTGAGGTCCTCCGAGGTAGGCCCCGCGTGTCCACACAGACGCATTCCCCAAGGCCCGAGCACCCTGTCCGCCCGCACGGCGAGGGAGCCCTGAGTGCGCTCGACTCCGCTCCGCTCCCCGTGGGCACGCGCATTGGCGGAGACGTGGTGGAGGGCGTGCTGGGCAGCGGCGGCTTCGCCACCGTGTACCGGGTGAGAAGTCCCGAGGGCCACGTGTCCGCCCTCAAGCTGCTGCCGCTGGATCAGGGACCCGAGCGGGCCGAGCGCGCCTGGCGCGAGCTGTCGCTGGGCACGCGCCTGCGCCACCCCAACCTCGCGCGCCAGCTCGGCGCGGGCCAGTGGCCTCCGGACAAGCCATGCTTCCTCTGGCTGAAGTTCGAGCTGATTGACGGCGCCCACCTGGACGAGTGGGCGCCTGGGCGCTCCCTGGGCGAGGGGGTGGACCGGGTGCTGGAGGTGGCACGCGCGCTGGCGGTGTCGCACGAGGCGGGCGTCCTCCACCGGGACGTGAAGGAAGCCAACATCCTGGTGCGCGAGAGCACCGGGCAGGCGGTGCTGGTGGACTTCGGGGTGGGCTACCACCCGGCCTACCCCACGCTGACGAAGGGGATGTTTCCCCCCGGCACGCTGCCCTACCGTGCTCCCGAGGCGTGGGCCTATGGCCGCGCGCACGCGGGCGAGCCGGGCGCGCACTACCGGGCCGGGCCGGGGGATGACCTCTACGCGCTGGGCGTCGTCTTCTACCGGTTGCTGACGGGCCGCTTCCCCTTCCGTCCCGCCGAGCACGGAGGCGAGGACGTGGACGCGGTGCTGCACCGGGAGCCCCTGCCACCGCACCTCGTCAACCCACGTGTGCCCCGGGCGGTGGAGGCGGTGTGCCTGCGGCTGCTGGCCAAGACGCCCGAGGCGCGCTACCCGGGCGCCGTGGCGCTGTACGAGGCGCTGGAGGAGCTGAGGGCCCGGGCGGACGTGGACTGGACGGTGGTGCCGCACCCGGAGCGGCGGCTGCCGGAGAAGCCGCGGACGCGCGGGTGGCGGGAGCTGGCGGCGGTGGGCGTGGGGTTGGCCGTGGCACTGGCGGCCTGGTGGCTCACCCCTGGCCAGGAAGTGGCGCCAGCGGGGCCCGCGCCGGAACCTGTGCGGGCCGTGGCCGCGCCTCCCGCCGAGGCGCCTCGAAAGGACCCTGCTCCCGTGAAGCCAAAGCAGCAACAGACATCTGGTCCCCAGCCAGCAGCCGCCCCCACGCGCCGGGGAGCCGCCGTGCGCACCGCGTGCCTGGGCTTCACCGGCGCCGCCCTCCAGGCCTGCATGGCATCCCCACAGCAGGTGCCGCCCGAGCGTCCCGCCCCTCTTCCCCAGGCGTGCCCCGCCGGGGCCGTGGAGACCATGACGGACATGCTCGGCTTGAGCCTGGGGGAAATGACGAGCGTGGACTGGAGCGACGTGCGGGGCAGGCCCGTGCACGTGCAGGAGGACGCGACCCTCCGCGTGGGGGGCCACTGGGAGGCGGGAGCGGACCACACGGGCAAGGGCTGGAAGATCGCGCTGCCGGACGAGACCCGCCTCTTCGGGAAGCTCTACGTCAAGCAGGGGCGGGTGTACGGCCGCTTCACCGAGGCGCGCACGCCCCTCGGGGTGACGTACCCGGTGTGCCTGGAGCTGTTGGACACGGACGACAACGTCGGCCTCGAGGCTCCTGCCCGGCAGCGGGCCGGGGAAGATGATGGTGGAACCCGTCGTGATGGTTCGGGTGGTGGACCGATTCAAGTAGGGGCGTCCCGGAGACGGGACGGACACGACCGGGCAGGAGGTGTGGTAGAGCCCCACTCCTCCGGTCCCGTCCACCCCCCTCGGAGGTCTCCGCCCCATGCCCGTGCTGTCCTCCGCCACGCTGGTGCAACTCGCATGGCTCGTCGCTCCCCTTGGCCTCTCCGCGCCACCCGCCTGCGAGGCGGGCACGCCCCACCTGGAGCTGGCGGAGGACACGCGCGGCGAGGCGCTCGCGGTGTGCATCCACCCGGGGCTCTCCACCAACTTCTACTTCGACACGAAGCTGACGCACGTGACGCTGAGCGGGCGGGAGCGTTTCCGGGTGATAGCGGATGAAACGGGCCTCGCGCTCATGCCCACCCGGGCCCTGGCGGCCGGGGAGCGCGTGCCGCTGACGGTCTCCTTCCAGGACGGCGCGGCCCCCGCGAGTGTCACCTTCAACCTGGTGGTGCACCCGTCCGAGGCCGCGCGGCAGGTGGAGCTGACCCACCGGCCGCGCACGCTCGCCTCCTACCGGGAAGGGGAGCAACAGGCGAGGGAGGAGGCGCGGCGGTGCCTGGAGGAGAAGGCGCGCCTGGAGGAGGGGTGTGGCGGCAAGAGGGGACTGCTGGGCCTCCTCGCCCAGGAGTGGTTGGGGGAGGACGGTATCCCCAGCAAGAACCTCAACCTGAGTGTCACCTCACGCCCAGGCAACACGCTCACCAGCATGGAGGCTCACAGCTACCGCTCGGACACCACGCGCCTGGAGGACGGACGCGTGGTGGTGCGGCTGGCCGTGCGGCTGCGGTTGAAGAACCACGGGAGTACGCCCTGGATGCCCGGGGGGGCGGTGCTGGTGGGGCCGAAGGGAGAGGAGTGGAAGGCGCTGGGCGTGTGGATGCAGGAACCCCTTGCCCCGGGCGAGAAGCGCGACGTCGGGGTGGAGGTGGAGGTGCCGGAGGATGCGGCGCGCGGCACCTTCACCCTGAAGCTGTGGAGCGAGGAGGCTGGTGGCGGGGGCGAGTTCTTCGACGGCGTGACGTTCCCGTAGCCAGGGCTCAGATGATGTCGTTGGGCAGGAAGACGCGATGGTCCGGGGGCAGTTGGCCCGAGCCCGCCAGCGTCAGGTACTCCTCCGTGCTGCGCACGGTCGCAATCACCTCGGGCACCCCGTTCCTCGTCACCACCACCGCGCCGATGGTCCCGGGTTCCGCATGGAAGATGGCCCAGAACGCCGCCCGCTCCTCGGGAACGGGAGGCCACAAGCTTCCGGCGCGAAGGGGCCGCCGTACACCACTCGTAGTCGACTACGAGTGGTGTATGTCTTTCGCCCACACCACTCGTAGTCGACTACGAGTGAAGGGGGCCTACGTTGCTCCTGCGAGATAGACGCTCCCGCCTGCCCGCTCACACCGAGGGTGGGAGCGACTCCTGGTGCTCGGCCATGCGCAGCAGCTCCGTGTTGCGCCACTGATCGATGGCCTGCTGCATGTCCTCGCTCATGGAGTCGAGGTCCTCCTCATTGGCCAGGGACTGCACCTTGGGGAGCAGCGCACTCTCCTCCTGGCTGACGTGCTCGGTCACCATCCGCTCCAGGCGCAGGCACAGCCCTTCCAGCCCCGGGTCCGTCTGCTTCACCTGGAGGATCTCCGAGTGGAGGGAAACACCACGGGTGGCGGTCGTGTCGTTGGAAAATGAAGGTCTCGTCGCCTGGACGGGAAGGTCAGACGCCATCCGCAAACTGTCCACAGCAAAGGAGACCCTATGCATCTCCGGCTCTTGGTCGCCACACGTGGGGGTTTGCTGGCGCTGGCTCTTCTCGGAGCAACTCAGTTCGCTTGCGTCGGCGGCCATATCCCGCCGTCCATGTTCCAGTTCCAGAACGTCGTGCCCTATAGAGGCCCTGGCACGGAGCCAGGAGGATGGAAGGCCGCCCAGGTGCTCATCCTGCTCGGCAAGATTTCTCCCATCTTTGCCTCGACCGCCACCTGCGACGTCGAAGTCGGCGTTCCGGAAAGGAATGTGATCGGATGGGTGGTGGATGAATTCGCACAAGCCGAAGCCGCCAAGGCAGCGGACAAGGCCGCACGCATCGTCCTTCGAGAGCGCCTGCCAACCGCCCTCGTGCGTGCACCGGACCATGTGGAACACCGATTCCGGGGCAAGTGGAACACTGATTCCGGAGCAAGTGGAACGCCCATTCCGACCATGTGGAACACCGATTCCGGGCAAGTGGAACGCACCCGGCAGGTAGGCCGAGGGATGGGCGACACAGTGGAGCGTTGACGGTGCTGGACGAGCCGCCGCCTCTGATCTCCCCGAAGAAGGAGGTCTTGATGGCGGCAGAGAGGCTGTCCATGCGCAAGCTGAGAGAGTTGTTGAGGCAGAGGTTGGAGCTGAAGCTGTCGGTGCGGGAGATAGCCCGGAGCCTGGGAATCGGCGTGGGCACGGTCAACCGCTACCTGTACCGGGCGCAGGCGGCGAAGCTGACGAGTTGGCCGCTGGCGCCGGAGCTGGACGACGACGCGGCGCTCACGGCGCTGCTGTTCGCGGACGAGGGGAAGGTGGTAGCGAGCCGGCCCGAGCCGGACTGGGCGCACGTGCACGCGGAGCTGCAGGAAGAAGGGCGTCACCAAGTCGCTGCTGTGGCAGGAGTACCGGGAGACGCACCCGGAGGGCTACCAGTACAGCCAGTTCTGCGAGCGCTACGCGCGGTGGGCCAAGAGCGTGAGCGTCACCATGCGCCAGGAGCACCGTGCCGGGGAGAAGTGCTTCATGGACTTCAGCGGCGATGGGCTGCAAGTCCACGACGCGGTGAGCGGCGAGGTGCGTGTGGCGAAGCTGTACGTGGCGGTACTGGGGGCCAGCAACTACACGTACGTGGAGCCCGTCTTCAGCGAGGACGTGGCCACGTGGGTGGGGTGCAACCAGAGGGCGTTCGCGTACTTCGGAGGCGTGTCGGAGATGGCGGTGCCCGACAACCTGAAGGCAGCGGTGACGCGCACCAACCGGTACGAGCCGGACATCAATCCCAGCTACGCGGACATGGCGAGGCACTACGGCTTCGCGGTGGTGCCTGCGCGGCCGCGCAAGCCGCGGGACAAGGCGAAGGCGGAGAACGGGGTGCTGCTGGCCGAGAGGTGGATTCTGGCGGCGCTGCGCAACCGGCGCTTCACGTCGCTCTGCGAGGTGCGCGAGGCGGTGGCGGTGCTGCTGGAGAAGTTGAACACGCGGCCCATGCGCAAGCTGGGCAAGAGCCGCCGGCAACTCTTCGAGGAGGTGGAGAAGGCGGCCCTCAAGCCGCTGCCGGACAAGCCCTACGAGCTGGCGCAATGGAAGAAGGCGCGCGTCAACGTGGATTACCACGTGGAGGTGGAGGGGCACTGTTACAGCGTGCCCTACGGGCTGGTGGGGCAGCAGGTGGAGGTGCGTTACACGGCCTCGTGCGTGGAGGTGTTGCAGGCGGGCCGGCGCGTGGCCAGCCACGTGCGCAGTGAGGAGCGCGGACGCTTCACCACCCAGGCCGAGCACATGCCCAAGAGCCACCGCGCGCATGCGGAGTGGACGCCGAGCCGGATTCTCTCCTGGGCCGCCACGGTGGGCCCCAGCACGGCGACGCTGGTGGAGGAGCTGATGAAGCGCCGCCCCCACCCCGAGCAGGGCTTCCGCTCGGCCCTGGGCGTCATCCGCCTGGCGCAGCGCCACGGGCAGCAGCGCGTGGAGAAGGCGTGCGCGCGGGCAGTGCGCCACCGCGCCTACAGCTACAAGTCCGTGGCCGCCATCCTCCAGCACCACCTCGAGGACGCGCAGGCGGCGCACGAGGACAAGGGCCCGCTGCCACAGCACGAGAATGTACGCGGCGCCAGCTACTACCACTGAAGCCTCCCGCGCCCGGCCACGGTGCGCGGACAACTCTCCGCGGTGCTGGCCCTCGCGGCCCGCTACCACGCAGGACGCCTGCGCGCGCCCTTCGGGCGCGCGCAGGCGGCGCAACACCCAACAACCCCCAACGAAGAGACGAGAGAATGCTGACGGAGCAGACGCTGGAGAAGCTCAACGCGATGAAGCTGTACGGCATGGCCAACTATCTGCGCACCTGGATGGAGCGGCCAGCGGACACGCAGCTGGGCCCGACGGAGCTGGTGGGCCTGCTGGCGGACGCCGAGTGGGTGCACCGGGAGAACAAGAAGCTCACCTCGCGCCTGCGCAACGCGCGGCTGCGCCAGACGGCGTGTTTGGAGGACATCGACTACAGCCTGGCGCGCGGGCTGACGAAGGCCCAGGTGCTGGAGCTGTCCACCTCGCGCTGGGTGGCGCAGGCGCAGAACGTGCTGGTGACGGGCCCCACCGGCGTGGGCAAGAGCTTCCTGGCGTGCGCGCTCGGACAGAAGGCGTGCCGCGACGGCTACGGCGTGGTGTACCGCCGTGCCTCGCGTCTCTTCGACGAGCTGGCGCAGGCTCGCGCCGACGGCACCTACCCGCACCTGCTGCGCAGGCTCGCCAAGGCCCAGGTGCTGATTCTGGACGACTTCGGCCTGGAGCCCCTGGGCACCAGCGAGCGCAAGGAACTGCTCGAGGTGTTGGAGGACAGGTATGGCTCCGGCGCCACCGTGGTGACGTCTCAACTCGACCCCAAGGACTGGCACGCGGTGATTGGCGAGGCCACCCTCGCCGACGCCATCCTCGACCGGCTGGTGCACAACGCCCATCGGCTCAAGCTCACGGGCGACTCGGTGCGCGACCCGGAAAGGAATTTGACCCGGTCCAAGAAGGGGGCGAAGTGAACCCCGGCCAGCGTCGCTGACGCTCCGACTGTTCCACATGGCCGGAACGGGTGTTCCACTTCGCCCGGAACGAGTGTTCCACTTCGCCGGAATACGCAGCCCTCGCCTGTCACCAGTTCAGGGTACACATGCAGAGCATCCTGACGAAGCCGAACATCGGTCCCATTCCTGGCGCCCGGGTCACGGGCTTCCAATCGGTAGGCGTCCCACGGTCGACGTTTTCATGAAAATGGAAACTCCACGCGTATCCAGCGAGTGAGAAGCTCCAGGCGCCCTCTCGAACGCGACCCCATCGAGGAGCCCCGTTCATGAATCCAGAACTGACGGCCGACGCGCTCGTCCACCTCGTCCACCTCTACTATCCGGCGGGACTTCTCATTGATGAACCTCAATACAAGACGTCAGAAGAGGTCCAGCGGCTCAGCGCACTGCTGCACACCCATGCGAAGCCCGCCCCCACTTGGGAGAACTTCATCCCGCGGCTCCGTCATGAGTTCCCCGACTGCTCGCTCTGGGACACCACGGTGCCCTTGCTGGACCCCTGCTACAGCGTCCGTGTCTCCCTCCCGGGCTTCAAGGTAGGAGCGCCCCTCTACGACTGCGTCGTCTGCCTGCTGAGCCAGCTCGCCCCGGTGTACGCCCTCTACGCTTCCCATACGGATAGGAACGAGCCCGGAGAGGGCTACTGGCAACGTCTTCCGCCCTTCCCCCCCGAGTTCCAGTCCCACGAAGCCAGGCTGGCCACGCTCATCCAGGCCACCTTCGGTTTCACCCGCCTGCCCAACGACGTCCTCCTCACTCCCGTGCCGGACCTCGTGCCACGGACAGCCCACTTCGGGCTCGGTGAAGCAAGGCTCATCGACTGCCTCTTCACCCCCTCCCGATGGTGAGCCGCCTCGGTCCCATCCACTCGGGGCGTCCGCTCGAGGCGCCCCGCCTGCCCGCTCACACCGAGGGTGGGAGCGACTCCTGGTGCTCGGCCATGCGCAGCAACTCCGTGTTGCGCCACTGATCGATGGCCTGCTGCATGTCCTCGCGCATGGAGTCGAGGTCCTCCTCGTTGGCCAGGGACTGCACCTTGGGGAGCAGCGCGCTCTCCTCCTGGCTGACGTGCTCGGTCACCATCCGCTCCAGGCGCAGGCACAGCCCCTCCAGCCCCGGGTCGGTCTGCTTCATCTGGAGGATTTCCGAGAGGAGCCGCTTCACCTCGGCATGGTCCTGGAAGGACTCGTCGATGAGGCCGTCCACCCCCTGCTGCCGGGCGAAGGGGTAGAAGTACTGCTCCTCCAGCGCCGCGTGGATGGTGAGGGCCTCGGCCACCTTGCCCAGCAGGGCGATGCGCTCGTCCCCGGTGGTGGACTTGATGCGCTGGAACAGCCCATCGACTTCCCGGTGCTGCTGCTTGAGTAATTCGATCGCGCTCACGGTATGGCTCCTGGGTCCCACCCCCCTGCGGTGGTGTCGTCCCTGGGACACACAGTCCGCATGGAGGGGACGGGAGACAAGCGCGGGGCCGGAGGCAGGCCCCTATTCCGCGAGGGGCGGGTGGGCGCCCGCCCGCTGGAGCACCGGGCCTCAGCCGGCCGGTACCTCCCGGAAGACGGCGAGCGAGCGGCCCGTCAGCTCGAAGGGGCCGGCGGGTACCGGCTCCTCGGGGCCCCGCTGGTCATCCGCCGTGTAGAACTCGATGACCCACCGGGAGCCCTGGGGCGGGGGCGGCACGGTGAAGCGCACGGGCTCGTGGTGGGCATTGAGCAGCACCAGCAGGCCATCTCCGATGATGCGCTGGCCGCGCTCGTCGGGCGAGGGGATGGCGTCGCCCCCCAGGAGGAACGCGAGGGAGCGGACGAAGGGCTTCTGCCAGTCCTCCGGGCTCATCTCCGTCCCATCCGGGCGGAACCAGGTGAGGTCCTTGTGCTCCGAGTCCCAGATGTGCTTGCCCTGGAAGAAGCGGCGGCGCTGCAGCACCGGCTGGCGGTGGCGGAACTGGATGAGGCGCGAGGTGAACTCGAGCAGCGCCAGCCGGCGCTCGTCGAGGTTCCAGTCCACCCAGGACAGCTCGTTGTCCTGGCAGTAGGCGTTGTTGTTGCCCTTCTGGGTGCGCCCCATCTCGTCGCCGGCGACAATCATGGGCACGCCCTGCGAGAGGAAGAGCGAGGCGAGCAGGTTGCGCTTCTGGCGCTCGCGCAGGGAGACGACGCCGGGGTCATCCGTCTCGCCCTCCACGCCGCAGTTCCACGCCTGGTTGTCGTCGGCGCCGTCACGGTTGTGCTCGCCGTTGGCCTCGTTGTGCTTGTGGCTGTAGGTGACGAGGTCGTGCAGGGTGAAGCCGTCGTGGGCGGTGACGAAGTTGATGCTGGCCTGGGGCCGGCGCCGCGCCTCCTGGTAGAGGTCCGAGGAGCCGGTGAGCCGGTGGCCCACCTCGCCCGCGAGGTTCTCGTCGCCCTTCCAGTAGCGGCGCAGGGCATCGCGGTACTTGCCGTTCCACTCGCGCCAGGGCGCGGGGAAGCCGCCCACCTGGTAGCCGCCGAGCCCCACGTCCCACGGCTCGGAGATGAGCTTCACCCGGCCGAGCACCGGATCCTGGTTGATGATCTGGAAGATGGGGGCGTTGGGGGAGTACTCCCCCCTGCCCACGCGGCCGAGCACGGTGGCCAGGTCGAAGCGGAACCCGTCCACGTGCATCTCCTCCACCCAGTAGCGCAAGGAGTCCACGATGAGGCGCGCGGTGTGGGGGTTGGAGGCGTTGAGGCTGTTACCGCAGCCGGTGAAGTCCAGGTAGTAGCGCGCCTCGGGCATCAGCCAGTAGTAGCTGGCGTTGTCGATGCCCTTGAGCGACAGCGTGGGCCCCAGGTGGTTGCCCTCGCACGAGTGGTTGTAGACGACGTCGAGGAGGACCTCGATGCCCGCGGAGTGCAGGGCCTTCACCATGCCCTTGAACTCGTTGACGGCGCTGCCCGGCGTGCGGCGGCTGGCGTAGGAGGCCTCGGGGGCGAAGTAGCACAGGGTGTTGTAGCCCCAGAAGTTGGACAGGCCCTTCTCCCCGAGGAAGGAGTCGTCCGCGAAGGCGTGCACCGGCAGCAGCTCCACCGAGGTGACGCCCAGCTTGAGCAGGTGCTCGATGACGGCCGGGTGGCCGAGGGCCGCGTAGGTGCCGCGCTGGTTCTCGGGCACCTTGGGGTGGCGCATGGTGAGGCCCTTCACGTGGGCCTCGTAGATGACCGTCTTGCGCCAGGGCACGTCCGGGCGGCGCTCGTTGCCCCAGTCGAAGTAGTCGCCCACCACCACGCTCTTGGGCACGCCCGCGGCGCTGTCGCGCTCGTCGCGCATCAGGTCCTGCTTGTCGTTGCCGAGCGTATAGCCGAAGACGGGCTGGGACCAGTCCACCTCGCCATGGAGCGCCTTGGCGTACGGGTCCACCAGCAGCTTGTAGGGGTTGCAGCGTTGGCCCTTCTGCGGCTCGTACGGCCCGTGGACGCGCAGGCCGTAGAGCGTGCCCGGCTCCAGCCCCGGCACGTAGCCATGCCACACGTCATCCGTCATCGCCTGCAGATCGAACCGCTCCACCTCCCTGGAGGGGTTCTGGGGATCGAAGAGGCAGACCTCGACGCGGGTGGCGACTTGCGAGAAGACCGCGAAGTTCACCCCCGTGCCGTCGAACGTGGCGCCCCGTGGGTACGGCTTTCCCGGCCAGACTTCCCTGGACATACGCGTCGCTATCCTTTCAACCGAGTACCCGGCGAATTTGTGTGTGAGGGTCACACTATTCAAGGACTGCACGTTGCGTCCGACCCGGGACAGATGGAGCGTCCGCCAGCCATCAGGAGAAAGGCCCCAGCGTGCGCTTCCACACGCTCCGCCCCGGGGTGCAATGAAGTCCACCTTGTCCCCGGCCAATGTGCGCGCCCGCGTTCCAACCGAAAGGAAGTCCGCACATGAAGCAGACGATTCAGGGGTTCATGCTGGCCGGTGCGCTGGTCCTTGGGGGTTCCGCGCTCGCGCAGCAGGGCGCCAAGGCGCAGGGCCAGGGAGCCAAGGGCGGCACGGCCGAGCACCGGGGCTTCGTGGTGCCCACCGACGAGAAGGCCCTTCTCGAGCGGCTGCACTACACCAACCAGATGGAGATCAAGCTGGGCCAGCTCGCCCAGCGGAACGCCGCCAACCCGGACGTGAAGGCGTTTGGCGAGCAGATGGTGCGCGAGCACACCGCCGCGGATCAGAAGCTGATGACGCTGGCCCAGGGCCGGGGAATGAAGCTGGCGGACATGCCCAAGCCGATGAACGACATGGAGAAGAAGATGATGGCGGCCGACAAGGCCGTCATGGAGGAGCCTCCAGACGCTCAAGGGAGAGGCGTTCGACTCCTGCTACATCGCCAACCAGGTGGGCGACCATGACGCCACGCTCGGCAAGCTGATGGCGGGCCGGCAGGCCATCACCGCCAACGCGGAGATGACCTCGCTGATGGAGGACATGACGCAGCACGTGGCCCAGCACCGCCAGCAGGCCTACTCGGTGCTCGGCAAGCTGGGCCAGACCATGGGCGTCGGCGGCGCGGGCACGGGCAACAACGGCACGGGCATGCAGAAGGGCACCGAGCCGGGCACGGGCGGCCACATGGGCAGCGGCCACACGGGCGGCGGCCACATGGGCACGGGCACCGGCAGCGGCACCACGGGGACCGGCCAGCCCGGCTCCGGCATGCAGCAGCCGAAGAAGTAACGGCGTCTCCTCCCGGGCACTGGCGCGAGGGGGCAAGGGCTCTCGCGCCGGTGTCCGGCCATGGCCGCCCGCCTGGAGGGCGGCAGAGCACCCCTGGGTCTTCCGGGGCCGAGGGCCGAAGCGTCCCTTGCCCCCTGGTGGAGGGAGAGGCCCTGGCACCATTGCCCCGGGGAGGGACGACTCCCAGCTTTGCACCATGTCCGCGCACCCTCGCTCCGAGAGGGGAGGGATGAGCGCCAGTCTCAAGTTCCTCGCCCCCCTGTGCTTCTCCGTCGGGCTGCTGGTGGCACTCCGGCTGCTGGGGCCCGAGTACCTGGATCAGCGGCAGCTCTCCGAGTGGCTGCGTCCCCTCGGGTTGCTGGCGCCCCTCGTCTTCGTCCTGCTGCTGGCGATCCGGCCCGTGACGCTGCTGCCGGGCCAGTTCTTCACCGCGGTGGGCGGCCTGCTCTTCGGCATGGCGCACGGGACGGTCTACGCGCTCCTCGGAAGCCTGCTGGCCACGGGCGTCATCCACCTCGTGGCCAGCCGGCTCGGCCGCAAGCCCATGCGGCGGCTCGCGGGCAAGAGGCACACGGCCCTGCGGCACGTGGCACGCCGGCACGGGTTCCAGCTCGGCTTCCTCGCCTGCATCAACTCGGTGATTCCGGCGGACGTGCTGCTCGCGACGGCGTCCGCTTCCGGGGCCCGCTTCTGGCCCCTCGCGCTGGGCGCGCTCGTCGGCACCGCGCCCGGGACGATGCTCACCGCCCTCTTCGGGAGCGCCCTGGGACAGGGGAAGACCTGGACGACGGTGGCCTCGGTGAGCGGACTGCTGATCAGCCTCGGGCTGGGACTCGCCCTGGGGCGGCGGCTGATGCGCGAGCTGCTCCTCGAGGAGCCCTCGGAAGAGCTCCCGTCCAAGGATGAGGAACGCCGGGGCGGCCGGACCGCGACGAGCACCTCCTGACGAGTGGCTTTCCCTCGAACTGCTCCGGTGTTAGGAGGGTTTGGGCGAAAACACTCATGAGCACCGTTGACCACGCATCCTGGCACGAGCGTTCGAGCGCTCGATGGATGGCCTGGATAGGCGCGGCCTGCGCCCTTCTGCTGGCCACGGTGGCCGGCGTGTGCTCGATGAGTGCCCATGCCGCCGGGCGCGCGGATGTCCGGTGGGTCCCCTCGGCGCCGGAAGGGCAGCACCCGAGCGCGCGCTCCGAGAACCTGTCCGGGCAGCAGCCGCTGGCCGGCGTCCACGCTTCGCCGGTACCGGGCCAGCTGGAGCTCCCGCGCCCCACCAGCAAGCCGCCCCCGCTTCACCCGCGCGCCGATGCACGCCTCGGCCCCGCGCTCCGGCCGGAACCCCTGCTCGAGGAACGCACGAGACGGCTGCTGTCGTGCGTCCTGCCCACGAGCCACGGCCGGATCGCGGATCGCCCCATCGTCGCCAACTGCCCCGCGCAAGGACCTCCGCGGACCGCGTGACGTTCCGGTCCCAGAAGTAGAAACGCACGGTCACACACAGGACTCGCCGGGGTGGCTGCTTCTCCAGGGAAGCACCGCGCCGGACGGACCGGGGGGGTGGCCGCGGATGACCTTTCCTCCACAGCTTCTCAGCAGGTGATTCAACGATGCACGGTGCTCACGACTTCCTCAAGGCCCTGGCGATGGTCCTCTGCGTCGCGACAGTGACGTCGGTCCTCTTCCAGCGGCTGCGCCAACCCATCGTGCTCGGGTACATCATCGCGGGCCTCATCATCGGCCCCCACGTGCCCATTCCGCTCGTCGCGGACCCCGCCATCGTCCACACGCTGTCGGAGCTGGGCGTCATCCTCCTCATGTTCTCGCTCGGGCTGGAGTTCAGCCTGCGCAAGCTGTTCCAGGTGGGGCCCACGGCGGGAGTCACCGCCGTCATCCAATGCAGCCTGATGATCTGGCTCGGCTTCGTCGTGGGCCGGGCCTTCGGGTGGACGACGCTCGAGAGCTTCTTCACCGGCGCCATCATCGCCATCTCCAGCACGACCATCATCGCCAAGGCCTTCGACGAGCAGGGCATCAAGGGCAAGCTGCGGGAGATCGTCGTCGGGGTCCTCATCGTCGAGGATCTCATCGCCATCCTCCTGATGGCGACCCTCACCGCGGTCTCCAGCGGAGCGGGACTGTCGGCGGGACAGCTCACCGTCACCATCGGCCGGCTGGCGCTGTTCCTGGTGGGGCTGGTGGTCATCGGGTTGCTGCTCATCCCGCGCGTGGTGCGAGCCGTCCACCGCCTGGATCGGCCGGAGACGCTGCTGGTGACGAGCATGGGCATCTGCTTCGCCATCGCGCTGCTGGCGCAGGAGTTCGGCTACTCGGTGGCGCTCGGCGCGTTCCTCGCGGGCTCGCTCGTGGCGGAGTCCGGCAAGGAGAAGGACGTCGAGCACCTGGTGCAGCCCGTGCGCGACGTGTTCGCCTCCATCTTCTTCGTGTCGGTGGGAATGATGATCGACCCGGCGCTGGTGGCCCAGCACTGGGTGGCCGTGGCCGTGCTGACGGTGGTGGTCATCCTCGGCAAGCTGGTGGGCGTGGCCCTGGGCGTGTTCCTCACGGGCAACGGGACGCGCACCGCGGTGCAGTCGGGCCTGAGCCTGGCGCAGATTGGCGAGTTCTCCTTCATCATCGCCGCCCTGGGCCTGTCGCTGAACGCCACGGGCCAGTTCCTCTACCCGGTGGCGGTGGCCGTCTCCGCCATCACCACCCTCACCACCCCCTTCCTCATCCGGGCCGCGGGGCCGGTCGCCAACTTCGTGGACCGCAAGCTGCCCAAGCCGCTCCAGACGTTCGCGGCCCTCTATGGGAGCTGGGTGGAGGGCCTGCGCGCCGCGCCGCCGCAGAAGACCACCGGCGCGAGGATGCGCCGCATGCTGCGCCTGCTGCTGCTCGACGCGGCCATGCTCGCCGCCCTCGTCATCGGCACGTCCGTCTTCCTCGAGCGGCTCACCACGACCGTGGAGAACCGGGGCGGACTGGGCGCCTCGGTGGCGCGCCTGCTCGTCATCGGACTGGCGTCCGCGCTCGCGGTGCCGTTCCTCGTGGGAATCGTCCGGATGGCCCGTGGCCTGGGCATGCTGCTCGCGGAGCTCGCCCTGCCCCCCGGGGCCGAGGGCAAGCTGGACCGGGCCGCCGCGCCCCGCCGCGCGCTCGTGGTGACGCTCCAGTTGGGGAGCCTGCTCCTCGTGGGCGTGCCCCTCGTGGCCCTCACCCAGCCCTTCATCCCCGGCTTCCAGGGCGCGGCCGTGCTGCTCGTCCAGCTCATCGTGCTCGCCGTGGGCTTCTGGCGCAGCGCCACCAACCTCCAGGGGCACGTGCGCGCGGGCTCCCAGGTCATCGTCTCGGTGCTCGCGTCCCAGTCCCATGTCAAGGACGAGGAGCAGCATGGCGAGCAGTTGAAGACGCTCCACGCCATCCTCCCCGGGCTCGGAGAGCCGACGCCCGTCCGGCTCGAGGCCACCAGCCGCGCCGTGGGGCGGAGCCTCGCGGAGCTGAACCTGCGCGGGATGACGGGCGCCACGGTGCTCGCCATCCAGCGGGGTGAAGGCGGCGCCGTCGTCCCCACCGCCCAGGAGGTGCTGCGGGAGGGAGACGTGCTCGCCCTGGCCGGCACGCACGAGGCCATCGACGCGGCCCGGGCCGTGCTCGAGGCGCCCCGGGAGCCGGAAGCCGCGGTGCCCTAGTCCGCGGGCGTGCCCGCGTCGGGAGGCGCGGGCCGGCGCACGGTGACGCGGTCCTCCAGCGGCACGCGGCCCACGGACTGGCGGAACAGCTCCCAGAGGGCCCGGCGGTGCTCCTCCGGGGTGGCGGTGCCCTCCAGTACCAGCCCCGCCCCGCGGTAGCTCACCCCGAGGCCCAGGCCCTTCAACACCGGCGTGAGGGCCGCGAGCTGCTCCTGGAGCAGGGGCAGCTCGAAGGTCAGCTCCAGCTCGCGCGCCAGGTACGCATCCGTCTTCAGCAGCGAGCGCAGGGCGTCACGGCAGCGCGCGTCCTTCACCTCGGTGGACAGGCTCCGTCCGGCGCCCGCGGTCACCTTGAGGCCCGGGCAGGCCTTGCGCGCCGCGGCCACCAGGGGCTCCACGGAGGGCTCGGGCGGGGGAGGCGTGCCCACCACCAGCCGCCACACGGCGAACTTCCCCTCGGCGTACAGCAGCAGCAGCGTGCGCCCGGGTTTGAGGCCCGTGAGCAGCAGCTCGTTGCTGCCCTCGAGCACCTCCGCCGTGGCGATGGACGGGTCCTCCACCTCCACGAAGTCGACCACGCTCAGCTTGTGGAAGCGCTCCTTGCCCGGCTCCAGCGGCATCACGAGGTCCACCGGCCAGGCGGACACCCGGGGGGGGGCCAGCGCCACCAGCAGGGCGGCCAGGGGGGCGAGCAACGGAAAGAAGCGGCTCACTGGTGGACGCATGCGCATCCCAGCCCTCTCGGAAAGTGTGCGTCTCCTCTTACCACGGGCTATGAAGAGAGACCCTATGCCTACCTGGGTCCTTTGGACCGCCTGCCTGGCCCTCGTCCTCCTCCGGGGATTCGTCGCCGCCGCCGAGTCCGCCCTCTACGGCACCTCCGACCTGCGCGCCCAGGAATTGGCGACGTCCACCCCGGGCGCAGGCGGCCGGGTGCTCCGCCACAAGACCGAGCGCGAGGCCACCGCCACCGCCCTGCGCATGGGCAGCGTGCTGTGCGGCTTCCTCGCCGCCGCCATCGGCTCCTTCGTGCCGCCGCAACTGCTCGACTTCACCCGCTGGGGCAACGCCTTCTGGCTGGAAGTGGCCACGGTGCTCGCGGGGGCCCTGCTGGTGGGCGTGCTCGCCGCCCTCATCGAGGTGACGATGCGCGGCCTGGCCAACGCCGGCCCCGAGCGCTGGGCGCTGCGTTTGTCCTGGCTCGTCTCGGTGCTCGTCTTCCTGTTCTACCCGCCCATGCGGCTGCTCATGGGGCCCGTCAACCTCGTGGCCCGCGGCTTTGGCCGCACCCTGCGCTTCGAGCCCCCTCCTCCGCCCCTCGAGGAGCTGGAGAAGCTGCTCGCCGCCCAGGCCGCCAAGGAAGAGGTGGACCAGAGCGCTCCCCAGCTCATCCGCTCCATCTTCGAGCTGTCCGACAAGCGCTGCCGCGACGTGATGGTGCCCCGCACCGAGGTGGTGTGCGTGGACATCTCCACCTCGCCCGACCAGGTGCTGCGCCTGCTGGCCGAGGAGAACCACTCGCGCATCCCGGTCTACCGCGACGACGTGGACCACATCCTCGGCGTGCTGCACGCGCGGGACTTGATTCCGCTGCTGCAGCACCCCGAGCTGCATCGTCGTGCAGGACATCATCCGTCCGGCGCACTTCGTGCCGTGGCTCAAGCCGATTGGAGATCTGCTGCGCGAGATGCAGCGCAAGAAGATCCACATGGCCATCGTCGTGGACGAGTACGGCGGCTTCATGGGGATTGTGACGCTGGAGGACATCCTCCGGGAGATCGTCGGCGACATCGGCGACGAGTTCGAGGTGGAGGAGAAGCAGGTGGAGAAGCAGGCGGATGGGAGCTTCCTGGTGGACGCCTCCCTGGAGGTGGAGCGGTTCACCCAGGCCTTCGGCTTCTCGCTGCCGGACGGCGACTTCGACACGCTGGGCGGCTTCCTGTCGTCGATGGCCGGGCACCTCCCGGACGTGGGCGAGCGCTTCACGTACAACGGCTGGGCCTTCACGGTGCACGCCAAGGAAGGTGCGCGCATCGACCGGGTGCGGCTGACCAAGCTCAAGACGCCCAGCAAGGAGTCACCACCGCCCAAGGACTCCGCGGGCAAGGACTCCGCGGGCCAGGAGCTGCAAGGCCTGAGTCCGTTGGCTCAGCGCGGGCCGCCGCGCAACCGCTCCAGCTCGGCGAGGGCCTCGGCCAGCTTGCGCTCGGAGTCCTCGCGGCGCTGAGCCTCATGCGCGAGCCGCTGCTCCAGCTCGGCGCGCAGTTGGGCCTCCTCGGTGCGATGGACCTCCGCCTCCCCCACCATCCGCTCGAGCGTGGCGATCATCTCATCCGCCTCGGGCAGAGGCGCCCGGCCGAGATAGAAGCGCAGCCGCTCGCCCTCGAGTTGCAACTCCAACCCGAGGACCTCGGAGGTGTAGAAGCCCTGCTGGGGCACGATGGGCTGGTAGACGCGCCGCCCCTCTCCGGCCAGCCGCCAGCCGGTCAACTTCAGCCGCCCCCGGTCGAAGATGAAGTACTCGCGGATGCCGAGCCGCGCGAAGCGCTCCACGTTGCGCTCCAGGTCCTTGCGCCGCTCACCCGCGACATGAACCTCCAGGGCCACATCGAGCCCCTTGCCCTCCACCCCCACCACCCACCGCATGCGCGAGTGGGGCTCCACGTCCATGACGGCCAGGACATCGGGAGCGAACATGCGCTCGCCCGGGTAGTACACGGGCAGCTCGCAGGCCAGGTACACCTTGCGCCCGATGCGGGAGAAGAACCCCCCGAGGACCTCGCGCACGCGCACCTTGGCGTCGAAATGAGAATCCCCCTCGGGAGGCTGGGTCTCGGAGACGGGAAATTCGGAGGGAAGGCTGTCGACGACGTGAGCACGCTCCTCGGGCGTGAGCCGCTCCCAGACCTCCTGGGGAGGCGCACGCGGATCGTCTGGATCGACGCGGTAGGAATCAGCGCTCATGGTGCCGGTAGACACACTAAGACCCTCCTCGACGGTGACCAAGCGGGGCCAACGGCAAGCGTCGAGCACAAGGCGTCCGGCCGACACACGCCCGTCCCCCCCTTGGACCCGGGCCATGAGACGTGACTTCCGAGGTCAGGTCAAGGCCCATGACTCCAGCAGAAGGCTCCCGGGGCCGATGGAGCTGACCGCGTGCCTCACTCCGGCCGGGGCATCCCGGGCTTGAAGTTGCGCAGCCGCACGTAGCGCTCGGCGCGGAAGGGCAGCAGGCGCACCGTCTCGCCGAAGGCCAACGCCACCCCGCCGCCCACCTCCACCCGCCACGTGCGCGGCGCCTCACCCGTCGTGGGCTCGGACTGCAGCGGGAAGGACACCGTGAGCGTGCGCCGCGCGTCCGCGGCCAGCGGCAGGCCGCTCAACCCGCGCGTGCCCACCGCATAGCGCCGCCCGTCCAGGCGCAGCTCGAAATCCACCCCCGTCACCTCCCCGTCCCAGAAGGTGGGGTTCTCCACCTCCAGGCGCACGGTGAGCTTCTCCGGAGCCGTCCGGCGCGAAGGCGAGCCCCACCTCCTCCACCCGCACCGCCTTGTCCAACGCATGCGGGCGCAGCGTCACCCCGGCGCACCCGGCCAGCCACGGCAGCACCAGCAGCAGGAGCGCGAAGCGGCGCATCAACCCCCCAGGAGGGGCTTGAGCGCCTCCACCGAGAGCGGCCACCCGGCACGCCGGGCCAGCACCTCCAGTGCCCGGATGAACTCCGTGGCCGACTGGAAGCGGCGCGCCTTGTCCGCGAAGAGCGCCTTGCGCACCACCTGCACCGCGTAGTCCGGCAGCTCCGGATCGAGCGTGGACAGCAGCGGCGCCCGCGCATCCCGCACCCGGTGCATCATCTCCGCCTCGCCGTCCGCCACGTGCAGGCGCCGGTTGGCCAGCAGCTCCCAGAGGATGACGCCCACCGAGTACAAGTCGCTGCGCGCGTCCACCGGCTGGCCCAGCACCTGCTCCGGGCTCATGTACGGCAGCGTGCCGCGCAGCGCGCCCGTGTCCCCGCGGGTTCCCCCCTCCACGTCCGCCACGCCGAAGTCCGTCAGCTTCACGTCCCCCGCCACGCTCAGGAGGATGTTCGAGGGGTTGACGTCGCGGTGGACGATGCTGCCCCCGCCCTCCCCCAGCTTCGCGCGGTGGATGTAGTCCAGCGCCTTGACGATGCTCCAGCAGATGTAGCAGGCGGCCTCGGGCGGCATCGCCGTCCTGGCCTTCATCAGCAATTCCTGCATGAAGCCCAGCGTCCGGCCCGACACCAGCTCCTGCACCATCAGGTAGTCCGGCCCCGCCTTGAAGAGGCGGAAGGTGCGGACGATGTTGGCATGGCGCAGGCGCACGGTGAGCTTCGCCTCGTCGACGAAGGCCTTCACGTAGGCGCCATCGTTGCGGTACGTGGGCAACAGCCGCTTGAGCACCACGTCGTCGGGCTCTCCCGGCGAGCGCTGCGTCGTGGGCTTCGCCCGCGCCTGGTACACCTCGGCCATCCCGCCTACCGCGAGGCGGCCGACGACCTCATACCCGCCCAGGTCCGGTGCTTGCTGCGACACGGTTCCAGCCTACCCCGCTTTGTGTTGAACACCCACTATTGCGTCAGCAGCGAGGCAAATAGCCGTTCGTACCGGCGCGCCGACGCGGCCCAGGAGAAGTCCCGGCCCATGCCCCGGCGCCGGAAGGCCAGCAGCCGCTCCGGCTCGGCGTAGAGGGCCTGGGCCCGCCGCAGGGCCGCCAGCAGCGCCGCCGGGTGGAAGGCCTCGAAGAGGATGCCATCCCCGTCCATGCTCCCATCCACCGTGTCCACCAGCCCTCCCGTGGCCCGGACGATGGGCACGGTGCCGTAGCGCAGCGAGTACATCTGGTTGAGCCCGCACGGCTCGTAGCGGCTGGGCATGATGAAGAAGTCCACCCCCGCCTCCACCAGGTGGCTCAGCCCCTGGTCGAAGCCGACGAACGTCCCCACCTGTCCGGGGTAGTGGTGCTGCAGGGTGCGCAGCCCGTCCTCGTAGCGGCCCTCGCCGCTGCCCACCCCGACGAAGCGGATGTCCGACTGGAGCGCCTGGGGCAGCACCTCCAGCAGCAGGTCCACGCCCTTCTGCCACGCCAGCCGCGAGACGATGCCGAACACCGGGGCCTGCGTGTCCGGGTCCAGCCCGAAGCGGCGCAGCAGCTCGCGCCGGCAGGCGGCCTTGCCCGCGAGGTGGTTCGCCCCGTAGCGCTCCGGGAGGTACGGGTCCGTCTCCGGGTTCCACTCGTGCACGTCGATGCCGTTGAGGATGCCGGTGAGCACCCCCTGGCGCCGCCGCAGCAGCCCGTCCAGGCTCGCGCCCCCCTCCGGCTGCTGAATCTCCTGGGCGTAGGTGGGCGAGACGGTGGTGAGGGCGTCGGAGAACTGGATGGCCCCCTTGAGGAAGTTGACCGTGTCGTAGAACTCGAGCCCCTGCTCGGCGGTGAAGAGCTCCCAGGGCAGCCCCAGGTCCCCCATGATCTCCTTGCCGAACTGGCCCTGGTACGCGAGGTTGTGGATGGTGAGGACGCTCCGGGCCCGCCCCAGGGCCGTGGCCTGGTAGGCGCGCCGCAGCGCCACCGCCGTCAATCCCGTCTGCCAGTCGTTGAGGTGGACGATGTCCGGGGTGAAGCCCACGCGCTGGGCGGCCTGGAGCGCGCCGATGGACAGATAGGCGTAGCGGCGGTGGTTGTCGCCGAACTCGCCCCACGTGTCCCCGTAGATGCCGGCGCGGCCGTAGAAGTGCTCGTTCTCCAGGAAGAGCACCTCCAGGTTGGGCGAGGGGCGCAACGAGAGGATGGGCCCGCGCTCGATGCCGAAGGGAAAGCGCAGCTCCAGGTGGTGGCCGGTGGGGGTGAGGCGATCCGTCTTGATGGACGCGTAGCGGGGGGTGACGACCTTCACCTCGTGGCCGAGCGCCGCGAGCTCCGCGGGCAGCGCCCCGGCCACGTCCCCGAGTCCACCCGTCTTGGAGAAGGGCGCGACTTCGGAGGCCACGTAGAGAATCTTCATGGAATGAGACGATGCCGTGTGTGACGCGCGAGTCAACCCAAACACGCGGCTCGCACTCCGGGAGCGGGTTGGTATGGTGGGGGGCGTGGAACTTCCCCAGGATCCCTTCGAACGTTTCGCGGCCCTCTACGAGGAGGCGAAGCGCGTCATTCCCGTGGACCCCAACGCCATGACGGTGGCGTCGGTGGGGCCCGGAGGCCGGCCCTCCACACGCGTGGTGCTGTTGAAGGACTTCGACGCGCGGGGCTTCGTCTTCTACACCAACCTGGAGAGCCGCAAGGGCCAGGAGCTGCTGAGCCACCCATGGGCGGCCCTGAGCTTCTTCTGGCAGCCCCTGGAGCGGCAGGTGCGGATAGAGGGACGCGTGGAGCGGGTGTCCGACGAGGAAGCGGATGCGTACTTCCAGAGCCGGCCCCGTGGGAGCCAGGTGGGCGCGTGGGCCAGCCTGCAGAGCCAGCCCCTGCCCTCGCGCGAGCTGCTGGAGACCCGGGTGGAGGAGCTCACCCGCGAGTACGAGGGCCAGCCGGTGCCCCGGCCCCCGCACTGGTCGGGCCTGAGGGTGGTGCCCGACCGCATCGAGTTCTGGCACGCGCGTCCGAGCCGGCTGCACGACCGGCTCGTCTACCTGCGCGAGGGCAACGGCTGGAGGACGGAGATCCTCTACCCGTGAGCTACCAGGGCAGCTCCTGGCCCTCGTAGCTGAAGAAGCGCCCGCCATCCTCGGCCTTGAGCCGGTCGATGACGTTGATCATCCCCCGCACGGACTCCTCGGGGCGCAGCGGCGCCTGGGGGCCGCCCATGTCCGTCTGCACCCAGCCCGGGTGCATGGCGATGGTGACGAAGCCCTCGGGGTGCAGGTCCACGTGCATGTTGCGCATGGCCATGTTCAGCGCGGCCTTGGAGAGGCGGTAGGCGTAGGAGCCGCCCATGCCGTTGTCGCCGATGGAGCCCATCTGCGAGGTGATGTGGATGATGCGCCGCGCCGAGCCGCGCCGCAGGGCGGGCAGCAGGGCCGCGGAGAGCCGCAGGGGCCCCAGCGTGTTGGTGGTGAAGGTCTGGGCCAGCGACTCGTAGTCCAGCTCGGTCAGCGCGCCATCCTTGCCGTAGACCCCGGCGTTGTTGATGAGCACGTCCAGCGGCGCGCCCTGCCCCACCGTGGCGGCGAAGGCGTCCACGCTCCGGGGGTTGGAGAGGTCGAGGGCATGCAGCCGCAACCGGCCCCCGGCCTCCCGGGCAAGCTCCTGGAGGTGCCGGGCCTCGGGGGGAGAGCGGACCCCGGCCTCGATGGTGTCTCCACGGTTGAGAAGCTGACGAACGAACTCGAGGCCCAGACCACGGCTGGCCCCTGTGATGGCGTAGCGCATGACGTCCATTAAATGCGCCCTCCACCCGGAAAGACACGCCCCCCCAGGGCACTTGACCCGGGAATGACCGCCGGTGGAAACCCGTGTTGCACCGGGAGTGGAACCAGTCATGAGCGTCGTAATCATTGGTGGTGGAATCAGTGGCCTGGCCCTGGCCCATGGGCTGCGCTCGCGCGGAACCGGGGTGACGCTGCTGGAGGCGGGCCCGAGGTTGGGCGGCTACATCCAGAGCCGGAGCCGGGACGGGTTCCTCACCGAGGCGGGGCCCAACAGCTTCGTGGACCGGGAGCCCACGCTGCGCACGCTGGCGGCGAGCCTGGGGATTGAAGGGCGCATCCGCACGGCGGACCCCGCGGCGAAACGGCGCTACGTCTACTCGCGGGGCAAGATCCGGGTGGTGCCCACGTCACCGCCGGCCCTGCTGAAGTCGGACGTGGTGCCCCTGGGGGCGAAGCTGCGGATGATGGGCGAGCTCTTCACCCGGCGCGGCCCCGACGGCGAGGAGTCGCTGGCGGACTTCGGGCGGCGCCACGTGGGACGCACGGCGACGGCGGTGCTGGTGGATGCGATGCAGACGGGCATCTACGCGGGCGACGTGGAGGCCCTGAGCGTGGGCGCCATCTTCCCCAAGGTGGTGGAGCTGGAGCGCAAGCACCGCAGCCTCGTGCTGGGCATGGTGCGCTCGCAGGCGGAGGCGCGAAAGGCGCTGCCTCCCGGTGAGGGCGCGCCGAGGCCCTCGGGCCAGGTGGCCTCGTTCGACGGAGGCCTGCAGGTGCTGGTGGATGCCCTGGCCTGGTCGCTCGGGCCGGTGGCGCGCACCGGGGTGAAGGTGGTGGGGCTGCGGCGCGAGGGCACCGGCTGGCGGCTCGCGGCGGAGGAGCACGGGCAGCAGGCGGAGCTGGCCGCGGAGAAGGTGGTGCTGGCGGTACCGGCGTACGTGGCGGCGCAGCTCCTGCGGCCGTTGGACGAGAAGCTCGCGACGCGGGTGGAGGCCATCCCCTACGCGCCCGTCGCGGTGGTGCACCTGGGCTTTTCACCGGGCTCCGTGCCCCCGCAGGACGGCTTCGGCTTCCTGGTGCCCACGGCGGAGCGGCGGCGCGTGCTCGGCGTCATCCATGCTTCCGCCACCTTCCCCTGGCGCGCCGAGGGTGGCCGCGTCCTCTATACGTGCATGGTGGGCGGGGCGAAGCGGCCGGACCTGGTGGAGCTGGACGAGGCGGCGCTGGTGGCGCTCGCACGCGAGGAGCTGCGGGAGCTGGCCGGCGTCTCCGCCGAGCCCGTCTTCACCGAGGTCTTCATCTGGAAGCGGGGCATCCCCCAGTACAACGTGGGCCACCTGGCGCGGATGGACGCCATCGACGAGGGCGTGGCCCGCCTGCCCGGGCTGTACGTCACCGGCAACGCCTACAAGGGCGTGGGCCTCACCGACTGCATCCGCAACGCCCAGGCCCTGGCGGAGACGCTCACGCGCTGAGGCCCTCCGGGGGACCGCTCACCGGGCGGTTGCGACCGCTCGGCCGGCCGCTCCCCCATGTCAGGGGCGGACGAGACACTCTGGGGATGACTCCCCCCAGCCCGGAGCACCCCATGGCCCCGCCCCGCCGTGCCCTGCTCGTCCCCCTGGCCGTCCTCCTCTTCCCCCTCGTCCTGCTGGGCGCCCTGGCGCTCGGCGCCTCGGGGATGAGGGACACCTCCACGTGAGCCCCACCGCCTGGGCCTGGGCCGGGTGGTATGCTCCCACCCGGTCCGCCATGAACGAAGGCTCCATCGTCCGCGCCACCCTCAAGGCGCTCTTCGTGCCCAGGCGGCTGCTCCCCATCATCCTCATCAGCCTGCCGCTGATCGCCGCCCAAGCCCGCTTCAGCGATGGCGAGCCGATGGCCGCGCCCCTGGGCCTGCTGCTGTGCGCCCTCTGCGTGGCCGTGGCGCCCGTCTCCTACCGCGTCCTCTTCCCCGAGGGCCTCGACTTCAGCCACGGCGGCATCCGCCTGCTGCTCTACGCCACCGTGGGCGTGGGCGTCGTCCTGTCCGTGGGCGTGGTGGTGCCCAAGCTGCTCGACATGGGGCCCACCTTCCTCACCGACCGCTACAGCCTCGCCGTCTGCGCCGCCCTCTTCCTCGTGGGCGGCTGGGGCCTGGGCCGGGACATCGGTTTCGAGGAGAGCCTCGCCCTGGAGCGCGCCCGCGCCGCCCGGCTCGAGGTGGAGGCCGAGCAGGCCCAACTGCTCGCCCTGCGCAGCCACCTGGATCCGCACTTCCTCTTCAACACCCTCAACGCCATCGCCGAGTGGTGCCAGACGGATGGCGCCGTGGCCGAGGCCGCCGTGCTGCGGCTCTCCGCCATGCTGCGCAGCGTGCTGGCCGGAGTACGCGCCGCCACCTGGCCCCTGGAGCGCGAGCTGGAGCTGGTGCGCACCCTCTTCAACCTGCACCTGCTGAGGGACCCGGATCTCTTCCAGCTCTCCGTCGAGGTGGAGCCCGGGCTGGAGGCATTCCCCGTGCCGCCGCTCGTCCTGCTGCCGCTGGCGGAGAACGCGGTGAAGCACGGGCCCGCCGCCGGACACCGCGGGCCCATCTCCCTCACCGTCCAGGCCCGGGGAGACGCGCTCGTCTTCACCCTGGAGAACCCCGGCGCCTCCAAGGGGCCCCGCGAGGGCAGCAGCGGCCTGCCCACCGTGGAGCGCCGGCTCGCGCTGGCCTACGAGGGACGCGCGAGCCTCGCCCTCACCACCGACGAGGCACGCACCCGCGTCACCGTCACCCTGCCCCGCTCCGGCCCCGTCCCGGGCGTCGTCACCTGATTGCATTCAGGAACAAGCGCTGACCACCGCGGCCATTTCCCCTCGCCCTCCGGGAGAGGGACGGGGTGAGGGTATCGGGTGAACCCGGGTTGAACCCGCGACCCCCACTTCGGGCCACGGGTTGAAGAACGGGCCCGGACACCCTCACCCCCGCCCTCTCCCGAGGGGAGAGGGTGCCTCCGTCACGTCAGGGCGTGAAGACGCCCGTGAGCGCGGGCGCGTAGTGGCTCACCGGCGAATCCTTGAAGGGATTGCTCGGGTCCACTCCCGGCTTCAGGTACGCGTTCACCTGCACGAAGTAGTTCTGGCCCGCCGTGAGCAGCCCCGGAGGCAGGCGAAGCTGCGTCTCGGGCGTGTAGAGGGTCGCCACGCTCGCCCGCGAGAGGAAGCCGTCCGGCCGCAAGGTGAGGCGGTACAGGCGCACCTGGTAGTAGGTCGGCGCGCCCAGGGCCGGCACCGTCCAGCTCAGCAGCGGCGTCGTCCCCACGCCCGCGAGCTTCCCCGTGGCATCCAGGCCATTGAGCCGCAGCTCCCGGGCCGGACCCATCTTCGGGACGAACGTGGGATTGGAGCCCGGCACGAACGGCTCCAGGGCGCTCGAGTACGCGTTGTGCGTGTACGGCGCGGACGTCCCCCCCGTGGGCAGGTCGAGGGTGTACCGGACCTGGGCGCCCACCTGGACGGCGGAGAACAGCGGCCAGCGGCTCGGATAGGGGTTGCCGAACTCGAGCACCGGCGCGATGTCCCCCCGGCCCGGGCTCATGCCGTAGACCGTGGCCACATCCGGCGAGCCCGCGTAGGCGCCGAACTGGTCATACGCCAGCAGCGTGCTGATGCCGAAGCTGACCTCCGACACCGTCGCGGTGGGGTGGCTGGCCTGCGACAGGCTCTCGAACAGCGGAGCGCGAATGGTCACGGACTGCGGGGTGGTGGGCAGGGGCGCCAGGGTCCCCCTCACCCGGATGTTCCCCTCCGGCGTGTTCTCCGGGACGGGCCGGAGGCTCCGGCGCGCCTCCTGGACCTCGACACCCGTGAGGGGATCGAAGCGGCTCGCGAGCTGGGTCACGTAGAGGTTGTCCTCCGGGTGGAGCCAGTACGCGCCATTGCCGCACTGCCCCAGGAAATTGGCGTAGTGGGTGGGGCCCAGGATGCCCGTGTCCCCCTCGATGGGCAGGGGGAAGCCCGACACGAGGCAGCCGAACGTGGAGATGTAGCCGAGGCCCGCGGTCTCCGAGTGGAACTGCAGGTCATCCATGTCCCGCCACGGCGAGAGCCCATCGAGCTGCAGCTCGAGCTGCGCCTCCTCCGGGCCGTACACCCGGACCGCGCGGTGGCCCAGCTCGGCCTGGTCGAAGCTCGAGGCTGCGCTTGTGGGTCCAGATATAGGTGTTCGCGTAGCGCAGGAGGTAGGAGGAGCCTTCCACCTCGGGGATGACGAAGGTGCCGTAGTCGTGGCCGGTGCCGGCACGCCAGCTATAGGAGAGCCCATCAGGGGTGGGCACCCAGGCCCCGAGCGTGACGCCGGACAGGCCGAACGGAGCGGGGATGACGGAGCCGTCGGACTGGACCCGGAGGGCATTGCGCACCCCGGTGACCGTCGCCGCGGTGCACTCCGAGCCCGGGGCCGGAGACAGGAAGAAGAGCTGGCTGGCCGAGAAGCCGACCGCGTCCGTGACGGTGGCGGTGATGTGCACCGGCCCGCGGAGGCAGGCGGGCGCCCGCCAGTCCACCTCGCTCGAGAAAGCAGACTCGCGAGGAGCGCCGAAGAAGCCGCCCTGGCTCGCCGTCCAGGAGAACCGCACGGCCGAGCCTTCCGGATCGTGCGCGGAGATGCCCAGGGCCACCAGCCCACCCGCCGAGGCCTCCGAGGTGCTCAGCCAGACCCCATCAATGACCGGTGCGCCACCCGGAAGAGGCCCGTCCGCATGGAGGATGAGGGTGCCCGAGTGATGGCCACCCCGCCCATCCGAGGCACGCAGCGTGAAGGCGCAACGGGGGGTGGACGGCGGGGCCTCCAGGGTGAAGGAGGGGCTGGGCAGCGACGGGTTGTCGAAGCGGCCCGGGCAGGAGGACTCCCAGAAGAAGCGCGGGGCGTCCCCATCGAGGTCCGTGACGGTGGCCGACAGCCGCGTGGTGCCACCGGTCACCAGCACGGACGGGACACCATTCATCGCGGTGATGGACGGCCAGGTGTTGATGAAGGCGTCCACCGCGGCGCTCCCCGTGGAGCCGGGCACGAGCACGTCGATGTCGAGGCTCAGGGTGGCGCTCGCTCCCCGCGAGTCCACCACCGTCAGCACGAGCCGCTGCGTCCCCGCGGTGGAAGGAGCCGTCCAGGTGGTCTCCGCCGAGCCGGGCGCGCTGAAGGTGCCCGCGGCCGCGCTCCAGCTATAGCGCAGGGTGTCCCCGGGGTTGGCGTCGAACGCGTTGGCCGTCAGCGTCACGCTGCCGCCCGGCTCCACCACGAGGGAGGAGGAAGCCACCGAGCCGATCCTCGGCGCCTCGTTCTCGAAGGGCACCTGCGGCTCCACCTGCTGCAACAGGATGGCGACATTCGCCGTCTTGCCCGGCTCGATGGGGAGGGGGCCCGACTCGCCCACGTAGAGCAGCTTCGCCGCCGCGTCATGGGCGCTGGCCCGGAAGAGCCGCCCCGAGCCCGCCGGGATGCCGGAGATCGTGCCCGACCACGCGCTCGCGCCCAGGACGAGCTCGGCCGTGATGGGCGGGGTGATGCCCGGTCCGGAGACCTCGACCTGGACGCGAGCCACGTCCGCGCCCGAGAGCCCCTGAGGAACCATGACCGTCAACTCGGCGCTCGCGCTCCGCGAGTCACCACCACAGGCCGCGAGCAGGCCCATGGTCAGCAGCGCCACCGCCCACGCGGCACGCCTGCTCCCATTATAATGAGACATGTGAGTGCTTCCCCCTCTACAGGATGAGGCCCGCGCATCCGGCCGGGCGCGGGAGGTCCATCCTGTTTACGCCGTCATGCGCCGGAGCCGCAAGACCACTCACCCCCGGGCCTCGCCTACTCG
The DNA here is from genome assembly GCF_049060025.1 of Archangium gephyra. Classification (GTDB taxonomy): domain Bacteria; phylum Myxococcota; class Myxococcia; order Myxococcales; family Myxococcaceae; genus Archangium; species Archangium gephyra_A. The sequence goes on from NZ_JBMEQQ010000002.1 coordinate 4,735,948, forward strand.
CCCAGGCCCTGGAGCTGGCGGTGGTAGCCCCCCTGGAAGCTCGATGACCTTGCCGATGTTGGTGGCGAAGAGGAACACCGACAGCAGGGTGATGACCACGAACATCAGCGTGCGCAGCCACCGCATCGCGGCTTCCGAGTGTCCCCGCGACACCAGGGCGAGCACCGGCTCCAGGCCGCCTGTCCGCTCCCCGGTGGAGAGCTGCTGGAGCGACTCCGAATCGAGCACGCCGAGCCACTCCACCACGTCCGTCAGGCTGGCGCCGGAGCGGAGGCGGTGGACGGCCAGGTTGACGCGCCCGCGCAGCCACAGGCTTCCGGTGGCCTCGAGCGCCAGTTGCAGGCTGCGCCCCGCTTCCAGCCCGGCCCCGAGCGCCACGCCCAGCACGAGGCTGAAGCGGCTGGCCTGCAGCTCCCGGTGGACGCGGCCGAGCACGGGGACGCGCATGCGCAGGGCCTCCCAGTGGGGCGCGAGGGCCGGCGACGCCAGCACCAGGGGTGCCAGGAAGAACGCCAGCCCGAAGGACGACACCGTCAGCACCTTCTGGAGGAATTGCGAGACGAACACCCCGAGGATGTCATCCGTTTTCCCCGAGGCCAGGAGGCTGCTCGCGGTGCCCAGCAGGGCGCCTCCGAAGATGAACGCGGCCAGCAGGTAGGCGGGATAGAGGCACAGCGAGACGGCGCGCCAGCGCATCCGCTGCGCCTCCTCCAATTGCGCGGTGATGCGCGCCAGGGCCGACTCGAGCGTCCCCGTGGCCTCCGCCGCGCCCAGCAGCTCCACCACCTGGGGCTCGAACCACATGGGCTGCTGGCGCATCGCCTCGGCCAGCCCCGAGCCCGCCGCCACGGCCTCGCCCACCTGGGCCACGGCGCGGCGGAAGGGATCCTTCGCCGCGCCCCGCGACAGCTCCGCGAACGCGATGGGCAGGGCCACCCCGGCGCGGATCATGCCGTGCAGCCCCAGGAAGAAGGTGAGGCGCGGCCGGTGCCGCACCATCGCCACGAGCGGATGCCGGGCCCAGGCGCTGGCCAGCCATGTCCTCCCCTCCTTCTTCGGAACGGGACGCGACGCCGTGCGGACGGCCTGGCGGACCGGGGCGGCCGGCTGGGACCTGGTGGGGGGTGCCTTCATGGGAGGGTTCTCTCGCGGTGCCACCCCCGCAGGTTAGGAGCAAATGGCCTCCCATCGCCATAGGACGCGCACCGGCAGACGGCTCCGGCACATGTCCGATCGCATACGGCCCGGCACCCGGTGGGACCGGAACCGTTGCCGTCCGGGCACCGGGCCCTACACTGGCGCTCCACCGATGGAGGAACCGATGTCCCCCGACGAGGCCCCTGAACCGTCGCCGCGCAAGAAAACCGCACGGGAGACCCACGCCCCCGGTCCCAGGACGCTGGCCATCGATATCGGAGGAAGCGGACTCAAGGCCCTCGTGCTCGGACCGGATGGCACGGCGCTCACCGAGCGCCAGCGGGTGGCCACGCCCAAGCCCGCCACCCCCAAGGCGGTGATGGGCGCGCTGACGAAGCTGATCAAACCCCTCGGCTCGTTCGACCGCGTCTCCGTGGGCTTCCCGGGCGTGGTGGTGGAGGGCGTGACTCAGACGGCCCCCAACCTCCACAAGGGATGGGCGGGCTTCCCCCTCGCCGAGGAACTGTCCAAGCTCACGCGCCGCCCGGTTCGCGTGCTCAACGACGCCGGAGTGCAGGGATTCGGCGTCATCGAGGGACGCGGCGTGGAGATGGTCCTCACCCTGGGCACCGGCATGGGCTGCGCGCTCTACGTCGATGGCAAGTACGTGCCCAACCTGGAGCTCGCCCACCACCCGTTCCGCCGTGGGAAGACGTATGAGGAGTACGTGGGCAACGCCGCGCTGAAGCGCGTGGGCCGCAAGAAGTGGAACAAGCACGTGCAGCGGGTGCTGGAGCAGATCCAACCCGTCTTCAACCCACGGAAGATCTACCTGGGAGGCGGCAACGCCCGGCTGCTCGACCTCCCGTTCCCCGAGAACGTGCGGATCACCGAGAACGTCGCCGGGCTGCTGGGTGGCTTCGCGCTCTGGAAGGACGAGCCGCTGCCCCGTTGAGCCGCCGGTTCACTCCCGCCCGGCCACGCCGGAGGGCATCCGGACCCGGCAGAGCGAGCGGGCCCGCCGGAGGGTCTGATCGACCGCGCGAACCCATGGAGCGGAAAAACGCGAGGGCTCGCCCATCCACGAGGAGAGGCTCGGAACCGCCTGGGTCAGGCCCCAGCACTCGTCCGCCACGGCGGCCGCCAGCAACTCCCCCACCCCCGGCAGCCGCTGGCTCCACTCCGGCCCCACGCGCACGTCGAAGTCCTCGCCGAACATGCGCAGCTCCTCGTCGTCGAGCACCTGACGCCGCTCCCCGGCCATGCGCTCCGCCATCCGCGCCAACACGTCGTAGGCCTGCCGGCGCGTGGGCTTCGCCTGGAGGAGCTCCTGGGCGAGCACCCGCAGGTGCCGCTCGAGCATGAGGCGCGGCATGCCACGGCCGGCCAGCAGCGCGCCCAGCCACGAGATGTGTTTCCACACCTGTGCCTCGGCCTGTCCGCCGAGCGTCACCAACCACGCGCTGTCGCTCCAGGAGAACTGGCGGCCGTGCTCGCCATAACGCCAGGCGTAGTAGGGGAACTCCGCCCAGGAGGCCTCGGCGGCGCGCACGGCGGCTCGCAACTCGTCGAGGTCCGTGGTGATGGGGTGTCCTCCGGCCCGCCGGTTGAGCCACCAGGCCGGCGGGTGCTCGCGAGAAGGATGGAGCGCGTCGAGCAGACACCGCACCTGGGTGAAGCTCTCACCCACCGCACGGAGCAGCCCCTCTTCCTCCTCGGCCGTCAGGGCCCCGCCTTCGAGCCGCTGCGCGAGCTCGCGCCAGGGTGACGTGCCGGGAAGAGGGAGGAGGGCCAGGCGCAGGGCGTAGTGGTAGCCGAGCAGCGACAGGGGCTCGCGGTGGGCCGCGGAACGCATCCGTTCCCCGAGCGCGATGGCGCTGATGAGGGCCTGGCTCTCCAGCTTGTCCGGAGGCGTACCGGAGACGAGACCGGGCTCGAGAAGCGGATGCACGGGCGGAGCCTTGGCCCCGAGCGCCGCCAGGAGGGGATGGGACGTGGCGGCGAGCGCCCGCGTCAGTGCCTGATGAAGGAGGGCGAGCGCCTGATGCAGGGCCCGATGGCTCTCGGGCGGCAAGGCCCGGGCCGAGAGGGCCTGGAAGCAGGGCAAGGCCTCCACGGAAGCATGGTGCGCACGGGTCTCGTTCCGCAGCCGGTCCACAAGTGGCATCTCGTCCCCCCTGGCCGTTTCCGGCCCATCAACACGCAACATCATGGCTCGCCTCCATGCCTGTCCTCCAGCCAATCCACGGAGCGCAAGGCGGGAAGCCCTACGCGATGTCTCGGGATGCACACGATGTGGGGACGACACGTGTCCGTCCCTGGAGCGCATGGCGCGGACACTCACAGCCGGAGCGACGCCATGGACAAGAAGGAATGGCTCAAACGACCCATGGGCATCCCCGTGGACCCCAACAAGCAGAAGGACCCCGAGGAGCATGGCGAGCGGGTCCCCGCCGAGGGCCGGGCCGAGCACTTGAATGACGTGACCGAACAGAACGGAGGCCAGCGCTCCGAGGTCGGCGTCCCCTGGAACGATACGAGCCTGGAGCGGGGCCTGTCCGACGAGTACGACAAGCACGGCGGACGGGGGGTGCCCAAACGGGATGAGCCCAAGGACGAGTGAGTCATCCGGGGAGCGAGCCTTCGCCTTCCTGTTGAAGCTCGCGCGGCACGGGGGCGCGCAACTCCAAACGCTCGCCCGAGAGCGGATGCACGAAGCCCAGGCGCTCCGCGTGGAGCAGGTAGCCGATATCTCCGGGCAGGCCCGGCTGCCCGGCATGCGGCACGCCCCCCGCGGCGTAGAGGGTGTCGCCTTCGAGCGGATGACCGATGGCGGCCAGGTGGATGCGGATCTGCTGGGGCCGCCCCGTCATGATGTCGACCTCGAAGAGGGTGCTCGCCGTGCGCCGCTCGAGCACGCGCGCCACGCTCCGGGACGCCTTGCCGTCCGGCGTCGCGCCATGGGTCATGCCCAGGCGAGGGTGCGCCACCATGCCAATGGGCGCCGTGATGTCGTAGCGGTCCTCGGTGGCCACGCCGCTCGAGAGCGCCCGGTAGCGCTTGTCCACCTCATGCTCACGCCAGGCCCGTGACAGCTTCGACGCCGCGTCGTGGGTGCGCGCGAAGAGCACGACCCCCGAGGTGCCACGTCCCAGCCGGTGCAGGGGACTCGCCTCCGGGAAGCGCTCGCGGACGACGCCCAGCAAGGTGTTGGCGAGAAAGCCCCCGCCCGGCATCATCGGCAGTCCGCCCGGCTTGAGGACTCCGAGGATGGCCTCGTCCTCGTACAGGAGCGAATAATCGCGCGGTGCCTCCTGCTCCTCCCAGGGAGGCCGGTTCCAGACGAGCCACTGGCCGGGCTTGAGGTGCTCCTCGCCCGTGGCGGGGAGGTTCTCCAGCAGGACCTCGCCCCGGGCGAGCCGCTCCCGCCACACCGCCTCCGGGGAGTGCTGGTACGAGGCGATCAGATAGGAGAGCGTGCTCTGCCCTCGCGCCCGGGCGCCGAGCTGTTCACGGTAGGCGTAGCCCTCATTGAGCCGCATGCCGCCAGCCTTCCCCGGAGACGCTCCGCTCGATACCTGCTCGCAATACCGTCACCGTCACCTCGCACCGCTCGTGGATCCAACCTGCTTATACGGGACTCTCTTCCGCCCGGAGAGCAGACAGGTGAGGAGGCCTCGGCATTCCAGCCCGCCCCGTGGCCGCACTGCCCGGTGAGCGTTATCCCAGAAGCCGGATGAATGTCTCTCCCGTGCTCGACAGGCCGCCCCTCGTGACAGTGACCCCCGATGGGCTCTTCTGCCCGCCGGGGAACTTCCACATCGACCCCTGGCGGCCCGTGGCCCGCGCCCTCATCACCCACGCGCACGGGGACCATGCCCGCTGGGGAAGCCAGCGCTACCTCGGCGCGAGTCCCTCCGTGGGCCTGCTGCGCAAGCGCCTGGGAGCGGAGGCGAACATCTCCACGCTGGGCTACGGCGAGCGGCTGCCCCTCGGCGAGGTGACGGTCAGCTTCCACCCGGCGGGCCACGTGCTGGGCAGTGCGCAAATCCGCATCGAGCACCGGGGCGAGGTGTGGGTGGTGTCCGGCGACTACAAGCGTGACCCGGACCCGACGTGCCTGCCCTTCGAGCCCGTGCGCTGTGACACCTTCATCACCGAGGCCACCTTCGCACTGCCCATCTACCGCTGGGACGACACGCGGCTCGTCGCGGAGGAGGTGCTGCGCTGGTGGGACGGCAACCGCGAGGCGGGCCGGGCCTCGGTGCTCTTCTGCTACGCACTGGGCAAGGCGCAGCGGCTGCTGGCCGAGCTGGCCCGGCTCACGGACCGCGAGGTGCTGGTGCACGGCGCCACGCACGCGCTGGTGGAGGTCTACCGCGAGGCCGGCGTGCGGATGCTCCCCACCCGGCCCGTGTCCGAGGTGGAGAAGGGGACCTCCTATGCCGGAGCGCTCGTGCTGGCTCCGCCCAGCGCCGCCGGCTCCACGTGGATGCGCCGCTTCGGCGAGCACGAGACGGGCTTCGCCTCGGGGTGGATGCGGGTGCGCGGCAACCGGCGCCGCCGGGGCTATGACCGGGGCTTCGTCCTCTCCGACCACGCGGACTGGCCGGGACTGCTGCGCACCGCGAAGGAGACGGGCGCCTCGCGCATCCTCGTCACCCATGGCTCCAGCGACACGCTCGCGCGGTACCTGCGCGAGAACCTGGGCATCGACGCGGCACCGCTCTCCACTCCGTTCGAAGGCGAGACGGAGGACTGACCCGTGCGAAGGCTCGCGGACCTCTACGACGCGCTCGATGCCACCACCTCCACCAACGCCAAGGTCGAGGCACTGGTGGGCTACTTCCGTGACACGCCTCCCGAGGACGCTGCGTGGGGCCTGTTCTTCCTCACCGGCCGCCGCCTCAAGCGCCTCATCCCCTCGAAGGCCCTGCGCCAGTGGGTCCGCGAGCTGACTGACACCCCCGAGTGGCTCTTCGACGAGACGTACGCCGTCGTGGGCGACCTCGCCGAGGTCATCGCCCTCCTGCTCGACCAGACGGAGCGCCCCACCGCCACCGAGGAACTGCCCCTGTCGCGCTGGTTGGAGGAGCGGCTGCTGCCCCTCGCCGGGCTCGCCCTCCCCGAGCAGCGCGAGCGCGTCACCGGCTGGTGGCACGTGCTCCCCCGCCGCGAGCTGTTCCTCTTCAACAAGATGCTCACCGGTGAGCTGCGCGTCGGTGTCTCCGACACGCTCGTGGTCCGCGCCCTGGCCCAGCACGCCGGGCTGCCTCCGGCCGCCGTGTCCCACCGCCTCATGGGCACCTGGGCGCCCTCTCGCGCCTTCTTCGAGCAGCTCATCGCCCCGGATGTCTCCGATGGCGACCGCTCGCGCCCCTATCCCTTCTATCTCGCCAGCCCCCTGGAGCAGCCCCCGGCCCAGCTCGGCGAGCGCGACGCCTGGCTCGTCGAGTGGAAGTGGGATGGCATCCGCGGCCAGCTCATCCGCCGCCAGGGCGGCGTCTACCTGTGGAGCCGCGGCGAGGAGCTCATCACCGAGCGCTTCCCGGAGATCGCCGAGGCCGCCGCCAGCCTCCCCGATGGCACCGTGCTCGATGGCGAGGTGCTCGCCTACGCCGAGGGGCAGCCCCTCCCCTTCAGCCGCCTCCAGCGCCGCATCGGACGCCAGAAGCTCACCGCCAAGGTGCTCTCCGAGGCTCCCGCCGCCTTCATGGCGTACGACCTGCTCGAGCAGGAGGGACAGGACCTCCGCGCGCTTCCGCTCCGCGAGCGCCGCGCACGGCTCGAGGCCCTGCTGCGCGACAGGCCCCTGTTTCCCGTGTCGCCGGTCATCACGGCCCCCACGTGGGAAGCCCTCGCCGAGGTCCGGCACGAGTCCCGCTCGCGCAACGTCGAGGGCTTCATGATCAAGCGCCTCGAGTCCCCCTACCAGCACGGCCGCAAGCGCGGGGACTGGTGGAAGTGGAAGATCGATCCCTTCACCGTCGATGCCATCCTGCTCTACGCGCATCCCGGCCACGGGCGGCGCGCCTCGCTCTACACGGACTACACGTTCGCCGTGTGGAATGGCGAGGAGCTGCTCCCCATCGCCAAGGCGTATTCGGGCCTCACCGATGAGGAGATCGCCCGGCTCGACCGGTGGATCCGCGCGCATACGCGCGAGAAGTTCGGCCCCGTCCGCTCCGTCGAGCCCCTCCAGGTCTTCGAGCTCCACTTCGAAGGCATCGCCGCCTCTCCCCGCCACAAGTCCGGCATCGCCTTGCGCTTCCCTCGCATCGCCCGCTGGCGCTCGGACAAGACCCCTCGTGACGCGGACACGCTCGACCGCCTCAAGGAGCTGATCCATGCCCCCGCGTAGGCGCTCACGGAGCAGCAGCACGGGCCGCCGCGTAGACCCTCACCCCGTCCCTCTCCCGGAGGGAGAGGGTTCAACCCGAGTACACGTGGCACCCTCACCCCCGTCCCCTCTCCCGGAGGGCGAGGGAGAGGAACTCCTCTCCTGGTTCAGGGAACAGGGGTGGGAGCCGTTTCCCTTTCAGCTCGAGGCCTGGGAGGCGTACGCCCAGGGGCGGAGTGGCCTCATCCATGTCCCCACCGGCGCCGGGAAGACCTATGCCGCCTATATCGGGCCCCTCGCCGAGGTCGCGCGTCATCGCCAGAAGGGGCTGCAGATCCTCTACGTCACCCCCCTGCGCGCCGTCTCCCGGGACATCGAGCTCGCGCTGAACGCGCCCCTCGTCGCGCTCGACACCGACATCACTGTGGAGAGCCGCACCGGCGACACCTCCGCCTCCGTCCGCCGCCGCCAGCGCGAGCGCCTCCCCGAAGTCCTCATCACCACCCCCGAGTCCCTCTCCCTCCTCTTGTGCAACGAGCGCGCGCACGAGCTCTTCGCCTCCCTGCGCTGCGTCATCGTCGACGAGTGGCACGAGCTGCTCGGCTCCAAGCGCGGCACCCAGGTGGAGCTCGCCCTGGCCCGGTTGCGCCGCTTCGCGCCCGCCCTGCGTACCTGGGCCCTCTCGGCCACCCTCGCCAACCTCGACGAGGCCGCCCGCGCCGCCGTGGGCCCCCACGCCACGCCCGCCTTCATCCGCGCCGGGCTCGCCCGCCCCGTCCGCGTCGAGACGCTCCTGCCCGACTCCGTCGATGCCTTCCCCTGGGCCGGACACCTCGGCTTCTCCATGCTGCGCAAGGTCGCGGACTGGCTCGACCCCGCCCGCTCCACCCTCCTCTTCACCAACACCCGCTCCCAGGCCGAGCGCTGGTACGAGGGCCTCCGCTTCCTCCACCCCGAGTGGGAGGACGTGCTCGCCCTCCACCACGGCTCCATCGACCGTGAGGCGCGCGAGCGCGTGGAGCAGGGGCTCAAGGACGGCAGCGTGCGCCTCGTCGTCGCCACCTCCTCGCTGGACCTGGGGGTGGACTTCGGCCCCGTGGAGCGCGTGGTACAGGTGGGCAGCCCCAAGGGCATCGCCCGCACCCTCCAGCGCGCCGGCCGCAGCGCCCACCGCCCCGGCGCCACCGCGCACCTCCTCTTCGTCCCCACCCACGCCCTCGAGCTCGTGGAGATGAGCGCCGCCCGCGAGGCGCTCGCCCAGTGCGAGGTGGAGCCCCGCGCGCCCCTCCGCCAGCCGTTGGATGTGCTCGCCCAGCACCTCGTCACCTGCGCGCTCGGCGGCGGCTTCACGCGCGACACCCTGCTCGCCGAGGTGCGTGACACGCTGGCCTACCAGGAGCTTCTCCGAGGAGGACTTCGACCGTACCCTCGTGCTGGTGACGGAGGGCGGCCCCACCCTGCGCGCCTACCCGCAGTTCCGCCGCGTCCAGCGGCTGGAGGACCGGTACGTGGTGGCGGATACGCGTGTGGCCCGGCTCCACCGCCTCAACGTGGGCACCATCGCCTCCAACGCCTCCGTGGAGCTGCGCTACTTGAAGGGTGCCCGGCTCGGCACCGTGGAGGAGTCCTTCGTGAGCCGCCTGCGCCCGGGCGACACCTTCCTCTTCGCCGGCAAGCGGCTCGAGTTCCGCCTCATGAAGGACCTCACCGCCTACGTGCGGGCCGCGAAGGAGCGCGCCTCGGCCACGCCCCGCTGGAGCGGCGGACGGCTGCCCCTCTCCGGCTCGCTCGCCGCGGCCATGCGCCGGGCCTTCCACGCCGTCCGCCAGGGGCACTACGACAGCGCCGAGGCTCGAAGCGGCCCGCCCCGTGCTGGAGGCCCAGGCCCGCCTGTCCCGGCTGCCCTCGCGCGACGGCTGCCTCGCCGAGCTGTGCCAGACCCGCGAGGGCCACCACCTCTTCCTCTACCCTTTCGAGGGCCGGTTGGTGCACGAGGGCCTCGCCGCGCTGCTGGCCCTGCGCCTCACGCGGCTGCAGAAGGCCACCTTCAGCCTCGCGGTGAACGACTACGGCCTGGAGCTGCTCACGCCCTCGCCCTTCCCTTTCGAGGAGGCGCTGCGGCCCGCGCTCTTCACCCGCGAGCGGCTGGTGGAGGACATCCTGGAGAGCGTCAACCTCGGCGAGCTGGCGCGGCGGCAGTTCCGCGACGTGGCGCGCGTGGCCGGGCTGGTGCTGCCGGGGCTGCCCGGAGCGCGCAAGTCCACCCGCCAGGTGCAGGCCAGCGCGGGCCTCCTCTATGACGTCTTCGCCCGCTACGAGCCGGACCACCTGTTGCTGGCCCAGGCGCGGCGCGAGGTGCTGGAGCAACACTTCGAGCAGGTGCGGCTGGTGAGCACGCTGGAGCGCCTGGAACGCTCGCCGGTGGAGTGCATTCACGTCCCACGGCCCACGCCGCTGGGCTTTCCGCTCGTCGTCGAGCGTATGGGCGCCACCCTGTCCAACGAGTCGCTGCAGGAGCGGGTGGAGCGGATGAAGGAGAAATGGCTGCGAGAGGACTCCCTGTCCGCCTAGGCGGCACCGACGTGGAGCTGCGCCCCGAGCGCGCCCTGTACTGGCCCGGGGGCGGAGTGCTCGCGGTGGCGGACCTGCACTGGGGCAAGCCGGAGAGCTTCCACCAGCACGGCATTCCCCTGCCTCCCGAGGTGCTGGAGGACGACCTCGCGAGGCTCTCGGCCGCCCTGCGCGCCACCGAGGCACGCAGGCTGCTGTTGGTGGGGGACCTCGTCCACTCGCGCCGGGGTCTCACACCCGAGGTGGTGCAACGCGTGGCCGACTGGCGCACGGGCCATGATGTGGAGATGGTGCTGGTGCGCGGCAACCACGACCGGCACCTGGACACACTGCCCGCAGCGTGGCGCATGGAGTTGCTCGAACCACATCTCGATGAAGGCCCCTTCCGCTTCTCACACCATCCGGAACCAGCGAGGGGGCACTACGTCTGGGCGGGCCACATTCACCCTACCGTGCGCCTCAATAGTGGGGCGGACCGGCTGCGCCTGCCGTGCTTCCACCTCGGAGCGGGAGTGGGCGTGCTGCCCGCCTTCAGCGCCTTCACCGGGGGCATGGACATCCGCCCCCGAGCAGGCGAGCGCCTCTTCGCCATCGCCGGGGACTCCGTGGTGGAGGTGCCATCTCCACGCTCCTCACGCGGGGCCAGGAGCCGATAACCTCCAAGACCGCGCTCAGAGAACTTCCGCCCGGGCCTGCTCCAGGGTGAATTCCTCATGACGGGAGACGACCAGGCCTGTCTTCTCCACCAGCCAGGCGGGTGCGCTCTCTGGTAGGTAGAAGTTCTCATCGAAGGGCGACAGCCCGAGATGATGCAGGTACTCCTTGAGCATCTCGAAGGTGAAGCGATCCCTCACCCGGCGGGCCTGGTACTGCTCCACCTTCTCGAAGGAGAAGGGCTCGCCGAACTGATCGAACACCCAGTGGCCTCCGTCATTGGATGCCCCCAGGGACCGCACGTGGTTGAGCCACTCCGTATCATGAGGGCCGTACACCGAGAGCATCACGGCACCATACCGACCTTTGCGATTGCGGTAGGTGTGGGGCACGGCGACCACACGCAAGCACCGGCAGCCCAGCGTCCGGGCCATGTAGCGCATGGCGCTCGTGGCATCGGTTCCTCCCCGCGCATTCTCGACGTACGCCGTCCACGGGCTGCGCGTCGGGATGAAGAGGTGCCGCCGTACCTCCGGAGTGGTCAGGGGAAGCAGAGAGGAGAGGGTCTGCTCCAGCGTGCCTGAAACCGAGCGCGCCTCCACGGCAATGCCACGGGACACCAGCAGTCCTGCCTGCCATGCCGCAAAGGCGCGAGCGGCATGCTCCGCATCGGTCTCCAGGAATCCCAGTTCCGAAGTGACCGGCGCCCAGCGGTCATCCAGGAACAGTCCCTTCATGTTTTCGGCCATAGGGTGAACCTCGCCTGTCAGGGCACAATGAGGAGGATGGTTTCTGCGTCCGGGTCGTTGGACTTGATGCGCAACTGGTGGCCAGTGCCACGGCCCGACGTGGGCGTGTCGTACTCCACCTGATAGCGGCGGCCGTTATAGTCGAACTGCAGGTCCGGCCGGTTGATACCTACGCGCTGGCGACTTTCCGTAGAAGCAACAGGAGCACAAGTCCACTCCACCCAGACAGCCCTTGTGCCCTGGGAGAGCGTCATGTCACTGCGGTTGGTTGCATGAAGCAGCACCCTCGCACTTCATTGTGCTCAAGGCAGGTTCACCAAACCGTTCCGATCCGCAAGGAGAGCGCTGAGGAGCGTAGGGTGCCCGTGGACTTCGCCGACACGGAGGTCAGGTAATGGCACATCGGCCATGTCGAGAGGGAACGGCTGGTAACCAAACACCTGCTCGATGTGGTGAGCCATCTTGTCCTCGTAGGGTCTGGTTCCGCGGCTTGGATCGACCCCGAAGGAGAGTTGCGGCTGGGTAGAGGTCGCGTCAGACCGGCGGAGTTGCGTCGTGGTGTAGACGAGGTACAGAGGCGCGAGGACGCTGATTGCACCTGCTACGCGGGTGACGAGTTGGCTCCCATCCGGAAGGGACTGCTCCAAGTACAAACAGCAGAACCTGCAGGCCGTATGGTACGCAGGCGTCAGGCTGCCCATCTTGATATCGGGAAGGGCGGCTCGGAGAGCCTCCATGAGGGGCGCCCACTGCTTCCATCGCAGGGCGGTTTCCCACGCCGCTTCCCATCGTTGATGCTCAGGCGTCCTTTGATAGGCCAGCACGGGCTCATCGTGGTCGTCTTCCCAGGACGGAAAGCCCGCCGGGTAGAAACGACGGGCGAGGCGGATCAACTCCTCGGCCCTGGGATCGTTCATCGCTTGCAAACCTGGGAGCGGATGGGAGGAACGGCGCTCCTGCTTCTCTCCTGGTGGGAAGTGAAGCTCGAAGCTCCATGACACCCTCTCTGCTCCGTGCGGCTTCAGTTCCATGGCGACGACCATGGTTCGGGTTTGCCGGTGCACAGTGACGTTGAAAGCATGGAGTGCGTCGAGATACTTGCCGAATCTCCGAGGAATCTCGTCGTGCGCCACACGTCGAACGAGCTCGGACGCATGCGGCTCATCCTCCGTGTCTAGCAGCGCATGAAGCGAGCTGCCAAAATCAGGATCCGCCAGGTCTTCACCACGACGCTGCCCGAGGAAGTGCGGCAGATGCAGCCTGAATGCCTCCAACCCGCTGACGACCAGAATCTTGTCCCCGAGCACCTTGGGGAAGGCATGAATGGGGCGCTTCATGCCACCGGGGCCGACGGCATCAATGAGGAGAGGCGCCGCGAGGGCCTTGTAGGTCTCGTGTGTCGTCTTCATCCCATCAATCACAATGGTAGGGCGCGTCGAAGTGGACGACCTTCACGCCACGGGTCTTGCACTCGCCTACTTTCGCTCCCTTGAACTTCTCATCGAGCAGCACTCCATAGAGTTCCTTGAAGTCCCCGCACAGCGTGGCGAGCATGGTTCCCGGATGGGCTTCGGACAGTACCCGGTAGGCGGCACGGTTCGCCATCTCCGCGGCTGCGTCCTGGGCGTCCTCCAACGAGATCCGTCCTTGCTGGCGGTTGCACAGAGGCAGGCCCACCTCGAACTTGCACGCGGTCGTCGCCCTGGAGTCGCCCTGAGTGATGCGGGCGTGGATGCAGACCGCGCGCCATCCACTCGGCTCTCCTGGTTCCTCCTCGACGACCGTCGTGAACTCGAAATGCTCCGGAGTGATTCGACCGATGACGGAATTGCGCCCTGTGCCGCACCCGCTCAGCCCACCCACTCCCAGCAATAGCGCGCAGAGAAACCCCGCCCTGAATCGCCACCTCGAGAGGAGATGTCCGGTCATTCCAGGTGCTCCCTTCATCGGGCCCGGGCCGCCACCATCATCGCGTCCCAGAACATCTTCTCGTAGGCCTGGAAGAAGCGCGCTGCCCGATGGAGCAGCCGTGGTTCCACGCCCTGGTCCAGCCCTTCCTGGATGAGCGGGAGGACGGCGCCTTCGAGTGGCGGCAGGTTGGCGAAGCCATCCAGGAACAGGGTTTCTTGCTCCGTGAAGCCGTAGCGCGCGCGCAGCGCCCGGCTCATCCGGCCGCACGTGAGCCCCCACGCGGGGAAGTTGACCAGGATGCCCACCGCGAACTCCGCCACCGACACGTTGGCCGCCATCCAGGTCATGTTCGTGGCGTAGGCGAAGCCCTCGGGCGTGACTTCGTACCGCTCCAGCTCTTCCCGCGTCATCCCCAACCGGCCGGCCAGCACCCGCAGGCTCTCCAATGCGGCGAACTCCCCCTGCAGGATGCCGTTGAGAAAGCCGCGCGCGGACGTATGGCCGAACCGCTGCACCATCATCGCCATCGCGCGGAGATCACTCGTGGCGACGTGGTACTGCGTTCCGGGAAAGGCCCGCAGCGCCTCCACCGTCACCTCGCCCCGCTCCAACGCCTCGGGGTAGGGGTGGTGGCGGAGTTGCTCGTCCACCTCCCGGAGTGCCTCGCTGATCTCCTTCACCACCTCGGCTGCTTTCCTCATCCGGCTCCCTCCCTGGAATGCAACCTCGATACTCTTGCACTCCCCCGCCCCACCTGAAGCATGCTCGGCGTCTTCACCGTCCCCCGGGAGACAAGCCCATGAGCGGAGAGGCAGGAGCACAGCTCGACAGCGAGTACTACGCCCTCTTCGTCGGCAGCGGCGTCAGGGTGTCCTACGCACTGCCTCCTGGCGGTGACGGGACCGAGATCGGCCGCCACTTCCAGGAGGAGTCCGCGCCCTATGCCCGGTGGCTCGAGCGCGCACGCCCCGCGCTGGACGGCTTCTTCGCGCGCCTCGCCACGGAGCAGCGCATCCCGCTCGTTCATCTCTCCGAGCCGTCCGAGGAAATCCACGGAATCATCATCGAGGACGTGGATCCCTCCCTCGCGGACACCGGGGCCGAGCAGCACTTTCGCGAGCACAGCCGTGGCCTGCCCTGCCCCGTGTCCCTGAATGGCTCTCGACGCCTGCCTGCCCCCCAGTCGATCCAGCTTCGCTTCCTGGTCTCGGCACGCGTGCGGCGGAGCGCGCTGGAGCCCGTCCTGGAGGGCGTGGTGGACATCCTCCTACGGACCCGTGGCGGCATGTAACGGGATTCACAAGAGCCGTGGGTGGCCCGTCCTACGTCATCGACCGCACCTGCAGTACCATGCCGATTCATTCCGCGGGTCCAGCGCAGCCCGGTGACACAGGGGGGGTCCATGCCGCCAAGGCCGAGAATCGTCTTCTTCAGCGACATCTACCAGGTGGCTCCCCAGCGGCTCACGGTGCCCAAGAGCATCCCCATGCGAGCTCCGGAGCGGCGCACGCTCCCCGCCGCCTGAGCCCCCTCCGGCTCCACCTCTTCGACTCCTCCAGGATTCCTTTCATGAACACGAATCGCCTCGCCTCGCCGATCGAGGACATCCGGCCCCACTACACCGTCGTCGTCATCGGCTCGGGCTACGGCGGCGCCATCACGGCGTCCCGCCTGTCTCGCGCTGGCCAGAGTGTCTGCGTGCTGGAGCGCGGCCGTGAGCGCCAGCCCGGCGAGTTTCCGGACACCACGCCGGAGGCCCTCGAGGAAATGCAGATGGATCTGCCCGCCGGCCATGTGGGCTCGCGCACGGGCCTGTTCGATCTCCACTGCAACCCGGACATGAACGTGCTGGTGGGCTGCGGCCTGGGCGGCACATCGCTCATCAACGCCAACGTCTCCATTCGCGCCGAGCCCCGCGTCTTCGAGGATCCCCGCTGGCCCCAGGCGCTCCGCGACGAGAAGCTGGAGGCGCTCAACGCCGGGTACACGCTCGCCGAGGACATGCTGCGGCCCCGGCCCTACCCGGACTCCTACCCCAAGCTGAAGAAGCTGGAGGCGATGCAAAAGGCCGCCGAGGCCATGGGGCAGAAGTTCTACCGCACCGCCATCAACGTCACCTTCGAGGACGGGGTGAACGCCGCGGGCGTGTTCCAGAAGGCCTGCAACAACTGCGGCGACTGCTGCTCCGGCTGCAACGTCGGTGCGAAGAACACGGTGCTGATGAACTACCTGCCGGATGCCCGGCGGCACGGCGCGGAGATCTTCTGCGAGACCAGCGTCCGCTACCTCGAGCGGAGCGCCCACGGCAAATGGCTCGTCCACTTCCAGGTGCTGGACACCGGCCGGGAGAAGTTCGACGCCCCGCTGCTGACCGTGTCCGCGGACCTCGTGGTGCTGGCGGCGGGCGCGCTGGGTTCCACCGAAATCCTCCTGCGCTCCAAGGAGAAGGGGTTGCCGGTGTCGGACCGGCTGGGCCAGGGCTTCAGCGGAAACGGTGACGTGCTGGGCTTCGCCTACAACAACCAGACGGCCATCCACGGCATCGGGTTCGGCATCCGGCCCCCGAGCGAGGTGGGGCCCGTGGGTCCCACCATCACCGGCATCATCGACATCCGCAACCAGGAGAAGCTCGAGGACGACATCATCATCGAGGAAGGCGCCATCCCCGGTGCGCTGGCTCCGGTCATTCCCGCGATGTTGAGCGCGGCCGCCGAGGCTCACGGGGACCAACACCGCCCCGGGCCAGGCGGTGGAGCAGGAGCTGCGCAAGCTCGACAGCGCGGTTCACGGCGCCTACCACGGCGCGGTCAAGCACACGCAGACCTATCTGGTGATGGGGCACGAGGGCCAGGGCAGCAGCGGCGCCCTGAAGCTGGAGGAGGACCGGCTGCGCGTCGACTGGCCGGGGGTGGGCTCGCGGCCCATCTTCGAGAAGGTGGACAAGCGGCTGGTCCAGACCACCCAGGCGCTCAGCGGCATCTACACGCGGGATCCCATCTGGAGCGAGCTGCTCGGCAAGAGCCTCATCACCGTGCACCCGCTGGGCGGCTGCAACATGGCCGACAGCGCCGAGCAGGGTGTGGTCAACCACGAGAACAAGGTCTTCGCCTCCGCCACCGGGGAGCAGACGCACGAGGGGCTGTACGTGTGTGACGGCGCCGTCGTCCCCACCTCGCTGGGCGTCAACCCGCTGCTCACCATCTCCGCGCTGTCCGAGCGTTGCAGCATGCGGATCGCCGCGCAGCACGGCTGGACGATCGACTACGCGAAGAAGGGTCCCATTCCCGTGGATCCCCAGCAGCGCAAGGCGGGCATCCGCTTCACCGAGAAGATGAAGGGCTTCTTCTCCCCCGCCCAGGACGAGAACTATGTGGCGGCGGCCACGCGCGGCGAGCTCCTGGGCTCGCCCTTCGAGTTCACCCTCACCATCATCGCGGAGGACGTCGAGAAGATGATGAAGGAGCCGGACCACGCCGCGCGGATGGTGGGCACGGTGAAGGCGCCAGCGCTCTCCGGCAAGCCGCTCACCGCCACCCAGGGCGTGTTCAACCTGTTCGTCCAGGACCCCACCGCCGCCGACACCCGGCTGATGAAGTACCAGATGCGGTTGACCGCGGATGATGGCCGCACCTTCTTCTTCAAGGGCTTCAAGGTCATCACCGAGCGGCCCATCGCGGACATGTGGCACGACACCACCACGCTCTTCATCACCCTCTACGAGGGCCAGGATGAGTCGGGCCCGGTGGTGGGCCGGGGCGTGCTGAAGATCGCCCCCGAGGACTTCATGCGCCAGCTCACCACCATGGACGTCTTCAACGCGAAGAACGCCGAGGAGCGCATCAAGCTGTCGCTGGAGTTCGGCCAGTACTTCACCGGCATCCTGTACGACTACTACGGAGGGCTCCTCGGGGAGCTGGACTTCATCGACCCGAATGCCCCGCCGCGCAAGCGCCGTCCGCTGCGTGCCCCCGCGCCCCAGCTCTTCGGCTTCAAGACCTCGGACGGCGTGGACCTGCTGCTGTCGCGCTACCAGGCCGGGAGCAAGGGGCCCGTGATGCTCGCGCACGGCCTGGGCGTGTCCAGCCGCATCTTCTCCACGGACACCATCGACACCAACCTGCTCGAGTACCTCTGCGCCCACGGGTACGACGTGTGGCTGCTGGACTACCGCTCCAGCACCCTGCTGCCCGCGTCGGAGGCGCAGTACACCGCCGATGACGTGGCCACCCAGGACTGGCCGGCGGCCGTGGCCCGCGTGCGCGAGCTGACCGGCGCTCAGGACATCCAGGTGGTGGCGCACTGCTACGGCTCCACCACCTTCACCATGGCCATGCTCGCGGGCCTCCAGGGCGTGCGCTCCGCCGTCTGCTCGCAGATCTCCACCCACGTGGTGACCCCCCCGATGGTGTCGATCAAGTCGGGGCTGCACCTGCCCCAGCTCCTGAACCTGATGGGCGTCAAGTCGCTCTCCACCAACGCCATCCAGGGCGAGGGCGCCCTGGAGCGCGTCTACGACAAGCTCCTCGCCGCCTACCCCGTGGGCAAGGACGAGCACTGCGACAGCGCGGTGTGCCACCGCGTCAGCTTCATGTACTCGCTGCTCTACCGGCACGAGCAGCTCAACGCGATGACCCACCAGTACATGCACGAGCTGTTCGGCGCGGCCACCATCACGGCGTTCGAGGGTCTGGCGCTCATGGTGAACCAGGGCCGCGTGGTGGACGCCAACGGTGACAACGTCTACCTGCCCCACCTGGATCGCATGGCCATCCCCATCCGCTTCATCCACGGCACCCGCAACCAGTGCTTCCTGCCGGAGAGCACGGAGAAGACCGTGCAGGCCCTGAGCACAGTCAACGGCTCGGCGCTCTACTCCCGCGTCCTCATCCCGGAGTACGGCCACATCGATTGCATCTTCGGCAAGAACGCCGCCCGGGATGTCTTCGGCCACATCCTCGAGCACCTGGAGCAGACCCAGGTGCCCGGAAAGAAGGAGGTGGGGGTGCCTGTGCCCACCGTGGCAGCGAAGAAGGCCGTGGCGGCGGCCTGAGTTCCCGCCTCCTTGCTCCCTCTCCCCTCGGGAGAGGGCGGGGGTGAGGGTATCCGGGCCCGTTCTTCAACCCGTGGCCCGAAGTGGGGACAGGGGTTCAACCCGGGTTCACCCGATACCCTCACCCCGTCCCTCTCCCGGAGGGCGAGGGGAAATGGCCACGGTTGTCAGCGCTTGTCCGGGGGAGCACACCTTCGCGGACCTGCCTGAAGGGATTAGACTCGGGCCCCGTGAGCCCTCCCCTGTCCGTCCTCATCGCCGATGACGAGCTCGTCGCTCGCAAGCGTCTCTCGCGCCTGCTGACGGCCTTCCCCGACATCAACGTGTGTGGCGAGGCCTCCGATGGCGAGGCCGTGCTCGACGCCGTCCGCGCTGGCGGCGTGGACGTGGTGCTGCTCGACATCCACATGCCCGGGCTCAGCGGCATGGACGCGCTCGCCCTGCTGCCCGCGGGCGGCCCCCACGTCATCCTCGTCACCGCCCACGCCGACCATGCCGTGGAGGCCTTCGAGCACGGGGCCGTGGACTACGTCCTCAAGCCCGTCGAGGCCTCGCGTCTCCAGAAGGCCCTGGAGCGCGTGCGCGTCCGGCTCGCCTCCAAGGCCCCGGAGCCCGCCAAGGGCACCGCCATCGAGCAGCTCGCGCGGCCCCTGGCCCGCCTCCCCATCCCCACCCGCCAGGGCATCGTCCTGGTGGACCCCGGCACCATCTCCCACGCCACCCTCGAGGACGAGCTCGTCACCGTCTTCACCGCCCAGGGCGACTACCTCACCGACTTCTCCCTCCAGGAGCTCGTGGACCGGCTGCCCACCGAGGGCTTCTACCGCGTGCACCGCCGCGCCCTCGTCAACCTCGCCCACGTCACCCGTCTGGAGCCACTGGAGACGGGCGGGTACCTCGCCCGCACCGCCCGCGGTCACACCGTGGAGGTCAGCCGCCAGTCCGCCCGCGAGCTGCGCCGGATGCTCGGCCTGCGCCGCGGCACCGAGGACGAATCCGGAGCGTGAGACCTTGAACGCCAACGAGCCCTTCATCCCCACCCCGAGCGCGCTCTGCGCCGCGCACCCCGAGCGCCCGGCCGTCATCATCTGCGCCCGGTGCGGCAGCTATGCCTGCGGCTCGTGCCAGCAGCAGGCCGACACGCGCCGCGACTACTGCGTGCGCTGCACTCCGGAGCTGCATCTGGCATCTCGCGGCTCCCGTCTCGCCGCCATGCTCGTGGATCGTCTGGCCTCGGCCCTTCCCCTGCTCGGCTCGTTCCTCATCTGGGGCCTGCTGAGCAGGGGCCTCGCAGAGGACAAGTCCGCCCCCCTCATCCTCCTCCTCATGCCCGTGGGGATGTTGGGAACCCTGGGAATGATGGCCTGGCAGCTCCACCTGCTCGTCACGACGGGGCAGAGCCTGGGCAAGCGCCTGCTGGGCATCCAGGTGGTGCGCTCCGATGGAAGCCCCATCGACCTCGGCCGGCACCTCCTCCTGCGCAACATGGTGCCGGCCGTCCTCCTCCTGCCCACCCTGGGTCTCTTCGGCCTCGTCAACGCGCTCCTCATCTTCACCGCCGGGCGCCGGTGCCTGCATGATCACATCGCCGACACCCAGGTCATCGTGGTGAACGGGCACCTGCGCTGAGGCTCAAGGCGTCAGGCCGAAGTTCCTCCGGAAGAAGTCCACCATGGCCCGCCGCGACGTCTCCGCCGTCTCCGGCGAGGGGGCGATGTCCACCTCCCCTCCCCGGCCCGTGTGCGAGTACGGATCCGTGATCCGGATGGCCGGCTCCAGCCGATCCCACCCGTGCGTGGCCCCCGGGTAGACGGTCAGCGACACGTTGGCGCGATCCGCCGGCGACAGGCTGTCCACCAGCCGCTGGCACGAGTCCGGATCGTCATACTGATCGGCATCGCCCGCCTGGATGAAGATGGGGGAGCCGGTGAGCTCACCGAACTCGTAGCTGGGGACGCGGTTGTAGGCCCAGCACACCGGATAGAAGGGCGCGTGCGCCACGAAGCGCTGTCCCGGCTCGGCGCCCACGGCGTACTTCCGGGTGGCGCTCAGCATGGCCATCAACCCGCCCCACGAGAACCCCGTGATGCCGATGCGCGAAGCATCGATGGATGGGTGCGCGGACAGGTACTTCAGCGCCCCCCAGGCATCGGGCAGCGTCTCGGCCACGGCCCTCGGCCGCCCCTCCGCGCCTCCGGACAGACCCCGGGCGGCCCACATGTCGATCTCCAGCGTGGCGATGCCCGCCTCGTGCAGCGCCTGCGCGTGGAAGCTGCCCCGGGTGTCCACTCCGCCCGAACCGTGGGCAATCACCACCGCGGGCACCCTGCCCTGCGCGCTGGTGGGGACGCTCAGCCGCCCCGCCACCTGCAGCGGCGTGGGCGTCCCGAGTGCCGCGAAGGACACGTAGGAATGGCGGGCCACCGGTGTCCGGACCGGGTCCTCCACTGGTGGCTCGGGCTGTTGAGGACACCCGCTCAGCACGGCCGCGAGCGACAGACTGGCAATCCACGGACTCACGACGGACTTCTTCATGGCTCGACTCTCCCGGGGATGGGGGTGGGCCCACCATCCCAGGGAGGGGACCGGCACGCCGCCGGTCCTGCCGTTCACCGTCCGCCCACCGACACGTGGGCGGAACCAACTAGCGGGGAGCCAACACCACGCGGTTGGGCGCACTCGCCTTGGAGGAGCGCAGGGCCTTCTCCGCGGCGGAGATGAGCTCCTGCTCGTTGCGGGCCTGGTCCGGGAAGACGGCCACGGCGGCCGTCACCGTCACCTCGCCCACGTCGCTGCCGGTGCCCTCCGGGATGTCCAGCTCCTCCACCGCCTTGCGGAGCTTCTCGGCGTAGGTGCGCGCCCGCTCCACGTCGGCATTGCAGAGGATGACGCCGAACACGTCCCAGTCGTACCGGGCGGCGATCTCCGACGAGTTGTCGCTCCGGGCATGGGTGACGGGATCCTCCATCATGTCCGTCACCATCTGCGCCACCCGGCGCAGCAGCTTGTCGCCCTCGGCGTAACCCCGCGAGAGGTTGAAGCGGCGGAAGCCATCGATGTCGATGAGCACCAACGCCAGCTTCTGCTCCCGCCGCCGCGCACTCAGCAGGCCCGCGCTCAGGGCCTCCTGGAAGTAGCGGTGGTTGTAGAGGCCCGTCAGCCCGTCACGGAACGCCAGCCGCTCGCTCTCGGGGATGAGCGACTGGGAGGTGGCGCTCTTGGCATCGGCCTTCTGGGGCTCCGCCATCTTGGGACGAGGCGTCGCGGCCGGCCCGCCCGGCCCGGCCGGCTTGCTCACCGCCGGCTTGCCAGCGCCGCCGCGGCCCAGTCCGAGCTGGTCCTTGAGCTCCTGCACCATCTTGTCGCGGATGGACAGCAGGGCGGCGTTGTGGACCGCCTGGCCCACGGTGTTCTTCAACTCCTGTTCTGTGAACGGCTTCGTGAGGAAGTGGTTCACCCGCGCTTCATTGATGGCCTTCTGCGCGTCCTCCAGCTTCTGGGACGCCGTCACCAGAATGCGCGCGGCATGGGGTTGTAGCTCGGCGACGCGCTTGAGGAGGTCGACCCCCATCAGCCCGTCACCAAGGTTTTGATCCGATACGACCGCGTGCAGTTGTTCCCGCTGGAGGACTTCAAGCGCTTCTTCAGCGGACCGGGCAAGGAAGACCGTGAAGTCCTTGCTCAGGTAGTACTGCATCAAGGCCAGCATCGTCCGGTTGTCCTCGACGACGAGGACCTTCGCAGCAACAGGCTCACTCACCAGGGCAGACCAACGCAACGAGGGGCATGGAAGATGGCGTGAGCGTCGCAAAGGAAGGGGGCAGGCCGCAAGTCTCGAAGAGGGACTTCCTCCACTTCACTCCAGTGGCCACTCGTGGACCGGCCTGCCGGACGCAGCCAGGAGCATGTAACGTTCCAGCAGGGCCGCCAGAGCATCCTGCCGGGGCATGTGGGCTTCCAACCGGGCCAACATCTTCCGTTGCCAGCGTGCCCCGGTACACCCAGCGCGAATCCGGGCCCGCACAAGGGAGAGCAGGGCGTCCGCCTCCTCGGCGACCACTCCAGCGCCGACGAGGCCCGCCCGGGCCACGGGCAGCAGCCGCTCCACCAATTCTCCGGCGGGCACCAGCCGCGGCGAGGGCGCATGGCGCTCGGGCCACAGCAGCATCGCGTCCAGGCCCTCCTTCGCCGCGCGAATGAAGTTGCCCCGGGCACAGGGGAAGGGAATGCCCGGCAGCAGCGCGTCCACCTCCTCGCTCAGCCCCAACGTGAGGCCCAGCAGGAGCGCGCCGTTGGCCAGCATGTCCACCACCGTGGGGCCCGCCGGCAGCGCGCGCAGCTCGATGCGGACGTGGCCGCCGCCGCTCGGGTCGTAGATGGCGCGGTTCCAGCTCCACACGGTGCCCTGGTGCAGCCGCAGCTCGTCCAGCCGGGGCAGGCCGCCGCGCGCCAGACACTCCAGCGGAGACTCCGCCCCCAGCACCGGCAGCAGCGGAGGGTAGAGCGCCACCGACTCGGCGAAGAGCTCCAGCGGCCCCTCGCGCACCCAGCCGTGGCCGAAGGTGACGCGCCCGTGCCGCGGCGCCTCGGACTGGGGCTCGCCCCGGTCATCCACCGCCTGGCGGAAGAGCGCCACGCGCGTCTCGTCCCACAGCCGCCGCCCCAGCAGGAAGGGCGAGTTGCTGCTCACCGCGAGCACCGCCGGCGTCGCCAGTTGCGCCGCGTTGTACATGCGCGCGAAGTCCGCCGGGTCCACGCGCAGGTGGTACTGCAAGGAGGTGTTGGCGCCCTCCAGCGTCACGTCGTCCCACTCCAGGGTGAGCGAGTCCTCACCGCCGATGACGACGCGCAGGGGCTCCTCCTTGCGCCCGCGGCGGATGGCCGCCGACAGCGCCCGGTAGCGCGGCATCGCCGTCATCGCCCCCATGCCCAGGTCCTTCTCGCGCAGCGTGGGGAGGATGCCCGTCACCGCCACGCGCGCCCCCTGCGTGGCCGCCGCGCGCCGCACCTTGGCCAGCGCGCTCTCGAACTCCTCGCGCATCGCCGTGAAGGGCCGCCCCGCCAGCGGCCCCGGCCGCAGGTTGCACTCGAGGTTGAAGCGGTCGATCTCCACCGTCACCCGCGGATCCACCGTCTGGCCCAGCACCTGCCGGTTCACCGGCAGCGGGTAGCCCGCGGCGTCCACCAGGAACATCTCCAGCTCCGCGCCGATGGTGCGCGGCCCCACGCCGAAACCCGGGCGGGCCAGCACCTGCCGCAGGGCGTCCAGGCTGTCCGCCAGACGCTGGCTGAAGCGCTCATACTCCTCGGGCTCGAACGTCTCTTTCTGGATTTGAAGGCCCATATGGCAGCGGTGGTGCCCTAGGGAAACGAGGTGGATTGAGAAGCGGCAACGGTGGCGGGTGTGTCGGAGCGGGAGGCGAGCTGCTCCAGGAGCCGCCGCGACAGGGACAGCGCCTGGGTGCGAATCTCCGGGATGGCCGTGCTCTCCCACAGGTCCCCCCGGCGCAGGGGGCCCAGGGTGAAGAGCTGGCGGGAGACGCGGCCCCCGGCGTCGAGCAGCGCGCCCTCCGCGTCCGTGGCCAGGCCGAGCCCCAGCGCGTCCGAGCGGACGAGCCCGGACTCCAGCAGCCCGCGCAGCAGCGGGTGCCCCCGGCCGATGGAGGCATCCGGCCCGGTGCAGTTGATGACGTGCTGGACGCGGAACGTGGCCTCGCGCGAGAAGCCCCGGGGCCGGACACGCGCCAGCACCCACCCCTCGTCCGCGAGCTGGAAGTTGCGCACGCGCGCCGCGTGGATGCGCAGCACGCCGCTGCTCTGCAACTGCTGGAGGATGTCATTCACCGCGGGCGCCATCCGGTGGCGGTGCACGTCCCAGTAGGCGCGCAGGTGGCGCAGGAAGCGGCGCCGCTCGGGCTCCGGCAGGCCGCGCCACAACGAGGCCGTCAGCGGCCGCATCGAGTCCATCACGGCGCGCCAGTCTCCCCCCTCCTCCGCGCTCCGGACCTGGTGGCGCAGCGTGCGCAGGAGGGAGCGGACGCGTTGGGGCTCGGCCGGCGCCATGGGCGGGCCCGCCACCACGCCGGGACGATGCACCTGCGGCAGCAACCCGTGCCGGGAGATGGCGTGGATGCGCCCCTCGTGGTGGCGCTCGGCCAGCGACAGCACCGTGTCCACCATCGTCAGGCCCGTGCCGATGAGCAGCACCGAGTGGTGGGGCTGGACGCGACGCAGCGCCCCCTCGGTCCAGGGCGAGCGGACATAGCGGGGACTCGCGTACAGGCCCCCATCCGCCACCGGCAGGTCCGCCGGCAGCGCGTTGCCCACCGCCAGCACCACCGTGCGCGCCTCCAGCACCCTGCCCCGGGACAGCACCACCCTCGCGCGCTCCCCCGCCTGGGACAGGGACAGCACCTCGCCCTGGAGGAGCCTCCAGCCCCACCCCCGGGGCCGCGCCCTCCCGCGCCTCGTGCAGCACCGCCTCCAGGTACTGGCCGTAACGCCGCCGCTGGACGAAGTCACCGGGGGCCGTGGCCGGCTCGAGGCGGCGCATCCACCGCAGGAAGTGCTCGGGGTCCTCCGGAAAGGCGCTCATCCTCGCCGCGGGGACATTGAGCAGATGACTGGCGCTGCCGGTGGAATAGGCGAGGCCGGGACCCACACGCTCCGTGCGCTCCAATAAGGCCACCCGGAGGGGACCCGCGGCATTCCTCAAGAGCTGTGCCACCACCAGCGTACCGCTGGCCCCTCCCCCAACAACCAGTACGTCCCACGGCTCCTCGATTCGCACCCCGAGACTCTAAACCTCGGAGGGCACTCCTACATCCCCCCTTGACTGTCTACGCTCCAGGCAGGCGTGCACGATTCTTGGGACCGGGGGGCCTCATAGGTGGTCAAAATGATTGATTCCCGGGGCTCCCTATAAAGGAGGGGACGCTCCGGGCCCTGCCCGGCCGCCCGCCTCCCATGAGCCGGCCGCCCAGGTGTGTTATCGCTCCGTGACGATGCAGCCCACGCCCCCCACCCCCCTGGTCAACCTGTACGACCTGCCTCGCGCCGCCCTGGGCGAGCTGCTCGCCGGCTGGGGCTACAGCGCCTATCACCGGGACCTGCTCTGGGAGGCCCTCTACCGCCAGCAGGTGGAGTCCTTCGACGCCCTCACCGGGCTGCGGCCGGACCTGGTCCAGGCCCTGCGCGAGCGCACCCGCCTGGAGCGGCCCACCACCCACCACGAGGTCTTCAGCTCCGACGGCTTCACCCGCAAGCTGCTGCTGCGGATGCGCGACGGGCAGACGGTGGAAACGGTCCTCATGCGCTTCAAGGACCGGGCCACGGTGTGCCTCAGCACCCAGGCCGGCTGCGCCATGGGCTGCGTCTTCTGCGCCACCGGGCAGATGGGCTTCGTGCGCCACCTGACGCCCGGGGAAATCGTCGGCCAGGTGCTGCACGTCACCCGCATCCTCCGTGAGACGAACGAGTCGCTGCGCAACGTGGTGCTCATGGGCATGGGCGAGCCCCTCCACAACTACGAGGCCACCATGGAGGCGGTGGACATCCTCGTGGAGCGCTCGGGGCTGGCGCTGGCGCCGCGCTTCATCACCCTGAGCACCGTGGGCGTGGTGCCCGGCATCCGCCGGCTCGCGGACGAGGACCGGCCGGTGCAGCTCGCCGTCAGCCTGCACGGCGCCACCGAGGCGGAGCGCGGCGCACTGGTGCCCGCGGCCCGCAAGTGGCCGCTCGCCGAGTTGATGGACGCCTGCCGCTACTACTCGGAGAAGCGCAAGCGCCGCATCTTCTATGAGTGGGCGCTCATCGCCGGGCAGAACGACACGCCCGAGCAGGCCCACGCCCTGGGCCAGCTCCTCCAGGGGATGGACGCGCACGTCAACGTCATCCCCCTCAACCCCACGGTGGGCTACGCCCAGCGCCCCAGCGGCCCGGACGCCGTGCGCGCCTTCCAGGACATCCTCGCCGGGTACGGCCTGCCCAGCACCGTGCGCCAGCGCCGCGGCATCGACATCGACGCCGGCTGCGGCCAGCTCAAGGCCGCCGTGGAGCGCCCGCGCCGCGCCCCGCAGCCCACGGCTTCCTGAAACCGCGGCCCCCCGGACATGAGCCTCCGGCCGGGACTCCGCTTCCTGGCGCGCCCGCTCAGGGAGCCTTGCGGCGCGTCCCCCGCGTCCCAAGCGTTGGACGAGGAGCTTCAGGAGGAGACTCCGTGCGAAGCCTCGTCAGGATGCTCGGGCTGTTGTGGCTGCTCGCCGTGCCCGCCTGCACGCGCGAGGAAGCCCCACCCCTGCGCGTCGGCACCTTTCTCTGGCCGGGAGGCGAGCCCCTCTTCCTCGCGAGGGATCTCGGTCACCTGGACGACGATTCCATCCGCCTGGTCGAGTACTCCTCCCTGAGCGAGGTCAACCGCGACTTCCGCAACGGCAGCATCGACGCGGCGGACGTCTCGCTCGACATGGCCCTCCAGCTCCAGCAGCAGGGCTTCGAGCCCCGCGTGGTGCTCGTCCTGGACTACTCATATGGGGCGGATGCGATCCTCGCGCGGCCGGAGGTGCGGCGGCTCGAGGATCTCCGGGGCAAGCGGGTGGCGGTGGAAGCGCTGTCGGTGAGCCATTACCTGCTGAGCCGGGCGCTGGCGAAGGCGGGGCTCCACGAATCGGACATCGAGATCCTCCGCATCCCCGTGGACCAGCACGAGCGCGCCTATGCGTCGGGCCAGGTGGACGCCGTGGTCACCTTCGAACCTTTCGTGAGCAAGTTGCTGGCGGGGGGAGCCCACCGGCTCTTCGACAGCAGCCACATTCCGGGGGAGATCGTGAACGTGCTGGCGGTGCGCGAGGACGTGCTCGAACAGCGGCCGGAGCAGGTGCGCTACCTGATCCAGGGATGGTTCCGGGCCTTGCGCTACCTGCAGGCGCATCCGGAGGACGCGGTGAGCCGGATGAGCCCCCGCCTCGACACGAGCCCCGCCAGGCTCGCCTCCCAGTTGGAAGAGATCCGGCACCCCTCCCCGCGGGAGAACCGCGCCCTGCTGCGGGAGCCCTCCTCGCCTCTCCTCGACTCGGCGCACAGCCAGCAGCGGTTCATGTTGAAGTCGGGGCTGCTGCGAGCGCCAGTGCGGCCCGAGCAACTGCTGGACGCGCGGCCCCTCGAGGCGCTCGAGGAGGGCCGGTGATGAACCGCACCCGGGGACAGGGGACCGGGGCCCGGCCGGGCCTCTGGCGGGGGCCGCCCCCTCTTCCGCCCCTGCGCATCACCATCCCGGCGGTGCTGCTGCTCTTCGCCCTCACCTTGGGCCTCTACGACCTGCGGCAGAACACGCGTCTGGCCCGCCAACAGGTGGAGGAGTACACCCACCAGGAGCTCACCCACCGCATGAGCGAGCAGCAGGATCTCCTGGAGATCCTCCTGCACCTGCGCGAGCCCGAGCACGTCCGGGAGGAGGTCGCCAGCCTCGGGACGGATCCGCACATCAAGGCCGCACTGCTCCTCGACGAGACCGGCCGGGTGGCCGCCTCGACCCGGCGTGTGGAGATAGGCCAGCGGGCCCAGGCGCTCCACCCCAAGCTCTTCACCCCGGAGATGGAGCCGCGCATGCGGCGGGCCCGCGAGAACCTCGCCGCGAGCATCCAGGTCACCCTGGATGGCCAGTCCCTCGTGGCCGTGTACCCCGTGCTCGCGCCTGGAGCCCCTGGGGAGCCCACCTCCGAGCGGGTGTGGACGCTGGTGGTGCGCAAGGATCTCTCCGTCCTCAACAACCAGGCGCGCAAACAGGTGCTCGCGAGCGTGGTGCAGCGCAGTGTCCTGCTCGCGGGGCTCGCGGGGCTGCTCTGGCTCTTCTTCCACTTCGTCCTCACGCGCCGGGTGGCCCGGCTGGTCACCACCGCCCAGCGCTTCGCCGCCCGCGACTGGGAGGCCCGCAGCGGGCTCACCGGGCGCGACGAGCTTCTCCCTGGTGGGGCGTGCCTTCGACGAGATGGCCGAGCGCCTGCGCAGCACCCAGTCCCAGCTCGAGGAGCGCGAGTCCCATATCCGGCTGCTGCTCGACTCGGCCGCGGAGGGCATCTTCGGGTTGGACCTCGAGGGCCGCAGCACCTTCGTCAACCGCTCCGCGGTGCGGATGCTCGGCTACACGGAGGCCGGAGAGCTGCTGGGCCAGGATGCGCACCAGCTCTGGCACCACTCCTACGCGGATGGCTCGCCCTACCCCCGGAGCGAGTGCCCCATCCTCCACGCCCTGCGCGACGGGACCGAGGACCATGGAGACACCGACGTCATCTGGCGCCAGGACGGCACCTTCTTCCCGGTGGAGCGCTGGTCGTACCCCATGCGCCGGGGCGGCAGGACGGTGGGCATCGTGTCGACGTTCGTGGACATCACCGCGCGCAAGCGGGCCGAGGAGGCCCAGCACTTCCTCATCGAGGCCAGCACGCAACTGGCGGAGCTGCTCGACGAGAAGGGCACCCTGGCGCGGGTGGCGCGGCTGGCCATTCCCCAACTGGGCCAGTGGTGCCTCGTGGACCGGATGGACGACGCGGGCCAGCTCCACCGCGAGGCGTGGGTGCACCAGGACGCGGACCGGCAGGCGCTGCTGACGGAACTGGCGGGCTCGTCCCGCCGGATTGGAGCTCGCCCCAGCCCACCGTGCAGGTGCTGGGCACCGGCGGGACACTCCTCGCGGACGAGGCCCTGGCGGCCCTGCGCCAGCCCGGGGACTCCCACGCGCGCTACCTCGAGCTGCTGGGGAAGCTCGGGGCCCGCACCGCCCTCGCCCTCCCCATCTCCGTGCGGGGGCAGACGCTGGCGGCGCTGCTGCTGGTCTCGGACGCCCCGGGCTTCCACTACGGCCCGCATGAGCTGGCACTCGCCCGGGAGCTGGCCCGGCGCACCTCGGTGGCCATGGACAACGCCCGGCTCTACCGCCAGTCCCAGGAGGCGGTGCGCCTGCGCGAGGACTTCCTCTCCGTGGCCTCCCACGAGCTGCACACCCCGCTCACGCCCCTGCGCCTGCACCTGCAGACCCTCCAACGCGCACTGGCCACCCGGGACGACGGCGTGGACACCGGCCGCCTCACGGCCAAGGTGGACAAGGCGCTCGCCCAGGTGAGGCGCCTGTCCCAGCTCGTCGATGATCTGCTCGACGTCTCCCGCCTCACCTCCGGACGGCTCCGCCTGCGGCTGGAACTGGTGGACCTGGTGGAGCTGACGCGGGACCTGGCCGAGCGCTTCTCCGAGCAGGCCCGCGCCGCCGGCTGCACGCTGCGCGTCACCACCGAGGGCCCCACCACCGGCCTGTGGGACCGGATGCGCCTGGAGCAGGTGCTCACCAACCTCATCACCAACGCGCTCAAGTACGGCGTGGGCCACCCGGTGGAGCTCCACGTCTCCACCTCCGGAGGCCGCGCGCGCTGGAGCATCCGCGACCACGGCATCGGCATCGCCCCCGAGGATCTCGAGCGCATCTTCGGGCGCTTCGAGCGGGCCGTGTCCACGCGGCAGTACGGCGGGCTGGGGCTGGGCCTCTACATCTCCCGGGCGATCGCCCGCGCGTCCGGAGGCGACATCCACGTGGAGAGCCAGCCGGGAGCCGGCGCCGTCTTCACCCTGGAGCTGCCCCTCGAACCGGCCCGGGACACACGCGAGGGACTGGAGAGCCACACCCAGGGAACGGCCCGTCCCGCACCGGCCTCCGAGGCCCCCGGACCCTGAGCGCTGGAAGCTGGCGGGGCCGGGGCCCGGGCGCTACAACGCGCGCGATGAAATCCCTCCACGTCGCCATCGTCGGCGCGGGACCGGCCGGCTCCTCCGCGGCCACGTTCCTCGCGCAGCAGGGTGCCCGGGTGACGCTGCTCGAGCGCAACCGCTTCCCCCGGGACAAGATCTGCGGGGATGGTTGCACGCCCCGGACGCTGTGGATGTTGGAGCGCCTGGGGCTCGGCACGCTGCCCACGAGCACCGAGGCCGCGCCGGTGGACTCCGTCTACGCGCTCTCCCCCGGGGGCGTCGTCCTGGAGGAGCCCATCCCCGCGCGCCTCTTCGGCGGCAAGGCCAGCGTCATCACCCGCCAGGTGCTCGATGAGCGGCTCGTCCAGCGCGCGGTCCAGGCCGGTGCCGAGCTGCGCGAGGGCGTCCTCGTGGACGGGCTCGAGCGCGACGGCAACGGCGTCCTCCTGCGCTGCCGGGAGGGAGAGCCGCTGCGCGCGGACCTGGTGCTCGGGTGTGATGGCTCCCCGTCGGTGGTGCGGCGCGCGCTCGGGGCTCCCGACTTCCCGCGCAACGAGGGGGCCTTCGCGGTCCGCGCCTACTACGAGAACGTCCGCCTGTCCCACCCGCGCAGCTTCGCCTTCTTCTGGGAGAAGGAGCTGCTGCCCGCCTATGGGTGGATCTTCCCCCTGCCGGACGGCCGGGCCAACGTGGGCCTGGGCATGCGGGCGGACCAGCTCGACACGTCCGAGACGAAGCTGCCCGCGCTGATGGAGAAGTTCTGCGCGAGTCCGCGCGTGGCGGCGGAGCTGGCCGGCGCCCGGCGCGTGGGCAAGGTGAAGGGCCACCACCTGCCTTACGGCTCCTTCTCGCGGCACACCCAGTTCGATCGGGCGCTGCTGCTGGGAGACGCGGCCGGCTTCGTCAACCCGCTCACGGGCGAGGGCATCGAGTTCGCGCTGGAGTCGGGCGCCTTCGCCGCCGAGGCGGTGGCCGAGGCCGTGGCGGCGGGAGACTTCTCGGCGCGGGGGCTCGGCGGCTACGCGCGGCGCTGGGAGCAACGCTTCCGCACCGCCTTCCACCTCAACCGCCGGTTGATGTGGGCCTTCGAGCGGCCCTGGCTGCTGGACCGCGTCTTCCGCACGGCCAACCGCAGCCCGTCCGTGCGTGCCGAGCTCAGCGACATCCTCGCGGGCGAGGCCACGCATATCTCCTGGAGGTTCGTCGCGGAAGTGGCACGCGGTGGCTGAGTAGCACACAGCACTGACACATGGATGACGTCTGGCCATGACGCACCGCGAAGGGGGTGCCGCCCCCTTGCACGCCCTTGGCACGTGGGCACATTCTTCCTGGCACGGACGGTCGCACAGGGAGGTGGGCATGCTTTCCATTCACGAGCACGCAACGCTGGAAGACGCGAGCACGGAGTTGCTCGAGTTCGCCCTCGAGCCGTCCAACTGGATGACGTTGCAGCCAGACGAGCAGGCAGCCACCCCTGTACCGCAGGACGAGCGCTACCAGCGGCGCGTGGGCTCGCTGCGCATCTACACGGTGCTGGAGGTGGCGCCTTCGCTCGAGGTCTTCCTGCGCGTCGCATTCCGCGCTCCCGGCCTCACGCCGGTGAAGGCCGCGGATCACCTGGAGGCCTTCCTCAAGCAGCGCCTGCCGCTGACGCCCAACAGCGAGTGGCAGGTGGAGGTGGACGAGCGCCGGTGGATCCACTTCGTGCGGCGTTACTCGGCCCCTCGCCTGCAGGCCTGACGGAGGGAGCGGGCCCTCAGTGCACCGCCCCGCCGGGCACGTGCTTCTGTCCGCCCACCACCTGGCCGTCCTTCACCTCGATGACCCAGTAGCCCTCGCGCCCCAACTGGGTGGAGGAGCCCGCGCTGAAGATGTGCGGGCGCTCGGCGGTGGACGGGTGGTGGTAGCGCTTGTGGATGTGGCCGTGGAGCACCGCGTAGCGCGGACCCGGAATCAGCCGGAAGAGCGCCTCCGCGTCCCTCAGCCCGTGGAAGTAGCTGTCGGCTCGGCCATGGTGGGTGAGCGGAGCGTGGTGCACCGCCACCAGCACGGCCCGGCCGGCGAGCCGCGGGTCCTTCACCAGCGCCGCGAGCCCGTCCAGCTGCGCCGGGCCGATGCGGCCATGAGCAATGCCCGGCAGGGAGGGCACCCGTGCCGACAGCAGGCCCACCACCGCGGCCTCCTTTCCCACCAACCGCACGAAGGGGAAGGCCCCCTCGCGGCGGTACTCGGGCAGGTCGCTCTCCAGCAGGTGGCCGAAGTGCCGCGCGAAACGGCCCGTGCGGTGGCTTCCCGGGGTGAAGACGTCGTGGTTGCCGGGAATGACGGTGCAACGGCCCGGATCCTCCGCCAGCACGCCGAGCGACTCGCGGGCGAGCTGGAACTCCGGCTCCAGCGCATACGCGGTGATGTCGCCGGAGAGGATGAAGTGGTCCACCCCGTGCTGCTCCGCGTCACTGGCGATGGTGGCGAGCGTCTCGGGAGCCCGCGCATAGGCCTTCTTGCGCCCGCCCACGGACAGCTCGGCCATGGCGACCCACCGCCGCCAGCCGAGCCTCATGAAGGGCAGGGAAAAGTAGTCGGCGGTGATGTGGACATCGGAGCAGTGGAGGAAGCGCATCACGGTCATCCAGGGCACACCGGGCAGGCGGGCGGGCCCTCCCGCCCCGTCCAGGGCCGGGGAGTAACCGTCCGCGGCTTCCTTGGCCACGGGAAAGCTGCGCATGTCCGGCCCGGAGGCCAAGGAGGAAGCAGCCAGCCCATCCCGGGCGCGTTAGTCTGCCAGCGATCTCCATGAGCTTCCGCGGACGCTTCGCCCCCAGCCCCACCGGCCGCATCCACCTCGGCAATGCCCGCAGCGCGCTGCTCGGCTGGCTCCAGGCCCGCGCGGCCGGCGGCCAGTTCCTGCTGCGCATCGAGGACCTCGACCGCGCGCGCTGCAAGCCCCAGTTCCTCGACGACCTGTACCGGGACCTGGAGTGGCTGGGCCTGGACTGGGACGAGACGCCCCTGGTGCAGAGCCAGCGCGATGACGTCTACCGGGAGGCGCTGGAGGAGCTGGAGCGCACGGGCCGCGTCTACCCGTGCTTCTGCACGCGCGCGGAGATCGCCCGGGCCGCGAGTGCCCCGCACGGCCTGAGCGAGGAAGGGCCCCGCTACCCCGGCACGTGCGCCACCCTGCCACCGGAGACCCTGGCCGAGCGCGCCCGGACGCGCGTGCCCGCCCTGCGCTTCCGGGCGGCCCCCGGCGAGTGGTGCTTCGAGGACGGGCTGCATGGCCGCACCTGCCAGGACGTGGCCACGCTGGTGGGGGACTTCGTGGTGCGCCGCAACGACGGAGTGGCCAGCTACCAGCTCGCGGTGGTGGTGGACGACGCGGCCAGCCGCATCACCGACGTGCTCCGGGGAGATGACCTGCTGACGTCCACGCCCCGGCAGCTTCAAATCCACGAGGCGCTCGGCCTGACGCCACCACGCTTCTGGCACGTGCCCCTGGTGCTCGGCGAGGACGGCAAGCGGCTGGCCAAGCGGGAGGGCGCCTTCGCGGTCGCCGAGCTGCGCGAGCGGGGCCTCTCCGTGGAGCGGGTGCTGGGGCTGCTCGCGGCGTGGAGCGGGCTGGGGGATGGCACGCCGGTGACGCTGCGGGAGCTGGTGCGGCGCTTCCGGCCCGAGCTGCTCCCCCGCTCGCCCGTCGTCGCGCGGGAGGCGCTGTTGAAGGAGGCCCTGGGCCTCGAGGGTTGAAGGTGCACATGCGGGGCAGAGCGGTCTTTCTCTGGGTGGTCATCCCTTTCGTGGCCCTGAGCGCGCTGGCGCTCTGGCTCACGCGGGACACACCCGCGCCCACCGTCACCGAGGCCGTGGACGTCCCCGCCTCGCCTCCGCCCGAGCCGCCCTCCCCCGCCCCGCCACCCGAGGTGCCCGTGGAGCGGACACCTCCCGCCGCCCCGCCGCCGCCGCCACCACCGCCCGAGGACGAGCCGGTGCTCGAGCTGCCTCCGGGCACCTGGAGCGAGGAGGAGGTGCGCGGGGCCCTCCAGTCCGTGCAGCCGCTGGTGCGCACGTGCCTCCTCGACGCCTCGGTGCGCCACCCGGGTCCACAGACAGTGAGGCTGCGCTTCACCCTGGAGGCGCGCGGGGAGCGGGGCAGCTTCCAGGACAGCGAGGTGGTGGAGAGCACCGTGCGGGATCCGTTCGTGGTCGCCTGCCTGCTGGACGCTTTCGCGGACGCACAATTTTCCGCCCCACCTGGGAAAGCGCCGCTCACGCTGACCCATCCGTTCCACTTCCGGCCCAGGAAGCGCGGAGCCCCTTGAAAACCCTGGCGGGTCGTATGGTCTAGTACGGCGGCCCTCACCCCCCCATGCCCATCACGGTCCAACAACTCGCCCCTTCGGACAGCGATGCGCTGCGGGCGCTGCTCGCCAAGGATCCCGCGCAGAACCTCTACCTGCTGGGATTGCTGCAGGAGTTCGGCATCGCGCCAGCGGACCACCGCAGCAGCTTCTCGTATTGGGGACGCTTCGATGGAAAGACGCTGACGGCGGCGCTCTTCGTGGGAGGCGGGGGCGGACTGATGGTGCCCTCGGCGAGCGACGGCACGGCCACGGGAGTGATCGCGGACGCGCTGGCCGAGCGCGTGAGGCTCAAGGCCTCGGTGGGCGAGAAGCCGGCGGTGGACGCGCTGGTGCGCAGCCTGTGTCCGGGCAAGCCGCGGCTGTCGAAGAACTACCGGCTCTTCGCGGTGTCGGCCGATGACATGGGGCCGTTCACCAACCCGCTGCTGCGGCTGGCGCGCGATGAGGATGTGCCGCGCCTGCTGCCGCTGGCCCGCGGGGCGGTGCAGGAGATCTACGGCCGGGACGCGCTGGCGGAGGATCCGCACTTCGAGGCGCGGGTGGCGCAGCGCGTGAGGGCCAGGCGCACCTACGTGCTGGAAGAGAACGGCGAGATGGTGTTCAAGGTGGACATCGGCAGCCGCTCGCAGTTCGGGGCCGAGCTGGAGAACCTGTACACGGTGCCCTCGCAGCGGGGGAAGGGCCACGCCACGCTGTGCCTGGGGCAGATCTCCCGCTTCCTGCTGTCGTCGTTGCCGAGGCTCACGCTCCGGGTGGAGGAGAAGGACGAGTCGCTGGCGCGGATCGCCCGCAAGGTGGGCTACCTGGCTGGCCGCACCCAGCGCCTGGTGCTGGCGGAGTAGCGTCCGCGAGCGGGGCGGTTACACTCCGCGCCCCCCGCCGGAGTGCACCATGTCCCGTCCCACCCCTGAGCGCCGTCCCCTGTCCGGAGAGGGCCCCGTCATCCTCCGGGTCCCCACGGATCCGCGCTGGCTGCCCCTGGCCCTTGAGCGCTTCGACGAGGTGCTCGTGGACCATGCCCACTGCGAGAAGAAGGCGGCGGCCAATGCCCTCTCGCTGCTCCAGGTGTACCCGGATCTGCCCGGCCTGCCGGCGCAGATGGCGCGGCTGGCTCGCGAGGAGAGCGCGCACCTGGCCCGGGTGTTGGACCTGATGGCGGCCCGGGGCCTGACGCTGGGGCGCGACGCGGGTGACCCGTACGCCCAGGGACTGCAGAAGTTCGTCCGCACCTCCGCGGATGGGCGCCGGGTGGACCGGCTGCTGGTGGCCGCCGTCATCGAGGCCCGCTCGTGCGAGCGCCTCTCGCTGCTGGCCGAGGGGCTGGAAGATCCCATGCTGCGCCGCTTCTACGGAGAGCTGGCGCAGTCCGAGGATGGGCACCAGTCCCTCTTCTTCCGGCTGGCCGTCACCGCGGCGGGCGGAGACGAGGCCACGGTGCGCACGCGGCTGGACGAGCTGCTCGTCCTCGAGGCCGAGGTGCTGAGCCGCATCGGCCTGCGCGCCGCCATCCACTGACCCCTACGGTGGCACCACGCGCTCGCTCACCGGCTCCCGGGCTCGGGCGGGCTCGGGCCCGGCCTTGTGGAAGGGCCACACCAGGGGCACCACCGCCACGAGGAAGGCGAGCAGCACGGCCGTCAGGGGCGTGCCGAGCCGGAAGAAGTCGGTGAAGCGGTAGTGGCCGGGGCCGTACACCAGC
Source organism: Archangium gephyra (assembly GCF_049060025.1). Lineage (GTDB taxonomy): Bacteria > Myxococcota > Myxococcia > Myxococcales > Myxococcaceae > Archangium > Archangium gephyra_A. The sequence goes on from NZ_JBMEQQ010000002.1 coordinate 4,772,147, forward strand.
ACGCAGCTCGGCTCGAGCGGGGTGATGAAGGAGCAGCTCGCCGCCAGCGTCACGCCAATGGCGAAGGGCCGCGGGTCCACGCCCAGCTTCAAGGCGGCGCCCACCGCCACCGGGAGAATCACCAGGGCCGCCGCCTGGTTGCTCATGGGGGCCGACAGGATGATGGTGAGCGTCATCATCAGGAGCATCACCAGGCGCGGGCCTCCGTACTCGCCGAGCCGCGCCGCGTGGTTGCCCAGGAACTTGCCCGCCCCGCTCTCCTCCATGGCCACGCCGAGCGCCAGCATGGAGCCGATGAGCAGCACCACGCGCCAGTCCACGCGGAAGGCCCGCCGCGCGTCCACGCACCCGGTGGCGATCATCGCCAGCATGCCCGCCAGCCCCGCCACCGACAGCGGCATCAGCTTGAAGGTGCCCAGCGCGAGCGCGCCCAGGAAGAGCACCACCGCCAGCAGCGACTTGGTGTAGCGCGGCGGCTGGTACGCCACGTCCCCCAGGATGAGCAGGTTGACGCCGTCCGACAGCTCCTGGACCTTGTCCCTCGGGCCGCGCAGCAGCAGCACGTCACCGGCCGACAAGGGCAGCGAGGACAGCGACTGCCCACCGAAGAGCCGCCCCAGCAGTTGCAGCTTCGTCAACCGCTGGATGGCGGGCTTGCGGTGCAGGGCCAGCGCCACCAGGCCGTAGCGCTCCAGGAACAGCGTCTCCTTCAGGCTGCGGCTGATGAGCGGGCTGCCCGTGGGCACCGTCGCCTCCACCAGCAGCGTGTCCTGGGGCCTCAAGTCCGTGTCCGACAACCGCATGTCCGGGCGGATTTCGATGCCCTTCAGGTCCTTCACCCGCAGGATGTCCTCGCGGTTGCCCTCGATGATGAGCCGCTCGTCGCCCACCAGCCGGTACGTCGGGACGGCCGGCAGCGACTGCCCCTCCCGCACCAGCCCGATGACGCGCAGCCCCAGGCCCTCGGTGATTTCCCCCAGCGCCTTGCCCACGTAGCGCGAGTCCGGCGGCAGCTCCGCCTCGGTGAGGTAGTCGCGCAGGGACCAGTCGGCCACCGTGCCCTTGCCCACCCGCGCCGGCAGCAGCACCGGCCCCAGCAGCACCACCATCAGGATGCCCAGCACCGCCACCGGAAACCCCACCGGCGACAGCTCCGCCACCCCGATGGGCTCCAGCCCGAAGCGCGGGAAGGCCGCCGAGGCCACCAGGTTGGTGGAGGTGCCGTACAGGAACACCATTCCCCCCAACATGGAGGCGTACGCCAGCGGCAGCAGCACCTTGCTCTTGGGCACCTTGGCGCGGTGCGCCGCGCCGATGGCCACCGGCAGGAAGGCCGCCGTCGTCACCGTGTTGGAGACGATGGAGGAGAACACCGCCACCACCACCATCATCGCCAGCACGAACGTCTGGTGCCCGTAGCGCGCGAAGAAGGCCAGCCGCTGCCCCACCAGGTGCACCACCCCCGTGCTGGCCAGGCCCTCCGTCATCGCCAGCAGGGTGAAGATGAAGATGACCGTGTCGTTGCTGAACCCCTCGAAGGCCTGCTCGGGCGTCAGCACCCCGGTGATCGCCAGCAGGCACACCACCACCAGCGAACTCACCTCGATGGGCACGACATCTATGGAGAAGAGCACCAGGGCAACCAACACGATGCCCAGCACGATGGCGATGGTCATGGACGCCCCCAACCTGGGGCCTCATGTGCCCGGAGGTGAGACCCCTTCCACACGGAACGTCCGCTAGACGAGAGCCCCCTCCGCTCGAACGTCTGCTACTGAATAGTGGAGGTTCAATAAGTGAAATTGAAGGAAGGTGGCAGCACCGGGACGGGATTCACCCCCGGGCGTTGTTGCTTTTACAAGGGGCTCCCGGGAAGGTTCGCCCACCAACTGAGGAGACAAGCGAATGGCCTCGACCCAAACCGCGGCGCTCCAGGGCACTGCTCCCACGAAGAACGCGGAGCTGCTGGCCTGGGTAGCGAAGATGGCGCAGATGACCCAGCCGGACAGCATCGTCTGGTGTGATGGTTCGGAGGAGGAGAAGAAGCGCTTCACCGACCTGGCGGTGAAGGAGGGCATCCTCATCCCCCTCAACCAGCAGAAGCGTCCGGGCTGCTATCTGCACCGCTCCAACCCCAATGACGTGGCGCGTGTGGAGCACCTCACGTTCATCTGCACCACCAACAAGGAGGACGCCGGCCCCACCAACAACTGGATGGAGCCCGAGGCGGCCTACACCAAGCTCACCCACCTCTTCACCGGCGCCATGAAGGGCCGCACCATGTACGTGATTCCCTACGTCATGGGCCCGCTGGGCAGCCCCTACGCCAAGATTGGCGTGGAGCTCACCGACAGCGTCTACGTCGCCCTCAACATGCGGATCATGACCCGCATGGGGAAGGCCGCGCTGGACATGCTCGGCGACTCCAACGACTTCAACCGCGGCCTGCACAGCACCGGAGATCTCAACCCGGACCGCCGCTTCATCTGCCACTTCCCCCAGGACAACACCATCTGGAGCATCGGCAGCGGATATGGCGGCAACGTGCTGCTGGGCAAGAAATGCCTCGCGCTGCGCATCGGCAGCTACCTCGGCCAGCACGAGGGTTGGCTCGCCGAGCACATGCTCATTCTGGGTGTCACCAGCCCCAAGGGGGAGACCACCTACGTGGCGGCCGCCTTCCCGTCCGCGTGCGGCAAGACGAACTTCGCCATGATGATTCCGCCCAAGGAGTACGAGGGCTGGAAGATCGAGACCGTGGGCGACGACATCGCCTGGATGCGCGTGGGCCAGGATGGCCGCCTGTGGGCCATCAACCCCGAGGCCGGCTACTTCGGCGTGGCCCCCGGCACCAACTACAAGAGCAACCCCAACGCGATGGCCTCCGTCGCCAAGGACACCATCTTCACCAACGTGGCCATGACGGCCGACGGCGACGTGTGGTGGGAGGGCATGGACGGCGAGGTCCCCGAGGAGCTCACCGACTGGCAGGGCCGCCCCTGGAAGAAGGGCAGCACGGAGAAGGCCGCGCACCCCAACAGCCGCTTCACCGCGCCCGCCTCCAACAACCCCGTGCTGAGCCCCAAGGCGAACGACCCCCAGGGCGTTCCCATCTCCGCCCTCATCTTCGGCGGCCGCCGCTCCAACACCGTCCCGCTCGTGCTCCAGGCCTTCAACTGGACCCACGGCGTGTTCCTGGGCGCCACCATGGGCAGCGAGACCACCGCCGCCGCCACCGGCAAGGTGGGCGTGGTGCGCCGCGATCCCATGGCCATGCTGCCCTTCTGCGGCTACCACATGGGTGACTACCTCCAGCACTGGCTGGACATGCAGAAGAAGATCACCCACCCGCCGAAGATCTTCCAGGTCAACTGGTTCCGCCAGGACAAGAACGGCAAGTTCATCTGGCCGGGCTTCGGCGAGAACATGCGCGTGCTCGAGTGGATCGTGAACCGCGTGCACGGCCGCGTCCCCACCGAGGAGACGCTGCTGGGCTGGGTGCCGCGCTCCGACCAGGGCCTCAACCTCAAGGGCCTGGACATGTCCCAGGAGGCCGTCGCCGAGGTCACCTCCATCAAGGAGGACGAGTGGAAGACCGAGCTCAAGAGCCAGGAGCCCTTCTTCGAGTCCCTGGGCCTCAAGGCCCCCGAGGCGCTCACGCTGCAGCGCAAGCTGCTCATCTCCCGCCTGGGGAGCTGAGCCACCGGCCCGGGTAGGGCCCGCCGTCTTCCGGGGCCGTCCCGCCACCAGGTGGGACGGCCCTGCTGTTTTCGCCCCCTTCGCCCGGCGGGGAGTTCAGGGGTAGGCTCCGCGACCATGCGATTGGTCCTGGTTTTGTTGGCGGCCCTCCTGCTCGCGCCCGCACCCGCCCATGCCCAGCGGGGCGGCTCGCGCAACCCCAAGGAGCTCATCAAGCAGGCCGAGCGGCTGTACGACCAGAAGAAGTACCTGGAAGCCGCGGCGCTGCTGGAGAAGGCGAGCGAGTCGCTGGACGACTCGCGCATCATCTACAACATCGCCCGCGCGTACGATCAGGCCGGCCGGGAGACGGAGGCCATCTCCTATTACGAGAAGTACCTGACGGACGGGGAGAACGCGCAGCTTCGCAAGCGCTCGCGCTCGGCCATCGACCGGCTGCGGCTGCAGAAGGAGAAGGAGCAGAAGGCGGCGGCGGCGTCGGAAGCCGAGCGCAAGCGGCTGCGGGCCGAGGCCGAAGCGGCCCAGCGGCGGGCGGAGGCGGAGCGGGTGGCGGCCCGGCGCGCCGACGAGGCCAACCAGCAGCGCCTGAAGGTGGCGCGCGAGGAGACCCAGGTCTCGCGCAAGCGCATGCAGGTGACGGCCTTCGCCCTGGGCGGGGTGGCGCTGGCGGGCGTGGGCATGGGGACCTTCTTCGGACTGCAGGCCCATGGCTCGCGCACCCAGTTCGGCGCGGCCCGGGAGCTGGACGCGAAGCTGGCGGCCAGGGACGCGACCCGGAGCAACGCGCTGATCGCGGACATCGGCTTCGGGGTGGGCGTGGTGGGCGCGGTGGCGGCCATCCTCCTCTACCCCAGGGAGCCCGTGGCGAAACCCGGCAAGGCCCGGTTGACGTCGGCGCCCCAGGGCACCGGCGCCGGTGTGGAGGTGAGCTTCTGATGCGCGCGCTGTTCTTGACGGGAGTGATGGCCTTGCTGGCCACCGGGTGCAGCCTCACCACGGCGGCCGGGCTCGACGAGTGCGTGACGAGCGAGGACTGCCAGAGGGATCAGGTCTGCGTGCAGCAGGTCTGCCTGCCGCTGCCCGCCGGCTGCCAGGCCGAGCCCTACGGCTCCACCGACGCCGATGCCATCCGCATGGGCGGCCTCTTCCCCATCCATACCAGCCCGGAGCCGGGCGCCAGCGAGGACGAGTCCGACCTCCAGGCCTTCAACGCCGTGCTGCTCGCGCTGGAGGAGGTCAACCAGCGGACCCTCGGCGGCAAGAAGATCGCCCTGTACTTCTGCGACACCGGGAGTGACCGGGACGTCGCGGAGAAGCAGGCCCAGTGGCTGGTGAATGACAAGAAGGTGGCGGCGGTGCTGACGGCCGGCAGCACCCAGACGCTCGCGGCGGCGGATGTGACGATCCCCGCGGGCGTGCTCGCCATGAGCTACAGCGCCTCGTCGCCGGAGGCTGCACGGTGAAGGAGGACACCAACGGCGGCCCGGTGGGCCTCTTGTGGCGCACCTCGCCCTCGGATGCCATCCAGGGCAGCGTCATCGCCCACCTGCTGCGCACCGACAGCCGCTTCGGCAGTCCCATCAAGGTGGGCATCCTCTACGTGGACGACCTGTACGGACAGGGCCTCTCCAACATCATCTCCGGCCGGCTCACCGAGGCGCGGCTGGCCAACCGGACCTACGCCTATCCGAGGAACGGCGACGTGAGGCAGGTGCTGGATTCACTCGACATGTTGTACGACCCGGACGTCACCGTGCTGGTTGGCTTCGCGGATGACGTGACGGCCATCCTCAAGGAGGCCTCGCTCCGGACCAACCTCAGGCGGGAGAATGGCCACCACTGGTTCTTCTCCGACAGCGTGAAGGACGCGGCCGTGCTGGCGGACCCGCTGGCGTACAGCCAGGCCCAGGGCTTCTACGGGACCGCCCCGGCCCAGGGCGCGGGCCTGGCCTTCAGCACCTTCAGCGCGCGCTTCAACGACCGGTACAAGAAGGACCCGGCCGGGTACGCCTACACCTCCAATGCCTACGACGCCATGTACCTGCTGGCCCTGGGTGCGTCCTACTCCCTGAACATCTCCAACGAGGTGACGGGAGCGAAGATGGCCGAGGCGCTCACGCGCGTCTCCAGCGGAGCGGACGGCACCCAGCTCACCAACTCCAACTTCACCTACCTCGCGGCGGAGCTGGCCGCGGGCCGGAGCGTCAACGTCGAGGGCGCCAGCGGCCCCCTGGACTTCGATGCCAACGGCGAGGCGCGCTCCCCCGTGGAGCTGTGGCAGGTGGAGGGCTCGGGCTTCGTGACCGTCTCGTCCAACCTCGAGCCGCCTCCGTAGGAGTGCTCGCGAGGAGTGCTCGCGAGTGCTCACGACATCAGGTGCGGGGCTACCTGTTCGCCACGGCGTCCTTCTGGAGATCGCGCGAGGACACGTCCGCATCCGCGCCCTCTCCCCCCGGCGAGCCGTCCGCGCCGTAGGCGGTGATGACGGGCTTGCCGCCCTCGTTGAGATACACGTACTCGTTGCCCCACGGATCCTTCGGCATCTGCTCCAGCGCCTGCGTGTCCACCAGCGCGCGCAGGCCGGTGCCCGTGTCGGGGTACTTGCCCTTCTTCGCGTAGTAGAGCTTCAGCGCGTTGTGGAGGTTGGCGATGTCCAGCCGCGCCGTGTCGCGCTTGGCCTCCTCGAGCCGCGGAATGACGGCCACGCCCACCGCGGCCATGATGAGACCGAGGATGGTGATCACCACCATGATCTCGATGAGGGTCATGCCGCGCGGGTGGCGGCGCTGCGTCTTGCGCGTCTTCTTCAGGCTCATGTCGTGCTCCTCGCGTAGGGCCTTCCGTCAGGCCACCAGGCGGTAGTGCAACCGCCGCGCCCAACGCCGTGACGCGAGGCGCCCCGAGGGAACGGCAAGCCGCCGACACGGGCCGTGCGGCGCCGCCGCGTCAGCGTGTCGCAGCGGCGGGACAATGGCCTGACAGGCCGTCAATGGCAGTGGACGCGACTGCGCTCCCCGTTAACAAAGCCCGGGTGATTGCCCTCCAGGCGGCCAGGCGGCTCGCTTCCTGGGAACGCTCGCACCCAGGCGGAATAGGGGCCCGTCACATCCGCCGCCACCGCACGAGCCCCGTGGTAGGATTGGCTTCCCCCCGAGGCACTGCCCAGGAGCCCCCTCCTGGGTCCAACCCGGTCTACAGAGAGAACCTGTATGGATGCCATCGCCGTGGTAGGATTGGGCTGCGTCCTGCCAAACGCCCTCCGCGTTTCCGACTTCTGGGCCAGCGTGTCCACCGGCAGGGTGTCACTCTCCAAGGTACCCTCGAGGGCCTGGGACCACTCGCTCTACTTCCACCCGGACCGGACGATGCCGGACCGGGCCCATGCGGAGCTGGGCGGCTTCATCAACGACTTCGTCTTCGACTGGCGCAAGTACAAGGTCACGCCGGCCGACGCCCAGCAGGTCAACCCCTTCCAGTGGCTGATCCTCGAGGCGGGCACCCAGGCGCTCTCCGAGGTGAAGGTGCTGCCCCGGGACACCACCGGCATCATCCTCGGCGCCACCAGCCTGGGCTGGCAGCGCGACAGCGGCATGCACATCCGCCTGGAGGACATGCTGGACGCGGTGCGCGCCACGGACGAGTTCCACGCCCTGCCCGCCACCCGGCAGCAGGAGGTGCTCGAGGTCACCGCCCAGCGGGTGCGCTCGCGCCTCAAGGAGTGCAGCGACGACAACGTGGTGGGCTCCTCGGCCAGCGTGGCCGCCGGGCGCATCAACATGCAGTTCGATCTCAAGGGCCTGCACTACTCGGTGGACGCGGGCTACTCGTCCTCGCTGGCGGCGTTGGACCTGGCGGTGCGCGGGCTGCGCGACGGCGAGTTCGACCTGGCGGTGGCCGGCGGCGCGAGCGAGATGCTCACGCCGCTGGAGTTCATCGCCTTCTCCAAGCTGGGCGGGCTGTCGCACAAGGGCCACGTGCGGCCCTTCTCGGACGAGTGTGACGGCACCCTGCTGGGCGAGGGCGTGACGCTGTTCGCCCTCAAGCGGCTGGAGGACGCGGAGCGGGACGGAGAAACCATCTACGCGGTGCTGCGCGGCGTGGGCGGCTCCTCGGATGGGCGGGGCAAGTCGCTGGTGGCGCCCCGGCGCGAGGGCCAGGCGATGGCCATGCGCCGCGCCGTCGAGGACGCGGGCGTGGAGCCGGACTCCATCCAGTACGTGGAGTGCCATGCCACGGGGACTCCGGTGGGAGACGTCAGCGAGGTGCAGGCCCTGGCCAGCGTGTACGCCGGTGCGCCGGGCTCCATCGCGCTCGGCTCGGTGAAGGCCAACATCGGCCACCTGCGCGCGGGCGCGGGCGGGGCCGGACTGCTCAAGGCCGTGCTCTCGCTGCACCACGGGCTGATTCCCCCGCAGCCGGGCGTGGAGCGCATCAACCCGAAGCTGGAGCTGGAGCGCACGCCCTTCTTCATCCCCCGCAAGGCGCAGGCCTTCCGCACCGGCGCCCTGCCGCGCGCGGCCGTCAGCTCCTTCAGCTTCGGCGGCAACAACTTCCACGCGGTGCTGGAGGCCTGGCAGCCCGGCGAGCGCAAGTCCACCCGCCGCCGTCCCCAGTCCGAGCCGCTGGCCATCGTCGGCATGGGCGGCATGTTCCCCGGCGCCCCCAATATCGAGTCGCTCTGGAAGCGGCTGCTCGAGGGCCACGACGCCACGCGCGAGGTGCCCAAGGACCGGTGGAAGGTGGAGCGCTACCACCACGCGGACCGCAAGGACCGGACGTACACGAAGCTCGGCTGCTGGTTGGATGAGCTGCCCACGCCGACGATGGAGATGCGGATTCCTCCGGCGGCCTGGGCCTCGTTGGACCCCTCGCACGTGGTGACGCTGCTGAGCACCGAGCAGGCCCTCCAGGACGCGGGGTACTCACCGGACAAGTGGGACCGGGACCGGGTGGCCCTGGCCCTGGGCTTCCTGCCGTACCAGGGCATCAAGTTCCTCGCCGACACGCGCGTGCGCTGGGCCGAGTTCGCCCGGGACTTGCGCGAGACGCTGGAGAAGTCCGGCCTGCCCGAGGAGCTGCGCGGCGCCATCCTCCGCAACGCGGAGGAGCGCTACAAGGCGGGCCTGCCGCCCATCAGCGAGGACAGCCTCACCGGCTACCTGGGCAGCCTCAACGCCGGCCGCATCTCCGCGCTCTACGACTTCCATGGGCCGCACATGGTGATGGACTCGGCGTGCGCCAGCTCGCTCGCCGCGCTCCACGGCGCCTGGAAGTTGCTGCAGCACCGCGAGGCGGACGTGGTACTCACCGGCGGTGTGTGGGCCGACATGTCGCCCGAGTTCTACATCGCCGGCTGCCGCTTCAACGCCCTGTCCGCCAAGGGCAGCCAGCCCTTCAACGCCCAGGCCGACGGCTTCGTCCCCGGCGAGGGCGCCGGCATCCTCGTGGTCAAGCGGCTGTCGGACGCCGAGCGCGACAAGGATCGCATCCACTCCGTCATCCGCTCCATCGCCGGCTCCAGTGACGGCAAGGGCCGCTCCGTGCTGCCCCCCAGCGAGATGGGCGAGACGCTCGCCATGCGCCGCGCCCTGTCCGCCGCCCACGTGCCTCCCGCGAGCGTGGACTACGTGGAGTGCCACGGCACCGGCACCGCGCTGGGAGACGTGGTGGAGACGAAGTCCACCCACAACGCCTACGGCGAGGGCCGCACCCGTCCCATCCTCATCGGCTCGGTGAAGTCCAACATCGGCCACCTCAACGCCGCGGCCGGCGCGGCCGGGATGATCAAGGTCACCCGGGCCATGCAGGCGCGCGTCATCCCGCGCTCGCTCAAGAGCGAGCCGCGCAACCCGAAGATTCCCCAGGGCGTCGAGGTGGTGACGGACAACCGCGAGTGGCCCGCCCCCGCCGGTGGGGCTCCGCGCCGCGCGGGCGTCAGCTCCTTCGGCGTCGGCGGTTCCAACTTCCACGCCATCCTCGAGGAGTACAAGGGCCCGCCCTCGCGTCCGGAGAAGAAGGAGGGCGAGCCGGCGGAGGGAGATCCGAAGCTCGTCGCCGTGGCGGGCGCGGACATCGGCGCGTGCCTGGAGCAGCTCCACGCGCTGTGCGAGCAGCAGGGCCCGCTGGAGGACACGCGCCACACGCCCGAGGGCCCCTGGCGCGTGGCCATCACCGCGCGCACCCGCGAGGAGCTGCGCAAGAAGCGCGAGTTCCTGCGCAAGACGGTGGAAGCGGGCGGGGACCCGGAGCCCCTGGGCCAGTCCGGCATCTTCGCCGCGGGCCCGGAGGCGCCCCTGCGCGGGGCGAAGGTGGCCATCACCTTCCCCGGCCAGGGCGGCCAGTACGCCAACATGCTGCGCCCGCTCGCCCGCGCCTACCCCGTGGTGGCCCGGACGCTGGAGGAGGCGGACCGCGTCTACCTGCTCCTCACCGGGCGCACGCTGACGAGCAGCTTCTATACGGAGGACGCGAAGAACTACCGGCAGAACGACGAGGACATCCACGCGGCCGTCTTCCTGGTCAACGTGGCCCTCTACCGGTTGCTGGTGGCCCACGGCATCCACGCGGACCTGCTCATCGGCCAGAGCGCCGGCGAGCTGGCGGCGCTGGTGGCCGCGGGCAGCCTCACGCTCGAGGAGGGCCTGCGCGCCATCCACTCGCGCACCATGGCCGTGCTGGAGATGCCCACCGAGGACCCCGGGCAGATGGCGGCGCTCGCGTGCCCGTCCGAGGAGGTGCCCGCGCTCATCGAGGGCCTTCCCGGCTACGCCACGCTGGCGGCCGACAACGGGCCGCGCGCCTGCATCGTGTCCGCGGATCGCAACGCCCTGCCCGGCCTGGTGGAGCGCTGCACCGCCCGCGGCATCGAGTGCACCGTGCTCGCCGTCTCCCACGGCTACCACTCGGAGCTCATCGGCGCGGCGCGCCCCGCCTATGACAAGGTGCTGCGGGGGCTGGCCTTCCGCGCCCCGTCGGTGCGGCTCATCTCCACCATCGACGCGGCGGAGTACGGCGACCGGCCGCTGCGCGAGTACCCGGCATTCCTGACCAGTCAGTTCGTCGAGCCCGTGCGTCTGCGGCAGGCCATCGGCGAGGCGCACCATCAGGGCGCCCGCATCTTCATCGAGGCCGGCCCCAAGTGGTCTCTCACCCAGTTCACCCGGGAGATCCTCAAGGGGCAGCAGCATGGCGCCATCGCATCGATTCATCCCAAGGTAGGTGACATGGAACAGTTCAAGCGCGTGGTGGGATACTCATTCGTGAATGGCGTCGGCCAGCTCTCGGAAGATGCCTCGAGCGCCGTGGCCGAGGTGGAGCAGGCGCTGCTGCAGCTCCCGCTCGAGGGAGTCCTCGAGCCCGCCACCGCCCTGAAGGTGGCCATCGCCCTGGGCCGCGAGTTCGGCGTGGACGCCTCCATGGCCCAGCCGGAGAACCTGCGGACGTTCGACGCCATCGTCGCGCTCGTGGAGCAGCTCCGCACGGGCCAGGCCGCCGTGGCCAGCGCCCCCGCCGCCACGAAGGCGCCCCCGGCCGAGCCCTCCCCGGCCGCCCAGCAGGTGACCACGGTGCAGAAGTCCATCGCACTGGAGGCGGAGGTCCGCCGCGTGCTGCTGGACATCGTGGTGGAGAAGACGGGCTACCCGGAAGACATGCTGGAGATGAACCTCGATCTCGAGGCGGATCTCGGCATCGACACCGTCAAGCAGGTGGACATCTTCGCGCGCACCCGCGAGCACTTCGGCGTCACGCGCGACCCCAACCGCGCCCTGCGTGACTTCAACACGCTGCAGAAGGTCATCGAGCACATCCTCGAGCGCATCATCACCACGGGTGCTGCCTCCGCCGCGGCCACCGCGCCCGCTCCGGCCCCCGTGGCGGCCCGGCCCGCTCCGGCGGCTCCGGCCCCCGCCGCCCCGGCTCCGGCCCCCGCCGCCCCGGGGATGCCGACCTCCACCATCGCCGCCTCGCTGGACCTCTTCGAGCAGGTGCGCGACGTCCTCATGCGCCAGGTGGTGGAGAAGACGGGCTACCCGGAGGACATGCTGGAGCTCGACCTCGATCTCGAGGCGGACCTCGGCATCGACACCGTCAAGCAGGTGGACATCTTCGCGCGCACCCGCGAGGCCTTCGGCGTCACGCGCGACCCCAGCCGCGCCCTGCGTGACTTCAACACCCTGCGCAAGGTCATCGAGCACATCGTCGAGCGCGCGCAGCAGCAGGCAGCGGGCACCCCGTCCGCCGCCGCCGCTCCCGCCCGGGCCGCCGCGCCCGTCTCCGTCGCCGCCGAGCCGCCCGCGAAGCGCTCCGGTGGGGGAGGCCCCCGCTCCGTCCGCGACACGCTCCTGGCCATGGATCTCCGCCAGGCCGGCGCGAAGGACGGGGAGCTGCGCAAGCTGGCCGAGGCGATGTCCTCGCGCCTGGGCACCGCCGCACCGGAGACGGAGTCCGTCCGTTCGCTGAGCGAGCTCGCCCAGCAAATCGTGAAGGGTCGCTAGGCCGTGCAGCCCGACACCTCCCAATACCCGCTGCTGGAGGACGTCTCCGAGGTCTTCCGCGGCGAGAGCGCCGTCGCCAAGCGCGACGTGCACCTGCCCCGGGAGCTCGACGAGGCGATGCGGCCGCTGCCCGCCTCGATGGAGCTGGAGTTCCTGGCCGAGGTGGGCGCGCTCGTGTACCCGGACCGCGTGCTGGTGGGGATGAGGGACGTGCGCTGGTTCCTGCGCTCCTCGCAGCCCTCGTCCGCCGCGCGGTTGGTGGGGCGCGCCCGCCGCGAGGGGGACGGGGAGGTGTCGGTCTTCCTGTCAGTGGAGGCGGTGAGCACGGGCGCCAACGCGGGGCACGAGGAGGCCACCGAGGAGCCCATCCCCGTCTGCCGCGCCGTCCTCCAGTTCGCCCATGCCTACGGGCCGGCGCCCTGGCCCCAGCAGCAGCAGATGCTGGCCCCCAAGTCGGAGAGCCTCCAGAACGGCCGGCAGCTCTACACCTCCGCGGGCGGACAGGGGGACGTGCCCGAGTCCCTGCAGGTCATCTCCTGGGCCCGGCTGTGCGAGCTGGGCCGCATCCAGGGCGGGCTCGTCCACCCGCGCGTGCTCTCCAAGATGTTGCCCGCCAGCCGCATCCAGGTGGCGCCCGCCGCCATGGAGGGCGCGCTGCACATGGTGAAGTGGCTCTGGTACGCCTTCTCCGGCGAGGGCTCGCGCGAGATGGCCATCTCCGAGGCCACCTGGTTCCGCATGCCCCGGCGCGACGAGCGCCTCATGTGTGACGCCCGCCTGTCCGGCGCCAGCAGCGGGCTGGCCTCCTTCGACGCGCACCTCCTCGGCCAGGACGGCATCCCCGTGCTCGAGCTGCGCGGCATCGGCATGGCGTCCCTGCCCACCGAGGACGCCGCTCCCACCCTGCCCCGTCTTGCCTGGCAGTCATTCGTCAAGAGCCTCTCACCGCGATGACCTCCTCCACGCACATTCCCCTGGCCATCATCGGGCTCGGGTGCCGCCTGCCCGGCGCCGACTCCCCGTCGCGCTTCATGAACCAGTCCCTGGAGGGGATGCGCGCGCTGACGCGGGCCCCCGAGGACTGGCGGGCCGCGCTCGGCCTGAGCCATCCGCTGATGGGTGGCTTCACCCCGGAGGAGGGCAAGGACTGGAAGCAGTTCCGCCTGCCGCCCAACCAGGTGGAGAAGATGCACCGCATGGAGCGGCTGCTCCACCTGACGCTGCTCCAGGCGACGCAGGACGCGGGCTATGGCCCCGACAAGAGCCCCGGCGGCCGCTGCGCCATCTACCTGGGCGCCACCGGCCTGGGCGTGGACGTGAAGGTGGACCAGACGGTGCGCGTGCGCTCGCCGGAGTTCCGCGAGCACCTGGCCGCCATCCTCCAGGGCCGCGGCGACCACGCCCGGCTGCTGGAGGCCGTGGATGGCTACATCGCGCAACACGCTCCGCCCATCACCCCCGAGTCCGTGCCCACCACGGCCACCATCGTGGCCGGCCGCCTCTCCGGCCTGCTGGACACGCGCGGCGGACACCTCGCGGTGGACGCGGGGACGGCCTCCTCGCTGGCGGCGCTGAAGTTCGCCTCGCTCTCGCTGCAGCTCGGCCACTGTGACGTGGCGGTGGTGGGCGCCGTGGCCCCGCTGCTCAGCCCCTCCTCCTTCGGACTGCTCTCCGCGCGCGGCTGGCTGGCCGGGCAGGAGCTGCTCGCGCTGGATGGCCGTGCCGCGGGCACCCTGCCCGGCGAGGGCGCCGTGGCCCTGGTGCTGTGCCGCCTGGACGACGCGCTGGCGGACAAGCAGCGCATCTACGCCGTCCTGCACGGCGTCAGCGCCGAGGTGAACCTCAAGCAGGGCCTCTCCCGGCTGTCGCGCATGGTGGACAAGGCCGCGCGCGCCTGTCTGGACATGGCCGGCATCGAGGCGGAGCTGGTGCGGCACGTGGAGCTGCAGGCGTGCGGCGTTCCGGGCCTGGAGGACCAGGAGGTCATCGGCCTGAAGGCCGCGCTCAACGCCACGCGCACCGAGCCCCTGACGTTCTCCAGCGCGGCCCCCCAGGTGGGCTTCCAGCAGGCGGCCAGCGGGCTCGTCTCGGTGATGCGCGCGGCGCTGTCGCTGCACGGGGGCGTGCGCGCGCCCGTGGCCGGCCTCACCTCGCCCCGTCACGGGACGGAGGGCGCGCTGGAGTGCCTCACCCGCCCGATGAAGCTGACGCCGCGCAGCTACGTGGGCGTCAGCTCGCTGGGGTGGAGCAACATCGCCTACCACGCGCTGCTCGGGCCCGCGCCGTCCCACGAGACGTGGGCGGACATCCGCCCGGTGCGCCCGCCCAACCAGAAGTACGCCATCGTCGGCATGGGCGCCATCGCCCCGGGCGCGCCGGACTCGCAGGCGCTGTGGACCAACATCATCTCCAAGGCGGATGCCATTGGAGATCTGCCCACCTCGCGCTTCGATGCCCAGCACCTGCTGGGCGCGCTCATGGGTCCCAAGGAGATGGTGCCCCGGCTGGCCGGCACGGTGGACCTGCCGTCGCCGGATGCGCGCTGGCTCCGGCTGCCGCCCAACCAGGCCGCGGCGTTGGATCCGGCCGTCCCCCTCTTCGTCAAGGCGGCGGAGGAGGCGCTCGGGCAGGCGGGCTACGAGCCGGGAGGGTGGAACGGGCGGCGCGTGCAGGTGGTGGTGGGCCAGCTTCCGGTGCGCGCCAGGGAATTCGAGACCGAGCTGCGCTTCGTCCTGGAGCGCTACCTGTCCATGGCGGCCGAGGCCCTCCAGGGCCAGGGCATGTCCCGCGAGCAGGTGGCCCCGTTGCTCGACGCGGTCCGCCAGCGCGTGGTGGGCGAGCTGCCCCCGCTGGACGAGAACACGGCCCAGTACTACTCCAGCCTTCCCGTGGCGGCGCGGCTGGCCGCCATCCACGACTTCACCGGCGGCGTGCTGACGGTGGACGCGGCCTGCGCCAGCTCGCTCGTGGCGGTGCACACCGCGATGATGTCGCTGGCCAACCGGGAAGCCGACGTGGTGGTGGCCGGCGGCGTGGCCTTCAACCTGGTGCCCGAGTACTCCGCCTCCCTGGCCGTGCTCGGCTTCCTCTCCCCGCGAGGCACCTTCCCCTTCGACGATCGCGCGGATGGTTTCGTGCCGGCCAAGGGCGCGGGCGCGGTGGTCATCAAGCGGCTGGAGGACGCGGAGGCGTCGAAGGACAAGATCCTCGCCGTCATCTCCGGCATCGGCTTCTCCAGTGACGGGCGCGGCACCACGCTGCTCACGCCCAACCCCAAGGGGCAGGCGCGGGCGGTGGAGCGCGCGCTGCAGGACGCGCACGTGCTCCCGGTCCAGATCGGCCTGCTCGAGGCGCACGGCCCGGGCACGAGGGTGGGCGACAAGACGGAGGCGGACGCCTACGGCGAGGCCTATCAGTCGCGCGGCCGCGACAACCCGGTGCCCATGGGCACGCTCAAGTCGCAGATCGGCCACACCTCGTCGGCCTCCGGCCTGCTGGGCCTCATCAAGACGGCCTTCGCGGTGAGCGAGCACTTCCTGCCGCCCATGAACGGCGGTGAATTCCCCAAGGCGGACATCCCCTTCGACAGGCTGCCCATCTCCCTGTCGCTGGAGGGGCGCCCGTGGCCCGTCCCCCGCGAGGGGCGGCGCTACGCGGGGGTGAGCGCCTTCGGCCTGGGCGGGACGAACTACCACGTCATCCTCGAGGAGCACGACAACGCCCACCGCAAGCCGTGGACGGCGGATCCGCTGAGCGTCACCGCCAGCTACCCCATCCCCAGCCGCGGGCTGTCCGCGCAGCGCTGGCGCGTGGACCTGGTGCCGCTGTCCCTCTCCTCGGAGAAGCGCTACCAGCTCCAGGGCAAGAAGCTGCTGCTCGTGGGAGACGAGCCGGGCCTGGTGGCGGCCTTCAGCCGGCTGCTGGTGGGCAAGGGCGTGCGCATCGCCACGGTGTCGGTGGCGGGCATCACCGATGCCATGGAAGTGGAGCGCCGGGTGCGCCGCGCCAGCGAGGAGCTGGGCGGAGCCGATGGTGTCATCGACCTGGGCGCCTTCGGGCCCGTGGAGTACTTCCTCACCCTGGGCAGCGCGCGCTTCGGCCGGAGGATGGCGGAGACCACCGCGCGCTGGCACGGCACCGGGCGCGCCATGTACGAGCGCCTCCGGGACGCCAGGGGGCGCACCGCCTGCTACGTGGCCGTCACCTCCATGGGCGGTGACTTCGGCTTCGTGGGGGATGGCGGCAACGTGAT
Organism: Archangium gephyra; assembly: GCF_049060025.1. Taxonomy (GTDB): domain Bacteria; phylum Myxococcota; class Myxococcia; order Myxococcales; family Myxococcaceae; genus Archangium; species Archangium gephyra_A. The sequence continues at coordinate 4,788,593 of NZ_JBMEQQ010000002.1, forward strand.
GGGCGGCTCCATGTCCGGCTTCCTCAAGGGGCTGAAGCAGGAGCTGCCCGGCGCGATCATCAAGACGATCGACTTCGAGCCGCGCGCCTCGCACTGGGTGGTGGCCGAGACGGTGGCCCGCGAGCTGGAGGAGGGCAGCGACCGGACGGAGATTGGCTACATGGCCAGCCGCCGCTTCGTGGTGGGCCTGCGCCGGGCGGACTTCCCCAAGGAAGGCAGCCAGGTGCTGCGCCGGGTGGACCCGAGCTGGGTGCTGCTCTTCTCGGGCGGCGGGCGCGGAGCCGTCTTCGAGGTGGCCAAGGCGGTGGCGCGGATGGGCCACAAGGGCCCCAAGGTCATCGTCACCGGACGCACCCCGGCTCCTACGGGCGACGAGCCCTACCTGGCGCTGGACGACAACGACTTCGAGACGTTCCGCAAGGAGGAGATGATCCGCCGCAAGAAGGCGGACCCCACCCTCACGCCGGTGAAGTTCAAGGAGGCCTTCGAGCCCTACGAGCGGGCGCGCGAGCTGTGGCGCAACCTCCAGGAGGTCGCCGGCCAGGGCCTGTCCATCGAGTACGAGACGTGTGACTTCCGCAACGCCGCGGACGTGCGCGCCATGGTGGACCGGGTGCGCGAGGACCACGGCCACATCGACGGCATCGTCCACGGTGCCATGGTCGAGGCCTCCAAGAGCCTGCCGGACAAGACGCCGGGCATCGTCGCGGCCACCATGGAAGTGAAGGTGCTCGGCCTCATCAACCTGCTGGAGGCCACGCGGCGCGATGACCTGAAGCTGATGATGTGCTTCGGCTCGGGCGCGGGCCGCTTCGGCAACAAGGGCCAGACGGACTACAGCGCCGCCAACGACTTGATGAGCAAGTGCGCCATGGCGTACGCGCACCGGGCGCGCCCGCACATGCGCTGCGTCACCATCGACTGGACGGCGTGGGAGAGCGTGGGCGCCGCGGCCCGCAACCCGGACGTGGTGCGCGGCACCGGCGTCTCCTACATCACCCCCGCCGAGGGCTCGTACTGGTTCATCAACGAGCTGCTGCTCGGCCGCACCGAGCGCGAGGTGGCCATCTTCGAGGAGCGGCTCTTCCGCGAGTGGCCCTTCCTCGGCGCCTCCGCCGACGGCCCGGATGCCCGCACCGTCTACGACGACCGCGGCTTCCTGCTCGTCCCCTCCGACTACCCGATGATCGACTGCGTGGAGCAGCACGGGGCAGAGGGCCTCGTCGCCACCCGGACGTTCGACCTGAACACGGACCCGTTCGTGCTCCAGCACCAGTTGGACTCGGTGCCCATCATGCCGGGCACCTTCGGCTTCGAGATGCTCGGCGAGGCCGCCGCCCTCTTCCGGCCGGACCTGGCGGTGTTGCGCGCGGAGAACCTGCGCATCGAGACGCCGCTCAAGTTCTTCAAGGCCCCGCATGGCTCCAAGGGCAAGCCCGTCCACATCACCCTCACCGCCCGGGTGCTCAAGCAGCAGGGCGATGAGGTGACGCTCTACGTCGAGTCCTCCAGCGACCTCGCGCTGGGCGGCCGCTCGGACCAGACGCAGCGCCGCATCCACCAGCAGGGCATCTACGTGCTCGGGCCGCCGCCGCGCGTGGAGCCGGGCAACGGCAAGCTGCCGGACGCGCTGCCGGGCTCGCGCGCGCGCTCCATCTTCCACCTGGCCAAGGAGCCGCTGTACCTCGGTCCGCTCTTCTGCCGCGCCGAGTGGGTGTACGTCGGCGAGACGGAGGTGGAGGGCATCATCCGCGCCCCGCGGCAGCGGGAGATCTTCACGCACGTGGCGAGGCCGCGCTTCCAGTTGGATCCGCTCCTGCTCGACGCCTCCTTCCAGGTGGCGGCCAACTGGGACGGCCACCACAACAACCTCGTCTCGGTGCCCATGGGCGTGGAGCAACTGGTGCGCGGGCGGCAGCGGCGGCTGGGCGAGTCCGGGCACGTGAAGGCGCGGATGGTGAAGGTGGAGGGCGACGACGTCCTCTACGACTTCGAGGTGCGCGGCGAGGACGGAGCCCTGCTGCTGGGAGGCACGGGGCTGTGGTTCCGCCGGCTGACCCGGGGAGAGCGCCGGAGTGGGGAAGGCTGAGCGGCTGCGGCTGCCCGGCGGGCGCGAGGTGGTGCTCGGCTGGGGCGAGGTGGGGCGGGAGGAGGACTCCGCCCTCTCGCCCCTGGAGCGCGAGGGGCTCGCCCGGTGCAGGACGGACAAGCGGCGGCGGGAGTTCGTGGCGGGCCGGCTCGCCGCGCACCGGGCCCTGGCGCTGTGGGAGCCCGGGGCACGCGCGGAGGTGACGGTGCGCGAGGACGGGCCGGACTCCGGGCGGCCCCTCTTCTCACCCGGACACGGGCTGGCGCTCTCCATCTCCCATAGCGCGGGGCTGGCGGTGGCGGCGGTGGCGCGCGGCGGGCCGCTGGGCGTGGACCTGGAGCAGCGGGTGGAGGCCGGCGGGGCCTTCCTGGAGGAGGCCTTCGCGCCGGGAGAGCTGGAGGGCTACCTCCCCGTGTGCGAGGGGCACCTGGACCCGGCCACCGCGGCCTGGACGCTGAAGGAAGCGGTGCTCAAGGTGTGGGGCGTGGGACTGCGCGCGCCCTTGCAGAAGGTGGCGGTGCGGCCGGTGCTGCTCCACGTGGCCGGGGACCAGCTCGCCCTGCGGGTGACGCTCGAGACGTGGGCACTTCCCCCCGGGTTGGGGGAGCCGCCCCCGGCACTGGCCGCGCTCCTGGTGGCGTGGCGCGCCGGGGGGGTGCTGGCCCTCGCCGGTTAGGCCGAGCCCTCGTCGCGGTTCGAGCCCGGAAGCGGCGGGGGACGGACGGAGGCGGCGGCCGCGGCGGCGGCGGCATCGGCGCGCTGCTTGCGGCTCTGCCAGTCGTACTCGCCCACGAAGATGCTCACGCGCTCGGCCACCATGCGCATCTGGTCCGCGGCCTCGTCGCTGGTGCGCAGGCTGGACATCGTCTTGTCCATGATCTTCGTCAGGTCATTCACCGCCTGGAAGATCTGCCCGATGCCCTGGTTCTGCTGGGTGACGGCGGCGGAGATCTGCCGCACGGAGCTCACGTTGTCGCGCACGATGCCGGAGAGCTGCTTGATGTTGTCCCCGAAGGAGCGGAGCTGCTGCACGCTGCCCTGCACCTTCACGGAGCCGCCCTCGGTCATGTCCGCCGTGGTGCGGATGGCCTCGCTCAGGTCCATGAGGATGTTCTGCACGCTGTAGGTGGCCTTGATGGACTGATCCGCCAGGCTGCGGATCTCCCGGGCCACCACGCTGAAGCCCTTGCCGTGCTCGCCCGAGCGCACCGCCTCGATGGCGGCGTTGAGCGCCAGCATGTTGGAGCGGTCCGCCAGACCCTTCACCGTGGTGGTGATGTTGGCGATCTGCCGGGCGCGCTCGTCCAGGGAGCGGATGCTCTGGGCCATATCGCTCACCTGCTTCTGGATGTCGTGCATGCCCGAGAGGCTCTGCTCCAGCGCGGCCTCACCGGCGCGGCCGATCTGATCCGCGCGCTCGGCCGCCTGCAGCACGTCCTCCGCCTTCTGGGCGGCGACGATGGACGTCTGCTTGATCTCCTGCGCGGTGACCTGCGTCTCCTGCAGCGACGCGGCCTGGATGGAGAGCGCCTCGGTCTGATCCTTGTGCGAGCTGTTGAGCGACTCCGCGGACTTGCCCAGGAGCTGCGCCGAGTCACTCAGCGAGGAGGAGAACGTCCGCAGCCGCTCGAAGGCCGCCGCGGTGGAGATGGACAAGTCACCCACCTCGTCGGTGGCCACCCAGTTGGGCAGCGAGGGCCGGCCCGAGGCGATCGACTCGATGGACTTCTGCACGGCCTCGGTGCCCTGGCTCTGGTGGCGCGCCAGCTCCCAGGCGGACCAGGCCGCCGCGAAGATCATGAAGCCGCCGACGGACACCACCGGCACCACGATGGTGCCCAGGATGCTGGCGACGTCCAGGCGAAGCTGCGTCAGCACCGCCGGCGGCACCAACTGGGCCAGGTTGGTGAACAGCTCACCGAAGCCGTACTGGGTCTTCTTGTAGACGATGATGCTCGTCACCGTCAGCGTGGCGAGCACGAAGAGGGCGAAGCTGTAGGGCAGGAACCAGCGCATCTTGGGCCACGCGTGCCCGCTGTCCTCGACGCGCGCCTGCGGGTACTTGTGGAACTCCTCGAGCGCGTAGGGGCGCAGCAGCCGATCCAGCCGCAGCGCCATGCGGACGCCCACCACCCTCGCCAGCACCAGGAACGAGACCACCGTGAGCGGCACGTCCCAGGGATCCAGCCCGTACAGGACCGTGGGCCAGCCGGCCCACAGCACGCACGACACGCCGTAGCCCAGCCACATCCTGAACTCGATGCGCCGGGGCGCCTTGAGGATGCGCTTCAGCCGCTCGCCGGGAATCTCATCCGGCTTCGTCGCGAGCGCGTTCTTCAGCTCGAACCAGATGAATGCCAGGGGCAGGATGGCCCCGAACACCGGCGTCAGCGTGCCGAAGTTGACCCAGGTGACGAACCAGGCCCGGTCCGGAGGCAGACCCAGGGTGAGCGTGATCAAATACGCCACGGGACCCAGAGCAGTCAGCATCGCAACCTGCTGCTCCAGGAAGAACTTGAGAACCAGCCGCTTCAACTCAGCGTTGCTCATGGATGCGCGGCATCCTAGCACCGTTCGCTTGAAATGCCGTTTTCCGTCCGCACTGCCCAACCCATACTTCGAGTGAAGACGCTCCCTCGGCAGGAGGATGGGCATCCATCCCGTGGCATCCTCCGAGAGGCATCCACCGTGTTGGGGCGGCTCCCACCCTTCCCTTCCGTTCAGGACATACCGGTTGGGTTCAGCCTCACATATCCTCCTGGCTCTACTGCAAACAGTCGATCAGCCCGCCCACCAGGAGGTTTGAGTGCCGTTGAATGAGCGCGGACGCGGACAGGCCATTGTCATTGGCGGCAGCATGGCGGGGCTCTTGAGCGCGCGGGTGCTCTCGGAGCATTTCGAGAAGGTCATCATCCTGGAGAGGGATCGGCTGCCGGAGGGCCCGGAAGCGCGCAAGAGCGCTCCGCAGGCGCGCCACATCCACGCCCTGCTGGAGGCGGGGCTCAAGGCGCTGGACGAGCTGTTCCCCACCCTGGTGCGGGAGCTGGTGCGGGAGGGGAGCGACCTCATCGACATGGCCCGGGACGCCGCCTGGTTCCAGTCCGGGAGCTGGAAGGTCCGCTACGAGGGGGGTCCCCAGACGATCCTCGTCTCCCGTCCCTTCCTGGAGTGGAAGGTGCGCGGCCAGGTCACCGCGCTGCCCAACGTGGAGCTGCGGCAGGGATACGGCGTCGAGGAGCTCCTCATGGACGCCTCGCGCACCCGCGTCACCGGGGTGAAGGTGGCGGGGCCCGAGGGCGAGCAGACCCTCGAGGGGGAGCTGGTGGTGGACACCAGCGGCCGGGGCTCGCGAGCGCCGCAGTGGCTGGAGGCGCTGGGTTACGGCCGCCCGGAAGAGGAGCAGGTGGGCATCGAGCTGGGGTACACGAGCCGGTTCTACGAGCGCCCCGCGGGCTTCGACGAGTGGAAGATCCTCGCCGTGAGCGGCCGCGCGCCCGAGTCGCGGCGTGCGGGCTTCATCGCCAACGTGGAAGGCGGCCGGTGGATCGTCAGCCTCAACGGGTACTTCGGAGACCATGCGCCCACGGACGACGCCGGGTTCCTGGAGTTCGCCCGCGGGCTGCCCACCCCTCACATCCATGAGTACATCCGCCACGCGAAGCCGCTGACCCCGGCCGTCTCGCACAAGATTCCGACGAGCCGCTGGATGCACTACGAGACGATGGCGCGCTTCCCGGAGGGGTTCGTCCTCCTGGGCGACACCGTCTGCTCCCTCAACCCCGTCTTCGGCCAGGGGATGACGGTCATCAGCCTGGGGGCCCGGCTGCTCGGCGAGCACGTGGCGCGGGCGCGCACCTCGCCGGGCGGACTCCGCCAGGGGCTGGCGCGGGGCTTCCAGAAGGAGCTCGGAAAGATCGTCGGCCTGTGCTGGTTCCTGACCACCACCATGGACCTGGCCTACCCGGAGGCCCGGGGCAAGCGGCCCTTCGGGCTGAAGGCCGTGCAGTGGTCCGTCCAGAACATGATCGACCTGACCTCGCTGGACGCGAAGTCCTGCCACGCGTTCTACGAGGTGCTGCACATGCGCAAGGGGATGGAGGGGCTGCTGCAGCCGGGCTTCGCCGCGGCGCTGATGGCCTACAACCTCAAGAGCCTGCTCGTCCCGAGGGAGCAGCGGGCCAACCTGACCACCCTGCCGCCGCCGCCCGGGAGGAGCACGCCCCCGGCGCCCCCAGCGGCTCCCCGCGAGCGGGACGCCGCATAGCGTCATGCCCGCCTGCCTGGGCTCCGGCACCTGGCGGCCATTTGGAGGACCGGGGAGGGAGTTGTAGAACACCCTCCCGACAAGGTCGTCCCCCTTCTGGGAGCCCCCATTGAAGCCTGAAGCAGCCAAGTCCGAGGCGGCTCGGAACGTCGCCGTTGTGGCCGGTTCCGCCCCGAACGAAGTCCTCAAGACAGCGGAGTTCCAGCCGTACATCACCGCCGATCGCACCGACGTCGCCGAGTTCACGCCCAAGGCCATCGGCATCGGCGTGCTCTTCGGTGTCATCTTCGGCGCCGCCACGGTGTACCTCGCGCTGAAGGCGGGCCTGACGGTCTCGGCCTCCATCCCCATCGCGGTGCTCGCCATCTCCCTGCTCAAGAAGCTGGGCGGCTCGACGATCCTCGAGAACAACGTGGTGCAGACCATCGGCTCGGCCGGTGAGTCCATCGCCGCGGGCGTGGTGTTCACCCTGCCCGGCTTCCTCTTCCTGAGCACCGACAGCCAGGGCTCCAGCTTCTTCGAGTACTGGACCATCTTCACGCTGGCGCTGCTGGGCGGGGTGCTGGGCACGCTGATGATGGTGCCGCTGCGCCGCTCGCTCATCGTGAAGGAGCACGGCAACCTGCCCTACCCCGAGGGCACGGCATGCGCCTCGGTGCTCATCGCCGGGGAGAAGGGCGGAGACCTGGCGAAGATCGCCTTCCAGGGCGTGGGCTTCGCCTTCGTGTACGCGCTGCTGCAGAAGATCGTGAAGCTCATCGCCGAGACGCCGGCGCTGGTGACGAAGCAGACGAACAAGTTCTTCCCGTCCGCCACGCTCAATGGCGACATCACCCCCGAGTACCTGGGCGTGGGCTACATCGTCGGCCCGAAGATCGCCGGCGTGCTGGTGGCCGGTGGCGTGATGGCGTGGCTGGGCCTCATCCCGCTGCTGGCCACGCTCGTGCCGCCGGATGCCATCGCGGCGCAGCTCGTGAAGCTGGGCAACCTGCAGAGCCTCACCACGGCGGGTGGCCCGGGCGCGTGGGATCCCGCGACGCGGACCTTCGGGAACATGGCCACCGCCATCTACTGGGCCTACGTCCGGCAGATCGGCGCGGGCGCGGTGGCCGCGGGCGGCTTCATCACGCTGCTCAAGACGCTGCCCACCATCGTCGCGGCCTTCAAGGAGAGCCTGGCGTCGTTCAAGGAGGGCGCCACGGCGGCCGCGCAGAAGCGCACCGAGCGCGACCTGCCCATCACCTTCGTCATCTTCGGCAGCGTGGGCCTCATCCTGGTGATGGCCGCCCTGCCCTTCCTGCCGGGCACGGTGTTCGGCCGCCTGCTGCTGGGCGTGCTCATCGTGGTGTTCGGCTTCTTCTTCGTGACGGTGGCCTCGCGCATCGTGGGCATCATCGGCTCGTCGTCCAACCCCATCTCCGGCATGACGATCGCCACGCTGATGGCCACCTGCCTCATCTTCGTGGGCATCGGCTGGACGGGGGACATGTACCAGCCCATGGCGCTGTGCGTGGGCGGCATGGTGTGCATCGCCGCGGCGAACGCGGGCGCCACCTCGCAGGACCTGAAGACGGGCTACCTGGTGGGCGCCACCCCGAGGGCCCAGCAGCTCAGCCTGATGATTGGCTCGGTGGCGGCGGCCGTCGTCATCGGCCTCACCATGAAGCTGCTCGACACCCCCACCGCCGAGATGCAGGCCCAGGGCGTGCAGCACATGATCGGCACCGAGGCGTTCCCCGCCCCGCAGGGCACGCTGATGGCCACGCTCATCAAGGGCCTGCTGTCCTTCAACCTGGACTGGCAGTTCGTGCTGGTGGGTGTCTTCCTGTCCATCACGATGGAGCTGTGCGGCGTCAAGTCGCTGTCCTTCGCGGTGGGCGCCTACCTGCCGCTGTCCACCACCGCGCCCATCTTCGTGGGCGGCGCCATCAAGGGCCTGTCCGACTACATGGCGCAGCGCAAGGGTGAGAAGGTGGAGGAGTCCGAAGCTCGGGCCCGGCAACCTCTTCTCCACGGGGCTGGTGGCCGGCGGCGCGCTGGCCGGGGTCGTGGTCGCCATGCTCTCGGTGAACGAGGGCGTCAACAAGGCCATCTCCAAGCTGTCGGTGGAGCACGCCCTCCAGAGCGCGGTGGGCCCGGGCGGCTACCAGCTCATCGGCGTCTTCGCCTTCGCCCTCATGGGCTTCATCCTGTACCGCATCTCGCGCAGGCCCTCGCAGGCGTAGCCCCCTCCCGGGACTCCGCGTAGGCACAGGTAGGAGCTTCGGAACGCCCGGTGGGAGACCTTCCGCCGGGCGTTCCGCGTTTCAGGACTGGACTCGGAATCCAATCAATCTGTAGAATTCCAACTGTCTTTCAGTCAAACCTGAGAAGACAGGAGAGCCCCGAGGCTCAGCCCGGCCGAGGCCCACCGAGGAGAGTCCCATGTATGAGCTGAGCCAGCGTGTCGTCCTGCTCGTCGAGGACAACGCGGATGACGAGTTGATGACGCTCCGGGCGTTCCGCAGGAGCAACCTGCACAACCCGGTGGTGGTGGTGCGGGATGGGGCCGAGGCGCTCGACTACCTCTTCATGCAGGGCCGGCACGCGGATCGCGACCCGTCCATCTGGCCGCAGGTGGTGCTGTTGGACCTGCACCTGCCGCGCATCGACGGGCTGGAGGTGCTGCGGCGCATCCGCGCCCACGAGAAGACGCGTACGCTGCCGGTGGTCATCCTCACGTCCTCCAACGAGGAGCGGGATCTGGTGGAGGGCTACCAGCTCGGGGTCAACAGCTTCGTCCACAAGCCGGTGGACGTCACCGCCTTCTTCGAGGCGGTGCGGCAACTGGGCATGTACTGGCTGCTGCTCAACGAGATGCCCTCCGCCGCCTCCGTCCGGAAGAGCGCGTAGGGGACTGTCCACTGGCGCACGCCGCCCCTCCTCCCGGGGCAGCACTCTGCTGGCTGGAGGACGCTCGGCTGCTCGCCAGCATGAAGTCGGAGCGTACACTCCTTATCTCTCGTCAGGCGCATCACGGAGCTGCGTCAGGCGTCTCCATTAAAAGGATGGAGACGGGCCCATTCCGGGCCTCTGGGGAGGAGCCGATGAGCACAGCCCTGGTGAAGAGAGCCTCGGTACGCGCCGAGGAAGCGCGCGCCGTGGAGGCACGGGAGCAGCGCGCCAAGGCGCGTCAGGAGCTCGCCCGGAACATGTCCGGCCGCTCGATCATCGAGCTCGCCCTGGATGTGCCCCGGGGCACCGCGTCCAACGAGGACTGCCAGCACCTCTTCCTCGCCGGGCTGGAGCGCCTGGAGCAGGAGCTGGGCGTGGCGCCCTCGGCGATGCTCGAGGACGCGGCGGGCTACTACGGCCTCTTCATCACGGAGCTGCCCGCCCTGCTGGCACGCCGCCGGGCCAGCCGCATCGAGGGCGAGGCCGCGTGGGACCGGCAGCTCGGCCTCGAGTGCTACGGCGTGGCGGGGAGCCTCGGTGCCACGGGCAAGGTGCCCCGTGATGTGGTGGGCGGCCCGGCCACCCGGTAGCGGGACTGGCCTCTATCCGCTCGTGGCCAGCACGCGCACGAGCGGCTCCATCGCGGCGGAGAAGACCTCCGGTGGCGGCAACAGGGACAACACCAGGAAGGCGCCGCCGCTGAAGTCGTAGAAGTAGCCCGGCTGCACCGCCACCCCCTCGTCCAGCAGGGCCAGACACGTGGCCTCCTCGCCGGGCTCCAGCGGAATGCGCAACACGGTGCTCCATCCCCCCTGCGCGGGCAGCACGTCCCAGCGGGCGTCCTTCGGACGGGCCTGGAGCAGCCGGCGCCGGTTCTCCTTCACGCGGGCCAGCAGCGCCCGTTGGAAGCGCGGCGCGTGCGCCAGCAACGCGGGCAGGGCGAGCTGCACGGGCGTATTCACCGGCAGGTACGTGTCCGCCACCAGCTCCAACCGGGCCAGGGCCTCCTCACGCGCCGCGCCGGGCCCGCCCACGTGCGTCCAGCCCAGCTTGAGGCCGGGCAGCCCCGCCACCTTGGACAGGCCGGAGAGGGAGAAGGTGAGCATGGGCAGCTCGCGCCCGGCCACCGTGGGCACCCGGCCCGGCGCCTCGTCCCAGGCGAAGTCGGAGAACACCTCGTCGGAGAGGAGCGCCAGCCCGGCCTCCGCGCACAGCCGGCCCAGGGCCTCCAACTCGCCCTCGTGGAGGTAGTGGCCGGTGGGGTTGCCGGGGTTCACCACCAGCACGGCGCGGGTGCGGGCGTCCCGCGCGGCGGCCACCGCCTCCACGTCCAGGCCGAAGCCGTGCGCGCGGGGCAGCCGGTAGGGACGCGCCTCCACGCCTTCCAGGCGCGTGAGGTACTCGAAGAGGGGGTAGCTGGGCGCGGGGATGAGGACGTTGTCCCCGGGCTCGCACAGCAGCTTGAAGAGCCAGCCGTAGGACTCGCTGGTGCTCGCCGAGAGGACGAGGTGTGCGGGCGAGACGTCGGCGCCGCGCGAGGCCAGGTGCGCGGCCACCGCCTCGCGGGCCGGGAGGAGCCCCTGGGGCTCGGGCTCGTAGCCGAGAGCCCCGGGAGTGGCCAGCAGGGCCGGCTCGGGCGCGGGCAGGCCCACGTGGGTGGGGTTGGTCTCGGTGAGATCCAGAAGGGGGAGCCCGCGCTGCCGGCGCTCGGTGAGCGCCCGGGCCAGGGGGTTCCAGGTGCGGGGGAAGCCGGTGCGGGCGGAGAAACCGCTCACAGCCCCGTCTGCAGCATCGCGGAGGCCACGTGGCGGATCAGCTCGCGGCGGACCTCCTTGCGGCAATGCTCGACGGCCTTGGGGTGGGGCGTCGGCAGCGAGTCGGCGCGCGAGCGGATGGCGGTACGGACCACGAGCTCGACCTTGGCCGGCTCGATGTGGAACAGCCGCTGGCCATCCTTCTGGAGGAAGTAGGAGATACCGCGCGCATCGAGCAACTTGGAGAGGTAGCGCCTGGCATCGGCGAGGAGCGAGAGGTCGATGATGTCCGCCATTCGCGTTGCGTTCTCGCGCAGATCGAAACATGCGTCCATTTCGCGGCCGTGCAACACGAAAACTTGCACTC